>NZ_CP096420.1:0-4505210 GCF_054161475.1 Arthrobacter sp. R1-13 | reverse complement strand
CTTGATTCCCTTGCCGCCACGTTGCTGGGAGCGGTAGTTGTCACTGCGGGTGCGCTTGACGTAGCCGCCGCGCGTAATGGTGACCACCATTTCCTCTTCGGGGATGAGGTCTTCCATCGACATGTCGCCGTCGAATCCCATCAGGATGTGGGTCCTGCGGTCGTCACCGTGTTTGGCTACGATCTCGGCCAGCTCGTTGCTGATGATCTCCCGCTGACGCTCCTCGGAGGCCAGGATGGAGTTGTACTCGGTGATGAGGGCTTCAAGTTCGGAGTGGCGGTCCTGGATCTTCTGACGTTCCAGGGCTGCGAGCCGGCGGAGCTGCATGTCCAGGATGGCGCGCGCCTGGAGTTCGTCGATGTCCAGCAACTGCATCAGCCCATCGCGAGCCGCTTCCGTTGTGTTGGACGCCCGGATCAGTGCGATGACTTCGTCGAGCATATCCAGCGCCTTCAGGAGTGCACGCAGGATGTGCGCTTCCTCCTCGGCCTTGCGCAGGCGGTAACGCGTGCGGCGGGCGATGACATCGAGCTGATGGGTCACCCAGTGGCGGATGAAGGCATCCAGGCTCAGCGTCCGCGGCACGCCATCGACGATGGCCAGCATGTTCGCAGAGAAGTTGTCCTGCAGCTGCGTGTGCTTGTAAAGGTTGTTCAGCACCACCTTCGGCACGGCGTCGCGCTTGAGCACAATAACCAGGCGCTGACCCGTGCGTCCCGAGGTTTCATCACGGAGGTCAGCGATTCCCTGGATCTTGCCGTCCTTGACCAGCTCAGCGATCTTGATGGCCAGGTTGTCCGGGTTGGCCTGGTAGGGCAGCTCGGTGACTACCAGGCAGGTTCGTCCCTGGAGTTCCTCCACGTTGACCACGGCACGCATGGTGATGGAACCCCGGCCGGTCCGGTAGGCGTCCTCAATACCCCGGTGGCCCAGAATCTGCGCGCCGGTGGGGAAATCTGGGCCCTTGATGCGCAGCAGCAGTTCCTCGAGGAGTTCCTCTCGGCTGGCCGTGGGGTTGGCCAGGTACCACTGAACACCGTCGGCAACTTCGCGGAGGTTGTGCGGCGGGATGTTGGTGGCCATGCCGACGGCGATGCCCGAGGAGCCATTGACCAGCAGGTTGGGAAACCGCGCCGGCAGGATAGTGGGTTCCTGGTTCTTGCCGTCATAGTTGTCCTGGAAATCGACGGTTTCCTCGTCGATGTCCCGGACCATTTCCATGGCCAGCGGAGCCATTTTGGTTTCCGTGTACCTCGGAGCAGCTGCGCCGTCGTTGCCGGGCGAACCAAAGTTACCCTGGCCCAAAGCCAGCGGGTACCGCATGGTCCAGTCCTGGATCAGGCGGACCAGAGCATCGTAGATGGCCGTGTCACCGTGCGGGTGGTACTGGCCCATCACTTCGCCGACTACGCGGGCGCACTTGTTGAAGGAGCGGTCCGGGCGGTAGCCGCCGTCGAACATTGCGTACAGAACCCGGCGGTGGACAGGTTTGAGGCCATCCCGCACGTCGGGGAGCGCGCGACCGACAATGACGGCCATGGCGTAGTCAAGGTAGGACCGCTGCATTTCCGTCTGCAGGTCCACCTGCTCAACACGGTCGATCAGCACATTGCCCTCAATAACGGGTTCCAAGGCGTCACCGGACTCGCCGGGAACTTCGGGTGTTTCATCACTCATGGTTCGTTAATTCCGTTTCAGGTATATGTCGGTTCAAGAATAATCAGGGCCTAAAAGGTCTAGATATCGAGGAACCTGACGTCCTTGGCGTTCTGCTGAATGAAATTCCGGCGTGATTCAACATCCTCGCCCATCAAAACCGAGAAAGTCTGGTCGGCCGCTGCTGCATCCTCCATGGTTACCTGGAGCAGTGTTCGCCGGTCCGGGTCCATGGTGGTGTCCCACAACTCGGTGTAGTCCATTTCGCCCAGGCCCTTGTAGCGCTGGATTCCGTTGTCCTTCGGAATCCTCCGGCCGGCGGCCTGACCGGATACCAGCTTGGCGTCGCGTTCCCGGTCGCTGTAGACGTAGTCGTGGGGAGCGTTGGACCATTTGATCCTGTACAACGGCGGCTGCGCCAGATACACGAAGCCGTTTTCAATCAACGGGCGCATGTAGCGGAAGAGAAGCGTCATCAGGAGGGTGGTGATGTGCTGGCCATCAACGTCAGCATCCGCCATCAGGACGATCTTGTGGTACCGAAGCTTGGCAAGGTTGAAGTCTTCGCCGATGCCTGTGCCGAAGGCAGTGATCATCGACTGCACTTCGTTATTGCCGAGTGCCTTGTCCAGCCTGGCGCGTTCAACGTTCAGGATCTTTCCGCGAAGCGGCAGGATGGCCTGGGTTTCGGGGTTCCGGCCTCGCTTGGCCGAACCGCCTGCTGAGTCACCCTCCACGAGGTAAACCTCGCACTTTTCCGGATCCTTCGAAGAGCAGTCGGAAAGCTTTCCCGGCATGCCGAATGATTCCAGGGGGCTCTTGCGGCGCGCATTGTCGCGTGCTTTGCGGGCAGCCATGCGCGCCTGGGCGGCGGAAATGGCTTTGCGGATCACGTCCCGGGCAGGGCCAGGGTTCCGCTCCAGCCAGTCCCCGAGTTGGTCCGTGACCACGCGCTGCACAAATCCCTTGACCTCGGAATTTCCCAGCTTGGTCTTGGTCTGGCCTTCAAACTGGGGCTCTGCGAGCTTGACTGAAATGACAGCCGTCAAGCCTTCGCGGATGTCGTCACCCGTAAGGTTTTCTTCTTTTTCCTTGATGATGCTTTTTTCACGGGCGTAGCGGTTGATGAGGGAGGTCATTGCTGCACGGAATCCCTCTTCGTGGGTGCCGCCCTCATGGGTGTTGATGGTGTTGGCGTAAGTGTGGACGCTTTCGGAGTACGCTGTGGTCCACTGCATGGCCATCTCGACGGCGATGTGCCGCTCTGTGTCCTCGGTCTCGAAGGCGATGACGTCCTCGTGGACTACATCAACCTTCTTGCTGGAGTTCAGGTGCTTCACGTAGTCAAGCAGTCCGTCGTTGTACTGGTAGACCACCGTGCGGTGCTCAGCAGCGATTTCGCCCTCGGTAACGACGGTATCCAGGTTCAGGTCCCCGGCCTCGTCAACGCCGGCAGCGGCCTGGCGTTCATCCGTCAAGGTGATGCGAAGGCCTTTGTTGAGGAAGGCCATCTGCTGGAACCGGGCGCGCAGGGTCTCAAAATCAAACACCGTTGATTCGAAGATGCCGGCATCCGGGTAGAACGTTTGAGTCGTTCCGGTGGTGTCGGTTTCTTCGCCTTTCACCAGTCCGCCCTGGGGCTTACCGCCGTCAGCGAAGGACATCCGCCAGACATGGCCCTGCCTGCGGACCTCTGTATCCACGCGGCTCGAAAGTGCGTTCACCACGGAGATGCCCACGCCGTGCAGGCCACCTGATACTGCATACCCGCCACCGCCGAACTTGCCGCCGGCGTGCAGGATGGTCATAACGACCTCCACGGTGGGCTTCTTTTCCGTAGGGTGCATGTCAACCGGGATGCCGCGGCCGTCGTCCACTACCTTGACGCCGCCGTCGGCCTGCAGTGTGATCTCGATGTGCGTGCAATAACCAGCCAGCGCCTCATCGACGGAGTTGTCCACCACTTCGTACACAAGATGGTGGAGGCCCCGGAGGCCGGTTGAACCGATGTACATACCGGGCCGTTTACGAACCGCCTCAAGGCCTTCGAGGACAGTGATGTCGCTGGCGCCGTATTCCCTTGGAGTCGCCTTCTCCACCGGTGTATCCGGATTAGGAATCTCTTCTGCGAACTCCGCTGTCAGGGTTTCTGTATTGTCGTTAGACACAGGCGCTTTCGACTCCTCTGTAATCGATGATGGCCGGCCGTTGCCCTCTCCAAGGGAGATTGCAGCCGCCAACAGGCACGTCACTGTTGACGCCGGCTACTCGGCTGACTGGCCGACCGCCCCCCGCAACGCTGGAACACGCAGGAAAACGGACTCAGTCAACGCTTCACCGGCGTCCAGTTATCTCCGACCATTCTACCGTGTAACCGCGCTCAATCCCGCATTTGGGCGCCCCGTCCGGACCCAAGCTGCCCACGAGAAGCCATTGATCCATGCTGGAAGGGCCGAACACTCCACCGAATGGGTGCCTATACGGCTTGGGGCCTTTGAAGCGCCCTACACGCCGTTTGTGCATTTTTCAAGAGTCTGGACAGCGGCCTGGGGCACCAATCATGCCGGTACGGCCACACAACGCATGTTGCTTATCCGTAGGTATCGCGCGGTCCGCGTCCGTTCACAGTGCGTCCGCCCTTGCGCCAGCTTGGCGCTGCCGGGCCAAGTACCTTGATGCTTGTCACCACTCCATCGCCCAGTTCGGTCCGGAACTTCTCCAGCAGACTGATGCTGAGGAGGCGAAGCTGGGTTGCCCAGGCCGTGGAATCGCATCTGACGTGCAGCGTGGTATCAGTAAAACTTTCGGGCGTGCAGTGCGCAGAAATCTCCGGGCCGACGAGGGTGGCCCATTCAGCCATGACTGAACCCACGGCCACGGGGGAAGTCCAACCGCGTTCGGCGACCAGCCGTCCCACCACTTTGCCGAGGCCTAAAGGATCGCGGCCTGTTCCGTGGAACTGGGTGAACCCTCGGGTTCCCCTCTCGCTGCGCCCTGGTTTCTGCAGATTGCCGCCGGCGCGGGGAGCGGCACGTCGGATTTCGCCCCTGGCGGCCGCGGCTTCCCTCATCCGATTAAGTGCCACCTGGGCAGCATCGATTTCATCGGGGTCGCGGCCCGGTTGCAGGCCGCCGGCACTCTTGTCGTCCCTATTCATCGATTCCTCCTGGGATGACTTTCACCCGCCGCCCAGTCAACTCTTCCGGAATATCGGCGTCGACGGCGGCTGTAACCAGCACTTGCTCGGCGCCGCTGACGATTGCAGCCAGTTTACGCCGACGCTGTACATCCAGCTCGGCAAAAACGTCATCGAGAATAAGGATGGGGGCGGACCCGCCGGTCCGGGTGTCATCCAGCATCACGTAGTACGAAGCCAACCTCAGTGACAGGCACATGGACCAGGTTTCCCCGTGGGAGGCGTATCCCTTCGCCGGTGCCTCACCAAGAACCAACTCCAGTTCGTCCCGATGTGGCCCCACCAGGGAAATTCCGCGCTCAAGTTCCTTGCGGCGCGAAGCGGCAAAGGCTTTAACGTAGCGGTCGGCCAGTTCATCAACCGACAGGGTCCCCAGGTCCTCAGCCGCAAGCCCGGTCTCCGCAGGGGCGGTTCCCGAAACTGAGGTGGCGCCGTCGTCGTCCAGTTGATTCAGCAGTGTTGAGCGATACACGGCTCCTGCCGCTTTTGCCCCGTCAGTCAGTTGCTCGTAGGCACTCCTCAGATGGGGCCGGAGCCGCTCAACGAGTTCAAGCCTGGCATGCAGGAGTTCAGCGCCGGCCCTAGCCATATGCTGATCCCAGACATCAAGTGTTGCTTCATGCCCGGACGAGAATCTGCCAGTCCGGGCAGACTTCAGGAGGGCGTTGCGCTGTTTCAGCACGCGGTCGTAGTCGCTGCGGGTTCCAGCATGACGAGGCGAAAGGCTGACGAGAAGTTCATCTAGGAAGCGACGGCGGTTTGAAGGGTCACCTTTGACCAGCGCCAGGTCTTCGGGAGCGAAGAGGACTGTCTGGCAGATTCCCAGCAGATCCCTGGAGCGCACCGGGTTGCTGCGGTTAATTCTTCCTCTGTTTGCCCGGCTGGCGTTGATCTCAAGCTCAAGGACCGTTGACTGATCACCCCGGACCAGCTTTGCCCGGATCAATGCCCGGTCTGCACCGAAACGAAGGAGCGGACCATCCGAGCTCACGCGGTGGGAACTGAGAGTGGCGAGATAACCGATGGCTTCCATCAGATTCGTTTTTCCGATGCCGTTGGAACCCAACAGCACGGTGATCCCTGGTTCTAAGGTCAGGTCCACCTGGGCATAGCTGCGGAAATCAGTCAGGGAAAGGTGCTGTAGGTACACGCTTTTTCAGAATCCTTGGGGGCGGCGTACCACCCTTATTTGGCCGGGCGGGTGGCGTGGCCGCCAAACTGTTGGCGCAGGGCGGAAACCATCTTCATAGCCGGAGAGTTGTCCTCCCGGGAGGAGAAGCGCGCAAAGAGAGCTGCCGTAATTGCAGGCGCCGGGACAGCGTTCGCAATTGCCTCTTCAACAGTCCAGCGTCCTTCGCCTGAATCCTCGACGTAATCATCAATGGAGGCCAGGCCTGGATCTTCGTCCAGGGCTTTGACCATGAGGTCCAGGAGCCAGGAGCGCACCACTGTGCCTTTTTGCCAGGCACGGAACGTGCCCGGCAGATCCGCGACGATATCCTTGGCCGCGAGCAGTTCGTAGCCTTCGGCGTAAGCCTGCATCAGGCCGTATTCGATCCCGTTGTGCACCATCTTGGCGTAGTGCCCGGCTCCCACCCCGCCCACGTGAACGAAGCTGTCGGCGCGTTCGCCTTCGGGCCGCAGCGCATCAAAAACCGGCATGGCCCGTTCGATGTCGGCCGCGTCGCCGCCGGCCATCAGGCCGTAGCCGTTCTTCAGTCCCCACACGCCACCGGACACTCCGCAATCAGCGAAGTGAATGCTTTTTTTGGCAAGGGAAGCCGCATGCTTCTGGTCTTCAGTGAAGCGGGAGTTTCCGCCGTCTATGACCAGGTCTCCGGCTTCCAGCTTGTCCCTGAGGTCCGTGATTACCGAATCTGTAATCTCGCCGGCCGGAACCATAACCCAGATAATCCTCGGTGCAGGTACGGCTGCGATGAGCTCATCGACGGACGCTACATCGGTAATCTCGGGGTTTCGATCCAGACCTGTGACTTCAATGCCGCCCTGACGAAGCCGTTCGCGCATGTTGAAACCCATTTTGCCAAGGCCGATTAGTCCGATGTGCATGGGAAACCCTTTTCTGCGCTGATGGTTCTAGTTGGGAAGGCGTACTGGCATCACGAGATACCGGTAGTCATCCTGGTCTTCGCCGTCGGCCTCGCGTTGAGCCGTGATCATGGCCGGCTTGGGGGCGGTCGTAAAGGAGAACCGGACAAACGCCGTTTCAATCACGCTCAGGCCTTCCACCAGATAATGCGGGTTGAAGGCGACGGTGATGTCCTCTCCCGTGAGCTGCGCTTCAAGTTCTTCGGAGGCCTGCGCGTCCTCGCCGGTGCCGGCGTCGAGGTTCAGCAGCCCCTGGCTGAAGGCAAGCCGCACCGGAGTGTTCCGCTCTGCAACCAGGGAAACACGACGGACCGCTTCAACAAGCTCCTGAGTCCGCACCGTTGCGTAGATCGGCGTGGTGTCGGGGAAAAGTGAGCGGATCTTGGGGTAGTCACCATCAACCAACAGGGACGTTGTGGTGCGTCCTCCGCTTTCGAAACCGATAAGCCGGCTGTCATCGTCCGCCAGGGCCAGGTTGATGTCACCGCTGCCGCCAAGGGTCTTGGCTACTTCGTTGAGGGTTTTGGCCTTGACCAGTGCACTCGTGGAGATGCCGGGAGTGACCGGCTTCCAGGGCACTTCGCGCATGGCTAGACGGTAACGGTCGGTTGCCAGCAGCGTGATGAGGTCGTCTTCAATTTCCATCCGAACGCCAGTGAGGATGGGCAGAGTGTCGTCTTTGCTCGCAGCGATAATCACCTGTGAAACGGCCTGGGCGAAGGCATCTCCCGAGACTGTGCCGCTGATGGCGGGCAGGGCTGGGAGGGGCGGGTACTCAGCCTCCGGCATCGTCGCAAGGTGAAAACTGCTGCGACGGCATGTGAGCGTGACCTTGTTGCCGTCAGTCTCGATGTCCACGGGAGCGGACGGAAGGCTGCGGCAGATGTCTGCCAGGAGCCGGCCGGAGACCAGGATGGTTCCTGCGTCCGTGATATCTGCAGCGATCTCGAGCCGCGCGGAGGTTTCGTAATCGAAGCTCGACAGGCTGACGGTTCCGGCTTCGGCCTTGAGCAAAAGTCCGGAGAGTACGGGGACTGGCGGCCGCGGAGACAACGACCGGGCTGTCCATGTGACGGCTTCTGCCAGGACGTCCCGTTCGACTCTGAACTTCACGGAAGGGTGCCGCCTTTCATTGCTGCTGTCGTTTCTGATCGGGAGCTCCAGGCTGAAGGTCCCCAAACCCATGTGCCCCCACCGCCGGACCTGCATGGTTTTCACATGGGCCACCACAGAAAGTCCCAAGGATGGGAGCGCTGCTGACAGCTTAGCCCGAAGATCCGGGATTAACCCATCCCCGGTTGGCGTCATGGTGGTTCAAGCTGGGGGTTTGGCGTCCGGAAGGGACAGGTCAGGAAATTGTTGTTTGAGGGAATTTCAATTTTTTGGGATTAGTAGTGTTAATAACTGCTGTGGAAACTGTGGATAACCTGATCCTGCGGTGTGGTTCCGCTGTTCTGCCCTGTTCATGGATTGTGGGTGGAGCAGGTTTTAAACAGGGTGTGGATGGGGACAACTTTTTCGGCTGTTTCGCTGATCCACAGATGGCTTAAGGGTTTTAAGCCCATCGACCGGGGTTGTCCCCTTAACTATCCACAGGCTTATCCACATGCCCCTGTTAATAAGGTAGGAGTTGCGGACGTCGGTCCCGGTCAGGAGTTGCGCTGCTGCTGCTTAATCCGGTTGGTCAGTTCGGTGACCTGGTTGTAGATCACACGCCGCTCGGCCATCAGTTCGCGGATCTTGCGGTCGGCGTGGATCACCGTGGTGTGGTCGCGGCCGCCCAGCTCCTGCCCGATTTTGGGCAGGGACATGTCGGTCAGTTCGCGGCAGAGGTACATGGCGATCTGGCGTGCGGTCACCAGAGTCCGGGTGCGGGACTTGCTGCAAAGTTCTTCCATGCTGAGCTTGAAGTAGTCAGCTGTCTGGGTAAGGATCTGGCTCGACGTGATCTCCTGGGCGCCATCGTCGGTGATCAGGTCCTTCAGCACCATTTCGGCAAGGCCTACGTCAACGGGCTGGCGGTTGAGGCTGGCGAAGGCAGTGACGCGGATGAGGGCGCCTTCCAGCTCACGGATGTTGCTTGAGATCTTGGAGGCGATGTACTCGAGGGCATCGTCCGGCGCGGATAGTCCCTCGCTCAGTGCTTTCTTCCGGAGGATTGCAATACGCGTCTCAAGTTCGGGTGGCTGGATATCCGTAAGGAG
Organism: Arthrobacter sp. R1-13; assembly: GCF_054161475.1. Taxonomy (NCBI): domain Bacteria; kingdom Bacillati; phylum Actinomycetota; class Actinomycetes; order Micrococcales; family Micrococcaceae; genus Arthrobacter; species Arthrobacter sp. R1-13. The sequence continues at coordinate 4,496,045 of NZ_CP096420.1, read as the reverse complement.
GCCCCACTCGAACCGCGATTTCATCCGGTCCTCAAACCCTGCCAGCAGTTTGGGCGGCTGGTCAGAGGTGATGACAACCTGCTTGTTGTTGTTGTGCAGGGCGTTGAACGTGTGGAAGAACTCTTCCAGCGTCCGGTCCTTCCCCGCCAGGAACTGAATGTCATCAATGAGCAGGACGTCGACGTTCCGGTACGTGGTCTTGAAGCTTGTGCCCTCATCGTCGCGGATGGAGTTGATGAAGTCGTTCGTGAATTCCTCGGAGTTCACGTAGCGGACCCGGATCCCGCTGTACAGGCGCCGCGCGTAGTGGCCGATCGCGTGGAGGAGGTGGGTCTTACCCAGACCGGAATCGCCATAGATGAAGAGCGGGTTGTATGCCTTGGCGGGAGCTTCAGCCACGGCTACCGCAGCGGCGTGGGCGAAGCGGTTGGAGGAACCGATCACAAACGTGTCAAAAACATACTTCGGGTTCAGGCGGCCGAATTCGTGGGAAGTGCTGGGCAACATGGGCTGCGGTTTGAGTTCCACGGCCGCATCAGCGGAGAGGGAAAGTTCGACGACGGGTTCCGGTTCCGTGTGGAGGGGAACCAAATCTGTGTCGACGTCGATCGCGCAGCGGATGTCATCGGAGAAGACATTGCGGAGGGCGTCGTCGAGCGCATCTTTCACCTGGGTCTGGAGAACTTCACGGGTGAGTTCATTGGGAACAGCAACCAGGAGGGTGGAGCCGATAAGCCCTTGTGCCTGGGCGAGGATAACGAAGCCACGTTGCCGGGGTGACACCCTGTGGTCCTGTTCCATCAGCGTGACAACACGGCGCCAGGAACTTCCGACAGTATTCGCGTGGTTGGCTTCGTCTACTGTCATGGATGGTTCCCTCAAACTTGCTTGCCTGCATTACCTGCAGCCACAAGCGTGAAACCAGGGTTCTGGTTCAGCTTCATCCACAGGGTTATACACAGACCGTGGATAATCGGCTACTGGGCCACTCTAGGGGATGAAAAGGCCAGAAGATAGCTGGGAAGTGCCTTGTGGATAATTACACCGTTGTTGTTCAAAAACCGGCCTTGTGACCCACTTCATCCACAGGCAGAAACAAGGGGTTAACCACAGTTGGGGACAGCCTTGCTTGTACCTTCCAGTTTGACTGGGGGTGGCTTTTTGCCCTAACGTTGTGAAGTCCTTTGTGTCCGCTTTTCGACCTCATTGAACCTCCCGGCGCCGTGCGCATCAGGAGCTGAGAGCAGCGGACATATACAAAACTTAGCGTCGGCCAGTTCTTCCCCTTTTTGATCGGGTGGGCGCACCTTTGATCCACTGGAGTAACTAACGTGAGCAAGCGGACTTTTCAGCCGAATAACCGCCGTCGAGCCAAGAAGCACGGCTTCCGCCTTCGTATGCGTACCCGTGCCGGCCGCGCCATCCTGGCTGCCCGCCGTGGCAAGGGACGCATCGAACTGTCGGCCTAAATACTGACTCGTCGGTCAACATCCCTGTGCGAGTTTAAAGGTGCTAGCCACCAGGAACCGTCTGAGGACTTCAACCGATTTTTCAAATACTGTACGTTCCGGCGCCCGCAATGGACGCCGGAACGTAGTGTTATATACGGTAGCTATTGCTGCCGATGAACCCAGCCGGTTCGGATTCATCGTTTCCAAGAGTGTCGGGAACGCTGTGGTCAGGAACCTCGTTAAGAGGAGACTGAGAGAAGCGGCTGCTTTGTCGTTGCAGGAATATCCTGCCGGTTTCGCGATTGTGGTGAGGGCTCTGCCTGCATCCGCAACCGCGAGCTGGGACCAGTTGTCGGTAGACTACAAAGCCGCTCTGGAATCAACCATGAAACGGCTGGATGGCCGCCTTTCCCGGGCCGCTTCAGCGGCTTCAACCGAGATCCAACAGGAAGGGACACCGCGTGCGTAAGCCTAGTGCCGCCGTCGTCCGTTCCATTTCAGTCACAGCGCTGCTGCTGGGCCGGTTCATTTGGGATCTGCCCCGGAACGTCCTCATCGTTCTGCTCAAGGCCTACCGCAAGGTGATTTCCCCCCTCTACGGTCAGGTCTGCCGATTTTTTCCTTCCTGCTCGGCCTATGCCCTGGAAGCAATCACCGTCCATGGCGCCGTCAAGGGAAGCTGGCTTGCTGTCCGCCGTCTTGGGCGCTGCCATCCATGGAATGCCGGTGGTGTGGACCATGTCCCCGCCGGCCACCGGGAATGGCCTGAAAACCAGACCCCCACAATTGTTGTGCTGAATAATCCGGATAAGTACCTGGCTGCTCAGACAGATGGAGAAGGCCGCGCTGCGGCCTGACGAATAGGGATATCGTATGGACTTCTTTGAAACAATCATGTTTCCGTTCAAGTGGCTTGTGTCCGTCATTATGGTGGGCTTCCACGAGGGCCTGAGCACCATTGGGCTGCCGGAGGCCTCCGGCTGGACCTGGACGCTGTCCATCATCGGGCTGGTGCTGGTCATTCGTGCCGCCCTGATCCCAGTGTTCGTCAAGCAGATCAAAGCGCAGCGCGGCATGCAGCTGCTCCAGCCTGATCTGAAGAAGCTCCAGGACAAGTACAAAGGCAAGACCGACCAGCTTTCCCGCCAGGCCATGGCGCAGGAACAGATGGCGATGTACAAGAAGCACGGAACCAACCCGTTCTCGGCCTGCCTGCCCATGCTGATCCAGATGCCGTTCTTCTTTGCACTCTTCCAGGTTCTCTCCGGAATCAGTTCTGCCCGGGACCAGGGCAAGGGCATGGGGGCGATGAGCCACGACCAGGTGCTGCAGTTTGACGACTCCACCATCTTCGGGGCGCCGCTCTCGGCAACACTGCTGCACAATCCCGAGGGCAACGTTGTTGCCGTTTATGTCCTCTCAATCGTGATGATTCTGGCCATGACTGCCTCGCAGTTCATCACCCAGAAGCAGATCATGGCCAAGAACATGTCTGAAGAAGCCATGGCCAGCCCCTTCATGCGCCAGCAGAAGATGATGCTGTACATCCTGCCGATCGTTTTCGGTGTCGGCGGTATCAACTTCCCGATCGGTGTCCTGATCTACTGGACCACCACGAACCTGTGGACGATGGCCCAGCAGTTCTTTGTGATCCGCCGCATGCCGACGCCGGGTTCCCCGGCCGCCAAGGCCCTCGCCGAGCGCCGTGCCGCCAAGGGTCTGCCCGCCCTGCCCATCCTGGGCGGGAAAAAGGTCGAAGCCGAAGCCGCTGCCGCCGCTGCCGTTGTCGAAGCCAGGAGCCAGCGCGTCCAGCCACAACGTAAGAACAGGAAGAAGAAGTAAATGTCTGTCGAAAGCACCGAACAATCCACGCCCGTTGAGGCTGTTGAAGACCAGGACGATGCGCAGAACGACGCCGGGAACCCGGACAAGGGGTCTTCGGCAACCCGTCTGGAAGAAGAAGGCGACGTCGCAGCTGACTACTTGGAAGAGCTGCTTGATATTGCGGACATCGACGGTGACATTGACATTGAAGTCCGTAACGGACGTACCTATATCTCCATCGTGGCTGAGGATGACTCGTCCGGCCTGGAGAGTCTTGTAGGCCCTGACGGAGAAGTGCTGGAAGCACTCCAGGAGCTGACCCGGCTTTCGGTCCTGTCCGCAACAGAAAATCGTTCGAGGCTCGTCCTGGATATCAACGGATATCGTCAGGAACGTGCCGGCCACCTTCAGAAAATTGCTGAAGACGCGGTCGCGTCAGTCAAGGAATCAGGCAAGGCAGTGGCCCTGGAACCGATGAGTGCCTACGAACGCAAGATCGTGCATGATGCAGTAGCCGATTTGGGACTCGTCAGCGAGTCCGAAGGTGAAGGCGCGGGCCGGCACATCGTTGTGTCCGCCGACTAAGACTTCCGGCTGACTCATCATGGTTGAACTGACCGAAACTGAACTCAAGGCTGCCGTTGCCATCTTTGGGGAACGCCTGGATCTCGCCAAGAGGTATGTGGAGCACCTTGCCACGTCCGGCACTGAACGTGGACTGATTGGTCCGCGTGAAGTTCCTCGCCTGTGGAGCCGTCACGTCCTGAACTGCGCTGTGATCGAAAGCGAAATTTCGCACGGAAGCCACGTTGCCGATGTGGGAAGCGGTGCTGGACTTCCGGGCCTGTGTCTTGCAATCGCCAGGCCTGACTTGGAACTGACGCTCATCGAACCTCTTGAGCGGCGTGTGATCTGGCTGCAGGAAGTCGTGGATGATCTCGGTCTGGATAACGTCACAGTGATGCGGACACGGGCCGAGCTGGCCGTAGGAATGGTAACTGCCGACGTCGTTACTGCCAGGGCTGTCTCCGCGCTATCAAATTTGGCCGGGCTCACCATCCCGCTCCTTGCAGGGCAGGGCGAAGTAGTGGCCATAAAAGGCAGAAGTGCTCACGAAGAGATTGATAAAGCCGCGAAGGTCATCCGAAAACTCGGAGGCGTTGAGACGTCGGTTGTAGTTGTAGGGCAGGAACTCCTGGAGGAGCCCACAACCGTGGTGCGAATCATCGTGAAGTCGGCTCAAAAGATCGCCTAGTCGCTGGCAATGCGCCATTCGTCTGGAGGGGTAAGCAGTTAGGCTAGTGAACGGCATGAAAAGCCGAATGAGAGTGAGAGTGTCACATGACGAGTAGCGAAGCCTCCACGCAGCGGATTCCACCGTTTGTGTCTTTGGGGTCAGCGCGTGCCATGGTCGCGCCTTCCACGACTCAGGCTTTGCCACCATTCCGTGTTGGCTCGATTTTCGGGGAAGCCAGCCTTGCAGTTTCACGTGAAACTACCTCTGGGGGGCTCAGTAACGTTATGGATACCATGGACGATTCCAGCCCCATCGCGAGGGACCTTGCGCACGAGAACCGACGACGTGAACGGCTCCTTGGGCGTGAACTTCCTAAGCCCGGGAAGACCCGCGTCTTCACCGTCTCTAATCAAAAAGGCGGCGTGGGAAAGACCACGACGACGGTTAACATTGCTGCCGCCCTGGCCGCCGCTGGACTCCATGTACTTGTGATAGACATTGATCCCCAAGGCAATGCCTCTACGGCCCTCGGTGTCGAACACCACGCCGACGTCGACAGCATCTACGACGTCCTGATCAATGACATGCCACTGCACGAAGTTGTTGCTCCCTGCCCCGACATCGAGAACCTGATTTGTGCTCCCGCCACAATCCACCTCGCCGGTGCAGAGATTGAGTTGGTCTCCTTGGTGGCCAGGGAACAAAGACTTCGCAGGGCCATTGACGTCTATGCCAAGGAACGCGTGAAGAACGGCGAGGAACGCCTCGACTACATCTTCATCGACTGCCCACCCAGCCTCGGCCTCCTCACCGTCAACGCATTCTGTGCAGCTGATGAGGTTCTCATTCCCATCCAGTGCGAGTACTACGCACTGGAAGGCCTGAGTCAGCTGCTGAAGAACATCGAGATGATCCAGAAGCACCTGAACGCAGATCTCGAGGTATCAACAATTCTCCTGACGATGTATGACGGGCGCACCAACCTGGCTGCCCAGGTAGCTGCCGAAGTTCGCCAGCACTTCCCGAAGCAAGTCCTGGGTGCCGTGGTTCCGCGCTCTGTACGTATTTCGGAAGCACCAAGCTATCAACAGACCGTTATGACGTATGACCCCTCCTCCAGCGGTGCGCTTTCCTATTTGGAAGCTGCCGCCGAAATTGCCGAACGCTAGAATTTCAAGAATTGCACCAACCAGAGCCAGGACTGCCGGGCTCGTCCAATGGAGGGAATTATCCGATGAGCGAAAAGAGACGCGGCCTGGGCCGTGGACTTGGAGCACTCATTCCAAGTTCCGCGCCGACCAACGGATCCGGCAACGGGTCACCGTCGCCGTCTCGGCCCGTGGATCTCTTCTTTCCTGAAGCACGGAAGACCGCCTCTGCGATGACTCCTCCCAATGAGGGCGACGCATCCCCGGCCCCAACGTCCGAAAAGCCGACGAGGCCTGCTGCGCGTGGAACCCAGAAGGCAGCAAGCGCGGAGACCAGCGGGCCAGCCAAGACAGCAGCTTCTGGTACGCGGAAGAGCGTCCCGGCACCGAGAGCTACCCCGGCCGCCGGTGTCCAGGCCAAGGCAGCCGAGAACGACGGTGGCAACTTGGAAACTTCAGACTTGAGCCAGGAAGTCGAGCTCGTGGAAGTCCCCGGGGTCCGTTTTGTGGAAATTCCAGTGGAGGATATTCACCCGAACCGTAAACAGCCCCGTTCTGTCTTCGATGAGGACGACATGGCTGAGCTCGTGCACTCCGTTCGCGAAATCGGTGTCCTCCAGCCAATTGTGGTGCGGACTTCAACCGAAAAAGGTGGAGAACCGTATGAGCTCGTCATGGGTGAGCGTCGCTGGCGTGCAGTGCAGGCCGCCGGCCTGGCTACGATTCCTGCAATCGTCCGTGACACCACTGATGACGATCTTCTCAGGGATGCACTCCTCGAGAACCTGCATCGAAGCCAGCTGAACCCCTTGGAGGAAGCGGCTGCTTACCAGCAGTTGCTTGAAGATTTTGGAACCACCCATGAGCAGTTGGCGGACCGTATCGGCCGTTCGCGGCCGCAGGTGTCCAATACGCTGCGATTGCTGAAGCTGCCTCCCTTGGTCCAGCGACGTGTTGCGGCCGGTGTGATTTCTGCCGGCCATGCGCGAGCCTTGCTTTCATTGCCTGACGCCGCTGCAATGGAACGCCTTGCTCAGAAGATCGTGGCAGAGGGAATGTCCGTCCGCGCCACCGAGGAAGCAGTCACCCTGTACCAGGCGCCGGCTACTGCGGCTAAGAACAACGTTCCCCGCCCCGGGGCAAGGCACGAGCGCTTGGACTATCTTGCGTCGTCCCTTTCTGACCGTTTGGACACTAGTGTCAAGATTTCCCTTGGTGCACGCAAAGGCCGTGTCAGCATCGAGTTTGCAAGCGTGGAAGACCTCAACCGCATTATGGAAGTTCTTGCTCCCAACTCGGAAAATTGAACCTGCTGCTTTGAAGGGCCTGTTTCACGTGAAACAGGCCCTTTATCTTTAGCCAGTGCGGTTTGAACAGCACCGCCTCTAAGGGCAACTAGTGTTCCTTGACCGTCCTGACGCTTCTCTTGAGAGCGCAAATCGGGCGAATCCCCGTTGCCTGCCTGCTTGTCTTGGGAGGACAAGTGAATGTACTCACCTGGTAAAAACGCTGCTGTTCTTTGATAGCTTGTCATGCGGAGTGGTGTTCGAAGTGATGTTTTGTTTTTATTCTGTGGAAAAGCGGCCTTGAATACGACTCTCTTTGACTGAAAGTTTCTGGACATTGGCATGTGGAAGCATTGGCGCGGCGGGAACTCACACTGCAGTAGACGCTCCAGTCCGAATTAGTTGACGTACTGGAGGACGCGTCAACGGGTCCGCGTGAAGGTTTCACGTGAAACCAGGCGATTGGATAAGAATGGGAAGCTACTCTTTGCTGGGACTTGCATCACGAATGGCAATGTGGCGAACGAACATGGCGGCGAATGGATATCCGGTTTACCTGGCTAGGCCCGGAATGCCGATGGGAGTCGGGTTCCACGTGAAACATAGGGAGGCAGAGCCTTGCTGGGGTTCTGCAATCAACTGCACAAAGTCTCAGATGGCATCAGCGACAACCGTCATGTGAAGGATTAATCCCCAGTAAACGGTACTCGGGATCATCTGCATAGACGCCCACCGGTGCCTTGGCGTCCCAGGATCGATGGTCTCTTCTTATAACAGCCATGCTTTTCAAGCATCTTGGTTCAGCGCCAATGAGGGGAATGGACGGCGTTCGCGGGTGGGGGTGGTGCTGTGGAGCAATCTGCCGGACTTCTGCAGCCTTCAGTGCTGCGAGTCAGCAGCCTTAGTCCTATTCTGCCGTCTTGTCCGTGTCTCGCAGCGGTCTGACCCGGATACCGATGGTCCTGTTTGAGAAGTTTCCGGACCCCCAAGCACGAGCTATCTCTTGAAAATACGGCGATCCTCGTTTCGTACGCCAAGAGGCTAGTGTTTCACGTGAAACGGTAGTGGAAGAGCTGTGCTCGCATCAGTTCAGAGTCACATGATGCCCCGTCCCATCAAACGGGTAACAACCTTCAACTGAAGAACCGGTCATTTACCATCAAAATCGGAGTATTGGCATAGGCACCTGATCGTTCCGTTTCCGGTCTCCTGCCCGAGGAGTGGGGTGCGTTGTCGAAGGAGTCCTCGTGGTTCGAGAGCCGTCGCTGCTAGTCATCCTTATACGCTGAGGCTGAACCCTCTTACCGCAGACAACCTCGGAACAGATTTGGCGCGATAGTCACGGAAAAGTCCGCGTGTTTCCGGCAGTGCATTGAACAGTCCGTCCTGGTGGAACTTCTCCAGCTGCACATCGATCCTCACTAGAACCACTGTTTGCAGTCGGCATAGCTCGTCCACTTTTTCTCCAGCTCCGTTCAGCCGTCCACTATGAAAGGGGGTGACGGGCACGGCTCTCTAAGCTGGCCTCTCCAGATACTTCGGGCTTCTCGTATGGTTCCGACGGTGGAATGTTTCACGTGAAACGTACACTAGCCTGAGCACAAGTCCCGAACCACAGCCTGGCAGCCGGCAGCAGTAGTGTCATGATGAGTGGAACACATGGAGAGGGGTGCTGGTATTTTGGCCAGAAGGTTGTGGTGCAACAGTTGGCCCCCATCAGGAGTAAGAGCGGAATCTCACCGCGCGTGGGCAGGCACGCCTACGGCGAACGAGTTCCGGACTCCCCCAGAGGCGACTTTGTCACCGATACAATTTCCTCGGCATTAGTTAGGATGAGCAACAGCCCGGGAATGCTCGATGATTTCCGTGTAAGCCAATGATGGGGTTTTTAACGAGTTCCAGGGATTGCTTGCCATGCTTGGGACTGGTTCCATGGTTCTCGCTTGGAGTCCTCCAGCAGGGGCCCTTCCCGCTGCACCGTATCCGCTCAACGCTGGAGCCTCCTAGTCGACTAGGATCTCTGTAGCAGGACGACGATGGGTAGGGGTCTAGGAGGATGACAGCAGAGCAGCTGAGGGCAATAGCGGGCCTCGCCCATTGGGTCAGCCCCAGACAACTGCCAGCCCTCGAAGAATAGGATCTGGACATTCCCTCTATCCATGACTCGACGCTGTCGGTGATCAGAACGGACACGGATCGGCCAGAGGTTTCCCGTGCCGGCCTTCGTCGGCCGGTAGGCCCGTGCACGTGGGTAGTTCCGTCAGCGTTCTAGAACCTGGTGCTAACGTGTCCGATTAACCGCACTACTCTGGCTATTCTCTAATCCTTCTTCGGACTGCACACCAGGCGCCTGTCGCTCCCCCCTGCTGCTGTCGGCCAACGGTTTGCTGTACTGGACCCTTCAATGAGACGTTCACGTAGCTCTTGGCACCAAGGTTATACAAATCCTTCATGGCCTCAGGAACCGACGCCCTTTGGGAGACCTTCGACGGAGGTCTGAGATCCGTGGGTCGCACCTCTTCGTCCCCGCCAATGCATAGCTCACCATAGGGTCGGGCAACAGTAAGTCGCGTGGGAGCATGCCCCCTTCAGCGCCGATATCGGTGCTCCTCATGGATTGTGTCTGGCGCGCTTGGCTGATTCTGCCCAGGAGCTTTTCCTCTTCCGGTGGTTCAAGACCACTCCTCTCGTACTTCAGGCACCTACCTGGGCGCAATGTGAATAACCGGAGAGATGGTGGATGCAGCGGTGGATATCCCTGTGGATAACTTTGTGGACAAATGTTGGGTGTCACTGGCTCGTCGCTGGATGGGCGGGACGTCATGTAGCCGCTGATTCGTTGCAGCTCAAACTCGTATCTCTGGTTTCGTGAGATGTTTCACGTGAAACGACTGCTTTGACACAACTGAACGGCAAAACGGACCAACTACCACCGAAAAGACGCACAAAAACGGTGGTTTCCTCTGTCTTCATGAGATGCCGCCTGGGATGCATGACAACAACTTTCTTGCGCTTGGTTCCCCCGGTCCGAAACGACCGTTGGTTTGGAGCAGTTTGTCGCTCATGGTTTCAGTGCGGTCCAGCCGTGCCCCTGTGAATTACGACTCACTTGCCTGTGGGTAACGGTGTGGATAACTTTCGAGATGACTGTGGATTATTCAACGAGTAGAGCGACCAGGACTCATCCAGTTGGGTGGCCGGGTGGTCACGTGCCAGAAAAAGAGGGCGTCCGGATTGCCTCACGTCTCGGATGACGACCTCTCGCATTGTCCGAATCGATATCCGTCTTCCCTCGTCCGTGGCCACGTGTTCGACCCAAGATTTCCCGCTGTCGATTGCTAGACCGTCCGCTCGCGTCTCTTCGGTCAGATGGCGGTGCTGTCAGTTCTTCAGGGGGAAAGAGAGTCGCTGCCGGATAGTTTGTTCATAGCCCCCATGCGCATTGGGTCCGTCATGTTCTGGAAGCCCCTCTTTGTGTGAAGCCACTCAAAGGCCGACTCCGTAGGGTAGGTCTAATCCGAGCGTGCTTCTTCTGATGATCAAGGCTAGGGTGTCTCGCGGGCTGAACATACTGGTCGGCAGTCTGTGTCCTTGTGCCAGGAGTCCTGGTGGTCTGTCATGGTCCATGTGATGCTCGCCCTCCAGCTCATTTCCTGTTCGCATCCTGGCCGGAAATCTGGCACTAGCCGTGAAGATTCGGCCAGCGATGATCGGACCGCTCGTAAAGCAGCCCACCCTGCTACGAGTTGCTTGGCTCGCATCCGATGGCGTCGATGTGTTTCACGTGAAACATTGAATGCGGACGGCGTTGACTTCCCGATCATCTGGATTGATTTCGTCGTGCAAATGCCACGGGACGGTCGCTCCAGTTGATGTGAGTGTGTGTATCGGTGAGGTGGCGTCAGGCTCTCGCTCCCGGCCCCGACCATGGCGACGACAAGACAACTCCACCACGCCGAATGGCTGGCTCGGGCGCCTAGGTGGGCGCTCCCTGGCTATCGTTCGGGGGCACGGATACTCTAATAGTTTTTGGCTAGCCGCAGTACCGGGACCAATGGCTTTGAAGGCTGGGATAAAGGACAAAGTTCTGCCGACTGGCCCGGCAGTGTTCGATATCGGAGGGTACTCGGCAAGAACGTACGGATCCACGTAGCGGGACATTGCAGTTCGAGGGCTCGCCCAGCTCGAGGGCTCGCCCAGCTCGAGGGCTCGCCCAGCTCGATGGCTCGCCCAGCTCGATGGCTCGCCCAGCTCGATGGCTCGCCTAGCTCGATGGCTCGCCTAGCTCGACTACCAGTCGGGGGTGCTTGATCCCTTACTGTCTGTCGGTCTGATTCCGTGCCTTCACGGACGGCAGGAATCGAAGGCGAACGTGGATTACGGGCTCGTCGGACGTACTCGATCCTTTGTACGGTTTCACTGGGAACGTCTGTCACGCAACGTATGTCTAGGGAGCTACTTACTGTCATGTTTCACGTGAAACAAGATCGCCGGCATTCCTGGATGCGCGCGTAGTACGCCCTTCGATGCCATGAATAGCATGTCCCCTAGTGCTGCGACCAATTGAATAGAAGCTCAGCCGGGACCCTTGGACATTTTCCCACTTTCAGGATCCGTGCCGCTACTTCGCTGAAGACAACGCCTGAACTTTGATTGGAATACGAATCTTGGCCCCGTTACTGCTACAACGGGGCTGGCATAGTGGAGAGGCGGAGGCGGGAGCGGTGATTGTGGATCTCCATCTTCGTAATCGAGGTCCAACTCGCTGATTCGCCGTCATCAGGCGGAGACGGAGATGTTATAGGCATGTTCGGCACCGCCGTGGGAGTCCTACCTGCCAATGAAGACTTCAAATCCGGTCAATGATGTGGATCTCTCTCATCGCGGACCCGGATTTGTCGGAAAAGGCAACCAAAACCGCGGGCAAGGCTTCGTGTACCCGACTCAGCGTTGAGCGCATCTGGCACCTTTCACGATTCTGGCTTTGACGACGTTCGCTGAGATGCATTCAATTTGGCGCTACCCGTGCTGCAGCTCTTGTTTCACGTGAAACACGTGTAGTAGGGCGGTGCGGCGTGTAGAAACTTCCCAGAAGAGGAGGATCTGAAAATAATACGAATTCGCCCAAAAATCCTGACTGTTTATGACCCATGGCTAATGAGTGAGAAATCTTGCCTGCTAGCTTGTTATAGGTCGGTACGGTTCCGGGCGCTACTACACACCCCGTACACAGCGGTGGACACCCGCCTCTCCAAGTGAATAGGCGACGAGAAGTCACTAGACCGGGAGGTGTCGTCGCGAGAGCCCGACTGAGATACCAAGGAAGCGCGCCTACTTCGCAATGTTCTGGCGTCGATGCCAGCTTTCCAGGTCTTTGATTTGCGATTTCCGTCGAGGCGGACAACCTGGTCGAGGCGGACAACCTGGAAGTGTTCCAGAAAAGCCCACTAGAACCAGTGACTAGGAGCCCTGTTTCACGTGAAACATCGTGCACACAACTAGTCAACGGGCACTGGCAGTTCCCTCGGCGCTGACGTGTGGGGCTGAGCGCCTCTTTAGGGCCGCCGACGGGGACAGTCCTTCACGAGCCAGGCCACACGACGAGCATTTTCGAGGAAGGTTGGCGAAGTAGGTGAACGGGAGTGTTTCTCCGACAAGACGGGCTCAAATCCCGCTAGGAAATGTTGGTTGCGAGTTCATCCACGCCAGATTCTCTTCTCAGGAAAAGAAACCAAGAGAACAATGGAAATCAGCTGATTTCTAGGCACCAGCCTCATCAGGAGTGAACCCTCTCGGTCGTGGCCGATCGCTTGCGCTAGAGAAAGCAAAAGGCGACCCCATAGGGGCCGCCTTCAGCTAACTACGCATTCAGCTACCTAAGCAATCGGCTGACTACGCGTTCTGCCAACTGTCCTTCTCCGGGTCAGGACAGGACGTCCGCAAATTCCTTCTCAAAGTACTGCTTCGGCCTTGCGCCGATTACAGTGCTCTTCACTTCGCCATCTTTGAACAGGTAGACGGCGGGAATCGAGGTGATGCCGTATTCGGCGGCGATGGCCGGATTGTCATCCACGTTCACCTTGACGACTTCCACCTTTTCCCCGTACTGCACCGAAATCTCATCCAGAATGGGGCTCAGCTTACGGCAGGGGCCACACCACTCTGCCCAGAAGTCGACAATAACCGGCTTTTCTGAGGCCAATACGTCCGTGCCGAAACTGGAGTCTGTTACGTCTCTTGCGTTACTCATACCCTTGTCTTTCTCCTTAACTTATAGCGGCGCCGTGAAACGTCTGAATCTCAGGCCTGGAAATCTGCGAGGTAGTGCTCAACATCAATTGCAGCAACACAGCCGGACCCCGAGGCGGTGATGGCCTGCCGGTAGGTCGGGTCGACCACGTCGCCGGCGGCGAAAACACCCGGGATGCTGGTCTTTGAGCTGCGGCCCTCCACGGCGATAGTGCCCTCGAGGGTCAGTTCCAAGGAGTCCTTGATGAGTTCTGTTCGGGGATCGTTACCGATAGCCACGAACACTCCGGTTACCGCGAGGTCTGTCTCGGTTCCATCGACAAGATTCTTCAGTTTCAGACCGGTGACCTTCTCCTGGCCGACGATGTCCTGGACGGCTGAGTTCCAGACAAAGTTGATCTTCTCGTGAGCAAGCGCACGGTCGGCCATGATTTTGGAAGCCTTCAGGGTGTCGCGGCGGTGAACCACTGTGACAGACTTCGCAAACTTCGTCAGGAAGAGGGCCTCCTCCATAGCAGAGTCACCCCCACCAATCACAGCGATGTCCTGATCCTTGAAAAAGAAACCATCACAGGTTGCGCACCAGCTCACACCATGGCCGGAAAGCCGTTTCTCATTGGGAAGACCCAGTTCCCGATATGCCGAACCAGTGGAAAGAATAATGGCCCGTGTACGGAAGGTCTCCCCCGTGGCGATTGTCACGGTCTTGATGTCACCGTCGAGCGCCAGCTCTGTAACGTCCTCAAACTGAATTTCCGTGCCAAACCTGGCAGCTTGCTTTTCGAAGTTCTCCATGAGATCCGGGCCCATGATGCCTTCGGGAAATCCCGGGTAATTTTCAACGTCAGTGGTATTCATCAGCTCGCCGCCCGCTGTGACGGATCCGGCCAGAAGCAACGGCTTCAGATTGGCTCGCGCCGTGTAAACCGCGGCGGTGTAACCAGCAGGGCCCGAGCCGACAATGATGACATCACGCACGTCTGACGTGGCGTTTTCTGCGTTGCTCACTGAACGGTGAACCTCTTCCTTGGTCGATGCGCCCGCCTCAATGGCCGGGCACATGGCACAACTCGATCTTCCTACTGAATATTCCGGGCGCTCCCCATACTGCGGAGACACCACCACTCAGGGTACCGTCCGAGTGGGCAAGGCGTTGATTCGTATTACCGGAGTCAACTGCTCATCAAACATGGGCAAAGCATCGCGCGATTGAGCCACGGGGTGAACCGAATTTCAGCGATGAGTAAGCTATGCACCCCAACGACGAACGAAGCTACTGGACGCCAGTGAAACCCAAGCTACTGAACCTTGATCTCAGCGAGCCGGAGGCCGTAGCCGAAACGGGTCTTCGGCGCAGCCAATTTAGGGAGGGTCTTGATGGACACAATCACATACTGGGCGTTGACGGGTTCAGAGAGCGGGATGGTGAGATCCGGCGAGGTGAAACTGTTTGTTCCCACCTGCTTTGCTCCGTCCAGGGAGGGACGGTCATTGGTGAGAACGCTGATGCTTCCGCCGGAGGCCCCCAACTGGCTGAGGGTAATCGACGAAATACGTGACGGACTCTTCAACTTTGCAACCAACGAAACGCCGTCCGTGGCCAAACCGCCCCAGTTATCGGTGGCGAATTCCATGTCTGACCAGTAGCTGGCGGCGTTCCCGTCGAAAGTCTTGGACAGGTCGCCGTCGTACGTGGCCGCAAAGTCGAAGTTACCAAGGCGTGTCACGCCCTCCACAGCGGGAGGACCCGTCGGCGCAGCGTTTTCGGTCTGCGTAGGCTCCCCTGATGCTTGTGGAGCCGTAGCCACAGGTTCCTGGGTGGCATCAGCCTTGGGCTCGGGCTTGAACAGACTGCCCAGATTGCCTACTGCGAAGACCAGGCCGACAATCAACACTGCCGCGAGAAGCCCGCCTACGAGCCAACGCATCGACCGTGGCTCGCTCTTCGGTTCGTCGTCGTAGTAGTCAGTGTCAGCATCCTGGGTGGATCCAGCAGGAACGTAATTACTGCGCGCATCCGAACCGTCAGCGTCGTAGGAGCCGTTATCGGATTCGGCCGGATAGTCGTAGTCATCCTCCGCCCAGAGGGAGACTTTCGGGGAATCGGCAGGTGAATTTGCTGCCCCCGCAGCAGCAGGTCCCGGGGCAGTTTCCGGCCTGCCGTTACCGGCAGACACGGGCTGGGACACGGTGGACTGAGGGGGCGACGATGGAGCTTCTGGCTGCGCAGCGGTGCGCGGCGCCTGGGATGCGCCGGCTGCGGAACCAAGACCCGATGCCGCGGCTGCTCCAAACCCGGCTGCCCCCGCGGCCGCCCCAGCAGCTCCGGCGCCTGTACGCCCTGAGGGAGGGGATGAGGGAGCGGAAGCCGGACGGGCAGGACGGGGAGGTGCCGAGGGCTGGGTGGCAGGACGTTGCGGGGTAGCCGGCTTCACGTTGTGGTAGTTGATGACGCCGGCGTCGACTTCTTCGTCGTCGTAGAGTCCGTCGTACGTCTCAGGTTCCTTTGAGCGTGGCTGGCCAAAGATTTCGCTACCCAGGGTGTCCGTGAAAAACGGCTCCACATACGGTGCGTGGGACGGCACCACCAGATCAAGCAGATCCGCCGCAGATGTATGGTTGGTGATCAGGTAGGTGGTTGCATCACTGACGCCCAGATCCAGGATCTGGACGCTGCCGGGGCGTTCGCCAGTGGCCACTTCACGTGCGCTTTGGGCCACCTGGTCCGCGTTGCCCTGCCCGGCGACCAAAATGCTGACTGGACGGTTGAGAACCTGATCCACACCATCCAGCACCAGATCCTGGTCGTGAGAGGTCAACACTGTTGCGGTGACCTTGTAGCGGCCGCCAAGTACTGATCCGACGTCGATCGGGTGGGACACTGGTTCCTCCTAGACTGTCCGGGAAGCGCTGGCCAGAATGATCCCCTCAGTGATCACGGATCATCCGGAACGTCCGTCGATCCTTGGTTGGCAACTACCCTTGTTAGCTTCTGATCCTAGCCGATGCCTTGCAATTGCCGTGGGAATCAGGGCCAGGCCGGGCGATGGTCATTTTTTCTTTTTCCTGCGGGTACGGAAATACGGGTTGTGTCCGGCCGTTCCCTGATAGGTTCTGCGGCCCGGCAGGGGGATCTCCTGACGGACCATACTGCCGCGAGCGGTGTTGGGGATTTCTTCTGCAGGAAGGTACCCGGCCCCAGTGGCAACATCGTCGTCGTCGTGTTCCATCTTTGGCCCTGCCCGGAATGAAGCAGAATCAAATTCTCCCGAAATACGCGGGATCAAGCCAGTGTCCACAGAAACGGTAGCCCTGTCCGGCGATTCAGACGTCGTCCGTTGGGCAGTGGGCGCAGCGGCCGGACCGCGGCCCAGACGGCCAAGCAGCGGCCGCAGAAGGTCCCGCAGCTCGGAGACGTGGAAAGCCTTCAGCAGGAAAAGATAAGTTACCAGCATCACAGGACCGACGACGGCGATGGTCACCAGCGCCTGGATCCGGCCACTCCAGGCGAAACCGTCTTCCTGGTAGCTTCCCATCAGCCACAGGGCCACAGCTCCAGTCAGGGCAGAGCCCAACGCCGCATACCCCATCCGGATATATGAATTCGCAACCCGCGGACCGTCCAGATGCCCCAGGAGCCGGCGGAGGAAAGCGGCGCTGACCATGACGGAGAGGATGTTGCCGACCGTGTACAGGATGGCGATGGCGAAGATGATCTGATCGGCCGGAAGAAACTGGATGAAGAAGGCCGCCACAACATTGACGAGTGCCAGAATCAACTGGATAAAGAAGGGCGTCCTGGCGTCCTCGTTGGCATAAAACACCCTGGACATCATGAAGTTGGCGCTCATGAAAGGTGTGCTGAGGGCCAGGATGGTGAGCGTCTGGGCGAGCATTACGCCGTCCTGCTCCTTGCCGCCGGAGAAGAACATCCCCAGCGGCCCGGCGAGGGCGAACAACGCGAGGGCCCCGAATACAGTGGCCACGGCCATGGTGCGCAGACCGTGGGACAGGGCATCCCGCAGCGCCGCACGGTTTCCGTCCTGTGATGCCCTGGTCATCCGGTTGAACAACACCGTGGCCAGGGACAGGGCAATGATCGAATGCGGGAGGAGGTACAGCTGGCTGGCCACTTCCAAGATGGCGTTGCCCGGGAGCCGCCCTGCGGCCGGATCCCCTGCTTGTTCGAGGCGCAGGCGTTCAGCGCCGGGGATGGTGGCAATACGCATTACGTACAGGAAGGCGAGTTGCCCGACGGCGGCGGTCAGGAGCGTCCAGACGCTGAGCTTCGCTGCCTGCCCCAGTCCTACACCCCTCCAGCCGAAGCGGGGCCGCAGCCTCAGGCGGAGCTTCAGCACAGGGACCATGAGGATCGCCGTCTGCGCGACGACGCCAATGGTCGAGAAGCCAGCCACCAGGAAGGTTTGGAACGGTCCCCAGGTTTCCAAGGTGTGCGGGTTGGTGACATTCGGGCCAAGGATCCAGATGAACATGCCCAGGCCAGCAATAGCCACGATGTTGTTGAGGATCGGAGCCCACATAGCCGGTCCGAACGCCCCGTTGGCGTTCAGGACCTGGGTCAGGAGGGCATACAGACCGTAAAAAAAGATCTGCGGCAGGCACCAGAAGGCAAAGGAGATCGCCAGCGACTTTTGTTCCGGGGAGTAATTCTGCGTGGTCAGATCGATGACGAGGGGTGCGAAGAGTGTCACCAGGAGCGTCAGGGACAACAGGACAATAACGGCCAGGGTCAGCAGGCGGCTGATGTAGTCCGCTCCCCTGTCCGGCGCCTTGCTGGCTTTGATGATCTGCGGAACAAGGACCGCGTTGAAGACTCCGCCCGCCACCAGGAGAAAGATGAGGTTGGGCAGATTGTTCGCGTTAATAAAGGTGTCGTTGACCGTGGAGCCCAGCCCCAGGGCGAAAGCCAGCATCCACGTCTTGCCGAAGCCCAAAAACCGCGAGATCAGGGTGCCAGCCGCCATAATGGCGCTGGAACGGGCCTCTCCTGCGTGGGCTGATCCGCCTTCGGCGGGTTCTGGTTTGGCTGCTGACATTGCCTTCATCGTCTCACTCGCAAGAGGGTATACCTGTCAGCGGGGGTGGATGGCATGAGTGACAGGGCTCTCAGAGATGTTCCGGCAGGACTTCTTTGGCGAGGTCGGCAATGCGGCGTTCGTTGGGAAAGGACAGCTTCCGGGCCAGCTCAGTGATGGGCACCCATGCGACGTCCACGGCTTCCTTATCGGGGTCGTTTTCGATGGTCAGATCTCCCCCGGTTGCCCTCAGGAGATAGTGGTGGACCGTTTTGTGGACGCGGTGCCCGCTGACTGTGAACCAGTAATCAATGCTGCCCAGGGGCGCCAGAATGATCCCGTCTATCCCGGTTTCCTCGGCGATTTCGCGGACAGCAGCTTCCTCGTTCTTTTCCTTGCCCTCCGGGTGACCCTTCGGCAGGCACCATTCAAGACGTCCTCCGCGGTTCAGGCGGGCGATAATCGCAACCCTTAGTTCGCCGTCGGACGTGTCCACCACAACTCCACCAGCGGAGATTTCCTCGACGGTGGGCAGCGAGGCCGGTGCCGAGTGCGGCGCGGGCGCGACGTGCGCACCGATTGCCGACGGCAACGGTGGGTTTGTCCTCCTGCCGGGAGCGCTCGGTACGGGATGGGCCATAACGTCCACTCTAACGACTCTTGCCCCGTGGTGATGACCGGAACATGACAGGAAAGTGGACCGGATGTGACGGGCTCCGCACCCGGAAACTTTCAATAAACCCAATTGATGGGGCTCCCGCGCCTGCTCTTTCGCAGTATGTTTCGGTACTTCAATGAAGAATGCTGGAGATTTTCTGCCAAGCTTAAGTAACTATGGCGCACGCACATCACACGACTGACTCCCACACCGTTGATTTTAAAGTGGATCCGGTGGTCCTGGAGCTCGGCCAGCGCTTCGTCGACGCGGGTCACGAACTGTCCCTTGTAGGTGGTCCGGTCCGCGATCTCTTCCTGGGCCGTTCCTCGCCGGATCTTGATTTCACTACTGACGCGACGCCGGATCAGACCATCGCCCTGATCCGGAAATGGGCTGACAACTTCTGGGAAATCGGCCGTGCTTTCGGAACCATTGGACTGCGAAAAGCAGGCTTCCAGATAGAAATCACCACATACCGCGCCGAGGCCTACGATCCGGAATCGCGGAAGCCCGTGGTCGCCTTTGGCGCATCGCTGACTGACGATCTGCTGCGTCGCGATTTCACCATCAACGCCATGGCGCTCCGCCTTCCCTCCCTGGAACTCGTTGATCCCTTCGGTGGCGTCCGCGATCTTCATGCCTCGTTGCTGGCCACGCCGGGGGCGCCTGAAACGTCCTTTTCCGATGATCCGCTGCGCATGATGCGTGCCGCACGCTTTGCCTCCCAGCTCGGCGTTTCAGTCCATGAAGACGTCCGCCTCGCGATGACCAGGATGGCCGAGCGCATCACCATCATTTCGGCAGAACGGGTCAGGGACGAACTCGTCAAGCTGGTTTGCGGCCCGCAACCGCGCGTAGGCGTGGACCTGCTGGTGGAGACCGGGCTGGCGGAGTTTGTGCTCCCTGAAGTGTCGGCGCTTCGACTCGAATCGGACGAGCATCACCGGCACAAGGATGTTTACCAGCATTCGCTCCAGGTCCTTGAGCAGGCAGCTTCCTTGGAGGATGGCTCTGACGGGCCGGTGCCCGGTCCGGACTTCGTGCTGCGGTTTGCGGCCCTGATGCACGACGTCGGGAAGCCGGCTACGCGCCGTTTTGAACCGGGCGGCGCGGTGAGCTTCCGGCATCACGACATGGTGGGTTCCAAGCTCACCGCCAAACGCATGAAGATTCTGCGCTTTGACAACGACACCATCAAGGCCGTGGCCCGGCTCGTGGAGTTGCATATGCGTTTCTACGGCTATGGAGATGCGGGTTGGAGCGACTCGGCGGTGCGGCGGTATGTCACAGACGCCGGTCCATTGTTGGATCGGCTTCACAAGCTGACGCGTTCGGACGTCACCACCCGGAACCAGCGCAAGGCTGAGCGGCTTGCCTTCGCCTACGACGATCTCGAAGCCAGGATCGCCGCCCTGCGCGAACAGGAATCCCTCGAAGCTGTGCGCCCGGACCTTGACGGTGGCCAGATCATGACGCTCCTTGGCCTGAAGCCGGGTCCCGTGGTGGGCCGTGCCTACAAGTTCCTACTGGAGGAGCGGATGGAGCACGGTCCGTTGGATCAAGGTGAAGCTGAGGAAAAATTGCGGAAGTGGTGGGAGGCTCAACCGGAGGCTCTCGCCCCTGTACCCGCCGACGTCGACCATGTCCCAACCGAGGAGTCTTAAGTGAACATAGAATTCAACACTCCCCGTCCCCAGCTTTGGATCATGCGTCATGGGGAGACCGAATGGTCCAAGAGCGGACAGTACACCGGGCTGACCGATCTTCCTCTCACCGTTGAAGGCGAGCAGCAGTCGGTGGAGGCCCGGAAGGCGTTGGACGGCGTCGACTTCGATCTGGTCCTCACTTCTCCCCTCCGTCGGGCACGCCGCACGGCTGAACTCGCCGGCTTTCCGGACGCCAAGCAGGAACCCCTGGCCGTGGAATGGGATTACGGAGACTACGAAGGAATCAGTTCGGACCTCATTCGCAAGGACAACCCGGACTACCTGATCTGGACTCACGGGGTTCCCAACGGGGAAACACTGGATCAGGTAGCTGCCCGTGCGGACAAGATCGTAGCCCGGGTACTGGAGTCCGGCCTGGACAACGTACTCATTGTGGCCCACGGACACTTCTCCAGGATCCTGACGGCACGCTGGTTGGGACTCGATGCCCAGTACGGCCGGCACTTCCTCCTTGGCACTGCAAAAGTTTGCACATTGGGCTGGGACAAGAAGACCCCCGCAGTGGTCCGCTGGGGCCTCTAACCAGTCGGTTGGGAACCCTTTGACGGGTCAATTGTGTGAATTGCAGAATAACTTTAGAGAAGTCTGTAATTCGGCTGGTCAAATGATCTGTCTTTAGTGTAATTTTATTTATGGCCCCAGTGCGTCTTGCCAGGGTCAAGGCGCGCGCAGCCCGACGAAGTCGGTTGGAGCTACGGCACAGCAGAAAAGGAGGTTGGGAAAATGATTACTTTGACTAGCGGATGGAAGATGACCGTCGCCGCGAACCCCGCCTCTGCTGCCCACGCCCGCCTTCGCACGGGAGTGACTGTCTCCTAGTGTCCGTTGGCCGCAGGGGCCAGGACCTTGATAGATCCCCTACTTCTTTTGGGGATGCCCGGTAGCAGCGTCTCCACCCCTCGGTATTAAGCGGATGCGCAATTCCTCCTGAATCGGAACCAGCTTCCACTGGGTCTTTCGCATCCATATTCCACGGGTAGTTTCCCTATTTGCAATTACTTGCCCTATCGGGCATTTCTTTGCCCAATTCCGGCCAATTCCTTGGTGAATTAAGAGGCCTTAATTCGTGCGCCCAAAATCAAGTATCGGCCAGTCTGGTCGGGACTTCACGTTCGAGTAAATGAGAGGAGGTGACCTACGTGACCAGTAAGTTCGAGGAATTCTTCTCGATGATCGGCATCCCGCTGCAGAACGAGAGGACTCAGTTCAACGGCGACCAGCTCGACAAGAACAGGGAAGTTGTTTTGATCGCTATGTACATGATGAGTGTGAACCGCTGAACCGATGATGCCGGTGCGGACCGCCCGCAGTACAAACGGATCACGAGTACAACGGATCACCCCATTGAAGGAGGATCTGATGATTCACATCGGAGCCAATCCGCCAGGAGCCCACGCGGCAACGCGTGGGCTCCCCCCGTTTAACGTCTTGGTCGTTGGTTTAACGTCTTGGTCGTTGGTTTAACGTCTTGGTCGTTGGTTTAACGTCTTGGTCGTTGGTTTAACGTCTTGGTCGTTGGGCGCAGCCGGTTTGACTCGCCGCCGTTCAGCCGCCAGCCCGTTGCGGCGCGTGGTGGTTTACCGCGCCGGGCAGTCGTAGGAAAGCAGCAGCACCCGCTGGGAGTTCTTTACTTCGGTGGACGAGCATCCGGCGTCAGTAAATGCCCTTAGATCAGGAATGGAGCCACCCCCGGCGCCAACGAACCACACGTGGCCGCGCCCCAACAGTGCAGCCGCGGTAACTTCCTTGTTGGTACCCCAAAGCGTCCCTGACTCCGCTGGAGAAGCACCCAGGGACAGGTCCGAAAGCGACCTGAACGGTGAGGGGTAAGCAATGGAGACATCCCGCAGCTCCGGCCGCTCATAAACCACAGAAGCCGGTCCCTGCGTCTCATTACCGATGATCGCCGCTATATCCCGTTCAGTATCCTGTGGTTCGTTCAGGACGCTTTTTAGGGTCAGCTGCGGAACGAGGCTTGCGCTGAGAACAATCCCAATGGCAACGGGCAGCAGCAGGCGTTGATTGCGCCTGACGGAGTCCAGGCCGAGTCCGACGAGGAGCGCAAAGGCCGGAGCTGTGAAAGTCAGGTACCGGGCCACGTAGACAGGCTGGGCAATCAGGCTGACCACCAGGAGACCCGTCACGGGCAGGATCACTGTTGTAAGGCACAACACCAGTAGCGTCTGCAGCCCGCTGTTCCGGTCACCTCGCGCCATGCCGACAATGCCGAGGATGATCAGGACCAGTTGCGCCAATCCCAGCAGCGCGACTGCCGCGAGAATCCATGTGGGAGGAAGGTTTCCGGTGGGCCGATCGTCACCATAGAAGAACTGTTTAACAGCGGCAGCGCTGAGGTTCTGCAGGAACGACCGGTTCTGGATCCAGTCAACCTGGGCCTTCTGCGTCAACGCGAACAGCAGGAAAGGCAGCACCAAAAGGCCGATTCCTGCCGACGTGACGAGTGTTCCAAGGATCCGTTTGCGCAGGACGAGTGCCGCTACAGCATGGGATGCCACTGCGAGGGCAAAGAACATGAAAACGAATATCCCCAGAGCAGCGCACGCTCCGTAAAGGATCCAGCCGATGCTGTGGTTCGATTCCCATGCCCGGAGCAGGAGGAGGGTGAGCACCACCGCCAGCAAGGCAGAGATTGCATACTGCCGGGCTTCCGTTCCCGACCACACCATGCGTGGCAGCACAGCAAGGACGAGGCCGCTGGCGATTCCAATGCTCTCGGATCCAAGACGGCGTCCGATAAGGACAGTTCCCGCGCAGGCCAGGCCTACGGCGATGGCCGACGGTGTGCGAAGCGCCAGCTCTGAGAAGCCGAAGACGGAGGTCCAAGCATGCATCAAGAGGTAGTAAGTCCCATGGACAGCGTCAACGGACTGGAGCAACGTAAACAGCTCGGCAGGCGAACGCCCCGCTGAAGAAACTGTGGCAATCTCATCGTCCCAAAACGAGGGGATCCACGAGCCAACGAAGGCCACGAGGAAAGCGGCAACCCCCACTGCCGAAGGGCTAAGCCAAGGGCGCGATGATGGGCTCCCGTTGGATGAGGCCGGGACTCCCTGCAGCTCTGAGGACCGTCGACCCTTTTGCCCGGAAGCGGGTCCGGCTTCGTGGGAAAGTTGGCGTGACATTAAGGAGCCCCCTGAGGCTGACTGATTGTAACGAGCATATACGGGGGGTGTTAGACGCGTACAACCAACCCCCTAGCCACCGCTCCCTCCAGCGGTAAGCTCAAACACATGCAGGAGATCAAGCCGCCGACGGGGCCGAAAAGGGTGCGTCTGGTCATTCCGAGCCGAAGTGATCTCCTGCTGCGGAACTTCACGGAATTGATTGGTGGCCCTATGGGCACCAGGTCCGCCCCCGGCGTCGTATCCCCGGGCTTTTTTACGGTGGAACGTGTACTCATCATCCTCACTGTCGCGGCGGCACTGACCGGCATCCTCATCAAGAACCATTGCCGCCTCAACGGCTGGGAAACGCCCGGACAGTTCTATTCCACGTGTTACTCCGACTTCCCGGAATTGTTCAGGAACCGCGGCCTGGGTGACGGCGTCTTTCCGTTCTTCACGCAGGGCTCCTCCTTCGAGTACCCGGTACTGACAGGTCTGATTGCCGGTATCACGGCCCTGATGGTTCCCGGTGAGGGCGTCAGCGATGCCAGGATCCTCGGCTATTTCGATGTAAACGCCACATTGATCGCCGCCGTGTGGATCGTCGTCGTGCTGGCGACCGCAAGGATGACCCGCCGTCGGCCCTGGGATGCCGCCATGGTTGCCCTGGCTCCGGGAATCATCCTGTCAGGGTTGATCAACTGGGACATGTGGGCCGTTGGACTGCTGGCCCTTGCCATGTATTTCCTGGCCCGGGAGCGGCTTGTGCTGGCTGGAATCTTCATTGGCCTGGGCACGGCAACCAAAATGTATCCTCTCCTGATCCTGGGCGCCATCCTGCTACTTGCCCTGCGGACAGGCCGGATCAGGCCGCTTCTGGTCACGGTCGGAGCCGCAGCCGCTGCCTGGCTGGCAGTCAACCTCCCAATTGCCGCGATAAACCCGTCGGGCTGGAGGTACTTCTACGACTTCACCGAGGACCGTCCGGCCGGCTACAGCTCCCCCTGGTTTGCCTACAACCTGCTCGCTGAACGTCTCAACGGCCAGCCACTGGCTCCCGAGACCATCAACACGATGGCCCTGGGCCTGTTCCTCCTGGCTTGCTTCCTCATTGCAGTCCTGGCTTTGTCCTCCCCCACACGGCCGAGGATCGCCCAGCTCGCCTTCCTCATCGTGGCTGCCTTCGTGCTCACTAATAAGGTGTACTCTCCGCAATTCGTGCTCTGGCTTATTCCCCTCATGGCACTCGCGCGGCCCCGGTGGCGCGACTTCCTGATCTGGCAGGCGATCGAGGGACTGCACTGGGCCGCGATTTGGATGTACCTGGGGCAGGTCACGAGCAACGGGTCTGCGCAACACAATATCGACATGCCGTACTACGTTCTTGCCGTCATCCTGCACATGGTGGCCACTGGTTACCTCATGCTCAGGGTCACCTGGGACATTTGGAATCCCGACTACGACGTCATCCGAAGGCACGGCATGGACGATCCCCATGCCGGTCCTTTTGACGGGGCTCCCGACCGGCTCCGCCTTGATCTCGGCCGCCCCTCTGCCTCAGTGCTCCCTTGGAAGGATAGAAGCAATGTCTGATGTCGCCGTCGTAGGTTCAGGACCCAATGGATTGGCGGCAGCGGTGATGATGGCGCGCTCCGGCCTGGCCGTGCGCGTCTACGAGGCCGCTGAATCGGCAGGAGGCGGGGCACGGACCAGCGAACTGATGCAAACAGGGCACTTCCATGACGTCTGTTCGGCCGTCCATCCCATGGCCCTTGCCTCGCCATTCTTCCGAGCTTTCGGACTCTCTTCCCGGATTGAGTTGAAGACACCAGAACTCTCCTACGGTGCAACGCTCGACGGCGGCCGGGTTGCCTTGGCGTACAGGTCACTGGAACGCACGGCAACAGAGCTGGGACGCGACGGCGACGCCTACCGCAGGCTCATGGAACCCTTGGTTCGTATGGTGGAGGGCGTCACAGACACCGCCCTGAACCACCTTCTGCGGGTGCCGCGCCACCCGGTGGCCGCCGCAGTGCTGGCGCTTCGGACGTTCGAGCAGGGGACGGCCCTCTGGGGTAAGAGGTTTCAGGAGGATCTGGCGCCAGCGCTTCTTTCCGGAGTCACCGCACATGCCGTCGGCCGGCATCCAACCCTGG
The DNA here is from genome assembly GCF_054161475.1 of Arthrobacter sp. R1-13. Classification (NCBI taxonomy): domain Bacteria; kingdom Bacillati; phylum Actinomycetota; class Actinomycetes; order Micrococcales; family Micrococcaceae; genus Arthrobacter; species Arthrobacter sp. R1-13. The sequence goes on along the minus strand of NZ_CP096420.1, from coordinate 4,470,148 downwards.
CACCGGCGGGCGCCGGCCTGCTGTTGGCTACCCTGGCCCATGTGGAGGGTTGGCCGATACCCGTTGGCGGATCAGCGGCAATCGTAAAGGCGATGACAGACGACATCCAGGCACACGGTGGCGTGATCGAAACGGGAGCGCGGATTGACTCCCTGGACCAGCTGTCTCCCGCGAAGGCCATCCTGCTCAACGTGGTGCCACCTGCCTTCCTGAAGATCGCAGGGAGCCGGCTACCCCCAGGCTATCGGCGTTCCCTGGAAGCATTCCGGTTTGGTAATGCAGCGTGCAAAGTGGACTTCATCCTGTCCGGTCCGGTCCCCTGGGCAGCCGCGGAGCTATCCGACGCAGGAACAGTCCATGTAGGCGGGACGCGGGAGGAAATAGCCGCCTCTGAGGCCGCCGTAGCTGACGGCCGGCATCCGGAACGGCCCTATGTCCTGGTGGCCCAGCCATCACAGTTCGACGCCGGCAGGGCCCCGGCCGGACGACACATCCTCTGGAGCTACTGCCACGTTCCGGCCGGATCAACTACGGACATGACGGAGCGGGTGGTTGCACAGATTGAGCGCTTTGCGCCAGGTTTCCGTGATCTCATCATCGAGTCCAAGGTAACTACTGCAGCGGACATGGCCAGTTACGACGCAAACTATGTGGGCGGCGATTTCAGTTCGGGAATAGTGGACGTGATGGGCATCATCAAACGGCCCACCTTTAGCCCGGTACCCTGGCGGACGCCGATTCCCGGGGTGTACCTGTGCTCGTCGTCAACGCCGCCCGGTCCCGGAGTGACCGGTATGCCAGGGTTCCACGCAGCGAAGTATGCCCTAAAGGACATATTCGGACTGCCGGTGCCTTCCTTGGGAAGGCGGCTCTCCGACACGTAGGGCCATCGCGACCAGGCGGCGTTGAAAGTGCGCTAATTGGCGGCAGTGAAGCGCGTGCGGCGGTGCTTCGGGTTTTCGATCTCGTCCAGCATTGCTACCGCGAAATCCTGGGTGGAGATCTGCGAACCTGCCGGAGTATCCAGGGCGGTTACGTACTCCCCGGTCCGCTCACCAGGCTGGATCAGCGGAGCAGGGGCCAGGACAGTCCAGTCCACGTGGTCAGGCGCCTCTTTGGCTGCCTCATAAGCTGCTGCCATGGTGAGCGCTTCTGCCTTGTAGGCTTCGGGAAAACCGGGCGAGTCCACGAGCCTTACGCCGTCGATCTCAAGGGCGCCGGCGCCCCCGACGATCAACAGGCGGGTCTTCGCGGCAGTGCCATAGACGCTGTTCATGGCGTCAAGCCATTCTGAATGGTCGCCTCCGGTCCGGCTCGGCACAGTAGCCAGGACAACAGTGTCGTGGGCTTCAACGACTTGAGTGAAGGTGCCCTGGTCAGCGAGATCAGCGGAGAGTGCTGACGCACCCTCAACAGCGGAACCGCTCCGTGAAACGGCGGTCACTTCATGACCACGGTGCAAAGACTCATTGACAATCTGGCTCCCGACCATACCGGTGGCTCCATAGACTGCGATTTTCATGACACTCCTTCATATTGGTACTCTCGGACAGCCCCTAAAGTATCTTTTGGATACAAAGACCTTCAAAGAAACTGAGTATCCTTTTGGAAACCATGCAGCAGGCTGCCAGCGTCCTGGACCCCGATTGCCCCTCCAGGGTGGTGTTCCAGAGGATCGGGGACAAATGGGCCTCCCTGGTGATCCAGGTTCTGACCGACGGACCTGTGCGGTTCAGCGAGCTGCGGAAGATGGTTCAGGTCGTCACGCCTAAGGTGCTGACGCAGACGCTCCGTTCTCTTGAGCGGGATGGCCTCATCACCCGGAAGGTTTACGCCCAGGTTCCGGCGAGAGTGGACTACACGCTGACTGACCTGGGCCGTTCCCTTCTCGTACCGCTAAGCCAGCTGCGTGAATGGGCGGAGAACAATGTGCCCGCCATCATTGACGCCCGTGATGCCTACGACGAGCTTCGGGACGCGGAACTCCTGGAGGGCTGACCTGGCTCCGAAATACAGCAACTACCCCACGTAGGGAGTGGCCACAAGGGTGCTCGCGGACTCCTCAACGTGCAGCAGGATGCCATTTCCGCGCCGCTCGAACTGGAGCGGTTCCTTAAGCGAACGCTCCATCCGGGCTTGATCGTCGTCCCACGGGAAGTGGCAGAGCCAATACCGTTTCGAGGGTTTCAGGGGGTGTAGCCCGGCGGGGGTTTTGCGGCCGGGGACGCGCCGGTCTGGTCCGGCAACGCCTGCCGCGCCCACATAGCCCTGTCCCAACGAGTTGACAACGCAATTCTCAGGGTGAGCAGGCATAATGGCGCCGTGGGGAAAATTCAGAAGATATCACTGGCACTTGTCGGGCTCATTATTGGTGGATCGTTGGCGGGTTGCGACGACGGCCGGGCAGGGGCGGAAGTCGCAGCAAAACAGCTCGCGTCCGCCATATCAGCCCTCGACGTCGAGGGTGTTGCCTTTGAAGGCAAGGATGCTGCCGGCGCTAACGAGCAGCTCCAGGAGGTTTTCAAGGCACTTGAGCCGGGTAAGCCTGCCGTGGAACCCGGTGAGCTGAAGCTGGAGGAAGACACCGCCACCGTCCCTTTGGCATATAACTGGAAAATCGGTTCCTCGGAGTGGAAGTACTCCGTAACAGCCGAGCTCAAGAAATCCGGCGACTCGTGGCTAACGGTATGGAAGCCAGCGCTTCTGGTGCCCGACCTGGTGGATGGCGAAATTCTCACCAAGGCCACCGAATCACCTCAACGCGCCGATATTCTTGGCGCCGGTGATGCCCCGCTGGTTACTTACCGCCCTGTGGTGAACGTTGGCATCGACAAGCAACAGCTCGCCGGTGGGGATCCCGCGGCCTCTGCTGGAAAGCTCGCCGAGCTGGTGGGAGTTGATTCCGCGGCGTACGTCAGCCAGGTGCAGGCTGCGGGTGCTGAGGCTTTCGTGGTTGCCATCACCCTGCGTGACGACGCCAGCAGGACTGTCACAGATGCGCAGATTTCCGCGATTCCCGGCGCGCGTGCCATCAAAGAAAGCATGCCGCTCGCGCCCACACGCACGTTCGCGCGGGCGTTACTGGGTACGGTGGGGCAAGCCAATGCTGAACAGATTGAAAAATCCGGCGGTGCCCTGACAGCCGGAGACGTGACGGGGACCGGAGGCCTGCAGCAGCAGTACGATGCCCTGTTGCGTGGAACGGACAGAGTGATCATCCGGGCGCAGAAGGCAGACCTCACGGCGGAAGAGATCCGAGCGACCGGCACTGATCCCCGCCGAACCGTCTTCGATGTTCCGGCCACCCCCGGCACGCCCCTGAAGACCACACTGGACCCCTCGCTGCAGCAAGTGGCCGAAGGGATACTGGCTGAAATTCAGCCCGCATCCGCCATCGTGGCGCTCCGCCCCTCGACCGGTGCGGTCCTTGCCGCTGCTTCGGGACCCGGCAGCGACGGTTACAACACCGCCATGCTGGGCCAGTACGCTCCGGGTTCAACCTTCAAAATGGTGGATTCCCTAGCCATGTTCCGCAACGGAATGACGCCGGATTCAAAAGTGGAATGTACGCCGACTCTGACCGTGGACGGCAGGACCTTCAAAAACGCCGAGGGCTATCCCGCTGACTCCTTGGGGTCTGTCACCCTGCGGGACGCCTTCGCCCACTCCTGCAATACTGCTTTCATCTCGGCCAGGGACTCTGTGAGTCAGGCCCAGCTTGAGACGGCAGCCACTTCACTGGGTGTGGCCGTAGAAGCGCCGAAGCTGGGGGCCGACGCCTTCCTCGGTTCCGTCCCCGGAGAAGCCGAAGGTACCGAACACGCGGCGTCCATGATCGGCCAGGGCAAGATTCTCATGTCCCCGCTGTCCGCTGCCGTGATGGCCGGTTCTGTAGCCAACGGCTCCCCCGTGTCGCCGCAGCTTGTCCTCAACGCTGACGCCGCGGTTCCAGGCGGCGCGCCTTCCGGAAGCACGACGGCGGCCGCCGCCACACCGTCGTCGCCCGCCTCGGACGCCCCGCCACCCGCAAAAACGGCCGAGAAGCCGATCACCAAAGAGGAAGCCACAGCGCTGGCCGACATGATGCGGGCGGTAGTGACCTCTGGGCATGCCGGATTCCTTATGGACGTTCCGGGCGCACCGGTGGGCGCGAAGACCGGCACAGCCGAATTCGGCAAGGAGAATCCGCCGAAGACGCATGCCTGGATCGTGGCTGTGCACGGGGACCTTGCCGTTGCGGTGTTCGTGGAGGAAGGCGGCCTTGGTGCGGCCACCTCGGGTCCGTTGCTGAAGGAATTCCTGACCGCCGCCGGCTAACCCCCGGACGCTCCCTCACCTTTCGCGGGTTTATACCCGACGCTCCTTCACCTTTCGTCGCTTTTGACCCGACGCTCCCTCACGTTTCGTCGCTTTTGACCCAACCCTCCTACACCAGGTGAGGGAGCGTCCGGCATTTCGTTGCGAAAGGTGAGGGAGGGTTGGCGGCCGGATCAAGCGAAGTAATGGGGCATGGGAAGATTGCTTTTGTGGCTCATATTGACGTTTCCGGTATTGATTACTTCCTCTCCGACGGCACCCAACTGCTCAACGGCGTCACTTTCAAAGTGCCCGATGGAAGTAAGACCGCGCTGATCGGGCCTAACGGCACCGGGAAAACCACGCTGTTCAGGATCATTGCCGGAGATCTGGTCCCCGATGAAGGCGTCATTGGCCGCTCAGGGAATATGGGCATCATGCGCCAGTTCGTAGGCCAGGTCCGTGACGATTCGACCGTCCGTGACCTTTTGGTATCTGCCGCGCCTCCTGCTCTGGCTTCGGCTGCCCGCACGGTGGATGAAGCCGAGCTGGCCATGATGGAGTTCGACGACGAACCCACGCAGATGCGCTACGCCCAGGCGATCGTGGACTGGGGAGATGCAGGCGGCTACGACGTCGAGACCGTCTGGGACGAGGTCTGCATGGCCGCGCTGGGACTTCCCTTTGACCGGGCGCAGCACCGTCCGGCGTCGAGCCTGTCAGGGGGCGAACAAAAGCGACTGGTGCTGGAGGCCCTCTTCGCTGGTCCTGACGAACTGCTGCTTCTGGACGAACCGGACAACTACCTCGACGTCCCGGGAAAGCGTTGGCTCGAAGGCAAACTCAACGAATCCAAAAAGACAGTGTTCTTCATCAGCCACGACCGTGAGCTCCTGAACAATGCCGCCGGGCGTATCGTCACCCTTGAACCGGGCATCAACGGAGCCGGCGCCTGGGTGCATGGAGGGGGCTTCGGCTCTTACGTCGATGCGAGGGCTGACCGGAACGCCCGCTTCGAGGAACTGCGAAAACGTTGGGACGAGGAGCACATCAAGCTCAAAGAACTCGTCAACATGTACAAGAACAAGGCCGCCTTCCGTTCTGACATGGCTAACCGATATCACGCTGCGCAGACCCGGCTGGCAAAATTCCTGGAAGTTGGCCCTCCGGAAGCCCTTCCCATAGAGCAGAACGTGAAGATGCGGCTCAAGGGAGGCAGGACGGCCAAGCGTGCCATCGTCGCCGAACGACTTGAACTGACAGGCCTCATGAAGCAGTTTTCCACTGAAGTGTGGTTTGGGGACCGCGTCGGTGTTCTCGGCTCCAACGGCTCTGGCAAGAGCCACTTCCTGCGACTGCTGGCTACCGGCGGGACAGACCCTGAGCGTGAACACCTGCCGGTATCGGAAGTGGAGATTGCTGAGGTTCCGCATGAAGGAACGGTGAAACTCGGCGCCAGGATCCGGCCCGGATTTTTCGCACAGACGCATGTTCGCCCGGATCTTCTTGGCAAAACCCTGTTGGAGATCCTGCACCGCGGGGACGAGCATCGCTCCGGGTTGGGCCGTGAAGCCGCCGCGGGTGCGCTGGACGGCTACGGCTTGGCAGGTCAGTCGGAGCAGAAGTACGAGTCCCTGTCCGGGGGGCAGCAGGCACGGTTCCAGATTCTGCTGCTGCAGCTTTCGGGAGCCACCCTGCTGCTGCTCGATGAGCCCACAGACAACCTCGACCTCCACTCAGCCGAGGCTCTCGAGCGAGCCATTGACCATTTCGAGGGGACCGTCCTGGCAGTCACCCACGACCGCTGGTTCGCCCGGACCTTTGACCGCTTCCTTGTATTCGGCTCGGACGGCAAGGTGTACGAATCCGAGGCACCCGTCTGGGATGAAAAGCGCGTGGAACGCGTCCGTTAGCCCCAACGCTCCCTCACCTTTCGCAGCTTTTTGCCCAACCCTTCCTCATTAAGTGAGGGAGGGTTTGGTGTTTTGGGGTGAAAGGTGAGGGAGGGTTCTATTTGACCGTTTTGCGTTGCGGGCCGTCCCGGAAAGCCCCCCGCTGCAGAAGGCCTCCACCTCGCGATACCAGTTGCATCCCAATGTGACTAAATGATCACTTCGGACTATCATTTGAGCGTGAGGACTGAAGAAAGACACCGTCTGATCGCAGAGCTTCTGCGTCAACGGGATGAGGTCAGTGTCGAGGAGCTCATCGCTCAGTGCAGTTCCTCAGGAGCCACCATCCGCCGGGACCTTGAGGTGCTGGCGGGACACGGTGTACTCCGGCGGATCCACGGCGGCGCAAAGAGCCTGGTCCTGCGGGGCGAAAACCCGGGCTACGGTCAGCGGGAACTTGAAGACCAGGCCATTAAGGTAAGGATAGCGGCAGGCGTCGCCTCACTTTTGGGCGATCGCGAACACGTCTGGCTGGACAGCGGAACCACGGCAACAGAAATTGCCCGTCAACTGCGCCAGCGCGAACTCACCCTGATGCCGATGTCCTTGCGGTCCGTGAACGTACTGGCCGTGGATGACTGGCAGAGCGGACATCGGCCGGCACTGCTGCTCCCAGGCGGAAGCCTGATACCGGGCGAATTTTCCTTCCGGGGGCCGTTGGCGGAAAGAACCATCCGCTCCCTGAGATTCGACACCGCCGTGGTGACACCCTGCGCCCTTAACTTCAAGGACGGTCTGCTGGCCCATGACGTCGACGACGCCGCCGTCAAGCGCGCAGGCCTGGAGTCAGCGGCCAGGGTAGTTGTTGCTTGCGCCGGCTCGAAATGGAACGGTAATGCTGTTGCACTCGTAGCCGCCCTGCCGGCCGTTGATGTCCTGGTGACGGACAGATTCCTCACTCCTGAAGAACTTGCACAACTCGAAACGTACTCGGTGAAAGTAGTGACTGTATGAGCGTCAGCATCGCGACCGGCCCCAGCCTGAAAGCGGCCTCCGTCGCTACTTTCCTGATTTTCGGGGTGAACGGGCTGGTCTTTGCCAGCTGGGCGGCACGGATCCCCGCTGTCACCGAAATCCTGCATCTGACGTCGGGCCAGATGGGCACGTTGCTCCTGTGCACGGCCATTGGCTCGCTGATCGCCCTGCCCACAGCAGGGTGGGTTGTCGGCCGGATCGGGACAGCGAACACTGTTCGCGCCAGCGGGGTCCTCGCAGCACTGGCTGGCGCAGCTGTTGCGTTGTCACTGTTGGCGGAATCCGTTCCGGCTACGGCCCTGGCCCTGTTCTTCTTCGGAATGGGCATCGGTCTTTGGGACGTCGCCCAGAACATTGAAGGGGCCGACGTCGAACACCGGCTTAGACGGACCATCATGCCCCAGTTCCACGCGGCTTTCAGCGGCGGTGCTTTTGTGGGAGCCCTGATTGGCTCCGCCCTGTCCAACCTTGGTGTGAGCCTGCCCGTGCACCTGCTGGTCATCGCCGGTCTGGTTGCCGTCCTGACCCTTGTGGTGCCCCGCTACTTCCTTCCCCATATCGCGGCAGAGCGGCCAGCAGACGGGGAACCCAAGCCTGCCAAGGGACCCTCTGCCTGGCGCGACGGGCGGACCCTTTTGATCGGCGTGGTGGTCCTCGGCGCTACCCTGACCGAGGGCGCAGGCAATGACTGGATCGCCAAGGCATCAGTTGACGGACTTGGCACAACCGAGTCCACGGGCGCTTTGCTCTTTGCCGTCTTTGTCCTCGCCATGACTGCTATGCGGTTTGCAGGCGGAATGGTCATCGATCGCTATGGCCGAGTCGCGGTCCTGCGAGCCAGCATGGCAGCGGCAGCCGCCGGTCTGGGTCTCTTCGTCCTGGCAGGAAATGTGTGGTTGGCCGTGGCGGGGGCCGCTCTTTGGGGAGTGGGAGCCGCACTGGCCTTCCCCATGGGGATGTCAGCCGCTGCAGATGACCCCCGCCACGCCGCGGCACGGGTGTCCGTCGTGTCGACGATAGGCTACATGTCGTTCCTGGCCGGCCCGCCCTTGCTCGGATACCTCGGGGACATCACGGGAATCCACTTCGCACTCCTTGCTATCCTCGCCCCGATCCTGGTTGCCTTGCTGCTCGCTGGCGCCGCGAAGCCCTTGCACGCCAAGTAAGCAACCTGCGGGCGTCCGTGTTCTCCCGTACACAGGCGCTTTGAAACATCAGCCAGACCAGGGGCACTACGGCGGCGGCAAGCAGCGCACCACCCAGGGTGTCAATCAGCCAGTGCGCGCCAAGGTACGTCCGGCTGACCATCATGGCGAGTGTTCCCAGAGCGGCCATCAGCCACATCCACAGCCGTCCGATCAGGAGTGCAACCACCAGCAGAAATGCGGCCGTGGCGGATACATGGCCGGAGGGAAAAGAACCCGTATCGGTGAGGACGATGGTGTTGGACGGACGGCCGCGGCCAATCCCTGTCTTGATCAGCTGGGTAAGCAGTGCCACAGAGGCAGCGGCGACAACGGAGAAAACGGCAGTCTGGGGCCTTCGCCGCACCAGCAGAATGATGACGAGGCAGGCGTGCAGCGCATAGATTCCGCGGTAGCCGGCCACGTTAAGGAACTCGTTGATGCCGTCCCACGCAGGGCTGCGCAGCGTCTCGACAAACTGGTGCCATCCGCTGTCCAGGGCCAGGAAGGGTGGATCCACCTTATTGGCCAATAACAGGCCCCCCAGAACGGTCATCGATGCGAGCAGGGCCGTGCTGGCCGCGATCACCGGGCCTGGGGAATACCGCTGCGGGTCGAGGACACGCGTCATTGATTCATCCTAACGATTCGTCCCGTCAAGCAACCGGGAAATCGAACCGATGATCCAATGGGCGTGCCTTCCCCCACGCCATGCCCAACCAAAGCTGGTCAAATCCCCGGCGGGCCTTCGGTTGTAGGGTGGGGAAATGCGAAGGATGCTGAGGAGGGGCCCAGGAAGGATTGCGCGTCTGGACAGGGCACTCGTCAGGGCCGTTTCGGGTTTCCCCGGAGGTGAACACGACGACTTCTTCCGTCGGCTGTCCGCCGTTGCCAACAAAGGCAAGTTGTGGTTTGCCATAGCTGCTGTCCTTGCCATCTTCAAGGGCAGGCCGCGTCGTGCGGCCCTTCACGGCCTTATTGCCCAAGGCTTGGCTTCTGGTGTAACCAACCTCGGCTTCAAAACCCTGCTGCCGCGCGCCCGCCCTCTGCCGGAGCACCTGCCGGTGTTCCGTTTCGTTCATCCGCAGCCCACCAGTTCTTCTATGCCGTCCGGGCACTCGGCTTCGGCAGCGGCGTTCGCTGTGGGAGCTGGTTTCGTCCACCCCGTGATCGGAGCAGCACTCGCTCCTGTCGCTGCCGGAGTTGCATACTCAAGAGTGCATACAGGAGCCCACTGGCCATCTGATGTGATCTTCGGATCTGCCATCGGAGCGGGAGCCGCTCTGGTCACCCGAAAGTGGTGGCCGGTCGGGCCGCCCTTTCCTGACACACGGCGAAATCGGACCCATGCTCCCGAGATAGCGGGTGGACGCGGGTTAAGCATCGCGGTGAACACGCTGGGTGGATCCTACGGCCCGGAAACAGTAGCCGCCCTGCAGAAAGTATTCCCGTCAGCGTATATACAGCAGGTTAGTCAGGATGACGATCTGGTAGCTGCAATCCGGGCTGTTGCCACCCACCCCGGAACGGAAGCCTTAGGGGTCTGGGGCGGGGACGGGACCGTGGGCGCTGCCGCTGCATACGCCGTGGCAGAAAAACTGCCCCTGCTCGTGCTCCCTGGCGGGACCCTCAATCACTTCGCCCGCGATGCAGGCACGTCCACCCTCACATTGGCACTGAATGCTGCTGAACAGGGCGAAGCAGCACTGGCAGATGTTGGCCATATTGTGGTGGAGCGTGGCTTGCCCGACAAACCCGAGCGCCTTGAACTGACGATGTTGAACACTGCCAGCATCGGTTTGTATCCCGACATGGTCAGGCGCAGGGATCATCTTCAGCGCAGCATGGGCAAGCCCCTTGCAGGAGTAGTCGCAATGCTTGGCACATTCGCGGCCGGCACCCCCACAACCTTGTTCGTGGATGGAGTGCGCCACAAGCTCTGGATGCTGTACGTGGGCCGGGGCAGGTACTTCCCCCGGGACCACGCTCCCTTGGTGCGCCCGGTGATGGACGACGGCGTCCTGGACTTCCGCCTCATTACTGCCGACGAATCTCTTGCCAGGCTGCGCCTGTTGTGGTCGGTTCTCACCGGGACCGTGGCGACGTCGAAAATCACCCATCTTCGCGAGGCCACCAGGATCAGGGTCGAGGCAAACGGCGCCCCGCTGACTCTCGCCGTGGACGGTGAGGCCATCCCCGGGGTCCGCAGCGTGGAGTTCACCGTGCGGCGCGGCGCTTTAAGGTATTACTCCCCCGAGCCCTGAAGGGTCATCCGATCGGACTACCCTGATTCTCCCCTGAATCATCCCTGAGACCGGCGATTTTCCTAGGGAGCATGGGTAGCGTGGTGGTTGCACCCCAACGCACCTTGCATCCACTGCTACCCAAAGGAAAGCTTCCATGATTGAAGCAAAAGGCCTGACAAAAATCTACGGTGACAAAACCGCCGTAGACGCCGTCAGCTTCACGGTCGAGGCAGGCCGGGTCACCGGCTTCCTGGGGCCCAACGGTGCAGGCAAGTCCACCACCATGCGCATGATCATGGGACTTGACCGGCCGACGTCGGGATCCGTCACGGTGAACGGTGTTCCGTTCGCCAAGCACGTAGCCCCGCTGCGCGAAATCGGATCCCTGCTGGACGCCAAAGCCGTCCACACAGGGCGCACCGCCTACAACCACCTGCTGGCCATGGCAGCAACGCACAGCATCCCGAAGAAGCGGGTCAACGAGGTCATCGAAATGACCGGGCTCTCCGAGGTGGCCCGGAAAAAGGTCAGGGGATTCTCCCTGGGCATGGGCCAGCGGCTCGGGATTGCCGCTGCCCTCCTGGGCGACCCGCAAACGGTGATTCTGGATGAGCCCGTCAACGGCCTTGATCCGGAAGGGGTCGTGTGGGTCCGGAACCTCGCCAAATATCTGGCGGCGGAGGGCCGGACTGTTTTCCTCTCGAGCCACCTGATGAGCGAGATGGCAGTCACTGCGGACCATCTCATTGTCATCGGCCGCGGCAGGATCATTGCGGATGCTCCTATCCAGGAGATCATCAACGGCAAGGGACAGAGCCGGGCGCGTGTGCGGACGGACCAGCCAGAGCACCTGATGAACATTCTCGCCGGGGATGGTGTCTCCATCCAGGTCCAGGAGCCTGAGTTGCTGGAGGTCACCGGACTTGATCCCCGCCGGATCGCCCGCATTGCACTCGAAGACCGCGTCATGATCTACGAACTCACGCCGCTGCAGGCAAGCCTCGAGGAAGCCTATATGGAGCTGACCAAGGACGAGGTCGAATACCACTCGCTGATCACTTCGGGAGCCCCTGCTTCCGTTCAGGCCGGAGGCAACTAAGCCATGAGCACGTCAAACCTGAACACATCGTCAGTGAACCCATCAACCCTGAACACACCGGCACCGAGCCGTCGCGGAACCGCTGCCGTGGTTGGCCCCGGACCCAGCTTTTTCCGGGTGTTGAATTCCGAATTCATCAAATTCCGTACCCTCACGTCCACCTTGATTTTGTTGGCCTGCACGCTGCTTGTCATGGTGGGCTTCGGTGCTCTGGCCGCCTGGACAACCGGCATTTTCGCCGAGCAGGCCTTGAGTGATCCGGAAGCTGCCGCAGCGCTGGCAGCCCAAGGAGGAGACCTTGCAGTTGCCGTGCCCACCTCCGGCATCGCCTTTGCCCAATTGATCCTGGGCTCACTGGGCGTGCTGCTGATGAGTTCCGAATTCACCACCGGCATGGCTCGATCCACTTTCGCCGCAGTGCCCAACCGGCTGCCTGCGTTCGGCGCCAAGCTGATTGTCGTGGTGGTGGCTTCCTTCCTTCTCACGGCGGTATCTTCGTTTCTGGCTGGACTCGTTGCCATTCCCATCCTGGACTCCTACGACCTCAAACTTGATCTGGCGGCTTCCCAGTCCGTGAAACTCCTGCTCGTCAGCAGCGTTTACGTTGCCGCGGTGGCAGCCATCGGTCTGGCACTGGGAAGCATCATCCGGAACTCCGCCGGCGGCATCATGAGCCTTGTCGGTCTGTTCTTCGTAGCTCCCATTGCACTGCAGATCATCCAAGGCGACGTCGCCAAAGAGATCAGGAAATACCTGCCAGGTAACACCGTGGAGCCAATGACTGCCGTCAAACACATGCCGGACACCCTCGAAGTCTGGCAGGCGGCCCTTGTACTCGGAGCCTGGGTTGTTGTTCCAGTGATCCTGGCCATGGTGCTGCTGAAGAAACGGGACGTGTAGCCAGCTTCTGGTTCGATAGTGAGTGAAATAGCGCCGGTAAAGGGCGCGTCGACCACACACGTCGACGCGTCCTTTGCCGAGATTACCGCCCGCCGTCGGGGGCGCCTGCGCCGTTACTTGCATGGGCGGCCCCGTTTGGTGGACCTCTTGGTTGCTGCGGGCTACCTGCTGCTGGTCACGCCCACCATCGTTGAGGCGGCGAACGACGGCGACTGGGCAGGGATAGCTCTGATGGGCACCCTCGCTGTGGTGCTGCTGTCCCGCCGGGATCAGCCGGCCATGGTGGTGACAGTGGTTGCGATTCTTGAGGTGGCAATCACCATGCTCCATCCCTGGGGACCAAACGTCTCCGCCGGATTATGGTTCGCCCTCTACGCCTTGGCTGTTGCCCATACCCGCCGTTTTGCCCTTGTGGCGCTGGCCTTGGCAACGACGCCGCTTTCCCTGGTCTACTTCCTGATGCTGGTGGGACCCCTTCCCGAAAACGCCGGAGGGCCGGGAAATGATCTGCATTTGGTCAGCCTCGTGGCCGGCATCACCATCGCGCTTTCCAACGTCATTGCTGCAGGCATCGGCTTTTCCGTCCGTCAGCGGCGCCTTCACGAACAGGAAATTGCTGCATGGGCATCGCGGGCAGCCCAGCTGGGATCCGTCAATGAGCGCAACAGGATAGCCCGGGAAATGCACGACGTCATAGCCCATTCCCTGACCGTGATGGTCACCCTTTCGGACGGTGCCGCCGTCGCTGTTAAAAGGAGCCCCGAACAGGCAGGTGAGGTTCTCGGTGAGCTGTCCCGAACCGGCAGGACGGCTCTGGCAGACATGCGCCGCGTGCTGGGCGTCCTGCGGAATGACGCCCCCGAAGAATCTCCTCGCGAACCTCTTGCTGGCAGTGCCACGCTGGGCAAACTTCTCGATGGGTTCCGGACGGCCGGACTCCCGCTCCATTTCTCGCACACCGGGCCGGCGCTTCCGGCTGACCCAGCCTTCCAGCTCACCGTCTACCGGATAGTGCAGGAATCACTGACGAATGTGCTCCGCTATGGCCGGGGATTAGGACGGGTGGATGCAAAAATTGTCCGGGACGGCTCCCGGGTGACCATAGATGTGACTGACGACGGCAAGGGGAGCGCGCCGTCGGGCCAGTCCTGGAACGGCCAGCACCATCAGACCGTCCAGTACCTTCAGGCCGGACCGGGCCAGACCGGGACCGGCCAGGGAATCGAAGGAATGAAGGAACGCGCAGGAATCTATAACGGAACAGTGGACGCCGGTCCCGGGGCAGGCGGCGGCTGGAGTGTGAGGGCAGTGCTGAACATGACTGACGAGGGGATCAAGTGAACGGCATGAGTGCTATACGGATTGTGCTGGTGGATGACCAGCCTCTGCTGCGGATGGGGTTCCGCCTGATTCTGGAGGGGGAGGATGGCATTGAGGTTGTGGGTGAGGCCTCAGACGGTGCGGAGGCGGTCCAGCAGGTGCGGATGCTGGATCCCGACGTGGTCCTGATGGATGTGCGAATGCCGGTGCTGGACGGGATCGAGGCAACACGTGCAATTTCAACGTCCGGTTCAAATGCGCGGGTGATTATCCTGACCACCTTCGATCTGGACGAGTACGCCTTCGCCGGATTGCAGGCAGGGGCTTCGGCCTTTCTCCTCAAGGACGTGGCCCCGGCAGAATTGACCCGCGCAGTAAGAGTGGTGGCCAGCGGCGACGCGGTGGTGGCGCCTCGGGTAACACAGCGCTTGCTGGAGACGTATGTCCGGGGCAACGGAGTCGAAAGACAGGCCAGCGGAAGCAATGAGCAGGCGGCCGCCCCACAGCGCGATCCGTTGTTGGATGACCTCACACCCCGCGAGACGGAAATGCTGGAGTCCATGGCGGAGGGACTTTCCAATGCCGAAATCGCCCGGAAGTTCTTCCTTTCGGAGGCCACAGTGAAAACTCACGTGCGGCGCATCCTCAACAAGCTCCATCTGCGGGACCGCGTCCAGGCAGTGGTCTACGCTTACGAAACGGGCCTTGTGGTGCCCAGCAATCCCGACTACTGAGAGCACCCTGAGGACGCACGGGAAGCCGCGCGAGAAACTCAAGCACAGCCGATGCACAGGAACGGTCTATGCAGTGCATAGCCGGTGGAGGTTCTATTGACCCATGAACAACCTCCCTGAGCCCCACGAACCGCACCCCAACCACGACCGCGGCCTGGAATTCGACCTTTCAACGCTCATGAGCCGCCGTTCGCTGGGTCTTTTCCTCGGTGCGGGTACGGCGGCAGCTTTGGCGGCATGCACGCCTGGCGGATCAACCGGGGGCGGCACCAGCACGGCGACGTCGACCGCCACCAGTACGACGACGGCGCCCGCCGGCACAGCGACCGCCACAGCTTCACCCACCTTGACCAGGGCCATTGCCGAGTGTGGCGTGGAGATTCCGGCGGAAACGGCAGGTCCTTACCCTGGCGATGGCTCCAACGGCCCCAATGTCCTGGAGGCTTCAGGCGTAGTGCGGCAGGACATCAGCTCCAGCTTCGGAACATCGACCACGAAGGTGGACGGCGTCCCGCTGACCGTCACCATGACCCTCCTGGACAACTCCAACGGCTGCGTCCCCCTTGCCGGTGCTGCCGTTTATGCCTGGCATTGCGACCGGGACGGCAAATACTCCATGTACGATTCCGGGCTGGAAAACGAAAATTACCTCCGTGGCGTCCAGGAGGCCGACGCGAACGGACAGGTCACGTTCAAGACCATCTTCCCCGGCGCCTACCGGGGACGCTGGCCCCACATCCACTTTGAGGTTTTTGAGTCCATGAGCAACGCGACGGCCGCCGGCCAAGTGCTTGCGGTTTCGCAGATCGCGCTGACGGACGCAGCCTGCCGGGAGGTCTACGCTTCCTCAGGGTATGAAACCAGCGCCAGCAACTTCCCCAGCACCACTCTCCAATCAGACATGGTCTTCGGGGACGATGGCGGCATCCACCAACTGGCCACCATGGGCGGATCGGCATCAGCGGGTTACACGGCGGGCCTCAACGTTACGGTTTAGGCGGACATATTGGCGGGGATAGACTCGACGCCATGCCTTCCAAAACCAGCGCCGCCGAGCACATCCAGGACCTTTCGGCGTATGTCATGGCGTCGCCGTCGAGTTTCCACGCCGTCCATGAAGCGGGCCGGCGCCTGGACGAAGCCGGGTTTACGGGCCTGGACGAGCTGGCGTCCTGGGACGCCGTGGGTGCTGGAAGCAACGGCATTGGAAAGTTCTACGTGATCCGCGACGGCGCCCTGATCGCCTGGGTGACTCCGGCCGGCGCCGGACCCACCACCCCGTTCAACATCCTGGGCGCCCATACCGATTCGCCCTCTTTTAAGCTCAAGCCCAAACCCACAACGGGCAAGTTCGGCTGGCTGCAGGCAGGAGTGGAGATTTATGGGGGTCCGCTGCTGAACTCGTGGCTGGACCGGGAACTGCGGCTCGCAGGCCGGCTGGTCATGCTGGACGGCACCCAACATCTCACCGCCACAGGGCCCCTGCTCCGCTTTCCCCAACTGGCCATCCATCTGGACCGCTCCGCTAACGACGCCCTGACGCTGGACAAGCAACAGCACATGAATCCTGTCTTCGGGCTTGGGGAGCCGAACGGAGAGGACCTCCTTGCGCTCCTTGCCGGGAATGTGGCTGGCGATAAGACAGTGGATCCGGGGCAGATCGGCGGGTACGACGTTGTTGTTGCAGATACGCAGGAACCAGCGGTTTTCGGGGCAAAGGGGGAGTTCTTCGCCTCCGGGCGACTGGACAACCTGTCCGCGACCCACGCCGGATTGACGGCCCTGATCAACCACGCCGCCCCATCAGGCAGTACCGACGGGCAAGTACCGATCGCCGTGCTGGCGGCGTTCGACCACGAGGAGATCGGGTCAGCGTCCCGTTCAGGTGCTTGCGGCCCCGTCCTCGAAGACATCCTTGTCCGCATCTCGGATGGCCTTGGCGCCTCGGTGAGCCAGCGGCGGCAGGCCTTTGCGGCGTCGTTCTGTGTGTCTGCCGACGCCGGGCACGCCGTCCACCCGAACTATTCCGAGCGGCATGATCCCGCGAACAAGCCGGTCCTCAACGGCGGCCCCCTCCTGAAGATCAACGCCAACCAGCGCTATGCTACAGATGCCGTCGGAGCGGCGCTGTGGGCACGCCTGTGCGCGGAAGCCGATGTGCCGTACCAGGAGTTCGTGTCCAACAACGTGATGCCATGCGGCTCCACTATCGGGCCTCTGACGGCAACACGCTTGGGCATCCGGACAGTCGACGTCGGTGTTCCGCTGCTGTCCATGCACTCGGCCCGCGAGCTGTGCGGGGTGGAGGACCCGAAGCGCCTCGCCATCGTCACCGAGGCCTTCTTCGGGACGCCGGCCACAACCCTTAACTAGGAGAGCTTCAGCGAGCGGTCTGGGTGGTGTCGTCACCAGACTCCTGCGTTGGCATGGTTTCCGGCGCGTTTCTGAATTGCTCTACAGGCAACAGCGAATGCCTATTTGGCCGGGTTCTTGTGGAGTTCTCCTTTTTGCACAGCAGCAGACTGTATGACTGCACAGATCGCTTGAGGGCGTCTGACGCTTAGGGTAGGAGCGATGTGATCCATGATACAAATCTCCACTGAACCCAGGAAGACGAGGACAACCGCCCATGCAGGCTGAACAGCAACTCTCGAAGTCGCTTAAACCGCGGCATCTTTCCATGATCGCCATTGCAGGTGTCATCGGCGCCGGCCTGTTTGTAGGCTCCGGCGCCGCAATCCAGCAGGCAGGCCCAGGCATTCTCCTCGCCTACATGGCGGCCGGCCTCGTGGTCATCCTGGTGATGCGGATGCTCGGTGAAATGGCTGCAGCAAATCCGGAAACGGGTTCGTTCTCCACCTATGCCGACAAGGCGCTGGGACGCTGGGCCGGGTTCAGCATCGGGTGGCTGTACGCCTGGTTCTGGATCATCGTCTTGGGCATCGAAGCCACGGCTGGTGCGGCCATCATGCACCGCTGGGTTCCGGGAATCGACCAGTGGGTCTGGGCCCTGATCCTGATGGTCCTCCTCACCCTGACCAACCTTGGCTCGGTGAAATCCTTCGGGGAGTTCGAATTCTGGTTCGCGTCCATCAAGGTCACCGCCATTGTCCTGTTCCTGCTCTTTGGTGCAGCTGCAATCCTGGGCCTGGTTCCGGGAGTACCCGCACCAGGGCTGAGCAACCTTGTGAAGAACGGCGGCTTCCTGCCCAACGGTCCGGGAGCTGTGCTCGCCGGTATCCTCGTCGTCGTTTTCTCCTTTTTCGGGGCTGAAATTGCCACTATTGCCGCTGGTGAATCCAAAAACCCCGTAGATGCGGTCAAGAAGGCCGTACGCTCCACCGTCTGGCGGATCCTGGTGTTCTACATTGGCTCCATCGCCGTCGTGGTCACCCTCTTGCCGTGGAACGATGCCTCCGTTGCCAAGAGCCCGTACGTTGCCGTCATCGAGCTCTTCGGCATTCCCGGCGCGGGCACCATCATGGACATCGTGGTCCTGACATCGGTATTGTCCTGCCTTAACTCAGGCCTGTACACCGCCAGCCGCATGCTGTTCTCCTTGTCAAAGCGGGGCGACGCCCCGAAGTCCTGGACCAAGATCTCCTCCCGTGGCGTTCCGGCGTCGGCAGTTCTCGCCTCCACTGTGGTGGGATTCGTTACCGTCGGCCTGAACTACATCGCCCCGGATACCGTGTTCCTGTTCCTGGTCAACACCTCCGGTGCCATTGCCCTGTTCGTATGGCTGGTCATTTCCGCATCACAGCTCATCCTGCGCCGCCGCATGGGCGCGGCCGCCAAGGATCTTTCCCTGAAAATGTGGCTTTTCCCCTATCTGACGTGGGTCGCGATTGTCAGCATCGTGGCACTCCTTATCGGAATGGTGATCCTCGAATCCACGCGCGAGTCTCTCCTGCTTTCGCTCGCCCTCGCTGCCGTAGTGGTCGGAATCGGCCTGTTCCGCTACCGCAAGTCAGCTCCTCCGGCTCCACAGGCAGCGGCTCCCGCCTCGGAAGCCGACGATGTGAGCGTTGGCGCCGGGCCGTCGTCGTCCTAGCTTGAACGCTGCTGCCAGCGGCTCACAGGGCCTGCTGGCAGCAGCTGCTCGATGCACATGCGTCCATCCACATGCCGCACCCAGGTACATGCCCCACAGAGCATATGGGAGCATGTGCTCTATGGTTCCTAAAATTGCATACCAGGGTGAACCCGGGTCCAACTCAAACATCGCCTGCATGGAAATGTATCCGCACATGCTTGCCGTGCCTTGTGCCAGCTTTGAGGACGCCTTCGGGCTGGTCACGGCCGGTGAGGCGGAGTTGGCGATGATCCCCATCGAGAACTCGATCGCAGGCAGGGTAGCTGATATCCACGCCCTCCTTCCGGACTCCAACCTCCAGATTGTCGGAGAGCATTTCCTCCGGATCCGCTTCGATCTGCTTGGTATCCCCGGCAGCACCATCGAACAGGCTGAGGAAGTGCACAGCCACCTGCACGCCCTGGGCCAGTGCCGGAAACTGATTCGCTCCCGCGGGCTGAAGCCCGTCATTGCAGGAGACACTGCCGGGTCCGCCCGGGAGGTGCGGGACTGGAATGACCCCACAAAAGTATCTTTGGCACCTCCGCTGGCCGCCGGAATGTACGGACTTGATGTCCTGGCGACTGAAGTCGAGGACGACCCCACCAATACCACCCGCTTCGTGGTCCTTGGGGAGAAGCGTCCCCTTCCGGTCCGCGAGGAGTTGCCGGAAGCTGTGGTCACCAGCCTGGTTTTCCGGGTCCGGAACGTTCCCTCAGCCCTTTACAAGGCATTGGGGGGATTCGCCACCAACGGAGTCAACATGACGCGACTCGAAAGCTACATGGTGGGGGCTGAGTTCGCCGCCACCATGTTCCTGGCGGACGTGGAGGGGCACCCCGACGACGTCCCCCTGAGTTTGGCTCTTAATGAGCTTGAATTCTTCACGTCGGAAGTAAGAATCCTTGGAGTTTATGGGGCGCATGCTTACCGGCTGCAGTCGAAACAAGAGGCGTCGTAGCAGGCCGGCATCCCGTTAGCCTGCCAAGCCGATCAGAGCGCAAGGGATCAGCTTGCGAGGCCGATCACCAGATTGATGGTGGTTGCCAGGATCAAGGTGCCGAAGAGGTAGGACAGGAGCCCGTGCTTCAGTGCCTCGGCGCGTATCCTGTGGTTCTCCAGGTTGGTATCGGAAACCTGGTACGTCATCCCCAGGCTCGTGGCCACATAAGCGAAATCTGAGTACTGGGGCGGGCGGTCCTGGTTGAAGCTGATGCCGCCTGGCTCTTCCCCTCGTTTTTCGGGATCGTAGTACAACTCTGCATAACGCAGGGTAAAGAGTGTTTGAACGAGCATCCATGACAGAGCCACGCATGACAGGGCGAGCAGACCGCCGGCCATCACCTCCCGGCCGCCGGGGGTGCCGCGGTGTGAATCAACGACGACGGCGGCAACAGCTGCGAGGCTGGCCAGGTTTGCGGCAAGAATGAGTAGGTCAGTGACACCCCTGGAGGGATCCTCCGTCACGGCATGGGAGCGCGTTCCCGCGGGATCAAGCCTTCCGATTACAACCCACACCCAGACTATGTAGGTCAGGGAGGTGACCGCCCAGCCGATGGCCGGGGCTTCGATCCAGCGCCCCGAAAGACCGGCAGCCAGCGTTGCTGCCAGCCCGGCAAGAACCATCACCACGAAGCGGATCCTACTGCGCCTGACGATGGTGGCCGGCAGTTCCGGGGAGGGGAAGTCCATGATCTGTACTCTAATCCCGCCCCGGGCCCGGCAGGCGGGCCCCGGTTATCCACATGGCAGTCGGCGCGCCTTCCGCGGTCTTCAACAGCGCACTAACCTAAGTACCAGTTTCAGTCCCAGACCGCAGTCCAAGAGAAATCGCCTATCCGGTTCGGATGCACTAAGATAGTGAAGTCTGTGCTGCGCCCTGCCCCCACTATGGGAGCGGAGCATGCATGACACCGCAAATGAACCTCCTGTTACGGAAATGCCGTAACCGCTTAGCCCAAAGGAGGTGGGTTCACATATGCGTCCTTACGAATTGATGGTAATCATCGACCCCGAGGTCGAAGAGCGTACCGTTGAGCCGTCGCTTCAGAAGTTCCTGAATGTCATCACCAACGATGGTGGAACCATCGAAAAGGTTGACATCTGGGGCCGTCGCCGTCTGGCCTACGACATCAAAAAGAAGTCCGAAGGTATCTACGCCGTGGTGAACTTCACCGCCAAGCCGGACACCGCCAAGGAACTTGACCGCCAGCTGAGTCTCAATGAGACCATCATGCGCACCAAGATCACCCGCCCCGAAGAGCAGAAGGTTGTTGCTGAGTAATCAGCTTCACTCTTTTATTCTTTACCCCGCAGGAACGAACAAGGAGGCAGTAGATGGCAGGCGAGACCACCATCACGGTCATCGGTAACCTCACCAGTGACCCCGAACTGAGGTTTACACCGTCAGGCTCGGCAGTAGCGAACTTCACCATCGCTTCCACTCCGCGTACCTTCGATCGTCAGTCCAATGAGTGGAAGGACGGGGAAACCCTGTTCCTTCGCGCATCGGTATGGCGTGAGGCAGCCGAAAACGTCGCAGAATCCCTGACCAAGGGCATGCGCGTTATCGTTTCAGGCCGCCTGAAGAGCCGTTCCTACGAAACGAAAGAAGGCGAGAAGCGCACCGTTATCGAGCTTGAGGTCGATGAAATCGGCCCGAGCCTGCGCTATGCCAACGCCAAGGTCAACCGCACCCAGCGCTCCGGCGCTCAAGGTGGTCAGGGTGGCTTCGGCGGCGGAAACGCGGGCGGCGGCTTCGGTGGCAACCCCGGTGCAAGCCAGGGTGGCAACTCCGGTGGAACCTGGGGCGCCAACCAGCCTGCTGCACAGGATGACCCTTGGGCTACGCCCGGAGTCAGCAATGCAGGCGGCTGGGGCAACGGCCCCGATTCCGAACCTCCCTTCTAACCACTCATTAAAGGGCCGACGTCGAGACCCGCCAGGATGCCAACGGCACCAAGGCGACCATCGCCGTCGGACCACCACCATCCCGTGGATCAATATCCACGGGCTCCATAGATAAGGAGCTCCACGATGGCTAAGGCTGAACTCCGTAAGCCCAAACCAAAGTCCAACCCCTTGAAGGCCGCTGACATCACTGTCATCGACTACAAGGACGTAGCATTGCTGCGCAAGTTCATCTCCGACCGCGGGAAGATCCGCGCCCGTCGCGTCACTGGCGTCACGGTGCAGGAACAGCGCAAAATCGCCCAGGCAATCAAGAACGCCCGCGAAGTTGCTCTGCTGCCTTACTCCGGCGCTGGCCGCGGTTAAGGAAAGGGATTAACTAAAATGGCAAAGCTCATTCTGACCCACGAAGTAACCGGTCTCGGTGCTGCTGGCGACGTTGTCGAGGTCAAGGACGGTTACGCACGTAACTACCTGCTGCCCCGCAACTTCGCCCTGACCTGGTCGAAGGGAGGCGAGAAGCAGGTTGAGTCCATCAAGGCTGCCCGCGCCGCCCGCGAGCACGCTTCCCTGGAAGATGCTCAGAAGCAGGCCGCGGCTCTGTCCGCCAAGCCCGTCAAGCTCGTTGTCAAGGCTGGCGAGACCGGACGCCTGTTCGGCACCGTCAAGCAGGGCGACGTTGCTGACGCTGTTGAGGCCGCTGGCCTTGGCCGAATCGACAAGCGCAAGGTTGAACTGCCGGCACACATCAAGTCGGTTGGTTCCTACCAGGCCAACGTCCGTCTCCACGACGACGTTGCTGCTGTGATCGAACTCGACGTAGTCGCCAGCAAGTAGCAGGGTTCCCTGAAACCGAGCTTGCGAGGTTTTAGGGGCGCTACGCGCGGCAAGTAGCCTTCCGGCTTTCGGGCCGTCGGTTGCGCAGTCCTGAACTGCTGAAGGCCCCCGCACCATAACCTCCAAGGTTCTGGTTGCGGGGGCCTTTGCTTTAACGTTCGGCACTGCATTTCCGGCCGTTTACGAGTGGTGCATCACCGTGGTGTTGTGGCGGTGGGCGGCCTGGATCAGCTCCACGAGAACGTCCTCGTCGACATCTTCGAGACTGTTGATATAGAGGCAGGCAGCGCCCAAGGTGTACTTTCCCAGCCTGGGCAGCAGTGCTGAAGCCTCCGGCGCATAAGTAAGTCCATAGAGGGAGAGGCTCCCCTTTCGGGGCGAGAACCCGACGGCCACCGTGTCGCCCTCCCGGCCGCTTTTGTAGCGATAGTGATAGCTGCCGAACCCTACGATGCTCGGACCCCACATCACAGGAGCCTCACCGGTGTTCTCTTTCATCAGCGTGAGCAGGCGGAATCCGTCCCTGCGGCGTACCGGGTGTTCGACCCCCTCCAGAAAATCCTCGACGGACTCCGGCGTTGGTTGGGTCTTGTTTTCAGCCATAACGGCAGTTTTTCAGACCTTGATTGCCTTGTCAGCAAGTGGTTGCGCTGAGGAGTGCACGAAATCGTGACGGCCGGGTACCTGCTCCGGAATAAACAAGCGTGGGCGTCGGTTCTTGAGGTAGATGCAAATGCATGTAGACCAACGATCCTTTCAGGAGTCAGCCGTGGAAACCCGCCACATCACAATTATCTCCGCCGGGCTTGGCGTTCCGTCGTCGAGCCGTCTGCTCGCGGACCAGTTAGCTGCTGCGGCCAGCCGGGAATTGAGCGCGGCCGGCTACCTGGCCGAAGTGGACGTCGTCGAACTCCGGGACCTTGCGGTGGATATCGCCAACAACTTTGTCACCGGCTACGCCGCTCCCCGCCTTGCCGGTGTTTTGGCGGGAGTCGCTGCGGCTGATGGCATCATCGCCGTATCACCGGTCTTCAGTGCCTCCTACAGCGGCCTCTTCAAGTCCTTCATGGACGTGGTGGACCCCGCGTCACTGGAAGGGAAAGTGGTGCTGCTGGGCGCCACGGGCGGCTCCGACCGCCATCAGATGGTCCTTGACTATGCAATGCGTCCGCTGTTCAGCTACCTGCGGACGCGCATTGTACCGACTGCCGTCTTCGCTGGCCCCCAGGACTGGGGAAACACCGACGGCGGAGGGTCGCCGCTTTCTGCCCGGACCGAGCGGGCGGCGGCGGAGTTTGCCGAAATGCTTACGGCCCCGCGTCAGGCGAGGGGATCATCTTATGGACACTCTCAGGACTTGGCGTCCCTTCCGTTCGAGCAACTTCTGGCAGGCATTTCCGGTAGCCGGAACGAGTAGCGTCAGGGAAGCCGTTCCGTCCTGAACGCTCCTTTGAACTATTTCGCGGTGCCGATCGTTGTGGGGTCATGAAGTGTCCTGTGGATTCAATTGACCTGATAATGAGCGAACGCAGCGGTGTGGAGATTGACTACTGCCCGCAGTGCCGCGGTGTGTGGCTGGACCGTGGGGAGCTGGACAAGATCATTGACCGCGCCGCCGAGATGGGAACCGGGCAGGCTCCGGCGGCACCGCCTGCTCCCATGCCCCCGGCGGGCATCGTTCCTCCGCCGCTTTACAACATGGATCCCCGCCGGAATGACAGGTCAGAGCGCTACCGCCCGGAGCAACCCCGCTACGATGACCGCGGCCACGACCGCAACTACGGAAAAGGGTACGACCGGGACTACGACCGCCGGCGGCCCAAGAAAAAGGAAGGCTGGCTCGGAGACCTCTTCGACTTCTAAAGCTAGTCGTCCAGGAGGTCGATGAATTCCCGGGCCTGCTTGATGGTGATATCCGAGTGGCGGGTTAAGGCCAGGGCAGCCCCCTCAGTATCTCCGCTTTTGGCAAGGGTCCGGATCCGGCCATAGATTTCGTCGTTGAGCATGTTGCTGCTCACCTCACGGGTCACGTCGCCTTTGCTGGCGATAGCCCGGTAGCGATAGGCGAAGCGCTGCGGCGCGTCGTCGTCCTCGTCCCTCTCCGGCTGTTCTGCGGCGGGAGCGCGGAAGGGCTGCGGGTGGGCAGCCAGGGCGCCGACGGCGTCACGTGAGGCACGCAGGCCCTCTCCAGCGGCTTCGTAGTAGAGCTTGATGGCTGCCATGGCCTGCCCCTGCGCAATGAGTGCGTACAGCCGGCGGTGCTCGTCCTCCGTAAGCTTGGCTGCCGCAGCCCGCGCCAGTTCCAGCTGGGTCATAGGGGTCTGGCCCCCGGAGTTTGAGGCGTTACGGGCCCTGCCGTTCCAGGCGCGGCTGGCCAACAGAACGCCGGCTCCGACGATGAGCAAGATAACGACGGGGATCACTAGCGATTCCATGGACTACAGCCGATCTATGTAATTCTTGGCGGTACGGAGGTCTGAGCGGGTGGCTTCGCGCAGCATTTTGATGGCTTGAATCTTGTGCCCGCTCCGTGCCAGGGCTTGCAGCTCGAGCTCGAAGTGGGGATTCAGTTGGCCTCCTGGGAGGACCGGTGCATGGTATCCGCTGCCAGTTGAGGCGTGCGCATGCTGCGCCCTGTCCCGGGCATTATCCCTCTGCTGCGATTGTTGTTGTTCGTTCTGACTTGGACGGGTGGAGGCATCCACACGTGCCCTTAGGGCCTCTGCAGCTTGAACCTGTTTGGCATAGTGGGCTTGGGAGCGCATGGCCAGATCCAGCTGATAGCGTTCGGCGTCTGAGATGCCGGGGTTCCGCGGCCTTAAGGCGGTGGAGAGCCCCCATAGAACTGCCACCATAATTACGGCCGGCAGTATGACTTGCAGTACATCGCCCATATTTAGAGCTTATGCCAGATGGCTGTTATCCACAGCATATTCCGCGGCTTGCATAAAGGAAGTGCGGCGACAGTTGTTGAAATGGAACGCAGCCAGAACGGACGGCATCGTCCGGGTTGCCGTTTTGCCGCTTCTATGCCTCCGTGCCGGAGTCTTTCCCCAGAGGCCAAGGTGCAAGCTGTGGATGAAGCTTTGAATAAAAAACTTTTCATCCACAGCTGCAGTCTGACGTTTGCGCAGGTCAGAGCCTTAGGGTTGAGCAAAGATTTTTTGTTTCCACAGTTTCCCCCACAGGCTGTGCACAAGCAGGAACAGGTAGTACACAGGTTATCCACAGGCGTGGACAAAGCCCCGCTTGGTGCTTTCTCCACAGCAGACTACCGTTGCGGAATACCCGAAATTTTGGGTGCCAAAAAGTGTCTTCCAATGCAAAGGACGGCTCACTGAAGGCCTTATTTTGGCTTTTTGTGGGCTGTTCTGTGGATAACTCTGTGCCAAATGGGGATAAACGCACTAGGGCGGGATCGCAAAAACTGTCGTAGCCGGCTGATACCACTGGCAGAGAGCCCACCGTGAGGTGAGACGGTCTGGTGAAGGCGGTCCGATTAGGACTGTCTGCTAAAGACGTGGCGCCGAAGGGCAGATGGTTTACGCGCGGCTGTGTTGGAGTTCTGTGCACACAGCGCACTATGGAGGACGGCAGCTTTGTCAGTTACGCACCTGGACTCAATCGAGGGCACTCGGAGCGCGGAAGGCAGCCGCAAACCGCCTCAGGACATTCCGGCTGAGCAATCAGTACTTGGCGGCATGATGCTGTCCAAGGACGCCATCGCCGACGTCGTCGAGATCCTCCGCGGCCAGGACTTCTACCGGCCGGCCCATGAAACCATCTATGAAGCAGTGATCGACCTCTACGGCCGCGGCGAGCCCGCTGATGCCGTCACGGTGTCCGATGAACTGACCAAGCGCGGTGAGATCAACCGCATCGGCGGCCCGGCGTACCTCCACGAACTTATCCAGACGGTTCCGACCGCGGCGAACGCCGGCTACTACGCCGAGATCGTTGCCGAACGCGCCGTTCTGCGACGCCTCGTCAACGCAGGTACCAAGATCGTCCAGCTTGGCTACGGACAGGACGGTGAGGTTGAAGACCTCGTCAACCAGGCCCAGGCCGAGGTTTATGCCGTGGCTGAACGCCGGACTGCCGAAGACTACGTGGTCCTCAAGGACGTCATGGAGTCAACGGTTGACGAAATCGAGGCCTCGGGTCACCGCGGCGAAGGAATGACAGGGGTGCCCACAGGCTTTTACGAGCTCGACGAGCTGACCCATGGACTTCATCCGGGCCAGATGATTGTCATCGCTGCCCGCCCTGCAGTGGGAAAGTCAACCTTCGCTTTGGACTTCGCGCGCTCGGCAGCCATCAAGAACAATCTGGCCACAGTGATGTTTTCGTTGGAAATGGGCCGGAACGAAATCGCCATGAGGCTCCTCTCGGCCGAAGCAACCATCGGCCTCCAGGATCTCCGCAAGGGCACCATCAAGGACGAACAGTGGTCCAAGATCGCCACCACCATGGGTCGCATGAACGATGCTCCCCTGTTCATCGACGACAGTCCCAACATGTCCCTGATGGAGATCCGGGCCAAATGCCGGCGCCTCAAACAGCAGCACGATCTCAAGCTGGTCATCCTGGACTACCTTCAGCTCATGAGCTCGGGCAAAAAAGTGGAGTCCCGCCAGCAGGAAGTATCTGAATTCTCCCGTGCGCTGAAACTCCTGGCGAAGGAACTTCAAGTGCCGGTGATTGCCCTCTCCCAGCTGAACCGTGGATCGGAACAGCGACAGGACAAGCGGCCCATGGTTTCTGACCTGCGTGAATCAGGATCCATCGAGCAGGATGCCGACATGGTAATTCTGCTGCACCGCGAAGACGTCTATGACAAAGAGTCCCCGCGCGCAGGGGAAGCAGACATCCTGGTGGCCAAGCACCGTAACGGTCCCACCAAGGACATCGTGGTTGCTTTTCAGGGGCACTATTCGCGGTTTGCGAATATGGCAGCCGACGCCGGTGGCGGGTTTTGACGCCAGCGGGTTTTGACACCAGCAGGCTTTGAGGCCAACGTGTTTTGACAAAAAGGGCTGCCCCACCAAAACGGTGGGGCAGCCCTTTCAGGTTGCGCTCTGCCTGGTTACGGCACCCTTGGCTACCGGGTTCCGGTATACACGATGTCCGGCATCGCCGGTGTTTGCATCCCCATGCCGATAAAGAACCCGGGATGCGGTGGCTGGTTGTAGGAGATGTTCTCCCTTGCAACAGAGAGCCGGTACACAGGATCGTGCATCAGGGTGCGGAGCCGGACGTCCGTGGATGCGGACGTGGTGTAGATCCGGAGTTCCGTGCTGTCCGCTGACGGCCAGGCGATTTCCTCCCGCCAGTCACCCAGGAGGTCAGCCTGGATGGCCGGCGTTCCCTTGGTGCTGTTGTTGGATTTCGCCCCGGCGGCCGTGAGCAGCCTGTCGCTTGCCTGGGTCTCCCAGTTCCACTTCGCGATGGTGGGTGTTCCGCTGTTAGTGGTCGCGTTCCAGTCGTGGTCCACAATCTCACGCAGCAGGTCTCCGTCCCACCAGGCAAGGAAGTTGGCGGCCGGGATCCTCTCCGAAAGCAGCTCTCCCTTTGCAGAACGCAACTGCCCAACCGGTGAGTTCCAGGCGGCGTCTCCGCCGATTGCCCAGCCTTCGGCACCGGCATGCCGCGGATCCACGTCGCCTGCAGCGGCCCGTCCTGTGTCCTTGGCCGCGGGGATGCTCCAGAGAACTTCACCTGTTCCGGAGTCACGGAAGGTGGCGCCGCGGTTTCCGCTAGCTCGCATGTCTTCGTGCGCCGCGAACGTCTCCAGGCCGGGCCTGGACGGGTCAAGGTCACTGGTGTGGATGGCGTCCCCGTGGCCAAGGCGGGTGGAGTAGAGCGGTTTGCCGTCGTCGTCGATGGTCATTGAACCGAAAACGAACTCATCCTTGCCGTCCGCGTCCACGTCGGCAACGGACAGGTTGTGGTTCCCTTGCCCTGCATACTGCGGGCCGGCGGAGTCGGAGTCAAAGATCCAGCGTTTGACGATCTTGCCATCCACCAGGTCATACGTGGCAAGTACCGTGCGGGTGTAGTAGCCGCGGCTGAACATCATGGACGGCCGTTCGCCGTCGAGGTAAGCCACGGCACCCAGGAAGCGGTCAACCCGGTTGCCGTACCCGTCTCCCCAGGCTGCGACGTCACCTCGCGGCGGATCGTACTTGACCGTGTCCATGATGGTGCCGGTCTGGCCGTGGAAGACGGTCAGGAATTCGTCGCCAGTCAGGACATACCCGGCGCTGCTGCGGTAATCAACGTTGGGGTTTCCGATCACCGTTCCAGCGGCGTCCCGAGTTCCGTCAGCCGTCTTCATTGCGACTTCGGCCTTGCCATCGCCGTCGAAGTCGTAGGCGAGCAGCTGCGTGTAGTGCGCCCCGGCGCGGATGTTGGGACCCATGTTGATCCGCCAGAGTTTGGTGCCATCCATCTTGTAGGCGTCGATGTAGACGGTGCCCGTGTAGCCTGCCTGGGAGTTGTCCTTGGAGTTGGACGGGGACCACATCTGGACGACCTCGTACGTGCCGTCGCCGTCCAGGTCCGCCACCGTGGCATCTCCTGCCGAATAGCTGTAGGGCTGCCCGTCCTTGGTGTAATCGTTGGCTGGCTTGTCCAGTTTGATGGCCAGATAGTCCTGGGCCAGGGGCGTGAACTCCGCTGTCAGCTGATCAGATCCGTTGCCCACGGCCTTGACGACGTATTTGGATGACGCCGTGCCTGCCGCATCCAGATAGGTGGTGCTGTCCTTGACGGGATCAACCGTTAGCTGGACGCCGTCACGGATCACGTGGAAGCCGATGCTTTGGGAGTCGCGGCCGAGCATTCGCCAGCCCACCCGTACTCCCTGATCGGTCAGCATGGCCACAGGTGCACGGTCCAGATTCTCCATCTGACGGTTCACAATGGTGACCTTCTCTGTGCCGATCACAAGCGAAGGAGCGGACTCCCCGCCCTTGTTGATGGCTGATACCCGGTAGTAGTACCTGATGGTGGTGAGCACCGAATGGTCAGTAAAGTCCACCTCACTCGAGCGTCCCACAAAGCTGAAAGTGCCTTCCGGGGACGTCGAACGGTACACGTGATACGCCGTCGCGCCAGTAACTTTCTGCCACTTCAGGCTCACGCTGGTCTTTTCAATACCCTTCACGTCCACCTTCGCAGGTGCGGCCGGGAGGGGAGTGTTCGGGTCAGTGAGGGAAACGTCCGCAACGTTGGAGGGAACGGACTCCAGGCCGGTGTTGTCAACAGCGGTGACGTGGTACTTGTAGGGGAGTCCGGCGAAGGCGGTGATGTCCTTGAATCCGGGCGTGGAGACGTTCTCAGCCACCAGAGTCGGCTGGCTTTCGTAAAATGCCTGCCGGAAAACCCGGTAGCTTGCGGCGTCCCCTACCGCGTCCCAGGCCAGTTCGACGGCGGGAGGATCCGCTGCAGCGTCGACGCCTGTCGCCCGCAAGTTCGTCGGTCCGATGAGCAGCGGTGTCACTTCGAGCCCGTTCAGCCTCTGGCCGGACCCGCTGATGGTCAGGTTGAGCTGGCCGTCGGTGACGAGGACCTGGTTGATGATCTTTGTGGCGGAAGAGGCACGGCTGGAGGATACCTGTCCATAACCCTTTCCTTCGACCGCGACGTCCGTACGCGTCGAGCCGATCCAGTCGCTGTGGTAGGTCTTCAGGGCGTAGGTGCCGTTGGGGACGTCGAGCTGGAATTCGAAGCTGGTGCCACTGAGCACGAAGTCGCGGAGCAGCGCAGTGGTGACGTTGCCGCGGTCCCGGTCAGAGAGAACCGAGAGGTCCTTGAAACCGAAGCCCCGCTCCTTGCTGTAGGCCATGGTGCGGTTTACCTCGGTGTAGTTCGGCTCCACAGGGGCACCGACCGGGCCGAAATCGAAACGGTACTTGGCCTCTTTGGTAGTGACCGTCAAGGGGTCGCTGGGTTCGGAATCTCCCTTTCCGTTCGTCGCGGTGACGCGAACCGTATAAGAAGTACCTTCGGCCAGCCCTGAAAGATTCGTGGTGGGGACGGTGGAGGTTGTGGCGAGTTTGTAGGCCGACTCCGGTTCTGCTGCCAGTTTCCGGTAGATCTTGTAGATGTCAGCGCCTTCAGCGGGCTGCCATTTGAGCAGGGCGCCCGCGTTGGAAACACTCCCCGCGACCAGGCCCACGGGCTTGGCAGGAACGGCGGAAGGGGGTGTGATTTCCTTGACTCTCGAGGCAAGGGGAATGTTAAGTCCCTTTACGCCACCGGCTACCAGACGGGCGATGTGAATTGCGCCGTACTCCTGGAAATGGGTGTTGTCCACGGTTCCGTTGGGGCGGTTCGGGTAGACGCCGGCGTCAACGTGCAGGAAGACGGATTTGGTGGCTTCCGGGCCGATTTCGTCATAGTAGGCGCGGCTGAGGGAGGAAAGATCAACCAGCGCAACGTTTTCCTCGGCGGCCAGTTCCTTCATCTTCTCAACGTATTCCGGGAAGCTGACATTGAATTTGCCTGTAGCCTCGTCAAAGTCCCGGCGGCCCACCGGGGTCACCAGAACAGGAGTCGCGCTGCGCTGCCGGGCTCCATTGACATAGGTGCGCAGGTACTCCTTATAGTCGGCCGGTGAGGCGTAGCGATCATCGACGCCTACTGTCGCGTCATTGTGGCCGAACTGCACCATCAGGTAGTCGCCGGGGTTGATGACTCTCAGGATCTCGTCCAGGCGGCCCTGGCTGATGAAGTTCTTGGAGCTGCGGCCGCCGATGGCGTGGTTGTAGAACGTCACTTTTTCGTCGAAGTAGCGCCCGATCATCTGGCCCCATCCGGCCTGGGGCGCAAAGCCGGGGTCGTAGGTCTGAACAGTGGAGTCGCCGGCAAGGTAGACACCCGGATCGGCAGTCGCGCTGCGCGGTTGGCGGGCAGAGATGACCAGGGAGTTTATCTTGGCAGCCGTTCCGGTGAAGTCCAGGTTCAGTTGACCGTCGACGAGGGAAATAGGGAATTCCATTTCGAGGAACTGGCCCGCTGGCTTGTCCGTGAGCTGCACCTTGGCGATTTTTTCAGCCGTAATTGCAATGTTGGTGGCGGCAGCAGAATCACCGGCGATGAGCTTTACGGTGTAGTCCCCGTTGGGCAGGTCCACTAGAAAGCTGCTTCCTTGTGCCTGCACAAAGTCGGAACGCAGGGCATCGGGGGTGCCGCGGTCCTCTCCGGTAGTGACGGAGGTGTTGGTGAACCCGAATTTTGATTCAAGGCTGTAGGCTTGGGCGGCATTTACCTGCGTGTAGCCCTCTTCCGTCGCCCCGGGGCCGAAATCGAAATGGAATCCCGAGCCCGCGGCCGGAAGCCCGGTTTCGGCATGGACGGCGGGAAGACCTGTAAAGGCAATGGCCACCGCCGCAGCGGCCGCCGTGAGAACCTTGGCGCTGCTCCCGGCAGCCCTGGAACGGGTCGCATGGACTGGTGCCGGACTCTGCCCGGCAGGGTCAGGCCGGAACGGGCTCTGTCCGGGCTTGGCTGGCCTGTGTCGGGTTGGGCGTGCAACATCCTGCCCTGGCGGATCTTGAGAGGGGTAGTTCACGAACATCTCCTTTGATGGCGCGTGGATATGCCAAACCACACTGTCGGGCTGTGGAACGTTTCAATCTGTGTTGCAGTCAGTCCTTTTCCAGGAACTGAAGGTGCTGCATGGTTGGGGGAGACCTGTGGCATCGGAATGGCGCGGAACCACCATGCATTGGAACCAAGGTTTATCAGTGGATCGTTTCAAACGTCAAGGCTTTTTGGTTCATTCCTGTTAGTTTTTGTTCGGATCTCACGATTAGGGCTAAGCAGGAGCCCTCGATCGGAAGCTTGCCGGGAACGTTTAACCGGCGACGGCGGCCCGCCACCGCAAAGGTGACTGGACCCGCCGTCGTCGTTGTCCTGGCCTATGGGGTTGCCTACCTGGAGGCCAACCCAGCACGGGCTAAAGCAGGCTAAGCAAGCACGCTGAGTTTGCTGCGGCTCCGGCCGAAAGTGGCATTGTCCACTGAAAGCCTGCCGGCACCGGTCAGGGCAACAGCAGCGGCGGAGGTTGCCAGGAGCAGAACCAGTTCGTAGCCGCCAGCAGCGGCAAATACACCCGCGGGGGCGTGTACCAGGAAGAGCGCACCGAGCATGTCGAGGGCCAGGAGGGCTGCAAAGACGCGGGTCAAAACCCCAAGGATGAGGGCAATTCCGCCAACCAGTTCCAGGGAGGCCACAACGGGGGCGGCGAGGTCGGCAGCGGGAACGCCCATCTTTGCGAAGGAAGCCTGGGTTCCAGCAATGGTGAACTCACTGAACTTCTGCCAACCATGGGCAGCGAAGAGAAAACCTGCAATAACGCGCAGGGCGGTCTGGGCCGTTGTGGTCATGATGGACTGGTTCATATTCTTATCACCGTTTCGTAGGGGCCGTGCCGTCAGTTGGTTGACTGCCAAGCCTTGCGGTTGGTTCAGCCTCCGAGTCTTCCGCATCAATACTTGAACTGTCAACTAAATTTCGGTACCTGTGGCGCAAAGCATGCCGCTAGGCTAAATCCGTGCCAAAAACGCCTTCCGTGACCCGGCCCGAGCCAGTCACTGGTCACCGCCGTGAGATCTTGCGGTTGGCAGTGCCCGCGTTTGGAGCTTTGATCGCCGAGCCGCTGTTCCTCCTCGCCGACTCCGCCATCGTCGGACACCTGGGCGTGGCCGAGCTGGCCGGAGTGGGACTGGCTTCGGCAGTTCTCCATACGGCAGTAGGTTTGATGGTTTTTCTTGCCTACTCCACGACTCCGGCGGTGGCACGGGCAATCGGCGACGGGAAACTACCGAAGGCACTGGCTGCCGGACGTGATGGAGTATGGCTTGCTGTTGGTCTCGGGACCATACTGGCTGCCGCAGGGTCTGTCTTCGCAACGCCGGTTCTGGAATTGATGGGAGCGCGGGGTGCAGTCCTGGACTTCGCTGGTGACTACCTCCGCTGGTCCATGCCCGGGCTTGTAGCCATGCTGCTCATCTTTGCGGGAACCGGGGTTCTGCGCGGCTTGCAGGACACCAGAACGCCGTTACTTGTGGCTACCGCAGGGTTCGGTTTGAATATCGTCCTGAACCTTGGGCTGGTGTACGGTCTCGGCTTGTCAGTGATGGGTTCGGCCGTAGGTACAAGCATCGCGCAGTGGGCCATGGCTCTCGTATACGTGATCAAGCTGGAACGGAAAGGGCGCGAGCACGGGATCTCCCTCCTTCCCAGCTGGACCGGCATTCGAGCCATGACGACGATCGGGTCCTGGTTGATGTTGCGGACTCTCAGCCTTCGTGTGGCCATCCTGGCGACCGTCTTGGTGGTGACTTCCCAAGGACCCGTAAACCTGGCTGCACACCAGTTGGCCATGACCATCTTCACCTTCTTTGCCTTCGCACTCGATGCCCTCGCCATCGCCGCACAGGCCCTGATCGGCAGGGAGCTAGGTGCTGCCCGGGCGGCTAAAGCGCGGCAGCTTACGGCCACCATGGTCCGTTGGGGTGTCGGCTTTGGAGTTCTGACGGGAGTCCTTTTAGCTGCCGCGGCTCCCTGGGCGGGCGCATTATTCACTTCCGACCACGATGTCCGCTCAGCTCTTACGCTGGCCTTGTGGGTCCTCGCCCTGGGGCAGCCGCTGGCGGGATACGTCTTCGTTCTCGATGGTGTCCTCATCGGCGCGGGCGACGCCAAGTACCTGGCGATTGCCGGCGTCGTTAATCTGGTCTTTTATGTGCCGATGCTTCTGGCTGTCGTGTTCTGGGCGGCCGACAGCGTGGCGGGGCTGGTTTGGCTCTGGGTTGCCTTTGCGCTGGGCTACATGCTGGCCCGCGCTGTCACGCTCGCACTGCGCGCCCGCGGCGACCGCTGGATGGTCCTTGGCTCACACTGACGCACGGGGCACTCGTTCGGTCCGGACGCTCTCCTGGCCGCACTAAACTGGACCCGTGACTGTACCTGCAACTCCCGCCGAGCCTGCTGCCCCTGTCCCGTCGGCTGACCTGTGGAAGCCGGTTCTCACGAGGGCAAGTGTCGCGCTGGCCTTCGGTGCGGTGACCATCTTTTGGGCCCAGCCATCAGTGCTGGTCCTTGGCGGTGCCGGAGGGCTCTATCTGGTGGCAACGGGCCTGGCGCTCCTGTGGTCGGTCAGAAAGACCGGTTTCAGGCGGGACGAACTGCCGGGCCGGCTCCTTGCGGCAGGTCCGTCAATCATGACCGGAGCCGGAGTTGCTTTGCTGTTCCTGCCCGGGGACTTGATGTTCGGAGTATTTGCCGCGCTGGCACTGACAGTTGTGGGAGCGGTTGAGCTGTACGTCGGCCTCCGTTATCGCAGGCATCCACTAGGGCGTGACTGGGCTATTTCCGGCGTCATTGGTGTGGGCACCGCCGTCGCACTGCCGTTCTTCATTTCCCTCGGCGCGCACGCCCTGCTGGGAGTTGCCGGAGGAGGGGCCATTATTTCCGGTGTTCTGTGGATCCTGGCCGGACTGACGCTCCGCTACGATGCGCGCGCTGTTTCCGTAAAGGCCGTAAACTAGGAACAGGCTTCTACCTCGTGTAGAAAATTTTGTGTTGAACGTGACGACAAGTCAGTGGAGGAATCATCGTGCCAGACCAGAAACCAGGAGAGCCGCGCAACCTGCGGACCTCGGTGAAGGGACCGCTGATGTTCTCTGCGTTCTGGGCTGTGGTGGCGTTTGTTGCTGTTCTCATCTTCGCCTCGGGGGGAAGCTCACGCTCGCCCCGTTTCGATCTTGCCCTGACGGGCGCCGGGATTGCTTTCATCGTTACCCTCGTCATCGCAGCAATGCTGTCCATGAGCTACAAGGACAATGCCGAGCACCTGGGTAAAGGATCCGGCGTGAATCTCAGTTCGAAAAAACCGGGCGGTCACGGCGGTTACCGCGCAGGTTCAGGTAGCGGCGCTTCCGGAGCCGCCGGCGCTGAAACCTCCGATGGGCCGGAAGCTGACCGCCTGTAGCA
Source organism: Arthrobacter sp. R1-13 (assembly GCF_054161475.1). Classification (NCBI taxonomy): domain Bacteria; kingdom Bacillati; phylum Actinomycetota; class Actinomycetes; order Micrococcales; family Micrococcaceae; genus Arthrobacter; species Arthrobacter sp. R1-13. The sequence continues at coordinate 4,434,615 of NZ_CP096420.1, read as the reverse complement.
CTGCCCGTCGAACGGATCTGTCAGCTGGATGTCGCAGCTTGGCGGGCGCGATAGGCCGCAACGTGCGCCCGGTTGGCGCAGTTTCCGGTATCGCAGTAGCGCTTTGAGCGGTTACGGCTCAGGTCCAGCACCACAGCATCGCAATCCTCGGCAGCGCAGACCAGCATCCGGTCCATTTCCTTGCTGCGGATAATATCCACCAAGGCCATTGCCGCCTCCGTGCTCATCCTGTCTGAGAGTGGCGCTTCCCTTGTGGTGGCATGGAGATGCCAGTCCCAGCCATCGTGTTTGATCAGTTGGGGGAGGGCCTTGGCGTCACGAAGAAGCCGGTTAACAGTGGCGACGGCGGTATTCTCGTCTGCCTCCCACACCTCTGCCAGTTCTGTTCGGAGTGAGTGGATGCTGGCCAGTTCGGCCCCGTCGCGGGTTCTGGAACCGCTGAACCCCTCAGCTTCAAGAAAGGCATCCAGCTGCTCAATGGTGGCCAGATGCTCCTCGCCGTTGGCAGCGCTATTGATGAGGTTGACGACGGTGCGGAGAGCCACCTCTGTGTCAGGGGCAAAGATCACCTTGACTCCTTACTCGGGCTGAGCGTAATGTAATGACCATTACCCCACTTTACTCCTGACAGGAGGCAGTCTGTGCCTGCCGCAAACAACTCCATCCCGGCCACCGCGAAAGATGCACGCCAGCCTCGGGCGGCTACGGGTTTTTTGGCGTCCGGCTTAGGAGTTGCCCTGTTTTCCTCTGCTGTTTTTGGACTCTCAGGGTCCTTCGGCAAGGCTTTGCTTGAAACCGGATGGACTCCTGGCGCCGCTGTTACGGCACGGCTTACCGGAGCGGCCCTGATCCTCGCAATCCCGGCCATCCCTGCACTTCATGGCCGCTGGCATCAGCTGAAGGACAACTGGGTCACCATTCTCTTGTTTGGACTGATCGGCGTCGCCGCCTGCCAGCTCTTCTATTTCAACGCAGTCGAAAGACTCTCGGTGGGTGTTGCCCTGCTGCTCGAATACCTGGCACCAGTGCTGATAGTGCTGTGGCTGTGGGTCGCCAGCCGCCGGCGTCCGCGGCCTCTGACGATTGCCGGCACGTTGCTCTCCCTGGGTGGGCTGGTCCTCGTCCTGGATCTCACCGGAGCTGTGAAGATCGACTTCATCGGAGTTCTGTGGGGCTTGGCTGCAGCTGTTTGCCTCGCCATCTACTTTTTTATCACCGCCAAGGAGAACGACAGCCTGCCCCCCATTGTCCTGGCGTCCAGCGGTCTGATGGTGGGTGCGGCAGTAATGTGGCTAGCCGCCGCGACCGGACTTTTGCCCATGACCTTTAGTACCGCCGATACCAAACTGGGTCCCTGGATCACACCATGGTGGGTGTCGGTGGCTGGATTGGTAGTCCTCGCCACCGTGCTGGCGTATGTTGCGGGCGTTATGGCTGCCCGCGCCCTGGGCTCAAAAGTTGCTTCGTTTGTGTCGCTGACGGAAGTGCTGTTCGCTGTTATCTGGGCCTGGCTGCTGCTGGGTGAACTTCCCGGTCCCATCCAGCTGCTGGGCGGCGCACTGATTGTTGGCGGCGTGATTCTTGTTCGCCTGGACGAGCTCCGGCTCGCCGCCCAGCCGCATCCGGATGCGGCGGCGTCGCTGGCTGCCCAGGCTCTCGACCACGCGAACGACGTCGAACCTTTGTGCCGCACCGCTCCCACGACCGAATCGCTGGCAAAAAAGTAGGCAGAAAAAAATATGGCCCGGACGCTGAGCGTCCGGGCCATCCTGCTTTGAAGCCTAGTGAGCGTTGGAAGTGCTTTCCTGAGCCTGGGCATTGTTCCTGGCCTTGGTGCCGGCCTCCTGGAGAGCGTTGATGACCTTGGTCAGCGCGGCGGTGTGCTCCCCGTTCCAGTCATTCTTGAAAGCTTCGGCGTCCGGGCCCTTCCAGTCGACGTTCTGGACCAAGCCGGTAAGCGTGGACTTCGTCTGCTGGATCTCCTCGGAGCCCCGCTGCAGCTTGCTGCCCAAGTCCCGCAGCGACTGTACATCTGCACCCCAAATGGCCATGATTATCTCCTTCTTGTCAACGGATTCGATTCAACAATCGGCATCCCCAGCGGCCTCCGGCTGATCCGGAAGATCCATTACCTAGAAGCTATCCCGCATCCCAAAGCGTGTCGATGGGCACCGCTCCCCATACACTGCTCCACCATCCCTTGCCGGCATTTCGTGTTATCCGGGTGGCGGGTGAGGGGCGGGGACGTGGCTTCCGGGGGGTCGATCCTAGGCGTTCCAGAGCCTAGCATGGAGCTATGTGCCGCAATATCAGGACCCTGCATAACTTCGAACCGCACGCCACGCCGGATGAGGTTCAGGCCGCTGCGCTCCAGTACGTGCGCAAGATCAGTGGGAGCACCAAGCCGTCCAAAGCCAATGAAGAGGCGTTCAACAGGGCTGTGCACGAGATCGCCCACATCACTGAGCACCTCCTCGACGCCCTGGTGACGCATGCCCCGGCGAAGGACCGTGCCGAAGAAGCTGCCAAGGCCAGGGCGAAGGCAGCCATCCGTTACGGCACTGCCTGATCAAGCGGCGCGTGGACCTTACTTGGGCTGGCGATCCCTTGCGCCGAACCGACGCAGCCTCAGCGAGTTCGCCACCACCAGTACGGAGCTGGCAGCCATGGCGGCACCCGCGATCATGGGGTTAAGAAGGCCTAGAGCGGCTACCGGAATTCCAACTGCGTTGTAGAAAAACGCCCAGAACAGGTTCGTTTTGATGGTGGACAGTGTGCGGCGGGAGAGTTCGATTGCCTGGGCGACCTGCCCGAGGTCGTTGCCCATCACGGTGAGATCAGCCGCCTCGATGGCAACGTCAGTTCCCGAACCCATAGCAATGCCAAGATCGGCCTGTGCCAGTGCAGCGGCGTCGTTCACGCCATCGCCGGCCATGGCTACTGTTGCTCCGGCAACCTGCAGCTGGCGGACCGCGTCCACTTTGCCCTCCGGTGTGACGCCGGCGTACACATCCTCCGAATGAATCCCGACGTCGGCAGCCACCTGAGCGGCCACGGCAGCGTTATCGCCGGTCAGCAGGACCGGGCGCAACCCCAGGTTCCGCAGCCGCTCGATGGCAGCGGCGGAACCAGGCTTGATGGTGTCGCGAAGGGCGATAATGCCTGCCACTTCTCCGTCCACCGCCACCCAGATAACGGTGGCACCCGACTCCTCTGCAGTCCTGAGGGCGTTCCGCTGCTCCGAAGTGACAGGCATGCCGTTCTCCTGGAGCCACCCGGTGCGGCCCGCCACCACTTTTCGTCCGTCAACTGTTCCCAGAACCCCTCCGCCAGGAGCGGAGGCGAAGTGCTCGACGGCGGGCAGCCGTCCGGCGTCGTCGTTACCCGTGGGAAGTGAAGTGCTGTCAGCCGGCCGTCCGGCTCCAACAGTAGAGCGCGCGGCAGCGGCGATGGCATGGGCGATGGGGTGCTCTGACGCGGCCTCCACCGCGCCGGCCAGGAGCAGAACGTCTGCTTCAGAATGTTCGCCGAATGCCTGGACTGAGTCCACCGCAAGTTGACCCGTGGTGACCGTTCCGGTTTTGTCCAGCAGGATGGTGTCCACGGTCCGGGTGTCCTCGAGGACCTGCGGGCCCCTGATCAGGATGCCCAGCTGAGCCCCGCGGCCTGTGCCCGTCAGCAGTCCGACCGGCGTTGCGAGTCCAAGGGCACACGGGCATGCGATGACCAATACTGCGACGGCGGCCGTGAAGGCTGCCCGCACCTCGTCGTCTGAGATTTGGGGCCCCGCAGCCAGCAGCCACAGCCCGAACGTGACTGCGGCGATGACCAGGACGACGGGTACAAACACGGAACTGATTCGGTCTGCGAGGCGTGCGATTGGCGCCTTTCCAGTCTGGGCCTGGGAAACGAGCCGTCCCATCTGGGCCAAGGTGGTTTCAGAGCCCACCCGGGTGGCGCGCACCAAAAGGCGCCCCGAAGTGTTGATTGTGGCGCCCGTAACCAGGCTGCCGGAAGCCACCTCCACCGGCACCGATTCGCCCGTGACCAAGGAGGCGTCAACGGCAGATACGCCATCAATCACCTCGCCGTCAGTGGCAATTTTCTCGCCCGGCCGGACGACGACAACGTCTCCCACCACGAGTTGGCTTGCTGGAATGCGGTATTCGGCTCCGCCTTCGAGCACTGTTGCATCCTTGGCGCCAAGATTGAGGAGCGTCCGGAGGGCATCCCCGGCCCTTTGCTTGGCATTCGCTTCCAGATACCTGCCGAGCAGGAGGAAGGTGGTGACCACTGACGCGACTTCAAAATAGAGCCCACCTGTCTCCATCTCCGCCATGCCGACGTGTTCGGTCATAAGTGGATCCATGAGCAATTGCCAGGCCGAAAAGGCGTAGGCGGCAATCACTCCGATGGAAACAAGGGTGTCCATGGTGGAGGCGAAGTGGCGGGCGTTGATAGCGGCGGCGCGATGGAAAGGCCACGCTGCCCAGCTGACAACAGGCAGAGCGAGAACGCCCACAACCCAGCCCCAGTTGGCGAACTGGAAAGCCGGGAACATCGAAATCACGAACACCGGCACCGTGAGGATGGCTGCGACGATCAACCGAGGCCTAAGTGCTTCCGCAGCGCCACCGGTCACATGCTCGGCATGCTCGGTCGGAACCGAAACCTCGTCTCTTTCGGGCTCGACGCTGCCTGAACGCGTTGGCTTTCGGATGGTTGCTTTGTAGCCGGCTGAGGCTACTTGGGCCGTGATCTGTTCGTCTGTGATGCCGTCCGGGACTGTGACGTGGGCGGACTCCAGCGGGAGGTTGACTGAGGCTTCTACGCCGTCGAGCTTGCCCAGCTTCCGTTCCACACGGCTGACGCAGGACGCGCAGGTCATCCCCTCGATATCAAGTTCAATCACCCGGCCTCCGGGTTGGTTCAGCAATTGCTCATTACTCACGGTGGTGTCCTCGGGGATTGTGGTTCAGGCTGAAGCGGGCGTGGCGCCGTCGCGGGAGCAGTAGGCTCTCAGGCGTTAGTAGCAACCACCAGGTATCCGGCTTCCGCCACGGCTTCGCCGATCTCCGATGCCGAAAGCTCCCTCTCGGAAGTCACAGTGACGGTGGAGATGCCTCCGGCGTTGAGGTCGACGTCGACGTTTTCCACGCCGTCCAACGACTCCAGTTCCTCGCTGACGGCCGAGACACAGTGGCCGCAGGTCATGCCGGATACGTTGACGATGGTGGAAACAGGGCTCATGGTTGGGTCCTTCGCGTTGGAGTCGGCCGGCGCGCTGTGGTTCATCAGCCGGACGGTGTGATGGGTTTGATTGCCGCTACCGCAGCAGGCGCCCGATGGCATCGGTGGCCTCCTTGACCTTGAATTCGATTGCTTCTGCACGCAAAGCAGCGTCAGGTTCACCAGCAGCGCCTACTACGCAATGCCCGATATGCTCCTCAACCAATCCAAGGCTGACGGCGTGCAAGGCCTTCGTAACGGCAGAAACCTGAGTCAGGATGTCAATGCAGTACTTGTCTTCGTCCACCATCCGCGCGATTCCGCGGACCTGCCCTTCGATGCGCTTGAGCCGGCGCAAATACGCCTCCTTGTTGGAGGTATAGCCGTGTTGAGGCTGGGGCTCTGCCTCCGCAAGGCCTGTGACAGCTTCTTCAGGTGCGTTCATATGGCCAAGGTATACCCATAGGGGGTATAGGGTCAAGTACCCCCTAGGGGTATGCGAACCGATCGCTGGACAAAAAAGAGCTCCGGAGTGCGTTATTGGGGGATACGCACTCCGGAGCCGTCTATGGGCAGGCTCTTCTTTGTGCCTGCGAATTCCAGCATACTGTCCGATGCTGGCGCATACCAGCACCCGGAATTACTACTTTCACTTTATTTACACAATGCGCTTCAGGTACCTCGGGAGGCACCAACACAAGCGGCCGGAGTGCGTGCAAATTAGGTTGGTGGGTTGGTGGTGGGTGTTAGTCCGGGATCTCCCTGTGCGCCCCAGTGTGGGGAGGCACCACCAGGACGGGGTGATCTTGATGGTGGCTGAGCCAGGCGGCCACCGAACCATTGAGCACCTCGGAGATTCTGTGAACGAGTCCACGTTCACTGGTTCCCACGATAATCATGGAAGCATGGGCCTCTGCGGCCAGCCTGCCCAGAGCGCGGGCAGGATCGCCGGCAAGGATGCGCAAGGACCACGTGATGCCCTTGTCCTCACAGGCCGCGGATACCCTGGTTTGCAGCTCCTCCGTCACAGAGCGGATTTCGGCGTCGTCGGCGTCGGGGTGCAAGGACAGTCTGTGCGCGGAGCGGGCAGGATCCCATTCCACCAGGTAGCTTGCCTCGTCCACATAGCTGCAGATCAAGTGAGCATCGAGCTTCCCGGCCAGGGCGGCAGCCGTACTCAGCACCTCGGGGTGCTGTCCGGGAAGGAGGCCGACCACCAAGGGAGGCTGGCCGTTGGAAGATTCCGGGGACATACCCTCATTGTGGCCCTGCCGATCCAGCTTGAACAGCAGCGGGAGAGTCCAGCCGGGCGCGGGAACAGAAAAGCCTGCCGCCGAAGTGTGGCGGCAGGCCGTTACTGGCTGGCCTACCGGCAGCAGCCGGTCTCATCGCAGCAACCATCCCCACAGCATCCCTCGGGCACCCCGCTCACCTCCTCTGCGCTTGGCCGTACATTGATGATCTTCAATATGGATAGTATTTGCCTCAATATCGACGATTGTCAATGTTTAGCGGAACCCCAGGCGTCCTGCGAGGAGCAATAGTGGGTTCCATACATCCGCACCGGACAGCAAGCCTAGACTGCATTCCTGACGCGGAGGCGTCGTCCTCGCCGGACATTGTCCGCCGCCGTCAACCGGCCTAACGTTGAGGCATAGGAGAGGTGGATATTGATGCAAATCTTTATGTGGTGGCTTGATCTGGATCTTGACAGCAAAGAGTGGCTCCGCGAGAACCTGCGCGCCGAGGAACTCCCGCTTCCGGTGCTTCAGGGGATTGCCGAAGCAGGCGGACCGCACCCCGACTCGCCCAGGAATGTACTGACTGAAGCCGACTGGGACTTCATCGAGACGCAATCGGAGTTCGTCGACTGATCTACCGCCGCAGGTGCTTGGAAACCATTGCCTCCTTCCGGCCGGAGTGGTTGCATGGTGGGCATGGCAACCGCAGAGCGTTATATCTTGGCGATCGGAACCAAAAAGGGCCTTTGGCTGGCGAACAGCCAGGACCGGAAGCAATGGTCCCTTTCCGGCCCCCATTTCCTGATGAGTGAGATTCCCAGCATCGGAATCGACACCCGGGACGGCAGAACCAGGATCATGGTGGGCGTTCGTTCAGAGCACTGGGGGCCAACTGTCGCCCACTCCGATGATCTTGGTGAAAACTGGACCGAGCCCGAGCAAGGCGCCATAAAGTTTCCCGAAGGCACCGACGCGGCCTTGGAGCGTATATGGCAGATCTACCCTGATGCAGAATCCCGCCCGGGTGTGGTCTGGGCTGGCGCCGAGCCCATTTCGGTGTGGAAATCTATCGACGGTGGCGAGCACTTCGAGCTGAACCGGGGGCTGTGGGACCATCCCCATCGTGGAGAATGGGGAGCCGGCTACGGGGGCGCGGCCGCCCACTCCATCGTGGTCAATCCGTCCGGAGACAACGTTCATGTCGCCATGAGTACAGGCGGTGTTTACCGCTCACTCGACGGCGGAAGCTCCTGGAAGCCCCGGAACAAGGGAATTTCCGCCTATTTCATGCCTGATCCCAATCCGGAATTCGGTCAATGCGTCCATAAGATAGCTGCTGATCCCGCCGTCGAGGGCCGCTTGTACGCGCAGAACCACCACGGCGTCTACCGAACGGATAACAACGGAGACACGTGGGAATCCATCGCGGACGGGCTCCCGGCCGACTTCGGATTCGTGATGCTGACGCATCCGCGAAGGGAGGGTACCGCCTGGGTGGTTCCCCTCAAGGCCGACGGCGAGAGAATTCCGCCGGACGGGAATCTCGCCGTGCACCGAACCGACGACGCCGGCGATTCCTGGAAGCGTTTGGATTCCGGGTTGCCGCACGGTGAATACAACGCGGTGCTCCGTGACGCTGCCTCCGTGGATTCCGCGGAACCCGCCGGGGTGTACTTCGGAACCCGCGGCGGTTCGGTCTATGCCAGCGCCGATGAGGGCGAAACGTTCAGCGAGGTCGCATCGCATTTGCCCGACGTGTTGTGCGTTCGGGCCGCGGTAGTTGCCCAGGCGGGGTAAGGATCCAGGCAGGATTCCTGAGGTGAGTCAATGAGTGAGATCAGCGTGTTGTTGCCCAGCGTTCTGCAGCCACTCGCCGGCGGGCAGTCCGTACTGACTGCGCCCGTAGACGAAGCGGTTACTGTGGCGTCGTTGCTGGACGCGGTGACCGGGGATTATCCGGTGCTCGGAAGGCGGCTGCGGGATGAAACCGGTGCCCTCCGCCGCTACGTGAATATTTACGTGAACGGGGATGAGGTCCGGCGTCTGCAGGGTCTCGATACAAAGGTGGCTGCTGGACAGGAAGTGCTGGTCATCCAGTCCGTGGCCGGCGGCTGAACTGCCGGCGGAAGGGTTGAGCTGTCAACGGAAGCCGCAAAGTGCCTCAAGCAACCCGCCACACACTGCATTCATCTGCGCTGATTGCCTTACGCATTCCGCTGACGTGGTCCATGATCCACACGACGCCGATACCCGGCGCTGTCTCCTGAACCCTCCCTCGGCGGATTACGACGTCGTCATAGCCGGGACCTATTGAGAGGCGGGCTTCAATCTCGTCGCCACGATGCAACTGGTCGAGGGCACGAACGCGGGTTATGTGGGCTTTGGCTTCCTTTAACATTGCTGGCCTCCTGGTTGGAGCTGGCGCCGGCTGTTCCGGCACTTCCAGTGTGCCGCCCCATTATTGCCAAGGCGTTTCACGACGGTAAGCGCTGGGTTAGGTTTCTGCGCCTCACTTGTTTCTTGGGTTTCTGCCCGCTTGAAACCTTTTTGGTGTTGCCGGACACTTCAGGGCAATGGCACTGGAACGGGACCAGCAGGGGGAAACGGTGATCGGGTTCAAAGATCGGGGCAGGCGCCTAATGGCCGGGCTGGTTGCTGCGGCACTGCTGCTCGCCGGATGTGCGCCGTCGGACACGCCAACTGCTGTCCTGCCGGATTCAGGCTCGTCCGGTACCGACGGTCGGGAAGCATACGTCGAGGAGGATACGCTCAACGCTTTCGCAGGCAACGGCCCAACTGGTGACTATGATCCTTATCAATCTCCGGATGAACTGGCAACGGTCAGCGAGTTGGCAATTTCCGGAACGGTCGCGGGCGTCCGGGAGGGCCGAACCCTCTACTACCCGCAAAATGACCAGGCGGAGGGGACGACGTCCATCGTACTGATAGTGAACGTCACCGAGGCGGTGAAGGGTAAACTGCAGCCGGGAACCGACGGGCGGGCCTACATTGAGTTCTTTCAACCCGTCCAGAGCGATCTTTCGTCTTATGGCCGGGCCTTCCCTGAAGGCAGCTCGGTAGTGGCCTATCTGGCTCCTGCCGGAGAGGGTGAACCGAACGAACGTGTCGACGTCGCGATAGAAAACCCGGAGGCCGGAAGGCCGACTGGGCAGGTGTTGTACCGTCCAGTCAGTCCCCAGGGCCTGATTCTGCAGGTTGAAGGACACGACGTCGTGTGGCCCCTTCTGCGAGCTCAGAAGACGGGGCCCATCTCCCGGGCGCTGCCTGGTGGCGACCTGATCGCCGTCTAGGAACCCGCCGCGGTTACAGAATCCGGCGGTCCTCCGGGTGCTGGAGCCTGAACCACCGGAAGCCGTAACGGTCCAACTGGAGTTCGAACCCGCCGTCGTCCTCCACCTCGATGTCCTCCCCGTCCAGCAGGTCCAGCAGGACCGTCCCCCCGTAGCTTCGTTCGGGCTCATTAGGTGATGCCACGCTGGCTATCAGGGCCGCAGGTTGGGAGCCCATGTTGTGGGCCAGAACCAGGGTGGAACCATCGCTGGTGCAGCGGTGGAGCAGAACCCGTGGATGCGGCTGCTCGATCACCTCGAAGCGGCCCCAGCCCAACTCGGGACTTTCCCGGTAGCGCTGGATGAGTGTGGCCATGAAGTTCCACAGCGAGCCGGGATCGCGTTTGGCGCCGGCCGCATTGACGTTCTTTGGCCCAAAGTAGCCTTCGACGAGCGGTGCCACCAGCTGGTCCGCGGGGGCAGTAGAGAAGCCGCCGTTTCGTGTGTCGTTCCATTGCATAGGGGAACGGACTGCGCCCCGCCCCTTGATCTCGAGGTTTTCGCCCATGCCGATTTCCTCACCGTAGAAGAGCACGGGGGTGCCGGGCAAGGAGAACAGCAGAGAATAGACCATGCGGATCCTGGCCGGATCACCGTTCAGCATGGTGGGCAGACGGCGACGAAGTCCCCGCCCGTACATCTGCATGTCCTCGTCCGGTCCGAAGGCCGCAAACACCTCTGCGCGTTCGGTATCGCTGAGCTTATCCAGGGTCAGCTCGTCATGATTGCGCACAAACATGGCCCATTGGTTGTCCGGATGGATGGCAGGCCGGCCAGCCAGCGATTTCGCTAAGGGACGTGCGTCTTCCCGTGCCAGGGAGAGGTACATGTTCTGCATTGTCAGAAAGTCGAACTGCATATTCAGTTCATTGCCCTCGGGCCCGCCGAAGTATTTCAGCTGCTCCTTGTAGGGCAGATTGACCTCTCCCAGCAGTACTGCGCTCCCGTTGCGCCTGTTGAGGAAGCTGCGCAGGGCGCTCAGGTAGTCGTGGGGATCGGTCCTTGCGGCCTCGTCCTCCGGTTCTCCGCGCAGCTCGAGGAAAAACGGAACTGCGTCCAGCCGGAAACCGTCCAGTCCAACCTGCAGCCAGAAGCCCATGGACTTGGCGATTTCGTCCCTGACCTTGGGATTTGCCACGTTGAGATCCGGCTGGTGCTTGGCGAACATGTGCAGGTACCACTCACCCGTGGCTGAGTCCTGAGTCCAGATGGCGGTTTCCTCTCCGGGGAAGACCACCTGGTCAGAAGTGTCAGGCGGAGTATCGCTGCGCCAGACGTAGTAGTCGCGGTATGGGTTGTCCACCGACTTGCGGGCTTCCTTGAACCAGGGGTGCTGGTCAGAGGTGTGGTTGATGACGAAGTCGGCAATGACCCGCATTCCCCTGTCCTTGGCTGCCCTGATGAACTCCACCACGTCCCCCAGCGTTCCCAGGCGCGGATCCACGCCATAAAAGCCCGTGACGTCATAGCCGTCATCCCGGTCGGGGGAGGGATAGAAGGGCATGAGCCAGAGGCAGCTCACACCCAAAGCGGCCAGATAGTCCACACGCTGCGTGAGGCCGCCGAAATCGCCGATGCCGTCGCCGTCGTTGTCGAAGAAAGTTTCGGGGTCCACGCAGTAGATCACGGCGTTCTTCCACCAGAGATCAGAAGTTTGAGCGAGTCTCACGGCGAAACCTCCTGGTCCAGGGTGACAGAGCCGTCAAGAGTGACTGAATTCAGGGGACCGGCGTTGGATCCCCGGAGTTCGGGCAGGACCCGTTCGGCGAAGGTGTTGATGAACGGTTCCTGATGCTGGCCGACGAAGTGCAGATACAACTCGTCAAAGCCAAGGTCCACGTATTCCTGCAGCCAGGCTGCATGCTGGGCTGTGTCCGCCGAGACGTTCACCACCTTGCGGATCTGTTCCTCTCCCACGGCCGCGCTGACGCCGTCGAAATGCGCTGCTGTAGGCAGGTCCCAGATCACCGGCGGCGAGAAGACGTTCGAGTGCCACTGGTCCAGGGCGATGGCCACGGCATCTTCTTCCCGCTCCGCCCAGGACAGATGCACCTGAAGCACTGCCTTACCTTGGCCGCCGTTGTCCCGGTAAGCCGCAAGCATTTCCCGGAGCTTTTCAGCGGGCTGGTTGACGGTGACCAGCCCGTCAGCCCACGCCGCGGAACGACGCGCAGTGTCCACACTCACGGCAGGCGCGATCAGCAAGGGCTTGATCTCCGGAACATCCCAGAGCCTTGCCTGTTGCACCGTGACCACCCCGTGGTGCGTGACTTCCTCACCCGCATGCAGGCGACGAATGATCTCAACGCACTCCTCCAACCGTTGCTGGCGGATCTCTTTCGGGGGCCAGGGATCACCGGTGACGTGCTCGTTCATGTTTTCGCCGGATCCGGGGGCCAGCCAGAACCTGCCGGGAAACATGTCCGCGAGGGTTGCTGAGGCATGGGCAATGATCGTGGGGTGATAGCGCTGGCCAGGTGCTGTGACGACACCGAAGCGAAGGGATGTGGTGGCGAGTGCTGCCCCCAGCCAAGACCACGCAAAGCCGGAGTGGCCTTGGCTTGCTGACCAGGGCTCGATGTGGTCGGAGCACATTGCGGCGTCGAACCCCGCTTGCTCTGCCAGCTGGACGTCCTTCAGCAGCTGGCCTGGACTGATCTGTTCATGCGACGCGTGAAATCCGAAGGTAGCCATCGTTAACGTCTACCGTTGCTGCCCTCCGGATGTCGAGGATTTCTGCGCTCTATTGCAGGCTTTGTTGCTGCGTCCAGATGAGGCAACGGGGGTAGCGCTGAGCGGGTGTCCGGGCAAGAATGGGCCTCATGCAGCTGCCTGTCATGCCCCCTGTCGCCCCCATGCTCGCCAAATCCGTCACCGCCATCCCGGACGGCAACCTGAGCTACGAGCCGAAGTGGGACGGATTCCGGTCCATCATCTTCCGCGACGGAGAGGAAGTGGAAATCGGCAGCCGCAACGGCAAGCCAATGACCCGCTATTTCCCTGAGCTGGTGGAAGCACTGAAAGCCAACCTGCCAACGCGCTGCGTGCTCGACGGCGAAATCATCCTGGTTGGACCATCCGGGGACCGCCTCGACTTTGATGCCCTCCAGCAGCGGATCCACCCGGCCGCGAGCCGGGTAAAGTTGCTGTCCGAGCAGACGCCCGTGAAGTTTGTGGCCTTTGACCTGCTGGCCCTGGAGGACCAGGACTTCACCAGCCAGCCGTTCTCCCAACGGCGCAGTGCCCTGGAAGAGGCGCTTTCCGGTGCCGACGCCCCGATCCATCTCACCGCCGTCACCCACGACAGGACGAGGGCCGAGCAATGGTTCCATCAGTTTGAGGGTGCAGGACTGGATGGCATCATCGCCAAACCAATGGACGGCAAGTACCAGCCGGATAAACGGACAATGTTCAAAGTCAAGCACGCCCGCACAGCTGATTGCGTCCTGGCCGGCTATCGGGTGCATACCAGCGGAACGGACCTGATCGGCTCCCTGCTGCTGGGGCTTTATAACGACGACGGCGTGCTCGCCAGTGTGGGGGTGGTGGGCGCTTTTCCCATGAAGCGCCGCAAAGAACTTTTCGAGGAACTGCAGCCCCTGGTCACCGACTTCGATGACCACCCCTGGGCCTGGGCGAAGCAGGAGGAAGGCAAACGCACCCCGCGCAACGCTGAGGGCAGCCGGTGGAGTGCAGGCAAGGACCTGTCGTTCACGCCGCTCCGGCCGGAACGCGTCCTCGAGGTTGCCTATGACCACATGGAAGGCGAGCGTTTCCGCCACGTGGCGCAGTTCGTGCGCTGGCGCCCGGACAGGGACCCCCGGTCCTGCACCTATGACCAGCTCGAAGAACCCGTTAATTATGATCTGGCCGAGGTGCTGGCCACCAAGCCCTAGCACCAAACCCCAGCGGCCCTCCCTGCCCAGCGCGAGGGGAGGACCGCCGTCGTGACCTTTTTTGAAGCTGACCTTACTTGAGGCCGAGTTCCTTTGTGGGCACCCGGAAGGTTTCCTTGGCAGTGAGCGCCGAGGTGGCCGCTATGACGCAGATGACGGCAGTGAAGATGCTGATCTGCACCCAGCCGCCGGGCTGGATGCCGCCCAAAGCCGCGACAATCGCCGGAGCAAAGCCTGCCATGAGGAAGCCGAGCTGGGTTCCGATAGCTAAGCCGGAGAACCTTACTTTGGTGCTGAACATTTCGGCGTAGAAGGAGGGCCAGACGGCGTTGGAGGCCGCGTAGCCAAAGGAGAAGAAGCCGATGGCTGCAAGGAACATCAGAGGCACGCTGCCGGATTCGAGGCTGAGCAGGAACACGGGCGTCAGCACCGCGCTGGCCAGTGCGCCATAGATAAAGACCGGCTTCCGGCCGATTCTGTCGGCAAGCTGCCCGAACAGGGGCTGGGTGCCGAGGGCCACCAGGTTGGCGCCGACCACGAGCCACAGTGTGGTGGTCCCGTCTACGCCGGCGACGGTCTTGGCATAGCTGATCGCAAGGGTACCGAACACCGTGGATACTGCGGCGATGAAGGCACAGGCAACAACCCGGAGGACGTCGCGCCAGTGTGACTTGAGAAGGTCAGCCACAGGAAGCTTGGATATCTCGGCATTCTTTTGGGCTTCCTCGAAGGCCGGCGGCTCGTGCAGCGTGCGGCGGATAAAGAAGGCCACCACAACCACTACTGCGCTGAGCCAGAACGGAATCCGCCAGCCGATGCCGTACTTGATCTCATCAGGAAGGGCGAGGACCGGGATAAAGACGAGGGCCGCAAGGATCTGGCCGCCCTGGGTACCGGTGAGAGTCCACGACGTGAAGAAGGAGCGGCGGTTGTCAGGTGCATGCTCCAGTGTCATGGAGGAAGCGCCGGCCTGCTCACCTGCTGCGGAGAGCCCCTGGCAGAGACGTGCCACCACCAGCAGGGCCGGGGCCCACCAGCCCACGGTGTTGAAGTCCGGCAGGCATCCAATCAGGAACGTGGAGGCACCCATCAGCAGGAGGGTGAACATGAGTACTTTCCGCCGGCCTACGCGGTCGCCGAAGTGACCCAGGATGACGGCACCTACCGGCCGTGCCACATAGGCAAAGCCGAAGGTGGCGAAGGACATGATGGCCGCGTTGGCGTCGGCATCGGGGAAGAACACGATGGGAAAAATCAGGGCGGCGGCAGAACCGAAGATGAAGAAGTCGTAGTACTCGACGGCGCTGCCCAGGAAACTTGCAATGGCTGCTTTCTTGGGGGTCCCGGCCGGTGCTGAGACGTCCGGCGTGCTGGACGGGAGGGTCTGGCTCATGGTGTTCCTTTGCGTGACGACAATGTCGCGGATGAATCATGCGCTTCTCAACGGCTACCGGTTCAGTGTGGGGCGCCGCGAGGTCCTTGGGAAGACCCGTAGCCACATGGTGAGAGCTACTGTTGCGATACAGCAAGCATGAATGTGATCACAGTCACCTGTCAAGAAAAACTTTCATTATCTAGCAATAGCTCTCACTATGTGGCAACATCGAGATATGAGTGTGAGTCAAAACACAGGCCATGATGCCTCCAATGGAACCGCCGACGCCAAGGAGAGTGATGCTGTCAGGGCATTGAAGGGCGGGAAGGATGATTCGCGCACGGATATGGTCGGGAAGGCGCTCGGCCTGCTGGTACTGCTCGGGGATGAGCCAAGAGGAGCCAGTGCTGCCGAGATTTCCCGCCGTGCCGAGCTCCCGTTCAGCACCACTTACCGTTTGCTCGGATCGCTCACGCGGGATGGGTTTGTGGACTATGAACCGGATGGCCGCCGCTACCATCTGGGTCTTCGGGTCTTCCAGTTGGGCCAGCGGGTCTCCAATCATCACGGCTTCGCCGGCACCGCCCTGCCCATCCTGCGCAGAGTTACCGAATTGACGGCCGAGGCCACCATCCTTTCGGTCCGCGATGGAAACCATCACTTGACGGTGAACAAGGTGGACGGTCCCCAAACGTTCCGGGTTACGAGCGACCCCGGACATCTCGGATCGCTTCACACCACGGCCGTAGGCAAAGCCCTGGTGGCCTTTGCTGACGAGGCCACCCGCGGGGAACTTGTTGAAAGCCTGGAGCTGGCGCCGCTGACGGAGTTCTCCATCACCGACCGCGATGCTTTTCGAGCGGAAATTGATCTGGTCCGAAACCGCGGCTACGCCACCATGGACCAGGAGAACGAGCTCGGGATGCGCGCCGTCGCCGTTCCGGTTTTCAATTCCCAAGGCCACGCTTTTGCGGCGCTGGCCACAGCCGTTCCGGTGTTCCGGCTCAGCCAGGAAGCCTTGGTGGCCCTTGTGCCTGTGCTTCAGGAAGCAGCCGCTGAACTCGCGGCCCGCCTGCCCGAACGTTAACTTTGTTCGGCATAAGAACAAGAGTGCATCATATGAACATTTCCTGTACTGTAACTCGTACCACCCGGCGTGAGCCGACGCTGCGGCGTCAAAGCGGCCGCGTGGTGTTGTCAAAGGAGCTAACCGGATGAGCAATCGAGCAGAGTCCTTTCTCGTAGGACTCATAGGGGACGGTGTGATGCCCTCGCTGACGCCCCTCATGCATGAACGTGAAGGTGACCGGCAAGGCCTCCGCTATCTCTACCGCCCCATCGATTTGGGCGAAATCGACGTCCCGGCCGCGGCAGTCGGCGAATTGCTAAAGGCGGCTTTCCGCCTCGGCTTCAACGGCCTCAACATCACCCATCCCTGCAAGCAACTGGTTTTGAAGCATCTGGACGAAGTTTCGTCGGATGCGCGGGAGCTGGGCGCCGTGAACACCGTGGTGATCCGGGACGGCCGCTTCATCGGTCACAACACAGACTCTTCGGGCTTCGGTGCAGCCCTTTCCTCAGGCCTTCCGGATGCCAAACTCAGCCGGGTGGTCCAGTTGGGAGCCGGCGGGGCTGGTTCCGCTGTCGCCTATGCACTGCTGACGGCCGGCACCAAGACGCTGGACCTCGTGGACGTGGACACCGTGCGGTGCGCTGAACGCGCTGTCGAGCTTTCCGGTCTCTTCCCGGACCGGACCATCACTGCCCGAACGACGGCGGAGCTGCCGCGGCTGATGCCGCTGGCGGACGGCCTGGTCCACTGCACTCCCACCGGCATGGCCGGCCATCCCGGCACGCCGTTGGAGCCGTCACTCCTGGAATCCCGCCACTGGGTGGCAGACATCGTGTACCGCCCGATCGAAACCGAACTCGTACGTGAAGCCAAGGCCAAGGGCTGCGATGTCCTCGACGGCGGGCGGATGGCGGTGGGTCAGGCAGCAGATTCCTTCCGAATCTTCACCGGACTTGAAGCCGATGTGGAACGGATGCGTGCCCACTTCCTGGAGCTTGTGGCCGCAGAAGGGGTGACCGTCTGATGCGCACGGGGATCGCTACAGTGTGCCTGTCCGGGACGCTGAAGGAGAAGATGCAGGCGTGTGCAATTGCCGGTTTCGACGGCATTGAAATCTTCGAACAGGACCTGGTGACCTCGCCGCTGAGCCCTGAGGACGTCAGGACCATGGCCGCAGACCTCGGACTGACGCTGGACCTTTATCAGCCGTTCCGGGATTTCGACAGCGTCAACGAGGACCTGCTTCCGGGGAACCTGCGCCGCGCTGAGGCCAAGTTCAAGCTCATGTCCCGCTTGGGCATGGACACCATGCTGGCCTGCACCAACGTCGCCACAGCCACCATCGACGACGACGACCTCCGGGCAGAGCAGCTGTCGCGCCTTGCGGAGCTTGCGGGAAACTACGGCGTCAAAGTGGCTTATGAGGCATTGGCCTGGGGCAAGTATGTCAACGACTACGAGCATGCCCACCGGCTGGTCGAGGCGGTGGACCATCCGAACCTGGGGACGTGCCTGGACTCTTTCCACATCCTCTCCCGCGACTGGGATACGGCTCCGATTGAAGGCATCAACCCCGCAAAAATCTTCTTCGTCCAGGTAGCCGACGCGCCCAAGCTCTCCCTGGACGTACTCTCTTGGAGCCGGCACTACCGTGTCTTCCCCGGAGAGGGTCAGTTTGAGCTCGCCAAATTCATGGGTCATGTTGTCCGGGCAGGATACGCGGGCCCTGTCTCGCTCGAAGTCTTCAACGACGTCTTCCGCCAGTCCGACGTCGAGCGTACCGCTGTTGATGCCATGCGCTCCCTCATTTGGCTGGAAGAGCAAAGTGCCCAGTGGCTTGATATCCACCCACGGGTTGGCAACAGCAGCGGCACACCTGCAGTGAGCGGGGCCGCTGTCCGCCGTCGTTATCCCATGGAGTTGGCAACCCTCCCGAAGGTGGCTGAACCTGCGGGCTTCAACTTTGCCGAAGTCAGGGCAGGGGACGCGGCCGGGCTGGAAAAGGTCCTGGGCCAGCTGGGTTTCGAGTTCAACGGACGCCACCGCACAAAGGCTGTGCAACTGTGGACTATGGGGCACGCACGCGTGATCATCAACGAAGAACCCGCGTCGGGTGCATCGGGGCCACTGAGCGTCGGGCCGACCATTGCCGCTCTGGGATTCGACGTCGATTCACCCTTGCTTGCCTCCGCCCGCGCCCAGCAGCTCAAGGCCCCGGCCGTGCCGCGTAAGAGCCAGGCCAATGAGGAGGTGTTCCAGGGGTTCGCGGCGCCGGACTCCACGGAGATCTTCCTCTGCCAGGGCAACCCTGATGGAACGGCGGCGTGGACTTCCGAATTCGGCGATGAGCAGGCAACTCAGCAGTTCCCGGTTGCTTTAGGAGCGTCAGGTGGAGGATCCGGATCCCCCACAACAGGTGCCGTGATTGACCATGTGAACCTGGCGCAGCCGTGGCAGCACTTCGATGAAGCCGTTCTTTTCTACACCAGCGCGCTGGCCTTGCAGCCCCAGCCGTATGCAGAGGTTCCCAGCCCTACAGGCCTGGTCCGTTCGCAGGTGATGCTTACTGAGGACCGTGCAGTGCGCCTTGTGCTGAACCTTGCCCCGCTTCTCCAGCAGGACGGCGGGCAGCAGGACAGCAGGTACGACGGCGGCAGTCGCTTTCGGCGGACGTACCAGGAGCACATTGCCTTCGCTGTCGCCGACCTCGTCGCCACCGCGAAGAAATGCCGTGACCGCGGCCTGGAGTTCCTTCGTATCCCGGACAACTACTACGAGGACCTGGACGCAAGGTTCGCGCTCGAGCCGGATTTCGTTGCCACTCTGCGGGAGCTCAACCTCCTCTACGACCGGGATGCTGACGGGGAGTTCCTCCACTTCTACACGGCCACCGTCGGGAGCGTGTTCTTCGAAATGGTGGAACGCCGCGGCGCCTATGACGGCTACGGCGCGCCCAACGCACCTGTGAGGCATGCCGTCCAGTACGACCATCTGCACCAAATGAAGCCTTCCCGCTAAACCCCCTTGTCCGAGCCAACACCGATAACCCGAAGGAGGTTGCTGTGCCAGAGAATTTCAAGGCCGAAACGTACAAAGCTGATTCCCTCACCGAGGATCTGTCCGATGCAGCCGAAGTTCCCCCGAAAGCGGCAACACCAAAAGTGGAGACGCAAGCGGATTTGAGCGCCGAGCTGAAGGCCATCGGCGATGCCTATGCCGCCAAGCTCAGCAGCGGCGGCGAGCCGGAGACCCAGCCACGGCTGGACTTCGCCCCCTACCGCAGCAGCATCCTCCGCCACCCCACCAAAAGCCTGCACCATGCGGATCCTGAAACCATCGAGCTCTACTCGCCGGCTTTTGGGCACCAGGACGTGCACGCGCTGGAATCCGACCTCACCATCCAGCACGACGGCGAACCCCAGGGCGAACGCATCATCGTCGCCGGCCGGGTGCTCGACGGCGATGGCCGCCCTGTCGCCGGGCAGCTCGTGGAGATCTGGCAGGCCAATGCCTCCGGCCGCTACATCCACAAGCGGGACCAGCATCCCGCCCCGATCGATCCCCACTTCACCGGTGTAGGGCGCTGCATCACCGGGCCGGATGGATCCTACCGATTCATCACCATCAAGCCTGGCGCCTATCCGTGGAAGAACCATCTCAACGCCTGGCGTCCTGCGCACATTCACTTCTCGCTGTTCGGCAATGAGTTCACGCAGCGAATCGTCACCCAGATGTACTTCCCGGGCGATCAGTTGTTCCCTCTGGACCCGATCTACCAGTCGATCGTTGACCAGGACGCCCGCGACCGTCTCGTGGCCAACTATGACCACGAGCTGACCGAACCCGAATGGGCTCTGGGCTACAACTGGGACATCGTGCTGACGGGGTCGAAGCGGACCTGGACCGAAAATGAGGCCCTCGGGGCGGAAGGTGACCACCATGAGTGACTCCATACTCACCGCGACAGCAGGCCAGACGGTTGGCCCGTTCTATGGTTACGCCCTGCCCTATGAGAAGGACTGCGAGCTCCTTGCGCCCGGGTCGCCCGGATCCATCCGCCTCCAAGGCACCGTGTACGACGGCGCGGGTCACCCCGTTCCGGACGCCATCCTGGAAATCTGGCAGCCTGACGCTGACGGGAAGATCGTGCACCAGACAGGCTCCCTTGTCCGTGACGGCTACACCTTCACCGGCTGGGGCCGCAGATCGGTGGGCTATTCCGGCGTCTATACGTTCACCACAGTCAACCCGGGCCCCACCGAACCGGGCGCTGCCCCGTTCATTGCCGTGGCGGTGTTCGCCAGGGGCCTGATGAACCGCCTGTTCACCCGTATTTATCTGCCGGAGAACCAGCAGGCACTTGCCGGGGACCCGCTGCTGAGCTCCCTCGATCCCGATCGCCGGCAGACCCTGATTGCCCGGCGTGATCCGGACGGCGGACTGACGTGGGATGTCCGGCTGCAGGGTGAGGGCGAGACGGTTTTCCTTGATTTCGATGGCGGGTCCGCTGGTGGCAAGGACCGTCAATGACCGGTCCCGAGCCCCGCTTCGACGGCGACGTCGGCCTGCTGGCTCCCGTTTCGGCGTCGCCCCTTGTAGCGATCCTGACGGGCGACCGGGCGGTACTGGCGGCGATCCTGGCCGTCGAGGCAGCCTGGGCCTTGGTCCTGGAGAAGGCAGGTTTGGCACCGGCAGGGTCGGCCGCCGTCGTCACCGCGGCCGCTGACGTCAGCCGCTACGACGCAGGGGACATCGCTGTGCGTGCCCAAGGCGGCGGAAATCCGGTCATACCTTTGCTCGCCGATCTCCGCGCGGAGGTCAAGAAACTGGACACCGGCAATATCGGGGCCATTCGCGCGGTTCACACCTCGCTGACCAGCCAGGACGTCCTGGATTCGGCCCTTATGCTGCTGGCCCGCAACGCCGTTGCTGCGCTGCTGGCAGACGTCCACAGCACGACGACGGCGCTTGCGTCCCTCGCCGAACAGCATGCGGACACGCTGTGCGTGGGCCGCAGCCTGACCCAGCATTCCCTTCCCGTGACCTTTGGCCTGAGGACGGCACAGTGGTTCCATGGACTGGCTGCCGCTGCCCGGAAGCTCGAGTCAGTCCCGTTGCCTGTGCAGATGGGTGGTGCGGCCGGAACCCTGGCGTCCGGAACCCTGCTTGCTGAAACCATCCCTGCTGAGGCCGGCCCTGGGAGGGAAACCGGGCGCACACCGCGAAAAGCCGTGACAGCGCTGGAACTCTCCGACCGGCTCGCCGCGCAGCTGGGCCTCTCCCCAACGCCCGCTCCCTGGCACACCAACCGGTCCGCAGTGACCACTCTCGGAGACGCGCTGGCTGGCGTGACCGACGCCTTGGGCAAAATCGCCGCCGATATTCTCTTCCTCAGCCGGCCGGAAGTTGCTGAAGTGGCCGAACCCCGGGCGGCAGGGCGGGGTGTGTCCTCGGCGATGCCGCAAAAGCAAAACCCCGTCCTGTCCGTCCTGGTCCGCAGCGCAGCCCTCCAGGCCCCCAACCTGGCGGGACAGTTGCATCAGGCCGCCGCTAACTTCAACGACGAACGCCCCGACGGCGCATGGCACAGCGAATGGCAGGCCTTCCGCGAATTGTTGCGGCTGGCCCTCGGCGCCGCCGGCCTGGCCCGGGAACTCGTCGAAGGCCTGCAGGTCTTCCCGGAAGCGATGCGCCGCAACCTGGATCTTTCGGGCCCCCTGCTGCTGAGCGAAGCCGTAGCCAGTGCCGTCGCTCCGCTCCTGGGTGAGGATGGCAGGAAGCAGCTGCAGTCCGCGGTGGACGGGACGCTTCTGGCGCCGGCAGCGGAGCAGAGAGCCACCTACCGCCGCTTACTGCGCGAAACCGTGACGGCGGACAAGCTTTCGGACCAGCGCCTCGAGGAACTCCTGGACCCGGCCAACTATCTGGGCCAGAGCCATGAAATCGTGCGCCGCATTTTCGCTGGCTTTCCCGAATTTTCAGGAAAGCCAGTACAGGGAACCGAAGGGGTGCCGGGATGACCAGGCCTGAACTCAAGGCATCGCTGCTTTCGCCTCCGCGGGAACTCGGCGAAAAGCCACTGCTGGTGGTGGGCCCCTCCCTCGGCACGTCCGGCGCAGTGCTGTGGGCCCAGACTGCTGCCCTCCTGGGCAATGACTACGAAGTCGTGGCCTGGGACCTGCCCGGACACGGTGTCTCACCTGCAGCGCAAAGGACGTTCGACGTCGGCGAACTGGCCGACGCCGTCGTCGACCTTGTCGATTCCATCTCCCCGGGCGCCACTTTCCATTACGCCGGGGTATCCCTGGGCGGCGCAACGGGACTGCAGCTGGGCATCAAGCACGGTGAGTGCCTCGCAAGCCTCAGTGTTCAGTGCAGCGGAGCCAAACTCGGCATCTCTGAAGGCTGGCTGGAGCGTGCCGAAACAGTCCGGAACCAAGGCACGCCGGTGATGATCCAGGGGTCAGCGCAGCGCTGGTTCGCGCCGGGCTTCATGGACCGCGAACCGGGCTTGAGCAGCCGGTTGCTTCACTCCCTGCGCGACGCCGACCGCTTCAGCTACGCCTTCTGCTGCGAGGCACTCGCGACCTTCGACGTCCGTGAAGAACTCGGCAGCATCCGCGTCCCTACCCTCGCAGTGGCCGGTGTGGAGGACGGGGTGGCCCCGCCGTCGTTCGCTGAAGAACTGGTGGCCGGCATTCGGGCCGGAGGGGGCTCAGCAAGGGCCGTTGCCTTGGATGGCGTTGCCCACTTGGCACCTGCGGAGGCGCCGGACAAGGTGGCCGAACTGCTGCAGGAATTTATGGGAGGAATCGACAATGACTGAGCCTGAACGACATGGTGTGGTCCGCCCCGACGCGACGAGCCAGGAAATTTACGACGGCGGCATGGTGGTCCGCCGCGAGGTGCTGGGCGATCCGCATGTGGACCGCGCCAACGCGAACAAGGACTCGTTTACGGAGGACTTCCAGGACATGATCACGCGGATCGCGTGGGGTGGAATCTGGACCAGGCCAGGACTTTCCCGGCAGATGCGGTCCGCCGTCACCATCACAGCGATGGTTGCGCACGGGCACTGGGAAGAACTGGCCATGCATATCCGCGCGGCCGTCACCAACGGCCTGAGCCGGGATGAGATCAAGGAAATCCTGCTGCAGACAGCCATCTATTGCGGGGTTCCCTCCGCCAACACGGCTTTTAAGACCGCCCAACAGGTCTTCCATGAAATGGACAACGCAGCAATGGACAACACAGCAATGGACGACACAGGAATGGACCGTACTTCATGAACCAGGCATACATTTACGACGCCGTCCGCACGCCTTTCGGTAAATTCGGTTCCGGGCTTGCCTCCATCCGGCCCGACGATCTGGCCGCCCATGTGATCGCTGAGTCAGTTAAGCGTGCACCCCAGCTCGACGTAGAGCGCATCGATGAGGTTGTGTTCGGCAATGCCAACGGCGCGGGCGAAGAAAACCGGAACATCGCCCGCATGGGTACCCTGCTCGCAGACCTGCCGGTCTCCATCCCCGGCACAACGGTCAACCGCCTGTGCGGCTCCTCTCTCGACGCGGCGATCATTGCCTCCCGCCAGATCAACGCCGGCGACGCCGAGCTCATGCTGGTGGGTGGCGCCGAATCCATGAGCCGCGCGCCGTGGGTGCTGCCCAAGACGGAGAAGCCCTACCCCGCCGGTGATCTCACGCTGGCCTCGACCACGCTGGGCTGGCGCCTAGCGAACAAAGCAATGCCCTCCAAATGGACCATTTCCCTTGGCGAAGCCACGGAGCGGCTCCGCGAAAAGTACGGTGTGACGCGCCAACAGCAGGATGAATTCGCCGCGGACTCGCACAATCTTTCCGCCAAGGCATGGGACGAGGGGTTTTATGACAGCCTCGTCTCAGTGGTGCCCGGAACCGATCTGACGCGGGATGAGGGCATCCGGGCCGGTTCTTCGGCGGAAAAACTGGGAGGGCTCAAAACCGTTTTCCGCACCGAGAACGGCACCGTCACAGCTGGAAACTCTTCCCCGCTGTCCGACGGCGCCTCCGCAGCCTGGATCGGCAGCGAACGTGCCGCCGGGCTTCTCGGCATGAACCCCCTGGCCCGTATTGCCGGCCGCGGAGCCCACGCGAACGACCCCCAGTACTTTGGCTACGCTCCCGTGGAAGCCGCGAACAAGGCCCTCGCGAAGGCGGGGATCGGCTGGGATCAGGTGGGCGCCGTCGAACTTAACGAAGCGTTTGCCGCGCAGTCTGTTGCCTGCATCAACGCCTGGGGTGTGGATCCTTCCATCGTGAACCGGCACGGCGGGGCGATCGCAATGGGACATCCGCTCGGTGCCTCCGGTACGCGGATCCTGGGCAATCTGGCGCGGAGCCTGCAGGCATCCGGTCAGCGGTGGGGCGTGGCAGCGATCTGCATCGGTGTGGGACAGGGGCTGGCGGTGGTGCTGGAAAACGTCACTGCTGATTCTGAGCCGGATCACAGGAAGGCCTAGGACATGCTGAATTTCATGGACACTGTGGAGGAGGCCGTTGCCGGAATCAAGGACGGCTCTACGGTGATGATTGGCGGGTTCGGCAACGCCGGGCAGCCCTTCGAGCTGATCGACGCCTTGATGGGTTGCGGCGCGAAGGAGCTGACCGTGGTCAACAACAACGCAGGCCAGGGGGATCAAGGGCTGGCTCTGTTGATCAGGGAGGGCCGGGTCCGCAAGATGATCTGTTCCTTCCCCCGGCAGTCTGACTCCTGGCATTTCGACGCCAAGTACAAGGCCGGCGAGATCGAGTTGGAACTGGTACCGCAAGGGAACCTGGCCGAACGTATCCGTGCCGCAGGTGCCGGGATCGGCGGTTTCTTCACCCCCACCGGCTACGGCACCATCCTGGCTGAAGGTAAGGAAACCCGGATAATCGATGGAAGGGGACAGGTTTTCGAGACGCCCATCCACGCCGACGTCGCCCTCATCAAAGCCCTCAAGGCTGACGGGAAGGGAAACCTCGTGTACCGCAAAACTGCCCGCAACTTCGGGCCCATTATGGCGGCGGCCGCCAAGCACACGGTGGTGCAAGTATCCGAGATCGTTCCGGTGGGCGGGCTGGACCCGGAGAACGTTGTGACGCCCGGCATCTACGTGAACAGCATTGTGAAGGTGGCTTGAGATGAGTGTTGAAGCTTCCATTCGGACGGCGGAAAAGCCGCTGGGCCGCGACGACCTCGCGCGTCTGGTGGCACGTGACATAAAGCCCGGGTCCTTCGTAAACCTGGGAATCGGCCAGCCAACGCTGGTATCCAACTACCTCCAGCCTGAGCAGGACATCACGCTCCATACCGAGAACGGCATGCTGGGCATGGGTCCGGAAGCCACCGGTGACCAGATTGACGGGGACCTCATTAATGCCGGCAAAATCCCCGTTACAGAACTGCCCGGGGCCTCCTACTTCCACCATGCCGACTCGTTCGCCATGATGCGGGGCGGGCATCTGGACATCTGCGTTCTGGGGGCATTCCAGGTCTCTGCCGCGGGGGATCTTGCGAACTGGCACACGGGCGCCCCGGATGCGATTCCGGCGGTCGGCGGAGCCATGGACTTGGCGACCGGGGCAAAGGATGTCTTCGTGATGATGACGCTGCTGACCCGGGAGGGAGCGTCCAAGCTCGTGGAGACCTGTACATATCCGCTCACGGGGGTTGGCTGCGTGACCCGCGTGTATACCGATATGGCCGTATTCCTCACCGGACCCGACGGCGTTCAGGTGCAGGAGACCTTTGGCTGCACCTTCGAGGAGCTCCAGGCGCTGGTGCCCGTCCCGCTGGTGCCGGTCCCGGTTAAGGCTGCGCCCGCCGTCGAGCCCTAACTCCGCCAAGCCAATAGGATTGCTAACCATGACCGACCCAGCAGCGCCCCCACCGGCCAGCGACCAGTACGTGCAGTCGCTCGCACGCGGGCTGGCCGTCATCCGTGCGTTCGACACCGACCATCCGCTGATGACCCTCACCGAGGTGGCAGCGCGCACCGATCTGACACGCGCTACGGCCCGCAGGTTCCTGCACACCCTGGTGGAGCTCGGATACGTGCGTACCGACGGCAAGACATTCGGGCTCACGGCTCAGGTGCTGCAGCTCGGCTATGCCTACCTGTCAGGCCTGTCCCTGCCGCAACTTGCCCAGCCCCATCTGGAGGAGTTGTCGCTCAAACTGGGGGAGTCGACGTCGGCTGCCGTCCTTGACGGGACGGACATCGCCTACATCGCGCGGGTCACCACCCGCCGGATCATGAACGTGGGCATCACCGTGGGCACCCGCTTCCCCGCCTACGCGACGTCGATGGGCCGCGTCCTCCTGGCTGCCCTGCCGCCGGCCAAGTTGCAGGAGTACCTGGCGGCGGCCGAAATCCGGCCATTGACGCCTCGGGGAGTCGGCACCAAGCAGGAACTGCTGGGGGTGCTTGACACGGTCCGGGCCCAGGGGTGGTGCCTTCTGGACCAGGAGCTTGAAATGGGCCTGATGTCTGTCGCAGCGCCTGTGTATGACGGACCAGGCAAGGTAGTGGCCGCCGTCAACGTTTCCCTGCAGGCACAGGCCGTGGCGGCCCAACCCGACCCCGACGCTTACCTGGATTCTGTGCGCCAGGAGATCGTGGAGACCGCCAAGCTCATCTCGGCTGACCTTTCGGCCAAGCACTAGCCACCTGCTGCCGCCCTGAGGGGCGGCTCACGGGACTACTTCCTGGTCTCCGCGAACATCCTTCGAAGCGTGAAAAAGCATCCGAGGGCACCGAGGAGCACAGCCACAAGGAAGTCCAGCTTGTAGGTTTCCACCAGGTCAGCGTTTGTCGTCAGGTTGTATCCGAGGAGCTCCCAAGCCTGAGGATCCAGGAGCATGGCAAAGGGAGATGCGCCGCCCATGAACTGAGCCATGTCCAACCACATACCTCCCACGAACGAGACCAGGACAGTAATCAGTGTTACGGCTGCAACAACCCAGACACCATTCCGACTGAAGCTTCCGCTGCCCAGCACGTACATACGGGCTGCACCTGCGGCTGCCACAAAACCGACGATCGAGGCCATAAGGCCTACGTTCCACAGGATCAGCCAAAGGATGACGCCGGCAGGAATGGCGACAAGCGAAAACAACGTCCCACGGACCACGTCTTCCCTGGGTGCCTGGGGGGCGGGCGGTGCGGTCCTGCCTGGAATGACTCCCTGCTGGTACTCCCCATAGTTCTGGAGACCGGCAGTCTGCTCGTTTTGGAAACCGGAGGAGTGTTCAGCTGTAGCAGGGTCTTGAGGCAGCCTTTGTCCATACTGCGGGCGTGGCGGTGTGTGACCGGATCCCTGTTCCGGTTTGGTCGCTTCGAAGTCCGCCCGCTCTTGCATGAATCCCCCAAATTTCGGTGTTACCTCAACAAATTCCGCTCATTGTTCCACGCGATTTAGGACTTGGCGATGGGCAGTCTGGAACCAACGGATTGTGACGCGCCAACTCGGGGGACGGTTGCATGCTGGGGCCTTGTGGAAGGGGCAAAGGACGCATCGGACGGCCGTTTCAGGATCTTGAGTTGTGGGGGCTGAAGGAGCCCGGTTGCCGAGAGCAGGAGGGGGCCTTCGAGGAACGGCAGCGGCACAGCCACCAATCCACTATGCGTCGATACCTCGAGCAGACCTTGGTCGATGATGGCTCTTATGTGGTTTCCATCGGGAAGGGGGATACGCACATCCCTGAAGGCAGCATTGTCCGGGACATTGAGGATGAGCGAGTTTCCTGCATGCCTGATGGTTGCAACCGTCTTTTCGCCGGCCTTGAATTCAATGGCGGTCCGTTCTCCGGAGATCCAGGTGAAATCCGCTCCACCGGCCAACAGTGCGTCCGAGGATTCAGGATCATTGCCGGCTTGGTGCACTGAGACCGCGTAGGCTTCCAGATCCTGATGCGGGGTTGCAATCAGCGTGTCGTCCTCCAGCGTAAGTGTGTGGGGGATACTCAGCGCGCTGGCCCACTTCCCGTCCTGGCTGATGACCCCTCGGATCCAGAAGATCAGGGCTGGTTTTCCTTCCTTGTCGCGGAAAAACGAGGGAGCGTAGTACCCGGGACCGTACGTCAGCTGTTTCCAGGTGCGTGCCGTGAAGACGCCGTCACTGTAGGACCCCACGCCGTAGGCCACGTAGTGAAGGACGTCGTCCTCCCACACCGATGTCACCAGGACGTGGACGCCGTCAATTTCAAACAGCTGCGGGCACTCCCACATGGTTCCGGTCCAGGCCTGGTCCGTTTCTGAGGTCTGATCCCGTTCTGAACCGGGCCTTTCTGAGCCGGGCCGTTGGGCGGCGATGCCGTCGAGTTCCCACTTGTCCAAGTCGTGCGAGCTGTAGGAGATCGCCGCTCCGATTCCGCCTTCGAGCCCGGCCCCTACAAACATCCGCCACTTGTTCCCGTCCCTGAACACGAACGGATCCCGGTATGCCACGAGGCCCATATCCGGAGCCTTGATGACTGCTGGGCCCTTCGTCCAGTGGTTCCAGCTGTCGTCGTCGGGGATGGCTGAGCGGATAGTCCCGATCCCTATTCCCGGCTCCTGTACTGAGGTGTAGAAGAGCTTCGAACGGCCCGAGGCGTCGGTGGCGATGGATCCGGACCAGATTCCGTCATCGCCGTCCCCGGGCGCCAGGGCTATTCCTTCCTCAGTCCAAATGACTAGGTCGGGCGAAGTGGCGTGGCCCCAGTGGCAGTTGGACGCCCACGTGGTCCGGCCGGGGACGTACTGATAGAAGAGGTGGTATTTTCCGTCCTTCCAGGTCAGGCCCAGCGGGTCATTGATCCAGCCTGCGTCGGTGGTGAAGTGGAATTGGGGACGGGGATCTTGCTCGATCATGGCGTTCCTTCTTGTTTCTGGTCTCCGGCGGCATCTTTGGCCCCGGCTCGTAGACATGCAGAGATAGTCGGGCGTCCGAGGAGGTCCGTCCGAAGGGTCTTGCTGACTGCTAACTGCTGAGTGCTGTTAGCGGAGCGGTGGCCCCGCTACGGATTTCCGTACTACCAGCGGGCATCCCAGCACGGTCGGGTGGGCTGCGAATAAGGCCAGGTCTGTTTTGCCTTCGATGGCATCAATGAGGTTTCCAGTTGCCCATGCCCCCATTTCGTAATGCGGGAGCGCGACCGTGGTCAGGGCTGGATGGAGGTTTTCGGCGATGAGCGCCTGGTTGTCGAAGCCGACAAGGGAAAGGTCGTCAGGAATTTTCAGGCCAAGTTCTCCTGCTGCCCGATAGGCTCCCATGGCCATGCGGTCGTTGTAGCAGAAGATCGCGGTGGGCCGGTCCTTCCGTTTCAGCAGCCTCAGGGTCGCCTGGTAGCCGCCGGGCACTTCCGACTCTTCGGCCTCAACAAGATCGGGATGGAAGGTCAGGCCGGCCTCCGAGAGCGTGCTCTGGAAGGCCTCCAAACGCGAGTGGGTGGCGGGGACGTCGTCGGTGTTGATGATCATTCCGATCCGCTCGTGGCCGGCCTCGATCAGCGTCCTGACGGCTGCTGTGGCTCCTCCGAATTCGTCCGGGATAACTGAGGAGATTGAGCGGTTGATGTCCTCGGAGTCCACAAGGATCGCGGGGACGCCACGCAGGTTGTCCGGTACTGCCAGTTTGCGGTGGTACATGGTGGCATACAGGACCCCATCCACTTGTCCCTTCAGCATTGCTGCTACGTCAGCCTGGCGGGATTCGTCTGTGGCAGTGCTGGAGGTATTGATGATCATGAGGTTGTAGCCGCGCCGCCGGGCAGTCTCCTCCGCACCCAGAATTATCCGTCCGGCGTGGGGTGTGGTGGCGATTTCTTCGCTGATGAATCCGAGCATGCCGGAGCGCTGGGTACGCAGCGCCTGCGCCATGCGGTTTGGGTCGTACCCGAGTTCTCCCGCAACCGCTTTTACCCGTTCACGGGTTAGCGGGCTGACGCGGGCGTAGCCAACGTCATTGA
Organism: Arthrobacter sp. R1-13; assembly: GCF_054161475.1. NCBI lineage: Bacteria > Bacillati > Actinomycetota > Actinomycetes > Micrococcales > Micrococcaceae > Arthrobacter > Arthrobacter sp. R1-13. The sequence goes on along the minus strand of NZ_CP096420.1, from coordinate 4,404,478 downwards.
GCACGTGGGAGACGGTGGTTACAGAGACCCCGGCCGCGGCTGCCACATCCTTGATACCGACTGATCTATTGGTCATTGGTCTCCCACGTCCTCATAGTGTTGGTACTGATCCTACGGTCGGCTTATCCGCATGTGCCGCCTCGAAACCGACAGTGGGTGTTGCCCTGAAGGCGTTAACAGTCCTGTCTGCGATAACTTGGGCCTCACTTCCGGAATCGAGGATCGTATTCCGAGCTGATTCGGAATCGACCATGACGGCGGTAACGGCGAGGCCGTCCGAAGCCTCGGTCGTCAAAAGAGCGTCTACCTGCGCCGAGAAGCAGGAGTCACTTGACTTGGATTGAACGTCCATCGCCACCACGTGGTTGTTGGAGACGAAGTTGCCAACCCCCGCCCTCAGCCGGATGATGACAGGCGTCGCCCCTGTGGGCCGGATGCTTTGGGAGTCCAGGATCTGCGAGAAGTGGTTGCCGACGACTGAGTTGTTGCTGCCGTTGACACAGAGAAGTCCGTAGAGGTCGTTCAGCCCGTTGTCGACTCCCAGGAAGGGCGTCCAGGGCTCGTGGTCACGCAAGAAGTGATTCGTGGCCACAAGGTTCTCTGAACTGTTTGCTGCGAGAATCAGCATCCCGGGGTAGAACGAATGAAAACGGTTGTTGGCGACGCTTGAACGCGTGACGCCGTCGAAATGGACGCTGCTCGCACCACGGGGGAAGACGTTGTTCGCGGTTATCAGGAGCCCGCCATGCTTCTCGGCGTAGATTGAGTGACCCTTGAAGCCAGCTCCGATTAAGTTGTCGGTGATCTTTGATGCCTGTCCCCACCCGCGCAGTTCGATACAGCTTCCGCATTCAGCGATGAAGTTGTCATGAATGGAAAGCGCGTCCGCGTGGTAGATAGTGAGAGCATTCTCAAGGTAGACGAACCCCATGCCGGTTATGCGGAATGAGTCATTGGCGTTCGCCACAAAGATGCCGGTCTTGCCGTTGACGTACGTGTTCTCCGGATGCATCCCGGATCCATCCGGGTTGAAGTGCAACCCGTCGACGCAGAAGTTGGAGAACTCGACCGAGCTGATCCGCGGGCTCCCGCTTCGCTCAACATAGAAGGCGGCTCCCTTGGATTCATCCCCGTCTCTGTCGAGGGGAATGTCGACGAGAATGCGACTCCCTCCCGGCCACAGCTCATGCAAGTCGGGCCATTGGTCTTCGGGAACGTTGAACCGGATGCTCGAGGACGTAAAGCCGTGTCCCGAGCCATGGATCCTCAGGAAGCTGATGTCGATCACCACCTGCGTCCGGAGGCGGTAGTCCCCGGGCGGAATGTAGATTACCGCGCCTGGCTTTCCTCCATCCTTCGCAGCAGTGACCGTCTGCCGGTCCTTGATGTCAGCGATGATGCTGTTGATTACTTCGCCGACGTCCTCGAACGGATTGCCGACTGGCCACGTAGTTACGTCGTAGTAGTTGTTGCTTGACATAGGTACTTCCCCTTGTGTTGTGGTTTCTTAGCCCTTGACGGCGCCGAGTGTCATGCCGGCGACGATCTTGCGCTGCAAGAGAAGCGTGAGAAGGATGACGGGGATCGAATAGACGGCAGCCAGGGCCGTCATGGATCCCCAGTCCAGCCCGAACTGGGTCTGGAAGTTCGCGATGACCACCGGGGTTGTCTGGGACCTGATGGCTGTCATCAGGAGTGCGAACAGGAACTCGTTCCAGGACGCGAGGAAAGCGAAGATCGCCGTGACCGCAATGCCCCCGGACACCACCGGAATGACCACCCGCCACAGCGCGCCAAGCCGGCTGCAACCGTCCACGGTGGCCGCCTCTTCAAGGTCCTGCGGCACGGCCTCAAAGAAGCTGGACATAAGCCAGATCGAGAGCGGGAGGGAGATGGTGGTGTGCGCGATCGACAGCGCGATGGGCGTATCCGCAAGTCCCGCCGTCGCCATCATGGAAGCCAGCGGGATACCGATGGCAACCGGCGGCACCATACGGGTCACCAGCGCAGCCATGATGAACACCCGGCCACTCGGGGTCTTGTACCTGGTGATCCCATAGGCCGCCGGCACCGCCAGGACCAGGGACAGTGCCGTGCTGATGATGGCCGTCTGGGTGCTGTTGATGAAAGAAGCGAGCACCCCGCTGCGTCCCAGAGCGTTGGTGTAGTTCTCCAGCGTCCAGTCCTTGGGCAGGATGGTCGGCGGCACAGCAATGGTGTCGATCGGAGTCTTGAAGGAGGTGAACAGCAGATAGAGGAACGGGAACCCATACAGCACCATGGCTATCGCGAGGAGAATCCAGAGCAAGGTCCTGGTGCTGCGCTTGCCCGCTTCGAGGCCCTCCGCGTGGTGGCGCGGGCGGCGCGCCTTGCCTCCCCCTGCCTCTGTTTGGTTTCCGTGACCCTTCCGGGAAGCGATGGATGCCGGTGGCAGAGCGGTTTCCAGTGCGCGGGTGCCGCCAAGGCGTGAGTCTGCGATGCTCATCAGTTGTCCTTTCCTGGCCGCCAGATGGTGGCGACGGCGAAGAAGGCGACGCCGAGCATGGCCAGCAGGTAGATGGTGCCCATGGCGCTTGCCAGCCCCGGATCGCCGAAGCGGATCATGGTGCGGTAGATCAGCAGGCTCATGGTTTCCGAGGCGGACTGCGGACCGCCGTTGGTTTGAATGAGGATGGTGTCGAAGGCCCTGGCGGCATCAATGCCGCGCACCACAAGGGCGACGGCGATGACGGGCCGGAGCAGGGGAAGGATGATACGGAAGAGCAAGGCCGGTGCCCGCGCCCCGTCCAGCCGGGCCGCCTCGATGAGGTCTCCGGGGATGTTCTGCAGTCCCGCAAACAGCACAAGGCACATGAACGACGTCGTCAGCCAGATGTCCGGAATCGCCACCGAGAAGAGCACGATATTCGGGTCCGAGAGCCAGCCGATCTGGTTGGGGTTCTGCAGTATTCCGGCCTGGTGCAGGAGCGTCCCGATCAGTCCGAAGTTGTCGATCATGAGGAACTTCCAGAGCAGGCCTGCCACGATCGGGGCAATCATCAGGGGGTACAGGAAGACGGTCCGCCAGATCTGGGAATTGCGGCCGAGCATGGTGAACAGCAGGGCCATACCCAGACCGAGGGCGAATTCGAGGGTAACCACTATGAGGGTGTAGGCGAGCGTGCGCCAGCCGGCTCCCATGAATGCCTCTGAGGCGAAGGCACGGAAGTAGTTGTCCAGCCCCACGAAATCACGGGATCCGCCAGCCATGGGCGAGATTTTGAAGAAGCTGTCTGTCACAAGACGGAACAGCGGGTAGGCCACGAATACTGCGAGGAACACAGCCGCCGGGGCCATGAGGAACATTGCGAAGCGGCGATCGGAGATGCGCACGGTTTTCTCTTCCGCTGGTTGGGGCCGCGGCCGGCACTGGCGGAAGCCAGGTGCCGGCCGCGGGGTCTTACTTAAGGAGGTCCTGGATCTGCTTCTTGGCATCGGCCAGGAGGGCTGTGGAGTCCCCGCCGGCTACAGCTTTTTGCAGGAGGGGCACCAGAACGGTGTCAACGATCTGCTGCCACTTTTCAGTCGCCGGACGGGTGGCAGTGGCCTTCCCGTTGAGGGTCTCGATCAAAGGGCCGAAGCTTTCATAACCGGGCTGGTCCTGGTACTTCTCGAAGGCTGAGATGCGCGAGGCCAAGCCAAGGCTGGACTGAATGCCGAGGTCGTTGTGGTCGTAGGCGCACTTGATGAACTTCTTGGCGTTGTCCGTGTTCTTGGTGGCCTTGGGAACCGTCAGGTACCACGGGCCGGGAACACCTGCTACACCAGCGCTGCCGCCGATCATCGGAGCTGTACCAACCTTGCCGGCCACCGGGGAGTCCTTGGGGATCTGCCGGTAGGCGTGGGCCCAGAAGCGCGTCATGGCCGTCTTGCCCTGGTTGAACAGGTTCTGGGCGGCTGCCCAGTCAACCTGTGCTGCGCCCGGAGGGGCGGACGACGCAAGGCTGGTGTAGAAGTCCAGGGCTTCCTTGTGTGCTGCGTTGTCTATGACGACGTTGTTGTTTTCGTCCAGCACCATGGGGGAACCCGCCTGGAGGACGTGGGCCAGCCATTCGGTCTCCACCCCGCCCTTCACGTCGGTTCCATACATCCCGTCCTTGGTGAAGAACTCCGAGACTTCCTGGTACTGCTTCCATGTGGTGGGCGCGGCCAGATCGTAGCCGTACCTGGCCTTGAAACCGGCCTGGTTCTGCGGGTCCTCGAACAGGTCCTTCCGGTAGAGGATGATTTCGGCGTTGGTCCAGGCGGGCATGCCAATGAAGTGGCCATCAACATTCGCTTCCTTGACGAGGGCCGGGAAGATGTCCTTTTTGGCCTCGTCGGTGAAGAGTTCGTCGATGGGCTGGACCGCGTCCTTGAAGCTGGGCAGCCAGACGGAGTCCAGGGCGGCGACGTCAAAGGAGACGTTGCCGGAGGAGAACTCGCTGGAAAGCCTGTTGAACATGCCGTCGTAGGGGAGTTCGACGAAGTTGACGTCTATCCCGGCGTCCTTCTTGCACTGCTCGGCGACACCGGTCAGTTCGGCGTGGCCGCCGGCCTCCACCAGGACGTTCACGGTGCTGGCGGCGCTGCCCGACGACGTCGGGCCCCCAGCGCCGCAGCCGGCGGCTGTAAGTGCGACGGCGGTGCAGAGGCCGCCAATAGTGGCAAACCTGTTGATGGTTTTTCGAGTGGACATCGCTGTCGACTCACTTTCTCTGGGGAACGGAAAATTCAGAAGAGGAGGGAGGAACGCTGACAAATCGTTTTGGTAAAACGACTTGGCACTAAGAGTAAGCGTCGCTTCCGGAGAGTGTCAAGGGTCACATTTGGCACTGCCCTGTCAAAGCTGATGAGCCCGGGCCCCCTGAAGGAACCGGCAGTACCTTCCCGCAAATCCCCAATTTGAGGGAATTACCTTTCTCTTCGCGCCAAGCGGACCCAAGGGGCCATAGACTCGTGCCAACCACGTGCAGCAGTGTTGCTCCGCAAGGCGTCCGCCCCAAGGCGAAGAGCCAGGAGGTCCGCCGCTGCACTCGTCGGAAGGGGTGTGGCGGGTGAAGCTAGGAATACCGCGGGAACGCCGGGATGGAGAGCGGCGGGTGGCGGCGACGCCGGAAACGGTGAAGCAGCTGACGGGCCTTGGTCTCGACGTGTTGGTAGAGGCGGGGGCCGGAATGGCTGCCGGACACAGCGACGACGATTACCGCCAGTCCGGAGCCCACATCATCCCCGAGCTGGGCCTTGCCGAAGTGGATGTCTACGCCCACGTGCGCCCGCTGGGATCGGCAACGGCGCAGAGCCTCAAACCTGGAGCAATCACGGTTGGTCTTGCCTCGCCGTCGTCGGAGCTTCCCACAGTCCAGGCGCTCGCGGCAGCCGGGGTGACCTCCTTCGCGCTTGAACTGGTGCCGCGCATCTCGCGCGCCCAATCCATGGACGCCCTCTCTTCCCAGGCCCTGGTGGCCGGTTACCGCTGCGTTCTTGAGGCGGCGATGCGCCTTCCCCGCTTTTTTCCGCTGTACATGACCGCGGCCGGAACAATCCCTCCGGCCCGCGTGCTGGTGCTCGGCGTCGGGGTGGCCGGACTCCAGGCCATCGGCACCGCAAAGCGCCTGGGTGCCCGCGTTTCGGCCAACGACATCAGGCCTTCCTCTGCGGAGGAAGTCACGTCCATGGGAGGCACGTTCATCAAACTGGATCTTGAAACTGCGGAGGCGTCCGGGGGCTACGCCCGGGAGCTCAGCGCCGATCGCGGCGCCCTGCAACGCCAGTTGTTGGCCCCGCACGTGGCCCAGTCAGATGTACTGATCACGACGGCGGCAGTCCCCGGACGGCGTGCCCCTCTCCTGGTGACCCGGGAAATGGTGCAGGGCATGCGCCCCGGCTCCGTCGTCGTCGACCTCGCGGCTGAGTCTGGCGGAAACGTGGAGGGCTCCGTTCCCGGAGAGGATCTCCAGGTTCCCACCGCAGATGGCCAGGGAGCTGTCATTGTGGTGGGCATGAAGGATGCGGCGTCCGCAATGCCGGCAGATGCGTCACGGCTCTACGCCAAGAATGTGGCGAACCTGCTGGCCCTGATGACGAAGGACGGCGTTGTGGCGCCGCACTTTGAGGATGAGGTCCTGGCAGCTTCCTGCCTGACGCACGACGGCGTTGTGCGGCACGAGCCGACCGCCCAAGCGCTGCATCTGCTCGCCTTGGAGAGCGCCCCCGCACCCAACGTCCCTTCGCCAAACGCAGCCTCGCCGAATGTCGCTTCGCAAAACGCCACTTCGCGAAATGAGGGGGTGTCCTGATGGATCCGATCAGTTTGCTCACCATCACGGTGTTGGCGGTTTTTGTGGGCTTCGAAGTGGTTTCCAAGGTTTCCAGCACCCTGCATACCCCGCTGATGTCGGGGGCCAACGCCATCCACGGCATCATCCTGGTGGGCGCCATCATCGTTGCCGGCCAGGCCGCCGACCCTTGGGTGCTCGCGGTGGCCCTGCTCGCAGTAGTCCTGGCCACAGCCAACCTGGTGGGCGGCTTTGTGGTGACGGACCGCATGCTGGAAATGTTCCGGGGACGTAAGAAGGCGGGCCTGGAGAAACCCGGTACAGCAAACCGGGAGGTCCAGAAGTGATTCTGCTCGATCCTGTATGGACGGCGCTGCTGTATCTGGCTGCTGCTGTTTTCTTTATCCTCGCGCTCAAGGGCCTCAACTCCCCCCGCACTGCCCGCCAGGGAAACCTCCTCGGCGCCTTCGGGGCGCTGGTGGCGGTCATCACCGTATTCCTCTCGGCAAGACTGGACAACGTTCCCTGGATCCTTGGTGCCATTGCCGTCGGCACAGCTGTGGCCGCGCCAGTTGCCCGTCGCGTGCAAATGACCCAGATGCCTCAGCTCGTGGCCCTCTTCAACGGGGTGGGAGGCGGTGCCGCGGCGCTCGTTGCGCTTCTGGAACTGGGACATGCCGGGGAATCCTGGGTGCGCCTGGCGGTTGCCTTCACTTTGCTGGTGGGTGCCGTCTCCTTCGCCGGCTCGGCCATTACGTTTGCCAAGTTGCAGGAGCTAATGACCACCCGGCCGATTGTGTTCCCGGGCCTGCCGGTGCTGATGGCCGCTGTGCTGATCGCAGCGCTGGGCGCCGCTACCGCCGTTGTACTGACCGGTTCGTTGGCGCTGGCGTTGATACTGATGGTGCTGGGACTGGCTGCAGGTGTTCTGCTGGTGCTTCCGGTGGGTGGGGCGGACGTCCCCATCGTCATTTCGCTGCTGAACGCCTTCACCGGCCTCGCCGTCGCGGCCAGCGGACTGGTGCTGGGCAACGTTCTTCTCCTCGTCGCCGGTACGCTGGTGGGCGCCTCGGGTACCATCCTCACCCGGGCCATGGCCGCAGCGATGGGCAGGAGCGTAGCAGGCATCCTCTTCGGGGCATTCCGCGGAGGCTCGACGGCGGGTTCGACGACGGCGAGTGACCGGCCGGTCCGGTCCTCCAGTGCCGAGGACGTCGCTGTGCTGCTGGGCTACGCGCAACGCGTGATCATCGTTCCCGGGTACGGCCTGGCCGTTGCCCAGGGGCAGCACACGGCAGCGGAACTGGCCCAAGCCCTTGAGGCCCGCGGCATCCAAGTGGACTTCGCCATCCACCCCGTGGCAGGACGCATGCCCGGACACATGAACGTCCTCCTCGCCGAGGCCAACGTTCCGTACGAGTCGCTCAAGGAAATGGGCGAGATCAACTCCGAGTTCAGGACTGCCGATGTCGCTTTGGTGGTGGGAGCGAACGATGTAGTCAACCCGGCAGCCAAGACTTCCTCGGGCTCGCCGATCTACGGCATGCCCATCCTCGAAGTCGCCGACGCGCGGCAGGTGGTCTTCCTCAAGCGCTCCATGCGCCCCGGCTTTGCCGGCATCGAAAATGACCTCATGTTCGAACCGCAGACAACCCTGCTGTTCGGGGACGCCAAGGAATCCCTCACCAAGGTGCTCGGCGCAGTCAAGGGGCTCTAAAAGTCACGACGCTTTATGTGGCCTTCGCCGGAGTGACCGCGTTTCAGTCCTGGTGGTTGGCTCGATCCCCCGAGAACTGTGTGGACACCGTGATTAGAACGCCGTCGGGATCGTCCCTGATGGTGAGGCACAGTTCCCTGTCCACCACCGAGGCGTGGATGTCTTCGCTTCCCTCCGGAGCGAGCTGCTCAGCAAGCCTCGTTACTGCCCGGGCCATGGCCCGGCCCCAATCATGCGGGTCCCTGCTGTTCGCCTCGGCCTCTGCTGAAATGTTCTCCGCTTCGGTCATGCTCCGCCGCCTTCCGCATTGCTTTCACGGCCCCCCAGGAGTATCCCGGACAGGCCGGAGTCTTCCATAACGTAGCCAGCCTATGGGTCGAAGGGGTGGAGCGTCCACGACCCCGCGCCGCTGCTGCCTATCCCGGCCAATCCCCGATACGATTTCAGTTCGGGGCTTTCCCGTCGCCATGCGGCGAAGACGCCACTCTTTCAAGGACGCTATGACAGCCACTAACGCCATCCCCACTCTGCGGGCAGCCGTCGTCATCAACCCTGCAAAATCTGTCGGCCCGGAGTTACGCGGTTCCATTTTCAGGCTGTGCGAGACCCAGGGATGGGCCGAGCCGCTATGGCTGGAAACCACCGTCGAGGACCCCGGGGAAGGCCAGACGCGGGAAGCGCTGGAAGCAGGAGTCGACGTCGTTATTGCCGCAGGTGGTGATGGTACCGTCCGCTGTGTGGCCGAGATCCTTGCAGGCAGCGGGATTCCGCTGGGACTGGTGCCGCTGGGCACCGGGAACCTGCTGGCACGGAACCTGGGCATCAACATCACGGATCCGGTAGCCGCCGCCTACGATGTGCTGAACGGCACCGAGCGAACGGTGGACGTGATCCGAACCAACCTGGACGGCTCCGCCGACCGGCAGGTTTTCCTGGTGATGGGCGGCCTGGGCTATGACGCAGCGATTATGGCGGACACCATCGATGTTTTGAAGGACAGGATGGGCTGGCTCGCCTATGTAGAAGCCGGCATCCGGAAGCTTCCCGGAAAGCCTGTGCGCGCCAGGATCAGCATGGACGGAAAGCATCCCGTGCGGCGCCGCATCCGCAGTGTGATGATCGGCAATTGCGGAAGGATTATGGGCGGTGTGGAGATATTCCCCGAGGCCAAGGTGGACGACGGCGCCCTGGACCTCCTGATCCTCGCGCCACGCGGCCGCCTGGGTTGGCTGGGTGTGGTGACGGGCATCTTCGGCCGGAACAAGCGCACGAACACCTCGGTGGAATACTTCCAGGGCAAGTCTGCCGAAATCACCTTGGAGCACGAACAGGAATTCCAGCTCGACGGGGACCACGTCGGCACGGGTAAGCACCTCGCAGTGGCCCTCGAGCCTGCGGCGCTCAAGATCAGGATGATGAACGACTGAGGGACAGCGGTGCTTGCGAAGGTGTCCAGGTACTAGGGCTGGTGATGTCCAGGACTTCGGAGTCGCGGGATGAGCTTCGGTCGCCGCAATGAGGACTTGTGAGGACGTTTTTGCCCAGCATGCGGACGGCTGTCCTGCTAGATAGCTTCGGCATCCGAGATGATGGCGGGCAGAGCGGATGTTCGGGGCAGGGCATTTTCCTTCCCTATTATTTGTCGTCGTGGGTTTATCCTGTGCAAGGGGGTAAACATGCTGGCGTCGCGCAGTAACAGGTTTCTGTCCTTTGTCGGCAGCCACTTGCTGGTGAGCGTTTTATGCGTTCAGGTCGCGTTCACTGTCGCGATTCTGACCTTGCTGGGCTCTGGACATTTGGTTTCGCTGGATTCTCCTGCGCTGCGGGGGCTTCTGGGTTCCGTGGCGGGATTGCTGATCCTTTTGGCACTCCATGCCGCGTGGCGCGACAGGAGGGCCCGGCATGGTGAGAGATCCAGGGCCGAGGGTCTTTCGGATCTTATGGACTCCGTGCTGCACCCCCGCCGGGAATGGTGGTGGGCTATGGATGAGGCCGGAACGTTCACTTTCTCCAGCAGCGCCTCGCTGGATCTCCTGGGCTACGCTCCTTTTGAGCTGGAAGGGCAACCGGCGAGCATTGTGATCGACCTGGACGATCTGGCCAAGGCCCGCCAATCCGTCGCCGCTGCCCTGGCACCTGATGGTTCCAGCTGGTCCGGAGTCGTTGTAAGGTGCCGGCACCGGGACGGGACCCCGTTATGGATGGAGGTATCAGGACACACCCGCCCGACAATCCACGGCGCCAACACAGGATTCGAAGGCGCATGCAGGCCTCTGCGCCCGCAAACCGAGCGGGTGCTGGCTCTGGAGCGCACCAGGGGACGGATCGAGCAGGTGCTAAGGGAACGGACGTTCCTCACGGCCTTCCAACCCATTCACGAACTCGCCACGGGTAGGGTCGTCGGAGTCGAGGCGTTGGCGCGCTTCGTGGACGATGAGGGCGGCAGCCCGGAGCGCTGGTTTTCCGAGGCTGCGACGGTGGGTCTGGCCGCCGATCTGGAGTTCGCAGCCCTGGAATCAGCGCTTGCCGCCGCGACCGGGCTGCCATCCCACCTGTATGTGGCACTTAATCTTTCACCGGAGACCTGCCTGGATCCGCGGCTGCCGGGGTTTCTCGCCAGATCAGGTATCAGTGCGGACCGGTTGGTGCTGGAACTGACCGAAAACCTGGCCGTAGCAGCTTATGCCCCGCTTGTCGCGGCGCTGGCACCGCTCCGCTCGCGCGGTTTGCGGATAGCGGTCGACGACGCCGGCGCGGGTTTCGCCTCCATGCGCCATATCCTCCACCTGCACCCGGACATCATCAAACTCGACAGGAGCCTCATCGCCGGAATCGATCAGGACCCCGGCCAGCGCGCCCTCGGCGCGGCAATGGTGGAATTCGCACAACGGATCCGGGCGCACCTCATCGCTGAGGGCATCGAGAGCGAAGCTGAGTTGGCCGCGGTGACAGGGCTGGGGATGTACGCCGGTCAAGGGTACGTGTTGGGTCGGCCCACAGCCGATCCTCAGAAATGGGTCACCTGGGAAGCTGTGCAAGGACGGGACACGGCCTGAAGCGTCCCTTCCCGTCTGGGGCAGTAAAAAGCCTTGGTGGCCGGTTCCCCGGCCACCAAGGCTGGCAATGTACATTCAATGGTGCACGTGTTCTTAGCCGCGGGCTGAGGTGCGGGTTGCTGTCACGCTGCGCGCCAGGACAACGCCCAAGGCGACCATGGCCAGACCCAAGATGAGGTGCAGCCAGTCGTCGGCGTCATTAAACGGAACGAAGTTGGCGTTTGAATCATGCGGCACTACCAGGCCGTAGAGCCAGAGGACCAGGTAAAGAGCGCCGCCGCCGATCAGGTAGTTCCGGGCTTGGGTGGCGCTCCGTGCCATAACGATTCCTGCCACACCGAACAGCAGATGGACGATGTTATGGAGAATGGAAACCTGGAAGATGCCCAGAAGCAGAGCCTCTGAGCCGGGTCCCGCTGCTCCGAGGGCCGCGTAGTTGCTGGTAACACCGGGGATGAATCCCAAGATGCCCACCAGCAAGAACACTGCTCCTACCACCATTGCTGCCGTCTGGATGGTTGTCCGGCGACCTGTCTGGTTGGTATTTACCATGATGTTCTCCTGCCTTATACGGCAACTGTTTAACAGATGTTGCGTTGCAGGGTGCCACGCTCCGGTTCGGCCGATCTACGTCGCATCCTTGAGATACATCATAAGTATGCTTATCAAATTACGGAAGTGTTTGGAGTAACGTTTTTAGCTCTACTTGACGGGCGATCTGTCAGGGCCATGGGCCAGGATTTCCGCCAGTTCAGCCAGCCGGTGGGCGCGGGCGGATTCCGCGGGGGTGAAGGGTTCGCCAGGCCTGGAGAAGATAAGCGGCCCATGCCACGCCGTCGGGATCTTCAAAGCAGTGCCGACAACCCGTGATCCGGATGCTGCACGCCCGGTTCCAGGTTCTGCAGGTGGTGTGTTTCCTCCGGGAGGGCCGTCCGTACTGACCACATGTGCCCGTAGCAGTTCGGCAACTGCCAAAGGAAGCTCGGCCGGGTTTGCAGCGATTCGCGAGGCGAGGCTGAGGGCTTTGGTCTGGCCATCAGCCATAGCCAGTGCGGTGGTGCGCCAAATATGCGGGTGTCGCCCGCCGGCCTCCCTCAAAGCCGCCAAAATCTCGGTTTCTCCCAGGTTTCCCGGCGCTGCCAGCACAAATTCATCGAGCACTCCGCCAGCGACGGGATGGACGTGAATGCTGAGGATGTTCGTGTCCAGTCTGGCCAGGGCACGGGTGACCTTCTGGAGCGAGCCCGGCTGGTCACGAAGTACGGTTCGTGCCCGCCACAGAGCCGGTGCCTCCACCAGCCGGCTGCGGTGGCGGAGGGCGGGGGCGTGAAGCCACTTCTTCAGGAGCCGGGCGGCCGAAGGCTCAGCTACCCAGATCACCAGGAAAGTAGCTGTGAAGGTCAGGACCAGGACCTTGGCAACGTATGGCAGATGGGTTTCCACAACGGCAGCGTGCACCAGGAGCTCGATGGGGAGCATCACTGCGATGTTGGCCAGGGTCAGCCGGGCTCTAGTAGGTTCAGGCATCTGGCCGCAGACCTCGCAGCTCAGGTCAGCCGGGAGCGGGATGTTCACCTTTGGCTTCATAAGCCCATACTGTCCGCTGGCTGTTTCGGCTGTATTGCCCCCGCGTAAGGATCAGCGGAAGGTTTCGCAGCCCTTGCTTCCGCCGCCGGCGTCTATGGACACCGGTTAGCGGGAGTTCTCGCTGCTGCGGTCAGCTTCCGCCATTTTCGTCAGCAGATCGCGGATCTCGGCCAGAAGAGCGGTGTCTGCCGGGATCGGTTCCTCTTCGGGTTCCTCAGTGGCGAGGCGTTGCTTGACGAGGGAGTTGATCCTGTTCATGGGCGCCACAAAGATGAAATAGACCACGGCCGCCGTAATCAGGAAAGTCACTAACGCTGTGAGGACCCCGCCAATGTTGACGAACGTCTTGTCGTTTCCGGGCCAGATAGTGAAGCCCAGCCCTTCTGTCTCCACCCCGCCGGCCGCTGCAATGATCGGGTTAACAATGTTGGTGGTGAAGGCCGCAACCAGCGCTGTGAACGCTGTACCGACGACGACGGCGATCGACAGTTCGATGACATTGCCGCGAAGAATAAAGTCTTTGAACCCTTTGAACACGGGACCTCCAGTTGTGCGTAAATACCTCGGAATCAACCGATAGAAGATACCACTGCGAGGAAGGTTTGCTCGGCTTCGGGGCTCATCCGAAATCCTTCAGCGGAGTCTGTGAACGCATTGCCGGGTGCTTTTAGGCTCATCGGGGCTGGTGCCTGCAGTCATCCTCTGCGAGGGCAGTCTCGATGGCGTCGATGACCTCAGCTGAGTCGGGCTCAACGGTTGGAGCAAAGCGGGCCACTACGTCGCCGTCGCGGTTTACCAGGAACTTCTCGAAGTTCCACTTCACCAGGCCGGGGAGCACACCGCTCTTGAACTTGGTCAGCTCCGCGTAGAGCGGATGCTGGTCCTTGCCCCGGACATTCGACTTCACGGTCAATGGGAAGGTCACGCCGAAATTCCGCTGGCAGAACTCGGCGATTTCGCTGTCGTTGCCAGGCTCCTGGCCGGCGAACTGGTTGCAGGGGACCCCGAGGACCTCAAAGCCACGGTCCTTGAACTTTTCGTAGAGCGTCTCCAACCCCGTGTATTGGGGCGTAAATCCGCAGTTGGAGGCCACGTTGACCACCATCACCACGTTTCCCTCGAAACGGCCGAAGTCTGTCTGGGTTCCGTCGTTCAGGGTGAGGGGAGTGGAGTACAGGGATGTCACGGTCTGGGTCCTCGCAAAGTGGGTCTTACCGGAAATTCGTTGCCACCATCAGCCTAAGGGCTCAGACTGGGGGTTTCCTGCCAGATACTGGATGCTGGGAACGTCGATTAAAGGGGGCCGCCGGAGTGGGCGTCGCAGGAACAACTGATGCAGGACAAACTGAACCGCAAGCGACCGAGGTCCTCACCGTCCAAGGGTTGGCCAAGCGCTATGGGGACCTGGCCGCCGTCGACGGTGTCTCCTTCACCATCGCTCCGGGCGAAACCTTCGGCCTCCTGGGCCCGAACGGTGCAGGTAAAACAACCACCATCTCCATGATTGCCGGCCTGATTGCGGCCGACGCCGGTACCGTCACGGTCGCCGGAAAGGGGATGGGCCCAACCAAAACTTCTGCCAAGCGGCATCTCGGCCTGGTCCCCCAGGAGCTGGCGATCTATCCCGACCTGACCGGGAAGGAGAACCTGAACTTCTTCGGCCGGCTCCAGGGTTTGAACGGCAGGGACCTCTCCAGGCGTACGCAGGAGGTGCTGGAACTCATCGGCCTGGCCGATCGGGCCGGCGACCTCACCAAGAACTACTCTGGCGGGATGAAGCGCCGGCTCAACATCGGCATCGGCCTACTGCACCGCCCCACGCTGCTGATCCTCGATGAGCCGACTGTCGGCGTCGACCCCCAATCCCGCAATTCCATACTGGAAGCGGTGGAGGCGTTGTCTTCAGAGGGAATGGCTGTCCTGTACACGACGCACTACATGGAGGAAGCCGAGCGGCTCTGCGACCGGATAGCCATCATTGACGAGGGCAGCATCCAGGCAGAGGGGACGCGTGACGAGCTGATCAAGCTGACCGGCGGGGTGGACCGCATCAACCTTCATGGCAGCGGGAATTCCCCGGCCGCCGCCGCTGCCTTGCGGCTCGTTCCGGGAGTGCAGCACGTGGACGGCGACGGCTCAGCCCTCTCGCTGACCGTGCAGGATGGCCCGAGCGTCCTGGCTGGAATCGTCACTGGTGCAGGTAACGCCGGGATGTCGGTGACGTCGGTGGAAATCACCCGTCCGGACCTGGAATCCGTGTTTCTCCATCTCACCGGAAAGGCGCTCCGGGACTGATATGCGCCAGCTGTGGATCATGATTCTCAAAGACCTGAGGCAACGCGTCCGCGATAGGTCAGTCTTCGTTTTTTCACTCGTTGTTCCGCTCGCCTTGATGGGTGTGCTGAGCCTCGTCACTGGCGGTTTCGGCAGCGACGACCCCGGGCTGGAGCCTGTGACGGTTGCCGCAAGCGCCGTCAAAGATGACCAGTTGGCTAAAACCGTTCTGGACACCGTTGAGTCCCAGGAGGTAGTGGACGTTACTCTCAATAGGATGTCGGCCGACGACGCCCGTGCGGCCGCCCGGTCAGGGGCAGCCGACGTGGCAATCATCATCCCTGATGACTTCGGTGGCTCGCTCGGATCGGGGTCATCACCCACGGTGCAGGTGGTTCAGGGCGACGGCGCCGGGCTGGAAACGGACGTCCTCATCTCCGTGGTGGTTGGAGTTGTGGACCAGTTGCATGCCGCTTCCGTAGCAGCGGCCGCGGCGGGTTCTGCCGGACTTCCCCCTGAAGCAATTCCCGCAATCGGGAACCAGGCGGCGGCGGGAGCCCCTGCTCTGACCCTTAAGGAAGGGCAGGCCTCGGACGAGCAGCTTTCTTTCCAGGGAACACTGGTTGCCGGCCAGGCCGGCCTCTTCCTGATGTTTACCGTCGGTTTCGGAGTCCTGGGACTGCTGGCGGAGCGCGAGCAAGGCACCCTGGCGCGTCTGAAGTCCATGCCCCTCGGCCACGGAACCATCGTGGCGTCCAAGGCCGCCGTCGGGTTTATCCTCGGCGTGGCGGCCACCGGAGTGTTGCTGGTGACCGGATCGCTGCTGTTCGGAGTGGATTTCGGATCCCCTCTGGTGGTTGGTGCGCTGATTCTCAGCGTGGTGGCCGCGGCAACAAGCCTCACCTTCATCGTGGCCCGCATGGTCAGGACTGCCGAACAGGCGAATGTGGCGCAGTCCATCCTGGCCATGGTGCTGGGTATAGCAGGCGGGGCATTCTTTCCCATCCAAGGCTCCGGCTTTGCCCAGACGCTTTTGGACATCAACCCGGTTGGCGCGTTCATCCGCGGTCTGGGGATTTCCGCCGGCGGGGGCGGTTTGGCAGAGGTTAGTACTCCCATCGCTGTGATGCTGGTGTTCGCCGGGATCTGTCTGGTCATAGCCAGGATCATTCCGGACCGGGGGGCGCGGGCATGACGGCAGTGCTGGCGCTCGCGGGTGTGGAGCTGAAACGGTTCCTGCGGGACAGGTCAAACATCTTCTTTGTGTTCATCTTTCCGCTCATGCTGATCCTGCTGATCGGCTCACAGTTCGGAGCGGGTGCAGGGCAGTCTCGCGTAGCCATTTCGGGTTCCGGAACCTCGCTGGCGGAAGCCATCAAGACGAAACTCGAAGCAGCCGACGTCGACGTCACCTTCGCGGGCGCGGATGCCGTGCGGCAGGAGCTGAGCCGCGGCAGCACCGACGTCGGGCTGTTCATCTCAGAGGCGGCCGCTGCAGAGTTTGATGCCCGCGGGTCCGTAGTCGGGCGGCCCGCTGAGGTTGAGGTGGTGATGGGGTCGCAGTCCGGCGCGCAGGCAGTAATGCAACAGGTGCGTACGGCCATTCAATCGGTCAACGTGGAGCGCGGCCAGCTCGCAGCCCTGACCCACGCAGGCCTGCCGGCTGCGCAGGCGCGTGATGCGCTGGCTGCCGCCTCGCAGAGGCTCTCGGCCCCGAAAGTGGAGGTGGTGGATACCAGTGAAATCGCTCAGGAGTTCCGGGGCCTGGGCCAGTTCGACCTTGGAGCAGCCCAGCAGCTGCTGCTTTTTGTGTTCTTGAGTTCACTGACAGGCGCCACCACCCTGATCCAGGCAAGGAGACTTGGCGTGATCCCGCGGATGTTGGCAGCACCTGTTTCAAGCGGGCAAGCCATAGCCGGGCAGGCTCTGGGCAGGTTCGCTATTGCGCTGGTGCAGGGCGGCTACATCATGCTGGGCACTGCACTGCTCTTCGGTGTCCAGTGGGGCAGCATTGCACTGTCAGTGCTGGTTTTGGCGTTGTTCTGCACTGTTTCAGCGGCGGCGGCCATGGTGATCGGATCCGTGATGGACAACGACGGCGCTGCTTCCGGAGTGGGGGTCGGAGCGGGCTTGGTTCTGGCCGGTTTGGGCGGCTGTATGGTGCCTCCTGAACTGTTCCCTGAAACCCTCAGGACGGTCTCCTACATCACTCCACACCGGTATGCGTATGACGCGTTTGCTGAGATCCAGCGGCATGAAGGCGGATTAGGGGACATCCTGCCTCAACTCGGAGTGCTTGCGGCCATGGCGGTTGCGCTGTTGCTGCTGGGTTCCTGGCTGTTGCGCCGGAGCCTCAACAGATCCCTCTGACTCTCGTGAGGCAGGGTAGGGTTCGCCCTGATCAGCCAGCGCACTCCCACCGTTCAGCGCATGTACTTTCAGTGCGACCCAGACGAAAATGTGGCCGAGTGGAACGATGACCGCATCTGGGAGACCTTCCGCAACCGGGTGAATGGCAACGGGTTCACGCTCAAGGAGGGCCCGGTCATCGACAAAATGGTGCTGAAATTCCGCAGTTTCGTGCACACGCCCATACGCCATGGCAACCTCTTCCTGGCCGGGGATGCCGCCCACACCGTTCCCCCTACCGGGGCGAAGGGCCTCAACCTGGCGATCCACGACGTGAAGATGTTGTTCGAGGGGCTGGACAGCTATTACTCCCGTGGCTCCACAGAGCTGTTGGACTCGTACAGCAGCCGCGTCCTGGACCGTGTGTGGAAAGCCCAGCAATTCTCGTACTGGATGACTTCGATCCTCCATACCCCGGCGGACGCTGACGACTTTTCGCGCGCCCGCCAACTGGGGGAGCTTAACTCGGTGGTTTCCTCCCGCCACGGCCAGGCGTACCTGGCTGAGGCTTACACCGGCTGGCCGGGAGCAGCGTAGGGAGGCACCGCCGTCGGCGTTTTTCCCTTCCTCCCGCGCGGACGGGCGGTCTGGCTAGGGAGCAGCGCTGGAAACGGTGGCTGGAAGGGGGCTCTCGGACGTTGCTGGCGACGGCGGAAGTTCCTGCGGCGTACGGCCGGCCCGTCGGCGTGCCCGCCCGTACACGAGGTACATCGTGAGCCCTGTGATGACCATGAGGAGCACCGTATAGACGAAGGTGTTCGAGACCCCGTCCACCCCTTCGGCCCCGTCTGTGTTGGCCTTAATGATCAGTCCAAGCGGCTGGAAGAGCGGGTGGGCCAGGAAAATGGCGGTGTCATAGTCGTCCAGCATGCTGTTGAAGTTCAGTGCAGCGATGGCCGCGGCCGTGGGCAGGACAATCGGCAACAGGATACGGCGGAAGATGTACAGCGTCCTGGCTCCCATGATGGCGGCGGCCTCCTCCAGCGATGAGTTCACCGTGGTGAAAGTTGCCTTGAGCATCCTGAGCGTAAAAGGGATCTTGACGGTGACGAAGGCGATCAGCAGGATGACTGTGGTTCCGGTCAGGACGGCTCCGCCGACCAGGGGATTCGGATGGTCGTAGCTGATGATCAGGCCCAGGGCGAGGAGGGCTGACGGCAGGATCCACGGGATGTGCAGAAGGTATTCGAAGAGCGAGGTGAGCCAGTTCTGGTGCTTCTGGATCAGCCGCGCGACGAACAGAAGCCCTCCCACCGTGATGACGGCGGCCACGGCGCTGTAGACAATGCTGATTATGAACGGACGAAGGCCGGAAGGCTGGGTGAGCACCCTGACATAGTTCTCCAACGTGAGGCTGGACAGGGTCAGTTGGCCGGTTTGGATTGCTGCACTGTCGGCGAATGAATAAAGCACGATCAGGACAACCGGCAGGGTGTAGACGGCAAAGAGCAGATAAGCGGCCACGTGTACCAGGACGTTGGCCAACGGGTTGGTGATGGCCTGCTTCTCAAGCCGTGAGGACACCTTGGATAGTGAGAAGTAGGTGCCGCCCTTTTCCAGGCGGGTCATCACGGCAAGCATCAGAATAGTGGCCACACCAAGGATCACGGCGAGCAAGGCGGCGAGGTCCCGGGACGTGGGGCTGTTGGTGAAGGTCAGGATCATCGGCGTGATGGTCTGGAACTCCCGGCCACCCAGGACCTGAGGTGCGCTCAGGGCGCCCAATCCGGTCAGGAAGGACAGGATGGTAGCAGCAAACAATGTGGGCTTGAGCATTGGCAGGACGATCCGGCGGAGGATGGTCCAGGTTGAAGCGCCCATGTTCCTGGCGGCTTCAATGGTCTGGAAATCCACGCCTTTCAACGCGTTGGCAACAAAGAGCATGTGGTTGGTGGTGGTGGCAAAAGTCATGACTACCAGGACGGCAAAGAAGCCGGAGAACCAGCCCGCGTCCATCCCGGGGAACATGCCGGCGAGGAGAACCGTGACAATGCCCTTCTCGCCGTAGATGAACTTATAGCCGGCAGCGAGCACAATGCCGCCGTAGATGAAGGTGGTGGCGTAGCCCAGGAACAGGATCCGGGACCCGCGGATCTTGAAGTAGTGCGTCACCAGCACAATGAAGATCCCCACAATGTTCGTTGTGATGGAGAGCGCCACCGCCAACATGAAGCTGTTGCCGAGGGATTTCATGGCGCGCTCGGAGGACAGGAGCTTCTCAGCCGCCCGGCCGGAAAAGCTTCCGTCGGGGAAGAATGTTGCAATCAGCACGTTCGCATTTGGCCAGACAAGGAATGCGGCGATGAACCAGGTGAGCACCACGCCCACCACAATCACGAAGGGCGATCTCAGCATCGACCTCGCGGATGTTCCGCTCATGGCTGCGAGGTTGCCGACGTTGCCAGGACTGGATTTTCGATCCTGCTCCCCGTTTCCGGGTGATATTGGAGGATGTGTTCAGGCCTGAGATGGACAGTTACCCTGGCCCCGGACTCAGGCCGCCTGGTCCCGTCCTCCCGGACAATGATGCTCAATTCCGAACCGTGGGATGTCACGCGGTATCTGCTGTGAAGCCCGTGGTACGTCCGGGAGACCACGGTCCCTTCGAGCGCAACCGCTCCTTCGGGAACGGCTGCGCCAAAATCCGTGCCCAAGTCTGCGTATGCATCGGCGCCCGAGCCCGAATCACGGCGTGTGCCCGGTGCCAGCGAAGCCTTCTCCACCCGGACGTACGAGCGGGCATCAGGATCCAACCGGGTGCTGGACTGCCGGTTGAGTTCGCCGATGAATCCAGGCGTCAGCGCAGAACTGTCGCCGATGAAGTTGCAAACGAATTCTGTGGCGGACTCGTCGTAAATGGTCTGCGGCGTGCCCACTTGTTCCACCTTGCCCTTGTTGAACACTGCAACCCGGTCACTCATGGCCAGGGCTTCGTCCTGATCGTGGGTGACATAGACGGTGGTGATGCCGAATTCGCTTTGCAGGTCCTTGAGCTGTTGCCGCAACTGATGCCTGAGCTTGGCATCGAGGTTGGACAAGGGCTCGTCCAGCAGCAGGATCTTGGGCTGGAGCACCAGCGCCCGGGCCACCGCCACACGCTGCTGTTGTCCGCCTGACAGTTCCGCGACGTTCTTACTCAGCTGGGCATCTGACAGGTCAACCCGCCGGGCGATTTCGCGCACCATCCGGTCGCTGTCCGCCGGCTTTTCCTTGCGTACACGAAGGCCAAAGGCGATGTTCTCCCACACGCTCATGCTGGGAAACAACGCATAGTTCTGGAACACCATGCCCACCTGGCGTTTGTCGCTTGGCAGGCGGGTCACCGCCTTGCCGTCGACGTAGACATCTCCCGCAGACGGTTCGATGAACCCCGCCAAGGTACGCAACGCCGTCGTTTTTCCGCAACCGGAGGGCCCCAGCAAGGTAAAGAATTCCCCTTGTTTCACGTCCAGCGTCAAACCGGGGATGGCGACGAAATCTCCAAAGGTAACTTCGATATTGTCCAAGCGGATCATGCCAAGCCTGTCTGGAAGGAGTGTGTTCGAGGACGTAGAAACCGGGGACGGGCAGCGCCGGGTCGGGCTCCGCCCGCCGTCCGTTCTACGTCATGTACTCGAGCTCGATCTTCTCCACCCAGGCTCCGATGTTCTCTTGGACGAACGTCCAGTCGATGTCCTGCTGCTTCAGCGAATTCACGAACTCCACCACTTCAGGCTTCGCCGCGGCGACGGCTTTCTCATTGACGGGCATGGAGTTGAACTGCTGGGCCCACTCGCCTTGGAATTCCGCTCCGCCGAACCAGTCGATGAACTTCAGCGCCTCCTCCTTCTTGTCCGTCCCCTTCACAAGCGCCACCTGCTCCACCGCAAAGGGCACGCCCACGGACGGCTTGACGACGTCGACATTCACTTTGAAGGTCTTCTCGCGTTCGGGGATGATGGACGACGGCATCTGGCCCATGTCCACTTCACCGCCTGCTATCCGGGCAAAGAGATCGGTCTTTGGTACAGCGGGGCTGCCATGCTTGAAGTATTGCTCGATCTGGCTCCAGCCTTCATCGGAAATTCCCAGGTCACCGGAATCGTCTTTGTAGCGGGTGAGAATACTGGCGAATACCAACTGGGACGTGGCAGTCCCCAGGCCTGTGACCCGCTCATAGCGGTCCTTGAACTCGTCCTTCGTCCACAAATCCGTCCAATCCTTTGGTGCTTTGTCGGCGCTGAATTTATCGGAGTTATAGCCGAGCAGAATTGCCTGCTTTACCAGCGGCCAATAGGCTTTGTCTTCGCTTTTATCGCCCAGCTCAGAATCAACTTCGTCTGCCCAGGATGGTGTGTAGGGCTCGATTGCGCCGCCGGCCTTGACCTGCTCGAAGTACATGTTGTTCAGCCCGAAGGCGACATCGGCGATGGGGTTGTTCTTCTCTGCGATGAGCTTGTTGGTGGCATCCGCGCCGCCTGCGCCAACGATTTCGATCTTGAAACCTGCAGCTGCTGCCTTCTCGGTGAGCCACTCACCCCGGCCTTCGCCGTTCGAATTCGTATAGACAATCAACGTTTCGCCGCTTGATCCGCCCGAAGCCTGCGTGGAGGAACCAGATGGGGACGCCGTCCCTGGCGCACCCCCACAACCGGCCAAAGCAAGAACAGCGACAACGCCTGCAGCAAGAGCTTTAAATTTATGCATGATAATGACTCATTTCCCCCAAATGGAATCAGCAATGTCCCGCAAGCCTATAGCCAAGATCGGCGCCCCGGGATGACGAATCACCGTCAATCTCATTTCCCCGCATGGGCGGCCCGGCCCCGCACAGACGGCTCTGGCCAGCAACGGTTATGCGGGGGAGGGCCGTCCGAGCCACACGGCCACCCGGTGACGGGGCCACCGGGCCGCCGTCGAGCGCGTACACTCAGCCCGTGCAGGAGATCACAATCGTTGGTGGCGGAATAGCCGGCCTGGCCCTTGCAGCGCGCCTGGATCCCCGGCGCTTCCAGGTAACGCTTCACGAGCAGCGGACGCAGCTGCCCACCGTAGGCACATCCCTGATGATGTGGCCGAAGGCGCAGGAGGCACTTGCTGCGGTGGGGGTTCTCGATGCTGTCAGGGCTTCCAGCCCGGCCTTGGCTGTCGGGTCCCTCCGCAGCGCTGGGGGTGACCCATGGCTGGTGGTCCCCGCCGGCGGGACCATCGCTGTGTCCCGGCCGGAACTCATCCGGCTGCTCGAGTCGGCTGTACCGGATTCCGTCCGCCGTGAAACCGGACGCTTTGAGGGCGTCAGCCCAAAGAACCACAGCCCAAAGGGATCAGAAGTATTGGTTGGAGCAGATGGAGTGGGCAGCGTTGTTCGCCGCAGCGTCTGGGGCGAGTCCACGCGAGCCCGCCTGACTCCCTATGTGGCAGTCCGCGGTGTTGTGCCGGGGAGGCTCTGGGCGGATCACTCGGGGGAGTACTGGGGGCGAGGGGATCTGTTCGGCATTGGTCCCGCCGCCGGAGGCACCAACTGGTACGCCTCCTTCCACTCCGGCTTCCGGCCTGAACTGGAACCGGGCGGGATCGATGTCGAAAGGGTCCTTGAGCTGGCCCGCTTCCGCTTTGACCGCCATGCAACCGCCATTCGCGAAGTTCTCGCTACCGCCGAAACCGAGTCGACGCTGGCGCAGCGGATCTGGACCACGCCGCCGCTGGCCGGGTACGTGCGGGGCCGCGTGGCGCTGGTGGGAGATGCAGCCCATGCCATGACACCCAATCTGGGGCGGGGAGCCTGCGAGGCGGTGATCGACGCCGTGACCCTGGCCGACCACCTCAACTCCCGTCCGGTTGACGCCGCGCTCCGGGCCTATGGCCGTCAGAGACTCCTGCGTACCCAGGCCTTGCGCCTTGGCTCGGCCGCTATGATGCGCCTCGCGCTGGCGGGACGCCTGCAGCCCGTCCGCGACCTGGTACTGCGGTCAGCCAGCGGCCGACGGCGCAAGTCTCCACCGCCGTCGAGCTAAGGCTGCTAGGCCATGGCCGTGTGGGCTGCGCTGTGCGAATCGATTGTCTTTGCATAGCAGTGCGAATGCTCCTGGCCGATGTAGGGGCCGAAGCTCGGCACTTCCGCAAATCCGCTGTGCTCGTAGAAATGCCGCCCATCGGGCTGCGCCGATCCCGCCTCGGCAGTCACCGTGGTGAAACCCTGCTGGTGGGCATGCCCTTCCAGCGCCGCCAGGATGGAGCTGGCGACTCCGGAGCCGCGCATGTACGGAATGACATAAAGACGTTTGATCTCGACAGTACGGTCATCCAGCATCCGCAATCCGCCGCAGCCTACCGGCTGTCCGGAGCTCTTCTCGTAGGCCACCAGGAACACGGCAGTATCAGCTTCCGACGGCGGCGGGCCGGGCTCGTGATCGGCTGTTCCGAAGCGGGCATCCAGTTCCGCCTGCTGGGCTGCTCGAAGATCGGCACCAACGGGGTTCGCCCAGGTGACCTGACGGATGTTGAGACGCGGGTTGGTCTGCATAACTGCCTCGATTCGAGATCGCATTCGCCGAAGGGGTATGCAACTCAAGACTAGAAACCAGCGGTTACCGCAGTGTTTCGCGGCGGTAAGGGCCGGGAGAACTTTTCCGGGGCTGGCTTAATCCGGCTAAAAATCAGTAGGAGTCGCCGGTGGGGTCTTCCGCCGTCGGGTCTGCCAAGGCCAGCCCGCCCACCGGGCTGCCGTCCCAGTGGAGAAGGCTCCAGCCGCCGTCGGGATCTCCCTCCAGTGCAACGATGCCAGTGTTCGCCAGGATGTGCCTTGCGGCGAAGTCGATGTCGATGTTGTGGGTGCGGGCGGCAGCCCAGACGCGGATGGCAGCGCCGTGGCTGACCACTGCAACCGATCCGGAGCCGTCTGCTCCACCTGGCGCTGCCGCCGCCGCAATGGTGGCGATGGCGGCGTCGTAACGGCCGAAAAAATCGTGGCCGTTCGGGCCATCAGGCATTCGGCGGTCCAGATCGCCGGAGGTCCAGGCGAATGCCGTACGCATGTAGCGCATGTGCGATTCGTGGTCCGTCAGTTTCTCCAGTGCGCCGGCCTCAATCTCGTGCAACCCGTCCATCACCTGGATCTCCAGGCCGCGGGCCCGGGCCAACGGGGTGGCGGTAACCTGGGTCCGGAACAGCCTGGAGGCATAAAGGGCGTCGATCTGCTCATTCGCCAAGGCCCTGGCCAGCGCCGCCGCCTGCCGCTGACCGAGCTCGGTCAGGCCAGGGCCTGGGTGCGCAGTATCCAGCTGCCCGAGGACGTTCCCGGGCGTCTGGCCGTGGCGAATGAGCAGGAGCCTCATTTCAGATGATCGACCAGCTGATCAGCGATCCCCGTGTACTTGGCCGGGGTCAGTGCCAGCAGCCGGGATTCCGCTTCTGGAGAGAGGCCCAGGCTCTGGACGAACTCCCGCATGCGGGCTGCGTCCACGCGCTGGCCCCGCGTGAGGTCCTTGAGTCGTTCGTACGGGTTCTCCATGCCTTCGACGCCTGCGATTGCCTCTGCGCGCATCACCATCTGGATGGCTTCACCCAGGACTTCCCAGTTGGTGTCCAGGTCCCTGGCGAGGACGTCCTCAGCCACATCAAGGCGCTCCAGCCCCTTGGCCACATTGGAGATGGCGAGGAGCGAATGTCCGAATGCAACGCCGATATTGCGCTGGGAAGAGGAGTCCGTCAGGTCACGCTGCCAGCGGGAGGTCACCAACGTGGAGCCCAGTACGTCCAGCAGCCCGGAGGAGATCTCCAGGTTTGCCTCGGCGTTCTCGAAACGGATGGGGTTGACCTTGTGAGGCATGGTGGAGGAACCCGTGGCTCCCGCTACCGGAACCTGCGCGAAATAGCCGATGGAAATGTAGCTCCAGATGTCCGTGCAGACGTTGTGCAGGATCCGGTTGAAGCGGGCGACGTCGGCGTACAGCTCTGCCTGCCAGTCGTGGCTTTCGATCTGCGTGGTCAGCGGGTTCCAGGTGAGGCCGAGCCCTTCAACGAAGGACTTGGAGACCTGCTGCCAGTCAGCGCCGGGCACCGATGCGACGTGGGCGGCGTAGGTTCCCGTGGCACCGTTGATTTTTCCGAGATATTCGGTCTTTGCGATCCGCTCCAGCTGGCGGTTCAGGCGGTGCGCAACGACGGCCAGCTCCTTGCCCAGCGTGGTGGGTGTGGCGGGCTGGCCGTGCGTGCGTGAGAGCATGGGGACGGCACGGTTGTCTTCCGCCATCCTCTCGATCTGCGCCACCAGGGACCTTGCAGCCGGCAGCCACACGTCCTCCACGGCACCCTTCACACCGAGCGCGTAGGAGAGGTTGTTGATGTCCTCGGACGTGCAGCCGAAGTGCACCAGAGCGGTGAGGTTTTCGATGCCGATTCCCTGCAGCCTGCGGCCGATGTAGTACTCCACAGCCTTGACGTCGTGGACAGTTACGGCCTCGATCTCCGCCAGTTCCTGAACGCCGGCGGCATCGAATTCAGTGACGATGGCTCGGAGCCGCTCCTGCTGCTCCTGCGTGAGGGGACCGGCTCCGGGGAGGACGTTGTTGCCTGTGAGGTGAATCAGCCACTCGACCTCCACAGCAACGCGGTCGCGGTTCAGGGCTGCTTCTGACAGGTAGTCAACGAGCGGCGCGACGGCGGACTGGTAGCGGCCGTCCAGCGGGCCGAGCGCGATCTGGACCGGGGAAGCGGCAAGCGCGATGCGTCCGGAGGGCGTACGGGTGTCAGCTGTGGCGGCAGTTTGAGGCATGCGGCAATTCTTTCATGAACTTCGAGTCTGCCTAAGCCCGGGGGAGCATGTGACTTCGCACCAGCAGCAGCACGGGTTGTCATGCCCGCTTATGCACATAGCCGCCCTGGTCTGTTCACGCCGGAAGGGAGGTTCTTTACAGTCAAAGTTCAGTGACAGCCGTGAACTTCCCCTAGACGACCCTAATCCCGGGGTTCCTGCCACATATCCACTTTTTGGGGGGTCCAAAACAATGAGCAGCGCCATATCACCGGCGGAACTTAACCAGTGCGCTTCGCGGAGCTATGAGGTCCAGCTGCTGGCTGGACGGGTAGAGGCGGGGATAACTGAAGTCGAGGCGGTTCATCGCCGGCTTTCCCAACTAGAGCTCGAAAGCTGGGAGTCGCCGGCCGGCAGGGCCTACCGCCTGAGTGTAGGGCTGCAGGCAGCTTCCTTGCGTAGGGCAATCGAGAAGCTGAACCAGGCGACTGCAGCGGTGCGACACCACGCCCAGAATGTGGCGGAGTCGTCCACACGGACTGGGGCGGGCGGCTATTGATGGCTGAGATCTCCCCCGGAGGTGCAGGCGGGCCGTTCCGCCCTCAGCTGCCACCGCCTGATGGTGACTTGTCGATCAGGGGCGGAGTTGGCGGCATCAGCTTCCAGCTTTCCGAGCTTGCAGCGGGCGCGGCGGCACTTGACGTCCTCGCCGGCACCCTCACGTCGGTCGAGGTCGCAACGCACAGTGTCTGGCAGGAACTGTGCAATTACGCGGACGAGCCTAGGTCCAGCGGAGTGGCGGCCCTCGATGCCGTGGGGGAGGGTCGCCGAGCGGTCGGGGCGGTTCGGCAGGAACTGCAGGACATCGGCAACCAGGTGCGTGCCTGTCAGCGTGAGTATGAGGCAGCCGAGAGCCAGAGTGGCCAGAATCTCCGCATGGGAACGGGGTCCTTTGAACTGTTCTCTGCCCAGATCACAGATAGCCGACTCACCGGATTCATGAACCGGGAAACAACAGAAGCCCTCGCCCGAAATTTGCCTCTGAGCCTGGGCCTCCTCCTCGGAGTGCGGCCGGATCTGGCTTTGGCGGCAGCGAAGGCTCTTGGTGCTGGTTCCAGGGGATTTGGTGTCCCGTCCATTATCCGGATCCTGGCAGAGGGGGGAATCCCGGACCTCAAGCCCCGTCCCGTCAAAGCAGTAGAGGAAGCGACGTCGGATACTGATCTGGATGGTTCGCCCGCCGGTCTGCTGGCCAGGGCCCGGAGCGTCGATGCCCAAGGACACGGCCGCATCGAAATCATCCAAACCGTCCATGACGGACGAAAGGCTTTCATCGTGATCATTCCGGGGACCCAGCCAGGTGACCCCAGGGGCGGTGACAATCCCTTTGATGAAGCCGGTATCGCTGAAGGGCTTGGCTACGACTCGCACTTCACCGGCGCGGCTATCCGTGCTGCCCTCCAACAGGCCGGAGCAGCAGCGCAGGACCAGGTGGTGGCCGTGGGCTACAGCCAGGGAGGCGTCCATGCCATGAACCTCAGCAACGATCAGGCATTTCTTGCGGAGTACGACCTGAAGTATGTGCTGACCGCCGGCTCCCCGGTCGGCGGAATAACTCCGCAGCCTGGAATCAGCAGCCTGCATCTGGAGCACCGGCAGGACTGGGTACCAGGGAGCGACGGCGTTCCCAGCCCGGATACCAGCGACCGGGTCACGGTGACGCTGAGCAGTCCTGTGCTGACCCCCTCAGGGGAGGAAGCCGGGCTGGGACCAGGGCACAGACTTACCAACTATGAAGAAGGGGCCAGGGCGGTTTCAGCCAGCGATGACCCCTCGCTGATAGCCTCGACCGCCGCTCTGGCCGGGGTGGTGGGTGCCGGTGGTGCCGCCACGGCTACCCGCTTCCGCATGGTCCGCGAACCTCAGGTCCCGAAGGAAGCCGGTCGCGTTTCGGATGCCCGGAAAGAACGGCATCCGGGCTTTCCGTATGGCGGCCGGTAGCCGTGTCTGGCGGCGGCTGGCTGTCCCGGAAGGCCGTTAGCCGCGGCGTGCTCCCGGAATCCGGCTGGCAACCAGGGAAATGATGGTGATAATGATGGCGGCCAGGATAGCTGTCCAGAAAAAGCTGTCGATGGTGAAGTCAACCGGGGTAAAGCTGCTGAGCCAGGAAGTCAGGTAGAGCATGGCTGCGTTGATGATGATGGTGAACAGCCCAAGCGTGAGAATAGTGATTGGCAAGGAGAGCAGGCTGACCAGGGGACGCACAAAAGCGTTGACCAGTCCAAAGATCAATCCAATGAACAAATAAGCGAGGATGAGCCCGATGGTGTCGGTTCCTTCGGTGACGCCTGTCCTGGCAACGGCCTCAGAAGCGGCTGACGTGGAAATCTCCAGCCCCGGAAGGATCCAGCTCGCAATCCACAAAGCCAGCCCGTTGATTACAACCCGCACAATGAAAGAACCCATCCCCCATGTTTTCACACGCGGGCAGGCGGCAGATACGTGGAAGTAGGCTAGTTCACATGACGACACCAGAAAAGACTGCCGCTGGTATCAGGCCGCGGCCAGTGGTAGACAGGCTCCCGCGCTACGCCGCCGGAAAGCCGCCCCTCGCCGTCGAGGGCATCACGAGTTACAAGCTGTCTTCGAACGAGAATCCGCTGCCGCCAATCCCCGCCGTCGTGGAAGCCATCGCGGCGCAGACAGATTTCAATCGCTACCCTGATCCGTTGAGTACCAGGCTGCGGACGGCCCTGGCGGGGTTTTTGTCTGTTCCGGCGGACGACATTGTCACAGGCACGGGAAGCCTTGGTGCCCTGAACCAGCTTCTTGCCGCATTCGCCGGCCAGAACGACGACGGCAAAGCAGACGAGGTGATCTACGCATGGCGCTCATTTGAGGCATATCCCATTTGTGTAGGACTCGCAGGCGCCGAGGGCATCAGGATCCCCCTGACCCCGGAAGGGCGCCATGACCTGGAGGCGATGGCCGCGGCAGTTTCGGCGCGAACCAAAGTTATTCTTCTTTGCACGCCCAACAACCCCACCGGACCGAGCCTGGGCGCCGAGGAGACGGAGCGCTTCATCAACACCGTCCCGTCAGACGTGATTGTGGTAATAGACGAGGCCTATCAGGAATTCGTACGCGACCGTCATGCGGTCGAGGGCATCAACCTGTACCGGAAGTACCCCAATGTAGTGGTGCTTCGGACCTTCTCGAAAGCCCATGGGTTGGCAGGCCTTCGGGTGGGCTACAGCATCTCCCAGCCACATCTCACGCAGCACCTCCGGGTTGCCGCCACACCCTTCGCCGTCTCGCAGATAGCGGAAACTGCAGCTGTGACCTCCCTGCAGAACTTCAGCCAGGTTGTAGAAAGGGTACAAGGGCTGGTGGACGAACGTGACCGGGTAACCGCGGGCCTCAAGGAACTGGGCTGGTTCGTTCCTGAGGCCCAGGGAAATTTTGTCTGGCTGAACCTGGGCGAAAACAGCTCGGATTTCTCGTGTAAGGCAGAAGAAGCAGGACTTTCCGTCAGGGCCTTCGGGGACGAGGGTATTCGCGTCACCATTGGAGAAACAGAGGCGAACACCCGGTTCTTGGAACTCTGTGCGAACTATACAAAAGCCCCACAGCGTTCCTAGCGCTTAACGAGGCGCCTCCCGCTACCTTACTGCGGATAAAGTAAGGATCAGTAAGCCACAATATATGCTCCGACAGGAATGTATTCCCCGAAAAGCATATATCCCAGCGACATTGCAGCGCATTCTTATGCGGCAAGCAAGGAGACGGTATGGGCGCCACACATCTGCCCTCCACCGAGTTCGACGGAACCGAGGTAGACGACCAGCTCGAGGCGGAAGCCGAGGCGGCCATGGGGGAACCCGATGCCCAGATGGTGCAGCTGCTGGGACCGGACGGAACCTTGGGCAGCGATCCTGTTTTCTCGGAGTACGCCAACAACCTCGACGCCGGCAAACTCCGCAGCTTTTATGCGGACATGGCTGCGATCAGGCGGTTCGACCAGGAGGCCACAGCCCTTCAGCGGCAGGGACAGCTGGCGCTCTGGGTCCCGCTGACTGGGCAGGAGGCAGCCCAGATCGGCTCAGGCCGGGCCAGCCAGCCCCAGGACTATATCTTCCCCACCTATCGCGAGCACGGCGTGGCCCTGACCAGGAACGTTGACCTGTCCGAACTCCTACGGCAGTTCCGCGGTGTCTCCAACGGTGGATGGAATCCCAAGGACACCAATTTCCATCTGTACACCCTGGTTCTTGCCGCGCAGACCCTTCATGCCGTGGGCTACGCGATGGGGATCCAGCGCGACCAGAAGCTCGCTGCGGCCTCGGACCCGGCGGGAACGGAGCCGGCTGCCGCTGTCGTTGCCTACTTCGGGGACGGTGCCAGCTCCGAGGGCGACGTGCATGAATCCATGGTCTTTGCCTCCTCGTACAACGCTCCCGTGGTGTTCTTCTGCCAGAACAACCATTGGGCTATCTCGGTCCCAAGCGCCGTGCAGACCCGCATTCCCCTCTCCAACCGGGCCAAGGGCTACGGCTTCCCCGGTATTCGCGTGGACGGCAATGATGTCATCGCCGTACATGCTGTGACGGAGTGGGCGCTTGAGCACGCACGTTCGGGCAAGGGGCCTGTTTTGATTGAGGCCTTCACCTACCGGTTGGGCGCGCACACCACCGCTGATGATCCCACCAAATACAGGCTCTCCGGTGAGGAAGACGCCTGGCGGGCGAAGGATCCTCTCGCGAGGCTTGAAGTCTACCTGCGCACCGCTGGCCTGGCAGATGATGCCTTCTTTGAGCAGGTCAAGGCCGACGGCGATGAACTCGCCTCGTATGTGCGGCGCACCACCCACGATCTTGAGACCCCGGACATCCGGGCCGCCTTCGCGAACGCCTACGTGGAATCGCACCCGCTGGTGGCGGAGGAGCTCGCCTGGTTCGAGCAGTACAGCGCAGGATTTGAAGAGGCAGCTGAAGGGGCGGCGCACTGATGACCACCATGACCATCGC
This sequence comes from Arthrobacter sp. R1-13, assembly GCF_054161475.1. Classification (NCBI taxonomy): domain Bacteria; kingdom Bacillati; phylum Actinomycetota; class Actinomycetes; order Micrococcales; family Micrococcaceae; genus Arthrobacter; species Arthrobacter sp. R1-13. Next base: position 4,373,381 of record NZ_CP096420.1, on the reverse strand, counting down.
GAAGGCGATCAATGAGGGCCTCCGGGCTGTATTGGCCAACAACCCCAAGTCCTTGCTCATGGGCGAGGACATCGGACCCCTCGGCGGCGTCTACCGCGTCACCGATGGGCTGATCGGGGAATTCGGCGCCGACCGAGTCGTGGACACACCCCTCGCTGAGTCCGGCATTATCGGTACAGCAATCGGGCTGGCCCTGCGCGGCTACAGCCCGGTCTGCGAGATCCAGTTCGACGGCTTCGTGTTCCCGGGGTTCAACCAGATCACCACCCAGTTGGCCAAAATGCATGCGCGCAGCCACGGCAACCTCACCGTTCCTGTGGTGATCCGCATTCCGTATGGTGGCGGCATCGGTTCGGTGGAACACCACTCGGAATCACCCGAGGCACTGTTCGCGCACACCGCAGGCCTTCGCATCATCACCCCGTCCAACGCCCACGACGCGTACTGGATGATCCAGCAGGCGGTGGAGTGCCAGGACCCTGTTATTGTCTTCGAGCCCAAGCGCCGGTACTGGCTCAAGGGTGACGTTGACATCCAGGCCCCCGGCCTCGCCGATGATCCTTTCAAGGCCCACGTGATCCGGGAAGGCCAGGACGCCACCGTCGTTGCGTACGGGCCTCTCGTTCCGGTGGCCCTGGCGGCGGCAAACGCGGCGGAGGAAGACGGCCGCAGTGTCGAAGTCATCGACCTCCGTTCCATTTCCCCCATCGACTTCGATACCGTCACGGAGTCCGTAAAAAAGACCGGCCGGCTGATCGTGGCCCACGAGGCTCCCACCTTTGGTGGAATCGGCGGCGAGATTGCCGCACGTATCAGTGAGCGGGCGTTCCTGTCGCTGGAGGCTCCGGTGATCCGGGTGGGAGGCTTCCACATGCCTTATCCCGTTGCCAAGGTGGAAGAGGACTACTTGCCGGACATCGACAGGATTCTTGAGGCGCTGGACCGCGCCCTGGCCTACTGAATCCAGCCTGTCTGCAGCACGTCCCAACGCCGCCCTTGATCGTTTCGAAACCGAGGACCCCATGACTCTGAACAAGTTCAACCTTCCCGACGTGGGCGAAGGGCTGACCGAGGCTGAAATCGTCTCCTGGAAGGTCAAGGCCGGCGACACCGTGGCTATCAACGACGTCCTTTGCGAGATTGAAACCGCTAAGTCGCTCGTCGAACTGCCGTCGCCTTTTGCCGGTACCGTCACCGAACTGCTGGTCCCCGAAGGCGTGACCATCGACGTCGGCACCCCCATCATCAGCGTCAGCGACGCCGTCGCTGGGGACCCAACTCCCGCGGACGTACCGGCCCCTGCCCTTCGGAGTGCAGAACCCGCCGCTTCGACGCCCGCCGCTTCGACGCCGGCCCTGCCGCTGTACGGCAAGCTGCCGGAGGATACTCCCGGCACGGGTCCGGAGGCGGGCGGACCGCTGGTCGGATCCGGTCCCAAGGCCGACGCCGTGAAACGCCGGCCGCGGAAAGCCTCGGGCATGGGCATCCCGGCAGGTGCATCCGTAACGCCTGTTCCTCCCGCTGACGTGCCGGCCGCCGTCGCGCCTCCTCAGGTCCAGCGAATGGAAACTCCGGACGCAACAGCCACGGCTGACGCCATCCCCGACGCCGACCGCCAGACCCTGGGCGGCACCATCAGCGGGCTGGTGAACAAAGTCTTGGCGAAGCCCCCTGTCCGCAAAATTGCCCGGGATCTTGGCATCGACCTCTCCGACGTCGTTCCTACAGGCGCCCGTGGGGAAGTTACCCGGGAGGACCTGGTGAGCTACCAATCGCAGCGCGACGCCGAATTGGATAAGGCCGATTCGTTCTGGGGGAAGTCCGGCAAGCCGCAGGACCAGCGCATCGAGCGCATCCCGGTCAAGGGTGTCCGCAAGGCGACGGCCAAGGCGATGGTGGAGTCGGCGTTCTCGGCCCCGCACGTCAGCATCTTTGTGGATGTTGATGCAAGCCGGACCATGGAATTCGTGAAGCGGCTCAAGGTATCACGTGATTTTGAGGGCATCCGGGTCTCCCCCCTCCTGATCCTCGCAAAGGCAGTCATCTGGGCCGCGGCGCGTAATCCCAGCGTCAATGCCACCTGGGTGGACAGCACCGACGGCAGCGACACAGCTGAAATCCACGTCAAGCACTATATGAACCTGGGTATTGCCGCCGCTACACCGCGGGGCCTCATGGTGCCCAACATCAAGAATGCCCAGGATCTCTCCCTCAAGGAGCTGGCCCTGGCCCTCAATGACCTGGCAACCACAGCACGTGCAGGCAAGACGCAGCCCGCGCAGATGCAGGGTGGCACGCTCACTGTGACGAACATTGGCGCGCTGGGAATTGATACCGGCACCCCCATCATCAACCCGGGCGAGGTAGCCATTGTCGCCTTCGGTACCATCAAGCAGAAGCCATGGGTGCTGGACGGAGAGGTCATCCCGCGCTGGATCACTACTCTGGGTGGCTCCTTTGACCACCGCGTGGTGGATGGGGATCTGTCGGCGCGGTTCATGGCGGACGTCGCAGCGATTCTCGAAGAGCCTGCCCTGCTGCTTGACTGAGCGAGGGCCTAATGAGCTGATGGTGACGGCCAGCGAATGCTGTACGCGGACCGCGTGACAGTGACTTCAGACGTAAGCCCGCAGGTCCGCTCGGCGGGTCTCTTGCTGCTGCTGCTGATTCCGGTGGTTGGATGGGCCCGAGCGGCGCTTGGTGCCCATACCGTTGGCCAAGTAGTTGCCGGTTCGCTGTTCGGCGGAATAGTCATGGCCGGAGCGTGGTCGCTCCTCCGGTGATTGATGGCAACCGGAGGAGCTTCACACGAAGGTGAGGAAGAGCGGCAGCCTCAGGCGACGTCGTCCGTCTTGGCAATGTAGACATCGCAAGGAGCGCTGTGAGCAACGCTGTTGGCCACGCTGCCCAGCACCCGGCCAATTCCCCGCATACGACGATTGCCCACCACGATCATCCGGGCGTCATTCCGCTCGGCTTCATTGATCAGTGCCTCGGCCGGCTTTCCGCGCGCCGCGGAATACGTTACGGACAACTCCGGCGTCCGCAGGCGATCGGCGACGCCGCGGGCGACTTTCTCCGCTGCGCCGGCGTCAGAGACGATCCACTGGTCGCTCCCGCTTCCGAAGACTTCAGTGCGGTCACTGTCGAACGCACTCACCACGTGGAGGGTGGCTCCCATGGAAGCGGCGAGACCTGCGGCCGTCTCGGCAGCCTTCATCGCCGTTTCACTGCCATCTACGCCGACAACAATAATTCCGGTCATATTCCTGCTCCTTTAAGTCGATGCATCTCCGGGCTAAGCCCGGGATGTTTTCAGGCTACAGTGCTGCAATTGCTTCCCGCATCACGGGTGCCAACCTGCGGACACCTTCGTCTATGGATTCGGGTGGAACCGCGCTGAAGGCAAGCCTGAGCTTGTTGGAGAGTTCAGTCGAATGGGTGAATGCTGCCCCAGGAATGAAAACAACGCCAGCCTCGATGGCCTTGTGAAGCAGCGGATAGGTATCCACTCCAAGGGGAAGTGTGACCCAGACAAAAAAGCCACCCTCCGGCCGCGTCCAGCTCATACCCTCGGGCATGTGCTGCTCGAGGGCAGCCAGCATAGCCTGGCACCGCTCCTCGTAGAGCCTGCGGTACGTGCGGATCTGCCCCTTCCAGTCAAAGTCCCGCAGGTAGGCAGAAACCAGCATCTGGTTGAAGGCAGGGGGGCACAGCATTACGGATTCGGAGGCCAGATAGTAGCGGCGCTGAAGGTGTGCCGGGACCAGTGCCCAACCCACCCGCAACCCTGGGGCGAAGATCTTGGAGAACGAGCCGAGGTAAATTACGTCGTCGGGGTTGTCCGTCCTCAGCGGGGCCAGGGGCTGCCCGTCGAAGCGAAGAAGACCGTAGGGGTTATCTTCCAGGATCAAGATATTTGCGTCGCGGCATATATCAACTATCTCTTGGCGGCGCTCCTGGGCAAGAGTAATGCCTGAAGGGTTGTTGAAGCTGGGGATGGTGTAGAGGAATTTGATCTTCTTCCCAGCACCTTGGAGAGCAGCGATTTTCGCTTCCAGCAATTCAGGGACGAGGCCATCTTCGTCCATGGGAACGGTCTCCACCTGCACCTGGTACGCCTCAAAGGCATTCAGGGCACCCACATATGTTGGATTCTCCACGAGGACGACGTCACCGGGATTGCAGAAGACCTTTGCTGCGATGTCCTGGGCCGACTGCGAACCGGCCGTGACCACGACGTTCTCCGGCAGGGCGTCAAGGATTCCCTCCTCGGCCATGACCTCACAGATCTGTGTCCGTAACTCCAGCGTGCCCTGGCCGCTGCCGTACTGCAGCGCGATCATTCCCTGTTCGGCGATGATCGCGGCAGCTGTTTCTGCGAGCCGGTCCAGCGGTAGTGACTGCAGGTACGGGTTGCCTCCCGCCAACGACACGAGCCCCGGGCGCATGGAAATGTCAAAAACATCGCGTACGGCTGATTGCTTGATGTTGGCGGCCCGCTCCGAGAAGAGTTCCTCGTGGCGGTGGGCGGACGTAGCCGCTCGTTCGATTGCTTCAACGGCTTCAGCGGGCAGCAACTGTGCTGCGGCATCCAGTGTCTCGTGGCTCACATTCCTCAGGATACAACCATCAGTTGCTGATTATGCAACCTCTGTTGCCCATGGGCGCGGACTCGGATGCCAGCTCCTCCGCCTGCCCAGATCTAGCGAAGGCTGAGGACCTCCGCCAGTCGCCGTCCGTTAATGTAGATTTCCGCCCGGGTTGCCCCTACTGCCGTGACGGCCGTCTGGGTCAGCTGGGCCTCAATCCTGGGAATGTCGCAGGTGCCCCCAGGACTCACAGTGCCACTCAGGTTCACCACCACTGTGGATCCGTCGAAGTAGCCCGAGACGAAGCTGAGAGTGGAAGAGGCCAGGGAGTTGTAGAGCCCGTCAGGGGCGGATCCGCCGCCGCTGCTCCCGGGCAGCAGGGCCTGAAGAGCAGATTGAAGTGGTTCGTTTGCGAGCGGGGCGGCAAGAGGTACGGACACCAGACTGTCGTTGCAGCCGAAGCGGACTCCGCCACTGCCGCCGTCGTCGAGCATAACGAAGTAGGCCGTTCCGGACTGCTGGGCACTGGGAGCTGGAGGATTACCCGCAGGAAGCGCGGCCCCTTGTGCGGGGGAGGGATCAGGCGTAAGTGCCGGGACTGGCGACGAAGCGGTCGACGGAGACTCTCCTGGCATGGCGTCCGGCGGCGGCGTTTCAGCTGCAGGCTCCTGGTAAGGCTCACTGGTTCCGCGGGGTGCCAACTGAGCCTTGCCCGCTTCAGCAGGCTCCGTTGCAGGCGTTGGTGCCCGTTGGGCTTCCGGCTCGGGTGCGGCAAGCGCGGGTCCCGGTGTCAGTTGGCTCGCCGCTGAACCTTCCGTGGCGTCGCTGGTGGAGCGCGCGTCGGACGTTGTGCAGCCTCCCAGCCACAGGGGAATTGCCAGGCAGCAGGCCAATCCCGCTACCCTCGTGAAACCCTGCGAGGTCCTCATGACAACCCGCACCTCCAGCCCCGCTGCAATCCGTATATCAACGTTACGGCTCAGCGGGGAAGGGCGGAATATGTTTCAGATGACGGTTCGGCGACAGCTGTGTCACGGTTTGATACGTGCGGCCCTCAGGGATCAGGGTCGAAATGCAGAACGCCTCCCGGCTGCCTGAATCGGCGGCCGGGAGGCGTCGTACATCAGCTGGAAAGATCAGGCAGCGGCGACAGGGCTGCTCTCAGCAATGGCATCGAAGACATCCTTGATCTGCCCGACGATCTCGGCGTCGTCCTTCGGGTGGATTTCAGCAAAGCGCACCACGGAACCCGGCACGGCGAGCTTGACGCCCTCAATGACCTGGGCGCCGGCGATGCCGACAGCCTTGCGGGTCTCATCCTGGGCCCAGACTCCGCCGAACTGACCGTAAGCGGTTCCGACAACGCCGGTGGGCTTTCCGGTGAGAGCGCCTGCACCGAACGGACGGGACAGCCAGTCGATGGCGTTCTTAAGGGAGGCGGGGATCGTGCCGTTGTGCTCGGGGGTCACCAGCAGCAGGGCGTCGGCGTCGGACGCGGCTGCCCGCAGTGCTGCTGCCGCAGCGGGAACCTGGCCTTCGACGTCGATGTCCTCGTTGTAGAAGGGGATGTTTCCCAGGCTTTCGTGGATGATGACATCGACCTGCTCCGGCGCATTGACCTGGATGGCCTCGGCAAGCTTCTGGTTGGTGGACTCCGCGCGCAGGCTGCCGACGAGGGCGAGTACGGTGCTCTTTGACATGAAAAACTCCTTCTGTCTGGCCACCGGAAGGCGGCGGCCGGTTGGTTGGGAGGCTTTGTGGGCCCTTCACTGATCTAAACGGACTGCGGTCCGGTTCTTATTCCCGGGTCTAGAATGTTTTTTGTGAGCCTTATCCCAATCCGCTCCGGATCCCCGGGTGAGGATTCAGAGCGCAGCGACGCCGCCCGGAACCGGGAACGCCTGCTCGTGGCGGCACGTGAACTCCTGGACGAGTGCGGAGTTGACTCTCTCACAATGGACAAGCTCGCCAAACGCGCAGGGGTCGGCAAGGGAACGGTCTTCCGTCGGTTTGGCAGCAAGGCAGGCCTCATGATCACGCTCCTGAGCGACGCAGAGGCGGAATTCCAAGGGCGTTTTATGTTCGGCCCTCCTCCGCTTGGACCGGGTGCGCCGCCACTGGAGAGGTTGGTGGCCTTCGGCCACGCGCGCATTGGTTACCTTCTGGAATTCGGAGACCTGGCACGGGCTGCTGACCAGTCGGTCTATACCAAGCTGGAGGTTCCCGCCACGCTGCTCTGGCACCGCCACGTCGAATTACTCCTCCGCGCGGCCGGAATGCAGGCGGATCCCTGGCTCATGGCGTTATTCCTGGGGGCAGCCCTGGACCCCGAGCGGCTGCTCTATGCAGTGCGTGTGCAGGGCGTGACACCGGAACGTCTGGCGGAAGCATGGAGCGAGCTGGCCACCCGGGTGGTCCGCCGGGATTAGCCCGCCCACGGACGCTCCTTCACGTTTAGCGGGTTTTTGGGGGACGCTCCTTCACGTTTCGCGGGTTTTTGGGGAACGCTCGCTCATGTTTCGGGGGTTTTTGGGGAACGCTCCCTCAGCTATGGCCCGCCTGGAGCGGCTACCCGTCGGGATGTGAGGGAGGGTTGGGGAAAATTGGTCGGGATGTGAGGGAGGGTCCGGGGGTAGCGTTGCCCCATGACTACAGACTCTTCCGTTCATGCCAGCAGGCCAGCCCCCATCCGAACCGCGGTGGCCGGGTATGGGTTGTCGGGCAGCGTTTTCCACGCCCCGCTGATCGCGGCTAATCCTGCTTTCTCCCTCGAGGTCATTTCAACGTCCGACGCCGGCCGGAAGTCCGCCGCGTCCGAGCGCTACCCGGTGACGAGGCTCGTGGACACCCCCGAAGGCATTCTCGGGCTGGCAGGGGAGCTCGACCTGCTGGTCCTGGGCACCCCTCCGGCAACCCACTTTCAGCTTGCGAAGGCCGCGCTGGAAGCGGGCCTCGACGTCGTCGTCGATAAGCCTTTTGTAGTGACCAGCAGTGAAGGTGAAGAGCTCGTCGGACTGGCCGCACGCCTTGGGCGCGTACTCACGGTTTTCCATAATCGCCGTTGGGACGGCGATTTCCTTACTCTCAGGAACATCCTCGCCGACAGCGCCCTTGGAGGTGTGGCCCGGTTCGAATCACGGTTCGAGCGTTGGTCGCCCCAAGTATCCAAAGCTTGGAAAGCGGAAGCAACGGCCGAGCAAGGAGGAGGGGTTCTGTTTGATCTGGGCACCCACCTTCTGGACCAGGCGCTTCAGCTTTTTGGCCCGGCCACGGTCACCCACGCCGAACTCCAGATCAGGCGGCCCGGCGAAAACGTGGACGACGACGCCTTCCTGGCCTTGCGTCACGAGTCGGGTGTTATCAGCCACCTCTGGATGAACATGTTGTGCGCCCAGCAGGGTCCCCGCTTCCGGCTTTTGGGTAGCGAGGGCGGGTTCACCAAGCATGGCGTGGACCCCCAGGAACCCTACATCGTGGCCGGTGGAAGCCCGCTGGACCTCGACTACGGCCTCGAAGCCCCTGAGTGGGCCGGGACCCTCGGCCGCAACGGCCACCTGGACAAGCTGCCAACGGAACGGGGCGCTTACCCGGAGTTTTACCGGCTCCTGGGGGAAAAGATCCACGACGGCGGGGCCTCCTCGGGGCGTCCGCTCCCAGTCAACCCCCAGGACGCAGTCGCCGTCCTCAAATTAATAGAGCAGGCTAGGAGGTTGGCATGGGACGGGGCCTAACGACTGAATGGCAGCCATCCAGAAAGCGTGCGTCAAAGCGACGAAGGAGCAGCACGCGTTGGATGACTGCCATTCAGTTGGCAGCCAGGGGATTAGGCGCTAACCAACTGGTGCCAATCGGCGACGAGCGGCAGGTTGTGTGCCTCCGACACCGAATGGTGGGCCACATGGCCGGCAGCGATGTTGAGGCCAGCGGCCAGCGCGGGATCCTTCTCGAAGGCCGCCTTGACGCCCAGGTTCGCCAACGCGACACCGTAGCGCAGGGTGACGTTGGTGAGCGCATAGGTGGAGGTGTTGGGAACGGCGCCGGGCATGTTGGCCACGCAGTAGAAGATGGTGTTGTGGACCTTGTACGTGGGCTCCTGGTGAGTTGTGGGGTGGGTGTCCTCAAAGCAGCCGCCCTGGTCCACCGCGATGTCCACCAGGACCGAGCCCGGCTTCATCCGTGCAACGAGCTCGTTCGTCACCAGCTTGGGGGCCTTGGCGCCCGGAATCAGCACGGATCCGATCACCAGGTCAGCGTCCACCACTGACTTTTCAATCTCGTACTTGTTGGACGTGACCGTCTTGAGGCGGCCCTGGTACTGGGCGTCCAGTTCCCGCAGGCGGGGAATGTTGATGTCCAGGATGGTGACGTCCGCGCCAAGCCCTAGCGCCATCGCCGCGGCGTTGGTTCCGGCTACTCCGGCGCCGAGCACCACAACCTTGGCGGGACGGACTCCTGGTACGCCGCCCAACAGCACACCCTTGCCTCCGGCCGGGGCCATCAGCGAAGCGGCTCCTACCTGGACCGACAAGCGGCCTGCCACCTCAGACATCGGGGCCAGGAGCGGAAGTGTGCGGCCTTCCTGCACTGTTTCGTAGGCGATGGCAGTGACGCCGGAGTTGATCAGTTCGTGGGTCAGCTCCGGTTCCGCTGCGAGGTGCAGGTAAGTGAACAGAATGAGGCCCTTGCGGAAGCGGTGGTATTCGGCCTTGATGGGTTCCTTGACCTTCATCACCATGTCTGCGCGGCCCCAGACATCGTCGGGATCAGCCACGATCTCGGCGCCGGCAATGGAGTATTCCTCGTCGGTGATTCCCGAGCCCAGCCCTGCACCGCGCTCCACCAGGACTGTGTGGCCGTGCATGAGGAATTCGTGAACACCGGCAGCGGTGATAGCTACGCGGAATTCGTTGTTCTTGATCTCTTTGGGGATACCGATGATCATTGTTGGGCTCCAGGTTCGGCGGCTTTGTAAGGGCCAGGGTGGAAGTGCGGGTGTGATTCCAGAATAAATCCGGTTGTGAGGCACACGACATCAAGGCCCTCAGAACAGAATCCAACTTCCGCCTGTTTTCGCGGTTTTCCCCAGATTGGCCTCGACATTTGTCGAATTCTCTAGCGTCAACTGTCGCCTGGTGTTGGTACGGAAAGGTGAGGTCAACGCCGGCCGCATGAGCAGTACTGTTGCAGCATGCAACAACAGGATGTGGAACAGCTCGTCGAGCACGTGGCACTCAAGTTGGGGCGGGGGCTTTCGCTTGAGGACCTCGACGGCGTCCTGCTCGCCTACAGCTCCAACCAATCCCATGCCGACCGCGTGCGGGTGAACTTCCTGCTGAGCAAGCGGGTCCCGGCGGATGTCAGCGCCTGGCAGCTTTCGCACGGGATCGCGACGGCGGTGCGTCCCGTCGTCGTGCCTGCCAACGAGGACCTGGGGATGCTGGGCCGCGTCTGCGTCCCGCTGCTGGTGCGCGGTTTCCGCGTGGGGTACCTATGGGTCCAACAGGATCTTGAAGACGAAAGCGCGACGGCGATCCTGAGTCAGCTGCCAGGCGTCCGGGAGGAGTTGGAGGTGCTGTCCGGCCTCCTGCTCGAGTCCAACACAGCAGAATCGGAGTTCCGCCGCCGCCGCGAGCAGGAGTTCCTTAAGGCGTGTGCCGGGGAAAGCAACGCTGTGGCGGCCGTCGCCGGTTGGAAGGAAGTTCAGGGCAAGGGGCCTTGGCAGCTCGTGACCATCATCGATGCCGATGGCTGGACTGAAGGCCCGGATCCCATCGCCTCCACGCTCATCCACAGGTCTGCCGCGCTGCAGGCAACCATCGGAGTGGATTCCACCCTGTTCAGTGCCGGCACCGAAACCCACGCGGTGGTGCTGTTCCGGGAGTCCATTGGCCGGGCCAGCCACGCCCAGGTCCTGGTGCATTACCAGTTGGAGCTGGCCAAGCGTTCCGGGCGGCCCGTTCAGCGCATCATCCTTGGATGCAGTGAAGGTTTCAGCAAGCCGCGGGAGCTGAGCCATGCCTACAGTCAGTCGAAGCAGGCGGCGCAGGCAGCAGCAGTTGATCCGCAGCTCGGCGAGCTGGTGGACTGCCGTGATACCGGAATGTACCAGCTGCTGGCCTCAGCCGGCGGCGGGACAGGAGCATGGGCAGATGCAGGTTCCGTGTACTTCCATCTCCTGGAGGACCACGACCGCAACGGCGAGCTTCTCCCCGTGCTTGAGCTGCTCTACGACAATGACGGCTCGGTTCAGGACGTTGCTGACAAACTGCATCTTCACCGGAGCAGTATCTACAACAGGCTGGGCAGGATCCGGCAGGTGCTGGGGGTTGATCCGCTCAAGGGAATGGTGCGGCTGGAACTCCACGCGGCGCTCAAGGCGCGGCGCTGGGCTTCCCGCCCACGCATCTGAGCCCGGCCTGCGGCGTGAATCCGGCCTGGAGCGCAGCTAGCCGCCGAACACCTTGTTCTCCAGGAAGCTGTTGCGGAATTTGTGCTCAGGGTCAACCCGCTCGGCCAGCGAAATGAAGTCTGCGAAGCGGGGATACAGGGGTGCGAGGGCAGATGCATCTGCCTGGAAGAGCTTGCCCCAATGCGGCCGGGCGCCCAGCGGAGCCAGCCTCTCCTCCAACAGTGGAAGGACCTTCTCAACAGCCGCCTGCTCAGGTTTCCAGGTGAAGTGGAGGCCTACCGAGGACTGACCGTAGGCGGGGCTGAGCCATAGGTGATCAGCGGCGATGGTGCGGATTTCCGAGACCTGCAGCAGGGGAGTGATGTGCTCAGAGAGTCCCCGGATTGCAGCGATGGCCTCCGTGGCATACTCGCGTGGCACAAAGAATTCGCTTTGCAGCTCGGCGCCGCTGCTTGGCGTGAAGGCCATCCGAAAGTGTGCCAGGCGCTCGGACCAGGGCCCGGGAACGCCCAGTTGCTGGGTGCAGTCCTCCCCGGAGAAGCCAGGCAAGGGGTGCATGGCTCGAAGGGCCGGGGCTCCGCCGTAAAAGCTCTCCCGGACAGCGGCCGGTGGCACGCTGCCGTCGTAGCCGCGGGTCTTCAACCAGGACTGGGCCACCATCTCCCCCTGCCAGTCCGTGAACAGGCTGACGCTGTAGGCGCTGGCGGTGACGGCGTCGAAATCCACGAGCACCTGCTCCCAGGAGAGTGCTTCGAAAACGTCCTGTCGAACAGAAAAGGTGGGCTCGATGTCCAGGGTCACCCGCGTGACGATACCCAAGGCGCCGAGTGCCACCACGGAGCCGTCGAAGTCCGGGTCTCCGCGGCGCAGGGTACGAAGGGCCCCATCGGCTCCAATCAGCTCGAGTTCAGCCACGGACGTCGCGAGATTGCCGTTGGCATCGCCGGACCCGTGGGTGGCCGTGGAAATGGCCCCTGCTATGGAGATGTGCGGCAGCGAGGCGAGGTTGGGCAGCGCAAAGCCGTTCCGCTCGAGCTCCTCAGCAAGGGTTCCATACCGCGTTCCGCCGGAAACCCTTACCGTCCGTGCTGCAGGGTCAATACTGATGGCGGGGTCCAAGGCCTCCAGTGAGAGCAGGGCCCCGTAGGAATCGGCGATGGAGTTAAAGGAGTGGCGGGAGCCGAGAGCTCTGATCTTCCGGGCACTGGCGACGAGCTCCTGCGCTTCCTGCAACGAACCAGGCCGGTGGATCACGGGGGCTCCATAGCGGTAGTTGCCGGCCCAGTTCAGTTCATCAAGCTCCGTGCGCATAGCTCCCCTTCGCGCCGGAGCTTCTGGCTCCGACAAAATGTTATCGCTCACAATACTTGTCAGGCATCGAGCAGGCTGTCAATGGCAGACCAAGGTGCAGTCAGGCCTCGGAGTTTCCCGGGTCTTTCGCCGCGTCCGATTCCTGCGGTGCCGCTGACTTCTTCTGCGTCTCCAGCCAGGTCATGATATCCGTGAGCCGGATCCGCCGGTGGGTGCCCCTGTACTGCACCGGGATCTCTCCACGGTCTGTCATGTTGCGCAGATACGTGTGCGAGATTCCTGCCAGCTCGGCGGCCCGGGAGGTGGTGAGCATTTCCTCCACGCTGCTGACGGTCACGGCGTCGCCTGCGCCGAAACGCGTCAGGAGGTCGACGACGGCGTCCCTCGCCTGCGGGGGCAGCCGGTGGACTGTGCCGTCAACAAAGACTGTGATGTCGTGGCTGCCCTCGAGGGCTCGCTTGAGCTTGCGGGCATCGTCAGCGGGCAGTGCGCCGGTGACCCGTGGGGCTATCAGTGCCATGGCTGAATACTAACCCGGCTGAATCCCAACCCCAGCCCGAATCCACCCACGCGGGGACAGCCGCGCGTGCCCCGCAGCCCGCCCCGCCCCACACGGGATGGGCCTACAGCCCCAGTTCCTCCAGTACAGGCAGCTTGGCGCGGACCCATGCCCTGGCTTCGGTAGCGCTGGGAGCGGAAAGGGCCAGCTTGGCCAGTTCCTGGGCCTCTGCCAGGGTGACGGTCTTCAGCACAGCGGCGACTGCGGCCAGGGAACGGGCAGTCATGGAGAGTGTGGAGACACCCAGGCCTGTGAGGACAACGGCCAGGGCGGGGTCCGCTGCCGCTTCGCCGCAGACGCCAACGGGTTTGTTGTGGCCTTCTGCCACCGACCCTTCAACGGTAAGTCCTACCAGCCGCAGGACTGCCGGCTGCCAGGGTGTGTTGAGGCCTGCGAGCGGGCCAAGCTGCCGGTCGGCCGCCATTGCGTACTGCGTAAGGTCGTTGGTGCCAAGGCTGGCAAACCCAACTTCCCGCAGGATCGCTTCTGCCGTCAGCGCGGCCGACGGAACCTCCACCATCACGCCAGGTGTGCTGATTCCCGCGTCGGCGCACATGGAGGCGAAACGCGCAGCCTCTTCTGCCGTCGAGATCATGGGTGCCATCACCCACACATCGGCTGCGGAATCCTTGGCCGCCAAACCGATGGCCTCAAGCTGGCGGTCCAGGACGCCGGGAGTGGTGAAGTCAGTCCGGTAGCCGCGGACACCGAGGGCCGGGTTCGGCTCTGTTGCGTCGGTGAGGAACGGGAGGGGCTTGTCGGCGCCGGCGTCGAGGGTCCTGAGCACAACCTTCTTGCCCGGGAACGCATCAAAAACGCCCTTGTAGGCCGCCGCCTGCTCTTCAACGCTGGGCTCGGTATCGCGTTCGAGGAAGCAGAATTCTGTGCGGAAGAGCCCCACTCCCTCGGCGCCCAAGGCAGCAGCAGCCACAGCATCCTTGGCGCCTCCCACATTGGCGAGAAGCGGGACCAGGTGGCCGTCCGCCGTCGAGCCCGTACCGCTGAACTCTGCCAGAAGTGAAGCGGTTGCCGCCCAGGCCTCGGCGGAAGAACGCAGCGACTCATCGGGGTCTGCGGTGATGGCTCCAGCTGCACCGTCGACAAATACTTCGGTGCCATCCGGCAGCTCATCGACGCCAACGGCGGCAACGACGGCCGGCAATCCGAGGGAACGGGCAATGATGGCTGTGTGGGACTGGGGTCCGCCGCCTGCAGTGACCAGCGCCAGGATCTTGTTGGGGTCCAGCGTTGCGGTATCGGCAGGTGCCAGGTCCTCGGCGACCAGGATGAACGCAGTGTCCGATTCCGGGATGCCGGGCGCGGGTACTCCGCGCAGTTCAGCCACGATCCTGGCCCGGACATCCAGGACGTCGGTGGCGCGCTCGGCCATGTAGCCGCCCAGATTGAGCAGCATTTCCGAGACAGACGCCCCTGATTCCCAGATGGCGCGTTCAGCTGACGTTCCCCGGGCTATGAGTTTGCCGGCGCCCTTGATGAGCATGGTATCCGTAGCCATAAGCGCAGTGGCTTCCAGGACGGCCTTGCCATCCCCGGTGGCTTTGACGGCTCGCTCCTTGAGCTCATCATGGACCGCCTTGGCCGCCGCTTTGAGTTGCGCCGTCGCGTCCTCTGCGGAGATCGCCTCCGGCAGCCGCTCGCCGGCAGGGGGTTCGCTGATCGGTTTGGGCATTTGGCGGATGGTGCCAATAATGCGGCCGGGGCTTACGCCTACTCCTGGGAAGTTCTGCACTGAAGGTCCTCATTCTCTGCCGGTAACCAGGCTGCGTCGTCGGATGCTGGAGGTCGGTACTGCTACGTCCGACGGTAGCTGCTTTGTCTGAAAAAAGTTCTGAAAAAATTGTATGTGATGCACTTCATATAGCAACGCTATAGGTGCTAGGGTAGCGGCTATGAGTTTCTATGGCCAGTTACCGCCTAAGGCGAGACTGCTGCGTGCGGCGGCTGAGCTGCTCGCCAAATCAGCGGGCGCGCCCGTATCCACCCGGCAGATCACCCAACTGGCAGGGGTTACGGCACCCACGCTGTATCACCACTTTGGTGATAAGGAAGGGTTGTTCGACGCGGTTGTTACAGCTGGCTTTGAAGAATACGTAAAGGGTGAACGCGACTTTGCCCCATCCGGCAAACCGCTGGAGGATATCCGGCGGATGTGGGACAACCACGTCGAGTTCGGGCTCAACCAACCTGAGCTGTACCTCGTTATGTTCGGCAACATCCGGCCGGAAAGACGGCCCTCCATTGTGGCCGATGCCGAAGCTTTGATGGAGGAGATGCTGAACAAGGCGGCCGTAGCGGGCCAGCTCAACGTGCCTCCGCGGGAAGCGGCCAGAAGCATTCTGGCCGCCAACGTCGGTGTCACTCTCATGCTCATTGCGGAG
The DNA here is from genome assembly GCF_054161475.1 of Arthrobacter sp. R1-13. Lineage (NCBI taxonomy): Bacteria > Bacillati > Actinomycetota > Actinomycetes > Micrococcales > Micrococcaceae > Arthrobacter > Arthrobacter sp. R1-13. Next base: position 4,358,111 of record NZ_CP096420.1, on the reverse strand, counting down.
CCGGTTGCAGATCGCAACCTGGAACTTTCCACCATGACCCGGGACGCAATGATCTTCGCGGTGTCCACGGATGAGGCCAAAGAGGCGGCACCGGATGATTCCGGCAAATCATCAGTGGTAGTGGCCGCCATTGCCCTTAATGCCGCGCTCCAGGCCTCGCACTCGGATCAGCTCTCAAGCTCAGAACTCAAGCTCTTTCTCGAATGGCTTCACCGCATCTCTAACAGCTAACTCGTCGCACTATCGGACCATCCTGCAATGCTGCAGGAATCACGGTTAGGAAATCACATGGCAACACAGTCAGTTGCAAAACCTCGCACAAGCATGCGCGTAGGCGTCCAGAAGTTTGGAACATTCCTTTCCGGGATGATCATGCCGAACATCGGCGCCTTTATTGCCTGGGGCCTCATCACAGCGCTCTTCATCGAGAAGGGCTGGTTTCCCGTCGCTGAGCTCGGCGGCTTCGGCACCAACGCCGAGGGTAAGCCGAACGTGGGTCTTGTTGGCCCAATGATCACCTACCTGCTGCCGCTCCTTATCGGTTATACCGGTGGCAAGATGGTCCACGACGTCCGCGGCGGCGTCGTCGGTGCGATCGGCACAATGGGCGTGATCGTAGGTGCCGGCATTCCCATGTTTATCGGGGCAATGATCATGGGTCCCCTCGGTGGCTGGACCATGAAGAAGCTCGATTCGATCTGGGAGGGGAAGATCCGGCCCGGCTTCGAAATGCTGGTGAACAACTTCTCCGCCGGCATCTGGGGTGCACTGCTGGCCATGCTTGGCTTCTACGGCATCTCCCCGCTGGTTCAGGCCTTCAGTACCGGGGCGGGCAATGTTGTCCAGTTCCTGGTCAACAACGGGTTGCTGCCGCTCACCAGCATTTTTATTGAACCCGCGAAGGTCCTGTTCCTGAACAACGCCATCAACCACGGTGTGCTGACCCCGCTTGGCGTCCAGCAGTCGCTTGAACAGGGCAAGTCCATCCTGTTCCTGCTGGAGGCCAATCCTGGGCCGGGCCTAGGAATCCTCCTGGCTTACATGTTCTTCGGCAAGGGCCTGGCCAAAGCATCCGCTCCGGGTGCAGCCATCATCCACTTTTTCGGTGGCATCCACGAGATCTACTTCCCGTATGTTTTGATGAAGCCGATTCTCATCCTCGCCGCGATCGGTGGCGGCATGACCGGGATCGCGACGCTGGCCCTCACTAACTCAGGCCTGGTAGCTCCTGCGGCTCCAGGTTCCATCATCGCAGTGATCGCCCAGACGTCCCGTGACAGCTACTTTGGCGTGATCCTCTCGGTTGTCCTGGCAGCAACGGTGTCCTTCCTCATCGCCTCGGTGATCCTCAAGGCGAGCAAGACACCCGTGGGCGAAACCGAGGAGGACAGCCTGAGCGCAGCCACGTCCCGCATGGAAACCATGAAGGGCAAAAAGAGCTCCGTGTCCTCCGTCCTGACAGGCGGCGCAGCGGCTGCGGGCGGTGGCACTGCCGTCATGGCCGGGCCCATCAAGAACATCGTTTTCGCGTGCGACGCCGGTATGGGCTCAAGCGCCATGGGAGCCTCTGTGTTGCGCAACAAAATCAAGGCGGCAGGGTTCCCCGATGTAAAGGTAACCAACGCTTCGATCGCCAATCTCACCGACAACTACGATGTAGTCATCACACACCAGGACCTCACCGAACGCGCCAAACCCGTCACCTCGAGCGCTGCTCACTTCTCAGTGGACAACTTCATGAGCAGCCCCCGGTATGAAGAGATTGTGGAGCTGGTCAAGAGCAGCAACGCGCAAGCAACGGACGACGGCGAAACACCAGTGGCCGGGACGGCGCAGGGGGCCGGAACGGGACAGGCCGCCGAAGCGAAAGCCGCCACGGCGCCGCCGTCGGACATTCTGGTACCTGACAGCGTGATCCTTAACGGAACGGCGACCACCCGTGACGCTGCGATTGACGAGGCCGGCAGGTTGTTGTTGGAGCGCGGCGCGGTGGACGAAGGCTACATCACGGCCATGCATGAGCGTGAGGAGTCCGTTTCCACCTACATGGGCAGTTACCTGGCAATTCCGCACGGCACCAACGCGGCCAAGGACCACATCCGGAAGTCTGCAGTGTCAGTGATCCGCTACCCCAACGGCATTGACTGGAACGGCAAGCAGGTGAAGTTCGTCGTCGGCGTTGCAGGCCTCAACAATGAGCACCTGCACATTCTGTCCTCCATTGCGAAGGTGTTCACCAGCAAGGCCCAGGTGGCGCAGCTGGAAGCGGCCACCACCGTGGATGAAGTGCTGGAACTCTTCGGGAAGGTTAACTCCTAGTGAAAGCTGTCCATTTCGGCGCGGGGAATATCGGCAGGGGCTTCGTGGGGCTGCTGCTTCACGAAGCAGGCTATGAAGTGGTATTTGCGGACGTTGCCGGGGACCTCATATCCCAACTGGCCGCGGCCGGGAGTTACGACGTCCACGAAGTAGGGGAGAACCCAACCGTACGGACAGTGGATAACTTCCGTGCACTCGACTCGGGGACCCAGGAACAGGACGTCATTGCCGAGATCGCGACGGCAGACATCGTCACCACGGCAGTAGGGCCGCACATCCTGAAGTTTGTTGCTCCGGTGATTGCCAAGGGAATAGCCGCCCGCGCTGACGGGCTGGCTCCGCTGCAGGTGATGGCGTGCGAGAACGCGATCAATGCCACGGATGTTCTCAGGGATGAGGTGGCGCGTGTTTGGGATTCCGCTCAAGGAGGCCTGGACGCCTCCGCCGTGTTTGCCAACACCGCCGTGGACAGGATTGTGCCCAACCAGGAACCAGGCCAAGGCCTGGATGTGACGGTCGAAACCTTCTACGAGTGGGTTATTGACCGCACACCTTTCGCTGGATCCGAGCCTGCCATTCCGAGGGCCACATTTGTGGATAATCTGGCGCCGTACATCGAACGGAAACTCTTTACCGTGAACACAGGGCATGCCTCCGCCGCATATTTCGGCTACGAGGCAGGTCTGGAAAAGATCTCCGATGCGATGGCTGACCAGGATGTGGCCGAGGACGTACGGGCAGTCCTTGAGGAGACAAAGCAGTTGCTGGTGGCGAAGCACGGCTTCAACCACGACGAACAGGAAGCCTATGTCCAGAAGATCCTCAAGCGCTTCTCCAACCCGCATCTGCCCGATACCGTGACGAGGGTTGGCAGGGCACCGCTCCGCAAGCTCAGCCGCAACGAGCGCTTCATCGGTCCGGCTGCGGAGTTGGCTGAACGTGGAATCGTGCCCGAAGCACTTCTAGGAGCAATCGGGGCTGCCCTGCAGTTCCGCGATCCGGCTGATGCAGAATCGCTCGAACTCGCAGAGATCATCGCCACTTCTACACCCGAAGCGGCCACTGAACGGATCACCGGGCTGGGACCCGACCACCCCCTCTTCCCGGGCGTCGCTGCGTTGGTGGAGGAGGCCAAAGCCGGGGAGGTCCCTGCCCCCGCCTGACGCTCCCTCACCTTTCGCGGGTTTTTCGCAAACCCTCTCTCACCTTTCGCAGGTTTTTGGCGAACCCTCCTTCAGTTCCTGAGGGAGGGTTTGCGCAGGTAGCGCCAAAGGTGAGGGAGGGTTTTTCAGGCCCCCGCTATTTCGGTGGGGAGACGAACAGGGTTTCGGCCTGCTCAAGGGACATGCCGTTGGTTTCCGGCACCTTGAACATGACAAAGAAGAACGACGCCGCCGCGAACAGCGCGTACATGGCGTACGTCAGCGGCAATGAAGCCGCAGCCATGACCGGAAAACTCAAGGTGATGGCGAAGTTGGCAATCCACTGGGCCGCCGCTGCCAAACCCAAAGCACGGGCACGGATCCTTGAAGGGAAAATCTCGCCCAGCAGCACCCACACCAGTGGCCCCCAAGAGGCGCCGAAGCTCACCACGAAGACGTTCGCCGCCACCAGGGCAACCGGTCCCCAGCCGCCCGGCAGGGAGATTTCCGATCCGGAGCCAGTAGCGGAAGAGAAGGCCACGGCCATAGCGCCCAGGGATACAGCCATGCCGATCGAGCCAGCCAGCAGGATGGGCCGCCGGCCAATGCGGTCCACCAGTGCGATCGCCACCAGCGTGACCAGGATGTTGGTGATGGAAGTGGCTACTGAGATGGTGAGCGAATCCTTCTCCTGAAAGCCCACGGCCTTCCAAAGAGTGGTGGAGTAGTAGAAGATCACGTTGATGCCGACGAACTGCTGCAGCACCGAGAGCGTGATGCCGATCCACACCACTGCCTGCAGTCCGAAGACTTTTCCGCGGAGGGAGCCCTTCTGCCCTGCCAGCTTGTCTTCCTCGATGGCCGACTGGATCTCGCGGATGCTGCGGTCAGTATCCTCGCCCGGGGCGATGGTCTCGAACACCCTGCGGGCCTCGTCCTCCTTGCCTCTAAAGACCAGGAAGCGGGGCGATTCGGGCAGTCTGTAGGCGATCCAACCATAAACGACGGCAGGTAGGGCGGCGGCGAGGAACATCCATCGCCAGGCTTCTATCCCGAGCCATAGCTGCTGGTCCGCACCGCCGGCGCTCGTTGCAAAGATTGCGTCGGACAGGAGAGCCGCGAAAATGCCGGTAGTGATGGCCAGTTGCTGGAGCGACGCGAGGCGTCCCCGGACATGGCGGGGAGAAATCTCAGAGATGTACGCCGGGGCGATGACAGACGCCAGGCCAATGCCGAGTCCACCCACCAGTCGCCAGAAGATCAGGTCCCAGACGCCAATAGCGAAGCCCGTCCCGGCCGCGCTGACGAGGAACAGGAGTGCGCCCAGCTTCATGGCGGGAATACGCCCGTACTTGTCGGCCACTTTTCCGGCCAGGTAGGCGCCTGCCGCACACCCAAGGAGAGCCACGGCCACGGCGAATCCGGTGACGGCTTCGGACAAAGCGAACTCGTCCTTGATGGCGTCAACTGCCCCGTTGACCACAGACGAATCGAAGCCGAAGAGGAATCCCCCCACTGCGCCCGCGACCGCAAGGCCGATCACCTTGCGCGGGACGCCAGGGCGCACTTCAGTACTGGATGTGGACATGGATCTCCCCTTGGATCTGGCATCGGATTTAAGCGCTGCAGACATCGTTGGCTCCGGATCCAGCCCTACAGGCCGGCGCATGCGCGCTCAACAGTGTGCCATGCCCCGCTGGGAGGTTCCAGTTTGCCCTACCCGGAAGGCCCATCCTTTTGGGGGAAGCGGGCGGAAGGTGAAGGAGGGTTCCCCAAAAACCTGCGGAAGGTGAGAGAGGGTTCCCCAAAATACCTGCGGAAGGTGAAGGAGGGTTGCCAAAATACCTGCGGAAGGTGAAGGAGGGTTGCCAAAATACCGGCGAAAGGTGCAGGAGGGTCTGTTGGCGGGAAGACGACGGCGGGAGGCTCCCGCCGTCGTCGAAAGTACCCTGCGCAAGGAGCACCCGCAGGCACTCCGGGCCCACTAGTTGTACTGCCCAGGGACGTTGGTTAAGCGGCTGATGGGCGGTCGGCCTCCGATTGCGGTGTGGGGCCTGTGGTGATTGTAATGGTGCAGCCATGCCGGGAGGGCGTTTCTGCGGGCTGATTCGGTCGCGTAGAAGCGTTTGAATGCCCATCCATCAGCGAGGGTTCGGTGGAACCGCTCGATCTTGCCGTTTGTTTGCGGGCGGTAAGGGCGGGTTTTCTTGGCCTTAATGTTCAGTTCCCGGCAGGTGTCCCGCCAGAGGTTCGATTTGTAGGCTGAGCCGTTGTCGGAGAGGACCCGCTCGACGGTGACGCCGCGGAGGGCGAACCAGGATACGGCCCGTCTCAGCACTTCGACTGCGGTGGCAGCTGTTTCGTCACCGTGGATCTCGGCGTAGGCGACCCGGGAATGGTCATCGATCACCGTGTGCACGTAGGCTGTGCCGATGATGGGGTGGCGGCGGCTGCCGGTTCTGACTGGTGTCGCTGCACGGTTCCGATGGCCCCGCTGCTTGCCGACGTAGCGCCAGCCGCCCCCGTCCGGGATATTTCCGAGTTTCTTTACGTCGACGTGGATCATCGCGCCCGGTTTGTCGTGCTCGTAGCGGCGGATGACCTCTCCGGTGCGCTTATCCACGTGATGCAACCGGTTCAGCCGGCAACGGACCAGGACCGCGTGGACCGTGGAGGCAGGCATAGCCAGCTTCGCTCCAATCGCGATGGGCCCCAGCCTTTGCTTCCAGCGCAGGTGCACGACCTTGCGAACCAGATGCTGCGGGGTACGGTTCGCCACCCGGTGCGGGCGTGAGGACCGGTCAATCATGCCCGCCTCACCCATCGCGGCGTACCGCTCAGCCCACCGCCTGGCCGTGGGCCAGGAGCAATTGAACTGTTCGGCAGCCCGGGACACCGGCCATCCGTGGTCAATGATCAAACGCGCGACGCGTAACCGTTGGCGTGGCGTCAAAGCAGCATTAGCGTGGGACACGAGGACCTCCTGGTCGCTTCAGCGGTTGTCTAAGCAACTCCACTGTGCAACCGGAGGTCCTCACCCATGAGTCAACGACTCCAGCAAGTCATCACATTCACCCAACCAACGTCCCTGGGCAGTACAACTAGTGGGCCGGTACTGCCTCTGCGCCGATTGGCTCCTTGGCAGCAGCAGGCTTGGCGTCCGTGAGCTTCTTGTTCGGGAGGGCGAAGCTGATCAGGAAGGCGATGCCGGTCAGGGCTGCAGCAGTGAGCATCACGATGTCGATTGATTGGGCGAAGCCCTCGGTGATGGGCCTGGTGAGCGTGGCATTGGCGGTGTGCAGCCAACTGGTGTCGTTGAGGGAATCGTTGGTGGCGCCCTGTTTGAAGAACTCGTAGAGCTTGGTGTTGGCGGGATCCGCGGCTACTGCGGGATCGTTAAGGACGGCCAGGTAGTCGGCGTTCTGCATGGCAGCTTTCATGCCACTGGCGATCCTGTCCGCAGCCATGCTGAACAGCATCGAGATGAAGACGGCAGTGCCCACAGCACCGCCCATGGAACGGAAGAAGGCCGCGGAGGAGGTTCCCACCCCCATGTCCCTGGGCGGGACGGAAACCTGCATGGCCAAGGTCAGTGGTTGCATGCAGAAGCCCAGCCCCATGCCGAAGAACACCGCAATCAGGCCCGGGACCCAAAGTTCCGTGTCGACACCCAGCGAAAGGCCCATCACGACGGCGGCCCCCGTCAGGATCGCTGTGCCGAGGATCGGAAAAATCCGGTAGGTTCCCGACGCCGAGATGGTGCGGCCGGCAGTAATGGAACCCGTGAGGATGCCCAGCGTGAACGTGATCATCATGAGCCCGGCCTGGGTGGGAGTGAGCCCCTTGACCAGCTGCAGGTACATGGGCAGCATCGCGATGGCGCCGAACATTCCGATGCCGATGATGAAGTTCAGCATCGAGGACAGGCCGAACGTGATGTTCTGGAAAAGGCGCAGGGGGATCAGGGCGTAGTCGCCGGCGCGCTTTTCGGCGAGCAGGAAAGCGACGATTCCCACAACACCCAGTCCGTAGCAGAGGAACGAGCTGACCGACGTCCAGCCCCAGACGCGGCCTTGTTCAGCCACAAGGAGCAGGGGAACGATCGCCAGGGTGATGGCCGCCGCTCCCCAGTAGTCGATTTTTTGCCGGACGTGCTTCACGGGCAGGTGAAGGTAGAGGAAGACGACGGCGAGGGCAGCCAGGCCGATGGGAAGGTTGATGAAGAACACCCAGCGCCAGCCGTCGAAGCCCAGGATGTTGGCAGACCCGGCGAAGGCACCGCCGATCACAGGTCCAAGGACCGAGGAGATGCCGAAAACCGACATGAAGTAGCCCTGGTACTTGGCCCGGTCCTTGAGCGCAACGATGTCACCGATGATGGTCAGGGCCAACGCCAGCAGGCCACCGGCACCGAGGCCCTGGATGCCGCGGGCAATGGCCAGCTCCATCATCGAATGCACAGACCCGGCGTACAGGGATCCCAACAGGAAGATCACAATGGCGGCGAGATACAACGGACGGCGGCCGAAGATGTCGCTGAGCTTGCCGTAAAGCGGAGTGCTCACAGTGGAGGTGATCAGGTAAGCGGTGGTGGCCCAGGCCTGCAATGACAAGCCGTCGAGGTCATTGGCGATGGTGTAGATAGAGGTCGAGACGATGGTCTGGTCCAGCGACGACAGGAACATGCCAAGCATGAGTCCCACCATGACTGTCAGGGTTTGGCGGTGAGTAAGGGTTTCACCCGGTGCCCGCACGGCAGTGCTTTTGGACATGGTTTCTCCAAGGGGACGACTGGAATTAAGCAGGATAGTTGCTTTCAGTAACTATCTTACTGCCCTGGTTGTTCCCCAATGAAGGAATTTTCCTGATATGAAGATTTGGCAGTGTCATGACAGGGTGGGATTTCCATCTTCACCTCATCCCGTCAGCGTTCTACGAGGATGCCATCAGGGTCGCACCAGATCATCGCCCCAGACCTGATGGTGACGCCGTCGATGAGGAGATCGACGTCGGTCTCTCCGGCGCCGGTCTTCGAGCTTTTGCGCGGATTGCTGCCCAGCGCCTTCACACCCAGTGGCAGTTCCGCGATAGCCTCCCGATCCCGGATCGCGCCGTTAATCACGACGCCGGCCCATCCGTTCTGAACGGCGCTCGCCGCGATCATGTCCCCCATCAAAGCGGTGCGCAGCGAGCTGTCGCCATCCACCACAAGCACGGCCCCGTCTCCCGCTCTGCCAAGGACTTCTTTGACGAGGGCGTTGTCCTCGAAGCATTTGATGGTGCGGACAGGGCCGCTGAAATGGGTGTGGCCACCCAGGGACTGGAACTGCAGTGAGACGGAGGCCAGGTCTTCACCCCGTTCGTCATAAAGATCGGCAGTGGCAACTGATGTGTCGGTCATGACTTCTCCTTGGTTCAGATGATGTTCGTTTACCGGCCGGTTTGGGGCTGAAGGGATCGCCTGAATGGCTGCTGCCCACGATAGTCTGAACTCACACTGTCCGTGTCTTCCAGGGGGAACCGAGATGAGCCTTTCCGAAACGCCTGGCATGACGCCTGAGGCCGAGGGGGCGCCGCCGGCCGGAGCCGCGCTCGCGGAGCCAACCCGGAAGGTAACGCCCGGTTGGGTGACAGGACTGGTCCTGGTCAACGTCGGGATCAATGCGGCGTTTTTCGGCCCTATTAACGTCTTTATCGGCCAGCACGCCATCGGGATCGATGCCGCCAACAAGGAAGCCATCCTGTCGCTCGTCACTGGCTGTGGAGCCGCTGTTTCCCTGGTTGCCAACCCGCTGTTCGGGGCACTGTCCGACCGCACCGTCTCCCGTTTTGGCCGGCGCTCGCCGTGGGTTCTGGCAGGTGCCATCCTTGCGACAGCCGCGCTGCTGGCTATGTCCGGCGCCACCGCCGTCGCTCTTCTGGTGCTGTTCTGGTGCCTGGTTCAACTGGGTGCCAACGCGGCCTATGCTGCGATCACGGCGGCAGTTCCGGACAGGGTTCCAGTCTTCCAGCGCGGCGGGGTGGGCGGACTCGCGGCCATGGGACAGACTGCCGGGATCCTCCTGGGGGCAGTCTTTGGTGCCGTGGTCTCGGGAAATTACATGGTGGGCTACTGGCTGTGTGCGGGCGCGCTGATTCTGAGCGTCATTCCGTACCTCTTTAACAGGAACGACCCGGCATTGCCGCTGAGCGCCCGGCCGGTATTCACCTGGCTTGGGTTCTTGCGGGGCTTTTGGATCAGTCCGGTAAGGCATCCTGATTTCGCCTGGGCCTGGCTGACACGCTTTCTGGTCAACGTCGGGAATCAGTCCACCATTATCTACCTGCTTTTCTTCCTGCGGGACATCATCAAGCACGAGGACCCGGCCCTCGGTGTGCTGATCCTGACGGGCATTTACGCCATGATGGTGATGATTACCGCTGTGCTTGCCGGGCCATGGAGTGACCGCGTGGGCAAGCGGAAGCCGTTTGTGATCGGCTCATCTGCCACCATCGCCACGGCCGGCCTCATCATGGCGTTCTTCCCGGTGTGGACGGGTGCTCTGGTGGGCGCCGCCGTCCTGGGGATCGGCTTTGGGGCCTACCTCGCCGTCGACTTCGCCCTGCTGACCCAGGTTCTCCCAACGGCCGTAGACCGCGGAAAGGATATGGGGGTGATCAACGTGGCCAACTCACTCCCTCAGGTGGTTGCCCCGGTGATTGCATTCGTCTCTCTCCAGTACCTGGGCGGCTACGTGACACTCTTCAGTACGGCTGCCTTCATTGGGCTCCTCGGTGCAGTATTCGTGGTCAAGATCAAGGGCGTTCAATAGCGGAGGCGCGCACACCGCGACGGGTTGCCAGGTCGTCGCCTTTACTGAATAAGACAAAGTTACGTGCCGTATAGTTGTCAGCGAATTGCTGCTGCAGTGCGGTGACCGGGGGCCTGCTTTGCGGTTGCAAAAAGCCCTCTCCCGGAACGTGCTGATGCTTGAACTAAATTCAGATCTGCCACCCATGGCCGCTCCGCCATTGCTCCCGCGCCAGCAGCTGCGCTACGCCCGGATGCTGGATGAAGCTGCCGGATTCGCCCGCAAAGGGCTTGAGTCCATCACTCTTTCCGAAGTTGCTGCAAAGGCTGACGTCCCGCTGGGCACGCTGTACCGCTATTTTCCTTCCGCCACCCATTTGATGTTGGCACTGTACCGGAAACAGCTCGGCGAGCTGCAGGTGGGCAGCTGGCCGGGAAAAGGCAACGTCCGGGTCCATGCCCTGGTCGGCGTCAGCATGGAGATCTTCCACATGCGTGTCATGCAGCCGGCGGTGGAGCAGTGCCTGAGCCGGACCAGCTACCAGAAGGACAGGGACACCACCGACCTGTTGCGGGAAATCGATGCAATTGCGGAGCACGCGGTGACGGTGGCCAGCGGTGATGTTGCGAAGTCCCGGATCCTCCTGCTGACAATCACTGGGCTGGTGCAGGCTGTCCGGTGCCGCAGACTCTCCCTTTTTGAGGCCGAAGAGGATCTGAAGAGGGCCTGTTCCCTCTTGGCAGGGACGCGTTCGTTACAGGCCGTGGTCTAGACCGGCTAGTCACAATCGAGACATAAGACAGTAATTTCCATCACTCGGGCAGACTAGCCATGCCTAAATCCGGGCACTGGGCCCAAGAGTGGTCTGGTTGACCCCGCCCGGCGATTTACCATGGCAGTACCGGAGGGGCAAGCAGTTCCTCCCGCAGGAGACACGGCGGTCCAGCCACCCCTTGGATCGGTCATGGACTTCGCTGATCTGCCCAACTCGAGCGGCTCGCGCTTGAGCCTTCCCTATCCCGTGCGACCACGGCCTAGACCAGGAGACAACGACGTGTCCATTGAAACGACCACTCCCACCGACCTTGAATCCGCCGCGACCTTGAGCGAAGAGGAAATTTTCGCTTCCCACCGGGGCGGCAAGCTGTCCATAGCCAGCACCGTCCCGCTGGCCACCAAGCGTGACCTTTCAATCGCTTATACCCCCGGGGTGGCTCAGGTCAGCCGGGCCATCCACGCCGATCCGAAGCTCGCAAAAACCCTGACGTGGGCTGAGCGCCTCGTCGTAGTTGTAAGTGACGGAACAGCCGTCCTGGGTCTCGGCGACATCGGCCCCAGCGCTTCACTGCCTGTCATGGAAGGCAAGTCAGCTCTCTTCAAGGCCTTTGGTGACCTTGACTCCATCCCGCTCGTCCTGAACACCACGGACGTCGACGAGATCGTGGAAACGCTGGTGCGCCTGCGCCCCAGCTTCGGTGCCGTCAACCTCGAGGATGTTTCAGCACCGCGCTGCTTCGAGTTGGAGGAGAAGCTCATTGAGGCATTGGATTGCCCCGTGATGCATGACGACCAGCACGGCACCGCCGTCGTGGTCCTGGCCGCCCTCACGGGTGCCGCAAAAGTCACCGGACGCGAACTGGCGGGCCTGCGGATTGTCGTATCCGGCGCCGGCGCTGCCGGAATCGCAGTTGCAGAAATCCTCCTTGCCGCAGGCATCGATGACGTCGTGGTCCTGGACTCGCGGGGTGTCATCGTCAAGGACCGGGCGGACATCGCGGCAAACCCTTCGAGCAAGAAGGCGGAGCTGGCCGGAAAGAGCAATCCGCGCGCCTTGTCAGGCGGGCCGGCAGAGGCCCTCCTCGGCGCGGACGTTTTCGTCGGCGTATCGTCATCGCAGTTGGCCGAGGAACACCTGAAGCTGATGAACCACAGCTCCATTGTGTTTGCTCTCTCCAACCCGGACCCCGAAGTACTGCCGGAGATCGCCTCCAAGTACGCCGCGGTGGTGGCCACCGGCCGGAGTGACTTCCCCAATCAGATCAACAACGTGCTCGCGTTCCCCGGAATTTTCCGTGGGGCGCTCGACGCCGGTGCCCGCCGGATTACGCCTGCAATGAAGCTTGCCGCTGCACGTGCCATTGCCGAGCTCGCCGAGCCGGAGCTGTCCGCAGATTACATCGTGCCCAGCCCCTTGGATCCCCGGGTTGCCCCGGCAGTATCAGCAGCAGTAGCGGCGGCCGTCACCGAGTAAGGCGCAACAAGGCAACACCCAGCATTACGACGGCGGTATCTCCCCGGCACGCGAAAGGGAGGTACCGCCGTCGCGCTTTGGGACCGGGCTGGTTCCTGCAGGCTCCCCGCGGTGCCTCCAGGAACCAGCCTTTCGCCGTTCGCGTCCTAGACTGGGGCCATGAACCCCGAGACCGTCGTGACGATACTCTGCGGCCTGGCCATTCTGGTTGGAGTGGCTGGAACGGTGATTCCCGTACTGCCGGGCAGCATCCTGATTGCCCTGAGCCTGCTGTCCTGGGCCATCTGGGGCGGGGCGGGCGCAGGCGGCTGGGTGGTGTTCGGGATCGGAATGGTGTTCGTCCTTGCCGGCATGGCGGCCAGCGCCGTTCTGACCGGGCGGAAGCTCAGGGAGCACCGGATTCCCAACCGGAGTGTCGTCGTCGGGCTGGTCCTGGCCGTTGTGGGGATGTTCGTGATCCCCGTAGTGGGGCTCTTTGTGGGCTTCGCCGCAGGCCTGCTACTGAGCGAATTCCACCGGACTCGGAAGTTCCGAACTGCAGTAACCACCAGTTGGGCAGCGCTCAAGGCCACAGGATTAGGCATATTGGTGGAGTTCGGTCTTGCGTGCCTGGCCGCAAGCACGTGGTTAATAGGTGTGTGGGTGGCGGCGGCCAGCTGAGGCAGTTGCCGACTCCGCAAGGACGACGAGATGCGGAAACTGTGGGAGCAGGACTGGAAACAGCTCGGCGGGGAGTGACCGCGCTGCAGCTATCCGTAGCGGTTCAACCTTCGAGCAGCCCTGTGGTCCGATACGGGATGACTTCCCGCAGGAACATGCTGGTGGAGGTCCGCACGATTCCCGGGCACAGCCTGATTTCCTCGGACACCCGGTAGAGGTCGTCAGGGCTCGAGGCCACCACCCGGATCAGCAGGTCAGTGTCCCCGGCGGGCGCATGGCACTCGAGTACTTCAGGAATCTCCCGCAGGGCGGCAATCGCCTCGTTCAGGTGGCTCTGGTCCAATTCGGCGCTCACGGACGCTGCAACACCCCGCCCGAGGGCGGCAGGAAGAACACGGCTGCTGTTCGGGCGAAGAGCGCCCGACGTCGACAACCGCTCAAGGCGCGACTGCACAGTTCCGCGCGCGAGGCCGAGGCGTTGGGCGAGCACCATGATGGGCAAGCGAGGATCTTCGTCTAAAGCGGCGAGAATACGGCGGTCCGTGGAATCGAGTTCCTGCAATCTGACCACTCCTGCCGACGATTGATGTATAAAATTGATCGAATTGACCAGACTAAAGGGCACCTGTTGCTCCAACTGTATGGCTTCTGCTCAAATGGTGGCAATAAAGGAGGAGGCCACCGCCGAATCCGACAGGCTAAGGGCACGCCGGTACACCACCCGGCCCCCGGACAACGCCTCCCGCAAGGAGGAAGCCGCTGATTGACACTTGTTCACGCATCGTCGCCAGCACACATCGTTTCCACAAGCTTTACGTGGGTCAGGAAAGACGCGTCCGGACCCTTCACGACAAGAGCCCCTGAGCCACCGGCGCCGGTTCCATGGAATCCTGCGGTAGCTGAGGGGCTCTTGTGTGCATGCAGGCTTCTCCATCCTGCGCCTAGGCTGGAGGCATGACGTCAGCAGGTCGCTTTGCCCCGAGCCCCTCGGGCCAACTCCACGTGGGGAACCTGCGCACCGCCATCCTCGCCTGGATGTTTGCCTGGTCCACCGGCAGGCAGTTCCTGGTCCGGGTCGAAGACCTCGACCGCGCGCGGGCAGGAGCTGAAGAAGAGCAGCTCCGCGATCTGGCCGCAATCGGCGTGAGGTGGGACGGCGCCGTCGTACGCCAGACCGAGCGCGAGCCGGTCTACGCGGAGGCGATTGCCCGGCTCACCGCGGCGGGCTTGACTTACGAATGCTTCTGCACGCGGCGTGAGATCCAGGAAGCACCCTCCGCTCCGCACGCTCCGCAGGGTGCCTATCCGGGAACATGCCGGTATTTGTCCCGTGCTGAGGTGGAATTCCGGCGCTCCAGCCGTCCGGCCGCGATCCGCCTGCGTGCCTGGACCGACGAGTGGACCGTGAAGGACATGTTGCATGGTAGCTACACGGGGATCGTGGATGATTTCGTACTCCGCCGGAATGACGGCGTCACCGCGTACAACCTGGCAGTGGTAGTGGACGATGCCGCCCAGGGCATCGACCAGGTGGTCCGCGGTGATGACCTGCTGCCGTCCACGCCCCGCCAGGCGTACCTCGCATCCCTCCTTGAGGTGCCCGTCCCGGACTACGCGCACGTACCGCTGGTGGTTAATTCCGACGGCGCCCGGCTGGCAAAGCGCGATGGTGCAGTGACGCTCAGCGACCTGGCACAGAAGGGTATCTCAGCCGAGATGGTCCGGGACATGCTTCTGGAGTCGCTGGGGCTTCCGGCCGGGTCCTTGGATCAGGCCCTGGGTGTCTTTGACCCTCTGAGGCTGCCACGGGAGCCGTGGATCTGGCCGATCGGCTAAAGCAGGATCGGCTAAAGCAGGATCCGCTAAAGCAGGGATTTCAGTGCAGGTCATTGGGGAGGGGTGTTGGCTACTCATCCTCAAATACCCCACTCACACAAAGCTGAGGAGAGACTGAGCATCCGGGCCCGATGTTTCGCGTCCCCGTATCGTTCTGTGTAACATGCAGAACAGGTGGTCAGCCCGCTGTTCCTCAACCCGAGACTGGCCACCGCTGACCCCCTCGATTGTGCGTTGGCAGGCCATCCTCGCGCTGGGCCATGGAGCCGGGGGCTACGGGCAACGGCTGGACCAGGAACCAGGGGCTACGCTGGAGTGCGGCCTTCCGGACTGGGACCGGCCGCCTGCCGAGTAGAGGATGACAGACATGCCAGAACCACGATTCACAGTTGAGACGGCCATGGTCCTTGCCGAGGTTGCCCACAACCGTCAGAAAGACAAACTTAAGCGCCCGTACCGCGACCATGTGTTGGCAGTGGGCGATGCGCTCGCGGACTTCGACGACGACATCAGGATCGCCGGGTATCTCCACGACATTGCTGAGGACACCCCCATCACCCGGCAGGCGCTACTGGACATGGGAGTCTCCGAACGGGCTGTTGCCATCATCGAACGCGTCACCAAACGCCTGCACGACGATCCCGACGACTACCAGGCCGGGATCCGGTTCATCGCCGAAGATCACGACGCCACCCTCGTGAAGATCGCCGACAACGCCCACAACTCCCTTCCTGAAAGGGTCAAAGCTCTTGCTGAGAAGTGGCCTGACAAGCCGCCTGTCACACGGTACAAGGATGCGCGGCCGGTCCTTTATTCGGCGGTCCCCGAGGCCGAAGTCCGCAAGATCCTCGAGCGCATCAACCCCTGGCTCCTGGATGAACTCGACGAGTTGCTGGATGCCGACGACGACACCGACTACACGTCGCTGGCGTACGGACCCGGTGATGGCGCCTCACTGGATCTTGAAGCCGATGAGCTGGATTCCAGGGACGCAACGGCCGCGGAAGCCCGGCAGGGCGACCGACAGTAGCGCCGTACGGGACAGAAGCGCTGGACAGTGCGCGCTTATGTGATCACCCGCTATGGCGGGCCGGAAGCCATGGCGCTGCGCGATGTTGCCACGCCGGTCCCCGGGCCAGGGCATATGCTCATCAAGGTACGGGCAGCGGGCCTCAACCCGGTGGATTACAAGATGCGGCAGGGGAAGCTGCGGCTCCTTTTCCGGCCCAGGCTGCCGTTCATTGCAGGCTGCGAGGTGGCCGGAACTGTCGTGCGGGCCGGGTCGGGCGCCAACCGTTTCACCGCCGGGGACCGGGTGTACTCGCGGGTTGACGCACCGGGGCTGGGTGCTTTCGCCGAGTTTGTCTGTGTCCCCGAAGAGCTTGTGGCGTTGATGCCTCAATCGCTGGGGTTCGCAGAAGCGGCGGGCCTCCCGCTTGCCGGCCTCACGGCGCTGCAGGCGTTGCGGGACGAATTGCGGATCCAACCGGGAAGCCGGCTGTTCATTTCCGGTGGGGCAGGCGGAGTGGGGACCCTTGCAATACAGCTCGCCAAGTACTTCGGAGCCGAGGTGACCACCACTGCCTCTCCCCGCGGCCATGCCCTTGTCAGGGAGCTGGGCGCTGACCGCGTGGTGGATTACACGCGGGAGAATTTCGCGCACATGCTCGAGGGCTTCGACGCCGCTCTGGATGCAGTGGGTGGGCGGACGTTGACGCGCGTCTTTCGCATCCTCCGGCGCGGCGGCAGAATTGTCTCCGTGGCCGGTATCCCCGAGCCGAAGACAGCCCTCCAGGACCTCCACGCGTCCCGGGCTGTCGCCATCCTGTTCTGGGTTGTCAGCCTGGGGGTTCGGCTGCGCGCCTGGAGGGCCGGGGTTTCGTACAGGTACCTGTTCATGCACGCAAGCGGTGATGATCTCCGGTTCCTGGCCGGGCTGGTGGACGAGGGGAAAGTCCGGCCGGTAGTTGACAGCACCTATCCGCTCTCAAGGATCTCCGATGCCTTTGCGGCTTTGGAAATGGGCCGCGCTAAAGGCAAGATCATCGTCACCATGGACGACGACGGCTCTCCAGCCTAAGCGCGGCCCGCGTGTTGATCAGGTCTCAGTCACTTCGCATCGACAAACAACTCGTCCGGGGCGTCTGCTGCTGAGACCTGAGCTTCCGCTGAACGCCGAACGGCATCGGCAGCGAGGGCAAGGTAAGTGCTCGCGGTCCAGGTGTAGGCCCTGTCCCTTAGCCCTTCACCGGTCAGGGCGTCAAAATTCTCGGCGAATCCGCTGGTTTCGCAAAGAGCCCGGAACCGGGTGCTGATTCCGTTGGCCAGGTCCACATAGCCGCCTCGTCGCAATCCGTCTTCAATGAGGTAGGTTGACGGAGCCCAGATGGGTCCCCGCCAGTACCCGTCCGGCTCGTAGAGCGGGGAAGTTGGAGGCTCGGTTGCCGGTCCCCAGTTAGTGAGGTGTTCGGTGAGGCGGACCGCCATGGTTTGGCCTATTTCGGCGGGAAGCCGGTCTGAGATCAGGAGCGGAAGAAGGTTCAGGAGGCTGGTGGAGGTACTCCAGCGTCCGGTCAACGGTGCGTAGGCCCGGAAGGCGTCCCCGTCCCAGAGTTCCATCAGTCCTTGGAAAATCTTGTCCCTGTGGCCGCGCCAAACACTTTCCTCACCCGTGTTCAGTTCCTGGGCAATCTCGATGAGGACGTCCAGTTGATAGACCAGGAAGGCGGCCAGATCCGGTGACTCAATGAGCCGGTCCTTATCGAACGTCGTCGAGTTGTCCCACCCGCTGTCATTGCCATGCTGATAGTAGGGGAGCCCGCGGCCCGGGCTTGTGCGGTGGCTGATCCAGAACCCTGTCCATCGCGACAGGGCATCATAGATCTCCGTCAGGAGGTCGCCGTCGATCACGGGGAGGCTCTCCCGGAGCTTGGAGTAGGCCCATCCGTGAATCGGCGGCTTGACGTAGTTGTACAGAAGCTCGGAGTGGGAGATTGAGTCGGGGAGCGCGCCCTCGGGCGTCTGGTGATCAAAGGGGGCCAGGAACTGGTCCCACGCCTCCTCCGCAAAACCGGCGGACAGGGCCACCGCGTTGAAACAGTGGTCCCAACTCCAGACCTTGTCCATCCAGTGTTTGGACATCAGCACGGACTCGCGATGAAGGAATCCCAGGGGGCTGACCGTTGCTGAAAAGAGAACGTAGGCGGCAAGGGCAGCAGCGGGGGTCTCCTGGTTCCGCCATGACGCAATCCGGTCCAAGTAGCCTGCGAAGGTGGCGTCGGCTTTTTCGATGGCCTCCTCGAAGGACGTTTGAAGCACCAGCGGCTCCCTGGCGGTACGGAATTCATCGATGGCGATTTCCCACGTCCCGTTTGAGGCGCTCACTTCAACCCAGCGCTTGGCCTGGCCCAAGGTTTCCGAGCCGACCGCGGAGAGTGCGCCTTTCAAGACCGTGATCCTGTACCTCAAGCCTGTTTCGTAGGAGGTGAAGCACCACCCTTTGCTGGCAGGGTCGTAGTAGAAGAACGTCCCGGTAAAGGGAGTGAGGCTTGCGGCTGCGTCTTCAAGGCGCATGGCCAATCCCTGCCCGGAGATGCGCAGGATTTCAGGGCCGTCGAAGACGGCGTCAACTTTCGCGCCGCCGTCGACCCATGAGAGCAGTGAGCTATTGGCTTCAATGGAGGCATCCACTTTGCCTCCGTTCCGGCGCGGTGTCAGCCCCAGAACGCCTGTGAGGCCATTCTGGTGGCCGTTTTGATGGGTTACGAGATGGATGTCCGGTGCACTTTTGTGGAGTCCGATGACCCGCGACAGATTCAGCCATGATCCGCGGGTGCTGAAGGGGATGTGGTCTATGTCGAAGGCGACACGGGAGTTTTTGGGCATGGTGATTCCTGTCAACGGTAATGGGTGGCTCAACGGTTGTGGCGGCCGCTAGCCAGGCGAGGGGCGGTGGGGACTGATTCAGTCTTTGACGGCGCCGGCCGTGACACCTGCTGAGACATACTTCTGCGCCACCACGAGCAGGACGGCTGCCGGGATGGAGGCCACCACGGCTGTTGCCATGATGGCGTTCCATTGCTGGTTGTTGTTCCCGATGTAGGCGTAGATGCCAAGGGTGATGGGCCGCAGGGCACCGCCGTTATTCAGGGTCGATGCAAAGATGAAGTCGGACCAGGCCCAGAGGAAGGCGAACAGCGAAACGGTAACCACTGAGTTTCGGCTGACCGGCATAACGATGGAGCGGAAAGTGCGCCAGTTTGATGCGCCGTCGATCTTTGCAGCGTTCAGCAGTTCATCGGGGATTCCGGACATAAAGGCTGAAAAGATCAGCACGGCAAACGGAACTGCGATGGTCGAGTCGGCCACGATCAGCCCTGGAAGCGTGTTCAAAACTCCCATGCCCAGGTAGATGGCGTAGAAGCCCATGGCAATGATGATGGCCGGAATCATCTGGGCGATAAGCATGAGGAAATTCAGGAGCCCTGTTCCGCGGGGCCGCAGTTTGGCCAGTGCAAAGGCAGCCGGGGCCGCCACAGCAACAGTCAGGATCACTGTGCCCAGCCCCAGGATGAGGCTGGTCCCCAGGAAAGGTATCTGCTGCTGGAGGACAGCCGAATAGCCTTCGAAAGTCACGTCCACGGGAAACAGGCTTGGCGGGGATTTCCTCATATCAGTGCTGGGAGTAAGGGAGACGTTGATCATCCAGTAAACCGGGAACAGCATGATTGCGGTCAGCACAATTCCGAAAATGGTCTTGAAAGAAAAGCGGCGGGTACTCACTGATTTTCCTGTCTGCTCTGCACACGGATGTAGATGAAGCCGAAGACCACCGCGAGCACGATCAGGAGGTTTCCAATGGCTGCTGCGGGACCAAAGTCGGGAAGGACCGAGCCAAAGCCCAGCTGATATGTCCAGGTTGCCAAGGTGGTGGACGAACCTGCCGGACCGCCCTTTGTCATGATCCAGATGATGTCGAAGACTTTGAGGGTATAGACAAGGCCCAGCAGGATGGTGATGGCTGAAACCGGCCGCAGCAGCGGAAGGGTGATGCGCCAGAACTTTTGCCAGGCGTTGGCTCCATCGATGGCAGCGGCTTCATACACGTCGGTGGAGATTCCCTGCAGGCCGCTGTAGAGGATCACAAGGTTGAATGGCACACCGATCCAGATGTTGGCGATGAGAACAGCCACAAGGGACCAGTCAGGGGAGGTGAGCCAGTTGATCTGAGGCATCCCCAGCGCCATGAGGGCCGCATTGACTATGCCCGAATCGCTGTTGAGCATCCAGGACCAGGTGGACGCGGAGACAATCAGCGGCAGCAGCCAGGGCACCAGAAACAGGGCCCGCAGCGTGCCGGAGAGCCTGAACCCTGAGTGGAAGAACACTGCCAGCGCCAGGCCTATCCCGAACTGGAAGACAATCGAGACGACTGTGAAGGTGGCCGTGTGGGAAATGGCCGGTCCAAACGTGGGTGACGTGAAGACCTCGATGTAGTTGTCCAACCCGGCGAAGGGGGCGTCACCTTGGACGAAGCTGCGGACGGTATAGGCCTTGAGGCTGAGTTCGATGTTCCGGTAGAGCGGGTAGGCATAAAAGATGGCCAAGTAGAGCAGCAGGGGTGCCAGGAAGGCTGCCGCAGACCAGCGGGTCGACGCCGCAGCCCGCCGCGCGCGGGTATCCACGGCGTCGGCTGTCACGACGGCCGGGAGTACTTCCCGCGGTGCGGTCCCGATGTTCACGGGTGACATGGTGATTCCTTCTGTTGAGGTGCAGTCATTGACGCGGGCGGCGAGGGCGCAGGGTTACTTGGATCCCTGCGCCCGGACCGCTACGTCGTAACCGCTACTTTGTTGCGGCGGCCGCGGCCGACTGTGCGGTCTTGGCTGCATCCTGAGGGCTGGCGGATCCCGTCACTGAAGCTTGGACAGCCGTCCAGAGCTGTTCTGAGATTTTGGGGTAATTGGTGCCCAGGTTGTCGCTGGTGCGCCCCTTGGCGGCGGCGACGGCGTCAATCCATGGCTTGAGCGTGGCGTCGGCTGCCAGCTGTTCCTTCTGGGCTTCCTCGGTGGGCGCGATGTAGTTCAATGTGTTGTCGGTGGCCACCACGTTGGAGGCATTCGTGAGGCACGCGATGATCTTCTTGGACGTTTCGTACCGTGCGGTCTCCTTCTGGACAGGGATAGTCAGGAACTCTCCGCCGGTCGGGGCTGCCGCGGCGCCGCCGGACTTAGCCGGGATGGGCATGACCTTGTAGCCGGCCTTCGCGGCGTCTGCTTTCTGCCAGGTTCCGTTCTCGGCGAAGGCGAAGTCGCCTGCCATGAATTCCTGCCAGCTTGTGGTCTGGGTGTTGTTGATAACCGAGTTGGGAGCGTGCCCTTCTTTGATCCAGTCCGTCCACAGAGCCAGGGCGGATACGGCGTCGCTCGAGGAAAGGTCATCGAGCTGTGCTCCCGAGCCCCAGAACCACGGCAGGAACTGGAAGCTTCCTTCTTCAGTTCCGACGGCAGAGAACGTAATACCCTTCTTGCCGGACGCTTTCACCTTTTCAAGAGCTGCGTTCAGGGACGCCCAGTCAGTCACGGAGGCCGGGTCGACGGCGGCTGCCTCAAGAACCTTTGGATTGTAGTAAAGGGCAAGAGTGTTTGCCCCGATGGGAACGCCATAAACGTCTCCGTCAATTTCACCTGCGGCCAGGAGGTTCGCCTGCGTCTGGGAAGCGTCCAGGCCACTGTCCTTGGCTGAGGTCAGCACGCCGGCTTCGGCCAGGGTGGAAACCACCGGATTGTCCACCAGCAGAACATCGGGTGAAGAGCCTTGCTGGCCGGCCAGCAGGGCCTTGCTGGTCAGATCGCTGGTGTCATAGGCAGTCCGCTTGATGGTGGCTCCGGCCTCCGAACCACACTTATCGATGGATCCCGCCCAAGCGGATGAGGCATCGTACTGGGGGTATGGATCCCAGAAGGTGAACTCGCTGCTGGCTGTAGACGTAGCCTGGGATGGACCTGAAGCGCAGCCTGCCAGCCCGCCACCGGCCAGAACGGCCAAGGCGAGGACAGCGGCGGATCTGGTTTGCATTGATTTCTTGTAAAACACGGTGATCCTCTCTGAAAAACGTGCAGGTGTTGGGATTGAACGGGATTTTGGGTATGCGGTAGCTGGGCGTGGGGCTGTTTTTGGCTGTGCGGGAGTAGCTCGCGGACCCTGCGAAGTCCACGACGTGTCTGTACTGGCTAGCGGACCGTGCCCCGGTCCACGAGCTCGGGGGCGACGAAGCGGACGAGTGGTTCGCCAGCCTGGTCGGGACTGTTGATCCTTTGAACAAGCCGTTCGACTGCCATCCGGCCAAGTTCGCCAGGGGAAGTCTCGACGGCGGTGTACGGGAGTGAGAAGTCCCGGCCGAACTCCTTGGAATAGAGACTGACTACGGACAGATCGGATGGAACAGACATGCCACGATTGCTGAGGAACGCGGGCAGCGCTGCGATGGTGGCATCGTTGTGGACAATCAATGCGGTCGCATCAGGCCGTGAACTCAGCATTGCCTCGAGGCTGGTCTGAATGGCAGGCTGCCGTGATTCGCCATAGTACGTGTGCAAGTGGATGCCGTAGCGGGCTGCACGCTCCTGCGCCGCATCCCGGAAACGCCATGTATATGCTGCACCCCGGTCAAAGACATGCTTTGGCGGGCAAAGCAGCATGATGTCTCGATGCCCCAACCCGTACAGGTTGTCGACTATGACCCTGGCTGCCTCTCCGAAGTCCAGATCGAAGACGTCAAGGCCATTTGGCTCACCGGGAAGCCCAATGAGTGCGCCGGGCTGACGCACGGACCTCATCACGTCAATCCGCGGATCGGAATGGTGGATGTCCAGGAGGACCACTCCGTCGACCATGTTCGACTCCGTCACCCTACGGAGGGCCGCGGCGCCGTCGTCCTCGGTGATCATGAGGATGTCGTAGCCGCGCTCCCGTGCCGCACTGGACACTGACATAACGTATTGCATCATTGCCGGCGCGAACTCGTCAGCGTTGAAGTGAAGCAGAAGCCCCAGAACCATGGTTTTTTGGCTCGCCAGTGCCCGCGCTCCGGCGTTAGGGGTGAAGCCCAGGTTCTCCACTGCCGCCCGTATGCGTTCCTGGGTCTCCGGGGAGATGGAGCGTTTCCCCGAAAGGGCGTATGAGACAGTGCTGCGCGAGACACCAGCCTCACGTGCCACGTCACCAATGGTTGCCAAGGGTCCTCCTGAGTCGAATCGGTTCGCTAAATGTAGCCTCCATTTTTGGTTCTGGCAATGACGTGTAGTCGAAATACCTGAAATTGGCCCCCGGAAGCGTCTCATTAGGTCCAACAAGCTTGGGAAGGGGCCGATTTGGGCCAAACTCTTGTGGCCCCCATCATGCGTATGTACACTGCTCGAACCGGTTCGACAGCGTTACGACGTCACTTCACGAGCTGCCTAGCAGGATTGATGACGACGTCGTTTCCCAGCGCTGCGGACCCAACGACTGTCCCCAACCCAGAAAGCGATACTCGGTGAAACGACAACAACGTCCACTCCCCAGCCGTGTCATCTCCGCCACCCTCACCGGCGCATTATGTGTCGGTGGAGGACTCACCCTCTTTGCCCCTGCGGGAGCACAAGCTGCCCCGGCCCCGATGATGGTGGCCGCGGCTGATGTGCCTCTTCCCGATGAGAGCCTGATCCTCCATTACGATTTCGAAGCCAACCAGGTGGCTGGCTCTACGGTTACGGACCTGTCCACCAGGCACCTCAACGGTGCGATCGCTAACGTAGCCAACGCCACGTTCGTGGACGGCCGCACACCGGGCACGAGGGCTATCAGCCTCCCCGGCGGTGCGGCAGGTTCGACGACGGCGCCCTACGTCACAGTGCCCAACGGGCTCTTTCAGAGCGCGACGGCGATGACGGTGTCATCATGGATGAAGTGGGATGGCGGGGCTGATTTTCAGTGGCTGTACGGCCTCGGCAAGGACCTGAACAACGCGACGTTCCTGACGCCGTCGTTCGCGGGAGACTCCAAAACGCGCTCATCGATCAAGCCTGTCAACGGGACGGCCGAAGTCGGTGTTTCAGGAAGCAGCAAGATCCCGATTGGCAGCTGGGTAAACGTGACCACCACTATCGACCAGCAAACCATCACGTACTTCCTCAACGGCATAAGTCTGGGGACGAAGCCGGCAACTGTGGACCTGGTGGCGAAGATGTACTCCGCGACGAACACCACGTCCGGAGCCTTGGGTAAGGCGTTTTGGGGAGGGCACCCCTTTTTCGACGGCGCGATCGATGACTTCAGAGTCTATTCCCAGGCGCTGAGCCCGGAGCAGGTGCGCACCCTGGCCGGTGACACGGTGGCGAGGGCGGACTTCACGGTGGACTTGGGAACCAGCACCGGCCCCTTCCACGGCGGAGCTTCAGGCACCCTGTACGGCGTGTACGGCGAGGGGCTGCCTTCAGCCAATCTCCTGGAAGCCATCAAACTGCGCACGGTCTCCACCAAGGCCCAGGACGGACCCCAGCACCCCGGAGCCGACGCCCTGGAAGTGGTCAAGCCTCTTGCTGATGCCTCCAATGGTGATGTTTATATCTACATGACCGACATCTACCGCGGCTTCCCCTACCAATGGCCCGGGAGCACGCCGGAAGCTCGCCTGAACGACTACAAGGCCAAGGTTGCTGCCCAGGTTGACCAGGTGCTGCAACTTCCCGTCGAGTACCGGGACAATATTGTTTTCGTGCCGTACAACGAACCCGAAGGGAACATGTTCGGCACCAGCACGTGGAGCTACAACAACATCAGCTGGCTGAACGATCCCCAGTACTTTTTCAAGGCGTGGGATGACACGTACAAACTCATCAGGGCCAAGATGCCGACGGCCCGGATCGCCGGCCCGAATACCAGCACGCTTTACAACCAGGTGCAAGGTTTCCTTCAGCACACTGTGGCGGCGGGAACGGTGCCGGACGTGATGACGTGGCATGAACTCAGCGCTCCACAATCCATCCGTAGCAACGTTGCCCGTTACCGGGGCTGGGAAAACACTGCGTTCGCCGGCACCGCCCTTGCGGGCAAGCATCTGCCGATCAATCTCAACGAATACGCCTTCAACTACCACACGTCAGTGCCGGGGCAGATGATCCAGTGGTTCTCCGCCATTGAGGACTCGAAGGTGGACGGCGACATCGCCTACTGGAACATTGACGGCAACCTCAGCGACTCGGCAGTCCAGGCGAACCGCGCCAACGGCCAGTGGTGGCTCCTGAACGCCTACGCCCAGATGTCCGGGGATACTGTGAAGGTCACCCCGCCCAAGCCCGACGTCAGCTACACCCTTCAGGGCGTGGCAACGCTGGACAAGGCGAAGGCGCAATCGCGCATCCTCCTTGGGGGAACCAGCGGCAACCAGCATGTGCAGGTCAACGGAGTGGATCCGGCAGTGTTCGGCAGCAGCGTGCACGCCCTGGTCAGGGAGATCGGCTGGAGCGGCCAGTTGGGTGATGCGGCCCAGCCGTCGGTGGTTGGCCAGCTGAACCTCCCGGTGACCAACGGCTCGATCGGCTTCGATTTCGGTGCGCACCTGCCCGCCCTCAACGCTGACTCCTCCTACGAGATCATCCTCAGCCCCGGCGGGAAAGCCTCCACCGGCACCCCCGCAACCTCGCTGTGGAAGGGAACGTACGAGGCCGAGAACGCCGCCTTCACCGGCACCGGATACAGCAAGAACGGGCCGGAAGGGACGCCGTCGGCCGTCTCTAAGTTCTACACCTCAGGAAACTACAACGTCGGCGGCCTTCGCACGGGGTCAGACATCAAGCTCAACTTCGACGTCACGGTGCCACAGAACGGAGACTACGATCTCAGCGTCTTCGCCAACTCCCTGAACACCTATGGGGCGGTTCAGGAACAAGGGCCCACAAACGTGTTCCTCACCGTCGACGGCGGAGCCGAGCAGGAAATGTACCTCCCGCTGGGTTACAAGTGGGTGGTCTGGGACCACGCAGACACCAAGGTCAAGCTGACCGCCGGGAAACACACCATTTCCCTGTCTGCTAAGAACCTGGCCGGAACCAAGGGGACCAAGGGCGACGCCATTGTGGACAAGATCGACCTCACCCTGAAAAACCCAGCTGCGGGACAGGCCATATATGAAGGCGAAAACGCAACCCTCAAGGGGGCAGTTGCCGACTACACCCGTACCGGGGTCTCCGGTTCGGGTACGGCACGCATGACTCAGGGCCAAAGCGCCACGTTCTGGGTCTACTCTGCAGTCGACGGCGAGGCGGAGCTCTCCGTGGACATCCTTGGCACCGGCACTGCGAACATGAGCGTAAACGGCCAGAACGTGGCCGAAGGAATCACCGGGCCGCTCACCAAGCCGGTGTTCCTCGCAGGAGGCATCAACAAGGTGCAGGTAACAGCTGATTCGGGCACACTCTACGTGGACCGGGTCCGCACTGGGGCATCATCCGGGAAGCTCAATTCCACTGCCTATGAAGCGGAGACAGCTACGCTCTCCGGTTCCGCCGCCATCACCAACTACCTGCTGGCCTCGGGCGGCAAGGCCGTGACGAACGTTGGCGGTGATCCCAACAACACCAACACCCTCACTTTCGGAAACGTCCAGGCACCCGTGGCCGGCACGTACGCGCTGACCGTGCGCTACTCCAACCAGGAGCAGTCACCCGCCACGCACTACAACCCGGACCCGCTGGCACGCCATGCCGAAATCCAGGTCAACGGCGGAACCACGAAGCGAGGCTGGTTCCCCCACTCGTTCCACGCGGATAACTTCTGGGAACTCACAATTCCCGTGGAGCTGAAAGCAGGAACGAACACCATCAGGTTCTCCTCACAGGAGCTGCCGAACTACAACAGCACCGAACTGCTTTCAGCCACCGCTCCGGAACTGTTGAGGTCCAAATACGCACCAAATATCGACCGCATCCGGGTGACGGCACTGAAGTGACGTTGTGGTTCTTCATGACGTAGTACGGATGCACGACTCATCCTGACCCCGCAAGCAACGAGGGAGGGGAGGCCACAGCCTCCCCTCCCTCTGCGCGTGGGCCGGCAAAGGGGCGGTCCGATCGCTGTGAGTAGCAGCGGCAGCCCGCATTGCCGGCAGCGATTCATCTTCCCAAGAGGGCCCGCGGCGTGCGCGCCGGGATACTCCGATGCGTCTGCGAATCCATGGACGCCGACGATGTTGTGCTTAGTCCTGTCGTGTCATCCCCATGATTCGAGCGGAACGGGCAAGAGACATGAGTAGGCTGAGCAAGTGAAAGAATTGGGGGGAATCGTTGGCGAGTTCATCGGCCATTGGTGGCATGTTGGGCTGACCATCATTGGTGGCATTGGAATTGCCTGGGTACCCCTGCAGCTTCAGAGGAATCCGCCCCCTACGGAGCCGTTGCACAGGTGGTTGATCGTTCTTCTTGTGGTCTCCTGCGTGCTGGCCGGGGCCTCCGCGTTCGTGGAGAAGAAACTCTCCAAGAGGCGTGAAGCGATCTTTGTCCAAGAGGCAGCGGATGCATATAAGGGCGCGCGTGCCGATTTCTACCTAGCCATCACGGAAACTATTCCGCCGAACCTAGAGCAGCTAGCGAAGGCCCTCGAAGTAAAGATTGCCGGTACGGGGACCCCTCCTGAACTCATAGGTAATGTTCTTGCGCACTGCCGGGCCTTCCTGTCCACGAATTCTAATGGCGGCCATGTCCGTGCCAATTACTACCAGTTGCGAGGAGGACGCGGGGCGCGGGCGAAACTGGTCAAAGCGGACATGACCGGAGGAAACTCACGTGAAGAATTTACCCAATCTTCAAAGGACCCGGAGGGCACAGCGGTGGTTCAGACCATACTGGCCCGTGGGACCATGTTCTGCCCGGATGTGACCGATCCTGAGCAGATCTCTAAGTTCTGCTTGGTCGCTGACAAGCCCCGCGACTACAAGGCGTTTCTTACTGTGCCTGTGGCAACGCCAGAGCATATCTATGGCATGCTGTCGGTCAACGCACTCGATGGTGAAACGCTTGAAGCGGAAGACGAGAAGATGCTTCGGCTCATGGCATGGCTGATCATTACAGCGGAAATATTGGCTCAAGACTCAGGTCTTACCGAGTTACCAGCGCCGCAAAATGTGTAACACTGATAGCCAAGGTGAAAGGACTAGTCCATGAAAACTCTTCACGCGACTAAAGTTCAAGGCAACCGAAACGACACGGCCGAGTATGAAGCCCTACTGGCACGCTACGCGCGTGCTCGGAAGGAGGCAGAAGTTCTGGCCCAACGCGAACTGGCCAATGAACTCAAGAAACGGCGCAACGCATTATGGCGTTCTGTAGCCCTCCGTTACGCGGGGGCCAAGCACTCAAAGCCGTAGCCTCATGTACTCCGAGGCGCCTTCTGTTCCAACTCTTCAAAAGCCCTGGCGTTCACGCCGGGGCTTTTCGCTGACCAAAAGTAATCACAAGTTGCTCTAGAACGGTCGTCTCAGAAACGCGGAATACCGAGGGTGGAAAGCAGGTCCTCGTGCAGCTGGAACCAGACGGAGTGATAGGAGGCCGGACTGTCCGTCACGTAGTCCAGATCGCCGAACTTGCTGCGCTTGATCGCGTCCCCGAGCCGCAGGGCGTACCGCTCAAATCGGGGCAGCGCTGAGGCCAGGTCCGCACAGACAACGCCGGCGCCGGCATGGAACTCCACGAACCTGTACAGGACGCGCGCATCGTAGCCGGAGTCGCTGTGGTCGTTCATCTTGAGCGTTCCGTCACCGGGTATTGTCTGCCACGCGGTATAGAGGTCCAGCAGTTCCGGGTTCAGCACAAGGAACCGATCATACGCCTGCGTCAAAGCTTCTCTTGTGCCGGCCGCTGCGAGCTCGCTGGCTACCAACTCCGCGTCTTTGGTTCGGCCGGCTTCCGTAAGGCCCCACCCGCCGAAATGGCCAGGAACGCGGGTCACCAGACCGGCCACAGCCAGGTCCAGCAGTTGCGACTCGGTCTCGGGTTCAGAAAGCCCGGCGGTATCAGCTATGCGCTGGAGGCTCGCGAAACCGATGCAGCGGATGGTGTGGAGCACCAGCAAGTAGACGTTGCTCGGTTGGGGCGTCTCGCGCATGGGGCTGATGCTACCTCAATGGCGTGGAACTACATGTTGAATTGACCGGACTCGGGGCCGGCCGCCGTGACCCGCCCCAGAGTTCCGTCCACCTGCACGCTTTGCCCATTGATCAGCGAGCTGGTTCCCGAGCCGGTGCCCATGACAGCGGGGATTCCATATTCCCTGGCCACAATCGCCGCATGGGAGCCGATGCCGCCGGCGTCCACCACCACGGCGCCTGCCCTCCGGAACAATGGCGTCCAGGCCGGGTTGGTGTAGGGGCAGACGAGGATCTCACCGGTGCGCAGCAACCCGAATTCGTCCGGCCCGCGGATGATCCGAACCGTTCCGGTGGCCACACCCCGGCTGGCGGGCGTGCCGGACACAAGTGCCCCCGGAACGCGGCGCTTGTGCCCGAACAAGGCGGCCGGATCCACCAGCGGAATCCCTTCCAGCTCCCGGCGCTTGGCCGCCCTGGCCAGTACCAGCCGGCGGTACCGTTCGCGTTCGACGGCGGGCAGCGCGCCGCCGTCGTCCATTCCCGCCAGTTCCTCAAAGCGGAGGTGGTGGACCTCCTCTGGTTCTGCCAGCACGCCCGCGTCGCAAAGCCGCCGGCCCAGCTCCAGCAGTGCACGGCGCAGCGGGGGCATCACCATGGTGGCGTAGAAGTGGGTGTCCTCGCGCAAGGCAATGCCAACCTTGGCGGCGTCAACGGCGGACAGCACGCGCCTGCCCACGGCCGGAATCCGCAGGGCCGGGTGCCGCATGAGTTCCGCCAGCGCCGCCCCGGTCTGGTCGGTGGTCTGCCTTCGCTCGCCCAGCATCGAGGTGATCAGCCCGAGGACGACTTCCGGGGCATCTGACCACGTTGGTGAGCTGCTCAGCACGATGCTCACGGTTTCCCGGTGCCCGTATTCGGCCAGGAAAGCCTGGAAATCGGCATAAAAATCCTGGAATTCCGGCTCCGATTCCAATCTCGCCAACAGTTCGCCCGGGCCACCTGGCCCAGCGAAGGCAAGCATCAGCCCGCGATGGGACCGGACCCGGGCGGCCAGGTCCCCCAGCGCCTGGTTTGCCTGGCTGGTGCGTGTTTCCGCTCCTGCGATAAGTGCTGAGCCGAGGTGCCTCTTGCCCAGCACCAGGAGCATGGGCCGCAGCTTCAGCTGTGGAACAAAGGCGCCCGGCAGGTAAGAGATCCGCAAGTCGGTGATCCCGTGCAGCGTGACGAAGGCGTCCTCAGCGGCGCCTACCACCTGTCGCCACGTCAAGGGCCGCAGATCCTGCGCGTTGAGACGCCGGACGCCCTCGAGGAACGCGGAGAACCTGCTGTCCTCCGTCCAGTGAACGGGATTGAACCGGCGGGCCCTACGGGCGACCGAGATGGGGGCGGCGAGGGTGCGAAGCGTCGGGTGCGGCACCGGAGGAACCAACTGGAGCACCACGCCGCCCTCCTCGGGCAGCAACTTCTCAACCGAGGGAAAAACAACGCCGACGCTGCCAGCCATGCCACGCAGCATGGCCAGGACTCCGCGTTGCATCCAGCCCGACACGTCCAGCGGATATGGCCGTATCTGGAACATCTCCACGAAGGTGGGGCCTATCACCCGCTGGAAACGGTTGAGGCGCAGCGGCGGCGGAGGCAGGGCTGTCATAGGCCGCGACTGCAGTAGGTAGACACGCCCGTCCGCCACAGCCCATTCCATATCCTGTGGGCGGCCGAAATGGTCCTGGGCCCGAAGCGCCAACCTGGCCAGCTCCTCCAAATGCCCGTCGGAGAGGGCCGGACGGGTGGTGCCGGTGCCGGCACTCTCCTCCGTGCCTCCGCCCGCCAGGGAACGTATGCTCAACTGGTGGCCGCCGGGAGTAAACTCGCGGACCTTCCCTGCACTGTCCAGGACGTAGTGCTCCGGTGTGACCAGCCCCGAAACCACGGCTTCGCCGAGACCGGGGCTCGCGTCGATGACGATCTCACCGTGCTCGCCGGTTACCGGATTTGCACTGAACATGACCCCGGCGGTCTCCGCCTGAATCATCTCCTGAACGACGACGGCGATGGCAACCTGCCCCTGGTCGATCCCCTGGCGCTGCCGGTAGGAGATGGCCCGGTCCGTCCAGAGAGAGGCCCAGCAATCCAACACGGCCTGAAGAAGCGCTTCTTCGCCGACGACGTTCAGATAGGTGTCCTGTTGACCGGCAAAAGCGGCTCCGGGCAGGTCCTCAGCCGTGGCGCTTGAACGCACGGCCACTGGCCCGTCTCCCATTGCAGTGTAGGCTTCAACGATTTCCGAGCGGACAGCGTCCGGTATCTTCGCTTGGCTGAACAGGTCCCGGATTTGTGCCCCGGACGCCCCGGCATCTTCCAACCAAGCAAGCAGCGTGTCCAGCTTGGCGCCCAGCCCGTTTTCCTCAAGAAGGGCGGCATAGGCATCGGTGGTGACAACGAAACCTGACGGCACCGGGAATCCTTGCCGCAGCAGTTCGCCGAGGTTAGCGCCTTTTCCTCCGGCCAGGGCAAGATCATCGGAGCCAAAGCCGGCCAGGTCGCCGACGGTTTTCTTCTCAGTCATTTGGGGCTCCTGACGGGAAGTGGCTGGTTCTTCACAAGCTACGCTCAGCTACCGGCTGCGGCCACCCTTGAATGCAGCCGCTCCAGTGCAACCTTCCGGCAATGGGCCGCCTTCGCTCGAGGATGTTCCTCAACGACAACCGAGACAGCCAAAGCTGCGCAAATCACCAGCATGCACACTGGAACGGCCACGCCAATGGCAGCCAGCCCCACACTGAGGCCAAGCAGAAGCACCACTACGGCTGCCACGCCCACAATTGTCCGGTCAAAGCCCAGCATGGCGCTGTACAGCCACGTCAGTGAGAGCTTGAAGAGCGCAACAGGAACGGCCATGGTGGCTACCGCAACGGCGGCACTGACATGGGCCTCGTGGTCAATGAAGTAGGCGGCAACATGTAAACCGGCGCCAGTCGCTGCAATCGCGGCAAAAATCGGCATGTGGGCGTAGCCGAAAAGAAAAGAACGGTGCCGCTGGAGGTGCAGCGACTGGCCGGCGGGCAGGATGAAGTAGATCCACCACATTCCGAAGGCGATCGCAGTCCCGGCAAAGCCCACCATGGCAGCGTCCAGGCTCCATCCATGGTTCGCAACGATCGCACGCAAGGTTTCGATGGCTCCGATAAGGCATTCGCCCAACGCGATGATGGCCAGGAGGCCGTAGCGTTCCGCTATGTGGTGCGCGTGCCAGGGTGTCCTGATCTTCCGTTCCGCGAGGGAAGGAGTGGCCATCTCAAACACGAAGAGCGGCACCATCATCAGGAAAGTGGTCAGGATGTCGGCCTGGACGATCATCACCACGATCCAGCCGAGCTGTGCCAGCACAAGATACTTCGCGTAGTTGAGGCAGGTTTGCCGCCTTTGCGGATCCTGCCTGGCAGCCCGCAGCCACTGGGAGACGAGGGCCAGCCGCATGATCACGTAACCGGCAACCATCACCGCGTTATCAACATGGCCGCCCTCAACGAGGGAGTGAAACATCGGCTCGATCCCCATGGCCAGGATCAGGACGCCCATCATCTGGACCATGGTGACAACCCTGAAAATCCAGTCGTCGGTGTCGTAGGCGCTGGCAAACCAACTGAAGTTGATCCAGGCCCAGATCACCGAGAACATGGCGAATCCAAAACCGAGGAGGCCTGCAACGAAGTGGGCCTCGGCAATCTCATGGGCAAATTGGCTGCCGGCCACGCCGAAGGCAATCACAAAGGTGAGATCGAAAAAGAGCTCCAGTGGAGTAGCGGCCCTGTGCTTCTCCCCGGGATCCCGGCCTCCCATCCGGATGAGTGCATGTCCGAGTGGGTTCGTGGCCATAAAGGCGCCTCCTGCTATACGCGACCGAGGGAATCGATGTCCTCCAGGAATTCAGCGTAGACCTCTTTACTGACGGTGGTCCGCGTTTCTCCGATCGCGTCGAGGTAGTCCTGCGTGGCGGGACCCTTCCGGACGGCCTCCCGGACCGAGGCGCTTCCGCCGGAAGCGAGGCCGCCGTCGTCGTACACTGCTTTTTCGAGCGCACGCTGGGACGCACTGCGGGCCGCGTACTCGATGTCCGCCGGCGAGAAGCCTTCCGTGCGGTCCACGAGGAGTTCGATATCGACGTCGTCCACCACGGTGGGAGGGATGAAGCGCTGCCACATGGCCTCCCGTGCGACGCGGTCTGGAAGGCCGATGGGGATGACGTAGTCGAACCGGCCGTGACGCAGGAACGCACTGTCCAGGGCCCGGATGAAGTTGGTGGCGCAGACCAGCAGGCGGCCGGGCTGTTCGCGGAAGGCCGGGATGATCTTGAGCAGTTCGTTGGTGACGCCCTGCAGCGGGGACGGAGGTTCGCCGGAGCGCTGGGCGGCAATCTCCTCCACCTCATCAATGAACACCACCGCGTGTTCGAGTTCCGCGATCTCCAGGAAGGTCTCCCGCAGTGCACCCGCGAGGCCTTTGGGATCCGAGGCGAGACGGGACGGGAACACCTCCACGAACGGCCACTCCAAGCGGGAAGCGATGGCCTTCGCAAACGTGGTTTTGCCGGTACCAGGAGGCCCGAACAACACCACTGCCCGCGGCGGAACCACACCGTATTCGTCAGCGAGATCGGCCTCGGCCAGCGGCAGGACAAGCCGCCGCTCCAGCAGTTCTTTCTCGTTGTGCATGCCGGCCACGTTCTCCCAGAGGTTTCGGGCCAGGACCCGGCCGCCCAGCAGGCCCAACGGCTCCAGTTCCTGCCGCGCCACCGGAATTTTGCGCTCAAAGTATCGCAGGTTCTTCTTGAGCTGGAAGCCGCGGCTGAGGAAAGCCTCCACACGGGTCTCGGATTCCGGCATCAAGGCGGAGAGCTTGTTGAGCCCGTGCGGCGCCATCCGGTTTTCGACGGCGGCCAGCAGTGACGTGCCGATTCCCCGGCCGCGGAATTCGGGAAGGGTGGCCAGGAAAACCACCCAGCCCTGGTCATGGGCGGCGCGTCCGACGGCGGCACCCACCACTTGCTCGCCCTGCACCGCCACTACGGCGTAGTCCTTCTCGCAGGAAGCCAGAACTTCAGACAGGGCATAGACGGGCTCGACGTTGCTGGCCTTGAGGGATTCCCACAGGTGCAGGATCCCGTCGAGGTCGGCCGAATGAAAATCCCTGATCCGCCAAGTGGTCATGAGGTGTCTCCCGCGTGGTTCGTCGTTGAGCCAATGAGTGCCCTTCGAGCATATGCGAACGGAAGTGACGCCGGCGTGGAGGAGACGTTTCCCGGTGGTTGATTACGCCGGGAAATCGAAGTCCAGGTCAAGGTCTTCCGGGGAGTGGAGGCGCCGCCAGGCAGAACCTGTGCGGGCTGACGGCAACGCAGCCGCGATGGGCATCCGGTCCAGCGCGATCAAGTGCGCGAGTTCCAGCCCAGTCAAGGCAGCGATATCCCGGATGGGTACCTGGAACGTCCGGAACGGTCCAAGCGGGGGAGCGTCCTCCTCGACCCCGGGCCGCGGCATATCCGGCAGGTCTGCCAGTTGTGGTGACTGGTCCACAACGTACCCCGTCGCAGCCAAGGCGCCGCTCTCAATAAAGACGGCGACCTTAAAGAACTGCAAGGGGATCTCGACACCCCGGTATACGGGATCGGCCTCGCTGAAGATGGGACCTGTGAAGATGACGAGACGCCGGCGGTTGTCGGCTGCGTTGTCCAGCAGGTAAGACTCCAGACCAAGCCAAAGCTCCAGGCCCTGGTTGAACCTGGCCGCCTGTGGCGCAGCGTTTGTGTAGTGGAAGGTGTCTTCATTGGTCGTAGAGGCTTCTGCCAGGGTCTCTCCCCACACAGCCGAGGCCCTGCGGACCAGGTGACCCCGGTCGATGTCGTTGCGGGCGTAAACCCTTTCGCCTGTCTGCTGGTCCTCGGATAAACGCGGGTCCAGCCTCCATTGGATTCCCTCGCGGTCCAGGTCCATCAGCTTCTCACCGTCAATGCCGAGCGCCGTTACGGCCGCCAGCCGCTTATCCAACCGCATCAGGACTGAGAAGTGGGTGTACGGAAGCAGGGCAGTGGCGACGTCGTCCAGAGTGGGGAGGGGAACGCGGGTCCCGAGGAACTGATCGTCGTATCCAGCGCGGTCAGAGAGATCGTTCACCATCAGGGACTGAGGCTCAGGCAGTAGCTGGTTCATCCGCAGAACCTATCAGCGGCAGGTGACAGTAACGTGAACATCAGCTGCACGGATGTCGAATTGACCCCGGGTTCATTCCAAAGGCCGTTCCAAGAGCCGCCACCGTCGTAGCCAACGGCAGTGGCGGCCTCGGCCTTTCTATGCGTCGCGCAGGTTCGGGGAGACGGTCTTTGCCGGATCCGTCTCGGCGAGGGAGCCGATGGCGTCGTCGATCTGCTTCATCACGGCCGGTTCGAGCTTTACGCCGGCGGCCTTGACGTTCGATTCCACCTGCTCGGGGCGGGAAGCGCCGATGATGGCGGCGGCAACGTTCTGATTCTGCAGGACCCAGGCGATGCTCAGCTGCGCCATGGTCAGCCCGGCCTCCTCCGCGATGGGCTTCAGCTTCTGCACACCGGTGAGGACGTCGTCCTTCATCCAGCCCTTGACCATGTCGGCCCCGCCCTTTCCGTCGGTGGCCCGGCTGCCCTCCGGCGCCGGTTGGCCGGGAAGGTACTTTCCAGTGAGCACGCCCTGCGCTAGCGGTGACCAGACGATCTGGGACAGGCCCAGTTCCTCCGACGCCGGAACAACTTCTTCCTCAATGACCCGCCACAGCATGGAGTACTGCGGCTGGTTGGAAATCAGTTGGATGCCAAGGTCTTTCGCGAGGGCATGGCCAGCCCGGATCTGCTCCGCATTCCATTCGCTCACGCCGATGTAGAGTGCCTTGCCCTGCCGGACGACATCCGCGAACGCCTGCATGGTTTCCTCGAGGGGAGTGGAGACGTCGTAGCGGTGCGCCTGGTAGAGGTCCACGTAGTCCGTCTGCAGCCGGCTTAGGGAACCGTTGATCGATTCCATGATGTGCTTGCGGGACAACCCGACGTCGTTCTTCCCGCCCGGGCCGGTGGGCCAGAAAACCTTTGTGAAGATTTCAAGGGATTCGCGCCGTTCACCCTTGAGCGCCTCACCAAGGACGGTTTCTGCGGCGGTGTTCGCATAGACGTCAGCGGTGTCGAAAGTGCTGATGCCGGCATCCAAAGCCGCCTGTACGCACTGGGCGGCGACGTCGTTTTCCACCTGTGAGCCATGCGTGAGCCAATTGCCGAACGTGATTTCGGAGATTTTGAAGCCGCTGTTGCCCAGATACCGGAATTCCATACTGTTGAAGCTCGCTCTCTTGAATTGAACAGTCATTCCCCACGCGCGCAGCGGATAGCACTGCGGTTGCGGAGGTTGTCTCCAACCTAAGTGCTTCCTGCCTCGGGATAAACCCCTTTGCCTGTTCCTGCTCTTCCTAGGACTCGGAAACCTACCCTCGGCACAATTGGGCATCGTCAGTAGTTGAGAATGATTATCATGTGCTTTACAGTCGAGAAGTTCCCCTTTGACCGAAAGCAGCCGTGCCCCTCATCGCCCGTTCACCTCGCCACGCCCCTGCCGCACCGGTCGCCGTGCTCGCTGTCCTTGTGGGTCTGCTCCTCACGGGCTGCGCGCCCCCGGTGCAGTTCAGTGTCCAGGACCCGCGGCTAAAGGTCATCGCGACGACGGGAATCATCGCTGATATCGCCCAGAATGTAGCGGGGCAGCGGGCTGTGGTGACCTCGCTCGTGCCTCCAGGCGCGAGCGTTCACTCCTATGAGCCCAGTCTGCGCGACGTGCGTTCCATCGCCTATGCGGATCTGGCGCTCTCGAACGGACTCCTCCTCGAGGAGCACCGCATCATCAAGGCTTTGGCGGCGAACCTGCGGCCCGGTGTCGGCAACCTGGCCCTGGGCGAGGAGGCCGACAAGCGTGGTGGCAAAGTCATCCCCCTGATCGAGAACCTCACGTTGGATACGGTGTGGCTCGGGATCCGGACGCGCGGCAGTGGTGCGGCACTTGGGACGACAGCTGGGTCTGACGTCGAGCTCCGCGCGGCCGCGGTCGAAGGGCCCGGCCGGCTGGTCGCTTACACCACCGAGACACTCGGCGCCCGCCGCATGTTCATTGACTCAGATCGGATCGGTGCCGATTCTGCCGTTCTGCCGCCCAATGCGCACTCGCATATGAGCTGGGCCTTCACAGCTCCCGGTGTCTACCGGCTCACGCTCGCCGCGGCTGTCCGCAGGGAAGCCGGGGCCAGGCCATTGCCTGTCGGTGAGTCGACGTACACGTTCGCGGTCGGAGTGGCGCCCGAGACGGCGGCGAGGACGCTGGCCCGTGCTAACCCTGCGGTTGATCCGGATGCCGTGACCGTCCTTGAGGGGGGCCATGCCGATGTCTCCGTGGACCTCGACGCCGGCCACCTCGATCTTTACGGCGATGTCCACGGACAGCAGGGGGAGCGGATGAGCTACGATCCGGAATCGACCGTGATTGAGGTCCCCAATAAAGCCATCCAGGAGATCCCCAGCGGACCCGGTTACCGCTTTCTGGGCAGCCCCGGCGACCGCCTCTACCAGCTGCCCCAGGCGGTGCTTGGCAAACACGTCCATGGCGAGCTTGATCCACACTTGTGGCAGAACGTCAAAAATGCGAAAGCTTACGCGCTGACAATTCGGGATGCGCTGGTGCTGCGCGACCCGGATGGCAAAGCAATATACGACGCCAACACTGCCCGCTACGCCGGCGAACTTGATGCGCTCGACGCCGAGATCGCCGCGAGCATGAGTGCGATCCCGCGGGAGCGCCGACAGCTCGTAACCACCCACGACGCCTTCGCCTACTTCGCGGACGCCTACGGCCTGACAGTCGCAGGTTTTGTTACGCCAAGTCCCGTTGTCCAGCCGAGCGTCCAGGATCGTCGCAAGCTCACCGAGACCATCCGCAATCTGGCGGTTCCGGCCGTCTTTCTCGAGCCCAACCTTCTCACCCGAACCTCGGCATTGACCTCGATCGCCCGGGATGCCGGCGTGGCCGTCTGCCCGATCTACGGTGACACGTTCGACTCCACCGTCAACACCTATGCAGCGATGATGCGCGCAACTGCAGACTCCGTCTCCCGCTGCCTTAACCCGGAAAGCACCACCAATGAAAAGCATTAAACATCTCCTCTCCTTGCTGCTCGTGGCTGTCCTCGCCAGCGGCCTGGCCGGCGGGACCGCCCTGTTTGCGCCGGGCATGGGGGTTGTTGCGCATGCTGCCAAGCCCGCGCCGCCCGACGGCCGTGTGGTGGTGGACCGGGGGCATATCGACCTCGCTCCTCGCTTCGTCGACGGTGCGTGGCGCGTCCAGGTTCGCGATGGCACTATCGAGCCATCAGTGTGGCGTGAGCCGGACGATGTAGTGTTCCACGTTCGCGATACCGCCGAACTGACCATGCCGGATGACCCCGCCTACGCGTTTGTAGGAAAAGCCGCGGGGCAGGCCGTCCATGTGGTACCCCAGACGGAGATGCCAGGAGTAGTCTGGATCGGTTGGAACACGCAGGATGCGGGCGTGATAGAGGGTGTTAGGCGGCAGATCGCTTTCACACTTGTGGACGTGGAGGGCCCCGGCGATCTCCTGCTCTACCTCCAGAGCGGCAACCTTACGGCTCCGCAGGTGCTGTGGGATTCACGTGAAACCGGGCTCCAGGACATCTTCATGGACACCAACGTCCACACCCACGGGAACTGGATCTTTACCGAGCCGGGAACGTACCTGCTTACGGTCGAGTTCGCCGCTGAACTCTCCGACGGAACTCCCCTGGTGGACCGGAAGGTTCTGCGCTTCGCCGTCGGCGACTCGGCGGACACACAGGCAGTGTTCGACGCCGTTCCCGCAGCTGTGGCCGAGGAGCCTCCGGCGGAAATGAAGGGCAAGCAGGATGGGGTCGCATCAGCGACAGTGGCGGGAACAGGGCCGTTGGGCCTTCCTGCAGAAGCCGTGACGGCCGCGATGACGGGGGTGGGTGCCGTCGGAATCCTCGCAATTGGGTTGATTGTCGCCGCGGCGGCCGTGCGTGGACGACGCGCCAAGGCTGCCGCAGCGGCGGAGCTTGCGCATACCCGCGGGCCCGAACGGGAGCCCGCCAAAGCCGGGGAGACGCGGGCGTGAGCGCCTTGGCTTCCGGGAATGCCGCGGCAGGACCAAACCTTCCTGGCCCCAGAGGCCCGCTGATCGACGTCGCGAACCTTGCCGTGCGACTCAGCGGGCGGGAGGTGCTCACGGGCGTGGATCTACAGGTCAGGGCCGGCGAACTCGTGGGGCTCATAGGGCCCAATGGCGCGGGTAAGACGACACTCCTGCGCTCGATCCTCGGGCTCGTGAAGCCCTCGAAGGGGCATGTGGACGTCAGCGCGGCGCGTATCGGCCGGAGCCGCCAGCGGCTTGGCTACGTGCCGCAGAAGCACGAGTTTGCGTGGGAATTCCCCATCACGGTCGAGGACGCGGTGATGACCGGCCGCACTGCAGCCCTGGGCTGGCTGCGGCGCCCCGGCCTGGAGGAGTGGCGCGCTGTCAACGCTGCGCTCGACCGTGTGCAGCTGGCCGATCTGCACCGCCGCACGGTGGGGGAGCTCTCTGGTGGGCAGAAGCAACGCGTCCTGGTGGCCCGCGCACTGGCCCTGGCGCCACAGGGTCTCCTGCTCGACGAGCCGTTCACTGGCCTGGATATCCCCACCCAACAGCTTCTCACCGGGCTCTTCGGGGAACTGACTGCCGAAGGAACGGCCATCGTGATGGCAACCCATGACCTGGCCGGCGCCGTTGCGGATTGCACGCGCCTGTGCTTGGTGAACCGGACCGTCGTAGCCGACGGGACGCCGGCCGAGGTCGTAGCGACTGACGGGTGGATGCGGGCCTTTGGCGCGCAGCCCTTGCCAGGGACCGCGTCGCGGCCAAGGTCCGGGTCTGGACCGCAGGCTGTGCCGACTGCCGAGCAGACCGAAATGGTGGGTGCCTGATGTCCTTCGCTGATTTCCTCGCCGATCTGGCTAACCCGGACCTCGCCTTCCTGCCGCGCGCGCTGCTCGTGGCTGTCGCCTCGTCAGTGCTGTGCGGGATCGTGGGTAACTTTGTGGTGTTGCGGGGCATGGCGTTTATCGGGGATGCCGTTTCGCATGCCGTGTTTCCGGGCCTCGCTGTCGCGTTCGTCCTTCAAGGCAATCTGATCCTCGGCGGAGCGGTGGCGGGAGTAGTCACGGCACTCCTGATCGCGGTGTTCACTCAGCACCGCCGGCTGCGGGAGGACTCGGTCATCGGTGTGTTCTTCGCCGCGGCGTTCGCTCTGGGTATCGTCGTGGTGAGCCGCGCGCCAGGCTATTCCGGCTCGCTTGAGTCCTTCCTCTTCGGCTCGATCACGGGGATCCCTGATGAGGACGTCATCACCGTTGCTGTAGGGACGGTCCTCGTTCTCGGCGTTCTTGCGGCGCTGCACAAGGAGTTCGTGGCCGTGAGTATCGACAGAGACATGGCTCGCGCGTCGGGTCTGCCGGTGATGTGGCTCGACATGGCACTCTATGTGCTCGTGACCATCGCGGTGGTCCTTTCACTCCAGACCATCGGTACCATCCTCGTCCTCGCCCTCCTCATAACACCGGCCGCAACCGCGCGCCTGCTCACAGACAGCCTGGGCCGCATGATGCTCCTCGCGCCGCTCATCGGAGGAGGCGCGGCAGCAGTGGGCCTCTATGTGTCATGGAGCTGGGACCTGCCCGTCGGCGGGACGATCGTGCTCGTGGCCACCGGACTGTTCGTCGCGGCATGGGCTGCGGCGCCCCGGCATGGAGTCCTCCGACGCCTGGTCCACCGCAAGACGCCGAACCCGCCTTATCAAGTGTCTGAGCCGGCTCAGTTGACTAAGGCGGCGTAAACCAGTAGGGTCCAGCTTGTTTGAGAATCATTCTCAATAAGGATGGTCATCCACCGTCCGCACACCACCTCGCACCAGAAAGGTGCCCATGCTGCACTCTTCTATTTCCGTCGTCTCACCCTCAACGCCCGGAGCACACACCGCCACAGCCAAGGTAAGGCCCCGCAGGTCCCTCGGGCTTGCCGGGTCAGTGGCCGCCGGCGTCGCGGCCCTGGTCCTCGCATTCGGGGTCCCGGCCGCTAATGCCGCGACGTACTACGTCTCACAAGGGCATGCTGACATTGCCCGCGCGAGCATCAACCCCACCGCCAACAAGCTCATCCTGGGCCTCAACCATGAGTACACGGGCGCGTACTACACGGCTGCCCAGGTTGCGGCGTCTCCCACCAAGGAACCGGTGGTCGACGTCGTCGTGACCCAGCGTGAGGGCTCTTCGTGGGTTATCAAGGCCAACGATTCCAACCCGTCCCAGCTCCTCGCGGGCTTCGCCCTGTCGGGCTCGGAAGCACCTGAGGGGATTGGCGCCGAGGGTGTTCTCGTCAACGGTGACAGCATCGCGTACAGCGTTGTCCCGGCGTCCGGGAACCCGGGCAGCGTAAGCGTTGTGTTTGATTCGACCCAGAACGTTGTTTCCTCGGGAACCACACACACCGCGAGGGTGGCAGACGTAACGGCTCCGGAGGCGCTCCACGTCCACCCGAAGTGGACCTTTTCCGTGGCGGGCACTTACTACGTGACCATCAAGGCCTCGAACGTTGAGGGCAAGGTAGCTGCGTCCGATCCGCTGACCTACAAGATCGTCACCAAATAGTCGACGGCGGGTGCCGGGATTCTCATCCCGGCACCCGCTGGGCATCCCGCCCCAAATCCCACCCGCACCCACCGCACCCTGGAAAGCCGCAACGTGACCCGCTTAAGACCGCTCCGCACCGCTCCCGCCGTGGCCCTCCTGACCGCCGCGCTGCTCAGCTCCGTCGCGGGGGTCCCGGCGTGGGCCACCGAGCCGACTCCTGCACCCGCGCCCACGGCGACTGCTTCCGAGCCTGAACCGGTTGACTCGGCTCCAGCCCCAAACCCAGATCCGGCCCCTGAGCCTTCAAGCCCGGCTCCTGCCCCGGACGCAGATCCCGCCCCTGAACCTTCAAGCCCGGCTCCTGCCCCAGCGCCTTCCGTCGACCCGAGCGCGCCGGCCCCGGCAGCGTCCGAACCGCTCAGCCCGACAGACCCAGCCTTGGGCGCAGACTCCTCCTCCGCGACTGGGCCGACTGCAACTGTAAAGCAGGGCGAATCCTCGGAGTCCTCCGCGCTGCGGACGGTGCGCACGAGCGCGGGCGAACTTCCTGTCCTCGACCACGGCCGGGTGAGCCTTGCGCCCAAGATCAACCCGTTCGCGGGCAACCCGCTTGTCGTTGAGACGATCACGCCGGGCTACGGTGTGGACACGGAGCATTGGGGCTCGGGTTTCAACGGCGATTACCGGAGCCAGCAGTTCTTCCCGGCCGGAGGCGCCGTCCTCAACATCCCGGCCGCGGATCGCGCGGATGATGGCACCTACACCA
Source organism: Arthrobacter sp. R1-13 (assembly GCF_054161475.1). NCBI lineage: Bacteria > Bacillati > Actinomycetota > Actinomycetes > Micrococcales > Micrococcaceae > Arthrobacter > Arthrobacter sp. R1-13. Next base: position 4,315,467 of record NZ_CP096420.1, on the reverse strand, counting down.
CACCAGGAATGGCCCTGGACGGGACAGTAGGCACCTCCGGGCTCACGCCGGTGGACTACGCGACCGGGGAGAACGCGCGGCTCTTCCTCCAGACCCACCTGCTGAATGGGCAGGCTGACTTCATGATTCCGGATGCGCAGGCGGAGATCAACCGGCGCTCCACGGCCACCACAGACCTGAGACCCAGCACGAACGGGTACCTTGCCCTGACCGGGGCCTTCACGCCTGAAGGCGCCCATGCGACGGTGACGGGGCGGGGCCCGGGCGGGGTAGCGACGTCGGCAGGATGGGACACCCGCACGCTCCGCTCTGACCCCGCACAACCGCGGCTCGGCATGAGCCCGAACAACTCCATCTACGCACTTCAGGCCGGCTTCAGCGCTCCGGGCGTCTATTGCCTCACCATCGAGATGGCACCCGTCCTGCGCAGCAGCGGCAATCAGCCTGCTCCGAGTACAGCAACTTACACGGTGGTGGCCGGGGACCTTCCGGCAACGGTTCCAATGTGCAGCGCCGAAGGCAGGCCTGATCCTGTCCCAGGTGACGGTGGCCCCGGCACGGGCGGGCCCGCTGAGAAGCCGGTGACTGTCTTCGCTACCGGCCACGTTGACGTCCGCGCCCCGCTGGCCAACGACGGCGGGTCACTTGCCCTGCTCATCGACGCCGGTACCTACGGCCGCATTCCCTTCCGTGACGTTGTTACTTCCGGACTCGAGCAAACCACAGTTCCCTCACCCAGCGCAGCCTCGGACCTGTCAGCGATAGCACCAGCCGGCAGCCCTCTCTGGTTCTGGAGCGAAGGCGGAGGCAATTCCGGAACACACCTCTGGCCCGGTGTGAGCGGACAGGACTTCGTGCCGGGGTCTATGGGCCCCTACGCGTCACAGGACCTCAGCCTGATGGAGGTCCGTGGTCCCGCAGACGGCTCGTTCGCCCTCTACGACAGCCGGGCTGTGACCGAACGCTTCGATCCCTCCTCGCTCCTTTGGTCCACGCGCAGCGGGATGCCACAGAGCCTTTCCGTGGGGCCAGCTAACCACCGCCACTTCACCTGGGCATTCACCGCAGAGGGCAAATACTGCTTGGCCATCAACGCCAAGATGCTCAAGGGTGACGGCACACGCGTGGGCCAGGACGCCCGCCTGACCGTCTGGGTCGGCGATCCTGCCAAGGCCAAGGACCAAGTCCCGTGCGACCGCCCCGCCGGGCTCGACGGCCTGGCCATGCTCTCACACGGCAAGGAGCCTGTGGCTGTAACGGAGCCCGCCCGCAAAGTGGCGGACACCGGGCTCGTGGCACTGGAACCGCGTCTCGATGAAGGAAAAATTGCAGTGGGCGCTCGCGTCCACGCCACCACCACGGCGTCTGCCCGGGACGTCGATCCAAGCCGGATCGTCATCTCGAGCTCAGTCCGGAACGGCACCAACTATGTATTCGGACCCGACGGCGCATGGGGTGCGCCCGGTCTTCGCTTTTCAACGGACCGGCTCGATCCGGCGGGGATCGTGGGCGAGGCCGGGGTTAGCCTGGGCACCGTAATCGGGCCGGGAACTGTTACAGCGGAGCGCTCCACCGGCGCTGTCCTGTCTTCCGATCCTTCAGCAGGGCGGACCCAAGCGGACCTCGCCCCGCGCTCGCTCAACATGCTCGTGTGGAGCTTCTCTGCGCCCGGCGTGTACTGCGTCCCACTGACATTTTCGGCTGTTCCTGGTGTAACGGCGGCAGCCTCGAGCACGACGACGACTCTCACCATCGCGGTAGGGAGCACTACGCCAGGGGAGACTGACTACGTCAACCGTGACGCCGTCGTACCCTGCGGGTCCGGCGGAACCGGCACCGGGCCGTCCCCGGCCCCAACGCCCAAACCGACGCCGGATCCCGGCACGGGCACACAGCCCAGCAACGTGACCGTCATCGGTGCCGGGCACCTTGACCTGGCGAGCCGACAGCTCGGCGGCATGTTCACTACCCAGGTTAAGGACTCCAGCCAAGGCACCGTCGTCTATCGGGACCCTGCCAAGACCGTCCTGCAGGTCCGCGATGCGGCCCGCAGACCTGTCACAGCTGGCTCGCCGTTCGGGTTCATCGGCACCGAAGGCTCCACTGCCTATGTACTTGGGCAAAGCGAAGAGGCAGGGCTCATCTGGCCCGGCTGGTCCACAGAAGAGGTCCCCGAAGCCGGGGACGTGACATGGACGCTCAAGAAGCTTGGCACCACAGGCAGCGAGGATGCGGCACCCGGGAAGATGGCCCTGTACCAGCTCGGTACGTTCGGCGCTGCCGCGATGAAGTTCAACACCACGGACGGAACGAACCAGTTCACCATCCCGGCCGGCGTGCACCAGCATGGCACCTGGGTGTTCTCTAAGCCGGGGGTGTACTGCATGGCGTTTAACCGGACTGCAGCCACGGGTGCCAGCAGTGACTTCACCGTCGCGTGGGCCGTGGGTGAGTCCGTGGAGGTATCGAGGGTAGATCCCGGCGACTGTTTCGCGGGGAAGTCCATCGACACAATCGACGGTGGCGTGAAAACCGCGCCGATCGTCTCTTCCAGTGCGGTGCCGGGTGCGGCAGGGGGCAGGGCGGTTGCGGGCAGCCCCGTGGGACCCGGCACGGTCTGCCTGCCTGGTGCGCCTGCGAAGGCGGGCGGTGCCCTGCCCGGTTGGCTGGAGGAACCCGAAACTGGCAAGGCCAGCACATCAGCCGGGGCCGGGATCGCTACCGGTGCGGCAGTGATCTCGGCCGGGCACGTGGACTATGCGACCCGCGTGATTGACGGGCGCCTACGTTCCTTTCTGAAGGACGGAACCACCGCCGTGCCGGCCTGGCGGGAGCCGGGCGAGGTTGTCCTGAATGTGGGAGCCAGTGCTGCCACCCGCATACCGGAGGGCGCATTCGGCTTCCTCGGCACACCTGGAGCCATCGTGTACCAGTTGCCGCAGACGCAGGCGGCAGGCCTTCCATGGCTGGGGTGGAACACCCAATCGCTGGGCTCCGATGTGGTGGGGCCTGTGACCTGGTCGCTCGATAATGTCAGCGGCCCTGGTGCTGTGACTATCTATGAACTCGGCGCGTTCGGAGAACCCGTCCAGCTCCTCAGCCCGGGGCGGAGCCTATCAGTGCCGGCAGGCGTGCACGCGCACGCCACCTGGGCGTTCACCGCGGCCGGTCAATACAGACTCACCATGACTCAGTCAGCCACACTCGCGAACGGCAGCCGCAGCTCGGACACGCAGCTGGTCAGCGTCATGGTTGGCAACGGCGAAGCTCCCGCTGCGGGGGAGCGTGTTGCGGGCTCTGTAGCCGGGCTGGGTAATCCCACAGCCGGATGCCTGCCCGCTGGGTCTTTGGCTGCCACTGCGTCAGAGGCTTCCCCGGTCAGCGCAGCGGTTACCACCGGCACTCGCCCGGTTGCAGGTGCCGCTTCCACTGGAGACCTTGAACCGTCATCTGACGAGGTGCCGCTGTGGCTGTGGATCGCCATGGGAGGGGGCCTTATGCTTCTGGGTGCTGGTGTGGGCGGCGGGACAGTCTGGTTCCTGCGCCGTCGGTAGCGCCCGGAATATCGGTAGCGCCCGGGTGAGGAGATCCCATGGTTGATCGGGGTCGCGTGGCAGATTGCTCGGGACCTTCTGAGCCATCTTATGGACGCGGCGCAGGAACTGCTGACGATACCCACAGGGGCCACCCGTCACGCTGGACGTTCCAGCATTCCTTCACCGGAAGTCCGCGGTCGTGTCTTTGGCGACTTCCAGGAGCGTTGCCTGGAAGGCCATTTCCGCGGCGGCCCTTACCCTGTCGTGACGGTGCGCGAGGAGCACCCTCCGGGACGGGGCGCTCGAACCGAGGGAAACTATGCTGACACCGGGATGCTTATTTACGACGGCGGTTCGCGGAGCAAGCGCTATACCCAGGCCAACACTGACCATGGCTTGAGCCTCCTGATAGTCGTTGGCCTGGAAAGCGATTCGTGGAGTGAACCCCGCAGCACGTGCGCTTCTTTGCAGTACTTCGACCACCGGATGGGCATCACCGCGAACGATCCACTCTTCTGTGGCAAGGTCTGCCATGTCTACTTGCTTCCGACGCGCAAGCCGGTGGTCCTTGCCGACGATAAGCGCAGTGGCGTCCTCGAACACAGTAGTCAGGGCAAAATCCCCAGGGCTGATCCGATTCCATTCGTAGTCCCAGAGAAGCGACATCCCAACCTGGCCGTTTTCCAGCATTTCAACCAGGTCCTCGAAACGGCTGCTGCGGACGTGCAGCTCGATCGACGGGTACTCCTTCTTGAACCGGCTGATCACGAGCGGCAGGAAGGAACCTCCCAAAGTGGGAAAGGTCCCCATCGTGAGGCTGCCACGGTGGAGACCCGCGATCTCTGCCAGATCCGCTTCAGCGGCAGCCATCTGCCGCAGGATACGGCGCGTGTGTGCAGCCAGGACATGCCCGGCATCCGTGGGAACCATCCCGCGTGTTTGCCGCTGAAGAAGCGGCTGCCCGATTTCGGCTTCCAGACGCCTCAGCTGCTGTGACACTCCCGACGGGGAGTACACGTGCTTTTCTGCAGCAGCGGTAATCGATCCAAGTTCGACTACGTCCAACAGCAATTCAAGTCTTCGAATGTTAAGCACAAGCCCCGCCCCTCTTTGAAGTAATTCTTACTCCCCCTGCACAATCCTATGCGCATGCTTCATGCATGCCGCTCTCCCGCAGGTTAAATCGGAGGAATCTTCCTCAAGGCGTTTCAAGTCGCCCACATGAGCCTTCCTGCGAACCTAATGATTGAAGTATAAGTGCATAGAGGTGCACAAACTGGCGTTTGTAATTCATACGAGTGACGGATCACACTGAGACCAGCCGACAGGCTCACAAGCCCAAATGAAGGGCTAAGGAAGGTGTGGCAGCAATTATGTTCAGGATCCCAGCAGCGTGGATGCGGGGCGGAACCAGCAAATGCTGGGTGTTTGAGTGGGACAATCTCCAGGTCCCCGGGAAAAGCGTCGACGAAGTTCTTCTGCGTCTTTTCGGCAGCCCCGATAACCGTCAGGTCGACGGCGTCGGAGGCGGAACGTCCACCACAAGCAAGGCCGTCATCCTGTCCCGCTCCCTCAGCGACGAGGCCGATGTCGACTACACGTTCGCACAGGTGGCCATTGACGAGCAGCGGGTGGACTGGGGCAGCAACTGCGGCAACTGCTCGGCCGTAGTCGCACCGTACGCAATCCAGCGAGGTTGGGTGGCTCCCGGCCAGGAGAACACGTCGGTCCGGACGCTGAACACCAACACTGATCAGCTAATTTTGCAGAGGGTTCCGACGCCGGACGGCCAGCTTCAGGATCCGGGCACCCAACTGATTCCCGGCGTTCCGTTCCCCGGGCTTTCGGTGGGCATGGGATTCCTGGACCCGGCCGGGAAGACCACAGGAAAGCTCTTTCCCACCGGCGAACCCGTGGAGAAGGTGACCTTCGATGGGCGTGAAGTTTCGGCCACGCTCATCGATGCAGGAGCTCCCCTGATCATTCTGGACGCTGAATCTATCGGCCTCAGCGGTACAGAGACGGCCGCGGACATCGACAGCCAGGCTGCACTCCTTGTGCATTTGGACGACGTTCGCAGAGACGCCGCGGTACGCATGGGCCTTGCGGCCACACGGGCTGAAGCCGCTCGGGCGATCCCGAAGCTGGCTCTGGTGGGCAAAGCGTCCCAGGACGATGAAGCTGACCTCAACGTGAGGATGCTGTCCATGGGAAGGCTCCATCCGGCCTTGGCCATCACGGGGAGCGTCGCACTGACCATGGCCGCGCAGCAAGAAGGCACAGTGGTCAGAGACCTCCTCACAACTGATCCTTCATCCGGGCTGATCATGCGCACTCCAGCCGGCATCGTCCAGACATGGGCGGAAATTCGCGACGGCGTGCCAGTCGTCGGAACCATTCGGAGTGCCCGCCTCATCGCGGACGCCGAACTGCTGCTACCAGAGTCCTGGTAGCGGAACACAAAAATAACAGGCTGTCCTCTTATTGCTGCCGGAGTGGTGTTGCATTGAGGTAGGCCCTAACCAAAGGATTTCTCAATGACGAGCAAAATGTCATCCTTGGAACCGCCGGGGCTCGCTCCGGAAGGTACCGATGGGCAAGCCGAGCCGAGCGAACAGCCTGATCCGCCCCAGCACTCCCGGCGCACCATCCTCACAGCCGTAGGCGCCTTCGCGCTGCTGGGCACTGCAACTACCGTCCTGGGCGGAAGCTTGCTGAACCCGCCCTCCAGCACCGACGACGGCGACTTTAGCGGCGAAACCCTCGAATTCCTGATTCCCTTGGCTTCAGGCGGTGGAACAGATACCTGGGCTCGGTTCATCGGCACAGAATTGACCAACTATGTTCCAGGTCGGCCTGGTTTTGCACCCGTGAACGACGCGGGCGGCGAAGGCATTCTGGGCACTAACAGGTTCGCCCGCTCAGCCAAGACCGATGGCACCGAGATCCTGGTTGGCACGGCCTCCACCGTAGTGCCGTGGGTTCTGGGACGCTCGGCGGTGAAGTACTCCTTTGAAGACCTTAAGCCTGTCGTTGTGAACGGCACCGGCGGAGTCATCTACGCCCGTGCCGAAGCAGGGGTGGCGGGTTTGGAGGACCTGATTAACAGGGACCAGCCGCTTGAGTTCGGTGGTATCAGTGCCACAGGCCTCGACATCACCACCCTGGTAGCCTTCGACCTGCTCGAAGCCGACGTGACAAGCACCTTCGGGTTCGAGGGCCGGGGACCGGTCAACCTGGCACTTCAGCGCGGGGAAATCGACCTGGATTACCAGACAACGTCAGCCTACGGCTCCGCCGTCGCAGGCATTGTCAAGGAAGGCAAAGCCGTCGTCCTGATGTCCTTCGGCCAGGTGAACGAAGCGGGAGACGTCATCCGTGACCCCAACTTCCCCGACGTGCCCACAGTGGCAGAAGCCTATGAAACGCTCCACGGTAAGAAACCCTCGGGCGAAAAGTACGAGGCCTACAAGACCCTGCTCGGGCTGACCTACACCTACCAAAAAGGGCTTTGGGTTCCGCAAGAGACCCCCGGGAACGCCTACGATCTGCTGCGCCAGTCCAGCGAAAAACTCGGTGCAGATGCAGAATTCCAAAAGAAGGCCGCCAAAGTGCTCGGCGGCTACCCCCTGGTTGCGGACGCCGGCGTAGCCGACCGCGTCAGGGACGCCTACAAAGTCAGCGGCTCCGTCCGGTCCTATGTCACCGGGCTGCTCGCGAGCAAATACGACATCCACGTTGAATAAGGAGCATCATGCTTGACTCCGCAATGGCAGCGCTGGCATCCCTCGCTGACCCCTCCCTGCTCATCATGCTCCTGATCGGCACGGTCGCCGGTCTGATCATGGGCCTCATCCCCGGCCTCGGCGGCACAGGCGCCGTCGCCATCCTGCTGCCCATTACGTTCGGAATGGAACCGCCCCAGGCTTTGGCACTCCTGATCGGCGCCCTCGCCGTAGTTCATACGTCAGACACCGTCTCGGCGGTATTGCTCGGCGCCCCCGGCTCCGCCTCAGCCAGCGTGACCATGCTCGATGGTTACTCCATGGCAAAGAAAGGACAAGCGGCGCGGGCCCTAACCCTGGCGTTCCTGTCCTCCATGGCCGGCGGCATCATCGGCGCAGTCGGTCTGACCCTGGCCATCCCGTTGGCCCGGCCTCTGGTCCTTTCCTTTGCCAGTCCGGAGCTCTTCATGTTGACCGTCCTCGGTGTGGCTCTTGCCGCCGTCCTTTCCCGCGGAAATATCATCAAGGGAGTCTCCGCAGGCCTCCTTGGCCTGATCCTCGGGATGGTCGGGACGTCACCGACTACGGCGGAGGAGCGCTTTACGTTCGGGAGTCTGTTCCTCGGCGACGGCCTGTCGCTCGTAGCTGTAGCCCTTGGTGTCTTTGGACTGGCGGAAATTGCGTCCCGCGCCAGCCAGCGCCGTGGTCAGCAGCAAATCATCACCCTCGGCGGCGGCTGGGGACAAGGCATCCGAGAGTGGCTCACCCACTGGACTCAGGTCATCCGCGGAGCACTCATCGGCATCTGGGCCGGCGTCCTGCCTGGCGTCGGCGCCACGGCAGGAACCTGGATGGCCTACGGCCAGGCCGTGGCGACGGCAAAGGATAAGCGGCAGTTCGGCAAGGGCGACCCCCGCGGCATAGTGGGCCCCGAAAGCGCCAACAACTCCGTGGAGGCCGGCGACCTGATCCCCACCCTGCTGTTCGGCATCCCCGGCGGCGTCCCCTCCGCGATGCTCCTGGGAATGCTCCTCACCTACGGCATCCAGCCTGGCCCTTCCATCATTACCGAGCACCTCGATCTGATGTACCTGATCGTCTGGTCCTTCGCCATCGCCTCCGTTCTTGGCGCACTGCTCTGCTTCCTCAGCGTCAAGCAGCTCGCCAAGCTGACAAAGGTCCCCTTCGCTGTACTGGCGGCAGGCCTTGTAGCCATCATGCTCCTGGGCTCATTCCAAGAAGGCGGCCAGCTTGGCGACCTCTGGATCATGATCGTCCTCGGCGCATTCGGCTGGCTGCTGAAATCGACAGGCTTCCCCCGGGCACCATTCCTGATCGGCTTCGTCCTGGCAATCCCGCTGGAACGCTACTATTTCCTCACCGACAGCCTGTACGAAGGCTTCGATTGGATGGCTCGCCCCGGTGTACTGTTCTTCCTGGCAATCCTGATACTGCCCATGATCTGGGCGTTCACTAAGTTCATTCGCGCCCGTCGCCACACCAATGTCGACGACGGACACCGGGACGAGCAGCCCGAGGACGACGAAGCCCCGCTGAAGAATTCAACCTGGTCCCTCGTAGCATCAGGAATCTTCTTCGTCGCCTTCGCCGCGGCCTTAGTCGCGTCGTTCTCATTCTCACCGGAAGCCAGGCTGGTCCCCCAGTTGGTGAGCACCGGAGGCCTGATCTTCTCCGGCATCCTGCTCTTCATTGAGACCCGGAGAAGGCTTCGCGACAGAACCCCGAAGGCAGATGCGACCCTTGCTGCGGAGCCAGAGGGGATCCTTGACACACAGACCACGAAGGCAGGTTGGACCCTTGACGCAAAGTTCGCGTTGAAGACCTTCCTATGGATGACAGGCTTCCTGGCTCTCACCGCCGCCTTCGGATACCTGGTTGCAGTCACGATCTTCATCCCCGCGTTCCTGCTGACCGTGGCGCGAGCCCGCGTCAAGACCGCCGTCGTTTATACCCTGGTGCTGTACGTCGTACTCCTGGCACTACCCTCTCTGCTGCCAATAGACCTTCCGCAGGGATGGCTGAACACATTCGTCTAGCATCCGACGCACGGCACATCGAAAGCCATTGGAGAATAAAAAATGACCGTACTCGTAGCCTATGCACCCGCTCCCGAAGGCAGGGAGGCGCTGACGGAGGGGATCAAGGAAGCCCATCTGCGGAAGTCAGACCTGCTCATCGTCAATGTAGGCCGTGGCCACCACGACCTGGATGAGCAGGAACTGCAGGAGTTGGACGGCCGACTGACCGAGGCCGGGCTGGCCCTGACCATCGAATCCTCGGTCCTCGCAGATCCGGGGGACGCGGTCATCCAGATCGCACAAGACCGCAGCGCCGAAATGATTGTCATCGGCCTGAGGCACCGGTCGATGGTCGGCAAGCTCATCCTGGGAAGCACTGTTCAGCGCATATTGCTGGACGCCACTTGCCCGGTACTCGCAGTCCGGTCTGACAAACTCTGACCGGCGCCACTGCTGCCGGACTCGTGGTCCGGTGCGCGTGCTGCCGTTCCCGCACTCCATCGCAACAGGTAGCCCGAAGGACGGGCGCGCGGACAGCGCAGCATGCAAGGGGAGGCAGGGTGACCAAATCGGTCGCCCTGCCTCCTCCTGTAACTACACGCATCACGGATCCGACCATGGACAATGGAAACCATGGGTCAGAGCGTAGAGTTTGGAAAGTTCCTGAAGGCGATGCGCTCACGGATGAGTCCGGAGCAAGCCGGAATCAGCACGACGTCCGGAGCCCGCCGTGTGCCTGGCCTGCGGCGTGAGGAGATCGCGCGGTTGGCCGATGTCAGCACTGACTACTACACCCGGCTGGAACAGGGCAGGAATATTCATCCCTCCCGGGCGGTGCTGGATTCGGTAGCCCGGGCACTGAGGCTGAATCCCAGCGAACACGCGCACATGCTTGACCTTCTCGAGAACTGTGAGGAGTCTTCGCCGATACCGGCACAGGGCGTTCGGCCTGCGCTGCTGCAGCTTCTCGATGCCGTGGGGAATGTGCCCGCCCTGGTCCTGGGGCGCCGGACCGATGTTCTGGCCGGAAATCCTCTTGCGTTCCTGTTGCTTGCCGACTTCCCTGCCATGCCGGAAACGGAGCGGAACCTCACCCGCTGGCTCATTCTCGCGCCCGCCGCCCGGGAGCTATTCCGGGATTGGAAGGCGGTCGCGTCCGAAGCCGTGGGAACTCTCCGCTCGGATGTCGGACGCCATCCCAACGATCCCCGGGCCAATCAGCTCGTGGGCGAACTCGCAGTACGCAGCGAGCACTTCCGCCAGTGGTGGGCAGGGCACCGGGTCGCCAAAGGATCGGCCGGCGTAGTGCGCCTCCACCACCCGATCGTTGGCGACCTGGAACTGAACTTCGAAGATTTGGCACGCCTGGACGATCCGGATCAGGTGCTGCGGGTGTTTTCCGCAAAGCCGGGGTCGGCGTCGGCCGATTCCCTTCAACTGCTCGGCAGCTTCGGTGCTGAGACCATGGCCCTGCAACCTCCTCAGGCCGTAGAAACGGACACGTCCCCTGGTCAAGGCTGACAGAATGTGAGGATGTCACGGGGCTCTCTTCGCATTTTCCTGGGCGCAGCTCCAGGTGCCGGCAAAACGTATGCCATGTTGCAGGAAGCCCACCAGCTCCTGGCAGCCGGACGGGATGTTGTGGTGGCCATCGCGTATGACAAGGGCCGGCCGCAGACGCAAAAGCTTTTGTCCGGACTGGAAGTCATACCGGCCGCTGCCGGATCAGGGGGTGTGCAACAGGATGCGGACTTCGCGGAAATGGACGTCGACGGCGTCCTGGCCCGCCATCCGGAGGTCGCAATCGTTGATGAGTACGGTCATAACAACGCGCCCGGCAGCCGTAACGAAAAGCGCTGGCAGGACGTGGAGGAGCTCCTGGCCGCCGGCATCGATGTCCTTTCGACCGTGGATATCCAGCAGCTGACGTCGCTAGGTGATGTGGTGGCCGCCATAACCGAGGTTCCCCGGCCGGAAACGGTGCCCGATGAGGTGGTGCGGAGGGCCGACCAGATCGAGCTGGTTGATGTTTCACCCGAGTTGTTGCGGCAGCGGTTGACTGAAGGAAACGTCTATCCGCCGGACATGATCGACACTGCGCTCGCTAACGAGTTCAGGCTCGGAAACCTCTCGGCCCTGCGGGAGATCGCCCTCATCTGGCTTGCCGACAGGGTGGATGAAGGACTCGCGAAGTACCGGGAGGTGGAGGGCATCCGCACCAGCTGGCCCGCACGCGAACGCGTGGTTGTCGGACTCAGCGGAGGCCCCGAGGGGGAAGTACTTATCCGCCGCGCATCCAGAATCCTGTCCAGGGTCAGCGGCGGCGATCTGCTGGCGGTTCATGCCCGCCGTGCTGACGGTGCTGCCACAGCATCTTTGCATGACTTGGAGATCCAGCACCGCCTGGTGACAGAACTCGGCGGAAGCTACCACACCCTGGCCGTTGATGACCCGGCCGACGGGTTGCTTGAGTTTGCCCGAGACGTGAACGCCACCCAGATCGTGGTGGGCGTTTCCCGCGGTTTCAAAAGGTTCCTGGGCGGCGGCGTGGCGGCCAAGGTGGTCCGGGACTCAGGTGACATTGATGTCCACATGGTGTCGCATCCCTGGGCTCCGCGGTCGCTGCCACGGCGGGTGCCCGGACTACTGGGCCGGACCAGAACGGGTCTGGGTTTTGTGCTGGCGGTTCTTCTGCCGGTCCTGGCCACCGCGTTGATGTCCCTTGGTCCGGAGCTGAACCTTGCCACACACGTTCTGGTCCATCTGACGGGCGTTATTGCCGTGGCGTTCATCGGAGGCCTGTGGCCGGCAGTGGTTGCCGCCATTCTGGATTCTCTCTTGATCAACTACTTTGAGACGGGTCCCGTAGGCACGTTCAGCATCGATGATCCCCAGAACCTCTTTGCCCTTGGGGTGTTCCTGGGGGTGGCAGTGGCGGTGTCCCTGGTGGTGGGCATCTCCGCGAAACGCTCGCGTGAGGCTGCCCTCGCCCGTGCGGAGGCCGCCACTCTTGCTGATTTGGCGCGCGGTGCCCTCCTTGCCGACGACACCGTCGGGGCATTCCTTGAAAAAGTCCGGGAAACCTTCCGTGTCCGGTCCGCTGGGCTCTTCACGAGACGGGCCGCTGCGGGCCAGGAGGGGTGGGAGTTGAAGGCCTATGCAGGCGAGTCCCCGCCCCTCCCTCCAGGAACGCCGGATTCCAGTACTGACACTACCGAACTGGCTGATCCGTTGACCGCCGTCGTCGTCTCCGGCCGAACGCTCACAGCGGGAGAGCGCCGCCTGCTGTCAGCCCACGGGGCCCACCTTCTCCTGCTGCAACAGCGGCAGGCGCTTAAGCGCAGCCTTGAGCAGACGACGAAGCTTGCCGAGGGAAACAAGATCAGGACTGCCATCCTGCGTGCCGTCAGCCATGACCTGCGGACACCGCTGGCAGGAATCAAACTGGCAGTCACCGCCCTCCAGCGGCAGCACGCCCGGCTGCCCGAGGAGGTCCAGGCCGAGATGCTGCAGACGATCGACTCGTACTCGGACCGCTTGGATGCCCTCATCGGCAATCTACTGGACATGTCCAGGATATCCAGCGACGCGATCGCGCCCCACACCGCTCCAGTCACTTGGCGCGACGCCATCGAAGACTCACTGCGGGGAATATCCGCGGGACGCTTGCGGGTGGAACTGGCCCCGAACATGCCGGCGGTTGACGCCGATCTGGGCATGCTGGAGCGGGTCGTCGCCAACATCGTGGAGAACGCCCTCAAATACGCGCCCGACTCCGACGTCGTCATCCTGGGACCCTCGAGCGCTTCCGTGGTTGGCACGGTCGATGGCCGGCCGTGCGGTGAGCTGCGGATTGTGGACCACGGCCAGGGCGTCCCGGCCACAGACGTCATTGCCATGTTCCAGCCTTTCCAGCGCCTCGACGACGCACCGGAAGGCCTCGGAATCGGACTCGGTTTGGCCGTTGCCAAAGGTTTCACCGAAGCGATGGGCGGAACATTAACGGCAGAACCAACGCCGGGAGGCGGGCTCACCATGATCATCCGCCTCCCCCTCTCTGCCGGGGCCGGAACCTCTGCCGGGCCAGGGACGATGGGACCAACCGCCCACGAATCCGGAGGTGCCTGATGAGAACAGTCCTTGTGGTGGATGACGAACCGCAATTGCTCCGCGCACTCCAGGTCAACCTGCAGGCGGAGGGATATCAGGTGCTGGTTGCCCTGGACGGAATGACAGCCCTCCAGCATGCGGAAAACCACCATCCTGACCTCATCGTCCTTGACCTGGGACTGCCCGATATCAACGGCGTGGACATCATCACCAAGGTCCGCCGCACGTCCGGCACACCCATCATCGTGCTGTCCGCCAGGCATGGATCCGAGGACAAAGTACGAGCCCTCGACGCCGGGGCGGATGACTATGTCACCAAACCCTTCGGCCTCGACGAACTCCTCGCACGGCTGCGCGTCGCGGAACGGCGCCTCACGGCCTCCGACGGCGGTGAACAGGTCAGCGTCGTTGACGCCGGCGGTTTCAGTGTTGACCTGATTAACCAGAAGGTCACCCGCGACGGCGAACTGGTGCGGCTGACTCCGCGGGAGTGGGCAATTCTCCAGCTCCTGGTCCGCAACCCTGGCCGCCTTATCACCCAGCAGCAGATGCTGAAAAAGATCTGGGGTCCCGCGTATGGGAGTGAAACCCAGTACTTGCGCGTCTATATGGGACAACTCCGCCGCAAGCTGGAAGACGATCCCGCCCGGCCCACGCACCTGCTCACCGAGGCCGGCATGGGATACCGCTTCGAGCCCTGACCGGGCTACCGGTGTTCTGATTATGCAGGCGTAAAGGATTCATCAAAAAAATCCCCTTTCCGGAATTTCGGTTCCAAGCCGCTGGTAGTTTCGGCTCCGGTCGCGGTGCCGTTGTGCGCCGCACGGAAAGGAAACCAGTGACCACTTTGAGCAGGCCTCCGGCGGACCCCTCGCCCTCCAGGCAGGTGGGCAAAGCAGCAGTGAAAAGTTGGCTGCTGTTCGGGCTCCAGGACAGTAAAGGCAGCCACCAGGGTCCAGGCGGGGTGACCTCGCGCCAGGAAAAGAAGCATCCCTGGTGGCAGGTGATGTGCCTGACAGGTGTGGACTACTTCTCCACCCTTGGCTATCAGCCGGCCATTGCTGCCCTAGCTGCCGGTGTTATCTCTCCGCTCGCCACACTCGTGCTGGTAGCGGTCACCCTCTTCGGCGCATTACCTGTCTACCGTCGCGTCGCCGGAGAAAGCCCTCGCGGGGAGGGGTCCATCGCGATGCTTGAGCGCCTGCTGCCACGCTGGGGCGGCAAGCTCTTCGTCCTTGTTCTCCTGGGGTTTGCTGCCACCGATTTCATGATCACCATGACGCTCTCGGCCGCTGATGCCAGCGCTCACCTGATTGAGAACCCGATCGTCCCTGACTGGCTTCATGGACAGAACGTCCTCGTCACGCTCTTCCTGCTCGCTCTGCTGGCAGCGGTGTTCCTGCGCGGATTCAAGGAAGCCATCAACGTCGCCGTCGTCCTCGTCATCATCTATCTGGGCCTCAATGCAGTGGTCGTGGCAGTAACGATTGTTGGCGTCATCAACCATCCCGTCGCCGTCGGTGACTGGTGGGCAACCCTGTGGACGTCCCATGGCAACCCGCTGATGGCCGTCGCCGTCGCACTGATTGTGTTTCCGAAGCTGGCACTCGGGCTATCCGGCTTCGAAACCGGGGTGGCCGTCATGCCCCAGGTCCGGGGAGATGTGGATGACACCGAGGAGAACCCAACCGGG
Source organism: Arthrobacter sp. R1-13 (assembly GCF_054161475.1). Lineage (NCBI taxonomy): Bacteria > Bacillati > Actinomycetota > Actinomycetes > Micrococcales > Micrococcaceae > Arthrobacter > Arthrobacter sp. R1-13. The sequence continues at coordinate 4,300,364 of NZ_CP096420.1, read as the reverse complement.
CGCATCCGGGGAACGCGGCGGATGCTGACCACCGCCGCGGTGATCATGAGCACGTTCCTCATCACCACCAGCTTCATCACGGTGGTGCTCATCCCGGAGCAGGAATTCCAGGACGGCGGCCAGGCGAACGGCCGGGCCTTGGCCTACCTCGCGCACCAATATCTCGGCCTCGGATTCGGTACCGTCTACGACATCAGTACGATCGCGATTCTGTGGTTCGCAGGCGCCTCGGCGATGGCCGGGCTGCTGAATCTGGTCCCCAGGTACCTGCCGCGGTATGGCATGGCACCTGAGTGGGCAAAAGCAGTCCGTCCACTGGTGCTGGTGTTCACGTTGGTCGGCTTCCTGATCACCTACCTCTTTGAGGCCGACGTCGACGCCCAAGGCGGCGCCTACGCCACCGGTGTGCTGGTGCTGATGACCTCGGCAGCAGTGGCCGTCACCCTTTCCGCCCGGCGGCGGAAGGAGCGCAAACAAACGATCGGCTTCGGGACCATCGCTGTGGTGTTTACGTACACAACCGTGGCGAACATTATTGAACGGCCTGAAGGCATCAGGATCGCCGGGGTGTTCATCCTGGGCATCATCGTTGTGTCCCTGCTATCGCGTGTCCGTCGTTCCTTCGAGCTGCACGCCACCCGTGTCCACCTTGACCAGGAGGCACTGGAGTTTATGTCCTCCAACCTGGACGGGCCCATAACGATCATCGCCCACGAGCCGCTCCGGACATCCGCCGAGGCGTACAGGGACAAGCTCAGGTCCGCTATCGAGGTCAGCCACCTTCCCCTGGCACACGAGGCCCTCTTCTTGGAAGTGATCGTTGACGATTCCTCCGACTTTGAAACAGAACTCCACGTCCGCGGGATTGTCCGTCACGGCTACCGCATCCTGGAGGTCCACGGCCCGGTGGTCCCCAACACCATCGCCTCCGTACTCTTCCATATCCGCGACGCAACAGGTTTGATGCCGCACGTCTACTTCCGTTGGACTGAAGGAAACCCCGTTGCGAACCTGCTGCGCTTCCTGTTCCTGGGCGAGGGTGAGATTGCCCCCGTCACGCGCGAGGTGTTGCGCGAAGCGGAGCCTGACGTTAGCAAGCGACCTTGGGTGCACGTGGGCTGACGCTGCGGAAAGTGCGTCCGGAGGCTGCTGCTCCCTGTAGCTCGTCGGGATTCTCGTGGTCGCCTACACCTTCGCGGCCACCATCTATCGTCGCAAGATCAGCTGAGCGGCCTGAGCCGCAGTCCCTGCATGCCGCCGTCGACCGCCAGGGCCGTGCCGGAGGTTGACCCCGAGCGGGGGCTTGCCAGGTAAGCCACAGCCTCAGCCACTTCCTCCGCGGCCACGAGCCTGCCATGCGGCTGGCGTGCGTTGAGAGCGGCCCGCTCGGCGTCAGGATCGGCAGCCTGGCTTAGCAGCCGGGAGACCCAAGGTGTGTCCACTGTCCCAGGGTTCACGCAGTTCACGCGGATGCCTTCACGGATGTGATCGGCAGCCATGGCCAGTGTCAAGGACAGGACTGCGCCTTTCGATGCCGAATAGAGGGCCCGCTGGGGGAGCCCTGCGGTGGCGGCGATGGAACAGGTGTTGACGATGGCTGCTGCAGGCGATTGGCGCAGGTGGGGGAGGGCCGCGCGGGTCACCCTGGCGACCCCCACCACGTTGATGTCCAGCACCCGCGCCCATTCGTCGTCGCCGTTCGCGGCAATGTCACCCATGGCTCCGATGCCCGCGTTGTTGACCACGATATCCAGCCTGCCGAAGCGGGCGGTGACGCTTTCGACGGCGGTCCGCACCGAAGCGTCGTCCGCAACATTGCATTCAATTCCGAAATGCGGCGTGGCGTCAGGATTCAGATCCAGGACTGCTACCTGGGCGCCGCCAGCCGCGAGCCTGTCCGCGACTGCCGCCCCGATCCCCGACGCTCCTCCGGTGACGAGGGCCACCAGGCCTTCAAATTCGCTGTTCACTGCACTGTTTCCTAACGTAGTCACTGCCCTGCACCCTGCCGGTAAAACTCCTGGCGCTGCCGGCCCAGTCCTTCTATGTCGAGCTCTACTACATCCCCTGGCTGGAGGAACGGGAAGCGGCCCGACAACGCCACTCCCTCCGGGGTACCGGTGAGGATCACGTCGCCCGGCTCCAGGAGCATGTACTGGCTGAGATGGTGCACCAGGGTAGCCACGTCAAAGATCAGATCCGCGGTTGAAGAATCCTGACGGACGTCACCATTGACCAGGGACCGCAGCCTCAGCCGGCCGGGATCGATCTCATCCGCAGGAACAAGCCAGGGACCCAGTGGTGTGGAGGCTGGCAGGGATTTGCCCTTGGTCCATTGACCGGCCGCGCCGGGCAACTGGTAATCGCGCTCGGAGAGATCATTGGCGACGACATATCCTGCGACGTAATCCATGGCATCGGCGGGGTCAGCAAGGTAGCTGGCCGCCCGCCCGATAACCACTCCGAGTTCAACTTCCCAGTCGTATTTTGCGGACGACGGCGGGATGGGGGCAGCGTCGAATGGTCCGCTGATGGTGTTTGACGGTTTGAGGAACACCACTGGAATCTCCGGCGGCGCCGCACCTGATTCGGCAGCGTGGGCAGCGTAGTTCATGCCTATGCAGACGATGGCGCCGGGGCGGGCGACCGGTGCTCCGACCCGAAGGCCCGCTGCGGAAATCTCAGGCAGAGTCCCGGCAGCGAGGGCGTGCCGAGTGCGGGAGATGCCCTCGTTTGCCAGGAAGACGCCGTCGACGTCCTGGGTCAGTGGCGCCAGGCTGAAGTATTTTTCGTCCCCGTTGGCGTCAGTGGTGACCACCGCCGGCTCTTCTTTGCCGGGTTCGCCCAAACGGACCAGCTTGATATTCATAATCTCCTCTGACTTTTGGCGCAAGGTGTGCCGCTAACATCCGAGCTTTTGCTCCGGCCCTTCCCTAATACTACGCAATAGTTACCCATTGACAAGTGAAACATCGGATGTTTAGGTTAATTCCAGATCCCCGACCCGGCAGCTTGGTGATGTGCCCGGTCGGCCACGAAGCGCCCCTTCCGGCCGCTGTACAGTCAGGAGCATTATGAGCGTCATAACGGCGGTAGAAACCTTTGATATCCGCTTCCCCACGTCCCAGGAACTGGACGGCTCCGACGCCATGAACCCGGATCCCGATTACTCAGCGGCCTACCTGATCATCAGCACAGATGCCGGCGATGGCCTGGAGGGACACGGCTTCGTGTTCACCATCGGGCGCGGCAATGAAGTCGAGGCCGCAGCCATCGACGCGTTGCGTCCCCACATTCTGGGCCGGAACGCCGAGGAATTGCTCGCGGACATGGGCGGGACCTGGAACCTCCTGGTCCACGACTCCCAACTGCGGTGGCTGGGCCCGGAAAAAGGCGTGATGCACATGGCGATCGGCGCCGTGGTGAACGCCCTGTGGGACCTTAAGGCCAAGCGTGCGGGGCTTCCGCTCTGGGAGTTGCTGGCATCCTTGAGCCCGGAGGAGATCGTAGCCCTGGTTGACTTCCGTTACCTCAGTGATGCGCTGACGCCGGAGGAAGCGCTGGAGATATTGCGCCGTGCCGAGCCGGGCAGGGCTGAACGGCACGCCAGGCTCCTTGCCGAGGGCTACGCCGGCTACACCACAACACCGGGATGGCTGGGGTACAGCGACGAGAAGCTTTCACGCCTGGCCAAGGAAGCTGTTGCTGACGGCTTCACCCAAATTAAGCTCAAAGTGGGTGCCTCGCTGGAGGATGACATCCGACGTGTGCGTGTAGCCCGCGAGGCCGTGGGTTCTGACATCAAGATTGCCGTCGACGCCAACCAGCGGTGGGACGTTCAGGAAGCCATTGACTGGATGGCACATTTGGCACCCTATGACATCGCGTGGATTGAGGAACCCACCAGCCCGGACGACATTCTGGGACACGCCGCCATAGCCCGGGGTGTTGCACCAATCCCGGTTGCCACCGGTGAACACGTGCAGAATCGGGTCATGTTCAAGCAGCTTCTGCAGGCCGGTGCCATCGAAGTGCTCCAGCTTGACGCTGCACGGGTGGCGGGAGTGAACGAGAACATCGCCATCCTGCTGCTGGCCGCGAAGTTCGGTATCCGGGTCTGTCCGCATGCAGGCGGGGTTGGCCTTTGCGAGGCCGTTCAGCATATTTCAATGTTCGATTTCATTGCTGTCTCCGGAGAAAAGGGCGACCGTATGATTGAATTTGTGGACCACCTCCACGAGCATTTCATCACCCCCGTGGATGTCCGCGGAGGCTGCTACTGGCCGCCCTCAGCACCCGGCGCCGGCGCGGAAATGCACCGGCAAACATTGACTACGTTCAGCTTTCCCGACGGCGCCACCTGGAGCGGCAACGCCGCGGACGGTCACCAGCCTGCCGGTCACCACCCGACCGATCACTTGCCCCCCGAGCGGGAGCTGGCTCTCAAAGAGGCCGCGGCTGATGCCTGAGACTATCGTTCTGCACACCAGGCTGAAGCCGGGAGCAGCACAGGCCTATGCTGGCGCGCACGCTGCCATCCCGGCAGAGCTGGTCACTGCCTTGAAGGATGCAGGCGTCGCCAATTGGCGCATCTGGCGCAGCGGCCTGGAACTGATTCATGTGGTGGAAGTAGAGGACTACAAGGCCATGCGTAAAGCCCTTGCCCAGCACCCTGTCAACCTCGCGTGGCAAGCCCGCATGGCTGAGTTGCTGGAGATCGAAGACGATTACACCGGCAACGATTCAGGTGTTCCGCTGGTCTGGGAGCTGCCATGAGCGCGAACCTTTCTTCCGCAGCCGGCAGGCCGCAAGCCGGCCCCCTGCAACTCGGCAGGCTGGGCTATGGGGCCGCCGGGCTTGGCAATCTCTACCGTGCAATGTCCGACAACACTGCCGGGGCGATCACACAGGCAGCCTGGGACGCCGGCATCAGATACTTCGATACGGCCCCGCACTACGGCCTGGGCTTGTCCGAACACCGTCTCGGGGCTTTCCTCCAAGGTAAGCCCAGGCAGGAATTCGTCATCTCCACCAAGGTCGGGCGCCTCCTTGTACCAAAGCAGGGTGTGACCGCCGGTGAGACCGACGCGGCCGTGCCACGCGACCCGGAGGGCTTTGACGTACCCGCAGCGAGCCGGCGTGTCTGGGACTTCACTGAGCGTGGTATCCGGCGGAGCATCGAGGAATCGCTGGAACGTCTGGGCTTGGACTACGTGGACATCGCCTACCTTCACGATGCCGATATCCATGACCTCGCCGGAGGAATCAGCGATGGACTTCCTGCTCTTGAAAAGCTCCGTTCTGAAGGGCTGGTACGCGCCATCGGTGTGGGGATCAACTCGGCTGAAGCCGCCCTTGAATGCGTGGAGGCTGCCGATCTGGACCTCGTGATGCTGGCCGGCCGGTACACCCTTCTGGAGCAGCCCCAGGTGCCCCTCTTGGAGCGATGCGTAGAGAAGAGCACCGGAGTAGTCAACGTCGGAGCCTACAACTCCGGGATACTGGCCCGGCAGGATATTCCCGCTGACGCCCATTACAACTACGGGCAGGCACCGCACGAGCTGCTGGAACGCGCTCGCCAACTGGCAGTCATCTGCGCCAGCTATGGAGTGGAACTGCCGACGGCGGCCCTCCAGTTCGGCCTGCGCCACCCCGCCGTTGTCAATGTGACGGTCGGGGCAACGTCGCCTGAACAGATCCGAGACAGTGCCAATCGGATGGAAGAAGAGGTCCCGGAGGAACTTTGGGCGGAACTTTCACAGCGGAGGTTGATCCCGGCATGATCGATTCGCATCTTCATCTCTGGGAACTGCCACCTGCCGCCGACCAGCCGGTCGAGCCAGGGGCGCCGCGGCGCCCGTACTCATGGCTCGGTCCTCAGCATGGTTCCCTCTTCCGCAGCTACGGCGAAGCGGAGGCACAGGAAACACTGGTTGACGCCGGTGTCAGCGGAGCGGTGCTGGTGCAGGCAGACGACGCCATCTCTGATACAGAATTTATGCTGGCCGCAGCTGACCGCAACGACTGGGTGCTCGCCGTCGTCGGCTGGATCCCTTTGGAACAGCCTGAGCAGGCGGAGGCCGCGCTGGAACGGCTGGGCCAGAACCCGAAGTTCCGTGGAGTCCGCCACCTCGTCCACAACGACCCGCGGGATGACTTCCTGGAGTTGCCTGAGGTGAGGGAATCGCTGAAGCTGCTGTCCGCCAAGGGACTGACCCTGGACGTCCCGGACGCCTATCCCCGGCACCTGCAGCGTGCCGTTGACCTTGCCAGGGACCTTCCTGAACTCACCGTGGTCCTGGATCACCTAGGCAAACCGCCGCTCTCGGGCACCGTCACCTCCGGAGGCAACGGGTCATGCGGTGAGTTGGAGCGCTGGCGCCGCGAGTTCCGGGCTCTGGCTGAGTTGCCCAACACGGTAGCCAAGGTCTCGGGGCTGCACTTGCCAGGACTGGAATACACGGCCAAGGCATTACGTCCCCTTTGGGAAGAGGCGCTCGTAGCTTTTGGACCCGAGAGGCTGATGATCGGCATGGATTGGCCGGTCAGCACGCTCGGAGCGCCCTACCGCCGCACAGTGGAGGTACTGCTCGAACTGGCTGCCGACCTGGGCCCCGCCGAGCGGCACGCTTTCCTCGAAGGCACCGCGGCCCGTACTTATGGACTGGAAAACTCCGGGCTGCCTGCATCGTCAGTGGAAGCAACCACCCCGGAAACGGAATCAACATTAACCAGGCAGGACGAGGTGAAAGCATGACGGCGAATCAGACACCACTGTTGTCCGTGCACGGCGTGGAGAAGAGCTTCCCCGGGGTCAGGGCACTGCACAACATGCATTTGGACCTTCGGCGCGGTGAAGTGCTGGCTCTTGTGGGCGAAAACGGTGCAGGCAAATCCACCTTGATGAAGCTGCTTTCCGGCATCTACGTCCCGGATGAGGGAACGTTTGAACTCAACGGTGTGGCCTTTACGCCTACCGGACCTAAGCATGCCCAGGAGCTGGGCATCAGCATCATCCATCAGGAGTTCAACCTGATGGCCGACCTGACCGTCGCCCAGAACATCTACATCGGCCGGGAACCCCGCCGCTTTGGGATGCTCAGTGAGCGGGCACTGAACCGGAAGACCCAGGACCTGTTCGACCGGATGAGCCTCAAGCTGGATCCAAGGGAGCGCTGCGGTGATCTGACGGTGGCCAAACAGCAAATGGTGGAGATCGCCAAGGCCTTGAGTCATGACTCCAAGGTGATCATCATGGACGAGCCCACCGCGGCCCTGAACGATGCCGAAGTGGCCACCCTGCATGAACTGATCCGCGGATTTGTCTCGCCGGAGACGGGAGTCATCTACATTTCGCACCGAATGGATGAACTCAAGCAGATTTCCCAGCGCGTTACCGTTATCCGCGACGGCGAGTACGTGGACACTGTGGACACCGAAAAAACCAGCATGCAGGAGGTCATCTCGCTGATGGTGGGACGTTCGATTTCCGGTGACCAGCGCCCGCCGGCCGACGCTGCAGACCACGCGGACGACGTCGTACTTTCCGTTGAAGGGCTCACTACCTCTTCCCTCCTGAAGAGTGTCAGCTTCGCGCTCCGCAGGGGCGAGATCCTGGGATTTGCCGGACTCATGGGCGCCGGACGAACCGAAGTTGCGAGGGCACTGGTGGGCGCGGACAAGGCCAGCTTCGAACACCTTAAAGTGAACGGGGCCGACGTCCAGATTCCCAACCCGGCCGTAGCGGCGAAGCTGGGCATCGGTTACCTCTCGGAGGACCGAAAGCATCTGGGTCTCATGCTGGAGCGCGATGTGAAGGAAAACATCATGCTCTCCTCGCTTGTGGAGAACTCGGCGGGCGGCTTTATCAAGGACGCTGCTTTGCGCCGCACCGCCGACGAATACGCCCGCAAGCTCCGGATCAAAACGCCGTCCATCAGGCAGCTGGCCCGCAACCTCTCGGGCGGCAACCAGCAGAAGGTAGTTATCGCCAAATGGCTCGTGAAGGACTGTGACATCCTCATCTTCGATGAGCCCACCAGGGGCATCGATGTCGGAGCCAAAGACGAGATCTACAAACTCCTCAACGAACTTGCGGCCGAAGGCAAGGCGATCATCATGATCTCCTCGGAACTGCCCGAAGTCCTCCGCCTGTCCCACCGGATCGCCGTTATGTGCGAAGGGCGGATCACCGGCTTCCTCAATAACGCAGAAGCCACCCAGGAAAACATCATGGAACTTGCCACCCGGCGCGTCTCCATCACCACAGGAGCACCAACCTCATGAGCATTGTAGAAACCCCCACACCGAAAGAATCAAAGGTGTTGACGGCGCCGTCTTCACCGCCACGCGGCCAAGGCCTCTCCCTGCGGCTGCGCTCGTCCCTGCAGCAGCTCCTGGCCTTCGGCTCGCTGATTGTCCTGGTGGTATTCTTCGGCGTCATGAACGCCCGGTTCCTGCTGCCGGGCAACCTCTCGGACATCCTGCTTTCCACGGTGGTCATCGGGCTCCTTGCCCTCGGTGCGACGTTCGTCATCGTCACTGGCGGGATCGATCTCTCCGTGGGCACCGGCATGAGCCTGTGTTCTGTGATGGTTGGCGTCGTGCTGACGTATCTGGGCCTGCCGATATGGGCCGGTATTGTGGGTGGCATCCTGATGGGAGCAGTGATCGGGGCCGTAAACGGCTTCCTCATTTCCTTCCTGAAAATCCCACCATTCATCGCCACCTTGGCCACCATGCTCGTCTGCCAGGGCATGGCGCTGGTGGTTTCCGGAACCAAGCCCATCTATTTCACAGGTACTGAGGGTTTCGCCAACCTTGCCCTTGGCAAACCCATTGCCGGGCTGGTCATTCCCAACGCTGTCTTCATTTTCTTCGGAGCGGCAGCACTGGCCGGCGTGGTCATGAGCAAGACCCTGTTGGGCCGCTACACCTTCTCCATCGGCTCCAACGAGGAAGCGACGGCGCTCTCGGGCATCAACGTCCGCAGCTGGAAGCTCTGGATCTACACAGCCGCAGGAGCCTTCACCGGGCTGGCCGGCGTGATCATCGCTGCAAGGCTCAACTCAGCCCAGCCAGGACAGGGCATGGGGTATGAACTCCAGGCGATTGCCGCCGTCGTGATCGGTGGGACGTCCTTGGCCGGAGGCAAGGGCTCCATCGTCGGCACGGTCATTGGTGCCCTCATCATGTCCGTCCTCACCAACGGCCTGCGCGTCATCTCGGTGCCGCAGGAGTGGCAGAACGTGGCTATCGGCGTTGTGATCCTGGTGGCTGTCTACCTGGACATGCTTCGCCGGAAGGAGGCCGCCAAGTAGCGTCTTCAACCGGTCCGGACCAGACTGCCCCTCCAGCACCGTCCCCCTTCTTCCCATACCTTTCCAACCAGAAAAACAACGGAGTTTTCATCCATGAACAAGTCAACTTTTGACCGGCGCAGTTTCCTCACCCTGTCGGGTCTGGCCCTCGGCGTCGTAGCCATCGCAGGCTGCGAGGCTCCCGCCGGCACGCCCGGTGCCACCGCCAGCAATGGCGCCAAGCCCTATATCGCCATCGTCTCCAAAGGCTTCCAGCACCAGTTCTGGCAGGCCGTGAAGCAGGGCGCTGACAAGGCAGCAGCAGAGCTCGACGTCGAAATCACCTTTGAAGGTCCCAACACCGAAAAGGACGTGGACCAGCAGATCCAGATGCTGACGACCGCTCTCGGCAAGTCACCCGCCGCCATTGGTTTCGCCGCCCTGGACTCCCAGGCAGCCACCCCGTTGCTGGAGCAGGCCAAGAGCAAGAACATTCCTGTGGTTGCCTTTGACTCCGGCGTTGAATCCGACATCCCGGTGACCACCGCCTCAACGGACAACAAGGCTGCTGCGGCCGAGGCCGCCAAGCACCTCGCGGAGCTCATCGGCGGGAGCGGCGACATTGCGATCATCGGCCACGACCAGACTTCCAAGTCCGGTACGGACCGCCGCGACGGCTTCAAGGAATACATCGAAAAGAACCACCCGAACATCAAGATTGTGGCCATCCAGTACGCCGGTGGCGATCAGCTCCTTTCAGCCGACGCAGCCAAGGCCATTGTCACGGCCAACCCCAATCTCAAGGGCATGTACGGCACCAATGAGGGTTCGGCCATCGGCGTCGTCAAGGCGGTTGAAGAACTGGGCCTCAAGGGCAAGCTGACTATCGTCGGCTTCGATTCAGGCAAGGCCCAGATCGATGCCATCCGGTCCGGCCTCATGGCTGGCGCCGTCACGCAGAACCCGGTGGGAATCGGGTACGAAACAGTGAAGGCTGCCGTAGCCGCCCTCAAGGGCGAAAAACTGGAGAAGATCATCGACACCGGCTTCTACTGGTACGACGCCAAGAACATCGATTCGGACGAGATCAAGCCGAACCTCTACCAGTAGCGGTTCTCTTCCTCTTCCCTCTGCTGCGGCCGCCCATCCTTGGATGGGCGGCCGTTTGCGTTTCTCCCTGCTATCGGTCTGACATGCGGATCAGGTCTGCTTACCGGGAACAGACGAAAGCGGCGCCGGGCGGGTTGTCCCGGGCGCCGCTTTCTGGTCTCAGTTCTCGGTCTCAGAGAGAGCTGTACCTCTTATTGAATTGATCGGCGACGTACCTTGCTGACCGTCATCGCTCCTCCGCCAAGAAGAACCAGCAGGAGCGCGCCCAAGGCGAGCGGTCCGGCGTCGAGCCCCGTGTTCGCCAGGTTGCCTGCAACGTTCACTGCCGAGACAGGTGCCTGAGTGGACAGCTTCGCCGTCGAGGAAGCCGAGCTGATCGCTGGTCCTCCAGGTGTGGTGCCGGTACCTGTTGCGGTGTTGGTGATGGTGCCGGTGTTGAGGTCTGCCAGGGTGACCGTGTAGGTGGCCGTGCAGGTGACGCTCATTGCCGGTGACAGCGAGGCCGCTTCTGCGGGGCAGGTCACTGCGGAGAGGTCACCTGTTCCGGTGAATTCACCTTCTACTGCAGTGACATTGGTCAGGGTGACGTTGCCGGTGTTGGTGAGGAAGAACGAGTACGTGAGTACCTGGCCGGCTGTTGTTGCCTGGTCCGTGCTTGCTGTCTTGAGCACGGTCATGGCGGGCGCGTTCGGGGTGGGAACGGTTACTCCTGACGGCGGTGAGACCGGCGGGGGAGTGGTTCCCGGCGGAACGCCGGTGGCCGTGGCGGTGTTGGTGATGGAGCCGGCGTCGACATCTTCCTGGACAACCGTGTAGGTGGCGGTGCAGGTGATGGCGGCGGCCGGTGCCAGTGAAGCTGCTTCTGCCGGGCAGGTGACGTCGCTGAGTTCGCCGGCGCCGGAGAAGTTGCCTTCGTTGACGGTGACGTCCTTAAGCGTGACGTTGCCGGTGTTGGTGACCAGGAACGAGTACGTGATGTTCTGGCCCACCACGAGGTCCGCCTGGGCGGCTTCGTCAGCGGTTTTCACTACTGTGATGGCCGGTGCCGGCGGTGCCGGAACAGTGACTTCCGACGGCGGGGAAACCGGCGGGACCGGGAAGCCTTCGGGCGGGGTGCCGGTACCGGTGGCGGTGTTGGAGATCGAACCGGCATCGACGTCGTCCTGCGTGGCCGTGTAGGTGGCGGTGCAGGTGACGGTTGCTGCCGGGGCGACCGGGCCTGCCGGGCAGACCGCGACCGGGGCGTTGCCCGTTCCGGTGAATTCGGTTTCATCGATACGGATATCGGTCAGGGGCACATTGCCGGTGTTGGTGAACGCGAACGAGTACGTGATGATCTGTCCCGGTTCGATGTTCTCCATCGCGGCCGCGTCGGCTGATTTGACCAGGTTGACGCCTACAGCGACCGGCGCGTTGGTGACTGCACAGGTGAACGCTGCCGCCTCCGGAACCGTGAAGGTCCATGGCCCGGTGCCCTCAGCCGGTACGGTGTCGCCGGTTACGGTGTTCGTGCAGGTTACGGTCGCGCTGTAGGCGTTGATCGCGCTGGCCGAGCCTGCCGCCATGGCATCAGTGATGGTGTAGGTTGCGCCCTGGGACACCGGCTGGTCAGTGGTGCTGACTGTTGTGGCCGTGCCCGTGGTGGTGGCTGAGGTCAGGACAGTACCGCCGCTGTTTTCCAGGGCCACGGTGAACTGGTCCGCAGGAGCCTGACGGCCCTCAACGGTCTTGGACACCGTGAGGGTCGGGATCGGCGCCAGAGCACAGCGTGCACCGTCATTGCCGCCGGAGGCAGGACCTGTGGAAAGCGGTACCAGCTGAGCTGTGGTGACGTTGATGCGGGAGATGTTTCCGGTGGGGTTGTCCGATGCGTAGAGGTATCCGGACGCGTCGACATAAACGGCGCCGACAAGAAGTCCGGTCACCGGTTCCCCTGCAGGGGTAGTCAATACAGAATCGATGGTCTGGGTTCCGGTTGCGGGGTCGAATTTGACCAGGATGCTATTTCCAGCGGCGTCTGTTCCGACGCTGTAGAAGGCGCCGTTGGTGAATCCCCAGTCGGCTCCCGGGAACAGGCCGCCGGTCAGTCCCTTGGTGCCTGAGCTGAGCACGGTGCCATAGGTTGCCGAACCCGGGGCGAGGTCAATCTCAAAGTACTCAGAGGGGCTCGCGCTTGTGGTAATCCAGTAGTGGCCCGCAGCGTCGAAGTCTCCGACGTTGAAACCGGCGCCGCCGGTGCCGGCAGGAATGCCGAGATCGGTCAGTGATCCGTTGGCGCCGATCCTGACAAGGTGGCCGTCGCCGGCAATCCCATAGAAGTAGTCATCCAGGGTGTTGTAACCAACGCCGTTCACCGCCCGGGGAAGGTTGAACGCTGTTGAGTACGCGCCGGAAACCAGGTCGACCTGCTGGACCAGGTGGGGACCGGCTAGGCCGGCCGGGCTCTGGAACAGGTAGCCGGACGCGTCACAGGCCCAAGGCTGCTCAACGAACGCGACAGTGGATTCCCCTGGAGGGTTGATTCCGACGCCGGTGATGTTGGAGGGGCCGTTGGTGAAGGAGCCGGCCGCGGTGGCGGTCACGTTGACGGTGACCGTGCAGGAAGCCATGCCTGCATCCAGGTTTCCGGTCACGGCCACAGACGTCGCGCCGGCGGGGGCTGTCACAACTCCTGCCGGGCAGGTGGTGGCCGCAGCGCCGTCCGCGACAGTCAACCCCGCCGGAAGAGCATCGGTGAAGGACCAGCCGTTCTTGGCAGCGAGTTCATCTGTATTGGTCAGCGTGAGCGTCAGCGTCGAGGCCGCACCAACGGGTACGGACGCGGGGCTAAAGTACTTATCCAGCTGCGGAGTGACATCCAAAACCTGGATGTTGTCGAAAGCATGGTCATTTCCGGTTCCCGAGCCGTTGTTGTTGATCATGCGGATACCCATGGACGTACCGCTGACCAGAACTGATCCGTTCGAGGTGGTGGTGCCAACGTTGATGGAATTGGCGCGCGTGACCCCGACTGCTGGCGCAGCCACGGTGCTGGTGCCGACGCAGGCATTAACGGGAGATCCTGCAGGGTTTGCCGTCCCGCTACTGTCAATCAGCTGAAACTGAAGCAAGGGAGCGGATACGCCACAGTTCACGGCTGCAACATCAGCCCTGAAAGCCACAAAGCGGCCGTTTCCGGTAAAGGGGATGTTCGTGGCTGTTTGAAACTCCACCTGGCCGGCCCCTGGGTTCCCGGCGGTATAAGCAGAGACTGCAAAGTTGGACGCGGAATCCGAAGCTCCGGCGAAAATGCCCAATGCTTGACTGAGCTGTTGAGCGCTGTTCCAGGAACCCTGAGAACCGTTGCAGTCGGCGATCTGCGCTGCAGCTGCGGTGTCCTGGGTTGATGAAGCGATCCAGCCGTTACAGTCGGCAAGCCAGGACGGGGCAGCAGTGTAGGCCTGACCCGATACGCCCACGTACTGGTTGAGGCGTTGGATAGGAGCCGGGCCGGGGACGTTCTGGAAGTCCTCGCTGTAGATGACGGTGGAAGCCTGTGGAGTGCCGGGACTTCCCGGAACGGTTGCTGCCTGGACAATGCTTGCCGTCCCGGCAAAAGAAAAAGCGAGGAGCCCTGTAACAGCAACAATGGCTGTGACCGGCTTGCCCCCGCTTCGTTGTGACATCCAACGGCTTAACGAGCCCGGATTCTTACCTTGCTGTGTCAACGGCGATACCCCCTGGTAGACGGACAGGGTCAGACCTTGACCCTAAAAGACTTGAGTCGCAGCCGACAGCGCCTATCCAGCACATGGTTGCTCCCCCAATGCTAAATACTATGTTGCAATTCTCTTATGTCAACAGCCGGTCAATAACCGTGTGTAGAAGTGTCACAATTGAATTATCAGGTTGCTTATTAGCGGCGATCGCAGGATAAATAAAGGAAAGTTCACTTACTAATTCGTCAGTGTTGATGCGTGAATAGCAGGGGCTAATTTCTTCTGCCTACCCTGGACACTCCGCAGGAATCCACTGCTGGAATGCGCCTGCGTTATTGTTCACAAGGGCACGGCCAAGGGAACTCCGAGTCGCCCGGAATGAGGGTAGCAGTTGCCGGAAACGTTGGTTTACGGCATGGTTTTGGTGGTGAATTCAGGGGGCAAAGCATGCAAATTAGCAGCGGTTTTCCTCGCATTGACAGGATCGCTTGAGCGGCTTTTGGGGCAAGGTAAATAAAAGCTGCCCTGACCGGAGATGAGGTAGGCGGAGGGAATCAGAGTTCATGAGAAATTTCCGTCCGGGAAGCTTTCGCTACAAAGCCTGCCTCAGCCAACTCTCAACACCGCTGATGTGAACGGTGACCAGGGCCCTTACCAGTTCCGCGTCCCCGCGCGCCAGGGCGTCGGCGATGGCTTTGTGCTCTGCAAGGGTATGCGCAACCGCACGGTCCTGGGTCAGTCCGCGCCAAATGCGTGCCCGCACTGTGCTGCCGGACAAGGCATCCAGGAGGCTTTCCAGGTATGCATTTCCCGCTGACCTGCTGATGATGCGATGAAACTCGAGGTCGTGGGCCACCAGTTCCTCTACGTCCGTATGCTCGTCAATTCCGTCCATCGTGGCACTGAGCTCCAACAGTTCGGCGCCGCTTATTTTGCTTGCCGCGATGAAGGCCGTGGCCGGCTCAAGGATACGTCGGACCTCGAAGAGCTCAAGAATTGATTTGTCCTGATGGAGCTCCACGACGAAAGCCAGGGCCTCGTTCAGGAGTTTCGCGTCCAGGCTGGTGACGTAGGTGCCGTCCCCACGCCGCACGTCCAGAACGCGTATCAGCTCCAGGGCCTTGACGGCTTCCCGCAGGGAACTGCGTGACAGGCCGAGGCGGTCGCTGAGCTCCTTCTCCGGCGGCAGCCGGTCGCCTGCTTTGAGCTCGCCCCGCAGAAGCATTTCTTTGATTTTGTCGATCGCCTCGTCAGTCACAGCCATGGGACCATCTTACCGGGATTCATCGGATGTTTCGGGCCGACGGATCTATTTCCTTTGGCTGGAGTGGCGGTCTGTGGCAGTATCTGCATATGAATGCAGATAAGCAGTCTTGCACCTTCGACGTCGACAGTCCTTATGTTGAGTTGGCAGTGGAAGTCTTCTCCATGTTGGCAGACGCCACGAGGGTTCGGCTTATCCTTGCCCTCAGGGAAGGCGAGATGCCGGTGAACGCCTTGGCAGAAAAAGTTGGCAAACCCGCCGCCGCCGTCTCGCAGCACTTGGCGAAGATGCGTCTGGTGGGCATGGTCACGACGCGTCAAGAGGGCACCAAAGTCTACTACCGCATGCAGAACGGCCATGCGCGGCAACTGGTGGTGGACGCTGTTCATCAGGCGCAGCATTCGCTTGGCACGGCCCCCCACCACGGCGCATGAGCGGCTCGGACCAGGCCCTCGGCGGGCACGAACACGAGCATGGCCATG
The DNA here is from genome assembly GCF_054161475.1 of Arthrobacter sp. R1-13. Taxonomy (NCBI): domain Bacteria; kingdom Bacillati; phylum Actinomycetota; class Actinomycetes; order Micrococcales; family Micrococcaceae; genus Arthrobacter; species Arthrobacter sp. R1-13. The sequence continues at coordinate 4,284,511 of NZ_CP096420.1, read as the reverse complement.
GCCACGAGCACAGCCACGAGCACAGCCATTCGCACGGCCGTGGCCTGAAGGGCTGGCTGCGGGAAGCGTTCGTCCCTCACTCGCACGATGCCGCGGATTCCATTGATAACGCTTTGGAATCGAGTGCACAGGGGATCCGTGCGGTCAAGATTTCCCTGCTGGGCCTCGGTGCCACCTCACTGTTCCAACTGATTATTGTGTTGGTCAGCGGATCGGTTGCGCTCTTTGCCGACACTGTCCACAATTTTTCCGATGCTCTGACCGCTGTGCCCTTGTGGATCGCTTTCCTGCTTGGCCGCCGCAAACCAACCAAGACGTATACCTACGGCTTCGGTCGGGCTGAGGACCTTGCCGGACTCTTCATTGTTGCCATGATCGCCCTTTCCGCCGTCGTTGCGGCCGTCGAATCCATCCGCCGCTTCTTCGAGCCGCAGCCGGTCCAAAACCTGGGCTGGGTCCTGGCAGCCGGGCTGGTGGGCTTTGCAGGCAACGAGTTGGTGGCGCTGTACAGGATCCGCGTCGGCCGCCGGATCGGTTCCGCGGCCCTGGTGGCGGACGGTGTGCATGCCCGCACAGACGGGTTTACGTCCCTCGCCGTAGTGGCGGGAGCGATTGGCATCTGGCTCGGTTTCCCCCTAGCGGACCCTATCGTAGGGCTGCTGATTTCCGCGGCCATCGTGGTGCTGTTGTGGGGGACCGTCCGCGACGTCGGCCGTCGGCTGATGGACGGAGTGGACCCCTCGCTGACTGACAGGGTAGCTACGGTTGTGCGGCAGCATGCCCCGTCAGGAACTGCCCGGCTGCGCTGGTCAGGCCATCACCTGAACGCCGAGGTCACTATTCCTGCCGCCGCAGCCACCAGCCTCCATGAGTTCAGCCTCCATACGGCAAAGCTCGAGCGGGATCTCAGGGCTGCCCTGCCTCAAATCCATTCCCTGACGGTGGTTCCCCGGGTGCAGTAGCCGGTGAGTCAAAGAACTCCGACTGCCAGCGCTGGGTGGCCTGTGCTTGCCGACTGGTGGGTGCGGTCCAGGGCGGGTATATACGAAACGCCCGCTTGCCGCCGAGCTTGCCTTGTGAGACGACCCCGCGCTTGATCAGGGCTTCCTGCGGGAAGACGAACTGCCCGGAATTTACCGAATCCCCGACGCTGACAACAAACAGGTCCACCCCGTCGCTTACGTCAAAGGGCCGGATGGGTTGTCCCGGCCCCGGTGATCGCTGCCAAAGCGTCACGAACTGGCCAATCTTTGTCGGGGTGGTCTTGGCGATGCGGAAAACCACGGACTGATCATTGAGGGAAAACGTGTAGGCGCCGTATTCCTGACTCTCCGGCTCTGCCTCGGGCGTCGAACAGCGGTAACCGCGGGAACGATAATCCGCAATGGTGCTCAGGAGCTCAGGCGGCACAGTCACCCGCCAATACTATCCGCCCGCAAAACGACGACGGCGGCACCTGAGGTTCCGTAGAACAGAATCTAAGGTGCCGCCGTCGGACTTAACCGGAGGGGCTAGATACGGTCTTCCGCGCCGCGAGCCGGGAGGTTGGCCACCACCGGGGACATACCGGTGTAGCCCTCGCGGGCTTCAGCGATCTCATGAATCTGCTTCCGGCACGCGTACCAGCCAACCACCATCAGGGCGCAGGCGACGAGCGTGACCAGGAGGGTCAGCGGTGAGTCGATGAAGACCATGACCAGGACCCCGACGAGGAACAGGAGGGAGAGGTATCCGGTGTAGGGCGCTCCGAACATCCGGAAGGAGGGGCGTTTGAGCCAGCCCTTGTCTGCCCAGCGCTTGAGCTGCATCTGGCACAGCACGATCGTGGCCCAGGTAACGATGATGCCGACGGAGGCGACGTTCAGGACGATTTCGAAGGCATCGGAAGGGACGAGGTAGTTCAGCGGAACGCCCAGGAGCGAAACACCGGCAGTGATGGCGATGCCGCCGTACGGGACGCCAGCCTTGTTCATGCGCTGGGCGAATTTAGGGGCGGAGCCGGCGACGGACATGGAGCGCAGGATCCGGCCCGTGGAGTAGAGCCCGGCGTTCAGGGATGACAGCGCGGCGGTGAGGACCACGAGGTTCATGATGACGTCCACGCCCTGGATGCCAATGGAGCCGAAGAAGGTCACGAAGGGGCTGACGCCCTTTTCGTAGGCAGTGAAGGGCAGCAGCAGCGCGAGCAGGATGACGGAGCCGACGTAGAACACTGCGATGCGGAAGACCACGGAATTAATGGCCTTAGGCATGATCTTCTCAGGGTTTTCGGTCTCGCCTGCCGCAGTACCGACGAGCTCGATCGAGGCGTAGGCGAACAGCACACCCTGCATCAGGATGATCATGGGCAGGATGCCGTTCGGGAAGATTCCGCCGTTGTCGGCGATGAGGCTGAAGCCCACTTGCTGGCCGTCAACGGGGGTGCCGAAGATGACGAAGTAGCTGCCGATGACCAGGAACGCGACCAGGGCGGCGACCTTGATGATGGCGAACCAGAACTCCATTTCGCCGAAGACCTTCACGGAAACGAGGTTCAGACCCAGAACAACAACGAGCGCGATCAGTGCCCAGGCCCATTGTGGGACATCAGCCATCCAGGGCACGTAGTGGCCGAAGAAGTTCATGTAGAGGGCAGCGGCAGTAATGTCAACGATGGTGGTGGTGGCCCAGTTGATCCAGTAGAACCAGCCGGCGACGAACGCGGCTTTTTCCCCGAAGAATTCCCGGGCATAGGAGACGAAGGAGCCCGAGGAAGGCCGGTGCAGGATGAGTTCGCCCAGGGCCCGGAGGATCAGGAAGGCGAAGAAGCCACAGACGGCGTAGGCAATGACCAAGGACGGGCCTGCGGCGTTGAGCCGGCCACCCGCGCCGAGGAACAGGCCGGTGCCGATGGCGCCGCCGATGGCGATCATCTGGATCTGCCGCGGCTTCAGGCTCTTGTGGTAGCCCTTATCCTCGGCATGGAGCAGGCTTTCGCTGGCGTGCGCCTGGGCCGGGATGGTGTGGTCCGTGATGGCCGCTTGTTGCTCGGCGGCCACTGGGGGCTGTGTCATGGTGAGTCCTTTTCTTGAGGGAGGGACTTTTTGAGTGGAGCGATTGGGATTACTCGGGTGTGCCAGGTTGCGGGCTGGGCACTTGGTCGAGCTGCGCTTCAGTGAGCAGCCCGTGTTCAAGGACCAGCCCTACGGCGCCCTTGCTGGTGGCGAGGGCTTCCTGAGCCATTGCTGTGGCCACCGTTGCTTAGCCCGGGTACGGGTTCAGCTCGGCGACCAGCCCGATTGACTGTTCCACGGTCAATCGGAGGTATGGGGTGTTGGCGGTGTTGCCACCTGTGGGAAGAGGAAGTCTGCAGCCTGGAGAAGGCCCACCTGATGGCCGCCTCCCAGAACGGGCGCGGTGGCGATGCCTGCGAGCGGGGAGGTGTCGACGTCGAGCGCGTCCAGGACGCGCACGGTGACAGGCATACGCGCGCGGTCACCGCCGTCGGAAATTTTCACGGCAACTCCACGGCCATCCGGGAGGCCCACCAGCTGAACGCCTTCAAAGCCGTCCTTTGCTACCAGCCCGGGGACCAGCCGCATGAGTTCGGTGACGTCGCGGCCCTCGCCGGCCACCATCTCCGGATGGCGGGCCATGGCACGGGCGACGGCGGCTTCCGGGCTTCCATCCGTTGTTTCGGCCTTCCGGTGCGCTTCGGGATCTACGGCGGTTGCTGCAGCAGCCAGCCGGCCGAAGGCGCGGGCCATTCCGAGCAAGGTCAGGGGGTAAAGGGGAGTCCCGCAGCCGTCGGTGCTGATCCCTGCCGGTGCCTCGCCAGTGAGGTCTCGGATGGTATCGGCCACAAGTTTCTGGAGAGGGTGCTCCGGATCAAGGTAGCCGCGGACCGGCCAGCCATTGATCACGCACGTGGCGGCCATGGCCGCGTGTTTTCCGGAGCAGTTCTGGGCCAGCTGGCTCTTCTCCCCGCCGTTTCGAAGCCATTCCTCACGCTCAGGGGTTCCATACGGGAGGTCTGTGGTGTTTTCCAGAGCGTCCGGAGTGAGCCCGTGGAGTTCGAGGATCCTCAGGGCACCGTCCCGGTGGATAGCGGCACCGGAGTGGCTCGCAGCCGTCAGGGCCAGCAGTTCCGGGGAGATGTTGAGTCCGCCGCGGACCAAGGCAACTGCCTGTAAAGGCTTCAAGGAGGAACGCGGGTAGAAGGGTTTCAGGGGGTCCCCTGCCTCCAGCAAGGTTCCGGCGTCGGGAGCCGTTGCGATGAGGGAACCGTAGTGAACGCCTTCAACCAGACCGTCGCGCGTGAGGACCGCGAGCGGAGTGTGCCGCGGCAGCAGGAACTGCGCCGGGTCTGAGGCGTGCTGGGCTAAGGCGGGGGAGAGCATGGAGTCCTTGAGTCTTAGGGTTACTTGTTCAAGATGGAGTTGAGAGCGACGCCGACGGCGTGGAGATGCGCCTCCATTGCGGCCTGGGCGTCGATGGTGCTGCCTGCTTCGATGGCTTGGAGAATGTGTTCGTGTTCCCGGTCGGAGGCGATCTTGCGGTCGGCCACCATGTTCAGGGTTTCGGACTGGTTGGCGAGGGCTTCACGGATATCCGCGACGACGCTCTCAAAAACCCTGTTGCCGCTGGCGCGTGCGATCGCCGCATGAAAGCTGGAGTCCAGGGTGACCCAGACTTCTGGATCGTCCTCGGATGCCATGGCGGCGACAATGTCGCGAAGGCTTTCGAGTTCTTCCTTGGTGCGGCGCTGAGCGGCAAGCCCTGCTGCAGGAACTTCAATATGCGGGCGGGCTTCTGTGAGATCCCGGGCCGAATACTGGCCGAGAACCAGGTCCGCGGCCACCCTGTTGGCAATCACAAATGTCCCTTTGCCAGTCCGCGTCATGGTGAGCCCCAGGGCAGTGCATGAGCGGAGGGCTTCGCGTACCACGGAACGGCTCACACCGTACTCCTGGGCAAGCGCGGCTTCAGAACTGAGCTTGGCACCGACCTCGAGCTTGCCCGATTCGATTTCCCCGCGGAGAACGTTGAAGACAGCTTCGGCAGCGCCGAGGCGCGCCAAGGGGCGGCTCGGTACTGTAGCGGCTCTTTCGGCGGCAGGCTGTCCTGCTGTCCGGCTGTCTGACAGGTTCACACAAGAAATATGGCACGGGTCACAGCTCGCTGTCAAAGTCGCCAGCCCAGAATCTTCTATGTGTTAAGTTGGCGTGCTAGTTGCACCTCTGAGCGGCTACGAGCTGCAGAATCCGGTCCACCGCATCGTCGTAGGGGTAGTAGTCGTGGGTGCGCCGGCCATTGAGGTGATCGGTGACGATGCGAAACAGGGCAGCACGGATGAGGTGCTGAGGAAAGCCGGGCTTCGGGCTGATCGTTTCCAGGAGCGACAGCGGGGCGTCCTCGAAACACACCGCGTCTACTGCAACGACTGCGACCGAGTACTCGACAGGTCGCCAGTAGAGGGTCAAATCGATAACGGCAGGTGGAAGGACTGAATCGAACAAAACGTTTCCGCTCAGGTCGCCATGGATGAGGGCGGGCGGATCGGAAAGGGGCCTGCGCGCGCTCATGAGATCCGCTACGTAAGGAGCATCGACGGGTGGACCAGCATGGTCTTCGCTCCATGCAAAGCGGTCAGCCCTTGCCCAGGCATGGGTCCGCATATCGATGAAGGCCGGGCGCCGCACGTCAGAGAAAAGCGCGGCAAATTCACGGGCAATTTCCGCGATCTCCAGCCACCGGCCGGTCCGGTGCTCACCGGCCAGGTAGGGGAAGGCCGTCCAGCCATCCACAATCAATTTCCCGAACCGGCTTCTGATCGGAAGGCTCAGCCGCAGGCGACTCTCGGCGGCATGCACAGGTGCGACCTCGTCCAGCCAGAGCAATTCCTGCGGAAGCACATCGAGAGGCTTCAGCGTTACTTCGCCGGCCTTCCAAGCAGTTCCTCTGCCGCCCGGAAGCTTTGACACGATTCCGGCAGCCGCGAAATCGGCCTGGACTTTATGGGGAGGAGGCGCCTCAACAAGATGCCGTATGGCTTCGGAGTCACCAGTCACTCCAAGAGTCTTGCACACGTGGTCTAGTGGACTCATGCCAACGAACATCGAAATCAAAGCACGGGTAGATGGTCTCGAGAAGCTGCTGCCAGCGGTCGCATCCTTGGCGGACATGGGACCCGAATATGAAGTGCAGGATGACATCTTCTTCTCCTGCCCCCAACGGCCGCCTCAAGCTTCGAGTCCTCGGCGAAGGTCACGGCGTGCCTGATCTTCTACAGGACGGCGGACGATCCCGGTCCGAAGCCTTCGTTCTACGTCCACTCAGAAACTGCGGACCCAGAGGGGCTTCGCACCATCCTGACTGACGCCAATGGCGAAATTGGGCGAGTCCGAAAGCACCGCACTGTGTTCCGCATCGGTCAGACGCGGGTGTATCTTGACCAAATGGACGGTCTGGGCGAGTTCCTGGAAGTCGAAGTCAGTGTCGATGACACTCTGGAATACGACGCCGCTGTCTTAGAAGCGAACCGTCTCCTTGCTGTTCTCGGAATTGAGGACTCCGCGCACGTTGAAGGTGCGTACGTGGACCTCCTCGCCGCAGGCAGCGCCACACCACTCCGGCCCTGAAGCAGGTTACTGGCCCTTTTGGGCCAGCAGCACGGCCTGTCTCGTCCGCTCGAACTCTCTGGGAGCGCGCACCATCTGAGCGACGACCTCGAACCCGGCTTGGACTAAACGGCTCGTGATGTATTCGGGTGTAAACAGGTATGCGTCCAGAGAAATGTCATGTCCATATGCGCTTGCCATGTGACGCGGCCCCTTACCAACCTGGAATCCGAGAAGCAGAAAGCCCCCAGGAGCCAGGACTCGGAGGAATTCCGCAAACAAGGGCGGGAGTTCGTCGGGGGCTGTATGGATGATGGAGTACCAGGCGAAGACCCCTCCGAAGTGAGCGTCTTCGGCGGGAAGATCCGAGAGATCGGCTACGTCGAACGCGAGATCCGGATGTTCGCGGCGGGCGATGCCGATCATCGCTGGCGACAGGTCGACTCCGGAAACCAGAGCGCCTTGGGCTGCGAGTAACGCTGTCATCCGCCCGGCGCCACAGCCGGCATCCAGGACGGAACTAACTTCCGCTGCATTGACGTATTCGATGAAGGCGTTAATTATCGCCCGATCGAGCGGGGTTTCGAAACTGGCGTCAGGAAGCACCTTCGAGTAGCTCTCGGCGACTGTATCGTAGGCCGATCGAACTGAGGCGAGCTCATCTGAAAGGTTCATGGCCCCACGGTACCGGCCTCCAGGGCGAGTACTTCGGGGCGCCTCGCTAGAGGTGCTGGATACCCGCGCGCTGCATTGCGTCTTTATAGATGTCCACGCTCTTGGTGAGGAGTTCCTCTTGCTTCGTCTCGGAAACCGCGAACGCCCGGCCTCCAAGTGCCGTGGCCTTGTAGATCTTGATGCCATGGTTCTTCAGGGACGAGTGATAGGTCTTCTCGAAGAGCGTCAGGAAGGCGTTAGCGTCAGCTCCGTGGGCGATGATCGCTGATACCCGCTTGTTGATCTTCAGGAACTGGCGGAAGGGCCTGAGGCCATCCGTTTTTTCCTGAACGTTGAGGGCGGAAGGCATGTCCGGGTCGCGGACCCACGGGTAGGCGTGCCAGGGCATGACATACCGGGGATCCAGTTCTGCCAGCTCGTAGATGGACGTGGCCCGGCGGGCAGCTTCGTCGTCATTGAAGTGGGAGACAAAGCCTGACTCGGTTCCCCGTCCGGGGCTGGTCTGAAGGCTGACGATGCGGCACTCGTCTTCGTCGTGGACGGGGTCGATGTACGGGACAACCGATCCTGGCCTCTTCGCCATGAGTTCGTCGCAAAGTTGCGTTACAGCCGCTATGTTCGGTTCCTGCAGCAGGGCCTTTTTTTCGTCCCAGTCAATCGTCACGATCTCTCCCTCAGCACACGGCGTCCAGAATCAGGCGTCTGGGTCCACTCTACGCGCTGGCGTGGGGTTGGTGGGTGGGAAACTTTCTGGCGCAGCAGTGAGGGCAGTAATGTGTCAGCCCTGCTTTCGGCGGGATGCGCGTACCGTTGGCAGTCGATGGAGACGCCTCTTCAGGGGTGGAGGGAGCGGCAGGCAGATGGATAGAAACAAGCTCATCGACGATGGGTTCACCGGATTTCGGGCGTTTTCGAATCTGGAAATAAACAGGATTCCGCAGGGTCCCGGAATCTTTGCTGTGCTGCTCCCGGAAGGATTCCAGCCTGTGTTTCTGGCAAAGAGCACGGCGGGGCGGTTCAAGAAAAAGGACCCTTCACTGAATCCGGCCGAGGTGGCCGCCGAATGGGTCGACGGGGCCGACATACTTTATGTGGGGAAGGCTGGCATCGGCAGTAAGGGCAACCGTGGCCTAAGGAGGCAGATCCAGGAACTCGTGGATTTCGGTCAAGGGAAGCCACCCGGTCACTGGGATGGAAGGTTGCTCTGGCAGCTAGCCGACGCCAAGTCCCTGCTTGTCGCTTGGAAAGAATTGCCCCCGGATCAAGTGAACCGCGCGGAGGCGGAGTGCCACGCAGCCTTTCATGCCGTTCACGGCTCACTTCCGTTCGCCAATCTTGTCCAGGCGCGCGCAAAGAACTAAATATTCCTCAACCGTTATAGGTGAACCTCCCGCCCACAACGGTTGCCGCCACTGGCATACGGGCGAAAACGTCGTCCGGAACAGCCAGCGGGTCGCCGTCGAGGATCGCGATATCCGCCCGGTCTCCAACCTGGATCCGTTTCCGTCCCCGGGCCGACGCCGCCAAGGCCTCTTTCCGTGTGATGGACTGCTCAGGGTGCCAAGGCTCCCGCCCGTCCTGCCTTGACCGGGTGGTCGCCGCTGACATCGCCGCCCATGGATCCAGCGGCGCTACCGGAGCATCAGATCCCAGCGCCAGCATGGCTCCCGCTTCCAGCAGTGAGCGCAAAGGGAAGGCCCGGTCAGTGTGACCGGCCCAGTTTGCCTCTGCCGCATCCCGGTCATCCAGGGCGTGCAGGGGCTGGATACTGGCAGTCACGTTCAGGTCGGCGAACCGGCGGAAGTCCTGCTGCCGGACAAACTGGGCATGTTCGATCCGCCCCGGAATGCCGGCGCGCTCGAAAGCGTCGAGCGCCACCTTGTTTGCGGCGTCGCCGATGGCGTGGACAGCAGGAACAAACCCTGCCTCCCCGGCCCTCTCCAACAGCGCCAGCAACTCGGCTTCGCTCACGGTGAGGACTCCCTTTCCGCCATGGGGGTAGGGGTCCACGCAGAATGCGGTGCGCGTGTTGAGGGAGCCGTCGATGAGAACCTTCATCGGTCCGACGCGCAACAGGCCGCTCCCGGGAAAGGCTTGCCCGGTACGGAGCCCCAAGCCGGCGGCGCGCCCAAGGTGCTCGGCATAGACCCCGACGTCGACCCTCACCGAGTCGAATCCGGCCGCCTCGCGCCTCATCCAGGCATCCCGGTTCCACGCCATTTCGAAGTCCACAATGCCGACTATCCCGCGCGACGCTGCAATTCTTGCGGCATCGGCCACCCAGCCATCCACCAGAGGGTCAGGAAGCTGGTCCAACTGGCGCGTGACGGCGAACGCTGCGTCTTCCCGCAGCAGGCCATCGGCATCGAGGAAAACTCCGTAGCGCTTGGCAGCCGCACTGTTCAGCCACACACAATGGAGGTCGTGGCTGAGGAGTGCCGTCGGCTGGCGCCGCGTCACGGCGTCGAGCATCTCCAGTGTGGGAGCGTCGCTCCACACAGCGTCCCGGAATCCGACGCCGACCAGCGTCGTGTCGGACTCCATGCCGCCCAGGTGGGGGCGGAGGAGCTCGACGGCGTTCGTCGCCGACTCTGCGCGGGAAAGATCCAGCCGCTGGGCAGCAAGTGCCCACTGAGTCATGTGGACATGCTCGTCCCAGAGTCCGGGGATGGCGCAGCCGCCGTCGAAGTCCACAACAGTGGGGCGAGCCGGATGGTCTCCCGCCGGCGAGATACGAGAAACCACCCCGCCAGCGATGTGAATGTCAGAGCATTCCGAATCGCCGGGTTGCCGGATGGAGGCAAGAACTACATCGGACGGGGCGGCCGCGGAGGGGTGAACCATAGCAACAGGCTAGGCGTGCAGGAGCAAGCGGCAAAGCGAACCCCGGTGGCGGCAGGGTGATGCGCGTGGGATCTAGGCAGCCTTGACGAGCGGGAGTTCATCCCAGTGCGTGGTGTAGCGCGGGGACATCATGTCGCGTTTCATGGTCCAGTCCGGGCCTCCCCTGATGCCGGCGTGACCCAGTCCGATGGAGCCCCGGCCATAACGGCGGGCCACGTCCTCCAGAAGAGGGCCGATGCCGCGTTCCTCGTGAGGGTTCTCGAACGGAGACAGGGGCGGTTGGTTCCCCGAGGGGCGCAGATCGGTCACCATGATTCCCGCTTTCGCATATTTGATTCCCTCCTGGATCTGCGGCAACAGAGCATGCGCTGCCCGGGTAAGGAGCACGGGATCGGCGGTGGGCATCGGCAACCTGATGCAGGCCGACGGGTAGGAAGTGTCCTGGGGGTTGTAGTAGGACGTGGCGGCGTATGCCGTGAGGACTCTGGTCTGCAATCCGTGCTTGGCCAGCCTGGCGCTGGCCTGCTGACCGTAAATGCTGAGGACCTGGCGAAGTTCATGGACGGTAGTGATGGGCGTGGAGAAGGACCTGCTGAAAATCAACTGGTCCCTGCCGATCCGCTCCTCCTCCATCGGAATGCATGGTGTGCCCTGAAGCTCCAGGACGGTGCGCATCACCATCACTGAGAAGCGGTCCCGGATCATCACAGGATCTGCCTTTGAAAGGTCAAGGACCGACTGGATTCCCATGGCATTGAGGCGTTTGGTCAGGCGGGAGGCGATGCCCCAGATCTCGATCACCGACAGCCGGGCCATCAGTGTTTCCCGCTGGGCGAGGGGGAGGGAATCCCAGAGGCAAACACCGTTGAAGCCCGGATTGTTCTTGGCCCACTTGTTCGCAAGTTTTGCCAGGGTCTTGGTTCCTGCGATTCCGACGCACACCGGCACGCCTACGTTGCGGCGCACGGCGGCCTTCATCTCCAGTCCAAGCCGAAGGAGCTCATCCGGGGTTCCCTTGACGCCAAGGAAGGCCTCGTCGATGCTGTAGACCTCCAGCCAGGCCGAGAACCTGCTGAGGAGTTCCATCACGCGCGCGCTGATGTCGCCGTACAGCTCATAGTTGCTGGACCTGGCCACCAGGCCCCACTCCTTGACCCGTGGTGCGATCTTGAACCAGGGCTCGCCTACCGGGATGCCCAGTGCCTTGGCCTCGGGTGACCGGGTAACGGCACACCCGTCGTTATTGGAGAGCACAACCAGTGGCCGACCTTCCAGGGATGGGTCAAAGGCACGCTCAGCCGAGGCATAAAAACAGTTCACGTCCACGTGGGCGATCTGCTGCATCCGGTGCATCATTGCCGGCTTAGACATGGTGGAGGCACCTCGTGGCCACGCCCCAAATGATGAGGTCGGACAGTGCTGCAACGCGGATATCCGGGTAGTTCGCACTTTCCGCCTGGAGCAGGACGCCGCTTTGTCTGATGCGGAGGCGTTTGATGATCAGTTCACCGTCCAGTACGGCGATGACCACGGACCCGTCCTTGGGCTCCAGGGCGCGATCGACGATCAATTCGTCCCCGTCGCTGATGCCCGCCCCCTCCATTGAATTTCCCGAGACCCTCACCACGTACGTGCTGGTGATGTCCTTGATGAGGTGTTCGTTGAGGTCGATCCTGCCGTCAAAGTAGTCCTGCGCTGGCGAGGGGTAGCCTGCAGCCACCGCCACAGGGGAGATGAGAACCGTGAGCAGCGAGCTGCCGGCGGCTATCATACGAGGACCCACAATAATGCCCACAACACACCTTCATTCGAATATATGTTCGATAATTCAGTGTACTGCGAGGTCGGACAAAAAGGCCTATCGCATCCGGATGGTGCAACGTGACTCGCCGCCAACCTTTTCCTGTTACCTAAACGTGACTTTAAGGGAGGGTTTCCTGTACGGTTTGTGCGTGGCCCATCTGGATCGGGCCGCGTCCGGGCTGACGCCGAGCTCTGCCACATCCCGGACTCCCAACACTAAGGCAGAGACGGGGGACCCAGAGTCTTCGGGCCGCTACCCAGCGGCCCGTGGGGTGAAGCCGTCACGTCTAACGTGCCGGCCGGTTGACCTCTTCCGAACCCGACAGCTAACCTCGCAGGCGTTGAGAGGCAACCATCATGTCCCGTTCTTTCGATCAGTCGCGCCCTTTACGCGCCGGACGGCATCGCGCAGAAGCTGCGCCATCCGTCAAAACCCCCAGCCCAACAAACCCCGCCGCGGAAGAGCCGAACCTCGGGACGGCTCCCACGGACCCCGTTTCCACCACCGTGATTCCGGCCGCGCCGATTCCCGCAGAACCTGAGCCCACTGCACCGGTTTCCACCGTCACGCGGCGAAGCAGGGACAGGCGCCCGGCCTTTGAAGTACCCCCTGCCCCCAGGACTGCGCCTGTGACTGAAGCCGCTCCGACGACCGTGCAGGAGAGCTCCGCTCCGGAAACCGCACCCATAGCCGAAGTGCGTCCCGCCCCCGCAGCGACGCGACGGAGCAGGACGGGGCGCGCGGCAGTTGAAAAGCCAACGGTGAGCGCATCGGCCGCCGCTGCAATCGACGCCCAGACGAGCGCACATAGCCCTCAGCTGGCTGCCGTATTCAGTTCCAAGCCCGATGATGTCCTGAAGAAAGCCGTTTCGGTTCGTGTCATGGGTCAAAGGATGGCCGTCGTAGCCGGAGCCTTTGCCGTGCTGCTTGGCGTAGGAGCAGCCAGCCAGGCCACAGAGCTGCCCTTCTTCGGCAAGGAAACTTCCGCCCAGGAGGCCCCCGGCACAACGAACGCGACTCGGGCGACCTCCGGAATACGGCCGACCGCCGGAACCACTACCCCCCGGCCAACCGTCTCGGCCACGTCCCCTGGGACAACCAGCGGCACCCCGGCCCAAGCGGCGGCCGGTGCCGATGTCCCGGCGGCAGCGGATCAACAAGGCACTAGCCTGCCTGGTGTGGGCAGCCTCCCCATGCCGGTGGACGCTCCCACCCTGGCGGCAATAGCGGCTGCCTCCACCGCCGCGGCTCCGCCCGCCTCTGCCACGTCCCCGAACGCCCAGCCTCCGGCCTCTTCCTCGAACCCTCAGCCCGCGCCGGCCTCGCCAACGGCGGCACCGGCTCCTGCGACAACCGCAGCACCAGCACCAGCACCAGCACCGACACCGACACCGTCGCAGTCACCGAGTACACTGCTGACGCCAGTTACCGGCTTGCTCGACCCCTTGCTGGGCACGGCCACCGCTACGGCTCCCGCAGCCGTGGACGGCGCTGCGGAAGACGTCGTCGATACCAGCACTTATGCCAGCAGCCGCCTGGCCTCGTACGGATGGGGCGCCGAGGAGATGACTGCCCTGAGCACCCTTTGGGACACCTCAGCTGGGTGGCGCGGCAGCCAGGTGGACAGGGGCATGAGCTACATCAAACAACGCTATGGTTCCCCGACCAAAGCCTTGGAATTCCGCGCAGCGAATAACTGGTACTGAGGCCTGCTCCGGGTTTCGTGCCGGCGTCAGGCCCCCACGTACGCTGCCAGATGCTCACCTGTGAGCGTGGAGCGGGCTGCGACAAGGTCAGCGGGAGTGCCTTGGAAGACGATCCGGCCGCCGTCATGGCCGGCACCGGGACCGAGGTCGATGATCCAGTCGGCGTGCGCCATCACCGCCTGGTGGTGCTCGATGACGATGACCGACTTGCCGGACCCGACCAGGCGGTCGAGCAGACCCAGCAGGTTCTCGACGTCGGCCAGGTGGAGGCCCGTGGTCGGTTCGTCGAGGATATAGACCTCACCCTTCTCCGCCATCTGGGTAGCCAGCTTGATGCGCTGGCGCTCGCCGCCTGACAGTGTGGTGAGTGGCTGGCCGAGGGTGAGGTAGCCGAGCCCGACGTCCACGATCCGGTCGAGGATCTTGTGGGCAGCAGGCGTGCGGGCCTCTCCTTCGCTGAAGAAGATGTTCGCTTCTGTCATCGACATTGCCAACACCTCGGCGATGTTCCGCCCGCCCAGCGTGTATTCAAGGACCGACGCTTGGAACCGGCGCCCCTCGCAGTCCTCACACGTGGACTCAACGGTGGCCATAACGCCCAGTTCGGTGAAGATGACACCCGCGCCGTTGCATGTGGGACAGGCGCCCTCAGAGTTGGAGCTGAAAAGCGCCGGCTTCACTGAATTAGCCTTCGCAAACGCCTTGCGGATGGGCTCGAGCAGACCGGTGTACGTGGCAGGGTTGCTGCGGCGTGAGCCTTTGATGGCGCCCTGGTCAACCACCACCACGCCGTCGCGGTCGGCCACTGAACCATGGATCAGTGAACTCTTTCCTGAGCCGGCAACTCCCGTCACCACCACAAGCGCGCCCAGCGGTATGTCGACGTCGACGTTTTGCAGATTGTGCGCGCGCGCTCCGCGGACCTCAAGCGCGCCCTTCTGCGTGCGAACTGCCTTTTTAAGGGCAGCCCGGTCATCGAGATGCCGCCCGGTGATGGTGTCGCTCTTCCGCAGTCCCTCGAGGGTGCCCTCGAAGACCACCTCACCACCGGCGGTGCCGGCGCCGGGACCGAGGTCGACGACGTGGTCAGCGATGGCGATGGTCTCCGGCTTGTGCTCGACGACGAGCACGGTGTTGCCCTTGTCGCGCAATTGCAGCAGGAGCTGGTTCATCCGTTCGATATCGTGAGGGTGCAGGCCGATGGTGGGCTCGTCGAAAACGTAGGTGACGTCGGTCAGGGAGGACCCGAGGTGCCGGATCATCTTGGTTCGTTGCGCCTCGCCGCCGGACAGTGTTCCGGCCGGCCGGGCCAGCGAGAGGTAGCCCAGGCCGATTTCGGCGAACGAGTCGAGCAGGTGCCGGAGTCCTTTGAGGAGCGGTGCAACCGACGGCTCGTTGAGTTCGCCGACCCACCCGGCCAGATCGCTGATCTGCATGTCGCACAGTTCTGCGATGTTTTTGCCGCGGATTTTCGCGGACCGGGCCTCCGGGCTGAGCCGCGTGCCGTCACATTCGGGGCAGGACTGAAAGGTAATTGCGCGCTCAACGAAAGCGCGGATGTGAGGCTGCATGGCCTCGACGTCCTTGGAGAGCATCGACTTCTGGATCTTCGGGATCAACCCCTCATAGGTCAGGTTGATGCCCTCCACCTTGATCTTGGTCGGTTCCTTGTAGAGGAGGTCGTGCATTTCCTTTTTGGTGAACTTCGCTATCGGCTTGCCCATGTCGAAGCCGGCTCCGCTGAAAATCCGGCCATACCAGCCGTCCATGCTGTAGCCGGGGACGGTCAAGGCCCCTTCGCTGAGCGATTTGCCGTCATCGTAGAGGGCAGTGAGGTCAAAGTCGGAGACCGAGCCCATGCCTTCGCACCGCGGGCACATTCCGCCCAGGTAGACCGCGTTCTGCACCACAGCCTTCTCCACCCGGCCGCTCTTCTCGGTGCTCATCACACCGCTGGCTTTCCGCGTCGGGACATTGAACGAGAATGCCGTGGGCGGCCCGATGTACGGCTTGCCCAGCCGGCTGAAGAGGATCCGGAGCATGGCGTTGGCATCGGTGGCAGTGCCGACTGTCGAGCGCGGGTTCGCTCCCATCCGCTCCTGGTCAACGATGATCGCCGTCGTGAGCCCCTCGAGTACGTCGACGTCCGGCCGGGCCAGCGCGGGCATGAATCCCTGCACAAAGGCGCTGTAGGTTTCGTTGATCATCCGCTGCGATTCAGCGGCGATCGTGGCGAACACCAGCGAACTCTTGCCTGAACCTGATACGCCGGTGAACACAGTCAGCCGCCGCTTCGGGATCTCGATGGTGACGTCCTTGAGGTTGTTCTCACGTGCACCCTGCACGCGGATCAGGTCGTGGCGATCGGCGGGGTGCAGCTCTGCTGACCGAATGTCCGTGCTCGTGGCCGTGGTCATCGTGTCTCCATCTGTTACGAGGGGTCGCCTACGCGGTTTCCGTCGGCGTCATCTGGCTCGATCTTAACCAGCTTCGTGCAGTCATACTAGGCGCGCTTCGGCGCCCCACGCTTCTCCATTCCTGATCTGTTGCCGGCCTTCGGACCGTGCCGGTCTGACCATCTTCGGGGCAGCGAAATAGGCAACACGCCTAAAATCCCGGAGTGTCGCCGTCGTCTGCATCAAAGAGGGTCGAGGCGCAGCACTATCTTGACCGGATCCTTAGTCAGCGTTGCCGGGACCTTAAGCAACGTTCGCAACACTTGAATCCAGGCGCGGAATCAACATGCTGGAGGACGGTGGATCGCATGGGGAGAATTCAGGGCCGGCCGAAACCGTTGGCTGTTACATCGGCAATCCGTGAGTTGCTGGGGCAAATACTCGAGCATCACAGGCGGGCCAAGGGCCATGCGCTGCATTTGTGGAAGATTCGCACCCTCTCCAAGGCGCTGGCTCAGGCCTTGGCGGAGTCCCGTGAGGTGTCCAGCTGGCCTGGGGATCGCCTTCCTGTCGGGTTTCAAATGTCCCAAGAGGTCGAATTGATCACGCAGCGCATTCAGCGTGAAACGGAAGCCTGGGGTAACCAGGTAAGCCACGCCTGAATGGTCAGCCCCGGCGACTCCCTGACGCACCGTCGACGGCGGCGAGAATTGCCTCGCCGAGTTCGGCGGGCTTGGTGAACTGCGGCCAATGCCCGGTGGGCAGGTCCATAAACTCGACGTCGCGAATCCGGGCGAGCTCCGCTACGAACGGATGGCCGGAGTCCATCCACTCAATGAGAAGGGAGGACGGGAACTCGCAGGCGATAACGGTGGCCGGGACGTTGTAGCGGCGCTCGTCCTGCAGATGCTGCCGGTCGCTGCTGACGCCTCGTGGTTCTGGGATGGCGCGTGCCCGAAAGGCAGCACGCAGTTCTTCATTCAGGTCGGTGAGATCGGCATCCTCAAAACCCTCCCACGGGGGCAGTGGAACCTCATCCCCTTCGGCAGGGAGTTGGTCGTTGATGACCCCTCCTTCACCCAACGGTCCACTGTCCACATAGACAGCGCGTGTCACCCGGTCGGGCCGGGCATCGACAGCACCGTGGATGATGGCGCCTCCGCCGGAATGGCCCACGAGGGCCACCGGGCCCTCAACCGCGTCGACGGCGGCGACGACGGCGTCAATGTGATCGCGGAGGCCGATGCCGGCTCTGGACGCATCCTTTGACTCAAGCCCGGGCAGGGTCAACGGATGGACCCGATGACCCGCTGCAACCAGCGGTGGGGTGACCTCTGACCACGATGAAGCGTCCAGCCAAAAACCGGGAACCAGGATGATGTCCATGACCGTACCCTACGCCTGGACGCCCAAAATTTTCGAGTAG
The DNA here is from genome assembly GCF_054161475.1 of Arthrobacter sp. R1-13. Lineage (NCBI taxonomy): Bacteria > Bacillati > Actinomycetota > Actinomycetes > Micrococcales > Micrococcaceae > Arthrobacter > Arthrobacter sp. R1-13. The sequence goes on along the minus strand of NZ_CP096420.1, from coordinate 4,267,061 downwards.
CCGCTGAGTGTTGTGAAAACGATCCAACCGCACTTTGCCAGTTCCCCGCGCGCGGTTGCATTCAATTTCGCAATCGGATCCAATCCGACCGTTGCCACCTTCGCTTTTCTGGAAGTCATCTTTTCCTAACATCGTGTAAAGTTTTTTATACATCCTCTTCCGAGGGGTCCCTTGTCCATAGGAGTGAAGATGGGTTCCGAAGAAAGAAGCGCATGGATCATGCTGGTGGTAAGTCTTGCCGCCTACGCAATCTATGTGGCAATAGTCCTAGGGCAGGCTGGAAACGTTCCGCTCGAGGAGACCCCCTACGTCGCCACCATGTTGTGGACCACGGGGGGAGCGATCGCTGGCTCTATTCTGCTGAACATCATCGGGTCAATGGTCATCCGTGAAGGAGCCGGGAAAAAGGACCAACGGGACCGGGAAATCTACCGGTTCGGCGAATCCATCGGCCAGTCTTTTCTCGTGATCGGCGGTGTCGCCGCGCTCCTGATGTCAATGGCCGAGCTCCCCTACTTCTGGATCGCCAATGCCGTCTATCTGGCATTTTTCCTGTCTGCGGCACTGGCGTCCGTTGCCAAGATTGTCGCTTACAGGCGGGGGCTCCCGGCATGGTGAAGCCAACCAGGGTAACCAATGACATACGGCGCCTGCGGTTCGCCCACAACGAGATGACCCAGGCCGAATTGGCTGACCGCACGGGAGTGACCCGCCAGACCATCATCGCAATTGAACAGGGCCGCTACTCGCCGTCCCTCGAAATGGCCTTCCAGATAGCCCAGGTTTTCGGGGTCAGGCTGGATGAAGTATTCCAATACCCGGCACAAGAGAGAGAAACACCATGAAGGCTATCGTTCAGGATATATACGGCTCACCCGATGTGCTGCGGCTCGAGGACATCGAGACCCCGGTTGTTGGAGACAAGGATGTGTTGGTCCGGGTGCATGCCGCGGGAGTGGATTCCGGCGTGTGGCACCTGATGACCGGCAAGCCCTACCTCCTGCGGCTGTTCGGCTTTGGCGTGCGCAAACCAAAACTGCGGGTCCGGGGGCGGGACCTCGCCGGCACCGTAAGCGCCGTGGGCAAGAGCGTGATGAAGTTCCAGCCAGGGGATGAGGTGTTCGGGACTTCGCTGAGCGGCACTTACGCCGAATATGCGCTCGCCGGGGAGGACAGACTGGAACTGAAGCCGGCAAACCTCACGTTTGAAGAAGCTGCCGCCGTTCCCGTTTCAGCCTCCGCTGCTCTTCACGGCCTCCGGGACGCCGGACGGATCAAGGAAGGGCAAGAGGTTCTTATTATCGGGGCGGGTGGCGGATTCGGTACCTATGCAGTGCAGTTCGCGAAGGCGTATGGGGCGAAGGTCACCGGAGTGTGCAGTACGGGCAAGGTAGAGCTGGTGCGCTCGCTCGGCGCTGACCACGTCATTGATTACACCCGGGAGGACTATGCCGACGGCGGGCGCCGGTACGACCTCATCCTCGAGATTGCAGGAAACAACACACCGCTGTCCCGCCTTAGGCGAACCATGACGCCTCAAGGAACCCTGGTCCTTGCCGGCGGTGAAGGCGGCGGGGAGGTCTTTGGCGGCGTCGGACGCCAGCTCTGGGGTCTCCTGTTGTCCCTCTGCATCGGCCAAAAAATCCGAGCCCTCGTATCGGGCGAGAGTGTGCAGGATCTGCAGGACCTGCGGGAGTTCATCGAGGCAGGGAAGATCACACCGGCGATCGGCAAGACCTTCTCCCTGACGGAGGTTCCCGAAGCGATTCGCCAGCTGCGCGCTGGGGAGGCACATGGCAAGCTGGTCATCAGTCTCTCGTGAACCTCTCCAGGTGGGGCCGCTGTTATGCCCCTGGGTCTGGTTTGGCTCCAATAACCACCGTGCAGCAGAACTCGTCCGAGTAGACGGAGCGGGCAAGCAGCCCGGCGGTTGCCAGAATCCTGACGGCCGCCGGGGCTTGGCTCGCATCTGTCTCAATGAAGATGTTGCCGCCCGGAGCCAACCACGGCAACACAGTATCCGCGAGCCGCCGCAGGACTTCCAGCCCGTCGTCGCCCCCGTCCAACGTCACTCGTGGCTCATGGTCGCGGGCCTCGGGAGGCATCAGCCCGATCGCGTCCGTTGGTACGTAGGGGACGTTGGCCACGAGGACATCAACCCTGCCCATCAAGCCGCGGGGCAGCGGGTTGAAAAGGTCGCCCTCATAGACGGAACCGTCGAGGCCCTCCAGGTTTTGCCGGGCACATTTCACAGCTGCCGGTTCAATGTCGACGGCGTGAAGTTCAACGCTGCCGGCCCATTGGGCAAGGACCAGTCCCAGGGCTCCGCTGCCGCAGCAGAGATCCAGGATTACGGACCCCGGGAGAGTTACTTTTCCGGCCTGATGTACCAGGAACTCTGTTCGCTGCCTGGGAACGAAGACATCCGGAGCAACCCCTATCCGCAGACTGCAAAACTCCACCCATCCGAGAATGTGCTCGAGCGGAACCCCTGCCTCCCGTCTTGTGAGCATGGTCTCCAGCGTGTCCTCTGTTCCGGCGTTTGACAGCAAGAGTTCCGCCTCGTCCTCGGCGAACACACAACCTGCCGTACGGAGTCGTGAGGTGACGATGGGCAAGGAATACCGGGAGTTCCTGGTGTGCAGGGAAGTGGAAGGTGGCATCGGATGTGATCGTACTGGAAAAGCACTCGGGGTGTATCAGTGCTTCTGGGCAGAACTGCAACCGGGGTCGTTTCCGGCGCGAAACCGCCCACCAGGGACTTTAGTCCCTTACGGCAACAGGGGACTGTCCTGCACTCTTAAGGGCGAGCGGTTCCTGCACGGCAATTGGGGGGAGGAACGGCTCAGCAACACCATGGTCTCGTCACGTAGCCGGGAGTGCGAATGAACTCCTTGCAGTTTCGTACGCAGCGACATTCAGGAGACCTTGGGGATTATGACCGTTTATCAGCACCGATGCGCCCGCGCTGGGTCCAATGCCGCTGTTCTTCTGACCGGTTGCGTGGTCTAGGGCATGGCCCAGCAGCCAAGCAGTTCACGGCTAAAAGTTACGGTTCGGATCGACGCGAATCTGCAAACCGCACGCATCGAAGTACGGGGAAGCGTCACACGGGAAAACCTGCGCGCCCTGTACGTCGTCGCCCGTAGAACCAGTGCCATGCTTCCGGGCAGGGACATAATCCTGGACCTCACGCATGCCCGCGCGGCAGTCGAAGCAATCCTGGAATTGCACGATCCTGATCAGCTGCTGCGGGTGATAGCGGCCGACGACAGCAAGGAGCCGTGCCGCCTCAGCGTTCTGGACCCTGTGACTGGGCAAGACACTAGAGAAAGCGCGTAACACCGGCGCGCCGAGCGGGAGGTGAAAGGCTAGCGGGCAGTGACAGGCGGGGATCCTGCGGCCACATATTCGGCGTTCGTGGCGCCAACCAGCCCTGAGGGCGAGTCATAGTACAGGGCAGGGTTGGTACCTATCCGCACGAATCCGCTTCCGGGAATGAGGGTGCTTACTTGTGGTCCGGGCAGGCCATAACGCACCCACTGCTGGTAGGTCAGCTGGGTGCCCTTGTTGTCGCTTCCCACCATGTAGATGGCGCTGGACCATGAGTTCTTGACGAAGCGCGCCGCGCCCTTGTCCGTGAACACCCGGAGGTTCGCAGGAATCTCCGTCCACTCCTGCGGGGTCAGTTCATGAATGGAACCGGAGGGCGCCTTGAGGAAAATTGAGGGGAAGTTATTGAACTTGAAGATCGTTGATCCCCCGATATACGGCGTCCTCTCAGGGGCGGGAAAGCCGGCTGCGGACCATTCCTGATAGCTGATGGCAACAACAGTGCTAGCCAGTTCAGCCTTTCCATCAACCATGCCGTCGAGCTTGTAGATGGTGGGGTCCCAGCCGTATTTAACGTATCGGACGGTGACGGTGATCGGAGGCGAGCCTGCTGCTGCCCACTCCGCCAGCGTCGCAGTGGTTTCCCCCGCGGGACTGGCATAGAACAGTGTTGATTGGCCCGGTTTCTTGTAGAAGTAGGTTCCGGCCAGAAGCTTAAAGGATGTGGGTGCCGGCAGTCCGTATGCTTCCCAGGTGGCGTAACTGAGTGCCTTGCCCTTGCCATTGCTTTCCACCGCGTAGATGGTGGGACTCCAGCTGTTTTTCACGAAGCTGATGGCCGGAAGTGTGGTGTAGGCAGGCATGCCCAGCGCAGAGTACTCGCTCCAGCTGAGGGCCTTGAAACTGCCGTCAGCCCTCTTGCCGTAGATGTTCGCCGCGTTTGCGTGCTTGAAGTAGGAGACGTAGGGGGTGGCTGCCCGGATGGTGATTCCCGCCGCGCCGCTGTTGATGTAGTCGAGCGTTACTCTTGTGCCGGCAGCAGTGGTGAAGGTGCCGCTCTGCCAGGCGAGGTTGGGGTGGTACCAGCCGTCATAGGGAATCGTCCTCGGCGGGATAATCATGGACGCCGTTGGCTCGGCGGGATCAGCTTTGATGATTTGCACCCCCCGGTTCCCGTTGACGGCGGTAGCGCCGTCATAGCCGACAGGCATTCGGAGTTCGAGGTAGTAGACCTCTTTGCTGACTGGGTCGGTGAACTTCAGGGCCCGTGCATTGCCTGGTCCGGCCCACGGTGTGAGGGTGTAACTTGCAGTGCCCAGCGGTGTCCCGATGTTGCGGATTTCATAACCGTTTCCCAAAGAAGCGATGTCGTACTGGTACGCATCAAGGGTGGGCATGGCGGCCTGGCTGACGCCCATGAGCGACGTCATGTTGCCGTAGTGCCGCGAGTAGCAGTTTCCGTTATCGAGCTTCCCTTGGCTGTACGTGGAATCGGCACTGCCATCCTTGCACTGGAGGCTGTTGGCATGGTCAAGGCCGAAGACGTGCCCGAATTCGTGCCCCATAACGGCGTTTGTATAGGCGCTGGGATAGGGCATCAGGACGCGGCCGCTCGTGGGTCCGCTGGACCAACCGGCGCCGAGGTTGCCGCCCTGGCCGTAGACAACCACATCGTTCCGGGGCATGAACACCACCAGGCTGGTGTTCGGGCTCTCTATCCACCCCAGCTCACGCGTCACCGTCACCAGAATGTCGTCGAAGCTCCAGTCGGACCTGGCGCTCGTTTTGAAACCCGTGACCGTATCAAACAGAGACAGCGACAGCCGGCCCCCGGACATGCCGCTCCAGTACTGGCTGGCGGCTGCGATCGAGTTCTTTGCTGCGCTGAGGTTGATGGCTGACGTGTCCGCGGCCGAGCGGTCAGCCGTTTGAATGGTCACCAGGGAAACCTTGACCGTGGCTGTCCGAGGTGTCCACTCAGTGGTGAGACTTCCTGGGGTCAGGGGGGACGGAGCTGTCCGAATAAAGTGGTCAATCGGAGGGGGAGGCGGCGGGAGAGTTTCTGTGCTGGCCTGACCTGCTGCAGCCATGCTGGCTGGCGCCACCAGGCTGATTAACAACAGGGCCATGACCGTAAATGCTGAAACGACCCGCATGATTCCCCCAGATGTTCAAGAAACCCGTTGGACACCACTGCCCAAAACGCGGTTTAGTACGAGACCTATCCCCACGGCAATTGTCACGGCAAAGACTTTGCGTTGCAAGCAAGTCCTATAACGAATGCGACACGCCTTCATGCAACTGGGCTGCACGGTAACCGCGGCAAATGCCCTATTTGACGCTTTCGGATTTGGGCCGGGCAGCAAGGGAAACAAGGGAGCCCGTATCAAGCAGATCCTCGGTGCCGGGCGTTGGCGGTTTCTTGAATGACCGGGGCACGGGAACGGGCCCGCTCCCGTCCTTAGGTCGCTGGTCCAACGCGGATTCAACCAACGGGGCCACCCGCGGCACCTCTTCCGGGAGCACTCCGGGCGGCGGAACATCCGGGAGGGTCGCATCGATGGCCGGTTTTTCCGCCCTCGCCCTTGCCACTGCACGGGCATCCGCGAGGGCAACTGCCTCGGCCCAGTCAGCAGCCATCTCGGCCGGCGCTCGATGCGTTTTGCCGATCAAAGGCAGGTGGCCCGTTGCAGTCCGCAGCATCCCGGAAATCCGCTTCAAACTGTGTGGCCCCAGGGGTGTACTGATTGGCGTGACTGACGCCGGTCCGGTGCTGTCCTGGCGTTCTTCGTTCTCCGGCACCCCAGCGGATGGGGCGGCCAGGGAACCCGGCAGACGAACGACGTCCACGGTGTCCTCGCCGGGGAAACGGCCAAACATGGCCATGACCAGGACTGCGGCCAATCGTCCCACACCCGCAATGACAAGCGTGGCAATGAACACCAGGAACAGGCCCAGGAACATTACGAAGGCCAGCCCGAGTGTGCCAAAAAAGGTCAGGTTCAGGGCGATGGTCGTCGGATCTTCCACTTACCTCTCCTATCCAGCCTGCGTGAGGTAGTTGCCTGAATCAGTTGCAGGGCAACTGCCCTCATCCACCATAGATACTATTCTTCTGCCGTGCTCCCGGCTGGCGGCTGGTGGCGGACTTCGTGTCTCAGCCGTTACCGTTTGTTCACTGCTTTCGGCTGATCCAACGGCCGGAACCCACTTTCTAAGGAAAAAACGTGGCATACAGCGGACCTTGCCCGTGCCTAACAGGTGAGCAGTACGCGGAGTGTTGCGGCCGCTTCCACTCGGGAGATGCTCACGCCCCGACAGCCGAGCAGTTGATGCGCTCACGCTACTGCGCCTTTGTTTTGCTGGAGAAGGAATACCTGCTCCAAACCTGGCATCCCAGGACCCGGCCGTCGTCCCTTGAACTGGATCCGGCTCTGAAATGGCGCCGCCTGGACATCCTTTCTTCCCGGCACGGAGGTCCGCTCGACACGGAGGGTACCGTGGAATTCGCGGCACACTTCAGGCACGACGGCGAACGCGGAGTCCATCGCGAAACAAGCCGTTTCGTGCGGGAGGACAAGCGCTGGTACTACGTCCATGGAGAAACGTCCGCCTGAGAGGAAGACTGCCGGGGTGATCCACCGGACGCCGGGCATCATTGCCCGCCGCCCGGCGATTACCTAGCGGTCCTCGTAATCCTCTGCCGGAGTAAACCCGGCCCTGTCTACCTTGCGGTGGAAATGCATTCCGGCCATGCCTCCGAGGACGGCCCCAACCAAGGCCACGGCTGCCACCACGATGGCAGCAATAATGCCCGTAGTGCTCAGCTGGCCTTCATTCACGGGGATGCGGGGGAAACTGTTCAGGTTCGCCAGGATGTTGAACCGCTCCCCGGCGATCATGCCCAGCAGTGCCACCAGTACAGCCACGATCACAGCCCAAAACCAGACCATCAGGCCCTGCTTCGCGCCGTTAAACCTCGCCATCCGTCCCGCCACGTAGCCGCCGGAGTAGTAGGAGAGGAAGAGCACCACCAGGAGCACGATGATGCCCACGATCCCAACAGTCTGGTCCGAGGCTGCCTGGTTGACGGCCTCGTTGACATCCGTATTCGTGGCGAGACCCACCGCCGTCCCGGCGGCAGCCACCAAGGCCGTGAGCAGGACTGCCATTCCTGTTGCCGTTAGCCATCCGAAGAAGGCCGAACCGATTTTGATTCCGCCGAAGGCTTCCTTCTCACGGGCCACCACAGTTTCGCGGGTAGCCAGGCCTGGATCGGTGGCGGGAACCGCCTGGTAACTTCTGGTCGCGTCGTATTCGTCGCCTGAGGAGGCGACTGTCGCACCGCTGTCGCCGTAGGCTCCGCCCGAAGAATAGTTGCGGCGGGTGGTGTCGTGCACGGGTGTGTCGCTGTAGTCGCGTCCGGCGTCGTCCCGCGGATCCACCGCGTTGGGAATCCCGTCTCTGTCGCGGTCATGCCTGGACTGCTTGCCGTCGGGGCCGATTTTGCTGCTCATCGGACATCCTCGCTTTCATTGGTCCAACCTGACCATTTTTTGGGCAGGTCACTGCAATGCAGAGACCATAGGGGTCTCACTTCCACCTAACCACGCTGTGGATAAAGTAGCAAGGATGCTTACTATTTGGGGTTGGGGCTCGAATCCGTGCGGTCAGCGGTACTTACGGTGCAGATTTTCCCGGCTGGAGGCGCCAGGTGTTGCATCGGCGATCCATGGTCCGGTCCCTTCGGACTGGTCCAGCACTCCTGCTTCAAGCCATTCGTAGTCACCGGCGAGGACGCGGCGAGAAACTTCATGGTCGCCGTCGTCTGTGTTCCTCCATAGCTGATCAAAGTATTCGTCCACCCGGACCCTGGCCTGCTCGCAAAAAGCCTCGGCCAGCTCGTATGCTGAAGCGCCCCGTTCGGGCGTCGTCCTGAGAATCATTTCTGCACGGGAACAGCTTGCCGCCATGGCGAACAACTCGGCTCCGATGTCCACGATCCGGCCGAGGAAGGCCTGCTTGTGCTCCAGCTTGGCCTGCCAGCGTCCCATGCCATAGAACGTCTGCCGAGCGAGCCTGCGGGAAGACCTTTCCACAAATCTCATCTGCTTGGCCAGCCTGCCAAATTCGCCGTAGGACCTCGGATCCATCCCGGCCCCAGCCACGAGTTTGGGTAGCCATTTTGCGTAGAAACCTGAAGCCCCGACGGCGGCCCGCGCCTTATCCGACAGGCTCGCTTCGGCGGAGGCCAGGTCTCCGGCCGCTGCCAAGTGGGCATCCACTGCCTCACGCGCGATGAGAAGCCTCATGATTTCGGAGGACCCTTCAAAGATCCTGTTAATACGGAGGTCCCGCAGCTGCTGTTCCGCCGCGACAGCACGCTCACCGCGGGCCCGGAGTGAATCGGCTGTTTCAAAGCCGCGCCCGCCCCGGACCTGAACCAGTTCATCCGCGATCCGGCAGCTTATTTCCGTGGACCAGAGCTTTGCGAGGGCGGCCTCAATCCTGACATCTTTCTGCCCGGAGTCAGCCAGCTCGGCGGACAGTTCAAACACGGCATCCAGGGCAAAGGCGGACGCAGCAATGAAAGCGATCTTCTTGCCCACAGCCTCGTGCTTCCCCACGGGGCGGCCCCACTGAGTCCGGGCGTTGGACCATTCCCTGGCGATTTTCAGGCTCCACCGCCCCGACGCCACACACAGCGCAGGGATGGACAGGCGCCCTGTATTCAGTGTGGTCAATGCGATCTTCAGCCCCTGCCCCTCGCGGCCCAGCCGGTTGGCTGCCGGTACGCGGACCTGATGGAACCGGGTGACGCCGTTTTCGATTCCGCGCAGTCCCATAAACGCGTTCCGGTTTTCGACGGTGATGCCGGGGGAGTCCATTTCCACCACGAACGCGCTGATGCCGCCCTTGTGGCTGGTGCCGTCCGCATCCGTGTGGGCGGGAACCACCGCCATCACAACAACGAGCTCGGCAATGACGCCGTTGGTGGTCCAAAGCTTCACGCCGTCCAAAATGTAGGACTCGCCGTCGTCCGAGGGGACAGCCGTGCTGCCCATCCGGGCGGGGTCGCTACCGACGTCGGGCTCCGTCAGGAGAAAAGCTGTGATGGCCCCCGCTGCGCATCGCGGCAGATACTCGCGTTTTTGCTCTGGGGTGCCGAAGACCTTCACCGGCTCGGGTACGCCGATGGACTGGTGAGCGGAAAGCAACGCCCCGAGGCTGGGATGGACCGAGCCCATCAACCCCAGGGCGCGTCCATAGTAGACAAGGGACAATCCGAGCCCGCCATACTCCCGGGGAATCTTCATACCGAAGACACCGAGTTCGGACAGTCCGGCGATGTACTCGTCGGGTATTTTTGCATCCCGCTCAATTACTCGGCCCGACATCGCCTTGCAGTACTCCGTCAGTCGAACCATGAACGCCTCACCGCGTTCGACGTCGTCGGGCTTTGCTTCAGGCCAGGGATGGACGAGGTTGATATCGAAGCTGCCCAGGTACAGTCCTTTGGCGAAGCTGGGCCTGTCCCATTGGGTCTCGCGGGCGGCCTCAGTGATGGCACGGGCGTCCGCCGCCGTTGCCTCAGAGCCCATCTTCTCGGGTGCTACGGGAACATCTGCGGCTTGGCTGTCAGTGGCGGAGCTCATGGGACATCTCCTCTAACCGGGTGACCGGGTGGAGCCCTGGGTCCGCCGTGGGTGGAGAACCCTTCAGCTGTCCCTCAATGCTACCCGCGGGTAGCTTCCGGTGCTAGGGGAAGGCTGGGCGCTGAGATCCACTGGCAAGTCGGCGGCGGTGGTGTGGTGGAGGACGCGGTCCCAGGCGTGGTTGATTCCGTGGACCATTGCCAGGAGGGTTCCGGCCACTATGAACCAGGCCAACCTGCCCACACCTACCAGGACCAGGGCCACAAACGCGGCCGCTGCGATGAACACCACAATCACCAAGGCAAACAGCAAAGTTCCGACGAACACCATTGTCGCCGTTTCCACCGAACTGATATCAAACTCCATGCTTCCCCCTGCATCATCGCTTTGACTGACGTTGTGGCATGAGCGTAAAGCCAGGCACTGGATGCCTGCCAGAGTCCAGAGACCGCGCCGCGGCTGTTGATATGGGATTGAAACCGTACTGACCCGTAGATCACGAACGGGTTTCGGAAACCCCATCAGTAACACTGGCAACATGACGTGGCGCTCCCTCCGGCAGGTTATCCGGTCCCTTGATTCTGGCCATACCGTCGGGAGCCCTGCGTTAACCTTGTACTGGCAGTTTTCCGGTTTGCGCTGCCATAACCCCGGCAGCTGAAGGAGAAACGCGTGCCCCGTTCCGCATTGTCCTCGGCTGAAGCCATCAGTACCCGGCTGGCGGAACTGGAACTCCTCACCAAGGGGCCGGCCTGGGCATTGACACGTTCCGCTCCCTGGGTGATCGCTGTTCTCCAGGCCTCGTTCACCCGCACCCGGCCCCAGCTTCCGCTGGAAGAGTTCCACGCCGACGTCGACGCCTTCCTTGAGCAGCTCCGGCGCCACGGTTCCGGTGTGGGCGAGCCGCCGCAGGGTGGCGCGGCTACCGGGGCACTTTCAGGAAAGAAGTACGCCGATGAGTGGACGCGGAAGAGTTTCCTGACTCGGAGAAACCAGTCGGGGCAGATCGTGTACGAGGTCACCGAGTCGGCGTCGCGTGTCCTTGCGTTCCTCGACAGCCTCTCCAGCGATCGTTCCACTCTGAACGGCTCACGGCTGGGGACCCTGCTGGGCGACGTCGAAAAACTGGCAAACGAGACCAACCCTGACCAAAGCGCCCGGCTGGAATCCCTCGAAGATGAGATCCAGGAAAGGCAGCAGCTCATCCAGGACATCAGTTCCGGAGAATTCGATGGCCTGCTTGGTGACGATGACGCTGTGGAGGCCGCCGGGAACATCCTGGATCTGGCAGCCTCCCTGCCTGCCGACTATAAGAAGATGCGCGACAGGATCGAAGAGCTGGTGGGCGAGCTCCGGAACCAGATCATCGAGGAATCCCTCAGCAAGGGAGCCACCATGGCCCAGGTTCTCGAAGCTGACAAGCGGCTCCGGCAAAGCCCGGAAGGCCGCACCTTCCGCTCATTCGCGGCCTTCCTTGAGGACCCGCAGCAGCAGTTGCGGTTTCGCTCCGCAATCGGTGAGGTGCTGAGCCGTCAGTTCGCAGACGATCTCAGCCATGAGGACAGGGAGACCCTGAAAAACCTGGTGGCCGAACTCCGCACCCAGCACAGCCAGATCCAGCGAATCTACGGCAAGCTCAGTGAAAGCCTGAACACCTATGTGCAAAGCGACGATTACCGCCAGTCGGTGCGGCTCCGGAAGGTGCTGCGAGAGGCTGAACAGGCCATCCGTTCGCTGCCCTATGAGCGTGACCGCCCCGCTCTGGTCCCGGGCCCTGCATTGTTCAATGCAGGCTTTGAATCGCTGGCCATGGTTAAGCTATTTGACCCCGACGAATTCGCGATTCCGGCAAAGCTCGCGGACCCCATCGCCTTCAGCGACGTTGACAGAGTGCGCTCACCACGTACGGGCAAGGCGAAACCGGACGTTATCCGGGCCGCACTGGCCGGCTCTTCCACGTTGTCAGAAGCCTGGAACCAACTCCCGGACGAGGAACGCCACATCAACTCGATCCGGGCGTTGCTCTCCCATGCGCTTCAGGACGGCGCAGGCTTCGACCACGAAGCCTGGGACACCATCGAATTTGACCAGATAGACGGAACCACGCGCACGGCGTACCTGCCGGTGGTCACGCTCAAGAAGGACTGAAGATGACTGAACTTTCCGAAGCCACATCCTCCGTAGACGCATCTTCCCTAGACACAGTTTCCGCAGGGCAGAGCGGGCAGGAAACGCCGGCTGGACCTCACATCCACGCGGATGCCTTTCAGCTGACTCCGCGGGACACCTTCGTCGATGGAGCTGCCTTGTTTCCCGGCGACACCGGTGTCCTCCCGATGAAGGTCCGGCAGGCATTGGTCAAGTTACTCAAAGGGCCGTATGTCGACGGCGGACGGGACGAGAAACTCTGGACCACCCTCCTGGACAACCAGCTCATCCTGCGCAGCCGTCTGTCCGAGCTGTTCCTGACCCTGCAGCTTGATCATGAGCGAAAAATAGCTGTCCTCCGTCCTGTTGATCCGGAGGCAATCGGCGGCAATACGAGGTCCAGTATCCTCCGCCAACAGCGTGCCCTGAGCCGGGTGGAAACCATCGTGTTGCTCCGCCTGCGCCTCCTTCTCGACCGCCACGTCACGGCCCAGACCGACCCCACCATCACCCGGGAGGAAATCGGGGAACTGGTAGCCCACTACCAGCCGTCGGGCCAGCAGGATGCGCTGCGGGACTCCGACGTCGTCAACAGGGCCATCAGCAAACTCCTGGCCCGCCAGCTTCTCCTCCCCACCGCCCTGGACGATGTCTACACCATCTCCAACGCCCTGCCGCTGGCCTTGCTCTTCGAAAACATAGGCGACATCCCGGCGCAAATAGAGGCCCTGGTGGCAGTCGCAGCAGACCGCACCGGCACCGAACCGTTCTTAGAGCTCGACGATGATAACCCCAGCGAGGACGACGACGCCGATGCCGCCCCCGCCCCTCCGCCGGGCGGCTCTGCTGCAAGCAGCGAGCCGCCCGGCTCCGACAGGCCCGATGCCACTCCCTGGGCGGCACCGGCATCGTCTCCCTTCGGCGCTGACAGCAGCGGCGATGCCGGGGACATGCGGCAGCATGCGTCTAAGCGAAGAATGAGCGAGCATGCAGAGCATGTGTCCGGTGGCGCCGCGATAGGCGACGACCACATGGACGAAGCGGAGGAAGCCAAGTGAGCATCGCAACCATGCTCCCAATGGGCGAGCTGACGAATCCGGGCCAGATGCGCCTGGCCCTCGTGCAGGTGGTCAACTGGGGCACATTCCACGGCGCCCACTCCATCCATGTGGACCGAAACGGCACCCTGCTCACCGGTAATTCGGGCGTGGGCAAGTCCACGCTGTTCGACGCCATCTCCAGAGTTTTCGACGCCCGTCCCCGATCCAACGAGGCCGCGGCCCAACGCGTCGGCGGCGCAGTGGAGGACAAACGGACCACCTTTACATATATGCGCGGCAAGGTTGGGGACAAGGCTGTAGGGGAAGGCTCAGCCAGTGCCTTCCAGCGCCCCGGTGCCATGTGGTCCGCCGTCGCCTTGACGTTTGACAACGCCGCGGGCAGCCGGGTGACCATCTCGGCCCTCTTCGATCTGCCAAAAAACGGAACTGAGTCCAGCGTTGGCCGGTTCTACCTGATCGACAACAAGCCCCTCGACATGGGGGCTGTTGACGGCGTCGCGGAGAAGCGCTTTACGAAGGCTTCCCTCGACGCGCTCTTCCCCGACGCGCAGGTGTTTGATGTCCACAAGGCCTTCGCGGAGCGGTTCCGCCGGCTGCTGGGGATCAACTCGGATCAGGCACTTCCCCTCCTGCGCGTTATCCAGGCGGGTAAGGGACTGGGCGGAAGCGTTAACAATTTCTTCCGGGACCAGGTGCTGGATGCGCCGGCAACGCTGGCCGCGGCTGACGACGTCGTCGAGGAATTCAGCAACCTCATGTCCATCCGTCAGCGGCTTGAAGATGTGCGCCAGCAGCGCGACCAGTTGGCTCCGGTACCTGCCCTGAACAAGGAATATGCACAGGCCCTGCTGGAGGCGAACCGGCTGAGGGAGTTGGCAGGGGAGGAGTTTGACGCCTATAAGCAGCAGCTGGCAGTCGCAGTGCACCAGCAGACCCTCGCGCGTATCAAGGATCTGGCTCATGTGAAAGCCAAGGAACTCGGCGCTGAACGTGGTGTCAGGGATGGCCTGGCCAAGGAACTGCGGCAGCTCGAGGCCGAATACAACAATCAGGGCGGCAACGCCATCTCCGCCATTGAGCAGTCGCTCGAGAATGCCCGGGTGGGGCTCAAGCTGCGGGAGCAGGTAGAGGAAGCAGCCCGCAAAGCGCTCGCCGACGCCGGCCTGGACCTCGAGTGGACAGAGGCCGGATGGGAGCAGGCGCACGCCCAGGCAGCGGCACGTTCAGAGGACCTTCACGAGGATTCAGAGTCGCTCAAAGAGCTGCGCTTCGAAGCCTTCGACGGTCACGCCACCAAAAAACGCGAATTGGCGGCCGCACAGCAGGAGCTCGTTTCGTTGAAGACGCGGAAGTCCCTGCTGCCGCCGTCGAGCATTGAAAACCGGGCGGCCATCGCCGCGGCTACGGGAGTGCCTGAGGATCAGATGCCCTTCGGCGGGGAGCTGATAGACCTCGCCGAGGGCCAGGAACAGTGGCGTCCCGCCGCTGAGCGCGCACTTCGGAACCTTGCTACCACACTGCTGGTACAGGCTGAGCATTTTCCCGCCGTTACGCGGTACCTCAACGATCACACCATTCGTGGTGCCCTTCGCGCAGTGGATGTCTCGAAGCCTCTCGCCGGCGGTGCGCTGGCACTCGAGGATGTTGCCGACGGCGACCTCCTGACCAAGCTGGAGATTCTCACCGCAGGGGCCGTTGCATCTTCTGCATCTTCCTCTTCGCCTTCGTCTGCCTTGTCCCAGGCGGCAGAGTGGATCCGTGAGCGCATCGCCTTGGACTTCGCCTTCCCGTGCGTCGAAAACCCGGACGAACTGGCGTCACTTGAGAAGGGCCTGAGCCTGGGCGGAGTGGTGAAGCGCAACCGCCACAGTGTGGAAAAGGATGACCGTTTTACCAGCAGGCAGGACTACGTCCTGGGTTTCGACAACGCCTCCAAACTGGAACTCGTAGCCGCCCAGGTGGCCGACCTGCAGCAGGAACTGGCGAAAGCAGCCGAGCTCGCCCAAAGCCGAGAGGAGTCCCACCAGGGGATGACCCGCCAGCTCGAGGCCCTGCGCCGGGTCGCCGAGGATCACCGCCCCTGGGAGCAGGTCTCCGCGGCCGTCGCGGCCGACGAACTCGCTCGGATCGAACAACGGCTCAAGGATGCCCTCGCAGCGCAGAAGGACCTTGAACCCCTGCGGGCCAACATTGAGGCCGCGCGACAAAAACACCAGAGCAGTACTGAATCCGCGGCGGTTCTCCAGAGCGAGTACAAGGCCCTCGACCAACAGCTCACAGCGGCTGATTCGCTGCTGGAAGCCGCCCGGCGGCGCCTGAATCAGGCGCCGCCGTCGGACTCCACTGTTTCGGCGCTGGAGCCGTACTTTGCGGGCTTCGGAGATGTATTGGAGATGCATGAGCTGGACAACCTTGCCAACCAGGTGCGGACCCGGCTGCTGGGTGAGCTGCACGCGGCTGAGTCCAAGGGGCAGGCAACGGCCGAACGCCTGACCCGGATCTTTGAGGGATTCGTCCGCGACTGGGGCACGGCGATTTCCGCGGACTACGGCACCTCGATCGGAGCGGCCGGCGAATTCGAATCCCGCTACCACGCCATTGTCAGTGACGGGTTGCCAGCCCAGGAAGCCGAGTTCCGGGCGTTCTTCAACCAACGCACCCACGAGTCCTTCAGTACCCTGCTGCACCTGCTCGACGAGGAACGGCGCTCCGTCACCAGCCGCATCCTTCCCCTCAACGGAATCCTCTCCGAGGTCAATTTCCATGAGGGGAGCTATTTGCAACTGGACATCAAGCAGACCCTGCCGCCCACAGCGAAGCAGTTCAAGGACGCCATCCACAGCGCCCTGAAAACACGGCACTCGAGGCCGGCCAAAGCACAGGTTACCGGCACTGAAGGCGCCGACGACGCCGAGCTCACCGCCCGCTACAAGTCGCTGGAAACGCTCGTGAAGCGTCTGGGTTCGCAAACCCCTGAGGACCGGAGATGGCGGGCCGAGGTCCTCGATGTCCGCGGGCACCTGTTCATCCAGTGCAAGGAGCACCGGGAGGTAGCTCCCGGTGAATCCGGAAAATCGGGGGCTGCCGGGACTTCCGCGGCTAAAACCGAAGTCTTTATGCATGCTGATACCGGCTCAATGTCAGGCGGTGAGCGTCAGCGCTTCACGGCTTTCATCATGGCCGCCGCATTGAGTTACCAGCTGGGGATCGCGGAGCAGGGCTTCACCACCTACGGCACGGTCATGATGGATGAGGCCTTTGTTCTGGCTTCGGAGGAGTTCGCAGGCGCCGGGATCAAGGCGCTGCACGAATTCGGTTTCCAGTTGCTGCTTGCCGCTCCGGAGAACGTCATTGACCTTTCCCGCCACCTTGGTTCCGTCACGGAAATCCTGAGGGACAAGCGGACCAACCGCTCCGGCGTGCTGACCGAACCCGTGATCAAACCCGGCCCCGACACACTGGGAAAATGGCGCTCGGAGGCCAACCCGGTGGATATCGTCCTCCGCTGATTCCGCCCACCCCACCAGGCGCTCGCTCACCTTTCGTCGCCTTTTCGCTGACGCTCGGTCAGGTCCCGTCGCTTTTCGCCGACGCTCGCTCACAAGATGTGAGGGAGGGTTGGTGTTTTGGGGTTGGGATGTGAGGGAGGGTTGGTGTTTTGGGGTTGGGATGTGAGGGAGGGTTCGTGACCTTCCTCACAAGCCGGGAATTAGGTTACGCTAGCCTTTCTTAATAGGCGCGAGGATAGGCTAGCCTTACTTGGGTTCGCATCATTCACCTAAGGAGTTCCGTGGCTTCCCCCGTTTCCCCCGTCCCGGCCGCAGTCGCCACCCGCCGTGCCGTCTTCAAGACCGCAGGCAAGGCGACCGCCGTTCTGGCCGCCGCCGCACTGACCCTCACAGCCTGCTCCACAGGCCCGGCCAGTTCCGCAGATGCCGGAGCCGGCACTCAAGCGCCCAGCTCGCAGTTTCCGGTAACCATCAAGAATGTTTTTGGTGAGACCACCATTGAGAAGAAGCCCGAGCGCGTAGTCACCATTTCCTGGGTCAATGACGACGTCGCCATCGCCCTGGGCGTAGTTCCGGTCGGCGTTCCGAAGAACGACTGGGGCGGAAACGACAAGGCATCCACCCCGTGGAAGGACGCCGCCCTCGAAGAGCTCGGCGCCGGCTTCGGTACCGACAAGGCACCTGCCCAGTTCTCCGAGACTGACGGCATCAACTTCACCGAGATTGCCAAGCTCAACCCGGACGTCATCCTGGGCGCCTACTCCGGCCTGACGGAAGAGGACTACAAGAAGCTCAGCGAGATCGCGCCCGTCGTGGCCCAGCCGGAGCTGGCCTACGGCACGTCCTGGCAGGATTCCACCACCGTCATCGGCAAGGCCCTGGGCAAGGAAGCCGAGGCAACCAAGCTGGTTTCGGACACGGAAGCCACCATCAAGGAAAAGGTCTCCAAGTACCCGCAGCTCGAAGGCAAGAGTTACATATACGGCAACCTGGAACCGGCCAAGAGCGACGGCGTGAACGTCTACACGGCCAACGACAACCGGCCGCGATTCCTCAGCTCCCTCGGCATGAAGCTCGCCCCGATTGTGGAGGAGAAGTCCAAGGGTTCCAAGGAATTCTTCCTTGCCTGGTCAGCAGAGAAGGCCAACGAGCTGGACTCCGATATCTTTGTGACCTGGGTTCCGGACGCAGCCACCACTGATTCCATCAAGGCTGACCCGCTCCTCGGCCAGATCCCAGCTATCAAGAAGGGCGCCCTGGTCGCCGATCCGGACAACACCCTGACGCTGGCCATTTCGGCGTCGTCCCCGCTGAGCCTGCCGTGGTCACTGAACGCCTTCTTGCCGCAGCTGGGCAAGGCAGCCGACGCCGCAGCTAAGTAACACCGCCATGACGACGACGACGGCCAACAGCACCCGCCCGGGTTCAGTTTCCGGAGAACCCACTTTGGGCGAACAGGCAGCAAGATCGCCCGCGAAGGGGCATCATCTGCCGGTTCCCGGTGGTTCCAGGGCCGCCTGGCTGTTTGCCGCCGTCGTCGTTCTTGTCCTTGTCAGCGCCGCGTCCCTTGCGATCGGTGCCAGGGACGTTTCCCTGCAGACCGTTTGGCAGGCGCTGACCAGTTTTGATCCCGCCAATGGCGACCACGCCGTTGTGCAGGCACGCCTCCCGCGGACTGTATTGGGCCTCGTGGTGGGCGGCGCGCTAGGGCTTGCAGGGGCCGCCATGCAGGGTGTGGCCCGCAACCCGCTCGCGGATCCGGGCATCATGGGCGTCAATGCCGGCGCAGCCCTCGCCGTTGTCACCGGCATCTATCTGTACGGCATCTCGTCGCTGACCGGCTACATCTGGTTCGCGTTTTTCGGCGCAGCCGCTGCTGCCACCCTGGTGTATCTGGTTGCGTCGCTGGGCAGGGACGGCGCGACGCCGGTAAAACTCGCCTTGGCGGGTGCTGCCCTGAGCGCGGGCCTCTTTTCGCTGATGAACGTGATCCTTGTTTCCAGCCAGGACACGCTTGACCGGTTCCGGTTCTGGCAAGTTGGCGGCATCGCCGGGCGTGAATGGTCAGTAGTGCTTCCCGGACTTCCCTTCCTGGTGATCGGGGCAGTTATCGTGCTTGGCACCGGAAGGATTTTGAACAGCCTGGCGCTGGGCGACGACACAGCGCGCGGGCTCGGCCAGAATGTCAGCCTGGTTCGGGCCATAACGGCGGTAGGGATTGTGCTGCTGTGCGGCTCAGCCACTGCTTTGGCCGGACCGATCGGATTCGTCGGCCTTGTCATTCCGCACGCCGTGCGTTTCCTCACCGGTCCTGACTATCGGTGGATCCTCCCATTCTCCCTTGTCCTTGCCCCGGTCCTGCTGCTGGCCGCTGACATTATCGGCCGCGTGGTGCTGCTTCCGGGCGAAGTTCCGGCAGGCATCATGACCGCCCTCGTGGGTGCGCCGGTGTTCGTATGGCTGGTTCGGCGCGGAAAGGGGGCAGGACTGTGACCACCACGGTAAAGACTGAACGCGAGATGGCACTTCGCGGCAGTACAGGGCGCCAACATTGGGGTTTTCTGCCATTTCGGCGCACAGTCAACCGCACCGCGGTCCTCTCCGCCGCCGTCGTGCTTCTCTTCGCCGCTAGCATTCTGCTGGGAAGCTACACCGTCACTATTCCGGACTTCTTCAAGATCCTCGCGGCTCATTTCACCGACGGACCCAAGATCCCCGGTGCGAGCTTCATCGTCATGGAAAACAAACTGCCCAGGGCGGTAATAGGGACCATGATCGGAGCTGCCTTCGGCCTCGCGGGAGGGCTGTTCCAGACCATGCTGCGCAACCCTCTCGCCAGCCCCGATGTCATCGGCATCAGCTACGGCGCGAGCGCCGGCGCCGTGACGGCCATTGTCATTTTCGGTGCCACGGGAGCAGCAGTGTCCGGCGCGGCTTTTGCCGGGGCCCTCGGCGTCGCTGCTTTAATCTATGCCATTTCCCGCAGCGGCTCACTCGGCTCGGGCGGCGGACGCGGGGGGAATGCCGCAGGTAACCGGCTGATCCTGGCCGGGGTCGGCATCGCTGCCGCCCTCCATGCCGTAGTGAGTTTCCTGATGACCAGAACTGATATCCGCACCGCAGCGGATACCCTCGTGTGGCTCAACGGGTCCCTGAACTCCGCCACGTGGGACCGAGCCGGCGTTCTGGCACTGACCCTTGTTGTCCTGTTGCCGGCCGTTGCGGTGCTGGCCGGACCCCTGCGCATCCTTGAACTCGGTGACGACGCTGCCTCCGGACTCGGCATCAGGGTGGGAATGACCCGTCTGGCGGTCGTCCTCACCGCCGTGGCACTTGCTGCGGTGGCGACGGCGGCTGCCGGCCCCGTCGCGTTCGTCGCCTTTCTCGCCGGTCCCATCGCCCGCCGCTTCACCCGGAAGGCCAGCCTGCCGGCGTCGGCGCTGGTGGGCGTGCTCATCGTTCTCGCAGCAGATTACTTTGCCGCAAACATCGCCCCGCTGATGCTCGATGGCACCGTATTACCGGTCGGCGTGGTCACAGGCGCCCTCGGTGCCCCGTTCCTGCTGTGGCTCCTGGTCACTTCCAACCGAAAGGATGCCTGACATGGCAGTTCTGAACGCCAAGGACCTGACGCTCAGGTATGAGCAGCGCATCGTCATCGAACAGCTGTGCGCGGAGATTCCGGAAGGCAAGGTGACCATGATTGTCGGAGCCAACGCCTGTGGAAAATCCACCCTGTTGCGCGGATTGTCCCGCTTGCTCAAGCCGGCGGCCGGAACTGTGACCTTGGACGGCAAGGACATTCACTCCAGGCCTGCACGGGAGGTGGCCCGGACGCTCGGCCTCCTCCCGCAGCACCCTACAGCGCCGGATGGCATTACCGTGCGCGACCTGGTGGGCCGCGGACGATACCCTCACCAGGGCTTCTTCCGCAGCTGGAGCCCTGAGGATGACCTCGCCGTGCAGAGCGCTCTGGATGCCACCGAAACGATGGAACTCGCCGATCGGAACGTGGACGAACTTTCCGGGGGCCAGCGCCAGCGCGTGTGGATTGCCATGGCCCTGGCCCAGGAGACGGACGTGCTGCTCCTGGACGAGCCCACCACGTACCTGGACCTGGCGCACCAAGTTGAAGTCCTGGATCTCGTGACCGACCTGAACCGTAAAAACGGGACGACCGTGGCAATCGTCCTGCACGATCTCAACCTTGCCGCCCGCTATGCGGATCACGTCATTGCCCTGAAGGCCGGAAGCATTGTTGCAGAAGGTCCTGCGATTCAGGTCGTAACCGAACACCTGGTCCAGGAGGTCTTCGGACTCGAATCCCGCGTCGTGCCCGATCCTGTGTCCGGGACCCCGCTGATCATCCCGATCGGGCGGCATCACGCGGGGGACAGCACCGCCCCAAAAGTACCAAGCCCAAAAGTGCCAAGCGAAAACCTGGAGTTGGTCTCATGAACACAGCTAGTAACGCCCCGGCGGGCACCATCAAGAACCAGTTGGCCACGGAGCCCATGACTCTGGCGTTCGATGTCACGGTCAGTGCCGTCCAGGAGCTTAGCCCTAACTTCCGGCGGGTCACCTTCGGAGGATATTCGCTGCGGGACTTCGGCGTGCATGGAGGGACCCTCGATCTCCGCATCAAGCTGATGATTCCTTCGCTTGCCGCTGACGGCACTTGCCTGCCCCTGCCCGTTTTCGAGATGGAGCAGACCGGTTGGTACCAGGAGTGGCTGGCCATGGATCCGACCACCCGCGGGTCAATGCGGACCTACACCGTGAGGCGCGAACGCCTTGACGGGGTCTACCCCGAGATCGACGTCGACTTCGTGATGCACTTCGACTCAAAGGGCGACGGCGGCCCGGCGGCGAATTGGGCACTGAATGCCAAACCTGGCGATGCCATCACCATCATCGGGCCTAACAACCGGGCAGCGCATTGCGTCACTGCCGAAATCTATTCTGGAATTGAATGGCGACCCGGTCTGGCCCAGCGCGTCCTGCTGGCAGGGGACGAAACTGCCGTTCCTGCGATCAGCGCCATCCTGGAAAGCCTGCCGGCGGATATGACGGGACACGCCTTCCTCGAGGTCCCGGAAGCGGGTGATTTCCTGGATCTTAAGACAGCTGCCGACGTCGAAATCACTTGGCTGGCCAGGGGCGCCTCCATCGGTCGCTCCCGCCCGCACGGGCAACTCCTTACGGAAGCGGTGAAGTCTGCAGTGCCTGTGCCGGGCTGGGTGGGTATCAGGACGCCGGACGGTGCGGCCGGGCCGGAACCTGAGGACGTGGACGTGGACCAGAACATCCTGTGGGAGACTCCAACACGGATGGATACCGCAGCAATCGGGGCAACAAAGAACCCGGGGATGCCCCCGGGTGCCATGCCGTTCTACGCCTGGATCGCCGGGGAGGCGGGCGTAATCAAGGATCTGCGCCGCTACCTGGTGCGCGATGTTGGCATCGACCGGAAGCAGGTCGCGTTTATGGGCTACTGGCGGCAGGGGAAAGCGGAACTCTAACTATGCGGTGCGTCTCGGATACGAGTCGCACAGTAACGTTTCCGCCGAGCCTCCGTGGGCCGGGACCCCGGCCCACCACTTGTGAGGCAGTTCGTTCAGGCTGCCATCCTCGATCGATGATGACGTGCCCGCGACCGGCGGGACCTGTGGGGCTTGGCTGCAACGGCGACAAGGCCGCCGTCGGGAACCCTGCTGTCCCCGTCAAGGGTGGTCCCGTGGCCCACCTGAGCTCCGGCGCCGATGCGTGAGTGGCTGCCGATGCGGACACTGTTGCCCACGATCGTTCCCTCGCCCACGTAGACGCCGTCGCCAATGAGGGCCAGGTCGCCAATCTTCGCCCGGCGATCGATCCAGCTGCCATCCCCGATCCGGCAACCCGAACCAACGCATGCCCCTGCTTCGATATATGTAGTTGAACCGATGAAGGAACTCTCTTCCACTTCGGCGCCTGGCCCGATCAGCCCGCCGCCGTTGGGGTGCCGGCGGTACCTGGTGACCTTGCCGGCGTCGTCCTCAACTGATTCGATTTTCTTGCTCATTCCATTCCTAACTAGTGCGCACACCGCACCCAAGGAAATTAACGTTTTCCGGGCCAAATTGATTCCATAGCCCTAACGATTCCCCGGCCTTCCGTGCTCTGCCGCCCTTGCTCAGATGACGCCCGTGGTTAACGCCGTCGTTGCCTGCCGGCCGCCTGCCCGCAGCCTGTTCGTTGCAAGGGCAGACTAGGTTTCTGGGGTGGCTGTCGATCCATCCCCAGAGCATGCTCTTCCTGGCAAAAATGGACGACGGCGTTTTGTCGCCCTAGGCGATTCCTTCACGGAAGGCGTCGGGGACTGGAACCGGAACCTGCCTAACGGCGTGAGGGGCTGGGCGGACCGGGTGGCGGAAAAGCTGGCGAAGGCAGAGCCGGGGTGGGAATATGCAAACCTGGCAGTACGGAGCAAGCGCCTGAGGCATGTCATTGAGGAGCAATTGGAGCCGGCGCTGGCCCTCAAGCCGACGCTGATCACCCTCTACGCCGGCGGAAACGACATCCTGGACTTCGGAACAGACGTCGACGCCCTTATGGAGGACTACGAGTATCTGGTGGCCAGACTGGCTGGCACTGGAGCCACCCTGCTGCTCTTCACGGGTTTCGACGTCAAGGTCTCGGCGGTTCTGGAGCCGCTGAAGAAACGCAACAGGGCTTACAACCAGCGCGTCAGGGAACTGGCTGAGAAATACGGAGCCATCCTGGTGGACTACTGGTGTTTCGACGCCTTCCACGATCGGCGCATGTGGTCCTCAGACAGGCTCCATATGTCCAAGGCGGGGCATAAGTACCTCGCTGCCCGGGTGCTGGACCATCTGGGCGTTCCGCACAAGATCAGTCCCAAAGACTGGGAACCGCCGGCGAAACTGACCCTGAAGGAGTGGGAACGGCTGCAACGGCGCTGGGTCCACGACTGGGTGCTTCCCCTTGTGGGCCGCAAACTCAGGGGAGTGACCTTGGGGGATCAGCTGGGGCCGCGTTGGCCTGTGCCGGTGAAGGTTCCTGTCAAAGGCGGTTTGAAGCGGCTCGCTGAAACAGCTGACGGCAAGGCGAGGTAAGGCCTGAGCGCGCTAGTAGTCCAGCAGTGCGCTCAATTGTCCAGCAGATTATCGAATCCGGGTGCCACCCTGTTGGCGTGGAACTCCATCACCTCAAACTCGGCCACGCCATTGACGTAGAAGGGATCCTTGGCAAGGGACGCGTCGAGGCTGTCCCGGTCGGCTGTCGACAGGAGCAGTGCGCCGGTGCGCGGAATCTTCCGGCCTGCAGCGATGAAGACACCCTCATCGAAAGCCTCCTGCAACCAGGAAACATGGTTCGCCAGGTGGTAGTCCACGATGTCCGTGGGCACCTTGTAGCTCAGGGAAATAACGTACATGGGGACAGCCTACCGAGGCAGCGCCAGCGGGACTTGAACCGTCAAGCATTTTTCCTCTTAAGATGTATCTATGAGCGAACCACGATGGCTGAATGCAGACGAACGCCGCGCGTGGCTTGCCCTCATGAGCATTAACACCCTGCTTCCGGCAGCTCTGGACTCGCAACTTCACAGTGCCGGCAAATTGTCCTTGTTCGATTACCACGTCCTGGCGATGCTCTCTGAGACGGAATCCCGCTTCCTCCCCATGAGTGAGCTGGCTGCGCGGACCAGTGCATCCCTTTCAAGGCTTTCGCACGTTGTTACCAAGCTGCAAAACCGGGGTTGGGTGGAGCGGCGCCCGCACCCCGGGGACGCAAGGGTCACCACCGCACACCTTACCGACGCCGGGATGGACACGATCGTGGGTTTGGCGCCCGGGCATGTGGAATCAGTCCGCGCCCTGTTCCTGGATGCGCTTAGCGAGGAAGACGTGGCCGATCTGGCCCGGATCGGTGAAAAGATCGTGTCCCGCCTGGACGATGACCACTGGATCCTCCGCGAAGGCTGAAGGGATCCGGCGTGGCGGCCCCTTTTGTTGCTCCCAGCAACTGATGGCAGACTGTCGCTATGGATTTTTCTACCCGGTACGTGGCTTTGGGGGACTCCTTCACGGAAGGCGTGGGCGATGACGATCCCACCCGCCCGAATGGTGTCAGGGGCTGGGCAGACCGTGTAGCGGAACAACTCGGCGCTGCGGATCCTTCCTTCGGCTACGCCAACCTCGCAATCCGAGGGAGGAAGCTTCGCCGGATCCTCGCCGAACAGGTGGATGCCGCCGTCGAGCTTAAACCCACTTTGGTGACCATTTACGCCGGGGCCAACGACATCCTCCGCCCGAAGGTTGATATCGACGGGCTTCTTGAGGAGTACGACGCCGGTATCCGCAAGTTGAGTGCCACGGGCGCCACTGTGGTGATGTTCACCGGGTTTGACTCCCGCGGCTCCAAGATCTTCAGCACAACCCGTGGACGGACGGCCATCTATAACGAGCTGGTACGGGGTATTGCCGGTGACCATGGCGCCCTGCTGGTCGACTACTGGCGCTTCAGTGAATACTACGACTGGGGAATGTGGGCGCAGGACCGGATGCACATGTCTGCTGCCGGGCACGCCAACATGGCTAAGCGCGTGCTGACTGTACTGGAACACGACCATTCCATTGAAGTCCCTCCCATGACCCCCGTTCCCGAAATGAGCCGCATCGAGGCGCTGCGTGCAAACGCGCGGTGGGTCCGGGAGTTTGCCGGGCCCTGGGTCGTGCGCCGGGTCACCGGAAAATCCTCGGGTGACGGCCTGGATCCGCGGTACCCGGAGCTGACTCGCCTCTAGGCCGGGGCGCCAGCTTATACACCCTGAGACGGCGGATTGGTCTTTAGTTGCCTTAACTCGTAGACTTGGTAGGCGCTAAGTGCGCGGAGCGTGCG
The DNA here is from genome assembly GCF_054161475.1 of Arthrobacter sp. R1-13. NCBI lineage: Bacteria > Bacillati > Actinomycetota > Actinomycetes > Micrococcales > Micrococcaceae > Arthrobacter > Arthrobacter sp. R1-13. The sequence continues at coordinate 4,241,453 of NZ_CP096420.1, read as the reverse complement.
CAATTGCTCCGGTGGCCCGGTATTTTTCTCCAGGGTAGCCGGTAGTTAGGGGCTCAAGTTGCGTGACTAACCGTTCACCCTGATCAGTTTGGGTCGCACTTACACGCATGGTCCTGCAGCAGATATGCGGATCATTACTTTCAATTCTTGAGGAGAAGTCATGGCAGCACACTGCCAAGTGACCGGAGCCGAGCCGGGCTTTGGGCACAGCATTTCGCACTCGCACCGTCGCAACAAGCGCCGGTTCGATCCGAACATCCAGAAGAAGCGCTACTGGGTTCCGTCCCTGCGCCGTAATGTCACCCTGCAGGTCTCTGCTCGTGGCATCAAGACCATCGACGTTCGCGGCATCGACGTAGTCGTCGCCGGCATCCTGGCACGAGGAGTAAAGCTCTAATGGCAAAGGATAAGGACGTACGTCCCATCATCAAGCTCAAGTCGACCGCTGGCACGGGTTACACCTACGTCACGCGCAAGAACCGTCGTAACGACCCGGACCGCATGGTTCTGAAGAAGTACGACCCCAAAATCCGCCAGCACGTCGAATTCCGAGAGGAGCGCTAAACATATGGCTAAGAAATCCAAGATTGCTCGTAACGAGCAGCGCAAGGTCATCGTTGAGCGCTATGCCGAAAAGCGCCTCGCTCTGAAGAAGACGCTGGTTGACCCCAACGCTACTGACGAAGCACGCGAAGAAGCACGCCTCGGCCTGCAGAAGCTGCCCCGCAACGCGTCCCCGATCCGTCTGCGTAACCGCGACATCATCGACGGCCGCCCCCGCGGTACCTTCCAGAAGTTCGGTATCTCCCGTGTTCGCTTCCGCGACATGGCTCACCGCGGTGAGCTCCCGGGCATCACCAAGTCTTCCTGGTAATCCAGCACCGCTGATTCCAGCTGCTTGAGAAGGGCCGGCAACCATCTGGTTGCCGGCCCTTCTTCGCGTTAACGCCACTTCTGCTGCCCAGTTGGGATGGGGGCCGGGGTGACGCACCACACAGAATTTGAAGTACGACGGCGAGTGGCTCAGTGGGCCCCTTTTGGCCGCTTTTCCCCGGAACGGCGGGGTTTCGGAGAGTGCGCCGAGCGGGTTTGCGGTGGGGCCGTTGTGGGTGTATTGTTTTCTAAGTCGCCGAGAGGGGGGCCAGCGAAGAGCTGGTTACCGGAGAGCGGCCAACCCCCAATTCAAGACCAGATTCTGGTGGAACTTTCGAGTGCTGCCGATCGGGTCGGGGGACGTGTTTCGACCGGTGCGGTCCTGAAAGATGGATTTGCACAGGAGCTGGAAACCGGGTAAGTTTGAAAAGTTGCTCCGGAGCGATCCACGGCTGGGTTTTGGTTGTGGTGGTGCCGGGTGTGTCTGTTGTTTGAGAACTCAATAGTGTGCCAAGTTTGTTGATACCAATTGTTTTATTGATTGGTTGAATTGGCCAGGTTGTCCACCCCGTGGATGGTCTGGTTTTTTTGGCTGGTTTCAAATTTTGTGCGGCCGGGTTTCCGCGTTTTCCCGTGGTTCCTGGTTGTGTTTCGTTTTTGTTTTACTTCAACGGAGAGTTTGATCCTGGCTCAGGATGAACGCTGGCGGCGTGCTTAACACATGCAAGTCGAACGATGAAGGGAGCTTGCTCCTGGATTAGTGGCGAACGGGTGAGTAACACGTGAGTAACCTGCCCTTAACTCTGGGATAAGCCTGGGAAACTGGGTCTAATACCGGATATGACTCCTCATCGCATGGTGGGGGGTGGAAAGCTTTTTGTGGTTTTGGATGGACTCGCGGCCTATCAGCTTGTTGGTGAGGTAATGGCTCACCAAGGCGACGACGGGTAGCCGGCCTGAGAGGGTGACCGGCCACACTGGGACTGAGACACGGCCCAGACTCCTACGGGAGGCAGCAGTGGGGAATATTGCACAATGGGCGAAAGCCTGATGCAGCGACGCCGCGTGAGGGATGACGGCCTTCGGGTTGTAAACCTCTTTCAGTAGGGAAGAAGCGAAAGTGACGGTACCTGCAGAAGAAGCGCCGGCTAACTACGTGCCAGCAGCCGCGGTAATACGTAGGGCGCAAGCGTTATCCGGAATTATTGGGCGTAAAGAGCTCGTAGGCGGTTTGTCGCGTCTGCTGTGAAAGACCGGGGCTCAACTCCGGTTCTGCAGTGGGTACGGGCAGACTAGAGTGATGTAGGGGAGACTGGAATTCCTGGTGTAGCGGTGAAATGCGCAGATATCAGGAGGAACACCGATGGCGAAGGCAGGTCTCTGGGCATTAACTGACGCTGAGGAGCGAAAGCATGGGGAGCGAACAGGATTAGATACCCTGGTAGTCCATGCCGTAAACGTTGGGCACTAGGTGTGGGGGACATTCCACGTTTTCCGCGCCGTAGCTAACGCATTAAGTGCCCCGCCTGGGGAGTACGGCCGCAAGGCTAAAACTCAAAGGAATTGACGGGGGCCCGCACAAGCGGCGGAGCATGCGGATTAATTCGATGCAACGCGAAGAACCTTACCAAGGCTTGACATGGACCGGACCGGGCTGGAAACAGTCCTTCCCCTTTGGGGCCGGTTCACAGGTGGTGCATGGTTGTCGTCAGCTCGTGTCGTGAGATGTTGGGTTAAGTCCCGCAACGAGCGCAACCCTCGTTCTATGTTGCCAGCACGTGATGGTGGGGACTCATAGGAGACTGCCGGGGTCAACTCGGAGGAAGGTGGGGACGACGTCAAATCATCATGCCCCTTATGTCTTGGGCTTCACGCATGCTACAATGGCCGGTACAAAGGGTTGCGATACTGTGAGGTGGAGCTAATCCCAAAAAGCCGGTCTCAGTTCGGATTGGGGTCTGCAACTCGACCCCATGAAGTCGGAGTCGCTAGTAATCGCAGATCAGCAACGCTGCGGTGAATACGTTCCCGGGCCTTGTACACACCGCCCGTCAAGTCACGAAAGTTGGTAACACCCGAAGCCGGTGGCCTAACCCCTTGTGGGAGGGAGCTGTCGAAGGTGGGACTGGCGATTGGGACTAAGTCGTAACAAGGTAGCCGTACCGGAAGGTGCGGCTGGATCACCTCCTTTCTAAGGAGCACCTACAGTCACCTTGCCTCATGTATGTGAGTGTGGAGGGGTTGTCAGGAGTAAAGGCCCATTGCGCAGGCGATTGTTCTGCGGTGGGTGCTCAAGGGTGGAATATCAACGAATAGGTGCCTGGTGGCACGGGCCGGTTATTAGTACGGATCCTGGTTGCTCTTCTCCTTTGTTGGGGTGGGGTGCGGGGTTCAGGAAGGTTTCCGGTGCGGGTTGTTGGGTGGTGTTTGGCACACTGTTGGGTCCTGAGGCAACAGGGCCGGGGGAAGGGGTGACTCTTTGTCCGGGTTTGTTTGTTTCTGGTTTCCTGGTCGGACCGATCATGCACGTTTTTTGCTCCCTTTGGTGGGGGTGTGTGTGGGGTGTGTGGCATGGGGTTGTTGTTTGAGAACTACATAGTGGACGCGAGCATCTTTTATAAGAAGCAATTTCCAAGAATATGAACCTGGATCTGTGCTGCGGATGTGGTTGTGCTGTTCCCTTCGGGGTTTGGTGTGGCTGTGTTTGTGGTGTGGTTTCCATAGGTTCTCTCGAAATGTTTTTTTGATCTTTTGTGGTCAAGTTTTTAAGAGCACACGGTGGATGCCTTGGCATTAGGAGCCGAAGAAGGACGTAGGAATCTGCGATAAGCCTGGGGGAGTCGATAACCGGACTGTGATCCCAGGGTGTCCGAATGGGGAAACCCCGCCAGACGCGCGAGTGATCTGGTGACCCGCATCTGAACACATAGGGTGCGTGGAGGGAACGCGGGGAAGTGAAACATCTCAGTACCCGCAGGAAGAGAAAACAACAGTGATTCCGTTAGTAGTGGCGAGCGAACGCGGATCAGGCTAAACCGTTCCATGTGTGATAGCCGGCGGGCGTTGCATGGTCGGGGTTGTGGGACTTTCCGTTCTGTCTCTGCCGGGACAGTGAGGTGAGAGTACGGGCATAGGTGAACGGTCTTGAAAGGCCGGCCAGAGAGGGTGTGAGCCCCGTAACCGAAATGTTGTGTACCGCCTGGAGAGTATCCCAAGTAGCACGGGGCCCGAGAAATCCCGTGCGAATCTGTCAGGACCACCTGATAAGCCTAAATACTCCCTAATGACCGATAGCGGACCAGTACCGTGAGGGAAAGGTGAAAAGTACCCCGGGAGGGGAGTGAAACAGTACCTGAAACCGTGTGCTTACAATCCGTCGGAGCAGCCGCAGCTTGCTGTGTAGTTGTGACGGCGTGCCTTTTGAAGAATGAGCCTGCGAGTTAGTGTTACGTCGCGAGGTTAACCCGTGTGGGGAAGCCGTAGCGAAAGCGAGTCTGAACAGGGCGTTGCAGTGGCGTGATCTAGACCCGAAGCGAAGTGATCTACCCATGGCCAGGTTGAAGCGACGGTAAGACGTCGTGGAGGACCGAACCCACTTCAGTTGAAAATGGAGGGGATGAGCTGTGGGTAGGGGTGAAAGGCCAATCAAACTTCGTGATAGCTGGTTCTCCCCGAAATGCATTTAGGTGCAGCGTTGCGTGTTTCTTGCCGGAGGTAGAGCTACTGGATGGCCGATGGGCCCTACAAGGTTACTGACGTCAGCCAAACTCCGAATGCCGGTAAGTGAGAGCGCAGCAGTGAGACTGTGGGGGATAAGCTTCATAGTCGAGAGGGAAACAGCCCAGACCACCAACTAAGGCCCCTAAGCGTGTGCTAAGTGGGAAAGGATGTGGAGTTGCGAAGACAACCAGGAGGTTGGCTTAGAAGCAGCCATCCTTAAAAGAGTGCGTAATAGCTCACTGGTCAAGTGATTCCGCGCCGACAATGTAGCGGGGCTCAAGTACACCGCCGAAGTTGTGGCATTCAGATTTTTGCTAAGCCCTTGTGGTTCAGGCGTCTGGATGGGTAGGGGAGCGTCGTGTGGGCAGTGAAGTCGCGGTGTAAACCAGCGGTGGAGCCTACACGAGTGAGAATGCAGGCATGAGTAGCGAAAGACGGGTGAGAAACCCGTCCGCCGAATGATCAAGGGTTCCAGGGTCAAGCTAATCTGCCCTGGGTAAGTCGGGACCTAAGGCGAGGCCGACAGGCGTAGTCGATGGACAACGGGTTGATATTCCCGTACCGGCGAAAAACCGTCCATGCTGAACAGGGGATACTAACCGCCCGAGACCTGACCGATCACCCTTGTGGTGTGAGGTTTTTGGTGGAGCGCGGGACCTGATCCTGGGAGGTAAGCGTATTAACAGGTGTGACGCAGGAAGGTAGCCGAGCCGGGCGATGGTTGTCCCGGTCTAAGGATGTAGGGCGAACGGTAGGCAAATCCGCCGTTCATGATGCCTGAGATCTGATGGGACTCCCGTAAGGGGGGATTCGGTGATCCTATGCTGCCTAGAAAAGCATCGGCGCGAGGTTTTAGCCGCCCGTACCCCAAACCGACACAGGTGATCAGGTAGAGAATACTAAGGCGATCGAGAGAATTATGGTTAAGGAACTCGGCAAAATGCCCCCGTAACTTCGGGAGAAGGGGGGCCCCCATCGTGATGGACACTTGCTGTCCGGAGCGTGCAGGGGCCGCAGAGACCAGGGGGAAGCGACTGTTTACTAAAAACACAGGTCCGTGCGAAGTCGCAAGACGATGTATACGGACTGACTCCTGCCCGGTGCTGGAAGGTTAAGAGGACCGGTTAGCCGCAAGGCGAAGCTGAGAATTCAAGCCCCAGTAAACGGCGGTGGTAACTATAACCATCCTAAGGTAGCGAAATTCCTTGTCGGGTAAGTTCCGACCTGCACGAATGGAGTAACGACTTCCCCGCTGTCTCAACCATAAACTCGGCGAAATTGCAGTACGAGTAAAGATGCTCGTTACGCGCAGCAGGACGGAAAGACCCCGAGACCTTTACTATAGTTTGGTATTGGTGTTCGGAGTGGCTTGTGTAGGATAGGTGGGAGACGTTGAAGCCCGGACGCCAGTTCGGGTGGAGTCATCGTTGAAATACCACTCTGGTCACTTTGGACATCTAACTTCGGCCCGTAATCCGGGTCAGGGACAGTGCCTGATGGGTAGTTTAACTGGGGCGGTTGCCTCCTAAAAAGTAACGGAGGCGCCCAAAGGTTCCCTCAGCCTGGTTGGCAATCAGGTGTCGAGTGTAAGTGCACAAGGGAGCTTGACTGTGAGAGAGACATCTCGAGCAGGGACGAAAGTCGGGACTAGTGATCCGGCGGTACATTGTGGAATGGCCGTCGCTCAACGGATAAAAGGTACCTCGGGGATAACAGGCTGATCTTGCCCAAGAGTCCATATCGACGGCATGGTTTGGCACCTCGATGTCGGCTCGTCGCATCCTGGGGCTGGAGTAGGTCCCAAGGGTTGGGCTGTTCGCCCATTAAAGCGGTACGCGAGCTGGGTTTAGAACGTCGTGAGACAGTTCGGTCCCTATCCGCTGCGCGCGCAGGAAATTTGAGAAGGGCTGTCCTTAGTACGAGAGGACCGGGACGGACGAACCTCTGGTGTGTCAGTTGTACTGCCAAGTGCACCGCTGATTAGCTACGTTCGGATGGGATAACCGCTGAAAGCATCTAAGCGGGAAGCTCGCTTCGAGATGAGATTTCCATACACCTTGTGTGTGAGAGGCCCCCAGCCAGACCACTGGGTTGATAGGCCGGATGTGGAAGCGAGGACTAACGACTCGTGAAGCTGACCGGTACTAATAGGCCGATAACTTACACCACACACCACCCCCGCAAACGAACTTCAAAAGCGTTTGCACCCAGGGGGCGGTAAAAAGAAAACAAGACTGCTTGCGTCCACTATGTGGTTCCCAACCAACAAACCCGCACCACCGGTTTGCTGACAAGGGAACACAACTGAATAACAACACCACACCTGCCCCCCAAAGGGCAGAGAGAACATGTTGTAACCACCAGATTTCCCACCCCCAGGGGTACGGGACACAGGGTTACGGCGGTCATAGCGTGGGGGAAACGCCCGGTCCCATTCCGAACCCGGAAGCTAAGACCCACAGCGCCGATGGTACTGCACCCGGGAGGGTGTGGGAGAGTAGGTCACCGCCGGACAACCATTAAAAAAGGGTCGAGAGCCCCAACCACACACGGTTGGGGCTCTCCCTCATTTAACCCCCCCAACCACGAACCGGGCAGCCCTCGCCCAGTTCCCGCGGGCAACAGGGCAACCCTCCCTCACCTCCCGCGGGCAACAGGGCAACCCTCCCTCACCTCCCGCGGGCAACAGGGCAACCCTCCCTCACCTCCCGACCCCGGAACCGGCGAAATGTGAAGGAGCATCAGGCCGGAACCTGCGAAACGTGAGAGAGCGTCAGGCCAGAACCGGCGAAACGTGAAGGAGCGTCAGGCCAGGCAAACCCGGACCGCCGTAGCTGGCCCCTAGACTTACGAGCATGACCCAAACCCCTGCTGGCCGCCGCTCCCAGCGAGCCACCATCCTGGACGTCGCTGCCGCTGCAGGTGTTTCACGACAAACCGTCACCCGCGCCATGAACGACATGCCGGGCATCAAAACGGAAACCCGTCAGCGTATCCAGGAGCTGGCCAAGGAACTTGGGTACACCCCGAGCCGGTTCGCCAAGGGCCTGGTGCAAGGGGCACGGACTTCGGTAGGCCTGGCCATCCCGGATCTCACCAACCCCTACTTTCCCGCTTTCGCCTCGAGCGTGGTGGAGCAGGCCACTCAGCGTGGATGGCAGGTGGTTATGGATGACTACGGCCATGGGGGACGTAACGGCCTTGACGCCGTCGAGCATCTCGCCCCGCACGTGGATGCCGTGATTGGGTACCTGGGCGGCTACGCAGGTCAGGCCCAATCGGTCCTGGGCCGGCGGCCGTTGATTGTCCTGGATGAGGAACCCGGCTCAGCCGCCGGTGCCATTACCTTTGACTACCGGCATGCGGCCGAACTGGCGATCAGGCGCTTGTGGAGTGCCGGTCGCCGGCAGATCGCGTACGTAGACTCCATCCGTGGCCCCGAAAAGCCGGACCCGGACACTCACGTCCCGGGTATGGCCAGCAGCGCGGAAATACTCCCCCACGGGCCGGGCAGCGGTGGTGGGTTCGTCACATCCAGGGGCAGGGCCTTCGCTGCTGTACTCGCGGAATCCTATGGTGATGCTTTCGATTGCTCGGCTGTGGCGGTTGAGGAGTCGGCATCTGCCGCTCGTACTGCCGTGCGGGATCTCCTTGCGCAGCAACCTGGGATTGCTGGAATTGTTGCCTTCAATGACCTTGTGGCGTCGGGGGTGCTGAAGGCGGTGGCGGATGCCGGGAAGAGGGTTCCCGAAGATTGCCTGGTCATCGGAATGGACGGAATTCCACTCGGAGAACAATTGTCTCCCGAGTTGACCACACTGTCGTTGGACCTTCGGGAGGTGGGCCGCACCGCCGTCGAACTCCTTGACGGATTGTTGGCTGGATCCCTGACTGCCGGGAGTGCGGAGGCGCGCCTTACGCTTCGGCATCGGCTGGTGGTGAGGCAGTCCGCCTGACCAGGAAATCCCGTGCGAACTATGGCCAAAGTTCTTGACCTGCCGTACTGTTGTACCCAGTCCGTGAACGTTCACGTTTCCACAATCCACCAACGAATCCCGCAGAATCAGCGAGACGAGGAACACTTATGTCAGTCGAATCATTGCCCGACGCACGGGATCTTCAGCAGTCCCCGCTCCAGCCCACCACCTCCATGGTGGAACGCCACCTGGAACTCGGCGGGGGACGCGTGGCAGCGCTGGCATCGGTTGCCCCGGCTGAAGGGACACTTCCGGCCAGAGCGTTCCTTGACAGTGATGCTGCCCGGCTGTCGCTGAACGGAACATGGCAGTTCCGGCTGTTACCGGGCATCAGGACAGCACCCGAGGATAGCTGGCAACTGGGCCAGGACCTATCCGACTTCACAGAGTTGCCTGTGCCGTCAAGCTGGTCAATGCACGGCCACGGCAGCCCCGCATACACAAACATCCAGTACCCGTTCCCTGTTGAGCCGCCCCAGATTCCGGAAGCCAACCCCATCGGGCAGCACGTTTTTGAATTCACGGCCGGCCCGGAATTTTTCCCTCGGGCTGTGCTCCGCTTCGACGGCATTGAATCTGCAGGAAAGGTGTGGCTGAATGGCCAACGCCTTGGCACCACGCGCGGCAGTCGGCTGGCCCATGAATTCGATGTCGCGGGCGCTCTGGCTGAAGGTGCAAACGTCCTTGCCGTCGAGGTAGCCCAGTTCTCCGGAGCAAGCTACCTTGAGGATCAGGACATGTGGTGGCTTCCCGGCATATTCCGGGACGTCACCCTCCAGGCTCGGCCGGCAGGAGGAATCGACGACGTCTTTGTGCACGCTGAGTTCGACCACCTGCGGGGCGAAGGAATCCTTCGTGTGGAGGCGAGCCGGGACGGTGAGGCGATTGACGCCGTCGTGCGTATTCCGGAGCTGGGACTGGAACTCGGTGCCGGCGCAGAACACGTGATTCCCGGAATAGAACCCTGGTCGGCTGAGGCACCAAAGCTGTACCGGGCCAGCGTCAGCACCGCAGCTGAGTCCATCGAGCTTCAGCTCGGATTCCGCTCGATCAGCATCGAGGACGCCCAGTTCAAGGTGAACGGCAAGCGCATCCTGCTCCGCGGCGTGAACCGCCATGAGCACGACCCCAAACTGGGCCGTGCGGTGCCCAGGGAGCTGATGGTCAGCGAACTGCGGCTCATGAAGCAGCACAACATCAATGCCATCCGGACATCCCACTACCCGCCTCATCCCGAATTTCTGGCCCTTGCTGACCAGCTCGGCTTTTATGTGGTCCTCGAGTGCGACCTCGAAACCCACGGGTTTGAAAGCGGTGGTTGGAAGCAAAACCCCAGCGACGATCCTCAGTGGGAGGCCGCGTTGCTGGACAGGATGCGGCGCACCGTGGAACGGGATAAGAACCACGCTTCGGTGATTATGTGGTCGCTCGGCAACGAGGCTGGTGCAGGTAGGAACCTTGCTGCAATGTCACGCTGGGCGAAGCACCGGGATCCGTCACGGCCCATCCACTATGAAGGCGACTGGAGCTGCGCCTATGTGGATGTCTACTCGCGGATGTACGCGACCCACGCGGAGACCGAGCTGATCGGCCAGGGCGTGGAGGAACCCCTCGAGGATCCTGCCCTTGATACGCGTCGCCGGGCCATGCCCTTCGTCCTGTGTGAGTACGTTCACGCCATGGGCAACGGACCCGGCGGAATGACCGAGTATCAGGAACTGTTTGACCGCTACCCACGTCTCATGGGCGGCTTTGTGTGGGAGTGGCTGGAGCACGGCATTACCGTTACTGGAGCCGACGGTCGGGAGCAGTTTGCATACGGCGGTGACTTTGGTGAGGAAATTCACGACGGCAACTTTGTGACCGACGGCCTCGTGGACGCCAACCGCAAGCCCCGGCCCGGACTGTTGGATTTCAAGAAGGTCATCGAACCCCTCACGCTTTCTGTAGCGGTGGACTGGTCCGGCTTCACTCTGCGCAACGGCTTCGATTTCGCTGACACATCTGCCTTCAGCTTCCGGTACGCAGTGGTGGCCGACGGCGTGACGCTCGACGGGGGGAGCGTCGCCTTGGCGCCTGTGGCGCCGGGCGAAGATGTGTTTGTTGAGCTGCCTGCCGGCTTGCTGCAGCTCCCTGCCGGCGGTCCGGCGGTTCTGACCGTCAGCGCTGTTCTGGGCGAGGACACCGACTGGGCCGATGCCGGTCATGAGATCGCCTGGGGCCAAGCAGCCGCCAACCTCAACGGTCCTGGCACGCTCACAGCGCACGCGTCTGTTCAGGAAGAAGGCAACGAACTTCGGCTCGGCCCGGCCGCTTTTGACCGCATCACCGGAGAGCTGAGGCGGTTGGGCGACCTGTCCGTGGAGGGGATGAAAGTCACCTTGTGGCGCGCCCCCACTGACAACGATCTGGGCAGGGAATGGAGCGACACGGACCCCCGCACAATAGAACGGCGCTGGTTGGACGCGGGACTAAACCGGCTCCATTCCCGGCTGATCAGCATTTCGGCCGTTTCAGCTGAAGACGGCGGGGAGATGCTGTTGGTCCGTACCCGGATGGCTCCAGCGGACAAGCAGTACGGCGTGCTGGTGGACTACGCGTGGACCAGTGACGGCACCAGCGTAAGCCTGAACACGTCCGTTCGCCCCGACGGGGACTGGATAGACCGGGGGAACGCAGTCCGCTGGGCCAGGGTTGGAGTTGAGCTGATCCTGGGAGCCGAAACGCAGAACGTCGAGTGGTTCGGCCAGGGCCCGTACCAAAGCTACCCGGATACCGGCCAGGGCACTCGCCTGGGGTGGTATGCACTTCCCCTGGATGAGATGGACGTCGAGTATGTTCGGCCTCAGGAAGCGGGGGCAAGGTCGGGAGTACGTTCGGCTTCCTTGGAGCTCGACGCCGGATCGCTCAGTATCGCCGGTAACGACTTTGCGCTCACCGTCCGTCCGTACAGCCAGCAAGTGCTGGACGCCGCGACGCATCGCGAGGATCTGAGCCGCGACGGCCGGAGCTACATCTACCTGGATGCTGCCCGGGAGGGCGTTGGCACCGCAGCCTGTGGACCGGGAGCACTGGAGCCCTACCAGCTAACTCCCCGGGATGTTGATTTCACGGTGGTGCTCACCGCCGGGATGTAGGCCCCATGTGACTCACGCCATAAAGGCGGCGCCCGGCTGATTTCCGCCGCCGTACGTTCAGGAGGGGTCCCAAATCCTTGGTTTTCCGGGGATTCTGGGACCCCTCTGACGTGTGCGGAGCTGATTTGTGTTGCGGATGGGCTGCGTGTATTGTTTTCTAAGTCGCCGCGAGGGAGACCAGCGAAGAGCTGGTTACCGGAGAGCGGCCAACCCCCTGAAAACAGCCTGAAAAATGGTTCGCTGATTTGCGTGCCGTATACAGGCGGGGCCGGTTATCTGAAGCTGACATCGCGGAAACGCTGATTTGCAAAGCATTAGGAAACCGGGTAAGTTTGAAAAGTTGCTCCGGAGCGATCCACGGCTGGGTTTTGGTTGTGGTGGTGCCGGGTGTGTCTGTTGTTTGAGAACTCAATAGTGTGCCAAGTTTGTTGATACCAATTGTTTTATTGATTGGTTGAATTGGCCAGGTTGTCCACCCCGTGGATGGTCTGGTTTTTTTGGCTGGTTTCAAATTTTGTGCGGCCGGGTTTCCGCGTTTTCCCGTGGTTCCTGGTTGTGTTTCGTTTTTGTTTTACTTCAACGGAGAGTTTGATCCTGGCTCAGGATGAACGCTGGCGGCGTGCTTAACACATGCAAGTCGAACGATGAAGGGAGCTTGCTCCTGGATTAGTGGCGAACGGGTGAGTAACACGTGAGTAACCTGCCCTTAACTCTGGGATAAGCCTGGGAAACTGGGTCTAATACCGGATATGACTCCTCATCGCATGGTGGGGGGTGGAAAGCTTTTTGTGGTTTTGGATGGACTCGCGGCCTATCAGCTTGTTGGTGAGGTAATGGCTCACCAAGGCGACGACGGGTAGCCGGCCTGAGAGGGTGACCGGCCACACTGGGACTGAGACACGGCCCAGACTCCTACGGGAGGCAGCAGTGGGGAATATTGCACAATGGGCGAAAGCCTGATGCAGCGACGCCGCGTGAGGGATGACGGCCTTCGGGTTGTAAACCTCTTTCAGTAGGGAAGAAGCGAAAGTGACGGTACCTGCAGAAGAAGCGCCGGCTAACTACGTGCCAGCAGCCGCGGTAATACGTAGGGCGCAAGCGTTATCCGGAATTATTGGGCGTAAAGAGCTCGTAGGCGGTTTGTCGCGTCTGCTGTGAAAGACCGGGGCTCAACTCCGGTTCTGCAGTGGGTACGGGCAGACTAGAGTGATGTAGGGGAGACTGGAATTCCTGGTGTAGCGGTGAAATGCGCAGATATCAGGAGGAACACCGATGGCGAAGGCAGGTCTCTGGGCATTAACTGACGCTGAGGAGCGAAAGCATGGGGAGCGAACAGGATTAGATACCCTGGTAGTCCATGCCGTAAACGTTGGGCACTAGGTGTGGGGGACATTCCACGTTTTCCGCGCCGTAGCTAACGCATTAAGTGCCCCGCCTGGGGAGTACGGCCGCAAGGCTAAAACTCAAAGGAATTGACGGGGGCCCGCACAAGCGGCGGAGCATGCGGATTAATTCGATGCAACGCGAAGAACCTTACCAAGGCTTGACATGGACCGGACCGGGCTGGAAACAGTCCTTCCCCTTTGGGGCCGGTTCACAGGTGGTGCATGGTTGTCGTCAGCTCGTGTCGTGAGATGTTGGGTTAAGTCCCGCAACGAGCGCAACCCTCGTTCTATGTTGCCAGCACGTGATGGTGGGGACTCATAGGAGACTGCCGGGGTCAACTCGGAGGAAGGTGGGGACGACGTCAAATCATCATGCCCCTTATGTCTTGGGCTTCACGCATGCTACAATGGCCGGTACAAAGGGTTGCGATACTGTGAGGTGGAGCTAATCCCAAAAAGCCGGTCTCAGTTCGGATTGGGGTCTGCAACTCGACCCCATGAAGTCGGAGTCGCTAGTAATCGCAGATCAGCAACGCTGCGGTGAATACGTTCCCGGGCCTTGTACACACCGCCCGTCAAGTCACGAAAGTTGGTAACACCCGAAGCCGGTGGCCTAACCCCTTGTGGGAGGGAGCTGTCGAAGGTGGGACTGGCGATTGGGACTAAGTCGTAACAAGGTAGCCGTACCGGAAGGTGCGGCTGGATCACCTCCTTTCTAAGGAGCACCTACAGTCACCTTGCCTCATGTATGTGAGTGTGGAGGGGTTGTCAGGAGTAAAGGCCCATTGCGCAGGCGATTGTTCTGCGGTGGGTGCTCAAGGGTGGAATATCAACGAATAGGTGCCTGGTGGCACGGGCCGGTTATTAGTACGGATCCTGGTTGCTCTTCTCCTTTGTTGGGGTGGGGTGCGGGGTTCAGGAAGGTTTCCGGTGCGGGTTGTTGGGTGGTGTTTGGCACACTGTTGGGTCCTGAGGCAACAGGGCCGGGGGAAGGGGTGACTCTTTGTCCGGGTTTGTTTGTTTCTGGTTTCCTGGTCGGACCGATCATGCACGTTTTTTGCTCCCTTTGGTGGGGGTGTGTGTGGGGTGTGTGGCATGGGGTTGTTGTTTGAGAACTACATAGTGGACGCGAGCATCTTTTATAAGAAGCAATTTCCAAGAATATGAACCTGGATCTGTGCTGCGGATGTGGTTGTGCTGTTCCCTTCGGGGTTTGGTGTGGCTGTGTTTGTGGTGTGGTTTCCATAGGTTCTCTCGAAATGTTTTTTTGATCTTTTGTGGTCAAGTTTTTAAGAGCACACGGTGGATGCCTTGGCATTAGGAGCCGAAGAAGGACGTAGGAATCTGCGATAAGCCTGGGGGAGTCGATAACCGGACTGTGATCCCAGGGTGTCCGAATGGGGAAACCCCGCCAGACGCGCGAGTGATCTGGTGACCCGCATCTGAACACATAGGGTGCGTGGAGGGAACGCGGGGAAGTGAAACATCTCAGTACCCGCAGGAAGAGAAAACAACAGTGATTCCGTTAGTAGTGGCGAGCGAACGCGGATCAGGCTAAACCGTTCCATGTGTGATAGCCGGCGGGCGTTGCATGGTCGGGGTTGTGGGACTTTCCGTTCTGTCTCTGCCGGGACAGTGAGGTGAGAGTACGGGCATAGGTGAACGGTCTTGAAAGGCCGGCCAGAGAGGGTGTGAGCCCCGTAACCGAAATGTTGTGTACCGCCTGGAGAGTATCCCAAGTAGCACGGGGCCCGAGAAATCCCGTGCGAATCTGTCAGGACCACCTGATAAGCCTAAATACTCCCTAATGACCGATAGCGGACCAGTACCGTGAGGGAAAGGTGAAAAGTACCCCGGGAGGGGAGTGAAACAGTACCTGAAACCGTGTGCTTACAATCCGTCGGAGCAGCCGCAGCTTGCTGTGTAGTTGTGACGGCGTGCCTTTTGAAGAATGAGCCTGCGAGTTAGTGTTACGTCGCGAGGTTAACCCGTGTGGGGAAGCCGTAGCGAAAGCGAGTCTGAACAGGGCGTTGCAGTGGCGTGATCTAGACCCGAAGCGAAGTGATCTACCCATGGCCAGGTTGAAGCGACGGTAAGACGTCGTGGAGGACCGAACCCACTTCAGTTGAAAATGGAGGGGATGAGCTGTGGGTAGGGGTGAAAGGCCAATCAAACTTCGTGATAGCTGGTTCTCCCCGAAATGCATTTAGGTGCAGCGTTGCGTGTTTCTTGCCGGAGGTAGAGCTACTGGATGGCCGATGGGCCCTACAAGGTTACTGACGTCAGCCAAACTCCGAATGCCGGTAAGTGAGAGCGCAGCAGTGAGACTGTGGGGGATAAGCTTCATAGTCGAGAGGGAAACAGCCCAGACCACCAACTAAGGCCCCTAAGCGTGTGCTAAGTGGGAAAGGATGTGGAGTTGCGAAGACAACCAGGAGGTTGGCTTAGAAGCAGCCATCCTTAAAAGAGTGCGTAATAGCTCACTGGTCAAGTGATTCCGCGCCGACAATGTAGCGGGGCTCAAGTACACCGCCGAAGTTGTGGCATTCAGATTTTTGCTAAGCCCTTGTGGTTCAGGCGTCTGGATGGGTAGGGGAGCGTCGTGTGGGCAGTGAAGTCGCGGTGTAAACCAGCGGTGGAGCCTACACGAGTGAGAATGCAGGCATGAGTAGCGAAAGACGGGTGAGAAACCCGTCCGCCGAATGATCAAGGGTTCCAGGGTCAAGCTAATCTGCCCTGGGTAAGTCGGGACCTAAGGCGAGGCCGACAGGCGTAGTCGATGGACAACGGGTTGATATTCCCGTACCGGCGAAAAACCGTCCATGCTGAACAGGGGATACTAACCGCCCGAGACCTGACCGATCACCCTTGTGGTGTGAGGTTTTTGGTGGAGCGCGGGACCTGATCCTGGGAGGTAAGCGTATTAACAGGTGTGACGCAGGAAGGTAGCCGAGCCGGGCGATGGTTGTCCCGGTCTAAGGATGTAGGGCGAACGGTAGGCAAATCCGCCGTTCATGATGCCTGAGATCTGATGGGACTCCCGTAAGGGGGGATTCGGTGATCCTATGCTGCCTAGAAAAGCATCGGCGCGAGGTTTTAGCCGCCCGTACCCCAAACCGACACAGGTGATCAGGTAGAGAATACTAAGGCGATCGAGAGAATTATGGTTAAGGAACTCGGCAAAATGCCCCCGTAACTTCGGGAGAAGGGGGGCCCCCATCGTGATGGACACTTGCTGTCCGGAGCGTGCAGGGGCCGCAGAGACCAGGGGGAAGCGACTGTTTACTAAAAACACAGGTCCGTGCGAAGTCGCAAGACGATGTATACGGACTGACTCCTGCCCGGTGCTGGAAGGTTAAGAGGACCGGTTAGCCGCAAGGCGAAGCTGAGAATTCAAGCCCCAGTAAACGGCGGTGGTAACTATAACCATCCTAAGGTAGCGAAATTCCTTGTCGGGTAAGTTCCGACCTGCACGAATGGAGTAACGACTTCCCCGCTGTCTCAACCATAAACTCGGCGAAATTGCAGTACGAGTAAAGATGCTCGTTACGCGCAGCAGGACGGAAAGACCCCGAGACCTTTACTATAGTTTGGTATTGGTGTTCGGAGTGGCTTGTGTAGGATAGGTGGGAGACGTTGAAGCCCGGACGCCAGTTCGGGTGGAGTCATCGTTGAAATACCACTCTGGTCACTTTGGACATCTAACTTCGGCCCGTAATCCGGGTCAGGGACAGTGCCTGATGGGTAGTTTAACTGGGGCGGTTGCCTCCTAAAAAGTAACGGAGGCGCCCAAAGGTTCCCTCAGCCTGGTTGGCAATCAGGTGTCGAGTGTAAGTGCACAAGGGAGCTTGACTGTGAGAGAGACATCTCGAGCAGGGACGAAAGTCGGGACTAGTGATCCGGCGGTACATTGTGGAATGGCCGTCGCTCAACGGATAAAAGGTACCTCGGGGATAACAGGCTGATCTTGCCCAAGAGTCCATATCGACGGCATGGTTTGGCACCTCGATGTCGGCTCGTCGCATCCTGGGGCTGGAGTAGGTCCCAAGGGTTGGGCTGTTCGCCCATTAAAGCGGTACGCGAGCTGGGTTTAGAACGTCGTGAGACAGTTCGGTCCCTATCCGCTGCGCGCGCAGGAAATTTGAGAAGGGCTGTCCTTAGTACGAGAGGACCGGGACGGACGAACCTCTGGTGTGTCAGTTGTACTGCCAAGTGCACCGCTGATTAGCTACGTTCGGATGGGATAACCGCTGAAAGCATCTAAGCGGGAAGCTCGCTTCGAGATGAGATTTCCATACACCTTGTGTGTGAGAGGCCCCCAGCCAGACCACTGGGTTGATAGGCCGGATGTGGAAGCGAGGACTAACGACTCGTGAAGCTGACCGGTACTAATAGGCCGATAACTTACACCACACACCACCCCCGCAAACGAACTTCAAAAGCGTTTGCACCCAGGGGGCGGTAAAAAGAAAACAAGACTGCTTGCGTCCACTATGTGGTTCCCAACCAACAAACCCGCACCACCGGTTTGCTGACAAGGGAACACAACTGAATAACAACACCACACCTGCCCCCCAAAGGGCAGAGAGAACATGTTGTAACCACCAGATTTCCCACCCCCAGGGGTACGGGACACAGGGTTACGGCGGTCATAGCGTGGGGGAAACGCCCGGTCCCATTCCGAACCCGGAAGCTAAGACCCACAGCGCCGATGGTACTGCACCCGGGAGGGTGTGGGAGAGTAGGTCACCGCCGGACAACCATTAAAAAAGGGTCGAGAGCCCCAACCACACACGGTTGGGGCTCTCCCTCATTTAACCCCCCCAACCACGAACCGGGCAGCCCTCGCCCAGTTCCCGCGGGCAACAGGGCAACCCTCCCTCACCTCCCGCGGGCAACAGGGCAACCCTCCCTCACCTCCCGCGGGCAACAGGGCAACCCTCCCTCACCTCCCGACCCCGGAACCGGCGAAATGTGAAGGAGCATCAGGCCGGAACCTGCGAAACGTGAAGGAGCGTCAGGCCAGAACCTGCGAAAGGTGAGGGAGCGTCAGGCTACGACCTGCGAAAGGTGAGGGAGCGTCCGCTCTGGGCGAAATATGCCCTCGAAAGGGGAGATTTCCCGTGTTTTTCCTCAAAAAGTGGCGGAAACACGCGGAATTTGCAGCCCTCCTCGCGGCAAGCTGGTAAGTTTTCGAACAGTGGCTTGTACGCATGCCGCATGCAGGCTCCAGAATCATGACCGTCCAGGAGGACATAAATGGCTAAGAACCGTAGTGAACTTGTTGCAGAGGTAGCAGGCAAGGCCGGCACCAGCCAGGCAGCCGTCAACTCCGTGCTGGATGCACTGTTCGAGGTTTTCGAGACCTCTGTCGCCTCGGGCGAAAAGATCACCATCCCGGGCTGGCTCGCAGTTGAGCGTACCGACCGCGCTGCCCGCACCGGCCGCAACCCGCAGACCGGCGAGACCATCCAGATCGCCGCTGGCCACAGCGTCAAGCTGACGGCAGGCTCCAAGCTGAAGGCTGCTGTCTCCAAAAAGTAGAGTCTTCTTCCAGGCTTAGAGGGAGCGGCGGCCTACGGGCTGCCGCTCCTTTGCCGTTTAACCCACGCCGCTATTTGCCTCGCCCCCCGCAGACCCCCATCACCAGACCCCCCGATTCGCGGAGTTCACCGGTGTAGCGGACAATGGATAGGTGCCTTCCGCATCAAAATCCCCCTCCACAGCCCCAACGCTGCCACCCTCAGAAGGGCAGCGGGGAGCCGCCGGCGTCCTCGGCGTCTCAAGGCCGTGGCTGTTGGGAGGCCTGCTCGCAGTAATTCTCGGCCTGGCAGCGGCACTGCTTTTCTCGGGGGCTGCAACCGCCCGTGACGTCTCCGATCCGGGAGCTTTTGTCCGGTGGGGGCTGCCAATCAGCAAAGCCGCCCATAACGTCTCGCTGGCCACAGTAATCGGTGGGCTCATCTTCGCGGTAGCCATCCTGCCCCGATCCGTCGGCGGATCCCGCTCCAGGGACAACGAATCGCCGGAGCACCCTGCCTTTACGAGGGCATTGGCTGTGGCCGCTGCGGCCGGTGTGGCGTGGACTCTGTCCGCCATCGCCGTCCTGGTGCTTACTTACTCGGATGTCGCCGGCCAAGCCGTCGCAGGAGACGCAGAATTCACGCGCGCCCTGGCGTACTTCATGACGGATATCGAAACGGGCCGGGCATGGCTGGCCGTCGTCATCATCGCTGCCGTGGTCACCACCTCACTGTTTGGCGTGCGGTCCCTCACAGGCCTGGCGCTGACCCTCATACTGGCGCTGGTCGGCCTGGTGCCGCCAGCCCTCGTCGGCCACTCTTCCAGTTCGAGCGATCACGAGGGCGCCATCAACTCCTTGGGCCTGCACGTGATGGGAGTAACCGCCTGGGTGGGCGGAATCATCATGTTGGCGGCCCTGTCCGGAATCCTTACCGGCTCCAAACCGGCAGGAAAGACCGACATCACCGAAGCCGTACTCCGCCGGTTTTCAGCTCTTGCCGGCTTCGCCTTTGTCCTGGTCTTCGCCTCGGGCGTGATCAACGCCAGCATCCGCCTCACCACTTGGAACGATCTGTTCGGCTCGGCTTACGGCCAGCTGGTGGTGGCCAAAGCCATTGCCACGCTGGTGCTGGGCGCCATTGGACTCATGCACCGGCAGTGGATCATCCCGCAGCTGAGCCGGGCAGGAGCCGCGCTTTCAACCCGGCGGGTTCTTTGGCAGCTGGTCATAGCGGAACTGTTGATCATGGGTGCGACGTCGGGCATCGCCGTCGCTCTGGCACGTTCAGCCCCGCCCCAGCCCACAACGTACGCCCCCAACGCCTCACCTGCCTTCATCCTCACCGGCTACGAGCTTCCACCCGAGCTGACCCCGGAGCGCTGGCTCACCGAGTGGCGGTTGGACTGGCTGTGGATCACCGTGGCTGTCTTCGGGCTTGCGGCCTACATCCTCGGTGTGCGGAAAGTCCTGCGGCGCGGTGACAAATGGTCCTGGTTCCGCACCATCAACTGGGTCATCGGTCTTCTGATCCTGACCTACGTTACGTCCGGTGCGCCGTCGGTCTATGGACGTGTGCTTTTCTCGGCGCACATGGTGGACCACATGGCGCTGACCATGGTAGCCCCCATCTTCCTGGTGCTCGGATCGCCGGTGACTCTTGCCCTGCGCGCCCTGCCTGCCCGCTCTGACGGTTCGCGCGGGATCAGGGAATGGCTGCTGCTGTTTGTGCATTCCCGCTTCTCGAAACTGGTCACTCACCCACTCTTCGCGGCAGCCAACTTTGCCGGTTCGATTGTCCTTTTCTATTTCTCCGATGCCTTCAGCTTTGCCATGCGGGAGCATGTGGGCCATGAACTCATGAATCTGCACTTCGCACTGACCGGCTACATTTTCGTGCTGACCATGATCGGTACTGATCCGTTGCCTCAGCGTGCCCCTTACCCGATGCGGCTCCTGCTGCTCCTGGCGACTATGGGCTTCCACGCCTTCTTCGGTGTTTCCATCATGGGCGGCACCGGTTTGCTGGCCGCTGATTACTTCGGCAACCTGGGCAGGTCCTGGGGACAGCCAGCCCTCCTTGACCAGCAAACAGGAGGTGCCGTGGCGTGGGGAATCGGCGAGGTACCCACGTTACTGGTGGCGATCGGCGTCGCAGTGATGTGGTCCCGCTCCGATGAACGGGAGACCCGGCGGACCGATCGGGCGGCGGACAGGAATAACGACGCCGATCTGACTGCTTACAACGATATGTTTGCCAAGCTGGCCGAGCGTGATGCCAAGGTTGCCGAACGAAACCAAAAGCTGGAAGGACGCTGATGAGCGACACCGTACGCACCCACCTCCGGGTCCGCGCCTCTGAACTCGTGGGCAGGGGTTGGCTCAACACGGGTGGAAAGTCACTGGACCTGGAATCACTGCGCGGCAAGATCGTGTTACTGGATTTCTGGACCTTCTGCTGCATCAACTGCCTCCACGTACTGGATGAGCTGCGGCCTCTCGAGGAGCAGTACTCCGACGTCCTCGTCACTGTCGGGGTGCACTCGCCGAAGTTCGAGCACGAGGCCGATCCTGTGGCCCTTGCGGCCGCAGTGGAGCGTTACGACATCCACCATCCGGTCCTGGACGACCCCGAGCTGGAAACGTGGAAGGCCTACGCTGCCCGCGCCTGGCCGACGCTGGTGGTGGTTGACCCCGAGGGCTACATCGTGGCCCATCTGTCCGGCGAAGGCCATGCTGACGGCCTGTCCGTGCTAATCCCTGAACTCATTGCCACGCACGAGGACAAGGGCACGCTGCACCGCGGAAACGGTCCGTACGTGGCTCCGGAGCCGACGTCGGGAACCCTGCGTTTCCCGGGCAAGGCGCTGTACCTGCCTGCCGGGCGTGGAACTGCGGCCGGAGACGCCACCGGAACGCCATCCGACGTCGGATCCTGGCTCCTGACTGATACCGGTCACCACCGTCTGGTGGAACTCGATACCGACTTCCAGACCGTCCTGGGTACTTTTGGTTCCGGGATCAAGGGCCACGAAGACGGCCCTGGCGCGGGTCCGGACGCAACGGCCCGCTTCAACGAGCCCCAGGGCCTTGTTCTGCTGCCGGAAGACGTTGCCGTCGAAGCAGGATACGACGTCGTCATTGCCGACTCCGTCAACCATCGCCTGCGCGGACTCTCACTCACGGACGGAACGGTGAGGACGATCGTCGGCAACGGCGTCCAGCGTCTCCTCGAAACCGGCCCCGCCCGAGTGGACGAGGACGGCGCGGGCTTCGGCGGGTCCCTGGGGGATCACCCCCTGGATGTCTCGCTCAGCTCACCTTGGGATGTGGTGTGGTCCAGCAAACTGGATGCTGTCGTGATCGCGATGGCCGGCGTGCACCAGATCTTCGGCTTCAACCCCCGCTCAGGCGCCGTCTCCATCCTCGCCGGAAACGGACTTGAAGGCCTCCTGGACGGCGATGCGCATGAGGCATGGTTCGCCCAGCCCTCAGGCCTGGCTGAAGACGCTGACGGCAACATCTGGGTAGCGGATTCTGAGACTTCTGCCCTGCGCAAACTGGTGATTGACGATTCCGGCTCTGTCACGGTGCAGTCCGCCGTTGGCAAGGGCCTGTTCGATTTCGGCTTTCGTGACGGAGAGGCCTCCGCCGCCCGCCTGCAGCACCCCCTCGGCGTGACGGTACTGCCTGACGGTTCCGTCGCTATCGCCGACACCTACAACGGGGCAGTACGACGTTACGACCCCGTGGCCGGCACGGTCTCCACTCTGGCCCGGGGACTTTCGGAGCCGTCCGACGTCATCGTGGATCACACCCAGGTCGCGGGAAGTGAGCCCCTGCTGGTGGTGGTTGAAGCCAACAAACACCAACTGGTCTACGTCCCGATTCCCAAGGAAGCACAGCAGGTGGACGAGGGCGCTGTGCAGACCCACCGGCCCAAGAGCCCCGTGGCGCCTGGGCCCATGGAGCTAACGGTCCGATTCACGGCTCCCACCGGGCAAAAGCTGGATGACCGCTGGGGTGACCCCACCCAGCTGAAGATTTCCTCCACACCCCCTGAGCTCCTGGTATCCGGGGCCGGAACCTCTGTGGGCCTGCTCCGCACGCTGGAGCTTGCCTCCGATATCCCGGAGGGGATTCTGCACATCACGGCGCGCGCTGCGGCCTGTGACGGTCCTGAGACGGCCGACGGCGAGATCCCTGACCACGCTGCCTGCCACCTGTATCAGCAGGACTGGGGTATCCCCGTTCTCCTGCAGCCCGACGGCGACACGGAACTCGTGCTGGATCTGCGCGGCATGGACTAGGAAGACTGGACGGTGGGCCGCCGCCAGAGGCCGTCCTGCGGTCTTCGGCGGCCGTTCTGGGGACGGCCCGCCGTCGGCGAGTACCGCCGTCGACCGGTACCCGCGACCGGTCCCCGCCCTGTTTCCGCGCCTTGCACCCAAGGGCGTGCGGTCAATAAGTCAGGATGGGCGTAACGGTGATGCTGTCGGCGCCGATGTCCAGGCGGGTTGTGAAGCTAAAGTCCTGAATGACGTTCAGCTCCGAAATTTGGCCCGTGAACAGATCCTCCTGCTGCGCTGTGACTCTGGCCTTGCCATCCAAAGGTGACACCACCCATTGCCCGCCGAAGGGCTCGACGGACACCTTGGGATACTCGGTAATCTCCCACTTGATGGTGCCAGGGGTAACCCGGTTGTTGGTGGCGTGATAGAACGGGCAGTCCGGTTGGAGTCGTTGCTGCTCCACGGCTCCGGCGGCACACGTATCCAGGAACTCCTTGACCTTGCCGCTCACGGCTTCCTTCAGCCCGTCAGTGGCCTGGGTCAACAGGTTCAACGGCGCGGGAGGTACATCCCGCCCGGATACCGTGGCCTTTGTTGGTGGTGCCGAAAAATATTCGTCGTTGAGGCTGGCCTCGTACTCGCCGGGATAGAAGACGGCGAAGGAGTTGCGCCCATTCGGCATGTTCACGGGCACACCGTTCAGCGTTGCCTCGCTTGAATTCACTACCGTTGCATCCAGAACGGGAAGAGGCGCGGGCACAAAGGCCCACGTGTCGAAGAAAAGCCAGTGTGTTCCGGTTTTTTCGAGCAGGAAGTCGGTATGGAGCTTGCTGCCGTCAATGGTGTAGTCCATCGGGACCTTCACCTGGCCGTCTGCCTGGACCTCTTCCTTGCCCAGCTTGACGTTGGAGATCCTTGCCGCCGCGGTTTGCAAGGCTGATCCGTCCAACATCGCGGCACTGCTCTCGGGTACGGATGCCCTCAACAATCCCAGGGCCCTTCCGCCGTCGCCCTTGTGTAAAGCGTCCAGATACTCTCTCACAGGCTGCTGTGGACTGGCGACGGAATCGTTCACGAGGTTGACTGCTACAACGGCAGCGGCGACGGCGAGCATAAGACCCAACAGCCACCCGGCCGCGATCTTCACCAACGCTTGACTCATCTGCACTTACCTTACGTTACCTGTAAGGCGCGGATATCCCGGTGAAGAGTGTCGTCGGTATGACGAAAGGCAGGGTCAACAGGGCCCTACTGGCGCTCTTTGCGGCAGGGGGATGAGGGACGAGCTCCTGCTGAATCAACGCCGTCGACTCAGCGTCATGACTTAGCGGCGGCGCCTCGACGAGGTGCCGAAGACGCCGCGCAACAGTTCTCGCCCCAGCTGGGTCCCGACGGAACGTGCCATACTCTTGAGCCCGCCACCCAGGGCATCGCCAAGAACTCCTGACAGCCCGCCATTCGTCCCGCCAGCGCGTGGTCGCGGAGCGGGTGCTGCCTGCGGCTCCGGGGTAGGAACCTCCCCGTCGTTCGGAAGCGCCCTGCTGCTGGGGCGGCCCAGGATCTCCTCCTCAATTCGGCGGGCCTCGGCGTCGATGTCGGAAGTCTCGACGCCGGAGGTCGCAACGCCGTCCGGTTCTCTGAGAACGCCGTCCGGTTCGAAAGGAGTCGGCGGCAGGCCAGGCGCTGCTGGCCCGGTGGGGGCAGCAGATCTGCCGGCTATTTTTTCGTAAGCTGAGACGTTGTCAACGGCCGTTGCGTATTTTGCGAGCAGGGACGAGCTTGCCACGGTGCTGGTCAGGAGCTCCGTCGAGCTCGGACCCATCACGGATTCAGGGGCACGAAGCCTCGTCAGCGCCACAGGAGTCGGGGCGCCTTTCTCGTTCATCACAGTGACCACGGCCTCGCCGATCCCGGCGGAGGTCAGGATTTCCTCGAGGTCGTAATCGCTCAGGGGGAACGTGGAGACAGTGGCCTTGAGTGCCTTTGCGTCCTCCGGCGTGTAGGCACGGAGGGCATGTTGAATCCGGTTGGCAAGTTGCCCCAGAACATCGGCGGGAAGGTCCTTCGGAGCCTGGGTCACAAAGAAGATCCCGACTCCTTTGGACCGAATCAGCCGAACGGTGGTGGTGATCGCCTGCAGAAAAGATTTGGACGCGTCGTTGAAGAGCAAGTGCGCCTCGTCGAGAAAAAAGACAAGCTTGGGCCTGTCCAGGTCGCCGGCCTCCGGCAGTTCTTCAAAAAGGTCAGCCAGAAGCCACATGAGGAACGTTGAAAAGAGCATGGGCTTGGCCTGCAATGTTGGAAGTTCGAGGCAGGAGATGACGCCACGCCCATCCGGCGCCATGCGGAGAAGCTCGGCTGAGTCGAATTCCGGTTCGCCGAAGAACTTCTCCAGGCCTTGCGCTTCCAAGGAGACCAGCTCCCGGAGGATGACCCCTGCGGTGGCCTTGGATAGTCCGCCGAGACTGGCCAGCTCCTGCTTGCCTTCCGGTGACGTGAGGAACTGGATGACGGCCTGAAGATCCTTCAGATCGATCAGTTCCAGGTTGTTCTTGTCGGCGAAATGAAAAACCAACTGCAGGCTGGATTCCTGCGTATCGTTCAGCTCCATGACCCGGGACAGCAGGATAGGCCCAAAAGAGGTGACAGTCGCCCTGACGGGGATGCCGATCCCGTCGCCACCTAGCGCCAGGAATTCAACCGGGAAAGTCTTGCCCGACCATGCCTGGCCGATCCCGTCCGTGCGCAGGCGCAGTTTTTCACTTGCGACGGCGGCGGTGGCCAGTCCTGACAGGTCGCCTTTGAGATCCGCAAGAAATACCGGCACCCCCGCGGTAGACAACTGCTCGGCCATCATGTGCAACGTAACGGTCTTGCCGGTGCCTGTTGCGCCTGCCACCAAGCCATGCCGGTTCATCATGGCGAGGGGCAGTCTGACAGGTGCCTCCTTGTGCAACTCGCCGTCGACGATTGCCGCCCCAAGCTCAATGACCGGCCCTTCCAACTCGTAGCCCTGCTGGATGGTGAGGACTTTGCCAGCAGTTGATTTCTCAGCCATGCGGCTTAGCTTAGCGGGGGGAGTGAACAACGACGACGTTTCACTCCTTTTTACTGGCTGGCCCAACGGAACTAGGATGCACCGCTTTAGCCCGAATTGTATACGCGACGTTCAGCATGCCCATTCGCGGGCAGAGATACAGTCGACTTTCAGAAATGATCCATAAATGGCTGGGCGCGCAATTAATTCCCCCGACGTACAAAATGCAGGAATTTCAGCTAATGGGGGGTGATACCGTTTTCTTATGGCAAAAAAGATGGTAATTCTCCTTGAAGATGACCTTGATGGTTCCGAAGCAAATGAAACAGTGAACTTCGCAATCGACGGGGTCGGGTATGAAATTGATCTGAACGACAGGAACGCCGCTGAGCTTCGTCTCGTCCTTGATCGCTATGTATCTGCAGCGCGCCGCTCTTCGGCGCCTAGCCGCGGCAGAGGACGTCCTCGCGCCACGGTTCAGGTAACTTCGCCGACTTCCTCGGAGGTTCGTGAGTGGGCGAAGGCGCAAGGCCTGTCAGTGAATGAGCGGGGACGGGTTCAGGCTGCCGTCATGGCCGACTACGTGGCAGCGCACTAAGGCATTCGGAATCGGGTGCCTACCCTCCCCCGCCCCCAACAACTCAGGAGGGAAGGCAGCTATTACGGCCAACAGTCAAGCAATTCAAGGTACACCCTGTTTATATACGTCGCAGTGTCTGAATCGTGACGGCATAAACGCCAAATATTTTAAATACTTTTCCTGACAGCTGCACGCAACTGTTCGGCCCCGAGTGAATCATCGCAACCCGGATAGCGATGGCCGAGTTTAAATGTGAGGATCACCACAAAAGAATTTGCCTAATCGGCGTCACGATAACGCCACCAGCCCGTTGAGCTTCTTAACTCGCGTTCATTCCGCTCTTGCCTGTGCAAACACCGGAAGCCATGCGAAGTTACGGAAACTTGAGTGTCAAGAATCTAAGCAGATGGACACGACTATGATCACTGCGCAATTTCCGTCGGGGTTGGTCGGGATAGGCGTAACCGTTGGAACCGGCGCCACGGTCGGATCTGGCGCGGGCGCTAACGTGACCAACGGGATGGGAGAGGACGGCAGGACACCGGCCAGGGGATCTGTTACTGCCGGGGGAAGGACTCCTGGAAGCAGGACACCGGCTAAGGGATCTGTTACTGCCGGGGGAAGGACTCCTGGTAGCAGGACTGGCAGCTGAGCAGCGGGGGCTTGAGGAGAAGGGCTGATCATAGCGAAGGCCTCACTGTCCGTCCCCAACTGTCCCTGGTCAGGGTTCCCAGGCGTAGCCGTACGAGGCACGGCTGAAGGGTCTGCCGAACTTCCTGGTGCCAGCACCTTAGCGCCGGGCATCGGATTCGATCCTGCCGGCTGGCCCGTTGAATTTTCTGGTGAGACTGCTACCTGAGCCCCTGCAGTCACTGACACACCGGAGGGCGGTGTCGGCAGCGTAGGGGCTACCACCGCCGTCGCGATGCCACTGACGACGGCAACGCTCGCTGCCGCAAGGGACAACTGGGTAAGTGCGGTTTGCGCCGCGATCCAGGAGGCGGGGTCGGCGGGAAGAGACCCGATCTGCCCGGCGCCCGTGAGCCCCAGAAAGGGGATCAGCGGGCCGACAAACCAAGGGCCCACGGCCCGACGCATAGTGGAACTCACGTCTTCCAGGTCGCCGAGGGCGGCCCTGCATTTGAGGCAGCGGTCAATGTGGATCCTGAGTTTCCGGGCCTCCCGTCCGGTGAGGTTTTCCACCACCGATTTCGCCAGCAAGGGCAACGTCGGTTCGCAGGCTTCATCAAGCGATCCTGCTACGTAGGCTTGCAGATAGGCCTGCCGAAGGCCTCGGCGTGCTCGAGCGGCGATGGCGGACACTGCATTTGGCTCCAGCCCCAGCAGCGGGGCCAGCCTGCGGGGAGGATCGCCCTCAACATCAAGGTGCCACAGTACCGTCTGCCAGCGAACGGGCAGTGTGGCGAACGCTGAGGCCGCAAGGGACCTGTCGGCTTCATCCAGGACTCTGGCATAGCCAGGATCTTCTTCCGGCGCCGCCTCAACATCCCCATCAGCGCTGTGCCTTGCCTGGGCACCCCAGTGATCGGCTGCACAGGAGCGGACGGCGCGGAACATGTAGGGGCGGAATGGGCCCCGGGGCCCAAGACCACGGCGAATGGCTGCGAGGACCTTCAAGAAAGATTCGGAGGCGATGTCCTCTGCGTCGAAGTCGTTTGCCATCAGCCGCTTCGCGAACAGAAGATTCGCATCCCAGTGACGCCGGTAGAGCTCCTCGACGGCCGCGGGATCGTCACCGTCGGCGACGGCCGCGACGAGATCCTCATCGGAAACCAGGACGCCGTTAGGGGCAGTCATGTTTTCAGGCTCTGAGGCGGCACGACGGCGGCTCTGGCTTCGGCATCATGGCCCCATAATCTTGATTTCCGCTCCAGCGTCACGATCGCTCGTCTTCCACCCCATGGACGTGCCCTGGATTTCAGGGCTTCTTCTTACGCACACCATTGCAACTGACGGGGCCCGCAGAACGTCCACTCAGTTTACGGACTTGGAGCCGGATCGTGACGCCTAAACTTGAAAAAATGTTCGCGCTATCAGGCTATTCTGCAAGGCGACGAGTGCCTCCTTAGCCGCTGACCCAGTTGTACGGAACGAAAAGTTGCTGAAGCAAAACAAGTAGTCCGTACCAACAAAAGCGAGTACTCGGTGTCAGCAAACAAGTACTCCGGTGTCGAAAAGACGGGTACCTGTTACTCGTGGCCGGACATGTGACGCGGCCCTACGATCTGACTACACTTCGCGGCCAAAGTGGCCCGCAACTAAGCGTCTCGTCTCATCTTGGGGGTTTCAATGAACAGCGATCTGTCCGCGCCTGTCTTCGTCCGTCGTCTTGCAGCTGCTGTTGTCCTTCCCGGGATAGTCACCAGCATGCTTGTCCTGGCTCCGCTCGCAACAGCCGTCACCGCATCTGCCTCCGGAATCTGCACCGGGGTGGTCAATCAGCTTGCCCATCGCGGAGCGGTGCAGGAGAACCTGCTGAAGGCGTCCGCCCGCAAGAACGCTGAGCTCATTGCAAAACTGCAGGCCGAGCGTGCAGTGCTCCAGTCCAGCAAAACCGCGCTTGAGTCTGAGATTTCGGCGCTGGATACTTCCATCGGTGCGCTCGACGCCGAGGTTGTGCAGCTCGACGCCGATATCCAGACCGCCGAGAGCGCACTGGCCAGTCTCACCGCTCAGCGTACGGCCACATCGGACGCCATCACGGCGGCCGAGAAAGCGCTGGCCGATCTCACGGCCGAAAGGGCTGACGTCCAGAGCCGGCTCATCCCATTGGAGGAGGAGCTGGGCCTGGCTGAAGCCGCTGTTTCCCGGCTGGAGCAGCAGGCTGTAGAGCTCGGCGAACGGATTGAAGACAAGAAGAGCCAGATCGCAACAGCTGAAGGCGAAAAGGTGAATCTTGAGGCGACGGTGAAAGCGGCGGCAGACTCGGTGGCGGCCAAAAATACTGAGATCGGGGATGCACAAAGTGAACTTGCCTTGCTGGTCGAGGTAGCAGAGGCCGCCCAATCTGAAGCGGATGCAGCGTCGCGGGCAGTGCTCGACGCCGAGGCCGTCCTAGCCAGCCTGGAAGCGGATGGGGCGGCGGCACAAGGCGCCTTGGACACTCAGCAGGCAAAAATTGTTGAGGCTAAGTCAGCGCTCACCGTTCTTCAGGGCATGGCTACCGCTGCCGCTGGCGCCGTGGTGACCAAGGGCGAGGAAATCGCAGTCGCCCAAGGTGAGTTGGAGGTTCTGGAGGCCGCTGCAGAAGACGCCTCCAACATCCTTGGTCTGCACGAAGCCGGCATCGTCACCGCGCAGGGCGAACTTGAGGTGCTCCAAGCCGATGCCCTGGCGGCAGCCCAGGCGCTCACCGCCCATGCAAAGAAGATCACCGCCGTCAGCGGGGAAATCTCTGCTCTGGAGCAGCAGATCACAGCTAAGAACGCCGAGATCACCGCCAAACAGGCCTCTATCGGAATTGCCCAGACAGAGCTGGCAACGCTGCTGGCCAACAAGGTGATCCTTGAAGGGCAAATCGCCGCTCTCTCGGCCCAAATCAAGGATCTCAGTGGCAACGACCCGGCCCGGAAGGCGCTGGTGGACCAACGTACTGCAAAGAACACACAGCTGACGGATCTAAATACGCAGATCACGGACAAGAACGCCCAGATTTCTGGCCTGCAGGGTGATCTGGGCACCCTGCAGATCCAGGTTAACTCCCTTAACAGCCAACTGCTGACGAAGCAGCAGGAGAGCAGCACCCTTCAGCAGGAGGCAGCGCCATTGCAGACAGCAGTATCCGAGGCCAACAGTGCCGTGACCGCCAAGGAAGCTGAAATCAGTGCCTTGGAGGACCAGCTTCCAACGCTGCAGGCAAACGTGAGCAACGCCAATACCGCCGTGACTGACAAACAGGGGGAGCTCAGTGATCTTCAGGATCAGCTGCCCGGGCTCGAGACTGCAGCCGCTGAAGCCAATCAGGCCGTGGTGGCGCAGGAGCAGGTAGTCGCCGATCTGGAGGCCGCAGTATCAGGCCTTGTTGACGGTGTTGCGGAGGCAAATGCCGCTATCGCGGAGCAGAAGGGCGTGCTCCAGGGACTGCGGGGAGAGCTACTCACTGCGAACGCCGCCCTGACTGCCGCCAAGGCTGACGTGGATAGCAAGAAGGAAGACATCAGCAATCTCGTGGCCCAATTGCCGGCCCTTGAGGGAGCGGTAGCGGACGCCAACTCGGCTGTACTGGCGAAGACGGCCGATATCGCGGCGCTCAGCAGCCAGTTGGACGGACTGGTGGCCGATCTGTCCGTACTGAACGCGAAAATTGCATCGGCGGAGAAGGAGGTACTCTCGCTGCAGGGCAGGGTTGCCCCTCTGCTGACGCAGCTCAACCAACTTAACAACGACATCAGTGCCACAGAAGCGCAGCTGCAGACACTGCAGAAGCAGCTGACGGGCCTGGACACGCAAGTCACCGACGCCCAAGGGGTGCTCCGGAATTTGGAAGCGAAGAAGGGAAACAACACGACTGCCATTGCGGCCCAGAAAGCCACAGTCAGCGCGCTTCAGACCCAACTTGGATCAGTCCAGAACCAGATAAAGGCGCTCGACGGGCAGATAGCCCTCGGGGGATGTGTGGCCTGATGGCAACTGCTTGATGAGTTCAATGACGTAGGGCAGGGTGCTATAGCAGCGGCATCCGGGAAGAGGGCCGGTCCCCATCAGACCGGCCCTCTTCCTGCGCCACGGTGCCTGACTGCGCCCGGTACCTGACTGCGCCCGGTACCCTGACCGACGCTAGCTGCTTCCGGATCTGCATTTTGGGACTCTGTGGTCCACGTCGCGTGACGTCCAGAAATAACGGGACTGCCGCCGTCGTTGTCCAAAGAGTGGGTCCGCCCGCAGTCCCCCGGGGCCGTGAAGCGGCCGGGACCGACCGTTGCTACGAAAGGCCGCTACCTGTGACTCTCCCTTTTTCCATCCTTGACCTGGCCACCATCGAAAAAGACCAGACTGCGGCCGAAAGTCTTTCGGGCAGTGTGGCCATGGCGCAACTGGCGGAGGAACTGGGGTACCGGCGGGTCTGGTATGCCGAGCACCACAACATGTCTGCCATCGCCTCGTCGGCTACCAGTGTCCTGATTGCCCACATTGCTGCCCATACAAAGAGCATCCGCTTGGGCGCCGGGGGAGTCATGCTGCCCAACCATTCGCCGCTGACCATCGCTGAACAGTTCGGCACGCTGGAAGCGCTTCACCCCGGCCGCATCGACCTGGGGCTCGGCCGCGCCCCAGGTAGCGACCAGAACACCATGCGTGCACTCCGGAGGGATCCGCTGGCGGCCGACAGCTTCCCCCAGGATGTTCTGGAACTGCAGGGTTACCTGACAGGCCCTACCCGTATCCAAGGAGTTGAAGCCACTCCCGGCAAAGGCACCGATGTGCCGCTCTACATCCTGGGATCATCACTATTCGGAGCCAGGCTGGCCGCGCAACTCGGCCTTCCCTACGCTTTCGCCTCCCATTTTGCTCCCAACGCGCTGCAGGACGCCGTCGCTCTCTATCGACGCGAATTCAAGCCGTCCGCCCAACTCGAGGCGCCCTACGTTATTGCAGGCGTAAACGTGATCGCAGCGGATACCACGGGGGAGGCGCAGGAGATGTTCCAGGCCACGAAGCGCGCGCGGGTAGGTCTGTTTTTCGGTAACGGCCGCGTTTTTACGGACGATGAAGCGGACATGATCCTCGACTCCCCGCAAGGACAGCACGTGTTGACGATGATGAAGTACTCCGCCGTTGGCACCTCCGAGGCAGTTCTGGAGTACCTGGAGGGGTTCGCTTCCCACGCCGACGCGGACGAGCTGATCATCGCCCACCAAAGCACCGGGACCGAAGGCCGGCTCAAGTCTGTGGAGCTCGTGGCTGAGGCAGCCGGTCTTGTAAATAATGTGACTGCGAGGTGACGAGTTGGCAATCACAGAGTCTAATAAGGGAATGCCGTCCCGGGGAGTACCAGCGCGCAGGCTGCCTGTGGTGCAATTCTGTCGCTCACCGCCGGGCGGGAGGTCACCGGCGACGCCACGGTGGTTGTTCTGCGGTGCGCCGCCTAGCCTGGCTCACTCATTTGAGCAGGAATGCCACGGCGATCAGGACAGGGACGGCGACCACCGTCGTGATGAGCACCGTATCCTTGGCCACTGTGATGCCGGTCCTGTAGCGGCTTGCCGCCACGAAGACGTTCTGCGCCGTGGGCAGGGCTGATGTAACCACCGCGGCAAACAGGGCATGGTCTTCAAGCCCCAGCGCGAAACGGGCGAAGAGATAAGCCAGGAGCGGATGGACCAGGAGCTTGAACCCGCTGGCCAGCAACGTGTCCAAGCGCCGCTCAGCCGAGGCCTGCAGGGGGCGCGAACCGTTCAGGCTCATACCGAACGCTATGAGCATGGCGGGGATCGCGGCGCCGCCGATCAGGTGGATCGGCTGCATCACCAGCGCGGGAACCTGCCAGCCGGTGCCTGCGACCAGGAGTCCAAGGCCGGAACCGACGATCATTGGGTTCCTGACAATCAGCAGCAGAAAGCCCAAGGGCGTTGTCCGGTGTGAACTGGTGGTGGCATCGAGGGCCATCAGCAGAACAGGGGTGAAGAAAGCCAGCTGGAAGATCAGCAGAGGAGCCACGTAGTTGGCATCGCCGAGGACGAACACGGCGATGGGGATGCCCAGGTTCGCTGAGTTGGCGAGGGAGGCGCTCATAGTGCCGATCAGTGCCTCGGGCATTTTGCGTTTGAGGAGCAGCCGGGAAATCAGCAGGTATAGGGTTGCTGTTGCTACCGCGCCAACAGCGGCGACCAGCAGCGGAGCGGCGAAGACGTCCTGCAGCTTTGCCTTGCTCAGTGTTTCAAACAGCAGGGCCGGGCTGGCCACGAAAAACGTCAGAGCGCTCAGTACGGAGCGGGCATTTTCTCCCAGAAGCTTTCGCCTGCCGACGAACATTCCCACCAGGATGATGGACCACACCACAAAGAAGCCCGCAAGAACATCTACCACCGTGACGTCCCCGGGGGGTCAACGGTGCAATGGTGAGCGGTCACGGGTATAGCTAATCAGATTTATTAGGCCGGAGTTGCCGAGGCAGGCTATATCTCGGGATACGGACGCGGCAGGGTAGCAGGAGCGAGCTCATGCAGGACAGGCGCAGCAAGTCCCAAGGCAGTGAAGGTGAAGGAGGCCCAGTCAGCTCAGAGCGGCATTGTTCAAGGCGTAAGGCGGTCGCATCAGGCCTGGCGTGATGCCCTCGGCGGGATCGTTGCCCAGCTGGACGATCTTATTGTCCTTGTCCACGTGGACCACTTTGGGGTCGTAGGCCTTGGCTTCTTCGGTGGTCATCTCTGCGTAGGTGATGAGGATGACGATGTCGTTTTCCTGCACCAGGTGGGCAGCGGGGCCATTGATGCCGATCACGCCGGATCCGCGCTCGCCGGCAATCGTATAGGTCTCCAGGCGTGCGCCATTGGTGACGTCAACGATGGCCACCAGCTCGCCAGGGAGAATATCGGCAGCATCCAACAAGTCGAGGTCAACAGTGACCGAACCGACGTAGTGCAGGTCAGCATGCGTGACCGTGGCCCGGTGGATTTTGGACTTGAACATTGTGCGATTCATAACCCGCCCAGTGTAGCGCCACCCGTGCGATAGCTGCAGTGATCCACGTAACCCAGGGTGCCGGCTCGTCCGGGCCGTACGTTCCAGGCTTACCCGTTTTGGGGGACCGCGGGCGCGATCGACTCTGCTGTGAAGGCCAGGTTTTCACGGGCCGCAAGAATGGCGGGGCGCTTAACACTGGAGCGGCGTACTGACGTAAACACGGTCCTGTGGGGATCCCCCGGCAATGCCAGGAGTTGCGCCGTCGTCGTCTTCCCTGTCCAGACCAGGTCCGGCATAAACGCGACGGCGTTCCCCGACTCGATCAAGCGGATCTGGGCCTGCAGATCGGCGGTTTCGAAGCGCACATCCGGTTCGAATCCTGCGCTCCTGCAGGCCTGCTCTGCCCAGTGACGGGAAGCTGCTCCCCGCGGCTCCATAACCCATGCCAAGTCAGCCGCATCAGCAATAGAAGTGATTGCCGGGCGGTCCGGGGAAGGCAGCGGGACAGCGAGCCTGATGGCGTCGCTGGTCAATTTGATGCGGTCAAGTTCGGGGTAGCGGGGGGCTGCATGGCCTGGATATTGCTCGGCAATCACCAAATCAAAGTCCCGGGCCCAGGTCTCGTGCAGAGCCGTCTCGGGCTCGCGTTGCGTCATCTCGATCCGGACTTCCGGATACGTGGCTGCCATTCGCGTCAAGGTGTCCGGCATCAAAGCAAGCGCTGCGGATTGGAAGACCGCGATCCTGACAGTCCCGGTCACTGTAGTGAGGGAAGCGGCGAGGTCGGCCTCTGCCTGCTCCAATGTCTCGAGGAGCTGGGCAGTGTGAGCCACGAGGACCTCTGCCTGAGGGGTCAGCTGAACCCTTCGGCCGGTCTTTCGGAGCAGTTCAACTCCGGCCTCCTTCTCGAGCAGTGCGAGCTGCTGCGAGACAGACGATGGACTGTACTGCAGGGCCTCCGCCACCTCCGCCAGGGTTCCCCTGATTTGCAGTTCACGGAGCAGTCTCAGACGCCTTACGTCGAGCATGGATTCCTCCTCCGCATCGCCGCTCTCTCAATAGGATTACATAATCTAATGATTAATGTTTAGCAAAAGTCACTTTATCTAATGGGACAGCGCTTGCATACTGTTCAGGATGCAGTAACCCCCATCACAGGGCGGAGCGATGGGTCCACACACTAAGCAGGAGTCCCTGATGAGTACTAAAGATTTGACCCAGTCAATCATGCGGCGAAAGCCGATTGACGATATCGAAGAAGAAAACAAACACAGCGGGTTGTTCAAGAGTCTTGGACTCTGGCAGCTCACGGCCATCGGCGTTGGCGGCATCATCGGCGTCGGGATTTTCTCCTTGGCTGGCCTGGTGGCTGCCGGCAGTGAAGGAACGCCGGGCGTTGGTCCGGCCGTGCTGTTCTCCTTCCTGATCGCTGGTCTCGCTTCCGCGGCTGCGGCGCTTTCCTACGCAGAGTTTGCCGGCATGATCCCTCGTGCTGGTTCGGCCTACACCTACGGTTATGTTGCGCTGGGTGAGGTGATCGGCTGGTTCATCGGCTGGGACCTTCTCTTGGAATACATTGCGATTGTTTCCGTGGTGGCCATCGGTATTTCCGGTTACTTCGACGCTTTCCTCTCCGGGATCGGCATCCACATGCCGACATGGATGACGTCGACGGCGGATGAGGGTAAGGGCGGCATCGTCAACATTCCGGCCATCGTCGTCTGCCTGATCGTCACCTGGATCCTCTCCCGCGGCACCAAGGCCTTCGGTCGCTTCGAACTCGTGGCCGTGGCCATCAAGGTGGTCCTGATCCTGTTCATCATCGGGCTGGGTGTCTTCTACATAAATGCGGAGAACTACAACCCGTTCATGCCCAGCGGCTTCGGCCCGGTCCTGGCCGGCTCGGCAACAGTGTTCTTCGCGGTGTTCGGATACGACGCCATGAGCACCGCCGCCGAGGAGGCGAAGGACGGCAAGAAGCACATGCCGAAGGCCATCATCCTGTCCCTCATCATCGCGATGCTCCTCTATGTTGCCGCCACGCTGGTTCTCACCGGCATGCAGAATTACAAGGATATTGACCCCAAGGCCGGCTTCGCATCAGCCTTTACAGGTGTTGGACTGCCCGTCATTGCCACCATCATTTCCGTCTTTGCCGTGCTCTCCATCCTTACCGTTATGTTGACCTTCCTTCTCGGAGTCACCCGCGTCTGGTTCTCAATGAGCCGTGACGGGTTGCTGCCCGGTTGGTTTGCCAAGACAGACCGGCACGGCACTCCCCAGCGCGTCACTTGGATTGCCGGCGTCGCCTCGGCCCTGCTGGCTGGTGTGTTCCCGATCAAGGCTGTAGCGGACCTGACCAACATCGGCATTTTGGCTGCGTTCGTCGTCGTCTGCTTCTCTGTGATTGTGTTCCGCTACAAGAAGCCCGACGCCCCGCGTACCTTCCGCCTGCCCCTCATGCCACTGATCCCTGCTTTCGGTGTGTTGGCCTCGGCATTCCTGATGTTC
This sequence comes from Arthrobacter sp. R1-13, assembly GCF_054161475.1. Taxonomy (NCBI): domain Bacteria; kingdom Bacillati; phylum Actinomycetota; class Actinomycetes; order Micrococcales; family Micrococcaceae; genus Arthrobacter; species Arthrobacter sp. R1-13. The sequence continues at coordinate 4,204,776 of NZ_CP096420.1, read as the reverse complement.
CAGTTGCACTGGGAGACCTGGGCCCGTTTCGGTGTCTGGCTCCTCATCGGCCTGGGCATCTACTTCTTCTACGGCCGTAAGCACTCCTTGATGAACCCCAACAGCCCGCGCCACCAGGCGCGCGCTGAGGTGACGAGCCGCGTCTAGCCCACGCGGCAATACAACGCTCCCTCACTTCTCGCAGGAAATTCTGCGACGCTCCCTCAGGTATCGGGCGTTAATGACGAACCCTCCCTCACATCACGTGAGGGAGGGTTCGTCGTTTTCGGGCGAAAGGTGACGGAGGGTTTCCTGAAAAGCCGCGAAAGGTGACGGAGGGTTTTTGGGGTTTTCCGAACGTTTGGACGGTTTTCTAAAACAATGGTTTTCCTAACCTGTATTGCTTAGAAAACATCGCTTTATCTTATGTGATTCGAAGCTCATACTGATGAATGAAGACGGTTCCACACTCACGGAAAGAACGAGTACCAGCCATGACCAACATCTCCACGGAGCACGGTGCCCGCACTGGAAAAAGGGCCCAAGAGACGGCTGTCGCCGGAGCCCACGCAGTCGTTGAGGCCCACGCCCTCGCCAACGAAACCATCGCACTGGTACGCCACTGGCTGACCGAAGCTTCCAAGGTTCCCGTCGACGCCTCAGCAGAGCAGCTGGCCGGCGTCCTGAAGGATCCCAACGGCCTGGAATTCACCGTCGGATTCGTGGACGGCGTCATCCGCCCCGACGACCTCCACGTGGCCGCCCGAAACCTGGCCGAGCTCGCGCCGAAGGTCCCCTCGTTCCTGCCGTGGTACATGCGCAGCGCCGTGCGTGTAGGCGGAACCATGGCCCCGGTTCTCCCGCAGGTGGTTATTCCGATCGCCCGCCGCGTCCTGCGCGAAATGGTCGGCCACCTCATCGTGGATGCAACCGACGCCAAGCTGGGTCCGGCCATCGCCAAGATCCGCAAGAACGATGTCCGCCTCAACGTGAACCTGCTTGGTGAGGCAGTGCTCGGCGAGCGGGAAGGGTCGCGCCGACTTGACGGCACCCACACCCTCCTTGCACGCCCCGACGTCGACTACGTTTCCATCAAGGTCTCCTCGACGGTGGCTCCGCACTCGCCCTGGGCTTTTGACGAGGCCGTCGAGCACGTGGTTGAGAAGCTCACGCCGCTCTTCGCTCGCGCAGCCTCCTATGCAGCCGACGGGCAGAAGGCGAAGTTCATCAACCTGGACATGGAGGAATACAAGGACCTGGACATGACCATCGCGGTCTTCACCAGGATCCTGGACAAGCCCGAATTCAAGAACCTTGAAGCCGGTATCGTCCTTCAGGCCTATCTCCCTGATGCCCTGGCTGCCATGATCCGCCTGCAGGACTGGGCTGCTGCCCGACGGGCAGAAGGCGGAGCGGCCATCAAGGTGCGCGTTGTAAAGGGTGCCAACCTCCCCATGGAGCTGGTCGAGTCCTCCCTGCATGACTGGCCGCTGGCTACCTGTTCCTCCAAACAGGAATCCGACACCAACTACAAGCGGGTCATCAACTACGCCCTGCACCCGGACCGGATCCGCAACATCCGGATCGGGGTGGCCGGCCACAATCTGTTCGACATCGCCTTCGCCTGGCTCCTGGCCAAGCAGCGCGGCATCGCGGATACCGCAGAGCAGAGTATTGAGTTCGAGATGCTGCTCGGTATGGCCCAGGGGCAGGCCGAAGCGGTCAAGAAGGACGTCGGCTCGCTCCTGCTCTACACGCCGGTAGTCCACCCGGCCGAATTCGACGTCGCGATTGCTTACCTCATCCGCCGCCTCGAAGAAGGCGCCAGCCAGGACAACTTCATGTCCGCAGTATTTGAGCTCAGCGAAAACGAGTCTCTGTTCGAGCGTGAGAAGCAACGCTTCCTCAACTCCTTGGACAAGCTCGACGACGAGGTCCCCGGGCCGAACCGTCGCCAGAACCGCAACCTGCCGCCTGAGCCCATGCCCCGGACCGGCTTCCGGAACACCCCGGACACAGATCCCGCACTGCCGGCGAACCGGGATTGGGGCAGGGCGATCCTTGGCCGCGTTCCGTTCTCCACGCTCGGCAACGCCTCGGTGTCCGCAGCCACCATCAGTGACGAGGACACCCTCAACACGGTGATCGCCACGGCTGTGGACAAGGGCAAGGCCTGGGCTGCGATGTCCGGGGCCGAACGTGCCGAAATCCTGCACCGAGCCGGGGACGTCCTTGAAGCCCGCCGCGCTGACCTGCTCGAAGTCATGGCCAGCGAAACCGGAAAGACCCTCGATCAGGGCGATCCGGAGGTGAGTGAAGCCGTCGACTTCGCTCACTATTACGCAGAGTCTGCCCGCAAGCTTGACGAGGTCGACGGCGCCACGTTCGTTCCGGCGAGGCTCACCGTGGTGACCCCGCCGTGGAACTTCCCGGTTGCCATTCCGGCCGGCTCCACCTTGGCAGCGCTCGCTGCCGGCTCCGCCGTCGTGATCAAGCCGGCCAAGCAGGCATGCCGCAGCGGTGCGGTGATGATCGAGGCGCTGTGGGAGGCAGGCGTTCCCCGCAACGTGCTCACCATGGTCCAGCTCGGCGAGCGGGAATTGGGCAAGCAGCTCATCTCCCATCCGTCTGTGGACCGCGTAATCCTGACCGGCGGCTACGAAACGGCCGAACTGTTCCGCAGTTTCCGCCAGGACCTGCCGCTGCTGGCGGAAACCAGTGGCAAGAACGCCATCATCGTTACGCCGAGCGCCGACTTCGATCTCGCCGCCAAGGACGTTGCCTACTCCGCCTTCGGTCACGCCGGCCAGAAGTGCTCCGCTGCTTCACTGGTGATCCTGGTGGGCTCGGCAGCCAAATCGAGGCGTTTCCATAACCAGCTGATCGACGCCGTTACCTCGCTGACGGTCGGTTACCCTGAGGACCCCACAAGCCAGATGGGCCCGATTATCGAACCCGCCAAGGGCAAGCTCCTCAACGCCCTGACCACCCTGGACGCCGGCGAAAGCTGGGCCGTGGAGCCGAAGAAGCTCGACGAAACGGGCAAGCTCTGGAGCCCGGGAGTCCGGTATGGCGTGAAGCGCGGTTCCTACTTCCACTTGACCGAATTCTTCGGCCCGGTGCTGGGCGTGATGACCGCGGACACTCTGGAAGAAGCAATCGCCATCCAGAATGAGATTGAATACGGCCTGACCGCAGGCCTGCATTCCCTTCACAGCGCCGAACTGGCTGTCTGGCTGGAGACCGTCCAGGCTGGAAACCTCTACGTGAACCGCGGCATCACCGGCGCCATCGTGCAGCGGCAGCCGTTCGGCGGCTGGAAGAAGTCAGCCGTTGGGGCCGGCACCAAGGCGGGCGGGCCAAACTACCTCGCCGGGCTCGGTGACTGGGTGAGCAAGGCCAGCACGGCAGATCAGCGTGGCGGCGGCAAGGCTGCGGTCACCAACTCCGGTGTGCGGAGGCTGCTGAACGCGGCGAAGGGCTGGCTGGAGCCCGCGGAGCTTGAAACGCTGCAGCGCGCTCTTGCTTCAGACGCCCTGGCCTGGGCAGAGGAATTCGGTACCGCCAAGGATGTGTCCGGGCTGAGCGCCGAACGCAACGTCTTCCGCTACCGCCCGCTCCCGGTGACGGTCCGTCTCTCCGAGGGCCAGACGCTCGGTGATCTCATCCGCACCGTCGCCGCCGGTGTGCTTGCCGGTTCGGCAGTGACGGTGTCCACCGCCGTCGAACTCCCTGCCCAGCTGGCGGCGGTCCTCTCCGGGCTGGCTATCAAAGCCCGCATGGAGAACGACGCCGACTGGCTGGCTGGCGTGGACCGCCTCGCCACAGCGGGCAAGCTTTCGAACGGACGCATCCGCCTGATCGGCGGTAATGCCTCCAAGCTGGCAGAGGCCCTCGGTGGCCGACCCGACGTGGCCGTCTATGCCCACGAGGTCACAGAGGCGGGCCGGGTGGAACTGCTCCCGTTCGTGCACGAGCAGGCTGTCAGCATCACGGCGCACCGGTTCGGCACGCCGAACCACCTCTCCGAGGGCCTGATCTAGGCATTCTCAGCGTCCGCCGTTGAACAAACGGAACCGGGCTGGCACCTCTTGGTGCCAGCCCGGTTGCTCTTAAGTTCAATGCCGCTGCCACGCCGGGGAATTTCTCCGGGTTGAGACCCAGTGGCGGGTTCCTAGCCGAAGTACCAGCCCGGCGGCACCCACGATGCCGGGACCGAGTGCGCAGAAAAGTCATCACAGCCAGTGCAGAAATAGGTCACTTCCCCCAGCTTCTTTACCGAACCGTCAGGCCGATGCTTGGCCGGAACGAAAGCTTCCAGGTAGATGAACTCGTCCGTGCCGCAGCGCTCGCAGTACGGGTTGCCGACGTAATCGGCATCCACCCAGGTGGCGGTTGAGGCGCGGTTGGTGTGATGGGCCCCGGTGCTTGTGGGGCGCGTGGTTTCATGGGGGCGCACTACGGGTGCGGTGTGAGCGTGGGCATTCTGGGCTGTCGTCATTGGCGGCCTATCCCGAACGCATTCCAAGAGTGGCGGACACGCGTTCGTTGTCAGAGCGATGTCTCAGGCCTCTTCTTGACCATAAGCAGAATTCAGCATAAGCGATACGCGTTCGATGTTCAATCGTTATCTTTGCTAGGCAGAGCGCCTGATGGTACGTCCCACGATGGACTGAGTCAGTGCATCAATGACTTCTGAGTTGGCCAGGGGGTTCCGGATCAGGGTGAAATCGACGTCGCCTACCGGCGGTAGATCGAAGCGGCGGGTAATGATTTTCAGGTCCTCCGGAACGAGGGAGGACGGCATGACCGCCACTCCGATCCCTGCCCTGACAGCGGCAAGGACGCCGCTGATCTGTTTGGTAGTGCACGTGATGCGCCAGGTCCGGCCGCCGGCTTCGAGGGCGTCAATGGCGAGTTTCCTGCTGAGGCTCGGGGAGGGGTAGGCGATCAGCGGCACCGGATCGCCCGGCGCAAGGGCCGTCTGCTCCAGTCCCACCCAGGCAAAGGAATCGTGCTGGACTACGGTGCCGTCCTTGGCACCGGCCACCCATTTCACAAACACAAGATCGAGCTGCCCTGCGTTGAGGCGTTTGTACAGCTGGTCGCTCTGTCCAACTGTCAGCTCGAGGTTGATCTGCGGGTAGATCTGGCGGAATTCCCGCAGGATGCGCGGGAGGCCGGTTATGGCCAGGTCGTCAGCAGTGCCGAAACGCAGTCTGCCCCGCATCGCCGAACCGGAGAAGTAGCGGGACGCGGCATCGTGTGCGGCGAGAATGTTTCGTGCGAATCCTGCCATCGCGTCGCCGTTGTCGGTTAGCCGCACGTCCCTCGTATCACGGGCTATCAGAACTCTTTTTGCCGCCGTCTCCAGTTTCCTTACGTGTTGGCTCACCGTTGGCTGCGCCAACCCGAGGCGTTCCGCCGCTTTGGTGAAGCTGAGGGTTTCCGCGACGGCAAGGAATGAGCGGAGCTGGGCTGGTTCGAACATCATTGTCTCCTCTTGCGGCCGGCGTCGCCTGCTCGGTCGGTGGCGGGTGGTGGTCCCCCATTACGATGCGCAATGTTAGTTATAGCCGCCATACGCTTCCATAATTACTCACGGTCATCCTAGCGTTAAGGACGTCCCCGCTCACCGCTTCCTTAGGATTCTCTGTGGCACCCCCACCGCCGTCAACGGCAACTGTCAGCCAACCCGTCATCGATTCCGCTACCTCCGCCACACACCACCAAACCGAACCGGGCAACATCACCCAGCCGATCGCCGTCGTCAGTGAACGGCTGCCCTGGAGCCAGACTTTCATTTCCCTCCGTGTGCCGAACTTCCGCCTGTTCGCCATTGGCCACTTCATCGCCGTCATTGCAGTGTGGATGCAGCGGATCGCCCAGGACTGGATGGTGCTGCAGCTGTCCGGCTCCGTGACAGCGGTTGGGATCACCGTGGCCCTGCAGTTCATGCCGTCGCTGTTCCTGGGACCCTGGGCCGGGATGATGGCGGACCGTTTCGCCAAACGAAAGATCCTGATCCTGTGCCAGTGCATGGCTGCTGTCCTTGCAGCCACACTGGCCGTTCTCGCAATCAGCCAGGTGGTCCAGGTGTGGCACGTCTATGTCATCGCACTGGTACTGGGGCTGGTCACGGTGCTGGATCAGCCGGCACGCCAGGTATTTGTCAACGAACTCGTGGGTCCCAAATACCTGCGCAACGCCATCAGCGTGAACTCCACAACCTTCCAGCTGGGCGGGTTGATAGGGCCGGCGCTCGCGGGGATTCTCTTGACTGCAGTGGGTGCAGGTTGGGCCTTCGCGGCGAACGCCCTTGCCTGCTGCTCGACGGTGGCCATGCTGTTGCTGCTCCGCAAGGACAAACTCTTCATCACGGCGCCCACTCCCAAGCGGAAAGGCATGCTCAGGGAGGGGCTGCACTACGCATTGAGCAAGCCCACCATCTACTGGCCCTGGCTCATGGCTGGTTTTGTGGCCGTTTTCGCCATGAGCCTTCCCGTGATTCTGGCCGCCTTCGCTGACCACGTTTACGACATCGGCGCCGCCGGCTACGGACTGCTGAACGCCTTGGTGGCCCTCGGCGCCCTGGCGGGTGCTGTGGCATCGACGCGACGGCGGCAACTCCGGCTGCGATCGGTGGTGAGCTGCGCAGGAATGTACGGATTGATGCTCTGCCTGGCATCGCTGGCGCCGTCCCTGGTGTGGTTCGGCGCCGCGATGGTCCTCTCAGGCTTCTGGTGCCTCATGTTCCTCACCGGCTCCAACCAGCTGGTGCAGATCAGCTCCAACATGGGCATCAGAGGCCGCGTGATGAGCCTTTACATCATGGTGCTGATCGGCGGCCAGGCGATCGGCGGCCCTATGGTCGGCTGGGTGGCCGAGCATGTTGACCCCCAGACCGCCATCCTGGTTTCGGGCGGGGTCCCCGCGCTGGCAGCGGTGGCCGTCGCCGTCGTGATTGCACGCAAGGGCCACCTGACCCTCAAACTGGACGTGAGGGACAGGCGGCACCTGGTCCGCGTTGTCCGCCGGGCCTCGTCGGGGCTGAGCTCGGTTTAGGTGACGTCGACGAGTGCCCATTGCTGGTGGGCGGAGCCTCGGTAGAGCTGTTGTTCCGTGGTGGTTCCGTCGGTGGTGGCTGCGCCGGTGAGGCCGAGGGCATAGGTGGAGAAGCGGTTGGTAAGGGCCACTTTTCCGTTACTTACGGGCGTGATTGCCCATTGCTGTTGCAGGACGTTGGCGCTGGTATAGATCGCTGCCTTCTCGCCGATGGTCCGTGAGCGGAAACCGATCTCAAGGACCTTTCCGCTGTTGGCGTCCCTTAGCTTGTAGTAGCCGTCGACGTCGGTGGTCAGCGTCCAGCGCTGGTTCGCCGCGTTAGTGTCGGGGGCCAGGACAACGGCAGCCCTGTTGGCGGTGGAGCCGTTGAGTACGGTCAGGGCCTTGCCGCTGGCGGGGTTGATGAGTTTGTAGGCGCGGTTGGGGGCGACGGCGAAGGACTGGCGGTCCGGCTTTGCGGTGCGGCCGCCGACCCGGAGGCCGGCGACGTTTGTATAGCCGCCGGAGCCTGCCTTTGCGGTGAACCGGATGAATCCGGCGGTGACGGGGGCCCACTCGGCGAGCTTCGGGGTGGGGCCGGTGGCCCAGGTGCCCGAGGCGACGGTTGTGAAGGTCACCCCGTTGGCGCTGGTGGAGACCTCGAAGGAGGTCACGTCGCCGTCGGTGCCGTTTTCGCGGGACCACTGCTTGGGAAGGTACTCCAGCGTGGTCACACCGGTATACACACCGCCCAGATCCAGCGTTATCGATACGGGCATGGCGAGTTCGCCGGTGCCCGGCCAGGTGGACCAGCAGGTCTGCAGTTTGTTGTCGGCGCGTCCGTCGATTGCGAAGTACGGGGGTTCCGGCTCACGGAACGCTGTGGCGTAGGCGGCCACGGGTGTGATCAGGTGTTCGGCGCGCAGGGGCTGGGCGGGGAGCGCGCCGCGGGGGTTGGGGGAGAAGGCCGCGCCGACTTCGGCGAGACGGGCCACCACGTTGGGGTCCAGCTTGCCGTTGCGGTTGGGTGGGCAGTTCAGGATGAAGGAGGTCCACCTCGATTCGAGTTCGGTGAGGTGGGTGATGATGGCGTCCCTGGACATCAGTGCCTCGGAGGGGGTGGAGGGGTGCCAGAACCAGCCGTTGCTGATGGTCTGGCCCTGCATCCCGGCCCAGGTATTCCCGGCTGGCGCGGTGATCCCGAAAGGTTCCTCCCAGAAGATCCCGTCGGCCAGCCAGGGGGTGAGGACCGCGCAGATATCGATGATGAGGCAGTTGGGCTGGAGGGATTTGACCAGGTCGCGGACCCGCTGCATCGGGACCTGTTGGTGGCCCATCTGCCAGGCGTACCCATCGAGCATCAGGACTTCGATCTCGCCGTAGCCGGTGAGCAGTTCTCTGAGCTGGTTCAGCACATAGGTGATCTGGGGCGAGTCGACACCGGCCGCGGGGTCGCTGACATGGTATCCGCCGGTGGCCTGTACGGGATAGGTACGGTCCCAGATGGAGAAGTAGAAGCCCACCTTCAGGCCCCGGGAGCGGAACGAGTCCACGTATTGCCTGACGACGTCGTGCTTGTAACCCGAGTTCATGACGTTCTGCGTGCCGTATTTGGTGGGCCACAGCGCCAATCCGTCATGGTGCTTGGTGGTGAGCACCCCGTAGCTCATCCCCGCCGAAAGAGCGGCATCGGCCCACTGATCGGTATCCACCGACGGCGGTGCGAAGATCGCGGGATTCTGGTTCGGTGCGGCCCACTCCTCGTTCGTGTAGGTGCCCAGATTGAAGTGATTGAACATCCCGAAACGCATATCGACCAGCTTCTGCAGCAGAGCCTGCGTGTCCCACCCCGTTCCTGTTGCCAGGACCTCAGCTGCTGCGGCTGGTGATACTCCGCCACCGACGGAGGTGGCCAGCAGGCCTGCAGCAGAGGCACCAGCCGCACCGAGAAAGTGCCGGCGGCCAAAATTTCGTGACGTCATCGTCTTAGCTCCAAGTTTTGTTAGGGGTCCGCACCAGCACTGTTAGCGCAAACAACATTTGATGATACGTCCGATGTTATGGCCAAATCCGAAGGTGTCAATAGGAGAGGTCATGAGATTGACGGGGATCTTCCCGCTGAGCAGATTCCTAACATATGATGTCTGTGTCGCCGGGGAGCGGAGGGGAGTGCGCGCCAATGGAGGCTGCATAAGAGGTTAAACGGTGGCGCCGTCTTTGCCGCTCATCGAACAGATCGATGAGCGGGTTGGGGCGATTGATATCGCGGTTCTAACTACTGGCGGCGTGCAGCACAAGCCAGTGCTCGATGGCGCGCTCGTGACCATGGATAACGCCGCCCGGGCCCAAGCCGCAAAGCTGCTGGGCGGCGCACCGGGTCGTCCCTGCCCACTTCGAAGGCTGGGCCCAGTTCCACGAAGGGAGTGAGGAACATCGAGGCTTTCACTAAAGCAGGGGCCGGCAGCCTGCTTACGCCAATGTCACAGCCCTAGCCAGGAGTTCCTCCGACGCGGCGAGCTGGCGGACGGCGGTCACCCGCCGTCCGGGTCACTTCTTCTTGGCGGCCGCCGGCTTTGACGTGGCTTTGTCCAATGAGGAGGGCGGTGCTGCAGCAGCCCTCTTGTCCGCGCGCTTTTCTTTGATGGACTTGCCGGCTTTTTTAGATGCTGCTTGACGGGGGGACTTGTCAGCCATGATCGCTCCTGTAGCGGAACCGAAGGGGTTCCTGACTCATGACGATACACCCAGGGTGCTAAGGCTGGGCCCGACCCGGCGGAGTGACATGAGTACCTGTCTGAGGGCGGCGTTACGTGATTGTGCCACCGGGGTCACCATTGGCGTTGAAACCGAGCCCAAGGGCGTCGGTGGCCTCAGAGGAGAGCGGCTGACGGGAATCGAACCCGCGTGTCGAGCTTGGGAAGCTAGCGCACTACCATTGTGCTACAGCCGCAGTGGGACCGGCCAAAAGACTGGTAAACGGTCCCGGTGAAACATCGAGATTTACATTACCCCAGTCTTGGACTTTCCCGGAACATCTGCAGTGACGGCGTTGCCCCCTGGATTTATGTAAGGCTGGTAATCGTCAGAAGCATCGACGAAGGAGATCCCATGGCAACGCCAAACCTGTTCCTTATCTATGTGACCGATGTCCAGCGCTCCACCGGCTTTTACAGCGACCTCTTCGAGATGGAGCCCGTTATGGTGACCCCTCGCTATGTTCCATTCGAAGTGGCCCCAGGCGTGTTGTTTGCTCTGTGGTCAGGAGCCGGCGACGGTGTCACACCAACAACACCGCGCTCCAGCGAGGTGGGGCTCATGGTGCCGGGTTCCAGTGATGCCGTAGACCAGTACTTTGCCAAATGGAAGGATAAGGGAGTCAACGTCATTGAAGAACCTCGCGACGAGGTCTTCGGGCGTACTTTCGTGATAACTGATCCAGATGGAAACCTCATCCGGGTCTCTCCCACGGACTGACCGCGGGAGCGGGCCAGCAACCGCGGCGTCACATGAAGGGCATCCGGTAACCATTCGGTAAAGGCCCCGCCCGTGCGTAGGAGCCGCGAGAGTGGCTGGCTATCCTGAATCAGTTAGCTGCAGTCGTTGGGGAACGGGCTTACGCCGATCAGCCGTCCATCACGTAGGGGTTCCCCGTGGCATTTGCAGAGTACGAGGTGCTCATTCAGCGTGATGCCATCAGCGTTTATCATTTCCTGGCCGACGGGCTGAACCTGCCACTCTGGTGCAGGGACGTCCGCAGCATCGAATTGTTCTCCGGCGCACCGGGAGCCAAGGGCAGCGTTTACCAACAGACCATCGCCGGACCGGGCGGCCGCCCGGTGGCCTGCGATTTCCAGATCACAGAGGTCCGTCCCGGGGCGGAGATACAGTTCCAGGTCATCGCCGGTCCTGCCCAGCCCCGGGGCGGCTACTATCTCAGTTCCGAAGGCAAGAGCACGCGGGTCCGCTTTGCCCTTGAGTACCAGCCGAAAGGGCTTATGGGGCTGGTCATCGGCGCGGCCCATCAGTCCTTGAAGGCTGAGGTCGCCCAGCTCGAGCGGCTCAAGGTCCTCCTGGAGAAACAAGCTCCCGAGGAGTAGGCCTGCCCTTCGCGGGGTTTACCGGACACGCTCTACTGCGCCAGCCTGAGCCCTGTCCAGGGACCGGCAACAGTGCTGGGCGAATTGAGGCCGCCACCGGTGAGATCCCAGTACTGGACCGAATCGCCCAGACTGCCACCGGAGCGCCGCAGCGCCAGCCCTGTTGAACTGAGGCCCGTGACATCCCGCAGTGCTCGGATGGCTGTCACATCGCTCCACCCTGTGGCCACAACCGGGCGCGATTCGGTTCTCGGCGTTGTGCTGCCGGTTCCTCGATAGAGCACCACGTTTCCGTCACTCCGCCGCGCCAACACATCCTGGAACCCGTCGTCGTCATAATCCACCATAGCCAGCCGAGTGGCAGCGATGCTCACTGCGATCTGGGTCCGAGCGGTGTGGTCGCCTGTCCCACGGTTTGGGTAAAGCCACAGATTTCCCGAAGGGTCCAGTGCCAGCAACTGGGGCAGGCGGTTGTTGGCACACCATTCCCCGACGGCGAGGGTCATGGTTGCCCAGCCGGACTGACCCAGGGTCACCAATGGCATAAAGCCTCCGCCGGAAATGCCTTGGTGCAGGGTAATACGGCCGTCGCCCCACTGAGTCAGGACGTCAAAAACCCCGTCCTTCTGCCAGTCGATGACAAATAATTCCTTCGCTGAGGCGAAGCCGGAGCCGATCACCTGTTGGGCGCCGTACCCCCGGTTTCCCAACGATGGCCGGTTCAGAAGCTGCCCCGCCGGGTCCACTGAGACGAGGTCTCCTGCACTCTTTATTGCTGCCGCCGAGAGATCCACGGTGGGCGGCATGTGCCTTACCTGGGGATCGCACATGGTGGCCGGCGCGGGCGGGATGGCTGCGCTGCCGCCGGGTTGGTTGATGGTTCCGGCGGGGAGGGAGTTGTAGCCGAAGAAATTGACGACTCCCCACATGGTGTAGCGGTTGGGCGTGGTCTGCCAGTTGCCATCCGTGAATGTGATGCCAATGCCGATCACATTGAATCGCGGGTCTTTCATGATGGCGTCGTGGGGCGCGGAGCCTTTCCACATCTCCACGAGCTGTGCTGCGTTCCTGTCCCACCGGACGGCGATGATCTCACCGGCGCCGTTGGTTGGATTCATGGCCCGCGGATCGGTCCAGAAGTTGGCCCGGTGTTCGATCACCTCGCGGGCCGCGATATTGTCGGACCACTCCTGGGCCATGCCGGCGACAGTGGGGTGGTACTTGACGGACGCGAGCCCCAGGGAGTTCCGGTAGCTGTTGATGGCTGAGAACACCTCCCTGATGTGGGCGGAGTTGTCGTCCCGGATCAGCGCTTCGGGGGTCATGGTTCCGGGCGTGGTGCCTGATGTACCAGGGACATCGGCACTGGGCGTCCGCCCGGAAAGCTCTTTAAGGTCCGACGGCGATGCGGACAACGGCGGAATGAGCGGCGGTTCCGGCGGCGTGGACGCAGTTCCAGGCGCGAGCGCAGGCCTGGGCTCAAGCACAGGCAAACGCTTAGCGGCTGGTGCAATGACGGGGGCAACCTCAGTGGGGTCAACTGCTTGGGTGAGGCCTGATGGCGGCGAGATGGCCAGCTGCCGTGCGTCGTCGTCGGGCATCTTCAAAGGGACTTCCGAACCATCCGTGGACGATATGGGGCGAGGGGCTGTGCTCAGGCCGGAACTGGAGGACGCTGGGCCGGCAGTTAGCGGGCCGGCGGCCGGACCCGTCAGAACGGGACCCATCAGAACGGGACCCATCAGGGCCAGGGCCGAGAACATGGCAACAACAGCGGGCGCAGCAAGTTTCTTCAAGACCAGACCCCAGTTCCCCTCATGCCGCATCCCACCCCTCTGCGGCGTGCGTAGGAGGCCAGACTAGCCCTGAGAGAGCGCAGGGAACAGTGCATACGGTATTTTTGAGCTGTGCTGATCTCTGACCGCGATATACGCGCCGAAATAGACTCCCAACGGATTGTGCTGGAACCGTTCGACCCCGTGATGGTCCAGCCGTCCTCAGTGGACGTCAGGATTGACCGGTTTTTCCGGTTGTTCGACAACCACAAATACGCGCACATCGATCCCGCGGAGGAACAGCCGGAGCTCACGCGTCTGGTGGAAGTGGACCGCGGCGAGCCGTTCATCCTTCACCCGGGGGAGTTCGTGCTGGGTTCAACCTATGAGACGGTCACTCTCCCGGATGACATCGCGGCGAGGCTGGAAGGAAAATCTTCGCTGGGCAGGCTGGGGCTGCTGACGCACTCCACGGCCGGATTCATCGATCCGGGATTCTCCGGGCACGTTACGCTGGAACTGTCGAACATGGCCACCCTTCCCATCAAGCTGTGGCCGGGCATGAAGATCGGGCAGCTCTGCTTCTTCCGGCTCACGTCCGCCGCCGAGTACCCCTACGGCGCAGGGGAGTATGGCAACCGCTACCAGGGCCAGCGCGGACCTACCGCCAGCCGGAGCCACCAGAACTTCCATCTGACGGACATCCAGGCACCCTGATTTCTGCCGTCGGGGCTCCATGGGGAAGGGTGCTCTACCCGATCAGGGCCTTCGCACCTGCGGCTTTTGTAGCGACGATAGTGCCGTGGGTGCCTGCTAGAGGAAGCCAAAGATCGGCGGGAAGATGACGACGACGGCGGCGGCCCAGGCGCCGTAAACCGGCAGGTACTGTGTTTGCCAGCGCTCCAACGCTGCAAACGGACGCCGCCCCCGCAGGAATCCGACGGCGAGCCAAGCCGCCCGCAACAGGTGCACCAGCAGCAGAAGGTTCAGGCCCAGGGCTGCGATCTTGTTGGGGCTGTAGCCGAATTCGGCAATACGGGCGAGCATTGCCGTGAGCATCGCGGCGTCGACTGCCAGGGCCGCGACGACGAGGACCAACTGCAGGGCGTCGAACAGTCCGGGAGGCGTGAGGGAGTCACGGGCGGAAATCGAGTAGAGCAGCAAGCACAGGACCAGCACGAGGATCGCGTCCATGAGGATCAGCAGGTTGCGGTCGATGTCCACGAATCCGCCCGTGGTAGCAATCACGGCCAGAAGGACCAGGAGCATGACGACAGTCAGGGGTGTGAAAATGCGTGTGAGGACCGGGGCGATGTTTTCGACGACTTGCTGCTTGGCCTCGACGAGCCAGGTTGCGACAACGAGGGCGCCGGGCACTGCGAAGGGCAGGATCCAGTCTTCCAGGACCGGTTCGAAGTCCACTCCAACCACCTGAAGCGTTGCGAGTGTAAGCGCAATCAGAACTGCACCGCCGAGCCCAATCAGGGTGTAGTAGATCGCCAGTTCGCCGGTAAAACGGACAAAGTCCATACGCCCCTTGTCCGAGCCCCACCTACCTCCGACGTACGCCACTCCCGCCAGCAGCCACAGAATCACCGGTGCGTGTAATGCGGCAAGCACCTCGGTGGAACCGCCAGCGGCCAAGGGGTAGACGTTAAGCACAACCACGAGGGCGGCGAACGGTATGAGCAGCATGGCCGCCACCTTGCTTGTCAGGCGGCGCTTCCACGCGAAGTACCCTGCGAGGAACGGGAAGACGAGGAGGCCGAGGTTTCGGGTCAGCGCTGTGCCGTCGCCGATCAATCCAAAGCCGGCCTTAACCGCGATGCCAGCGCCGACGGCCAGTGCGAGGACGATCGCCAGCTCCCGCCATGGTGGCGTACCGCCGTCGGAACCCTCAGGCACCAGGACAAGCTGCTTCCACAGCCGCTCGGAGTGTTCGCGGGCAAACTCCAGCGAAACTGCGTCGAGGTTGCCCAGGCGTTTGATGGCGACGAGGAAGGCCTCGTCGTCGTCAAGGCCGGTCGCTTGCCTGTCGGCTATCTGCTCGCGCAGATGGTCCTCCAGTTCGTCGACGTCGGCGGGGGAGATGGCCTGGCTCCGCTGAACGTACCCGCGCCACCGGTCAATTTGTGCCTCCAGCTCAGCGTGCGGCTCCATCATGCCCAGCCTTCCATCGGGGCAGAGGACCCTTGGTCGCTCCGCCACACCTGCCGGAGGGCGTCAGCGACAACGGTCCACTGCTGCTGCCGCTCGGCAAGTGCGTCGCGGCCGGCTGGTGTGATTGCGTAATGCTTGCGTCGGCGCCCCGCCTCGGAGGTACCCCACGACGACGAAACGTACCCGAGCCGCTCGAGCCGGTGCAGCAGCGGATAGAGCATCCCGTCGGTCCATTGCATGCCTCCGCCTGACAACTCACTGACGCGCTTGAGGATCGCATAGCCGTACAGATCGCCGTCGGACAGGATCCCCAGCACAAGCGGGGTGGCCGAAGCAGCGACCAGATCCTTATCAATGCGCACGGCGCCTCCTATACCTAGATGTGAAGGGTATCAAACATAGCAGCTCTAGGTATAGGGAAGTTGGATCCCAGCAAAAGGCCCGGCTGCTAGGGAGCAGCGCGGGCCTTTTGTGAGGATGGCTATGGTGCCGTGCAGGTCATCGATCGGTGGTCGTATCCGCCCGTTTCATTTGCTATGACGTAACTCATGTCGAAGGTGCAGGTCATCCCGTCCGGAGTGGTCAATGTAGTTAACCCGTGCGAGCTAACGACCTTGCGATCGAAGTACATGACTCCATCTGGTCCCTGGATAGACGAGCCCCAGACGGTCACATACCTGCGAGTACCCTCGGAAGAGGTTTCCCCGCCCGGGTAGGTTGTTGTACTCGAAAAGTCGCCTTCGCCCCGTATGACGACGACGCCTGCCGGCGTGTGGACTTCGATGCGTCGTTCTGTCCCCGACATGCAGTAGGTGGTCTGAAACTCCTCCTGGCTGACGCACCGATCAAAGGTTGTTGTGGTGCTGCCTTCCGTGCTGGCCGCGCTCGCAGGCGTTGCTCCCGCTGTCAATAGCGCCGCTACGCCCACCCCATAAATCGCCAAACGCATGATTCTTCCAAGCACGAAGGTGCCTCCCTGTTCATTTTTTTTGCGCAGCCCCAGCGACTGCTTGCGCAGCGTAAGTGGACCGCAGACGCCGGGTCAATGGCCATCCATGCTTTGGTGCAACGTCAGACTCTGGGCGCCTTGAATTACCTACTCGCAAGTAAACGGTTTCGCCCTTACATTTTAAGAATGGCATGGCTGGGCAGCCGGGATGCAGCGTCGCGTTTCGTTAGTGACACAGCCCCGAGGTTAGATCCCTCGGTTGAAATATAGGGGTAATCATGTCCGGAACATTCGAACTTTTTATTGATGGCAACACGTCCTACGGGTTCAGAATCAAAGCTCCGAATGGGGCCATCGTGGCGGTGTCCGGGCAGTTCCCGGACAAGGCCTCCGCGGTCCAGGGAATTCGTGCCGTTCGCGAATATGCCGGAATGGGGCTGATCAAGGATCTTTGCGAAGCATCCCCAGAGGCTGGATCAAAGGCTGCATAACTGCCTGCGTCGTTGTAGCGGCGGTGCCCGGCAGCTTCCTCAGGCCACTCCCGCCGGTTGGGGTTTTGCCGGGCGGCGCAATGCCCGGACCAGCGGTTCGATGTACTTGGCCGCGAGTGGACCCATGATGGCCATGATCAGGACGTAGGCAGTGGCCAACGCCGCCAGCTCAGACTGCACGGCACCTGAAGCCACGGCGAGACCGGCGATGACGATTGAAAATTCGCCACGGGCAATCAGCGTGGCGCCGGCACGGAAACGGCCGGGAACCGCGATTCCCACCCTTTTGGCAGCCCAGATCCCGGTGCCCATTTTTGTGATGGCCGTGAGCAGCGCGAGGGCAAGAGCCCAGCCGATGACCGGCGGAATTGACGCGGGGTCCGTGTTCAAGCCGAAGGCCACAAAAAAGATGGCGGCGAAAAGATCCCGCAACGGCTCCAGGATGCGGGTGGCGTTGTGGGCAGTCACCCCGGAGATCGCGATGCCGAGCATAAAGGCCCCCACCGCGGCGGAGACCTGAAGGGCTGACGCCACACCGGCGACCAACAAGGCGGCACCCAGCAGGTTCAGCAGGAAGACTTCAGAGTTTTCGCTGTGCACCGCCTGGGAAACCCTGTGGCCGTGCCGCAGCGCCACCATCAGCACCACGGTGACCACGGCCAAGGAAATCCCCACGGTCTGAAGCCCGCCCAGGAAGCTGACCCCGGCGAGGATCGCCGTCAGGATGGGAAGGTATAGGGCCATCGCCAGGTCCTCGAACACAAGAATGGACAAGATGGTGGGCGTTTCACGGTTACCCACGCGGCCCAGATCAGTGATGACCTTGGCGGCAATCCCCGAAGACGAAATGTAGGTCACTCCGCCCATCACCATCGCGCCGACGAGGCCCCACCCAAGAAGGATGGCCAGCCCTGCTCCGGGCAGGAAATTCAGGATGAGGTCCAGCACACCTGCCTGCCAGGATCGTCGCAGGCCGGTGACAAGTTCAGTAGCAGTGTATTCCAGCCCGAGCATCAGCAGCAGGAGAATGACACCGATCTCCCCCGAGATATGGGCGAACTCCTGAATCCCTTTGAACTCCATGAAGCCGCCAGCACCGAAAAACAATCCACCCACGAGATAGAGCGGTATGGGTGACATTCCGATCCGTTCAGCCAGCCTGGCCAACAGGCCAAGGCAGAACACAACGGCCCCCAGTTCGATGAGGGTCAGTGCCAGCGGATCCATTGCCGCTTATCCGTTGCGCAGAATGTCGGCCGCTGTATCGAGGCCTTCCTGAGTGCCTACGGCAACGAGGAGATCCCCCCGGTGGAGTACGACGTCGGGCCCAGGGGAGGGGACCACCTCGCCTTCGCGCATGATGGCCACAATGGAAACACCGCTTCGGGTGCGGATGCATGCCTTACCCATCGGCTGGTTCTCGAAGGGCGAACCTGAGGCGATGGAAAACTGCCGTGTAACGATCCCCGGGATTTCACGGTGGGCTTCAGAAAGCTGCATGGCAAGGTGCTGCCCTCCCAGCAGATTACCGAGCGTTGCAGCCTCGTCAGCTGTGAGGGGAATGGACGCCTGGCATGTGTCAGGATCGTCCCAAGTCGAAACGATCAGTTCGCTCTGGCCCTCCCGGTACTCCACGACGCCGACCCGACGCCCAGATGCCGTCATAAAGTCCTTGCGCCTGCCAAGGCCGGGGAGGTCTGTCTCATCCACGTTCATGGGTCCAGCCTAGTGCTCCGAAGGGTGCTTCGGGGCTGAAGCGGAAGACGATTCCGGAGAATACGCGACGAGCTAAGCGTCCTCCCGTTGTGGGTTCTCGAGCCTGAAGAAGTTGGACTGGGTGCCGTCGCTTCGCTGTTCCTGGTAGATGAAATTCAGGCCTCGTTCATCGAAGGTCTTGAACCACTCCTCCCAGCTGACATGGCGGAGCTTGTCGTCATCGCCGCCAAAATCGATGCGGAGCACTCCAAGGTGGTCGCCGTGTTCCGTTCCTTCAACGGTGGCCGGAACACCGTCGCGCTCTTCTGCCCACTGCCTGATGACTTCATGATGCGTCGTAACGAGGCTTCTGCCCTCGCGCTCCGGCTCATCCTCCGGTGAGGTGACTTCCTGGGAGTACTTCAGCGAATCGGATGAACCCGGCCCCTTGCGGACCTTGCCGTCGTCCGGTCCGGCGCCCAAGTCCCCCTCGCTTCCTCGTTGGTCTTGCATCTGCTTGTCCGCTTTGTCTGCCACTGTAGTGATCCTTTCCGGTCTGAATTCCACTCAAATAGTAAGGTTACTTATTAAGTGGGCATCAAGCGGGGCAGACTGTCAAGAGAACTTTTTGCTATGCCGAAGGAACCACCGCTATCTCTGCCTTGCCTGGCGGTTTGACCGGCAGCAGGACCAGGAGCCCGGCCAGCAGCACCACCATAATGCCCAGGATTCCCCAACGCTGGGCCTCACCCTCGGCGACCAAGGGGGCGGCCAACGCGATGCAGAGAGTGAAGAGCGTGGGCGCTAGGAAGCTAACAGCGCGGCCCGTGGTGGCATATAGGCCAAAAAGCTCACCAGACTCGCCATCCGGTGCAAGCCTGGCTAGGTAAGCGCGGGATGATGACTGGGCCGGGCCAACGAACAAACACAGGAACAGGCCGAAGACCCAGAAGGTGGTGGCACCCGCCCAGGGAATGCCGAAGAAGACGTAGTCGCCGTTTCCCAGGACAAGGATGACGGTACCGGCGATCAAGAGCCCCACCAGCGAGCCAAGGATCACTGCTTTGGGACCCACGCGGTCATCCAGGAACCCTCCGATCATGGCCCCCACAGCCGCCACCACGTTTCCAAAGATGGCGAAAAAGATCACGTCCTTCAGCTCGAACCCGAAGGTGCCCGCAGCGATGATTCCCCCGAACGTAAAGACGGCGGCGAGACCATCGCGGAAGATGGCACTGGCAAG
Organism: Arthrobacter sp. R1-13; assembly: GCF_054161475.1. Taxonomy (NCBI): domain Bacteria; kingdom Bacillati; phylum Actinomycetota; class Actinomycetes; order Micrococcales; family Micrococcaceae; genus Arthrobacter; species Arthrobacter sp. R1-13. The sequence continues at coordinate 4,185,343 of NZ_CP096420.1, read as the reverse complement.
AAGAAAATAGATCGTGTGCGGACTCGTCCGGTAAATGGCCGTGATCCGCCGGATCAGCAGCCCGTAGGAGGCGAGGAAGCCGAGCCTCGCCGCGCTTGCTGGCCGGGGGAGCTCGGGAACGGCAAACAGCACGGGGAGAGCGAAGATAAAGAACCACAAAGCGGAAAAGACTGCCACGAGGCGGATGTTGAAGCCATCCTCGGTCGAGGCCCCGAACCAGTCGAAGCTGGGTTGGACGAACAGTTGCAGCACAACCAGCAGCGCCACGATCCCGCCAAGATAACCCATGCCCCAGCCGAAGCCACTGACCTTGCCGATGTTCCGGGGATTGGAGATCTGGGCCAGCATGGCGTTGTAGTTCACCCCGGCAAATTCAAAGAACACGTTGCCCAGCGCAATCAGGGTGACGCCGAGGAGCAGGAACTCCGGCCGGGGAAACACCAAAAAGCACATAGCGGTCAAAAGCGCTACGACGCCCGTGTTGACGCCCAGCCAAAGCTTCCGCCGGCCGCCGATGTCGGAGCGTTGCCCCGTAACAGGCGCCAACAGTGCAATGGCCAGACCGGCGACCGCCAATGCCCCGCCGAGGACAGCCGAGGCCTGATCTTCTCCGCCAAAGGCATCGGAGGTGAGATAAACAGTGAACACAAAGGTGGTCATGATCGCGTTGAAAGCCGCTGAGCCCCAATCCCAGGAAGCCCAGGCCAGGATCTGGCCCTTACTGGCCGCCTGACTTCCGGTCTCAAGTTCCGACGGCGGCAGTTGGGCCTCAGACGCGGTGGCGGAGTTCATGACCCGATGCTATCGCCCCTTCAGCCGGAATCGGGGTCAGGAACGGGTGCGCCCGCTTGGTAAACTGGACCCGCTGAACCCGACTATTGACCGCCAGCTCCAACCTTTGATAATCGAATTCCTGACGTTGCGGAGATACCAGTGATTACAGTCCTTGCCGTGCATTTTGCGGTGGCTGCACTGGCGCCCTTTTTGTTCGGGAAATTCGGCAGGAATTCGTTCTACGCGTTGGCCCTGGTTCCCGCCGCATCGTTCCTCTGGCTGATCCTCCAGCATGCTTCGGTGTACTCGGCGTCCGCCGGACAAGCGGCGCAACCAGGGGCCGCCGTCGAGGTGATTCCCTGGATCCCTGAGCTCAAGCTTGAACTGGCCTTCCGGCTGGACGCCCTGGCGTGGGTGATGTCGCTGTTGGTCCTTGGAATCGGATCGCTGGTGCTCGTGTACTGCGCCCGCTATTTCAAGGACAAGGACAGCGATCTGGGCGGCTTCGGGGCCCAACTGCTGGCATTCGCCGGCGCAATGTTCGGCCTGGTCACTGCCGATGACCTGCTGCTGATGTTCATTTTCTGGGAGCTCACCACTGTCCTGTCGTATTTGCTGATCGGTTACGCCAGGACCAGGCTGTCCGCCCGCCGCTCTGCCCTCCAGGCCCTCGTGGTCACCACGGCCGGCGGCTTGAGCATGCTGGTTGGCTTGATCATCCTTGGCCACAGCGCCGGCACGTACCGGATTTCAGCCATCCTGGAGCAGGCTCCGGCACTGATAACAGGGAACGCCGCCGGGGCGGTCAGTGCCGCCGTCGTACTTATCCTGGTTGGCGCGGTGACAAAGTCCGCTCTGGTCCCTTTCCACTTCTGGCTCCCCGGAGCCATGGCGGCCCCGACGCCGGTGAGTGCTTATCTGCATGCAGCCGCAATGGTCAAGGCCGGCGTTTATCTGGTGGCCCGGCTGGCTCCGGGCTTCGCGGAAACAAGCTTTTGGCTGCCGCTGGTGCTGGGGCTGGGCCTGGCCACGATGCTGGTAGGCGGCTACCGGGCGCTGCGGCAGACCGACATCAAGCTCATCCTGGCCTACGGCACCGTCAGCCAGCTCGGCTTCCTGATCATGGTGGTGGGCCTGGGCAAGCCGGATGCCGCCCTGGCGGGACTCGCTTTGCTGCTGGCCCACGGGCTGTTCAAGGCCACGCTGTTCCTGGTGGTGGGCATTATCGACCACCAATCAGGTACGCGGGACATCAACAAACTCTCCGGTGTTTTCAGCTCATCCCGCGCCCTGGGCATTGTGGCTGCCGTGGCCGCCGCGTCCATGGCGGGAGTGCCGCCACTGGCGGGATTTGTCGCCAAGGAGTCAGTGTTCGTGGCGTTCGTGCACCACGCTGCAACGCCAGGCGCCGGGCAATCGCCGGTCTGGGGTTATGTGGTGCTGATCGGGCTGGTGCTGGGCTCGGTCCTGACGTTCGCCTATAGCGCGCGCTTTATGTGGGGAGCCTTCGCCACCAAGCCGGGCGTTGAACGCACACAGTTCAAGCCCATCAGGCCATCGTTCCTGGCGGCACCTGCAGTGTTGAGCCTGCTGACGATCGCGTACGGCCTCTGGCCTGTGCCCGTTGACGGATGGCTGCAGCCTTACGCGGCCCTTTTCGGTACCGGCAGCGTAGACGGAGGAGGAGCCGACGGCGGCAGTGTGGCCGGCGAGGCAGGCCACCTTGCGCTCTGGCACGGTTTCACGCTGGCGTTGGGCCTCACGGGAGTCACCTTTGTGCTCGGCTGGGCCATGTTCCGCTGGCGCGCCGCCCTCTCCCGTCTTCAGGAGAGGGTCCCGGGCTGGATCGACGGCGACCGCTCCTACCAGCTGACCATCGGCGCACTGGACGACGTTGCAGTCTGGGTCACCGGGCGCACCCAGCGAGGATCACTGTATTTTTACCTCGCCGTCATTCTGTCTGTAGCGTTTGTCCTGCCGCTGGCCGCTCTCGTCGCGGCCAACAAACCACTGCCCGGTGACTTGTATTTCATCGACCCCAACTCACCGCTGCAGATAGTGGTGGGCGCGGGGATCGTGATCGGAGCGCTGGCCGCGGTGAAGGCTAACAAGCGCTTCCTGGCCGTGCTCATGGTGTCCGTCACGGGCTATGGAATCGCACTGATGTTCGCACTCCAGGGCGCTCCGGACCTTGCCCTGACGCAGATGCTGGTGGAAACCATCATCCTGGTTGCCTTCGTCCTTGCCATGCGCAGCCTGCCGGCTGAGCTGCGGGACAGAACGGGAGGCAAGTACAGGATTACCCGCGTGATCATCGGTATCGGTTTTGGAATCACCATGATCTTCGTGGGCATCTATGCCATGGGTGCCCGAATCGCCGAGCCGGTCTCGCTTGCCTTCCCGAGACTGGCGTACGAAGGCGGTGGCGGTTTGAACACGGTCAACGTCACGCTCGTTGACATCCGGGTCTGGGACACCTTCGGCGAAATTTCGGTATTGGCGCTCGCCGCCACCGGCGTAGCGAGCCTGATCTTCATCCGGGGCCGGGGTGACGGCATCAAAGCGTCATCATCGGTCGCGGCAGGAACGGTGGGCCGGCGGACCAGCGTCGTGCGTAACTCCCGTGACAGCGCGGCCCTGGAACTGAGCCGCAAATTCGCGGCATCAACCCGCGACGCCTGGCTTGTTGCCGGCCGGACGCTCGCCCCCGAACGCCGCTCCATCATCTTCGAGGTGGTGACACGACTCCTGTTCCACTCGATGATCATCTTCTCCTTGTACCTGTTGCTGGCAGGCCATAACCTGCCCGGCGGCGGCTTTGCCGGCGGGCTGATGGCGGGCCTCGCCCTGACCATCAGGTACCTGGCCGGCGGCCGTTTCGAACTCAGTGAGGCAACCCCCATCAGCGCCGGCACCCTGCTGGGCACCGGCCTGGCGACGGCGGCCGCTTCCGGAGTTGTCCCGCTGCTGCTCGGCGGGCAGGTTTTCCAGACGGCCATTATCGAGCTGTGGCTGCCCGTCTTTGGCGATATCAAGTTTGTCACCTCCACCATCTTCGACATCGGCGTCTACATCGTGGTGGTAGGGCTCGTCCTGGACGTTCTGCGAAGCCTGGGGGCTGAAATCGACGAACACTTCGAGGAAGAACCAGCGGAGCCAACAGCCGAGCAGGAACCCGACGGAACCACGGCTGAAACCACAGCAAAGGGCAAGGCATGAGTGTAAACCTGACGCTGCTCACAGTCATGGGTGCGCTGTACGCCTGTGGCATTTACCTGATCCTCGAACGCAGCCTTACCCGCGTCCTCTTAGGCCTGATGCTCCTGGCTAACGCCACCAACCTGCTCATCCTCACTACGGGTGGGTACGCCGGGCTGGCGCCGATCTTCAGCAAAGATACGGCGCCGGGTGACTACAACGACCCCTTACCGCAGGCGCTGATCCTGACGTCGATTGTGATTTCGTTTGCCGTCACCGCTTTTATGCTGGGCATCATCTATCGCACCTGGGTGCTGGGCCGGCAGGACGAGATCCAGGACGACCTCGAGGACCTCCGTGTCGCCGAAACCCCCAGCTACGATGCCGAAGACGACGCGGAAGTTCCCGTGGAAACCTCTGAGTTTCCGCTCACTATGCTCGGCACCGACGGACGGGCAGTCTCCAACAGGCCCCCGGGCAACGATAGAGGCAGCGGAGATCCACACCCTCATGACACTGTCCGGGCGGGCAGTGCGGTGCTGACGGTTGAGGACGCGGCGGCAGAGGAAAAACCCGGTTCCACCAACATCGACCCCGGACCGGGAGGAGGCGGAAAGTGAACATTGCCAGCCTTGCGCCGCTCGCCGTCGTACTTCCCGTCCTGGGAGCTGCCCTCACCTTCGTGCTGATCCGGCACTCCCGGGCCCAACGGGTGGTGAGCATTACTCTTCTGTCCCTCACGCTGTTGCTGGAGTGCGTCCTGCTGGCCTCCGTCTGGAACGGCGGGACCGCCGCTGTGAACATTGGGGGCTGGCTCCCGCCGTGGGGAATCGTGCTGGTGGTGGACCAGTTCTCATCCCTGATGCTGGTGGTGTCGTCCTCGGTGAGCCTGGCGGTGCTGGTCTATGCAACCGGACAGGGAATGGCCGACGGCGACCAGGACGCCCCGCTCTCCGTTTTCCACCCCACCTACCTGATCCTCGTGGCCGGCGTCTCCAACGCCTTCCTCTCGGGTGACCTCTTCAACCTTTATGTGGGCTTCGAAATCCTGCTCACAGCCAGCTACGTGCTGATGACCCTCGGCGGAACCGGCCCCCGGATCCGGGCAGGCGTCACGTACGTCGTGGTGTCGGTGGTGAGCTCCGTGCTGTTCCTGATCGCCATCGCCATGATCTACGGGGCCACAGGCACCATCAACATGGCCGACCTCGCTATCAAACTTGCCGAACTCGATCCCGGGACGCGCACGCTTCTGCACGTTATGCTCCTGGTGGCCTTCGGCATCAAGGCCGCGGTGTTCCCGCTGTCCTTCTGGCTTCCGGACTCGTATCCGACGGCACCTGCTCCGGTCACCGCCGTCTTTGCCGGCTTGCTGACCAAGGTAGGGGTCTACGCCATCGTCCGGACGGAAACCCTCCTTTTCCCGGGAGACACCCTCAATGCCCCGCTCATGATAGCCGCGCTGCTGACCATGGTGGTGGGCATACTCGGCGCCCTGGCTCAAAGCGACATCAAGCGTCTGCTGTCGTTTACGCTGGTGAGCCACATCGGCTACATGGTGTTTGGGCTTGCCATGTCCTCGGTAGCCGGCTTGGGCGCCGCGGTGTTCTATGTAGCGCACCACATCACCATCCAGACCAGCCTGTTCCTCGTCACTGGCCTGATCGAACGCCGTGGCGGGAGTTCCTCGATGGACCGGGTGGCCGGCCTGGCCAAGCTGTCACCGCTGCTGGGACTCCTGTTCTTCGTTCCGGCCATGAACCTCGCCGGCATTCCACCGTTTTCAGGCTTCCTCGGCAAGCTGGGCCTGATGCAGGCGGGCGTTCAGTTGGGCACGCCCCTCGCCTACGCCCTGGTCATCGGCGGGGTGCTCACAAGCCTTCTCACGCTGCTGGCCGTTGCGAGGGTGTGGAACCGTGCCTTCTGGCGGAAGCCCAGCGACGCGGAACACCCTGATCCCGTGCTCCTCGCGGCTCCCGGGCACGCGGACACTGGAACGCGGCACGGGCGCAAGAACGTCGTGCTGCTGCCGCGCACCATGGTGGGCTCCACCATGGCGCTGGTGCTTTTGGGCATAGGGCTGACAGTCTTTGCCGGCCCGATCTTCAAGGTAGCCGATCAGTCCGCGCAGGACATGCTGGACAGGACGTCCTACATCCAGGCCGTGCTCGGGGACAACGCGCCGGTCCCTGCGATTGCCCTGCCTGATTCAGAACCGCCGGCTTCAGGGGCGGCTGAGTCACCGGAGCCAGCACTCTCAGGAGCAAACAAATGAGCCGCCGACGTGTGTCGCTGCGGCAGGAACTGCCGCTGCTCGTCTGGCTCGTGTTCGTCTGGGGCGCGCTGTGGCAAAACTTCAGCCCTGGAAACCTCTTGTTCGGCGCTGTCCTGGCCGTGCTCGTGGCCCGCATGTTTTACCTTCCTCCGGTGGAGTTGAGCGGCCGGTTCAGCATTCTGCAGGCCATTCCGTTTTCGCTGCAGTTCCTTGCAAAAGTAGCGGCAGCCAGTTTCCAGGTCTTCTACCTCGCCGTCGCCCGCGGCCCCAAGGTGACCAACGCCGTCGTCGCCGTCCCCCTGCGCAGCCACTCTGACCTCATGGTGACGGCTACCGGTCACGTCATCTCCCTGATCCCCGGTTCTCTCGTGGTGGAAGTGGACAGGTCCACCTCCACGCTCTACGTCCACGCCCTGAACGTGCGGAACGCCGACGACGTCGTCAAGTTCCGGAGGTCTGTCCGAGAGGCGGAAGCCGGACTGATCCGGATCATGGGTACAGCAGAAGAACTCGCGGCACTCAAACAGGAGGTTGGCGCATGATGCAGCTTATTCTGGTGATAACTGCAGTGACCCTGTCCCTTGCTGCGGCAGGGGCGATCGTCCGGATTGCCGTTGGCCCTTCGCTCCTGGACCGGGTGCTTGCTGCGGACGTCCTGCTGGCCATCCTGGGAGCCGCGCTGTGCATTGACATGGCCGTCAACCGGCACCTGAACAACCTGATGCTTGTTGTGGCCGTCTCTGTCATCGGCTTCATAGGATCAGTCACTGTGGCCCGTTTTGTGGCCGACCGGCGGGAGCAGCCCAGTGACTCCTGATACCACTGTGGACACGGTGATCGACGCCGTCTCGGCCGTCTTTATGGTGGTGGGTGCGGCGATGTCGCTGGGGGCTGCCATCGGGCTGCTGCGCTTCCCGGACCTCATGAGCCGCATGCACGCCGCCACCAAACCCCAGGTGCTGGGGCTCTTCCTGCTGCTGGCCGCTGTGGGGCTGCAGTTGCGGACATGGTGGGTCTGGCCGGTACTGCTCCTTGCCTGGATCTTCCAGCTGCTGACTGTTCCGGTCTCGGCGCACATGGTGGGCCGGGCAGGTTACCGGACCAAGCACCTCCACCGCGAGCTGCTCAGTACCGACGAGCTGGAAGCCGTGGTGCAGAAGGCGGCCGCCAAGGACACAGCGGAGTTCGCCTCAGAGGACGGCGACGACCCCGCCTGAGCGGTGAGCGGCAGCCCGCCTGGCAAGCCCTAAACGATGTCCTGGGTCTTGGCGAAACGGGTGATAGCCCGCTGGGTTCCGCGGTTCGCGAGGACCTGGATGATGGCGCTGACCGACGCGGAGACCAGCGCAAACGTCAATGCTGTGCGGAGCGTGGTGGGTACGTCATCCTTGTCGCCCTTGGGAGGCTTCCGGCCGGTGACCTTTTCCCAGGCCGCATCCACTACCTTGGTCCCGGCATAACCGGCCAGCAGGCTGATGCCCGTACCAAGCAACTTGATGAAAAAACTCATTTCCAGGGGCTCCTAACAGTAAAACAGGAGGAAACGGGACTTCCCCTAGACTAACGGCATCGTCGACGGAGTTCGGCCAAGGGCGGCACAGAGGGGCGCTGTATAGTGCCCGCTATGGACGACAAGGGGATTCTGCACCAGTACCTGAGCACCCGCAGGGCCAACCTCCTGGGAAAACTCGACGGCTTATGCGAATACGATGCCCGCAGGCCAATGACGCCTACGGGCACCAACCTGCTGGGCTTGGTCAAGCATGTAGCAAGCGTTGAACTGGACTACTTCGGGCTGGTCTTCGGACGGCCCAGCGGACGCGACCTGCCCTGGCTGAGCGATGACGCAGAACCGGACGCCGATCTGTGGGCGGCCCCTGAGGAAACGCGCGAGGAGATCATCGAGCTGCACCATTTCGCCGCTGCACATACCGATGCCACCATCGCGGCGCTCCCGCTGGATGCCTCAGGTGAGGTTCCGTGGTGGCCGGAAGAACGACGCCGGGTGACTCTCCACCAGATCCTTGTCCATATGTGCGTGGAGACCGCCCATCACCTGGGGCACGCCGATATCCTCCGCGAACTCATTGACGGCTCTGCAGGCCAGCGGACGGGCGATCCGAATCTCTCGGTACGCAGCAGCGACGAGTGGGTGACTCACCGGGTCCGGCTTGAAGCCGCCGCGCGTGAGGCTGCTGTCCGGGAGGCAGCCGCCCTTGAGGCTACTGCCCGTGACGACGCTGCCAGCTAGGAGGCTGCTACTCCCGCCGTTCCTCTCGGACAGGTCTGAGACGGGCAGGCATCCCCTCCGCTGACACAGGCGGAAAGGTACACGTGAACTCGCCGCGGTAACCGAACAGGAAACCGAAGACAGGGTTCCGGACCTGCATCTGGATGGTGAACACGCCGCGCTGATCGTCATAAGCTTCGAACAGATCAGCTGTCCCCGTCAGGAAAGCGGGAAAGGTGAAACCCAGCCTGCCTTCGTAGAAGCGCTGCCCTTCGGACCTCAGGTGGAGGGACCCGTCCGGAAGGACTTCGAGCTTCAGATCTGTGGCCAGATGCTGGTGCGTCCCCAGGTAGTCCACAATGCCGCCCGTTTCTTCGCTGTAGATCATGGTGGCATCGAACCGGCGTTTCTTGCCCGGCTTCACAGTCATGGTCCGCACGAAGGTCACAGTCGGGCGCCCAAAGCCATCAACGTAGGGGTAGTTTTCGATGGTGAAGGGGATGTCCTTCCCCTGGTCTGGAAAGAGGATGTTCCGGAAAGCGCCGAAGCGGAGGAAAGGAACAGTCCACCACGCCCCGCGGCGCACTTCCGAGAAGTTGCCGCTTCCGATGCAGGCATAGCCTAAGTCAAGGTCCACGCCGAAGCGCCGTTGCAGCATCGGGTGCAGCCGGTGGAAATCCGGGCCCAGGGCCGTCGCGAAGATGGAGGTCATACCCCTGCCCCCTCAAGTTGTCGCTGGGTCCTGTGGTCCGGTTCCGGCAGTGTCTTCAGTGACGCCGGCGCTTCCGCCGGACCCCTGTCCGGTGGCTGACGAAGGCAGCGTTTTGCCTTGGGCACCGTTGGATGGGAGGGCAGCGTCAGGGCCAAAGCGCCAAGGGTCACGCCAAGTGCCGCAGCGGAAGCCGTGCGTGCCGCAACAGCATGGCGAAGGAGCGCCGCCGCTCCGGCGAGGCCGGCGGTGCGCGCTGCCGCGTCAAGGAACCACGCGTTGCGGCTCCGGGCCGGATCAACGCCCGACTCGGCCCACAGACGAAGCCGGTCAAAGCTTAACGATGTCGCCCAGCCGAGACCGGGGCGGATGAACCGTGCGTCCAGCGTTCGCCCGATGGCGCCCATGCCGGGAGCATAGTTGTAGCCGGTGATGAAGCGGATGCCCTGATCCACGGGTACGTAACGCCAGTAGCCCGAGCCGGGACCGATCGGCGAGAGAGGGTTGCTGGTGGAGAACTTAAGCACCGACGTCGCCTGTCCGCCTGCTGTCGTTTTATTGCCCAGCGATGTGCCGATGCCACTGATGGCGTAAAACGGCAGCCGGAACTCATACCGGAACTGTGAATGCCCGTCGTTGCCAAGGCCCGTCGGGATGATCCTGGAGAACCGGAGATCCCAGCGCGGATGGAGGTCCGGGTCCTGGCTCAGCTCCCAAAGTCTTTCCATCGGGGCGTGGATCAGGATTTCAACGTAAATCTGCTTGCCGCGCGCGGGCACGTCCTTGCTTCGCATTTCCCCCATCTCAGGATCATAAGCGTGTCAGGGAGTCAACTGGTAACGCCGTCAGCCGGGCTTGATGTTCTGGTTGAGCCTGAAGAAGTTCGTCGGGTCGTACTTGCGCTTGAGTGCCTTGAGCCGGTCGTACTTGGCGGCACCGTAGGCCTGCCTGACCCGCTCCTCGCCCTCTTCCATGAGGAAGTTGACGTAGACGCTGGTGTGGTGGGGCTCGAGGGCCGCCCAGTAGTTGCGGGCCCATTCGCGCTCAGCATCGAAGCCGTCGGCGGTCATGCTGTTGCCGTTGATGTTGAAGGTGAACCCGGCTTGGCGGCCATTGAACGCGGTGGCACCGTCTCCGACACGCCCCACCGCTCCGCCCATCTGCCAGAGACCGATGCTGGTGATCGGCGAGGTGATGCGCATGCCATGCTCGACGACGATGTCAATGACGTCGTCGTCCAGCGCTGCGACGTCACAGGACCGGACGTAGTAGGACCAGCCGTGGGGGAACGATGGATCGAACATCTTCTGATGCTCTAGAAAGGGTTTTGGCCGGCAAAGATCGAGCACAGGCGAACCGAATTCCTTGAGGGGTCGCAGGACCCGTTCGCCCTCCTCGACCTGTCCTGCATAGCAGGCTGCGATCGCAACGACGTGCTTTCCGACCAGGTCAGGCGGGACGACCGGCAGCGCCGGCGCCCTTCTCTGCACCGCGATGGTCATAAGCTCGTCGGGGCAGTCCCCGATCCAGTCCCGATAAAAGCGCAGCACTTCCGGAGCATCTTCCATCGGCCAGAAGACCGGACCCGCCATTACGTAGGGGCCCACAGGGTTAAGACGGAACTCGAACTGGGTGACTATGCCGAAGTTCCCGCCACCGCCCCGCACGCCCCAGAAGAGGTCGGCGTTCTGATCCTCGCTGGCCCTGACCAGTCCGCCTTCGGCGGTGACCACATCTACGGACAGAAGCTGATCAATCGTCAGCCCGTACTTGCGCATGACCCACCCGAGGCCGCCGCCCAGCGTGAGGCCCGCCACTCCGGTGTGGGTGACGATTCCCGAAGGAACAGCGAGACCGAACTCCTGCGTCTCGCGATCCAGCTCGCCAAGGAGTACGCCGGCTTGAACACGGGCCGTTCCGGCCTCGGGGTCCACTCGAATCCCTTTCATGGGACCGAGATCAATAAGCATGCCGTCGTCGCACACTGACAGCCCAGGGAAGCTATGACCGCCTCCCCGCACGGCGACCAGCAGGTCTTGCGAGCGGGCGAGCCGGAGGGCAGCGCGTATATCTGCGACACCGGTGCAGCGCGCTATGAGTGCGGGATAGCGATCAATCGATCCGTTCCACACCTTGCGATGGGCGTCGTAACCAACATCATCCGGCCGGAGGAGTTCACCCCGAAAGGATGTCTGTAGTTCATCGACAGCACCGCTGTCGATCTCCGTGCTCTCTGCCATAGCCTCACGGACCTCTCTTCTCTGAGCAGATTCCCACCGTTCGGACTAACTGACAAGAGGGAATCGGGGGACCAATCATCGGCTCAGGCGTGCTCCACCAGGGCCCTAAGGTTGGCTAGCGCCTTTTCGTCGTCTCGCTTGAACATCAGCGTCAGAAGGGGTATGGCGAACCGGGCCAGCCCGGTCACTTGGAAATCCACATTGCTGATGAGCCGACAGGTGTTGGCGCCGGTGGGCTCGACCAGATAGGAGGCGACTCCGGTCATCTTGCCCGAGGGAATCTCGAAGGCGACGAAGCGGCCGGGCTCGTATGCAATGAAGCGGTTACGGGCGACGACCTTCATCCCTGCGAATCGCCGCGTTAATTCATGCTCGGTGCCAACGCCGATAGGACCCAGCGTGATACGCCGTATCTCATCGATGCCGCTTTGCCATTGGGGAGCGTTCGTGTGGTCTGCAACGAAGTCGAAGACCTTTGAAGCCGGAGCCTGAAGCTCAATTCGCGATTCCAGTTGGAGCCTTCTCACGAGGTGTTCTCTCAGCGTCGGAGCCACGCCGTCGCGTGCGAGCTCATGAGGGCCGAAGTCATCGGACCGTTCAGTCCGTGACAGACCTGACAGGGCCATGGCAATGGAGAGGACGGTGCCGAGGACGGTCAGGGGAGTGGTTTTCATATCGGGGTGCCGGAAGGATGCCCGGACGCTGCGCTCACTCAGGTAGCCGTAGATGTACCCGAAGCCTAGCCATCCCAAGGCCCTCCCCACCCAGGGCCGCGGCTTGCCAAAGAGCATCAGGATGCCAATAGCTTGGGCCCCAAGGACCGGCCACGGCGCGGCCATCCCGCTGCCTAGGGCAGGGTTCCACATGTCCCGGGCGACGTTCTCGGGCTTCCCGCGCCCGGACGGAGTGTCATACGGCACCCGGTCACGGATCGCCTTCCGTGCGCCCGCAACGTGGACAAGCAGTTGCGCCATCGAAACCGCTGCGAGGATTTTCATGGTCCATCCCTTACATTGAACCGTGGCTGCAGGGTCAACGTAGCCCTCAGCGGGAAACGGGTCAATACCCCCAATCGGAACGGACAACCGGCACCTAGAGGCCCCGCCAGTCGGCAAGAGTCCTACGCCACCGATTGTGACATCGGCACAAAAATTTCAAGCACCGTCAGGTGTAAACTGGACAACGCCCACAAGGGCAGATTGATTACGACAGGGGAGCGCCGCCGTCGGGCATTACCGGGATTCCGGGAGTGCGATGGATGGGCGCTGAGAGTGCGGACAGCCGCAGACCCTCGAACCTGATCCGGTTAGTACCGGCGCAAGGGAGTCGAGTTCTCAGAGTGTCCGGCAGAAGCGGCGCAATCCGCGGTAGCCGGGGAGCACTTTCCCCTCCTGTTCCTCAGGAGGAAGACATGACTGGAATTTCTGCAAAGCAGACCCCCACTGCCAGCAAAAAGAGTTGGCGCGTTGTGGACATTGTGGTGGCGGCGCTGATTGCCGTCGCCGGAGGCGTGATCTTCTGGGCATGGTCCCAGGGCGCCAACGTTATTTCGGCTCCGCTTAATGCGGTTTACCCGCCCCTGACCGGGCTCTACGCAGGTGGCTGGATGATCCCCGCGGTGCTGGGGATGCTCATCATCCGTAAGCCGGGCGCGGCCCTCTTCTGCGAGACAGTGGCGGCAACGGGCGAGCTCCTCATGGGCTCGCAGTACGGCACCACCGTGCTGATTTCCGGCCTGCTGCAGGGCCTTGGCGCCGAACTGGTGTTCGCGGCGTTTGTGTACAAGAAGTTCAACCTTCCGGTCGCTTTGCTTGCCGGCGCCGGGGCGGGACTGTTCTGCGGCCTGAACGATTCGTTCGCGCCCTGGGGCTGGAACATCGCCTACGCAGCCGGCGACAAGGCAGCCTACATCCTGTTCACGGCAATCTCGGGTGCCGTCATTGCCGGGGCCCTGTCTTGGATCGCCACCCGTGGCCTCGCGAAGACCGGAGTTTTGAGCTCCTTCGCCTCCCGTAAGGCTGCGACGGAGCCCGTCTTCTCCTGATGACTCCGATTCGCGACGGCGGCGTCCGCCCTGCCGGGGTAACGGCACAAGGGTGGGCCTGGCGGCACGCCGGGAGGCCCAGCCCTGCCGTCCAAGGGCTTGATCTGGACATCCGCCCGGGGGAGCGGGTGCTCCTGCTCGGCCCCTCGGGTGCCGGTAAGTCCACGCTCCTGCACGCCCTCGCGGGGGTGCTCGGCGACACGAACGACGACGGCGAGGCCGGGGACTCCGACGAGTCCGGTTCGCTGCTCATTGACAGCCAGCCGCCACGTGCCCAGCGCGGGCGTGCCGGGCTAATGCAGCAGGATCCGGAAACGCAGGTGATCCTGTCCCGGCTCGGCGACGACGTCGCGTTCGGTGCCGAAAACCTTGCAGTACCCCGGGCGGAGATCTGGGCACGTGTGCATGAGGCGCTCGACGACGTCGGGCTGGGTCACTTGCCGTTGGACCACCCGACGTCCGCCCTGTCCGGCGGGCAAAAGCAGCGCCTGGCGCTCGCCGGCATCCTGGCCATGCGTCCCGGACTCATTCTGCTGGATGAGCCCACCGCCAACCTCGATCCAGCCGGGGTGCTGGAAGTCCGTGACGCCGTGAGCCGTTGTCTGGAGAAGACCGGCGCAACCCTGGTGGTGGTAGAGCACCGTGTTGCGGTGTGGAAAGACCTTGTGGACCGCATCGTGGTGCTGCAGCCGGGAGCTTCGAATGAGGGCGCGGTGCTCATTGACGGAACGCCTGACCGGGTCCTGGAGCAGGCAAAGGAGATGCTGATCAGGGCGGGCGTCTGGGTTCCCGGCCATATTCCGGCGACCCGCCCGCGGGGTTCAGTTGCTGCGTTGCCCCCCGGCAGCACCGGTACCGGCCAGCTGCTCCTCGCCGCGGAAGAGCTTGCGGTCTCGCGTGAACAGCCCCGGCGTCGCGGCTTCAAGACGCTTCCTCCCACACCCGTGCAAAGCGGGATATCGGCGCAGGTTCGCGCCGGCGAAGCTCTGACCGTCACGGGGCCTAACGGCTCGGGAAAGTCCACCTTTGCCCTCACGCTGGCCGGGCTGCTGAAGCCTGTGGCCGGAGCGGTATCTGCCACCCTTGAGCTCAGCGCCGGCGCAGGAATTGATCCATACAAGTGGAAGGCCGAACAGCTGATTTCCAGGATCGGCACGGTGTTCCAGGAACCTGAGCACCAGTTTGTCACCGGCAGAGTCTTGGACGAGCTCCTTTTCGGCCCCCGGCATCTGGGTCATGGCGAGGAACGCGTCGACGAACTCCTGGAGCGGCTCAGGCTCACTTCCCTCGTGGACGCCAACCCCTACACACTGTCCGGAGGCGAAAAGCGACGGCTCTCGGTGGCTACAGTACTGGCCGCCCACCCGCAGGTGCTGGTGCTGGATGAGCCCACTTTTGGCCAGGACGCCAACACCTGGGCCGAACTCGCCTCTTTCCTCTCCGAGCTCCTGGACGCCGGAGCCGCAGTGGTTTCCGTGACCCACGACCAGGAATTCTCCTCGGTCCTCGGCGGCACCGAACTCGCAATGGGGACTCCGGAAATGGTGGCATCATGAGGGAAGCCCTGACCCTCCGGGGTGAATCGCTCCTCAGCCGCGCCAACCCGCTGGCTAAGTTTGTCGCCGTCTTCCTCATCACGCTGGTCCTGGCGTTGTCCATCGACTGGGTCTCGGCGACTGTGGCGCTGGGCTTCGAGCTGCTGCTGTTCCCGTTGGCAGGACTGACTCCGTTGCTCCTGTGGCAGCGGGGCTGGCCTCTGATCATCGCCGCAGCCCTGGGCGGCTGGAGTACCGCCATCCTGGCTCCGGACACCGGAAGGATACTGCTCGACGTCGGCATCTGGTCCATCAGCGCAGGTTCCCTTGAACTGGGGCTGGGATTTATGCTCCGGGGGCTGGCAATTGCACTGCCGGCGGTGCTGCTTATGAGCTGCACCGACCCTACAGACCTTGCCGACGCCCTGGCCCAAAAAGCGAAACTGCCGCACCGCTTCGTCCTGGGAACTCTGGCTGCGATGCGCCTTGTAGGGCTTATGGCGGAGGAATGGCAAACCATCGGGATGGCCCGCCGCGCGCGTGGAGTAGGTTCCCGCGGCGCTCCCTCGCAGCGGCTCCGGGCCACGCTGGGCCAGAGTTTCGGGCTCCTGGTGCAGGCCATCCGGCGCGCTTCAAGGTTGGCGGTCACTATGGAGGCGCGTGGGTTCGGCGGAGCCCAGCGGACGTGGGCGCGTGAATCCACGTACAGCAGGCTGGACATCTGGGTGCTCGTGGGCGGAACGGTGATCGCTGCTGCCGCCGTGACTGCCGCGATCGGCGCAGGGACGTGGAACCTGGTCTGGGCGGCAACCGGTTAACGGTGCTGATGTAGCCCTCCCGAACGTTCTGGCTCCCAGGAACGGCCTCACAAGCGGCCCTCGCCAACACGAGCGGTCTGGAGCCGCAAAGACGGCCCGGGCAAGCAACGTTTATGCGGGGCGGGGCCGGTTGCGCCGGGAACCTGCACGGGGAGCCTCTTCTACCCAGTCTCGTATCGCACCAGACGGGTAAGAATGTGTCGTTACTCCCAAAACCAGCCGTTTCTCAGAGTTTGCAGCTCATAAATGATATATTTTTGATATGACTCAAGAGACTGCGGAATCTGTCGGCGCCATGCTTCGCGATGCCAGGACGGAAAAAGGCTGGACCCAGGGCCAGCTGGCCGCAGAGCTTGGAACAAGCCAGAGCGCCATCGCCCGGATGGAACAGGGCAAGCAGAATCTGAGCCTCAAGATGATCCAGCGGCTGGAAACCATCTTCGGCCACGCGATCGTCAAAGTGGGCCGGCCACAGATGACCCACCTCCGGGTGGAAGGCGGACTCACCCTGTCCGGCTCGGTGGACGTAAACAGCAGCAAGAACGCCGGAGTTGCGCTTCTCTGCGCCAGCCTGATCAACAGGGGGACCACTACTCTCCGCAGGCTGGCCAGGATCGAGGAAGTCAACAGGATCGTGGAGGTGCTCACCAGCATCGGCGTCGAATGCACCTGGCTCAACGCCACGGACCTGCAGATCTGCAGGCCGGCAGTTCTGGACCTGGGCTCGATGGACGCCGAAGCCGCCCGCCGCACACGCAGTGTGATCATGCTGCTGGGCCCCTTGCTGGATGAGTCGGCAGAGTATCGCCTCCCCTATGCCGGAGGGTGCGATCTGGGCACGCGTACCGTGGAACCGCACATGCAGGCACTGCGGCAATTCGGCCTTTCAGTTGAGGCAAGCGCAGGATTTTACGCAGTCCAGGCCCCGCTATCGGATGAGCAAGACCGCTCCTTTGTGCTCAGCGAACGCGGCGACACCGTCACCGAAAACGCCATCATGGCCTCAGCACACCGCCGCGGAACCACTGTCATCCGTAACGCCAGCCCCAACTACATGGTTCAGGACCTTTGCTTCTACCTGCAGATGCTGGGCGTGGAGATTGAGGGGGTGGGCACCACCACACTGAAGATCACCGGCCAGCCCTCTATAGACGCCGACGTCGAATATTTCCCGTCAGAAGACCCGATCGAGGCGATGAGCCTCATTACGGCCGGCATCGTAACCAATTCCGAGGTCACTGTCCGTCGGGTGCCCATCGAGTTCATGGAGATCGAACTGGCAACCCTCGAGCAGATGGGGCAGGAGCTGGAGGTGTCCGGCGAGTACTTTGCCCGCAACGGGCGCACACGGCTGGTTGATGTCACAACCAAGCCATCCGAGCTGCATGCTCCCCAGGACAAAATCCATCCCATGCCGTTCCCCGGCCTGAACATCGACAATCTGCCGTTCTTCGCCGTGATTGCCGGGAACGCCGAGGGGCAGACGATGATCCACGACTGGGTGTATGAGAACCGCGCCATCTACCTGACAGAACTGAACAAGCTCGGCGCTCAGGTACAGCTGCTGGATCCACACCGCATTTACGTTAACGGGCCCACTAAGTGGCGCGCTGCAGAAGTGGGCTGCCCGCCTGCGCTCCGTCCGGCGGCTTGCCTGCTGCTCGCGATGCTGGCTGCCCGGGGCGTTTCCGAGCTCCGCAACATCTACGTTATCGAGCGCGGCTATGAAGATCTCGCAGAACGCCTTAACACGCTTGGCGCCCGGATCGAGTACTTCCAGGACTAAGCCCTGCACTGAGCACTGACGCACAATGGATCTATGCGGACCTTTGGCGTGGAGGAAGAACTGCTCATTGTGGACCCTGACACGGGGGAGCCGCTGGCGTTGGCCGACGCGCTGCTGGCCGTCCGGCCCCCCACTGCCGACGACGACGCCCCGGATTCTGAGGGCGACAGGGGACTGACTGCCGAGCTCAAGCTGGAGCAGATTGAAACCCAGACCCTGCCCTGCCGGGACCATACGGAGCTCCTCCAGCAGATCCGGGACGGCCGGGCCATGGCGGACCAGGCTGCCCGGCAGCACGGTGCGCGTGTGGCTGCACTCGCCACGTCGCCCATTGCCTCCATAACCCACACCACACCAGACCCGCGGTATGCGGCCATCAAGGAGCGTTTCGGCCTTACTCTGCACGAGCTGCTCACATGCGGTTTCCACGTCCATACCTTCATCGAATCCCCTGAGGAGGGTGTGGCCGTGCTGGACAGGATCCGGGACAAGCTGGCCATCCTTGTTGCCCTGAGTGCCAATTCGCCGTTCTGGAACGGAGTGGAGACCGGGTTTGAAAGCTACCGCACCCAAGCCTGGAACCGCTTGCCGACGTCGGGTCCTTCGGCGATCTTCGGCACCTTGCCCGTATACCGGCGTACCGTTGCCAGGCTCTTGGAAACAGGAGTGCTCCTTGACGAGGGGATGATCTACTTCGATGCCAGGCTGGCCCGGAACCATCCCACTGTAGAGGTGCGGGTGGCGGACGTGTGCCTCCGCGCGGAGGATGCGGCCCTTATCGCAGTGCTGGTCCGCGCCCTGGTCGAAACGGCAAGCCGGGAATGGCGGGACGACGTTGATCCGATCCCGGTTCCCACCGTCCTGCTGAGGACGGCATCCTGGCAGGCCAGCAACCGCGGGCTTCGCAGTGAGCTCCTCCATTTCGGCACCTTCACGCCTGCCCCCGCCGCCGACGTCGTGAACGCCCTGGTGGACTACCTCGAACCGGTTCTGCGGGAGCAGGGTGAGCTGGAACTGGTCCGGGCAGGAGTCATGCGGATCCTGTCTCATGGCACCGGTGCTGAGCAGCAGCGGCGCGCACGGGAAGAAGCGGGGTCGGGTGCGGCGCTCGACGGCGGCGGGCTGAGCGCCGTCGTCGCCCGCGCGGTGGAGGTCACCATGCGCGGAGCCGACGCGGTTCCGACGGGGGCCCAATTGCCCGTCCTCCAGCGCGTGAGGCGTGGCTGATCCGGCAGCGTGCGGTCCCGGGTCGGGGGCGATGCCGTACCGGGTAATAAACAAATGCAGGCTCCCGGGGTATCAGGAGCCTGCACTTGTTTTTTACGGCTGGGTTTCACCAGTGCCGCTTTCGGTCACCGCCACCTCAGGGGGAAATGGCGGTGACCGAAGCTTTAGGTTAGGGGAGTGCCCCTTCCGTGGTTTGTGTGGCAATTGTTTGCCCTGCACGGCGCCGGCGGACGCTGACCATAACCAAGCCGGCGATCAGGAGCACCAGGGCTGCTCCGAGTCCGGTGAGGATGTTTGTTCCGGTGTTGGCCAGGGCGGCGGCCTGCGTGGTCACTTTGTGGGTGGTGGTGCAGTCCGGGTTCTGGTCCTGGGCCGGTACACACACGCCTCCGATGCCGGGGGTGACAATGTTGGTGAGTGTGCCGTCCCCGGATCCTACTGCGCCGGTGGTGACGGAGTAGGTGATGGTGACTACGTCCCCAACGGAGAGGTTCCCGTTCCAGGTCAGTTTGTCACTGGACCGGTCCACGTTGACGCTCCCGGCCGAGGCTGTGGCGTCGTTGTTGTAGGCGGCGTCGTCCAGGACCTTGGCCAGGTCATCGGTGGCGACGGCTGCGGTCACTGATCCGGGCCCGGTTTGGCGGACCTGGACGGTGTAGGTGACCTTGTTCCCCTCGACCACGTTGGAACCGTTATCGGGGTCCGAGGTCTTGGAGACGGTGTAGCCGCCCTGGAGGTGGGTGGTGGTGCAGTCCGGGTTCTCATCCTCGGCCGGAACGCATTCTCCTCCGGGTCCGGGGGTAACCACGTTTGTCAGGGTTCCGTCGCCGGCGCCGAAAGTGCCGGTGGTGACGGAGTACGTGATGGTGACTACGTCCCCGACCGCCAGGTCCCCGGTCCAGGTCAGTTTGTTGCTGGCCTGGTCCACCGTGACGTTCCCGGCCGAGGCCGTGGCGTCGTTGTTGTAGGCGGCGTCGTCCAGGACCTTGGACAGGTTATCGGTGGCGAGAGCACCAGGTACGGTTGCCGGCCCGGCCTGACGGACCTGGACGGTGTAGGTGATCTTGTTGCCCTCGGCGACGGAGGAGCCGTTGGCCGGATCCGAAGTCTTGGAGACCGTGAAGCCGCCCTTGAGGTGTGTGGTGGTGCATGCGGTGGTCTGGCCTTCGGCCGGGACACATTCGCCTCCGGTGCCGGGGGTGACAACGTTGAGTAGTTCGCCGTCGCCGCCGTCCAGCGGTCCTGTCACCGTGACTGAGTACGTCAGGGTGATGGTCTGTCCGGGCATGATCTGTCCGGCTGACCAGGAGAGGGTGTCGCCGGTGACAGTGGCGGTACCGCTGTCCGGTTCGACCACGGTGACGTCGCCGTTGTAGTCGGCGTCATCCAGAACCCCGGCCAGGCTGTCTGAAATTGACGGGTTCGGATAGGGTGCGGCGCTGGTTGCCGGTTCGGTGATGGTGACCGTGTAACGGATCACGTCGCCGGGTTTGACGTTGGTGCCGGCTGCGGGGTCCGCGGTCTTTGTCACCCTGTAGGGCTCCGGCACGAGGAAGCCTGCGGGGTCTGTCGGTTCCAGGGGTGGCCCGTCCGGTGGGGTGACTGCGGCTGTAGCGGTGTTGATGGTGGTACCGACTGCTGCTGTCATAGCGCAGTTCACTGTGGCTGAGGCGCCTACGGCGATGCTGGGAATGGTGGTGCCGCAGTCCGGGATCAGTGAATCGGAGACAAGGACGTTGGTGAGCTCACCGCTGCCCTTGTTGGTGGCAATGATCCGGAACGGAACAGTGTCTCCGACCAGGTACTGCGGGTAGTCAGCGGTGGCGTTCGCGTCCCTCCAGTCCGCGTCGTTGGCCGGGTCCCCGCCCTTGACGAGGACGTACTTCTTCAGGTCCATGGCGTAGCAGTCACCGATAACGGCTGTTGCTGAGGAGAGCATCGGCAGCATGGTGTGCCCGGCGATGGAGTTGGCTGTGTTGACCAGGACCTGACCGGGCTTGTTGTCCCCGGCGGCCGGGGCAACACAGTCCGTCCCTGCCGGGGTGGCGAAATTAATCGAGATCCGCTGGGACGCACCGGGTTCCAGGGCCGGGCCGATAATCCTGACCGCGGTGGGGTTCGGAACAGCGGTGGTGGACCAGTTCACGGAGTTGCCCGTGACGGAGCCGGGGGCGTCGCCGTTGGAACCATCCCTGGGGTCATTGCTCAGGTCACCGGAAGGCCACGTCGTGTAGTAGACGGTGGAACCGGCCGGGGCGTCCACTCCGGTGATGGTGTAGGTTCCGTCGATGTTCGTCCCGCCGGCGTCGCCGGCCACGGGCAGGATGTCGATGGTGTCCGTGAACGGGTTCACGACAGGGTCCTGGGAATTGACGATCAGTTCCCACGAGGAGGTATCCCCGTAGAAGGAGAGCACGTTATCGGCCGCGGACTTCCCCAGTGTGGTGGCCGAGGAGTTCGGGACCGTCACCGTCGCCGACGCTGACCGGGCACCGACCGGGCGCTGGTCACCTGGAACGCTGATCACGGCTGTGTTTGTCAGTTTGCTGCCCGGAACCGGGGTTCCGTCCTCCGGGACCTGGGCCTGGTAGCTGATGGTCTGGTCCACGTTGGCAGGGACATCGGTGAAGTCCCAGGTAATGGTCCGCCCGTCAAGGGAAACCGATGACGGCGCAGGGCTTGCCGAGCCTTGGACGTACACCATGCCCTCGGGAAGGGTGTCCACTACCGGGAACGAGACAGGCGGGGGGCTGGTGACGAGGTTATCCGCCTTGGCCGTGATCGTGTACGGGATCGGCACACCAGGCTGGGCCGTTGTCTCCGTGGTCGCCTTCGTGATCACACCCTGCGGGCCCTGGAGCCGGAAAGCATCCCCGGAGCCATTCATGTTCGGCCCGAAAGTGCTGCCCGGCAGATCAATACCACCGGGGGCGCTGCTGATGTTGTGCCAGCCGTTCAGAGACGGATACTCCGGGTAAGCGCCCGGCGTCGGGTGGTTGAACGCTCCGACAGTCCAGCCTTCACCGCTGGTGGGCGCGTCAGGGGAAATGTAACCAAAGGCACGGAGGAATGTGTGCGGTGAACGGTCCACAGCCGGGTCCCAGGTCATCTTCACACCGGTCACGCCCGCTGGAAGAGTCATCAGGCTATCGGTCGTGACCCGAGGGTCAGTCAGTGAGGTGCCCGCAGCCGGGGAAATCTCGGTCCACATGCCACTCGGTGCAGTCTGGCCGCAGGTTTCGGTCTTGGGGTTAATGGCAGCGGTGGTGTAGAAGTACCGCGCCGTCGGGTAGTTGATGTACGAGTTAACACCACCGATAAGACCGTCCCAGCCTCCGCCGTCCACATGGGTAGGAATGAAGGCCGGGTTCTGGTTCATCGTGCAAATGCCGGCCATCTGAGCACCGCCGGGGCCCGTATAGGACTCCCAAACGGTGCTGTTGGCCTGCATATACATCCGCAAGTCGACGTCCTCGCCAGCGTTGGATGCTGCCACCAATTCCTCATACGTGTCCATGCCGGGGATCGGCAGGGGCATGTCCTGGCTGGTGCCGGGGCTGACCCAAAGGTTCGCGTCCCAGGGGGTGCGGGAATAGGTAGGTGTTCCGATCCAGTGGTTGCTGAAGCCGCCCGGTGGCGGGAGGGTGGCGGAGGAGACGTTGTTGGTCTGGGGGTCGGGGGAGGTCACCCCGTCAGTGAACGTAAAGGCAGGGGAACCGGCCGCGCTGAACGTGTAGGTGGTGAGCACAGTGACAGGCGTAGGGATACTGAATTCGATCGTGCCCGAAGCGATGTAAGCGCCGCTTCCCGGCAACGGCGATCCCATGCTGTCATTGACCGGGGTGTTGACCAGGGTGTAGGTCAGGTCTGAGACAGTGACGGAGTAGTTGGCACCCGAACCGGTGACTGCACAGGTGGGGAAGTTGGTTCTGTCGGTCTGTGCGGGGTCCGAGTAGGGTTGGCCCGTTGACCTTGAGCGAGCACCGACGGGGACGCAGTTTTCAAACTGGAAGCCCGTCATGGCACCGGCAACCGAGCCCGTGACGTTGACGGGGAAAGTGTAGGAGGCGGGGCCGGGACGGCTCCCGGCGTCAAGGATCAGCGAGTAGTTCATCTTGATGAACGTGCGGTTGCCTCCGGAGCGGCTTTCCTGAATGCCTCCCTGGTACCCTTGGCCGGGCGCTGAGACGAGGGAGAGGTCCATCCCGTGGGAGTAGGTGATCGGCAGCGGTGCCGGGCTTGC
This sequence comes from Arthrobacter sp. R1-13, assembly GCF_054161475.1. Taxonomy (NCBI): domain Bacteria; kingdom Bacillati; phylum Actinomycetota; class Actinomycetes; order Micrococcales; family Micrococcaceae; genus Arthrobacter; species Arthrobacter sp. R1-13. Next base: position 4,162,264 of record NZ_CP096420.1, on the reverse strand, counting down.
CGGTCCTGCCGGAGCAATTGCCTCATCCGAAGTCGCGGTGCCGGATGCGGTCAGATTGCCGCCGTTTTCTCCGGAAACCCGGATGGGCGCCTGGATGACGGTGGACGTTCCCTCAACGATGGTCCCTATGTTGCAGACGAGGGTTGTGCCGTCAGCGGAGATCGAGGAAACAGGATCGACATCGGTCTTCTTGCATACGGCGGGCATGCTTGTGAAGACTCCGTTGCCGGCCGTCAGGGTGGCCCGGACGTTGTCTACGGGCTCGTTGAGTTGAGGTGCATCGGCGTCGTTGGTGTTGACATGAAATTCGGCGACGCGGGTGGACGCGAAGGGGGCGTCGGTAGGAGCCGGATCGCCGGCCCAGTTAGCAGTGATCTCGTGAATGGAGCCGGGGGCTGCCCAGGCTGCGGGAAGAGTTCCCATGATAAGTGCTGCCAGCAGTGCGAACGCGACAGTGAAAGACAGAGTCTTTCGCGCCATGCTCCCGTCGATGCTCCTAAGGGGAGTCCGGGAGCCAACACCCTCCCAGAGGTTCCTTGGACCTTTCCCGAGACTTGGGCTCTGACGTAAATAGTTCAACTGAGTACCACCTGACGGTTGGATCAGGGCACAGATTCGACCCCAATGTAGCTTTGGGTCGCGTCATTTACAGCTGATGGCTCTGTAATTTGCTTCCCCCCAAGCTAAATATTAGATGCAACTGTCGGCTTGTCAATTACCGGATAAGTACATTACAAGGCCGTCAATAAAGGTCAGCATGCTTGCCAATATAAACTAATACGGATGACCGGTTTAAACGCTCACATGTCCTGACATGGATCAACGATCCGGTATCAGTACCCCTACATGACGCGGAAACTGGCGCATCGCTCATCAGTTTCACACGGGTAAACCCTCACGAGTCGTCAACTAATCGGAGGCCTATCGTGTTCTGTCAACCAAAAGTAAAGACACGCCGCCCTTCGTGCCTTTAATTTTGAAATGTTTATCAAAGCCCGCAAACAATTCTACTTGGAATCCATGTTTAGTAAATGAACCGGCTAGCTGTTACTACATTTTGCGCGGCGCAACAAAGTAGCAACATCACGTTCAACGTCGCTGCTTCAGGATTTTTTGCTTCCTACAGCTGTTAACGGGCGGGATGACAGATCGTGACGGCATTCCGGCAAGCCCGGAAAAGGCCAATGCCAGGGAGGTATCGACGACAACGTCTCAACCCCCATCACCCAGAACGGGTCCCAGAGCCAGAGTCGCTTACGCCACGCTGAGCGCAGCTGTTATACATTCCCAGCTCATTCCCCCACAATCCGAGGCGATTTCATGAAACGAGCGTAGTGGGGCAGAACCGATGCAGGCCCCTGAAATCAGGAGCCTGCATCTGTTGCTGGTTCTCTTTGCAGCGGGCGAAGCTGTCAGCGCAGCCAGCGTAGCGACGGGTTCTTGATGAGGGCGGACCACTGCTGGCCCAGGCCCCAGGTGTCCCCGGCCCGCGCTGCGGCCAGGGCTATGATGACCGCGGCGTACACAACGTGTTCGTCAATGAGGGGATTGTTCTGGAGCGGCAGGGATGACAGCCACATCAGGCCAAGAAGAAGGGTCCCGCCGGCCGCCGCGGTGCGGAGTGCTATCCCCAGAACCAGTGCGGTTCCCGCGCCCAGGAGTCCGAGCATAAAGAGCCAATCCACGACAGGCGAACCTGCCAAGGCCTGGAATATTCCGGAGAACGAACCCTTTAAGCTGCCGAGGTAGCCCGCAGTGGGCGAGCCACTGGCGATCCACGCCTTCCCGGACGAAGTGGCAAAGCCGAGCCCGAAAGCCTTGTCCAGGAATGCCCAAAGAAAAACACTTCCAAGCACGATCCTGACGACTGCGAGGGGGCGGGCAGCTGCGGGCGCCAGTGGTGCGCTGCTGGCTGCTGGCTCCTGTGAGGGTGTGGCCGAGGTGCGTTGCTCTTCGGCTGCAATGTTTTGTCCGGTCTGCATTGGTTCTCCTTTTATCGAACGATCTGAGTATCGCTGAACACCGAATGCCCTTCGTGCTGACAGCCAGGAACTGCAGCACCTGCGTGGGGAGGGCGGCAGGTTTTGAATCCGGGAAACAAACCAACACAAGCGGCGGCCGGTACCGCCACCATAGCTATGGCCTCAGACCTGCTTGAGTGCCTGCTCCAGGTCGCCAATGAGGTCGTCTGCATCTTCCAGCCCCACAGAAAGCCGCACCACGCCGTCCGTCAACCCGATGGCAGCCCGGCCTTCCGGTCCCATCGCGCGGTGGGTTGTGGTGGCCGGGTGCGTGATGAGGGATTTGGAATCGCCGAGGTTGTTGGAGATGTCGATGATTCCCAGGGCGTCAAGGAGGGCAAACGCCGCGTCCTTGGCGGTGCGCCCCGCCGAGGGGTTCAGCTCCAGGGTCAGCACCGTTCCGCCGGCCTTCATCTGCTTGGCCGCGAGCTCGTACTGTGGGTGCGACTTCAGCAGCGGGTACTTGACCCAGCTGACGCCCGGCTGCTGCTCCAGCCATTCGGCGAGGCGAAGCGCTGAGGCGGAGGAGTGGTTGACGCGCAGCGCCATGGTTTCAAGGCCCTTGGTCAGCACCCAGGCGTTGAAGGAGGACAGCGAAGGGCCGGTGTGCCGCATGAGCTGCTTCACGGGGCCGTCGATGAATTCCTTGGTTCCCATGATGGCGCCGCCCAGTACCCTGCCCTGGCCGTCAATGTGCTTGGTGCCGGAGTAAACAATGACATCCGCGCCGAGGTCTCCACAGCGCTGCAGCAGGGGAGTGGCAAATACGTTGTCGACGACGACGGTTGCGCCCGCGGCGTGCGCCAGTTCGCTGACGGCCGCGATGTCCACAATTTCCTGCATGGGATTGGAGGGTGATTCAAAGAAAACGGCGGTGGTGGGCACGGACAATGCCTCACGCCACTGCTCCAGGTCCGGGCCGTCGACGAAGACAGTCTCTACGCCCCAGCGCGGCAGGATCTCGTTGAGGATCACAAAGCAGGAACCAAACAGCGAGCGGGCCGCCACCACCCTGTCACCTGCAGCCAGGAGCGCGCCGAGCGCTGTGAAGACTGCGGACATGCCGGACGCCGTCGCAAAGCATGCTTCGGTTCCTTCCAACAGCCGCAGGCGTTCCTGGAAGGTTGCCACGGACGGATTGCCGTAGCGCGAGTAGACGAAGCGTTCGTCCTCACCAGTGAAGGCGCGCTCGGCTGCAGCCGCAGACTCGTAGACGAAGCCGGAATTGAGGAAAACCGGCTCAGCAGTCTCCTGGAAGTTGGTACGGTCGAGCCCGCCGCGAACAGCCTGGGTGTCAGGGCTCCAGCCAGCGGCGTCAGGGTTGAAGGTCACTTAGTTCTTTCCAAGGTTGGTGGGAAGGCCGCGGTTCTTCCAGCCGTTGACGATGCGCTCGCCGTAGCGGTCGGGCTCGCCTTCGAACCCTTCCAGGATGTTGTACGAGGTGTAGCCCGCTTGCGTGGCGGCGATGGCTGCCGAGATGGAGCGCTGGCCGGAGCGACAAAGGAAAACGAGCTCGACGCCGGCATCTTCCGGGGCCTGCTGCTTGAGTTGGTCGATGAAATCCGGGTTCGGCACTCCGCCGGGGAAGGACCAGGAAATGAACAGAGGATCGTTCTCCGTCGCTTTGGTCTCGGGGATGCCGATGTGGGCCCATTCGCCCTCGGTGCGGACGTCCACAAGGATGGCACCGGCTTCGAGTTTGGCCCAGGCGTCTTCAGGTGTGAGGTCTCCTGCATAGCTCATGCGTGCCCCTCAAATGCGTCTTGGGCGTCGTCGTCAGCGGTTTCGTCGGCTTCAAGACGGTCAACAGCGGTGGCAACTGCGGCATCGGCGCTGGCTATGGCCGTGGGGAGCACGAGTGCTTGCGCCACGATGACGTTGATGCCGTTGTAGGTGGCGGCCGGGCTTCCGTGCAGCACGTAGCCCTCGCCCAGGGCAGTGGAGATCCGCTCGCAGAAGCTGCGGTCATCCGGGCCGGTAATCAGCCGGTAGGTCAGTTTTTCTTCCGAAGCGGCAGCTTGGGCGCTGGGGGCCGGAATGGTTTGGGCAGGTGCGTCAGACACGAGGGTCTCCTTCTCTCACGCTTGCAGCTCGATGGGGTCGAATGCCGAGTATTCACCTGAGGCACCCCGCCGTGGGAGGAGGGTTGCCGACCGGCAAGTCAGGGCTTGGCGCCGGTTCTCATTACTCCTCAAAAAAGTAACACTTACGACGGCAGCCTGCACCGCCGTCGTCGTCATGTTCCGTAACGGGTGGACATGTCCACCACTGCCGTTTTGGATCCCAGGAAATTTCGGCGTAGACGCAAGGGGTTGACCGGGGTCGGCTGCAAAGAGTTGATAAGCATACTTGCCATAGGGATAGTAAGCATGCTTATGGTAGAGCGTTGGATGGTATGCGCTGAGGGTTCTGCCCATGGCAGCAAGAATCGCAACCAGGAGGAGGGCTGGACGGATGATTCGGAATCAGGACGCCAATACCTGGAGCACGCATCAGCTGCTGTCTATGGCGGCACGGCTCGTCGAACGACGGCAGGACCGTGCGCTGGCAGCCTTAGGGCTTACCCACGCGGCAGTCATAGCTCTCCAGTGCCTCGACGGCGGCCCACTGAATCAGGAAAGGCTGGCAGCTCAAATCAAAGTGCAGAGCCAAAGCCTGGGCAAAGTGCTGGCGCGGCTTGAAGCGAGCGGCCTGGTAACACGCTCCCGCAGCCCTGTGGACCGCCGCAGCATAGATGTAGCCATTACCGAAGCCGGACGCAGGGCGCTGGACGCCGCGCGGCAGGCCGAACGGGACGCCCTTCCTCCTGGCATTTCGCGCCGCCGGTCCCTTCACGATGAACTGGCCCGTGTCATTGATTTTTTTCCGGACCGGCCGGGCCCGATTCCGGACATACGGACTGGACCCCAGGCCTTAGCGGAAGTACGCCGCGAGCCCCTAGCGAAGACCCATCAAGAGCCGGTCTCCGAGGACTCCAAGGAGCAGGACGAGCCGCCACAAGGTCCTTCCTGACGACACTTCTCCGTCGCCGGACCCTGCCTTGGACAGGCCCTATTCAGTCCCCGCGAAAAGCTCGCTGAGTTCCGCCGTGAGTTGTTTGCGGAGCGCCGGGGTCCCGATTTCCTTGCCGTCAATGTGGTTGACCGGCGCCAGGAGGCGGATGCTGGAAATCAGCCAGACGGCGTCGGCATCCAGCAGGTCCTGCGGTTCCAGCGGGCCATAGCCCAGCTCCCAGCCCGCAGTCTTGGCGGCCGTGAAAAGCGCGCCCTGGGAAGTGCCCGGGAGGATCCCGCTGTCCAGTTGGGGCGTGACAAGCCGCTTGACTGTGCGACTGACGCCGCCGTCGTCGTCGATCGTTTGAATCTGGGCGAGCAGCACGGTGGAGGTGGGACCCTCCAAGACCCGGCCGTCAGCTGATGTAAAGATGACGTCGTCGGCGCCCTGCCTGTGGGCGTACCGCAGGGCTGCCATATTGACGGCGTAGGACAGGGTCTTTGCTCCGAGGAGCAGCCATGGGGCACGCTCACCCGCTTCGCTGTCATAGCCCCGATCCAGCAGGATAACGTCCACGCCGGTTTCACGCTGACGACGGCCGGTGGCGGGCACTGGTGACACCTGGACCCAGCAGGTGGGACCGGACGAGCCTTCGACGCCACGTGTTACCAGGAGCTTCACCACTGCTTCCTCTTCCACCGGTTCAACGGCAGGATGCTTCGCGCGGTACTCCGTCAATGCCGTCGCGATGGCCAACCGCCACGTATCCTGGCCCGGGATGTGAAGGTCCAGGAGCCCGGCGGAGCTCTCCAGCCGGTTCAGGTGCGCCTGCAGCTTCCGGGGATGTCCCGCTACAGCGAGGAGGGACTCGAAGACGCCATCGCCGCGGGTGGCTCCCTGGTCCGTAGCCATCAGTTGCGGCTGTGAGGCGTCCGCAATCCGGCCGCTGGGGAACTCGGGATCAAGGAACACCAGCACCGTGGCGGGAGCAGCAGAAGTCATGCCTCCAGCTTAGTGGGGGCTGCTGCGGGATAGGCTGTGGACATTGCCCGCTCTGGAACAGGTCCGGCGGGCTGTGGACTATGGGGGTTCATTTTGCTGTGGCCGTTTCCGTTGGCTGGCACGTTGCCACCTTGGCTCATCTTGTTCCTGAGCCTGCTTGACCTGGTGATCCGCGTCCTGGCCGTTGGAATCATCCCCGGGAACCGTCGCCCCACGACGGCCATGGCCTGGCTGCTGGGTATCTTCTTTGTGCCTGTGCTGGGCCTCGTGCTTTTCCTGCTTTTTGGCAATTTCAGGCTTTCGCGCCGACGCAGGGCACAGCAGGAAGCGGTGAACAAGCGGATCCAGGCCGGCACATCGCAATTGGCCACCCTCGCGAGCCGGTATTCCGGCCCCGAGTGGGTCGGCTCAGCCGCGGAGCTCAACCGTAAACTTGGCTCGCTGCCCATGGTGGACGGCAACAGTGTGGAGCTGCTGCCAGGCTATCCGGACTCAATCAAGGCAATGACTGCAGCCGTGCGCCAGGCCAAGGTCTTCGTCAACGCCGAGTTCTACATCATGAGCACTGACCATGTGACCGAAGACCTCTTCGAGGCCCTGGTCGAAGCGGCGGAGCGGGGTGTTGAGGTCCGCGTCCTGTTCGACCATCTCGGCACCTTGCGCATCAACGGATACCGGAAGCTCATAAGACGGCTCAACGAGAGCAAGATCCAGTGGCGCCCCATGCTGCCGCTGCGTCCGGTCCACGGACAATGGCGGCGGCCGGATCTCCGCAACCACCGCAAAATCATGGTGATCGACGGCGAAGTGGCTTTCACCGGATCCCAGAACCTGATCGAGCCGTCATACAACAATCCCCGGCACCGCAAAGTCGGCCGCGAATGGGTAGAGCTGATGACGTGCCTGCGCGGCCCGATTGTCACCACACTGAACGTGGTGTTCGCCACGGACTGGCTGAGTGAAACAGACGATTCCCTGGAGGATCAGCTGGCCCACCCGCCGGAACTCTCACCCGGGACCGTGACCGCCCAGGTGGTGCCCAGCGGCCCGGGATTCAGCACCGAAAACAACCTGCGGCTCTTCAACACCCTCATCTATTCCGCCCAGCACCGGATCTCTATCTGCAGCCCTTACTTCGTCCCCGACGACTCACTGCTGTATGCGGTGACCACAGCGGCGCAGCGGGGGGTCGCCGTCGAACTCTTCGTCTCCGAAAAGGGCGACCAGCTCCTGGTGCACCACGCCCAGAGGTCCTACTACCAGTCGCTGCTGGAAGCCGGCGTGCGCATCTATCTTTATAAAGCCCCGTTTGTGCTGCACGCCAAGCACTTCACCATCGACGACGAAGTGGCCGTCCTTGGCTCCAGCAACATGGACATGCGGTCCTTTTCACTGAACCTCGAAGTGTCTGTGATGCTCCTGGGGCAGGACATCGTCACCCGGATGCGGGCTGTTGAGGACACCTACCGGGACATCTCGCATGAACTCCTGCTCGATGACTGGATGCAGCGGCCCATGCTGGTCAAGTATGTGGACAACGTGGCGCGGCTAACGGCGACCCTGCAGTAGTCCCGGGCCTGCCTGCGTCCGGGGAGGCTTAGCCGGGGAACTGGGCCCCAAGCGTGGAAAGCACACCGTACGCCTTGGTCCGGATCTCCTCGTACTCCTCCTGCGGTGAGGAATCGGCCGTGATGGCACCGCCGACGCCGAGGCTGAGCTCGGCGCGGCCGTCGCCGCCGGTTGTGATCACCAGCGTCCGGATGGCGACGGCGAGATCGGTGGCGCCACTGAGGGAAAAGTACCCGATGGCACCGGAGTACACGCCGCGCGGTGCCTCTTCCAGCCGGTCGAGGATGGCCATGGTGCTGATTTTCGGAGCGCCCGTCATGGAGCCGGCGGGAAAGCACGCCGCAACCGCCTCGGCCCGGGAGGCCCCTGGCCGGAGTTGCGCGTCTATGGTGCTCACCAGTTGGTGGACCGTGGCGTAGCTCTCCACCACGCACAGGCGGCTCACTGTCACGCTGCCGGGCTCGGCAAAATGGCTGAGGTCGTTCCGCAACAGGTCCACAATCATGATGTTCTCGGCCCGGTCCTTTTGGGACGATTCCAGATCGGCACGAAGGTCAGCGTCCTGATCCGCATTTAATGAGCGGCCTCGCGTGCCCTTGATGGGTTCGGCCCGCATGCTGCCGACGGAAGTGATCCTGAGGAAGCGCTCCGGTGAGGTGCTGGCCACTGAGAGGCTGCCGAAACGCAGGAGACTCCCGAAAGGGGCAGGATTCCTTTGCCGGAGCTGCACGTAACTTCGCCACGGATCCACTGCGGTCCCATGTGCATGGAGGGCTGTTGTCAGGCAGATTTCGTAGGAGTTGCCTTCAGCAATCTCGTGCTGGGCCACCCCTATCTTATGTTTGTAATCCACCTCAGTGTCCCGGGCAGTGAATTCCGGGCCGCCTGCGCCTGGTTCTTTGGAAAGTTCGACGGCGTGGACACCTGCGTCAGCACCGTCACCTGCGGCAGTGCTCCCCGCGGCCCCCGAGGCAAGCGCGATGGCGTGCGCCGCATTTGACACCCATTCCGCGGCGTCGGGCGCTTCAAGGGCGAACAGCCAGACGGAACCCTCCCGGTGGTCCAGGACCACAGCACGTCCGGCGAAGATCAAGGCCGAATCCGGTGTGGGGGATGGGACGTCACTTCCGCCGGTCTCGCGCTTCAGTTCATAGCCCAGATAGCCCAGCCAGCCGAGAGTGAATTCACCACCGAAGCCCTCGGGAGCGGGAACGATGCTGCTTCCCCAGGCCGCATCCAGCCAGCGGAAGAAGGGGCCCTCGATCCTCGCCGTGGCGCAGCCTGTGCGTACCGTTGTGATCCCGCTGTGGTGCATGGCCAACTGGCCGTGGCTGCCGCCGTCGTCGGCCAGAATACTGAACCGCCTGCGCTCCGCCGCCGGGGAGACTGGACGCTCCGCCTCCGGGGAGAGGCCGGCCGCAGGCGAGACCCCGGCGGCGTCTGCGGAAAGACCGGTATTCCGCGCAAGGTCCGGGCCGTCCGAAGAGTCCAGCCACACGGCATTGGTCGAGGCTCCGTACAGCGTTTCGTAGAGGGCAGGGGCGTCGGGCTCTGCCTCTATCCGTTGCGCTCGCAGCTTCAGGCCGCGGCGGGCTGAGAGCTCGGGCGACAGCACACCGGAGCAGGACGGCAGGTACTGAAGAGCCCGCAGGACGTCCCCCGGGGCGTTGCCGTCTGCCCGGTTGAGCACGCGCACGTCAACGTTGTCCAGCACCGCATCCGCGGCCAGCCACTCGACTTCCTGCGCCGCCCAGAGATCCCAGTACGGCTCATAAGTGCTTCCATCACGGGACAAGGCGCGTGCGCGGCGTTCGTCGTCGGGGGCCTCTGCCCAGACCACTGCGTCCAAAAGGGGCCGGGCCGCGTCAGAGGCCGCTCCCACACCTTCGACGATCACAATTTCAGCGGGAAGCGTGACTCTGACGTCGCCGTCGTAGTGCTTTTCCCAATCCCACGTCACCCATTCGGCGGCCTGTCCGCTTCGCAAGGGGGCGAGCACGGTGGTGATGTAGCGTTCCACTCCGGCCGCGAGCCCGTTCCAGCCCGGATAGATGTCCTCGAGGTGGAAAAGGGAGACCTTGTGATGGGCACGCAAACGCGCTGCCAGTTCGATGGCGATGGTTGTTTTGCCTGCTCCGGACCGCCCGTCGATGGCGATGATGACAGGTGCGGGGCTCATGGAATAGAGCGTACCTGCTGCTCCGGAGGGTCCTGGTGCTTCTGGAGCTGGAGCTGGGCCCTGACATGCTCAACAATTCCGGGCACAGAGGCCTGGATAAGTCGCCAGGTCTCTTCGAAATCGGATTGGCCTCCGTACCAGGGATCGTCAATGCCGTGGTCCAGATTGTCGCCGTCGGCCACCACCGGATCGAAGGAGCGCAGCATCCGTATCCGGGCCCGGGATTCCTCGTCTGGCGCCGCTTCCAGGAGCCAGCCGTAATGGTCGACGTCCAAGGCCAGGATGAGGTGGCGCTCAGCGAACCACTCCTGTTGCCATTTCCTTGCCCGATGCCCGCTTGAGTCGATCGAACGGGCTGCAAGAATCCGGGCAGCGCGGGGATCAACCGGACGGCCTGATTCATAGGCCGTCGTACCGGCGGAATCCACAACAACGACGTCGCTGAGACCGGCTGCTGCGAAGGCGTCTGCGAGCATCCGTTCAGCCATGGGGGATCGGCAGATGTTGCCGGTGCAAACCGCAATGATCCGGTAGGGGTTCGACGACGGGGACATGCAGCTAAGCATGCTGCAGCGTTTCCGCTTTGGCTAGCCCGCAAGGAAGGTCTGTGCAGATCGGTGCTGGGTTGCCTTTGACTTTGGCAAAGCTCACCTGCGGCGGGTCTGCAGTGCCCATGCGGGTGCTGGAGGCTTATGAGGCGCGCGGCCTGCGGTTTTCCAACGGCTACGGCATGACCGAACAGCACCCGGAACCACACCCTTCCGGCGGACCGTTCCCGGGAGAAAGCCGGTTCTTCGGGCCTGCCGCATTTCTTCACCGACATCCGGATCGCTGACCTCATGGGAGTCGTGGTCCCCGCAGGTGAGGTGGGGGAGATCCAGATAAAAGGGCCCAACGTCATCCCCGGGTACTGGAACAGGCCGGAGGCAGCTGCCGAATGCTTTACCGACGGCGGCTGGTTCAGATCGGACGGATTCCTTTTCATCTCCGACAGGCTCAAGGACATGATCATTTCCGGCGGAGAGAACATCTACCCGGCAGAGGTGGAACAGGCCATCCTCGAGCTTGTCGCAGTTTCCAGCGTGGCAGTGATTGGTATCCCGGATCACAAGTGGGGCGAGGTGCCCAGGGCTGTGGTGGTGCTACGCGAGGATACGCACCTCAGCGAGGACGAGCTTAGGGAGCACCTTGAAGGCAGGCTGGCCCGCTATAAGATCCCGAAATCAGTGATCTTCGTGGACGATCTGCCGAGGACGGCGAGCGGAAAGATCCGCAAGGCCGCACTGCGTTCATCCTTTAGTGGATGAGCGCCAGCATCACGCCAACTGCAACGAACAGCACACCAAAAACCCGGTTCAGGATGGTCTGTCCGCGGGCATTTTGAGTGAAACGATGGAACCAGGCGGCGGCCGCGGCAAAGAAGAACCACATCACCACGACGTCGATCAGCACAATGGTTACGGCCAGCACCAGGTACTGCGGAACCAGGGGCTGTTCAGGTCGGATGAACTGCGGCATAAAAGCCAGGAAGAAGACGATCGCCTTCGGATTGAGCATGTTCACCCACAAGCCGCGCCGGAACATGGAGGCAGCGGGCTCGTTCCGGAGGGACTCGACGACGGTCTGGTCCAGGTCCGGCTTGTGCATAAACTGCCGGATTCCCAGGTAGACGAGGTAGGCGGCGCCTGCATACCGGATGACGTTGAACAGCAGCGGGGACCCGGACACCAGCACGCCCACGCCCAAGGCCACAAGCAGGATTTGAATGATCAGCGCGGCCTGCTGGCCCAAGATTCCCCAGATGGCACGCCGGAAGCCGGAGTTCAGCGAGTTGCTCATCGTGTTGATGGCCCCCGCACCGGGCGTCAGGCTGATGAGGACTCCGGTGCCCGCGAGCGCGAGCCACAGGGAAGGTTGCATCAGTCAAGTTTACTGGCCACTTCGCGGTAGCCGGACTGTCCTACTTGGGGCGGTTGTCCTTGCCGTCCAGTCAGCTGGAACGGAGGCCGTAGCTCAGGATCATGTTGCCTTTGCTGGTCCGCTGCGAGTCCTGAAGTTCCAGCCTTGTGACGGGATCGCCTTCCTCGAAGAGGTGCTTGCCCGTTGCCGCAATCACGGGGTGGATCATCAGCGTCAGCGAGTCGAGCAAGCCGGCGAAAAGCAGTTGCCGCACTACGGAAATACTGCCGAACACGTTGATGTCGCCGCCTTCGGTTTCCTTCAGCTGCCGGACGAAGTCCTCCAGCGGCCCTTGGATCAGTTGAGAGTTCTCCCACTCCAGCCGGTCCGGAAGAGTGCTGGACGCCACAAACTTCGGCAGGGAATTGATGAAGCCGGCGAAATCCTGATCTTGGCTGGCGTTAGGCCAATAGCCCGCCCATTCCTCATAGCTCACCCTGCCCAGAATGCCTGCGTCTACGCTCTGCATCATGCTGTCCAGTCCGGCGCCCAGCTCATCATCGAAACTGTCGTACTGCCACAGGTTTGGGGACTGAGCAACGCCGTCGAGGGAGTAAAAAAGGCCGGCTGACAATTTGCGCATTGAGGTTCTCCCTGGAGGACTCGGTAGTGGATTGTTCTTGCACCCTATAGACGCTTCGGTGCAGGGGGAACCATTCGGGGAAGAAAATATCGGTCCATATGGCGGGGGCTGGATTGTAGCCCTCCCCTGGCGCTGGGTTAGCCTTTATAAGGCATGGGCGGATTCCGGAAGGCAGACTGCCCCTCTTCCCGTGCCCCGGTGCTGTGCCGCACCGCTCGATTCTTCAACAATTAGAGGGCGCTCCAGCGCTTCTTCAAGACCACGGATGGAGCCAGTCATGGCCGTTAGTACGGACCACACGGTCCTGGCCCTCACTCCCGAACAGCTTCAGTCCGTCCGGGGGACGCTTCTGTCCGCGCGCAGGCTCAAGACGGAAGTTCTGGGCGGGCTGGTGGTGGCCCTGGCCCTGATTCCGGAAGCAATCGCGTTTTCCATCATTGCAGGCGTTGATCCCCGGCTCGGCCTGTTCGCGTCGTTCACGATGGCCGTTACCATCGCTTTCGTCGGCGGCCGTCCCGCCATGATCTCCGCTGCCACCGGCGCCGTAGCCCTGGTGATTGCGCCCTTGGTCAAGTCCCACGGCGTCGATTACCTGATTGCAGCCGTCATCCTTGCCGGGATCTTCCAGATTGTCCTGGGGCTGTCCGGGGTGGCAAAACTGATGCGCTTCATCCCCCGGTCCGTGATGGTGGGATTCGTCAACTCCCTGGCCATCCTGATCTTTATGTCGCAGGTACCGGATCTGCTGGGCGTCCCGTGGCTGGTGTACCCCCTCGTTGCCCTTGGCCTCGTGATTGTCTTCGGGCTACCGAAACTGACCAGGGCGGTGCCGGCCCCGCTTGTTGCCATAGTGGTTCTGACGCTCATTGCGGTAGTAGCTTCGGTGGAGGTGCCCACTGTCGGGGACAAGGGTGCGTTGCCAGCATCCCTGCCGTCGCTGTTGATCCCGAATGTGCCCTTCAGCCTCGAGACCCTGCAGGTCATCTTCCCCTTCGCCCTCGCCATGGCTTTCGTTGGCCTGCTGGAATCGCTCATGACAGCCAAGCTCGTCGACGACGTCACGGACACCCGCTCACACAAGAGCCGCGAAGCGTGGGGACAGGGAGTCGCCAACATCGTTACCGGTTTCTTCGGGGGCATGGGCGGCTGCGCGATGATCGGCCAGACCATGATCAACGTCAAGGCTTCGGGCGCGCGGACCAGGATCTCGACCTTCCTGGCCGGTGTCTTCCTGCTCATCCTGGTGGTCGCCCTCGGTGACGTCGTAGCCGTGATCCCGATGGCCGCACTCGTAGCCGTTATGATCTTTGTTTCCTGGGCCACCTTCGACTGGCACAGCATCCACCCCCGAACGCTGAAGATGATGCCCCGGAGCGAAACCCTGGTCATGGTTGCCACTGTCATCGTCGTCGTCGCCACCCACAACCTGGCCATCGGCGTCGGCGTCGGAGTCCTGGTGGCCATGGTGCTGTTTGCCCGCCGAGTGGCCCACTTCGTCACCGTCGAGCGGACTGTCACCACCATCAACGGGCAGGAGACGGCGAGCTACGTTGTGGACGGCGAGCTCTTCTTCGCTTCCTCGAACGACCTCTATACCCAGTTCGAATACGCCCTGGATCCGGAACGCGTGATTATCGATATGCACGCCTCGCACCTCTGGGATGCCTCTACCATCGCCACCCTGGACGCCATCACCGACAAGTACCACAAGCACGGCAAGGACGTGAAGATCATCGGCCTCAATGACGCCAGTACCCTCATGCGGGAACGACTCAAAGGAAAACTCGGTGCCGGAAACTAATCGAGGGCCGGTGACCTCCCCGGATACGCAGCCCGCAAAGGGTCCGCACGGTTCTGCCAGGACCGAACGGTTCTTCGGTGCCCTGACAAGCTGCAGAAAAGCCCTCATCCCGGAAAAGCTGGAGCGGCGCCTGAACACGCCCTCAGGCCTGCTGTGGGGCTATGTTGTTGTCCACCTTTTCTTCCTGGCGTACATGTTGACGTTCGTGCTCCAGGGCCAGGCCTTCAGCGACACCAACATCTACCGCGACTGGGCCGCCGGAGGGTTCCGCGAAGAGAACCTGGCCGGGCTGCCCAGCCCGTGGGTGTACCCGATTCTGGCCCTGCTCCCCATCGCTATTGCCGGCATGGCCGGGCCCGGGCCGTTCCTGCTCATCTGGGTGCTGATGATCATCGCGCTCAACGCGCTCGCGGTTGGGCACCTGACCAAATGGGGCAAGAACACCGCCGCCCTCCCCGCCGCCTGGTGGTGGCTCAGCTTCATCTTCCTCATGGGCTTCCTGGGATTCGCCCGCGTGGATGGTTTAACGGCCCCGCTGGTTCTGAGCGCACTTCTCTTCGGAGTCACCCGCCCCTTCGCGGCCTCTCTGCTCCTCAGCATCGCCACCTGGATCAAGGTGTGGCCTGCTGCCGTTGTCCTGACTCTGCTCACCGTCGCCAAGCGCCGGTTGCACGTGCTGGCTGCCGGAGTTCTGGTGACAGCTGTTGCCGTTGGCGGCGGAATAGTGTTTGGCGTTGCCCCCAAGCTGCTGAATTTCCTGACCGCGCAAGGGGATCGGGGCATGCAGCTCGAGGCCACCTTCACCACGCCGTGGCTGTGGCTGAGCGTACTGAATACGGGCAGCTCCCGGATGTACATGAACACCGAGATCAACTCCATGCAGGTTGATGGTCCCGGGACCGAGATCATGTCCTTCCTCATGCAGCCCTTGCTTGCCCTTGCTGCCGTCCTGGTCGCAGTGCTGATCTTCCGGGCACTGCACGCTGGAAACCGCATCGGGGTGTCGGACCGCAGCGAACTCCTGCTGGTCGGAACGCTCACCATGACCACTGCCTTTGTGGTTTTCAACAAGGTGGGATCACCCCAGTTCATGGTGTGGCTGGCTCCTGCTGTTGCGGTGGGATTGGCCAGTCATTGGATCCAGTGGCGGGTGCCGGCGGCCATTCTGATCGCCATCGCTGTGACCACTTACTTTATCTATCCGCTTTTCTATGATGCCTTGAGTCACAACAACCCTCTGATGGCGCTGGTTCTGACCATCCGTAACGTCCTTTTGGTGGTTCTCTTCTGCTGGTCCGTGCGACGTCTCTACCGTCTGAGCAAGCATGCACCTGAGGGTGAAGTTGCCGATGAAGCCGAGGCCCGCTGACATGCTGCAAAGGGTTGGCCACGGACTGACACGCCTTCGTGACAAGGTCCTCACACCGGCTGCGGTGAACTGGCTGAGCAGGCCTTCCTCCGTCTGGTGGGGCTTCGCGGTTGTCCATCTCTATTTCCTGGGCTGGATGATGTCCTTCATTCTCAAGGACGAGATGTTCAGCGACACGCTGCAGTACCGGGAATGGGCCGTGAACGGTGCCAACCCCGGAAACGGTGAGGCGTCCATCAGCCCCTGGGTGTACCCCGCGCTGGCGCAGCTGCCCATTTACTTCTCCAACATCGCCGGGCCGGACCAGTACCTGCTGGTGTGGACGCTGATGATCACGGCCCTCAATGCAATGGCCCTGGCTTACCTGATCCGCGGCGGCAGACGTCCTGAGGGAATTGCTCCAGCCTGGTGGTGGCTGGGCTTTACCGTGTTCATGGGATACCTCAGCTTCGCCCGTGTGGAGGGAATCACTGCGCCCATCGTCCTGATTGCTTTGCTCTTCGCGGCCCGCAGGCCCGCGGTTGCCACCGTTCTGCTCAGCATAGCCACCTGGATCAAGGTCTCTCCGGCGGCAGTCCTGCTGCCGATCCTGATTGCCAGCAGGGATCGCGTGAAAATCATCGCCGCCGGTATTGCCGTGAGCGCAGCCGTAGTGGTGGGTACGTATTGGGCCGGCGGCATCAGCCACCTGTTCGATTTCCTCACCAACCAAGGCGAGCGGGGCATGCAGCTCGAGGCCACATTTTCCACTCCCTGGCTTTGGCTGAGCGTCCTGAACATCGGCGACGCAAAAATTGCGGACAACGTGGCCATCAACTCCTCGGAGGTGTATGGCCCCGGGGTTTCCATCGCAGCCGTTCTGATGCAGCCTCTGTTCCTCGTGGCCGCGGCGGCCGCTGCTGTCCTGTTGATGTGGGCCCTGCACAGGGGAGCAGAGCGCGAAGAGCTGTTCCTCGAAGGTGCGCTCATGATGACGGCGGCGTTCATCGTCTTCAACAAGGTGGGTTCACCGCAGTTCATCATCTGGCTCGCTCCGGTGGTGGTCGCGGGCCTCAGCCATGACTGGAACCGCTGGAAGGTGCCCGGCGCCCTGCTGATGTCCATAGCAGCGCTCACCTTCGTGATTTATCCCTTGTTCTACACACCGCTGATCCACGGACACCCGCTTATTGCCCTGGTCCTTACGGCGCGGAACGTGCTCCTGGTGGTTCTCCTGTACTGGTCTGTACAACGCACGCTGGAGTTGGCGGCCCGCAAGGGACGGCCAGTCGAAGCCGCCACTGCGGGACGCTCGCAGGACTAGCTTGGAATGTCCTCGGGGCGGCGCTGGCGGGACAGCAGCGCTGCCCTGGCGGCCGGCGTTACCAGGAGCTTCCGCGTTTTCTTGTCTATGAACAGCAGATAAAGGACGAAGGCCAGGGCGACGAAGAAGGCCAGGGTGGAGGCCTGGTAGTCCAACTCAACGAATCCCCACACCGAGAGCTGGTCCTGGGCACCGAACACCACAAAGAACGTGATGATGACGTAGACGGTCCAGATCTGCCAGTCGTCCCGGATGCCCGTTACAGCGAGCAGGGGGATGAACCAGAGGACGTACCAGGGCTGGATGATCGGCGAAAGCACCACGATCGCGGCGAAGCCCAGAGCCATCCTCCGGATGAGCCTGGAGTGGTCTCCCCTGAACATCAGCAGGACAACCAGGCCCACCCCGGCCCATTTGAGCAGTGACCGTAATCCCGAGGCCAGCATTCCGCCGTCGAGCCCCAACGCATTGGCCAGGCCCTCCACCTGCTGGCCGAGGAAGCCTGAAGGTGAATAGCCGGTGTAACCTGGCGTCGGATCCGTGATGGCCGAAACCCAGCCCATACCAAGCCCGAACGGCAGGCCGCTCACTGCCAGCACGCCGAAGCTGATGGCGGCTGTCAGGAACCAGTACCAGAACTTCCGCCCCCAGCCCGCGGCCTGGCCCGCCCAAAGCAGGCCAATAAAGGGCAGGAGAACTATGGAAATGGGCTTGATACCAATGGAGGCCGTGACCAGGAGGACACCCCACAGACCGCGGTTGGTGGCCGCGAAGTATGTGCCGGCCACGGCAAGTCCCACCATGAGGGCGTCGTTATGGGCGCTGGCCACAAAACTGATCAGGAAGAGCGGATTAGCCACGGCTATCCACAAGGCCCGGCCGCCGTTGATTCCGTGAAGCTGCGCGAGCTTGGGGATGTAGACCATGCATAAGACCACACCGGCAACGGCGATCAGGCGGAACAGGAAAACCGAGAAGTCGGGCTGCGCTCCCGTGATCTGGACCACCAGGCCCTCAAGCCAGAGAAAGTACGGTCCGTAGGGCGTCCTGGCCTCGGCCCAAGCGGGGTCAGCGCCGAGGGCAAACCAGTTACTGAGGGCCGAGATGCCGGTGTTGTAGGGGTTGAGGTTTTCCTGGACCAGCCGCCCTTGCCCGGTGTAGGCGTACACATCGCGGGAATAGATGGGCACGGCAAAGAGCATGGGAGCTGACCAGACGGCGATAGCCCAGGCGACCGATCTCAGCGATCCCGGCCCCCAATTCCCCAGCCGCTGTCCGAGGCGAAGCCAGGAGCGCATCAGCATCATGGCGCCGAGCGTGAGCAGCAGGGTTGCGGTGGTGACTCCCCAGCCTTCAGTGCGGAGGGCAATCACCAGGGGGTGGCGGATCATCGGGGAACCGTTTGCGATCCATCCTGTGCCGATGGATCCTACGAACATCATGAGGGAGCCCACCAGACCCTGAAGGATGGCCCAGTAGGCGCGGGGAGGAGCCTCGACGGGGATCTCCCCTGTGCCGGAGCGGGAGGGCTGACTCTCCTCTACTTGGTGCTCCACCTGACCTCCGGTGCCCTTGGACGAATTGGCGGACATCATGATGGGGAACTCTCGGATGGGCTAGGCTGAACCGACAGCGAAGGCGGTTCAGACGACCCCCAAGCGCAGCTCCATGTTAGCACCGAGCCTCCGCCTGCCCCTGTCATTTGACAGCCCGACGCCGTCCATTACGCCGGCCGCGTTCGGTCCCTGAGTCAACGCTGGGCTCAACTCCCCGAAGTGTGGCTGTCCTGGCCGCCTTCCGTCAGTTCACTTTCCGTATCAGGGCCGCCGTCGTCGTCGCAGCCGGTCTGATTGATGAGCGAGCTGGCCTGTGTGCCGCCGCCAAGGTGGAGGCCTGTGCTGGCGGTGGCGGGAAAGGCGGTTGGCATGGTCAGTCCCGTTCCGATGCTCAGGGCGAGCAGCACGCCGGCTGTTGCCCGGACGATCCTTCCCATCTCAGCCCTCCCATCCTTTGCCTGCCTGTAATCAGCATTCAGCAGTGGGTTGTGGACGCACCCTGATGGGGCTGAGCAGGGGCTGTGAAGGTTGCCAGCCCTTCGAGTTCCAGGGGCGAAATCAAGTCCTAGCCCAGCCGGGCTGCCCGTGCGGCGAGATACCGGCGTTCTGAGAGGTTCGCCGTGGAGCTTGCAGCGCGGAGATAAGCCTCACGCGCCCCCGTGGCATCGCCGGTCAGTTCTAGAAGGTGGGCCCGTACTGCATCAAGGCGATGACTGCGGGCGAGCTGTGGATCTGCCTCGACAGTGCCCAGCACCGCCAAGCCTGCGAGCGGTCCCTTCACCATGGCTACCGCTACTGCCCGGTTCAGCGTGACCACCGGGCTTGGCGCGATCCGCTCCAGTACGTCGTAAAGCGCCAGGATCTGGGGCCAGTCGGTATCTTTGGCCGTTGGTGCTTCGTCGTGGATGGCCGCGATGGCCGCCTGCAGCTGGTAGGGACCCACCGGGGCCTTGCCCAACGTGCTGGTCAAGAGCCCAACCCCTTCCCGGATCTGGGCGGTGTCCCAAAGACTGCGGTCTTGTTCAGCGAGCGGCACCAGGCCGCCGTCGGGCAGCGTGCGGGCTGACCTTCGGGCATCCGTCAGCAGCATGAGTGCCAGCAGGCCGGTTGTTTCGCCCCTCGCCGGTGATGTTGCCGGGATGACGTCCAGCAGCAGACGCGCAAGTCGGATGGCCTCGCCTGTCAGGTCCGAGCGCTGCAGGGAACGCCCTGAACTCGCGGCATACCCTTCATTGAAGATCAGGTATAGGACATGCTGGACGACGGCGGTCCTCGCCATGACCTCGTCAGGTGCCGGCGGCTCGAACCGGGCACCGGCACCGGTGATGCTTCCCTTGGCCCGGCTGATCGGCTGCGCCATGGTGGCCTCGGGAACCAGGAAGGCGCTGGCGATTTCAGCAGTGGTCAGGCCGCCGACGGCACGAAGGGTCAGGGCAAGCTGGGACGGCGGCGAAAGTGCCGGGTGGCAGCATAAGTACAGCAGCGTCAGTGTGTCATCGGCGTCAGGTGACACCCCGCCGTCGTACTCCTGGTGCTCCCAGGCAGGCTCCCCGGGCCTGGACACAGCTTCGGAACCCTGCAATGCAGAAGATTCCAGGGCAAAGGTTTCTTCCCGACGCCGGCGGGCGCTCTCGCTGCGCCACTGATCCACCAGGCGTCGCCCGGCGACAGTCAGCAGCCACCCGCGTGGATTATCCGGGATGCCGTCCCGGGGCCAGCTGAGGGAGGCTTCCAGCAGCGCCTCCTGTACCGCGTCCTCGCACGCATCAAACTGGCCGTAGCGGCGGGCAAGCGCGCCGAGGACCTGCGGCGCGAGGGTGCGCAGCAGGTCCTCCAGGGAACGGCTTCCCAATTCCACGTGTTTCGGCTTTCCCGCCTTACCGGGGGCTAGACATCCGGGGGTCCGTCCTGGACGGCCCTCAGTTCCACGGTGCCGGCATATTTGACGATGCTGGAGCAGATCTCGATGGCACGTTTCTCGCTTGCCACATCGACTACCCAGTATCCGATGAGTGATTCCTTGGACTCGGCATAGGGACCGTCCGTGGTGATCACGCCGTCGTCAGTCTGTTTGACGAGTTTCGCGGTACTGCCGTCAGCCAGCCCGGCATTGAACACCAGCTCGCCGGAGTCCGTGAGGTCCTTGTCGATCTGGATCATGAACCCGATCATTTCCTGGATCCATGCCGGATCGGCCGTTTGCATCATGGTTTCGCCCGAACCGAACATCATGATCATGTATTTCATCTCTGGCTCCTTGGTTAGCGGCACCTGTTGGTGGTGCCTTCATGGATAGGTCGGAGCTGCAGCTTGGTTCTCTACATGCTCCGGGACATTTTGTGAAAAGTTCGAATGCGGTTTCGGGCCGGGCGTTCGCCTCGCCGCCAGGCCCGGGGTCACGCCCGGGCGATGACCTCACCGTTGGGGATCAGGAACCAGCCGTCGTCAGTGGAGCCCCATCGGTGCCACCCGGCGGAGAGCCGGGTCAGGTCGGCTTCCTGGGCGAAGCCGTACTCCAATGCCTGCTCCGCGAAGGCCGAGTGCAGGACCCGCTCACTCCAAACCCGTGCCTGCCAGCGCCGCTGCTGACCAGTGGCGTACAGCCAGTTGCTGCTGCTGGGCGCGACGTCGGTGAAGCCTGCGGCCTGGGCCCACGAAACAAGCCTGCGCCCGGCGTCCGGCTCCGCCCCGTTCCGGCGGGCAATCTTTTGATACAGCTCCATCCACTCATCCAGTTCCGGGATGGCGGGGTACCAGCTCATGCCGTGGAAATCTGCGTCGCGCACCGCCACGATCCCGCCGGGTTTGGCCACCCGCCTCATCTCACGCAGCGCTTCCACGGGGTCGGTCAGGTGCTGGAGGACCTGGTGGGCATGGACGACGTCGAACGTTCCGTCTTCGAAGTCAAGGTCGTAGATGTTCCCGGCGACGAACTCGACGTTCTCCACGCCGCGTTCTGCGGCGAGCGACCTGGCTTGGGCGATGATGTCAGGGGACCTGTCCAGCCCAGTCACTTTGCCAGGGGCAACCAGGGCGGCGAAATCGCACGTGATGCTTCCCGGGCCGCAGCCCACGTCCAATACCGATGAGCCCGCGGCGAGATGGGGGATGACGAACGCTGCCGAGTTCTCTGCAGTCCGGGACGCATGGGCGCGCACGACGGATTCGTGGTGGCCGTGGGTGTAGACGTCGTCAGGCTGCTCGGCACTCATAGTGAAACGCTACCCCCGGTGCCTTCGAAAGGAGCGCAACCCGGCACATCACATTGTGGGCCCAGCGCTTACAGTGAAGGAGGAAATCCAAGGGATGAAGGAAGAGAACCCATGTCTGAAGGTCCGCGTCATTCCCTCTCCGACCTGCCGCGCCTGGCGCATCCCGATGGAAGCCCCATCCGTGCGCTCGTTGTCGACGACGAAAAGAGCCTCGCCGAACTGGTGGAGATGGGCCTGCGGATGGCCGGCTGGAGCGTTGCCATCGCCAATGACGGGCTGTCCGCTGTAAAGATTGCCCGGGATTTCCGTCCGGACGTGCTGGTCCTCGACGTCATGATGCCAAGAGCCGATGGACTTGAGGCGTTGCGCAAGATCCGGGTCTTCGCTCCCCGTATCCCCGCACTGTTCCTTACTGCCAAAGACGCGGTTGAGGACAGGATTTCCGGATTGGCTGCCGGCGGGGATGACTACGTCACGAAGCCGTTCAGCATGGAGGAACTGATGCTGCGGCTGCACCGCCTCGTTCAACGGTCCGGGGTGGCCGCCTCCGATTCGGCCGAGCTGGTTGTCGGTGACCTCGTGCTGAACCTGGAGACGCGGGACGTGACCCGCGGCGCTGACGAAATATCCCTGACAGCAACGCAGTGGGAGTTGTTGCGCTTCCTGATGGAGAACCCTCGCCGGGTTGTGAGCAAGAGCCAGATCCTGGACCAGGTGTGGAACTACGATTTCGGCGGGCAGGCCAACATCGTTGAACTCTACATCTCGTATTTACGGAAGAAGATTGACGCCGGGAAACCTCCGATGATCCACACAGTCCGCGGTGCCGGGTACGTCATCAAACCGGCTGCCCAGTGACGCAGCCAAGCAAGCCGGGGCCAAAGACGGCGGCGGCAGGGGTGCGGAGGGCGTGGCATCTTCGCACCAAGCTGGTTGTGGCAACCCTTGTTTTGCTGACGTTGATCTGCGCGGCGATCGGTGTGGTGAGCCATGTTGCCATGAACGCCTACCTGACAAGTGAACTGGACGGCGGCCTCGTGGCCGCTGCCGAGCGCGTGGTGCGTCCGCCCGGCGGAGGGCCGCGGCGACCCTCTGTCCCGGATCCTTCAGAAGCCCGAGGGCAGCGCCCAGGCACCTTAAATGCTTTGTTCGACGACGGCGCCGCGAGGGTTTCCGCCGTCGTGCAGGACGACGGCAGCACCAAACCGCTGACTGCGTCCGACCTGGAGGTTGTGTCCAGGCTGACGCCTAATTCGCCGCCCAAGGAGATGGTGCTGTCCAGCGGCCGGTACCGGCTGGTTTCCGCCATCGTCCCGAACACAGGGAAGATCCTGGTTACAGGACTCTCGACGGCGGACCGGGACAGTACGCTCGCTTCCCTGGACGGGACCATAGCGGCCGTTTCACTGTTCGGGGTCCTCCTGACAGGCCTGGCGGGCACCCTGATCATCCGGAGATCGCTGCGGCCGCTGGAGGAATTGTCCGCTGTTGCAACCTCCGTGACGGAGCTCCCGCTTGCTTCCGGGGAAGTCGCCGTGAACGTCCGCGTTCCTCCCACCGCGGCGCAACCCGGCACGGAAGTGGGGACGGTGGGAATCGCTCTCAACGAAATGATCGACCACGTCACCCGGGCCCTTAAAGCCCGGCAGGATAGCGAAACCCGGGTGAGGAGTTTTGTGGCTGACGCCAGCCATGAACTGCGAACGCCTTTGACGTCCATCAGGGGGTACACAGAGCTCGTCCTGATGGGGGACCGGCTCCAGGACGCCGACAAGGCAGCCTTGAAGCGCGTGGCCAGTGAATCCGAGCGGATGTCTTCCCTAGTGGAGGATCTCCTGCTCCTTGCCCGCCTTGACGAAGGGCAGCGCGGTGATCCAACGGAAGTGGATCTGACGGAGCTGGCAGTCGAGGTGACGAGTGACGTTCAGCTGTCCGCGCCGGACCACGTCTGGACTCTGGACCTGCCGGAAGATCCTGTGCAAATCACCGCCGTCGAGTCTGAGATCCGTCAGGTGCTGATCAATCTCATCGCCAACGCGCACAAACACACTCCGCCGGGGACGACCATCCGGACAACCGTCCGGAAGGAGGGCTCAGTAGCCACAGTGACCGTTTCGGACAACGGGCCAGGGATAGATGACGCTTTCCTCGGCAGTATCTTCACTCGTTTCAGCCGGGCCGACACAGCCCGATCCGGCACCGGCAGCACAGGGCTGGGACTCGCCATTGTTCAGGCTCTGGTGCACGCGAATGGCGGGACCATCAGTGTCACCAGCGAGCCCGCGAACACTCGCTTTACGGTGACACTTCCGGTTTAGGCCGCGGCCCCGGGTTAGCCTGCGGCCCTGCCTTTAGGCCTCTTCACTGCGCTGGCGGGCGTAGGCGCAAAGCCTGCATGCCGCCGTCGACGGCTACGGACGTTCCGGTGGTGGAACCGGAGCGGGGGCTGACCAGGTAGGCAACCGCGCCTGCCACCTCCTCTGCGGAAATCAGCCGGCCGTGGGGGTGGCGCGCTTCAAGGGCGGCGCGTTCCGCCGCAGGGTCCGGGGCACCCTCCAACAGGCGGGACACCCACGGCGTGTCAGTCGTCCCGGGATTGATGCAGTTCACCCTGATGCCTTCACGGATGTGGTCCGCCGCCATTGCCCGGGTCAGCGAGAGCACCGCACCTTTGGTGGCGGAGTACAGAGCCCGTTGTGGCATGCCTGCCGTAGCGGCAACGGAGCACATGTTAACGATGACTGCCGACGGCGACTTCCGCAGCGCTGGAAGCGCCGCACGGCTGACCCGCACCATGCCCACGACATTGACGTCCCACACCCGGTGCCATTCGTCGTCGTCGTTATCAGCCACGCTGCCTTGCGCACCGATGCCGGCGTTGTTCACCACTATGTCCAGACGGCCAAACTGCGCCAGGACGGCGTCGACGGCGGCACGGACCGAGCCGTCGTCGCTCACGTCGCAGACGGCGGGGAAGGCGCCCCGTGCTGACCTGGTGGGATGGCGGTCCAAAATGGCGACCTGGGCCCCCAGCGACTGGAGCCTGCCCACGACCGCATCGCCGATGCCGGATGACCCTCCTGTAACTATGGCCACCAGGCCCTGTAGTTCGCTCATGCGCCGATCCTCTCCTGAGCGGGAGTGTCCTGTTTCACTCAATCAATCTAGCGGGGGGGCGACGTTATCCATCCCTGCCAACCATGGGCTAGATGTGCCGGTAGCCAAGATACTCAGTGACCTCGAGGACGGAGCCGGGCGGAGGAGGCACGTCCGGGTTCCACGTCTTGCTGGAGGTGCCTCCCGTGATGAAGGTGCCGAGATGGTTTCCGTCCACAAGGAGCTCACCGTCCGGTGCCAGCACTCGGAAGCGGATGTCCTCACCCCTGTTGCTGACTACGAACGAGCCGCCTTTCGCAGTGATCTGCAGTTCGTGACCGGCGAGTTCCGGAGTGCTGACCGGACTGGGTTGGAACGGAACGCTGCTAGTGCGAAGGATGTTCTCTGCGAGCACCTGGAAATCGACAACGAGTGAGGTGAGAGTGCCGTCGGCGGCCAAACCCCAGTAACAAGGGTAGGCCCCGTCGCCATACCCGCTCGTGACCATGACCGCATCCACCACCTCGCCGGCGAGGCCGAACATTGTGCCCGGTGTCTCTATGAGCCGTTCCACATGCTCTTGAAACATCGCATGGACGCGCTGGGCCTGACACATCACCAGCGACCCGACGTCGAGGAGGGCAACGTTACCGGCATCGACTCCCACATTGTATGTGCCGTCGGTGAACTCGGCGCGGTGCCAGCTGACTGCGGGCGCCTCGGACAGCAGCAGCCGTACTGCGACCGTCACGCCCGACACCGTGGCAACTTCGATGGCGTACGTCCCCGGCGTTATCCGTCGGGCCAAGGGGACGAAGTGTGCGTCAACGAAACCGAAGTCCAAGACCGTGAGCACGCCGGAGGCGCAGGTGATCTTGCCAAGGTGGAGGACGTCGAGCCGCGCCGGTTCGCCAAACGGTTCCACCATCCTGCCCGCTGTGAATAGTCCCGGAAAGTCCAGCTCCAGGTGTGCCGGCAGATCGGGCAGGGCAGCGCGGGCTGAGGTCCTCTGCATGAGTGCCTCGGCCACAGCGGGATCGACCAGCGGTTTGCCGGGCGGGTCCAGGAAGGTCGAGATGTGGGAGATCCTCCACCCGTCGTCGCCGCGCAGCAGCTGGTACTCGTGGTAGTAGGTGGTGTTCCCTGCCGTTTGGATGACCGAGCGAACCGTCGCCGTGTCCTCGGCGACCTCGACGTCGGTGATCTGCTCGGCGGCGGGGTCGTGCGCGGGACTGGAAGACAGTGCACCTTCTTGGCCGGTGCGTACTCCTGGGGCGCAATGGGTCGCGACCAGTTCGGCCAACTCGCCGGTCCAGACTTGGAAGGCCCCTGGATCGAACGAGAACATGCCCGGGGACTTGCCGGACCGCTGCCACCTCGTGTGGAAGTCGGCCACGAAGGCATCGATTCTGCTGCGGACCTCATCCTGAGTCATAGCACACACCCTAGCGAGACATGGTTGCGTCTACTAGAAACCTGCAGGCTTTTCCGGG
Source organism: Arthrobacter sp. R1-13 (assembly GCF_054161475.1). Lineage (NCBI taxonomy): Bacteria > Bacillati > Actinomycetota > Actinomycetes > Micrococcales > Micrococcaceae > Arthrobacter > Arthrobacter sp. R1-13. The sequence goes on along the minus strand of NZ_CP096420.1, from coordinate 4,136,127 downwards.
CGCTGGCCAAGCTCGAACAGGTACTGCCGTCCCGGCTTGCGTCACCGTATCAACGCGCTGCAGTCTGTGGTTGTGCCGATGGCCACCCCGGAACTCGTAGTTCTGGCCGCTTTGGGCTCATCTGTTTCCGCGCGCAGCAACTGCAGGGCTTCGGCTGCAGGGGTCCCGGGATCAGCGGTGTACATCAGAATCCTGTGCCCTGACTCGTCACTTTGGGCGAGGACTTCAAAGTTCAGTTCAAGGGAACCCACTTCAGGATGGTGCATTGACTTCAGGCCTGACATGCAGTTCTCCACCGGATGGTTAGCCCACAACGTGGCGAACTCCGGGCTCTTTACGGTCAGTTCACCCACCAGGGCTGCCAGTTCAAAATCGTCTGAACTCATCCCGGCCAGGAGGCGAAGGGAAGCGACGGCACGCCTCGCCTCCTTCTGCCAGTGCGGGTAGAGCTCCCGCGTGTGCGGATCCAGGAACAGCATCCGGGTCATGTTCGGACGAGTTGATGGCTTTTCCGGCGCCTCCAGATCCAGATGCCCGGCAACCAGCCGGTGGCCAAGCGGATTCCATGCCAATACTTCGCTGCGGCGGCTCAACACAACCGCTGGAATAGTAAACATAGAGCGCACCAGGCGCACAGTTCCCGGACTGGCCTTGTCGGGTTTGGTCATTGCGCGACGTCTAGTTTTGCCGGGCCGGGCAAGGTTGAACAAGTGTGTACGCTCATCGGTGTTCAAGCCCAGGGCCCGGGCAATGGAACCGATGACCGATTCAGAGGCATTGGTGCTCAGGCCCTGCTCCAGCCGGGTGTAGTAGGTGTTACTGACCCCGGCCAGCATGGCCAGTTCCTCCCTCCGAAGCCCGGGCACCCTGCGGATACCGTAGTTCAAAAGACCGACGTCCTCCGGCTGGAGGGCCGCCCGGCGGACGCGAAGGAACTCCCCAAGTTCGCTCAGATTACTCATGAGCCCAGTCTGCCGGTAACTGGAGTAGTTGTCCTGTCACTGGCAGGGGTACCCACAGCGGGGTGTGGTTGATCTTGCTGGATTCCTCAAAGCTGAGGATGCCGCCCGCAGCCTTGGCGGCTCGGATAAGTAGACAAGGACCACTTCTCATGACCACTCAGCCCGAGACCATCGATCCAGACACACTACTGAGGCCGCCTACTCCCAACACCTCATCGACTCAGGGCATGAGCGGCAAGCAGCGGCTAGCCCTGATCGTGCTCCTGACCGCAAGTTTTACGCTCGCCGTCGACTTCTCCATCCTCAACGTCGCCCTGCCCACTATTGGCGCCGACGTCGGCTTCAGCCTGGAGAACCTGCAATGGATCGCCACGGCATTTTCCCTTTGTGCTGCGGGCCTTACCCTCCTGTTCGGCAGGGTCGCCGACCTGGAAGGCAGGCGCAAGATGTTTCTCACAGGCATGGCCCTGCTGGGCGCCGCTTCGCTGATGGGAGGTCTGGCGATTGACCCCGCGATCCTGCTGATCGCCCGTATAGGCCAAGGCGTTGCCACGGCTATGGTCGTCCCTGCGGCCCTGGCACTGTTGCTGGGCTCATTTCCGGAGGGCCCACTACGGGACAAGGCACTGGGCCTCAACGGGGCGCTGATGGCGGCCGGCTTCACCGCGGGCGCCATCCTGGGCGGGCTCCTCACCGATACCTTCAGCTGGCGCTGGGCGTTCTTCATCAACGTCCCGGTTGCAGTTGCCGTACTGGCCATTGCACCGGTCGTATTGGCCGAGAGCAGGCCAACAACCAAAACAAGGCTGGACGTCCCCGGCGCAATCACCGTCACCTTAGGCCTCCTTGCCCTCGTATTCGGCATGACGCATGCAGCAGAGAACTCCTGGACAGACCCGCTAACGCTGGGTTCGTTGGCAGCGGCAGCGGCGATGTTCCTTGCCTTCACCGCCGTGGAGCGACGGGCAGAATTCCCACTCGTGCCACTGGCGATCCTCAGGCGCTCCACCGTCGCCTGGGGCAACACCGCGGGTGTTCTGGCTTTTGTGACCGAAACCTCTCTGGTGTTCCTGCTGACCCTGTACCTCCAGCAGGTGCTGGGTTACACCCCACTGGGCGCCGGGCTAGCGTTCGCCGTGCTGGGACTGGGAACCGTCCTGGGCGGAATCCTTGGCCCCAAGATAATCGGCAAGGTGGGGCACAAACGGGCTATCGTTTACGGCTTCCTCGTCCAGGCCATCGCGACAGCCTCCCTGGTCATGCTGAGCAACGACCCCGCCTCCATCGCGCTGCTTCTGGCCGCCACCTTTGTGGGCGGTGTTGCCAACCTGGTTGTCATCGTCGGCTTCATGGTCACAGCCACCTCCGGGCTGCCGGAGGGGGAGCGGGGACTCGCCACTGGTTTGGCCACCATGAGCCAGCAGATCGGCATCACTATGGGCATCCCCATCATGAGCGCCATTTTTGCCGGACAGTTGGTCGCCCGAGGATCAACCCATGCCCCGGCCGTTCTCAGTGGCGTCACCCTCGCAATCTGGGTCAACGCAGGCATGTGCCTTGCCACAGGGCTGGTGGTCGCAGCGTTCCTCAAAAAGCCCGCGGCCGTTCAGAAAAACGTAGCTGCCCCGCGAACTTGAGCTTTAGTTGTGTGTTCCTTCCTTGATGCTGTGAAGAAACAGATGGGTCCTTGAGTGGTGCACGCAAAAATTCCAGCAAGGGGACCCAGGTTAGGGAAAGCACTAAAGGGGTCCGGGCGCTAGGGGAACTGACCGGGGGGCAGGGTGTTCAGAATATTGCTATCAAAGGACTCCAGGAAACGAATCGAGGGATCGTCCGCACTTCGGCTGGTGCCTTTGTTGCTGGTCTGCTGCCTGCTCCTGTCGCTATCGCCATCATTGCCGGTCGAACGGGCATCAGCCACCGTAACCAGCGGAAAGCTCGCCATCATCGGTGATAGTTTCGGGTCCGGGTACATGCTTCCGGATCCGTCCAAGCGGTGGACTACCCTCTACGCCGCCAGCCGGGGCGCAGTGGAGATCAACAAGGCTGTGCCCGGCTCCGGGTACATAAATCGTGGCGCAGGCGCCACGTTCCTTCAACAGGCGCAGGGCATTCCGGCAGATACGGAGACTGTCCTGATCAGCGGTGGAATCAATGACGCAAGCCTGAACCGCCCGAATGCCGAGCTTGAAGCCGCCGTCCGCGCCACCCTGGAAGCTGTGAAGCTGGCGGCCCCAGCCGCTCAGATAACGGTGATTTCCCCGATGTGGATCCACAGCACACCGTCCCCGCAGCTCCTCCAGGTGGACGCTGCAATCCGTCGCACCCTGCCCTCCACCGTCCCATACGTCGAAGGCGGACCTTGGCTGAGGGTGGGACGCCCTGAATGGAACTACTATGACGGCCATCCCAATGGGCGGGGCCACGCTGTAATCGCGGGCTGGGTTCAGGACAACCTGTCGGGCGGCATTCCACGCGGTGCCGCGTTCGCTGATTTCGCCCGCCCAGGCAGTGCTGACACAGCGTTCACTGGGATAGGCGGTGTCAACCTCGCTGAGGGGACCATCCGAGATGCGCGCCGGGGATGGTGGAAGCTCGACGGGGACGCAGTCCTGTATGGATCAACTGCCGGTTTCCTGTTCGTCTCGGCCAATGGGAAACGGGATGCAGTCCGGAGCGACCTGGCATCGTTGCTGAACTATCAGCACGACGCCCGCATCTACCACCCTGGCGGTGACCTCCATGTTGCCGTCGGCTATGCGCCCAACGGGCAGGCGCGGGTCTTAGCCAACGGCGGCACCGCGATCAGCGCCCAATGGGATGGGGCGACCTAGTCTCCGGCGAACAACAGCAAGCCGGGCTGCAGCCGCCGCTGCCCGCCGGTGGGTCCTGGAACGAACGACGGCGGGCAGCGACTAACAGCGCAGGCTCGGCCTGCGGCGGCCGGTTAGAGAGTGCCCAGCAGGTTCCGCATTTCGACGATCTCCGCTTCCTGTGCAGTCACGATCACCTTGCTGAGATTCACGGCGTCCGGGTTCGCTCCGTCTGTTGACTCGGCTTTGGCCATTGTCACAGCGCCTTCGTGGTGGGTGATCATCTGGTTCAGGAAAAGCTTCGCAGCTTCCGTTCCCTGAGCGGCTTCCAGCTGTGCTAGGTCCGCTTCGCTCATCATGCCCTCCATGCCGTGACCGGAGTGGGCCGTTGCGGATTCGTTCCAGCTCTTGAGCCACCCGGTCATCGTTTCAATCTCCGGGCCTTGGGCGGCCTTGATCCTGGCGGCCAGGTCCCTCACCGGAGCCGGGATATCCTGCTTTTCCAGCACCATGTCGCTCATTTCCACGGCTTGGGCGTGGTGCGGGATCATCATCTGGGCAAACACCGTGTCGGCCGCGTTATGGAGCACGGCTGTCGCGGTTGCACTGCCGGACGGAGAGGCGGCCGTGGTGCTGTGGTCCATGCCGGGCATGTTGTGCCCGCCGGATCCGGAATCAGCAGCACATCCGGCAAGGGCAAGAGTGGCGGCGAGGGTGGTGGCGGACAGGGTCAAAAACGTCTTCTTGTTCATCAGTCGGATCCTTCAAGTTTGATGTGGCGCTTTGCGCCGTCGGGATGGTCCAGGTCATCGTTGCGATCGAGTGCCTGTTTTTACGTCCGACTGATGGACAGTTCGCCTGGAGAAAGGCTGGATGGATAGAAGTTCCAGTGGACAGCAGCACTGTTCGCAGGTCTGGCATTGGTGTCGGCCCCCACCCAGGTGCGGCCTGGAAACGGTGCGGCCAGGGAGGTTGTGTTCGTTGAGAGGGTGCACGACGCCCGGGTCCCCTCCATGCTGGTGCAATCACCTGAGCATGAGCACTGGTCCGAGAACGACGCGGCCCCCACGTCCGGGGCCGTTGCGTGGAGGTGTGCTGCCGCTTCACGGTGCACTGCCACATCATGGTGACCTGCCGCATCGTGGTGCGAGGCCGGGTCATGGTGCGAGGCCGTCAGCTGATGAGTTGTTGCGTGATGCTGAGCAGAGTGCGCCGGGCTTATGACGTGCATACCGAAGATGCCGCCGATGATCCAGAGGACCGCGGCGAGCAGGCCTATCTTGCGCAAGAATGCAGTGGCATCAAGAGTCCGGTCCCGGGTCATGGCGTTCCCTCCTTCCAATGATGCAGGCGGTTTCAAGGCTACCGTTCTGAGCAGCTGCCTTACTGTTAATCAACGTCGGCGGCAGCTCACCGGACGTGGGCGGGGCTCAGTTTCACGCGCCGCAGCAGTTGCGCATTCAACGCAACCACGATCGTCGAGGCTGACATCAGGACAGCACCGGCAGCAGGGGAGAGCGACACGCCAGCGAATGCCAGCACTCCGGCGGCCAGGGGGACGGCGAGGACGTTGTAGCCGGTGGCCCACACGAGGTTCTGCCACATCTTTCCGTAGCTCGCGCGGGAGAGGTCCACCATCGAGAGGACTGCCCGGGGGTCGTTGCCGGCAAGAACGACTCCCGCCGACTCCATCGCGACGTCCGTGCCGGCGCCGATGGCAATGCCCACCTCTGCCCGCGCCAGAGCGGGCGCATCGTTGACGCCGTCGCCCACCATTGCAACTTTCAGCCCGCGGGCCTGCAGCTCTGCCACTTTCTTGTCCTTGTCCGCCGGAAGGACCTCGGCGAAGACCTCGTCAATACCCAGCTCGGATCCAACGGCCTGCGCTACCTGCTTGGCATCTCCGGTGATCATGGCCACCTTGACGCCACGGTCCTGCAGCGCCTTCACGGCCTGCCGTGATTCGGTGCGGACGGCGTCCTCGAGAGTTACGGCGCCAAGGACCTTTCCACCGTCGACGACGTGCAAAACGGCAGCGCCGCGGTCCATCCAGACTCGGGTAGCCTGCGACAGCTCTTGAGGCTCGGTGATTCCCAGTTCGCGGAGCAATGCGGGGCCGCCCACCTGAACGCTGCGGCCGTCAACCGTGGCTCGAACGCCCCTCCCTGTCAGCGACGTGAAGTCTGTGGCCTGGGGAATGTCCAGTGATTCCCGCTGAGCGGCACGGACCACTGCACGGGCCACCGGGTGTTCGCTGTCGGACTCAACCGCGGCAGCCAGCGCCAGCAATTGATTCCGGCTGACACCGTCTGCACTTGCAGCGTCCTTGAGCTCAGGCTCTCCTTTGGTAAGCGTTCCCGTCTTGTCGAACAGGACGACGTCGACCGTCCGCATGCGTTCCAGGGCCATCCGGTTCTTGATCAGCACACCGGCCCGGGCCGCCTGTTCGGTGGAGATAGCGATGACCAGCGGGATGGCAAGGCCAAGAGCGTGGGGGCAGGCGATCACCAGAACGGTGACGGTGCGGGTGACGGCGTCGGGGACGCTCCCGAGCAGCGTCCAGGCGATGAACGTGATGATGCCCGCGACGGCGGCGAAGTAGAAGAGGAAGGCTGCTGCTCTGTCCGCGAGAGCCTGGGCCCTGGACGACGACGCCTGTGCTTCCGCGACCAGGCGCTGGATACCGGCAAGGGCAGTGTCTTCGCCGATGGCCGTAACCCGGACCCTCACGGCGTTGTCCGTAGCAACCGTTCCGGCGATGACCTGGTCATCCGGGGCGCGCGTAACAGTCTTTGACTCGCCGGTGATCATGGATTCGTCGAACTCGGCTTGGCCATCGATCACAGTGCCGTCCGCAGGCATCCGTGCACCGGAGCGGACGAGGACGACATCACCGGCCCTGAGTTCGGAGACGCTGACCGTTTCAGTACCTGATTCTGTGACCCGCTCGGCCTCGTCAGGAAGCAGTGCCGCCAGGGCATCAAGGGCGCCTTGGGCAGAACCAAGGGCACGCATTTCGATCCAGTGCCCCAGCAGCATGATCGCTACGAGCAGGGCCAGTTCCCACCAGAAGTCGAGGTCGAATCCGCCGATGCCAAGGCTCGTGGCCCAGGACGCTACAAAGGCAACGCTGATGGCCATGCCGATGAGCAGCATCATGCCGGGGCGTCTGGACTTCAGTTCTTTCAGGCCGCCCGTCAGGAATGGTTGGCCGCCGTATAGAAAAATGACTGTTCCCAGTACCGGAGGGATCCAGCTCGATCCGGGAAAGACCGGTGCCATGTAGCCGAGCAGATGCCCGACCATCGGGCTGAAGTACACCACCGGCACTGACAATGCCAGGGTCAGCCAGAACCTGTTCTTGAACATGGCGGTGCTGTGTCCGGCATGCTGGCCGTGGCTGTGCACCACGTGATCATCGTCCCGGCCGTGTGCCTTATGACTGTTGAGGCCATGAGTCGCGGGGCTTTCAGTGATGTGGTGGCCATGACCGTGATCGTGGTGCTGATGCCCACTGTGGTCGTGATGATGATGGCTCCCTGCAGCGGCCGTGGTGGCTCCGGGAGCCCTTGACTCCTGCAGTCCTTTTGCGTCTTCTTTTCCGTGCATGTCAGATCCATTCCTAGAAAAAAGTTATGGCGCTGGGGTTGAACGGCTGTGACGGCCGGAGGTCCGGCCTGGACATACCACTTCACTGACAACACGTTCAATATACCCCTAGGGGGTATCGGGCACAAGCCCGGGGTCAACCACAACCATCAAAACGACGAGGAAGGTCCCTGCCCATCGTGGTGGACAGGAGCCTTCCCCGCTTTGTCGACTCTTTCTTCGCAGTGTGCCCTAATGGGTTGCTATTGAATGCCTTCGCGTACAAGTTTCCATTGCTGGCAAGTGAAGCCGTTGGCGGTGTATTGCTGCGCGATGGCTCCGTCGGCGGTGGAAGCGCCCGCTATTTCAAGCAGCTTTCCGCTGTTGGCATTCACGAGTTTCCACCAGCCGCCGCTGACGGTGGGTGACCAGACCTGGGTGGCATTCCCGGTCGGGCTCCATTGTGTTGCCTGCACTCCGCTTGCTGTTGCGGCAGAGCCGATTTCGAGCAGTTTGCCGCTGTTGACGTTTGTCAGTTGGATTCCGCCGGTGGCCTGGCTGACATTCCACAGTTGGGTGGGGTTGCCGGTGTCGCCCCACTGTCCGGCCCCTGCACCGTCAGCGGTGGAAGCTCCTAGGATTTCCAGTGATTTTCCGCTGTTGCGGTTGACGATGCGAAATTGCGGGTCCAGTCCGGAGGATGCGCGGTAGACGTGGAGAGTGTCCAGCTCAGCGAATGAGCCCGCCTTGCTAAAGGAGACGGTGTTGGTTCCCGCGGCAAGGGTGGCCGTCATCTGCGCCCAGCCGTAGCGTCCCCAGTCGACTGTGGCCGGGTAGTTCAACGTGCTCGAGGCTCCTCCGTTGACTTTGACGAAGTGGGAGCTGGTGGCGCCTGTTCCGTTGGAGTAGCGCATGTTTAGGGTGTAGGTTCCGGCTGCCGGCACCCTGACAGTGAACGTGACGGAGCTGCCGGTGTTGTTGATGTTGCCGACCTTGGCCCCATTGGACGTATCGGGGTCTGTGACCAGGGCCGTATCCTGACGTACTGCGCGTTCGGCTTCGTACTGTTGGGCGTCCAAGGGGATAGAGCCGACCCGGACGTCGTTGTAAGTAGTGCTGGGATTCTCCACGTTAGTGGCCTGGTAGAGGGTTCTGCCGTCCACGCTGGTGTCGAATCCCTGAGCGAATCCGGTGAAGGAGCCCCCCTGTGTGTCCGTGGCATCATAGGTGACGGCGAACGGCAAGCGTTCCCACTGGCCGTCGCCGAGGTTGTAGTTGACGTAGAAGTTCTGGCCCCCGTCGATGGTTCCGGAGGCATCCAGGGACCACTTTGAGGCGATGATTACCATGCCCTTTGGACCGCCGGTCGGGACCCATTTGACGTAGGGGGACGATCCTATTCCCCGGCCGTCCTGAAGGGCTACTTTGGTGCCGATGCTGGCCTCGGGGGACCAGTTCAGGCCGTCCGGTGAAATCTTGAAGTAGACGGGAGCTGTGTTCTGACCCTGGCTTGGGCGGTTCACCACTTCGAAAGTGGCCAAGTAGCGGCCATCCTGCATTTTGGTCACGGTGATCATGCCGGGGCGGTCGCTGTTGTTCGGCGGAGCGGATACGTTGGCCAATGCACCCCAGGTGAGACCGCCATCGGTGGAGCGGCGGTAGGACACTGCCTGCAGCACGCCGTTGGCTTTCTGTCGTTCGTCGGAGAAGTAGGCGACGAGGCCGCCCAGTCCATCGATGGCGAGCGAAGGCTCCCACACGGTGGTGGTGGAGGAGGTGGGGCTCGGGTCGTACACAGCCGGGCCGCCGGAGTCGATGGTGCTCTGGAAGGACCAAGTGACTCCCTTGTCCAGGCTCTTGTAGACAACGAGTCTGCTGCTCGACCTGTCCTCTGGCATGATCATGCCTGCGAGCAGAACGGTCCCGGCCGGCAGGTTGCCCACTTGTTGGGGCAGTTCAAAGAGGTATGGCTGAGCGGTACGGGTCAGCGCGGGGAAGTTGATGCTGGGATTTACATCGGAGATCTTGGTCCACGTGGTTCCGTTATCGGTGCTGCGGTGGATCGGGTAGGTCTGTACTCCGTTGGTCAGGACCAGTTTGTCGAACGTTGCCAGCAGTGTTCCGTTGGCGGTTCCGTTGTTCTTCAGCGTGATGACTTTGGGGTACGTGGTGCCAGCAGCGCGACCGCCCTCGGGGTTGAACGAGGAGCCCGCTGGTGGGGAGTAGACGAGGGCGCCGTTTCCCGTGGTGACTGCCGATGCCGGAGTCGCTGCGGTGAATTGTGCTGTTAGAACCACCAAGAGGACCAGCAGTACGCCGGCTATGAGCGGTCTGGCTCCTCCCGGCCCAGCAAAGTAGCGGGGCATGGTTGAACCTGGCGAGACATGTTTCATTCCTTCTCCGATGTGTGTTTTTGGGGGATGCGAGCGGCGGGCGGGGGAACCTGAATCGCAGTGGGCGCCGCGGGTCTAGCTTCCTAGGCCGGCGCGGGAGTGTTGGTCAGGAGGAGTGCGGTCCAGGATACGGGGGGCAGCGTCAGGGTGATGGAGCCTGCCTGCTGTTCGATCCCTTCCAAGGGTTGGAGCTGCACGCGTTGGGGGTTACTCAGTGTGTTGGCTGCTAAGACGTCGGAGTCCGTCAGGGTCTGTGCGTCCATGATCTTTACGTTTCCGAGGTGGCTGGTGTCGATGGTGACTGTCGACGGCCCGTGGGTGCTGCGGTTCACCAGGAAAACCGATGCCTTCCCGTCTGCGGGATCGTAGCTGGCAGCCGCATCAACAATACGGACAGTGCCGTGCATGGCAGTGTCGTAGGTTTCGCTTTCCAGCCCGGTGTCGAGAGCGGATCCGCGGGTGTTGTTGGAGGTCAGAGCGAACGGGAAGAACGTGGTCTGTTTCCAGGCCGGTCCGCCTGGTTCGGTCATGATGGGGGCGATGACGTTGACCAGTTGGGCCAGGGATGCGGAGGTGACCCGGTCGGCGTGGTTGAGGAGCGAGATCAGCAGGTTCCCGACGACGACGGCGTCCGCGACGGTGTAGGTGTCTTCCAGGAGACGCGGGGCTACAGGCCAGTTGTCGATTCCTGTGATTTTGTCGACTTTTTCGAAGCGTTCGTTGTACCAGACATTCCATTCATCAAAAGAGATGTTCAGGGTTTTGTTGCTGCCGCGGACGGCCTTGATGTGATCTGCGGTGGCCGTGACGGAGTTGATGAAGCGGTCCATGTTCGCCGCCGATGCGAGGAAGCTTCCGAGGTCATCGTTCTTGATTTCGTAGTAGGCGTGGCAGGAGATGAAGTCGACGTCTTCGTAGGTGTGGTTGAGGACGACGCGTTCCCATTCGCCGAACGTAGGCATATCGGCGCTGGATGATCCACAGGCAACAAGTTCGATGGAGGGGTCCAGCTGGCGCATGGCCTTGGCGGTTTGGGAGGCGAGCTTGCCGTAGTCTTCTGCACTGCGGTGCCCGATTTGCCAGGGTCCGTCCATTTCGTTGCCGAGGCACCACATCTTTATGTTGAACGGCTTGTCCCGGCCGTTGCCGGAACGCTCGGACGCCAGTGCTGTGCCGTAGGGGAGATTGCAGTACTCCAGCAGCTCCAAGGCTTCCTGGGTTCCTCGGGTTCCGAGGTTGACGGCAAGCATGAGTTCGCTGCCGATTTCTTCTAGCCAGCCCGCGAATTCGTGGAGTCCCACTGCGTTCGTCTCGGTAGAGTGCCAAGCGAGATCGAGTCGCCGCGGGCGTTGCTCGACGGGACCGACGCTGTCTTCCCATTTGAAGCCTGATACAAAGTTGCCGCCGGGGTAGCGGATGGCGGAGATGCCCAGTTCCTTTACGAGTTCCTTGACGTCGTTTCGGAATCCGGCTGTATCGGCGTGTTCGTGCCCGGGTTCGTAGATTCCGTCGTAGACGCTGCGGCCGAGATGCTCAACGAAGGAACCAAACATGCGGCGGTTGATGACACCGATGGTGCGCCGAGGATCAAGGGTCAGGCGTGCAGTGGCCACGGGCTTCTTTCCTGTTCAAGGACGACTACGGAGTTTGGGGTGGTGTCGGCGATGGCCTTGGTTGCGTGGTGCAGGAATCGGTCCGCTACGGGGTTTTTGACGCGGTGGAGGGTACCGATTTCATCCGGCACCAGGTCCCACAGGCCCATGGTCAGCCGGTAGTGTTCCAGGGGTTCGGTTCCGTAGCGGTAGGTCCATTCGTACATGTCCGTGACGGGCCACCAGGTGTAGCCGACGATGTTCTGTCCAGCGGCGCGCAACTGCTGCACGCATTCCACTGACGCGTCTAACCACTCCAGGCGCCGGTCGTAGGAGCCGGTGAGGCAGGTTTCAGTAAGGGCTACCGGGGCGCCGTACCGCTGCCCATAGTTGGTGAGGACATCGGCCAGCCCTTCGGTCCAGTCATTGCGGACCGCGCGCGGGTCGGAGATGTCGCCGCGCCGGGGTTTCCCGGCTTCGAGCAGTTCCGTGGAGTGCAGGGGATAGTAGTTCACACCCATGACATCGGGAAGCACGACGTTGTCCTGGTGCCAGCTCAGGTCGTAGTCCGTCATCCCATGGCGGCTGAGCCATGACGCGAGCTCGTGGTTGGCGTTCACCTTGCCGGTGACGAGGTCTTCAACGAGGTAGGAACGCGCAGTGAGGTGCCGGATTTCCTCGTCGTGCGCGCCGTCAGCGGAGTCGCTAACGAACCGGAAACCGGCGTCTACATGGGTGAAGATCGCGCGGTCCCCGAGGACCTCTGCCATGTTTTGCTGGGCCAGGACAAAGCCCTTGGACAGATTGCATACCAGGGCGACCAGCCCATCGTCCCCTGACAGGTAAGGTGGCCAGTGTCCGAACTTGCCCGAGAACAGCGTGTGGATCATTGGCTCGTTAACAGGGGTGTAGTCCACTACTGTGTCTGCGTAGCGGGCGGCGACGCGGGCGGAGTAGTCCGCGACGCGTTCGGGGTAGCTGGAGTTCAGGAACTGGTTGTCCAGCCAGGTCGGGGTCCCGTAGTGCATGAGGTCCACCAGCGGCCTGAGTTCAAGTTCGGCGAAACGGTCCATGACTTTGTCCAGCCACTCCCACTTCCACACTCCCGGTTCGGGGTTGATCCGATACCAGGGGATTCCCCAGCGGAGGAATTCGCCGCCGGCTTCCTTGGCCAGGCCAAGATCCTGGTGCCAGAACCTGTAGTGCTGCGTGAGGTCGTATTCGTCAAGGGAGCGTTCCCCGGGGCGCTCCTGGGGGATGAACGTATCTTCGATGCCGAGGCCGAAGTGCAGACGCCCGTCTTGGTACCAGTTCAAATTTCTACTCACTTCAATCCGGTGGTGGCGACGCTTTCGATGAAGCGGCGTTGGACAAACATAAAGATGGCGGCGAGGGGGAGGATGGCCACGAGGGCTCCTGCCATCATCACGCCGTAAGGGACGATTCCGCCTGGGCCGGTCAGGAGGGTCAGTCCCGAGGTGAGGGTGCCCATGTCCTTGTCTGTGGTGAAGATCAGCGGCCAGAGCAGGTCGTTCCAGTTGTTGACGAACACGAAGACGCCCAGGGTCAGGATGGCCGGCATGGCATTGGGCAGGATGATGTTCCAGTAGACCCGCCACTCGGAAGCGCCGTCGATGCGGGCCGCGTTATCTAAATCCCTGGGCAGGGAAAGGAAGAACTGACGCAGGAAGAAGATCCCGAAGGCGTCCGCAGCCCGGGGGATGATCAGGGCGGCGAAGGAATTGACCCACCCGAGGTCGCTGGCGAGCTGGTAGACCGGCACGAGAGTGGCTTGGAACGGGATCATCAGACTGGCGATAATGGCGATGAGCAGGAATTTCTTGCCGGTGAAGTCAATCCTCGCCAAGGCATATGCAGCCAGGGAGTCAAACAACAGGGCAAACAACGTGACGCCGCCTGCGAAGATGAAGCTGTTGGCGATCAGCCGCGCAAAGGGCAGTTCCTGGAAGATCCTTGCGAAGTTATCCAGCGTCCACTGACCCGGTACGAGCGTGGGCGGGAAGGCATTGACCTCGGCGGCGGGCTTGAAAGCCGTGAAGACAATGATTGCGATGGGCAGCAGGATCACCGCGGTGGCCAAGGCCAGCAGTGCGACCACCAGAGCGCGGTTGAACGTGGACCGTTTCGGGGCACGCATGCCGGCTCCGGCGAACCGGGAAGCCAGACGTGGGCGGAGTGTTGTGGACATCAGTCACCTTCCCGTTCGCGTTTTCCGAAGAAGACGAACTGGATAACGCTCAGCAGCAATGTGGCGGCGAGCAGTACATAGGACAGCGCGGAGGCGAAACCGACGTCGAGCTTGCGGAAGCCGGACGTGTAGATCTGCATGACGACGGTTTCGGTGTGGCCGTATGGGCCGCCGCCGGTCATGACGTAGATCTGGTCGAAGGCCTGCAATGCGGCGATGAGGGCGAAGATCAGGACGAACGCGGTGGTGTTGGAGAGCATCGGCATAGTCACATGCCGGAAGCGCGTCCAAGGTCCTGCTCCGTCGACGCGGGCGGCCTCGTAGAGGCTTCCGGGGATTTCCTGGAGTCCGGCGAGGAAGATGACCATGTAGAAGCCGAAGCTTTTCCAGACGGCGACGAATGCGACGGCCGGCATGGCAAGGACGGGATCCTGCAGGACGTTTCCAATCCGGATTCCGGCGTTACCAAGCCAGTAGTTCAGCAACCCGACCTGGGGGTCGATCAGGTAGGCCCAGGCGATAGCGGCGACGGCGAGGCTGATGATGAATGGCAGGAACAGGGCGGTGCGGAAGAATCCACGGAATGGCAGCCTAGGATCGTTCAGCAGCAGGGCCAGGGCCAACGCGAGGGCCACCGCCGTCGGTGTAAACAACAGTGCATAAAGAGCGGTATTGACGACGGCGTTGATGATGACGGGGTCGGTGAAGATACGGGCGTAGTTCTCAAAGCCCACCCATTCCTCTTTGCCGAAGCCGCTGGCGTCGGTGAAGGACAGGCGGAGAGCGGAGAACATGGGCCAGGCTGTGAAGGCGCCGAGGACCACGAGGGCCGGGAGAAGGAATGCCAGCGCCTGGAAGTTCTTGCGACGCTGGCCGATGGCAGGGTTGCGGCGGCCGCCGAGGGGCGCGGGAGCCCGGTACCGCCGTGTCTCCAGCGGTTTTTTGTGCACTGTCGTGCTCATGGGGAGCTTCTTTCTAAGGATGCGGCGCCCGGGAGGAGGCGCCGCATCCGGTCTTGATTACTTGGTGTCGAGGATCTTTTGGATCGAGGTCTGTGTCTCGTCCAACAGGTCCTGGACGTTTTCGCCGGCCACGGCTCGCTGGGTCAGCTTGTCCACGGCTGTGAGGACATCGGTGCTGTTCACGACGCCGGGCAGAAGGGGCCGGCCGAACTCAGACTGCTTCGTCAGGGCTTCCACTACCGGGTTCGCGGCAACATCAGCGGCGGGAATGTCCGAGCGCAGTGGGGGCCATCCCGAACCCAGCGACCAGGCGGTCGCCTGGTCCTTCTGCAGGAAATAGCTGAAGAACTTCTGCGCGGCAGCGGCCTTGGAATCGTCCTTCTGCTTGGTGATGGCCATGGAGACGCCGATGGCCGATGCGGCCTGGTCTTCGGGGCCGGCGGGAACGGCGGCGATGCCATAGTCGATGTTGTTTTCCTTGGCAATCGAGGACATCCAGGGCCCGCCGAGATACATGGCGGCCTTCCCGCTGCTGAAGAGTTTGTCGCCGGCAATACCGTCCAGGCCCGCCGGGGAGATCTTGTCGTTGCGGATGGCATCAACCCAGGTCTTCAGGGTTTCGGCATTTTCAGGCGAGTCGACGACGGCTTTGCCGTCCTTGACGATGTCTCCGCCGTTTCCGTAGAAGAGAGAGGGCCAGACACCATTGGCTACGGTGGCGTGGTCCGGGAGGCCGAGCCCGAACTGCTCGGGCGTACCGTCACCGTTCGCGTCCACAGTAAGCTTCTTGGCCGCTGCGATCCATTCATCCCAAGTGGCGGGGGGAGTGGTAATGCCTGCCTTGGCAAAGAGGTCCTTGTTGTAGAACATCGCCAGGGGTACGAAGCCGGATGGCACACCGTACTTGTGTCCGTTGACGCTCTCCATGTCGGCTGCGGCGGGGACCAGCTTGTCCAGATTGCTGTTGGGGTCTTTGTAGAGGTCATCGAGTTCGACGAAGGCGCCCTTGTCGGCGTATACCGGGAGGCGTTCAGCGGGCATGGCGACAATGTCCGGTCCGTTTCCGGAGGACAGTGCCGGCAGCAGCGTGTCGTCGATGACGGACCAGGGGTTGGTTTGGACCTTGATGCTGATCTCGTTTTGGGAGGAGTTGAAGTCCTCCACGATCTTGTTCAAGACCTTGCCGTCGGCTTCAGTGTAGCCGTGCCAGAACGTGAGCTCCGCTTTGGAGCCTTCCTTGTTTTCGGAGCCTGCCCCTGCGCCGGAGCAGGAGGTCAGGACCAGCGACGCGGCAGCAACCGCAGTAAGGAGTGTGAGCGACCTATTCATGTCAGCCCTTTCAATGAGTGGGACTTCCGTGTCCCTGAACCTGATTACAAACCGTAGGGTAAACGTTGTAAGTAAACGTTGTACTAAGCATGCAGCGCTATTGCCGAGGGGTCAAGACCTTCACGGGATTTTCTTCAGGCGGCGTTCGTTGCGGACGGAGCCTTTTCCCTGGAGGTGCCGGAGGACTCTCGGATTTCGAGGGAAAATCCTGTCTCAAGCTCGACTGCTTCCAGCTCCGACCCACCTTCGATCCGGCGAAGCAGGGTCTCCACCGCGGCCGTGGCGATCTCATCCCTTCGCGGGTTCACTGTTGAAAGTGCCGGCAGGGAGTAGCGCGTTTCATCCAGGTCATCGAAGCCCACGATCGCAACATCCTGGGGAATGCGCCGGCCGGATTCCTGCAGCACACGCATCGCTCCAAGAGCCAGGGTGTCGTTGAAGGCGAATACGCCGTCGAACAGTACACCCTCTTCAAGCAATCTGGTCATGGCTGCCGCACCGCCGCGACGATGCCAGGATTCCGCGTAGCAGACCAGTTGGGGATCAAAAGGCAGGCCGGCTGCCTCAATGGCCTCGCGGTAACCAGCCATACGGAGTTCCGCTGAGGCGACGATGTCACCCTCGTGGGCAGCCAGGGCCAGAATACGACGCCGGCCCGTTGACAACAGATGTTCAGTCGCTGCGCACGCACCAGCCGTGTTCGCCATCGTGATTCTGTCCACCTGCCCATCGAATGACGTATCGCCGAGGACCACCAGCGGCGTGTCGACGCGCTTCAGGAGGTCGGCGTCTGCCGCACCCAGCGTGAGGGAACTGTAGATCACCCCATCGACCATGTGGCGGTGCTGGCCTTGGAGCGCGGCGAGTTCGTTTTCGCGGCCGCTGCCAATCGGTTCGATCAGCACCGCAAGCCCCTTGACTGCGGCGGCACGCATAATCGCGTCGGCGAGCTCGGCGAAATACGCGGTGGTGAGATCGGGAATGATCAACCCGATGACCCCAGACCTGCCGGACCGCAGGTTCCGTGCGGAGAGATTAGGTCGGTAACCCAGCTGCTTTATGGCGTCTTCAACCCGCTGTTTGGTTTCGGGACGCAGCTGGGGATGCCCGTTGATCACGTTGGACACCGTCTTGATGGAAAAGCCGCTGACCCGTGCAACATCCCTGATTGTGACTGACACAGCCACTCCTTCCCCCGCGAACGGGCAGGAAGACTGCCCTGCCATCAGGGTACAACGTTGGAAGCAGTGAGGTACAACGTTGGTAGCAGGGGGAGCGGGCCAAGGGAAGCCAAGGCTAGGATGACTGGATGTTGCTTGAGCACCGCGATGCCCGCCCGTCCATCCATCCCTCCGCATATGTTGCGCCCACGGCCGTAGTGTCGGGTGCCGTGGTCATCGGTGAGGGAACCCGGATACTCCATGGCGCGGTGGTAACCGCGGAGGATGGCGAGGTCCGCATTGGCCGGAATGTTGTGGTGATGGAGAACGCCTTGGTGCGCGGGCGCTTGGGGCATCCAGCCCTCATCGGAGACTGTGTGATGGTGGGGCCACACGCGCACATAAACGGTGCCACTCTGGAAACAGAGGCCTTTGTTGCAACAGGGGCTTCGCTTTTTCCCGGCTCGTTCATAGGTGCGGGAGCGGAAGTGCGCATCAACGGCGTAGTTCAGGTGAACTCCAGGCTCGAGGCCGGAGCGGTAGTGCCCATTGGTTGGGTGGCGGTAGGTGATCCCGTCAGCATCCTTTCCCCCGAACGCCATGAGGAGATCTGGAAAATCCAGCGGACCCTTGACTTCCCTGGCACTGTCTATGGAGTGCCGCGAGGGACGTCAATGAGCGAGCTGATGCAAAACCAGTCGTCGTACTACGGGGAACATCTGAACGACACCGTGCTGGAAGGCTGAAGCCAGGCCTGCCGCCGCCGTCGTAGTTCTGGTGGTCACGGCTTCCGCGCTTGTGGCTGGCTTCCGCACAGCTCGCACCGGAATCGGGCCATTGGGGGCAACCTAGTGGTGATCGGCCCGTGGCTGACTCTCTTCGCGAGCCGCCTGGGATTAGCCCGAGCGCGCAATGCCTCTGCAGTCATCGCGGCGAGCCGGATCGGGAGGACCCCCGTGGCCACCTTCCGATCCGTGTCGGGGTTGGTTATTGCGGTGTTCGTCGTCTAGGTCTTCGCCGGGGGATCCAGCATTATCCAGGCCGAAGATGTGGCGCCTGCCTGCCCTGGCCTGTTGCAGCACACTGCCTTGCACGCGACCGTAGCCGAGGGACGTTCCCCTGCCGAGGTGCTAGAGGTCGCTGGGCGGGCGGAGGAGCTCCCGGGAATCAGAAGTGCTGTCATTGGCTACGCCCAAACACCACTCTTGGGAGCAGCTTCCATACCTGACCTCACCATCAGGGCTGCCGATGCTCCCAAGCTGGGATTTGAGCACATCCCGGGAACAGGAGTCTTTGCTTTCGATTTCTCCTTCCTCTACTTCTGGACTACGCAGCCCGTACCGCTGAGCGCCGCTGCTACCGACAAAGTAGAGGGACTGCATCCGGTGGTGATGATGATCGACACCGACGGCTCGCCCGAAGCGATGGATCGGGCACGGACAGTCCTGAACAGTCCAGGCATCACCGCCATGCCCGCCGCTTCAGTGGCCGACAGCAAACTGCAGACCGGCACACTCATCGTCCAGGGCCTTGCTGTACTCGCTTACTTGGGCATGTTCGTGGCGACCGCAATTGCCGGAATCTCCCTGGCCGTTGCCACAGCCTCCGCCGTGCTGGACAGGGCGAGAGTGCTCGGTCTGATGCGGTTGATGGGGATGCCGGTGTCCGTCATACGCAGGATCATCGCGCGGGAGGCTGCCGTCCCCCTCCTGGCCGTGCTGCTGTTGTCGATCGGACTCGGGTTTCTTGTGGCCTGGCTGATGGTCACAAGCATCGACGACACTTATAAGGTCACGTGGCCCACGGCTGACTACTTCATGGCCCTGGGCCTAAGCCTGCTTCTTGCCCTCGGGGCGGTAACGGCGACTTTCGGACTCATCCGGACCAACACCGCAGTGACTGCAACCCGCTTCGAATAGCCGTTACTGATCCGCAACTAGGCCACCGGGGCTGTCCCCGTACCGGATGCGTGGGGCTCTGTCATGCGAACTGCGGCGTCGATAGACTGCCACTGTGCCCGCCTGGGCGCCACTGACTGAGGAGGAATCCATTCATGTCCGAGAATGAAGAGTTCGAAACCTCGCGCGAAGAAAAGCGCCACACCAGCACGCCCAACCCGGCCCTGGAGGGGGAGGGTGGCCAGTACGTCGACGGTGACTATGGGGATGCCGGTGTTGTGGATGAACCCGTTACAGCGCCCGTGGAAGGTGAATATGAGGAGGGTGACTACGGCGATGCCGGAAAGGTGGACCCTTCCGGGCTGACGCAGAGCCAGCGGAACGCAACCGGCGACGACGTCGTGCCCGGCCGTGATGACGACGATACGGAGGGTCGCGTCCAGCGGAACTAGCGGTTCGGCTGACTGTGACTGACTGAAGAGGAGGCCATCCGGACTCGCTCCGGCCAAAAACCAAAGTTGAGTGGAGTGCGCTCAACTTGGATTGACAACGTGCTGCTCCTGAGTAAAGTTGAGTGTAGATCGCTCAACAACCGGGCGTGCCCTGATTTTCGACACCGATTGCGACAAGCGTTTCAACGGGTTCGAGCACCGGGGCCAGCTAGTTTCCAAGGAAAGAAGGAAGCAACACATGTCACGTGCAGTAGGTATCGACCTCGGAACCACCAACTCCGTCGTCTCCGTTCTCGAAGGTGGCGAGCCCACCGTCATTGCCAACGCCGAGGGTGGCCGCACCACGCCGTCGGTCGTTGCGTTCTCCAAGTCCGGCGAAGTCCTGGTTGGTGAAATCGCCAAGCGCCAGGCCGTCAACAACATCGACCGCACCATCTCCTCCGTCAAGCGCCACATGGGCACTGACTGGAACGTCGACATTGATGGCAAGAAGTACACCGCGCAGGAAATTTCCGCGCGTATCCTCATGAAGCTGAAGAACGACGCCGAGTCGTACCTGGGCGAAAAAGTCACGGACGCCGTCGTCACCGTTCCGGCTTACTTCAACGATGCCGAACGCCAGGCCACCAAGGAAGCCGGCGAGATCGCTGGCCTGAACGTCCTGCGCATCGTCAACGAGCCCACCGCGGCCGCCCTGGCTTACGGCCTGGACAAGGGCAAGGAAGACGAGCTCATCCTGGTCTTCGACCTCGGCGGCGGAACGTTCGACGTTTCCCTCCTTGAAGTTGGTAAGGACGAAGACGAATTCTCCACCATCCAGGTGCGCGCCACCGCCGGTGACAACCGCCTCGGCGGCGACGACTGGGACAACCGCGTTGTGGAGTACCTGCTCAAGCAGCTCAAGATTAAGGGCATCGACCTCTCCAAGGACAAGATCGCGCTGCAGCGTCTCCGCGAAGCAGCCGAGCAGGCGAAGAAGGAACTCTCCTCCTCCAGCAGCACCAACGTCTCCCTGCAGTACCTGTCCGTCACCCCCGACGGCCCGGTCCACCTGGACGAGCAGCTCACCCGTGCCAAGTTCCAGGACCTGACCAAGGACCTCCTGGACCGCACCAAAAAGCCGTTCCACGATGTCATCACGGAAGCCGGTATCAAGCTTTCGGACATCGACCACATCGTGCTGGTGGGCGGTTCCACCCGTATGCCTGCTGTGTACGAGCTCGTGAAGGAACTCGCCGGCGGCAAGGAACCGAACAAGGGTGTAAACCCGGACGAGGTTGTGGCCGTTGGTGCCGCTCTGCAGGCCGGTGTCCTGAAGGGTGAGCGCAAGGACGTTCTGCTGATCGACGTCACCCCGCTGTCCCTCGGCATCGAGACCAAGGGCGGCGTGATGACCCACCTCATCGAGCGCAACACAGCCATCCCCACCAAGCGGTCCGAGACCTTCACCACGGCTGATGACAACCAGCCCTCGGTGGCCATCCAGGTCTTCCAGGGCGAGCGCGAGTTCACCCGCGACAACAAGCCGCTGGGCACGTTCGAGCTCACCGGCATTGCTCCCGCCCCTCGTGGTGTACCGCAGGTCGAGGTCACTTTCGACATCGACGCCAACGGCATCGTTCACGTCTCCGCGAAGGACAAGGGCACCGGCAAGGAACAGTCCATGACCATCACCGGTGGCACCGCCCTCTCCAAGGAAGACATCGACCGCATGGTCCGTGACGCCGAGGAGCACGCCGCAGAGGACAAGGCACGCCGTGAGGCAACGGATACCCGCAACACTGCCGAGCAGCTCGCATACTCCGTGGACAAGCTGATCGCCGACAACGACGACAAGCTGCCGGAGGACGTCAAGACCTCCGTGAAGG
The DNA here is from genome assembly GCF_054161475.1 of Arthrobacter sp. R1-13. NCBI lineage: Bacteria > Bacillati > Actinomycetota > Actinomycetes > Micrococcales > Micrococcaceae > Arthrobacter > Arthrobacter sp. R1-13. Next base: position 4,114,901 of record NZ_CP096420.1, on the reverse strand, counting down.
CCGACGTCGACGACCTCAAGAAGGCGCTCGAAGGCACCGACGACGCCGCTGTGAAGACCGCGTTTGAGAAGCTGCAGGCTTCCCAGACTAAGCTCGGCGAGGCCATCTACGCCCAGGCCGGATCACCGAACGGTGAAACGGGCGCAGCGGGTGCTGAGGGTGGTCCCGCAGGTGCAGCTGGTTCCACTTCTGACGAAGACATCGTTGACGCCGAAATCGTCGACGAAGAAGAGAAGAAGTAGCCATGCCCCATCACGGTAACGAAGAAGAGCACGTTTCTTCCGAAGACCGGGCCGAGCGGAAAAGCCAGCAGCGGGGGAGCCAGCAGAGCGAAAACGAGACGCAGAAGCCCGTGATCCGGGATAACCGCAAGGTTGACCCGGAGACCGGACAGACCAGGCGACCGGACAACGAGGCGCAGGCCGGCAGTGCTGGCCCACAGTCCGGTTCCGGCGAACCAGGTTCGGAAGAACTGGACGGAGACGCGTTGTCGCAGGTTGAGGACATCCTCAACAGTGTTGAGGTGCCGGCCGAGGAATCGGTGGCGCAGGGTGTCGCTTCTGCCGAAGCCGAGGAGCTCAGGAACGATCTCCGCAGGCTTCAGGCTGAGTACGTCAACTACCGCAAGAGGGTGGAACGTGACCGCGCCGTGGCAGGGGAGATGGCCGTCATCGGCGTCCTGAACTCCCTTCTCCCGGTGCTGGACGACGTCGATGCTGCCCGCCAGCACGGCGACCTCGCGGACGGACCGTTCGCCGCGATCGCCGCCAAGCTGGAGAATGCGCTGAAGACCTACGGACTGGTACGCATCGATGAGACCGGAGTGGAGTTCGATCCCACGATCCACGAGGCCCTCATCCAGCAGCCAGGCGAGGTGGAACTCGACACCGTGAGCCAGGTTCTGCGCTCGGGCTACAAGTCCGGTGACCGGGTCCTCCGCGCGGCACAGGTTATTGTCGCGGTTCCGGCCTAGCATTACCCCATCGAGATGACAGTTCGCGGCAGTGATTCGAAAGAACATTGCCGTGAACTGTCATCTCGGCACACAGATTTGAAAGGAAACGCCATTGGCTAGCCAGGACTGGGTGGACAAGGACTTTTACGCGATCCTTGGAATCGCCAAGGACGCTTCCGATGCTGACATCAAGAAGGCCTACCGTAAGCTGGCCCGTCAGCACCACCCTGATACAAACTCAGGAAACACCGCCTCGGAGAAGAAGTTCAAGGACATCTCCGAGGCCTATTCCGTGCTCTCGGATCCTGATGAGCGCCAGCAGTATGACGCCATCCGGGCCATGGGCAGCGGTGCCCGCTTCGCCCCGGGCGGCGCCGGCGGCGGAAACGCCGGGTTCGAGGACCTCTTCGGTGGCCTGTTCACGGGCGGTGGCGGCCGGCACTCAGGTGGCTTCAGCACTGCGGGAGGTGTCCCGCCTGAGTTCGCGGACCTGTTCGGTGGCGGTTTCGGCGGCGCACCCGCCGGCTATCAGCGGGCACCCCAGAAAGGCGCCGATCGTACCGCCAACACCACCATTTCTTTCGCCGGCTCCATCCGCGGCACCACCATAGGCCTGCGTGAGCCCGACGGCGAGGTCATCGATGTCCGTGTTCCGGCCGGCATCAAGGACGGCCAGAAGGTCCGTGTCCGCGGGAAGGGGCAGTACGGCCCCGCCGGTAACGGAGACCTCATGGTGACAGTTAATGTGAAGCCGCATGAGTTCTACACCCGCGACGGCGACAACCTGCGGATCCACGTGCCGGTCTCCTTCCCCGAGGCTGCGCTTGGTGCGGACATCGAGGTCCCCACGATCGACGGCGACAAGGTCAAGGTCCGTGTCCCGGCGGGCACGCCCTCCGGACGCACTCTGCGAGTAAAGGGCCGCGGCGTCAAGACCTCCAAGGGGGCCGGGGATCTCTTGGTGACCATCGACGTCGCGGTTCCCAAAAAGCTCACCAAGGAAGCCGAAGAAGCTGTCAAGGCTTTTGCTGCAGCTACGGCGGATGCCGACGTGCGCGCCGGGTTGGCAGCGAAGGCCCGACTTTAGGAGGGTGCATGGACATCGAGTTCGACCAGCCAATCTTCGTTATTTCGGTGGCGGCGGAGCTCGCTGACATGCACCCTCAGACCCTGCGCCAGTATGACCGCCTGGGCATCGTTTCGCCGCGCCGTGCGCCCGGGAAGTCACGGCGATATTCGCAGCGAGACGTGAACATGCTCCGGGAAGTGCAAAGGCTCTCGCAGGAGGGCGTCTCCCTGGAGGGCATCAAGCGGATCCTGCAGCTTGAAAACCAGGTAGCCGCCCTGCAGCGCCGGGTGAGTGAGCTGACCGAGGAACTGAGCCAGCGGCGTCGTCCTTTGGATGCGAGGATTTTCGCCGCTGGTGCAGCCGGCGACGTCGTCACCCTGGCCAGGGGCCAGCGGCCGAGGGCACGCTCCCAAGCGCTGGTTGTCTGGAAGCCCCGGGCGGAGTAACAGTGATCAAAAAACGGGGCCGAATTGCCGAAAGGTTGCTGGCCGGCGGAAACGAACCCGATCCCCGGTTCACGTTGGCCAACGAGCGCACCTTCCTGGCCTGGATCCGGACGTCGCTTGCTTTCCTTGCCGGGGGCGTCGCCGTCGAGGCCTTTACCGGGGATCTTTTCCAGGAGCCTGTCCGCAAGGCGCTCTCCATCATTCTGCTGCTCCTGGGCATGTTCATCAGCGGGGGATCGGCCGTGCGCTGGATCAACGTTGAGCGCAGCCTGCGGCACGGACTGCCCCTGCCGCTGCCGCTCATTGCGCCGATTCTGGGCATCGGCGGCGCAGTAGTGGCCGCCGTCGTCGTGTTTCTGGTACTTCTCTCCTGATCATGGGCAGCAGCGACGGACAGCCTCCGGTCCGGCTCCACAGTGACCCCGGTCTTCAGCCCGAACGGACATCACTCGCCTGGGGCAGGACCATGCTGGCGCTGGCAACCGTCAGTACAATCTTCCTGCGGTGGATCGAACAGCACGGTCTCTTTGTCCTGACCCTGTGGGGGATATCCTGCCTCACGGCCGCCGCCATTTTTGTTACCCAACGCACCCGCTACACCCTGCACGGGGAGGGGATCAGCCGGGGGCTGATGGGCCCCAACGTCCGGTCAGTGCTGTGGACGGCTTCGGCGGTGCTCGTGCTGGGTGTGTTGGGGATCTACGTTGTGGCCATCACGCGCTAGATGGCGCTCCAGGCTGGCCGCTAAGCGGTCGCTGCCACCTCAGCGTCAGTCGTTGAACAGCCCGGCCAGGTCTTCGGCTGTCAGTGATCCGCCAGCGAGGGTATCGCCTTCCATTACATCCGAGAACAGTTGGGATTTCCTGGCTTTCAGAGCCATGACCTTTTCCTCGATGGTGTCCTTGGCCACCAGCCGGTAGACCATAACGTTCCGCGCCTGGCCGATCCTGTGTGTCCGGTCCACGGCCTGGGCTTCCGAGGCGGGGTTCCACCAGGGATCCAGGAGGAAGACGTAGTCGGCCTCCGTGAGGTTCAGGCCAAAGCCGCCGGCCTTAAGGCTGATGAGGAACACAGGTGCGGTTCCGTTTTTGAATTCGTTGACCACGTCGGACCGGTTACGGGTGCTGCCGTCGAGGTAGCAGAATTCAATCTTTTCCTCGATGAGCCGCTCACGGACCTTGCCCAAAAAGCCGGTGAACTGGCTGAAGATGAGCGCCCGATGGCCCTCGGCCACAAGGTCGTCCAGTTGCTCAAACAATACGCCGAGCTTGCTGGACCGCACCGCGGTCAGGGCAGGATCAACCAGCGAGGCGTCCAAGGCCAGCTGACGCAGCAAGGTAAGGGACTGGAAGATCGTGAAGCGGTTCTTTTTGACGTCGTCGATCAGGCCAAGAATCTTTTGGCGCTCACGCTGCAGATGGGTCTGGTAGACCTTCTGATGGCGCGGGTTCAGGACCACTTCCAGGATCTGCTCCTGCTTGGGCGGCAGATCCCGGATGACCTGCTCCTTGGTCCGGCGCATCATCAGCGGACGGATGCGCCGCCGGAGCTTGTCCAGCTGCCCCTTGTCCCCGTTCTTTTCCACCGGCTTTTGGTAGTTCTCCGCGAAGCGGCCCGGGCTGGCGAAGAGCCCGGGAGCCACGATGGACGTCAAAGCCCAGAACTCCATCAGGTTGTTCTCCAACGGCGTGCCGGTGATCACCAGCTTGAAACCCGCCTGCAGTTTCCGCGCGCACTGGTACGCCTTGGACTGGTGGTTCTTCACGAACTGGGCTTCGTCCAGCATCAGGCCTGCCCAGGCGCGGGATGCGTAGGCCTCGTAGTCAATCCTGAAGAGGGCGTACGAGGTGATCACGACGTCGGCTTCGGCCATTGCTTCAACAGGATCGGCGCCGCTTTTGGCAAAGGTCTCGCCGACGGCCCGGACTGTCAGCCCGGGCGCAAAGCGTGCAGCTTCCGCTTCCCAGTTGCCCACCACGCTGGTGGGCGCGACCACCAGGAACGGTGCCCGCCCGGACACGGCTGCGCCGCTGACATCAACTACGGCTCCATCCTTGCCAGCTCCGGCAACTCCAGCATCAACCCCAGCGGAATCAACCCCGGATGCCTCTTTGGCAGCGCAAATCAGTGCCAGCGCCTGGACTGTCTTGCCGAGTCCCATGTCATCCGCCAGCACTCCGCCCAGGCCGTGCTTGTACAGGAAGGTTAGCCAGTTGAATCCTTCGAGCTGGTAGGGGCGCAGCTCAGCGTTCAGGGAGGCCGGCAGCGGAAGCCCGTTGGTGCCGCCGTCGAGCAGTCCGCCAACCGCCTCCCGCCACGCGGCCGCCTGCTCATCCACAATTCCCAAGTGCGCCAATTCGTCCCACAGACCGGCCTGGAACCGGCTGATCTGCAGGGGAGCGTCCTTGTTGTCCTGCAGCGACCGGGCTTCATCTATCAACGCCCTGAGCTGGTGCAGCTCCGGAAGATCCAGGGAGAAGTAGGCGCCGCTTGGCAGCAGCATGCGCGTTTGCCCTGCTGCCAGCGCGGAAAACAGTGCAGCGAAGGAGACGGGCTGGCCTTCGAGGGTGATGACGATTCCGAGGTCGAACCAGTCCCGCTGCTCGGTGGCCTTGGTGGAAATAGCGACGACGGGGGCTTCGTCAGCCTCGCGGTAATCGGCGATGACGCCTGCGGTGTCCACCTCGACGCCGGCTGTTTCGCGGAGCCGCGGCAGCACCTCCTCGGTGAACGCCAGCGTGTCCAGGCCTTTGAGCTCAACAGAAGTCGCGAGCCGGGGCGTGCCCCAACCTCCGGCTGCGGATTCGCCGAGGGCAGGCACAACGTCCCACGGCTGACCCACGGCCTCCAGAATGCGTGCTTCGCTGGGATCATCGCGGTAGCCATGATCGTCCGAATGGCGCCACAGAGGCTGGGCGGTCACCAGGTTTCCGGACTTGTAATGCCATTCCCAGTGCAGCCGGACCCGGTGGTCTGCGCCATAATTTGCCAGCAGGGAGAGCGTGGGAACGGCCAGGGTGGGCAGTTTCACCGACTCATCAGAGGCGGTCACGCGGGCAGCCTGCTTGAGCTTCGGATAGAAGCCAGTGAGGAACCGGCTCTCATCCTTGGCCGGGATATGAAGGGTGTTCGCAGCGGTCACGAAGTTCAGGAGCTCTTCGCTGAGCCCGCTCTCGAGCGGCGCGAGCGTAATCACAGGTTCAGCGGAAGGGGTTCCGGGACCCGACGCCGGCCCGTCCACTCCGGGAAGTGTGGCGTGGTCCGAGGTCAGGAAGATCCCGTGCGCCGGCCGGCCGATGGTGCCCACGGAAGCCGGGTCCACCACCTCGCCCTCAACGGTGACGGTGGGCGATAGCACCAGCCCGCCGCCGTCGGCCGCATCAAGTGAAGCGGCGGCCCCGCCGGTTGAGTCCGCCCCGCCGGCCGAGTCCTCGGTGACGGCTGGCCCGGAACGGGTGAGGTTAAGCCCGACGACGGCGGGAGAGTCCGCGAAGCGGACAGGTTCCTGTCCGCGGCCGTGGACCAGGGCGACGCCGATCTTCCGTGCTTCAGCGAGCAGGGTCCACAGGTTTTTGCCGGCGTAGGTGTTCAGGCCGAGCCACGGGGCCGACGCGACGTGCTGCCGGTTGGCCTGGACGGTATGCGATGCCAGGAACTCCTGCATCCACTCGACATGCTCCTGGTTGCACTCGCGTTTGAAGTTCAGATAGCTGAGGGTGTTCCAGGAGACGTCGCCCCGGATCCATTTTCCCTTCGTGCCCATGATGACTGGCCGGGCCTTCAGCTGCCGGACGCTTCGAAGCGGATCGCGGCGCCCGGTGTAGGAGAAGTGTGGTGCAGGTTCTTCGATCTCAAACTGCAGAGCCAGGGGGATGCCATTGGAGGACTGGGTGATGCCCGGCTTGGCGATGAGGGGGCTCAATGCCTGCTCCCAGTCGGCCAGCTCCAGGCTGTGCTGATCCCGGGAAAGCCGGGAGATCTCCGCAGGGGCCAGCAGTTGGACGCGCGTTGCCGGATTGTCCTCGGCTGCGAACAACAGGGCAGCGACATGCTTACAGTCCTTGCGGACAGGACAACTGCACACGCCCACAGTGCAACTCCAGCCACCGGCCTTCCGGACAAGCTTGGCGGTGGTCGAATACGGGACCTCGGCGCCGCCCCTGACCTTGCCAAGCATGAGCCCTGTTGCGGCATCGAACGTGATGCCCGAGACCCGGCTGCCCATGGCATAGGCCAGGCCGGCCGCAAGGGAGCGGTCGTTGATAGCGGGGGTCTGAATTGCCAGCGCCGAACTCTGGTCCGGTTGGGATGGAATGGTATGCACTACTTTCGGCAGGTCAAAATGCTGCAGGTTATCTGATCCATCTTAGTCAGCGAAACCTGCGCCCGAACGTAGCCGCTGACAGTTCTCCTTGAAACAGCCCGATGCTAACGTTGAAAGTGATCTGCAGCACGTTTGACCTTAGGTTCAAAAGGAAAGGAGATCGAGATGGTTGAGCGGGGAAATACCACCCATGGGCCAGCCTTGGATGACAAGATGAAGCAGGAAACCCAAGCGCTTCACCAAGGAAACAGGTCAGGACACGTAGAGGAATGGCGGGAAACCGAGCCCCTTCCGGACGACACTGACAGCCAGGAAATCAGGGAATCCGTCCGGGAAAATCTGCCCGCCGGTGAGCCTGAACCCACCGAGGCCGGCAGCCGGAAGAACACCGAAACACCGGGAAACGGGTGAACGGGATGAATTCGACCCTTGAAAGATTCTCGAAGCTCCTTGAGAAGGACGGCACCTGGTGCACAGTGCTGGCTGACGCCGGAACGGGAACAGTCGATTCCCTGGAGGCGGCAGACGTCCGGCCCGGGCAGATCCGTGATGCACTTCTTGCAGCGGGAGCTGCCAAAGCGGATGCCCAGGCTGTCGAACAAGCTATCCAGCCGCTGGAGGGAGTGCAAAATCCAGTGGCCCGCTTCCTGCTGGTCCACGACGGCCGGGTTGAAGTGGACGAGGTGCTCGCCGGCGAGCGCGTCGACAGTCCTTATGTAAAAGTCGGGGTGGCGCCGGACCTCCTGCCGCTTCTGCGTCATGCCGATTCCGACATACCAGTGGTGACCGCCAGTGTTGACCGCTCAGGTGCTGACATCAAGCTCGCCTACGCGCGTCGCGCCATCACGGGCGGATCTGAATCCAGCCACTCAGTGCAGGGCAGCACAGAGAACCTCAAAAAGGTACCCGGTGGCGGTTGGTCCCAAGGGCAGTTCCAGCACCGGACCGAGGAGATCTGGCGGAAAAACGCTGAAGATGTGGCGGCCGAAATAAACCGTCTGGTGCAGGCCGAACGCCCGGCAATTGTCGCTATCGGTGGGGATATCCGGGCACGCGACCTCGTCCTGCACCAGTTGTCGGAGAATGCCCGTGCGATTGCCACCACCGTGGACTCGCATACCAGGGCCGGCGGCGCCCATCCGGAAGTGATGGATGCTGCCGTTGAAAAGCTGCTGGCTGAAAACCAGGCGTATTCACAGCGGCGGCTGCTCGAACAGCTCGAGGAGGAGAAGGGGCACAGCAACGGAAAGGCTGCGACCGGGATCGGGGCCGTTGTTCACGCCCTCCAGCAGGCGCAAGTGCAAACGCTGGTCCTGAGCACGGAACTGACATCAGATCCAGGCGGAGGGAACACGGCTACTGATCCTGACAGCAATCCGGCGAGGGAAATGCTGGTCCTGGGCTCCAGCCCCTGGGTTGCCACCGTGGAAGAGGAAACTCTCGGAGCTCAGATCCTGGGCAAGGCGTCCGCTGCCGCTGCGCTGATCCGGGCAGCAGTGTTGACAGACGCCGACGTCGAAATCCTGCCCAAGGCAGCGATTCCAGGCGGCGCCGTCGTGGCGGCGCTCCTCCGCTGGCCGGTTGGTCCGCCGGTCCCGGGAGAAGGCTAGCAACTACCGGCAGCCGGCATTCGACGGCGGGACGCTCCAGAGCATCGGAGCGTCCCGCCGTCGCGCCCGGCCTTAGCCGTAGACTCCCCTGCTGGTTCCTGCCTACAGGTTCTGCTCTAAGGCACTGTGCAGGATAGACAGAGCCTCCGCATCCACGTCTGATGCGGCCTTGAGCCGAAGCCTGCGGGTGAAGGGATCTTCGGCACGGGACTTCACAGCTTCGACTCTTCCCTTTATGGGCGCATTCAGACGAAGGGTTACATCAACACTCGTGTTCGTGGTGCGTGCCACCTGCGCGAATTTCCGTCGGGGGCTGTGCAGGGAAATGTAGCCCTTGCGCAGCTGGATCTCCACACCTTCAGTCTCAGCTGCCCACGCCAGCAAGGCATCGGCTATCGGCCGCAGCTCCGGATGACTGGCGTACTGGGCATCCAGAAGCTCGTCAGCGTCGCGCAGCATGAATTCCGGGTAGCCGAACATCTCCCAGGACACGGCGTACTGGGCGTAACCGGTGATGCCGTGCTCCTCCCTCATCCAAACCCGGAGCTCGGCGTCGTTTTGCAAACCTGCTGCCCGGGCGCGCTCAGCCCACCAACTGACGTCATGCCCGGTTTTACGCTGCAGAAGGGCCTGGTTGCTGTCCACCATGGTCTGCCAGGACTTCGCAGTATCTTTCAGATTGCTTGGCTTCGCCATGGTCTAAATGCTACCGGCTGGCAGCCTGCCTGCAGCTTGAAGAGCAGGGACGCTCCCAAAATGCCCATGCTGAACTGCTGAGCTGCATCGTCGAAATCGGATGGCAATGGCCTCTGCAGTACCCGGCGAAAGCGCGTGGGATGCTGCTGTTGCAAGGAAGCGATGGCGCAGTCCCGGGTTTCCTTCGCAGTGACCATTGATTAGTGTGAGTCACTATGGTCACTCCAATGTTCACCGTTTTTCAGACGATGACTGGTTTCCATGGGGGGCTTCGACGCGGTGCTGCAGCCGGCGCGCTCGGGGCGATGCTGGTTCTTTCCGCAGGGATTCCTGTAGCCAACGCTGCGGGTCGGGCGCCGCAGGACACGTGCTTCCTGTTGATCTGCTCCCCCTCCCCGCCAGAGACTGCGGAACCCACACCCACTCAACCTGCACCGGCTCCAACACGCCCCTCTGAGGCTCCGGGATCGCCCTCAAACCCGCCTCCCGACCCTGCCCCGGCCGTTCCTTCCGGTCCGGGGCCGGCGGAGGAGACCGTCGCTCCTTCCTACGCGCCCAGTCCAAACCCTTCGGCTCCCGCTGACAGCTCGCTGGACGGTGATGACCCCGGAGCTTCGTCCACAGACTCGAATTCGGTAACTGATGGTTCTGGCTCCAACGCGCAACAGGTCCAGGTAACCGGCGGGGCGGGACCCGCTGGCCAAGGTATTGCTCCTGCCTCAGGCGCAAAGGACAACAGCGCCACATCCTCCCGGCATCTTGAGCAGGCCTCCCTAGTCCACCAGGGCAAGGGGAGCGCGTTGGTGTGGTGGGGGATCGTTGCGCTTGCTGTGGCGGGTATAGCGCTGGCGATCTTTTTCAGACTGCGGCGGACGGAAAAGCTGCTCACAAAGTCTCCGTGAAAAAACTTTTGGATATCGCGTAACCGATCCATGGTGCAAGGCGATGTATAGGGAGTGCGGGCGTTGCTCCGCACCACCTGACCTGCCGGCAGTACGAGAGCCGGTTTTGCACAAGTCCCAAATTCTTCGGAGGGTTCCATGTCCTTGTTCACTGTTATTGCCACCAGTAAAGTCGCCGCGAGCGCATTGGCCGCAGGCGCCCTGGCGGTTGGTGGCACCGGTGCCGCAGCATACGCCGGCGCACTTCCCACCGAGGTTCAGCAGAGCGCCCACGAGCTGTTGGGAGCCCCTGCCCCCCACGTTGACGGAGTTTCAGGCACCGCCAAGGCTGCCGCTGACGCTGCTGCCAACGCCGATGCAGACACCAATGTTGAGGCCGGCACCGGAACCGAAGCAGGAACCGAAGCCGGAGCCAGCGCTGCCGCCAACGCCGGTGTAGCCGCTGCCGTTGATGCAGCCGGTCCCGCCGCTTACGGTCTCTGCACAGCATTCACCCAGGGCGGCCTCGAAGCTTCCTCTGAAGGATTCGTCTCACTGAGCATTGCTGCCGGTGGCGAAACCGGCATTGAAAGCTACTGCGCCGGTGTCATCGAGGCAGGCAAGGCTGCAGGCCACGTTGAAGGCCAGGCTGAGGTCTCCGGATCGGCCACTGCTAAGGTAGAAGCTCCGGCAGTTCCCGAGCTGCCGACCCAGGCTGCCGTACCGGCAGCTCCGGAACTGCCGGTCGAGGTTCCCACGGAGGCCGCTGACGTTGCCTCATCGGCTGTACGCCCGTAGCGCTTAATCTCTAGCGGCCGCGGGGCTCTGTGCCTTTCCGCAGGAGCTCCGCGGCCCACAAAAGCGCGTGACGTCAGAGCTGTTCCAGGATCAGGAACGCTGACTTCGCCGCATGGATGGAGGAGCCCGGTTGCTGGACTCTGTGACTGATGAATATGTGCACACTGACGGCGCAGACCCGTCCGTGCTATTCACGGTCGCTTACCGCAGATATTCCGGTGCAGTTCTGGGCTACCTCCGGGCCAAGGGAGTCGACGACGCTGAGGCCGTCACCCAAGACGTCTTCCTGGCCTTCTTTCCCAAACTGGAAAGCCTGACGGGCGGGCTGCAGGGGGCAAAATCGTTGATCTTCTCTATTGCACATGCCCGGATGGTGGACCACTACCGCCGCAGCGAACGCGCGCCGGCACTGAGCCCGTACGAGGCACAGCTGGACGGCCGGAGTTCGACATCGGCTGAAGACCAGGCGTTGTCGCAGGCCAACGGGCTGGGCACAGCGGCGTTGCTGGAGGATCTCAGCGAGGATTACCGCGAGGTTCTGGCTCTGCGGGTCGTAGCCGACTTGTCAGTAGAACAAGTGGCAGACATTATGGGCAAGACTCCGGGAGCTGTAAAGCAGTTGCAGCGCCGGGCACTTAGCGCACTCAGGGACCGTGCGTCAATTACGAAACAAGGCACATCATGAGCTACACACCCGTATCCGGAAGCGACCGCCTCATTGACCAAGTCCTGGCCGAGGCCGGTCTTGAAGAGGCAGACGACCTTCGCCCCGTCCTGCATGAGCTGCGTTCCCTGGGAACGGAGCAGCCGGAACCAAGCGCGGAGATCCTCGCCCTCATGGAGGGAACCACGCCCGCTGGCTCCGGCCTGCACGCCGGAACTCCCGACTTCGGATCGCCCGACGGCGGCGGCGCGGACGTCGTCGACCTCGCCGCCCGGCGTCGCAACCAGCGCAGGCTTCCGCTGACCGTCTTGGGAGTAGCTGCTGCGCTGGCCGTCGGTGGTGGCGCAGCGGCCGCAGCTGACCAGGGCGTACGCGACACACTTCATTCGGCGTTCACTTCTATTGCCTCCACTTTCGGGAGCGGGAACCCCAAACAGGGCCCCAAGAACCCAACGGTACCGGGACCAACGGAAACCGGCGGGGAGTTCCAGCGGACATCGCCGTCGCCCGGCGGATCTTCCCCGACCCCCTCCGGGACGAACGGGCGTCCGGCTGACGGCACCCACCCCCGTCAGGACGGGGGCCAAGCTCCGGGTGATCCAGGCACAGCACCTGGCAGGTCTTCCGAAATACCCTGGCCGAACGGAACCACTCCTGCCATTCCGAACGTTCCGGCCGCGCCGAGTATCCCGGCCCCGGCGCTGACGCCGCCGGGCCTGCCGTCCTTGCCTGCACTTCCCTCTTCTGAGCGGACTGACGGCGCCACTCCACAGCCCTGAGGATTCCGCAACCGCTCTGCATGACGCCCTGCCACAGCAGGGACTTGAGCATGATGCTCTCCGATCTGGGGCTGTTCAGCCTTTGAAGTGCCAGGCGTCGAGCACAACACGGCCAAGCGGCGATTCCAGTGTCACGGTGATTGGTGGGTTCTGCGCATCCTCGATCGGGCTCGCCTGAACGGCCGGAAGCTTCAGCACGTCGACCACCTGCGTCGGAACGCCGCGGAGCATCAGATCCTGCAGCGCCAACTCCGTCGGCGCCATATGGGCACACGGATGTTGCCCTTCCCATTGGATCAAGCTGGGCAGCGCGCCTGCGCATTCAGTACCACCGTCGTCGCGGACTGTTATTCGCCACCTCAACAGTCCGTGAGGAGTATCGCGCTGCATTGACAGCACCTCGCCAGGATTGAGGGCGGAGCTGGCAAGGTTCCGGCGCAGCATCTCAATCTCCCGGGTGCGGGCCACTGCGTGCACCAGTCGAGGGCGCTCGCGGACAGCCTCGCGCACCTCGGGGTGGTCGAGTCCGAACCAGCGCGGCCTCCCCGGCGGCGGCGCGTCAGGATCGATCGCGATGACCTCAAGGTAGCAGTCCGGGAAGCTCTCGCTGCTGATGGCAATCACTCGGTTATGTGTACCCATCAACACATGCTTGCCACCACCGGAGGGTTGAACCCCGAACGTGGCCGCGCACCAATTCTCGCCCTGTTCCAGCGAATCGGCGGCGATGACCAGGTGATCGATAGTGGCGTTCACAACTCAACCGTACCGCCCGTGGCATTCGACAGACCGCGCCAATGTTCCTGCTCTAGTAGCCGCTTGCCTCCGCCGACTTGATCATGTCTCCTGCCGGGCTGACCAGATACCAGACGTCCATGACCCCCTGGCCCAAAATATCGCCAGGCGCCTTGTCCTGGGCGAAGTAGTAGATCGGCAGGCCGTTGATGGTGATCTGCTTGGCGCCGTCCGCCGTATTGATGGTGCCGATCTCCCCGGTGACGCCTTCAACTTTCGGTGTGTCAGAGGTGGTGGTAACGGCAGGCCACGCCGCGACACATGCATCCTTGCAGGCACTGGTGTCGGAATCCTTGACGTCCTTCGTGAAGAAGTAGACACTCTTCCCTTCGCCGTCCACCACTATCTGCCCGGCAGTTGAGGAAGCGGTCTTAAGTTCGACGTCGGCTGCCGCAGTAGTGGTGGCACCGGGCGCCGGAGCCGAGGAAACCGTAGGAGGCGCTCCGGTAGTGGGGGCCGTAGTTCCCGGGCTCCCGCCGCAGCCGGCAAGCGCTGCCGCCAGCGCCAGAGCGGAGAAGCCGATGCCCCATTGCTTGTTCATATCTACTCCTTGAGGTGAGTACGGGGTTTGCGTGCGGGGATATTTCTGGTTGGGATACCACGAACCATGGCACTCAGCCGGGGATAACAGGTATGACGCCAAGGGGCGGAGAATGGTTCAAATGAACCAATCACGGCGCTGAAGCGTCGTACGGGGCGGGATAGAAAAGAGGAAGGCACGTGCCGCTTGACGAAGAGGTAGTGGCTGCCATCTATCGGGAACACGGGCAAGCGCTGCGCCGTTTTGTCCTGAACGCGTCTCCTGACCCGCACGGTGTTGATGACATCGTGCAGGAGACAGTGCTCAGGGTGTGGCAGCATGCTCCGCAGATCACAGGCAGCCTTCGCAGCTACCTCTTCCGTACGGCCAGGAACATCATGATTGACAACTACCGCAAGGCCCAAAGGCGCCCCATCGAAGCGACGGAACGCGACGTGGCTGATCCCGCCGAGGCGGTCGAACGCGTCGACGAACTGCTGAACAGGGTTCTCATGGAGGAAGCCCTGCTGCGGTTGAGCGCAGAGCACCGCGATGTCCTGGTGGCTCTGCACTACCGGCGTTTCACGGTCAGCGAAGCCGCCGTTCAGCTCAACGTTCCGCTCGGCACGGTCAAGTCCCGCGCCTACTATGCGGTCAAGGCGCTGAGAACCGTCCTGGATGAAATGGGGGTCGAGAGGTGAGCAGGGATCAGCTCCATCACTTGCTGGGCGCCTACCTCCTGGGCGGCCTTGATGCGGCGGATACCGGCCGTTTCCAGGAACATCTGAACGTTTGTGCAGAGTGCCGCAACGAGCTTGAGGATCTCAAAAGCCTCCCCTCACTGCTGGAGGCGCTTCCGGTCCCGGATGCTGTGGCCCTGACCTGGCACCGCTCCGCAGAGAGTGAAACCCAGGATGTCCGTGCCGTTCCGCCAGCCTTGCTGGATGGACTTGCTATACGTCAGCGGAAAATGCGACGGCGCTGGTCGGCTGTTGTGGGTGCAGTTGCTGCCGCTTGCCTGGCTGTCGGCTTCGTCGCCGCGCCGCTGCTGAATCAGCCGCCCAAGCCAGATGCCAGCTATTCGGTGGAGGCAAGCAGCGGCCTCCAGGTGACCGTTGGGCTTGTCAAGAAAAACTGGGGGACCGAGCTCGCCCTGGAAGGCCGGAGCATGCCCTTGAATGGAACGTTGTCCTTGTGGGTAAAGGACCGTGCCGGCGCTGAGGACCGGGCCTGCGCGTGGACAGCGACGCCCAGCGGCCGAATCCGTGTCACCGGCGCTACGCCGGTACAGCTGACCAGCATTTCCGAAGTGGAATTACGCAATGATCGCCAGCAGCCTGTAGCCGTTATTTCGGTACCTGACGGTTCACCCTGATTGGTGTTTCTGCAGGCGACAAAGTAGTGCAGGAAGTAGATCAGCGGCATTGCAAATTATCTTGATTACCGTGCTTGGGTTTCTCGGGATGGCGCTTTATTGGGTTGGTGCAGAGCGGTGGTTTCGGAGAGAGCCGTAGCCCGTTGTCATCATGCTCGGGAGGGGGTCGGGTATCCCATATAGAGGCATATGGGATACCCGATCGTCAGGCCCGTTTCAGGTGTGAGGCGCCGGTGGGGAGCTACTTGGACATGGTAGTCGTCATCGTCTTCTTGTCGGCCTCGGATTCCTCGTTCCGTGGGTCGGCGGTGATCACCATTGGTTCACCGGGGATCAGTCCGCGGTCGTCCTTCTGGCCGTCGCCGCGGGTCTTGAGCAAACTCGCGATGGTCGCTACGACGATGGTGCCGGCGATGAAGAGCAGCGAGAGCCAGATGGGAATCTCCGGCACCCAGAGGAGCGGTTCCCCGCCGTTGATAAAGGGGAGCTCGTTGACGTGCAGGGCGTGGAAGACGAGCTTCACGCCGATGAAGGCGAGGATGACGGCCAGCCCTTGGGCAAGGTAGACCAAGCGCTCGAGCAGTCCACCGATGAGGAAGAACAACTGACGCAGACCCATCAGCGCGAACGCGTTGGCGGTGAAGACGATGTACGCCTCGTTGGTCAGGCCGTAGATTGCAGGGATTGAGTCGACGGCGAAGATGAGGTCTACGAAACCGATCGCAATGATTGTGAGCAGCATCGGCGTGACGAAACGCTTCCCGTCCTGCATCACGGTGAGCTTGTCCTGGTGATACTCATCAGTGACAGGCAGGACCCGGCGCACAACTGTCATGAACTTACCGTCAGCCGGGTTGGACGCATGACTGCTGAACGCTTGCCGGTAGGCCAAAACGAGTAGCAGGGCACCGAAGATGTAGAAGACCCAGGAGAAGTTTTCGATCAGGGTCGCTCCGATCGCGATAAATCCGCCGCGCAGGATCAGGGCGATGATGATCCCGATCATCAGCACCTTCTGCTGGTACTTCTTCGGTACTGCGAATCCGGCCATCACGATGAGGAAAACGAACAGGTTATCGATCGACAGTGCCTTCTCGGTGAGGTAGCCGGCGAAGTACTCGCCGCCGAACGTCCATCCCGAGACCGCGCCGATTCCCACGCCGAACAGTAGTGCGAGTCCGATGTAGAACGCCGACCAGCGCGCCGATTCTGCAATGGACGGTTCGTGGGGTTTGCGGACGTGGGCGAAGAACTCGTAGACGAAGAACAGGATCGTCACGGCGATCGTGATGAACCAGATCAGGGGTGTGACCTGCATGAGGATGCTCCAAAGGGGTAGGCGTTGGACAGAGACGCCAAGGTCTCCTCCGCCCGGATGACACCGGAACCGTCGGCCCGAGATGCGTAAGTGCATCCGTATTGACGGGCCGATCACAGACGGGAGTACTCCCCTTGATGAGAAGATCATAGCCGACCCAAAGCCGTCGTTCTAATCGACAGATGAGGCGCATCACCGCAATCTCTTCACGCTGGGCAAAGCTGATCGGCCCTTCAAATCCCGGCCGCGGCTGGCCTGACGCCCCCGCCTCGGACAGGACCCGGCGCCCGTCCGCGTACTCGTATTGATCGGCACAACGGCGTCCGTGATGAAATCACCAGCCTTCAAAGGGAATTCCCCGGTGGTCTTGGAGAACGCAAAGGCCGTTTCCGGATCGAGGCTGATGAACCGCTCTGCGCGTTCTTGTGGCATCCCAGCCGGTGTAATAGTGGTGGGGTGCCGGACCTCGGGAGGAGATCCCGTATGAGGAGCTCGCCCGTCAGGAGTCCACTGCAGCGCGGTGGGGGATGACAACATCATCGGCGGAGCGGCCCGCCGTGGGGAAGAGGATCAGGAGAAGGCCCATCCCGGCTGCCGCTCCCACGAGTTGCGCCAGGACGAAGCCGGGGACCGAGCCCGGCAGAATCCCGGCGAAAGTGTCACTGAACATGCGGCCCACTGTGACTGCCGGGTTCGCGAACGACGTTGAAGAGGTGAACCAGTAGGCGGCCCCGATGTAGGCGCCCACGGCCGGAGCGGCGAGTACGCCGCGGGAGGTTCTGGCCAAGGCGAAAATCAGAAGGATCAGCCCGGCGGTGGCGACGATCTCACCAAGGAGGTGCCCCGGGGTGAGCCGGTCCTTCGTGGAAATAGAGGTCCCGACGTCGAACATCGCGTTAGCCAGGACGCTTCCACTGATTGCGCCGGCAGTCTGGGCCACCACGTAAATGCCCACCTCGGGCAGGCTTAGCCCCGAGCCGCTCCGCCGTCCAAGAACCCAGTCCGCGAGAGAGACCACAGGGTTGAAATGGGCGCCACTGACGGGACCGAATATCAGGATCAGCACGGTCAGGCCGAAAACTGTGGCGGTGCTGTTCTCGAGCAGCTGCAAGCCGATATTGCCCGGCGAGAGTTGTTCGGCAGCGATCCCGGAGCCGACCACAACTGTCACAAGCAGGCTGGTACCGAGGAGTTCCGCGATGGCACGTCGCCATAGAGGGGGCTGGGGAGAATTCATTGGACCAGCTTGACCGAAAGAATTATCTCAGTCAAACTTGAGGCAATGACTATTGACGAAATGGACAAGTTTCGTGAGCGAGTGGCCAAGCATGCCGCACTCGCTGATGCAGCACGGCTGCGCATCGTTGACCTGCTGACTCTTGGGGATCTTTCTCCCACAGAACTGCAGGCCGAGTTGGGGATGCCATCGAACCTGCTGTCCCATCATCTGCGCACTCTTGAGGAGGCGGCCCTTGTGACCCGGCGCCGCTCAGAGGCCGACAGGAGGCGCAGCTACATCCGGCTCACTCCCGGCGCTCTCGAAGGCCTGGTCCCGGGGATTGAGCACGGAGCCCAGCGCGTGGTCTTCGTCTGCACACGAAACAGCGCCAGATCGCAACTGGCCACAGCGCTCTGGCAGCAGATCAGCGAAATCCCATCTACATCTGCCGGAACCCATCCCGCCGGCCGCATTGCACCCGGTGCCATTGAGGTTGCGCGGCGCCACGGTCTCAGCCTTCCGGATACGGCACCGCAGCGGCTTGACCCGCTGGCGGGCGAGGGTGACTTTGTCGTCACTGTCTGCGACAACGCCCATGAAGAGCTGAGTGGACTCGGGGGCGTCCACTGGTCAGTCCCCGATCCTGTGCGGCAAGGAACCCCTGAAGCATTTGAGCATGCCTTCCAGGAGATCGCCCACCGGATAGGCGATCTCGCTCCGCGGGTTCATGCGGCCTGACTTCCGTCCGCAATTCACTTCAATCAGGAGATACACGATGACCACCGAAACAACCAAGAAGCCGTCCGTCCTCTTCGTCTGCGTCCACAACGCCGGCCGCTCGCAGATGGCCGCCGCCTTCCTCACCACCTTGGGCAAGGGCGAGATCGAAGTCCGCTCCGCAGGTTCCCAGCCCGCCGACAAGATCAATCCTGCCGCCGTCGAGGCCATGGCCGAGCTCGGCATCGACATGTCTAAGGAGACCCCCAAGGTCCTCACCACCGAGGCCGTCAAGGAATCCGACGTCGTGATCACCATGGGGTGCGGCGATGAATGCCCGTACTTCCCGGGAAAGCGTTACGAGGACTGGGTCCTGGAGGACCCTGCCGGCAAGGGCGTCGAGTCCGTCCGGCCCATCCGCGACGAGATCAAAGGCCGCATTGAGAACCTGATCGAGTCCCTTACGCCCGCAGTCAAGTAACAGTTTCGAGCAGGAGCCTTTCATGAGCGACGCCAAGAACACCGAACAGCTGATCATCATCGGCTCCGGCCCTGCCGGCTACACCGCCGCCATCTACGCGGCGCGGGCCGGGCTGAAGCCGCTCGTTCTGGCGGGATCCGTCACCGCCGGCGGTGCCCTGATGAACACCACCGACGTCGAAAACTTCCCGGGTTTTCCCGATGGGATCCAGGGGCCGGAGCTTATGGACGGGCTGCAGCAGCAGGCCGAACGATTCGGCGCGCAGGTGGTGTTCGACGACGTCACCGAAGTTACGCTGACGGGCCACCTTAAGCGTGTGGTCACAGGCGCCGGCGAGACCCACGAGGCGCCGGCGCTGATCCTCGCCACCGGCTCCGCCTACAAGGAGTTGGGCCTGCCGGAGGAGAAGAAGTTCAGCGGCCACGGCGTCTCCTGGTGCGCCACCTGCGACGGATTCTTCTTCCGCGACCAGGACATCATTGTCGTCGGCGGCGGTGACTCCGCAATGGAGGAAGCCACCTTCCTGACCCGCTTCGGAAAGTCCGTGACCGTCGTCGTCCGCAGGGGCGAGCTGCGTGCATCCCGGATCATGGCCCAGCGGGCAAAGGACAATCCGAAGATCAGATTCGCGTGGAACTCGGCCGTCACAGCCATTCACGGCGACGGAAAAGTCAGCGGCGTGACGCTGAAGGACACCCGCACCGGCGAAACCCGGGAGCAGGCCGCCACCGGCATCTTCGTGGCGATCGGGCACGTACCGCGCACGGAGCTCGTGGCCGGGCAGGTGGAGCTGGACGCCGAGGGCTACATCAAGGTTGATTCGCCCACCACCGTCACCAACCTCTCAGGGGTGTTCGCCTGCGGCGACGCCGTGGACCACCGCTACCGCCAGGCCATCACCGCCGCCGGAACCGGTTGTGCCGCAGCCCTCGACGCCGAACGCTACCTGGCCGCCCTGGACGACGCGGACAGCATCGCCACCGCTCTGGTGGAAGAGCCCACCCACGCCTGAACCGCTGGACAACGGAGTAACCCCGCTACATCTTTCCGAACCTGGCCCGCACCGCCTGGAACACCCCATAACAGGCGAGCCCTATTCCTACAGAAGCCAAAGCGTACACGCCCAGAGGCTGCTCGCGGAGAGCCCGGAGTCCGCCGTCCAAGCCGGTGGACTCCTCCGGCTGCGCCTGCACCGTAGCAATGATGATCAGCAGGCCCACCAGCAGAAGGGCAGCTCCCTTGGCCGCATAACCGGCGATTCCCACGATCTTCACGGCGCGGCGGGCAGGGGCTGATGTGGGCCAACGGAGAAGTTTGGCGAAAGATTGAAGGAACCCCCGGATGGCGTAAACCACACCAGTGACGGCCACGGCTGTTCCCACGAGGATCAGCAGCACCATCCCACCGGGAACCTTCATCACAGCGACAGTCAGATCGCTCGCAGACTCGCCGTTGTCCTGTCGTGCTCCCAGGGCGAAGGAGCCAAGAGTGACGGCGAAGGCAACGAAAACCACAGCCAGGCCGGCCGCCTTCAGTTTCTTCATCAGCTTCTGCCTGCCGGAGAGATGATTAAAGTGGAAGACGGCATCGCCCGTTTGCCAGAGGGCAAGTGCGACGCAAGCTACAAAGCAGCTCCACAGCAGCAGGGGGCCGGCTGGTTGGCTGGACAGCTCTCCGACGGCGCCACTCACGTCTGCCTGGCCCTCTCCGCCGGTTGCCAGACGGATGGCGATGGCGCCTACGAGAAAATGGAGGACACCGCTGACGGCGAACCCGGCACGCGCCACCAGCTCAAGCGCCCGTGAATCACTTGCTTCTTCGGCGGTTGCTGCCGCCTCTCTGAGTTCCTTTTTGATGATCGGCCCCTTGTACTTGACTCAGTTATGTTGATTCCGCGAGAGGCCTGTCACGGGGCTGGTTGCATGTCTGCCTACAACATAGACCGTTCGACGACGTGATGGAACAAGACGCCGGCAGCACTCTCCAGTGCCGCCGGCCCGTCGTCTATTGGATGGCTTAGGGGTGTCCCCAGAATGCGTCCTCTGCCGCGCCGTCCTCTGAGAACAGGCGCACCTCGGCGATTTTTCCGTTTCGGACGGTGAGGAGATCGACACCGGACATGTCCATGGAAACATCCGAGCGCTTGCCGGAGAACTGAACAGGAACGGCAACGTACTCGCCATTGACCATTGCGGGCCCGGTGACGGCGAGCTGGAACGTGCCCTGGCTCGTTTCCATCATCCCGCCGAGCAACGAACCCACGCCATCGAGGCCTGTGTGGTCACC
The DNA here is from genome assembly GCF_054161475.1 of Arthrobacter sp. R1-13. NCBI lineage: Bacteria > Bacillati > Actinomycetota > Actinomycetes > Micrococcales > Micrococcaceae > Arthrobacter > Arthrobacter sp. R1-13. Next base: position 4,093,968 of record NZ_CP096420.1, on the reverse strand, counting down.
GGAGAAACGGTTCGCACCCGGCTGATGCCACACCACGTCAGGGCTCAGGAGTGCCATGGCCGCGGGTACGTCACCGCGGCCGAGGGCGTCAAAATATGAGGCGGTCACGGCCGCCGGAGTCTGTTCAGTCATCTGGTTCTCCTTCGCTTGGGCTTACCCGCCTATAGTTACAGTCGGTAACCTGTTACATCAACGTAACTAAGGAGCTTGATTCAGTGACTGTCCCGGCTTGGAACGTAATGGTGGCCACGTGCCCCTCCCGGACTTCCCTGGCGAAGATCGCAAACAAGTGGACGGCCATGATCGTCATTGCTCTCAGTGGGGGTCCGTTGAGGTTCGGTGAGCTGCGTCAAGCCGTGGATGGCATCAGCGGTAAGGTACTGGCCGATACGCTGCGGGACCTGGAACGGGACGGGATCGTGGACCGGACATCGTATGACGAGATGCCGCCCCGCGTTGAGTATGAGTTGACCGCTCTCGGCCAAACCCTGCGAGAGCCTCTGACGGCGCTGGGCCTCTGGGCTGAGGAATATATCGAAGATGTGATGTCAGCGCGGGAGTCCTATGACAAGCGCGTCACCCCGGCGGCGTTCAGCTAAGAGTCAGCGCGACGCCGGATCCGGGACGCGGGCGTCGAAGTGGCGCCTGTATTCGGTCGGTGTGGTGGAAAAGGCCGTGGCGAAGTTTTGCCTTAGCGTCACAGCGCTGCCGAAGCCGCAGTCAGCTGCAACCTGATCAACGGATAAGTCTGTGGTTTCAAGCAGGCGCCGGGCCGCATCGAGCCGTCGTGTGCGTATCCAGGCGGATGGCGTTGTCCCTGTTGTCGACCGGAAGGCCCGGACGAAGGTTCGGCGACTCATGTGCGCTTGGGTGGCGAGGCGGTCGATGCTGAGGGGCTCACCCAGACGGCCCAGCGCCCATTCGAGCAAGCGTGCGATCGGGTCATCCGTGGACCGCGGCGGAACTGCGTGTTCGATGTACTGCGCCTGTCCGCCCTCCCTGTGCGGGGCGATGACCAGACTGCGGGCTACCTTGTTTGCCGCATCCGCTCCGAGACGCCCCCGGACGAGATGCAGGCAGGCATCCAGTGCGGAAGCCGTGCCGGCCGACGTCAAAACGTCACCATGATCGATATACAGGACGCTCTGGTCAAGGACCACATCAGCGTGGCGGACAGCGAGCGATTCAAAGGCTCCCCAGTGCGTGACTGCCCGACGTCCGGACAGCAGACCGGCGTCAGCGAGGGGGATGGCGCCAAGACAAAGCCCCACGATAGTCACACCCCGCTGGTGCGCTTCCTGAAGGAGCCGCCGCAGTGATTCGCTCGGAGCACGATAGTCGTCGAACCATGACGGCACCACGACGACGTCGGCGTCTTCCGTGGCGTTGAGGCCCTGGACCTCTCCGAGTTGATAACCCTCTGTTGTTCGAACGTGTCCAGCCTGGTCGGAGAAGAGGACGGTCTTCCAGTCCGCCAGTCCCTGACGCGTGACCTCGTCGAAAACCATCTGAGGCACAGCGAGGTGAAACATCGTCACTCCGTCGAAGGCGTAAACCGCGATGCGCATCCGTTTCCCCTTACCTTGGCCCGAATCCATCGTACAACGGCCTTCGTGCCACTGGTGGTCATTGCCTCCAGGGCGAAGGATGGAATGGTCGCCACACGGCGGCCAGCGAACCACTACCGGGAGAACAAGACAATGAGCACCCCTCGTCGCGCCCTTATCCTCATCGACGTCCAGCAGCAGTACTTCAACGGACTCCTCGAGATCCAGTACCCGCCGCACCAGGAGTCCCTGCCGATGATCGCGCGGGCTGTCGACGCGGCCACCGCCGCCGGTGTCCCCATTGTGGCCGTACAACACAGTGCGGGTGAGGGCGCTCCGGTCTTCGCACCCGGCACCCCCGAATTCGAACTCCATCCCGAGATTGAAAGCCGCAAAACCGATGCGTGGAAGGACGTCGTGAAGCAGTATGGCTCCGTTTACGCAGGCACTGACCTGGCTGGGTGGCTGCGCCAGGAGGACATCGACACCGTCACGCTCGTTGGGTACATGACCAACAACTGCGTCCTCGCTTCTGCCGTTGAAGCGGAGTCCCTCGGCTTCAACACCGAGGTTCTCTCGGACGCCACCGGGGCGATCAACCTCGCCAATGAAGCAGGTTTCGCCGACGCAAAGACAGTGCACTCAACCCTGCTTACGCTGTTGCAATCAAACTGGGCAGCTGTGGGCACCACCGATGCGTGGGTTGATGCCCTCGACGCCCGGCGGGCTCTGGAAAAGAGCGATCTTGGCAGCTCCGCGATAGCTGGGACGGCAACCCTGGCCCGGGCATAACCCCGGCTGGACAATCGAAGCGGGCGGCAGGAACCGTGGAACCCCTGTTCAGTTACGGCTCGAGCCGCCGGTAGCACAGATCGAAAATCAGCCGGCCGGCTTCGTGCGCTTTGTTCTCGAAGCTCGTCCGGATCCTGCCCTCGAACCGCGGTGCCCAGCCGCCGGTTTCGTCGATCCCTTCGTTGGGGCCAGTGTGTTCCGTACTCACCGGGGCCCGGCCTTCTTTGACCGGCGCGCCCCCCACGAGGGATTCGACGCCGGACTGCCACACCTGGGTGAGCGGACTCTGCGGACCGCGGCGCTCGCCGTCGTGCAGGTTCTCGAAATGAGGGGAGCCGGCCATGACGTCGCGGACGTGCACTGCGTAGTTGGACCAGTCAGTGGCAATCCTCAACAGCCCACCCGGTTTGAGGGACTTTGCCGCGAGCTCGGCGAATTCGGGCTGGATGAGGCGGCGCTTATGGTGGCGGGACTTGTGCCAAGGGTCGGGGAAGAACACCCAGATCTCGGTGACCGATCCGGGCGGCAACATGGTGGACAACACTTCCGGAGCGTTCGCTTCCACAACCCGGACGTTGCTGAGCTTGCGGCTGTTGATCTTGATGATGGTGTTGGCCAGCCCCGGGGTGTAAACCTCTACTGCGAGGAAATCGGTGCCCGGGTTTTCCTCGGCGGCGTGGCACACGGCGTCGCCCAGGCCGGACCCGATCTCCACGATCAGCGGTGCCTTGCGCCCGAACTCCTCCTCGGCGTCGAACACATAGTCAGGGTGCACCGAGGTGTTGGCTACATGCCGGGGGACGTCCAGTGCCCAACGGTCCGCATGCTCTTCCCAGGCCTGCTGACGGCGGCCCTGGAGCCGGGTCCCGCGGCGCACAAAGCTGACCGGCCGGCCGCCGTAGGTGCCGAAGGACGCCTGGGTGCCTGGTGTGACCGGCCGCGGAGTCTGCGGCTGCTGGGGATTTTCTGGGGATTCACTCATCACTTCCAGAATAGTTGAGTCCCGGACCTCTGCTTCCCTCAGGGCTCCCAGCGGCGGGGGCCGCTTCCACTGCCCGTCCCGCCGAGTTCGTCCTGGGGATTCTGCAGCCGGCACGCTTTCAGGCTCAGGCAGCCGCAGCCGATGCACCCGTCCAGGTCGCGACGCAGATGTTCCAGTGCCTCGATCCGCCCGTCGAGTTCGGAGCGCCACAGCTTCGAGAGCCGGGCCCAGTCGCGTTTGGTGGGGGTTCGCGCCTCGGGCAGGGAGTCCAGCGCAGCTCCAATGTCCTTCAGCGGTATCCCCACGCGCTGGGAAACCCGGATGAATGCCACGCGACGGAGGGCATCCCGGCGGTACCGGCGCTGGTTGCCAGACGTCCGGACAGACGAGATAAGGCCGTTTCGTTCGTAGAAATGGAGGGCCGACGGCGCCACTCCGCTCCGCTCGGCCAACTCGCCTATCGATAGAACATGGTGCGTTCCGCCCGGTACCTGTGGCATGCTTCCCCTTTAGCCTTCCGTTGTCCCGGACCGACAAAAACAAATACGCACCACGAAAACCGACGCCGGACCGAACCTTGACCTCAACCTTAGTTGAGGTCCTACGGTAACGTTCATGACTACCGATCAGGCCGTACCCGTGCAAAGTTCCGCCCCTCCCACCTTGGCCGCCGGCGCCGGAATCTTCCATCGCCCCTACCTGCTGGTAACGGTGGGTGCTTGCGCCCTCGTCTTCCTCGGCGCCTTCGAGTCGCTCGCAGTGACCACCATCATGCCGCTGGTGAGCCGCGAACTTGATGGGGCCTCGCTGTACGCGCTGGCCTTCGCGGGTCCGCTGGCCACCGGGGTCATCGGCATGGTGGCTGCAGGTAACTGGTCCGACCGCCGCGGCCCTGTGGGTCCCTTGTACACCTCGGTAGTGATGTTTGTCCTCGGGCTCCTGATAGCAGGGACTGCCGGGACCATGGGCATCCTCGTTTTGGGCAGACTGGTTCAAGGGCTGGGCGGCGGCGCCATGACGGTGGCCCTGTACGTGGTGGTGGCACGGGTGTACCCGCCCGTGCTGCACCCCAAAATCTTCGCGGGTTTCGCTGCAGCCTGGGTGATCCCGTCCCTCATCGGACCGTTTGCCGCCGGGATCGTGGCCCAGGCCACCAGCTGGCACTGGGTGTTCCTGGGCGTGGTTGGACTGGTCGTCCCAGCACTCCTCATGATCATTCCGGCCCTCCGCGGACTGCAGGGACCATCCGAGGACGCGCAGGAAGGGTCGGAAAAGCCATGGGCGTACGGACGGCTCGCCTGGGCCGGTCTTGCTGCCGTCGCCGTCCTGGGCATGAACCTTGGATCTGGAGTTCCCGCGGTGGGCGGAGTTCTGGCCGCGGCCGCCGTCGTGATTGCGTTGCTCGCCGTACGCCCGCTGGTTCCACGTGGAACGCTCACCGCACGGCCAGGCCTGCCGAGTGTCATCCTCAGCCGCGGCCTGGTCTCCGCGGCGTTCTTCGGCGCCGAGGTTTACCTGCCGTATCTACTGGTGGAGCAGTACGAGTTTTCTCCCACATTCGCCGGGCTCACCCTGACGGGCGGTGCCCTCGCGTGGGCTGGCGCTTCGGCTGTGCAGGGACGGCTTGGCAGCCGGCTGGAGAACCAGATGGCCGTGCGGATCGGATCCCTGCTGGTGTTGGGAGCAGTTGCAATGGCGCTGGTGACAACCGTCTTCAGCTGGCCTGCCGCCGTCGCGATCATCGGTTGGGTTTTCGCCGGGGCCGGCATGGGCCTGATGTACCCGCGGCTGAGCGTTATGACCCTGGCGCTGTCAACACCGGATAACGAAGGCTTCAACAGCTCGGCCATGTCCATCTCGGATTCCCTCGGCGCGGCCCTCGCTCTCGCCACTACCGGGATTATCTTCACCGCCCTGACGACGGCGGGAGCTTCCTTCGCTGGCGTCTTTGCCCTGACCGTGGTCATAGCCGTCGCCGCGGTGTTCATTGCCCCGCGGGTGCAGGCGCGCGCAGTTCAGGCAGCTGCAGGAAAGGCGTCTGGGGCGGAGACTCCTACGCGAGCCTCGTAGCGCGGAGCACTGCGTCGGCCACTGTCATCTGCTGGCCATCCGAACCTTTGGCACGGCGCTCGCGAGAGTCCATCGTCTCCACTTTCCAGCCGGGGGATCCGATTCCAAGTTCATAAGCGGCCTGCTCGGCAGTGAAAAACTTGTCGGGGGAGTGGTGCCTTCCCCCAGACGGCAGCCCATCCGGATGGTGGCCCACGATCAGCAGCGTCCCGCCAGGGCGGACCGCTGAGACCGCCGGGCGGAGGGCGTCCTGCCAGGCCATAACGTCCGAATGCAGGAACTGGGCGCTGACAAGGTCGTATTCTTGCTCCGGGATCCAGTCGACGAGGTCCTGCCTGATCCACTCAATCCGGCAGCCGGCGTCGGCCGCGTGGGCAGCCGCCCGTTCAAGCGCGACGGCGGAAACGTCCACACCGGTAACACTCCAGCCGTGCCGGGCGAGCCAAATGGCATCGGCTCCTTCGCCGCAGCCCAGGTCAAGGGCACTGCCGGGAGCAAGCCCGGAAGCCTCAGCAATCAGCTGCCCGTTGGGCTGGCCGCTCCACACCTTGGGCCGGCTGCTGTACAAGGCGTCCCACACTTCGGCGTTGTCGGCCGTGTTGCTGCCACCGCCGACGTCGTCCGTTGAGTGCTCGTGCTGCTCGGAGTGTCCGGGGTGGTTGTGATGCGGATCCGTGGCGTCCTTCATGGCACCACCCTGCCACAGAACCTTGATCAAATCATGAGCCGCCCAGGGGACGATCAGTCATTGGGAGAGGTAGTCAATAACCGACCGTTTCTGGCTGATGACGATCGTTTCGCCTGAAGGTGGCTCAAGCCACCCATGGTGCCGTTCAAAACTCGGTGCCGGAATCAAGGGGTGGTCAAAACCTGAAGGTACGGTTTTTGACTGTGCGATCTTGTTTTGCCTAATCGCTGTGTGTCCAATAGTCCTTCGCATCCGTTCCTACGCCGTACTCCTTTGGCCAGTGTGTGTTCTTTGGCAGCCCGGGAAGCCGTGCGGTGCCATCGCTGGGTATTGCGGCGGCCCACGCCGAGAGGTCGCGGCGCCGACGAGTAAGGTCACGGGGATTGCCCTCGTGCACGTAGACCGCTGCGAGCGCAGCTGCCTTGCCTATCAGCATGCTCCCTCCTGATGCAGGTCCAGGACCGTAGTACAGCAACCATTCACCTACTGATAGGGTGCGCATCAACTCGTCGTCGCTGCATCGGGAGATCCACTCTGCCGTAGCCTTCTCCCCATAGGACAGGAGATCCGCAATTATTGACTCCCGACTCGTTACTAGCATGGCGCCATTCTTGCATGCCTTAAGGGCATGAGATTTTGTGCTGACCCAGGGGTGGGCAGCGCCGCAGCCGCGGGAGCCCTGGGTAGGGGAGTGCTGGTCCATGAAGTCAAAGAGCAGGCTGAGGCAGGCGCGAACGGTAATGTCCCTCGGGCCCCGTTTTGGCTGTGGTGCCGGCTTGCCAAAGCTTGCCTTGCCTTTGTGTCGCTTAGATGAGGTACCGGTAGACCGTGGCGCGGGAGACTCCGAGCATCTTGCCGATGTCGGTTGCGCTGATTCCTTTGCCTTTGAGTTCCTCGGCGCTGGCAGCGTCTGCGCGGTGTCCACGTTCCGGGGCCTTCCGCCGCGACGATTGTTAGCCGCGGCCGCAGCGAGTCCTGCCTGGTGCTGCGTCCCAAGCGGTCGAGCTTCCAGACAATCAGTACGTAACCGGGCTGCAACCTTTCCATGGCCTTGGAGAGTTGAGGGCGTTCGATAGTGGACCCGCTGACGCCGTTGTCGGCAAAGACTCCGGCTGCGCCGGCTGCCTTGAGCGCGGTTAGCTGCAGATCTAGGTTCTGTTCGGTAGTGGAAATTCTCGCGTACCCGATCACAGCCATTGGCCGTCCCCGTATTCTCTTAATCCCGACGATTTGCAGTTGTGAGACTTTCGGTTGTTAGACGGCATTTCGCGACAGTACGTGTCCGTGTCGCCACGCGGATCTTCAAAGCCAGCGGGGGGGTGGTCGGCTGACCTGCTCGCCGGTCTCAGGGTCGGTAGCAATGACATTGTCTCCGACTTTGACCTTCTCGATGGGTTTTTTGACCTGTCACCCATCAGAGCCAGCGTCGCTCCGGTGAAAGAGCAGGCTTTGGCCATTGTGTTCGCGGCCTTCGAGCCGCCTGATAGAGAGTAAAACTTGTTGGTGCTTGGTAGAACTCCCGCGCCAGCCTTCGAGATGGCCGGCTGCGGGCGAGTGTGGTACTCGTGTATGGGTCAAGACCACACGAACTCGTCGGCCTCCGACTGGACGACTTCGTCACTGGCGAAGACTCCGTTTACATCCGTTTCGGTCCGGAGCCACTCCGGCTTCCGGAAGCTCTCGAAATCCACGCCCGGGCCGCCCTAGCCACACGCACCGTGGCCCGATTCGGCGGCATTGGTGACGACCACAAATGGCTGTTCCCCGGCCCGATCCACGGCAGGCCGGTTACTGCATCAACCCTCACCCGCCGACTCCGAGGGATCGGGCTGAACCGGCGCCCGCGCGCAGTACAGCCGTTGGGCAACTAGCTATGCAACTGCCCCCGGTCGTCCTGGCCCGGCTGACCGGTATCACCATAAGAAGGGCTGCTGTATGGCACGCCACAACGTCGGCCAGCCAGGCACGCAATCTCCCTGACGCCCCCGGGCGATGAGTTCTGGGCCTTGAGCGCCGGCCAGCAAAAATGAGACAGTCAATGTCGCGCAAGGGCAACTGCCTGACAACGCAATGGTGGAGAGCTTTTTCGGCCATCTGAAGAAAGAGTTTTACCGCCGCCGGCACTACGCCTCAACTGCCGAATTCGTGCAAGAACTGAACACCTACATGCACTGGTACAACCACGTCCGGATCAAGGAAAGGCTGCAGGGAATGTGTCCCGTGCAATACCGGGCACAGTTCGGGCAGTCGACCGCGCCTGTGCTTATTGACAACCGGACAGCCGAAGGCTGCACTTAGCGCATGGCATCTAAAGGGACCGCGGCATGGCTTCGGATCGCGGGTGGCCTGGTGATCATCGCTCTCGGCTTCGCGACGCTGTTCTTGTATTGGTATCCAGCGACTGGCGACAGGGACCCGGGGCCCAGAAACCTTTCGACCTTGGTGGCCGTGGGTCAGTTTGCTTTGGGCATCATAGTAATGGTCGGGAGGACCAAAGCGGGGCGCCTTGTGCTGACCCGCCGGCGGTGGAAGTATTTCGCACTCGCTGCGATCGTCTTGGTGACCATCATCCTTATCATGGTCACGCAACCCAATCTTGACCGTCCCGGTACAAACGTTTTTCTGGGTTTCAGTATTACTCCTGATCACTGGGTTCGTTGCCCAGTTGTATGAACATGAAAGCACCGCTCAGCTCAAGCTATCGGACCTCAGCGATCGTGATGCCGGGACTTGGAAGAAAATGTCCTTTGTGCTCTTTGTGATCGGCGTCGGAGTGGGGGCCATCGCCGGAATAGGCGCGGTGGTCGGAAATATCTTCGCTCTTCCGTTGCTCCTGCCCATTGCAGTCGTTTCCCTGATCTTCGCCGGTGGTATCTGGATGATGCTCAGGACAAGGAACCGGTAGTAGAGATCGCTGGCGATGCTCAAATGGCTTCAGGAGGAGATATGGCTAGCCGAGACGAGATGGAGCGTCGGCTCCGACGCCCTCTCTACTTCCTACTAGCGGTAATCGTTTTGGGGTTCGTCTCGTCCAGTCTGAGCATCTTGGGCGCTGATTCGGAAGAGTGGCTTTTGATCCACGCTCTCATCCTCATCATTCTTGCCGCCTGCACGATCGTAGCGGGCATCCTGGTAACCCGATTTTCCTTGTGGCAGAGAGATGAGTACTGGCGGGAAAGAGGGCGGGACCCCAAACATCCCGAGCGTTGGCCGTGATCGGAGCCGCTGGGCGCGGCGAAGACAATCGGACGCTGGAAGACAAGGGTAAGGACGATGAGCGGCATTGACGACCTCATGGCAGAGTCCAACGACCGTTGGGCAAAAGCCAAAAGGAGAGCCCAAGGCATCGAGGACAACGGCCTCGGCGACGCCGTGAAAACCTATTACACTCGCTATTTCCCGGCCGGATTCTTGATCCTGGTCACGGCAGGGACCATCGGCGGAACGCTGGCATTCCCAGGCATACGGGAGAGATGGCCGACCTTTCTAGCCTTCGGGCTTGTCCTTGGATTTCTAGGTGCCCTGATCGGGGGACTGGTCTACAACGCGAAGAAAGTGGTACCTGCAGCCAACGTGGGGCGGATCGACGTGCTGCTTTCCCTGGCGAGCGAGGAACAAAAGCAGGTCCACCGTCAGATCACAGGGAAGGCACCGCTAGATCCGGAACACCTTGCGGTCACCCGCGCCGCCGCAGTGCAACTACGAAAGCGCCTTGCCACGCAACTGTTCCTGCAACCGCTGTTTCCGCTCATCTTCATCCCTCAAGGGATAAACTTTGCCCTGCGCGGTGACACTGCAGTGGCTTGGCTGATGGCAATTGGTGCGGGAGTAGCAGTGGCCGGGGTTGGGTTACTCGTACGGGACTTTCGGCGGGCGGGCCGGTTCCTGACACAAACAGCCGAGCAGGCCGTCCCGGGCAACGCGTCGCCCTGAGGCAGCTGTCGCGAGAAACCCTGCGACATGAAGAAGGAAGGCTCCGTCGTTTGAATCGACAGAGCCCTCCTTGAATCACCCAGCTCATCGGAACGAACAGACCCATAAGCTGGTGTCACCGCTTAATTGCGGCTCCAACGTTTGGGGTGCAGTTCAATGCCAGCCCTTCCTTCCATATGGGGACGGCCGCCTGATTGCTCGGGCCGATCAGATCAACTTCGAGAGCTGTTCGTTCAAAAGCTACTCCGCAAACTACCGATAGCCTTTCTTCTGCCGCCGATGTCCTGTGTGGGGGAGGGGTACGACACGAAGGGTCTCCACAGCGTTTGCTGTTGATCCATATATGGTTGCGGCATGGCCGAGCTGATCGCACCGACTGAACGCCTGTACGCAGCCTGGCTCCAGGGCCATGCCGAGTGGGGTGCCGGACTCCACGAGAATGGGTTCGGGTTGCTGGCAACCGATGAGGTCGGCTCGCTGCCCGGGTTCCGGATCTGGGTGGCACGGCTTGCCGACGAGTCAGGTGGTACTTGTTGGTGGATCGTGGAGGATGACCAAGTCCTGGGCGGGATCGCGCTGCGGCACCAGAACCACGAACTAGCGGCACGGGCCGGACATATCGGCTAGGGCATCCGGGCCTCCTCGCGGACGAGGGTTGGCTACTTGGGCCTAGGTCAAGTACTAGATGAGGCTCGGGGGTGCTCGGCATGGACCGGGTGATGGTCGTCTGCGAGGCCGGCAAGGGAGCCTCTGCCAAGACGATCGAACGCCAAGGCGGCATCCTAGAGGTGGGCCGCGACAGCGAAAACGAGGCTGCGTGGCGCTATTGGATCAGAATCAGCGAGCCGGAACGATAATTTTCAGACGAGCTCGAACCTGCCGTTGCCTAACATCAAAAAACGTCAGGCGAATCAATCGTTCATGCATCTAGGGCTCAGAGGGCATCGAGAGCAATAGACCAGAGGCATATGCCTAGCTCGGTTTCTTCCCCAGCATTCGTTGATGCTGCCTGAACCGCTTGCTGTACTTGGGTCGGCCGGACTTCAAATCGCCGTCGATGTTCCGCAGCCACCGCACCTGCGCCCCGTCCCGAAATGATATCCGAGGCGCTTCCATGCTCCGGTACTTGGTCTCCTCGCCAGGGTGCAGCACCTGTCTGGCTCCCTGCTCAATCTGTCGGCCACCGTGGTCGTAGAAGAAGACGTCGTAGACCGACTCGTCGCTGTTGTTTCGGATGTGGAACCAGCGATCGTCCATCAGCTCATCCGGAAGGAAGTACCTGGAGTAATAAGCGATACGGCGGGCATGAGAGGTGCGACGGAGCTTTGCATCTCTGCGGATGACGTAGAAGGTGGCGAAGGCCGAGCCAGCGAAGACGGCTGACGCCCACTGTCCAGCGGTTCCCCAAGTTGACGGGTCGAGTTCCATGCGATCAGTCTTTCAGAGACCTCTGAGGGGTTTCGCCAAACAAGGAGGAGAGGCTTCCGGCTATTGATGGAAAAGCTACTGGGCAGGTTACCGGTAACTCTCTCCGAATCGCGTGGTGTCCATTGTGGGGGAGGGGTACGACACGAATGGGTTGCAAACCCCTCGAAAGGGGTTCAGTGCCGCTTTCGCAGCGCCAAGCTCACAGCGCCAATTGCCCCGGGCGGGGATCCTCACTCCAGTTGCAGCATGATGTTCTTGTCGGCGTCTACAAAAACCGGGTAGGTCTGCAGCGGCGGGGCTCCGGTGGTGGAACATCCAGTATCCAGAGCGAACGCGTGCTGGTGGAGGGGGCACAAGACCTCCCGCTGGTCGATGGTGCCGTCAGCGATGGGGCCGCCCCGATGCGGGCAGACGGCAGAGACAGCCCGTAGGGAACCGTCACGTAGGCGGAACACAGCAATTTGCTGGCTGTTGACGCCGAAAGACCGGCCTTCCCCGACCGGCACCTGCTCGATCGGCCCGAGCCTGTGCAGCTCCCCGCTTGACGTATCGGAAGTCATCGGACCGGCACCTGGGGGAGGACCTCAAGCGGAAGCGAGGTACGGAACTGCCCGGGAGTGAACGGGTCGCCGCGTTCAGTCCAAGGGTCAACGTAGTTGCCGATGGACGCCTGTATGGCCGCATCCAGCTGGGCTCCCAGCCCCTCAGCGTCATCAACAATCACGGAGCGGAGGTGCTCGATGCCCACACGGGGAACAAATGAATACGTCCGCTCAAGCCAGTTGGCCCGCTCCCGGTAGTACTGCATAAAGCGGCCCGTCAAGAGCTTCACAGCCTCAGGACTGTCCACTGTGGCCAGCAGATCTCCCCTACGGATGTGAGCGCCCGCAGCGCCGCCGATATAGATTTCCCAGCGGCCGCCGTCGACCGCCACCACGCCGACGTCCTTGACCAAGGACTCTGCGCAGTTCCGCGGGCAGCCGGAGACTGCCAGTTTCAGCTTCGCGGGGGACTCGATCCCCTGGAACCTGGATTCGATCTCGATGCCAAGCTTGGTTGAGTCGCCGGTTCCGTAGCGGCAGAAATCCTTCCCCACGCACGTCTTCACGGTGCGGAAGCTCTTGCCGTACGCGTAACCGGAGGGCATGTCCAGGTCAGCCCAGACTTTCGGGAGGTCCTCTTTCCGGATCCCCAGGAGGTCGATCCGCTGCCCACCGGTCAGCTTCACCATCGGAACGCTGTACTTGTCCGCGACGTCGGCAATCCGGCGGAGCTGGTCCGGCGTCGTAACCCCGCCTTTCATTTGGGGCACCACCGAGAAGGTGCCGTCGCGCTGAATGTTGGCGTGGACGCGGTCGTTGATGAACCGGGCATCACGCTCGTCGATGTACTGGTCTGCCCACATCATTTTCAGCAGCGACGCCAGGCCCATCTTCGACTTCGCGTCCTCCGCACCGCCCGGGGCCAGCGCAGCAAAGACCGCGGAGACGGAGCGGAGCCCCTGCTGCCGGATGGCCTTCATCAGCGCGGCCTTCTCCAGGGGCACCCCCGGCACGTAATAGCCGGAAGCGGGATCCTCCGCCACGGCGCCGTCAGCGGCCCATTCCACCACCTGCCGCACCAGCAGCTTGCACGAGCCGCAGCCCTTTCCGGCCCGCGTGGCATCCATAACGCCTGCTACGGTGTTGCAGCCTCCCTTGACGGTTTCCACGATCGCTTTCTTGCTGACGCCGTTGCAGTTGCAGACCTGGGCGTCCGGATCCAGCTCAGCCACACCCGCTTCCTCACCGGGGCCGCCAATATCGAAGAGCAGGGACACCCGTTCCTCCGGCAGCGGCAGCCCACGGTCGAACGCCTGCGTCAGGTAGGCCACCTTGCGGCTGTCTCCCAGGAGCGTCGCGCCCACAATCTTGCTGTCCCGGATCACTATGGACTTGAAAACACCGCGGCTGGGCTCCGAGAAAACAACGTGCTCGTCAGTGTCACGTTCCGGGGCCTGCAGCCCCATGGAGGCGACGTCGACGCCGGCCACCTTGAGTTTGGTGGCCGTCCGGGAACCGAGATAGGCCGACGACGGATCAGCCCCCGTGACGTGGTCGGCCAGCACGGCGGCCTGCTCCCACACTGGTGCCACCAGCCCGTACACTTCGCCGCGGTGCTGGACACACTCGCCCACGGCATAGATCTCGTCCTCGTCCGGTACCCGCATCTGGTCATCAACAACAATCGCGCGCTCCACCGGCAGCCCGCTGGTGACGGCGACGTCGACGTTGGGCCGGATCCCAGCAGCAACTACCACCATGTCGCACGCGATGTCCGGCTTATCCCGGAGCTGGACGCCCTGCACCTTGTCCGTTCCCAGGATTGCTGTTGTCCGGCTGCTGGTGTGGACTTTGATTCCGAGGGCCTCGACGCTGCGCCGCAGGACGGCGCCTCCGTCCGGACCCATCTGCGTATTCAGCAGGTGCCCGCCCGAGTGAACCACTTCGACGTCGATACCGTGGCTTTGAAGACCGCGTGCGGCTTCCAGGCCCAGCAGGCCGCCGCCGATCACAACGGCACGGTGATGATGGTCCTGTTGGGCGTACGCCACCATGTTCTGGGTGTCGTCGATGGTGCGGAAAGCGAAGATCCCTGGGCGCAGGAGTCCGCCCGCGGTGTACAGCCCGTCCACTGCGGGCATGAACGAACGGCTGCCCGTGGCAATGATCAGGACGTCGTAGGGGGTTGCCCTCCCGTCGTCGGAAAATACCAGCTTGGCGAAGCGGTCGATCCTCTCCACCCGGATTCCTGCGTGAAGGGTGATGTTGTTTTCCTGGTACCAGGCCAAGGAGTTGAGAAAGATGTCACCGGCATCCTCGTCGCCGGACAGAACATGGCTGAGCATGATGCGGTTGTAGTTGCCGTAGGGTTCGTCCCCGAACATGGTAATCCTGTGCTGGGCGCCCCCGCCGCGGGCCAGGATCTCCTCCACTGCACGGGCTCCGGCCATGCCGTTGCCGATCACCACAAGCCGACGGCGGGAGTCCTTGGTTACGGACCGGGCGGCCCTGCTGGCCATGGCGGTCATCAGTGCTCCACCATGCCCAGATCCACCACCACTGAGCCGGTGACCCCCGTATCCGCCAGCAGCCTCAGCTCAATCAGCGAACCGCCGTCGATGTCCTCTACTACGCGCAGCGGTACATGGACATCACCTTTTGCTCCGATCGGGAAGTACCGCAAGGGGATGCCGTCCCTCATAAGTGCCACGGTGATCAGCTCGGGAGAGGAGTTGCCACCGCGGAAGTAGAGAATCTGGTTGATGACCCCGTCGGGAACGAAATGGGAGAGCTGGCTGTGAATGGGGACGGGTTTATCCAACCCGGCTCCCACAAAGGGGAAAATGCCTTGGAGGAAGAGGTTCTTCAGATTCATGGGCAGACCCTTTCGGCAAGTGGTGCACTTATCCCGGCATAGGGCCATCCTGCGCTCGCCGTGTTACAGCCTTCTGCGGGCTGTGTAATTTCCGCTTAACACCTTTCTCACCACAGCATCTACTGCTACCCAGTTGGAGGAGCGGAAGCGGTGGCGATGCAGGGTAAGGTCCAGCCGGATGCTAAGCTGGTGGAACTTGATGTGCAGTGATGCCCACTTTTGAACCGGTTCATCAACCGGTTCCCCGAAGGATTTATCCGGAAGGGAGTGGGTTTTTTCATGTGAGAGGCACATCCTGCGTCGATGAACGCGTTCTATTTGGTCCCGACTTCCGCCCTTGCAATATGGCAGCAGCCTGGTTGATCACCTGACTTTTCTTCGGCGAACCCCTGAGCCAACCGGCGTTGGGGGCCGATATCCGCATGGATACCGCCTGAAAGACCTTTGAAACACATGACTACTTTCGCTGCCCTCGGCACGCCCAAGGCACTCGCCGACACCCTGACAGCCCAGGGGATCGTGGAACCGTTCCCCATCCAGGTCAAGACTCTTCCGGACACCCTGGCCGGACGCGACGTCCTTGGCCGCGGCCGCACCGGATCCGGCAAGACCATTGCCTTCGCTATCCCGCTTGTAGCAAGACTCGCTGAGCGGGAAGCCAAGCACTTCCGCAAGCCCGGCCGCCCCATGGGCCTGGTTCTTGCACCCACCCGTGAGCTGGCCACCCAGATCAACGCAACCATCGAGCCGCTTGCCAAGGCTGCCGGGCTGAACACCACCGTGATCTATGGCGGCATCTCCCAGGCGCGCCAGGAGAAGGCACTCCGCGCCGGCGTCGACATCGTCATCGCCTGCCCCGGACGCCTCGAGGACCTGATCCGCCAGCGCATCCTGACCCTTGAAGCCGTCGAGATCACCGTGCTGGACGAGGCCGACCATATGGCTGACCTCGGCTTCCTGCCCGTCGTGAAGAAGCTCATGGACATGACCCCCAGCCAGGGCCAGCGCCTGCTGTTCTCGGCCACGCTGGACAACGGTGTGGACAAGATCGTCCAGCGTTACCTGTCCAACCCGCTGACGCACTCCGTTGACGATCCGCAGGCCGCCGTGACCACCATGGAGCACCACGTGCTGGTGGTCAACGACCAGACCGTCAAGAAGCAGCTGATCGTTGAGCTCGCCTCGGGATCCGGCCGCCGCGTCCTCTTCATGCGCACCAAGCACCACGCCCGCAAGCTTGCCAAGACCCTGACCGACGCCGGGATCCCCGCCGTCGATCTTCACGGCAACCTTTCGCAGAACGCCCGTGACCGCAACCTCGCCGAGTTCTCCAACGGCGACGTCCGCGTCCTGGTGGCCACCGACGTCGCCGCCCGCGGTGTCCACGTGGACGACGTCGAACTGGTCATCCACGTTGACCCGCCCACCGAGCACAAGGCGTACCTGCACCGTTCAGGCCGTACGGCCCGCGCGGGTTCTGACGGAACTGTGGTCACGCTGACCCTGCCCGAGCAGCAGTCGGACGTCAAGAAGCTGATGAAGGCTGCCGGCGTCGAGGTTAACTTCGAGCGCGTCACCGCCAACTCACCCCTGGTTGCTGAACTGGTGGGCGAAATGGCCGACAAGATCGATCCCCGCACCCGCGCAGCTCTCCTTGCTGCCAAGGCGCAGCAGCAGGGCGGTGGCACCTCCACCGGTGCCAACGCCGAGCGCAAGCGCGCCCGCCGATCCACCCAGGGTTCTCCCACTGCCGGTGGCCGTGGTGGACGTGGCGGACGCGGACGCGTTTCAGCTGAGGCGCCCCGCACCGACCTGCCCCGCGCCGAGCGTCGTGCTGTGGCCTACGAAGGCCAGGCCGCTGCCCGCAATGCTGCAGAGCGCGTCACCGAGCGCAACGAGGACCGCCTGGATGCCGAGCGCGCTGCCCGTCGCAGCGCCCGCACCCGGACGTCTGCGTACAACTCTCACCGCAATGACGTTCCCGCGGCAGGTGGCCGTGCAGCGGCTGGCCGCGGATCGGACGGACGCGCTGCTGATACCCGTGGCGGCGCAGCCCGCTCCGGCGCAACAGGTGGCCAGCGTGGCGGACGTCCGGCAACCGGCCAGCGTGCCGCAGGAACGGGTCAGCGTGCCGCTGCCGGCGCCAAGTCGGGCGGAAACGCTGCCGTCTGGTCCTCGAACACGGGTGGCACCTCCGGCGGATCCTACTCGGGTGGCGGCAACGGCGGCTCGAAGTCCGGCGGCAACGGCGGCTCAGGCCGTCCGGCGCGCAGCGGCCCCCGTCGCGCCTCCGCTCCGGCATCGAACGAACGCCGCGGCCGCTAAGGTCTTCTGGCTATAAGAATTACCCCGCCAAAAAAAGGACGGCCGCACCCTGGATCCAGGGTGCGGCCGTCCTTTTTCGTAGCGCGTCTCAACGTCCGGGCGCCACCCGGGCCGTTACCAGCCGCGGGCGCGCCACTCCTCCAGGTGCGGACGTTCGGCGCCCAGGGTAGTCGGCTTGCCGTGGCCCGGGTGCACCACAGTGTCATCCGGGTAGACGTCAAACAGCCGCTCGGTGACATCGGTGATCAGCTGCTTGAACCGCTCGGGATCCTTCTGGGTGTTGCCCACTCCGCCCGGAAACAGGGAATCCCCCGAGAAGATGTGGGCCGGTCCCTTCGGGTCCTCATAGACCAGTGCCACCGAGCCCGGGGTGTGCCCGCGCAGGTGCACGGCCGTCACATCGAAGCCGTCAAAGTTGCCCACGTCCCCATGGTCCAGCAGTACATTGACGGGCACGGGCAGTTCCGGAGCGTCATCAGTGCCGGCCGCTGTTTTTGCACCGGTGGTTTTCACGAGCTCCGGAAGCGCCCGGACGTGATCCCAGTGCTGGTGGGTGGTGGCGATCAGTGCCAGCTTGGGTGCGGCAGCAGTATCGGCGGCCGCGTCAGAGAGCAGGTTCAGGATCGCAGGCAGGTCATCCGCGGCATCGATCAACAGCTGCGCGCCGGACTTCTTGGCGGTGAGCAGATACACATTGTTGTCCATCTGGCTGACGGAAATGCTGCGGATGGTGATGTCCCGGAGTGAGTGAATGAGCGTGTCCATGCGCTATTCACGCCCCTGCGATACCCACTTCGGGTCAGCGGACCGGGAGCCGACGACGGCGTCCGCAGCGGCGTCGAGCGTCTCCAGTTGTGATGGGGTGAAGTCCAGTGAAAGCGCCCCCAGGTTCTCGTCGATCCGGTGCGCCTTCCGGGTACCGGGGATCGGCACGACCGGCAGGCCGAGACGCCGGCCGTGGGCGAGCAGCCAGGCGAGGGCAACCTGTGCCGCAGTTGCTCCCAGATCCTCAGCAACAGACTGCACGGCGGCCACCACCCCTTGGTTCGCATCAGCAGCGTCTTCGGCAAAACGGGGGATCCGGCGTCGGAAGTCAGTGTCGGAAAGCTGGGTAGCGTCCACGGTTCCGGTCAGGAATCCGCGTCCGAGCGGCGAGTAGGGGACAAAGCCCACTCCAAGCTCGCCAGCCGCGGGAACCACGTTCTTTTCCACGTCGCGGCTCCAGATGGACCATTCACTCTGGACTGCCGCGATGGGGTGAATGTTGTTGGCTTCCCGCAGCTCAGCAGCGGTCACCTCGGACAGACCAAGGTGCCGGACCTTGCCCTCGCGAACCAGCTCTGCCATGGCCTCAACGGTTTCCGCTAGCGGAACGCGGAGGTCCCGGCGGTGCATGTAGTAAAGGTCGATGGTGTCCGTGCCCAGACGGCGGAGACTGTTTTCCACTGCTTGCTTGATATAGGCGGCATCCCCTCGAATGCCGGTGTAGCCATCGTGCGGGTTCCCGACGATGCCGAACTTGGTGGCGAGCTGGACTTCACCCCGCCGCTCGGCCAGCAGTTGCGCGATCAGTTCCTCATTGCTGCCTCCGCCGTAGATATCGGCGGTGTCGATGAAGCTGATTCCCGCATCCACAGCGTGATGAAGGGTACGCAGGGCATCGACTTGATCCACTTCTCCGTAAACCGGCGTCAACGCCATCCCGCCAAATCCCAGTGGGCTGACCTTGAGGCCGTCGCCGAGCTCTACTGATGCTGCAGTCATAATGCGCTCCGTTCGCTGCTCTGAAGTGTTGTCCCAGCCAAGAACCCCACGGCCGGTCAAGGTATTCCGTCATCGTAGAAGGCGTCCCTTAGGACCAGCTGATGACCCGGTCTGCAAAGGCCTTCGTTTTTTCGATCAGCTCTGCGTTGGCCTGGTCAGAACCGCCAGCCCACGCTTCCGCCGCGCTCCGTTCCTTGCCGAACAGCACGTGACGTTCCACAAGCCGTGACATCCGGATGCTGGCCGGGACCTCGATAAACCAGACCTCGTCCAGTTGGGCTCTGACTTCGCGCCATTGCGGGTGGTCCGCGAGCAGATAGTTTCCCTCGGTGATCACCAGGGGAACCGCCGCAGGAATGGCGATGGATGCAGCCACCGGTTCGTCAATGGAGCGCCGGAAGTCCGGGGCGTACACCACGTCCTCATCCCGCCGCCTGAGCCTCTGCAGCAGCGAAAGGTAACCGCCGACGTCGAACGTATCAATGGCGCCTTTGCGCTGCTTCAGGGGCGTGCCGTCGATAATCGCGTTGCCCAGGTGGAAGCCGTCCATGGGGACCACCACGGAGGTTTCGGGACCGAAGGCGTCCCGGAGGTAGGCAGCAAACGTGGACTTACCCACTCCCGGGGAGCCCGTGATGCCCAGCAGGGTCCTGTTCCCCGCCTCGATCCGGTGGCGCAGCGTATCCATTGCCAGCGCAATTTCGGGAGAATCCATGCCAAAATCCTAGTGCTCCGGACGCTCCAGCCCAGTTACTGTCCGGCGCCTGCCCCTGACGCGGCGTGCCTCCCGCAACACGCCGACAGGGGCTCGACTAACTGGGCGGGAGCGCATCCGGGTCCGCCGGACCATGGCCCGGCAGCATCTTCAGCCCCGCCGCACAGGCAACGATTCCAGCGATGAACAGCAGCTTCAGCGGACTGGCCGGTTCGACGCCGGTGGCCATCGCCCACCCAACGGTCAGGGCCGCACCGATTCCCACCCAAACCGCGTAGGCAGTCCCCAGCGGAATCTGCTTCACGGCCAGGCCGAGGCCGAGCATGCTCAGGGTTGCCGTGACTGCGAAAACCATGGTGGGCAGGGGCCTGGTGAAGCCGTCGGATAAGCCAAGGGCGGTGGCCCACACGGCTTCGAGAACGGCCGAAGCCAGTAGGACACCCCAGGCAATTGCGGCTTTCGAGAGCATCACGCCACCACTTTCAGGCCGACGACACAGGCTGCAATCCCGCCGAGCAGCAGGAGCCGCGCCGCCGTCGCCTGTTCCACTTTGGTGATGATCGCGTAGGCGCTGGTCAGCACAACTCCCACGCCCACCCACACCGCGTAGGCAGTGCCGGTGGGGATGGATTGCATGGCGATGGCCAGTCCGCCAGTGCTCGCGATGACGGAGGCCAGGAACAGCAGGGCGGGAAGAGCCCGACGGCGGCCTGTGGCTTGGAAGGTCCGGTGCAGGGCAGCGGCCCAGACGGCCTCAAGCGCACCGGAGAGGATAAGAATTATCCACGACATGACAGATCCTTTGGCCAGTCTTGTCGCGTGCCGGGTACTGAACCGTCGTCCGGAGGGTCCGGTGCGGACCCTTCATTCCAGCCTAGCAACGCCCGACGCCGGCGGGCCAGTTTTCGTGGCCAACCTCACCACCCGCTCCCTTAGCCTCCTCGGCGTCCAGATCCCTGTTTCCTGCTGGGACCTTGGCCCTTGGATCGCGCTGCTATGCGCCGGGATTTCCCGCGCCGCGAGCGAGGCTGGCGGTGGATTCGCGCGGAATGAGTTGGACGGGTAACCGGTGATTTCCTGTACGCGGCTTTCCCGAGATGGCGGCCTGGAGTTCCTCCGCCACTGCCCGGCCCATCTCTTCGAGGTTCATGTCCACTGTGGTCAGGGGCGGCTGGGATGTGGTGCTGAACAGTTCCCAGTTATCGAAGCCCACCACCGCGACGTCGTGTGGTACGGATATTCCGCCATTTCGCAGTTCGTCCACGACGCCGCGGGCGATTTGGTCGCTGCCGCAGAAGATCCCGTCCACGGGCAGCCCGGAATTGAGGAGCGCCTGCACGCCTTGACGGCCCCACCGTTCACTCCAGTCCCCGTACAGCACTTCGCCGGTGACCAGCCCCAGCCCGTGGTTCTTGAGGGTTTCCACCGCCGCGTCCCCACGTTCGGTCGCTGCGTCATAGCGGGGTTCGCCGTTGAGCATCGCAATGTTTCTCCGGCCGCGGGCCACCAGATGGTCGATGGCCAGCCGGGCACCCATGGCGTTATCCGGCGTGTAGGAACAATCGGTTTCCACAACGGAGGGTGTGTAGGCGTACACCACGGGGACGGGGACGTCAGCAGAGATTGATTGGCGGGGATTGGCGTCTGCACCCAGGACGATGATGCCATCCACGCGCTTGGCAACCAGCGTCTGCAGGAGGAACTGTTCCCGGACCCTGTCGTTGCGTGCGTCGCTGATGATCACGGAGGTGGAGCCGGCGCCGAACGCCTCCTCCACGCCCATCAGGATGGGCAGGACGAACCTGCTCGACAGGTCTGCAGTGAGCACTCCGATGGTGCCTGTGACCGGAAAGTTGAGCGCCTGGGCAAACGGATTGGGCGTGAATCTCAGCTGTTCGGCGGCGTCGAGCACCCGCTTGCGTGTGGCCTCGTTGACGTGGTGCCTGCCGTTGAGCGCCTTCGACGCGGTTGCCACCGAAACGCCGGCTGCCGCCGCCACATCGTTGAGTACCGCCCGTTTGCTGGTCTTCGCCATCACGTCCCCTTCGCATTCGTCATCTCCATCCTTGCACAAACGGAAAAGTTTCGGGAAATGATCAAGCGTCCTTTCGCAGCCATTTCCGAAAGCGCTGGACTGACCGTTGACCAGCGCCATTTTCACTGGTACGTTTTCCGGCAGAAACTAGTTTCGGAATTTTCGGAAAACGAAGGCTACGGTCTTGTGGAAATTGGCGGAACAGTCGGTCTTGCAGTCAGCAGTCATCTTTCAACGGAGAAAAGGACAATCAGCCGTGTCGAAAAAATTTACCCAGATAGCCTTTGCCACTGTCGGGGCGTTGTCGCTGGCTTTAGCTGTCACTGGTTGCTCAGGAACAACCGGGCAGGCAACAGCCTCCCAGGAGGGCGGCGGAAGCTTCACTGTCTGGGATCCCTATCCCCAGCATGACGCGTCATCGGCTTGGGCCAAGCGGATCGACAAGTGCGGACAGGAAGCCGGCGTAACCATTGCCCGCACGGCCTACGACACCCAGGCTCTTACCAACCAGGCACTCCTCGCCGCGCAGGAGGGCAAGTCCGCCGATGTAATCCTGCTGGACAACCCTGCAGTTTCCACCCTGGCTGAAACCGGGGCGCTGGTGGACATGAAGACCGCGGGCCTGGATACCTCAGCCATCGAACCGAACCTGCTCGCGGCCGGTGAGCTGGACGGCGAGACATTCGGCATCCCGGTAGGGGCCAACACCTTGGCCCTTTATTACAACAAGGACATTCTGGCCCAAGCCGGCGTTGACCCCGCTTCCATCACCAGCTGGGATTCACTAACCGCAGCCCTGCAAAGCATCAAGGGTTCCGGGCACAAGGGCATTACCTTCGCCGGTATTGGCACCGAGGAAGGCTCCTTCCAATTCCTGCCGTTCTTCTGGGGCTCCGGGGCGAAGCTGAGCGCTCTTGATTCAACCGAAGCGGTCAGCGCGCTTGACCTGTGGAGCTCGTGGGTCAAGGACGGGTTGGCGCCCAACTCGGTGATCAATAACTCTCAGAACACGACGTGGGAGGAGTTCCTCACCGGTGACTTCGGTTTCGTGGTCAACGGCACGTGGCAGGTCAACAGCGCCGCAAAGGCCGGCTTCGCCACCGGCTACATCCCCATTCCGTCCAAGGCCGGTGGCCTGGCGCCAGCCCCTACCGGCGGCGAATTCTTGCTCATGCCCGTCCAGAAGGATGAAAGCCGCTACGCAACGTCGACACAGATCGTGGAGTGCATGAGCACCACTGAGGGTCAGGTGGAAACTGCCAACACGTTCGCCTACTACATCCCTGCGACAGTCCCGGGCCAGGAGCTGCTGCTGAAGGAACACCCGGAGCTGAAGGTATGGGTGGAGGCGGTAAACGAGGCCAAGGGCCGTACCAGCGACAACCTGGGCACGGACTACCCCGTGATCTCGGAACAACTCTGGACCGCCGTCCAGAATTCCCTCAGTGGCGCCCAGTCATCCCAGGATGCGCTCAAGGCCGCCCAGCAGAAAGCCGCGGCCGCCACCGGCAAATAGCCCGGGGCCAGGAACATAGAACGGACAAGATGATGACTGTGACCCACACGGCTGAGAGCCGGCCGGACGTGGGGAAGAAGGCGGACGCTGCAGTGCCGGGAAACCGGCGGCAGCGTTCGCTTGGCCCCCGTATCGCGGCAGCGCTTTTCGCCGCACCACTGCTGGTGTACCTGCTCGTGTTCTACGCGTTCCCGCTGTACCGGAACATTGAACTGAGCCTTCACGATTACACCCTCCGGGCTTTTGTGCAGGGCAAGGCTGAGTTTGTGGGCCTCGACAACTATCTTGCCGTTTTCAGCAGCAGCACCTTCGTAACAGCCCTCACCAACACGGCGGTCTTCACGGCAGTTTCCCTGGTGTTCCAGTACGCCCTGGGCCTTGCCCTTGCAGTGTTTTTCAGGAGCAGCTTCCGGCTGTCCTCCGTGTTGCGGGGCCTGTTCCTTATCCCGTGGCTGCTGCCGCTGATCGTTTCTGCATCAGCCTGGTCCTGGATGCTCAACAGCGACAACGGGATAGTCAACGCTGCGCTGGTGGGCCTGGGGTTCGAACCGCTCAACTGGTTGACCAGCCCAGGGTTGGCCCTGACATCGGTTATTATCGCCAACATCTGGCTAGGCATCCCCTTCAACCTGGTGATCCTCTACTCCGGACTGCAGAACATACCCAAGGACTACTATGAGGCGGCCGCACTGGATGGCGCTTCCTCTTGGAAGCAGTTCTGGAACATCACCTTCCCGCTCCTTCGGCCGGTTACGGCCATTACTCTCCTCCTGGGCCTGGTCTACACGCTGAAAGTGGTGGACATCATTTGGATCATGACCTCCGGTGGCCCGGGTGACACGTCCACCACGTTCGCCACCTGGTCGTACCGTGAAGCCTTCGGCACGGGGACGCCGGACTTCAGCCCCGCAGCCACAGTAGGAAACCTGTTGATCCTGATAGCTCTCGCCTTTGGCCTGCTCTACCTTCGGGTGCAGAAAAACCAGGAGGAATCATGACCGCCACACGAACCTGGTGGAAAACGGGCCTCGGCCTCATCTTCACCGCTCTGATGCTGTTCCCGGTCTACTGGATCGTGAACGTGTCCTTTACCCGGACTTCGGACCTGCGAAAGTCCCCACCCAGCCTGCTGCCCCTGAACCCGACGCTGGAAGGCTACACCGCAGCCCTGGACCAGCAGCTGCCGCACCTGACCACCAGCCTGATCCTCGGCGTCGCCACCGTAGCTCTTACCCTGGTTATCGCTGCCCCCGCTGGCTATGCCATGTCCCTCCTGGTCTTGCCGGGGCGCAATGCCTTGGGCTTTGTCCTCCTTGTGGCGCAAATGATCCCGGCGGTGGTGATGGCCATGGGGTTCTATGCCATATACCTCCGACTGGACCTGCTCAATACGCTGCCGGGCCTGATATTGGCGAATTCCACGGTGGCGGTGCCGTTCGCGGTGCTGCTCTTCAGAGCGTTCATGTCCGGGATTCCGCGCGAACTGATCCAGGCGGCCCGGTTGGACGGCGCGGGTGTGTGGCGAACGTTCACCATGATCGTGCTGCCCATCAGCAGGAACTCGATCCTCACGGTGTCGCTGTTCGCTTTCCTCTGGGCCTGGTCCGACTTCATTTTCGCGTCAACGCTCAACCGCAGCGGTGACCTGATTCCCATCACCCTGGGCATCTACCAGTACATCGGCAACAACACCACCCAATGGAACGCCATCATGGCCACCGCCGTCATTGCATCCGTTCCTGCCGCCATCCTCCTGGTGATCGCCCAGCGCTACGTCGCGGCCGGAGTCACAGCCGGCGCCGTCAAGGACTAGCGCACCCCCGAACATTCCGCAGTGCCACCGCAGCATCGCGCACCGGCCCTTCCGAACCTGCGGCATGCCCCGGC
The DNA here is from genome assembly GCF_054161475.1 of Arthrobacter sp. R1-13. Taxonomy (NCBI): domain Bacteria; kingdom Bacillati; phylum Actinomycetota; class Actinomycetes; order Micrococcales; family Micrococcaceae; genus Arthrobacter; species Arthrobacter sp. R1-13. The sequence continues at coordinate 4,068,869 of NZ_CP096420.1, read as the reverse complement.
CTTTGCCTGTCTACACCAACCCCATTTACCCCTGGAGATTCCTCGTGACCATCACCAACCTGTCCCTGATCGGCGGTCCAGTCCAGCCCAGCACCGCCACTCTCCGTCCCCTCGGCGCCCATGAGGTCAGGGTGGCAGGCGGCTTCTGGGGTGCACTGGTTGATCTCAATTCGCAGGTCATCCTGGCACACTGCGAAAACTGGATGGAACGCATTGGCTGGATCGCCAACTTTGACCGGGCGGCAGAAGGCACCGTGGCCACGAACCACTCGGGCATCGAGTTCGTGGATTCCGAGGTCTACAAGCTCCTTGAGGCCATGGCCTGGGAACTGGGACGTGGGCACCAGCAGGACCTGGCGGACCGGTATGCCGCCCTCGTGGCCCGGGTGGCCGCCGCCCAGGACCAGGACGGATACCTCCACACCAGCTTCGGCCGCCCCGGCCAGCGCGACCGGTATTCCGATCTGGAATGGGGCCACGAACTGTATTGCTTTGGGCACCTGATCCAGGCGGCAGTCGCGCGCCTGCGCACCGGGCACGACGACAAACTGGTCACTGTGGCCCGCCGGCTGGTTGACCATGTGTACCGGGAGTTCGGCCCTGACGGGCGGCCGGCAGTCTGCGGACACCCGGAGATCGAGCCCGCCCTTGTGGAGTTCGGCCGCGCTACCGGAAGCGCGCAGGCGGTGGAACTGGCGCGGCTGTTCGTGGAACGCCGTGGGACCGGGACACTGGCCACCATCGAATGGGGCCAGGAATACTTCCAGGACGACATGCCCGTCCGTGACGCCACCGTCCTGCGGGGCCACGCAGTTCGAGCCCTGTACCTCGCTTCCGGGGCGCTTGACGTAGGCACCGAGGCCAATGAACTTGGTCTCATCCATGCCGTTGAACAGCAGTGGGCCAACACGGTGGCCAAGCGGACCTACATTACGGGCGGTATGGGGTCCCACCACCAGGACGAAGCCTTCGGCGCGGACTACGAGCTGCCCTCGGATCGCGCCTACTCTGAAACCTGCGCGGGCATCGCCTCTGTGATGCTCAGCTGGCGCCTGCTGCTGCAGACGGGTGATTCCAAATACGCGGACCTGATGGAACGGACGCTGCTCAACAACATCCTGGCTTCCCCGCGCGAGGACGGTCGCGGCTTCTTTTACACCAACACGCTGCACCAGCGGACAGCCAGCACGGTCCCGGACGACGACAGCATCAACGTCCGCGCGCTGTCCACCCTTCGGGCGCCCTGGTTCGAGGTTTCCTGCTGCCCCACCAACGTGGCCCGCACTCTCGCCAGCGTGGAGCTCTACTTCGTCACGGCTACCGGGGACGCAGTCCAGATCCACCAGTTCGGTGACATAGACATCCGCACCACTTTGAACGGCGCCGGCGACGTTGCCCTTTCCGTGCGCACCGGATATCCCCACGACGGCAGCATCCGGGTTGAGATCCTCGAGGCCCCGGACCGCGAGTTCGGAATAGACCTCCGGATCCCGTCATGGGCCACCGACGCCCGGATGAGCCTCAATGGCCAGGACGTGCCCGCGCGAGGGGTTCTCCGGCGTCATTTCCTAACCGGCGACGTGGTGGCCCTGGTACTGCCGATGGAGCCGCGCATCACGCACCCTCACCCGCAGATCGACGCAGTACGCGGCACCGTCGCCGTGGAACGCGGACCTCTCGTCCTGTGCGCCGAGGATGTGGACCTCCCCGCCGGCTACACGGTCAACGACATCGCGTTGGACGCGGCGCACGGCCTGCGCACCACATCCGACGGTTGCACTGTGGCGCGCGCACACCTGCGTCATCCGTCAGCCGCCGACTGGCCCTATGCAGACCACGACGAAACCGCCTCAACCGGAACCGTGGACCTGAACCTGATGCCCTACTACACGTGGGGAAACCGAGGTCCGGCCACCATGCGCGTCTGGATTCCCGCCGCAGAGCCCGGTTCCGCCATCCCTGCAGCACCGGACCGAAAGGAGAACTGAAACAGGGCAGTAACCGGCCGGGCAGCACCCGGCCGGGCAGCACCCGGCCGCCAATCTCACCTACGCAATGGAGCAATACGTGAAGAAAAACCGCTTAGTCCTCGGGGCAGCCGCCATGGCTGTCCTTGCTTCCTCTCTGGCCGTCCCAGCGCCGCCGGCAGAAGCCGCCGGCAATACCCTCGTGGTGGACGCCGCCTCGCCCATCCGCCCGGTTACCCGCGTGGGTGCCGGCGGCTTGTACGCCCTGGCAACCGCAACGGATCCGGCTCCTGGTCTCCTGACGCCGTTGCGTCTGAAGCAGCACACGCAGCCGGCTCCTGGAGTCCTGCAGTTGGGCAATGGTGCCACCTCACCTACCGGGGACATCCTTAAGACCGCCCCGCAGTTCACGTCCGACGGCGCGCAGTCCTACGCGCGGATGCCTGACGTATACCCCGACTTCCCGTACCGCTGGATCAGCTGGGCGGACTGGGAATCCAAGGTCAACACCATGGTCAAAGCAAGGATGGACGCCACGGGCACCACCAACATCAACGGCTGGGAGCTGTGGAACGAACCTGACTGGACCTGGGATACTACCAAGGCGGGTCCCTTCCTCGACGGCTGGACCCGCACGTTCCGCCAGGTCAAGCTCCAGGACACGGTGACGCCCATTGTCGGGCCAAGCTACAGCCGCTATGAGAGTCAGTGGCTGCGGGACTTTCTCACGCGGGCGAAGGCAGACAACACGCTGCCTGACGTCATCTCCTGGCACGAACTCGAAGACGGAACCTGGAATGCGGTGGATGAGCACGTAGCCGATTACCGGGCGATTGAACGCTCTTTGGGTATTTCCCCACGTCCTATTTCCATCAATGAGTACGGTTCGCCCAACCAAGTGGATTCGCCCAGCGTGGCTGCTCACTACATTGCCCAGTTCGAACGCACCGGCATCAAAGACGCCGAGCGGGCCTACTGGTACGAGTCCGGGACTGTGGGCGGCCTGGTCTGGAACAACCGCCCCACCGGTTCCTACTGGCTCTACAAGTGGTACGGCGAAATGGCAGGCAACATGCTCGCCGTCACGCCTTCCGGTGACCTGGATGGCTTCGCGTCCTACGATTCCAGCCGCAAGATTGTTAACGTGGCCTTTGGTGGGACTTTTGGCGATAACGCAGTGCAAGTCAAGGGTCTCTCCGGATTCGGTACCTCGGCCAAGGTCACCCTGAATTACACTCCGCGCTCGGGTCGGCAGACCAACGTCGATGCACCCACCACGGTCTCCACCACAACAATTCCAATCACCAACGGCAGTATCACTGTTCCCGTGACTAACCAGGACTACCTGGGCGCGTACCAGATCGTGGTAACTCCTGCGGCCGGACCCACCACCAGCTACCAGCAGGTCTATGAGGCGGAGAATGCCACCGTAGTGAACGCCAGCATCCTCAGCGCCGCCTCCGCCTCGAACGGTTCCTACGTGGGCCGCATCGACGGTGCAGCAAACGCGCGGAACAGCAGCTTCGTGGACTTCGTGGTTGAAGTCCCCGCTGCGGGTGCGTACTCCATGGCCATCCGCTACGCCAATGGCGGAACGGGAACTGCGACGCAGGGTCTGGCCGCCAACGGCAGCCCGTTCACGCAGGTGTCCTACCCGAGTACCGGCAGTTGGGGCAACTTCTCCCAGAGTGTCACGGCCCCGCTGAGTCTCAAAGCCGGATTCAACACTATCCGGCTCGCCAAGGGTGCCCCGAACTATGGGGGCGGCACCGGGTTTGCCGAGATCGATTCCATCACCCTCACCCGCTAGACGGGCGAGTTGGGGCCCGGTTCTTTCCGTACGGAAGGGACCGGACCCCTTGATGCCCAGTGTGCCTGGATGCTCCGGCGGACCTAGAGCGTGCCGCCTGCCGCTTCCGGTGCCGAGGAGTCGTGGCCGCCGTCGCCGACGGTTTCGCGGGCGATGAAGTTCTCGATGTCGAAGAGGTTGTCCGCCCGCTGGGCAATGTTCAAAAGCGTGGTCATGGATGCCACCTCCTCCACCTGCTCCTTCAGGAACCAGAGCATAAACTGCTCGCCGAGGGCGTCGTCCTCGGAGCGGGCAGCACGGAACATGTCTTCGATGTTCTTGGTGACTTCCTTCTCCTGCTTCAGAGCGAGCGCCAACGGCTCGGTCACGGAAGTGAAGTCATTGCGGACGGCGGGAATGCCGGGGATGTTCACGGGAAGGTCCCGGTCCAGCATGTACTGCACCATCATCATGGCGTGATTCCGTTCCTCAACGGATTGCCGGTAGAAGTACTTGGCAAGTTGGGGCAGGTCCTGGTTCGCAAACCATGTGGCCACCGCAATGTATTGCTGGGAGGCCGAGAATTCGTTGCCAACTTGAGTGCTCAGCAGATCGTTGAAGGATGCTTTTCTCATGGACCGAGTCTAGGGTTTGTCCGGCGGAACTTGCCAGAGCGACTCTTCAGCCTGCGGATGGGGCCGGATCCACGCTGTCGATGGACACCACGGCCAGGAAACCCCGGCCAAGGATTTCCGGCGTCTCGCTATCAGAACCGACGACGGCGTCATAGCGGCCCAGCGGCTCCGCCCCGCCGTCGGGACCCGTGCTGGATGAAGCCGTGCCCGTTAAAGCTGTACCACCCGGAGTGACGGTCGCCTGGCCATGCAGCAGGACGCCGAGTTGGCCACCGAAAACGGGGTGGGCGCGTTTCTTGGACAGCTCGATGATGGAGGTGTATCCCTTGAACAATCCCTTGCGGGTAACCACGTTGAGGGCCTGGACGTTGCCCGTCGGGAGGGTGGCCGAGGAAGGGGCGTCACCGGAAAACCGGAAAGGCCGGTGCTTCTCCAGGGGCTGCTCCGCACCGTCCACATTGAGCAGCAGCAGTTCGCCGTCGATCACAGTCAGCACGCGGTCTGTGCCCGCAAACGCGGAAAATGGTCCCGCTTTGGAGATCTCGGCGATACTCACGCGCCAGTCCCAGGCACCATCCTGGGCGGAGGCAGCCTGCGGGTGGCTGGCGAGCTCCCTGGTCACCCCGCCGCCGTTGCGCCATGGTTGGGGTTTCAGCTCGGAATAACGGATGATCTCCATCCGCCCAGCCTAACGGGACAGGTAGGAACCGGATCAATGGGTCAGCGGCCGATGCGTTGCGAGTAGGCCTGCCAAATGAAGAACAAGAAGAATGCAAAATAAAGCACCAGGAAGATCAACTGAGCGCAGAACCAGCCGATGGCAACCCAGGCCACTACTTTCGTATTCTGGGCGTTGATGCCATAGGCCTCGGCCTTTTTTGCCTGGGCAAGGGCCAGAGGACCGAAGACGATGCCTAAGAAGACAATGCCGATGACGGCCAGGACCAGCCCATCCCGGGCGTGTTGCAGGCCTTGCATGTGGTAGCGGAACTGGCCCCACGACAATGGCTGCTGGTCGGGATACTGGGCCGGGCTCTGTCCGGCAATGGGGAGCTGGCCTCGTCCCTCGAAGGACTGCGGGGTCTGCTGTGCTCCCTGTCCCGCATCCGGTGCTTGTTCATGCTGCATTTGGACTCCTCAACCTATCGAGTCGAACCACTGGACCACGCTGTTGCCGCCGTAGGCGCGGGCCAGGGTTTCCTGCAGCCCTTCGGCCTGCTGCGCGGCGAGGTCAAGCTCGGCAACGGAGGTCATGATCCCGAGGGCGCTTTCCTCGTGCCCCTCGGCGTAGTGGACACCGGGAGAAGTGGAACGGTGCCATTCGGCGAGCTGCCGGAGGGTCTGTTCAATGGCTCTTTGGGTTTCAAGGAGCTCACCCAAAACCACGTAACTGTCGGAGGGCCGGCTCAGGCTCCTCGTGGAGTGCGCAAGCTGGAAGGCGGCTTCCGCCATCCGCTCCGCAGACCGGCGCGGATCATCTGTTTCGGTCACGGTGACTTCCTCTCCACGGGATGGGTGCCGCTTAGGGTTCATTGTGCACCATGGGCAACCCGCTGCCGCCGATTGCTTGCTAACGTCAGATGAGCAAGAAAATGGAAGGAGCCCGATGTTCGTCAAAGTGTGTGGTCTCAGTACCCCGGAATCGGTCCAGGCTGCCGTCCAGGCCGGTGCGGACGCCGTCGGCTTTGTCCTTACCAGCAGTCCCCGCGAAGTGACTCCGGCGCAGGCACTGGAGCTGCTGGCGCACGTTCCCGTTGGCGTACGGGCCGTAGGCGTCTTCAGGCATGAACCGGTAGACCAGGCGATTGGGCTGGCCCGGCAGGCAGGCCTGGAGTGGATCCAGCTTCACGGCGAGCGGACTCCATTGGACGTCAAAACAGCGCACGACGCCGGAATGAAGGTTATCCGGGCGGTCACCATGAGTGCCACTCCTGACGCCTTCACGAACTGGGGTGAGGAACTGCTCCTGATCGACGCGGCCGTACCTGGCTCGGGCGAGGCCTGGGACTACGCATCGGTCCTGGCCAAAGGACTCGAAGACCGCGTGTGGCTGCTCGCAGGCGGACTGGACCCCTTCAACGTGGCCAATGCGGCGAGAGAGGCAGGGGCGCGGGGAGTGGATGTCTCCTCCGGCGTCGAAAGTTCCCGCGGTGTTAAGGACCTGGCTAAAGTCACTGCTTTTGTCAGGGCCGCAAAAGGCTAGATGTATTGACCACGGACATTAGTGACGCTCGGCGTGGTTTGGTGACATGAAGAAGACCTCCGGGTGGAGTGGGGCTTGTCTAGAGTCCAATTCCACGCACGGAGGTCTTCATGTCCCACCCTAACGCTTTCCTGTCCCCACGTGGCAGGCTGCACCTCGCGCAATGTGTTGTTGAGCAGGGCTGGAGCCTGCGCCGCGCAGCTGAGCGGTTTCAGGTCTCGGTACCCACGGTTGCGCGCTGGGCACAGCGTTACCGCGAGCACGGTCCGGCCGCGATGACCGACCGTTCCAGCCGGCCGCACTCCTCGCCGCAACGGACCGCAAGGCGTACGGAGCGGCGGATCATTGCCGTGCGCGTGAACCGCCGGTGGGGTCCGGCAAGAATCGGGTATCTGCTGGGCATCCACCCCTCCACCGTGCACCGCGTCCTCTCCCGCTACCGGCTGGCGAAGCTGACCTGGCTGGACCGAGGCACAGGACGAGTGATCCGCCGCTACGAACACGCCCACCCCGGAGACCTGGTCCACGTTGACATCAAGAAACTCGGCAGGATCCCCGACGGCGGCGGGCACAGGGCCCTCGGCAGGGCCACCGGAATACAGAACAGGACCAGGACCCCGTCCAACCGAAGGCCCGGCTACCACTACCTCCACAACGCCGTCGATGACCATTCTCGCCTGGCCTACACCGAAATCCTCACCGACGAGACAAAGGAAACCGCAGCAGCGTTCTGGCAGCGAGCCAACGCGTGGTTCCAGTCCCGTGGCATCACGATCCAACGGGTTCTGACCGATAACGGAAACTGCTACCGGTCCCGCCTCTTCGCCGAGGCCTTGGGCCCGGATGTCAAGCACAAACGCACGCGCCCCTACCGGCCCCAAACCAACGGTAAAGTCGAACGGTTCAACCGCACCATGCTCGAGGAATGGGCCTACGCCCGCCCCTACCGATCAGAAACTGAGCGTGTTGCCGGATTCCCGGACTGGCTCCATGCCTACAATCACCACCGAGCCCACACTGCCCTCAAAGGTCAGACACCGGCCAGCCGCGTCACTAACCTCTCCGGTCAATACAGCTAGACTGCGCCTCCGCTAGCGGGAATGAGACTGCCGCCCGCTTTGTTGCCGTTCCCATGAAGCGCATTGGATTTCTCTCCTTCGGCCACTGGGGAAATGTTGAGGGTTCACGCACCCGGACCGCGCGCGATGCCCTGCTCCAAGGCATAGAACTTGCTGTAGCCGCCGAGGAACTGGGAGTGAATGGCGCCTTTTTCCGGGTCCACCACTTCGCCCGCCAGCTGGCCTCACCATTCCCGCTTCTTGCCGCCGTCGCTGCCCGGACCACCCGGATCGAGATGGGCACGGCCGTCATTGACATGCGCTACGAAAACTCGCTGTATATGGCCGAGGAGGCAGCCGCCACTGATCTGATCAGCGGAGGACGCCTGCAGCTCGGCATCAGCCGTGGTTCACCGGAACCGGCCCGGGACGGCGCCGCTGTTTTTGGCCATGTCCCGATCGAGGGCGAAACTGCCGCTGACATGGCGCGCCGCCATGCAGCAGTCTTCCGGCGGGCCGTCACAGGCGCCGGAGTTGCCGAAGCTGACCCGCGCTACGCCGGAGGGGCGACCGGACTCTTACCCGTCCAGCCCAATTCTCCCGGCCTCGGCGAGCGGATCTGGTGGGGCGCCGGAACAAGGGCAACGGCTGTCTGGACTGCGGAGCAGGGGATGAACCTCATGAGCTCCACCCTGCTGACCGAGGACACCGGTGTGCCGTTCGACGAACTCCAGGCCGAGCAAATCAGCATGTTCAGGAAGGCCTGGGCTGATGCCGGTCACGGGCACGAGCCGAGGGTCTCCGTGAGCCGGAGCGTGCTGCCCTTGGTGGATGACGAGGACCGGCGGTATTTCGGGCTCAGCGCCCTGCGGGAAACGCGGGACCAGGTGGGAATCATTGACGGGTTCACGGCACGGTTCGGCAAGAGCTACGTGGGGGAGCCTGATGTGCTGGCCGAGCAGCTCGCGGCCGATTCCGCAGTCCAGGCCGCTGACACACTGCTGCTCACGGTCCCCAACCAGTTGGGGGTCGACTACAACGCCAAGCTTTTGGGGAACATCGCGAGGCACATAGCCCCGGCCATCGGCTGGAAGCCCAACACTTCAGGTTAGGGGCAGGTGGGTGCGGGCGCTTCGCTAGTGGCTGGCCCTGTCAGACCGTGGAGTCCGAGAGGCTTTTCACTGCGGACGCCAGGATCTGGATCGCTTCCTCGTATCTCTCAGGCTGCGGGCCAGAGTAGTTCAGGCGGATGAACTGCCCGGAGGGTTCCTCAGGAAACCATTCCGGCCCCGGCGAGATCAACAGACCATTGGCCTCACAGCGTTGGGCCAGTTGCAGGGTATCCACGGAGTCGGGAAGCTGGAGCCAAAGGTTCATCCCGCCCTTGGGTATGCGGGTGATTGTTTCCTTCCCGAGGTATTTGGTGACCAGGGCTGCGAGGTCGTCACGGCGCTGACGCAACTCCCTGATCCGTTGCTTGTTGTGGGAGTGCCATCCAGGCTGGGTCACAACGTCTAGCGCTGCTGACTGAAGGAACCCGCTGACGTAAAGGTGGTCAACCGTCCTGTCGGTCTGGATCCGCTGCATGGCTGGACCCTTTGCGATGATGGCCGCGACGCGGATTGACGGGGACACGCTCTTGCTCAGGGACCGCACGTACACCACATGACCATCTGCGTCGTCGGCGGCTAGCGGTTTGGGGGTCGAATCGATGGCGAAGTCATGGGCCCAGTCATCCTCGACGAGAAACGCGCCAGTGTCCCGCATGACATCCATAACTGCCTCGGACTCAGCTTCGGTCCACTGGTACCCGGTGGGGTTGTGGAAATGGGGTTGGGCGTAAAACACTCTCGCGCCGCTCGAGCTGAGGGCGGTCCTAAGGATTTCGGGGTCGGGGGCGGCGGAACCGCTGGAAGCGATGGGGATGATGCGCAGCCCGGCCTGCCGGGCAGCGGCAATCGCTCCCCAATAGGTAGGCGACTCCATGACAATCGCACCGTCACGGGCCGTAAGGGCACGGAAGATGGACGAGAGTGCACTTTGCCCGCCGGGGGTGATGACGACGTCGTTCTTGTCCGGCGCCGGTCCGCCCCTCCGGGAACCGGCAGCCAACTCGCTGGCGAACCATCTCCGTAGTTCGGGAAGGCCTGCTGCAGCAGGCCGAACCTCAATGGCATCGGAACGGCTTGACCTGATGAGCGCCGCGCGAAGAAGGCGCAACGGCACAAGCTCCGAGGTCGGATAACCGGTGTGCAGGGCAATAGCGCCATCGGGGAGCGAGGACATAATGGAACCGAACTGAGAGGTTCTGTGGGCAGGTCCCAGGGCAGTGGTCTGCCAGCTGAAATCTGACTTCCCTTTCGGCCGCTGGGCGGCGACGAAGTTACCTGATCCCGGCCGGGTTTCGATCAACCCCTCACTCACCAGGTTCTGAACTGCGCTTTGTACCGTTACCGGGCTCACGGAGAGCTCGGCAACGAGACTCCTGGTCGAGGGCAGTTTCGTTCCGGGCCGCAGGCCGCCAGATAGCTGCCGCAGATACTCTGTTGTCCGCTTGCTGCTACTGCTATCGTGGTTCATGAAAGACAACAATAGCGCTACTGTCCATCGGAAGAAAGCGCTACTCTCCCGCCAGGCCTCTTTAGCGCCGATTTTCCGCGAACCCTCCCCGGTCGTAAATCACGGCACCGCCGCGCATCACTGTGCCCAAAAGGCGCCAGGACGATCAGTTGCGCCCGAAAACAGCCACCCCTTCTCATCCTCAAGCGGAGCCGGCACACGGGGCCCGTACTCACCCTTCAAGAAAGCGAGTTTGAAATGTTGCTGATAGTCGCCGTTGTCGTCCTGTTGGTTTTCGTTCCCGCAGCCGTTCTTGTTTCCCTTGTGCGGAGGGACGGACACGGCACGCTGCCTCCGGAGCCCACCCATCGCCCGTGGACTGCGGGCCGACTCCCCAGCGAGCCCTACTCCTCAACACACTTCCCGTGACTGCGGGCGGGGTAGCGGCTGGGATTGTGTCGCGATTAGCATGCACAGTGGGAGCACCCCGTTGACGGCGCATCGTTGGTTGGGGCCGCCGCTCCCGGCCCACCCGGCACGAAGGAGACAGCAATGACACTTCCACAAGGACTGACTCCAGGCATCTGGACTCTGGATCCCTCCCACAGCGAGGTCGGCTTCACCGTCCGCCATGCCGGGATCAGCAAGGTACGCGGGCGCTTCACGGATGTCACAGCAGAAGCCCACGTGGGCGATTCGCTGGCGCACTCCAGTCTGAATGCCACCGTTAAAACTGCCAGCTTCGATTCCGGCGACGCCAACCGAGATGCCCATGTGCGCGGTCCCGAGTTCTTCGACGTCGAGAAATATCCGGAGATGACTTTTCATGCCACAGGCATAGAGGGCGACGGCGAGGACTACACCCTCACGGGCGACCTCACCATCCGCGGGGTCACCAAGCCCGTACAGCTGGAGGTCGAGTTCACGGGCGTAGCTGTTGACCCGTTCGGTGCCACCCGTGCAGGTTTCAGTGCCGAGGCCGAAATCAGCCGCAAGGAATTCGGGCTGACCTGGAATGCGGTGCTTGAGACGGGCGGGCTGCTGGTCAGTGACAAAGTCAGGATCACCGTGGACGCCGCAATGGTGAAGCAGGCCGCGTGAAAACACTCCTGAACATCATTTGGTTGCTGTTTGGCGGCCTGTGGCTCGCGCTTGGCTATTTCCTCGCGGGAGTCATCTGCTGTGTGCTGATCATTACCATTCCGTGGGGCATCGCGTCTTTCAGGATCGCCGCCTACACGCTCTGGCCTTTTGGCCGGATGGTGGTGGACAAACCCGGCGGCAACGGGGTGTTTGCGCTGCTCGGCAACGTGATTTGGCTGGTGGTGGCGGGCGTCTGGATCGCGATCGGCCACGTAGTGACGGCGGTGGCAATGGCCGTCACCATCATCGGTATTCCGCTGGCCATCGCCAACCTTAAGCTCATTCCGGTCTCGCTCATGCCGCTGGGAAAGCAGATCGTTCCGACGGACCGGCCGTTTGTGCAAAGCTACCGGTAGCTGGGGCCCTTGGAGACCGAAACGGCGAACGTGAGAATTGCCACTTATTAGAGGAGATCGGCTGAACAGTGGGTCCGCAGCCCCAATGGTTGGGGCGTCAGGATCGCGGGATGATAAACGCGCTAAGCCGTCAGTACCCATTTTCTCTATGAATAGACTTCCCGTATGAGCGTTCTAATCCTGCTTGCTGGAACAAGCGACAGGGCCATTTCGATAGTCGTGTCACCTCTGGCAGAGCTTTCCGCATGCTTACACGCACTGACAGAGTCTGACCATCATCGAGGTCAGGAGAGCTGGGGTTCCAACGTTATTGAGTCCGCCTCCAGCGACTTCATTGAGAACATGATGCGCCTTTCGCCTCTGTGGATGGCCTATAGGGCCAGATACTTCTACATCGGCTGCCAAAGTGGGGGCGACAGTGTGGAAAGCCTTGACTCTGAAATTGGGCGTCTGGGAGAGCTGTCGTTGTCGAGCTTCATGCAGGAGACCGCTTGGGCGTGTGCGGGGGGCAACAGTCGAGGCCTTTTCGACGACCTTCAATCTGACCCTGCGCAGTCTGCAAACCTACTCGCTGCCGCGGGGGCTCATTCCGGGCGAAGGCTGGAACTGTCTGAAAGACTTCTCACCAACCCTGAAAGGTTTCGCTCGGAACTGATCTCGTTTCTGCAGGAATGCCGTGCAGTCTTTTTTGACGCCACGTGGGAGTCCATACTGCCCGCGCTGAGACAGGAGCAGTCCCACTTACGCGAAGTTCTCGACAAGGAAGGCCCGGCCTTCGGCCTGGCGCGCATCGGCGGCAACGCCAGTGTTCTGACCGCCCCGTTGCGGGTGCACATTGAGAAGAACAAGAACGCAATTCTTAAGCCGCTGAAAACAGGTCTTGTGGTCGTCCCGAGCAGGCACGGACGCCCCCACCTTCTCGTTAAGAATGAACCTGGGTTCGTGCCGTTGCTCCACTACCCGCTCTATCACGAACTGCGGCAGACCGGCGAAGTAACCTTGGCGCGAATGAGGATGCTTGCCGACCCCCGGAGGGCAATGATGTGCCGGCTGTTGTCAAGGGAACCGATGTCAACCTCGGCCTTAGCTGAAAGTTGTTCCATGACGGTTCCCCAGACGTCCCGGCATCTACAACAGCTGGCTCGTTTGGGGCTGGTTACGTCTTCCCGTGAGGGCCGCTACGTTTATTACAACCTTGAGCTGGAAGTGATACAGCGGCTTGGCGTCGATTTCATCAGTTCAATGCTCGCTTGACTGCAAGTCCTGGGCAGCCACGAGATAGGTGGCGGTAAGCGTCCGGCTCGGCGTCCGGCTTAGTGCCCTTCCGCACCTTTACCGAGGTAGTGGTAATTCATGCCGTCCAGGTTTGAGGAGTGCATAGTCTCTATGCATCCGATTGTTCCTTGAGGAACAAAGCAAACTCTTGACACGCTGCCCCTTGTGGCTGGCAACCCTCGCAGCTTTACCGACGCCCGTCGCGCACCCAAGATTCAGACCACCTACAGGGGACTGAATGGTTTTTCGATATTCCCAAAAGGATCGGGGTGTTTGCTGTAGTGCGGTGGCAGACGTTTGCCGAAGACAAACCTTGGTTTACCGCCCAAGCGGTAATTTATGGCGCAGGTCACACTCGGCGGACATACGCTTCTTTTACCAAGCCCCGGGACGCCCCGGAACATTTCTTGAAAGGCTTTGTTGTGATATCCAAAACGAACGCCGGTGTTGTTGGCACCGTGATAAGTGCTTCGCTCCTGCTCTCCGCGTGCAGCAGCTCCCCGGCTCAGGGGACCGAAGCAAGTTCCGATCCTGTCAAGGGGGGAGAGTTGGTGGTCGCATCACTCCCAACTGTGATCGACCCGCATCTCACCAGCTCGCGTTCCAATTGGATGGTTGCAGCTTCGGTTTGTGAGGGACTCTTCGCAAATGCAGCAAACACTTCAATCGGCAACGGCCTGGCCGACAATTACGACTACGACCCCAATTCAGGACCTATACGATTCACCTTCGCAAAGGTGTGAAGCTGCACAGCGGGGCGGAACTTACTGCGGAGGATGTTGTTGAGTCCTTACAGCGGTATCGCAATGGTGACGCAGGAAAGACATTCAAGAACCTGGTCAAAGACATCAGCGAAGCTGACCCTGCGACGGTTGTGATAACAACAAAAACCCCTACTGGTGCCCTTCCCGCCTTGCTTGCTACTGCCGACACGGGGGCATACATCATGTCCGCCGCCTCGCTGAGGAGCGCAGGCGACAAGGACCTGACCACCTTGGACTGCACCGGCCCGTACAAGCTGGACTCTTTCACAGTCGACCAGCAGGCAGTGGTGTCACGGTTCGATGGCTATGTGTCGCGTGACGAGAAAGCAGACGGAGCGACCGGCGCGAAGACCGCTTATGCCGACTCCATCAAGTTCATCCCCTTTAGCGCGTCCAACTCCCTCAACCAGCTCCGCACCTCCGAAGTGCATGTGGTCCCCCAGTGGCTGACCATGGACCAGCTCTCGGTTTACGAGTCTGACCCGACACTGAAGCCCGTCGTGAGCGAGGGATCGGAGTTCTCCCTTGTGCAGTTCAACCGAAAGGCAGGGCTTATGAACGATCTGAAGTTGCGGCAAGCCGTGCTCAACGCGATCGATCCGGAAGCACTTGCTACTCAAAATCTCGGGAGCACCGAATACTTTCAAAACATCTCAAGCCTATTTCCCAAGAGCTCTCCCTGGTACTCAGACGCAGGCAAAGATATTTACGAAAACCGCAGTCCCGAAAAGGCAAAACAGCTACTCAAGGAGGCCGGGTACAACGGTGCCCCGGTCCGCATACTGTACCGCCAGGAGACCGGAGCCTTCGGACCTCTCCTGAAGCAGGAGTTGGAGTCCGTCGGCTTCACTGTCGATCTGCAGCTTATGGACGCCGCAACCTTTGGATCCACGAGAACGGACGCTTCCAAGTGGGACCTCTTCCTTGCATCTGGAACTGCGTACTCAGATCCCATGACGGTTGTGTTCCTCAGTGATGACTTTCCCGGATGGTGGGTGACAGAGGAGAAGACGGAGCTCATGTCAGAAGTCGCTGCTGGCAAGGACCAGGCGGAGCGGAAACCAGCTTGGGAGAAAGTGCAGCAGCTTATCTGGGAAGACTTGCCGTTCGTCAAACTTGGCCATGACCCACGGTTGACGGTTACGGCAGCGAAGGTGGGCGGCTTTGAAGCCACCCAAGGGACAGTTCGTGGCTTCTACAACGTCTGGCTTAACAAATAGGGCATGAGCACTAGCACGAAGAGCGACCAATGAAATCGAATCTTAGGGTTTTGGTGAAAAACCCCTCAGCCATGACCGGCGTCTGTATTCTCGCCGTTTTAGTTACCTTGGCTCTCCTCGCGCCGATTCTGGGCGGTGACCCGAACTTTATCAATCCGGCGAACCGGTTGAAGCCACCACAGAGCTCTTTTCCCCTGGGCACTGATGAACTTGGCCGGGATATGTGGACAGTCCTGCTCTACGGAGCGCAAACGGCCCTTGGAATTGCCGCATTATGCACCGTCTTGGCCACCATCACAGGCTTCCTCCTGGGCATCGCTTGTGGCTACTTCCCCAAGGTTGATGCTGTGGTCATGCGGGTCGTCGACGGGATGATGTCGTTTCCCAACATCATCCTGGTCATGAGCCTGGTTGGCGTCATGGGCCGTGGCGTGGGCCCCGTGATCTTCGGGTTGACAATTGTGCTGATCCCGCCGATCGCCCGCGTTGTCCGCTCTGCAGCTGTAAGTATCAAATCCACTGCAATGGTTGAGTCTGCCCGTGCCATCGGCGCGAAGGACAGCTGGATACTCTCCCGCTACGTGGCACCAGAGGCGGTTTCGGTACTGATTGTTCAGGCGACGCTCGGCTTCGCCACGACAGTACTGTCCATCGCGGCGCTCAGTTTTCTCGGGATTGGGCTTCCCCCCGAGGTGCCAAGTTGGGGTGCCAGTCTCTCTGTGGCCCAGAGATACATTGCTGTGGCTTGGTGGATCGGAGTGTTCCCAGGCGTGGCGATTCTCCTTACCGTTCTCGGGTTGATCCTCGTCGGTGACGGACTCAGGGATGCACTAGATCCTCGGGCACGGCGGATCGCCAGATTGGCCAAGCTCAATGGGCTTGCCAGAGTTGCGACAAAGGCAGGGAACTAACCCATGCTTCGTTACATCTTCAAGCGTCTTATCGCGCTCGTCCCGACAGTGGCCGTCCCCATGGTCATATTGTTCGTCTTGCTTAGGCTCACTCCCGGGGACCCGGCAGCCGTGATCCTTGGGGAAGAAGCAAACGCGGCTGACATTGCAGACCTTCGCCAGGAAATGGGTCTAAACGATCCCCTTTGGATCCAGTTCATTGCTTGGCTCGGCCGAATGGTTCGCTTTGACTTTGGCGAATCCATTTTCCTTCACACCCCTGTGAGTGACTCAGTCCTCGCCTCGGCGGGAGTGACAGCCCAACTCGCTGTCCTTGCACTTCTCGTTGCAGTGCTTATCGGACCTGTCCTGGGGGCCATCTCTGCTACTACAAAGTCCCGATCTCTGGACAAGTCCATGGTCGTCGGGTCAGCAGTGGGAATCGCAACGCCAACCTTCTGGCTTGCCATCCTGATGGTTTTGGTCTTCGGCGTCATGCTCAGATGGTTTCCTGTAGCCGGCTACGCCTCGCCAACTGCAGACTTTGGTGCGTTCTTGCGATTTATGACCCTCCCTGCCGTCGCGTTGGGCGTTTTGGAGGCAGCGACGCTGTACCGCTACTCGCGCAACGGCGTTTTGGACGCAAAATATCAGCCTTTTGTTACCACGGCCCGTTCACAAGGCTTATCCGAGCGCACCATCACAGGTCAATATGTCTTCCGGTCCGCAGTTGTCCCGGTCGTCACTGTGGTCGGTCTGAGCATGGGATCGCTCTTGGGCGGGGCCGTGGTCACTGAAAATGTGTTCTCGCTGCCGGGGTTGGGCAAACTGCTCCTCACAGCCGTGGAGCGGCGGGACTACCCGCTCATTGAGGGGTGCGTTTTCTTCATTGCAATCATTTTCGTGCTCGTCAACCTCCTGGTGGACGTCGTCTGCGCGTTCCTGGATCCTCGGATCCGTCTGGATATCGAGGTCTAGTTATGAACAACAACATGGAAAACGTCCTGCTGGATGTCCGAGGGCTCAACGTTGACATCGTCAACGACACCGGCCCCCAGCGAGTCGTACACGACCTCAATTTCCGGCTTGAACGCGGCCGTACCCTGGGCATCGTTGGAGAATCAGGCTCTGGAAAGTCCATGACGGCGACGGCGATCATGGGCATCCTTCCCGACGTTGCGATCGCTGAAGGCGTGATTCTCTACAAGGGCAAAGACCTGCTGCAGGCCACTCCCGGAGACCGCCGGAAACTCAGCGGACCAGAGTTGGGGTTCATCTTCCAGGAACCAATGAGCGCTCTGCATCCGACCATGACCATTGGCGAACAGATGATCCGCCCGATGCGCCTGCACCTGGGTCTGTCCAAGAAGCAGGCGCGGGCCAGGGCTCAAGAGCTTTTGAATCTAGTAGGCATACCGGCTCAGAGGGGCGTCCAGAGCTCCTACGTCCACCAGCTTTCCGGCGGAATGCGGCAGCGCGTCATGATTGCCATGAGCATTTCATGCGAGCCGGCTTTGTTGTTGGCCGACGAGCCAACAACGGCTCTGGATGCCACCATTCAGAAGCAGATCCTGGACCTGTTGATGGAGCTTCGCCAAGAACTGGGACTGTCCTTGGTTCTCATTAGCCATGACTTGGGACTAGTCGCCAAGTACACGGATGATGTGGTCGTCCTCTTGGACGGGCACGAAATGGAAGCCGGGAAAACCGCAGAGGTTATTTCCTACCCGCGTTCTGGCTACACCAGGGGGCTGCTCGAGGCGGCACCGCGCCTGGGTCAGCGGCTTGACCGCCTGCCGGTGGTCGATAAAAGCGAGTTCACGAAAGCAGTGATGAAATGATCCAGAACTCAGACCAAACCGACTCAGAGGACGTTCTGCGACTGTCCGGTGTTACCAAAGAATTCCAGCTTGGCGGGACCCTTCGTAAAACGAAGCACACAGCGGTAAAGAACGCATCATTGACGGTAGGACGCAACCAGATCCTTGGTCTCGTAGGCGAGTCGGGGTCAGGTAAATCCACGCTGGGTAGGATCGCCATTGGACTGATTAAGCCCACATCCGGCTCAGTCAGCGTTCTAGGCCAGGACATCTTTGCGATGAAGCCTCAAGCGCTCAGGCTCTACCGGCGCAAAATGCAGATGATTTTTCAGGATTCGTCCAATTCTCTGAACCCCAGAATGACGCTCCAGGAACTTCTGGAGGAACCATACAGGGTCCAGAACCTGTACAGCCCAGCGGACCGTCACCAGCACGCCCGGGCCTTGGCAGATGAGGTTCAGCTCGCAGAAAGCTGGCTCGGGCGTCTGCCACACGAGTTCTCCGGAGGCCAGCGGCAGCGGATTTCGATTGCACGCGGGCTTGCCCTGGAGCCGGAACTCATCGTCGCGGACGAGCCCGTCTCCGCGCTGGACGTATCAGTCCAAGCCCGCGTGCTGAACCTGCTCAAGGACATTCAGGAAGCCCGCAACCTGTCGATGATTTTCGTCAGCCATGACATGGCTGTGGTCGAGTTCATGAGCGATCAAGTAGCGGTGCTGTATCAGGGCGAAATTGTCGAATCCGGCCCTGCGGTGAAGGTCTTTGGCCAGCCCTCGAAGCCCTACACGCAGGTGCTGCTGGAATCCACACCAAGCCTTTGAGCCACACAACTTACAACAGAGACCCACAGGAGATGCAGCATATGCGCACACCTTCCATTGCACTGGAAGCTAAAGTTAAGGGCCCAATTTCGGAATCCCCAAGCGATCACGCCGTCGTCCTTGAGACGTATGGCCTGGACAGGCTACCCGGCTACGACTACATCCAAGAGGAATATTTCGTCTCAGGAGTAGCCGCAGAGCATGACTACTCCACACGGATTCTCGTCCGCCGGCCCGCGGACATGAGTAAGTTCAACGGCCGTGCACTTACCGAAGTCAGCCACATTTGGGGCGGCACCTCCGTCTGGCGCGCCTACAACCGGCAAATCATGCGTGCTGGTTACATTTGGGTGGAAATTGATTCCCAGTCCCCATCAGCTGTGGACCTCATCAAAGGCGCGAACCCGGAGCGCTACGCCGAGATGACATTCATCCAGGGGGAGCTGGCGCACAACTTCTTGGCGACCATCCCGTTCACGGAGAATCCCACACCTGAACTGCTAGCCCGGCAGTACGACGACTTCAAGAGACGCTGGTGGACTGCAACTCCCCAGTCTTTTGAAATCATCGCCCAGGTGGCCAATTCCCTGAGGCATGGTTTGCCTGGCCTTCCGGAGTCGGCCGTCAGAACTCTTCTCTTTGCTGGTATTTCCCAGACAGGCGGAGTGGTGCGGCGTTTCATCGAGAGGCACCACAACCTACGCCGGCGCCCTGATGGAGGTCCCGTGTTCGACGGCTACCTTCCCGGGGCATCGGGAGGAGATGCCCTGCCTGATATTGATGTACCTGTCATCGAAGTACTAGGGGAAGCAGAATTCCAGTCTGTTCGCTGGGCTTGCGGAGTGTCCGGCCAAGTCCGGGGCCTCAGTCACCGGCGAAAGGACTCCCCGACCTTCCGGCTTTTTGAAGTTGCCGGAATGGCCCACAGGGAAACCCGCCACATGAGCGAGAAAGACAAGGAGAGGCTGCGCAATTGCCCGTTGCCCGAGGGTGCCAAATGGTCAACGTTCCCCAACTCTCACATCTACAACGCCCTGCTGGAGTTGCTCGCCGACTGGGCGGAGGGATTGCGCACGCCGCAGTCATCGAGACTCCTCGCCACGGTAGGGGACACCGACACCATCGTCAGGGACGACTGGGGGAACGCGGTGGGAGGCCTTCGCACTACGTACACCGATGCGGCACTGTCGACCTTGGTCGCAGCCACGCCCATGGGTCGACCGGCTTGGTATCAGGGACACGAAATTCCTCTGCACCTTCATCAGTTGCTGGAAACTTATTCCAGCCCTGTTGAATACCGCCGCGTACACGCCCAAGTGGTGGACAGAATGCTTGCCGAAGGCTTTCTGCTGCCCGAGGACGCCGAGGAACTGCGGCGGGAGGCCGAGAGCGTCACCTTCTCCTGATACAGAAGTTGCGACCCTGCCGCGAAGCAAAAAAGTCGCACACGGCGACCTGCAACGTCTAGACGCGAAGACCGACGCCCAGGTTCCGCATTTTCGTAGCAGCTTCGGCAGGCTAGTACGGCACCGAGCGACTTGACCTAGAAATATGGAGACAGTTCAGAAAAATGACAGCTGAAGAAATCGAAGCAGCGACAGGTAACGCCAGGGACAACAGCGCAGACGTTATCCATCCGAACCTGCACCTTCAGGACAAAGACAACTACCTTCAGTCGAATTGGATGGCTGCCAACGTTCCGGACGGGTTCACTCTCGCGGCAGTGGGAGACGTCATCATGACGGAGGCCGTCCTCGCCCGGATGGAACGCACCAGTCCGGACCTGCTGAAGGTCTTGCGAGACGCAGAGGTTACATTTGGAAATTTCGAAAGTACTGCGCTTGATCTGCAAAAGTTTGGCGGCTATCCGGAAGCATTGTCCGGCGGAGCGTGGCTTCTAAGTTCAGCGGGTGTGCCTGGTGACCTTCGTGCCATGGGATTCAATCTCATGGGCCGCGCTAATAACCACACTGCCGATTGGGGAGTGGCTGGAATGCGGTATACCGATCAGCTACTTAATGAAGCAGGAATTGTTCACGCTGGCACGGGCGAATCTTTGGAGCAGGCACGGGCCGCAGGAATATTATCGACGTCAGCAGGGCGTGTAGCACTTGTCTCCATCGCGTCGCGCTACGAAGAGAACGCAAGGGCCATCGACCCCCTAGGCCAGATCCCAGGGCGTCCAGGGCTGAACTCACTTCGCACAACTCGTTACGCCCTAGTGACACCTGAGCAGTTCTCCCAGTTAGCTGCCATAAGGGACTCCCAACCTGCCGGATCAGTTCGGAAATCAGTGCTGGCGTCAGACGCAAAAACGAGCACTGTTACCCTATTCGGCGCCAAATACAGAGCTTGCGATCAGATCGAAAGTGAACTTGCGTTCGCCTTCGAGATGGATGACCGGGATCGTAAAGAGATCATTCGGGCCATCCGCCAAGCCAAGCAATCCACTGACTTTGCCATCGTGACCATGCATACCCATGAACCGGGAAACTACAGTGACAGCCCGCCCGACTTCCTGGAAACTTTGGCGCGAGAAGCGATCGACAACGGCGCTGACGCATTTATCGGCCACGGTCCGCATCAGCTGCGAGGAATAGAAATCTATAAAGGCAAGCCAATTTTCTACTCCTTGGGAAACTTCTTCTTCACCGACAACACCTGGCAGCCTCTCGCCCGGGATGAGTGGGAAAAGGACAAAATTGATCCGACTTCCATAACCGAGGCCGAGTTCACCGAGATGCGCAGGGTGGAAGGGGTTTTCGGTGAACGGGTCTGGTTTGAAAGCATTGTGGCCACAAGTGTCTTCGGTGAAACAGGTCAGCTCCGCCAAATACGCCTGCAGCCCATTGAACTGCACTGGGACGGTGCCCGGGATGCCGATCGAGGCATTCCCAGGGTGGCCCCTCCGCAGATAGCGGACGCGATCCTTGAGCGTCTTACCTGGCTTTCGCGGGCGTTTGGAACCGTTGTGAAAATTCAGGATGGTGTGGGAATCATTGACATCGAAGCCTCCAGAGACAGCACAGACTAACGCTTAGGTGTGTAAGCGGCTGAGCCGGTGGACATGGATTCTTTCCACCTAGGCATTAGCTCGCGCCCTAAGGAAGCGAGGACCGGGCTGGGTAACACGTTGGGTTTTGCTGGACGACAGCCTCGGGGTGGTCGAAATGATCGGTGAAGGTGGCTACCTTGTGTTCCTCCCAGCGCCAGACTTGAGGTCCTGCCTTGAGTCGTCCGGTGAACCTGCCTATGGCCATGCATTGAGGTGGAGATGCTGTATTCCAGTCCTGATAGGTGGCGCTATAGAGCACGTTGTTTTCATCGAATCGAAGGCTGATGTTAGTGATGGTCTGAGTAGTGGCAGGATCGGTTCCGTCGAACCAGTCCATGATTTTGGCAGCTTTGGATGTGCCGCATGGGATGTGCCCGTCGAGGCTGACGGCTACGTCGCGGATCAGTTCTTCCAAAGCGCTGGCGTCACGGACGCAGACCGCGTGGCTGAATGCGCTTAGCAGATTTTCGATGTGGTGCCGGGCGGACGTCAGGCTGGTTACAAATTCCATGTCGGCCCGGGCGGCTGCGTAGATGTGCTCTGCCAAAACGACTGCCATCTCGTCCGGCACTAGGGGCTCCTGGTCTTGGCGCTGGTCTGGTCACGTCGGGACGGGGGCCGACTGCTACCTCGCCGAAGCTGTGGGCACAGCGGACTCTCTTGGAGAGATTTCGCCTGATCCGCGGTTGATGAGGTGACTCGAAAGGGTAACGGTGCGCGGGGGCAGTCCAGGATCAGCCATCCTGGCGATAGCGAGGAGGGCTGCCTGCCGGCCGACTTCCTCCGGGTCACGGACCACCGCTGAAATATGCAGTCCTGCGGACAGCTCGGTTTCATCGAGCGAGATGTAAGCCAGCTGACGCTGGTTGTCGATTCGGTCCAGCAACACTCCAGTGCTGATGCCGAGGTTCAGCGCAAGTACCGCAGTTGGGGGAGAAGGCAGTTTCATCAGGTCGGACATCGCAGCACGAGCCTGCTCTGACGTGATGAGGCCGTCCACGACCAGATCCCGGTCCGGTGTGACCCCGCTCTTTGTCAGGGCAGCACTGTAGCCACTGAGTCGTTGTCTGGCACGGAAGGAGTCATTTCTACCGGCCAAGGCAGCAATTCGACGGTGTCCAAGGTCAAGGAGTTGCTTTGTTGCCTCCTCGACGCCCCGGTCGTCGTCCGTCATGACCACATCCGCGTCGATTCCGTCAGCGGGCCGACCCACCAGAATTACGGGTGTGCCGAAAAGGTGATCTGGTGTGAGATAGCTGCGTTCGTTTCCATCAGGCATCATCATCAGTGCGCTGACTCTGCGATCGATCATGGCTTTTGCTAGCTCCGGCTCGCGTGAAGAATCATCATCCGTTGATCCGAGGAGCAGCTGCAGGCCCGCCCGCCGCAACTCCCTCTCTGCGCCGGCTGCCACTCCGGCCTGGAACACGTTGGTGAACGTCGCCATGACGAGTCCCACCGCCCCCGTGCGGTTTCCATGTCGGAGGTCTCGGGCCATCGGGTTTGGGCGGTAACCAAGGCGTTCCACTGCTTCGAGGACACGCCGCTTGGTGTCAGGCATAACCTTTTCAGAGTCTTGGAGGACCCGCGTGACAGTGGCAGTACTTACCCCTGAGAGACGCGCGACGTCCTTGACCGTCACGCGCTGCTGTTCGAGATCTGCCATTCCTGCTCCTTTGATGGGTCTGGTCCTCCTAGTGTAATCGTCGACATGGATTTAATGTAATCGTTGACATCGGCGGATGTTCGCCCTAATACTGGGCTATGTTGACGATTACATGAAACGAGGAGACAAAGATGTCCGCATGGACAACAGCCGGTGAGCAGGCCGAAGTAAAAGCTTGCGCCGCCGCTTCGAACCAGGCACTGCGATGAGGACTACTTTGACCGATGGGCGCCTCGGTGCCCGACCTTCCAGAGGGCTCATTGAGCATGTCAACGGCCTCGAACTCACCGACGAACTCGTCGGGGCCGAAGAGTTCGTCCTGATAGACATCGCCCATTCAGTGATGTTGACGCGGCAGAGTATCTTCGAGGAGGGGCACGGGCGGTCCCTGGTAGCAGCCCTGCTCGCACTGCTCGATAATGACCCGCGGTCAGTACTGGCCGGCGACCCCGAAATTGGCAGCATCGGGCTCCAGATTGAGCGTTACTTGGAGGAGCAGTGTGGCCCTGGTGGGCTGGACATCCAGCGGGGCCGTAGCCGGATCGATCAAAAGGCTACCGGTTGGCGCATGATCAACCGCAAGGCAGTCCTGTCTGTGATGACCGAATTGCTCGCCTTGGGCGAGGTCTTGTTGACTACTGCTGACCGGTATGACGGTGCGCTGATGCCGGGGTACAGCCATCTACAGCATGCCCAGCCGACCACATTGGGACACTACTTCAACGCCCATTACTGGTCAGTCTCCCGCAATTTGACCCGCCTTGCAGAGGCTTACGCGCGGCTGAACGAAAGCCCTCTGGGGGGAGCGGCGTACAGCGGAACATCCTGGCCGATCGACCGCGAAGAGACCGCCGCATATCTTGGTTTTGTCCGTCCCATATCAAACGCCAGGGACGCTGGCATGGCCTCCACGGACGTCGGTGCTGAACTGGCTGCCACCCTCGGGCTCGCACTTGCCGGAATCAGCCGGTTGGCATCGGATCTGTACTACTGGTCGTCCACGGAAGTTGGGCTGGTACGGCTCCACCCGTCGCTGTGCGGTACCTCCAGCATGATGCCGCAGAAAAGGAACCCCATGGTCTTTGAACGGATCCGCGGTTTGGCCGGAAACGCCGCTGGGTGGGGTGCGAGCCAACTCGGAGTACTACACACCGCGACGTCCACGGACGCGGACCAGTCCTATGTGCACAACCTGATTCCCGGCTACTGCCGCGAGACCTCCGGAGCCATCTCCCTGCTTAAGGAATCAATTGCCACCCTGGAAGTTGATATCGAGAAGATGCAGAAGTCAGCGGGCCGGCACTGGACAACCGCAAGCGCCTTGGCTGATGACTTGGCCCGAACGCAAGGGATGAGCTTCCGCCCCGCCCATGAGGCAGTCGCACGCTTCGTCACCGCCCATGAGGCAGCCGACGAGCCCGAAGGAAGCCTCCGGCCGGAGTTGGGTGAGGCGCCCCTCAGCGAGTACACCAAGCAGCAACTCACGGCCATCCTGGACCCGGCAGCCTTCGTGGAAAGCCGCGCCAGCGCGGGCGGGACCTCGAGCATCCGACGTCGCGAACTGGCGGCCGAGGCAGCGGCGGATATCGAGGCGCACCACCGCACTCTTGTCTCACTGACTGACAGCATCACACGGGCCCGAGAACGCCTGATTCAAGACGCCAAAACCCTGGTCGGAGGCTAGTGACAAAAGATCTCTCTGAACACCGCCTGCCTCTCCGGGGCACAGGGCCCGGTCATCTGACGAATGACCGATCTGTTGCGCCAACTTAATAAAGAGACTCCACCGAACCCAACCTGAATCGCCCTCCAGACGCACCACGGCCCGCAACACTCCCACGGACCGGACGGGAAACCCTCAAAGAAGAAGGAAAAATCCTCATGCTTTCACCGCTTTCCACAACACAAACCCGCAGGCGTTTTGCAGCCGTCGCGATGGCCGCAGCAATTGGTGCCACGATCGCCGGCTGCGGCAGCGGCGGACCGACCCAAGCCACCGGAGCAAACGCCACCATGTGGTCACTGACCACCGGGGACCAGCCGGTCATTGAAGCCGCTGTTGAAAAATGGAACAAGGAGAACCCCGACCGGAACATCACCGTCGAATTCTTCGCTTCCGACGCCATAAAGGCCAAGATGCGCACCGCCGTCGGCGCCGGCCAGCCCCCAACGCTGATCTTCAACTGGACCGGCGGCGTTTTGAAATCCTATGTGGACGCCAACGCCGTCGAAGATCTGAGCAGCCTGGCCAAGGACAAGCCCGAAGTCACAGACCGCTACCTTCCCAGCGTGCTCCAGAACGGCGTCGTCGACGGCAAGACCTATGCGCTGCCCATGAGTAAGGTCAACCCCGCGACCATGTACTACAACAAGGAGCTCATGGAGCGCGCCGGGGTGCAGCCGCCCAAAACATGGGACGAACTGATGGCCGCCGTCCCCAAGCTCAAAGCTATCGGCGTTGCCCCGTTTGCCTTGGGTGGCCAGTCCAAGTGGCCCGAACTTATCTGGCTGGAATACCTTGTTGACCGCCAGGGCGGGACCGCTGTGTGGGACCGGATTCAGAAGGGTGAACGCGGGGCCTGGTCTGACCCGGCTGTCATCGATGCGCTGACCAAGATCCAGCAGCTCGTGGACGCGGGAGGATTCCAGGAAGGCTTCGCCTCCACCGCTTCTACCTCCGGATCCGAGCTTGCCCTCCTCTACACGGGCAAAGCTGCCATGTCCCTGCAGCTCGCGTCCCAATTCCAGGCCATGAAGAAAGGCGCACCGACCTTCATCTCCGAGGACAAGCTGGGCTACGTCCCGTTCCCGACCATCAATGGCGGAAAGGGCGACCCCTCCTACATCGTCGGAACCCCCGCCACGTTCTTCTCCGTGGCAACAGCGGCTTCGGAGCCCGCCAAACAAACAGCGAAGGACTTCCTCGCCAGCGGGCTCTACAGCAGTGATTACACAGAAGGCATCATCAAAACCGGTGCCGTTCCCCCGCTGAAGGGCATTGAGGACAAGCTCTCCGGGGCCCCGGACAGCGACTTCCTGAACTACACCTACAACCTTTCCCAGAAAGCCACCACGTTCCAGCTCTCCTGGGACCAGGCGCTGGCTCCATCCCTTGCCGATACTCTGCTGACCCACCTGGGCCAGGTCTTCCTCAAGCAGGAAACCCCTCAGCAGTTCGTTGACGCCATGAACGCAGCGAGTGATAAATGACCACCACCACACTGCACCGAACCGGAAAAGCAGCGCCCAGCATTGACGGTTCCCGCGCTTCCCTGGCCTGGCTGACAGTTCCCGCGCTGGTCTTCTTCCTTGCCTTCGCCATTGTTCCTCTGGGCGGAGTCTTCGTCCTGAGCTTCATGCAGTGGGACGGCATCGGGGCGATCAGCTGGGCGGGCTTCGCCAACTGGGCCTCAATCCTCACCGACCCGGTGACGGCGGAGTCTTTGTGGATCACGGTGAAGGTCATCCTCCTCAGTTGCGCCTTCCAGATTCCCATCAGCCTGCTGCTGGGTGTTTTCACGGCAGGGTTCCAGCGCTACCGGGCAGTCCTGTCGGTCCTGTTCTTCGTTCCGATCCTTCTGTCCTCAGCAGCAGTGGCCCTGGCATTCACGGCCCTCCTGGATCCCAACTTCGGGTTGAGCGGGGCGCTTCCGATTGACGCATTGAAGCAGGATTGGCTCGGAAACCCTGACCTGGCCGTCATGGTCGTCGTGTTCGTGTTCTCCTGGCAGAACATCCCGTTCCACACGCTGGTCTACCAGGGCGGAGTCCGGCAGATTCCCAAGTCACTCTATGAGGCAGCCAGCATCGACGGAGCCAACGTGGTCCAGCAGTTCTTCACCATCACCTTGCCCCAGCTCAAGTACACGTTCATCACGTCCACCACGCTCATGGTCGTTGGAACCCTGACCTTCTTCGACCTCATCTTCGTCCTGACCGGTGGAGGACCCGGCAACGCGACCAACGTGCTGCCCTTGTTCATGTACCTCGAAGGGTTCCGTGCCAACGACATGGGTGGCGCCAGCGTCCTCGGCGTCATCCTGGCCGTATTCGGTCTGGGACTGGCCCTGATCATTCAACGACTCGGCGGCAAGAACCGCCAGGCAAGCCAATTGGAAGGTGCCTGATGAGTGCAACACCCGTCCTCGACCGCATCGTGGCGGCAGACTCAAACAAGACGAGCGTCCGCAAGACGAAAAAAACCTTCAACATCCCCGCAGGGATTGCGGGATGGCTGTGGCTAGCCGTAGTGATCCTTCCCATGTACTACGTGGTCATCACCAGCTTCAAGGACCAAGAAGGCTTTTTCGCCTCCAACCCCTTGCTGCCACCAACAAACCCCACACTCGCGAACTACGTGCTCGTTCTGGAAAACGACTTCCTTCAGTACTTCCTTAACAGCATCATCGTGACGGCGGGAGCTGTGCTGCCCTCAGTGCTGATCTCCTTCATGGCCGCCTACGCGATCGTCCGCGGAAGCGGGCGATTGCTCACCGGGGTCAACCGGATGTTCCTTCTGGGACTGGCCATTCCGTTGCAGGCAATCATCATCCCCATCTATTGGGGCATCACCCGCCTCTACCTGTACGACACGCTCCTGGCCTTGATTCTTCCTTCCATCGCCTTCGCGGTCCCGGTGTCAGTGCTCATCCTGGCCAACTTCCTGCGTGACGTTCCGAATGAGTTGTTTGAATCCATGCGCCTGGATGGCTGCTCGGACTGGTCAATGA
The DNA here is from genome assembly GCF_054161475.1 of Arthrobacter sp. R1-13. Classification (NCBI taxonomy): domain Bacteria; kingdom Bacillati; phylum Actinomycetota; class Actinomycetes; order Micrococcales; family Micrococcaceae; genus Arthrobacter; species Arthrobacter sp. R1-13. The sequence goes on along the minus strand of NZ_CP096420.1, from coordinate 4,040,918 downwards.
TGTGGCGGCTTGCGTTTCCGCTGATCCGCCCGGCCATCGCCACCATTGCCGTGTATAACGCCCTCAATGTCTGGAACAGTTTCCTCTTCCCACTGATCCTTACCCAGAGCGCGTCAAACCGCGTACTCCCTCTTTCCCTTTGGGCATTCCAAGGAGAGTTCACCATCAACACTCCGGCGATTCTCGCCGCGGTCGTCCTCTCCGCCCTGCCGCTCGTGTTTGTCTACATCGTTGGACGCCGGCAGCTTGTGGCTGGCTTGACGGCAGGCTTCAGCAAATAAACCACGGACCGGCTCTCACTGCCGCTCAGATGGTGCCAGGCTCAGTCTCCACCGACCTTGTCAGCGCGACTGTTGGTGAAGCAACGCCGTGCTCGAATGGCAGTCAACCGCGACAAGAGCTTCGGGCAGTATTTACAAGAATTCCTACAGCGCCAACCTCATCTTCACTGGGGACAGAATCGTTGAGGTGCGTGAATATTCTGACACCCAGCAAGGTGAAGTACTGTTTGAATCGTGAGTTGATTCTCCACCTAGGGGGCCGGGTCCGCCATGACTGACTTGACGGGAAGCCGGCCTACGGGAAAAGCTCCTGCGGGTTTGCCAGAACCCTGCGGAGGCAGCTTCCCGCTGCGCCCATCAGCGCGGCAGTCTGCCGCAGCGAGGAAAACGCGACGGCGTCCGCCGCCACCACGCCGGGGGCAAAGTCGTCCAGGCTTCGCTGCAGGGCCGGCCGGATCCACTCCTCGAGCACGGCAAAATGGCCACCCAGCACCACAGCGGCCACGTTCATGAGCCTGGCGGTGGTCGCAGTCGCCACTCCCAGATAGTAGCCGGCCTCCTCGACCGCCGCTAAGGCTCGCGATTCACCGTCAGCCAGGGCTGCCAGCAACTGTGCCATTCGGTGTCCTGTGGGCCCATCTCCGATGCCCGAAGCCGAGAATATGGCTTCCTGGCCCGCGAATGTTTCCAGGCAGCCGTGGCCCCCACAGGTGCACTTTGGTCCTTTTGGCTGAACCACGGTGTGTCCGATTTCGCCTGCGTGACCGGCAGGTCCGGTGAAAAGCCGCGAATCAATGATGAGGCCACCACCGACGCCCACTTCACCCGAAATATACAGATACGCGCGGAAGGACGCTCCCTGCCCGTACCAAAGCTCCGCCAGGGCTGCACTGTTGGCCTCGTTGGAAAGTGTGACTCCGAACGGGCTGTGGGGAAGCAAGGCTTCAAGCTCGCCGGAAAGTTCGACGCCGGTCCACCCGAGGTTCGGGGCGGTCGCCACGTAATTCCTGTCCGCGTCAACAAGGCCCGGAACGGCAAGCCCTCCGCCAAGGAGGAGAATGCCTGCATTCGAGGCGGCATCAGCCGCGCGTGTGGCCAGCAGCCGCAGTGCCCTCAGGACGTCCTCGGGGCTGCTCCCGCTGTTGTGTCGCTCAACAGTTTCCTGAAAATGGAGATTGCCGTTGAGGTCGACAACTCCCACTCCCAGGTAGTCGACGTTCACCTCAGCTCCAAGGGCGCCCCGTAGAGGATTGAGTGCCAGCGCAACGCCGGGTCTTCCCCTCTCGCCGTCGCGGGTGATTCCCACCTCCGTCAGCAGTCCTGCGCCCAGGAGGTCGGCCACGAGGCTGGAAACAGAAGCCTTGGTCAGACCCGTTTCGGCCGCCAGTTGAGCCCTGGTTGTCTGGACGACTGGCTGGACGTTCCGCAGCACCAGTGCAAGGTTCTGCTTACGCACGTCGCCCACGCGGCCGGGGGTGGGTCTGTCTTCCAGGCGTGCCGTTGACATTTCACTCCTTGTAATTGTCAGCAGGTCATTGACCTTAGTTGATCATGCCACTTATAGTTCAGAACGAAAACTAATTGCGTTTTTCTCCTACAAGCCCAACGAGGTGCCTGAATTGTCAACACATCCCACACCTGAGGACCGCTTTACCTTCGGCCTTTGGACGGTCGGCTGGACCGGCGCAGACCCTTTTGGCCAGCCCACCCGTGCCGCTTTGGACCCGGTGGAGGCAGTTCATCGCCTCAGCGAGGCAGGCGCTTACGGCATCACGTTCCATGACAATGACCTGATCCCCTTTGGCGCCAGTGCCTCAGAGCGCGAGCTGATTCTGAAGAACTTCCGGGCAGCCCTGGCCGAGACAGGCCTGAAGGTCCCCATGATGACCACCAACCTGTTCAGCCACCCCGTGTTCAAAGACGGCGGGTTCACGTCGAACGACCGCTCGGTGCGCAGGTTTGCGCTCAGCAAGGTGCTCGCCAACATCGACCTTGCGGCTGAAATGGGCGCCGAGACGTTCGTGATGTGGGGCGGCCGTGAAGGCAGTGAATATGACGGCTCCAAGGACCTCTCAGCAGCCCTTGACCGGATGAAGGAAGGCGTGGATACGGCCGCCGGCTACATCAAGGAGAAGGGTTACGGGCTGCGGATCGCGCTTGAACCCAAGCCCAATGAGCCCCGCGGCGACATCTTCCTCCCCACGGTTGGGCACGGGCTCGCCTTCATCGCGCAGCTCGAGCATGGCGACATCGTGGGCCTGAACCCGGAGACCGGCCACGAGCAGATGGCAGGCCTGAACTTCACCCACGGCATCGCCCAGGCTCTGTGGGCCGGGAAGCTGTTCCACATCGACCTCAACGGCCAGCGCGGTATCAAGTACGACCAGGACCTCGTCTTCGGCCATGGCGACCTCACCAGCGCGTTCTTCACGGTGGACCTGCTGGAGAACGGCTTCCCCAACGGCGGCCCAAAGTACGACGGCCCCCGCCACTTCGACTACAAGCCTTCCCGCACCGACGGCTACGACGGAGTCTGGGAATCGGCCAAGGCGAACATGGCCATGTACCTACTGCTCAAGGAACGGGCCCTCGCCTTCCGCGCGGACGCCGAGGTCCAGGATGCCCTCAAGACCTCTGGCGTGTTCGAGCTCGGAGAGCCCACGCTGGCAGCCGGCGAGTCCGCAGCTGATCTGCTGGCCGATCCGTCAGCCTTCGCGGAGTTCGACGCCGACAAGGCCGCCGAGCGCTCCTTCGCATTTGTCCGGCTCAACCAGCTGGCCATCGAGCACCTCCTCGGCGCCCGCTGACAATCCGGGTCGCCCGCTGAACCGTCCACCTCACTAGCCCTCCTCTGAAAGAGCCCAGCAATGCCCTTGGTAGCCGGAATTGATAGCTCCACCCAGTCCTGCAAGATCGTCATCCGCGATGCTGAAACGGGAGTTCTGGTGCGCCAAGGGCAGGCTCGGCATCCGGAAGGAACGGAAGTGGAGCCGGAAGCATGGTGGAGCGCACTCCAGGACGCGATCGAGGCCGGCGGCGGGCTGGACGATATCTCAGCTGTTTCGGTCGCAGGGCAACAGCACGGAATGGTGTGCCTTGATGCCGACGGTGGCGTTGTCCGGCCCGCACTGCTGTGGAACGACACACGATCGGCAGCTGCGGCCGAGCTCCTGATCAGTGAGGCGCCTGGCGGCCCCGGATACTGGGCGGACGCCACCGGGACTGTCCCGGTGGCGTCGCTCACGGCCACGAAGCTGTTGTGGCTTTCGCAAAACGAGCCGGAGAACGCTGCCCGCACTGCTGCCGTCTGCCTGCCTCACGACTGGCTGAGTTGGCGCCTGGCTGGGTTCGGGCCGGGAAGCGGTGCGGTGGGGCTCGCTGCCCTGCGGACAGACCGGTCGGATGCCTCCGGCACCGGCTACTGGTCGCCGGCTACCGGGACGTACCTGCCCGAGGTTCTGGAACGGACTTTGGGACACGTCCCTTTGGTTCCGGAAGTCCTCGGTCCGCTGGAAGCGGAGTTGAAAACGCCGTCGGGCGTTCTGATTGGCGCGGGAGCCGGCGACAACGCAGGAGCGGCACTCGGAGTGAACGCCAAACTGGGCGATGTTGTGGTGTCGGTCGGGACATCGGGGACCGTTTTTGCCATCGCCGGGCAACCCTCCGCTGACCCCACAGGGCTGGTTGCCGGCTTCGCTGACGCAACGGGCGCTTTCCTTCCCCTGGTTTGCACCCTCAACGCCTCGCGGGTTTTCGATGCCACGGCTGCCGTGCTCTCCGTGGACCTGGCAGAGCTCTCCCGGCTTGCCCTGACTGCCCCCGCCGGGGCCGGGGGCCTGACATTGGTTCCCTACTTCGAGGGGGAGCGGACGCCCAACCTGCCCGATGCCACCGGCTCGCTCCATGGCCTGACGCTCGCCAACTTCATACCCGCAAACGTGGCCCGGGCGGCCATTGAGGGTGTTGCCTGCTCCTTGGCTGACGGACTGAAGGCCCTCACCGACCTCGGAATCGGGGCGGAGCGGGTCATCCTCGTCGGCGGCGGCGGCCGGTCACTCGCGTTGCAGCACATCCTGGCGGGGGTCTTCGGTCTGCCGGTCACCGTCCCCGAACCGGGGGAGTACGTGGCCGACGGCGCTGCTCGTCAGGCCGCGGGCATCCTGCTTGGAGAACTCCCTGTTTGGGAAGCCGAAGGAGCCATCACGGTCAGCGCTGAGCCGACGCCGGAGATCCTTGAACGTTACCGGGCCGCCGTCAAAGGGGCGTAGTAGGGCGGCCGGGACGATCACAGCAGGCCCGCTCACCTCCCTGCGAGGCGACCGGCCAGGGCTGCCTCAGAAGGACTGAGCGTGGCTGCTGCGCCCTCCAGGAAGTCCCAGTGGGCAGCTGTACCGTCGGGTCTGGTGACGGATCCGGCCCGCAACGCCTTCTCTATACGTTTGCGCACCTGCTCTTCGTTTTCGGGATGCGTCGCGAAGACCACTCGCACAGTCAGGGTTCCGTCGATCCGTTCCGCCCTGGTGTTATGCGGCGCCAGAGGGCATGGCGGCGGATGCTCCAGGCTGCCGCACAACTCCAGCGTCACCGCGGCGCCGGGGGCGTCGTCGTCGGAGTTCCCGCTCACCGCAAGAACCGCCTCGTGAACATAAGGTGCCAGCATTACTGCCCCGATTCTTTCCGGCCGGATAACTCGCCGGCAAGGTTCCGACGCGCTGCTTCCAGCCACAGATCCCGAGCTCGCCGTGTGTGGAAAAGCGGATCAAGCTCCAGCAAGTGACGGACGACGGCGGCCCTCCCGGCAGCGAAGTCGGCGTCACCGATGTGTCCGTATTCTTGGCGGACGGCGCTGACGTACCGGGCATATTCATCGGGTTCTCCGCCCAGAACGGAAAGGTCCGCATCCGACAGAAGTGCGCCGTCGCGGTCTCCCTGCTCCGGGCGGTGGTCAGCTGTCATGCGCACCAGCCGGGCGACTTCCGCTACCTCCGCAGCGGGAAGTCCGGCCTCGTGAAGGCGCTCCTCTGCCAGGACGGCCGAATCCTCCTCGTCCTGGCCCGCTATCCCGTGGTAGACGGCGTCGTGAAACCAGGCAGCCAGGATCACAGTCCGGGGTGGTTCCTCCGGTTCGGTGAGCACATCAAGCGCCTCGAGGGTCGACAGGAGATGGGTGCGACCGTGGTACTTCCGGTGCTCTTCACCCCAGCGGTCCAGCAGATCCAGGAACAGAGCATCATGGCCTGGAAGGACGGTGTTCCAGCGGTTCAGGAGCGGGACTTTGAGGGATTTGTTCCGAAAGCGTGCCGGGATGCGGAGGCCGCTGGCAATCAGCTTGCGGACCAGGATACGGGCCTCAACGGGAATGGCACCCGCGTCTATCAGGGCGTGGTAGCGGGTCTCGGAAACGTCATAGTGGTCGCCGTCGAATGCCCGCGGCGGGATGCCGGCCTTGGCAGTGAAGGCGTGAAGCTCATCAAGGGAGGTGTCCGAGATCAGGTGCGAGAAGAGCGTTCCGTGGGCCGGCCACAGCGGCGGATCCAGGTAGATGGCCATGGACGAAGTCTAGTGCCGGGGGTTGGCGCGCCTTCCCGCCCAGTTACTGGGCCCGGCTGCGGCGTGTTGCCCGCGACATCCCGGTCCAGGCGCCAACGGGAATCAGGTAACCGGGCGGGAAGGAGCGGACCCAGCTGGACCCGGTTCGGAAGGAAAGAACATTTGCGGAGGAAACGGGGGCAATACTCCGCATTTGAGGATTATGCTGGAGCCATGCCTATGATCCGCATTGCTGAAGCTGCCAGATTCCTAGGCGTCAGCGACGATACCGTCCGGCGCTGGACCGAGAACGGAACGCTAGCCCCGGTGAAGGACCAGTCCGGACGCCTGGCCGTGGATGGACTGGACCTGGCAAGACTCGCCAAGGACCAGTCCCAGCTTCCCGATGACCCCACCAAAGTTGGCAGCTCGGCCCGGAACCGCTTTGTCGGGCTGGTCACCGGCATCACAATGGACAAGGTTATGGCGCAGGTCGAGCTCCAGTGCGGCCCTTTCCGGGTGGTCTCCCTCATGAGCAGCGAAGCCGTCCGGGAACTTGGGCTGGAACTGGGTTCGGTAGCCACGGCGGTGGTCAAAGCCACCACGGTTATTATCGAGACGCCCCAGGGCAAGTCGTGAGGATGAGCGGGCCCACCAAGCGGTTAGTACGGCTTGCGGCGCGACTGGCGGTGGCTGGCCTGGCTGCGGCTCTCGTCGCCGGGCTTTCCGGTTGCGGAAACACCAGCGCGTCCGGATCTGAGACCGTCACGGTCTTTGCTGCCGCCTCCCTGAAGGGGAGTTTCACCGAGCTGGCCCGCAGCTTCGAAAGCCGGCATCCCGGCGTCAAGGTGGTCCTCAGTTTCGCGGGCTCCTCTGACCTGGCAACGCAGATCATTCAGGGTGCGCCCGCGGACGTCTTTGCTTCCGCGGACACCCGGAACATGGCCAAAGTAGCAGACGCAGGCCTGGTCAACGGCAGCACCAAGGCCTTCGCGAGCAACACCCTGGCCATCGCCGTGCCGCCTTCCAATCCGGCGTCCATCCGTTCCTTCACAGACCTCGGCAGGCCGGAGGTGAAGGTTGTTGTCTGCGCCCCTCAGGTTCCCTGCGGTGCTGCAGCGTCAGCTGTTGCACAGTCCGCAGGAGTGGAGCTGAAGCCTGTGAGCGAAGAATCGTCGGTCACGGATGTGCTCGGAAAAGTGGCCTCCGGAGAAGCCGACGCCGGCCTTGTCTACGTGACCGACGTCCGGTCTGCGGGGAACAGAGTTCAAAGCATTCCGTTCCCTGAAGCATCAGCAGCCGGAATTACCTACCCGATCGCTGCCTTGAAGACTGCGGGAGAGCCGGAACTCGCCGACGATTTCATTGCCATGGTCCGCGGCAGCGAAGGTCAGCAGATATTGTCGGTCGCCGGCTTCGGTCCGGCTCAGGGGGACTAGCGCTATGCCGTCCAGAAAGCCGGCCAGCCATCCCGCAGCGTACAGCGGCATACCTTCGTGGATCTATGCAGTAGCCATCGCGGGCGCGCTGCTGGTGATACTGCCGCTCGTGGCGATGCTGGCCAGGGTCAACTGGCCTCAGTTCATCCCCCTGATCACCTCCGAATCCTCTCTCGCTGCGCTTGGCCTCAGTCTCCGGACCTCCGCGGCGAGCACAGTGCTGTGTCTCTTCCTGGGCGTTCCGCTTGCCCTGGTTCTGGCGAGGGGACGCTTTCGGGGCCAGCAGATCCTTCGCGCGTTTGTCCTGTTGCCGCTGGTCCTTCCTCCGGTGGTTGGTGGCATCGCCCTGCTCTACACGTTCGGCCGGCAGGGCCTGCTCGGCGGAACGCTTGAGGTGCTGGGCCTGCAGATTGCCTTCTCGACGACGGCGGTGGTGCTCGCGCAGACCTTTGTGGCCTTGCCGTTCCTGGTGGTGAGCCTTGAGGGGGCCCTCCGTTCCGCGGGCGGCCGGTTCGAAGCGGTGGCCGCCACGCTCGGGGCCCGCCCCACCACCGTGCTTCGCCGCGTGACGCTGCCCCTGGTCCTGCCCGGCCTGGTCTCGGGCGCAGTCCTGTCCTTCGCCCGGAGCCTGGGAGAGTTCGGCGCCACCCTGACCTTCGCCGGGAGCCTGGAGGGGGTGACCAGGACTTTGCCGCTTGAAATCTACCTGCAGCGGGAATCGGATGCCGATTCCGCCGTCGCCCTTTCACTGGTCCTTGTTGCAGTTGCCGTCACCGTGGTGGGACTCTCGTACCGCCGTCAGGGTTTCCTTGGCGGGACCGGCAGCACGTCCAAGGAATCCCCGACGGCGGTTGTCACCGGCGGGAGCCTCCGGTGACGTTCACCTTCAGCGCCGCAGTCCGCGAGCGGAATTTCGACGTCTCCTTCACCGTAGGACCGGGGGAGACGGTGGCGGTCATGGGACCGAACGGAGCAGGCAAGTCCACGCTGTTGGATCTCATCGCGGGCTTGCTCCATCCCGATTCGGGAAAATCGGTGCTTGGCGGCAGGGTCCTTTTTGAGGCCCGCGACGGCGGCCGTAACTGGCTGGCGCCACACCGTCGGGGTACCGCGCTCCTGGCACAGGACCCGCTGCTCTTTCCGCACTTAAGCGCCTTGGAAAATGTCGCCTTCGGTCCACGCAGCAGCGGAGCCAGCCGGACCTCCGCCCGGAACACTGCGCACGAGTGGCTGGACGCCGTCGAAGCAGGAGGCCTGGCTCAAAGGCGGCCGGGTGAACTGTCCGGCGGTCAGGCGCAGCGGGTTGCTGTAGCAAGGGCACTGGCGGCCAGTCCCGAACTGCTGCTGCTGGACGAGCCGCTCGCCGCGCTGGATATCCACGCCGCTCCCTTGCTCCGCCGCCTGTTTAAACATGTACTCGCCGGCCGGAGCGCCATCATCATCACGCACGATGTCCTCGACGCGCTGATGCTGGCTGACCGTGTCATCGTCCTGGAGAACGGCAGGATCACCGAAGACGGGCCCACGCGCCAGGTTCTCCAGCGGCCCCGGAGCAGGTTTGCGGCCGGGCTGGCCGGGCTGAACCTCCTGGCGGGGACCGTCACGGAGGACGGCATCACCACTGCGGAAGGCGTGCACTTTTCAGGCCAGCACGACGACGGCCTGGAGCCCGGGCAGGACGGCGTGGCTGCCTTCCCGCCGTCGGCCGTTTCCGTATTCCTTGGCGAGGCCCACGGCAGCCCGCGGAACTCCATGGCGGTGACCGTAACGGACCTTGAACCCCACGGTGACCAGATCCGCGTGCGTGCCGGGGCCCAGGGTGAGCTGGCGGCCGATGTCACGCCGGCAGCAGTGGCGGACCTCGGGCTGGCGCCGGGGATGAGGGTGTACTTCGTGACCAAGGCAGCAGCAGTTTCTGTCTATCCCGCCTGAGGTGTATCCATTCCCGGGGCCAGGTGTCAGGCGTCGTCCTGGATCGGGTGATGGCTGATCATGGATACCCTGTTGAAGGCGTTCATGGTGATGGCCAGCCACGTCACAACCGAGAACTCCTCATCGCTCAGGTGTTGGCGTGCGGACTCTTCCTCCCGCTCGCGGGCGGCCGCATCAGGGAGTTCCGTGACGGATTCTGCTAGGGCGAGCGCTGCGCTTTCCTGTTCAGTGAAGAGGTCGGTGTCCCGCCAAGCCGAAAGGACTGCGAGCCGCTGGGTGGTCTCGCCTTGCTTCAACGCATTACTCACATGCATGTCGAGGCAAAAGGCGCAGCCGTTCAGCTGGGAGATGCGGACGTACAGCAGTTCGACCAGCATGCGGCTGATTCCAGCCTCCTCGGCGGCCTCCCGTACCTTCAGGCCAACTCCGTTCAGCGACCGCCAGAGCGGAGGATGCTGCTTGTCGATGAAGACATGTTTTGTAGGGGTATCGTCAGGCGGGCTCTGGTTCATGACTCCCACAATAGGTCAGGCGGGCGGAGGGATAGCGGGCATTTCCATGACGACCCGCGGCCACCTGTTCAGCCCATGCGCAGTCTCTGCTGCCACGACCCCGCGGATGCCTTCAGACCAGCGGTTCTCCGGGACTTCCGTGAAGCCTAGGCGCCTGTAGTAGGGAGCGTTCCACTCAAGGTCCCTGAACGTTGTCAGAGTCAGCCCCTGGAGAACACACTTGGCAGCCCTGCCCGCAGCTTCGATAATCAGGCTTCGGCCAAGGCCTTGACGGGAATGGTCCGGGGGACGGTCACCTGGTCTATGTGCGCCCACCCGTCAAGTTCCTCCAGGATCAGGTACCCAACGGGCAGATCCGACGTGTCTGTGGCCACCAGGATCCGGCCTGCCCGCTGATGGCAGCCAAGTGGCTGAGTTCCGGGGGAGGATCCTCGGCTATCGCGTCCATCCCGGCCAGCCGGAACATCGCCCCCGCGGCCACTTCGATGTCCTGAAGCCTGGAGAGTTCGTCAGGTCGTGCCGGCCTGATCATATCGCCGCCCTGATCATTGCCCGCCTCAGTCCGCAAGGATGTGATAGAGCGCCCGGCGGGTTTCGTCGATTTTCTCGATGGCCGCATTGCGCTGTTCCTCGGTGGCCGAGAAGCGGAACTGGTGGATAACCCCCATCAGCTTGCCCACGCTCTGATGAAACGCAGGACCGGTTCCCTTGGGGTCGGAGTTCCAGGCGTTTTCCAGTTCCTCGGCGTTCTCTTCCACATACGCCCTGCCCTCGTCAGTGAGCGTGAACTCCGTACGCCGGCCCTCCCCAACAGGAGTGATGAGTTCCTCATCAACGAGCTGCTGCAGAGTGGGGTACACGGAGCCCGGGCTGGGGCGCCAGGTACCTGAGGTCTTCTCGGCGATCGTCTTGATCAGCCCGTACCCGTTGGATGGTGCTTCGGCGAGGAGGGAGAGGATTGCCGAACGAACGTCCCCCCTGTTGGCCCGCCGTGATCCGCCGGGACCAAAACCGGGGCCGAAGCCAGGCCCAAAGCCGGGACCGAAACCACGGCCCCCCGGGCCGAATCCGCCTGGTCCGAAACCGCCATGTCCATGGGGTCCGCGTCGGCTCCTGCCCCGCCCGAAGCGTCCTAGTGCTTGGCCGACTTGTCCTGCTGGTCCGCCTTGTTCAGGGGTTACAAATTTATTGTCGTGAATGCCTTTCATAACGGCATCGTCCTTCCATCTGGTTTTCTCTTGTCAGAGTATCGCCGATGCTTCGACGATACTTAACGATATATCGGTAACTATCGCCGGTCAAGAAAATGTTTTGAGCAGATGATGAAACGCCAACTCGTTGGCAATCAGAGCTGCGGGACCCTGCGCGAAGAGCCGAAGTTCGTGCAAGATGGAGAAATGGACGCCGCTGACGCACTCAATGAGATTGCTTTCTGGCTCGAGCGTGACCTCGCTCCCACGTTCAAAGTGAAGGCATTCCGGAATGCAGCGGAGACCATCCAGGGAATGGGCGAGGACCAGTTGGCTGAGGGGGTCCGGACTGGCCGGCTGCGGAAAATGGGAGGAATCGGGGACAGGACATTCGAGGTCATCAGGCAGGCGCTGGAAGGCCAGGTGCCCGATTACCTGGAGAAGCTTCGCAGCGCGGCCAAGCCCCTTGTCCAGGGCGGCCAAGGGTTGCGGAAAGCCCTTCGTGGCGACCTTCACAGCCATAGTGACTGGTCCGACGGCGGTTCCCCCATTGAGGTTATGGCGGACACGGCGCGGATACTGGGTCACGAATACCTGGCCCTCACGGACCATTCGCCGAATCTCAAAGTTGCCAACGGGCTCACAGCTGAACGCCTCGCGAAACAGCTGGACGTTGTAGCCGTTATTAATGAACAGAGCGGGGGTGAACAGTCCGACGGGTTCCGGCTCCTGACCGGCATCGAAGTGGACATTCTGGAGGATGGCAGCCTGGACCAGGAGGCCGTCATGCTGGACACCCTCGACGTCGTGGTGGCAAGCGTGCACTCGAAGCTCCGCTCGGAGAAAGGCACCATGACCCGGAGAATGCTGGGAGGGATCAGGGATCCCCACACCAATGTCCTTGGCCATTGCACCGGCCGGCTCGTCACCGGCTCCAGGGGCACGCGCCCCGAATCAGAGTTCGACGCCGAAAGGGTGTTTGCAGCGTGCGTGGAGAACGACGTCGCGGTCGAAATCAACTCCCGTCCAGAGCGCCAGGACCCGCCGGACAACCTGATCCAAATTGCCCTCGACGCCGGATGCCTCTTCAGTATCGACAGCGATGCGCATGCCCCCGGTCAGCTCGACTTCCTCCAGTACGGGGCGGAGCGTGCTGTGCTGAATGAGGTGCCGGCCGACAGGATCGTCACCACCTGGCCTCTGGAAAAACTCCTGGAGTGGACGCGGCGGAAACGCTGAAAACGACTGTTCGCCCACGGCAAAAAATGCACCTCGTGAGGTACTAACCGAAAGTTGAGCGTAGTACACTCAACTTAGACCACAACTTCGAAAGGAGCCCTCTTTGGACGTCAAATTCACCACCAAGAGCCAGGAGGCTCTTTCGGCAGCAGCCATGAATGCCTCCACGGCAGGAAACCCGCAGGTGGAGCCGGCCCACCTGCTCAAGTCGCTCATGGATCAGCGCGAGGGCGTCGCCGTCGCGCTTTTGCGTGCCACCGGTGCGGACGTCGATGCGGTCAGCGTCCAAGCAAGTTCAGCCATCAAAGCTCTCCCAGCGACTTCCGGATCATCCACGCAGCAGGCACAGCTGTCCCGGCCTGCCCTACAGGCAATCCAGAATGCCAAGAATGAAGCGGACAAGCTTGGAGACACGTACGTTTCCACTGAGATCCTCCTGCTGGGAATATCCGCCGGCAACGACGCTGCAGCGAGACTGCTGCGCGACGCGGGTGCATCCCATGAAGCGCTCCTTGCCGCCTTGCCGGGCCTGCGGGGGGACCGGAAGGTCACCACTGAGAACCCGGAAAACACCTTCCAGTCACTCGAAAAGTACGGCACGGACCTGACAGCCATGGCGCGGGCAGGCAAGCTGGATCCCGTCATCGGGCGCGATTCCGAGATCCGCCGCATCATCCAGGTCCTGAGCCGTCGCACCAAGAACAACCCCGTCATCATCGGTGAGCCTGGCGTTGGCAAGACCGCCGTCGTCGAAGGTCTGGCCCAGCGCATCGTCGCCGGAGACGTCCCGGAAAGCCTCCGCGGCAAAAGCCTGATCGCCTTGGACCTTGCCTCCATGGTGGCCGGGGCCAAGTACCGCGGCGAATTCGAGGAGCGTCTCAAGGCTGTCCTGGAAGAGATCAAGAACTCTGAGGGAGAGATTGTCACCTTCATCGACGAGATCCACACCGTGGTGGGTGCAGGTGCAACTGGCGACAGCTCCATGGACGCCGGCAACATGCTCAAACCCATGCTTGCGCGCGGCGAACTGCGCCTGATCGGTGCCACCACCCTTGACGAGTACCGCGAGAACATCGAGAAGGACCCGGCGCTCGAACGTCGCTTCCAACAGGTCTACGTGGGTGAACCGAGCGTAGATGACACCATCGGAATCCTTCGCGGGCTCAAGGAGCGCTACGAGGCGCACCACAAGGTCGCCATTGCCGACTCCGCCCTTGTCGCTGCTGCCACGTTGTCCCACCGCTACATTTCCGGGCGGCAGCTGCCTGACAAAGCGATCGACCTCGTAGACGAAGCCGCTTCCCGCTTGCGTATGGAAATCGACTCCGCCCCGGAAGAAATCGACCAGCTGCGCCGCCAAGTGGACCGGCTCACCATGGAGGAGTTGGCCCTCACTGGCGAAACGGACGCCGCTTCTGTGGAACGCCTTGCTGCCCTCAGGGCGGACATGGCTGACAAGAAGGAACAGCTCGACGCCCTGAACGCCCGGTGGGAAGCAGAAAAGGCCGGCCTCAACCGCGTGGGCGACCTCAAGGCGAAGCTGGACGAGCTGCGCTCTGCCGCGGACAAGGCCCAGCGTGAAGGTGACCTGGAGACTGCGTCACGCGTGCTTTACGGCGAAATTCCTGCCCTCGAGCGGGAGCTGAACGCCGCCGCCGAGGCCGAGGCTGCCGTAACGGACAAGTCCAACCAGATGGTGGCGGAGGAGGTCACGGCGGATGACATCGCTGAAGTCATCTCCGCCTGGACCGGGATCCCGGCGGGGCGGATGCTCCAGGGTGAAAGCCAGAAGCTGCTGAACATGGAGCAGGTGCTCGGAGCCCGGCTTATCGGTCAAACCAAGGCAGTCGCTGCCGTCTCCGATGCTGTTCGCCGTGCCCGAGCAGGGATCAGCGACCCCAACCGGCCCACAGGTTCGTTCCTGTTCCTGGGACCCACCGGCGTGGGTAAGACGGAACTGGCCAAGGCGCTGGCGGATTTCCTGTTCGACGACGAACGGGCCATGGTCCGGATCGACATGTCCGAGTACTCGGAGAAGCACTCTGTGGCGCGGCTGGTGGGTGCCCCTCCCGGTTACGTGGGCTATGAGGAAGGCGGCCAGCTGACTGAAGCCGTCCGCCGTCGTCCGTATTCCGTGATCCTCCTTGACGAGGTGGAGAAGGCTCACCCTGAGGTCTTCGACATCCTCCTGCAGGTGCTCGACGACGGCCGGCTCACCGACGGCCAGGGGCGCACCGTGGACTTCCGGAACGTGATCCTCGTGCTGACGTCCAACCTGGGCAGCCAGTTCCTGGTGGATCAGACCCTGGATGCCAACGCGAAGCGCAATGCCGTGATGGCTGCGGTGAACGCATCGTTCAAGCCCGAGTTTCTCAACCGGCTTGACGAAGTGGTGCTTTTCGATGCGCTGACCGTGGAGGAGCTTGCGAAAATCGTGGAGCTTCAGGTGAACGAGCTGGCCGCGCGGTTGCACGGGCGGAGGCTGACCCTGGAAGTGACCGACGGTGCTCGTGCCTGGCTGGCGATGTCCGGGTTTGACCCTGCCTACGGCGCCCGGCCATTGCGCCGCCTGGTGCAGCGCGAGATCGGCGACCGGTTGGCCAAGGCGATACTCGCCGGGGAAATCGCCGACGGCGACACGGTCCTGGTGGATACGGCAGCCGACGTCGACGAACTCACGGTTGAGGGCCTGATGTCAGCAGGCGGGAATGACGGCAGGGAACTCGTAGGGAGCGGTCTCTCGGTCCGCCGGAAGGGCTAGGCGCGGCCGGAAGGGCTAGCTGGGTGACGCCGCTCAGGGGAGCAGGTTTTCCTTGATGACATTGCCAGCATCGGCCGTGACGTAGCAGTCCACGCGGCGGTCGCCCGTTTCCCAGCTCGTAGTGCTCGGGAACGCAGTGCGCTGCAGGAGCACGTAGTTTGCCTCGGCGCCATTGAGTTTGGCGCCCTGGCAGACTTCGCGGCCCTTGTTCCTGAGCGCATCTTGTCCGGGGTAGTCATCACCTTCCGGATAGTGATGGACAGCGACGAGTTGCGCCGAGTGCTCCGTATCGCATGCCACCACGGTGGAGGCTGTCGCGTTGGGGTCGAAGTCCTTGAAGCAGTCACCGAGGCGGAAGTCCAACGGGCTCACCCCTTCCCGGGGCAGCGGAAGGGGACTGGCGTCAGCAGTGGCCGTGGGGGTGCCGCCGTCGGAAGCCTGTCCGTTCTGGGAGCCTGTGTTCAAGAACGTCAGCAGGCCCCAGGCCATCAGCCCCAGCAGCAACAGGCCGGTTCCGATGATGCTGCCATTGATGAGGAGTTGCTTGGAACGATCTGACATGGGCTGTCTCGGTTTGCGTTCGGCTGCGATTGGTATGTATTCAACGGATTCACGGGAGCTTGGTCCCGGCGTGAGTACGTCCGCGGCGCTTGGCTCTTTGGCGGGCGGCGGGACGGCCGCCGGTTTCCGTGGCGGGGCGGGAGGGATCACCGCGATGGGAACGGTCGGAGGTTTTGCAGGTTGCGGCGGCACACGTGGAGCGCTTTTGCCCGCGCCGGAGCCGCCCTGATGCGAGTCATCTTTGTTCTGCCCAGCATCTTTTTTATCCACTCCGGAGCTCACCTCTTCCCTGCTATTCCTGATGCGGGATACCGGCGGTGGCCAGCAAATCCGTGCATCCCCCACCCCGACTCTACCCAAGAAACAATCAAGGAAGTGGTCTGCGAAGAGTGTGCTGCGCGAGACACTTGCCACAGGGGCGGTTATCTGGCGCGCAGTTGCTCCAGAAAGCATGTAACCTAGGTGTACGACAAATTGACCAAACATTCCGGGGCCTCACCGATCGCCAAGGTGACCACCTCCGGTCCAAGTACAAAAGGGGGTCACGCCATGGGGCGCGGCCGTCAAAAGGCAAAAGCTACAAAGCAGGCTCGGGACATCAAGTACTACTCCCCGAACACTGACTACACGGCACTTCAGCGCGAGCTGACGGGCCCGGGAAGTCGTGCCACGAGCCATTTCGCGGATGAGCCGGTAGAACCGGACTATTCAGCTTATGTGGATAAGTACGCGGACGATTTGGAAGAAGACGACGACGAGGTAGACACCCGTCGCATCGGCTAGTTGTCACCACTGAACTTGCCGTAAGGCACTCTCAGTAGCGTGCCGCCGTCGTGCCCAGAGTGCGATGCTTCTTTGCGGTACCCCGAATCCATGTACGTATGGACGAGGAGTTCCGACCCTAGTTATCAGGCCCGTTGGCCACGCCGTATGTTGGCGTACCAACGGGCCCTGCTGTTTAACCAATCCGCCTTGCTGGCCTGCGATCCGACTGTTGGTAGGGACCCTTCCCGGCACTAGATTGATTGGGTTACAGAAAGCTGCGAAGGGATGATCATGTCGCGAGTCGAACGCTACCAAGAAGGCGAACCCTGCTGGGCTGACGTCCAAACCCCTGACGTGGAGGCAGCCAAGACCTTTTATGCCGCTGTGTTCGGTTGGACCTTTCAGGACCTTCCCACTCCGGATGGCCGAAGCTACGCAAAGGCCTTCATCGGTGAGGACCTGGTCAGTGTGATCGCGCCCCAGAACCCCAGTCAGGAGGCGGCGGGCCAGCCGGCTCAATGGAACGTCTACTTTGCTGCGGATGACGCCCGGAGCCTCGCACACGACGTCATGCATGCCGGCGGCACAGTCCAGTTCGGCCCGGAGGATGTGGACGATACAGGGGTGATGCTGTTTATGGAGGTACCCGGCGGGGGAACAACCGGGGTATGGCAGGCAGGCACGCATACCGGTTCCGCGCTGTACAACGAGCACGGGGCATTCGCTTGGGCCGAGCTGCTGACGCCTGAGCCGCAGGCCGCCGTCGCGTTCTTCCAGCACCTCTTTGGCCATGACGTCACCGAATATGCCCAGGACGACGGCGGCACGTATATTACGTTGACGGTGGACGGCGCCGAGGTGGCTGGGATAGCACCTGCGCGAAGTGTTGAAGGCGAGGAAACGGCCAAGGCTTCACCGGCCGGCCTCGGTTGGCAGGTGTACTTCGGTGTATCGAGTGCTTCTGAGGCCGTCCTGGCAGCTGCGGCCGCGGGAGCGGAAGTTCTGGTGGAGCCGGAGTTCACTGAAGATGCGGGAACCCTCGTGGCAACACTGAAGGATCCGCAGGGCGGCGTCTTCAGTGTCGTGGAGACTGAGACCTCTCCTTAAACACCATTGAGAACTATCAGGCGTAGGCGTTGACCAGGCGGACCGCGCCGCCGTCAACACCCTTGGCACCCTGGACGTAGTCCGGTCCGGTCTTGAGGATGGAGTCCGAGTCCTGTTCCACGGTGCCCATGATCCACGAGGGCAGGCCGCGGTCATTGAGGCGGTTCACCGCGGCGTCGGCGGCTTCCGGAGACACGATGGCCACCATGCCCACGCCCAGGTTCAGCGTGCGCTCAAGGTCGGCGAGAGGCACGTTGCCGAGCTCGGAGACCAGCTTGAAGATGGCGGGCAGCTCCCAGGTGGCCCGGTCCACTGTTGCCACGAGACCCTGGGGGAGGACGCGGGCGAGGTTTGCCGCGAGGCCCCCGCCGGTGACGTGGCTGAAGCCGTGCACAGCGCCGCTGGCGGCAGACGGAGTACCTACCGGGAATGTGCGGGCGAGGTCCAGGCAATCTGCGGCGTAGACGCGTGTGGGTTCCAGGAGTTCTTCGCCAAGGGTGCGTCCCAGCTCGGAAACCTGCCGGTCGAGGGCCCAGCCGGCGTGGTTGATGACCCGGCGGACCAGGGAGTAGCCGTTGGAGTGCAGCCCGGAAGAGGCCATGCCGATCACAACGTCTCCCGCACGGACGCGGTCCGGGCCGAGGAGGGAATCGGCTTCGACAACACCGGTGGCCGCACCGGCAACGTCGTACTCGTGCTCGCCCAAGAGCCCCGGGTGCTCGGCCGTTTCGCCGCCCACCAACGCGGTACCGGCTACGGAGCAGGCTGCGGCGATCCCGCGGACGATGTCGGCGATGCGTTCGGGCACAACCTTGCCGCACGCAATGTAGTCAGTCATGAACAACGGCTCGGCGCCCACCACCACGATGTCGTCCACCACCATGCCCACGAGGTCGTAGCCGATGGTGTCGTGGATGTCCATCGCCTGGGCAATGGCAACCTTGGTGCCGACGCCGTCCGTGGAAGTCGCCAGCAACGGACGCTTGTAGGTCAGCAATCGGGAGACATCGTAAAGGCCGGCAAAGCCGCCCACTCCACCAAGCACTGAGGAATTGTGGGTCGCCTTGACGGCGCCCTTCATCAGCTCGACGGCGCGGTCGCCCGCCTCGACGTCGACGCCGGCAGAGGCGTAGGTGATTCCGGCGCTGTTGGCTCCGGCGGCTGGGGAAGCGGAAGTCATACTGGCTCTTTCTTGTCAGAGTCGATCAGGCGATCAGCGTCAGTCAGCAGGTTTTCAAATTCGGAGTCCGGTCCGGGATCGCAGCCGGTAGCGCCCGCCTTCTCCGCGGGGTCCTCGTCAGCGGGGACCTCATCAGAGGGACTGCCAGAGGCTGAGGCTCCGCTGGCCGGGATGCCGCCGAGGTCGGTGCGCTCCAGAAGGTTCTTGCCGAGCTTGTCCGCTCCGGGGAGCTCGATGGGGTATTTGCCCGTAAAGCAGGCCGTGCACAGACGTTCGCGTGGCTGCTGCGTGGCGCCGATCATGCCGTCTTCGGAGATGTAGGCCAGGGAGTCGGCGCCGATGGCCTGGGTGATCTCATCCACGGTGGCACCGTTGGCAATGAGCTCGGCCCGGGAGGCGAAGTCGATGCCGTAGAAGCAGGGCCATTTGACCGGCGGCGAGGAAATCTTGACGTGGACGCTGGCGGCGCCGGCTTCGCGAAGCATCCGGACGATGGCCCGTTGGGTGTTGCCGCGAACGATGGAGTCGTCCACTACAACAACACGCTTGCCGCGGATGACGGATTCCAGGGCATTGAGTTTGAGCCTGATGCCCAGTTGGCGCAGCGTCTGGGACGGCTGGATGAATGTACGGCCAACATAGGAGTTCTTGACGAACCCATGCGCGAAGGGGATGCCGGATTCTTCGGCGTACCCTACAGCCGCCGGCGTTCCTGATTCCGGGACCGGGATGACGAGGTCGGCTTCCTGGGTGTTTTCCCGGGCGAGCTGGCGCCCCATTTCCACACGGGATTCGTACACGGAACGCCCTGCGATGGAGGCGTCAGGGCGGGCAAGGTAGACGTACTCGAAAACGCAACCGGCCGGCGTCGCCTCGGCAAAGCGCTGGGACCGGACACCCTCTTCGTCGATGGCGATGAATTCGCCGGGTTCAATTTCGCGGATGAAGCTCGCGCCCACGGTGGCAAGCGCGGATTGCTCGGAGGCGACAACCCAGCCGCGTTCCAGCCTGCCGAGGCAAAGGGGGCGGATACCGTAGGTGTCGCGTGCCGCGTACAGGGTTCCTTCGTCCATAAAGACGAAGCAGAATCCACCCTTGATCTTTGGCAGGAGCTCGATGGCGGTCTGTTCGAGGGACTTGCCAGGCTCACCTTCGAGGAGCGCCGTGACAAGGGCGGTGTCAGAGGTGTTTCCCTGCTTCATTTCGCCGCTGAGCTGGCCGCCGTTGCGTCCCATGATCATGGCTTTGAGTTCGGCGGTGTTGGTGAGGTTGCCGTTGTGTGCCAGAGCAACGGTGCCTGTTGAGGTTGCGCCGAGGGTGGGCTGGGCGTTGGCCCAGTGGCTTGCGCCGGTGGTGGAGTAGCGGCAGTGGCCTACAGCAAGGTGCCCGGTCAGGGTGTTCAGCGTCGTCTCGTCAAAGACCTGGGATACCAGGCCCATGTCCTTGTAGACATTAATCCGCTTGCCGTCGGACGTGGCTATGCCAGCCGACTCCTGACCGCGGTGCTGCAATGCATACAGCCCGTAGTAGGTGAGTTTTGCTACTTCTTCACCTGGTGCCCAGACCCCGAAGACGCCACATGCGTCCTGAGGGCCTTTTTCGCCAGGGAGAAGATCATGAGAAAGTTTTCCGTCGCCGCGTGCCACTGGTCGATTATCTCACGCCATACGCTATGACTTTTCCGGCAGGGCGTTTATGACTGCGGAGAAGGACGGCCGTTTGCGCCCGGCTCGGTGTTGGTGCCTGTGGCAGGGCCCGCGTCCGCTTCCGTTTCGGGAACGGATTCGACGACGGCGTGCTCGGCGCGTCGGACACTCAAACGGTCCAGCACAAGGGCCGCAGCGGCGCCCAGGAGGGCTCCACCCGCGGCGAACAGGATCATGAAGAAACCAAAGACCGAGCCGGGGTCGTAGCTGGCGCTCCCTGGCACGGCGAAGGCGACGACGGCTGCCACCGCAATACCCACGAGGCCTCCCAATATGAGGAAAGGCACATACCTCGGAGCCCTGCGAACAGTGATGTCCCGGCGTTCTGTCTCAGCCGGCTGTGGGTTGTTGCCTGCAGCGGCGGGGTTTTCTTCGAAAGCCATGCCATCAAGCCTACTGTGCGGGTTGTCCTGTAGTGAATGCGGGTAGCAATCGACAGGCTTACCGGGGCTGCTTACGATTAATTCCGGGAGGAGGCCGATGAAAGCATATGAATCACTCCCGCCTAAAGCGCGAAGGCTCGCGAAGTGGGGGTCCATTGGATTGGTGTTGGCCGTAGGGCTCGGCTTGGTGCTGATGACGTTCCTGGAATTCTGGACAGCGTTCTTCATCGCCCTCGGACTGTATCTGGCGCTTTTTGGCCCGCTCAATGCGGCCGCCAGAAAGGAACACCTTCAGATGCTGCGGGATCGAAACCGGGCCTGAGAGGTCATCTCAAGCTCAACCCCGGGTCAGGTTGCCGGAACTGTACATAGAAAATAAGTACGCTTACTATTGCATACCAAAGGATGACACCTGCTTGTCCTAGCAGCCACTCCGGGGCTTATTGGTCCCGGCCAGATCGTTGAAGGGAGACCTGGCATGGCTACCGATTATGACGCACCCCGGAAGTCTGAAGCAGACGTGGTTCCGGAATCGCTCGACGAGCTTCAAGCCGTTCCGGGTGCAGTACGGACACGGGATGCCGACATCGATGAAGCTGAGACTGCAGAAGGCGTCGAGCTGCCCGGCGCGGATCTCTCGGGACTAGAACTCACAGTCGAGATCATCCCGCCCCAAAAGGATGAGTTTGTCTGCTCGTCGTGTTTCCTGGTCCGCCACAGATCCCAAGCAGCCCGCCAGTCCAACGGCATGACCTTTTGCACCGAGTGTGAAGGGTAGAACAGCTATGGGTGAAGACCGGGAACAGCATCGCGACGACGATTTGTACCGGACCGGAGTCAACGACCATGCCTGGGAACGGGAGCATCGCACCCCGACCACCGGGCAGCTGCGGGCGATCGGTCACCGGCGTCGTGACGCGGAAGCAAAACTGGAGCAACACCTCCAGGAAGCACGCCACAAAAATGAGGAAGAGCCTGACGTAAAAGGCGAGGACGATAGCGGGCAGCCGCCGTCGGACAAGCACTAAGAAAAAATTCAAGGATGGCCCATCCGTTGTGCCGTCGCTCCCGAATACCAGCTAGAACCAGCAGGTTCTGTTACCCATCCCATATAGGAATTGATCAGGAGCGATCATGACAACAGTCAGCAACTCACGCGCCGGGGTGCGCACTAACGTGCAAAAGGCAGCTTTGGCTATCGGTGCCGTTTTCCTCCTCGTCGGAGTCCTGGGCTTCATCCCGGGGATCACCAGCAACGTGGACCAGTTGAGCTTCGCGGGGCACCATTCAGGGGCCATGCTTCTGGGTCTGTTCCAGGTTTCCGTGCTGCATAATGCCGTGCACCTTTTGTTCGGTGTGGCGGGACTGGTCCTTGCCCGGAGCGCGTCAGGCGCCCGCTCCTACTTGCTCTTCGGCGGCATCATCTACCTCGTCCTGTGGATCTACGGTCTGGTGGTTGATCAGGAATCGGCCGGCAATTTTGTCCCGCTGAACGCTGCTGACAACTGGCTTCACCTGCTGCTGGGCGTGGCCATGATTGCGCTCGCACTGCTTCTGACCCGGGGCCGGAACCACCAGGCACCGGCGCGAGCATAAGGACGGCCCACAAGGGACGCTTAGCTGGTGCGACCCGGTGGATGTCAGGCCTGACCTGTCCTCCCCGGGCCTCCGGCCAGCAGATAGGAATCTTCGAGGAGCTCACCGAGCTCCTCTTTGGTCACATTGTCCAACCGGACCAGGACCAGCTGAGGCGAGCGCTGGTGATGGGGAGTCCAGAAGTAGGTATTGGGGTCCGTTCCGGCCAACGCCTCGCGCTCCTCGGTTTTGACTGTGAGAACCCCTGGCTCCCAGATCCTGGCCATGAGGGTCCGTGCAAACCACGCGGGCTGGTTCCAACTGAGCCGCTCGGTCACCCCGGGCATGGCCAGACAGATGCTCCGCACGTCCTCTTGAGTGGGCATCGTCAGGTGCCGCGGTACGTGGAGTAACCGAAGGGGCTCAGCAGCAGGGGCACATGGTAGTGCTCGGCGGTGCCGTTTACTGTGAACACCAGGTCCACTTCGGGAAAGAATGTCTCTGTACCCAGGCCTTCGTAATAGCTACCGGTGCCGAAATTGAGGCGATAGGTCCCGGCAGGCAATGCTGCGGGTCCCAGGTCCTTGATCCGGCCGTCGGCGTCAGTGGTGCCGTTGGCCAGCAGGTGCCACGCGCCGTCGTCGTGCGTATAAAGCCCGACGGCGACTCCCGCCGCGGGGCGTCCCGACGCGGTGTCCAGGACATGTGTGGTTATCTGTGAAACATTCATTCACTGATCACTCCTTGCAGGCGAAGCAGGGCAATTTCCCGCAACTGTTGGGCAATGGTGGCCTCTTCCAGGTCCGGGGTATTAGTGAGGCGTTCCTTGAGGGCGGCCAGGATCTCAGGCGCCGTTCGTCCGGCGGCGCGAATCAAGAACACGTGTCCGAACTTTTCCTCGTAGGCGCGGTTTCCCTCAGCCAGTTCCTGAACCACCTTCGCGTCCGCAGGATCCACTCCGGCCTGCTCGGAACGGGACATGGAGGCTTCGGCGGTTTCCGCCGTCGGGCGTTCCCCGATCCGGGGGTGATGGCTTAGCGACTGCTGGATCTCAGCGCTTGTCAGCGGGCTTGCGGCAGTCCGGGCGAAATCTATGAGGGCCGGCAGCGAGGGAAAGGGGCGGGCGTCCACAATCTGCCCCAGCCAACGCTCCACATCGAGGCAGGGGCGGAGCGCCGCGACGGCATCCGCTCCTTTGAGGGCATTAAATACTGCAAGCTGCATGCTGGATCTTCCTGTACACAACGTGAAGTGACTGGAGCAACGGTGTCACGAGACTACAGCACCGCCCACCGGGACTATGATCCTCGTTGGATGGAAAATGAAAGTGCACCGCTGCCGCGGGTCGACGGCGACGACCTCGAGTGGGAGGGCCAGCTTCAGATCTGGAACGGCCCGGCCCTTCACCGGTATCGAAGTGTGGCGCTTTCCGAATTGCCCCATCGAGAGCGAATCGACCTACAAGGATGGCCTCAAGGACGGACTTTCGCGCACCTGGGACGAGCATGGCCACCTGCGCTCGCAGTTCAGATGCCGCCTTGGTGCCGCCTATGGCAACCGCAAGGAGTGGCATGCCAACGGCCAGCTCGCTCAGGAGAGCAACTACGAGTGGGGAGTACGCCTGGATGAGAAGGAGTACGACGAGCAGGGGAGGCTCATCAACGAGATCACCATGGATCCCTCGGACCCAGACTCCCAGTACAGCATCCTGCTCAAGTTCAGGGACGTCTACGACAAGCATCTCTAGGGCCCCAATGCTTCTTCATGTGCCTCTGCTCATCAAGTGAAGCAGCGCAGCCAGGTGAAAGTCAGGTCAGTTCCTCCATCCGGCGGGCGAGGATGTCGTTCATCGCGAGCAGGCCGACGAGCTGGTTGCCTTCGACCACAACGAGCCGGCTGAGGTGGTAGCGGCTCATCAGGGCTGCTGCCTGGCGCACCGACAGGTCCTCGTTGACTGTGATGGCAGGAATCGTGGCGGCGTCGTAGACGTTCAGGAGATCCACATCGCCCTCCTGGGCGACGACGGTGTCCAGGAGCTCTCTGTAGCTCAGCATGCCGTAGGCGTCGTGGGCGTGCTGTCGCTCCACCACCAGGCTCTTGACCTGGCGCTCCTTCATCGTGGACAGTGCCTCTCGCAGGCTGCTGTAGGGGGAGATCGTGACCACTTGGGGGACCATGACATCTTTGACCGTTAGCATCATCTTCTCTTCCTCTCGCAAACGAGTTTGGGCCGTGTTCAGAGGCCCTCGCGGCGCAGGTGCTCCTCGAATCTGACTACCTGCCGCCTGTCTATGCCCGTCAGGTGCTCGATGGGGACGGCAAACGCCAGGCCCCGGGATTCAACGCCCTTGACCAGGACCTGGTGAAGTTCCTTCAGGATCGGGGCGGTCAGGTGTGCCCCGACAACCATCAGCAACACAGACTGGGTCCCCTCGAAGGTCAGGCCGAAAAACGTCTTTCTGGCTTCGCCGCCGATTCCCTTCCCCGCCAGAATTGTCACCCCCGTCGCGCCGACCCGCTGGGCGTGCTCAATTACCTGCTCTTCCAGGTCGTCGGGGGCGATGACTACTATGGCGGTGAATCTCATGCCGGTTCCCTCCTCAGCCGAGGAAATCTTTCCATCACCATGGCATACACCATGACGGATATGACAGGGAAGATGGAGGCGAAAGCTATCAGACCGAAGCCGTCGATCAATACGTCTCTTCCCTCCACCGCGTCGGCCAGCCCGATGCCGAGGGCAGTTACCAGCGGCACGGTGACTTCCGACGTCGTCACCCCGCCAAGATCGAAGGCCAGCGCTGTGATGTACTTCGGGGCGAAGAACACCAGGACGATGGCAACTGCGTAGGCGCTCATGATGAAGTAGTGGAAGGGCCCTCCCACCAAGATGCGGTAGACGCCGAAAGCGATGCCGAACGCGACTCCGACGGCGACAATGACGCGCACGGCGAACGCGCTGATCCGACCGGGGGCCGTGTCCTCTGCCTGCTCACCGATCGCCACCAGCGCAGGTTCTGCCATGGTGACAGCGAAGCCGATAAGCAGCCCGAACAGCACAATCAAGACAGGGGCACCCTGTTCGATGAGCTGCTCGGCCATCAACGTCCCGATCGGGAAGAGACCGAGCTTGAGTCCCACCACGAAGGCATGGAGTCCGACCAGGACCATGACGAACCCGACGACGACAAGCATGGCATGGGGCAGTCTTCGCCGGAGCGCAACGAACTGAAAGAACAGAACAACACCCACAATTGGCAGGACCTCCCGGACCATCCCCACCAGGCCAAAGATCATCCCTACCACCCAGTCCGTTGGGCCCTCCCCGGAATCGGTAACTGGCGGCACGCCCCCGGAGTCGCCAAAAGTGTAAACCCAGATGCCGTAGAGCTGGACCCCGATCATGGGCACCATCACACACAACGCCACCAGACCAAAGCCGTCCCCGAGCAGGCTGCGTCCCCTGATCGAGTTGGCCAGACCGAGCCCTATTGCTGCGATCAACGGAACACTGACGATGTTGGTGGTGACCCCGCCCGAATCGTAGGCGAGCGCGATGATCTCCGGCGGGGCAATATAGGTGAGTCCCAGCGCCATCGCATAGCCCGCGATCAGGATTTTGTACACTGCCCAGCCACGCAGGACACGCAGGATCCCCAGGATCAGGACAAGCCCCACCGATACAGCTATGACGAAGCGCAGCACCAGCGCATTGACCCGACCATCGCTGACCAATTGGGCCTGGTCCGCGACAGCGATCACCGCAGGCTCCGCGATAGAGGCAGCGAAGCCAATGGCAAATCCAAAAGGCAGCAACAACCGCAGTGCACCGCGACGGACGAACTGATTGGCCAGGTTCTTGCCGACCGGGAAGATACTCAGGTCCAGGCCATACAAGAACAGGGCAATGCCCACAGCTACGATCACGAGCCCCGCCACCAGCCCCAGAGGCTCATCGGGCATGGAGCGGAAGACCAGCAGTTGAAACAGAACAACGACGACAACGATGGGCAGGAGGTTTTTGAGCGCCTTAAGGAATTCGCTGGCGAATCGGCTGAGGTGCTCCATCCGGTCCTCTCCCGGGAATGATCCTGTGAGTACCAGGGGGCTCAGTTTGCCGGTCCAGCCCAGTCATGTCGACAACCCGAGGCGATGCCCGTCGGGTCCACGCTCGTCATCGCCAGCTCTCTGCGAGCTGGGCGACCCGGCGTTCGAGTTCGGTGATGGGCTGGCTGTGCAGGATCTCGGCGACCTGATCGGCTTCGTCTTCCTCGAGCACGATCCTTGCCACGATCCGATCGGGCTCCACCGGGTCGTAAACGAAGATCTCGCGTGTGCCAGGACGCGCCACGAGGATGCGGAATTGCTGGCCGCCGCGGGTCTGGCAGTCGTGCAGCACCCCGGAGCCGGGCACGGTTGAGTGGGTAGCCTCCATTTTGGCCCTCCTTCCGCCGGTTCCAGATGTGGATTCAGTATTACTTGTGGTGGCACAGAGCTGCCATCGGGGCTGACACCCATTTCCGAAGGGTCAAATGCGCGGGCTCTATTGCTCGTGGGTGCGAGCCCTCATGGACAAAGGACGTGGGCCGCGCAAGGCTAGTCGCATGCGGACCCTGCCCGAAACCATGGCGGCCGGCACGACACATGGCTTGCCTCTCAAAGGACCGGCACAGTTGCTGTTCTGGCGGCTGTTCATCATCAACGGATTGCTTTTCGCGGTGGGCACGCTCGTATTGGCAGTTTCTCCGGCAACGGTGTCGTCACCCGTCCTGCTCACGGAGGTGCCGGTCCTCCTCATTGGACTGGCTCTCATCCTCGCCGCGAACGCCGCCCTGGTTCGGGCCAGCCTCGCACCGCTTGACGCCCTGACGGCTGTGATGCGCCGAGTGAGCCTGTTGCGGCGCGGCGGCGATCGGGCGGCGGAAGCCGGCAACGGCGACCTCGCGCATCTGATGTACACCTTCAATAAGATGCTCGATCGGTTGGAGACGGAGAGCAGCGCGAGCAGTGCCCTCGCGCTGGCTGCGCAGGAAGGGGAACGTCAGCGGATCTCGCGGGAACTCCACGACCAGATCGGCCAGAGCCTGACCGTTGCTCTCCTCAGTCTCAAGCGAGTCGTCGACCGATCTCCCGACGATCTCCGCCAGGAGAGCCTCGTCGCCCAAGAGGCCGTCCGCGCGAGCCTGGAGGAGGTACGCCAGGTGGCGCAGCGTCTGCGCCCAGGCGTACTCGCGGACCTAGGCTTGCGGAGCGCGCTGAGTTCGCTGGGCTCGGAGTTCTCCCGCTCGAGCGGGATCCCGTTGATCTGGGAGCTGGACGACGAGCTCCCGGAGCTCAGCGGCGAGATCGAGCTGGTGCTTTACCGCATCGCGCAGGAGGCACTCACCAACGTCGCCCGGCACGCGCACGCGACACGAGTCGATTTCGCACTCACCTCGACCGCGACCGGGCTGACCCTGACGATTGCCGACGACGGGCAGGGCGGAGACTTCCGCGAAGGCGCAGGCATTCGCGGGATGCGCGAACGCGCCCTGCTCATAGGCGCCGAGCTGACGATCACCTCACCGCGGAACGGGGGGACCGATGTTCGCCTCATCGTTCCCGGCGTCGAGGCGAGGAGCTAACCGATGGGCGAACCCACGCGCATCCTGCTTGCCGACGACCATGCCCTGGTCCGCCGCGGCCTTCGCTTGATCCTTGATGCGGAACCGGACCTTACCATCGTGGCCGAAGCGGCCGATGGAACAGAGGCAGTCGCAGCCGCGGCTGCGGGCGGGGTTGACCTCGCGATTCTCGACATCGCAATGCCCCAGATGACCGGCCTTCAGGCGGCGCGGCAGATATCGCGGAGCGCACCCGACGTGCGGATCCTCATCCTCTCGATGTACGACAACGAACAGTACTTCTTCGAGGCGCTTCGGGCAGGAGCCTCAGGTTATGTGCTCAAGTCGGTCGCCGACCGCGACCTTATCGAGGCGTGCCGTTCAGCGATGCGAGGGGAGTCCTTCCTTTATCCTGGCGCTGTCACCGCGCTCATCCGCGACTATCTCGAGCGCGACCGCCGTGGTGACCGAATGCCGGACAGCATTCTCACTCCCCGCGAGGAGCAGATTACTAAGCTGATCGCAGAAGGCAACTCCGCCAAGGAGATCTCGGAAATCCTCACCATAAGCGTGAAGACCGTTGATCGCCACAGGGCGAACATCCTGCAGAAGTTGGGGTTGCGCGACAGGCTGGACCTGACAAGGTTTGCCATCCGCACCGGGCTCATCGAGCCGTAAGCGGTCTGGACCATATCCAGGTAAGCGGTCCTTTCTTCGGTCCCGCGTTCTGAGACGGGTTTGAACAGCCCTCCCGCCCGTGGGAGCGTGTTGTCATGGGCAAGGTCTACGGTGCGATTGATGAGCGGTTGACGAAATTCATTGCACGGCAGCCGGTCTTTTTCGTGGCCACCGCGCCGCTGTCGGCCGACAGTCACGTGAATGTGTCGCCCCGCGGACTGCCAGGCACTTTTGCAGTCCTCGACGAGCGTACCTTTGCCTGGCTTGACGTCACCGGCAGCGGGAGCGAAACGATCGCCCACCTTCGGGAGAACGGTCGCGTCACAGTGATGTTCTGCGCCTTCGACGGCCCACCGAACATCGTCCGCCTCCACGGCACGGGGCGCGTCATCAGCCGGTACGACGACGAATTCGAGTCACTCGCCCGGCATTTCGACGACCAACCCGGCACGAGGGCCATCATTGTGGCTGACGTTACCCGTGTTTCCGATTCTTGCGGGTGGGGCGTCCCTCTCATGAGCTTTGAGGGCCATCGCGATGTGCTCGGGCCGTACTTCGAACGTAAAGGGACTGACGGCAGCGCCGACTACCGGATCGGCAAAAACCGCACAAGCATCGACGGGCTTCCCGCTTACGACTTTGACCCCTTGAAATCAGCAGAGATCTGACCTCGTTCTCGATCCCACAGCGTGGTAGCGTTCACGGACACCGCTGGCAGTTGCAGGCTTCTACCTCTGGCAGATCATCAGCGAATTTCCGTCGGGGTCTTTGAAGTTGAACCACTTATCAAACTGGATTTCCTCCACCTCGGCACTCTTTTCCTTCATGTGCCGGTGCGCTGTCCGGATATCGCCTGTGTTGAGAACGACGGCGGGAATTTGAAAGACAGCGTCCGGGGAGTAGATCTTGCTGTCGAGGATGAGCCCGGTGCCGTCCATGGGGAGGACGTAAAGGTGGTTGTGCAGGATCTCCCCGTTGGCAGGAACTCCCAGCACGTCGCAGTACCAGTCCCGTGCCTTGTGAAGGTCGCTGACCGGAATGAAAACCATGCCTATCTGAGCTGCTATCGGATTCATGCCAGTCCTTTGTGTCGTGTTTTGGTGAATCGCCCCGGTCCCCGATGGCAGGTTCTGCTTACTATTGCACGGCGACGAGCTTAAGGGACAGCAGACTCGGTCGTCAGGATCGGGCCGCCTGGAGAAGCGTGCAGGTATTTGTGGCGCCATATAGAAAGAGATCCGCCAGTGATTATCTCTAGAGGGATGCCTCGGAGAGAACGAGCTCTGAGCATCCGTCGTCAGCCTGTCACTCCATGAATCTCGACGGAACGGGCGACGAAGCGGAAGCCAAGCGTTTCATCGTCGCCGGAAACGCGGGGCGACCACGACGCCAGCCAAATAGTGCCCTGCAGGGGCCATTCCATCGGGGTCCGAGTGGTAATGCGTCTTAACTGCCCCAACGACCTCACCTTTCATGACAGCCACCAACACGAGGCGGATGTGTCCGGGCGCGATCATCTCGTTGGTCCAGTGTGGGCGTCCGCTGGCATCGCGAGCTGCATTTACATGTTCCAAGTCATCCGCCGCCGCTTCACGAATCTGCACTAGCTCAGCGTATTAGGCGAGTTGATCGGATCCTTCATTCGTGCTCATAAGGCAGCTCCCGAGTGATAACTCGGCCAAGGCCCATCAACTCTTTCTCGGACGGGTCCCCACGAATGACCCCGGCGGCATTCCCGGCCCAAAGACGGGAGCGGCGTTCGGCCGTTTGGCGTGCCGTTCTTCTTCCGCGATGCGTTGTTTCAACCGCTGCAGAACCCAGGGGAACAGGTGTTCGCGTGCCCAGAGAATGTCATCCGCCCTGGCCTCCCGCCATCTCCGCTCTGGCAGCTCCTTGGGCATCATCGGTTCCAGGGTGTGGGGGATGTTGAGGGTATCCAGCACCATGGCGGCGATGGTGTGCTGACCCAGGGGAGAGAAGTGCAGCCGGTCAGGATCCCACATCAGCGGATGGGTGAGTTCTCGCAGTGCCCACAGGTCAGCAATCACGGCGTCGTGGCGGGCCGCGATGATCCGCAGGTTTTCGTTGAAGATGGCCACCTTGCCACGGGTGCTTCCCAGGACCGGGGTCGCACCCCAGTCCGGGCCCGCGAACAGCACCACCGTTGCGCCGGTGGAGGCCAGCAACTCCACTGCTGCGTCCAGCCTGGCGGATAGTTTGTCCGGATCGCTTCTCCTGAAAATCAGGTCATTGCCTCCCCCATTGAGGGTGATCAGATCAGGCTTCAGGGCAAGAGCCGGTCCTACCTGCTGATCCAGGATCTGCCGCAGCAACAGTCCCCGCACCGCCAGGTTCGCGTAGGCGAAATCCTCGTGACCGATACTCAGCTCCTCGGCAACACGGTCCGCCCAGCCCCTTAGGCCTCCGGGGCTCCGCGGTTCGGGATCCCCCACCCCTTCAGTAAACGAATCGCCCAAAGCCACGTATCGGCTCCAAGGGTGCAGGCCATTTCTGTCATCAAGAGTGCCACCCGCGATTCCGCCACCGTCGCTGGGAACGTTCATCTCCCCATATTGCTCTCACTGAACCACGGGCGCCATGCCCGTCGGTTCCGGTCCCGACATAAGTGCCACTGGACCCCCCTTATGCCCCGAATGTCACCTGCGGAAGAGGGACATAACGATGCTCACCACAACAGAAACTATGAGCATGGAGACCCACGGAATGTAGACGCGCATGTTGTCGCGTTCAATTCGGATGTCTCCTGGAAGGCGCCCGAACCAAGACAGCCAGCCACTCCACGCCAGCACACCGACCAGGACAACGAGCACGCCGACGGTCACCAGCAACGGACCAAAGTCGCGTCCCATTTAGAACCCCGCTCACACCGTTGGACCGGCAGCTTCAGTGCTCACTGACCCGAGCACATGCGACTGTTTAAGACGATCGTATAACCCGGTGGCGGTCACAGGGCTACCAGCGCCTTTACACCGTCAGGTCTCTTTCCCTGATCAGGCGGCTTGCGGCGGCCGCCGCAGCGATGGCCACGGCCACCATCAGCATGGCGCCTCCGGGGTTGAAAGCTTCAACGGGCATGGCTGATGAGTGCCGGAACGGGCTCAGGTCCTGAAGCCACACAGGCAGGCCGAGCAGCTCCCCGAACTGCCCCAGGACCAGTGCGGCGGCCAAGGCACTCCAGCCGGCTGGGCTGCTCCAGCGTGGTGCCAGCGCGAACACCATCACGGTCACGGCAGGAAAGACGAGCGCCGCCGGGACGTGGGCCAGCGCGGCGGCAAAAACCGTGCCGGGGCTGCTGCCCCCTGCTTGCCCCAGGGCGAGCACGACGGCGGCCGAGGCTCCGGCGGCAACGGCAACCGCCGTCGTCGTAAATGCCGCAACGGCGAGGGTGCTGCCCAGCCAGCGGAACCGCGACGCCGGCACGGCCAGCAGCAGCTCGGCCCGCCCTTCCGCCTCTTCCACCCGAAGCCGCAGCACAGCCTCGATGCCCGCTGCAGCGGCCAGAATCCCGGCGATGCCCAGCATGGCGGTGGTAAACAGGTCCACCGGGCCGGCGTCGCCCGGAATCAGCCGGCTCATCAGATCCGCCAAGGACGGGTTTCCTTCCAATGCGTCGCGGACCACCGGGCCCAGGCCACCCGCCACGGCCCCCAGCGCTGCGGTAATGAAGCACCAGCTGGCCAGGCTTCCACGCTGCAGCCGCCACGCCAAGCCCAGCATCGACGCCAGGCCGCCGCCCGCCCTTTCCGCGCCCGAATCATCCGGAGCGATGTAGCTGGCGCCCAGGTCCCTGCCGCTGCGGAGCGCCACGGCAACCACCGCCAGGACTACTGTTCCGGCTCCGATAACCAGCAAAGGCAGCGAGTCCGTCTCAGTGAAGGGCCGGATGCGCTGGGCCCAGCCGATGGGTGAGAACAGCGAGGGCCAGGCGGCGGTGACGTGCAGCAGCGATGAGTCGGCGGTGCCGAGGGCGTCGCCGGCGCCGCGGACCAGGTAGGCGCCACCCACCAGCGCCGCGGCTGTGCCGTTGGCGCTCCTTGCGGAGGGCATCACCTGTGCCACCAGGGCGGCGGCCGCCATGAAGAACAGGCCCACCATGCCAACAGCCGTCCCCGCCAGGAATGATCCTGGTACCGGGAGGCCTGCAGCGATGAATCCGGCGGCAACCGCCACTGCGAGGACCACATTTGCGCAGGTGCCGACGAGCAGGGTTGCGTAAAGAGAAGTCACCCGGGCGATATGGGTTGAACCGACCAGCTCAAACCGGCCCTGGTCCTCATCCGCGCGGGTATGCCGGACCACCAGGAACGCACTCATCAACCCCGCCAGCACTGCTGTGAACGAATAGCCCTGGAAGAAGGTGATCGCCCCGGAACTGATACCGTCGGGAAGCCCCCGGAGGAACAGGAAGGCCGGACTGGCCGCGGCCACAGAAATGAGGGCGGCCCGCTCATTGTCCTCGGCAAACTGTGTGGTGACGGCGGTGCCGGCCGCGTAGCCCAGACCCGCGATGCCCAGGATCCAGGCAGCCAGGATCCCGCGGTCCCTCCGGGTCTGGAGCAGGGCCAGCCGGAGAACGGCGGACATCACAGCACCTGGCTCTTGTGGCTGCCCTGCCCGGCATCCTGTCCGGCTGCCTGCACGCCGTAGTGGCGCATGAACAGCTCCTCCAGGGAAGGGGGCGCGGCCGTGATGCCCGTTATGCCTGCAGTAGCCAAAGCATCCAGGACATAGCCAAGGTCCGCTGCATCGGCGTCGAATTCCATGGCTGTTCCGTCGATCCGGAGATCGTGGATGCCCCGACAGGTGGACAGCACCTCAGGTTTCGCTGCCGACGTGACCCGGAAGCGTGTGCGGGTGAGGTGCCGGAGTTCGGCCAGGGTCCCGGATTCCACGGCCACCCCGGACCGTATGATGGTCACCCTGTCACAGAGCTGCTCCACCTCGGTCAGGATGTGGCTGGACAGCAGCACGGTTGCCCCGTCCGAAGTGACCCGGCGGACATGACGGCGGAACACTGCGTCCATGACAGGGTCCAGGCCCGAGCTCGGCTCGTCGAGGAGGTAGAGCCTGGCAGGGCGGGAAAAGGCCGCGATCAGGGCTGCCTTCTGCCGGTTGCCTTTCGAGTAAGTCCGCGCCTTCTTCCGTGGATCGAAATCGAACTCGTCAATGAGTTCCCGACGCAGGTTTTCATTCGCGCCGCCGCGCAGCCCGGCGAGCAGGTCGATGACCTCGCCGCCGCTCAGATTCGGCCAGAGCGTGACGTCCCCGGGGACGTAGGCCACATCCCGGTGGGCCCGCACCGGCTCAGCCCACGGATCGATGCCGAACACCCGGGCCATTCCCGATGTTGGCCGGATCAGGCCCAAAAGAATCCGAAGCGTTGTGGATTTTCCTGCCCCGTTGGGTCCGAGGAAACCATGGACCTCGCCCGGCAGAACGGACAGGTCCAGGCCTGCCAATGCGGACGTGCGCCCAAAATTCTTAACGAGGCGCGTGGTGGTGATGACGGGATTCGAGTCGGTGTGCATGGCCGTTCCTTGGTCGCAGCAATCACGCCCAAGGCGGTTGCCAGGGCATGCCGCAGGCGTTTCCGCATGCGGGCCGACCAGGCTTCCCGGCTCTCCGGTCCTCATCATACAAGCGGTACATGGCCTCTGGAAGGGGACCTGGAGACGCGGATGATCGGAGAGAAGGACGCCGACGGCGAAGCCCCCGTTCTGCCGAATCCTGATAACCAGTGGGACTGGGGCTACGGTGTCCGAGGAGTTCTTGAATGCCTGCCGTGGGAACGCCGGCCACGTAAAGAACACGTAGGAGACGGCCAGAAACGGGTACGGCTTACTCGTGCCCAGCAGGTCTTGGCAGCCCAGAATATAAGTCTGGGGCCGGCGGCGATAGAGCCTTCTGAGACCAAGGTTCGACCCCCAGTCTCCGCCGGCCCCGGCCCACAAGCCCTCTCTGCCGGGCGGGCCAACGGCTCTTCCAGGAGGACCACGCGACGGATTTGAGGGCCCGAAACCTCTTGCAACGCTGAATTCCAGGTGCTATAAAATCTGTATCAGCGGATATACATCCGGTCTATCAAATTGGATCACAGGAGGTATGAGATGTTGATGCTCAATGACCCGTTCCGCCAGTTCGACAGGCTGGCCCAGCAGGTCCTGGGCACGGCGGCCCGCCCGGCAGTCATGCCGATGGACGCCTGGCGTGAAGGGAACGAATTTGTGGTCGCGCTGGATCTGCCCGGCGTAGATATTGACTCGGTTGACCTGGACGTCGAACGCAATGTCCTGACGATCAAGGCCGAACGCAAGGACGCGGTCAGCGAAGACACCGAGATGTTCGCTTCCGAACGTCCCCGCGGTGTGTTCAGCCGTCAGCTGGTCCTGGGCGAGACTCTGGACACCGAGAACGTCAAGGCCAGTTACGACGGCGGCGTCCTGACTGTGCGGATCCCTGTTGCGGAACAGGCGAAGCCCCGCAAGATCGAAATTGAGACCAAGGGCAAGCAGCCACAGATAAGCGCCACCTAGTAGACCGGAACGGAAACAAAGTGGTCCCCGGCCAACAAGGCCGGGGACCACTTCACCCGAAGCTGCAAGGGAGCCAGCAGCATCACCCACTTGCCGGTAATACGGCTGTTGATCGGGGAGTCCAATGGGCGAAGCAACGATCGCCGGCTACTTGGCCGGATACCTCGCGACTCTTATAGCGGTGTTCCTTTACTTCCTCCCGGGGCTGCTGCTCTTCATTGCGCTGGTCCTGATCGTTGGCCTCTTGCGCCTGCTGGCTCAGCCATTCCTTTCCCTGATTCACAGACTGCACAGGTGAGTTCTGGGCAACGGAGCGACGCTGGCTACCGTGCCGGCCCTCCACTCGCCCGGGCAGGAAAGCTCAGTCCACCATCCGGTACGTCGCATCGGAACGGTCGAGGTCGCTCGCGATCGTCGTCAGGCTGAGGCCGTAGTTGCTGTGCCTGATGTAGCGGTCCGGATAGTTGTGCGAGCGGAACGATGTCAGATAGTTGTGCGCCAGCCCTGCCACCGGGAGGAAGGTCGAGTCTGCCTTGAAGAGAGCGGAACCGTCATTCTGGACCAGGCTGAATTGGTAGTTCCAGTGGCGCAGGAAGTGGCCGGGCATATCGACTGACTCAAACGAGATGCGACCATCCGCCTGACTGGCCAGCCCGGGGACTATCCGGAACTGTGAGTCCTTGACAGGGGATGTCGTGGGATCGAGGCGGACTGTTGAACCGGAGTGCCGAACATAACGGTCGGGCACGTTGAAGCTTTGCAGCCGGGAGACACGCCTGCCGGTCTGGGCCGGGTACTGCATTAGGGTGCCGAATCCGAGGGCGTCGTATCCTCCGGAGGTTGTGCCATAGTCGCCGCCTCCACTATCCGGCCGAAGGGTGGCAGCGATTTGGCTGACCCAGGGCGTGCTGAGGCCCTTGCGGCCGGAGTAGTGTCCCAGCACCTGATCCCAAACCGGCCGGGCCTGTCCCCGCGCGCCCTCTCCGGGGACTGTCTGGGTCTGCCAGCCGACGTGGGACGCGGTGGTCGAGGGCCCGGACTGCCACGTGTACGGGGTGAACGGAACGTCGTTGCCGAGGTTGTATTTTGCAACATACTCGGCCGCCTTGAGGAAACGGTTGTCGTCGTGCCCGTAGCAGTCGATGCCCTGGTTCCAGGCCATTTCGCAGAAGGCACCCATGAGCCCGATGCCCATGATGGTATGCGCCTGGTCACGGCCGCTCTCCTGCCACTGGGCCAGGCCCTCGTCCTCGTAGACGTAAGGCACGGCCTTCGGCAGGGAGCCATTTCCCGCGCCGCTCTGGAAGTACGTGACGGCGCGGTCAACCAGATCGTCGCGGTCCGCGAAGATCCCGATCGCCATGATCGATGCCATGTTGCATAGGTCCCAGTTGGCCCAGTAGTTGGTGATCACAGCACCGTTGTGATTGGTGAGGAAGTCCTCATTCATCGGGTGGAAAATGTTGAGGAGCATGCCGCGGAACCGCTCAAACTCGAAGTCCGGGTGGTCCCGAACCAGCTCTGCCGCGTTCGCGAATTGGTAGCCGTAGATGCCTGCGGCCAGGAAGCGGTCCGCGTTGCCGGTGACCGTGGTCAGCATCCCGGACCAGGCGTTGAGAATCCTCACCGCAGCTGCGCCATGGGCGGCCTCGCCGGAGACCCGCCATCGCAGGGCGTTCTGATAGGCGGCATGTACGTCAGGAAAGAGCTGCGCATAGTTTGAGCCGTCGCCACCGCGGATGACTGTCTCCAACGGACGCGGCTGCCACCCGGAACTGGACCGGCCGTTTGCCACCAGGCGGTTCCAGCCCCCCAGCCAGGGCTGGACACCGTCGGCCACGCGCAACGACGTGGCCTCGATGTCAGCCAGAGTGTGGACCATGCCTGGATGCGCATACTTGGAGGGTCCAAGAGAGACTGTCGCGAGCGGAGTGGGGCTGGGCTTGGGCTTCGCCCAGGAGGCGCCGGCGGCACCGGCCGCTACAAGGGGTACAGCAAGGGAGGCACCAGTGATGAAGGACCTGCGTGAAACCGCACTGCGGGATGACCGAAGGTGGCGATAATTCGTCGTCATTGACTTCCGTTCGCTAGGAATTCCTGAGACCCGAGGGAGCGGGAAATCGTTATCCCGCTCGGGCAATACTCACACGTGCAGGGCGGAGGTTCAAGAGGCCAGGCTGTCTTTTCTTCAGTGAACCCCTATGCCACTGTGTTGCTCAGGCTTCCCAGTCCTCCGAGGCTGATCTCCACACGGTCACCCGGCTGCACCGTCACGGCCGTGCCCGGCGCACCTGTCATCACCACGTCACCCGCTTCCAGCGTCAGCCAGGACGTGACGTAGACCAGACAGTCCACCACCGAGGAGGGCAGATTGAATGTGCCGGACTTCGCGCGGATTTCCCCGTTGACGGAGACGTCGATGCCCACCAGGTCCGGATCAGGTAGCTCGGTTTCGATCCAGGGGCCCAGGGGTGTGTAGTTGACGCCGGCCTTTCCTTGGAAGTTCCGCTCATCCACTGCCCCCTGGTCCACATTGGTGACGTCATTGACGCACGTAAAACCGAGAACATGCTCGAGGGCGTTGTCTGCCGTGAGTGAGGCTGCGCTCTTCCCAATGACGACGGCGAGCTCACCTTCGATGTTGACCGTGCCCCGGTCCCGCGCAGCCACAATCACATCCATCGGGTTGGCCACCGTATGCACGGACTTATGCCATGCCTGGATGGGCAAAGGGTGATCGTTGATGGTCCGGTTATGGGCAATGCCCACGACGACGGCTGGCCGGACGGGGGCCAGGAAAACCGCCTCCGCCTCGGGGGTCGAGCCTCCCGTGAAGCTAAAGGTCTCCGCGAACAGATCGCTCACATGATCCCAGTTGCCATCGCGCTCCACAGCAAACTGGGGCCCGGTGGTCGTCTTTATTCTTGCGAGGCGCAAGGAGTCTCCTTGGTGATATTGGCGGCAACCCGCCGTCGTCGGCTATTGCAGGTACTTGAAAACACTCCACGGAGCCCGCACCACAAAAGTGCAGGTGCTGCGGTGTCGCGCCCCGAAGGTGGGGCGCCGGTCACCGGACTCCGAGCGAAAGAACGCTGGTTCCCCGCAGGCAAGGCATGTCAGGTGCTCACGCCGCGATCTCCGCCAGGATTCTTCCCTGGCCCCGAACTCCGCGGCATCCCAGTCCTTGCCGTCCACTGAACTCATGGCACGTTTCACTTGGCTTCCCTTCAGGGTCCTAGGTGGCGCGCAGGCTCAGCCGCTTCTTGAACGCGGACGCTTCCAGGACTTCCCGGTTGATCACAAACTCCGGGGTTCGGCCGTTGGCCACATCGACAATGGCGCGCACGCAGCTGCCTCCGTTTCCCAGCGACATCTCGTCCGTCCAAGACAGGCAGTGAGGGGACAGCGTCACGTTCGGCAGGCCGATGAGCTCGTTGGCTACCGGCTCCTCTTCGAAGACGTCCAGCCCGGCGCCGGCAATTGTGCCGCTGACCAGCGCCGCAATAAGGTCCTGCTCGTTGATGATGGGACCTCGCGCCATATTAATGACGACGGCGGTGGGTTTCATCCGTTCCAGGAGTGCGGCATTAACGATGTGCCGGGTCTGGTCGGTCAGGACTGCCATCACAATCAGTGCGTCGCAACACTCGGCCAGGTCCGCCAGCTCCATGAGTTCGACGCCGAGCGCGGCGGCACGCTCCGGGGGGCAAAAGGGATCGTATCCGAGGCACCGGACGCCAAACGGCTGGAGCAGGCGGATCAGTTCCCCGCCGGTGTTCCCGACGCCCAGGAGGCCGATGGTCTTCCCTGACAAGCCCGTCCCCATGAACCCCTCTCGCAGATCCCAGCGCTGTTCCCGGACCAGGCGGTCCTTGGTCACGGTGTGGTGCATCACGGAGAGCAGCATGGACAATGTGGCGGTGGCAACCGGTCCGCGGGCGCCGTCGGGAGTAATGGTTGCCACGGTTCCCGCGGCCGTGCAGGCCTTGAGGTCGACGGCGTCGAATCCGACGCCGAACCGTGCCAGGATCAGCGGGGGATTGGCAACCCCGGCGAAGGAATCCGCCGTCACGGCCGGGGCGGCGTAAAGGATTGCGTCGTACTGCTCCATCTGGGCCGGCGTCAGTGCTGCCGCCGGGTCCTGCATGTACTCCCAGTCCAGGCCTGCGTCGTCAAGTCCGGTGAGGCCGATGTCGCCCCAGACGTTCTGTCCGGAGGGGTCAAGGAAATCAGGGGAAATGCCTACGGCGAACTTCATTAGAAGACCGCCAAAGGGTTCACGGGCGAACCGGTGCCGCGGGGGATGTTGAGTGGAGCCACCACGAACATGAACCGGTAGCGGTCCTCCTCGGCGCAGGCCGCGCCGAGAGCTTCGAGATCGAGGTTGTCCAGGAGAGGCAGCCCCATGGCGGTGATCGCCAGGATGTGGATGGGGGAGTGAATGCCAGGGGTGGGGGAGGGCCGCACGTCCGAATCGCCGTCGCCGCCGAGTACGCTGATTCCGCGCTCCGCCAGCAGTGGCATGCAGTCAACGTGAAGGCCCGCGCTCAGGTCCGAGGAGTCCCAGATTCCCAGTTCGCTTGCACGCCGGAAGTGCCCGGTGCGGATCAGGACGGCGTCGCCGGCTGTGATTTTCACTCCAAGCTTTGCTTCAGCCTCCAGAATGTCGATTGCCCGGATTGCGGTACCGGGCTCAAGCCACGGCACGTCAAACAGGACAGTGAAATCCAACAGCACGGCGGGAGTAACGAGCGAGCCGAGTGCACTGACGGAGCCGAAATCAGCTCCGGTGGCGGTAACCACGTCCTTGGAGGTCTGCCCTTCATAGAGCAGGCCTTTGTAGGCGATGTGACTCAGTGCGTCCAGGTGGCTGACGGCCTTGCCGTGATAGTCAACGCCGATGAAGTCCTTATTGCAGGATGGTTCCGGAGCCTCACGGATACCGAGATCCGTCATGTAGTGGAGCGCGGGGTTGGCGTTGGAGGGCCCGCTAACGGTATTCCAGGGCAATGCAGTCGGAACCACCCGCCCGCTCCGGACCAGGGAGGCTGCTTCCACGACGGAGGCAGGAGCCACCGTTTGCCAGGCTCCCGCGGACGGATCGCTGTAGGTGCCCCAGGTCTTTACCTCTTCGAAGACCTCCTCGAAGCGGGCTTGATCCACTGCTGGCCCCTTATTGGCTGGCTCTCGATAGAGTGAGGTTGCCCTGATGTCTTCCGCGCACACGGTGTACTCCTTGAAATTTAGGGACCGTCCTGGAATCCGGTCTGTTGCCTCCAACAGGAAGGCCAGACGGCCATGAGATGCCACCGGTCCTGCGAAGGAGATGGGAGGGGGTGACTAGGCAATGATAAGCCAATATACTGGCCGAAAGTCAATATCTTGAATTAGGGGAAGCGAAACATGGCGACAGAAACTACTGCAGGCACACAAAGCTCCGTGCCGGCCATTACCCGGGCCATGGCCATCCTTGACCTCATCGCCGAGGCAGGACAGGCGGGCGTCAGCGTGCCGGAGATTGCCAAGTCGATGGATCTGGCCAAGTCCTCCACCGCCAACATCGTTGCGGCTTTAGAGGGTGAAGGCATGCTGCGGCGCACGGATGGCAGGTTCACACTGGGCCGGCGAATCCTGTCCCTGGCAGGGGACTACCTCCGCTCAGCGGACCAACTCTCGGAGTTTTATGCGCTCTGCCGCCGCTCCAAGCTCATCTCACGGGAGGCGGCGCGCCTCGCATTGCTGGACGGAACCGACGTCCTGTACCTGGCCCGCTACGAAGGAACCAACCCCATCAGGCTGACGGCAAACATCGGCGACCGCTATCCGGCCCACGTCACGGCGACCGGAAAAGCCGTACTTTCCACGCTTCCTGACGCCGTGGTGGAGGACCGCTACCGTGGCAAGTCCTTTGTCGCCTTCACCCCCAAGTCGTTGACAAGTGTCCCGGAACTGCTGGCCGAACTGCAGGCATCGCGGCGCCGCGGCTACTTCATGGACGACGAAGAAACCACTGTCGGCGTGGTCTGCTTCTCGGTCCCCGTGGTGGATATCCCAGGGGAACCTGCCCAATTCGCCATCAGCGCGACGCTCCTCAAGGCGCGCGCCGACGAGCTGAAACACGAGGACATTGTGGGCGAGCTGCAGCAGATTGCCCGGGCCCTGGCCAACCCGCTCAGTTCACACTCCCTCTAGCCCGCCAAGATCCCTCCGGCACATACCCAACTGCGACAGTTCACTGCTGCGGTTAGCGCATGCGTGCCCTGATTTCCCGGCCTTCCCTTCGCCCAAGCCCCCTTGGGGAAGACATGTAGCGACCAACTCCCAATCCACCCTTGACCAATATGTTGACTTTAGTACAGGATATTGGTCAGCAGGTCATTGATGACCACCCAGAAATTTACGCAGCACTGGGGCTGCAAGGAGCGAACATGGGACTCAACCCTCCCGCGATGCCGCTGATTCACATTGAAGAATTGTCCAAGCGGTTCGGAGTGAACGCAGCTCTAAAGGACGTCAACCTCACCCTGGAAGCAGGCAGCATTCATGCACTGCTCGGCCAGAACGGGGCCGGCAAGTCCACCATCATCAAGATTCTTTCCGGGCTCTACACACCCACCAGCGGCCGCATAACGGTGGCAGGGCACGCCCTCGGAACCCCCGAGGCCACCGCCACCATGGCCTTCATCCATCAGGACCTCGGCTTGGTGGACTCCATGACCATTGCAGAGAACATCGCATTGAGCACCGGGTTTGGCCGTTCCGGCGGTTTCATCTCCTGGCGCCAGGTACGTGACGACGCCGCTGAGGCCCTTCAGACAGTGGCGTCCCATCTGGAACCTGACCGCTACGTCTCGGAATTGAGCCGGGCGGACAAGTCGCTGGTGGCGATCGCCCGGGCTCTGGCCTCCAACGCCTCGGTGATCGTCCTGGATGAACCCACCGCAAGTCTTCCCGCGGCAGATTCGCGTCGGCTCTTCGATGTGCTGGAAAAGCTGCGGAGCCAGGGCCACGGGCTGCTGTACGTCAGCCACCGGCTCGATGAAGTGTTCGCCATTTCAGATACCGTCACAGTCCTGCGTGACGGCCGCCTGATCCACAGCGGACCCATTGCTCAGAAGTCTCCGCGCGAGCTCGTCGTGGATATTGTGGGCCGCAAGCCAGTCAGCTACACCTCGGGAAGCGGTGTTCAGCAGGACGTTGAACGGCTGGAAGTACATGAGCTGACCACCTCGCAGACACAAGCTCTCTCCTTTACAGTTCACGCCGGCGAAGTCGTCGGAATGGTGGGACTGACCGGTGCAGGGCACATGGAACTCGGGAGGGCATTGGCCGGGGCGTGCAGGATCACCTCGGGCAGTGTGAAGCTCGATTCCAAGGACTATCAGCCGCGGACGCCGTCGGAAGCTGTTGACTCCGGCGTCGGCTTCGTCACCAGCAACAGGATGGAAGAGGGCTGCGCCCCGGAGTTGACGCTTCGGGAAAACTTCCTGCCCAACCCCGCCATCCGCTCCAAAAACCCCTTTACGTGGACCAGCCCAAAGACCGAACGGAAGCTGGCCGGAGAACTCGTGGAACGGTACGGGGTCAGGCCGGCACTCACCGAGGTGGCCATCGCCACGCTTTCGGGCGGCAACCAGCAGAAAATCATGATCGGCCGCTGGCTGAGCACCCGGCGAAAGCTCATCATCCTCGAGGAACCCACCGCCGGAGTGGACGTGGGCGCCAAGGCTGACATCTACACCCTGCTGGAGGAGTCGCTGGCGGGCGGGCTCGCCGTCCTGATGATTTCCACAGACTTCGAAGAAGTCGCCAACGTGTGCCATCGGGCACTCGTTTTTGTCCAGGGAACAGTCACAGCCGAGTTGTCCGGTGCCGACCTGTCCATTGCAAACCTCACCGCGGCGGCCTCCGGTGCTGCTCTGACTTCGGAGTAATCCTTACATGAACCAGCTAAAGACCAACCGCCAGCGCGGCGGTGCCGCCCACCTCCTGGGGCCCTACGGACTCGTAGTCATCCTGGTGGTCCTGTTCGCGGTGTTTGCCCTGATCCTGCCGCAAACGTTCCTGTCGGGCCGGAACTTCAACGCCATCCTCAGCAACCAGGCCATCCCGGCCCTGCTGGCACTCGGCGCCATGATCCCCATCGCCACCGGTAAGTTCGATCTGTCCATCGGCTACGGCCTGGGCCTCTCCCACGTGATCGTCCTCAAGCTCATTGTCGACGGCAGCATGCCGTGGGGTCTGGCAGCACTCGTAGCCATCGGCGTGATGGCGTTGGTGGGTGTCGTCAACGGGCTGCTGGTCGAATTCGGCCAGATCGACTCCTTCGTGGCGACCCTCGGAACCGGAACGGTGCTGTATGCCATCACCGGAGCCATCACTAACGGTGCACGTGTTGTGCCAGGCGATGGCGGACTGCCGGTTTCCTTCAAGGACCTCTACGATTCCAAGATCGCCGGGGTCCCCATCGTCGCTGTGTACCTGCTGGTGGTCGCCGTGATCCTGTGGATCCTGTTTGAACGCCTGCCGCTGGGACGCTACTTCTACGTGCTTGGATCCAATCCCCGAGCCGCTGCGCTGATCGGCATCCCCACCAAGCGGTACTCCATCTACGCATTCGCCTTCTCCGCCGTGGTTACTGGAGTGGCCGGCGTGCTCCTTGCTTCACAGCAGCAGATCGGTAACCCCAGCGTGGGTATGGATTACCTGCTGCCTGCCTTTGTGGGAGCACTGCTGGGTGCAACCGCCATCAAACCCGGGCGGGCCAACGTGATCGGGACCCTGGTTGCGGTCATCACCCTGGCCATCGGCCTGGCCGGCATCTCCCAGTTGGGCGCACAGTTCTGGGTCACTCCGCTCTTCAACGGCGTCACCCTGCTGATCGCCGTCGGCCTTGCCGGTTACTCCGCCCGCCGCAAACTCCGTGCCGGTGCCGTGGCCGCCCCGCCGCCCAGCCTTCCCGGAGCGGGCGACGACGGATCCCCGGCTCCCGCCGGCCCGCTCGCTGCCGCCGCACCGGAGCCCAAACCAGCTCCTTCCGCAGCACCCGCCCCAGCGACTACCTCTCTCTGACACACCTCTCAACAAGAACCATCTCAGGCACTTCCCACTGACTGAAAGGCTTCACCATGTCCAACTCTGCTCCCCGACTGCTGCTTGCGGCCGGTGCCATTATGGCCCTGGGGCTCACCGCTTGCACCAGCGGCTCCTCTGAATCCGCTGCCGCCGGTGCAACCGCAGCTTCGGCGGAAAGCGGCTGCACCGACGTCGTCGCATCCGCTAAGAAAGCCGTAGACACCGCCAGCAAGTCAGATGCCGCCTGGGACGGTCCCACCACCGGCCCCAAGGCCGTCGAGGGGAAGACACTGGTCTACGTTGCCCAGTCCATGACCAACCCCGGCGTCGCCGGAGTTGCCAAGGGCCTGCAGGAAGCCGCGGCCGCCATCGGCTGGAACGTCAAGGTCATCGACGGACTCGGAACCCCCGCCGGGATCCAGAGCGCATTCAGCCAGGCCCTCACCACAAAGCCCGACGGCATCGTCATCG
The DNA here is from genome assembly GCF_054161475.1 of Arthrobacter sp. R1-13. Lineage (NCBI taxonomy): Bacteria > Bacillati > Actinomycetota > Actinomycetes > Micrococcales > Micrococcaceae > Arthrobacter > Arthrobacter sp. R1-13. Next base: position 3,996,377 of record NZ_CP096420.1, on the reverse strand, counting down.
GCGGTTTCGATCCCAAGACCACTGCCGCCCAGGTTGCCGAGGCCAACGCCGCCAAGATCCCGCTGGCCGCCTGGCAGGCTCTTTCCACCCCCGGCCCCAGCACTGACCCGCTGCTCTTCACCAACATCACCACCAAGGTTGAGGACGTTGCAAAGATCAGTGCCGACTTTGTCATCGCCAAATCGAACGGCAATGCCGGCGTCGTGATTTTCACTGACTCCTCCATCCCCTTTGCTGAGGGGAAATCGCAGATGATCAAGAAGGAACTGGAAACGTGCTCCGGGATCAAGGTCCTGGAATACGACAATGTTCCGCTCTCCGATGTAAGCGCACGGATGCCGCAGGAAGTGTCCTCCCTTCTGAGCAAGCACAACGAAGCCTGGACCTACTCCGTCGCCATCAATGACGTCTACTACGAGAACGCGGCAGCCGCCCTGCGTGCCGGCGGCGTGAAGGCAGACGGCGCTCCCTTCAACGTTGGGGCGGGCGACGGCGACTCCTCCGCACTGCAGCGCATCAAGGCGGGCGAGTACCAGACAGCCACTGTGCCGTCCCCGCTGAAGTCAGAGGGATGGCAGATTGTGGATGAGCTGAACAGGGCGTTCAACAACCAGCCTGCCAGCGGCTACGTCCCGCAGATCCACGTCTCCACCAAGGAGAACACCACGGCAACCGATGCGTGGGATCCGGTAGGTTACCAGGATGCCTACCTCAAGATCTGGGGCAAGTAGTCCCGGGCAAGCCCCCGGAACGTAAGCGTTACACAGCAAATACGGGCCTCGGCCCGGGAACCAAGGTTGGAAATTGAACTACGATAACAACCCGCAGGCCTCTGGCCCGGCGAAGAGCAAGGTCACTCCGGTGACCTATACGGCACGCTGTGCCGGCTTCGTCGGGCTGGGCTTGATGGGTGCCCCCATGGCCGCGAATCTCCTCAAGGCCGGCTGGACCGTCACCGCCTGGAACCGTTCCACAGCCGCCGTCGATGACTTCTTGCAGCTGGGTGGAGCCAGTGCCGCCAGTGTCGCGGACCTCCGGGACCAGCCGGTGATCATCTTCATGCTTCCGGACCTGTCCTTCATCGAGGAGGCGGCGTCCGGACTCCTGGATGAATGGAGGTTGGCGCCGCCTGAACCCGGAACGCTGGTGGTGGTCATGAGTAGCGTGTCGCCCGTGGGCGTGCAGGCCTTCGGCCTTGCTGTGGCCGAAGCGAGCGCCGGGAACGCCGCCGTGCTCGATGCACCGGTAAGCGGCGGAACAGAAGGGGCGCAACGCGGGAACCTGGCCATTATGGCAGGCGGTTCCGAGGAAAACTTTGCTCGGCTACTGCCCGTTTTCGAGGCAATGGGAACCACTGTGAGGCGGCTCGGCGAACTCGGGGCCGGTTCCCTCGCAAAGGCATGCAACCAGTTGATTGTGGGAACCACGACGGCGGCGCTCGCCGAGGCTGCCGAACTCGCGGAACGCTCGGGCATGGACGTCGGAGCGCTCTTCGAGGTGCTGTCGGGAGGGCTGGCCGCGAGCCGCGTCCTGGATTTCGTCGGCCCCCGGCTTGCAGCCAAGGACTACGCACCCACGGGACCGGCCAAGTTCATGCACAAGGACCTGTCGTTTGTGCTGGAGAGTGCCGCCGCCGTGAACGCCGCCGTACCGATGGCGTCCGCCGGCGTCGAACTCTACGCAAAGCTCAAGGCGCAAGGCCTGGGCGACCTTGATCTGGCCGTGGTACGGCAGACTATTGCAAATCTCAGCGCTGCCTCTGGCACCAGCACAGCCGGAACCAACAGTGCCGGAACCAGCACAGCCGGAACTACCACTGCCGGAACTACCACTGCCAGCACTGCGGACGTTATCGATACTGTTCAGGAGACAACACCATGAGTTCACTTTTTGACTTGACCGGGCGCACTGCCCTGGTGACGGGATCAAGCCGGGGGATCGGCAACGCACTTGCCCGTGCACTGGCCGACGCCGGCGCTACCGTTGTGCTGAACGGTATCAACGAGGAGCGGCTCAAGGCAGCCGAAGCCGCCATGGCTGCCGATTTTGCCCCGGGCCGGATCCACAGCTGCGCTTTCGACGTGACGAAGGATACAGAAGCGGCACGCGGCGTGGCCTGGGTGGAAGTGAACGTGGGCCCGCTCGAAATCCTGGTCAACAACGCCGGGATCCAGCACCGCGTGGCCATGCTCGACCTCAACGTCAAGGACTGGGAGCGGGTTCTCACCACGGACCTCACCAGCGCCTTCCTCGTGGGCCGTGAAGCTGCGCGCTTTATGATCCCGCGGGGCCACGGCAAGATCATCAACATCTGTTCAGTTCAGACCGATCTGGCGCGCCCCACCATCGCCCCGTACATCGCGGCCAAGGGCGGGCTGCGGAACCTCACCCGCGCCATGACGGCTGAGTGGGCGGCTGCAGGGCTTCAGATCAACGGCATCGCGCCGGGCTACATCCACACGGAGATGACCCAGAACCTGGTGGACGATGAACAGTTCAACTCCTGGATCCTGGGCAGGACTCCGGCCCGCCGCTGGGGCACCGTGCAGGACCTCGCCGGCCCGGCGGTGTGGCTGGCATCGGATGGGTCCAACTTCGTCAACGGCCAGACCATTTTCATCGATGGCGGAATGACGGTGGTGGTCTGATGAATACTTCCACCGGACTTACCCCGACCCTTCCCTTGGCCGGACTTCCCGAAACGGGTCCCGCCGTCGTCGCACACGCCGCCGGTGATCTCCGGATCGAAAATATCCCCCTCGCGTCACCACAACCCGATCAGGCTGTCGTCGAAATAGCTTATGGCGGCATCTGCGGCTCGGACCTGCATTACTGGCTGCATGGTGCAGCCGGAGAGTCGGTGCTCAAAGCGCCGATGGTGCTGGGGCATGAAATCGTGGGTGTGGTGGTCCGCGCGGCGGCAGACGGAACAGGTCCAGCAGAGGGCTCCGCTGTTGCTGTGCATCCGGCGACGCCGGGACCGGGCACAGGTCCCGGCGTCGTCAGGTACCCGGAGGACCGGCCCAACCTCTCACCGGGCTGCACCTACCTTGGCAGCGCCGCGCGGTTCCCGCACACGGACGGTGCATTCAGCCGCTACGCGAACCTGCCTTCCCGGATGCTGCGGGTCCTTCCCTCCGGACTGGATCTCAAAACGGCGTCCCTGGCGGAACCAGCCAGCGTTGCGTGGCATGCCGTGTCGCGGGCCGGCGATGTCCGAGGCAAGACTGCCCTGGTGATCGGCAGCGGCCCCATCGGAGCGCTGGTAGTGGCCGTGCTCAAGCGTGCTGGAGCAGCCCGGATCGTGGCTGTGGACATGCACCGCAAACCCCTCGAAATCGCACAGGCAGTCGGGGCTGATGCAGTGCTTGAGGCAGGAGACGCCGAGGCGATCGCGGCCGTGGAGGCCGACGTCGTTATTGAATCCTCCGGCAGCCACCACGGCCTGGCCTCGGCCATCAAGGGCGCGGTCCGTGGCGGGAAAGTGGTGATGGTTGGCCTGTTGCCGTCCGGGCCCCAGCCGGTGCTGATTTCCCTGGCCATCACACGGGAGCTTGAACTGCTGGGATCGTTCAGGTTCAATGACGAGATCGACGACGTCATTGCCGCGCTGGCCGACGGGTCCCTGTTCGTGGACCCCGTCATCACCCACGTCTTCCCGCTGGAGCAAGGCCTTGCAGCGTTCGAAACGGCAAAGAATTCCGCCGAGTCGGGCAAGGTGCTGCTGAGTTTCGCGCCGGGATCCTCAGCCGGCGAGGCGGCCTCGTGACTGCCATCCGTCCTATGGTGGTTATGGGCGTTTCCGGCAGCGGCAAAAGCGTACTGGGACAAGCCCTTGGGCAAAGCCTGGGGATCCCCTTTATCGATGCGGACGACCTCCATCCCGCATCCAACAAGGCACTGATGGCCGCAGGCACCCCGCTCACCGATGAGGACAGGATTCCCTGGCTGAACGTGGTGGCGGCGACCATTGCTGCGGGAGTCAGCGAGGGCAATCCGAGTGTTGTCGCCTGCTCGGCGCTCAAACGCTCCTACCGCGACCTGCTGCGGAGCCAGGTGCCGGATCTGCTCCTGATCTACATCGACGGCGCAGCGGAAATCATCGCCCGCAGGCTTGAAACGCGGGAGCACGAGTTTATGCCCGCAACGCTTCTGGCTTCCCAGCTCGCCACGCTGGAACCGCCCCAGGCCGACGAAGCCCACCTCAGGGTTCCGGCCGAACTGACGGTGGAGGAGGCCGTGGAGCTGATCCGGAACACCCTGGATTTATCCTCGGCCGCTCCGCCGCGCTGACACCGGCGGGCTGAGCTTGGCGGTGGGCCGTCTGGCGGAGGCGCGCGTACGGGGCGTTGTCCAGTTCCGGTTGGCCCTCCAGTGGACCGGGTCAGGGAACTGGAAACGGAATTACGACGGCGGACCGGGCTGCGCCGGTGCGTGGTGGCCACAAACAAACCCCGCGCGCTGTACGGGACTTCGAGCAGGCTTGGCTACGTTGCGGCACGGCCGGAGCGAGATCGGGGGACGCAGCCCGAGTGGGGGAGGGCAGCGGACCGAACACGGCGCAGCTGATCGCTGGTCGTCTGGGTGCTGTTATCCGGCCGCTTCCGGCAGCTTTTGTCTACAAGTCCGGCACCGCCAGGGACGCGGCACTGCATTCGGAGCTGGTCCAGGATTCCCTGCACCTGGGTCCGCAATGTGATGTCGAGGATACCCCTGCGATGCTCGGAATCGGGTTTGCTGAACTGCGTCAGATCCCCCAACGGATCGCCGTCGCCGTCGGCCGGCACAAGATAGCTCCCATTGCCGCTGCCAGCAGCGGTGGCATGATCTCCGAACTGGTCACAGATCATGCCACCGCTGCTGACTTGGTGACCTGGCCCCAGGCCTAGCAGGCAGAGACTCAGGCCGCCCGATTCCTCAACCGCGAGCGGGTGCGTTGCGGACCGTTGGAGTGGGTGATCCGGCGGCCTGCCATTCGGCGAAGCTCACGGCACGGTTCATGCCAGGGCCCGCGTAGTAGACGGTGGGGGACCCGTAGTCCTTGTAGAACTGGTCTCCCTGGATCCTCTGCACAGCTGCGGGTGTCGGGAAGGCTTCGGCTTGCCACTCAGCATACCCAAGAGGGCGGCCGGCTCCGTTGGTGACGTTGGACATCCGGGCGATTTCCGGTGCCCAGGTCAGCTTCAGGAACCCTTCAGCGGACCGGTGTTCGAAGGGACGCAGCCCGGAAGCTTGCCATTCGGGATAGGTGAGTTTGTGGGTCACCCCGTCTTCGCCCTTGACGAAGATTTCAGACGAGGTGCGCCACTGGTAGTAGTAGCTTCCCTTGATCCACCCTGCGATGCGTGGGGAGGGCTGGCCGGCGCTCAGCCATTGCTGGTATGACAGTCGCTTCCAGAGCCATGCGTTTTCCCCGCCCGGGAAGAACATCACCATGTAGATGGAAGGGGACCACGGGTACTTTACGAAGTCCGTCGGGACCAGCGTGGGCGGCTGCTGCTTGTAGGCGCTCGTCCACTTTTCGTAGCTCAGCGGGACAGGGGTTACGTTCACGAGTTCATAGATGGTGGGGTCATAGGCAGACTTGAACAGCGGCCAGAGCTCTGGCGTGGGGGTGGGGGTGGGGGTGGGGGTGGGGGGTGCCACCGGCGGCTGGTCAAGTTCGCCCCCCGAGTAAAGGAACGCCTGGGTGGCAGCCCAGCTCTTCCCATCTACTGTCGGGCCGGAGATTGTGGCAGGTGTACCGCCGGCGACTGCTGTTTTGGCGTTCCATGCCCAGCGCTTGAGCACGCCCGTGGAATCTGCAACATAGAGATTCGCGCCGTCCAGCATCAGCGACCTGGTGGTCGACCAGGCAGGACTGCTTGCATTGCTCGGCGCCACGAATTGCTCTGCGCCGATGACGTTGATCTCCGTGCTGAAGTGCCGGTAGTAGAGTCGGGAATCGCCGCTGAGGGTGTAGTACATCCGTGAGGCCGCGGTGTCGTAGAACATTCCGGTGATCTTGGTGACGTTGGCCGGGAAATCCGTCAGGCCGCGTTGATCGATGACGGACGCCGTGCCGAAGGTGGTTCCGTCGAATGTCTGGACGCGGAACGTTCCGTCAGTCCGGCCGCTGTACAGCTTGTTGTCAATCATGAACGTGCCGCGCATTGAGCCGAAGGGCTGGCTGGTCGCCATCACTGAGGAAGCCGTCACGGCTGTGCCGCTGAAGCTCCTCTGGATGAGGGAGGTCGGGGGCAATGCGGTGCCGTTGTCGTCGGTTGCCGCGCCGGCCAGGAAGACCGTTCCGGGGAGTTCGCCCGGGTAATCAGGGAGCAGCGGCGTACCGCCTTGGACCGGCATAAATGCCAAGCGGCCGTGATACTGGAAATTCGAGATGCGGTCGGTGTCACTGCCGATCCAAAGGCCGGTGTCGGTGGCCACAAAGCTGTAGACGCCATAGCCGCGGGTGCGGCCGGGGTTCCACGCGAGGGGCAGGCCGTTCCGGACGTCGACGGCGGCAAGCCCCATCCGCTCCACTGCCCCGGGGCCCGCGCTACCCCCGGCGAAAGGATTGTTGAGCCAGCGCTGATGCCCGCCGAGGTAAACGGTGGTTTGGGTGACGGCAACGCGGGTCAGGGTATCGCCGCCGGTGTAGTCAACCCACGTGGGTTTTACGTCCGAACCGCCGGCCCCTATCTCAAACCTGGCCGCGGTGTCACAGAGGGTGTTGGCGTAGTACCCGCCGGTGGTGACGATGACGAAATACTTCCCGTCAGGTGAGATATCGACATCCCTCATATAGCTGTCAAACGCCAGGCTGCATGCGGGGGCATAGCCCTCGGTGGACCAGTTGGCGAGTGATGTGGGAGAGGTAGTGAGGTCTGCCATCAGGATCTGTTTGCGGGACTGGCCATTGGCCATGGTGAAGTTGCCGATGCCCACCATGCGTCTCCCGTCAGGGGTGATGTCCATGCGGGACATCTGCAGCGCACCTTGCCTGGGAACACTAATGTCCAGGCTGACGTTCGGCGCCAGGGCACCGGTGCTCGGGTTCACTGCAGCGAAAAGTGACCGGGCAGTTGGCCCTGCATTCATGAAGCGGCCGGCGAGGTACAGCAGCCCGTTCCGCAGGCGCATCTGGTTCACGCGGCCGTCAAAGGCAGGAGGCGCAAATGACGTGTCCTGCTGGCCTGTGAAGACATTGATCTTGGCGAGGCCGCGGGCCGTCACACCGTTGACTGAATTGAAGGAACCTGCGATCCAGACATGCACGCCGTCACCCACGGCCAGTACATCCATAATCTCGCCAGTGAGCGCCACATTCAGATCGGTGATGCTGTTGGCGCTGTTGAACGCGAAAATGTTTGTCCGCGCTATTTCGGTGGTACTGGAATCGTTGCGGACCCTGGTGAAGTTTCCGGTGGCCACCGTCAGATCGCCCACCTGGGCGAAGCCGGCCACGTAGCCATCCAGTACGTGCGGAGTTCCCCGCTTGGCGTTCGCGCTGACCACCACATTCTGGGTCCCGGGCTGAACAGCGGCAGCCTGTGATAGCGGAATCAGCGCCAAGAATCCGGCACATAAGGCCGCGGCAACGACTGATCCCCAAACAACCATCCAGGGCGGAGCCGTGCCTGTGCGCTCGTAGGGAAAGTCTGCCTGCGCCGTGGTCCGCTGTCGCTGCACGTTTCCTGCTCTCGTAGCCCCTATTGCTGGACATCCTTCTCCAGGTCCGCCTGGCGTAGCCGGAGCCAGCATTGAGTATGAGAAGTATTCACTCCGCGACCAACCGAGGAGAACACGTAGTAATTCCGTCCTCGTGGGAGCTGGGGCAGGTAGTTTTTAGGAGGATTAAGTGGTGGCATGGCGGCAAGGACGTGCGCGTCCCGGCGAACGTGAGGTGCAGCGGGAGCGTGTCCGGATCAAAGAACATGGTCGCTGGTTTGTCCACTGCAAAATCAGCGGAACGTGAGTGAGTTCAATGTTGGGCCAGTGAGCAAGGGGACTCAAATGGAGTTCCCCTCGCCGGGCGCACCGAATCATCGCTGGAAGCCCGCTTTTTTCATCGACCCAAACCAGCCAATAAACAGACGATCTATGAGGAGAAGTTATGTCCCGTTCTTCAGTCAACACACGCACTAAGGTCCTTGCCGGTGGCGTCACCGCCATAGCAGTGGTCGGCGGCCTTTTCGCCGCAGGCAGCGCCGAGCACTTCGCTGCCGCCCGCTGGCTAAGGAGACCCATTAAAAGCAGCCGGCACCACACAATGTATGCGGTGCCGGCCTTGCGAGATGTGATGGAGGGTCCGGGTTATTCCTGCAGGATGTGGTGGAGGGTCCGGGTTTTTCCTGCAGGATGTGATGGAGGGTCCGGGTCAGATGCCCAGCTCGGCCCTCAGCTTCTCAACGTGGCCCTGGGCCTTGACCTGGTACTCGGCCAACTTCACTTTGCCCTCGGGGTCCAGCACAACTGTGGAGCGGACGATACCCTCGCGGACCTCGCCGTCGATCAGCTTCTCTCCCCACGCGCCGTAGGCCAAGGCCACGGAGTGGTCCTCGTCAGCCAGCAGGGGGAACGTCAGGGAGAAATCGCCCGTGAAGCGGGAGAGCTTTTCGGGGGCGTCCGGAGACACCCCCAGCACCTCGTAACCGGAGCCCTTGAAGGACGCAAGATTGTCGCGGAAATCGCAGGCCTCGGTAGTGCAGCCAGGGGTCGCAGCTTCGGGGTAGAAGTAAACGATCACGTTTTTGCCGTGGTAATCCGACAGCGAGATCTTGTTGCCGTCAGCGTCGAGCAGGCTGAAATCAGGGGCCTGCGATCCGGGCTGCAGCTTGTTGATCAGGTTCGGGCTCATAGTGGTCCTTAAGGAGATTACTTGGAATCAATCATAATAAGTGAAACCGGTGGTCGTCTCTGAGATCAACTCCGCCGTCACATGCAGTATTCCTCAGGCCCGTTACAGCCATTCCAAAACCGCTCTTGTCAGACGCCGCCCCGGCGGATCAACCGGCCCCGAGGACTCCTGAAGTCCACAAGGTTGCCGCGCAGGTAGGTCCGGCGGATTACACCGGAAAGCTCCCGCCCGTCGTAGGGGGTGATGGGGTTCTTGTGCTTCAGTCTGGAGGCGTCCACGACGAACCGTTCGTCCGGGGCGAAGACGGCGAAATCGGCGTCGCGACCCGCTGCGATCTGCCCCTTATCCCGCAGCATGACAAGTTCCGCAGGCTTTGCAGCCATCCAGGAAATCACCTGTTCCAACGGGATGGCTCGCCGCCGCGCTTCGGTCCAGATGAGGGACAGGCCCAGCTGAAGCGAGGACACCCCGCCCCAGGCCACCGCGAAGTCTCCGTGTTCCAGGTCCTTCAGGTCAAGGGTGCTGGGGGAGTGGTCCGAGGCGATGAAGTCGATGGTTCCGTCCAGCAGGCCGTCCCAGAGGCGTTCACGGTTGGAGGCCTCCCGGATGGGCGGGCAGCACTTGAAGGCGGTGGCGCCGTCGGGAATTTCCTCGGCAGTGAGCGTGAGGTAGTGGGGGCATGTCTCGGCGGTGAGGCGGACGCCGTCGCGCTTTGCGGCGGCAATCAGGGGCAGCGCGTCCGACGACGACAGGTGAAGTATGTGCGCGCGGGCGCCGGTCCGGCGGGCCCGTTCGATCACCTCGGTGATGGCCCGGTTCTCGGCAGCGCGGGGGCGGGAGGCCAGGAAGCCGGAGTAGCTGGTGCCCTCGGCGCCGGGTGCCTCGTCGATGGTGTGGGGGTCTTCAGCGTGGACGATCATGACCGAATCGAAGGACTTGAGCTCGGCCATGTCCTCTTCCATCTCGTCCGCACCCAGCTGAGGGAATTCGTCCACCCCGGAGTACAGCAGGAAACACTTGAAGCCGAAGACACCCTCGGCATGCAGCGGCCGCAGGTCAGCCTTGTTGCCGGGGATGGCTCCTCCCCAGAACCCCACGTCCACAAAGGCCTGGTCTGCGGCGGCTTCGCGTTTGAGTTTCAGAGCCTCAGCCGTGGTGGTGGGAGGAATGCTGTTGAGCGGCATGTCGATGATGGTGGTCACGCCGCCTGCCGCTGCGGCGCGGGTGGCAGAGGCGAAACCCTCCCACTCCGTACGGCCCGGTTCATTGACGTGGACGTGGGTGTCCACAAGGCCTGGGATAAGGGTTTCATCTTCGGACAGCTCCACCATTTCAGCGCCGGCCAAGCCATACCCCAGCGGCTCGACAGCCATGATCTTTCCAGCGCGGACGCCTACTTCCCGCGGCGCTGTTCCGTCGGGGGTCAGTACGAGTTGGCCACGGATCACCAGGTCAAAGGTCTCATCAGTCACGCAGGTCTCCTTCAGGCTGGCCTTCTACCCACGTGTCTACCCTGCTTTGGGGCCAGGTCAAAGCGGGCCACTGCAGTTAAACAGCAGTTAAACAGTTCCGTCCCGCCGCCGTAGCGTCGTGGAAACACCCGGAGCCTAGCGTGACTTATGACCACAGCGGCGTTCCCGAATGCCGCCCCCACAACGATTGGCGGCCTCGATGAAAATCCCACTCACTGCGGAGACCCTGACTAGGGACACCACGGTTCCGGCGAAGAAACCGCTCTATAAGTCCCTGTTCCTCCAGCTCCTCATCGCAGTACTCCTGGGCATCGTGATCGGGCACTTCTGGCCAAACCTCGGTTCCACTCTGCGCCCGTTGGGTGACGGGTTTATCCAGCTCATCAAGATGATCATTGCCCCGCTGATTTTCCTCGTGATCGTCACAGGCATCTCGGCGGTGGGCGACGTCAAGGCAGTGGGCCGGGTTGGTGTGAAGGCCCTGGTGTATTTCACCGGTGCCACGCTGTTCGCGCTGGTGTTCGGCCTGATCGTGGCCAACATAGTCCAGCCTGGGGCCGGGCTGAACATTGATCCGGCCACGTTGTCCCAGGACGCACTGAACGCCAAAACATCCGCTGCCCCGCCCAGCGACGCCGGGCAGTTCATCCTGGGCATCATTCCCACCAGCGTTGTGGGCGCCTTCGCCTCCAACAGCCTCCTCCAGGTGCTGTGCTTCTCTGTGTTCTTCGGCGCAGCGATCGTGGTGGTTGGCAGGGAGCGGTGCATGCCCGTGGTCAGCCTCCTGGAAACAGTGCTGGAGCTTTTCTTCAAAATCATGGGCTGGGTCATGCGGGTTGCGCCGATCGGGGCGTTCGGAGCCATGGCATTCATCATCGGGCAGTACGGCCTGGGCTCCCTGAGCACCTACGCGCTGCTCATCGCTGCCTGCTACGGGGCCGCCATCATCTTCATCGGACTACTTTTCGTCGTCGCGTGGGTCTACCCGCGGGTGCCGCTGTGGCAATTCATTAAGTACTCCCGCGAGGAGTTCCTGCTGGCCCTCGGCACTGCGTCCACTGAATCAGTGCTGCCGCGCATCATGACCAAGCTGACCAACGCCGGCTGTTCACGCGCCACCACAGGACTGGTGGTTCCCACCGGTTACTCGTTCAACCTCGACGGCGCCGCGCTCTACCTTTCAATTTCCCTGCTGTTCCTGGCCCAGGCATTCGGCCACAACCTGGATCTCGGCCAGCAGCTTGCGGCCCTGGGAATCCTTATGCTCACGTCCAAGGGCATGGCCGGCGTCCCGGGATCGGCGTTCCTGGCGCTCTCGGCAACGGCCGGCGCGCTTGGCATCTTCCCGGTGGCAGGTGTCGCACTCCTGCTTGGGGCTGACCGCCTGATGGATTCGATGCGCGTGGTGGTCAACCTTTTGGGGAACTGCGTTGCGACGTTTGTGGTGGCTAAGTGGGAGGGGCAGTTCGACCGCGAAGCCATGCTGGCGGCGTTCCAAACCAATCCCTCTGCGGAAGATCGTGCGGTTGAAGAGGCGGCTGAGGACGCGGTTCAAGCAGGCAAGAAATCCTCTTCTGCCGCCGGAGTAAATGGATCGGCGGACGGTGCTGTGCCGGAGGTGGCCCTATTGAAATAGGGATCCTGACTTAGCTTCTCTGCTACTCTGGCGCCAATATTCCGGCTGCCTGAGGATCCTCAAGATGAAGCTTGACTTTAGTGCCCTGGCTCAATGGCCTGGAAACCTCTCCGCAAGTAGGGCAGTCTGATGGATCCCCTCAGCACTGTGCGCCAGCGACTGGTGAATCAGCGTTTGGCGGGGGAGCCCTTCTCCGATGCGGCGGAGGCGGTCCGCTGGCTCGGGGCCGTGCAGGCGCAGGAGTTCGCCGAGGCCAAGTGGTCTTTGGCCGAACGTACGAACGGTTGCACGGATGCCGACGTAGAGGCCGCCTTCGCCCGGGGTGACATCATCAGGACACACCTGCTGCGGCCCACCTGGCATTTCGTTGCCCGCGAGGATCTGCGCTGGATGCTGAGGTTGAGCCGTCCGCGTGTTCACGCGCTCAACCGCCACTGGTACGGCAAGTTTGGCGCCAGCCCTGAGCTGCTCATTCGGTCCCACGAAGTCTTCGCCCGGACTCTCGCCGGCGATGGTCCCCTGACCCGGCGGGAACTGGTGGAACGCCTGGCGCAGGACGGCATCGAGACAAGCGGTCCTCAGCTTGCCTACTTCCTTATGTACGCGGAGCTCGAAGAGCTCATCTGCAGCGGCCCGCGTCGCGGCAAACAGCACACTTATGCCCTGGTCGATGATCGTGTGCCGGTGACCGCGCTGGATGACCGGTCGCGTGAGTCAGCGCTGGACGAGCTCGCACTGCGCTACTTCCGGAGCCACGGTCCAGCCACGGTAAGGGACTTCACCACCTGGTCGAGCTTCACTGTTGCCGATACCAAGGCAGCTCTCCAACGCCTCAACGGACAGCTCGAGTGCATCAATGATGAGGATGGGAGCAGCTGGTATTCAGTGCCTGCTGCTGGTGTGGTTTCGCCGAGGCTTACAGGGGCATTCCTCATCTCGATGTTCGATGAAACCGTGGTCGCCTACCAGGACCTGCGCGTCGTGCTCGCTCACGAGCCGTCGCGGCCCGGGCTGTTCCTGGACCGGGCCATTGTGATCGACGGCCGCACTGTGGGCAGCTGGAAAAGAACCATAAATGGACGTTCGGCGGTCGTGGAAGCGACGCTCTTCCTAGCCCTTACCAGGCGGGAGGAAGAAGCGCTTGACCAGGCGGTCCACCGCTTCGGACGCTTCCTGGAAATGGAGGCCACGGTCAAACTGCAATTGGCCCCCTCAGTCACCCCAGAGTAAGTCGTTAGGGCCGGTCGCTGCCACGCCCCAACAGTGCGGATGCGTTTGCGGCAACGATGAGGATTATGCCTGCCCACTCGATGACTCCGAGCGCTTCATGGAGTGCAACCGCTCCTATGAATGCCGCAAAGACCGGGTTGATGCTCATGAGGATTCCGAACAGGTTTGCGCGGACCCGCCGTAAAGTGATGAGGTCCGCAACATACGGCACCACCGACGCCAGCACCCCGGCACCAACCGCGCAAAGGATAGTAAAGGCATCCGGGCGGTGGGTCAGGAAGATCGTGATGCCGACCGGGAGGAACAACACGGCGGAGACCCCTGTTGCGGTTGCGGTGCCGTGGATCCCTGGTATGCGTGCGCCGACGGTTTGGTTGAGCACTATATAAGCGGCCCAGCTGCAAGCGGCCGTGAGAGCCAGCCCTACCCCCAGATAGTCAGTGGAGGCCTCGGGCTGCGTGATGGCCACGACTCCGGCTCCCGCGATGGCTGCGCACGCTGCGCCGCCTTTGGTCCTGCAGGAAAGCAGGGCGATGGCCAGGGGCCCAAGGAATTCTAGGGTCACGGCCAGACCAAGGCCGATTCGTTCTACCGCCGCGTACAGGGAGAGATTCATCGTCGAGAAGACGGCCGCGAGCAGAAGAACGGGCCACCACTGGTGCCGCGTCAGAGTCCAGACCCGTGGCCTCACGATTGGCAAGAGTACCGCGGCAGCGATGAGCTGCCGTACGGCGACCACACCCATCGAACCAATGACCGGAAATGCGAGCGAACCGCTGGCTGCACCCAATTGCGTTGACAAGGCGCTGGCCACAAGTATCGCGGCCCCGGCTGCACGCCCCTGGCTTGCGGTCTCGTTTTTACTCATGAAGGGAGTTTGGGACAGAAACCAATATTCACATAATGCATAAAATGGGGAGTTATGCGTCCAGCGCATGAATATACTGGACCATGAACCTGGAACTGCGACACCTGCGTTCCCTGATAGCAGTAGCCCAAGCAGGGAGTTTCACCGATGCCGCCATCGAGCTGGGAATTTCCCAAGCGGCGGTGTCCCGGAATGTCGCTGCCCTGGAGGCTTGCCTGGGTGTTCGGCTGCTTCACCGGACCACCCGCAGTGTCGAACTGACCCCCGCAGGGGAGCGGGCCATGCGTCCGGCGCGCCGGGCCCTCTCCATTCTGGCGGACCTCCAGCAGGAGGCGCTATCCGGTGGAAGTACAGTCCGGATCGGGTATGCGTGGGCTGCTTTGGGAAGGCACACTCCTGAATTTCAGCGCAGATGGGCCGCTGCCTTCCCGCACACCGAACTCCGCCTCACCAGGATAAACGCTCCAACCGCGGGGCTGGCAGAAGGAACAAGCGATTTTGCGATCCTGCGGCGTGTGCCTGATACAGCCGCCTTCGCTCTCGTTCTCATCGGTGTCGAGAAACGCTATTGTGCCATGGCGGCGGAGGATCCTCTGGCCGGAAAGCGGAGCGTTACCTTGGCACAGGTCAGCAGGGCGCCGCTGGCTATCGACGTGCGTACCGGAAGCACGAGGCTGGATCTATGGCCCGAAGGGGAACAGCCCGCCCGGACGGTGGTCACGGAGGATGTAGACGATTGGCTTACGGTGATCGGAAGCGGCAAAGCCCGGGGTGTGACCCCGGAATCGACTGCCCATCAATACCGGCGCCGTGGTCTTGTCTACCGTCCGGTTCGTGACGCAGCTCCGGTTCCCGTCTATGCTGCCTGGTCCAAAGCTGACCCGCCCGCCGCGCGTAAGGAAGTCATCGAAATCCTCGCGGGCCTCTATTCCTGAGTGCGCCGTTGAGGTGCAGCTGCTTCATTAGGGGTCCAGCGTCGGGTCAAAGGGTTGCCAGGAGGCCCGCCGTTTGCTCAAGCGCGCCCGGCACCAGCGAGTAGTACGCCCATGTGCCGCGCTTTTCCCGGTGCAGCAATCCGGCGTCGACCAGGATCTTCAGGTGATGGGAGACGGTGGGCTGTCCCAGGTCCAAAGGCTCCGTAAGGTCGCAGACGCATGTTCCGCCCTCACTGCCGGCCTTGACGATCGAAAGCAGGCGCAGCCGGTTCGGATCAGCAAGCGCCTTGAAGGCCAATGCCCTCTGCTGGGCGTCCTCCGCGTTCAGAATCATTTCGCCTGAAGGCTCGCAGCAGGTGTCCGACGCCGTCACCTCGAGAGTTCGCAGAGAGTTCATAGACCAATTATGCACGTAGATTGACATCCGTCGATATGTCCGGTGATACTTCCATATCGACATCTGTCAATTTAGCTCCCTTATCCTTCGGCCAGCCGCCGAGATCAGAAAGAGGACATCATGGAGTCATCGAAGACCCTTCCCGTTGCCGTCATCGGCGCCGGTCCGGTTGGCCTTGCCGCCGCAGCGCACCTGCTGGAGCGTGGTCTGGAACCGATGATCCTCGAAGCGGGAGCCTCCGCTGGTGCTGCCATCGCACAGTGGCGCCACATACGGCTGTTCTCACCCTGGCGGTTTAATCTCGACGCCGCAGCCGTCCGTCTCCTTGAAGCCTCCGGCTGGGAATCCCCTCGCCCCACAGCCCTCCCCTATGGCGGGGATCTCGTCGACGGATATCTGGCACCGCTGGCGGCCCTTCCCGAGATCGCTTCACGCCTGAAGACCGGTGCGCGTGTCACAGCGGTCACCCGGCAGGGCATGGACAAGACCCACACCCGGAACCGGGACACCACACCTTTCATCGTCCGGGTGGAGCACCACGGCGGCGGGACCACTGACTACCAGGTCGCCAGCGTGATCGACGCGTCCGGTACCTGGTCCACCCGCAACCCGCTGGGAACGTCAGGGCTGTCCGGCATCGGCGAAGAAGCGGTTGCGTCCCGGATTTCTTCTCCTCTTCCGGACGTTCTGGGCCGGGACCGATCAACCTTTGCCGGGCGCCGCGTGCTGGTGGTCGGGGCCGGCCACTCGGCGGCGAACACCCTGATCAACCTCGCCGACCTTGCGAAAGAAGAACCGCGCACCCGGATCCTGTGGGCTGTGCGCGGCGCCTCCGCAGAGAAGGTCTACGGCGGCGGTGACGCAGACGGACTTCCGGCACGCGGCCAGCTCGGTTCCCGGCTCCGCCGCCTCGTGGAGGCCGGAACCATCGAACTGAGCACCGGATTCGGAATCGCGGCTCTGAAGGATTCCGACGACGGCGTGACGGTCACCGCTCTGGATGGCCACGCCATCGAAGCTGACGTCGTCGTTCCTTGCACCGGTTTCCGCCCTGACCTGAAGATCCTCCGGGAACTCCGGCTAAACCTGGACCCTGCCGTCGAGGCACCCCTGGAACTCGGGCCGCTCATCGACCCCGAGTTCCACTCCTGCGGCACCGTTCCCCCGCACGGCGCCCGGCTCCTGGCTCATCCGGAGAAGGACTTCTACATTGTGGGCATGAAGTCCTACGGGCGTGCGCCCACGTTCCTGCTGGCCACCGGGTACGAACAGGTCCGCTCAGTCGTCGCTGCCCTTGCCGGGGACTGGAAAGCCGCAGACACAGTGCAGTTGGAACTTCCGGAAACCGGCGTCTGCTCCAGTGGTGCCGGGACCAGTTGCGACGCGCCGGACATGACACTCGAGGAGACCGAGCCGGTCTGCTGCGGCACTTCCGAGCCTGTGCTCGTAGGCTTCCCCACAGGCCTCTCCCATGGCCGCGTCGGGGACCAGTAACCCGAGTATCCATCCGCGGGCCGATCCACCTGAAACAGCCTCCGTTGGAACACATCAAGGCAAGGAAGAATCAAGGCATGACCGATAACACCAATACATTCAGTGAGCCGTTCAGCGGGCCACACAGCAAGACCCCGAGTGTCCTGTTCGTCTGCAGCAAGAACGGCGGCAAATCGCAGCTTGCCGCCGGGCTCATGAATCAGCTTGCCCAAGGGACCGTCACAGTCCATTCTGCCGGCACCAAGCCAGGCCAATCCCTGAATCCGCAGTCCGTGGAGTCCCTGGCCGAGCTCGGCATTGACATCGCAGGCGAGCATCCCAAGCCGGTCACCGATGAGGTCCTGGACGCTGCCGACGTCGTCGTCATTCTTGGCAGCGAGGCAAAGCTGGAGCCCCGTGAGGGGAAGCGATTCGAAGTGTGGGAAACGGACGAACCCTCCACACGGGGTATCGAAGGAATGGAACGCATGCGGCTGGTCAGGGACGATATCAAGGCCCGCGTCCAAAAGCTGTATGTGGAGCTGGCCAAGGACTAGCAGATGCCTGCCCTGGCAGTAAGGCGGACACTGGCAGCGGAAGGTGCCCCGCGGGCGGACTCGCCGCGCTGTGCATCACCCAGACCACCAGTTGGGGCATCCTTTACTACGCGCTGCCCGCGCCGCTGACAACCGTCACCGCCTTGGCTCATGGCGGCTGAGGAATGGCCGGAAGGCCCGATCGTCCTCGGCGTCCACTGGAAGTTCTCCGAACAACTGGTCCGCACCGCGGCTGGCCTTGCCGACGACCTGGGGCAGCACCTGGTCTGTGCCTTCGTGGATCCTGCCAGCTACCTCACCGAGTGGGAGGGGGACGGCCAACGCACAGCATTGTCACTCGATCCCGTGATCAATGAAGAGTCAGATTTCCCGTCGGGGCAAATGTTGCGGAGGCTTGAATTAGTTCTTGGTAATCCGGGGGAGAGATGGTCCTTCCGGGTACTGAACGGGGACGTTGCCAAAGCACTCGGACGTCTAGCAGAAAGCACTGACGCCTCGTTGCTCATCCTCGGGGCAGCCAAACCTGGAATCCGCGCTGATGGAAAGGATTCTGGAGGGATCGGTTTCAGCTGCGCTGACCCGCAGCCAGAACAGACCCGTCCTCATTGTCCCGGTTATGGAATAGCAAAGGTTCGAGAGTGCTGAACCGGTGCACTCAGTTTGTGTCTGCCCCGCGCCGTGTGGGCTTTATCGCGTCTATCGGATTCTCCTGGATGACCGGGTTCTCCTGCTTGGCCGAGTGTTCGTCGAGAATTGCAAGGTGTGAGTTGAGGTCCACCAGACCGCTCGACGCGTCAACGTCCCAGCGGTCCCGCCAGCGGTGATGCCCCTTATGCTCCACAAGCGCCCCCATCGTCAGGAATAGGCGACACCTTACTTGCCCCACCTCAAGGTGATAAGGGGAACCAACTGCTGGTCCGGCCAGCATCTAAGCGGAGTCCATCCCATCATCATGGGCCCCGATGCGACGCCGGCTCCCCTTGATCAATATACCCCGCGGGGGTATATTGATGGTGTTGTCAGTGAAGTGGTTTGTCCCGGCGGGGAGCGTTGACTCTGCCTTTACAGCCGTTCAACCCCAACACCCAAATACCTCTTGGCGTTAGGAACTGGCATGTCCGGAATTGAGTCTCAAAACCGTCACCACCACGAGCATGGAGATCACCAGCTCGACGGCGGCGAGCACCACGAGCACGACCATCACCAAGAAAAGGGTCACCACCACCACGAGCATGCCAACCACCAGCACTCTGGGTCGGGGCAGACCTACAACGTGGAAGGCCTGGACTGCGGACACTGCGTCGAAACTGTCGAGAAAGCTGTCGCAGCCGTGCCCGGCGTCGATTCTGCGACAGTTGATCTGGTGCCGGATGGTGTGTCTCATCTGACGGTATCGGGAACTGCCGATGAAGCCGCGCTCCGCGATGCCGTTACGGCAGCCGGATACAGCTTTAGCAGGTAAATGCTCCCTCCGGAGCCGGGGCAGAATCTGCTCCGCTCGCCGCCTCAGACTTCACTGGAGTTCCATGCCTGTCACGCCCACAAAGCTTTCCCGCTCCGCAGCCCTGAAGGCTGGCGCCGTCGCAATGGTGCTGGCATTGGCTGCCTGCACACCGGCCGCTGAACAGTCCCCGGGGGTGTCATCAGCCCGTGATGCGGACAGCGCCCTGCCCAGTGCACACATCCATGGGTTGAGCGTCAGCGGTGCCAGTGGCCAGGTTCTTCTCGCGACCCACGACGGGCTGTTCGATGTGACAAAGGAACCGGCCACGAAAATCGGTGCCACCAATGACCTGATGGGCTTCACAGCCGGCCAGGGCGAGGGCGTCTTCTACGCCTCTGGCCACCCGGGTCCAGGCTCTGCCATGCCCAACCCCCTCGGGCTGATCAAATCCAGCGACGGAGGCAGAAGCTGGGAACAGCTGTCCCGCCAAGGGGAATCGGACTTCCATGCGCTTACCACCACCAAATCCGGAATCGTTGCCTTTGATGGGGAACTGCGCACCAGCCCCGACGGCAAGACCTGGACAACACTGGCCCAGGGCTTCGTCCCGGCCGCCTTGGCTGGGCACCCCGAAAGTGACATTGTTCTGGCCACCACGACTTCGGGCATACAGCGCTCCATCGACGGCGGCACAACCTGGATGCTGAACGAGTCTTCCCCGCTGATCCAGTACGCCGCCTTTGCCCACTCAACGGAGGCCGTCGGCGTCGAACCTGACGGGACGGTTCACTACTCAGCTGATGCTGGCGCGACCTGGACGAGAAAAGGCCGGATTGACGGCCAAGTCCTGGCGATAGCCGCCGTCAAAGGTTCAGACGGAAATCCCGGGATCTGGGCAGCCATTGATGGGGGGATCCTGGTGTCCACGGACGGCGGGAGCACATTCAGGCCTGCCGTCTCTCCCTGAAGGGCACGAAAAGTAGGAGGTGATCGCAGCTACTCGGGCGCTGCTCGAATCCTGCCGGATAGCAAGCGGTGTTAGTGACGAGGAGTGCGAAAAGCACGCCGGGATGCACGAGCACTGCAGAATCTGTGCTGAGGCTTGCCGATGTGAAGCGGCCTGCACAGACCTTTTGACGTCCCTGGCCTGACGCTACGAGGCCGATCCGATTGGTATCTCCGCTACATGTAGGTGGCGGGATCGACTGTCTGGTCGTTGAGCATGACCTCGAAGTGCAGATGGCAGCCAGTGGAGTTGCCGGTTGTTCCGACGCCAGCAATCTGTCCGCCCTGCGTCAGGGTCTGCCCAACGGAAACGCCGATTCTGTCCAGGTGGTTGTACGTGGTCTTCAGTCCGTTGCCGTGCTCGACGACGATCCGGTTTCCGCCGCCGTACGGACTCCACCCGGCCTCCGTCACTGTTCCCGCAGCTGCCGCCAGAACAGGGGTTGAACACTCTCCGGACAGGTCCATGCCTGTATGCATTTCGTCGAGCGCCCCGGTCAGGGGATTGACACGGAAGCCGAACGGAGAAGTCACGCTCATCGAGGCCAGGGGAGCCCGCAGGGTTGGT
This sequence comes from Arthrobacter sp. R1-13, assembly GCF_054161475.1. Lineage (NCBI taxonomy): Bacteria > Bacillati > Actinomycetota > Actinomycetes > Micrococcales > Micrococcaceae > Arthrobacter > Arthrobacter sp. R1-13. The sequence continues at coordinate 3,975,953 of NZ_CP096420.1, read as the reverse complement.
GAAGGGGCAGCAGCCGCTGCCTGAACAGGAGCGGGTGCAGGTGCCGGTGCTGGTTCAGGTGCCGGTGCTGGTTCAGCTTGCGGTGCAGGGACGGAGCTCACCTGGGGGCGGTCAAAAGCCAGTGCTGATCCGGCATCTGCAGCCACCGCCGGCTGGGTAGCGGGGGAGAGCACTGTCCCGGCCGCGAGGTCCTGTGCCGCCGATAGCAGGCTGGGCTGGGCGTGGGCATTGGAAAGGGCGGTTAATGCGAACATCCCCGTTACCACCGCCGCAATTCCCAACTTTCGGCCGCGATCCCGCAGGGTCGGAGCGGAGGATGAGGCCGCCCGGTGGCTGCCCTTGGCGGACGTGGAGGCAAAAAGGGCATGGCGTTGGCCGTGTTTATCTTGGGAAGGCAAAAGTAAGTCCTCTCTGCGCCGGCGAAATTAGCTGTCGGATTCGGACGAGTGGACTGTCCGGCCTGCCCTGCCGGACGCCTCGAGGCGTGCAGCTACTGGGCCAGGCTTCACCCCAAGACGCGCAAAGGCATCATCAGTGGGTTTTCCGCCCCCGCCAAGGGAAGTAAAAGTTTCATGGACCGCCGGCGGGGTTTGGCGAGGCGGTCACACGCATACCCAACGAAGGTATGTGGTCCCTCTATGTAAGCAAGAAAAACGATGCGTTACAAATCCGTTATCAGAATAAGGTCACGTTTCGTCTTGCTGCAGGGTAGGATGCAGCGGCTCCGGGTGCCGACGTCGCTCCACCCACCATGAATACCGAGATGCCTTAATGGTTGCTTGGCCTACGATTGGCTGCGTGAAGATCGGAACTCTTGTCGCAGCGATGGAAAGGCGCCAGGTCGGGTTGTATCTGGCCGCGATCATCGTCGGCGGAGGAGCTGGATCATTGGCTCCTGACTCGGCCGGGGTGCTGGAGCATGCAATCAATCCCGTCCTTGGCCTGCTGCTCTTCGCCACATTTCTCGGGATCCCGCTTGCCTCGATTGGTACGGCCACACGCGATCTGCGGTTCATGTCAGCGGTGCTGATACTGAATTTCGCTGTTGTGCCCGTGGTGGTGTTTGCCCTCACCCGTTTCATCGCGGGAGAGCAGGCGCTGTTGGTCGGTGTCCTCCTGGTCCTGCTGACACCCTGCGTCGACTACGTCATTGTGTTCACCGGTCTGGCAGGCGGGGCCAGCGATCGTCTCCTGGCCGCGGCGCCGGTGCTGATGCTGGTGCAGATGCTCCTGTTGCCGCTGTACCTGATGGTTTTCGTTGGCCCGGGGATAGCGTCAGCAATAGATCCTGCACCCTTCGTTCAGGCGCTGGTGGGGCTCATCCTGTTTCCCTTGGCCCTGGCCGCACTGACGCAGGCCCTGGCCCGGCGGGCGTCACTGGGCCGGGCGATCATGGCAGTGATGCAGGCCCTGATGGTCCCTCTGATGATGGCAACCCTGGCGGTCGTTGTCGGCTCCCAGGTTGTGGGAGTGCGGCAGGAGCTGGGCGCCCTGCTGGCCGTTGTCCCGCTGTATGCCGCTTTCCTGATCGCTATGGTGCCCCTGGGCCTCCTTGTGGCCAAGCAGGCGCACCTCGACGTTCCGGCCACGCGTGCCGTGCTTTTTAGCGGGGCCACCCGGAATTCCCTGGTGATTCTTCCGCTGGCACTGGCTTTGCCTGGCCCGTTGGCCCTGGCAGCGCTCGTCGTGGTGACCCAGACTCTTGTCGAACTCATCGGAATGGTCCTCTACGTCCGGCTACTGCCGCTCATCGTCCCTGAAATTAAACGCCAACAGCTCACTTGAGCCTTCTACACCTGGCAGCAAGATCAGGAGCCGGTGCCTCAAGCGCAACCACCGGTAGCGGAACCACCGCTAAGCGGACTCACTGGCGGACTTCTTTCATCGCCGCTTCGAACGCCGGCAGGCTGCGCTCGATCATGTCCTCGTTGGCAGTGAGGGAGATCCGGAAGAAGCCCGGCGTCTCGAACAGCACGCCCGGCAAAACGAAGACGTCCCTGCGGGCAAGTGATGCGGTGAAGGCCTCGTCGTCAGGAATAGGGGAGGGGACATAGAGGTAGAACGTGCCTTCCGGACGCCAGATGCGGTAACCCATCCCACCAAGTTCATCAACCAGTCGGTCCCGGCGGCGCTGCAGTTGATCAATAGAAATGGAGAACTTCTCCAGCTCAGGAAGCGCGTGCTGCAGCAGGGCATTGGGGTACACCCAGCCCATCGCCACCTGCAGGCTGGTGATGGCCGGGGCCATCTCTTCCCGGTGCGGCATGGTGGGCGGAAGAGCCAGATAACCCACCCGTTGACCCGGGGAGAGGTGGGTCTTGCCATAGGAGTAGGCCAGCAGCGTGTGCGCATAGAATTCCACGGGGCTGTGGAAGCGCAAACCGTCGAACACAATCCGGTTGTAGGGCTCGTCTGAGATGAGGTAGATCCGCCTTCCGATCCTCACCGAGGCGGCTTCCAGTAGTTCCGCCAACCGGAGCAGCAGTTCGGGCCGGTACACCCGCCCGGTCGGATTGTTGGGCGAATTGACGATCACAACCCGCGTCCGTTCCGTAATGGCTGCCTCGATGGCGTCGAGGTCAAGGTCGAACGTGGTGGTGTTGATCTTGACTTTCACCGGTACCAGCCCGGCTTCAAGGACCAGAGGCTCATACAGGAACCAGGGCGGCAGGCTGTAGATGACTTCGTCGCCCGGATCGGCCACCGTCTTGAGCGCCAACGCGATCGCGGCGAAGCCACCCGTCGTGAGGTAGATGTCGTCCGGCCGGAAAGGCACATCCAGCAGCCGCTGCAGTGACTCCGCCGCTGCTTCCCGGGCGGCCTCGCCATTGGTTTGGTACGCGAACCACTGATCATTCTGAGGCGTCAGAGCGTCCCGGAGGGTATTGACGTAGCGGTCGGCTGGCATCTGGTGCGGATTCCCGAAAGTGAAGTCGCAGCCCGGCGCCTGCCCGTGCCCGCGCGAGCCATATTCCTTGATATAGGCCTCAACCCGGCGGAAGGAGGGGATCGATGCCAATTGAGCAGCGCGGGCAGATACCGCGGCAATGTCCTGGGCTGTTGACGTGGGATCGTTCATGTCTGCACTCCTGTGTATGGCAGCCTGATGTGGCGGCAGTCGGGTGGACAGCGCGCTGCTGAGCCAGTGGAGGCCGTGCTGGGACCCATTCTCGACTTCAGCAAAGTTGATGTAAAGGCCCTTGGCAAAGGCAAAAGCCAGGTGTCCCCAAAGGAGATTACGACGGCGGCGGTTCCGCGCCGCTGACCGCCAGATGGCGGTTCGCGGGAACCCCTTTGAGCTCTGCTGGCGGTTAGAATCGCTGAACGAAATGCCTAGGCTGAATCACGTCACAACGCGGCCCGGTCAAGCACCAGCCCGGTGGCCGCTTCCCGCCGGGCAGTAGTGCTCCGCTTCTCCACAACAGAGACGGACGCCCAGAATACACAGCCCGGGTCGACGGCGGGTGTTGGCCTGGCTATGACCCCGGAGTCGTGACATCCCAGCCGAAGGCCCTCGCGCTGCTGGACTCCATCGCGGAAAACACCAGCCTGCGAACTGTCGCCGAAGAGATCGGCCTCCACCACTCCAGTGTCCAGACACGGGCAGCTGAATACTCGACCGCGTTGGGTTTCGACATCCGCCCGGCCGCCGGACGTGTCCGCTTGTCCCTGGTGCTGACGCTGTGGAGACTCGCGGCCCACGCGTAAGAGCACTCGTCGACCAATTCAGCGCATCGCAAGTACGGAAAGCAATAATCAGCAGTTAGTGTGCCGTCCGGGCATAGCCGCAACCCGGCTTAGTCGTTGACCAGCTGCAGGATCCCGGCTGAGGTGAGACGGGCAGCAAACCCGCTGGCGACGTCGGCAATTTCAGCTTCTGCGGTCCGCCGGCTGCCGTCCACATCCATGTTGAGGACCGTGGGTGCAAAGCGCACGTGGGTGGCGTCGTCGATGCCGATGAAGTTCAGCCAGTCGGCAAAGAAGGTGCTGCTGAAGTCCTGGCCGAATGCCGGCGCCACCCCCGGCCGGTACACGCCGCTGGTGTGGATGGCGAGGGCCTGCTTGCCCTCCATGAGGCCTTTGTAGCCACTTTCGGGATCAAAACCGAAGCTCCAGCCCGGCTGGGTAACGATGTCGATCCACTGTTTCAACGCGTACGGAACACCGGCGTTCCACATCGGGATGTTGAAAACGTAAGCGTCGGCGTCGGCGAACTGGTCGAAGACAGCACGTGCAGCTTCCCATGCGCTGATTTGCTCAGCGGTCTGATCCTGGCCCGAGAAGACAGCCATCTTTGCTGCCGCAGCAGTGCGCCCGAAGTCCGGCAGGGCGCCGTCGTCGAACACGTTCAGTGTCTCAACCTCAAAGCGCTCCTCAGCGGCTGCCTGGATGGCATCGAGGGCATGGCGGGCAAGGCGGAGGGAGTCACTGTGGGTCTCGCGGGGTGAGGCGTTGATGTGCAGGATCGTAGGCACGGTTTACCTTTCGGTGGTGGAAAGAATGGGCCGAATCGGCCCTCAACCATCCTTGCTGCGGTGCGGACCGCGGGTAAGAACGCACTTTGATGTGCCTACGGAACTTTCACGTTCCCTCCTCTGGCCTTTGGGGTGCCCTCCCATGGAAGTAGTAGGCTGGCGGCGCGGTACCGAAGAACCAGCAGAGTAAAGTTTGGGGCAATGACTCTCACGGCGGAACAAAAGCGGCAGGAAGCACAAGCCGAATTCAACAGCGGCCTGGGACAGTGCCCTGCGCGCCAACTGCTTGAGGCGATCAGCAGTAAGTGGGTCACCCTGGTGATGCTGGCACTTGCAGACGGACAATTGCGCCACAGCCAGCTCCGCAGGCTCATCCCCGGTGCTAGTCAGAAGATGCTCACCTCAACGCTCCGCTCGCTGGAGCGTGACGGACTCGTATCCCGCCTCGTCACGGCCTCGGTTCCGGTGCGGACCGACTATGAACTGACCCCTCTGGGCCACTCCCTGCTCAGCGTCGTTCACCGGATGAAGGACTGGGCCGAAGCGAACATGGATGATGTTTCGCATGCCCGCATGGAACACGACCGCCGCCACCTCAACCTGGAGTAGCGGCACCTCTAGTTCGGACTCAGCCAGACCCCGCGCCACCCCGCTGCGAGACTAAAACCGCGCCCTGGCGGGGTCGATTCGGCTGTGGATAAGTAGCGCTCGAAAGAGTACGTCAGACCTAGGAATCCCTTGACAGTACTAGGCCCTGTCCTTCCTTGGTCTCTTGACTTAGGACTTAGTAAGACTTTACCGTTAAATTGGTTCGCAATACAGCGACCCGTGAACGAGGAGGTTCAAATGCATACCGTTGCACGCAAAGCAAAAGTCATCTTTGCACTCCTGGTGGGAGCGCTACTGGCTTTTGTTACCGGTTGCTCAAACGGTGGCCCAACGGCCGGACAGCAGATGACCCCGGTGGTCCTGCCGGTTGCGGCCAATGCCGGCTACGCCCCTTGGGACGTGGCGCTCGAGCGGGGATTCTTCGAGGATCATGGTCTGGCGGCCACACTCAAAACATTCGATAACGGCGTTGTAGGCACCCAGGCCATGCTTGCAGGGCAAGTCCACGCAGGCGGCACAGTCGAGATGCCCCTTGTATCCAATCTGTCCAAGGGCGCAGACATCGTAGTACCGGCCCTGTGGTTCACAGGCGAAGAACTGCGGTTGGTTGTCAAGAACGATATCAACCGTCCGGAAGACCTCTCCGGCCGCAAGATCGGCGTTCAAAAAGGCGGAATCAACGATTACGCGTTGCAGCGGTACCTCGAAAAGCACCAGGTTGATCCCAAGAGCGTGACCCTGGTGGACGTTCCGGGTGCAGAGCAGATCGCCACGCTCGCCCGCGGCAACATTGACGGCTTCGTCAATGAAGAACCCATCGTCTCGAGGGCATTCACTGAAATGGGCGACCAGGTTCATTTCCTGGAGCCGACCATCGGTGACGTCACCATTGTGCGGAATTACCTGCAGTTCGACCGTAAGTGGGCTGAGGCTAACCGAGAGACGGTCCAAAAGGTCATCGCTGCTCTGAAGGATGCGAATGCCTTCATCGAGGCTGACCCGAAGGCCGCTGCCGAGATTGCCAGCAAGCGAATCGGCGTGGAGGCCGGCACGCTTCAGAAGTGGTGGAGTGAGGGCGAGATCCGTTGGGATGTCTACCTGGACGAGGAGAGCAAGACGGCCCTCCGCGAAGTCGCAACCTGGATGGCCGAGAACGGTTACGTGGACAAGGCCCCTGAGACCGATGCGATCTTCGATCCCAGCTACCTCGAAGCAGTGGATTCAAGCGCCGTCACACTAAGGAAATAACAGCCATGAGCTCATCGATTGAGTGCCGGAATGTCACAAAGTCATTCCCCCGGCGGTCCAGGTCGGGTTCAGACTACACAGCGGTGAAGGACATATCGATCACCATTGCGGCAGGGGAGTTTGTTTGCCTCCTTGGCCCCAGCGGTTGCGGTAAATCGACCCTCCTTCACATGATTGCCGGATTTTCCAAGCCCACCGCAGGGCAGATCCTGATAGACGGAAAAGCGGCTGGCGGTCCTGATGCCAACCGCGGTGTCGTTTTTCAATCCGACATCGCACTGTTTCCCTGGCTGACTGTCCGCCAGAACATCGAATACGGTCCCAAGGTCCAGGGCCTGGACCGGAAGCGGCGTGATGGACTCGTGGATCAGTACATGGAACTGGTGGGGTTACAGGCACACCAAAAGAAGTACCCCAGGGAAATCTCCGGTGGTATGAAACAGCGCGTGCAAATAGCCAGGGTGCTGGTGAACCAGCCGAACGTGCTCCTGATGGATGAGCCATTCGGAGCCCTGGACGCCCACACCCGCTCATTGCTGCAGCATGAGTTGATCAACATCTGGCAATCCACAGGACAGACGGCGCTTTTCGTCACCCATGACGTGAGCGAAGCCATCTGGCTGAGTGACCGGATTATTACCATGACGCATGGTCCCGCAGCAGGCATAGCGAGCACCCGCAACAACCCGTTCAGCAGGCCGCGTGACCGCATGAATGAAAGCTTCATCGGCCTCTACAACGAGTTGACGAGTGAACTCGACAACCCCAACAACGACGATGTCGCCGACGCCACCGTTAGCGACAGGACCGCGGCCGTCTAGGGCCCGGGACATTATGGGAGGAAATCATGACCCTGCCACAGTCTCAATCGACTGATTCCACAGTGAAATCAACCGCTCCCGCGGGCCTTAGCCCCGCAGAGGGTATCCCTGGTCGTGTACGGAGACCCCTTCCTAAGCCGGTAACAACGGTGCTGGTTCTGTTGGGCGCAGTGCTTGTCTGGTATCTCGTGTCGCTCCAAATGTCACCTTTGTTCCTGCCCGGCCCGCAAGTGGTGTTCGAAGCTGCCATCCGGCTCCTGGCTGCAGGGACTTTGCTCGGTGATATTGGCATCTCCTTCATGCGCGTGATCAGCGGGTGGGTCCTGGGAGCACTTGTAGCCGTGCCCCTTGGAATCATGGCGGGCAGGATACGGATCGTGCGCACCATGGTGGAACCCTTTGTGGACTTCTTCCGCTTCATTCCCCCTATCGCCTTCCTGACCCTGGCGCTCATCTGGCTGGGGCTTGGGGAAGCATCAAAGATCGGCCTGATTTTCTATGCCGCCTTGTTCATCGTCTTCCTCAGCACCATGACGGGGTCCATGTCGGTTGACAAGGAAAAACTGGAAGCAGCAGCAATGCTGGGGGCGTCCCCCCGGCAGCTACTGACGAGTGTCGTGGTACCGGCAACGATCCCCAGCGTCATCACGGGCCTCCGGGTAGCGCTGGGAACCTGCTTCATGACGGTGGTGGCGGCAGAATTTGTTGCCGCAGAGAGCGGTGTGGGGTACCTGATCTGGAACTCACGGCTCTTTGCCCGGACTGACGAGGTGTTTGTCGGCATCGTGGCCCTCGGGCTGATGGGGTTGGTTGCTGATATGGTCTTCCGTCTTTTGCTGAGGAAGGTCGTCTACCGTTACCAGGTGCAGCTATGAACAGCACGGTGACAAATGACGAATCGCTTCTGGGGGCCTACCTGCTCAATGAGCCGCTGATTACGGTCCAGCTCGTTGACGGACCCCGTCTCCAGGAGTCCGGGTTCAGGCAGGCGGAAGGCATTACGACGACGCCGCGTGGCTGGCTTATCGGCACAGGCACACCGAAGATCCTGCCCACGCGGGCCGGACCCTCGACCTACGTGGACATGGGCTCCGAGAAGATCCTGGTGGACTGCGGTGCGGGCGCCACCGAAAGGCTCGTCAGGCTTGGTGTTGATCCCTCAGACCTGACCCACATCCTGATTACACATCATCATTTGGATCACAACGCTGAGCTTGCCTGGCTGGTTCTTGCACCGTGGGTGGACCGCACTCGAAGGAGCTGCCCGCTCATCGTGGGTCCACCCGGGACCGCTGCCTTTGTCAATCGCCTGCTGGCCGCCTACGACTACGACATCAGAACACGCCGCACCTTCGGTATCGCACCGGAGACTTTGGATCCGCGCGTTCTGGAAGTCGACGACGGGACGATGCTGACGGGTGAGGGATGGAGTGCTGTCAGTTTCCGGGTGGAACACGATCCAGTTGACCAGGCGTTCGGCTACCGCTTCGACTGGGAAAACGGCTCGGCTGCAATTTCAGGTGACACAGCACCCTCGCCGAACCTGATCCGGTATTGCGAGGATGTGGACGTCCTTGTCCATGAAGCGCTCTACCCGGGGTTCGGCTTCCCTGCCTATCACACCACCGTGCATCAGCTTGGCGAGGTGGCTTCCGCTGCAAGGGCGAAGCATCTGGTCCTCACCCATCTCATACCCGGTCATCTGCCCGACGAGATGTGGCGGACCCCCATAGCCAGGACATACAAGGGGCCGATCACCGTTGGAAGCGACCTGATGCGGATCTTCTGAGGACAGCGTCACGGGCGAAGCGCAGCGTTAGGGGCGCACTAAACCGGCGCCCCAACGGCCCCTGATCCTAACGGGCCTTGATGTTGATCCGTGACGAGGCCCTGACGGACAGCGTGAGGATATCGGGACGGAACACCAGGCGGCCAGTGCCAAGGAGGGCAGAATCCATGCCAAAGAGCCGGGCATTCATAACCACTAGCGCTGAACGGGGTTCCACATCGAGGAGGCCGCTGAGGCGTTCGTCGGCAAGTTCGGCGCCGATGGAATTGTCAATGCTCTCCAGTTGCACGTCAGTCAGTGCGTCGAAGAGCGCAGTAACGCCTTGCAGGAGCAACGAAGGCTGCACCGGCTGGTTCCCGAAAGCGACCGGCACGACGTGTTCGAGGTAGGCGGCGGGATGGTTGCGCACCCGGAAGACGCGCCAGGTCCGGTAGACCTCCTGGCCGGCGAAGTCGGTCTGAGTCCCGTTGTTCTCCGGAAGGGTTTCACGCCCGAACGAGAAGTTTTCGATGGTGAAGGGAATGCTGTGAGCGGTCAGGTAGTCGGCGAACGACAGGATGAGGTCCACGGGGTAGCTGAGGACTTCCTTCTCATACTGCAGGGCGCTGGGCCGGATGAAGGTTCCTCGCGACCGGGCGCGGTGCACTACGCCTTCTGCTTCGAGAAGGGCAAGGGCTTCACGGAGGGTGGACCGGCCTACGCCCAGTTCGCCGGCCAGTTCAACCTCCGGAGGCAGGCGAAGATCGCTGCGGGCCGCGGCATCATGGATCCGGGACCGCAGGACCTCGAGGGTCTGCTCGATTCGCATCTTTGCCACAACATCTCCTCAGTTCTATACGTCCAATCTTAGTCAGACTATGTCCCGAAAGGATCGAACCATGAATCTAAGTTACACATTGGATTGGAAGGGCGCAGCGTCCATCGAGACTGCTGGCCCTGCACTGGTGGTAGGGGATAGCTTCGGTTTCACGGAAGGGCCGGTCTGGCTGGGCAAGAAGGAAACCTGGCTCTTTAGCGACATCACAAAGTCAACCATGTGGTCTTGGCAACCTCAAGACCTCCCGTCACCATGGCGGCAACCGAGCAACAAGGCGAACGGCAACACTCTTGATCCCGAAGGCCGGGTGGTGACCTGTGAACATGCGACGTCCCGGGTGGTGCGGCAGGAGAGTGACGGCACCATTTCGGTGCTTGCGGAATCGTTCAACGGCCGGCGTCTGAACAGTCCCAACGACGCGGTGTGTGCTTCGGACGGGACCATCCTGTTTTCTGATCCCCGTTACGGGCTGGGGGCGGACTTCGGCGTGGAGCGGGAGCAGGAACTCGATTTTCAAGGCGTCTATCTTCTTCGGGATGGGAACCTCCGGCTTATTGACCGGGACTTTTCCGAACCGAACGGGCTCTGTCTCTCACCCGATGAGCGGACGCTGTACGTCAACGACTCCGAGAGAGGCCTGATCAGGCGGTACCGGATAGGGGATGACTGGTCCATCGGCGACGCTGAGCAGTTCGCAACTCCGCCCTCGGACGAAAAGGGAGTCCCAGACGGCATGAAATGTGACAGGCACGGCAACGTCTGGTGCACCGGATCGGGCGGGATCTGGATCTTTGACCCCGACGGCGGCGCTATCGGCCAGCTTCGCACGCCGGAAATTCCGGTGAACTTCGCATTCGGCGGCAACAAGGGAAACGAGCTGCTGATTGCCGCCGGTTCAACGGTTCTTTGGCAGAACATGGCCGATTCCCTGGCGATTCCCTTGGAAGGACAGATCCAATGAGCATCAGGCTGGACATTTCATTCGAACCGCTACCCGGCCAGATGGAGAAGATCCGCGAGTGGTTCCTGGCCGCGTATGTCCCAGCACTGGAGCGGCAGCCGGGTTTCGAAGATGCGGTACTGCTGGAAACGTACTCCGACTCCGCCCGGGAGGAAATCGGCGCCGCTGCCGCTGAGACCCGTCTGGAAATAGTCATCCAGTTTGCGGACGAAAACCTGCGTTCACGTTGGGAAGTGAGCGAGGACCATAAGCGGGTCTGGGCGGACCTCGAAGTCCTTGTGGATTACAAATTCCACCGCGGTTGGAATGTCCTTGCCAGCAGCAGCTCAGTCCGAAGCAGCAGTTCAAGCCCAAGCACCGATTCAATCCCAAGCAGCGGCTCAAGGGGCGCGCCGTGAACGGCCCAACCCTCGACGGCCCGCTGCGGGTAGGGGTGCTCGGCGTCGGGCACGCCCACGGTCCCATGTGGGCTTCCGCGTTCGCAGCCAACCCAGACTGTGAGCTGGTGGCGATTTACGACCAGGAGCCGGGGCGCGGCGGACCCGTTGCGCAAGACAACGGCTGCCGATACGTACCCGATCTGCTGCAGTTCCTGACGGGCTATGAACTCGATGCTGTGGCGATCACGTCCGAACACGCTTTTCACCGCGAACACATCGAACTGGCGGCCGGGGAAGGCCTGGACATCCTGTGCGAAAAGCCAATCGCCACGTCCTTGAAGGAGGCCGATGCTGCGGCTGAGGCGGTGGCCACGGCCGGTGTGCGGTTTATGCAGGGCTTCCAAATGCGCCTGGACCCGGCAAACCAAGAAGTCAGGGGCATCGTTGCACGCGGCGAACTTGGCCGAATCTCCTCCATCTCCAAACGGCACAGCCATTACTTCGGCACCACGGGTTGGCCCGACGACTCCGGCGGATGGTTTTATGATCCCGTGATTTCGGGTGGCGGAGCCGGACTGGACGAACTGATCCACTCCTGCGACTGGCTGCGCTGGATTTTTGGTGAACCTGCGTCCGTCACGGCGGTGATGTCATCCCACATCCTGGAGTCTCCGGTCGAGGACGTTATCGCCGCCATTTTCCGTCTGCAGAGCGGAGCGATCGCCACACTTCAAAGCAGCTGGACGGATCTGGCCGGGGGAGTGACAACCCAAATCTTCGGTGACCGCGGAACCATTTTTGAGTACTACACGGATCTCGCGTCAACCAGGTGCGAAAAACTCGTTGAGGCTTCGGTCACCGTCCAGCGCGAACCGCTGAAGCGCTGGGAACACCTGACAACACGTCACAGCTTTCCGGCCGTCCACGAGGCCGTAGCCAACGAATTCATCCGCTGCCTGCTCACGAAAGAGGATTTCCCCAGCGTGCTCGACGACGGCCGTTCGAGCCTTGCGATGGTCCTTGCCGCTTATGAATCCGCACGCACAGGAACGTCCATTCAATTCGGCTGGGACGAAAAGGGGATCAACTATGAAAAGCGACCTTAGGGTGGCGCTCATCGGAAGCGGACTGATTGCGCGTTCCTCCCACCTGCCCGCCTGGGAGGCCTGCAAAGGCGGCGAAATTACCTGGGTGGTTGACCGGGATCCGGAACTCGCGGAGAGTGTGGCACGCCAGTGGGGCATCTCCCACTGGGCTACTGACATGTCCGAAGCCCTTCCCAACGTGGACGCAGTGGACATCTGCCTTCCACCGCGGCTTCATGAGCCGGCAGTGCTGCGGGCTCTTGAACAGGGGGTTCACGTTCTGGTGGAGAAACCGTTGGCCGTTGGGCTGGCTGCCTCCGAAAACATCCTTCAGGCTGAGAGACGGGCGGACAGGACCGTCATGGTGGCCGAGAACTGGCCGTTCTCGAGTGTGGCGCGGGCGGCGAAGCAGATTCTGGAGGAAGGAAAATTCGGCGAACCGTTCCTCCTGCAGGCCAACCACCACAGTGCCCTGTTTTGCGAGGACATTCACCCGGAGCAACCCGACTGGTTGAGGGACCCGGAAGGATCCGGAGGCGGGTACCTCCTGAACGCGGGCATCCACTCGGTTGCCCTGGCACGGCATCTGCTGGGCGAGATCAGCGCCGTTTCGGTGATAGCCCAAGGCAGTGCCGGCCAGATGCGCTTCGACCTGGACATGGTTGCCGCCGTCGAGTTCGTCTCGGGCCAGACCGGGAGTTTCACGTTTACCGGGCGCTCGCGCCACTTCGGACCCCGGCGGCTGTCCATGGAGATCTTCACCAGCGAGGGCACCATGACCTTTGACGTGCTGAAAGGGTCCTTGGAGCTTTCGGATCCAGGAAAGGTTGTTTCGATGGAACCCTCGCCTAAAAGCATGGGGTTCGTGGAAGAAATCCAGCATTTTGTGGACTGTGTAGTCAACAAGGAAACGCCGCTCACATCATGCGAGGACCAGCTGCGGACCCTGACATGCGTCGAGGCCATGTACGCTTCGGCGGCAGCCGGCGGCACCCGCATGCTCGTTGGCCTGAACTCAAATCACGGCAGCCACCGGCCTATGGGCGCCGAACGTCAGTAAGAAGCAAGTCCGTGAAGAACAGGTGAGAACAATGAGCGACACTTCAGCGTACGGCGGCCGTTTGGAACAGTTCCGGTTCCTCCTCGACGCCTGGGCCCTTGCTCCGCTCCTTCCCGTACTGCGCACCGAGAGCAGTGACCAGGCCATCAGCCATGCCATGACCCTGGTTGAGGCCGGGGTCAGCACCATTGAATGCACCGCCACTACCCCCGGCTGGCCGGCCGCCGTCGGGCATCTGGCCGGCATCCGGGGAGTCATCGTCGGCCTCGGAACTGTACGGACAGCGGAAGAGGCACAACAGGCGGCCGACGTCGGGGCCTCCTTCCTGGTGACGCCCATCCAGGCCCCGGAGGTCCGCGCGGCAGCGGATCAACTCCGGATCCCGCTCATTGAGGGCGGCCTTTCTCCGACGGAGATCGCACAGTCTGCGTCCAAGGGAATCGCCAAGCTCTTTCCGGCACATGCCGTGGACCCGAAGTATCTTGCCTCCCTGCTCACAGTTTTGAAGGGAGCGGTGGTTGTTCCCACGGGCGGCATCAGCCTCGGAACGGCTGACGACTGGCTGGCGGCCGGAGCCACCGCCGTCGGCATTGGGAGCGAGCTGGTCCGCACGCTCGAAAAGGATCCCGGCGCGGTTGCTGCCTGGCTCGAGTCCAGAATGAAGGTGTAGAAATGACAGATGTCCTTGTGATCGGCGAGCCGCTGATCGAGTTCCTCGCCCTGAAATCCCTGCGGGAAGCAACGGAGTTCAACCTGTCCTTTTCGGGGGATGCGCTGAACTCAGCAGCGGCTGCTGCCGCGGCCGGGGCGAACACATCCCTCGTGACCCGCCTGGGGAGTGATGAGCTCAGCGATCGGCTGCTTGAACGGCTCGAGCTCCTGGGCATTAACACCGCTTTCGTGAGGCGGGACGACGCCCATACAGGCGCGTACGTCCTCGGTGCCGCTCCCGAGGGAGACCGCGAGTTCGTTTACCTCCGGACAGGGTCTGCGGCTTCCCACATGCAGCCCACTGATCTCGACGGCGTCGGCCTGGAGCGCGCCCATGTAGTTCTGCTCAGCGGCATCACCATGGCGCTGTCCGAATCGTGCAGCCGGACGGTCCTGGTCGCCGCCGAGTGGGCCGGCAGGGAAGGGGCGCGTGTGGTTTATGACCCGAACTTCAGGAGCCGGCTGACCAGTGCTGAGGATGCTCGGGAGAAGCTGGCCCGGATCGCGCCGCACGTCGACGTGATGATTCCTTCCGCGCCGGCCGAAAGCGAGGTGCTTTTCGGTACCGGGGATCCGCACCTTGTTGCGGAACGGTGCATTGAACTGGGGGCGAAAGCAGCCGTTGTCACAAAGGGCGCCAAGGGTGCTCTGCTGTACGACGGAGCCGCCTTCAGCGAGATCGAACCCGTTCCGCCAGCCGGCATTGTGGATGCCACGGGGGCAGGCGACGTGTTCGCCGGTACCTTGGCCGCCGGCCTAAGCCGCGAAGCACTATCGCCTTCCCTCGTTCGCCTGGCCTGCGCCGCGGCCTCACTGTCGCTCTCAACACCCGGAGGCGCCGGAAAACTTCCCAGCCTCGAGGAAAGCAAGGCTCATCTTGCGGCCAGCACCCGCTGAACTAACTCACCCTTGTGACCCGCTACCAAAAGGTCCAGCATTGGATCACCAGCGGGTACGGGCAAAGAGGCGGTAGAGATGGGTCAGTCACGAATTTCCGAAGCGATCAGCTCAGCGAAGGACTATCTTGCCTCGCACCCGGACGAGGCACGCTACCGCGACTCCATGGCCATCGCCGTCGTGGAAGACGGCCTTCGCGTCCGGGTGGAGGGCCCTAACGGCGCTTCCGTTTCCACCGACATGGTGACCGGCGTCGGCGGAACCGCCTCGGCGCCGTCGCCCGGCTGGCTCTTCCGCGCCGCGAACGCATCGTGCACAGCCACCCTGATAGCGATGCGGGCGGCGGCCCGCGGTGCGAATCTCTCGCGGCTGGAAGTCAGCGTGGACAGCGAATCCGATGATCGCGGCCTTTTGGGAATGGACGACGGCGTCCCTCCAGGCCCGCTTGGAGTCCGGGTCTCCATCAGGGTTGCCTCTGATGACGCAGACGACGACACTGTCCGGGAGATCGTGATGTGGAGTCTGGAGCATTCGCCGATGGAAGACGCAGTTGTGCGTTCTATCCCGGTTGAACACGACATTCAAATAGGCTGATCGCCGCGTTTTTCGATTGCCGTCACGGCTGTGACGCTGAGCTTTGGAATGCCCGGAACCGACAAGAAACCGAATTGCCCTTCGATTGGATATTCCCTTCGGGCTGCATCCGGTAGTACAGTCCCGGTACCCGTTGCATCACTTCCCAATGAGCTCAAAACCCTAGGAGTGTCATGGCCAAGTCCCCCTCTATCCGTGCGGCCGTAACCCTGATTTCAGCGGCCGCGCTGATTCTCGCACCAACAACCATTGCCTCAGCGCATCCGGAAGCCGACGATGGGGCAATAGCCGTCGACGACGGCGCGCGCGACGTCCACCAGCATGGCGGCGATGAAGGGCACCTTCCCGCAACACAATCGAACGTAGAACTGGTCTCCAAACTCAAACTTAAAAATGTGGTCCCTGAGAAGATTGCAGACGTAGGCGTATTCAACGGATACGCCTACCTTGCTGCTTGGGGCTCTGTCGAATGCAAGTACAACGGCGTACATGTAGTGGATATCAAGGATCCTGCCAACACGAAGGAAGTGGCCTTCATCCAGGCCAAGGAGGGCAGCTACCCGGGTGAGGGTATCCAGACTGTCCACATCGACACGCCCGCCTTTACCGGCGACGTGCTGGTCAGTAACAACGAGAAATGCAAGGACAAAGCCGGCTTCGGCGGGATGAATCTCTACGACGTGACCAATCCCGAACACCCCACACCGCTCGCTGAGGGTGTGGGCGATTCAGTGGCCAGCGGTCAGGGAAAGAAGGCCGCCAATGAGATCCACAGCGTCTTCGCCTGGGATGCAGGGGACAAGGCGTACGCCGCCATCGTGGACAACGAGGAGGGCACCGACGTCGACATCATGGACATCACCAACCCGAAGAAACCGTTCCTCACAGCAGAATATGATCTGGATGAGACTTTCCCGCAGATCCTGCAGAACGGGCAGGCGAACCTGACTGAGATCTTCCTGCACGACATCATCGTGAAGGAGATCGGCGGGAAGCAGGTCATGCTGCTGTCCTACTGGGACGCCGGCTACGTAACGGTTGACATGTCCGACGTACACAACCCTGCCTACATCGGCGACACCGACTTCACCAATCCGGACCCTGAGCTCCTTGAATCCGCGGGACTTGCCGAGAAGCCGGAAGGCAACGGACACCAAGGCGAGTTCACCCTCGACAACAAGTTCATGATCGGCGCGGACGAGGACTTCTCGCCCCACGGCAGCGAGGGCACCACCGATGATTCGGCCGCGGCGTTCCAGGTTTCCCAGGGCGACTCCACGCCCCATCTGCACGAAGGTGAGTCCCTGAGCGGTGACGCCGTGTACGTGGGTCAGGCCTGCCCGGGCGATCCCGCTGTTCCGGCCGCCGGAACCACGCCGAGCGGTCAGCAGATCGCTGTGGTCTCCCGTGGTGTTTGCACCTTCACCGAGAAGGTGGCGAGCATTGAGGCTGCCGGTGGTTATGAGGGCATTGTGATCGTCAACAGGGAAGGATTTGATGGCTGCGGCCAGATCGGCATCAGCGTCGAAGGCAGCACCCCCACCTTCTCCGTAGACCGCCAGACCGGCCTCGGATTCTTCGACAAAGAGGCCGGCTTCGACAATGCAGCGTGTCTCGCAGGTACGGCTACCCTGCTTCCGGGCGTCAGCCTGGGCGAGGTTGGCGACCTCATCAACATCCGGGCGTTCTTCGACGGCTGGGGCTACGTGCACCTCTTCGACAACTCGGCCGGCAAGATGACCGAGCTGGACACCTACGCCATTCCGGAAGCCCACGATCCGGCCTACGCGGAAGGCTTCGGTGACCTCTCGGTTCATGAGGTGGCCACCTCGCACTAGCGGAACGACCTCGCCTACTTCTCGTACTATTCCGGCGGGTTCCGCGTGACCAAGATTGTGGATAACAAGCTGGTCGAGACGGGCAGCTTCATCGATGAAGGAGGCAGCAACTTCTGGGGCGTTGAAGTGTTCGAAAGCAACGGGGTCGAATATGTAGCAGCAAGCGACCGTGACTCCGGGCTCTACATCTTCCGCTACACGGGAGAGTAGGCGAGCCGGAAGCATCCAGACAGAGTCCCGCCCGGAGATTTCCGGGCGGGACTCTTTCTTGGGCGTGGCGGCAGGCCTATGATGTGCGCACAACCCTGAAACAGGGACCATCTCCAGGACCTTCCCTCAGTGAGTGTCCGCCACCGTCGAAGCAGCGTCCTGGGTATCAAGGACAGGAAAGACCATGGGCAAGTATCTTTTCGAAGGCAACTATGTGGGCGACGGGCTCAAGGGCCTCATGCGGGAAGGTGGATCGAAGCGCCGTGATGCGCTGGTCGACGCCCTCAATTCGCTTGGTGGCTCGCTCGAATGCATGTACTTCGCTTTCGGGGAGATCGACGTCGTAGGTGTTCTTGAGGTACCGGACAACGCCGACGCCGCTGCCCTGTCGCTCGTGGTCAATTCGTCCGGCGCCGTAAAAGTGCGACTGAAGCCGCTTATGACACCTGAGGATATTGACGAAGCGGCCAAGAAGACGCCGACATACCGGCCGCCGGGGCAATAGGACGCTAGGTGTCTGCCTGGCGGGCGCTGGCCGCAGCCTGCAGGGCTGCCCACGCCTGATAGCTGCCCTCAAGCTCGACGACGTCGTAACCCTCGCGGCGCAGCATGCTGGCTGCCACAGAACTCCGGGCACCGCTCCGGCAGTAGGCCACGAGGGTCCCATCCCGGGGCAGCTGATCCAGGTTCCACAGCACGCGGCCGCCGTGCAGGTGTTTGGATCCGGGAATGTGCCCATCCGCATGTTCGCCTTTCGTCCTGACATCCAGCAGCATGGCGGGCTTCAGTGCTGGCAGGTTTTCGGGCCGGATCAGCCGGGGGGTGCTTAGGGGCAGGCCTTCAAGCGCGGTGACGTAGCCGGCGATCGAGTCGATGCCAACGCGTACCAGGTGATCCCGTATTTCCTCTGCCTGTTCCGGGCCGCTGGCGAGGAGCACGAGGGGACGTGGATCCCGTTCAGGGTCGATGGCCCAAGCCGCATAGGTGGCCAGGTTCTTTCCGGCCGGGATATTGAGCGCGTTTGCCACTGTGCCGTTGTGAACCTTGGCATGGTGACGGGTATCCACGAAGGTCACGGCATCGGCGGCAAGTTGTTTGGCGACTGTTTCTGTCTCGAACTCCTCCAAGGGAGTGCGCTCGCCCAGGATCGCCGCGCCCTGCAGGTTCTGCCGTTTCATCCGGCCGAAGTAGGTGGGGGCATCGGGCTGGCCCTCAAGGAGCTCCTTAATGAAGCCTTCCTCGTCGTTGTTGGCCAAGTACCGGCCCCACCAGGCATAGAGCCGTTCATAGCCCACTGTGGAGGAAGGGACAGATCCGATGGCCTTGCCGCAGGCGCTGCCGGCCCCGTGGCCTGGATGGACCTGGATGTAGTCCGGCAGGGTCAGGAACCTGTCCCGGAGGCTGGCGAACATCTGCCTCGCCCCAACAACATCGGTTCCAGCCGCTTGGGTACCGGCGGGCTCAAGCCCGCCGGTACCCGGACCTGAAGTTTCCTCCAGCAGGTCGGGCCGTCCAATATCGCCTGAGAAGACGAAGTCGCCGGAGAGCAGGTAGCCGGGCTGGTCACTGAAAGCGCCGTCGGTCACCAGGAAGGACAGATGCTCTGGAGTGTGGCCTGGAGTATGGAGGGCCTGGAGGGTGACGCTACCGATGGTGACCTTGCCACCGTCGTACAGCCGTTCGCCGTCGAACTGGTACTGCCAGTCTGGTCCGCCCTCCCCGGAGAGGTAGCCGCCGGCGCCCGTAGCGGCGGCGAGCTCACGGGTTCCGGAGAGGAAATCGGCGTGGATGTGGGTTTCGGTGACGGCCACGATCTTCATGCCATGGGCCGAGGCGACCGACTGGTAAACGGGAATGTCCCGGCGTGGGTCGACGACGATCGCTTCCTTGCTGCGCTCGCAGCCGATGAGATAGCTGGCTTGCGCGAGGTCGTCGTCGTAGATGCGCTCGATCAACATGGTGTGCTCCTTTGACACCATTATTCCCCGTGGAGGGAATGTCCAAGCCGGCGACGTCTGGGGGCGAGTCCTGGTCTCATCAGACTCGATCGTCGCCGGCTTGGAATCCCATTGAACCCTGCCCGGACCCCCGAAGGCACGAGTAATTCGTACGCCTTTTTCAGCCGTATGTTACTTGCCGCCACTTGGAAACTGGTACCCATGTATGGGTTGTCTGACAACGATCTGAACCACGTTGGTGTCAGACTGTAAACCATGACTTCCTCCGGTGCTGCCGTCTTCGTTCATGGCCTTATCGGCCCCTTTTCCGAGCCTGCCGCTCTTCGTGCACTTCAGCCGCGCCCGACGTCGGCCCCTCACCTGAACGGGTACGGAACCGGTGGAGCGTTTGAGATTTCCGCTGAATCCCAAGTGGTGGCGCTGTACGAGCATGTTGAAGCGGTCGGCGGCCAAGAACCAGTCCACCTGATCGCCCACTCTGTCGGCGCTGTGTATGCCTTCACGCTGGCGGCCCGCTATCCGGAGAGAGTCGCCTCCATCGTTACAGTGGAGGGGAACTTCTCCCTGGCAGACGCCTTCTGGTCCGGTGCCCTGGCGGCCATGCCGGCTGACCAAGCTGAGACGGCAATCCAGGCTTCCCTCTCCAGCGCTGATGCCTGGCTGGCCGGCTGCGGAATCGAACCCACTCCAATGCTGGTGGAGCGCGCTGACGAAGCCTTGGCCTACCAGCCGTGGAGCACCGTCTGGTCCTCCGCCCGAGCCATCGTTGAGACCACCGGGAAACCGGACTACGACAAGATGCTGCAATATGTGTTCGGGCGCATCCCCGTCCATCTGCTCGCGGGGGAGCACTCGGCCTCGGAATGGGCAGTCCCGGAGTGGGCAGTTGCCGCCGCGGCCTCCAGCACCGTGCTCCCCGGGGTGGGCCACATGATGATGCTCGAACAACCTGAAGCGTTCGGGGCAGCGGTGGCCCGGATCCTCAGCTGACGGCTGCTCATGTGTCAGCTGCTCCACTAGGCTGGCATGGAGAAAGCCAAACCCTGTGAGAGAGACAAGTCAGAGGAGTCCCATGACCCGGAAGATCAGCGTGAGCCTGCCCGATTCGGCACTTCGTCAGTACCTCAAGCCGCATCCGGACGTCACGGTGCTGGAATGGGACATGGTGGCCGAACCCCCGCAGCCGAAAATCGACATCGTGGTGCCGCCGTACATGCGCGGCCCCGGCGTCCTGCGCAATCTTGACGGCGTGGAAACCGGGCTGGTCCAGAGCCAGTCGATCGGGTACGACGGCGTCGCGGATACCCTGCCGCCCGGACGGGTTTTCGCGAACGCCGCCGGAGTGCATGAGACATCCACCGCCGAACTGGTTTTGGCCTTGATCCTGGCCAGCCAGCGGGAGCTTCCCCGTCACTTTCTGAACCAGCAGCAGGGCAGATGGGAAACGAAGCCTACCGCCAGCCTCGCCGATCGCCGCGTCCTTATCGTGGGCTACGGAGGCGTGGGCAAGGCCATTGAACAGCGGCTTCTGCCCTTCGAAACCACCGTCACCAGGGTAGCCAGCAAAGAGCGGATTGACGGGACCGGCGTCGTCCACGGCATCGAGGAGCTGCCCGCCCTGCTGCCGGATCACGACATCGTGGTGGTGGGGGTTCCCCTCAGCGATGCCACCCGGCACCTCATCAACGACGATTTCCTTGCCGCAATGCCCGACGGCGCGCTGGTGGTCAACGTCGCACGCGGCCCCGTTGCGGACACGGAGGCACTTGTCCGCCACACCGGGAGCGGACGGATCCGCGCAGCGCTGGACGTTACGGACCCGGAGCCGCTGCCCGCAGACCATCCGCTCTGGAGCACTCCTGGAGTGATCATCACTCCCCATGTTGGCGGGGCCAGTTCCGCGATGCGTCCACGCATGGGCCGGCTGCTGCAGCGTCAGATCGACCTCATGCTCGCAGGGGAGCCGCCGGTCAACGTGGTGCTGGGCGGCTGACCCGAACGGTAGCCGGAGCGTAGGGCCGGCTACCTTTGAGAACAAGTCTCAATAAAACTGTTGACAATTCACTGCGTCGTCATTTAGATTCAAAGGGAATCAAAAAGCAGCGCAACTCCGAACACTTCCACAGAATCTTAACGACCAACCTTCTTTCCAGCATCTCGTCGACAATCGACGACCCAGCCCCATGGAGAAACTAATGGCATTCGAATTCGAAACCAAGCCGAAGTTCGTGACGTTCGACATGAACGGAACGCTGATCAAGTTCGCTATCAGCGACGCGCTGCGCGAGGTCCTGGGCGACCGGCTGCCGGCCGCGCTCGCCGATGAGTACCTGCAGGCCTGCAAGGCATACCGCGTCGATGAGTGCATGGGCGAATACAAGCCGTTCCGCGAGATCGTCGCCAACTCCATGGAACGCGCCTCGCGCAGGCTCGGCATCGAATACCGTGAAGCCGATGCCCAGGCCGTCTACGAGATCGTCACCACCTGGGGGCCGTACCCGGGTGTCACCGAGGCACTGAACCGCCTGGCCGAGGAAATCCCGCTGGTCATCATTACCAATAGCGACACCGCGGATGCCGCGCTCCTCGCAGCGAACCTCAAGGCCCCCTTCGCACACATCATCAGCGCCGAGGAAATGGGCACCTACAAGCCGCGGCTCGGTGCGTTTGAGTACATGTTCGACAAGCTTGGTGTGACACCGGATGAGATCGTGCACGTCTCCGCGAGCCCGATGTACGACCTGCGCACTGCGGCTATCCTGGGCATCAAGAACAAGGTGTACATGGACCGCGGCTTCGAGCAGGACGAGCACTGGCTCGGCTACGAGCGGATCACCGACATCGCCGAGCTCCCCGTCCTCTTCGGCCTGCCGCGTCCCGCTGCCTAGTAGCCCAAGGGGAGGCCCGCGCTCACATCGAGCGCGGGCCTCCCCGGCTTATTAAGGGTTTCCGATCCTATATAGGGCTATCCGCAGGCCCGCTCGGTGTAAGCAACGTCGGCAGTGTAGGTGACCAACTTCCCACCCACTGTCGCCTGCGCTTCCACCTTCACAACTCCGGCCGGGACCGACGCCGTTCGGGTCGGGAAGGTCTGCACGATCGTCTTACCGGGCTTGAGCGCCTTCACGGACTTCCCGCCATAAGCCGAGGTCAGGGTCACTGCCATCGGAACAGCCTCGTCATTCCGCGCCTCGACCGTGAGGACCACTTTGCCCTTCACGCATTGGGTAGTCGCCGTCGCGGTCAGGGCCAGGGCAGGTTTCGGCTCTGCACGGACGATGGCAATCTGGTAGCTCACCTTCGTCACGTGATCCTGCGCGTAGGACGTCAGCACGATGTTCGTCGGTTCCGTACCGGCGTTCACCGGGACGGTGCGCGGTTTCGTGTCGTCGATCAGGATGTCGCCGATAGTTACCAGCCCGCTTGGGACTGCAGGATCGGCGTCGAGCACCACACTCGTGGCGTCCCTCGGCACCGTCAGGGTGTACGAGTGAACGCCGGACGCCAGCGCCGGGCTCAGCACACCGGTGTCGGAGGTGAGTGCCTTGAGCTCAGCGTTGGTGTTGAAGGTGTTGGTCGTCGTCGTGTAAACGCCGTAGACACCGCCCACGAAACTGATCCCGTTGCCCTGGAACCGGACGGTGACCACGGGGATCTTCGCGCCGTTGGCATCCAGCACGTAGTTGCCGTTCTGGTCTCGCTTGTAGCTGTCCTTGGCCGCAATGCCGTCCAGGACAGCCTGCGGGATCTGGTCGTACTGGAGGTACCAGCTGCTGGCCCCGTTGGCGTTGGTGATCGTCTCGTGCTTGAGCAGGACATTGTTGAGGTAAACGTCGAAGGTCCTGCCGTTATCGCCCCCGAAGTAGCGGACGCCGAGGTAGTTCTTCTCGAGTATGGGGTCAACGATCATGTCGTACTGGAAGTAGGCGTCGGTGGCCCGCTGCCCGTCCCGGTACGGCTGCCCCAGATGGGTGCCTACAGCGGACTTGTTGTACTTGTAGTTCTTGTCCGCCTCACTGTTGTTGTTATCGAACGACGTCAGCGAGTCAATGGTTGTCTCGTCGATCCGCAACTGCTCCTTCTCCCGCCGGATCAGGTCCTGCGCTTCGGCGGAATCGGGCTGGACGAGGGTCATGTAGATGGCGTAGCGCGCGTTGTAGAGGCTGTAATACGGTTCGAAAGTCAAGGCGGCCGACGCCGTATCGACGTTCTTCAGTGAGAACCGCATGGTTTCCACACCGTTTGCGTTCAGGCCGTCTTCGTTGCGCACGAGGTTGTTCTCGATGCCCGCCTTCCAGGCCACGGCATCCTCGACGACGACGTTCGAGTTGACCGTTTTGTCTGCGGTGCTCATCCGGACGAGGACGCCGGCGGTGTAGGCGGCGTTAACGTTGTTCCGGTTCAGCTCGGTTGCAAGCAGCACCGGGCCGTACTTGAAGGCGACCCAGTTGGCGTTCTCGGTTTCGTCGTCGACGGTGACCTTGGCTGGGAGGGTGTAGGAAATCGCGTCTCCTGCGGCAACCGGGACCACGACGTAGCCCGCGGAGGTGAGCGGTGCGATGTCGGTGGCCACGCCGTTGATGCTGAGGATCGGTGTTCCATTGACCCAGGACGGGATCCGCAGGCGGATGCTTGTTCCGTCGACGACGGCGCCGCCGTCGAGTCCGGCAACCTGCAGGGTGACGGTCTCCTTGTTGGGCACATCCGCCGTCTGCGTCAGCTTCAGGTTGCGGCCAGCCGAGCGGAGAACGGATGTGCGGAACTGATTGACGTAGACCGAGCTTGTGTCTTCGAAGTAGATCGAGTCACCGAGCTTGGTGAAGGATTCGATGCCGGTGCCGTGATCGCACCAGAACTCGTCCTGTTCGTGGCCGAAGATCTTGGCATAGCCGGCAGCCATCGGCTGGAAGTAGGTGACCATGCCCGTCTCGGGGTTCTGTACCGGCAGGACGGAGTTGATGAACGCGTGTTCGTAGTAGTCCGCGTACTTCACGTCCTTCGTCACCTGGAACAGCGCGCGGGAGAGCTTGAGCATGTTGTACTCGTTGCAGCCCTCTGAGGTTGAGTTTTCGCCATAGCCCGTGGTCTGGCCGCTGGTTGCGTACTGGTGAAGGGTATCGGGGGCGTGGAAATGCTCGGACTGGCTGTTCCCGCCGTTGGCGTAGGTGTGGTGGTCATGCACAATGGGCCAGAAGTTCTCGGCGGCCGTGCGGTACATGGCCAGGTTGGATTTCTCGGCGTCCGTCAGTGTGGCGTAGAGGCGCGGATTGTCCGTAAACACGGTGTAGCGCTTGAGCGCCCCGATGAGCTTGGGGATGGTGGTGTTCGCGTGGAGGCCGTTGAGGACGTCCTGGCCGGCGGCGAGCTTCTGGAACAGCGTGACTTCATCGAAGTACTCGGCGGCCCGCTTGTGCGCCGGCTTTTCAGTGATGCTGTACAGCTCGTAGAGGGCTTCGTTCATGCCGCCGTATTCGGTGCCGAGCAGTGCTGCCGGGTTGGCCTGCCGTCCAGCCCAGTTGGTGATCCAGGTACCGAACCCGTCAGCAACGGACAGGGCGGTGGCTGAGACGTTGGCCGGGGCGTTGTCGTGGGCTTCGAGCAGACCGGCCACAACTTTGTGCAGGTTGTAGAAGGGAACCAGCAAGCCGTCTGCCCCTGAGGGCAGATACGTCACGGGGAATGGCGAGACAAAACCGGCATTGGCAGGGTCCTTGGCCGCGTAGGCGTCCTGGCACCGCTTCAAACCGTCGACGGCGGCAGTCAGCTTCGCGAGCAAAGCGGACTTCGTGGTCGGGTCGGTGGTGGTGGCGTACGCCTGGGACAGCGCTGAGATGTAGTGGCCGAAGAAGTGGCCCTGGAACCGGGTGCCGGTCTCGCGCTCCCAGCCGCCGTAACCGGCCGCTGTCGTTGGTGTCAGTCCTGCCTGCTTGTAGAAGGAGAAGAGGAACTTCTCCGGGTCCAGGCTGAGCAGGTAGTTGATGGTTTTCTGGTTGCCGTTGACCAGGTAGGGATCCTCGACGGTGACGTCGGTGAGGCCCGCCTCGAGCAGGTAGACCGAGGATTCGAGGCCCTCCGGGAGTACCTCCACGTTGAATGTTTTAGTCACGGGGTTACTTCCTCCATAGGTGCCTGTTGCCGTGAGAGTCACTGTGACGGGTGAGCTGCTTGGCGGGGTGACGGTTGCTGCGCCACCGCTGATAGCGATGACGGCAGAGTTGGATGACGCCCAGCTGATGGTGGTTCCCTTGGAACCCTCAAGTGGGACGGTGAAATTGGTGCTCGCGCTGGGCGGGACCGTGACGGCATCGAGGTCTGACTGTGCAACCGAGCCGGCGTCGAAAGTGGGGTTGTGTGCCTTGGTGAGGGCGACGACGTCGGTGGTGGAGGCGACGCCGTCGTAAACGGTGTAATCATCCATCAACCCGTTAAGGTGCGCGCCGTTGTAGAGCGGGCCGTTGTAGCCGAGGGTCTTGGTGGTGGTGCTTTCGGAGCCAAGGACACCAGTGGCGGTGCCCGCTACCGGGAATTTTACGATGGCAGACTGGCGGACGCCGTTGCGGTAGATAGCAACGTTCTTGGTGGCTTTGTCGTAGGTAGCCACGATGTGGGTCCACTGGTCGGTGGGGAAGAAGGTGGCGCGCGGTGCGTCGATTGCGACCTTGTAGGGCTGGCCGGTGGAGGGGCCGATGGAGAGGGCCAGCGGCGTGGTGTTGCTCTCCGAGGTCAGGTACCACCCGTCGGAGTTGTAGGCCTGCTTGTTCCAGGTGAAAACCTGCTCGCCGGCCATCGCCACGTTGGGCTTGAACCAGAACGAAACGCTCAGGTCGGCAGGCTGCAGGTGGGCGGCTGTGCCGAGGTTCACGGCGTTGGAGCCATTGAAGTTGAAGGCCTGGCCGGAAAGGCCGGTGCCGTAGCCTGCACTGCCCTTCTGCATCGTTGGTGTGTTGGCCTTCGGGCTGACATCGGCCAGGTTTCCGTCGAACGGCAGTTCCAGCACCTTCCTGTCATCCAGCGACGTTGTTGCCGAGAAGGCAGGCGTAGCCATTGAAACGAGTCCTGCCGCGAGCATGATCACGCTTGTGGCCGCGATCGAGCGTTGTATTAGAGCCACTCTTGGTCTCTCTCCCTTGAGAAGAACCACCTGCTGAACGATGGGGAGCGTCGCAAGGGGATGCGAAAGCCAGCGGTGGATAGCTCATGTTAGCGTTCACAGTTGTGCCGCACAAGAGGCTTCTACAACGTGGGTAAATTACGGAAATCTGCCGTCTTCTGACTACCTTGCGCCTTGAATAGCCGCCGAAAGCAGGCGGTCAAAGCTGTCGGTCCCGTTCTCCGGAGGGATGACTGTGAAGACTGCGCGCCATCTCTCGGGTCCGCTCAGCTCCAGGAGTGAAGCCCGTTCCACATGCAGATTCAAGCCCGGTACCCCGTTGACCAGGAGCGGGACGTGCTCGCCGCTCTTGACCAGTTGCTGGAATTGCCTGACTGAGAGCTGATCACCGGGAGTGCCCGTCACCTCGACGATGGTGTCGTTGACCCTCTTGGTGAGTCCTGTCATGAAATTCCTCCGGTCCGAAACCGTGGGAGCCGTGAAAATGGCCGCGAACAGCAGGGTAAACAAGGCAATTGCCCCGAAACTCTGAAGGAAGGGCATGAACATCATCAGAAACAGCCCCAGGATCAAACCCAAGATACTGAGCAGGATGAACCTGATAACGGGATCTGGTTTCTTCTGCCAACGCACCAGCGTGACAGTGCCCTTGCCCGGCTGATTGAGCGCTAGGTTCTTCATGTTCAGTACCCCTTCACTTCCATTAGCGCTTCAGCCAGGATGACTGCCTGGCGTGCTTCCTTGACATCGCTGTGGAGCCCCAGATCGGAGACGACGACGGCGGTGCGGGTTGGGCCCGCGAGTTCGGAAAAGGCCCTGCTGAGGTTGTCGCGGTCTTGCGACAGCATTCGGGACGAGTGCAGCTTGGCCCTGCTGACCTCAAGCTCCAGGAGCGACTTATCGATTTCCTCGCGGCGTCCTTGCATGACCGCCAACTTTTCGGTCAGGTGCAGGATGCGGGCACGGAGCATTGACTCCATCTTCTGCGCGGTGTCGTGGAGCTCGCTCAGGGCAGCGTATGTCTGTGGCGAAGCGTACGTCTGTGGCGAACCGGAAGGGGTGGCTGACTGCGAGCCAAAATGCAAGGCCAGCTGCTCGCCTACGTGTCTCCGGCGTCGTTCCCATTTACGGAGTGCCTCTGTGTACGGTCCCACAAGCAACGAGACTGCCTTGAGCGCATTGTCCAAGGAGGCGGCCCTGGTGGTCAGGTTCGCGGTGGCAGCGTCCAACCTTGCCAGGAAGGCGGCGTAGCTGTCCGGTGCCGGATCGTTTTTAGTATTCATGAGTCACCGCCCGCAAGCCATGGCGACGCCGGTGGGAATCCCTGCCGGTCTGTCAAATCCCGCTCACGCTGGCGTGATTCCGCTCGCCAGAACGTGACCCCAACGCTCATGTCAAGAGGATAGATGTTCCGGGGCTGATTGTCATAGGGCTAATGACCTGCGGGTTTGGATGTGTGGGCTTTAGACCCGAAGGGGGCATCCTCGGAGCGAGCAGTTTTGGAGAAGCAGCCAGGGGAGGCCGGTGCCTAGAGTCAAAAGCATCACCCGAACACTCAACAAAGGACCTGTCATGACCTCCATTGAATCGGTCACCCTCGAAGTAACTGACCCCGCAGCCGCCACCGCCTTCTACGACGCCGCCTTCGGATTGGGCGAGCGGGTGCGCGTCCGTGCATCAGACGCCAGCACTACCGGCTTCCGCGGGTACACGTTGTCGCTCATCGTGTCGCAGCCGTCCACAGTCAGCAGCCTGATTGACTCCGCCGTCGAGGCTGGAGCGACCACGTTGAAGCCCGTCAGTAAGTCGCTGTGGGGCTATGGCGGCGTTGTCCAGGCTCCCGATGGCGCTATCTGGAAGGTCGCGACATCGGCAAAGAAGGACACCGGTCCGGCCACCCGGGAGGTCGACAAGATCGTGCTGCTGATGGCGGCCACTGACGTTGGCGCCACCAAGAAGTTCTACGTGGACCGGGGCCTCGCCGTCGGGAAGAGCTTCGGCAAGTACGTGGAGTTCGCCATGCCATCGAGTCCGGTCCAGCTGGGGCTTTATGGACGCCGCGCCCTCGCCAAGGATGCCGGTGTCTCTCCCGACGGCGCCGGATCGCACTGCATCGCGATCAGCAGCGACGCCGGCCCGTTCACTGACCCCGATGGTTTCGCCTGGGAGCCAGTGTCTATGTGAGCCCTGCCGGCTGAACGGGACACGCCACCGCTCACGCATTAGGCTCTGTCCATGGATGACGAAACCAAAGCCGACCTCAAGATGAGTGATGGCTTTCTGGAGAGTCTTCGGCTTGCTGGCCAATTCGGGGAGCTGATGGCCTGGGGGACTGCCCGTCGGTTAGAGCAATTCAAAAACAATTCCGGGGTGCAGGACCAACACGAGCGTACCCGGGCAGATGTACTGGAATGGTTGAAAGAAACCGACGATCCGAACTGGTGGATTCAGGCCAGCGAACGCGACGTCCTACAGGTTTTCAGTGTTTCCTCTACTTGGAGAATGACTCTGATGCTGCCTCAGCAGCCGACAAGCGCATCCGCCAGACAATCCAGCAAAGGTACGGGGTTGATGCGGTAGGACTGGATACCTCGGATGCTTCTATAAGGACAATTGGCGGTCTGTGCATGGAGCGTTCGAGCAATCGCCGTCTACCAGTAGTGATCGAGGACTAGTTTGTGGGTGACATGCCTAGACATTTCGGACGAATCGATTTCGGGATGGTTGGCGGCCGCCCAGGCGGCCAGTGCGTCGCTATAGTTGCTGAGCGGTCCGCCCGGGTCACGCACGGCGCGCTCCGCTTCAGTTTGCAGTTTATTGATGGCGGCTTGCACTTCCGGGTGGAGTTTCGGTTCCACGCGAGGGATTGTTTTGACGGAAATGTACCGACGCCAAGCTGCGCTGTTGGCTTTCAGCGCTCTGTTTAGTTCTTCGTCTTCCATGCCCTCAATTATGAGATGAGGCAAGGTAAGAGCGGGGGCATGGAATGCCGAAGTTGCTCATCTCGCTTGGCTGCATAACTCACAGATGCTTCTATATCCGTCAAGTGACTCTGGACTGACTGTGATGGGGATTGGAGCTCCGCAACGGAGCGGCGAGTGGCGTCACGAATCGGGGATTCCGCCGTTAAACAGTGGACAGGCGGGAGATTTCCCTACCCCGTCCGGAGGCCTCCCCCTGGCGCCGGATGGGCCTGCATACCCGCGCGCGGATGGAGACGTACCGCAAACCGGACGGTGCGGGCGGCACCGGGAGCGTGAGACCTCAGTCGGTGCCGCCCGTCCCACGGCTGCACACCCATGCGGGTCGTATATGCCAGCAACCGGGCCCAAACCCTCCGCAGTAACGTGGAGGCCCCGCTGCTTCCTTCAGTCTCTACGCCCAAGCCGTCTCGGTAAATGAGGAGATTACCTGAAGCTTGCCGCAAGGAAGTTGTGCTACGTCACGATCCGGGTCGAGGGAGGTTATACCCAAAGCAATAGCTTTTTTTTGGGGGCGGGCGGTGCTTCGAGAGTTACGCTCCAGAACTGCTGGAAGGAAAAACTTCATGAGGTCTCATTCAGAATCCAGGGGGAACGGGCAATCGCTACTCTCCCGCGTCAGGAGCCTGGCCGGCAGGTCAGGTCCGTCCCACCGTCAGTCAAGGCGGGCAACCCTGGACAGCCACATCCCGGTGGCGGACCGCCGGCCTGCCAGGAGCTTCAGGAGGGCTCTTTCATCCATTGCCGCCACTGCTGTGGCCGTTACCGGCCTTATGGCCGGTCCAATCGCTCCGGCTCTTGCCGAGTCGAATCCCGCGGGACTGCTGATGCGCTTCGACCACGCATTTAGTGTTTACGCTGAGGCCGGGGAAACTGTTGATGTTAATTTCACGGTCATTGCACACCGCGCTGGCTCGGGAAGCGCTGTGGTCACGATCCAACGGCCTGGAGCGGCGCCACTGACCTGCTCCCTCATTACGGCGACGTCTCCTGCCGGCACTGCGTGCGACTGGGACAACTTGGCGGTTGCCACAAGCGGCATCTGGTCCGTCACCTATGACAGCCCCGGTAGTGGAGGTGGCGCAACTGTAAGTTGGGACATCTCCGTCAAGGATGCCGGAACTCCGGTTCCCGGCCGGGTTTGGACCGAACAGTACGGCGCGGTTACCCCTGCAGGGACCTTCTCATTTTCGCTCTGGTACCAGAGCGAATTCGGGGACCAGTACAAATCCACCTACCGGGACTACAACGGCGTTGACTCCGTGTTCGTAGCAGATCGCACGGGTCTCCGTGAGCCTGGCACCTGCGAAGCCGTCTACGAAAGCGGACAGCAGAGCGGTCCGCTCGCGGACCCCTACACCACGGCCAGCCCGGGGGAATGTGGCGATCCGTACAAGATTTTCTTCGCCGCCCCCAGCGCTGACCTTCCCGTATCAGCCACGAGATGGGACGGAGCGAGCGACTGGATCCTGCCCCCTGTGGTCGAGCCGACCATCGGAGCGGGAACCTTCGCCCCTGCCAACAACACCGACCAGAGCGGTTCTTTGCAGTTCACCTCCACCAACTTCGTCGGCAACATGAACATCCTGGTCGATGCGAACAACGACGGTGACTTCACCGATGCCGTTGACCGGAACATCCCTTACTACAGCGCCGGTGGCGCCAACACGTTCGCCTTTGACGGCCTCAACGGTCTGGGTGAGCTGATTCCCTCAACGCAGCCCATTTCTTTCCGCGCCCTCGCGGACCGCACCGGCGAAATCCACTTCGTAAATACCGATGTTGAAATACGCGCCGGTGGAATCGAAGTCATCGCCCAGCGCGGCCCCAGCGCCGGCAACTCCACCCTCTACTGGAACGACACCCCCCTGGTCGGGGAGGGCAATCGCTGCTCCACTACCCCCGTACCGGACGGGACAGCCGGGATCGATTCCACCGGTGGCGTCCATGCCTGGGCGAACTGTGTTGGCTCGAACGCGAACGATGGCATCAACGGTTCCTGGGGCGACACCCGTCACATCAATGACTGGACCTACCGCCCGATCAACGCCCTTGTAGATGTTTCCGTGGCTGCGCGCGGTAACGTGGCGATCGACAAGACCGTCACCGGCACCACTTACCAGGGCCAGGGCAACTGGCTGGTCAACTATGAAATCGGCGTGACCAACCTGGCATCGGTCCCGTCTGAGTACTCCCTCACCGATCAGTTCCAGTTCGGCGCCGGTTACACCGTCGTCAGCGCACCGGTCACCACCAACACGGCCCCCGCCGGGATCACCACGAACGCTGCCTTCGATGGCGCCACCGACCAGCGCATAGCGCCAGCCGGCGGAGCTGATCCGCTGGTTCCCATCGCTGCCAGCGCCACGCACACCTACACCGTGGCCGTAACCGTCAACGCACCGGGCACCTCCTCCATTGAGGCCGGGGATTGCACGCTCGGGGCGGGCGAAACAGGCACCGGCTTCCGCAACGAAGCTGCCGCTACGGGGGCAGCCGGCGATACTGTCTCTGCCGTTGACTGCGCCTCACCGACCAGGCCCGTCGTCACCCAGACCAAGGATGTCATCGGAGTCCCGAGCCAGGATGCAGCCACAGGTGACTGGTTCATCAACTACCGCATCACCGAAACAGCCACGGGCGACGGAGCCACCTCCTACACCCTGACCGATGCACTGGCCTACGGCGCGGGCATCACGGTCATTTCCGCCGTTGCCAGCGCTGACCCGTCAAGCGGCGCCCCTGACCCGTCCCTGACCTGGAACGGCGCCTCGGACACCACCCTGGTCACTGATGCAGAGATCTTCGGCGGAAGCACCCATTCCTACGTCGTCGCCGTCCGGACAACACTTCCGGCCGGGACCGCTACTACGCCGGCCGCTGCCAACTGCGAGCTTGAGGCCGGCGAAACCGGAACAGGGTTCCTCAACACAGCAACTGTCTCCCAGCAGGGTGCAGAAGATGAGATCGATTCCGCTTGTGCGGAGCCCGCGGCAGTGAGCATCACCAAGGCTGTTGTCGGGACACCGGCAGCCAACGCTGACGGTACTACCACCATCAATTACGACATCACTGTCACTAACGCAGGACCGGGCAACGCAGAATACGACCTCGACGACTCCCTGCACTTCGGTGCAGGGATCACCGTGAAATCAGCAACGGCGACTAACACGTCCCCGGGCAACATCGCAACGAACACGGGCTGGAACGGTATCTCTACCTCCCTGATCGCTGAAAATGTCGTATCCGAAGGATCATCCGACGGCACACCGGTTACGCACGTATACCGGGTCACCGTCATCGCAACGGTCCCCCCGGAACTGTCCACCCCAGCGTCAGACTGCACGATGGATGCAGGCGAATCCGGAACCGGTTTCCTCAACACCGCGACGCTTACCAGCGACCGGGGCAACGGTGCAGCCGACGCCTGCGCGGACGCCTTGCCCCCGGCACCGGGACAGACCCTGGTCAAGACAGCTGATTCCTCAGCCGTGACCAGCCCGGCCGTGGCCGGGCAGACAATCACCTACACCTTCACCTCCCAGAACACCGGGAACGTGACGCTGACAGGTGTTGTGATCGAGGACCAGCTCGCCGGGCTCTCACCCCTGACCTACACCTGGCCCGGAACCGCAGGAACCCTCCTGCCCGGCCAGACGGTCACGGCAACAGCGACCTACGCGATCACCCAGGCAGACATCGACGCCGGACACATCGCCAACACCGCTCTGGCCAAGGGCGCCGACCCGACAGGGACCGAACGTGAAACACCCCCGTCACCGACCGACACCCCGCTGCCCCCGGCACCGGGCCAGACCCTGGTCAAGACAGCTGATTCCTCAGCCGTCACCAACCCGGCCGTCGCCGGGCAGACAATCACCTACAACTTCACCTCCCAGAACACCGGGAACGTGACCCTGACAGGTGTTCTCATCGAGGACCAGCTCGCCGGACTCTCACCCCTGACCTACACCTGGCCCGGAACCGCAGGAACCCTCCTGCCCGGCCAGACCGTCACGGCAACAGCGACCTACGCGATCACCCAGGCAGACATCGACGCCGGACACATCGCCAACACCGCTCTGGCCAAGGGCACCGATCCGGCCGGGAACGAAAACGAAACACCCGAATCCCCCACGGACACCCTCCTGGACAGGACACCCGGAATCAGTTTGGAGAAGTCAGCAGACAAGGCGGAACTGGTTGCTGGTGAGACGATCGCTTACACGTTAGTCTCGGTCAACACCGGTAACGTGACCCTCACGGGAGTGGCGATCAACGACGCGATGGCCGGTCTGTCCCCGCTGGTCTACACCTGGCCCGGAACCGCAGGAACCCTCTTGCCCGGCCAGAGTGTCACGGCGACCGCTACGTATGTGGTGTCGCAGGCTGATGTTGATGCAGGCACCGTGAGCAACACCGCGACCGTCACCAGCACCCCGCCGACCGGCCCGGCCGTCACGGCAACCGACACCGTTCAGGTCCCGGAGAACCCGGAACCTGCTCAGTCCATTACCAAGACAGCTGACTACTCAGCTGTTGGGAACCCGGCACAGGTCGGTGACATCATCACCTACTCATTCACGTCCCAGAACACCGGAAACGTGACCCTGACCACGGTGAGCGTCGAAGACCAACTGCAGGGCCTGTCCCCGCTGGTCTACACCTGGCCGGGAACCGCAGGAACCCTCCTGCCAGGCCAGACCGTGACCGCAACAGCAACCTACGCGATCACCCAGGCAGACATCGACGCCGGACAGGTCATCAACAGCGCTCTGGCCGCCGGTGAGACTGCGGGCGGCATTCGGTCTCGGCCGCCTCGCGCGGCGGTAGCTATCGTTGAACTGCCACCTGTACCGGTGGTGACAGTACCGGCAACACCGCCGGCGACCGTTCCGCCCGCTCCTCTGGCGGACTCCGGAAGCCTCGCCTACACCGGAGCCTGGCTCATCGGTTTGCCGATGGGTCTCCTGCTTCTGCTCGGTGGAGGGATCTTCCTCCTCGGCGTCAAGAGAAGGCACCACAGCCACTAGATAAAAGGTTGGGCCCGTAGGATCAAGAAACTGATCCTACGGGCCCAACCCCGTCTCCCCTCGCCCTTGCCTCAGTCACTACCGAAGCGGAAACACGTCTCCCATGAAACGAATGATTGCCAAAGTAACCCCCGTTGTCCTTCTCGGCCTGGCCCTTGCTGCGTGCAGCTCGCCCCAGGCCGTCCCGGCACCTGCCTCCCCCTCCGCTGGTGCTGTCACCACCCAGGAAGCCAAAGGCGAGCAGAAACCCTCCAACCCCGGAACAGGCATCATCAAGAACACCACCATGACCTCCTGCGACACCAAAGAAGGCGACGTCACCGCCGCAGGCACCGTAACGCTGCCAGAGAACGTCGAAGGAACCATCGAAGTTTCCGTCAGTTGGGTGGATCCGAAAACGTCCTCAGTCCTGGCCAAGGAAACAAAAACCATCGACGACGCCCCGACCGGCCAAGCCATCGACTGGAGCCTGAAATCCAAACTCGGCAAACTCACCACCGACGTCAAATGTGTCCTGGGATCAACCGTCCTCCCAGCCGGCTGACCACCCGTCGACCCGCAACTTAATAAAAGAGAACAGGCAACAGGTGACCCACCATCTCGTGGGGCACCTGTTGCCGTTCCAGGAGGGGTAGAGAGGTCAGACTGGTCAAGGACCCTTTCCCGGGATTTGAAGGTTCATGCCGTGAGTGTTCGGTAAACCTGCCGGGTGATATATCTCTTGAGGCTACGGATGATCTCTTTCTTGGTGCGTCCTTGATTGGTGCGTTTGGCGACGTAGTCTTTCGTGTCCTGGTCATAGTTCATGCGTACCAACGCGGCTGTGTGGAGTGCCTTGTTCAGTTGCCTGTCACCACCCCGGTTCAGTCGATGTCTTGCAGTGTTGCCTGAAGAGGCTGGTACGGGACAGGTTCCTGCCAGGGCGGCGAACGCGGCTTCAGAGCGGAGCCGCCCTGAGTGTGACCAGGCTGTGAGGATGATTGCAGCGTTGACTGGACCTATGCCTTGAAGTTCCAGAAGGGCGGGGTGGGCGGATTGGACTGATTTGTCCAATTCCCTTCGGTTTTCCTCCAGTTCCTTGTGCGGAGCGACGATCTGTTTTGCCAGCCTCACGCTTTCACGGCGCCCCATTCGGAGACCAACGTCTTCTTCGCGCTCTCTCCAGCCTGCAACCAATGAAATCTGCTTGCCGGTCAAGGGTTTGCGCGCATCAATGCCCAGTTCAATCACTCTTAGTAGCGCGGTCAAAGAATTTATGGACGCTGTCCGTTGTCGCGCGATGGAATCGCGCGCGACCGTCAGCACGCGCAGCGCCATGTGTTGTTCGCCTGCCCGAGGTTCCCTGAGTTTCTCAATCGGCAGCCCTGTTGTCGCACGGGCAGCCCTGGGTGCATCTATCGCGTCGGACTTCCCTCTGAAGCGCCCTATCCGGCGTTCGGGAAACGGTGCTTCAGCCACCCGATAACGTGCCGCTGCTGCCTGCTGCCGGAACTTGGCTCCATAGGATCCAGTGCCCTCCATCGACAGCAGGACTGATCCTGGACAGCCGTCGGTTCTGCGTGAAATCCACGACAGGGCCCGGTTGGTTCCTGCCGTCGTCGCCGGAAAGGTCTCGGGAGGCGATTTCTTCGCCGGTGGTTGTGCAGATGATGGCAAGAGTATGGGTTCTGGCGTGCGTGTCGATCGTGTCGATACCGGCAACGAAGTCGAACTGCTCTGCCACTATGGACATCTTTACCTCTTTTCTGGATCACTGGATGAACGCATCGATGGTGGGTTACGACGTGGCACGACTGTGTTGGGCCACACCCAGGACCGGGTGGGCAAGCTTCTGATCAGGCCAGCGAAGTAGACAGAACCGATGCTGGACTGGCGCTGAGCGGACATATCCAAGAGAGCGCACCCCGAGGTACAACGTCGGAGGCAATTCCATGGGTGAGTCACGCTCAAGCCAGTTCCAACACCAGCCTGCCAGCCACCCACAGGGTGACCATGAATAGACTCACAGTCCCATGGGATGCCGATACATAACTGTAGGATCGCTCCAGCATCACCTCTGCTCACCGCGAAACCCCAGCTCTCCCTCAGTAATCCGGTCGTAAACTGAACTCCGAATCTCTTCGCGTGAGTTGGTGCCGTGCATGCTCTGGAAGTTGCTCGTTGAATACCTGAAGCCTCATCGGCGGCTGCTGTTCGCCGTCGTCGTCTTCCAGCTGGCGCAGTCCATCGCATCTCTGTACCTGCCCACCCTGAATGCCGACATCATCGACCGGGGCGTGGCGAAGGGGGACATCAACTACATCCTGTCGATGGGCACCGTGATGCTGCTGATTACGCTGCTGCAGATCGTCTGCGCGGTGACGGCCGTGTACTTCGGGGCGAAGGCAGCCATGGGCGTTGGGCGGGATCTCCGCGGGGTGATCTTCACCAGGGTGGGGGAGTTCTCCGAGCGGGAGGTCACGCGTTTCGGGGCACCGAGCCTCATTACCCGCTCCACCAACGACGTCCAGCAGGTCCAGCAGCTGGTGCTCATGTCGGCCACCCTGATGGTCACGGCGCCCATGCTCAGCATCGGTGGCGTGATCATGGCCGTCCGGCAGGACGTGCAGCTGTCCTGGCTGATCGCGGTGAGCGTCCCCGTGCTGCTGATCGGCGTGGGCCTGATTGTCACCCGGATGATTCCGCTGTTCCGCAGGATGCAGGTCAGGATCGACGCCGTTAACCGGGTCCTGCGCGAACAGCTCACCGGCATCCGCGTGGTCCGCGCCTTCGTGCGGGAGGACATCGAGAACGCCCGCTTCGCCCGGGCCAACGACGACGTCACCGATACCGCCCTGCACGCCGGACGCCTCATGGCACTCATGTTCCCCGTGGTGATGCTGGTCCTGAACGTCTCCAGCGTGGCCGTGATCTGGTTCGGCGCGTTCCGGATCGACGACGGCTCCATGCAGGTGGGCACGCTGATCGCCTTCCTCAGCTACCTCATGCAGATCCTGATGTCCGTCATGATGGCCACGTTTATGGCGGCCATGATCCCGCGCGCCGCAGTGTCCGCGGACCGGATCGGGGAGGTGCTGACGACGGAATCGAGTGTGCGGCCGCCGCTGAACCCGGTCGGCTTTGCTGTTTCTCTGGATGGGCGGGGACACGGTGAGTTGGAAATGCGCGACGTCGGATTCGCCTACCCGGGTGCCGAGCAGCCGGTCCTGAGCGGCATCAGTTTCACTGCCAGGAGCGGGCAGACGACGGCGATCATCGGCAGTACCGGCGCCGGCAAGACCACCCTGGTGAACCTCATGCCCCGGCTCTTCGACGCGACGAGTGGGTCTGTGTGGATCGACGGCGTCGACGTCCGCGAGCTGCACCCCGACCTGCTGTGGGGCCACATCGGCCTGGTCCCACAAAAGCCCTACCTGTTCTCCGGAACCGTGCGGAGCAACCTGCTGTATGGAAAGCCCGACGCCACCGAGGACGAACTCTGGCAGGCACTCACTACCGCCCAGGCGCAGGACTTCGTCCAGGGGATGGAAGGCGGCCTGGACGCGGACATCTCGCAGGGCGGCACCAACGTATCGGGCGGCCAGCGGCAGCGGCTCGCCATCGCCCGGGCACTGGTGAAGCGGCCGGAGCTCTACATTTTTGACGACTCGTTCTCCTCGCTGGACACCGCCACCGACGCCCGGCTCCGGCAGGCGCTCAAGCACAACACGTCCGGCGCCACCCTGGTGATCATCGCCCAGCGGGTCTCCAGCATCGTCGACGCGGACCAGATCCTGGTGCTCGACGGCGGCAGGATCGTCGGGCAGGGAACGCACGACGAGCTGCTGGAGACGTCGGAGACGTACCAGGAAATTGTGAACTCGCAGCTGGCAGTGGAGGATGCGGCATGAGCGGCGCCGGAACGCCGACGGCGGCTGCCTCCAGCCCGACCCGGGTGCCGCGCCCTGCGGGAGGACCAGGCCGCGGCGGACCCTTCGCTGGAATGAATATCCCTGCAGAGAAGCCGATGAACTTCCTGCCGTCGGCCAAGCGCCTGCTGGGGACGCTGCGCCCGGAGCGGCTGTGGCTGGTGCTGGTTCTGGTGCTGTCCGTCGTCGGCGTCGCGTTCTCAGTGATTGGGCCGAGGCTGCTGGGCGAGGGCACCAACCTGATCTTCGCCGGCGTCGTCTCCAAGGACCTTCCCGCAGGCGCCAGCAAGATGGACGTCATCGCCGGATCGCGTGCGTCCGGCCAGAACCAGCAGGCCGACATGCTCAGCGCGATGCCGCTGACTCCCGGCGTCGGGATTGATTTCCAGGCGCTGGCCACCGTGCTGCTGTGGGCAATGGCGCTGTATGTGCTGGCCTCGGCGTTCGGCTGGGCGCAGGCGTACATCCTCAACGGCGTCGTGCAGCGGACGGTGTACCGGCTGCGGGAGCAGATCGAGGCGAAGATCCACCGCCTCCCGCTGCGGTACTTCGATTCCATCCAGCGTGGTGAGCTGCTCAGCCGGGTGACCAACGACGTCGACAATATCTCCCAAAGCCTGCAGCAGTCGATCAGCCAGGTGGTCACGTCCCTGCTGACGGTGGTGGGCGTGCTGGTGATGATGGTGTTGCTTTCGCCGACGCTCGCGGTGATTGCGCTGGTGACGGTGCCGCTGACGCTGGGGATCACGGCGCTCATTGCCAAGCGTTCGCAGAAGCTGTTCGTGGCGCAGTGGAAGAACACGGGCGAACTGAACGGGCAGATCGAGGAGACGTACACCGGGCATGCGCTGGTGAAGGTGTTCGGGCGGCAGCGCGAGGTGGATGAGCGGTTCCGGCAGAAGAACGTGGAGCTGTACCAGGCGAGCTTCGGAGCGCAGTTCATCAGCGGGCTCATCATGCCGGCCATGACGTTCATCGGGAACCTTGTGTATGTGGGGATTGCCGTGGTGGGCGGGCTGCAGGTGGCGTCCGGGGCGATGCAGCTGGGCGATGTGCAGGCGTTCATCCAGTACTCGCGGCAGTTCACCATGCCGCTCGCGCAGCTGGGGTCGATGGCCAACCTGCTGCAGTCCGGGGTTGCCTCGGCCGAGCGGGTGTTCTCGCTCTTGGATGAGGACGAGCAATCGCCTGATCCTGCTGAGGCTGCGACGCCGGATGGCAAGCGAGGCCGGCTCGTGTTTGAGGATGTGTCCTTCTCCTATTCGCCGGAGAAGCCGCTGATCTCTTCGCTTTCGTTGGTGGCTGAGCCGGGGCAGACGGTGGCGATTGTGGGCCCGACCGGGGCGGGCAAGACGACGCTGGTGAACCTGATGATGCGGTTCTATGAGATTGATGCGGGGCGGATAACGCTCGACGGCGTGGACGTCACCTCGATGACGCGGCACGAGCTGCGCTCGCGGATGGGGATGGTGCTGCAGGATACGTGGCTGTTCGGCGGGACGATTCGGGACAACATTGCGTATGGCCGGCCGGAGGCTTCGGAGGCGGAGATCCTGGAGGCTGCGCAGGCGACGTATGTGGACAGGTTTGTTCGGTCCCTGCCGGAGGGTTACGACACCGTTTTGGATGACGAGGGATCGAACGTGTCGGCGGGGGAGAAGCAGTTGCTGACGATTGCCCGGGCGTTCCTGTCCCGGCCGTCGGTGCTGATCCTGGATGAGGCGACATCTTCCGTGGACACACGCACAGAGGTGCTGGTGCAGAAGGCGATGAGTGCGTTGAGGTCCGACCGGACTTCGTTTGTGATTGCGCACCGGCTCTCAACGATCCGCGATGCCGACCTGATCCTGGTGATGGAGGCCGGGCAGATCGTGGAGCAGGGGACGCACGCTGAGTTGCTGGCTGCGGACGGGGCATACGCGCGGTTGTACGAGGCCCAGTTCGCGGCTCCTGTGGCGGAGGTGTGAAGTGATTGTTCGTGCCCCGGGCCGGCTGCAAGAACAGCCGGCCCGGACGCATCCGTCAGCGCAGGTCGAAGCGGTCCAGCTCCATGACCTTCACCCAGGCGGCCACGAAGTCGTTCACGAACTTCTCCCGGCCGTCCTCGCTCGCGTAGACCTCGGCCAGTGCCCGGAGCTGGGAGTTTGAACCGAAGACCAGGTCCACGGGCGTGGCCGTCCATTTCAG
The DNA here is from genome assembly GCF_054161475.1 of Arthrobacter sp. R1-13. Taxonomy (NCBI): domain Bacteria; kingdom Bacillati; phylum Actinomycetota; class Actinomycetes; order Micrococcales; family Micrococcaceae; genus Arthrobacter; species Arthrobacter sp. R1-13. The sequence continues at coordinate 3,935,280 of NZ_CP096420.1, read as the reverse complement.
CTCCCCGGTGGCGGCGTCGCTGATCTCGTAGACGTTCTCCTCGCCCTCCGACGCCTTCCACTTGGTACCCGGGGAGAGCAGGTTGACGAAGAAGTCGTTCGTCAGCACCTGGGGCCGGTCGGTGAGGACACCGTGGGTGGAACCGCCGACGTTCGTCCCCAACGCGCGCATGCCGCCCACGAGCACCGTCATCTCCGGCGCGGAAAGGTCCAAAAGGTACGCCTTGTCCACCAGCAGGGTCTCCGGCTGGAGTTTCTCCCCGGGGCGCAGATAGTTGCGGAACCCGTCCGCCCGCGGCTTCAGGTACTGGAAGGACTCGACGTCGGTCTGGTCCTGCGCGGCATCAGTCCGGCCGGGCCGGAACGGCACGGTGACGGCGAAACCGGCGTCGCTCGCGGCTTTCTCCACCGCCGCGCAGCCGCCGAGGACGATCAGGTCTGCCAGTGAGACCTTCTTGCCGTTGGTCTGGGGGGAGTTGAACTGCTGCTGCACCGTCTCAAGCGACTGCACCGCCGTCGAAAGCTGCTCGATTTCGTTGATCTCCCAGCTCCGCTGGGGCTCCAGCCGGATCCGCGCACCGTTGGCGCCGCCGCGCCTGTCGGTCTTACGGAAGGTGGACGCGGCTGCCCATGCAGTACCGGCGAGCTGCGAGACAGAGAGGCCGGAGTCCAGCAGCTGGGCCTTGAGCGAGGCGATGTCATCCTCGCCGATCAGCTCGTGGTCCACTGCGGGAACGGGGTCCTGCCAGAGTTGGGCCTCCGGGACCCACGGCCCCAGCATGTGCGGGCCCACAGGTCCCATGTCGCGGTGCAGCAGCTTGTACCAAGCCTTGGCGAAGGCGAGCTGGAACTCATCGGGGTTCTCCAGGAAGCGCCGCCCGATCTCCTCATAGACCGGATCGAAGCGCAGTGACAGGTCTGTTGTCAGCATGGTGGGCCGGTGCTTCTTCTCCGGGTCATGCGCGTCCGGGATGATCTCCGGGGCATCCTTGGCAACCCACTGGTGCGCGCCCGCCGGGCTCTTGACAAGCTCCCACTCGTTTTCGAACAGGATCTCCAGGAAGCGGCTGCTCCACTGGGTGGGCCGGTCCGTCCAGGTGACTTCGAGGCCGGAGGTGATGGTGTCTGGCCCCTTGCCGCTGCCGTACGTGCTGATCCAGCCGAGGCCCTGCTCCTCCAGGTTCGCGGCCTCCGGCTCGGGGCCGACGTGCGCATCGGCGTCGCCGGCGCCGTGGGTCTTGCCGAAGGTGTGCCCGCCAGCGATCAGCGCGAACGTTTCTTCGTCGTTCATCGCCATGCGCTTGAACGTCTCGCGGATGAATGCTGCCGCGAGTTTGGGATCCGGATTGCCCATCGGCCCCTCCGGGTTGACGTAGATCAGGCCCATCTCAGTGGAACCCACGCCCTCCGACATCTGGCCTTCACCGATGTAGCGCTCATCGCCGAGCCATGCGTCCTCCGGCCCCCAGAAAATCTCCTCGGGCTCCCACACGTCCTCGCGGCCGAAAGCGAAGCCGAAGGTCTTGAAGCCCATGGACTCGAGTGCCACGTTTCCGGCGAGGACCAGCAGGTCGGCCCAGGAAAGCTTCTGGCCGTACTTCTGCTTCACCGGCCACAGCAACCGCCGGGCCTTGTCCAGGTTCGCATTGTCCGGCCAGCTGTTGAGCGGCGCGAACCGCTGGCTGCCGTCCCCGGCCCCGCCGCGGCCGTCATGGACACGATACGTGCCGGCCGCATGCCAGCTCAGACGGATCATGAGGCCGCCGTAGTGGCCGAAGTCCGCGGGCCACCAGTCCTGGGAGGTGGTCAGGACCTGGGTGATGTCCCGCTTGAGTGCCTCGACGTCGAGCTTCTGGAACTCCTCGCGGTAGCTGTACGTGGAGCCGAGCGGGTTGCCCTTGGGATGGTTGGCGTGTAGGACGGAGAGGTCCAGCTGGTTCGGCCACCAGTCCGCGGTGGTCCGGGGCCGGTGCCCCTTGGGCTGCGGCGAGTCGATCGCCGGGTTCTCACTCTCGCTGCCGTGCGAGGTCATGCTGTTATGGTCCACCGGGCATCCACCCCCAACCTTGCTGTCAAGGCCTTGGGCGCTTCCGGGAGTGGGGACCGGGGGATGTTCCTGGTGATCGGTCATGTGCTTCCTTCCATTCGACCGAGGCCGTGGTCGGACTCGGGCAGCCGGTACAACCTTCCCATTTGACCATAGACAGCCTGTGCAGGGGATCCCGTTCCACGGCATGCTTGAAGCCAATGACGTGAGTCCGCGAGAACTCCGCGGCGACGGCCCCACCTCCGTCGATTAGCGAACGGAGCAGGTCCACATCTCATGCACCTCCAGCCGAAAACCTGTTGACACCCTCGAGTGTCGGTAGCATACTTGAGTCGCAGCAACTAATATATCAACAGGATATTAGGCAACAGCTAGGGGGAAACGATGGTCGACGTTCTGACCCGCTCGCTCGCAGAGACCGGTCGTGCGATCCGTGCCGCGGATTACCTCTGGCGCAACTTGGACCCGAAGAAGTCATAAGGACGGTGTGGTCCGTCAAAGCCATCAACGCCGCCCGCCTTGCCCTGCACGGCGACGGAAGCCACAAGGTATCCCTCGACAAAGAGACCAGCCTGTCCAATCGGAGAAAGAAATGACCGTGAAACGACTCCCGTACGAGCACATCGCCGTTACGGGCAGCAGCCGTGTCAAGCGCGGCATGGCTGAGATGCTCAAAGGCGGTGTCATCATGGACGTCGTCAACGTCGAACAGGCCCGCATCGCCGAAGACGCCGGTGCCGTTGCAGTTATGGCGCTCGAACGCGTTCCGGCCGATATCCGTGCCCAGGGCGGCGTGTCCCGCATGTCCGATCCTGACATGATCGACAAGATCATCGAAGCGGTGTCCGTGCCGGTCATGGCCAAGGCCCGCATCGGCCACTTCGTCGAGGCGCAGATCCTGCAGTCCCTCGGCGTGGACTACATCGATGAGTCCGAGGTCCTGACCCCGGCCGACTACACCAACCACATCGACAAATGGAACTTCACGGTTCCGTTCGTGTGCGGTGCCACCAACCTGGGTGAGGCACTGCGCCGCATCAATGAGGGTGCTGCGATGATCCGGTCCAAGGGCGAGGCCGGCACCGGCGACGTCTCCAACGCCACCGGCCACATGCGCAAGATCCGGGCCGAGCTTCGCCGGCTCTCCTCGCTGCCTGAGGATGAGCTGTATGTGGCCGCCAAGGAACTGCAGGCCCCGTATGAGCTGGTCAAGGAAATCGCGACCACCGGAAAGCTTCCCGTGGTGCTGTTCACCGCCGGCGGCATCGCCACTCCGGCGGATGCCGCGATGATGATGCAGCTCGGCGCCGACGGCGTGTTCGTCGGTTCCGGTATCTTCAAGTCCGGCAACCCGGCCCAGCGTGCCGCCGCCGTCGTCAGAGCCACTGCCTATTACGACGACCCCGACGTCATCGCCAAGGCCTCCCGCGGCCTGGGCGAAGCCATGGTCGGCATCAACGTGGACGAAATCCCGCAGCCGCACCGCCTCGCCGAGCGCGGCTGGTAAAGCAACTAAAACCGCCGCCACGACGCAGAAGTAGCAACTATTACCGCAGAAGATCGATCACAAGCTCAATGAGGAGTAGAACACCATGCAGGAGCTCGCGAACCGGCTCGAACGTCTGGGCACTGAAACTGCCTTTAGCGTCGCCCAAGCCGCCGCCGCCTGGAAGGCGAAGGGGAACCTCGTGTACCCCTTCCATCTCGGCGACATCAACATCCCGACGGCCCCCCATATTGTCGAAGCAATGAACCGGGCCATCGGCGACGGCTACACGGGCTATTGCCCTGGCCCAGGCATCCCGCAGTTGCGCGAGGCCCTGGCCGAAGATATCGGGGCCCGCCGGGGCATCGAGTTCTCCCCTGACAACGTCGTGGTGATGACGGGCGGCAAACCCGTTATCACGAAGTTCCTGCAGGCGGTCATGAACCCCGGCCAGGAAGTGCTCTACCCAAACCCGGGCTTCCCGATCTACGAATCGCAGATCGAGTACCTTGGTGGCACGGCCGTGCCTTACCGCTACCTGCCCACGAGCCAGGGCTTCGCCATCGACCTCGAGCAGATCCGCTCTTCGATCACGCCGAACACGGTCGCAATCATCTACAACGACCTGCAGAACCCCATTTCAGCCGAGTCGACTGCGGCCGAGCGTGAGGCCGTCGCACAGCTCGCAATAGAGCACGACCTCTGGGTGCTCTCCGACGAGGCCTACTTCGAGACGCGCTATGAGGGGGTTTCGAGCTCGGTCGCATCGATTCCAGGAATGGCAGAGCGTACCGTCATCCTCTACACATTCAGCAAGAAGTTCGCCATGACCGGATCCCGCCTGGGCTGCGCCGTTGCCCCGCTCGAGATCGCCAAGGTTCTCAGTACGCTCAACACCAACGATGAGTCGTGCACCACGCACTACGTGCAGTGGGCCGGCATCGAAGCGCTCCGTGGCACCCAGGAACCCGTTCAGCAGATGCTGGACGTCCTCCAGAAGCGTCGGGATGCTGCATGCGAAATCGTGAACGACATCCCCGGCATGCATGTCGCCGTGCCGAAGTCGACGTTCTACCTGTTCCCCGACGTCACCGAGGTGATGCAGCGCATGGGCTACACGGCAGTCGGCGACTTCGCCACTGACGCCCTGTACAAGACCGGCGTCTCCTTCTGCACACGCGAGCACTTCGGCCGACGCCTGCCCGGCGAGGAGCGGCAGTACATCCGGCTCGCCTATTCGGGCATCGAAGTGCCAGACATCCGCGACGGCCTCGGACGCCTGCGCGAGTGGATCGAGACCGCATGAGCCGGGTCGTCGTCACGGGACGTATCCCCGAAACCGCACTCGAGAAGCTGCGCGCCGAACACGACGTCGATGCCTGGCAGGGTCCGGAGTCGATCGGCCGCGATGAGCTCCTGCGCCGGGTAGCCGGCGCCGATGCAGTGGTGAGCCTGCTCACCGAACGCATCGACGCGGAACTGCTCGACGCCGCGGGACCGCAGCTCAAAGTGGTCGCGAACGTCGCCGTCGGCTATGACAACATCGACGTGCCGGCCTGCACCGAACGGGGCATCGTGGCCGCCAATACCCCCGGCGTGCTCACGGAGGCCACAGCCGACATCGCGCTTGGCCTCATCCTCATGGCAACCCGCCGGCTCGGAGAGGGGGAACGGCTCATCCGCTCCGGCCAGGCCTGGAAGTGGGGCATGTTCTTCCTGCTGGGCAGCAGCCTGCAAGGCAAGACCCTCGGCGTCGTGGGCATGGGCGGCATCGGGCAGGCGACCGCGCGCCGGGCCAAGGCCTTCGGCATGGAAATCGTCTACCAGTCACGCAGCGAGATCGACCCCGGGATCGCAGCCGAGCTGGGCGCCCGCCAGGTTGAGCTCGACGAGCTGCTGGCCATCTCCGACGTCGTCTCCCTGCACTGCCCCTACGGGCCTGCCACCCACCACCTGATCGGCGCTGAACAACTCGCTGCGATGAAGGATTCGGCGTACCTCGTGAACACTGCGCGCGGACCGATCGTCGACGAAGCAGCCCTCGCCTCTGCCCTTCGCGACGGGCAGATCGCAGGCGCCGGTCTGGACGTTTTTGAAAACGAGCCCACCGTGCACCCGGGGTTGCTCGAGCTCGACAACGTGGTGCTCGTGCCGCACCTCGGTTCCGCCACTGTGGAGACCCGAACCGCAATGGCAATGCTCGCCGCCGACAACGCCCTCGCCGTGCTCAGCGACGAACGACCGCCCGCACCGATCAACTAGAGGCGACTGGCGCCACGAACGGGACGACAACCCGGCCGAGTACGAGCCCGGGTCCCAAAGGCATGGGACCCGGGACTACTCGGCTTCCGACGTCGTCCCCGCGGCCGTGTCCCGGCGGCAGCATTGACCGGGCAGTACATCTTAGAGAGAAGAAAATAGTGACACGTATTGGCATTGTGGCCGAGTTGGGTCGTGAGACGAGGGTGGCGGCGACGCCTGTCACCGTGAAGCAGCTGCTGGGGTTGGGCTACGAGGTTGTGGTCGAGAAGGGTGCGGGGGAGTCCGCGTCGTTCCGTGACGAGGCTTATGCCGAAGCGGGTGCCCTGATTGTGGGCGCCGATGAGGCGTGGGGCAGCGAGGTGGTGTTGCGGATCAATCCGCCCACTGAGGATGAGATTGTCCGTCTTACCGAGGGGGCCACGTTGATCGGGTCGTTGAGCCCTGGTTTGCGGCCTGAGTTGGTGGAGGCTCTGGCCTCGCGTCCGATCACGGCGCTGGCATTGGATGCGGTGCCGCGAATCTCGCGGGCGCAGTCGATGGATGTGCTCAGTTCGATGGCGAACATTGCCGGGTACCGGGCGGTCATTGAGGCCGCTCACGAATTCGGCCGGTTCTTTACCGGTCAGGTGACTGCCGCGGGCAAGGTCCCGCCAGCGAAGGTCCTCGTCGCAGGCGCCGGCGTCGCCGGGCTGGCGGCGATCGGCGCGGCGTCCAGCCTGGGCGCGATTGTCCGGGCAACGGACCCGCGGCCGGAAGTCGCCGACCAGGTGAAGTCCATCGGCGGGACGTACCTCAAAGTCGAGGTCGCCGAAGAGATGAAGTCTTCCGACGGATACGCGAAGGCGACGTCCGAGGCGTACAACGCCCGGGCCGCGGAAATTTACTCCGAGCAGGCAGCGGATGTGGATATCATCATCACCACTGCCCTGATCCCGGGGCGCCCGGCGCCGAAGCTACTCACCGCCGAAGACGTGGCCAGCATGAAGTCGGGCAGCGTGATCGTGGATATGGCAGCGGGCCAGGGCGGGAACGTTGAAGGTTCCGTCGCCGGTGAACGCATCGTGGCGGACAACGGGGTGGTGATCCTGGGCTATACGGATCTTCCGGCCCGGCTCCCGGCCCAGGCGTCCCAGCTGTACGGGACGAACATGGTGAACCTGCTCAAGCTCCTGACCCCGGACAAAGACGGTCAGCTGCGGATCGATTTCGACGACGTCGTGCAGCGCTCCGTGACGGTGGTACGCGACGGGGAGAAGACCTGGCCCCCGCCACCGGTCCAGGTCTCAGCGGCCCCGATTCAGACCGAAACCAAACGCGCCGAGGAGCGGGCTGCCGATAAGGCGGCGAAAAAGACCGGCTTCGGCCCTGCCGGTAAGGCCGGGCTGTTTGCCGCAGGGATCGCGGTGCTGTTCGGGATCAACGCGGTCGCCCCGGCGCCGCTGCCCCAGCACTTTACGGTCCTGATGCTCTCCATCGTGGTCGGCTTCTACGTCATCGGGAAAGTCCACCACGCCCTGCACACCCCGCTGATGTCCGTCACGAACGCGATCTCGGGGATCATCGTCGTCGGTGCCCTCCTGCAGGTCACCTCGGACAACATCGTCATGCAGATCCTCGCCGCCGTCGCAGTCCTGCTGGCCAGCATTAACATTTTCGGCGGCTTCGCCGTCACCCGGCGCATGCTCGCCATGTTCTCGGCCGGGAAGGCACGTTCATGAGCGCGGCCACCGAAGCAGCAGGAACTCTATCGAGGAGCCTTACCGTGTCTGACACCGTCTCCGGTCCGTTGACCGCCGACTCCATCGCGGGGGCGGCCTACGTCGTTGCGGCCCTGCTGTTCATCCTCAGCCTCGCCGGGCTGAGCAAGCACGAGAAAGCCCGTGCCGGGGTCATCTACGGCATCACCGGGATGATCATCGCCCTGGCCGCGACGATCTGGCTGACCCTGCAGGACGCCTGGGGCACCGGCGCAGGCCTCACCGGCATGGGCCTGCTCGTCGCCGCGGTGATAGTCGGCGGCGCCATCGGGCTCTGGCGCGCCCGCGTAGTCGAAATGACCGGCATGCCCGAACTGATCGCCCTGCTGCACAGCTTCGTTGGTCTCGCCGCGGTCCTGGTCGGCTGGAACGGGCACCTCGAAGCCCCGGACCTATCCCCGGACCTGACAGCGATCCACCACGCCGAGGTGTTCATCGGCGTGTTCATCGGCGCAGTGACCTTCACTGGCTCGATCGTGGCGTTCCTGAAACTCTCCGCCCGGATGAAATCCTCACCCCTGATGCTGCCGGGCAAGAACGCGATCAACCTTGGCGCCCTCGCCGCCTTCATCGCCCTGACCATCTGGTACGTCAATGACTCCCAGCTCTGGCTCCTCATCGTCGTCACCCTCCTCGCCCTCGGGCTCGGCTGGCACCTGGTGGCCTCCATCGGCGGAGGCGACATGCCCGTGGTCGTGTCCATGCTCAACAGCTACTCCGGCTGGGCAGCCGCTGCCGCAGGCTTCCTGCTGAACAATGACCTGCTCATCATCACCGGTGCCTTGGTGGGCTCCTCGGGCGCCTACCTGTCCTACATCATGTGCAAGGCCATGAACCGGTCCTTCATCTCCGTGATTGCCGGCGGCTTCGGCATCGCCGCCCCGGCCGCGGCGGACGCAGAGCACGGCGAGCACCGCGAAATCACCGCCCAGGCCACCGCTGAAATGCTGACCAACGCCTCCAGCGTCGTCATCACCCCCGGCTATGGCATGGCCGTGGCACAGGCCCAATACCCCGTCGCCGAACTCGCCCACCAGCTCCGGGAGAAGGGTGTGAATGTCAGGTTCGGCATCCACCCGGTGGCCGGGCGCCTGCCAGGGCACATGAACGTGCTCCTCGCGGAAGCCAAAGTCCCCTACGACATCGTCCTGGAAATGGACGAAATCAACGAAGACCTCGGCGACACCTCCGTGGTCCTCGTCATCGGCGCTAACGACACCGTCAACCCCTCCGCCGCGGAAGACCCGGGCAGCCCCATCGCCGGGATGCCTGTCCTGCGGGTATGGGAAGCCGAAAACGTCATTGTGTTCAAACGCTCCATGGCCGCAGGCTATGCCGGCGTCCAAAACCCACTGTTCTTCCGCGACAACTCCCAAATGCTCTTCGGCGACGCCAAAACCCGCGTCGAAGACATCCTCAAAGCGTTCTGATAGAAAGCACGTCATGGGCTTCCTGCGGTTCATCCTCCCGCGCTGGAGGCGTACGTACGATCATCCGACCCCCAAGGGAGATGAGGACAAAACCATGCCCCGAGATCGAGCGCCCCACAACCGCATTCGCCAAGGCGCGGTTCGATCCTTTTCGTCCGCCCCGCCACAAACAAGCGGGAATTCTGCCGCGCGGGAATTTCCTAATATTGACGCCTTCGACGCCGCACCCTGGATTGGCCTTCACTACCGGCACGAGTACCTGCTCCACCACCGGCACGAACTGCTGGCGTATCCGGGGGATGCATAACGCGGCAAGCTACTTGGCGAACACGCCAGTGCTTCCGGAGGCGTGTCAGCGTGGGCGGTCGCTGATCGAGATTGGTGCGGGGCGGGTAGCGTTCGACGGCGGGATGTCACCTCGATGACGCGGCACGAGCTGCGCTAGCGGATGGGGATGGTGCTGCAGGATACGTGGCTGTTCGGCGGGACCATGCGGGACAACATCGCGTACGGCCGGCCGGAGGCTTCGGAGGCGGAGATCCTGGAGGCGGCGCAAGCGACGTATGTGGACAGGTTCGTCCGGTCCTTGCCCGAGGGTTACGACACCGTGCTCGACGATGAGGGTTCGAATGTGTCAGCGGGGGAGAAGCAGTTGCTGACGATTGCCCGGGCGTTCCTGTCCCGGCCGTCGGTGCTGATCCTGGACGAGGCGACATCTTCAGTGGATACGCGGACCGAGGTGCTGGTGCAGAAGGCGATGAGTGCTTTGAGGTCCGACCGGACTTCTTTTGTGATTGCGCACCGTTTGTCCACGATCCGCGACGCCGACCTCATCCTGGTGATGGAGGCCGGGCAGATTGTGGAGCAGGGGACGCATGCTGAGCTCTTGGCTTTGGGCGGGGCGTATGCGCGGCTGTACGAGGCGCAGTACGCGGCGCCGGTGGCGGAGGTTTAGCGGGCTTCTACTGCGGATGGCTTGGTACCCCTAGCTAGTCTCGCGGAAATATGAGTATTGCCGGAGTGAGGGAAGGCGCTGTCCGCTGCGGCAGAGAAGCATATCCTCATACCATTTGCAAATGGCAGTTACCACACTACGCCCCAGTGGGTATTATTCTGAAGGTACGAGTACGGGATACGTGCCGATATAAAAGGACCACCAACATGGCTAAGTGGGGGATCGACCTCCAACACGGAGCAAAGGTTGTCAACGGCGAGAAATATGGCGACTGGTATCGGGACCCGTGGGGTTGGCCCGAATTTTCCGAGCAGTTTGTCAAGACTTTAGACATTGAGCTACATTTCGGAATAGTCCCCGGAGGGTCTGGTGTAGCCTTCAAGTTCTCGGAGCCGCCCCACTTCCATCCTCTGGATGTTCCGAAGTCGAGGCTTGGCACCAGGCCAGCCGTTGTTCAAGATCCAAGGAGCAGGCTGGTTTATAGTGCTGCGACTGGCGGGTTAGTCGGAACTTTGCACAAAGACCTGCCGGACTGGGTGTTCGGATGGCGACAACGAGACGGCGAAATCCCGCCCTCATCTGAGGAATGGTCGGCCTACGGGCGCAGCGTAGATGATGTTGCGGAAAATTCCTACTCGCTCCAGACAGACATTACTTCCTTCTTCTCATCGATAAACGTAGAGACTTTGATCAGTACCTTGAGCAATTCCTTTGGCCGGAACGCGTCCGTAGGTTTGATTTCTGAGGTGCTGCGAACACACAACGGCATGATGTCCCGCAGCGGGTTACCTCAGAGGAGTTCTGCGTCTGCATTCCTCGCCCAGGTAGCCGTTGGTCCGATCGACGACGAAATATCGACGGCACTAAGAAACAAACTTGTGTTCTCAGCCAGGCGCTGGATGGACGACATCAGTGTTGAAGGTAGCGAGGATGAGCTGTACGCCCTCAGCCAGAGGATACAGGCCAAGGCCCGGCAAGCTGGTCTCGAAATAAATGCGGCGAAAACACACCTTTCAACACACAGGGAAGGTCTCGATCGATTTAAATTGGAGGCTATTCGTAGTATCCGAGTCCCTGAGGTTGTGGCAATGCGGGCAGCAGAGTACGACTCCGAACCAGAGTTCGCTTTTGAATCGGACCCAAGTGAGCTGGTCGCACTCGAGCGAAAGCTGTTGGATTCACCGCTGGCAGTACCGAGAACTGTGGGGAGGGCAGTGTTGCGTTCTTTACGAGACAACTTCCTGTTTGAGAATGTCGGGGAATGGATCGAAAATGCGCATTACTTCCCGCATCTCGCAGACGCGTTGAGTCGTTACTTCGCAGGGGCCCGTACATATCCAGGGGTTTCGACTGGCCTCGAATCCTGGTTTCCGAAATTTGAGAAATCAAACTGGGGCAAACTTGATTGGGTGACGGCACAGTATGCCCTCGCTTTTGCTGCAGACGATTTGCCTGATGCGGTTTTGAAGGTGTTGAGGCAATGGCTGAGCGAGACTTCCAACGTTCAAAAGGTAGCCGTAGCCATACAAAGGCTCTCGCTTGCGGACCCCAACTATGTTCGCAGCACCGTGAGTGCCCGAGCGGATCAGATCGCGGATCCACAGCTACTTCGTCTCTTCGCCCTCGGGATGGTAGCGGCCAACGCAGATAGAAATACCGTTGAGAGCATTTTGAACCGCGATCGCCGTAATCAGCTGACTCTCAAATATCTTGACGACAACAGATGGAAGCTGCCCGGAACGCCTATCGATTTTGACCACGTCCAAAAGACTCCACCCGCCATGGACGACATGGGGTGATTCAGTTAGGGGCGACGAACCTTTCGGCATGATCAGGCCCCTGCCTAGCCATGGCTAGCGGGATCCTTTGCGGCCAGGGCATTACCCGTGCCCTGAACCATTCCCGGGGTAAGTTCGCCAAGTCGTACAGCCGCCGCCCGAGCGAGGGCTTCCATAATTTCGAAGGAAAACTTATGTACTGCGGAAGATCAATAAAGCTCCTGGAACGTCAGCGACCTAAAGCAGGAAGTATTCGAAGGCCTTTCCTGACTTCGAGCCCGTCATAGAGAACCTCCGCTCCCATGCACGAGTGGAGTGTTAGGTCATGGTCGAGCCACCTCATCCCGTCTGCAGGCGACGAGGGAACGAGGTTGAATCGGGGAGTGCCACCATGCTTGGGCGGAACCTGACGGTGATCGAATTGGGGTTATCCGCATCGAAGCACCACGGCACCTTGTCGTTTCCACTCACCCATATTTGAGGAGAGGGCATCTTCGAGTCTGTTGCTCAAATCGGCTGCAGTGAGACGCCAAGGGCAGCCGCAGCTTTCACATGCGAGTTCGCCATTTCCATCTTTCTGGACTCCGCCATGACTGTCGTGCTGGCATCGCAAAAAGTCAGGGACGCCCCTGCCAACTCGGGCACATATTCCTATTTCGTTCCCGCAGCGACCACAACGTAGCCTGGTTCTCACCATGTATGGCTGGCCCATGATGCCTCCCCTCGTGACTGGTAGTTCATAGCTGTCATAGCTAATGTACGTTGAGTCTCCGACATTTAGGGATGACATCCTGTCCAGTAGTCCCGCGCTAATGCAAGCTCGCATTCTGCTACTTCAAATTTCAAAAAATTCTGCGCGATAAAGCACAATGATTCAATGAGGATCTTTATAAGCAGCGTTCGGCGTGGCTTGGAACTAGAGCGGGACGCACTGCCAGGTCTGATCAAGGCGCTCGGCCACGAACCTGTTCGCTTCGAGGACTTCTCCGCGCAAACTCTTCCCAGCAGAGAAGCCTGCATAAGCGGTGTGGAGTCCAGTGATGCCTACCTGCTGATACTCGGGCCGCACTACGGGACGGTGTTTCCGGAGACCGGGCAGTCCGCGACACATGACGAGTGGGTAGCGGCACAACGAGCAGGACTCCCCCGATACGTGTTCCGTAAGAGCGGGAGCTCTTTCGACGTAGAGCAGCAAAAGTTCGAAGGAAGCCTTGGCGACTACGGATCAGGTCGGTTCTATAAGGCATTCTCCGACATATCGGAGCTACAGCAAGCCGTCGTAGCATCGATCCGCGAACTTGAAGCCGCGCCCCAATCGCTGGATTTCCAACCACTAACGGAACCCGTTGATATTCGTTGGCTTGGAGACGAGACCCTCAGGAATCAGTTTTCATCCTCAGAACGTTCTCTTCTGGAAATTCATATGGTTCCGATCCACGGTAAACCTGTCTCCTCCCGACTCCTGGAGCAGGTCGGGACGGGTCTGCCGAGACATATCAGAAGTGCGGGATTAGTTACTGCTGCGCAGGGACTGGATGTAGACCACCTCGAAGATTCCGTCGTTGTTCGTTCTTCTGAGCCCCCGCGGAGAGGAGGCTTCCATGAGACCCACGACGGATCCCTAGCAGCAGTGATAGTCCGTAAGTCTGGCGGGATAATTGTGTCTTTCAGGCTTCCAGGGGACAGGATGGGATCAATCTTGGAGGCCAATGATCTATCGAAGAGTATCGAGGGAGCGCTGCGCCTCGCCGGCCAGACTGACGTGACAGGGGCGGACAGGTTTGCCATAGGCGTGGGGATATCATCGACATCGATGGTCGGTGTAGGGGAGCTAGGACGCGGACCCCGAAACAGCGTTAGTATGCGCCTGGGCAGCACCCCGCTGCATCTGGAACCTGATGAGACGGTAAGTCGCGCAGCGCTCGATCGGGGAGCCGGCGAAGTCGCATCAACGCACGCCCGGTCATTGATTCGAGTATTTCAAATGTCTGCCTGACGCACCCTGAAGGAACACCTGGGGCTCCAGATTTCAGTCCCGACGTAGCCTTCTTTTTATCCCTGGCACTGGTCAGCGCCAGGATCCTTGGAGGTTTTATGACACCGTCATCTGAACGAATACGAGCAATTCACGAGCATCTCTGTGCACACAACTACGACTGGCCCAGAGATCCATTCACGACCTCAGAGAAAGCGGCCGCATGGTTGGAGGCTCGACTGGCGCGTGCGACAGGGGATGACGAAGTTGAATTTTGCAAATCCAACGTAGAGGGCGAACGTGGCGCCGGATTGCTGCGGTACGCCGCCACCATCGTTACACCCCAGTTCATAATCTCAGGCGATCTGCAGACGGTAGACCCGAACAGCTACCCTCCATACCCCTATAAGGGGGACGTGAAAATTGTTCCGCGTTCAGCGATCCAGAGTTTAACGATGCATCATGTGGAGTATTTCGACGTGTCGGACGAGGAAGAACCGGACTACATATCCTTTACGGCCACCTTCGAGGGTATCCCTCCTCTTGTAGTTGGCATGCCACGCTATTCCTCTCAGTGCGACGGAAGTACCGCCCGGCTCTTTGACTCTCTTCGATCTGATCTGCTTACCGCTCGAGGCAGAAACGGAGTTGCAGGCGTCGCGGAAATCGCCTAGGCGCGCATGCCGAGTAGGAGTTTGGGATAAGTTCCGAACGGCAAGATTACGCGCTACTATCCTGACTTGAATCAGCAGGAATGTCCCGATCATGCAGTTCCGTTATCTGCCGAAGCATTCGAGGACGATGCAAGCCTTGCAGTTCGCCCTGACAGCAGGACTGACTTGTTGGTCCTTCTCGATAGGTCTCGACTGTAGCCATCCTTCGATGGAACTGAAGAGCAACACCAATATTTCTGATCTTGCACACTTACGACGTGCATGCCTGAGAAATCGTCAACATCAACACCGTCCACGGATGCCATATTGGAGGTATTCGCTACCGAATGTGGGCTAAATTATTCGAGATATGCGGACGATTTGACGTTTTCCGGATGGGCTGTCCGGGACGAGCACCTGAAAGAGATCACGGACGCGCTAGTCGAACAGAACTTCAGGGTAAACGGGAAAAGGTGCACTTCCAGCGCAGAGGTCATACGCAAGTGGTAACGGGAACTAATTGGGTGTCCGCGTTGCTCACCTAAATCTATAGCCGGGCTCCCTATCTAGGCGGTGGTCTCAATCGTCGTCTGTTGAATCACCAGCGCTTGATCGAGCGCACTGCACACAGTGCTCCACCTTGTGGCCCAGTCGGTATCGCTGGCTTCCTGAGCTCGAGACTTCAGGGCATTCCCGAAGGCCGTCTTGGACCCGTCCTTCAGCCGGAATTTTACCAACAAGCCGCCAGCGTCCTGTTGGAAGTCGTTGAAATGACCGGGACTAGAAGCGTAGTGCTCTGAAACCCAGATATCAGGAAAGAGACCCTCTATTGCAAACCCTGCTCGAACGTACACATACTCCCGGTTGGAGTTGAATGGGATACCGACATTGTTGAAATAACCAGATAAGTCGCTTACTGCCTTCACGCCGGCCTCGTCGCCATCAAATAGGCTGACTGTGGGCTGTTCTTTTCGAAGAATCTCATAATTGGAGCGAATGAAGCCTGCCAGATGCGATGCGCCCCCGCGATCGCTAATGGTTGCAGCGCGAAGTCGGGGCCACTCGCAGTTCTCCCAATCGCTGCTTAGCTCAAGGAACCATCTCAAGTACTCGGAATCCGACTGACCTTCGGTCAGCACGGTTGAAGTGCCGAGTGAAAAGTAATCTGCAAAACGGAGTCCTAGGCCCTTACGCAAGGTAGCCGTAGCTTTTTCATGGGAGTTAAAAGTGAGAAGAGCCGTGCTGCCGTCAGAATCTAGCTGGGTGCCGACTACTCGCTTGGGATCGTGCGGTACGAAAGCCATGGAATGACTGGTCATAGCAACGGTTGCGGATTCGCCCAGTGAATCGAGTAGTTGGGTGGCGCTGTGAGAAAGTTCCGGGTGCAAGAATGATTCAGGTTCTTCTATGAGCCAGATGGGCCTCTTCTCAGATTCCAACTCCTTTTCCGTTACCCAGTGCAGAGCCGCCATAAATGCGAGACTCTGGGTTCCCTGGCCCTTCCTCGAAAGCGGTGTCTTGTAAGGGTCGCTGAGGTAGAAGTCAAAGCTGCTTAGCATGTTCTCTATTGTTCCCCCTTGAAATCCAAAGGACGCGGAAAGGCCAACTATTCCGCTGTTGGCCAAGGCGGTGGTGATGTTCTTCGATACGGCATCCAGCTCAGACTGGATTTTTCCTAGCAAAGGCTCGACCACCCCGACCACCACACCTCGCACGAAGGGAGTCAGGACGTCGTCAACAAGCTCGCGCATGCTCTTCTCCGACGGAATAAAATGGCACCGGAACTTTCCCAGGAGATCGACAACTAGCTGCTTTTGAAGGCGGCTGATGTTGGACTGGGTGGTTCCATCGCTGGGCCGTTTCTGGTTCGGGAAAAAGTTGTAAGTTGGTGTTCCAGATGGTGAGAATGTTAGATAAAGAGCTACGGTTGGGCCGGGACGCTGCAAGCCATACATAGTGTAGAGCCGGTCGAGATCTGCGTAAAAGCTAGCGTCTGCTCCGTTGGGTTCTCCGTCGAAGTACCCGACGATGCTAGTTCGGGCTCCCTTTCCTCGGGGTGAGTCATCCAGCACGGAGTATGAGTGCTCATTGTCATATCCAGTGAATAACATCTGAACCGACTGAAGAAGGTTAGTCTTACCGCTGTTATTCGGTCCAACTATTGTAAGGGTCTTGCCCAAGTCAAGGAATTGCTCCTGTGTACCTACAGTTCTAAAATTCTTAACGCGCACGCCTGTGATCCGCATGGAAGCAACCCTAGCGCCCAGGAGGGCACGGAGGGGGATCAGGCGCCTCGTCTCTAAGTATTTTGCAGCTGGAGCTTTTATAGGAACTGAAATTTCCCGGTACAGTGTCCGATCTAGGCATGATTGCATCGGTGTACAAGAACAGTGGCAAGGTCAAATTGGCGTGGTGATTTCATGACCTAGTTTCAAGCTTCCAGCGAGCAGGATGCGGCTGATGTGGGCTTGAGTCGAATCGTTGCATTGCTCTCCGTCTGAAAGTGCAGCTTGTAACCATCCCGGGCCCTTCCGTACCCCAACCTCAGGTGCGAGACGCTCGAGCTCTCCCTCCTTGACCAAGACAACGCCTGCCTCGTCTAATAGGCTGATGAGATTGCCGGCTGCCTTACGGGCAGAGCCCCTGAAAGCCGACATCCCGTGCTGCTTAACGGAAGCCCATGGCGAGCCCTGTGTTCGGAGTTGGGCGAGTACAAGTTCCTTATCGTCAGACGAGAACTGCGATTCTCGCTTACCCTCGAGAGCGGACACAATAGCGTCCAGCACGTGGCTGACTTTGGCAGGTTCGCGTGGTGCATTGAGGTCGGCTGTCGCCAACTTCCAAAGTTTTGTCATTTCGTCCGTCCAAGCTCCGCCTACAGAGTTGACCAGGACCTGAAGCTTATTTTGATCTGAGAGCATGTCGAGGTCGGGGGCAGCTACGACCGGCACCCTGACAGCGTTTAGCGCGGCGGATACTTTAGCCATCCCGTCCTTTCCGCCGGTTGGAACGAACAAGATCTCGCTTCTAGGTAGGGGGCCCTCTTCGCGCTTGTCACAATCAATAGCAGCCGAAAGGTAGGCACAGTCACCCTCCGCCTCCGCAACGACCACAAGCCGGTGGAATAGTCCGTCCAACACATTCGTGTACTTCAGGACGGGGTCGGTCCAAAGCGCCTTCAGCTGGGTCGAATCGAGCCGACTTGCTTTGGTCGCTCCGTCGCCCCTGGTTAATCGGACAACCGAAACGTCTACACCGGAGTCCAGAAGCCCGGTTAGAAAGCTCCTGTCGTGTGTCGCCACCAGTATTTGAAGGCCTGTTTTCACCGCCAATCGCCCCAATTCAGCGCCCAGAGCGTGGGCTTGAGGGGGGTGCAAAAATGCCTCAGGTTCGTCGATGATGACGACCTTATATGCCGCAGTCACGATCGGCAGTAGTTGCCCCATCAGACTTCGCATGCCGTCGCCTTGGTCGTCTAGCGGCCGGAGGCTGGCCATCCGCTCACGATATTCGACGGGAACATCGTTAATTCGGGGTGCTTTCATGGCCATCTCGCCGACGCGGAGACGAATGGTGCGGCCAAGGGCATCGAGCGTTAAAGGGGACCCGAACACATCTCGAGAAACGGCGCTCACTTTGTCAAGCAGCAGTCTTGAGTCCTGTAGGTAGTGGATCGGATGTTGTGGTGGATCTCCAACGGATTCGCGCATCTCGGCGGCACCACCGATTCCGAAGCGACCTTGGGCGTTGCCATAAAAGACGAGCGAACTCGCGAGGGAGCCAAGTTCTCTAAGGGGCTTCTGCCAAGTCTGAACCAGAGTACCTGGGTGCTGGATACCCGTTTGTGCTCTCAGAAAGCCAGCGGTCGTACCTTGAACTACGAAGCTCGCGTTTTGACCAAGCCATGAAATGACGTCTGCCTGACTGCCGGGGCCATGCAATTCCAGCGAATTCACGGCAACGCGCGGCTGCTCTGCATAACCGGGGGTATGTGCGATTTTCTCCCAAACCTCCCGGAGAACAGTTGACTTGCCAGCGTTGTTTGCGCCGACAATGGCGGTTACGCCGGCCCGCTGCAGTGGAATCGATTGGCCGCCGACCAGATTTATGCTGTCGATTGCAAAGTCGAAATCCGCCGGATATCCCCCCGAGAGGTGCGAATAGTCGGGAAATGCAGCTGCAAAGCGTTCATGCCAGTTCTGCGTCAAGCTGTCACCTAGTTTCGGTTGCATCGGCGATACCTGCTTGGGCCATCCCCTTGGTGCAGTTGCTTCAGAACCATCTTGGCAGAAATTTGCCCTGGTGGGCATCGAATACCTGGGGCGTTCAGCTTCGAGACCCCGCTCCGCAGCGGCTTCAACTCCGAATAGCCCGCCGAACTCATTCCCCGTTCAGCCGCAACTGGAGCAACTTTTCGCGCAAGCTAACGGCCACCGCATCCGCTTCTGGTCCAGGAGGGTACAGCACGCGAAGCCGTGCAAAAGCGAACTCGTCGACCCGGCGTAAACCCATCAACAACGCCGACTTCAAGGCGCTGTTGTGGTTACTTCCGCTCGCACGTTCTATTCCACGTTTCCCAGCGGCAACAGGATCACCCTCATGCCTT
Source organism: Arthrobacter sp. R1-13 (assembly GCF_054161475.1). Lineage (NCBI taxonomy): Bacteria > Bacillati > Actinomycetota > Actinomycetes > Micrococcales > Micrococcaceae > Arthrobacter > Arthrobacter sp. R1-13. The sequence continues at coordinate 3,916,332 of NZ_CP096420.1, read as the reverse complement.
CCCAGACCCTTGAGCACAGCGACGGCGGCAGCCGTCCTGGCGCCTCCCTGCGTTCCAGATCCGCCAGTGCCGCGGACAGGGTCTGCCGGTAAATCTATTCTGCAACGACAGCAGATGAGACCTTAGGGACTGAGGTCATCGGTAGGGTCACCGATAACCTGCGCCAAGTTCCTGGACTTGAAAGTTTTTGCGCGGTCCAGCGATCTATTTGTGCTTGGGCGGTTCCCGGCCGTCCTTATTCGACTGTCCCACGATATTCGGGTTGCCGTCTGCACCTGAATACATGAGAGGTCCTGGGAATCCCCCACCCGCCCCCGTAGTACACAGAAATACGAAGCAACATTTCCGGCCGCACCCGTAATCTGTTTAGATGCCTCGTTTTGCGCTTGATATAGACACTGTCCCGCGTCCCGTCCGTTCACAGGAGCTCCTGGATGCCGTGAACCACCGGGTCGTCATTGCCGACGGCGCCATGGGCACCATGCTGCAGGGCCGGGAACTCTCGCTCGAGGACGACTTCCTGGGGCTGGAAGGCTGCAACGAGATCCTCAACCACACCCGGCCGGACGTCCTCGCGGACATCCACGACGCCTACTTCGCCACAGGCATCGACGCCGTGGAAACCAACACCTTCGGCGCCAACTGGTCCAACCTCTCCGACTACGGCATCGACGACCGCATCGAAGAGCTCGCCCGCAAAGGCGCGAAAATCGCCCGGGAAAGAGCCGAAGCGGCAGAAAAAACAGACGGACGCATGCGCTGGGTCCTCGGCTCGATGGGACCTGGCACCAAGCTCCCCAGCCTCGGGCACACCAGCTACGACTACCTCAAGCAGACCTTCGCCCTCCAGGCCGAGGGCCTCATCGACGGGGGAGCGGACGCCTTCCTCATCGAAACCAGCCAGGACCTCCTGCAGACCAAAGCCGCAGTCAACGGCTGCAAGCAGGCCATCGTCACCCGCGGCATCAGGCTCCCCATCTTCGTCGAAGTGACCGTCGAGACCACCGGAACCATGCTCATGGGCTCCGAGATCGGCGCCGCGCTCACCGCGCTCGAGCCGCTCGGCGTCGACGCCATCGGCCTGAACTGTGCCACCGGGCCGGACGAGATGAGCGAGCACCTGCGCCACCTGTCCAAGCAGTCCTCCGTCGCCATCGCCTGCATGCCCAACGCAGGCCTGCCGGTGCTTGGTCCCAACGGCGCGCACTATCCGCTGTCACCCAGCGAACTCGCCACCGCGCACGAGCAGTTCGTGCGCGAATTCGGCATCGGTCTGGTGGGCGGATGCTGCGGTACGACGCCGGAGCACATGGCCGCCGTCGTCGAACGTCTTGCTCCCTTCCGCAACGGCGCCTCGGTCGCCAGCGGTGGGCGGGCCGCCGACGGTGCCCGCGTTCCCACCGAGCGGGAAGCCGGCATCGCTTCCCTCTACCACCACGTGAATTTCGACCAGGAGTTGTCCTACCTCGCCATCGGTGAGCGCACCAACGCCAACGGTTCGAAGGCGTTCCGGCAGGCGATGCTCGAAGAGCGCTGGGACGATTGCGTCGACATTGCCCGCGAGCAGGTCCGGGTTGGCGCGCACCTGCTCGACGTGTGCATTGACTATGTGGGGCGCGACGGCGTGGCCGACATGAAGGAGATCGTGTCCCGTTTCGCGTCGGCCTCCACGCTTCCGCTGGTGATGGACTCCACCGAACCGGCCGTACTTCAGGCCGGGCTCGAACTCATCGGCGGGCGCCCGGTGGTCAACTCAGTCAACTATGAGGACGGCGACGGCCCCAACAGCCGCTTCGCGCGCATCATGCCGCTCGTCAAGGAACACGGTACCGCCGTGATCGCACTGACCATCGACGAGCAAGGCCAGGCACGCACCACCGAGGGCAAGGTGGCCATCGCCTCCCGCCTCGTTGACGCCCTTGTGGGCGAATGGGGGATGCGCGTCGAAGACATCATCGTCGATGCCCTGACCTTCCCGGTCGCCACCGGCCAGGAAGAGACCCGCCGGGACGGCATCGAAACCATAGAGGCCATCCGCCAGATCACCACGAAGTACCCCGGCATCAACACCACACTCGGCGTCTCCAACGTGTCCTTCGGCCTGAACCCGGCAGCGCGCATGGTCCTGAACTCGGTGTTCCTGCACGAGGCAGTACAGGCGGGCCTGTCCAGCGGCATCATCGACGCCGCCAAGATCGTGCCGCTCGCGTCACTGCCGGAGGAGCAGCGCAAGGTGGCACTGGACCTCGTCTATGACCGCCGCGAATACGACGCCGACGGCAACACCACCTACGACCCCCTGGCCATCATGCTGGACCTGTTCGCCGGCGTCGACACCGCAGCACTCAAGGACCAGCGCGCTGCGGAACTTGCGGCGCTGCCCACCGGTGCGCGCTTGGAGCGGCGTATCATCGACGGCGAGGGCAAGGGCCTTGAAGCGGACCTCGACCTGGCTCGCTCGGAGGGACTGACCCCGCTCGGCATCATCAACGACAACCTGCTCGAGGGCATGAAGGTGGTCGGCGAGCGCTTCGGCGCCGGCGAGATGCAGCTGCCGTTCGTGCTGCAGTCCGCCGAGGTGATGAAGAACGCCGTGGCCCTGCTTGAGCCTCACATGGAGAAGTCGGATTCGTCGGGCAAGGGCACCATGGTGATCGCCACTGTGCGCGGGGACGTGCACGATATCGGCAAGAACCTGGTGGACATCATCCTCACCAACAACGGCTATAACGTCATCAACATCGGCATCAAGCAGGGGATCGCCGAGATCATGGCCGCAGCGGAGGAGCACAACGCCGACGTGATCGGCATGTCCGGCCTGCTGGTGAAGTCCACCGTGGTGATGAAGGAAAACCTCGCGGAGCTGCAGTCCCGTGGCCTGGCGAAGAAGTGGCCCATCATCCTCGGCGGTGCAGCCCTGACCCGCGCCTACGTGGAGCAGGACCTGGCCGAGCAGTTTGACGGCGTAGTGCGCTACGCCAAGGATGCCTTCGAGGGCCTCTCACTCATGGAACCGCTGGTCCGCGTTGCCCGCGGCGAGTCCCCGGACGACGTCGGCCTTCCGCCGCTAAAAAAGCGGATCCATAAAGGAGGCGCGAAGTTCACGGTGACGGAGCCGGAAGCGATGCCGGGGCGTTCCGACGTCGTCTCCGACAACCTCGTTCCGACGCCGCCGTTCTGGGGCACCCGCATCGTGCGCGGTGTTGCGCTGCACGACTACGCGGCGTTGCTCGACGAGCGCGCCACGTTCATGGGGCAGTGGGGGCTCAAGCCCGGCCGCGGCGATGACGGCGCCTCCTATGAGGAACTGGTGGAGCTCGAGGGCCGGCCGCGCCTGCGGTACTGGCTGGACCGCATCCTCGCCGAGGGCATGCTTGATGCGTCCGTCGCCTACGGCTATTTCCCGGTGGTCTCCGAAGGGGAACAGGTGGTGGTGCTGCACCACGGAGAGGATCACGACGGCGTCCTCGGCACCGCGGGACTGCTCGCCCCCGACGGCGGTTCAGGTGGTCCGATCGGCACCGAGCGTCTGCGTTTCGACTTCCCGCGCCAGCGCCGGGACCGGCACCTGTGCCTTGCCGACTTCGTGCGGTCACGCGAATCAGGCCAGATCGACGTGCTTCCGGTCCAGCTGGTTACCGCCGGTTCAGCGATTGAGGAGTTCACGTCCAAGATGTTCGCTGCGAATCAGTACCGTGACTACTACGAGCTCAACGGCCTGGTCATGCAGCTCACCGAAGCGCTGGCGGAGTTCTGGCATGCACGTATACGCACCGAGCTGGGGTTCGCAGCCGAGGAGCCCAAGGACAAGGCAGGGTACTTCAAGCTCGACTACCGCGGTGCGCGCTTCTCGCTCGGATACCCCGCGTGCCCCGACATGGAAGACCGCCGCAAGGTGACGGAGCTGCTGAAACCCGAGCGGATGGGCGTGATCCTCAGTGATGAGCTGATGCTGCACCCCGAACAGTCCACCGACGCGTTCGTGTTCCACCACCCGGAGGCGAAGTACTTCAAGGTGTGACGCGCGGGTCTGAAACCGCCGCCTGATTGCCTTCACATGCGCATATTCATTCCAAGCCTGGTACCGCGCCTCCCAAGGCGCAGAAGGCAAGCGTGAGCGCCGGGTTGAAGGAACGTCAATTATCGGCGTTCAAAGCAGTGAACCTGCAGGGGGAAGTCAATGTGTGTCGGCGGTGAATATGCCTCTGAGTGGGGATTGAACCCGGAGGAGCGGTTCCAAATGCGCGAACTTTGTCGGGGCGCGCGCGTAAGAACGATCTCGAGGAGTGGCAGGACCCGCACTACGGGGCGCCGTACCTGATCACCCTGGTGGAGAACTTTGAGCAGCTTCACGACGGGACGCCGATTCTGGATTTGCTGAAGTCACCGGTGACGGAAGCGGATCCGGAATTCTTCGACCTAGTGAAAGCGTACTGGGCACAGTTGTACAGGGACGGCAGCCCGCTGCTGCCGGTGACGGCGGACGAAGTGGAGTTCAAGGCACTTTCGAAGAGGGACGCGGCGGTCACGATCGAGCGGCTGGACCTGATCCTGAACACGGTCTTCGACTGGATGACCAGCCAGGGCAAGAGCCCTATCCCGGGCAGGAGCGAGTGGATCTCGATCTATGGCCTTGAGTAGCTTCGCGAGTCTTGTGACAGAAATTCATGGCTGGGTGGGTAAAGGGGTCTGCTCGATGTAGTTGATTACCAGGAAATCGCCTGCCGGCACCAGCTCCACATACCAGCGGGTGGGGGTTTCCCAGCCCTCCCAGGAACCTCCGTCTGCGGTCCTGCTGGCCGGACGAGGCCTATAGACGGCGTCGAACTTCAGGAACGTTCCATTGTCCGTGGCACTGGAGTCAATCTCCTGGAGCAGCTCGAAGGTTCCCCGGCCGCCCTGGCCCGGCTCGGCCTTCGCAACGCTCCACAGGTTCCGGGCATTCATGGCCTCCACCGTCCCGAAATACTGCTGCCAGGCAACGTCAGAGTGCGAGGTGAAAACCGTGGCGGCATAGGCCTCGGCATTCCGGGCCGCAAGCTGCGCCACGCATTTTTCAGTTACGGATCCACGGGATGCCCACGAAGTCATGGTTTCAGAGCCGGCGTTCAACCAGGCGCTGTATGTGTTGAGAACGCCGCCGATGGCTTCCTTGGGAGTTCCCAGGGGAATCCGAACCGGTACGATTTCCTCTTCGTCCAGGAAGGGGCAGTTTGCGTCCACCAGTGATGTGGGGCTGGGCGGCAACGGCGGCGGTGGAGAAGGAAAAAGGCTGCATCCCGACACTCCCGCCGCCAGCGCAAGCAAGGCAGCCGCCGTCGTGATTTTCCTGCCAAGCATTTTCATTGACGCTCCCCCAATTCGGCCGGCCCCGTTCAGCCAACGCTGACTAGCCTAGCCAGACCAGCGGCGTCCGGACTCGTCCTGCGGGATGATTCAGCCGGGCTATCCACGGCATGTGCGGACGGGCTATCCTTGCGAAAACTATTGGTGCCCGGCTTGCTCCGCTGATGGACTGACGTCCCGCCGTGAGTCTGCTGTGTAACGGGGGTAGTGGTTGTGGCGGAATATGACGTGCTTGCCGAGGTGTACGAATGGCTCATCTCGGATGCAAAGTTGCCTCCCGCCGAGTTCGCTGCGTCATTCGATGACGTCCTCAGTCTCCTGCCGTCGAACGCTCACGTCCTCGACTGTTCGTGCGGAACGGGACAGTTGGCGGTTGGCCTCGCCGGTCGTGGCATCCAGGTTGTCGCAACTGACGCCAGCGAAGCGATGATTCGCCGGACTGCAGAGTTGTCTGAGGAGTTCGGGGCCTCCGTCAGGGCCGTGAGGGCGAAATGGGAAGAGTTGCCCGACCATTTCGAGGACGACACGTTCGACATGGTGTTCTGCGTTGGCAACTCGCTTCACCATGCCGCGGGCGCGACAGGCAGGGGTGCTGCTCTGGAGTCGATGTCACGGCTTCTGCGCCCTGGCGGGCGCTTGGTGCTCACATCCCGCACTTGGGAACTCGTGAGGGCCAGAGGTTCCCGGCTGGACATCAGGGACCGACTCGTCCGCCGCAACGGTCGCGATGCCGTCGTGGTCTACCGCTGGGAGATTGCGCCGCATTGGGAGGATGAGCACCACATCGAGATTGCGATCGCCCAACTTGATGCGACTGGGCCGGTCCTTGTCCGCTCGGAACTGCTGTCCTGCTGGCCCTACCGGTACGAGGAACTCGAAGCCGAGCTGCACCGGGCAGGACTCCGGACGGAAGTGAGCACGTTCGATCTTGAGGCCGAGAACTACCTGGTGGTCGCGAGCAAGGTATAGACACCGGGCTCTCAGTCCCTGGCCGGTCCGCGCGGTTGCTCGCAGGACGCTTGCGCCCTCTCATCGGTGCGGGTTCAGGCCCAGGTTTCCTCAGACCCTAAGCTGAAGCCCGTCTTTGGCCTTAGCGGAGTGAGCCATTGTGGCTTTCCTGCCCGTGTTGGAGACCGGCTTCACCCGCCTGAAAGCGGCAAGAATGGCCCTCCCTACGACGGCGATTCCGACGATTGTGGTGATGGCACGCAGGGTGTCCCAGCCCGCCGTAGACGTCACCAGCGAGTAGAGCAGGAAGCTGCTGAGGTTGGTTGCCAGCGGCGCGCCGGGCACGTAGGAGATGCCGGTGCCGGCGTCCACCGCGAACGGCCAGAACCACAGGTTGGTTAGCAGGCCAAACAGGTACGACGCAACGATGCCGTATGCGCACAGCATCCACAGTTCAGCGTTGCCGCGCACCTTGCGGGGGAGCAGGCCGGCCCCGGCGCCTACCCACGCACAGGCGAAGATCTGGAACGGCGTCCAGGGCCCGATGCCACTCCACAAGGCACTTGAGACTGCGATGGTGGCCGCACCAAGGAGCAGACCGAAACGGGGTCCGAAGGCCCTGCCAGCCAGGATCAGCAGGATAAACACTGCCTCCACACCCCCGACGCCGGTACTCGCCACGCGTATTGCCGAGCCGACGGCGGCCAGGACGCCGAGCAACGCCACGGTGTGGGCGGAGCGGACCGAGCCGTCGAGGGACACAACAATGGCAACGACGGCGATCGGCGCAATAGCCAGCGCCGCGTAGGGGAGGGCCGCGGCTGCATCCTCCGGAAGCGCCGCGGCGAGCAAAGGCCAGCAGAATGCCGCGAGGGCCAGGATGTTTGCAGCTACGAGAACTGCGAGTTCGACACCCCGCGGCAGGCGGATGTGGCGCTTTCTTTGCGTGTTTTGGGAGTCGGTTGCCTCGCCAGCGGGCCGTGGCACTGCGATGCGTGGCGGCGAGAAGGGTTGTGCTGTGGCTAAGACTTGTGCTGTGGCGGCATCAGCCGGGGCCGCTTCTGCTGCAGTAGAAGGCGCGACGCCGTCACTCATCGGGAGGATCCGGGCGCCCAGGCCGTGGGCAAAGTCGTGGTCGTGCGTGGCGATCAGGACCGCCGTGCCAGCGTCCGCTGCCGCCCGCAACGCCCCGGAAACTGCTTCGCGCGCAGCAGGATCGAGTCCGCGGGTTGGCTCATCGATCAGGAGTACTTGGGGGTCGTCCATGGTCTGCAGCGCGATGGCCAGGATCCTCCGCTCTCCTGCGGAGAGGTCCCGGGGATGCTCGTGGCCAATAGGAATACTGACGTCTCCGCGCAAACGGGCCAAGCGTGATGCAGCTGGCATCGAGGAAGGCCCGTCACTGCCTGAATGATGCCCGTCTGCGTGATGCCCGTTTGAGCGGCCCCGGAGCCATTGCCACCACCCTGCTTGACGGCCGGCCGTACGCGCAGCCTGACGGGCAGCCCGCGCCTGGCGCCTGTCGGCTGCGCGCAGCTCTCCGGCGACGGTGTCCCGAGTGAAGAGGTCGTCCGAGGCGTCCGGGACGAGGGCGACCCGGCCGCCGTCGACCGTTCCGCCGTCGAGCGTTCCCTCACCGCCCTTGCCTTTACCGGCCTTGCCGTTACTACCAGTGCCTTCACCCAGCGCTAGCGCCACAAGAAGTGACGACTTCCCGGCACCGTTGGGCCCTACCAGAGCAACCACTTCGCCGCGGTTCAGCGTCAGGGATGCCATGCGCACGAGCGGGTTGCCCTTGCGGTGCACCGCGAGCTTTGTGGCAGTCAGTACGGGCACGCGCCCGGCTGGCTGTGTAAACGTCGGGCGGGCATCAACAGCATGCGACGGCGGGGAGGGCGCGGCACCCGGAACCAGGGCGGCGTCGTCGATAGTCCACCACGAGTCGGCAACGGGGACCAGCGGCTCCGCCCGGTGCTCCGCCACGATGACGCAGACACCGGCATCGCGGGCGAGGGCGTCGAGTACGGCGATGACGTGGCGGCGTGCTGAGGTGTCAAGGTCGGCCAGGGGCTCATCCACCAGGAGCAGGGCGGGTTGGTCCACCACTGCTGCGGCGATGGCTACAAGCGTTGCCTCACCAGCCGAGAGGGTACTGGCATTCCGGTCCAGCAGCGCCGAAACCCCGATATTCTCGGCGACCTCCAGCACGCGGGCCTTGACGCTACCGGATGCCATGCCGCGCAACTCAAGCGCGAGGGCGATTTCGTCCCGGACCCGGGTACTGGCGAAGGCGGCGCGGGGATTCTGCAAGACGACGCCGATGAAGCGGGCGGTATCGCGCGGCGGTGTGGTGGCGCGGTCCGCTCCGGCGACGCTCACGGTGCCGGAGATTTCTCCGCCGTCAACGTGGGAGAGGAGGCCGGCTATACCTCGCAGAATGGTGGACTTGCCGGAGCCGGTCGGCCCGGTAATGACCGTAATTGACCCGCTCGACGGCGTGAATTCAGTGACGTGTACCTGCGCGTCACCTATGCGGAATTGAGCGTCCCGGACGAGAACCGGGGCTTCGATACCTCGCGTGGGTTGGTGGTTTGCCCGGCTCCCGAAACCGCGTAGCTCCAGGGCCGCTGCAACCCGGCTGGCGTGCTCAAGGGTGCGCTCGAGCACGGGAATGAGGGCGCGTGCCCCGAAGCGTTCGCCCCGCAGCCGAAAGGCCAGGCGCACGGAGGTGACGGCGTCGGAAAGCGCTGGGAGCGCCGCCCAAGCCACCACAAGCATTCGGGCAATGCCCTGCACGGGGCCGCCGCGGGCCAGGCGCACGAAGCCGCGGGCTATGTCGACCCAGGCGTTGAGGATGCCGAAAGCGAGGATTATCCCGGCAATCGGCAGGGCGGACAGGACCGCGGCCCACAGCCCAGGCGCCGTGACTGGACCCAGAAGGACCACATGGGCGTAGGGGGCAGGCAGCGGCACCGGCGCCAGGTTGAGCAGAACCGGCTCGCCGGTGTCCGCTCCGTTGAAGAGGATGCGGTAGATGACCCGCGCCGCGATGAAGACGACGGCGAGAACCGCCGCTGCCCGTAACGGCGCGGGTCGAAAGATCATGCCGAGGGGGTGGCCGGTGCGCCGTCGACCGTGAACAGCAGTTCCAGGCTCTCGCCCGGGCTCACCTTCAGGGTGGTGAGGCCTTCCTGGGCGTAGGCCCAGTCACCGGTGGCAGGCTTAACCCAGAGAGCCCAGTAGGCGAACGCGGCGGGCATCTTTCCGCATTCTTCCTTGTACGTTCCGCCCTTGTGGACGATGTCGAAGTCTTTGGCGGGCACACCGTTAACGCGGCACACCAGTTCCTTGGGATATTCGGTGGTGCCCTCTGTTTTCACCTTTGCCTCGTCGAGCACCTCGGAAGCGAGAGTCGGCCCGTCCACGGGCACGCAGACGGATGTATCGGCGGCGGCTTGCTTCAGGGAGCCGGAGTCGACGATAACCTTCACGCCGGTGCAGGGTCCGGCGGCGGCGCTGGTTGTGGCTGCCGGGGAAGCCGGTGTGGAGGTAGTTGACTGGGAGGCGGCCGGTGCTGAACAGGCGGCGAGAGCAAGCAGGAGACCTGCGGCGGCGAGGGAGCTCGCGGCGGCGGTACGAATGTTAGTGAAAGACACGTGTTAAGGGTAGGGCTTTGCCTGTCAGGATCCGGATGCGGTCGCCTTGTGTGACGCTGGCGCGCCGCATGGGTATGTCATGCCGTGCAGATTACCGAACTCCCGGCCAGAGCGTACAGTCAATGCTGGCCGGGAGCGCTGCCGCTGACGGTTTAGCCCGCTTCCTCAAGGTTCTGCGACACTACTGCCAAAGTCCGTGCCAGTTCCTCCGTCGGGCTGAACTCCACCAGAACCGTCCCGGGATCAAGCTCATCGGTATGTCCCGGAGGCGTGTAATACGCCTCTCCTGCTTCTATGATCTCGTCTCCGGCAGGCATGTGCATGATGAGCCGGCCCTTCACAACGTACCCCCAGTGGTGGCTTTGGCACCGGTCATCCGGCAGGCCCTTATAAAACGGAGTGAAGTCGCCTCCGTCTTCGAACTTTTCGAAGGCGATCGTGTATCCGTCTTCCTCCCGGTAACGGCCCTCGTAGCCTGTCATGCGCTCGACGCGGGCGGTTTGATCGTCAATCGTTAGCTTTGCCATCGTCTTGTTCCTTCCTTTTTTGTTGGCGCAGGATCATCCTGCACTGCGCTTTCCGCTGCCGCCATGAGGCGCCGCAGTCCGGCTCTACTTGCCCGAGCCCATTCAACCGAGGCGATTGATCGCAGGACAGGGATCCCGAACATTGCCAATAGGCCAGGCAGCCCAGTCGCTCGGACCAGCCGGCACGTGTAGGTGACGTTGCTCTGGTTTCCGTCCGTCTCGATTTCGTAGCGGTGCACCAGGACCCAGTCCGCCGTCGTCCCATCCTTCTTTGACACCAAGGCGGACTCGGCGACCTGCTCAAACCTCAACGGCCGAACGGCTTCCGTTACCACAGACGAGTTTCGGATTCGGCACATTCGGTCCTCAGCCGTGGAGGTGAACTCGGTTCCGGCGGATGCTTGTCCCTCCGGAGCAGCCATAGACAGAAGCGTGGATGCCTCGGCTCCTCCCCACTGGAGTGTCCAGGCAAATTGGTGAGGACATCGAAGACTACGTATGCAGGGGCCCTGGAGTGCTCACGGACAGTGACCGCCACTTCCTGTGTGAGGACGTTGCCGGCTGTTCGTTGCTGCTTCATTCCGCGCCTCCTGCCGTGGTGACTCTCTGACACTCCAAGGATGCGTCGACGGCGGGAGGAAAGGATGGGGGTTACCCCCTATTTATCGCCTTATTCAGGGCGGGAGCCGCGCAGGGTGAACCCTGCGGCTTGGACGCGGCTGCGCAAATGCAGCTTGGCGAGGATGTTGCTCACATGGTGTTCGACGGTCTTGGCGCTGATGAACAGGCGGTCCCCGATTTCGGCGTTTGTCTTGGCTTCGGCGAGCAGCTCGAGCACCTCGCGTTCGCGCCGTGAGAGTAAGCCAAAAGCCTTGGGGCCCGTCCGAGCGGGGCCACCCAGTACGCGTAGAAGCGCCGCAGCCTTGTCAGCCATGCCTGCGGCACCCGCCTCGTCGAACACTGCCAGGGCCACACCTGCCTCGTGTACGGCGACCTCGCGGTCCAATTCGCGCAGGGCTTCGGCCAGTGACAGCCGTGCACGGGCGGCCTCGAGCGGCATGCTGAGTTCACCGAAGACGGCGATGGCTGAGTCGAGCCGCTCCTGGGCCGCGGCAATGTTCCCAACATAGGCTGCGACGCGGCCGGCCGTAAGGTGCGACGCCCCGATTGCCCTCGGCCAATGAGTTTCGCCAGCAACCTCGTCAAGACGCTTGGCCGTTTCCAATGCTTGGCCAGCGTCGCCTTGTGCCATCTGGACCTCGGCAAGCAGCGCGAGCAACGGGACGGCCAGAAGGCCGCCGACGACGTGATGGATGCGGCGATGCAACAATGCGGCCGCCACGGCTGTGTCACCGGCAGCTAAGCGGATTGCCGCCGTCGCGAGCAATGCATCGGGGCGATCTTCGAAGCCCGCGAGCAGCCGGCTTGCATCCTCCACGCGGCCCTGAAGCAGGCGCAATTCAGCCAATTTGGCTGCCGGGTGTACGCAACGTGCGCGGTGGCCGGCCTGATCCAGTTCGTGCAGTGTCTTGGTGAGCCAGCCCTCGGCGCTTGCGATGTCACCGGCGGCCAGGAAAATCTCAGCGCAGCAGGTACCGCAAAATTGGAGCAGCGTAAGGTGGCCCGTGCGTTGCATGAAACGCAGGACGATCTTGTTCCATTGGCTCAACCGGGAGGCATCACAGGCCTCTTCGCTGGCCCGCGTGACCATGCAGCACACATCGCCGAAAACCATCTTGTCGTGAAGTTCCCCCGCGGTAACGACCACCATCGCCTCGTCAACGAGCGTCATCCCGTCCGCGACGTCACCGGCCGCGATGGTCCCAAGTCCGAGGAGCGCCAGGGCCGTCGCCTCAAGATCCGGATCCCCCAAGCTGCGCGCAACTCTCAGCGCCGCCCCGGCGTCCTCCCGCGCCATTGCCGGGTCGGCCCGCAATAGGCCCCGAGTGACGGCCAACCAACCGACCTCGGCACCGTCGGGCAGCCGGGATGCAAGACTCTCGGCACGGGCAAACCAGCCGCGGCTGACCGGCTCCCTGCCCATTACCTCCGCATACTCACGCGCCAACCACACTGCCGCCCGGAAGGCACGCGCATCCTGTCCGAGGCTGCGAAAACCGGCGTAAGCCGCCGTGCGCTCAGCAATGGCCCGGTCAACATCGCGAAGCCACCACAATGCACGTCCCAAGCCATCATGTGCCGCCGGTTCGTCATCGATGGCCAGCACGGATTCAAACGCCGAAGCCGCAGCCGCCCACTCGGTAGACGAGAGAAGGCGCTCACCCTCCTCAAGACCCTCAGACACTGCGGCATCCACCATGAATTCATTCTGCGCTCAGCGGCGTTGCACTCATAGCCCCCTCAGTCGCGGAATTCGGTGCCTCACCCCCTGCCAGCTGTACGCTCGCCGTGAAATCTTTGTCCCTGCCTAGAACTGGGTTGCTTGCCTAGAACTGAGTTGTGCCGCGGATTTTGCGGGGGCGGCCGTCCGGGTCCACCAGAAACCGGTTTGCAGGACCCGCCCAGAGGCGCTGAAGGCGCGAAACCGGTTCTGTACTGTGGTGGCGCACCTGTCCCTTGGGCCGGGGCGAGCGGCGGCCGGTTTTGTGCCAATCGTCCAGAGCGTCGGCGGCGGCATTCCAAAGGCCGAGGCCGTCCTCTGGAGCGTGGAGCCGGGGGTCACCCTGGTCGAGGCCCAGGTGTTCGGCCCAGAGTTGGAGCCGGAGCCTTTGGGTCAAAGGACGGGAGGCGGTGGGACCCGTGTCGGCCGCTTCCTGCTTGCCTGCAGTGGTGTCGTCGGCACTGGTGTCGATGACCGCGCAGGTAAGTTCACTATCCGTAGTCCAGGACCGGCGGTTGAAGTTGTCCGACCCGCACGTGAACCAGGTGTCGTCGATGATGCAGATCTTGGCATGAACATAGATCGGAGTCCCGGCTGTGTTCTCCAGATTGAACACGCCGAATCTGTCGGGTGCAGCGCGGCTTATCGTTTCGATGGCGCGCAGTTGCCCCAGTCGCTTGGGTGGCCCACCGAGCGGACCATCGGAGTCCGGGTAGCGGGGTACCACTGCGATCACGTTCAACCCGGGGTTCTGTTCGAGGGCCGCGGCGATTCCGGCTGCCACCTCAGCCGACCACAGGTACTGGTCCTCGATGTAAATCAAAGAGCGGGCCAGGGCGAAAGCTTTCGTGTAGGCCCGGGCAACGCTCCGCTCACCCTCGGGTGCGAATGGGAACGGCGGACGCTTCACGCCGTAGGTGCGCAGCAGCTGCACAGCGTGAGGACCAGCCGGTGGTGGCGGCGGCGCTGTCTCCGGGAGGGGTTCGGGGTGCCGGGGCATATCCGCCAACCGTTGCAGCAGCATCCGGTACGGTGTGCGATGGTCCAGGGGATGGGGGTCATTCCACCTTTCCGCGAACAACTCCAGCACATCTGCCACAACAGGGCCGCGCAGTTCGAGGGCGGCATCGTGCCACGGAGGTTGTTTCCCGTACCGCGGATCCATGTCTACCGCCTGCGGGTCTCCCGCATGATCGGCGTCGTCCCGGCGGCTGTGGGAAAGGTCGATTCCCCCAACGAACGCAACGTCCCTCGAGGGGTCACTGTCACTGCGGATGACGAACAGCTTCTGGTGATGGCAGCCGAAGAGGCGCACCCGCTGATCCAACAGCACCTCTCCGCCGGCGTCGTTGATCTGGCGGCTGAGGAGCTCGTTGGACCGGTTGCTCATGGGGGCAGACACACGCTCTCCGTGGGATCTCCAGACCAGGCCGCGCACTTCCACCCCCGCTCGGGCTAACCGCGCCAGCAATTCGCCGATCGTCGGCCCAGCCGCCGTAAGCCGCTCGTCGGCGTCGCCACGCCAGTCAGTGAACCACACTCGGTCTCCCGCCTGAAGAGCCGACAGCTCCTCATGCAGTCGGGCGAAGTAGGTCACCCCGTGAATCAGGGGCCGCACGAGATTGCCCTCCGACCAGGACGGCGATCCCGCACCGCCGGTGTGCACGTCGGTGGCTGCATTGCCCCACTCATCGCCACTCAAGAACCAGTAACCAGCATCACTGTTCACCCGTCGTTCCCTTCGTGACCCGAGCCGGTCATTAGGCGCTCCGGCCTACTCAATAGCCTACGACTGTGGTGAGCAATGTCATCGGGTAACGGTCGACGTCTTGGGGATTCCGAAGGTCTGGACACGGGCAGCCGCCGGGCTTATCGTGCAGAGGTGGCGGCTGCCTGACTTGCAGAAGGGCACGTGCTGCCGGTCCGTCGTTGCGGCCGCCCGTCATGACAGGAGGAATCAGATGGAACACGTTGAAGAGACTGTTGATGTCGCAGTACCGGTGCGGACCGCGTACAACCAGTGGACCCAGTTCGAATCCTTTCCGCAGTTCATGTCCGGTGTGGAGTCTGTAACCCAACTGACCAACACCACCAACCACTGGGTTACCAAGGTGGGTGGTGTCCAGCGGGAATTCGATACTGAAATAGTTGACCAGGAGCCTGACGACCGGATCGCCTGGCGCAGCACCGACGGCAAGTCCCATGCCGGCATCATCAGGTTTACGCCCCTGGATGCCAACCACACGAGGGTCAAAGTCCATTTCGAATGGGCGCCGGAATCCGTCACTGAAAAGGCTGGCGCGGCACTGAAGATCGACGAGATGCAGGTAAAAGCCGACATGCGGAAGTTCAAGGACTTCATTGAATCGCGCGGCACCGAAACCGGCGGCTGGCGCGGTGAAGTCAAAGACAGCGGCCCCACCGGGCAGTTCTAGAAGTGCCAGCGATAAGGGTTCCCTAGTCAGGCGGGTCGCCGAGGCAGAATATCCCTAAATCATTAGGTGGCGTTGAGCCTGGGTTTCGACAGGCTTAACTGCCGTTCAGGATGCCGAGCGCGTCCGAACGCCCCCAGCCGATTTCCCGTAGAAGGCGTGCGACGTGACTGACGGAGCCGGCCGAGGCCGTAATTCCGAGCTCGTCAGCCGCGGCAAGAACCCCGCCCGTACGGGCAACCGCAAGAAGAACGCGCAGCCTGCGCGAATCGACATCCTTCATTGTGGTGGGCCCTCGGGCTAGCGGTTTGGATGAGGGCTTCCGCGGGGCGAAGAATACGCAGTAAAGTCCCCAGATAGCCAGTGAAACGGACGTCCACCTTCACCTGAGAGCGAGTCCCCCATGAACCGGCCAGAAACGTGCCGTGCCTACCGCAGCACGACACAAACGCACCCGACAATCTGGGGCGTGACGGAATGAGCAGCATATCCTCACGCAACGCATCGGCACCTGTAAGACGCGAGACGTTCTCCTCACGCAGGCTCTTCATTCTTTCGGCCATCGGCTCGGCAGTAGGCCTGGGCAACATCTGGCGCTTCCCGTACATCGCCTATGACAACGGCGGCGGGGCCTTCCTGATCCCGTACCTTGTGGCGTTGCTGACGGCGGGTATCCCGCTGCTGTTCCTGGACTACGCCGTGGGCCACAAATTCCGCGCGTCGCCGCCGCTGGCCTACCGGCGGCTCCACCGGGCCGCGGAACCACTGGGGTGGTGGCAGGTACTTGTCTGTTTCGTCATCGCAGCCTATTACGCGGTGATCATTGCATGGTCCCTGATGTACACCATCTTCTCCTTCACGGAGGCGTGGGGCGACGACGCCGAGGGCTACTTCTTCCGGAATTTCCTCCAAGTTGCCGAAGCGCCGGGTATCGGATTCACTTATGTCCCGTCCGTGTTCTTCCCGCTGCTGCTGATCTGGGTGGCGGTCATCATCATCATGGTCGCGGGAATCCGGAAGGGCATCTCACGTGCGAACTCCATCCTGCTCCCGCTGCTGGTGGTGATGTTCCTCCTGCTGGTGCTCCAGTCGCTGTTCCTTCCCGGCGCGGCAGAAGGCCTCAACGCCTTCTTTACCCCCGACTGGGCGGCGCTGGCTGACCCGGGCGTTTGGGCTGCAGCCTATGGGCACATCTTCTTTTCGCTATCGGTGGGCTACGGCATCATGGTGACTTACTCCTCCTACCTGAAGCGCAGGACCGATCTCACGGGTTCCGGCATGGTGGTTGCCTTTGCCAATTCCGGGTTCGAGATCCTGGCCGGGATCGGTGTTTTCGCCGCTCTTGGGTTTATGGCGCAGGCCGCGGGTGCGGGAGTGAATGATGTGGTGACGCAGGGGATCGGTTTGGCTTTCGTGGCCTTCCCCACCATCGTCTCCCAAGCTCCGTTCGGGGCATTCATGGGCGTACTGTTCTTCGGATCCCTGGTGTTCGCAGGAGTAACATCGCTGATCTCTGTACTGGAAGTCATCGTTGCCGCAGTGCAGGACAAACTCGAATGGGGCCGGATCAAGGCCTCCATCGTAGTCAGCGGCCTGGTGGCTGTTGTCTCGCTGGCACTCTTCCCGACGGCTACAGGCCTGTACCTGCTGGATACCTCCGATGCGTTCGTTAACAGCTTCGGTATTACGCTGGGGGCGCTGGTGACCGTAGTGGTCATCGCGTGGTTCTTGCGAAAGCTTCCACTGCTGTCCGCCCATCTGAACCGGATCTCGACCATCAAGATGCGCCGGTCCTGGATGGTGCTGGTGGCTGGCGTTGTGCCGCTGGCCCTGGTCTATATGGTGTCCAGCGAATTCATCAGCAAGATCTCCACCACCTACGAGGGTTATCCCGCCTGGTTCGTGGGCCTGTTTGGCTGGGGCATGGCCGGGGGCCTGCTGGTCCTTGCGCTGGCATTGACATTCATCCCCTGGAGCAGCAGGTCCAAGGCTCATCACGATCCGGAATACGACTCCGTGGTGGAGGAAGAAGCAAAGGAGACGGCACTGTGACACCCATCGCGATCACCATGATGATCATCGCCATACTTACGGTGTGGGGCGGCCTGGCGCTGGCGTTGCTTAACCTTAAGCGGCACCCGGAGGATGAGGGGGCGCTGCCCGAAGAACCGGCGCGGGAGCTCTGACGCGATCGTAAATCCTCATTGTGCGGGCCAGCAGTCGAGCGCACCATGGTCGTATGGACGCTGAAACACCTAAAGCAGTGGAACTGAACCTCCCCCAGGCCTTCCTCCTTCTGGCCACAAACGACCAAGACGGCAAACCTGAAGTGCCTGTATTTGCGCTCAGGACTACCTTGGCAGGGGCAATTCTGGCCGAGCTGGAACAGATTGGTGCGATCGAACTGCAGGGGAAGCACGTCAGGGCTACCGGCACCACCCCCACAACCGACTTACAACGGGAGCTGGATCTCATCCGCCACAAATCGCGGCCCCATACGCCCAAGCGGTGGGTTTCAATGCTGGAGAACCGCGCTGAAGTGCAGCGTGTCTATGAGGGAATGGCGTCACTGGGCATCGTGGAACAAGCCGGCGAAAAGCACCTGGGCCTGTTCCGGACCGTGCGGTACCCGGAAAAGGACCATTCCCCGGAAGCGGCAATCCTGAAAAAGATCAAAGCGGCACTCAGCGCGCCCACCGAGGCCCGGGTGTCTGATTCCAAGGCCACTGATAAAACCGCCACCGATAAAGCTGCCACTGATGAGGGAACGGCTGACGCGGGGGCTTCCGACGCCACGACGCCTGATCCGACCAAGCCTGCTGCCACGACGCCTGATCTGGCCAAGCCCGACGCCACGGCGCCTGATCCGGCCAAGCCTGCTGCAACGGCGCCGGATGACAGGACTATCGCACTCATCGCTCTGCTTCAGGCGGCCGGACTGCTCCACAAGCTTTTCCCGGAAGCAGACAGAATCTGGGCAGATGAGCTGGCGAAGGACTATTGGCCGGCCCGTGCGGTGGAGGATGAACTTCGTATGATCAGGCTGGCGGAGCAAGAAGCCCCAGCCTTGTGACTCCTGCGTTGCTGCGAGTAGCCCACCGAAATGACGACCGGACGACGGCGGGGCTCCCGCCGTCGTCCGCTGCTCGCGGTCAGGCATCCTGCCGTCCGCAAACGACGCCTCCCGTTCACCGTCCCGAAACCGTTGGAGCCATGGCTGTTCTTCCACAGCAGGAAGTCTTTTCAAGCACCCCCGCAGCGCCCCCATCGCGTGGGAACTGAATCGACCCAGCTGTTCCGAGGAGAACCCCGTGTTCCTGAAAAGCGCCGTCACAACCTTTGTAGCCCTCACCTCCTTGACCGGAATCGCCGCCCCATCGGCGCTGATTCCTTCCGCTGCCCACGCGCCAGCAAGCGTCGTCGTCGGCCAGCCACTGGCCCAGGCGCATGCGCACAACGACTATGAGCATGACCGCCCGCTGTTCGACGCGCTGGAACACGGCTTCACCAGTGTGGAGGCGGACGTGTGGCTGGTGGACGGCGAGCTGCTTGTGGCCCACGACCTGGAGGACGTCCAGCCCGGCGTCACGCTCGAAAGCCTCTACCTCGACCCGCTCCAGGACCTGGTCCGGAGCAACCAGGGCCACAGCGTCTACCCGAAGTGGGACGGCAGCCTGCAGCTACTGATCGACATCAAGAGCGAAGACGAGGCTACGTACGCCGCCATCGAGCAGGAACTCGCGGAGCACCGCGACATCATGAGCCGCTACACCAACGGCACCACCAAGACCGGACCGGTCACCGCGGTCATCAGCGGAAACCGCCCGCTGGCCACAATGCAGGCACAGGAAAAGCGGTTCAGCTTCTATGACGGCCGCTCCGCTGACCTCACCTCAGGCAAGCCCGCCGCCCTGATGCCGCTGGTCAGCGACAACTGGACCAGGCTCTTCACCTGGCAGGGCGTCGGACCCATGCCGGAAGCGGAGCGCACCAAGCTGCACGCGTACGTGGCGGAGGCTCACGCCAACGGCTACCGCGTCCGGTTCTGGGCCACCCCGGATATGTCCGGCGCCGCCCGCGAAGCCGTCTGGAATGAACTCTTCGACGCCGGAGTGGACCACATCAACACCGATGACCTCGAGGCGCTGCAGCAGTTCCTCACCGCCCGTACGGCCTAAGCCCATCCCAGCAGAGACAGGTACATCCCCATGCCCTCAAAGACCATCAAAACGACGACGGCGGCAGCCGTCCTTGCGTTCGGCCTCCTTGCGTCCCAGCCCGCCGCCGCCGACGACACCAGCGACGCCTTCACCTTCGGCGTCATCGGCGACATGCCCTACGGTGACGCCGAGATCGCAAAGTTCCCGTCCCGCATAAAGGACATCAACGCCGACAGCGCGCTGAAGTTCGTCACCCACGTGGGCGACATCAAGAACGGCTCCTCGGTTTGCTCAGACGAGTACTTCGCCAACATCCGCTCACAGTTCGACACCTTTGAGCACCCGCTGGTTTTCACCCCGGGCGACAACGAGTGGGTGGACTGCCACCGCCCCAACAACGGCGCCTACAACCCGCTGGAACGGCTGGACAAGCTGCGGGAAGTCTTCTTCGACGAGCCTGGCAAGACCTTGGGCGCGACCATGCCGGTTAAGGCCCAGGACAATCTCGGGCTTCCGGAAAATGTCAGCTTCACCCAGAACCGCGTGGCATTCTCCGTGGTGAACATCCAGGGCAGCAACAATTCCCTCCTGCCGTGGAGCGGACTGGGTGAAACATCACCCACGCCCGAGCAGTTGGCTGAAGTTGAGCACCGGACGGATGCTGTGCTGGACCAGATCCGCGGCACGTTTACTGACGCCGAGCGCCGCAACGACCGAGCCGTTGTCCTCATGACTCAGGCCGATATGTTCGATCCTTTCCTCCTTAACGCGGCCTCCGCCAACCCGGAATTAGTCTCCGGTTTCCGCGAGATCGTTGCGGCCATTATTGAGGAGACCAACCGCTTCGACCGCCCGGTCTATCTCATCAACGGCGACAGCCACGTCTTTGCCGAGAACCAGCCGCTGGCGGAGGGGTCCCCGTGGCTGGATGTCTACGGCCAGCCCGCCGCGGACGACCTGCACCGCATCACTGTGGACGGCTCCGCGAACGCCACCAACTACGTCAGGTTCAGCGTGTCCGGCAACAGCAGCGCCGGCGGAGATGTCCTGAGCTGGGAGAAGGTCCCCTTCAGCCAGTAAGTACCAAACGGAAGCGGACGACGGCGGGAGCTTCCCGCCGTCGTCCGTTCCCCACCGCAGCAGCTCACCGCAGCGGTTCACCACGGCAGCCGCTGACCTCGCGCCTCAGAACCTAAGCCCCGACCCCCGCCGGCACCACGCTGCAGTCCGCGGTCGAGCCGGCGAGCTGGGGTGCCCAGCCGTCGGTGCCCTGCAGGTAGGTCCTGACCGTGAAGTCGCCTGCCTCAGCCGCGGGCAACTGTGGCCGGTCGGCGGTCACCTGCGCTCCGGGGCCACGGTTGTTGTGCTCGTGGAACCGTGCCTCCCGCCACGAGAAGCCGCTCATGTCCGTCCAGGGCGTGCCGGAAATGTGGACGCCGAGCCAGGAATCCCGGACCAGTACCTGGGCCACGGCCCTCGGATCACCGCCCGCGTGCCACGGCCTGCCCAGATGGACGCTGTTCGCGGCAGCATCTGAGACAAGTCTGCACTGGTCAAAGAGGTAGCCGTACTTGATGGACAGATCCAGGCTCCCGGCCGTCACGTAGCCGTTGTTCGTCGTCGAGCCGCGGTCCAGGGACTTGATCTCGCAACCGCTGAAGACAGCGGTTCCGCGGCCGAAGATGAAGTCCACGTCCCCCTCCACATAGCAGCTGTCGAAGTAGAAGCGGGATTGCACGCCCGCTCTCGGCGAGTTGACCAGCAGGGTGTCCTGGTTGCCCAGGCATCTAACGTTGGACAGCACCGAACGGTCACCTGTGATGTGCAGCGCGACGGCCTGCCGGTCCTTGATCCCCATGTTGGCGGCCTCGTCGAAATCGTTGCTGAACGTTAGGTTCCGGGCCACGAAGTCCGGCCCGTCAATCCGAACTGATGCGCTGCCCGAGGTGCCGAAGTTCCCGCTGCCGTCCGGCTTGGGCGTGCCAGAGGCGTTGTTGTAGACGAGCACCACGTCCTCCGGCCTGCTGCCCTGCCCGATGAAGGAAATCCGGGGCTTGTTGCTCGGCACCCGGACAGCTTCGCGATAAATTCCGGGCTGGATCCTGATCACGGTCCGCTTGAGGCTGTTGGACGGAACAGAGTCGACGGCGGACTGTACGGTCGCGAACGTCCTGCCCGGTCCGACGTCGAGCGTTACCGGGACATCGATGGGGCGCTCAGCGGGCCAGTACATCCCCAACAGAGGGTCCGTGCCGGCGTCGATATTCAGGAAGTAGCCCGGCGGGACGATCTCCTTGGACTGCAGCTCGCGCGCCACCAATCGGGCCACCGCGAGGGCCCCGGCGGCCTGGAAATGCGTGTTGTCCTCGGAACCCTGCGGATACTGCGGGTGCTCGCCGGGTGCCAGGAACAGGAAGTGCTGCTTGGTTCCTTCCGGCCCCAGCTGTTGCCACAACTCCTTCGAGGAAGCCGTCAGGTCCACTAGCGGAGTTCCGGACGCAGCAGCGAGTTCCCGTACAGCCTGGGGATACGCGCCGTGGGAATCCTTGGCATTTCCGAAGGAATCAAAGCGTCGGCGTTCCACCGGCGTGACGAGGACGGGCTTGCCTCCGCGCGCTCTGGCGCCGTCGACGTACCGGCTCAGGTACTCCTTGAACGTTGAGTCAGGGAGCGTTCCCCGGGCAGGATCCGCCACTTTCGCGTCGTTGTGACCGAAGGAGATCAGCAGATAGTCGCCCGGCAGCATCAGGGCCAGCACCCGGTCCAGCAGTCCGGCATCGGCAAAACTCTTGGAGGAGGCGCCGGACCATGCGTAGTCGAACACCGTTGCCTGCGGCCCTAGCAGGAGCGGCAGCGCCTGTCCCCAGCCGGCGCGGGGGCGTTCGGACTGCTGGTATGCCGACGACGTCGAGTCCCCGACGACGAAGATCACCGGTTTGGTGCGGGATTTCGTGGGATCCGCGGCCCTCTGGGTGAATGCGTTCGCGATGGCCGTTCCCGAGAGGGCCACTGTTCCTGCGGTTAGTGCCAGGGACGCCAGGACGCTGCGACGGTTCGGCAGAAAGGCGCCCATCAGCCGTTCCCTCCCGCCGTGAAGATGGGGCCGGTGGAGTTCTGGAGGAGTGCCGGTACGGCTTGGGCGGGATGGACGTGGGTGCGGAGGGTGGGCGTCCAGGATTCGTCCTCGGCCAGTTGGTCAGCGGGCGCGGCGGCAGCGTTGTACTCGGCGCGAAGGTCCGTGATCTCGCCGTTGACTGCGTTCGCGATGGTAGTGATGGCCGTTCCCTTGAATCGCCCGATGATGTTCGCGGCGTTGATTTCGGCAGGAAGCGTGAAGGCATTCGCCTCGGCGTAGAGGTGGGAATCGAATCCGGCGCCCAGGGTGTAGCCGTAGGGGATGGTGCTGTCCTCGGTGACCCTGAAGTGGTTGTTGTACACGTCCACCTGGCCGAAACGGACGCGCGGGGCGCGCTGGCCGACGTTTTCGAAGACGTTGTGGTGGATGGTGACGCGCAGCTTGCCGGGGTCCCCGCGGGTGAGGGAATCCGTGGAGCCGATCAGGAGCAGCTTGTCGTGGTCCGAGAAGCGGTTGAAGGACATGGTCACCAGGTCCGAGCCGTTGGTGACGTCGACGGCGCCGTCATGCACCTGGTAGTGGCGGCCGAAGTAGAGGGGCTGGGAGCTGTCCAGGTTGGGGGCGTCGGTAAATTCGGAGTGGTCGATCCAGACGTGCGTGGCCTTGTTGATGACCTGAAGCAGGTCATACTCACTGTTCCAGTTGCCCTCGGCGCCGTCGGTCGGGTCCCAGGAGGGGAAGCAGTCGGCGGCATCCCGCACGCTCAGGTTGCGCACGATCACGTTGGTCGCCCCGTTGATCCGCAGTGCCGCACCGGTAATGCTGCTCTCCGGCGTGGCGCCGACGATGGTGGTGTTGCTGGGAATGTCCCAACGGATGGACTTCGCCTGCTTTGCGGCAGCCATGCGGCGCGCATCCTCCAACGGGCCCGCAGGCTTCTGGCTGCGGCCGTAGCTTGCCGGATCGAAGTCGTGAAGGTACTGCTCCAGGCTGTAGCCGGTGCCTTCGGCATAGTTTTCGCAGGTCAGCGGTGAACCGTCCGGTGCTGTATTCGCGTCGATGGTTCCGTGGACCCGGACAATCTTCGCTTGGGTCCCGGCTGCTGCGAAAGCGGCCAGCAGTTCTGCCTTGGTGGAGACGTCGTAGATATTGCTGTCCTCTGCCGCTGCGCCTCCGGTGGTTCCCGTTCCTTCCGATGCCCAGCCGTTTCCCTGGGGGAGAACCTGGCGCTCCAACGGGGTTCGGGCGGTCTGGGCTGCGGGATCGGACAGCGGGTTGGGGGATGCTCCTGCGGGCGCCGAAATGATCAGCGCGCCCGCCACGGCTATGGCTGCGGACATGGGTAAGTACCTACTGCGTTTTCGCATGTTCTCTCTTCCGTCATTGGAATGAACTGCGCTCCGGTCCGGCGGCAACTATGACGACGGTCACTGGGAGCGCTGAGAAGGAGACTACTCAGAAAACGGTTTCTCGGCAATAGTGACTTTGGTTAAAAGCCGCCCCGGGCGGCGGTTCCCCGGCACAACACAGCGGACGACGACGGCGGGAGGCACCGTCGTCGGCTTCCTTTAGCCTCAAGAACCTAAGCGGTCACCGTCTTACTGATATTCAGCAGCCGGTCATACATCGGGGACACACTTGCCGGTTCCCAACAGCGCCAGACCAGCCCTGTCTCCGGCACCGAAGTCCACCTGCCCGCTGTTCTCCTCGTACATCAGCTGCGTGGGGTCGTTCACATGGTCCAGCCCCACCACGTGCGCCAGCTCGTGCATGATGATGGCCCGAACCAGAGCGGGTCCGTTGGGAAAGGTCAGAGTTTCAGCCAGGTCTGGCGCGTCGAGCTGCACTTGGCCGGTGACGTAGACATAGGGTTTGCCCGGAACTTGGATTGAGCTGCTGCCGCCGAACCCTGCGACCCTTCCCGCCAGGTCAGGTGCATTTTCCGGCGTTGACCAGGCAATCAGGATGGGTGCCCATTTTTTGCCGTAGCGGTCAGGCTGGTACGCCTCGCGATCTTTTGTTGGTGCTTCGGACGTCGGCCCGTCGTACACGAACTGCAGCCCGGTTGCGGCGGAAACGGCAGACACGGCCTCCCGAATAAGCTGATCCGTCCCCGGGGGCGCCAAGTCTGGCCGGACAACGTAGTGCACCGGACGGCACGGGTCGTAAGCCACAAAGGGCTGGCCAGGGTCGGGTGACTCATGAAGGACGTAGGCGGTTGATCCATTGCTGACCGGAGGGAGGCCGAGAGGAGATGAGGCGGCTTCATATCCCGGTGGAGGAACCGCAGAGCCGGGCAGGTGTGGCAGCGCCTCTGGCAGGACGTACCGTTCGAACAACGATGGTATGAAGAAGAGTCCCACGAGGAGCGCCAGGACCAGCACGATGGCGGCCCTCGACCGCCACTTGCCAGGGGGTCCTGGCTTCGTCCTGCGATTGCCGCGCTTCTCTCCCGCCGTCGGGGCCGGCGCGGCACGCCACGGCTCGGGATCTTGAAGTTTGCCGAGCGCCTCTTCAATGGCCCACTGCGGTACACGCCCGCTCGGCGAACGTCGGACGCCCGGGATGTCACCCGCTCGGGAAGGCATGCGCGAAGAATCCCTGCTGTTGAAACCTGATACCACCAGCGCCCCCTGTGTCCCCCCACCCATCGCAGGCGATGGTCCGCTCAGCATACTGGCCCGGCTACGCCGCTGCTATGGGCGCCCCTAGTCTTTAAACAGGGTTACGGACGACGGCGGGAACCTCCCGCCGTCGTCCGCCACCTGTTGTCAGCTTTCCAGTAAGCCGCCGCTAGCCCAACGCCGTACGGCCAGCTTCTCGGAGGTGTCGAACTCCAGCAGGGCTACCCGGCAGAGTTCTTCCACGTTGGTTGTCCAAGCTGCGGCCAGACTTTCTGCCGTTGCCTCATCAGAGAGCGGGAAATTGGCGTAGGCCAGGCCTTGAAGGACAAAGTTCACGGCGTTGCGCGAAACCGGCTGACCGCTGTTGACGCAATCGTCCCTCACCATCCGGGAAAGTTCGGTTCGGGTGAGCGGTTGATCGCCAAGCCTGATTGCCATTGCCCGGAACATCTCCCGGAACTGAGCGGCGGAAAGCGCCGGCACGTCTGTCACACGTGCGACCTGTTCCTCGATACCGGGCTGCGGCTCGACGGACGGAAGATCCTCGCTCGAAAACCTCTTGGCGTCCCAGACCCAGCCGCCTTGCACCGGGGCGTATTCGACGCCTTGGCCTATCTGCGCCACCCAGGATCCAAATCTTCCGTATCCGCCCCAGTCTGTCTTCAGGGAGGGATCTGACGCGAGTGCTCGGTGGGCCACCATCGCGCCTACAACCGGGCCGGCAGCGGTGCGAACAAAATTCAGGACGTCCCGGACAGCGGGTGAAACAGACCTGATCTCGGCTTTGGCTGCTGCCGGGCTGTGCTGCTGCTTCCCTGACGCAACCGCATGAATCGGTTCCGTCGTTGTGCCGTTAAGGATCGCGACGAAGTCGTGTGACTCCACCACATGGTCCGCCATTTCCCGGTACGCGAAGGCCACAGCGCCGGCCGCGATGACTGTGGTCATCCGGTCAGCAGCTCGGAACCGCTGGATCAATGAAGTGAAGTCGGCGTCGGCCGAGGCGATGAAGAACTCTTCGATCCCAACTTTGCCGGACAGTGCGTCCATCGCGTCAAGGACGAGGTTGATGTCCGTACTGCTCTTTCCCCGCTGCGTCAGCGACGGGCAGTCGATCACGCGAAAACCGGCGCGGGTCCAGTATGTCCGGTACTTCGAGTAGATCACCGGGTTCAAGTAGCAGTTACGGATCAGGAAGCGCCTGGCGTCCTCGCCGGCCCCTCCGCCTGACAAGGCGTCTGCCCAATGCTTGGGGTCTTCGGCAAACCGCTTCGCCGCAAAGGGGTCCAGAGCCTGCAGCCCCGTGTAAACGTTATCGAAATCAACGAACATCGCGGCACGAATGCCGGGCCGTCGGGAGGGTAAGGGCGCCTCGTTCATTGACCCAGTGTGCCATCAAGGTCCACCGGCTGTAAGGTGCTCACGCCAGACACGCCCAGCATGCCGGCACCGCCCTACACGCCCGGCACGCCCGACGGCGTGCCGCCCCGGGTGTGCGAAGCCTGACACAGCGGACCGACTGGCGCATTGGGCTTGGATGCGGAAGATTTGCCTCATGTTTGCAGCCATCGCCACGGTCACCTTGAAGACCCACAGGCCCATGGAGGTCGCTCGGTTCTGGCGCGAACTCCTTTGCTATCGGGTTGCTCCGAATCACAGCAACTCAGTGAAACTCGTCGGGGACGACGGGCCAACACTTCTTATCCAGCCGTCTGAGTACGCCTTGGAGCAGGGCGCAATCCACCTCGACCTCCGCCCGGAGGATCAGTCAGCCTGTGTCGAGCGCGCGCTTGTGCTCGGAGCTACGCTTGCAGATATCGGGCAGGGGGGCGACGAGGGATGGGTGGTTATGGCGGACCCGGGCGGGAACCTGTTCTGCATTCTTCAGTCTGAGGTGGACTACCAAGCCTCCCTCGCCGATGACCACGGAACCCCAACGCTCATCGCCCACCCCAGGAAGTCGTAAGGCTGTTTGAGGTCCTCAACTGCCCGAATCCAGGTGGTTGTGTTCCTGCCTTGCGCTGGCCGAGTACAGGCCGATCCTCTTAGCATTTAAAGTGCAAAGGTGCTGGCCGGAAACGGCGGAGAACAACCTGGATTAGTGCGCTGGCCGTGTTGGGCGCATGGCTCCTCATCCGAGTCATACCGGTGATTCAGGTGGCCCGCACTTTTGCACGCCGGAACTACGCCGGTTGCAGGAGGAACCATTCCGGGAATGGGTCCACTGGCATGGGGAGATCCTGATCCGGATCAAGGTCCATGGGCATAGCTAGATCCTGATCCTGAGCCAGATTATGATTCAGATCGAAATCCGGGTTGGGCGCGGGTAGGCCGATGTGATCGGGCCAGGTGGGTGGTTGCCAGTCTTGTTGTTCGCTGGAGTACTGCCTGCCTGAGGGCGCGGTCCAGCCGGGTGTTTGGTTTGCGGTGGCCTGGGATGGCGTCCAAGAGGTGCTGTGTTTGAGGTGGTGGTGTTTCCGGCAGGGTTGGCCAAGGTTGGTGATGCCGGTGGTGCCGCCGTCGGCCCAGGCCAGGAGGTGATCGGCTTCGTTGTCGAGGGAGTGGTTGTGGCAGCCGGGGAAGGGGCACTTGGCATCGCGCAGACGCAGCCATTGACGCATGGATTTGGGGATCCGGTAACTGGTGCGGCCGATTTCCAGCGGTGCCCCGTCGCGGGGATCGATCAGGACGCGGTGGAAGGATTCGGCCCCGTCGGCGACGAGTTCCCGGGCCATTGACGCCGGTATAGGACCGTATCCGTCCAGCATTGCCGGTTCGTCGGTGGCGCCAAGGAGTGAGAGGACGGGGACGGTGACCAGCACCTGGGCCCGGGGAGAGGGAACGCCCACCGGGCCGCCGCCCACCCATGCCGAAACCGCCGCCGCCGACACTCATGCCTAAACCGGTGCCGACCATGCCGCCGCCGTAGCGGTCGGTCATCGCATCTGGCATGCCCGCCTCTGTCATGCCGCCATCCGTGATGCCGTCAACCGCGGCATGAACCATGCGGGAACCATGATGTTCCGAAAGGTCTGTATCGCCCGGGCGGCAGGTATCGCCGTTGGCCCCTGTGTTGCTCAGGAGCCAGGTGGCGGCGATGTCGGCGCGGAGTTGGGTGAGGGTCCGGCGCTCGGTGGGACCTTGGATTGCTCTGGCGGCGGTGGTGGTCCGGGCCCAGATCCCGGCGGCGGTCGCGGCAGGCAGGTAGGCCGCGAGCCATGCCATGCCGTCCTGGTCCGGAGTGTATTCCAGCCGCCGGTCCAGGGCGCTCTTGCGGTGGCGGAGTTCAATGCTGTCAGGGTGCTGGCGTTCGCGCCAGGTGCGGGCTTTGGCGCGGAACCGGGACGGGACCAGCTCACCGATGTGGCATCCCCGCGCAGCGTCAGGTGAGTCAGGATCTAGGAAGTGTGTTTCCAAGGCGGCAGTCCCGGCCGGGTCCAGGTTGCCGGTTTCATCACACATGATGCGGGCGTGCTGCCACGAAATCGACCCGCTCTGGAGTGCCGTGAGGGTGAGCGGCAGCCCGGTGGTCAGGTGCCGGGACTGGTCCAGGAGCGCCGCGGCGGTACGCTCGCTCACTGTGAGGACGCAGGCGAGCTCTGCAATGGTGGACATTTCCTGCACGGTCGCGTCCTGGGCGGTAACAGCAGGGGAGGCGAGGGCCTCCGCAGCCTCGACGTACTTGCCCACCAGGTGTACCTTCAGCGCCGCAGCCTTGGCTTCGAACCGGGCAACCTCGGCCAAAGCGTCCAGGCAGGCATCGAGCTGGCGCCGCAAGGGATCGGAGTCCTGGCCGTAATCACCATCAGGGCCATCAGCTCCGCCACGGAAACCCGGTCCAATGATCCGCCCAAGAACAGCAACGGACGACGCAACAGCAGCCAGAGCCCCGGCAGCCTCGAGCCCGCCCGGGGACTCTAAAGCCTCCCCGGTCCTAGTCCAAGCCCCCGTGCCTTCCATAGAAAAAGCATCTCAGCTGGGTCTGACATTTTTGCGGTGGTGGGATCCTCGTTACTGAATCGGCTTGCCCCAAACTGCATCCCAAATCCATGGCCGAAGACTCGCGCGCCGGAAGCACTCGGATGAGGAGTTCGCGGGTAGAGGAGGACCCACAAACGCAAGACGACGACGGCGGAACCTCCCGCCGTCGTCGGGCAGAATCAGTCGAGCAGAACCCCGCGAGCAGAATCAGTCGGCCTCATGAACCAGTGCGGCGTCCACCGGTGCCGCATCACCCGGTGCCGCATCACCCAATGCGGCACTCACCGGTGCCAAATCACCGGGTGCGGCAGAAATCAGCGGGCAGAGCCCGCAATGCAAGCGAAGTGCCGGTCAGTTTTCGAAGTGGGTGAAGATGTTGGGATCCTTGGACACGGAGGCGACGATGGATGTTGCGACTTCCCGGAGTTTGACGTTGCGGGTGCTGGAAGCGATTTTGAGGATCCTGAACGCCGCTTCCTGGCTGCACCGGTTCTGAGCCATGATGGCTCCGATTGCCACGTCAATGGCGGTCCGAGACTCCATAGCCGCCGTCAGATTCTTCTTGTCATCGGTGAGCTGTGCAACCCGGACAGCAAGGCGAAGGGCCTTGGATGCCTGGCCGGCATAAGTTTCCGCGGCTTCAATCTCTGCGCCGCTGAAGGCATGGGTCCGCGTTGAGTAAATGTTCAACGCCGCATTCGCTTCCCCTTCAAGGGGGAGGGGCACGGACAGGATGGAACCGATGCCCTGTGCCCACGCGGCGGCGGTGTAACCGGGCCAGCGGTTTTCATCATGGAGGTTGGGAACATGGATGGTGGCCAGTTCCCGGATCGCTGTCATGCAGGGCCCGTCGCCGAAGCCATACTGCATCTCGTCCAAGGGAAGGACGCGAACGTCACTGATGGCGACCGTAGTTGCCTTCCTGTGACGCAGCAGCGTGACACCACACAAAACCTCGGAACGGGTTGAAAGGCGGGCGGCAGAGAACGCGGCCAGTTCGTTGAGGAGTTCCTCCACGTCACCGCATTGAAGCACAAGGTCCTGGAGGTGCTCGGCGATGGTATTTGTGTGCAGAGGTTTGGATTGCTGAGCCATGGCGGCCTCGTTCCTGCATGCCACAAGTACCTCGAGTGGCACGGTATAGGATTTTGCGCCGTTTGCTCGACGGACACTAAGTCTACGCCCGCCCAGTCCAACACGCCTCTTCTACGTGCTCGGATGAATGGTCAGGCAGCGGCGGTAGAAAGGCAAAGATCTGCTGGGTCAGGCGTGAACCCCTGCAATCCTCACCGGCATCGCTGTCACCGCCGCGGCAACTCGGTCACCGCCGCGGAGCGGCACGCTCAGCGCCGGAGCAACTCAGAGGGCGCATGGCCGTACCGCTGGCGGAATGCCCTGCTGAAGTGCGCTGAGTCTGAGAATCCCCAGGCCACGGACAAATCCGTCAAGGTGCCTTCATGTTTTCCGCTCAGCAAGGCCTCGCGTATCCGGTCCAGGCGT
The DNA here is from genome assembly GCF_054161475.1 of Arthrobacter sp. R1-13. Taxonomy (NCBI): domain Bacteria; kingdom Bacillati; phylum Actinomycetota; class Actinomycetes; order Micrococcales; family Micrococcaceae; genus Arthrobacter; species Arthrobacter sp. R1-13. The sequence continues at coordinate 3,885,741 of NZ_CP096420.1, read as the reverse complement.
TGCTGCCATACCCAGCCCATCACTGTCTCGCCGTCCGCGGCGAAGGCGCGGTGGATGCTGCTCGGAGATAAGTGGAGCTGGTCTGCGATGGACCTGATGCTCAAGGACTCGTAGCGCAGGTTCTCCAGGATATGGTTTTGCACAAGCTTGCGTCGGGAGAACCGGTCCGCATCGGGGATACTTCCGGCAAGGCCACCCAAGCCGGCGACAATCAGATGCTCCACGCCCTGAGACACGGACAAGGCAACGTCGGGGGCCAACACATCGATTTCGCTCGCCAAGAACTTCACCGTACTCACCAGCAGGCGGGCAGCACCTGGATCCGGGTTGACTCCGAGGGCCGTGAGTCTCTCGGCTTCTGGCAGGTGCCGTTCCAGGGCAGTTCTCGGAAGCCGGATCACGAGTTGCTCGAAGTTGTCGGTCAGAAGGAGCGAATACGGCCGGGTGGTGTCGTAGAGCGAAAACGCGCCGTTCTCGATCGCAGCCGAACGCCCGCCCTGAGTCACCAGGCATGAGCCCTTGGTCTGGACGCCCACCAGATAATAGTTGTCCGAGGAAGCCGCGATCCCTGCAGGTGTGCGGTGGACGGATTGTGCGGAGGCACGGACCCGGGCTAAATCCAGCGACGCCAGAGACTGGACCGCCAGTTCTCCGTCGATTGATTCGTGGCCGCCACTGGACCTGCATTCGAGGTCGACGAAAGTATCAGAAACGGTTTCAGTCCAAAACGAAACACGATTCCGGGCAGACACCCCCGCTGTGCTAACAACCTTGGCCATGCCTAATGATACCGGCGCAGTTCCGCAGGCTGGAGGGGGTGATTCCAGGGAAAACGCCAGCGCTGGAAAGGTGACACTCACAGTCAATCGTCCTGCGATTTCTGATCAAGACTCCCGGAAAGTACGGCCCTAGTGTGGAGCACACATCCACATTTGTGATCCCGATCACGCACGATAGGAATAGGCCATGAATCACCCCCAGTTCAAAGCAGCAGCCGTCCAGGCAGCACCTGTATTCCTGGATCTGGACAAGACCATCGACAAATCCATCGCCCTGATAGCGGAGGCCGCAAGGAACGGCGCGGAGCTGATCGCCTTCCCCGAAACCTGGCTCCCGGGCTACCCGTGGTACGCCTGGCTCAACGCCCCTGCCATGTGGCTGCCGCAGTTCACCCAGCGCTATTTCGATAATTCCCTTGAGTACGGCACCCCTCAAGCCGAGCGGATCTCGAAGGCGGCCAAGGAAAACAACATCATGGTCAGCATGGGCCTCAGCGAACGAAGCGGCGGTAGCCTGTACATCGCCCAGTGGTTCATTGACAGTGACGGGCAGACGATCTCGCAGCGACGCAAGCTCAAGCCGACCCACGTCGAACGCACCATTTTCGGGGAAGGCGACGGCAGCGATCTTGGCGTCTGGGACACAAGGCTGGGGCGCCTCGGCGGACTCTGCTGCTGGGAGCACCTGCAGCCGCTATCCAAGTACTCCCTGTACGCCCAGAACGAGCAGGTCCACGTTGCCGCCTGGCCGAGCTTTTCCCTCTATGAAGGTGGGGCGTACGCCCTCGGCCCTGAGGTCAACACCTCGGCCTCCCGGATTTACGCCGTGGAAGGTTCTTGTTTCGTCGTTGCTCCGTGCGCCATCGTGTCCCAGGAGATGGTGGACGAAATGTGCACCACGGACCTGCAGAAGGCGCTCCTCAAGACCGGTGGCGGGTACGCCCGCATCTTCGGGCCCGATGGCCAGCAGCTCCACGAGTCCCTCCCGACAGGCGAGGAAGGTCTTGTCTACGGCGAGATCGATCTGGGCCTGATATCAGTGGCAAAGGCTGTTGCCGATCCCGCCGGCCACTACTCACGTCCCGATGTCACGCAACTGGTTCTCAACAGGTCACCGCGACGTGCCGTCGTCGACAACGCTCCTAAGACGGAGTCCGCACAAACCGGGAGCGCAAAACCGGAGTCCGCACAAACCGGGAGCGCGAAACCGGAGTTCGCCCAGCCGGAGACCAGGCAGGATACCGCGCCCGTTCCAGAGCACCGGGACGTCGTGGAGCCGACCCTGCCGGCAATGGCGGAACTCTAATGCCCCTCGACAGGGATGGGGAGGAGCCGGCCATGGAGTCTTCGATCCCGTTACACCTCACCGTCGAACGGACGCGGAGCAAAGGAGTGGGCGATGAGTACACACCGCCCTACCCGTCCTACTCGGTGCGGTTCGCGGAAGGGGTCAGCAGCCTTGTCTGTGCCTTCTTCGGCGTCCAAAGCCAGCAGCCGCTGTCTACGGAGGCAAGGGAAGCTTCCGCGGGAATGTGGGAGCTGTGCGGGCAGGAAGATGGGCCCGTGTCCCGTGAGTACGCCGTTCACACGGACGAACGAGGATTCGACAACAAAGTCATCATCGCCTACTGGGACGACGCCAATACCTATGGGCGTTGGTTCGGTAAGCACCGCGATGAACTGATAGGCGCCGGGTTGGAGATGGAACACCACGGCCGCTGGATCGAAACAGTCACTCCGGAACCCAGCGGGTTTGAGACCCTGTACTCGTCCAACACATTCCCGGAAGGGGCAGCCCGGGTCGCCGCCGGAGGATACAGCGGGGAAATCCAGGAACACGGGTACTGGGGAAGCATGCGTGACCGGCTCCCCATATCGCAGACTGAGGACCTCGATCCAATCGGCACCCCGTTCGTCGCAGAGAACAATATCCCAGAGAGCTCCGTTCCCGGGAACCCAAAGAACTCTGAGAACCCCAGAATCGTCCGGGTTGAACCCCATGAAAACCTTGCCATCATCCGCTCCGGCCAAGATTGGAGCCTCTGCGAGGCGGCAGAGCGGGCGTCCTATTTCGGCAAGGTGGAGCCCCAGCTGAAAGCAGGAATGGACTTCCTGACGTCTGACGGCGCTTCGATCGGCTGCTACGCGAACAGATACATGACCAGCAGCGACGGCGAGGGCAGACTCCTCGAGCAGAGCTTCGGCTTGAGCTTCTGGCACAGCCTGGCGGACATGGAGGAGTGGGCGGAATCCCACCCCACCCACGTGGCCATTTTCAGGGCGGCCATGAAATTCCTCCAGACAAACGCTGGTGCCAAACTCCGGCTGAGCCATGAAGTGGCTGTGGTTCCACGGAACCGGCAGTACTACGAATACAACAACTGTCACGCCACCACAGGCATGCTCGGCGCCGGCAGGACGGTAGCAGTCAACACGGCGTAAACCCCGGACAGACATGTCCACTCGGGAGGGGAGATCGACGACGGCGGGGACCTCCCGCCGTCGTCCGCTACCCGCACGGTTCCACTGCAGGCTCCGCCGGCGACCTGATGGCCAGATCGCGAAGCCTTGCAATGAGGTCCCTGGTCTGAGGGTCTTGTTCCAGCTCGGCGTAGACAGGAGCCACGGCACGGCGGAAGGCATCCACCTGCTCGTCCGAAGCCGTCACGACTGTGCCGCCGTTCTGGCAGTAGGTTCGCGCTTCCTCCGAGAGGGCTGGCAGCAGGTCCGAGGCCCGATTCCGGGCTGCGGCGGCAGCCATAGACAGTAGCTGCCGATGCTCCTCACTCAGCTCATCCTGTGCCTTCATGTTGATGACAAGGGTGTTGGCCCTCGAGGATAGGACGACGTTCCCGGTTGCGATAGGAAGTGCTGTTGTGCTGCGGGCGGACCGTAGCTGAGCCGCGTATGCGAAGGACGACTCCGCCGCACCCACCTGCCCCGGGTCATCCTGATCGGCGAACTGAAGTTCCTGCACTTCTTCCGGTACCGCCCCGAGTGCCGCCAGCGCTTTATAGGCAGTTGTGGACCGGGTGGCCCTGATGACCATTCCTTCAGCGTCTGAAGGCGTCAGGATGGGAGTCCTGAATGAAAAAAGCACCTGATGGCCCTCCGGGATGAGTGCCAGACCCCTGAGCCCCACTTCGTCGAGCCCTGCGAGCATTCCATCCGCGAGTTCCGGCTTCACAGCTTCCTTGAGAACACCGGAAGACATCACCAGGAACGGCGCCGACAACGCGCGGAGACTCAATACTCCCTCCGAATCCCAGGTCCGGGACGGGACCAGAGCCATGGCGAGCTCTCCCGACACGACACTTCGCGCCACCGCCTGGTCACGGTCCCAGAGTTCCTGCCCTCCGGCGCGCCACACGGGCTCGATAAGGAGTTTCCCGCCGGAACGGGTCTCCACCTGGCGCGCAAATTCCTCGATCTGCTCGCTGGCGGGGCCCTGCCCAGCGTCCGAAGTGCCCAGGCGGAGCACGGTGGGGTCTTCCTCTATCCCCAACGCCAGGAGTCCCGCCCAACGCTTTGCCCGCTGCTTCATTGCTGATCACTCACCGTCACTTCACTCTGGCACCGTCATCCGGCAGCGTCCATAGCGTTACCCCTCGACGACGGCGGGAGGTCCCGCCGTCGTCGTCAACGTCGATGCCCTACTACGTCCCAGCCATCACCGATCGTCGCCCCCGGGCCACATCGCCGGACGCAGCTCGATGGTCTCCCCTGGCCCGGAGAAGCGGGCGGCGAGCTCCTCGGCCCGCTCGCGGGTGGCGACGTCGATCATGAAGAACCCGGCGAACTGCTCCTTGGATTCCGCGTACGGCCCATCGGTAGCGACTGCCTTGCCCGACTGCCACCGGTACAGCCTCGACGTTGCCGGGTCGGCCAGCGCCTCGCCGCCAAGCAGTTCCCCCTTGGCTTCCATCTCCGCAAGCAGCGCGTCGAAGTCGTTGTTCATCTGCTCGCGCTGTTCCTTCAGGAGAGCCAGATTTTCGGCGACATAGTCACCGGTGGGATGTCCCCAGGGCTGGGGATTGGAGTGGATGAGAATGACGAACTTCATGAGTCTGACCCTTTCTGCGACGTGGCCGTATGGCCCTGACACATGGAGGTCGAGGCCGCGGTGGTGAGATCGACATTCCCGAGACTACTTTGTGGCCAGAGCCTGCTTTGTGAACAATCGGTCAGCTGCCGGACTCTGCTGCTTCCGCCACCCCCGGGGCCGCCCAGCTCGCAAGCAGTTTTATGCTCTCTTCGTGGGTTGTTCCGGGCTCCGCCGTGTAGACGCTGAGCGTATGGACGGATCGCGGGAAAATCGGCAGGGTCAGGGACTGGTAGGTGAGTTCAAGTTCCCCCACCACGGGGTGCCGCAGCCGTTTGATTCCCTCATGGCGGAACCGGATGTCGTGGGAGGCCCACAGCGTACGGAACTCCGGGCTCAGCGTGGACAATTCCCCCACGAGTGCTCGCAGACCCCGGTCGTTTGGGGCTCGCCCGGCTTCAGCGCGTAGCAGTGCGGCTGTGGCGGCCGCGCCCGCCTCCCAGTCAACATAGAACTCCCGGGAAGCTGCTTCCAGGAAGTGGAAGCGTGCGAAGTTGGCGTGGCCGTGCTCGCTGGTGGTCTCGCCGGCGAACATCGGGGCGTGAAGCGCACGGGCCAAGGGGTTGCTGGCCACGACGTCGAGGCAGCCGTTGACGACGAACGCGGCCGACATGGTGATGGAATCGAGCAGCCACTGGACGGGAGCCGCCACTCCAGCCTCCTTGCGGCGGGAGGGTGCGGGGCGCACGGGCCGGGCGGCCCGTGCCAGCTCAAAAAGGTACTGGCACTCCTCATCGCTCAGTTGCAGGGCCCGGGAAACAGCCAGGAGGACGTCGTCGGACACGCCGCTGATGTTGCCCTTCTCCAGCCGTGAATACCATTCCGGGCTCACGCCGGCGAGAACCGCTACCTCTTCACGGCGCAGTCCGGGCACGCGCCGCCTGTTGCCGGCCGGCAGGCCTACCTGCTCCGGCTGGAGCTTGGCCCGCCGGCTTGCCAGGAAGTCCCGGATATCGGCGCGGTTGCCCGTTAGGTTGTCCATGAATCCAACGATAGCCCCGGTTCAAGTCCCTTATAGGGGGAGAGCTTATACCCCCTATGAACACAGCCTTCTTCCTCCGTCCGCTTCGGGGTGAGATTGATGAAGAAATCAAGCAAGCCGTCCAGAAGGAGAACTATGCCTACCGCCAACGCTTACGCCGCACCGTCTGCCACCGGAGACCTGGCCGCCACCACTATCGAACGCCGCGACGTCGGGCCTCACGACGTGCTGATCGAAATCAAGTACGCGGGGATCTGTCATTCCGACATTCACACCGTCCGGGGTGACTGGGGCCCGCAGCAGTACCCGCTGGTCCCCGGCCACGAGATTGCCGGAGTCGTCACCAAGGTGGGCACCGAAGTCACCAAGCACGCCGTTGGCGACCGCGTCGGAGTCGGCTGCATGGTCAACTCCTGCCGGGAATGCGTTAACTGCGTAAAAGGCGAGGAGCAGTACTGCCTCAACGGGATGATCGGCACCTATGGCGCCGTTGACCGTGATGGCACCGTCACGCAGGGCGGCTACTCCAGCCACGTCGTGGTGACCGAAGACTTTGTCGTCACCATTCCCGAGGGCCTGGAGCTCGACGTCGCGGCTCCTTTGCTGTGCGCGGGCATCACCACGTACTCGCCGCTGCGTCACTGGGGCGCCGGTCCCGGCAAGAAAGTGGCCGTCGTCGGCCTCGGCGGACTCGGGCACATGGCCGTCAAGCTCGCCCACGCCATGGGTGCCGAGGTCACCGTGCTCTCCCAGTCCATGAAAAAGCAGGAAGACGGCCTCCGCCTGGGTGCCGACCAGTACTTCGCCACCAGCGATGAAAACACCTTCAAGGATCTGGCCGGCACCTTCGACCTGATCATCAACACCGTCAGCGCCTCGATCGACATCAGCGCCTACCTGCAGTTGCTGACCCTCGACGGCGCTCTGGTGAACGTGGGCGCCCCGGCCGAACCGCTGCCAGTAAATGTCTTTTCACTGATCATGGGACGCCGGTCCTTCGCCGGATCCATGATCGGCGGCATCCCTGAAACCCAGGAAATGCTCAACTTCTGCGCTGAGCACGGACTGGGCTCAGAGGTCGAAGTCATTCCGGCAAGCAAAATCAATGACGCCTATGAGCGCGTCCTGGCTTCCGATGTGCGGTACCGGTTTGTCATCGACACAGCGACCCTCTAGGCACAGGGCACAGGAAATCCCTGTGCCCTAATAGTTTCATTGATGAGGGAAAGCGACTGAGCCGGGGACCGGTCATTCGTCAAAGTGGGTTCTCACCTGAGTGTTGTCGGTGATAGAGGCAATAACACTGGCTGCAACATCTCGGAGTTTGACGTTGCGGGAGTTGGACGCCCTCATGAGGATCTGCAGGGCGGCATCCTGGCTGCAGCGGTTCTGCGCCATGATGGCCCCGATGGCCATGTCGATTGTTGTCCTTGATTTCATTGCCTCGGCCATGTCGTTCTTCGCATCACTCATCTGGGCTAGCCGGAGCTCCAGGCGCAGGGTTTTCGCTGTCTGCTCGGCGAAGGATTCAGCTCCCGCAATGTCTTCGCCTGTGAACCCGTGCTGTAAGGGCGAATAGAGGTTCAATGCCGCAGTGGCTCCTCTCTCGAGGGGCAGCGGGAGCCCAAGGATGGAGCCAATACCGTGCGCGGAAACAGCCGAGATGTATTCAGGCCAGCGGTGTTCCCCCAGCACATCGGGAACGTGCATCGTGGTGGTGGTACGCATGGCTGAAAGGCAAGGGCCATCGCCAAAGCCGTACTGCAGCTCGTCCATCGCCAGAGCCTTTGGATCGTTGCTTACAACGGTCACAGGTTTCTTGCGGCGGGCCACAGTGATACCGCACAGGATTTGCTTTCCCCGGGCCGAGAGCATTGATGCGGAGAAAGTGACGAGTTCCTGAAGGAAGTCGTGAACGTCTGCAGCGTCAAGGACAAGGTCCTGCAGGTGGGAGGCGACCGCGTTTTGCGGGTCCTGGCCAAGTTCAGCGACCATGGGCGGTCCTCGATCTCCAGAGTAGGTTTTTCCTGTTCCAGCCGAAGTTTGGACGGCGGCAGGAAAAGAGGGCCGCTCACTGCGAACGTGACTCCAGCGTACACCGCCAAGATTCGTTCCTTCCGGTACACGGTCCGTCCTCAGCCGGTTGAGGCGGTATCGTCGTGGGCCGCTCCGACGGGTTTGGATTCGGGTGAGCCGCGTTGGCGAAGATATATCGAGAGCACCACCATGGACCCCACGGCAAGGAATTCGGACTGCCAGTTCTGCAGGGTTCTGTTCCAGAATTCCGGAGAGGCAATGTATTCGCTCCAGGGAACGGGGTCCTGGAAGTTGGCCAGCTGTTCTTCGTTGTAGGCGCTGTTCCCGGTAAGGGACTGGACCAGCCAGGACAGGACGAAAATCACGCCCATGGTCAGGCCGAGTGAGTTCGCGAAGAGTACTTGGCGCCAGCCATTGATCCTGGCCCAGGCCGGTGACTTTTCGTTGCTGTGCTCGCCAATGAGCTGTTCCTCATCTGATTCAGGGCCGGTCTGGTCCAGTTCTTTTGATTCGGGCGATCCTTTTTGGACCAGCCAGATGGTGGCCATGATGTACAGCAGGAACTGCAGGTACTCGGATTGCCAGTTCTCCGAGACATCCACCGCAAAGCTCGATGAGGTCAGGTATTGGGCGAGGCTGATTTCCTCGAGCCCGTGGGTGATCTGTTCCTCGTTGAACAGTGCATGACCGGAAAGACCTTGTCCGAGCAGGGCCAGCAGGAAGATCACTCCGAAGAAGAGGCTCAAGCCGTTGTTTCTGATAGCTGTTTTCACGTTCTTCCCCTATCCGTGCACAAGTCCGACGACGGCCAGGTAAGCCAGCCCACCAAGGATCAGGATCAGGTACAGCGCAAAACTCCAACGCATACTCACTTGCCTCCTACTTCGCACTTGTACGGGGATTCTCCTTGCGATGTACAACCCGCCCCGGAAATCCTCCAGCCGGTCCCTGAGGCAACCAGGAAGACAACGTCATCCTCGAACTCCACCATGGCCTCACGCCCGAAGACCTCAGTCCGCAGGGGCGCCCCTGAATCCTGCAATTGCAGGGATTCCAGTTGTTCCTCACACTCGGATTCACCGCCAGCCTTCTCCAGGGCCTCCTGCCCCAACATCGAGCAGGCAGCAGAGACATCCCCTGAGCTGAATTCCTCGTGGAATGTCTGTGCTGCCTCCGCGGCCCCGTTTGCCGTGGGAGCGCAGCCCAGCAGAGACAACAAGGCCAGAACCAGGACTGCGCCCATCGTTCGCCTGCATCGTGACATTCTCTGTGATGGCTCAACCCATAACAGCTCTCTCACACATCCTCCTGACCTAGCGGCAGCACCTGTTCTTATCGGAGAAGTACCCAGAAAAAGACTTTTTCCTCACGACGGCGATACTCGCCGTCGTCGGCAGTGGTCAGAGGGCTGTTGGTTTGGTGGTGAACCGGAGGGAGAAATGGTTCAGCGTGCCGGGCAGGGGTTCGCTGGGGGACAGGTGCTGGGACGATGCCAGCCTGAACTGCGTTTTCTCTAGCAGATACGAAAGCATAGCGCTGGTAAGCAGGAGCACCAGTTGCCTTCCGGGGCAGAAGGCCGGCCCGTCGCTGAAGGGGACCAAGGGCCAGTCTGCATCATCGGGATTCCTGGTGAGCCAGACGTCGGGAAGAAACGAGTGGGCCTGGGGGAGGTGGCGGTCATCCCGGTGGAAAAAGGGAGCGAAGATCAGGACACCGGTTTCCTCAGGCATGATCCCGTCGTCCCACACGACCTCCCTGGTGGTCTGGCGCAGGATCATCGGGGTGGTGGGCCATAGCCGCAACGACTCAAGGACGCACGCGCGAAGGTAGGGCAGGTGCTGCCTGCCCGAAGAATCCTCCTGAATTTCCTGCTGGGCACGAGCACACTTCTCACCGTGTGTGACGAGGAGCGCCAGCGCCCTGAACGTGGCCATCCCCGCCGGTTCGAAAGCAAACAGCCACTGCGGGATCTGATCGACCGGAGCAGCATCGGAATGTGCCTCCATGCCCCGCATTATGTAGGCGAGACTGCCGGGTTCAGACGTTTCCAGCCTGTGCTGGACCCTTTTCAGGAATTGGTCCCGGACTTTCCTGCGCTTTGGTTTCAGGAATGCCCAGTTGGCATCCTTGCGGAGGCGGGCAATCATATCCGTGAGCTCGTGATCGTCGCGGGCCGCATCCCCGAAAATTGCGCGGCGGACCATGCGGTACCAGGATTCGATGAAAACATCCCAGTTCAGTTCACCCTTCTCCCCAACATGCTCGAGGAGTTGATCCGCTTCCTGCCTGACGATGGGAAGTAAGGAGTCAGCCAGCCGGTGGACGTGGCTGTGGGAGTCCAGGGCCTGTTCCTGGAGAGCACGTCTGGCGGTTCGCTCTGTTCCTCTGGATATAAGCACATTGCGTGGTTCGAAGTGAGCGAGGGCTGCCCGTTTTTCACTGCTGGCCGGAGAGAAGGGTTCCGGCGAGTGGTTCAGTACGTACCTCAGGTCAGCAGGCCGCAATATCAAGGCCTGGTTTCTGATAGGCAGCCGCAGGAGCAGCGGCCCGGTACGGTGCTTGTCGTCGAGTTTTTGCATCCTGCGAACTGCGCGGGAATCGAGCTGCAGGAGTTCGGCCATGGCCACCGCTCGGGGGCGCCGGATGATGGGGCCCTTGGCTACGGTCGGCACAAATACCTCAGCCAGGAAAGCCACTGTTTCAAGGACCGTAGCCCGGGGAAGTCCATTGTCAGTTGTCATTTCCGTACCTGCCGTCCTCGCCGATGCCGCGGTTATCTGCTATTCACTGCCCCCGGCCGGCTGCCCGAAACGGGTGCTGACTTCAGCATAGCTATGGTGCGCAACCAGTTATGCGGAGTTCATCCACAGGCTCGCGGAGGCCTGGGTGAAGGTCCCATAGATTGGCACGATGGATACGCCGGTAGAGATGGACGATCTCGAGCGTCTGCAGGATCTGATCGCTGAGATGGGTGCCAGTGCTGGGACAACGCACTTCGAGCCCTGACGAGGGGCAAGTGCTGGGCGCTTAAACGAAAGCGGACGACGGCGGGAGGTCCCGCCGTCGTCCGCTTACGTCTGTTTCTAGCGGGTGACTCCCTCGAAGGTGGCGCCGTGCGGAACCTTACGGCTCAGGCTCACGGTGAAAGTGTTGGGTCCGCTGCGGGTCACGGCGATGCCGCATTTTGCAGCGGTGGCGCGCGGTGAAAGGTCTCTTACGACCGATTCGAGAGTGTGGTCAATGGCTGACCGGTCCCAGATCTTCAGCGTCACGGAGTCGGTGGTATCGAACGTCATTATTCAGTACTTCCATTCATACAGCTGACGGCCCCAAGTCGTCATTGCAGAGGCCGCATCCTCGTCGGTGAGGAATGCTGGTTTGGGTGTTTCGGGAACGGATCCCTCATTTATGGTTCACGGTGGCCAGCGGCGGTTGCAAATTATTCGTCACGAATGTGAGCAACTCCACGTCCGTGTCGAAGTTCTACGTTCAAAGCCACAAAGCACGGGAGGACGACGGTGGGAGGTGCCGCCGTCGTCCGCCTCCTTCTCGCCAGCGACCCCCAATCAGGCGCTGGCGCAGAGCGAAACCATCTTCAGTTCAGCCAGCCCACTCCCGCCATCCTGGCTGTTGACGGAGAGCGGCTGCAGTCATCCGATAGCTGTTTTTGCCCTCGAGTTCACGCGGCTCCACCCACACCGTGTACCCCTCGGAGGCTTCGATGAGTACCCGGCCGTGGGTTGGATCCGCGGCGAGCCAGAGTGCGCTTGAGTCGGGCATGACGTCATCGACGAACCCTGCGCGGAAGGCCTCATAGTTTTGGCGAACCTCAACATAGGCGCCGGTCAGCTGGCTCCACTTGTTGTGCCGGTACGCCGTCATAGCGACCGAAGCCCTGCGGCATTCCGCGCAAAGGAAATCTCGTCCAAGTCATCGGGAACCAGGTACACGCCGTCGAAATCCTTGGCTCCCCGGAGCCACGTCTCCCGTGGGCTGGCCCCTGGTACCAGATGGTGGAGCCCCAGCGCTTTTGCGCCCGATTCTGTGGCGATCTGGACGCAGTCCGCAACTGAGGTGTGGGCGTTGTTGTGATGGTCGATCGCAGCCTGGACCGAGTCCGCAGGAACTCCCGGGCGGTCCCGGTAAATCCAGTCAACGTCAATGGCTTCATGCAGGAGCAGATCCGTTCCGGCGGCCAGGCGTACGACGTTCCTGCATGGGCCCGTATCTCCGGAAATTGTCACGGAACCTTCGGTGGTGTCGAACCGGAAGGCGAACGCCGGAGCGACGGGAGCATGCCGGACCAGGATCGCCGTTACTGTCACCACCTCGTCCGCGTAGATCTCGAAGGGCTCCATGTCCGGTGTCGGGTTGGCGTTCGGGTGATATCCGACGCCGGCCGGCACACGGATGTCTTCGACGTCGAAGAACTCGTAGGGTGAGGGCCGCAGGGTGTCAAAAATCCTGTCGTTCAGGTCTGTGGCATAGCCCTGAAGAATTGATTCAAACAGCGAGACAGTGCCGGGCGTAGGCAGTGAGGGGAACAGCGGTTCGGGCGCCTTCACTGCCCTGCCTGAAGCTTCCGGGAGCATTCCGCGGTCCCCGGGCCCCAGAATTTTGATGCGGTGGCCCTTGGACAGATCGTACATGCCGAATATTGCCAGAGAGCCCAGATCAACGGTGTGGTCTGAATGCAGGTGCGTCAGGAAGATGCCTTTGATGGAAGGAATCGGAATCCCTGCCCGCATCAGTTGCTGCCCAACACCATGCCCGCAGTCCACCAGGTAGGCCTGGTCACCGACCAGTACAGCGGTGGCTATCCCGGAACGGAGGCCGGCACCTTCCCCAGTCCACCACATCGGGCCTCCTGCCGTGCCCAGCGTCACCACGCGAGGATTCAGGTCAGTAACCATCGTTGGCTTCCTGAAAGAGGACTTCCATCATTTCACCACCGCTGCCTGAGCAGATTCTGCTTTGGCCGGTTCTGCCTCATGCTGTTCGGCAACAGATTGTTTGGCTTCAGGCTGATGCGCCTCAGCCGCGGACGGTTCAAGATTTGTCCGGTAGGACTCCCTGGTGAAGAAGATGGCCAGGGCACTGATGACACAGACCACCGCGACCATAACGGAGATGAAGATGGGATTGCCGCCTCCCATTGCCATCAGACTGGCGGCGCTGAGCGGCGCGAGGCCTGCGCCCAACGTTGCGGCCAGCTGGTAGCCAAGGGAAGCGCCGGTGTAGCGCGCTCCGGTGCCAAACATCTCGCTGATAAAGGCTGCCATGGGCCCGTACATTGAAGCCTGGATCAAGGGGTTGCCGATAAGGAAGGCGATCAGTACAAGGGCGATGTCTCCGGAAGCCAGCATCTGGAAGATCGGGAAGGCCAGGACCGCCCCGGCAATCGCACCTGAGACCATAACGGGCCGGCGGCCCACCCGATCGGACAGAATGGCGAAGAGCGGGATGGTGAAGATGTGGAGGAACGTTGCCACCGCGTGCATTAGCAGTACCGTCGTCTGCGGGACACCCGCCTGAACGGCCAGCGTGATTGCGAAGGTGGCGAGCAGCCCCTGGAAAACAAAGGCAGCCGAACCGCCGAGGGCAGCGAGCGCCACGTTCCTGGGGTAGCGACGGAGAACCAGCAGCAGCGGGGATGGGGCCTTCTTCGGTTCCAGTTGCTTGGCCTCCCGGGCTGCAGCCTGGGCTGCGGCAAAGAGCGGGCTTTCGGTTACTTTCAGACGCACGAACAAGCCAACAAGGAGCAGTACCGCGCTGAACAGGAACGGGACACGCCAACCCCAGGTGAGGAAGTCTTCCTTCGGGAGCGTGGAAAAGCCGGTCATTATCAGGGTGGCTAAAAGTGCACCTGAGGGTCCGCCCATGTGGGTGACGCTGGCAGCAAATCCGCGGCGTTCCGTCTTGGCGTGCTCCAGGGACATAAGCGCGGCGCCGCCCCATTCGCCACCCACCGCCAAGCCCTGCAGAAGCCGCAGGAAAATGAGCAACAGGGGAGCGAGCGCACCGATCTGGTCGTAGGTTGGCAGCAGGCCGATCATGGTGCTGGCCACGCCCATAAGGGTCATGGTGATGATCAGCATGGATTTGCGTCCAACTTTGTCGCCGAAGTGGCCAAAGATAATGCCGCCGAGCGGGCGCGAAAGGTATCCGACCGCCAAGGTGCCAAAGGACGCGATCGTGGCAATCACCGGGGGCATATTCGCGAAGAAAATCTGGCCGAAAACCAAACTGGCGGCGATCCCGTACAAAAGAAAGTCGTAGAACTCGACGACGCTGCCCAGGTAACTGGAGAAAAGTACTCTCCGCATTTGCTTTCGGTGTGCCGTCTCCGGGGTGAGTGCCGTCTTGGGGGTGACGGCGTTGGGACCACTGGTCATAGGAGTCTGCCTTCGAATTGAAAAGAAGTTGAGTGGAAAGTCTTTGCTTCGCTAGCTGCTTTGCTTCGCGGTAGGAGCAAGTGTGTAAATAACGGTCAACGCTGAGCGTTATAGTTACCATGGTGACGCCCCTCACCTCGAGCTGTCAAGCGGACATCGTCGGGTTGCCTGGGTGTTGGCCCCCGATGGCCGGGCTGGCCTGAAAAAGATCACTAGGATGGTCACCGTGACTGAAGAACCAACAGGCCCCGCCTCGCGCACAGCCGGGTCCCAGACCCTCGCGAGGGGGATTTCAGTTTTGAAGACCATCGCCGGCTCGCAACAGGGGATGGCCATCCAGGATGTTGCCGATGAGCTGGGGGTGCATCGGACCATCGCCTACCGCATCCTGAATACGCTCAGTGACAGCGGCCTGATCCGGCGCGGCGAGGATAACAAGTACCGCGGCGCATCTGGCCTCCTCGCGCTTGCAGGGGCGGCCCATTCTGCGATGCGCGCAGCAGCCCTCCCGGTCCTGACTGAAGTGGCAGAACAGCTGCAACAAACAGTGGCCCTCCTTGTGAAGGAGGGTGGAGAAGCGGTGGCGCTGGCCGTCGTCGAGCCACGGAACGTGACCTACCGGATTTCGTTCAGCGAAGGAAGCCGCCATCCCCTGAACCGTGGAGCCGCCGGTCACGCAATCAGCTCCTGCCGCCCTCCCGCCGAGCACGACTCGGAGGCTGTCCGCGAGGCGCGGTCACAAGGATATTCGCTGACGTACGGCGAGGTTGAGCCGAATATGTTTGGCCTTGCAGCCCCAATCCAGGGGGAGTCCTGGGAGAGCGCTGCCTGCATAAACCTCATCACAACGCGCCGTGAGTTGGCAGAGTCCGCGATTCCCGTGCTGATTGAAGCGGCCGCCCGCATTGCCAGCCGACTCGCCTGAGCTGCACCTGCTCCAATTGAGTTGGCTCCAATAGCGGCCTTGAGCCGCTGTCTCTTCCCGCCTGACTTCGGCCCCTCCCATTGACATGCATCCTCCGGGTGTGCTCTGATACTGATCAGGTTGTTGCATTTATAGCTTGTGTGAGTGCGATAAATACACACTTCAAGGAGGAAGATATGACGGAACATTCATCCACGAGCGTCTGGTCAGACCTGGCGCAGGTCGAGTTCAGCCAGGGTTTCATCCAGGCAGGGCCTTACCGTACGAGGTACCTTCACGCCGGTGATCCATCCCAGCCCACGTTGATTGCCATGCACGGCATCACTGGCCACGCGGAAGCCTATGTCCGCAATCTGCAGGCGATGGCTGAGCATTTCAACGTTTGGGCCATCGACTTCATAGGCCACGGTTACAGCTCCAAGCCTGAACACCCTTTGGAAATCAAGCACTACATCGACCAGCTCCTCGCGTTCCTGGATGCCGTCGGCGCGGAAAAGGCTTATCTCACTGGCGAATCCCTGGGTGGATGGGTGGCAGCCCGGTTTGCCATAGAGCATCCGGAGAAGGTGGAGCGGATCCTCCTGAACACCATGGGAGGCACCATGGCCAACCCTGTGGTCATGGAACGGCTCTACACCCTTTCCATGGAGGCGGCCAAGGATCCGTCCTGGGAGCGTGTGAAGACCAGGCTTGAGTGGTTGATGGCCGATCCTGCCATGGTTACCGACGACCTCATCCGGACCCGTCAGGCCATCTTCCAGCAACCGGACTGGCTCAAGGCCTGCGAAGCAAATATGGCACTGCAGGACCCCGAGACCCGCAAACGCAACATGCTCACCGATGAGGCCCTCGGCCAGATCAAGGCGCCTGCACTGGTCCTCTGGACCACCAAGGATCCCTCCGGACCGGTCGATGAGGGCCGCCGTATTGCCGGACTCATTCCCAACGGTGAACTCGCCGTGATGGAAAACTGCGGCCACTGGCCCCAATACGAGGACCCGGCAACCTTCAACCGGATATTCCTGGACTTCATGCTTGCCCGCTGATGCAGGTCTCCGCCATACCAATAGAAATAAGGAACCACCATGGAGTTTGATACAGAGGTACTGGTGATCGGCGCCGGCCCAGTCGGCCTGATGCTCACCAACCTGCTGGGCACCTACGGACAGAATGTGACCCTGCTGGAGGCGCTGCCCGAACTGATCGACTATCCCCGCGGCGTTGGCATCGATGACGAGTCCCTGCGCTCCGTCCAGACGGCGGGACTCACGGACACTGTCCTGCCGCACACCACGCCCCAGCACATCATGCGGCTCGTCAACGGCAAGGGCAGAATCCTTACGCACAACGCGCCCACTACCGATGAATTCGGCTGGCCCCGCAAGAACGCCTTCATTCAGCCGCTTGTGGATCAGGCAATGCTGGAAGGCCTTGCCCGGCACGCAACCGTAGATGTCAGGTTCAACCACGAGGTCCTCTCGCTGAGGGAAACTGACACCGGTGTTCTGGCCACCATCAACGTCAAGCATGCCGACGGCAGCGCGGAGCTGCAGCAGATCCACGCGAAGTACGTGGTGGGCTGCGAAGGCGGACGCTCTGCCACCAGGCTGTGGATGGGAGTCCTGTTCGACGGAAAGTCGCCTTCCACCCGGTGGCTCGTAGTCGATGTCAATAATGATCCCCTCGGCACACCCAACGTATTCCTCGGTGCGGATCCAAAGCGCCCCTACGTTTCCATCGGACTTCCACACGCCATCCGGCGCTGGGAATTCATGCTGTTCGACGACGAAACCGACGCCATGGTCACCGACCCCGACTTCGTGAACAGTCTCCTCGCTGCCCACGTGCCGAATCCCGCCGGCCTGGATTTCATCCGCCGCCGCGTTTACACGCACCATGCCCGCATCGCCAGCTCGTTCCGCCGGGGCAAAGTCCTCATCGCCGGCGATGCCGCCCACCTCATGCCCGTCTGGATGGGCCAGGGCTGGAACTCCGGTGTCCGCGATGCCACCAACCTTGCCTGGAAACTCGCCACCATCCTCCGCGGCCAGGCAAGTGATGACCTGCTGGAGACGTACGACGTCGAACGCCGGGATCACGCCAAAGCGATGATCGACCTGTCACTCACCCTGGGCAACGTCATCAAGGTCACCCACCCGGCGATCGTCGCTTCCCGTGACGCCATTGCCGCAGGCCTGAACCTCTTTCCCCGGGTGAAGTCCTACTTCGCCGACATGAAGTTCAAGCCCATGCCGCGCTACACACGAGGCGTGGTGGTGGATCCCACGAGCCATACGCCGGGATCCGCCGTCGCCAGACTTAGCAGCGGGCTCATTCCGAACCTGACCGCCACTTCCAAGGTTTCCCCGGTGGGCGTCCAGTTCCCGCAGCCGCGCGTCAGCACACGGGATCAGTCGAACGTCCTGCTGGACGAGGTGGCCGGCAAATGGTGGACGGTACTGGTGTGGGGCAACAATCCGAAAGAGGTCTTCACAGCCGAAGATCTCGCTAGGCTCAAGGAGCTCGGGGCCCAGCTGGTGTGCCTGGTCCCCGAAAGCCAGCGCCGCTGGTCCGAAGACCGGTGTCCCGCTGACATCGTCGTGGCCGGCGATACCAGCGGACGGCTCAAGAAATGGTTCGATGACCGGCCCACCCCGGTGGTCTTCGTCCGTCCCGACCGCTTCGTTGCCGGCGCCTGCCTCGCCCAGGAAGCGTCCAAAACCCTCAACGCCATACTCGCCGCAATGTCTTACAAGGAAGGAGCAAGCAATGACGCTCGCACTCGTTTGCATGTCGCATAGCCCCCTGCTGGAGGTAACCAACCCGCCGGAGGAAATCCAGAAGGACGTTGACTCGGCCTTCGCCGTCGCCCGGAAGTTCGTTGAGGAATTCGATCCTGAACTGGTGGTTTCCTTCGCGCCGGACCACTACAACGGGTTCTTCTATGAACTCATGCCTCCGTTCTGCGTCGGCTACGAAGCCATGGGAGTAGGGGACTACGGAAGCGAGGAAGGCCCGCTGGACGTGCCCACCGGGATCGCCAAGGATCTGGCCCAGGCCATCATCGACGCCGACATCGACACAGCAATCTCGCTCAAGATGGAGATCGACCACGGCGCCGTCCAGCCGCTTGAAGTGCTGTTCGGATCCATCGCCGCGAAGCCCGTGATTCCAATCTTCGTGAATGCCGTGGCGCCGCCCTTCGCTTCCATGCGCCGGGTACGGCAGCTGGGTACCTCCGTCGGGAACTACCTGAAGACGCTCGACAAGCGGGTCCTTCTGCTCGGTTCCGGCGGCCTGTCCCACGACCCGCCCGTTCCGCAGATCGCAACGGCCACCCCAGAGCAAAAAGCCATGCTGCTCAACGGCCGCCACCCCACAGCGGCAGCCCGCAACGCCCGCCAGCAGCGGGTGATCGACACCGCCGCGGCCTTCGCCAGGGGCGAGGCCGACATCATGGATCTTAACCCGGAATGGGACCGCGATTTCCTGGAGATTCTGTCCTCAGGCGAGCTGGAAAAACTGGACACCTGGACCGCAGCCGGGATGGCCGCGTCGGCCGGAAACTCGTCCCACGAAGTCCGCACCTGGGTAGCCGCGTACAACGCGCTCCAGGCGGCTGGCGAGTACACCGTCACCTCGGAGTACTACCGCCCGATCCCTGAGTTCATCGCCGGCTTCGGCGTCACCACCGCGGTGGTGAAGTGATGGAGGCCCGTTCCCAAGTGATGGACAGGCTCGCCGCTGAACTGCTGGCAGCCACGAAATGTCTCATTCCAGTGGCGCCGCTGCGCGACAGGCTTGAAGGCATGACCCTCGAGGACGCGTACTACGTCCAGACCGCGCAGCTGGATTGGCATACCGCGACGGGCAGGTCCCTGGCCGGCCGCAAGGTGGGCCTGACGTCGCTGGCCATGCAGAAGCAGCTGGGCGTTGACTCACCGGACTTCGGGTTCTTCTTCGAGGACATGGTTCATTACGACGGCGCAAGCATCCCGGCCACGGCGTTCATCCAGCCCAAGGTCGAGCCAGAATTCGGGTTTGTGCTGAAGGAAACGCTGCAGGGACCCGGAGTGACGCTGGAACAGGCGGCGGCCGCCGTTGGCGCCGTCTATCCGGCGATCGAGATCATTGATTCGCGCATCACTGACTGGGACATCAAGCTCGTGGACACGGTCGCTGACAACGCCTCCTGCGGAGCCATCGCCGTCGGCACAACCGCGCTCGACGTCGATCCTTCTGACTTGCTCAACGTCACCTGCTCACTGGTTATAGACGGCAAGGTTTCGGGCTCCGGAACAGGTGCAGATGTTATGGGAAATCCCGTGGCGCCGCTGGCCTGGCTTGCCAACGTGCTCGGCGAACAGGGTGTCGCACTGGAAGCGGGCCAGCTGATCCTTCCGGGATCCTTCACCAAAGCCGAGCCCGTCACCGCCGGAAGCACTGCGGTGGCTGACTTCGGATCGCTCGGCTCACTGATTATCCACTTCACAGACTAAGGACTACCATGGCCAAGAAAACCGCCGCGATCGTCGGCTCGGGCAACATCGGCACGGACCTGATGTTCAAAATTATGCGTCGCAGCAAGAACCTCGAAGTCAAATACATGATCGGCGTAGACCCCGCCTCGGACGGGCTGGCCAGGGCCGCCCGGCTCGGTGTGACCACCTCAGCTGAGGGCGTCGACTGGCTCTTGGCCCAAGACGAGTTGCCGGACTTCGTTTTCGAATGCACCTCGGCCAAGGCCCACGAAGCCAACGCACCCAAGTACAAGGCCGCACGCATCCACGCGATCGACCTGACGCCGGCCGCCGTCGGGCCCTACTTGTGCCCGGTGGTGAACCTGAGCTCCCTCGAGGATGTCCTGAACGTCAACATGATCACCTGCGCCGGGCAGGCCACCACCCCCATCGTCGCCGCTGTCTCTTCCGTGGTGCCGGTGGACTATGCCGAGATCGTGGCATCCATTGCCTCCAAGTCCGCCGGTCCGGGAACCCGCGCCAACGTGGACGAGTTCACCGAGACCACCGCCAAAGCCCTTGAGCAAGTTGGTGGCGCCAAGCGGGGCAAGGCCATTATCATCATCAACCCGGTGGAACCGCCCATGATCATGCGCAACACCATCTACGCCGCAATCCCAGCAGACGCCGCCGAGCCTGGGGAACTGCGGGACAGGATCGTCGCCGCGATCGACGACGCCGTCGCCCGGATCCAGGATTACGTCCCCGGATACTCGCTGCGCGTGGAACCGCAGTTCGATTCCGCCCGTGAGGACTGGAACGGCCACGGCCGTGTAGGCGTGTGGGTGCAGGTCAAAGGTGCGGCCGATTACCTGCCCGAATACGCCGGGAATCTGGACATCATCACCGCTGCAGCAACCCGGACCGCGGACCTGCTGGCCGAGCGCATGGATGCCGCCATCAATTCAACACCTGTAGGAGCACAGTCATGACCGCTATCACCGATCTGAGCGTCCGGCTGACCGACACCACCCTGCGCGACGGCTCTCACGCCATGAGCCATAAGTTCACCGAAGCGCACGTCCGATCAATTGTCCGTGCTCTCGATGATGCCAAAGTCGAGGTCATCGAGGTCACCCATGGCGACGGTCTGGGTGGTTCCAGCTTCAACTACGGATTCTCGCTGACTCCTGAGCTGGATCTCGTGCGCGCCGCAGTGGACGAAGCCAGGAATGCCAAAATCGCCGTGCTGATGCTGCCCGGGCTCGGCACCATCCATGACCTGAACCAGGCCCACGACGCCGGAGCCTCCGTGGCCCGGATCGCCACTCACAGCACCGAGGCCGACGTCTCCATCCAGCACTTCCAGCATGCCCGGAAACTCGGCATGGAAACGGTCGGATTCCTGATGCTCTCCCACCGTGCAACCCCGGAAAAGCTCGCAGAACAGGCACGGATCATGGCCGACGCCGGCTGCGAGTGTGTGTACGTGGTGGACTCCGCCGGTGCCCTCATCTTGGAAGGTGTCTCAGATCGAGTCTCTGCCCTTGTCGCCGAACTCGGGAATGACGCCCAGGTGGGCTTCCACGGTCACCAGAACCTCAGCTTCGGCGTGGCGAACTCCGTCTACGCAGCACGCGCCGGCGCGAAGCAGATCGACGGCACCCTCCTGGCCCTCGGCGCCGGAGCAGGCAATTCACCTACCGAAGTCCTTGCTGCCGCCTTCGAACGCCTCGACATCCGCACGGGAGTCGATGTCCATGGCGTCATGGCCGCGGCCGAAGACACCGTCAAACCCATCATCACCCGCATGCCCGTCATGGACCGGGCATCCATCATGCAGGGCTACGCCGGCGTCTACTCGTCATTCCTCATCCACGCCGAACGTGCCTCCGCACGCTACGGCGTCCCCGCGTGGCAGATCCTCGAACAAATAGGAAAGGCCGGCTATGTCGGAGGACAGGAAGACATGATCGTTGACGTCGCCGTTCAGCTCGCCTCAGGGGCCCGCGTAGCCGCCTGATATGACTAGCCAGCGGGAATTTGGACAGCAGGAATTTGGGACGGCGGGAAACGAAGGCGGACGACGGCGGGAGGTTCCGCCGTCGTCCGCCGTCGGCTAGCCCCGCTGAGGGGCCAGCGCGTAGAACGGCGTGAACCTGCCCCTCGTTTCCGGGGAGATGTTAGAGCGGACAATCGAAGCGGTCTCGAGCGCTGCCAGGTGGTACCGGACGCAGTCGCGCGAGCAGGCAATGGCGTTGCTGATATCGGATACTTTGCTGGCGCCATGCGTTGCCAGGTAGTCGATGATCTGCGATTTGATTGGCCTGCTTCGTTCGGTTTTTGTACGGCTTTCGTGTGAAGCGACGATCGGGCGGCGAAGTTGAACATCAACAGTCATTTCCATGGCCTTTCATAGGTGCTGGAACGGTCCTCGTCGTTGAGGGCCGCTTTCTGTCTTCGGACGGAATTGGGCGCGTCCGTGTAACCCCTTCCCCAAAGGCGGGCAGAGGTGGTGGATGTTAGGTGGATCAAACTAACTAACGACGGCCGGGGTTCCTGACTTGGAACCCTCGCCGGTGGGGACTACTTGCTGAGGTTTGCCAGGCGTTGCGGGCTGAGCAGTTCTTCGAGCTGCGCTTCAGTGAGCAACCCGTGTTCAAGGACAAGCTCCGCTACACCCTTGCCGGTGGCGAGGGCTTCCCGGGCGATTGCAGTGGCCGTGGCGTAACCCAGGTGGGGGTTGAGCGCTGTGACCAGGCCGATTGACTGTTCCACGGTCAACCGGAGGTGTTCGATGTTGGCGGTGATGCCGCGCACGCAGCGGGCGGTGAGGGTGCGGCAGGCTGCTTCGAGGTGGGAGATGCTCTTGTGGAGGCTGTGAACAATGATGGGTTCAAAGGCGTTGAGTTGGAGCTGGCCGGCCTCGGCGGCCATGGTGATGGTGACGTCGTTGCCAATCACTTCGTAGGCGACCTGGCTGACGACTTCCGGGATCACCGGGTTGATCTTGCCGGGCATGATGGAGGACCCGGACTGCACGGCCGGGAGGTTGATTTCGCCAAGGCCAGCACGGGGGCCGGAGGAAAGCAGGCGCAGATCGTTGCACGTTTTGGAGAGTTTCACGGCGACGCGCTTGAGGACGCCGGAAAGGTGCACGAACGCGCCGACATCCTGGGTGGCTTCGATCAGGTCCGGGGCGGTAATCAGCGGCAGCCCGGTGATTTCGGCCAGGTGCCGGCAGGCGGCTGCGGCGTAGCCGGGAGGTGCGTTCAAGCCGGTGCCGATGGCGGTGGCACCGAGGTTGATTTCATGGATGAGCAGGTCGGCTTCGGCCAGGCGGAGCCGGTCTTCGCCGATGGTCACGGCGTAGGTGCCGAATTCCTGGCCCAGGGTCATGGGCACGGCATCCTGGAGCTGGGTGCGGCCCATTTTGACCACGGTGCGGAATTCCAGGGCCTTTTCGGCGAACGCCCCTTCGAGTTCTTCGAGGGCGGCGAGGAGTTCCTTCACGGCCAGGATGGTGCCCAGTTTCACGGCGGTGGGGTAGACGTCGTTGGTGGACTGGGAGAGGTTCACATGATCGTTGGGGTGCAGGTGCCGGTACTCGCCCTTGGGGTGGCCGAGGATTTCAAGCGCCCTGTTGGCGATGACCTCGTTGGCGTTCATGTTCGAGGAGGTACCGGCGCCGCCCTGGATAACGTCCACCACGAACTCTTCGCTGAGCATCCCGTTCATGACGTCGGTGCAGGCCTGTTCGATCGCGGCGGCGCGTTCGGGGTCCAGGAGTCCGAGTTCAAGGTTGGTGCGGGCCGCGGCGAGCTTGACGGCGGCCAGGCCCCGGACCAGGTACATGTTCGAGGAGAGCGGCTGGCCCGTGATGGGGAAGTTCTCCACTGCCCGCAGCGTGTGGACACCCCAGTACGCTTTCGCGGGAACATCCCGGTCCCCGAGCAGGTCATGCTCGGAACGGACGTCAGGGTTGTTTTCGAGAATGGTCACGGGGGTTCCTCACAGGGCTTCATTGACGGGTTTGGACAAAAGTGCAGGTAAGACAAAAGTTCAGGTATGAGCTGGGGCCAGCCCGGAACGCAAAGTCAGGCCATTTGGTTGGCCCGGGAGTTTTCGCTCCCTGGGATGATGGTGCCGAGGGCGCATTCGACACCGTGCAAGTGCATTCTCATGGCCTGCGAGGCTTCCTCTGCCGACCCGCGCTCGATCGCATCGAAAATGCGCGCGTGCTCGTCACCTGACTCCTTGCGGCGGTCAGCCACGAGGTTGAGCGTGTTTGACTGGTTAGCCATCGCGTCACAGATGTCCGAGAGGAATGATTCGAAGACGCCGTTGCCGCTGCAGCGGGCGATGGTCACGTGGAACTCGGTGTTCAGGAGGACCCACTGATGGAGATCATCAGCTTCCGACATTTCCCGGAGGATTTCCCGAAGGGCTTCAAGATCTTCATTGCTGCGGCGCTGGGCGGCGAGTCCTGCGGCAGGCACTTCCACATGTGGCCGGGCCTCCACCAGGGCACTGGCCGAGTACTTACCGAGCTTAAGGTCCGTGGCAACCTTGTCGGCGATGACAAAGGTTCCCTTGCCCGTATGCGTGGCAGTCAATCCCAGGGCGGTGCAGGAGCGGAGGGCTTCCCTGACCATAGTGCGGCTCACGCCGTATTGCTTGGCGAGCGAAGCTTCTGAGTCCAAGCGGGTCCCGACAGGGATCTTCCCGCCTTCGATGGCACCCCGAAGTGACGCAAAAACCGCTTCAGCCGCACCAACGCGGACCACACGGTCTTGTCCAGCTGTCCAGCTGTCCAACAGGTTCTCCATGCCTCGACTATGGCACCCCCACAGCCTCCTGTCAAAGGGGTACCTAAATATGGGGAAGTGGCTTACGTCACAAACCTCATGGTGGACTTTGGCTAGCATGGCGGCAATACGCGAGGCGGGGTTCGACGTCGTGCCCTGCCTGCTCCCAGCGCACGTGGACGAGGCCCGTCCCAGCTCCGGAAAACGGAGCGCCTGATCCCGCTTCTTTCGTGACCGTGCTTTGCTCAGCGCGTAGACGACAACGGGGTATGGGTAAGCCCTTTCAGCGTGAGGTTTCCTCCGCCGGTCACCAGCTTGATGTCCTGCTCCTCTGACCTGGGGAAGACCAGTGACGTGAGGGTCTGTTCCCCGCCGTGGACGAACACTTCAATCGAGGAGTGGTCTACGAATACGGTCAGGTCCACGCTGCCGTTCCTGGCTGGAGCGGAGGCGGTGCGTCTTTGTGTAAACAGCGGGCCAAGGTCACCATCAGCGGGCTGCTCGCGCGTGACGAACGCGGCCCCGTCGTGGAAGTTGTAGCCCACCGTGGCGAATATTGCTTCATCGCTCGCAAACTGCAGGAGGGCCTCCGATCCGTCGCTGCCGCCGTCGCCCGCTTTAGTTGCGCGTTCAATGGTCAGATCCAGCCGGTAGGCGCCGCCCTGCGGGGAGGGAAGTCCGGCAGTTCCTTCCGGGGTGATGGTCTCCGGGCCCGACGACGACGATTGCCCTTCGAGGCGGGCCAGGGTTTTGGAGGGCGTTGAGACCAGAGCCGGCTTGCCGTCCACGGTCTTCAGCCTGATGTCCCGCATGATGGAGTCCATGCCTCCTTGCCAGTCCTCAGTGGGAAGTTTCCGGGCGTAGTCCCAGTTGTTCACCCAGCCCAAAGCCTGCCTGGACTGCATCCGCTGGCCGTCGGTAAGCCTGGGATCATCCCAAGTAACCGCGGCGTAAAAGTCGGAGCCGGCGTCCAGCCACTGATGCTTCTCATCCGCAGGGGTGAACTTTGTTCCGTCCCAGCTCCCGGTCCAGTAGGCGACGCCCGTGGTTCTTCCTTCTTCGGATCCGTTGGCGCTCGCTGCCAAGACCCACGTTCGCTTGGCGGGGTCGCCGTCGACGTCCAGTTGGAAAAGATCAGGGCATTCAAGGATGCCCAGTCCGGACCGCTCGAAACCGGAGGCGTAACGCCAGCTCTTGAGATCCTTCGAGGTGTACATGCCCAGCTTGTGGCCCTCGGCCAGGATCATCAGCCACTGTCCGTTTGCTTCATCACGGACAATCTTGGGGTCGCGCCAGTGTTCAGCTCCGGGGTTTTCCATCACCGGGTTTCCTTCGTACGAGGAAAACGTGAACCCGCCGTCGGTCGAATAGAAAAGCGACTGCCGCTGGACGCCCTTGTCCTGCTGTGTCAGCACTGAGATGACGGCGTCTTTTCCGAAGCCGGCGGTGTTCTCGTAGTCCACCACGGCGCTGCCTGTTTCGATGTCGCCCAGTCCGTTTTTGTACTTGTGGATGGCAACGCCCTCGTCCTTCCACGTCACCAGGTCTTTGCTGGTGAGGTGGTACCACTCCGTTCCGTTGCCCTGGGGATGGTCGGCGTTGTAGAGGTAGTAGTAGTGCCAGAGCCCATTGAGGAAAAAGGGGCGCTGGGGATCATTCATCCAGTTCCGCTCCGGAGTGATGTGGTAGCTCGGGCGGTACTGCGAGGATCCGGCAGGCCGCTCGGGTTTCGTTCCCGGGGCCGGCGACCGGTCGATTCTGCCAAGGTCAGTGAGCATGGCATCCACGGCAACAGAGGTAATACAGTCCGGGCGCCGCACCTCCCCGACTCCTGCAGTTTCCATTGACTTGTCAAGGCTGGATCGAAGGAAGACGTCGCTGCCGATCCGGGCAGCTGCCACCCAGCCGTCTGCGCAATTGATGCTGCGGAGATCCTCCACTCCGGCGGCCTGGAGGGGTTGTCCTGACTCGAGGGTGCGGTCACCGCCCGACAACCAGTACGAGCCATAGGTTCCCCGGGAGCTCTTGAAATCCGCCTGCGCGGTGGCAACGGAGTCGAGGGCGGTCTCTGCCCGGCTCTCGGCGTCGTCTGGTTTCTGAACGCTCACGATGAAGGCCACCACTGCGACCACCAGGGCAATGGCAGCCGCTGCAACTGCAATCCAGAGGTTCCGTTTGCCTGAGAGCGGCGTGAGTTTGAATTTTTCGGACATCATGGCCGTTCAGCTAGGACCGGATACCGGCAAAAGGAGCGGGGACCCCGTTTCCGGCGCCCCCGCTCATTACTTGTTAGCGGTTTGCGTCAATGGACCGCAACCCGGCTGTTGTGCCTTACTTGTACAGGCCTTCTCCGCCAACCTTGACGTTGGTAGGAAGGTAACCGTACGGGCCGAGGCCATTCTGGCCAAAGGAACGGTCAACTTCCGAGATTCCGTTGCGGAAGTTGATCTTTACGGTCGGAGACAGCGAGCCGCCCCTGACACCGTTCACGTTATCGATGAACGACTGCACCAGGCCACCGGGCTGCACATAGTGCGAATAGGCCTGGAACTGGCGGCCGTTCTGCTGGGGAGTCGGATTTTCCGGTGATTCTGACGGCAGGTTCAGGTCAGTCGGTGAGCCCAGTGCCAGGCCGCTGTTGTTCAGCGGCTGGTAGTCGGACCGGATGCCGTCGCCCACAAAGCCGTAGACGCCGTCGGGACCGCGCATGCCTGCTGCGTAGGTGAACTGGTGGCTGATGGTGAAGAGGTAGTACTTGTTCTTGCCACCTTCATTCTGGATGAAGATCTGCGGACGCTCAGTCTGGTCATTGACGCAGTTGGCAGACAGGATGGGAGGCAGGAACGACCACTTGGTGAGGTCCTTGTTGTCAGCTACAGCCAAACCAACATTCGCCGTCTGGTAGTAGGCGCCGGAGCTGTTGACCTCATTCACGTTCTCAGCGTGGGGATCGCCAGGCTTGTAGCCCAGGTCCTCTTCCTTGCACTCGTATTCGCCTCGGGTACCGCCGGTGTTGCCTTCGAACACCATGTAGGTCTTGCCGGGGTGAGCCGGGTCCTCGAAGGTGTAGGGATCACGGAAAGCAAAGCCCGGGTTCTGGGCCTTGTTCTGGTACATCTTGCCGTCCGGCTCCAGCAGCTTGGTGTGCTTGAAACCGTCAAAGGTGACGCCGTTCTTGTCGGCGTGGATGTTGCCCAGCGCCTTCGCGATGGCTGCATCGGGAGCGATTCCGCCGCCTCCGGCGTTGCGCTCGGCCACGTCGTAGAACGTGGTGGCCGTGTAGAAGACGTTCACGTGGTTGCCCTGCATCAGGCGGGTTGAGCCGGACCACTCGGTGTTGCCGATGGACGCACCGTCAGCAAAAATGTGTCCGCCGTAGTTCCACTTGTCCTTGGCCGGATCAGCGTTGGTCTTGCGGAAGAAGTACCCGATGCGGGCGTTCCAGTGGCGCTGGTCGAAGCCGTAGCCGGCGTGCCGGTCCGCCACGAGCGAGAAGATGACATCCCAGCCCTTGTAGCTGATCTGGTTAGCGTTTTCGTCCGTCAGGGACCACGTGTCCCACACCCAGACGTCCTCGTTCATGGTGGGGAAATCTTCAGGGATCTCCGGCATGGTGACGGCAGGGCTCATCGAGTTCTCGCCCGGAGCCACATTGGGGTCGCTTTGCGCCATTATCTGCTTGGCGTCTGCGCGGGTCCACTTCGAGGTGAAGTCCGACGCCGGATCATGCGCCTCTTGCGTGTGCTCGGTGGGGAGCGGGAAACCGGGAGTAGGAGCCGGCATCTGCTCTGCGACGGGCGGATCTGCCGGTTCATTGGCCTGTGCCGACGGCACTGCCAAGAACGTGGAGGCAGCTACGGCTGCGGCCAGCGCCAGTGCGGCGGGGCGCCAAAGCTGCATTCGCGGCGGTTGGGGATGCTTATTCATGAATTCTCTTCTCGCGGAGTTTGAGACAGTTTTCGTGGAAGATGGGCGGATGCCCGGTTTCAAAACTCCAGTGCCCCAGGACTAAAGAGCTGCCGCAGGGACGCCTTTGTTTTGGGAGAGAAGGGTCTTTCGGCCCTTGCCATAGGCCGCTTGGGGTTACCTGTGCTGCGCCTGTCAACACCCTAAGCACGCTTCTCAATCGCTTTCAAACCTCTTTACATCGGGTTTCTGGGCGATTCCGACGAGAAGTGTAAGCGCTTGCGCCTTTCTTCTTTACGCGCGTTGCACAAAATGGGTGGAAAGGTCAAATATGTCGAAATATTCACAAGATTAAAAGCGCTAGCCTATGGATCCAAGGCCAGTTGTCGGCTTGGTCACAGGGACCCCCTGCGTGATGTTTTCGCGGCTTCACGACGGGCCTGCTGCCGAGTGCTTGTGAGGACACCGAAAAGTATTCGTTGACAAATGCAAAACGTTTTGTGTAGCGTGGCTCACACGAAATACAAAACGTTTTGCAAAGGAAGTCAATGACGACGAAGGTGGGAATCCGTGAGGTGGCGAAAGCTGCCGGGGTCTCAGTGACCACTGTGTCCCATGCCCTTAATGACGCCACCAGCTTCCGGGTCAAGGCGGCAACACAGCAACATATCCGGGAAGTGGCCAAAGACCTTGGCTACGCCCCGAACAGGCTGGCCAGCGGATTGCGGAATCAACGCTCCCAGATCCTTGGCCTGGTAAGTGATGAAATCACCACAACACCGTTTGCCGGTGCCATGATCCGCGGGGCTCAGGATGCCGCCTACGAACGTGGCTATGTGGTGATGGTGGTCAACTCGGGCTTTGACAGCGAGCTGGAATCACGTGAAATCAGCATGCTTCAGCAACACCAGGTGGATGGCGTACTGTACGCCAGGATGTACCACCAAAGTGCACAGGTCCCCACTCAACTGGCCGGGCTTCCCATCGTTCTCCTGGATGCAGTCACTGAGGATACATCCATTTCCTCTGTTGTTCCGGATGAGGTGGGCGCAGCCGAGACAGCTGTTGAAGCACTTATCCACGCCGGCCACACCCGGATCGGGATGATCAACAACAGGGACGACATTCCCGCCACGCACGGCCGGCGGGAGGGCTTCCTTAACGCTTTGCGGCGGCACGGGCTGGAGCATGATCCCAGCACCTATGTCATTGGAACGGCACACACCCAGGGAGGCCGTGACGCTGCTTTTGAGCTTCTCGGCCAGAAAGATCGTCCTACTGCACTGTTCTGCTTCAACGACAGGGTTGCCATGGGCGCTTACCAAGCGGCTTTGGCTTTGGGGCTTCGCATACCCGAGGACGTTTCCATTATTGGGATCGACAACCTCGAAATCATTGCGGACGCACTGTGGCCGGGGCTCACTACAGTCGCCCTTCCCCACTACGAAATGGGCCGTTGGGCGGTCAACCGGATCTTGGACGATATTGAGAACCCCGGTAACCCCGCGGTCCAGACGCAACTGGACTGCCCCCTGATTGAGCGGGGGTCGCTCGGCCCGCCGCCAGGTTAGCCGTTAGCCGCTCAAACACGCACAACACAAACAGCACAGCAAAAACAGCTTCACCCCCGGGGAGGCAGAAAGGGACGCAGCCGTTGCACCGGCCGCGTCCCCCACAGACCCGGGGCAATCCTCCACGCACAAATCAGCAGAAAGATTCACCATGATGAACAAGCGATTCACCCGGATCCTGGCCACCAGTGTAGCTGCGGCGGCCCTCGTCGGTACCCTTGGCGCCTGCGGCAAAGGCAGCGCGTCATCCTCCTCCGAGGGCTCCAACGAGATCACGATGTGGACTCATAACGCAGGCAACCCGGAAGAGCTCGCAGCCGTCGAGGGCGTTGTGGATTCCTATAACAAGAGCCCTAATGCCAAGGCGAAGATCAAGGTCCAGGCGTTCCCGCAGGACTCCTACAACGACTCCGTAGTCTCGGCTGCAGCATCCGGGAATCTTCCCTGCATTGTGGACATCGACGGCCCGAACGTACCCAACTGGGCCTGGGCCAAGTACCTTTCACCGTTGAAGCTTGATGCGGACCTTTCCAAAAACCTGCCTAGCACGGTTGCCAAGTGGGAGGGCGAAACCTACGCGGTGGGAACCTACGATGTCTCCCTGGCGATGCTCGCCCGCAAGTCCGACCTCGCCGCGGCAGGTGTCCGCGTCGCCACAGTCGAGAAACCGTGGACCAAGGACGAATTCCAGGAAGCGCTGACCAAGCTCAAGGCCCTCGGCAAGTGGGAGCACCCGCTGGACATGGGCACTGCCGGTACCGGGGAATGGCTGCCCTACGCCTACTCGCCGTTCCTGCAGTCCTTCGGCGGGGACCTGGTCAACCGCGAAGGGTTCGAGACCGCAGATGGTGCCCTCAACGGTGACGAGGCCATCGAATGGGCCAAGTGGTTCCGCGGGTTGGCTGACCAGGGCTTCATGGCCACCAAGAGCGGCAAGGACTCCGTTCAGGACTTCCTGAACAACAAGAGCGCAATTGTCTACACCGGCTCCTGGGCTGCAGATACGGCCATGACAGCGGTAAAAGATGACCTCGTAGTCATGCCGACGGTTGACCTGGGGAAGGGGCCAAAGGTTGGCGGCGGCTCCTGGCAGTGGGGCGTAACCAGCGGCTGCGCCAACTCTGAGGCAGCCATGGACTACCTCTCCTACTCCCTCAAGGCCGAAAACATCGCTGCCGTAGCCAAGGCCACCGGCACCATCCCCGCCACCGAGGAAGCCGCAGCGATGCTCCCCGAGTATGCCGAGGGCGGCGCCAGCCGGATCTTCATGGACTTCTCCCGCGAGTACGCGGTGATGCGTCCTGAAACCCCGGCTTACCCGTTCATTGCCACCGAATACGGCAAGGCTGTCCAGGACATCCTGGCTGGTGCCGACGCAAAGACGGCGCTGGACAAGGCCGTCAAGGCGATCGACGCCAACATCAAATCCAACGGCGGCTACAAGAACTAGTCAGCTGCCAAACGGTACGACGACGACGGTACGCAACTGCCGCCGTCGTCGTACCCCAAGGCCCTGCGCCCCAACATCACTGTCAACGGAGAATCCCATGACAACCACCCAGCTTCCCGCAGCCCCTTCCAGCCCGGAAGTGCCAACCACCGCTGCCCCCGGCAAACCCCGCCGTCGCCGCCACCTCCGTGAACAGTTCAGCGGCTGGGCAATGATCGCCCCGGCAGCGACTCTCCTGCTCGCCTTCGTGTTCCTCCCGGCGATCATGGGATTCGGTCTGGCGTTCACCAATGCCCGGCTCGTTTCACCACGGCCTGTTGAGTTCGTGGGCACGGACAACTTCGCCCGCCTGTTCACGGACCCCACGTTCTGGCGCTCACTGTTGAATGTCAGCTACTTCGCCGTTGTAGTGGTGCCTGTCCAGTCCGGACTGGCCCTGGCGATGGCTCTGCTGATCAACAAGAAGTTCCGTGGCGTGAACTTTTTCCGCACGCTCTACTTCCTTCCCGTGGTCACGTCCATGGTGGTGGTGTCCCTGCTGTGGCTGTTTATGTACCGCAAGGACGGCCTGATAAACGAGCTGCTGTCCAATTTCAGCTTCGGCCTCATCCAAGGCCCGGACTGGCTCAATGATCCTGCAACCTCCATGCCGGCCATTATTATCCTGTCCATCTGGCAGGCGGCCGGGTTCCACATGATCATCTGGCTCGCAGGCCTGCAAAGCATCTCCGGCGAACTCTATGAGGCGGCCCAGCTGGACGGCGCGAGCCGCTGGCACCAGTTCCGCTACGTAACCTGGCCGGGCCTCAAGCACACCCGCACCCTGATCCTGGTGACCATCACCATCCAGGCCCTCGGGCTCTTCGACCAAGTCAGCGTCATGACCCAGGGCGGGCCCCTCGATTCCACCACCACCATCATTTACGAGGCGGTACGCTCCGGCTTCAAGCAGCAGGAAACCTCCTACGCGTCAGCCATCTCGCTCGTATTCTTCGTCCTGGTGCTGCTGATCTCCGCTGTCCAGCGCTACCTGACCCGAGAGAAGGACTGACGTGAAAGCGACTCTCACCTCCAAGAGCCTCAGCACCAAGGCTCTCGCTTCCAAAACCCTCAGCAGCGCCGGCACCATGGCTGTGCGAATCCTGTTCGCCGTCGTTGCAGCCTTTCCAATCGTGTTCATGCTGGTGTCCTCGCTCAAACCGGACCAGCAGATCTTCGGCGACATGTCCTCCGTCGCCGCATTCCTGCCCATCGGCAACATCTCCTTCGACAACTACGGAGCCGTGTTTGACCGGGTCCCGGCAGCCCGATTCCTGATGAACTCCATCGGCATCTCTGCCATCACCGTGGTGCTGGGCATTTTCATCAACAGCCTCTGCGCCTTCGCCCTGTCCCGCATGGAGGTCCGCGGCAAGCGCATCGTGTTCACCGCGATCCTCGCCACCCTGATCGTGCCCTTCCAGACCCTGGCGCTGCCGCTCGTGTGGTGGGTCAACCAGTTGCCTTACTTCGAGCTCAACGGTTTCAGCCTCGAGTTCTCCAAGGGATGGCTGGACACGTATCAGGTCCAGATCATTCCGTTCATCGCTAACGCGTTCTCCATCTACCTCTACCACCAGTACTTCGAGTCCATCCCGAAGGAACTGGATGAGGCAGCAAGGATCGACGGCGCCGGCTGGTTCAAGATCTACCGCCAGGTGGTGATGCCCCTGGCCGGGCCCGCCACCGCCACGGTGGCCATCCTGACCTTCCTGCCCGCTTGGAACTCCTACCTGTGGCCGCTCATGGTGGTCCAGTCTGAGGAGCTCCGCCCGGTCATGATCGGCATCCAGTACTTCTTCCAGCTGAACGTCTCCTGGGGCGAAGTCATGGCGTACGCCTCACTCATCACGGTTCCCGTGGTCATCCTGTTCATCGCGTTCCAGCGCTCCTTCATCAACAGCATCGCCTCCAGCGGCGTCAAGGGCTAAACCTTCATGAAAACAACCACCGGACTCGACTCCCAGTACCGGCCCAAATGGCACTATTCAGCAGAGCGCAACTGGCTCAATGACCCCAACGGACTCATCTACTCAAACGGCACCTACCACCTCTTCTACCAGCACAACCCGTTCGGCGATGACTGGGGCAATATGTCCTGGGGCCATGCCACCTCCGCGGACCTGAACCAGTGGACAGAGCACGCTGTGGCCATCCCTTGTGATGACCAGGAGGGCATCTTCTCCGGTTCGGCGGTGCTGGATGTTCACAACACCAGCGGCTTCGGCGCCGGGGGAGTTCCTCCGCTGGTGGCGATCTATACCAGCGCCTATGTGGGGACCTCACCGCTTGCGGGCCGTCAGGCCCAGTCCCTCGCTTACAGCACTGACGACGGCGCCACCTGGACCAAGTACGCCGGGAATCCGGTGCTTGACCGGGCGTCCGCGGACTTCCGTGACCCTAAGGTGTTTTGGTACGACGGCGACGCCGGCGGCTACTGGGTGATGGTCGCCGTCGAGGCCCTCCACCGCGAAGTGCTGCTCTACAAGTCAGCGGACCTGAAATCGTGGGAGCACCTGAGCACCTTCGGCCCGGCCAATGCCACCGAAGGAATCTGGGAGTGCCCGGACCTGTTTGAACTGCCGGTTGACGGGGACGTCTCAGATACCCGGTGGGTTCTCGTGGTCAACCTCAGCCCTGGCGGCGTCGCCGGCGGCTCCGGCGGGCAGTATTTCATTGGAACGTTCGACGGCGTGACGTTCAGTTCCGAAACGACCGTCACCGAAGGCCTGCAGCCTGACAAGAGCAGGATGGCTGATTACGGCTGGCTCGACTGGGGCCGGGACTACTACGCGGCCGTGTCCTTCAGCAATGTGCCGGACGGGCGCCGGCTCATGATCGGCTGGATGAACAACTGGCAGTACGCCGCTTCAACCCCCACGGACGGCTGGCGGAGTGCGATGTCGCTGGCCCGCGAAGTCAGGCTTGTCACCCGCGGCGGACGCCCGGTCCTGGTACAGGAGGCGGTGGATCCATTCCTGTTGGAGCCCGGCGTGGAACTGTTCGCCCTTGGGCGGGAGACGTTGACGGAAGGGGTGACCTGGCTTCCCGCTGAGGCTCACGGCGATGTGCTTCGGATTGATGCCGAGTTCGAGCCCGGCCCAGCCGACAAAGTGGGTCTTGTGCTCCGGGCCGATACCGGATTGAGCCCCGGGGAATTGAACATTGGGGAATTGAGCTCTGCTGAGCGCACTATCCTGGCCTACAACTCCGCAACCGGGGAGCTCAGCCTGGACCGGACCGAATCGGGCAACGTGGACTTCGACGCTACGTTCCCTTCTGTGGAGCGGGTCAGTGTGCCCTTGGAGAACGGCCGGTTAAAGCTCCGGATCTTCGTGGACCGCTGCTCGGTGGAGGTCTTCGCGCAGGACGGTTTGGCCACCATCACCGATCTGGTGTTTCCAGCCAACTCAAGCACCGCCGTCGGCCTGTTCGCAGAAGGCGACGGCGGAACCCTGGTGAGTCTCGCCGTCGTGCGTTGACCGCCTAAGCAGTCCCGCTTCGGGACAACAAAACAACAGTAGGAGTCAATGGTGACTGGAGTACGGCGACGTTATTGGGGGGCCGCTGGCGGGGTAACCGGCTGGAGGCGGGCGGGCCGCAGCTTTTCGGGGAGGTTGGCCGCGCTGGGGGTGACGGTTGGGCTGGTGGCGGCGGGGGTGTGGGTCCTTGGATCTTCCGTCCCTTCTGCAACAGCTGCCCCCGTTGCGGCTTCGTTGGCTCCTACTGTTGAGGCTCCTGCTACGGAGGGGGCGGGCGAACCAAGCTACCGGGACACCTATCACTTCACTGTTCCCGATCACTGGAAGAACGATCCACAGCGCCCGGTCTTTATAGACGGCAAGTTCCACTACTACTACCTGTACAACGCGGACTATGACACCGAGATCGGTACAGCATGGCGGCTGGCGACGACGGCGGACAACGTGGCCTTCCAGGACCAGGGCGTCGCGGCGCAGAAGAAAACGAACGCCAACCACGATCTTTGGTCCGGCTCGGCAGTGGTCGACACAGCAAACACGGCCGGTTTCGGGGCCGGCGCCGTCATCATGCTGGCCACCCAGATGGACCACCCCACGCGTCAGCAGATCGCGAACTCCACCGGCCCGCAGGCACAGTTCCTCTGGTACTCCCAGGACGGCGGGCGCAACTTCCATGCTTACGGAGAGACCCCGGTGATCCCCAACGGCGGGCGCACCGACTTCCGGGACCCGAAGGTCATCTGGGATCCTGAGGCCTCCCGCTGGGTTGCGCTCATCGCGGAGGGGAACAAGATCAGCTTCTACACCTCACCCAACCTGAAGGACTGGACGCGTGTCTCGGAGTTCGTCGAACCGAACCTCGGGATGCTCGAATGTCCGGATCTGTTCAAGATCCGCGCTGATGACGGTACTGAAAAGTGGGTGATGGGCCTGAGCGCAAACGGCTACCTGACCGGGGCCCCGAACACCTTTGCCTACTGGACGGGAAGCTTCAACGGCACGTCCTTCACCCCTGATGCCTCAACCCCGCAGTGGCTGGACCACGGCTTCGACTGGTACGGCGCTGTCACGTGGGAGGATCCCGCGAATCCCTCGGAGCAGCGCTTCGCCTTGGGATGGATGAACAACTGGCATTACGCCCACACCACGCCGACCTGGACGGCCGACGGCTTCAACGGTACTGATTCCATCGTGCGCCAGATCAAGCTCAAGAAATTTGGGACGGGCTACAGCCTGGTGTCCCAGCCCACCCCTGCACTGGCTGATCATGCCACCACGGTGACGAACCTCGGAGACTTCACGGTTAACGGGAACCTGGCCCTTCCTTACCGCGGTGAGTCGTACCAGCTTGAAGCGGATGTGTCGTGGAATGAGGCTCAGAACATCGGCCTGCAGCTGCGGGCCTCTGTGGACGGAACGAGACATGCCGACGTCGGAATATTTGATAACTTCAGCTATCTCAACCGTGCCTACACCGGGAACCCGGACAGCTCCGGGACCAAGCTGGAAAGCAGGGCGCCATTTGATCCAACCATCAACAAGGTGCACCTGAGGATCCTGGTGGACCGCACCACCATAGAGGTCTTTGTGGATGATGGCCGCTACGTTCATTCAAGCCAGGTCTTTGCAAACCCGGGCGACGACCGTATCAACCTCTACTCCAGCGGTGGGGCCGCCAGCTTCACGAACGTCGCGGTCACTGAGTTCGAGAACCTGGTGCAGCGGCCGGCCCGGCTGATTGCTGACTTCGAGGGATCATCCTGGGGAGACGGGTGGACCACCAGCGGCGATTTCGCAACAGCCGGTCCGTCCTCGACGTCGGCATCAGGACGGGTGGGGGCGAAGATCGCGGACACGTTCGTGGGCCCCGGCGATCCCGCCACCGGCAGCATCACCTCGCCTGAGTTCCTGATTGACCGGAACTTCCTGCACTTCCAGCTCGGGGGCGGCAACCATCCCCTGGGCCTGGAGCCCGCGACCTCGGTGCAGCTGCTGGTGAACGGGCGGCCTGTGCGGACGGCAACGGGGGAGAATTCCGGTTCACTGCGCCATGTCTCGTGGGACGTTCAAGACCTTGCCGGCCAAACGGCCCGGTTCCAGATTCTCGACGACGCCACCGGTGAGTGGGGCCATGTGATGGTGGACCAGGTCATGCTCAGCGACTGAGAAACCCTCACTGGTACCGGTGTTAGAGAGACGTCGGTACCAGGCGTTTACACATTCTTAACCTCACTGTTGCAGGTTGCGTATTGCTCCTTGGCTGCTCATCATCCACACTGGCTACAGATCCGCAGGAAGAAAAGCTTCCGCCGATCCAGCCCGCCTGATAATTCGGCCGGCCGCCCCATTCGGAGAAATGCCTTCAGCAAACGCATTCGGAGAATGCCGGGCAATCCTTCTGGAACCACCGCTTCCGCCTCCCCGGCTATGCCCGGATCCGGAAGCCTGTGGCCATCGAGCGCCCGACTCTCCGTGTTGAGAAAGAGAACCCCCATGATCAAGCGCCATTCGGACATCGTCCTGGAGATTACTGCCCATGATCCCCACACCGTTGAAAACGACCTGAACACTGCCGTCGAGATCGCCCGCGAACACGCCATGAAGGAAAGCCGCCATGGCATCCTGGTCACCAGGCACAGCCACACCAGCTACACGGTGGCCGTCAGCCGTGACGTTCCCTATGGACTGACCCAGGAACGGCGCGAGTAAAAGGCCCATTGACACCCCGCAGCCACCGGCATATCCTACAACCAAATGGTTGTAGATCAGATGAGTGAAGACGAAGTCGATCGCTTGTTCCAGGCGCTCGCAGATGGCACCCGGCGGGACATCGTCCGCCGGGTGACGCTGGGGGAGTACTCGGTCTCCGGTCTTGCTGCCCTCTACGCCATGAGTTTTGCCGCCGTCCAGAAGCACGTGGCGGTTTTGGAGCGGGCTTCCCTGGTCACCAAGGAGAAGCGCGGAAGGGAGCAGATCGTGCGCGGCAATCGTGAAGGCTTGCAGAAAGCCCGTCGGCTGCTCGATGAATATGAGGCGATTTGGCGGCAGCGTGCCGACCGGATCGCAGACATTCTCGCTGAAGGATAGGAAAGGATTCCGCAATGACCGTTATCAGTTCCACGAAGAACCTCGAGGGGTTGAACTTCACCCTGATCGCAGAGTTCGACGCCGGCGTCGATCGCGTCTGGCAGATCTGGGAAGACCCGCGGCAGCTTGAGCGCTGGTGGGGTCCACCCACCTGGCCTGCCACGTTCGAACAGTTCGACTTCCAGCCCGGTGGAAAGGCCGCCTACTTCATGACCGGTCCAGACGGGGAGAAAGCCCGTGGCTGGTGGCAGTTCACCTCCATCCAGGCCCCCAAGCGTCTTGCGTTTGACGACGGATTCGCCGACGACGACGGTGCCCCGGTCGACGCGATGGGAACTACCCACGCCACCGTCAATCTGGAGGACATCGGTGGCCGCACCCGGATGACCGTCTCTTCCGCGTTCGAGTCCGAAGAGCAGATGGAGAAGATGGTCGAGATGGGCATGGAGGAAGGAATGAAGGAGGCAGTCAGCCAGATCGACGCCATCCTCTCCGAACACGCCCGCACCTGACCAGGCATTTACCTACCCTCACAACAGCAGAAGGAAGCGGACGACGGCGGGACTTCCGGCCGTCGTCCGCTTCCCTTTGTCTCGGTTGCAAGGCGGTCTGGCGTACACAGCTGACTAGAGTGGCTGCATGGTGAATCCAGCCCTTAACACTGAGCTCCTTGCCGCAATCCGTCTGGGGCTGGCGGAGCGTTGCGACCCGGCACGCGCCGCCGGGGCGCAGGCCTACATGAAATCGTCCATCCCGTCCCTCGGCGTCAGGGTTCCCGAGGTGCGGCGGCTAACGACTGCCGCGGCAGCCGCTCATCCGTTCGTATCTCTGGAGCAGTTGAGGGAGACTGTGTTGGAACTCTGGCGCACCGCAACCTTCCGGGAAGAGCATTATGCCGCGATCGATCTCACCGGTCTAAGGCTGGCTCGGCATCAACCGCTGATGCTCCCGGTGTACGAGGAAATCATCAGGACCGGAGCGTCGTGGGACTTCGTTGACGGTGTGTCTGAGCGGATCGGCGGGCTGCTCCAGGCCCACCGTCCCACGATGACAGCGCTGCTCCGCAACTGGAGCCGGGACACGGATTTCTGGATCAGGCGTGCCTCCATCACTGCCCAGCTGAAGGCAAAAGCCCAAACAGACACCGGGCTGCTGCGCGAGGTCATTAAAGCGAACCTGGCGGACACGGAGTTCTTTATCCGGAAGGCCATCGGCTGGGCACTGCGTGAATACGCCAAGACGGATCCGGAGTGGGTGCGGGCTTTCGTTGCAGAGCATGGCGAAGACCTCAGCCCGTTGTCCCGCCGGGAAGCGCTGAAGAATCTGTGAGCCGCTCTAGCTCCGCGGCCCTGAACGCTGGTCGTGGCTGGTCCTCGCACCGAAGTCGCCGGAAAACTGCGGGGTCGCCGGAAGCTTACGGCGACCAGGCAAGTTTCCGGCGATCCCGGCGTCGGCGCCTCGTGTTAGGCGGTCCGGGACTCGAATCTGTCCCTGGTCAGGAATACGAGCTGGGCTTCCTTTTCGGCGAGCTGCACCTTGGGGCCGGGCTCGAAACCACATCCCTGCAGCCTTTGGATGATCTTGGCGTTCCGGGCATCGGGTTCCGCCACCACCCTGTCCTTGGTGGGATCGGAGAGCAGGAAACGGATCAGGCCCCCGATGAGGGTGGGCGTGAAGTTGGGGACCGGTCGCTCGGCAGGAGCCAGCAGGAGGTGCAGGCCGGTATCGGCGGATCGGGCCTCATAAACCTCGCCGACCGGATCCTCAAGCGGCTCATAGGTCTGGAACAGCCCCACAGCTTGCTCCTCCACGGATATGAGGTAGGCATGATGGGTTTTCAGGCTGTCCAGAAACAGATAGATGTCGCGCAGCTCATCCCTGCTCAGGTTCCGCATGCCCCAGAAACGGGCACGTTCTTCCCTCACCCAGCTGTGGACCAGATCGGCGTCTGTTTCCGGGATGAGGGGAAGGAGCCGCAGACGGCCCAGCCCAGGGAGGCTCTCTTCGTAGACTGAACCCCTGGCAGAAAGCGGGAGGCCTGTGTCAGCGCGGGTCATGGGTCTCCTTGGTCAGCTGCTCCCAGTCAGTGACGACGGGGATGAGTTCCCCAGCAGCCCACAGAGGCAGCTGGCTGGCGAAATGCGGGTCTTCGGGACGGCCTGAGGCACCAAACGGCACGATCCAACGGCTGTTGGAGCGATTCTGAAGGTCCCAGACATAACGGGCCACCGGCCCGCGGAACGACCTGTCGGTAACTCCCGGGAGGCTTTCAGTGGAGAGGACGCAGCCGGTGTCGCCGGACAACCGGGTGACGGGGACCGTGGGCGCCGCTGCAGCGGCCGAGCCGTGGTCCGCCAGTGCATGGAGAGGAAGGACTGTGTGGCTGGCTCCCCAGGTTTCAGACGGAGCGGCTGCGGCAACTTCTTCGAGAGCCTGCCGCGCAGCAAGTTCGACGTCGACGCCGAATCCGGGCCCCTTTGCAAGGAGCGTTTCGAGGGCGAAACCGATGCGGGCCTCCGGATCCAGCCATGGCGCGAACAGCGGAGAGTGGCTGTTGGCAGCCGTGAGCGGAAGCAACTCCGGGGCGCTCCCCAGCGCGCGGACCAGGGCCGACCGCCATGCCGCAAAGGCCCCGGCCTCCGTACTGTCCCCGTCCATGAGCCCGTCCCAATCGACAAGGCGCTCGCGGAATTCGCGGCCGGTGTCTGACAGCGGAGTGAGGCTCAGCAGCAGCCCGCGAAAGGCAGGCCAGGAACCGAGTTGAGAGTCCATGTGGATCCGCTGCATAGTAGCCGTGGTTAAACCGCCCCCGCCCGGTTTTGTTCGGTGATCCACCAGAAGTTGCCGGATCCGCTGCGCACGGTGGGCCGGGGCGAATTCCAGCCCCAGCCTGTCACCACCCCCGGCGTCCCGGTCATTGGCATGCACAGCCAACGCGGCCACCGAGGAGCGGGGGAGCTTCTCCCACGCTCCGGCCCACTGGTGTTCGGACGACGACGCCGGAACCGGACGGACGCGGTTGTCCCGGCTCCGTGCCGGGACTTTCCCTGCAACGAGTTGGAGCACAGCCCCGCTGGAATCAGCGGCCAGGACACAGTTGACGGGTTCCACCCAGCTTTCCAGGGCTGCCTCCACATCGTCCACGGAACGGCTCAGCAGGAGGGGGAGGAGGGCCTCGAAGCCCAGCGTTTCGGCTGCCCGGGAGGGCGTACGGAGGCTCAGCGCCCCGCCGTCGGGCCCGCCGGAGATGACCGGTCCACGGTCGGTTTCAATCACTTCCACTGTTTCCCGCTCAGAATCGCGGACTCTGATCACTTCCTCATGATGAGCGCGGACCGGGCTCCAGCCTTCCGGCCCGAGGGCCAGGAGTTGGCTGCCCTCGTGCTTCAGCTGCTCGCTGTACAGGTCCTGATAATCAGCCATGGCATTCGTGACCGCCCAGGCCACGCTTCCGGTGTGCCCGAAGTGGGGCATGCCGGGAACGCCCGGAAAGGCAAGTCCGACGACGTCGAACTCCGGGCACGCCAAGCGCACCTGCTGGTACACGCCGGGCAGTTCCATCAGGCGGTGCGGGTCCCCGGCAATGAGCGGAGATCCAGATTCGGTCAGGTTGCCGGTTGTAGCCCAGGCGTTGCTGCCGGCCCACACCGGGGCTTCGATGCTGAAAATGTCCACGGCCTCGGCACCGATCGTTTCGGCGACGTGAGCGCGCCACAGCTTGTTCGGGAAGGTGCCGAAAAGGATGTGATGAACCAGGAAGACCCCCAGCGGTGTCCACGGTTCCCAGAAAGCAGGTGCTGTGCCCGTGGCGGCAAACTCTGCCGCATGACGACGGCCGGATTTCAAGGCATCGTTGACCCCGTCCACATAGGCTGTGCACCAGCGCTGCGTGTCAGCATCCAGGTTTTCAAAGCAGCGCCGGGCAGTGTCATCGAGCCGTACTCGCCGCGCAAACCGGTCCCAGTGAAGGCCGTCCACTCCAAGGTGCTCAGCAGTCCTGCCCTCCGAGCGCCAACGCTCCATCTCGATCTGCCACGAGCGGTCCGCGGCCGCATTGGACCCCTGGAGAAAGGCCAGTTTGTTCGGACTGCCGGCGCGAAGATGGGGGATTCCCCACGGGTCCCGGTACGTCTCAGACGTCATCGGCAAGGCAACAGGGCAGGTGGCGGCCAGGGGCAGCAGGCACGTGATTCTCCGGACAGTCGTTAGGTAAGGCTTGGCTAACCACAGAATAGGGTGCTGATTCAGCGTTCCCAAAATTTGCCGGTAACAAAGGCCCCAAGGCACCGGCTGATCCGCCTAGGCGAAGACCTGCCCGGATTCCACTCTGCCGTCGATCCGGCGGTTCAGCTGCCAGGGATTCGAGTCCTGCAGCGGCGCCGGCAGCAGCTCCTGGGGCAGGTTCTGGTATGCGACCGGGCGG
This sequence comes from Arthrobacter sp. R1-13, assembly GCF_054161475.1. Lineage (NCBI taxonomy): Bacteria > Bacillati > Actinomycetota > Actinomycetes > Micrococcales > Micrococcaceae > Arthrobacter > Arthrobacter sp. R1-13. The sequence continues at coordinate 3,843,295 of NZ_CP096420.1, read as the reverse complement.
AGGAAGCGGTTGATGGCCAGGGTCCCCACGGAGGTTGTCCTTGGATCGGAGGTCGCGGGGAACGGGCCGCCATGGACCATGGCGTGGCCGACTTCCACGCCGGTTGGCCAGCCGTTGACGATGATCCTGCCCACCTTCTGTTCAAGGGCCGGTAGCAGGCGGGAGGCTGCCGGGTAGTCCTCTTCGGTGAGCTGCAAGGAGGCGGTGAGCTGCCCTTCCATCCTGTTGGTGGCCTCGATCAGTTCCTGGGCGGTCTTGTAGCGAATCACCAGGCTGGCGGCACCAAATATCTCCGCGTGCAACATGTGGTTGGACACGAAGCTGGAGATATCCGTGCCAAAGATGGTCGGCGCCGGGGCATTTTTCGTGCCGCCCTCGGTGCCGTGTCCCACGACGGCCACATGGTCCGCAGACCCGAGCGCCGCGGCGCCTGAGTTCCACGAAGCGGCGATCCCTTCAGTGAGCATCGTCTGGCCCGCCTGGGCAGACACGGCACGTCCCACGGCGGCAGCAAGGTTATCGCCTGCCTCACCAGAGGGGGCGAACAGCAGGCCGGGGGAGGTGCAGAGTTGTCCTGAACTTCCTGTGACGGCTGTGACGTACTGCTGTGCCAGTGCGTCGATGTGTGCCGCGGAGCCGTTGAGGGCGCCCGGAAATACGAAGACCGGGTTGAGCGAGGACATCTCGGCATAGACCGGGATGGGCTCTGGACGCGCAGCGGCAGTCTGCATCAGGGAGATGCCGGCCTGCTGCGACCCCGTGAAGCCGACGGCCTTGATGGCGGGGTCCGCTACGAGGGCCTGGCCGATGCTGCTGCCGGGGCCGTAAATGAGGGAGAACACTCCTGGGTGCAGCCCATGGTCCCTGACGGCTTTTGCGATGGCCTGGCCGACGAGCTCGCTTGTTCCGGGGTGGGCGTTGTGTGCTTTGAAGACAACCGGGCAGCCCGCCGCAAGGGCAGAAGCGGTGTCTCCTCCCGCCGTCGAAAAGGCCAGCGGGAAGTTGCTGGCGCCGAAGACCGCCACCGGTCCCAGCGGGATCTGGCGCTGGCGGATGTCGGCACGGGGGAGCGGAGAACGGTCAGGCAAGGCGGGATCGATCCGTACGCCGCGGAAGTCGCCCTGCCGGACAACATCGGCGAAGAGCCGCAACTGGCCGATGGTGCGGGAACGCTCACCTTGCAGCCGGGCTGCCGGCAGACCCGTCTCTTGGCCGGCGCGGATGATCAGCTCATCCCCGATGGCCTCGATATTGCCCGCGATGGCCTCAAGAAAGCCGGCATGGGTCTCAGGGTCGAGGATGCTGAATGATGGGTAGGCCTCCGCGGCTGCGTTTGTGGCAGCCTTAAGCTGCTCCTCCGTGAGCAGTGAGTAGGCGGGTTCGAGCTGCGCATTAGTGGCGGGATTGTAGCCAAAGGCTGTTGTGCCCTTGCCGGCGACGTGCTGCCCGGCGATAAGTGAATGTCCAGTGAGCGTCATGGGGCTTCCTCCTCGGAAACAGTGAAGGTCAGGAGACGGCGATGATCAGGAGAGAGTGGCGATGAGTGCAGTGAGGTCGGCCAGGTCCTGCTCGGCAAGGTTCTGCAGCGGCGGGCGGACTCCGCCGGCCGAACGGCCAATGGCCTCGAGGCCGCCTTTGACGATCGAGACTGAGTATCCTTTGACCCGGTCACGGATATCCAGGTAGGGGATGACGAATTCATTCAGCTTCTGATTCACGGCCGTGCGGTCCTGGTTGCGGACGTCCTGGTAGAAGTCCAGGGCGAACTGCGGGACGAAGTTGTACATGGCGCTGGAGTAGGTGCTCATGCCGAGCTGGAGCAGCGGAAGGGCGAAAGTCTCAGCGGTGGGGAGCCCGCCCAGATAGAAGAGGCGGTCGCCGAGCTTCGCATAGACCCTGGCATCATGCTCAAGGTCACCGACACCGTCTTTGAAGCCAATCAGGTTTTCGTGCTTGTCCGCGAGGGCCGCGACGGTGGTGTCTTTGTAGATGGCGTTGGCCCGGTTATAGATGATGACGCCGAGGGACGTGGCGCTGCAGATGGCGCTGACGTGGTGAAGCAGGCCTTCCTGGTCTGCCTCCGTCAGGTACGGCGGCAGGAGAAGGAGGCCGTCAGCCCCGGCGGCCTCGGCGGCCCTGGCATTTTCAATAGCTTGTGCGGTGGACCCGCCGGCCGATGCCAGGACGGGAACCATGTTCCCCACTTCCTCGACGGCGGTGCGGACCACGTGTTCAGACTCGGCGGGAGTGAGGGAGAAGCCTTCCCCGGTTCCGCCTGCCGCAAATAACCCGGCCACCGGGAAGCTGGCCTGCCATGCGAGGTGCTTGCGGTAGTTCTCCTCATCGAACTGCAACTCCGCGTCGAAGGATGTCACCGGAAAGGAAAGCAGCCCCTCCTTGAGGGTGTTTGCAAGTTCCTGGTGCGAGTAGTTGGCCACAATAAAGTCCTCCGGGTCCGCCCGCTGATGCGGCGCTTGGTTTCCCTCAGCCTATTGAGGCCAGCAATGCCTGTCTAAGTCATTTTTTGTATCTCATGATGCATTATGGGTATCGCTGCTCTTACATGGACAGAGATGCCAGCAGCCGGGTAAGCGCGGGATTGGTGCTGCTGCGCGACCAGATGGCGTGGAGTTCAACAGGGTCTGCCTGCTGACTTTCCAGAGGTAGGAACTGTACTCCGGCCACCCCCAGGAGCGCCGTGGACTGTGGGACAAAGGCCACGCCCCTCTTGGCAGCGACGAGACAGACCATGGTCAGGATCTGGCTGACCGTGTGAACCACGTTGCCGTGGTGCAGGGGGAGCATCTTGACCACGAGGTCGTAGAAGTACCTCGCCTCAGTGGGCGAATGCATAATGATGGGTTCATCTTTGAAGTCTGTCGGGCTGATGTCTGTGTGCAGCTGGGCCAGTCGATGGCCGTCAGGAACCGCCAGGACCAGGCCTTCCCGGTAAAGCAGCCGCGAATCAAACAGATCTTTGTCGAAGGGTGGCCGTCCGATTCCCAGGTCGAGCTCGCCACTTTCCAGCCCCGCCAGCTGTTCCCCGGTGACCATTTCGCGCAAATCGATGTCCACCTCAGGGATCGTTTCCGCTATCTCCTCAAGCAACGGCCCAAGAATGCTGAAACTGCTGGCAGCCGTAAAGCCGATCCGCAGGAGCCCGGTGTGACCGGCAGCGACTCGCTGGGCAGCCAGTGGGGCCCGTTGGACGAGGGTCAGCAGGCGGCGCGCATCTTCGAGAAAGCCTGCGCCGGCCGAAGTCAGTTCGACCTTCCGGTTGTTTCGGGTGAGAAGTTCCACGCCTACCGTCTTCTCCAGCTTTTGGATCTGACGGCTTAAAGGAGGCTGGGTCATGTTGAGCCGCTCTGCAGCCCTGCCGAAGTGGAGCTCCTCGGCAACAGCCACGAAGCCGGCCAATTGCTCGATGGTAAACATGGGACCTTTCCGCACTCTTCATTCCGGGTTGTCTGGGGCTTCCCGGTACGGAAAGAACTCTATCCACCTAGGGCCAGCTGAACATTTCAGGCCGGATTCCCACGTCAGAAATCCGGTATCCCGGTTAATACGGTAAACGGAGAGCCTGTTTGAGAGTTCTCCGCAGACAAGTAAGAAGTTTCCGGTCGGGTCGATGGCCATCCCGCGCGGTTGCTCCTCTGTTTTCACAGTTGCCAGGAGTGTTAAGGACCGCTTGCGGGCGTGATGGGCCAACACTGAGATGGTACTGCTGGTTCGTTCGGTGGCATATAAAAATCGTCCATCCGGGGTTATTTGAAGTTCAGCGCTCCAAATGGCGTTTGCTTTCGGGGCAGGTCCGGTGCCGTTCCGGATGGCCCCCGGTACCAGGTCCAACTCTGGGCCAACGGTTGAAACCTGGTCCGTTTCCGTGAGCGCCCCGGTGAGCGTGTCCCGTGAGTAGCTTGTTACGGTGCCCGAGAATTCATGGAGCACATAAAGCACTGCTCCGTCGGGCGAAAAGCGGATATGGCGGGGGCCGCTCCCGGGTGGGCAGCTAACAGACCTTTGCCGGGAGAGACGTCCTTCATCATCCAGAGCCCACCACACAACCCGGTCATCCCCCAGCGAGGTCGCGTAGACGAATCGTCCGTCGGGGCTCGTAAGCGCCGTATGCGCGTTGCGGCCCGGGCTGCTGATGCTGCTCGGCGCATCCAAGGCCCTGCCGCTGGAGTCAAAGCGTGCGGCTGACACAAAACTTCCCTCGTAGGAAGCGCCAAGAAGGTATCGGCTTCTTTGATCCAGGCTGAGATAAGCCAGGCGGGCAACAGAACCGGCCGTTGCTGAGTGCTCGAGGGAACCGCCGGAAGTGATGGTCAGTGATTCCACCGACGGCGGAGTGGTTGCAAGCGCGGCGTAGAGAATTCCCTTCGCCGGATTCAGGGCAAGGCAATGAACCGGTGCGGCGGTCGAGAACCCTGACAAAGGAGCCAGGCTACCTGATGTCGAATCAAGCAGCAGGACGTCGATTTTTTGGCCTTGCCAGCAGGCAACGTAGACGGCGAAATGAGCCACGGCGGGCTACCGGGCCCGGATCTGCTTCAGATCCTGTAAAGCCTCATCACCGGATCGCATCGGGGGTAGGGCAGACTTAACTGCGAGCACAGGACGGTCTGCCTGCAGCATGATCCGTAAGGCATTATTGCTGAGGATAAAGCGCCCAACCTCGAAGCGTTGCCGCATCGCGATGACAATCAGTGATGCATCCACGTCCGCAGCCAGCCTAAGAAACTCATCCACCGGGTCTTTCCCAGCAGTGGTCGCGAGGACTGAAGCGTCTACGCCAGCGGCAGACGCTTGCAGCTTCGACTCTTCGAGCAGCTCCGCGGCTGAAGCAGGATCCAAGATCGTCCCCTCGCGGGCAACGGGGACGATGAACAGCTTCTTCTTCATCGGTTTGGTCGCCTCGATGGCGGCGGCCAGGGATGCCTGGCCGGCAGGCGTACGGTCGATGCCGACGATAATGCTCAAGGTCTGTCCTTAACTGGAATCGCGGAAGTGTGAGAATAAGATCCGGGATGGCTGGTCATGCCCTTATCCCTCCATCTTTTGTCCCAGTGGTGCGGTACAAAACGGACCTCCAAGGTTGTCGTATTGGGCTTCCGAGAAGGCAGCCGATCCAAATTTTTCTGTGAGCTGCGCAAGGAAGTCTTCCGAGTTGTCCTTTGGGCTGTATCCCAGGTCCAGTAGGGGTTTCGTCGACAGGAACCCCCTGGAGTTGTTGGAAACCCCCCAGGCCACCCGGAAAGTGGATCCGGACAATGAGAGCCAGGCAAGGACGATGCCGGTCATGTCCCGCGGCGACAACCAAATGGGCATGGACCTCGGAGCATGAGGCTCTGGAAAACACGAGCCGATCCTCAGGGCCAGCACGTCCATTCCGAATCTGTGGTGGTACAGGGAGCCCATGGCCTCGACTGTGGCCTTGGCCACTCCGTAGTAGGTGTCAGGCCGCGGCAATACGTCGGCAGGAAGCGTTTCCGCCTTGCCATAAAAACCGGCTACGTGATGGCTTGAGGCAAGCAGGATCTTGCTGACACCAGCCGAGGCGCAGCTCCGAAGCAACAATTCAGTGTTGTTGACCGTCTGGGACACCGTCTCGGCCCACGTGTCTTCATTGGGCAAGGCTGCCAGGTGAATCACAGCATCCACTCCGTCAACAGCGGCCTCAATCCGGCCGGGTTCCTCCAAGCTGCCCAGATATTCAACGGCGCCTTCTGGCGGATCCGGGTGCGGCCGCAGATCAAGGAGTCGAAGATTGAAGCCCTTCGAGGCCAGGTCCGCACTCAATGCTGTCCCCATTCGGCCCGAGGATCCGGTGATGAGCACCGTCGAACCCGTCGTGACGTTCAAGACTTCACTTCCATCATGTGTTTGTCGCCTTACCAGCGGGGAGCCACGTACTCGTAGTCGGGTTCAATCGACTGCATGTAGCCGGTATCGTTTCTGGTACGGATGCTCGAAGACAGATATTTCTCGTGCAGCCTGCCCAAGGCTTCGCGGTCAAGCTCTATCCCAAGGCCAGGCTTATCCGGTACACGAATCGCGCCGTCAGCGAACTGGAAATCCGCTGTGCTGACGATATCTTCGGACGGGTCCTTCCATGGCCAGTGAGTGTCAAGGGCGTAGGTCAGATTCTCGGTGGCGGCACCAAGATGAACCATTCCCGCGAGGCTGATTCCAAGATGGCTGTTCGAGTGCATCGACACACCAATACCGAAAATCTTGCAGAGTGCCGCGAGGTTCAGGGATGGCCGGAACCCTCCCCAGTAGTGCTGATCGATCAGGATCACCTGGACGGCGTTGAGCCGGACTGCTTCCGGAATATGGCCGGTTTCCACCACGCACATATTGGTTGCCATCGGAATACCTGTCCGGCGGGCCACCTCTGCCATTCCTTCAAGCCCCATGGTGGGGTCCTCGTAGTACTCAAGGGCTTCGCCGAGCCGCTTGCCAATGCGCACGGACGTCTCGACCGACCAGGCGCCGTTCGGATCCACTCTCAGGGGCAACGAGGGAAAAGCGCTCCGCAGTGCCTCGATAGCTTCGGCTTCCTGCTCCGGTGCGAAAACACCACCTTTGAGCTTCAGGGACTTGAAACCGTACTCATCGACCATCTTTTGCGCCTGGCGCACAATGCCCGCCGGGTCCAGGGCCTGACCCCAACCATCCTCTTCGGCGCCGGGATGCGTTGCCCACTTGTAGAAGAGATAGGCGCTGAAGTCGACCTTGTCGCGATGTTTCCCGCCGAGTACCTGCCACACAGGTTCCCCAAGGATTTGGCCCTGAAGGTCATAAAAGGCCGAGTCGAAGGGCGCCACTACGCTGCCAATGGTCTTCCCGGACGTTTCAGGGCCCATCAAACCTGTCCGGGAGCCCCCGGTGGTCCCGTTAAGAACGCCACTAATGACGCTCCAAAGCCGTCCGACGTCGAATGGCGAGGCACCTTTGACGGCTTCTGCTGCCTTTGTCAACAGTTCCAGATGGCCGGCGTCGCCGTACGTTTCCCCCAAGCCGATGAGCCCGGAAGCAGTGTGGACTTCAACGATTGCCCGCAAAGCCAGTGGCTCGTGCACTCCTACGGCGTTGAGCAAGGGGGGATCGGTGAAAGCGACGGGAGTGATGGCAACATGATTGATCTTGTGTCGGCTCATGTAGATGTAGGTCCAATCGTAGATATGGGTTGCGTTCTAGCCTTTGACCGCGCCCGAGGCCAGCCCGCGCATAAAGGACTTCTGGAAGCAGAGGAAGGCTATGACGGAGGGCAGAAGAGCCAGGGTGGCTCCTACAAGGACAACTCCGAGCCCTACCTCCGGATCCGCCCTGAGGCTCCGCAGCGCGAGGGGAAGGGTGAACATGTTCGAATCGGAGGCGACGATCAGGGGCAGAAGGTATTGGTCCCAGATCATGGTGAAGCCAAAGACACCGATCACGCCGAGAGCGGGTGTGCAGGTGGGAAGGATGACAGAGAAGAAAGTGCGCAATTCGCCTGCTCCGTCAATCCTTGCCGCCTCCTCGAGTTCCATCGGCACTTCCTTCATGAACTCCGTCATCACCAATATGGAGAATCCCCAGGCGATGACAGGGACGATCATCCCGGCGAGGGTGTTGATGAGGTTGACGCCAATGAATGGAACATCGGAGAGGACCCGTGAGAGGGGGATCGCGAGAATCTCCTCGGGCAGCATCAATGTTGCCAGAACCAGCAGCATGGCAATTCCGCGTCCCCTGAATTTCTTGCGGGCCAGGGCATACGCAGCAAAAACCGAGACCAGCATTTGGAACAGGAGGCCGATGCCCACCACGATGAGCGAATTTCCCAGATAGAGCATGACGCTGCGGTCCAGGGCTGTGGAGAAATTCTCCAAGCTCGGTTGCTGAGGTATCAAGCTCAATTGTGAAGGGTCGCGGTTCGTGGAAAAGGCGCCCACGATAATGGCGATCAAAGGCCCGGCGAAGACGACGATGATCAGCGCCCAGAGGAAGTAGTTGGTTGCCTTGATCCAGGGTTTGTTGTTGGTTCCCAGGCCCAAGGCTGAATCGAAACTGGTGCTCATGCTTTCCTCCTGCGGGAGAGCTGGATCAGTAGGGTCAACGCGACGGTGGCCGCAAAGAGAAGAACCGAGCCTGCTGCAGCGATTCCGAGTTGATTGCGTTCGAAGCCAAGTTTGTAGATCAGGGTCATGACCACCTCAGAGGAGCCGTTTGGTCCGCCGTTTGTCAGCAGGAACACCTCGGTGAATACCCGCATGCCGCGGATGGCCGCCAGGGTCAGGAGGATGGCTATCACGGGCCTGAGCGCCGGCAGCGTTACGTAGAGTATCCGGCGGAGCGGGCCCGCACCGTCGAGCGCGCTCGCTTCATAGAGGGATTTGTCCACACTGACCAGACCGGCGACGATGATGATCATGTCGTAAGGCGCACCCCGCCAAATTCCAACGAGCATCACAGAAACGAGGGATGAGTCGGGCGAGTTGATCCACTGCGAGGGTTCCAGAGCGATCCAGGAAAGAACCTGGTTGGCTATGCCATCGCCTGTGGGGTGATAGATGATGCGCCAGACTTCGGCGATGACGGCCATCGGTGCGACTACTGGGAGGAACGCGGCTGATCTTACGAACCACAGCCGCTTTGCCTGTCCTTCCAGGAGAAGGGCCAGGACGAAGCCCAGCAGCAAGGAACCAGCGGTTTGTCCCACACCGAGCAGCAGCGTATGCCAGACCGCGCCCTGGAAATCATCGCTGGATACCAATGCGTTGTAGTTCTGAAGGCCAACCCACTGGTTGCCGAGGAACGGCCGGACGTTTTGGAAGCTCGTCATCACGGCTTCCCCCATGGGGATGAACTTGAACATCAGGAACAGAACAAGCGCGGGAGCGAGGAATGCCCACGGGACCCAGAAGGCCCCATTCCTACGGCCGGAACGCCGCTTGGCTGGTCCGCTGGGCAATCGCTCAGATTCTCGAGACTTCTCGATGAGCGCAGAATTGCTCATTCCGCCAGCGCCCCCTGAGCTTCAAGCTCAGCAGTGAACTTCTCGTCCAGTTTGTTCATTTGCTCAGCAACGTCCAGGCTGCAGTCGCTGATGAGCGTGTTGAGGGTCTCCGCTGAGGCGTTAAGGAACGGAGCCCAGTTGGGAACGGCGGGAACGTAGCGTCCATTCTCCTCGTACAGCTTTTCAAACATCTGCCAGCGGGAGTCCGCTCGAACCTTCGACATATCCACATCGGAGTTGACGGGTACGCGGACCAGGTTGCCTTCCCTGTCGCCAGCCATTGCAACCGTCTGACCTTCGGCAGAGACTGCCCATTCGGCAAACTTTTCCTGTGCCGACTCATTTGCGCTGCCGGCCATCAGATAAACGTTGTTACCTTCTGCCAGAGTGGTGAGACCAGCCGGGCCTGCTGGCGGGGCGAAGACCTCCACTACGTCCTTGCCCGGTTTCAGATCGAAACTGGCCAGTTCGTAGGGCGCCACGAGGTAGGACCCGACGGCGCCCGTCTGGAACAGCTCTTTGACGTTGGTGGTGTCCTGGCTGCCCACTCCGGGCTGGAGAACGTCGTGTTCGCACACCAGTCCGCGGATCCACTTTGCGGCCGCTACAGATCCGTCGCTTGCGACTTCCGAGGTGAACTTTCCGTTGCCATTCTCTTTGAAGTACTCTCCGCCGCCGGACCAAAAGAAGGAGGAAGTGTTCCATGAGATGTAGCCACGCTTCGTGGATCCCGGGACGCCCAGGCCTGCAACGTCTTTTCCGGTACCTGTGGGGTCCCCTGTGGAGTAGGACTCCCACAGCTTGACCAGTTCATCCCAGTTCGTCGGGACTTCAGCGCCAACATTCTTGCGCCAGTCCGCTCGATTGAACAAAGCAACTGTTTGGGCCGTATGCGGTACGCCGTAGAACTTACCGTCTGCCGCCTTTGCACCTTCCCAGGCCCTCGGCTTGATCTTGTCCGAGCCCTCTATGCTGGCGGGATCGATCTCGCGGAGCAGGCCCTGGGTTTTCATGTTTCCGAGTTGTGCGGTGTCGTTGATGACAACGTCGGGCAGATCTCCCTGTGAAGCGCGCTGTTGAAGTTTGATTTCGAAGTCCTCCAGGATCGAGGTGAATTCAACCTGAACGCCGGTAGCATCGCTGAACGCCTTGGCTACCTCCTGGCCGACCTTATCTGAAGGACTTCCGGGTGCCTTCCGCTGCCAGATCTCCAGGGTCTGCGACTTTTCGTCGTTCTGCTGGACGGAACTGCCTTGAGCGGCACCTCCCTGCGAACAACCCGCGAGTGCTGCCACTGCGAGCATCCCAACGCTGAGCGCGACGGAGATTTTCGATTTCATCATGAGCTTCCTTGTCCATAGATGTTTGGCGAATAGAGGGGGACCATCACCCGGTGATGTGAGGACCGGCACAGTTCTTACCTGCCTCCGACAGTAGACATCCCGGCAATGTCTGTCTAAGCCCGATATTGCATCGACTGATACCTTTACGGCATCAATACATCGGGCCTCCAGCCCTGAGCACAACGACAAGGGGCCGCATTCTGATCACCAGAATGCGGCCCCGAGTATGGCCAAATGGGGTTTGCGGGAGGGCTTAGCCCGCCTTGTTCAGCAACTCCACTTCGGCAAGGTTCACGTTGCCACCGTGCTCGTCGAGCACCCTGGCCTGAGCGTAGTCTGCGCGCTGGGGGAGCGGGAACGTGTACCAGTTGGCGGCGGTCATGCCGTTAATGGTGAGGAACGTCGTCCACGTTGCACCGCCGTCGTTGGATCCCTGGATGACGGTGCCGTTGCCCCGGCTGATGTGGCTCGCGCGGGGGAAGACCCGGACGATGTTGGTGACGATGCGTGTGGCGGCGTCGGTGGGCCGCACCGTGACCCAGCCGTTCGCCGTCGTCGTGTCCGTGTAGGTGTTCGTGTTCCTGTCGAACATCTTCCACGCATTCTCCTGCGTGGTGCCCGTTCCTGGCCATGCGCGGGTTGAAGCGTCCACCCAGGCCTGAGCCACCGGAACCCGCTGGATCGCCGTATTCCACAAGGCAAGACGGCTGCCGTCGGTTGTGGCTGTGAGCGTGGTGCCGACCTTACCGGAGACCGTCCGGTACTCCAGGCTGAACTGCACATCCCGGCCGTATTCGACGTCGGCAGGCAACACTGCGGTGGCCTTCCAGTTGATCCCATCAGCGGACGTGGCAGTGGCGGCTGCTCCTTCGACGACGACGTTCAGCCCGGACAGTGGTTCGGTGGCAACGGCGGCCAGTGTTACGGTGTCGCCGTTTGTGGCCAGACCCTTGTCCGCGTTGGACGTTGCCATGGACAGCGAGGAAATTGCGGTGGCCATCTCATGACGTTCGCCGTGGATGCGGAACTCGCCGAAGGATGAGATCCCCGGGTAGGCGGGGTCAGTTGGCACACCCGGGTGGTCCACCTGGACCTTCAGGTAGCGGAACGTCTGCCCTGCCACCTCGGCGCGCGCCGGGATCGTCTCCATCGCGAAGTCGATGGCGGTAGTGTTGGTGGTCTCCCGCTGCGTCAGCAGCGTCCACGTCCGTCCGTCACGGGAGCCGTACACGTTGGCGCCCTGGGAACGGTTGGCGAAGTTGTACCTGGCCTGGAGGCCAAATGCATCGGCGGAAACCTGGAAGCCCTGGCCGAAGTCAAGCGTGAAAGGTGCCCGCAGGTCTCCGGTGGTGGAATGGAAGCTTCCGTCCACGAGGTTCCTCGGCTGGACGCCCGTCGGGTTTGTGGTGACGAGCCCGCGGTAATCGATTGATTTGTCGTCTGCCAGCCTGGGAGTCAGCAGCCTGAGCTCCTTCACAGCTTTCTGCAGACGGACAAGCTGCTCAAGGTAACCGGCGTCGTCGGCTGTTTCCATTGCCGTCCGGACCTCATTCCTCACTGTCTCGAAGGATGCGAAGGATGGCGTCTCGTAAACCGCGTTCGGATCGAACCCTGTCAGGGCGGCATCGAAGGCGGCCTGCCGGGTGGGGGCGATGACCACTGTGGCGGAACGCGTCGCGACGGAAGTGCCGTCGTCGGCCGTTACCTTGAAGGTGTGTTCGCCGACTGCGTCAGCGGCCGGAGTCCAGAGAAGCTGACCGGTTGTGGCGTCGATCCGGGCGCCGGCGGGCAGACCCATGGTCGAGTATTGCAGCGACTCTCCTCCGGCATCCGTTGCCGCCAGCGAGCGGGAAAGCGCGGCGCCCGACACTCCGATAATGGGCGTTGCAGTGTCTGCCGGGAACTGCGGCACGGTCAGTTGCGTCTTGGCTTCGAGGTTGACGTAATCGAAGTCCACCTCTGTGCCATCCGCTCCGATGACCGTAAAGTAGGCCAGGTTTTCGCCGCCCAGGCTTACGCCGTTCAGCTTCTCCACGTCCACGTCATAGGTCACATTGCGCCACTGGCCCTGAGTATCTGGAAGAGGTACTTCCAGCCGCTTAGCGGGGTCGTTCCCGATGGCGAGGGTTGCGGGCCCGTTGCTCCTGAACTGGACACCGACCGGGCTGTAGCCGGTGCGGCTGACGTACATGAGCGTACGGGCGGCAATTGTGCGGCCTTTATCTGCTGCACCGACGTGCACGAACGTGCGGCCGTCCTCGGTCCTGACCTTGAGCTTCTTCCCGTCCGTGGCGGAGCTGCGGGTCTCGAACTGGATCTTGGCATCAGTAGCGACGGGGCGGGTCTGGCCAGCGATCTCAGCCGGAAGGGAGAGCCAGTACTCGGGACTGTAATCAGGGTTGCTTTCCCAGGAGTTGTACGCGCCTGTGCCCCAGTAGAACTTGGGCCCGTCCGCTTTGACGTGAAGTTCGGCGACGTACGGAGCTTCCTTTTCGACGTCCACGCCCAGGTCGTATTTGTAAACGTGGTAGAGCTCGTCGATCGGGTTGAACATACGGCCGCGGTAGGCCTCAGAGAGACTGCCCGGCCCGCCGGTGGTGTCGATCCACGGCGTTTCATACCCGAGCATGTACCCGGTGAAGGCATTCGCGGCCTTGAGGAGGCGGTCGCCGAGGAACTTGTACGGCGAGACAGCATTGGAGGCAGTGGAAACCGTGCCAGCCGCGGGGTCGATCTTGGTGCCCTGGACGGTGAGGAAACGGGCCAGTGCACCTTGGATGTTGATGCCGTCCCAAGCGTGGGCCTGGTCGCGGCCCATTTCCTGGTGCTGGACAAAGGAGTAGCCGTAGGGGTTGAGGGGATCATCCTTGGAGATGAGCGGGAAGAGGGCTGCGAGCGATCCGTTCTGCTCGGGACGGGAGGTGTTCGCATTGACGGTGTACCACTCCACTGCCTCGGTATACCGCTGACGGTTCTCAGTGAAGATGTACCCGGCTATGGCCCCGGTGAGCGGGTATCCGTGCTGGTTCAGGTAACGCCAGTTTGTGTGCAGGAACGTTTCCGTCATGGGCCCGATGAGGTTGGCGCTCAGCTTGGCGGTGTCCTGCTCGTGCCAGTTCAGGTCATAGGCCGTGTATCCCTCGGGGACGCTGGTGGAACGGAAGATCTCGGCCGCCGCAACCATCCGGTAGAGCGGCACGCCGGAGTGGATGTGGGCGTCGGGGTAGTACGCGTACTTGGCCGGGTCCATGTTGCTCCAGATGCGGATGAGCCGCATTCCGTTTTCCCGGTACACGGGGTCGCCGGTGATGACGTAGAGAGTGGCCTGGGTGTAGGCGCCGAAGGCGTCACGGATAAGTCTGCTCTGGATACCTTGGGAGTTGAAGGCGGTGCTGGCTGGCTGATCGATGACAGTGCTGCCGTTGGAGGAACGGAAATTCTTCGCCGCGAAGGGCGTCTCGGCCATGGCGTCGTAGTAGGTCTTCCACGGTTCGGTGCCTGCCTTGACCATGCTCCTGGCGTTGCGCAGGCTGTCAGCACTCACGCCGATGCCCGGATGGACGAAGCCATTCGCGCCCACTGTTTCAGTGATGGTCACGTCCTGGCCGGTGTCCGCCGTCGCAGGAGCAGTACCGCCCGGTGCGGGAAAGCCGGCTGCCGGGGCTACGAGGGAAAGTGCCGCGGCAAGCCCGAGCGTGCGGGCCCATCGCCTCATCGTTGAAGGATGTTTCATCGGTCCTCCTGGATCGATTGGTGATTCCTGTTTAGTTGGGGTGGTGATGTGCGCCATCGGGAAGGACAGGGATGGCAAGCGCTATCCGGAAGCTTAGCTGTGATGCACGGCTCAGGCAATCGTTATCCTGAAAACACTAGTGTTTCGCGGAAAAGGAACCTTCGTTATGACTTTTAACGCCAGTCGACGACGGCGGGAGGTCCCGCCGTCGTCGGCATCTGCTTTGTCGGAGGAAGGGCCAGGGGAAGGAGCTGCCTTCCGCTGTCAGGTCCTGCGCAGCCCGCTGAGGTCCACCAAGTCGGTCAGCGGTGGGCGGGTTCCCCTTCGATGCACCATGCCCTCGGGTAGTCCCGAAACGGCCACGCGCGAGCCGGAAACATCGAGCGTAACCCTCGACTCTCCAATCGGCAGATTGGTTGTGTGCAGGCTTCCCCAACCTTCCGGGAGGGCCGGGTCCAACCACAGCTCACCCCGGGAGACGTGTGGTTCGTATCGCAGGAGGCTCCGGACGAGCATCACCGGCGTCGCCGATGCCCAGGCCTGGGGGGAGCATGCCGTCGGGTACGGCAAAGGCTCCGGGTAATCGGCCCGGCTGAACCCGCAAAACAGCTCGGGAAGCCGGTTCTCGGTGAATTCTGCGGCCTCCATCAGCGCCGAGGAGAGCCGCTGCGCTTCCTTCACCAGGCCGTACCTCATCATGCCGGCAACAATGAGGGCGTTGTCATGAGGCCACACTGAGCCGTTGTGGTAGCTGACCGGGTTGTAGGCTCCCATGTCCGTGGCGAGGGTTCGTACGCCCCAGCCGCTGAACATTTCCGGGGACATGAGACGCCGGGCGACAAGAGGTGCCTTGTCCTCGTCCACAATTCCCGACCACAGGCAGTGGCCCATGTTGGAGGCGCAGGCATCGACGGGTCGTTTGTCACGGTCCAGTGCGATGGCGTAGTACCCGCGGTCCGGGAGCCAGAACTGATCATTGAACTGTGCCTTCAGCCGCTCGGCACGTTCCCGGAGATCGATGGCAAGCGCATCGTCGCCTGCCTCGTAGGCCATCCACGCCCTGGCGACGTAAGCGCTGTAGACATAGCCCTGCACCTCGCACAAGGCGATAGGGGCCTCCGCGATCCGGCCGTCGGCAAAATTGATTCCGTCCCACGAGTCCTTCCAGCCCTGGTTGATGAGGCCTTGGTCGCTGAGCCGTTCGTACTCAACGAAGCCGTCGCCGTCGAGGTCGCCGTAGTCCCGGATCCAGTCCAGCGCACGGTCGGCGTTGGGCAGCAGCGCGGCGATGTCTTCAGCGGGAAGTCCCCACCGGCTGGCTTCCCCGAGGAGCGTGACAAACAGGGGAGTTGCGTCAGCCGTGCCGTAGTAGACCGACCTGCCGCCCAGGGCAAGGCCCGTTCCGACGTCGAGCCTCACCTCGTGCAGGATCCGTCCCGGTTGCTCTTCGGTCAGCAGATCCACTTTCGACCCCTGCCGGTCGGCCAGGGTTTGCAGCGTGCCCAGGGCCAGCGTTGCATCGACGGGCAGGACCATGCAGGAGGCCAGCAGCGCGTCCCGTCCAAACAACGCCATGAACCACGGTGCCCCTGCGGCCACCACCGTACGGTCCGGATGAAGAGGGTCCACGATGCGCAGGGCGCCGATGTCGTCGTGACTGCGCACGAGGCTTCGTTCGATGGATGGATTTCCCGTGCGGGGAAGCGGAACGCGCTCTTCCCAGGCCTTCTGGCGCCGCTCCTGCGCGGAGATGAGATCCGCTGACAGGGAGACGGTGGGAACGCCGGCGTCCACATCCGTTTCCGCTGACAGGGGCAGTACGGTGGCTCGGACCGTCCACTTTCCGTGTGCCGGGACCACCATGTTTACGACGAGACCGTCGGCAGTGACCTCGGAGTCCCGCACGCGTACGACGATTCCGTTCCGTGATCCCTGCCAGGTTGCTTCGATGGTCACAGAGCCCGCCCTGGCCCGACGGGTCTGTTCCCAGCGGCGAAGGAACCGGCCGTCTTTGACCTCGAATAGATCAGAGAAATCCGCCTCCACGGACAGAGCAACCTCACAGGGTGCCGGCTCAACGGAATAGTTGTAAACAGTGATGTCCTCCACAAAACCGGCGCCAAGCTCACGTTTCCGTTCTACGGTCAGGGGGCTGTCTGCACGGCCGTCGGAGCGCGTTGCCCTCCCGACATACACGCCCTGGAACGGAGAAGACGTCCACGCCCCGAGCGGCTCAAGCGGTTGTCCGTTCACAGTGAGGGCCCATCGCGACAGGATCCTGGTGTCCTGGTAGAAAACGCCGTGAGGATGGTGGGGGAAGATATCCCCGTTCGGGAGCGATATGCAGAAGGAAGATCCTGCCACCAGCGTGACGGCTCCCTGCCCGGTGCTCCCGGCTGCGTTGTCGGCATTCCATCCGGCCATCTCAGGCTCCTTATGAAAAAGACCACACCATAAACTGAGCCGAATCTACGCCGATCGCAGGGCGCTTGCTATACGGCGCTACCTGGCCAGCCCCGCACCCGCGCGGACGGCCCTGCCGCTTGGACGGCCCTGGCCCTCACGTACGGCCCTCGCCCGGGCCGGCCAAGCGGCGTAGGGCCGGTCCTGCCGGAGATCCCGGTCCTGCGAGGAACAGAGCCTGCTCTACATCCAGCGGGGGGCTGGCTGCTCGGGTTGTTTCCGGGAGGCGACTCCTCGTGCGCCGCGCCCTGTTGCCCACGCCGCGATTTCGGCCAGGGTTCCGTCGGGGACTGGGGTTTCCTCGCCCCGTTTTTGCCAGCTTCCGGTGATGTCCTGGATGAGCCCTTCCAGGACGTCATCGGGGATCTGGTCAAAGGTTGCGCCGTTGTCCAGGTCCACCGCGTGGACCCAGACCTCGCGGGTGCGCATCCACACTGTTTCGGATGCCGGTACCGTCCGCCCCTGGGCCGTCCGAACCTCGTGGTTCCACGCTTCGGAAGCGGTGTCCCGCCACTCAACATTAAGGTGGATGGCTGAGTGGTCAAAGAGGTTTCGAAGGGCCGTGGGGCTGAGGGTGGCACCGAAATCTATTTCCTTGTTGCGTTCCTCCGGGGAGGAATACATGGGCGTCTCAATGCCGGTGTTGGCCCATTCGACCAGCCGGGAAAGTGCCCGGGCGTTGTAGCTGACGTGCGAGACGACGTGGCGCCGCGTCCAGCCAGGCAGCAGGGACGGCGCGTCGAGGTCGGCGTCGCGGAGCTCATTGAGCTTGCGCGCAAAAAATGCCGTTCCCCGTCGCGCCGTCAGCAGCTGCGCCTGCAGTAAGGGGTCCTGGGTCAGGTCATGCCGTGCTACCAAGATTTTCCCCTTAGGCCGTGGCAGAACCGGAGACTGCCACTGCCCTGTTGCGCAGCGTTCCGATCCCTTCGATGCTGGTTTCGAGGACCTGGCCGTGGCTGAGGTACCGCTGCGGCTGGCGTGCATGGCCCACACCGCCCGGGGTGCCCGTGATGATGACGTCCCCTGGGTTCAGCGTGATCATCGTGGAGATGTAGGAGACGAGGAACTCCGGGCCGTGCACAAGATCCCCGGTGGAAGCCTCCTGCATCAGTTCGTTGTCCACGCGGGTGCTGATGGTTCCGCCCGGCGTCCACTCGTCGGTGGTTACCAGGACGGGGCCCAGTGGAGTGCTGTTTTCCCAGTTTTTGCCCTGCAGCCATTCCTTGGTCCTGAACTGCCACGTGCGCATGGAGACGTCGTTGCAAATGGAGTAACCGGCGATGTGGTCTGCGGCGTCCGATTCAGCGATGTGCCGGCCGCTTTTCCCGATAATGACGGCGAGTTCGGCTTCCCAGTCGATCGCGTCGTCCTGCTCCGGGAGCTCGATATCGTCGTTCGGGCCGATCAGCGTTTCGGCGAATTTGGAGAACAGCGTGGGGTACTCGGGCAGGTCACGGCCCATCTCCTGGATGTGGGTACGGTAGTTCAGGCCAACGCAGATGATCTTGCCCGGCTTCGTGATCACGGAGGCGAGGCTGGCGCCGTCGAGCGCTTCTGTGCCGGTGGCCGCTTCAGCGATTGTTCGCCACTCAGGGTTGGCGAGCAGTTCGCCGACGTCGGCGTACCCGGGGATGACAGTGAACTTGCCGTCGTCCTGGCGGGCAGCCACCGTGCTGTTGTTAGTGCTGGTGCTGGTGCTGGTGCGGAGCGTGGCAAGTCTCACTGGTCGGTTCCTTCGATGTAAGTGCGGTTGAGGTTCAGGCGCTCAATGATGGGCTGGTCGCCGAATTTGAAGAGGTCGAACTGGGTTTCCGCTTGCAGCGAGCAGGCCACCCATGAAGGCACGACGGCGAGGTCCCCCTTTTGGAGGTGAGTGGTCTCTCCGTTCAGCACGATCGAGCCGCGGCCTTCGAAGACCTGATAGATGCTGGAACCGACTTCGCGGGTTGCGGGCGTTGACGCACCAGCACGGAGCCTGTGGAACTCAGCGCGGATGGTGGGCATAACGTCCCCGCCGGTGGTGGGGTTGGTGTAGCGGACGGCGGCATGTCCTTGGGACACTGTGGCCGGTTGACCTTCGTCTTCGAGCAGAAGCTGTTCCGTGAGGGCCCGGTCGGTGTATTCCCAGCGGTAGGCACTGATGGGGGAGTTCACGGTGTTCTGCAGACCGGAGAGCGGGCGGAGGCCCGGATTGGCCCAAAGGCGCTCGGAGCGTGAGACGTTGGGCGTGGACTCATCAGTGACGCGCTCGCTGCCAAACTCGAAGAACGCACTGTCCGTGTAGTGGACGAACGGGATATCCAGCCCGTCAATCCACGCCATAGGCTTGTCAGTCTCGTTGTGGTGGCCGTGGAAGTTCCAGCCCGGTGTCAGCAGGAAATCTCCGCGGGACATCCGGACGGGGTCGCCGTTGACCACCGTCCATACTCCTTCGCCTTCCACCACAAAGCGGAACGCATTCTGGGAATGCCGGTGCTCAGGAGCAGTCTCGTGGCCGCCCAGATACTGGATAGCGGCCCAGAGGGTGGGCGTGGCGTAGGGACGTCCGCCCAGGCCTGGGTTGGCCAGCGCGATGGCCCGCCGCTCGCCGCCTCGTCCTACCGGCACGAGATCTCCCGAGCGTTCCGCCAGCGGCAGGAGGGAATTCCATCTCCAGACATGCGGCACGGCCTGCGGTTTGGGGGTCATCGGCATGAGGTCGCCGATCTCGGTCCACAGCGGGATGAGGTTCTCCCGGTTGAAATCCTTGTACAGCTGATCCAGTTGCTCCTGCTCCTCAGCGGTGGGTGCCGGCGCAATCATCTGGTTCTCGCTCATAGTGGCCTCTCCTTATCAATCAGGGATGCGTTGTGGAAGTGGATGCCTGCAGCAGGTGGGCAACGTCCTCGCGCAGCTGCTTTTTGTTGATTTTGCCGACCTTGGTGGTGGGGATTTCGTCCACCACCACCAGCTTCTCGGGAATCTTGAAGGCGGCAACGCCCGTGCGCCGCAGGCTGTCCTGGACGTCGGCCAGCGTGAGTTCAGCGCCCGGTTTGAGCGTGACGAAGAGGCAGAGTTTTTCGCCCAGCAGGGGATCAGGCATGCTGACAGCTGCGGCGAGCGTAACGGCGTCGAGCCTGTACACGAGGCTTTCAATTTCTTCGGCGGAGATCTTTTCCCCGCCGCGGTTGATCATGTCCTTGTCCCTGCCCTGGACAATAAGGTTGCCGTCCGGGCGGCGTTCCACGATGTCGCCGCTGCCGTACCAGCCGTCGGGGGTGAAGGCCCGGAGGTTGTGCTCTGCTGCCTTGTAGTAACCGCGGGGAGTGTAGGGACCGCGGGTGAGGATGGCCCCGGGGACGCCATCCGGCAGGTCATTTCCTGCCTCGTCAACAATTCGGATTTCGTCCGCCTCCGAGACCGGGCGGCCCTGCGTCATGCAGATCACGTCGTCGGGATCGTCCAGCCGCGTCATGTTGATCAGCCCTTCGGCCATGCCGAACACCTGCTGCAAGGTGGCGCCAAGCACCGGCTTGACCTTTCGGGCGATCTCGTCTGCCAGCCGTGAACCGCCAACCTGCAGGACTTCCAGCGTTTCCAGCTGGTCGCCGTCGTGCTCCTGCTGGTATTCAATCCACCGCTGAGCCACTGCAGGCACGGCGGCGGACAGTGTCACGCCTTCTTTTTTGATCGTGGCGAATGCCTTGCCCGGTTCGGGGCTCGGGAGCATCACGAGCCGGCCGCCTGCGAACAGGACGCCGAGGATGCCCGGGCAAGCCAGCGGGAAGTTGTGGCTGACCGGCAGGGTGCCCAGATAAACAGTTTCGGACGTCACATTGGAGACAAGGGAGGTGGCTTTGATGTTGTAGGCGTAGTCATTGTGAGTGCGCGTAATCAGCTTGGGCAGGCCGGTGGTCCCGCCGGAGAGCAGGAAGCAGGCCGGGTCCTCGCCTGCCGGGGCAATGGAGTCCAGCTGGATCCGAGCTGCGGCTGGGTCCGTGGCAGGGGCGAGCAGCGCGTCAAGATCGACGTTCCCTGCGTTGACCTGTCCTGAGACCAGTACCTGCGTCAGGCTGGGTGTCACGTGGGCGATGTGGTTGGCAAGGTCCTGATGGCTGAAGTCCTTGATGGAGTCGCGCACGGCGATGGCACGGGACTCGGACAGCTCAGCAAGGTAGCTGAGCTCAAACTGCCTGTGCGCCGGGAGCGCCATTACCGGCACAATTCCGCTCCTGAAGCAGGCCAGCGTCAGTACGGTGAACTGCCAGCAGTTGGGAAGCTGGACAAGGATCCGGTCGTCCTTGCGCAGGCCAAGGTCCAGCAGCCGCCCTGCAGCAGCGTCCATCCGGTCGACGAGTTCCCGGTAGGTCATGCGGACATCTCCATCGACCAAGGCAACTTGATCCGGGAAGCTGTCAGCGGTGTCCAGAACGTAAGCGCCGAGGGGCCTGTCTTCCCAGTAACCTCTCGCGCGATACATGGCTGCGTCTTCCGGGGGCCAGGGGACCGCTCCTTCACGGGTATGGCTGGTCATTTTGCTTTCTCCTCAGTAATGACGACGGCGTCAAGGGCAACGAGACCATCAGCGGTCAGGCGCAGGGGATTGATTTCAATTTCGGCGATGGCGTCGTTGGCCAGCAGCGCATTGCCGAGCCTGACCACAATGCCTGCCAGCTCTGACCGATCGAGCACCGGGCCGTTTCGGAAGCCATTCAGCAGTTCCCGGGCCTGGAGTTCATCAGCCATTGCAGCGGCGGTTCGTTCATTTAGCGGCACTGTCCGGATGGCGACGTCGGCCAGCACCTCTGCAGCAGTTCCCCCCAGACCCAGGACCATGATGGGACCGAACACAGGGTCGCGGCGGGCACCTAGTACAAGGTCTACGCCCGGGGAGGCCATGGTTTCAACAAGGAATTCCTTGGCGCCCACGAACTGGAGCGAGTCGAGTGCAGCGTCGAGGGAAGCCGGCGAAGTGATGCCCAGGTGGACACCGCCCATATCCGTTTTATGCAGGATCTCGGCGTCCACCAGCTTGACTGCCACCGGTGAGCCAAGGCCGGCCAGTGCCTCATGGGCGGCTGTCCTGTCAGGGCAGCGCTTTCTCGGCGGGGTGCTGATCCCCAGGGCGTCAAGAAGCTCCTTCGAGCGGATTTCATCCCAAGGACCGGCGATGTCCAGTCCCTGCGCATCCAGTCCCTCGACGCCGGCGTTGCGGGTCCCAGTGTGAGCGGCAGGCTGGTCCCGCTCGAATTGGGCCGTCCTCTCGAACTGGGCCCGGGCGTCGTCCACCAGCGCTACAAGACCGCGAGCCAACGACGTCGGACCCGAAAGCAGCGGCAGCCCCAGATCCTGGGCGGACTTTCGTGACCGCTCCACATCACTGTCCGGTCCGTCCACGCCGACGAGGATGGGCAGCGAACCGGCCGCCCCTGATTCCGCGATCGACGCCGGAAGGTCGGCGATAGGTTCGGTCAGTCCGTAGACGGCCAGCAGATCCACTGACGGATCCGAGGCCACGGCGGCAACAATCCTGTCATAGCTGGGGCCCGGCCTGCCCGTATCCACGGGGTTCGCCTGGAACGTCAGCGGAGGAAGCAACCCCGCAATGGTTTCCTGGCTCGAGGCCGACAGCCGTGGCACGGAAACGCCGGCACTGTGAAGGGCGTCGGCGATCAGGAGGCCGGGTCCTGCCTGTCCGGTGATCAGGCCAACGCCCGGATTGGCAGAGGGTTTGAGCCTCTGGCCGGTCAATGCTGCGACAGCCTCAACCAGTTGTACTTCATCATCTACCAGGACCGCGCCGGCCTGCTTCAGCGCGGACCTGGTGGTCCGCCAGGAGGTTGCCAGGGCACCGGTGTGGGACTGTGCAAACTCCGAAACATCGTTGCGGCCCACCACCAAGGCGACCAATGGTTTGGACGCGGTCAGTTTTCGGACGGCGTCCAGCAGGGCAGGGCCATCCGCAACATTTTCGAGGTGCAGGGCCACTACCTTGGTTTGTTCGTGGGTCACCAGATAATCAAGTACTTCGGGGGCGCTGATGTCGATGCCGGCCCCGATCCCAATGCCAAGGCTCACGCCTACCCCCGCCTTTTCCAGCTGGAAGGCCAGGACGTGGTTCACTCCGCCGCTGGCGGCAACCACCGCCACGGAGCCCTGGCTGAGTTCGGCCACACCGGGGACAAAGCTGGCCCGGAGGGAACGGTGCGGTACGAAAAAACCGGACGTGTTGGGGCCCAGCAGCCGAATGCCTGTGTCCATGACTGCCTCGACCACCTGACGCTCAAAGACGGCGCCGGATTCCCCTGCTTCGGAGAATCCGCCGGCGCAGACCAGCGCTGCCTTCACTCCGCTGGCGGCACAGTCCCGGAGGGCCTGACCGGTCACCGAAGCGGGAACACACAGGACGGCCAGGTCCAAGGGGGCCAGTGATGCGGCAACGGCCGCTTCAACTGAGGAGTGCATGGTGCCATCGGGGTTGCGGCTGTTGACCAGCTCGACGGGCGAGGAAAAGGAGGCCAAGGACTGTGCCATTGCTGCCCCCAGTTTTCCGGGGCTTGCGGAGGCGCCGACGACGACGATTCCGGCGGGTTCGAAGAGCGCAGAAAGATTATGCATGGGAAGCCTTCTCTTCATTGATGGTGGAAGCTTCGTTGATGGCTACGGCGTCGGCGCGGCCTGAGAGAACCAGCGTGGTGGCGGCTGCGAGGTCGGCCTGATTGTTCACCACGATGCTTGGAATGCCCCGGGCGAGCCTTGCCTCCTCTGAAAGCAGGGCGCGCGTAAGGGGGCTGCCTCCGGCGATGACGACGTAGGAGGGTTTGGACGCCAATTTTTCGAACGCTTCGTTGAGCCCGTCTTCGGTGTCAGGAGCCGTAAGGAGCAGACCTGTTGATCCCGTTGCTTCTTCGGGCACCTCCGTCAGGGGGAGCTCCTGTGCGCCGGAGTGGAGGCGGACTTCGTCACCGTTCTTCGTCAGGCGCAGCAGGCGGCCCTCGAACGCTACCGGGCCTGCCTGCAAGGGCGTGTCCAGCGGATCGGCGCGGTGAATGCCGCGCCATTCCTTCTCTGTGGCGTTTACCAGCTCCGGGTCACGCTGCCGGATCTTGTCGATGTCGATGCTTCGCGAGAAGAAGTGGAAGGTGAACTGCAGGGGTTCGAAGGCCTGGTGGTAGCGCCCAAAGTGTTCCCACCAGCTCAGGCTGGGCCGTGCGGAATTCTGGATCTTGGCGACGTCGGGCTGGCGTTCTGCCTCGTAGTTCGTCAGGGCAAGCTCGATGTTGTCGGCGTGGGCGGCCACTTCGCGGGCCAGGACCACCGCATCCTCCATGGCCATCTTGGTTCCGGAACCGACAGAAAAATGGGCTGTGTGTACCGCGTCGCCGAGGAGGACGACGTTGCCCTTATGCCATGTCTTCGTTTGCCGGGTGCGGAAGTTGGCCCAGCGGGAGTTGTTGGACACCAGCGGCTGCCCTTGGATGTCTTCGGCGAAGAGCTTCTCCAGGTAGCGTTGTGTTTTTTCGTCGGATGGCCCGGGAGGCTGGCTGACGTCGAACTCGTCCAGACCGGCCTTCCGCCACGTTTCCTGGTCCGTTTCGACGATGAAGGTGCTGAGCTCGTCGCTTATCGGGTAGGCGTGCGCGGCAAAGTTGCCATGCTCGCTGCGACGGTGGATGAACGTCAATCCGTTGAACAGATTGGTGGTTCCGAACCAGATGAACTTTGCCGTTGCCGTCTCGGCAGTGTGGCCCAGGGCTTCCCCCAGCTGTTCGCGGGTCTGGGAGTTTGCACCGTCTGCGCCGACTATCAGATCAAAATCACCAAGGTCCTCGAGGCGGGGTGCCACCTGTCCGAAACGCATGTCCACGCCCACCTGGGCGGCCCGCTCCTGAAGGAGCCTCAAAATGGTCTTGCGATGGATGGCCGCCATCCCGTTGCCGCCAAAGGAGGTCCGCTCGCCTTTGAGCCACACCTCGATGCTGTCCCAGTGCTTGCCGAAGTTCTTCAGGCCGTCCCTGAGCACGGAGTCCGCCTCATTGATCCGACGAAGGGTGGCGTCCGAGAAAACGACGCCGAAGCCGAAGGCATCTGAAGCCTGGTTGCGCTCAAAAAGAACAACTTCGGCCTCAGGCATTCTCTGCTTCAGCAACGCCGTAAAGAACAGGCCGCCGGGACCACCGCCGATGCAAGCCACGCGAATCGCCATTGATTTCACCTCAAGGTATTGAAAAAGAGCTGTCCTGATCATTATGTAACGAAAATCTGGGCAACGTCAACGTGTTGTTACATGAGGATCTCCCGACCTTGCTCAACCGGCTGTCCGATGACCCCTGAAACAAAGTCAGTGGCCGCCGGTCCAAGCTGCCGGTGAATGGCGCCGAAGAGGGCATAAGCCTCACCGCTCGGCCAATCGGCCGGCTGCAGCTCGCGGGGAAGGACTGGGTCGCGGAAGGGAAACCTCCGGAAGTCGCCGATTACCTGCATGCGCTCAATGAGAGCTGTCTGCCCGTCCTTCTGCGCATTCACTGACTCGTTGTCGAGATGGTTGTAACTGCGGATGAACTCGCGGTAATCCGAACCAAGGTGTTCCAGATCCCAGCATCGCCCTGCAATATCCCTGTCCTGCTCAAGGTCGCCGGTTCCGCACCACAGCACATCGATCTTTGCCAGGGGATACTCCGCGGCGAGCCCGCGGACGTCATCGAACAAGTCATGTGGTGCCAGCCAGGTGGACGGAGACAATTGCCCGAATCCGTGCCAGGCCAGCCGCTTCCGGAGTTGCTCACGGACGGCGCGCTCGGACTCGGGGACCTGGTAAATCACCATGGTCCAACGGCCCTGCCAGCTCTCCTCGCGGTGGCGGAAGATTCTTTCCCGGCCTTCATTGAGGATCTCCAGCATGTGCGGGGTGAGGGAGTAAACCGTCTCCCTGCCGACCCGCCGGGTGGTGAACCAGCCCTCCTTGCGGAGGCGGGAAAGGTTGACGCGAACCGTTGGGGGCTCGACGTCGAATACCGCCAGGAGCTCCGTTATGTCAGCAAGCCGCACCTCGCTCCCCGCATAGCGGAGGTAGTCACCGAAGAGATCCAGGATCAGGGCTCTGGGCTTCCACTGCATAAGACTCCTCAAATTGTGTGCTGTCCGGGTGAAGGATGTGTAACAACTCTGTTGACGAACAACATCTTTATGTTACATTCAGTTGTGGGTCAGGTCACAAGTAGACCGCCCCTATCTCTGGAACACCCACAACGTCGTGTATATCACCTGGAGTCCCCATGGCTTTCCCTTCGCCGGCATCCCCCTCGGTCCGTCCACGTAAATCGGCCGCCCTCGTCATCTTCCTCTGCTTCCTCGCCATCGTCTTCGACGGCTATGACCTCGTGGTCTACGGGGCAATCGTTCCCAAGCTCCTGGCCTACGAGCCGTGGGGCCTCACGCCCGTACAGACCGGCGCAATCGGCAGCTACGCCCTCGCCGGGATGTTCATCGGCGCGATCCTCATTGGATACCTGACGGATGTGATCGGCCGCCGAAAGATCATGATGGTGTCCATTGCATCCTTCTCACTGCTGATGCTTCTGACGGCATGGGCACCAACCCCCGAGCTGTTCGGCCTGTTCCGCTTCCTGGCAGGCCTCGGCCTGGGCGGTGTTATTCCCACGGCCATCGCGTTGACCGTCGAGTTCTCCAAGCTGAACCGCCGCAACTTCAACAACGCGCTGATGTTCTCCGGGTATGCAGTGGGCGGCATCCTCGCCGCGCTGCTCTCCCTCGCCTTCCTTCCCACGCTGGGATTCCAAGGCATGCTGGCGCTCGGCGGCATTCCGCTCATCACCGTCGTTCCCTTGCTCTTCAAATTCCTCCCGGAGTCTCCCGCGTACCTCGCGGCCAAGGGAGAGCGCGTGCGCGCTGAACAACTCGTGGCCGACTACGGGCTGGAGCCGCTTCCGCCAGTCCGGGTGAAATCTGATGCCCCTGAAACCGGCAGGTTCCGCACCCTTCTGTCCGGGCGCCTGCTCGGTGCCATGGTCCTCTTCTGCCTCGCCGGGATCTGCGGCCAAACGCTGGTCTACGGGCTGAATACCTGGCTGCCGCAGCTCATGGTTATTGCCAAGTATTCGCTTGCCTCGTCCCTTACCTTCCTTCTGACGGTCAACATCGGCGCCGTGGTTGGCGTGTTGGTGTCCTCCCGGCTCGCGGACCGCTTCGGCCCCCGGCCTGTCACGGCGACGTCGTTCGCCAGCTCCGGAATTGCCCTGGTGCTCATGGGAACCGGGATCATGCCGCTTCCTGCCATGTACCTTCTGGTTGCCGTGGTGGGCTTCGGTTCAGTGGGCGCCCAGATCCTGGTCAACGGCTTCGTGGCAACCTACTTCTCAGGAGCAACCCGCGCCACTGCCCTTGGAATCACGCTGGGCATTGGGCGGATCGGCGCCGTGCTGGCCATTTCGGGCGGCGGCGTCCTGGTGGCGGCTTCCCTGGGCAACTTCATCAACTTCTCCGTCTGGGCTA
The DNA here is from genome assembly GCF_054161475.1 of Arthrobacter sp. R1-13. Lineage (NCBI taxonomy): Bacteria > Bacillati > Actinomycetota > Actinomycetes > Micrococcales > Micrococcaceae > Arthrobacter > Arthrobacter sp. R1-13. The sequence goes on along the minus strand of NZ_CP096420.1, from coordinate 3,816,258 downwards.
TCGCAGCAGCCATTGGCGTTGTCGCAGTTTTGTCCGTACCCCGGCTCGCGCCCGAAGCCACAAGTTCCACAGAGGGGACCGGCACGACGACGGCGGCCACTGCGACTTCCAACGACCTCTTCATCCACTGACCCCGGTCCGTCAAACTCATCAGCAGACAAGCTAAGGAGCCACCTTGCAAGCCCAGCTCATCTCCACCCACACCGTAGAGTCCGCAGACGGCACCTCAATCGGGTACCGGAAGCTCGGATCGGGAAGCCCCATCGTTCTGGTCCACGGCAGCATCTCCACCGGCGAGCAATGGCTGGGTGTGGCCGAGCATCTGGCCCAGGCGCACACGGTCTACATCATGGACCGCCGTGGCCGAGGGCTCAGCGCCGACGCCGAGGACTACTCACTGACCACTGAATCAGATGACATCAATGCCATGCTCGGCGTCGCCGGTGAGGGTGCCGCACTGCTGGGGCATTCCTACGGGGCGATCTGCACCCTGGAGGCGGTTCGGACGGGAGCGGCAGTCTCCTCGCTGGTGCTCTACGAGCCGCCGCTGCCCATCGATGCCCCGACGGCCGGCGCTGCTTTGCCCGACTATGCAGCTGCGGTGGAATCCGGAGACGGGGACAAGGCGATGCGCATCGCTGCCGAGCACTTCCTGAGGATCTCATCCGAAGAAACCGAAGGCCTGGCGGCATCCGCACTATGGGCGGGCATGGTCGAGCTCAGCCCCACCTGGACACGCGAACTGAGCGAGATCGATCTGACTGCGGCTCTCATCGAGCAGTACGGCGCGCTCAGCGTCCAGACGCTGCTGCTCGTTGGCGAGGTGAGCCCGTCCCACCTGGTGGGCGCTTCACGGCACCTCGGGCAAAAGCTGCCGAACGTAACGGAGACCGTATTTCCCGGGCAGAACCACTTTGTCCACGTGATGGATCCGGCGGGAACTGCTGAAGCGATCGCAGTCTTCCTGCGTAAGTAATACTGCACGCGGACGACGGCGGGAGATCCCGCCGTCGTCCGCGTGTTCCTTTTAATACCCTGTCGAGTTAATACCCTGTCGACGGAACTGGCAAAGGCGGATAGCGTTTTCCCTGGTGAAGACTTTGAGGCAGAGCTCAAGGGGAGAGTTTCAGGGAGGATAAAAAGTGTTGTCGTATCGCTTGACCTTGCCGGAGGCGGCGCCCACGGCCGTCGTCGTTGCCATCCATGGCTTAGTGGAGTCGGCGGCGTGCCTGGAGGCCTCCTTTCCGGACTGGGTTTCCTCTGGTTGGGCGGTCCTTGCCTTCGACCTCCGCGGACACGGAAGCTCCCCCCGCTGGTCAGATGACCATCTGCAGAGGCATCCGGGAGACGTCATGGTGCAGGACGTGCTCGAAACCTTCAGCACCCCGGAGCTTCAACTGCTGGAGAGCCTCCCCACACTGTATTATGGGCATTCCGCCGGAGGGGCTGTGGCAGCAGCTGTCGCAGCGGCCGCTCTACAGCAAGGCACATTTGTTCCGGCGAGCGTGCTGCTTGAGGATCCCTTCTGGCGGCTTCCCGTCACGCCCTTCCAGGAGCGTAGTGTGGCCGAAAGCGCTCACGCCCACCTCGTTGACGTCCAGTCAAGAACCGCTACCGAGCGCAGGGGCATCAGGAAGCGCGAATGGCCAAATTGGAGCGCGGCTGAGATTCTCCGGAGTTCCCAGGCGCAGGAGGATTGCGATCCCCGCCTCGTCCTTAACGGCAACGTCATTCCCACAACGCCATGGCCGGACCTGGTCGCTGCCCTGACCGACTCCGGCGTCCCGGTTCTGATCGTCACGGGAACAGTTCGAACCGGGATCACCGACGAACACCAGCGGATTGCGCAGGCAGCCGGCGCCAGCGTCAAGGTCTTCGAGGGCGCATCCCACTTCGTCCGCCGGGACATGGAGGACAGGTTCATGCGCACCGCAGGATCCTTCTTTACCGCGAGTCTGGCAGCGACTGTTCCGGTTGCTAAATCGCAGCTGCCCCTGCCGTCAGGAAGGTAAAAAGCTCGGCGGCGGGGCCACCCTCTGCTGATGCAGGGCCCAACGCGCTAGCGTCCATGGCGATGGAGAAATGGGTGTGGTGTTGAACCGGGTCCGGAAGCGGTCCGGCAATCCTGACTCCCGGAACGGCCTGAAGCTCGCTCAATTGCTGCACGGCCAGGTCCGATCGCCCGTCAAGCAGCGCCAAGGCGGTAAACCCCTGATCCACTACGGCCGCCGTTTGGTTCACCCGTTCCGAGATGCCCAGCTCCCTCAATAACCGGGCAAAGTAGACGCCGCTGGGCCCGTACCGTGAGTAGGCTACGGAACGCGCCGCCATCAGGGCAGCGGTGAGCGACTTCACGGTGGAAACGTCCGGAGGATCGGTCCCGGGAGGAACCGCGACTCCGATGCCCGACTTTGCGAACGGCGCCAGCGTCGTGGCATCCAGGAGCCCCGTTGCTCCCAACCGCTCCACGGCTGAGGTGACGCCGATGATGACATCCGGGCGGGCGCCGTCGTCGATTTCCTGCAGGAGGACGTTCGTCGGAGCATAGTGGGCTTCCACCGACTGCCCTGACACTTGCCTGAATTCAAGGAGGCGCTCTTCAACGGCTTTTCGCAAGGCGATGGCGCAGAACAGGGACAATCCGCGGCTTAGCTGCATGGCACTTGCTCAGACCTCAGCCGGGGCCAGGACGATGTCGAACCGTGTGCGGGCCCAGTCGCGGCCAGGCAGGTCCCTGCTGTCGGGAGTGGGGGTGCCCGGTGCCTGGAGCTCGAACCTCTTGATCAGGGATTCCTTGACGCCGAAGACGCTGTCGCCGATGTCGATCTGCGGATCTCCCTCCACAAAGATGTGCGTCACCAGGGTCCGCAGCCCCTTTGCTGTGACCATGAAATGCAGATGGGAGGCGCGGACAGGGGAACGGCCGGTTGCTTCAAGCATCTTGCCGACGGGTCCATCATGGGGAATCGGATAAGGAGTCGGAGTGAGGCCCCAGAACGCGTACTTGCCCTCATCGTCCGAATACAGGTGGGCGCGTCCGGCAACCCGGTGGTCGCTGTACTGGACGTCGTAAAAACCGTCTTCGTCCGCTTCCCAGACCTCGATCCGTGCTCCAGGTACGGCGCGCCCCTCGGTGTCGGTGACTGTTCCTTCAACCCAGCAGGGCTGCCCCGCCGCTTCTCCGGCGATGTCCCCGCCGATGGGGATTTCAGGGGCATCAGTGACGAAAAAAGGTCCGAAAACCGTGGCCTCGGTGGCGCTCTTGTGGGTCTGGTTGTTGATGGCGATGGTCTGCATGGAGGCGCCGAGGACATCCGAAAGCAGGATGAATTCCTGCCGGTTATCGTCCGTGATGTGGCCAGCGGCTGTCAGGAAAGCAATGCCGGCGTTCCATTCCTCCTCAGTCAGGCGCACGTCACGGATGAAGGCATGCAGATGCCGGGTCAGGGACTGCATGAGCTGCTTGAGGCGTGGGTCTTGGGTCTTGTCGAAAGATGCGACGACGGTGTCCACGAGGGATTGCTCGACGTCGGCCTGCTCCGCAGTGACTTCCTGCGGACGAAGATACTGGCTGCTTTGAGTTGTCTCAGACATGGCTGGCTTCCTTGTTTCTGATTGGATCAGAGGCCGGGGTGGTTCCAAAGTAGGCGGCGCGGAGGAGTTCCTCGAGGTTAGCTGCGGTAACAGGGCGAGGGTTTCCGGCAGGGATCGCGGGCAGGATCAGCTCTACGGCTTGAGGGATGTTCGCCTCCAGGAGGCCATGTTCCTTCAGCGCAGTGGGCGCGTCCAGAGTGGAACGGAGAGCGTTGAGTCCGGTGACGGCGTCGTCAGCTCCCAACGCCGCGGCAATCCGGCGCTCCGCATCTGGCGCAGATGGTGCGTTGAACGCGAGGACATACGGCAGGACCGTGGCGTGGGTCTCCGCATGCGGCATGTTGTAGGCCCCTCCGAGGACGTGGCAGATCTTATGGTGCATTCCCGAACCGGCCGAGGCGAAGGCCACCGCTGACAGATAGGCGCCATAAAGTGCCTGCTCCCGGCCGGGAAGGTCCTGGGGATTGTCCTTGATCCGGGGCAGCCCGCTGGCAAGCGCACGAATGCCTTCAGCCCCTAGCGCCTGATTAATAGGATCGGCCCGGGGAGCCCACATGGAATCGATGCAGTGCGCCACGGCGTTCAGACCAGAGGCGACCGAGAGCCGGGGCGGCAGCGAAAAGGTCAGTTCGGCGTCGTAAATCACCGTTCCGGGAAGGACATTGTTGTCCACCCCCGTCGCCTTCCGGGACGCTTCCGTCAGACCCCAGACGTTGGTCGCTTCCGAGCCGGCGTACGTCGTCGGCACAGCGATGATCGGAAGCTTCGTGGTCATGGCGACCGCCTTGGCCAGCCCGGTGGTGGAACCGCCGCCAACACACACGAGCAGATCGATTCCGTGCTCGAGTGCGGCGGCGCGGGCCTTCTCTGCCTTATCGATGGGCACATGCGGTGCTACATCGCTGTAATAAAGGGCGACGTCGACGCCTGCGCTCACTCTCTCCGCGATGGGGGCTTCGAATTCGCTGGCAATCACCATGACACGGGTTGCCCCGAGTCGATCCACTTCGGCGCTGAGGTTTTGCGCAGCCTTCCCCGTGCCGAAGCGGACGCGCTGTCCCAGGGTCACATGCTCAAAAGTCAGTGTCATTACCTGGTTCCCAGAGTCACGGCTCCGGCTGAAACCAGGGCAGCTGCCGTATCAGCACTGTTGCCCAGCCGCAAAAGCTTCTCGGCATTCCGGAAACTGATCTTCTCGCGATCCGATTCACTGATGGGTGCGTTGTCCAGGAACTTCGCCGCGTCCTCGATGGTCTCGAAGGGGTAGTCGGTTCCGAAGAGAATGTGGTCCGCGCCCACAGCAAGCATTGCGCACAGCAGTGGAGCGGGAGAACACACGCCGCTGGTGGTGATGTAGAGGTTGTCCCGAAGATATTCGGAGGGCTTGCCCTTGGCGAGCTCGATGCCGTGGTGGTTGTGGAAGTCCCACCTGGAGTCCAGCCGCCACAGGACATACGGCAGGCCTTCGCCCATGTGTCCCAGCAGCAGCTTGGCGTTGGGGAAGTCGTCAAATACCCCGCCGAAAATCAGCCTGAGGGCGTGGGTTGAAGTGTCTATCCCCCAGCTCCACATGGGACCAACCAGTTCCGGATGCCCGCTCAGCACGTCGGCGGTGTCCACGCCGTTGGCCGGGTGCAGATACAGCGGCACATCAAGTCCTTCGGCCATTTCCCACACGACACGGAGCTTGGAGTCATCGAGGTACATGCCGTTGGTGTGGGCGTTGACCAGCGCGCCTTTCATGCCAAGTTCAGTGACAGCACGCTCGAGTTCCCTGGCTGCTGCCTGGGGGTCCTGCAGGGGAAGAGCGGCGAAGCCCGAGAAGCGCGTGGGCCGCTCCGCCATCACCCCGGCGAGGAAGTCGTTGACCGTTTTCGTCTTGGCAACAGCGGTTGCGGGGTCCTTCTCCGCCTGGATGCCGGGGGAGTTCAGGGAAAGGACTTCCATGTCGATTCCGTGGAGGTCCATTTCAGGAAGGCGCTCTTCCGTGAAGTCGAGAAGGCGCCTCGAGGCATCGGCCCACGCCTGGGGCTGGGCAATGGAACTGGTGCTGGTTCCGTACCCGACAAGGTCCGGAGTGACGAAGTGTTCTTCGAGGGCAATCTTCTTCATAACGATCTCCTTTGGCCGCAAATCAATTCACTAATATGCATTGACTTCACTAATAATGAATCCTACTCTGGCACTGTGTCAAGGATCACAGGAGTGGTCCGCTCCAGGGAATTTGAGGATGACGATGGAAAAATTTGATGTTGCCGTCGTGGGGTACGGCCCGGTTGGAATGGCCACGGCAGCGCTGCTGGGCCAGGCCGGACACAAGGTGGTGGTGCTGGAAAGATACTCAGGGCTCTACAACCTGCCCCGTGCCGCAATATTCGATGACGAAACCATGCGGACCTTCGCCCGCTTGGGAATCGCGCAGGAACTGCTCCCCAAGGTCAACGCCCAGCGCAACTATGAGTGGCGCAATGCCTCCGGGGAACTGCTCATTGAACACGAGTTCGCACTCAAGGGGGCCTCCGGGTGGGCGGAGTGGTACATGATGTACCAGCCTGAGCTCGAGGACGCCCTGGACCGTCTTTGCCAGTCACTGCCCAACGTCACGGTGCGGTTCAACTCACCGGTTGACGGCTACGTCGAAACCGCAGACGGTGTGGAGGTGAACTGCCCGGACGGCGTTGTTGCCGCCAGCTATGTGGTGGCGTGCGACGGCGGGAACGGCTTCACGCGCGGATGGCTCGGTTCAGAGCTGGAAGACTTCGGCTTTTCCGAACCGTGGCTGGTGTGCGATTTCCGGCTCACCGGTGAGGTGGAGCTGCCGCACGCACGCCAGGTCTGCGACCCGCGGCAGCCCCAGTCCGTCATTTCGCTGGGCCCCTCCCACCACCGCTTCAGCTTCATGCTCGATTCTGAAGAGGCCTTCCTGGTGGAGCGGGATCCGGAGAAGGTGTGGGACCGGGTGGCGAACTACCTGTCACCGGATCAGGCAGAACTCATCCGCGTGGCCACCTACACCTTCCGGTCCCTCATTGCCGGGTCGTGGCGGCAGGGGCGGATTCTCCTGGCAGGAGATGCTGCCCACCAGATGCCGCCGTTCCTCGGACAAGGGATGTGCTCCGGAATCCGGGACGCCCAGAACCTCGCGTTTAAACTCGATCTTGTACTTACGGGCAGGGCCGAGGACACTGTTCTTGACAGCTACCAGACCGAGCGCGAGCCCCATGTTGCGGCAGTTGTCCACAAGGGTATCGAGCTCGGCAAGGTCCAGACCATGCGTGATCCTGAAAAGGCCCGGCAGCGTGACAACCAGCTCCTGGAAAACCGCCGGAACAATATGAAGCCGGAGAAACTGAGATTTCCGGGGCTGGGGCCGGGGTTCATTGCAACCACCGACCATCCCGCCAACGGACGGCTTTTCATGCAGGACGAGGTCCGGACTGACAGCGCCTCCGCCCTGTTCGACGAAGTCTTCGGCTACGGATTCCGTCTCCTGTGCGACGCAAACTGGTATGCGGAGGCAGCCCTGTCCACGGCAACCCCGTCCGGGGACGTCGTCGTTATTGATCCTGCCAGCGGCGACGTCAGTGGTTCCTTTGCCGACGTCAACGGCACCTACCTGAGCTGGTTCAGGGACAACGATTGCGGCGCTGTCCTGGTCCGTCCTGATTTTTATGTGTTTGGCGCCGCACGCACAGCCAGCGAGTACGAATCCCTCATCCACGAATACCAAAAAGCCTGCTCAACGGTGAGCAGCACGGCAGCATCAGTAGGAGTGTAAGCCATGTCCACAATCCATAAGAATGCCGGGCCCGGGGACGTCCGCACCATTACCGAGCGCGTCCTGCTGGCCGTCGCCTTTGTTATCGCCATGCTCGAGGGCTACGACCTCGCCGTTTATGGCGTCTCCGTTCCCGCCCTGCTCGCGGACAAGTCGCTGGCGATCGATAAGGGATCAGCCGGTGTTCTGGGCTCAGTCGTGGGAGCCGGAATGCTGATCGGCGCCGCCCTCGCGGGTGCCTTGATGCGCAGGATCGGAGCCCTTCGGCTGATCCTGACAAGCTGCGTTGTTTTCTCTGCAGGCATGGTGATCTCGGCCGCGGCTCAGAATGTGGCACTTTTCGGCATCGGCCGGGCGTTCGTTGGCCTCGGGCTTGGCATCGTCCTCCCCACGCTGTTGGCTTATGTGGCAGACCTTTCCGTCCCGGAACACCGTAACCGCAACACCGGAATCGTTATGGCCGGCTATGCAGCCGGCGGTCTGGCCGCTCCCCTGCTTGGCGCGGCACTGCTCCCTGCCACCTCATTCCGTTGGCTGTACATCATCGGTGTTATTCCGGCCCTGGTTATCCTGCCGTTCGCGTGGAAACTGCTGCCGGTTCCTCCGGTCCACCTGCTCCGGACCGGCAAGGTTGCCGAGGCACACCATCTCAGCAAGTCCATGGGCCTGCCAACACCGGTACTCACAGTGGCAGGAAGACGGCACCTTGCCGGAATCGGCCCGCTGTTTGCTCCGGGGATCGCTGGTGCCACGCTGCTCTTCTGGGTGATGACGTTCTGTGGCTTGCTGCTGGTCTTCGGCATCACGGCTTGGCTTCCGACCATGATGCAGGCCAACGGCTATTCCCTGGGTTCGGCACTGCTGCAGACCGCCGCCATGTGGATAGGCGTCGCTGTAGGAGTCATCATCGGCGGCCGGATTGCCGACCGCATCGGCGCCAAGCCGGTGGTGGTCGTCGCCTTCCTGACCGGAGCTGTCAGCCTGCTCGTCATGAGCGTGAACCCCAACGTCGTCGTGCTGTTTATCTTTATGTTCCTCAGTGGTGTGGGCTTCATCGGCTCGCAGATTCTGGTAAACGGATTCATCCTGACCCGCTACCCGGACGACATCCGGGGCAGCGGATTGGCCTGGGCACTGTCCTTCGGCCGCGTTGGTGCCATCGTGGGACCATCATTGGGCGCCTGGGTCATGACTTCCGGACTCTCCGTGGAATGGAACTTCTACGCCTTCGCCATCCCGGCAGTGGTCGGAGCCTTTGCATCGATCCTGGTGCCGAAGGTCAAAGTGAAGGCGATTTCCGTTCCTGAGCCCGCACCGGTGTCACTCAAAATACCAGCCGCCGAGGTTTAGGCAGGGAACAGAGCCCGCAGAGACCAAGTACACTGGCCGCACCCCGAACCTGCCGCAAGCAGGCCGGGGTGCGGCGGGTGTTTTTGGCTGTTCCGGGAACCAACAGTTTTTGGGAACAAACAGTTTTGGGAAAGACAGGGGAGTGAGCTGATTTGAGCGAGTCGGAGCAGGAATCGGCCGCGGAGCGCCAAGGTATCCAATCCGTTGAGTTGGCGATGCGCATACTGCTCGCCCTCGAGGACGGCGGGGGACCGATGCCGCTCTCCGAAATTGCCGAGCGCAGCGGCTTCCAGCCCAACAAGGCCCACCGCTACCTGGTCAGCCTGGTTCGCTCCGGACTTGCCTCCCAATCACCGAAGACAGGCAGGTATGACTTCGGCCCTGCCATGCGGCGGTTAGGCGCCGAGTCGCTGCGCCGGACCAATGAAGTCTCCGTGGCCTCGGACTACGCCATGAGGCTTCGCGACGCCTGCGGGCACTCCGTCAACCTTTCAGTCTGGGGCGAAGACGGACCGGTCGTGGTCCGCTGGGACTACGGATCGCACGCACTGCCCTTCAACGTTCGGGTGGGCGCCAAGCTTCCGATGTTGACCTCCTCGGGCGGACTGATCTTCCTCGCCTACTTGCCGGAATCCATGTCCGCCGCTGTGTTGGCCGGCGACCGGGCTCGTCTGAGCGCCGAGGCGTACTCGGAAGCAGACATCAACCGGAAGCGCCAGGATGTTCTCCAGGCAGGCTACGCGGTGACCTCGGGCGGGATTATCCCGGGTGTTTCCTCGGTAGCCGCTCCCGTCTTTTCTTCAGTCGACTCCTTGCCTTTGGCCATCACCGTGGTCTTCCCGGCCGAAGACGTGGACAAAGCTGAATTGGAAAAGGTGACGGCAGCGCTGCTGGAAACCACGCGGACCGTCTCCAACGAGCTGGGCGTCTCCTCCGACAAGGCCTCCTGACGCGTGCGCCCGCTGACGGTCTAGCTGGCGCCCCCGCCGCCAGCGCCCGCCGTCTGCCCCCGCGGTCGGAGTCGCCGGAGACGTGCCGGAGTAGCCGGAAGCTTCCGGCGACTACGTAGGTTTCCCGCGATTTGGCCGTATTCGGTGGCAGGAGACCGGATTCCCAGTAGGGCTTCAAACGGCGTCAGCACGCCTCGGATTTCCAGCGCCCATTGACTTCCGGCGGCGGAGGTCTACCTTTGAAATACGTCAGCAAGGATCTGTTGAGCGCAGGTGCGCTGCGGGGGACAGCGCCACACATTACCCGGCCGTTTTGACCCTCGAAAATGGGGGCGTCGGCCGGTATCCCATCAGCTTGGTGCCGCCCCTAAGCGCCCATAACCTTCGTCTCCAGGTGGTCTCCGATGTCCGTGACTGTTGTTACAGCCCTCGCAGTTAAATCCTTCGATGCCCCGGACAAGAAACGGTGTCCCGATAAGGCGGAGTTTGATCTGGTCACGGTGGATGACTTCTCGGTGGTTCGGCTGATTCTCGAGCCAGGCTGGCGCTGGTCTGAGAGCATGAAACCCTTGGAAGAGACCGACTTCTGCCAGCACAATCATCTGGGCTTCTGCGTGTCCGGAGTATTGGAGGTTGAAACGGCGGACGGCGTTCGGTCCACGATACGTGCTAACGACACCTACACTTTGCCGCCGGGACATGATGAGTGGGTGGTGGGCTCAGAGCCGTTTGTCGCCGTCGAATTCCTGGGGGCAGCATCGTTCGGCCGGCCGACCAGCCATGGGGTTCACGCCAGGATCTGATACGGCAAAGCACGGAACGCACCAGGCGCTCGACCGGAAACCCGGCGGAGCGCCCCTGCATACTGCCTGAAATACACTGCCTGCTAACGACCTAAGCCCGGCATGACTTTCTTATCACCCCGTGGAAACCGTTGTCGCTGCGCCGACAACGACCGGCGCGATGGTCACCGAGTCCGCCCCGCCTTGGTGATCGGGAAAGTGCTGCAGCACCGAGTGCGGAGCGCGGCAGAAGCGACCTGACGGCATAGGGCTGAAGAGACCGGCTTCAGCTCAGCTGAACTCCTTTAAAGCCGCTGTAAGAAGTTGTCCAGGATCGCCCAGGTTCTGGTGGATTCCCCGGGAGGCCACCAGTTCCCCGTTAATAACGACGTCCGTCACGTCACTTGCAGTGGCGCTGAACGCCAATTGCAGCGGCATGGATCCGGCGGTGCGTACGGAATCCGGATCAACGGCCATCAAATCGCAAACGGCTCCGACGGTCAGGGCAGCCGGAGCTATCGGCGTAGCCATCGAAGCTGCTGCCCCTTGCGTGGCGGCATACCGGAGTTCGTCAGGCGAGAAACGTCCGCGCTCGCCGGAGTCCAGGCGTTCCCCGCTTTCCAACAGGCGCATCTCGACCCAAGGGTCGATGACGGCATGCTGGTCGGTACCCAGCGCTACGACGGCCCCGGCGTCGGACAAGGCGCGGGCCGGGCCGATTCCGTCGGCCAGGTCGGCTTCAGTACTCGGACACATCACGACCGTCGCATGGGCCGCACCGAGCAGTCCAACGTCTTCCTGTGTCAGATGGGTGGCATGGACAACCGAGAGCCGCCGCGAGAGCAACCCATGGCGTGCCAGCAGCCCGGTAGGGGTCACACCGTACTCCTGTAGGCAAGCCCGGTTTTCGGCCTCCTGTTCACTGAGGTGAATATGCAGTGGGAGATCGGCAGGCAGTTGTTCGGCCACGGTCTTGAGGGCGTCCTCGGGAACCCCGCGGACCGAATGCAAGGCAGCCCCTACCGCCACCATCCTGGGGTCAAATTCCCGCGCAATTGCCGTCCTAAGTGAGGCGAGTCTGTCCAGCCAGGCCTGGGCATTGGCATCCCCGAACCTGGCCTGGTCTGAGCTAAGGGGTGTGTTGATTCCTCCCGCCAAGTACAGAGTGTCCAACAACGTCAGCCGGATCCCCGCTGCGCCGGCTGCCCTGGCCAATGCCAGTTCCATGGCGTGGGCCTGCTGATAGGGTCTTCCGTCGGGCTGGTGGTGCACGTAGTGGAATTCAGCAACACTGCTAAAACCGGCCACCACCATTTCCGTAAAAACTGCGGTGGCCAGTTGTTCGTAGGACTGAGGCGTGAGCTCACCGGCGCTCTTGTACATGTGCTCGCGCCACACCCAAAAATCCCCGCGCCCATCATGGGTGCGGCCACGAAGGATCCTGTGAAAGGCGTGGGAGTGGGCATTGGCGGCGGCAGGGAAAACTACTCCGCTGAGAACGCGGTCGCCCTCCTTGGGACTGGTGCCGGACGCCATCCTTGAAATGACACCGCCCTGTATCTCCAACCGCACGCTTTCTCTGATTGACGGGGAACCGTCCCTGCCAGCCACGAGGGCTGACTCGCACCAGTAGCCGCTCACAGCAGCCCCTCCAGAACGTCAGCAAGGGCTGTCGCGCCATCATTGGCGTCCTCGTCCGAAACGTGCTCCTCAGGCGAATGCGATATTCCGCTCGGGTTGCGCACGAACAACATTGCTGAGGGCACATGGCCTGCCAACACTCCGGCGTCGTGCCCTGCTCCCGTCGCCAATACTGGAGCCGCCGGAAGGATGCGGCTTATCCGTTCCGTCAGGCCGGCGTCGAAATGCACGGTGTTGCTGTATGACTCCTCGGTTAGAGTCACTGAACAGCCCTCGCCTGCTGCCATCTCCCGAGCCGAGCCGTAGATGGCTTCGATCAGACCTGCGGTTACGGCATCGTCGGGATGCCTGGCGTCCAGCCACATCTCGACCCTGGAGGCGATCACATTTGTGCCGCCGGGGAGGGGTATGAGACGGCCCACTGTGGCACGCGCATCGGGTCGCGATGCGGCAATCTTCCGGACGGAGAGGATGATCTGCGCTGCAGCAATCATCGGATCAGCCCGGTCGGCCATCAGAGTGGTCCCGGCGTGGTTCCCCTGGCCGCTGACGGTCAGCCTCCAGCGGCCGTGGCCAAGCACTGAACTGCCGATTGCCATCGCCGGACCCGTTGATCCCAGCCCGATGCCCTGTTCCACGTGGAGTTCGACGAAATCTCCTATCTGTTCCAAGGCTTTCGGATCAGAGCCCAGGTGGCGGGGATCCAAGCCGTTTGCCCGCGTAATGTCGGCAAACGTATTGCCGTCGCCGTCGCGCAGGTTCAGGGCTTTATTCACATCGATGGCCCCGGTGAGGAGCCGCGATCCAAGGCATGCCACGCCGAATCGGGATCCTTCCTCTTCGGGAAAGACCGTAACGGCAAGCGAACGGCGGAGAGGTGTTCCCCGCGACTTGAGAATATCGACGGCAGCCAGGGCGGAGGCGACTCCGAGCGGACCGTCGAACGCTCCGCCGCCAGGGACGGAATCAAGATGGCTGCCTGTCACCAGGGCACCCTTTTGCGGTTCTCCCCACCACGCCCAGATGATTCCGTTGCGATCCGTTTCAACGTCCAGGCCCCGCTCTTGTGCCTGTTCGATAAACCAGGACCGTAAGTCGAGCTCAGCGGTCGAGTAAACAGGACGGGAGTAGCCTCCCCGGACGGGGTCTCGGCCCACGTCCCCTATGGACTCAAGAAGCTGACTGACTGTTTTCACATTGAACCTCCGGCTTGAAAGCGATCAGGAGAGGAGTCCCGAGCACAGTACTTGCCACCAAGTAAAAACCAGATTCCATTAGGTAGCAAGGGTTGGTGAGAGTTTCTGGAAGTTTTTACAGCTCGGAAACATGCTGTTTTCCTGAGTGGGGCTTTCGTTCGGGATTGAAGGAAAACGCCGTAACTTAAGAACTTCCTATTGCCATTGAGTGAAAGTTGGTTTTTACTAAATGGCAGACAAGGTGATTCAGGCCACTTGAGAGCAGGCATGCAGTGGGAGCAGATTCCTCCACCCGGACGGTTGAAAGGGCACTTGCCCTGCTAAGCGCAGTATGCACAGACGGTGCCCTCAGCCTGAGTGACGCAGCGCGCGTCGCAGACCTGTCAGCCAGCACGGCACTTCGCCTTCTGCGCACCCTCGAAGCCAGTGGGTTCGTATCCAGGGACGAAAGCGGAAACTTCCGCCCTGGCGCCAGCGTGATCCAGCTCGGGGCTTTGGCCCTGGGCCACGAATCCCTGGTGTCACTGTGTACCCCCGCGATGAAAGGGCTTGTAGCCAAGACCGGCGAATCCTGTTACCTCAGCATTCCCGGACCTGGCGATACCGGCATCTACATAGCCATCGTCGAAGGCACGCACTCCGTCCGACACGCCAGCTGGGTCGGAAGAAGCATCCCGCTTGAAGGCTCGGCTGCGGGGCAGATCCTCACGGGGCGCCAGCCTGACCGGGGCTTCGCAGTTGTTCGAAGCGGCGTTGAGGACGATGTAACGGCCGTGGCCGCACCCGTCGTAATGGGTGGTCGGACGGTGGCCGCGATGAGCATCGTGGTGCCCAGTTACCGGCTGAACGAAAAGAAGGCTTTGCACATCGGAGAGGAACTGGTGGAGGTCGCGAGCAACATCCTCACACCGCCCTCCGGAGACCATGAAATGCCCCAGGAAAGCATGGAAGCAAAATGATCAAATTTGAAAATGTCACCAAGGCGTATCCGGACGGTACGCTCGCCGTCGACGGGTTGAATCTCGAAGCCCCTACAGGCAAGCTGACCATTCTGGTTGGTCCCTCAGGCTGTGGCAAGACCACTTCCCTGCGGATGATTAATCGCCTTATTGAGCCGACCAGCGGCACCATCTATCTCGATGACCAGCCCACCTCCGGCATGGACCCGGCCCTGCTCCGCCGAAGGATCGGCTACGTTATCCAGCACGCGGGCTTGTTCCCGCACCGCACCATTGTGGATAACGTCGCCACCATGCCGCTGCTGCTTGGGGAGAGCCCGAAGAAGGCCAAGATCCGCGCGCTTGAGCTTATGGAGCGGGTCGGCTTGCCAGCCAGTTTTGCAAAGCGTTATCCTTGGCAGCTGTCCGGCGGGCAGCAGCAGAGGGTCGGCGTTGCCCGTGCCCTGGCTGCGGATCCTGCGTTCATGTTGATGGATGAACCCTTCAGCGCCGTGGACCCTGTAGTCCGGGCGCAGCTGCAGGACGAATTCCTGAGGCTGCAACGGGAGATCGGCAAGACGATCATTATGGTCACCCACGACATCGACGAAGCCCTCAAGCTCGGCGACCAGGTGGCGGTGATGCGTGTCGGTGGGCACCTGGCCCAGATGGCCGCGCCCGCTGAACTGCTGACGGCGCCAGCGGATGACTTTGTTGCCGACTTTGTTGGCCGCGACCGGGGTTATCGCTCCCTGGGATTCACCGATTCTGCGGGCGCCGTGGACATTCGCGATGAGCCTGTCGTCCAGCTCGGTGCCCCCGTCGAGGAGGCACGAATCAAAGCCTCCGGGGCCTGGGTCCTGGTCGTCGACGACGGCCGGAAACCACTTGGGTGGGCACAGGTCGAACGGATCACCGCTGAAGTACGGCACGAGCACCTCAACCTGAGCGGGACGTCAGCCTCTTCGTCAGGGAATATGCGTCAGTTGCTGGATGCGGCGCTGTCCTCGCCCAGCCGTCGCGGCGTCGTCGTCGGCCCTGCCGGCGAACTGCTGGGAACCGTGACGGCCACTGACGTCATCAAGGCGATCGAGGCGGAACCGCATCTGGAGACGGCGCGATGAACTTTGAATGGCTTGGCCGCCAATCGGACAACATTGTGTTCCTTTTCGGCTGGCACGTCCTGCTGGCAGTAACGCCGCTGATTCTGGGACTGCTCATAGCGCTCCCGCTTGGATGGTGGGCACGCCGCCAGCGTTCGGTCTATCCGTTCCTGGTGGGACTGGCCGGGCTCCTGTATACCGTGCCGTCGCTGGCATTGTTCGTCCTGCTGCCGCTCGTCCTGGGAAGCAAGATCCTGGATCCCATCAACATCATTGCTGCGCTGACCATCTACACCGTGGCACTCCTGGTCCGTGTAGTGGCCGATGCCCTCGACTCCGTCCCGGAAGACACGGTCCAAGCGGCGAAAGCCATGGGCTATCGCGGTTACCAGAGCTTCCTGAAAGTGGAGCTTCCGGTCAGCGTTCCTGTCATCTGCGCGGGCCTTCGAGTGGCGGCTGTCTCCAACGTCAGCCTCGTGTCCGTTGCTGCGCTGCTGGGGATTCCGCAGCTCGGATCCCTCTTCACCCAGGGATTCCAGCTGCGGTTTTTCACTCCTATCATTGCCGGCATCGTTCTGTGCGTCGTCCTCGCAATGATTCTTGACGGGCTCATTATCCTGCTCAACCGGTGGCTGACACCGTGGACTCCCAAGGTGGCGGCATCATGATGAACTACCTGTTTGACCCTGCACACTGGACCGGCGCCGACGGAATTCCAACCCTGATCGGCGAACACCTCCTTTACTCCCTCATCGCGCTGGCCATTGCCGCCGCGCTGGCCATTCCCCTCGGCATCTACATCGGAGTCACTGGCAAAGGCGTCTTCATGATCGCCGGCCTCGCGAATGCACTGCGTGCGCTTCCCAGCGTGGGCCTGCTGATTCTGTTGGTTCTGCTGATCTCGCCGGCCTTTCCGTCCAAGATGGGCTACGTTGTGCCCAGCCTGATCGTGCTGGTCCTGCTGGCTGTCCCTCCCATCCTGACCAACACTTACGCCGGTGTGCGGGCTGTTGACTCCGCCGCCGTTGACGCTGCCAGGGGCATGGGGTTCCGCAGGATGAAAATCCTGACCGATGTCCAGCTTCCCTGTTCCCTTCCGCTGATGTTGTCCGGGGTGCGCAGCGCGCTGCTCCAGATCATTTCCACCGCCACCATCGCCGCCTACATTTCGCTCGGAGGACTTGGACGGCTGCTGATCGACGGCAAAGCCCAGAACGACTTCAGCCAAATGGTGGCCGGTGCCGTTCTGGTGGCCTTGCTTGCCCTGTTCTTCGACCAACTGCTTGCTTTCATCACGCGGCGCGTTGTCTCACCCGGACTGACCCGCCGCACTCTCAAGACTGTAACCAGCGTGTCCGACGCCCCGGTGATCCCGGCCGCCGCCTGACAAGTCCGGCCTTCAAGGGGCCTCTCTCTTCCTCTTCCTCGTTTCGCTGACGTATTTTCCTGGCCACAGCCTGCCCTAAATTAGGAGATTTCCATGAAAAAGTACCTGACCGGATTGACATTGGCTGCCGCAGCAGCCCTCACTCTGAGCGCCTGCGGGGGCGGCGACCCACTCAGCAGCTCCACCAACCAGGCTCCGGCAGATGCCGGATCCAGCATCATCGTCGGGTCCGCTGACTTCCCCGAGAGCCAGCTGATCGCCAAGATCTATGCCGAAGCCCTGAAGGCGCAGAACGTCCAGGTCCAGGAAAAGTCCAGCATCGGCAGCCGTGAAGTCACCATCCCCGCTCTGAAGGACGGTTCGATCGACCTGATGCCGGAATACGGTGGGGCACTGCTGCAGTACCTCGATGCAGAAACCAAGGCATCCTCCTCTGAGGACGTCGCCAAGGAACTCGTCACCAAGGTCCCCGCCGGATTGATAATGCTTGAGGCCTCCGAGGCGGAGGACAAGGACGTCTTGTCGGTGAAGAAGGAAACTGCTGACAAGTACTCGCTCAAGACCATTGGGGATCTCCAGCCGGTTGCCAAGGAGCTCGTGCTCGGCGGTCCGCCGGAATGGAAGACGCGAATTAACGGTGTTGCCGGCCTGAAGTCCGTCTACGGCCTGGAATTCAAGGAATTTTCAGCGCTCGACGCCGGTGGTCCACTGACGCTCAACGCCCTGATTTCAGGCCAGATCCAGGTTGCCGACCTCTTCAGCACCGATCCCGCCCTGACAGCCAACAACCTTGTAGCCCTGGAAGACGATAAGAACCTCTTCCTTTCGGAGAACATCGTTCCGATTATCAACGAAAAGAAGACCACGGACACCGTTAAGGACGTGCTGAACAAGGTCTCCGCCGCCCTCACCACCGAAGACCTCATTGAGATGAACGGGCGGGTGGCAAAGTTCGAGGACATGGGTGAGATCGCCAAGGAGTGGCTGAAATCGAAGAACCTGGTCTAGGCAAGAAGTTACTGAAGGAGACATCTATGACCGCCGATTTCACTACCGGTGCCCGCCCGGTCAAAGCTGCCCGCGGCACCGTGTTGACTGCTAAGTCCTGGCAGACTGAAGCTCCGTTGCGGATGCTGATGAACAATCTGGATCCCGAGGTGGCTGAGCGTCCTGATGATCTGGTGGTTTATGGCGGTACGGGCCGGGCCGTCCGGTCCTGGGCAGCATTCGACGCGATCACCCGCACGTTGGAGACCATGGAGGCGGATGAGACGCTGCTGGTCCAGTCGGGTAAGCCTGTTGGTGTGTTCCGTACGAATGAGTGGGCGCCGCGGGTGCTGCTGGCGAATTCGAACCTGGTGGGGGATTGGGCGAACTGGCCCGAGTTCCGCCGGCTTGAGGCCGAGGGTCTGATGATGTACGGGCAGATGACGGCGGGTTCGTGGATTTATATTGGCACGCAGGGCATTCTGCAGGGCACGTTTGAGACGTTCGCTGCGATCGCCCGGAAGCTGACCGGGGACGAGGACGGCACGCTCGCGGGCACGTTGACGTTGACCGGGGGGTGCGGCGGAATGGGCGGGGCCCAGCCTCTGGCGGTGACGCTGAATGAGGGCGCGTGCCTGATAGTGGACGTCGACGAGACCCGGTTGCGCCGCCGTGCGGGCAAGCGGTACCTGGACGAGGTGGAAACGGACCTGGACGCCGCGATTGCCAAAGTCCTGGCGGCCAAGGAGGAGCGGCGGGGCTGGTCGGTGGGGTATGTGGGGAACGCCGCGGAGGTGTTCCCGGAGATCCTGCGCCGGCACAATGCGGGCGAACTGACGGTGGACATTGTCACGGACCAGACTTCCGCGCATGATCCGCTGTCCTACCTCCCGGAGGGCATCTCCGTGGCGGAGTGGCACCGTGAGGCCGGGGCGGATCCGGAGGGGTTCACGAAGAAGGCCCAGGCCTCGATGGCCAGGCATGTGCAGGCTATGGTGGAGTTCCAGGACGCGGGGGCGGAGGTCTTTGATTACGGCAACTCGATCCGGGATGAGGCCCGCAAGGGCGGCTACGCCAGGGCGTTCGAGTTCCCCGGCTTCGTTCCGGCGTATATCCGGCCGTTGTTCTGCGAGGGCCTGGGCCCGTTCCGCTGGGTGGCGCTTTCCGGCGATCCCGAGGACATCCGGGTCACCGATGAGGCCATCAAGGAACTCTTTCCGGAGAACAAGCACCTGCACCGCTGGATCGACGCCGCGCAGGAACGGGTCGAGTTCGAAGGCCTCCCGGCGCGGATCTGCTGGCTCGGTTACGGGGACCGGGCCAAGGCAGGCCTGCTGTTCAACCAGCTCGTCAGGGACGGCAAGGTCAAGGCCCCCATCGTGATCGGCCGTGACCACCTGGATTCCGGCTCGGTGGCTTCCCCGTACCGGGAGACCGAGGCAATGGCTGACGGTTCGGACGCGATCGCGGACTGGCCCATGCTCAACGCGCTGCTCAACACCGCCTCCGGGGCCACCTGGGTCTCGCTGCACCACGGCGGCGGTGTGGGGATCGGCCGGTCCATCCACGCCGGGCAGGTCTCCGTGGCGGACGGCACCGACCTCGCAGCCCAAAAGCTCGAACGGCTCCTCACCAACGACCCCGGCATGGGCGTCATCCGCCACGCCGACGCCGGCTACGATCGCGCCCTCGACGTCGCCAAAGAACGCGGCGTCCGCCTCCCAATGGCAGAGGCCCCAGAAACCCGCTAACCAGGGCCCACACCCCATATCGATTGCTCCGTAACCGCCGTTTAGACCCACCAAAAGGCACCTACGCAGCAATCGATCCCAAAAAGAAGGAATCATGTCCCTCCTGGAAATCGACGGTGCCACTCTTGCCCTGGCTGATATAGCCTCAGTCGCTGCGGGGGGAGTGGAAGTCCATCTGACCCCAGATGCAATACAGCGGATGGAATTTTCTCGGCGGGCGGCCAGGGAAACTGCGGCCAGACGGCCAGTGTATGGGAGGTCGACGGGCGTAGGTGCGAACCGTTCAATAGCTTTGGAACCGGAGAACCTGGCGGGAGGGCAGCAGACTCGGCACGGGATCAACCTACTGCGAAGCCACGCCGCGGACGCAGGTGAAGCCTTGGGTCCGGAGATTGTCCGGGCCATGCTGGTGGTCAGGTTGTCACAGCTGGCCGCGGGGGCCTCGGGAATCGATCCGGCGATAGCCCAGGCTCTCGTGCGACTCCTGAATGACGACACGCTCCCAGAGGTTCGCGAGTTCGGCGGCATCGGCACGGCGGACCTGCCCGCCCTGGCCGGAACGGCCTTGACTTTGTTGGGGGAGCGACCCCCAATGGGAGACGGCCGGCTCCGCACCAGGCTGGACGTTTGGGATTCGGGTGACGCGCTTCCCTTCATCAGTTCCAACGCACTCACTATTGCGCGCGCTGCCTTGTCGCATCAGAGGCTGGAGCGTCTGCTGCACAACGCTGTCACCATCAGCGCGTTGTCCTTTATTGCGCTATCCGGAAACGCCGAGGCTTTCAGCCCAGCCGTCGCGGCAGCGGCAGACACCAAAGCAGTCGCAGTCGCCGCCAACACCCTGCGATTACTCGTTGAGGGGCGCGGTGCTCCTGCACGGATTCAGGATCCTTACTGTCTTAGAACCCTGCCCCAGGTGTTCGGGTCGCAATTGGAAGAGCTCTCGTCGCTCAGAGAGCTTCTCGCCCGTCTGGTCGTGGCCGGACATGAAAATCCCATGGTCCACGGATGGCAGACCGATGGAGCCAGTAACGTGTCCCACCATGGCCTGTTTCAAATGACCAATTTGGCCCGGCGGATCGATACTCTTCAGATTGCGGTGGGATCCGCCTGCGCCACCAACCTGCGCCGGATCAACCTTCTCTGCGATCCCGCCCACACGGACCTGAACCGGTTTTTGGCTGCGGACGACGCAGGACAATCAGGCGTCATGGCCCTCGAGTATGTTGCTGCGGCAGCGGTTGGCCGCATTCGAGCCAATTCGCATCCGGCAAGTCTGCAGACTGTGGTTCTTTCCCTTGGTGCCGAGGAGGATGCCAGCTTCGCTAGCGTGGCCGTTGAACAGCTGGAATCTACTGTGCAGGCCCTTCCGACAGTCCTAGGGATTGAGCTCCTCTGCGCCATTCGAGCGATCCGGCTCCAAGGGCATCGGATAGACAATTTCAGTAGCCCGCGACTCAAAGAGATGATGGCCGCAGGTCTGGATTTGGATAGCAACATTGTCGATCGGGATCTCCGGAAAGACCTCGATGCGGCCACCAATATCGTCCTCCGTGATCTCGGCGCGTAAGGACAGCGTAGTGCCGCCAGGCTATTCCCCGGTCAGCCCGTCTATTGATTCGCGGAGGAAATCGGCGTGGCCGTTGTGCCGGGAGTACTCCTCGATCATGTGAACCAGGATCCACCGCAAGCTCGGTCTTGTGCCGTCCCGCCTGGCGCGGCTGGCCAACCGGTTCAGCCCGCCGTCGGCCAGCGCCTCGGTAGTCAGGGAGCGGGAGCGGTCGACGGCGTCCTGCCACAGAATGCGGAGATGCTCGGGAGAGTCCGCGCCGGCCGAATGCCATTCCCAGTCCCGGTCCGCCTTCCAGTCCACAGTGTCCCAGGGCGGCTGCGGGTCCCGCCCGAACAGCGATTCGGAGAACCAGCTGTCCTCGACATAGGCCAGGTGCTTCAAAAGACCGCCGAGTGTCAGTGAGGATGGCGCCACAGTAGCGCTAAGGCCGGCGGAGTCCAGCCCGGAGCACTTCCAAGCCAGGGTGGCGCGCTGGAAGTCGAGGAACCCCAGGAGGGTACCGGCCTCGTCGCCTGCAAGAGGAGGTTCGGGGCGGCCTTGTTCGTCAATGTCAGTCATGGTTGGTGAGCCTATCGGCAATGAGGGTGGAAGCCGACCCGCCGTCGTGACCTTGTTTGCCTCAAAACATGGTCACGACACGGCGAGTCTCCGCTCCAGGGGCCAGTTCAGCTTGAAAGAAGGTCACGACCGCGCCCTAGCTGACTTTCTCATCCCAACTGCTCCAGGGGATCAACTGCACGGAATCCAGCGCGGCGAGATCTCCCGGGACAGAATCCCGTCGTCGTTCTGCTTCCCGGGGCAGCCCCACCCTCGCCGCCTTCGAGAGCGGAAGGATCTGGAGGGTGACGTCGGACGCGGGCGTGATCCCGGCGTCGTGAATTTCCAGGACCCAGGGCGAGCCATCCCAGTACCTGTCCGCGACCGGGACGCCGTCAACGCGCAACTGCGCGATGTCTCCGGCCCAGGCGATCTCCAGCTCGGCATGCTCCCCACCCGAAAAGATCTCAGCAGGCACTCCAACCTTGTAGGACATAGAGAGGGCATCGATGGTTTCCTGGGACGGGGCAGAGGCACGCCCGGCCGAAGAGCCGAACGTGTCCGGTACCGGTTGGGAAGGACGGAGGAGTTCGACGGCGGGACGCAGTACCGGGGGAGCGGACAAAGCACCTTCCACCGGGACGGCTTCAAAGGAGGCCGACGCCGGGTTGTAGCGCCGGACGTCAGGAACACCGGCGGACCGGCCGGCAAGCTGTCCGCTGGCCGCGACCCACACAGGTTCTTCCGAGAGGAGAAGTTCCCTTCCAGCAGCGGTATCCACAATCCAAGCCTGATTGGCGGATTCAGGGGACAGGACCAGGATGTTGAGCGCAGCGTCCGCCGAGCTGGCCTCGAGCACAACCGATCCGCTGGCAAGGACGTTGCCGTCGATAACAGACGTATTGCTGGCCGAGCCATCGACAGGGCCGCCGAGCGACGTACCCTCCGGCAGACGAAGTTCCACTGGAATTCCTGCTTCGGCAGCGAGTACCAGGGTCGGCGAGGTGTCCGGGCCGAGGATTGTAAGCGGCGAGGCCGTGGCCCATTCGAGGGTCACCCCGCCGACTTCCAGGTTCAGGGGCCAGTGCGCAATCGTGCCGGGAGGAACGGTGACAGGCCGGCTCGGGAAAGTCACTGAGCCGGCATCCAAGGCGACCTCGAAGCGCGCGCCGGCATGGGGAGTCAGCGGGATGTGGGGCTGATGCCAGGTAATGAACACGAAACCGGAGTGGCCGTCGCTGCGCAGGGCCCAGCGCAATGTGGAAGTATCGTCGATCCCCTCCGGCAGCGTATCCGGCAAGGTGGAAGGCATCCGGGCAAGGCGGTCCCCGAAGGCTGAGAGAAAGGCGTGCTGCTTCCTGAGTTCGGCAAAGCTTGCGCTGAGCCTGCCGGAGGCGCCGATCGGGGCGTGGAAATCGTAGTCGAAGCGCGGCAGATCGTTGGGATAGCCGGTGGCATGGGACTCCTGGAGGTTGTCGGCCGGGTTGGCCCCGCCGGCAAACATGTAGTAGCCCTGCCAGGCCGAGCCGTTGCCGATCTTGTTGTGGGCAACGGCGGCAACGTCCAGTGCCTGTGGCCATGGTCTGCGTTGGTAGGCCGTGGCCATCCCCCCGGCAAGCTCGCAGGTGGCGGCCGGGTACAAGGGAGAGGGGATCCGGGGCTTGGCAGGGTCCGCACCTGTATCACTTGAGCCAAGGTGTACACGCAGGTCGGCCCCGATCCCGGGATCGTCCCAGACATGGCTGAAGAAGAAGTGTTCCCGGAACGTGGGGTCCCAGGGGGAGTCCGCCTCCACCCAGAAGCCGTCGCCGTATCCGCCGAACAGCGGCAGGACCTCGTCATGGGGGAGGTCGGCCCCGCCCCACGCTGTCGCTGTCCAGATCGGCGCGTTCAGGCCTGCCATCCGGGCCAGCTTCTTGAGCTCGGTGATGTGTTGCGGTTCGGTATACAGTTCGTTCTCAATCTGGATGCCGATGACGTTGCCCGACGGTCCCATGACGCCATTGAGGTGGGTGCCGAGCTGGCTGAACCAGCGTGCCACGAGCTGAAGGTAGGCAGGATCATTGGTGCGATGCCTGACCTTGGCGGCCTGCAGCCAGTCCGGGAACCCGCCGTTCCGGACTTCGCCGTGGCACCAGGGGCCGATGCGCAGGACGACGTCCAGCCCGATCAATTTACACAGTCGCACGAAGGCGGTGACATCCAGGTTTCCCTCGAAACCCACCTCGCCCTCGTGCTGTTCGTGGTGGATCCAAAAGACGTAACAGGCGACGACGGTGACGCCGCCGGCCTTCATTAGCCTGAGACGCTCCTCCCAGCGCGACCGGGGGAGCCGGCTGAAGTGGATTTCCCCCGAGACGGGGATGCAGGGCCGTTGCAGGACTTCAATGAAGCGGTTGGTCAGCCGGTACCGTTCATGCTGGTCCACCGTGTTGCTCATTGCCGGTGACATGAGCGGCGAATCCCAAGGTTTGTGCGAGACATGAAGGGACCTGTCTGCACTTGGCGACATCAAAGCGGCCATAGATCAATCTCCTTTGAGGTTCATCCCCGGCTTGCCAACTCGGGGTGTTCGGCGATCAGGCGGAGACGCCCCCGGCGTCACCGAGAGGTCCGGGAGGACAGCCGCCGCAGCAATGATCGCGTTCCGCAGCCCGGCGAGAACAGCTGCAGGGCAATCCATGCGACGGCGTCGGGATCGATGGTCACTGGCCGTCCGGTAGTGCGGGGAGCAGCGGTCAGGAGGTCGTCGTCGTTCATCCCACCAGTATTCACGCTTGCCGGAATCATGGATAACTTCGCCCCCATCCACGAGGTGGACGACGCGATGCGGGAAAGAGTCTTCAACATCAACGTAACGTCCGTCCTGCGCCTGACCCGCGCCGTCGTGCCGCTGATGCTTGAAGCGGGAACAGGTTCAGTGGTTAACGTTGCCTCCGAGGCCGGACTCAGGGGCTCCGCGGCCGGGGCGACCTACACGGCCTCAAAGCACGCCGTGGTTTGCCTCACCAAGAACTCCGCCGTGATGTAGGGCCCAAGGGCCTGCGCTTCAATGCTGTTGCGCCCGGACCGACCATCACCAACATCCAGGCGTCCTTCGGGTCCCAGCTGGCTTTGCCGGGAAGGGAACCGGACTCAGCCGTGCAGCCGCCGGTAGCTCGCAGCGGCAGCAGGATGAAGTGGCACCCCTGCAGTATTGATCAGTGTTTCCGTGCTGAGGAACTGCACACCAAGACTGGATCTGGGAATCAGTTCCTGAGCATGACCAACCAGCAGCTCCACAGTCTTCGTCACCGTCTGGTCATCCAGATCACGCCTGCAGAGGAGCAGGTTCGCCACGCCGAGGGTCCCTACCGCAGGAGTCCCTTCATAACTGCCTTCCGGGATGAGGACCCGGTCGTAAAAGGCACCGAATTCGGCGCGCATGGCCGGGATGAGGTCTGAGAGGTCAAGGAACCGGAGGCCGAGTTCTCCGTTTGCCGCGGTAATGGCTGCAGTGGGTACTCCACCTGACCACAGCATGGCGTCGACCGAACCGTCCCGGAGGGCGGCCAGTCCTGCGTTGAGGCCCAAGGTCAGCTCCTTTACGGGCTCGTGGGGTCGAGGGTTGTTTGAGGAAGAGCCACCGGACGGTCCGCCCAGCCCCGCTGCCTGGATAATCCGGTGGGCGGTGAAGGACGTTCCGGATCCCCTCGCACCGATGGCTGCCGTCTTGCCTGCGAGATCCATCAGGCTGAGGATGCCGCTGTCCCGCCGCACCACGCAGTGGACGTAGTTCTCGTAGACCTTTCCGAGGGCCACTATCCGCCCTGGATTCCCGTTACCTGTGTTCGTGTTCCCTGCTTCTGAGGACGCTTGCTCTACTGCCGCATCGGCTAGCGCGACGGCAAAGTGCGCCTCTCCGGCAATCAGCCGGGCGATGTTTTCGAGACTGCCTCCAGTGGTCATAGGGATGGCATTATGGGCAACACCGTGGCGCTGCAGCGATTCGGCAAGCAAGGTGGAAAATTCAAGGTAGAAGCCGCCGGGCTCACCGCCCGCCACCGTCAGATTTTCCGGTATCTCCTCAGGACTGCAGGCGCCCAGAGCCGGAAGGATCAGCCCGGCAAGCCCGAAGGCCACCGCGGTCCGGAGCACTTTACGCCGCGGTAGTTGCACATTGGCCTGCCGGAGGTGGCTGCCCGCGAGGTTACGCATGGGCTGACCCGTCCGTTGGAGTCGTGTGGGGAAATTCCAGGCGGGCGACCAAACCACGTGGATCCCCTTGCGTCAGTCTCAGGCTCCCGCCGTTGGCGCCGGCAAGCCGGGACACGATAGCCATGCCCAGTCCGTTACCGCGCAAATGCCGGTGTTGGGGGGAGCGCCAGAACCGGCCGAGCGAAGCGGTCCTTTCATCTTGCGAAAGGCCTGGGCCGTCGTCGGCGATCTCGATGACCAGCTTCCGGGGGAGCAGGCGGATGCCTGCCATGATCTTTGCGCCGGGGGCATACTTGATCGCGTTGTTCAGAAGCTCGCCCACCATTTCCGCCAATTCCGTGGCGTTGCACGTAAGCTCAACCGATCTCTCCGGAGTCTCGAGAATTAACGGGCATCCGGCCCGCCGAGCCGCAGGGCCTGCCCGTTCGACTTCCTCCTGCAGCACCACCCACGGATCAATGACAGTTTCGGGCTGGGGGACGGCCTGCCCGATGGTGCTCCTGGCTACCCCCACGGAAGCCCGGTGTTCGGCTGCTGCGAGCTTCAGGACGCCGTCGAGGATTTCTTCCACGCGTTCCAGCTCGTCGACGACTCCCGTCACCGCTGACTTTTCGGTGCTGTTCCGCAATTCGAGCTCGAGCAGATCGATCCGCAGCCTCAGGGCTCCCACCGGGTTGCGCAACTGATGCGAGGTGTCGGCAATGAGCTTGCGCTGGGACTCGATGCTTTCCGTGACCGTCTCCGCCATAGTGGTGAAGGAGTGGCTCAGTTCCCGCAGCTCCGGGGGGCCGTCTTCCGGGAGCTGGCTGGTCCTCCCCGTGGCCGCAAGTTCTCCCACCGCGGTGTTCAGGCGATGAATCGGGCGCAGTACCCAGCCGGTTACCCTGCTGGCCAGGAGGAGAAGGATAGCCTCCAAGCCTGCTGCTCCGAGTCCGATGCCAAGCCAGCGCTCGCGCAGCTTCTGCCTTGCGGCGTCCTGATTCACTTCGAGGACAGCTTCACCGAGGACCTGGTTCGCGCTGCCGAACGATCTTGAGATCACCTCGGAGCCGCTTTCAAGGGGAAGCAGGGGTGGCAGGGTTGTGTCGGTCAGGTTCAGGCTTGCGCGGGATATCGCGTTGCGGACATCCAGGCGGTCCTCATCCAAGTCTCCGGACCGCAGCGTCTTGTCCTGGAGCCGGATGATGATGCCCTCATCGTAGAGCTCGGAATACCGGTCCATCTCCCTCTGGAGCTTAGTGAAGTCGCCGTCCAGGGCTGTATCGGAGGCAAGCTGGGCGAAGCGGTTGAGCGACGATACCCTGTTGATCTGGAGTTCTTGCGTCAGCTCCCTGCTGGCAGACGTCACCAGGGCGTAGGACACGACGATCACCATAACCAAGGACAGTAGGCTCAGGACACTGAGCACCCGCAACCTCATGCCCGTTCCGCTTCGATCCGGTACCCCACACCGCGAACATTGATGATGAAACCGGGCAGGTCCAGCTTCGCCCGCAAGCCCGTCAGATGGACGTCAAGGCTACGGGAGGACGCCATAAAAGCATCGCCCCAAAGGACGTCAAGGATCTGCTCCCGGGTGACTACCGATCCCGCATGCTGGACCAGCAGTGCCAGGAGGTCGAACTCGGTTGCGGTCAAGGCCAGTACACGAGGTCCGACGGCGGCGACGCGGCGGTCGAGGTCGACGTCGAGCTCTCCTACCACAAGAGTGCGGCTCGGCGTGTCTTTCGTCCACGCCGCCCGTCTGGTGACAGCTTCGATTCTGGCCAGCAGCTCCACGAGCTTCACCGGTTTGACCAGGTAGTCATCGGCGCCGAGCCGAAGGCCCAAAACCACGCTCCGCTCATCGTCCCGGGCGGTAAGGATCAGAATGGGGCACCGGGTCACCTGGCGGAGCTTCCGAAGGACGTCGAGTCCGTCAAGGTCCGGCAGTCCCAGGTCCAAGAGGATGACGTCGAAGTTCCGGTGGGCCAGCAGAGCATCTGTTCCACGGGAAACCCTGGTTGCCTTGTGCCCGGCTGAGACCACGGCTGCTTCGAGCGCAGACGCCATGGCGTCGTCGTCCTCGACGATGAGCAGTTCCATTGCCTGGGTCTCTTTCAGCTGGGTGAGCACCTGCAGACCACATCGTAGGTGGAACCTGCCCCCATTACCTAAGTCCGGAGCCGGCATTACCTAAGGAAGTGTTAGGAAAGTGGAATTTACCTTGGAAGTGCTCCCCGTCACGCATAGCTTGGCTGGTGTCCTCATCTTTCCGGGGACATTCAACGTCGAGGAGGAACCATGAGCAACGATGCCATGGACAGCACCAACCCATCGGGAAAGCCGCTGATTACTGCTGACCAGCAGCGCCCGTCCGGCCTTGTCAGCCACGCGGACCGCATTGATGACGACGGCGGACGCCCTGCCAAATGGCGCATCATCGGCCCTGGGCTGGTTGTGGCCGCCACCGGCGTGGGTGCGGCTGACATGGTGGCCACTCTCGTGGCCGGTTCCCGCTTCGGATACGGGCTATTCTGGGCAGTCATCGTTGGCGTGGTCCTGAAAATCATCCTTGTAGAAGGAGCAGGCCGCTACACTCTGGCAACCGGAAAAACGATTTTCGAGGGATGGCGCTCCCTCGGCAAATGGACTACATGGTACTTCGGTCCCTACATCATGATCTGGGGCTTCGTATACGGAGCAACAGCCATGTCCTCCGCTGCCCTGCCTCTGGCAGCAGTGTTCCCCATCCTGCCGCTATGGGCGTGGGCCATCCTGATGGGCCTGGCCGGTTTTGCCATGGTGTGGTGGGGTAAGTACGCCACCTTCGAGAAGATCACCGCCGCTTTGGTGGGCCTCATGTTCATCAGTGTCGTGGGCCTGGCCATCATTGCGGCGCCGAACATTCCCGAGATGCTCACCGGCCTGATTCCCATGATCCCGGAGGCAAAGGATGCCGTTTTCTACACGCTGGCGTTGGCCGGTGGCGTCGGCGGCACTATCACCCTTGCCGCGTACGGATACTGGCTGCGGGAGAAGGGCTGGTACACCCCCAAGTGGATGAAAGTCATGCGAATCGACAACTCGATGGCCTACGTCATGACCGGTATCTTCGTGATTGCGATGCTCATTGTGGGTGCCGAGGTTGTCCGCTCTGCTGGTGTTTCGCTCAGCGCGAGCGACGAAGGCCTGCTGGACCTCTACGATGTTCTGAAGGCAGAATACGGCGATACCGTGGGGGCAGGGTTCCTGATCGGTTTCTGGGCGGCTTCCTTCTCCTCAATCATTGGCGTCTGGAACGGTGTCTCCCTGATGTTTGCTGACTTCTGGGGCAACATGCGGGGTAAGGAATCAGGCCATCCGGATACCCGGGTGGGTGGAAAGTACTTCAAGTTCTATATCCTGTGGCTGACGTTCCCACCCATGATTCTCTTCGCGCTGGGCCAGCCCATCGGCCTGATCCTTGCGTACGGCGCACTGGGTGCACTGTTCATGCCGTTCCTCGCGCTGACCCTGCTGGGCCTACTCAATGGCAAGAGGATCCCAAAGGTTTGGGCCAACAAGCTGCACACGAATATCGCGCTGGGGATCTGTGCCCTGCTGTTCGTCATCCTGGGGATCCGCCAGCTTTGGACCTCCCTTTCGCCGATCTTCGGCGGTTAGCGGGGTAGCTGCCCATATTAAACGCAGAGTACGACGGCAGAAGCGCCCGCCGTCGTACTCTTTGCGTTTCAAAGGCTAGTGATGGCCCACTTTCGTGGTGCCAAACATGAGGGTCTGGCGGCTGACGTCGTAGAAAACAGTATGGGCAGTGGACAGGAGATCCTGAAGGTTGTCGGCGTCGTCGGCTTCGATCGTCAGGAATTCCTCCCAGGCCCCGGCGTCCAGCACCAGCTGGAGCGTCCACGTGCCACGTTTTCCGGCGTCTCCGGCTATCCACGTGAACTGGTAATGGCTGACCTGGCGCACCTTGATGCTGTCATCGGTCACAGGCTGTTTTGGAGTGGGGCTCATGGTTGTTCCTTACCGGCTGCACCCCAGCCGCACAGCCTAGTAGCTGGTTTCTTGCAGGTCCCGATCACCGCAGGGCAGACTCGACTCTGGCCTGCGGCCGGAGCATTAATGTAGCTCCGCTCCCGTTGTCCTGTAAATGCCTCGCGGATGCCAACAGCCGTCAAGGCCTCGGCGGGTAGGAGTGAGTCCGTCTCCTGTCCGCTCGAAGTCCTTGTCAGCCGGCAGATGTTCCGGGGGCGGTGTAAGCGCCCCGCTGGCACTGATGACCTCAGCCCAGAGGGCGTGCATAGGGGACGAACCTGAGGGCCAGATCGTAACCCCCACTGCCCCGCCAGAAGCGCAGACCCGCGTGAGATCAGCGACAGCTGAGCGTGGATCCTCTACATGGTTCACCACGAAACCCGGGTCAGGGTTCGATGGCAGTGACTCGTGCGCCCAGGACGGAAGCGCGGGCCGCAAGGGTTCCCGTACCGCAGCCCACATCCAGCAAGCCCCTGCCGCCGAGACCGCCGATGGCTTCCCCTACCGCATCGAGCAGTGGCGTGACGGTTCCGGCGCACGGACGTGCGAAGCTCCTCGAATACGGAGCGGCTGTTCCTGACCAGTTTTTTACGCGCTCCCCTTCTGGACGATCAGCCATGAGTCCTCCCTGTTCGATCCGTCCTGCGTTATCCCGCCCGGTCTGATTGCGTCCAGTCTCATCAATGGCACTCGGGATAAGGATTTCACACCGCCTAAGCTGCCTCCGGCTCTTTTTTTGCGGGCACGCTTCCGCGTCTTGGCGCGGTGGAGGAGATCGCGTCGTTGCCGGTGGGCCGCGCGTTGGGGAGCAGCGTGTTGGGGAGCACTGGGTAACGCTGTGCCGGGGAGTGGTGTGCCGGGGAGGGGTGGGGCGGTGGAGTGGTAGGTGTGGCCGGTGGGGGTGTGGAGTTCGGTGGTGTGTCGTGGGCCGGGGTGGGTGTGGGTGGTCCAGCCGGTGGTTTCTTTGGTGTGGTTGCAGGCTTCGCAGAGGCCTTGGCCGTTGGTTGTGGTGGTGGTGCCGTTTTGGTGCCAGGGGATGATGTGGTCTACGTGGCGGATGGGTGCGTCTGCAGTAGGGGGTGCGGCAGGTGTGGTCGCGGGCCTGGATGAAGCGGCGGAGCCTGGGTGGGAAGAGCCGGGCGCGGGAGTCCATGGCGATCAGGTCGCCGGTGCCGGGGGCGGTGTAGAGCCGGCGGAGCCAGACGTTCAGGGGCTTGTTTGTGTTGGGGACGGTGTCGGGAGTGGCCTCGAGAGCTTGCCCGGGGTCCGTGGGGTTGAGCGTTTTGTTCGTGGAGTTGAGAGCGTTTTGGCTGGGCCCCGTGTGCCCGGGGTCCGTGGGCTGCAGGTGTGTGGGGTGGATGGTGGTGCGGGCCCAGTGGGCGGGGACGATGCCGTAGCCGGGCAGGCGTGCGGGTTCGCTGTGGCTTTGGAGGAGGGTGCGGTCGGTCATGACGAGTTGGATTTCGATGCCGGTGATCCCGCCGGGGGTTCCGGTGATCCGTTCGACGAGGGTGTCGGCCATGATCTGCCCGCGGGACCGGGTATCCGAGCCGGTCTCCCCGCCGGTGCAGGTGTTGGTGGTGGTGAGGGTGTCGGCGTGGCGGGTGAGGGCGGCGTGGACGGCGACGCCTGCGGTGACGGGGAGCAGGGCGGTGAGGTAGGTCATGGTGTCCGGGGCCGGGCGGAGGCTGACGTGCCGGTCGGTGTGGGCGTTCGCGGCGCGGGTGACCAGGGAGCGGGGATCGATCCGGTAGGCGGCGGTGCGGGCCGCGGCGATGAGGGCCCGGTCCCCGAGCCCGGAGAGCGCTCCGGTGTCTGCGGCGAGTTCTTCATCGACCGCGCACCTGTCCTGGGCGGTGAGGCAGGCTGTTTCCCTGGCCAGGAGGTTGGCGCGCCATTCGTTGAGCTGTCCGGTCTGCAGGGCGGTGAGGGTGTGGGGCATTTCGGTGGCGAGGGCTTTGGCCAGGCCGAGGAGCCGGCCGCCGCGGGCGGGGGACTCGCGCCGGGCCAGGGCGATCTGCGCGGCCACGCCATTGCCCAGTTCGGCAGCAGGCACCCCGGCCTCCCGCTGGGTGCGGCGCTGGTCGGCGTCGAACGCCACGGCGATGCGGGCCTGCAGTGCGGCTGCGGCGGATTTCAGGTCCTCCAGCTCCCGCAACTGTTCAATCATGCCCACGCTGTTACCGCAGGGACGCACCCGTGCCAGGGCCAACAGCACGGCGCCCACTTTCACAGCACCCAC
The DNA here is from genome assembly GCF_054161475.1 of Arthrobacter sp. R1-13. Classification (NCBI taxonomy): domain Bacteria; kingdom Bacillati; phylum Actinomycetota; class Actinomycetes; order Micrococcales; family Micrococcaceae; genus Arthrobacter; species Arthrobacter sp. R1-13. The sequence continues at coordinate 3,784,235 of NZ_CP096420.1, read as the reverse complement.
AGACGCGACGCCCACAGACACATCGCCCACAGGCACGTCCCCCGTGGACGTGCCGCTGCCCGCCAAAGCGAGTACCGCCGTCGACCCCTGCATATCCCCCATGAAAAGAGTCTTTCAGCGACCACCGACAATTTAGCCGGGGCGTCAACGCCTACGTTCCAGGCACCTCGACGCCGGGCACTTCAACCCCCGGGGCAAGCTCGGACGACGGCGTAAGCCTCCAACGACCGCTGGCAGGTTCGTGGCTGATGACCGTGGAGTAGCCGCCGTTGCCTGCTGCGTCCATGGCCTTGAGTAAGGCGTCGAGCATCTGGCGTGCGTGCTCCATTCTCTCGGCCATGGTTCCCTCAAGGTCGCTGTCATCGATGAGGGGGTGGGCCTTGCCACCCGCGACTACTTTCACTGAATATCCGATTTCCTCGTGGAGGGACCCACGGGAACAACCAATTTCAGTGACCTTATCTGCCCGAACCAAGCCATTGCTGATGGTGCGGAGCCACACATCACCCATTGCTCATCCTTTGGTCTAGCTACCAAACGGAACTCATCCCCAAGCACACCGTAGCCCCGAAAGTCGTGCCACCGCATCCCCGCCCGAGAAGCGCTTTTGCCTCCGGGCGCATGGGCTCCTGTCCAACAAACCCAAGCGGACGACGTCGGAACTTTCCGAGGTCAATATCTTGCGTATAAATTGCGTAAATTTAGCTCAATTAGTTTGGTAGAAGATGATCTCATTTTGCCAATTTGCTTCATAAGATTTGAGTTTTCGCTGTAAGAATCAGGCGAAATGTGTGGCCAAAAAGACCTATAGGGATGGATTCATGCGTGCTGGGGCAAATTGTCATGTTGAATTATGCGTGAAGGCCGCGATCCCTGCATTTGATGCTTAGGGGCGGGCGCTATCGGCCAGCCGGTAATTCGATTATTACCGTGCTGGTTCCGGCGCACAACGAGGCCGCGGGAATCGGGGAGACCATTAAATCCCTAACAGGCCAGACCTGCGTCCCTCACCGGGTAATTGTTATAGCAGACAACTGCACTGACGACACAGAGGCGATTGCCTTGGCTCATGGAGCAGAAGTGATCAGGACTGTGGGCAACACAGACAAGAAAGCCGGTGCCCTAAACTTCGCGCTTGCAGGCGTCCTTCCTGGCTTGGCATCGGATGATCTTATCCTGGTGCAGGACGCGGACTCACAGCTCTCCCCTGACTTCATTGAAAGGGCCGTCGGCCACCTGTTCGCCGACCCGTTTCTCGGCGCTGTGGGTGGGGTGTTCAGCGGAGCAACCGGCGGTGGGTTTGTAGGTCACCTGCAGCGCAACGAGTACGCCAGGTATGCGAGGGATGTTAAGCGGCTCAATGGGAAATGCCTCGTTGTCACCGGCACAGCGGCGCTGTTCCGGGTGCTGACCCTTGAACACGTTGTGGAGGCGCGGCTGGAAGGAACCCTCCCTCCGGGGAATGGCTGGGGTGGGGTGTACGACACCACCGTGCTGACCGAGGACAATGAGCTCTCCTTCGCGTTGCTGACACTTGGTTACAGGATCAAGTCACCGGCGGACTGCACCCTGGTCACGGAGATCATGCCTTCCTGGCGGCAACTGTGGGGACAACGGCTTCGGTGGAAGCGTGGAGCTGTGGAGAACTGTGTCCAGTACGGCTGGACCAGAGTCACGCGGCCGTATTGGGGACGGCAGCTCTTAGCAATGACCGGTGTCCTGGTGACCCTTATTTACTTTGGCACGATCGCGTTTGCACTGGGCACGGGATCCGGGTTGCACCTGCACCCCTTCTGGCTCGCCGTGACCGGTGTCTTCGTGATCGAACGTGTAGTAACAGTGCGGCTCAGGGGATGGAAATACATGCTTGCGGCCGCAACGATGTACGAACTGGTGATCGACCTGTTTTTGCAGGTGGTCCACTCGAAGGCCTATTTAGATGCAGCCCTGAACAACAAGAAAGCTTGGTAGAGAGATCTATGTATAACAACGTAGCGGCCCCCGCGGCAGCAGGAGTAGGGGCCGGAACACTGGCATTGACTGGCGCCGGGGATATCCTCTGGCTTGGTTTGGCAGCCTTTGCCTTGGTCGCCCTGGGTGCGGCAATCAAGCGGATTGTTCCTGTGAAAGCCAAGTCTGAGGTCTAATCAGCAAAGTACCTCAGGAACTGCCCGGGGTGGCCCCAAAGCGCTTAGCCCCGGGCAGTTGCTTGTATACCAATTCCTCATGCGTTCGGATGCTCACGGTATTTGAGCATCCGGCCGAATCGCAAAGCTGATAACTGATAGTGGCGCTTCCCTTGAACTTGTTGACGTAGCTGCCGGTGTTGGGCACGCTATTCCGGACTCCGTTCACGAGCAGCGTGACGGTGGTTCCTGCGGCCCCTGTCCAACGGACGGTGGTGTTGTTGACGCCTTTGACCTTTGCGTTGACTGCACTCAGCTTGATGGCCGAGACCGGAGCAGGTGCCACCGCTGCAGGTGTGAACGAGAAGTCCCGAATGATCACCGACTCCGGTTTGATGCGGGCAGGATCGCCTCCGCCGCCGCCAGTTACCCACAGGTTGAAGTGGATTTGTTCCTTGGCGGGCTTGGGAACCGTGGTTCCCTGCAGAATGGTCCGTTTCAACAACGGCCCTGTATACCCTTGACCGGCATAGGTCTCGAAGGTCAGCTTGCCAGGCTCCCAAACCATTTTGTGGGTGAGGATGGGATCGCTGGTGGTATTAAAAACTACGGTGTTGTTCCCCTGACCGGGGGGCTTGCTCGCGTCGAACCAGTAGCCATGGGCTTGGGTTACGGGCCAGGATTCGCCATAGCTTGCTCCGCCTCCCCAGGCAGAAGCCTCACAAAGGTCAATCTCGTTGTAGCCCGGCGCAGCAAGAGGATCGTAAGTAAACAGGCACCCCCACACGACTTCCTTTTGGAGAAGGCTCACGTTCTTTTCCACGGTGGTGCTGTACGTTCCGTAGCCGAAGCCCTGGCGTGTGGACTGGAATTCTGCGCCTACGGGGTCCCCACCAGTGGGATTCGTCAGGCTCATGGTGATGTGGCCGTTAGCGTCGGGATTGCTGACATTATTTGCACTGAACAGCTTGTTGTACTGCGGGGCGCCACCCCAGAATCTCTTCTCCCAGTTGAAGCCCTTCCAGGCGAAGCTTCCTGCCGGCCCAGGATCTGATGACATCGGAGTTGTATCTGCCGCTTGGGAAGAACTCACAACGGTAAGCATAGTGAGGCCGGAAACCAGAACCACTGCCAAGGGTCTGACCACCCGCGAAGACCTGAGACCGGACAAACGGGACCTAAAAAAAGACGACATGCACGCCCCCTATTGCGTTGGCGCTCCCCTCGAGCAGCCTCGTGCCCCCAGCGAGCACAAGATGATCATCAATCAACGCAGTCGCTAAACGCAATAGCAGATGGATAAGTTGAGACCGGTAATTTCGCTCAAAAGTTTGCACAAGATTCAGCCTTAACTCAAGAACTACTCAAGATTAAACTAGAACGGACAAGAAATCAATTATCGTGTGTAGGCTCATTTCTGCACCCCAGCGATCCCGATAATGGAATGCCAATCCCGTAGCGATCTTTGCAGCGACAAAGGATGAAGCGCCCGACGGCGCAGCACGGTGCAGCACACAGGCTTATTTATCTGGGTCACATTCTCGTGCGTTCATTCATGCGCCCTGGACTCTGAGACCAGACATTATTAGGGATTGTTGGATCAAAGGCTGGGAGCAAAGTGGTGAATCGCGGCGTTGCTGTGGTTGTAGAGGACGACGACGACATTCGGGAGTCGCTGAGGGACATCCTCCGGCAATCCGGATTTACCGTCCATACAACTTCATCGGGAACGGAAGGCGTGGAAGCGGTCCGGAAGCACAACCCGGTTCTGGTCACCATGGACCTGAGCCTTCCCGACTTCGACGGGATCGAGGCGTCACGGCGCATCCGGACATTCAGCTACGCCTACCTCATTATGGTGACGGGAAGAGTGGACGAAGCCGATGCACTGATGGGGTTTGGCGCCGGCGCTGACGACTACCTCACCAAGCCATTCCGTCCCCGCGAGCTTCGGGCACGGATTGCGGCGATGCTCCGGCGGCCACGGTGGTCAATCATGGAACCGGCCGTCATGGAACCCGCTTCGATGGAGCGCCAATCAACGGAACCTGCGATGCCCGAACCTGCCCTGTTGCAACCGGTGTTGCAACACGCAGGGGCACTGCCCGCCGTCATGCAGTCCGAAGTGAGGCTCCCCGCCGTCGGACATTCCTTTGGGACGGGGGAGGCGGATGAGTTCCGCGACCTGGAGCACCGCGGGCTGACTGTTAACGAGGGCACGCGGACGGCAACGATTGATGGCAAGAAGGTGGACCTGACTCGCACTCAGTTCAATCTGCTCCTGGTGCTTATGGAAAACGGGCGCCGTGTCCAGAGCAAAGAGGAACTGGTCCGGAGGCTCCGCAACGATCCCTACGGCTCGGGTTCCTACGTCAGCACCGCCGAGGAGCGCGTCGTCGAGGTGCACATGGGGAATCTGCGGAATCGCCTCGGTGATGACCCCAAGGCGCCCAAATGGGTGGAAACAGTCCGCGGAGTGGGTTACCGGCTGGCTCCCTAGGTGAGTACACCTAGCGCTGGGCGTGCAGGGCCGGTGAAAGGAAAGTGCTGATCCGGTCCAGCACGGCGTCATCCCGCAGCGGCCCGTTGTGCCCCAGCCCATGTGTGACCACCAGGGTTGTGAATGCGTGGGCAGCGAGCAGGGCGTGCGCCTGGTCCAGCCCGATCATCGTATCGGCGTCGTCATGGAGCACGAGCCACGGAACTTCGACGGGGAGCGGCGCCGTGGCCGAGAGACTCGTCCAAATATCGGTACTGCCAGGGAACAGCCGGCGTTCCGTACGGCGTCGAACCGCGAGCACACTTGAGCGGCTAAGCCCGAGCTTGTGTGCGAAGCTCTGCAAAAGATACTCGAAGTCGGCCGCACCGTTCACCGTTACGAGCCGTCCTACGCGCACACCTCCCCGAATGGCGAGGGCGGCGCTCGGCGTCCCGAACGAGTGCGCAACGATCGCCTCGAACCCGTCGTGCTGGCGGCCAAGCTCGGCAATGATGCCCGCGTAGTCGCGGACATCGGTTCGCAGGCCGCTGGATTCGCCGTGCGCAGGGGCATCAAAGGCCACGATCGTCCGTCCCGCCGCGCGTAGCTCCCGCACGAGGGGAGCAAAGGCAGCGGCACGGCTTTGCCAGCCGTGGACCAGCAGCACTGCTCGGGACCCGGTTCCCCAGCGATAGACAGCCACGCGCCGGCCCCGCATACGGATGGTGGATCTTCTGGCGTGCTCCATAACGTATCGCTCCGTTTCATGCACGGGCTTACGCTTTCCTGGCCGTACCCAAAGGCTGTAGGCAGTTTCAGCCGCGAGCGGCGGGGCGACAGACTCGAGCAGGCGAAGTGCATGCATCACTGGCGGAAGAGAGGGCGTCTGCGTCGTCATAGTGCTAATATATACACACGACCGTTCGTACTGTCTAGAGGATCGAATGTCAAACACAGCCGTAGCACCCGATGGCCGCCGTCAGCGCGGCGATGAGTCCCGGCGCGCCATTCTGCGGCTAGCCGTCGACCAGGCATCGTTGAGCGGACTTGATGGGCTCACAATCGGCGGACTGGCAAGCGAGCTTGGCGTCAGCAAAAGCAACGTGGCAACGCTGTTTGGATCGAAGCTGGATCTGCAGCTCGCGACGATTGAAGCCGCGCGCGGGGTATTCATCGAGAAGGTCATCTCTCCGGCGCTCGCCCGTCCACGCGGACTCCGGAGGCTCATCGGCCTTGTTGAGCTGTGGCTGGACTACTCAGAGGGCCGCGTTTTCGCGGGTGGATGTTTTTTCCGTGCCGTCGCGGCCGACGCTTCGGCAAAGGACGACGCCGCCCGGGAACTTCTCGCGCGGATCGATGAGGAATGGCTGGCGTTCCTGAGGCGTGCCGTGCGGGAAGCTGAGCCGGAATTGCCCGGCTTAGCAGGCGGGAGCAACGCCGCCGAGGTGCTCGCGTTCGAGATCGGGGCGATGCTCGATGCCGCGAACATGACTTCCCTGCTGCACCGGACATCGCGCGGATACTTACTTGCGCGGAGCGGGATCCGGGAACGGCTCATCGCGCTGGGCGCCCCAGCGGACATCGGCCTGTCACCCGATTCAGCTGCGACGTAACTACAGCCACCAAACTACTGAACCATGACGTTGTCATAGGTGGCGGTGGTAGTCAGCGTTGCGCTGTGCGACAACGTCGCCAGACCCACCAGGATGGTGCCCGGCATGGGGATGGATTGCGTGCCGCGCTGCGTCCAGGTACCCGGGGTCCCGGACGCGTCCGGCGCCGTGAAACCGGTAAAGGTGTCCCCGGAGCGCACCAGCTTGATCCAGTACGTGGGCTTTATGCCCGCCGTCGACGTGTAGTTTGTCTGCGTGCCGCTGCTCCGGTAAGCCCATTCAGCGCCACCGCCTGTAGGGGGTTGCAGAGCCATCATGGCGTGCTTGCTGTCGGTGTTGACGCTTTCGCGGAACATCACGGCGGCCTTAGCGCCCTTGTGGGAGGTGCTCAACGAGGTGACCCTGGCGATGATCGTCCCGTCGCCGGTCCAGAATTTGTAGAGGTAATGGAACTGATCCTGCTGCCAGATGTCAGCCCCGTTGCCCACCTCTGTGTACGTCCCCGCTGAATACGTCGACGACGTCGGGCCGGCCGTTCCCGCGCCCACGTTGATGATGTCCGTGAAGATGCCGGGAGTGACCATGATGTTGAAGGTGTCGTTGTCCGTGAGGACTCCTCCGCTGCCGGTGCTTCCGAGGTCGCTGGTCAGCATCTGCAGCGTGGCGGTGCCTGTGAAGTTGGATTGAGGAGCAAAGCGCAGCCCTGCGAGTGCGGTGTTGATGGCGGTGATTGTGCCGGTGAAGCTCATGGTGGCATCGGCAGTTCCGTCGCCGGTTGTGAAGGTCAGGCCAGCAGTGCCTGAGAGCGTGCTGGTGCCGTTGGTACTTATCAGCTGCACCTGAGCCGAGGAGGCGTCGGGATCGGCTGTGGAGATGGCATTGCCGTTGCTGATAGTGAACACTTCCGGGGTGTTCTGGAACGTCGTTTGGCTTGCCGGCACCGTATTGCCGGGTGCGTCGTTGACCGAAGTAACCGAGACTGTTCTGGTGGCGGGGATGCTGGTGAAGATCCCGTCGCTGGCAGTGAATGAGACTGTGCGCGGTGCGGTTGATGGGTTGTTGCTGCTGTTCGAATACGTGATGGAGCGAAGTGCCGCCTGATAATCTGCAACGCTCGCAGTTCCGGAGAGGGCAAGGGCGCCTGAGGCAGCGGTCCACGTGCCGGTGATTCCAGCCCGGTTGGTGAAGGCGAGCGCGTCCTGGCCATTGACGTAGTTGGTGGTTAGGGTGACGTCCGCCGACGTGAGGGTGGGGCTGTCGGCGTCGCTGATGGTGATTGCGGAATCGAGGAAACTGCTCCCGTTTTCCGTGTAGGCAAGGCCCGTGCCGGTGGTAGCGAGAAGCGGGGCTGCCCCGACGCTGATGGTGAACGTCTGCACGGGGCTGGTGTCCGATCCGCCGAATGCAGTACCTCCGTTGTCTTGAAGGCTCAAAATCACGGTCGCGACTCCTGCAGCCTGGGGCGCCGACGTATAGCTGAGGGTGCCAGTGCCACTGACCGAGGGCTGGACAGTGAACAGCGCGGGGTTGTTGTTGGTTGCCGTGAAGCTGGCCGTTTGCCCGGATTCGCCGGCGCCGGTTGAGATCGAAGTGGCCCAGGAGGGAAGCAGTTGGCTGCCGGAGTTGCTGGGAACGGTCTGATCCGCGCCCATGATGAAGCTGGGCGCCTCGTTGGACGGGTTCACGATGATGTTCACGGTCACCGTATTGGAGTCGAAGACGCCGTCGTTCGCCTTGTACGTGAACGAGGCCACGCCGCTGAAGTTTGCCGGCGGTAGGTAGTTGAACGAACCGTCGCTGTTGAGCGTCAGGCCTGGCGTTCCCGAGACGAGGACTGCGGTCAGGGAATTGCTTTCAGGATCTGAATCGTCGGCCAAAACGCCAGGAGCGCTGGCGGAAATGGCGGTGTCCTCATTGGTGGTGTAGCTGCCACCAACCGCTGATGGTGGCGTTGTCAGGGACACGTTGTCGAAGACAGCCGTATTGACACTCACGTTGCTGACGGCAGACACGGCGAGTCCGGCCTGAATGGCCGAGCCCATGGTGACCGTCTGGGACGCGCCCTGTTGAACCCAGGTAACGCCGTTGGCCGACCTCTCACCGATGACCAGTTTGCCGATCCTGGTGATCCGTACCCAATACGGAGCGGCGATTCCGGCCGTTACGGTGGTGGCTCCTGACGCTCCGTCAGTGGCCAGCCGCCAGTGGAATTCGGAACCGTTGGACTTCATGACGTCCATCATTGCGTGGATGCTGCCGGCGGCCGTTGTCTGCCTGAACATCACTCCTGCCTTGGCCGGGCCAACGGTTACAGGGGACTGGTTCTGCGAGACGACCTTGGCTGTGAGTCTGCCGTCGCCGGTCATTGGCCGGGAGAGGAACTGGAACTGGTCCGAGCTGTTCCAGATGCCGGAGCCGCTCCCGGCAACCGTGTACGTGCCGCCCGAGTAAGAACTGGAGCCGGCAAGAAGGGGTGCTCCCACATCCTGGTTGACGGCGAAAATCCCCAGTGCACTGACGTTGATGGTGACGCTGCCGGTGGCGGAGAGGGCTCCGCCGGTGCCGGTGTTGCCAAGGTCGCTGGTGACGATCTGCAGGCTGGCTGCGCCGGTGAAGTTGCTTGCGGGAACAAAAGTGAGCCCGGACAGCCTGCTGTTGATGGTGGCAATCGGGCCAGTGAACGTCATGGTGCCGTCCGAGGTACCGTCGCCGGCTGAGAACGTCAGACCGGTGAGAACAGGCAGTGTCACGGCGCCGGAGGCCGCTGTCAGTTTCACTTGCACGGTGGAGCCCGCAGCATCGGCGTCGCTGACTGACACGGGGTTGTTGTTGGCGGAGGAGAACACCCGGCTCGTGTTCTTCGGGGTCTGCTGGGCGGCCGGGATGATGTTCGCGGGAGCGTCGTTAACCGCACCGACCGTCAGGGTGACGCTGGCGACGTTGGAATCTGAGCCGCCGTCGTTGGCCTTATAGCGGAAGGTGTCAGTGCCGTTGAAGTTAGCCTCCGGCGTGTAAGTGAACGTCCCGTCGGCGCTGAGCGCAATCGTGCCGTGGGCAGGCCCGGTGACCAATACAGCAGAGAGTGCATCAGCTTCCGGATCGGCGTCGTTGGCCAGCACAGCTCCGGAAGTGACGCTCAATGGTGAATCTTCGGTGAGGGCATAGTTGTCGGCAGCGGCGGTGGGAGCGCCGTTCTGGACTGTGACCGCAGCGCTGCGGTCACTCTCCGCACCCGCCCAGTTCGCCGCGAACAAGGCGGTGACCGAGTAGGTCCAGATCCCCGCGGGGACACCGGTTTCCGTACAGGTCAAGACCGTGATGGTGCCGGCGCAGCCCGCCAGGACAGTCTGTTCGCTGGTTCCCGAATAGCGCTTCACGAGATAACCACTCACCGGCGTTCCCGTGGTCAGGGTTGTTGCGCCCCAATTGAGGGTGACGGAATGGCCGACGACGACGGCAGTCGGCACCGTGCCTCGGTTGACGGACGCTGCTGTTGCCCCTCCACCCCCTCCCGGGAGGGACTCTGCGCTCCAGTATGCCCAAGCGGCCCCCGCTGCCAGGCTGGTAGCCAGCAGCAAACAGATGACCCAGTGCAGCCGTCTCCAGCGGTTAAACCTCACGGCTGCGCCTCCAGGAACACTGTGAACCTGGCGCCTTGGCAAGCGTTATTGGCGTCGGCGGACATCGTCAACCCGTTCGCCAGTGTCACAGCGAGGGTTCCGTTGGACGCCCCTGCTGCGCCTGGCACCGTCCAACCGGCACCGCCGTTTGACTGGCTGGAAAAAGCCAGGGCTGTCAGGGTACATCCGGAGTGGCCGGGATCTACGGCATAGCCGCCCGCTCCCTGGTCAGGATCCAAGGTGAGGGCGGCAAGATGCACAGCCGCAGTGTTGGGATTGCTGATGGTCAGGAGCACGTCGGCGTTCCCACCCGGATACAGGACGCCCGACGCCGACGCTCCCGGAGTGAGGGCCAGAGCGGAGGCTGTGACCGCCGTCGTCCCCGTTCCGGACCCCGACCCGGAGGCGAGCCATAAGGCGCCTGCTGCACCCGCGACCGACAACACCGTGGTCAGGACCAGGACGAGGACTGTCGCCGGAGCAAGAAACAGGCGGCTGCGGAAGGTGCAGTTCCTCCTCATGGTGACAGTCATCGGAACTCCTGGGATTAGCGGAACGATAAAGGGTGTTAGCTGATGGCGTAGGCGAAATTCACCGTGGCGCCTTTGCATGCATCCTGGTTGGTGGCCTTGTTGTTGAAGGCGATGGTGGCTCCGGTCCAAGCGCCCTTAGCCGTGCCGGCCGGAACCTCGGTGCCCACAGTCATGGCGGCATTGGCGATGGTGTAGTCGGAGGCGTCGCAGCCAACGGCTGCCACCCCGTTGACGGTGACGCTGGAGATGCTGGCGGTGACGCTCGAAACATACACAGGGCTGGTGTTGCCGTTCGTGAAATTTCCGCTCAGCGTTTGTGCAGCGCCGCCGGGCTGTAAGCCCGAAATGAAGCTGGTCTGCACGGCCGTGATAGGGACGTTGGTGGACGTGGCGGCGGTACCCGTTCCAGAGCCACCCGTGGACCAGAAGGCATAGGCCGCGCCGGCTCCGGAAAGGAGGACGATGGCTGCAACGGCCGCAGTTTTTTTCGAGTTTTTGCGCATGAGGGAACTCCAAGGGTGATGAGAGCTGAATGTTGGGAAGGCTCGCGAGAATTGCAGCTCCCGGAGGACGGGATCGCTGAAAAGTTCGTGAGTGAGGCCTGGCAGGTGATGTGTTCAACCGGTCATGGTTCCGCGGGTTTGGGACGTGAAAGCGCCTTCACCTGCTGCGGCGCCCCCAGCGCCTCATGTCCATCTTGTCGATCGGGTGCCTCGACAAGAGACACGCTAACAGCGGAGAAATGCGAAACTTGAAGATCTGTGAAGGCGCGGAGAATCTTGAGGAAAGTTTGACTGAGCTTGCTTTAGGTCGTGGAAATCCTGCGCAAACCCTCACGTCAACCTCCGTCACGATCCTCCAGGACCATGGCATGGGACTGGAGCCTGGACAAAAAAGCGCCGCCAAAAGCGCTGCTGCCACATGGGCGTCCACCATCAGTTCCCCGGAATGTGAGGATGCAGGTCCGGCGGGAACCGCAGGCAACTGCGGGTCCAGGCGCTCATGTCCGTGCTGCGACGAACCCGCGCCAGGCATGGCCGCCGCGAAAAAAGTCAGAGCAAGGTGCAGCAGCTGTTGGATCAGCCCGCAAAACACCACCCAGAACGTTGGCTCCGACGCGGGAAGTCTTCTGCCACGGGAATCCCCTACTGTGGTCGATCCACTCACTCATCTGCGCTTGAATCTACTGTGTGCCCATACGATTGTCAGCATGATCAGCCGCGCAGACGTTGAGGAAGCCGCCACCAGAATAGCCGGAAGGGTCCGCCGCACGCCGCTGATCCAACTTGACTCCGGAATGTTCCCGGGCGAGGTGTGGCTCAAGTGCGAGTTCATGCAGCACACAGGAACATTTAAGGCCAGGGGTGCCTTCAACCGCATCCTTGCCTCCCATGAACGGGGAGAGCTGAATCCTGACGTGGGCATCGTCGTCGCCTCCGGTGGGAATGCTGGCCTTGCCAACGCATATGCTGCCCAGCAGCTCGGAGTCCCCGCGTCTGTATATGTGCCGGAGAGCGCACCGGCGGTAAAGGTCAGAAAACTCGTGGCCAGCGGAGCAAGCGTGATCCAGGGCGGAACCGAATACGCCGAAGCCTACGAGGCCGCCATAAAATATGTGGAAGAGACCGGGGCCGTTTATTGCCACGCCTACGACCAGCCGGAGATCGCCGCTGGGGCCGGCACTGTCGGTTCTGAACTGCTGGAACAACTCCAGGGTGTGGACACTGTTGTGATCGCGGTGGGCGGTGGAGGCCTCATGGCGGGGGTGGCGGCAGCCGTGGAAGGCCGGGCAAAGGTGCTCGCCGTCGAGCCGTACACAGCCCCCACTCTTTCCGCGGCACTCAGGGCAGGAGAGCCTGTTGATGTTGCTGTCTCGGGGATAGCAGCTGACTCCCTGGGAGCACGCCGGATCGGAGAGATCGCCTTCGCCGTGGCGTCCCGTACCGGCGTAGCAAGCCTTCTGGTTTCCGACGACGACATCGTTACCGCTCGCTCTTGGTTGTGGGACAACTACCGCGTCGTCGTAGAGCATGGCGCCGCGGCTGCCTTCGCCGCCCTCCAGTCCGGTGCCTATGTCCCTTCCGAAGGTGAGCGGGTCGCCGTCGTTCTCTGTGGCTCCAATACAGACCCCGCCACCGTTTAGCACGCATATGTAACGCGCCGAAAAGTTTTGTTACCGAAACGTGACTTCTGGCAGAAGTAGAAGTTACTCTCTTGTGGTGCCCCCGGCTCCAGCCGGGGCATTCCCGCGTCAGTATGCCGAACCCTGCCGCTGACGGGGATTCGTCCGCATTTTTCAGCGGCAGGGACGGGGGAACCACGATTCCACTCGGACCTCTTGTCAGGTCCTAGGGGTTAAGTCGCTTCGCCCCGCCCCACGGCGGTGTGGACCGGCCGGGTGAACTCCCATCCGAACCCGACAGCTCACCCCGCAGGCATGGGAGAGGCAAAAACACCATGTCACAAAAGTCCATTTTGGCGCGCCACCGTGCCACCCCTACCGGCTCAACCGTCATGAGCGGGTTGTCGACCTCGGCTAAGTCCCACGCTATAGGGCTGGGCAGGCCGGCCCTCATCATCGCCGCCGTATCAGGCCTTCTTTTCGGTGTCGGGGCTCCCGCCCATGCTGGAGCCCAGGCACCGGATGGCTCCACCGGGGCCACTGCCGCAACCGCTGCCCAGGCAACGGCACCGGTGCAGGCAGCAGCTGTTGCCCCGGCCGCAGGAAAGGTTCACACGGTTGTCTCCGGCGACACTCTCGGAGCCATTTCGGCAAGCTACGGCGTAACCCTGAACTCGGTCCTCGCCGCCAACAACCTGGCGGTGACGTCCATCATCTATCCCGGCAACCAGATCCAGATTCCGGGAGCAGGGTCGGCGGCTGCGCCCACCCTGTCCCTGGCATCTACCTCCATCAAGCCCGTCGCGGCTCCAGCGCCCGCGCCCGCACCGGCTCCTGCGCCTGCGCCTGCTCCCGCGGCCGCCAGCGGCACGGGGGCAGCTTTGCTGGCTGCCGCCTATGGCCAGATTGGCGCCACCCAGGACTGCACCATTCTGGTGGAACGTGCCCTCCGCTCCATCGGCAAGAGCGTAGGTGACCTCGCCCCGACGCAGTTCTTCCAGTACGGAACGGTGGTTGGAACTCCCGCTCCCGGCGACTTGGTGATCAGCTCCGGGCACATCGGGATCTACGCCGGCAACGGACAAGTCGTCAGCAGCGGCATGAACTATGTCAACGCAACACTTGTTCATCCGTTGTCCTGGCTCTCGGGCTACTCATTTGTGCGGGTTGCCTAGTCCGGCCTTCCAGAAGCGCAGGGCAAAGGAAAGCGGCAGGTGCCGGGACAACCGGTATCTGCCGCTTTCTGAGCTTTAGCTGCCTCGCCGTCAGTCACACTTTCAGCGGCAACTCATGAACTTCGTCCGCGCGGTGACCTGTGCGTTCGTGGATCCGCTGGACTGCTTCGGCTGACGGGGCCTCTGAGAGGCAGTAGATGACTCCGTCTTTCGGGTCCGCCCATGCGTTCTTGAAATTGACGTTTTCCTCGGCCTGGATGGCCAGATCAGCTGCATGAGCTGCCTGGAGGTCCTCCCTGGTCAGCCCTTTCATGTTGTGGTGAACATCCATATATTCCGGCATAGTTCCTCTCCTTAGCTACGGTCTGCATGGTTTGCAGTGTGGAGTTAAGGGAGACGCTAGGCCTCTGGCCTCACACGGTCAATAGGCTTGTCGTGGGGAATAATGGGCCAATGCAACCCGATTGGAGTACCCGCATCAGCTGGCCCGATCTGCCGGAACACGTGAGGGCCGGCATCGAAGAGATCCTGGAAACTCCCGTACAGGAATGGAGCAGCCAGCGGGGTGGATTCTCCCCGGGTACTGCCGACAGGGTACGAACCGCTTCGGGTCAGAGGGCCTTTGTTAAGGCAGTTGGCGCGGCCCTGAACGAGCATTCCCCATCGATTCATCGGAAAGAAGCGGCAAATACCGCCGGCTTGCCTCCAGAGGTACCGTCACCCGCGTTGATCGGGACGTTCGACGACGGTGAGTGGGTTGCCCTCATCCTGGCTGATATCGAAGGACGTGCTCCGCGTGTTCCGTGGTCCTCGGCCGAACTGACCGTTGTTTTGAATGCGCTGCTGGAACTGGCCAGCACTCCCGTCCCGCAATCCTTGGCGCATCTGCCGTTCCTTGAACATGAGCTTCGTGAGGCGTTCGGAGGATGGGCACGTGTGGCGGGCGAGGAGCCCGAAGGCTGCGACCCCTGGATCCTGGAGCACCTGGATGCCCTCGAAACACTGGCCACACAGGGCCTCAAGGATCTCCGTGGCAACAGCCTGGTGCATGGGGACGTCCGGGCCGACAACATCCTGATCACGGACAACAACACGGCTGTCCTGGTCGATTGGCCGTGGGCTTGCATCGGTGCCGGTTGGATCGACGCGCTGTCACTTTTGATCAATGCGCGGGTGTTTGATGCAGACTTCGATGTTGAGTCGGTGCTGTATTCCCATCCGGTCTTTTCCCAGGTTCAGCCAGGCAGCGTTGACCGGGTCCTGTCCGGACTTGGAGCGTATTTTATTGATGCTGCCCGTCAGCCGCCGCCCGCCGGACTTCCCACTATCCGTGCATTCCAGCAGCAGCAAGGCGACGCTGTGATCGCCTGGCTCCAACAGCGTGCCTGCGTCAGGTAAGCCTGTGCTGGAAAGACCCGCCCCTGCTGCTGGAGGATCTGGACAATACGCAATCAAAAGCCGCTTGAGGTATCCCGCGGGAGAAACATGGCAAAGCAAATCTGGCGCGTCAACTCTTGAATGACATCGATTCTGCCTTGCCTGCCGAACGGGTTCGCTGTGTAGATCGCCAATGAATAGGCGGTACCGCCCGAGCTGAGGACAGCGACGTCGTGCATGTACTCGCCCAGGATGCCGTACTTGTGATGGACGGTCACACCGGCAGGAACTGCCGGCGGTATGAGTTCTTCATTGTTGGTCTCCTGCATATAGGCCAGCAGTTGGGCAGTGTGTCCTGCATTGATGAGGTCTCCTGAATACAGCCTCATCAACAAGGTGGCCGTCTCCATTGGCGTCAGGAGGTTTTGTGTGGGGTCGTAGCTGATACCGATGGAGGAGGCATATTCGATGAGCCGGGGAAAGCCGATAGCTTTCATGAGAAGCAGCCATGAATCGTTGTTGCTGGAATTGATCATGGCCTCCAGCTGGAACGCGGCCGTGTAATTGCCGAGCGGCTCGTCCAGCTTCAGATCTCCCGTTTCCACGAAGTGATAGTAGGCGACGGCTGTGAGGACCTTGGCCGTGCTGGCTGCGAGATAAGGGGAAACATCCCCGTACAGACGCACTTCCCCACTGCCCACGTTTCCCAACGCGATGCCGATCCTGAAATCCCCGTTTGCAGCGAGGATTCGCAGAATCTCATCATCCAATTCCTCTGTCATACCCGGGGGCGGATGCCCTTGCGGCTTCGGTTCCCGGGGGAGCAGGTAACCGACGTCGGCAAAATCTCGGGCGTCCGTCTGGCTTGCCCGCGGAAGGAGATCAGGACCGTCCGGAGCCGAGCGAAGCGGGGCAAAGATCAGGGTGGCCAGGATGATGACGGCCGTTACCGTCCAGATCGCCACCAAGCGCGTCGCTGCTAAGCGAAGCACCACCCCAGGCCGCTTGCCGCTTGTACTTGCTGGGTCTGATGAAGTCATCCCGGATCCCTCCACGCCAGCCAGCAGGGACCGCCTGGCTGCATCAGCGGATTCGTCGTAGACGTCGGCGCGAGGCGTCTACTGCACCGAATGTAGCCCCGCCTTCAGCCATTGTCCATGGAGAGGCTTCGGCCCTGCCCCGCTCCGACGGCCCTGCCCCACACCGACGGCCCTGCCCCACACCGACGGCCCCGCCCCGGGCCGTTCAAGCGGGGAAGGGCCGCCTTTGAACAAATGGGAGTGCCGCACGCATCCCCCCAATGCATCGGATGCGGGCGGCACTCCTGTCTATTGCTGAGACCCTGCTTATTTGTTGAGACCTATTTGTTGAAACGCCCGGGGCGGAACGTCGCCAGCATCGGGTGTTTCTTGCCCGACATGATCTCCTCGGCCATCAGCTCTCCGGCAATCAGGCCAAGGGTCGCTCCGGAATGGGTGAAGGCCACGAAGCAGCCGGGGGCCTTCTCGAGTTCACCGAACACCGGCTCGCCGTCGCCCGGAATCGGTTTACGGCCGATCTTCCAGGACGCAGGCTTCAGCTCAGGGTTTCCGGCTACCAGCCTGGAGGCTTCATCGGCCAACTCCTGCACCACTTCATCCGGGATGGTGAAGCTGCCGTCCGGGAACTCAGTGATCTGTTCCTCGTACCAGTCGTGATCGAGGGCCAGCGTGCCGCCAGGGTTGGGACGGACTGCGGCCCGCGGGGTATTCAGCACTGCTGAAAGGGAGTGCTCTACGGGCTTGGTCACAACCAGCATCGCGATCGGCGAAGCGTTGGGGATCTCGACGCCGAGCGGCGCCACGACCGCGGGCGTTGCCGCTCCGCACGCAACCAGAACGGTGTCGGAACCGTAGGTCTCGCCGTCGGCCGTGGTTACGCCGCTGGCCACACCGTCGGTGAGAACCACCGACGCTTTTCCGGCGTTGGTGACCAGCTGGCCTCCGCGTTCGTGGAATTCGCCCATGAGGAAGTCCACCAGATCGGGAAGGCTGACCCAGCCCTCACCAGGATTGAAGATGGCGTTCTCCGGAATAGCGGAAGCATCTATCCCCGGCGTGACAGTGCCGACGGCGGCCGGTTCGAGCAGCTTGGAGTCGTAGCCGATCGACTTCTCGTAGACGTGCCTGGCCTCGGTGACTCCGGACTTGCCTTCGACATTCCACATGAGCCCGCCGCCGAACTGCAGCCACTCCCGGTGGGGGTCTGCGGCAAACAGGGTACGGTAGCGGTCGACGCCGGCCATCCGCAGCTCATGGTACGGACGGGAGCGTTCCCCAGCGGAATTCAGCCAGGAGAGGGACCGTCCGGTCGCCTCGCTGCACAGCTGGCTTTCGGTAATGAGGGTGACGGCCGCACCGGCCCGCAGCAGATGCACTGCCGAGGAAACGCCGAGGATTCCGCCGCCGATAACGGCAACGTGCTTGGCGGAAACAACGGATGACATAACGGGCTCTCTTTCTTGAGGCTAGGAAATAATCAGGGGGCAGCTGCCCGGCTAAGGAATGCCAGGGAAGCAAAGGTGTGTGGGGCTAGCTCTGGGAGTGGATTTTCTCGATGATCCGGAGTGCTTGCACTGATTCGGCTGGGTCTACAGGCAACGGTCCCTGACCCATAAGCGCATCGCCCAGGACCTGGTAGAACTCGGGATAAGCGCCGCGTTCCGGCCGCACCAGCTCCTCGGAGCCGTCAATGCCAAGCCGGCCCCACGTGCTTTGGGGTTCCACCCCATAGTGCGGATCGGTGGGACGAACGCCCGCGTCCAACGCAGGTTCCTGCCCGTCCAGGCCCCACTTGGTGTAGCCGGCCTTGGTCCCCAGAATATGGAAACGGGCGCCGACCTGGGCTGCAGCCCCGTTCATCCAATGGCGGGACCGGACGCCGGACTGGTGCAGTAATGACACAAAGGCCTCCTGATCTGCACCCTCAGCCCCCGAGCCGGAGCCCTGTCCGTGTATGGAAGTTTCGCCATAGCTCTCCTCCACGGGGCCAAAAAGCTGGATGGCCTGGTCGATCAGGTGCGCGCCGAGATCATGCAGGATGCCGCCGCCGTCGCTAATGGGAGTCGTATCCCGCCAGTTGCCGAATCCTTCGGGGCGCCACCATTCAAAGCGGGATTCGAAGGTGCGTACTTCACCCAGCGATCCCGTGTCCAGGAGCTTTCGGACAGTGAGGAAGTCGGCGTCCCAGCGCCTGTTCTGGAAGACGGTGAGCCGCACCCCTGCCTCTGCAGCCCGGGAGATAAGCTCCTCGCCTTGTGCTGAGTTGGGCACAAAAGGCTTGTCCACCACCACGTCCAGTCCACGGTTGATAGCCTTCACCGCCAGATCAAAGTGTGTAACGGGCGGCGTCGCAAGGACAATCAGGTCCACAGCCCCGGCCCGGTCGAACAGCTCCTCCGCTGTTGTGACGACGTCGGCAGCGGGATAGCTGCTTTTCGCTTGACGGGAGCGTTCGGGATCGGCCGTGACAATAAAGTCCAGCGAGTACCGGGGATCGGCGGCAATTAGCGGGGCGTGGAAGACGCGTCCCGAAATTCCAAAACCGACGACGGCGGTGCGGACAGGATCACCGTGCAGGTCCCTATTCACCCCTTGGTCCGTCATTACAGCACCTCGGAGAGGAAGCGCTGAAGGCGTTCGCTCTTGGGGTGGTCGAAGAGGTCGGCAGGGGTGCCGACTTCCACGACTTCGCCCTCGTCCATGAACACCACTTGGTCAGCCACCTTTCGGGCGAAGCCCATCTCGTGGGTGACCACCAGCATGGTCATGCCGCGGCGTCCAAGTCCGGCCATGAGGTTCAGAACGCCCTTCACGAGTTCAGGGTCCAGCGCGCTGGTGGCTTCATCGAAGAGCATGACTTCCGGTTCCATGGCCAGTGCCCGTGCGATGGCGACACGCTGCTGCTGTCCCCCGGAAAGGTCTCGAGGTCGATGGTCGGCCTTTTCTGCCAGCCCTACCTCGGCGAGGCTCCGGTGTGCCCTTTTCCTGGCCTCGGCTTTGGACATGCCCTTGACGCTCCAGAGTGCCAGAGCGACATTTTCAAGCGCGGTGTGATCCGGGAAGAGGTTGAAGTGCTGGAAGACCATGCCGATGCGGCGGCGGAGGGTGTCCGGCTGCACGGCCAAGGCGCTCTTGCCCGCCAGCAGGACATCTCCGCTCTTGGGTTCGTGCAGGCGGTTGACTCCACGCAGCAGGGTTGACTTGCCTGAACCGGAGGGCCCGATGATGCAGGTGGTGGTGCCGGGAGCCACAGACAGGCTGACGTTACGGAGGACTTCGATGTCGCCGTAGGCCATGGTGAGGTTCCTCAGTTCCAGGCTGGAGCCGTGGAATGTGTGGATCTCCTGTGCTGGGATATTGGTGCTGGTGCTCATGTGTTGCTCCCGGTGATGAGGGGCGATGCCGAGTCGAGTTCCTTGACTTCCTTCAGCCCGCTGCTGGGCGGGGCAGGCAGGCGGCGTCCGGTACGGAACCGGTTGTCAAAGTAGTTCACGAGGTGCGTCAGGGGCACCGTGATGATGAGGTAGAAGATCCCGGCCATTACCAGGGGCGAGAGGTTGCCGGACAGAACTGCGGCGTCCTGGCCGACGCGGAACAGTTCGCGTTCGCTGACGAGCAGGCCCAGGAAGTAGACCAGGGACGAGTCCTTGACGATGGCGATGAATTGGTTGACGAGGGCTGGCAGGACGCGGCGGATGCCCTGCGGAACGACCACCAGGGCCATGGACTTGGCGTAGCTCATGCCCAGGGCGCGGCACGCCTCGCCTTGCCCTTTGTCCACGCTTTGGATGCCGGCGCGGAAGATCTCGCCGATGTAGGCGCTGGCGATCAGGCTCAGGGCGATGATGCCGAGCGGGTAGGGGGAGGGTCCGAAGACCGATTGGCTGAACCGGGCGAAGCCCTGGCCGATCAGCAGGATGGTGAGGATGGCCGGAAGTCCGCGGAACAGGTCCGTGTAGATCCGGGCGGGGATGCGCAGCCATTTCGACGGCGATATCCCCATGACTGCCACGATCATTCCGAGTACCAGGCCGATGGCCGTAGCTGCAATGGAGATGATCAGGGTGTTCATGAGTCCAACGCCGAGGAGTTGGGGCAGGACTTCGGCCATTGCCCCGAAGTCGAAGAACGTGCGGATGATGGTGTTGAGCCAGTCCATGGTTGCTCTCAGTGCTAGTAGCGAAGGATGGGAACCGGGCGGGCCAGTCGGCCCGCCCGGGCTGCTTACTTAGTGGCGGTCGCCGTCGGGCTGGAAGTCTGCTCCGCCTTGGGCAGGTACTGTTCCGGCATGGGGGAGCCGGGGAACCACTTCTCGTAGAGCTTCTTCCAGGTGCCGTCCTCCATGGCTTCGGCAAGTCCCTTGTTCAGGGCTTCCTTGAATTCGGTCTTGCCTTTGGCGATGGCAAAACCCGCCGGTGCGTCGAAGGAGGGGATATCGGCGGCGCTGACCAGACCGTACTGCTCCTGGTAGGCCTTGGCTGCCTCGTAGTCCAGGAAGTGGGCGTCAGCTGAGCCGCTGTTCACTGCAGAAATAGCTGAGTTGTTGTCGGGGAAGCGCACCAGGTTGGCATCGGTGAAATTCTTCACCGCGTATGCTTCCTGAAGGGTGCCCTGGACCACGCCGAGCCGCTTGCCGCCGAGATCGTTCTCGTCTTCGATGCCGGAGGTCTTGGTGGTGATGACCGTCAGGTAGCCAGCCAGGTACCCGTCGCTGAAGTCGACAGTCTCCTTGCGTTTGTCCGTGATGCCGATGGCGGCAACGCCGACGTCGAACTGGCCGTTGGCGACGGCGGCGAGCAGACCGGAGAAGTCCTGGCCGGTGAACACCACATTGTCCACACCGGCACGGTTCGCCACGTCCTTGAAGAGTTCGACGTCGAACCCGGTGAACTGGCCCTGGCCGTCCGTGAAGGTGTACGGCTTGGAGTCTCCGAGGCTGGCCACGCGGATGGTGCCGGGTTCGATCAGGCCGTACGGGTTGTCAGCTGGAGCCGCAGCGGGGGTGCCTGAGCCGCCACAAGCGGACAGGGCAAGGACAGCGGCGAGGGCCGAAGCTACGATTCCGCCTTTGCGGCGGCTGTTTCCTTTGAACACGTTATTTTTTCCTATCGGGGGTGTGAGTTGGGGAGCCCGCAGTTTTTGCGGTAGTCAGATTTTCCTGCGGAATCCCTTGTGGAGTCCGGTCTCAGTGCTTACGATTGAGACCGGACTCACATGGGCTTGTTTTCGACTGTAAGTCATCTCATAAACCCTCGTCAAGAGGTTTCGGAAAGGCAGTAATGAAAAATTCTTCCTCCCGGCAGCGCGACACCACAGTGGCGGATGTCGCGAAGGCTGCGCAGGTTTCGAAGGCCCAGGCCGCCCGGGCGTTGGGAAACTATGGGGCAGTCAGCGATGACGTCCGCGAGCGCGTGCTGGCTGCGGCGGAAGAGCTTAACTACCGCCCAAATGAGCTAGCCCGCACCATGAACACGGGAAAATCGAACACCATCGGCGTTGTGGTGGGAGACATCGAGAACCCGCATTTCGGCTTGGCGATGCGGGGGATCTCGGACACGGCGAAGGCCGCCGGGTTCGACGTCATCCTGATCAATACCGGCGAAGATCACATGGCTGAGGTGGACGCCGTGCGGGTCTTGCTGGAAAAGCGTGTGGACGGGCTGATCGTCGCGCCCGCGTCCTCGGCGGAGTACGAACATCTGCGGCGCGTGCACGACGCCGGCAGGCCGCTGGTTCTCTTTGACCGGAAGGCGCCAGGGTTGGACGTGCCGGTGGTTGCTGCGGATATGACGCCGGTTGCGCGCGAATCCACGGCCTACCTCATCGAGTCAGGACACCGCCGTATCGCCTTCATCTCCACGTTGGAAATTCAGGGACCATACCGGCATGGCATGGAGCTTGCATCCTCACAGATCACTGAGCGGATCGAAGGCATGAACCAGGCGCTTCTGGCGGCCGGACTGGATCCTTGCGAAGAACTGGTGCGGTTGAATGCCGGGGATGCCGACTCCATCAAGGCGGTTGCACGCGAATTGCTGCTCATGCCGGAACCGGCGACGGCGATGATCGCCTCCGATGGCCTGGTGGCGTTGGGTGTTGTAGAGGCCATCCAGGAGTTGGGCCTGCGCATCCCGCAGGATGTCTCGTTTCTGATGTACGACGATTTCGCTTGGACCAAGCTCACCACGCCGCCGCTGACCGTGATCTCGCAACCCGTCTATGACATTGGTGCCTCCGCTGCCGAGGCTTTGATCCGCCTGATCAGGCAGCCGGGGAAAGTCCTTGAGCTGCCCGTATTTCAGGCAACGCTCAAGCATCGTGGATCCATTGCCGCCCCAGTGTCCGAGCGGAAGCGGAAGCGGGAGTCTGCCGCGGCAGTCTCCTGACTGAGAGGCCTGCTTCTTACAGTCCCTCTGCGATCCGCTTGATGGCAGCGAGGCGGCGGTCCCACTCATTGCCGATGCTGTCGAGGCGCCGTGCCGTCTCACTGAGCTGTGAGCCGAGCACCCGATAGCGGAGTTCGCGGCCGACGCGTACGGACTGGACCAGTCCGGCCTCCTGCAGCACAGCAAGGTGTTTGGCGATTGCCTGGCGGGTGACCGGCAGGCTCCCGGCGAGGGCCGACGCAGATGCGTCGCCCTCGCCAAGGGCCGCCAGGATACTCCACCGGGTTTCGTCTCCGAGGGCGGCGAACACCGGAACGAGGGTACTTGTGGTCACGAGCCGCCCTCGAGGTAAGCGACCAACTCGTCCAGCTCGGCGTCCCAGCCTCCGCGGTGGCTTTCCATCGCAGAGGAGGGGTCGGTGTGGGTTTCAAAGCCCGATTCGACCACTGTCAGCTGCGTGCCGCCCTGGTGCGGTTCAAGAGTGAAGCGGAACAGCGTGGAGCGGCTGGGGTCGATTGGTGCGTGGGGATCGGCCTGCTCATTGCTCCAGCGGTAGGCGATCATCCGTGGCGCGTCCAGCTCTTCGATCCGCACAGGGACGTCGCCGTGGCCCTCGAAGGAGAAGACGCCGCTGGCGCCGACGGCGGCGCCGTCAAGCACTGCAGACTGGCCAAACCATTTCGCGATGTGCTCTGGCTCAGTGATGGCAGCCCAGACTTTTTCGATTGGTGCTTCGATGGAAATGGTGCGCCTGACAGTGAGTTCGTCCGCGTCGATGACGGAGGGCTGGTTTGTGGTTGTGGCCATGATTCCTGTCTCCTTTCGATGATGTACTGCAACCATATGGTTGCACCGCACCATCAATAAAGCAACCCTGGGGTTGCAGTTCATGTGCCTATGGGCTCGTGGGAGGCCTGCTCCCGTGACGCAACCCGGGCTGCCCGGCCAATAATGGCGCTGTAGGTGGGGTAAGCGAACTTGACCCGAGCCAGGGTGGCAAGGTCGGTGCCCGAGGCCATGGCGGACGCAACAGCTTGGATAACTTCCACGGCGTTCTCGCCAACAGCGTGAGCACCGAGGATCAATTCCCGATGCCGGTCTGTAACGAGCTTCAGGAAGCCGGTTTCACGATCATCGATGATCGGACGCTCCACCGCCGCATATGGAACGGTAACGGAGCGGCACTCGGAGTCCCGCTTCCGGGCCTGCTCCTCGGTAAGGCCGACCCCCGCATAGTCAGGGTCGGTAAATCCTCCCTCGGGCAAAAGATGGTGGGGAGTGGTCCGGTTGGCGCCCAAAACCGCATTGCTCGCCGCCGTTTCACCTTCAAAGACTGCGGCCTGCACCAGCATGCTGGTGCCGTTGGCGTCCCCGGCCACAAAGATGTGCGGAACGTTGGTGCGCAGGTAGTCGTCCACCGGGATGAAGGACCGCTCAGTCTCCACCCCGGCGGCTTCCAGGCCCAGTCCGGGGATGTTGGCCGGCCAGCCGGCTGCCATGATCACGGCGTCAACATCTGCGGTGAACGCTTCTCCATTCTTCGTCCAGGTGATGCCGAGACTTCCGTTGGCTGATGTCCTGGTAATCCCTTCGATTCCTTGGATTCCCGTCTCCACCCGGATCCCCTTCGAAAGGAAGCTCTGCCCCACAAAAGCGGCGACGTCGTGGTCCTCGGTCAACAGCAGGCGCTGAGCGACGTCGAGGAGCAGAACCTCAGACCCAAGAGCGTTGAAGATGGTGGTTAGTTGCGCGCCTGTATGGCCGCCGCCGATGATGGCCAATCTTCCAGGAAGCTCCGTCAGAGCCAGTACTTCATCGGGGAGAACGGAGAGTTCCGCGCCCGCAATGGGAAGCCGCCTCGCTGCCCCACCGACACAGAGAATGAAGGAGCGTGCGCTGAGTTCCTGCCCGTCGACGTCGACTGTGTGCTCTCCCGTAAACATCGCCTGTCCGGAGAAGCGGTCGATGCTGAGTCGTTCCATCATGGCGTCGTATTGCTTGGCCTGGAGGACGCGCTGCACGGTGTCCTGGACGCGGGTGACCGTCTTCCTCCAGTCAACTGCGGGCTCCTGGACCACGATTCCGTAGTCAAAAGCTGTTCTGACTTCGCGATACAACCGGGCAGTCTTGGCCAGCACGCGCGTGGGTACACAGCCTGAGTTGAGACAGGTTCCGCCCAGTGCAGAACGCTCGACGACGGCGGTTTTGGCGCCCAGTTCCGCAGCGCGTTCGGCCGCAGCCATCCCGGCCGGCCCACCGCCGATGACGACGACATCGTACGTGTAGTCCATGAGCTGCTCCTTGAATCGGCTGGCCTCGGCTGGTTTACACGGTACCGGAGCGCTCGGAACTTTGGCCCCACGGCAGGCGTGGCAAGCATGCGGACAACAGCTGTCCTGAGTGCCACCATGGGCGCGCCTTAAGGACAGATCCTGTCCGCAAACCACCCTAGCCTCGAAGTATGGCAAAGAAGGGACGGGAAGAGATGATCTCAGTGAGCAGCAGGTTCGAGGAAGTGTTTTCGTTTATGGGCAAGCGGAAGGGGATGAAGAAAGAAAGGCCCCTGTTCAATGGCGACCTGCTCGATCGGAACAGGGAAGATGTGTTTTCGGAGATGTGCGCGATGGGCATGGGCCGCTGATTCCCGAGCGGACGTGCACCCCAACTACCTCGAGGACGTGTACAGCTGGCGGACCAGATCCTCGATGCCAGGCTCGTGCAACGACAGATCGGCCACCTCTGCAGTTGCTGAGACTGCCGCCAGCAGGACCGCGGCAGAGAGCTGACGCGGATCAAACACGATGCGGTGCCGGATCCCCTCCGCCTCAGCTCCCAGGTGTACTGCACCTGTGGGCAGGACGAGGTCTGCACCATCCAGCGGCGCGATGAGATCCACCACCATGGTCCGCCGCGCTTCCGCCACGTCTGAAAGGCCGGTGAGAGGCCCGTCAAAGGCGATAGCGCCGTCGTCCACTACCAGAATCCGCTGGCAGAGACGCTGGACGTCACTCATGTCGTGGGTGGTCAGCAGCAGGGTGGTGCCGTGTTCACGGCGCTCAAAGTCCAGGAAGCGGCGGAGGCTTTCCTTGCTGATCATGTCAAGGCCGATGGTGGGTTCGTCCAGGATCACCAGCTCGGGCCGGTGCAGTAACGCGGCTGCAACCTCTCCCCGCATCCGTTGTCCGAGCGAAAGCTGCCGCACTGGCGTGCTGAGAAAAGGCCTGATCGCCATGTGTTCAGAGAGCTCCTTAAAGCGCGGCCGCCATCGGCTTTCAGACTGGCGGTGCATCGCGCCCAGGATGGGGAACGAGTCCTTAAGGGGCAAATCCCACCAAAGCTGCGAGCGCTGACCGAACACGACGCCGATCTTGCGGGCCAAGGCCTGCCGCTGCGGCACCGGCTGCAGCCCGCAAACGGTGACCCTGCCTGATGACGGTACCAGGATGCCCGTGAGCATTTTGATGGTGGTGGATTTCCCCGCACCATTGGCGCCGATGTAGCCCACAGCCTCACCCCGCTCCACAGTGAAGCTCACGTCCCTCACGGCGTGGACTGTCCGGGAACGGCGCCTCAGCCGGTTCCAGCCCCGGCCCTCACCGGCTTCCGTAACGGTAAAGTTCCGGCACAGTTGCTCTGCCTCGATAATCATTCAGCCTCCTGCTCCGGTGTACTTTTTGATGGCTGCCCGCCACAGCAGCAGCATGAGCCCCCAGAGCACGACGGCGGCCGGCAGTCCCAGCCAGCCCGTCCAGCCTGGGATTCCAGCAGGGCCCTCCAGCTCCAGCAGGACCAGGCTCGGGGCGTAGGCCACCAGCGTGGCCGGGACAACGAACGTAAAAAAGACCTGCATGGGGAGGAACAGGGCGGCGCCCGGCATGGACGCCACGTAGCGGCCCCCGTAGGTGAAGGCGTTTCCAAGCTGGCGCCCGTCCACAAGCCAGAATTGCACCGCCCCCGCGCCCACGAAAAGCGCACCGAAAATCGCGGCACCGGCCAGCGGGGTGATCATGAACAGCAGCACTTTTCCCGGATCCCAATCAATGTCCGTCAGGAACAATGCGGCCGCCATTGCCAGCAATGCGAAGGCCAGCCGGCCGACGCGCCGCAGCTGGAAGTCAGACGTCATGAGCTGCAGCAGCACCGGAAGCGGCCGGGTCAGGAGCACCTCCAGCTTTCCCATCCGGATGGCATCGCTCATAGAGTCGGTCTCGCCCAGCAGCAGATCGCCGATAGAGAAGCCGATCGACGCGAAGGCAAAAACCAGCAAAGCCTGGGCGAAGGTCAGGCCGCCGAAGGTCGGAACGTTATGCAGGATCGCATACAGCTCAACGAACTCCGTAAGCGCCAGCACCACCTGGCCCGTAACATCAGCGGCAAAGCTTCCGCGGTAGGCGGTCTGGGAGCGCAGCCGGGCTGAAATCAGCAGCCGAAGGAGTTTGGCGTTCGAGACCCTGGTGCTGTCCAGGGCTTCACCATCAGCCACCTTGCACCACCAGCTTCCGGGCACCGAACCGGATCATGATCTGCGTGCCGGCCAGCAGCACTGCCAGCCAGAGGAGCTGGATGCCCACCAACGCAAGACTTTGCACGCCGTCGGTCCTGCCGGCAAGGATGTCCACCGGCGTCTGCAGCATCGACGGGAAGGGAGTGGCACGGGCAAAGTGGAGCATCCATTGCGGGAACCAGGTCACGGGAACCAGGAATCCGGACAGCAGCTGCATGAGGACCAGGTACAGCATCCAGTAGCCTCGGATTTCCACTACCCAGAACGCCAACAGGTTGATGATGAAAAAGCCCAGGAAGTTCAGGGTCATCGCGGCAAGGATGGAGATGAAGCCGAGCACGTAGGGACCGGCTGTAGTGGGGAGCGACAACCCCGTGACAATGGCCCCAATGAGAAGGGGCGGCAGTCCGCGGGGAAGGACGTCGAAGGCTGCCCTGCCCAGATCCTGTGCCCAGTAGGACGCCGTCAGATTGACCGAGCGGGTAAGGTCGACGGCGATATCCCCGCTTTTGACCCTGTCAGCAACTTCGGCCCGGCCGAAGAGCCCCAAGGGTGACAGGAGGGCCTGGCCCAGCCACACATATGTTGCCGCCTCGACAGGGGAGTAGCCCCCGATCGATCCTCCCGCCGTCGAAATGGCTGAGAGGAGCAGCGATGCGCGGATCAGGCCGAAAACTGAATTGGTGAATGCGCCGGAGACAGCAGCCAGGCGGTAAGTGGAGTGGCGCCGGAAGGATGACTTGGCCAGCTCCCAATACGCGTTCACCGGTTGAGTCTACTTCGCGCGGCGTTCCTAGCCCTCTCGGGTCTCCTCGTTCCGGTTCAGCTGCCATCGGCGAACGAGGTCCGCTGCTGCCAGTCCTCCAGCGATGGGCGTGATGGCGACGGCTGCATAGACAAAGATCAGCCAGGCAAGAGTGGACAAGGGCGGCCTGGGCGCGCTGAGGAAGGACAGGTTCCCGAGCACTGCTGCTACCCAGAAGAGCAGGACACCGCCCAGAACGGCAGTGCCCGGAACGAATTCCCTGCGCATCTCACCGTCCTCGCCTCAAAATAGGCCCAAGACAGGGGCAGCGGCGCTGGATATTCCGCTGGTGCATTTGGCAGCAGCAGAGGAACCCGCGGTGAGCCGATCCGGCGTCCTTCAGTTTGCAGGTCATGGCAATCCTCAAAGAAACGGGGTGGCCACTGCTCAACCGAGACCATATTAGGCAGAGAGCGTCAACGGCCCTCTGATGCCTCGCCTGACACGCCGTAAGTGCTCGGGGAGCCCTCGACCGGGCCGGAACCGCGGCCGTAAAATTGGAGCCACGAGGTGCATGAAAATGTCTGTGGCAATGGCCGTGGTACTCATCTTCCTCGGCCTGGTTTCCTTTGCGGCCATGATCGGCACGGTCGTCCTGGTGATCCGCGACGGCCGTGGGCACACTCCCGTGGAGCCATCCGTGCGTCCATGGACGGCGGGGAACCTCCCCAGCCGGCCGTATTCCACAATCCGCTTGTAGTCCTGCCGACTGCGTGCGGCCGGGTCCCTGTTCCGAAACGAGGCAACCCGATGAGATCCCGGCCCAGTCGGCTGCAGCATGTGGCCGGATTCAGTATCGATACAGTGGCCGCGGCGGCAGGGGACGACCCCGACATCCTCAGACTGGAAAATCTTGACACTGACCTCCTGCCACCCCTTGCGGCAATAGAGGCAACCCGGGCGGCAGCTGGATTGGATTCCGCCAACTCATACCTTCCCTTTACCGGACAGCTTGCTGCCAAACAGGCAGTAGCCGCGCAAATAGCCGGGCGGACCGGCATCACTTATGACCCGTCGTCGGAAGTGATCCTGACGTCCAGCGACGGTGACTGCCTGCTCGATGCGCTCCTGGCGGTGACCGATCCAGGCGATGAAATACTCCTGACGGACCCGACTTACGCCGGCATGCTGAATCGAGTGCATCTCGCCGGCGGCGTGCCGCGCCTGGTGCCGATGAGGGTGTCTGGCGGCGCGTGGCGGCTGGATCTTGAGGCCTTGGAGGCCGCCGTCTCGCCAGGGACGCGGGCCGTTTTCCTCCAGAATCCATCCTTCCCTTCGGGCTACCGACTAAACGAAGATGAGTGGAGGGCCATTACTCGCTTGTGTGTTGATCGGGACCTGTGGCTGATTTATTGGTCCTTCATGGAAGGGGTTGTCTACGACGGTCAGCCAGTCCTGAGTCCGGTAACGTACCCCGGAATGCGGGAGCGGACAATAATCATTGGCGCGGCCTCCATCGAGCAGCGGATGATCGGTTGGCGGATCGGCTGGATCGTGGCGCCCGCGGAGGTCATGTCGGATCTCGCCGTCGTCCACATCTATAACGGCATTACGCCAGGCGGCATCGCCCAAGCCGGCTTGATTGCCGCATTGAACGACGGCGACGGCGGTCTGGGGCATTGCGTTGAGGAGTGGCAGCGGCGGCGCAATGCCCTCACCACGGCCCTCGACGGTTTTGCCATGATCCCGGCAGCCGGCGGCTGGTCCCAGATCCTGGATACCGTGGAACACGGTGTTGACCCCGGTGACCTTTCGCGCGTCCTGTTGCGCCACGGTGTGGCAGCTACGGCCATGACGGGCTGGGGCGGAGAAGTTGCCAACCGCCACCTTCGGCTGGTGTTCAGTAACGAGCCCGTGGAAAGGATTAAGTTGGTGGGTGATCGTTTCAGGGCGGCGATGCGCGAAGCGGGTGGACGGGTCTAGCCGTCCTGGCGCTGTCAGGCAGGCATTCCTGGCGCCCAGGTCTGCAGCCGCCCGCACATTCCAAAGAGCCGCTCTGCGCTCCTGGGATTGGCCCGGGCCACGGATGCCTTCGCAAGGTGTGGGCCCTCACCTTGCTCCAGGTCAGTGAGCCAGGTGTCTGTTTCGTGGACCTCAGCCAGGACCTTATCGGCCCACAGCTTCCGCCACTCCGGAACCCGCCTCCGCACCACATTAACGGCGGCCTTGTGGAATTCCTCCAAAGCGGCATAGCCGCGGCGCTCGACGTCGGCCCTTAGCTCCGCATAGCCGGCCAAGGCGGCGTCTCGCCGGGCGATGGCAGCTGCCGCCACCACCTCGGCACCGGCTGCCGGCGACGGCAAGGCGGCTAGTCGCCGGTATCGCTCCGGGTCTGCGAGGACGTCCGGCTCAAAGGTGAGCACGGCGTCTCCGGCCTCCGGGAGCCCCGAGTTTTGCATCACCACCAGAATGTCCAGGTTTCCGCCGTTGATGAGCCGGTGAACAGTTCCGGGGCTGAACCACAGCAGGTTGCCGGCGGTCAGTTCGTGGGCTGCATAACCGTCGCTGCTGAGAGTCTCCACCTGTCCCGTCCCGCCGATGACCAGGTAGGCCTCCGTGGATGCGGTGTGCAGATGGGGCGAACCGCCGCAGACCCCATCTGCAGCAGCCGAGTCATAGACGGCGAGCCGTGTCACTGCGGTCCCACCAGGGAAAAACGGCAGTTCCTGCACAATGCTCATCGCCGGCTGCCCACTTTCAGGTTTTGCAATGCCTGCCGCCCGGCTTCCGCCAGGTCGGCAAGCCTTTCTTCGGTGGACTCGCCGTTGGCCGCGACGAAGGAGTAGCGGTTGGTCAAAGTGGCTCCGCTGCTGAAGAGGACCTCTTCACTGAAGAACGGTGCCGGCCCCATGCAGGCAAAGGGCTCGCTGCGCGTGAACCACTCGGGTGGATGCTGCTCGTTGCGGTGATCGTCCACCATCATCACGGTGGAGTGGTTGCACGTTCCGTCATGCTGCCCCACGAAGGCGAGCCATTCTCCACGGCCCCCGCGCAGTTCTTCTCCGGAGAGCCCGTCCGGCCCCAGGATCCGGCCGCCGGTGAAATCCCGCGGTCCGCGCCAGAAGAGGCCCCCGTAACCCGCATTCTCCCGTCCCTCGGTGGTGGGTGAGCCGATCCTGATGTCATGGCCGGACACGTTCTGCATGGACGTTTCGAAGGCAATGGCCCAGGAATCGTCATCCGGGGACTCCGAGATTTCAAACGTGCGAAGCTCATCAACCACGTGTTCCCGGGCCTGGGTCCACCATGCGAGCGAATGGCTGAAACGGAAGCGGCCCTCAATCCTGCCCGCTTCAAGAATGTCTTGGTGTTCCATGGAACCGTTGTTGGGCAACCACTGATAATCCTTGCCCCGGCGATAACTGGGGCCGCCCCAGAAGTTGTCTTCGCCCAGGTGCGGCAGCGACCAAGCGAGGCTCTTGTGCCAGGTGTGGTCGTGGGGGCGGAAAACACTAAGTGCGTCGCCGGCGAGCGTCCGCAGTGTCTGGAAACCGGGCCGCGGTGATTCCTGCTGGGCGTCGTCCGGAACGTAGGTATAGCCGGCAATTTCGACGCCGTCGATGCGTACCGCTATTGCCTTGCCGCTGTCCTCCCATTCAATCCCGACGCTCATACGTTTGCGCTTTCTTTTTCGGCAACTTCCCCGGACGCTTCGGGGGCCTGCTGCGTCCACGGTTCCAGGTGGCCGTCCATCCGGGTGAAAAACGCGTGCCCTTCATTGATTTCACCTTTGCGGATTGTTTTTCCCGTGATGCTGGAGGCGTAGATCGCGGCGGCCAGTTCCATGGTGGGGTACGCCCCGGCCAGCGAGACCGGCGGTACTTCTCCGGCTTTGAGCTGGTCCAGAACCACGCTGTACTGCGCGCTGTGTCCGCTGGGGATGTTGGTTTCAGCGGACTCCCACAATTCGGCGAGTTCCTCCGATCCGGGTGCCGGCGTCAGCGTCCAGTGATCGTTGTCGTAGCCGTACAGATGCTCCAGCTCCAGGGTGGCGTGCTCAAAGTCCAGCCGAAGCTGGGAGGTTTCGCGCGGGGAAATCACCGAGTTCATGATGGTGACAATTGCTCCCGACTCGAAGCGGACCACACCCGCGGACACATCCTCGGTGTCCGTCTTCCTTGCAAGCTTGGAGGCGAAGGCTGTGACTTCCTGCCAGGGGCCGAAAAGGTGCACCAGCAGATCGAACTGGTGGATTCCGTGCCCCATGGTGGGGCCGCCGCCTTCCACATCCCATAGTCCCCGCCAGGGCACATCAAAGTACGCCTGGTTCCTGAACCACAATGTGTTGCAGGTTCCCACGAGCGGCCGGCCCAGCCAGCCGGCCTCTTGCAGGGCCACAACGCGCTGGGCGCCGGAGCCGAACCGGTGCTGGAAGACGCAGCTGACAGATCCGCCGGACGCTGCCTCCGCCTTTATCAGGGTGTTCATTTGTTCCAGTGAAAGAGCGGGAGGTTTTTCGATGACCACATGGAGGTCCATGGCGAGGGCCTCCAGGGCAAGGCCCATGTGGCTTGCCGGGGGAGTGCAGATGACTACGAGGTCCAGCCCTCCATTGGCCGCAGCTGTGCGGAGGTCGGGCGCCGTCCTCTGCATGCTCCATTTAGCGGCGAATTCCTGGGACCGGCCAGGATCAAGATCAACTGCCACGGCAAGCTCAACGTTCTCCTGCGTCGACAGGGCATCGGCATGCGCGTGGGCAATGCCTCCCGTCCCAATGATTCCTACGCGCAACGGGCCCCCCTGCGGATTCCACATGTGCTTTGCTCCTTGGCTTGTCCTTTGGCGGCCCTGCTGGTTCTGTGACCCGGCGCACAAAAGTGATCGATAACAAATGATTATGTTATCGATCACTTTTGCTGTCAATGGAGCCATGGAAAGTTACAGCAGTCCCGGAACCTAGTCTCCGAAGGCTGCCAGTTGTGTGGGGTGGGGAGCTGCCGTGGACTCGCGGATCTCCAGTTCGATCAGGCCCGGCCTGGTGTCATCAGGCGACGGCGGAACCCGAGGCTGGCTGGCCGTGTTCCCTTGGATGATGCCCACGAGTTCGCTCATTGCCTGCCGGCCCTGGCCTTCAAGGTCCATGCTCACCGTGGTGAGTGAGGGAACCAGATAACGGGATTCGGGGAGGTCGTCCCAGCCACAGACGCTGATGTCCCCAGGCACCTTGAGGCCACGTTCATGAAGGGCCCGCATCAGGCCGGTTGCCATCTGGTCGTTGGCTGCGAACACCGCCGTAACGCCAGTGTCCATCGGGAGTGTGAGTCCGGCCTGGTAGCCCGAGGCGGCGGACCAGTCCCCTTGGGATTCACCAACAGCGGCCAGGCCCAGCCGGGCGATCGCCTCGCGGTAGACGGCCCGCCTGTTCCTGGCGGAGGGCCATTGTTCCGGTCCAGCTACGTGAAAAAACCGGCGGTGACCCAGTGAGGCGAGGTGCTCCACGATCTGGGCTGCCGCGGCGCCGTCGGCAAGAGTGCCGCGTGCCCGCATCTTGTCGTCATATTCTCCGGCCACCACAACGGGAAGGCCGGAGTGTGCGGCGTCGAGGTGCTGCTGCATGCCGCCTAATGGGACAAATGACAGGACTCCCGCCAGTTGCTCGCTCCCGAGGAGTCCCAGGAGGCGGCTTGAGCGGGTGTCCGCGATGCCTTCAAGCGCGATCACATCCACCAGGTAGCCAGCCTCATGGGCAGCTGCCGCAGCGCCGTTGAGCATCCTCACCGGGACAAATTGAGTGGCTTCCGGAACGATGATGACGATCCGGTAGACCAGCCGTGTCCTCAGGGAACGTGCAGCCATGTTCGGGCTGTAGTTCAGCTCGAGGATGGCCTGCTGGACTTTGGAAACGGTGGCGGGTTTGAGTCCTCCGCTGCCCCGCAGATGCCTGGACACGGTTTGATGTGAAACGCCGGCCAGGCGCGCCACCTCATAGATCGTGGCAGGTTTGGCCGGAGCCTCGCCACCCGCGGTCCTGTCAGTTTCCACAGCAATGCCTCCGCAGCAGGATGTCTGAGTTTGTCTGATTTTCGCTTGGTGTCAGGATAGCCCGGGACCGGGGACCAGAGTGGCCAACGATGCCCAAAACGACGGGAACCCCGCCGGAACCGGATGGTCCTGACGGGGCTCCCGTTATGCTGCCGGGCCTACTTTTCAGTGGCGAAGTAGCTGATGCATTCTCCTTCACCCTTGAAACCAGGTTCCACGTTGGTGGCCCAGCCGCCGTTCAGGCATGCCTGCTTGCCGGTAACGAAGGCCACCCGGTACTCCTTGAGCTTGCCGTTGGGCGCGTTTACCGTGACGGTAGCAAGGGGATTCTGCACTGTGGCCTGAGCGACTGATACGTTTGCGTTCGTGTCCAGGGCATAGCCCGCAACGGTGGGAACCGCCGTCGACGCCGTCAGCACCTTGTATTCAGTGGTTCCGGCGTCGAAGCCGACAACGGATTTTTGGTCCACGAGCAGACGGCCAAGTCCGGCGGCACCCGCATCAGCCAGCCGTGTTCCGGAAATCGCTACTTCGGCAACCTTGGTGTATGAACCGGGAGTGGCCAGCGAGACGCGGATCCCGCGGGTGGTGACCGGGTTGAAGACCACCTTCACGGGGGACGTCGTGGTCAGGCCGGTAATCACCCCCGCCGAGGTTCCCTGCCAGCCTCCCTGCGCGTCCTGGAACTGGACACTCAGGCTTTGGGCTGCGTGCTCGGCAAGGGTCACAGTGACAGAATCCACCGTGTAATTGCGGGTGAAGGCGTAGCTCAGGCTGTCAGCATTCCGGCCGCCGCCCACCCAGTTGGACCACCGCGTGGTGGTGTTGCCGTCGCAGGTGTTTTTCGGCGCATAGGAGGCTTCCGAGTAGCTGGCGGTCGCCGTCGTCGAGGTGTCCTCCTTGCAGATATGGGTACTGGCCACCCGGTCAACCACCAGGACGGTCAGGACAGCGTCAAGGGGTTTGGAACCGACGACGCCGGTTGCCGCCTTACCGGCGACGGTGACCGTCCCGGTGGATTCCAGCGCAGCTGATGACAAAGTGCTCCAGTCCCACGTCACTGCAAGGTTGTTTCTGGCTGTCCCGGTACCGATCTGGCCCGGAACATGCGTAGGAGCAGCGGCCTGGACCTCTGTGACAGCCGATCCAACCCCAACCGTCAGCGAGACGGGGTCGGTGGCCACGTACTTGCCGACGGTGACCACGAGCTCGGCGTTGTCAAAGGTCTTGCCGTAACGGTCAACGCCTGATCCATGCAAAGTCACGGTCCCGCGCTTGTTCCAAACTGTCGGATCCACTGCTTCCCACTGGACCGCGATGGGGCTTCCCGGTCCCTTTTCGTACAGCGGAACGACGGTGCCGGGCAACGCGGGGGCAGCGCCAAGGGGAGTGCTGAGGTCAACCCGCCGCGTTCCCTGCAGCACGAGGTCCTCGAGGTCCTCGAATCCCCACGTCTGGTGCGCATTGCTGGTGGCGGTGGCCGTGGATCCGCTGGACGAGGCCAGGGCCACGGAAGAGCCGGCAGCGGTCTGGCTGCCCGAAACCTGGAGCGCGATTGCCGCAGCAGCGTTCACGAGCGTCCATTGCTTCCCGTTTTCGGTGCTCACAATCCACTGTGCCTTGGGCTGGGCCTTGGCCTCCTCCAAACTCAGGCTGGCCAGACGGGCAGATCCCGACTGGCTTCCGTTCAGGACCCCGCCATCGCCGGTCAGCACCTTGCCGTCTTTGTTGGTGACAACAAACCGCCGGTCGTGAGCGTATTCGTCGTCGGCCTTCACAGCGTTGAACGTCCACAGCTGTGGCGCGATTTCCGTGGCATTCGCTCCGAGGTCCTGGATGGAAACAGTGGCGTCCGCCTTAGCCGTGAGGTACTTCCCGCTGGCCTCGCCGCCGACCTGATAGGTGTGGCCGTCTTTCAGGGCCGGGGCGTCTTCAGCCACGCCGCTGACGCCATCCACCAGGAAGGTCACTACTGAAGCCGCGGGAATCTCCAGCGTTGCTTTCTTTCCTGCACGGTCCACGGATACCGGTGCACCCTTGATCAGGGCGTTGCGTTCGATGTCCTCAATGGGCGACTTCGTGGTGATCACCGGAGTGACAGTGGCGCCGTCGGCGATGCTGCCGAACTTGGAGAGGTCAATAGTGACCGTCTCGGGGGCCGCGTTGTCATTGAAGTGCACCAGCGTGGCACCGCTGCCGTCAGCCCGCAGTGCGCTCGCGGTCTCCGGGTTGTCGTTGGCGATGAGGAAATCGCCGGGACGGATGTAGTGCGTGAAGTTTCGGGTGGTGTTGTATTTCTGGTTTGTCAGGACACGGCACTTGGCGTCTTCGGCGGAGTCGCCGTCGTTGAGCCGGCGGTTGGAAGAGCCCACACGGCCTTCATAGTTGCAATCGAAGTCGACGTAAATGGAGCCCCAGCCGCCGTTTCCGTGTTCCTGCTTGTAGGTGTCCTCCACCGGCTGCCAGAAGACCCAGGCCTCCGGCTCAAGCTCGCGGAGATCGTTGACCATGCGGCCCGCGATGCCGAGGCCGTTGTTGATGTTGGAGCGGTCCCAGCCTCCGGTGGTGTCGCCGAGGGCGGGGTTGCCGCCCCAGGAACCGCCTACTTCACTCATCCACAGGGGTTTCTGGGTGGATTTCGCGAGGTCCCGGACGCGCCGCCGGTCGTTGGTGCCATAGGTGTGGACGTTCAGCTGGGCGACCGCGTCCTTTGCCTGCTGGCTGTAGGCGTTCCAGTTGTTCATGAACTTCGTGGGATCTGTCTCGTCCATCGCGGAAATGACAGCGTCAGTGGTGGTTCCCTCCTTGCCGAGCTCCCCCGCGAGCAGTTTGGTGACACGGTCCTGTGCGGGCGGGTAGATCAGGGCCCCTTCCTGCTTCTGCGTGTAGGAAGTGGGCGGCTTGCCGGTGACGCTATCGATGGTCGTTGACCAGTAGCCGGAGTTCGGCTCGTTGAACGGGTCAATGGTGTCCACCTTGATGCCGCTTCCCTTCTCCAGAAGTTCGACGGACTTCTTCATGTACGCGGCAAACTTCTGCTCAGCCTGGGGCAACAGGTTCTCGCCCTTGTTGGTGCTGATCTGGCCTGAGACGTACCCGCTTTTGGTCATGAACCAGGGTGGCGAGTTGCTGAAGGCTTCCCAATGGGTGATCTGCTGGTCGGCGGCGAGGCGTTCCACCCACCACCGCTGGGTTTTGTCGGCGTCGCGGTTGTAGGAGGCAGGATCATCCGGGTTCCACTGGTTCAGGAATGCGAGCTTGTTTGCCTGCGTTGCGTCCACTGAACCGTCAGGTCGGTACAGATTCGAAAGTACGGGGTTCTCTGCGGTGGCTTCCGTTACCGGGTTCCACCAGCCCTCCACGGCGCTGCCGTCGTTGAGGTAACTGGCGACGTCGGATGCGCTTCCTCCGCCCACGTTGTAGCGGGCAATGTTGAGGTTCAAGCCATTCTCGCCAAACACCTTCTGGTACAGCTCTTCACGGATCTCCTCCGGGTACCCGCCAGTGGCGTTGGCGAACCAGACGAGGCTGGTCCCCCAACCCTGGAAGGCCTTGCCCTTGCTGGCAGGGTTGGGAGTGATGGTGACAGGAGTACCCACGGTTTCGGCGGCAGTTGCCGGAGCCTCACTGCCGGAGAAAGCCACCAGTCCCGACGCTGCTGTTGCAGCCATGACGGCCATTGCCGCCGAGCGCCGGAACCGGCCTTCGGAAAACGTCATTGTTCAGCCCTTCATCGTTGGAGAGTTCTTGATCGGGCGCGGCCGTCATCCGTCAGCGACGTCCAGCCGATCCGCTACCCGCCGACGCTATTACCGCCACCGGCGGCCCACAAGGAATGCGAACATGAACGAACAAACTCGATCATCAACATGCAGGGGGAGCTGAAGCATGTAGTCCGCGGTATAGTCCTGCCCTATTGTTCGGGGACCCGACCGGATTCATACTGGCAAAATGTTGATGGCGATCCTCTTTGGCGCGGTGGCCTCCAGCGCGCTGCTGGTGGGGGCCTTCATCGGCGTGAGGTTCGAGATGCCCAAGCGGCTCCTCGCCATCCTCCTCTCTTTTGCCTCCGGCGCGCTCATCACCGCCCTGACATTTGAACTCTTCGAAGACGCCTACGAACGGGGTGGAATAGAGCGGGCCGCCATTGGGCTTTTTGCCGGCGCTGCGGTGTTCACAGGCCTCAGTGCGCTGCTGGACCGGTGGGCCCAGCCAGGAGCCGGAGGGGCTCCCGCAGATGAGTTCCAGGGGAGTGCCAAACTTGATACGGACGCTGCGGCTTCCGACCGTCCGCCCACGCCTTCGTCCACCCGCGGCGCTGCCGGAATGGCCCTCCTTGCCGCGGTGACGCTGGACGGGGTTCCGGAGAACGTCGCCCTGGGTATCTCGCTCGGGGAAGGGACCGGCGGGCTGGCCTTGCTGGCGGCCATCTTTGTTTCGAACCTGCCGGAGGCCCTTGTGGGGGCGTCGTCCATGAAGGCGCAGGGAAGAGCTTCAGGCCTGGTCATCGGGCTGTGGACAGCCTGTGCTGTGCTATTGGTGCTGGCAGTCGTACTCGGCGCAGGGCCGCTTTCGGGAAGCGACCCCAGAACAATTTCACTGCCTTTGGCGTTCGCCGCCGGTGCCGTCATAGCTTCGCTCGCCGACACACTGATGCCAGAGGCCTATGAGCACGGCGGCCCTGCGGTGGCCCTGGGCACTGCCGCGGGCTTTGTGCTTTCCTTCGTTCTATCCCTGGCCTGATGATCAGGACGGCGTGCCTGGGACCCCACAGCCCCGCCCGAAAGGACTATTCTGGAGAGTACCGTTCAGCAGCGCGGGGCCAACGCCTGCCTGTGCCTCGCTGGCGATTCCAGGCCTACCTGTAGAGGCAAGGTGGAGAGGGGTCAGTCCCATGGCAGGTGACGCCAAGAGGGAAACAGCGGCGGACATTGGACTCCATCTCCAGGATCTGGTGCTGGACAGCTCAGACGTGGGGGAGTTTCTTAACGAGCTCGCGGCCTACTCCGCGGACAGCCTGTCCAAGCCAGGCCTGAGTGTCTACTGTGGCATCACTGTAATCCGGCGGAAACGGGCACTGACAATTGCCAGCAGCAATGATTGCGCAAGGGCCATGGACGAGCTGCAGAACACCTTCGGTGAGGGGCCGTGCCTGACTGCAATGAAGGAAATGACCACCATTCATGTGCCCGATCTCCGTGATGAATCGCGCTGGCCGGACTATGTCCGGGCCGTGGGAGGTCAGGGCATCCTGTCCATTCTGGGTGTGCCGCTTCCCCTCGAAGGGGAAACGAGGGCCGCGCTTAATCTGTACTCGCCGGAGGCCCATGGATTCTCCGGGGAGGACATTGCTGACGCCGAAGATTTTGCGGAGCGGATCTCGAAGAACCTGCGGCTGGCCCTGCGGATAGCGCAACTGACAGAAGCGCGCAATGACCTCGCGGCCGCAATGCAGTCCCGCACCACTATTGACCTAGCTGTCGGAGCGATCATGGCCCAGAACAGGTGCAGCCAGGATGCCGCCCAACAGATGCTGAACAGAGCCTCGAACAGCCGGAATATCAAGCTGCGGGACGTGGCCGCGGGGATCATTGCGTCCATCAGTGAGGGCTCGGCTGTGCACACCCACTTTGACGAGTAGGGCGGGTTGCGAAGGGCATCCGGTGGACGCAGCCGCGTGCTTGTCGGATTGGCTGCAGGACGTTAGCCTGATCTCGGGAGCATCGCTCAAGCAGCGTGGGCACAGGCCTCCCATACAGCAGGAGTTCTGTCAGTGTCGACCATCTCCAACCGCTTCATTCCAGGCGGCGCCCACCATCCCTACAGCCAGCGGCTGTGGTGCACCCAATGTCATACCGATCGTTTCCTGATCGTCGAGTCAATCGAAGCACTCGAAGGAGGGGAACGGGACTTGGTCAGGGTTTCCTACACGTGCGGGGAGTGTGAATGCTTCTACGAGCACGCTGCTGGTGTGCCGCAGGTGGCGGCCATCCTCAACCGTCCCGGGCCTCCAAAATCGCTGGGCGTTTTGCAGTTTGGCGGGGAATACATCCACTGCGGTGAACCTATGCACGTGGCCGGTTCCGAGCTCCGCAATGCCTATGCCGCCATGAAAACGGAGCGGGAGCCTGAAGCGCTCCTGGACGTTTACCTTCGAACCCGCGTCCTCAGATGCAATTGCGGCTTCCAGATGGAGATCCCTGACTGAAGCCCTTCTGCCTGTTTCAGGTGTTCCTCTTGGAGTTCTTGGTGCCGGTGCTGCCGGCGCCGTGGCTGGGCTCGAGCTCCTCAGCGTAAGGGGCACGTGGCAGCGGTGGAACTTCTTCGATCAGTTCGTTGGCGGCGCAGGCCAGCAGGTCGCGCTGCAGCAAGGGCAGGGACAAGAGTCCCTGCAGGTACGCGTGGACCTCGTATTCACCCACCGCTCCACCGATGCTGAAATACGTCAGCCATAGGTCCGCCGGGGTGATGTCGGCGGATTTCAGTGCCTTCCTGAGCAGCCGGCACTGTTCTTCTTCGTGGGCCTCGAACCCCATCGGTGACTCCTCTACCCGCGGCGTCCCGGTACAGCCGCAATGATCCGACTGCACTCTTTCAAGAGCGTTGTCCGAT
Organism: Arthrobacter sp. R1-13; assembly: GCF_054161475.1. Classification (NCBI taxonomy): domain Bacteria; kingdom Bacillati; phylum Actinomycetota; class Actinomycetes; order Micrococcales; family Micrococcaceae; genus Arthrobacter; species Arthrobacter sp. R1-13. Next base: position 3,743,861 of record NZ_CP096420.1, on the reverse strand, counting down.
CTGCCCTGACACGGCTTAGGAGTTTCCGCATTGCGTCGTCGCTGCTTAGCCCGTGCCGCTCCATCAATATCCCTGTTGCCCTCGCGATGGTGTCCCTGCTGTAAAGTGCGGTTTCCAGCGATTCGCTGATGCGGCGTGGCGTTTCAGAACTCTGGACGTTCGCCAGGAGGGTGGCGGCGGGGCCGGCGAACAGCTGAAGTAGCCGGCTTGTTTCCTCGTCATAGATCCCGGGCTGGGCGGCGTAGATTTTCAGCGCGCCGAGTGATTCCTTGCCTGCTGCCAGCGGGGTGCTCAACACTGAACGGATGGGGAGCTCCTTCATTGCGGCGCACCATTCCGGCCAGCGGGATTCCGTCCGCACGTCCTCGACGAGAATTGTTGCTTCCGAAGCCCATGCGGTCAGGCAGGGTCCCTGCCCCAGCTCGTATTGTGCGGTATCCGCCTGTTCCACAATCTTGTCAGTGGCGGCGCTGCTGGTGCGTCTGCCCTGCGTATCAAGGAGGGAGATACCTGCACCCAGCGTCCCCGGAATGGCCTGCTTTGCGGCGGCCGCGAGCAACTGTACAGCGCGCTCAACTTTCTCCTCGGTAAGGAGGAGCCCCTTCACCCGGGCGATGACAGAAGAGAGTTCGTCGAGGGGAAGCTGTTTGGACATGATTGCCTCTTGGTCGGGTTCGGGGGTGTGGGCTCAGACCCCTTCCCGGGGTTCCCCAGCCCACAAGCCAGCTTCTTCCAGCATAGCCTCATGCCCGCTGGAGCGCCGGAAACCGCTACCGCCATAAGTCTGACTCAAGGTTGAATCAAGAACGCATTTTTTGGTCTTTTGCAGCCTGAAGACGCTGTACTTTGTTCTCTAAGCCTCCGCTTTCCCCCGAAGACCGGAGTGCTTGGAAGCCCCCGCGCTTGAATCACAGGCTCGCGCAGGGGCTTCCGTCATGTAGGCCTCATTGACGGCCGCCATGTCAGAGCGGATGCTTAGAGCTGGCCTCTTGGCCTGAAACCGTAGGGGTTCTCTGCGGGACCCCCGGAGGCACTGTCGTAGCCTTCCTGCCAGGCATTCCTCACAGAGGTGACCAGAGCTGCCAGCAGCCCGTAGTAGGGATGATCCGGGCCCAGGAAAATCATCTCTTCATCGGCTTTTTCCAGAACCATCTGGATGTCCCTGCTCATCTGCCATCTCCTCCTTCGTTGGAGTGTTAGCCATTCTGGCCATGAGGGAGGACCTGCGCAATGGCGGTTCGATCAGCCTGTTCCAGACGGGCAGCCAGCACAGGATGGCCGCCGTGCTCATGAGTACTGCGCCCAAAACATCGCTGGGGTAATGCACGCCCAGATACAGGCGGGAGTATGCAACGCCAACGACAAGAACTGCGCCGGCGACGGCAGTGACTGTTCGTTGATGCCGGGTCTGCGCCAGTACGAGTACGGCACCCCAGGCGAGCGCCGCTGCGAACGCCGTGTGCCCGCTGGGGAAGCTGTCGTGGCCGGCTTCTGCGATCAGAGACTGCGTGGCGTCCGCCGGTGGCCTTAGCCGGAGGATGGCCATCTTCCCCAGTTCAGACGACAACCACCCAACGGAAACCAGCGATCCGAGTGCGATAGCAGCAAGCGGCTTCTTCAGAATCACCAGGAGCAGGCAGGCGAGCGCAAGAATAATGATGTTCCCCAGCGGGGAAAAGACGGCATTAAAGGTCAGGAACAGTCCTGTGAGGACAGGGTTTCGCCCGGGAATGAGCAGTTGATCCATTGCCAGGTCCGGTCCCGGGGATCCGTAAGTTTTCCCCAGGTATCCCAGCCCCAGCGTCAGCGCAAAGAGTGCGAAGGACGCTGCCAGTAACAACCAGCTTTGACCTGGCATGCGGAGGCAAGGCACGGGACGGCGTGGTTCCTTCATGTCTTCTTTCTGGCATGGATCTGCAGGAAAAGGAGGGGGTTCAAGTATTCCACCCGAACTATTCCATGTGTAGGTGGGAGGACGCTGAGCGGATGGTGGGGGAGCCTGTCACGGCGGGCGGCCTCTGGAACGCCGGGTCGGCCGGGCGTATTCTGGAAACACGTTTCACCACGTTGAGCTGGAGAGCCATGGAGCTGAAAGATAGCCCAAAGCTGACTCTTGGTGCGGCCCTGGCAAGGGTCCTCGGATTTTTGGTGGTGAGCGTTCTGTGTGGTGTGCTTGCCGCTGGTTTTGTGGTGCCCGCAGTGGCCGTCACAGGAACGACTGTGAGCAATTCCGTTGCCTTCTTCAACAACCTCCCGGGCGAACTGGATGTAGACGCCCCGTCTCAATCCACCAAGGTTCTGACTGCTGACGGTAAACCCATTGCCACGTTCTATGCCGAGAACCGCGTACGCGTCCCGTTGGATCAGATCTCGCCGTATATGAAGAATGCCGTTATTGCTATCGAGGACAGCCGTTTTCACGAGCATGCGGGTGTTGACCCTCAAGGCATTGTGCGGGCATTGAGTTCGAACCTCAGCAGCGGGGGGCGCCAGGGTGCTTCCACGATTACCCAGCAATATGTCACCAACGTCCTCAACGAGTCCCGCCTCTCCGAAGGCAACACCGAAGAAATAGTCCTCAGCGGCCAGAAAACAATTGGTGACAAGCTGCGTGAGATGAAGCTGGCCCTTGAACTTGAGAAGAAGTTCACCAAGGACCAGATACTCGAGGGCTACCTGAACATTGTTTTCTTCAATGCCAATGCCTACGGGATCGAAGCCGCATCGCGGTACTTCTTCAGCACGTCGGCCAAAGATCTCAATCTGCCACAGTCCGCGTTGCTCGCAGGGCTGGTCAACAGTCCCAGTTTCTACGACCCCTCGGTCAACCCGGAAAACGCGCTGCAGCGGCGTAACCAAGTGCTGGGAAAAATGCTCGAAGAGCGGATGATTCAGCAGCCAGAGCATGACGCGGCAGTGGCCTCCGGCGTCGAACTTAAGATCACTCCGTCAAAGCAAGGCTGCGCCGGGGCGGAAATGGCCGTGTATTTCTGCGACTATGTCTCGCACCTGATCCTCAACGACCCTGCGTATGGCGCTGATATTTCCGAACGTGAAAGGCACCTCTACCGCGGCGGGCTGACCATCATCACCACCTTGGACAGCAGATTGCAGGGACCCGCCCAGGCCCAGGTGGACGCCACGGCAGGGCCCAACCCTGATAAATGGGGTGCTGCCCTGGTAACGGTCCAACCCGGTACCGGAAGAATCCTGTCCATGGCCCAGAATACAGTTTTCCTTCCCCAGGAAGGAAAGTTTGATACCCAGCTGAACTTCAACGTCGATGCCAAGGACGCCAACGGCGGTGACCTCAACGGGGCCGGCGGCTTCCAGCCCGGATCTACCATGAAGCCGTTCACGTTCGCCCAGTGGCTCAATGAGGGCAAATCGATCACGGCCGAAGTGGATGCCTCGCGGCGGACCTATCCGCTTAATTTCCCGTGGCGGTCCAGTTGTGGGAAGGTGCTCGGCGGCTACAGCACGGCCGAGAAGAATGCCGGTCTGGGCACCGCAGATGACTTGCAGAACGCCGATGAAGGGTACTACCGGAAAATGCCCATCAACTATGGGCTGTACAACTCCATCAACACCGCGACGTTCGCGTCGGCCACCCAGCTGGACTTCTGCGGCATCCAAAAGATGGTGGATGCAGTAGGAATCCACAGCGGACTGGACGGTGCTCCGGTCAACATGCACCAACTCGGCAACCTCCTCGGAGCAATCGGGGTTGCCCCGCTCCATTTGGCAAATGCCTTCGCGACCTTCGCTAACGACGGCAAATACTGCACGCCGATCGCCATCCTGGACGTCACGGATCCCAGCGGGCGAAAGTTCCCGGCTCAATCAACCAGTTGCCGGGACGCCGTGAAACCCGAGGTTGCCCGCGGCGTGAATGCAGTTCTGCAGGACGTTTTGAAAGTGGGATCCGGTGTACACATCAACCCCAAGATCCACGACAAGGTTCCCACTGCTGCCAAGACCGGAACGTCCAACAACAACGGTGCGAGTTGGGTGGCTGGCTACACCTCCGGACTTTCCACCGCATCATTCTTTGGGGACACCCTGGAAGGGCAGAGCCGGCCGGGCCACAATCTGACCATCAACGGCAAGTTCTATCAGCGGGTTGACGGCTATATGATCGCCGGCCCGCAATGGGTGAACTACATGCTGCAGGTTGCCGGACTTTACCCGGCGGCACCGTTCCCCGGCCCACCGGCGTCAATGATGAAGCCCTGAGAGCTACCCTGGTGCCCTGGAAGCAAACTTGCGGTTCGGACCACAGTTAGCCGGCCGCCGGGGCCGGTACAAACCGCGTCGCCGTCTGATCGCGGAACCAATGGGCCAGCTTCTTGCCTTTGCCCTTCCACCAGTTGTCTTCGTCCTTGCTGGCGTGAAGACGGAAGACTAGAGCCACCATGATGAACGTCCCGAACGCCACGTCCATCCATGCCCAGAAGGCCGCATCCATCAGGACGCCCACGCCGGTGACCAGAATCGACGGCACGGCCAACGTGCGGAAAACGGTGTTGGCTATGTAGCGTCGGTGAGACCGGGGTACCGAGAGCATGCTTACCAGGTCACAGCACAGGCAAAGCACCACCATGGTTTGTCCGAGGCCCAACAGGATCATGCCGGGCATAGTGGCTCCGAAGGAAGCCAAGGACAGCAGCCCGGAATTCATGGCGTGACCCGGCCCTTGAGGTCTGCGATCGGATCCATTGGGGCTCCTTGATGACGTTTTGACCGTTGATGTAACCGCGGACGCCGGGTTTCCGGCTGTGCACCCCAGAATGGCCGGACAACATCAAAAATCGCCTCAATTTCCCAAAAAATCACCTCAAGTTCCAGGCTGGCAGAATCCTGGGACCGCCGGCGCTAGGGCAAGCGGCTTGGTTCCGCCGCCAGTGCAGCCCGAACCGTCGGCCACGATTGCAGAATCTCCAGGACGTCAGGATTGCGCTCGGCGGCGACGCATTGGGCGTAGGACTCCTCCAAGAGCCCATCCACCATGATCCTCTTACCGCTGGACGCACTCTGAACGGCAGACTCCACCATGGCCAGGCTCATGATGTTCTGGTGAACCTGCCCCATGGGCGCGGCCCCCGACCGGAGCGCGGACACGAAGTCCACCAGCGCGCCAGCGATCTCCTGGCCCGGATTCTCGCTTTCGAGCTCGCCAACAGGTTCACCATAAGCAGCGGCCGACTCCACGAGGGGCTCGTTGTCCCCGTCCCAGATCACCGATCCATGCTCACCGCTGATCCGCCAAGCGGCGTTCCAGGACGTCTCAAGTCCAGGGCTGCACCAGCTGCCCGTGAAGACAAAACGTTCGCCGCCGGACATCTCGAAGATAGCCGTGGCCGCGGCATCACCCCGGTACCAGCTCCAGGATGGGTTGTACTCCTCGCAGAAAACGGACACCGGATCCGCGTCCAGCAGGAACCGGGCCATGTCGAATTGATGGATGGCCATGTCCAGCAGGAGTGGATGCTCCATGGCGTCACGGAATCCGCCGAAGCGGGGGGCTTTGAAGAAGTCAGCCGACACAATACCGACGTTCCCGATTGAGGAGGCGAGGCGCTTCGCGGCAAAAAGCTGGCGGTTGTACCGGCGGGATTGGCTCACCATAAAGAGCTGCCCGGAAAGCTCGGCAGCGGCCGCGAGGGACATCCCCTGGGCCAGCGTGGAAGCCACCGGTTTCTCGCCCAGGACCGGCAGCCCTGCTGCCAGCGCCTCCGTCGTGACCGGGTGGTGCGCGGCCGGGACGGTGACGTTGATGACGGCCTGGGCGCCGACGTCGGCCGCTAACCGGGCGGTGCCCGTTCCCACGGGAACAGGGCGGCCTACTGCCGCGGCACCGGCACTGGCAGCCGCAAGGTCGAGGTCAACGATTCCCGCGAGTTCGACGAGCGGGGACTCCTCCACAGCGTTCAGCCACGCGCGGCCCATACCGCCGGCGCCGACGACGACGACGCGCAGGGGAGTACCGTCGTCGGGAATGGTGGCAAAAGAGTTGCTCACGCCCTGGCTCCCTGGTAGCTCTTGCCGTTGAAGAAATCGTTGGTTTCGTAGCGGAGCAGCTCCGGGTACACACGTTCCGGGCGGTCGGTCAGTGCCCACTCCACGGCATTGGAGATCACGCGGCGGATGTCCTTGTGGTGGTACACCGGGTAGTCCTGGTCGCCGGGGCTGAAGTAGAAGATCTTGCCGTGGCCACGGCGGAAGGTGCAGCCGGAGCGGAACACTTCCCCTCCGCTGAAGGAGCTGATAAACACAAGTTCTTCCGGAGCGGGGATGTCGAAGAACTCGCCATACATCTCCTGCTCGTCAATCACGATGGGGTGCGGAACACCTTTGGCGATGGGGTGGGTGGGATCCACAGTCCACACGAGTTCGCGGTCCTGCTCGGAACGCCAGCGCAGGGTGCAGGAGGTGCCCATGAGCTTGGTGAAGATCTTGGACCAGTGGCCCGAATGCAGAACGATCAAGCCCATCCCGGAGAGCACATGGCGGTGCACGCGCTCAACAACTTCGTCGCTGACGTCGGCGTGGGACATATGGCCCCACCAGGTGAGGACGTCAGTGTTGGCCAGAACCTCTTCCGTTAGGCCGTGTTCGGGGTCATCCAGGGTGGCTGTGCGGACGGTCACCCTGCTGCCGAGGTTCTCCTCAATACCCTCCTTGACGGCTCCGTGCATGCCCGTTGGGTACAGGCGGGCCACGAGTTCGTCGTGCTTCTCGTGCTGGTTCTCACCCCACACGGTGACGCGGATTTGTGGTGCTTCAGCGGCATTGGCGCTGCTGGTCATAGTCTCTCCTGGATTGGTTGGGGGTGGGGTTGGTTTGAGTCGGAACTACTTAACAGCTCCGCTGGAGGTGCCCGCCGCGATGTATTTCTGCGCCGCCACGAGCAGGATGATGGCAGGGATGGAGGCCAGGACGGCGGTGGCCATCACCGAACTCCAGTCGTTCACATAGGCGCCGATGTACTGGAAGATGCCCAGTGTTACCGGCCGGACTGCCTCGGTGGTGGTGAGCGTCAGGGCGAAGAGGAAATCGCTCCATGCGAACAGGAAGGTAAAGAGGCCCGCGGTAATCAGTGAATTGCGGCTCAGTGGAATGACAATCGAGAAGAATGCCCGCAGATGCCCGGCGCCGTCTACCTTTGCCGCTTCTATCACCGATGAAGGCAGGCCGTTCATGAACGCCCGGATGATCAGGATGGCAAACGGGATCCCATGGGCCGAGTCCGCCAGGATCAGTCCGGGGATGGAGTTCAGCAAACCCAGATCGTTGTAGGCCGTGTAGAGCGCATTGGCTACGACGATCCCGGGAATCATCTGGCTGATCAGGATGGCGAACAGTACCACCCCGGCGCCTTTGACCTTGAAGTAGGCCAGGGCGTAGGCAGCCGGTGCGGCGATGGCCAGGCTCAGCAGCACACTGCCGAGCGAGATGACCAGGCTCGTCACAAGATTTGGCCCCTGCTCCCGGATTGCCGTGAGATAGCCCGTGAAATCCGGGTTAAGGGGCAGCCAGGTTGTGTCCACCGTGGCCCCGTTCGGCTGCAAGGACGCGTTGATCATCCAGTACACCGGGAAAAGCATGATGGCCAGGAACAGGATGGCCAGGGCAGTGTTCCCCCAGCTGCGGGGCTCAGCCTTCTTTTGAATCGGCCGGGTCATGGTTTCCTTACTCATCGACTGCCCTCCTGCTCGCCCGGAGGTACAGGACTGCAAACACCAGCGAAATGATCACCAGGACGTTCCCCAGCGCTGCACCTTCGCCGAACTTGAACTCCTGGAAGGACAAGGCATAGGACTGCGTGGCAATGGTCTGCGTGGAGTTGGCAGGACCGCCGTTGGTCAGGCCCAGGATGATGTCCAGCACCTTGAGCGTGTAGACGACGCCGAGCACCAGGACCACACTGACCACCGGCTTGAGCATGGGCCAGGTGATGTAGCGGAAGGCCTTCCAGCCCGTGGCTCCATCGAGGGAGCCCGCTTCATAGAGTTCGTCCGGAATTTCCTGCAGGCCGCCGTAGAGAATGGTCAGGTTGAACGGAATCCCGATCCAGATATTTACGCCGACGACGGCGATCAGCGCCAGCGATGTGCTGGTCAGCCAGGGAACACCTGTCTCGATAATGTTCAGGTCCCCGAGGAAGCGGTTCAGCGCGCCGCTGTCCTTGTCCAGGATCCAGCGCCAAACGGCGCTGGACACGATCAGCGGAAGCAGCCACGGGAGCAGGAGCAGTGAGCGGAGGATCCCGTTGAGTGGAAATTTGCGCTGAAAGAAGATGGCAAGGGCAAGGCCGATCACGAACTGCCCCAGGATGGATCCGACGGTGAACAACGCAGTGTTCAGGAGGGACGTTGAGAACAACGACGACGACAGTACAGTGACGTAGTTCTGCACGCCCACCCAGGGCGCTTCTCCGGTGAAGAAGGTTGCCGTGGTGTAGTCCTGGAAGCTCATTATCACGTTCTTGACCACGGGGTAGCCAAAGAACAGGGCCATATACACAACGGCCGGCACCAGGAAGAGCCACTGGAAGAGGCGTTCTTTTCGATGGCGGTTGCGTCGGCGCGGAACCGGGGGTTCTTGACCCACGCCCGGCAGGTGCTGCCTGGATTGCGCCTTCGAAGGCGACAAGTCAGCTGCTAGTGACATGACTCCCTCTTACTGGCCCTGGGCTTGCTTCAGTGCGTCCGCCGGAGAAGCGCTTCCGGTCAACGCAGCCTGGATCGCGGTGTAGATCTTGGTTGCCTGGGCCGGCCATCCGTCACCGAGCTGCCCGGTACGCGCCCGTGCTGTCTTGACGAGTTCGGTGAACGTTGCGAGCTTGGGGTTTTCCTTTGCGAAGGTCTCCGCCAGCGAGGTCTTGGAAGGAATAGTGTTCCGGGCCTTAGCCATGGACATCTGGTTTTCGTCGTTGTTCAAGCACGAAACGATCTCGGCGGCTTTGGCCTGGCGTGCCTTGTTGCCCGTTTGGGGAACAGTCCAGACTTCTCCGCCCAGCGGAGCCACCGCCGTCTGGCCGGCCTCGCGGACAGGGATCTTCACGACGCCGTACTGCAGCGAGGGCTGCTTGCTGAGAGCGGGGATCTGCCAGGGTCCATTGACCATCATCGCTGCTTTACCTGCCAGGAACTGATCGTTGACGTCGGCCTGGGTCCAGTTGAGGGCAGATGAGGAGACTGAGCCATCCTTCACCAGATCCGTCCACAGCTGTAGTGCCTGGGTTGTTTCCGGCGTGTTGATGTTTTTCTCGTCCCCGCCGTTGGACCACATCACGGGAAGGAACTGCCACGTGCCCTCGTAGGTGGGGTTGGCGTTGAAGGCCAAGCCGTATTGGTCGCCCTCTGTCAGCTTGGCGGCTGCCGCCTCCAGCTCATCCCACGTTGCAGGCGGGGTGACGCCTGCCTTGGCCAGGATGTCCTTGTTGTAGAAAAGGGCAATGGTGTTGACAGTGGGGGCGAGGCCATAGACCTTGTCCTTGTAAGTTCCCGCACTCAACACACCGGGAGCGAAATCTTCAGTGCTTACCTTGAAGTCGGACAATGGCGCCAGGGCGCCGGTTGCAGCGATCTGCTGAAGATCGGGGTTGTCCAGCATCAGGACATCCGGCAGCGTTTTAGAGGAAGACTGCTGGAGAACCTTGGAGATCAGGGATTTGCCGGGCACTGTCTCGCGCTTAAGCGTGACTCCGGCCTCTGCAGCACAGCTGGTCAGGGCGTCGCCGATGAACGACTTGTCCGGCTCATTGTTGTAGTAGTCCATCACGGAGATTTCCGTGACAGTTTCAGAACCGGCGGAGCCAGAAGGGGCCCCACATCCTGCGAGCAGGAGTGGAAGGCCCACCAGTGCTGTGACGGCGGTGGCAAGGGGCCTGTTTCCGGTGAATGCTGACTTCATTGTCTGTCCTTCTTGATAGTGGTTTCGTCGATGCGTATCGATAATGCCCAAAACGGAATGGCTGGGGAGATGGCGGGTTGATTGGGCTAGCTTGCTTTGGCTTTGGCGGGGCGGATGACGCTGGATCTGTGCGTGATCGTGGGCGGCACCAGCTCCAGGGATTCGTGGGGTCCCTCTGAACCGGATTCGAGCAGATTGCAGATAATCTGCACTGCCCGGCGGGAGACTTCGCGGGGGCGGAGGTCGATGGTTGACAAGGGTACGGGTTGGAGTTCCGCCAGTGCCGGTGATGCGCTGCCGATGACGGAAACGTCGGTTCCCGGCGTCAGTCCTCGGGCGGAGAGAACCCGGAGCAGAATCTCCTGCACTGTTCCCTCGGGAGCGATGAATGCCGGCTGTCCTGTGGTTTGGGCCAGCACCTCATCCATCGACTTGGAAATGGTGCCGATATCGGTTCCACCAACCACGTGGACCAGCTTCACTCCCAGCTCCTTCGCTGCCTGGTTGGTGCCCTGCACGAAGCGGTCGACGTAGTTGACCTGGCGTTCCACAACCTCAGGTTGCCAGGCGATGACCCCTATGGTTGTATGTCCGGCTGCGGCGAGATCGTTGACTGCCAAGTGCCCCGCCAGTTCAAAGTCGGCGTCGATGCAAACGAGGCCGGAAGGATCTCGTGGAATTCCAATGAGTACCACCGGAACCGTTAAAGCCCGGGCAACAGGAAGCCGTTCGTCCTCTCCCGCCACCTGCATCAGGATCAGCCCGTCACAGATTTGCTGCCCGACGACGCGGCGGAGCCCGTTTGCACCCTCGTCTTCCGTCACCAGGAGGATGTCGTGGTCGTGCTGCCTGGCGGTTGACGCGATGCACGATACAAATTCCATGAGGGAGGCCATATGCAATTCCGGTATGAAGGGAATGACCAGGCCGATGACGCGGGTCCGGCGGCTCGCGAGTGCGCGGGCTCCGGCGTTGGGGTGGTAGGTGAGCTGTTCAATTGCAGCCTCGACCTTTTTTCTTGTCTTTTCCGAAATTGGGCGTTTACCGCTCAGCACGTAAGAAACAGTACTTTGGGCTACTCCCGCGGCGAGGGCAACATCCTTGCTGGTTGGCATGGATTCTGTCCCCTCCCGTGTAGGTGCTTCCGGCGAATATGGTTTATCGATACGCTTCGTCGATACGCATCGAGAAAGAGTATGGCACGCATCACTTGAACAGCGCAATGGTTAATTTACGAATCAGCGATGACCCAGGCAGTCGTATCCACCGGAAGCGTGCCATTGACCAACTGCCTGCTGGCGATGACGACGTCTCCCTCGGGCAGTGCGACAGGTTCAGGGCTGAAATTGGTGATGCTGTGCCACCCTCCGGGGCGCACGAAATGCAGGACGTCAGGGCGGTGCCCCTCGACCCAGCTGAGCGTCTCAGCGGACCGCAGCCTTCTGCGCAGCCGGAGCGCGCGGCGGTAGAGCTGCAGGGTGGAATCGGGATCAGCGTCTTGAGAGGCCACGGAAAAAGGACCGAACCACGCTGGCTGGGGCAGGTGCGGTTGCGTAGAGCTGAATCCGAAAAAGGGGGCGTCGGCGGTCCACGGGAGGGGAACCCTGCAGCCATCCCGGCCCTTTTCACGGTGGCCGGTCCGGACCCAGATGGGATCCTGCAGGACGGTTTCGGGGAGATCGGCAACCTCGAAAAGACCCAGTTCCTCGCCTTGGTAAAGGTAGGAGGATCCTGGCAGGGCCAGCATCAGGAGCGTTGCGGCTCGGGCCCGTGCCAATCCCACGTTTCTGTCCTCGGCAGGCGATGATCCGCCAGAGAGCAGCCACGCCTGGAAGTCCACTCCGGGAGGGAGCCCGTAGCGGGAGGGATGGCGGACGACGTCGTGACTGGAAAGCACCCAGGTGGAGGAGGCGCCCGACAGTCCTGCTTCGGCAAGGTTGGTGGTGATGATTGTCCGGAAGGTCTGTGGCTCCCAGTTGGCCTCGAGGAGATCGAAGTTGAAGGCCTGGCCCAGGCCGGTGGGCTTTGCATAGAGCGCGCGCCGAGGGGCAGTGGGAGCCCAGGCTTCCGCGACTGCTGCGCGCGGCGGATCGTACTCGTTCAGCACCTTGCGCCACTCTGCGAAGATGCGATGGACGTCGTCCCGGTCAAACAAGGGGTCGGTGCCGTCGTCGGGCGTGCTACGCGGGTCCGAGGTGGGCCTGCTCCTGAGCGGTTCGGACAGATCCTTGGCCATGCCGTGGGCCACATCGACGCGGAACCCGTCCACTCCCCGGTCCGACCAGAAGCGGAGCGTTCCCAGGAAGTCCTCCCGGACCTCCGGATTGTCCCAGTTGAAGTCCGGCTGCTCCGGGCTGAAGAGGTGAAGATACCACTGGCCATCCGCCACCTTGGTCCAGGCGCTGCCGCCGAAATGTGAGAGCCAGTCCGACGGCGGCTGGGAACCGTCGGGGCCGGTTCCGTCCCGGAAAATGTAGCGTTCGCGGGCCGCTGAACCCGGTGGTGTAGCGAGCGCTTCCCGGAACCAGACGTGCCGGTTGGAGGAGTGGTTCGGAACAATATCCACGATCAAGCGGATCCCCACGTGGTGAAGGGCGGCAAGCAGCTCGTCGAAGTCTTCGAGTGTCCCCAACCTGGGGTCGACGTCCCGGTAGTCGTCAACGTCATAACCGCCATCGGCCAAAGCGGAGGGATAAAAGGGGCTCAGCCAGACCGCCTCGATGCCTAATGACTGCAGGTACGAGGCCTTCGCGGTGATCCCGGGAAGGTCGCCCAGACCGTCCGCGTTGGAGTCGGCAAAACTGCGGGGGTAGATCTGGTAGACGGCCGCCTGGCGCCACCAATCGGCATCGGGACTCAGACCGGTCTGGTGGAACTCGGCGTTCATGTGGACCATCCTATGGGGCCGGCCCACCCCTTGAGGCTCTGACGCGGGTGGTTTTCCGCAGGTTTTCGCCTGTGTTTTCCCACCTTTGCGCACGGATCGCCAGTCCCCTTGCAAGGATCCTGCAAGGCTTCTGCAAGGATCCGGAAGGAGACAAAAGCGAAGCCTACTCTGGAATAGCCCCCAGAGCGCTATGAGCACTTCCCTCCTCCATATTCATCAGGCCAAGCAGGCTCCCTTTTGAGAAGGACCCCAAAATTTCCGCTCTCCGATTCCCCCGCAAAGCAGTAGCCGGCACTCTCACTGCCGTTCTTCTTACCTCCCTGGCAGCACTAACGACGGCGGGTCCTGCTTCGGCAGCGACGTCCTTGGCTCCCGCGACTTCGCCCGCTCCGCAAAATTCTCCGGTCGCGGGGGACAGCGGACGCTATCTGGTCCAGTTCGTTCCCGGAGCTGATGTTGCCGTGGAGTCGGCGGCGCTCCGGTCCCAAGGTGTCGGCGTCGGCCGAACTTTCTCCGCCGCCACGCGCGGCGCCGTCGTCACTGCCACAGCGGGCCAGGCCGCGGCACTGAAACGGTCAGCACGGGTCAAAGCGGTGGAAATCGATGCCCCCGTCAGCATCAAAGAGACGCAACAGCCAGCTCCCTGGGGATTGGACCGGACGGATCAGCGCAGTCTGCCCCTCTCCGGAAGCTACACGTACTCGACTGCAGGAGCCGGAGTCAGCGCCTACGTTGTGGACTCAGGAGTCCTGGCATCGCACGTCGACTTTGGCGGCCGCGTAGCCACCGGCTGGAGTGCGGTTTCGGACGGGCTAGGCTCCGGTGACTGCAACGGGCATGGCACTCACGTGGCCGGCACTATCGCTGGCAAGACCTACGGAATTGCCAAGGCCGCCACGGTTGTTCCGGTCCGGGTGCTCAATTGCGCAGGCTCCGGCTACAACTCTGATGTCATCGCAGGGCTGGACTGGGTTGCCGCCCATCATGCTTCCGGTACGCCGGCTGTGGTGAATATGAGCCTCGGCGGCTCGGCCAGCTCTATGCTGGACTCAGCCGTGCAGGGAGTCATCAACGACGGCGTGAGCGCCGTTGTTGCGGCCGGAAATTCCAGCGTGGACGCCTGCAACAGTTCCCCCGCGCGGGCGCCCCAGGCCCTGACGGTTGCCGCCACTGATTCTTCAGACCGTCAAGCTTCCTTCTCCAACTACGGGTCGTGCGTTGACCTTTACGCTCCAGGCGTGGGCATTACATCCGCCGGATCCAGCTCGACGACGGCTTCTGTCACCATGAACGGGACTTCCATGGCAACCCCGCATGTTGCCGGGGTCGCGGCCGTTCTGCTCTCCCGCACTCCCGCCTCGACTCCCGCCGATATTTCGGCCAAGGTCCTTTCTGCCGCTACGCCAGGGGCAGTGGCTGCGGCTGGTGCAGGGACTCCCAACCGGCTCCTGTTTTCAGACCCGGCCCCAGCTCCGGCCCCCGCGCCTGCTCCGGCACCTACCGTAACTGCCTATGGACCAGCGAAGAATGCCATGGCAGTCCAACCGGGAACCAACGTCACAGCCACCTTCAGCACCGATGTCCAGGGTGTCAGCGGCGGCACCTTCGTCCTGAAGACGGCCACGGGCGCCACGGTTCCGGCAGCCGTCAGCTACAGTGCCGCCACCCGCACGGCAACCCTCGATCCCTCCGCCAATCTCGCCGCAGATCAAAAGTACACAGCCACCCTTATTGGTGGAACAGCCGGCATCCGGGATGGGGCAGGCACCCCGTTGGCCACGACGTCATGGACCTTTACCAGCGGACCGGCCCCCGTTGTCACTTCCCGGACGCCGGGCGCAGGGGCCACCTTCGTCCGGAGGGCCAACAACATCACCGTGACCTTCAGCGAGGCCATTCAAGGAGCAGGGACCGGCACCGTAACCGTGAAAAACACAGCGACAGGAGCACTCGTCCCGGCCAGCGTTTCCCGGTACGGAACCACCAATCAGTGGATCCTCAATCCTTCGGCCTCCTTGGCTGCCAAAACGAAGTACACAGTGACTGTCACCGGCGGCGCAGCTGCCATTCGGGACCTGGCCGGGAATCCTCTGTCCACCGTCAGCTGGACCTTCACCACGGGAGCATTCTGAGGGCTCGCCTCGTTGCCCCATCCTCCGGGATTGGCTTGGCGGATGAATCTGCTGGCCTAAAGGCTGAGCTTTGACGGAAACCGCGGGTTGGGGGCTTCAGGGTGGATAGTGTGGCAGGCATGCAACCACTCCTGAAAGTCCTGCGGCAATGGGGCGCCCCCGCGGCGGCCGTCATCTTCTTCATACTCTGGTGTGTGGGTGAGTCAGGACGAGGTATGTCCTTCTCGACGATGCTTACGTGGGTGGGGATCGTCCCGTTAGTTGCCTTCAGTGCAGCGACTGCTGTGTCAGTGGTGAAGCCGTATCTGTCGCTGGGCCTTATCGGCGCCGTGCTCATTGGCCAGCTGCTGTACTTCGTTCCTTTGCTCTATTCCGAGACCTGGCCGATTTACCTGGGCGCCTTCATCCCACTGGCTTTCATCCTGTGGACCGCACCAAAGAGGATGCGTGTGGTAGCGGCGGCGGTGAATGTGGCGTTCGTGGTCATGATGACGTATCTGATGATCTCGTGGCGGTACGGACGTGGGGTGGGCTGGTTTGAGCTGCTTTACCTAGGAGACAGGGTTAATTTCCAGGTTCACGGTGGGAATTTGTTCTCGATACTTTTCCTGATCGCCGCTGCCTTCGGGTCTGTGGGTCTCCTTCTGGCTCTTTACGAGGAGCGCGGCAGCCTGTTCCGGGCGCGCAACCTTGCGCAATCCACCCTCAAGGAAACAGAAGTCGATCTCATCGTTGAGCAGGAACGCACCCGCATAGCGCGGGATCTTCACGATGTCCTGGCCCACTCTTTGGCTGTGATTGCTGCCCAGGCGGATGGCACGAGGTATCTGAGCAAGGACCAACCGAAGGCCGTGCTCAATGCTCTGGAGAACATCGCCGTTTCCGCACGGAGCGCCCTGGTGGACGCCCAAAGGGTCATCGAAGGAGTCCACGACGACGGGATGGTCACCCCCCAGCCCCGCCTCAGCGATGTCGGACCACTGGTGGAGAGAATGAAGCAGGGAAGCCTCGCCGTCGAGCAGAGCCAGTCAGGAGATCCGGTTGAATTGACGGCAGGGCAGCAAGTGGCAGTCTTCCGGATCGTCCAGGAATGCCTAACGAACGCCCTTAAGCATGGCGGCAGGGGCACCGCCGTCAGATTGCACTTCGATTGGAGCGGCCCTGGTTTGGCAGTGAATGTGGCGTCCGCGCTGCCCACGGATAATGCAGGCACGAGCGGAGTTCAGCAGAGGGTAGGCCGCGGCCTGCCTGGCATGCGGGAAAGGGCCCACCTGGCTGGCGGCTGGATCACTATGGGGCCAGATGGTGAGCAGTTCCGTGTCACAGTCTTCATTCCCTACGGCAAGCGGTCGGATGACTCTCCGGAGCAGGTGGAGGCTGTGGAAGCAAAGACTGCCCTGGAAGCAAATGTTGACCCCAAAACTGCGCCACACCAGGAAGAAACGGTGGGCGCACTGGTTGGATCGGCGTCGTCGTCCCCTTCCCTGCAGGAAGGCACCTCTGGTGCCTGATGCAGGCAGCCGCATCCGGGTAGCTCTGGTGGACGATCAGCCGCTCTTCCGCTCGGGTATTCGGATGCTGATCGAAAGCCAGCAGGACATGGAGATGGCAGGCGAGGCCAGCGACGGGGAAGAGGCTGTCACCCTGGCTGCTGAAACGAGTGCTGACGTCATGCTGATGGACCTGCGCATGCCTGTCCTCGATGGTGTGGCTGCTACCCGGCGAATCATGGAACAGGGCGGAGCGCTCGGTGAGGCCCGGCCAAGGATCATCGCCCTGACCACGTTCAACCGGGATCAGGCCGTAGTGGAGGCCGTCCACGCCGGGGCGAGCGGTTACCTTTTGAAGAGCGCAGAGCCGGAGTTCCTTCTCGCAGCGATCCGGACCGTGTACTCGGGATATTCAGTGATTGCTCCGGGCTCAATCCATGATCTCTTTCAGCATGCCGCCCGGACGTTCCCTGGCGCCGGCCCGGATCTCTCGGTTTTGGAGGTGCTTTCCGCACGGGAAAGGGACGTTTTCCTGCTTGCATCAAAGGGTCTCGGAAACGCTGAAATCGCCGGAAGCCTCTTCATTTCCGAGGCAACGGTCAAGACCCATTTGCGGAGTGTGTTGGACAAGCTGGAGCTGCGAACCCGGCTTCAGTTGGTGGCATTCGCGCATGAACGCCGCCTGCTGGGATGATGGACTACCCCAACACCCCCGGGGGGCATATTCTGAAGGCGGCCGGGACGCCGCTTTACCGGTTCCCCCACTGCCCGGCCTGAGAGGTCACCATGTCTGAAAAACTGCATCTGACGCCTGAGGATGCCTTCCCCGAGGACCTCTCTGTGGTGAAGGACAAGGACCTGCAGGTCCTCGACAGCCAGATCCAGCGCCAGCTTGACTACGAATATGTTGCCGAGGGCGGGCCCAACCCGGAAACCGAGTTCAGGCACTATGACCTCGATGAAGAGTTCGACGAACGGGACAATCGCGGCATCAAGGCCGAGTAGGCGCAGGGCCGGGCCGGCGTACGTCCTTTTGTTACTCCAGCGTCAACTAAACTGACTTTACAAATCGTGGCTCTTAAGGAGCGGCGCGGGTTCGTGCTGTCCCTAGCTGCAGTTGCTGCATAATCAGTGACTTCAGATCCTTGATGGTTGAAAACGGCTGTTGCGGTACCGGTTTTTTGTAGTATTGGGGCATCAAAAAGCGTGGGGGCGTGAATGGAAGAGCGGGGCATTGCCGTGGTCGTGGAGGACGACGACGACATCAGGCATTCGCTCAGGGAAGTTTTGCAACAATCGGGCTTCACGGTGTTTGCGACGTCCACTGGAGCGGAGGGCGTTGAAGCTGTCCGGCAGCACAATCCCACCGTGGTGACTGTCGATCTGGGGCTCCCCGACTTTGACGGAATCGAAGCATCGCGGCGAATCCGGACGTTCAGCGATGCCTACCTGATCATCGTCATGGGGCGCCTGGACGAAGCAGACGCCCTTCTGAGCTTCGAAGCCGGGGCCGACGACTATCTCACCACGCCTTTCCGGCCCAGGGAACTGAGGGCACGGATCGCCGCCATGCTCCGGCGGCCGCGGCGGTTCCATCCACCCCAACCCGCCACATTGGTGCCGGCCGCACAGTTGCCGGCCGCTTCCGAGCCCTTGCCGGCAGAAGCCCTCCCCGCTGGCTGTTTTGAGCACAATGGACTGATCCTGAATGAGGGCAGGCGGACTGCGAAAATTGATGGCCGGGCCGTGAATCTGACCCGTACACAGTTCGACCTCCTGCTGGCCATCCTGGAAGGCGGACGCCTTGTCCAGACGAGGGCGGACCTGGTGCGGCGCGTCCGGAACGAAACAGCCGGCGCAACGTCTGTCTCAGTTGCCGATGAACATGCCATTGAAGTGCACATGGGAAATCTGCGCAAACAGCTGGCAGACGATTTCCGTGCCCCCCGCTGGGTGGAAACTGTCCGCGGAATCGGCTACCGGCTAGGGCGCGCACGTTAGCCTCTTCACTCCAAGGCTGAGCCGCAGTGGGATCCGGCCCGTGTGGATCTCATTTACTCAGTAGGGCGCTCGCTGAGCTGGACTTTAGCTTCCTGGCCCTGGTTGTCACGGTTGAAGGAAACGGTGACTGTCTGGCCAGGATCGAGGCCTCGAAGGGCTGCCAGCAGGTCTTCGGGAGCAGAAAGTTCTTTCCCCTCCAAGCTGAGGAGTACGTCGCCGGGTTCGATTCCCGCATCATCAGCTGGGCCGCCGTTGGCTATGGACATGACCAGGACGCCGTTGATGTCCTGGATGCCCAGCCTTTCGGCAATCTGGGGCGTCAGCTGGCCGGGAGTCAGGCCAATAAAAGCGTGCTCAGCGCGCCCGGTTTCCTTCAACTGCTCGGCAACTTCAACTGCCGTTGCTGCAGGAATCGCAAAGCCCAGGGCAACAGCACCTGCCTGCGGCGGGATATAAGCCTCACTGATCCCTATTACTTGCCCCCGTGAATTGACCACTGCACCCCCGGAGTTACCAGGGCTGATGGGCGCATCGGTCTGGATGAGGTCCACCAGGGACTGGCTGCTGGCTGCCGATCCGGGGATGGAGCGGTGAAGTCCCGAAATAATCCCCGCAGTGACAGTACTTTCAAATCCCAAGGGGGAGCCGATCACTACGGCCGTCTCGCCTACGCGCGGCAGCTCTTTCTGGAATTCCGGCACGGGCAGTCCCGTGCGGTCAGTCTGGACCAGGGCGAGATCGGAAATGGGATCAGCGGCCCTGACAGCGCCTCGTACCCTTTGGCCATCAGCGAAACCGACCTCAACCTCCGGGCTTCCCCGCACGACGTGTTCGTTGGTCAGAATGAGTCCCTCTCCGTCGTAGACCACGCCGCTGCCCACGCCCTCGCCGGCAAAGATCGTGACCACGGACGGTGCCAGCTCTTCGACAATTCGCGTGATGTCCAGGTGCTGGCCGCCTTGCTGATTGCCTTGTTGGTTGCTTCCCGGAGACGGAGACGGTGAAGGCGTTTGGCCAGTGACGGCGGGGGAGGAGGGACCTGGATCAGGACTGCCCTCCATCCCTGTGCAGGCGCAGAGCGACGCGATGGTCAAAGCGGCGAGTCCGGCAAGGCAGGAGCGGAAAAACATTGATGTTGCCACTCGCGGGAAGGGGCTCATTGGACAGCCTTTCCAGTTCTTTCTCTCCAGATGTCAACCGTATCTCTCAGGGGTGGGCGGGAACAGTGGTGATCTGCAACAATTAATCAGTATGCTTATGAATTGGGGGCGACGAGGCTGGCTGCTGAATTGAACGAAAGCTGTGAACATGACTGAAGTGGTAAAAAGCGGCCTGACCGGGATGCTCTTGACCGAGCGGTACCGGGTATTTGAACTGGTGGGACGAGGCGCCGCTGCTGTCGTCTACAAGGCCCGTGACGAAGCCCTCGGCCGGGAAGTGGCCGTGAAACTCTTCCACCGGGAGAGTGCAGATACAGAGATGCTTGCCCGGCAGCAAGCCGAAATCAGAATGTTGGCATCCTTCAACCATCCCTGCCTGGTGACCCTCTTTGACGCCGCAACCGACGTTGCAGATCCCTTGGGCGCGCGGATATTTGTGGTGATGGAATTCGTCGGTGGCCGTGATTTGCGGGCTCTGCTGCAGGCCGGACCCCTTTCGCTGCCGGACACTGCCAGGATTGGGGCCGACATCGCTTCAGCCCTTGACTACGTCCATGACCAGGGCGTGGTCCACCGGGACGTGAAGCCCGGCAATGTTCTGTTGACCGCAGTGGATGGAACCGTTGCTGCCCGTCGGGTGAGCGCCAAGCTGACCGACTTCGGAATTGCCCGGGTGCTGGAGGGGGACAGAATTACCGGAACGGGGCGGACCGTGGGAACTGCTGCTTACCTGAGCCCGGAGCAGGCACGCGGAGAGTTATTGACAGGGAAAAGCGACGTGTACTCCCTGGGGCTGGTTCTTCTCGAATGCCTGACCGGACACATAGAGTTCCCCGGCAGCCCGATTGAATCTGCGGTGGTCAGGCTTCAGCGGGATCCCGCAATCCCGAGCGGCCTGAGTTCGGAGTGGCGGGAACTGCTGGGGGCTATGACCTGCAAGGAACCGGCTGGCCGGCCTTCCGCCGGGGAGGTCAGCTCGGTCCTGAGTTCACTCTCAGACGCTTCCCTCACTGACGCTTTTCTCTCGAGCCCTGACGCCGTCCCCGCTGGCGGTGATGCTGTTACGACGGCGATCGGTCTGACGGAGCCTGGCCCCGTCACCACCAAAGTCCCCGTCGCTGCGGAAGTGCCTGTGGCCTCCAGTGTGTCTCAAGTCCCCTTTTCCCGATCATCTGTCCTCAGGAAGGGTGGAAGGCTCCGCAGCAGGAGGCTCCGGATGGCGCTGGTCCTTTCCGCTGTGCTGACGGGCGGTGCCGGAATAGCCGCCGTGGGTGGGGGAGAGCAGCCCAACTCCCCGGTTACCCCAGTCCCTTCACCGGCCCTGTCCGGGACGCTGGAGCGCGAGATGGCTGATCTGGAAAGGAGCCTCACCCCGTGATCCGCTGGAATAAGCTGCCATCGGCCCTGATGGTCGCCACTTTGTTGGTTCTCGCCCCCGCATGTTCCGCGCAGACTCCTGAATTGTCAGTCGCCGCCGCCCGGGATCTGCAGTCACGCCTCCCGGAAGTCCGGCAGGCTGCGGCAGGAAACGACTATGCCCGCGCTCTCGCGCTCCTGGAGCAGTTCAAGAAGGATCTGGATGCGGCTGCCGGTGACGGCAAAATGACTTTTGCACGGTACCAGGGCATCAGCAGCGCGTTGGAGGACGTCCGGAGCGAGTTGCAGACACTTGCGGTGGCCGCAGCGAAGGCGGCAGGAACAACTGATGTGGTTTCCCCTGCTCCCGGGCCGACGGCAACGGCAGTTCCCGACATCGCAACAGCCCCTCTCCCGCCGGCGCCCGCCCCGCTGACCGAGGAAGCCGGTTCGCCCGAAAAGGACGGCGGCGATAGTGGTTCCCCTGACAAAAACGATGCAGGAAAACCTGATGACGGGAAACCTGGCGCGGGCAAACTGGATCCTGGCGGGAAGAACAAGGACCCTTAGGAACCATTCCACACGGCGTGCCTACGCTTCGAAATGGGTCCTGACGTGGCCGTGCCCCAGGGAATCAACAATGCTGGTCGCCACACCGTGGAGTTTTACGTTCCGGGCGCTGGAGGCTGCCTTGAGGAGTTCGAAGGCCTCGGCCTGGCTGCAGCGGTTCTGGGCCATGATGATCCCGACCGCGACGTCGATGGCCGTCCGGGATTCGAGGGTGGCCTTGAGGTTTGCTGCCGCTTCACTGTGGTGGGCAAAGCGTACTGCCAGCCTCAGGGCCATGGACGTCTGGCTGACGAAGTCCTCCGCGAGCTTCGACACTTTCCCTTCAAACCGTCCGGGCCGGTGCGAGTAGAGGTTGAGCGCGGCCCTTGTGTCTCCCTCCAACCGGAAAGGAACGGCGAGGATGGAACGGACACCCTGCTCCAGGACCGTCTCGAAATAATGAGGCCAACGCTGGTCCTTCTCCAGGTCCCGAACATGAATTGTCAGCTGCTCCCGGGAGGCGGTCATGCACGGACCGTCTCCATACGAGTACTGGATCTCGTCCATGGCCTGGGCCTGCTCGCTGCTGCTGGCAACAGTCGCGGCTTTGCGGTGGCGGAGAAGGGTAATGCCGCACAGAACCTCGTCGCCGTCTACTGACAGGCTGCGGGCGGATACCCGTGCAAGCTCGTGAAGGAAATCCCCTACATCTGAGCTGGTGAGTACCAGTTCCTGAAGGTGCTCTGTGATTGATGTTGCAGATTCTGCGGTCGACTCGCTGGCCACGATTGTTTGATGCCGTTTCGCTCAGGTCAAAACGACCCGGCACTGCAGATACTGCCCCCGAAAAAAGTGAGGACAAGGTATCGGCGGCAGGAGCCGGATCGAAGAACTCCCCAACGGCCTTCTGCTAAACCGTACCGGGAAATTATATACACCAGACGGCAGGGACTCTGACTCGTCGGTTCTGTCAGTGCTTATCAGTGCTCCTCAGGTGCAGCTCAGCTGCTGCCGTCCAGAATCCGCGAGGTGGAGTCGACGATCCTTTGCATAAGGTGACCGGCGTCGTCGTCGTTATCAAGGGCTGCCGCGATAAGGGGTGCGGACTGACCTGCCCAGAGTGACATCAGTTCCGGGATGTCCAGTTGCGCCGCTTTGGTACGGAACTGTCCGGTCAGCCAATTCTGTACGGGGAAGGGCGCATGAAGGCGGGAATCGGTAAGTTCGCGTGCAACCCGGTTTGGGATACCGCGGCCCAACCTGCCGCTGTAGGCCCGCGTGAGCACGGTCTGCCGCGTCCCGGGATCCCGAAGCGCGGACCGGTATCCGTTGCTGGCAGCGGATTGCTTTGTAGCCAGGAAAGCCGAACCGATCTGCACAGCGTCGGCTCCCAAGGTGAGGGCAGCAGCAACTCCGCGGCCGTCGGCAACCCCTCCGGCAGCAACGACGGGAACTGCCACAGCGTCTGCCACCTGCGGCACCAGGGAGAAAGTGCCGATCAGCGAATTCTCCGGCTTATCCAGGAAAGACACCTTGTGGCCGCCGGCTTCCATGCCCGAGGCCACGATCGTGTCCACGCCGCCCTTTTCCAGGGCCAGTGCCTCCTCGACAGTGGTGGCGGTTCCCATCACAATTATGCCGCGGGCGTGCGCAGCATCGATGACATCTGCAGGAGGAACGCCGAATACAAAGCTGAGGGCGGCGGGTTCTGCCTCCAGCGCTGCCTGGATTTGCCCCTCCACGTCGGGCAGGTAGGCTGCAGGCCTGGCAGGCGGCTCAACCCCCACAGTCTCGAAATACGGACGGAGGACCTCAACGTAGGCCGCAAACTCTGCCTCGTCGGGCTGCGGCGGTTCTTCGCCCGGGATGGGCAGCCACAGGTTCAGCGCGTAGGGCTTGGTTGTTGCTTCGTCAAGGGCATGCGCCGTTGCCCTGATCCGGTCCGGGTCATAGCCGTACAGGCCAAAGGATCCCAGCCCGCCTCCTTCACTGACCGCGGCTGTGAGGCCGATCGAGGAAACGCCCCCGAACGGCCCCAGCACGATGGGCAAGTCAATGTTCAGCAGACGCGAGAAGGGTGTACTGGTCCAGGCTGTCATGTGCAACAGTCAATCATGTCAGGCTGGCACGTCTTGCCCCGGGGCCTACTGGTTCACCAGGGTGACAGTGCGGCTGTTCAATTCCTGCGTTGGACGGTTGTTTGCCGAGTGGACGGCACACAGTTTGCTGATCTGGTCGGCACCGAGTTCGATCGGCTGGTCCAACACCAGCCAGAGCACGTTCTCACTGCACGGGGGAGTGGTGAGGCTCCCTTCGTAGGCAAAGTGTTCCAGGGAAGCGGGAAGCAAGGACGCGAGGTTGACGCTGCCGATCGAACGCGCCGAGGTGGAGCCAGCGGCAGCATCGACGAATGGTGCCCATGCTGTATTCGTCTTTCCCGCTTTCGCCAGAACCCCGAGGACGGCAAGAACGCCGTCATCGGACTGGTGGACGAAGTGGAACTCGACGTCGTAGCGGGTGCCCTCGATGGTGTGTTCGGACGGATCGTGGAAGTGCATTTGCTTGAAGGTGTAGGTCTTAGCGCTAACAGTGAGGCTTTGGGCTGAGCCTGCATGCAGCTCGACAGTATGGCCGTTGTCGTGGACCTCGCATTCGGAAGCGGAGTAGGCCAGGCTGATCGGAGCCGGAGACTTGGGTGTGGCCGCAGGAATATCAACGGGCGATTGTGCTTTGCCGGTGGCGCAAGTCTGGAAGGCAGGGCTGAGATTCCCCCAATCCCCGGGACCGTCCGCGCCTTCATAGGACCAGTGGGCCACGTTGGCCGCTGACGCAGTTGGCATGCTGGAGGGAAGGGCCTCACTGCCCGTCGTGGGCTTGGCGCAGCCGGCGGTGAGGGCAAGCAGCCCCCACGCGGATCCAATGAGCAGGGACTTTCGGGTGATTTCTGGTGTGGAACGCATTCCCATCCTTTACAAAAAACAGCGGTGTTGCCGTTGGGGTGTTCAGAGAAATACCACGAGAAATAGTCCGGGCGATTCATGGGACTCCATGTGAAGTGCCCCGGGGAGCTGTCATCAGCGAATTTTCTGACGGTGTGAAAGCGGCGAAAACGTGTTCGGGCCCTAGTGTAGGGGCATGAGAATTGCAGTTACCGGTGGAAGCGGAAAGCTTGGCAGAAGTGTGGTCCGTCGGCTTAATGAGGATGGTCACGACGTCACGAATCTTGACCGTGTGGGCCCGAAATCACGCGGTTTTACCCAGATTGACCTGAGAAATTACGGGCACGTCCTGGACGCGCTCCTTGGGCTGGACGACAGGCACGGCGGCGTGGATGCGGTAGTTCATCTGGCTGCAATTCCAGCCCCCGGACTGGCCCCCGATGTTGCCACTTTTGAAAACAACATGCTGTCCACATACAACGTTTTCCAAGCAACTCGGCGGGCGGGTATCAGGAAACTGGTGTACGCCTCCAGCGAGACCTTGTTGGGCCTCCCTTTCGACGTGGATCCGCCCTACATTCCGGTGGACGAGGAGTATCCGGCGCGGCCCGAAAGTACCTATTCCCTCGTCAAGCACCTCGAAGAGCAGATGGCTATACAGCTGACCCGTTGGGATCCTGAACTGAGCATCGTGGCACTGAGATTTTCTAACGTCATGGACCCTGAGGACTATGAGGCATTCCCGGCCTTCGAGGCCGACGCGTCCTTACGAAAGTGGAATCTCTGGGGCTACATCGACGGACGGGATGGTGCCCAGGCGGTGGCCAGGGCACTGGAATACCAGCCACCTGGTTTTGAGGCCTTCATCATTGCGAACGCCGACACGGTGATGCAGAGGTCCAGCGCAAGCTTGGCCGCGGAGGTGTTCCCGGCGGTCACTGTGACCAAGGAACTAGGAGAACACGAGACCATGCTCTCCATCGACAAGGCGAAGCGCCTGCTGGGCTTCGCGCCGGAGCATAGCTGGCGGAGCTATCACTCGCTCCGTACTACCCCTACGGAGGACTGAAGCGCGACGTCGGTTGGTAACCTCGGGTTGTCAATCCTGCGGCACCAGCCGGACGCAGCACCGCTCCACCTGCGGCTCCAGGACGGCCTTGTAGCAGCCTGGCTCGGCTGTCTCGGCCACTGCCGCCAGGAGATCCAGATTGAGGCCGCAGATGGTGGAGGTGTGAGCCCTGGACAGGCGGTGAAAGGGGCAGTTGAGTAGCTCGATGCTGCCGTCCTCCCCGGCGTTGGGCCTGTAGCCGTAGAGCTCCAGTGCACCTTCAAGGGTGGCAGCCTCCTGCCCGATCTCCTCCCCGGCATTGGCGGCAACGGCCTGCAGGGCTTCGGCTACGGGTATGCCGGTTTCGACGGCGGCTTCCACACCGGCTGCAAGCAGTTCGCCGGCCAGGTCATAGCGCCTTGGAGGAAGGCTTAAAGCCACTTCCCGAACCGCGGGGGAGTAGAGCTTGTGAGGCCGTCCGGATCCTGGTCCGGTCCTGCCGGTCAGTCGCCGGAAGGAAACCTCCAGGAGGTCTTCGGCCGCCAGTCGGTCCAAGTGGAAGGCCGCGGTGCTCCGCACCATGCCCAACGACCCGGCAACTTCATCGCGGCCCACAGGGCCATCAGCGTGAAGGACGTACTCGAACACGGCCCGGCGGGAGGGGTCACCTAAGGCACTGAGAGCCTTGCCCATACTCAGGCCGGTTTCAGCTGCAGTCATAATGAAATCCTACTCTAAAATCAATGGCCATTGACATAACAAGGCCTCAATTCTAAAGTCAAGTATCAGCACTTTTAGAAGGAGGAAGTCATGCTTGACCATCAGCCGCAGCCCGTTGCACAGGAGGCTCGGCATCACGAGACGCACCAGGCTTTTCTGCTGCTTCGAACCGTCTTTACCATTGCGCCGATTGCCTTCGGAATCGACAAATTCACCAACTTCCTGGTGGATTGGACCAGCTACCTGGCTCCCCTTGCCACGCAGATCGTGCCGGTAAGTCCCCAGACCTTTATGTACGGGGTGGGAGCGGTGGAGATCTTGGCGGGCCTATTGGTGGCTTGGCGTCCCAAGATCGGCTCATTGGTGGTGGCCGCTTGGTTGGCAGGGATCATAGTGAACCTGCTGCTGGTGCCGGGATTCTTTGATGTGGCCCTGAGAGACTTTGGTTTGTTGGTAGGCGCCCTGGCCTTGAACCGGCTTGCTTCGGGGCAGGACCGTCAAAGGGGGCGAACCTCGTAGCCATCTGTCCTGGTGACAAGCTGGCGGCCGTGGTTGCCATCAAATCGCAGCCACAGGATAGACGAATCCGGGGTCACATCCTCCACTTCGGCAGTGCGGACCACCTGTCCGTTCCGGCGCAGTTCAACAACGCGACCAACCAGCTGACTCCAGTCTTCACCAGGATCACACATGCGCTTCTTCCCCCTTTTACGCATAAAAACAAAGCGCTTCCCGCGGGATCCCCCTCACGCGGGAAGCCCCTTGATTAGTGGATGAGTTCCCTGGTCATTCCGAAGGGCACCTGGTCCGAAAGCGTGGCGGTGTAGTGCCCTGGCTTGTTTCGCGTGAGCAGGATGCCGTGGGTCCCTGCAGCCATAGCAACCTCTTGGAGGTCACGCACGGCTGCTTCGAGTCGCTCGTCTAGGAGGTGGCGGCTGCTCACCTGGATATCAATGCGATGGCTGGGGGTAGACATGGAAAACTCTTTCTTTACGGGTGATCTGACGGGGGATTTCAGGGGTTCCGCGAAGCTGCGGCTTTCTCGGGCCTGTCACCGGCCGGCTTGCTGGAAACGGGGGTGGTGCTCTCGCCGCCTGCTGGCGGCGAGGTCTTGCGCTTGAAGCGGCTACCGATGGTGGATCCGCCACCGCTGCCGCTTCGGTTCTTGTTGAAGATATCAAAGCCGACAGCCAGCAGAAGAACCAGGCCCTTGATCAGCTGCTGATAGTCGGTGCCCAGGCCCAGGATGGACATGCCGTTGTTCAGCACCCCCATGATGAGGCCGCCGATCATGGCTCCTGCCACGGTGCCGATGCCGCCCTGCACGGCAGCCCCGCCAATGAAGGCCGCGGCGATGGCGTCGAGCTCAAAGCCGGTACCGCCGGCGGGCTGCGCGGAGTTCAGGCGGGCGGTGAACACGAGTCCTGCCAGTGCTGCAAGCACACCCATGTTGACGAACAACCGGAAGGTCACGGCCTTGGTCTTGACGCCGGACAGTTCAGCGGCGTGCAGGTTCCCGCCGATGGCGTAGACATGGCGCCCAAAAACGCTGTTGTTCATCAGAGCCGAGTACAGGATCACCAGTGCAGCCAGGACGATCAGGACGATCGGGGTTCCGCGGTAGCTGGCCAGGAGGAACGTGATAATCAGCATCAGCAGCGCGATGAAGGCAGTTTTGACGGCGAACCAGGCCATGGGCTCGTTTTCGAGGTTGAACTTCCGGCGAACCCGGCGTTCCTTGATGGCCTGGAAGAGGATGGCAGCTGTGCCGCCCACGCCGAGGATCACCGTCAGGAATTCCAGGACGGATGTACCGCCGGAAATATCCGGAAGGAAGCCGCCACCCAGGGCACGGAGCTCATCGGGGAACGGGGTGATCTGCTGGTTCTTCAGCGTGATGAGGGTGAGGCCGCGGAAGATCAGCATCCCGGCCAGGGTGACGATGAAGGCCGGAATTCCTACGTAGGCGATCCAGTAGCCTTGCCAGGCACCGACGAGCGCGCCCACCAGCAGGCACGCCGGAATGGCGATCCACCAGGCCCACCCCCAGTGCACGATCATCACGCCTGAAACAGCTCCGATGAATCCTGCAACGGAGCCGACGGAGAGGTCAATGTGGCCGGCGATGATGACCATCACCATGCCGATGGCCAGGATCAGGATGTAGCTGTTCTGGACCACCAGGTTGCTGACGTTCTGCGGCTGCAGGAGGATGCCATCGGTCAGGACCTGGAACAGGATGACGATGAGTATCAGGGCGACGAAAATGCCGACCTGGCGCAGGCGGCTTGTCAGGAAGCTCAGGGATTCTCTGAGGGCGGACATGTTCGCTATTCCTTCTCTTTGGTCATGTAGTGCATGAGCTTCTCTTGGGTGGCTTCGGCGATTGGCACCTCGCCCGTGACGTGTCCTGCGGACAACGTGTAGATGCGGTCGCAAATACCCAGGAGCTCGGGCAGTTCGGACGAAATCACGATCACTGCCTTTCCTTCGGCCGCAAGGCGCGCAATGATCGTGTAGATCTCGAATTTGGCACCGACATCGATCCCACGGGTGGGTTCGTCAAGGATCAGTACATCGGGGTCCGAGAACATCCACTTGCTCAGCACCACCTTTTGCTGGTTTCCGCCGGAGAGCTTACCGGTAATGGCGGCGACGGTGGGTGCCTTGATGTTCATGTTGGTGCGGTAGCGGTTGGCGACAATCGTCTCTTCGTTCCTGTCCACCCAGCCGCCTTTGACGAGCTTGCGGAGCCCCGCCATGGAGATGTTGCGCTTGATGTCCTCGATGAGGTTCAAGCCATACTGCTTGCGGTCCTCGGTGGCGTAGGCGATGCCATGGCTGATGGCCTCGGACACGGTTGACGTGTTGATTTCCTTGCCGTACTTGTACACCTTGCCTGAAATGGCACGGCCGTAGGTGCGCCCGAACACGCTCATGGCGAGCTCGGTGCGGCCGGCGCCCATCAGGCCCGCCATGCCCACAACTTCTCCCTTGCGGACGTTCAGGCTGGCGTTGTGCACCACGATCCGGGAATGGTCCTGCGGGTGCTGGACCGACCAGTCTTCGATTCGCAGGACTTCCTCGCCGATCTGGGGATCGCGGTCGGGGTAGAGGCTCTCCAGGTCGCGGCCAACCATCCCGCGGATAATCCGCTCCTGGGTGATCTGCCCTTCGTCGAGCCGGAGCGTCTCGATGGTCTTGCCGTCGCGGATGATGGTGACGGCGTCAGCCACCTTGCGGATCTCGTTGAGCTTATGGCTGATGATGATGCAGGTGACGCCCTGGCCCTTGAGGTGCAGGATGAGGTCCAGCAAGTGGCCGGAGTCCTCATCATTCAGAGCAGCCGTCGGCTCATCGAGGATCAGCAGCTTTACTTCCTTCGACAGCGCCTTGGCGATTTCGACGAGCTGCTGCTTGCCGACGCTGATGTGCTGCACCGGAGTAATGGGGTTCTCGCTGAGTCCCACCCGGGCCAGCAGCTTAGCGGCCTCCAGGTTGGTCTTGCGCCAGTCGACCCAACCGCGGGTGGCCTGCTCGTTCCCCAAATAGATGTTCTCTGCGATGGAGAGGTAGGGGCTGAGTGCCAGTTCCTGGTGGATGATGACGATGCCGCGCTTCTCGCTGTCGGAGATGCTGGAGAAACTGCACGGTTCGTTTTCGAAGAGGATGTCGCCCTCGAAAGAGTTGTGCGGGTAAACGCCCGACAACACTTTCATAAGGGTGGACTTGCCGGCCCCGTTTTCACCGCAAATGGCATGGACTTCGCCGCGGTTCACGTCCAGGGTGACGTCCTGAAGGGCCTTCACTCCCGGGAAGGTCTTGGTGATTCCTCGCATTTGAAGAATGGGTGTATTCATCGTCAATTCCCACTGAATGATCGAAACTTGTGCTGTCCTGCGGCTGCAGGGCTGCTGGGTAAGGGTTTGTGGCCGGACCTCGGGGGTCCGGCCACAAACCCTTGGACAGTGCTACTTGACGTCGGCCTCGGTGTAGTACCCGGTGTCGATGAGTTCCTTCTTGTAGTTATCCTTCGTGATGATCAAGGACTTGAGCAGGTAGGACGGAACGACCTTGACCTTGTTGTTGTAGGTCTTCGTGTCGTTCACCTCAGGCTCTTCGCCCTTCAGGGTTGCATCGACCATCTTCACGGCCTGCTCGCCAAGCTGGCGGGTGTCCTTGAAGATAGTGGAGTACTGCTCGCCGGCGATGATCGACTTAACCGAGCCCTTCTCAGCGTCCTGGCCGGTCACGATCGGGAGGCTTCCCTTGGCGTAGCCGCCGGTGCTGGTGAGGGCGGAGATGATGCCGATGGAGAGGCCGTCGTACGGTGACAGAACGCCGTCGAGCTTGGTGCCGGAGCTGTAAGCGGACGTCAGGATGTCTTCCATGCGCTTCTGGGCAACGGGTGCCTGCCAGCGGAGGATGGCAGCCTGCTCAAAGTTGGTCTGGCCGCTGGGGACCTTGATGGTTCCCGCGTCCATGAACGGCTTCAGCGTGTCCATGGCGCCAGTCCAGAAGAAGTTGGCGTTGTTATCATCCGGGCTGCCGGCGAAGAGCTCAACGTTGAACGGGCCCTTGCCTTCGACCTTCTTGCCGCTGGCATCGAGCAGACCCAGTCCGGTCAGCAGGGAGGTGGCCTGCTGGACGCCTACGGTGTAGTTGTCGAACGTGGTGTAGTAGTCAACGTTGGGCGTTCCGTTGATCAGGCGGTCGTAGGCGATGACCTTGACGTTCTGTTCCTTGGCCTTCGCCAGGACATCGGTCAGGGTGGTGCCGTCGATAGCTGCGATGATCAGGGCCTTGGCGCCCTTGGTCAGCATGTTTTCAATCTGGGAGACCTGGGTGGGAATGTCATCGTTGGCGAACTGGAGGTCCGCCTTGTATCCGAGCTTGGTAACGGAATCGGAGACGTTCTTGCCGTCTGCGATCCAGCGTTCCGAGGTCTGCGTGGGCATGGAAATTCCCACTAGCGAACCTGCGGCGTCAGCTCCTTCTGTGGGCGATGTTGTTCCGCCGCGGGTGCCACAACCCGTAGCCCCCACGGTAACTGCGAGGACGACGGCGAACGCGCCCAGGAGTTTTTTGATTCTCACTATGTTCTCCTTCCGCTGACCGGGGGTCAGCGAACTGGTGCTTAGCCGAAAAGCATCTGCGCTTACGGCTGTGTCCCGGCCAGTGATGTCCGGTTTCCTCACGAGGGGTCTGATGGCCCCTTGCCAGGAAGAATTTGAGGGTCAGGGCCGGCGAACGGATGCCGGTCTTGAATACTCCGAGCTGCTGCTAGATCTACCGTGATACTACAATGACGATATAGCGTCCTGTGAGCGCTAACAACTACCATAGAGTAACCCGAGCTTCTATTGTGAGTCAAATCACATTTTAGCAACTCCCTCAGGACCCTTCGGGTTGGAGCACAAAATCGACCATGTGGTACCGGATTCCGTTGACCTGAAGCTCCAGGCTGTGCTTCCCGGGATGGTGGACACGCGTCGTCATCTGGCGGAAAGCGTGCCGTTTGGAAAAGCTCTTGGTTTCGCCGGCAACCAAGGTGACGGTGGCGAGTTTGAAGACCTTTGGCGAGCGCGATCCATTCGCCTTGCGGTAATGCACCACATAGTCAACGGCCAGCCTCACAGGTTCTGCCCCGGTGTTGGAGATCTCGAATGTAAAAGCCAGATCCGAGGGGAGAACGACGTCGGCCCGGTCCAGTTGCGGTGCGCTGACAGTGAGGTCCGCCGGGGCAAAGCCTTGCAAGGCCAGTGCCTGTGGGTGGCCCTTCTTGATCAGTGTCCGCAAGCCGTGCCGCACAAGTGAGGCAGTGTTGCGATCCGGATTTGCCAGCCACCGAGTCGCCGTCGCAATGACCAGGTCCGGCGCATGGCGGGCTAGATCGTTGAGGTGGTTGGCCACCGAGCGCCTCACGTACTCGTGGCGGTCCCGGTACAGTGCGTCAAGGATGGGAACTGTGGCTTCAGGATGATCGATTACCGCGGGTACCCGCACCGCCCAGGGCAGGTAGGGTCGCGTGCCTTCGCTGGCGAGACGCCTGACATGTTCATCCGGGTGCGAGGTCCAGGACTGGATTGCCGTCAACGATCGCGGAAGGTCGGCAGCCAGCAGCCGGCGAATCGCGAATTCCGCAGTCAGCCGCGGCGTCAGTTCAGCCAGCAGCAAGAGGCAGTCATCGAAATGTGCCGGATCTCCTGAATCCAACGCCAAGGTAACTGCAGTCTCCGTCACTGGCCACAACGCCCACCCGGAGAAGCCTGCATCCAGCAAGGCGCGGCGGAACGTTACTGCCGCCGTCGTATAGATTCCAGCGGCCAGGGTACTGTCAGCCGGGCGCCCGAAGTCTGCAAGGAGTGCTTGGCTGACGTGATCGGCGCGCTCCCGCAGGCTCAGCCCATCCAGGGTTGCCCCTGCAGCTGTGAGCTCCGGCCAGCTTCGGCCCGGAGCTGCCGGTGTGAGCGCCCCGCGTAATGAATCGACAGCGGCCCGATTGATGAGTTCGTTCATGGCGCCCATGGAGTCAGGGTACTTCGGGCCGGCCGTCCAGAGATTTCATTTCAGGATTTTAGCTGGGTTCCCTGGTATCCGCGGGGGTATCTTCCACCTTTTCAGTGCTTTCCGCAGTGGCCGTGGGGTCTTCCTCCGGCTCGAAGGTGTTCGGCTCATCGCCGGCGCCCATCCCTACGCCCTTGTCGCTTCCCGGAACGGTGCCTTCTGGCCCCGCCATCTTGCCGGACGCGTTGTCGTCTTCGTGGCTCTTCCGGTCCTCACCAGCGGCATCCATGCTCATGGCCCCTCCTTGCTCTGCTGTTGCCCTGCTGTGTTGTGGCCCTCGCGGTCCACACTTCTGCCCACGCTAACAGTGCTTCCGGAAAATAGTAAGTAGACTGGCCACCTCCAGCGCCGGAACGCTCAGGCCTCGGATGGAGATAATTTCTTGACGAAGACGACTTGCACCGGTACGAGGCGGAGACGGGAAAAATGACTGAGAGAACGGCCGATAACCGGGGGTTTTGGCGTGTTTTCCACGACAAGTTTGTTGTGGAGGAGCGGTACATGACTGCCGCTGCCAGGACCAGGCTCTACCGGGTGGCGGCTGCCCTGATGCTTCTGGGGTCCGTCTTCTTCTTCCTCACCCTCGGGGCCATCCTGAACAAGGATGGGATCGCCGGCAGCGATGATCCCATGCAGTCATGGTTTCTCACCCAGCGCTCAGACCCCTTGACCACTGCCATGATCATTCTGGCGGTCATCTTCGGCCCGGTGGTGTTGCCGATCATCATCCTGGTGGTGACGGTTGCCTGGAGTCTCGCAGCCAAGCATGCGTGGCGGCCCATCCTGCTTGCTGCCGGAATGCTGACGGGCGTAGTGCTGGCCCAGATCATCGGCCATTCGGTGGGCCGCAGCAGGCCTCCCATAGAGCAGATGCTGTTTGGGCCGGACTCAACGTTTTCCTTTCCCTCCGGCCATGTGCTGGGCGCGGCCGACTTCCTCCTGATTACGGCTTTCCTGGTCTTTTCCCGCCGGAAGCATATTTGGCCGGCGGTCATCGGGTTTGCCGCCGCCGCCGTCGGGATCTTTTTCGCGGCGATCAGCCGCCTTTACCTCGGATATCACTGGGTCAGTGACGCCCTCGCGTCAGTCTCGCTCTCATTGGTGATCCTTGGTGCGGTCATCGCTATTGATACGTGGCGCACAGCCCGGATTCCCGGCGAGAAGATCACCGGAGAGCTGTCAAAAGCCGACTCTAGCACCGACTGAACTTCCCGCTCAGCGGCTTGACTTGTCCGATCAGCGGCCGCGCGCGCGCTTCAGGTCCCGGTGGAGCTTGGCGTTCATTTCCTCCAATTCCAGGACTTTGGCCACTCCTGCAAGGTTCAGCCCTTCGTCAAGCAGTTCACCGATCCGCCGCAGGACTGCGACGTCGGATTCGCTGTACTGGCGCGTTCCACCTGAGGTGCGATCGGGCGTAAGCAGGCCCTTTCGCTCGTACTGCCGAATGTTCTGTTGACCGGTCCCGAGCAGTTGCGCTACAACCGAGATCGCATACACGCCCACGTCGTCTCCGTGCTCTGCCATGATGCTCCTTAGCCTTGTGCTCAACAGCTCTTGCCATAGTCTCTCACTGGTGTTATAAAAAATCTATATCCAGCACCACAGATTAGTGGAATGGATACCCAAAAGATATGAGCAACTACCTCATGCTGAAGGAGTGGGAAATGATGTTGATGCGCACCGACCCGTTCCGTGAGCTGGACAGGTTCACGCAGCAGGTCTTCGGAACCGCAGCCCGGCCGGCGGCGATGCCCATGGATGCCTGGCAGGCGGACGGGGAATTCGTCGTCGAGTTTGATCTCCCTGGGGTCAACGCTGATTCCGTGGACCTGAATGTCGAACGCAACGTTCTTACCGTCCGTGCGGAACGCGGTGAACCGGTAGGCGAAGGTGTTGAACTGATTGTTTCCGAGCGGCCCCGCGGCGTCTTCAGCCGCCAGCTGATCCTCGGTGACACGCTCGACACTGAAAACGTCAAGGCAAGCTACGACGCCGGTGTCCTGACCCTCCGCATCCCGGTCGCTGAGCAGGCCAAGCCCCGCAAGATCGAAATCGAGACGAAGCGCCGGCAGGAAATCAACAGGTAACTCCAGCGGGAACAGGGTGACCGGTATCCCGGGTTGCCCGGGGCGGCTTTCGGCAGGGCCGGAAGCCGCCCCTCACTGGCACCAGGCGGCAGGGGATGGCAAGCATGAGCAACGAGCCTGCGGACTACTACACGGTGTTGGGAGTGGCTGACACCGCCACCCAGCAGGAAATTTCGCGCGCTTTCCGCGGGTTGATGCGGACACGTCATCCGGACGTGGACTCTGCCGGGGCTGCACCGACGTCTGCTGAAGTGCTTGCCATCATGAACGCTTTCGGAGTGCTGCGCGACCCCAAGAAGCGCGCAGACTATGACCGTCGGCACAACCGCCATCGGAAAAACGATACGGCCCGTACACGGGACAACAGTGCACGGGATAGAGGCTCCCGGGATAGAAGCGCAGGGGAAGAAAGTGCACGGGATCATCGGGCACGGGAGGCCGCACGGGGCGAGCGCCCGATGCGGACAAGCGCACAAGACATACCTGTGCGCTATGGGCCCCGTGAAGTGCCGGTCCGCCGGATTTCAAAGCCGTCCCCGCTCCTCCGGGTGACCCCTGTGCGGTGGGAAGAAGGGCCCTGGGCCTGGCCGGATGTAACGGATTAGGAGAACCATATGAGCACGTGGCGCCGCTACGATTCGCATCTTATCCCTGCGTTCCACGAACGCTTTGAACAGCGCTGGGGAGTGGGAACAGCACCGTTCCTGGACCCGGAAGCCCATGAGGAGCCCCTGCCAAGAGCCCAGTGGATCAATCCGGACACGGGGGCTGCCATGGCCGTTGTGCCGATCTGGGCTCCTGATGACATTCAGCATCGCTCCTTCGGTGTTTTCTACCTGCCGCCGGCGGGGGACATCTGGGTGTTGCGTCCTGGGTATACGGCCTACCTGGAGCCGGACGGCACCGATTCGGAGCAGCTGATAACTCTCCGCAATGATGCCTTCAAGAAGGCGCTGGCGCACGCGAAGGACTTCCTGTTTGGTTCAGATGCCCTGCTCCACTGATCACTTGTACCGTGTAAGCCAACGGGAACTCCTGCCAGTGCGTGGCATGGAGGCGCCGGGGGTCCTAAAATCAATCCACCACCGGCACAAGAACATAGGGGTCCCTGGACATGAGCGTAACCGCCAAAGACCTGGCCGCATTGATACCGGCGTCCTTCACGATGGGCGTTGCGACGGCAGCCTTCCAGATCGAGGGGGCTTTGGATAAGGACGGACGCGGACCAGCCGGCTGGGATGTCTTCGCTGCAAAGCCCGGTGCAATCGTAGATGACGGGAGCCCTGCCGTTGCCTGCGACCACTACCACCGGATGCCCGAAGACGTTGCCCTGATGAAGGAGCTCGGCATTGATTCCTACCGTTTCTCCCTGTCCTGGCCTCGGATCCAGCCTGATGGCAAGGGAGCGCTGAATCCGTCCGGCCTCGACTTCTATGACCGGCTCCTGGATGAGCTGCTGGCCAGCGGGATCGCCCCGATGGTAACCCTCTACCACTGGGACACCCCTCTTCCGTTGGATCAGGCCGGCGGCTGGATCAACCGGGACACCGCCTATCGCCTGGGCGATTTTGCTGCGATTGCAGCCTCCGCTTTCGGTGACCGGGTGGCCCGCTGGGTGACGGTTAACGAACCTGCCACCGTGGCAACAAACGGATACGCCCTGGGTCTGCATTCACCGGGTGAGTCGCTGCTGCTGAACGCTTTTCCCAGCGTCCATCACCAGCTCTTGGGGCATGGCCTGGCTGTCCAGGCTTTGAGGTCTGCCCAAGTTCCGGGAGAAATCGGCATCACCAACGTGTACTCCCCGATGGTTCCTGCATCGGGTAACCCCTTGGACAAACTAAGTGCCGGCCTTATGGATATCGCCCAGAACCGGCTTTACGCCGACCCTGTCCTGACCGGCAAGTACCCTGACGTCATCCGCGCAGCCAAGTTCTTCTCGTCCTTCAACCACCCGGATGAGGACATGGCCGTGATTTCTCAGCCGTTGGACTTCTACGGCTTGAACTACTACATGCCCACCAAGGTGGCGGCGGGGGCAGGTGAAGGGCCCGTCCCAGCAGGCATGGCCGAGGCAATGGGCAGCGACCTTACGGACAGCGCGCCTGGTTCGCCCTTCCACATCACGGCCTGGTCTGACGCCCAGACAACTGCCTACGGCTGGCCCATCAAGCCCGAATATATGTCTGTTGCCTTGGCCGAAATGGCCGAACGGTATCCGGACCTTCCGCCGGTGTTCATCACTGAAGGAGGAGCCAGTTTCGACGACGTGGTGGTCCGAGACAGGAAAGCGGACAGAATTTTCATACCGGATGAACGCAGGCTGAGATACCTGGCCGAACACCTTGCCAGCGCGTTGGAGGCAACTGCCCCCGGCGGTGTGGCGGAATCGATAGATCTGCGCGGGTATTACGTTTGGTCCCTCATGGACAATTTCGAATGGTCCGCGGGATACCGGCAGCCTTTTGGCCTCATCCACATTGACTTTGAGACGCTTGCCCGGACGCCGAAAGCTTCCTTCTACTGGCTTCAGGAGGTCCTTGCCTCCCGCCACCCCGGCGTTCCTGAAGCAGCGGCAGCCACGGTGAGTCAGAGCTAAGGCAAGCGGTCAGAGGAGCTTCAGGCCTTTGAGACCCTTGGCAATCCCGGCGCCGTCAGGGGAGTAAATCCAAGGGACATTTGAACCGGTGTGATCGCCGTTCTCCGAGTGGCCGCCCGCCAGGACAGATTCACTTACGGACAGTTGCCGGATGGCGATGGCTGCCACGCGCGACCCGTGCTCCCGGGAAAACTCCGAGTAGATCTGTTCGTCGTGCTGGCCGTTGTCACCAACCAGCAGCCAACGCATGTCCGGGAACTCCGCCGCCAGCCGTTCCAGGTTGCGAAGCTTGTGTTCCTGACCGCTGCGGAACCAGCGGTCCTGGGTGAGTCCCCAGTCCGTGAGCAGCAAGGTGCCGGAAGGGTACATGTTCCGGGTGAGGAAACGCGCCAGCGTGGGCGCCGCGTTCCAAGGCCCCGTGGACAGGTAGACAACAGGCGCATCAGGATGCTCCACGATCAGGCGGTCCAGCAGCACAGCCATGCCCGGTGTTGCCATCCTGGCCCGCTCACTCAGGACGAAGGTGTTCCAGAGAGCCAGGAACGGGCGGGGAAGGGCCGTGACCATGACGGTGTCATCGATGTCCGAAACAATCCCAAAGCGGGTACCGGGAGCCACCACAAAGATGTTGGCCTCGGCCGGTTCGGTGCCCTCAGCACGAAGCACTGCTGTATGCCATCCCGGCGAGAGGGAAACCTTTACATCCGTGTCCACCAAGCCGCCGCGGTCCGTTTTTACTGTGGTCACAACTCCGCCGATTTCCATCTCGACGGTCACATTGGGGATGGGAATGCTGGTGAAGGCACGCCAGCCGCGGACGTTCTGGTTTCCGTTCTTTGCGGCGTGCTCTGCCCGGCTGCCGGGGGCAGGCTTGCTGGTCAAAAGGACCCGGGCCAGGATACGGACGAACTCAGTGGAACCGTATCCCTGGTACGCAACGGTTTGGGGAACGAACTTCCAGCGCCTCGCCAGCCGCATCCTCAAGGTGTTCCCGGCATCCGACAGCTTGTGGGCCAGCCGGAACACGTGGTTCCCTGCCAGTGATGATTCCTTAGGCGCCAATTCCATGCCTCCACTCTGCCACAGCTGCTACGCCCGAAGACGCAGATCAGCGCAGCGGATCAACCGTCTCCCAGCAGGCCACGCAATGTGAACGCATTCCGCACTGCGTTGCCGCCGCCGTCGTTGTTGAAGTAGACCAAGACGTCCTTGCCCGCGGAACGCCATTCGCTGATCCGATCCGCCCACCATTTCAGGTCATCGTCCGAATACGACCCACCATAGAGGTGCTGGTGGTCGGGGCCGTGGAGCCGGACATACACAAAGGGGGCGGTGGCGCGAAGGATGCAGGGCAGGTTGGCCCCGCTCATGATGCAGTAGGCGGCCCGGTGGCGTTCGAGGAGCTGGTACACCTCCGGGTGGTCCCAGCTGTCATGGCGGAACTCCACCGCCACGCGGATCCACTCCGGCAAGGCCGACAGGAAATAGTCCAGCCGGGCGTCGTCACGGGCAAGATTGGGCGGCAACTGTGCCAGCAGTACCGCCCTTTTGTCTCCAAGTTCATGCCAACACCGGGTTATCCGTTCCACCCACACTTCCGGGCTGTAGAGCTTCTTGGCGTGGGTGAGGCCGCGAGGGGCCTTCACGGACATGGCAAACCCCTGGGGAAGCCGGTTGCGCCAGCTCGCGAAGGCAGTCTCCCGAGGCCAGCGGTAGAAGCTTGCATTCAGCTCCACGGTATTGAACCGCGCCACGTAATGCTGCAGCCGGTCCCTGGACGGCAACCCGGGAGGGTACAGAACGTTCTCCCAGTGGTCATAGCTCCAACCGGACGTGCCGATATTGAGGGTCACTTAGTCTTCGCCGGCCCATTCCTGCGCGTGACGGGTAAAGGCCTTCTCCCAGCGGTGCAGTTCAGTTTCCGGCAAAGGGCCACGGGCGACGGCGGCCGCGGCCTCCTCAAGGTGGGCGGCGTTGGAGGTACCCATGACCATGGTGGACACGCCGGGGGCGAATGCCGAGAACCGGACTGCCGTGCCGGGCCAGTCGTCGGCCTGTGGTTCGAGGCCCATCTGGTTGATACGGTCCCAATACGTTTCCCCGTAAGTGCCTGTTGGCCTCTCACTGTAACGCCAGGGTGCGTTGGCGAGCGGGCGTTTGGCCACTACGCCGATTCCCCGGTGCGCGGCGTCCGGCAGTATCTCGTGCAGGGAGTTCTGGTCCGCAATGTTCACAGACGTCTGCAGGGCGACGAAGGCATTGGATGCGGCAGCCCAGGCGAGGGCTTCGTTGTCGCCGCTGTAACCGGCCACCCGTATTTTGCCGGCATCAACGCAGGCAAGCAGTGCGTCGATGGCTTCGCCTTTTTCGAGGATTGCCAGCGGGCAAGAGTGGAGGAAGACGACGTCGATCACGTCAGTGCGCAGGGTTCGGAGCGACTCCTCCACCCCGAGTCGTACTGCTGCCGCGCTCCAGTCCGGCTGACCAGGAACGCCAGTCCCCACCTTCGTAGACAGCACCACGTCATCCCGGTGCGGGGGCAGAAAGGCGCCGAGCCGTTGCTCCGAGCGCCCGTAGCTGCGGGCGGTATCAAAAAAGGTGATGCCCAGTCCCAGCGCCCGCTCCAGAAGGTCATGGGCCTCCTGATCCGTGAGGACGTCATCCCCGAGGTGTCCTGCACCGAAGCCCAAGGCTGAAACGGAGAAAGTGGTGTGGCCGAACGTCTTATGAAGCATTGACTGGGTTCCCTTCTGTCCTGCGGCATCCACATGCCCGCGACAGAACCCAGCACATGGAAATGTATCCATCGGCAGCTGCATCACCGTGTTTCAACCCTACACCTCGTGCCTTGAGGCCAGATTGTGGCACGCTAGGGTCCATGGCACGCATCGAGGATTATGCGATGGTTGGGGATCTTCACACCGCCGCGCTGATCAGCATGGAAGGATCCGTCGATTGGCTGTGCCTCCCGCGGTTTGACTCCCCGGCGTGCTTCAACGCCTTGTTGGACACGCCGTCCGCCGGCCGCTGGCTTCTGGCTCCCGTGAACGGCGGCAAATGCACGCGTCGGCGGTACCAGCCAGGGACGCTCATCCTGGAATCGGAGTGGGACACCCCTGATGGGCAGGTCCGCATCATTGACTTCATGCCACCCCGTGACGAAGTGGCTGACATTGTCAGGATCGTGGTGGGTGTCAGTGGACAGGTGAGGAT
The DNA here is from genome assembly GCF_054161475.1 of Arthrobacter sp. R1-13. Classification (NCBI taxonomy): domain Bacteria; kingdom Bacillati; phylum Actinomycetota; class Actinomycetes; order Micrococcales; family Micrococcaceae; genus Arthrobacter; species Arthrobacter sp. R1-13. The sequence goes on along the minus strand of NZ_CP096420.1, from coordinate 3,703,195 downwards.
ACGTGGCGAACTGGCCCTGAGGTTTGATTACGGCCACATTGTTCCGTGGGTCCGCCGTGACCACTTCGGAGTGCATGCCGTGGCCGGACCCGATGCCGCCTACCTCGTGACCCAGGCGCCCTTGCGGGGCGAGAAGTTTCAGACGGTCAGTGACTTCACGGTCCATGAGGGCGAACGTGTATCTTTCGTGCTGACGTGGGCGCCCAGCCATGTCCGTAGGCCCCGCTCTGTTAATGCTGAAGAGGTGCTGCAGGCCACTGAGGAGTTCTGGTTGGAATGGACGGAGAAGTGCCCTGTCAACGGGCCCTACAGCGAAGCGGTGCAACGCTCGCTTATCACCCTCAAGGCGCTTACCTATGCCCCGACCGGTGGGATAGTGGCAGCGGTTACCACCTCGCTGCCTGAGCAGCTGGGCGGCCCGCGGAACTGGGATTACCGCTACTGCTGGCTGCGCGACGCCACCCTGACCCTTCAGGCCCTCCTGGCTGCCGGTTACACGGACGAGGCGGCAGCCTGGCGCGACTGGCTGCTGCGTGCCGTTGCGGGGGACCCGGCGGACCTTCAGATCATGTACGGAATCCACGGCGAACGACGGCTTCCGGAGATGCAGCTCCCCTGGCTGGCCGGTTATGAGAATTCCAAACCGGTGCGGATCGGGAATGCGGCAGCAGACCAACTGCAGCTGGATGTCTGGGGCGAAGTGCTGGACTGCCTGTCCCTGACCCGCAACTCATTGCTGCGGCACACCGATGAGGCGTGGGATGTCCAGATCGCGCTGATGGAATACCTCGAAGGAGCCTGGGACCAGCCCGACAACGGGTTGTGGGAAATGCGCGGGCCCCGCCGCCACTTCACCCACTCCAAGGTCATGGCCTGGGTAGCTGCAGATCGCATGGTCAAGGGTGTCCGCGAGTCCGGCCTGCCGGGGCCAGCCGACCGCTGGGAAGTCTTGCGGGACACGATTCACCATGAGGTGATGACCAAGGGTTTCGACGTCGAACGCAACACGTTCACGCAGTCCTACGGCCGGCCTGAACTGGATGCGAGCCTGCTGCTGATTCCGCGGGTAGGATTCCTGCCTCCCGAGCATCCACGAGTGATTGGCACAATTGATGCCATTCAGCGCGAACTGTCGCGGGACGGTTTCCTGCTCCGCTATCAACCTGAATACAGCGACGACGGATTGCCCGGGGACGAAGGGGTGTTTCTGGCCTGTTCATTCTGGATGGTTGAGGCGCTGCTGGGGGCAGGGCGGCATTCCGAAGCGAGGGACCTCTTCGAAAGGCTCCTGGCGTTGCGTAACGACGTAGGCCTGCTGAGCGAAGAGTTCCACGTGGGCGATGGCAGGCACTTGGGAAATACCCCCCAGGCATTCAGCCACTTCGCCTTGGTGTTGAGTGCTTTGGAACTCGAGGAAGACACGATGCACCGCAGCGATACGCCCTTGCGGGGAAGTTGAGCAGCTGCTGAAAGGCCCCCTCACGTTTTCCTCTCAGGCGTCGGTAAGTATACTTACTAATACCTCACGACGCCGTGGAGTATGGAGGAGATGCAATGTCTGGATATTTCGAACTCGTGGACGCGCCCGACGGCGGATACCGCATCAGGATGCTGGACGGAACGGGAGCTCTCATGGCTGTCTCCATTACGTTCCCGACGAAGAAAGCAGCAGTGGCCGGTATTGCCAAGGCCCGCGAAATCGCCGGCACCGGGCTTGTCCGTGACCGCAGCCATGACCAGCAGTCGGCACCCGTCAAACAGCAGAGCCTCAAGCAACATGTCAAGGCCGCCAGAAAATCTACGGCTGTTGGGGGGCACGGCCAATTGATCGCCGCGGGAAGGCGCGCAGGTATGGACCACTGATGCTCAACGGCAAAGCCCGTGGAAAGCATCGGGCGGCGGTCCTTTTCGACGTGGACGGGACACTCGTGGACTCGTCGTACCTGCACACCATGGCTTGGTGGCATGCTTTCCGCGGAGCAGGTTTCGACGTTCCCATGGCTTCGATCCACCGGACCGTGGGCATGGGCGGGGACAAGTTGGTGGCCCATCTTTTGCCCCCGGACCGCGACACAGGCCAAGACGTTTCGGTGATGAACGCCCACGCCGCCATCTTCTCAACCTACTGGCCATTCCTGAAGGCGTTCGACGGCGCCCGCGACCTTCTGTTTCAATGCCGGGAAGGAGGGCTCGCCGTCGCGCTGGCCTCTTCCGCACGTGAGCAGGACCTGAAAATGCTCCGGTCCGCCCTTAATTCGGACTCTTACATCCACGTGGCCACGAGCGCCAATGATGCCAAGGAAAGCAAGCCTGAGCCTGACATCCTCCTGGCTGCCCTGGAAGGACTTGGGGTGAGCGCCCACGATGCTGTTTATGTGGGGGACGCAGTGTGGGATGTGTACGCGGCCGCCAAAATCGGCATCCCCACGATCGGCGTAACCTGCGGCGGCACCAGCGAGGCCGAGCTCAGGGATGCGGGAGCTATAGAGTCCTATTCCGGTCCGCGCGAACTGTTGGGCAATCTCAGGGACAGTGCCATCGGGAAGCTGCTTCAAAGCAAAGCGCTCCATTAAGGGACTGTTTAGGCGGGGGCTGCCTTGTATCGCAGCTCCTCAGATGTCACGCCACTCATGGTCGGGCAGATTGGCTCCGGCCGTCGGCCCCATCTGGAGCATCCCACCATCCACCACCCACGACGCCCCCGTGACGTAGCTCGACGCCGGCGAGGCAAGGAAGGCGATGACGGCCGCGATCTCCTGGGCGCGACCAGAGCGGCCAAGCGGAATCCCGGGCTCGTTCCTGGGTTGCGGGTCGTCACCCTCTTGCCCGGACATGGGAGTAGAGATGGCGCCCGGGGCGACTGAGTTCGCCGTGATTCCATGGCTGGACAGCTCAAGGGCAATCGTCTTGATGAGCCCGCCCAGCCCGTGCTTGGCTGCCACATAAGCGGAGGAGCCCACCTTGGGCTGCGTTTCATGGACGCTGGTCACTGCAATGATCCTGCCGCCTCTCCCGGCCTGGACCATATGGCGGGCTGCCGCCTGGATACACAGGAAGGCCCCGTTGAGGTCCACATCCATGGTCTTGGTCCAGCCGTCGTACCCAAGCTTCAGGAACGGGGTGCCTTCACCCGTTCCGGCGTTGTTGACGAAAACATCCACGCCGCCGAGCCCGGCCGCGAGTTCATCCACGACGCCGGAACATGCCGGAATGTCCGAGGTGTCCAGTTGCCGGACCACGGCTGTCCTCCCGGCCTCCCTGACCTGCGAGGCAGTGTGTTCCGCGCCTGCCTCGTCAGTGTGCCAGGTGATGCCGATATCCAGGCCGTTCCGGGCCAGGGCCACAGCTGTTGCCCTGCCGATACCCGAGTCGCTGCCCGTGACGATTGCCGTCCGGGGGGAAAACTCCTGCGATGAAAATTCCATGCCGCGTTCCTCTCGGTCTGGTGGTCGTTAGTCCTGATCACTAAGCCCTGGTTCTAACCCTCGCTTGCGTCCACGACGCAAAAACGGTTGCCTTCGGGATCTGCGAGCACTATGAAATCTGCATCGTCCGGGTAGAGATCCCAGTCAACGCGTTCGGCTCCAAGGTCCAAAAGCCGCTGGACCTCCGCTTCCTGGTTATCGGCCCAAAGATCCAAATGGATCCGCGGGTGCAATTGAACTGGACTCTCGCTGAGCATCAGTGCCAGCCGGGCGCCGTTGCCGTTCTGCGGGTTCAGGATCACCCACGTGTCGTCCCCGTTGTCCTGGGGAGCGTAGTCAAGGGCGGCGCTCCAGAAAGCTGTGGCTCTGGCGACATCGCCAACGCCAAGGACGGTGGTTCCGACTGTCAGCATTCCTACACGGCCTGACCCGTGGTGGCCTCGTTAGCAGCCTCGTCCTTCCGCCAAGCCACGAATACGCGGACCGAGCCGTCGTCATTTCTGTCCACTTCCGTGACGATGTCCGCCACGCTGGCCCCCATGCCCATCAGCTTTGCCCGATAGGTGGTGACAAGCTCTTCCAGGCTGGATTCTGTCCATTCTCCCGGCCGCATGCGGGTGGAAATCTCGACGGGCTCGGGCTGGTATAGCGTCATGATGTTGCCTTTCCTTGGGGGACTGGGGCACCTTCAACGCTAGTGAGTTCCCGGTCCGGGAGGCAAGGGATTTGATCAGGTTGCTTAGTTTTTCTCTGACCGAAAAACTAATAAGCATGCTGACCTTCACAGGGAACTGAATCGGCGCTACGGTCAAAGTACCCCCGGAGAGTTGTCCGCCATGACCTCATACGGGGACCAATTCCATATCCATTCCGGGCAGGATGCTGCCGCCCGGAAGACCTCATGAGGAGTGAGCACAATGCCAAAGGCACGCGATTTTATGACTCCTGGCGCCGAATGCGTCGGAGAAAAGGAAACCCTGGAGGCGGCGGCCCGCAAGATGAAATCGCTCAACGTAGGTGCACTTCCCATCTGCGGAGAGGATCAGCGGCTCAAGGGAATGGTCACTGACCGGGATATCGTCATCAAATGCCTGGCTGAGGGCGGAGACCCGCGCAGCGTCACGGCGGGCGAGATGGCTGAGGGGAAGCCCGTCACGATCGGTGCCGATGACACCATAGAAGAAGCCATCAAGACCATGCAGGAACACCAGGTCAGGCGTCTGCCGGTGATTGACGGGCATGACCTGGTAGGCATGCTCAGCCAGGCTGATATCGCCCGCAACTACCCCGAGGACCGTGTGGGTGAACTCGTAGAGTTTATTTCCTACTGATCCTTCGGACCCTTTGCCGTCCGGCTACCGTTATCCGATTTCTCATCGCATTGAGAGGCAAACGATGAAGGCACTCACCTGGCAAGGCAAACGATCCGTCAGCGTGGAGGAAGTTCCTGATCCGGTGATCCAGGAACCCACAGATGCGATCGTCCGGATCACCTCCACCGCCATCTGTGGATCCGACCTCCACCTGTACGAAGTGCTGGGTCCGTATATGCATAAGGGTGATGTGATTGGCCATGAACCGATGGGCATCGTGGTGGAGGTCGGCAGCGCGGTTACCAACCTGAGGGTGGGAGACCGCGTCGTCATCCCGTTCGGGATAGCCTGCGGCGAATGCTTCATGTGCAGCCGAGGGTTGCAGTCCCAATGCGAGACCACCCAGGTCAAGGAGAAGGGCTCCGGAGCCGCCCTGTTCGGTTACTCCGAGCTGTACGGTTCCGTGCCGGGCGGCCAGGCCGAGTATCTGCGGGTGCCCTTCGCAGACTACGGCCCGGTGAAAGTGGGGACCGAATTGCCTGATGAGAGGTATCTGTTCCTGTCCGACATCCTGCCCACGGCCTGGCAGGGGGTCAAGTATGCCGACGTCCCTGTTGGGGGAACCCTCGCTGTCTTCGGCCTTGGCCCTGTCGGACAGTTCGGGTCAAGGATAGGGCGGTACCTGGGACAGCGGGTCATTGGCGTTGATCCCGTTCCGGAGCGCCGGGCAATGGCAGCCAGACACGGCGTGGAAACGCTCGACTACTCCAAGACCGTGGCAGATGAACTGCGCGACATGACGGAGGGCCGCGGCCCCGATGCGGTGCTCGATGCGGTGGGGATGGAAGCCCACGGCTCGCCTGTCGCAGGGTTCGCGCATCAGGCGTTGGGGCTGCTGCCTGACAAGCTCGCGCAGAAGGCGATGGAAACGGCGGGAGTGGACCGGCTTGCCGCCCTCCATGCGTCACTTGATGCCGTGCGTCGGGGCGGCACGGTTTCCCTCAGCGGCGTCTATGGGGGCCAGGCCAGCCCGATGCCCATGCTGTGGATGTTTGACAAGCAGATCCAGCTGCGGATGGGGCAATGCAATGTGCGGAACTGGACGGATGAACTGCTTCCGCTGGTGGAGGACGACGCCGATCCCCTGGGTGTGATGGACCTCGTCACCCATCGAGCGGGGTTGGGAGAGGCGCCGGCCCTGTACGAGAAGTTCCAGAAGAAGGAGGATGGCTGCATCAAGGTGGTGCTTAACCCGTAGCTCAGCGTTGCGGCTACGGGAAAGCCTTCCAGGCCTTGAAGAATTCCTTTTCGGCTTCCTCAGCCCGTCGTTCTTCCAAGGCGTGCAGACGGCCGAAGGTAAAGCCGCTGTCTGCTTCGGATTTTGATCCCGGCTCTGGCTTTGATCCCAGTCGCAGGAGCTGTTCCCTGGCCATGACGCTGTCCTGGTGCTGGCCAAGGATCTTTTGGATCGTGTGCGCTGCATCCTCGATCCGGTCCGCGGACTTGGCTTCTGCGATCGAAGCGGCCTCGGCAATGTAACGCACCCGTTTGGCTGCTTTCCGCACGTCGTGGAAGGCCACATCCCGTGGGCCTCGGTCAGAGTTTGGGTCCGAGTTTGCTTCCGAGCCTGCCTCTCCCCATTTCGGCTGGTCCAGTGCTGCAGCCTTCCTACGCAGCCTCCGTACATCCTTTTTGACCAGCTTTACCAAACCCTTGCCGGCCGGCCGTGCTGCCTTGTCACCCACAAAGGGCCTGTCCGTGAGGGCGTCCAAGGCTTGAACCAGACGGCGGTAGCGGTCGCTGCCAAGCGCCTCCAGCACCTCGCCGTGGGCGTCCCGGGCTACGGCCCTGAGAGCCTGGTCAATGCGCTCTGCGGCAGGGCCCAGAAGCAAGGCGTCCGCCTCCTCGGCCACAAGCGCTGCCAGCCGGTCCCGGATTACCTCCGGGTCGCGGGCCTTGCCCAACACCCCGGAGAGCCACTTCAGTTCAGAACGCAGCTCAGGGAGGGACAGGTTCGGGCTGCCATCGTCTGCCTGCCGGTTACCCGGCCCGAGCATTGACTGCGCTGATTTAAGCACCGCGCGGAGACGCCTGGCAGACATCCTCATCTGGTGGACCGAGTCCGGCAGATCGTCCCGGACACGCGGCGCCTGCTGCTGGAGCTCCGCCACCTGGCGTCGCAGGTACTCCAACAGGACTTCACCGGAGGTCGGACTCGACGACATCTCCGTAGCTTCCCGGGTGCTCGCCATGCTTCACTCTACGGCCGGAAGGCGGGCGATATACAGCCCGGACGAAGGGCTACAGTTGCCTCATGAATTCATTGGGGGATGGGCGGGACAGTTCAGAGGCAGGACGAATCAGAACGGTCGCGCTGTCGGCAGCGTTGGTGCTGTTGTTGCTGGCCGGCCTGGTGCTTGTCCTGCTTCCGAGCACGGAAACGTACGGTTGGTTTGCCTATGCGCCGCTGTCCCAGCAGTACTTCATGCCGGAAGGGCTGGTGTTCCTTGGGGCCCGGGCCAGGGTGGGGATCGCGCTCATTGTGGTGGCCCTGCTGGGAGCTGCTTTCTGGGCCGGCTTTTGGCTGGGCCGGCGCCGCGTGGATCCACAGGCCAGCGTGGACCCTGGCCGCGGATAACAGAGTCTGCGCCACGGCCTTAGGTAAGGCGGATCTGCCGGTTAACGTCCTTGTACAGCAGGTAGCGGAAAGGACCCGGGCCGCCCGCGTAGCAGGCCTGCGGGCAGAAGGCGCGGAGCCACATGAAGTCTCCGGCTTCCACCTCCACCCAATCATCGTTAAGCCGGTAAACGGCCTTGCCCTCCAGCACGAAGAGTCCATGCTCCATCACGTGCGTTTCGGCGAAGGGAATGGTTCCACCGGGCTGGAAGGTGACGATGTTGACGTGCATGTCGTGGGCGAGGTCGTCCGGGTCCACAAACCTCGTGGTGGCCCATGCTCCATTGGTACCAGGCATAGGACGGGGCTCAACAGCCTGGTCTCTGGTGACGAAGGACTTGGCCTCGAAACCCTCCAGCGGCTCGTAGGCCTTCCGTATCCATTGGAAAGTGGCCGGTTCCCCCGAGCTGTTCCTGATGGACCAGTCCGAACCGGCGGCCAGGTAGGCGTAGCCTCCGGCCTCAAGATGGTGGAGATCGCCGTCGAGCGTCAGGGCGAGCTGACCCTGGGTCAGGAAGATAACGCCTTCGACGCCGGATTCGGCCTCCGGGTTTTGCGATCCGCCTCCTGGAGCTACTTCCACGATCAGCTGCGAGAACGTGGTGGCGAAGCCTGCGATAGGACGGGCGATAATCCACGCGCGGCTCTGGTTCCACCCTGGCAGGTTGCTCGTGACGATATCCCGCAGAACGCCCTTGGGGATGACCGTATAAGCCTCTTTGACAATGGCGCGGTCAGTGAGGAGCTGGGTCTGCGGCGGAAGGCCGCCTTCCGGAGAAAAGTAGCTGCTCATGGGTTCGCTCCTGGTGCGGTGGACGAGTCGGTTGATGAGTTGAGGGACGTTTGCGGCTGGGCCAAGGACCGGAGCTGGGGGAGTTCCAGGCCCGCAAGCAGCTTCACTTCCGCGGTTCCCACGGCGCCGCACTGCAATCCGCGGAGCACGAAGGCTGCGAGGGCACGGGCGCTGGCGGGCTCGTCCATCACACCCTTTTGCGTGCGCTGAACATAATTCCGAAGCCGCGTGGCAGCGGGGATAAGCCCCTGCCGGTAGAAGGCATAAGTGGCTGCAAAGCGGCTGGGAAGCTGCGCCGGATGAAGGTCCCACCCTTGGTAGTAGCCACGCTCCAGCGAACGCCGCACCAGCCGTCCGTGCAGGACCCACGCCGTCTCGACGTTCTCACCCACCGGAATGATGTTGGTGGAGCCGTCTGAAAGCCGGATCCCTGTCCCGGCCACGGCAAGCTGCATCACTTCCTTCGCGAAATCAGCCACAGGATGCTCCATGGACTGATATTCGGCAGAAATCTGCAGTGATGCCGAATAGTCGTAAGTGCCGTAGTGCAGCCCGCTGATCCGTCCGGGGACCACGTGGGGCAGCTGTGCCACCGGCGAGGTGCCGTCCGGGCCGAGGATGAGCTGGGGCGTCTCCACCTGCACTTCGAACCTCAGCCTTCCTGACGGGAGCGAGTGGATCTCCTCCAACCTGGTCACTGCAAACTCGAGGGCCTGCACCTGCGCCACAGTGGTTACTTTTGGCAGCGTGAGCCTGAGCCCGGCGGGAAGCTCGCCTGCGTGCGCAAGCCCGGAGATGAAGAGGTCCAGCGTCCGCAGTCCGCGGGTGCGGGTGGATTCTTCAAGACCCTTAAACCGGATGCCGATGAACGGGGGCGAGGTTCCGGCAGCAACCGCCTCGGCCACGGCGTGAGCGGCTGAAACAGCGTCGGCGTCCTCGGCGTCGTCGCCCCGGTCCCCGTATCCGTCCTCAAAGTCCAGCCTGAGATCCTCTATGGGCTCGCTGGTCAACTTCGCTTCCACCCTGGTGGCCACGGCGGTTGCCAAAGCACGTTCCTGACCGAGCAGGTGACCGAGGTGGACCAGGCCGCCCCGGGACTCGGCAGTTGCAAGCGCCTGGGCACCCCATTCGGCGGCAAGCGATGGCGTGAAGGTGTCCGCCGGAATATACGCAGTCTGAACGGGTTGGCGCGAGCCATCGTCGCCGGGGTAGTTCTGCACCAGCATCCTGTCCGTGGCAGCGAGCCGCGAATCAATCTGCGCCAGGTCAGCGCTTGAAAGCGATCCCCGGGGCGCTCCATTCATGCGTCAGCCCACCAGTTCATAGGCGGGGGTGGTGAGGAAGTCCGTGTAATCCTCTGAGAGGCAGATATCGGCAATGAGGCTGCTCGCGGGCTGATAGTACTTCTCGAACGCGTCCTGGCCCACTTCACTGCGCAGGCGCTCAGTCTCTTCGGCCAGGATTCCTGCCACAAGCTCGCGGTTCACTGTGTTGCCGGTGTCGGCCAGGACCACCGCGTTCCGGATCTGCTGCCAGACCTGGGACCGGGAAATTTCGGCGGTGGCAGCATCCTCCATCAGGTTGTGGATTGCTACTGCGCCGTTGCCGGAGATCCAGACCGCGGTATAGGCGACGGCGACGTAAAGATTCAGCCGCAGCCCGGCTTCGGTGACCTGGCCGCCGGCGGAGGCAATATCCAGGAGCTGGCCAGCGGTGACGGAGACCTCGGGACGCTGCTTGTCGAGCTGGTTGGGGCGCTCGCCGAGCACGGCATCGAACACCTCCTGACAGACGGGAACAAGGTCGGGGTGCGCCACCCAGGAGCCGTCGAAGCCGTCAGTCGCTTCGCGGGTCTTGTCAGCCCTCACCTTCTCGAAAGCCTGGGCCGTTACCTCCGGCTCCCGACGGTTTGGAATGACTGCTGCCATCCCGCCCATCGCGAAGGCGCCGCGGTGATGGCAGGTTTTGACCAGCAATTCGGTGTAGGCGCGCATAAACGGAGCGGTCATGGCAACTGAGGCACGGTCCGGCAGGACGAAGGCAGGCCCCGCGTCCCGGAAGTACTTGATGATGCTGAAGAGGTAGTCCCAGCGCCCCGCGTTCAGTCCTGAGGCGTGCTCCCGCAGCTCGTAGAGGATCTCGTCCATTTCGAAGGCCGCCGGGATGGTCTCAATCAGCACAGTAGCCCGGATGCTCCCCTGCGGCAGGCCGAGGTAATCCTGCGCGAAGACAAAGACGTCGTTCCACAGGCGCGCTTCGAGGTGGCTCTCCATTTTGGGCAGGTAGTAGTAGGGGCCATGGCCGTTGCGGAGCAATTGTTCAGCCACGTGGAAGAAATGGAGTCCAAAGTCCACCAGCGCACCGGCGGTGGGTTCGCCGTCGGCCAGCAGGTGCCGCTCATCCATGTGCCAGCCGCGGGGGCGGGCCACCACCACAGCCAGCGGGGCGTCGGTGCGAAGGGTGTACTCCTTGCCCTCGGGGGAGGTGTAGCTCAGGGTGCCTCTGGCTGCGTCGCGAAGGTTCAGGATGGAGTCGATCACGTTGTGCCAGGTGGGCGTGCTGGCATCCTCCAGGTCAGCGAGCCACACCTTGGCGCCGGAGTTCAGGGCGTTGATGGCCATCTTCGCCGGAGAAGCTGGGCCGGTCATCTCCACACGCCTGTCCTGGAGCGCAGCAGGGGCAGGAGCAACTTTCCACCCACCGGAGCGGATATCGGCGGTCTCCGGCAGGAAATCCAGCTTGCCTGTCCGTGCAACCTGCTCACGCTTGACCACGCGGGCCTTCAACAGCTCCGCACGCGTTGAAGCAAAGCGCTGGTGGAGCTCCTCAATGAAGGCGAGAGCCTCCGGCGTGAGGATTTCCCCGGCCCTTGAAACGGGCTGCGGATCGGTGACTGTGAGGGCCATCGAGTGTCCTTTCCTAGGCAGCTGAGGCTGCATTTGAGGCTGCGTGGGCAGCCGCTGCGGCGGCAGCGTCCGCTGCCGATTCGGGGCGAAGAACCTGGGGACAATCTAACCGGCATTAGGTCCGCCGTCAGCAAAAGCCGGCGATGCCGGTCCAGGCGGCGTCAGCTGGCGCGGCATCTTCACGCTGCACTGTGGCTTCAATCAGGCCGTAAGGGCGGTCTGCCGCGAAGAACACTTCGTTGGGGTTGTCCAGGCCGAAAGGGGCGAGGTCCACCAGGAAGTGATGCTTGTTTGGCATGGAGAACCTGATCTCGTCGATCTCGCCATGGGCTTCCAGCACCTTGGTGCCCATGTCGAACAGCGTCTGCTGCAGGGCGTGGGAGTACTTCTCAGCGAAGCCCTCCAACAAAAGCCGCCTGACGTCGTCGTAATTCCTGTTGAAGTCAAAGGCGCGCACGTCCAGGGCAGGATTGAAACGCCAGCGGGCCGTGACATCGGTAGCCAGGATCCGGTCTGTGGTCTCGGGGAGGGTGGTGTATTTGTCCTTGGGGTAGCCGGTGAAGCCCGACTGGGTTGATTTCAGGACCGTGAGCTCCCGGAGACCCGAGACGACATGGATGGCCGCACCGTCCCGGACCACCACGGCGGTGCGTACCTCGCGGCCGTTGCGCACGAACGAATGATGGTGGTCTTTGCCCGCCACCTGGATCCGGTCCCAGCCGTAGGACTCCGCTTCCCAGCGGCCGCCGCTGACCCACTCGAAGCTCGAGGTGAAGTGCTCGCCAAGCCTCAGCAGGAAGGCTTCAGGGGAGCCGATGCCGGCCCGGGCGAAGGCGTAAATGGTGTTCTTCTGGGTGTCGGTGGCCACGACGTGGGCGTTGTTGCCTTCCAGATGCGCGGCAGCAAAGTCCCCGCGAAGTTGCGAGGTAACGTTGAGGTCCTCAATCTCGTGGCGTTTGGTATCCCGGGTGATTTTGACGACGCGGACTTCGGCCTTGCCGTACTGGTTGCTGCCGAGGACTATCTTCCCGCTCATGGTGTTTTCCCAACTTCCGGTCGCTGGAACCAAGGTGGCACAGCGAAATTAACAGCATGTTTCCTGCCCTGTCCTAAAAAGCACTGCCTGTTCTAAAAGCACTGCCTGTCCTAAAAAACACTGCCAACAAAAAAGAGCCTAAAGGAACCCGCAACTTTCACTTCGGGTGGCTAGCCGGAACACTGTCGGCAGGATTGATCCCAGGCGGCTGCGGCGGGGCTTGCTTCCTTCAGCGGAGAACAGGCAGCAGAATGGACAACACCGCGGCGAGGGACATGCCCGGGGACGAAGGGAGAGCCGCATGCTGAATCTATTGCCTTCCGTCCGGGACTGGCAGCCTGCGGTTTCCGGCCAGCGCTGTGCTGTGGCCACCGTGGTGGGGGCAACAGGGTCTGTGCCGCGGCCCGTGGGTACGTCAATGATCGTGTCCGCCGCCGGCGAGGTGCTGGGCAGCCTGTCCGGCGGGTGCGTCGAAGGGGCAGTCGTCGAGGCTGCACTGCAGACACTGCACGACGGCGGCACCCGCCGCGAGTCGTTCGGTTACAGTGCCGAGGACGCATTTGCGGCGGGCCTCACCTGTGGCGGGCGCCTGGATGTGCACATCGAGCAGTTTGAATTCGGTCCCTCCGGGCCGTTGTGGATGAAATTGCAAGAGACCCGGCTTCCGGATCGGGTGGCTCTGGCACTGATCCGCAGGCTTGACCGGGAGGGGAAGGACGCGGTGGTGATCCACGATCCGGCGCACTTTGACGTCACTGCCTCAGCTGAAATTGCCGCGCTTCTGGACCTCGGCTTGTCACAGCATCCAGCCCTGCGCGCCGCTGCGGCCCAGCTGGAGCCGCTGCTCCGTGGGGGCCGGTCGGGACTCGTCAGGCTGGCTCCCCAGAAGGGTTGTTCACCTGCGTCTGGCCAAACCCTGCCCGCGTCTGGCCAGAAACTGCCCACTGCCGGCCAAACCGTGCCGGAGCCGGTCACCCTGCTGGTGGAGAGCCGCCTTCCGCCGGCCCGGATAGTGATCTTCGGGGCCAACGACTTCAGCGCCGCGCTCCTGCCCGCCGCCAGACTGCTGGATTATCACGTCACCGTGTGTGATGCCCGCGAGGCCTTTTCGCGCCAGGAGAGGTTCACCGGAGCCGATGACGTGATCACGGACTGGCCCCACCGCTATCTGGCAGCGGAGGTGGACGCCGGGCGGATCGACGCCAGGACCGCAGTCTGCGTCCTGACCCATGACCCCAAGTTCGATGTTCCGCTCCTTGCCGCAGCACTTCAGCTGGAGCTGGCGTATGTAGGGGCCATGGGGTCGCGGCTGAGCCACCGCGGCCGGGTGGAATCCCTGCTGGCGGAGGGCGTGGCGCCGGAGTCGTTGTCGCGGCTGCATTCGCCAATAGGCCTTGACCTGGGGGCTGTGACTCCCGCGGAAGTTGCCGTAGCCATCACGGCCGAGCTGGTGGCTACCCTGAACCGCGGCAATGGGGCCACAGTGGCCTCCCTGAAGGACGGAGCAGGTCCCATCCACTGGCAGCCCGGCCCGGCAGAAGAACTGTAGGGGAGGGCGCGTGGATCTGAATACCGTTGAGGCAGTTATTTCCACTGCCGATCCCGGGCAGTGGCAGCCGGGTGACGCGTGGTTGGCCGGTGGCACGGTGCTCTTTTCCGATGGCGGCGCCGCTCTTGGCGACCAACCACTCAAGCGTCTCCTGGACCTGGGCTCCACAGGCTGGCCACCCATCACGGTGACCTCGGAAGGGCTGGAACTCGCGGCAACCTGCACGGTGGCCGAGCTCTACAATCTTCCCGCGGACTTCAGTAGACCCAGCGAGCTGGACGACAGATCCGCCACTGCCACTGGACCAGCGGAGTGGCCAGCCTTGGCGCTCATCCGTCCCTGCTGCGACTCCTTCGTGGCTTCGTTCAAGGTCTGGAACATGTCCACTGTGGGCGGCAACCTGTGTACGGCCCTGCCGGCCGGGCCCATGATCTCGCTTTTCGCTGCCCTCGACGGGCTGGCCACTGTGCATGCCGCCGGGGGTGTGGGCCGGACGGTTCCCGTGGCCGACTTCGTCACCGGCGACGGGCAGAATTGCCTGGCGCCGGGGGAACTGCTGCGCAGCATCACCCTTCCGGCTGCCGCCCTGCGCTCGCGGGTGGCGTTCCGGAGGCTTTCGTTGAGCAATCTGGGAAGGTCCGGGGTGCTCCTGATCGGGAGGCTCGACGCCGATGCCGGCTTTGTCCTGACCGTCACGGCCGCCACCAGGCGTCCCGTTCAGCTGCGCTTCGGATCAGGTTCCGGCGTCCCGCAGACAGCGGTATTGCAAAGTGCTATTGACGATGCCATCCCTGACGGTCTCTACCACGACGACGTCCACGGACTCCCGGCCTGGCGCAAGGACATGACGTACCGCCTCGCCGAGGAAATCCGGGTTGAGCTGGGGTCAGTGCCGGGCGAAGGCGGGCAGCCCTACGTTTCAGGGGACTTTTGGCCACCGGCCGGGCGGAAGGGGTGGTGACCGTGGTTATCGGGATCAACGGGAACCCTGCGGGGTCCCAGCCAAGGCCGGGCCAGTGCCTGCGGACCTTTCTTCGGGAGCAAGGGAATGTTGGGGTGAAAAAGGGGTGCGACGCCGGTGATTGCGGCGCCTGCACAGTACACGTGGACGGGATCCCCGTGCACAGCTGCATCTATCCCGCAGTCCGGGCCCAGGGAAAAGAAGTCACCACCATCGAAGGCCTTGCGGGAGCCTCAACAGGGGCATCCACCGAAGGTTCAACCGGAGCCCCGACAGGAGCCTCAAGCGAGGCAGGGCTGCATCCCATGCAGCAGCAGTTCCTGGACCGCCAGGGATTCCAATGCGGCTTCTGCACGGCCGGGATGATCATGACGGCGGCCACCTTTGACCAGGCACAGAAAGAGGACCTGGACCGCAGCCTCAAAGGCAACCTGTGCCGCTGTACGGGCTACCGCTCCATCGAGGATGCGGTGTGCGGGCATGACGGGCATCCTGACAGGGAAGCTCAAATCTCAGGCATCGGCGGCACGGAACACCCTGATCCCCGGCCAGGACAGCTCGGCGATGATGCTCCCGCGCCTGCCAGCCTCGGAGTGGTCACCGGTTCCGCCCCCTACACACTCGATGTCCCGCCCGGGGAACTGCGGGGCCTCCTTCACCTGAAGCTGCTTCGTTCCCCGCACGCCCACGCCCGCGTCTTGAACATTGACGCGACAGCTGCTTTGCAGGTCCCTGGTGTGGTGGCGGTCTTCACGCATGAGGACGCGCCGGAGCAGCTGTTCTCAACTGCCCAGCACGAGCTCTACACCGACGACCCCGATGACACTCGTGTCCTGGATGACGTGGTGAGGTTCATCGGGCAGCGGGTGGCCGCCGTCGTCGCCGATTCGGTGAGCGCAGCGGAAGCCGGAACGCGCGTGCTGAACGTGGAGTACGAGGTCATGGACGCGGTTTTCACGCCTCAGGACGCCATCCTCCCCGGGGCGCCGGTTCTCCATGGCGACAAGGATGGCGACACTTCGCGCATAGCCCGCCCGCTTCAGAACGTGGCGGCCGAGCTGCACTCGGAGCTCGGCGACCTGGCCGCAGGATTCGCCAAGGCCGACTTCATCCACGAACATACGTACCGGACCCAGCGAGTGCAGCACGTCGCCATGGAGACGCACGCATCCATTGCCTCCTTCGACGACGACGGCCGCCTCACCGTCCGCACCTCCAGCCAGGTCCCGTTCCTAGCCCGGCGTACCCTGGCGCGCGTCTTCGGCTTGCCGCAGGAGCAAGTGCGGGTGGTAGCCGGGCGGGTGGGAGGAGGTTTCGGCGGCAAGCAGGAAGTCCTGACCGAGGACATTGTGGCGCTCGCGGCCCTGAAGCTCAGGCGGCCGGTGCAGCTTGAGTTCACGCGCGCAGAACAATTCACCTCCTCCACTGTCAGGCACCCTTTCACCGTCCACCTAAAGGCCGGTGCCACCAGAGAAGGGGAATTGACGGCCCTGCAATTGGAGGTCCTGACCAACACGGGCGCGTACGGCAACCATGCCCCCGGCGTCATGTTCCACGGCTGCGGCGAATCCCTGGGCGTGTACAAATGCCGCAACAAGAAGGTGGACGCGCAGGCCGTCTACACCAACACAGTCCCTTCAGGCGCCTTCCGCGGGTACGGCCTGAGCCAGATGATCTTCGCCATTGAATCGGGCATGGATGAATTGGCCAGCGGGATCGGAATGGACCCCCTGGAGTTCCGAAACCTGAACATGGTCCGGGAAGGGGACCAGATGCTCTCCACCCATCCGGAGCCCCAGGAGGATGTGCACTACGGCAGTTACGGCCTGGACCAATGCATCCGCCTGGTGCAGGAAGCTCTTGACCGCGGCCGTGAACGCTACCGGGCCGCCGGGTTGGAGGACGCCGGGCCTGGTTGGGTTACCGGCGAGGGATCCGCAATCTCCATGATCGATACCGCGCCTCCCCGGGGGCACTTTGCCCACTCCGTCGTTAGGCTCCTCCCGGACGGTACCTATGCCGCCGACGTCGGCACCGCCGAATTCGGCAACGGCACCTCCACTGTCCACGCCCAGCTCGCAGCAACGGCACTGTCCACCACGTCCAGCCGCGTCACCATCCGGCAATCGGACACGGACCTGGTCCCGCACGATTCTGGCGCTTTCGCGTCCACTGGGACGGTGGTTGCCGGCAAGGCGACCCTCGCCGCCGCCGAAGACCTTGCGGTGCGGATCCGTGCCTTCGCTGCCGGCATCCGGCGGGTCCAGTCCTCCGGCTGCGTCCTGGAGGGGGATGCGGTGGTCTGTGAAGGAACCAGGGTGCCGCTGACTGAAATTTACGACGCCGCCTCTGAGGCCGGCGTCGAGCTCTCGGCTGATGGGCAGTGGGGCGGTACCCCACGTTCTGTGGCCTTCAATGTCCACGCCTTCAGGGTGGCGGTCAACACCGACACGGGGGAGCTGCGCATCCTGCAAAGCGTGCAGGCAGCCGACGCCGGGGTGGTGGTCAATCCGAGGCAGTGCCGCGGCCAGATCGAAGGCGGTATCGCGCAGGCTCTTGGTGCGGCGCTGTATGAGGAAGTGCAGGTGGACGACGCCGGCCGGGTCACCACGGATACTCTCCGGCAGTACCACATCCCCACCTTTGCGGACGTTCCGCGGAGCGAGGTCTACTTCGCGGACACTAACGACAAGCTGGGGCCGCTGGGGGCAAAATCGATGAGCGAGAGCCCCTTCAATCCCGTTGCTCCGGCGCTGGCCAATGCGATCAGGAACGCCACTGGAATCCGTTTCGGGGAGTTGCCGATTCGCCGGGACCGGCTGTACCTGCGCATGAAGGAAGCACGGCCCCGCCCCAGATAACTCCTGCGCCGAGTACTAGCCAGCGCTGGTGTCAATCTGTAAGTGTGAGCCCATGAGTATCGATCTTGAAGAGCTTTATCGCGACCTGCATGCCAATCCGGAGCTTTCGTTCCAAGAAGTCAGGACCGCTGAAATCGCTGCTAGGCATCTGGTTGATCTCGGCTACAAAGTACACCGTAACGTGGGCAAGACGGGTGTGGTTGGCATCCTGGAGAACGGTCCTGGTCCCGTTGTCCTTCTCCGCGCAGACATGGACGCCCTTCCTGTCAAAGAAGCAACAGGACTGGACTACGCCAGTGAGGTCGTCGGCGTGGACCATGAGGGCAGGGAGGTGCCGGTGATGCACGCCTGCGGACACGATGTCCACGTCACCTGCCTGGTTGGAGCCGTGGAAATCCTGGCTGCCCAGCATGAGGACTGGCAGGGAACACTTATTGCAGTATTCCAACCGGCTGAAGAATGGGGTGGAGGCGCACAGACAATGGTGGCGGCCGGGCTCTATGACCTGGTACCCAAGCCTGATGTGGTTCTGGGCCAGCACGTCGCACCGTTTCCGGCCGGGTGCTTCGGCATTCGCCCCGGGGTCCTCATGGCATCGGCCGATTCCCTCAGTATCACGCTGCATGGCAGGGGTGGTCACGGATCCCGTCCCGAAACCACCGTTGACCCGGTCCTCCTGGCCGCTGCGGCAACGGTCCGGCTGCAGGGGATCGTCTCACGTGAACTGGCTCCCAGCGATGCTGCTGTAGTCACCGTTGGGCAGATTCACTCCGGAACCAAAAACAACATCATCCCTGAGACTGCCTCTTTGGGTCTTAGCATTCGCTCTTTCAGCAAGGTGACCAGAGACAAGGTTCTAGGTTCCATTGAGCGCATTGTTCGCAGCGAAGCAACAGCCTCAAATGCTCCCAGCGAGCCGGAATTCCATTATGAAGAGCACCTCCCGCTAACGGTCAACGACGAAGCCGCGGCAGCGAAGATTACTTCCGCATTCCAGCAGAAGTTCGGGCCAGGGAAGGTCATTAACCCGGGTGCAGTTTCGGCCAGTGAGGATGTTGGAGTGCTGGCACAGGCCGCCGGCGCACCACTGGTCTTTTGGTTTCTTGGTGGAGCTGACCCTTCGTTGTCCTCCTTCAAGGACTGGGCCCAAAGCGGCCGCATGCCGGAGGATATTCCGTCAAACCATTCGCCCTATTTCGCCCCGTGTATCCAACCTACGTTGAGCCTTGGTACGGAAGCGCTCGTTACGGCTGCCCGAGAATATCTGGATGGATCCGCGGCTAAGGAACAGTAGCTGAGATCGCAGCGGAAAATCGTCTCTACTTTTGGGAAGCCTTGTGCGCAAGAGCGGCCTTCAAGGAAGGCCAGCGCTGATCCAGTGCGGAAGGCTTCCTCTCAGAAATGAAAACCCGGGCCAATGGGGGTACCTCGATGTCTGGTCTTAACACCCGGGCCTACCCTCTGCGGCCCGCCAGACGGCCTTGAGCGTTTGTTGCGTGTTCCTGCCAAAAAGCTGGGGAGAAATCGACGGGTCCTTGAGTCGGGACCGTAAGAATTTCTGCAACGGGACGCTCAGGTCCCAGGCAGCACATAAGGTCTAAGCACCAGACAGTTCCGGGGGACGCTGAATGAACAAGGCAACAAAAGGCGCCGTAGCAGCCGGCGCAACGGGGGTCCTGCTCCTGGGGGAGCAGGTACTCCTGGGGGAGCAGGTACCTTCGCGCTCTGGAAGATACGGATTGGATTGATCCGGGAGCAATTTCAACCGGTGTGCTGAAGCTGGGTGTCGGCTCCGGTATCTGGTACGACGCGACTAGGCCAAAATACTAGAATCGACCTCTTCCCTCGCCTTGAAGCTCGAGCAGGCGTAGTACCAGGTTCGCATTCCCAGGCCGAACATGATGGGCCTCAAGGAGTCAGGCTTTCCGGGACGATGTTCTGGAGATCAAGCGGGGCCGACGACGAATCGAGCCTTTCTGAGCCGAAGGCTCAACCCCCCTCGTCGCCGGCCCGTCATGTTCGAACCATGGTGGGCTAAGAAAAAGGGGATCTCGCGGATCTATGCGGCAGTGATCGAGGGTTCGTTGAAGCATTCCTCTGTGGTCTCGTAGTGTTTCAGGATCCCGTCCAGCCTGGTCATCTGGAGCGCCATCATATCCTGGGTCCTGGGATCCGAAGGTCCCCTCCCGGCCGCGCGGGCACTCTTTAGCCCGGAGAGCAGCGACCCGAGGGAAGAACCTGCACAATTCTTGGAAACTCTGTGTGCCAGCGGAGTGTGGGGCGCCACGAATGTGGACTGCTTCGAGCAGAGAATTGCTGTTATGGACAGATCGATTGGCACCAGATGGCCTTGGCTGCTCCTCCTGATCCTCGCCGACGGCCTACCTTTATCTGGTCCCGGGAGACTGCTCCGACGAATGAAGCGAACTTCCTTCAGCTCAGTACCGGCGGAATGGAGACCGGAACCGCCATTGCAGTACGCCAAGCCCTCTGGGTCGAACCCCTGAACAATGATGACAAACCGGCCGACGAGCATCAGAAGGCCAAGCATCACGCCGAATCCGCCTCTTAATCGACGGACTCCTCCAGCCTTGGGTGATGGGGCCCATGGAACCAGGGATGGAACCGCTACTTGTCAAAGTTGCCGTTCTACCGGGCATTGCGGGATTCCTCATTCCGTTGACCCTATCCTCAAAAACCCTTGCCGCTCAGGCCGGCTCTCTAGACTCAGTCAGGAAACGTCTGCTTTGCCTTAACAGCGGTATTCAAAACGACCGATTTCGGACCTGATTTGATCCGACCTGAGGATCAGGCCACAGAGCGTGTTCCGGCGATCTTCGGTTGGTCAATTGGATTCAAGGATCGTTTCTGACCAGTGGGCGGATGTACGTTTGAGGAACCTTAAACGAACTCTGACTGCCTTTGAAGCCTGGGTTAGGTGGCTCGATTGCTGTGTCGCCATTTCAATGCCCCGGCTACGGCTGTGAAGGCGAGAGCAGCAGCACTCCCCATGAGAACGACAAGTGTGAGGCTAATATTGGCGGCCCCGGGCCATGGGGTGTATCCGTGCCTTTGACCCCCGGTGTCGATCATTTCCGTGATGGACGTTCCCAGACCGATGGCGGCCAGGGCGACAAGAGCCGCCCACAGGACAGCAGTGACTTGGCTGGTGAGGGGGCGATCTGTCGAATCTGCTTTCCGTGATGTTGCCATGGTTCGTACCTCCGGATCGTTGTGGATTCTGCTCCAGGTGATGTCCGCGAAGATTCCCCGGACCGCGCGGAAGGCAATCGAGCGATTGACTGCCTTGGCTGGAACGCCCCGCCGCAACGCGTCCGCCTGCTGTTCGTACATGTCTGAGATCAGTTCCTCGCGCCGGGCCTTGCCTTGACTGGGAGTCACATGACGGCTGTAGAAGTCGGCCCAGGACAGGACTGCTCTGGCGACTCTGGAGTCTTGCAGATCCTGGTAGTCACTCATGCCTGCGCCGACCGGAAGGTCTGTACACGGGTAGGTGCTGCGATAACAGAGTGGACAGCATGCAGGGCAGTCTTGCCGTCCGTGGTGATCCGGTAAAAGCGGCGCCTCGGGCGGCGCTCCTTCTCAGCGATGTCGGGATCTTCCCATGTCGCCTGAAGAAGGCCCGACTCCGTCATGCGCGCCAAAGCTTTGTAGAGAGTCCCATGGGACGTCAATGCCTTGCCGTCATCGGCAGAGAGCGCACTCGCCAAAGCGAACCCATAAAGGACGTCACCTTTGGACTCCAGCTTCTCGGCGATCTCAAGAATACGGACCTCCAGCCGGAGCAGACTTCCCTGCTTTCGACGACTCATGAAGAAAGAATAGGAAGATACCTTCCGTTAGTCAATGGGTCTGAACAATCTGCCAACGTTCCATTTAGGAACCTCTACCGTGTCTTCACTGCTCCACATATGCTGACGAAATGATCAACAGATTCCTGACTTGGATTGACTCAATTTGGAAGCTGTTGCTTGCCTGCGCTCTGGTTTTTGCCGTTGCATTTGGCTTGTCCCTCATTGCGATCTGGTTGCTGCCGGCTGGGGAAGTTGTTGGAGATGTCGTCCGAGCCATAGCCGCGGTTGTCTCTGCGCTGCTGATCCTGGCATTCATCAACCGGCGGCCAAAGCCCCGTCCCGGCGAAATTCAGAAGTAGGTCGACCGTTAGCCGAACCTTCATCGCGCGTTGGCGTTTTGCGCTTCTTCTACAAGACCGGGGTCGGATGGAGCTAGTTGAAAGTCCACGACGTCGACGAATGCGTCGACGGGCATAAGCGGGTAATGACGTCGAAGACCTTCGAGGTAGCCCTCGACTGTTCCGCCGTTTGAGATGCGAAGCCGTTCGGGAGTTAGATCCTCGATCCGATACCGCTGGACCTCAAGGATCTCCCCACGAAGCGATGGGCACTCCACATCATCTTCGAAGTAGAAGATTGCAGGACCAACGGCAATACGCTCGTCCCATCGAACCGAGGAGGTTTTCCGGCCGTTTGCGACTGCTTCGTAGTAGCTCCGGTTGAAGCGGAACACACGCTCGGCCCGTGCATCCGGAAAGAAGTATGTGTCGGAAAGGAGCTTTGCGATCGGCCGCATCTGAGGGCCGGCAGCAGTTGGGACCGCAACGAGAAGATCGGGGTGCAAATCGAGCATCACCTGCCGACAGCGGCCGCAGGGCGAAATGAGACCCCGTCCTCGGTCGCCTGCGGCGGCCATTGCGACCAGGGGGCCTGCTTCGGCGGTTGCGGCTACCCCAAGAGTGACAAGCTCGGCGCAGGGTCCGCCGGTGAAGTGATAGACATTCACAGCTGTGTGTATTCGGCCGCTTGTATCCAGGGCGGCGGCCGCCACGGTGTGGTTTGGATCGCTCCCCAGCGATCGAGCCAGTGTCTCTGCCGCCTCGATAACGCGGCGTTCCATGTTCAGGGGTTCCATGAGCCCCAGCATTTCACATGCCATGCCGGCATCTGGCCGCCCGTAAGCCGGTTGATCAGCGTGCTGCGGAAGGCCGCTGACGCTATCAGCGTGACGGCGGGTCTTGGCGATGTACGTATGACCCGCACGGTGAAATGCACGATGAGGGAGCAACTGCCGGCGGGGACTATGGGGGCATGCCCTATCTCGGAAGCACGTTTCATCAAGCGCGAACGCTGCCGAGGTCAAAAACGACTGTTTCGGGCCTTGGGTGATTATGCCGAGGATCTACAAGAACGCCAGGACCCGTACATCTTAAATTCTGTGCGGATCACTGTAGCTTCGCATCCTGACGCACAAGCTACCTTGGCGAGGAAGATCAGGGAACGGGGCTGCACCGATGACAAGAGCGGTTGGTAGGCATACTCTGAGAAAATCTGGGGTTGTAATAAAGTCCGCCGGTCTCATTTGGAACCTTAGGATCCCCCATGAGCCGTCATCCAGCCGCCGCTGTCCTCGCCGCTGCCGCCATGCTAGTGGCATCTTGCACAACCAATCCAGAAGGTGGCACATCCAGCCCAACGCAGACAGTAACCGTTACACCGCCTCCTCCGCCGAGCAGCGGGGTTCCAGCCAGCACTCCCACTGAGCGACCGACGGAGGTTCTACCCTCCGAGACTGCTACAGTGCTGGTCACGCCGACCCCCCAACCCGCAAAGACGGAGATTGACGTTGTTGCGCCGGCACCCGATGACCTGGCCGCAAATCAGCAGCAGGTCTTCTGTCCTGGCGGAACCCATGAAGGCTGCCACACGTATGACGATATGGGGACATACCTGAGCCACATCCTCGCGCTCATCTCCCCGATGTTCGATGAGCTCTATGGGACCGCATACCGGCCAACAAACTTCTACTACATAGCCTCAGGTCAGGTTGGGCCAAGTGCCTGCGCGGGTCCAGACAACACCATCGCTCCCTATCACAGTGAGTCCTACATGTATTGCTCCGTAGATCAAGCAATTTATACGGGTCAAGACATGTTGTGGACACTTTATGCCGGCCTTGGAGATGCCGCTCCCGCTGTTGGATACGCGCACGAGTGGGGACACCACATTCAGACCATCATGCAGGTCCCGCGGCCCCAGAATCAGCAGGAGGCAATACAGAGAGAGAACCAGGCTGACTGCATTGCAGGTGCTTGGGTGTACCACGC
Source organism: Arthrobacter sp. R1-13 (assembly GCF_054161475.1). NCBI lineage: Bacteria > Bacillati > Actinomycetota > Actinomycetes > Micrococcales > Micrococcaceae > Arthrobacter > Arthrobacter sp. R1-13. Next base: position 3,679,532 of record NZ_CP096420.1, on the reverse strand, counting down.
AGAGCAGTCAGGCTACTTGGAGTATCCAGACGACGTGGGCGACATCATCGGTCTAGTGGAGACGATCGGTAAAGCGGAAAGCGATATTAATCGGACTCACGGAACAGTGCAGGAGCGGGCTGATTCAGTGGAGTACGGATACTACTATGGGCTCCTAGGGTGCAACCAGTATTTCCCGAACACACCCATTTACAACGGCTAGCAGGCACGTCCCGGCCATTGTGCACGTCGCGGCTGGTCACCAAGGAATCAGTTCATTGGTCCGTTGCTATCAGAGCTGACCAAGTTTCACACCGATTGATTGACGGTAGTCGTCAAAAACGACCATTTTGAACAGCTGCGATCCGCCTTTCGATTCCTACGGAAAAGACCGCTAGGGCTGTGTCACAACTCATGTCCGCAGGCGAGAGAGGTTTCACAACCCTGCTGGGAGGGGTTTTTGACACGCAGTGGGCAATGTCATGGGGTACACCAGCGTCACCTCCAAAGGAAAGTCGCTAGGAAAGCCGGATAGACCCTCACGGGCGTGCGCCATCACAGTGTTCAGTCACCTGCGCCCGGGCGGCGCTGGCGAGTGGGGGAGTCTCGAGCCAAGGCGCTGGAGTTGATAGCGCTAACGGCTACGGGACAAGCCTGAGTTAGCCAAGGCTGAACAAGCATCTATAGTCGCATTATGGAACAACGCACATTAGGCAAAACCGGCCAGAAGGTCTCCGTTATCGGCCTCGGAACATGGCAGCTCGGGGCCGACTGGGGCAACGTCGATCCCGCCCACGCCCAGGCCATCCTCGCTGCCTCGGCGGAAGCCGGAGTCACTTTCTTCGATACAGCCGACGTATATGGCGATGGCCGCAGCGAGCAGGCCATCGGTGCTTTCCTCGCCGAGAACCCCGGGCTGGACATTACCGTGGCAACCAAGATGGGCCGGCGCCTGGATCAGCTGCCCGAAAACTACAACCTGGCCAACTTCCGGGAGTGGACGGACCGTTCACGGCGCAACCTTGGTACGGATTGCCTCGATCTGGTCCAGCTTCATTGCCCGCCCACCGCCGTCTACAGCAACGCGGAAGTCTACGACGCCTTGGACACACTGGTGGCAGAGGGAGCAATCCGAAACTACGGCGTCAGCGTGGAACGCGTCGACGAAGCCCTGGAGGCCATGCGCCACGAGGGAACAGCAACCGTGCAGATCATCCTGAACGCTTTCCGCCTCAAGCCGCTCGACGCCGTGCTTCCCGCCGCCCAGGCTGCCGGCGTCGGCATCATTGCACGAGTTCCCCTCGCATCAGGATTGCTGTCCGGCAAGTACACGCTGGACACCCAGTTTGCCAAGGACGACCACCGAAACTTCAACCGCTCCGGCGACTCGTTCGACGTCGGCGAGACGTTCTCCGGAGTGGACTACGAAAGGGGCCTCCAGGCGGTCACGGAGTTTGAGGAACTGGTGCCCGACGGCGTCAGCACCGCCCAGGCGGCTCTTGCCTGGATCGCGGCCCAGGACGGGGTGAGCACCGTGATCCCCGGTGCCCGCAACGTGGAGCAGGCGCGGGCCAACGCAGAGGCTGCCAGCGTTCCGGGCATTGATGCAACGTTCGACGTCGGCGTCCACGAAATCTATGACCGCTACTTCCGCGAGGCCATCCACCCGCGCTGGTAGGAGCCGGTAGCTTAGCCGTCCGATTGCAGCAGGTGCAACTGGTCCGGGGTGTCGAGGTCCTGGCCCCCGGACTGGTCGCTGCAATCCACGAGGTCGATCAGCTCTGGGTTGGCCTTGAGGAACAGCCGGGCTCCCGCTTCACCGCTTGCGGATCCTGCCGCTGCCTCCCTGAGTGAGGCGTCCAGCAGCAAGGGATGCCCGCGGGTGAGTTCCCCGCCCGGATTCCTGTACCCCGCGGCAGTGACACTACCCGGACGGTGGCGCGAGATCAGCCTCGCCACCGATTCGGAGGTGAGTCCCGGCTGATCCACGAGAGCTATCAGCACATGATCCGAGGGCTGTGCGGATTGCACGCCAAGCCGGAATGAGCTGCCCATTCCCGACTCCCACTCCGAGTTGATCACCACCTTGTGCCGCTCCAGATCCACCTTTGTCAGCACCCTGGCTGCGTCGGCCCCCAGGATCACCACCACTTCGCGGCACCCACCCTGGCGGAGCAGGTCCGCCAAGATCTCCACCAGGGTGCGGCCGCCGAAAGGGAGCAGAGCCTTGGGCCCCAGCCCCAGGCGTGAGCCCGAGCCCGCCGCGAGCAGCACTCCGGTGGTGGACCGGCTATCCGCGGGCCCTGTCACCGTGGAGTCTGCCTCGTTGGCGCCCAGCCGATTCGGGGTTCTCATACCAACACCTTAAGCGTCTGATGGTTGGCGTTGCCGTGGGGCGCCGCGACGATGTACCACCCTTCCTGGACCCACGGACTCGAAGTACGAAGCTGCAGAACATCGTGCCGCACCGATTACCGGTGATCCTCAGAGCGGAAGCAACGCTGAGAGGTCGGCCCGCAGCCCGGAGGCCGCTACACGGCCGGCGTCTACCGCATCCGCCCAGCTCAACCGTCCGGTAACCATGGCCAGCCAGGTGGCGGCGTCGCACTCGATCACGTTGGGGGGAGTGCCGCGCGTGTGGCGGGGCCCCTCCACGCATTGGGTGACGCCGAAGGGCGGAACCCGAACCTCAACAGAATTTCCCGGTGCCCGGGCGGTGACCTCCTCAAGCGAGTACCTCACCGCCGTCGCTGTTACTGTCCGGGGGACTGCGGCAGGGGAATTGTGCGAGTCCGACGGCGCCGGGCTGGCTTCCAGCCAGGCGGCAAGTGCCGCGCGGCCCTCGTCCAGCGGAATGCGTCGCCGGGATACGGCCATTTCTGGGCTCCTGCAGGTCAAAAGCTGGTTTACAAAGTGGGCGGTTTCAACCTTACGTCAGGTTTGCGCACCTAGGATTCCGTCCGCCGGTTGTGAGCTGAGAAGGGGACGGCATAATGCATTGTGATCATCCTCCAGAACGTCTTGATGCCGTCCTCCGTTTCGGCGGTTATATAGCAATTGTTGGTCTGGCCGGAGTGGTGGCTGGCGCCAACTACGGATTGGGTCTGGCGATGATTGGGAGCCTCTTCACTTTGATCCTGCTCAGGATGTTTTGTTCCTCGTTTGTCCGCACAATGCACCTGCGGAGTCGGCTTGTGGGCCGGGCAAAGCGAGGTCCGGCCCGAACGTTCAGCATGGAGGAATCGGAAACATACGAGTGCGATCCTGACACCCTGTTTGCCTTGATTCGCCCTGCAGAGAGTGCAGTATTGCTATCAGACGCTAAGCACGCCTTCACCATTCCTGGCACTCCTGACGGCGTGGGTGAACGGCAATGCTTCATCCCCGAAAACGGCTGCGTTTCGATTATTGAAGTGGTAGCAGAGGAACGCCCGTGGCGCGCATATACGCGGACTGTCACTCACACCGAGGTTGACTGCAGAAGCAGCTACGAAATCGAACCCTCAGGAAGTGGATGCAAGCTCACAATGGGCGCCGCCTTTGAAATGCCTGCAGGCCTCCGATTGTCCAAAAAACATCAAAGAGCCTGGCGGGAATCAACCCGACAGTACATGGCACGGGCGAAACAAGTGCTGGCATCGGGGAGCGAGCTTCGGCGGGGACCGGATCCATTATTCGATGCGCCTGTTTAAGAAAGATGACGGAAAGAAGCCTCGAGGCCGGCGTCGTTTTGTGCGGCGGGATCCGTCAAGTACTGTTCGAGCCTTCCGTCGAGCGATGGACAAAAATTTGAGAGGGAACTATGAGCGGCGTGAGCGAAATCCAAGACCCGGTTGTGCAAAGCCAGGAAGACGTGGAGGCGGCCGCTTTCCACCTGAGCCAAGGTCAGAAGTATCGGCGTTCATCCATCATTATCGGTATTGTCGGTTTGTTCTTGTTCGGTGTTGGCGCGGGAGTGATGGCGTTCATCATGGCGCGCAAGGCTGAGGGTCACGGGGTTAAGGCAACTGCCGGCAAAGTCCTCGCGGTATTCGACGTTATCAGCGGAATCATCGTCTATACCGTTTTCGTTTCGCTAAACAAGTAGCTGCATCTCAGTCAAGAAGCGCCGAGACAGCGTGGCCAAGCCGGATCTTGCCCACAGGACGGCCGCCGCCCATCACAGGTTCAACCACCTTCTCCAGGACACTGGAAACTCCCGGAATGTCCACGGCTCCAGCGGCTGCCAGGACAGTGAGGCCCACCAGGGTGGTTGCACGGAGGTTCCCGTCGAGCATTTTGATGGCGACGGAAACGCCCTGAGATGTGGCCATAACCAGCACGCCCTCTGCACCAACCTTGGCAATGATCTCCAGTTCATCCATCACGATGGTGTTGGCTTCGCCCCGCCCCTGGACTGCCCAGGGATAGTCGAGCATGGAGGTGGCAATGGTGGCGGCCCGGGCGTTGGAGCGTTTGTCCCCAGGAGCTTTGGCGAGCAGTGAAAAGGCCCGCGCCAGTCCTGTCAGTGAGATGGCTGCAACAGGCGCTCCGCAGCCATCAATGCCGAGGTGCGCGATGCGTTCCCCGGAATATTCCTCGATGACGGACCGGATGCGCTGCTGCAGGGGATGGTTGGGCTCGAGGTAGCTGTGGATGTCCCAGCCGTTCTCGGTGCAAGCCCACAGGAAAGAGGCATGCTTTCCGGAACAGTTATGGGCCAGCCTTGAGATGCCTTGGTCTGAACGGACCAGCCAGTTCCGTGCTGTTTCATCCTGCGGCCAAGCGCCCGGGCACTGGAGGTTCTCCTCTTTGAGGCCCGCTGCCTTGAGCATGCCTTCCACAACATCCATATGGTCCAGCGACCCTGTGTGGCTTCCGCAGGCAAGGGCCACCTGCGCGCCGCGCAAGGGCACGCCGGACTGCATGACTGCCAGCGCCTGCAGCGGTTTGAGCGAGGAGCGCGCATAGATGGGTGTCGTGATGTCCCCCAGCTGTGTGACGACGGTTCCGTCGGCGGCCAACACGACGGCCGAGCCGATGTGCCGGGATTCGACGAAACCGCTGCGTTCCACCACTGCCAGTTCGACGGCGGAGTCCACGGAAAAGGTGGCATGCGAATTTTCTGGCATGGCTAAAGTCTAGGGCGCAGGCCTGCGAATACCCGGCTATTCGACCGTGACCATAACCGATTGCCAGCCGGACGCGCCGTCGGGCACCGGGTCCGCCCGCTGGTCCGTCTGCACCTCACCGCTTCCGTCGGTGGCCCGGACCTTGATGTAGTGCGGGCCGGGAGTGGCTTCCCAATCAAAAGACCATTGCCGCCACGTAATCACGGATGCCTCAGTGGAGAGTTCGGCCTCGGCCCAATCTTCGTTGTCGATCTGGACTTCGACCTTCGTGATTCCCCTCGTCTGTGCCCACGCCGTGCCGCCGATTGCCACCCGGCCTGCGGGGACCTTGGCAAAGGACCTAGGCACTTCCACCCGCGCCATGGTCTTGATGGGGCCCCGTTCCGACCACCCACGCTGCGTCCAGTAAGCCTTGCTGTCGGCGAAACGGGTGATCTCAAGATCCACCACCCACTTCGTGGCGGACACGAAACCGTACAACCCCGGCACCACCATCCGGACAGGGTAGCCATGCTCCAGCGGCAAGGGCTCTCCGTTCATGGCGATGGCCAGCATGGCGTCACGGTCATCCTGCAGGACCTCCAAAGGGGTGGACGCGCTGAAACCGTCCTCCGACGTCGAGAGCACCATGTCCGCTCCGGGCTGGGGGCGCGCCATCTTCAGCACATCTCGAAGAGGCACTCCCAGCCACTTGGCGTTTCCTGCCAGGTTGCCGCCCAGGGGATTGGACACACAGGTAAGGGTCACATGGGACTCGATCAATTCGGCGTCGAGCAGGTCCTGGAACGTCAGCCGAACCTCCTGTTCCACGAGGCCATGGACCCGGAGCTCCCAGTCCTCCACATTGATTTCCGGAACGCTGAGGGCCGTATCAATCCGGTAAAAATCGTTGTTGGCCGTGATCCATGGAGTGACTCCCGGAACAGCAGATTGGACGCCCGCTGGAACTGCGGGAGCCGCCGTCGCCGGTTTGGGAAGTTGCAGCGACTGCCTGGCCTGCGCGATGTTGCTCCGGGCGGCACCCAGTAGGCGGCCACCAGCTGTGGCCATGACCGAAGCTGCAGCGGTGATCCCCGTCGCCGCGAAGAAAGCCCGCCGGGTGGAAGGCACGCGCTCGGTCCCCTTCGCGGCAAGGTCGGCAGGCGCTTCCGGCCAGGTTTTCATCCCCCATAGCTGCCTCATCAGGAGTCTCAGCACCACCAGTCCTGCGATCGTGCCAAAAAGGGTCGGGAGGGCGTCGAGGGGTTTCACTCCGGCACGCGTGACAACGCTGGCCACAATCACCGCGCCCATCAGCAGGACACCAGCCACGCCCAGAACCCATCTGCGGTACGCCACAATGCCCAGGACCCCGGCGAGCACTGTGATGGTGAGGCCCATTCCAACGAACAGGGCAGCCTTGTCGTTGGTGCCGAACGTGGCAATGGCAAAGTCCTTCATCCAGGGCGGGGTGAAGTCGATGAAGGCCGATCCCAAAGCGATAAGCGGTGTGGCGCGAGCCGTGAAGAAGGCACCCGCCAGTTCCGCAACGGAAAGGACGACGGCGGCCGCGGCCATTCCAGCCAGGGCGGCCAGTGCCGCGGGGCTTCCCAAGCGGGATCTGAGGTTCTTCATACCCTTCGTTCGTAGCCGCTCGCCCCGCGGATTGTCCGGACGTGGGGTTCCCGCCCAGTTACCTGGTCGGAAGCCGCGTGTCCCGGAAGAAACGCCGCGAATTACGGGGGCTTTGCAGAGGTAACTGGGCGGGAAGGTGGGAACCTTCAGCCGGGAACGGGCGGAACGGGCTAGGGAACATCGATGACGATGCTCGGCAGCTCCTGTTCTGGGCCCTGAACGGCTCCGCCCACGCCGCTAATTGAAGCGACGCGGGAGACGCAGCAGCAGATTTTCTCGGCCGCTTGTTGCCCCGCGCCGAACACGAAATTGCCTGGGCGGAGCGGGGCCTCACCCTGATCTCCGAGTTCTACCGCACCCCCTGACCGCGCAATGATGCGGCATGAAAGCGGTGCGGGGCGGGCCCTTGCCCCCTAAAGAGCGTGAGTTGCGAAGGTCATGGCTTAGGAGTGCACCGGGTCCACAAAGTACCCTTGGAGACTGTGAAGGTACTCGTCATTGGCCCTGGTGGCCGCGAACACGCCATTGTCCGCTCCCTGCTTGCAGACCCCAACGTCTCCGAAGTCCACGCGGCTCCGGGCAACGCCGGCATCAGCAAGCTGGTTCCAACGCACGCGATCGACGCCAATGATCCTGACGCTGTCGCCGCTCTGGCCACGCGCCTGACTGCCGACCTCGTGGTGGTCGGCCCCGAAGCACCGCTGGCCGCCGGGGTGTCGGACGCCGTACGCGCCGCCGGCATTCCCGTATTCGGCCCCAGCAAGGCCGCCGCGCAGCTGGAGGCGTCCAAGGCCTTTGCCAAGCAGGTCATGGCCGAGGCCGGCGTTCCGACAGCCATGGCTTTGGTTGCCGCCAACGCCGAGGAAGCCGAAGCCGCCCTTGATACGTTCGGGGCCCCCTACGTGGTGAAGGACGACGGACTTGCCGCAGGCAAGGGAGTGGTGGTTACTCACGACCGCAACGCCGCGCTCGCCCATGCCCAAAGCTGCTTCGACGCCGGCGGAACCGTAGTTATCGAGGAGTTCCTGGACGGCCCGGAAGTTTCGGTCTTCGTCCTGTGCGACGGCCACAATACTGTGGCGCTTTCCCCGGCGCAGGACTTCAAGCGCATTTTCGACAACGACGAAGGCCCCAACACCGGCGGAATGGGAGCCTACACACCGCTGGACTGGGCACCTGAAGGCCTGGTGCAGGAGGTCATCGACAGGGTGGCACAGCCCACTGTCAACGAGATGGCCGCCCGTGGCACGCCCTTTGTTGGTGTCCTCTTCGTCGGGCTCGCTCTGACTTCCCGCGGCACCCGTGTCATCGAATTCAATGTTCGTTTCGGCGATCCGGAAACCCAGGCTGTACTGGCCCGGCTGAAGACGCCCCTCGGGTCCCTCTTGCTCGCCGCCGCCAAGGGTGAACTGGACAAGGCAGAAGAGCTGCGCTGGGCCAAGGAAACCGCGGTGGCCGTCGTCGTCGCTTCTGAAAACTATCCCGACACCCCCCGCACCGGTGACCGTATCCGTGGGCTCAAGAAGGTCGAAGAGCTCGAAGGCGTGCACGTCATCCATGCAGGGACCGCTCTCGACGACGACGGCAAGGTCATCTCCGCAGGCGGCCGGGTGCTCGCCGTCGTCGCGCTGGGAACCGACCTTGTGGAGGCGCGGGAACGCGCGTACGACGGCGTGGAGCTGGTTCAGCTGGAAGGCTCACAGTTCCGGACGGATATCGGCCGCAAGGCGGCCCGGGGCGAGATTCGCGTAGCCGCTTCAGGGGTCCAGGCAGCCTCCAAGGCAAAGGCATGAGCATGGTGGATTTGAACGCGCCCGGAACACAGGCCGGAGGGCTCCAGACCCAGGCCCCGCAGCTGCCGGGCTGGAAGCACGTGTACTCCGGAAAGGTGCGGGATCTCTACGTACCCCTTGATGAAGCCATCAAGGACCAGCTCCACCAGGACTGCGTTCTGGTGGTGGCCAGCGACCGTATCAGCGCCTTCGATCACGTCCTCAGCAGTGAAATCCCGGACAAGGGACGCATCCTTACGCAGCTGAGTCTCTGGTGGTTTGAGCAGCTTGACGTGGAGCACCACGTCCTCGCGTCCACTGTGGAAGGCGGCGTCCCTGCAGCTGTTGAGGGGCGGGCCATGATTTGCAAAAAACTGGACATGTTCCCGGTGGAGTGCATCGCCCGCGGATACCTCACAGGTTCAGGTTTGGCCGAGTACAAGCAGTCCCGCACCGTGTGCAGCATTCCGCTGCCCGAGGGACTGGTTGACGGTTCCCGCCTCGAAGCACCGATCTTCACTCCGTCTGCCAAGGCAGAGGTTGGGGAGCACGACGAGAACATCACTTATGAAGCCGTGGTGGACATGGTGGGCGTGGACGTTGCCGAGCGCTTGCGTGAGCTCACGCTGAAAATCTACAGCCGGGCCGAAGAAGTGGCACGCGGACGTGGCATCATCCTCGCCGACACCAAGGTGGAGTTCGGATTCGATGTGGTCACCGGAACCATTACTCTCGGGGACGAGGTGCTGACCCCTGACTCTTCGCGTTTCTGGGATGCCGCCACGTACGAACCCGGAAAGGCGCAGCCCTCCTTTGACAAGCAGTACGTCCGCGACTGGCTGACGTCTCCGGAATCCGGCTGGGACAGGGCTTCGGACACACCGCCCCCCGCACTTCCGGCCGAGGTGGTGGACCGCACGCGCGGCCGCTACGTGGAGGCTTACGAGAAGCTCACAGGCCGGAAGTTCGCCTAAGCCCTGCTCACGGAGGACCGCTCCAGCAGGCCGGTCTCAGCCCGCAGTGTCAGCTGAACCGCCGGACGCCGCAGCAGCGCGGCGTTCGGCGAGTTTGATTTCCAGAATGGCGTCCATGGCCTGCTGCAGGCGGTCCGAAGCTCCGGCCGAGCTGAATTCTTTCCGCGCCTCTTCCAGGTGCTCCAAAGCCTCCGCGGGCTCGCCCGCTACCTTGAGCGACTTCCCCAGCAGGAGGGACACTTCGCCGGCCGTGTGCTTGCCCAGTGCCTTGCGTTCCGCGTGGATCTCGCGGAGCTTGTTGACGGCTGCCACGATATCGCCGGTGAGGTAGAGCCAGCGGGCCCGGATGAACGCAACCTCGAGATGGTCCGTCTTGTTGCCTCCCACAATCGAGAGCGCCAGTTCGGCACGCTCGATAGCGGATAAGGTTTCGGGCTCTACAATGCCGGAGGACAGGCGGACTGCCGCTGAAGCTTTGTTGAACCGTGCCCAAAGTTCAATGTCGTTCGCCGGCGAGAGCAATCTGGCGGCGCGTTCGTGGTGCTTGATCCCTTCCGGGTAGTCGTGGCGCATAAACGCCACGTTTCCGATCACCCAGGCCACCTCGCCGGCAAGTTGGGACATGGAGTTTTCGTCCGTTTGCTCGTTCATGAGCTGGCAGTATTTCCAGGCCTCCTCAAGCCTGCCGCTTTCAGCCAGCGCGCCGATCAGCGCGCGCATCGCACCGATGATCAACGTGGATCCCTGAGGCAGTTGCTCACAGAGCCTTACGGCTTCCTGCGCATGCTCGACGGCGATAGTGAGCTGGCCTTGGCCGTGGCACACTGCGGCGAGCATCTGCCGTGCCCTGACGCCCAGGCCTACCGACTCGGAGGCCATGGGATGCTCCAAAAGGTGCTGGATGATTTTCTGGCATTCGGCCAACTGACCCTGTTTCATGAGGCACTCGGCCTGCATGTAAGTCATGTTCCACCAGGCGCTGGTGTTCCGGCCTTCGAGGGCTATTTGTGCGGCGGTCGCAGCGTGGCTCGCGGCAAGCGGATAGTCTCTCAGATCCCAGGCCTGCCGGGCATACAGGCCGGCCAGAACGTACTCGGCGTCGCTGATGGATACCGGCTGGCTCCAGGCTTCGAGGGCTTTGGGAGCCATTTCCAGTCGCCTCGCCAGCTCTTCAATGACGTCGGCCGTAGGCTCACGCCGGCCGGTTTCCAGCAGGGAAATGTAACTGGGGGAGTAGAGGTCCTTCCCGAGTTCGGCTTGAGTCAGCCCCCGTTCGAGACGCTCCGCACGGAGCTTCTCGCCGAATCCGTTCCCCACCGGTTCCTCCTCATTTTGGACAGTCTTAAAGGAAATGCTTGACAGTCTCTGTGGAAAACATTTTACAATGTATGTCAACAAGCCCTGCGCAGACTTTGTAACGAATCCAACTCGTATTGAGGAACATCCATGTTGAAGAAGATTGCTGCTTCCGTTGCCATGGCCGGGGCAGTGGCTTTCGCGTTTGCTGCTCCAGCCGTCGTGTCGGCCGCCCCCGCTGAGTCCTCGATCGTAGCGATCGGCAACTGGCCGGACCCCATGAGCACACCCCAGGCAATCGGGGGCACGTTCGCTCCTATGGGCATCGGCAACTGGCCTGATCCAATGTAAAAAGACGTCAGCCCGAAAGGGACCATCCAGAGCCCCGGGTTCATGCCAAGTGCTGAACCCGGGGCTCGAGACTTTAAGCCGGCTTGAGAATCAGGTCCACTCAGGCCGCAGGGAAAACGGCCTGGATACGCGAAAGAGGGCCTTCCGACTGGAAGACCCTCTTACTGTTTGGTCGGGATGACAGGATTTGAACCTGCGACCTCTTCGTCCCGAACGAAGCGCGCTACCAAGCTGCGCTACATCCCGATCCGCTGCAAAAGCAACTTTACAAGAATAGCGGATCGGAGCACCGGATGCGAAATCACCGGACTCCCCGCGCCGCCCCTGGAACCGGACTCAAACCAGCGAGTCCTTCCATGCTCCATGGAGCTGGGCGAAGCGCCCGCCGCCACTGATCAGTTCCTCGGGACTGCCGTCTTCCACCACTCGGCCGTCGTGGATGACCAGGACGCGGTCGGCCGTCTCCACCGTGGAGAGGCGGTGGGCGATGATGAGCGCGGTGCGGCCGGACTCCTTGCCGGCAACCCCTTCCAGAAGGCCGGCCAGGCCCTGCTGCACCAACCGCTCTGAGGGGACGTCGAGCGACGACGTTGCCTCGTCGAGGATCAGGACAGCCGGCTTCGCCAGGAAAGCGCGGGCAAAGCTGATGAGCTGGCGCTGGCCTGACGAGACCCTGCCGCCCCGCTTGTTGACGTCGGTGTCGTATCCCTCGGGCAGTTCCATGATGAACTCGTGGGCGCCCACAGCCTTGGCCGCTTCCTCAATTTCCGCCCGCGAGGCCTCCGGGCGTCCCAACGCGATGTTGTCGGCCACGGAGCCGCTGAAGAGGAAGGCTTCCTGTGTCACCATCACAACGTTCCGGCGAAGATCTGTGGTGCTCAGATCCCGGAGGTCCACTCCGTCCAGAGTGAGCGTTCCGGAGGACACATCGTAAAACCTGGCGATCAGCTTGGCGAAGGTTGATTTTCCTGCACCGGTCTGGCCCACCAGAGCCACCGTCTGCCCGGCGGGGATGTGGAGGTCCAGTCTGGGAATGATGACAGGGCCGTCGCCGTACCGGAATTCCACTCCCTTGAAAGCGATAGTGCCGCGTGCGTCCTTGAGCGGTACAGGGTTCTTGGGTGGACGGACCGTGGGGACTTCCTCCAGGAGACCCGAGACCTTTTCGAGGGCTGCCTGTGCGCTTTGGAAGGAGTTGTAGAACATGGCCATCTGGTCCACCGGCTGGAAGAAGCGCTTGGCGGACAGCATCAAGGCAAGCAGGACGCCCACTTCGAGATCACCGCCCAGAACCCGGAACCCGCCGAAGAGCAGGACGACCGCCACGCAGACGTTGCCGATCAGCACCAGGCCCGGCTGGAAAATGCCATTGAGATTGATGGAGCGCACAGTGACCTTGCGGTAGTTCTCGGAGAGGTCGGTGTACCGCTGGGCGTTCTCCCGTTCCTTGCGGAAGGCCTTGACGGCACGGATCCCGGTCATGGATTCCACAAAATGAACGATCAGCCTTGCCGACACCACCCGGGATTCCCGGAAGACAATCTGGGAGTGCTTCTGGTACCAGCGGGACAGGAAGTACATCGGGACGCCTGCAGCCAGCAGGATCAGGCCGCTTCGCCAGTCGAGGGCGAACACCGTGACGGCTGTGAACACCATGAACAGCATTCCTGAGGCCAGGGAGCTCACGCCGGAATCAAGGAGTTCCCTCAGGGCTTCCAGATCGGAAGTCTGCCGGGCAATGATGCGGCCGGAGGTGTACTTTTCGTGGAACTCGAGGCTGAGACGCTGGGTGTGCCGGAACACCCTCAGCCGCAGGTCAAGGAGCATCGCCTGGCTCAGTTTCGCCGTCGACGTGACATACAGCGCGGTGAGGGCCGCCGTCGTGATCGCAGCCGCCAAATAGGCGACGCCGGTCAGCATCAGGGGGACATTGTCCCCGGCACGTAAGGCCGGAAGTGCATGGTCGATGCCGAAAGCGATCAGGACCGGCCCCGAGACCCTCGCAAGCTGGGACAGGATTACGGTGGCCAGAGTGAGCCAGAACCGGAGCCGGACCGGACGGATGAGGGACCCGAGCAGCGCAAGAGATCGCCTTCGGACAGTCCTGCTGTCGCTTTTGCTGAGGAAGGCGTTGTCCTCGTTGGCTGTACCGAACGTGGTGGTGGTCATCGGGATATCTCCTCGGCCTCGGCGTCGAGTTCCGACAGCTCGGAATCGAGATCCCGGGGTTCAGCGACCAGGTTCGCAATCACGTACCGGTAATGGTCGTTGGCAGCGAGCAGTTCCGTATGGGTTCCGACGGCGGTGATGCGGCCGTTCTCCAGCAGAGCCACCCGGTCCGCCAGCGCGACAGTGGACGGGCGGTGCGCCACGATCAGCGTCGTTGTATCGGCGAGGACTTCCCGGAGCCTTGTTTCCACGAGCTCTTCGGTGTGGACATCCAGGGCGGACAAGGGGTCATCGAGCACCAGGACTTTGGGCTTGGCCGCGATTGCCCGGGCCAGGGCGATCCGCTGGCGCTGGCCGCCTGACAGGCTGAGCCCTTCCTCTCCGATCAGCGTGTCCACGCCATCCGGAAGGGAGTACGCGAAGTGGGCCTGGGCGACGTCCAGCGACTCGTGGAGGAGTTCCTCGGTCCGCTCCGAGGCCCCGAGCAGTACGTTGTCCCGGACGGAGCTGGAAAACAGGGTGGTGTCCTCGAAAGCCATGCCTACAATGCGCCGGAGCTCTTCGACGTCGAAATCGCGAAGATCAACGCCGTCGATGGTGATGGAGCCGTCCGTAACATCGTAGAGGCGTGGCACCAGCTGAAGCATGGCACTCTTCCCGCTGCCGGTAATGCCCACCAATGCCAGGGTCTCGCCGGGCCTGACGTCCAGGCTGATGCCGCGAAGGATGGGGTGTTCGGGTGCATCCTCAAACGCGAAGGAAGCGTTGTTGAAAGTCAGTGCGCCCTTTGCCTCCTGCGGCTTCCGGGGCGTCTCCGGGGTGGTGATGGTGTTGACCGAATCCATGACTTCGAAATGCCGGTCCACAGCGGTCTTAGCGGTGAGGGCCATGGCAAGGAGCATCCCTGAAAACTCCACGGGCGCCGCGACCACGGCTGCGGTGGCAAAGAATGCCACCAGGGCACCGATGCTCAGCTCGCCGCTTGCCGCCAGCATTACCCCCACCACCAGCCCGGCGCCAAGGGCAAGTTCGGGGAGGAGTGTGACCACCATGGTGAAGGTGGCCTGGTGTTTAGCCTTGGCGATTTCGGTCTGCCGCAGCACTTCTGCCTGCTCATTGAAGTTCTCCAGCGCTTCCCGGCTCCTGCCAAAGGCCTTCAGGACGCGGATGCCGTGCACCGACTCCTCCACCGTTGTGGCGAGGTCCCCGGCCTGGTCCTGGCTTTGCCGGGTGACCTTGCTGAAGCTCGTACGGAACCGGAAGCCATAGATCATGATGGGCAGGGCGGCACAGAGGAAGATCAGGGCCAGCTGCCAGCTCATGGTAAACATCACGATGACGCCGATCACCACAGTCAGGGTGGTCACCACCAGCATGATGGCGCCGAAGGCCATCCAGCGGCGGAGGAAGTTCAGGTCCGTCATGGCGCGGGAGAGTAACTGTCCGGAACCCCAGCGGTCGTGGAAGGCAACAGGAAGGTCCTGCAGGTGGTGGTAGAGGGAGATCCGCATCCGGGTTTCCACCGTAGTGGCGGGGTTGATGACGAACTGCCGGCGCAGGGCAACGAGTCCGGCTTCGGCGATACCGAGCACAAGTACGGTCAGCGAGGCCATCAGCACGGACTCCGCGGCTCCGCCGGGCTGGAGCGATTCGTTGACCAGCACTCGCAGTACTTGCGGAATGGCCAAAGCTACGACACTGGCCAAAAGAGCACAAAGAAGCCCCATAAAAAGCCTCGGGAGAATGGGCTTCATATGGGGATAGAGACGGCTGATGGATTGGAAGAATGAGGTCTGCTTGGTCATGCCCGCTTCTTAGCGCTCAACTGCGTATGTGGTGTCCCGTAGCAACTACCTTATTCCATGGCCCCAGACGTTTCACGGAATTCCGAGAGAGACTCCGGGCTTAGGCAGTTATTGCAATACGCAATGCTGCCGTCCGAGGCCTTGCTAACCCTTTGCAGTAAGCGTGAGCAGCACGGCTTCCGGGCGGCAGGCGATCCGGACCGGTGCGAAGCGTGAGGTGCCGATGCCTCCCGAAACGTTTACCGGCGTCGTACTTCCGTTGCTGTTCCAGTCGTTGAGGCCTTTTGCCCGCCACGTGGGGAGGTCGCAGTTGGCCACAAGCGCGCCGTAGCCGGGGATGCAGATCTGCCCGCCGTGGGTATGTCCAGCCAGGAGGAGATCGGCGCCGTCCTCGGTGAAGTGGTCCAGGACGCGCTGGTAGGGGGCATGGATCACGCCCACTCGGAGATGCGGCGTGATGTCCTGGTTCTTGGTGCCGCGGGGCCAGCCGGCGTACCGTTCCAGGCCAAGGTGGGGATCGTCGACGCCGGAGAAATCGAAGCGGAGTCCTTTGAGTACCAGGGACTGGGCGCGGTTGGTCAGGTCCACCCAGCCGCCCATACCGAAGCCTGCACGCAGCCGCGGCCAATCAAGCTCCAACGGTTTCCGCTCCGCTTGGGAGGGCCGGAGGAGATACATGGCCGGGTTTTTCAGCCGCGGGGCGAAATAGTCGTTGGAGCCCGGGACAAAAACCCCGGGGAATTCCATCAGCGGATGCAGTGCTTCGAGGAGGGGATCGACGCCCTTCACGTGGCTGAGGTTGTCGCCTGTGTTGACCACCAGATCCGGTTTCAAGGCTGCCAAGGACCGCAGCCAATCCGCTTTGAGATTCTGGCCGGGGATGAAGTGGATGTCGCTGAGGTGGAGGATGCGAAAAGGGCCGTAGCCGTTGGGGAGGATCGGCAGCGTTTCTTCGCGCAGCTCAAACTGGTTCTTTTCCCACATCCCGTAACCTGCGGCGGCAAGGCCTGCCGCAGCCCCGACGGCGGCTGTGACGGCAAAACCGCGCCCGGCGGTGCGGGCGCGGTCTGCCAATGCGGAGAAATCGGCCATCGTCGGGCTATCCGTTCCCGCGGCCCTTGTCGTCCGACCCTGGGGCCGGAGCGGGGGCCTGGGTGGGCGCCTGGGCCGGAGTGGTGCTTTGGATGGACGGACGGGGAGCGGGCCCGCTGACCAGGTTGGACGGCGGTGCCGGGAACGGGTTGGTCCCATAGGCAGGGGCCACCTGAGCCATGTACTGGGAGAACATCGGCCCGGCAATCATGTAACCGTCGATTCCCTGGTAGAACTTGCCGTTGACGGTAACGTTTTGGCCGGGACGCTGCTGGCTGCCCAGCGGATCGCCGAACCAGGCCGCTGTCGCGAGGCCCGTAGTGTGACCCACTACCCAGGTGGAGCCGTTGTTGTTCGACGTACCAGTCTTGGCAGCGATGGGGAAGTTGGTCCGGGTAGAAATTCGCGGTTGAATCAGCGAACCCGAGCCTCGGTTTAGGACCTCCTGCAAGGCGTAGTTCACACCGCGGGCAACCTCCGGTTTGAGGGCGTCACGGCAATTGGTGGATTGAGCAGGGAGTTGGGCGCCGGTCTGGTCGGTAACGGCGGTTATGGCGATCGGTGCGCAGTACTTGCCGTCATTGGCGAAGGTGGCGAAGGCGCTGGCCATCGTCAAGGGTGCCGTCTGTGTTGCACCAAGGAGGTTGCTGATGGTGGTCATAGGGATTTGCGGGTTCGGACGACCATCGGGGCTTGGAAGTCCCTGGTGGATGCCCACAGCATCCACCACCTTCTGGATCCCGCACAGGTCTACTCTTGCCGCAGTTGCGAAGGTCATGGTGTTGATGGAGTTGGCAAGCCCATCCAGGACGGTCATGCTGCGGTAATAGCCCGGCTCGGCGTTCTGCAGATCGGTGCTGTCGGCAACGTTGCTGTCATACCAGCCCGTGGTAGGCGTGGGGCAGGTGTTCCTCCACGGGAAGTTCTGTGGGTATTTGCGGACGGCACCGTTCAGGACCGTGTTCATCGAGTTGCCCTCGTTGAGATATTCAGCAAAGGTAAACGGTTTCATGGTAGAGCCGGGCTGTGCACCACCCAAGCCGTTGAGGTCGTTGCCGTTAGCATCCTGCTTGTCGACGTTGAAGTTGATGTTGGTGTCGAACTTTCCATCGGACGGTAACCACGTGGTGTTCTGAGCCATGTTGATGATCTTGCCCGTGTTGGGTTGCACCGACACCAAGGCCGACCCCCATTTGTCCGGGTTGGCCCCAGCCGTAGTGTCAACCTGTGCCTGCGCAATTGCCTGGGCGTTGGGATCCAGCGTGGTGGTGATGGTCAGCCCGCCGCGGTAGATCTTGTTCCACCGTTCGTCGGGGTCGGCGCCGTAGGCCGGATCATTCAGCAGGAGGTGGAGCACATAGTCACAGAAGTACGGTGCGGTGGCGGCGTAGGCGCAACCCTGGCGGGCAGGAGTGACCTTGGTTTCCACCGGGGTGGCAATGGCGGCGTCATGTTCGGCCTGGTTGATCTTGCCATGGGAGAGCATAAGGTTCAGGACCAGGTCGCGGCGAGTTTTCGCGTTCTCCGGATTGGCGATGGGATCGTAGAACGAAGGGCTGTTCACGACGCCGGCCAGAAGAGCGGCCTGCGGGAGGTTCAAATCCTTCGCGGAGGTGCTGAAGAAGAGCTTCGACGCGGCTTCGATGCCGTACGCATCCCTGTTGAAAAAGACGATGTTGAGGTAACCCTCAAGGATCTGCTCCTTGGTGAATTTTTTCTCCAGGGCGATGGCAAGCTTCATTTCACGGAGTTTGTCCCCAACGCCCTTGTTGACGCCGTTGAGCTTGATGTCCGCTTCCTTGCCTTCGGCGGCGAGGTTGGAGTTCAGGACGTTGTTGACGTACTGCTGGGTGATGGTTGAAGCACCTTGCTTGTTTCCCCGGGCGGTACTGACGAGGGCGCGGAGAATACCGGTGGTGTCCACCCCTCCGTGGTCATAGAACCGGCTGTCCTCAACCGCTATGACCGCTTCTTTGATGTATGGCGACATCTGGTCCAGCGATACGCGGGTACGGTTCTCGTCAAAAAGCGTGGCAATGACACTGCCATCGGCCGCAAGAATTTTGGTGGACTGGCTCGGCGGGTCCACCTGCAATTCGGCCGGAAGAGTGTCAAAGAACTCGATGGATCCGCTGGCTGTGCTGCCCGAAACGGCTGCGGCCGGAACTAGCAAACCTGCCACCAGGACACCACAAATGGCACTCACACCCAGGAATCCGAGGATCTTTCCGAGGGTAGTGGCCGTGTCAAATAAAGGGTTCTTACCAGTCGCCATGTTTTCCACTTTAGCGGGTAGGACTAGTCTTTCTCTCATGACCAAATGGGAGTACGCCACGATTCCGCTCATTATTCACGCCACAAAGCAGATTCTTGACCAGTGGGGAGACGACGGCTGGGAGCTGGTCCAAGTTGTTCCGGGTCCTGAAGGCAACGGTCTGGTTGCCTACCTTAAAAGGGAGAAGCAGTAGCATGACAAGCCCCGCAAACACCGACGCTGCGGCGTCTGACGCACCTGCATCCGCCGTCGAGCAACGACTCGCCGAGCTGGGACTGACCCTGCCCGAGGTGGCTGCCCCGGTGGCTGCCTACGTCCCGGCAGTGATTTCCGGTAACCACGTTTACACATCGGGCCAGCTGCCCTTTATTAAGGGCAAACTCGAAGCTACGGGCAAAGTGTCCACCGGTTCGGAAGGGTATGCCGACGAGCCGACAGTCTCCCCTGAAGACGCCAAGTACTACGCTGCGGTGTGCGCCGTCAACGCGCTGGCCGCCGTCAAGAGCGTCATCGGTGACCTTGACCGCATCACGCGGATCGTCAAAGTTGTCGGCTACGTCTCGTCAGACCCGTCCTTCAGCGGGCAGCCGGGGGTCATCAATGGTGCCTCCGAACTGCTGGGCAAAGTCCTTGGCGACGCCGGGCAACACGCACGCGCCGCCGTCGGCGTTTCAGTCCTTCCCCTTGACTCTCCGGTTGAAGTGGACCTGATTGCCGAGTTCGCCTAAGGCCGGTCGTTCCCTTTGCCTCAGTTAGCCCGTCGCCTGTTTGTGTTGCCCCCGGAACTTGAGGGGGCAGCACGCAGCTGGCTCGAACATGGCGAGCGGACACCACGTGCTCCGCGTCTCGCCTCATCTGTTGTCCTGCTTCGGGATTCACCCACGGGGTTGGAGACCTGGCTGGGCTATCGCCCGGGGTCTTCCCCTCTGGGTGTGCTCGCCTTCCCCGGCGGGTCCCTTGATACCTCCGACGACGACCCCCTCGGCTGGCTTGGACCCTCACCGCAGCATTGGGCCGAGCAGATGGGGACGGACGACGTCGGACTCGCCCGCCGCCACATTGTGGGGGCCATCCGCGAACTTTTCGAGGAAACCGGCGTGCTGTTGGCGGGTCCGGACCTTTCCACCACTGTTGAAGCAACGTCGACGCCGGAATGGATGCGGGCCCGTGAATCGGTGGCGAACCAGGAAACGTCGTTCGCGGACGTCCTTGCCAAACGTGGGCTGTCCCTGCGGACGGACCTGCTGAAGCCCCTCGTCAATTGGCTCAGCCCGGATTTTGCTCACCACCGCTTCAACACGCGCTATTTCGCTGCGACTGTCCCGGTCAACCAGCAGCCCACACTCCTGGAAAGCAAGGGCGTCTGGGGCCGCTGGGTATGTGCCAAGCGGATCATCGAAGAGCGTGACACCACCGCCCTCGGCGATGAAGTGGGCCAGGAAAATACCGTAGGTCTCACCCTGGGCCAACTCCTGGTGCCGGGGTCGGAAATCATGCTCGAGAAAATGGCGGCGGCCAATGGCTGCATCGCCTACCTGAGCTACAAGCGCAAACCGCACGTGTACCAGCCGAAGCTCGTGGAAGAGGACGGCAAGCTGATGCTCGAAGTCGAGGCAGCAAAGACCGTAGCAGGCGAGCCTCAACGGGAGCGGTGAGTCTTTCGGCTGAGCGGCCCGGAACCTGACATCCTCTGCGTGCTCGCTCGTCCCTCGCTTAGACGCACGCTGCCGGATGCCACGCCCCGGTCCGCTCAAGAGAAAGGGCCGGCTCCGTTGTTACGGTGCCGGCCTTCTTCTTTGAGCTGCTGAGTGTATTTAGCGGGAGCGCTGGCGGAGGCGCTGCATGTCCAGGATTACGACGGCGCGCGCCTCCAGGCGCAGCCAGCCGCGCTGCACGAATTCGGCCAGGGCCTTGTTCACGGTCTCGCGGGAAGCGCCAACGAGCTGGGCGAGTTCTTCCTGCGTGAGCTCGTGGGCCACCAGCACGCCGTCGGTTGCCGGACGGCCGAAACGGTCGGCGAGATCCAGGAGCGCCTTGGCCACACGGCCGGGGACATCGGAGAAGACAAGGTCAGAGAGGGAATCGTTGGTGCGGCGAAGCCTGCGGGCAAGGGCCTGCAGCAGCTGGGCCGAAACCTCGGGACGGGTGCGGAGGAGGGCGTTGAGACTCTCGTTCTTCAGGCCCGCCAAGCGTGTTTCCGAGACAGCCGTTGCCGTTGCAGTCCGGGGGCTCGGGTCAAACAATGCCATTTCGCCGAAGAGCTCGCCCGGGCCAAGGATGGCCAGCAGGGACTCGCGGCCGTCGGGGGAGGTGCGTCCGAGCTTTACCTTGCCGGAGACGATGAAGTACAGCTGGTCACCCTGGTCGCCTTCGCGGAAAACGGATGCTCCGCGTGACAGGTCCACCTCGGTGAGTTCGTCCGTCAGCAGACGGAAAGCTTCGTCGTCGAGCGTGGCGAAAAGGGGTGCGCGGCGCAATACCTCGATGTCCATGAAATCTCCTGAGTAAAAGTGTCGGCTGTGGGCGCTTTTGCCATTGTTCCAGAATTTTGGCGGTTCTGTGACGTACTTGGCACGGGAAACGCCCGGAATGGCGCTTAGGGGAGCTCTGCAGCGGGCCGGACGGACGGGTATTGGACTCCGGTAGCAGCCCCCGCCGTCACGCCATTGAGGGCAAACTGTCAGACTTCGCCAGTAGAATCGGATCCTAACTGTATGTAAGGAGCCTTGGTGTTCGGCTTGACCGTTTTGGACCTGGCGCTGATTCTGACGCTCTTGTCCTATCTGATCTATGGCCTGCGCAACGGCTTTCTGGTAACCCTCGGCGGCATTGCCGGGTTCGCGGTCGGGGCAGTTGCGGCCTTTGTTTCCATACCGCTCGTCACCGATTTCGTTGAGGACACCGGGTGGAGGCTCACCGCCGTCATTGGCAGCGCCGTCGTCCTGATGGTTATGGGGCATGCGCTGGGGACGGCTATCGGCCGGAGAGTCCGCAGTGCCGTACGAATCAAGCCTTTGCGGGCTGTGGACCGTGGGATAGGCGGCGCAGTCAACGTTGTGGTGGCGGCTCTGGTTATGTCCATGCTCGCCTTCAGCATCAGTGCGCTGGGTGTCCCGTTTGTCTCGCAGCAACTGGCCGAGTCCAAGGTGATCAGGTTCATAGACGGCCTGACGCCAACCCCCGTCAAGGCCACCATGGCGCAGCTCCGTTCGACGGTCATCGGCAACGGCATTCCCACCCTGATCGAGGGCTTCGGTCAGGGCCAACCCGTCCAGGTTCCAAAGGCCAGCACCGACACTCCGGGACTGAACCGCGCCGCCCAATCCGTCCTGAAAATTGCGGGAACTGCGTACCAATGCGGGCAGAACCAGACAGGCACCGGTTTCGTGGTTTCGCCCGACAGGGTAGTGACGAATGCCCATGTCGTGGCGGGCGTGTCGCAGCCCGTTGTGGAGCTGCCCGACGGCGGAGCGTACCCCGGGCGGGTGGTGTACTTCGATGGCCAGCGTGACCTCGCCGTCCTCGCCGTCGAGGGACTGCCTTCGACGCCCCTGGCCCTGAGCCCCGACCTCCCCAGCGGCAGCCCCGCCGCGTTTGCCGGCTACCCCCACGGCGGCCCTTTCCAGTCCAAGCCAGCTACCGTCCAGGACATTGCCACGGTGTTGGTGCCTGACATCTACGGCAATAATCCAACTCCCGACGACGTTTACCGGCTCGCGGGAGACGTCCAGCCGGGTAATTCAGGAGGTCCGCTCCTGACCGTCGACGGGCTGGTGGCAGGAGTAATCTTCGCCAAGGCAACGTCGGATGCCGCATTGGGCTTCGCCATTCCCATGGATGACCTCAACCCGGTAGCCGCCCAGGCGCCGTCGCTCACCGATGCCGTCTCGCCGGGGCAGTGCATCCAGAAGTAACGCCCTCAGTGTGAGCTAGAGCCACTCGAGGCTTTGGCCGTGAGGACCGGCGATGGCAACCGGCTTACTGTTGTGCGAGATCAGGAAACGACCCTTGAGCCGGGCCTCATCAATGTCCGGCACCACGCTTGATCCGTCCTCCTGCTCGATGACCGTGTTGCCCTCGTTGGACAACCAGTGACTGCCACGAGAGGTGAGGTTTGCCATGGTGGCCTGGAACTGCGCCCGTTCCCTGCTGCTCAGATAGCCCATGACGGCGCTGTGGAAAACCACCAGCGCAGCATCCGCCGGAGCCTGGTCAACAAGGTTCTGCAGTTGCTCGTTCAGATGCCCTGCCAGCAGCAGCGGAGGCTCCAGCTGGGCAACGGCAATTGCCTGGTGCAGGCGCTCACGACGGAACTCCTGCTCGGGCCAGACGAGAGCCTCAAGCCAGGCAACGTCGTCGGGATCGCGGACGTCCAAAGGGTTCAGGTCAATCCCTGCCCGCCACACTACAGGGGGCAGTTGCGGGGGTAGGGGGACCGGCCCCACAGTGGCACACCGCAGGAGCGGGGTGTTTGCAGGGCTGACTCCCACTGCAGGCGGCGAAAGGCGCGTGACCTGCTTCCCGTCGTCGAACTCGTAGCTGTACTTGTCCGGAAACAGCGCCAACCCGGCAGAGGCGCCCACCTCGATCAGGGCAAGGGGCCGGTCCTCCTGGCTTGCGATCAGGCCCAGCGATGGCAGCAGCGTGGCGCAACGCCCCGCCTCATTGGTCTGGGTCGCGCGGGAGAGCACCGTTCGTGTCACCTCGGACCAGTGGGAGTCCAGAAAGTTCCGGAACTGCGGGTAGGGGCCCACCTCCGCGCCGAGGAAGCGCGCAGCGGCAAAAAGCAGCAGTGGCTGACGCTTCGTGTGAGGCAGGTCATCGATGCGCTGGATCAGATCCGGATCCTGCGCGACGCCGAGGGCCCACTCCGCGTAGCAGTCCGAGGAGCCCGGGGCATCAACGGTCCCGAAGGTCCTGTACCAGTCAGCAGTTGCAGAGCCGCCGGAAGCCATTTGTCAGGCGTTTTCTGAACCTAGTGTGGCCAAGTATTCGATCGCGAACCGATAGCCCATGATGCCGGCACCGGCGATCACCGCTTTGCTGACGTCCGAGAGGTAGGAGTGGTGCCTGAACGCCTCGCGCGCATGGACGTTGGTGATGTGAACCTCGACGGTTGGCAGCTGCACGGCGGATATTGCATCCCGGATGGCCACCGACGTGTGCGTGTAAGCTCCTGCATTCAGCACGATCCCCAAGGCCTTGCCCCGGGCAGCATGGATGGCTTCCACCAGCGCGCCCTCGTGGTTGGACTGGAAGCATTCGACGTCGAGGCGGTGGGCGGCAGCGGTGTCTTTTGCGAGCTGTTCTACATCGGCGAGGGTTGCGGTGCCGTACTTCTCCGGCTCGCGCGTGCCAAGAAGGTTCAGGTTCGGTCCATTGAGGACGAGGATAATTCCGCGGCTGTGTTCCATGGCCGGCTGGGCGTCGTTCATGTCCCCAACTCTAGGGGATGTTGGTTCCCGGTTCCGGTGCTGGCGGCGTGATGAAGAATTTTTCATAGACGTTTCATGGGAGCTTCATGAGTGGCTGACACGATGAGTACATGGAAATGATGCGACGGGCTCTGATGATGGCAGCGGTACTGGTTGCCCCGGTGCTGCTTGCCTTGGGGGGAAGCCTGTTGGCGGCGCCCGCCGGTCCTCCCGATGTGGATGCCAAACCTGTGAAACTCGGTTCGGTCACCGGGGCGCCTCCGGTGCCGGCTTTGGAACCGGAACAAGGGCCAAGCCCCGCCCCTTCGCCTGCGCCACCCATTACTCCTGCGCCGACACCAGCTCCACCGGTGACTCCGACGCCAGGTCTTCCTGCACCCGCTCCCGCCCCTGAGTCGCCAGCAGCGCCCGGGCCGGCACCGGTGGTGCCGCCGGTTGTCATTGATGACGACGATGTTGAAGACGGAGACGACTAATGGCGGTGCGGGGGGCCGTGGATCGATCTGAGGAGACTAACCAAAGAGTTGCAGTGCCAGAAGCTGCCGGTCTCGGTGAAGCGCCCAAGCCAGCTGAACCGTCATCGTCCGTTGATGAGACTGGCACTGGCACCGGAATCGGCACCGGCGCCGGTACCGAAACCGGAGCGGCTACCCGGAACGGCAGCGGCGCCGGGACGAGGCTCGGCTCGAGGGTGCCTGCCCGTTGGCGTATTGCGGGATGGATTCTCTTCACTACCGCTCTGACATTGTTGGCGGTGCTGCTTACCGTGCGCTCGCTGATGGTGAACCATGCACGGACCGAGGCACATGAAGCGATTGCGCAGGAGCTCAGCGAATTCCGGGCGTTCTCGGCGGAAGGCGTCGATCCAACCACAGCCAAGCCGTTCACCAGTATCGAGAAGATGCTGGAGCGCTATCTGAGCAGGCAGTCGGCGGCGCAGGACGAGGTAATCCTTGGCAGCGTGGACCGGCGTGTCCTCTATACGCCCACCGGGGCGCTCCACTCCTCGTCGATCAGTCATCGGCTACCGGATGACAGGGCCCTCATCGACTCCATCCGAACGGGGACTGCTTCTTCCGGAATCGCCCAGACCACCGGGGGCGAGCTCCATTGGGCCAGATTGCCCGTGGTCTCGGGCCCGGAAACAGGCTACCTAATTGTTGGCTATTACATGGCTCCACGTCTGGCCGGGGTGGCCGGAACCACCCTCATCATCTTCTTCGTGTCCCTTGGTGGTTTGGCCGTAACTGCAGGAATGGCATGGCTGGTGGCCGGGCAGATCCTGCGTCCGGTTCGCGAAGTCCGGCGGGTGGCGGCTGACATTTCCGAGAGTGACCTCACGGCCCGCGTCCCCGTGCAGGGAAATGACGACATCTCAGCCCTGGCCGTCACGTTCAACACAATGCTTGATCGTCTCGAGGTGGCATACAGGACCCAACGAGCGTTCGTGGATGATGCATCGCACGAATTGCGGACTCCAATAACGGTCATCAGGGGCCACCTGGAGCTCATGGAAGACAACCCGAATGACCGGCAAAGGACCTTGGCGCTCGTAGACGACGAGCTGGCAAGGATGGGGCGGATCGTGACTGACCTGCTGCTTCTGGCGAAAGTGGACAGGCCAGGCTTTACGAAATTGCAGGATATTGATGCTGCCGCGCTGCTCCTGGATATTGAAGCCAAGGCCCAGACTCTGGGGCATCGGGGATGGCCCATCCTTGAGATCGCAGAGGGCAGCGTAAGGGCGGATCCGCAGCGCATCACGCAGGCCGTACTGCAGTTGGCTACCAATGCCTGCCAATACTCGGATGACGGATCCACAGTCTCTCTCGGCTCTTCGTTTACCGGAGAGGGAACAGGAAGGACGTTCTCCATCTGGGTCGCGGATCAGGGCATGGGGGTGACTGACCATGAGGCAGCAGCCATTTTTGGACGGTTTCATCGTGGGGAGGCATCACGGGCGTCTGCACGGTCCAGGCCAGGAGCTGGGTTGGGCCTGGCCATCGTGCTCAGTATCGCTGAAGCACACCACGGGACCGCATGGGTGCGCAGCAGTACAGGGGAGGGTGCCACGTTCGGTCTGACAATACCTGCACCTGGGCTGGAACCTGACACCGGGATCCTGGAGGACCAACTAAATCAGGAACCAGGCACGAGCCCCGCTGGTGGCTCACGAAAGGGGCAGGCATGAGCAGGATCCTTGTTGCCGAAGACGATCCTCGGATCGCCGGTTTCATCGAGAAAGGCCTCCGCGCCGCGGCGTACTCGTGCCTTGTGGTGGATGATGGTGCCAGCGCACTTCTGCTCGCCCGGTCAGGGGAGTTCGACATGCTGATCCTCGACATCGGGCTGCCCACCCTGAACGGTTTTGAGGTTCTGGCCCAGCTCCGTGGCGAAGGTTCCAAAACGCCGGTGATCGTGCTCACGGCCAGCGATTCGGTGTCCGACACCGTGTACGGGCTGGAAAGCGGCGCCAATGACTACATGACCAAGCCCTTCCAGTTTGCGGAGCTTCTGGCACGGATCCGGCTCCGGCTCCAGGACGAAGCCCAACCAGGCATGACCATGGCGCTCCAGCACGGGGACCTTGAACTGGACCTCCGCAGCCGCCGCGTACGCTGCGGAGACACGGACACCGATCTGACGGCAAGGGAGTTCTCCTTGCTGGAAGTGTTCCTCCGGCATCCCCGGCAGGTACTCACACGGGAGCAGCTCATCTCCCACGCCTGGAACCTTGATTTTGATCCTGCCTCTAACGTGGTGGACGTCTACGTGCGTGCCCTCCGGGGGAAAATCGGAGCAGACAGGCTGGAAACTGTCCGCGGAGCGGGTTACCGGCTGCGATGAAAACCGTCTATTTCGAATCGGCCGCGCGCTCTTCTGCGGACAGCGCCGTCAGGGAAACGAACAAGTGGCTCCCCTCCGGTGTCCTTACCCCCGCCTCGGCAATTTCGCTTCTCGTTGCCCTTGCGGCGATGGCTGGTCTGACTGCCACCGTGGTGTACGGCCAAGGCCTGAGCGCCCACGCTGCCATCACGTTGTGCATCTTTATCGGCGCCGTCTGGTTCTGGATTTTCACGAAGGTGGAGGACACCTATGTTGCGCTCGGCGCCGCCGTCGCCCTGGTGATCAGCGGAACCTTGCCAACCCAGAGCCTCTTCCACGCGCTCGGCGAAGAATCCGTCTGGCTGTTGATGGCCGCCTTTGTCATTGCCAGCGCTGTAGCCTCAACAGGGCTTGCCGCCCGCGGCGCGGCCTTTGTGATCACGGGGGCCCGTAGCGTGCGGCAATTGGCTCACCTGACTTCCCTGGGGCTGATAGTGACTGCCTTCGCG
Source organism: Arthrobacter sp. R1-13 (assembly GCF_054161475.1). Classification (NCBI taxonomy): domain Bacteria; kingdom Bacillati; phylum Actinomycetota; class Actinomycetes; order Micrococcales; family Micrococcaceae; genus Arthrobacter; species Arthrobacter sp. R1-13. The sequence continues at coordinate 3,652,324 of NZ_CP096420.1, read as the reverse complement.
ATTCCGGCGACATCCGGGCGGGCGGCACTGGCCCTTCCCATCTTCCTTGCCCTGCGCGGCTCCCTCCGCGACCGTCCGAACGTGGCCAAAATGCTGTCGATTCTTTTCCCCACGGTAATTCTGCTGTCTGCCGTGAGTTCCTTCCTGGGTGCCGGAGCTCATCTGATTACCAGTCAGGTCCTTGAATCCGCGGGACTCCGCAGCTTCGATTTCGCGTCCTGGCTGCTTTTGGGCCTCCCCCTGGCCATCGTCACATCCGGGCTGGCTACCGAACTGGTACTCCGGCTATTTACCAGCACAAGCGATCACTCACTGGGCCTTCGAGTCAGCATCGGTCAGCTCCAGGAGCAATCTGATGCCAGGCTGCAGGGTCCACTGGATCTGGACGAACACCGATCGCTCTTGCTGCTCGGTGCTGTTGTGGTCCTTTGGTGCACCGAACCTATCCACGGGCTGGAGCCGGCACTCGTTGCTCTGATCGGTGCGCTGGTGGTGTCCTCGCCGTACTATGGCTCGGTCAAACTGGGTGCCGCCCTCAAGAAAGTCCCTTGGTCCATGCTCATCTTCATGGCGGCCACCCTTGCCCTGGGATCCAGCCTTGTCACATCAGGGGCGGCTCATTGGCTGGCTTCATCGCTTCTGGGCCCCGTGGAATTCCTTGGCCCTGCCAAGCCGGTGATTTTTGTTGTTGCCGTTGTTGCAATTTCAACTCTTGCTCATCTGGTGATCCAATCCCGCTCGGCACGATCGGCAGTGCTGATCCCCATTGTTGTGGCATCTGCTGGGGCCATGGGTGTTGACCCTGTGGCCGCGGCCTTTGCATCAACAGCTGCTGCCGGTTTCTGCCACACCCTTACGAGCTCCGCCAAACCCGTCGCTCTTTTTGCCGAAACCGACGGCAAGGCCAACTACGAGCCCCGTGATCTCCTGCGGCTCTCCTTATGGCTGGGTCCGGCCAACGCCGCCGTCGTCCTGCTTTTCAGCTTTTTCGTCTGGCCGCACATGGGCCTTCCGCTCTTTCCGTCCCACTAACCCCTGGCAAAAGGTGGCTCCAATGGTCATGTCCATTCCGCAACGAATCCTCGTGGCACCTTCCGGATTCAAGGAAAGCCTTGATGCGGTGGAAGTCGCAGCGGCCATAGCCGCGGGCATCCGCCAGGTGATCCCCGGCGTTCAGGTCAGGTCCGTTCCGCTGGCCGACGGCGGCGAAGGAACCGCTGTCGCGCTGGCAGCCGCCACCGGGGGAAGGATAGTTGCCCGTCAGGTCACCGGGCCCCTTGGCCAGGACGTTGCGTCGCATTTCGCCATGCTCGGTGGAGCGGCGGGCAGGACTGCCGTGGTGGAAATGGCGGCCGCGGCAGGTTTGAAGCTGGTCCCCACAGACTTCCGAAATCCAGGCCTGACGTCTACCCGCGGCGTAGGGGAACTCATTCTTGCCGCCTTGGACGAAGGAGCCGACCGCATCATTGTGGGCTGCGGGGACTCCGGAACGTCCGACGGCGGTGCAGGCGCCTTGCGCGCCCTCGGGGCACGGATTTATGGCCCGGACGGGGACGAGTTGGAGGAGGGAGGGGAGTCCTTGGCCGGCGTTGAGGGAATCGATCTCAGCACACTGGATTCCAGGTTGGAGGACTGCAGGATCGATCTCGCCCTTAATCCCTTCAACATCCTGTGCGGTCCCCAGGGCGTGGCGCGGGTTTTTGGACCGCAAAAAGGAGCCACGCCTGAACAGGTCGAGGTCCTCTCCTCTGGTTTCGATCGGTGGGCAACGGTACTTGCCGCGGCGTCCGGCAAGTCTGAACTGCACCTCAGGACAGGCGCGGGAACGGGGGCGTCCGGGGGACTGGGGGCTGGCCTGCACGCCATTGGAGCCAACCTGGTGCCTCGATTTGAGCTTCTGCTGGACTCCGGGTTGGCTGGAATTGACCTGGACGCCTGCATCGCTGACGCGGACCTGGTGGTCACCGCCGAAGGAGCCATCGACTTCCAGACTCCCCGGGGAAAAGTACCTGCCGAAGTGGCAAAACGAGCCCAGGCGGCGGGCGTCCCGGTGCTGGCCTTTGCCGGCTCAATCGGTAAGGATGCCCACGACGTGCACGCCGCAGGGATCGACGCAATTTCCGGAATTATCCCGATTCCCATGAACATGGACCGTGCAGTGGCCGAGGGTGCCATGCTCCTCAGGGAAGCTACTGAACGAACATTCCGCGTGCTCCTGCTCGGTTCGGCGATCTCCTCCCGCCTCGGCCGTTTGGCAGCCTGAGTGGCCCAACAGGGAACTATGGCTACTCGTGGCCGGGTTCCCTACACTGGAAAAACCATCGTGCGGAGTAACCCGTTCGTACCCAGAAAAGCCCCGCACCGAAGAGCCCGAAGCGGGGAGAATCATGCATACAAAAACCAGGAAATCCACGTCATTCCGCGGTGCCGCCGCAACGCTTGCCGCGCTGGCGGCCATTTTGCTCACCGCACCCGCAACGTTGGCAGCACCCCAGGCTTCGAACGGGGGGAGTTCTGTCATTGACCTTCCCGAAGCCTCCGGAGCCGAAGGAATCGCTGCCGGTAAGGGGACCACGTTCTTTGCCGGCGATCTGGTGACCGGTGATATCTACCGCGGAGACATCCGTACCGGGACGGCCGATGAGTTCATCACGGCTCCAGGAGGCCGTGCCGCCGTCGGTATGAAGGTAGATGTGAAGAACGACCTCCTCTTCGTCGCCGGAGGCGGAACCGGCCAGGCCTACGTCTATGACCTCCAAACCGGCGATACCGTTGCCACCTACCAGCTAGTACCGGCTGGCACAGGCTTCATCAATGACGTCACCCTCACCCACGATGGGGCTTGGTTCACTAATTCAGCAGAGGGATCACTGTACTTCGTTCCAGTCAGCAACCAAGGGGTCCCGGGAACCCTCGAAGTCCTCCCCTTGAGCGGCCCCGCCGCCAATGACACCTTCGGATTCAACCTCAACGGAATCACGTCCGTCCGCGGAGGCCAGACACTCATTGTGGCCCACTCCGGCCTGGGAACCCTGTTCACCGTTGACCCTGAAGCCGGCGGCAGTGCAGCGATCATGGTCACTGACGCTGCAGGAAACCCGGTTGTGCTGACCAACGTTGACGGCATCATCGCGCGGGGCAACACCATCTGGGCGGTTCAGAACTTCCTGAATCAGGTCAGCCGCGTCCAGCTGGACGCCACCTTGTCCTCCGGTGTTGTTGAGGAAGTCATCACCAGCCCGCATTTCGTGATCCCGACGACGGCGGCCCTGATTGGCGGAACGCTCGCCTTGCCGAACGCCAAATTTATGACGGGTGCCACCGAGTTTGAAGTGGTCCTCGTGGATGCCCGGAGCTGACGGATCCTGTTGAAACCAGACCCTGAGGCTGTCTGACAAGCAATAAGCCGTGCCGGTCCCTTCAGACCGGCACGGCTTATTTGCAACAACGTGAGCGTTACAAGGCACTTGCTACAGCGTGGTGAACTTCAGCACCAAGGCATGCTCAGGGTTGAGGATGGGCATCGGCAGTCCGACCTCCGCGAGGAACCGTCCGGTGGCTTCGGCTCCTGAACTAAGCCATGAAGGCGGCTGCGTCTGGGTGAAGGTGTGGCCATAATCAGCGTCGCCAGGAGCCGGGAAGATGGCTTCCACCCGGTAGGACTGGCCGGAAACGAGGCCAGGAACGGCAAGTCTTCCGGGTTGCTCGGCGAAACCTGTCCCTGTGCTCACCACCGCAAACAATCCACCGGTTTCCCCCGGCTCCGGCAAAGAAGCGGGTACAACTCCGTGGAGCATCAGGGAATCACCGGGCACGTCCGCCCTGATCATCGTGCCGGAGTGGATCAGGCCGCGGTACTCCTTGTACAACGCGATGAAGCGCTGGAGTTCTTCACGCTCCGGACCCTGGACTTCACGGACGTCCCATTCCATGCCGAAATGACCGAACAGGGCAGTGATCGCACGGAAGGACAGGTCATGGGTCCGGGCTGTGGTGTGGGATTTGGTGGGACCAACATGGCCGCCGACCAGTTCCGGCGGCACCACCAGCCCGGTCCAGCGCTGGATCGTCTGCCGTTCCAGGGCATCGTTGCAATCCGATGCCCAGATCCGGTCGGTGCGCTCAAGGATGCCAAGGTCCACCCTTGCACCCCCTGAAGAGCAGCTCTCGATTTCGACGCCGGGATGCGCCTTGCGAAGCTCATCGAACAGCCGGTAGGCAGCCAGCGTCTGCTCGTGGACAGAGGCGCGGCCTGCATGGCCGTGCTCCATCAGGTCACGGTTCTGGTCCCACTTGAGGTAGCTGATCTTGTATTCCCGGAGAAGGGAGTCGATCCGGTCGAAAATGAACTGCCAGGCGTCAGGATTGACGAGGTCAATGATGTGCTGGGACCGCCAGGGCAACGCGAGCCTGCCGCCGTCTTTATACGAGGAGCTTGCCGGGCCCACAATCCAGTCCGGGTGCGCCCTGGCCGTGTCCGAGTCAAGGTTGACCATTTCCGGCTCCACCCAGAGCCCGAACTCCATGCCCCGGGAATTCACGGCATCGATGAGCGGATGAAGTCCGTCCGGCCACAGCGCGTCGTCAACATACCAGTCGCCCAGCCCTGCCTGGTCGTTGCGACGGCCAAGGAACCAGCCGTCGTCGAGCACAAAGCGTTCAACTCCGAGGTCAGCTGCGGAATCGGCGAGCTCGATCAGGGTGTCGAGGCGGTGGTCGAAGTACACGGCCTCCCAGACGTTGAGGACGACTGGCCGGGCTTTTCCGCCACCGGCCGCCGGGAGAACGTGGTGGGGGCGGGCTCGGAACCAGTCGTAGAAGGCCTCGCTGATGCCATCCAGGCCTCGGTCAGAATATGCCGCGAACAGTGCGGGGGTGGTGTAACCAGTTCCAGGCTCGAGGATCACTTCGGCTGAACCGAGGAGTTCCGAGCCGCCGATCATGGTGCGGCCGTCAGCGATGGTGTCGGCGAACTGTTCGTGGTTGCCGCTCCAGGCCAGGTGGGTTGCCCAGACCTTGCCGTGGCGGTTGCCGAAGCCCGCGCTGCCCGCAGCGAACAGCAATGAGGAATCGTGGCCTGTGCGGCCGTGGCGTCCGGTCCGGACCCACGTCCCCTGCTGGATGGACCGGCGCTGGGGGTGGCGTTCGCGGCACCAGCGGCCCGTCAGGTCCAGGAGTTCGACGGCGTCAGGTCCCACGGGGAGGACAGTGGCCAGTTCATCGAGCTGGAACGGCGATGATCCGGTATTGGTGACGGTGTGGCGCAGCTCCAGCAGACCGCCGTCGTGAAGGGCGAGGGATGACTCCACCATAATTCCGGCTTCTTCGTCAGCCTGGACGACGACGGCGGAAGCACCTTTCCCGGGAACGTCACCCTTGGCGACCACCGAGGCTTTCACCGCCCGCAGCCGGACCGAGAAGTCGAGGCCGGAGACGCCGTCGGAAATCCGGTGGCCGCGGAGGGCGGGGCGTCCGCGCCAGCTGGAGGACGCCTGGGGAAGCAGGCCTGCGGGGACGGTCGCGTCCACGGCCGAAGGTGGAATGGGCTCGCCGAGGATCGAGAGGTCCGGCAGGGTGGGGCCAAGATCGGCCCCCCAATGAATGACCTCAGCCTCCCCGTTGTCGAAGCTAATCACCAGGCTGGTGCCGGCGGAACGGAGGTGCAGGGGATCCATTGATAAGTCTCTTTCTTTACAAAACGTGATCATTGCAGGGCCCGCCCTGCGTGCTCGAAACACCAAGCGCGCAAAGCGGGCCCCGGAACTGCTAGCTGATTTTTTACTTGAAGAGCGCGTTGACCTGGTCGTTGGCCTGGCTCAACGAGCTTGCCGGCTTCTTGCCCGACAGGACGGCGTCCATGGCCGGCTTCATGATCCCTGTCACCTTGGCGGAGTTGTCAGCGATCGGGAACAGGAACGTGGTCTCGTCTTTCACGTGGGTGGTGAAGGCACTGACGTCGATGCCCTTATCCGCAAATGCCTTCGCTGCTTTCTCGGAGGAAGTGCTGATAGCGGGGAACACGACTGCCTTGGAGGCAACAACGTCTTGGCAAGCTGTGGAAGCGAGGTACTCCACCCATTTGACCGAGGCGGCAGGGTTCTTGGTGCCGGCCCAGATGGAATCGGCCAGGCCGTTGAACATGCTGGCGCGCTTGCCGTCCGGTCCCTTGGGGGTTGGGGCTATGCCGGTTTCGACACCCTTGTAGCTGGTGTACTGTCCGATCATCCATGAACCGTTGGTGTTGATGGCAGCCTTGCCTGCACCGAAGTTGTCAGCCACGCTGGCTCCCACTGTGGTTTCAAGCTTGGGCATGTAGCCCTTGTCCGCAAGGCCGGACCACCAGGTGATGGTTTCCTGGAACTTGGGATCGTCATAGTTGAATTCCTTGCCCCACGGGTTCTTGTCCGTGTGCGTCCAGCCCATGGTGGCGCTCAGGAAGCTCCACTGCGTCTGGCCATCTCCGCCACCGGAGTTTTCCAGGCCCAGGCCGTAGACAGCGACGTTGTTCTTGTCGAAGCCTGCCTCGTCGCCGCGCTTGCCGTTCTTGTCCACTGTCAGGTGGGCGATTGCCTTTTCGTAGCTGCCGCCGTCCTGGGGGTTCCAGTCCAGGCCCTTGAGCTGCTCTTCGGTGTACCCGGCGTCGGCGATCAGCTTCTTGTTGTAGAACAAGGCAATGGTGTCCCAGTCCTTCGGGAGCCCGTAGCGTTTGCCATCTTCGGTGACCCAGAGATCCGTGAGGCCCTTGTTGTAGATCTCAAGGTCCAGCTTGTCGTTCTTGACGGCATCGTCCAAAGCCAGAAGTTGCTTCTTGGTGGCGAATTCCGGGTACTTTGCCAAGTGGTTTGTGAAGACGTCAGGGGCCGTTCCTGCCACAAAACCGTTGGTCAGAGTGGTCCAGTAATCGTCCCAGCCGCGCTGCGTGACCTTTACCTTGATGTCGGGGTTGGCCTTGGTGAAATCGTCAGCACACTGCTGGTAGGCCGGAAGCTGGTTTGCGTCCCACAGCCAGTAATTGATCTCGCCCTTGGCCTCGGTGGATGCCGGTGCGGAGCCTCCGCAGGCGGACAGGGATAGCGCGATGGCTGCGGCGGCAGCGACGACGCCGATGGATTTCTTCATGATGGACCTTTCGTTATTGACTGTGAAGCAGTGTGCGGTTGGGGGTGAGAGGGAACGGTGGGACTATTTGACGCCGGAGAAGCCGATGGAGTTGACCACCTTCTTGCCGAAGGCGATGAAGAGCAGGAGGACCGGAAGGGCGGCAATAAGGGTGGCCGCCATGAGGCCGCTCCAGTCCGGGGCGCCCTGGGGCGACTGGGACTTGAAGACCCCAAGGCCCACAGTGAGGACCCGGACGTTCTCGTCCTGGCCCACCAGCAGCGGCCAGAAGTACTCATTCCAGGTACCGATGAAAGTCAGCAAAGCCAGCGTGGCCAGGGGTGCCGCCGCGTTGGGCAGCACAATCTGGAAGAAGATGCGGAACTTTTTGGCGCCGTCCAGCATGGCTGCCTCTTCAACTTCCCGGGACATGCTCATGAAGAACTGGCGCAGGAAGAAGATTGCGAAGGGCGTCATGAACAGGAAGGGCAGGATAATGCCGGCGTAGGTGTTCAGGAGGCCCAGGTTCTTGATCATCAGGAAGTTGGGCAGTGCGGTGAAGATCGGCGGGACCATCATGGTCGCCAGGAACAGGGCGAACACCTTTTCGCGGCCGGGCCAACGCAGCCTGGAGAAAGCATAAGCCGCCATGGCGCTGAAGAAGACCTGTCCGGCAGTCACCAGGGTGGAAACGATGATGGAGTTTCGGAGGTACCACCAGAAGTTGATGGCCGCGCCGGAGCCGCCTTCAGCTATGGCTTCCTCAGGGGATTGGAGGCCCATAACCCGCTTGAAGGCGCCCCAGCTGAAGTCGGCCGGCAGGAGATTGCCTGCGTTGCCAGCGAGGGAGTGGTTGCTGGAGAGTGCCGTGCGAAGCATCCACAGGAACGGCGCAATAGTGACGATCAACGCGATGACAACAAGGGCCCATGCTCCTGCACGGCCCCAATTGAAGGGCTTCCGGGGCTTGGTGATGGCGGGCCGGGTCGGGGCATCGGCTTCATGGCGGGCAGAGGGCTTGCCGGCACCTTGACGGGAAGGAGATGTAGTAGTCATTGCGGGGTCCTTAGTCCAGATCCGATTCATTGCCCTTGAGGAACTTCATTTGGATGAAGGCCACCAGGGCGAGGATGACGAAGAGAATGACGGACAGTGCAGAGGCGTACCCGAAGTCAGACTCGGTGAAGGCCTTCTGGTAGATGTACATCTGGATCACCCGTGAGGCGTTGATGGGTCCGCCACCGGTGGTGACTGCCACTGTGTCGAAAACCTGGAACGATCCGATCACGGTGACCACCAGGACGAGCACCAGGACGGGGCGCAGGAGCGGGATGGTAATGCCCCAGAAGGTCCTGGTGGGTGAAGCGCCATCCAGAGAGGCCACTTCGTAGACGTGCTGTGGAATGGCCTGGAGTCCGGCAAAGATCAGCAGGGCGGTGTAGCCCATGTGGCGCCACACGTTGACGGCCGCGATGGTCGGGATGGCCCATTGCTCGCTACCGAAGAAAGCGATGCGGGGAAGCCCGGTCCAGCTGATGATCTCGTTCACGATACCCAGCTGGTAGTCGAGCATCCAGAACCACAGGAGCGCAACGATCACGTTAGCCACGAGGAACGGCAACAAGAGGGCGCCACGGATGAAAGTTGACTTCGCAACACGGTGCATGAGGAGGGCCAGGCCCAGGGCGATGACTGTCTGGAATCCGATGTTGATTGCCACGTACTGGACGGTCACCGCCATCGAGTTCCAGAAGAGCTCGTCGGTAAAAATTGAGGTGTAGTTCTCGAGGCCGATCCAGGTGGGGTCACCGAGGATGCTGTACTCGGTGAAGCTGAGGTAGATCCCGCGGATGGTGGGGATCAGGAAGAAGACGATGAAGCCAATCATCGCCGGGAATATGAACACCAGTGCCATTTTGAGGTCACCGATGCGCTGCCCTTTTCGGACCGGGGCAGGAGTCCCGGCCTTCTTCGTTCCGCCCGCAGGCGGGTCAGGAAGTTTAGTGATGGTGGTCATCTTCGACCTTCCGTAGGTGTGACATGGATAACAGCTGGGAGTGAATCTACACGAGTAGAAAGGTGGTGGCAAGAGAAATTTCTTTTATTTCCAAGAAGAAGTTGTTGTTGGCCGCATGTCTGTTGACTCGTGTAGATGCCGATGTAACACTGGGAATCACTTGCTGCCCGCCCGGGCAGCGGGATTGAAACCATTCATGGAGGAACGATGGCGTTTTCGCTGGGGGTCGTAGGGGCCGGTCAGTTCGGGGGGCAGTTTGCCCACCTTTTCAGGCTTCACCCCGGCGTGAGCAGCGTCGTTGTTGTGGACGAACTTCCGGATAGGGCCGCTTTCGCGTGTAAGCAATGGGGCCTCGACGGCGTCCTGGACAGTTTCGAGGAGCTCCTTGCATCCGACGTCGACGCCGTTGCGATTTTTACGCAGCGCTGGACTCACGGACCCTTGGTGGAGCGGGCACTGCGCGCCGGCAAAGACGTCTATTCGGCTGTTCCGATGGCTGTCTCGGAAGAGGAGATCTCACGGATCATCGACGCCGTCCGGGAGACCGGGAACGTCTACATGATGGGTGAAACGAGTTACTACAACCCCGCTACCGTCTATGCACGGGAGCAGCATGCTGCCGGGCGATTTGGCCGCGTCTTCTACTCCGAGGGGGACTACGTTCACGACATGGACCTCGGCTTTTACGATGCCTACCGGTACAGCGGCGGCGAGAGCTGGAAAGAGACTGCGAGCTATCCGCCCATGCTCTACCCGACGCATGCCATCGGAGGAGTCCTGGGGGCCGTTCCTTCCCACGCTGTCAGCGTGAGCTGCGTCGGAGTAAGTGATGACCGCGGTGACGGCGTTTTCGACAAGGGCGTCAGCATGTTCGGCAACGACTTCTCCAATGCCACGGCCCTTTTTGAACTGAACGACGGAGGAGTGATGCGGACCAACGAGATGCGACGGGTGGGCTACCCCTCGCATATCCGTGAATCGCGCTTCAGGTTCTTCGGCACCGAGGCAAGCCTGGAGCAGCTGGCTCACGTCACTGTGTGGCAGGACAAGAAGGACGTTCACGACATCTCCGCCCTGATGGAGACGCGGCCCAGTATTCCGCTGGATGACCCTTCGCTTGCCAATGTTGCCCCGGAACTGCGCGACGCCTTCGTCTCGGGCCTGGCCCCCGTGCATGATCCCGCCCGGCTTCCGGACGAATTCCGCGGTGCCCCCAACGGCCATGAGGGAAGCCATCATTTCCTGGTGGACGACTTCGTTACAGCCGTCAACAACCGCAGCATGCCGCCGGTGAACGCCTGGGTGGCGGCCCGGTTCACCCTGCCGGGAATCGTGGCCCACGAGTCAGCCCTCAACGGGGGTGAGCGCCTTCCCATCCGGGACTTTGGCGATGGCCCGTCGACTCTCTAGCTAGGATCTAAGTCATGACGACTCCCACAGTGCAGGCTCCTCGCGGCCCGGTAACCCGGAAGGATGTTGCCCGGTACGCAGGCGTAAGCACCGCCGTCGTCAGCTATGTCGTGAATGGTGGTCCGAAGAAAGTTGCCCCGGCGACGGAAGCCAAAGTGCAGGATGCCATCCGGGTACTCGGGTACCGCCCCAACGCTGCCGCGCGTGCACTGAAGCTGGGTTCGAGTGAAACCATCGGCCTGGTGATCCCGGACAACAGCAACCCGTTCTTCTCCTTGCTCTCCCACGCCGTGGAGGATGCTGCCGCGGAGTGCGGATATGCTCTGGTTCTGACAAATTCTGACGGAAGTGTCGCCAAGGAGCGCCGTCATATCCGAAACCTGGCTGCCCGCCAGGTGGACGGTGTTGTGCTGGCCAGCGTGCTTTTTGAGCCGGACCTTGTGGAACTGGACGACGCCGATATCCCGGCGGTACTGCTGAACCATGGGGACGCGGCCCCGGGCTTCAGCAGCGTCGGCGTCGACCTGGCTGAGGGGGCGCGGATCGCTGTTGAGCATCTGATCGGCCATGGCCACACCAATATCGGCCTGGCCATGGGTACCAACACCGCCAATGACGTGGACGGCCGTGAAAAAGGGTGGCTGCGGGCGCTCTCGGATGCCGGGCTGCCGGAGGGGCCGATCGTCCGCGGACCCTTTTCGCGGGCGGGCGGCTATGCTGCCGGTCAGCGGCTGCTGGCGTCTGCGAACAGGCCGACGGCGATTTTTGCCAGCTCAGACATGCAGGCCATCGGAATTCTCCGTGCGATCCACGAGGCAGGGGTCTCCGTGCCCGGGGACATCGCGGTGGCTTCTTTCGACGGCTCGGTTGAAGCGGAGTACAGCTGGCCGGCCCTCACCACCGTGGAGCAGCCGGTCAAGGCCATGGCCGAGGCCGCAGTCAGTGCCTTGATCGGGGCCGATCGAGGTAAGCCGGCCGGGCACCAGCTGTTCCCCACGAAGCTGCTGGTACGGCAATCCTGCGGGTGCTCCAGGACAACCACCTAGAGCTTGCGTTCTTGCTCTTAGGCTTGGGCTTTCAGGCCCGGACAGGAGCCAGTTCCACAATTCGCAGTCTGCTGACCTGCTCCTGAAGGCTGCGTTGGGCATCAACGCCCAGCCCTGAATCGCTGATCACCTCATCGGCCTCGTCAAGCTTGGCGATGGTGCTGATTCCCAGGGTGCCCCACTTGGTATGGTCCGCCAGAACCACCACCTTCCGGGCCGATTCCATAAATGCCCTGTTGGTTTCAGCTTCCTGCAGGTTTGGCGTGGTGAACCCGGCCTCTGCGTCCATTCCATGGACTCCGAGGAACAGGATGTCCAGGTGCAGCTGCCGGAGTGCAGCCGTGGCAATTGGCCCCACAAGCGCGTCCGACGGCGTGCGCTCACCGCCGATGAGGATCACCGTGGAGCGGGCACGGTTGGACCCGGCCGGTACATCAGTGTGGAAAAGATCGGCGATGCGCACCGAGTTGGTGACAACTGTGATTCGTGGGCCGGTGGCGAGTTCGCGTGCCAGCGCCCACGTTGTGGTTCCGGCGCTTAGCCCGACGGCCATTCCTTCCTGGACCAGGGAGGCCGCCTCCAAAGCAATGGCGCGCTTCTCAGCCGTCAGTTGGGTGGACTTCAGTTCGAAGCCCGGCTCGTGGGTACTGGCATCGCCCGGAAGCTTCGCGCCGCCATGGATCCGTTCCACCCGCCCTGCTTCTTCCAGGAGATCGATGTCCCTGCGAACGGTCATCAGGGAGACGCCCAGTCGCTGGGCGAGCTCGGAGACCCGCACTATCCGATCGCGCTGGACTGCATCCACGATGGCTTGGTGACGTGCTGCGGCGAGCATCTCAGCGGAATCCTTAAGGCAGGGAACAAGGCTGGTCCCAGTCTAGGCATGCATCACGCTGACGCGAGCGGGTCATCCTCCGCGTGCTGCTCGTTCCGTCCCCACCTTCCCCTAGCCTCGCAAGCTCGGCCAGGGAACCCTGACGGCGTGGGCCCACTGAGGACGCAGCCGGATAACCCCCTCGCGTCAGCTCAGCACGGTGTTGGGACCCAGCACTTTACCTCCAAGGGTCCGCTGACTGCCTCCCCGCCTTTCCTTACTTTTTGAGGGACGCCGCGATTTGCTGCATGACGGTGTTGTCGGCCAGCGTGGTGGCGTCTCCGACGTCCCGGCCTTCGGCGACGTCTTTGAGTAGGCGGCGCATGATTTTTCCGGAGCGGGTTTTGGGCAGTTCCGGCACGATAAGGATGGTTTTGGGTTTGGCGATGGGACCGATTTCCTGGCCGACGTGGTTGCGGAGTTCCAGAACAATGGCGTCCCCGGTGTCAACGGCGTCCCCACGCAGGATGACGAACGCGACGATCGCCTGCCCGGTGGTGGGGTCGGTGGCGCCCACAACTGCAGCCTCGGCAACGGCGGGGTGGGAGACGAGGGCTGATTCAATTTCGGTGGTCGAGAGGCGGTGCCCGGAGATGTTCATGACGTCATCAACCCGGCCGAGGAGCCAGATGTCGCCGTCGTCGTCCTTTTTGGCGCCGTCGCCGGCGAAGTACATGTTTTCGAACCGAGACCAGTACGTTTCCTTGAACCGCTGGGGGTCGCCCCAGATCCCGCGGAGCATCGCTGGCCAGGGTTCGCGGATGACGAGGTATCCGCCCGAGCCGTTGGGTACTGATTCGCCTTGCTCGTCCACAACGTCCACAGCGATGCCGGGCAGCGGTGTTTGGGCGGAGCCGGGTTTGGTTGCGGTGACCCCGGGCAGTGGTGCGATCATTTGCGCGCCGGTTTCGGTCTGCCACCAGGTATCAACGATCGGCGCCCTGTTTCCGCCGATCACGTCGCGGTACCACATCCACGCCTCGGGGTTGATGGGTTCCCCCACTGATCCGAGGACACGGATGGAGGAGAGATCGTACTTGGCAGGGATGTCCTTGCCCCATTTCATGAAGGTCCTGATGGCGGTGGGGGCGGTGTAGAGGATGGAGACATTGTATTTTTCGATGATTTCCCACCAGCGGCCCTGGTGCGGGGAATCCGGGGTGCCTTCGTACATCACCTGGGTGGCCCCGTTGATCAGCGGCGCGTAGGCGACGTAGGAGTGCCCGGTGACCCAGCCGACGTCGGCCGTGCACCAGTACACATCTGTTTCGGGGTGCAGGTCGAAAACGGCCTTGTGCGTGTAGGCGGTCTGGGTGAGGTAGCCGCCGGTGGTGTGCAGGATGCCCTTGGGCTTACCGGTTGTCCCGGAGGTGTAAAGGATGAACAACGGGTGTTCGGAGTCGTGCCCCACCGCCCTATGCTGGGCTGAGGCAGCGCCGACGGTGTCTTCCCACCAGTGGTCACGGCCCTCGTGCCAGTCCACGCCCTGGCCATTGCGTTTGACCACGATGACGTTCCGGACGGTGTGCCCGTCGCGGGACAACGCGTCGTCGACGGCGGGTTTGAGGGCGCTGGGCTTCCCGCGCCGGTAGGTGCCGTCGGCAGTGACGACGAGTTTGGCTTCCGCATCCTCAATACGTGAACGCAGGGCATCGGCCGAGAAGCCGCCGAAAACCACCGAGTGCACGGCCCCGATCCGGGCGCAGGCCAGCAGGGTGATGACGGCCTCGGGGATCATGGGCAGGTACACGGCAACCCGGTCGCCCTTGGCCACGCCCAGTGATTCGAACGCGTTTGCGGCTTTCTTGACCTCGTCCGTGAGCTGGGCGTAGGTGTAGGTACGGGTATCGCCGGGTTCGCCCTCAAAGTGGATGGCCACCCGGTCCCCGAGTCCGTTCTCGACGTGCCGGTCCAGGGCGTTGTACGCGGCATTGACCTTCCCGCCCACGAACCATTTTGCGAACGGCGGTGTGGACCAGTCCAGCGCCTGGGTGAAGTCCTGATCCCAGGTCAGCAACTCCCGGGCCTGCCTGGCCCAAAAGGCGGGCCGGTCGGCGTCGGCCTCTGCGTAATCCGCCTCCGTCACCACAGCATTGGCAGCAAACTCCTCCGACGGCGGGAAGCGGCGGTCCTCATGCAGCAGGTTCTCAAAAGCGTCTCCCTGCCGGGCAGGCTGGTCAGACGAAGCCTGGATGGCTGCGGCGTCGGCCTCTGTTCTTCCGGACCCTGCGGGGGCGGCGATAGCAGCAGAGCCGGGCGTTTCCTGGGACATGGTGAACCTCATCATTCATCGATCTTTGCTGAGCGGAACTCCTGCACGGCCGTCCGTCCGGTCGTTGACCAAGGACAGCGGCCCGTCATGGAAATTCCGCAAAGAGCTGTTCCGAAATACACACTAACCCTTGCTCACGACAGTAAGTGGCGCGGCTCACAATCTCCGCCACGAGCGGCATTTATTAAGCGCTGAACGGTGCTGTCCCGGGTCAAAACGCCCCTGCGTTCCCGGCCAGTCAGCTAGTGATCGGCGAGGCACTTGGCTAGGCTGAGATGGAATCGTGACATCCGAGGGAGCACTGGCCCGCTAGCGGTCCAGCTTGTGTCTGCCTTAGGCAGCACTATCCAGGCGGCACTATCAGACGGCCCTGTCCAGAGTGCCGTCATGCGAAGGAGAACAAAATGAATGAGCAACGTGGCCAGCAGGACGCCGCCCCAGAGAACCGGGTCCCGCAGTCGGCCGAGGATTCCCGGACCGGCACGTCCCAAACCAATATCTCCCAGCCCAGCGACTCCCAAACGAATTACTCGCCAACGAATACTTCCCAGCCACTGGCTTCTGATCCTCACAGCACGACTGCGGACCAGGCCACCGGCAGCCCTGCCACTCCTGGTACAAAAACGCCGGCCGCAACGAAGCCTGGTGCAAAAAACGAGGCAGTTCTGGGCCATTTCACCATCCGGGACCTTACGGTTTTGGCTTCGACGTTGATCCTCTTCGTGGCATCGCTCATTCCCATGTTCGCCGGGCGTTACAACCTCTGGAATATGGGCAGCCTCTTCTTCCTTGGTCTCGGGGTTATTCTCCCGTTGATTGTCACCGCACTCTTTGTGGCCCGCCGTCTCACGCCCGGCTCCAAGGTCCGGATCGGTTCGCTGTCCGTGGACCAGTTCGCCTCCGTCACAGCTTCCTTCGCCCTCGCCTTCTTCTTTCTGGCCGTCGCGGACGACTTCGCGCCCAGCCTTCTGGTGGGGCTGATCGGCTCCGTGGGACTTTTCGCCGCGACAGTGTTGGCACGGTTTATCCCCTATTTCGCGGGTGACTTCCTGGACCGGAGGGAAGAGCCGGCCCATGTGGTGGCGAGGGAATCGGCCGCTCCAGTACGGAAGCCCCACGTGGCCAAAGCACCTAAAGCCGGCAGGGAACCAAACCAGGCCAAAGAAGCGCTGGCCAAAATCCTGCCCGGCAGGGGAGCGCGCACGACGACGGACAGCGCATCAGTGCGGCCGTCAGCTGGCCGCGCTACAACGGCCGGCGCAACCGCTATCGACGGACCAGCAGCAGGCGGACCGGGTGCCGGGGCCGCAGGTGCAGGTGGACAAGGTGCGGCGGCCGTCTCCCACCCGACTGCAGCGGAACAGACCCAGGCCGCCGCCGTCGTTCCTTCCTCCGCAGCGGAGGAGACCCGGACTTCGGCGCTGCCCACTACGCGCTCCACCGCTGGTGCAACCGCCGTTCCCGAACCCGCAGCGGCCACGCCCGCGACGACGGTGAATCCCCAGGTAAGGTCCCAGGAGCCCATCGGCGCCACCGTGGATCCGTCCCACCGGCCTGAACAGGATGAAGACCAGCCCGTGCAGGAGGCTTTCTGGTTCGCTGTGGCTCAGCCCCGCACTGCCTTTTACGAAGCAACCGGGGCGCCTGCCTTCATCATTGAGCCTGGCGGTTGGGTGCTTGCACTGGAGGACCGCGGCAACGAGTTCCTCGTTCAGCACACGGACGGCCGGCTGGGGGTCTTGCGGGATCTCAGCAACATTGAACGCGGCTAGCGGTACCCATGGACCTGGATCCCGGCCAGCAGCCAGAAGCTGAGTTCACTGCGGAGGAGAAGCAGGGGGCCAGGCCGCGCCGTGGCGCAACGTCGGTGAGGCCGGTCGAATCCCTGTTGGCACAAAAGCGGCGTGCACGCAGGATTAACCGGGAGTTGGCGAAGGTCTATCCCTACGCCCATGCAGAGCTGGACTTTCGCAACCCGTTTGAGCTGTTGGTGGCAACGGTCCTCTCCGCCCAGACCACCGATGTCACCGTCAACCAGGTCACCCCTGTCCTGTTCGCCCGGTACCCTGATGCCCGCAGCATGGCCGAGGCTCCGATGGAGGAGCTCGAAACCCTCATCAAGCCCACGGGGTTCTTCCGCGCCAAGACACGGAGCCTTCTTGCGTTGTCCACGCGGCTGGTTGATGAGTACGACGGCGTTGTGCCCGGCCGCCTTGAAGACCTGGTCACGCTCCCTGGAGTGGGGCGGAAGACGGCCAATGTGGTGCTTGGCAATGCGTTCGGTATTCCCGGGATCACGGTTGATACCCATTTCGGGCGTCTTGCCCGCCGCTTCGGCTGGACCACGTCCGATGACCCGGTGAAGGTCGAATCGGATGTCGCTGAGCTTTTCGAGCCAAGGGACTGGACCATGCTGTCCCACCGTGTGGTGTTCCATGGCCGGCGTGTTTGCCATGCTAAGAGACCGGCGTGCGGTGCGTGCGCAGTGGCTAACTGGTGCCCCAGCTATGGCATGGGCGAGACGGATGCGCAGAAGGCCGCCAAGCTGCTGAAGTACGAACTTGCTCCCGGTAACGAGGAGCTGCTGGCCCGTCTGCAGGCAGAAACCCACCGTGCGGCCGAGATCCGGATGGAATCCCAGAAGAGGCCGCAGTGACAGCCAGGCAGGATCTTCTTGACCTGGCCGCGGCCATCCAATCCGGGGCCGGACCTGCCCCGGACCCGCGGTGGCGCGAGCTTTCGGTGGACCCGGCGGTGGTGCGCAAAGCCGCGGTCCTGATGCTTTTCGGCGTCCTGGACAATGTTCCCGCGGCCTCGGACAAGAAGCTGGTGGCGGCTCATCTTGATGTCCTGCTGTTGCAACGCGCCAACACGCTGGTGGACCACCCGGGTCAGGTCGCGTTTCCGGGAGGCGGCATTGATCCCGGTGAGACCCCGGTGGAGGCCGCCCTCCGTGAAGCCGAGGAAGAGACAGGCCTGGACAGTGCCGGAGTGGAAGTCCTGGGTGTCATGCCGGAACTTGCACTTCCGCGCGGGAACTTCCTGGTAACACCGGTCCTGGCCTGGTGGGCATCGCCATCCCCGGTGCGGGTAGTGGACTACGCGGAATCGTCTCAGGTCTTCCGGATCCCGGTCAGGGATTTGCTGGATCCCCAAAACCGGCGAATGGCCGCGGTGACCAGGCGAGGCGAAACTTTCCAAAGCCCGGCGTTCACTGTCAATGGTGTGGTTGTCTGGGGCTTTACCGGACTTATCCTGAACCAGCTGTTTGACCAGCTGGGGTGGTCAGTACCTTGGGACAGGTCCCGGCTGATCCCGATAGAACCCTGAAATGGGCCTTCGCATCAGCCGGAAACCTTTCCTATCCGGACACCTTCGGAACGGAGCAATCAACAATCAGCCCCGTTGCTGCGTTCTCCCTGACGGCCATAATCCCCGCAGCAACTCCTTTGAGTGTTTTGAAGGCCGGCGATACTGCAACCACTGATCCGTCCTCTGCTGTGAGCCGGAAATGGAATGACTCGTGTCCTTCTTTAACTATTTCAAATGTTCCAGCCATGGCTGTTGTTTCCCCCTTGTAACGCATAGTGCTGATCGGCTTAGCCCTTGCGGCAAACCGACCTCAGTCGACAGTACCCTTGCCGTAACGGGCTGTTCAACGCTACTGAGGGGTAAATGACTAAAAGTGTCTCGCGACTACTTGGCTTTGTCATAGGAGTCAGTCACGGCAATGCTGACGGGGAATTCGACCGGGATCCTTCCGAACAGCAATTCCTTGGCTGCGCTTGCCGCCTCTTCAATGGCAGCGATACTTGCCTCCACCGCATTATCAGGGCTGTGGACCATCACCTCGTCGTGGAGAAAGAACACGAGTTCCCCGGCAGGTGAGCCGTCGGAGCGCAATGCGCGCAGCCGCCGTCGTAATTCCGCCAGCCAGCATGCAGCCCAGTCCGCCGCAGAGCCCTGGACCACAAAGTTTCGAGTGAAACGTCCGCGGGACCTGGCTATCGAGTCCGCCCTGCGCTGTTCCTCGGCGGTCGCGGTCTGCTGGCTTTGGACCCACCTTTCTGAGGGTGGCGGACTGCTCCGGCCCAACCGCGAAGTCACCGTTTTTCCTGCCTCGCCATCGCGGGCTGCGCGTTCTACGAGGCCCACGGCCCGGGGATACGTCTTGGTGAGCTGTGGCATGAGCCGCCCTGATTCACCCGATGTCGCACCGTACATGGCCCCAAGCATGGCAATTTTCGCCTTTGCCCGGTCGCCGCCAAAACCCTGTGCTGCAACGCCGGCGTAGAGGTCCTTATCCTTCGCGGCCTCGGCCATCACCGTGTCCTGGGAAAGGGCCACCAATACCCGGGGCTCCAGCTGTGAGGCGTCCGCCACGATGAGCTTATGGCCGGGATCAGCATGCACAGCTCCGCGGATCTGGTGCGGAATCTGCAGGGCACCGCCGCCACGCGATGCCCAGCGACCGGACACCACTCCGCCCACCACATACTCAGGCCGGAAGCGGCCCCCGTCCACCCAGGCGTCCAACCATGCCCAACCATTAGCCGTGTGGAGGCGGGAGAGTTTTTTGTACTCGAGTAGCGGGCCGATCGCCGGATGATCGGACTGCTTCAGCTCCCATTGCCTGGTGGTCTTGACCTCAATCCCGTTGCGGTGCAGCGAACGCATGAGGTCCTGAGGCGAATCCGGGTTCAGGGCCGGTGAGTTGAGCAGGCTTCTGAGCTCGGCGGTGAGCGCTTCGAGTTTCGCCGGACGCTGGCCATTCGCAGGACGCTGTCCAAGATAGTCCACCAGGATTTTCTCGTGGAGTTCTACCCGCCAAGGCACGCCGGTATGTCGCATCTCTGCCGCAATCATGGACCCGGCGGACTCGGCGGCGAGGAGCAATTGGAGGCGCTGTCTCCTGTTCCCCTCGGTACTCGCGCCGTTAAGGGCGTTTTGCTGCGCTGCGAACTCCGTGCGGAGGTGCTCAATTGAGGGTTGCGCGGCGGTGGCGGGGCCGAGATGTTCGAACAGGGCCCCTTGTTCCTTGGGAGGCGGAGGCGGACGGAGTCCGGCGGGCGGCCCCTGGAGGTCGTCGTCCTGGATAAGCTTTTCGGCGGTACGGGCATAGTCAGTATGGGCGGTGAACTCCGAGTGGGCCAGGATCGCCCCGCAGAGAGTGAGGTCGTAGCACCGCTCCAGCTCAATGCCGGAACGCAGCAAACGCGGGTACCAGTCCTGCGTCCGGTTCCAGATCCAGCGGGGCCGGCGCTTCTCAAATTCACGTACGACGTCGGGGAGCTCGCCGAGGGTTATCACCTGCGGTTCCGGATGGGCTGGGGCCGGTTCGCCTGCCGGAGTGAGTTGCTGAAGGGCTGCGCCGTCGGCGTGGGCGGCAAGCAGCAGATACATGCTTCAATTCTGCCTTGCCGTGACCGACGTCCCTGACAGAACCGGTTCTATTGAGGACGTTGCGTGTCCTGATGCACATGCTGTGGTTGGGGCCCTCTGTTCTTTTGCAGGGCCGGAGCTTTTGTTCCGGGCTTTGGGCTGGAGCTTTCTGCTGGCCTCCGGGCGTTCCGCCTCTGACTGCGACTTGTCCACATAGCATCGACTTTGTCTTACATGCAGCCTCCGGCCCCGGCAAGGTGGCCGTATGAGCAGGCACCACCTCAAGCACCCTCCCCACACCGATCCACCTTCGGGCGCGGCATCACCAGCCGCACAGGCAGATTTAACCGGCCCCGACGCCTTGGCCGCCCCGCCAGCGCTAACCGGCGCGGCGTCCGGGCGAACGGAAAGGGGAGCCCTGTTTCGTGAAGGAACGGGGAGGCCACGCCCCACACCGGCTCCCTGGCTGCCTGATGAGGGATCGGAGACCTTGCTCGTCACCGGGTTCGATGTGCTCAGATCCGAGGTGGAGCGCATTGTGGCGGCGACAGGCGGGCAATTGCGGGTAGTCGCAGACGCCACCGAGGCTGCGCCCTTCTGGGATTCGGCCGCCGCGGTGTTGGTAGGAAGCGATGTGCGGGAGCTTCCTCCAAGACGCCGCGGGCCTGCGGTCCTGGTAGGCCTCAGCGGGGAAGGCGACAGCCTGTGGCATCTCGCTGCCGCCCTCGGAGCAGAGCGTGTGGCTGTGCTGCCGGACGCGGCAACATGGCTCGCTGAGTACCTGAGCGGGGCTGGTTCACCGGAAGCAGGAGGGTTGGTGGTCGGGCTGACCGGGGGTTGCGGCGGGGCAGGTGCCACCACCGCAGCCATCTGGATAGCGCAGGCCGCAGCAGGGCTCGGAGCCAGGGTGCTCCTGGTGGACGGGGATGCCTGGGGAGGCGGCCTTGAATTGGCACTCGCAGCCGAGGAAGCGGCGGGATTGCGCTGGCCGGACCTTGCGGATGCGCGCGGGAGCATAAATCCCGAACAACTGAGCGATGCCTTGCCTGTGGCTGGAGGTTTTTCGTTTCTTTCCTGGCCCGGCAGCCGGGACCGCTCCGCAGTGGTGGAGCCCGGCACGGTCGTAGGAGTCCTCGACGCCGCCAGACGAGGCTATGAACTTGTGGTCGTGGACATCGGACGGGGTGCAGAACCCCTTCGGAACTTCGCCTGGGATTGCGATCGGCTTCTGCTCGTAGTGCCTGCCCAGCTCAAAGCCGCCGTCGCCACAGCAAGAATCCTGCAGGAGCTTCCGCCAGTGGGAACGTCGTTGGTAGTGCGGGGAAAGGCGGGGGCAGCACTGGACGCCGGCCTCATAGCGGATTCAGTGGGGCTGCCCCTGCAAGCCGTCTTGCCCGAGGTGAGGGGGACTGCGGGGGCTACTGAGCAGGGCAGGTTGCTGGAAGTCGGGCAGCGGAGGAATGTCCGCCGGTTTGTGGCATCGGTCCTGGAGCTCTTCGACGAGGAGGGGGAATGACCGCCCGCCGAAACCTGCCTGGTCTCCCTTCTGCCCCCATCATTTCGGATGGTGGCCTCACCCGTCGCAGGCAAAGCCGATCAGTCGATGCCAGGCTGCTTGAATCCGTCCGTGAATCTGTCATGGCCGATTCCGGACCTGTCACCCCTTTGCGGGTGGCATCGGCAGTCCAGGCCTCGGGGCGGCTCCTCGGTACAGCGGGTTCCTTGGCCGCCGTGGAAAGCATCAGCGCTGAGCTCAACGGACTCGGGCCGCTGCAGGCGTTGGTCCGGGATCGGGCAGTGACTGACATCTTCGTAAATGCACCGGACTCCGTCTGGCTGGACCGGGGCAAGGGCCTCGAGCGGGCTCCCGTCACCTTTTCCAACGAGGTCCAGGTACGTGCCCTTGCCTCGCGGCTTGTAGCTGCCGGAGGGCGCCGGCTGGATGACGGTTCTCCCTGCGTCGACGTCAGACTCGACGGCGGTTATCGCGTCCATGCCGTACTTCCTCCAATCTCTACTGTCGGAACGCTGTTATCGGTGCGGATCCGGCGCGATCAGGTGTTTTCGCTCGACGAACTCAGGCAAGGCGGAATGTTCGGGCCTCTTGGTCAGCAGGTGCTGGAACGGATGGTGACGCACCGGTTGAGTTTTCTGATCAGCGGGGCCACAGGATCCGGGAAAACCACGCTCCTTTCAACACTGTTGGGCTTGTGCCATCCAAGCGAAAGGCTGGTCCTGATCGAGGATGCTTCGGAGCTCAATCCCGTGCATCCCCACGTGGTCTGCCTGGAATCAAGGCACGGGAACCTGGAAGGCGGAGGCGCCGTCGATCTGGGCGAACTGGTGCGGCAGGCATTGAGGATGCGGCCGGACCGGCTGGTGGTAGGAGAGTGCCGCGGGGCGGAGGTACGTGAGCTGCTGACAGCAATGAATACGGGCCATACCGGAGGAGGCGGCACCATTCACGCCAACGCGGCGGCAGCCGTTCCTGCGCGGCTTACGGCGCTGGGCGCGCTCGCGGGACTAAGCCAGAATGCGGTGCGTCTGCAGGCATCCAGCGCCTTGGACGTCGTGGTCCACGTTGAACGATCAGTCCATGGCCGGCAGTTGGCATGCATCGGCCTTTTTGAGGATGGGAGGGAAGGGCTCACTGTTTCGGCAGCACTGGAGATCCGTGGCGGTGAGCTGTGCCAAGGGCCGGCGTGGTCCAGACTGGCCAGACGCCTGGGACTCGAAGGGCCCGGGTTTGCAGTTGGGTACGGTAGGGAATCGGCGTGAGTTTCGCGATGGCTGTTGCCCTTGGAGCCGCACTCTGGCTCATCATTCTTCCTGGGCGAACCTCCGCACACCGCCTCCGAGTCACACTCCCTGCTGCTGGCGGACGGTATGGGAAGGGCCGTGCCGTTTCAGGGTCTCCCGGATCATCCGCAGCTGGACTGGCTCCGGGCCGAAGTGCCCGCTTTCGGAAACGGAACCGCAGCCAAGAGTCCAGTCACATGACGGTGGTAGTTCAACAGCTCGCCGCCCTGTTGAAGGGCGGTCGAACTCCCTCCCGGTTATGGGACGAGCTCGCTACTCTTTACCCGGCAGGATCATCCGAACTCACCACAGGCCGGGATCCTCGTGCGGGCCGGGCTCCTCGTGCTGGCCAGGTCCCTCATGTTGGCAGGGCTGCTCGTGAAGGCGCCGGCCAGACTACGGCAGAAGTCTCGGGCTCTGCTTTTCAACTCGTACTGGCCGCAGCCAGAGCGGCTTCGCTCCGGGGGTCACCTGTCTCGGACGCTATTCGATCAGCTACAACAAGCGCCTATCCCGGCAGTTCGCGGAACCGCCGGATTTGGGGTGAACTCGCCGCTTGCTTCGACATCGCGGAAGCCAGCGGATGTCCATTGGCTGATATCCTCACCCGGTTCGCTGCCCAGCTGGAAGCCGAGGACGACGCCGACGCGGCCCGGCAAACGGCGCTGGCAGGGCCAAAGGCCACCGTGAAGCTGCTGACCTGGCTGCCCTTCCTGGGACTGGCTCTTGGCACGGCCCTGGGAGTAGATCCGCTGAAGATCCTTTTGGGGACACCGTACGGAATCGCCGCCCTCGTTGCCGGCATCTTGCTGACTGTGGCAGGACGAGCTTGGTCGGCCCGCCTCGTCCAGCACGCGGCAGGGATGCCATGACGGTTGTCTTGCTCCCTGCCATTGCAATTGCAGCGCTGGCTACCATGGCTGCTTTATTCGCGTTGGCTGGCCCGGAGAGGGTGCGGAGACGGCTGGCCCGGCTACTTGCACTTAATAAAGAGCGCTCCGCCCTTGAGAACGGCAATCGATACACACCAGCTGGAAATGGCCGGGATCTGACGGGAACTGGGGCTGACTTAAGGGGAAAGCGGGAGCCACCGGCAGGGGGTGCCGTTACCTCCGCGGAGGACGGCCTGGCAGACACCGCCATGATGCTTGACCTAATTGGCGCAATGCTGGACGCTGGCGCCGGAGTGGGGCGCTCACTTCAACTTGTGGCGGACTGCTCATCAGCTAAGCACGCGCTGTCCCTTCGCCCGGTTGTTTCAGCGCTTGCGATTGGTGCGGATTGGGATACGGCATGGCGCAGTTCAGCCGTTCAGACCCGGGGAATGGTCGAACTTCGTGATGCGTTGGGCTTTGCGGCGCTCACCGGTGCCCCTTCATCGGCGATCCTCTATGCCCAGGCCGCCCGGATGCGGAGGGAGCGGTTCCGGGCCGCCGAAAAACGGGCGGCTGCACTGGGTGTGAGGCTTGTTATCCCCCTGGGGCTGTGCTCATTGCCTGCCTTCATCTGCCTTGGTGTTGTTCCCGTTCTTCTGGCGATGATTCCGTCAGCGGGCTAGAGGCACTCCAGTTTCCCTCCACAGCCAAGGAATTCCACGGTTATCCACTTAGCGGTCATGGTCACTTATCTGCCGGAGAACAAGTCGGAAGAGTCGAAGCAGCCGGTGCTACAGCCGGTACCCCACCTATGGAAGGACACATCATGTCGACCACAGCACATCCCCTCGAAAAGCCTGAGACTGCCCAGGCGGAACAGTCCGAAGCCAAGGTCAATGAAATATACCCGGGGGCAAGCGCCGCTCCTCAGGTCCGGAACAACGTCGCTGGCCTTCGAAACCGGCATGGTCGCATCCGCCGCCTGGGCTTTCGGCGGTACAACCTTCGCCGGCACACCTCATGGGGTTCGGAAGCGGGCATGGCCACAGCGGAATATGCCATCGCTACGTTGGCTGCCGTGGGTTTCGCCGGTTTGTTGGTCTTTATTCTCCGCAGTGAGGAGGTCAGAGGCTTTCTGCTCAACCTCATCCGTACGGCGCTGGCCTTGCCATGATGCCCGGCTTGGAAGTGCTCCCAGTCCCTGGCGCGGGGAAGTGCCGGGGTGCTGTAACGGCTGAATTTGCCGTCGCCTTGCCCGCCGTGTTGTTGCTGTTGGCCATGCTGCTGGCCGGTTCCGCCGCTGGCCTGACCCAGCTCAGGCTGGAGGAGGCAGCAAGGGCAGGGGCCAGGGCGCTTGCAAGAGGTGAGGATCCCGGAGCCATTGAGGGCATTGTCAGGCAAGTTGCAGGCAGCTCCGCTTCGGCTGCCATCAGCGCAGACGGGGAATGGCTGAGCGTCATCGTGTCAGGCAGGAGCGGCGGGTCAGCGGGTTCGCTGGTCCCGTGGACTTTGTCTGCGAAGGCAACGGCCAAGGGAGAGTCCGGCAGTGCACCGTGATTCCCACCCCGAGCGTGGTTCCGGGACCGTCCTGGCTGCGGCCCTGGGCCTTGTAGTAATGACGGCGATGGTACTTCTGCTCGTGCTCGCGCAGTCAGCAGTCATGGCATCCAGGGCCGCATCGGCCGCAGACCTTGCAGCTCTGGCCGCAGCCGATGCGGCACGGGGTCTGACGGAAGGGGAACCCTGTGCCGTCGCAGCCGCGGTCGCAGCCCGGCACAACGCAAGAGTGACGGCCTGTGCAGAAGGAACAGGCCAGACAGTTGAGGTCCGCACCGAGCTGGAGGCCCGGACTGTTGTTGGGTCAGCCACGGGACATGCCCGAGCCGGCCCGCCGCCCTGATAGGAGGACCGCACTACTAACTGCGATCCGGGCTGGTTTGAAGGGTTTCCAAACGAGGGGCTTCACTTGCATCCCGAAGCAAAACGTCGAGCAGGACCACTGCTGCCGCCTTGTCCAGAGGGTTGTTCTTGTTGCCGCATTTGGGCGATTGCACGCAGGACGGACAACCCGACTCGCATTCGCACGCTTTGATCGCTTCACGGGTAGCTGACAGCCACACCTTGGCCTTGTCGAAACCACGTTCCGCGAAGCCTGCCCCACCGGGGTGCCCGTCGTACACAAAAATGGTGGGCACCCCGGTATCGGCATGGAGGGCGGTGGAAACCCCTCCGATGTCCCAGCGGTCACTCGATGCCACCAGGGGCAAAAGTCCGATCGCGGCGTGCTCAGCGGCATGCAGCGCACCGGGAAATTGCGCTTCGATGAGGCCGGCAGCAGTGAGTGAGCGGTTGTCCACCTCAAACCAGACTGCCTTAGTGAAGAGCTCCCTGGCCCCCAGCTCCAGCGGCTCCTCGCCCAGGATCTCGTTGGAAATCAGTGCCTTGCGCTGGAAGGAGACAACCTGGGTGGTTACCTTCACGTCTCCGAAGTGCACTCCTATGTCGCCCCACCGAACGTGGCGCTGACTCTCCAGGACCTCGATCTGCGTTACATCCCTGGCCGTCGTGTAGTAGTCCGGGTTCGCCCGCCGAACCACAACGCAATGGTCATCCTCGTTCAGATCCTCAACCACGTAACTCTCGCCCTGGTGAACATACACGGCACCGGTGTGGGCCTGGTAATGAGTCTGCGGCGAATCCATTGTGCCCAGGAGGGAGCCGGTGTCGGCGTCCACAATGCTCACCGGCCCGCCGCCGTCGGCTCGAAGGTTCACCATGGCCGCAGCACTTTGGGAATGCGTCCAGAACCACCCGGCCGGCCGTTTTCGCAGGTATCCCTGGGTTACCAGCTGGTCCAGCAGCTTCTCAGACGTATCGCCGAAAAGTTCCAGTTCGCCGTGGCCGAGGGGGAGTTCTGCCGCTGCCGCGCAGAGATGCGGACCAAGGACATAGGGATTGGAGGGGTCAAAGACGGTAGCCTCAACCGAGAGGTCAAAGATGGCTTCGGGATGATTCACCAGGTAGGTGTCCAGTGGATCGTCACTGGCAACGAAGGCGGCGATGGCGTCCTGGCCCGTCCGTCCGGCACGGCCGATCTGCTGGAACAAAGAGGCTCGGGTACCGGGCCAGCCTGCCACCAGAACCGCGTCGAGACCGGAAATGTCGATGCCGAGCTCAAGGGCTGAGGTGCTGGAGACACCCAGGAGCTCACCGGACCGAAGAGCTTTTTCCAGCGCACGTCTCTCCTCCGGCAAATACCCGGAGCGGTACGCTGCCACTCTTTGCGGAAGGCTCGGATCCACTTCATCAAGCAGCCGCTTGGTGATGGACGAAATGGTTTCCGCCCCACGGCGGGACTTGATGAAAGCAATCGTCCGGACATGGGAGGAAACCAGATTGGCCAGGAGATCTGCCGTTTCAGCCACGGCAGTCCGCCGCTCCGGGGCGCCGTTTTCGCCCCGGACTTCCATCAGGGCCGGCTCCCAGAAGGCCACTGTGGTGGAACCGTGGGGTGAGGAGTCCTCAGATACGGCCCGGACCGGAGCACCGATGAGCCGTCCAAACGATTCGCCAGGTTCAGAAGCCGTGGCGGAGGCGGCGATAAACACGGGACCCGGGGATCCGATTCCGGCGTAGTAGGCACAGATCCGGCGAAGCCGTCGCATCAGGTTGGCCACATGTGAACCGAAGACACCGCGGTAGCTATGTGCCTCATCCACAATCACATAGCGGAGCCGGCGGAAAAAGCTTGCCCACCAGGCATGGTTTGGCAGGATCCCGAAGTGCAGCATGTCGGGATTGGCGAGGATGAAGTTGGCGTGGTCACGAATCCAGCGTCTGGAGGCGGGATCCGTGTCGCCGTCGTACGTTTCGGCCCGGACGGTCGGAAGGTTCAGCGCCCGAATAGCGGAAAGCTGGTCAGCGGCCAGGGCTTTCGTGGGGGAGAGGTACAGCGTTACGGCGCCGTCGTCGTGGATTTTTCCCGGTTGGGACAGCACTCCCAGCTCCGAGCGATGGATCGAGTCCAGCGCCGGAAGCTGGTAGGCCAAGGATTTTCCTGAGGCCGTCCCGGTGGCTATCACCACATGTTCGCCAGAATGGGCGAGGTCGGCGGCGAGTACCTGATGCCGGTAGGGCTGGTGGATCCCCAATGACCCATAGGCAGTTACGAGGTCGGGGTGAGCCCACTCCGGCCAGGTCTCGTGGATGGCTTGTCGGGCCGGAATGGTGTGCACATGACGCAGCTGCTCCGGGTCCGGGCCCCGGCCCAGAAGCGGGATCAGCGAGTCATGTGGGTTCACCTAAACATTGTTTCACCCGGGCTCAAATCGCTGGTTTCCGCCGGGTCTTCGGACTAGGCGACGGAGAGGTCTGCGCCCTCGTCAGAGGCGGAGACCATCAGTACATGGCAGACGGTTTTCCAGCCCAGGTGCGAATACAGCTTCTGTCCGTCCAACGACGCCAGCAACAGTCCATTCTCAACGTCGTGCTCAAAGGCCTGTGCGGCCAGCGCTTTCATGATGAAGCTGCCCAGACCGCGGCGCTGGTAGCCGGGTTCGGTGACGATCCTGTCGAACACGGCGGTATTCCCCACCACGTAGACCCGGCCACTGGCAGCAACCTCGTCGCCACTCCGGACCACGGCATGGTGCACTCCGTCCGTTTGGGAAGTCTCGAGCCTGAGGTCATCATCAGCAAGCCAGGGATCCTCAGAGTCCTGGGTCTCCATGTCTACGAACATCATGGTCTGCGACGCCGATGTCACGTTCAGTCCGTGCTCCTGCGCCAGGAAACTGTACCGGGCGGCGTCGTTGGTGAAGACCGTGATGATCCTGGTTGGGGATTCCGCTGCCTTTGACACCAACTCAGCGAATTCGGCGTTGGAGGGATCATGGGCGAAGTAGACCCAGTCCCTGTTGGCATCAGCTCGGAGGACCGCAGGGAAGCGGCCCTCGTTGCGGGTCTCGTAGCCCCGGCAGCCGGCCCAGCCGGCTACCCAGACTTCCAGCAAGTGGGTGATGTCTTCAACCATGGCGTCCGGAGTCATGTGATGAGGGTATTCCAGCGCTGTCACAAGCAACAGGGGTAGGTGGAGGAGAAAGGCCTTGCTTATGAAATTGTGACCGAGGCAAGGCGCTCCCGCAGCCAGGACAATGGAATACCTCCCAAGCGGAACACCTCGCCAACGGCGATTTCCCGTACCAAGTACCCTTAAATACGTGGCTTTGAACCGAATTGTACTTTTCTACGGCTTTACCCCTCTCCCGGACCCCGACGCCGTCCGGCTCTGGCAGCGTGCCTTGTGCGAGAAGCTGGGACTGACCGGGCGCATCATCATCTCCAAGGACGGCATCAACGCCACAGTCGGAGGCGAGATCGGCGCAGTGAAGCAGTACGTCAAGACCACGCGCGAGTACAAGGGCTTCCACGAGGTCGACGTGAAGTGGTCCGACGGCGGTTCCGAGGACTTCCCCAAGCTCAGCGTGAAAGTCCGCGACGAGATCGTGTCGTTCGGGGCACCCGGCGAACTGAAGGTTGATGAAAGTGGCGTTGTGGGCGGCGGCACGCATCTCAAGCCCGAAGAGCTGCACCACTTGGTTGACACCAAAAAGCAGAGCGGCGAGGACGTGGTGTTTTTCGATGGCCGGAACGCCTTCGAGGCCCAGATCGGGAAATTCAAGGATGCTGTAGTTCCCGACGTCGCCACGACGCACGATTTCATCAAGGAGCTGGACTCCGGAAAATACGATGCGTTGAAAAACAAGCCCGTCGTGACCTACTGCACGGGCGGCATCCGCTGCGAGGTCCTCTCCAGCCTCATGGTCAACCGCGGCTTCAAAGAGGTTTACCAGCTGGACGGAGGGATCGTCCGCTACGGCGAAACCTTCAAGGATCAGGGACTCTGGGAGGGCTCCCTCTACGTCTTTGACAAGCGCATGCATTTGGAATTCAGCGAGGATGCCAAGACGATCGGACAGTGCATCCGCTGCTCGGCCCCCACCAGCAAGTTCGAAAACTGCTCAAACCTCAGTTGCCGCACGCTGACCCTGTACTGCGCCGAGTGCGCCGCAAGTCCCGAGACCCTCCGCTGCCCCGACGGCTGCGCCGCCTAACCCCCGCCTGGGAGACTTCAGATCCGGCTCACGATGTAGGCATAGTTTGCGGCGGGAACTGTTTCCATCTGCACAGTCAGCACTGAGTCCTTCGTCAGCTGGATCACGTTGACCCGCGCAGTTCCGCACCGCAGGCTCAGATTTATCAATTCAGCGTCCCCGTTGCGGATGATGAAGCTCATCCGGTAGTGGCTTCGGCATGCCAGCGTCAGCGCATAGGTGCCGCTGGGCAACTGCGCGGTGCTTTCGGTTCGGGTCGCGTGGCGATCCAGCGAACCGAAGCCGGTATGGAACACCTGGCCCTGCGTGTCTGGCAGGACTGACGCCACCCACAGCTCCAGTTCGTCCCCCGACACAGGCTCATTCATCCTCGGGTCCCGCGGGAGCCTTACATCCGTGTAGGTCGGCGTGGGCGTCGCGATGAGCGGACGCCCGTCGTCGTACACGTACTCACAGCCGCTGGTGATCGCCGCGGCTGCCAAGGCAACGGAAAGGACGACGGCGGCGCCCGGCCGGCGCCTGAGCGTCGCCCGCGGTGCCCGCACTCTGGGCATACTCTGACTTTAGGCCCGGAAAAGTCGCCAATCCATAGGTAGTACGGGGGGACGCCAGCGCTATCCCTGCCCTTCCAACCACCGCCTGAATTCAGGGCTGGGAGTGGCTTGGGGTGCCGTCGCTCTGCCGAGGTGAAAACCCACTCTCGCCCCTGCCCCCGGCGCGGGCTTCTCGCCCGTCACCCTGGTTGAGATTGAGAGAGCCCCGGCGGCATCCAGTTCGTGCACTACTGGTTCCCCGCACAGGTAGGTTGTCTGGAGAAGCACAGCACCTCCTGTCCCCACAACAACCAATTCGGCTTCGGACGCGCCCAGGCACTCTGAAGCCACAATGTACTTACCGGACGGGAGCGCCTTGGTGCTGGTGGAAACGCCATCCGCAGGACCGTCCGCGCCTGATATGAGGTCAGGTGCTGCAACCGCCAGATGGCGTCGCATGATCGCGGCGTTCCTGTCCTGGGCAGCTGCTACCTCCGGATCAAGGGTAGGAAATGCAGTAAAAGAGGGCGGAAGGCTGGGATCACTGCTCGTGGAGGAAGCACGTGGGGGAGCTCCGACGTCGTATTCACAGCCCCCGCAGCCGAGGAGGAGGACTCCGGCCATCAACAGCGCTGAAAGCGGCGGAAGCAGCCTCCCGAGGGCCGGGCTCATCATCCGGCTTTCTGCCCCGGAAGGACGCTGACGGCGGCTCGCAGCTCGTCTGAATCGGAATCCACCAGGATCTGGGCACCGTCTGTATTGAGCTCGAAACTCGTTCGGAATGCCGGCCCGCAGGGAACATCCGGTAGCTCGGCAATCGGATCGCCGTCCGCGTTCATCGCCAGAAGGTCCACGGCGTCAGGTCCGGAACAAACAAAGGCGAGATCATATGTTCCCGCACTTGCCAGCGGACCCGTGGCGGTGCCTTCCCCTGAAGACAGGAAGCGCCGGAACTCGCCTGGCTTTTCCTGACCCAGCTGCTCAGTCATCCACGCCTGATTCCTGGCCGCGATGTCGCGAGGTGCGGGGTGGTGCTCAAGTTTCAGCCCTGTTACAGCACCGGTCAGGGGTTCCTGAGGCACCACTTTTGCCAGAACCTGCCCGCTGGTGTGGTCGATTTGAATGACCTTGCCCATGCCGCAGGAGAAGGAATACTTCTCCGGGGACGAGTCGCCAAACGTAACCGACACATCTGCGCCCGGAGCCCCGACACACCCCGCAGTAAGAAGGTATTGTCCGGACCCGATCTCAGCTTCAACGGTCGCTTCCGGGCCGGTCTCATAGGGTAATCCCGTTGAGTCAGGAGGCCCCAAAACCCTCATCAAAGCGACCATGTTGGATTCACCGGATGCCGGGGCTGAGTCGGAAGGCTGGCCAGGTGAACCGCTGATCGTCCGGCCACCTCCTGACGAATATTCGCAGGCACTTAGACCGCCAGCGAGCGATATCGCCACCGCAATCGAAACACGTTTGTTCATGAGCTGCCTTCCCCCAAATGCTGCCGTAGACGACGAGCCTACTAGTCACCGCCTCAGTGCAGCAGTCGACTCTCTTGGATTCCGGGACGATGTCACTATCGTTGGGCCTAGAAGCAATGGCAGATAGCCGGCTTCAGCATCGGTTTCTGGGAACCAGTCGAGAGGACTCCACCAAGTGGCGATCGAGATTCGTCCTGCCAACCAGTTCGAGGACGTGAAGACGATGGTCGGACCGAAACGGCCCGACGCGAACGTGTGCTGGTGTCTGAGCTACCGCATCCCCTCAAAGCAGAACCTGGAGCTGCGCGGCACCGAACGCGGGGAACTCGTCAAACAACTGGTCGGGCAGGAGCCGCCGCCCGGGGTGCTCGCGTACGACGGCGACGAGGTGGTTGGGTGGGCGGGTGTCCATCCACGCGCCGACACAAGCTTTGCCCGCAACCGGAAGATTCCCCACGTGGACGATCTTGACGTTTGGTCAGTCTGGTGCATCCGCGTTCGGCCAGGCTATCGCGGCAAGGGGATCTCCCATCATCTCCTCGAAGGCGCCGTGGATTTCGCCCGCGGCTACGGCGCTCCCGCCATCGAGGGCTACCCCGTGGATAACCAGGGCAAACACGTTGACCTCACCATGGCCTACGTGGGCACCCGCAAGCTCTTCGAAGCAGCGGGATTCACCAAGGCGGCCGACACCGACTCCCTGATCAATGGCTTCCCGCGGGTACTGATGCGCCTGGACCTGCGCTGAGATACTGCTTTCCGAGCAGTCTGTCGCCCGCAGGAGGCTAGCTACCGGGGGTCAGCTGATACGCGAAGATCAGGGGTGCGTCCACGCTGGATGTGCTGACCTGCAGAGACCCTGCTTCAGGAACAGAGACCTTGGCCCGCTCGAGGCTTCCGTTGCAGGCAGCTCCGGCGTCAACGATTTCCCGGCCCTGCTGCGTGACTGCGAAGAAGGCCTTCCCTCCACCCTCACACGTCATCGTCAGCGTGTAGACCCCTGCCTGAACGTCGGCCGCTTCCTGCGTCAGCGCCTCCCGATCCAGAATCTTCCCGGAGTCCTCCAAGACTGCGCCCGCTGCAGACGGTAGCGCAGTGGCTTTCCACGCTGGGACATCAGCGTTTTCGATTGAGAGGGCCGAAGAGCACGCCGTAATGCTGCCTGCTGCGAGGGCGGTGAGCGCTGCTGCTGCGAGGGCACGCCGCAGCAGTACTTCAGATCGGGACATGCTCCCAACTTACCCGTTGCCGCACTGCTCCCCGTTGATCAACTCCACTACCATCCCCCGATGCAGCCCTCAGTACACCGGCATCCGAGTTGGTTTGCCTCCGCACTCTGCCAGCCGAAGCGTTGAGGGTGTTCTCCTCTAGGACGGCGGGTATTGCTCATGCTTTTTGGCCAGTGCCTCGAACTCCTCGTCCCAAGCTCTAGCCAAGTACTTGTTGTATTCGCGGTCCTTCGGAATGAAGTCCGCGGGGGCGACCTTGACTTGAGGGGAGATGAGGTTCGGAGGTGGTGCAGGCGTGATTGTCCTCAGGGGAGGAGGCTTGGCGACCATCGTCCTCGGCACAGGTGCCGGTATTCTCCGCGGGGGAGGCAGATAGCGAACCTTCTTCGGGCGGTTGCCAAGAATGACTATGAGAAAGAATGTCAGCGGCAACAGGAGCAGCCATGGATAGGTGACCACCAGCGAGACCAGGATGGCCAGAAAAAAGAACACGCAGCCAGCTCCCAAGCCCTCGGGCTCTTCCTGCTTTTTGCTCATTCACCTCACCGCCGAGATGTATTTCCCGTCATTTTATCGTGCTCTACGGGCTAGCTCCTAGCGCATCCGGCGAGGCAACTGGGTCTACTGATCGTCCTGGACTTCTGGCCGGGACAAAATTCTCTTGAGGTTGTCCAACAGATGTTGACCTTGACGCAACGTCAACATCTACAGTCGGAAGTGCCGGTAATTCAGCCGGTCGAGAGCACCTTGGAAACGACTCCAGGAAGGGAGCCGCTATGGAATGGTCGATCCAGGAGATCGCCAAAATCGCCGGAACCACGAGCTGGACCCTTCGTCACTATGACAACATCGGGCTCCTCAAACCGAGCAGTACAGGTCACAACGGTTACCGCTATTACAGCCAGTCGGCCCTGGTGCAGCTCCAACGCATCCTGCTCCTTCGGGAGCTGGGGCTCGGATTGCCGGTCATCGCCCAGGTGCTTGACCGTGAACAGGACACCGCAGGGGCCCTCCATGGGCACCTCGGCTGGCTTCAGCAGGAACAGAACAGGTTGGGCCGGCAAATAGCGTCGGTCCGCCGGACCATCAAAGCAGTGGAAGGAGGTGAAAATCTCATGGCAGAAGAAATGCTGGATGGCTTCGACCACACGCGCTACAAGGACGAAGTCGAAGAACGTTGGGGTAAGGACGCCTACGCAAAGGGCGACGCCTGGTGGCGGGGAATGGGTCAGGACGAAAAGCGGGCCTGGAAGCAGCGCGCCCAGAAGCTCGGCAACGACTGGATCGCTGCCGCAAAGGCCGGCATCGCGCCGGACAGCGAGGCAGCCCAGGAACTGGCAAGACGCCATGTGGCGTGGCTCCAGGAGATCCCGGGCACTCCGGCCTCGGCCAACAGCCAAAACGGCGTCCAGAGTGGCATAGACATTAAGGGGTATGTCACAGGTCTGGGGGACATGTACGTTGCTGATCCCCGCTTCGGGGCCAACTACGGCGGCACGGAGGGAGCCATGTTCGTGCGGGACTCGCTGCGGATCTACGCCGAGCTGAATCTGTAAGCACAACCGGGCAGGAAGGGCATCCCCTTCCTGCCCGGTGATCCGGCCGTGCGTTCTTGTCTCCGTACGTTGTCTTGTCCAGGGCCGCGAATAGACTTGCACCCGTGACCGAACCAACTGCCCTTTCGCCCGTATCGTTCATTTCCGGAAATACGCCGGATGCTCCGCGTAGCGATATGCCTGGCCTTCTTGAGGCACTTGCAGCCGACCTGAAAAGCCTCGACTACACGGTGGATGGTGTTGCCCGGTTGCTGGGCGAATCAGCCTCCGAGGCGCTGAACAGGGACCAGCTCGTCCCGGCTTTGATAGCCACCGAATCCGCGGCGGAGGGTGAGCATGCAACAGCCGCGCTGGCCGCCGTCGTACGCTTATTTCTCCTGGCGCAGCCGCAGCAGCCGGCAACGCTCGACGCCGCGTTCCCCACTCTCCGGTCGGAAGGCCTCGTGACGCTGAATTTGATCCAACACGGCGATGACGGCGTGAGCGCGGTGGTGGATCTGCGTCCATACGGTTGGGAGGGCGGTCCGGAAGTTTCCGCCGGACATGGCCTCGGCGACACCACCGGTGTGGAATTGTGGGTGGCGAGCGACCTTGCCGCCCACCAGCGGCCCGGCGTCCTGCGCCACGATCACGTGCTTGGTATCGGCCAGGCGTCCACGACGCTGGTTCAGGCAACCATCCGTCGTCCTGTTTCCCGCGCACTGGATCTCGGCACCGGGTGCGGAATTCAAACCTTCCACTTGCTGCAGCACGTCAGGCACGTCACGGCAACTGACATTTCCGAGCGGGCGCTTGCTTTTACCCGCTTCAACCTGCTGCTCAACGCCGGGCCGCTGCACATTGATCCATTGAACCTGGAAGAGCGCGTGACGCTGCGGCTGGGATCACTGCTGGAACCTGTGGCGGGCGAGGCGTTTGACCTGGTGGTCTCGAACCCGCCCTTCGTCATCACGCCTCGGAGTCTGGACCTCTCCGGGCCCAACCAGTTCACTTACCGCGACGGCGGACTTCCGGGTGACCAGATTGTGTCATCGCTGATCCGGGGCCTGCCAAAAATCCTGGCACCTGGAGGAACAGCACAGATGCTGGGTAACTGGGAAATCACCGCGGGTACGTCCTGGGAGGAGAGGCCTCAGAGCTGGGTCAGCCCGGACGTTGATGTGTGGATAATCCAGCGTGAGCAGTTGGGACCAGATCTGTACGCGGAAACCTGGCTTCGTGATGCCTCCGAAAGCCGGGACCGCAGGAGGTATCAGGAGGCATACTCTGCTTATCTTCAGGACTTTGCGTCCCGCGATGTGTCCGGAATCGGCTTCGGGATCGTTTGGCTGCGTCGGCCTGCAGGAGAGGCCGGCAGGGCGATCGAACGGTTCGAGGAGATCACGTACCCGATAGAAAAGCCTGTCGGCCCCCACCTTGGCGCCGCCGTCGAACGCTCCGACTGGCTGGTTGCCCATGACCTGGCCGCTGCCCATCTTGTGGTCGCTGACGACGTGACCGAAGAACGGCACCAGCGTCCGGGGGCAGAGCACCCTGGGGTGATCCTGCTTCGCCAAGGAGCCGGGCTCCGGCGGACTAATCTGCTGAGTACGGAGCTGGCCGGGTTTGTTTCGGCGTGCGACGGTGACCTCAGTGTGGGACAGATTATCGGCGCATTGATTGCCTTGCTGGGCGGGGAAGACGGATTCGACGCCGGGACCTTCCGAACCACTCTCCTGGCCGAAGTGGGCAACCTGGTCCGGGACGGATTCCTCCTCCCCGCCTGACAGGGCGGGAGATGTCAAACAGTTATTTCAGGGTTGGGTGCTGCTGGATACAATGGAGCAGTGAATACACCAGCGTTGGGGTCCGAACTTGCGGCTCAGGCCGGCAGTGAGAAGGTGGAAATCACCGACCCCAAGGCCATCCGTGCACTTGCCCACGCCGCCCGGCTTGAGGTGATCTCCGAACTGTATTCCACCCAGGTGAGCCGGACAGCAACTGAGCTTGCAGCCCAGACGGGGCTGACGCCGAGCGCCATGAGCTACCACCTACGCGCCCTCCAGAAATGGGGGATAGTGGTGCCCGCGGAGACCGCTGGGGACGCCAGGGAAAGACGGTGGCGGGCAGCCGGAAGCGATGTCACGATCAACTCGGGCGGCAGCCTGGCCAATCCGGAGTTCGCAGTTCTTGACCTGGAACTTGATGCCTTTCGCCGGCGGGCAACCGCCTACGCCAAGTCCAAGGCAGAGTCCACGCAGGCCCAGCCCCTATCAGAAGATCCGACGCCGGGCAGCGGGGTCCAGACCACCCCCGCCTCTGTCGTTCTGGCCAGCAACCTGCTGTACCTGACCGTGGAGCAGCGAAGGGAGCTGAACGGCAGGATCTTTGAATTGTTGAGTGACTATGAGCTGAGGGATCCGGCTCACATTCCGGAGCAGGCCGAGCGGATGGCTACGCTTTGGTCCATAATTCCTGATGACCGCCCGCGTGCCTCCTGATGCTCTCCTGAGCGGCCACCCAAGGCGGAGAGCCGGGGCCGGCTGAGTAGAATAAGGCCTTCCCATCCAGCGGTTTTTGCCGTGCGTTTTCCACATGAATGCGCATCATTCCGGAAAATATGGTGAACTAGGCCAATATGGGCTCATCTGCCCGAGCAAATCTTTTTCTGTAGGAGCACCGTGCCAAGCAAGGCCAAAACCGGCAAGAAACTCGTCATTGTGGAGTCTCCTGCCAAAAGCAAGACCATCGCCAAGTACCTCGGCGAGGGCTTCATCGTAGAGGCCTCCATCGGTCACATCCGTGACTTGCCACAGCCCTCAGAGCTCCCCGCGGAACTCAAGAAGACCTCCGTAGGCAAGTTCGCCGTCGACATCGAAAATGGCTTCAAGCCGTACTACGTGGTGTCCCCCGACAAGAAGAAAAAAGTCGCCGAACTCAAGGCCCAGCTCAAGGACGCCGACGCCCTTTATCTCGCAACCGATGGGGACCGGGAGGGTGAGGCCATTGCCTGGCACCTCCTGGAAGTGCTCAAACCCAAGGTTCCGGTCTACCGGATGACCTTTGGAGAAATCACCAAGGAAGCCATCCACCGTGCCATGGACAACCTGCGCGACGTCGATACCGCTCTGGTCGATGCCCAGGAAACGCGCCGAGTCCTTGACCGCCTGTACGGCTACGAGATTTCCCCTGTGCTGTGGCGGAAAGTGGCCCGAGGGCTCTCGGCCGGCCGTGTGCAGTCCGTGGTCACCCGCATGGTGGTGGACCGTGAACGGGAACGCATGGCGTTCAAGGCAGCCTCCTACTGGGACCTGACCGGCCAATTCGGCGCAGGCACCGGTTCCTTCAAGGCAAAGCTGGCCTCCGTTGATGGTGCCAAGGTGGCCAGCGGCCGTGACTTCAACGACGACGGCGAACTTACGTCCCGCAATGCAGCGCACCTTAATGAGGAACTCGCGACGTCCCTGGCGGCAGCGCTGCAGAATGCCGACTTCCGGGTCAGGTCCGTTGACACCAAGCCGTACACCCGCCGTCCCGCCGCGCCGTTTACCACTTCGACGTTGCAGCAGGAAGCCGGACGAAAGCTGCGGTTCTCCTCCAAGAGCACCATGCAGGTAGCCCAGCGCCTGTATGAAAACGGCTACATCACTTATATGCGTACGGACTCCTCCGCGCTGAGTAACGAGGCCGTGACTGCTGCCCGCCGTCAGGCTTCAGAGCTCTACGGCCCGGAGTACATTCCGCAATCACCCCGCGTCTACAGTGGCAAGGCAGCAAATGCCCAGGAAGCCCACGAGGCCATCAGGCCCGCCGGTGACTCCTTCCGCACACCGGCCCAGGTTGCCAAGCAGTTGTCCGGTGACGAGTTCCGCCTCTACGAGCTCATCTGGAAGCGCACCGTCGCTTCGCAGATGGCCGATGCCAAGGGTTCAACCGCCACGCTCCGTCTCGGTGCAGTGGCATCGGACGGTCGGGACGCAGAATTTTCCGCCTCAGGAACGGTCATCACCTTCCCGGGCTTCCTCGCCGCGTATGAAGAGGGCAAGGACGAGAGCCGTGGGGATGACGAATCCGACGAAGCGCGCCGGTTGCCAAACGTGGCCAAGGATGACGCCCTCACTGCGACGGACCTCGTCGCCGTCGGGCATGAGACTTCGCCTCCGCCGCGTTACACGGAAGCGTCCCTGACCGCGGAGCTGGAGAAGAAGGGCATCGGCCGCCCGTCCACCTATGCCTCCACCATCTCCACCATCCAGGACCGGGGCTACGTCCGGAAGCAGGGCTCGGCCCTGGTGCCCAGCTGGATCGCCTTCTCCGTCATCCGGCTGCTCGAGCAGCATTTCACGGACTATGTGGACTACGAGTTTACGGCTGACATGGAAGGCGACCTGGATAAGATCGCCAACGGACAGGCCGTGGGTGCCGCCTGGCTGAAGCACTTCTACTACGGTGAAGACTCCGATCCAGGGCTGTTGAGCATCGTGAACAACCTCGGCGAAATTGATGCCAGGGAGATCAACTCGGTGCCGATTGCGGAGGGCATCACCCTGCGCGTGGGCAAGTTCGGCCCGTACCTCGAAAGCTCCATTCCCACCGTGGACCCGAAGACTGGCGAAGTGGTTGAGTCCGCGCGGGCCAACGTTCCCGAGGAACTCGCGCCCGATGAACTCACTGCCTCCAAGGCTGTTGAGTTGATGGAGACGGCGGCTCCCGAAGAGCGCGTGCTGGGTGCTGATCCGCACACGGGCCACACCGTCGTTGCCAAGAACGGCCGCTACGGCGCTTACGTCACTGAGATCATTCCCGAGATGACGGATGAGCAGTTGGCCAACCAGCCTGTTGAGTACTACAAGAATGGGAAGCCGAAGCCGCCGAAGAAGCCTGTTAAGGCCAAGCCGCGCACCGGCTCGCTGTTCGGCTCCATGAGCGTTGACACCGTCACTTTGGATGAGGCCCTTCAGCTCATGAGCCTGCCGCGTGTACTGGGGGAGGACGCCGAGGGGAACGTCATCACGGTGCAGAACGGCCGCTTTGGTCCTTACCTGAAAAGGGGAACGGACTCGCGCTCTATCGGCTCCGAAGAGGAAATCTTCACCATCACGCTGGAACAAGCATTGGAGATCTACTCCCAACCGAAGCAGCGCGGGGCACGGGCTGCAGTTCCACCGCTGGCCGAATTCGGCCCGGACCCGGTGTCTGAGAAGAACATCGTGGTGAAGGAAGGACGCTTCGGGCCCTACATTACCGACGGCGTCACAAACATCACTGTTCCGAGGACCACTTCACTGGAGGAGCTTACGCGGGAACGCGCCGTCGAACTCCTTGCGGAAAAGCGGGCCAAGGGACCCGTGAAGCGCACCACTACAGCCCGGAAGGCTCCGGCGCGGAAGGCAGCAGCGAAGAAGTAGGCACGGGGAGTCGAGTTCGCCGGAAACGTGCGGGTTCGCCGGGAACTACCGGCGAGCCCGCACGCTTCCGGCGATTTCGCGTTCGGGCAGAACTCCGTTTGCGCGTCACTCCTCAACATGATCGAGTAGAGACATGACTGAACAGCCTGATCCTATGGATACCCGGCCGCTGAACGACCTTGAGGAGAAGCTGGCCAAGGGGGACCAGCCGGACGCAAGCCCGGTGGACGTCATCCTGTCCTTCCTGAACAACGAGGTCTACATCATCAGCGCAGACACTGTCGAGGGCCCCGATTCCCAGGTTGAGCCGCTGGTGCTGGCCAACTCGGAAGACCAGCCTGTTCTTGCTGTCTTCTCCCACCCCAGCAGGGTTAACGAGCAGTATCTTGCCGCGGCACCAAACATCCTCGGCACCCAAGGCGCTGCCATCATCGGCAATCTCGGCGACGAGCTCGGCATGGTGATCAACCCCGGCAGTGCCTTCGGCTTCGAGATCGACCCGGAAGGTGTGGCCAACATCCGCCGCGACTTCAAGCGGGAAGACGAGCAGGCGGCCGAGGACCAGGCAGCGGAGGAGTAAGCGCCGAAGACTTCGAACGGACGCAGTTGGGTCTGCTGCCTGGTCTCCGGCGATAATGGCAGAATGCGTCTGGGCGTCCTCGATATCGGTTCCAATACTGTCCATCTACTCCTGGTGGATGCCCATGCGGGCGCCCGGCCGGTGCCATTTGCCTCCCACAAGCGGCCACTGTCCCTGGTGCAGTTCCTCGATGGGGAGGGCAACATCAACGAGGACGGCCAGCATGAACTGATTGAGTTCGTCCTGGAGGCCTGGGAATTCGCTGCGAAGCACAAGGCCGAAGACTTGCTGGCTTTTTGTACCTCCGCCATCCGTGAAGCTACCAATGGCCCCGAGGTCCTCGCCCGGGTGAAGCATGAAACAACGGTGACGCTGCAGGAACTTACCGGCAGCGAAGAAGCGTCCATGACCTTCTTTGCCGTCCGGCGCTGGTACGGATGGGGAGCCGGGCCAATCCTGGATCTGGACATCGGAGGCGGATCCTTCGAAATGGCCATTGGGCATGACGAACTCCCCGAGCTGGCTTTGTCCGTCCCCCTGGGCGCGAGCCGCCTCACCCGTGACTGGCTGCACGAGGACCCACCCACAGCCAAGAGCGTCAAAGAACTGCGCCGGTACATCCGCTCGACGATGAAGCCAGCCGTCAGGAGCTTTGAAGCCCTCGGCAGGGCCAATCTGGTCGCCGGTACATCCAAGACCTTCCGTTCCCTGGCACGAATCGCCGGGGCAGCGCCCAGTGGCGCCGGGCCCTATGTTAAACGTGAGCTTTTCTCGGCTGACCTCGGTTTGTGGGCGCAACGGATCTCGGCGATGAAGGTGGAGGACCGCCTGCACCTGCCCGGCGTTTCGGAGGCCCGCGCGCCGCAACTGCTTGCCGGTGCGCTCGTGGCGGAGGCTGCCTTGGAGCTTTTCGAGTTCCCCAGCATGGAAATCTGCCCTTGGGCTCTGCGTGAGGGCCTGATCCTTCGCCGGCTGGACCAATTGGTTCTGGACGGCCCCCTTGAGCCTGCCCCGCACGTGGAAGCCAGGCAGGCGGTGTCCGCTACGTTGGCCGCTTCCACGGTGCACGCCAGCAGCCAGGCCGGGGGTTAGATGGAAGAGCTGTCGCAGGGAAAGGACATTGCCGTTCCGGTGGCGCTGTCCAGTGCTTCCGTCTATCCCTTGAGCGTTCATCATGCCTTCGCTGCTGCCCAGGAGGTGGGGTACGACGGCGTCGAGGTCATGGTTAGCAACAACACCACCAGCCAGAACGCCCACGCCCTCCTGGAGTTAAGTCATCGATACCGCAAGCCGATTGTTTCCATCCACGCGCCGACATTGCTTTTGACGCAGCAGGTCTGGGGCACGGCGTGGAACAAGATCGAAATGTCCTGCCGGATGGCCAGGGAAGTCGGCTGCGGTACGGTCGTTGTCCACCCGCCTTTCCGCTGGCAAGGAAACTATGCCGGAAAGTTTGTTGCCGGAATCCGCGAGCTCGCGGAAATGTACCAGGTCCGGATCGCCGTCGAAAACATGTTCCCGTGGAGGGTACGCGGCCGGGAAGCAGTGGCCTACGCGCCCCATTGGGACCCCCGCGACCAGGATTACGACGACGTCACTTGGGACTTCTCGCACGCCTCCACCGCCGGTTCCGACAGCCTGGACGCCATTAAAGGCCTCGGCCCCAGGCTCCGCCACGTCCACTTGTCCGATGGATTGGGATCCAGGCGAGACGAGCATCTGGTTCCGGGTATGGGTAACCAGCCCTGTGCAGAGGCACTGCAGTATCTTGCTGCCACTGGCTTTGACGGTGTGGTGGTGGCGGAAATTTCCACTCGCTGGGTCCGGACCGCCGGTGAACGGCAGCAGCGGCTTGAGCAGACGCTACGGTTTGCCCGCCAGCACCTGGGCCTTCCGCTGGTAGGAGCTTCCGACAAGCACTCCTAGAGTCCCGTAACAACGAGAGAAGCATTTAACGAGTGAAGCGCCGGGTGGTTTCGCAGAAGAAGTTGGGGGAACGCTTCTACAACCACCCGGCGCGTTCGCCGGTTCGGGGGGAACCGGCTTCATCACTCGCACCTGCTCAGGCACTTATAAACCTACTTGCCTTTTTTGGGCGTTCGGGGAGATTTTCCTGTGAGTAGACTGGGAAGCCTAATCACCCTGCCGCCCCTTGAACCAGGCACCACGTTGATGGTTTAGCCAGGGTCCGGCGACTGCCTTAAATGCGAAAGCACCGGCGATCCGCTGCAGGAAAATGGGGGGAAACCTGCTGCAGAATCACCGGTGCCAAGGCAAGCATCCCCATGCTTGCTGCATCACTCGCACCCTCAATGAGGTAGTTATTAC
Organism: Arthrobacter sp. R1-13; assembly: GCF_054161475.1. Classification (NCBI taxonomy): domain Bacteria; kingdom Bacillati; phylum Actinomycetota; class Actinomycetes; order Micrococcales; family Micrococcaceae; genus Arthrobacter; species Arthrobacter sp. R1-13. Next base: position 3,609,347 of record NZ_CP096420.1, on the reverse strand, counting down.
GTTAGGGGTCCACTTTGTGTAGAGCCTGCGCCCAAGGTGGGAACGAGCTGGGAATGCGGGTTCTATGGTTCGCTCTTCATCCTGCCGTGGCCGGTCACGGGAGAGTAATCTCCTGCGCCCGTCCTGGCGAACTGCAATGATGGAGCAATGAGCAACCGAATCGCCTTCCTGGGCTGTGGATCCATGAACGAGGCCATCCTGACCGGACTCCTGGAGGCCGGAACGGATCCTGCCGATATTGTCGCCACTGTCCGTCGTGGCGAGCGCGCGGCTGAACTAGCCGAGCGCCACCATGGCATCACTGCGATCGCCGGCGAGGAAGAGCCGGACAACAACAAGGACGCAGCGCGAGGTTCCGCCGTCGTGATTCTGGGTGTGAAGCCGCTGGGCATTGCTGACCTGGCACGGGAGATCAGCCCGTCCATTTCTCGCTCCACCATTGTGATCAGTGTTGCCGCGGCCGTGTCCATCGCTCAGCTGGAGGCTGCCCTGCCTGCAGGCCAGCCGGTCATCCGGAGTATGCCGAACACGCCCGCGAAGCTTGGCAGGGGAGTGGTTTCGGTGTCGCCGGGCACAAGCTGTTCCCCGGAGCAGTTGCAGCTGGCCAAGGACGTCCTCCGAGGCGCCGGCAGGGTAGTTGAGGTCCCGGAAGAGCAAGTGGATGCGCTCGGAGCCATCAGCGGCTCCGGTCCCGCCTACGCCTTTTACCTTGCCGAGGCAATGGCCGCTGCCGGAGTCAGGCTCGGCCTGGACCCGGAGCTGTCCCTCCTGCTGGCTACCGAGACGGTTGCCGGCGCGGGCTTTATGCTTGCCGAGCCCGGGGCTAACCCCACCGAGCTCCGCAAGGCGGTCACCAGCCCGAACGGAACCACCGAGCGTGCCATTGCAACCTTCGACGAGCGCGACCTGCCCTCGATCATCGCGGATGCAGCCCGAGCGGCTGCCGACCGGTCGGCCGAAATCACCAAGCAGCTCGCCTAAGCCGGACGCCGCTCTCAGGCCGTCAGGGCCTGGAAGCGAACCGTTCCAGGAGATCCACGTGACCCGACACAATGAGCATGTCCCTGGCTGAAACCTTCGTCTCCGGCCGGGCATAGGTGAAGTCCTCGCCCGGAGATTTCACCCCCACAATGGTCACCCCATACTTGGACCTGACCTTTGATTCATCCAGGGTGAAGCCGACTGTTTCCCGCGGCGGGTACATCTTCACGATGGCGAAATCGTCGTCGAACTCAATGAAGTCCAACATTCGCCCGGAGACCAGGTGGGCGGCCCGGACGCCGGCATCGGCCTCGGGGTAGATGACGTGGTTGGCGCCAATACGGGTCAGGATTTTGCCGTGCGAGGGCGTGATGGCCTTCACCCAGAGGTGTTCAATGCCGAGGTCCACCAGGTTCACCGTGATGAGCACTGAAGATTCAATGGACGTTCCCACGCCGACCACTGCGGAACTGAATTCCTGGGCACCGAGTTGACGAAGGGCGTCAATGTTGGTCGCGTCGGCTTCCACCGCATGGGTGAGCACGGGTGCCCATTTCTGGACGAGGTTACGGTCGCGCTCAATGGCCAGGACTTCACGGCCTTGTTTGACGAGCTGCTCCGCTGTGGCGGACCCAAACCGCCCAAGACCAATGACCAGGACCGGGGCGTTGTGGGCGGGGCGGTTAGCCGCGCCGGACGAATTAGCCAATGATGGGCCTTTCTTCGGGGTAGTGGTAAAGCTGGCTGCGCTGGCGCAAAGCCAAAGCGGCGGCAAGGGTTACGGTGCCGATGCGTCCCATGAACATGAGGGCTGTCAGGACATAGGCACCAGCAGGCGGTGCTTCAGCGCTCAGGTTCGTACTCAGGCCGCAAGTGGCGAAGGCGGAGATTGCTTCGAAGAGCACGCGGTCCAGTGGTTCCCCGGTGATGGAGAGGAGCAGGAACGCTCCTACCGAAACCAGCGTGGCGCCCGCCACGATCACCGAGATCGCCACGCGCATGGCTCCCTCAGGGATAGTGCGGCCATGGACTTTGACGTCCCTGTCGCCTCTGGCCTCGGCGAAGATGGCCAGGAACATCACAGCAATGGTGGTGACCTTGATACCGCCGGCGGTGGATGCAGAGCCTCCGCCCGCAAACATCAGGGCATCAGTCAGCAGCATCGTGGTGGATTCCATCTGGTTTTGATCCACTAGGTTAAACCCGCCGGAGCGGATCATGACAGATGCAAAAAGCGAATGCAGGACCTTCTCATCGAAACCAAGGGATCCGATTGTCCGCAGGTTATCCCACTCCATGACAGCCCAGAGCACGGTGCCTGCAACCAACAAGATGAGCGACACCTCAATAGTCAGCTTGGTGTGGAGGTTCCACTTCTTCCAGTTAAGCCCGTTTTGCTGCAGCACCATCACCACGGGGAACCCTAAACTTCCCAGGAATACGCCGACCATCAGCGGTATGAGGATCCACAAGTCGTTCTGGAAGGGGATGATGCCCTCTGCATGTGCCGTGAACCCGGCATTGTTAAATGCCGAAATGGCATAGAAGAAACCGTGCCAGACTGCGCGCCAGAAAGTCTCCCCAAGCATGAGGAAACGGGGGATGAGCGCCAGCGCCAGCACGCCTTCAATAACCACAGAGGTGGTGATCACGATCCGAAGGAGGGTGCCGACCTCCCCCAGCCGGCCGGCATTGTTCATCGACTGGGCAGCAATGATCTTCCCCCGCACACCAAGCCTCTTGCCCACCATGAGGGCCAGCAAGGAAGCCAGCGTAAGGGTACCCAGGCCACCAACGAAAATACCGATGAGTATCACCAGCTGACCGAAAAAGGACCAGTGTGTGGCAGTAGTAACGACCGTAAGTCCGGTGACGCAGACCGCAGAAACGGCGGTGAACATAGCTTGGTGAAGCGGTGTGACGTCACCGCTGGCTGATGCTGCCGGCAAGGAGAGCAGGCCGGTGAAAAGCAGGACAACAGTCGCGAAGGCAGTCAAAGCCAGCCGGGATGGTGATGTATTCGCAATGTTGTCAATAAAATCGCGAAGCCTTACGAGGAATCCCGGCCGTTCCCGCTCCGGGGCGCCGGGACGCCAGCTGGCCGGGCTCTTTGACCTCGACTGGATCTGCGTCATGTGTGGCTTTTCCTCGGTCGAAACTGCTTCCTTGAGTAGTAAACCACTTATTTTCGCACGAATGCGGGGCTGTCTGCCCGCCACGCTCGGGTAGCCTGTCCATGATGACATTCCTGCCCGGACTCAGCCTGCCCGCATTGCCAACGACGGTGGTGTGGGATTCCGCCATGACCTCGTACAACTTCGGCCTCGGGCATCCGATGGCTCCGGAGCGCATGGAGCTGACCGCGCGGCTTGCCCGCAGCTTGGGACTGCTGGACCTGGAGCACGTCACTGTAGCCGCGCCGGAAGTAGCCGGGGACGAAGAGCTTCTCAGAGTCCACAGCCCGGAATTTGTCGCCGCCGTCCGCCGCGTCAGCGAAGCCCCCGAGGTGCCCGATCTGGACCGAGGCCTGGGCACTGAAGATGACCCGGCCTTCGCGGGGATGCACGAGGCGAGCGCCCGGATAGCGGGGGGTTCACTGCTGGCCGCAACGTCCATCCTGGACGGCAGCGCGGTGCATGCAGTGAATTTCGGCGGAGGAATGCACCACGCCTCGCGCGAACGCGCCAGCGGCTTCTGTATCTACAACGATGCCGCGCTGGCCATCCAGAAACTGCTCGACGGCGGAGTGAGCCGTGTTGTGTATATCGACGTGGACGCTCACCACGGGGACGGAACGCAGAGCATCTTCTGGGACGATCCGCGCGTCATGACCATCTCGCTGCATGAAAGCGGCATGTCGTTGTTTCCCGGCACAGGTTTCGCCAACGAGATCGGCGGCCCCAACGCCTTGGGCACCTCGGTCAACGTCGCTTTGCCGGCCGGCACGGGTGATGCCGGCTGGCTGCGTGCCTTTCACGCCGTCGTTCCCCAAGTGGTGGGCGCCTTCGAACCCGAAGTCATCGTCAGCCAGCACGGCTGTGATGCGCACCGGCTGGATCCGCTGACGCACCTCAACATCAGCATCGACGGCCAGCGGGAGGCGGCCACCGCCGTCGGGAACCTGGCGGCCCGCCATTGCGGCAACCGCTGGATCTCCACCGGGGGCGGCGGCTACAGCGTGACCAATGTTGTGCCGCGTTCCTGGAGCCACCTGATTGCCATCGCGGCGGGGCGCCCCGTACCGCTCCGGACCCCCGTCCCGGAAGATTGGCGCAGCTATGTGCAGGAAAAATATGGCACCCACGCCCCCGAGCTGATGGGCGATGATGTCGATCTGTGGTGGCGCTCCTGGGAAGTGGGCTTTGACCCCAATGACGCTGTGGACCGCAGCGTCATGGCCTCCCGGAAGGAAATCTTCCCGCTTCACGGGCTGGATCCCTGGTTCGACTGAATTCACGGTTCGATGAACAGCAAGTGATGCCATCTCAGGCATATGTTCGCTAGGGTGGACCCATGGTGACAGACGACGTATTTGCCGTCATTGCTGAGGCAACCCGGCGTGACATTCTGGTATCCCTTCGGGCAGGGGACAAAGCAGTGGGTGAACTGGTCCAGGAGCTGGAGGCGAGCCAGCCCACCATTTCCAAGCACTTGAAAGTTCTCCGGGAAGCGGACCTCGTCACCATGCGGGCGCAGGGACAGAAGCGCTACTACGCGCTGAACCCGCAACCGCTGATAGGTATCGCCAACTGGCTGGAGACTTTCGACGTCGGACATTCAGCTGCCGCCGGAAGGTCACCGGCAGCGGAGGTTGCGCCCCTGTCGGAGGCGGAGGGGTTGCCAACTAGCCAGCGGGGCACCGCCGAGGCTGGCCTTGCAGCTGCCGTCAGTTCGGAGGCCCAGGCCATCTCCCCCCGCTCGGCACAGGGCCAGCTCAGTCCCGCCGTCGCGATTCCGGTTGCTGTTGGTCCCGACGGAACTGTGCCCCAGCAGATTGGCCGGACCGTGGGGCGTGCTGCCGCCAAGGCTTCGGACCTTCTCTCCAATTTTCCCAAGTTCGGCCGCAAGAAGTAGCCCGCCGTTCCAACCCCGCGAGATGGCATTTAACGGCAGTATCCGGCGTCGGCACTGCTGTTAAGTGCCATCTCGGGTGCCATCCCGGCGGAGAGCCTGGCTCCGGCGCTTACTTGCCGAGGATCCGTACGTGGTCCGGGGTCAGTTCTGAGAGATTGGTGACGCCCAGGAGCGCCATGGTGCGGGTCATGTCCTTCTCCAGGATCTGGAGGGCGCGGTCCACCCCGGCGCGGCCACCGGCCATCAGCCCGTAGAGGTAGGCGCGGCCGATCAGCGTGAAGTCTGCGCCGAGGGCGAGGGCCGCAATGATGTCGGCGCCGCTCATGATGCCGGTGTCGAGGATGATCGCGGCGTCGCTGTTGTCGGCCTTGAATGCCGCGGAAACGTCAGGCAGCAGGTGGAACGGGATGGGCGCGCGGTCCAGTTGGCGTCCTCCGTGGTTGGAGAGCACCACGCCGTCGGCTCCATGGTCCACCACCTTGCGGGCGTCGTCGACGGTCTGGATGCCCTTGACCACCAGCTTGCCCTTCCAGGTTTCGCGCAGCCAGTCCAGGTCCTCGAACGTGAGCGTCGGATCGAACATGGAGTTGATCAGGTCCGCGACGGTGCCGGTGTAGCGGGAGAGCGAGGCGAAGGTCAGGGGCTCGTGGGTGAGGAAGTTGAACCACCACGCCGGCCTGTACGAGGCATCCAGGACGGTCTTGAGTGTGAGCGCCGGAGGGATGGTCATGCCGTTGCGGACATCGCGGAGACGGGCTCCGGCGACGGCGGTATCCACCGTCACCATCAGCGTATCGTTCCCGGCTTTGGCAGCCCGTTCGATGAGTTCAAGTGAGCGGTCACGGTCCGTCCACAGGTACAACTGGAACCAGTTCCGGCCGTTCGGGGCTGCCTCGGCCACGTCCTCTATGGAGGCGGTGCCCATGGTGGAGAGGGTGTAGGGAATACCGGCGGCTTCGGCGGCCTGGGAGCCTGCATATTCGCCCTCGGACTGCATCATCCGGGTAAAACCGGTGGGAGCAATACCCACAGGCAGCCGGGATGACTTGCCCAGAATGTCGGTGCCCAGATCGATGCTGGAAACGTTCCGCAGGATGCCCGGCCGGAACTCGATGTCCAGGAAGGCTTCCCGGGCCCTGCGCAAGGTGATCTCAGCTTCGGCTGCGCCGTCGGTGTAATCGAACGGAGCCTGTGGAGTCCGCCGCTTGGCGATATCCCGCAACTCCCAGATGGTGCTTGCCCGGCGCAGCTTGGCCTCCCGGCTGAACTCAGGCTTCTTGAATTGCATGAGCGGAGCAAGGTCTGAGTATTTGGGCACCCGTCGCCTGAGGGCCGCCGGGATGCGCTCCCTTGAGCTGGAGGTTTCGACGGCGTTCGCACTTCCGCCGGGTGTGGTGGCTTCAGGAGTGGTGGGTGCTTCTGGATTTGTGGGTTGAACAGTCTGCGTCATGTGCTGCCTCGTCAAGGGATAAGGGCGGTGAATCATCCGCGGCCAGGGTTTGGGCGAAAGAAAGCTGCTGTGGTCTAACCACACTTTAGGGCATGTGGTCCAACCACATCAAGTACCATTGCTCCATGCGCACGCACCAGCTTGTCCTGCAGTGGATCGAAAGCCAGCTCCTCGGCGGCCACCTGGCATTGGGTGGGCGGCTTCCCGCTGAACGGACCCTTGCAGAACAGCTTGGGGTGTCGCGTACTTCCGTGCGGGAGGCCATCCGGATCCTCGAAGCTATGGGGGTGGTGCGGGCGGGTGTTGGCTCAGGCCCCGACGCGGGCACGGTGGTTATTGCGGACCCGACCACAGCCCTTGGCTCGGCGTTGAGGCTTCATGTTGCAACTTCGCACCTTCCTGTTGCGGATATTGTCCAGACCCGCGTGCTCCTGGAGTCCTGGGCGGTGGCCCGGGCCACCCCTGGTTCACCCGCACTGGCTGAGGCTGCGGCGCTGCTCGACGAGATGGAAAAAAGCACGGAAACGGACCAGTTCCTGGCCTTGGATGTGCGCTTCCATCTCGCCTTGGCTGAAGCTGCGGGTAACGCGGTGGTCAGTGCCATGATGGGCTCCCTGCGTGAAGCCATCCAGAGCTATGCAGGCCGCCTGACGGCGAACCTTCCGGATTGGGATGCCACCGCCGCCCGGCTTCGGGACGAGCACCGATCGATTCTTGCAGCCATCAACAAGAACGACGGCGCCGCGGCGGCGAAGCTGGTTACCGACCACATCCAGGGGTACTACGAGGAAGCCGGCCTGGGCTCCGGACGGTAACCCTGGTCCTGGACTACCCCTTCGCTGGCCCTGTGCTGCCACGGACCTCCAGCTGTGGCTGGAATGTGCTGGGTGTTGGAGGAGTCTCCGCCTGCTGGATGAGGGCCCGCATGCTGTGCCATGCCTGCTGGCCAAGCTCGGTAATGGGAACTGCGGCAGTGGTCAGCGGCGGTGTGGTGTAGCGGGCGAAGGGAATATCGTCGAAGCCTGTCACAGAGATATCTTCGGGAACCCGCACACCCTTCTCGTGCAGCCCGCTCAGGAGGCCCATCGCCACAAGGTCGTTGAACGCAAGGACGGCCGTGGCTCCGCTTGCAATGACTTTGTCCGCCGCTTCATGGCCTGCTTCAAAGCTTGATCCGCCTTCAAGCATTTGCAGCTCAATATCAGGATGGGCCGCGGAGAACTTCTCCAAGCCATTGAGCCGCATGCCGTTTGAAGCGCTGCGGGCAGGACCGGCCAGGAACGCCAGCCGGGTGTGGCCCAGACTGACCAGATGGTCTGCCAGCTCCTGGATCCCTTGGCCGTAGTCAACCATGAGGCTGGGTGCCTGCGTCGATTCAGTGCTGCGGTTGATGAGCACCATGGGGTGGAGCGAGGGGGCAAGCTCTTCCAGCTCCGCGGCACTCATGCGCGGGGCGCACAGGACCAGGCCATCACAGCGCCGCCTGGCCTCTCCCGCCAGGATCGCTTCTTCGCTGGAGACTTCCGAGGAATCGGCGATCAGCACGCGATATCCGTCCTGGGCGGCGGCCATGCTGAGGCCCCGGAGGATGGCTTGGAACGTGGGGTTGGACAGATCCGGCACCACGATGCCGATCGTGTCGGTCTTACCCAGGGCGAGGCTTCGGCCCACGGGGTTCGGCTGGTAGTTCAGCTCAGCCGCAGCCGCACGAACCCGCTCCGCGATGGTTGCATCCACCGTGAAGTTGCCGTTCATGACACGCGAAACTGTGGCATGTGAAACTCCAGCCAATAGTGCGACGTCGGCTATGCCGATTCGCCGTGTGGTGGATCTCCTGCCCATGGGGCCCCTTTCCGGGAATCTAAGATCCGGGCCGTTCTGGCTGATGGTTGACGTGACCACCGGAGTCTTGGTACAAAGTTTATAACGGACTGAGAAAACGCTTTCTCATAATTCTTCCCGCATCATCATCGGCCGTCAAGCGGCCAGGCTTCCTGCCTTTCGAAAGGGGCGCATCCCAATGGTCAACGTTGACACCGCCGATTTACCGCCGGCCTCACAGCCGGCCGGATCACCGGCGGCAGCCAAGGAGCACGGGCAGCTGAAAAGGGCCCGGATCTCCCTGATCGGCACCGGCGGGCGTTCGGAAATGTATATCCGGGCCATCCTCGGCACTCACTCCGATACAGCAGAACTCGTGGCACTATCCGACGTGAACCCGGGACGGGTGGACTACTACCAGAAGCTCATCGGCGAACTGGGAGGAGCCGGCTCTGTCCGGTCCTTTGAGCCTGCACAGCTGACGGCGTTCATCAAGGAAAATGGCATCGACCGTGTCATCGTCACCACCCCTGACTACACCCACGCCGACTACATTGTGGAGGCGCTCGAGGCGGGTGCCGACGTCGTCGTCGAAAAGCCCCTCACGATCGACGCCGATGGTTGCCGCCGTATCACCGCTGCGGTGGCTGCAACGGGACGGAATGTAGTGGTGACCTTCAATTACCGCTATTCCCCCCGCAACAGCGCCCTGAAGGAAATCATCCAGAGCGGCGTGATCGGAAAAGTGACGTCGGTCGACTTCAGCTGGGTGCTGGATACAGTCCATGGTGCTGACTACTTCCGCCGCTGGCACCGCGAGAAGAAGAACTCCGGCGGGCTGCTGATCCACAAGGCGTCGCACCACTTCGACCTCGTGAACTGGTGGATCGACGACGTCCCCGAGCGCGTATTCGCTTCGGGGGGGCTCAAATTCTACGGCGACAAGAACGCGGCCGAACGGGGGCTGGGCGCGCGACCGGAACGCGGCACGCAGGAGGCTTCGAATGCCGACGGCGGGACGAAGGATCCCTTTGTTCTGGATCTTCGCGACGACGAGAAATTGCGCGAGCTGTACTACGAAAATGAGCACCACGACGGCTACCGCCGCGACCAGGACGTCTTTACGGCCGGGATCACCATCGAGGACAATCTCGCGCTGATCGTCGATTACCAGGGTGGCCCCACGCTCAGCTACTCCCTCAACGCGCACAGCCCCTGGGAGGGGTACCGCGTGGCGGTGAACGGTACCGAAGGCCGGGCGGAACTGGAAGTGGTGGAGCGTGCCGCCGTCGTCAGCAGCGCCGACAAGAAGACTGTAGTCGATCCGAGCGCGACGCCGGTGGAGGAGGAGGACACCGTTCGCCGCAACGGTGAGCGCCTGGTGGTCCAGCGCCACTGGGAAGCCGCCTACGAAGTTCCCATCGTCAACGGTGAGGGCGGCCATGGCGGGGGGGACATCCTGCTTCTGTCAGACCTGTTCGATGGACCGGGCGAAGATCCGCTGGGACGTCCGTCCGGTTACCTGGACGGCCTGCGTTCGGTGTCAGTGGGCATTGCGGGCAACCGGTCCCTTGAATCAACGCTGCCGGTCCGCATTGAGGATCTGGACCTCGGCGTCGATCTGCGACGTCAGCCATGAGGATACTCGTCACCGGTGGCTCGGGAAGGCTGGGGCGTAGCGTCGTCGCAGGCCTTGCCGCGGCCGGACACCGGATTATCTCAGTGGACCGCGACGCCGTTCCCTCCGCCCAGCTGCCTTCCGGCGTGGAGCAGGAAACGGCCGACCTCCTCGCCCCGGGTGAAGCGCGCCGGATCATCAGCGCAACATTGCCCGACGCCGTCGTCCACCTTGCGGCTATTGCCGTACCGTTCAGCGCCCCCGAGGAGGTCATCTTTGGCACCAATACGCGGCTCGCTTTCGCCGTTGTAAGCGCCGCGACTGAGCTGGGCGTGGGCAAGATCGTCACAGCCAGCAGCCCCACGGTCCTAGGCTACGGCTCGCCGGCCGGCTGGGTGCCTGAGCGGTTCCCGATGGATGAGGAAACGGTGCCGCGGCCTTGGAATGCCTATGCATTGTCCAAGCTGATCGCTGAGCAGACCGTCCAGATGTTCGCCGCTGCACAGGGTGAAAACATCCGGTATGCGGCGTTCCGGCCCTGCTACGTCATTTCTCCGGAGGAATGGCAAGGAGCGCCAACACAGCAAGGCCACACGGTCCTTGAAAGGCTGGAGGATCCGGCCTTGTCCGCTCCCGCCTTGTTCAACTACGTGGATGCCCGGGACGTCGCCGACTTCCTCGATGCCCTCCTGCGCAAGATGGATTCCATCCCCAACGGCCAAACGTTCTTTGTGGGAGCCGCGGATGCGCTGGCCACGGAGTCCCTCGCCACACTGATGCCGGAGTTCCTGCCAGGGAGCGGCGAAGCAGCAAGCGCCCTGACGGGGACCAGCCCGGCGTTCTCCATTGCCAAGGCGCGCGAGATGCTCGGCTGGGAGCCTCGCCGCAGCTGGCGGACCGAGCTCAGCCCGGCGCTGGGAGACGGGCCGCCAGTTTCTGAACAAGTCAAGGCTGAACCACCCCGCAATCCTGAACCACCCGCTGCCACACAGACAGAAGGTACCGCCGACCTCATAACGGCAGGGACCGGATCCAAGGAGAACAAGTGAAATTCGACGGCGTTCTATTCTTCCCGGTCACACCCTTCACTCCCGAGGGTGATGTCGATGTGGCCATCCTCAAAGAGCACATCACCTCCCGGCTCCCGTTCGGACCGGGCGGTGTATTTCCTGCCTGCGGCACGGGGGAGTTCCATGCCCTCAGCATCGAAGAAGTCCGCACTGTAGTTACCGCCGCTGTGGAGGCGGTTGCCGGGCAGGTATCGGTAGTCGCCGGGACTGGGGGACCGCTGGGACATGCCCTGGCGGCTGCCCGCGCCGCGGAGGCAGCGGGAGCTGATGCCCTCCTGGTTCTTCCGCCATACCTCGTCACGGGCCCCAGCGCGGGATTGGTGGCCTACATCGAGGCTGTGGCCGACGCCAGCAGCCTGCCCGTCATCGTTTACCACCGGGGCAATGCGCAGTACACGGCGGCGTCCATGGCCCGCCTCGCAGCAAACCCCAAGGTGATCGGCTTCAAGGACGGGCTGGGGGATGTGGGGCTCGCCCAGGAGATCGTCTCCGCCATCAATGCCACCGGACGCAGCGATTTCGCTCTGTTCAACGGCCTGCTGACGGCCGAACTGAGCCAGGGCGCCTATCGTGGCCTCGGCATCCCGCTGTATTCCTCTGCAGCCTTTGCCATGGCTCCGGAGATCGCCAAGGCATACTACGACGCCTACATGTCCGGCGACGAGGTTAGGCGCAACGCCCTGCTGGAAGGTTTCTACGCACCGCTGGTCCGGCTTCGTGACCAGACGCCCGGCTTCGGCGTTTCGCTGATCAAGGCCGGGCTCCGCCTGGGCGGGCTGCCAGTGGGTTCCGTACGTCCACCGCTCGTGGACCCCAGCGAGGACCAGTTGCTGCAGCTGAAGTCCATCCTGGCCAAGGGCTACGAGCTGGCAGGGCAATGACCTCTGGACAGGCTCCGACCACTGGACATGCAATGGCCAGCGGCAGGGCGGGGACAAGCAGGATCACGGGGCTCTCCGCCCGGCTCCTGACTGTTCCGCTGCGGCGCAGCTGGGGTGCGGACGCCCCGGAAAACCATGTGATCGTTACGGAAATCAGGACGGACGACGGCGGTGTGGGGCACGGATTTTCGTGGACTCCCACCATCGGCCCCCAAGCGGTGAAGGCACTGCTTGAGTACGACATAGCACCGTTCGTCACCGGGCTCGAACCCAACCCGGAGCTGGTGTGGGACCAGCTCTGGAAGAGACTGCACGAAGCCGGCGGCGGAGGCCTGACCACCATCGCGATGGCTGGTGTGGACCTGGCCCTGTGGGACCTGCAGGCCAAACTGGCCGGATCATCATTGACAAGCCTGCTGGGCCAGCGCCAGGAATCAGTGGAGGTCTATGGCTCCGGAGTGAACCTGCACTACACGCTGGACGAGCTGGTGGACCAGGTCCAGCGCTGGGTGGCGGCAGAGCACAAGGCCGTCAAGATCAAGGTGGGGAAGCCGGACATCCAGGAGGATGCCGAGCGGGTGGCGGCGGTCCGGTCGGTGCTGGGGCCGGACAGGAAACTTATGATTGACGCCAATCAGCGATGGGATCTTCCCACAACCTTCCGGGCCCTTGATGTGCTGGCAGGCTACGGGCTGGAATGGCTGGAAGAGCCTATTCGGGCGGACGATCTGTGGGCCTACCGCCGGCTGCGGAAGCACTCACCCGTTCCCATCGCACTGGGGGAAAACCTCCACACGATCTACCGCTTCCGTGACTTCATCGAAGCGGAGGCCGTGGATATTATCCAGCCCAACATCGTCAGGGTTGGTGGCATCACGCCCTTCCGGCGGATCGTGGAACTGGCCAGAACCAACAGCATCAAGGTGATGCCGCACCTGCTTCCCGAATTGTCCGGGCAACTGGCGCTCACCATGGCCGAGCCAACCCTCGTTGAGGACGTGGAGGACGCCTCCTTTGAACAGCTCGGAGTACTGGGCGGACCGTCACCCGTCCGCGTCAGCAACAGCCTCCTTACCGCCACGGACCAGCCCGGGCTCGGCCTCACCTTCACGGAACAGCCCAGCTTTACGGAACAGCCCAGCTTTACGGAACAGCCCAGCTTCGTTTCACGGTAAACCGGGCACATCGTTTTGCCTCTTATTTGCCGGCACCGTACTACCAACCGCAGAACAGGATCAAACAGTGACAACAGCAACTCTTGACCTAACGGAACTGACGGCGGCGGCCACGCGGGCCGCCAAAGAGTCCGCGAGAGCGAGTGATGCCGAGCGCGCGTCCTGGCTTGCCGCCGTCGCCGATGCCCTTGATGAAAATGCGGCTGAACTGGTTTCCATTGCGAACGAGGAGACAAACCTCGGCGAAACAAGGCTTACGGGAGAGGTCGCGCGTACCTCGGGCCAGCTGCGGCTCTTCGCCAAGGTGATCACGGAGGGCTCCTACCTTGAAGCCGTAATCGACCACGCCGATCCCACTGCGACTCCGCCCCGCCCTGATCTTCGAAGGATGTTGCAGCCCATCGGCCCGGTGGCGGTGTTCTCAGCGTCCAACTTCCCGTTCGCTTTCTCCGTGGCGGGCGGCGACACTGCCTCAGCCTTGGCGGTGGGCAGCTCTGTGATCGTCAAGGCCCACTCCGGCCACCTCAAGTTATCGTTGCGGACGGCTGAAATCGTCGCAGATGCCTTGAAGGTTGCAGGCGCCCCCGAGGGCCTCTTTTCACTGGTCAGCGGACGCGAAGTAGGTACTGCGCTGGTTCAAGACCCTGCGATTAAGGCCGTGGGCTTCACGGGCTCCATTCCCGGGGGTCGCGCGTTGTTCGACCTCGCCACGTCAAGGCCGGACCCCATCCCGTTCTATGGAGAACTGGGAAGCTTGAATCCCGTTGTCATCACGGCCCCAGCACTTGAAGCCCGGTCGGCTCAGCTCGCCAGCGGTCTTGCCGCCTCCTTCACCATGGGCGCCGGGCAATTCTGCACTAAACCGGGGCTCGTGTTCATTCCGGCTGGTACAGACTTCGGCTCCGAACTTGCTCAGGCCGTTGCCGGCGCACCGGCTTCCCCCATGCTCACGGAACGCATTGCCGCTGCCTACCCTGAAGGCCTCCGCAGCGTTGCGAAACTACCCGACGTGTCGGTCATCAGCGGCGCTGTGGAGCAGAATGCCGACGTCGACGGCGCCGCGCCGGTAGTCTTCTCGACGACGGCTGCGAACGTTATGGATCACCCCGTTGAATTACTCGAAGAATGCTTCGGACCCACCACCATGCTGATCGAGTACAGCAGCGACGAGGAGCTCGCAGCGGTCCTGGCTAAGGTGCCCGGCAGCCTCACAGCCACTCTGCATTCGCAGCCTGGGGAAGACGTTGCAGGACTCGTGGATCAGTTGTCCGCCCTTGCAGGCAGAGTGCTTTTCGCCGGTTGGCCCACCGGTGTGGCGGTCAACTGGGCCCAGCAGCACGGCGGCCCGTACCCAGCCACCACATCGCTTTTCACCTCTGTGGGGGCGACGGCGGTACGCCGCTTCCAGCGGCCGGTGGCCTATCAGGATGCCCCCGAGGCCGTGCTGCATCCGGCACTGCAGGAGGAGAACTCGCTGAACATTCCGCGGCGGGTGGATGGAAGGCTGGTTCTTCCGTAGGAAGTGTCCGGGAGAGCCTCCCCGGCACGAGTAATTGCTGAGCGGGACGTTGCTGCTGACTTCTGGAGGGCCTTATTTCTGGTTCGCGCGGATCCAGGGATTAATGGTTTCTTCAAGCCAACCCGGCGATTGGCCCAGCCGGAAGTCCGGGCTGGGAAGTTTCCCTCGGTTCATCCAGACCCGGATCAGCCCGATGTTCTGGCCGGTGGCTGCTGCTATCTCTGCGTAGCCCAGCAGCGGGACCTCGGCATTGTCTTCCGGCATGTTCGCAGTCTACGCGCAGCAGTGGAGCGCGTCTCTGGCGAACTTGCGCGGTCAGTACGTAACCACAGGATCTGAGTCGTCATCGGCATCCACCCAGGCGGCGAAATCTGAATAGGACATAAAGGAGTAGTAGTCACAGAAACGCTGTGTCGCCTTTTCAGGCTTGCTCATGCTCCTTACCGATTCCTTCTACCTGGTGTGGTTTTTACACCAATATTGTAATGCCGCGTAACAGGTCCTTTGGTGACAAATAACAAGGTTGTTATGCGTTCGAGACCTCCCTTGGGTGCCCGACACCTCGCCGAAACTGCAGTCCGGTGCGACACAGAAAAATCATGTTTCGGAAACGAGGCAGCAACGTCGGTACGCCATGCTGATGGAACCTAGTGATGCGGCTTCAGGGGAGGAATGACCATGGCAGGGCAAGGGAAGGTGCGTGTCCGGGACTGCGCGGAGCTCTCAGCAGGTGATGACATCGAGGCGTGGCACAAAGGCAGGTTATTTCACCGCGGCCGGGTGACAAGAGTGCTTCCGTCCACCGGGCTTTTCTGGATGGAAGACCTCACATCGGGAACGCGGCGCCTCCTGGACGTTGAGGCGCTGGATGTGGTGCTGGCTGATCCGCCCAAGGCTCAGGCAGCAGCCGGCCCGCAGCGTGTGGAGCAGCCAAACATGGACCCGAACCATGTGTGGTTCTCGTCAGCGTAGAACAAGTTTTACGTCCAAAACCGCGCCGGGTTCCTAAAGCTGCAGCCTCCTCTACCGTTCCAGCGTCAGGGGCCTTTGCAGTCCGTTGATTGACGTTGTGGGCCAACGCGGATCAACACTCAGGATGGCGATCCCTGATTCGGTCAATTGCGCTGTGTCCTCAATCTTGACGCCCGGCCCGGAGGGATTCCATGTAAACGTCTGATTCAGGACTACTTTGTCCTCCGTGGCTGCGGTAGCCCGGGGATCGCGCCCCGCATAGCCGGCCACACCTCCTTGGTGATGCAGTGTCCATTGATCCGGCCCAAAGCCATGCCGTGCATACGACCTTTGGATCTCCCGAAAAATGCTGTTCAGCCTGACGCCGGGAACCGTCGCATCAAAGATATCCGCTTCAACAGCCATAAGGCGGGACTCGGCGTCGAGCTCGGCGGGAGTGCCGCCGTCGAACCTGACCCAGCGGGTCACGTTGGCAACAAGGCCGTTCCGGCGGGCGCATACCACTGCCATCGCCCTGCGGCCCAAAGGGCTATGGGTGGGAAGAGGGTGCCGGAACTCGCTGCGGCTGGTCCCGTTACAGAGAAGCACCAGGGGTTCCGCGCCCATCGCCACAATCCGGCTGGCAAGCTGGGCGGCGATTTCGAATTCGGTTGTCCCGGGAGTGGCACGCGAGAGGACATCAGTCAGGACTGCAGCCGTGTCCGCGTTGAGCTGGGCGTAGCGGGCACTTTCGGCCGGGAGGAAGGCCTGGCGGGCGCCCCGCAACTGTGCTGCAACTTCTGACTCGGCCAAGGGGTTGCGGCCAGCCAATTCTCGCGCGACGGCTTCGAGGGAACCGTGCCAGGGAGCAGCATGCACAGATACCCCGCGGGGCACTTCCTCGGCTGCCATTCTCTCGGCCTCGTTATTGAACGTCACCAGATGATCGCCGCTGCGCGTCACGAGCACCGCTGCGATCGGGGCTCCCGCGAGGCTGATGTGCATGCGGCTGCCGTCCAGGTACCAGCAGAGCGAGGTGTTGCTCGTTAGCAGCAGGGAGTCCGTCCCTGCGCCGTCCATGATGTCCAGCACGCGCCGTCTTTTGACCTCTCGGTCTTCTGCGTTCCCCGGGGCAGTCGACGTGTTCTCCGTCGATCTGGCCGGTGCTGACGCTTCCGAGGCTGACGTTTCCACAGCCGAAGTATTCGGACCCGTGGAGTCAATGATTACCTTGTTCATGAGTTGTCCCCCAGGGAGTCGATGAGATGTTGGATCTCGGAGGTGTCCAGGCGTCCGTCGGCCACGAGCACTGTGACACTCCGTTCAACAGGGTCACCGGCACTTGCTATCACTGGTTGTTCCCAAGCCAGGGCCTGGCCGACCCCCGGATAACCCGAGACCCTGACGAACCAGGGGTCCGCAGAGCCCTGGGCTGATACGAAGACAAGAGTGGCCGCTTTGCCGCCTACATCGGCGCTCCATGCCAACCATGGTGAGACACTCCCGTGCACCGTTGCTTCGCCGGAGCCGCTGGCCGTGCGCACCTCGACGTTTTCGCCAGAGGGCAAGCGCCAGAAAAACCCGCCGTAACCACCCTCGTGCCGTCCGTTCGACCCGGGACTCCCCAGGCGGACTGGCCGGTCGCCGGCAGGAGAGAGGGTGAAGCTAAGGCTCAAAAGCCACGTTTGGGGGTCGACGGCGGCCCAGTTCCACTCGCGTCGTTCGCGGAGGACAGCCTGGCCGTCCGGTGCAAGCCACTCGAGATTCTCAGTCAGCGATCCTTCAGCCTGTTCCGTAGAGGTGATGACGATCCGGCCATGATCGGGCCGCCAAACGTATGCGCCGGCCTGCCGGGTATAGGTCCGCCCGCCCCAGAAATTGACGCCGTCTACATCCTGGATTGCCACCCCTGCGCCGAGGTGCCACACATGGTCCTCCGGAAGGTGATCTGTCACCACCGTCCCCGAGCGTGTGGCCACCGGATGAAGATAGGGACGTGGGGAGGAGGTGGGCATAATGTTGCCGCCATCATTTTCGACAGCCAGGGTGCTCCCGTCCAGGATGAGCTTTACGCCAGCCTTTTCAGCAGGCCTGGCCCAGGCGGCGCCGAGCTCACTGAAGGTCGACTGCGAAAGGACTGCGCGGCGGATAAGTGCCCGGATGTTATGGATCACCGGATGGGCGGCGTCGCCGTCGCCCTCCCACGTCACATGGGCGGCGCCGATTGGCAACGGTGGCTCTGCTGTACGGATAGCCTCCAGCACAGTCATAAACGCTCCGGTTCCTTTCAACGGGCTTAGCAGGGCAGCGCCGGTTCGACGTGCTTCAAGCAGGTTCTCCAGCAGGTCTGTTCGCGGGAAAGTTTCGCTGCGCTCGCCGTCGGGAGTGGTGATCGCCAAACGGTCCTCCGTGTAAAAGAGCTCAGCCTTGCCCTGTGTCCCGAAGACGGTGATGGAAGGAGCGGTTTGCTCGTCCGCACACAATGTCAACGCGCAGAGCACGAGCGTCCCGGCAGACGTGCGCACCCGGATGACGGAGGTGTCATCGCTTTCGGTGTTGTGAGCGTGGTAGAGGTCCGTCTCAACAGAAGCGACGTCGGCTGTCGTATGAGCGGCGGCGATGCTCAGTGCCGTGGCCACTGCGTGAGCGAGGGCATTCGTGGCCACGCCGTCCACAACATCGGTGCCCTGCAGGCTGCGCTTTCCGGCCCAGCGGGAGCGTTTGAAGTAAGCGAGGTTCCGCACCCACGTTCCCTCTGCGCCCACGCTCCGGACTTCGCCTATCTCTCCCGATGCAATGAGGCGCTCTATGGCAGGAAGTGCATGGGAGCCCAGGCTCTGGAATCCCACCTGTACCAGGCTGCCGGCTTGTTCCGCTGCTGCCAGGACGGCATCGAATTGGGCCATCGACCCCACAGGAGGCTTCTCCATGTACACGTCGGCACCGGCAGCAATCGCTGCGAGGGCAAGTGGGGCGTGGGTCTGGATAGGGGTCGCGAGGATAACCACATCGGGAACGGGGCCAGTGCTGAGCAGTTCGTCCAACGAGCTGTAAACACCCACAGCCTTGCCCAGAGTTCCTGCCGCGGGGGGATTTGGATCGGCTACTGCCACGAGCTCCACCAAGCCTCCGGCCCGAAGCCGTTGCAGGTTATCCAGATGGTGCAGCCCGTAACCGTGGGCGCCTACGAGGGCGATTCGAGCGGGGGATACGTTCCGGGAGGGGGCGGTTTCGGAGAGGGCAGTTTCCGGACGGCTTGTCCCCGTGGTCGTTTCAGTCATGACCTGGTCCTTGATGTTGAAGCTGAAGCATTCTCTGTCTGTAAGAGTAGCTCAGAAAACGGTTTCTCGTATGGTGGGTGCAGCTTTCGTCCCTTGATTGGACGGGGCTCCCGAGGCAGGCTATGCCTCGATCGCGGGCGGACAATTCAGCGTGTCCTGCAGGAATTGAATTGCTTCCTCCTGCATCGAAACAGTGAACTCATGGCCGCCCGGCCAAAAGCTTCCTCTGTAATGGCCCGCCATCTCCAGCGCTAGCAGCTGCGCGTGGGCATCGCGCATTCCCTCCTCTGGAAACAGCTCGTCAGCCAAGGCGTACTGAACCAGCAAGCTATCCGCAGAGGAACGCGCAGCCAGCTCAGGCCAGTCGCCGAGGCGCCGAAGGCCCGGTGTCTGCAACAGCCAGGAGTGGGCATCAAGGTAGGCAGGAACCAGCGAATCGAAGGTAGTCATCATGCACGTGACAACGTAACTCCGAACCCGTGGACTCAATGCGGCAAGGGTGAGAGAGCGGCCTCCGCCGCCAGAGAAACCGATACATCCCAGCCTGTCGGACGCCACGCCGGGCAGCCCTGCCAGAATCTCCAACGCTGCCAGGTCGTCGTGGGCCACCATACCGGCGAAGCTCGTCCCTAACAGCCCGGCAGCCTTGGCCACAGTGTCTTCATGAATGGCGGCCGCTGCGTTGTACAGGTCCGCTTCGGAAGGCACGACGCCGGCCTCCCGCCACTGAGCAAGCCTCGCCTCCAGGGCCGTCTCTGTCCGCCACGGTGGCGTGGCCAGGTCGAACCGGCGGCTGCCCCAGGCGAAGGTGTCGTGGGCGAGAACCGCGAAGCCGCTTTTGGCCAGTTCTCTTGCCAGGCCTCGACCGTCATAGTGGGCCATCCGGGACGCTTCTGCCAATGGATGACCAGCCGGAAGCTCCACCAGCCGCTCCGCCCCGATGAACTTGTTGCCGCCGTGGCAGTGCATGGCCAGAATCCCGGGCAGTGGCTCAGTGACTCCGCTGGGGCGCAGGTACCAGGCGCGGGTGGTGGGCCCAAAGCCCAACTGCCAGCTGAGCTGGGAGGTGATGACGCCGTCGTACTCTTCTTCCCACTCCGTCACTGGAACCGGGATGCCGGAAGACTCAGGAACCCCGAGTGCACTCGCGAGCTCTTGGGCCGCTGCGGAATGGGCGCGGTGCAGCCCGGTTCCACGGAGGATTCCCCGGACGTATTCCGGCCAGTCCTCATAACCGGGAATTGCGCTGGGCCTTGGGTGGGCCTTGGCCTGGTGGGATTTGTGCTCTGACAAGAGGACTCCGAATGGTTGGATGGACGCCCTTAGACAGGGCTGCAGTCACGGCTAGCCGAGGTTCTGGTTTACCTCGGAGATCAGGGCCTTTGCGGCGTCGCGCGGGCTGATCTTGCCGAAAAGCACGTCAGTATTCTGGCGTGTCAACACTTCCATGGTGGCGGAAGATCCGGCGGGGAAGGGCAGCGGAGCTTCAAGGTTCATCTCCGCGACCCGGTCCAGGTAGCCTGCCTCCTTTTTCTGCCCTTCCTTCAGCAATGGCTCTATGGCTGCCTTGGTGTCAGTGTTGGCGGGCATTCCACGGCCGGTCTTGATCAGCTTGCCGGCTTCAGGGCTGTTGACCAGGAAGTTCAGGAACCTGGCGGTTTCCTTGGGGTGCTTCGACTTTGAGGAGATGGCGTATTCCATGGAGCTGCGCAGCCACGTTCCGCCCTTTGCCGACTCTCCGGGAAGCTTGAGCATCTCCAGCGGGGCGTCCGAGTAGGAGATCATTTGGTTGCTCCAAGAGAGCTTCATGCCCTGCTTGCCCTGCCCGAGAAGCGTTTGCTCCGGCTGCGAAGATGCATCCTCAACAGTCTGTGAAGCGCTGGGTGCACCACCGGTTTCCATGAGCTTCTTGTTCAGCTCGAACCACTTGGTGGCAGTGTCCTCGCTGATGGCTAGCTTCTTGCCGTCGTCTGCGTATAGCTTTTCACCATGTTGGCGGGCCCAGACGGCGAGGAAGGAATCGTTGGCCATGGAGGTGGTGCCAAAGGTGCCTTGCGGGGAGTTCTTGGAGATTTTTTCAGCGATGCCCCCGTAATCGTCCCAAGTCCACTTTTCGTCGTCGGGAAGCTCGACGCCGGCCGCCTTGAAGACGTTGGGGTCGATGACCATGGACATCGCGTTGACGCCGGCGGTGACGGTGTACTGCTTTCCTTCTATCTGCCCCAGTTCGACGGTGCCCTCGGCAAACCTGGAGGTGTCAATCTCCTCCTTGACATTTTCAAGGTCCAAGAGGACACCCCGGGTGGCATATTCGCTCGGGTACGAGCCACTCATCGTGAAAATGTCAGGAGTGGTTCCGCCTGCGATCTGGGTAGCCATTTTGTCCCAATAAGAGCTGAATTCTGTGGTCTCGCCTTCGACCTTGATGGTGGGGTTTGCTGCCTCGAAAGCCTTGATGACTTCCTGGGTTGCTTTAGCCCGGGCGTCGTTACCCCACCAGGAAAAGCGGATGGTCACCGGCTTCTCAACCGTCCCTTCCCCGGTGGTAGATGAGCCTGCGCCACAGCCGGTGAGCAGGAGTGCTGAGGGGCCCCCGCCGCGATCATGCACAGGAAAGTTCTCGCGAGACCAAACGTCAATGTCTTACCTCTCGTTTGTGGTTTTCCCGTTCATGGCTCTACAGTGATCCAGACCACAGAAAACGCTTTCTCGAAGCTAGCAAAAGGCTATACAGGAGTCAAGAAAGCGTTTACTTTGGTACGAGAACGCTTCGGCCGGTTGAGGAAGTCCCGACTGACTTTCCCACGGTGAACCAGCGGGGCCGCGATGACAAAGGAGACAAAATGGCCGTGACAACACATGGCATGCAGGGGGCGGCGTTGCCGGGCCTCACCTGTTCCGCAATGATGGCGCAGGGGGCGCCATGAGTGCGATCAGTGAACTTTCCTCACTGAGCCGGCGCAAAGGGCCAGTCTCGGCTGCCGAAAGAAAAGCGAATGGGCGGGATAACAAGGCGGCCTACATATTTCTGCTCCCGTGGCTGGTGGGACTGCTTGCCATCACTATCGGCCCGATGCTGATGTCGCTGTACCTTTCCTTTACTGACTACAACCTGCTGCAGCCCCCTGAATGGACGGGCCTGGATAACTTCACCAGGATGCTCAGCGACGCCCGCCTCCATAATTCACTCGGTGTCACGTTCACCTACGTGCTGGTGGGCGTGCCCATGCAGTTGGCGGTCGCCCTGCTGATCGCGTTGGTGCTCGACAAAGGGCTTCGTGGACTGCCGTTCTACCGGTCTGTGTTCTATCTTCCGTCCCTCCTGGGAGGTTCGGTGGCAGTGGCTATCCTGTGGAAGCAGATCTTCGGGACCACGGGGCTGGTCAATCAGGCCCTCGCGATGGTCGGCATCCAGGGGCCCGGATGGATCTCTGACCCCAGCACTGCCCTCGGTTCCATCATCCTGCTGCATGTGTGGACTTTCGGTGCCCCCATGATCATCTTCCTCGCCGGCCTCCGCCAGATTCCCAATATGTACTACGAAGCCGCGGAAGTGGACGGGGCCAGTACTCTGCAAAAATTCTGGCGCATCACGCTTCCGATGCTCAGCCCAATCATCTTCTTCAACCTCGTGCTGCAGATCATTGGGTCATTCCAGTCCTTTACGCAGGCGTTCATCGTCTCCGGGGGCAATGGAGGGCCGTCCGATTCCACGATGTTCTTCACGCTGTACCTCTACCAGAAGGGCTTTGGCCAGTTCGACATGGGCTATGCGTCAGCCATGGCCTGGTTCCTGCTGGTAATCATCGGCGCATTTACTGCCGTCAACTTCATCGCTGCTAAGTATTGGGTGTTCTACGATGACTAAAATTCAGACCCTTCCCGTGGCGGACAGCAAGGCCGTCGACTCCAGAAGCAAGCCGTTGCCTCCGCAGCGCCCACGCGAATCCTGGGGAAATCTGGCATTCAGCCGCAGTGCCCGCACCAAGGGATTGGTCAAGCACGCCATTCTGATCCTGGCCGGCGGACTCATGATCTATCCGCTGGTGTGGATGGTGGTTTCCTCGCTACGGCCCAACGATCTGATCTTCCGGGAACCGGGGTTGTGGCTCAACAGCCTGGAAATGAGCAACTACACGGATGGCTGGTCAGCCCTGACCCACCCTTTCGGTCACTACATGATCAACTCGGCAATCGTGGTGGTCGGCTCCATCCTGGGCAACCTGATCTCCTGTTCGATGGCCGCCTATGCCTTTGCGCGGCTGCAGTTCAACGGCAAGAAACTGTTCTTCGGCATCATGCTGCTGACTATCATGCTCCCCTTCCATGTGGTGATCGTGCCGCAGTACATCCTGTTCTCGCAGATCGGCTGGGTGAACACCTTCTGGCCTCTGATTGTGCCGAAACTGCTGGCCACGGACGCCTTCTTTATCTTCCTCATGGTTCAGTTCATCCGCGGCATTCCAAAGGAACTGGACGAGGCTGCAAGGATCGACGGCGCCGGGCACCCCCGCATCTTCCTTCGGGTCATCCTGCCGCTCATGGTGCCGGCCTTGGCCACCACCACGATCTTTACGTTCATCTGGACGTGGAATGACTTCTTCGGCGCCCTGATCTACCTGACGGATCCTGACATGTTTACGGTGCCTGTTGCCCTGCGAGCTTTCGTCGATTCGCAATCCAGCACCAGTTGGGGATCCCTGTTCGCGATGTCGATTGTTTCCCTGCTCCCCGTCTTCCTGGTGTTCCTCTTCGGGCAGCGATTCCTCATCAAGGGAATCGCCACTACAGGCATCAAGTAGCCCAGAAGTTGCCGCCAGCTGCGTCTGTCGCAGCTACAGGCGGAGTCAAGACCAGTACTTGTAATACAAGTACTCACCTTGTACTCTCAGTGAGAAAGCGTTTTCCCATTTATTCGTTCCAGGTCAAAGAAGATCGGAGTTTCAAAGTGCCGCTATTTTCCATTCGTGCCTCTCGTCAGGCAGCCACACCAACTCATACCAAGGGGAGCGGCAGATTCAGGCGCGTAAGCGCAACCGCCGCAGCTGCCGCCGTCGTACTTGCCCTCACTGCTTGTGGCGGAGGAGGTTCCCCGCAGGGTGCTGACGGAACAGTGGAGCTGCGCTTCTCCTGGTGGGGAAGCGACAAGCGGGCCCAGGTCACTCAGGCAGCAATTGAGGCCTTTGAGGCTCAGAATCCGGGCATCAAGATCAAAGCCGAGTATGGCGACTGGAGCGGCTATTGGGACAAGTTGGCCACTCAGGTGGCAGCAAATGACGCCCCGGACATCATCCAGATGGACGAAAAGTACATTACGGAATACTCCAGTCGTGGAGCTCTCCTGGACCTTTCCAAGTACGACGTCGATACCAGCAAGTTTGACGAAGCTGCCCTGGACGCGGGTAAGAGTGAAGACGGACTGACAGGGATCGCGGCTGGCATTAATGCTGCGACGATCCTTGCCAATCCGGCAGTTTTCAAGGCTGCAGGAGTTGAACTTCCGGACGACAGCAAGTGGACATGGGAGGACTTCGAGCGGATCGCGGCCGAGGTGACCGAAAAATCGCCGAAGGGGACTTACGGGGCTGCGGCCTATGGAACCGATGAGGCTTCCTTGGGCGTCTGGCTGCGGCAGAATGGCAAGTCCCTGTATACCTCGGACGGAAAGTTGGGCTTTGAGCCCAGCGACATCGCCGATTGGTGGGCCTTCCTCAAGCAGATGAGCGAAAAGAAGGCTGTGCCGTCAGCGGCAGAAGTGGTCGAAGCCGAAGCGGCGCCATTGGATCAGAGTGGTCTGGCTACAGGTAAGAACGGCCTCGCTTTCTGGTGGTCCAACCAGCTGCCAGCACTGGAAAAGGCTGCGGGAGGTGAGCTGAAGGTCCTGCGTTTCCCGTCAAAGACCGGTTCAGCATCCGACGCCCAGCTCTGGTACAAGGCCTCTCAGTTCTGGTCCGCTTCATCCAGGACCAAACATCCGGAGGAAGTGGCCAAGTTCATCAACTTCCTGGCAAACGATGTGAAAGCCGGCGAAGCGCTGCTTGCCGACAGGGGCGTTTACCCCAACTCAGAGGTTCGCGAAGCGATCGCCCCCAAGCTGACGCCCGCCGATGTGAAGGTGGTGGAGTTCATCGATCAGATCAAGGGTGAGCTCGGTGAAGCACCGGCCCCGCCGCCGAAGGGAGCCGGAGCCATTCAGGAAATCGTCAAACGCTACACCTCGGAGGTGCTTTTCGACCGGCTGTCCACCGATGAAGCCGGAAAGAAGGCCGTCGACGAGATGGCGGCAGCTATCAGCAAGTAGCCAAACCATGACGGCGCGCTTTGGCGTCGGACGTAGCTGCTGACGCAACAGCGCAGCGAAGCAAGTTTGCCCCAACCGGATTATTGAGGGATCCGCTTGGGGCATTCTTGTGTCCTGGCCGCCCGCGTGTTTTGATCCACTCCCGCGGTTGATCCACTTCCGGTTGTTGGCTCGGCTTCCGTGGTTATTGGTGGAAGTAGTGGTTTTGGCGGGGTTGTTGGGTGGGGTCGATGTGTGGTGGTGGGATGAACCAGGGGATGCCGTGTGGCATGTGGATGGTCCATTGTTCTTTGTGGATGAGGTGGTGGTGGTGGGTGCAGAGGAGGGTGCCGTTTTCGGTGCTGGTGGGTCCGTTGTGTGACCAGTAGGTGGTGTGGTGGGCTTCGCACCAGGGGGCGGGGATGGTGCAGCCGGGGAAGGTGCAGCCTTGATCGCGGGCGGTGATGGCTTTGCGGATGTGGGGCGGGAAGATGCGGGTGGTGCGGCCGATGTCCAGGATGCGGCCTTCGCTGCCGAGGAGGATGGGGATGATGTCGGCGTCGCAGGCGATTTTGCGGATGGTGGAGGCGGTCACGGGCCCGGTGAACGCGAACGTGCCTGTGCCCGAACCGGAACCGGTCCCGGGGCCTGTCTCATCGTCGGCGCTGGTGCGGGCGCTGGTGCTGGCGTTTGTCTGCGTGGGGTTGGGGAGGCGGGTGAGGAGGTCGCGGTAGTCGATGGTGACCATGATCTGGGGTCTGAGGCCGCCGGCTGCGGGGAGGCTGGTGGTGGTCAGGGCTGCTTTGCAGGCTCCGATGAGGCCGTCGAGGAGTTGCTGGGGCCGGGTCCGGCGGTCCAGGGCTACCGGCTCTCGGGTTGCTCCGTCCACTGACGTTGTGGTTCCCCGCCCACCTGTCTCCGCCGCGGTTGCAGCTGCAGGTGTTCCTGTCGCTCCGCCAACGGTGGCTCCTGGTGTCCCGGGTTCTGGTGGTGTGTGGAGGCGGGGGTTGGTGGCGGTGTTCATGGCGGTGAGGAGGTTTTCGAATTGGTCGGTGGTGGCGAAGATTTCGAGGTGGTGGAGTCCGCGGCGGGTGGGGCGGATGAAGGCTCCTTGGCGGTGGCGGAGTTCTTCTTCGGAGGGTTCGGCGCCGTCCTGGTCGATCGCGTCTGCCCAGCGGCGGGTGATGCGGGTCAGGAAGTCCTGGTCTTCGGTGGCGGCGGTGCGGGTCAGGGCGTGTTCCATCCGTGCCAGGGTGTGGGGGTCTGCGATGTGTTGGGCGCGTTCGAGGGCCAGGGTGATGATGGTCGCGGCGCGGGAGGGGATGGTTCCGGCGGCGAGGGCGGTGGCGAGTTCTTCTCTGGCGGGCGGGACGGGTTGGCCGGTGATTCCGGTGGTGGGTACGAGCGCTGCGGCCAGGGCCAGGCGGCGTCGTGCTTCGACGGCGCTGATCCTCAGCCTGGCCCGGAGGAACTCGGCGGTGTTCCGGCACCCGTCCCCGGCAGGCACAGCAGACCCGGGAGATGCCGTCCCGACTGTTTCCGGGCTCCACCCGGTAGTCCAGCCGTTGGTGGAAGCGGCTCCCTTGGCAGCTTGAGTGCGGGCAGTTACAGGGCGGGCTGCTTCGTGGCGGGTGCGGTCCACGGCTGCGGCGGCGAGGACCTGGAGGTATTCGACGGTGCGGGAGAGTTCCTCGACCTGGCCGGCGAAGTCCGCCGCGTCGGTGAAGCCGGACAGCGCGAGCTCACCGGCCGCCGTCGTCTGCGCCGTTCCTAACAGTTCAAGACTGGCCGCCACCGCACCGGAGACGCCGCCGTCCAAGGCCGGTGTTGCGGGGACGGCTCGCTCCTCCGGAACCACGCCTGGATGGGATGCGGCGGCGGACGGGACTGCCCGCAGCGCCGCCCGCCCCGGAAGCCTGGACCCAGGAAGACTGGACCCGGGAAGACTGGACCTAGGAAGGCTGGACCTAGGAAGGCTGGACCCGGGAAGGCTGGAGCCAGGAAGGCTGGAGGCTGCAACGGCAAAAGCTGATTCCTGGTGGAAGCGGGCGTTGGAGAACAGCCCAAGGCGCGTGGCCTGGTTCGGGGCGTGTTCTCCAACGGCTTCCATGGAATAACTCTGTCAGCAGGGTCTGACAAAATAAGCACAGATGTCAGCCCCCGAAACGCTAATCAGTTAGCCCCGAAAATCCGAACTTTCTGCAAGGCTCATTCCCTGCACAGTGGCCTAGTCTTCGGCGACCACTGCCACGGCGCCGGCTGCTACGGTTCCGCCGAAACGCGTACCCGAAATCAGCTCCATTCCGGAAACTGCAACTGTGGCGTCTGACCTCGAATGGTTGATGGCGAACACGAAACTCTGGCCATCCTCATTGCGGCGACGGGTCAGTTCGACGCCGTGGTCTGACGCAGCAACTGGGGAAACCCCAGATTCGGACAACAACCTGTCCACGAGAGCACCGAGGTTATCCGGATCCGGGAACGTGGCGAGATACCAGGCGGTTCCGTTGCCAACTTCACGCCGGGTAAGGGCTGGAACACCGTCCAAGGGATACTCCGTAAACGTCGCCAGCACCTCCGCGGCACCGTTGCCGTCAGAACCGGCAGCGTTGCCGTCAGAACCGGCAGCGTTGCCGTCAGAACCAGCACCCGCCCCAGCACCGCCCGCTCCAACAACATGGACGTGCTCGCTCCAGGTCGAAGCTGTCCCGCCGTCGCTGAGCTTCAGTTGTTCGCCGCCCAGCAGCGGATGGAATTCTTCAACTCTTATTCCCAAGAGGTCACGGAACGCGCCGGGGTAGCCACCCAACCGGACGTGGTCGTGCTCGTCGACTATCCCGCTGAAGTAGCTGACGAGTACCGTTGCGCCACGACCGGCAGCGGCCGCTATATTGGCGGCGGACTCATCCGAAACGTTGTAGAGCGTGCAGACGAGGACAAGGTCGTAGCCGTCTAGGGATGCAGACGGATGCACGAAGTCGACCGCCACGCCGCGAAGGAACAGGGCCCTGTGGAAGCTGCGCAGGAGGTCCAGATACTTCACGTCCTGGCTCGGGTGGGAGTCCAACTCGGAGGCCCACCACGCCTCGTAGTCGAAGACGATGGCCGCACGGGACTCCACTCGTGAACCGCGGACCGGGGCCAAATGCTTGAGGGCAGAGCCCAGTTCCACCACCTCCCGCCAGATCCGCGTGTCGCGACCGCTGTGGGGGACCATGGCGGAGTGGAACTTCTCGGAGCCCGCATAGCTTTGCCGCCACTGGAAGAACATCACGGCGTCGGCCCCCCGGGCCACATGAGCCAACGAGTTGCGCAGCATTTCGCCGGGAAGCTTTGGCCGGTTGCGTGGTTGCCAGTTGACCGCCGACGTCGAGTGTTCCATGAGGATCCAAGGGGCACCGCCGGCGATCCCGCGCGTGAGGTCTGCGCTGAAGGCGAGCTCCACCTCGGATTCCGGATCCGCCGCTACGAGGTAGTGGTCGTTCGCAATCACGTCCAGGTCCTGAGCCCAATCGAAGTAATCAAGGGACTTCGTGGCGCTGGAGGCCATCAGATTAGTGGTGGCCGGGATATTTGGGGTGACCTCGCGGAGCACAGCAACCAGGGCACGGTAAAAGTCCATTAATGCCCAGGAACTGAAGCGCTTGAAGTCCAGTTGCTGCCCGGGATTGAGAGTGAAGGGAGCCGCGCGGGGAGGCAGAATCTCCTCAAATGAAGCATAATTTTGTGACCAGAAAGCTGTGCCCCACGCATGGTTCAAAGCCTCGATAGTTCCGTAGCGCCGTTCAAGCCAACGGCGGAATGCGGCAGCATCCTCGTCACCATAGAACTCTGAAACATGGCAGCCAAGTTCGTTATCAACGTGCCACAAGGCCAACGCGGGATGGTCCTTGTATCGGTCCGCGAGCACTCGCGTGATTCCAGTCGCGTAGCGCCTGTAAACGGCCGACGACGGCGAGTAGTGCCGTCTGGAACCGGGACCCAGCACCGTGCCGTCGGCGGTCACGGGAAGAATTTCGGGATGTTTGCGCACCAGCCAGGGAGGGGGAGCGGCGGTGGACGTAGCCAGGGCCACTTTGATTCCGGCAGCCGAAAGATTGTCCAGCACCTCGTCCAGCCACGTGAAGTCGTACTCGCCCTCGCGAGGTTCCAGCAAGGCCCACGAGAATATCCCGACGCTCAGGAAAGTAACTCCCGCTTCTTTCATCAGGTCCAGGTCCTCAAGCCGAACGTCCGCCGGCCACTGCTCCGGGTTGTAGTCGCCACCGTAGGCGATGCCGTCCAAGTGGCTCCAGAGAGCTGCGGGCGGGATGGTTTCCTCCGGGGACATGGGACTCCTTTATCTGTAGTGCCAGAAGCGGAACTACCAAAATTGGATCTTTCGGAAAACGCTTGCCCAACGGGGCGATAACCGATATTGTATCGTTTCAGAAGGCATGTTAGCCAGCTCACTACTTCCGTTGTAGGGACCACCCGAACACATGCTGACCCAAACCGAGCAAGGAGGCTCTCATGATCAACAGAAGGAATTTCCTCACCACGGTAGCGCTGGGCACAGCGTCTGCCGCTGTCCTGGCAGCCTGTGGCCAGCCGTCACCCGGGCAGACAGGCTCTGCTGAGAACCCTGTCACCATCAACTACACCTGGTGGGGCAACGATGACCGCGCCGAGCGGACCCGCAAGGCAATCGCGCTCTTCGAGTCCAAGAATCCGGATATCAAGGTCAATGGCAACTTCACCGACTTCCCCGGCTATTGGCAGAAGCGCGCCACCGAAGCTGCGGGCGGCGGTCTGCCCGATGTTATGCAGTGGGACCTCTCCTACCTGCGTGACTACGGCCAGCGCAACCAGCTCCTGGACCTCAGCACCGTGAAGATCGATACCTCGGCCTTCGACAAGTCACTTCTCCCCTCAGGCCAGATCAGGGGCAAGACCTACGGTATTCCTACAAGCACCAACGCGTTCGCTGTTTACTATGATCCCGCCAAGCTTGCGTCCCTCGGCATTGCCGAGCCGGACGGCTCCTGGACGTACGACGAATACAACACCTTCCTAACAGAGGTGGGTACCAAGAGCGGCGGTGCTCTCTTCGGCTCCAGCGACTACACGTCGGTCTGGTGGATGTTCAACATCTGGCTTCGCCAGCAGAACATCGAAGCCTTTACCGAGGATGGGAAGCTCGGGTTCAGCAAGGACGATCTGAAGGAATGGTGGAACAAGGTTGCAGACCTGCGTGGCACTCCCGCCATTATCTCCGAAGAGCGGATCACGCAACTCCTCCCTAAGTCTGCGTTTGGCTCCAACGCCACGGCTACGGAGGTTACCTGGGACAACTTCATGGCCGGCTACCTTGCGGACAGCGGGGCGAAGGAGCTCAAGCTCGTGCCGGTTCCGTCAGACGATCCCGACAACCTGGGCCTGTTCCTGAAGCCTTCCATGCTGATGGTTGCCAGTGCCAAGACCAAAAACAAGGACGCTGCTGCCCGTTTCATCGACTTCATGGTCAACGATCCCGAGGTCGGCCAGATCTTCAAGACCTCCCGTGGCGTTCCTGCCTCCAAGACCCAGCGCGACGGCACCACCTTCGAGGGCACCGACAAGCTGGTTGTTGATTACGAGAAGTCCATCGAGAAGTACCTCAAGGACGCTCCCGAGCCCCCCATCGTTGGTTTCGGCACCCTCGAAGCTTCGTTCAAGCGCATCAGCGCAGACCTGAACTTCGGCAAGCTGGACGTAAACGGCGCAGCCGACGCGTGGTTCAAGGAAGCCGAAGACCTCATTAAGCAGAACGCCTGAGCAGGCAGAATGTCTCAATCAGGCTTCACAACTGACGGAATGAATTCGTGACTCAAAGCCCAACACTGAGCAGGCGTTCGACGTCGTCCGATCTCCCGCAGCCGCGCAAGTCGCGGCAGCGGGGGGGGGACACCCGCGCCGGCTATACTTTCCTGCTGCCCTGGCTGCTGGGATTCATCGCCCTCACCGTAGGCCCGATGATCTCATCGCTCTACCTGTCCTTCACCAACTACAACCTGTTTGAACCGCCCAAGTGGATCGGGCTGGACAACTACATCTCGTTGTTCCAGGACGAACGGTTCCTGCAGTCGGTGGGCGTTACCGTCAGCTACGTGGTCTTCGGTACGCCTATCAAGTTGGCGGCCGCACTGGCCGTCGCCATGCTCCTCAACAGCAAGCGCAAAGGCCAGGGGTTCTACCGTTCAGCGTTTTACGCGCCGTCCCTGATCGGTGCCAGTGTCTCGATCGCCATTGTCTGGAAGGCAATGTTCGGCGACTCCGGGCCGGTTGACCAGGGCTTGTCCTTCTTCGGGATCAACTTCGGCGGCTGGGTGGGCAATCCGTCCATGACCATGGGGATGTTCATCCTGCTGACGGTCTGGCAGTTTGGTGCACCGATGGTGATCTTCCTGGCCGGCCTGAAACAGATTCCGGGCGAACTCTACGAGGCTGCATCAATGGACGGGGCCGGTCCTATCCGGAAGTTCTTCAACATCACCTGGCCCATGCTCTCCCCGGTGATCTTCTTCAACCTGCTCATGGAAACCATCCACGCTTTCCAGATCTTCAACGCCGCGTACATCATCTCGAACGGTGAAGGCGGCCCCGCAGGCTCCACTCTTTTCTACACTCTTTACCTGTACTTGCGGGGTTTCAGCGACTTCCGGATGGGCTATGCGTCAGCAATGGCGTGGCTCCTGGTGATCGTTGTAGGCGTCATCACCCTGATCTTCTTCCGCACGTCCAAGTCCTGGGTCCACTACAGCGGTGATTCGAAATGACGACCATAGCAACCCCAACAGCGTCTGCAGCGGACACACAGGCGCCGCACTACAACCCCAAGTCGGAAACAGCAGGTGCCAAGCGGCTCAAGAGCGCCATTTTCCACGTCGTGGCACTTGCCCTGACGGCAGTGGTGCTCTATCCGGCACTGTGGATGATCGCCTCGTCGTTCAAGCCGAATGCAGAGATCGGTGGTTCGAATACATCCCTGTGGTCAAGCAACTTCAGCTTCGACAACTTTGTGACGGCAATGGATGGCATCGGCGGCGTTTCCACCATGACGTTCTTCACCAATTCACTGATTCTGGCTCTCGGAGCCGTGGTGGGGACCATCCTGTCCGCCAGCGTCTCGGCCTATGCGTTCGCCAGAATCAAGTTCCCAGGACGCAGCATGTTCTTCGGGATGATGATCGCGACCCTTCTCCTGCCGTTCCACGTGGTGATCATTCCGCAGTACATCATCTTCAATCAGCTTGGCCTGGTAGACACCTACATCCCGTTGCTGGTTGGCAAGTTCCTTGCCGCTGACGCCTTCTTCGTCTTCCTGATGGTCCAGTTCATGCGGAACCTGCCGACGGAACTCGACGAAGCAGCAAGGATCGACGGCGCCGGCCACGTCAGGATCTTCGGTTCGATCATGCTTCCGCTCATGAAACCCGCCTTGATTTCGACGTCGATCTTCTCCTTCATCTGGAGCTGGAACGACTTCCTCGGCCCCCTGCTGTACCTCAACACTCCGGAGAAATACCCGTTGCCGCTGGCACTGCGCCTCTTCGTGGACCAGACCCAGAGCTCGGACTACGGCGCCATGATTGCCATGTCCGTCCTGGCCCTGCTCCCGGTGCTGGTGTTCTTCCTGGTGTTCCAGCGGTACATCGTTGAAGGCGTCTCCACCCAGGGCCTGAAGGGCTGACGGAAACTGAAGGGTGGGAGATCTAGGATGAACACCATGGAAAGCACGGGATCAGGGCAGGGGAACCACCTCTCCGGCGACGATCGCATCCCGGTCAATCGCTTTGCACTCTTCGCCGAAGCGCTCCTCACAGGCGCCCTGGTGCTGGTCCTTTCCCTTCCGCTGGTGACTATTCCTGCCGCCTATGCCGCCGGAATCTCCCACTTGGAAAGTCACCTTTCCGGCCGGGATGATTCCATCCGCGCCTTTTGGGGGAGCTTCCGGTCAGCATTGCCGGGAAGCTGGAAATTGGGGGCGACGACGGCGGTGGGGGCCGCCGTGGTCGTCCTCAACCTGCTGCTGGCAACCGTTGGACAGCTGCCGGGAAGGGCAGTCGTACTGCCCGCCACGCTGGTACTCGCCACCGCAGCTGCCGTGTTCCTGCTCAGGACGGCCGCAGCCTGGTCAACCCATCACGACTGGCGGCTGTCTTTGGCGGAGGCGAAGGTTGTTTCGCTCCGTGATTTCAGCGGATCGTTGCTCCTGGTGGCGGCCTTGTTCATGTGCGTCGTGTTCGTCTGGATGCTCGTGGCGCTGTTCGTGGTGGTCCCTGGGGCACTGGTCCTGGCTGCGGCTGCGGTAAAGATCCGCGCAGGGCGCAAGTAACTAAAGCCAAGCGTCAATAACCAAGAGGCCCCTCTTCCGGGGGCCTCTGTTCTCACCCCTCAGCGAGCAAAGTGCCTTCTGAACGCCCAAAATACGCCCAAGCTGATTCCTCCACGAATGCGCGCTGGTACACGCCGCTCCGGTTGCGCAACTACCGTCTGTTCGTCTCGCTTCAGTTCCTTGGAAGTACGGGCGTGTGGATGCAGCGGCTGGCCCAGGATTGGCTGGTGCTTCAGCTCACCGGGAGTCCCGCCGCCGTCGGGCTGGCTGTAGCGCTGCAGTTCTTGCCCATGCTTGTGGTGGGACCACTCAGCGGGATCCTGGTGGACCTCTTTCCCAAGCGGCGCATCCTTCTGGTGTGCCAGTCCGTTGCCGCAGTCCTGGCCATGACGCTCGCAGTCCTGAACGCCAACGGGTCCATTACCGTCTGGGCCGTTTATGCCTGCTGCGTCGCCTTGGGAGTGACCTCAGCCGTGGAAGGCCCCGCACGCCAGGTTTTCGTCAGCGAAGTGGTGGGTGATGATGCAGTCCGTCCTGCTATCGGACTCAACAGCGCCATCCACCAATTGGGTGGGATGGTGGGGCCAGCTTTAGCGGGGGTGGTGATAGCCAAAGCCGGTGTGGCCGCTGCTTTCGCCGCCAACTCCCTGATTTGCCTGGCAGTTCTAGCCTTGGTCGCTGCGATCCGGACCTCCCAACTGCACGTCACCCCGGCCCCAACACGCGGTCGGGGAGAGGTCCTGGCAGGCTTCCGGTACGTGAAGCAGCGCCCCGCCCTGTTGCTCGTGATCCTTCTGAGCAGTCTCATGGGGGTCTTCGGGATGAACGGGCCTGTGGTACTCGCGGCCTTTGCCGACACCATCTGGCATAGCGGAGCCGAGGGCTTCGGCCTGTTCAATACGTTCAGTGCGGTGGGTGCCTTGGCCGGAGCACTTCTGGCCGGGCGGTTAGGATCCCTGGGGCGGCCGGGGCTTGTTGCGGCGGCTGCGCTGTTCGGGCTCTCCCAGCTCATTGCTGCGCTGATGCCGAGCCAGGAGTGGTTCGTCGCCCTGTTGGTGCTTGTGGGGCTCATGACCTTGCTCTTCCTCACCTGTGCAGCAACAACTGTGCAGCTTGAGGCCGGTCCGGAGGTGCGGGGGAGGGTGATGGCCTTGTACCTGCCCTTGTTGCTCGGCGGCCATGCTTTTGGCGGCCTCCTGGCAGGCTGGCTGACCGAGCAGTTCGGGGTCCGCGAAGGGCTTGTGGTCACAGGTGCCCTTGGGATGTTGTCTGCCGCCGCCGTCGGGCTGCTGATGTGGAGGAACTCCGGACGCCCCGTGCGGGGTATGTGAGAACTCGCCTGGGCCCTTCCCGCCCAGTTACTTCTTCCCGGAGACAGATATGCCCGGCATGTTCCGGGAACACGCCGGGCAACCGGTCGGCAACTGGGCTGGAGCGTCAGAGCCGCGTCAGAGTTGGGCCCTCAAGGCGGCGGCCTCAGCAAAATTCAGTCTGCCATCGCTGACCCAGACGGTGAAGTTCCGGGTCAGAGTCTCGCCCGCTGCCAGTTCCACGGGATGTTCCCAGGCAAGGGCTGAGCCGACGCCGGGATAGTCGGTGGCGCGAACGAACCAGGGATCCTGGGACTGAGGCGGAGCAGCGAAAACAAGGCTGGCTGGTCCTTCTGCAAAATCCGCCGTCCACGCTAGCCAGGGCGATACCGAACCGTGGACCAGGGACTCCCCGGATTGCTCCGCGGTGAAGACATTGACGTCGGTGCACAGCGGAAGCCGCCAGAAGAATCCTCCGTAGCCACTGCCTGAGGCTCCATTGGAACCGGGGCCACCCAGGGATGCGCGCACGACGGCGGTGAGTTCCGTTTCGAGGTCGAATCGCCACGTGCGCTGATCGACTTGCGAGGCTTTGGTGATTCGGCGCTCCCGCAGGAGTTCTGAACCGTCCCGTGCCCGCCAGCTCAGCTCCTGTTCCACGCGGCCGGGGGCCACGGTGCACCCGGTTTGGAGGATGGTCCCGTGGTCATCGCGTTCCTCATAGCGTCGGCCACTGCGGGTATAGGTCTTGCCACCCCAGAAGTTGGTGCCGTTGACGTCCTGGAGTGCGAGGCCCACTCCCAGATGCCATGGGTGGTCCAACGGAAGGTGGTCGCTCACAACCACTCCAGCCAGTGTCCGCACCGGATGCAAGTAGGGCCTGGGGGAGAGTCGTCCGGCAAGGGTGGTGCCGGTGCGCAGGGAAGCCAGCGCGCCGCCGTCGTACTGTTCGTGGCCTTCCAAGGTCAATACCCCAGCCGGTTCCAAGGGAAGGGGCCTGGCCCAGGGAAGAGCGAGCTCACTGAACGTCGCGTGGGCTGCGGTCGCACGGTCGAGGGCATCTTCGATGCCTGTCACCACCGCGTGAGCGGCCTCGCCTTCGCCCTCCCAGACGATGAATTCATCCGCAATCCGGGTCGGAGCTTCCGCGGTCCGGATTGCCTCAAGGACGCGCATGAAGGCGCCGCTGTCAGCCAAGGGACTGATCAGCGGACCACCCTCGGTCAGGTGTTCCAGAAGGTTCTCGGTGAGGTCATCCCTGCCAAAGATTTCTCTGCGCTCTCCGTGGGAGGTGAGGACGCTTAGCCTGTCCTCGGTGTAGTGGAAAACAGCCGAACCTTCGGACCCTTGCAGGGTGATGTACGGCTCCACTGATTCCGCAGCGCACAGCGTCAGTGCGCACGTGATGGGGATCCCGGCAACAGTGCGGAGGCGGATCACTGATGTGTCATCGGACTCGATGTCGTTTGCCCGGTAAAGGTCAGTTTCGACAGAGACCAGGTCATCCAACCGGCGGGCATCGGCAATCCGGAGGGCAGTGGCGATCGCGTGCGCCAGTGGGTTGGTGGCCACGCCATCCACAACATCAATGCCGTCGATGCTGCGCTTTCCTGCCCAGCGGGAACGCTTGTAATAGGCGCGATCGCGGACCCAGCGCCCCGTTGCGGTAATCCCCAGCAGATCACCGATCTCGCCCAGAGCCACAAGGTCGCGGATCGCTTCGAGGGCGTGTGAACCCAGGCTCTGGAACCCGATCTGGACGCTGCGCCCGGCCGACTCGGCGGCGCTCTGCAGACGCTGGAAATCAGCCAAAGATGCAACCGGAGGCTTCTCCAGATAAAGATCTGCAGCAGTAAGGGCGGCCAGGGCAAGCGCAGCGTGGGTCTGGATGGGGGTCGCCACGATCACCACGTCCAAGGAAGGGGTGCGCTCCAGCAGGTCGTCCAGGTTGGCGAACACGGCAGTCTCAGCGGGCAGCGCGCCTTCGGCCGGCGGGTTTGGATCCGCGACAGCTACCAGATCTACCAGACCCTTTTCCTGCAGCCTCTTGAGATTCCTGAGATGGTGAGTGCCAAAGCCATGGACTCCCACGAGCGCCACGCGGAGGGCGCCGGCGTGAGCTTCCTTCCGTCTCCGGAAGGCTTCGACATCCGGAGCGCCCTCGGGACGGGCAAGGGGCTGGGGAATGGCGGGGTCGGGAGCGGACGGGGCCATGGCTCTCCTCGTTGTCTGCTGTCTTTATCTGCTGTCACCAGCGTTCGTTAACGCTTGTGGCGCTGGACACTTGGTTTTGCAGGTCTGTAAATATGGCTTTCATTGATGCCGCACGGCGCCTTACTCTATTCCACCCTAGCGCGGCAAGCGCTTTCCAAGGCGCTATATCAGCAGCTTACTTCAATCATGGCGGTGATTTAGCGATTCGAGGTCCGCTCTTGACCAAGTAAAGCCAAAAGGTCTAAGTTTTTGAGAAACCGCTTACTGACGAGGACGTCCAGAGACTGAGCCACCCTTCTGCAACGTTGGAGAGGGTGGCGGCTCCAGGGTCTCGACAGGAAGCCA
This sequence comes from Arthrobacter sp. R1-13, assembly GCF_054161475.1. Taxonomy (NCBI): domain Bacteria; kingdom Bacillati; phylum Actinomycetota; class Actinomycetes; order Micrococcales; family Micrococcaceae; genus Arthrobacter; species Arthrobacter sp. R1-13. The sequence goes on along the minus strand of NZ_CP096420.1, from coordinate 3,572,021 downwards.
CACGCAAATATAGAGAAAGCCGCAAGATGAAGATTCTGTTGGCGGGCGATTCCACAGTTGCCAATTGCCCCACGAATGAATATCCGATGAGCGGCTGGGGAGCACATCTGGCGGCGGAGGTTTATTCCTGGGCTGCCGTCTACAACTATGCCAAGGGCGGAGCCAGCACCGAGTCTTTCCGTGCGGAGGGACTGTGGGCCGCTTTGCTGCAGGAAGCCGGGCAGGGCGACTTGGTCCTGATCCAGTTCGGGCACAACGATCAGAAACGTCCCCATCTGGCCGCCCGCACCGGTTATGCCGCAAACCTCCGTACCATGCTCACCGAGGTACGCTCGCTGGACGCCAAGCCAGTCCTCTGCACCTCGGTTGAGCGGCGGCACTTCCTTGGCGGAAGCGGAAACGTCCTTGAACTTGAAGAGAGCCTCGAGGACTATCCGGAAGTGGTGCGGGAGGTGGCGGCGGAACTCCACGTGCCCTTGATTGATCTCAACAGCTGGACGCGGGAACTTTATCTACGGCTGGGTGTGGAGAGTTCAAGGGAGCTCTTCTGTCATTTTGAACCGGGGGAGCACGCCTACTGGCCTGACGGATTGGCCGACAACACCCACTTTCGTGAGGACGGAGCCCGGTTGATCGCCGGGCATGTCGCAGGGCAGCTGGTATATGCAGGCTTCGGCTCCAATGAACGCACGTCTTCCAGCGAACGCACGACGGCGGGGATTGCGTAAGTGCCGACACGCCGAGGAAGACACGCCGAGCCACTTAATTCGGCTGTGTGAGACCCGGGTCTGCTGGGTAGGGGGCCTTTAGCGGAAGGCGTCGCCGCTCCGGCTGAGGCGGCCCAACCTCGCGAAATCCGTTTGTCCGTAGCCTCTGGTCTGCAATCCGTGGTCCGCAATCCGTGGGAGGTCGGGTATGAGCCGACGATCGTCAGCACAATGGGCGGGTGCCGCCCGATCCACTGAGGATGTTGATCTGGACGTACTGGTTCCCACCTGTAACCGGCCCGCCGAGCTTGCCGTCACCTTGGCTGGTTTGGCTGGCCAGGCAGACCCGCCCTTTCGTGTCATCGTCAGCGACCAATCATCGGTTGAGCCTGGGTGGGGACATCCCGCAGCGGCAGCCATGGTCCGGTTGCTCGAGGCGCAGGGAAGGCCCACTTCCCTGGTCCGCCATTTGCCCCGGTTGGGGCTGGCGGAGCATAGGCAGTTCCTGCTGGAGCAATCGACTGCGGAGAAGGTGCTGTTCCTCGACGACGATGTCTGGCTGGAACCCGGCGCGCTGGAGAGGATGAGCGACGCCTTGGACCGCTTGGAATGCGGCTTCGTTGGCATGGCGCCCCAGGGGTTGTCTTTCCTCGACGACAAGCGGCCCGAACAGATGGCGTCCTTCGCCGCCTGGGACGGTCCCGTTACCCCGGAGAAAATCAGGCCGGACGCTCCAGGCTTCGAGCGGTGGCCGCTCCACAGCGCGGCCAACCTGAGCCATTTGAGCGCCCAACTCGGCCTGGAGCCCGGGCAATGGGTTCCCTACCGTGTTGCATGGGTTGGCGGGTGCACCATGTATCGACGTGATGCCCTGAATGAGGCCGGAGGGTTCAGCTTCTGGCGCCAACTGCCCCGTGAACACTGCGGCGAAGATGTCCTGGCGCAGTGGCAAGTAATGGAAACCCATGGCGGTGCCGGCATTCTTCCGTCAGGAGCCGTGCACCTGGAATCGCCCACCACAGTCGGTGACCGGAGCGTCGAAGCCTACCAAGCCGTTCTCGGGGCAGTCAGTGGAAACTCCCGGCAGGACCTATAAGGATGCGTCTACGCCCGCCGCCACGCCTTCTGTGCTCTGCCGGACAACAAGCTCGGGAGTGAAGACAACAGCCCTGTGCCGGACCTGCTGTGATTCCAGCTCCTCGGTCAGAAGCTCGATGGCAGTCCGTCCAATGGCCTCAGTGGGCTGGCGGATGGAGGACAAGGGAACCACGGCCGAGACAGAAAAGTCGATATCGTCATAGCCGATCAAAGCAATATCCTCAGGAATGCGAAGCGTGTGCATCATCGTCAGGGACTGCATGACGCCCAGGGCCAGGAGATCGTTGGCGCAAAAAATCCCGTCCGGAAGGTTCTTCGCAGGGCGCTCCACCAGGCGGTTCCCGATCCCCCTGCCCGCCAGAACTGACTGTCCTTCGGAATCGAGGACCTCCAGGGTGGCATCGGACTCTTCCTTAACCGCCCGCTGGGCGCCCCGGAGGCGGTCCGCCACCTGATGAATGGATAGTGGGCCGCCCACGAAGGCGAGCCGACGGCGGCCTATGTCCAGCAAGTGCCGCGCTGCCAGGTAACCACCCTCGTCGTCGTCGACTGAGACAGAGCTGAACATCGCGTCATCGGCCAGCCGGTCCACCAGAACGGTGGGCACTCCGCGTTCCCTGAGGACATTCAGTCGGGCGGTCACGTCTCCTACCGGCGAGATGAGCAGTCCCTGCACGCGCTGTTCCTGGAAGAGGTCAATGTAGTTGGACTCGCGGCTCTCATTGTGGCCGCTGTCGCCGAGGAGGACGGCACTGCCCTGGAGCGCGGCAGCGTCCTCGGCCGCACGGACCACGGAAGTGAAGAAGGGGTTTCCCACGTCAAGCACGATGAGTCCGATGGTTCTGCTGTGGCCGGCTCGGAGCTGGCGGGCCGCATCATTGCGCACGAAACCAAGATCATCGATGGCCTTCAGGACCCTTTCCTTGGTTCGCTCGGAAACACGATCCGGGTAGTTCAAGACGTTGGAAACCGTGCCCACGGCGACACCCGCCTGATTCGCAACATCCTTAATGCTGGCTGTCCGATTCATTTTCTCCCAGTCCTTCTGCTTACTGCCTTCAGGAAGGACGCACCGTAGTCCTCGTCTGCAGCTACGCTGTGCTTCGCGTTAGCTGGAGTTCGCCCCTGTGAATCTTTCCCGGGCCCTTCGGCCCAAGAGAACTGCTCCACGGCGGAGGATGCGTTTGCCTGTCGGTAATTGCTTGACACCTGCTCGAGTTCAAGAGTACTTTGAATCGTAACAATGAAACGATTCAACTTCAGTGTTTTTCACATTGATTCAGTAATCTTCAGGAGAGGTCCAAATGCGAGTGTGCTTCCGCTCTTCAGTGCAGCCAGGACTCAGCGATGAATACCGCCGCCGGCACGCCGCCGTGTGGCCGGAGATGCTGCAGGCACTTAAGGATGCAGGATGGCGCAACTATTCCCTCTTCCTGGGCGCCGACGGACTCCTGATCGGCTATCTGGAATGCGATGACTTTGACGAAGTGAAAGCCAGGATGGCTGTGACCGAGGTCAATAGCCGTTGGCAGGCCGAGATGGCCCTGCTCTTCCAGGACTCTGAGAGGCGGCCCGACGAAGGGTTCCAGGTTCTCGAGGAAGTCTTCAACCTGGACGGCCAGCTGGCTGCCCTTGATATCCAGTAAACACACTTCACCACCGGAAAGAACAACTATGAACGACGTAGCAACGGCGCTGGGCAGGCTCGAGGAGCTTGCTATTGAGGTTCCCTCTTGGGCGTATGGGAATTCGGGGACCCGTTTCCGGGTGTTTGGTACGCCGGGGACTCCGAGGACGATTCAGGAGAAGATCGCTGATGCGGCCATGGTCCATGAGGTGACGGGTCTGGCGCCGACGGTGGCGTTGCATATTCCGTGGGACAGGGTTGCTGATTACGCGGGGTTGAAGGAGTATGCGGCGGGTCTGGGGGTGGGCCTGGGGACGATTAATTCGAACACGTTCCAGGATGATGAGTACAGGTTTGGTTCGCTGACGTCCTCGGATGTGTCGGTGCGGCGGCGGGCGATTGAGCATCATTTTGAGTGCATTGAGATTATGGATGCCACGGGTTCGCGGGATCTGAAGATCTGGCTTGCTGACGGGACGAATTATCCGGGCCAGGATGATCTGCGGGGCCGGCAGGACCGGTTGGCGGAGTCCCTGGCGGAGATTTACGCACGTCTTGGTGAGGACCACAGGCTGGTGCTGGAGTACAAGTTTTTTGAACCGGCGTTTTATCACACGGATGTTCCGGACTGGGGGACCTCGTATGCGCAGGTGCTGGCGTTGGGGGAGAAGGCGTTGGTGTGCCTGGATACTGGCCATCATGCGCCGGGGACGAACATTGAGTTCATTGTGATGCAGTTGCTGCGGCTGGGGAAGCTGGGGTCCTTTGATTTCAATTCCCGTTTTTATGCCGATGATGATCTGATCGTGGGCGCGGCTGATCCGTTCCAGCTGTTCCGGATCATGGTTGAGGTCATCCGCGGGGGAGGGTACGGGAAGGACTCCGGGGTGGCTTTGATGCTGGATCAGTGCCACAACCTGGAGGAGAAGATCCCGGGGCAGATCCGCTCGGTGCTCAACGTGCAGGAGATGACTGCCCGGGCGCTGCTGGTGGACCGCGAAGCCCTCGCGGAGGCGCAGCGGTCCGGGGATGTGCTGGCCGCTAACGGTATCTTCAACGATGCTTTTTACACCGACGTCAGGCCTCTTTTGGCCCAGTGGCGTGAATCCCGCGGGCTTCCCGCGGACCCGCTGGCCGCGTTCAAGGCCAGCGGTTACCAGAAGAAAATCAACGAGGACCGCGTCGGCGGCCAGCAAGCCGGATGGGGCGCGTGAAAACCACTATGCAAAACGCCAGCAACTCTGCCAGCAACAAGACTGTCGAAGACCTGATTTCGCGCTCCAACCGTCTCGGGGCGGACAAGCGCAACACCAACTTTGCCGGCGGGAACACCTCCGCAAAAGGAACTGAAAAGGATCCTGTCACAGGCGAAGACGTCCAGCTCCTCTGGGTCAAAGGATCCGGTGGAGACCTTGGCACCCTGAGGGCCGAAAACCTTGCTGTACTCCGTCTTGATCGCCTCAACGCGCTGAAGAGTGTCTATCCGGGCGTTGAGCGCGAAGACGAGATGGTGGCCGCGTTCGACTACTGCCTCCACGGCAAGGGCGGCGCCGCTCCGTCGATCGATACGGCAATGCACGGTTTGGTGGACGCAGCCCACGTGGACCACCTGCACCCGGATTCAGGGATTGCCGTTGCTACTGCAGCAGATGGTGAGGCACTGACGGCCAAGATCTTCGGCAACAAGGTTGTCTGGGTCCCTTGGCGCCGCCCCGGTTTCCAGCTTGGCCTCGACATTGCCGCCATCAAGGAGGCGAATCCGCAGGCCGTGGGCACCATCCTGGGCGGCCACGGCATCACGGCCTGGGGCGCCACCAGCGAGGAGGCGGAACAGAACTCGCTGTGGATCATTGACCAGGCCGAGAAGTACATCATCGATAACGGCAAGGCCGAGCCCTTCGGCGCCAAACTGCCAGGCTACGGCCCCCTGCCGGACGCGGAGCGGAAGGCCAAGGCGGCTGCCCTCGCACCGGTGATCCGCGGATTGGCCTCCACGGACAAACCGCAACTGGGGCACTTCAGCGATGACGCCGTCGTTCTGGAGTTCCTGGAAAGCGCCGAACATCCGAGGCTCGGAGCGCTGGGTACCTCCTGCCCGGACCATTTCCTGCGCACCAAGGTCAAGCCGCTGATCCTGGACCTGCCTGCTGATGCGTCCATCGAGGATGCCGTGGCGCGGCTCAAGGAGCTGCACACCGGGTACCGCGAGGACTACCAGGCCTACTACGACCGCCACGCGGATGCCGATTCACCAGCCCTGCGCGGTGCTGATCCGGCCATCGTGCTGGTCCCGGGCGTGGGCATGTTCTCCTTCGGGGCCAACAAACAGACCGCACGCGTTGCCGGTGAGTTCTATATCAACGCCATCAATGTGATGCGTGGCGCGGAAGCGATCTCCACCTACGCCCCGATCGAGGAATCCGAGAAGTTCCGGATCGAATACTGGGCGCTTGAGGAAGCCAAGCTGGCCCGCATGCCCAAGCCCAAGTCACACGCCACCCGCATCGCGCTGGTAACAGGGGCGGCGTCGGGCATCGGTAAAGCAATCGCCACCCGGCTTGCCGCCGAAGGGGCCTGCGTCGTTATCGCGGACCTGAACCTCGAAAACGCCCAGGCCGTCGCTGCCGAACTTGGCGGGTCCGACGTCGCCATTGGAGTGCAGGCAGATGTCACCGACGAGGGCCAGGTTGCCGCAGCCATCGACGCCGCCGTGCTGGCCTTCGGCGGAGTTGACCTGGTGGTCAACAACGCCGGGCTCTCCGTCTCCAAGCCGCTGCTGGAAACCACGGAAAAGGACTGGGACCTGCAGCACAACGTGATGGCTAAGGGCTCCTTCCTAGTGGCGAAGGCCGCCGCGAAGGTCATGATCGAGCAGGACATGGGCGGGGACATCATCTACATCTCCTCCAAGAACTCGGTTTTCGCCGGCCCCAACAACATCGCCTACTCGGCTACCAAAGCTGACCAGGCCCACCAGGTACGGCTGCTCGCAGCCGAGCTGGGCGAGTACGGCATCCGCGTCAACGGCATCAATCCCGACGGCGTGGTCCGCGGCTCCGGGATTTTCGCCGGCGGTTGGGGTGCCAAGCGCGCTGCCGTCTATGGCGTGGACGAACAGGAACTGGGCAAATACTACGCACAACGGACCCTGCTCAAGCGAGAAGTCCTCCCCGAGCACGTGGCCAACGCTGCCGCCGTGCTCACCAGCTCCGAACTGTCCCACACCACCGGGCTCCATATCCCCGTGGATGCTGGTGTAGCTGCAGCGTTCCTGCGATGAGTACCAGTCCCGCCAACGGCACCGGGTCCGATGGCCCGGTCGGCACCGGATCCAACGGGGCAGCCTCGGGCGACAACTTGTTTGCGGCCGTCGACATCGGAGCCTCCTCGGGCCGGGTGATCCTGGGAAGCATCACCGGGGGTGCGTCCCGGTTGGAGGTGGTGCACCGCTTTCCGAACGGGGTAGTGGAGTCCGACGGCGGCCTGCGCTGGGACTTCGACGCCCTGTTCGCGGAGGTCCTTAGGGGACTCGCGGCGGCCGGCAAGGCGGCTGCCCAGCGGGGCGCCCGGATAGCCAGCATCGGGATCGACACCTGGGCGGTGGACTACGGACTGGTCGACGCCGCAGGGGAGTTGGTTGCCCAGCCCTACAGCTACCGTGATCCCCGCGGGCAGGGAGCCGTCAACGGCGTCCATAAAGTGCTGGATCCGGCCAGGCTCTACGCCACCACCGGGCTCCAGTTCCTCCCCTTCAACACTGTTTACCAGCTGGCCGCCGAACCATCGTTGGCGGGATTGCAGGCATTGCTGATTCCGGATCTGATCGCCTTCAAGCTCACCGGCCAGCGCCGCACCGAAGTCACCAATGCCTCCACCACCGGACTGTTCGACGCAGTGGCAGGGGAGTGGGCTACCGAGTTCCTCGCCGCATTGCAATTGCCTCCCACACTCTTCCCTCCGCTCATCCAACCGGGCGATACCGTTGGCACGCTGCATCCGCAGATCGCCGAAGCCACAGGTTTGCCCAAGGCGACCCGGGTGGTTGCGGTCGGTTCTCACGACACTGCCTCCGCCGTGGCAGCCGTGCCGGCCAGCGGGGTGGACTTTGCCTATATTTCTTCGGGCACCTGGTCACTGGTAGGCGTTGAGCTGAGCCATCCGGTGCTTACCGAAGCCAGCCGGAACGCCAACTTCACCAACGAACGCGGGGTGGACAACACCATCCGCTACCTCCGGAATGTAGGAGGCCTCTGGCTCCTGAGCGAGTGCCAGCGCACCTGGGCCAAGGAGGGCTATGAGCCCTCCATGGAGGAACTCTTGGACGCCGCGGCGGCGCTGCCCTCGGGTGGCCCGGTGGTCAACGCCGACGATTCGTATTTCATCGCCCCGGAGGACATGCCTGACCGCATCCGATCCGCTGCCCGGGTTACCGGGACCGTGCTTTCGGAGCAGCCGGCCGCGATCGTGCGCTGCATCCTGGACAGCCTCGCCGCGGGCTATGCCCGGACCATTGCTGACGCCGAGCGGCTCTCGGGAACACCGGTGGACGTGGTGCACATTGTGGGGGGCGGGTCCCAGAACCGGTTGCTCTGCCAGCTGACAGCCGACTCCACCGGGAAACCTGTGGTTGCAGGACCCGTTGAGGCGACTGCCTTGGGAAACATCCTCGTTCAGGCGCGTGCTGCGGGAGCGTTGGGCGGAACCCTGACGGAGCTTCGGCAACAGGTTCTGAGGTCGTCGAGGCTGGAAACCTATGAGCCTGCGTTAGCATCGCCCCACGTATAGATCGGATCATTCTTCGCGCAGGGGAAGAATACTCGGTAACCTTGTTGGCCAATTGCCTTGGGACATCGGACCTCTTCCTCCTAGAATGGCAGCCATGCATCCCGACGACGCCTTGGTGTACGACAGTCCTGCCCATCATTGGCTTGAAGCACTCCCCTTGGGAAACGGCTTCCTCGGAGCGATGGTTTTTGGTGGACCACGGCATCATCGGTTCCAAATCAATCACGGGACAGCTTGGTCCGGTTCGCCGCACAGCCAGGAACTGGAACCGCACTTCAGCCGTCAGGAGGCGGACGGCATCCTGGCACGTGTGCGTGAACTCATCGCCAGGGAAAACTACCCCGCCGCCCACGAAGCCCTGAAGGCACTGCAGCACCGGCATTCGCAGACTTTCCTTCCGTTTTCGGACCTGGTGCTGTCACTCAACCCTGTGCACCTCGGCGACGCAGATGGCGGCGATGTGCCTGAGAATTATTCCCGCAGCCTGGATTTGGCGCGTGGGGTGACCAGCACGCGGTACAGGCTTTCGGGCCATGAAGTCAGGGTTGAAGCCTTCATCAGCCACAGCCCATCAGTGTTGGCAATAACGGTGGACACCGAGCTCCCTGGCGGTCTGGAAATTTCGCTGGCACTGGATTCCCCGCTGCTGGTTACCAAGCGCACAGGGAGGATTCGCCACAGCGCGGGAACCCAGTTACTGACAGGCCTTGAGCTCAAGCTGCCAGCCGATGTGGCACCAAGTCACGGCACCGGGGAAATCAAGTATTCGGATGATGATTCGCTCAGTTTGCAAGGGGCAGTCACCGCGCTTTTGGAGCAGGACGGCGTTACCGGCGCCGCTTTCGGCCCCGGTTCTGCTAAAGGTGCGGAAGGCGTTGAAGGTCCGAAAGGTCCGTGGGCAACTGGTGTAAAGCACGCGGTGATTTATGTGAGTGGTGCCACCACCTTCGAGGGGATGGGCCGCCAACCCCAAGGCTCATCTGCACAGGTGGCTGATGCTGTGAGAGCAACTTTGGAGGCCGCCAGGAAGATGGGGCCGGAGTCCCTCCTGCGCCGGCATGAGGAGAGCCATGGCGCGCTGTACAGCTCAACCAGTCTCCGCCTTGGGCCGGGAGACAGGCGCACCGGAGAAGCGGCCGGCACCAACACCGCTCAACGACTGGCCTTGGCGAATTCCCACCCGAAGGGTCCTTTAGCTGCCGATCCAGGGCTGGGAGCGTTGCTCTTCAACTATGGCCGGTATCTGCTGATCTCGAGTTCCAGGCCCGGCGGTACTCCTGCCAACCTGCAGGGAATCTGGAATGACAAGATGCTGCCGCCGTGGAGCTCAAACTTCACCACCAACGTCAACCTCGAGATGAACTATTGGGGAGCGGAGGTGGCTGGCCTGGGCGAGTGTGTGGAGCCGCTCTTTGGATTAGTCGAGGCCCTCCAGGTAACTGGAGCCGCAACCGCCAAGGAGTACTACGGAGCCCGGGGCTGGACCGTCCATCACAATTCGGATATCTGGGGCTACAGCAAACCCGTTGGCCACGGCACCCACTCACCCGAATGGTCTTTCTGGCCCATGGGCGGAGCATGGCTTGTCCGGCATCTGTGGGAGCATCTGCAGTTCGGAGCTGACCGTGACTTCGCCCTCGAACGGGCGTGGCCGGCCATCCGCGGACACGCTGAGTTCCTGTTGGATCTCTTGATCGAATTTCCCGACGGTTCCCTCGGGACAAGTCCTTCCACCTCTCCGGAGAACAGTTTCAAGGCGTCCGGAAACGGGCCGGGGGTACATCGGGCCGGCACAGACAGCGCCGCGACAAACCAGCCTGTAAAGGCTGCTGTGGCCGCTTCCTCCTCCATGGACCTGACCCTGTGCCGGGACGTGCTCGGCATGGTCGAGTCCCTGGCGGTGATGCTCGGGTTGGAGGATGATCTTGTGGTGAAGGAAGCAAGGGCCGCGCTGCCGATGATTCCGCGGCCGGCGCCCGGAGCCAACGGCAGGCTGCGGGAGTGGCTGGCTGAGCCGCCCGAGTGGGAAGAGGAGCACAGGCACATAAGCCATCTCTATCTGGCGTATCCCGGCGACGAACCGCTGGATGCAGAGCTCGAGGCGGCTGTTCGGGCCAGCCTGGACGGCCGCGGTGACGATTCGACGGGGTGGTCCCTGGCCTGGAAAATGGTTATGAGGGCGCGCCTAAGGGAGCCCGAAAAAGTCACCGCCCTGATGCGCCTGTTCTACCGTGGAATGCCGGCGGGCAGGGACGGGTATTCCGGCTTCGGCGGCGGCCTCTATCCCAACCTCTTTGCCGCCCATCCACCGTTCCAGATCGACGGGAACCTTGGATACATCGCGGCTGTCGCGGAGTGCCTTGTTCAGAGCCATCGCGGCGAAATCGAGCTCCTGCCCGCCCTGCCTGTCGAGTTGGCCGATGGTGAGGTATCCGGACTCCGGGCCCGTCCCGGCGTCGCGGTTTCCTTGGCCTGGAAAAGCGGGAAGCTGGAGAGGGCGTCCTTTACATTGCAGCCGGGCTCCCAGCTGCGGACAATAACGGTCAGGTACGGCGGGCGGACCCAGGAAGTTGTACTCGACGCACAACGGGAGACGAAGCTGGACCTGGCCGGCTGGGTACAGGAACAGCAGGATGCCGCTGGATAAGTCCAGCGGCCGACATTTCATGAGCACATGCGACGGGAGATGACGGGCACAATTTAGCGGAATTTTGCCCTGACGGACCCGGCCCGGTTATGGTGTGGCTATGACTAACCGTTGGTATGCGTATTTTTCGTTGGCTCTGGAGGAGCCCGCGTCTAACTGACACGCACCCAACTTTCCTTCAGAGCCAACAGGGCAGAGATCATTCTCTGCCCTTCGCCATTTCTCCGGCGGGTTCTGACCAGGGCCCGCTCCTATCTGGAACAGGACCCCATGAGCACCACAGCAGCCGCCGCCAATCCCCAACATTCCACCTCGAACTTGAGGATCAGCAAGTTCACTGCGCTCCCCACTCCCCACGAGATGATCGCCGAGCTTCCGCTCGACGCGAGGGTGACCGACGTCGTCGGGCGGGGCCGTGATGAAGTCCGCGCTGTCATGGACGGCCTGGACGACCGCCTGCTGGTGATCGTGGGTCCCTGCTCCATTCACGATCCGAAGGCCGGGCTGGAATACGCCCGCAGGCTCGTGAGCCAGGCCGAGAAGCACAAGGAAGACCTGCTTATCGTGATGCGGGCGTACTTTGAAAAGCCGCGGACCACCGTGGGCTGGAAGGGGCTCATCAACGACCCCCACCTGGATGGCAGCCACGACATTGCCACAGGCCTCCGTGCAGCCCGAAGCTTCCTCCAGCAAGTAACAGCCTTGGGGCTCCCAACCGCCACGGAATTCCTCGAGCCCATCAGCCCCCAGTACACGGCAGACCTGGTCTCCTGGGGTGCCATTGGTGCACGCACCACGGAAAGCCAGATCCACCGGCAGTTGGCGTCCGGGCTCTCCATGCCCATCGGCTTCAAGAATGGTACCGACGGCGACCTCCAGGTTGCCGTTGACGCGTGCAGCGCCGCCGGCGCGGCCCAGGCTTTCCTGGGAATTGACGACGACGGCAAAGCTGCTCTCGTGGCGACGGCCGGCAACCCGGACACGCACGTCATTCTCCGTGGCGGCCGCAAGGGCCCCAATTACTCAGCAGCCGACGTCGAAGCCGCTTCTTCCCGTCTTGCAGCGAAGAACCTGAACCCGCGCCTGATTGTGGATGCGAGCCACGCGAACAGCGGGAAAAGCCACCACCGCCAGGCGGAAGTCGCCTTCGAAATCGGTGCCCAGCTGGAGGAGGGCGGCGGCTCCGCAAAGGCCATCGCCGGGGTGATGCTGGAAAGCTTCCTCGTAGGCGGCGCCCAGAACCTGGACGTCACGGATTCCAACGGAACTGCCGAATTGCTTTACGGCCAAAGTGTGACCGACGCCTGCATGGAGTGGGACGTGACGGTGTCCGTGCTCGGGCAGCTTGCCGCTTCGGCCCGGAAACGCAGGATTTCCTTGGCCGAGTAATGGCTACTTGCTAGAGGCGAACGCGTAGTTTCGCCACTACGCCTTTCACATTGGCCCCAACTGCCTCTAGAGTAACTAGCACACGGTTGTTCGATGGCTCAGCATCGCCGCACCCGCAGAATACAGGTTGCCGCAGAATGCTGAGAGCAAAGGAATATGGGAAATGTCCGCAGAGTCGAACTTCTCCAACGCGAAGTTCTTGACCGTGGCCGAAGTGGCTGAGGTCATGCGCGTCTCTAAGATGACCGTTTATCGCCTGGTTCATTCGGGGGATATGCCCGCCGTCCGCTTTGGCCGCTCGTTCCGGGTACCGGAGTCCGCCGTCGAACAGTACCTGAAGCGCGCCGTCGTGGAGGGCCAATCCGAGACGGCGTGAGTCGTCGCCGTCAGTTTGCGCTCCGGATAAGCGGTAGGCTGTTAAGGAACGTTTTACGTCATTGTAAGAATCTGTCAGTTGTACAGTCTGTTGCTTAGTCCACGGACCTTTTCCATCAGACAGGTACGCATCTAGTTTGTAAGGAACTTTCGTGGGTTCAGTTATCAAGAAGCGTCGCAAGCGTATGGCCAAGAAGAAGCACCGCAAGTTGCTTCGTAAGACGCGCCACCAGCGTCGCAATAAGAAGTAGTAATACTTCCAAAGCGTCAATGCCCGTTGCCTTTCGAGGTAGCGGGCATTTTTGCGTCCTTGCTCCTTGGTGCTGCAGCGGTGTGCGGCTCTGCTAGATAGTGGGGCCGCGGAAGCGCGAGAAGCCCTTCCAGAGGCCGTAGACGGCGCCGCAGACCGTGGCTGCCTTCAGGCCGAGCGTTGCTGCGCGGCGTCCGGAGCGGAAATCGTAGACCGGCCAGTTGTTCTCCCGGGCATGCCGGCGGAGGCGTGCATCGGGGTTGATGGCCACGGGATGCCCCACCATGCTGAGCAACGGGATGTCATTGTGGGAGTCGCTGTAGGCCCAGCACCTCTTGAGCTCCAGGCCTTCCTCGTCGGCGATGGCCTGCACTGCCACGGCCTTGGCTGCCCCGTGGAGGATCTCGCCCACCAGTTTGCCCGTATAGACGCCGTCCTTGATTTCTCCGACCGTGCCAAGGGCCCCGGTCAGTCCGAGGCGGGTCGATATAACGGTGGCTACTTCGATGGGAGTTGCCGTTACCAGCCAGACTTTCCTGCCAACCCGAAGGTGCTGCTGGGCCAGGGCCTTGGCTCCGGGCCAGATCCTGGACGCGATCATCTCGTCAAAGACCTCTTCGCCCAGGACCTTGATGTCCTCGACCGTGATGCCGGCCGCAAGCAGAAGGGCTGAATCGCGGACGGCGTGGACGTCGTCGAGGTTCTCCCCGCGAATCACAAACTTGAACTGCTTCCACGCGAAACCAGCAGCCTGGGTCAGCGTGAACGTCCCCCGCTGATGCATTTTCCGTGCCACGTGGAACAGGCTGGCACCCTTCATCAGGGTGTTATCGACGTCGAAGAAGGCGGCCTCGCCGTGTTGCTGGGTGGCAACCGGGCGGCGGGCCACAGCAACGTACTTCTCCTCGGGCATGCCACGAGTCTAGTCAATGCTCGGCATCGCCGCCGCCTGTGGCGTTCTGTTGCTGTGCGAGCGGGATACCTGAGGGCGGTTCAGGCCAGTGGCGTCGACGACGGCGGACAGCCCGGCTACCGTGGAACCATGGCAAAACCAGACGTCCTCCTGCTCACCAAAGCAAACTGCCATCTCTGCAGTGCCGCGCGCGACGCCGTCGACCGCGTCACTGCCGGACTGGGACTGGAGTGGCGGGAACAGTTGGTGGACAAAGACGCGGAGCTCCGTGAGCGCTACGCCGAAGAGATTCCGGTGGTGGTGGTCGACGGGATCCAGCGGGACTTCTGGAAGATCGACGAGGCCCGGCTGACGAGGGTTCTACAGGAAGCCATGGCGAAGTAGGCCTCGGCCCGAGCCCGGATGACGTCGTTCCGCTTTTGTTGACACAAGTCGTGGGGCCCTAGAGTGGACTCACAACGCGACGCAATGGAGCAGATGTGACTTCGCTCGATTCATCCCCGGAAGCAGTCCGCGGGGATTCCGGAACCGCTGCAAAGCAGATTCCGCCCGCAGCCGTGGCACGGCTCACCCTCTATTTGCGCGCCCTGACCACCATGCTTGCCGAAGGCGTGGACAGGGTATCCTCGGAATCACTTGCCGAAGCCTCGGGCGTGAGCTCAGCTACCCTGCGCAAAGACCTCTCGCATGTGGGTTCCTACGGGACCCGCGGCGTGGGCTACGAGGTTCAGTACCTGAGCCGGCACATTTCTGCGGCCCTCGGTCTCACCAAGGACTGGAAAGTCGCTATCGTCGGTGCCGGTAACCTCGGGAAAGCCCTGGCAAGGTATGGCGGATTCGAATCGCGGGGCTTTGATGTCGTGGCCATTTTCGACGCCGACCAGATGATCGTAGGCAACGAAGTGGGATGGCTGCGTGTGAGTGACGCTGCCGACATGGAAGCGGTGCTCCAGCGGACGGGAGCGAACATGGTGGTCCTGGCGCTGCCTGCCGCCGTAGCCCAAAGTGTGTGTGACAGGGTGGTGGCAGCCGGCGTGAGGAGCATTCTGAGCTTCGCCCCCGTGATGCTGCAGGTTCCGCCCGGAGTAAACCTGCGCAAGGTAGACATGGCCACGGAACTGCAGATTCTGGCCTACCACGCACAAAGGACGCAGGCCCCGGAAGAGCTGGAGTAAGTTACTCTGCTCCGCCGGGCCTGCGCCCTCAGCATGGATCTATGTGGCCCTGGCTCCTAGCGGCCGTATGACTTTATGTGGCCCTGAGTTCTAGCGGCCGTACGGCTGGGAGTAAGGATTGGCGAACGGCTGCTGCTTCTGGAAGTACGGCGAATTGGCCGGCAAGTACAGGAGTACGATGCCCGCGACTCCCATCAGAATGACGAGGATCTGCAGCACGCCGTACGTAGGACCCATGCTGAAGACGCTGAAGAGTCCAAACACCGAGATGCCCGCGAAGACAGTACCCAGGATGCGTGCCCAGTTCTTTCCGTTGCGTACAGGAAAGGCCACGAGGGCGTAGAGTCCCAGGGAGATGAGACCGCCCACGATGCTGGCACCTACCATCATTCCCTGCATTCCCTCAATGGTGCCGGGGGGCAGTTCCGTGCCCTGCAGCTGGGCCTGTTCCTGCATCATTTGGGTGAAGAAATCTCCACCCGAGAATGCCAACACCATGGCACTGATGAACGACAGCACACCGGCGCCGATGATCAGCCAAAAGGCGAGGTCCACCTGCGGGGGCCGGTTGCTGTTTCCGGCAGATGGAAGCTCGGAAGGGTACTGCGAGTACGGTGACTGACCGTAAGGCGACTGGCCATAGGGAGACTGGCCTTGCTGGGGCTGGCCGAACTGCTGCTGCGGCGGGTTCTGGCCGTATTGTGGCGCCCCGTACTGCGGCTGTTGGGGAGCGTTCTGGCCATACTGGGGTGCCCCATACTGTGGGTGCTGAGGAGCATTCTGGCCGTACTGGGGCGCCCCGTACTGCGGCTGCTGGGGAGCGTTCTGGCCGTACTGCGGAGCGTTTTGCCCGTACTGGGGCTGCTGCGGATTGTTCTGATCGTACTGCGGCGCGTTCTTGCCGCCAGACTCAGGCTCGTCCTGGTTGGCGGGAGGGACTGGGGGAGTGCTCATGTTCGATCCTTCATGTGTCGACTTCGAAAATCGGCTACCGGGATCAGTGTGATGCCCCTGCCCCCAGCATGGTCTTGCTTCCACCGTACAACGCTTGGTGCGGCATGTGGATCATTCGCAAGAGGTATTCCTGTTGGATTTGGAAGGCCGCGGCAGGGAGCTTCCCAGCCGCGGCCTTCAATGCTTAACTAACCCGATGGGACGTGGTTACGTCCCTAGTTTTGCTGTATCAGCCCTTGAAGTGTTGCTGGGACTGGGGCAGCCACATCATGACGGCTGCCGCGATAGTTACTGCCGTCCCGATCAAGCTCAGGCCTCCGGTGAACAACGTGAAGGGGAGCGCCAAAACCGACAAGCCACCCAAAATCGTCAGGACCAGCCTGGCCCAACGGGCACCTTCCTTGAGCCGGATGGCAATGAAGATGTAGACGGCGGCCCAAATCAGGCTGAAGATCAGTCCGACACCAGCAAAGCCACCTGCGGCACCGACCATGGCCACGAGGCTAGCCACAACACCGAGCACAGCTGCGCCAATCCAGAGCCAATAGGAAATAACCAGTTGCTGGGGTACACCCTGGGTGTTAGTCACGCGCTCTTTGATGTTGTTGAAATCCAATGCAAGCGTGTTGCGGGCGGGGGCGGCGTAGCCGAGGCCTGCTGGTGGTGCGTTGTTGGCAGCTCCGGCGGGGGCGCCATAACCAGGCTGCCCGGGCGCCTGGTAGCCGTCTGGCGTCTGGTAGTTGCCGGCCGGATATCCCTGGGGCGGCTGCTGGCCCTGCGGTGTCTGATAGGACGGGGGCTGTTGGTAAGGGGTGGGCGGAACATTGCCGTCAGACGGCTGGCTGCCGGGTTGTTCCGGCTGAGGGGCATCACTTGGGTTGGTCATGGCTTTCACTGTAGACGGCGGGTCCCCTGTTATCTAGGCAACTTTGGGCTAACTCGCCGTAAATAGCCAAGAATTTACAATCGTTGTACGAAGAGCCTGCCGAGCTACAGCTGTCCGGCCGGAAACGCCATCAGGACGCTTGGTCTTTGGTGGACCCTTAAACTCCGCGCCCCTGTCCCAGACTAGCTGGAACAGGGGTGCAGGTCATGAAATATGCCCGCCGAAGCGGAGGCGTGGAATCAGCGGAGCGATGTCCGCTGAGCAGCTTCGGCCTGCTAGGCAGCCGGAGCGATGAAGGCCAGCTCAAGGTTGATGGCAACCTTGTCGCTGACCAGGACACCGCCGGCTTCGAGGACTGCGTTCCAGGTGAGGCCGAAGTCCTTGCGGCTGATGGTGGTTTCAGCAGAGACGCCTGCCCGGGTGTTGCCGAACGGGTCAACGGCTGCTCCGTTGAATTCGGTCTCGAGGGCAACCGAACGGGTGACTCCCTTGATGGTGAGATCGCCCTGCAGCTCATAGCCGTCACCCTTAGGCACAATGCCGTTGGAGACGAAGGAGATCTCCGGGAACTTCTCGACGTCGAAAAAGTCTTCGCCGCGGACGTGGCCGTCACGGTTGACGTCGCCGGAGTCGAAGCTGGCGGTCTGGATAGTCGCATTGACCTTGGAATCTGCGACATTGTCTGCCAGATCGAGGGTGGCCGTAGCTTCCTTGAACTGGCCGCGGACCTTGCTGATGCCTGCGTGGCGTACGGTAAACCCGATTTCGCTGTGCGAGGAGTCGAGGGTCCAGGTGCCGGTGGTGAGGTTGGTGGGAAGTGACATTTTAGTTCTCCTTGTTATGCGAAGTTCGGGTTGAAGGCCATCTCGTCATTAGTTGAACCATCATCTGTTGAAGCCTCAACTAATCGCTTCACCCAGTATAAACATGCATTTGCATCTTTTATTCCGATTGGGCGGAACTTTTTTTCGGGGCCCCTAGTTCTACTTCTTGTAGAAGATTTCAGATCGCCCGTCATCTTTGAGAAACTTGTATACATGCCCCAAACCACCGTTCATTTGCTTCGCCATGGCGAAGTCCACAATCCCGCCGGAGTCCTCTATGGACGCCTGCCCGAGTTTCATCTCTCGGAGCTTGGACGGGAGATGGCGCGCACCCTGGCGGAGCACTTCCGTGAGCGGGCTTCGCATGGGGCAAATATCGTCTACCTTGCTGCGTCACCGCTGACCCGGGCCCAGGAAACGGCGCTCCCGATTTCCGAGGCGCTCAGGCTGGACATCGCCGTCGAAGAACGCATCGTCGAAGCCGAAAACTACTTTGAAGGCATGAAGGTCACTAAGGCCGAGCTCCGCAGGCCGAGGCACTGGCCGCGCCTTGTCAATCCTTTCCGCCCTTCCTGGGGTGAGCCGTACAAAGAGCAGGCCAACCGCGTGATGGCTGCAGTCCAGGATGCCCGGCTCAAGGCACTGGAACTGGGCGGCGACGGCGCGGAGGCCATTTTGGTGGCACACCAGCTTCCCATCTGGGCCACCAGGCTCAGCGCAGAAGGCAAGCCGCTCTGGCATGATCCGCGGAAGCGTGAGTGCACCCTGACCTCCCTGACCTCCCTGGTTTTTGACCACGACGGCGCACTGGTGCGCGTCGACTACACCGAGCCCGCCGCAGCACTCCTTCCGGGTGCCTCCAACACCCCTGGAGCCTGAGCATGCAAGGCACCAATCCCAACACCTCACGCCGCAGCGTCCTGGCTGCCGGCGGTGCTGCACTGGCCGCGCTCACGCTGGGCCTGTCTTCTTGTGCCCAAGAGGACGCCCTGGCCAAGCAGGCTAAGGCAGGGGACAACAAGAACTACGTTGCGGGGGATGGCTCCGTCACAGAGTTCGCGGCCACTGATCGCAAAGCAGCGGTGGGTATCAAGGGGGCCTTGTTCGATGGCACCACCATTGAACCGGCGGATTTCCAGGGCAAGGTCACTGTGCTCAACTTCTGGTTCGCAGCGTGCGCCCCATGCCGTGTGGAAGCGCCGTTGCTGGAAGAACTGCACCAGGAGTTCAAAGATCAGGCTGTGCAGTTCTACGGCGTCAACCTGAGGGACGAAAAAGCGACGGCAGAGGCGTTCGATAAAACATTCGGCCTGACCTACCCCAGCTTCAACGATAAGGATGGCGGAGTCCTGCTGGCCGTTTCCGGCCTGGTTCCGCCTGGGGCTGTTCCCACCACGCTCGTCCTGGACAAGGCTGGCAGGGTGGCTTCCCGCGTCCTCGGGGAAATCGAAAAAGGCACCCTGAAGGCCCTCATCGCCGCGGCCGTGGCTGAGTAGCGGCGGTTTCCCAGTGAACAGTCCCTTTGCCGAGGCCATCCTGAATGGATCGCTCCTGCTTGCCATCCCGGTGGCTCTGCTGGCGGGACTGGTCTCCTTCCTTTCACCGTGCGTGCTGCCGCTGGTCCCGGGCTATCTGGGCTACGTCACAGGGCTCACGGGCGTGGACCTGCAGAAGCAGAAGCGCGGCCGGATGCTGGCGGGCATCGGCTTGTTCGTGTTGGGTTTCTCGGCCATCTTTGTCCTCTTGGGTGGCGCCTTCGGCCAACTCGGAACCCTGATCACTGGGCCGGAGAACGCGTGGATCACCCAGATTCTTGGCCTCCTGGTCATTGCGATGGGCGTGGTGTTCATGGGTGGATTCGGGTGGTTCCAGCGGGATGCCAAGATTCATGCCAAGCCGCCGGCAGGGCTGTGGGGCGCACCCTTACTGGGAATTACCTTCGGGCTGGGCTGGGCTCCGTGCATAGGTCCCACCTACTCGGCAGTGCAGCTCCTCAGCCTCTCCGGCGGATCTTCGGCGGCCAAGGGGGCGTTCCTGGCTTTCGTCTACAGCCTCGGCCTGGGAATTCCATTCCTCCTGATCGCGCTGGCGGTCCGGAGGGGAATCGGTGTGATGTCCTTCTTCCGTACGCACCGCCTCGCCATTCAGCGGATTGGCGGAGGAATTCTGATCGTGCTCGGTCTCCTGATGGCCACCGGCCTGTGGGGAGCCTGGGTTACCGGGTTGCAGTACTGGTTCCAAACCGATGTGAAGTTGCCAATCTGATGAGCGAGCGTGTGAAAGAACAGAAGAACTCTCCGGAGACGGCCGCCAGCCAACAGGCACCCAAGGACGCCGCCCCCGGGGCCAATCCTGTTGCTGCGGCCAAAGCTGAAGCTGCCCTCCCGGCTCTTGGCGTCAAGGGAACGCTTCGCTGGGCATGGACGCAGCTCACCAGCATGCGTACCGCCTTGTTCCTGCTCCTCCTCCTGGCGGTGGCTGCCGTGCCCGGTTCGCTTTTTCCGCAACGGCCCGCCAACCCTTCAATCGTCACCCAGTACATCAAGGACAACGGTGATTACGGCAAGGTGCTGGATGCCCTCCAGCTCTACGACGTCTACTCCTCCGCATGGTTCTCCGCCATTTACATCCTGCTGTTCATTTCGCTGATCGGCTGCGTTGTGCCGCGGGCAATAGCGCACTACAAGGCCATGCGGTCGCAGCCTCCCCGGACACCCAAACGCCTTTCCCGCCTCCCCGAATACGGCACCCTGGTGGTTCCGGCGGACGCCGGGATCACGGCGTCGCGCGCTGTTAACGACGCCGCCGGCATGCTGAAGAAGCGCGGTTACCGTGTTGAGGTGAGGGACGACGACGGTGAGCAGCCGTCTTTGGGGGCCGAGCGCGGGTTCCTGAAAGAAGTGGGAAACCTCGTTTTCCATACATCCCTGATCGGGGTGCTCGTCTCCGTGGCGGCCGGCGGACTGTTCGGCTACAGCGGGCAGCGCATCCTGGTTGAAGGCGATACGTTCGTGAACACCCTCGTTGGGTACGACCAGTTCACGCCCGGAACCAATTTCCAGAGCAGTCAGCTCCAGCCCTACTCTGTTCGACTGGACAAGTTCCGGGCCACCTTCGACAGGGAATCGGAAGGCAAGAAGGGTCAACCCATCGACTTCAGGGCCGACGTCACCACCAAGGAATCACCGGACGCCCCGGAACAGCAGGAAGTTCTCAAGGTTAACGATCCTTTGACCCTGGGCGGCACCAGCCTCTACCTCACAGGCAATGGCTATGCTCCACTGGTCACCATCCGGGACGGGCAGGGCAATGTAGCCTTCCAAGGCCCAGTGATAGCACGGTTGCAGGGGGATCACTATTACTCGTCTGTGGTGATCAAGGTCCCCGACGCCAAGCCCGACCAACTGGGCTTTGCCGGGTTCTTCCTTCCCACGGCGATGGTCAGCAATGAAGGCGTTTCCTTCAGCGGCGATCCTGAACTCTTCAACCCAAGGCTGTCGTTGAACTCGTACTTTGGAGACCTTGGGCTGGACACCGGCGCTCCGCAGAACGTCTTCGAGCTCGACGTCGAGAAACTGACGCCGCTCAACGCCCGGAATCTCGACGCCGGGGGCATCACGCTTGAGCCGGGAACCAGCTACACACTCCCGGACGGCAAGGGATCCGTCAGCTTTGACGGGGTGAAGCGCTACATCGGCGTGGACATCCACCACAACCCTGGGCAGCTTTACGCCCTGATCTTTGCTTTGCTGGCCGTGGCGGGACTGGTCACTTCCCTCTATGTGAACCGGCGTCGGGTCTGGGTCCGGGCCGGCATCCATGAGGATGGCCGCACCATGGTGGAGTACGCACTCCTGGCTCGAGGCGAGGACCACCGCCTGGCGGCGGAAGCGAAGGCCATCCGTGAGTTGCTGGAGGAGGAGTGGGGCCTGAAATCCCGGGACGCCGAAGCGAAGGATTCCCAGAGTGCTCCCAGCGGGCAGGCGGATAATGGTGGGGCTGAACGCGACGCCGGTTCAGAGGCTACGGAAGCAGCAGATGCCACGGCGGCCACAGCAGCAGAAGCCTCCGCAGTCACAGAAGCCCCCCCAGCAGACGTTATCCAGTCAACAGCAGGCTCGACAGAGTCTAAGAAGGACCAGTAATGCTTGGCATCAACGAAACCATGGGCGCGTACAGCGAGCTCTTTATGCTCCTTGCAGCAGGTACCTACACGGTGGCCTTCATTGCCTTTGCCTGGGACCTGGCCAGAAGCAGTTCAGCCCTCCGGGCAGTGGACCTCAAGGCAGCTGCAGCAGCCGAAGCCCTGGAAGCTGTTTCGTCCCCTGCCGCAGCAAAGATTCCTGTTTCAGCCGGCTCCGTGAGGGAAGCAAGTACTGACCGGACAGACTCCGACGTCAGCGGGCCTGTTGGGCGGGCCGAACGGCCGTCATCGGCAGTCTCCCCGGCAGGTGAGGGCTCAGGGCTGGGACAAACCGCTGACGCCGGAATGCGCTATGGAGCCGAGCGCCGCGTTCCGGCCCGTGTGGCAGTCGCTCTGACCGTCCTCGGAGCCTCGATCCATGCCGCCGGAGTGCTTACCCGTGCCTTGGGCGCCGGGCGGGTTCCCTGGGGAAACATGTACGAGTTTCTCACCACCGGCGCTTTTGTGGCCGTTGCAGTCTTCCTGCTGGTGCTGATCCGCCGTGACCTGCGGTTCCTTGGCACGTTTGTGGTCGGGCTGGTGGTCGTCATGTTGGTTGCGGCCAGCATTTCCTACTGGACCCCTGTGGGCCATCTCGTCCCCGCGCTCCAGAGCTACTGGCTGATCATCCACGTCTCCATCGCCGTGCTGTCATCGGCGCTTTTCACGCTGACGTTCGCGATGTCCGCGCTGCAACTGGTTCAGGCACACCGGCAAAAAACCATTGCTTCCGGTGGGGGAGACAAACTTGGCTTTATGCGCCTGGTGCCGTCGGCCCTGAGCCTGGAAAACCTGTCCTACCGGATCAACGCCATCGCTTTTGTCGGATGGACCTTCACCCTGATGTTCGGCGCCATCTGGGCCGAAAAGGCGTGGGGCCGCTTCTGGGGTTGGGACACCAAGGAAGTCTGGACGTTTGTGATCTGGGTTGTCTATGCGGGATACCTGCATGCCCGGGCCACGAGAGGCTGGACCGGAACCAGGGCGGCATGGCTGTCAATCGTGGGCTACCTGTGCGTGGTCTTCAACTTCACCATTGTGAACCAGTTCTTCAACGGCCTTCACTCGTACTCCGGCCTCTAGTATTCGGGGCTCTGGTAGTCCGGCCTCTCGTCCCCCGTCACCCGGCGAGGTTTCCGTCGTGGCCCCAGGGCCTGGTCGGCTGCTTCCAGGACGTCCCAAGTCAGTGCCAGTGCTGTCTCGGCGTCAGGGTTTCCGTCCATTGCCTGCCGGTAGTGAGCATACAGATCTCCAATATCAACCGCTGCTTCCACTGTCTGTCCCCCGGACCGCTGATTCGATAGACGAGGGTGAAGATTCCCCCTGCCTTCTATACAGGCACGGCTGGCTTTTTATGACGCGAAAACTTAGCAGATTTAGCGCCGGTTACCAGTTCACCTAACCGGGGTGACTAAAGCAGGTCACTTGACTTCGTCGTTGCCCTGGGCGTCGTCGCGGCTTTCATCGGATCCGTCGCCGCGCTTCTGTTCCCGCGCGTCGAGCTGGTCCTTGAGCTTCTTAAGCCTGTCAGCCTCGGCCTGGTTACGGCGCCGGAGCTCCAAGGCGCGGAGGAACTCGGGATCGTCGTCGGGAGCTGTAGGGTGGCGGAAGGTTTGCTGCGCCGGCCTGCTGCCACGGGGGCGGCCGAAAATGAACCAGAGCGCGGCTCCGATCACCGGCAGAACCACCATCACCACAATCCAGGCTGGCTTGGAAATTCCACGCGTGAGCCGACGATCAGTCCGGATCACGTCAACCAGACCATAGACAACGATGGTTAGTACGGCGACGGCGAGCAGAACGCGGGGCATACATCCAGTCTAGCCTCCGGGGGCCGCTCACATGGCTACGGTTGGATCACAGGGACCGGCTCGGTCCTGCCGATAACAGGCGTCTTCCGGGGCGGCTAAACTTGAAGAGTGGCTTTCCTGAAATACTCCCTGATTCGTCTGGCACTGTTTGTGCCGTTGTTCGTGCTTTTCCAACTGCTGGAGCTGGGCGCAATTCTGTCCGTGATCTGCGCCGGCCTCATCGCGTTTGGCATCAGCTACCTGTTCTTCCAGAAGCAACGCGACGCCGCCGCGGGGGCAGTTCAGGAGCGGCTCTCCGGCCGCGCCAAGCCGATCCGGACCGCGGGCGAAGTGGATGACGCGAACGCCGAGGACAGCTTGGTGGATGCCCACCCTGACGTCACGGTCAAAATGGAAAAGCGCCCCAAAGACGCCTGAGAGGTTTAGACGCCCCGGGTCAGTATCAGGCCTGCAGAGAACAGCACGCTGTAACCCAGGTTGATCAGGCCAGTCTGTTTGAGGACGGGGATGAGGCTCTTGCGCTTCCTGCCGTTGATCATGAGCCAGGACGGCATCAGGCTCGCTGGGATAAGCAGGAGTACCAGGAGCATCCATGGCCGTCCCGGCGCGAGAACCACCACAAGAAGGATGGCGACGGCCAGCATCAGGACGTAGCTCTCCCGCGCGTGCTTGTCTCCCAGCCGTACTGCCAGCGTCTTTTTGCCTGCCTTGGTATCGGTGGGAATGTCCCTGACGTTGTTGGCCATCAGCAGGGCGCAGGCAATAAGTCCGGTGCCTATGGCACCGATGATGGCTGCGAGGTTTATGTGGCCAGCCTGCGTATACGTTGTGCCGAGGGTGGCTACGAGTCCAAAGAAGACGAACACGAAGACATCTCCCAGGCCCAGGTAGCCGTACGGGTTCTTCCCTCCGGTGTAGCCCCACGCAGCCAGTACGCAGCCCAGGCCCACCAGGATAAGCCACCATGCCTGCGTGATGATTACCAGGGCCAGTCCGCACAGCATGGCCAGGGCAAAGGCTGCAAAAGCGGCCTGCTTGACCTGGTGGGGGCGGGCAGCGCCGGAACCCACAAGGCGCAGCGGCCCCACACGGTCCTCATCAGTGCCGCGGATGCCGTCGGAGTAGTCGTTGGCGTAGTTGACGCCAATCTGCAGCAGCAGCGCCACCACACCGGCAAGAACGGCGTTGACCGGCCGGAAGGCACCCATCTCGAAAGCGGCGGCCGTGCCGATCAGTACCGGAGCGATCGCTGCCGGCAGCGTGCGCGGACGGGCGCCTTGGATCCATTGGGCGGCTGTTGCCACAGTGAGTACCTCTTGTTGGTTCAGGAAGCTGCGGACGTGCAGCGGGTTGCAGGTCTACTTTACTTTCCCTGATGGAGCTCGTTGAGCAACTCCGTCATAGCCAGGCGGTCAGGTTTTCCGTTAGGCAACATGATCAGTTCCGGCGCGGCCAGCATTGTCTTGGGCGCCAGTTGTCCCAGCAGGTGGTGGCGCCTGGCGGTGAAGCCGCTGATCCCCTCCGGAGTGCTGTCAGCAACGGCAACATAGGCGGCCACAGCCTGCCCCCACTCCTCTGACGGGACGCCCGTCACAAAAGCTGCCGTGACGCCGTCGAGCTTTTCAAGTTCTGCCTGCACGTGTGCTGCGGAAACCTTGACGCCTCCGGTGATGACGACGTCGTCTGCCCGACCCAGCACGGTCAGGATGCCTTCTGCATTGATGGACCCGAGATCATTGGTGCGGAACCAGCGGAGCCCGTCCTCCTCGATGAACGTTTCGGCGGTGAGGTCGGGATCATCCAGGTACCCTGCGGCAACAATGTCCCCGCCAAGGAGGATCCGTCCGTCCTCGGAAACCTTCACCTCCACGCCTTCGATGGGAACGCCGTCGTACACACATCCGCCGCAGGTCTCGGCGGAACCGTAGGTGGTCACCACCCGAAGCCCGGCGTCACGCGCAGCCTGCAGCAGGTCTGCTGACGCCGGGGCACCCCCAAGGAGAATGCCGTTGAAACGCCGGAGAACGGCAAGGGTTTCGGGCTCAGGGGAGTCCAGCAGCCGCTGCAGTTGTGTAGGCACCAGGGAGGTGAACCGGATCCTGTCAGTGAGTTCAAGGGCAGCCGCGGTGAAAGCCTCCGGGGTGAAGCCGGTGGAGAGATCCATCGCCCAGGGGCGCGTTCCGGCGAACAATGAACGAACCAGCACCTGAAGCCCGGCGACATATTGCACGGGGAGCGCGAGCAGCCATTGGCCTTCGCCCTTGAGCGCCAGCGCCGTCGCCATGGAAGAAGCGGCGAGTGCCTCCACCGTCAGCACGGTCGCCTTGGGCGTCCCGGTGGAACCGGAGGTCCGCACCACCACCACGGCGTCGTCGAACCCCGGGGTCTGGACGGGAGAGACAACGGGGCTCCCGTCCGGGCCCGTGGAAAGTTCGACGGCGGGACCCTCGCCATGGAGGGCGGCTGCGAGAGCCTTGAGCGCGGGTTCAATGTTCACAAGTGTCTGCCTTCGACTATAGCTGGAGCATGCGGGCTGGAAGCGGATTCGTGAGCATCAGAAGCGCATCAGAAGTAATACGGGAACCGTGACCAGTCCGGTTCGCGCTTCTCGAGGAAGGCCTCCTTGCCCTCCACGGCCTCGTCCGTCATGTATGCCATCCGGGTAGCTTCGCCCGCGAACACCTGCTGGCCGGCGAGTCCGTCGTCGGCCAGATTGAAAGCGAACTTGAGCATGCGGATGGCCTGCGGGGACTGCCGGGCGATGTCGGCCGCGTACTCCAGGGCCACGTCCTCGAGCAGTTCGTGGTCCACAGCCTCGTTGACAGCGCCCATGCGGACCATGTCCTCAGCCGAATATTCACGCGCCAGGAAGAAAATTTCCCGGGCGGCCTTCTGCCCGATTTGCCGGGCCAGCAGCGCGGAGCCGTAACCGGCGTCGAAACTTCCCACCGTGGCGTCTGTCTGTTTGAACTTGCCGTGCTGGCGGGAAGCGATAGTGAGGTCCGAGACCACGTGGAGTGAGTGGCCACCGCCGGCGGCCCAGCCGTTCACGACGGCGATCACCACCTTGGGCATGGTGCGCATGAGGCGCTGCACTTCCAAAATGTGGAGGCGGCCTGCACGGGCGGGGTCGATGAATTCAGCGGACTCCCCGGCGGCTCCTGAAGCGCCGTCCAACGCATAGCGATACCCATCGCGGCCGCGGATCCGCTGATCGCCGCCGGAGCAGAACGAATGCCCGTCATCCTTGGGGGAGGGCCCGTTGCCGGTGAGCAGGACGGTTGCCACGTCCGGGGTCATCCGCGCATGGTCCATCGCCCGGTAGAGCTCGTCCACGGTTGCGGGGCGGAAGGCATTGCGGACTTCGGGCCGGTCGAAGGCAATGCGGACGGTGGGCAAGTCCCGCACCACGGAACCGTCCCCGGAACGTTCCACTTGCCGGTGATATGTCAGGTCCTGGAAATCGTCGAAGCCGGACACCGTGCGCCAACGGGAAGGGTCAAAGACGTCGGAAACCTTGGCAGGTAGTTGGGTGCTCACACACCGAGTCTAGTAATCGCGCTAGCTGATGCAGAACTCGTTGCCCTCGGGATCGGCCATCGTGTGCCAGGAATGGGGTCCCTGATTGGCTGTCCAAAGGAACGTTGCGCCCCGGGCTTCCAGGGCTTTCCGCACCTCGTCCTTGTCAGCGCTTTCGATCCTGACATCCCAATGAATCCGGTTCTTGACGGTTTTCTCTTCAGGAACTGTCTGGAACAGGATGCGCCGCGTTGGCTGCTTGGCGTCGATCTCATCCGGCGGCCGGATTGCGGCGCCCTCGCGCCAGACGAGCCTTCCCTGGTGGAGCTGGGTCTCTGCCTCTGTTGCGAATCCTTGCTCGATCATGGAGCGAATGAAGGACTCGTCCTGTGGTTCCACCGCCCACTCGAGGGTCTCGGCCCACCAATCGGCGAGCTCATGCGGGTTCTTGCAGTCGACTGCTAGCTGGATGTTCAGTGCCATGGAACGAAAATACTTCGGCTGGATGGTTCCCGGAAGGGCTTTGCGGACAAGTGGGGACCTGATCACGGCCTTTTCCCAAGTGGAATAAAGAGACCTATTTGCCCCCAAACAAAAGCTTGACAGATTGTCATGACATGGGTCACAGTGGAGGCGTGGGAAAGGCTTTTCCAACGAGGAGTATTGGGGGATTCTCCCACTTGTTCTCAGCCGCCCCAGCTTGGTGCGGATCTACGTGACCAACCACGGAACAGACAGGAAAGTCCAGTGTCAGAGAAGACAATCTTTAGCCAGCTCAGCCGTCGCCAGCTTGGAAAGGCGGTCTTTGGCTTGTCGGCCGCCACGTTGGCTCTCAGTGCCTGTGGAGGCGGTGGCGGTGGGGGCGCAGCCGACCCGTCTAAGCCGCTTCAGTTGGTCCTCTCGGGTGACACCAACCAAGGTGGTGCCTTCGCCGCGGCAGCCAAGAAGTACAAGGAAGCCACCGGCATCACCATCGAGGTAGTGGACGTTCCCACCGCGGACATCACCACCAAGCTGAAGAATGCAGCAACCGCCAACGACCTGCCGGCCCTGGCCCGCGTTACCGGCCTGGATCCACTGTGGGCCCCCCAGCTGCAGGACCTGACGGACATTGCCAAGAACCGGAAGATCGATGAGAACTTCCTGCAGGAAGCCCCGGACGGAACCATCCCGGCCATCCCGTCGGACCTTACTGCCGTGGGCTTGTTCGTCAACAAGAGCCTCTTCGATAAGGCCGGCGTCGCATTCCCCACAGGAATCGCAAACTCCTGGACCTGGGATGAATTTGTCGCAGCCGTCAACCAGGTCCGCGAGAAAGCCGGCGCGAAGTACGGTGTGGTCATGGACCGCTCCGGCCACCGTCTGCGCGCCATGATGTACCAGTTCGGCAGCACGGCATTCCCCAAGGAAGGCGACAAGTACACTGCGGACGACAAGGCCGTTGAGACGCTCGAATACTTCCAGAAGATCAACGACGACAAGACCATGCCGAAATCCGTCTGGCTCAGCGGCGAGGACGGAAACGCGATGTTCAAGAGCGGCCAGGTCGCGGCGTACTACTCGGGCAGCTGGCAGGTGGCGGACTTCAACAAGAACATCAAGGACTTTGAGTGGATGTCCGTGCCGCTGCCCAAGCAGCCGCTGAACGCCACCAACCTGGGCGGCGGCTTTATGGTCGCGTTCAAGGACACGGGCCAGGACGAGGAAGCCAAGAAGTTCATTGACTGGTTCTACGATGACGCCAACTACACCGAGTTTGCCAAGCAGGGCGGCTACCTGCCGCCCAAGGACCTGAAGGTGGAGTACCCGTTCCAGCAGGCTGCCTTTGAGCTGTACCAGCAGCAGATCGCCCAGAACGAAGGCAAGGGCGAGAACCCCATCAAACGTGTGGTCTCCGAGGCCTATGCGGCCACCCCGTTCTCGGGAGACCCGCTCCGCGAAGAGACAGTCAAGATGCTCGGCGGCAGCCAGGACGCAAAAACCACGGTGGATAACATCGTGAAGCTTTACAACGGCGGCTAAGCCGTGGCTACTCCAACCACGGGCTCCACAGTGACGTCTGAGGCGCTCCGCACGCCGGCCGTGCGGAGCAAGTCCCAGCAAAAGCGCCACAACCGTTACGTCCTTGCCCCGCTGATCCTGATCGGCGTCAATGTGGTGCTCTTCCTCGTGTTCTTCGTCTGGCCCGGGGCGCTCGGGCTCATCTATTCATTCACGGATTACCGCGGCATCGGCAGGCTGAACTTCATCGGCCTGCGAAACTTCGAGACGCTCTTTGCGGACAGCACCTTCTATGCTGCACTGAGCCGCACCTTCCTCTACACAGTGCTGTCAGTGCCGCTGGTCTACGTCTCATCCCTCGGTGTTGCCGCCCTCCTCGTCAGCAGGGCGGTCAGGGGGCGGACGGCTGCCAAGATCATCATTTTCCTTCCCTGGCTGATCTCGCCCATCGTGGTGGGTGTCATCTGGAAGTGGATGTTTGGCCAGGACTTCGGCTTCGTCAACTTCATCATCTCCACGCTGGGCGGAAACCCGCTGCCGTGGTCCAGCAACGGCAACCTGGCTCTTACCGTGGTGATCTTTGCCGCGGCCTGGGGCGGCACGGCCTTCAACATGCTGCTGTTCATAGCTGCGCTGAAGAACATCCCGGAGGCCCTGCTGGAGGCGGCGGAACTTGACGGAGCCAATGCATGGCAGCGCTTCCGGCACGTGACGCTGCCTGGCATCGCGCCCACGTCGTTCATGGTTATTCTGCTTTCCACCATCCATGCGATGAAGGAATTCGCCATGATCCAGGCGCTGACCAACGGCGGACCGGGAACTGAGAACGTCCTGATCGTCCAGTACATCTATAAGACCGGTTTTGAGCAGTCCAAGGTCGGCTACGCAAGTGCCGCATCCATGGTGTTGATGGTGGTCCTGCTGGCCATCGCGCTCATCCAGCTTCGCTTCAACCGGAAGAAGGGCTGAACCATGACAACAGCTGCCAACCTGCCGCCCGTCTCGGACGAGGTAGTCGTCGTTGGGGCCGAGGAAGCCGCCCGCAACGCTGACAAACAGAACATGCGGCACGGCCGGGCCAAGCTGTCCGCGCCGCTGACCGGCCTCATGTGGCTGATCGTGGGCATCTACGCCCTGCCGCTGCTGTGGTTCATCCTCAGTTCGTTCAAGCCGGGAAGTGAACTGTTCACCTATCCGCTGTCCATGATCCCCAGGGAATGGACGTTCCAGGGCTTCATCGACGCGTGGGAGCGCGTGGACTTTGCCCAGTACTTCCTGAACACGGCAACAGTGGCGCTCGTGACCACGGTGCTGACGGTCTTCTTCAGCGCCTGCACCGGTTACGCCCTGGCCAAGTACAACAATGCGGGCACACGCCTGTTTTTCGTCTGTATTCTCGCCACCACCATGTTGCCCACTGAGGTGATCCTGAACCCGACGTTCACCGTGATCCGGGATCTCGGCCTGTACAACTCCCTGTCCGGCATCATTGTGCCGTCTGTGCTGACCGCCACGGGTGTGTTCATGTTCCGCCAGTTCTTCCTGACGGTCCCCGACGACCTGCTGCATTCAGCCCGGATCGATGGTGCCAGCGAGCTGGCAATCTTCTTCCGGATCATGCTCCCGCTGTCCCGGCCCATCCTGTTCACGCTGGCCATCTTCTCCTTCCAGTGGCGCTGGAATGACTACATCTGGCCATTGATCGTGCTGAACGACCCCAAGTGGTACACCCTCCAGGTGGCGCTGCGGAGTATCGTCGGCGCGGAGAACATCGACTGGCCTGTGCTGCTGGGAGCCTCGGTGATCTCCATCCTGCCCCTGGTGCTCGTGTTCTTCGTCTTCCAGAAATATGTCCTCAACGCCGACGTCAGCGCCGGCCTGAAGGACTGACCACCCCTGTAGAAACCCAGCTAGAAGCCTCCCGCGTCCTGCGGAGGAGCACGAAAGGCAGCAGTGCGGAGCGCACAGATCCTTCAGACCACCCAGACTGATCAGGCCTTCCTGGCAAAGATAACGGCCGACGCCGACCACGAGACAGCGGGCATTCTGCCGCTGCTTGCGTCCCGGCAGGAGAGCGCCGCCACGGCGGGAATGCCTCACAGGTCAGCAATGAGTCATCTGCTTGGGCTCGTCACCGTATTCACCTGGCCGGAATCCCGATTTTATGGCAGCCGGCAGCTGGTTGATCCCATGATGGGCTGCCTCGAACGGCTCGAGCTGCTGCAGGGCCCCGACGGATTGTTTGGCGGAGACAACCTGAGCTCACCGCCGGACTCGGCCTTCACCGTCAACGACGCCTGTCTGGCGGTGCAGCTGCTCCGGGCCCAGGGCAGCGAGTCAGCAGCGGTGCTGCAGGAGATCGAAGCGCGGCTCTGGCGGATCATCGCAAAAATCACTCCGGCTCTTGTCGAGGGCGGAGTCCACACACCGAACCACCGTTGGGAATTGTGCGCCGCGCTCGCCCAGATCCACAGCCTGGACCCCCGGCCTGAAATTGACCGGCGAATCGACGAGTGGCTGGCTGAAGGCATCGACCAGTTGCCGGACGGCATGTACTCGGAGCGAAGCCCGCTCTATGCCTCGGCAGTCACCAACCCTTCCCTGCTGATCATCGCCGACTCGTCCGGGCGCCCGGAGCTGCTGGACCCTGTGCGGAAGAACCTTGAGGCGTTCCTGCCGTGGCTCAACCCGGATGGAACGGTGGAATCGGTCTTTTCACGCCGCCAGGATCAGTGGCTGGACTTCGGCGCAGCCGGGTTCCTGCTGCCGTACCGGCGCCTGGCCATTCAGGACGACCGCAGCGACTTCGCCGCGGCGGCCCGCTGGCTGTCCGGGTTCCCGCTGCCGGAACCGGCAAAATTGCTGGCACAGACCAGGGTCCAGCCAGGACTCGCCGGAGTACTTCCACAGGGACCGGAACCCGCTCAGCAGGAGCACAAGGAACAAGTGCAGCAGGAGCAGCAGGCCGGGCAAGTCCAGATGCCCTCTGTGCTCCAACCCGTACGGGCCGCCCTCGAGAGCTGCGGAACTTACCGCTTCCGGCAAGGGGAAACAGCCGTAACGGTCTTCGGCGGTGGCGACCATTCGGCGTCGGGCGTTGCGTCGGGGTTGTCCAACAACCCCACCTTCCTGCGGTTCCGGCACGGAAACAGCGTCCTGAGCGATGTGCGCCTCGCGCGCAACTTCTTCAACCTTGGCCCCTTCCGCAGCATGGAAACCGTGGCGGAGGGGGAGAGGGTCCGGCTTCACGAGAGGGTGGAAGCTTCCTTTTACCTTCCGCTGCCCGCTGAACGGCGCCGGGAGGACGGAATCTACGAACAATCCCATGAGGGACGCTTCAGTGCAGCCATGGACTTTGCAGGCAGGCCCACCATCCGGCATTGGCTCGGTACCGAAGTGACTGTTGCAGTCAACGGCCATCAGGCCGACGTCGACATCACCTTCGACGGCGCTGACACTTCGTTTGCCCTTGAGCTGACGTTCCGGCCCGGGGGTGTGCTCGAGGGTGTGGAAGAAGTATCGGAGGGTGTGTACCAGTTGGTGGACTCGATGGGCCGCTACTCGCTGGGCGCCGACGTCATCGAGTTCGGCCCGGGCTCGGTGGCGGATCCGGATACACCTCCCGTGTACAACCCGGGGGAGAACTACACGTACCTGCGCGGGACCAACGCCACGGAGGGCACGAAGGTCTACATCACGGGCCGGACGCGTGGCACCAGGCGGCTGACGCTCCGGGGGACAGGCGCTACGGCTGGAGCTGCTGTAGCTGGTCCATAAGCTCCGAAGGTATGGCGTAGATGAAGACCACAGCCAGCAGGTTCTTCAACGCATGTACGAAGTAGGAAAACATGAGGTTCTTGCCGGTCCACACGTACACAAAGACCAGTGAGGCTCCCATGGCCAGGTACGGCAACAGCACCGTCAGCGTGAGATCCTGCTTGCCGACCACATGGAGGGCAGCGAAGAGAACCACGGAGAGCGCGCAGCACACCCAGATGTTGATCCGCCGGCTCAGTTTGCCGATCAGGAGATGCCGGAAAAAGTACTCTTCCACAAACGGCGCCACCACCACGAGCAGCGGCACGATGAGCCAGGCGGGCACCTGTTGGATCAGTTCCTGGACGGAGGCCTGATTAACGGAGGGCTCGACAGTGCCTGCCAGGGCAACCAGGATTGACGTCACTATCAGCATGCCGAGCAGGCAGGCGGGCACCATGAGCAAGGTGAACCACGGACGGGTGCCCAGGATCCTGAGGTCGCGCGCCACAATCCGCCGTGCAGCGAGAAACGCCACAATTCCTACGCAAGCGTAGGAGAGCAGGTTGACCGAGTAGGTAGCTATGGCCGGACTGGGAGAGACTTGCTCAAGCAATGGCAGCAGGAGTTCGCTGGCAAGCGCGAACAGGGTGATGTACAGGCCCAGCGCCGTGAGATCCAGGGATGAGACGCGCTGAAGTTCCGGTGGTGCTGGCGGAATCCGTTGAACTGTACCCATGTATTAAGCCTAGCGTTGCAGGGATCCTCCGCGTTCTCCTACAATATTCGGTATGCCTAACTTTTTGTTTCGGTGCGCCAAAGTAGTCCGCCGAACCTCCGTTGCAGTTGTAGCAGCGGCTCTGACCCTTTCCCTTGCCGCCTGTGGCGGCACCTCTCCCGGCGCTACCGGGGGAGATGACAACCGGCCCGTTGTACTGACGACCTTCACGGTTCTTGCCGACATTGCCCGCAACGTCGCCGGGGACAAGCTCCGCGTTGAATCCATCACGAAGGCGGGGGCCGAAATCCATGGCTACGAACCCACCCCGGGAGACATCCGCAAAGCCGCCCAGGCAGATCTCATTCTCGACAACGGACTGAACCTCGAGGTCTGGTTCGCCCAGTTTGTGGAGGGCCTGGACGTTCCCCACGCCGTCGTCAGTGACGGGGTGAAAGCGATGCCCATCGGAGAGGATGCCTACGAGGGAAAGCCGAACCCCCACGCCTGGATGTCCCCGGTGAACGTGCAGATCTACGTCGACAACATGGTAAAGGCCTTCTCCAAGCTCGACCCCGACAACACTGCCGTCTTCGAAGCTAACGGCAAGGCGTACAAGGCCGAGCTCCAGTCCGTGCAGGATCAGATGGTCCAGAAGCTGGCAGCTGTCCCGGAAAAGCAGCGGGCCCTGGTGACGTGTGAAGGGGCCTTCTCCTACCTCGCCCGCGACGCCGGGCTCCGGGAGGTCTACATCTGGGCAGTCAACGCCGAGCAACAGGCCACGCCGCAGCAAATCGCGCGGGCCATCGAGTACGTCAAAGCCAACAAGGTCCCGGCGGTGTTTTGTGAATCAACGGTTTCAGACGCCCCAATGCAACAGGTAGTGAGTGCAACAGACGCTGAATTCGGCGGAGTTCTCTACGTTGACTCCCTATCGGAAGCGGATGGCCCTGTGCCCACCTACCTTGACCTGATCCGGCATGACGCCAAGACCATCACGGAAGCATTGACAGGCTCGCCGTCATGAACCCCCGAACCGGCACCCCTGCAATCTCCGTGGACAGAGTGACCGTGCACTATGGTGAGGTCCTGGCGCTCGATGCAGCCTCCCTCACCCTGGACCCGGCGCGCATCTGCGGACTGGTAGGCATGAACGGTTCGGGAAAATCCACCCTCTTCAAAGTGATCATGGGGATGATCAAGCCCGACGCCGGAAAGGTCCTCATCCAGGGCGAGTCGCCTTCCAAAGCGCGCCGGCAAGCCGGCATCGGCTATGTGCCTCAAAGCGAGGACGTGGACTGGCAGTTCCCGTTGTCCGTCCGCGACGTCGTCATGATGGGCCGCTATGGCCACCAAGGGTTCACGCGACGTGCGAGCAAAGCGGACCGCGCCGCCGTCGAGCATGCACTGGACCGTGTGGAACTGACGGAGTTCGCCGACCGCCAGATCGGGCAGCTCTCCGGCGGCCAGAAAAAGCGGGCCTTCGTTGCCCGCGGCATCGCCCAGGGCGCCACCATGATGCTCCTGGATGAACCCTTTGCCGGCGTGGACAAGCGATCCGAGGCCACCATCACACGCCTGTTGCGCGAACTGGCCAGTGACGGCTGCACCATCCTGATTTCCACCCATGACCTTCACGCCCTGCCGCAATTGTGTGATGAGGCTGTACTGCTGATGCGTAAGGTCCTGATGCACGGTCCGCCGGACGTGGTGCTGCAGCCCGAGAATCTGGCCATGGCGTTCGGCCTGGACGTCCTCAACCGCGGAAGGGGCTGAGGATGGACCTAATCGACATCCTGCTGGAGCCCCTCAGCTACGACTTCATGGTCCGCGCTATCATCACCACCGCGCTCGCCGCTGTGGTTTGTGCCGTCCTCAGCTGCTGGCTGGTGCTGATCGGGTGGTCCCTTATGGGCGACGCCGTTTCCCATGCCGTCCTGCCGGGAGTGGTCCTGGCGTACATGGTGGGGGCGCCCTTTGCCCTCGGCGCCCTCGTGTTCGCGCTCATTGCCGTGACCCTGATTGGGGTGGTCCGCAACACCAGCCGGGTCAAGGAGGACGCGGCGATAGGGATCGTGTTCACGTCGCTGTTCGCGTTGGGCCTCGTGCTCATCTCCGTCACTCCCAGCCAAACGGACCTGAACCACATCATTTTCGGAAACCTCCTGGGCGTCAGTGTGCCGGACCTGATCCAGGTCCTGGTGTTGGGAGTGGTGGCGTTCGCCATCCTCATCCTGAAACGACGCGACCTCACCCTGTATGCCTTCGATCCTGTTCATGCCCACGCCATCGGGCTCTCTCCGCGGCGGCTGGGTGCGCTGCTTCTGGGACTCCTGGCTTTGACGTCCGTGGTGGCGCTGCAAACGGTAGGCGTGGTGCTGGTGGTGGCCATGCTCATCATCCCCGGGGCCACGGCGTACCTGCTGACGGACAGGTTCTCGCGGATGCTGCTCATCGCCCCGGTGGTCTCGGCTGCCTGCTCCATCGCGGGCATCTACCTCAGCTACTACCTGGACACTGCCTCCGGCGGCATGGTGGTGCTGACGCAGGGCGCCGTGTTCGCCGTCGTCTATCTCTTCAGCCCGCGGCAGGGCCTGATCGGGACCCGCCTGGCCAAGGCCCGCCGGAAGAAAGTGGCGGCACTTTCCGCCTAGAAACATGGCTCAGGAGCGTGAAGTCGCCGGAACAGTGCCGGCTCGCCGGAAAGTTCCGGCGACTCCGCACCGTTCCGGCGAGTTCGACGACGGCGGGACCCGCCTTGACGTTGTGGCTGGCACTTGGCAGTCTGGACCGATGAAGTCCTAGTTGAAGGCGCCGCTCAGCCGCGCCTCACTCCGTTTGCCAAGGCCTCCGTCACGCTTTCAGGGATCGTCGAGTTTCCAGGAATCCCGTGCACGCTCCGGGGCCACCCTCCTGACGTTCAAGGACTTCCCATGACCGAACATCTCTCTCTTTCCGGCGTTTCCCATGGCTACGGCGATCGCCAACTCCTGGACGCCGTCAGCCTGGTCATCACTGCGGGTGAGCACGTGGCCGTCGTCGGCGAAAACGGGGCAGGCAAATCCACGCTCCTCCGCATCATGGCCGGTCTGGAGGCGCCGAATGAAGGCACCGTGGCCAGCCACGGACGGGTGGGCTACCTGGCACAGGCACACGGTCTGCCGGAGTCGTTCACGGTGGGAGCTGCCATTGACGGCTCCCTGGCATCCCTGCGTGCCATCGAGGCTGAGCTTGACCGCCTGGAGGCCGGGCTGGCCGACGCCGAAGCCGAGGAACTGGAAGCGTACGGAAGGCTGCAGACCGAGTACCAGCTGCGCGAAGGGTACGCGGCGGAATCAAGGGTGGAGGCGGCGCTGGACAGGCTGGGCCTGGGTGGCCTGGACCGGAACAGGGTGCTGGGCTCGCTCTCCGGCGGCGAACAGGAACGGGTGGCCTTGGCGTGCGTTCTGGCCGATCCCGCGGACATTCTGCTCCTGGACGAGCCCACGAACCATCTGGATGCCCGTGGAACCGCTTGGCTGGAGGAGCGGCTCGCCGCCCACCGTGGCAGCGTGGTGGTGGTCTCCCACGACCGTGTGCTGCTGAGGAAAGTAGCCACCACCGTGATCGAGGTTGATGCCGAGCGCCGCTCCGTCACCCGCTACGGCAACGGTTACGAGGGGTACCTTCGGGAGAAGGCAGCGGAACGCCAACGCTGGGTCCAGCAATACGAGGCCTGGCTGGACGCCATGGAGGCCGAACAACGCCAGGCCGCCACCGTTTCCGGCAAGATGGGCTACGCCCGCCAGCGCGACGGCGACAAGATGGGTTTCGATTTCAAGGCCGGGACGTGGCAGAAGGCAGCCAGCAGCAAGGTCCGCAACGCCCAGGAGCGGCTACGACGCCTGGAGGAGAGCCCCGTTGACCGGCCGCCTGTTCCGTTGCGCCTGGCCGCAGAGCTTGATGTGGAGCCGGACCCGGAGACCCAGGAGGCAGCGGATGTCCCAGTGAAGGTTCTGGATGCCCGGGGCGTGGCGATTCCCGGCCGCCTCGAGCCCACGGACTTCCATGCCGACGCCGGCGAGAAGATCCTCATCACGGGACCCAACGGTGCGGGCAAGTCGACACTGCTTTCACTTCTGGCAGGCACGCTGGAACCTGTTGAAGGGACCGTGACGAGGCCAGCGCGGATCGGCTACCTGCAGCAGGAACTGGAGCTCCCTAGACGGCCCGGTCTCCGTCTCCTTCCGGCATTCGCGGCCGGCCTGGGCGGAAACATCGACGAACACGCCGAGGCGCTGCTCCGCCTGGGACTGTTCCGCACCAGCGAGTTCCACGTTCCGGTGGGTGGCCTCTCCGCCGGGCAGCAGCGCAGGCTTGCCCTGGCCAGGCTGCTGCTGGGCGGTTACGGCACGCTGATCGTGGATGAGCCCACCAACCACCTGGCCCCGGTGCTCGTGGAGCAACTCGAGGAGGCACTGGCTGGTTTTGCCGGGACGCTGGTTATGGTCAGCCACGATCGCGCTCTGCGGGAGTGGTTCGCCGGCTGCGCGCAGAAGAGCGATAAGGCAAGGACGGACGACGCCGGACGCTGGGTCAGGTACTCGATGGAGAACGGCTCACTGTTGCCCGGGTCACGGCTCCAGCGGGGAGTCTTGTAGGATGGATGAGCCGTGCCACCATTCGGCCCCATGTGAGTTCACGCACAGATACTGCCTTCAAAAGAGGTAAAACCCGAATATTCTGTGCTGAAAAGGGGGCTGAGGCGCGCAGCCAAACCCCTACCCACAAGGATCAGCTGTGCCACAAACCACCCCCACAGAACTTCAGAGCGCGACGACGCAACCCGCCGTCGTCGACTCCACTCTCAGCGCCGAGGGCTACAAGAAGTCCCTGAGCGGCCGTCAGGTCACCATGATCGCGATGGGCGGCGCCATCGGCGTCGGCCTCTTCATGGGTGCCGGCGGGCGCCTTGCCTCCACGGGCCCCGCCCTGATTTTCTCGTACGCCATTGCCGGCGTCATCGCTTACCTGCTGATGCGCGCCCTGGGCGAACTCGTAATGTACCGCCAGACGTCCGGTTCCTTCGTCAGCTATGCCGGCGAAATGTTCGGCAAGAAGGGCGCGTACCTGTCCGGATGGATGTACTTCATCAACTGGGCCATGACAGGGATCGCCGAACTCATCGCGATCGGACTGTACTTCCAGTTCTTCTTCCCCAACGTTCCGGTCGAATTGTCCGCGATTGCAGCGCTCCTGCTGCTCGTGGGCGTCAACCTCCTGAGTGTCAAGGCGTTCGGCGAATTCGAATTCTGGGCCTCCTGCCTCAAAGTGGGCGCTATCGTCATCTTCCTGGCCGTGGGAACGTTCATGGTTGTCACCAACGCCCAGGTGGGCGACGGAAATGCCTCGGTCAGCAACCTCTTCGCAGCCGAGGGCGGAATGTTCCCCAAGGGTGCCCTCGTCATGATCCTGGTCCTGAACGCCGTGATCTTCGCCTACAACGGCATTGAACTCGTGGGCATCACCGCCGGTGAAATGCAGGACCCGGCCAAGGAAGTTCCCAAAGCGATCCGCGCCGTCGTCTTCCGGATCGTGGTGTTCTACGTCGGCTCCGTGACCCTTCTGGCCATGCTGCTGCCTTCGGACCAGTACGTTGCCGGCACCTCGCCGTTCGTCACCGTGTTCGGCCAGATGGGCCTGGGCTGGATGGGCGATGCCATGAACATGATCGTCATCACCGCCGCACTGTCCTCCTGCAACTCGGGCCTGTACTCAATCGGCCGTATCTTCCGCACCATGGCCAACAACGGCCATGCCCCGGAATGGCTGACCCGGATGTCCAAGAGCCACGTGCCGTACGCCGCTATCCTGGCCATCGGTGCCGTTTATCTCGTCGGCATCCTGCTGAACATCTGGCTGGGCGGCTCACATGCCTTCGACCTCGCCTTGAACTCCGCATCTATCGGCGTGATCTTCACCTGGGGAGCGATCTTCGCCAGCCAGATTGCCTTGCGCACGAAAAAGGGCGACGTTTCCAGCCTGCCGATGCCGGGTTCGCCGTGGAGCAGCTGGGCCGGCCTCATTTCTTTGTTGGCCATCACCGTGCTCATTGGCTTCGACACCATGACCAGCAAGACCGGCGAAGTGTTCCACCTGGGGCTGTGGACGCTGGCTACCATCCCGTTCTTCGCGTTGCTTCTGTGGCTTGGCTGGCAGAAGGTCAAGAACAACGAACCCAAGAACGCACTGTTCAGCTAGCCCTTATTCAGGGCAGATATTCAGGCAGAAGAAAACCGGCGGCGGACCTCCCCCAATGGAAAGGGTCCGCCGCCGGCGCATCGAAACCAGCTCAGCAGCTGGGGCCTGCACGGCCCTCGCTGCTGTTCCTGCTTAGTCCCTCTTGAACTCGTCCTTCACGTTTTCGCCAACCTTCTTGGCGTCAGCAACAACCTGGTCCTTCTGGCCTTCTGCGCGAAGGCGGTCATTATCCGTGGCGTTGCCGGCTGCTTCCTTGGCCTTGCCGCCGAGGTTTTCCGCTTCGTTCTGAATCTTGTCGCCGATACCCATGGTGTTAACCACCTTTCGTTGCCGGTTGAAAAACTAAGCACAATTACCGTAACACGAAGCATACTTACTATTTCAAGTGGGGGTTTGGGTGGTTTGCCGGTCTCCTGATTGTCGCCGCCCACGGCTAGGCTCGGAGTATGGAGCACACAACCACCATCACCAAGCACATTAACGCCACCGCGGATAAGGTCTGGGTTGTAATTTCGGACATTCCGGGCTCAGCGGCCACCCTTTCGGGCGTTGATTCCGTCCAGCTCCTCACGGACGGGCCCTATGGCGAGGGGACCCGTTGGAAGGAGACGCGCACTATGATGGGCCGCTCTGAAACTGTCGAAATGTGGGTGTCCCAGGCTGACCCGCCCCGCAGTACCACCGTGAAAGCCCTGCAGGGCGGAGCCGACTACACCTCGCGTTTTACGCTTGCCGAGCGCGACGGCGGAACGGACCTGACGCTCACGTTCGGGGCCGAGATGCGCGAGCCCAGTGCGTTCAGCAAGGCCATGATGGCCATTTTCGGAAAGATCGGAATGACCTTTACGCGCAGGGCGCTGGCGAAGGACCTCTCTGAAATCGCGGCCAAAGCAGAGTCGCTGTAGTGGCTGCCGGTTCCGCTGTGAACTCGGCCAAAGTTGGAAGTCCCAGGCTGTCACCCGTCCGCTTGACGGAACTTCGGGAGGATCCTGCTCCGGACTTCCGCCGGGGTGAGAGGTACGACGGCGCCCGGTACAGCCGGGCGGCAGCCGACGGCCTCGAACTCAACGGAACTGATTTTGCCGAGTGCGAGTTCGTCAGTGTCTCCTTCAACGAGGCCCAGTTGCGGGGCGCTTCCTTCAAGGACTGCGTGCTGAGTGAGGTCTATGCTCCGGTGTTTGCCGCGGCGCGGACCACGTGGCGCGACGTCGAGATCTCGAGCCCGCGCTGGGGATCGGCGGAAGTCTACGAGAGCGGCTGGCAATCCGTGAGGATCGACGGCGGCAAACTCGACTACCTGAACCTGCGAGGTTCCAAACTCAACGATGTCCAGATCAGCGACTGCATCATCAATGAACTGGATCTGGGCTCTGTGACAGCCAACCGCGTCGCTCTGAGGAACTGCACCATCGGCACCCTTGATTTCAGCGGCGCCAAGCTGAAGGACTTCGACCTGCGCACTACGGATTTTCGGACTATCAACGGACTCGAAAGCCTGGCGGGTGTGGTCATTGATGATTACCAGCTCAGTCTCCTCGCCCCGTTGCTGGCCGCGCATCTGGGGGTCCGCGTCCTGTAGCCGAAGGGCTGTTGGTTGACCCCTTGATTCCGCCGTGTAATCTTTATAGAACGAACGGTCGGTAAATATTGCT
Organism: Arthrobacter sp. R1-13; assembly: GCF_054161475.1. NCBI lineage: Bacteria > Bacillati > Actinomycetota > Actinomycetes > Micrococcales > Micrococcaceae > Arthrobacter > Arthrobacter sp. R1-13. The sequence goes on along the minus strand of NZ_CP096420.1, from coordinate 3,530,511 downwards.
GGTCGCCGGGCCTGCGTCTTGCCCGTGGAGCTGTTTGCCGTTCTGATGACAGTGCTGTTAATCGTGTGAAGGATGAACCAATGGCCCAAGCAGGAGCAGGACCCCAAGCATTTCTGGTGGGCGGTGTCCGAACCCCCGTCGGGCGTTACGGCGGCGCCTTGGCAGCTGTCCGCCCCGATGATCTGGCCGCCCTGGTGGTCCGGGAGGCCGTGTCGCGGTCAGGGCTGGATCCGGATTCCATCGAGGAAGTGATCCTCGGAAATGCCAACGGGGCAGGCGAGGAAAACCGCAACGTGGCCCGCATGGCTACTCTGCTGGCCGGACTGCCGGTGCACATCCCGGGAATTACAGTGAACCGGCTCTGCGCGTCAGGGCTGAGTGCCATTTTGATGGCGAGCCACATGATCAAGGCAGGAGCGGCGGACATCGTGGTTGCGGGCGGGGTGGAGTCAATGACCCGCGCGCCCTGGGTGCAGGAAAAGCCGCAGGCCGCGTTCGCCAAGCCTGGAGCCATCTTCGACACGTCCATTGGCTGGCGCTTCGCCAATCCGCACTTCAGTAAGGGGGAGTTGTCCCGGGACGGAAAGATGACATTCTCCATGCCGGAAACAGCAGAGGAAGTCGGCCGGGTGGATGGAATTTCCCGCGAAGATGCCGACTCCTTTGCGGTCCGCTCCCATGAGAGATCCCTCGCGGCCATCGCCGCAGGCAGGTTCAAGGACGAAATCGTCCCCGTCACCGTAAAAGGCCGCAAGGGGGAAACGGTGGTTGACACTGACGAGGGTCCGCGGGAGGACACCACCCTTGAGGTCCTCGCCGGGCTTCGGCCCGTGACCACCGGTGGGTCGATTGTCACGGCGGGCAATTCGTCATCCCTGAATGATGGCGCCTCGGCCATCATCGTGGCGTCGGAGGCGGCGATCGAGCGGCTCGGTCTGACGCCCCGTGCCCGCATCGTGGACGGCGGCTCCGCCGGCTGCGAGCCCGAGATTATGGGTATCGGCCCTGTTCCGGCCACCCAGAAAGTGCTGGAGCGGAGTGGCTACACCATCGGCGACCTTGGCGCCGTCGAACTAAACGAAGCGTTCGCAACCCAATCGCTGGCCTGTATCCGGCGCCTGGGGCTTGACCCGGATATCGTCAATAACGACGGCGGCGCGATCGCTTTGGGCCACCCGCTGGGTTCCAGCGGCTCCCGTATCACCATTACTTTGCTGGGCCGGATGGAACGCGAAGATGCCCGGATGGGGCTGGCAACCATGTGTGTTGGCGTTGGCCAGGGAGCCGCCATGTTGCTGGAGCGAGTGTGATGGGATCGGATTCCAACCTGCTCAGTTCCGGGGCCTTCGCAACTCTCCTCGTTGAGGAGCGCGATGACAGGGTGGTGGTGCTGCTCAACCGTCCCGAAGTCCGTAACGCCATTGACCAGCAGATGGTGGACGAGCTCCATGTGGTTTGCACCGCACTGGAGCGGCGGCCCAAGATCCTCATCCTCGCCGGTGTGGAAGGGGTTTTCGCCTCGGGCGCGGATATTTCCCAGCTGCGGGAACGCAGGAGGGACGACGCGCTGCTGGGGATTAACTCCACCATTTTCGTGCGGATCGCCAAGTTGCCCATGCCGGTGATTGCAGCGGTGGATGGCTATTGCCTCGGGGGAGGGGCGGAGCTGGCCTATGCAGCCGACTTCAGGATCGGCACTCCCAGCGTCCGGATCGGCAACCCGGAAACGGGATTGGGGATTCTTGCTGCCGCAGGGGCCAGCTGGCGGCTGAAGGAACTGGTGGGTGAGCCCCTGGCGAAGCAGATCCTGCTCGCCGGGCTGGTGCTTCGGGCAGAGGAGGCTCTGGCTGCGCATCTCATTACCGAAATCCACGACGCCCCCGAGCTGATGGCTGCAGCACATCATCTCGCTGACAGGATTGCACAGCAGGACCCCCTGGCGGTCCGCATCACCAAGTCCGTGTTCCACGTGCCGCCGGACGCCCACCCTGCCATCGACCAGCTGGCGCAAGCGGTCCTGTTCGAATCTGAGGCCAAGTTCGACCGGATGCAGGCGTTCCTGGACAATAAATCTGCCAATCGGAAGAAGAAAAAAGCATGAGCGATTCCTCACTTCCCACTGGCCTGCCGCAGAAGCTTCCACGCAAAGTGGGCGTACTTGGTGGGGGCCGGATGGGCGCCGGAATTGCGCACGCGTTCCTGATCAACGGTGCCCACGTCACCGTCGTCGAGCGCGATGAACCGTCGGCCGCTGCCGCCCGCGAACGCGTGGAATCCGCGGCGGCGAAATCCCTACAGCGCGGCTCCACTGACGGGAATCTGGACGAAATGGCTTCACGCCTGGCCGTTTCGGTGGATTATGCCGATTTCGCGGACTGCAACCTGGTGGTCGAGGCCGTGCCTGAGGACTTCGAACTGAAGGCTGGCGCGCTGAGACTGGTTGAGCAGCAGCTGCCCGACGGAGCCTATTTGGCGTCCAACACGTCGTCGCTCTCAGTCTCGGAGCTTGCCGAGCAGCTGCAGCGGCCTGGGGACTTTGTGGGACTGCATTTCTTCAACCCTGTTCCTGCCTCGAGCCTGATTGAAGTGGTTCTCGGACGGGAGACCTCTGCCGAGCTGGCCGCTGCCGCAAAAGGGTGGACGGAGGCGCTGGGCAAGACGGCCGTCGTCGTCCGGGATGCTCCGGGTTTTGCCTCCTCGCGCCTGGGCGTTGCGATAGCGCTGGAGGCGATGCGCATGGTCGAAGAAGGGGTGGCCTCGGCCGAGGACATAGATGCCGCCATGGTGCTGGGCTATAAACACCCCACGGGACCCCTCCGGACCACAGACATCGTAGGGCTGGACGTCCGCCTGGGCATCGCCGAATACCTGCATTCCACCCTCGGGGAGCGTTTTGCTCCGCCGCAGATCCTGCGCGAGAAGGTGGCTCGCGGTGAGCTGGGGCGAAAGAGCGGTAAGGGGTTCTTCGACTGGACTGGCTAAGGGCCGGAGGGTGTTGTGTCTAGGATGGGGCGGTGAGCCGCATCGAACCCGTTATCCTGACCGGCAAGTACGTCATGCTGGAGCCCTTGAGCCACGAACACCACGACGGGCTCCAGGAAGCAGCCCGGGATGGCGAGCTGTGGAAGCTCTGGTACACCTCAGTCCCGTCTCCTGAGGACATGGCGGTTGAGATCCACCGACGCCTGGCTCTGCAGGAACAGGGTTCCATGCTTCCTTTCACCACCAGGCTGCTGGACCCTGCAACGGGCGGTCCCGGGAAGGTGATCGGGATGACCACCTACATGAACATCGATCATGAAACACCCCGGCTTGAGATTGGCTCCACCTGGAATGCGGCCTCGGCGCAGGGCTCCGGCACCAACCCCGACTCCAAGCTGCTGCTGCTTCGGCACGCCTTCGAAACCCTGGGCTGCGTCGCCATCGAGTTCTGTACCCATTGGATGAACCATCAGTCCCGCGAGGCTATCGCCCGCTTGGGTGCCAAGCAGGATGGCGTTCTCCGCAGCCACACCCGGAGCCCTGATGGAGCTCTCCGGGACACCGTGGTGTTTTCGATCCTTGACCACGAATGGCCGATGGTCCGCAACGGCCTCGAGTACCGGCTGGCGAAGCAGCGCGGCGTATAGCGCATGACGGTCTACTTCGAGTGCAGAACGCGAACCGGCATGCCGAAATCAGAGTTATTTGATCTCGCCCGCAGCATAGATGCCCACAAGCTCTCGATGGCCGGTTCCCGGGAAGAAGCGGTTGCAGGAGTGACTTCTGGCCTCATTGCGTTGGGGGAGGAAGTGACCTGGCGTGCGTGGCACTTCGGCCTGCCGCTCCGGATGACGAGCAGGATCACGGCAATGGATATGCCTGACTACTTTGTGGACGAACAGGTCAGAGGGCCCTTCCGCAGGTTCCGCCACGTGCATGAATTCACAAATGACGGGGACGGGACGGTCATGGTTGACCGGATAGAGTTCACCGCACCGTTTGGACCTCTTGGACGACTTGCAGAGAAACTGTTCCTGGCCCGCTACCTCAGAAACCTCATCGAGTCCCGGAATCAGCATCTGACGAATTGTATGTAGACGGACCGCATCGGGGCAGCATTTGCCTGCTGCCCCGACGATCCATGGCCCTAGGGCGTGAACGCTCCGGCATTGGCGATGGCCGTGTAGTACGCCACGTAGCCTGCGGCGTTTGGATGCAGATTCTCTGGATCAAAGGGATTGGTGGGATCAAAGTTGAACCAGGCGTCACCTGAACCGATGCCGTGACCGGCAAATGCTCCCGTGACGTCAACATAGGTGGCACCCTTGGCCTCGGCCACGGTCTCGATAACCGTGTTGAGCATCACGGTGAGCGAGTTGACGGCAAACGCCAAAGCAGGGTCCGAAAAGGCGGGGTCAAAGAGCAGCGGATAGCCGGTTACGTAGATGGTGGCGTTCGGCGCCTTTGCCTGGATGGCGTCGATCGTGGCGGTGAGATCGGCCACGAGAGGGCTGGACGCAGGGTCAAGGACCGCTTGCGCTAAGAGTGCTTGACGCTGGGCAAGAGCCGTAGCACAAGCAAGTTCACTCGTTGAGCAAGCAAGCACCAGGCCCGGGAGATCCAGGTTGTTCCCGCCCACAGTCAGTGTGACTACATCCGTATCCGGGGAGAGCCGTTTCAGCTGGTCCGCGACGACATCGTCGCTGCTGGCTCCCTCACACGCTGCGTTTTCGACGAGCCGCACCCATTTAGAGGCGTCCGCGAGGGCGGGATAACTGCTGGCGCTGCGCAGGCACGAGTCCAGATACGGCTCGGCCCCTTGTCCCGCCGCATAGGAATCGCCGAGGGCGACATAGGCCAGCGGCGGCGCGGGTGGCTTTGCGGCTTGAGCCGGAGCGGCGGCCAGACCGGCAAAGGCCAGTACCACGGTAGCGAGGCCGGCAGCGAAAACGGGCCGCCGACGTCGGACTTTCAGAAGTGCCATTATTTGTCCCCTTTTGTGAGTGGATGGCCGGGCCTGAAAATCCGACCTGAACCCCGTTAAATCCGGCGGTGCCAAGCGATAACGCGCCGGACAGCGCGGTCGTAGTGACACGATACGCCCGGACTCGGCCACAGACACGGGCAACCTGTACTCGAATTTCCGCTTCCCAAGGTGTCAGCCGGAACCGAGAGTGCGAGTACCCCATCGATGTGCTTAGCTGACGGAATGGATGAGACTGCGCGTCGAGCGGCAGGGAACGGGAACCAGGCTTCCGTTGTCACGTGGGAGGGCGCAGTCAACGCGTGGCGGATTTCCGGGGACGTCTACCGCATGGGCAGGCGCGAGTGGCTCACAGAGACCGGCTGGAATCAGGCGTACGACGCCGGCATCCGCACTGTTATTGACCTTCGCAACGCGGGGGAGCGGCTGCCACGGGAAACCGATCCGCTAGTCCGCCCCGAGGTGCTGGCGCGATTTCAGATTTTGCCGGCGCCGACTGAAGATCCGGAGAACGAGGAATTCCGGGCCATTTGCCGGCCGTATCTGAACGACCCGGCGGCGTACCAGGATAATGCGCGGCTTTTCCCGGACAAACTCGCAGCAGTCTTCAAGGCCGTGGCAGCAGCTCCGGGCGGTGTGGTCATCCATTGCTCTGCCGGCCGGGACCGCAGCGGAATGATCGCCGCGATGCTTCAGGATCTTGCCGGCGCCGAAGATCACGCCATTGTTTCCGGTTACCAGGCGGCAATGCGCGGGATCAACGAGCGGCACCGCACCCAAGGCGCGCCGCATGCCCACGAGCGCTACCTGGACGAAACCGCCCTTGCACCTTTGCTCGAATCCCGCGGTGAAAAGGTCCTCGAATTCGTGCGCCAGCTCAACACCCGGCAATATCTGCTCAGAAACAGGGTCACGGATCAAGAACTTTCTACAATCCTGGCCTTGCTGCGCGGTAGGGTGACGGTGTGAACTCTTGAGCCGCTCCTCCTGACGGCGGTGGCGTCAGTGTTCCTGCGAGCCATCGATCTTTGGGGGAGACCGTGAGTTACAGCGTGGTTAGGAACAGCTTGCGGCGGACTCTCGCCCTGGGCGCCGCGACGGCATTGGTCCTGGGCGCCACGTTGGGTGCCATTCCGGCCGCCGCCGAGGCGGAACCCACCTCTGACAGCTCGGGGACGACCGTGTCTACCTCCGGTGCTTCACCGGAACAACTGTCGGCAGGAATCAGCGCTGACGGCCTGCAAGAGGCCATCCTGCGCGATCTGGGGATGACTCCCGAGCAATTCGAGGCAGCCGGCGAGCAGGGCAAGCGCGCTGCCGACGTCGCTGCCACCTTGCGGGATCTCCCCGGTTTTGTCGGCATCAGCATAAAAGACGGCAAGATAGTCGTCGAAGGATCCGGACCGGAACTGCAGGCCAGGATTGCCCAACTGAATGACCAGGGACCTGAGGAGATAGTGCTCGTTGACCCGCCCTTGGCGTCAAAGCCCGCGGATCCAGAAACCTCTCCGGCAACAGACCCTCCGTCGACGCCTGAACCCTCATCGGCTCCCTCACCCGGGCCTGTCCCGGACACTGTGCCGGAGCTGACCCCGCAGGAATCTCCGGACCCAGCCCCGCAGGCTGCCCCGCAGGAGGCTGAGTCTGCCTTGATGGCTGCCAGCATCGACCAGTTGTATAAGGCGTACGTCCGGGAGGTGGGTACTTCAGGCCTGCAAGCCGTGGCGTTCAGCGACGGGCACTTTGTTATTCGCACCGGCGGCTCCAACTCGCCGGAGTCGTCCCGGCTGGCTCTGGTTCCATCTCCCGGGCAGGACCCTCCCGGTGAGAATCCTCCCGGGCAGGACCCTTCCGGTGAGGCAAAGATGTCGCCGTCGGAATTCGTGGCCAAATATGCCAACGTCAAACTCGAGGAAGGCGAACCCATCGCGCCCGAGGATGATTTCTACGGCGGGCAGGGATACTACATCGATCGCGGTACCGTCTGCTCGGCCGGCTTTTCGGCTTTCAGCCCCAGCGGCGCACCCTTGGTGCTGACTGCAGGGCATTGCGCCGACGACGGTGCTGCCCAGTTGGCGGAGGTGGCGCTCCCTGCAAGTGAACCTGCCGGCGGTGCCTCAGTCCCGCCGGAAATCACGGAGAAGCTCGGAACCTTCGGGTTCAGCCAGTTCGGAGGCCCCAACAACTCCTGGATAACCGGCAACCCCGAGAATCCGGACACTATCGGCAATATCGGCACGGACATCGCCGTCATTGAAGGTGTTCCGGCCGCCCTCAAACCGCAGCCGGCCGCCACGCAGTGGGGCGACCCTTCGGACCTCGGAGCCAGCAGCGTCAAGATCGTCGGCAGCACCCAGCCGTTCCAGGGGCAGTCTGTTTGCCGGTCCGGGCGCACTTCAGGATGGTCCTGCGGAACAGTGGACGAAGTGGGAATTTATGTCATGGGCGGGCACAGCGGTCTCGCCAACGACTTCAGGGCCATCCGTGGATTCCTCTCCTTTTCGGTGCAGTCCAGCGGCGGCGATTCAGGTGGGCCGTGGATCAGCGGCAACTATGCCGTGGGTACCCATACTGCCGGCGATTCTCCCGGCTCGGCACAGAACTTCGCTGTTGCCACAACTCTCAATGACGCCATGACCCGCCTCCCCGGCGTGCAGCTGGAGGTCTTCCTGAACAAGCCGGTACTTACCAACCCGGCCGACGGCGGCCCCGTCGCAGGGGGCGGAACCATCACTGGCCGGGTCGATGCCGCACCGGCAGCATCCCTCGCCGCCAACTCCAAGGTGCGGATTTCGGTGCCCGGGCAGGACCCCTTCGAGGTGCCGGTCAGCCGTGACGGCACCTGGCGGTTCACCGCACCTGCGATCCTCGGCGAGCTCAGCTTCACGGCCGAGACCGTCAATGGCTTCAGCAGCTCAGGCGCGGCGTCCCTGAGCGTCATCGTTGAGTCAGGGACGCTGCCTGCTCCGATGATTGACGGGCCCTCAGAAAATGCTGTACTCACCTCGATTGATGAAATCCGGGGGAGCGGCACTCCGGGTGCCAGCGTGGAACTCTCAGGAGCGGTTGTTGGCTCGGCCCTTGTTTCCTGGAGCGGGCAATGGGTTTTCCCGGTGGAGGGCGAACTCGGCTTTGGCACTGCCGCGGTGACCGCAGTCCAGACAGCAACCGGGATGCAGGACAGCCCGCCCGCGACCCGGAACTTCAGCCTGGTACCGCCCACGCCGTCAGTGACCAACGTTCAGGACGGCCAGCGTTTCGCCTGGGATGCCGTTCCTACGGAACTCACCGGGACAGGCCTCGACGGCGCGCTTGTCACTGTCGAGTTCGACGGCGTCAAGCTGGAAAGCGTCGTGGCAGACAAACCTACCGTGCATGCCCAGGACGCGGACGCCCTGGCTGTCGAAGCGAGCGGGGTGTGGAGCGTCTCCCTGCCTGCAGACGTCGCTGCAGGCGCGCACACCTTGGCGGTTACGCAATCCATGGAAGGCGTAGCGTCGGCCGAGGCCGTCCTCACGTTCATCGTGGATCCGAAGCCCTCGGTTACTGCGGTACTTCCCGCAAGAGGTGGCGATACCGCAGGTGCCGGTAGCGCCGGACGCAACCTCCCGACGTCGTACGGCTGGCTTGCGCTCACCGGCGCCGACGGTATCTGGCTTGTCACCGGCATCGGAGGGAGCGTTCTGCTCGTGGGTTCGATTGCGTTGTTTGCCGCCCGGCACCGCCGCGCTCGCCGCTAAGGAAATCAGTCTTCGGCCGAGGCCTTGCGGTCCAGCAGCAGGTTGGTGATCCGGAGGGTGCACAGCCGCTGACCGCCCTCGTTGGTGATGATTACCTCGTGAGCGGTGAGGGTCCTGCCGAGCTGGAGCGGTGTAGCGGTGATGGTGATGAGGCCTTCGCGGGCTGAGCGGTGATGGGTCGCGGACACGTCCACACCCACGGCAGTTTTGCCCATCGTGCTGGCGTGAATTACCGCAGCCCAGGACCCGACAGCCTCTCCGACGGCCAGGGATGCCCCGCCGTGCAGGAGCCCGAATGACTGGCGGTTCCCCTCCACGGGCATGGTGGCCACCACCCGTTCCACAGACTCCTCGAGGATCCTGACCCCCATCTTCTCGTCGAGTTCGCCGAGGGTGATTTTCCAGAGCCCGCCGTTTTCCGCCCCGCCATGTTCATCTGGGCTTGCGCCGGAAGATTCATCCTCGGCGTCGTCCTCCGGAATGCCGGGTTCGGGAATCATTCATCTCTCCTCTGAAGCGGTGCGCCCTGTATCGGGTTTACCTGGTGTATCCAGTGTGCGGGCTCTAGTGTGCGGCACGGCACATTCATGTACTCTAGTCATATTACCGAACGGACGGTCAGTAATGCTGGCTGTATGATCTTGCCCCGCGTTGGAAGGACCCGTCAACGATGACCACCATTACAAGCTCCTTTGGAGACACCCAGCCCACGGTAGACGCAGTAGAAACCGTTCCCAGCTACGTGCAGGAATCCTGGTGGACGCCCGACGCCACCGCCGCCGAATCCGCGGTCCCGGTCCTGGATGCCAGCACGGGGGAGCTCCTTGCGAAGGTGAGCACTGAGGGACTGGACCTGGCCGCCGTCGTGGATTACGGACGTACCACCGGGCAGGAGGAGCTGGGCAAGCTGACGTTCCACCAGCGCGCGCTGAAGCTCAAAGAGCTGGCACAGTACCTCAATGAGCGCCGCGATCAGTTCTACGCGTTCTCCTCGCAGACGGGCGCCACCCGGATTGATTCGATGGTGGATATCGACGGCGGAATCGGCGTCCTCTTCACTTTCGGCTCAAAGGGGCGGCGGGAACTTCCCAACGCCCAGGTGGTGGTGGACGGCCCCATGGAGGTCTTGTCGAAGGACGGATCGTTTGCCGGCGAACACATCTACACGCGCATCCCCGGCGTCGCAGTCCAAATCAACGCCTTCAACTTTCCCGTTTGGGGGATGCTGGAGAAGCTTGCCCCCGCCTTCCTTGCCGGGGTGCCCACCATCGTGAAGCCGGCCACGCCCACAGGGTATGTTGCTGCCGTCGTGGTCAAGGCAATCGTGCAGTCCAACATCCTTCCCAAGGGTGCCTTGCAGCTTATTTCAGGTTCCGCCCGCGACCTTCTGGACCATTTGGACTACCGGGACCTGGTGTCATTTACGGGGTCTGCGTCCACGGCCGTCAAGCTCAAGTCCCACGTCAACATAGGCGAAGGCGGAGTTCGTTTCACCTGCGAGACGGACTCCCTCAATGCGGCCATTCTGGGGCCCGACGCTGTCCGTGGCACCCCTGAATTCGACGCCTTCATCAAATCCCTGGTTGCAGAGATGACCACCAAAGCCGGGCAAAAGTGCACCGCGATCCGGCGGGCCCTTGTGCCCGGGGAACTGGTGTCCGACGTCGTCGATGCGGTGGGCGAACGTGTCCGGGAGCGCGTGGTCCTGGGTGATCCCCGGGCTGAGGGCGTCACCATGGGCGCCCTTGCCTCGTTGGAACAGCTCGCGGACGTTCGTGCGGCCGTTCAGTCAATGCTCGACGCCGGCGGCGAACTAGCGTACGGCACGCTCGATTCGCCGAAGGTCACCAACAGGGACGGGGGAGTGGGCGTCGTCGAGGACGGTGCCTTTATGTCGCCCGTGCTGCTGAGCTGGGCGGATGCAGAGGCGGAGGAGGTCCATTCCCTTGAAGCGTTCGGGCCCGTATCCTCCGTGATCGGCTACTCGGATATTGACGACGCCGTCCGGCTCGCCGCGCGTGGTGGCGGGTCCCTCGTCGCTTCTGTCTGCACCAACGATCCCGAGGTTGCCCGGCAACTCGTCACCGGAATTGCAGCCCATCACGGCCGCGTGCTCATGCTCAACCGTGAGGACGCACGCAGCTCCACCGGCCATGGCTCACCGCTCCCGCACCTAGTCCATGGTGGTCCGGGTCGTGCGGGTGGCGGCGAGGAGCTGGGTGGGATCCGCTCCGTCCTGCATCACATGCAGCGGACAGCCATCCAGGGTTCACCGAACATGCTCACCGCGGTCACGGGTGTTTGGCATGCCGGCGCCGACCGGAACTTCACCCTGGAAACGGAGCAGACACACCCGTTCCGGAAGTCGCTGGAAACCCTGCGGATCGGGGACGCAGTCCGTTCCGAGCTGCGCCAGGTCACTTTGGAGGACATCACGGCGTTCGCCAACTCGACCGGGGATACCTTCTACGCGCACACCAACCAGGAAGCGGCGGAAGCCAACCCGTTCTTCCCCGGCATCGTGGCCCACGGGTACCTGCTGCTGAGCTGGGCTGCCGGGTTGTTTGTTGAACCTGCTCCCGGCCCCGTCCTTGCCAACTATGGACTCGAAAACCTGCGCTTCATCACACCCGTGGCCGCAGGGGACTCCATCCGTGTGACGCTCACGGCGAAGAAGATCACGCCCCGCGAAACCGACGAGTACGGCGAGGTTGCGTGGGATGCCCTCCTGACCAACCAGAACGATGAAATCGTGGCAACCTACGACGTCCTGACCCTCGTGGAGAAGTAACCCTCCTCCACGTTTCGCGGGTTTTTTGGGGACGCTCCCTCACGTTTCGCGGGTTTTTTGGGGACGCTCCCTCACGTTTCGCGGGTTCACACTTGGGTGCTGCTGTGCTCAGCTGCTGTGTCCGGCGGTTCAGCGGCTGGAGTTCGTTTTCCTCCGCCCAAGGTATAGAGCCGTCGCAGCGAGCAGCAGAGCAGCACCACCAGCAAGAGATTCAGGATTGTAAGGACCAGGGCAGCCAAGGGGTCGTTTTGGCTGAGGGGCTGAAAGAGTACGGGGAAGACAAAAAAGGTGGTGACGGCGATAAGTGTCAGCAAAGCGGCCGGAACACGCCACTCTTTCCAGTTGTGGGCCAGTCCCACTGCCACTGCTGGGCCCAGCCACAGGATGAATTGAGGGGACCCCACCTTGTTGAAAACGACGAATGCCGTCGCTATGGCAAGCGATCCTACGAGCAAAAGTTCACTCCGATCCGGGACCTCTGCGCCTTTGCCGTTGCGGAGCGCCCAAAAAATCGACGCAGCAACCAAGAGAGCGACAAGAATCAACAATGGTTGCATCAGGACGGCCATGAGCTCGGTCCCTGGTCCATCCACCTGCATGGAGCCGATCCCAACGTTCAAATAAGTTCTGGAGCCATCGACGCCGAAAACTGCAAGCGATAACCAAGGAGTGCTGAAGGTGGCCTCGAGTTGCATGCCCCGGCCGCCTTGAAGCGTCAGAAAATCCATCAGCCTTGGGAGCCAGCCCATAAAGCCTGCAAGTCCCACCGCTATCCCTGTTACGAAGATTCCGGCAGTCAGGAGCCGGACCCGACCCCTGGTCACGGCAAACAACGAAAGCAGTATTGCCGCCGGCCATACCTTGATCCACGTCCCAACACTGAGAAGTACGGCGGTGATGAAAGGTGCAGACACTCCAAAAGCCAACGCAACCAGAACGATGGGAGCTGTGACGCCATCCACCCGCGAGAATCCCAAGAAGCCCAAAATGACGGTGAAAAGCAGCCACCACCAGGCTGCCCTGATCGATTTCTGCTGACGGCCCCAACTGGTCAACTTGGCTAAGGCGAGGCCATTGAGAACAGCGATCATCAAGACCCAACCGGAGAAGAACAGCTGGGATCCTGCGATGCCAGCGATTGCCATCGGCACCACTGCAAGGATCGGGTAAACGGAGGCGCTCGGCCCGCCGGTGGGATTCTCGCTGCTGAAGCCACCAGCCATCCATTCGCGGTAAATGGCAGTGTCGCCAAGTGCTGCACCACGCAGCGAGAACGCGAGTGAGAAAACCAGGAAGACGATGTGGATAATCAGGTACCCGAACAGCAGACCGCGGGGGGAGTTCAACGCCCGTTCGAAACGCAGCGGGACGATCAGGGACCGGAACCATGACAGTCTGCTAAAAAAGGCGTCAGTAGAAATGATTCGGTCCTGTCACTTGGTGGCGAGCACAGTGGCTAGTTTCTCACGAACGATATTTTCCAAGGTTCTCAACCGCGCTGAAGGGTAAAATTTTCAGCGTAGGAGGTAGCGAAATGATGACGCTAGGACTAAGCACAGCCACTACTGTCCTGCCAGTCGATGATGTAGAGCGTGCCCGCCGTTTCTATGCAGAGGCGCTGGGACTCCCGCACCGTGGAGTGGCAGACGACGGAAGCGAATTGTTCGGTATGGATGGCGGGCACATGCTGCAATTGAAGCCAGTCAAGGACGGCAAGCACTCGGAGCACACAACCTTGAGTTTCGAGGTACGGAACATCGAGGAGGCTGTCCAGGAATTGGAGCGGAAGGGCATCCGTTTCCAAGACTATGATGAGCCTGATCTCAAAACGGAGAACCACATTTGTTCAACCGAATCCGAGAAGTGCGCGTGGTTTATGGACACAGAGAACAACATCCTCTGCCTCCATGAGACCTTGGGGCAACAGGCCGAATACCAGCTGTGAAACCAAACGTTGAAGGCGTCACGCATAGAGCGGGGCGTCTTCAGCATTTTTGTTCGTAAGTCGATCCCACGCTGCGATGCGGGTGTTGCATCCAGCGTGTGAGGATGAAGCTATGAACAACGTCCTTCTGGCCGGGCAACTCATCTGTAGTGACAAAGATGACGTTGCGATCGTGGTGCAGCACCTTCCCCTTCATGTAGAGCTGACGCGTGCTGAGGAAGGGTGCATTTCATTCGAGGTGAAGCGTACCCCGGGATCATTGGAATGGCAGGTCGAGGAGAGGTTTCGAGACGGGGATGCATTTCGAGCACATCAGGAACGAGTCAGAGATAGCGAGTGGGGCCGGGTGACTGCCGGCATGGAGCGGAGATACACGGTCGAAGGCATGTAGCCGCGGAATCCGTGACTGGTGCAACAGCAACGGAGCAGAACGCCGTGTGCTGTTGCCGCCGTCTTGTCGGCTCTCAGAACTTGGCCCTGTTCGTCCGCGTAGGGTGTGATTTAGCGCTATGAAACCCGCCATTTCTGGGCACCTGTTTGCCGCCGGGGCCTCTTTATATTCAACATTGCCGCTGTTACCGTGGACACACCAACAACGCAGGAGGAGTCATGAACCATTCCCCTGAACGGGATCAACTGCCGCTTCCGGACTACGATCACATCCCCCTTGGCACGCTTCCTTCCCGGATCCACGCCTTGGATGCAGCAGGCATCGAAGCCATTCTGGACTATGAACGGCACCACGGGGACAGGCTCCCCGTGATCCAGGTCCTGGAGAGCAGGCTGCACGCTCTGCAGGAAGGTGCTGAACCCAGCGGGTCGCTGCCGCGGGAGATGCCGGAGATGTCCCAAAATCAGGGGGGCTCATCCGTTTCTCCCGCCACGTCCGGGCCACCCGTCAACCCACCTTCTCAGGGCGTACCTACCAACCCGTCCCAGCCACGCTGATCGGGGCTTCACGGATGTGAGCGAGCGTTCGGGAAAAGCCCGCGAGACGTGAGCGAGCGTTCGGGAAAAGCCCGCGAGACGTGAGCGAGCGTTGGGGAAAAGCCGGCGAGACGTGAGCGAGCGTTCGGGAAAAGCCGGCGAGACGTGAGCGAGCGTTCGGCTAGGGGGTGGCGTGGAGCCCGCGGAAGGCCATGGTGATGACGTCGTCGGCGAGCTTTTCGGGGGACAGGGAACCGCCCGGTTTGTACCATTCCACGATGGAGTTGATGGTTCCGAACAGAAGCCTCGTTACCGTGCGGGGGTCGATGTCCTTGCGCATTGAGCCCTCGTCCTGGGCTGACGAGATCAAACCGGCAACGATGTGGTCGAAGGCGCGACGACGTTCCATGGCGTTCCGTTCGATCTCCGTATTGCCCCTTAACCGCAGGAGCAGGGTCACGAACGGCAGGCGGTCCACCAGCACGGAGATGGTCTGGCGCAGCACGAATTCCAGCCGTGCCTCCGCTGAACCTTCCTTGGCTTCCGGCTCGTCCAGGATGGCCTCCAACCCACCCAGGGCGTGTTCCAGAGCCAGCTTAAGCAGATCGCCCTTGGATGGGACGTGGTGGTAGATCGCCGACTTGGAGATGCCCAGGTTCTCGGCCAGGATCCCCATCGACGTGGCGTCGTAACCGTGCTTGTTGAAAACGTCGACGGCGATCAGCAGCACCGACTGCTGGTCGTAACCGGGCCGGCCGCGCTTCGTGGGTGCTGCTGTACTGGACATGTTGGCTAGTTTCTCATGAACGGTCGGTTGGTGCCGCTTAGCTGGACTGCCCCTTCCGGCGCAGATCGTAGATCCTCCGCAGCTTCCCGCTGGAGCGCTCCAGCGTTCCGGGCTCCACCACAGCAACCTCGCATGAAGAACCCACGTGGATCTTGATCTGCTCCCGCAAGGCCCGTGCCGCCGTCGAACTCTGCTCCGGGGTTACTGATTCCCGCCGCTCGATCTTGACCGTCATCTGGTCCATGCGCTGGCCTTCAGGGCGGGTGAGTTCCAGCTGGAAGTGAGGGCTCAGCTCAGGGATCCGGAGCGCGATCTCCTCGATCTGGGACGGGAACAGGTTGACGCCCCTGAGGATGATCATGTCGTCACTGCGGCCTGTGATGCGGCCCATCCTGCGGTGCGCGGGGCGGGCGGTGCCGGGCAGGAGCCGGGTGAGGTCCTTGGTGCGGTAACGGATGATGGGCAGTGCTTCCTTCGTGAGGGACGTGAAAACAAGTTCGCCGTGCTCGCCGTCGCCCAGCACCGCGTCCACGCCAACGACTGGGTTGAACGCGTCGATGATCTCAGGCCGGAAGTGGTCCTCCCAGATGTGGCTGCCGTCCTGAGTTTCCACGGCTTCCCCGGCCACTCCCGGGCCCATGACTTCCGAGAGCCCGTAAATGTCGCAGGCCTTAATGTTCATGGTGGCTTCAAGCTCGTGCCGCATCTCCTCGGTCCATGGCTCCGCTCCCAGCACGGCGTACTGCAAGGACGTCGAGGCGGGGTCAATCCCGGCGTGCACCATGGCGTCGGCGATGGTCAGCAGGTACGTAGGCGTGCAGAGAATGGCGTCCGGCTTGAAGTCCTGGATGAGCTGAATCTGGCGCTCGGTCTGCCCGCCGGACATCGGGATGACGGTACAGCCGAGGACTTCAGCTCCGGCGTGTGCGCCCAGGCCGCCGGTGAAGAGCCCGTAGCCGTAGGCGTTGTGGACCTTCATTCCGGGGCGGATGCCTGAAGCGCGGAGGCAGCGGGCCACCAGCTTGGCCCAGTCGGCGAGGTCCTGTTTGGTGTAGCCGACCACCGTGGGGCGGCCGGTGGTTCCCGAACTGGCGTGGACGCGGGCCACCTCGTTTTGCGGCACGGCGAACATGCCGAAGGGGTACTCCTGCCGGAGGTCTTCCTTGGTGGTGAAGGGGAAGTTTCCCAGGTCGGCCAAATCCGCCAAGTCGCTGGGGTGGACGCCGGCCTCATCGAATTTGCGCTTGTACAGCGGCACCCGCTCATAGGCGTAGGCCACCGTGTCCTGGAGGCGCTTGAGCTGGAGGGCCTCCAGCTCGTCCCGGGACATGGTTTCTTCGCGGTCCAGGACGGCATCGCTGGAAGCTGATGCGGACTCGGTGGCGTGCAGGGTCATGATGGTTCTCTGTTCTATTGCCTGGTGGGATTCTGTTTCTTGGCGATGGTCCGGCTGCGCCCGCGGAACTCGGCGATGAGTTCACCCGGAGCAAAGGCGGCAACGGCGTCGGAAGTTGGCGTCGCCGTTGCGGCGGGAGTTCCGGCGTCGGCAGCAAAGATCCGGATGTCGTAGAGCCCGGTTCGCCCCGCGCTCGCCCGGAGATCGGCGACGGCGGTGATCACCTGGCCTGTATAGGCAGGCTGAAGGAAGTTAATGTCGACGCCGGCGGCAACAGTGATGGTGTCCGCCTCCTCTGCTGTCGGGTTGACCGGGTTGCAGGCGAGGGCGAAGGCGGAATCGGCGAAGGCGAAGATCATTCCGCCGTGCGCCATGCCGAAGCCGTTGAGCATTTCCTGGCGGAGGGTCATCCGGATGGTGGCATGGCCGTCACTCAGCCCGAGGACTTCGATTCCCATCCATTCGGAGGCGTAGTCGTCCTTCAGTATCGGATGGGTGATGGCCTCCTCTTGGGAGGCGCCTGTAGTGGTGCCAGGGATAGTGAGTTCAGCCATGCGTCATTGCCTCCAGCTTTATTTACCGAATGTTCATTAGGTAATCCCATTTGCGTGGTGGCTGTCAAGAGGTGAAAGTATGGTGGGACGGGACCAGCACAACCAAGGGTGGACCATGGCTAAAGGGATCTACGTCAGCGCAACAACTCCAGGCTCGGGGAAGTCGCTCGTTGCATTGGGCCTGGCAGACACGCTCCACAGGCATGCGGACCGGATCGGGTTTTTCAAACCGGTGGTGCACGGGGACGACCCCTCGGCTGACCCCATGGTGGCGCTGATGAAGGCCCGCTTCGACCTGGATGATCAACGATGCCGGGGAGGCCTGACCTCCACCGAAGTCAGGAAGCTTCTGGCCGAGGGCAACCGGGCCGAAATCGACGCCCGCTGTGTGGAAATCTTCGCGGAAATGTCCCGTCATTGCGATGTGGTGATTGTTGAAGGCACAGACCTGACCGGCCAGGACGCCGCCGTCGAATTCGATCTCAATGCGCGCCTTGCCAACAATCTCGCCGCGCCCGTGGTGGCGGTCGTGGGGGCAAAAGGCCGCACTGTGGCGGAAGCAGCGGACGCCGTCGAGGTAGCCCGCAAGGAACTGGTGGCGGAGCGCTGCTCCCTCCTGGCCATCATGGTGAACCGCGCCGATGCCGGCGACCTTGAGGCCATCACCGCAGCCGTGCGTCCCGGCGCTTCCGGCCGCCCGGTCTATGTCCTTCCCGAACTCGAGGACATCGCCCGGCCTACCATCGGGGAAGTGGCGTCCGCCCTCGGCATCCGGCAAGTCGCGGGGCGCCAGGACATGGAACGGGATGTCCACTCCAACAAAGTGGCGGCCATGAACGTGGCGAACTTCCTGCACGTGCTCGACGACGGCGCGCTGGTGATCGTTCCGGGGGACAGGGCCGACGTGATGGTGGCCTGCCTGGCCTCATCGTTCTCCCCGGAGTTTCCGGTGCCCTCCGGCCTGATCCTCACCGGCAACCTCGCCCCGGATCCCACCATCTATTCGCTCCTGGCGCAGGCACCCTTCCCCGTGTTCACGGCGCCGCACGATACGTACACCACAGCCAAGCAGGTCTCGGAGGTCCGCAGCGAAATCTGGTCCGGCCACCGCCGCAAGGTTGCTTCTGCCCTTGGCTTGTGGGCCCGGCGGGTGGACGAGACGGAACTGGTGGAGCGCCTCCACCTGCCACGCGCGGAGCGGATGACGCCGCTGCGCTTCCTGCACGACCTGGTAGAGCGGGCAAGGTCGCAGCGGCGGCACATTGTGCTCCCTGAAGGCATGGACGTTCGGATACTGCGGGCAGCCGAGATCCTGCACCGGCGTGATGTCTGCGAGCTGACGGTGCTGGGCCGGGACGCGGAGATCCGGGAGCTCGCGGCGAGCCAGGGGATCGACCTGACCGGGATCAACATCGTGGATCCCCTTATGTCCAGGTGGCGCCAGGAGTTTGCCCGGAAGTACGCGGAGTTACGGGCGCACAAGGGCGTTGACTTCGCCAGGGCGCTTGAGGTGATGCAGGACGAAAGCTACTTCGGTACCATGCTGGTCCAGCTGGGGGTGGTGGACGGGATGGTGTCCGGCGCCGCCCACACCACGGCCCACACCATCCGTCCCGCCCTGGAATTCGTGAAGACTCGCGACGGCGTCAAGATCGTGTCCTCGGTGTTCCTGATGCTCATGCCGGACCGGGTACTGGTGTACGGAGACTGCGCAGTGAACCCGAATCCGAATGTCGAACAGCTCGCGGACATTGCCCTTGCCTCGGCCGAAACCGCCGCCCAGTTCGGGGTGGAGCCACGGGTTGCCATGCTCTCGTACTCCACCGGCGGATCAGGGTCCGGTGAGGCGGTGGAGGCTGTCCGGCAGGCCACTGAACTGGTCAAGGACCGGCGGCCGGATCTCGCCGTCGAAGGTCCCATCCAGTACGACGCCGCCGTGGACGCAGCCATCGCCGAATCCAAGATGCCGGGGTCAACAGTTGCCGGCCAGGCCACCGTGTTCATCTTCCCCGACCTGAACACGGGCAACAACACCTATAAGGCGGTGCAGCAATCCTCGGGGGCTGTCGCCGTCGGGCCTGTCCTGCAGGGGCTGCGGAAGCCGGTGAACGACCTCTCCCGCGGCTGCACAGTGGAGGACATCGTGAACACCGTGGCCATCACCGCTATTCAGGCCCAATCCACGGACGCCCGGGCCGATGCCCCGGCGGAGGCCCCAGTACAAGAACTTTCAGCAGAAACGAAGGCTTAGGAGGCCCCCGTGCTCGTCCTCGTCATCAATTCCGGCTCGTCCTCACTCAAGTACCAGGTCCGTGATGTGGAAGCCGCCAACGTGCTCACCGAAGGGCTGATCGAGAAAATTGGCATGGGCAACGGAGGCGAGGGCGACGGTGAAATCATCGGCCCCAGGGATCACGCCGAAGCACTGGAGCAGGTGGACGCCGCCATTCATCAGGAACTCGGGGAGCTGGAGCTCGCAGCCGTGGGGCACCGCGTTGTGCACGGCGGTGAGCGGTTTTCCGAGCCCGTCCTGATCGACAACGAGATCACCCGGGCGATTGAACGCCTCAACCCGCTGGCGCCCCTGCACAATCCGGCGAACGTGCTGGGCATCCGAGCCATCTCCAAAAAGTGGCCGGACATGCCGCAGGTGGCGGTCTTCGACACCGCTTTCCACCGCACCCTGCCCGAGCACGCGTGGCGGTACGCCGTCCCGGACGAGCTCTACACCAACCACGGCATCCGCCGCTACGGCTTCCACGGGACCTCGCATGAGTATGTGACGCACCGCGCCGCCGCCATGCTGGAACTTCCCGTGGAGGAGTTCGACGGCGTCATCGCCCACCTGGGGAACGGCGCCTCCGTCACGGCCATCCAAGGCGGAAAATCCGTGGATACCTCCATGGGCTTCACTCCCTTGGAGGGTCTGGTCATGGGCACGCGGTCCGGAGACCTGGACCCGTCCATCCTGGTTTTCCTGGCGCGCGCGGGCTGGTCCACCGAGGACATCGACTCGATGCTCAACCGCCAGTCCGGGCTGAAGGGCCTGGCCGGCAACAACGACATGCGCTCAGTCGTGGAAGCGTCCGAGGCCGGCGACGCCAAGGCGTCCATGGCGCTCGCGGTTGCTGCCTACCGGCTGGCGAAGTACATCGGCGCCTATCACGTGGCGGCCGGCGGAGCCAAGGCCATTGTGTTCACGGCAGGGATCGGCGAAAACTCCCATCAGTTCCGCGCCCTCGTCGGGGAGCATCTGGCCGCCCTGGGAATACAGCTCGACGCCGGTCTCAACCAGGTCCGGTCCAAAATGGCCCGCATCATCTCGGCAGCCGATTCGGCAATTCCTGTGCTGGTGGTTCCCACCGATGAAGAGCAGGCCATCGCGGAGGCAACTGCCGCCGTCGTCCGCGGTTGAGCGATGAGCCAGTTCACCGCCCTGGCTTAATGTTGGGGAAACTGGCTGGTAATTTTCAGCTCCGGCGCTGGGGACGCCCTAGACAGCCCCCTTATAATTGATTCACATCCTGGCCTGAGGAGATCCTTCAGACCCGGCTGGAAGGGATTGGTTTATGCTCTCCGGGTCGTGCAGCTGGCCCGTTAATCATCGTTCGACCATGGAGGTCAAACGTGAAGTATCAGCAGCCCGGGCATTTGCGCCAGTTTGGGGTCGAAGAGGAACTGCTGCTTGTGGATTCCCTCACCTTCAAGCCGGTG
This sequence comes from Arthrobacter sp. R1-13, assembly GCF_054161475.1. NCBI lineage: Bacteria > Bacillati > Actinomycetota > Actinomycetes > Micrococcales > Micrococcaceae > Arthrobacter > Arthrobacter sp. R1-13. The sequence continues at coordinate 3,509,691 of NZ_CP096420.1, read as the reverse complement.
CCTGCCGTAGCCTCGGCCCTTGCCGGCCAACCTGCCGCTGTCAATGCGGCCTTCCTTGAACTTGAGGTCAAGCAGGAACAGATCGAAGTGGTTGGATCTCCCTCCCTGACCATGGCCGATGCCTTGTCAACCATCAGGCAGGGCCGACGCCTTGCCGATACCGCGGCGTCCAGTGCCGGGGCCAGGGCGGTGGCACTGGCAACCTCAGCCGTTTCGGTGGTTCCCCACATTGTCCGGACCAGCCGGTATCTCACCATGGAATCCCGCTTTGGCCGGACCATGAAGGACCAGCTCACGTGCGGGTTCCACGTCCACGTGGAGGTGGGCTCCGCAGAGGAAGGCGTGGCTGTTCTGGACCGGATCCGGATCTGGCTGCCGGTCCTTCTGGCGCTGAGCAGCAACTCGCCGTTCTGGAGTGGGACCGACAGCGGGTTTGCCAGTTACCGGTATCAGCTGTGGGGCCGCTGGCCTACAGCGGGTCCCTGCGAGGTCTTCGGCTCCGCCCCTGCCTACCGGCGGGAAGTGGCGCGGCTGCTGGAAACGGGTGTTCCTCTTGACCCCGGAATGATCTACTTTGATGCCCGGCTTTCCCGGCACCACCCCACGGTGGAAGTGCGGATCGCTGATGTCTGCCTTGACGCCGAACATGCAGCAGGGATAGCCGCTGTGGTCCGGGCGCTCGTCCAGACGGCCGCACGTGACTGGAAAGCGGGCCGGAAGCCCCGACAGGTCCCGGCAAGTGCCTTGCGCATGGCTTCGTGGAAGGCCAGCAAGTCGGGGGTGGAGGGCGATCTGATCCACCCGATCACGGGCCAGCCACGGGACGCCGCCGTGGTGGTCGCAGCGCTTTTGGATCACATACAGCGGGCCTTGGCCGAGGCCGGAGAAGTCGAAGCCGTGGCGCGTGTTGTCGGGGACATCCTCGCTGGCGGAACGGGTGCGGCCATACAGCGCCGGGCCGCGCTGGCGGCAGGTTCCCTTGCCGGGATGGTGGCTCAGGCCGTGGAACGGACGCATCGCCTGGGTGATGTCCCGCCGGAGGAAGTCTTACAGGAGCCGATGCGGTACTAGAGGAGCTTCGCTGCTCAACCCTCATCCATTGCGGTTACTCAAGCCCGGCGCTTAGCTTTATCTCTGCGGCCCCGCGTTCGGAGGTTGGGGATTCATGATCGGGTCTGCGTGCCGATGGACGAGCGCCCACGTGCCTCCTTCAGCCCGATAAACACTTGTCACGCGCAGGTCCAGCGTGGATTCCTCGTCACTCCCGCCTATCTTCGCCTGCCAATGTTCTATGTCCAGAAAGCAGGCGAGATGGGAAGCGACATGCCTGGTGAGGGACTCAATGGAAGAGACTCGCCCGTCTTTGAATCGTGCGGCGGCTGAATCCAGGGTCTCGGACACCAGGTCCCAGCCCACCGCGGGAGGGCCCCAAGGATTGGCAAGGGACATATCCGCGCTGTGGGAGCAGATGGCCTTTGCCGGTTCCGGGTCGCCTTGGGCAAACTGATTTAGCGCCTTATGAAACTGGTCGATTACTTCGTCAAGCTGCATTGATCTGCCTTTCCGTAAGCTGATGCTCAAGTGCTTGAACTCGCCGGAGACGCTGGCAACGGGCTCCACCTTCATCCATTGCTCCATAGATGCCGTTTTGAGGGTCCAAAAGGGCACCTACGGAGCAGTCGATGGGGGAGATCGGGGACGGTTACTTCAGGCCGGCTCCGGGCAGCAGCTCGGTAGCGCCGAGGGCGTCGGCGATAAAAGCGTAGTCCCAGGCCCGCTCTCGCCACTGGACGTACCGGCCGGAGGCTCCGCCGTGCCCGCCTTCCATCTCGATCTTCATCAGGATGGGCTCGCTGCCAGTGGTGGCCTCGCGCAGGACCTGGATCCACTTGGCGGGCTCCACGTAGAGGACCCGCGTGTCATTGAAGGAGGTCACCGCGGCGATCTTGGGGTACCTGGCCGCGTGCACGTTCTCATAAGGCGCATAGGACTTCATGTAGGCGTACGCCTCGGGATCCGTAATGGGGTTGCCCCATTCCTCCCACTCCAGGGCGGACAGGGGGAGCTCCGGATCCAGTACCGAGGTGAGGGGATCCACGAACGGTACCTGGGCCACCACCGCAGCGTACTTTTCCGGTGCGAGGTTGGCCACGGCGCCCATCAGGAGCCCGCCGGCCGAGCCACCCAGCGCAGCAATCCGTGCCGGGTCCACCCAGCCGGAGCCGGCGAGCCAGTCGGTGGCCGCGATGAAGTCAGTGAACGTGTTCTTCTTCCGCAGCTTCTTCCCGTCCTCGTACCAGTGCCGGCCAAGCTCACCGCCGCCGCGAACATGGGCGATCACGAAGATGATTCCGCGGTCCAGCAGGGACAACCGGGCAATCCCAAATCCGGGATCCATGCTCATCTCGTATGAGCCGTAGCCGTACATCAGCCCCGCGTTGGTGCCGTCCTGCTTCAGCGATGCGTGCCTGAGCACTGACAGCGGAATCCGGGTGCCGTCGTCGGCGATTGCCCACTCCCGCGTCGCCACATAGTCAGCCGCGGAGTAGCCGCCCAGCACCGGGCTTTCCCGGCGCAGCAGAAGCTCCCCGGCCGGCTGTTCCTCTGTGGGCAGCACAAAGTCATACACGCGCGACGGCGTGAAGTAGGACGTGTAGCCCAGCCTGATCACCGGCGCCTCGTAGTCGGACCCGCCCACTCCAGCCGTGTAGAGCTCCTCATCGAAGGCAGGCTCCACCGGAGCACCCTGCGCCGGCGTCCCCAGCCCGGCGAGCGGCAACACCTGCACACGCTCAATGGTGTCCTTGCGGACAGAGACTAGGAGGTGGGTTGAGGTCACGCCGGCACCGTTGACGCGGACGTCGTCGGAATGTTCGACGACGGTGGTCCAGTGCTGCCCGGACAGCGGCTTTGACAGTTCGGAAGGATCGATGAGCGAGACCATGGAGTTCACGGCGTTGCGGTTGTGCGTGATGAGGATCTGCTCGGCGCGGGCACCGGAGGCGTCTTCCAGCAGGAACGGCTCGGCCTCGTACAGGACGCGCTCGTTCCGGGAGACGACAGTGGTGAGCCCGGCGTCGTAATCGTCGAAGCGCAGGAGCCGGGTTTCGCTGTACTCCGAGCAGCCGATGCTCAGCACGAGGTGCCGCCGGTCCGCGGAGAGTTCAAAGCCCAACCACATCGCGGCGTCGTCCTCCTGGTAGATAATGGCGTCCTGTTCCACGGGCGTGCCCAAAATGTGGGCTTTCACCTGGTACGGACGCCAGGAATCATCCACCACGGTGTAGAAGACGCGGCTGCCGTCGGGGGAGAAGGCAACCCCATAGAACACGTTCTCAATGACGTCGGGCAGCATCTCGCCGGTCCGGAGGTTCTTCAGGCGCAGGGTGAAGCGTTCGTCGCCAGAGTTGTCCACGGCGTAGGCGTAAATGTTGCCGTCCACGGTGACGGCTGTCCCGCCGATGGAGAAGAAGGGCTCGCCTTCGGCCTCCACGTTTCCGTCCAGCAAAATCTCCTCGCCGGGGATTTCAACGCCGGCTTCAACCTCAGGCGGCGTCCAGTCAGCCACCGGGTTGCCGGTGTTGCTGGCGAGGACACGGCAGGAAATACCGTACTCCTTGCCCTCGACTGAGCGGGTGTAGTACCACCAGCCGTCTTTCCGGTGGGGTACGGAGAGATCCGTCTCCTGGGTGCGGCCCTTGATCTCCTGGAAGATGGCCTCGCGCAGGGGTTGCTGGTGGGCGGTCACTGCTTCCTGGTAGGCGTTTTCGGCCTTCAGGTGCTCCACAACTTCCGCGGATTCCTTGTTCCGGAGCCATTCATAATTGTCCACGAACGTGTCACCGTGATGGGTGCGTTCAGTGGGGACTTTTTTGGCAACGGGCGGAGCGGCGACGGTGGTCTGCAGCGGAGTTTCGGTCATTCCAACAATCTACCGCGACGCTCCGTTGGGCGCCTCCGGCTGAACCGGGTTCCAGCTGAGGGCTGAAACCCGGTCCGTGGCCTTCGCAATTCCCTGGCCTCGGCAGAAATGCGTCACTTTTGCAGGGTGGAGCAACCCCGTGCCCCGTGATTCCGGCGTCCCTCCCCGCAAACCAAGGTAAAAGTTACGCATTTCGGTGCGCGGAGCAGCGCGTGAACCTAGACGGGCTTGGCGAACGTGGCTGCACTCATGATCTCGTAGCCCACGAACGTCTCGTTGTTTTCGACCCAGGCATCGTGCCCGGGAGGAATGGCGTAGGCGTCGCCAGCGTGGATTGTGGTGCGGCTCCCATCCTCCAGTTGGACGGTGAGCGTACCGGCCGTGCAGAAGCCCAGATGGTTGCTCTGGCAGCTGTCGGTGTGGACCACGGTCTTGACGGTCTCGGACCACCGCCAGCCGGGCTCGAAGGTGAACCTGCCCAAGGTGGTCTCACCGATGTTGATCACGTCGACCTGAGTCTTCGGCGGGCGCCGCTTCTCATCGGGTTCGTCGAAGGACTTTGTTTCAAGAGCCTTTATGGTTACTGCAGGCATTTCAGTTCTCCTCAAAAAGGGAGTGGTTATTACTGTTCGTCCGGAGGCGTGTCAGGGGCTCCGGGAATGCAGCGCTCTTTGACGCAATCAGGCATCAATATGACGTTGGGTGTTGCGTAGATCACAAAGCGCTGTTTAGTGTTGGGGTTCGGTCGCAGCGTCGCGGCCACCCATGGAGGGGGATTCCATTGAACGACAAACTTCGGGTACTGGTCCGCGTGGACCTGGATTGCGGACAGGCCGAGGTAGCCGCCCAAGGTCATGTGACCGCTCAAAGCATCCAAGCACTGTATGTGGTTGTGAAGCGTGCCAATCATCTGCGGGAAGGGCTCGACGTCGTTGTTGACATCAGCCACGCAAAGGTGGATACGGCCGCCCTGGAGCAGCTCCGTGAGTGCTCCAAATCCCACCATCTGCCAGCTTCTATCGATCCGTTCCAGTCCGAATGCAAACTCCGGATCGTGGCCCCCGCAGCGGAAAAGCCACTGCTTGCAGTTTCCGACGCCGGGAAGCGCGCTATGGCGGGACGCCGCTTGCCTGCCCTGGCAGCAGCAGCCTGACATACCGTCCCTGCCGCCAGAAAGGCGGCAGGGACGCGGGTTGCTCTCGCTCGGGGAACATGGCTATGTCCCGGATGCCTTATTGGGTGCCTCTACCGGGAGCCCTGCTTCTTTCCACTCCGGAAACCCTTCCTCGAGCCGCGCAGCCTTCATGCCGTGGCGAGTCAGAATCCGGACGGCATTATCCGCATAGACGCAGTAGGGTCCCCGGCAGTACGCAACGATCAGCCTGTCGTTAGGCAACTGATCCAGCCGGGTCTCCAGCTCCTTGATCGTCATTGACAACGCGCCTGCAATATGGCCCGCCCGGAACTCTGCCTCTGGGCGGACGTCGATGAGCATCAGGTCGCCATTGCCTATTCGTTCACGCAGTTCGCTTCGCGTCATGGTGGTCAGGCTGGACCGGTCTCCCAGGTAGGACGTGGCAAGCTCGTCAAGTTCGGCAAGGTGTTCAACGGCAACATCCCGGACAGCTGCCCATAGCCGGATTACGGCTGCGCCGCTGAGCGAGTAGTAAATCCTCGTCCCCTCACGCCGGCTCTTTACGAGTCCGGCGCGCAACAGCAGTTGCAGGTGCTGGGACGTGTTGGCGATGCTCTGACGAATTTCACGTGAGATCTCATCAACTGGACGCTCACCTTGGGCCAGGATGTCCACAATCTCCGCCCGCCTTCCGCTGCTCATGACCTTGGCCACCGAAGCGAAACCGTCGAACAGCTCCTTCTTGGCCTCGTGGCTGCCTGAGGTGCCGCTGCTCTTCATGTGCCCGTTCATTGCCCGTCCCTCATGACTATTCAAGTAACTACTTGACAATGTACGCCGGCCAGGAAGAGAATTCAAGCATCTACTTGAATATGCCCCGGAGCTCCTCGGCCCTCGGGTCGGGTTATATCGAAAGAGGCGAACCGCAATGGAGGAAGTGCAGACCGTCCGCGCTGACATGGAAAAGTTGATTGAGACCGGTCTGAGGAATGCCAGAGAGGCTCTTGACCGCGCCGACCTGGAGGCCAAAGTTAAAGGCGTTTACCGGCAGGTGGCCTTGGCCCCGGAGGGAAAGTATCACTTCGAGCTGGGCCGCTCGCTGGCAGAACGCCTCGGCTACCCTGTCCCACTGCTCGACGCCATACCTGCCGGTGCCATCGAATCCTTCGCCGGCGTGGGCTATTTGTTCGATCTGGCCGGACTTTCCCCCGGGGAAAGGGTCCTGGACCTGGGAAGCGGCTCCGGAACAGATGTCTTCGCTGCAGCGGTGTCAGTTGGCGAGAGCGGGTCCGTTGTGGGCCTGGATATGACGCCAGAACAGCTCCACAAGGCAAGCGGGTTCCTAAAGGGCGGAGCCTTCCCCAATGTGGACTTCAGGCAAGGCCGCATAGAAGAGCTCCCATTCGAAGACGCCAGCTTCGACGTCGTCATCTCCAACGGGGCAATCAACCTGTCTCCGGACAAGGCAGCCGTGTTCCGCGAGGCTGAGCGCGTGCTGCGAAAGGGTGGACGGCTGGTCTTTGCCGACATCGTCACCAGCAGGCCGCTGACTCCCCAGATTGTTTGTGATGCTGACTTATGGGCTGCGTGCGTGGGCGGTGCTGAGCAGATAGATGTGTATCAGCAGCTAATCGCCGACAGCGGGCTGCGGCTGGGAGAGCGAAAGAGGAATCCATACGAATTTCTGTCCGGCAGGGCCCGCAACGCAACTGACAGGTTTGGCGTAATGAGCCTCTCTTTTGCGGCGACCAAGGACTGAGAGGCTCTCCTGAAGCTCTGGACGTCAACGAGAAGGTGTCCCGTGACGGGTCTGGTGGAGGCTTTACAAACCCTGCAGTACTCGGGCTCGTCGCTGCTACCCATCGCCTGGTATGACTTGCTGGCCGGTGAGGTTGGCAGTGCCGTAGGCGGTCCTGTCGGCGTAGTTGTAAATCACCACACTCCTGACTGGTGAGGGCAGGGAGGACCACTGCCTGATGTCCATTTCGACGCGCTGGCTTCCGGTCGCGTCGAGCTGCCCTAGCTCGATCAAATCCTGGGATGTGAGTCCCAGTTCTCCACTGGCATTGGGGCTTAAAGTTCCCGGGCTGAGCATGAGGCGGAGGTCGTCGCCCTGCCCGGTTGAAATGTCTTTCAACTGAAGAACCGCGCTTGTGTCTGTGACGCGGACCGTGACGGAGCCGCTAGTGGCGGCAGCCTGGGACTGGAACTTTCCCTCAAATGTGGTTGGCGTAGTGGATGGGGCGGAACTTGAGGGCGCCGGAGGTTGCGTGGACGTGCTTCCCACCTCCGAGGAAGGGTCCGAGGAGGTGCAGCCGGCAAGGCCTGCAACAAGAAAGCCCGCGATCAGCGTAAGTCGAAACAGTTCCATGATTCCCCCAATATTAAGTTCCTTACAAATCATACCGGACGCTCATGGACAGGGACTTGGCTATTCAGCTAAGCGGCGCTTGGCCGCTCTTTCAACCAGTACAGGAATGTAATCCCGTATCGGGCCGGCGTTTAGTAGCCCATGTTCTTCAGCCACCACCATCTCGATGGTCGGGCGTGGCTTATTCGGGAAACGCTCGGCCAGACGGTCGATGACAGCCACCAGAGCGTGTGGCTCGTTGTCTCTTTGCATGCGCCAAGTTTCCGCCCGGCGGTTGAAGGGCGTCAATAAGAAATTCGCTCAAGCCCCCTAGTTCCCAGCACCCAAACCGTTGGCAGCAACATACTCGCCGATCCTGCCCTCAGCAAAGGCTGCACCAACAGCGGCTGTGGCAGCAGGGTCCTGCAGCACAATTGACTGGCCGTCGGGCGAGAAGCCTGTTCCGGCAGTAGGCAGCGTGAAGAAGACCACCTGACTGGTGCTGCGAAGGCTGTAGGCCAGCCAGGCCAGTGAAGTGGCATCCATGGATTGATCAACCGTCATGAGCGGGAACACCTGCGAGACCAGGCTCCGGGCGGCCGCTGGATCTGCCAGCCAATTCTTCTTGTGCGCCTCGGTCAGCACCGCTCGAAGCAAGGTTTGCTGGTTGCGGACGCGCTGATAGTCGCCGTCGGAAAATGCGTAGCGCTCGCGGACAAACTGCAGGGCTTCGTTTCCCATCAGGCGGTTCATGCCTGGTGGAAAGTAATGCCGGGACTCGCTGGTGGAAGTGAATGGCACCGTCACGTTTACCTCGACCCCGCCCACAGCATTCACCATCCACCTGAAGCCCTCGAAGTCGACCAGGACAGTGTGGTGGATCGGGGTGTTCAGCAGCGAGCCAACGGTTTGGGTGACCATCGGAACGCCGCCCGCTTCGAGGCTCGCGTTGATCTTGGATCCGCCGTAGCCCGGGATGTTCACCCAAAGGTCCCGCATCAGGGAGACGGCGTAGACGGCGTGCCTGTCAGCCGGGACGTGGACCAGCATGAGGGCATCGGCGCGATGATCGGGCCGTTGGCCTGTGGCAGACCGGGCAGCTTCGGCCTCGCGTGCATTGCCGCGGATGTCGCTGCCGATCAGCAGGATGTTCATCGCAGCCCTGGGAGGTTCGGTCTCCGGCGGGGGTGGCGGTGGGGGCGCAGGACTCGGCGTGGGTGTGGGAGTTGGGGTCGCCGTCACACTCGGAGTTGATATTTCCGTAGGGGAAGAACCCTGACTGGATGTGGGTTGCCGGTTGAAAAAGAGGGCCGCGCTGATGATGCCAAGCACCAGTACGAAGGACAGGGCCATGGCAAGGAACAGTTGAGGCCGGCGCAATTCGCCACCGGGATCGGATGGGATGCTCAAGGCAAGAACCCCCTCTGGGATGACCCTTTTCAGTTACGTTTTCCGGGCCGGGCACCCTCCACACCGCGCCTATGACGGGACGGTACCACTTCTGAATTCGCCGCGAAATAGGTACTGACAGGGGTCTTGATACTGCTCGCGGGCTACCTTGTTGCCGGGGCGTTCAGCCGGGCAAAACGAAGGACTGAGAGGATTGCGGGCGCCAATTCGTCTTCCATCCGGTTGTAGTAATCGGCAGTGCGCCGGTACGGGTCCACCACGTCGTTGTCGGCGGGGTCTGCCGCCAGGGCCAGGTGCCGTACTGACGCTGCCCGTCCGGGAAGCTCCCGCCAGAGAGTCTTAAAGTCACCTCGTGAGGACGCGTCCGACGGCGGCACGCCGGTTTCGGTTCCCGGCGCGCCTCGCTCTTCAAGCACCTCGAGCATCCTGGCGAATTCCCGGATGGTGAAAGTCCGCCGCAGCAGCGAGGGGTCCAGTTTGAGGACTTCGCCCCGGTGTCCGGTGGACATGGTCAGCACCAGGTCGGTGTCGCGGAGGATTTTTGGTGTCAGTTGGCGGGCCGCAAACTGTTCCGGGTTGCCTCTGTACCGGGTGATGATTTCGGCCGAAAGCGGCTGGATGGGGTCCCCGACCATTGCCCTGGTCCCGGCGCTCCGCACGTCGAATCCGCCCGGGAGCACCTGATCCAGCCCGGCCTGAAGCAGCCGTTCCGCCACGGGCGAGCGGCAGATGTTGCCGGTGCAGACAGTCAGGATTCGGACGGTGGCTGGTGCGGGTGTTTCCAAAGGTGAGAGCTACTTCCGGAGGCGGGCAGACAGGTGATCGCTCGAGTTCAACTTAACATGCAGGAACGCCCCGGGCACGTGCCGAACCGCCAGTCCGGCGAGCCCGGTATTGATCAGTGTTGCTTGACGCTTCTCGGCGGTTCCGCATATCCTGAACGAACGGTCGGTAATTATTTGCTGACGTTCGGAATGCATAGGAGCAACCATGGCATCGCAGATTCTGCAGTCACAGCAGGACGAGGCCGCCCTCGAGGCTGAAGGCCAGGCCTACTTTGACCGCATCATTTCAGAGGACTCCCGGATCGAACCCCGGGACTGGATGCCGGCGGGCTACCGTAAGACTCTGCTGCGCCAGATTTCCCAGCACGCCCACTCGGAGATCATCGGGATGCAGCCCGAGGCCAACTGGATCTCGCGGGCTCCCAGCCTCAAGCGCAAGGCCATCCTCATGGCCAAGGTCCAGGACGAGGCAGGCCACGGGCTCTACCTGTACTCAGCTGCTGAGACCCTGGGCCAATCGCGCGACCAGATGATGGATGACCTGATTGCCGGCAAGGCCCGTTACTCCTCCATCTTCAACTACCCGGCTTTGACCTGGGCGGACATGGGCGCGATCGGCTGGCTGGTGGACGGCGCTGCCATCTGCAACCAGGTGCCGCTGTGCCGGGCATCCTATGGACCTTACGGACGCGCGATGGTCCGCATCTGCAAGGAGGAGTCCTTCCACCAGCGCCAGGGCTTCGAGATCCTCCTGGAACTGGCGAATGGAACGCCTGAGCAGAAGCAGATGGCGCAGGACGCAGTGAACCGTTGGTACGCGCCGTCGCTCATGATGTTTGGCCCGCCCGACGACGATTCCCCCAACTCCAAGCAGTCCATGGCCTGGAACATCAAGCGTTTCAGCAATGACGAGCTGCGCAGCCGGTTCGTCGGAATGATGGTGGAGCAGGTCAGGGTCCTTGGGCTCACCCTGCCGGACAGCGAGGTTCGTTTCAACGAGGAAACGAGGAAATGGGAACACGGACCCCTGGACTGGGACGAGTTCAAGGAAGTACTCAACGGCCGCGGCCCCTGCAACGCGCAGCGCCTTGAGCGCCGTCGCGAGGCTCACGAAGACGGCGCCTGGGTGCGCGAAGCAGCAGCAGCCTACGCGGAAAAGCAGAGCCGCAAGCAGGCAGAAAAGGAACTCGCAGCATGAAGCCACCACACGGAAATCCGGAGATGCCGGCGAGCGCCGGCGGCGGATCGGACTCGTCGTCGGCCCCAACCGAGGCCCCAACCGAGGCCCCAACAAAAAGCACAGCAACAGCCCCCGGCACTACGGCACCAGAGGCCACGCCTCAGAGCCAGGCCCAGACTATCCAGGGTCACCGCAGTGCCTGGCCGCTATGGGAAGTCTTTGTGCGCTCAAGCCGCGGCCTGTCGCACGTTCACGCGGGGTCCCTGCACGCGCCGGACGCCGCCATGGCCCTGCGCAACGCCCGGGATCTCTACACCCGCCGCAACGAGGGCGTCTCCATCTGGGTGGTCCCGGCGGACGCCATTGCCTCGAGCGATCCCGATGCCAAGGGTGCGTTCTTCGAGTCACCCCAGGGCAAGGACTACCGCCACGCCACGTATTACACCAAGAGCGAGGGCGTGAAGCACCTGTGACGAATGAATCAGCCACCCGCATCACTCCCGGTAATGCGCTGCGCCCCGAGGACATTGCGCTCGAGGTCAGCACCGGGCTGGTCAAGCCCGCCGAAGACGCAGCCGAATATGCCCTCCGGCTTGGTGATGACGCGCTGATCCTCGCCCAGCGCCTGGGCCACTGGATCTCACGGGCTCCTGAGCTGGAAGAGGACGTCGCCCTGGGCAACATCGCCCTCGACCAGCTGGGCCATGCCAGGTCCTTCCTCAGCTACGCCGGGGGAGCGTGGGGCAAGAGCGAGGACGATCTCGCCTACTTCCGGCGCGAGCCCGAGTTCCGCTCCGCCCACCTCTTCGAGCAGCCCAACGGGGACTTCGCCGTCACCATTGCCCGCCAGTTCGTGGTGAGCTACTACCAGTTCGAGCTCTACCGCCGGCTCACCGAATCCAAGGACTCCACTCTTTCCGCCATCGCCGCCAAGGCCGTGAAGGAAGTGGACTACCACCGGGATCACAGCGCCCAATGGGTACTGCGCCTCGCCCTCGGCACCGAGGAATCCCGGCGTCGGATCCAGCACGCCTTCAAGCTCATCTGGCCCTACGTTGATGAGCTCTTCCACGACGATGAGCTGACCACGCGCCTGGCTGAAACCGGCGTCGCCGTCGAACCTTCCAGCCTGCGCGGCGACTTTGACCGCCTGACGGGCGAGGTACTGGCCGAAGCCGAGCTGGAGGTTCCGCAGGTTCCGGCAGCGCCGGGCGGCGGTCGGCGGGGACGGCACTCTGAACACCTGGGCTACATCCTTGCTGAGATGCAGGTTCTGGCCCGCGAACATCCGGGAGCGAAGTGGTGACCGCCGTGACCATAACCCGGGAACCGACGCAGCCTCAGGAAAAGCAACAGGCCCGGCAGCGGGCCTGGAAAATTGCCGCGGCTGTCTGCGATCCCGAGATTCCGGTGCTCACCATCGAGGACCTGGGCATCCTCCGGAACGTAAAGGTACTGGAGGAAGGGGAGCCCGACGGCGGCACTCGCCAGGCGGTCCGGGTCACCATCACGCCCACTTACTCGGGCTGCCCGGCCATGGACGCCATCCGGGACGACCTCAAGGCCGCGTTCGCCAAAGAGGGCTACGCCGACGTCACAGTGGACATGGTGCTATCGCCGGCCTGGACCACTGACTGGATGAGTGAAGCCGGCAAGGCGAAGCTGCAGGAGTATGGCATCGCGCCACCGAGCGGGCGGGCCGCGGCTCTGCGCCATGCTGGCCCTGTCAGGCTGACCCTCGCCGTGAAGTGCCCGCAGTGTTCCTCCCTGAATACCAAGGAACTTACCCGCTTCGGCTCCACATCCTGCAAGGCCCTGTACGTCTGCCAGGACTGCAGGGAACCGTTTGACTACTTCAAAGTTTTGTAAGGAACAGGTGTCCCATGACTGTTGTCCGCCAGACTGCCGCTGAGTCGGCCGCAGCCACCGGCCGCCGTCGTGCGTCCTTCCACACCCTGACTGTGACGGAAGTCCGCCGGCTCACGGAGGACGCGATCGAGGTGACGTTCGGGGTGCCGCCGGAGCTGGCGGGGCAGTTCGACTACCTCCCCGGCCAGTACGTGGCATTGCGCACCACTTTGCCGGATGAGAAGGGCGAGCCGCACGAGGTCCGCCGGAGCTACTCCATCTGCGCCGAGCCGCGGACCTTCGAGGATGGCAGCAGTGAGATCCGGCTGGCCATCAAGAAGGACCTCGGCGGGCTGTTTTCCACGTGGGCCAATGCCGAGCTCAAGCCGGGGGACACGCTGGACGTCATGAGTCCCATGGGGGCGTTCGTCTCCCGCCACGGCAAGGATGGCAAGGCCGTGGAGCAGAAGCTGATGAACTCCATGAACAACCCGCTGGAGATGGCCGGCGAGCGGGACGGGCAGCCCGGCAACTTTGTGGCCATCGCCGCCGGTTCCGGCATCACCCCCGTGATCGCCATAGCCCGCACTCTGCTGGCCGCGCATCCGGACACCCGCTTTGACCTGATCTACGCCAACAAAGCCGCCATGGACGTGATGTTCCTGGAGGAGCTCGCGGACCTGAAGGATAAATACCCTTCGCGGCTGGCGCTTCACCATGTGTTGTCGCGGGAGCAACGGATCGCGCCCCTGATGACCGGCAGGATCGACGCCGAGAAGCTTCAGGCGCTGCTGGGCACCGCGATTCATGCGGATGACGTGGACGAATGGTTCCTGTGCGGGCCGTTCGAACTGGTGCAGCTGTGCCGGGACACCCTTGCCGAGCGCGGGGTGAAGCCTGAACACATCCGCTTCGAACTGTTCTCCTCGGGCAAGCCGGACCGCCCCGAGGGAAACGCGGGCCGTCCCGTGGTGGCGGACGAGTCCAAGGAAACGTACAAGATCACGTTCAAGCTGGACGGTCTGCAGGGCGAGGTGGCGAGCCCCACCCATGCCCGCGAATCCATCCTCAACGCAGCCCTCCGCGTCCGGGCTGATGTTCCCTTTGCATGCGCCGGGGGAGTCTGCGGCACCTGCCGGGCCAAACTGGTCAGCGGCAGCGTGAACATGGACGAAAACTACGCCTTGGAGCAGGATGAGCTGGACAGGGGCTACGTCCTGACCTGCCAGTCGCACCCCACGACGCCGGAAGTCACCGTGGACTTCGACGTCTAGCTTCGCCGCCTTGCCCGCTCGCCGGGTCCGCCCCTTCAACCGCCCGCTGAACCCCCGAGGAGCCTCATGATTTCCCTGTCCACAGCCGACGGTGTTGCCGAGATAGTGCTGAACGCCCCGCAGAAGCTGAACTCGCTGGATGAGCAGGCGCTCCGGGATCTGGCTGAAGCGTACGACGCCGCCGCTGCCGCCGCCTCCAGAGGCGACGTGCGGGCGCTGCTGCTGCGGGGTGAGGGACGCGCCTTCTGTGCCGGGCGGGACATTTCCGGCGTAACGCCTGAGACGGACGACGCCGCCGCTTACCTGGGCGGGCTGGTGCAGCCGCTGCTGCAGAAGATGAGCGCGTTCCCGGCTCCCACGTTTGCGGCCGCCCAGGGCGCCTGCCTGGGCGTGGGACTGGGCCTGCTGCTGGCAACGGACGTGGTGTACGTGGCGGAGGACGCCAAGTTCGGCTCCCCATTCGCGAAGCTCGGCGCCACCCTTGATTCAGGTGGGCACTGGTACTTCACCGAACGGCTCGGAATGCACCGGACCCTGGACCTCATTTACACAGCCGAGCTGATGAGCGGAGCGGAGGCTGTGGCCCAGGGAATGTTCAGCCGGGCAATGCCCAAGAATGAATTGCTGGAGAACACCCGCCGGATTGTGGCGGGGGTAGCCTCTGGGGCCACGGGAGCCTTCAATGTGAGCAAGGAATTGGTGGCCCATATCCGTGACGAGAGGCTGGGACTTTGGGAAGCCATGGAAGAAGAAAATGCCGAGCAGGCCCGCTTGTGCAAAACGGCTGACTATGCCGAGGGATTCCGGGCTTTCCAGGAAAAGCGGGTTCCGAACTTTAAGGGGACACGGGTCTGAGAAGGCTCGGTTTTGGGGCCTGGAATGGATTAGGAAAATGATTGTGAAAATAGGCGAGACCTTTTGAGGACCCGCCACATTAACCAGATGTAGGACCCACGGGGCGCTCCCATTGGGGGATGAAGGAAGAACGGCCTTCATATAGTGGTTGAGCGCCCCAGGGCCCTGCTGTATTCCGTCCCCCGTCCCGGTGAAGTGGAAAGTGCATTTTGAAGTTTTCGGGCTGATCTTGAGACCTTCAGTCCTCCCGCCACATTAGTTACTTGAAGGGCCTGGGGAGCTCCCGCTGGAAGAAGGAAGAACGGCCTTCGTCCCGCTGGTCGAGCTCCCCAGGGCCCTTCCCAAGTAGTACCTGTCTTGGTACTCGTTTTTCCCATCGCTGATTTCGCTTTTTCAACCCGGATTGTAAGGTTCAAAGATGACTACGGGGAAAGTTCGTAAAGCAGTTATTCCGGCGGCAGGGCTGGGAACTCGTTTCCTGCCAGCAACCAAGGCCATGCCGAAGGAAATGCTGCCGGTGGTTGATATGCCGGCAATCCAGTACGTGGTGGAGGAGGCCGTCAAGGCCGGGCTCACTGACCTGCTCATGATTACCGGGCGAAACAAGCGTTCCCTGGAGGATCACTTCGACAGGACACCCGCCCTGGAGCGTGCACTGGAGGAGAAGGGCGACAGGACACGTCTGGAGGCTGTACAGCACTCCTCTGAGCTGGGACCCATCCACTATGTCCGCCAGGGCGAAGCCAAAGGCCTGGGTCACGCTGTTCTGTGCGCCCGCCAGCATGTGGGGGACGAGCCCTTTGCCGTCTTGCTGGGTGACGACCTGATTGACGAGCATGATGAGCTGCTCACCACCATGATCGAGGTTCAGGCAAAGACGGGCGGTTCCGTCATTGCCTTGATCGAGGTGGATCACCCGCAGATCAGTGCCTATGGTTGTGCGGATATCTCGGTGGTGGAGGGCGAAGACTACGTCCGCGTGAACAGTCTCGTTGAGAAGCCGTCCGCAGACGAGGCTCCCTCGAACCTCGCCGTCATTGGCAGGTATGTGCTCCACCCCGCCGTTTTCGGTGTTCTGGAGAAGACCGGGCCCGGGCGCGGGGGAGAGATCCAGTTGACTGACGCACTGCAGACTCTCGCTGTTAACGGCGACGGCGGTGGCGTGTACGGCGTGGTGTTCAAGGGCCGGCGCTTCGATACCGGGGACAAGCTGAGTTACCTGAAGGCGGTGATCACGCTGGCAGCGGAGCGCGTGGAGTTCGGCGAAGAGCTCCGGGCCTGGATGAAGGCCTTTGTGAACTGACGTCTGTGTTGGTGGAGTCTTTTAGGCAGGTTCAGTGCGCCGCTTGGTAGCGCTGGGCCTGTCTCCTTTTAAGCCACCAGGTCAGGGCGTAGACGAGGAAAATGCCGGTTACGGTACCTGTGGTGTTCGTGACGAGGTCCTGGGGGCTTGGGTCACGGCGGTCCAGGAAAAGGAACTGTCCCAACTCCATGGACGCGGAGACCATCACCCCGATTGCAACGTTCTGGAACCACCGGTTGCGCCGGAAGGCGGCCACGCACAGTGCGCCTACCGGAATAAACAGCAGCACGTTGGCCCCTGCTTCCAACAGTTGGTAGCTGAGCCAGCGCGGTGCACCACTCTGATGCAGCCACTCGAAGAAGTCTTCCAGTGCGTCCCGGGCCGGCTCATCAACCGGGGTGGGCCAATATCCGATGATTGCCAGTGCAGCGAAGTAAGCGACGAGTACCCAGCCCCAGTGGTTCACCCTCCGTGCTGGGTACTTTCCGGCGGTCAGGTTGTCCTCGCTAGGGCTACTGCCGCCGTTCCCACAGCGGCCACGGCCAATAACGCCAGCCAGATGTAGGGAAGCCATGTCCGTGGCGGCACGGTGATGGTCCGGCCCGGTCTTACATTGGTGTTCCGCCAGTGTCGCCCCATAGGAAAATGACTATCACGGGGTGGCACTTGGTGAATACGGGTAGTCAGACGAAAAAAGCGGGTGGGTCTCCGGTTTACCGGAGAACCACCCACCTTGTGATGCTTGATGTGCTTATTGCGGGACTAAGCGGTCTCAGCCTTTGCGCGGCGGCGAGTAACAACAACGGCTCCAGCGCCGAGGCCCAAGGCACCAATTCCAGCTGCTCCCCAAAGGAGAAGGCTGGCGTCAGTGCCCGTGTTCGCCAAAGGTGCGCCACCGGTGCCAGCGAGAGGGGCGGCAGCTGCCACAACTGTCACATAAACCGGGCCAACCGTGATGCCGGATGTATTGCCGGTAGCCGTGAGTGCGTACGTACCTGGCGTGTCGATGCTGAGAGTGATGCTGAACCTGCCCTGCGCATCGGCAACTGTGCTGAAGGTCTGCGTTGCCATCGGCAGTTTGATCTTGCCTGAGACGGTCTGGCTACCACCCGCAATGCTCGCACCGGTTGCTGCCGGGTTTGCCCCGGGTGTAACAGAAATCGTGAGTGGTTCATTGGCGTGCATGCCCTGGCCCGAGAAGACGAATTCTTCGCCTGGGCCGACCGTACCGTCAGAGACTGCCGCCTGGGGCGGAAGCGGCGGGTAGTTTGCGGCTACAGAAGGAGCTGCGCCGACGAGTGCAATTAATCCTGCGAGTGCGATTGCTGAAAATGCTTTTTTCATGAGTGTCCCCCCGGAGACCTGATGCCTATATATTTACCCGAAATTGAGGAGATTCCCTCTCCGCCCTGAGACCAACTGCGGAACTGCCGGATATGTATCCCAAAATTGACCGTACCACTTTGTCTTGATCATCCGCAAAGGTTAATCCTGACGATTTACTTGGGCTTATCTTGAGGTTCTACTGCTAGCAGTGCAAGCTTTGATTTCGTTATCCAGAATTACATCGTTGACATTTTGGACAGTGGGGGTGACAAGGACTTTCGGTTCTGTGTGTTGAACAATTTTTCCGAAAGTAAAGTCCATAGTACTTTCTTGGCCTGGCGCCAAACTGGTTGCCACCATGCCTACCGGACGCCCACCGTGAATATGAGAGCCGAAGGGGACTTTGGTCCCGTTGTCGTGCGCGGTTTCGATCTGTGATTGAGCAGGACCATAAACAACGATGTTTGTTTGCACGGTCCCCGCAGGTACCCCGTAACGCCCGCCACCAGTCACTAATTCGGGTAAGGAAGTAGCTGCGTCGATGGGGGCGGTGTTGGACGTAGTTACCCGAACGGTGACCTCAGAATAACCATCAGTTTTGCACTCTTGTATCAGTTGCACAGTGCGTCTGACGTAGTAGTCCATTTTGGCACCCGTTCCGTCATTAAAGAACACGCCGAAGGAATTCCCACCGGCTGCCGGTCCGGATATCGAACCACCAATCCCCGTTTTCCCTAAAATGTCCTGTTCTCTGTTGTGGCCGCTCCAGACGTGCAACCGGTTCTCCCGTGCACTCGTCGTCAGGGCTTCAATGAGTTGGTCCCCGGCAACCTTTCCGGAAGCCAAAGCAGAGAAGACTTCTTTTGAAGCCGATGCAAAATAGGCGTCCTGTAGCTCATTACTGTCCAATTCCTTGTAGACATCGGAGAGAAGGGTCTTTACAACGTTTGCTTCTGTCAAGGTTGTGGGCAACCCGGTTGCTATCGCCGCATCAGGAATAGGGATAGTGAGCGGGCCAGAGGCCTTCAGAATGTGGGCCAGAACCACCGGGTCCAAGGCGATAACACCGTCCACCGGAGTTCCCTGCCGGGCTTCCCACATGGACTTTGCGGCTTTTGCTGCCGTGGGAAAGTCCGGCGTAAGGTTGACGTCGCTGATGAAGGTTCCCAGCCTCTTTGAATAAATCTGAGTCTGCACTGGATCCGCGTCAACAGGAGGCGTGAACCTGCCCATAGCGGAACCGGTGGACTGCGCCTCAAGCCGGATTTCACCGTCCTCCACGTGCAGCACGGCGAGGGCGCCAGGCAGTCCGCCGGTCGCACGTATCTCAGCGTTGTTCTGGATTAGGACCAGGTAGTTTCTGGGTCCGGTCGCCCCCATCATGGCTGGCAGTATTTTCGATGTGTCAGCGGCAGTATTGAGCGTCTGCCGGAGATCGTCCAGCGATTGCGTTGCTTCTGCAAGCGGACGCGAGACTTCGGGGAACAGCCCTGAATGGTCTATGCCCGACAAGCGTGCATGCGTCAGTTCAACAGTGTTCGCGGCGGCCACGATGGTGGGTGAGGACGATTCCAATGGTGAAACATCGAACTTGCCGTTCACCGGAGTCATTTTCTGCCAGTCCAACGAGCTAACAACTCCCAGCATCGGCTGGGCGGCTCGGTCAACCACATCGTCAGCAGATAGAACCAGTTCGGCCGTGACTGAAAAGTTCGGCCCAACAAACGGAAGGGCCCCGGCTGCTTTCCACAGCGGATCGATCGCCGCTCCGCGTGCCGTATCAATGTGTAGCTGTATCTGGTCGAGTGTTTTTTGTGCCGCTTGGTTGTCCTTGGCCAGCAGTTGGTCCTTGAACTCAGGCATGAGTTGGCTGACCGCTGTCATCTCATTTCTCAGCTCGGTGGCGCGGTAGGCCAGCCAGGCTGCTGCGGCTCCGACCAGAACCGCTAGTGACCCCATTACTGCTGCCGTTCGTACTAGAAGCCGGCGTCGGCCGCTGCGACGCGACCACTTGGGACCTGGCCTTGACGGACGAGTGGCACGAGGTTGTTCGGTAGATTCTGACACGACCAAAGGATCCCCCAAATCCTTAGCGGTCACTGCGGCTGCCTGCCGAGACCGCTTCTTATACGGGTAGGCTCTCGGGTCTCTCCGTGCAGTATTTCTTCGGCAAAGCGTCCTTCGTCCTCATCTGGCGCCGCTTGAGAATCCGGGTCAGAGGGTTTCATGGTTTGGGCACCGCTCGTTGTGTTGCCGTAGCTGTAGTAGCCGTAGGCGTAAGCATCGGGTCCCTTAGTAGGAAGCCGGTTGAGTACCACGCCCAGGACATCAGCTTGCACCATCTCCAACGCAGCAAGAGATTTTTCGAGGTCGGTGGTGCGTACCTTTTGCGTCCCCACGACCACTACCACTCCGCCTACTTGCTGGGCGAGAACCGCGGCATCAGTCACAGGCAGAAGCGGCGGCGCGTCGATGATCACGGCGTCAAAGGTGCCCTCCAACTTGGATATTAGTTGCTTCATTTTTTCGGATCCAAGCAACTCACTCGGGTTTGGAGGTATTTGACCTGACGCAAGAACATACAGTTGCTCACTGCCCCAGGGCTGCAGCAGATCGACGATGTCCGCTCTCCCGATGAGGGCTGTGGTCAACCCAGCATTGCGCTCCAGACCCAGGTATTCGGCGATCATAGGTCTACGCAGGTCGGCATCCACTAAGGCTACAGTCTGTCCCGCCTGGGCCATGGCAATGGCAAGGTTTAGTGCTGTTGTACTTTTGCCTTCGCCCGGAACCGATGAGGTGATGAGTACGGTTTTTGAGTCATGGCCCACGTGGGCGAACTGCAGATTCGTGCGCAGCTGGCGGAAGGATTCTGCCCTTGGACTTTGAGTCGCCGCTTGCGTAAGCAACGGCTTCTTCACGGCATCTGAGTCAAAGCTGACCCCGCCGAGTACGGCCGCCGTCGTGACCCGGCGCAGATCTGCCTCGCCGCGAATTCTAGTGTCCAAAACCGATCGGAGGACGGCAAGCGCGACGCCGGCAGCAATTCCCGCCAGCAATCCTAGAATCAGGTTCAGGCGGACGTTGGGAGACGACGGTGCTGTGGGTGCGGTCGCCGGTGTAACGATCGAGAGCTTCACGGGGGACGGTTCGCCCGCTGCTGGTCTCTCCAGTTCGTCAACAGCCTCTACCAAACTTCGGCTTACAGCCTGAGCAATGGCTGCCGCTTGGACCGGCGACTCATCGGTGACTGAGATGCTTATGAGAACGGTATTCACATCTGAACTGGCCACTATGCTTTGCGACAGCGCTTGCGGGGTGAGGTTCAGTCCTAAACTATCGATCACGGGTTGAAGAACTGTAGGTGTGTTTACAGTTTTCACATATGACTGCACGCGGGCCTGACTAAAGACGTTACCCTGTTGCAATTCTGTGACGGATCCAGAATTCTGGAGCGCTACAAACAGCTTTGTGTCAGATTTGTAGCTTGGTTTGACAACCAAGGAGGTCGCGCCAGCAGCTAGCACCCCGGTCAATACGCAGGCTAAGACGATAATCCAGTTGCGTCGTAAAATCCGCAAATAGTCCTTCAGCTCCAAAATCGAGCCCCTTCCAGGTACCGTCCTCGGGCAAGTGCTCCTTATGGTACCCGGTGGAGGTCGTGACATGCGGGCACAATCTTATTCCGGCCTGTTCTTCCCGCCGTCCACTTGAATGATCAAGTGAACTGATTGGGGATCTACGGGTACTTCTTATGACTTCCCTTTGTAATTGAGCATCATCAGGTAATAATGAAGAAGAATTTGCAAAGCTGGAATCGGTCTCAGCTTTTGCCAGCCTTGCATTTTCGTAGGGGAACCAAGTCACTGTGGTGCCCTGCCTGTCGAAGTGTCCTCATCGGACTCTTCGCAGTCGAATTTTTCCGGGGGGATACTTTCAATGCGGGCAAGAAACCAAACACAAGGCCGACCTGTCGACGAGGGCCGCACAGAACGATGGGCGTCCCGAGTACTTCAGTATTCAGTGGACGCTGAAGCCTGGGTTATTGCCGTTACCTTCGCCGTGCTATTTCGATTCGACTTCGTTGCTGCCCGGGTCAACTGGGGCTCTGTGGGAATACTTGTAATTTGTGCGATTCTGCTTCAAGCAGCCATTGGTTGGCACTTGGCTCTATATAGGGGGCGCCATCAGCACGGCGTTTTTCACGAAGCCCAAACTCTCCTCTTTACTGTCTGTGCCGTTGCGGCGGCACTGTTTGTCGTCAACTTTCTTCTATTGGATGCAGCCGGCGCCCCTCGCAGCACAGCCTTAGTCGCCTTACCCGTGGCGTTCGTATTAATGGGAGGAAGCAGATACCTGCAGAGACTCGTATCAGAACGACGAGTCCGGCCCCGCGACTCCGCAGAGCGTTCATTAATCTATGGAGCGGGTCAAACCGGGGCTTATCTTGTGAAGCGGATGCTGAGCGATCCAGCCTCCCCTTATATGCCTGTCGGGCTGATCGACGATGATCCGGACAAGCGTCATCTTCGGCTCTCCAATATTCCAGTACTGGGTGATGGAAGCGATTTAGTGGAGTTGGCACGGAGAGTCGAGGCAACGGCTCTTGTATTTTGTATTGCCCGAGCAGATGCCGAGTTCATCCGTCAAGTCTCCGACCAAGCAGATAAAGCTGGGTTGCGAATGATGGTCATGCCACTTCTTTCCGAGATTCTTGAAGACGGCATGAAACTTGGAGACCTCAGAAACGTCGCGATCGAAGACATCATTGGACGACGTCCTGTCGATACAGCGGTGGAGTCTATCGCCGGTTATGTTGCTGGAAAGCGAGTTTTGGTGACGGGGGCCGGAGGATCGATTGGATCTGAACTATGTCGGCAACTGTCAAGGTACCGACCGCAAGAACTGATCATGCTGGACCGTGATGAATCGGGACTTCATGGCGTCCAGATGAGTATTTCCGGGCATGGCTTGCTGGATAGCGATGACGTGGTATTGGCTGATATTCGGGATCGGGAAGCCCTGAATGAAATCTTTGATCACCGTAAGCCAGAGGTAGTGTTTCACGCTGCCGCCTTGAAGCACCTCCCGATGCTTGAGCAGTATCCGGAAGAGGCCTGGAAGACCAACGTCCTCGGGACATTGAATGTCCTGACTGCCGCACGCCGCGTTGGTGTAAGGACATTTATCAATATATCCACAGACAAGGCTGCGAACCCGACGAGTGTCCTTGGCCATTCCAAGCGTATTGCTGAGAAGCTGACGGCTTGGGCTGCAGACCAAACCGGCGAAACTTTTCTGTCGGTTCGATTCGGAAATGTGATCGGAAGCCGCGGATCAATGCTGCCGACTTTCATAGCCCAGATTGAAGCCGGAGGGCCATTGACAGTCACTCATCCCGAAGTGACGCGTTACTTCATGACCATTCCGGAGGCCTGCCAGCTTGTGATTCAAGCGGGAGCAATCGGCCGCCCAGGGGAAGTCTTGATCTTGGATATGGGGAACCCGGTAAAGATCTTGGATGTCGCTGAGCGCATGATAAGCAAGTCAGGGAGGCGAATCGATGTGGTCTTCACTGGTCTCCGCGACGGTGAAAAGCTACACGAGGAACTCTTCGGGGTCAGTGAACACGATGAACGACCGTTCCATCCCAAAGTGACCCACACCGCAGTGCCTCCCCTGGAGCCCGCGATGCTTGACCACGATCAGTGGGAGCAAACCGAAGGTCATACAAACGACATACCGAAGCCCTACCTGGCTTCATCATTTTCGGGCAACAATGACTGAGCGTATCTACATATCGGCTCCCGACGTTGGTGAGTTGGAGGAAAAGTACGTCCTGGACGCGCTCCGTTCTGGCTGGATTGCTCCGCTGGGGCCGGACGTGGACGAGTTCGAACGGGAAATGTCCGGGCGCATTGGTCGTAAGTATGCTGTGGCGTTGAGTTCCGGAACGGCTGCCTTGCACCTGGCCCTCCTTGCAAAAGGAGTTGGACCCGGTGATGTGGTGCTGACGTCAACTATGACTTTCGCAGCAACTGCAAACGCCATTGTTTACACCGGTGCCGAGCCATTCTTCATAGATTGCTTGTTGGAAACAGGGAATATGGATCCTTCTTTGCTCGAGCAGGCACTTCAAACTCTAACAAGTGCCGGGACACGGGTTGGCGCTGTTGTTCCGGTTGATCTCCTGGGAAAGGCCGTCGATTATACGGCTATCGGTGAAGTTGCAGCTCGCTATGGTGTGCCCGTAATTGCTGACGCTGCCGAATCTTTGGGTGCCCTGCATGCTGGAAAGCCCACTGGCGCCTTTGGTGATGCGGCTATCTTTTCCTTCAACGGCAACAAGATCATGACAACCTCCGGGGGCGGAATGCTCCTGACGGACGAGGAAGCGGTTGCTTTGCGCGTCAGATACTTAGCAACGCAGGCACGTCAACCCGTAGCCCACTATGAGCATCACGATGTCGGATTCAACTACCGCTTGAGCAATTTGCTGGCCGCCCTTGGCAGGGCACAGCTGGCCCGACTTGACGAGATGATATTGAGGCGCCGCGAACACCGGAACACCTACAGACGACTGCTTGCTGGCGTCGACGGTGTCTCGATCTTCGGGGGCAACAGGGACGAGGAGGATAACGCCTGGTTGACGTCGGTACTTGTGGAACCAGAGAAGGCGGGTTTCAATGCCCGAGATCTGAGCCTTGCCTTCGACGCGGAGAATATCGAGAACCGTCCGCTGTGGAAGCCTATGCATCTTCAGCCGGTGTTCAGTAAAGCCGGCGGCCTCATCAACGGCACTTCGCAACGTCTGTTTGAAACAGGCATGACCCTTCCCAGCGGGTCTTCCCTTACCGCCGATTCCATTGAGCGGATCGTTCACACAATTGAGGGCTTTTTGAAGACTCAGAGATGAAGGCATCGATGCCGCTCCCAGTCAGACCTGGAGCTGAAGTGTCTGAGAAAAATGATAATCAAACAAACTTCTTGAAAGATCCAGTACAGATACGGGATCTATTACAACGGCAGGACATGGGGATATGAAAGTCAAAGACCGCAAAGTAGTAATTGTAGGACAGGGCTACGTGGGCCTCCCGGTTGCAATGCGTGCCGTCGAGGTTGGCTATTCTGTCGTGGGGGTAGATCTGGACAAGAATCGAGTCAATAGTCTTCAGAACGGTGATTCGTATGTGGACGACGTGTCTGACGTTCAGTTGCGAGCGGCCTTGGATTCCGGTCGGTATGCAGTTTCGCATAGCTACGAAGCCGCCGAAGGATTTGACGTTGCCGTGATCACAGTCCCGACGCCGCTGCGTGAAAGTCTTCCTGACCTAACATTTATTGAGGAGTCGAGTAAGTCTTTGGCCGATTACCTCAAGCCCGGTGCAGTGGTTGTCCTCGAATCTACGACTTATCCTGGCACGACGGAAGAGCTTCTCGTACCGATACTTCAGCAGGGCTCCGGGCTCACAGCGGGCAAACAGTTTCATGTCGGGTACAGCCCTGAACGTATAGATCCTGGCAACGCGACGTGGGGTTTTGTCGAGACGCCGAAGGTGGTTTCCGGCATGACTGCTCTCTGCCTCGAAAAAGTCAAGGGCTTCTATGACGATATGGTTAACCAGACAGTTCCCGTGAGCTCCCCCAAAGAGGCCGAGCTCACCAAGCTACTTGAGAATACTTTCCGTCACGTCAACATCGCACTGGTCAACGAGCTCGCAATCTTTGCCCATCAGCTAGGTGTCGACGTTTGGGAATCAATCGAGGCTGCCGGAACAAAGCCATTCGGGTTTATGAAATTCACGCCCGGGCCTGGCGTTGGGGGCCATTGCTTACCCGTAGATCCTAGCTACTTGTCCTGGCAAGTTCGTCGGAAGCTTGGTCAAAACTTCCGGTTTGTGGAGCTTGCAAACGACATTAATGACAATATGCCGCAATACGTTGTGCAGCGAATGATGGAGTTACTCAACGTGCAGGGTAAGCCTCTGAAAAACTCACGTGTTCTTCTGCTCGGTCTCGCTTACAAAAAGAATACGGGTGATATCCGCGAAGCCCCCTCGCTTCGGGTAGCCGAACTGTTAGGCGAATTTGGTGCAACTGTAAGCGGTGTGGATAAACATGTTGAGTCTCACCGCTGGCCAACAGGGGTTGCTGAAGCGGAACTGTCGAAGGAAACGGTTAAGGACGCCGATATTGTGGTGCTCCTGACCGACCATGACTACTTCGACTACGACTGCGTGGTAAATGATCTGACCTGCGTTCTAGATACCAAACACCGAGTACGTGGGCCGAAGGTACACCACCTCTAGACCTAAGGCTAGAGAAGACTCGCTATCTCATTTCCAAACAGGAGAGCAATGGACATCCTTATCACTGGTGGTTGTGGCTTCATCGGTACGAATCTCGTAAATCGCCTCCTACGAGAGCCTGAAGTAGAGAGGGTGAGGACGCTGGACAACTATGTCACAGGGGTACGTCGTGTCTCCGCATCCCCTCGCATCCAAGAGATTGATGGTGATCTCCGTAATTTCGATGACGTCCTACATGCTAGCGAGGGAGTGAACGCCATCGTTCACCTCGGCGCCCTTCCGTCAGTCCCGCGCTCCATCAAAGATCCCGTTTCGACGAATGAGGTCAACGTCAACGGGACATTGCACGTATTGGAGGCGGCTAGATTATGCCGTGTTGACCACGTTAGTGTGGCTTCGTCGTCCTCGGTCTACGGGGCAAACCCCACTCTTCCCAAAGTCGAGTCCCTAGCGACTTTGCCGCTTAGCCCCTATGCAGTTACCAAGCTCGCTACTGAGGCGTACGCAAATGCCTATTCCAGTAGTTACGGGCTTTCAACAATAGCGTTCCGTTTCTTCAACGTCTTCGGCCCCTTGCAGCGAGCCGACCATGTCTACGCTGCCGTTATCCCAAAGTTCTTAGCTGCGTTGAAAGATGACAGGCCGCTAACTATTTTTGGTGACGGGGAACAATCCAGGGACTTCACTTCGATTCATGCAGTGACCGACGCCCTAACGAAGGCTGCAACCCGTAAAGCGACCAGTTCTACTCCCGTAAACTTGGCTTTTGGCACACGCACATCCCTCAACGCCGTTGTTCAACTATTGCAGGAGATGCATCCCAAACGCATTGAAGTCGAATACGTCGAAGCACGGCCCGGGGACGTCAAACATTCCCAGGCGTCTTCGACATTATTGGACAGTTTGCTGCCCGATGTGGAAAAGCCAGAATTTGTCCAAGCGCTCAAGGAAGTCTACGAGTGGTACATGGCTTTATAAGCGGCGAGCCGACGCAGACAGTGTTGAACTGCAGTGCCATCTAGTACATTCACTTCAGCCGAGACTTCTTTACGGTTGGCGGCCTGGGACTGACGTCTAGCTCTTTCAGGTCCTTATCGACCCCACCCATGGGAGTGCGTGAGTCGACGCTACTTGCCTGGGTTGGATTGGTAGAGATGAACAAACTGCCAAGCCCGGTTGTTGCGGACATTGCAAGGTAGGCCAGCAAAGCGGACCACGCAGCTCCAACCGCTCCGCCGGATGGAACTAACAAAAGGCAAGCTGCTGCCAGCGTCAGAAAACCGACCAGGCCGGCGGCGCTTGCGGTCCGCATACGTTGAGTTCCGACCAGAACCCGTCCGAGAATGAGGAAGGGGGCGAGGGCTATCTCTGCGACTAGGAGCACCCTGAATGCCGCCACGGCTTCTACATAATCGTCGCCGAAGACAAGAACGAATGCCGGTGTGGCTATGAACCAGGCCAATGATGCGAGTGGAAGAAGCAAGCACGTCAGCTTGAGGAGTGTAACGATCAGCTTTGGTCCAGTTACCTGATCCGATGCTGCCTGGTGAAAAAATAGTTGGCCCATTGCATTCGATGGGATGCGCAGTAAAGCAGCAGGAGTAGCGGCTACGGCGTACAAACCCACTTGGGCTGGAGTGGATAGTATCGCCAAAAATATCAGGCCGGAAGTGTAGGTCAAGTGCTGCCCTACATTGAGACCCATGGACTTCAGGCCGTCTCCAGTTAGTTTCAGCATTCCCTCCCGTGAGTGAGTCTTCGAAGCCTTGATAGTGGGCCGCAAGGTCCTCACTGTCAACAGGAATTGGAAAACGACGGACAGACTATAGGCGCAGATCACGGCGATAAGGTTGCCATCTAGCAACCAACACACGAATACAAAAAATAGACATAATACTGAGCCATACGCATTATGTTTCGCAGATTTACTAACAAAGCCTTGGGCATTGAGTAAATCAAGCGACTGGGCCGCGAAAAAATAACCGAGCCCGTAAGCAGCGAATGCGAATGCAACCCCAAAATCAACCAGTCCTCCCTTCACTGTCTGGGACGCAACAAAGTAAGCAACGGCAAGAACTACTGTCACGAGCCCGGCCAATAGACCTGTGAGTCGAACATAGTCCGCAGCGACGACCGATTGCTTCCGGGGAAGATGAGTTCGGACGGCGATGTTGGAGCCGAGTGCTCCTAACAGGACACTTAAACCAGCTAGGGTGAGAACCACTGCAAGAGTCCCTCGTGAATCGGGTCCGAGTGACCGAGCAGTGATTACGCCTGTAACGGTTGAGGCCGCGACAGCGGCAATGGTCCACCGAGCTACCTTGGATGTAGGTCCAGTTAGAAAGCCCAATCCCCTCATAGGATTGACCGCACTTGTTTTCGTGGGATGTCTGGTTTAGGAGTCTTTTGGTTGAATAAATAAACGCATCCAACTACGAGTCCACTGATGAGGATGAACGGCAGCACTGGGACGAACGAGTTGCGGATATGGTTGAAGAGTGGGACCGCAACACAGACGTAAGCTACAGCTACAGCAACATTAAACGATCGCTGCGAGAAGTAACCGAATAGAACGCCCAGACATAGAGCAATGAGTACGACGCCGATAATTCCAAAATTGTGAAATGGTTCGGCAATCACCGAGCCACCGATTGCGCCTGACCTAGACATTATTTCAGAGTTCATCAGTCGAAAATCAGAACCGGCAGGTATGGTACCTGCTGGAGAGAAGAGGCCCTCCAACAATCTGACAGGAGCGACCGTGTAGGTATCTCCCATCTGGTAATCCTCACCTTGGTGTTCGTGCCAGATTATGACTTGGGCGACCACCCTCAGGGATGATCCCATTTCAGCCAACGCCTCAAGCGGGCTAAATGCTGTCACGTCCACTGGACCACCTGAAATGCCTCTCTCGCGAATGTTCCTGGCTCCATTGATAAGTGACAATACGAAGGCGCATGCTGCGACGACCCAACCTCCCCTCGGCATAGGAGCCCGATATGCCAAAACAGACGCAGCGACAGCAGTAGGGAAGAGGACCTCACCCCTTAGACCTAGAAAAAAGGCAATGAAAGCGTAGGCCGCGAACGCGAGGAGGGAGAGTTGCACGAGACGTAAGTCGTGGCCAAGCGCTGCTAGACCCAAGCCCAGGCCAATGACCATGTATGTAACAGGAAGGTTTGTGTTTGCAGTGACAGAAAGAAAGGAAATATATGAACCGAAAAATATACCTACACCGCCAGCGTTATATGTGAGGTAGAACCAATATAGAACCCCCCCTATTAGCGTTAGGGCGCCGAATTTCGCCAAGCCCGTTCTTCCGTCCCCCACATTGTTGCTTGGAACAGGCTCCGTGAGGGAGGATTGTTTATGCGTTGCCAAGGCGACAACAATGCCGGCGAATACAAAACTCGCCATGAAAAGATTTACCGCCGAAAATGCTTGTCTTCCCACCTCACCGTAAAACCATGTGTAGTCATCAGGACGGATAAACAGCGGATCCCAGTCGAAGATGGCAAACGGGGCGAGTCCTACGTGGAAGATCCCGACTATGAGTAGGAAGAGGACCGCCGGGGACCAGAACCCTCGAACAAACGAAGTGCTGAGCGTTGCTACACCCGCCGCGACCAAACTCACTGCTTCGAGGGCCAGCCAGAACAGAGGGGGGTGAAGTTCGAGTATCTGAAATATGATGAATAGTGCTATCAAAAACCACACAATTCCGAAAATCTCCAGCCGGCTCCGACTTCGGTTAGCCACCAGTACATCAGCCATCCAGACCCCACACCTCCATAAATTGGGGGACAACGCTCTTCAGCTGAAAAGGACTCGCATCGAACGAGGAGCGGATAGCATCCTTATTTGTTGATGCCGCTGAATGAATGGCACGGATCCAAGACTGGTTTGGTTCACTAACGTTACAGATCTGAATGCCGCTAACCTGCTGTTGTATCCAGCGGGTCCCGGGAAGATCGTTAGCGACTACCGGGACGCCAAGGGCCAAGGCCTCGAGCACCACGCCCGGAAGTCCTTCCCTGGTGGAAGTAACAAGCAGCACGTCCGCGGAGTAGATGTGGTCCAAAGGACTTGAAGTAAAACCAACGATGTCTATTGTTGAGCGCGTTTCGGATTCCCTGCCGAGTTCGGCACACAAACGCTCCTCGTTCTCGGACAGATCGCCAACCAGTATCAAGGTGGCGTCACAGGATCTTGTCAGCTCTCGCCAGATCTCAATCGACCGCAACCTGTTTTTCTCTGGAAGCCGTCTTCCGACGTTGATTATCCGCAGAGGGGCGCTCTCGATAGGGGTAGTACGTAGAGCTAACGATGTTTGGTTTCTCATCTTCTGGCTGTCATATCCGTTGGGAATCACCTTGCAACGCGGGTCTCGGCGCCATGTTGCTTTCCACCCATTCTGAAGTGCGCCGGGTGATACACCAAGAATATCTGTAGCAACAAGCTGGATTAAGATTCTGGAAACCCACAAATGAGCCATTTTAGAAAGTCGCCGGCTGCCACCTATTCCGTCGCTCCGGAAATGTACGATTCGGCGCGGCACACCGCAGAGGAGAGCCAGAAGCATTACAACGCCCGACGCCGATCCTAGATGGGAGTGAATAGCAACATATCGCCCAGAACGGAAGAATCTGTAGTAATTCAATATGGATTTCAAGCGCAGCTGTTCGTTGATGACGGTGTGACCCTGCCGGATGAGGTCCTCATCGAGTTGACCCGACCCGCCCCCGATGCCATAAAAGTGAAATATGGCCCCGACTTCGCTCACCAGCTCAGCAGTGCGAAGCTCCGCTCCGCCCGGATCCATACGATTGAATATGTGGGCGACGCCGCTATTCCGTTTCTCAGTACTGCTGACCACCGGCGATGTCATGTTGCTTCCGCCTTCTCGGTTCCTTTGACGGGCAGGCCCGTCTTCCATATCGTCGTAGTCATCCATGGACTCTCACGAAGGTGATAGTTCATTGATCACGCTCATGCTGCCGGCCTTCAAACTCTGGTGTAGTTGCATGCCCTGGAGACGCAATACCGTCGCGACGGAGGACTGTCCAGAGCGTCTTCCAAAGGATGTAGACGTCCAGCTTCATGGATCTCTGCTCAACGTAAAGAACGTCCAAGCGAAATTTATCTTCCCACGTCAGCAGGTTCCGCCCATTGACTTGTGCGAGCCCTGTGACGCCGGGCTTAACTTGGTGGCGCCGCGCTTGTTGCGGCGAATATAAACTGAGGTATCCAGTCAAGAGCGGACGTGGTCCTACCAGGCTCATATCCCCTCTAATGACATTAATGAGAGTGGGGATTTCATCTAAGCTCGTTGAACGAAGAAATGATCCAAGACGCGTAATTCGATCGTCGTCAGAGGCATTATTTGTAGCATTTTTCATGGTTCGGAACTTCAGCAGTACGAAAATCTCACCATCCAAACCCGGCCTATCTTGTCTGAAAAGTACCGGTTTACCCAGATCGAAGAGAACTAATATTGCGACTATCGCCTGAACTGGCAAGGTAGCAAAGTAAAGGGTAGATGCTACCGCTAAGTCCAATAATCGTTTGGTAACGGCATAAGTGTTCAAATTGGTCATGCGCATTATCAGTTTCTCTCTCGCATCCGCTGATTCATTCAGGTTCGCTACTATGAAACGTGATCGACATGGCTCTGCTGTTGTGCACGGTGGGATACGATGTCGCACCACTCATCAAAGACCTTTTCCAGTTCCTCGTAGTGGTATCTTCTGGCCACAACGTAGTTGGAGCGTGCGGCTGTTTCCGCCTCCTGAGGATTATCGAGCATGCGCTGAATGCACTCTGCAAGCATCTGGGCGTTCCCGGGTTGCACAAGATGCCTGCCGTTTAGCAACTCTGGTAGTCCGCCGACTGTTGTGGCAATGACTGGACGAGAGCGAGCCATTGCTTCGAGGACCACCCTGGGTAGTCCTTCTGACCGGGAGGGGTGGAGGAAGACGTCAGTTGCATCCAGAAACTTCCAGAGTTCTGATTTAGAGCTATAGCTGTCAACAAAAGTAACGGAATTAGTGACTTTCAATTTGCGTGCCAGATGCAGGAGGTCTGAATGCAGGGCCCCATTACCAATCAGCACCATTGTGCAGTCATAACCACGATCCCTCAAAAAGGTGAGTGCTTCCAGGGCTATATCGTGACCCTTGTAGTTCGTCTCTTGTGTCCCGATGCATGTCAAAGTCCATGAATGCGCACTACGAGGCATGTATGTTGAACAAAAATCATCATCATGCAGTTGAACATTACTCATGTTCAGGGATGGGGTATCTGGTCTGGGTGGATAGAGCGATTGAAGTGTCTTATGGGTTACAAATCGAGTGCCGTCAGCAGTGCGAACACAATAGCGCATGAGAAAGCCCGCAGTCTTCGCAAACGCACGTACCGGACGAGATGAATGATGGCGAATAACAGTTTCCGGATCACCTACCACTTCCACGAAAACTGGCTTCGACAAAATCCTCGCCAAGATGATCGTGATGAAACCGAGAGGACCCGGCAGCCTGGCAATGAGCACCCGTGACCCATGGACAACTTTCCACAGTCGAAATACGAGTGCAGGCGTTGTTCGCAGCAGCTGAACGAGGCCTACGTAATAGGGTAGCCGCTCCAACTCCACTGACCCCAGGGACACTCGTCCGGAACCATGAATGGGCGAGGTCCGGGCAGCTAACCTGAAGTCGTTGATCCGGAACGAGTAGCGTTCCCAAGCAGCCGCGGCACTAGCGGCATCGAGGGCTGCGACCTGTCCGGCTTTGTCCATTCCGAGCCTGGCTTCGCTGACCAGGGTTACGGCTCTGAGTGCTCTACGGGTCCGGATAACGCTCTCCAGGACGTCGACAATTCTCGTGGCGCTCGTTTTTGCGTCGAAGTATTGAGCTGTCTGTTGACGACTGATGATCCCCTTGCCTTCCAGGGCGCCGGCACGGTGCTCGCTGTAGGCTTGCTCGAGCGCCTGAAAGAGGGCTTCTTCATCTCCGCGTGGAACAACCCAGCCGGACGCTTGGTCAGTTGTCTCAGGCAGTCCGCCAGCGTCGCTCACAATACGTGCTACGCCGCTTGCTCCGGCTTCAAGGGCTGCTCCATGATTCTCCGATAGCGATGGGCTGACACTCACGTTGCTGGCCCAGTAGTACGGCCGAACGTCCTCAACATTTTCTATCCACCTGACATCCGTGGATCCGGTCACGTACCTGCCAATAAGTTGCTGCCGGTGTAACTCACCCTCGCGGTCGAAACCATTTCCGACCAATAGTAGCTTTACATCCTTTTTATTGATCGCAAACCTCTTCCAAGCAGATAAAAGAATGTCGTGTCCTTTTATTCCCGAATGAACGTGAACCAGTCTCTTCGGTCCATAAACGTAAGCAACAATGACGGCGACGAACAAGTCCTGAGAGAAATTAAGCTCATCACGAGCCGCGAGTTTCTCTTGAAAGGTCGGCAATCGGAAGGTTTCGACGTCCACTCCATAAGGTACGACGTCCAGATTCGAAGGTTGTAAACCGAGTGCAAGATATCTATCAGCAGTGTTCCTGCTTCCAGCGATAAGCTTCGTGTCTCGTGTCACAAGAAAGCGTTCTGCAAAACGAATAATCCCAGAATCAAGATAGAGCGGTCCTGCCACCATATGTACCGACGGGATTCCCAACCCGATGGCAGCCAAGCGTGTAGCCAATGCAGACGCATAAAGATGATAATGGAGCACATCCGGGCTGGTCTCCTTGATCTGGTCCCGAAGTCGGAGGAGGCCCCAAAAGGTACTAGGTCGAGGTGAGAACTTGAATTCAAATCTCGACGGAACGATTCTCACGTTTGTTTCGCGGAGGGATCGAGTCAAGCGGCCGTCTCCGGGTGGAACGATGACCGACACTGAATGACCGCGCAGGAGCATTTCTTGGACGTGCGGAAGTATCCAGAGACCGCCTTCATTTGTCTTTAGAACAAGTGTTATGCGTAAGGGGTGCTTAGACGGCGGCTTTGCAATCTGCTTCATCATTTTCGCTCATTAAGGGTATTGATCGTACCTTCACCGTGTTGGTTGAACAACCGCTGAAACTGTTTCATTGGCATTCGATTGCTGGCGGATTACATGAACCGGCGCAGCAGATGCTTCTGTTTTTCAACAGGCTGAGAGCCAAAGTTCGCGAGTGTCGTGGATATGAAGCGGCAGTTTTGGTCAACAGTTACCCGTAGTTTCTTGGCCGCCACGATGGGGTCTTGGTCAAAGCTTGCAAGGATGTGCGTGAAGTCTTGACTTCTGCGGATAAGCGCCTTAGGTATGGACATTTTTCGCCTTCGTCTAACTGTCGACCTCGACTGGGGTAATTCTTGTCTACTTGCTCCAAAGACTAGCCGCTCTTCCTGGATTTCGTTATGGCTAGAATTGGGGCGGGACACCGCGTGCACAGCATCTCGCTGTGCTGAGAGACCGCAAAAAGGCCGACAGCTTTGCCATGTTAGGTCCGTATACGATAGTGGTAACCATGACTCTTCCGCTTGTAATAATTGGCGCTGGTGGCTTCGGTCGCGAAACCCTTGATGTGGTTTTGGCGCAAAATGCCGCCGCGTCTGGCCCAAAATACGACCTTTTAGGCGTCGTTGATTCGAGCCCAAGCAGCGAGAATATTGACCGACTGAGTCGGAGCGGTATCCAGTATCTGGGTGACGAGAGTCAATGGCTAGCAAGGGGGCTGGAGACCTGCTACCTGGTGGGAGTGGGTAACCCCACAGCCAGAAGATTGATAAGCGCCCGATTTAGTGATGCGGACAATACGCCGGGCCTGGCGATTCATCCGTCCGTGACAATTGGTTCCCTGAGCACGGTTGGCGCAGGATCCATCATATGTTCGGGAGCGCAGATCTCGACGAATGTGCTCATGGGCAAGCACGTGCAGATTAACCCGAATGCCACCGTTGGCCACGACTCCGTTTTGGGTGATTTTGTTTCCGTCAATCCGGGTTCGGTAATCTCCGGCGATGTTCTCTGCGAGGAGGAAGTCCTGGTTGGTGCGGGGGCCGTTATTCTTCAAGGTCTCAGAGTCGGAGCAAGGAGCACGGTAGGTGCTGCGGCTTGTGTTACCCGCAGCGTCAATCCGGATTGTATTGTCAAGGGGATCCCGGCCCGCTAAAAGAGTCCTGTCCGTAACAGCGGCGACAGTCCATCGCCTGCACTTGCTGAGATTGCCGTCGTCTAACGTCACCGCGTATCCAGATCCTCAAACACCAGGAATGTTTGGGTATCCAACACGCCAGGCATGGATTGCAACTGATCGAAGATCACTCGCCGTAAATCCACGTTATCCAGGGCGCGAACCAAGAGGATCACGTCAAAGTCCCCGCCCACCAGGGCAATGTGATGAATTTCGGGAATGGTCCTGAGCTGTTCCCGGAGCTCACGCCAGGAATGTTGGCTGACTTTGAGCGTTACGTAGGCGGAGGACTTGAGGCCGGCCTTAATGGGGTCCACGAGGGCTGTGAACTTGGTCAGCACGCCTTCGCTGGTCAGGCGCGCGATGCGCGTGTAAGCATGCGCCCGGGAAATATGGACGTTCTCCGCTACCTGTGTCACCGACATCCGGCCATCGCGGGTCAGTTCGGCAATGATGTTCCGGTCCACGTCGTCCAGGAGGACTTCGCCTCGGGCAGTTCCATTCTGTGCCATTCGTCTACACCTCTACCCGTAATCCAGCTCACACTTACGATTTGTCTTTCAGGGTAGGCCATCCAGCCTCGGTTTTCCACGATTTACTGTGACGCTGGATACGAAACAGCCTTCGGGACGATACTGGGAATGAATAGTGGCTATAGAAGGACTGACCAATGACGATCTCCGCAGACCACGCCGCCGTCCAACCGGCAGGACCCGAGGGGCAGCCCGGACATACCGGCGAGGACGCCGTTACCGAGGCTGTACGCAAGTTCGGTATCACGGTTGAGGACTACATGCTGCCCGCCCGGCACCCCATTCAGATGGTGGACCAGGACGGCGCATTGGTACACCACACTGAGCAGGGCACCCAGCCTGGCCACGAGTATCCGCTGCCGGGCGACGCTGAGCTGCTCGCCGCTTACGAGCAACTGGTGGTCGGACGCAGGGTCAATGACCAAAACTCGGCGCTGGTCCGCCAAGGACGCATGGCGGTTTATCCCTCCAGCCATGGCCAGGAGGCATGCCAGGTGGCAGCTGCCCTTTGCCTTTCCGAGGGCGACTGGATTTTTCCCACGTACCGCGATTCCGTTGCGGTGATGGCCAGAGGAGTCGACCCCGTTCAGACCATGACCATATTCCGGGGCGACTGGCACAGCGGCTACAACCCCACCGAGCACAAGGTGGGCCCCCAGTGCACACCGCTGACTACGCAACTGCTGCACGCCGTCGGGGTAGCCCATGCCGCCAAACTCCGTGGCGAAGACACAGTTGTCCTGGCAATGTGCGGTGACGGCGCCACGAGTGAAGGTGACTTCCACGAGGCCCTGAACTTCGCGGCCGTGTTCCACCTTCCCGTGGTGTTCTTCGTCCAAAACAACCAGTACGCAATTTCGGTGCCTCTGGCCCACCAGTCGGTGGCTCCTTCCCTGGCTCACAAGGCTGTGGGCTATGGAATGGCAGGTGAGCGTGTGGACGGCAACGACGTCGTCGCGCTTCTCGCGGTGCTGGACAGGGCGGTGAGCCTAGCCCGCGGCGGCTCCGGCCCCCTTTTGGTCGAGGCCCACACTTACCGAATGCAGGCCCATACAAACGCCGATGACGCCACGCGCTACCGCCAGGACAGCGAGGTGGCCCAATGGGCTGCCCGGGATCCGCTGAAACGGATGCAGGTTTACCTCACCGAACGCGGGCTGTTGGATGAAACTGCAGAGGCCCGGATCACGGCGAAAGCTGAGACGGTGGCTACCCAACTCCGCGAAGGACTGGGCCAAGACATGCCGGTGGATCCGCAGGAACTCTTCCGCCACGTCTTTGCAAAGTCCACACCACAGCTGCGGGAACAGTCAGCAATGCTCGCTGACGAACTTGCCCGAGAAGCAGCAGTTGATGCCAGCACAGAAGAGGCAGAACGATGAGTCCATCCATCACCACCTCATCAGAGGTTAACGGCAACGTCAGCGCTGCCACCGCACGAGCCGCGGCGAAGGCAGCAGCGTCCGCGGAGGAGTCCGGCCCGCAGGCCATCACAATGGCCAAGGCGCTTAACACCGCGATGGTCGATGCAATGCACGCTGACCCTACCGTCCTGGTTTTCGGTGAAGACGTCGGAATGCTCGGCGGCGTCTTCCGAATTACAGACGGACTCACCAAAACCTTCGGGGAGCAGCGCTGTTTCGACACTCCTCTGGCGGAGTCGGGCATCGTTGGCATGGCTGTTGGCATGGCCATCAATGGCATGCGTCCCGTGATCGAAATGCAGTTCGACGCCTTCGCCTACCCGGCCTTCGAGCAGATCGTCAGCCACGTCGCCAAGATGCACAACAGGACCAAAGGCGCCGTGAAGCTGCCGATCGTAATCCGCGTCCCATATGCCGGCGGCATCGGAGGAGTCGAGCACCACTGCGATTCCTCTGAGTCCTACTATGCGCACACTGCCGGTCTGAAGGTCTTCACCCCGGCAACGGTTGCGGACGGTTACCGGATGCTGCGGGAGGCCATCGACTCAGATGATCCGGTGATGTTCATGGAACCAAAGAAGCTGTACTGGTCCAAGGACATGGTTGACCTGAACGCCCTCCGAGCAGAACACCAGGCGAACCTCGACGGCGGCACTTCCTCCGAAGGCCGTGCCGCCGTCGCCCGTCCTGGCACGGACGCAACGCTCATCGCCTACGGCCCCACAGTTCCCACCGCTCTCGCCGCCGCTGCTGCGGCCGCCGAAGAAGGACGCTCGCTGGAAGTCATCGATGTCCGCTCGATTGTGCCTTTCGACGATGAGACGGTGAGCGCCTCTGTCCGCAAGACCGGCCGGGCCGTGGTGATCGCGGAGGCGCATGGCTTCGCTTCCGTGTCGTCCGAGATAGTGGCCAGAGTGCAGGAGCGCTGCTTCCACTACCTTGCGGCACCCATCCGGCGGGTGACCGGGTTCGATATTCCCTACCCTGCTCCCAAGCTGGAGCATTACTACTTGCCGGGCGTGGACCGAATCCTTGACGCCGTTGACGACCTCCAGTGGGAAGACTGATCCTATGAGCGAAACCAAAGTATTCCTCCTGCCGGACCTCGGCGAAGGCCTCACGGAGGCCGAACTTGTGAACTGGCTTGTCTCCGTGGGCGACGAGATTCGCGTCGACCAGCCGATAGCCGAGGTGGAAACCGCCAAATCCATGGTGGAAGTGCCGTCGCCCTACGCGGGCACTGTCGCGGAGCTTCATGGAGAACCGGGCCAGACATTGGATGTGGGTAAGCCACTGATCTCTGTCAGCACGGGCCCAGGCCTTGAACCGGCCCAGACTCCTGTTCAGGAAGCGGCTGAAACCTACCGGGAAGAGGAAAAGGCCGGCTCCGGCAATGTCCTCATCGGATACGGAACTCCGGGCGGAGCGGGTGCAGCACGACGCACGCGTGCACGAAAGGGCTCAGCTTCCCTCTCGTTGGTGGAGCCGGCAGAAGCGTCCAGGCCGGCGGCTGATCCTGGTGACCTCTCGCTACTCCGGACGCGAGTACCGGGAAAACTTGGAGCAGTCATCTCGCCGCTGGTCCGCCGGATGGCCCGGGAGCACGGCGTTGACCTGGGCGAACTGCACGGCTCGGGGGAGAGCGGCCTCATCCTGCGCCGGGATGTGGAGGCTGCCATTAACCCGAGGCCGGAGCAGGATTCCGCTCAGGCTGAAGAGCCTTATGCTGCCGACCCTGCTGCCAGCGTTGCACGCTCTTCAGAGAGCCAACTGGAGACAGATCCACGCAGCGGCCTCAAGATCTCCAGCCGCACGCCTATCCGCGGGGTCCGGAAAGCGACGGCTGCGAATATGGCCAGAAGCCGCTCCGAGATTCCAGAGGCGACCGTCTGGGTAGACGTGGACGCCACCGCGTTGGTGGAGATGAGGGCCTCCTTGAAGAAAGCGGATCCTCACAACACCCCTGGCCTTTTGGCCTTCATCGCCCGATTTGTCACAGCTGGGTTAAAGAAGTATCCGGAGCTGAACTCGCGCCTCGTTTCGGCTGATGACGGTCAGGGCGGTCAGTCTCAGGAGATAGTGGCCTTTGACGGCGTGAACCTCGGCTTCGCGGCCCAGACCGAGCGCGGGCTGATGGTGCCCTCCATTCGGAATGCTGATAAACGAACCGCCCGCGAACTTGATGAGGAGATCCGCAGGCTTACAGCGGTTGCGCGTGAAGGTAAGGCAACGCCCTCTGAGCTCGGCAGCGGCACGTTCACGCTGAACAACTACGGCGTATTCGGCGTGGACGGCTCAGCTGCGATAATCAACCACCCGGAAGTGGCAATCCTCGGCGTGGGGCGGATCGTCGACAAGCCCTGGGTGCTGAACGGGCAGCTGGCGGTCCGTAAAGTCACCGAGCTGACACTGACATTCGACCACCGCGTTTGTGACGGCGGAACGGCGGCCGGCTTCCTGCGTTATGTGGCGGACGGGATGGAGAACCCTGGGACTGTGCTGGCCGATCTTTGATGCCGCCGTTACAGGAGGTGACAGCTGGGGCACACGGAATCGCCGGTGCCTTGGCTGATGCGACTGAGTTTCTGGCAGTCAACAACAAAGTCCTCTGGCCGATGTCAGGCCCAGACGTCGCCTGAGACGTTGCCGCGTGAAAGGTTGTCAGTCGGTCCACCCATCACTAAAGAGTTGACTGAGCTTCGTGGAATGTAAAAACCGGAGCCTCCACATCCTACGGCAACATTGTCCCGGACAATGGCGCCGTCGACCCCATTCAACACATAACCATGGCGAGCTGCGCCGCGGATGTAGTTATTGGTCCAGACGATGTTCTGGGTGTTGGCCAAACCGTCATTCGTTCTTCCCGACCGCATGCCATAAGAAGAACCGCCTTCAATTATGTTGCCGGTAGCTATCACTGCCGAAGTAGCAAGCTGCATTGAGGGTGACGGAGTGCCGGTACCCATGTTGACCAAGTGATTATTGGTGACAATAATGCGGTCTGATGGATTAGTGGCACCGTTCGATGAAACTTTCATTTCTATGCCGTGGACGCCCATGTCTACTATGGTGCATCCATCTATGAGGCCACGTTGCGCGTCATAGGCGTCGATTGCGTCTCGTGTTCCATTGTTTAGACGGCAATGGAGAACTTTCCAGTACTCGGCGCCAGCAGAGAATTTGATCATGTCGCCCTTTGCTGTGTCGGTTCCCGCATCATGGAACCAGCACTTATCCAGGGTTACATGCTTCGTGCCTCTAGCGTGAAAACTGGCGTCTTCCGTATACGCGGTCCATTCGCAACCTTCAAATTCTACGAATGCATCAAGACCGGCCGTCAAGGTTAACGTTGTTCCGTCTATCGTCTTTGACCCTATTCGCCCAG
This sequence comes from Arthrobacter sp. R1-13, assembly GCF_054161475.1. Classification (NCBI taxonomy): domain Bacteria; kingdom Bacillati; phylum Actinomycetota; class Actinomycetes; order Micrococcales; family Micrococcaceae; genus Arthrobacter; species Arthrobacter sp. R1-13. The sequence goes on along the minus strand of NZ_CP096420.1, from coordinate 3,469,470 downwards.
GCACGGTACTAACCCCATCAAACTTGACGTTTTCAAACCGCCAGTTCCTAAAATTGCCGTTATTGACCAGTTGGAACAAAGTGCGGGCGTTGGATCCGTTTCCTTTGATTGTCATGTTCCGAATGAGTACGTCTGATGCTCCAACCTGAAACATGGCAGCGTTCAGAAGGAGAGTAGTGGCATCTACGCCTTCTCCTTCCAAGATCATCCCTGGCCTGGTTATTATTAGTCTCGTGCCCATTAGGTAGGAGCCCTTGCGAAGAAACACTTTCCCGCCTTTAGGCGGTATCAAGTTGTGACTCCCACCAATTTTTGGCTGAGCATCTGTAGTGCCGTCTGTTGGTGTGCCTTCCGCAACCGCGTCTATAAACAGATCACGGTTTCGCAAAGCCTTTTGGTTTCCCACCAATAGAGGTGCGAAGGCTGTAGTGAATCCTTCTGCTGCAGGACCATAGGTTGCAGACAGATCAGGAATTTGAGCAGGTGGGATTTTCGATTCGACATCTAGTGTCGCTACACCAGAGGCCGCGCCTTTTTCCGCAACGGGGACGTAAGTGTTCGGCGGGTTTTTGTCCCCTGGTGCAGCTTCAGCGTTTTTGGCGCCAATGGCTGAAATTGCGGAAGCACCCGTAAAGGCAGTTACTAAGGTTCCAAATCGGAGGAGACCCCGGCGTTTTATGCCGGCAACCGCGTCGGATGACAACTTCTTTCCAGCCTCGTCAGCCATGGCTGCACCGCGACACAACCGAGCGACTAGGGACGGCATGCTCAGTTGAGCGTGTGCAGACCGCACCCGATCCTGGATCCCAGAAGGACCTGTTCGCTTTAGTGCAGAGACGCGCGAGACAAGGGTTAGCAGTTCTAGGTATCAACACTTTGAGCCTCCCAAACTCATAGATTGCTGTACTTAGAAGCTAATTCGCTGAAATGGCCCAAACCACAGTGATGAATACGTGTTTTATTTCGTCCATTTACTTGCCGAAGGTGTTTAGTACGCAGTTATTAACTACCAACACTTAGGCGGCCGGTGGTAGTAGAAGCTCAATTTGACTGAACGTTGATCTAATAGTGAGAATAAATTGAGTAAAGTCGGTCTCTTGCAATGATCAATAAATGCATCTTCGAAAAACTGAATTCACAAGCCTTGACGCAATAGACTGGGTTGTACTTGAACCCTAGTTCCAGGATGTCTATGCAAGCCCAACGCTTCACGTCGGTACTTGTGGCATCGGCTGTGATTGCTTTCTCGGTTGGCTGCACAGCCAACCCGACACCCGTGGCACCCCTACCGTCCAGTGCCACACCTTCAAGCAGCCCGCAACAGTCAATCGACGAGAATCCCAGCAGGGCCGCTCCGGCCCCAACCTCAAAGTCCGTTACCTTCGCCGCCATCGGTGATTCGATTACCGAAGCCAATAGCAGCGATTTTTTGGTCGGCAAGATCGGGTCACGTTCGTGGGTGTCACATGTTGGGCCGGGGGCGAGGTTCGCCGGCGGCTGGGCCCTTAGCGGAGCTCGTTCTGCGGCCATGGCTGAGAACGCCAGTGACGTTGAGGCTGACGTCCTCGTCATCTTGGCGGGAACTAACGATGTCTACAACGGCGTGCCGTTCGAGCAGAGCGCCGGAAACCTGGTCCGCGTCGCAGAGAAGGTGGGCGCCCAGAAGGTGCTCGTTTCCGCCATTCCCCCTATCGATATCGAGCCTGGATTAGCCACGCGATTCAACCAACAGCTGAAACAGTTTGCGCTGTCACGAGGCTGGGTTTTTGTGGATCCTATGGCAGGAGTTCGCCAGGGGGACCGCTTTGCCCCGGGCATGACAACCGACGGCGTCCACCCCACGGAGGCAGCTGCGCAGGTGATTGGGGAGGCCTTGGGTAAGGCCATAGCGGAATGAAGCGCGCGGTTGTTGCGGGCCCCACAACCCGGCCGTCCCAAGCCTCACCGCGTAGAATCGAGGCCTGAACAACGCAGGTACACGCCGGAAGTACGGAGAAGTAATGTCACCATGGCAAGAAGTTGGCTCTGAAAACTATGTGCTCGCAACCCAGGGTTCACTGCTGAACACTGGCTTGGTTGTAGGTACGGAACGGGCCATGGTGATTGATACAGGTTGCGGTCCACGGCAGGCCCGGGAAATCTTGGACGCGGTCCGCGAAAAGACCCAACTGCCCCTTGTGGTGGTGAATACCCACGCCCACTACGATCACTTCTTTGGCAATTCGGTTTTCGCAGGCGCCGGGGTTACGGAGTTCTGGGCCCACGAGAACTGTGCTGCAGAGATTGAGGAAAACGGCGACGCCCAGCGCCGATTCGTTGCCTCCATTGAACCGGAGATGGCCGCTGGTGAAGGCGATAACGTGGAACTGGTGGTGCCCAACGCCATCGTCAAGGACCAGCCCGTGCTGGTTGATCTGGGTGGACTCACAGTAACCCTCTTCTGGCTGGGCCGAGGCCATACTGATGGCGATCTGCTGGTGGGCACTCCCACCACACTTTTTGCAGGCGATCTGCTGGAGCAGGGCGCGCACCCTTCCTTCGAGGACTCATACCCGGAGGAGTGGGCAGACGTCTTGCGGCATATCTCTGCGCTGAGGCACCGATACGAATTCCTCATTCCCGGCCATGGCGGTCCCTGCAGCGACCAGTTCGTGAAAACCATGGCCAATACCATGAGCACGGCAGTGCGCCAGGCCTGGCAATCCATCCGGGATACACCGTCGGATGCCACGAAGGCCATCCCTGTGCTTCCCTACGGCCCGGAACAATCCCGCTGGTTCATTAAGCGGCTCCAGGAGACCCGCGGCCACCACTAGGAGCTGGCCTGCCACCACTACGTTTAAGCGCCAGCTGGGCAGCACTCGGAAGCAATCGACTTTTCCTCGTGACAATCGGACCGTCAACATTCGGGTTACGATCACCGGAGTCTCCCAAGGAAGGTTCCCATGCCGTACATCGACATCAACCCGCATAAGCAGCGTCCAAAATGGGTAGGGCTACTGGTGCTTGCCGTCCTCTCGCTGGCGGCAGCCGCCGTCGTCGTCCTGGCTCTTAGCGCGCACTAGGAGACGCCTCTGGTAATCAGTGCCGGAGCGAAGTCAAAGCTAACCGTCGAAGTGCGTACTGACCTTCGCTCCTGAAATGTTGCCCAGCATTTCCTCGGCCACAACTCGCAGTTTCTGGTTGCGGTGGCTCGATACCTTTCCAAGGATGGCCATGGCCTCCTCCTGCGAGCAGCGGTTCTGGCCCATGATCACGCCGCACGCCAGATCAATGGACGTCCGGCTCTGCATTGCTGACTTGAGATCGTCAGCCAGATTTTGGACAGAACCCAGGCGGACCGCCAGGCGCAGAGCCCGGCCAGCGATGTCAGCGAAGTCCTCTGCTTCCCGCACCACGCCGTCCGTGAAGACGTTCGTTTCGCTGGCAAAGAAGTTCAGGGCCGCTGAAGAGTCATCGCCGATCTCCAAGGGTACGCCCAGAGTGCTGTAACAGCCGACTTTCTCCAACTCCGCCTGATAACGAGGCCAGCGGGGATCGCTGCGGACGTCCGCCAGCAGGACGGTACTTTTCACCCGCAATGCTTGAATGCAGGGGCCGTCACCCAGCTGCTGCTCGATCCTGTCCAGCTTGATCGCATGCGGGCTGCTGCCCGCAACGGTGTCCGTCCGCCGTCGCCGTTTCAGCGTGACCCCGACTTCCACAGTGGAGCCGCTTTCGCGGCTGAGGGCGGCAGCGGCCAATGAGGAGAGGTGCCCCAAAAACTCAGCAACGCTTTCGCTGCTGATGATGAGGTCCTGCAGTTCAAGAACGCGCTCACGTTCCGAGGAAGTGGTCATTCTTCAATGTAAATTGTGCTGCCCATGTGCACAACCAGAAGCGCGGGAGCGGCCCGAGCCCGCTCCAGAATCAGGAACTGCAGGCTAACCACCTAGAATTGCTAGCTGGACGAAGTTTTACGGCCTCCGCAGGTCTCAACTTGCGAGTTATGGGAGATCAGAAATGTCCGATTCTTTGGAAGACCGCACTGATGCAGCGCCAGGCCAGGAAGAGCCGCTGGTGCGCCGCCGCGACCGCCGTCGCACTGATGGCAGCGACGCCACAGGAACGATACCAACGGTACCCAGCGCAACCGGCTCCGTCGCAACCCTCGAGGCGGAGATCCCCAGCCCACCCGAACGTGAACCCTCCGGCTCCCCACTGCCGGATTCGTCCATAGATAACCGCCCGGCCCCTGATGCCGTGGCCGTTCCAAAGCGCGGAAAAAGCCGGAACGCCGCCCGGGAGGCCTTGGCCGATGCCCCGATGCCGGACTTCATCAGCTCACCGGGCCTCTTTGTCCGCGAGCAGAAGCCCCGCCCCATCGGAGGCTTCCGCGGCGTGCTCTACGCCGTCACCGGCGGCGCCCTGAATCTTGGCCCCAGCGCCCGCCAACGCGAGGAAGACGAACTCGGCCGCCGCATCTCACGGCAGCTGCAGGGCAGCTACAACACCGCGGTCCTCAGCCTCAAGGGCGGCATCGGCAAAACCTCCACCACAGTTGGCGTCGGCCTCACTCTCGCCGAATTCCGCGGCGACCCGCCCTGCGCCATCGACGCCAACCCGGATTCCGGCGACCTGGTGGAGCGCGCCCTCGGCGAAGGGATCTACCAGCAGGCCAGCCCGCGCACTATCACGGACCTGCTCAAGAACATCGAATCCATCGATTCGCTCACGGCCCTGGCACGCTACATGCACCATGCAGGCCGGTTGCACCTCATCGCGGGAGAGCAGGATCCTGAAGTCTCGGATTCCCTTACAGCTGAGGAATACCTGCGTATCCGAAAGCTCATTTCCAGCTACTACTCGATCGCCCTGACCGATTGCGGCACCGGTGTCACACACAACGCGATGAGCGGCATCCTGCAATCGGCGGACAATCTCATCATCGCCGCCGGCTACGCCGTCAGCGGTGCCAAGCGCGCCCGGAGCACCCTGCAGTGGCTGGCCCACCACGGCTACGAGGAGCTGGCGCGTAACGCCATTGTGGTGATCACGGACAAGGACGAGGTCTCCACCCGTGTGGATAAGGACGCCATCGAGGAGCACCTGTCAGGCATCTGCCGGCAACTGATTGCCGTTCCCCACGACAGGGGAGTGGCCGACGGCGACCTGGTCACCCTTGAGGCTTTGCGGCCCGAAACCCGGCGGGCCTACCGGGAAATCGCTGCCGCGATTGTGGACGGCTACGTCTAGGCAGGCAAGTCCCTACATCTTGACCCCTTAAAGACGGCGGCGGAGAATTTGTGCCACCTGACGAGTTCGTTGGGACCATCTGAAGGGACAGTCATGCCTGTCATAGAAGAAAGTGTCGTGCTTCATCGGGAGCCGGACGTAGTTTTCGACTTCATCGCCAACCCCACGAATCTCCCCGTGTGGGACAGCTCGGTGGTTGAGGCGGAGCAGGTCAGCGACGGCCCGCCCCGCGTCGGAACCCGTGCGCGTGGAACCAGCAAGATCTTGGGCCGCCGGTTCGAATGGGCAACGGAAGTCACTGAATTCGATCCGCCCAACCGCGTGGTCAATACCGCCGTTGACGGCCCCTTGAAATTCCAGGTGGCCCTTATTTTGGAACCCGTCGACGGCGGGACAAAGCTCACTTACCGCGTTGACGCCGAAACAGGCCTCGGTGGCGTCTTCGGCAAACTGGCCGATCCGCTCATCGAACGCGCTCAGGGCAGGACAATCCGCGCCAACCTGGAGTCTCTGGCCGAACTTCTTGCTGACCACCCGGCGGGCTGACACATGAAGGCGGCCCACGCCGATCGCGGCGGGTACCCCTACCGGATGGCAGGGGCAGTCATTGTGGCAGGCACCATTGTGGTGGGAAGTCGGAATCTCACCGGTACCACGCGTGTACACAACACCCCGGGCAGCGGACCGTCTGGCATTGCTGCAGCGCGGCCGACGTGGATGGGTGGCCGGGCAGTTCCTGACCGCCGCAGGAACAGCCACTGTGCCCGTCGGCTTCGCCCGCTTTGCCCAGGCCCTTCCGGATGGGCCTCCCAAGAATTTGGCGACGGCGGCGGCAGGAGCCTTGCTTGTGGGGGCGCCCTTGTTCGTGGCCGACCTCGCCGACAGGGGATCGGACCTTGAAAGGTTCGCCTACCGGCGCGGTCCGGTGTGGCCCTTCATTAGCTACTGCAGCCTCCACCTCGTGGCCCTCGCGTCATTGGGGACCGCTCTGCTGACAATGCCGGCCCAGAGCGACCCGGCACCGAGCACTCCGGCGCGGGGCGACCGGGCCAGGCGGTGGATCGGGCTGACCACCCTGCTGAGCGCTCCTGCGTTCGCAGCGATTCTTGTGGCCAAGAAGGACATACCGCCGTTCGTGTTCTACATGATGGAACAGGCTGTGGGCTTCTACCTTTGCTTCCACCGGAAGCCCGAAGCCACCCATACTGCACTCCAGCCCTAAACGTGCGGAGGCTGCAAACGTCCTAGAGCGGAATCTCTTCCAGGATGGTGCGGACGGTGTCCTGGTGCCCCAGGATCCGGAAGTGCCCCGGGACGTCCAGCTTGATGTTCCGCGCCCCGGGGAGGATGCTGCCCTCCGGAATGTGAGGATCGAACGGCCCGAACACCGATGTGATGCGGTGGTTGATGCGTTCTTCCCGGGCCAGCTGCAGGGTCAGGGCGTTCCGGGGGGAGAACGCCCGCAGGTTCGGCGCCAGCATGAAACGGGCGTACCGGGATCCCGAGAACGGCGAACAGACCGCCACCATCCGCTCGACCCGCCGCTCGCCGTCGTGCGTCATCATGAGGTATTTGCCGATCAGGCCGCCCTTGCTGTGCGCCACAATGGCGGCGTTCATCACGTCTGCGGCAGCCAGGTGCTTGGCCACCAGCTTGGCCGCCGCCGGTATGGCGAGTCGGTTCCGCTGCAGCACAGTGACCACGTGCACGGGGTGCCCCGCCTGATGCAGGGCAGTGATCAGGGGCAGCATGAACTGCCAGTTTTCGTACACACCGGGAATCACGACGACGGGGCGTCCGGTACCGCTGAGGAAGTCGTCCGGCTGGGTGCGGTCAAAGAAACTGCGGAGCTGCCGGCCGGTGGCATAGGCGTAGTCCTCCGTCCACCACACCGCTTTCTGTATGGCCCGCCGGGCCCTCAATGCCGTGCGGACTTTCTCTGCCGGCCGGGCTTTCCCTCCCCGCCGGGCGGCGCCATTCACCTCGGGCCGTCCTTGGACGCCACAGCGGGAAGGCCTGCGAACGTCCTGATCACCTCGGCAACCTTTTCCGTGGCCAGGTGCTGCACCACGTGTCCGCATCCAGGGAACTCGGCGAGCTGGCCGCCCGCCTGCCTTGCAAGCCTGCGCGCCCAATCCCCCTTGGCCACGGGATCCTGTTCACCCCTGATCACCAGGACCGGAGCCTTGACCTGTGCCACGCGTTCTTCCATGGGGTAGTCCATCATCACGGGCAGCTCCTTCAGGTACCAGCGCGGCCCGCACCTCCAGTAATCCGAGAAGACGATCCAGTTGGAGCTCCAAGATTCGGAGCCCACACCGTCCCGCATAAGATCCCAGGCCTGCTTGAGAACATGCCTCCGCTTCGGATCCACCACAGGCCCCATCAGCACCACGCGCGAAAACTGCCCCGGATCCTGGATGGCCGCCTCCACCCCGAACTGCGTACCCATGGAGTGGCCTATGACGACGCAGTTCTCCGTGATGCCAAGGTCTGTCAGGGCCACCCGGATGAAGGAGGCGTACTCCTCCACGCTCAATTGCCGCTTCGGCTTAGGCATTGAGCCGAACCCCGGGAGATCGATGGAGTAGGTGTCCGCAGACAAGGCCAGGGCCTTGTGCAGCCGGGCAAGGTAGCGGTGGGAGACGCCAATGCCGTGCACCAGGAGGAAGGTAGGCCCGCCGTCGGGATTTCCGCTGTTGCTTTTGGACGCGTAGATGCGCCCGCGGAGGCCCCCGTACTCGACGTCGGTGACGTCAGGCTGTGCGGAACGGTCCATGGCTTGAGGATATCGCCGTCCCGGGTTGGCGTTTCGTGGTCCTTTATCGGGAGCAGGTGCCGGATGCGGGGTGTGGGCATCTTCGTCGATGGACTTCATGGATAGTAAGCTTACTGTCTAAATGGCTGTGCCGAGCAGGAGCGGGGTTGCGGATGTCTGAGAAGCTGGCTTCGGAAGGTCGCGGGTGGAGGAGCGGAGCACCCGCCATCCGGCTGCCGGGGATCCTCTTGGGGATTGGCCTTGGCGGGTTTGTGGATGGCATCGTACTGCATCAGATCCTGCAATGGCACCACATGCTGAGCAGCGCGGACACCGCCAATATCCCGGTCGGACCCCATCCCGTGGATACGGTCGAGGGCCTGGAAATGAATACGCTGTGGGACGGCCTCTTCCATTCGTTCACCTGGCTGGCCGTGGTGGTGGGCCTAGCCATGCTGTATTCCAGGGTGGCAAAAGCCCGGGAGAGGGTCTGGGCTTCAAGGGTCCTCTGGGGTTGGGTCCTGGTGGGATGGGGAGCCTTCAACCTGGTGGAGGGCATAGTGAATCACCATGTCCTGGCCATCCACCATGTGATCAGCGGCCCCTGGCAAACTGCTGCCGACCTCCTGTTCCTGCTCTTCGGCGCCATCCTGGTGGTGGCGGGCTGGCTGCTCCAACGTTCCCGTCCCGCGGGGTCTGCTGGACTTGTTTCCGGGGCGGCGCGGCGGGACACCTAGGATAAAAGGGATGACCACCCAGCGCGCAGCCCCTCCGTTCAGCCTCCGGGGTATCGCCGTTCCCGCTTTCGGTCCCAGCCTGCTGTTCAGTTTGGGGGAGGGGGCCGTACTCCCCGTGGTGGCCTTGACAGCCCGGGACCTTGGCGCCTCCGTAGCTGCAGCCGCGCTTATCGTCACGCTGATCGGGCTCGGGTCCTGGTTCTTCAACCTGCCGGCTTCGCTGATCACCCTGAGGTTCGGCGAGAAGTCGTCCATCGTGGGCGCCGGAGCGGCGGGAGCACTGGCACTGACCGCCGCAGGGCTTTCCCTGCTGGTCCCCGATGGAGTCTGGCTGCTCGCAGCGGCGATGGTCGTCGTCGGGATGGCCTCTAGCGTTTTCAGCCTGGCGCGGCAGAAGTACCTCACGGAAGCAGTACCCGTGAAGTTCAGGGCAAGGGCTTTGTCCACTCTTGGGGGAATCAGCAGGATCGGGATCTTCCTGGGGCCCTTCATCGGTGCGGGTGTAATGCAGTTAGCTGGAATCAGCGGCGCCTACTGGGTAGGGGTGGCCGCGATGCTCGCTGCTGCCGTCATTGCCCTGACCATCCGGGAGCTGACACTCCCGGACACGGCTGGTTCGCAGACCGGACCGGAGCCTACCCTCCGCAGCGTTGGCTCCTCCCATGCAGGCGTGTTCCTCACTGTTGGCTTCGGGATCCTGCTGCTCAACGCCCTGCGTGCCTCCCGCCAGGTGGTGATCCCGCTCTGGGCCGACCACCTGGGGATGGATGCCACCCAGGCCTCGCTGATCTACGGGTTGTCCGGCGCGGTGGACATGCTGGTGTTCTATCCGGCAGGCAAACTGATGGACCGCAAAGGCCGGCTCTGGGTTGCGCTACCTGCCACGCTCATCATGGGGGTTGCTCTGTTGCTGATTCCGCTGACGTCCGGATTCCTGGGGCTCACGCTCGTCGCCATGCTGGTGGGATTCGGGAACGGCATCAGCTCGGGCCTCAACATGACCCTCGGAGCGGACTTCTCGCCCGAGCATGGCCGGGGGCAGTTTCTGGGCCTGTGGAGGTTCATCGCCGATGCCGGCTCCACGGGAGGGCCTGTGCTGCTCTCAGCTGTCACGGCTCTTACCTCGCTGGGTGTGGGAGTGCGCGCAACCGGGCTCCTGGGTTTCGCCGCAGCTGCCGTCTTCGCGGTGACAATTCCCCGGCTCAGGCACCGCCGGAACTACTGATTTCGGGGGAGGAGTCTGCTGGTTCCTTCAAAACCTCCGCTGTGCCGTTCTGAGCCGGCCTGATCTTTCAGGACAGTTCAACCCAGCCAAGGCTGCCGTCGTTATCGACAGCCCGGAGCCATTCGCTGCTGGTGCTCAGTACGGTGTCGATCAGGTCTGCGGTGCCCTGCGCTCGGATCTTCTCGATCACGACGAAGGCGGCAGCTGCCAACTGAGGCCAGGATTGGTCAAAGGCGGTGGAAGGGACGAGCAGCAGTGTGGCGCCGGCTGCCAGTGCGAACGCCACCTGAATGATCAGCACCCAGATGAGCATTCGTCCTCCGGATGGTGCGGTGGAGGCGTCCCGAACCTGGTGCTCGAAAACTGTCTCCGGCAGCGGCGAGGCCGGTGGAGGCTGCTACTGGTATGCGGGGGACGCGCACGCGGCCGCCCCTATCTTGAGGCACCGGTCCTCTGCCGGTTGGCCCGCCGTGTGCCCGGCTGAGGGGTTTCCTCTGAAGCAGTTCGGCGCAGGCGGCTCCGGCGTTGGATCAGCAGGGCCGTGGCGATCAGGGTCATCAGTACTGCTGCAGCGACGGCGGCCACCGGGACCCACTGGTTGTTGTCGTTCTGGACGGCAATGATGGGTTCGCCGGGGCCAGCATCAGGGAAGGTAACCGGGGCCGACGCTTCACGTTCCACCAGCCCGCTCTTGAGCTTGATACCTGCAGTCCAAGGGCCGTTGGGGAGTTCCCGGGGCAGTGTGAAGGTGACCTTCTGGGTTTTGCCAGGTGCGATGGTGGTTGCCGACTGGACGCTGAAGGGACCGGCAGACAGACCACCCGGTCCCGCGGTCAGGTTGAGCTCGCCGGTGATGTCCAGGGCTCGTCCGCCGGTATTGGTGACAAGGGCGCCGAGCTCTGGATCGCCCTCCTGGCTACGGGAAGGTGTGAGGGAGGCGATGCTGAAGTCGGCAGGCGGGCCGTTGCCCGGGCCGACGGAGAGGTAGATGCGGATGCCGACCCGGCTGGCCTGGACGACGCCTCCTTTGCCGGGTGCGCTGCGCATTTCTGCCCAGACGGCGCCGTACTGTTCGCCCTCCGGCGCGTTGGCGGGGACTTTGATGGTCACGAGGACCTCGGCTGATTCTCCGGCCCCAAGATCAACCTCCGGGTCTGCCAGGGTCGTCCAGGTGCTTAGTTCATTCCGCACCCCGGAGTCCTCGCCGACGAAGACACCGCCGTCGATGCGCGCCGCTCCCGAATAGAGGTGCACCGTTTGTGTGGCCGCGCTGTTGTTCTCGACCCGGATCCTGCGTTTGATCTCGCCGCCGGGGGCGAGACGGTCAATGATGTAGGTCCGTGCCCTCGGGTCATTTTGCGTACTGGCCGGAATATCCAGCAGCTGGATGCTCAGATCAGCCTTGGCGGGGGCGGTTGCAGCGGAAGGGTTCGTGATGGCGGATGCCGTGGCTGGCACTATCTGGAGGAGTGCCAGCAGGATCATCACGGACACTGTCATCAGGAAACGCAAAACGGGACCTCGTCTTGAAATAGGGGAACTGGTGGGTGTGCCCCCGGAGCGGTCGCCTGCAAACTGCAGGCGACCGCTCCGGATCTGCTACTTGCTGACTGGTCTTAGAGGAGCGAGTGGGTCAGGGTTGCCGTGTAGGTGTCGGCCAGCGCATTGGAGGGTGCAGTGACGCTGAGCGTGGCTCCCCAGGTGGCGGTGTTGTTTCCACTGACGCCGGTCGCGGCCTGAACTGTCTTGGCCGTGGATAGGTCCGTCTGGGTGGTGGGAGCGACGGTGGATGTTCCGGTTTCATCAGCTGCGGCGGGGGCGTAGCTCGCGGCGGTTGCCGGGATGATGTTGGTGGGGGTCGCACCGACAAAGTTGCTGAGGGAGACCTGGGCGCTCCAGTTGGCTTGACCGGCGCGGTTGTCTGTAACCGCTACACCGGAAAGACTGGCAGATGCGGTGCCGCCGGGGGTCAGGGCGCTCAGCGCGGTATTGGCCGGGGCGGAGATACCAATGGAACCGGCGGGCACCTCCACGGTGGCGGTGGTGTCGGCGGCGGAAGCCGGAAGGGCCATGAAGCCGATGAGTGCGGCGGATGCGGCTGCAACAAGGGAAATACGGGAAATACTACGCATGGGTTGAGACCTTTGCTTATAGAGTGTAGCGATCACGGAAATGTCCCGGATGAAGAATCCGCTCCGCCCGCGGCCTGTTCGCAAAACGACGCGGCTGGAGCGGTTCCTCCCGGTTATTCGAAGCTAACAGCCCCAGCACCCAAGCCGGCCAACGCGGGCAGGAAGCTTTCCCAACCCTTGAGCTTCTTTGAGATACCTGCGCCGGGCCTGCGTAAATTTATGGTTACTGCGGAAAATCTGAAGAAAGCTCAAGCCCTGAACCCGATCGACAGGACCTGGTGCCGGCGCGGCGACAGCCCGACCTCTGGGACCCGCACAGCGGGAATCCGGACCAGAGAAATGGTGACGGCGGTGCGCGAGGAGGTGTGGAGATGGCCCGAGTGCTGTCCGTCGCCTTGCCGATCCCAGCCGATGGTCCCTGCATTAGTATGGGTCAATCCGCAATTTACGGCCTGTTGCCGGGACCCAACTAAGGAACGGCCAGGGCAGAACCGATTCGATTCAGCAGCAAACGAATTGACCGGAATGGCAGGGGGTGCCACAGTGACACGGGGAGACGACGTATGGGTCACCGACCCTGCCACGCTCCGTGAGATCATCCTGGACCGGGCAGCGTTGACGGCGCGGCTGGATTCGTGCCCCGATCTGGAGCGGGTATGGATCCTTGCCCTGCTGGGACGGTTCGAGGAAGCGGCTGCGCGCGGAGAAGAGCTGCTGGCATCAGCATCCAAGAGGTTTCACCCGCTGCTCGCCCTCGCCCGCGTGTACCAGGGACAGTACCGGTGGCAGGAGGCGGCGTTGCTGCAGGAGGAGGCCCTGCGCCTCGCCAGGCGGCGGGCTCGGGAAGCCACCGTACGCTACGAGATCGGCCGACGGCTTTTCCATGAAGCGAAATACGGGGAGTCTGCGGCTGAATTCGAATGGTCCGCGGACCTCCATCGCACAGCCGGCAGGTCTCAGAAACGAGTACGCGCTGCCGAACAAGCGATGGCCAGAGCCCGGGAGCTCGCCGCCCATTCATTTCTGGACGCCCCGACCTAAGCACTGTCCATCATTTGCGCGCCAATTCCTTGGAACCGTCGTCGGAAGGCCCGGATAGTTGCGGCTCGGCGGGGATCTAAGCAGCCCTGGCCTAAAGCACTCCATCAGTTTTATGTCCATGGGCGCGAGGCCCCTGGGTACAGAGTGTCCTTGAGCTTTCTGCCGTTCGCAGGGTAATCGCAGGCTTTCCGCAGCATCTGCCGGAGAATCATCTTTGGCCGAAGTTCAGCACCTAGCCTTTAGAACATGTACATTTCAGGTCCTCAATCGGGCGACAGAGGTCGCGACACTGCCCTGCCGGCTTCCTCTGCAGGCCGCTTCCGGGCAAGCCCGAGCCTTGAAGGGGGCGAGCCGCGCTGGATCGAGAGTGCAGTTCTTGATGACTTGGAGGCCCAGATGGGAAGCCGGGACATCGTCGTGCGTTTCGCCCACGACTACGCCCAACTGTGGGTACAACGGCACCACTCCCTGATGACAGCAATTGAGCGTCAGGATCATCAGGCGGCCCTCGATGCAGTCCTTAGCCTAAAGAACTCCTCCGGGATGGTCGGAGGGCTACGGCTGGCAGGTCTGGCGGAGACGCTTGAGGCGGCTATCCGAATGGGCGAGGTCGGGGACATGGGACAGGAGCTGCTGGAAGCGGTGACGCGGCAGGGCCAGGCAACAGTAAACGAGTTGCAGCACAATTACCTCAGGGACAACCCTGCCGGCGTGCATGCCTTGAAGGATGATTCCAGGCTGTGACCTAGACATCCCGGTTCTCACCCTTCGCCGGAGTCAAGCGATAGCCCAGGCCACGGACTGTCTGCACCCAGTGGGGTGCTTCAGGATGCTTTTCGCCAAGCTTACGGCGGAGGTTGCCTATATGAACTTCCACGGCACGCTCGTCGGCTTCACGAAGATGGTCATCGGGATACTCACCCCTGACGACGCGCACCAGATCGGATTTAGTGCGGATTGCTCCCCCTCCTCGGAGTAGCTCATGCAGGAGATCGAACTCCTTCCGCGTGAGGTCCAATGCCGACCCGCGCACGGCGGCTGTGCGGGTACGGAAGTCCAACGTCAACCCTCTGTGCCGGAGGATGTGCTCGTCGTGGCGTACTTCGGCAGACGCTCGGGCTTCCTGGCGAGATCTGCCCTCATGCCCTCTGGATGGTTCCTTCCGCGGGCGGCGCATCATCGCGGCTATTCGCGCCCGTAGCTCGAGGGGGCGGAATGGTTTCATGATGTAGTCGTCAGCTCCGCCTTGAAGTGCACTCAGAAGATCGGACTCGGTAGTTCTGCCAGTGAGCATAACCACATACCCGGTGCTGAACTGGCGGATCCGCCGAAGGACTTCAAAACCGTCGATGTCGGGAAGCCCCACATCGAGCGTCACGACGTCGGGTTGTTTATCACGGACGACAGCAACGCCCTCACGTCCACCGGATGCTGAATAAACCTCGAATCCCGCTTGATTTAAAACGGCTTCCAGAAGGTTTCGCATATCAGCGTCATCTTCAATTATTACCGCCACGCCAAGATCACTCATGGCCCCCCATGTGTTTTATGTGAATTCTCTTACCAAGATGCCGGTGCGAGTATTCATTCCCCCATTCTTCTAAGCTACAAGGGAACGGACGTAATCGGTAAGTTTCGGTGGAACTGAGAATTACGTTCGCTGGGTTGAACCCGAACCAGCTGCCCCGACTGGGTAGCAGCAGGTGTGGTTCTGGGAGCTCAAAACAGCTTCTACCGCTCCCCAATTGGGTAGAGGTTAGCCAGTTTGGGCGTGGGCCACCCGCTTGGGCGGAGGGCTAGCCGGTTGGGGGAGGGGCGGGCCTACCGCAAAGGCGTGTGCCGCCGTCGTACTGCATGCCCGAAAAGCCAAACTCCCGCCAGGGTGGCCGCATATCCGCCGATCACAATGAGCGAGACGCCAGCCCAAAAGTAGCTGATGGTGCTGCCGGCCAGGCCCGCTCCCGGCCCGATCATCAGCAGCGAGTAGGCGGCCACTCCCGCAGATGCCAGGCAGGTCAGCACCGGGAGGACCACCCACAGCCGCAAGGACCCCAGCTGCCGTCCGTAGCCCTCCCATACATTCCATTTCGGGCCGGTTCGGATCACCAGCCAGCCCGCGGGGAACATGAATACCCCCACCACCAGGAACGCCGCAACGACGTCCGCGGGGCGGTGCCACTGGTTGATCAGGGTGGAAACCCCGCTCGCGACGGCGAAGCTGCCGCCCAGGAATCCTGCGAGCGGACGCCAGCGCGGTGAGGCCATGATGAACACCGCTGCTGCGGCGGATGCTGCGAGGGTGGTGTGCCCTGACGGGAGTGAGTTCAGGTCGAGGGTGGTGACGCCCCGGAAGGGTCGGACGGGAACCAGATCCTTGATGACCTGCGTGGCAAGGTTCGCGGCCACACACGCAGTCACGGTGATCCCGGCTGCCATCCACCGCTGCCGGATGACGCACACAAAAATGACCACAATGATGGCCATGACAAGGGAGAGCGTGGGAAGCCAGTCGAGTAGCTTCGTGGCCGCCTTGCCTGCCGGTCCGTGGATGGCTACCGCCTCAACCAAGGCCGATTCGTCGATGTACTGGCCGGTGGTGGTGCGGACAAAGAAGTAGTACGTCCCGGCAACGCCGGCGGCGGAGGCCAGTGTCGCCAGCAGGAAGAGGAACCCGGAAGCGAAGCCGCCTCGGCTGAAGTCGCTGCTGTTTTGTATGTTGCTCTGAGCGTTGCTGCCCCCACGGTGACGCTGTGTGGCTGCTTCGTCGAGTCCGGCAGCCTGATGGTCAGCGCCTGAGGACGCTTGAGTGCTTAAGGGCTGGCCGCTGTGTGTCATCCTTCCCAGATTGCCACAAAAGCCTGCGAACTGCCTGAAGGTAGAGTGGCGCTGTGTCCGAGTCCCCAGCCGCCTCCCTGCTGAATGGCCGCGGCCTCCCGCCGTGGGAGGAAATCCGCGACGGCGCCCGCGTTGTCAGCCTGCCCATGCGCGTGAAGTTCCGCGGGATCCTGCGCCGGGAAGCGCTCCTGCTCGAGGGCCCCAGGGGCTGGGGTGAGTTTGGCCCCTTTCCCGAATATGCCGACGCCGAAGCCTCCCGCTGGCTCGCCTCGGCCATTGAAGCCGGCTGGCACGGCTTCCCCGAACCGCTTCGCACACGTATTCCGGTCAACGCCACCGTTCCCGCAGTCCACGCCAGCCAGGTGCCCGAAGTCCTGGCGCGCTTCGGCCGTGTGGACGCGGTCAAGATCAAGGTCGCCGAGCGTGGTCAGTCCCTGGTGGACGACGTCGAGCGCGTGGCCGCCGTCCGCACCGCCCTTCCCAAGGCGGCCATCCGCGTGGATGCGAACGGCGGCTGGGACGTGGCCCAGGCGGTTCACGCACTGACCCGGCTCGCCGACGTCGGGCTTGAGTACGCCGAGCAGCCTGTCCCGGACATCGACGGCCTTGCGGAAGTCCGCCGGCGCCTTCAGGCGGCCGGAACCCCGGTGCTGATTGCCGCGGACGAGAGCGTCCGCAAGGAAGAGGACCCGCTGAAGGTTGCCCGTGCCGGAGCCGCCGACCTGATCGTGGTGAAAGTAGCACCGCTGGGCGGAGTGCGGCGGGCCCTGGAGATCGTGGGCCAGGCCGGACTTCCCGCCGTCGTAAGCTCCGCCCTGGATACCTCTGTTGGTATCCGGGCAGGGCTCGCGCTCGCCGCTGCGCTCCCCGAACTGCCCTACGCCTGCGGCCTGGGGACGGTGTCGCTGCTCGCCGGTGACGTCACCCGGGATTCCCTGGTGCCCGACGACGGCGCCATCCGGCTCCGAGGCGTTCTCGCCGACCCGGGACTCCTGGCCGAGTTCGCTGCGCCGCCCGATCGTGTGGACTGGTGGATGGAGCGGCTGCGACGGGTCTACGTCCACCTTCAGTTCACCGAAGCTTCACCGGGCCGTCCTCCGGGCTTCGCACCGCGCTGACAGGGTGGGCGGGACCGCATCTCACCCCCTGGAAGGTCCCCATGCCTGATATCTCCACCCCGGATACTGCCCGGCGCAAATTTCCTTTTCTCCCCGTGCTTCCCATGCTCGGTCACACGAAAGGAAAGCGCAGCCCCGTCACCTGCGCCCTGAAATGCGACAACGCCTGCTCCGGCGAAGTCTGCAACACCAGCTCCAACTCCTACTTCCGGGACATCGCCTCCGCCACCATGTCCCGCCGCGCCGCCCTTGGGTTCGGCGCCGCCGGTGCCCTCGCCGTCGTACTTGGTGGCTCGTTGAGTTCGGCAGAAACAGCAGTTGCCGACGGCGGTCCGGGCCTCGCGCCCGCAGCGAAAAAGGGCCTGCGTTCCCGGCTCCAGTTCACTGCCATCGCTCCCGTTGACGCCGCCGTTGACGCCGTCACCGTTCCCGAGGGCTTCACGTGGAAGCCGGTAATCCGCTGGGGCGATCCGCTCTTCAGCGACGCCCCCGCTTTTGACCTGTCGAACCAGACGGCTGCTGCCCAGGAGCGCCAGTTCGGCTACAACAACGACTACACGGACATCCTGGAGATCCCCGGCAGCAAGGGCCGCCGGGCGGTGCTCTTCGCGAACCATGAGTACACCAACGACGCCATCATGTTCCCGCCGAGCATGCCGGCTGACCAGGTGCGGGCCGTCGGTGCAGCTGCCCACGGTCTGTCCGTGGTGGAGCTCGAGCGCCAGAACGCGCGCAAACCATGGACCTACGTTCAGGACGCCCCGCTCAACCGCCGCTACCTCAACGAGACGGTCTACGAGCTCACCGGTCCTGCCGCCGGCTCCGAACTGGTCAAGACCGTGGCCGACCCCTCCGGCAAGGCCATCAAGGGAACTCTGGGCAACTGCGCCGGCGGAACTACGCCCTGGGGCACCATCCTTTCGGGGGAGGAAAACTTCCAGGGTTACTTCGCCGCCGCCGGCACGTCCGCCGCTGACAAGCGGTACGGCCTGACGTCGTCGGCCACTGCCAGGGGCTGGGAGCTGGACGATCCCCGCTTCGATACCCGCAACGCCGGGTACGTGAACGAGTCCAACCGCTTCGGCTGGATCGTCGAGGTGGACCCCTTCGACCCGACGTCGACCCCCAAGAAGCACTCCTCCCTGGGCCGCTTCAAGCACGAGGGCGCCAACGTGATCGTGGCCGACTCCGGGCACGTGGTGGCTTACTCCGGGGACGACGAGCGCTTCGACTACCTGTACAAGTTCGTCTCCCGCGACAAGTACATTGAGGGCGACCGCGCCCACAACATGACGCTGCTCTCCGCCGGCAACCTGTACGTCGCGAAGTTCACGGGCAACTCGCCCCTCGCCGAAATCGACGGTTCCGGCGCCCTGCCGGCAGACGGGGAGTTCGACGGCACCGGGCAGTGGCTGCCGCTGGTGGTCGACGGAGCCTCGGCGGTTGCCGGAATGACCGTGGCCGAAGTCCTCGTCTACACCCGCTTGGCCGCGGACAAGGTTGGCCCTACCAAGATGGACCGCTGCGAAGATGTGGAGCCCAACCCGTTCACGGGCAAGGTGTACGTCGCGTGCACCAACAACTCGGACCGCGGCAAGGCCGGCAAGGAAGGCGCCACCGAGGTCAATCCGCGCAACCTCAACCGCGACGGCCACATTGTGGAGATCACGGAGAGCGGCGACCAGACTGCCACGAACTTCAACTGGAACCTGCTGATGGTGTGCGGAGACCCGGCCCAGGGCGACGTCACGTACTTCAGCGGCTTCCCTGTGGACAAGGTTTCGCCGATTTCCTGCCCGGACAACCTGGCATTCGACTCGGTTGGAAACCTGTGGATTTCGACCGACGGCGCGCCCTCGGGCATCGGCAAGGCTGACGGGCTGTTCAAGGTCACCCTGGAAGGTGCCGAACGCGGCCGTGTGGAACAGTTCCTGGCCGTTCCGCAGGACGCCGAGACATGCGGCCCCATCATCCACGATGCCGAACGCAACGTGTTTGTCGCCGTCCAGCACCCTGGCGAAGACGGTACATTTGCAGAGCCCCGGTCGCTGTTCCCGGATTACGTTGCTGCCGGAGCTGTTGCTGCTCCGGGCACGGCCCGCGCTCCCCGTCCGTCCGTGATCCAGGTCTTCCGCATCGACGACTGACGCTCCCTACCCCCCCAACGCTCCCTCACCTTTCGTCGGTTTTTTGGGGACGCTCCTTCACCTTTCGTCGGTTTTTTGGGAACGCTCCCTCACCTTTCGTCGGCCGCACGGCGGAAGGTGAGGGAGCGTTTGGGGTTTGCGGGCGAAAGGTGAGGGAGCGTTTGGGGTTTGGGTGCGAAAGGTGAGGGAGCGTTGCTTTTGGCGCCGACTGATATTTTGACAGGGTGAACAGCCCAGCCGACCTGCTTGTCCCCAGAGTCCAAACCGCCATTGCCCAAGCCTTCGGCGAAGAATTCCACCAGACAGACCCAGTGATCCGGCCCTCGCAGTTCGCCGACATCCAGATTAACGCCGCCATGGCCCTGGCCAAGAAAGTGGGCCTTCCGCCAAGGGAGGTCGCAGCCCGGATCGTAGAGGCATTGGAAGTGAATGGCATCTGCACTTCGGTTGAGATCTCCGGCCCCGGCTTCATCAACCTCACGTTCGACGGCACTTGGATAGAGGAACTCCTCAACCAAGCGAGGGAGCACGACGGCGAGCCGACGGCGGTACGGCATCGCGTCGTCGTCGACTATTCCTCCCCAAACGTGGCCAAAGAAATGCACGTTGGCCACCTGCGAACCACCGTGGTGGGCGACAGCCTGGTGCGCGTGCTCGAGGCGCTCGGGCATACGGTGATCCGGCAGAACCACATCGGCGATTGGGGGACGCCGTTCGGCATGCTCATTGAGCATTGGCTGGAGGTGGGCGAGGGATCGCAGGAGGCCGCGCTGCTGGTGGATGACCCCAGCGCGTTCTACCAGGCGGCGCGGGCAAAGTTCGACGCTTCTGTCAATGATGAGGACGGTTTTGCCGCAAGGGCACGACGGCGGGTGGTTGCTCTGCAGGGCGGAGACCAGGAGACGTTTGAGGTGTGGAAGCGGCTGGTGGCTCAGTCGAAACTGTACTTCAACGCCATTTATGCCAAGCTCGGCGTGAGCCTGACCGACGACCATATTGCCGGCGAGAGCTCCTATGACGCTGATTTAGCACGCCTGTGCCAGGAACTCGAGGATCTCGGAATTGCGCGGGTAAGCGATGGTGCCCTTTGCACTTTCCCTGCTGGCTTCACCGGACGCGACGGCGAGCCCCTGCCGCTCATCATCCGTAAGTCCGACGGCGGCTACGGTTACGGGACCACCGACCTCGCCACCATCCGCTACCGTGTCCGTGAACTTCACGCCGACCGGGTGCTTTATGTCGTTGGAGCTCCGCAAAACGTGCATCTGCGGATGGTCACGGCGACGGCTCGAGAAGCTGGCTGGCTGCCGGAAACCGTCGAGGCCATCCATGTGCAGATCGGCAACGTGCTGGGGGAGGACGGAAAGATTCTGAAGTCACGCTCCGGCGCCCCCGTGAAGCTCATGGCGCTGTTGGACGAAGCCGTGGACAGGGCTCGCGCCGTTGTTGACCTAAGCCGGCCTGATCTGACTCCGGAGGAACGCGAGCTGACGGCCCGGCAGGTAGGAATCGGCGCAGTGAAATATGCCGACCTCTCCGTGGGGCACGACACCGAGTACGTCTTTGACTTTGACCGGATGCTCGCCCTAAACGGGAACACCGGGCCCTATGTGCAGTATGCCGCGGCCAGAATCCGGTCCATCCTGCGGAAGGCCGGGGCGCTGGAGGGCTCGACTGACGGAGGAGCGGGGGGTGCGGGAGCAACGGTGGCCGGGATCGCCGTCGTCGAACCGGCCGAGCGGGCGCTTGCGCTGCATCTTCTGGAGTACGGAACCACCCTTCGGAAGGTAGGCGAACTGCTGGAACCGCACCGGCTTTGCGCATATCTTTTTGAGCTGGCCCAGCTCTTCACCACGTTCTACGATCAGTGCCCTGTTCTGAAGGCTCCCGAATCCGTACGCGAATCACGGCTGGCCCTGTGCGGACTTGTCCTCCACAGGCTCATCGAAGGCCTGGACTTGCTGGGCATTGAAACGCCGGAGAATATGTAGCCGCCTGTGGCCTGACCTGTAACGCTCCCTCACGTTTCGTCGGTTTTTTCAAGACGCTCCCTCACCTTCCGTCGCCGGACGGGCGAAAGGTGAGGGAGCGTTTGGGTTTTGGGGGCGAAAGGTGAGGGAGCGTTTGGGTTTTGGGGGCGAAAGGTGAGGGAGGGTTTGGGTTTTGGGGGCGAAAGGTGAGGGAGGGTTTGGGTTTTGGGGGCGAAAGGTGAGGGAGCGTTTGGGTTTTGGGGGCGAAAGGTGAGGGAGGGTTTGGGTTTTGGGGGCGAAAGGTGAGGGAGGGTTTGAAGGGTGGCAGACTGGTTCGGTGACTTCTGAGAACACTGGGCCTGCCCGGAACATCCTGACCTCGCTCGCGGCGGCCCGGGTTGCTGTTGCGTCGCTGGTCGAGGGCGGGGTGCATTACGTTGTGGTGGCGCCGGGTTCGCGGTCGGCTCCCATGGCCTATGCTCTGGCTGAAGCCGACGCCGCCGGTCTGGTTGAACTGCTGGTCCGAATCGACGAGCGCGCGGCCGGCTTCACGGCTCTTGGGCTCGCGTTGTCCACCGGTGCGCCGGCAGCCGTGCTGACGACGTCCGGAACCGCCGTCGGAAATCTGCTCCCGGCCGTGATGGAGGCCAACCACGCCGCAGTCCCGCTGGTAGTCATTTCGGCGGACAGGCCGACGGAACTGCGGGGGACCGGGGCCAACCAGACCACCATCCAGCTGGACCTCTTCGGCGAGCACGTGCGTTTCGCCGCCGACGTCCCCGCGGGCGACAATCCCCAGCGCGCCGTCGAAACCGCCCTGAGCGCAGCCACCGGGGCGTTCGACGACGTCGCTCCCGGTCCCGTTCAGCTCAACCTCGCCTTCCGGGATCCCCTAGTGCCGGCCGAGGGGGAGGGGCTGCCGGCGAGCCCAGACCGCCGCCACTATTCGGTTGGACGATCCCCGGAAGCCCTGGTCCTGCCGCCCGCCCCCACCGAGCTGCCGGAGCGGAGGACAGTGGTCCTGGCCGGGCACGACGCCGGCCCCGTCGCCGAAGCCTTTGCCCGCGCCCACGGCCTCCCCCTGCTCGCCGAACCCTCCTCCAACTCCCGGTTCGGGCCGAACGCGGTGGGACCCTACCGTTTGCTGCTCGAGCACTTCGGACCGGACTCCCCGCTGCCCCTTGAGCGCGTCGTGGTCTTTGGCAGGCCCACCCTTTCCAGGCCTGTTGCATCATTGCTGGCCCGCCGCGACATTCCCAGCGCGCTCTACCAGCCGGTCGCCGTGGCCTGGTATGAGTCAGGGCGTCGGCGCGAAACACCCATCGACAACCTCACCGACCTGACGCAATTCTCGGGACGCGGCTCGTCGGAGTGGCTGGACGCGTGGCTGCTTTCGGGGGCCTCGGCTCAGCACGCCCTGGACGAAGTTCTTTCGGCGTCAGGTGCTGCGACTGGCCCCTCCATTGGAGCAACTGTGTGGAAACACTCCCGCGGACAGCTGGTACTGGGTTCCTCCAACGGCATCCGGGACGTCGACCTCGCCGGCCAGCCGGGCCCGGAACCGCTTGCCACCGTTTTCGCCAACCGGGGCCTTGCCGGAATCGACGGAACTGTTTCCACGGCTACCGGAATCGCCAGGGGCGGGCGGCAGGAGACAACCCTCCTGGTGGGTGATGTCACCTTCCTGCACGACGCCGGCGGGCTCCTCCTGGGGGCCGGGGAACCCGAGCCTCAACTACGGATTGTGGTGCTCAACGACGGCGGCGGCGCTATCTTCGACCTCCTCGAGCACGGTTCTGTCCGGGCCTCCGGACAGTACGGAGACGTCGTCGAGCGCCTCTTCGGCACCCCGCACACAGTGAACCTTTCCGCGCTCGCCGCAGCGTACGGCGTCGACCATTGCTCGGTGACGACGACGGCGGGACTTGCCGAAGCGCTGTCCGCGCGGCCGGAGGGGCGCCAGATTGTCGAGGTGCGCACGGACAGGGCGGCTCTGCGCGAGCTGCATGGCACGATCAAGGCCGCGGTTGCTGCTGCGGTGGCCGGCGTGCTCGCCCCGTAACACCCCCTAGGACGCGCAAACGGTCGGAGGACACCCGTATTTGCGTGTCTCTGGACCATATGCGCGTCCTGGATCCAGAAGGTTGTCCACATAGCCGCGCTTGACCCTCCAGGCGGCAGGGATATTGGTGCGACGTTGTCACCATGAATGAGCTTCCCCAGCTGATCCTCGCCAGGAACCTGACAGAAATCGGTGCCAGCCCACGTCCACTGTCCGCCGCGCTCAAGGCCGGGAGTCTGGTGCGGATCCGCCATGGTGTCTATGTGGATGCCGCGGAGTGGGGCGGGCTCAGCAGCTGGGAGCAGTACAGGCTTCGGATCGGGGCCGTGGCCGAAACGTGCCGGGCTCCCACAATCTTCTCGCATCATTCCGCGGCGTCGGCGTGGGAGATACCCACCATTCTGCGCCGGCAACCCGTTCATGCGTTGACCACGTATCGGGGCGGTGGCAGGTCCCGTGCCGGAGTCCGGCGGCATCTGGTTGATCCCGCGAGCATGGATGCCGAGGAGCTGGACGGTCTCCTGGTCACATCCCGCATCCAGACAGTCCTGGACCTCGCCGCCTTCGTGCCGTTCGCGGAGGCTTTGGTTCCGCTGGACCATGTGCTGAAGCCCGACGGCGTGCGCGGACTTCCGGCACTGACCAAGGAGGGGCTGCTCGGAGCTTTGGCCGGGCGATACCCCCTGGCGGCAGAACGGCGAGTGACCGCGGCCATAAAATTCGCCGACCCCACCTCTGCCTCCGCCGGGGAATCCTATAGCCGCGGTCTGATCGATTCAGCAGGGTTTGCCACGCCCGTACTGCAGTATGAGGTTCGCAGCGGGACAGGCAGGATTGGGTACTCGGACTTCTATTGGGAGGAGAGCCGCACAGTGGGGGAGTTCGACGGGATTGCCAAGTACCAGAACCCCGAATACCTCAACGACAGGAGCCCGGGACAGGTTGTGGTCGACGAAAAGCTGCGTGAGGACCGCATCCGGGCGGCGGGCCGGAACGTCGTGAGATGGGTCTGGGCCGATCTCTGGAAGGCGGGCGAACTCGGCCGCAGGCTGACGGCGGCAGGGGTGCCCCGCCGTCGTCCGCTCTCCTCAGGACACGGAAACGGTGCCAGGACGCAGAAACGGTCCAGGGACACCTGAATGTGAGTGTCCCCGGACCGTTTGCGCGTCCCGGCGCGTCCCAGCCCGTCCCGACCCTAGGAGAGGTCGATGTGCGTCGGATCGAGGACCCGGCGCAGGAACTCCTTGGTGCGGTCCTGGGTGGGAGCGCTGATGACCTGCTCGGCCGAGCCTGCCTCCACCACAACTCCGCCGTCCATGAACACCACGCGGTCCGCCACTTCCCGGGCGAAGCCCATCTCGTGCGTCACCACCAGCATGGTCATGCCTTCCTTGGCGAGGTTGCGCATGACGGACAGGACGTCGCCGACGGTCTCGGGGTCCAAAGCGGAGGTGGGCTCGTCAAACAGCATGAGCTCCGGATCCATGCTCAGCGCCCGGGCAATCGCGACGCGCTGCTGCTGGCCGCCGGAAAGCTGGTCCGGGTACCGGTCTGCCAGGTGCCCCAGACCCACGCGGTCCAGGTTGGCCTGCGCCACTTTGTCGGCCTCGGCCTGGGAGCGCTTGAGCACTTTGGTCTGCGCCACGGTGCAGTTCTGCAGCGCGTTCAGGTGCGGGAACAGGTTGAACTGCTGGAACACCATTCCCACTTTGCGCCGCATCCGGTCAATGTCCACGTCCGGGTGGGTGGCCTCGAAGCCGCCCACATGGACAGTACCCTTGTTGGGCTGTTCGAGGAGATTCACGCACCGCAGCAGGGTGGATTTGCCGGATCCGGACGGTCCGATCAGGCACACCACTTCGCCCGGCGCTACTTCCAGGTCGATGCCCTTCAGTACTTCGTTGGAGCCGTAGGACTTGCGGAGACCCTTGAGGGAAACACCGGCTGCCTGTACGTGCCCGGCTTTCGGGGAGGAATTTACGACGTCGTTCATGAGTGTCCTGCCTATCGCTTCGTCCGCGTGGAGCGGCTTTCGAACTTCCGGGCCAAGAGGCTCAGCGGGATGGTGATCACCAGGTAGAACGCGCCGGCAACCAGGAGCGGAGTCAGGCCTGCACCGAGGCTCGAGATACCGTCGCGGCCGAACTTGGTCAGTTCGTACTGCGAAGCGGTGAGGCCCAGGACGTAAATCAGTGACGAGTCCTTGGTCAGCAGGATGACTTCGTTGGTCAGCGGCGGCAGCACGATCTTGAACGCCTGCGGAATGATGATGGTGACCATGGCCCGCCACTGCGGCATGCCCAGGGATCGAGCGGCTTCGAGCTGGCCCTTGGGAACAGCCTGCAGGCCGGCCCTCAGGGTTTCTGCGATGTAGGCCGCAGCCACCATGCCGAGGGACACCATGACCACAACGGTCACGTTCCACGACACCCCGAATGCCAGCGGAACGCCGTAGCCGAAGGCAATGAAGACCAACAGGGCGGGGATGCCGCGGAAGAACTCGATGTAGCCTGTGGCGATCCAGCGGTAGAGCGGGAAGCTGGAGAGCTTCATCAGGGCCAGGAGCAGGCCGCCGGAGAGGCCCACGATGAAGCCGAGGAAAGTGTAGACAAGGGTGTTCGTCAGGCCGACCAGGAAGATGTCCGGGAACATCGGACCGATCTTGCCAAAATTGAAGACGCTGGCGCCGATGGTCTCCCAGTCCGTGGCCAGGATCAGTGCGGCCACGGCCACAATGAAGATCCCCGCTTGGACGTTCAGGCTGACTCTGGCTCGTTGAGTTGCGGTCATTGCCATGATGTACTCACATTCATTTTTGCGCAGCCTTGAGGCCCCGCGGCGCCCTTGATGTTGGGGCTGCTCGCAGGACGATACGGGGCCTCAGCTGCTTAGGTCTCAGGGATTGAGGTGCCGGCTACTTGGCGGCGTCGCCGAACCAGGTGGTCTGGAGTTTCTTCAGGCTGCCGTCATCCGTCAGGCGCTTCAACGTGGCGTTGACCTTTTCGGCCATTGCAGTGTTGCCCTTTTTGATGGAAATGCCCAGCTGCTCGCCGGTGGAGTAGTCCTCGACGGACTTGAGCTTTGAGTCGTCCTTGATGGCGTAGCCCAATACCGACTGGTTGCCCAGGGCTGCATCGATGGTGCCGGCCTGGAGAGCCTGGACCAGGAGTCCGGTGTCTTCGAACTGCTGGGCGTCGAGGCCCTTTTCCTTGGCGTAGTCGGCCCCGGTGGTGGCCTGCTGGACACCCACCTTCTTGCCCTTGGCGTCATCGAGGTTCTTGACCCCTGAATCCTGGGAGGCCACCAGTGCGAGGTCATCATCCATGTACGGCGTTGAGAAGTCCATGACTGACTTACGGGTGTCCGTGATGGAAATCGAGGAGATGGAGACGTCGCATTGGCTGAGCGCGGTTCCGGTCTCGATGGCTTCGAAGGAGCTGTCCACCACACTCAGTTCGGCGTTGAGGTCCTTGGCTACCTCGGCAGCGATGTCCATGTCGAAGCCGACGATCTTGCCGTCCTTCTGGAACTCGAAGGGCTCGTAGGGGACGTCCGAGCACACCGTCAGTTTGCCCGACTCGATGAGCTGGATGCCGTCTTTTGCGGCCGGGGTGGCGCCGCTGGTGCCGCCGCAGGCGGTGAGGGTGAGCGCTCCGGCGGCGAGGATTGAGGCTGCCTTGACGGCGAATTTTGCCGTGGCAGGGGACTTCGGCTGCATAGTTTTCTTACCTTTTGTTGCTGGGGATGTGTTCTGAGACGGCTAATAGTGTATCTGCTGAAAGAGAGATGTGCGTCACAGGAAACTTTGTTTCACTATTGGATAACTATTGGAGCACAAAAAACAAGCCTGTTTTTGGGAAGCGTGTCTTGGATCCCGGACTGCACCGGCGAACCAAGCGTCTGAATCAGAAAAGCGCAATCAGCTGCTGATGCCCAAGGACTCGAGCATGGGACGGAATTTGGCCCATGTTTCCGCAAGTTCCGCTTCGGGTTGTGAGCCTTCGACGATCCCGCACCCGG
This sequence comes from Arthrobacter sp. R1-13, assembly GCF_054161475.1. Lineage (NCBI taxonomy): Bacteria > Bacillati > Actinomycetota > Actinomycetes > Micrococcales > Micrococcaceae > Arthrobacter > Arthrobacter sp. R1-13. The sequence goes on along the minus strand of NZ_CP096420.1, from coordinate 3,442,190 downwards.
CGTACAGGCGGACCGTATCCGGAGCCTCGATCACGGCACCGCGAAGGGCGATGCCCCACTCGCCGTTTCCTGCAGCGTCGAGCCAGCCCACCGGTCCCGCATACGGTCCGCGGTCCATGTGCTCGAGCTTCCGGATCAGTGCGCCAGCCACGAGGGTGGGCGTCCCGCACACGGCTGCAGTGGGGTGGAGCGCGTTGATGAGGGCAAGGCACGTGGGGACGTGGCCCTCCACCTCAGTGAGTTCGGCCTTCACATCCGAGGCCAGGTGCCACACATTGGGCAGCTCGAGGATGAACGGTTCGCTGTGGGCGTTCATGGCTTCCGAGAAGGGCGCCAGCTGTTTGGTCAATGACTGGATGGCGATCTCGTGCTCGTGCCGCTGCTTCTCGGAACCGGCTAGCACCCGCTCGGCAAACTCGAGGGGCGAGCCTTCCATGCCATCGGCATCGCGACGGTCCAGGGTCCCCGCCAGAACACGGGCCTGCGCCGTGCGGCCCTCCACCTGGATGAGCATTTCCGGCGTGGATCCGACGAGGCCGTCCACCCCGTAGGTCCAGCATTCCCGGTACCTGATGGCCAGTTGCCGAAGGATCTCGGCGGCGTTGACGCCTTCGGGCAGCGTGGCCACGATGTCCCGTGCCAGCACCAGTTTTTCGAGCTTTCCGGTGCGCACTTCAGCGACTCCGGCGGCCACCGCGGCCATCCAGTCGTGCTCGCTGAGCGACCCGGTTTCGAGCTTCGTTTGGGGCACGACGGCGGCACCCGGCTCCGCGGGCACCCCACCAAGCGGCTCCCCAGCGGGCGCCCCACCACGGGACGCGCCACCCGCGGGTACCCCACCAAGCGGCTCCTCCGGCACCTCCGGCGAGCCTTCAAGCCACCCCTGCAGCGCGGCGAGAGCGCCCGCTTCGGTGAGCTCTACGTCGTCGAACGTTAACTGCGTGAGCCAGGCCCTGCCGTCCCGGACCCCCACCACAATCTCAGGCACAATCAACCGTGAACGGTGGGTGGACAGCTTGGAGAAAGCGAAGGAGCCGAAGGCCACCGGGCCTGTGCCGGGGCACTCAACGAGGTCCTCGACGTCGGCCTCGAGCACCAGGTGGCGCCACCAGATGTCGGCTTCCAGGAAGCGGTCCGGGCCGGTTGCGCTGAAGCGGGTCAGCTCCCCGAAACCGACGAGACCTGCTTCGCGGCGGGTCCAGCAGAGGACGTCGTCCCGCGTGAGAAATGACGGCAGCCCCCGTTGCGCTGATCCTGCGTCCAGGGGGACTGTTAAAGTACGGAACGTGCTCGTCATGATGGGTCAAGAGTACTTGAAAGTACCGTGGTCCTTGGGTGCTTTCGGGTATCGCCATCTTCCGCCGCACCCGGGCACACCCGTGGTTCGTGGGCCTGCCTAACATTTGAGACAATGGCATGGTGAACCGAGCATCCTTGGATAAGCGTCCGGACGAAGTAGCCACGATGTTTGACGACGTCGCCCCCAAATACGACGTCGTCAATGATGTCCTCTCGATGGGGCAGACCCGCCGTTGGCGCAGAGTGGTGGTGGAGGCCGTTGATGCCATCCCGGGCCAGCGGGTGCTGGATCTGGCTGCCGGAACCGGAACGTCAAGCGAGCCGTACGCCGATGCCGGCGTCGACGTCGTGGCTTGCGATTTCTCCCTCGGAATGCTCAAGGTAGGCAAGCGCCGCCGCCCGGATATCGACTTCATTGCCGGTGATGCGACCCGCCTCCCTTTCGCGGACAACTCCTTTGACGCTTCCACCATTTCCTTCGGCCTGCGCAACGTCAACGAGCCCAAGAAGGCGCTGGCCGAGATGCTCCGCGTCACCAAGCCCGGCGGCAAGCTGGTCATCGCCGAGTTCTCGCAGCCCGTGGTTCCGCTGTGGCGCACCATGTACACCGAGTACCTCATGCGCGCGCTCCCGGCCATTGCCGTCAAGGTCTCCTCCAACCCGGACGCCTACGTGTACCTCGCCGAGTCCATCCGCGCCTGGCCGGACCAGGACCACCTCGCTGCCTGGCTGCAGGAAGCCGGCTGGGAAACGGTCACGTACCGGAACCTCAGTGGTGGGATCGTGGCAGTGCACCGTGCCCACAAGCCGCTGGATTCAACGCCCGACGGCGGTGCTGCCGCCATCGCCGCCCACACCGGCCCGGTTGCTAAACTGCGGCGCAACATTTCGCGCAGCACGCGCTAGCTCTCTGTGAAAGTTCTGATAGTAGGCGCAGGCCCCGCCGGATCCACCGCTGCGTATTACCTTGCCCAAGCCGGCATTGAGGTAACGGTGCTGGAGAAAACCAGCTTCCCGCGCGAAAAGGTCTGTGGCGACGGCCTGACGCCCCGGGCTGTCCGGGAGATCCAGAAACTCGGCCTTCCCCACGCGGAAGAGGACGGCTGGCGCCGGAACAAGGGCTTGCGGCTCCTCGCCGGCGGTCGGAGCATCGAGCTCCCCTGGCCCGAAGTTTCTGACTTTCCCCAGTACGGCCTGATCCGCACCCGCCTCGGTTTCGATGAAGAGCTGGCCCGTCACGCCCAGGCCGCCGGCGCCGTCATCCTCGAGCGTCACAGCGTCACCGAAACGCTCTGCGCGGAAGACGGCCGGGTCATTGGCGCCCGCGCCGCGACCCTGGACGAGTCCGGACGAAAGACGGGGGAGTCGCATGACTTTACTGCCGACGTCGTACTCGCAGCGGACGGCAACTCAACCCGCACCGCCGTTTCCCTTGGGATCCAGAAGCGCGACGACCGCCCCCTCGGCGTCGCCGTCCGCACCTACTTCACTTCGCCCCGCACCGACGACGACTGGATGGAAGGCTGGCTTGAGCTTCCTGGCCGCGACGGCAAACTGCTGCCCGGTTACGGCTGGGTGTTCGGCGTGGGCGACGGCACCTCCAACGTGGGCCTCGGAATCCTGAACTCGTCCAAGGAATTCGGCAAACTGGATTACAAGCAGGTGCTCCGCGAATGGACCGCCGGCATGCCCGCCGAGTGGGGCTTCACGCCGGAAAACCAGGTGGGGGAGATCCGGGGAGCGGCGCTGCCCATGGGCTTCAACCGCACGCCGCACTACTCGCCAGGGCTCTTGCTGCTGGGCGATGCCGGCGGGATGGTGTCGCCGTTCAACGGAGAGGGCATCTCCTATGCCATGGAGTCGGCCCGCTTCGCCGCCGAGTTCATCATTGCCTCCGATTCAGCGCACGACGCCGACTCCCACCTCGCGGGATACGCGGACTACGTGAGGGGCCAGTGGGGGTCGCACTTCACACTGGGCCGGGCTTTTGCCGCATTGATTGGCAAGCCGGCCATCATGAAACTCGCCCTGCGGACCGGTATGCCAATTCCCGTGCTGATGCGGTTTGTGGTGCGGCTGCTGGCCAATCTCACCGATCCTGCCGCCAAAGGGTTTGAGGACAAAGTGATCCGCGTGCTTGAAGCGCTGGTCCCGGCAACGTCCAACACCTCGAGCCCGCCCTTAGCCACCAAACAGCGGTTTCCGCAACAAAAAGTTAGGGTTAACCCGTGACCAACTCTGCAGACCAAAGCTGGACGCATGCCGGACACGGCCTGCCGAGCTCTGAACCCGATCTAAATACCACTGCCATTGCCACGGGCCTCCAGCTGCCCACTGGCTTCGCGGCCATCGCTGAAGACCCTGAATTGGGCCCGGCGATCACCACCAACCTGGCGCGGGTGGAAAAGAAGCTGCGCGAGGCCATAGCCAACTCGGATCCCCTCGCCGACGCAACGTCGCGTCACCTGGTGGAAGCCGGCGGCAAACGGATCCGGCCCCTGTTGACGCTGCTGTGCGCCCATCTCGGTGACGCTTCCCTGCCCGCGGTGGTTCAGGCCGCCGTCGTAGTGGAGCTGACCCACCTCGCCACGCTGTACCACGACGACGTGATGGACTCGGCTCCCTTCCGCCGCGGTGCTCCCACGGCCCACGAGGTCTGGGGTAACTCCGTAGCCGTCCTCACCGGCGATCTCATCTTTGCCCGGGCTTCCATCCTGGTTTCGGAACTGGGTTCCCGCGCTCTGGGAATCCAGGCACGGACCTTCGAACGGCTTTGCCTGGGCCAGCTTCACGAGACCGTGGGCCCGCGTCCGGACGAGGACCCCATTGAGCATTACCTCTCGGTCATCTCGGACAAGACGGGTTCCCTGGTGGCTGCGTCCGGCCAGCTCGGTGCCATCTTTGCCGGAGCGGATGACACATACGAAGAGGTGCTCGTGGAATACGGCGAAAAAGTGGGTGTTGCCTTCCAGCTCGCGGACGACGTCATTGACGTCACGGGCATCAAGGTGAAGTCCGGAAAATCGCCTGGCACTGACCTGCGCGAAGGTGTGCCTACCCTGCCGGTTCTGCTGCTCCGTGAAGCTGCTTCGGCTGGAGACCAGTCCGCGGTGGAGCTCCTTGATCTCATCGACGGCGACCTCTCCTCCGACTCCGCTTTGGCTGAGGCAGTTGCAGGGCTTCGCGAGCACTCCGTCACCGCTGAGTCCTGGGTTGTGGCGCGCCGCTGGGCCGATGAGGCAATTGCTGCCCTTGCTCCCTTGCCTGAAGGCGTGGTCAAGACTTCGCTGAGCAACTTCGCTTCGGCCGTGGTGGACCGCAACAGCTAGCCCTGTTGGGCTTTTTGTTTCTTTTGGGAGTTTTGGGCTTTGGGCTGCCGCTTTTTGTGGAGCTGGGGTTCTTTTGGTGCGCCAGGGTCTTTGTGGTGCCGCAGATTTAGCCGGGCTTTAACGGAACAGCCCCGGTCCCTGCGCAACGTTCGTCATCCGCTGCACTGAACCGGGGCCATTTCTCCGTTCGCATCAGATCCACCGGAGGCAATTAGTGGATCCGGGAATGAGTCTATGACAGATATGTCATGTTGGCTAACCAGGGTGTAAATGGCGTGTCACAATTCTTCCCTGCCGAAGTGCGTAACTTATACCGCTTTCAGCGAGGAGTGCCCCCGGAAAATCAGGGTCTGAGCTGCCCTGAACCGGCAAAAGTTACGCATTCTGGCAGGACCTGAGCCTGACCATGATTGTCCACATAGCCATTTGCATGTCTTTCCGGGGCGCCGCTGCCCACTCACTGTTGCTTGAGTGGACATCGTTGAATTTCTCCAGCTCAATGGAGGCGCCGCCCGGGCCTCCAGGATCCGCGCTTCCGGGTTCGGCAGGGTGGCGTTAGGGCAGGCACTGGGCCGTGGCACAGTGATCAAGGTCAGCCATGGGATCTACGGGCTTTCCAGCAACGGTGACGTGGCCCAGGCCCTGGCGCATGGCGGATTGCTTACATGCCTGTCAGCGGCTGAAATCTACAGACTGTGGACCTTGAAGCAGGCCGCGCGGCTCCACCTCTGCCGGAGCCACCCTGTTCCAGGCCAAGGCGTCGCGGAGCATGGCAGGCCCAAGCATGAGCGTCACGCCTGGCTCCCTGTGGCTGGCCTGGCAGATGTGCTCCTTCACAGCTTGCAGTGTCTGCCCGAGCTCGAGTCCCTCGTTTTTGTGCAGTCGGCCGTGGGACGCGGAGATATCTCGCTCGACTTCCTTTATGCCAAGGCAATGGGACGGCGGAATGGCAAAGTACGTGCAGTATTGGATCAGTTGATTCCGAGAGCCGACTCACTGCTGGAAGTGCTCGCGAATACCCATTTTGCGAGGGCCGGATTGCGAGTCCGAAGGCATGTTTTCATTCCTGGGGTAGGCGAAGTGGACTTCCTGGTGGAGGAATGCCTTGTGGTGGAAACCGATGGGCGGACTCATTTTGAGCCTAAGTCGGTCAAGCGTGATCAGCGGCGCAATAACAGGAGCACGCTGGGTGGTTACCTGGTGCTGCGTTACTACTATGACGACGTCGTTTTTGCACCGGATGAGATGGTGGCCGAAGTCCTGGCCGTCCTTGAGTTGTGGCGTCGTGGGAAATTCAACGGGTCCCCGAACGTAAATGCGTAACTTTTGGCCCCGGCAGCTGCCTCCAGCCCCGTGATTCCAAGGTCCGCAACCCCCGTAGACGCTAGAAGTTACGCAAATCGGCCGGGGACAAAGCGGCGGAGGCGAAGGGCAGACCAGAAAACCTAGTCCTCGTCGTTGAAAGCCCACTCGAACATGTCAAAGACGAACTCGGAGAACGTACCCTCTTCGCTCTTCCATTGGCCGCGGGCATTGTTGCGGCGCCACACAATGGGATCGGGAACATTGAGATCGCCCACGCGGAATCCCCAGGTGAACTGCTCTTCCTCGTCCTCAAGGAACATCAGGAAGCCTTCATCGTCCACTTCCAGTTCCTCCGGGTCCCAGAAGTAGTGGTAAGCCTCCATGAGATCTTCGCAGCCACCCACGGCTTCGTAGAACTCGCGGAGCACCAGCGGGACCGTAAATTGGTGGTCTGCCAGGGCTTTGTCGAGCTCCTCTTGGGACAGTCCATCCTCTTCCTGCCATTCGTCTTCGAGATACTTCGGAACGAGCGCACGGAACTTCTCGAGGAACATGTCAGTCATGGCTCTTATCCTAGCTAATCGCGGGGCCTGCCTGCGCCGTCCAAACCCAGCCGGTGCCATCCTCGGACAGCCAGCGGAACGTGCCACGAACGGCGCCAGGCGGCTACCCGGAAAGCGAAAACAACAGCCGCCACAACACACGCAGTAATGGCGTTGAAGGAACCTGTGAGCCAGAGGACGGCGGTCAGTGCGGCGCCGGCAAAAGCGGGCAAAGCGTAAATGTCCTTGGGATCGAACAGTTGTGGCACTTCATTGGCCGTAATGTCGCGCAACAGCCCCCCGCCCACCGCTGTCGTGACACCCAGGAGCACCGCGGCAAAGGGGTTTATCCCTAACGAGAGGGCCTTCAACGTCCCGGTGATGCAGAACAGGGCCAGCCCGGCGGCGTCGAACAGGATCAGGAGGGAGGTGAAGCGCTGGACGCTGGAAAACAGGAAATACACCAGCAGGGTGGCCAGCAGCGGCGGGGCGAGGTACGCGGGATTGCTGAAGGCAGCGGGAGTGGTGTTGAGGATGATGTCGCGGATCACGCCGCCACCCAACGAGACAAGGGATGCCAGGAGCAGGGAGCCCACGATGTCGAACTGTTTGCGCGCAGCAAGCAAGGAACCCGACACCGCGAAGAAGAAGACTCCGGCGAGGTCCAGCCATACCAGCGCGATGTCAAAAGGGAAGGTCATGCAGCGGCATCCAGTGGATTTCGAAGGGCGGACGGGGCGGCTCCAACGTTACGCTAGCCCTTATGAAGAACCCGATCCTGATCGCCTGTTCCCACGGGACCTCCAATGCGCAAGGTGCAGCAGAGGTGAATGCCCTGCGCGATGAAATCGCAGCCCTGCGGCCGGGTTTGGATGTCCGGGAGTCATACGTCGACGTTCAGCATCCGGATCTGGTGGACGTTGTGGCTGCACTTCCCGACGGCGAGCCTGCCGTGGTGGTACCGCTGCTCCTCAGCGTTGGATACCACGTCAAGGTGGATATCGCCCGGGCCGTGAAGAGCCGTCCGGGAACCCTCGCCGCAGCACCTTTGGGACCGGATCCGCGGCTTGCGGCCCTGCTGGACCAGCGCTTGCGAGAGGCGGGAGTTACAGATCGCGACGCCGTCGTGCTGGCCGCCGCTGGTTCATCCAACCCCAACGCCGCAATCAGCGTCGAAGAACTGGCCGAGCAGTTGCGCGCACTCCGCACCAACAGGATCGTCGCTGCCTATGGCGCGTCTGCCAAGCCGTCGGTGCCCGACGCCGTCGCCATGCTTCGCGAGGAAGCGGCGGGCGGTGCGGGGGCGGGGGAGTCCGCAGGAGCCGTGGACGACGGCGGCCGCGTGGTTATCGCGTCCTACCTCCTGGCGCCGGGCTACTTCCACGACCAGCTGGCCAAGGCCGCCGCCGATCTGGTGACCGAGCCCTTGTTGCCGTCGCCGATCGTTGCGGAGATTGCCTTGGAACGGTTCGACGCCGCGCTAGCCAAACTCCCCGCCTGACGCGCAGCTTCCCTCATGGGACGCGCAGCATCCCTTCTGGCCAGAAATTGCTGCAACCGGCCAAGAACATGACGAAATATTTCCCTAGGTGACCTCCCGTTTCCCAACCTTTGTGACGCGTTTCCGGTCCCCTTTACAGTCGATGCATGACTGATACAGCTCTAGCCGGAGCGTCCGCGGATTCCGCTCCGAAGCGACCGGCCCGCACCTCCCGCCCGGCAGCGAAGCCGCACGGCCAGTGGAAGGTTGATGGCACCGAACCGCTGAACGCCAACGAAACCTGGAAACAGGAAGACGACGGCCTCAACGTCCGTGAGCGTATCGAGTCCATCTACTCCAAAGAGGGCTTCGACTCGATCCCCGGCCAAGACCTTCACGGCCGCTTCCGCTGGTGGGGCCTGTACACCCAGCGCAAGCCCGGGATCGACGGCGGCAAGACCGCCACTCTTGAGCCGCACGAGCTTGAGGACAAGTACTTCATGCTGCGCGTCAGGATCGACGGCGGCGCCCTCACCACTGAGCAGTTGCGCGTCATCGGCCAAATCTCCGTTGACTTTGCCCGCGATTCCGCCGACCTCACTGACCGACAGAACATCCAGCTGCACTGGATACGGGTGGAAGACATCCCCGAGATCTGGCGCCGCCTCGAAGGCATCGGCCTGTCCACCACCGAGGCCTGCGGCGACGTTCCGCGTGTCATCCTGGGATCACCCGTGGCAGGCATCGCCAAGGATGAGATCATCGACCCCACGCCGCTGATCGCCGAGCTGGGCGAACGCTTCATCGGCAACCCGCTGCTCTCCAACCTGCCACGCAAATACAAGACCGCCATCACGGGCCACCCGAGCCAGGACGTGGTCCACGAGATCAACGACTTCGCCCTCGTCGGCGTTCGCCACCCCGAGCTGGGCGTCGGTTACGACCTCTGGGCCGGCGGCGCACTCTCCACCAACCCGATGCTCGGCAAGCGTCTCGGTGCTTTCGTGAAGCCCGAGGAAGCTGCAGAGGTTTGGCTCGGCGTGACCAGCATCTTCCGCGACTACGGTTACCGGCGCATGCGCACCAAGGCCCGTCTGAAGTTCCTGATGGCTGACTGGGGTCCGGAGAAGTTCCGCCAGATCCTCGAGGACGAATACCTCGGCTACAAACTGGCTGACGGCCCCGCCGCACCCAAGCCCACCACTCCCGGCGACCACATCGGCGTGCACGAGCAGAAGGACGGCAAGTTCTTCATCGGAGCCACCCCGCTGGCCGGCCGGCTCTCCGGCAAGCAGCTGGTGAAGCTCGCGGACACCCTTGAGGCCAGAGGCTCCTACCGCCTCCGCACCACGCCGCACCAGAAGCTGGTGGTCCTCGATGTTCCCAAGGACCAGGTTGAGCCGCTGGTTGCCGAGCTGGACGCGCTGGGTCTTTCCGCCCGCCCCTCGGTGTTCCGCCGCGGCACCATCGCCTGCACAGGCATCGAGTACTGCAAGCTGGCCATCGTGGAAACGAAGGTCACCGCAGCTACCGCCGTCGCCGAGCTCGAGCGCCGCCTCGCGGACCTCGCAGCGTCCGGTGAATTGCCGCACGCCCTGTCCCTGCACATCAACGGCTGCCCCAACTCCTGCGCCCGCATCCAGACCGCGGACATAGGCCTCAAGGGCATGATGCTGCCAACGCCCGACGGCGACCCCACCCCCGGCTTCCAGGTCCACCTGGGCGGCGGACTGGCATCCACTGACCGCGACGAGGCAGGCCTGGGCCGCACCGTCCGCGGCCTCAAGGTCTACGTCGAGGATCTTCCTGACTATGTAGAGCGGGTGGTCCGCAGCTTTGTGGCCCAGCGCAATGAAAACCAGACTTTCGCCGAATGGGCTCATGCAGCTGATGAGGAGGCACTCCAGTGAGCGCGGCTCAGCCATCGCCTGTCAACGCCCCGGTCGTCAAGCGCGGTGTCGAGGAGCTCAAAGCCCTCGCAGAGTCCGGTGCTGCCGAGCTCGGTTGGGACGCTCCTGCCCGTGACGTGATTGCCTGGGTGGCGCGCAATTTCGAACTGCCCGCCGTCGCCGTCGCCTGCTCCATGGCCGACGCCGTCCTCCCGGCCCTCGTCGCCGACCAGATCCCCGGCGTCGACGTCCTGTTTTTGGAGACCGGCTACCACTTCCCGGAAACCTACGCCACGCGTGATGAGGTGGCTGCCAACCTCCGCGTCAACGTGGTGGACGTCCTCCCCGAGAACACTGTGGAACAGCAGGACCGGCTCCTGGGCAAGGACCTTTTCGCCCGTGACGCCGCCCAGTGCTGCGCCCTCCGGAAAGTTGCTCCGCTCAAGCGCACCCTTGCCGGCTATGAGCTGTGGTTCACCGGAGTACGCCGCGACGAAGCCCCTACCCGTACCAACACGCCCCTGGTTACCTGGGATGAGGCAAACGGCCTGGTCAAGGTCAACCCGGTTGCGGCATGGAGCTTCGACCAGCTGGTGCAGTACTCCGACGACAACCTCCTCCCCGTCAACCCGCTGCTTTCACAGGGCTACCCGTCCATTGGCTGCCAGCCCTGCACCCGGAAGGTGGCGCCGGGCGATGACCCCCGCGCCGGCCGCTGGGCAGGAACCGACAAGACAGAATGCGGACTACACGTATGAGCACCCAAATCACCAACGAGGACCTGGAGCTGTCTGTGCTGGAATCTGACACCACCGTCCCAGCCACACGCCTCTCCAGCCTGGACACGCTTGAGTCCGAGGCCATCCACATCATCCGCGAGGTTGTAGCCGAGTTCGAGAAGCCTGCGCTGCTCTTCTCCGGCGGCAAGGACTCCGTGGTGATGCTGCACCTGGCCACCAAGGCCTTCTGGCCGGGCAAGGTTCCGTTCCCCGTGCTGCACGTGGACACGGGTCACAACTTCCCCGAGGTCATCGACTTCCGTGACCGGACCGTGGAGCGGCTGGGCCTCAAGCTCGTCGTCGGCAGTGTGCAGGAGTTCATTGACCGCGGGGAGCTCGCCGAGCGTGCCGACGGTACCCGTAACCCGTTGCAGACCATTCCGTTGCTGGATGCCATCCAGTCCAACAAGTTCGACGCTGTCTTTGGCGGCGGCCGCCGTGACGAGGACAAGGCCCGCGCCAAGGAGCGCATCCTGAGCCTCCGCGACGAGTTCGGCCAGTGGGACCCGCGCAACCAGCGGCCCGAACTGTGGAACCTCTACAACGGCCGCCACACTGTTGGCCAGCACGTCCGGGCGTTCCCCATCAGCAACTGGACCGAGCTGGATGTGTGGCGCTACATCGAGCGCGAGAACATCGAGTTGCCCGGCCTGTACTACGCCCACGAACGCGAAGTCTTCGCCCGCGACGGCATGTGGCGCGCCGTGGGCGAGGTGTCGCAGCCCCTGGACACCGAGGAAGTCATCACTAAGACGGTCCGCTACCGGACGGTTGGCGACATGTCCTGCACCGGCGCTGTTGAGTCAGCTGCCGCTACCGTGCGCGACGTCGTCATCGAAGTTGCCGCCTCCACCATCACCGAACGTGGCGCCACACGCGCAGATGACCGCATCTCCGAGGCCGCCATGGAAGACCGCAAGAAGGATGGCTATTTCTAATGAGCACCGATATTGACACCGCCCGCGCGGCAGCCCTCCTGGATGAAGCCCCGCTGACGAACGCGACGCTGTTCCGCTTCGCCACCGCCGGATCGGTCGACGACGGCAAGTCCACCCTCGTTGGCCGCCTCCTTCACGATTCCAAGGCGATCCTGGCCGATCAGCTCGAGGCCGTAGCCCGCACCTCTGCTGACCGCGGCTTTGGCGGTTCCGGAGCCACCGGCACTCAAGCGATTGACCTGGCCCTCCTGACCGACGGCCTGCGTGCCGAACGGGAACAGGGCATCACCATCGACGTCGCCTACCGCTACTTCGCCACGGACCGCCGCAGTTTCATCCTCGCGGACTGCCCCGGCCACGTTCAGTACACCAAGAACACGGTGACCGGCGCGTCCACTGCGGACGCCGTCGTCGTACTCATTGACGCCCGCAAGGGTGTCCTCGAGCAGACCCGCCGGCACCTGTCCGTGCTGCAGCTGCTGCGTGTTCCGCACGTGATTGTTGCCGTGAACAAGATCGACCTCGTGGACTTCAGCGAAACTGTCTTCCGTGAGATCGAAGCAGATGTTCAGCAAGTGGGACGCGAACTCGGTCTCGGCAGTGACGGCATTGCCGATCTGCTGGTTATCCCGGTTTCGGCCCTCGACGGCGACAACGTCGTGGACCGCTCGGAGCGCACCCCCTGGTACGACGGACCGGCGCTGCTGGAAACGCTTGAGTCCCTGCCTGCCGCCGACGAGCTCGAAAGCCACCTGGAGAGCTTCCGGTTCCCCGTGCAGCTGGTCATCCGGCCCCAGGGCGCACTCGCTCCCGATGCGGTTGCCGGCGGCCTGGACGTGGAAAAGTACCGGGATTACCGCGCTTACGCCGGGCAGATCACCGAGGGTTCCGTGAAGCTCGGCGACAAGGTTACTGTCCTGACTCCGGGCCAGGGTCCGAGGACCACCACGGTGACAGGGATCGACTTCGCAGGCGCAGAGCTGACCGAAGCAGCTGCACCCCAGTCAGTCGCGATCCGCCTCGCCGATGAATTCGACGTCGCCCGTGGTGACACGATCGCGGCCGCCGGCACCATCCGGGAAAGCTCAGCGGATCTTTACGCCGCGCTGTGCTGGCTTTCGCCCAAGCCGCTCCGCGAAGGCGCCAAGGTACTGGTCAAGCACGGTACGCGCACAGTCCAGGCGCTGGTGCGCAACGTCACCGGCAAGCTCGATCTCGCCAACTTCCAGCTGGAGGCCACGTCCAACCTGGAACTGAACGACATCGGTCACGCCCAGCTCCGGCTCGCTGCCCCGCTGCCGCTGGAGAACTACCTGCACCACCGCCGCACCGGCGCATTCCTGGTGATTGATCCGATCGACGGCAACACCCTCGCGGCCGGGCTCGTGAACGACCACCCGGGCGACCACGAGGACGAGCGCTACTCCATCTAGTTCCGCTGTCCCCAGTTCCGTCGAAGTCACGGTTTCCGAAGTCAGGGTTTCCGAAGTCAGGGGTCCGGGCCGCCCACTACGGGTGCCCGGACCTTCGACTACCTATTTCCTGACGTCCCGCTACGGGTTCCCGGACAGTTCAGCTGTGGAGACACTTAGAGTGACCGAACATGACGCCACGTGAACTTGCATGACCCTGAGTTTCTGTTTCATTTAGCCCCGATTGTGACACTCCCTATGGTGAATTCATGACTAGCCCACAGCCCGGCATGAAGCGCATTGTTGCTGGCCAGAGTAACAAGCCCCAGCGCAGCCGCGCCGTGGAGATCGCGCTGGCCATTGGTCTGGTCCTGCTGATCGGAGCAGGTGCCGCGGTTTCCTCGGCGATGTCCAATGCCCAATCGGCGGCTCCGGCCCCGGCGTCGGACGCCCAGGAACTGAAACTCGGTTACTTCGGCAACATCACCCACGCTCCGGCCCTGGTTGGCGTCAGCGAGGGCATTATTGCCAAGGAATTGGGCAGCACCCGGCTCAGCACCGAGTCCTTCAACGCCGGCCCGGCAGCCATAGAAGCCCTCAATGCCGGAGCGATCGACGCAACCTACATCGGCCCCAACCCGGCTATCAACTCGTTCGTCAAGAGCCAGGGTGAGTCCGTCAGCATCATCGCCGGGGCTGCGGCGGGCGGAGCGCAGCTCGTTGTCAGGGAGGGCATTAACTCGCCTGCTGATCTGCGGGGCAAGACATTGGCGTCGCCTCAGCTTGGCGGAACCCAGGATGTCGCTTTGAGGTCCTGGCTGGCGAAACAAGGCTTCAAAACCAACACCGACGGCAGTGGCGACGTCGCCATCAACCCCACTGAGAACGGTCAGACCCTGAAGCTTTTCCAGGACGGAAAGCTCGACGGCGCGTGGTTGCCTGAGCCGTGGGCCTCGCGGCTGGTGCTCCAAGCCGGAGCCAAGGTACTGGTTGACGAGAAAGATCTCTGGGACGGCTCGTTGACTGGAAAACCTGGCGAGTTTCCCACCACCATCCTGATCGTGAACAAGCAGTTCGCGGCCAGCCACCCTCAAACGGTCAAAGCACTCCTGAGGGGGCATGCCCAGTCGGTAGCGTGGCTCAATGATGCTCCGGCCGCCGAGAAAGCGTCCGTGCTCAACGCCGCCTTGAAGGAAGACGCTGGAGCCGAGCTGAAGCCGGACGTCCTGGAGCGTTCTCTTCAAAACATTGTTTTCACCGTGGACCCGCTCGCAGGAACCTACAAGAAACTGCTCCAGGATGGTGTCGAGGCCGGCACCACCAAGCAGGCAGACCTCAACGGGATCTTCGACCTAACGGCCCTGAATGAAGTTACAGGCGAGAACATCGCAGCCGCCGGACTCGGCAAAGAATAGCTCGGCAAAGAATAGCTAGGCAAAGACTAGCTTTCACGTCGGCTCCACCATCATCAACTAGCAAAGGACGGGACCATGCCAGTCGTACTGGAAAACCTGGGTAAGCGCTTCGGCGACGGCGCCCCGGTACTGGACGACGTCAACGCCAGCATTGCTAAAGGGGAGTTCGTCGCCCTGCTGGGTGCCTCAGGCTGCGGCAAGTCAACCCTGCTGAACATCATGGCGGGACTGGAGCTGCCGACGTCGGGCGCTCTTGAAGTCCCCAGCGATGGCGCCGCATTCATGTTCCAGGACTCGGCACTGTTTCCGTGGTTGACAGCCAGGGAGAACGTTGAGCTTGCCCTGAAACTGCGGGGCGTGGGTAGGTCGGAACGGCGGGTTAAGGCCAACGAGCTTTTGGAGCTGGTGCACTTGGCGGAAGCCGGGGATAAGCGCCCGCACGAGCTCTCCGGCGGTATGCGCCAGCGTGTAGCCCTGGCCCGTTCCCTCGCCCAGGACCGCCAGCTGCTGCTGATGGACGAGCCCTTTGCAGCCCTGGACGCCATCACCCGCGACCTCCTTCATGACGAACTCGAGCGGATCTGGAAGGAAACCGGCCGGACCATCGTGTTCGTGACGCACAACGTGCGCGAAGCCGTCAGGCTTGGCCAGCGTGTGCTGCTCCTGTCCTCCAGGCCCGGCCGCGTGGTCCAGGAATGGAACGTCACCGAGGAACACCGAACTGACGCCGGGCTTGCCGGACAGCTGACCGGGGTCATCACGGCCCGGTTGCGAGAGGAGATCCGTCGCCATGCCAAGTAATCCCACTCCACTGCAGGACGTTTATACGGAGCCAAAGGAATCGCATAAAGTCCACGCTGCGCTCACGCGTTCCTCAACCGGCTCCGAGGACCTTCGTGAGCTCGGCAGCGGTTTGGATTCGCTGCAGTCGGACGCCGTACGCAAGGCCGGGATCGACTGGACGCGCATCCTGCTTCCGATAGCTGCAATCGCGGTTCTCATCGTCATCTGGCAGCTCTATGTGTCCATGGGCTTCAAGCGGCGCGACCTCGTTCCCGGACCCATGGATGTTGTGGCTCAGTTCGGAACCCTCTGGGGTGAGGGCAAGCTTCAGGAAGCGGTCTGGACTTCCCTTCAACGCGGACTCCTTGGCTTCCTCATCAGCGTGGCCATCGCAACCCCGGTCGGTTTGCTGCTTGCCCAGGTTGCTCCGCTGCGCCGTGCATTCGGCCCGCTGATTTCCGGGCTACAGGTTCTGCCGTCCGTCGCATGGGTGCCTGCAGCCATCATCTGGTTCGGGCTCACCGACGCCACGGTGTACTTCGTCATTTTCATGGGCGCCATCCCGTCCATCATCAACGGACTGATCTCGGGTGTGGACCAGATCCCGCCGCAATATAGAAGTGTCGGCACAGTCCTGGGTGCCTCCCGGCTCCAGATGGCTGTGCAGATCGTCCTTCCCGCGGCCCTCCCCGGCTACCTCAGTGGTCTCAAGCAGGGTTGGGCGTTCTCCTGGCGCTCCCTGATGGCAGCTGAGATCATCGCGGTCGGCGGAACCATTGGTTTCGGCCTCGGCTCCATGCTGAACCAGGGCCGCGACCTGTCCGACATGACAATCGTGATGTCCGCCATCCTCCTGATCCTCGCGATCGGCATCCTGATCGAACTGCTCGTCTTCGCACCGATTGAGAAGCGACTCCTGCGCAGCCGCGGCCTCCTCGCCGGCAGCACCCGCTAAGCAACCCGCTCCCGCCGCCCGCCCTGACGCGCAATCGGTCTGGGGACGCGCAAATGGCTTGGGGACACCCGAATACGGGGGTCCCCGAGCCATTTGCGCGTCCTGGGGTAGGAAACGTGTCCTGGGGTAGGAAACGTGTCCTGGGGTAGGAAAGGGAGGAAAGTTACGCAGCATTACCTTGCGTGAACTGGTGTTTCCGCGGCGTTGGCCCCCAATGTGACGCGGCCCTACCGTTGATTCATGGCTATCCAGGACATCTATCCCACAGCGCTGCGCCTCCTCGGCCGCCCCGTGCTGGTGGTGGGCGGCGGTCCCGTCGCTGCCCGCCGCGCCAAGGGACTCCTCGACGCCGGAGCCCGGGTCACCGTCGTCGCTCCTGTTGCGTCAGCCGCTCTCCTGGAACTCGCCGACGCCGGACTCCTCACCTGGGAGCAGCGGCCTTACCAGCCTTCCGACGTCGACGCTGTCTGGTTCGTCCAGACCGCCACCGGCGACTCCGCCGTCGATGCCCAGGTCTCCGCCGATGCCGAAGCGCAGCGCATCTGGTGCGTCAACGCCTCCGACCATGAGGCTTCAGCTGCCTGGACCCCCGCAGTCGCCGTTGTAGACAACGTCCATATCGCCGTGAACGCCGGGGGAGACCCGCGCCGAGCCATGGCATTGCGCGATGCTGTTGCCACCGCTTTGGAGACGGGCGACCTTCCCCTGCGCCGTCGTCGTGCTTCCACCGATGCCGGTTCCGTGGCCCTGGTGGGCGGCGGACCAGGCGACTCCGGCCTCGTTACGGTGCGTGGACGGCGGCTCCTTGGCCAGGCCGACGTCGTGGTTGCCGACCGCCTTGGTCCCCGCGAACTCCTCAAAGAATTGGCCCCCGACGTCCGCGTCATCGAGGTCGGCAAAACCCCTGGCCACCATCCTGTTCCGCAGTCGGAGATCAACCGGATCCTTGTCGACGAGGCGCTGCAGGGCCACCGCGTGGTCCGGCTCAAGGGCGGCGACCCGTACGTTCTGGGCCGCGGCGGCGAGGAAGCAGAGTTCTGCCGGCAGCATGGCGTCGAGGTTGAAGTGGTCTCCGGTGTCACATCCGCCATCTCCGTACCAGCGGCCGCCGGCATTCCGGTGACGCACCGTGGCCTGGCGAAGGGCTTCAGCGTGGTCACCGGCCATGAGGAGCTTGCCGAGGTCCCGGCCCGTGCCGACCACACTGTGATCTTGCTCATGGGAGTGGGGCAGTTGCGTGCCTCTGCCGCCTCTCTGGCCCAGGCCGGGCTGCCTGAAGATACTCCCGTTGGTATTGTTGAAAACGGCTATTTGCCTAACCAGCGCGTGACGATCGGCACCCTGGCGTCCATAGCGGACCAGGCAGAAGCCACCGGCGTCGCTAACCCCGCGGTAATCGTGATCGGTGACGTTGTTCGCGTCAGTCCGTTCGCGCCGTCGCACTTCAAAACTTCCGACTACAGCACCATCACTCCGAACCGCCCCCGCACAACCCTGAGCTCCGCCCGCGTTCTCACCACCTGATGCAGAAGAAAAGGAACACAGCCGTGTCAACCAGCACCACCGTAGGATCTGCTGCCCGCCCGCTGCGCGTCGCCGTCGTTGGCTCCGGCCCTGCCGGCGTTTACGCTGCGGACATCCTCACCAAGAGCGAAGCCGTCAAGAGCGGCGAGCTGACGGTCAGCATCGATCTCTTCGACCGCTACCCGGCCCCTTACGGGCTGATCCGTTACGGCGTTGCCCCCGATCACCCCCGCATCAAGGGCATCGTGAACGCCCTGCACAAGGTGCTGGACCGCGGCGACATCCGCTTCTTCGGCAACGTGGACTACGGCACAGACCTTTCCATCGAGGACCTCCGCACTCACTACGACGCCATCATTTTCGCCACCGGTGCCATCAAGGACGCGGACCTGAACATCCCCGGCGTCGAGCTTGAAGGTTCTTACGGCGGTGCTGACTTCGTCTCCTGGTACGACGGCCACCCCGATGTGCCCCGCGAATGGCCGCTGGATGCCAAGGAAATCGCCGTGATCGGCAACGGCAACGTCGCCCTCGACGTCGCCCGCATGCTGTCCAAGCACGCGGATGATCTGCTGGTATCCGAGATTCCGGAGAACGTCTACGCCGGGCTGAAGGCTTCCCCCGTGACGGATGTCCACGTGTTCGGCCGCCGTGGCCCTGCCCAGGTGAAGTTCACCCCGCTGGAACTGCGCGAACTGTCCCACTCCAAGGACGTCGACATCATCCTGTACCCGGAAGACTTCGAGTTCGACGAAGAGTCCGACCGCCAGGTCCAGACCAACAACCAGACCAAGACCATGGTGGGCACCCTCACCAACTGGATCGCCGAGCAGCCTGAGGACCCTTCCGAGTTCAAGGCTTCCCGCCGCCTGCACCTGCACTTCCTGCACAGCCCGGTGGAGATCTACGATGACCCCGCAAACCCCGGCCACGTCGCGGGCATGAAGTTTGAGCGGACCGAGCTGGACGGAACCGGCAACGCCCGGGGCACCGGCGAGTTCATCGACTACCCGGTCCAGGCCGTGTACCGCGCAATCGGCTACTTCGGTTCCGCCCTGCCTGAGGTTGAGTTCGACCACAAGAGGGGTGTTGTTCCGAACGACGGCGGCCGCGTGCTGGACGGTTCCGGCTCCCACGTCCCCGGCATCTACGCCACGGGTTGGATCAAGCGCGGTCCTGTCGGCCTGATCGGCCACACCAAGGGCGATGCCCTCGAAACCGTGACCTACCTCCTCGAAGACCGCGAAAACCTTCCGGTCGCTGCAGCGCCCGCGCCGGACGCCGTCGTCGAACTGCTTGAAAACCGCGGCGTCAAGTACACCAGCTGGGAAGGCTGGCTGGCCTTGGACGCCCACGAACTGGCTCTCGGCGCCGAGGCTACTGCTGCCGGCGGGTCGCACGGTGTTGAGGTCAAGCGTGAGCGCATCAAGGTTGTGCCGCGCGAGGACATGGTGGACATCTCCCGGGACGGCGTTGCCGCCAGCGTTTAGTCCGCTACTTCGGCGCAGCGCGAGCCGGCAGGTAATGACCGCAAAACTCAGGTTTGAGGTCTTTACCTGCCGGTTCGCACTGCTTTTTAAGCGCCAGTTGGCAGCCCAGCCTCAGATGGCCGGACCCTTCGCACCCGCGCCGCCGGAGGCCATCAGCTCCAGCCGCTTGAGCGTCTCCTTGTTGCGGACGGTGATGAGGGGGTCGAGGATGAATTTCGGGATGGCACTGCCGGGGCCCTTGATGGCGTCTTCGGCCATGGTGACCTTGCAGCCGGTGCGCTGTTCCTCAATGGTGATCACCACTTTTGCCTCACCGAGCGGCCAACCCCTGGCGATGAGTTCGATGGACTTGCCCGGGTTTGAGGCAGTGACATGGGTTTTGTCGTTGATCAGGAGTGGCCAGGCTCCTACTGAATGATGGAGAACCGCGCCCTCGGCAGGCCAGAGTGCGTCGACGTCGCGAATCCTCGACGCCCCCACCACCCAACCGGAGTAGAGCCAGCCGTCCGCAATGACGTTCCAAACGTCGTTTGCCGAGGCGAGGAAGGTTTTGCTGACGGTAACCATGTGGGTGCTCCTGCTCAGGGATTGGTGGGTGGGCGGACCAGAGGCGTGGAGGGCTCGACGGCGGGACGAGCGGTCCTTCGGGTGGCGATAGTGCGGTTCGCGATTGCTTGGCTTACGGGCAGTGCCGTACGCCGGGGCCCGCAGCCGTCTGGTCCAGGCGTAGGTCCCGGCGCTTTTCAGCGGATTAAGGACCGGATCGAAGCGGAGGCCGGTATCTTCGGCGGCAGCGGCAGGGCGCAGGGTGAGGGTCCCGAAGCGGATCCAGGGTCCCGACGGCCGGGCGTAATGCATCGCCAGCACCCAGTCAGCTGCCAAGGGCTCTGTTCCCGACGATGCTGTTCCCGACGCAGCTGCACCGGGGGACTCCGTGGTGAGGCCAAGCAGGACAGGACCGCGGGTTCCTTTGTAAGGCATCAGCGTGGTGAAGGTGGCCTTGCCCGGGTCCCGTCGCGGCAGGAGGGCGAACCGGGCAGGCCAAGACCAGCCGGTGGTCGCAAAAAGAACATCTTCCGGACCGCCGTCGTCCTTGAGTCGCAGTGCCAGCCCCAGAATGTCAGGCAGGGGAGCGGGCAGTCCTATCGAGCGGGAATAGCGGGCAGTCACAACATGCCTGCCGGGCAAGTCGACCCACGGTACGCCGCTGGATTGGCCGTGTAAGAGGCTCTCGTTGTTGCCGAAACCTGCCTTGGTGAGCTCGCCGGTGAGCAGGGTTCCTTTGGGGTGGATAGGCCGTTCCGGCCGGACAACCTTCAGGGCCTTGAAAATCAAGGAGAAGGCGGCCCCCGCAAGACCCGCAATACCAGCCGCACTGCTGATTCCGATTGCCATAGCTACATCCTGCCGAAGCGGGATCTGACGAGGGCAAAGACTCCGTAGCAGATGAAGCCCGCGCCGATGGCAGTAAGGAGAACCGGCCCCCACGGATGGTCGCGTAACGCCTTCAAGCTTCCATCAAGTCCGGTCGACTCGGCAGCGTTGTTCTTCACAGCAGCAACGATAAACAGCAGTCCTACCAGCTTCAAGGCAACCCCTTTGGCAACATGCCCGGCGACGCCAAGTCCGCTGATTGCCCTGCCCCGCCGTGTCCCCTCGAAGTGATGCAGCTCGTCCTTGAACCGCTTGGCAAATCCTTTGAACACGAAGTAGATGCCGATGCCGATGATAGTCAGGCCCACGATCACCAGCACTGGAGCGCCGAGGGGACGGCTTAGCAAGGAGGTACTGAAGGCCCGGGTTGACTCGCCGGAGTCGCTCCGCGCACCCACAGCAAAGCTCGCGAAGGTATAGCCCACGCTGCCGTACACCACGCTCAGCGCCCCTGACGAGATCAGCTTGCCCAGGCGCTCGCGGCGGCGCTCACGACGTACCCGCAGCGTCGCTTCGCTTAGTTGCCATAATGCGAGACCCGCGCATCCTGCTGCGCATGACCACATCACAAACGGGCCCCAGGGATTAGCGGCGAGCTGTTCAATAGCACCTGTAGGTTCCGGCTCGCCGGGCTGACCGAACGCGACGGCTATGGCAATGGCGCCCACCACCACATGAAGGAGCGCCATCACCGCAAATCCCCAACGGGCGACGACGTCGAGCGCCTTGGCGTTGGAGGCAGCCTCCGCGGCGCTCGCCGCTTCGCTGAGTGCCGAATCCATGTCCGTCATGTCTGAATCCGATGTCCTTCCTACCCGTTCATGGGTCCCTCGGCGTGAATCTTCTCTGAACCTGGCCCCACGAGCTTGACGGTGCAGCGGACCACGAGGCTGTCCGGTGCCGTGTGGATATCCACGAGGGTTTCCCCAGGAGCGAGGACTGTGTACGTTTCCGTACCCGGCTCCACGCTGACATTTTTGGAAGCAGCAGCCTGCTGTGCGTTCTCAAGCGCTTCATGGCGAAGAGTGTCAACGTACTGCTCGTCATTCTCCCGCGAGGCATCCCCAAAGGCCCAACCGAAGAGTGTTCCACTCATTCCAGTTCCTGCCGATTCCCTAGCCCCGAGCATTCGCTTCAACATTCCCTTCCATTCCAGTTCAAGGGGTATCAGTTCTATAGTAAGTGTGCTTACCATATTAGATCACGACTATCATCCGGATCTTGTCTGAACATCTCGCGGTGAAGGTCCGGGAAGTCCTGAAGCCTAAGCCCAATCCAGGAAACGCAAACACGTTAGGAAGAGACAATGGCAGGAAATCTTATTGCCCGTTCCATCCACGATCTGACAGCAGGGGCTTGGTTCGGCGGTTCGCTGATGGGTGCCATAGGACTCAACGGGGCAGCGGCTGAGGCCAAGGATCCAACGGAACGCACACGGCTCTCCAGCCTCGGATGGAAGAGGTGGGCGCCGGTACAGACAGCCGCCTTCACAGCACACATCGTTGCCGGCCTCGCAGTGATCTGGGAGAACAAGGAGCGCATGGCCAAGCAGGAGGGCGTCACCCGTCTGAGCATCTACAAAACAGCCGTGACGCTGGTGGGGGCGGCCGTCACTCTCTATGCGGGCATGCTTGGAGGCAAAGTCGAGAAGCTTGCCGCAGAGGGAGCCGAAGGCGCCACCGAGCCCGATCCTGCGGCTTCAGATGAGCTCAAGTCAGCGCAAAAGCAGCTCAAGTTGCTGCAGTGGGCCATTCCTGTCTTTGCCGGATCGGTGATAATCATGGGCGCCAAGCACGGTGAGATGCAGCGTCCGAAGAACGTCTTGGCAGGCCTCAGGCGCTCCTGATCCACCTGAAATAAAACCAACACCTGCAATAAAACCAACACCTGCAATAAAACCAACCAATGCAGCCAGCCCGGCGAGTTACACGGGCTGGCTGTTGGCTGGGGGCAGGTCGGGGTTCATATCCTCGAGTTTCGGGTCCTCGGCTGTCCAGACCTGGATGATGGCCCATACAACGGCCGCGAGCGGAACGGACAGCACGGCACCGATGATGCCCGCCAAAATGGTCCCCGCCGTCAGTGCCATCAGGATGACCAAGGCGTGCAGCTGAAGCGATTTCCCCATAACAACGGGCTGCAGAAGGTCACCCTCGAGCTGGTTCACGGCGATAACGACTGCCACCACGATCAGCGCGACCACGGGACCGTTGGCCACCAGTGCCACCAGTGCCGCGAGGATACCGGCAACGGTCGCTCCCACCAGGGGGATGAATGCGGTGATGAATACGATGATGGCCAAGGGTATGGCGAGGGGGACCTGCAGAATCAGCAGGGCCGCGCCGATTGCCAGGGTATCCACGAGGGCCACGATGGCCGTGCCGCGCACGTAACCGCCCAGGACCTCCAGCGTCCGCTTGCCTGCCCGGCGCAGTTTCTGTTCCCGCTGCCCCTTGAAGGGCCGCAGGAAGAACTCCCAGATCTTCGCGCCGTCCTTGAGGAAAAAGAAGAGGATGACCACCATGAGGATGGCGCCGGCCAGGAACTCCGTCACCACGGACAGCCCGGTAATGGCTCCGGACCGCGCCTGGCTGCTGGTGGCAAAATCCACCAGACCTGTCCGTGCCTGTTCCAGCTGCTCCCTGTCCAGCGGGAACGGGCCCGTCAAGAGGAAATTTTCCAGTTCCTCCAGCCCTGACGCCGCTTGGGACACAAGCTCTCCCCATTGGTTGCGGACCGACATGACGATGATGCTCGTGACCCCGGCCAGGACAGTAAGCAGCAGAACAAAGGCGATGGCCGTTGCGGCGCCGCCGGGCAAACCACGTCGCCGCAGCAGGTTCACGAACGGGCCGATCGCAGCGGCCAGGATGAGCGCGATCAGCACCGGAATCACTAACAGCCGGATCTGCATCAGGGCAAAGATGGAGATGCTGACCACCGCCAGGATGAGCAGAATCTGGGCAGAGCGGACGGCCACGCGCCCCAAGCTGTCTGACCAAAGGGAGCGTGGGGTTTTGGGGGTTGTCGCGGCGCTAAGGGTTGGTGCCGCGTGGGTCGTGGATTCCTGTGCCGAGGGTTCCACTGCTCGAGCCATGACGTTCTCCCAGTTGTTGGTGGGCAAAGCTGAATTCAGGATTCATGGAAAAGATAACCCTGAAACAGTAAGCCTTCTGACATTTTGGGGGAAGTTCAGCGGGGTTACTCCGGCAGCCACTCCCGCAGCCACTCCGCGCAGGAGTTCAGATTGCGTTGAACGCTTTCGACGGCGGCAGTTTCGTCGTGTGCTTCGATGGCGTCCAGGAGTTCGCCGTGACCCGCAACCGGAAGTCCCTCGAAGCCGGGGCGGCGTTGCTGCCGCACAAGATCGCTGTGGAAGATGCCGCCGAAACTGGTGTAGAGCTCATGAAGCAGCGGATTCCCTGATGCCTGGGCAACTGCCTCGTGAAACTCCCAGTCCGCCCGCGCCCAAGTTGCATAGTCCCCTGCAGTCCAGGCGTTCTGCCGTGCGGCCAGGAGGGTCCGCATCGCGATGATGTCGGCCTCAGTGGCGTTGCGGGCGGCAAGCCGTGCCGCCTGCGTATCCAACCCCACCCGAACCTCGAGGATGTGCTCCTCAGTGTGGTCCTTATACATCCGCCGCGCAGCTCCCGAAAGTTCGCTCGTGGCCCTGACGTAAGTTCCGTCCCCCCGCCGAACCTCCAGCATTCCACTGTGCGCCAACGCTTTAATGGCCTCACGCAGGGTACCCCGGGAGACGCCAAGTCCAGCCATCAGCTCCGGTTCAGCAGGGATCCGCTCCTGCAGGGGCCATTCCCCGGACTGGATCATCTGCCGCAGCTTAGCGGTAACTTCTTCGGCAAGTGCCGGACGGGAGGAGGCAGTGAGGCTCATGGCTTGGCCACCGGGATCTTCTTCTCCGTCCGTTCGCTGGTGAGCTGATGTGCCACCACCACCTGCACAATCGCGACGGCGAGCAAGAGTGCCAGGGGCAGGCTCCAGCTTCCGGTTGCGCTGTGCAGCAGGCCCATCCCAAATGGTCCTGCCGTTGCAAGCAGGTACCCCACCGACTGCGCCAATGTGGAGATCGCCGTGGTTTCCGCCGTCGTGCGCCCGCTGCGGCTGATCATCACCATGACCAGCGGGAAAATTCCGAGCCCGAAGCCCAGTACTGCTGCCGGTACGGCGGCAAGGGAAGGGGGCAGCAGGAGCAGCGCAGCTATTCCCAGGACCATGGCCGCGGTCGCGAGGTAAAAAGCGGGCCGCAGCATCCGCGGACGCGAGCCGATGGCAATGAGTACCATCCCTGAGGGAACCGAGACGAGCTGCATCAGCCCGAACAGCAGTCCGCTGTCCGCCGCGGAGAGGCCGACGGTGGTGAGCATGTATGGGAACCAACTCAAGATGGCGTAGGCCAGCAATGCCTGTAACGTGAAAATGGCCGTGATCAGCCGGCCCTTGCGGGTCCGCAGCATCTGCCAGGGCGAGAAGTGCAGTGGCGTCGCCGCCTTTGTCATCCGGTGTGCACGGAGGGCAACCGGGAGGAAACCGAGGAAGGCTGCGGCGGAGAGCAGGCCGATGGCCCCTACCCCCAGGGATGGTGAGCCGAGCTGATGGGCCAAAGGGACGATGAGTACGGAGGAGAGGGTGGCTCCGGTGGTCATGGTGACGGTGTAAAGGCCGGTCATGAGCGATGTCCGGTGCGCATAGTGCTCGCGGATGAAGGATGGCATCGCCACGTTGCAGACGGCCAGGCCGGACATTGCTGCCACCGTTCCCGCCAGCAGCATTCCGGTCGAGGGGATGCCCCGCAGCAGGAGTCCGGCCGTCAGCATTCCCAACGCCAGCAGAACAGATTTCTCGACGCCCAATCGGCGGCTCAGCCACGATGTTGCGGCCCCTGCGACGGCGAAGCAAAGCGTGGGGATCGACGGAATCACTGAGGCAACGAAGGGTCCGTAACCCAGGACCTGCTGTAGATCATGGAACAAGGCCGAAGCCCCGGTGATGCCCGCTCGCAGGTTCAGCCCGATCAGCACGACGGCGACCACGCCCAGAATCAGCACCGAGCGCGGCTGTGAGGGAACGCCCTCGTCCTCTTTGTTGGGTGCAACCACCGGAAGGGATGCCGTCGTCGTACTAGCCATTATCAAAGGTTAGACGTTAGACGTTTGCATCCGGAACTTAAGTGGCGCAGATCGCTCCATGAAGCACAGGTCGCTCCATGAATGATCTGCGTAAACGGAGTTAGAAGCTGGTCACCAGATCGCCAAGCACTGCTTCCAGTCGGTTAGGATCACTCGCGTCGTAGAAATGAGCTCCGCTGGCCTTGGCGATTGCCCGCAGGGAAGTGGTGTCGGCGTCGGCGCCGTAGGCGAGGGTGAAGACCAGCACCGGCGCGGTGTGGTGCTGGTCATGGAGCTGCTCTGTCAGGGTGGCGAGGGTTCCCGCGTGGGGAGTGTCGTTCTTGCCATCGCTTAGGAGCACGATGGTGTTGATCGAAGAGCTGTCGTAGGCCTCTGCCTGTTGGGCGGCAAACATCCCCACAGCTTCGAAGAGGGGCGTGTAGGCGACTGGTTGCAGCGCGTTCAGTTCCGCCAGCAGATCAGCCTTGTTTATTTTGAGGGGGGCCACCGGACTCACCAGCCCGGGAGACAGTTCGCCGCCCTCCAGGTGAGAAAACGCAGCCATGCCCACTTGGTCTTCCCCGGTGAAATGCTCCATCGCCTTGGTGACGGCATCCTTTGCGCCCTGCAGGCGGGACACCCCTGGAGCGATTTCCTGGCGCATGGAGCCGGAAACGTCGAGCAGGAAAAGGGCCCGTGCCCTCTTACGCACGTCCGGAAAGCTCTTTTGAACCGCCGTCAGCACTTCATCCGACGGCAGCGGGATCTCATCAAGTGAGGATGCGTAACGTCCCGTAGTCGCCACAACATCCTCCACCTTGTCCTGGATGTTCCGGTACCCGGTGGTCTTGACCACGTTCTGGCCCTGCTCGGTGCCGGCATATGCAATGAAGCTTTCTGCGGCGAGACGCTGCTGCGCACTGATCCAGTTTCCGTCGAGGACCACGGCCGGGCTATCCGCCACCAGGACGCCTTCGCTCGGGTAGATGGCCAGCAGGGGTTCTTTTGGTGCCAGTCCTGTCTGTTTGGTCACGCCGTCGTTGCTGGAAATGCCCCTGTTGTAGTCCCAAACAGACTTCTCATCAACGATCACTGCCGACAGGAATTCCGAGACCTTGCCGGCGTCATCTGCCTGACGGGCATGCCACAGGAAATGCTCAGGAGTTGCCATGTAGTGGCTCGTACTGAGCTCACCTGCCTTGACCTTTTTAATGACTGCAGCCTCTTTCAGCCTGGACCCGTCCAGCGCCGCCAGATTGTTTCCAGCCACACCGTAGGAGGCCACTAATCCCATCAGGCCGGAGGTCGAAACGGTGGGGCTGGCCTTGCCGAACTTGAACTTCCCCCACTCGGGGTGATTCAGGCGCTCCCAGACGTCCGGGTCTCCTGCGGCTTTGAAGACGTCGGCCCAACTGGGAGCCTTGGCGTCCCATCCGATCGCCTTGGCCATGGAGGCCGGCATGGCTACGACGATCCCGCTCCGCGCAACGCTGGTCCCGCTGGTTTCGAGCCCCTTCCCCGCGTCTCCCGCCTTGTCCTTGGCTACGCGCAGCCAAGCGGTGGAATCGGGCAGCCAAACGGTGGGGCGGTCGGCTGCGGGAGTGGTTGCGAACTGGCTCGCCCTCTTCGCTGCTGCCACTCCGGACTTCTCCTGGGTGACGTTCACGGTCACGCACAGTCCGTCCACGCTCCGGGGTTTGGCCATGTATTCCGACGCGAGGGACCGCACCATGTCGGCGTTTTCCAACGACGCGAGCACGTTCACCGAAATGCAGGGCGCCTTGCCCGAGGCGGCAGGGGGTTGATCAGCCGGCAGGACTGCTTTCACGGTTGGTGTGGGGGTGCCGCCCATGGCGGCGCCTCCCCGGGAGGATGCTGATCCGCCCGGTCCCAGGAGCGTCGGCAACAACAGTGCCCCGCCGATCAGGCCCAGCACGGCGGCAGCCGTTATGGCAACGGTCAACAGCCAACGCGGGTAGCTGGGTCTGGTGGCGGCACGTCGTCGGCCCATGCTCGTCGTATCCTTTGATGTCCGCGGGGTCGGGTCCCGGGCTGCATCTCTGAAAATCAGCCGGGGCGGCTGGGGTCGCCACATTGCGCCTAGCCCCCGCCCTGGTGCCGGAACACCTGGATACGCCACTAGAGAATATCCCAAACCCGTCAGCAGCGCGTGGCTTGAGTCACAATCCAAAGCAAGGCCGCAATATGCACCTCGTGCAAGGGCGGGCTAATGGCTCGCGGCCGAGACAAATCCAACGATGACCGCGGTCCACCAGCAGAGTTGCGATGCCGAGAACCGCAAAAGCAACTGTTGCCGGAACCAAGGGGTGAACGCCAGGAAGGGTGCATCCCTGCCTATGGCTCTCAGCCGTTCCTTGAAAGGAACCAGCCAAATGCCGTTCAATATCAGCCCAAGGACGGCTGCGAACTTTGCCAGCGTTGGGAGGGCGTCCAGACTGGGCTCAAGGAAGATGCCGGACACCATCAGAGCCAACAACCCGCCCCAGATGAACGGCGTTACGAAGCTCTCCATTCGCAGGGCGGCCTGGACTGGGCGTACCCCGGCCATCCACAGGAAGCCCCTGATATCCACTGCCAGAACACCGCTGAACGAGACCACCATGGCGGCGAGATGGACCATGAGGGCTGTCTTGTGGACTTCGGGTTCCGGGCTGACAATGGCGCCCAGCGTTATACATACGATCCAGATGCCCACGGCCATCACGGAGACGGTTGGCAGGGGCCCGGTTTGACGCCGTCCGGCCGCAATTAAGGTGCTCGTGGACCAGGTTTCCGGCAAGGTTTCTCCCTCGGGTGTCACCTCCGCGTTGCCGGGACGGATTCCTGCTCGATGGAAGCCGCGGTCGATGCCGGCTAAAGCATACAACCGGGTTTCTAGAACCAGGAATGACTCCAAAAGGGCTACCGTCCTGCGTGCCGCGCCCCAAGGCGGGAGACTGCCAGGGCGAGCCACAGTTGCACGCGGTCCGCCGTAACCGAGGGATCGTAACCGGTCATTTCGGTGATTTGCGCCAAGCGGTACCGGACAGTGTTGCGGTGCAGTGTCAGGGCTTCGGCGACGGCGGCCACGGAACCATTGTTGCTGAGGTAACTCTCCAGGGTGGTCATCAGCTCGGCACCATGATTGGCATCGAACGTCCGGAGCGGATTGAGGGACTCGTTGGCCATGTCCGCGAGGGGTACGTCTTCGCTGGCCAGCAGCAGCGACGTCAGACTGAGCCGTTCCGGTTCGTTCACGGGCAGGCCTCGGCTGGCGGCGTCGCGGGCCTCGAAGTAGCTCCAGCGGAGCCCGTTGGGTTTGGTATACGCTCCGCCGATTCCTATTGTGGCGTGTATACCCGCTTCCGCCAGGTGGTCGCTAAGGCGCCTGGCGAGCGCCCCGGAACCGGTGCCGTCGTCGGGGATGACAGTAATAAGGTCCTTGCCGACGACGGCGGTCACCCCCTGCTCCAGTTCAGGCGGAAGGGAAGAGCTGATGAGTTGTTTCTGGTGCGCGGCGGACTCGGCCAACAACACCACGTTCTTGCGGGTGCTGTTGACCCCTATACCGGCCAGCCGCCGCGAGGCTTCACTAGGTTCCAGGGTTCCGTGGATAACGTCCTCAAGGACCTGCCCCGACAAGGCGCGCTGGGACTGGCGCTGCTTCATCATGTTGTTCAGCTCCACGCTGATGAGGTTTTGGGCGTAATTAACTATCCCTGAATCCTCGAAGGGCCTTTTCACCCAAAGCGTGCAGGCATCCCGGCGGCCCGTCGGAATGGGGTAGGACGCCCACCCGTCCGCCGTGGGGGGCGGGCTTCCGGCAACGCTGTTGTAAAGCTGCGCGGTGAACTGGGTCAGGATGATCTCAGTACGCAGCATGGAACCGAGGTGCCTCAGAAGCTCCGCAAGCCCGCCGCCGGTGAGCAGTGCGCGGGCCAGGATCTGATGGCCCGCGATGAGCCGCTCTAGTTTGGCGTAGTGGTCGGCCGACTGCGCATCGGCCACGAGTTTGCCGATGGCGATGAACGGTGTCTCATAGGGCACTTCGACGACCGGAAGTCCCCAGCGGTTGGCTTCTGCAACGAGTGCCGACGGGACCTCCTCATGCGTCAGCCCCGTTCCGAAGCCGATCCCCACAGCCCCGGCGCGTTGTACCTGGCGGACGAACCTGCGCTGATCGGGAGCCGTGCGCAGGCGCATGCCGGTCGTGAGCACCAGTTCTCCGCCGTTGAGGAACCGCTGTGGATCCTCTTGTTCAGTGACAGCAACCCAGTGGATGTCCTGATGCCAGGTGGTCTCGGCCAAACCGGATTTGCGGAGTTTCAAAGCCTGCACCCCCAGCAGGGCAGCGAGTGAGATTGCCATGCGTAAAGGATAGCCCTGTGCTGTGTCATCGCACTAAAGGAATCAGTCAACGGTGTGCAGGTGGCTATTCCCAGCCATGAGGGCAAGGCATAGGCTCGTTGCAGCCGCATCGGAGGCATGCTTTTATGCTCCGCATCACAAAAAGGCTCTTTGCCTGAGTCAGTACGAAAGAGGTTGCACACCGTGGTTCAAACCTTGCAGAACTTCATCAATGGCGAGTTCGTCACGCCGTCCGGCACCGAGTCGCTGGACATCGTGAATCCCACCAACGGTGACGTCGTGGCGAAATCTCCGGTTTCCGGCCAGGCTGACGTTGACGCTGCCATGACTGCCGCCGCCGAGGCGTTCAAGAGCTGGAAGTACACCACACCCGGCCAGCGCCAGCTGATGCTGCTCAAACTTGCTGACGCCATCGAAGCCAACAGCGACGAAATAGTCGAGGCCCAGCACCGCAACACCGGACAGGTCCGCTCCCTGATCGCCTCGGAAGAAGTTGCAGCCGGAGCAGACCAGATGCGGTTCTTTGCCGGTGCCGCACGCATTCTCGAGGGCAAGTCCGCCGGTGAGTACTTCGAAGGCCACACCTCCTTTGTCCGCCGCGAGCCCATCGGCGTGGTGGCTCAGGTAGCTCCCTGGAACTACCCGTTCCTCATGGCCATCTGGAAGATCGGTCCCGCGCTCGCCGCCGGCAACACTGTTGTGTTGAAACCGTCGGACACCACGCCGGAATCCACGCTGGTCCTTGCCAGGCTTGCAGCGGACATCCTCCCCGCGGGCGTGCTCAACGTGCTCCTTGGCACCGGTCAGACCGGCTCGATGATGGTGGAGCACAAGGTTCCGGGTCTCGTGTCCATCACCGGTTCAGTCAGAGCGGGGATCGCCGTGGCTTCCGGAGCTGCAAAGGGCCTCAAGCGAGCCCACCTGGAGCTGGGCGGCAAGGCACCTGCCATCGTTTTCAAGGACGCTGATATCAAGAAGAGCGCCGCAGCCATCGCTGAATTCGCCTTCTTCAACGCGGGCCAGGACTGCACGGCGATCACCCGCGTGCTGGTGGAGGACTCAGTGCACGACGACGTCGTGGCCGCCATGGTGGACCACACCAAGACCCTGCACACGGGCTCCCAGAACGATGAAGAAAACTACTTCGGTCCGCTAAACAACGTCAACCACTTCAAGGCGGTCAGCGCCGTGGTTGAATCCCTCCCGGAAAACTGCCGGATCGAAATCGGTGGCAAACGGGCGGGGGACAAGGGTTTCTTCTTTGAGCCCACCATCATCACCGGAGCCAAGCAGACGGACAGCGTGGTGCAGCAGGAAACGTTCGGCCCCATCATCACTGTCCAGAAGTTCAGCAGCGAGGAAGAAGCGGTCGACCTCGCCAACGACGTCGAATACGCCCTAGCCTCAAGCGTCTGGACCAGCGACCACGGTACTGCCATGCGGGTCAGCCGGGACCTCGACTTCGGTGCCGTCTGGATCAACACGCACATCCTGCTCACCGCGGAAATGCCGCACGGAGGCTTCAAGCAGTCCGGTTACGGCAAGGACCTGTCCATGTACGGCGTCGAGGACTACACCCGCATCAAGCACGTGATGTCTGCACTTGATGCGTGACTCAGCCGCCTAGTCCCCACATGGCCCCAGCACCGTCCCCAAAGCAATTAAGAAAGGCTTTCTCCATGACCGCCACAGCAAGTGAAATCACCTACCGTCTGGAGCAGAAGCGCCGCGTCCAGGCAGACTTCCCCGGCCCCAAGTCCTTGGCACTGACTGAACGCCGAAAGGCAGTAGTTGCTGCCGGCGTCGCCTCCGCCGTCCCTGTTTACGTAGCCGACGCCGACGGCGGCATCATCCACGACGTCGACGGAAACTCATTCATAGATCTTGGCTCAGGCATCGCAGTGACCAGCGTCGGAGCTTCCGATCCCGCCGTCGTCGGTGCTGTGAAGGAAGCCGTTGAGCACTTCACCCACACGTGCTTTATGGTCACCCCGTACGAGGGCTACGTTGCCGTCGCCGAGCAGCTCAACAGGCTCACCCCCGGCGACCACGAGAAGCGCACCGTCCTGTTCAACTCCGGTGCCGAAGCAGTGGAAAACGCCGTGAAGGTGGCCCGGCTGGCAACCGGCCGGGACGCAGTCGTCGCCTTTGACCACGCCTACCACGGCCGCACCAACCTGACCATGGCATTGACCGCGAAGGCGATGCCGTACAAAACCAACTTCGGCCCGTTCGCGCCCGAGGTCTACCGCATGCCCATGAGCTACCCCTTCCGCGAGGAGAACCCCTCGATCACGGGCGCCGAGGCCGCCAAGCGCGCCATCACCATGATCGAGAAGCAGATCGGCGGGGATCAGGTTGCTGCCATCATCATCGAGCCGATCCAGGGCGAAGGCGGCTTCATCGTTCCGGCCGACGGCTTCCTGCCCGCACTCTCGGCGTGGGCCAAGGACAAGGGCATTGTGTTCATCGCCGACGAGGTCCAGTCCGGCTTCTGCCGCACGGGTGAATGGTTCGCGGTCAACCACGAGGGCGTTGTCCCGGACATCATCACCATGGCCAAGGGCATTGCGGGCGGGATGCCGCTCTCGGCCATCACCGGCCGTGCAGACCTGCTCGACGCCGTCCACCCGGGCGGTCTGGGCGGCACCTACGGTGGCAACCCGGTAGCGTGCGCCGCTGCACTCGCGTCGATTGGCTCCATGGAGGAGTACGACCTCAACGCCCGGGCCAAGCACATCGAAGAGCTGGCCACGGGCAAACTGCGCGAACTTGCTGAAGAAGTCTCGGTCATCGGCGACGTCCGTGGCCGGGGCGCCATGCTGGCCATCGAGCTGGTGCAGGCCGGATCCAAGGAACCGAACCCGGAGCTGACCAAGGCCGTGGCTGCAGCGTGCCTCAAGGAAGGCGTCATCATCCTCACCTGTGGAACCTACGGAAACGTGATCCGCTTGCTGCCGCCCCTGGTTATCACCGACGAGCTGCTGCTGGATGGCCTGTCCGTGCTGGCATCGGCGATCAAGGCCCACGCGTAAAGGTTTTCTAAGCGTGCGCCAGCTTCCGCGCAACTGAGTTCTTCCGGGCGTGAATCAGCATGTCCACCGTGAGTACCAGGAGCGCAAGCCAGACGACGCCGAAGCCGATCCACCGTCCGGTTGTCATGGCCTCCTGGAACACCACGAGGGCTATGACGAACTGGAGAACCGGAGCGAAGTACTGCAGCAGGCCGATGGTGGTCATGGGCAGCCGCCGGGCGGAGGCGCCGAAGAACACCAAGGGAACCGCTGTGATGATGCCGGAGGACAGCAGCAGCCAGAAGTGGGTAGCCCCGTTGTTGGTAAGAGTGGCGGTGTTGGTGAAGGCAAGGAAAACCATAGTGGCTGCCGCGAGCGGTGCCAGCACAATGGTCTCCACGGTGAGGCTGGTGATGGCATCCGCCCTGGGACCCACGCGCTTTTTCACGAAGCCGTACAAGCCGAAACTGACGGCCAGCGTGAGGGCGATCCAGGGCAGCTTGCCGTAGGAGATTGTCAGGACCACCACCGCCACAAAACCGATTCCGACGGCGGCCCACTGCAGGGGGCGCAGCGTTTCCTTCAGCACGAACACCCCCAGCAGGACCGAGACGATGGGATTGATAAAGTAGCCAAGCGATGCCTCCACCGCCTGGCCTGTGGTTACACCAAAGGTGTACGTCAGCCAGTTCACGGCGATGAGGCCTGCGGCTATGCCAAGGGTTCCAAAAACTGACCGGTCCTTGAAGGCGCTTATGAGCACAGGCCAGGAACGTGTGACAGTAATCAGCAGTGCGCAAAAGATGAGGGACCACACCACACGGTTGGCCACAATCTCCACAGCTCCGGCCGGTTGCAGCACGAAGAAGTAGATGGGAAGCAGTCCCCAGAGGCCGTAGGCGCCAATGCCGAACAGAATCCCCGCCGTCGTGTCCTTATCTACGGCCTTCAGGCCGGGCTTTTGTCCTGCTGGCGAGGCTGAGGGGGCTCCTGAGTGGGATTCCATCGAAGATCCAGATTCCATTGAGGGGCCAGCCACGGGGTCAGAGCTGGCAACGCTGGCAGAGGAAGATCCGTGAGGTGTAGGCACAAGGTTAAGAACATCACAGCTCCGGCCAGTATTCCGCCAACAGAGAAAAGCCGGCAATCCTAACTTGCCTGGATTCCGGAGTTAGTCAGTAGGCTTACCATTGTGATCATGATGCATGGGCAGGAAAGCATTCCATGAGGCTCCGGCGGAGCAACGCCTCGGGCCGGGGCTACCGCAGGGTGGCTGCCGGAAAGGGCTTCAGCTACAGGGACCTGGATGGCACCACGCTGCCACCGGGTCCTGTCCGTGAGCGGCTGGAGAGCATCGGGATTCCGCCGGCCTGGACGGATGTCTGGATTTCGCCCTTCGATAACGGGCATATCCAGGCAACGGGCCTGGATGCCGTTGGCCGGCGCCAGTACATCTACCATCCCGCATGGCGCGAGCGTAAGGACCGGGTGAAGTTCGATCGCGCCCTGCAGCTTGCCGAGTCCCTGCCATCCGCACGGCGGCGCGTGACCATAGACTTGCGCTCCGAAGGGCTGTCCCGCGAACGTGTGCTGGCGGCGGCTTTCAGGATGCTGGACAGCGGATCGTTACGGGTGGGCTCGGAAAAGTACACCAACGAAAATGGCAGCCATGGACTGGCCACCCTGCTCTGCGCCCATGTAAAGGTCCGGAAGGACACTTTGCTGCTCAGCTTTCCGGCCAAGAGCGGGAAGACCTGGGAATCGGAAATCACTGATCCGGACCTGGCCGCCCTGATGCGCGTCCTGAAGAAAAGAGGCGGCAACGCCCGCCTGCTCGCCTACCGGGAACGCCGAAGGTGGCATCCGGTAACCAGCGCCGACATTAACGCTTATGTGAAGGAACGAACCGGGTCCGACTTCACCGCCAAGGACTTCCGGACTCTGCGCGGAACTATTGCTGCCGCCGTCAGCCTGGCCCGGAGCGGACCACAAAGATCAGTGGCCGCCCGCAAGGCTGCCATCAGCCAGGCCATGAGGGAGGCTGCTGCCGTCCTTGGCAATACGCCTTCCATCGCGCGGAAGAGCTACGTTGATCCGCGCTTGCTGGATCATTTCGCGACCGGAGAGACGATTGATCCCAGGCGCCTGGACTCCGCGGAAGCTGAGCTTCGGGCGCTCCTGTACCGCGAGGGGCGGGTCGTCTCCATCCAGAACGCCGGCTGACGGACAGGCCACTAGAATTGGGTACTGTGCGCTGCATGAGCTCGCGCAGTCTCCAGTCTCAGAAGGGGTCCCGTGACCAGTTCGGCAGAAACAACGGCCAAACGCCCCCTCCGCGTCGCAATCGTCGGCGCGGGGCCGGCAGGGGTCTACGCCGCCGACATCCTCACCAAGTCCAACGAGGTCAAGGACGGGGATTTCGAAGTCAGCATCGATCTCTTTGAAGCCCATCCGGCTCCTTATGGCCTGATCCGTTACGGCGTCGCTCCAGACCACCCCAGGATCAAGGGAATCGTCAACGCCCTTCACAAGGTCCTTGATCGAGGCGATATCCGTTTCCTTGGCAACGTTACCTATGGCCGTGACCTCACCCTTCACGATATCCGCGCCTTCTACGACGCCGTAATCTTCTCCACCGGCGCGATCAAGGACGCCGAGCTGGACGTGCCCGGGGTCGAACTGGAGGGCTCCTTCGGCGGCGCGGATTTTGTGTCCTGGTACGACGGACACCCGGACGTACCCAGGGACTGGCCGCTGGATGCAAAGGAAATTGCTGTCATCGGCAATGGAAACGTAGCGCTGGATGTCGCCCGCATGCTGGTCAAGCACGCGGATGAGCTGCTGACGACGGAAATCCCGGACAACGTGTACCAGGCGCTGAAGAACTCACCTGTCACTGACGTGCACGTGTTCGGCCGCCGTGGTCCGGCGCAGGTGAAATTCACTCCGTTGGAATTGCGCGAACTCAGCCACGCCAAGGACGTGGACATAGTGCTGTATCCCGAGGACTTCGAGTTTGACGAAGCCTCCGAGGAAGCCATCCGCAGCAACAACCAGATCAAGACGATGGTAAACACCATGACCAACTGGCTGGCCGAGGAGCACACAGAGGCGGACGTTCCGTCGTCGCGCCGCTTGCACTTGCACTTCCTGCACAGCCCGGTGGAGATCTATGGAAATGATAGCGACGCCGGCACCGGCAGAGTGGCCGGTATCAAGTTCGAGCGGATGCAGCTCGATGGGACAG
Source organism: Arthrobacter sp. R1-13 (assembly GCF_054161475.1). NCBI lineage: Bacteria > Bacillati > Actinomycetota > Actinomycetes > Micrococcales > Micrococcaceae > Arthrobacter > Arthrobacter sp. R1-13. Next base: position 3,405,861 of record NZ_CP096420.1, on the reverse strand, counting down.
GCCATGTCAAGGGGACCGGCGAGTTCATCGACTACCCGGTCCAGGCTGTCTATCGCGCCATTGGCTACCACGGCTCCCCCTTGGACGAACTCGAGTACGACGCAAAGTACGGCGTGATCCCGAACGAAGGGGGACGCGTACTGGACGAGTACGGCGAGCCGGTCCCCGGGATCTACACCACAGGTTGGATCAAGCGCGGACCGGTGGGGCTGATCGGCCATACCAAGGGCGACGCGTTGGAAACCATCGGCTTCCTGTTGGAAGACCGGCTGACGCTTCCTCCCGCGAAAAACCCTGATCCGCAGGCCATCATCGAGCTGCTGGAGGAACGGGGCATCCGGTACACCACCTGGGAAGGCTGGAACCGGCTGGACGCCCATGAGTTGAAACTCGGCGTCACCTGGTCCGGCGAGACTGACTCCGGAGTCATCCGTGAGCGCGTCAAGGTGGTTCCGCGTGAGGAAATGATTGAGATTTCACGCGGACCAGAGGACTGAGGCTTCGGGAGACTGCGCTCGCGGGCTCCTGCGTGGAAGGAAGAGACGCCCTGTGACGTGTCCTGGATGAAGCCGAAAACGAGCGCCGAACCGTCGCGGTCGGTCACCTGGGAGAGGGTAGGAAAAGGACGGCGGCCATCCGGGATAGAAGGGAGGTCTCCTGCAATAAGCAGGAGACCTCCCTCGGTGGTACGGCTTTGCCTGACACCCCCAGCGGGCCAGGCAAAGCAGTTCTTTACGCGGTCACCGCCGCAGGCTGTCCAGGAGTCTGGCTACGTCGTGGACATTGTCCGGCAGGGGTTCGACGTCGATCCTCACCTTCGCGCCCGGGAACTGCCCGGTTAGCAGGGTATTGAGTTCCGCGGCACAGCTGTTGATTCGTCCGAAGGCGTCCTGGGTCCGCTCCGACAGGACGATGACGGCGTCGGGGGCCCGGCTCAAAACGGTTCCGCTCCGGGTGAAGTTCTCCGCGCAGATGTGGCCTATCCTGGCTTCGAGTTCCCAGCGCCGCCCTGCACCGTGATGGCTCGGGTGCCTGAGGACAGCAAGTAGGAAGCGCCGGCTGACGTCCTCGTGGGCTCCATAAAGTTCGTAGAGCCGGTTCCTGAAGTGCGGCCAGGTGGAGAGGCCACTGGCCGGGTCGGTGCAGGAGATGGCTACGCTCAGGAGCGAAGAGGCTTCAACCCAGGCCTCGGCGAAGGCGGCCGTCACGTTCATTGGCGTGGGCTGGTCATGGGCCGAGAAGAGCGCCCCGACGTCGGCCAGTGCCTCGGCGATGCCAACGCCGTCATAAGCCCTGGCCGCCCCCAACTGCCGTACGGGTTCGAGTGAGCCCGTATCTGCTGTCTTGATTCCTGCGCCGAGTGAACCGAGGCTGAAGACCTTGCCGGTGTGCTGGCCGGCCATAGGCTGCCCGCTGAAGTGGTCGCTGTAGGAAGAGGACCGGGTCGGATCGAAGAACCCGCGGGCAAAAGCGGTTGCCAACGCCCGCGTTCCAGCACAAAGCCAATCGGCCTCGACCCGCCAGTCGGCTGCCATGGTGCGGCGGCGCCAGCGCGCCAGCACATCCAAGGGGTCCATTGGCCTGATGCCGGCCGCGGGCTGAAGAATGGTCACACCCGTTAAGAGCACCCAATCCAGGAGTCATGACGCGACTTTTGAAGATTTTCCCAAGACAACCCGGATCCTGATTCGCCGGCCGTAAACTGGGAGCCCTGCCCTGTCCGGCAGGGGATATGACGGACTGTCAGGAAGAATGATGCTCAGCGAAGCCACCCCCGGCGCGGAACCGGCCGAACCCAGCGATGCCGAGCTTATTGCCAAGGTGCGGGCCGGAGAAGGGGATGCCTACGGTCAGCTCTTCGGGCGGCACCACAGGGCCGCCGTCGGGCTTGCCCACCGGTATGCCCGCAACGGATCCGACGCCGAAGACCTGGCTGCCGAAGGCTTCGCAAACGTCCTGGCGGCGCTGCAGAGCGGATCCGGACCTGACGCCTTTTTTCGGGCTTATCTGTTTTCGTCCATTGCGCGGCTGGCAGCCCGGAAGAACGTTGGAGACGGCCGGCAGACCCTCAGCGATGACCTGACTGCCTATGAGAACCCCACAGGCTACACGGATCCCGTGCTCGCATCGTTTGAATCCAAAACCGTTGCGGACTCGTTCCGTTCGTTGCCCGAACGCTGGCAGGCAGTGCTTTGGTACACCGAAATCGATGGCATGCCGCCGGCAGCCGTGGCTCCCTTGCTGGGACTGTCCGCCAACGGAGTGTCTGCGCTCGCCGTCCGTGCACGCGAAGGGCTGCGGCAGTCGTACCTTCAGCACCACATCACCGCCACAGCCGAAGATCCCGGCTGCGCGGCCGTCACCGACAAGCTGGGCGCCTATGCCCGCCGGGGGCTCAGTCCCCGGAACGAAGCAAAGGTCCGTGATCACCTGGACGAGTGCTCCAAATGCCTGGGTCTTCTCCTGCAGGTACAGGACGTGGGGGCGGGCATGCGTGGAATCATCTTCCCGCTCGCTGCCGGGCTGGCCTTCCCCTCCGCAGCCGGGATTGCCGCCGGAGGACTCTTCAGCGGCGCACTCCTGGGACTGCAGCAGGGCGCCTCGCGGACCTGGGACTGGGCCCGCTCCCATGCCCTGATCAGCTCAAGCGCCGCCTCAGTTGCGGCCGCGACCGTCGCAATCGCAGTGGCAGTGCAGTTTGGCGGCCTCAATGCAGGCGGGGCCGGACCGCAGGTGCCTGCCGCGCAATTGCCGGGAGACAGCACGCCGGCGGACACTCTACTTCCTGGCGGGGGAGTGGCCCCCGACGCCGGCTCTTCGCCGGGAGACGTGCCGGAAGCAGGACTTCCCGGCTCACCCCGGGATGGCGAGCAGCTGCCGCCCGAGTCGGCCGAGGAGCGTGCAGCAGACCAGGCAGCAGCGGACCTGGTATCCACCACTGACGATCCAGGCTCTGCGGGAGCAGCCCCCGGCGGCGAAGAACAGACAGTGGGGGAGGTGCCCCGGCAGGACACGTCGGCCGATCCTGGAGTTGTGCAACCGGCACCGCCATCGACTCCGGCTCCTGCCCCGGGTCCCGCTCCGGGTCCTGCCCCGGCACCTCCTCCTGCCCCCGCACCGCCTCCACCGCCGGCCCCTGCGGAAGCTACTCTTTTTAGCGCTTCGGCAAATGTCAGCCGCGGTGGGAGCCGGCAGTTTACTGATGTCATCGCTATATCCCTCGCCGCGGTCACGGGCGGAACCGAACCTACGGACGTTCGGCTCGTGCTCAAATATCACGGCTTCCAGACGCTGACCGCCAGCGGAGCAGGCTGGCAATGCTCTCTGGCCGGCCGGGAAATCATCTGCACTCTTGCATCGGCCACTGCCGGGGTGGTCCCGCCCGTGGTGGTCAACGGCACGAGCCCGGTTCGTCCCGGGTTCAGATTGGAAATCAGCGGTTCGCGCCTGGTCGCGACATCCGCCCATTATTGAGCGCCTGGTTTTGACCGCCTGGTCTTGACCGCCGCTATCTGCCGCCGTCTCACATTCCGGGACAAATGTGGCTGTCCACTTGATGGACACTACTCTTGATAAGTCTGTTTCCCGCACGCAATCAAGATTGTGGACTTCTTCATGAACCTTTTCCGGACCAAGACAGTTGAGCAGTCGATAGCCGACGCCGAAGAGCCGGGCCGCACACTCAAGCGGACCCTGAGTACCTGGGACCTGATGATCATGGGCGTCGCCGTTGCTGTCGGCGCCGGAATCTTCTCGGTAGGAGCAAAGGCTGCGGCAAACTTTGCCGGCCCTGCCGTTACTGTTTCCTTTGCGATCGCCGCCGTCACCTGTGCTCTGGCCATCATGTGCTACGCCGAATTCGCCACGGCCATTCCCGTGGCAGGCTCCGCCTACGTCTTCACGTACGCCACCATGGGTGAGCTCCTGGCCTGGATCATCGGCTGGAACCTGATCCTGGAGCTGTTCACCGCCGCCGCAGTGATCGCAAAGTACTGGGGCATCTACCTCAGCAAGGTATTCGCATTGACCGGGCTGGATATTCCGCCGGCCATCTCGCTCGGAGGAATCGACCTCTATTGGGGCGCCTTCCTGATTGTGGCGATCTTCACCGTGCTGCTGGTACTGGGAACCAAGCTGTCAGCGCGCGTCGGCAACGTCTTCACACTGATCAAGATCGCCGTCGTGCTGTTCGTCATCGTTGTCGGGTTCACCTACGTCAAGTTCGAGAACTACAGCCCGTTCGTCCCGGCATCTGAACCCACCGCCGCAGCGGGGGCCACGGACGTCCTCAAGCAGTCCTTCTTCGGCTTCCTGACCGGGGCCGCCCCCGCGCAATACGGAACTCTTGGCATCTTTGCCGGCGCCGCCCTGGTCTTCTTCGCTTTCATCGGCTTCGACGTCGTTGCCACCTCTGCTGAAGAGGTGAAGAACCCGCAGAAAACCCTTCCCCGCGGTATCTTCGGTGGCCTGGCAGTGGTGACCCTGCTTTACATCCTGGTGTCGCTGGCGCTGACGGGAATGGTGTCCTACACCGAACTGGCTGAGGTCAAGAACCCGACCCTCACCACGGCGTTCGAGGCGGTAGGTGATACCGGCGCGGCCAAGGTGATCGCGTTCGGTTCACTCGTGGGCCTGACCACCGTCATTATGGTGCTCCTCATGGGTCTGTCGCGCGTCGTCCTGGCCATGAGCAGGGACGGGCTCCTGCCGCGGTCCTTGTCCAGGACCAGCGCAAAGCGTTCCACTCCGGCCCGTCTGCAGATCATCTGCGGGGCAGCCGTCGCCGTGGTGGCAGGGCTGACAAATGTGGATCTCCTGGAGGAAATGATCAACATTGGAACCCTCTCCGCCTTCGTGATGGTCAGCCTGGGCATCCTGGTGCTCCGGAAGAAGCGCCCGGACCTGAAGCCGGCGTTCCGTGTTCCGTTCGGCAAGGTACTTCCCGTGGTGTCGGCCCTGCTGTGCCTCTACCTCATGACAAACCTGGCCGTTGAGACATGGATCTTCTTCGCGATCTGGCTGGTACTGGGTATCGCCATCTACTTCTCCTACGGGCAGCGGCACTCACGTCTTAACGAGCGGTTCAGCGAAGCCAGGTCAGCAGTCAACAGAACAACGGACAACGACGACGCCCTGACCCGCGTCTAAGCCGCGGTCCGGGCTCCGCCCCGGTCGCGACGTCAACCCTGCCGGGCCATGGCTCCTAAGATGGAGCCATGGCCCGCCCTGCAAAACCCGAGCGCAAAGCGGAGCTCCTGGCTGCCATCCTGGACTACCTGATGGACAAGACTCTTGCTGAACTGACGTTCCGCAGCCTCGCCGACGGACTGGGGATATCCAGCTACGTGCTGGTCTACCATTTCGGCAACAGGGAACAATTGATCGCCGAGATCATCAGTTCCATTGAGTCCAGGCTGGACCCCATGCGAAGCGCTGACGTTCGCGACATTGACCGCGAAGCCTGGCGGGCGTTCCTGCTGCAATCGTGGCAGTGGACAATGGCCCAGAGGAACCGCCACCTGGCCCGGCTGGAGTTCGAGGCCACCGCCCAGGACATCGTGGCCGCAGCACCCCGTGGCACCTCGCAGGAGAACTTCCGGATGCTGCACCACAAGACGAGGGACTGGCTGGTCATCCAGGGCATCCGGGAAGAATTCGCCGACACCGATGCCCGGCTGTTCACGTCCACTTTCTACGGTTTGCAGTTCGACTTCGTGGTGATGAATCAGCCGGAAGAAGCGACGAAGGCGTTCGAACTGATGCTTTCGGTGTTTTTCAGCAACCTGGACTATCGGCTGGCCACCGAAGGCCAACACAGCTGACCTTTGACCTAAACGGAACTTCCTCCGTCAGCACGGCGTAAAATTGAACCTAGGCCGGCGACGGCCAGGGTCTGCAGGTGAACCCGTGTCCGCCTCAGCTCTTACCAGACCGCCGCCGGTCCTGACTCGTGTTGGCAGCTGTCAACCCAGGTGAGAGAGAAGGTGGCGTCGCAATTGCGGCAGGTTCGGGACATTCCGGACGCTCAATCCCGGCTGCTACTCCATGGGCAGGAAGGTTCCCATGGCTCTATCGGATGAGGAACGCGCGCGCCTTGAAAAGTTAGAACAGGAACTGGCCGCATCCGATCCTGATCTATACCGGAAACTGCAATGGGGAGTCCCAAGCAGCAGAACTTCCTCACAGCGGGTCTACGGGGTCCTGAGCACATTGGCCGGATTCGCGGTGGTCATCACAGGAATCGTCACGGAGATTACGATCATCGGCGCCCTCGGCTTTGTGCTGACCATGGCCGGCGCCTACTGGTTCCTCTATGGAGTTCCCAAACGAACCAGGACCGGCAATCCGCCGCTGTGATGGTGCCTGATACCTTTTCACCTGACACCTCTTCACGACCCGTTTCCGGTCTCATCCTTGGTGGCCTGGTGAAGGTTGAACCGCTTCGCGGCTGATGGCATTAAGGTGAGGCGTGGCGGCCCACCCACTCGACGAGCGGGCGCAGCTGCTCCCAAAGCCCGGCGATTTCATCTGACGCCGCAGGAGTTGCAAGCCATTCTGGCTGCCCCAGGTCAACACCGGCCGTTAGCGTTTTGTGCTTAAGCAGTTCGGCTCGCGGATGGGCGGAATCGAAGCCGCGCGGTACGGTCTTCAGCTTTTCACCTTCAACGTCAAAGCCCGAGGTGCTGAGAGCCTCGACGATATGCTGCAGCGACTCGCCCGTTGCAGAAGCATGTACGGCGTTTCGGTAGCGGGCGAGTTGGGCCGGGGAGTGGGAGTGGTAGCCGCCGCCGACCAGCAGGCCGTCCGCCCCCACTTGAAGGTAGTACCCCACACCTTCCTGGTAGGAAGCGAAGGCGCCCTGGGCCGTTTTGTAAGGGGCTTTGTCCTGGGAAAACCGGATGTCACGGTTGGGCCTGAAGATCTTCGCGGGACCGAACCTTGGCTCCAACCCGGCGAGCAGCGCCATCAATGGCCTTTTGACGTCCTCCTCGTAGCGGGCCTTGTTCTGCAGCCACCAGTCGCGGTTGTTGTTTTCTTCCAGTTCCGCGTAGAACCCGAACGCCGTCGGGGGAATTCCTTCAAAAGTTTCCATGTACGGATCGTAGGCAGCCACCGGCAGGGCGGGCCATACTCTCCGGAGGCTATGTGGAAAACAAAAACGCCCCGCCGCGGAGAAATCCGCGACGGGGCGTTCAGTAACGCTTCGATCAGAACATCAGCCGATCTTGTTGGCAGCTTCTGCCTCGGAGTTGCCAGCGCCGGCGGTAACGCCTGCACCAAGGTTGGCGCGGAGTTTCGCACCAAGCTCGGCGTCAACATTGGTCCAGTACTGGATGGCGCGTTCCTTGATGCCAGGGCTCTTGACGCCGCCCACGGCTCCGGTGATGGTTTCGAGCAGACGTGCCTTGGCGCCGTCGTCGTAAACCTCGCGGTAAAGCGCGCCGGCCTGGACGAAATCGCTGTCCTCAGGGTGCAGGGAGTGCGCGGCAAGGGTCAGCTCGCCGTCGTTCTCCCAGCCGCCGGCCGGGCTCTGCGGCTCAACCGCAGCCGGGCCGCCCACCGAGTTCGGTGCGTAAACCGGAACCGAAGGGGCGTTGAAGTGGTAACGTCCCGCGCCGTCCTGGCTGTAGTTGTTGACCTGGTTCTTGGGCTGGTTCACCGGGATCTGGGCGTGGTTGGTGCCCACGCGGTAACGGTGTGCGTCCGCGTACGAGAAGATACGGGCCTGCAGCATCTTGTCCGGGGAAGCGGCAATGCCGGGAACGAAGTTCGACGGCGCAAACGTGGCCTGCTCGATCTGCGCGAAGTAGTTCTCCGGGTTCCGATTCAGCTCCATGGTGCCTACCTTGATCAGCGGGTAGTCAGCGTGCGGCCACACCTTGGTGAGGTCGAACGGGTTGAAGCGGTAGGTCTTGGCATCCTCGTACGGCATAACCTGGACGTGCAGGTCCCAGGACGGGAAGTTGCCGGCAGCAATGTTTTCCTGCAGGTCGCGGATGTAGAAGTCGGCGTCTGAACCGGCGAGTTCTTCGGCCTGGTCCCCGCTCATGCTCTTGACGCCCTGGTTGGACTTGAAGTGGTACTTGACCCAGAAGCGCTCGCCTTCAGCGTTGATCCACTGGTAGGTGTGCGAGCCGTAGCCCTGCATTTCCCGCCAGGACGCCGGGAGGCCACGGTCACCCATGAGCCAGGTGACCTGGTGTGCGGATTCCGGGGAAAGAGTCCAGAAATCCCACTGCATGTCAGCGTCACGCAGGTGGGTACCCGGGAGGCGCTTCTGGGAGTGGATGAAGTCGGGGAACTTGATGCCGTCGCGGATGAAGAAGACGGGAGTGTTGTTTCCAACGAGGTCGTAGTTGCCCTCGGAGGTGTAGAACTTCACGGCGAAACCGCGGGGATCGCGCCAGGTATCAGGGGAGCCATTCTCGCCCGCAACAGAGGAGAAGCGGATGAGCATCTCGGTCTCAACGCCCGGCTGCAGGAAAGCAGCCTTCGTGTAGGCCGAGACGTCCTCGGTGGTGGTGAACTTGCCGAAAGCGCCGCCGCCTTTGGCGTGAACTACACGCTCCGGCACACGCTCGCGGTTGAACTGCGCCAGCTTTTCGACCAGGTAGTGATCCGTGAGGATGATTGCGCCGTCAGCACCGACGGAGCGGGAATGGGCATCTGAAGTGACAGGGGCCCCGGATTGGGTGGTGGATACGGGGATGGGCGCAACACTGTTCGCGGTCATCGTTCTCCTATTTCTTGGATTGTTACTTATCGAGTTCGGAAGGAAGCTGTTGGGTGCGCTGGCAGTCCTGGCAAATGCCCTGATACAACACATCGGCGATCTGAATGGTCATGCGCCGGCCACTGTCCTCGCCCCAGTGGGGTGTAAGGCACGGCGCGTGGCCAACGGCGCAATCGACGTCTTCCACGCGTCCGCAGCTGATGCAGATCGCATGGTGATGGTTGTCCGCCACGCGGGTTTCGTACAGGGCCGGTGAGTGGGGAGGTTCAAACCGGCGCAGCATGTTCAGGTCGGTGAGATCCCCCAAAACCACGTAGACGGACTGAGCCGTCAGCTCAGGAAGGTCATTCCGGGCGGCTGCAAGGATGTTTTCGGCGGGGGAGTGAGGGTGGCGTTCGACGGCGGCCAACACGGCGAGCCGCTGTTTGGTCACGCGGCGCCCGTGGGCACGCAGGGCCTTGGCCCATGCTTCGTGGTCGCCACCGGAATCGCTCATGGCTCCATTGAAACACTTATTATGACTGAATCACAATAAGGCTTGGCTAAGTTCCGGGGAATCCGACAATGCAGCGAGCGGATTCCTGGACTCGTTGGCGGAGCGTCCAAGGACATGCAACTTCAGTCTGCGGCCGGTAGTGGAAGGGTCAGGGGCAATGCAGCTGAGCCCACTGACGGTCGGATCCGCGGCAAATCCTTCCAGCGCCTTTGCCAGGGCCAGGACTTCCGCCGGGCGGACGTCTGAGATGGAGGCCAGGGAGCGGTGGAACGTCAACACCCGATGCCCGCCATCGATAGGGTGCGCAGGCGTGACGGTAGCCACGTCGGGGAGCGAGGTTGCTCGGTTCTCGCCGGCCAGCGGGCCACTATCTGGACCGTCCACGGCGGCCGTCAATTCGGCGTCGAACGCGGCCGTGGCCCGGAGAGCGCCACGGAGGGCGAGATCGATGTCCAGGAGTTCGTCGTCGCCCAGGGGTGTCCGACGATGAGCAGGAAGGGCCAGTACTGCGCCGGGGGCGCCTGGTTCCGCGTCCCAGCGTCCGAAGAGATGGAAGGTGGGGGTCGAGGACTCAGCCACCGGCTCGCCCAGGGCCGCCCCCAGGGCGTGCCATTGGTAGGCAAACATAAGCGTGCAGTGGGTGACGCCGAGGACCTGGGTCAGTGCGGCATGAGCTGCCTTGTGGCAGCGAAGCCAGTCTGAGGCGGAGCGCCGGTCAAGGGCGGTGGCGGGATTGCTGAGCCTGATCAGGAGGTGGGTTGAAGTCAGTGGCGTCCGAGGCCGGGCTACTTCCCAGACTGCGGATCCCCACAGCAGCCGTCTGGCCAATCCCATGTGCGCTCCCTTCCCCGCTGACCATATCAAGCGTGACTCAAGCCGCGTCGTCGCCGCTTGAGTTGCGAAATTGCCGCTGTCCCGGTGGGGAACATTCTTGCTCATGGCGGCATTAAACTTTTGAGTGAAGGTTGGTTCTGCTGTTGTGCGGCGTGTCAGTGGGAGGCGAAGTGCACAAACATTACAACGGATTGAAGACCGCGGCCCTGTTTGGAGTGCTCTGGGCCGTGCTGCTCGGACTTGGTGCCTTGATCGGCAGCAGCATGCGGAGCGCAACACCCATCTGGATCATGGCTTTGATCGGCGTCGGCACCACGGCTTACGGCTACTGGAACAGTGACAAGATCGCGCTCAGGTCCATGCAGGCGTACCCAGTATCTGAGGCCCAGGCGCCCCAGCTGTACCAGATAGTCCGGGAGCTTTCGGTACAGGCCAAGCAGCCCATGCCCCGCATTTACCTTTCGCCAACCATGGCGCCGAACGCCTTCGCCACTGGCCGGAATCCGCGGAATGCGGCTGTGTGCTGCACGGAGGGAATCCTACAGATCCTCAATCCGCGGGAGCTGCGCGGCGTTCTGGGGCACGAGCTGATGCATGTCTACAACCGGGATATCCTCACGTCGTCGGTAGCTGCCGCCGTCGCCGGGGTAATTACCTCGGTGGGGCAGATGCTCGTGTTCCTGGGCGGGGACCGGCGCAACTCCAACCCCGTAGCCCTGCTCGCCATGGCTTTCTTGGCGCCATTCGCAGCTTCGATGATCCAGCTCGCCATCTCCCGGACCAGGGAGTACGACGCCGACGAGGACGGTTCAGCGCTGACCGGGGATCCGCTGGCGCTCGCCTCTGCCCTGCGGAAGATTGAGCAGGGCGTCCAGCTCGCGCCGCTGCCGCCGGACCAGCGGCTGGTGAATGCATCCCACCTCATGATCGCCAACCCGTTCCGTGGAGGCGTCATGAACAAGATGTTCGCCACGCACCCTCCGATGCGGGAGCGGATTGCCAGGCTGGAGCAGATGGCGGGGCGGCCGCTCAGGTGACGGGCCCGCCGTCGTGCCCTGCCGCCTAGGACGCGCAAATGGGCTTAGGACACCCAAATATGCGTGTCCTAAGCCCGTTTGCGCGTCCTGGCACAGGAATTAGCTGCGGAAGTTCACAAACTGGAGGTCAGCCTCGTCGAAGTCCTTCAGCAGAGCCATGGTCTCCTGGAGATCGTCGCGGGACTTGGAGGTCACACGCAGCTCGTCGCCTTGGATCTGGGATTTGACCGACTTCGGAGCCTCGTCCCGGATCAGCTTGTTGATCTTCTTGGCGAGGTCCTGGGCGATGCCCTCCTTGATGGTTGCTTCCAGTCGGAACTCCTTGCCCGACGCGTAGGGCTCGCCGGTGTCCAGGGACTTCAGCGAAATGCCGCGGCGGATGAGCTTTGACTGCAGTACGTCCAGAACTGCCAACACACGCTCTTCCGAGTTTGCCTTCATGAGGAGCTTCTCGCCGCTGAAATCAACCTCAGCGCCTACACCCTTGAAGTCGTAACGCTGAGCCAGCTCTTTCTGCGCCTGGTGCAGGGCGTTTGCAACCTCCTGCTTGTCTACCTTGCTGACGACGTCGAATGTGGATTCGCCTGCCATGACTCTCCTCCTGCTGTTGGTCCGGTGCCTCAATAACGGCCGGGATGTCTGGAATCCAGCCTAATACGGATGGGCTGGAAGTGAAGTCGGGGGGAAGGTTCGCCCAGCACTGCTGTTCACAGTTCACTCCTAGCTAACCTCCGGGAGGAACCAAGCGTGCGCGGGCAGAGTTGTAACTGTTGGAAGTGCCACCCCGAAAGGAAAGACCATGCCGCACAAGGCCGTCCGCTACGTCCTCCGTTCTAGCTCCTATGCCGCGGGAACCATTGCGTCAGCCGCGGGCACCGTTGCTGCTGCAGCCTTGGCCGCTTCGATCATTCTCAGCCCCACCGCGGCAGCGTCAGCACGGATGGACGGGGTGCATACGGATTTGCTGCGCGCAGTCCAGTTGAACCAGATCACAGAAGAACAGGCAGCACGGTTTGAAGCGAAGCTGGCTGGCCGGATCCTCGGAGAAGCCTGATTTTCCGGGCTTTTTAGCCCGTCTCCGCGCCGATTCGATTCTTCGGCGGAAGTTCTGTAAAGTTGTCTTGCCCGCGGTCACCGGAAGCGGAACGGACTGGAAACAGCCCTTCTGGCATGGAGAACGCGAGTGATCTTCTTTTGAAGTTCGGCAGATTACCCGAGCGGCCAAAGGGGGCTGACTGTAAATCAGCTGGCAACGCCTACGGGGGTTCGAATCCCTCATCTGCCACCCAAACGAAGGCCCGTAATTCTCCTGGAACCAGGAAAATTACGGGCCTTTGTCATTCTCCGACATTCCTATTCATTCCAAGCCAACCTCCCCTTGGGCGCGTCCACCGCGGGAACTAAGGCATCATCTGATCCAACGCTGACGTCGTTTCGGAGATACAGTTCTGGCATGGCCACTGCGTCCCGGACGGCCCGGTTGAGGGAGCTTTACGAAAACCTTCCCCTGCCGCCAGGGCAACTGACCGGATTAGCCGTGAATCTCATTCTTGGCCGGATCCGTCCCGCACCTCTTCCTGGATCCCGTGCCCTTCACCGGCTCGGAGGGACCGGAATCGTGGTTGCCGGCGTCGGCCTGAATCTGTGGGCGCTGGCGGAACGGCGACACCACTCTACGGGTGCATTCGAGCTGGAGCGGCCGGAGGTATTGGTTACCAGCGGCCCGTATGCGATTACGCGGCATCCCATGTACGTCGGCTGGTGGTTCATCCATGTAGGGGCGGGAACCCTGTCCGGTTCGTCCTGGGTTCTCGCAACTTTCCCTGCCGCGGTGCTCGCTGAGCATCTTGGTGTCCTCCACGAAGAGGCCGCCACGGCCGCGATCTTCGGACAGTCTTATGCTGACTACGCGGAGAGGGTTCCGCGCTACGTCAGGTTCCGTTTCCGTAAAGAGGGATAGTCGGGAACCACAAAACAGGTGCCTTGGCGCCCGAGTGATGGCAGCATTGGAAAGGCCTCCGGAACCGTCAGGAGCCGAAGGCCTTTCTGTTGCCGGCTGCAATCACTGGAGGGTGGGTGCGCAACCGGACAGTCGTGGCTCTGCGCTAATTCAGAGCGATCAACAGCATCTGGCTGGTGCCGGGAATGCAGGTTTGCAGGATAGCTCGCGGGAATCCTCCGAACACTGCGATGACGTCATTGGTGGTGCCGGGATTGGGAACCTGACCACGTGCTGTCACCGTATAGGTTCCATACCCGCCCAGGCTTACTGTCTCGCCGATTCCTATTCCTGAAAAACGTGCCCAGCCGCCACAGTAATCGTGCTCGGTGATGAAGAGCGAGTAGCCATCGTTGGGTGTGTAGTGAATGGGCCCGATGCAGCTGTCCAAGAGGGCCTGGCCCCCGGCTCCGGCAACATAGATGGTCCGTACTGTGGGCGCTGGTGGGGGTGCCGGCGCGGCAACTGGGGGTGCCGGGGCAGCAACAGGGGGCGGGGCGGGAGCAGGCTCTGGGGCAGGCTCTGGAACCGGGACTGGTTCCGGCGCGGGAACGGGCTCGGGTACCGGTGCGGGTGCCGGCGGCTCCGGCGCAGGTTCCACAACAACCGGTTCAGCTGGTGCAGGTGCCGGAAGCGGGGCCTCCTCAGGGAGCTCAGCCGCAAGGGAATCCGCCGCTCGCTCGCTCCCCGCCGCTGGGGCAGAGCCTTCCTGGTCAGCATTCCCCACGACCCCGACGTCGACACTCTGAGCGGGCTCCACCGGCGCAGTAGCGCTGGAGTCGCCATCGAAGGTGAACAGCGAGGCAGTGAGAACGACGGCGAGAATGGAGCCCGCGATCCCTCCGGCTTTGAGCTTGTTGCCGGCTCCAAAGCGCGGGGCTGCCTGGCTGACGGCCCTGACCTCGGCAAAGCGTCCGAGATATTCATTTTCCACTGGTTCACCCCCATCAAACTGAGGGATTGCCGGTCGGAAACCCCTAAGGCGGCAGTTCCTTGTGAATGCTCCAGTCGCAGCAAGGCGCAGAGCAGTACAAGGAACTACCGATGGACAAATCCGACAAGTGTTGTTGACTTGCCGGCCCTAGGAATACCGAGTCTATGAAGGGGCGGATGCACGTCGCACGAGTAGCCAATACTCGACTTTTTCGACGAATTACTTAGGCCGCGGGTGCGTACTTAAGCGTGGTACGGGCAAAATGGGCCGCGGGCATTGGGGCATGAATTAAAAGCAACCAAATTGCACTGGAACTAAATGCTCTTTTCACTCCGCAGCTCCTCAATTTCGCAGCGTAATGCGATAACTTCCTGCAGTAGTTCGTTCACTTCGTCCCGCACTGGCGCCTCCGCTGCCTCGGTGGCTGCTTCCGTGCCTTCTTCGATGCGCTGGACCAGCCAGGACGCGATGGAAGCTGTGACCACACCGAGCACGGCAATACCGCTCATCATCAACGCTGCGGCGACTATCCGTCCGATGGCCGTGACCGGGTACATGTCACCGTAACCAACGGTGGTGATGGTGGTGATCGCCCACCACAGGGCATCGCCGAATGTGACGATCTTGGCGTCAGGAGCTGATTGCTCGACGTCGAGCACCGCAAGGGCGCCCACAAACACCAGCAGAGCCGCCGATCCCGCCACATAGGTAACAACCCGGCCCCGCAGAGTCTCACCTATTGTCCTGTGGAGCACGGAAAGCAAGGTGACCAGACGCAGCAGCCTCAGCGGGCGGAAAAACGGAAGCGCGACGATGAGCAGCTCATGAAGATTCCGGACAAACCAACGGCGCCGATCTTGGGCAAGCCAGAGATTCGTGACGTAGTCGACGGCAAAAATGGCCCAGGTAATCCACATGACAACCTCAAGGACGTCTGCGTCACGCCCTTCGACGGCCCCGATCACCTGCCACGCGTAGGCCGTGAGGAAAATCAGTGCCGTTCCCATGAGGGGCCACTCGGCGAGGTTGCGGTAGCGTTCCTGGGTCATACGGGAATTCTAGGGCGGGCGCTGTCCAACACCCGGAAAGAGCAGCGCTTGGCCATGAAGTTACTGGCCGGTAACATTGTGGCCATGCACCTATTGCTTCGCACGCTCCTGGTCCTTTTCACCTCGTCCCGGAGATTACGCCTGAGCGTTTGGGAGACGTCATCGTTGCCTCTTCGGGTTCTTCCCACCGACATAGACATCGCCCTGCACGTAAACAACGGCATGTATTTTTCCCTGATGGACCTTGGCCGCTTTGACCTGATGGGCCGAAGCGGTACGTGGAAAAAGATGCGCAGGCGCGGCTGGTCGCCGGTCGCAGCTGGGGAAACGATTGCTTTCCGGAAGTCACTCCAGCTGTGGCAGCGCTACACCATTGAATCAAAAATCATTGGACTGGATGCAAAGGCCATTTACTTCGAGCAGCGCATGGTGGCGGACGGCGAGATTTATGCCCGGGCCTATATCGCCACCCGCCTCGTCAGCAGCGGAGGTCCGGTCAGCCAGGAGGAAATCCTGAAGGAGTTCGGTGAACCGCCGGCTGGGCTTGAGCTCCCGGAGTGGATCCACGAGTGGCGTGAGACCAACGCTTTGCCCGGCGCCAGGCGCCCTGCCCCGCATGTATGGGTGTAAGTCCGCTTCCAGGTGAGTCCCGACGTCGCGCATATCCTGGTTGACTGTGCCATCAGCGAACCGGCGGGACATCGGGAGCGGCCTCGCGTACGGTGGAGGGATGGCTACCGTAGACATAACAGGTGAACAGTTCGCATCGACCATTGAGGACAACGACATCGTACTGGTGGACTTTTGGGCGGAATGGTGCGGCCCCTGCCGTCAATTCGCTCCCAGATACTCCGCTGTCTCCGAGAAGCACCAGGACGTCGTTTTTGCCAAGGTGGACACCGAAGCTGAACAGCAGCTGGCTGCCGAGGCAGGCATTACGTCCATCCCCACACTGATGGCGTTCCGCGAAAAGGTGCTGGTATTTTCCCAGCCCGGCGCCCTGAACGAACAGCAGCTTGAACAGGTTGTCGATGCTGTCAAAGCGCTGGACATGGACGAAGTCCACGCCCATGTGGCGCGTTCGCGGGAAGAGGCCGCCGCTTCCGCGGGGCCCCAGGACGGCTCCCAGATTCCGGACGCCTAGTTTTTCGCGTCGCCTGATTATCCGTCACGCCTGGTTTCTAGGACTCAGGTTTCCCGGCTCAGGTGGGGACGGCTCTTTAGAGCCGTTCCCACTTGACCGGCTCGGCCAGCAACGCGCTCAGCCGCTCGTTGAGATCCTGGACCACAACGCCCTTTGAATGCTTTTCCAGGTCATCTTCCGAGGCCCAGCGCTCGGTCAGTACCAGCCTGTCCTCCGTGGCCTCTGTCAGCTCATATCGGATGCACCCCGGCTCATTCGTCGCCTCGTCGATGGCGATTTCCAAGGCAAGCTTGACGCGGAAAAATTCGCCGTCATTGGGGATGAACGTGGTCTTCAAGTCAATGGGTTCAGTCATGCGCTTCACAATACCGGGCACCGGAACGTCGAAAGAATTGTTTAGTAGGACTCCCTAGTAGTTGCCCTTCTCAGGAAGCCGGGGACGCTGTAGCGTGCCAGCATGCGCGCTTACACAGCCGGGGACACTGACGTCCCGTTGCTCGAAGAGACCATCGGTCAGAATCTTGAGCGGATGGTGGCCGAATTTCCCTTCCACGATGCGCTGATTGAAGCGGCCCCGGTTGCCGGCGAAGATGCGCGCCGGTGGAGTTATACGAAGTTCAACGACGACGTCGACCGGCTCGCGAGGGCGCTGCTGGCCATGGGAATCGGCAAAGGGGACAGGATCGGGATCTGGAGTCCCAACTGCGCCGAATGGACCATCCTGCAGTACGCCACGGCCAAGGCCGGGGCCATTCTGGTCAACGTCAATCCCGCCTACCGCAGCCACGAACTCGAATTTGTGGTGAAACAAAACGGCATGCGGATGCTGGTAGCGGCGCCCTCGGACAGCAACAGCGACTACGTGGGCATGGCCCGCGAGGCCCTCGCCGCGTGCCCGGCCCTTCAGGGGCTTGTTTTCCTGCCGGATTCCGGAGTGGAGGGCCTCGACGCCGGTGTCCCGGAAAGCGACACCGAATTGAGTTACGCCGAGCTGCTCAAGCGCGCCGACGACGTCGGGCATGCCGGCTTGAAGGCGCGGATGGCGGAACTTGACCCGCACGATCCCATAAATCTGCAGTACACATCGGGAACCACCGGATTTCCCAAAGGCGCGACGCTGACGCACCACAACATCCTGAACAACGGCTACGCGATTGGTGAGCTGCTCGGCTACACCGAACATGACCGCGTGGTGATCCCGGTGCCGTTTTACCACTGCTTCGGCATGGTGATCGGCAACCTCAACGCCCTCAGTCACGGAGCTGCCACCATCATTCCAAGCCGTGGATTCAGCCCGTCCGCTGCCCTCGAAGCAGTCCAGGACTTCGGCGGGACCTCCCTGTACGGCGTTCCCACCATGTTCATCGCCGAACTCGCGCTGCCGGACTTTGCGTCCTACGATCTCTCCACTCTCCGCACCGGGGTGATGGCAGGGTCCACGTGTCCTGTCGAGGTGATGAACCGGGTCATTGCAGACATGAACATGCGGGACGTTGCCATTTGCTACGGCATGACCGAGACGTCCCCCGTCTCCACCATGACCCGGCGGGGAGACACGTTGGAACACCGCACCCAGACCGTGGGCCGGACCATGCCCAGGCTTGAGAGCCAGATCATCGACCCGGGCACCGGGGAGGTGCTGGAGCATGGCCAGATCGGGGAACTGTGCACCCGGGGTTACGCGGTGATGCAGGGCTACTGGAACCAGCCCGAAAAGACCGCCGAGGCTATCGACGCGGACGGCTGGATGCACACCGGAGACCTGGCCCGGATGGACGACGACGGTTACGTGGTGATTGAGGGCCGGATCAAGGACATGGTGATCCGCGGCGGCGAGAACATCTATCCCCGGGAGATCGAGGAGTTCCTCTACACCCACCCTGCGATCCAGGACGTCCAGGTGATTGGCGTCCCGGATGCCAGGTACGGCGAGGAACTGATGGCCTGCATCATCCAGGTGCCAGGAACCGAGCCCCTGGATGCGGATGCCGTAGCCGACTTCTGCCGCGGACGCCTGGCCCACTACAAGATTCCCCGCTATGTGGATGTCAGGGAAAGCTTCCCGATGACGGTATCCGGCAAAGTCCGCAAAGTGGAGATGCGCGAGGAAGCAGTGGCCAGGCTGGGGCTCTGACTGGAGCGGTAGGCTCAGTGCCTTCGGTGGTCCTGAATGGTCATCCGGGGTCCGAAGGTGGGTTTGCGGAAGCCGCTCAGACCGATCATCCGGACGACACGTTGGCGGTGCCCCTTCCACGGTGCGAGCAGGTCCAGCATGCCGGCGTCGTCCGTTCTCCTGCCTGTCAGCGCCGCACCGACGTAAGCCGCGAGGTGGTAGTCGCCCACTGCGATGGAGTCCGGGCAGCCGTGCGTGCGCTGCACTACCTCGGCGGCGGTCCACACTCCGATCCCCGGAATAGTCTGCATCTTTTCGGCTGCCTCCGCGGCCGGCAGCCCGGCGAGGCGTTCAAGCGCGGCGGCGGAGCGCAGCGCCCGCATGACGGTAGCAGATCGTTGGGGTCCCACTCCCGCCTTATGCCACTCCCAGGACGGAATGCGGAGCCATGCCTCGGGCGTCGGTGGCACCAGGAGTCCGGCGGGGGCAAAGGTACCGGCGCCGGGGGCAGGGGTGCCGTGGCGGTACATGAGGTAGCGGTAGCCGCGGCGTGCCTCGATGACCGTGACCTTCTGCTCCAGAATCGTAGGCACCAGGGAATCAACGACCCGCAATGTGGAAGGCAAACGCACAGCCCTGTTCCGGCGTCGGGCTTCAACCACCAACGGAGGAAGCGTGGCGTGGAACGCCGGTTCATCAAAAGCGGACCAGTCATCCCCGGCCCCGAGCAGCGCCGGCACGCCCTCGATCGCGGCAGTGGAGCCGGGGCCCCATGCGGCAGCATCGATTACCGTTCCGGAACCGGAAGTCCGTGGTGAGAGACGCAGGGTGGCCGGGCCGTCCGGCGTCGTAAAGGCCAGCCAGTATCCATCACGCCGGATGCTGGCGGCGGGATCTGAGTTTCCTCGCAGAAGGATGCCCAGTGTCTGGAGGAGGTCATAGTCCCCATCCGGTGACCACTGCAGCGAGGCATCGGCATGCGTTGTCCCGTCGCTGGCAGCTGTCCCGAGTTGAATGCCAGGGGCGTCGGCAAACGCGGCGACAGGCGCCAAGCCTGTATATGGGGGAGCGGGGGTCACATGACTATGCTCCCACGCCCGGCTGACAGGAACACGGACTGGTCAGCGGGGCAGGGGCCGGGGGCACACACGTACAGGGTCCCTCCCACGCTTACCTGAAAAGGGCGCCGAGACTAGAATTTGCGTGTGGCGCGGACCGCCCGTGCCAGGCCTTTCGAATTGTCAGGTGAATCAATGGCTGGACGAGTTGTGCACTTCGAAATCCCCACGGACGATCAGGACCGTGCCAGGGAGTTTTACAGTTCGGCATTTGGATGGGATATCAGCCCGGTGCCGGATATGGACTACAACACGGTGATGACGACGCCAACTGATCAACAGGGAACGCCGACCGAACCGGGCTCCATCAACGGCGGAATGTTCAAGAAGGAGGGGGAGCTCACAGTCCCCGTCATCACCGTGGACGTGGAGGACATCGACGCCTCCCTGGCCAAAATCGCGGGCCTTGGCGGGACGGTGGTTTCCCCCAAGCAGCCTGTAATGGACATGGGCTTTGCGGCGTACTTCAGGGACAGCGAAGGAAATCTCATGGGGCTGTGGCAGAACGCCTCTCCCAGCGAACAGAGCGCGGCTGCCGAGCAGCAGCCGGCCGGCTAGCCATCAGCACCCCGCCGGGCAGAAGGGCGTGTGGCCGACCAAGGCCAGGCACGGCACTAGCGGTAACTTTGTACCTATGAAGTATGCCCAGTCCATCCTGGACCTCATCGGCAACACCCCGCTGATCAAACTGAACCACGTCACCGAAGGCATCAGGGCTACCGTCCTGGTCAAACTCGAGTACCTGAACCCCGGCGGCTCCATCAAGGACCGTATCGCGGCGAAGATGATTGAGGATGCTGAGCGCAGCGGCAAACTCCAGCCCGGCGGAACCATAGTGGAACCAACCTCCGGAAACACCGGAGTCGGACTCGCCCTTGTAGCCCAGCAAAAGGGCTACAAGTGCATTTTCGTGGTGCCGGACAAAGTGGGCGAGGACAAACGCGCCGTCCTCCAGGCCTACGGGGCGGAGGTCGTAGTCACTCCCACCTCCGTCGCACCGGACAGCCCACAGAGCTACTACAGTGTCTCCGACCGGCTCGTGACGGAGATCCCCGGCGCCTACAAGCCGGACCAGTTCTCCAATCCGGCCGCGCCCGGCAGCCACTACCTGACCACCGGCCCTGAGATCTGGGAGGACACGGACGGTAAGGTCACGCATGTTGTGATCGGCGCCGGAACCGGCGGCACCATCACCGGCACCGGGCGTTACCTCAAGGAGGTTTCGGCCGACCGTCCCGAGTCCGACGGCGGCCGGGTCAGGATCATCGGGGCTGACCCCGCCGGCTCGGTCTACTCAGGCGGAACCGGGCGGCCGTACTTCGTCGAGGGCGTGGGCGAGGACATGTGGCCAGCCAACTACGACAAAGCCGTCCCTGACAACGTCATCGCCGTCACTGACGGGGACTCCTTTGCCATGACCAGGCGCCTGGCCCGCGAGGAAGGACTCCTGGTGGGAGGATCATCGGGCATGGCCGTGGTCGCGGCGTTGCAGACCGCCCGGGACCTACCGGAGAGTGCTGTGGTGGTGGTTATCCTGCCCGATTCAGGCCGCGGTTACCTCGCCAAGATCTTCAACGACAAGTGGATGCGCTCCTACGGCTTCCTGTCCGGCGGCGAGGAAACCTCCGTGGGAGAGGTGCTTAAGTCCAAAACGGGGGAGCTGCCTGACCTGGTGCACATCCACCCGAATGAGAGCGTCCGCGACGTCATCAACATCATGAACGAGTTCGGCGTCAGCCACATCCCTGTCCTGTCGCAGGAACCACCGGTGGTCATGGGCGAGGTGCTGGGCGCCGTCGATGAACGCTCCCTGACCGCCAAACTGTTCCGCGGTGAAGCCAAGCTGACGGACAAGATCGCCGAACACATGGGGGAGAAGCTGCCCGTCATCGGCTCGCTGGAAACCATTTCGGCCGCCCGCGAACTGCTTTCCGACGTCGACACCGTGATGGTGACGTTTGTCGGCGCCCCGGTGGGTATCCTCACCCGCCACGACCTGCTCGCCTACCTCAGCCACTGACCGCCTCCCTACTCAGCAACGACTCAAGGAGCATCATGCCCGTCTCAGAATCCGCCGGCTTCAACACCCGCGCCGTTCACGCCGGCCAGGCCTTCGAACCCCGTACCGGTGCCGTGGTCCCGCCGCTGCACTTCAGCTCCACTTACGCGCAGGACGGGATCGGCGGGCTCCGGGACGGTTACGAATACGGCCGCGGCGCCAATCCCACCCGTGATTCACTTCAGGAGCAGCTTGCTGCCGTGGAAGGCGGCACGGCAGCCTTTTCCTTCGGCTCGGGCCTGGCCGCGGAAGACTCCCTCATCCGGGCGCTCACCCGGCCGGGGGATCATATCGTTCTCGGCAATGACGCCTACGGCGGAACATACCGCCTGATCAACGGCATCCTGGGCGACTGGGGGATCGGGAACACGCCCGTGGATATGGCCAACCTCGATGCCGTGAGGGATGCCGTTGCGGCCAACAGGACACGGTTCGTCTGGGTTGAAACACCGTCCAACCCGCTCATGAAGATCACCGACATGGCGGCGCTCGCCGAGATAGCGCACGACGCCGGGGCCCTCCTCGTGGTGGACAACACCTTTGCGTCCCCCTACCTGCAGAACCCGCTCGCCTTCGGGGCTGACGTCGTGGTTCACTCCACCACCAAATACATCGGCGGCCACTCCGACGTGGTGGGCGGTGCCTTGGTGGTCAAGGATCCGGAGCTGGCGGAGAAGATCGGCTTTGTGCAGTTCGCCGTCGGCGCCGTCTCGGGTCCGATGGACGCCTTCCTGACCACCCGCGGGCTCAAGACCCTGGGTGTGCGTATGGACCGCCACAGCGAGAACGCCCAGGCCGTGGCGGAGTGGCTGCTGGAACGTCCCGAGGTGGAGGCCGTGCTGTACCCGGGCCTGCCGTCGCATCCGGGACACGAGCTCGCCAGGAAACAGATGAAGAAGTTCGGGGGCATGGTCTCCGTCCAGTTCAAGGAAGGAGAGGCCGCGGCCCGGAAGGTCGCCGAGTCCACCTCCGTCTTTACCCTGGCCGAGTCCCTTGGCGGGATCGAGTCCCTCATGAACTACCCGGCGGAGATGACCCACGCCTCCGTCAAAGGCACGGAACTGGCTGTCCCCGAGAACCTCATCCGGCTGTCCTGCGGGATCGAAGATGTTGAGGATCTGATCGCCGACCTGGACCACGCCTTCTCGTTCATCTCCAATGGCCGTACCGGGAGCTAGCGGAAGCTGGGCAACCCGGTTATATGCTGGCCCAGGATCAGGGTGTGCACCTCGTCAGTTCCCTCGTAGGTGCGGACGGATTCCAGATTGGCAGCATGGCGCAGAGGAGAGTGTTCCAGGGTAATCCCGTTGCCGCCGAGGATGGTGCGGGCCTCCCGTGCGATGGCAATGGCTTCCCGGACGTTGTTGAGCTTGCCGAGTGAAATCTGCTCCGGAAGCAACGTTCCGGCGTCCTTGAGGCGTCCCAGGTGAAGAGCCAACAGCGTGCCCTTCTGGATTTCCAGCAGCATGTTGACCAGCTTCTCCTGAGTCAGCTGATAGCCGGCCAGGGGCTTGCCGAACTGCAGGCGCTCAACGGAATACCCCAAGGCTGCCTCGTAGGAGTCTCTGGCGGCGCCCATGGCACCCCAGACGATTCCGTACCGGGCTTCGTTGAGGCAAGTGAACGGGCCCCGCAGGCCGCGCGCTCCTGGCAGCAGGGCTTCGGGACCTAGCCGGACGCCGTCGAACGTCACATCACACTGAATGGAAGCGCGCATTGAGAGCTTTTGCCCGATAGGTGTGGCCGTGACGCCGTGCGTACCGGAGGGAACCAGGAAGCCGCGGATGCCGTCGTCGGTCCCGGCCCAGACCACCATCACCCCCGCAACAGAGGCAAGGCCGATCCACCGTTTCGTGCCGTCCAGCAGCCAGCCTGCGCCCTCTCCGCTTCCGTCCCGCCGTGCGCTGGTGGTCATAGCCGAGGGATTGGAGCCGGCGTCGGGCTCTGTCAGGGCGAAGCAGCCAATCAGCTCACCGGCAGCCATGCGCGGCAGCCACTCTTGTTTCTGTTCCTCGGACCCCCAGATGTGGATGGCGGTCATCGCCAACGAGCCTTGGACTGAAACAAAAGTTCTGATACCCGAGTCCCCGGCCTCCAGTTCCATCGCGGCCAGGCCGTACTCGACGGCTGTGCGGCCCGGGCAGCCATACCCGCGAAGACTCATTCCGAGCACGCCCAGTTCGCCGAGCTCGGGAGCAAGCTCCAGCGGAAATACCGCGTCCTCGTACCAAGCGGCAATACCCGGACGGATTCGCTGATCGGTGAAATCCCGTATCCGCTGCCGTAACGCCAGTTCCTCAGGGCTTAGCAGCGCGTCCAGAGCCAAAACGTCGGAGCTGGAAGGAATCGAGGCGGCCGCGGGGATGGCGGAAAATTCAGCAGCGTTGCTCATTGGAGCATCCTACGCGCTGACTGTGGTGACCTCCCGTTTGCTGACGAAGTAACCACGGGTGGCCGGTGCAAACCGGCACATTACGGCCAGGACCACGCCCATCGACAACAGGAGCACGCCGCTCACAAACGCGCCGCCCACCCCGAAGATCTCTGTGTCGCCGTAGGCCGGGTCCCACATCTGGACCGCGGAAACAAAGAAGGCCGCTGTCAGCATCAGGGCACCGAGCAAAGGCAGGATGCCGCGGAACCACAGATTCCTGGCTGACTCGCGGAGCGTTCCGCGGAAGAACCAGAAACACGCAAAGCCTGTCAGCGCATAGTAAAAGGCAATGAAGAGGCTGATCGAGCTGATGGAATCAGACAGCAGGTTTTCGCTGAGGATGCTCATGACCACATAGTAGGCAATGGCTGCGACCCCCATCACTGTGGTGGAAAACCCTGGTGTCTGGTTGCGGGGGTGGACCTGGCCGAACCTGGCCGGGAGGGCCCCATGGACTCCCATCGAGAGCGTTCCTCGCGCAGTTGGCAGGATGGTGGTTTGGGTTGAGGACAGCACTGAGGCAAGCACCGCCACCACGATGAGCCAGCCCCAGGGACCCAGGACCACGTCCTTCATCGCGACGAAGACATCGCTCTGGTTTTCGGCGTTGGCCAGGCCGATTCCCTCGGTGCCGATCGTGGCGTACAGCATTACCAGGAGGGCCACGGAAACGTAGATGGCAACGAGCAAGAACGCGGAGATGACGGCTCCGCGGCCGGGGGTTCTGGTGGGATTCTCGGTTTCCTCATTGACGGCCAGGCACGTGTCCCAGCCCCAGTAGATGAAAAGGGCCAAGAGCGCCCCGTGCACCACGGCCCCGGGATCGGCAAAGGCAGCGACAGGGTTGAACCATTCAATATCGAACGCCTGACCTTCCGGAGCCCCACCCGCAATCCTGAACACGAGGGCCAGCACGAAGATGCCCAGCGAGATGTACTGGACGTACGTCAGGACGCGTTGGACGTGTTCGCCCAGGCGGATGCCCCGGTAGTTCACCAATGTCATAAGGGCGATGAAAAGCACTCCGGTTGCCGTAACCAGGAGGCTGTTATCCGCCAAGGACCCATCACCGATGAGCAGCCAGACATATTGGCCCGCTACCTGGGCGAGGTTTGCCAGCACCACAATGCCAGCCAGAGCGACACCCCATCCGCCGAGCCAGCCGGCCCAGGGACCGAAAGTACGGCGTGCCCAGATGAACGTGGTGCCGCAGTCGGGCATGGCGCTGTTGAGTTCGCGGAAGGCATACGCGATGAACAGCACGGGGATGAAGCCCAGGAGCAGGATCAGGGGAGTGTAGTTGCCATTGACCGCCACAATCAGCCCCAGAGTGGCCGCCAGTGAATACACCGGAGCGGTGGACGCCAGGCCCAGCATGACGGAGTCACCGAGGTCCAGGATCCCGGCCCGCAACCCTTTGGAGGGAACGGGCGAACCGGGGACTCCCGGCGTCGTTGTCTCGGTGCTCATAGTGCAATACCTGCCTTGCTGGATTGTGCCTGGGTGGAAAGGGGAGCAGGCGCGTCAATGGTGTTGGGGACAAAACGGCAGAAGTAATCGGTGATGGGCCCGTCGGATTCGCGGATGCCGCAGCCCACGGATTCTCCATCCACCACCCAAAGCCCCAGCACCGGATGGTTGCCGTCAAAATCAGGGAGCGGGTGGTACTGCTGGTAGCACCAGCCTTCACGGCCATATCCTCCGGGCATCTCCAGATTGATGCCAGGCGCGTTGATGCGGATGTTGTCCCCTTCGCGCCCGTGCAAAGGCTTGGCCACCCATTCCTTGAGTGGCCCGGGATCGTCCAGGTAGGCCGGAAGCAGGTTGGGGTGGTCCGGATAGAGGTGCCAGAGGGCGGCCAGGAGTGCTTTGTTGGAGAGGAGCATCTTCCAGGCAGGCTCCAGCCAGCGAGGGTTGTGGGCACGCTGCAGGAGGCGATGGCCAAACGGCTCCTTCATCATCAGCTCCCAGGGGTAGAGCTTGAAGATGGTGCTGATCATGAAATTGTCCAGATCCACAAAACGGTTGAGATTCGGGTCCCAGCCGATATCGGACATGTTGATGCCGATCGTGGTCCACCCGGCCTGGCCTGCAACGTCCCGCATGTAAGCAGCAGTCATCCAGTCTTCCCCGGATTCCTCGGCCTCAGAGTGCGCAATGTGGAGCGTGCTCATGCCCGTCCGGTACTGGAGCTTCTTCCACTGCCGGATGAGGGCTTCGTGGATCCCGTTCCACTGGTCCTTTTCGGGAAAGACGTCCTGCAGCCAGAACCACTGGGCCACGGCGGCTTCAATCAGCCCGGTAGGGGTATCGGCGTTGTATTCCAGCATTTTGGCGGCGCCACCCTGGCCGTCATAGATGACGTCGAAGCGCCCGTAAATGTCCATGTCGCCGGCCTGCAGGGATTCTGCCGCCAGTTCAAGGGCCTGCGGCCCGATCCCGATGGGTCCCATGGCGCCGGTGGCCAGATACTTCGCGGCCTCCAGGCACATGAGGTGGAGGTCCTCGGCAGTCTTTTCGAGGGTTTCCACCTCGTCCATGCTGAACTCGTAGTAGGCGGCTTCGTTCCAGTATTCGATCTTCTTGCCGTCCGGCATGGTGGTGGTGGAGAAAACCAGCCCCTGCTCCTGGATTTTCTCTTTCCAGCCTGGGCGGGGAGCTGAGGAAAGTCTCTTCACGCTATCCGCCCGTACTTCCACCCTTGGAGCTGCTGCCGAAGCCGCCCCTGCTGACAGTGCCGCCCTTGGTGCTGTAACCGGTGGAAGCCTTCGCGCCCTCGGGGATGCTTCTGGTGAAATTTGGGTAGCTGGTTCGGTTCTGACCCACCGGCGGAACGTTGGCACCGCGGGAGTAAAAGTACCACGCGTAGAGTCCGCCGCCCCGGCCGGCGCTGCTGTTGCACTGGGTGTCCTCCACCCGTTCACCCGTTGCCTCGTCAAAACAAACCTGCGCGTAGTCCGGCTCATCCGCGTTGCTCGCCACGATGGCGGTAATGGTTCCGGCCAGGAGGGCAGTAACGCCAAGGCCGACGACGACGGTGCGTCGCTGCGAACGCTTCTTCCGGGCCGCCTGTTCCCGTTCCCTCTCGCGGGCGAAGGGGTCGATCAGCGGAGGCGGTCCGTCCTGTGGCTGTGCTGCATCTTGTGGCTGGGTGGGGGGATTCTGCGGATTCAGGAGCTCTGGATGAAGCTCAGGCTTCGGAACCTGGAAGGGCGGCGCCTTGGATCCTGAGGGGTCCGGTGTGAAATCTGCAGGCGAAGTTTTCCACTCCGGCTGTGGTTCCCCTGAAGAGCGGTCGTTTTCGTCCCGGTTCTTGTCCTGATTCGGGTTCATGGGTCCCCCTTGCTTGTCCATGCTGACTCCGTTGGCGCACTGCGGGCATGGTCTAACGCCGGAGTGACAATCCTGAAATCAGCCTAGCCGTTGCAAACCCCGTCGGCTAACAGTTTCTGGGGGAGCAGGACCTATCTGCAGCCCGGTCCGCAGGCCGCTGGCGGGAGAACCTAGACTGTTGCCATGAACACCGCCGCTGTGCTTGCAGTCTGCCGCGTACACCAGCTCCTCCAGGATGAGGGGAGTGTGGGTGTCACCGCCATCGACAAGCGACCAGTGACAGGCCCGGTGAAGGTTCACAAACTCGGTCTGCACGCCGATATCCAGGCGAGCCGCGTCCACCATGGCGGCGAGGACCAGGCCCTGTACGCCTACTCGCAAGCCGATGCTGATTACTGGACGGACCAACTGCAGCGGGAGCTTCCGCCCGGAATCTTCGGCGAAAACCTGCGCGTCTCCGATATCGAAACCACCGGGGCCATCATCGGCGAACGCTGGAAAATCTGGCTCGACGTCGAGGTGGAGGTAACGTCCCCCCGAACGCCGTGTGCCACCTTCCAACGCCGCATGAACGAGGCCCAGTGGGTCAAGCGCTTTGCGGAAGCCGGAAAGGTGGGGACCTATCTGCGCGTCCTCCGGACCGGAACCATCAGGGCAGGAGACCACATCCACAAGCTTTACGTGCCCACGCACGGAGTCACCATCGGCAAATGGTTCAGTGAACCCACCGTTGAGGACATGGAGGCACTGCGGGACGCCGACGCCGACGGCGAGATCCGCTTGCAGCCGGAGTTCCAGGAGGCTTTTGCCAGGCTCGAGCGCAGGCTTCAGGCCTAGCCTCGGCCGCCGTCGAGGTCGCCGGAAAGGCGCCGGGTCGCCGTAAACTTCCGGCGAGTTGACCGGTTTCCGGCGACTTCACCGATGTCGTGCAGGCGGAAGGTGCGCTGTGTGCGCAAGGTCACGGCCGCCGTCGGCCTCCCGATTTCCCTGAGTTGGCACCTGTACCCTACACTTGAAACATCCCCCACTCCGGAAATCCCTTATTCTTGCCCAATTTTTGAGGCAGGACTGGCAAGTGTTGGGGCCCGACAATGTGATTGCGGGCATTTTCATAGGGAGAGCCGGCTAAAGAAAACGCTGTACAGACTGCTGGGATAGCAGCCAAGAGATGCAGCGGGAAGTCCTGCCACGGGATTGCGAAAGCGCCGGACTTCTACGTGACCGGCCGGTCAAAGTATGCCCGGCATCCACGGCACATGTACTGCGGCTCCGCTCACCCTCGGGTTGTGCCGCCTGGCCCCCTATGGATGAGGAATTCTTCCCTATGCCCGAAAATCAGAACGACCCCTTCGAAGCGAACACCGAGATTGCTGCCGGCGTCGAGACTTCCGAGGCAGCCGCACCGGCTGACTCCACCCCCGTCTTCACCGAACCCGCTCCCGTAGAAGCTGCGCCTGCTGAAGAAGCTGCGCCTGCTGAAGAAGCTGCGCCTGCTGCGGAAGCCGCCCGCGAAGAAGCCCCGAAGGCTGACACCTCCGCTGGAGACACTGACACCGAGGCCGAAGGCATCCGCTTCGTGGACCTCGGCATCGATCCCCGCGTTCTTGCCGCGCTGCAGGACGTCGGGTACGAGAAGCCTTCCCCCATCCAGGCAGCAACCATCCCGCTGCTGCTCGAAGGCCGCGACGTCGTGGGCCTGGCTCAGACCGGAACCGGTAAGACTGCAGCATTCGCAGTACCGGCACTTTCCCGGCTGGCCGAGCTCCACGACCTCAACGGCCCGTCCCGCAAGACGCAGGCCCTGGTGCTGGCTCCGACCCGCGAGCTTGCCCTCCAGGTCGCCGAGGCTTTCACCTCCTACGCCAAGCACATCGATGACTTCACCGTGCTTCCCGTTTACGGTGGCTCCGCCTATGGTCCCCAGCTGGCCGGCCTGCGCCGCGGCGCCCAGGTTGTTGTCGGTACCCCGGGCCGTGTGATCGACCACATCGCCAAGGGTTCCCTGGACCTCTCCGAACTCCAGTACCTCGTGCTGGATGAGGCCGACGAGATGCTCCGCATGGGCTTCGCTGAAGATGTTGAGCAGATCTTCCAGCAGACCCCCTCGGACCGCCAGGTGGCACTGTTCTCCGCCACCATGCCGAGTCAGATCCGCCGGATGTCCAAGCAGTACCTGAACAACCCGGCCGAGATCTCGGTGAAGTCCAAGACCACCACCGGTGCCAACACCAAGCAGCGCTACCTGCAGGTCATGGGCCCGCACAAGCTTGACGCGCTGACCCGCATCCTCGAGGTTGAAGAGTTCGACGGCGTCATCGCCTTCGTACGCACCAAGATGGCCACCGAGGACCTCGCGGACAAGCTGAAGTCCCGCGGTTTCCAGGCAGCCGCCATCAACGGCGACATCCCGCAGCAGCAGCGCGAACGCACTGTTGAGGCGCTGAAGGAAGGCCGCATCGACATTCTGGTTGCCACCGATGTCGCTGCCCGTGGTCTTGACGTGGAACGAATCAGCCACGTCATCAACTACGACATCCCGCATGACACCGAGTCCTACGTGCACCGCATTGGCCGCACCGGCCGTGCAGGCCGTTCGGGTGACGCGATCCTGTTCATGACGCCGCGGGAGAAGTACCTGCTGCGTTCCATCGAAAAGGCCACGCGCCAGCCGGTGGAGCAGATGCACCTGCCTACTGCCGAGACTGTGAACACGCTGCGCCTTGGCAAGTTCGCGGAAAAGATCACGGAGACCCTGGCGTCCCAGGACGTCTCGGCCTTCCGCGACCTCATTGCCTCCTACGAGGAAGAGCACAACGTTCCCGCCGCTGAGATCGCCGCAGCCCTGGCCGTCATGGCTCAGGGCGGACAGCCGCTCCTGGTCAAGGAACTTCCTGCTGCTCCTGAATTCCAGAAGCGCGAACGCGCCAAGGACGGCTTCGGCTCACGTGGCCCCACCCGCACCCTCACCGAGGGCAACGCCACCTACCGGATCGCAGTCGGACGCCGTCAGCGCGTTATGCCGGGTTCCATCGTTGGCGCCATTGCCAACGAAGGCGGCATCTCCTCGGCCCAGATCGGCGGCATCGACATCCGCTCGGACCACTCCCTCGTGGAACTCCCGGCGGACCTGAGCGCTGACCAGTTGCGCGCCCTGTCCCGCACCCGGATCGGCGGCGAGCTGATCCACCTCGAGCTGGACAACGGCCGCAAGCCCTCCGGTGGCGGCGAGCGTGGCGGTTACCAGGGTAACCGTGGCGGCGACCGCGGCGGTTACTCCGGTGGGGACCGTGGCAACTTCAAGGGCAACGGCGGATTCAAAAAGGAATTCCGGAAGAACGACGGCGACCGCGGCGGTTACGCCGGCGGCGAGCGTTCCTCTGCTGACCGCGGTGGACGCACGTACAGCGAGCGCACCGAGCGCAGCGTTGGAGCCGACAGCGGTGCCAGCCGTGGACAGTCCAGCGACTCCCGCTTCGCAGGACACGGTGACGGCTCGCGCAAGCCCCGCCACGGCAACGAAGGCGGACAGCGCGACTTCAATCGCAAGGGCAAATGGTAAGCCCAGTTAGTCCCTGAGAACGGGCCGGCCTTTAGGGGCCGGCCCGTTCTTTTTAAGTGCCGGGAATCACGATGTTCAGGTGCCGGGCATCAGGCTGCCGTGGCCGCTTTCGGGGCCCTTAAATGGCCGCAGGATCGGCTGAATCAGGGCCTTTCACTCCTTCCTTTCCTCGATTTGTTGGTGGGGAGAATGTCCGGTAGAGTATTTACTCGTTGCCCCCCTAGCTCAGTGGTAGAGCGCGTTCTTGGTAAGAACGAGGTCACCGGATCGATTCCGGTGGGGGGCTCTGAATGAGGGCCTGTGTCAAGGCGGTTTTGACCGGCTTGGTGCAGGTTTTTCTCATTCGTGGCGGTGTAGCTCAGTTGGTTAGAGCGCACGACTCATAATCGTGAGGTCGGGAGATCGAGCCTCCCCACCGCTACATTTTCGGCAGGTCAGAGGCGTAAGGCCTCTGGCCTGCTGCTGTTTAAGGACTGAATCCAGCTATGGTGCGGACTGGGTACCTGTATCCGTGCCCGACCCCGACGTTGGAACGAAGTTCCAGTCGAAAGACCCGTCGTCCCGGAGTGTCATCCGAAGGAACCCGTGAGTGTTGCTGAACCGCTTCACGATGTACGACGGACTGCTGATGAACGGGCGGAGGGAGATACCTCCGGTCGAAACCTGGAACGCTGTCATCCCGTCGCTGACGCACTGGTCAGCGTTGTTCACCGGACATGACCGTTCGTAGTTGTGTTGTGACCCCGACAAAGTCAGGCGGACGCGGTGCTTCCACATCACATCGATCCACGGCTTGTGGTCAGCGGCCCGCTCATGTGCGTTCGTGTCCGACGTGAAGTACGGTTCGTGATGCACGACTGCCAGGTGCTTACCTGCCGCCTTCGCAGCCGCGAGGTCGTTGTCCAGCCACTTCGTCAACGCCCGGGCCTCCTTGGCGTTGTATCGCCAGTGGGCGGATGACAAGAACGCGAAGTGCCAGTTTCCGAAGTCCTTCGAGTACGGTTCCCCGTTCCCGATGAACCCACGCTGCTCGTTGATCGCAGCCTTCGACGGGGCTCCCGGGCATTGGCCATTCATGAATTTGTCGAGGTCTTCGTTGCGGCCGGGTTTCCAGTCGTGGTTGGGGGCGGACACCCAGTACAACTTAGGCTTGGTGCCTCCCCATAGCCGTGTCCAGTAGTCCACATAGCTGGAGCAGTACGCCGTGTCGTATTGGAAGTCCCCGAGCCCCAGGAACGCGTCAATCTCGTTGTTCTGTACGAGCCTCGTGATTGCGGCGCCATTCAAACCGGACGGGCTATCGGGCGCATAGTTCTTGACGGGGTTCATGTCACCCACAGCAGCGATCCGGACATCCCCCGCACGGGACGTGGGCTCGTCGGGCGGTCCCGGAGGGCTGGTGCAACCCGCCACAGAGACTGCCACCAGGGCTGCGGCCGTTGTGGCCACACTCCGGAAGGATCTGAGACGAGAGAGTGCTGCCTGCATCTATTCACCCTTCCAGAAGCCGGACAACAGGTCGGCTCCCGGAGGGCAGCCAGGCGCACCGGCACCTTTGATGTTTCCTCAGGCCCGGACTGGCTGTCAATGGCGCGCGATGCTGCTGAGGGGTGCTGCGACCCATGGCACGGAGTGCTGCAAAGGGTTTGAGGCGGCGGCTCGTCACCCCCGTTTTGACATAACGAGCCGCCTTCCACCGACAGAGACCCCATGACTTAGTTCGTCGGTGGTACCAAACCCATACCCAGGCGCCGTCCATGTGAAACCCGGCATCCTCATTAGTTGTTTGCCGGGACAGCCGGGACCGGGTGGAAACCGCTGGTGGGGTGGACGATGATTTCGCTCATTTCCTTCGGAACCGGGGGCCCCACCAGCACGAAGTCCTTCATTCCCAGCGGCGGTGCCTCGCTGCTGTGCGCATTGAAAAGTTCATCGAACCGGGTCCGGGTCTCTGCAGGCGCGTCGGCCGGCAACGCCTCACGAAGTCTGCTGATGTACTCGGACGCGCTCTGATACCTGTATTCGGCCCCTTCCGGGGTGAAAATGCTGACGCTGTCCATGTTGATGGCTACTGATCCCTGCCGGTTATCGACGACGGCGGTGAGGTACGTGACCGGAGCTTCCTTCACCAGGCTCCGTAGTTCCTCGATTTCAGGGACGGGCGGAGCGGGGATTTCCATCGTCCCGGTAGCCCCGGTGGCCGCGTTGAACCTGTACTTGCCGGGCCGCAGGATCGTGGACGGGGGCATGGCTGTCTGCGCCGCCGTCGTCTGAGGCAACGTCGGAGCTTGTGTCTGCTGCGGCCCCGACACCTCGGGAGGGCCGGTGTCTGTTTGGAATGGGGCGGGGCCTTCGCAGCCCGCGGCCAGCAGCACGAAGATGAAGCCGGTTAGGGACAGCCATCTCCGCTTCATCTCAGTGGCCGGCAGGTCCTTGCGGGCTACTCGGAACCGGCCTTCTGCTCCCGGTCCCGAAGGTTCCGAACAATATCGTCCAGCTTTTCTTTGATGGTCTTCTCCGCGTCTGAGAGGGCCTTTCCGGCCCCGCTCAGGGGATCCAGCTGCAGGTAGACCTCCTGGCCCACGGGAAGGTCGTACTCGTCCTTCAGATGGGTCCCGCCTGACACACCATCAAGGGACAGATAGACCTGGACGTCAGTCCTGGCAATACCGGCGATGCGCCCGAAAACCACGGTGAAGTCGTTGGACTGGAAGCTGATGGTGTGACCGACGTGGCTGCGGTTCAGCTCACCGGCCGTGATTGCCTTCTCGTTGGGGCTGGCCGAGTAGTTCATGCAGTTCTCCTAAGAATTTCCTGAGAATCGTCGCAACGTACTACCGCTGCACACGTCACGTACCCCAACCCCCGAGCAGCCAAACAGCAGCCTGGGCTAGTCACCCTTGACGTTGACGATCTGGCGCAACGTTGCCCTGACGGCTACGAGGTCCTTGGCGTCCTGCATCACAACGTCGATGTCCTTGTACGCGGCAGGGATCTCGTCGATGAACGCGTCAGTGTCCCGGTACTCAATGCCCTTCATGGCCTTGCGCAGTTCCTCCCGGGAGAAGGTCTTCCGCGCGGCTGTGCGGGAATACTCGCGTCCAGCTCCGTGCGGGGCGGAATTCAAGGAAGGCGCGAATCCTTTTCCCTCCACCACATAGGACCTGGTTCCCATGGACCCCGGGATGAGGCCGGGCCTGCCAAGGGAGGCGTCGATGGCACCCTTCCTGGACAGCCACACTTCCTTCCCGAAATGCCGTTCCCTGGTGGTGTAGTTGTGATGGCAGTTGATGCGTTCCTTCTCCACCACGGGCTGTCCCATCCACTGGGTCATGGCGCGGACGACCCGGTCCATCATCTCCTCACGGTTGAGCAGGGCGAACTTCTGGGCCCACATCAGTTCGGATATGTACCGGCTGAATTCCGGTGTGCCCTCCTCCAGATAGGCAAGGTCCCGGTCCGGCACCGTGATGCTTTGCCGACGGCAGTAATCCTGGGCCACATTGATGTGGTGTTGCGCGATTCTGTTTCCCACACCTCGCGAGCCCGAATGCAGG
Source organism: Arthrobacter sp. R1-13 (assembly GCF_054161475.1). Classification (NCBI taxonomy): domain Bacteria; kingdom Bacillati; phylum Actinomycetota; class Actinomycetes; order Micrococcales; family Micrococcaceae; genus Arthrobacter; species Arthrobacter sp. R1-13. Next base: position 3,371,461 of record NZ_CP096420.1, on the reverse strand, counting down.
AACAGCCAAACATGATCGTCCTGATCCAGGGAAACTTCAATGAAGTGGTTTCCGGATCCGAGGGTTCCCAGCTGCAGGTCCCAGGTCTCAAGGTAGGTGGACGGGTTGAACCCTTCGTTCCGGGCATTGGCCTCAAGGACCTTGGCCCTTGCCGCGGCACTTTCGGTCAGCCTCCGGTTGTTCTTTCCGGCGGATAACGGGATGGCCTGTTCAATGGCCACCCGCAGCGTCTTACGGTCCTTGTGGTCCAGGTCCGGGAGGCTGAATTGCGTGCGGACAGCGATCATTCCGCACCCGATGTCGACGCCGACTGCAGCGGGAATGATCGCGCCGACCGTGGGGATGACCGACCCCACCGCGGCGCCCTTCCCCAGATGTGCGTCAGGCATTGAAGCGAGGTGCGGCCAGATGAAGGGCATGGAGGATGTCTTCACATTCTGCTCCAGCGTGCCTTTGTCGATAATGGACGCGAAGTTGATGTACTTCGCGTTGACCTGCTGCATCACGGCTCCTTCCCGGGCCCAGGCGGTCGCCTGAGGCACAATGAGTGCATGACGCGTATTGCCATCATCGGCGGCCACGGCAAAGTGGCCTTGCAGCTCTCCACCATTCTCTCCGCACAGGGGCAGGGCGTCACGTCCTACATCCGCAATCCGGACCACCGGGACGATGTCGCCGCCACTGGTGCCACGCCGTCGATCCTTGACGTTGAAAACTCGACGACGGCGGAGCTCGCCGTCGCCTTGCAGAACCACGACGCCGTGGTCTGGTCGGCGGGCGCAGGAGGCGGCAACCCGGCGCGCACCTATGCCGTGGACAGGGATGCAGCCATCCGCTCGATGGATGCTGCGGCCGCGGCAGAAGTGGGGCGGTACATTATGGTCTCGTATCTGGGCGCGGGGCCCGGACACGGCGTACCGAAGGACAACGGCTTTTTCCCCTACGCCGACGCGAAGGCCGCCGCTGATGAATACCTGCGGGGGAGCGGTCTTCAGTGGACCATCCTGGGCCCGGGTACCCTCACCGACGGTCCGGGAAACGGGCTCATTGACGTCAACCCTGCAGACACCTCAACGGGCACCGCTACCTCCCGGGCAAACGTGGCACTGGTGGCCGCGGCCGTCCTGGGCCTTCCGGAGACCGCGGGACACACCATCGAGTTCCGGGACGGTTCACTGCCCATAGCTGCAGCCCTGCAGGCAGTCTACTGAGCGCTAACAGCCTGTGGTCAGGATGCTGCGGCAGGGTCCAGCTCAAGCCAATTGGCCTCAACGTGATCCAATGCCCGGCGCACTGCCCCGACGGTGACGATGGCATCGCCCAGTGGCGAGACAGCCAGCCGCGGCGGCGTGGCGGTCAGTCGCGGGAGACGTTCGGCCACTGACCCCAGGAGGACCCCTGCGGACTTTGCAACGCCTCCGCCGAGCACCACGAGTTCGGGGTTCACCATGGTGGAGACGGTGGCCACCACCCGCGCCACGCGGTCGGACAGGCGGTCGAGGATGCCCAGGGCGACGGCGTCGCCGGCCGCAGCGGCCGCAAAAACATCCTCGGCCTCTACCTCAGCGCCCGGCGCGGACCGCCGCAAAGCCGTCTTGGCGCGCCCGGCGAGGGCTTCCGCGGCCCAGAGACGCGCCAGTGTGGCGATGCCGAAGGGATCGCCGACTCCTTCCACCAGGTCCAGATAAGCCATCTCGCCGAAACCGCCGCCGGATCCCCGAAGCAGTCTGCCATCTTCGATGACTCCTGAGCCAAAGCGCTCACTGGCGAGAATCACCACGACGTCGTCCACGCCAGCGGCCGAGCCGCGCCAGCGTTCGCCTAAAGCCGCTAGATTCGCGTCATTCTCCAGCAGGACGTCCCAGCCGTGGAGGTCCGTCAGCGCCGAGCGAAGCCCGACGTCGAACTTGCCCCAGAAGCTCTGGGTGACCAGGACGTCTCCGTTGCGGTCCACGGGAGCGGCGATGCCAACGCAGACTGACATGACGTCCTGGGGAGACGCTCCGGCGTCCTTCAATGCGGCGATGGCCGTGCGGTCAATGACCTCGATCCTTTCCGTTGCCGGGATGTCGTCTGAGCGGAAGGGCTGGCTCGCACGGCCCTGCAGGGTGCCGCGGAGATCGGCCACCACCACGGTCGTCTTGGCAACCCCCACGTCGACTCCAAGCACGTAGCCCGCCCGCTCGTTAAGTTCGAAGCGGCGCGCCGGGCGCCCCTTCTGGTAGCCACCGAAATCGCGCTGGTTGGGAAGTTCCCGCACCCAGCCCCTCTGCTCGAGGTCTTCGCAGACGGCGATCACTGTGGCCCGCGTCAGGCCGGTTGCCTCGATGAGCTCTGTGACGGTGACCGCGTTGGTTGTACGCATCACCAGCAAGATGGCTTCGGCGTTCACCCTGCGCAGCAATTGAGGCGTCGCTGCCGTAATTTCAGACATCCTCTTGACCTCCCTGTGGTTCTGCTCACATAATACTTGAGGAACTAAATTTAGAACCTATATAAAGTGTCAATTCCCCTTCAGTTTGTCGTAAGCGAACTACCCGGCCCTTTTGCAAAGGAGCAACAGTGAGAATTTTTCGACACGTCCCTGGCCGCAGCCAGGGCGGACGTGAGCTATGAATGCCGCCTTGCCCACCCGCCGCTTGCTCCTCAAGGCAGCGGGCTTTTCCTGCGCCGCGGGGCTCCTGCCGCTTTCCGGCTGCGCAACATCTTCACAGGTGCAGCAAAAGGGCGTCACCCAGCTGCGCTTCATGCAGAACAAGCCTGAAGTTGTGGCGTACTTCAACCAGGTCATCAAGGATTTCGAAGCGCTGAATCCGGATATTCACGTGGTTCAGGACTTCAACGAAGGCAACTTTGTGCCCTCGCTCGTCCGCAATAACCCGCCCGATGTCGTGACCCGTGGTTTTGCCCAAGCCACTGCAGACTTCACCCGGAAGGGAGTTTTTGCTGACCTTTCGGGTTTGCCGTCCGCTGCGACCATCGATCCAAAGGTTCAGGCACTGGTGAACTCCTGGGGCCAGTACAAGGGCGAGACCAGCGCCATTCCCTTTTCCCTCGCCGGGGCCGGAGTCATCTACAACAGGGAAATCTTCGCTCAATATGGAGTGGCTGTCCCGACGACGTGGGATGAGTTCCTGGCAGCTTGCGAAACCTTCCGCACGGCCGGAATTGCCCCCGTTTACGGCACGTTTAAGGACACGTGGACCCTTCAACAGGGTGCCTTCGACTACGTCACCGGCGGGACCGTAGACGTGGAGGATTTCTTCGCCCGCCTCTATGCCAAGGGCGCCGACATCCGGGAAGACGCGTCCGAGTCCTTCTCCAGCAACTTCGGGCCAGCCCTTCCCAAGATCCTGGAGCTCACCGGGTTCACCCAAAACGGGGCGTCAAGCAAAAACTACGCAGACGGCAACGCAGCCTTCGGCAGGGGACAGGCAGCCATGTACTTCCAAGGGCCGTGGGCGCTGTCCGAACTGGTCAAAGCCAACAAAAACATCCAGCTGGGTAGCTTTCCGCTGCCTGCCACGAACAATCCCGCCGACACCAAAGCCCGCGTCAACGTGGATATGGCCTTGTCCATCACCCGGAACACACCCAACCGGGCTGCGGCGGAAAGGTTTGTGAACTATCTCCTGGAGCCGTCGGTTGTAAACACCTTTAACGAAAAGAACGCCGCGTTCTCACCACTCGCGGATGCTCCGGCGGTGAGTAACCCGCAGATCAGCGGCCTGGCTCCCTATGTCGCGGAGGGGCGCTACTACCAGGGGGCAGGCACCTACTTCCCGCCGTCGGTCCCGCTGGGAAATTACATCCAATCCTTCGTCTACAACCGCAACGCCGGGCAGTTCCTCAGGGACCTCGACGCCGAATGGCGCCGCGTTGCTGAACGCACCGCCGTCTGACCCCCACCTTCAGGAGCAAGCAATGACCACAACTTCCCAGGTGGGCCAGGCAACGCCGCCGTCAACCCGTCACACCGCGAGCACGGACTCTCCACCACTCAGGCAGATCAGGGACAAAATCGATCCCACGTTTTACTGGATGCTCATCCCCGTGCTGGCGCTGTTCGCCTTCTTCATTACGCTTCCGGCACTCGTTGGAGTGTTTTTCAGCCTGACCAACTACGCGGGCTACGGCGACTGGAAATTCATCGGCCTCACCAACTACGTCAACATCTTCAAGGACCCGGCGGTTCTGCAGTCCTATCTCTTCACGTTCTTTTTCGCACTGACCACCACCGTGGTGGTCAACGTTGTTTCCCTGGCCATCGCCCTGGGATTGAATGCCAGGATCAAATGGCGCACCGGCATCCGCACCGTGTTCTTCATTCCCATGGTGCTGTCGGCGCTCATCGTCTCGTTTGTCTTCAACTACCTGTTCTCCAACACCCTTCCGGTCCTTGCCGAGCGCTTCGGGCTGACACCGCTGGCCAGCAGCATTCTGGCAAACGAGAACCTCGCCTGGATCGCGATCGTGCTCGTGACCGTCTGGCAGGCGGCACCGGGCGCCACCATCATCTATCTGGCCGGCCTCCAAAGTGTTCCGTCCGAGGTCTACGAGGCAGCCGACCTGGATGGCGCTGGGAGCTGGCGGCAGTTCACGCACCTGACGCTGCCGCTGATCCTCGGGTACCTGGTTATTAATGTGATCCTCGGCTTCAAGGGATTCCTTGGCACATACGAAATCATCGTGGGGCTCACGGGCGGGGGCCCGGGCATGGCAACACAGTCCGTGGCCATGCGGATCTTCTCGGGCTTCACAGGAGGGGACTACTCCTACCAGATGGCCAACGCCGTCATCTACTTCCTCATCACCCTGCTCATCTCCGTCATTCAACTGCGCCTCATCCAGCGCCGGGGGGTCTCACTCTAATGACCGCATCCACAGCACTGCCCGATTCCGCTTCCGCCGCCGACGTCCAGCGTTCTGCGCGCCCGCCCGCTGTGCGCCGCTCCTCCAGAGAAGGCTTCAAGGTCAACTGGTGGCTGACGGCCCTGATGCTTGTTGCCTCACTGACCATCCTGCTGCCGCTCTACTTCACTGTTGCCATGGCCCTGAAGTCAGCGGATCAGATCGGCACCGGTACCGGCCTGGCCTGGCCCTCACCCATGAACTGGAACAACTTCGCTGAGGCCTACGTGGCCACCAACTTTCCAAAGGCCTTCCTGTCCACAGCGTTTGTTACTGTGTTCAGTGTGCTCGGTGCACTGGCATCCAGTTCGCTTGTCGCCTATGCGATAGTGCGCAACTGGCACCGGAAGTTCTTCCGCGGATCCTTCGTGTATCTGCTTTCGGCCATGTTCATACCGTTTCCCGTCATCATCCTGCCCCTCATCAAGCAGACGGCCCTGCTGGGATTGGACAACCCGGGTGGAGTGATCTTCCTGCACGTCCTGGGAGGCATATCGTTCAACACCCTGCTGTACATCGCGTTTGTCCGGTCCATCCCGGTCGAACTGGAGGAGTCAGCGCGGATGGACGGGGCCACCACGTGGCAGGTGTTCCGGAAGATCATCTTTCCGCTGCTGGCCCCGATGAACGCCACTGTGGGCATCTTCGCCTTCCTGGGTTCCTGGAATGACTTCCTGCTGCCCCAGATGATGATCGCCGATCCCGCGCTGCAGACGCTCCCCGTGGTGCAGATGCTTTTCCAAGGCGAATTCAATACCAACTACAGCCTCGCCTTCGCGTCCTACCTCATGGCCATGGCGCCCACCCTGGTGGTGTACATCCTGGCTCAACGGTGGGTACTCTCCGGAGTAATGCGCGGAGCGGTCAAGTAGCGCGGCCAAGTCCTCCAATACCAAATCAAACAAACACACCAGAAAAGGAAAATTCCCTTGTCCACCACTGCCACTCTGGCAACCCTGTCCGATTCTGACCTCGCAGCCGATCCCAACTGGTGGCGCCAGGCTTCCGTTTACCAGATCTACCCGCGCAGCTTCTCTGACTCCAATGGGGACGGCCTGGGCGACATCAGGGGCATCACCGCCAAGGTGCCTTACCTGAAACAGCTGGGAATTGACGCTGTTTGGCTGAGCCCGTTCTATCCCTCGGCGCTCGCGGACGGAGGATACGACGTCGACGATTACCGTGACGTTGACCCGAAGCTTGGCACCCTCGAAGACTTTGCCGAGATGTCAGCGGCCCTGCATGCCGCCGGCATCAAGCTGATCGCGGACATCGTCCCGAATCACTCGTCCAACCGGCATGTCTGGTTCCAGGAGGCCCTGGCGTCACCCAAGGGCTCCGCCGCACGCGACCGCTACATTTTCCGGGACGGCAAGGGCCCGGATGGCGAATTCCCGCCGTCGGACTGGGACTCTGTTTTTGGCGGTCCTGCCTGGGAACGCATTACCGAACCCGATGGCAGCCTCGGGCAGTGGTACATGCACATTTTCGCCAAAGAGCAGCCCGACCTGAACTGGGCCAACCGGGAAGTCCGCGAAGACTTCCTCAAGACGCTCCGCTTCTGGTCGGACCGGGGTGTGGACGGGTTCCGGGTGGATGTGGCCCACGCCCTCACGAAGGACCTGACCGAGCCCCTGCAGTCCAAGCTGGAAATCGGCACGGAGGACGGCACCCTGGACGGCTCGCACCCGTTCTGGGACCGGGACGAAGTCCACGAGATCTATGCGGAATGGCGAGAGGTCTTCAATGAGTACAACCCGCCCCGCACGGCCGTCGCCGAGGCGTGGGTGCACACCAGCCGCCGTCCCCGCTATGCCAGCCCCAAGGGTCTGGGCCAGGCCTTCAACTTCGACCTCCTGCAAGCCGATTTCGACGCGCAGGAGTTCCGGGACATCATCACCCGGAACCTCGATGAAGCCGCAGCCACCGGAGCATCGTCCACCTGGGTTTTCTCAAACCACGACGTCGTCCGGCATGCCACCCGTTATGGCCTGCCCAAAGCCACACGGGAGGCCCACAAGCGCGGCAAGGGCCAGGACGGCAAGGCGTGGCTCCTCGCAGGTGCACCCGAGGAGGAGCTGGACCGTGAGCTGGGCCTTCGCCGCGCCCGGGCCGCGACCCTGCTGATGCTGGCACTGCCCGGCTCCGCCTACCTTTACCAGGGCGAGGAACTCGGCCTTCAGGAAGTGTCGGAGATTCGCGACTCCGAACGCCAGGATCCGTCGTTCTTCCGCAACAAGGGGGTCGAGATCGGCCGGGACGGCTGCCGCGTGCCGTTGCCCTGGACGGCCGAGGGCCCTTCCTACGGATTCGGCGACGGCGGTGCCCACCTTCCGCAGCCGCAATGGTTCGGCGGTTACGCCGTTGACGTTCAGGAGGAGCGGGAAGCTTCTACCCTGGAGCTTTACCGCCAGGCCCTGCGCCTGCGCCGTGAGCTGCAGACCGCGGAGGAGCTGACCTGGCACGAAAGCCCCAACGGCGAAGTGTTGCACTTCACCCGTCCGGGCGGCTGGCACGTGGTGACAAACTTCGGAAAGGAGCCAGTCGAGCTTCCCACAGGGGAACTCCTCGTCAGCAGCGGCCCGCTGGAAGACGGCCGGCTGCCAGCCAACACCACGGTGTGGCTGCGCTGACTCGGAAGTAATACTTGCGGAAAAGTCCACCCCGTCCGGCAGGCCAACTCCTGGCCTGTCGGGCGGGATGCTCCCGTTTTCACCGGGACAATTGGTCATATTGTTCACAAGAGGTAGCCGAATTACTTCGCCGTAGGCCGCCCTCGCCGGATACGGTAGATGTATGACGTCTACCACCGCCGCCGAAACACTACGGCCGACTCGCAGTATCCCCGCTGAAATTGCCCGTTCCTGGCTTCTCGTCAACGCCATGAAGACGGAGCTTTTCCAGCAGTCCGCTGTCTCCCGCGCTGACGCGATCATTCTTGACATCGAAGATGCGGTCGACCCTTCCCAGAAGGATCGTGCCCGCCAGAACATCATCGAATGGCTGACAGCCGGCGGCAAGGCATGGGTCAGGATCAACGACGCCACCAGCCCGTTCTGGGCCGCAGACCTCGCCGGACTACGCGGCACCCCCGGGCTTCTGGGCGTCATGCTTGCAAAGACCGAGTCCGCAGACCAGGTCACCGAGAGCTTCCACCGCATGGACGGCAACACTCCCGTCATCCCCCTCGTGGAATCAGCAGTGGGCATTGAAGAAGCCAACAACATCGCCAAAGCCCAGGGCGCCTTCCGGCTCGCCTTCGGTTCCGGCGACTTCCGCCGCGACACCGGTATGGCAGCTACCCCCGAAGCCATGGCCTACCCGCGTGCCAAACTGGTTGTGGCCAGCCGGGTCGGTAATCTGCCGGGCCCTATCGACGGCCCCACCGTGGGAACCAACCACCCCATCCTGCGTGAGCAGACGGGCATCACCGTCATGATGGGCATGACCGGTAAGCTCTGCCTCGCCATCGACCAGACCAGCGTAATCAATGAGGTCATTAGCCCCACACCCTCGGACGTCGCATGGGCCACGGACTTCATGGCTGACTTTGAGGCCAACGGCCGGGTCATCCGGGACGGTTCCGACCTTCCGCGCCTGGGCCGGGCAGAAAAGATCATCAAGCTCGCGGTGGCCTTTGGGGTGCAGCCCGCGCTCTGACTCTCAGTACGCCCACCATTTGATCCACAGGGGACCCCGTGACCGATTCCACCTATCTGGTCCACGGGGTCTTTTGGGATGGCCCTGCAGCCGCACGGCCAGGAGCCGACGGCGGAACCCCGCACCTGCGGCTTGAGCGCCGCGGAGGCGGGTTCAGCGAGGTCCCACTAGCCTCCGGCACCCATCTTGGCTTCCGCCTGTCGGAATCCGGAAAATTCTGCCTCGGGCACCACAAGGTGCACTCAGCGTCCGAGCGCGATCATGTCTTGTGCCCCAACCAGGCTATCGCCGTGAAGGGGAACCAGTGTGAGCGCTGCTTCATGGTGGACGACTCCCGCCTCATCCACGATTTTCACCGCGGCGGGCGTGTGCCCCCGGGTCTGCGTGCCTACCTGTCCCAGCAGCATTGGCTCTACGTGGCAACGTTCGCGGATGGTGCCAGCAAGGTGGGAACGGCGTCGAACCTGCGGAAGTGGAACCGCCTGGCCGAACAGGGCGCTGTGGTTGCCAGGTATGTTGCGCGTGCCGATGACGGCCGGATCGTCAGGGTGCTGGAGGACATGGTCAGCCGGGAGGCTGGGCTGCCACAACAGATCCGGTCTGCCGCAAAAGCTGCTGCCCTGACCGAGCCTTCCCCCGCCTTTGGGCTGGATGCAAAGAACAAGGCCTTGGCAGGGGAGGTCCGCACGCTGCTCGCGGGTGCAGCCCTGGGAGGTTTCGCCGTGGTGGATGAACAGTGGATCCGTCCGTCCCAGGCCGATCCGGTCTCTGTACCAGGATCGGGGCTCCGGCACGCCTATCCGCACGATCTGAGCGAGGGCGCGCACGGGTTCCGGATCAACTCCCTCAACGGTGGCTACGCCCTGGCGTCCATCGAAGGTTCCGAAATCGAGTTCGTCGTGAGCCTGGGCCTGCTCAAGGCCCGCAGGATTGAACTGGGCAACCATCGGTTCGAAGTGCCGGCGGTTCAGGAATCCCTGTTTTGACATCCCGGTTTTGAACAGCCAGTAAACTGGCACGGTGCTGAACGAATTCTGGGCCTCGGCCTCAACCGCGTACAAAATCGTCGTCTTCAGTGCGATGGGACTGATCGCCGTCGGGATCATCCTCAATATTCTGGGCAACACCTCACAGAACCAGGGACTTTCTGCGGCGTCCCTGCCGGTGATCGGGCTGGGCCTCGTTCTGCACATTGTGGGCCTGGTGGTCCGCGGCCAACAGATCCGGAAGGGTTACAAGAGGTAGTCCGCCCGGACGATAGGCTTGAGGCCATGAGTATCAATCCGGATCTGCAGGGCCGTAGCTACCCTGCCGCAGAGGTGTACGACGTCGGCCGCGAGAAAATCCGCGAGTTTGCCCGCGCGGTCAAGGCAACGCATCCCGCCCATTTTGACCTGAACGCAGCCATCGCCCTAGGACACCGGGACCTGGTGGCACCCCCTACGTTTGCGATCATCGTCGCCCAGCGGGCCGACGCCCAGCTGATCGAGGATCCGGATTCCGGCATTGACTTCTCCCGCGTGGTCCACGCAGATCAGCGGTTCGTCCACCACCTGCCCATCGTCGCCGGTGACAGGCTTGTGGCTGAACTCCATGTGGACGGCGTCCGCTCCATGGGCGGTGGTGCCATGATCACCACCCGTTCAGAGATCTTTGCCCTGTCAGAGGGCGCTTCACGCAGGAACGTCGCCACCACCACGTCCTCGATTCTGGTTCGCGGAGAGGAACAGTAACCATGACACCTTCCTTTACAGACCTCACTATCGGCCAGGATCTTGGCAGCCGGACCATCAGCGTCACCCGGCAGGATCTGGTCAAGTACGCCGGCGCCTCCGGGGACTTCAACCCCATTCACTGGAACGAGTCATTCGCCACTGGTGTGGGCCTCCCCGGTGTCATCGCCCACGGAATGTTCACCATGGGAGCCGCCGTGCAGCTGGTCACCGACTGGGCCGGGGACCCGGCAGCGATTGTGGATTTCCAGACCCGCTTCACCAAGCCCGTCCCGGTAACCGACACCACGGGAACCGACGAGCCCGGCGCCAGCATCGAGGTCAGTGGCGCAGTCGGAGCACTCGATGAGGATGCCAAGACAGCGCGGGTGGACCTCACCGTCGTCTCCGGAGGACAAAAAGTGCTGATGAAGGCCCAGGCCGTAGTCAGGCTTGGCTGAAACAGTGGATCTTTCGATCCCCGTTAGGCTGTTGAGGTGACCCAGACGCTGCTTGCCGAACTCACCACCGCCGCCGTCGGCGGTCCCGCCGCCACCTTCGTGGAGGCCCGCACGGAAGCGGAGATCATCGACGTCGTGCGTTCCGCTGACGCCGTTGGGGAGCCGCTGCTCATCATCGGCGGCGGGTCCAATCTTCTGATTTCCGACGACGGGTTCCCCGGAACCGTCCTGAAGCTCGCCTCCGAGGGTTTCACAGTCAGCGCCGAAGACTCCTGTGGTGGCGTGGCCGTGGTGGTCCAGGCGGGGCACAACTGGGATGACCTGGTGAAGCACGCGGTGCTGCACGCCTGGTCCGGCATCGAAGCCCTTTCCGGAATCCCTGGCTCCACGGGCGCTACTCCGGTTCAAAACGTGGGTGCCTACGGTGCAGATGTCTCGCAGACCATAGCTGCCGTGCGGACGTGGGACAGGAAGCAGAACGCCGTGCGGACGTTTACGAACTCCGAGCTGAAGTTCGGCTACCGGGATTCCCTACTGAAGCAGACAACTGTAAACGGGTCCCCCCGATTTGTGGTGCTGACGGTGGAGTTTCAGTTGCCGCTGGGCCGTATGAGCGCGCCCATCCGCTATGCCGAGCTGGCCCGGTCGCTTGGCGTTGAACAGGGCAAGAGGGCGTACTCCAACGACGTGCGGCGGGAAGTGCTACGGCTCCGGGCATCCAAAGGCATGGTCCTGGATGCCGCAGACAGGGACACCTACTCGACTGGATCGTTCTTCACCAACCCGATCGTTCTTCCGGCTGTCGCGGACGGCCTGCCGCAGGACGCGCCCCGCTACCCGGCGGGCAGCGATGGTCTGGTGAAACTCTCAGCTGCCTGGCTCATCGATAAGGCCGGCTTCGCGAAGGGCTTCGGATTGGAACCGGACAGTGTTTCGGGAGGCCGGGCCGCTTTGTCCACCAAGCACACCCTGGCCATCACCAACCGCGGCTCCGCCAAGGCCTCCGATATGGCGGCCATCGCGCGTGAGGTGAGGCGCGGCGTCGTCGAACGCTTTGGCATTGAACTGCATCCGGAACCGCTGCTGATTGGCGTGGAACTGTAGGTCCGGGATCGGGCTGTATATTCCGGGTTCCGGGCTTATGGCTTATTTTCTGTCGGAGGGTGCGGCGCCGCCCTGCTGAAGAGCAGATAGGTGAACCCGGACGCCGCTGCCGCCAATCCGAAGACTTGGCAGAAGGCCACCGATTGGGGACTTGGCCCGCTTCGAAGCAGGAGTCCTGCCCCGGCGAAGGCAACGGCTCCCAGAAGGAGTACCACCGTGCCGGGCAGGAAGCTCCGCAGCGTGGAAGGGAGCTCTTCACCGGCGTCCGGAGCAGTTTCGCGGTGCGGCTGGAGCAGTACTGCCGCCGTGAAGCTGAATACGGCCAGCACGATGCCCACTGATGAGACCCGCTGCAGATTCGCCATGACCGGTGAAAGACTTGTCCCGCTGGCGACCGCAACAGCAAGTCCGGCGGCCATCCCTGCCGCGCTGGAGGCCCAGCCGAGCAGGGCGAGCCTCCGGCATAGGGGCCGCAGGAGGGGCCACAGATCACCCATGGTCATGAAATCAGCGTAGGAGTGCGGGCTGGGCACCAACTGGGAGTTGACTGTACCTTGCTCTCAACTGGCGGGGCTTGTAAGGCGCTCCCATCTGGCTGGATGCGCCTGGAGGGCTTCGCTGCGGACTGTATTCGTCCGCAGCTGGTCCTAGGATGTTGCCATGACGGCACAGGTGCAGGCCCAGGTTTCAGCGGCCGACTCAGGTTCGGCTCAGACCCGCGATTCTTCGAACGTGTCCGGGCGGCTTTCGGCCCGGGTCATGGGGCGGCTTCGTCTCTCATCCCAAGGCGTACTGGGGGAGGGCCTTGGCTCCGTGCCTGAGACGGTCCGGTGGATGACGGCACTGCAGGCCCAGGACCTGCCGGCAGCACTCTGGGCCGTAAGCCTCCGCTCTTCCGGCGCCGGGCTTGGATCGGTGCGGTCTGCCTTGGACGACGGCGGAATCGTCCGTTCCTGGCCCATGCGCGGGACTTTGCACCTGGTGGCTCCCGAGGACCTTCGCTGGATGCTCAGTATCACCACCCCGCGGATGATCCGCGCGGCCGCGACCAGGCACCGGCAACTTGAGATTTCCGAGGGGGACATCAAACTGTGCCGTGACGTTGCCTTGGAGATGCTGACAGGCGGAAAGGCCGCCACCCGGCAGGAAATGTTCGCGGCTTTCGAGGCTGCGGGTCAGGTGACCAAGGAGCAGCGCGGAGTCCATCTGCTTGGTCTGTTGTGTCAAACCGCGTCGATCGTCCCCGGTCCCTTAGCCGGAAACCAGCAGAAGTTTGCTGCGTTCGATGAGTGGATACCCGAGTCGCGGAGCCTGGAACGCGAGGAGGGCATTGCCGAGTGGGTTCTTCGTTACATGCGCAGCCACGGGCCTGCTACTGAACGTGACTTTTCCTGGTGGTCCGGCATCCCTCTTACCGAGGTCCGCAAAGGGTTGAGCTCGGTCGGGTCTGAGCTAGTGAAGCTGGTATTTGAGGGGAGCACCTACTGGATCTCACCCTCCACGGCGGAACTGCTCGACGTCGGCGTACCCGGCGAGCGTTCGGTTCAGGCACTCCCCGCCTTTGACGAGTTTCTCCTCGGCTACACGGACCGCAGCCTGGTCCTTCCCCCGGAGCACGCAGACAAGATCGTCCCCGGCGGCAACGGCGTGTTCAAGAAAATCATCGTGTCGGGAGGTGCGGTGGTAGGGACATGGGGCGTACAGGGGAGTGGTAAGGCTGCCGCCGTCGTGCCTGTAATCTTCAGCGAGGCCAAGCCCATGGGTTCTGCCGCGGCAGCAGGTTTCCGGAAGGCCGGGGAACGCTACCTGAAGTTCCTCGCCGGCTGAGGCCGCGGGAGGCTTCACCGGCCCTGCCCCCCAACCGCCCTGCCGCGCTTAAACGGCCCTGCCCCGCTCAAACGGCCCTGGGCAGCTACGGTCTTGTGGGTTAGGGCCGGTCGTAGGGCAAGGAGAAGCGCAGGAGCCAAGAGCCGGAACTGCTGACTTCTCCACATACGGCCGATGAGTGCTATCGATACAAGGACTAATGCATCCAGCCTTGAAACATGAATCCCCACAAGCTGACCACAGTCATTGACTCGCGCTGGCCAGCACATTCGGTCGCCTCCACTCACCAACTCGCTCAGGCTGAACTGGGTAATCGCGTCGCCACAAGCACCGGGATCGACGTTCGAACCCACCGCCTTCCACTGGACTCCTCGGACCTCATCACGCTGCAGACAGCGGACGGCCGGGACATCCAGGTAACCAGCATGGAGCGCACAGTGCTGGACTGCGCCAGGATCCTCCATCTCGCCGCTGCCGCCGTGATCGGGGACGATGCCTTGAGGAAAGGAGCGGATCTGGCAAGCATGAGGAAAAAGCTTGAGGAAAGTCCGGTGAAGCGGGGGAGCGTGCGAGCCGCTGCAGTGCTGGACGCGCTTGACGCCCGCTCGGAATCTTCCGGGGAAACCCGCACTCGCCTCTTGCTGCATTCCTTCGGCTTCCACTCGTTTGTTCCCCAATACGAGATTCCAACCAGCGCAGGGCTCTTTCGTGCAGACTTCGCGTACCCGGCTTCCAGAGTGGTCATCGAGTTCGACGGCAGAGCAAAGTACGGCGATTACAAGCCGGCAGACCAAGTGCTGCTGGCCGAACGGAGACGGGAGAATGCCCTTACTGAAGAAGGGTGGATATTTCTTCGCCTCGATTGGCAGCAATTGGAAGACCCGTGGGAGCTACGACGACGGGTTCAGGCTACCTTTGCCAGGGTTCAGAAATGGTCGGTTGGCTAACCCACGCAAAGACGGCCCTGCCCCGCTTGAGCGGCCCGGGAAGGGGCAGTTCAAGCGGGGCAGGGCCGTGATTGCGGTGAGCGGGGTGTTGGTGAGCGGGTGAAGCTAAGGAGTGGAACTACAGAGTGCCGGTGGCGATGTTCAGCATGCGGCGCAGCGGCTCGGCGGCACCCCAGAGGAGCTGGTCTCCCACCGTGAACGCGCTGATGTACTCCGGGCCCATCTCGAGCTTGCGGATTCGGCCCACGGGGATATCCAGCGTGCCGGATGCAGCGACAGGGGTAAGGCTCGCCATGGAGTCTTCCTTGGTGTTCGGCACCACCTTGGCCCACTCGTTGTCCGCAGCCAGGATGCTTTCGATTTCAGCAACGGAGAGGTTTTCGCGGAGTTTGAGGGTGAGAGCCTGGGAGTGCGAACGCATGGCGCCGATCCGGATGCACAGGCCGTCCATCATGATGTGGTTCTCGGCGGAAGTGCCGAGGATCTTGTTGGTCTCCACGCCCGCCTTCCACTCTTCCTTGGACTGGCCGTTGCCCAGGTCAGCATCGATCCAAGGAATCAGCGAGCCGGCCAGCGGAACACCGAACTGGGTGGCGTCGATATCCGTGCGCTGGTGGGCCAGGACCTTGCGGTCGATGTCCAGAATGGCCGACGCCGGGTCGTCCAGTTCGGTGCTGACCTCGGCATTGAGCGTGCCGAACTGGCTTAGCAGCTCGCGCATATGCCGCGCACCGCCGCCGGAGGCAGCTTGGTACGTCATGGACGTGCCCCACTCGACGAGGCCGTTCTTGAACAGGCCGCCGAGGCCCATCAGCATGCAGGACACGGTGCAGTTGCCGCCGATGAAGTCCTTGGTACCGTTCACCAGGCCCTTGTCGATGACGTCGCGGTTGATCGGGTCGAGCACGATGATCGAGTCATCGCTCATACGCAGGGTGGAGGCGGCGTCGATCCACAGGCCGTCCCAGCCGCGGCTGCGCAGCTCGGTGTGGACGCGTTTGGTGTAATCGCCGCCTTGCGCGGTGACAATAATGGGCAGCTTAGCCAGCGTGTCGACGTCGAACGCGTCCTCGAGCTTGCCTGAGCCTTCTGCGAAAGAAGGCGCGGCACCTCCTGCATTCGAGGTGGAGAAGAAGACCGGGTTGATGTTGGCGAAGTCGCCCTCGTCCTGCATGCGCTGCATGAGGACGGAACCGACCATGCCGCGCCATCCGACCAGGCCGACGGAAGGGGTAGCTGCTGTAGTCATTCGTCCAGTTTAGACTTCGGAACGCGCATGGCGCAGTCGGTTACGTCACTATGCGCGCGTCGCACGACGTCGGTACTCGCCGCATGCCCCTAGGGGTTGTTCCCTCTTCGCCAACAGCATTGGGAGCAGCACCTACGAGGTCAGGAACAACAGCCCTATCATGGCGTCCTATTCAACCGGCCGCGGCAGATTACGGTCCCTCCGCAGCTTCTCGGCCTTGCGTTCCTTAAAGTAGCTTGACCAACCGGCGAGGAGGGGAATGAGGATCAGCAGGTACATCCACCAGATCTCGCGCAGGATGTGCCACTGATCAGTGAGGGCCATCTGCAAGATTCCGTACAGCATCCCGCCAAAAGCCAGGCTGATCAGGACTGCGAGGAACAGCAAGCCCGCTGAGCTGTTAACGGGCTTAACCAGGCTGACACCATCGTCCTTGCGGACGCCGTACTCCTCAGACGTATAACCCACCAGCTCACCATTTTCGGCGCGGCGGTGGATCAGCTGTTGGTCGGAGGACCCGGACTGCTCGTAGCCTGGGTCCTGGGGGACTCCGTTACTGCGCCTGGCCACGGGAGTTCGCAATCGCTGCCAGCAGTCCGGCGTCGTCCAGGACCATGGTTTCGGCGACCTCGTCCTTGTCGAAATCCGGGATGCCGGTGGTCCAAGTATCGTTCTCACACCGAATCAGCAGGTGCTGTTCGGAGTCCAGAGTCTTGAAGACGAGGTAGGCGGAGCCGCCATGATTTTGCTGTACATGTTGCTGCACCACCCGAAGTGTAGCTTCCGCCGACGTGATGCTGGGGTCCTGGGCAAATACGAACCAGGTGCCGAGCAGCCGGGGTTGAAGCATCAGCGATACGCCGGGTGCTTCCAGGAGAGCGACGTTGTCCATGGTCTCACCCGTCAGCAGCGCGATCTCCGTCCAACGGGTCGCGCTGCCGAACGCTGTGGCTACTGCGGCTGCGACACCGGTCACTCCCAGCTGCCCGTTATCGTCAACGGTGGCCATATCTCGCGCCAGGAGCGATGATGCGCCGGCCGTGGATAGGGTGACATCGTCGACCATTTCCTCGGCGCGGAAAACACTGACGGTTCTGTTTCGCGCCGGACCTTCAAAAACGTTCAGAAGATAGGCAAACTCGCCCACGCCGAAGCCGATGACATCGACGCCGAGGCGAGGCTCTTGCTGGGTCTGGTCCTGAATGGTCATGCTTCTCTCCTAATCGCCGATCCCGAAGAACTTGCCCACGGACTTGCCAGCATCCACCAGATTGTCTTTCGTGTCGCTAACGAATTTTCCGGGATCCTGCACAGCGTTTGCTATGCCTTCGCCAATGTTCTTCCCGACGCTGCTGATGGTGTCCCAGTTTTCGTAGATGGCAACTCCAACACTGGCGACCTGACAGACAGTCCCGGCGGGCGGTGGCAGGAAACATCCAACCCCGAGGCCAGCTTTGAGGGCGCCCCCCACGCCGCCCTTGATATCGCCGTTGGCGAAGGCGTTGACCGAGTCGATAGCGCTGAAGCCAACGCCGGCCCAGCCCAGCCCGCGGGCGAGGCCACTCTTACCCAGCCATTCCAGCTTTGTACCCGCACCGATCAAGGGCTTTTCCTCCAGCAACGGAGCGAGCCTGGAAAGTCCGGGGTACTGATGCAGATTCTTCAGGGAGGCAAGGTCCGTTGCTTTATCGATGATGCCGATTCCGCGGTTTGCTTTCGAAGAGTTGCTGAGAAGGCCCTCAAGGGCTGCCGTCCCTTTTGTGGTCTGCAGCAAATGGCGGGTATCAAAAACGGGGCCTCCGAGCCGGTGCAGGCCTCTTGACAGCAACGCCTGAGCTGCCTCCGCCCGATGGTTCTTAAGTACCCAGCCGTACTGCCCTACATGCTTGGCCAGGGTAAGTGGAGCTTTGATGAACTTCTGAATCGTCAGGCCTGTCCTGAGCGCACCAACGCCGCCCATGAGCACGCCACCGAGCACTGCCGGCAGCGCCCAGCCGGAACCGCCCGAACCCGAGCTACCCAGGGGCCCGCCACCGGAACCGGGGGCGGCATCGCTCGCCTTCTCTTGCTGGTTAGCGTTCTCGAGGAGCTTTTTGGATTCTTCCTTGAGACGGTCGGCGGCTCGCTGCAGGAGAGCATGGTGATTTCCGTTCCAATTGGAGCGGAACTGGAGGGCGTCATTGCCTTTCCACGAAGTGTTGTTGTTGATCTGGCTGGTCAGCAGCGTGGATTGCTGCTGGAGGCTCTCTGAAGCCTGACCAAACTGCTGTGCGAGCGTCCGCAGCTGTGCGACGTCAGCGCCCCACAAGTTCCCAGTCATCCAAATCCCCCAAAGGTTCCGTATGGAACAGCGTGAATGCTGCCCTGCCCAACAAACTGTAGCTAACTTCAAGCCGGCTCCGCGATGGGGCCAACTCCCCATCAGCAGCGAGGTTGGCTCGCCATCAGGGCGTCCGGACGGCAATCAGGCGAGCCCAGACACCACTTACGCGCCCGGATGCTCCGAAAGCAGCAACTGTTTCCGAGCCCGGATGGCAAAGAAAGCGCCGAAGGCGAAGACCTGGGCAACAACAACCAGCACAATGATGCCGACGATTTTGTTTCCGCCCAGGATCATGGTCAGTCCCACGATCGCGGAGAGCAGCGCGAGAAGCGGCAACAGCATGTAGCCCAGCACGAACAGTGTTTCTGGTTTCTTCAGCATCTCTATGCACCCTTCCGGCGCCATACGGTGAACCGGTAGCGGGTGCCGTTGGCCGAGGTCAGCCACCCCTTTGGCGGTTCGTTGGCCGAGTTCTCCCATTCGTAACCGAGCTCCGGGGCGTAAGTGTCGCCGTCGGCCTCGGAATCGATGAAGGTGACCACGGCGACGTCGGCGATGTCGACGGACTGGGCGAAGATTTCCCCGCCGCCCAGGATCCAGACGGTACCCCCGCCGGGCACGAACTGGGACTCGAGCAGTGCGTCATCCAGGGACTTCACGACGACGGCGCCCTCCGCCTCGGGAGTGCTGCCCCAGTTTTCCTGGCGGGTTATCACGATGTTGGTCCGGCCTGGCAGCGGACGGTACTTGGCGGGGAAGGACAGCCACGTCTTGCGCCCCATGATGACCGGGTGACCTGTAGTGAGCTTCGTGAAGTGTTTCAGGTCCTCAGGAAGGTGCCAGGGCATGTCGCCGTCCTTGCCGATCACGCCGGCTGTGGTCTGTGCCCAAACCAAGCCGACGCCAGTGACATTTTCAGCCAGGTCCGCTGTAAAACCTTCCGGCGCTGCCTGGGGTGCGGAATCTTTGCTGTTCATACGGCGATCGGGGCCTTAATCGTGGGGTGGTGCTGATAGCCAACCACTTCGAAGTCGTCCAGGGTGTAGTCAAAAATGGAGGCAGGCTTGCGGTTGATCTTCAGCTGCGGATATTCATACGGTTCCCGCGCGAGCTGCTTCAGGACCTGGTCCATGTGATTCTCGTAGATGTGCACGTCGCCTCCGGTCCAGACGAATTCCCCGGGCTCCAGGCCTACCTGCTGCGCCAACATACAGGTAAGCAGGGCATAGGATGCGATGTTGAAGGGGACGCCCAGGAAGGTGTCTGCCGAACGCTGGTAGAGCTGGCAGGAGAGCTTCCCGTCAGCCACATAGAACTGGAAGAACGCATGGCACGGGGGCAACGCCATGTCCTGGAGTTCGGCAACATTCCAGGCGGAAACGATGTGCCGCCGGGAGTCGGGGTTGGCCTTCAGGTTCTCCACGAGCTCTGCGATCTGGTCGATGTGCCCGCCGTCCGGAGTGGGCCAGCTGCGCCACTGGACGCCGTAAACGGGGCCGAGTTCGCCGTCGGCATCTGCCCATTCGTTCCAGATGGTGACCCCTTGGTCCTGCATCCACTTCACGTTGGTTTCGCCGCGCAGGAACCACAGCAGCTCCACCGCCACCGACTTGAAGTGGACCCTCTTGGTGGTGATCAGGGGGAAGCTTTTGCTCAGGTCAAAGCGCATCTGGCGGCCGAATACGCTGCGCGTACCTGTGCCGGTCCGGTCTGATTTGTGGGTGCCATGTTCCAGCACGTCACGCAGGAGGTCTTCATAGGGCGTAGGAATGCTCACGGTTCCAGTCTACTGACGCTCGCCACGACGTTCTGCCAGGAGCCGGAGCAGTGTGTCGTTCGCCAGCCCGGCCTTGCGGCCCTCGGCTATGTAATGTTCGACGGCGGCTGTCACCGTCGCTGCAGTCTCACCGGAGCCGGGGGGTGCGACAGCGGCCGGGCATGATTTTGCCCGTTTGAGGAGGCGTCTTACGGAAGGCGCGAGTCAGTCGTCGAAAGGCCTGAACTTCTCCACAGCGACAATCCTGCTGCGGTCTCCGCGGGACACATGGCATACAAGGATTTCCCCCGGAGCCAAGTACGGATCTTTGGAGGGCAAGAGGGTGCGGAGGCTTGCATTCATGTGATGGCCCAGCTGCTTGAAGACGGTGGGCAGTGCCGGCCGGTGCGTGCACAACAACGTGGCCCGCTGTTTGTCCAACAGGGATTCGACGACGGCGGCCGTCTTCTGCGGACTCCGGGCATGCTTGTGCTCGGTCAGTGCCTCAATCAGCTTGACCTTTGCGTCCATGGACTTCGCGTAGGGCGCCACAGTAGCGACACATCGAAGCCACGGACTGGTGCTGATGCGCAAGGGCTTCCACGCCATCAGCAGCCGGCGGACTGCCTGGGCCTGCCTGAGCCCGGTGGCCGCCAAGGGCCGATCGCCTTCAGCTTTGCTCCAGGAGGAACGCGGCTTCGCCTTGGCATGGCGAAGGATCACCAGCGGCCACGTTTCCAGCGCATTGCCTTCGTGGGCCGCTACAAGTTCTTCCAGCGGACCCACATCACTGGGGTTGCTTAGCAGCCGGGCGGCCTTGTCCGGGGAACACCACATGACACTGTCCACTTCTTTGCCGTCGGGACGCAGCGTTGCGCCGTCGACGTCGACAGCCCAGTAGTGCACCACCTTCAGCCCCGCCGAAACGTGGTAGTGAATCGGTGGAAGCGGAATGCCCAGGGCTGCCTTGAGCCCTATCTCCTCCTCGACTTCCCTGATGGCACATTCAGGAACGGTCTCGCCGTCGTCGATCTTGCCCTTCGGCCAGGACCAATCGTCATAGCGGGGACGGTGGATGAGGAGGACTTCCAAGCCGTCCTTGGTGAGGCGCCAAGGAAGAGCTCCGGCCGCCGTAACCGCAATCGGTTCCCCGGGGTGGTCGGTTTGGTCGGCAACGGGAGTATCAAGGTCAGCAATCGAAGAATCGCTTTTCAACCCGGTGCCTATCGTCGGCTCGCCGACCGCTGGCGGGAACGCGAAGCCAGAAGCCATGACTGCACGTCCTCCAGGTGCCTGCCGTCCTCCGCCAAATGATGCCGCGTCCATTCTCCGAGGCTGTCCAAATGCCAGCTGGAGGTTCCGGGGTCCATGTATTTGCGGAGCATGTCCAGGACATAGGAGGTGTCATCGCCACTCCTGAGGCGGACCAACGCTTCCACCCTCCGGTCGAGGTTGCGGTGCATCATGTCCGCGGAACCTATGAACACCACGGGATCCCCGCCGTTGGCGAAGGCAAAGACGCGGGAGTGCTCCAGGAACCGGCCCAACACCGAGCGCACAATGATGTTTTCGCTCAGGCCTGGGATGCCGGGCCGAAGGGAGCAGATACCGCGGACGATGACGTCCACCTGCACCCCGGCCTGGGACGCCCGGTAGAGGGAGTCGATGATGGCTTCATCCACCATCGAGTTGACCTTGATCTGGACGCGCGCGGGGATCCCGGCGCGGGCATTGCGGATCTCAGTTTCGATCCTGTCAATCAGACCTGACCGCACCGAACGCGGAGCCACGAGAAGGCGCTTGAACGTAGATTTCGGGGCGTAGCCGGAGAGCTGGTTGAACAGTTTGGACAGGTCCTCGCCCACCTGCTCATTGGCGGTCAGGAGTCCCAGGTCCTCGTAGTAACGGGCGGTGCGAGGATGGTAGTTGCCGGTGCCGATGTGGCAATAGCGCCGGAGTCCGTCCACTTCCTGTCGGACCACCAGAGAGAGCTTGCAGTGTGTCTTGAGGCCCACGATGCCGTACACCACGTGCACCCCGGCCTGCTCTAGCTTGCGGGCCCACGAGATGTTGGCCTGTTCATCAAAGCGGGCCTTGATCTCCACGAGCGCCAGGACCTGCTTGCCAGCCTCGGCGGCATCGATCAGGGCATCCACGATGGGGGAGTCGCCGGACGTCCGGTACAGGGTCTGTTTGATGGCCTGAACCTTGGGGTCCGCCGCAGCCTGCTCCAGGAAGGCCTGGACCGACGTCGAGAACGAATCGTAAGGGTGGTGCAGGAGAATGTCCCGACGCCGCATGGCCGCGAAGACGTTCGCTGCCTTCGATGTCTCGGACTCGTTCAAGTACCGGGAGGTATGCGGCACGTGCTTGGGGTAGTGAAGATCGGCTCGGTCAATGCCGGCGATAACGGACATCCCCCGGAGATCGAGAGGCGCGGGAACCGAGTAAACCTCAGATTCATCCACTCCAAGTTCCCGGATGAGCAGGGCGCGGATGTTCGGGTTGATGTCAGTGGTGACCTCAAGACGGACAGGCGGGCCGAAGCGCCGGCGCAGGAGTTCCTTTTCAAGCGCCTGCAGGAGATTCTCGGCGTCGTCCTCTTCAACCTCCACGTCTTCGTTGCGCGTCACGCGGAAGGTGTGGTGCTCCAGGACCTCCATACCGGCGAACAGCTGGTCAAGGTGGACAGCGATGACCTCTTCCAGGGCGATAAAGCGCGCAACCCGGCCCGGAATGGAACCGGCGCGCGGCCCGTCGATGGAAATCAGCCGGGGCAGCTGGTCGGGCACCTTAACGCGGGCAAACAGCTCCTTGTCGCTGACCGGGTTGCGGACCACGACGGCGAGATTCAGCGAAAGCCCGGAAATGTACGGGAAGGGGTGGGCAGGATCCACGGCCAGGGGAGTCAGGATGGGGAAGACCTTCTCGGCGAACATCGCACTGAGCTGGTCCTTGGCCTGGTCATCCAGCTCGTTCCAGTGCATGAGGTGGATGTGCTCATAGGCCAACGCCGGCCGGATCTGCTCTGCGTAGACGCGCGCGTGCCGCTGCTGAAGCTCATGCGCTGCCTCGCCGATCTGTTCCAGGACCTGCACGGGGCTTAGGCCTGCCGGTGACGGAACAGCCAAGCCTGTGGCGATGCGCCGCTTCAGCCCGGCAACCCGAACCATGAAAAATTCGTCCAGATTCGAAGCAAAAATTGAGAGGAAGCCAACCCGCTCAAGGAGATGGAGATCGGGGTCCTCGGCCAGCTCCAGAACGCGTGCGTTGAAGGCCAGCCAGCTGAGTTCCCGGTCAAGGAAGCGGTCCGGGCTGATGTCACCCTCAGGTTCCAGGTTCGGAGCGAATTCCGGGATGTCGATCCGGTCTTGCGTTGCGCGGGACGCCGGCACTTCTGAGGAGCCAAAGCGTGCCCGAACCGATGGCACCGTGGCTTCAGAGGTGGTGGTCCCGCCGGATTCCGGCTGCATGGTCTCTCCTTATTGCTGGCGCGGTTTAGTTTCAACCATACAAGCATTCGATTCCGCTGAGACTCATGGTTTCCATCGCCGCTCCAGTGCGTCAGGCCTGAGGTCTAGCGGGAGGCACCGGCCCGTACATCACGTCGACGTCCCAGCGTGAAAAGCCCAGGTGGCGGTACAGCGACACTGCGGGCAGGTTGTCGGCGTCGGTATACAGCATTACGGCGTGCAGGCCCTTCTCCTGCAGGTACCTGATGCCCTCCACGGTGAGGGCCTTACCGAGTCCCATGCCTTGGGCTTCCGGCGTAACACCAACAACGTAGACCTCACCCATTGCAGGATGCTTCCCGTTCCTGGGATGGATTTTGGTCCAGTGGAAGCCGAGCAGTTTCCCTGTGGGGTCTTCGGCGAGGAGGAATCCGGCTGGATCGAACCAGTCTTCGGCCATCCGTGCCTCGAGGTCTGCCTGCGTCAAGTTGCCCTGCTCCGGGTGGTGCGCAAAGGCGGCGCGATTGGCAGCGAGCCACGCGTCTTCATCCTGGCCTGGAACAAAAGCGCGGAGGGCCACACGATCAGGCATGGGCGCTTCAGGCAATTCTGCAGTTGCGGTGGTGAGACGCATCTTCCACAGCTCCCGGACGGGCCGGTAGCCGTACCTGATGGCAAGCGCCGCCGCGGCCTCATGGTTGCCATGTGACCAAGCAGTGAGTCCAGTGAAGCCACGTTCTGATTCCAGGGTCCGAATCAACCGGTCCGCCACTCCTTGGTTGCGGTAACTCGGGTGAACGGCCACTTCCAGCACACCGGAACCGTCACCTTCCTCGATTACGACGGCGAGCCCGGCCAGGTCCTGTGCGCTGCTTGGCCGGGAGTCGTCGTCGACGGCGTACAGCGCGAGGGCGAGTACCGAATGCCCGCCCGCAACTCCTGAGCCAGCTTGGTGCGGATCGCCGGGATGCAGTGCCCCGGGGCGCAGGGTCAGGAGTGTTTGCTCGGAAAGGGGCGGATTTCCATCGGACTCCTCGGCCGCTGCTGCAAGATCCTTGAAGTCCCTGTACAGCTGAGGCTCAAGGGTGTCTTTGGCAACCAGTACCGGCCAGGTTTCAGGATGTGCGGGACTCATGAGGTAAGGCTATACGGCTTGACCGAATGCGGCTGCGGCTGTGGCTGAACCAGCGTCAAAGTCAGGATTTTGAACGAGTCATCCCCGTCGGCTATAGTCGTTACTCGTCCCGCTCGCTGAACGGGATGCGAGGGGGATCCACCACTGGGGTGGCCTCGATACGTTCGACCCGTATGTCCTCCACTGAAGTATTAGTGCAAGAAGCCCCGGACTCCTGGAGTCCGGGGCTTCTTGCATCTGGCCTTGTTCGAGGGCCTTGAATCAGGCCTCGCTGAGTTCTTCCTCCGGCAGCCGGACAAGTGTCAGACGGTAGCCAACGTTGCGCACAGTGCTGATCAGGTTCTCGTGGTCGGCACCCAACTTTGCCCGCAACCGCCGCACGTGGACGTCAACTGTGCGGGTGCCGCCGTAGTAGTCGTAGCCCCACACTTCGGTGAGCAGTTGCTGGCGGGTGAACACTCGGCCCGGATGCTGCGCGAGGTACTTGAGCAGTTCAAACTCTTTGAACGTGAGGTTCAACGGTGCACCGTTGACTCGCGCTGTATAACTGGCTTCGTCAATCACGACGCCGGCGGCCCGGATTTCAGTGGGGGCGTCCTCCTGATCGGGAACAGCCCGTGCCACCGAAAGACGGATTCTGGCCTCGACCTCCGCCGGTCCCGCCGATTCGAGGACGATGTCATCCACTGCCCAGGCGGATGAAACGGCTGCCATGCCGCCCTCCGTCAGAATCAGTACGAGGGGTGCGCTAAGGCCGGTGGCTTTCAGGAGCTGGGTTAGCGAACGGGCACCCACGAGGTCCTTGCGGGCGTCGAGCAGCACGATGTCACAGGGGTCAGTTTCCAGGAGCGCAGTGGGCTCGGCCGGAAGGATATGAACCCGGTGGTTGAGGAGTTCCAGGGCAGGCAGTATGTCCACCGATGAGCCGGCGCTGTTCGTCAGTAGCAGGATGTGTGACATTGTTCCTCCAAGGGGCTGTCCGCACATCATTGGGCGTCTGAACCGGGCTTGCACCGGCCGGTACTGTGCTTCCTGAAACAGGAGCGGTGGGTGACGCTGGTCTCACCAGCATTTCCCACCAGCCGTGTTCGCGGAAAGCGTAGCTGAACCTTGAGTATACCTAAACACCCCTTCGCGGACACTGAACCTGTGGCACCCGCGTCTAATTTGCGACATATGACGTTCAGATGAGGCAGGATTGGATGGTCGGGGACCGGCAAGTCCTTCTTCACTGGGACTCCTGAAGGTGGCCCAAGGTCACAGCGGCAAAAAGGACACAGCAGAGTTACGTGCGGAGTCGAGGATGAGCATGCCGAAATCGGGTAGGCAGTGAGCGGGGGTGGGTCATGAAGCCGTGGCAAATAGGCGTCATTGGCCTCGTGGGCCTGGCGGCAATAGTCGTAGGCGCCTACAGCTCACCTCTTGTCCTGTTGATCGCAGCCGTCGTCCTTGCTTTGGCCGTAGGGGTCGGCTGGCCTCACTTCCTGGGTATACCGGCGCGTAAAACACTCGCAGTCCTGATCGGCCTCCCTGGCGCCGGGTCAGCGGTGGCTGCCACCTATGTACCCGCTCCTGCCTTCCTGGATTGGACACCAGCCTTCATCGCAGCCGGTGTCGTGGCCGTGTTTGTCATGCAGCTCATCCGGGGGACCGGACAGGCCCAGCGACTGGAGTCCATCCTGGGATCCTGCGCCGGCGTGCTCCTCGCGTGCCTGGGTGCGGGCTGGATCGCGGCCTCCCGGTTCAATGGAGTTCGCGAAATGCTTCTCGTGGCCGCGATCAGTGCGGCCGTGGCCCTGCTGACCGGCCTTCTTCGCTGGCCTGACCGTGTTGTTGCGCCCCTTGGAATCGTCCTGGCCGGATTGGCCGGTCCGTTGGCCGGGCTCATCTTCTCCGACATCGCCGTTGTTCCTGCCGCCCTGGTGGGTGTCGTCATCGGCTCGGTACTGGTCAGCTTCCGGCGGCTGGTTATACTCCGCGGGGAGGCTTTGAACGTTGCTGCGGCCATCAGCGTAGCCATCGCCCCGGTTTTGGCTGTGGGTTCCTTGGCCTACTTCATAGACAAAATACTCATCTACTAACGCGTTAGGATGGCATCATGTCCGTACTTGCATTTGAAATTTTCTTCCTCGTCCTGCTCGGCATTGCCGGCCTGGCAATGGCCTGGTTCGCCGGCTTCGTGGTTTACCGGCTCTTCAAAGGCCAGAAGTAACCACGCCTCGCGTCCAATAATCCAGACCGTTTCCAGAGGTAGTAGCTGTGCCGATTGAGATTCCCACAGACCTGACCCCCGAACTCGTCCCGCTGTCCTGGCTCATAGGTGAGTGGGAAGGCCGCGGCCGGCTCGGCTCCGGTGACGAGGGTTCGGAGCATTTCCTCCAGCACGTCTCATTCACCCATAACGGACTGCCCTACCTGCAGTACCGGGCGGAAAGCTGGCTCGTCGACGACGACGGCGTAAAGCTCCGGCCCCTGACTGTGGAAACCGGCTTCTGGGCGCTGGAACGCAAACAACATGACGAAGACGGCGGCCCCGGACTCGTCCCCGCGGACATCGTTCCCGTACTCAAGAGTGCCGACGAGGTTGAAGCCCTCCGCAACAAAGACGGCGGCTTCGATATTTCAGTCTCCATCTCTCATCCGGGCGGTATCTCTGAGCTTTACTACGGCCAGATCAAGGGCCCGCAGATTCAGCTCAGCACGGACATGGTCATGCGGGGCAGCCACTCAAAGGACTACAGCGCCGCTACCAGGATCTTTGGTCTTGTAGAGGGCAATCTCCTGTGGCGCTGGGACGTTGCAACGGGCGGGTCTTCGTCCACCGGAAGCGGCCTCGAGGCCCACGCTTCCGCCATCCTGAAAAAAGTCAGCTAGTTCCACCGTCCCCACGGAATACAGCAGGCGTCAAAGGACTTCTAGTACATATGACTATTAAGAGCCCCCTGTTGTCGCGCCCCGGTGCAGTTGAAGCCGGAGGCGCCGATGCCGGCGTCGCCTCCCACTACGGGGAGCCGCTGCGGGAGCAACGGGCTCTTGCCGCAGGGACCGCCGTCGTCGATCTTTCACACCGCGGTGTGGTGACAGTGACGGGTCCTGACCGCCTCAGCTGGCTTAATACACTGTCCTCGCAGCAGGTCACCGATCTCCGTCCCGCCCAATCAAGCGAACTGCTGTTGCTGAGCGTGCAGGGCCGGATCGAGTTTGATGCGCGGGTAGTGGACGACGGCGCCACCACCTGGCTGATCGTCGAAGCCCACGAGGCCCCGCCACTGGCCGAGTGGCTTAACCGAATGAAGTTCATGCTCCGCGTAGAGATTGCTGATGTTTCCGCAGACTGGGCCGTGGTGGGCTCCACGCGCAAGGTTGAGGAGTGGTCCGGGCGGATCGTCTGGGAGGACCCTTGGCCGCACATTGGCGCCGGCGGCTACTCGTATTCCGTGGTGGGGGAAGAGGCCCACCCTGGCCTGGAACGACCCTGGTTTGAATACCTCATCCCGGCAGCGGAGCTGGAATCGTCCGTCGGTGACAGGCCGCTCGCAGGCGTTTGGGCTTCTGAGGCTTTGAGGATCGCTGCCTGGCGCCCCCGGCTGGGCGCCGAGACCGACGATAAAACCATTCCCCACGAACTGGACCTCCTGCGGACTGCGGTGCATCTCGCCAAGGGGTGCTACAAGGGCCAGGAGACCGTGGCGCGTGTGCACAACCTCGGCCATCCGCCGCGTCGTCTTGTTTTCCTCCAGCTCGACGGGTCCCAGCACACGGTGCCCGCCGTCGGGAGTCCCGTACTCCTGGGGGAGCGCAAAGTGGGAACGGTGACTTCAGCCATCCAGCATTATGAAATGGGCCCCATTGCCCTCGCGGTGATCAAAAGGTCGGTCTCGCCGGATGAGGTGCTGACCGTCATGGATGGCGACGAACCGTATACGGCTGCCCAGGAAGTCATCGTGGCTCCCGACGCCGGCCAGGTGGTAGGCCGGCAGACCGGTTTTCTGAAGGGAACCAGATGAGCGATTATCGCGGAGAAGATTCAAGCGCAGCCGACGAGCCCGGTCCCGACGAGGAGACGCTGGCTCTGGCCCACACGCTGTTCGAAGCGGCGCGCCAGGGTGAATCCGACATGTTGCGGAGCTACCTCAATGCCGGGGCCCCGGCAACACTCACCAACGCAGCGGGAGACTCATTGTTGATGCTCGCCGCCTATCACGGCCATGCGGAGACCGTTCAGCTCCTCCTGCACCACGGAGCCGATGCCAACGCTTCCAATGACCGGGGCCAGACACCTTTGGCGGGGGCCGCCTTCAAGGGGTACACAGACGTGGCCCGTGTGCTTGTGGACGCGGGGGCTGATCCTGATGCCGGCACACCCAGCGCACGGGCGGCCGCCCAGATGTTCGCGCGCTCGGAGATTCTGGCCCTGCTGGAGTAGATTCCGCGGCACGAGATGACACATAACGGCAGTGTTTGCGGAGAACACTGCCGTTATCTGTCATCTCGGTCAGCCCAGGAGCACGCTGGTCTGGATGCCGCCGGCGGCGAATCCAAGGCTGCGTGCAATTGCCAGGGATCCCTTGTTGCTCACATCGGCGCGCCACTGCAGGGTCAGGCCTGACGCAAGGGCCTCATGCGCTGCCACGGATGCTGCCAGCGAGCCGAGGCCTTGGCGCCTCCACACCGGATCCACCAGCACGCCCATGTGCGCGAGGATGCCCTCCCACTCGGCGTACGCGCCACACGCCACCGGAACCCGGTTCCCGTCGTCGCCCCGCATGATCGTAAAGCGGTTCTCCAGGTCAGAAAGCCCTACTTCGTTGACGTCATCCGGCGGGCAGAGACTTTCCAGCTGAATCGCTTCCTGATCCCCGCGCGAGACCGTGAGTTCCTCGGGGGCCTGAAGCAAAGGCAGGTCATCGGCGAAGAACAAGGCTGCCGCTCCCAGGCCATGACCGCCATGGGAGCGGGTGATGGTCAACAGGGTGACGTGCTGGGCAAGATCCTCATCGGGAATTCCGACGGCGGCGTCCAGCGCCCACTCCGGACCCACCAGGGCGGAGGTACCGAAGAGACGGACGAACTGCACGCACCGTTCGGACTCGTCTGCACGCGTGATCCGGGCCGACGGCCCCGTTCCGGCTGAGCGGGCAGCATTGAAAGCATCGTCATCAAGTCCCAGGTGGCGGGCCCAGGCCAGCTGGATGATGTCGGCTGAACCGACCTCAAGTGTCATGCCTCCACCCTACCGAGCAAAGGGAGCCAACTGCTGACCGCCGCGTTCAGGGTCCTTCCTCAGGAGTCGCGGCGGAAAAAGGCTGCGGCCTAGCCGAAGAGGACAGCTGCTTCTTCGTAGCGGTGGGGTGGGACTGACTTGAGGTTGCCGAGCGCAGCTTCGAAACCGACGTGCACGATGTCAGTACCGTTGAGTGACACCATGGTGCCCCAGCGGTGGTCCACCACTGAGTCGATTGCTGCCATTCCCAGCCGGGTCGCCAGGACGCGGTCGAAGGCAGAGGGCACGCCGCCGCGCTGGATGTGGCCGAGCACGGTGGCACGGGTTTCGATGCCCGTCCGTGCTTCCAGTTCCGGCGCCAGCATTTCTGCAATGCCGCCGAGGCGGGGGCGTCCGAAGGTGTCCAGGCCACGCTCCGAGTGGGGAGTCTCCTGGCCCTCCGGGACGAAACCCTCAGCCACCACTACCAGCGGTGCGCGGCCGCGGTCGTGGGCTTCCTGCACCCATTCGGTGATTTGGTCCATGGACGCCTTTTGTTCCGGAATCAGGATGGCGTGGGCCCCGGCGGCCATGCCTGCGTGCAGGGCAATCCATCCTACGTGGCGGCCCATCACTTCGGCGATCATGCAGCGGTGATGGGATTCACCCGTTGTCCGCAGCCGGTCGATGGCCTCGGTGGCGATCTGTACCGCTGTGTCGAAACCAAACGTGTAGTCGGTGGCGTCAAGGTCGTTATCAACAGTCTTGGGCACCCCCACAATCCGCAGCCCGGCGTCAGTGAGGCGCTTCGCCGCTGCGAGGGTGCCTTCGCCGCCGATGGCGATGATGGCGTCGATGCCCAGCCTCTTCATGTGGTCCTTGATGACTTCAGGGCCGCCGCCGTTTTCGAACGGGTTGGTGCGGGATGTTCCCAGAATGGTTCCGCCCTGCTTGGCGATGCCGCGGACCATGGTGCGGGGGATCTCGATGATGTCCCCCTCGACAACTCCCCGCCAGCCATCCAGGAACCCCACGAATTCGTGTCCGTGGATGGCAATGCCCTTGAGAACGGCTCCACGGATGACAGCGTTCAGTCCAGGGCAGTCGCCGCCGCTGGTGAGGATTCCAATTTTCATATCTTTAGGCTCAAATCCTGGTTGAGGGTGTACAGGCAGAGCGCCACACTGAGCTCACCTAGATTGTAGTGGGCAGTGTGGGACAGGACACAAACGGTTACAGAAACGTGCCCCCGCTCATGGAGCGGAGGCACGTAGTTGGCGGTTCCTGTGGGTCTAAAGCTGCTTGTTTGTGCGCTTCTCAATGAACGACTGAAGGAGGATGCTGTCCCGCTGATCCGGGAGGACCAGCCACGCAGCGACGTAGAACACGAAGGCCGGGCCCGGCAGGAGGGCGAGGAGCAGGAATGCTATCCGGACGAAGGCGACATCCACCTTCAGCTTCGCAGCAATCCCGCCGCATACCCCGCCCAGCAACCGCTGTGGGCCGCGCCGCAGGCCAGTGCCCCTGACAATGCTGAAGAATTTATCCATGGTTCAAGACTTCCCTGTTGTGGTTTCTTTGTCACGTCGGGCGGACAGGAGGCCACCCACCACCAGCGCGGTACCTGCACCAACCATGAGTCCGATCAGCACGTAGGTGCCGTTCAGTTCCACGATGCCAAGCTGTGCGATGACGATCAGGGCGGCCAGCGCCACGACGATCAGGCCCCAGACGACGGTTCCCACGCGGACTGAGGATTCCGGTTCGGTGAGGGAGACTGTATCCGAGGGTGTGGATATGGGTGTGGTGGAAGCATCCGGAGCAGGGTCCGGAGTGGGCTCGTAGCTGCTCATGTCAGTTTCCTTCCTGGATGGTCACGTTGCTCATGGTGCCGTCGATCTTTAAGATCAGGGGCGATCCTGGCCTGTCGGTGTTGTATGTGCTCTGCTTCCTCGTCATCCCACCATGATGCTCAGAGCCCTCGTTGAGGTTTCCCATAGTCATGTCGGCTTCTATTTCCACCGGGACGTTGTGCGGGATGATGATGTCAACGTTGCTGGCGGTGATGTTCAGCGGAATCACGACGTCGGAGGTCAAGGGGGCTGGGACATTCAGCTTCGTCAGGTCAACAGTTCCCTGGCGGCCTGTGACGTCGAAGCCTTCCCGTGCCTGCTCGATGCTGACAGGAGTCCAGTCGACCTGCTGGGAGCGGAACCTATCACCGTTTTGAACCACGTTGAAGATGCCGCCAATGATCAAGGCAACCACCGCGAAGAAACCCAGGATTCCTGAAGTCCGGCCGCGGAGTCCGGAGATCAGTATGCCCAACCCCAGGACAGCAGCTGCGCTTGCCCAGACCACGGCGTTGGCTGAACTACCGAGATCGATCACGTTGCCGGCGTCGAGTGCTTTGATACCGCCTCCCACCAGCAAGGCTGTGCCGGCCGTTATGGCGACGGCGGGAGCGCCGGGTCCGAATTTGCGCTGCTTGGCCGGCGGAGGTGTGGCTCCAGCGGGAGTCCGGAAGCCGCCGTCGTACGGGCCGCTGGGACCGTAAGGTCCTCCCGGACTATAGGGTCCGTTGGGGCCGGTCGGAGGAACGGATCCCGCAGGCGGAATTGGCATCGATCCGCCTGCGCCGGAGTGCGGGCCGCCGGCCGACGTGGTTGTGCCGAACTGGCTGCTGAAGGGGGCAGTGTTGGAGCCCGCGGCGGGGACACTGGCAGGGTAGGCGCCATAAGGGCCACCACTGAATGCAGCGGCTCCTGGTGTTCCGGGCTGGGCATTGGTGTTCATGCCCGGGTTTCCACTCCGGTTTCTGTTCCGTTGCACCAGGAAGTAGATGAGATATGCGATGGCGCCTATCCAGAAAACAGCCCAAATGAAGCGTCCGAATCCGTTGCCTTCCCAACCCCAGAATCCTGTGCCAAGGCTGGGGAAGCCCAGGATTGTGGTGATCAGGGCGCCGGTCATGCCGCCCGTCCAGCGTCCGGCACCGGCTTCCTGGACATGGATGCGGCCGTCAGGTTCAGGCAGCAGGGCCCAGGCGATGCCGTAGAGGAGGACTCCTATGCCTGCGAACAAGGCCAAGACGATAAAGATCCCCCGGACAATGAGCGGATCCACACCGGTCCGGTGGGCAATTCCGCTGGCAACGCCGCCAATCCAGCGATCACTGCCCCGGTAGATTCCGTTTCCCCGAACCCATTCGAAGAAGTTTCGCGGTTGCGCCACTGCGTACGGCGCCGGCTGCGGGTATCCCGGGGCTGCATAACCTGGGCCTGCATATCCCTGACTATGGCTTCCCCGGTCCGGGTCACCCTGTTGGAAGCCGGAATCTGTAGTTTCGGACGGTGGTGCGGGGGAGTCCGGCGATTGTCCCGTGGCGCCTGAAGGGGAGTCGGATGTGGAATCCGAAGGGAAACCGCCTGGGGAGCTCGCAGCCGGGCTGGGAGGGGAATCCGTGGCGGAGTCCCCTGCGGAATCGGAAGGTGTGACTGACGGCTGATGATTGTCTGCCGGTTGCTGGTCTTCAGGGTTGACGTTGTGCGGGTTCATACTTCGATCCTCCTGCCCGTGGGGTGTCCGGCTCTATTGGGGAATACCCTGAGCTGTCCCTGAACGGCCCCCGGTTCCGGCGGAAAACGGGTCCGGGGAACCCTGATCCGTGTTTGGATGGATCCATGAGTACCCCTGTCCTTCGGCAGCCACTGGTTCGGAGCGCGGACCGCGTCATAGCCGGCGTCTGTGCAGGACTTGCCGCCCACTTGGGCTTGCCGGTGAGATTGATCCGCATCGGGATGGCGCTGGCGGCCCTCGCCGGTGGAGCCGGCCTGGTGTTCTATGCCTGGCTTTGGATCATGGTTCCCACTGCCGATGAAAGCGCCAAACGGAACGCACGCCGCCCGGCGTCGCCGATTGCTCCGGCAGTCAGCGGACCCTTGCCAGCGCAGTCAACCTGGTCAAGTTCGAATAGGGGTTTGTCTCCGGACCCAATGGGTTATCCAGCACAGCCCCGATCTTCGGATCCTTCGGCCTTCACCTGGCAGGACCCGGCAGGGGAGGGGGTCTTCACAGATCCATCGTGGCAGTCATTTCCCACCGGTGTCCCGGCTTCGGCGTCAGCCCAGTCAGTCTCAGGCATGGTCCGCCCGACCAACGGTGAGGGACAAGCCTGGTTCCGATTCCGCAGGATGCCGTACGCCAAGGAAATCCTCCTCGGCATCGGGCTGCTGCTGGCAGGGGCCATTCTCACTGCCCGGCTTCTTGGCGTCGATGTGCCCTTGGGAACGCTTATTCCAGCCGCGGCGATCCTTGGCGGCGCTTCCATCGCCTGGATGCAGCTGGACGAGACCCGCCGTGCCGGAATCGTGGACAAGGCCAAGGCCAACCAGGCCGGCGGCTGGGTCAGACTTGCCGCCGGGCTGGCGCTGGTGGTGGCAGGCGTGCTGGTGATGGTGTCCGGCTCCGGGTCCTGGGAACAGACGTGGCTGGCGTTGCTCGCCTCCGTCGCTGTCCTGGGAGGAGTCGCCGTGGTGCTTCTGCCCTGGGGACTCAAGTTCTGGCGGGATCTGGAGACGGAAAGAGCCGGTAGGGTACGCGCTACTGAGCGGGCCGAAATCGCTGCCCACCTGCACGATTCAGTTCTGCAGACCCTCGCCCTTATTCAGCGGCGGGCCGGAAACGAGCACGACGTCGTGCGGTTGGCCAGGGCGCAGGAAAGGGAATTGCGCAGCTGGCTGTATCGCGACGAGGGCAAGGACATTGGGAACCTCTCGGAACGCATCAAGGCCGTGGCCGCCGAGGTGGAAGATGCACTGGGCCAAGCCGTGGAAGTGGTAAACGTGGGTGACACGGCAATGACGGAGCGCCATGAAGCACTGGTCCAGGCGAGTCGGGAAGCCATGCTGAATGCGGCCCGCCATGGGGGCGGCTCCGTTTCCGTTTACGTAGAGGCCTCGGACAAAGAGGTTGAGGTCTTTGTCAAGGACCGAGGAGCCGGCTTCGATCTTCACACGGTGCCGGAGGACCGGCTGGGTGTGCGGGAATCCATTATCGGCCGCATGAAGCGCCACGGTGGCAGTGCCGTGATCAACAGTGGCCCGGAGGGCACAGAGGTACGTCTCGGGCTGCCCGCCGTGGCTACGGAACAAGGAGAAACGACGTCGTGAGCAGCATCGAAGCAGGGGGCTTGCAGCCGGCGAGGGAAGGCAGCGTTCGGGTTGTCCTGGTGGACGATCATGCCATCTTCCGTTCGGGCCTTAAGGCAGACCTCGACTCCCGGATCTCCGTAGTGGGGGAGGCCGGAACGGTCGAGCAGGCGATCGCCGTGATCGCCCAGACCCGGCCGGACGTCGTGCTCCTGGATGTTCACCTCCCCGGCGGGCTGGGCGGTGGTGGGCGTGAAGTCATTGCCGGCTCAAGTGCGCTGCTGGGCACCACGCGGTTCCTGGCCTTGAGTGTTTCCGATGCTGCAGAGGATGTTGTGGCTGTTATCAGGGCAGGCGCCCGGGGATATGTCACCAAGACCATTTCCGGGGCGGAAATCACGGACGCCGTGCTGCGGGTGGCCGGCGGAGACGCTGTCTTTTCGCCCCGGCTGGCCGGATTCGTCCTTGACGCGTTCGGCACCGCCCCGGCAGACATTGCCGACGACGAACTCGACCGGCTTTCGGCCCGTGAGCTGGAGGTCATGCGGCTCATAGCGCGTGGCTACAGCTATAAGGAAGTGGCCAAGGAACTGTTCATTTCCATCAAGACCGTGGAGACCCACGTTTCTGCGGTTCTCCGAAAACTGCAGCTCTCCAGCCGTCATGAGCTCACCAAGTGGGCTGCCGAGCGCCGGCTGCTTTAACCACCAACGCTCCCTCACGTTTCGCGGCTTAACCACCAACGCTCCCTCACGTTTCGCGGCTTAACCACAAACGCTCCCTCACGTCTCGCGGTTTAACCACAAACGCTCCCTCACGCGAAACATTTGAGGGAGCGTCCGGAAAATGGAAACGAACCCTAGCTGGCCTTGCCGAGGAAATCCTGGAGCCGTGCCACCCCAATGGCGAGGTCGTCGTCGCCCAATGCGTAGGACAGCCGGAGGTAACCGGAGGGGCCGAATGCCTCACCCGGTACCACCGCCACCTCCACCTCATCGAGGATCAGAGCCGCCAGATCCGCTGACGTTTCAGGCCGCACCAACCCGTTCGACGTCGGGAACTCCTTGCCCAGCAAGGCGCGCACGTCCGCGTAGACGTAGAAGGCGCCCTGCGGCGTCGGGCAGTCAACGCCCTCAATGGCATTCAGTCCGGCAACGATCGCCTTACGGCGCCGGTCGAAGGCAACCTTCATTTCATCGACGGCGGTCAGCGGGCCGGAGACTGCCGCGAGGGCGGCGATCTGCATGATGTTCGAGACGTTCGACGTCGCGTGGGACTGGAGGTTGGTGGCAGCCTTAATGACGTCGGCCGGGCCGATCATCCAGCCCACACGCCAGCCGGTCATCGCGTACGTCTTGGCTACGCCGTTGAGGATGACCACTTTGTCGCCCAGTTCCGGGGCAGCTGTGGCGATGGACGTGAAAGGGAGTCCGTCGAAGGTGAGGTGCTCGTAGATCTCATCGGTGACCACCCAGAGGCCCTTGGAGGCAGCCCACTTGCCGATTTCACCCACCTGCTCCGGAGAGTAGACAGCACCTGTGGGGTTCGAGGGGGAAACGAACAGCAGGATCTTGGTGCGCTCAGTCAGGGCGGCTTCGAGTTGCTCCACTGTGACGAGGTATCCCTGCTCAGGACCGGCAAACACCTCGACCGGGACTCCGCCGGCCAAGCGAATGGCCTCAGGGTAGGTGGTCCAGTACGGCGTAGGGACGATGACCTCGTCACCCGGGTCAACCAGGGTAGCGAAGGTGTTGTAAACAGCCTGCTTGCCGCCGTTGGTTACCAGGACCTGGGAAGGATCCGCGCGGTAGCCGGAGTCGCGGAACGTCTTCTCGGCAATTGCCTTCTTCAGCTCAGGCAGCCCTCCCGCGGGGGAATAGCGGTGGTATTTCGGCTGGCTGGCAGCCTCTATGGCAGCCTCCACGATGTAGCCCGGGGTGGGGAAATCAGGTTCACCGGCACCGAAGCCAATAACGGGCCGTCCGGCCGCCTTGAGCGCCTTGGCCTTGCCGTCGACGGCAAGGGTGGCGGATTCGGCAATGGCGGAAATGCGCTTGGAAACGCGGGCGGCAGACATGGCGGGTCCATTCTTTTGACAGCTCAGTGGCTGGATATGGGATTCGACGAGTTCTACTCTATGCTGTTCAGCGGATCGTTCGTTGGCGACAGGGAAAAGTGACCGCATGTTGGTCGTGCTCTTTGACTGGCAGCCGTGGATGGTCCGCAACGAGGCTGGTTCGACGTAGGCGCAGTTCTTGCGTAGAATAGTTCTCCGGTGTTGAAAACATGTTGATGGCGTGCGCCTCAGTGAAGGTTGCTGAAAGTGGCATGCGTGTTTTCGATCCATAGGGTAGTGGCGCAATTGGTAGCGCAGCGGTCTCCAAAACCGCAGGTTGCAGGTTCGAGTCCTGTCTGCCCTGCGCAAGCTGTTTCGGCGATAAGCCGGAACAAGCGCAGCAACCATGGTTCAGATCAGAGCCGGGTATCCGATCATTGCGAGAATGAGTGAGGACCAGGTGACCGAAACAGCTGCAAGCAGCTCCAAGGGCCGCCCCGCCAAGAATGCCGCCAAGGCTGGCATCTTTGCTCGAATCGCGCTTTTTGTCCGCCAAGTCATCGGCGAACTGAAGAAGGTCGTGGCACCCACCCGCAAGGAACTGATCAACTACACGCTCGTGGTGCTGGTATTCGTGATCATCATGATGATCATCGTCACGCTCCTTGATCTGGCCTTCGGGACCGGAGTGGGCTGGGTCTTCGGCGGTTCAGGCCCCACGGACAACTAGGGCGATCGGTCCGCAGGCTTCGTGAACTCCTGAACAAGGAGGTTCCACGGAGTGTGCGGAATTGAGCCATTT
Organism: Arthrobacter sp. R1-13; assembly: GCF_054161475.1. Taxonomy (NCBI): domain Bacteria; kingdom Bacillati; phylum Actinomycetota; class Actinomycetes; order Micrococcales; family Micrococcaceae; genus Arthrobacter; species Arthrobacter sp. R1-13. The sequence goes on along the minus strand of NZ_CP096420.1, from coordinate 3,333,713 downwards.
AAATAGGCATGTTAGGCAATGAGGAAGCAGGAGACCAAGTGTCAGAGCAGGAGCTCGAGGTAACCGAGACTGAGCTGGATGGGTCCACGGACACCACAACGGACGCCGTGGAAGAGTCTGAGGAGGACTTTTCTGCGCCCGATTCCGCCGTTGAAGCTGACGACGAGGACGCCGACGTAACCGCAGACGACTCCGATTCTGAGGCAGCAGACTCCGACGACGAGTCCACCGATGCCTTGGCAGCGGCAGCAGCCGCAGCGGACGTCGATCCCGCCGAGGAATTCAAGTCCAAACTGCGCCGCCAGGAAGGTGACTGGTACGTCGTCCACTCCTACGCCGGTTACGAAAACCGCGTCAAGGCCAACCTTGAGACCCGCATCCAGACCTTGGACATGGAAGATTACATCTTCGAAATCCAGGTTCCCATGGAAGAAGTCGTTGAGATCAAGAACGCCCAGCGCAAGGTCATCAACCGTGTGCGGATCCCCGGCTACGTGCTGGTCCGCATGGACCTGACTGACGCCTCCTGGGGCGCAGTTCGCCACACTCCCGGTGTCACCGGCTTCGTGGGTAACGCCCACAACCCGGTTCCGCTGCGCCTCGACGAGGTCTTCTCCATGCTCGCACCGGTCTTCGAAGAAGAGCAGGCCGAAAAGGGCAAGCCCGTCAAGCACGCTGCTGCTCCGGTGGATGTCGACTTCGAGGTCGGCGAGTCCGTCATCGTCAAGGAAGGTCCGTTTGAGACCCTCCCGGCAACGATCTCCGAGATCAAGGTTGACTCCCAGACCCTCGTGGTGCTCGTCTCCATCTTCGAGCGTGAAACCCCGGTTACCCTGGCATTCAACCAGGTCACCAAGATCTAACGATCACTTTAGATTTCGCTCCGGAACTGCCCGCTTAGCAGCTCCGAAGCGGCCGGCCGCCTCGCCATGGCGGCCACATACCTGAGGCACGCTCCTGTGTCCCAGGACGCATTTGAGAGAAGGACCCTACATTGGCTCCCAAGAAGAAGGTCACCGGCCTCATCAAGCTGCAGATCCAGGCAGGTGCCGCTAACCCGGCTCCGCCGATCGGTCCTGCGCTTGGCCAGCACGGTGTCAACATCATGGAATTCTGCAAGGCGTACAACGCTGCGACAGAAGCCCAGCGTGGAAACGTCATCCCCGTGGAAATCACGGTTTACGAAGACCGTTCATTCACGTTCATCACCAAGACCCCGCCGGCTGCAGAGCTCATCAAAAAGGCTGCAGGCGTCGCCAAGGGTTCAGCTACCCCGCACACCGTCAAGGTTGCCAAGCTGACCCAGGCCCAGGTCAACGAGATCGCCACCACCAAGATGGAAGACCTCAACGCCACAAGCCTTGAAGGCGCCGCGAAGATCATCGCCGGCACCGCACGCTCCATGGGCATCACCGTAGAAGGTTAGGCCCACCGCTGTTGCGGCAGAGTCGGATGAAGACCGACGACGCCGGACAGCACCGCCGGGAAACCGGCACCACTGCCGGACCACCGGCACAAACCGTAATGTTGGGCATCCCATCCGGACGAACAGCCGGATATTCAGCCGGACATCCCAACTGTGGCAGGGCCCAGCGCGGTCCGCAGACCACAACTGCACAAGGAGAAATAAGCAGCATGGCAAAGCGCAGCAAAGCATACGAGGCAGCCGCAGCCAAGATCGACGCGGAGAAGTTCTACGCGCCGTTCGAGGCAGTGACCCTCGCCAAGGACACCAACCCGTCCAAGTTCGACGCCACCGTTGAGGTCGCTTTCCGCCTGGGTGTAGACCCTCGCAAGGCAGACCAGATGATCCGCGGAACGGTCAACCTGCCCCACGGCACCGGTAAAGTCTCCCGCGTTCTGGTTTTCGCAACGGGTGACAAGGCAGAAGCAGCAATCGCTGCAGGCGCCGACTTCGTTGGTTCCGATGACCTGATCGAAAAGATCGCAGCCGGCTGGACCGACTTCGACGCCGCCGTCGCCACCCCTGACCTCATGGGTAAGGTTGGCCGTCTTGGTAAGGTGCTGGGTCCCCGTAACCTGATGCCGAACCCGAAGACCGGTACCGTCACGGCCGATGTCACCAAGGCTGTCAACGACATCAAGGGTGGAAAGATCGACTTCCGCGTCGACAAGCACTCTAACCTCCACTTCATCATCGGCAAGGTTTCGTTCGACGCCGTCAAACTGGCTGAGAACTATGCAGCAGCACTGGAAGAGGTTCTTCGCCTGAAGCCCTCCGCTTCCAAGGGCCGCTACATTCAGAAGGCAACAGTTGCTACCACCTTCGGTCCTGGCATCAGCGTTGACCCCAACGTCACCAAGGTTCTGACCGAGGTCTAAGGGTTGAGCATTCGGATAATCCGAATCTGAATTAAGAACTAACAACAAGGGACCGTCCGGCTCACGCCGGGCGGTCCCTTGTTTCTTTTTCCATTCTTTGGGCCGTATTTTGGCTTGAGCACGCTCTAGAAGCCGACAGCAGATGACACTAGGCTGAACGCGTGACTTCGCCGCCGTACCTTATCGAGCCACTGGTCCTCCCTGCCTCGCTGGATGCCCCGGACGCCAAGGACTTCCTTGAGTTCAGCGAGCTCACAGACGCCCTGGTAATGGAGACATGGCGGAACCTAGACCGCGCCAGCCCGCCGGCCGCACGCCTGGAGGCGTGGCGCAATGACCCCTACAAACAACTTCACATGTTCTTCATCCGCAGCGCCGGGCGCATGGTTGCCCGCTCCTGGATCAGGTTCACCTCACAGGAAAACCTGGGGAGTGCAACGGTGCGGGTGGACGTCCTGGCAGCTCACACCGGGCGAGGGATGGGAAAGGCGCTCCTTCGCCACGCTGAGGAGCAAGCCGTCAGCTCCGGCCGGACAACGCTGCAAAGCTTCACAGAACATATGGCCAACTTCGATCCCGATGGTCAAAACGTCCTGAAGCCCGCCACGGGAACGGGGGCGCTTCCAGCCGAGTCCCGTCCTGTGCGTTTTGCTGCAGCCGCGGGGTACGCCTTGGAGCAGGTCTCCCGCTTTAGTGCCCTTGACATGCCGCCGGTGGCAGCCGTCCTTGACGAACTGGAGGCCAAGGCCGGAACTTCTGCCGGTGATGAATACGAGCTTTTGGGCTGGACGGACCGCTGTCCCGAGGAGTACGTCGACCAGATGGCGGAACTGATGAGCCGTATGAGTACTGATGCTCCGGCCGGGGAACTCCTCCACGACGAAGAGGAGTGGGACGCGGGACGTGTCCGCCACGTTGAGGATCTGTGGAAACGTACCGGACGGATATCCCTTGTCGCGGCAGCCATGCACAAGGACAGCGGAGAGCTGGCAGCCTATTCCGTCCTGCAGTTTTCACCCGTCAAGCCGTGGATGGCCGAGCAGGATGACACGCTGGTCTCGAGGGCACACCGGGGCCATCGCCTGGGCATGCTCATCAAGATCCACAATCTCCGGCGCCTTGTGGCCGCACACCCTTCAGCGGAGCGGGTCCTCACGTTCAATGCGGCCGAAAACGAACACATGCTGGCCATCAATGTTGCGCTCGGGTTCCGGCCCGCGGGGTACGACGGTGAGTGGCAGCGGCTGCTTCCATGAACGATCCGGACATCGCCGCCGTCGTGATCCCTGATGATGCCCAGCCCGATAACCCGAGCAGCGCTCCCGACCTGCTGGAGTGCCTCCGCCTTGAGGAGGCGCACAACCTCTCGGTGTGGGGCAACACCGACCGGTGTGGCACGTTCAGTGAAGCACTCTTCTACTGGCGGGGAAACAGCTACTTCGAGCGGCTTCTGTTCCTCGCAAGGAAAAACGGAGTGCCGGTGGGCAGCTGCTCGGTGGTTCCGGCGAAGTGCTCGGGGGAAGTCCGGCAGCGGCAGCTCCCTTTGGCTTTGCCTTCCAGCATCTTGGCCAGGGGAGCAGGCTACAGCCTTGAGCAAGTGGAAACCTCCAGTCGACTGGCGCTTCCTGTGCGCTGGTTTCCGCCACCTTGCACAACAGCACCGGCCGACTGGCTGCCTATACGGGGCTCTCATACCGACGGGCCAAAAACTCATGTGGTATTGCAGGAAGACACCCTGGTTGCCTCAGACCACCGAGGTCACAGACTCGGGATGCTCGTCAAGATCGCCAACATCCGCCGCGCGCAGGAAGCGTGGCCCGCGGCGCGCTCTGTCCTGACATGGAATGCCAGTGAAAACCGTCATATGCTGGCGATAAATACATCGCTCGGATTCAAGCCCTCCGGATTTGAAGGCGAGTGGCAGAAACGGCTGGATGATCCCCTTTATGGCACATGACGTACGGATAGAGCAGCTGTGGATTCCGGATTCTTTGGAAGCAGCTGATGCTGCAGACTTCCTGGCCGCCGTCGAGGTGGGACGGCGAGTCCGTATGGAGACGTGGGGCAGTGACGACCTCGCTTATGCCCCGATTGAGAAGCTCCTCGAACTGGCAGATCCTTACGAACGGCAAGTAATCCTCGTGGCCAAGATGGGTCAGGAAATCGTGGGAACAGTAGACATAGCGCTGCCTCTCGCGGACAACCAGGACCTGGCGGAATTCACGCTCGACATTCTGCCCGAGTACCAGCGGCGCGGAGTAGGCAAGCAGCTCCTCGAGGCGGCCGAAGACGTTGCGAGGGGAGAGGGCAGGTCCATGATCCTGGTTGATACGAACCATCCCGGCACTTCCTTGAGCGATCTCGAATCCGAGCAACTCATCCCCGGTACGGGAGATGGATTTGTGCCGCTGGGGAGCCGCGAGGTGGAATTCGCCCGCCGTTCCGGATACACCCTGCAGCACATTGAACAGTTCAGCGCCTGTACCCTTCCGTTGGACACCCAGCTTGTTGCCGAGCTTGAGGCGGAGGCCGAGGCCGCCAATGCTGGCCGCTACCGGCTTCATCACTGGACCGACCGTTGCCCGGACGAGTGGCTGGAAGCCGTCGCCGTCCTAGAAAACCAGGCTGGCGTGGATGACCTGCCACCTGGCCAAGGGCAAGCGGGAATGGTGTTCGACGCCGGCGTCCTCAGGGAAGCTGAGGCCGTCACCATGTCGCAAGGAAGGCGCACGGTGGTCACCGCCGTCGAGCATATTGCCTCCGGCGAGCTTGTAGGACTGACAACCATAAGCGTCCTGGCCCAGCGCCAGGACGTCGTCTTCCAGGACGACACGATGGTGCTGGAGCAGCACCGTGGAAATAAACTGGGCCTTCTGATCAAACTGGCCAACATGGAACGGCTGACTGAACAGTTTCCGGATGCACGCGTCATCTATACGTGGAATGCGCCGGAGAACCGCTACCTGCTCACGGTGAACCGCCAACTGGGCTTCACCACCGCTGGAGTCACCGGGATCTGGCAGAAGGAGTTGCCGGACTTCAGGGACAGCACCAGCTGATTCGGTGACTGATCTCGCAACGGATGCGGCGCCTGATCTCCTGCTGATCTCGACCGGATTTGGCCGAAGGACAGGGCTTCCCGTAAGCTTGAACTACCAAAGACCGTCGGTTGTTGGAATCCACTCTTTCAAACACAACTCACTTCTGCAGTTGTGGGCGGGAAGATCCAGTGGATTTTCAGACGAAGGACCCTGAACATAGGGCGGCCGGCGCAGGTGAACGAAGTGAAGTTCCGCAGTCTTCAGACTGCGTTGAGCCAAGCCCCGTGCATCTGCGCGGGGCGTTTTTAGTTTTAGCTCACTTGAGCGGGGACCGGGAATACCGGCACTATCCCCGGAAGGAGGGTTATGGCAACGCCTACAAAGGTTTCAGCAGTAGCTGAGATCACTAACGATTTCAAGGAATCGAACGCCGCTGTCCTGACCGAATACCGTGGGCTCACTGTTGCACAGCTCAAGCAGCTGCGTGTTTCCCTCGGCCAGGACACCAAGTTCTCGGTCGTCAAGAACACCCTCACCGCAATTGCAGCCAAGGAAGCTGGTGTCGAAGCATTCGACGGTCAGCTTGCCGGCCCTACTGCAATCGCATTCATCAAGGGTGACGCAGTTGCAGCGGCTAAGAGCCTGACGGATTTTGCCAAGACCAACAAGCAGCTGGTTATCAAGACCGGTTACTTCGAGGGCAGGAAGATGGATGCCAGCGAAGTTATCGCCCTGGCAGCCCTCGAGTCCCGTGAGCTGCAGCTCGCCCGTGTTGCAGGTGTCCTCAAGGCTCCTGCTGCCGCTGCTGCACGCATCATTGACGCTCTGCGCCTCAAGCTTGAAGAAGAGAACGGTGCTCCGGCTGTAGCCGAAGCTCCCGCCGCTGAAGAAGCACCCGCAGCCGAAGAAGCTCCGGCCGCTGAAGCAGAAGCTCCGGCTGAAGCTCCCGCAGCAGCCACCGAAGAGAACTAACTCTCTCACCACCAGACTCCGGTGTGAAGGCATGGCCATAGGCCGCTGATCACCACAACAGGAAGGACGCCAACCATGGCGAAGCTCACCAACGAAGAGCTCATTGAAGCTTTCAAGGAACTGACCATCATCGAGCTCTCCGAGTTCGTCAAGCTCTTCGAAGAGACCTTCGAAGTTACCGCTGCTGCTGTTGCCGTAGCCGGCCCCGCCGGTGGCGGCGCTGCTGCAGAGGAAGAGGAGAAGACGGCATTCGACGTCGTCCTCGAAGCTGCTGGCGACAAGAAGATCGCAGTGATCAAGGAAGTTCGCGCCATCACCTCCCTCGGCCTCAAGGAAGCCAAGGACTTGGTTGACAGCGCACCGAAGGCTGTTCTCGAGGGCGTCACGAAGGAAGCTGCCGAGAAGGCAGTTGCCCAGCTCGAAGAGGCTGGCGCACGCGTTACCCTCAAGTAATTCTGTGTCCGGCAGGCCGCACTTAAGCCCGCCGCTCGCTTCCGGGAGACCCCGTTCACTTAGTGGACGGGGTTTCCTGCTTAATCCCCGGGTTGAGAACGTGGGGACCCTAGACTGTGGCTTTACCGATTGTGGAAAGATCCCCGATCAGCAGAGCGCCCAGGAGCCCACTTCATGACAGATCCCGGTTCATCCATGTCCCGCCGCACAATGCTTGCCGCGGCCCTCGTCGGAGGAAGCGTTGCGGCCGCCTCGCTGGCAGGAGCCCCTGCGGCCCAGGCAAGACCCGGACTTCAGCCGGGCGGGAAGCGCTTCACCCTCACGGTGCTGGGTACCACGGACCTCCACAACAATGTCCTCAATTGGGACTACTACAAGGACGTGCCGTACACCGACTCCGCGGGCAACCGTATTGGTATTGCCCAGGCCTCTACCCTCATCAAGGCTATGCGGGCCGAGCGTGGAGCAGGGAACTGCCTCACCTTGGACGCCGGCGACACCATCCAGGGAACACCGCTGGCCTACTACTATGCCAGGGTTGAACCGGCTTCCGGAACAGTCAAGCATCCGATGGCGCTTGCCATGAATGAGGTGGGCTACGACGCCGTGGCCCTTGGCAATCATGAGTTCAATTACGGCATTCCGCTGCTCCGCACCTGGGAGAGCCAGCTGGACTTCCCGTTGCTGGGTGCAAACGTCCGTGACGTCACCACCGGCAGGCGTGCGTTCACTCCTTACATCCTCAAACGCATCGATACCGGGAACGGCTGGGTGACTGTCGGCCTGGTTGGATTGGTGACTCCAGGTTGTGCCCTCTGGGACCGCGACAACGTTCATGGCCGCCTCGATTTCAATGGAATCGTTGAGGAGGCAAAGCTGGTAATTCCGGAAGTCCGCGCGGCCGGAGCCGACGTGGTCATTGTTTCCAGCCATTCAGGAGCGACGCCGGGATCCTCCTACGGTGATGCCCTGCCTTTCCCGGAAAATGCTTCCACACAGCTGGCCGAAGAGGTGCCCGGCATCGATGCCATCCTCGTCGGCCATGCCCACGTCGAGATTGCCGAGCGGTTCGTTCTCAACAAAGCCACCGGAAAACAGGTTCTTCTCACGGAGCCCCTGAAATGGGGGATGCGCGTGTCGGTCATGGATCTTGTGCTGGCCAAGGAACGCGGCAGGTGGTCGGTCGCCTCAGCAAGCTCCCACCTGCTGGACGCCAAAACAGCGGAGGCGGATCCCGCCGTCGTAAGCGCAGTTCAAGCCGGCCACGAGGCAACCGTTAAGTACGTCAACACGGTCATCGGGACCTCGACGGCGGATCTGAACACGGCAACGGCATGCTGGTCCGATTCCCTTGCAATCGACGCCATCAACTACGTCCAGGCCACCACCATCAAAGCTGAACTTGCCGGCGGGCCGGCCGCACAGCTTCCGGTCCTTTCCATTGCGGCTCCCTTTTCCCGTACTGTCGACGTCAAGGCAGGGCCTCTGACCATCCGAGACGTGGCCGGTCTTTACATCTTCGACAACACCCTGCTCTCCATCAAGGTCAACGGGGCGTTGGTCAAGGACTACCTCGAATGGTCAGCCAGATACTTCAAGGCGGTAAGCACTGCATCAGTGGCGCCCCAGGACCTCACCAACGCCCCCACCTCCATGGCCCCGGCCGGCACGCCCGACTACAACTACGACGTCGTGTATGGCCTGGACGCACCGTTGACCTACGACATCGACGTCGCACTGCCGGTGGGGGAGCGCATCATCAACCTGAGCTACGGGGGCGAGCCGATCGGGCCTGGGCAAGAGTTCGCCCTGGCCATCAACAACTATCGCCAGAGCGGCGGCGGCAACTTCCCGGGCGTGAAAGAAGCACCTCTGCTTTCCAACAGCCAGCAGGAGATCCGGCAACGGATCATCGATTACGTCCTGGCCAGGGGCACTCTTGACGCTGCCGTGTTCAGTCAGCAGAACTGGAGGCTTGTGGTCAACGGGGAGCCACTAACAGTAACCGCCTAGGCTTCCTCGCTGATGTCCGCGACCACTGCTCCGAGGGCCGCGGTCAGGGCATCAGCGTCCACGAAAGCGCTGTACCCATGCTGTCCCGCACCTAGTGAGATCCTTCGGCCGGCGATGGACTGATCGGCAAAAACAGGCCAGGCAGTGGTGCTGCCGAGCGGTGTGATGGTCCCGCGCTCATATCCGGTCGCCTCGAAAGCGACGTCGGCAGCCGGCAGCGAAAGCTTGTTGACTCCCAACAGACTCCGGAGTTTGGGCCAGGAGATTTGACGGTCCCCTGGCACGAGGGCGAAGAAGAAGCTGCCGTCCTTGTGCTTGATCACCAGGGACTTCACAATATCTGACGGCCGGATCCCAAGGATGGCGGCCGCCTCCTCCAGGGTCTTAGCCGGGGGTCGCTCCACCAGTTGGATCTGCAACCCCCTGTCCGCAGCGTCGCTCAGGAAACGCTGCCGGCCTGTGGCCCCGCCGTCGTCGTCAGTCATTTACTTCTTTCGTTTGTGTCAGCGCCCTGGGGCAAGTCTCCAGGGTAGGTCTTCGTGCCGGATCCCCGGTGTCAGTCCCGGTAGAGCAGCAAGGCTTCGCCCTGGCCCCCGCCTCCGCAGAGTGAGACGGCCGCTTTGCCAGCGCCCCGCCTTTTCAGTTCATGTGCAGCATGAAGGGCAAGCCGTGCCCCTGATGCGCCGATCGGGTGGCCCAGTGCTATGGCGCCGCCGTGGAGGTTGCATTTCTCGAGCGGGTAGTCCAGATCCTTCAGGGACTGTACGGCAACTGACCCGAAGGCCTCATTGATCTCGATGAAATCAAGGTCGGCGGTGGTCCAGCCAGCCCGCTTAAGTGCATGCTGTACGGCGCTGGACGGCTGAGAGTGCAGGGAGTTGTCGGGGCCTGCCACCTGCCCGGGTTTGCCAACAACGGCAAGATATTCGAGGTTGTTGTCTGCTGCATATTTGCGGGAAGTGAGAACCAAAGCTGCTGCCCCGTCGGAAAGAGGGGAGGAGTTGCCCGCCGTGATGGTGCCGTCGGTGGCGAAAGCGGGCTTGAGGCCGGCAAGAGTCTCCAAGGTGGTGTTGGGCCGGACGCCTTCATCGGCGGTCAGGGTGAGCGGATCGCCCTTGCGCTGCTTGACGGTAATAGGCGCGATTTCCTGGTCAAACACTCCGTTCCCGGAAGCTGCTGCGGCACGCCTGTGCGACTCGACGGCGACGTTGTCCTGGGCGGTGCGGTCGATGCCTAGAACAACGTTTTTGGTTTCGGTGGAGAGCCCCATCGATTGCCCGTCAAAGGCGTCGGTGAGTCCATCATGTGCAGCAACGTCCAGCGCCTGGATGGCACCGTAGGTCCACCCCTGGCGTGAGCCGGGGAGGATGTGCGGCGCCCTCGTCATGGATTCCTGACCACCGGCGACGACGACGCTTGCATCACCGCCGCGGATCATCCGGGCAGCGTCGATGACGGCGGTCAGCCCCGAAAGGCAAACCTTGTTGATGGTGACAGTGGGAACGTTCCAGCCAATTCCCGCTCCGACGGCGCTCTGCCGTGCTGGGTTCTGTCCCGCACCGGCCTGCAGCACCTGTCCCATGATGACGGCTTCCACGCGGCCGGCGTCCAGGCCGCTGGCCGCAATAGCTGCCCTTATGGCGTGTGCACCAAGTTCGACGGCGGTGAAACCGGCCAGTTGTCCGTTGAGCCGGCCCTGTGGTGTCCGGGCGCCGGACAGGATGACAACGTCATTGTCGTCTGAGGAGTAAGTCATGGTGATCTTCCGTTCCTTTGACGTATGGACAGGCTAACCGAATGTGGACAGGCTATCCGAGCGGAACAGCCTGGGTTCCCGCTGCTTCTATGTTTAACGTTTCCACTACCCCTCAATTCCGTCCAGTTCACCATGGGTTCAGCGTGGGAGTATTCAAGGGGAGAAGCCCGGAATCTGTATGGATCCGGCGCCGATAGGTGCCCCCGGCAACAGTGCTTGCATTACGGCGGGAAGTGGGGTAGACACGTAGGCGGATTTGCCGTATTGTGGATATTTGCGTCTTCCCTGTTTACCTTCAGCCTTCATATAGCGGTGGGCTTTGTCTGGCAGCTGTTTCACGAACGCGCCGTCGACGACGGCACCCTCTTGAACAGCACGGGCCCCGGGTCATATAGCGGAACCGGACTGGTAGCACTGCGGAGAGTTCCGCAGGGTACATAGCGGGGAAGATCTGAATACGCCTGAAGGTCTGTGGAAGGATCCCTCTTGGTCGCCTCGAGCACCTCTAATGTAAATAACGCCGCAACCGCTATCAACGCCGACAGCACCGATGGTGCCACTCGCCGGCTCTCATTCGCAAAGATTCACGAACCGCTTGATGTTCCGAATCTGCTTGCCCTGCAGACGGACAGCTTTGACTGGCTGGTCGGCAACGAACGCTGGCAGGCACGCGTTGCGAAAGCTGTGGAAGAAGGCGACCTCAGCGTCGCCACCTCCTCCGGCCTCTCCGACATCTTCGAAGAGATCTCCCCTATCGAGGACTTCCAGGGCACCATGTCCCTGAGCTTCTCCGATCCGGAGTTCGCTGACCCGAAGTACACCATGGCTGAGTGCAAGGACCGGGACGCTACGTACTCGGCACCCCTGTACGTCAAGGCCGAATTCATGAACAACAACACGGGCGAAATTAAGCAGCAGACCGTGTTCATGGGTGACTTCCCGCTGATGACGGAGAAGGGAACATTCGTTGTCAACGGCACCGAACGTGTTGTTGTCTCCCAGTTGGTCCGCTCGCCGGGCGCCTACTTCGAGCGCACCGCTGACAAGACCAGTGACAAGGACATCTTCACTGCCAAAATCATCCCGTCCCGCGGTGCATGGTTTGAGCTCGAGATCGACAAGCGCGACCAGGTCGGCGTTCGCCTTGACCGCAAGCGCAAGCAGTCGGTCACGGTTCTGCTGAAGGCCCTGGGTTGGACCGAAGGCCAGATCCTCGAAGAGTTCGGCCAGTACGACTCCATGCGCGCAACGCTGGAGAAGGACGCCACGGAAACCCGTGAAGACGCCTTGCTGGATATCTACCGGAAGCTGCGACCAGGCGAGCCGCCCACAGTTGAGGCTGCCCAGTCGCTCCTGGACAACCTGTACTTCAACTCCAAGCGCTACGATCTGGCCAAGGTTGGCCGTTACAAGATCAACCGCAAGCTTGGCATCGACCGCTCCCTTGGCGACAAGGAAGCCTCGGTCCTGCACGTTGAAGACATCGTCGCAATGATCAAGTTCCTTGTGGCCCTGCACGCCGGCGAGAAAACCCTCATGGGCAAGCGCGACGGCCAGGATCACGAGCTGCGTGTTGAAATCGACGACATCGACCACTTCGGCAACCGTCGCATCCGCGCCGTTGGCGAGCTCATCGAGAACCAGGTCCGCACCGGCCTGTCCCGTATGGAGCGCGTCGTCCGCGAGCGTATGACCACCCAGGACGTCGAAGCGATCACGCCGCAGACCCTGATCAACATCCGCCCGGTTGTTGCAGCGATCAAGGAGTTCTTCGGAACTTCCCAGCTGTCACAGTTCATGGACCAGAACAACCCGCTTTCGGGTCTGACCCACAAGCGCCGTCTGTCTGCGCTTGGCCCGGGTGGTCTGTCCCGTGACCGTGCAGGCATGGAAGTCCGAGACGTTCACCCGTCCCACTACGGACGTATGTGCCCCATCGAAACTCCTGAAGGCCCCAACATTGGTCTGATCGGTTCGCTGGCTTCGTACGGACGGATCAACCCGTTCGGTTTCATCGAAACCCCGTACCGCCTTGTTGCCGATGGCGTCGTTTCCGATGAGGTCCAGTACCTCACCGCCGACGACGAAGCAGAGGTCCTGATCGCACAGGCCAACGCTCCGCTGGACTCCAACAAGAAGTTCGCCGAAGAGACCGTCCTGGTCCGCGCCCGTGGTGGTGGAGGCGAGCCCGTGCTGGTTCCCGCCGCCGACGTGCAGTTCATGGACGTTTCCCCGCGCCAGATGGTGTCCGTGGCTACCGCCCTGATCCCGTTCCTCGAGCACGACGACGCCAACCGCGCACTCATGGGTGCGAACATGCAGCGCCAGGCCGTGCCGCTGGTCCGTTCCGAGGCGCCCTTCGTGGGCACCGGCATGGAGCGTGCAGCAGCCGTCGACGCCGGTGACGTAGTCATCGCCAAGAAGGCAGGTGTTGTCACCGAGGTGTCCGCTGAACTCGTCATCATGCTTAACGACGACGGCACGGAAACCAACTACCGCATCAACAAGTTCGCGCGCTCCAACCAGGGCAACTGCTACAACCACCGCGTGTTGGTGAGCGAAGGCCAGCGCCTTGAGGTCGGCGGCATCATTGCTGACGGCCCGGCAACGGACCAGGGTGAGCTCGCCCTCGGTAAGAACCTCCTCGTGGCATTCATGTCATGGGAAGGCCACAACTTCGAGGACGCCATCATCCTGTCCCAGCGCATCGTCGCTGAGGATGTTCTCTCCTCCATCCACATCGAGGAGCACGAGATCGATGCCCGCGACACCAAGCTTGGTGCCGAGGAAATCACCCGTGACATCCCCAACGTCTCCGAGGAAGTCCTCGCAGGCCTGGACGAGCGTGGCATCATCCACATCGGTGCCGAGGTTGAAGCCGGCGACATCCTGGTCGGAAAGGTCACCCCTAAGGGTGAAACCGAACTGACCCCGGAAGAGCGCTTGCTGCGTGCCATCTTCGGTGAGAAGTCCCGCGAAGTGCGTGACACCTCCCTGAAGGTTCCCCACGGCGAGTCGGGAACCGTTATCGGTGTCCGCGTCTTCGACCGCGACAACGACGACGAACTGCCGCCGGGCGTTAACCAGCTGGTCCGCGTTTACGTGGCTGCCAAGCGCAAGATCACCGACGGCGACAAGCTCGCCGGCCGTCACGGCAACAAGGGCGTTATCTCCAAGATCCTTCCGGTCGAGGACATGCCCTTCCTTGCTGACGGCACCCCTGTCGACATCGTCCTGAACCCCCTGGGTGTTCCGGGTCGTATGAACGTCGGCCAGGTGCTGGAAACGCACCTTGGCTGGGTTGCCAAGACCGGTTGGAAGATTGAAGGCGAGCCCGAGTGGATGAAGCAGCTGCCGAACCTGCCGCGCGAAAGTGGCCAGACCACTGTCGCAACGCCGGTCTTCGACGGTGCGCGTGAAGAGGAAATCACGGGCCTCCTGGATTCCACCAACGTGACCCGCGACGGCGAACGCCTGATCAACTCCTCCGGCAAGACCCGCCTGTTTGACGGCCGCTCCGGCGAGCCGTTCCCGGATCCGATCTCGGTCGGCTACATGTACATCCTGAAGCTCCACCACCTGGTGGACGACAAGATCCACGCCCGCTCCACCGGCCCGTACTCCATGATCACGCAGCAGCCGCTGGGTGGTAAGGCTCAGTTCGGTGGCCAGCGCTTCGGTGAAATGGAAGTGTGGGCGCTCGAAGCCTATGGCGCCGCCTACACGCTCCAGGAGCTCCTCACGATCAAGTCGGATGACATCCATGGCCGTGTGAAGGTCTACGAAGCCATCGTCAAGGGCGAGAACATCCCCGAACCGGGCGTTCCTGAGTCCTTCAAGGTCTTGATCAAGGAAATGCAGTCGCTGTGCCTGAACGTGGAAGTACTTTCCACGGACGGAACCACAATTGAAATGCGTGACTCTGATGACGCAGTCTTCACGGCTGCGGAGGAACTGGGTATTGATCTGTCTCGTGCAGAGCCCAGTTCCGTAGAAGAGGTTTAGCAGGCGTCCGGGGAAGGCGGTTCGCTCAGCGGCGCCGCTTTTCCCGGATTCCTCCCTCTTTCCGTAACCAAGACTTCAGAATTTAGAGAACAAGAGAGAACAGGGACCATATGTCCAGCGAATCCTCCTTCGGCCTCATGCAAATCGGCCTCGCTACCGCGGAAGACATCCGCGGCTGGTCGTACGGCGAGGTTAAGAAGCCGGAAACCATCAACTACCGCACGCTCAAGCCCGAGAAGGACGGCCTCTTCTGCGAGAAGATCTTCGGCCCGTCCCGCGACTGGGAATGCTACTGCGGTAAGTACAAGCGCGTGCGCTTCAAGGGCATCATTTGTGAGCGGTGTGGCGTTGAAGTCACCCGCGCCAAGGTGCGCCGCGAACGCATGGGCCACATCGAGCTCGCCGCTCCGGTAACCCACATCTGGTACTTCAAGGGCGTTCCCTCCCGTCTGGGCTACCTCCTTGACCTGGCACCGAAGGACCTCGAAAAGGTCATCTACTTCGCTGCCTACATGATCACCAGTGTCGACGCCGAAAGCCGTCACGAGGAACTGCCCAACCTCCAGGTTGAGCACGACATCGAGAAGAAGCAGCTGGTTGACAACCGCGACTCCGACATCGCCACGATCGCCCGCGATCTCGAGAACGAGCTTGCCCGTCTCGAAGGCGAAGGCGCCAAGGCTGCCGACAAGAAGAAGGCCCGTGATTCCGCGGACCGTCAGATGGCCAACGTGCGTAAGCGCGCCGACGCCGAGATCGAGCGCCTGGAACAGGTTTGGGACCGCTTCAAGAACCTTAAGGTCGCTGACCTTGAAGGTGACGAGGGCCTGTACCGCGAACTGCGTGACCGTTACGGCATGTACTTCGAAGGCTCCATGGGTGCCGAAGCCATCAAGAAGCGTCTTGAGAACTTCGACATGCAGGCTGAGTCCGACCTCCTGCGCGATGTCATTGCCAACGGCAAGGGCCAGCGCAAGACCCGTGCCCTGAAGCGCCTGAAGGTGGTCAACGCATTCCTGACCACGAACAACAGCCCGCTCGGCATGGTGCTGGACGCCGTCCCGGTGATCCCGCCGGAACTGCGCCCGATGGTCCAGCTGGATGGTGGCCGCTTCGCGACCTCCGACCTCAACGACCTCTACCGCCGTGTGATCAACCGCAACAACCGACTCAAGCGACTGCTTGACCTGGGTGCTCCGGAGATCATCGTCAACAACGAGAAGCGCATGCTTCAGGAAGCTGTTGACAGCCTCTTCGATAACGGCCGCCGCGGCCGTCCGGTCACCGGACCGGGCAACCGTCCGCTGAAGTCCCTGAGCGACATGCTCAAGGGCAAGCAGGGCCGTTTCCGTCAGAACCTCCTGGGTAAGCGTGTTGACTACTCGGGCCGTTCCGTCATCGTCGTCGGCCCCCAGCTGAAGCTGCACCAGTGTGGTCTGCCCAAGCAGATGGCCCTGGAACTCTTCAAGCCGTTCGTGATGAAGCGCCTGGTTGACCTCAACCACGCGCAGAACATCAAGTCGGCCAAGCGGATGGTTGAGCGTTACCGTCCGCAGGTCTGGGACGTTCTCGAAGAGATCATCACCGAGCACCCTGTGCTGCTGAACCGTGCACCTACCCTGCACCGTCTTGGCATCCAGGCCTTCGAGCCGCAGCTTGTTGAAGGTAAGGCAATCCAGCTTCACCCGCTGGTTTGTGGCGCCTTCAACGCTGACTTCGACGGCGACCAGATGGCAGTCCACCTGCCGCTGAGCCCCGAAGCCCAGGCTGAAGCACGCATCCTGATGCTGTCCTCGAACAACATCCTGAAGCCGTCCGACGGCCGTCCGGTGACCCTGCCTTCGCAGGATATGATCATCGGCCTCTACCACCTGACCACCAAGCGCATTGGTTCAGCTGGCGAGGGCCGCGTGTTCGGTTCAGTCGCGGAAGCCATCATGGCCTACGATCTCCACGAGCTGCACCTGAACTCCAAGGTCAAGATCCGGCTCGAGGGCTTTGTCCCTTACGCCGGCTGGGAAGCTCCTGAAGACTGGGAGCCGGGTCAGACCGCGCTGGTTGAGACCTCACTCGGACAGGTCCTCTTCAACGAGACCCTGCCTGAGGACTACCCGTGGGTTGAGGACGTTGCCGACAAGGGCGAACTGTCCCGGATCGTCAATGACCTTGCCGAGCGCTACCCGAAGGTGGTTACAGCCGCAACGCTGGACAACCTGAAGGATGCCGGTTTCTACTGGGCCACCCGTTCAGGCGTCACCGTGGCTATCTCGGACATCGAGGTGCCCAAGGACAAGCCCGTGATCCTCGCCGGTTACGAGACCATGGCTGCCAAGATCCAGGGCCAGTACGACAAGGGCCTGATCGACGACGACGAGCGTCGCCAGGAACTGATCGAGATCTGGAACAAGGCAACCAACGAGATCGCCCAGGCGATGCGTGACAGCCTCTCCCCGATGAACACCATCAACCGCATGGTGTCCTCCGGTGCACGTGGTAACTGGATGCAGGTCCGTCAGATCGCGGGTATCCGTGGTCTGGTGGCCAACCCGAAGGGTGAAATCATCCCACGTCCGATCAAGTCCTCCTACCGCGAGGGCCTGTCGGTGCTGGAATACTTCATCGCTACGCACGGTGCCCGTAAGGGTCTGGCTGACACCGCGCTGCGTACCGCCAACTCGGGTTACCTGACCCGTCGTCTGGTGGACGTCTCGCAGGACGTCATCGTCCGCGAAGAGGACTGTGGCACCGAGCGTGGTCTGGTCACTCCGATCGCCGTGGCTGACGCCAACGGTGAGCTGACCCTGGACGAGAACGTCGAGAACAGCGCCTACGCACGTACCCTGGCAGTCGACGTCGTCGACTCCAAGGGCAAGGTGCTGGCTGCCGCCGGCACCGACTGCGGTGACGTTGTTATCGCCGAACTGTTCGCAGCCGGCATCACCGAGGTCAAGGTCCGCTCTGTTCTCACCTGTGAGTCCAGCGTCGGTACCTGCGCCCTGTGCTACGGCCGTTCGCTGGCCACTGGCAAGACCGTTGACATCGGTGAGGCTGTTGGCATTATTGCCGCCCAGTCCATCGGTGAGCCCGGTACCCAGCTGACCATGCGTACGTTCCACACCGGTGGTGCCGTTTCGGCCAGCGGTGGCGACGACATCACCCAGGGTCTGCCCCGTATCCAGGAGCTCTTCGAAGCCCGTACCCCGAAGGGTGTTGCACCGATTGCTGAAGCAGCCGGCCGCATCACCATTGAAGAGTCCGAGCGTCAGATGCGCCTCGTCATCACCCCTGATGACGGCACGGAAGAGATCGCCTACCCGGTACTGCGCCGTTCACGTCTCCTGATCGAAGACGGCCAGCACGTCACAGTCGGCCAGAAGCTGATCAACGGTCCGGTCGATCCCAAGCAGGTTCTGCGCATCATGGGTCCCCGTGCTGCTCAGAAGTTCCTGGTTGACGAGGTCCAGGGCGTGTACCGCAGCCAGGGCATCGGTATCCACGACAAGCACGTCGAGGTTATCGTCCGCCAGATGCTGCGCCGCGTCACGGTCATTGAGTCCGGCGAATCAGATCTGCTTCCGGGCGAGTTGGCTGAGCGCAGCCGCTTCGAGGACGCCAACCGCCGCGTTGTATCCGAGGGCAAGACGCCGGCTTCCGGTCGTCCTGAACTGATGGGTATCACCAAGGCGTCGCTGGCAACCGAGTCGTGGCTGTCCGCTGCTTCCTTCCAGGAGACAACCCGCGTCCTGACGCAGGCGGCCATGGAAGGCAAGAGCGACCCGCTGCTCGGCCTCAAGGAGAACGTCATCATCGGTAAGCTCATCCCGGCCGGCACGGGTCTCCCGCGCTACACCGAGGTGACCGTCGAACCGACCGAGGAAGCAAAGGCCAACCTCTTCACCGGCCCTAGCGCCTTCAGCGATTTCTCCTACGACTCGCTGGGTGGTGACGGAGCTCCCGAGTTCCACGCCATCCCGCTGGATGACTACGACCTCGGCAGCGACTTCCGCTAAGAGTCAGTCTGTTCACGTCTGAGAAAGGGATGGTCCCGCACCGCGAGGTGGGGGACCATCCCCGTTTAATGCGTGCGGAGGGGGCCTGCATCGGGCCGATTAAGGTCTGCTGGCCGTCCGTGTTAGACTGGGTACCAATTGTTATTGTGGCAGTGGATGAGTGCGCCGATACAGCTGAAAGGCTGAATCAGAGCGACGTTTCCGGTTTGCAGGGTTCTTGTGCAACGTATGCCACATTTTTGCATGCCTAGGGACCTTTGATGACGCGAGTCGGTCGTTCCCTATGTCTGCGATCAGACTATTAAGGCTTCGCCTCAGCTGCTCTGGAGACTTCTTCAAAGCTCGGGCGGCGGGGCAAAGCAACAGGAGAGCGCGCTGTCAGCGGCCGCTCCGGATAAAACGGAGAACACGAAAGTGCCTACGATTAACCAGTTGGTCCGTAAGGGCCGCACGCCGAAGGTCTCAAAGACCAAGGCCCCCGCGCTTAAGGGCAGCCCGATGCGCCGTGGTGTCTGCACCCGCGTTTACACCACCACCCCGAAGAAGCCGAACTCGGCTCTGCGTAAGGTTGCGCGTGTACGCCTCAACGGTGGCGTTGAAGTTACCGCCTACATCCCCGGTGTAGGCCACAACCTCCAGGAGCACTCCATTGTGCTCGTCCGCGGCGGTCGCGTGAAGGACCTCCCGGGTGTCCGTTACAAGATCGTCCGTGGTGCCCTCGATACCCAGGGTGTCAAGAACCGTAAGCAGGCCCGCAGCCGCTACGGCGCAAAGATGGAGAAGAAGTAATATGCCTCGCAAGGGTCCGGCCCCCAAGCGGCCGCTCGTACTAGATCCCGTTTACGGCTCCCCGTTGGTCACTCAGCTGATCAACAAGGTCCTGGTTGACGGCAAGAAGTCCACCGCAGAGCGCATCGTTTACGGTGCCCTCGAAGGTGCCCGTGCCAAGTCCGGCGGAGACCCGGTTGCAGCCCTCAAGAAGGCCATGGAGAACGTCAAGCCTTCCCTCGAGGTCCGCTCCCGCCGCGTCGGTGGCGCCACCTACCAGGTTCCCGTTGAGGTCAAGCCTGGCCGCTCCACCGCCCTCGCCCTCCGCTGGCTCGTTGGTTACTCCAAGGCCCGCCGGGAAAAGACCATGACCGAGCGCCTCCAGAACGAAATCCTGGATGCCTCCAATGGTCTCGGTGCCGCTGTGAAGCGTCGCGAAGACACCCACAAGATGGCCGAGTCGAACAAGGCCTTCGCACACTACCGCTGGTAATACTTCCCGAACGCCGCCGGCTCGCTGAGCCGGCGGCGAACGTGTAGTCCATCCGAAAGGGAGACACCGTGGCACAGGACGTGCTTACCGACCTTAGTAAGGTCAGAAACATCGGCATCATGGCCCACATTGATGCCGGCAAGACCACCACCACCGAGCGCATTCTGTTCTACACAGGTGTGAACCACAAGATCGGCGAAACGCACGACGGCGCTTCGACCACCGACTGGATGGAACAGGAAAAGGAACGCGGCATCACCATCACGTCTGCCGCCGTGACCTGCTTCTGGGAAAACAACCAGATCAACATCATTGACACCCCCGGCCACGTGGACTTCACCGTTGAGGTTGAGCGCTCCCTGCGCGTCCTCGATGGTGCCGTTGCCGTGTTCGACGGCAAGGAAGGTGTGGAGCCGCAGTCCGAGACTGTCTGGCGCCAGGCTGACAAGTACAACGTTCCGCGTATCTGCTTCGTCAACAAGATGGACAAGCTGGGCGCTGACTTCTACTTCACCGTCGACACCATCATCAGCCGCCTCGGTGCCAAGCCGCTCGTGATGCAGCTGCCCATCGGTGCCGAGAACGACTTCATCGGCGTCGTGGACCTCCTGTACATGCGTGCACTGGTCTGGCCCGGCGACTCCAAGGGTGACGTCACCATGGGTGCCAAGTACGAGGTCCAGGAGATCCCCGCCGATCTTCGCGAAAAGGCCGAGGAGTACCGCGCAACTCTCGTTGAGACCGTTGCAGAGGCTACCGAGGAACTCATGGAGAAGTACCTCGAGGGCGAAGAGCTGACCATTGACGAGCTCAAGGCCGGCATCCGCAAGATGACCATCAACTCCGAGATCTACCCGGTGTTCTGTGGTTCAGCGTTCAAGAACCGCGGCGTACAGCCGATGCTCGACGCTGTTGTGGACTACCTGCCGAACCCGCTCGACGTCCCGCCGATGATCGGTCACGATCCCCGCGACGAAGAGAAGGAACTGACTCGTAAGCCTTCCTCCGAGGAGCCGTTCTCGGCTCTCGCGTTCAAGATTGCCGCCCACCCGTTCTTCGGGCAGCTCACCTTCATCCGCGTGTACTCCGGTCACGTTGAAGCAGGTGCCCAGGTGGTCAACTCCACCAAGGGTAAGAAGGAGCGCATCGGCAAGCTGTTCCAGATGCACGCCAACAAGGAAATGCCCGTCGAGGGCGCTACTGCCGGCCACATCTATGCAGCGATCGGCCTGAAGGACACCACTACTGGCGACACCCTGTGTGACTCCGGCAACCAGATCGTCCTTGAGTCCATGAGCTTCCCGGAGCCCGTGATCTCTGTTGCGATCGAGCCGAACACCAAGGGTGACCAGGAGAAGCTCTCCACGGCTATCCAGAAGCTCTCGGCTGAGGACCCGACCTTCCAGGTCTCCCTCAACGAGGACACCGGGCAGACCATCATCGCCGGTATGGGCGAGCTCCACCTGGACATCCTGGTGGACCGCATGCGCCGCGAATTCAAGGTCGAGGCAAACGTTGGCAAGCCGCAGGTTGCTTACCGCGAAACCATCAAGCGTGCTGTTGAGCGTCACGACTACACGCACAAGAAGCAGACCGGTGGTTCCGGCCAGTTCGCAAAGATCCAGATTGCGATCGCACCCCTGGACACGTCCGAGGGCGAAATGTACGAGTTCGAGAACAAGGTCACCGGTGGCCGTGTTCCCCGCGAGTACATTCCGTCGGTTGACGCCGGTATCCAGGATGCACTGAACGACGGCGTCCTGGCCGGTTACCCGGTCGTCGGCATCAAGGCCACGCTGATTGATGGCGCGTACCACGATGTTGACTCCTCGGAAATGGCGTTCAAGATCGCCGGACGTATGGCTTTCAAGGAAGCCGCACGTAAGGCGAATCCTGTTCTGCTTGAACCGCTGATGGATGTCGAGGTCCGCACCCCTGAGGAATACATGGGTGAAGTTATCGGTGACCTCAACTCCCGCCGTGGCCAGATGCAGTCCATGGAAGATGCCCAGGGCGTCAAGGTTATTCGTGCACACGTTCCGCTGTCCGGCATGTTCGGCTACATCGGTGACCTGCGTTCGAAGACCCAGGGCCGCGCTGTGTACTCCATGACGTTCAACAGCTACGCCGAGGTCCCGAAGGCAGTTGCCGACGAGATCATCCAGAAGACCCGCGGCGAATAGTCCTGGCGACTGTTCCAGCGACAAACTCGGGTGCGTTTCCGATCTCCGGAAATTCGCCTGGTGCAGGTGGCCGTGGCCAGGTTAGATGCAGCCTGGTCAAGCCGGGCCCGGCCATCTGCGCGAACAGGCTCTAGGGACTAGTATTAGTTCCTGAATCTGCAATTTCACCAATCCAAAGCCCCCAAGTAGACTTACCGGAGTTTCTGCCGCGACAAGCGCGGTTGAAGGGTAAGTCATTTGAAAACGTTCTAGGAGGAACCTGTGGCAAAGGCAAAGTTCGAGCGGACTAAGCCGCACGTTAACATCGGTACCATTGGTCACGTTGACCACGGTAAGACGACGTTGACGGCCGCCATTTCCAAGGTGCTGTATGACAAGTACCCGACTCTCAACGAGCAGCGCGACTTCGCGTCTATTGACTCTGCTCCCGAAGAGCGTCAGCGCGGCATTACCATCAACATCTCCCACGTTGAGTACCAGACCGAAAAGCGCCACTACGCACACGTAGACGCTCCGGGTCACGCTGACTACATCAAGAACATGATCACCGGTGCTGCACAGATGGACGGTGCAATCCTCGTGGTTGCCGCCACTGACGGCCCGATGGCTCAGACCCGCGAGCACGTTCTGCTTGCCCGCCAGGTTGGCGTTCCCTACCTGCTGGTCGCGCTGAACAAGTCGGACATGGTTGACGACGAAGAGCTGCTGGACCTCGTTGAAATGGAAGTTCGTGAGCTGCTCAGCGCACAGGGCTTCGATGGCGACGACGCTCCCGTAGTTCGCGTTTCCGGCCTGAAGGCTCTCGAAGGCGACCCCGTTTGGGTCAAGTCCGTCGAGGACCTCATGGAAGCTGTCGACGAGTCCGTTCCGGACCCCGTACGTGACCGTGACAAGCCGTTCCTGATGCCGATCGAAGACGTCTTCACGATCACCGGTCGTGGAACCGTTGTTACGGGCCGCGCCGAGCGTGGCACCCTGGCAATCAACTCTGAGGTCGAGATCGTCGGTATCCGCCCGATTCAGAAGACCACCGTTACCGGTATCGAGATGTTCCACAAGCAGCTCGACGAAGCATGGGCCGGCGAGAACTGTGGCCTCCTGCTCCGCGGTCTGAAGCGTGATGACGTAGAGCGTGGCCAGGTTGTCGTCAAGCCGGGTTCCATCACCCCGCACACCGACTTCGAGGCTAACGTCTACATCCTCTCCAAGGACGAAGGCGGACGTCACAACCCGTTCTACTCCAACTACCGCCCGCAGTTCTACTTCCGCACCACGGACGTAACCGGCGTTATCACCCTGCCGGAAGGCACGGAAATGGTTATGCCTGGCGACAACACTGAGATGACCGTTGCGCTCATCCAGCCCATCGCCATGGAAGAGGGCCTCGGCTTCGCAATCCGCGAAGGCGGCCGCACCGTTGGTTCAGGACGCGTTACCAAGATCATCAAGTAGTTCTTGCTGATCGTGGATCGGGTGCCCTTGTAAGGGCTCTCGTGAACTTTGAAAGGCCCCGCTGCTGGTGCAGCGGGGCCTTTCTTTGCTAATATTAATCAATTCAATGGATTTATTGCAGCAGGGCAGTGCACTGATCCCTCCAGCTCCCCGGAATGCCCACAGGAAGGTCACGTCATGTCGATGGCATACCAGATCATCGAATTCCTCCTGATAGGGGGAGCGTTTCTGCTGATTGGCTTCCTGTGGGGACGAAAAGCAGGCAACAAAAACGCTGTGGAAGCCCCGCGGCAACTTCCCCAGCACGCGGAGTTGCCAGGAGCCGGGTCCTTCCAGGCAGGCTTTCAGGCCGGACATCTCCAAGGCTGGCGGGATGCGATTGCACAAGCATCGGCTCCAGCGGCCGCACCTCGCCCACTTGAGGTGCGGCCCTCATCCGAGCGGGCACGGCGGGACCTGGCAGAAGATGGCTTCATCTTCCATCCAGAATCAATCAACACCGGCAATTTCCCGCACGCAGGCAGTCCCTTCGTGAGCGAGCAGGACCGTCCATGGATACCCTTAGCTGGTCCAGTTCGACACCAGTCGACGGCGGCGCCCGCACCGGCGCTGCCCTCGTCCGTAACTGCCTCTGCGACTTCTAACCCGGCTTTGCCACAGCCGCCTTTCGCGCCGCCTCAGCAGCCATGGCCGAGTCCTCAGGAATCTGAGGAGGAGCGGCGGGTGCGTAAGGAGAAACGGGACCGCCAAAACATCAACATCACGCTGTACATTGCGAGCCTCCTCCTTGTTGCCGCGGGCGCGTTATTCCTGGGCACCAATCTCCCGACGCTTCTGAAGTTTGCGGGCGTTTGTGGCATTACGGCCCTCTTCTACACTGCGGGATTCGTGCTGCACCAAAAGGTTCCCAGACTGCGCCCTGCTGCCGTCGCCTTTGCCGGAACCGGCCTTGCTCTTATCCCCGTGGTGGGCCTGGCCTTGTACAACTTTGCGCTGCAGGATGGGCCAATTGCTTGGCTGACGACGTCATTGCTGGGCCTCGCCGCCTACTCGTTTGCTGCCGTCAGGCTGGAAAGCCGTGTTCTTGCATACCTGTCGCTGACCTTCGTGATCTCCAGCACCTGGTCAGGGGTATCCGTTTTGGGCGGGGCCTTGGTCTGGTATTTCACGGCAATGATCGGCCTGGCGGTGCTCCTGACGCTTGTGACCGCGGTTCGTCCGCGGTGGCTTCCCCCGCTTTATATAAGGCCGCTGATCCAGTTACATCCGCTGGTGGTTCCGGCTGTTGCTGTATCCGTTACCTCGGTTCCGATCCTGTTCACCAAAGCCGAATACGCTCTGGTGATGTTTCTCTGCGGCTTGTATCTGGCCGTGGTGGCCGCCGTTCCGGGTCGCTTCAGGCTCCTGAACTTCTATGGCGCGCGGGCAGCGCTCACCATTGCAGGTGCGGCCATCGTCTGGGAGCTGACGGATCGGCCTTCCTCTACGGCCCTTGCGATGTCCGCTTTGCTGGCAATTCAGGCTCTGGCCGTGGGATTTGCCCGTCAGCGCATGACGCAATGGCTCGCAGGGGATACCAGGCGTTGGAACCGGGACGCCGCAGCCACATTCACTCTCCAGCTCGTTGGCTCGTGGGCCTGGATTATTTGGGCCGGATTCGAAGCGGGTTACAGTCCGCCTGCTCTGCCCGTCTTGCTTCCCTTGCTGGCTACGCTGCTGATCGGAATGACACTGGCGGTCCGGCTGCTCGGAGTAGCCGAATGGATGCCGGTGGCGACGATCATGGCTGCCGCATCTGTAAGCCCCCTCTTGGGAGAGTGGCAGCTGGCTATCTTCCTCATCCTCACAGTCCTGTTCTGGCTGGCCAGGGCGGCGCGGCCTGGAGCCGGACGCGGCTACTTTGTGCTCGGCGCCCGTATCGCCAGTACATTGGCTGTCCCGCTCGTGGTGTTTGAGGTGATGGGGGAGTCATCCCAGCGCATCGTCGGAGCTCTGCTGGCCTTCATCCTTACCCTCGTGGTGCAGCAACTGGTCTCGGCCGGATTGCTAAAAGACGGTGTTCCCACAGTTGCCCCCGGTTCCACGCTTGCAGGCAGTGCGGTTGCCGCGTTACTTGCTGTGATCGCGATGCCGTCTTTCGATGACAGTGCGGGCAAGGCCCTCACGGGTACTGTACTCCTCGTTCAACTTGGGGCAGCCCTCCTCATCGGCTGGCTCCTGTTGTTGAACGGCCCTCTTCCAGCAGCGCCAGACCAGGAAAATGAAGGAAGCCGCGGGCGGTGGATCCCCACAGTAGGCGAGCTGATGCCACTGGTGGCTTCCGTCATTCTTGTGCCGCTGGCCTTTAACCAGGTGTCCTTGTCAGTGGGAAACATGGCGCTGCTTCTGACGGCGGCCTATTTGGCGGCATCTGGCGCCAGGCTTTCCGCCATTCAGCATCGCTGGACCTATTGGTGGATGGCCCGCGGCATGTTCGCTGTTCTGGGCCTGACTGTTTTTGAGCAGATCACGGATGCGGCAGGGCCTTTGATTTTCGCCGGTGAAAGCATTACCCCGTCCCTCGTGGCTGTCCTTGTGCTGGGGGCGCAGCTGGTTTTTCCCTTGGCGTCCTGGCACTTATCACCCAAGCGGGCACCCGGGCATGGGGTCGTGGTGGCAGATGTCGCTGTGGTCTTGGGGCTGCAAGCCATTGCCGTGCTGCTGCTGGGATCGTCAGCGGACAATTCGGGCACTGGCTGGCCGGGTACTCTCTGCGCTGTTGTGCTCGCGGTGAGTGCTGCAAGCTCGGGGTTCGTTCTGCGCGGGAACGTGCCGGCCGCATCCCTTGCTCCGCTGGTTTTGGCCTTTCTGCTGGTTGTCCGCGGCGACAAGCTCCTGGATGTTGAACTCATCCTGGGAATCCTTACGGTCTACAGCACGGCCATGGTTATGGTGAGCGAAGGAAACCGGACCAAGGGCGCCTATTTCCTCGGAGTACGAGTACTGTCCGCTGCGTTGGTCGTCGTACTGGTCTCTGACGTCACAGGTTCTGCCTCGGCGGTAGCCGTGTCACTTGCCCTCGTTCTTGCCGCCCAGCATGCGGTTCGATGGCTGGTGCGGAACCGGCTGGTGGAGATTTCTTACCAGCAGGCTGCCGTTTGGGCCACCTTGGCTGTTCAGGCAGCGCTGCCGATTCACGCCATACTACTGGGACGGCTTTCCTCCGGGCAGGATGCTGGAAGCCTGCGCTGGGTGGTTCTCTTGGAACTGGTGCTGCTGCTGGCCTCGGCGGTCATTGCCAGCCGCTCCTTCAAGGCCAGTGGCGCCATCTACTTGACTGTCTACGCCGCTGTCTTCGGTGTGATGGCTCTCGGGCCGCTGCTTCGCTCAGGGGCAGGGCCGGAACAGCAGGCCGTTTTCCTGGCAGCCCCCGTATTGAATCACGACGGCGTTGCCTTGGTACTGCTCGCTCTCTCGCTTGCAGGTGCTGCTTTCGGCATCGTCAGCCGACGACCTCATCTTGCGGCCGGCAAAACCAGCCGGAGTGGGGCCGCCTACAGCCACCGGCCGATTCCAGATATCGAAGACCGGCTTTGGCTGGCAGCTGCTGGCTCCGCGGCAGTCACGGCTTATGCGGTGTCGCCGTTGGCTGCCGATTGGATTGCCGGCATGTCCATCCTTGTTGTTTCCGTTGTCTGTTTTGTGGCGTCCCATCTTGAACGGATCGGGGCTTTGTACCCGCCGGCCGCGGTTGCCGCGCTGGTTGGTGCTAACGTGACTGCCTTCAACATGGTTTCTGTCGGAGACGAACCTTGGGGCAGCTATCTTCCGTGGCTGGCAGGATGTGGACTTGTTGCCGTAGTCATGTACCTCGGACGGTGGGTCAACCACCAGCAGCTCGCGGCCGACCCCGTGCGGCGCTGGTCATTGGCCGCGGGAGGAATCGCCGGCCTGGCTGTTGTAGCAGCAGCAGGGATGGGTGAAGATGCAACTGCCGGAGCTTCGGCGGCTCTGGTGGCAGCCGTGTCCCTCGCCTGCTGGTTGGAGGCACCTGAGAGGAACCGGCGGCTGGCAGCCGAACTTGGCGCCCTCGCAGTTACCGCGTCCATCCAACGTGCAGTTCTGTTCAATGGCGGGCAAGGTCAGGGACCGGATCCGTTCTGGGCAGCCCAGTGGTTCGTGATTCTGGCCGCCCTGCTCGCTGCGTTGAGGTTCATGGCTGGCCAAACCATGCCGGCCCGAGTAAT
Source organism: Arthrobacter sp. R1-13 (assembly GCF_054161475.1). Classification (NCBI taxonomy): domain Bacteria; kingdom Bacillati; phylum Actinomycetota; class Actinomycetes; order Micrococcales; family Micrococcaceae; genus Arthrobacter; species Arthrobacter sp. R1-13. The sequence goes on along the minus strand of NZ_CP096420.1, from coordinate 3,305,998 downwards.
TCTGGGCGCGGGAGCGGCGCTGTTGTCGGCAAGTGGTGTCGCCATAGTTTTTGGTGGTACTCAGAGCCAGCAGCTCTGGGTGCTGGTGCTTCTGGCTATCCTGCTGCTGGTCGGTGCGGCCCGTAACGAAACTCTCTTCGTCTGGTGGGGAGCGGCGGGCGTCACGCTCTGCCTGATGTGGGCGATGCGTCAGTACACTTTTGCTCTTCTGGCGCTCATGGCCGTCGCCCTCATCATCTTTGCGGTGTGGCGGCTGAACCGGACGAAACCAGCAGCGGCTGATTCTTCGGGGACGTCCGGAGCCTTTGGAATTTCGCCTCCCGGCACGCCGGAGGGGTTCCAGCCACCCACCGCGTCCGGCACTCCCGAACGGGCGCAAAACGGCAAAGAACCTGTCGGTGGCCCCTGATAGTGTTGATTTCGACGAGAGGAGCCGGCATGGGTTGGCTGATATTCCTGGTGGTAGCTGTAGTTGTTGTAGCCGGAGTCTTTTGGGCGAAAAACCACTTCCGCCAAGAGATTGATCGCGTAAAACGTATCAACAGGGCAAACAAGAACAAGTAGCCCAATTAATTGAGGCGAACCTGCGCTGGGCGCTGGTTAGCAGGTTCGGTTATGAAGTTCGGCGCGCCCTGTTAAGAGCCTGCAGCCAGTAGAAGGACTCCTTGGGGGTTCGCTCCAGGGTGTCAAAATCCACGTGGACAAGACCGAACCGCTGGGAGTAGCCGGCGGCCCACTCGAAGTTGTCCAGCAGCGTCCAAACGTAGTACCCCAGCAGTTCCACATCCTCCGCGATTCCGCCGGGCGCGGTAGCGTCCAGGGCATGGCCCAGGTGGCCTGAGAGGTAACTGATCCTGTCGGCGTCGTCGATGGGACCTGACACATGATCGGGTTCAGGGAAACTGGCACCGCTCTCCGTCACGAACACAGGCGGCAGCGCTGCACCATATCTGTCTTTGAGTTCCCGCAGCAGGACACCAAGGTGCTCCGGCGCCACAGGCCAGCCGAATCCCGTTGTGCCGTACTCCGGGTAGCCCACCTCGTGGAACGGCATACGCGCGATCGCGGCAGCAGTTGCTGGCAGGCTTACTGCGCCGCGGCCCAAGGCGACCTTCACGGGGTAGTAGTAGTTGAGGCCGTAGAAATCCAGGGGCTGATGGATGGTGCGGAGATCGGCGTCGGAAATTTTTCCCATGGAACGCAGCCATGGCCGGGCCACGAGGGGCAGCTTCGGGTACCTCCCCAGCAGAACAGGATCCGCATAGATCCTGTTCATCAGCGTGTCGAACACCCTGGCTACGAGCCTGTCGCCCGGCTTGGAGGTTGACGGGCGCACAGGGGAGTGAAGGTTCGTCACGCCAATGCCGCCTTTGACTCCGGCAGCCCTGAGTGCCTGCACTGCGAGACCATGGCCGAGCAGTTGGTGATGAATGGAGGGCAATGCGTTGAACAGCAGGTCCCGGCCGGGTGCATGAACACCGAGGGCGTAGCCGTTAAGGGTCACCGAGACGGGCTCATTGAGAGTTACCCACTGGGCCACCCTGTCACCGAACCGCTCGGCCGCAGCCGCGCTGTATTCGGCGAACCGCTCCGCGGTATTGCGGTTCATCCACCCGCCCTGGTGCTCCAAGGGCAGGGGAGTGTCCCAGTGATAAAGGGTGGCCATGGGGGATATGCCGGCGCCGAGCAGTTGGTCAATGAGGCGATCGTAAAAATCAAGGCCTTGGCCATTGAAAGGCCCGGTGCCGTCAGGCTGGATACGCGGCCAGGAAAGGGAGAAACGGTAGGAGTCGACCCCCAGGTCCCGCATCAGCGCTATATCCTCGGCAGAACGGTTGTAGTGGTCGCAGGCAACAGCAGGCGAATGTCCGTCAAGAATGGCACCGGGTTTCTCGGCAAATGCATCCCAGCCGGACGGCCCCCTTCCGTCGGCGGCGAGGGCGCCCTCGATCTGAAAAGAGGCCGTGGCCACGCCCAGCGTAAAGCCTGGCCGCAGCCGGCTGGCCAGACTTTGAACAGACACAGGATCCTGCACAGTCATGCCCTTATCTTCTAATCGGCAGTTGCTGAAGGCAATAACCGGCCTGGCGAGAATCAGGAGCGAGGGGTCCTCATGGGCACGGATACCGACTGATTCGCTTCTGTGGATAAAATCCGGCATACTAGATGAGTTGTTCAAGCGCTTCTTCGCGTCCCGATCCGGATAATGCCGGGTGTCAGGGTCCAAGTGGAAGACCAAACATAACCCACTCCCCATGGAACTGCGGGCTGCTGCGCGTAAGAAGCGCGACACGCCCGACCGCGGGGGTCGGTTACGTCGGCAGGTTGAGGAACCCGGAAACGTCCGGATTCAGCTTGTGCGGCGGGTGGTAGTCACGACTTCAAATGCTTCGGCAGCCACATGCAACACGAAAGTAAACAGGGCAGCCCTAATTCGGGGGAAGCTACAGACTGAAAGAGAGTCAGGCGACATGGCGGGACAAAAAATCCGCATCCGGCTGAAGTCATATGATCACGAGGTCATTGACGTTTCAGCACGGAAGATCGTTGAGACGGTCACGCGCGCAGGCGCAACGGTTGTTGGCCCGGTGCCGCTTCCGACGGAGAAGAACATTTACTGTGTTATCCGCTCTCCGCACAAGTACAAGGACAGCCGTGAGCACTTCGAAATGCGTACTCACAAGCGTCTGATCGACATCATCGATCCCACGCCGAAGGCCGTCGACTCGCTTATGCGTCTCGACCTGCCTGCCGACGTGAACATCGAAATCAAGCTGTAGGGAGGTGCTGAGAGACTATGACCGCAACCCGTAACGTAAAGGGCCTGCTGGGCACGAAGCTCGGCATGACCCAGGTCTGGGACGAGAACAACAAGCTCATCCCCGTAACTGTGGTCCAGGCTGACTCGAACGTCATCACTCAGCTGCGCAATGCAGAGACTGATGGCTACGTCGCCGTTCAGATCGGCTACGGCCAGATCGATCCCCGCAAGGTCACCAAGCCGCTGGCTGGTCACTTTGAAAAGGCAGGCGTCACGCCTCGCCGTCACGTCGTCGAACTGCGCACTGCAGATGCTGACTCTTACGAGCTGGGCCAGGAGCTTTCAGTTGAGCTCTTCGAAGCCGGCCAGAAGATCGACGTCGTTGGCACCACCAAGGGTAAGGGCTTCGCCGGTGTTATGAAGCGTCACGGCTTCCACGGCGTTGGAGCTTCCCACGGTGCCCACAAGAACCACCGTAAGCCCGGTTCAATCGGTGGCGCATCCACCCCGAGCCGCGTCTTCAAGGGCATGAAAATGGCCGGCCGCATGGGCGCCGTCCGTCACACCACGCTGAACCTCACCGTTCACGCGGTTGACGTCGAGAAGTCGCTGCTCCTGATCAAGGGCGCCGTTCCCGGTGCCCGCGGCCAGGTCGTACTCGTACGCACTGCCGTGAAGGGAGCCTAGTTCAATGACTAGCACTGTCAAGGTTGACCTGCCTGCAGAGATCTTCGACGTTCAGACCAACGTGCCCTTGCTGCACCAGGTCGTCGTTGCACAGCTCGCTGCTGCTCGCCAGGGTACCCACAAGACCAAGACCCGCGCCGAAGTTTCCGGTGCCGGTCGCAAGCCGTTCAAGCAGAAGGGCACCGGCCGCGCCCGTCAGGGTTCAATCCGTGCTCCTCACATGACCGGTGGTGGCGTTGTCCACGGCCCCACACCCCGTGACTACAGCCAGCGGACCCCCAAGAAGATGATTGCTGCTGCACTGCGCGGCGCGTTGTCTGACCGCGCCCGCAACGGACGCATCCACGTTGTTGCTGAACTGGTTGCCGGCACCAAGCCGTCTGCCAAAGAAGCACTGGCAACACTGCGCGGCGTTTCCGAGCGCAAGAACCTGCTCGTTGTCATTGAGCGCGCCAACGATGTTGCAGCACTGTCCGTGCGCAACCTCGAGGAAGTTCACGTTCTGTACGCAGACCAGCTGAACACCTATGACGTTCTCGTTTCTGACGACGTAGTCTTCACCAAGGCTGCCTACGAAGCATTCGTTGCTGACAAGGCTGCAAAGAACGAGGAGGATGCCAAGTGAGTGCAGCCACCATCAAAGACCCCCGCGACGTCGTGCTTGCACCTGTCGTGTCGGAAAAAAGCTACGGCCTGATCGATGAGGGCAAGTACACCTTCCTGGTGGACCCCCGCTCGAACAAGACCGAGATCAAGCTGGCCGTGGAGAAAATCTTCTCCGTCAAGGTCGAATCGATCAACACCATCAACCGTGCCGGTAAGCGCAAGCGGACCAAATTCGGATGGGGTACCCGCAAGAACACCAAGCGTGCGATTGTCACCCTCAAAGAAGGCACTATCGACATCTTCGGCGGTCCGCTCGCGTAGCGGAGACCACTTTAACGAGGAAATGAATTATGGGAATCCGTAAATATAAGCCGACTACCCCGGGCCGTCGCGGCTCGAGCGTAGCGGACTTCACTGAAATCACGCGGTCGACGCCGGAAAAGTCGTTGGTACGTCCGTTGCCCAAAAAGGGTGGCCGTAACAACTCCGGTAAGATCACGACCCGTCACAAGGGTGGTGGACACAAGCGCCAGTACCGTCTGATCGACTTCCGTCGCCACGACAAGGACGGCGTCAACGCCCGCGTTGCCGAAATCGAGTACGATCCGAACCGCACGGCTCGCATCGCCCTCCTGCACTACGTTGATGGCACCAAACGTTACATCATCGCGCCGAACAAGCTGTCCCAGGGCGACTTCGTAGAGGCAGGTGCCAACGCTGACATCAAGCCTGGCAACAACCTGCCCCTGCGCAACATCCCGGTGGGTACCGTTATCCACGCAGTTGAACTGCGTCCGGGTGGCGGCGCCAAGATGGCACGCTCCGCCGGCGCTTCTGTACAGCTCGTCGCCAAGGAAGGCCGTTTCGCCCAGCTGCGTCTGCCCTCCGGCGAAATCCGCAACGTCGATGTGCGCTGCCGCGCAACCATCGGTGAAGTGGGCAACGCTGAGCAGTCGAACATCAACTGGGGCAAGGCCGGCCGTATGCGCTGGAAGGGCGTCCGCCCGACAGTCCGTGGTGTAGCCATGAACCCGGTTGACCACCCGCACGGTGGTGGTGAAGGTAAGACCTCCGGTGGACGTCACCCGGTCAACCCGAACGGTAAGCCTGAAGGCCGTACCCGCCGCCCCAACAAAGAGAGCGACAAGCTTATTGTTCGTCGCCGTCGTACTGGCAAGAACAAGCGATAGGAGCCTGGACACATGCCACGCAGCCTGAAAAAAGGTCCTTTCGTTGACCAGCACCTCTTTGTAAAGGTAGCCAGGGAAAACGAAAAGGGCACCAAGAACGTCATCAAGACCTGGTCCCGCCGCTCGATGATCGTCCCCGACATGCTCGGCCACACGATCGCCGTGCACGACGGACGCAAGCACATTCCGGTGTTTGTCACCGAGTCGATGGTCGGGCACAAGCTCGGCGAATTCGCTCCCACGCGGACATTCCGCGGCCATGTCAAGGACGACCGTAAGGGCAAGCGCCGCTAGGCGCCTGCACTTACGTCAAAGACGAGAGAAGGAAAGCAATGGAAGCCAAGGCAATTGCGCGTCACATCCGCGTAACGCCTATGAAGGCCCGGCGCGTCGTCAACCTTGTTCGTGGTAAGCAAGCGAACGAGGCTCTGGCAATTCTGAAGTTTGCCCCCCAGGCAGCTTCTGAGCCGGTATTCAAGGTAGTACAGTCGGCAATCTCCAACGCCCGGGTCCTCGCGGACCGCGACGGCATGGCGTTTGACGAAGGTGACCTCATCATCAGCGAAGCGTTTGTTGATGAAGGCCCGACCATGAAGCGGTTCCAGCCGCGTGCTCAGGGTCGTGCATTTCAGATCAAGAAGCGCACCAGCCACATCACCGTGGTAGTCGCTACCCCGGAGAAAGAGGAGGCTCGCTAAGTGGGACAGAAAGTAAACCCGCACGGGTTCCGACTCGGCATCACCACCGATCACGTATCGCACTGGTTCGCTGACAGCACCAAGGCAGGCCAGCGGTACAAGGACTTCGTTCGCGAAGACATCCGTATCCGCCAGCTCATGTCCACGGGCATGGAGCGCGCCGGTATCGCCAAGGTTGAGATCGAGCGCACCCGCGACCGTGTCCGCGTGGACATCCACACGGCACGTCCGGGTATCGTTATCGGCCGCCGCGGCGCCGAGGCAGACCGCATCCGCGGCGAGCTCGAAAAGCTCACCGGCAAGCAGGTTCAGCTGAACATCCTCGAGGTCAAGAACCCCGAAATGGAAGCCCAGCTTGTTGCCCAGGGCGTTGCAGAGCAGCTGACCTCACGTGTGGCTTTCCGCCGTGCGATGAAGAAGGCAATGCAGTCCGCACAGCGCGCCGGTGCCAAGGGTATCCGTATCGCTTGCTCCGGTCGTCTGGGTGGCGCAGAAATGTCCCGCTCGGAGTTCTACCGCGAAGGCCGTGTGCCCCTGCACACCCTCCGCGCGAACATCGACTACGGCTTCTACGAGGCCAAGACCACCTTCGGCCGCATTGGCGTGAAGGTCTGGATCTACAAGGGTGACGTCACCGCCAAGGAACTGGCACAGCAGGCAGCTGCTGCTCCGTCCCGCGGCCGTGGTGCCAGCGACCGCCCGGGCCGCCCCGGTGGCGCTGACCGTGGTGACCGCCGCCGTCGTACCGACCGTCCGGCAGCCGAAGCAGCAGCAGCATCAGCTGAAGCGACAGTAGCCGCTCCGGCAGTTGAGGCTGCACCCGCTGCAGTAGAAGGAGGACAGGCTTAAATGCTTATCCCACGTCGAGTCAAGCACCGTAAGCAGCACCACCCGGGTCGTTCCGGCGCTGCTACGGGCGGCACCAAGGTCTCCTTCGGTGAGTACGGCATCCAGGCTCTGAGCCCGGCATACGTCACTAACCGTCAGATCGAATCCGCACGTATTGCAATGACCCGCCACATCAAGCGTGGCGGCAAGGTCTGGATCAACATCTACCCGGACCGTCCGCTGACAAAGAAGCCTGCTGAAACCCGTATGGGTTCCGGTAAGGGTTCTCCGGAGTGGTGGGTTGCAAACGTCAAGCCGGGCCGGGTTCTCTTTGAACTCTCCGGTGTCAATGAAGAGGTAGCTCGCGAGGCCCTGCGCCTTGCAATCCACAAGCTCCCGTTGAAGGCACGCATTGTGCGTCGCGAAGGTGGTGAATAGAAATGGCAGTAGGGTCGAAGGATCTCGCACCCGCACAGCTGGACGGTTTCGACAACGAGCGTCTCGTTGAAGAACTCCGCAAGTCCAAGGAAGAGCTGTTCAACCTGCGTTTCCAGTCCGCCACCGGTCAGCTGGAGAACCACGGTCGTCTGCGCGCGGTAAAGAAGGACATCGCTCGCATCTACACCGTTCTCCGTGAGCGCGAGCTGGGCATTCGTGCCGAGGTTGCCGCACCGGTTGTGGAAGCCAAGGAAGAAAAGAAGTCCAAGAAGTCAGCAGCCAAGGCTGAGAAGGCTGAAAAGCCGGCCGAAGCTGAGACCGAGGAGGACGCCAAGTGAGTGAAAAGGACGAGAACGTGACGGAAACTGTTTCTGCTGAGGCAGCTACGGCTGAGCAGCGCGGTTACCGTAAGACGCGTCGTGGCTACGTGGTCTCGGACAAGATGGAAAAGACCATCGTTGTCCAGGTTGAAGACCGCGTGAAGCACGCCCTGTACGGCAAGGTCATTCGCCGCACCTCGAAGGTCAAGGCTCACGACGAGCAGAACATCGCCGGCATCGGCGATCTCGTGCTCATCGCTGAGACCCGCCCGCTGTCCGCCACCAAGAACTGGCGGCTTGTGGAGATCCTCGAAAAGGCCAAGTAACACCAGCGGCTTCGCTGAGACGAAGCTGCACTGGAAACCCCCGTTCCCTTTGGGAGCGGGGGTTTCCGCGTCTCCCTGTGATATGGGGACCCGGAAGAATTGTGCTAGGATATTGAGTTTGTATGGCGCCGTTCGTGCGCCGTCATCAACCTCGTAAACAATCGTGCCACGGCATAGTGCCCCCTTGCGTCCTGATCAGTCAGAATCCGCTTGGGAAGCAAATGTTTTTGGCACGGGAGTTTAGGCCTGGTCTGGCAAAATCCAGGCAGGTCAAGAGACACCCCGATCAACCGTTCCGCAAGGCTCATTCCGTAGGAAGATTTTCGGTCTGAGAACCCGCGCGACGCAAGGAGTAAACAGTGATTCAGCAGGAGTCGCGACTCAAGGTCGCCGACAACACGGGTGCTAAGGAAATCCTTACCATTCGCGTTCTCGGTGGATCTGGCCGTCGCTACGCAGGCATTGGCGACGTCATCGTCGCTACCGTCAAGGACGCAATCCCGGGCGGCAACGTAAAGAAGGGCGATGTGGTTAAGGCCGTCATCGTCCGTACCAAGAAGGAACGCCGCCGTGCGGATGGTTCCTACATCAAGTTTGACGAGAACGCAGCTGTGATCCTGAAGAACGACGGTGACCCCCGCGGCACCCGTATCTTCGGACCGGTTGGTCGTGAGCTCCGTGACAAGAAGTTCATGAAGATCGTTTCTCTGGCTCCGGAGGTGCTGTAGTCCATGGCTAAGATCAAGAAGGGTGACCTCGTTCAGGTCATCACTGGCGCCAAGGCTGAGCGCGGCGGCGACCGTGGCAAGCAGGGCAAGGTTCTGCGCGTATTCCCTGAGACCAACCGCGTGTTGGTTGAAGGCATTAACCGCGTAACCAAGCACACCAAGGTCGGTCAGTCGCAGCGCGGCACCAAGACCGGTGGCATCGAGGTCGTTGAGGCTTCAATCCACATCTCCAACGTGGCTCTGGTTGACCCGTCCACCAAGAAGCCCACCCGCGTAGGTTTCCGCACCGAGACCGTTGAGCGCGATGGCGTGAAGCGTGAAGTGCGCGTACGCGTGGCCAAGAGCTCCGGGAAGGACATCTAATGACTGAGACTCTCGAGACTCCGGCAAGCAAGATCGTTCCTCGTCTGAAGACCAAGTACGCGGATTCCATCAAGGACACGCTTGTTGAGGAATTCAAGTACGAGAACGTTAACCAGGTTCCGCGCCTGGTCAAGGTTGTCGTGAACATGGGTGTTGGAGATGCCGCCAAGGACTCCAAGCTGATCGACGGCGCTGTCCGCGACCTCACCCTGATCACCGGCCAGAAGCCCCAGGTCACCAAGGCCCGCAAGTCGATCGCTCAGTTCAAGCTGCGCGAAGGCATGCCCATCGGTGCACACGCAACTCTGCGTGGAGACCGCATGTGGGAATTCCTGGACCGCCTGGTAACCCTCGCACTGCCCCGTATCCGCGACTTCCGCGGCCTCAGCGGCAAGCAGTTCGACGGCAACGGCAACTACACCTTCGGTCTGACCGAGCAGGTTATGTTCCACGAGATCGACCAGGATTCCATTGACCGCGTTCGCGGTATGGACATCACGGTTGTCACCACTGCAAAGACCGATGACGAAGGCCGCGCGCTGCTGAAGGCGCTTGGCTTCCCGTTCAAGACCGAAGATTAATCTAGCTACATAAAAGGTCCGCCTGACCAGGTACTGGGAATTGATTCCCGGACCAGCCAGCGGAAACCGTTATGAGGAAGGGCAAGAGCCCACATGACTATGACAGATCCTGTCGCAGATATGCTTACGCGTCTGCGCAACGCAAACTCGGCATACCACGATTCCGTGTCTATGCCTTACAGCAAGCTCAAGGCACGCGTCGCTGACATCCTGAAGGCCGAAGGTTACATCGCCTCCTGGAAAGAAGAAGACGCTGAGGTTGGCAAGAAGCTGACCCTCGAGCTCAAGTTCGGCCCGAACCGCGAGCGTTCAATTGCTGGCGTTCGTCGTATTTCCAAGCCGGGACTGCGCGTTTACGCAAAGTCCACCAACCTGCCGCACGTGCTCGGTGGCCTGGGTGTCGCAATCCTGTCCACCTCTTCCGGCCTCTTGACTGACAAGCAGGCCGGCAAGAAGGGCGTGGGCGGCGAAGTCCTCGCTTACGTCTGGTAACGGGAAAGGAAGAGAATAATGTCACGTATTGGACGTCTCCCCATCACCGTTCCTGCCGGCGTTGAGGTCAAGGTTGACGGCTCTGTCGTCAGCGTCAAGGGTTCCAAAGGCGAGCTGAGCCACACTGTGCCCAGCCCGATCGAGGTATCCCTGGAAGAAGGCACCCTGACTGTCGCCCGCCCGAACGACGAGCGCGCCTCCCGTTCGCTGCACGGCCTGACACGCACCCTGATCGCCAACATGATCCAGGGTGTCACCGCAGGCTACGAGAAGAAGCTTGAAATTGTCGGTACCGGTTACCGCGTTCAGGCCAAGGGTTCTGACCTGGAGTTCGCTCTGGGCTACAGCCACCCCGTCAATGTCTCTGCACCGAACGGCATCACCTTTGCAGTAGAGGGTCCGACCAAGCTCTCTGTCTCTGGAATTAGCAAGCAGCAGGTCGGCGAAGTTGCTGCCAACATTCGCAAGCTGCGGAAGCCGGACCCCTATAAGGGCAAGGGCATCCGCTATGCCGGCGAAGTCATCCGCCGCAAGGTCGGAAAGGCTGGTAAGTAACCATGGCCATAGCAATTAACAAGAAGCGTACGAACAAGAGCAAGTCTGCCGCACGCAGCCGTCGCCAGCTTCGTATCCGCAAGCGTCTCTCAGGTACGGCTGTACGTCCTCGTCTGGTCGTCAACCGTTCCGCACGCCACGTATTCGTCCAGGTTGTCGATGACACCAAGGGCCTGACCGTGGCTGGCGCCTCCACAATGGAAGCCGACCTTCGTGCATTCGACGGCGACAAGACTGCCAAGGCCAAGCGCGTTGGCGAACTCGTCGCTGAGCGCGCCAAGGCCGCCGGTATCGAAGCTGTAGTCTTCGACCGCGGTGGTAACAAGTACCACGGTCGGATCGCAGCTGTTGCTGACGGTGCACGTGAAGGTGGGCTGTCACTGTGACGGAAGCAAACAAGGAAAAGGACACTGTGTCTGCAGATCAGAAGGCATCCGTTGCCGCAGCTGCTGAAGCCACTGAGACCACTGCCCCCGCAGCCGCTGATGACCGCCGTGGTGGCGCTCGTCGTGGCGAGCGTGGCGACCGTGGCCAGGGCCGTGGCGACCGTGGTGGCCGTGGTGGCCGCGACGGCGGCCGCGAAGCCGAGAAGAGCCAGTTCGTAGAGCGCGTTGTTACCATCAACCGCGTCTCCAAGGTCGTCAAGGGTGGTCGTCGCTTCAGCTTCACCGCACTCGTCGTCGTTGGTGACGGTAACGGTATGGTCGGCGTCGGCTACGGCAAGGCGAAGGAAGTTCCCGCAGCAATCGCTAAGGGCGTTGAAGAGGCCAAGAAGTCCTTCTTCCGCGTTCCCCGCGTTGGCAGCACCATCCCGCACCGTGTGCAGGGCGAAGCTGCTGCAGGCGTCGTAATGCTGCGTCCGGCTTCCGCCGGTACCGGTGTTATCGCCGGCGGTCCGGTCCGTGCAGTACTGGAGTGCGTGGGCATCCACGACATCCTCTCCAAGTCGCTCGGTTCCTCCAACGCCATCAACATCGTTCACGCGACTGTTGACGCTCTGAAGCGCCTGGAAGAGCCCGCGTCTGTGGCAGCCCGTCGTGGCCTGCCCCTGGACGAGGTTGCTCCGGCTGCTTTGGTGCGCGCTCTTCTGAACCAGAACCAGAAGGCAGGTGTCTAAGACATGGCCAAGAACCTGATTCCCTCTGACGCACAGTTGGAGATCACTCAGATCAAGTCCGCCATTGGCGGCAAGCAGAACCAGCGCGACACCCTGCGGTCCCTCGGCCTGAAGCGGATCGGACACACTGTTGTCCGCACCGCCGACGCCGTGACTGTCGGAATGCTCAACACGGTTCCGCACCTGGTAAAGGTAGAGGAGGCGAAGTAAATGGCAGAGAAGAACACCGCCGAAAAGGCACAGGGCGCCACTGCTGAGAAGCAGAACGCACTGAAGGTTCACCACCTGCGTCCCGCCCCGGGTGCCAAGACCGCCAAGACCCGTGTTGGTCGTGGTGAAGGTTCCAAGGGTAAGACCGCTGGTCGCGGTACCAAGGGTACGAAGGCCCGCTACCAGATCAAGGCTGGCTTTGCCGGCGGCCAGTTGCCGCTGCACATGCGCCTGCCGAAGCTGCGCGGCTTCAAGAACCCGTTCCGGGTTGAGTACCAGGTTGTTAACCTGGACAAGCTCAACGAGCTGTTCCCGGAAGGTGGCGTTGTCACGGTGGAGAACCTGGTCGCGAAGGGTGCCGTTCGCAAGAACCAGCCCGTCAAGGTGCTGGGCACCGGTGACATCACCGTCAAGGTTGACGTCACGGTCGATGCATTCTCGGCCAGCGCTGCCGAAAAGATTGCTGCAGCAGGCGGAAGCACCACCGCACTCTAAATGAGTGTGGGCAAGCAGTTGCCTATTGCGAAAAAACTCCCGGTTGCCGGGGCTCAGGCCTCGTCGACCGGGAGTTTTTTCATTTTTGGGGCCTCACCGATTATCGGCGGAGCGCATCCACCCGTTAGACTCGGTTGTTGGGTTTATTGACCCTGCTCACATGACTTCATTAAACAACTCAGGAGGACGCTTGCTTAGCGCATTTGGCCGGGCCTTTCGCACGCCTGATCTGCGACGCAAGTTGTTGTTCACGCTGGGAATCATCACAATCTTCCGCTTGGGCGCTTTCATCCCCTCGCCTGGTGTGAACTACCAGAATGTCCAGCAATGCTTGTCGACAGGTCAGACCACGGGCGGTATCTACCAGCTCGTCAACTTGTTCAGTGGCGGTGCCCTGCTGCAAGTGTCCATCTTCGCCTTGGGGATCATGCCGTACATCACGGCAAGCATCATTGTGCAGCTCCTGCGGGTGGTCATTCCCCGTTTCCAGCAACTGTATGAAGAGGGCGCCTCTGGCCAGTCGAAGCTGACGCAGTACACGCGTTACCTGACTATCGCCCTTGGCCTGCTGAACGCCACGACGCTGGTGTCGTTGGCCCGTTCCGGCCAGCTGCTGCCGGGCTGCAACCTTCCGATCATTCCTGATGACAGCGTCATTACCACCATCCTCCTCATCATCACGCTGACGGCCGGTACCGGCCTGATCATGTGGATGGGTGAACTGGTGACTGAAAAGGGTGTCGGCAACGGTATGTCCCTCCTGATCTTCACGTCGATCGCCGCCGGCTTCCCCACCTCTCTTGGCGCCATCTGGACGTCACAGGGCCCGGGAACGTTCTTTATGGTGATCGCGATCGGCCTTCTGACCGTTGCGCTTGTCGTGTTCGTGGAGCAGTCCCAGCGGCGCGTCCCCGTGCAATACGCGAAGCGTATGATCGGCCGCCGAACTGTGGGCGGAACCAGCACGTACATCCCCATCAAGGTGAACATGGCCGGCGTCGTGCCCGTTATCTTCGCTTCCTCAATGCTGTACCTGCCGGGCCTGATCTCCCAGTTCAACCAGCCCCGGGCGGGCGAACCCGTCCAGCCGTGGGTTGAATGGATCAACAACAACCTCACACGCGGGGACCACCCCATCTACATGGCGCTCTACTTCGCCATGATCGTTTTCTTTACTTACTTCTATGTCGCGATCACCTTCAACCCTGAAGAGGTCTCGGACAACATGAAGAAGTACGGCGGCTTCATTCCCGGCATCCGGGCCGGCAAGCCAACCGCAGATTACCTGCAGTACGTCCTCTCACGGATCACATTGCCCGGAGCTCTCTACCTGGGCTTCGTCGCACTGATTCCGCTGGTGGCCCTGGTCCTGATCAACGCCAACCAGAACTTCCCGTTCGGTGGCACCTCGATCCTGATCATGGTGGGCGTAGGCCTTGAAACGGTCAAGCAGATTGATGCGCAGCTACAGCAACGTCACTATGAAGGGCTCTTACGATGACCAGAATGTTGATTATCGGACCTCCTGGCTCCGGCAAAGGAACGCAGGCGGAACGTATTTCGGAGCGGCTCGGCGTCGTAGCGATCTCCACCGGCGATATCTTCCGCGCCAACGTCAAGGGTGAGACTCCGTTGGGCCTCGAGGCCAAGAAGTACATGGACGCCGGAGATTTTGTTCCGGACAGCGTCACCAACAAAATGGTGCGCGACCGCCTCAGCGAAGGCGACGTCGACGCCGGCTTCCTCCTGGACGGCTACCCGCGCACCACGGCGCAGGTCGACTACCTGGACCAGATCCTCGCGGACGGTGAGCAGAAGCTCGACGTCGTGCTCCAGCTGACCGCGGACGACGAGGAGCTGGTTACCCGCCTCCTGGGACGCGCCAAGGAGAACGGCCGCAGTGACGACAATGAAGCCGTCATCCGGCACCGCCTGGACCTCTACCACGAGCAGACTGAAGCCGTTGTGGCGAAGTATGCGGAGCGCGGCATTCTCACTCAGGTCGACGGCATCGGCGCCATCGACGAAGTGACGGACCGCGTGATGCAGGCCATCAAGACTGCCCAGGCGGCCTGATCAGCCCAGCTTTACGAGGCTCCTCCCGGTTATCGGGAGGAGCCTCACCCATTTACCCCAAGCGCATCCCCAACAGCTTGCAGACCCTCTGAAAGGATCGGAAGATGGCCTTCGGCCAGCCCCGTATTGAGTACAAGACCGACGCCCAGATACGCACCATGCACAAGGCAGGGCTTGTTCTGAGTCGCGCCCTCGATGCCGCTGCCGCCGCTGCCACTGCCGGCACCACCACCAAGGAGCTGGACGAGGTATTCGCCGCTGTCCTCAGCGACTCCGGTGCCAAGTCAAATTTCCTGGGCTATCACGGGTTCCCGGCGACCATTTGCACCTCCGTCAATGAGGAAGTGGTGCACGGAATCCCGGGCAGCCGGATCTTGCGGGACGGAGATATTCTCTCAATCGACGGCGGTGCCATCGTGGACGGGTGGCATTCCGATTCCGCACGGACCGTCATTGTCGGCACGGCCGATCCCGCCGATCAGCGCCTCTCGGACGTGACTGAGACAGCCATGTGGCACGGGATAGCAGCGCTTGCCACTGGAAAGTACGTCGGTGACATAGGCGCCGCAGTGGATGACTACGTCTCATCTGTGCCGGGCAAACCGCTCGGAATCCTGGAAGACTACGTGGGTCACGGCATCGGCTCTGAGATGCACATGGCACCGGACGTACCCAACTACAGGACGGGTCACCGGGGGCCAAAGATCCGCCCGGGTCTCTGCTTGGCCATCGAGCCGATGCTCGTCCGAGGCGGAATTGACACCGCGGTGCTCGACGACGACTGGACCGTGGTCACCACCGACGGCCAGCGCTCCTGCCAATGGGAGCACTCCGTTGCAGTCCACAGTAAGGGGATCTGGGTTCTTTCCGCTCCGGATGGCGGCGCGGAGCGCCTGGCACCGCTGGGAGTAGTTCCTACCCCGATTCCCTGATCCTGAGACTTTTTCCCCTCCCGGGACATTAACCCAATAGCCGGCCGTTCAAATGCGCGGCGGCAAAAGGGGGAGGGGGCCCATGGGTAAACTGGGGACATGTCTGTTCGTCGCGGTTCATTGAAGGCTGTCCTGGCACTTGGCGCTTGCTTTTCCCTTGCAGCAACCATGACGGCAGCGAAGAATCCTGCATCCGCTGCCAGATACTGCTCAGCGGACGTCATCAAGCAGAAGCTTCATTGCCATGACACACCTGAAGAGCTCAACCGATCGCTGGAGCTTTCCGGCGTGGATACGGGAAAAACGGCTAAAGGTACGGAAGGGCTCGGGCTCCAGTCCGAATCAACCCCAACCGCTCAGGCGGCATCTGTCATCGGCACCATCTATGACAACTCCGGTTACGGCGGCGGCTATTTGAACATCGTCGGGAATTCGTGCTGGTCCGGCTACAGGGATTTTATTGACCTGACCTGGACGGGTTGGAATGACCGTCTTTCCTCCTTTATCGGCGGATCAGGCTGCCGCTTGTACCTCCACGAGCATTCAAACGGTACAGGGGCCGGTTACGGCTGGTACGCATCCTCATCCTGGGTTGGCACCATGAACGATCGCACGTCGTCCATCAGCTTTTCGCCTTAGCTAAGTGGCAGGTTTTTTCAGGTCCCGGACCGGCAACGGCGTCGGGCCGGACGACCCTGATAACGAAGCACTCTTGCTCAAAGGGCTTGTAAAGCGTGATGAGAACGCGTTTGCCGAGGTCTATGACCGGTATGCCGATGGCGTTTTGCGATACCTCGTGAAGATGACAGGCAGTATCCCCGCTGCAGAAGAACTCGCCCAGGAGACGTTTTTCCTGCTGTGGGAGAAGGCAAAGACTGTGAGCCTTGTCAACGGTTCGCTGCGCCCCTGGATTTTTTCCACAGCCAAGTTCCTGAGCTACAACCACAACCGGAAACACGGGAACCAGCCCACAGCTGACATTGATGAGCTGGACGCCAGTAAGGCATTGGTGGCCGTCTCTGCTGAGAGCATTGTGGTCACCAATGACCAGATCTCGCAGGTAATGGCGGTCGTCGCAACTATGTCTGTCCAGGACCAGGCCGTTTTCCGGATGTTCTTCCTGGGCGATGTGCCTCACGCCCAGATTGCCGCAGCTACAGGGATTACCACTGCCGCCGTAAAGAACCGCGTTCTGCGGATGCGTTCCAAACTAAAAGAGCTGTTTAACGAGACCCAGGGGGAGGAGGTGACTCAAAAATGGAGGATCTGAGTGAAAGCCGTGAGCGGGTACGTGCCGCGCTCACCAACAGGATCAGCGCCGATTTGCGCCGGCGGCGGCAGCGCAGCCGCCGCATCAGCGCGGCGGTCATGGCGCCCGTGATCCTCGCTGCTGCGACTGCTGGTTTCTATATCTTCAATGTGACGCCGGAACAGGCAAAATACACTGCTTTCTGTTATTCGGGTCCCTCCGCCAACACCTACGCTGAAGAGGTGGCTCTGGCGGTGGGAGGACCCGGGGACAACACCGAGGCCGTCGATCCTGTAGAGCTCTGCAGTTCACTGTGGCTCGAGGGCAGAATCCAGGCCGGAGCCACCGTTCGGCCCACACCGAAGCCGCCTGCAACCGCACCTCCGGCGCCGTCAAAAGTGCCTGTGCTGGTCAAGTGCATCCGGGATGACTGGCGGTACGCGGTACTGCCTGCCCCGGGAGACGTCCCGATATCAACTGAGGAATTCTGTCCCGAAGTGGGCATGCGCCCCGCGACCCTCGATGTCGAGAAGATGCTGCGGGAGCAGCAAGGTAAATAACGGCACACGTGCACCACAATGGAGCCATGGGAGCGATCACTGACGTCACAGGTATCCGGGTAGGCCAGGTCCAAAAGTCCGACGACGGGTGGTTGAGCGGGGTGACAGTCGTCCTGCCGCCGCCCAGGACTGTCGGCTCCGTTCACGTCCAAGGCGGCGGGCCGGGCACCCACGAAACCGATGCATTGGATCCCACCACGCTGACCTCCTTCGTTGACGCGGTGGTCCTGGCAGGCGGCAGTGCGTACGGACTCGTGGCAGCCCACGGCGCCCAGCGTTGGTGCGAGGAGAACGGCCGGGGCTTTGAAGTTCCCGGCGGAGTTGTTCCCATCGTCCCGGCCGCAGCCATCTTCGACCTCGGCAGGGGAGGAGACTTCGCTGCCCGCCCGGATCAGGGCATGGGTTACGAAGCCACTGCTGTCGCCTTCGCCCAGAAGGACAGGCACGACGTCGAACGCGGCAATGTGGGAGCCGGCACCGGAGCAGCCATGGCCCGAACCTACAAAGGCGGAGTAGGCACGGCCTCAATCACCCTCGAGAATGGGGTGGTAGTAGGGGCACTGGCAGTGGTTAACGCGCTGGGATTACCGTTTCAACTAGGCGAAGCAGGTGGTGAGGCTGCCACATCGGAGCAGCGGGTGGAACCCGGCAGCGTGCGTCTAAGCGAGGAACGAGCGAGCACGCCGAGGGTTGTGGCTCCGGCAGCGGTAGAACCGCAACAACTCAACACAACGCTCGTCGTCGTCGCCACGAATGCGGTCCTGGACAAGGCTGAGTGCAAGCGGACGGCGTCGGCGGCTCATGCGGGGATCGCGCGGGCGTTGAATCCGAGCCACACTTTGGCCGACGGCGACACCGTGTTCACCCTGGCGACCGGCGCCGTTCAGCTGGATCGGAGCAGTGCGGAGGCCCGGATGTTGAGTCTTATCAAGCTGCAAAGCGCGGCAGCCGACGTGGTGCATCTGGCCATCATGGACGGGGTCACCAACGCGGAGAGTGTCAGCACCCCGGCGGGGGAATTTGCTGCATTTAGGGGCACCGTGCGCTAACATGGCAGGATTTAACATTTGCGCCATCATGGCGTAGTGTTGTCTGTTGGTTGTCTGCCCTGTTGCGCCCTTTTGCGGTCGCTAGGCGATGGCCAATCAATCAAAAAACGTTCACAGTCATGCCCGGTGCATTCCGGAGGGCTGTGGCAACAACAGTTAGCGGAGGATATGGCCAAGAAGGACGGGGTCATAGAGATCGAAGGCGTTGTGACTGAGGCGCTGCCCAATGCGATGTTTCGTGTTGAGCTCACCAACAAGCACATCGTACTTGCACATATCTCTGGAAAAATGCGTCAGCACTACATCAGGATTCTCCCTGAGGACCGGGTAGTGGTGGAGCTGAGCCCTTATGACCTGACACGTGGTCGTATTGTCTACCGCTACAAATAAGCTCTGGGCGGCAACGGCATCAGCTGGAAGCCGCTCCAGTGGTCCAACTGCAACACGCAAAGGAACGCCATGAAGGTCAAGCCGAGCGTCAAGCAGATCTGCGAAAAGTGCAAAGTGATCCGCCGTAATGGCCGGGTCATGGTGATCTGCGAGAACCCGCGCCACAAGCAGCGCCAGGGCTAATTTCCTTCTGGAAATCCCTGGGTTGCTAACCCACGCAAGTAAATAAAAGGCAGCACAAGCTGAACCGGGACATCGAGTAATAACGAGCCTGGACAGTTAACCCCCGGTCGGAGGCTGGGGCCGCACAGAACGTGCGGGTGTACTGCCTACGACCTCCGGTTTATTCAAGGAGCACTGCCACTATGGCTCGTCTCGCTGGCGTAGACATTCCCCGCGAAAAGCGGCTGGAAATTGCGCTTACTTACATCTACGGCGTGGGCAAGACCCGTGCACACGAAACCCTGGCTGCTACCGGCATCAGCGCTGACGTTCGGGTCAAGGACCTGACGGACGCGCAGCTGGTTGAGCTGCGTGACTACATTGAAGGCAACTACAAGGTTGAGGGTGACCTTCGCCGCGAAGTAGCAGCTGACATTCGCCGCAAGGTTGAAATCGGCAGCTACGAAGGCCTGCGCCACCGCAAGGGCCTGCCCGTACGCGGACAGCGTACGAAGACCAACGCACGTACCCGCAAGGGCCCGAAGCGTACCGTCGCCGGCAAGAAGAAAGCCGGCCGCTAGAAATAGCTGCTGACTTTCCCCAATAAACTTTCTGTAGGAGAAATAATGCCCCCGAAGACTCGTGGCGCGGTTCGCAAGCCGCGTAAGAAGGACAAGAAGAATATCGCGCTTGGCCAGGCGCACATCAAGAGCACCTTTAACAACACCATCGTGTCCATCACGGACCCGAACGGTGCTGTCATCTCCTGGGCTTCGTCCGGTGAGGTTGGATTCAAGGGCTCACGTAAGTCCACCCCGTTCGCTGCCCAGATGGCTGCCGAAGCTGCTGCAAAGCGTGCACAGGAGCACGGCATGCGCAAGGTTGACGTTTTCGTCAAGGGACCGGGATCCGGACGCGAGACCGCTATCCGTTCACTGCAGGCCGCTGGCCTTGAGGTTGGGTCCATCCAGGACGTAACCCCCAGCGCCCACAACGGTTGCCGTCCGCCGAAGCGCCGCCGCGTCTAAGGCTCTTCCCAGCAGCGTGAGCTTGCCCGGACCGTAACAGGTCCGGGCAAGCCCGCCCGCTTTAAGTCTTTAGACCGAACTTTCCACCACCTGTGTTGCGTCATATAGCGGATGCTCGCCGAAAGGAAACCTAAGTGCTCATTGCACAGCGCCCCACCCTCTCCGAAGAGGTCGTCTCCGATAACCGCTCCCGCTTCATCATTGAACCGCTGGAGCCGGGCTTTGGATACACCCTCGGAAACTCCCTCCGCCGTACCCTGCTCTCCTCCATCCCCGGCGCTGCTGTCACCAGCATCCGGATCGATGGCGTGCTGCACGAGTTCACCACGGTTCCGGGTGTCAAGGAAGATGTCACCGAGATCATCCTGAACATCAAGAACCTTTCCGTGTCCTCCGAGCACGATGAGCCGGTTGTTGCTTACCTGCGCAAGCAGGGCCCGGGAGTCGTCACCGCCGCGGATATCGCTCCGCCGGCCGGCGTCGAATTCCACAACCCGGATCTGCACATCGCCACGCTTAACTCGAAGGGCAAGTTCGAGCTCGAACTCACCATCGAGCGCGGCCGCGGCTACGTTTCGGCAGCTCAGAACAAGTCCGGCGACGCCGAGATTGGCCGTATCCCGGTCGACTCGATCTACTCGCCGGTGCTGAAGGTTACTTTCCGCGTGGAAGCCACCCGTGTTGAGCAGCGCACTGACTTCGACAAGCTGATTGTCGACGTCGAGACCAAGCAGGCAATCGCTCCCCGCGACGCCGTTGCTTCCGCAGGCACCACCTTGGTGGAACTGTTCGGTCTGGCCCGCGAGCTGAACACCGCAGCTGAAGGTATCGAGATTGGCCCGTCGCCGACGGATGCTGCCCTGGCAGCAGACATGGCCCTGCCGATCGAGGATCTGGACCTCACCGTCCGTTCCTACAACTGCCTCAAGCGTGAGGGCATCCACACCGTGGGTGAACTCGTTGCCCGCTCCGAGGCTGACCTGATGGACATCCGTAACTTCGGTGCCAAGTCCATCGATGAGGTCAAGGCAAAGCTGGTTGAACTGGGCCTGTCCCTCAAGGACTCGCCTCCCGGTTTCGACCTTGCAGCCCGCGCCGCAGCCATCGAAGAGGACGACGCCGCGTTCAGCGACGACGAGCTCTAACAAGCAGATCTTGGCCAGCGGGCCGGCGCACCACGTTGTGCTCGGCCCACTGGCTTTCATATGAGGAGAAACAATAATGCCTACCCCCACTAAGGGTCCGCGCCTCGGAGGCGGCCCGGCTCACGAGCGTCTTATGCTCGCGAACCTGGCAGCAGCACTGTTCGAGCACAAGCGGATCACCACCACGGTGACAAAGGCCAAGCGCCTGAAGCCGTACGCCGAGCGCCTGGTGACTTTCGCCAAGCGTGGTGACCTCGCTTCCCGCCGTCGTGTACTCGGCCTGATCAGCAACAAGGGCGTCGTCCACGAGCTGTTCACCGACATCGCCAAGGCTGTGGAGAACCGCGATGGCGGCTACACCCGCATCACCAAGATCGGCAACCGCAAGGGCGACAACGCTCCCATGGCTGTCATCGAGCTCGTTCTTGAGCCGGTTTCCGCAAAGCAGGCCGTCGTAGCCGAGGCTACCAACGCCGCCAAGCGCGACGCCGACAAGAAGGAAGCAGCTGCTGCTCCGGTTGCTGAAGAAGCTGCTGAGGCTGAGGTTGTTGAGACCGAAGCTGCTGAGACCGAAGAGGCTCCTGCCGCTGAGGCCGAGGCTGCTGAAGCTGCTGAGACCGAAGAGGCTGCTGCCTCTGAGGAAAAGGACGCGAAGTAATTCGCTAAAACCTTGGCTTAGACTTAAGTCTATGAACGACCAAAAACCCGCTGCCCCCGTCTTGGGGGACGGCGGGTTTTTGCGTATCCGGCTCGATCTGGCGTACGACGGCGGGCCGTTCAGCGGCTGGGCAGTACAGCCCGGTTTGCGGACCGTCCAAGGCGTCCTCGAGGAGGCTTTGGCGCTGCTGATCCGGCGGCCGGTACGGGTGACAGTTGCCGGACGGACTGACTCCGGAGTGCACGCCCGCGGTCAGGTGGTGCATCTGGACCTCACCCGGGCTGAGTGGCTGGGGCTGAACCGGGGCGCCGAACTTGATCCCGCCGTCGCCCTTCTCCGCCGCCTGCGCGGTTCCCTCAGCAGGGGCTTGGGTGACCTCACGGGGGCTGTCGAAGTCCACCGGGTGGCATTGGCCCCAGAGGGTTTTGATGCCCGCTTTTCTGCCCTGTGGAGGCGCTACAGCTACCGCATCGCCGATGGTCCGGCACTGTGGGATCCGCTGGGCAGGTACTCCACCTTGTGGCACAAGGCGCCGTTGGACCTGACTCTGATGAACGAGGGCGCCTCCAAACTTCTGGGCCTGCAGAACTTCCTCTCTTATTGCAAGCCCCGGGAAGGTTCCACCACTATCCGGGAGCTCCAGCGGTTCGAATTCGCCCGGGGGACCGACGGCGTCGTTGTGGCAACAGTCCAGGCTGACGCTTTCTGCCACAACATGGTGCGTGCCTTGATCGGATCTGCGCTCTACGTGGGCGAAGGCGCCGAGTCGCCGGGGTGGCTGCATGAGCGGCTGCTGCTGCAGAAGCGTGATGCCAGGTCCGTCTTGGCCGCCCCTCACCCGCTCGTCCTGGAGGAAGTAGCTTATCCCTCGGACAGCGAACTGCTGGCCCGCGCGGAACTTACCCGGGCGTTGCGGAACTAGCTGTAGGGCTTGGCGAAAGAAACCTAGGCACAGCGTAGCTTTGCCGGAGTCAAGCCGATAATCACCACGGTCGACTCCGGCGTGTAGGTGACCGCCTTCGTGGCGGCTGGCGACGTCCAGAGGCCGACTTTGGAAAGTCCCCTGAAGGTTACGTTTGTTGTTTGATTGAAAGTGAAAGCCGAATGGTCAGCGTCTACAAGGAAGTTGACCGAGCCGCCCGCTGACCAGGTTCCGGTGCTCCAGGTCCTGGCGGGCACCGCCGAGTTGAGTTCGTAGAGGGTAGCGGGACCTCCAGGATGAGTCAACGTCAGTGTCACGTCATAGTTGCCAGAATTCGTACAGGCCAGCGTTGGGGCCTGCAGAGATGTAGCTGTAAAGCCGGCTGAGGCCGAGGCAGTGTCCATAAAGGCGGCTTGGCTGGGGGTGCTGGTCTGAAGGGCACCTGCCGCCACCAACGCGAGACTGGTCACCGTGGTTATTGCCAGGCGCTTACTGCTGTGGCGGGCCTTGCCAGGTTTGGAACTTGCAGTTTGAGGTGTGACCGGTTCTGCATCGGGACCGTCGTCGTGGTTCTTAGGCCGCTTGTCGGCACCGTTCGTTCTGGCCGATCCAAAGGCCAGATACAGGAGGAAAGCGGTGAAGAGGCCGCCCACAAACATCGCTGCAGGGCTGCTGAGCCAGGCTACTCCATTGCCCAGAAGCGGCAAGGAGAACACCACCCGGTCTGCCGTCCGAAGAACGTATGGTTCGGGATCGGCGACGGCGTTGGCATCGCCCTTGAGCCTTACGGTGGCGGCTCCGTTCCCTACCTCTGAGGTCACAACCCGGTGCGTGATACGGACTCCGGCAGAGTTCTCGGCACTGATGATGTCGCCGGTTCTGATCTCCTGCGCATCCACCGGGAAGCTGATCCCGAGGGCGCCGGTTGCAATGGCAGGTGACATTGATCCCGAACGGAAAATCAACGGCTTTGCTCCCAGCATCATCCCCGCTAGTGCTGCCAGGAGGCAAAGGGTTCCGAGGACCGCTCCGAGGGTGAGCAGATTGTTCTCTAACCGCGAGAGGTTGCGCATGGCCCTTTAGCTCCCCATGCTGCCGGTAAACGTAAAGTTGGCTGTTGTGGTGGTGCCCTGAAGACTGTTAGATGCGGTCGCCGGCAATTTCACCAGCAGGCAAAGGCTTTCGGTGCTCGCGGCGGGCAGCGTTCGGGCAGAGGAAATGAGCGTCCCGGCGAGGGGCAGGTCCGCAGTTCCCAGCAAGGTACCGCTGCAGGTCCCGGTCGAAGCAACGTTAGTGGCCGTCCCACCCAGATAAACGCTGACTTTCAGCGCCGCTCCAAGTTCACCGCTAGCTGCTCCGGTCAGGGTGTAGGCGAGCGGCACGGTGCCGGAGTTGGAGACCGAGACCATCCCGGCCTTGCTCACTCCCGGGTACATCGCCGGCATGTCCAGCGTGGTTAGCGCCACGGTATCGGTAAAAGGGCCCTGGGGAACGGTGCTCAATTTAAGATCCAGTGTTCCTGCACTGAAGGTGGCGGTGGCCGTGGACTCATCGGTCCAAGCGGCGAGGGTGCCAACGGCGCCCAGACCCAGGACCATTCCAGCGGCCAGCAGCGCGCGGATACGGACACTTCGTTCGGCAGATTCCATAACTCCCCGCCTCCCCAACCGGGGGATTTCGGATCTCATGATGCCTGCACCTTGGTGCGTGCGCCCCCCGACTTCCGCACGGCCTTCCGTGCGTCCATCATCGCACCTACACCCATGAAGACGGCATAGCCAAGGAGGAGAATCACTGCGGATCCTACACCCCAGATGCGCTGCTCGCCCGTCAGCAGCGAGTTCAGATAGCCTGCAAACGGAATGCTGTACCAGACCACGCCGCGGATCTGGCCGGCCTTGACTGGCTTCTCGTCCGGGTGCGGGTTGGCGTCCCCCTGCGTGGTGAAGAGGGTTTCTCCGCCCAGTGTCTGCGACAAGGAAATTATCCGATGGGTGACCACTTCTGGCTCGCCCGAACGGAGTTGGTAAGTGATGGCGTCGCCGACCTTCAGCTCGCTGGCTTCGACCGGCTTGGTGACCACCAAGCTACCTGGCGGCATCGTGGGCCGCATAGATCCCGTCAGCACGGTGTATGGCGTTGCCCCTGTTGCCCGAGGAAGGCCGATCATGGCCACGAGCAGGGTCACGATGGTCAGCAGGAGCATCCACGACGCGGTCTGCAGGATCCACCACAATGGACCCGTTGGCCGGGCCGCCGACGTCGATCGGGATGCCGAAGTTTTCTGGGATCCCGAGGGCTGAGTCATGGTCATAGTTTCTGGTCACCCCTGAAAGTGAACGTCGCCGTCGTCGAACCTGAGGCGGCAGCGATTGGTGCATTGGCGTCGAGTTCGACTTCAATACAGAGAGTTTCGAACGACGACGGCGCCAGTTCCCTTCCGGTGAATGTCGCCGTCCCATCCAGCGGATCTTTGAAAGGAAGGCCCACGTCCTGGGTTTGTGAAACCTCGCAAGCTGCATCATCCGTGACGGTTAGGCGCAGCCAGGCGGCCAGCGTTTCGTCAGCCGGGCCAGCAGCTGCGGTGGTAACGGCACTGAGACCGTAGACCATGTCCGTGCTTCCGCCGTTGCTGATGCTGAGCGGTGCCCGGACGGACTGTCCCGGGACGAGGTTGCTGGCTGTCAAAGCGGTGAACACGTATGCTTCCTGACCGCCGACCTGCAGCACCATGCTGCCCGAGGAAACGGAGCCGGCGTCGACTGTGGACTGATCGTGCCAGAGGGCTCCGGTGGTGCTGGTCGAAACCAACAGGACGAGCACCACCATCCCCGCAAGAATCAGCCACAGTACGTTTTTCATTGTGTGTTCTCCGGCAACAGCAGGAGCTGCTAAGCCTGCTCGAGCTTGAGGGCAAGTGCGGTGAGGTCGATATCTGCGTTCTGGCCGATTACGCCCGTGACGTTTTCGAATACCACGGTGACTGTGACATTCACGCTGTAGGTTCCCGCTGAAGCGAAGGTAATCGTTCCGGTTGTTCCGTTGACGACAAGCCCCGGGACTGTTGCGGCGTTGGAAGCCACGGTGACGTTGAGGTACGGCGCGGCCGTCTCTGCCGATGTCTCGAAGGCAGTTTTGAGGATTTTGAACTCGCCGTCCAGGTTGTCGCCTTCGGCCGTGATGGTTACGGGCGTGGTGTATGTGATGGTGTCGCCGGGAACGATGTCGAAGTCGGCGATGTTGGTGATTGTTCCGGTTGTTCCGGCAGTTGCGTCGTACCAGCTGCCGGCGCCGACGGCCATGGTGAGTACACCTGTTGATATTGAGGCCGGGTCAACGGAGTCAGTGTCCTCCCAGAGTGCGAAGGTACCTGCTCCCCCCAGGAGCAGGATGCCTGCTGCGCCGGCCGCTATTGCGCCTTTTGTTGCTTTGTTCATTTTGTGTCCCCCCTGAGACCTATTTACTGCTGAGAACTTACTGCCGGGACCTGAGCGTCCCGTTGCAATAATTGTTGCGATCTCGACTCAAGGAGCGATTGAGTTCTTCCTAGCATTGACGCAGGAATGCTCAAGAGTTGGTCAAAACGACCTGGATTTAGGCCTGCGGCGGGGGACCGTCAGCCGGGAGCGCGACCGTAAATGTGCTGCCGCCGCCTGGTTTGCTGGTGCAGGAAATCGCCCCGCCATGACGCTCCACTATGGCCTTGGTGATTGACAAGCCCAATCCCACGCCGGGAATCCGGGCTTCCTTCGCGGCAGCGCTCCGGTAAAACCTGGTGAAGATCCGTGACGTTTCGGCTTCCGTCATGCCCATTCCAGCGTCCTGGACTTGCAGCCGCACCCAACCGTGTTCGGCGCGCGCGGAAACCTTTACGCGGCCTCCATCAGGGGAATACTTGATGGCGTTGGAAACCAGATTATCCAGCGCCTGGCCGATCCGCAGGGGGTCCACCTGCACCCAGAGAGGGGCCGGAACATCCGTATCCAATTCAACCCGGGAGCGTTCGGCTTGAAGGTGTGCCGAGCCGATGCTGGTCTCCACCAGCCCTGCCAAATCCGTCCGCTTCGGATAGATGTGCGCAGCCGTGGAAGCAGAAACCAGAAGATCGGACACCAGCGCCAGCAAACGTTCAGCATTTCGCTGAGCCACTTCCAGACGCCCCACTGCTGAAGGAGGAAGCGCCTGCTCGTCATCCAGGACAAGATCCAGATTGCCAATGATGGCATTCAGCGGGGTACGGAACTCGTGGGAAACGTTGGCTACAAACTCGTCTTTGGAAGCAATGGCTTCCACAAGACCCGTTACGTCGTTAAACACCACGACGGCGCCGTCAAAGTCGCCGTCGTCGTTGCGCATAGCGCGCGCGGCAGTGGAGACCGCCCGCTGACGTGATCCATCTTCCAACCACACGAGGTGATCTGCGAACGTCTCGCCCCGAATAGCCCGTTCCACCGGGTGCCGATCGGGAGGGAGGGGCGTTTTTCGATCCTGGCTTAAAAGCAAAGGCTGTTCCCCTTCAGAACCTGCGGCACCTTCTGCTTCGCTGGGATGCTCTCTGGACTCAAAGAGGCTCTGCTGGTGATTTACCAGCAGTAGTTTACCTGCGGAATCCACAGCAATGATTCCAACGTCGACGGTATCCAACACCGTGTGTAGCAGCCGTTCGCGTTCTTTGCTTTCTGTAAGCAACGCCCGCATTTCAGCGTCCTGCCCTTCAAGCTGCCGCTGCTGGCGTCTCATACTGACACTGGCAAAACGTATGGCAAGGGAAACAGCCAGCATCATAAACGGCAAGAACAGTGCGGTCATAATGTCAGCTGGAGTGATATTTGGAATCTTCGCCAACAGAGAAGGCAGCGAGATCATCAATGGCCCGAAAAAGCTCAAAGTGATGCTGGTTCTGGCCGAAACGCTGGCCGCGGAGAGCCAGATAACCGGGAATATCGCCAGGACACCCAGGCCCTGTAAACTCGCGCCAGCTCCGTTGCGGCTTAATCCGATGGCGATAAGGTCTAGGATGGGGATGAACAGCGGCGCTTGGGGGCCCAGTTTTTCCCATGGGATGAGAAGGCAACTCGCAAATATTGCGGCATGCATCAAAAGGGACACCATAAATAGCTGGCTGCTCAACACGCCTGCCCAGACAGCAGGGGCCGCCACGACCAATATGCCGATAATCAGCGTCAGCGGCAATTGGCACAGCGCTACCTGGGCACGAGTTCCCACCCTACGGAAGTAGCGGTCGATGGTCCGCGCAATAAAGCTGTCGCTGGATTCTGTATTTTGCATTTGCTGTCATGATAAATCACACTGGCCCATTCGTGATGAAAAAAAGTAGTGCTAAGTGACATTGAGCCTTGTAGCGTGGATAGTGTTGCAGTGAATGCCGCATTGGCGCTGGGCAGATGAGGGAATTCACCGGACATGGGGTAACAAATGAACGATCTTGGGGTGGCCGTCGTAATCGAAGACGACGCCGACATGCGTAACCTTTTGGAAGCGGTTTTGGGGCAAGCCGGCTTTGAAGTTCATTCGGCAGCCGACGGGCGCGAGGGGGTTGAAATTGTTCGGGAGCATCAAGCCAACGTTGTGACGCTTGATGTTGGCCTGCCGGACATTGACGGCTTTGAGGTGCTTCGGAGAATCCGCAACTTCAGCGACGCTTATGTGGTGATGCTGACGGGCCGAACAGAAGAGCCTGATGTTTTGATGGCGCTTCACGCCGGAGCCGACGACTACATCGCGAAACCCTTCCGGCCACGTGAATTGCGGGCCAGGGTCGCCGCAATGATGCGCCGGCCCAGATACCACGGCGAGGGGGCGCAGCCGCCGTCGGCTCCGGTACCTTCGGCAGTTCCGGCAGCCCAGCAGGACACCGCCGTCCTGCGGCACAACGGCCTGGACCTGAACCGTAAAACCCGTTCAGTAGTGCTCCGCGGTGAAGCTTTGGGCCTCACCCGCAGTGAGTTCGACCTTTTGCACGAGCTGCTCCGCGGTGGGGGCGCTGTGTGCACGAAGGCGGATCTCGTCCGGGTCGTCCGGGGGGATTACTACGAAGAGAATACGTACATCAGCGAATCCGACGAGCGGGCAGTTGAAGTCCATATTGGGAACCTCCGGCGGAAACTCAGGGAGGATCCGCAGTCACCACGCTGGCTCCAGACGGTCCGTGGAGTAGGTTACCGGCTGGCTCCATCCAAACCGGATGAGTCCAACTGAAACCTTACTCAGCGACTTCCAGGTACATGAACCGGAGCTCGCGGATGGTTTGCCCTCCATGCTCAGCAATATCTGCCAGGAGGGGATTTGCAGCTGTGTAGTCTTCACGACGGATGAGCTTTTCCAGGCTTTCGGCCAGCCACGCGAGTCGCTGTCCACCCACCATGGCGGAGGCAATCTTCAGGCTGATCACAGCGTCCATAGCTGCCGGCCAGTCTTGGGTCGCAACAGAAGCGGCGAGTCGACGGAACCGCTGTTCCCACATGTCGGTGTAGTCGCTCACAAACCGTTGTGCCACGGCCCGGCCATCCAGTTGGTCTTCCAGGTCCTTCAACACTGCGGGGTCCACGAGCAGCAGGTCAAGGACTCCGAAGTCTGCTGCCAGCCTGGCATGCCCAAGCGGTGCTGCTGGCATGAAGCGGCTGACACCACCGTCACTGGACATAGGGCTCGGAATCGACATGGGTTAAGGCTACTTCCTGATTTGGCGGAACTGCCCGCCCTCGGTATATCCTGCGGAAACATTGTGGCTTCCTTGAGAGCCGCAAAGCTTAGCCCTGACGCCGTTCATTGGCTAGCGGAAGTGTAGATGGCGGCCGTGTTCATTGGCCCGCGAAAGTCATGACTGTGTTGACGACGGCTGGGCCCAGGATGGCGATGAACAGCACGGGAAAGATAAAGAACAGCAGCGGGAAGAGGATCATGACCGGAAGCTTCATGGCCTTCTCCTCGGCCCGCTGCCGGCGCTTGACTCTCATGACTTTAGCCTGAACCCTCAGGACCCGGCTAATGGCAATGCCATAGGTATCAGCCTGCACAATGGCCTGGACAAAACTGCGGAGCTCCGGAAGATTGGTGCGCTCGGCTAGGGCCAGATACGATTCCCGGCGGCTCCGCCCCACCTGCATGTCCTGAAGCGTGCGGACCAGTTCTTCGGCTAGAGGTCCTTTACCGTTCTCTCCGGCTCGGGCCATGGCGCCTTCGAAGCCCAATCCGGCCTCGACTGCGATGAGCATCTGGTCCATTGTATTGGCCAATTCGAGCTGCATTACCTTCTGGCGTTCGCTGCCTTTGCTGTACAGCATGAGGTCGGGGATGAAGTACCCAAAAAAGAGGACCACCAGGCCTACGAGCTTGATCATGGGTGCAGGGGAGCTGGTGCTGATCAGGAGCCCCACTCCCGCCCCCATCAGTCCCAGGATCGGCTTAGCCGCAAGGATACGCCCCAGTGGCCAGGCGGGCGGCCTGCCTGCAAGCGAAAGCAGCCGGTCGAGCTTACGGGCGTAGGCAGGTGGCGTGAGGCGGTAGCCGATGGAAGATAGAAGGCCGCTGCTGGGTTTTTCCGGGGCCTGAACGTCCTGCCTGCCGTGGCTGAGTATCTCCACAGTGGCGGCCCGGGCTTTGCGATCCACAGACAGAACGGACCAGGTGAGGTAGCCGATGGGCACAGCTACCAGAAGGAGCGAGGAGAGTATCAAAGGGTTCATGATTCAGCTCAGAACTTCAGGTCGATGATTTTGCGCATCCATAGGCTGCCGATCGTCATGAGGACGACGGATAGCCCGATCATGCCCCACCCCAAGGGGTGGGTGAACATCGGAGTCATGTATCCAGGGTTTATAGCCATGAGCATGATTACGATCCCTATTGGCATCGCGATCAGAATGTAGGCGGAGAACTTTCCCTCCGCGGCCAAAGCCTTGATGTGGCCCTTGATTTCTGACCGCTCACGAATGGTCTCGTTCACCTGATCGAGGACCTCCGCCAGGTTGCCACCGACTTCCCGGTTGATCTGGATAGCCTGGGCAATCCAGACGAAGTCTTCGTTCCTCATTCGCGCCGCTGTATCTGTCAGTGATGCCAGCAGGTCACGGCCCAAGCTGGTTTCCGTTATGACCCGACGCATTTCTTCCGACGTGGGGCTCTGCGACTCCACGGCTGCGGCATCCACGGCGCGCAAAATACTATGACCGGCACGAAGGCCTCCGGCCAGCAGCTGAAGGGTGTCCCCCAACTGCTGATCGAACTTGTTGCGCCTCTTGCCAGCCCGGAAATTGAGGACCATGTGGCCAACAAACGGCGCAAGGATAAACAGGAGGATGGCGAGGACAGGCCCGAGGACAATCATGCCAACCAACGCGCCCACAACACCACCGGCCAGCACCAGGACAATGAATTCGGCCTGCGTCATCCGGAGTCCTGCATGCTCCAACTTCTCCCGGTTGAAGAGGCGGAGGCTCCCACCCTCAAGGGCCTTGTCGAATGCCTGCACGGTGGAACCCGCGATGCGGGTCAGCTGTGAGGGTGGATCGGCTTCAAAGGGGCGTCGCCTGTCGAGGGGCACCTCTGGGGCGGGCCGGACGATGACGGCAAAGCCCAGTAGCACTACAGCTGCAAGGAAGATGGCCGCTCCGGCTGTCAACATCATGGCCGGGCCACATTCGAGGATCCGGGAGCGGCCGGAGTGGCAAAGACCCCGGGTGAAACATGGATTCCCAGATCCTCAAAACGATCGATGAACCGGGGGCGAATGCCGGTGGCTACAGGGCTGCCCAGGAAACGGCCGTGCTGATCGACGCCTGCTGAATAGTCGAAAACGAAGGCATCCTGAAGAGTGACGATGTCGCCCTCCATGCCTTGGACCTCGGTGACGTGGGTGATTCGCCGGGTGCCGTCCCGCAGGCGGGAGATCTGGACGATCAGGTTCACGGCCGAGGCAATCTGCTCCCGAATAGCCCGGAGTGGCAGATCCATGCCCGCCATTAGCACCAGCGTCTCCAAGCGGGCCACCGCATCGCGGGGTGAATTGGAGTGGACGGTGGACAAGGATCCATCGTGGCCAGTGTTCATAGCCTGAAGCATGTCCAGGGACTCACCGCCACGGACCTCACCCACTACAATGCGGTCAGGCCGCATACGGAGGGAATTTCGAAGCAGCTCGCGGATGGTCACTTCGCCCTTGCCCTCGGTGTTTGGGGGACGGCTTTCCAACCGGACTACGTGCTCCTGCTGGATCTGCAGTTCTACGGCGTCCTCAATGGTCACAATTCGTTCGTTTTCGGGCAGGAAGGATGAAAGCACGTTCAGCAGGGTTGTTTTCCCTGTACCGGTTCCACCCGAAACGATGATGTTCAGCTTGGCTTTGACGCAGGCGTTCAGCAGTTCCGCCATCTCCGGGGTGAGTGTTCCGAAGTCGATCAGGTTCTTGACGGTCAGGGGCACTTTGCTGAATTTACGGATGGTAAGTGACGAGCCACCCACAGCCAGCGGAGGGATCACTGCATTTACGCGTGAGCCGTCTTCAAGCCGGGCATCAACCAGGGGTGAAGACTCGTCGATGCGCCTACCCACCTTGGAAACAATGCGTTCAATCACTTTCCGCAGATGCGCCTCTGAGCTGAAGCGGGATTCTGTCAACGTCAGGTGTCCCTTCCGCTCAACGTAGATCTGGTCCATGCGGTTCACCATGATCTCGGTGACTGCCGGGTCGTCAAGGAGCCGCTGCAGGGGTCCATATCCCAGGACGTCATCAGCAACGTCACGAACGAGCCGGGATCGCTCCTCGGCTGACAAGGGGACCTGTTCCGTGTCGATAATCCGCGTCAGCTCTTCGCGAGCCGTGGTCCTGAGCTCGTGTTCGGTGACCGCTGAATCATTGAAGCGGGTTCCCATGCGCTCAAACAATGCTGTGGCAGCCCGTTCTTTGAGAGCAGCAAAGACGTCGACGGGTTGCTGGGTTTTGGGCTTGGGCACCTCAAGCTGATCCACAAAGCCGCCACTTGAAGGGGCGCTCGCAGGCGCAGCGTGCATTGTGGAGGATTCTGCTGAAGCCGGCTTGGGACCAGGCCTGCGGGCCTCGGCACGCTTGAATTCACTCAATTTAGGCTGGCTGGGTGCTGCTCTCGAATAGGTGTGAGCAGGGGGAGCGGTGGTTACCGCAGCAGCTGTCTGCTGGGGCTGGCCCTTAACTTGGGCCGCCTGGATACGTTCCGAGAGTTTCATTTAGACAACCACCCTTCGATGCAGCTTTCGTTGTGCCTGCGCCCGCCAGGCTGGATTGAACCTGTCTACCAACTGACGTAGGCCCTTGGTTGCGGGATCTTTCACCGGCTCCTGAAGGACAGGAATGCCACGGTTCGTGGAGAAGGCGACTGCACGTGAACGGGGGATACTGATGTCCACTGGGGCGCCGATAGTGGATTCTACGTCCTGGACTGTGAGCCCGGCCTTCGCATCGGCCATGTTGAGGACCACATGGCGGGTCTCCGGAAGGATGTCGAGTTGACGCAGGACATCCAACCCGGAACGCAGTCCACGCACACTGGGGATGTCCATGCCACTGACCCACACCACGTCCGTGCACTGTTCCATGGCTGCCAAACCGATCTCAGGGAGACCGGGGGCAGTGTCGACAACGACGTACTGGAATTCTTCTGCGAGCTGTTCCAGCAGGCGGTTGATCTGTTCCGGGGTGATTTCGTCTGCTTCCACAGGGGTTCGCGGAGCACACAGGGCATAGATGCTTCCTGGATGAACTGTCAGGAAGGCCTTCAGGACCAGTGAGTCCTGGGCTGCGGCCGGGGAGACGGCGTCCGTCACCGTGTGTTCGGGATTGAGGTAAAGGCCTGAGGCGACATCGCCAAACTGCAGGTCAAAGTCCACAATCACCACGCTCATCGGTGCGATTTTGCCGAGACCGATAGCGATGTTGGTAGCTATTGTGGTCTTGCCCACGCCTCCCTTGGGCGAAAAAACGCCGATGACCAAACCCCGGGGAGTATTGGGGGAGCCAGGCTCCTTCGGTTCGTGGGATCTATGTCGGCTGGCAAATGACTGGCACGCCCGTTCCAAGAGCACGCGGATCTGCGCGGGGTCGGAAGCTGGGCTGAGGATGTCCCTGATACCTGCCCGCATGGCTTGCAGGATGAACGAGGGATCCGGTTCATTAACGAGGACAACGCTCAGCTCGGGAAAGCCAACGGCCAATACTGTGGACAGGCGCAGCGCGTCATCAACAGGAACTTCGGGCCCCAAAATGAGCACCTGTGGAAATTCCTGGTCCAGCTGGGCAAACAGCTCGTGGGGGTCACTGGGCAGTTCACTCGTAAAGAAGGTTTGCACGCCGCCTTGCAGTCCGCCGGCTACAGCCTGACGCAGACGGTTGTCGAAGCCGACGTCGGGCGTCACCAGTACGAAGCGGCTCACTTGTAGACCTCCGGACGCTGCATGATGCGGGGCCCGTTATCCTGTGCATCGAGTGGCTCTCGAGTGAGCCAGATGGTGGCATACTCCGCGGCGAAGATGATCTTGGCGGCGTCCACGTCGTTCACTGCTACCGTGAGCATCAGCGAACCCGTGGGAAGGGTTGAATCGCGGGGATCTGTAGTTGGTTCCGCACTCGCAGCCGGTTCCGGTTGCGCTGCTGCTGCAGCTTCCGGGGCCCGTTGGACTGCAGTCACTAGGGCCTTATGGATGGCCAGCTGAGTGGTTTCCTTATCGGACTTCGCTTCCAGCCCACCTTCCTTCATCGAGATAAACACCCCGACGTGGTCGCCCGGAGTTAGCCGCCCTCCAACAACCCGCTGGGGTTCCAGCTGAAAGGACACCTCCTGAAGTCCGGCGGGGACTTCAACTGAGCCGAATGTCTTCAGTTCTTCTGGTGCCACGAGGCGCTCGGCCACCAACTGTTCGCCTGGAACGAGGTCCACCGCCGCTACTTTTCCGGTCACACCGTCGAGAGTCTTAAGGGAGCTCTCGGTAACGGAGGCACCGGGCAGCTGTTCGACTGCGACTGACGCCTTGATGGCTTCAACGGGCGTACCGGCAGGGATTGCCTGCTTCACCACCAGCACGTCCACGGGTTCCAAGTTCTGGACGGCGCGCTGATCGGCTCCCTGGGCATAGCTAAACATAAGCACAGCGCCGACGATGGCCAGGACTACCGCCGCGACTCCTGCCAACAAGCGTGACTTCACTGACTGCTCCTGAAAAGTTCTAGTTCGAGGTTTCTCATGGCTCGGATCAACCGGTAACTTCGACGACGGTGACGCCGTCTGGGTCTACCTCGCCCAAAGTGTAGCCATCAGCCAGCGAGACATATTCGACGAAAGTACCGATGATGCCCCGGCATGGTTCTCGGCATTCAAGGCCAGAGGAGTTGTCGGTAGATCTGTTGCGGAATGTGTAAGGGAGCCCGGGCGTGCCGAATTTCCACCCAACCACTCTGAAAGCGGCGAACGTCTTCAATCCATAGATGGCGTTAGTTCCGGTTCCGGTAACGGAATTGAAGATGGGTAACAACAGAATGACGTCTTTGCTTGCGTTCATGTCCGCCGCCCAGGAGTTCAGCGTGACCTCGCAATTCGGCGGCGGATTGTTGCCGGTATCTCCGCCAGCGGTGCTGGCTGTTATGTCGATTATGGCTCCGCAGATGCCGGTACCTTGCTTGAGACCGCCGAAGCCCCCTTGAACTGCCGCGCCGGATGGCCCATAAAGGCAGTCCGGATTGGCATTGTCCCCGTGGAGCTGGAGTAGTTGCATCACACCGGCTTGACCGCGGACCTGGCAGATGGAAACAGTAATCGGGAACGGAGTAGGACCTTTCACCGGGCTGCCCCACTGGACGCTGGATGTAGCGTTGACCTCGGCACTGGAAATACCGAGGGCGTTGGCAAAGAACAGTGACACCCTGTTTGGTTCCTCGCCCTGTTCCTGTGCGCTGGCCATCACCTTGACGGTGCGGTTCGGAAGGTCGAGCGCGAGGGATCTTACGTTGCTTCTGCCATCAAGAGCGTTGCCGTTGACCATGGTCGTTGCAAGGGCCGAGGTTGTAGCGCAGTTCGGATCGGACGCGTTCCTGGCGCATCTCTGTGCCACCACCAGGGCGGCGGCGTCGGCGCCGTTCTGAAGCTGTGCCTTTTCGGAATAGAGCATTCCGACGTCCACTGCGATTGCACCGAATCCCAAGAGCACCACCATGAGGAGGGCCACAATAACGCTGATGCCGCCGCGTTCTTTGCCTTGGCGTAACTTCAGCCGCCGCATTGCATAACTCCTCTGCCTCTCATGGCGAAAGGTCCTGCGATTCCTGTCAGCGTGGTGAGATTGTATGTGACCGTCACCGTCATTTGCGTGTTAGCGGGGCAGGTTGCAGCACTGAAGGTGATTTGTGAGTCGACAAGGCCTGGGGTGAGGCCGACGGCAGCATTCCGTGCCGCTGTCCTCGCCGATGCCTGGTTGCCGGAGATTGCCATGACCCGGACGCCTTCCCGGGCGGCATTGGTCAGGGTGGCCTGAGTGTTATAGGCGCGGCCGAACTCCATGATGCCCATCAGAATCATGATGAGGACGGGTGCCAGGATGGCGAACTCGACAGCGACGGCGCCGCGCTCGGAGGCCCTGGACATGGTGTCGCCTTTCATCTATTGGTAGCTCTGGCTAAGGCGCCGAAGGGGTGGTGGAGGGTATCGCCTCCACCACCCCTTCCGTTGCTTGCGGCTACGTGCAGCGAGCAGCGAAGGTGGTTCCGCCTGCAGGGTTGTACGTGTCACCTTGAATGGTGCACTGAACCTGTTCGAACATCTCATTCAACGTGGTGCCGAGGAGAGCAACGGCGACGATGATCACGACGGCGATGAGGCCTACCATGATGCCGTATTCGACGGCAGTGGCGCCTTTGTCTTCGCGATGAAGACGGGCAAGAAGACTGGTGTAGAGAGAAAGCATTTGAGACTCCTGAGCGAGTATGGGGAGGCTGGTCCTGCACCAGCTCTGAAAAAACATAGCAACGCTTGACGGGGTGTTGACGGGAACTTGCAACATCCTGTGCTAAGGCTTCCCAATCGGCCCTTTTTCCTGCACAAATCCTGCGCAACCTGCGTTTTCACTTGGGGTTAGCTCAAGACTGGTTCTTGCCTCCGTTGCTCGGCGCCGAGGTGCCAAGCAGATTGCGCCCTCACGTAAGAGGACCCCCCGCGGTCTGGGTTCCGCGGGAGGTCCGGTCTTTGTCCTGGTCGGGCAGGGTGTCAGGCGTAGAGGCCTGAACTGGGTCTACATCTTTCCCATGTAGTTATCCATAATGCTGATGGCGGCCGGGCCGATAATGATGGTGAAGAGTACGGGCAGGATGCAAAACATCAGCGGGAAAAGCACCTTGACCGGCAGTTTCATTGCCTTCTCCTCGGCGCGCTGACGTCGTCTGACGCGCATCTGTTTGGCTTGGGTACGAAGAACTGCGGCAATGGCGATGCCGTACGTGTCCGCTCGAACCACTGATCGGACGAAACTCCGAAGGTCAGCAGAGTCCACCCTTTCGGCCATCGCCAAGTAGGCATCTTTGCGGCTTCGCCCCACCTGCATGTCCTGCAAGGCCCTGCCAAGTTCGACAGCCAGAGGTCCCCGACCGTTGGTGCTGGCTCGCGCCATAGCCCCTTCGAAGCCAAGCCCGGCTTCAACGGAGATCAACATTTGGTCCAGGGTGTTGGGTAGTTCCAGAGCAATGGCCTTTTGGCGTTCAGCACCCCTGCTGTGAACGATAATATCCGGTGCTAAATAAGCCAGGGCCGTGACGAAGAGAGCCAGTAGAAAGCCACCCGGGGATGGGGATTTTAGAACTACCAGTAGCGCCAGAAGGGCGACAACCAACGCTGCCGCCGGTTTCACCATCAGGAACCGCTCCAGGGGAAACCCGGCCGGACGGCCTGCTTTGGCGAGAAGCTTGTCGAGCCAGCCAGCATACCCTTTGGGAGTGAGGCGGCGGCCGACGTCCGCAAGAGCGGGGCGCTCTGCCAGGGCCGCCGCTGAACCCATCGCGGCACCTTTCACAGCACGGCCCAAGTTGCCCTGCACGGCAGCCAATCCCCGCCGATCGACAGCTATCAATGACCAAACGATAAAGGTGATGGGCATGATGATCATCCCGATGATCATCCAAGCGATGTTAGACATTGAATTTCCCCCTAGAACTTAATCTTGACGACACGGCTGAGCCAAAAGGAGCCAATCGCCAGTTGTATCAGGGCGAAGACAACCATGCCCCACCCGAGCAGACTGGTGAACAGGGTGCCGAGGTAGGATGGGTTGGCGAAGTTAAGGTAGATAAACATGCCTACCGGCAATGCGATAAGGATGTAGGCAGATAGCTTTCCCTCAGCACTAAGTGCTTGTACCTGCCCCTTGATCTCTGCCCGCTCCCGGATGGTTTCCCCCACATGGTCGAGGACGTCCGCCAGGTCGCCTCCGACCTCGCGATGGATCTCTATAGCCTGGCCGGTCCAATCGAAATCTTCGCTTCGCAGGCGGAGGGCGGCCTCCGCAAGGGACTCGCTAAGATCCCTGCCAAGCCGTGTTTCCGTGATGATCCGAGTGAACTCCTCAGAGGTCGGTGCCTCAGCTTCCTGAGCCACGGCATCAATGGATCTCAACAAGCTGTGCCCGGCGCGAAGTCCACCTGAAAGCATCTGCAGGGTTTCCCCGAGCTGGGATGCGAACTTGGCCCGTCGGCGGGCGGTGAGGAAAGCCAACCATATCTTGGCTGCAAAGGGAGTCACGGCCAACAAAAGCAAGCCGAAGATAATTCCACCGAGGATAAAACCCACGACGCCAGCTGTTACAGCAGCACAGGCCACGAAGAGGATGAAGTCGGCCTGCTTGAGGCGCAATCCGGCCTGTTCCAATGCATCTGGCGAAACGAATTTGACGTTCTTGCCGACCCCACGGTCAATAAACGAAACCGCAGTGTTTGTGGCTTGAGTTAAAAGCGACGCTTTATCAACGACGTCTGGCCTGCGTCGCGATAGCGGAATGGCAGAACCCGGGCGAAGTACCAGCAAAAGGCCGATCGTGAGGGCTACGAAACAAAGACCAACACCAAAAGCCAAAAAGACAGGACTTGTGGTAGTCATCGGTATCCGCCTCCCATGGGCATGGCTCCAAAAACCGCCGGCGAGATGGTGATACCAAGGTCTGCAAAATGGTCGACGAACCTGGGTCGGACCCCGGTGGGTATGGGTTGGCCCAGGAAACGGCCATTCGCATCCACTCCCGCGCTGTAGTCAAAGGCAAAGGCATCCTGAAGAGTAACGATGTCGCCTTCCATCCCCTGGACTTCAGTGATATTGGTTACCCGCCGGGTGCCATCGCGAAGGCGGGAAATGTGGACGATAACGTTCACTGCTGAGGCAATCTGCTCACGTATTGCACGGAGCGGGAGGTCCATGCCGGCCATAAGGACCAGCGTTTCCAGGCGGGCAATGGCATCCCGGGGAGAGTTCGCGTGGACCGTTGAAATTGAACCATCATGCCCAGTGTTCATAGCCTGCAGCATGTCCAGCGATTCGCCGCCACGGACTTCGCCTACGACTATCCGGTCAGGTCGCATGCGGAGGGAGTTCCGAACAAGATCGCGAATGCTGATTTCACCCTTGCCCTCGATGTTCTGTGGCCTGCTTTCCAGCCGGACCACATGGTCCTGCTGGAGTTGGAGCTCAACCGCGTCTTCAATGGTGACAATTCTTTCGTCTGCTGGCAGGAACGAGGACAATACGTTCAACAGCGTCGTCTTACCGGTGCCGGTTCCGCCGGAAACGATAATGTTCAGGCGGGCCCTGACACACGCGTGGAGCAGTTCGGCCATTCCCGGCGACATTGTGCCAAATTCGATCAGGTTGTTAACGGTCAGCGGCACCTGCCCGAATTTTCGGATGGTCAGCGTGGACCCGCTGACAGCAAGCGGCGGGATGACGGCATTGACACGGGAGCCATCCTGCAGCCTGGCATCAACGAGAGGCGATGATTCGTCGATACGACGCCCAACCTTGGTCACTATCCGCTCGATAATTCGCCGCAAATGCTCCTCAGAACTGAACTTCGCGTTCGTCAGAAGCAGCTTGCCCCCACGCTCTACGTACACGCTGTCGGGTCCGTTGACCATGATTTCTGTCACCGAAGGGTCATCAAGAAAGCGCTGCAAGGGGCCGTGACCCAGGACGTCATCCATGATTTCCTGGATGAGGCGCTGACGCTCCCCGGGGGAAAGGGGAATATCGTCTTCCTCGATCACTGCGCGAAGCTCGTCTTTTACGTAAGCGCTGAGCTCGTCTTCATTCACGGAAGAGTCGCTGATCCGATTGCCAAGACGCTCATAAAGGGCTGTGGCCGCGCGTTCTTTAACGGCACTCAAGGCGTCGCTGGATTCCACCGCGTTGGCTCTTGCTTCAGTAGTGCCAACGGCCGGTGCTCCATACGGAGCTGTAGTGCCGGCGGCCGGTGCTCCGAACGGAGCTGCACTGCCGGGGACTGGTGTTGCGAACGGAGCAGGAGTTCCGGTCAACTGATTTGCCGCAACCGGCTCCGGCGACGTCTCCAGATTGTCGTATCCTCGAACAGCATTCAGTCGCTTGGACAAATTCATGACACTACCGCCCTTCGGTGCAGTTTCTTGTGTGGTCTTGCTTCCCAGTTCGGCCCCAAGCGGTCGACCAGGTGGTGGAGGCCCTTTGCTGCTTGGTCTTTCGAGCCGTCTTGGAGCAGGGGGACGCCCTTATTGGTGGAAAACGGCACCGTTCGCGACCTTGGCAGAACGACGTCAACGGGGCAGCCGATGGTGGCCTCAACGTCGTGCAGCGAAAGCCCGCTTCTCCGGTCGGCAAAATTTAGGACAACATGGCGGTGTTGCGGCAACAGATCGAGCTCCTTGAGAATGCGGAGACCCGTCCGTAGTCCCCTTATGCTCGGGATGTCCATTCCGCAGACCCAGACAGCATCAGTGGCAACTTCCAACGTGGCCAGAACGTGCTCGCCCAAACCAGGCGCGGTGTCCACAACGACGTACTCGAATTCGCTTTGCAATTGGCTTAGTAGCTGGGTTATGTCTCCGCCTGAGATACCGTCGATGTCGGCCGGATCATGGGGGGCGCACAGGGCGTAAAGTCCTGCTGAATGCACGCTCAAGTAGGATTTGAGGACCATTGTGTCGTGAACCGCTGCTCCAGTCACAGCATCGGAGATCGTTTTTTCCGGGGCAAGCATGAGCCCGGAAGCGACGTCTCCGAATTGCAGGTCAAGGTCGACAACTACTACTGCCATGGGGCGGCTCTTCGCTAATCCCACGGCAATGTTCGTTGCGACTGTTGTCTTGCCCACTCCGCCTTTCGGCGACATAACGGCGATGACCCGGCCGCCCTGTCGCTGCCCCTCTACGGAATTGCCAAGGCCCCGACGTCGCCCGGCTGATGCCAGGCTGGCACGTTCAAGCAGGATCCTGATGGTATCGACGTCGGCCTGGGGATCCAGCAGATCCCGTATTCCGGCCCGCATCGCCGGCAGGGCGAGCTCTGAATCCCCAGCCGCAACGAGGACGACGCTGATCTCCGGATACTGGAGATCGAAGAGACTGGCCAGCCTGAACGCATCTTCGAAGGGGAGGCCAGGACCGAGAAGCAAGACTTCAGCCGGATCGCCGGTCAAAAGGCGAAGGACATCATCTGGGCCCGGGGGAAGATAATCGGCCTGGATGGCGTGCAGACTGCCGTGGACACCTGACGTAGCTTGCCTGACGCGGCGTTCGAAGTCAGCGTCTGCGGTGATCAGGACGAAGCGGCTCATTGGAACAGCTCGGCTTTCTTGATGACTACGGGCGT
This sequence comes from Arthrobacter sp. R1-13, assembly GCF_054161475.1. Taxonomy (NCBI): domain Bacteria; kingdom Bacillati; phylum Actinomycetota; class Actinomycetes; order Micrococcales; family Micrococcaceae; genus Arthrobacter; species Arthrobacter sp. R1-13. The sequence goes on along the minus strand of NZ_CP096420.1, from coordinate 3,264,575 downwards.
GCTCTCACTGGCTGTGTCAGGCTCCTTCGTGAGCCACAACTCTCCGAACTCGGCGCCCACAGCGATCTTCGTGGCGTCGGTGTCATTCCGGGCGAAGGTAACAATGAACGAGCCGGTCGGCAGTTGGGTGTTGGCCTTTTCGGCGGGGTCCGTCTCGGCTGTGGATTTCGTGGCCTTAGGCAGGGCCCGCTGGACGCTGGTGACCAGAACCTTGTGGAAGACCATTTGTCCCGATTCCGGGGCGGCACCGGCTGGAAGGGCACCATCGGCGAACAACATAACTATTCCGACAGTGTCGCCTGCGACAAGCCGGCCACCAATGACTTTCTCGGCGCCCAGCTCAACCGATATCTCCTGCATGCCTGCGGGAACAGGCACGGACCCTGGTGCGGACAGACTTTCCGGGTCAACCATGCGTGCACCCAAGAGCGCTTCACCCGGCAGGAGTTCGACGCCGGCGACCTTGCCCTGCAGCCCTTCGAGGCTCTTCAGGGCGCCGTTGGGAACCGAAGCTGACGGTACGGACTCGAGCTTCACTGCGCTTTGTATGGTTTCGAGGGTTGCGCCCTCCGGAATCTGGTTCTGAACAACCAGGACTTCTTGGGGTTGTAGGTCCTTTTGAGCACGTTGCTCGGAACCTTGTACGTATGAGACCAGAAGCAGAGTGCCAACTATTGCCAGCACAAGTGCTACAGCGCCTCCCAGTAGGCGAGTTTTCAATTTGGTTTTTCCAATCTGTTAGATGGTGGGATCTAGCCGATGAGTCGGGCAGTGGTTCCGCCCAGGTTTGGTCCGGTACCCGTGAGGCCCTCTTCAAATGAGAGGAAGCGGACGAAGTGGCCTTTGATGCCGCGGCAGTCGCCGGTGCAGGCAGGTGCGGTGGTGCTGTTCCAGTTCAACTCCGGCTGACCGCCGAACCTCCAGCCAGTGGCCTGGAAGGCAGCAAAACCGTAGATGGTGTATTCTGCATTGTTTCCGGACTCCCCGTTGGTCTCCTGGAAGATGGGGATCAACGTTGGACCCGTCTTGAGGGCATCCAGCTTGGCCTTACAGGAGGCCGGGAAGTTGTTTCCCGGATCGCTTCCGGCGGAGGCGTCATCTACACTGACGTCGGCGGTGCATGTCCCGCTGTCATCCTGATCAAGCCAGCCGAAGCCACCTGGTACAACATGTCCTGTTGGCCCATTGCACGTAGTCGTGGGCGCCTTTGTGTCATACCGAATGAGTACGTCGGTCAGAGATGGGTCACCGGTGAAATCACCAGTGGCGATGAGGTCCTCTAGCTGCTCCTCACTCAGCGCTTGCTCAAAAACGCACCAGGAGAAAGTCCACGGCAGAGTTGGTCCGGCACCTGGTGGTCCCCAGCTGGCACGTGCGGATGCGCCGATGTCAGCGGTGTCGATTCCCAAGGCGCGGGCGAAAGTCAGTGAAAAGTGATTGTTGCCATCGGTGTCCCTCGATTGGGTTGTGACATCGACTGTGCCGGCACTTGTATCAACAACCAGGTTTTGGATATTGGTCGCATTGTCCAGCGTGTTGCCATTTCCCATGGTCTTGGCCAAGTCATCAGGCGCGGTGCACTCTGCGGACGAAGAGTCATTAGCGCAAGCCTGGGCAACCGCTAGCGCGGAGGAATCAGCACCATTTTGAAGTTGGGAGTGTTCGGAGTACATCATGGCAACATCGACGGAGAATGCCGTCATCCCCAACAATGCCACCATGAGCAGAGCTGTCAGGGGCGCCACGACGCCCCGCTCCGAATCCTCGCGTGTTAGCCGCCACATCGCATTACTCCCCTTGAAGAAATTGAAATGTCCGTTGGCATTCCTGGAACCAATCCAGGGAGACCAGTGAGATAGCTTGTGTTGAAAGTGACTGTCACTGTCACGTTGTCCCCTGGCGAGCACGCCCCGTCGTCATAGGTAAGGGCAACATCGGCCGGTTCCAGCGCAACAGAGGGAGCAGCGGCGACGCCGGCGTTCTGCGCGTCTTCGTCGCTGTAGTCCGGATCGGCATAGTGGATTGCCGCGTGGCGGGCAGCTTCCCTGGCCGCTTCAGACAACGACACCTGAATGTTGTAAGCGCGGCCAAATTCAAAGATGCCTAAAACCAGCATTAAAAAGATGGGGAGAATCAGTGCAAATTCGACTGCTACAGCACCTTTTTCGCCAAGCCGCGTTGCGGTGCGTTTGTGCCCGGGAAATCTGCTGCGCCAAGACAAGTTCTGCATCAGAAACCCCCGATAACTGTTTCGAAACCGGGCAGGAGTTGTTCTCCAAGGGTGGTAACCACCGCAATGATGACAGAAGCGATAAACGCAACCAACAGGCTGTATTCGACAGCAGTTGCTCCGGTTTCTGATTCGGGCAATCGACGGGCAACGGCCAGTCCGCTCAAGAGAGCGGTGAGCCGGCGAAGAGATTTTCTAGCCACGAGTTCCCCCTGGAGAAAACGAAAGACCTAAGAGAATGACCTAAGAAGTGAAAGACCTTGCGAGACGAAGATCTTGGAAAAAAGTAGGATCCAGTGCGGTGCCTGCCGGTGGAGCGGGAAGTCCGCTGCCGGCAGGCCCGCCCTGGATCTTGCTTGGGAACGACTATTCGACTACGGGAGCCGCCGGTTCCGGCATCTGGTCGACGATCGTCTGGAACGCAAGATCAATCTGCCCGCCGAGAATCACGACAGTGCCGATGATGACAGCTGCGATCAGGGCAACCAGCAGACCGTATTCAACGGCAGTTGCGCCCTTTTCGTTGGAGAGACGATCCTTTACGCCGGCAACCATGGCGAGAAATGAGACCATAAGAGAAGTCATTTTATTATCCTTTTCAAGAGATTGAATTACATTGAATTGGTTTACGGAATTCCAGCTGCCCCCATTTCCCAGACGTCTGGAGTTCCGTTGGGACAACAATTGCATGGCGCAAACACGGGGAACAATGAGTGGCTGTACTCGTCTTTTTCCAATGAAATTCAGGGCAGCACTTAGCCAGGAATTGGGTGTACTCAGTTTCTCGAGGGGTCCCTAACTGCCGACTACTTGGTTTACTAAGTAGCCTTACCAATCAAGGCGAAGCAGGGTGCTTGCTAACCGTCAGATCGGCAGCAGAATCACGGCGAGAGCGGCCGCGAACATGGATGGCCCAAAAGCCACTTCTGAAGGCTTTTCTCCGCGTGCTGCCCGTACCAGGACGGCCGTGACCACTCCGCCGGCCACGAATCCGAGGGCCCCGCCGTAGAACACCTGCGACCAACCCAAGTAGCCAAGGTACAAACCGAGTGGTGCGGCAAGTTTCACGTCGCCCATTCCAATGCCGCGGGGCGAGATTATCGCCAAAATCAGGTAAACGGTGAAGAGGATGGCCGCCGCAACCACCCCTCGAAGCAGTGCATTCCAGGAGGGGGAGGCAGCGGCTGCGGCAGCAAGCAATGCGGCGCCGGCCATGAGAAGCGCTAACACCAGCCGATTAGGTAAAAGGTGATGGCGAATATCAATCAAGGCAAGCTGAACGGCAAGAATTACCAGCACTAAATAGGCAGCAAGTGCCCATGATTGGCCAAACCGTAATGCCATGGCGGCCGAAAGGGCCCCGGTGAGCGCCGCCGTCGTGATTTTGAGGCGGACGGAAGCGTCAACGCTGAGCCGCGGAACGGCTTTCCGGACGCCTATCTCCGCCAACAACCCGAGACCGGCACCGAGCAGGCCAATTATCAGGACGAACAACGGCATGCTGGCCTCACCGGTGGGATACACGGACACATTGCTCCTTATAAGGCAGGTCTTATGTTCGGTCTGTCGTTCGGGTCTGGTGCTTGGCCGGCAGGTGGATGGAGACTAGATGCCTTGTCCGGTTACCCCATTTTGACCCGGACGGCCCCTCCACGGTATATTTGACAGTCGTTGTGCGTGTCCTATCTCGATGATGCGTGCCCGCTTGAGAATCCGGTTGCAGGATAACTACTCAACGAGCACATTCGGGACTTCAGGATGACTGGTTACATAGAGCCCTCACCTCTGTTCCGGTAGCGCATAGATAGTAGGTGCACACGCTTGAGTGACACCTAAAAAAGAACGCCAGAATAAGAACGAGGCAAAAACCGTGCGTACGTACACCCCGAAGCCCGGCGATATCAACCGCCAGTGGCACGTCATTGACGCCACAGACGTTGTCCTTGGTCGTCTCGCGAGCCAGACCGCAATCCTGCTGCGCGGCAAGCACAAGGCCACCTTTGCATCCCACATGGACATGGGCGACTTCGTCATCATCATCAACGCCGAGAAGGTTGCCCTCACCGGTGCCAAGCTGGAGCAGAAGCGGGCATACCGCCACTCCGGCTACCCGGGCGGCCTGACCTCCGTCAACTACGCGGAACTCCTGGAATCAAACCCGGTCCGCGCCGTTGAAAAGGCAATCAAGGGCATGCTCCCCAAGAACTCCCTTGCTGCCCAGCAGTTGGGCAAGCTGAAGGTGTACCGCGGTGCTGAGCACCCCCACGCCGCCCAGCAGCCCAAGACTTTCGAAATCACCCAGGTCGCCCAGTAGTCCTGGCCACCAAACAACTTATCTATACAAGGAGAACCGTGGCTCAGAACGAAGAGACCACCGAAGCCGTTGAGGCTGAGGAAACCCTGACCAGCTACACCTCGGAAAGCGGAGCGGCTGCAGAAGCTGCTGCACCGAAGAAGGAGCGCCCGGCCCTGACCGTTGCCGGCGCAGCTGTTGGCCGCCGCAAGGAAGCCGTTGCACGCGTTCGCGTTGTGCCGGGCTCCGGCAAATGGATCATCAACGGCCGCGAGCTGGCCAACTACTTCCCGAACAAGCTGCACCAGCAGGACGTCAACGAGCCCTTCAAGATCCTTGATCTTGACGGAGCCTACGACGTCTTCGCCCGCATTCACGGCGGCGGCATTTCCGGCCAGGCCGGTGCCCTGCGTCTCGGCATCGCCCGTTCACTGAACGAGATCGACGTCGAGAACAACCGCGCCATCCTGAAGAAGGCCGGCTACCTCTCACGCGACGCACGCGTCATCGAGCGTAAGAAGGCAGGCCTCAAGAAGGCCCGTAAGGCTCAGCAGTACTCCAAGCGCTAAATCCGCTTCCCGGAAGCCCGTCCTGTTCGCAGGGCGGGCTTCCGTCGTTAACTGTCTTTTGCGCGGCTCGGCGGGTGACGACGTTCTGCACCGGGTTGTAGTGAACCGGGGCTTTGGGTCGGAGCCAGCGGACCGTCGTCTAAACTTGACCCGATGTCTAGATTATTTGGAACAGATGGTGTCCGTGGCCTGGCGAACGGCCTGCTTACAGCCGAGCTGGCACTGCAGCTGGCCCAAGCTGCCGCCGTCGTGCTGGGTCACGACCGCAACACCAACGGCAGCCGCCCCCGCGCCGTCGTGGCAAGGGACCCTCGCGCCAGCGGCGAGTTCATCGCTGCCGCCGTGGAAGCCGGGCTGTCCAGTTCCGGAATCGACGTCTACGACGCAGGGGTACTGCCAACACCTGCCGCCGCTTACCTGGTGGCGGACCTGAAAGCTGACTTTGGCGTGATGATCTCCGCCTCCCACAACCCTGCCCCGGATAACGGCATCAAGTTCTTCGCCCGCGGCGGCCAGAAGCTCCCTGACGACGTTGAAGACGCCATCGAGGCCGAGATGGGCAATGAGGCCCGTCGGCCCGTCGGCAGCGACGTGGGACGCATCCAGCGGTTCTCTGACGCGGAGGACCGCTACATCGTGCACCTCCTGGGCACCCTCCCGCATCGTTTGAACGGACTGAAGGTGGTCCTGGACTGCGCCCATGGTGCTGCCAGCGGATGTTCCCCGCAGGTCTTCAAGGACGCCGGCGCCGACGTCGTGGTGATCGGTGCCGAGCCCGACGGCCTGAACATCAACGACGGTGTCGGTTCAACCCACCTCGGTCCCCTCAAAGAGGCTGTGCTGCGGCATGGAGCTGATCTGGGCATCGCCCATGACGGCGACGCTGACCGCTGCCTGGCCGTTGACCATGAGGGCAACGAGGTGGATGGCGACCAGATTATGGCCATCCTGGCAGTTGCGCTCAAAACCTCCGGAAAGCTGAAGGACAACGTCCTGGTGGCAACCGTGATGAGCAATCTGGGCCTCAAAATCGCCCTCACCAAAGCCGGCATCAGCATCCGTGAAACAGCTGTAGGGGACCGTTACGTCCTGGAGGAAATGCGCGACGGCGGGTTCAACCTTGGCGGCGAGCAGTCCGGACACGTGATCTTTGCGGATCACGCGACAACGGGCGACGGCGTCCTCACCGGCCTGCAGATTGCAGCACAGGTGGCTTTGACCGGGCGGCCATTGAAGGAACTTGCCACGGTGATGACCAAGCTCCCGCAGGTCCTCATCAACGTCAAGGGTGTGGATCGTAGCCGGGTCAAGGGAGATGACGTAGTGGCAGCCGCCGTGGCGCAGGCTGAAGCCGAGCTCGGAGACACCGGACGCGTGCTGCTGCGCCCCTCTGGCACCGAACCTGTTGTGCGGGTCATGGTCGAAGCTGGAGAACAGGCTATAGCTCAGCGGATCGCTGACAGGCTTGCCGCCGTGGTCCAGAAGGAGCTCGCGCTGGAGCTTGTCACCGAAAAGCGCTCCTGACCGTATGGCTATCAGGGCGGTCCTAGAGGTAACCCGGCGCCGCTTCGAGCCCGAAGTATTCCTCGAGGGTGGCGATTCCGCGCTTCGCCATGTCGGTGGCCGCCTCGATACCGATGTAACGCAGATGCCAGGATTCGTAGTAGTAACCCGTGATCTCGTGGAACATCCAGGGATAGCGGACCACAAACCCAAAGCGGTGTGCCTGCGCCTTGGCCCAGACAGCGGCCGGCTGCTCGGCGAAGCACGGCTGGAATCCGCACGCCCCGCCGCCGTCACCAATGTCAAAAGCCCAACCAGTCTGGTGTTCGGAGTACCCGGGACGCGCCGACGCCGTATCAGCCTGCGCCTGCCCCTGTGAGCTCACATAGCTGCCATACGTCGCCACCTGGGTGGCATAGGACCGGTAGCCCGAAGCCAGAGTGATGGTAACTCCCTCCGCAGCAGCCGCAGCGAACAGCTGCTCAGCGGCAGCCGCCGTCGTGCTGTTAAGCAGGGATGCCTCCCCGCTGACTGCCAGCGGAACGTTCGGCTGTACCAGATCCGAGGGCGCGTATTGGGGCGAGGTGAGGGGCCGGTGTTTGTTGACCACAAGCCAGGGGCTTGCGGGGTCAGTGAGGGAGTGCTGCTGCGCCAGGGCGGCGGCAGGCGAGACGGGCGATGGAACGGGCGACGGCGGCGCGGCTGCAGACGCTGCCGCCGAGGCTGTGTCAGTGGCAATCGGAGTTGCAGTGGTGGTCGGAGTAGGCGAGGGGGATCCTGTTGCCGGGCCTGCCTGTGAAACCGCTGGGGAGCTGAGAGACGCTTCCGTGGTCGCCGGCGTGCAGGCGGCAAGGACGGTGAGGCCTGCCCCGGTGGCCAGGAGCCGGGTGAAGACACGCCGGCTCGGCAGCGGAGCGGCCCCGGCAGTTGAGGGTCCCGCAACGGGGAGCCCGGCAGGGAACGACGCGCAGTCGCGGCACATGCCTGCTAGACCTTCCTCAACAGCATGCGCCGGATGGAATGGTCTGCGTCTTTGGTGAGGACCAGCTGGGCCCTGCCTCGGGTGGGCAGCACATTCTCTTCAAGGTTGGGCTCGTTGATGCGCTTCCAGATATCCCGGGCAGTCCGCTCAGCCTCCTCGTCAGAGAGCGTGGCGTACCGATGGAAATAGGATTCGGGCTGCGCGAAGGCAGTGCTGCGGAGCTTCCGGAAACGGTCCACATACCATTCTTCAATGTAGGACGTCTTCGCGTCGACATAGATTGAGAAATCGAAGAAATCGCTCAGGGCGAGGCCCTGCCTGCCATCGTGACGCGGCCGGGCAGGCGCCAGGACGTTCAGGCCCTCAACGATCAGCACATCGGGACGGCGGACCACCACTTCCTTGCCCGGCACGATGTCATATGTCACGTGCGAGTACCAGGGCGCCCGGACCTCCTCCGCGCCGCTCTTGATTTCACTGACGAAGCGCAGAAGCGCCCGGCGGTCGTAGGACTCCGGGAAGCCCTTCCTGTCCAGCAGTTGGCGGCGCTTGAGCTCGGCGAGCGGGTAGAGGAAGCCGTCAGTGGTGATGAGCTCCACGTTCGGGGTTCCCGGCCAGCGGCGGAGCATCTCCCGCAAAACCCTGGCGATGGTCGATTTGCCCACAGCGACAGAACCGGCCACGCCGATGACGAACGGTGTGCGCTGGGTAGTGTCACCCAGGAAGGTGGTGGTGGCCGCGTGGAGTTGCCCGGCTGCTTCCACATAAAGGTGCAGGAGCCGGGACAGGGGGAGGTAGACCTCGCGTACTTCCTCGATGTCCAGGGGATCACCAAGACCGCGGAGACGAAGCACATCCTCTTCGTTCAGAGGCTGCTCCATCTGGGCTGAGAGCCGGGACCAGGTTTGCCGGTCCAGCTCCACGAACGGGGAGACACCCTCACCGTTCGATTCATTGCGTTGCAAAGTCACCCTAGAGATTCTGCCCTTGTTGCCCACGAGAGCGAAATGGGAAGAACGCGCAAACCCGCTAGGCTTGTCACCATGTGTGGAATTGTGGGTTACGTAGGCCGTTCTTCGAACGGGGAGCATGTTGGACACAATGCGCTGGACGTGGTCATGGAAGGACTGCGCCGCCTGGAGTACCGGGGATACGACTCAGCAGGGGTCGCAGTCCTGGCAGACGGGGAAATTTCCTTCCGGAAGAAGTCGGGCAAGCTGAGCAACCTGGTCACTGAGCTGGAGGAGCACCCCCTGCCCGAATCCTTGACTGGAATCGGGCACACGCGCTGGGCCACCCATGGCGGACCCACTGACAAGAACGCGCACCCGCACCTGGCAGACGGCGGCAAACTCGCCCTGATCCACAATGGCATCATCGAAAACTTCGCCGAGCTGAAGCTCGAGCTCCTCCGCAAGGGCGTCACCTTCCTCTCCGAAACCGATACTGAAGTGGCGGCTGCGCTTCTCGCTGACATCTTCAGGACGAAGCTCAACGGCGACGTTTCCGACGGCGGGCTCACCAAGGCCATGCAGCTTGCCTGCCAGCGTCTGGAAGGCGCCTTCACCCTGCTTGCCGTGCACAGTGACCAGCCCGACGTCGTCGTAGCCGCCCGCCGCAATTCACCGCTGGTAGTTGGCCTGGGCGACGGCGAAAACTTCCTCGGCTCCGACGTCTCCGGCTTTATTGACTACACGCGCCGGGCCGTGGAACTTGGCCAGGACCAGATCGTCACCATCACCGCAGACACCGTTGAGATCACGGACTTCTTCGGAGCCCCCGCACAGGGCAAGGAATACCATGTCGACTGGGACCCCGAATCCGCTGAAAAGGGCGGTTTCTCGTCCTTCATGGAGAAGGAAATCCACGATCAGCCGGACGCCGTCGGGCAGACCCTTTTGGGACGTTCCGACATCCACGGCAAGCTCAGCCTTGACGAGCTCCGCGTCGACGTCGAAATCCTGAAGGACATCGACAAGATTATTGTCCTGGCTTGCGGAACCTCCTTCTACGCGGGGCAGGTGGCCAAGTACGCCTTTGAACACTGGTGCCGGATCGCCACCGAAGTTGAGCTCTCGCATGAGTTCCGGTACCGCGATCCGATCGTGGACGGGAACACACTGGTCGTCTCCATCTCCCAGTCGGGAGAGACCATGGACACCCTTATGGCTGTCCGCTACGCGAAGGAACAGGGCGCAAAGACCCTCTCCATCTGCAACACCAACGGCTCCACCATTCCCCGTGAATCCGACGCCGTCCTGTACACCCACGCGGGTCCTGAAATCGCCGTCGCCTCCACCAAGGCATTCCTGGCCCAGATCACGGCTGCTTACCTGCTTGGCCTGTACCTGGCTCAGCTGCGCGGCAACATCTTCCAGGGCCAGATCAAGGACATCCTTGCGGATCTGGGCAAGATCCCCGCCAAGATCCAGCGCATCCTGGAAAACGAGGAGCAGATCAAGGAACTGGGCCGCTCCATGGCCGACGCCAAGTCCGTGCTGTTCCTGGGCCGCCACGTCGGTTTCCCGGTTGCCATGGAAGGCGCCTTGAAGCTCAAGGAACTGGCCTACATCCACGCTGAAGGTTTTGCCGCCGGCGAGCTCAAGCACGGCCCGATCGCGTTGATTGAGGAAGGCCAGCCGGTGTTTGTGGTGGTTCCGTCGCCTCGGGGACGCGATTCGTTGCACTCCAAGGTGGTTTCCAACATCCAGGAAGTCCGTGCCCGTGGTGCCAAGACCATCGTCATCGCCGAAGAAGGGGACGAGGCCGTCAAGGCCTACGCTGAGCACGTGTTCTACATCCCGGAGGCGCCCACCCTCCTCGCGCCGCTCCTGGCCACTGTTCCGCTGCAGATCTTCGCCCTCGAACTTGCCCAGGCCAAGGGCTACGACGTCGATCAGCCGCGCAACCTGGCCAAGAGCGTCACGGTAGAGTGACGCCATGATTGTTGGCATTGGGGTAGACGTAGTAGATATCGAGCGCTTTGGCCGCCAACTTGAGCGGACGCCGGGGCTGCGGGACAGGCTGTTCGTCCCGGCTGAACGGGAACTCAACACCAGGTCCCTTGCTGCCAGGTTCGCAGCGAAGGAGGCCGTGGCCAAGGTCCTCGGCGCTCCCGCGGGCATGAACTGGCAGGACTGCTGGATCGGACTCGACCAGCACGGCCCCACCATCCAGGTGAAGGGAACGGTTCTGGCTGTGGCAGAAAACAAGGGCGTCAAGCGCTGGCACGTCTCCATGAGCCACGACGGCGGCATCGCCACGGCCACCGTTATCGCCGAGGGCTAGGCTTTTCCCGCCACGATTTGACGAGCATGAATGGACCAACAGGATTGGACCACCACGATGATCAGCGCCAACACCGGAACCCAGATACGCGAGGCTGAAAAGCCTCTGCTGGGCGACGGTATGGGCGCTGTTCTCATGCAACGCGCATCCTATGGTTTGGCGAACGCCATCATCCGGGAGCTCAAATCCAGGGGACGCATCTACGGCTCCAGCGTCACCGTCCTCGTGGGCAAGGGCAATAACGGGGGAGACGGGCTTTTTGCCGCTGCTTTCCTGGCCGGCCGTGGAATGCGTACGACGGCGGTGCTCACCGCCAGTGACGCGCACGCCGCCGGCCTCGCGGCCTTTCGCCGGGCCGGCGGAAGAACGCACGCCCTGACGGAAGACAACATCCCTGAACTGTCCGCCGCCGCCGCAAGCTCCGACGTCGTCATTGACGCGGTCCTCGGGACAGGTGCGCGTGGTGGGCTCACTGGAGCGGCGGGATTACTCATCGAGCAACTGCAGGCCAAGGTTCTGCGAGCGGAGCTCTTTGGGACAGAGGGCACCCCATTGGTTGTGGCGTGCGATATTCCAAGCGGTGTGGATGCTGATACAGGTGAGCTGCACGGGCCGGTGCTGCGGGCGGGCGTGACCGTGACGTTTGGGGGAGTAAAGGCCGGGTTGCTGGCGGATCCGGGGGCCGGTAGCTCCGGAAGGATTGTGATTGTCCCCATCGGCATCGAGTCGGCACTGCCGTCACCGGTCTTGCGCCGCCTTGAACAGGAAGACCTTAAGGCCCTGTTGCCGCAGCCGGATCGCAGTTCCCACAAGTACTCGCGCGGCGTACTGGGCGTCGTGGCCGGATCTGAACGCTACCCTGGTGCGGCTGTGCTGGCCTGCCGTGGGGCGCTTGCCGCAGGGGTGGGAATGGTCAGGTACCTCGGTCCGCCGGAGGTCGCAGCCGCAGTTCGCGCCGCCTGCCCGGAAGTGGTGTGCGGACAGGGACGCGTGGCGGATGCACACGTTCAGGCGTGGCTGGTGGGCTCTGGCCTGGACGATTCTGCGGGGGAGCAGCTGGGCAGGGTGCGTGATGTGTTTGAGTCAGGACTGCCGGTAATCGCCGACGCCGGGGCCCTTCAGGTCCTCCCCGGCCGCCTTGGAGCCCAAGTGGTCCTCACTCCGCATGCGGGGGAGTTGGCGACGCTGCTGACGGAGCTCGGCACCGCCACGCACCGGTCAGAGATCGACGCGGCTCCCTTGTTGGCGGCGCGCCGGGCTGCGACTCTGACGGGCGGAACAGTCCTTCTCAAGGGACACACTACTGTCATCGCTGCAGCCACGGGAGCGGTTTTTACCCAAGCGGAAGGAACAGCGTGGATGGCCACTGCCGGCAGTGGGGACGTACTCGCGGGAGTGCTGGGCGCCTTACTGGCACAGGTGGGATCCGACGCCGACCGGTTCGCCGCCGTCGGAATTGATCCGGACGCGCGGTGGGGGGCGATAGCCGCGATGGCCGCCAGCGTTCACGGGTTGGCCGGAACCGCGGCGTCGGCCGGAGGGCCCCTTACAGCGGGCCGTCTGGCAGATGCAGTGCCGGGAGTGTGGCCCGCCCGGACAGAATAGCTGTGCGGCGTTTGTCGCGGGTACCCGCTAATGTGCAATGGTCACACCCGCAATAATAGTAAGCTTACTTTCCAGTTATAAGCTGGATGGCGAGTGTGAATTGCAACTGTTGGACAACTGAGGAGTATTGATGGAAATCTGGCCCGGATCGGCTTACCCGCTGGGAGCCACCTTCGACGGCACAGGAACCAACTTCGCACTGTTCAGCGAAAGAGCGGAGAAGGTGGAGCTCTGCCTTTTCGACGAGGACCGGGTGGAAACCCGCTTCGAGCTGCAGGAAGTGGACGGCTACGTGTGGCACGGCTACATCCCGCAGGTCCAGCCTGGCCAGATGTACGGCTACCGGGTTCACGGGCCGTATGACCCCGCGTCAGGGCTGCGGTTCAACGCCAACAAACTGCTCCTGGACCCGTATGCCAAGGCTGTACACGGCCAGGTGGACTGGGACCCGTCGCTGTTCTCCTACAACATGGGCGACCCCGACTCGAGAAATGATGCCGATTCCAGCCGACATATGATGCTCGGCGTTGTCATCAACCCCTACTTCGACTGGGACGGGGACCACAACCTCCGGATTCCGTACCACAAGTCAGTGATTTATGAGGCCCACGTCAAAGGCCTCACGCAGCTTCACCCGGAGATTCCCGAGGAGCAGCGCGGCACCTACGCCGGCGTCGCGCACCCTTCAGTGATCGCCCACCTGCAGAAGCTCGGGATTACCGCCATTGAACTGATGCCCGTGCACCAGTTCGTCAACGACGGCATCCTGCAGGACAAAGGCCTCAACAACTACTGGGGCTACAACACCATCGGCTTCTTCGCCCCGCACAACACCTACAGCTCCACCGGCGACACCGGCCAGCAGGTGCAGGACTTCAAGGCGATGGTCCGTACGCTGCACCGTGCCGGGATTGAAGTCATCCTGGACGTGGTCTACAACCACACCGCGGAAGGCAACCACCTCGGCCCCACGCTGTCCTTCAAGGGCATCGACAACCCCGCCTATTACCGCCTCATGGAAGGCGACCAGAAGCACTACATGGACTACACAGGGACCGGCAACTCCCTCAACGTCCGCCATCCCCATTCCCTCCAGCTGCTGATGGACTCGCTGCGGTACTGGGTCACGGAGATGCACGTGGACGGCTTCCGCTTCGACCTCGCCTCCACGCTGGCCCGCGAGTTTTACGACGTCGACAAACTCTCCACCTTTTTTGAACTCATCCAGCAGGACCCCGTAGTCTCCCAGGTGAAGCTGATCGCCGAGCCTTGGGATGTTGGTCCGGGCGGGTACCAGGTGGGCAACTTCCCTCCGCAATGGACAGAGTGGAACGGCAAATACCGGGATACCGTCCGTGACTTCTGGCGGGGAGAACCGTCCACGCTGGGCGAATTCGCTTCCCGGCTCACAGGCTCAGCTGACCTCTACGAGCACTCCGGCCGACGTCCGGTCGCATCCATCAACTTCGTCACCGCCCACGACGGCTTCACATTGTCCGACCTTGTCTCCTACAACGAGAAGCACAATGAAGCCAACGGTGAGGGAAACAACGACGGCGAATCCCACAACCGCTCCTGGAACTGTGGTGTGGAAGGCCCCACGGATGATCCCAAGGTCCTGGGACTGCGGGCACGCCAGCAGCGCAACTTCATCGCTTCCCTGCTGCTGTCCCAGGGCGTTCCCATGCTGCTCCATGGCGACGAGCTGGGCAGGACGCAGCGAGGGAACAACAACGGCTACTGCCAGGATTCCGAGCTGACCTGGATCAACTGGGACAGCGTTGACCAGCCCTTGGTGGAATTCACGGCAGCTGTCAATTCTCTGCGGGCGAAACATCCCACTTTCCGGCGCAGCAAGTTCTTTGACGGGCGGCCCGTACGCCGAGGCGAAGGCGAGCGGCTGCCGGATATCGTATGGCTGGACGTGGACGGTTCAACCATGCAGCCCGAGGACTGGGAGGTGGGCCTGGGCCGCTCCGTGGGCATGTTCCTCAACGGCGACGGTATCCAGGGTAAGGACATGAGGGGCCGACGGATTACCGACGTCAACTTTGTCCTCTACTTCAATGCCCACGACGACGAAGTGAAGTTTAAACTGCCCTCCGATGAGTACGCCCCGGCCTGGGACATCATCATCGATACTGCCGGTCACAACGCCGACACAGAGCCCGTCGTGGCCGGAAGCAGCCTCCCGGTGGACGCCAAATCCCTGGTGGTACTCCGGGCGCACAGCACTCCGGAAGTGGAGCCGGACCACTCCGTGGCCGCTTCCCTGGCCGCGTTGTCGCAGACTTCCACGCCGGAGTCGGCGGCTTTGACATCCCCCGCGGCGCCGGAGCCCAAACACACCAGGAAGATAGGAAAGCCGAAGGCGGCTGATTCATGAAGACCCCCGTCTCGACTTACAGGCTGCAGATCCGCGCCGACTTCACCCTGCACGACGCCGTCGGAATCGTGGACTATCTCCACGCACTGGGAGTGGACTGGCTCTACCTGTCGCCGCTGCTGAGTGCGGAAAAGGGATCTGGCCATGGCTACGACGTTACCGACCCGAGCGTCGTGGATCCGGACCGGGGTGGTCCCGAAGGGCTTGCCGCAGTTTCCCGAGCTGCCCGCGCCGCCGGCATGGGGGTTCTTGTTGACATCGTTCCCAACCATGTCGGCGTCGCCACTCCCCACCAGAACCCCTGGTGGTTGTCGCTGCTGAAGGAAGGCCGGCAGTCGAAATACGCTGTAGCGTTCGACGTCGACTGGGACTTTGGGGGCGGCCGCGTCCGCGTACCCATTCTCGGAAGCGATGACGACGTCGAACACCTGGAGATCCAGGATGGCGAACTGCGGTACTACGACCATCGCTTTCCCTTGGCCGAGGGGACGTATACTCCCGGCGACAGCCCTCGTGACGTCCATGACCGGCAGCACTATGAGCTGATCGCCTGGCGCCGGGCGGACGACGAACTGAACTATCGCCGATTCTTCGCCATCAACTCGCTGGCCGGAGTCCGCGTTGAGATCCCGGAGGTCTTCGATGAAGCCCACGCCGAGGTTGCGCGCTGGTTCCAAGAAGGCCTGGTAGACGGGCTTCGCATTGATCACCCCGATGGTCTTGCGGACCCGGGCGGGTACCTTCGCCGGTTGAAGGCAGTGACTGGCGGCGCGTACGTCCTGGCGGAGAAGATCCTCGAACCGGGGGAGGAGCTGCCGCCGGAATTCCAGTGTGAAGGCACCACCGGATATGACGCCTTGGCGGACGTTGACCGGGTGTTCGTGGATCCCAAGGGGGAGGCGCCCCTGACGCGGCTTGATGCCCGCCTGCGTGGCACCCGCAAGTCAGCTGACTACGCCGCCATGATCCGTGGGACCAAGCGTGCTATTACCGACGGGATGCTGCACTCCGAAATCCTGAGGCTCGTCAGGCTGTTGCCTGAGGATCTGGGGCTCACTGCCTCTGAATCTGCTGATGCGCTGTCTGAGATTATTGCGGCCTTCCCTGTTTACCGCACCTACCTGCCCGAGGGTGCCGAGGTGCTGAAGGAAGCCTGCGAAGCCGCCATGGACACGAGGCCCGACCTCTCCCATGCCGTGGCTAAACTCCTGCCGCTGCTCAATAACGCCGATGCGGAACTCGGACGTCGATTCCAGCAGACGTCCGGAATGGTGATGGCAAAGGGCGTCGAGGACACAGCGTTCTACCGCTACACGCGGCTGGGGACGCTTACGGAAGTCGGCGCCGACCCCACGGAATTTGCCCTCAGCCCCCAGGAATTCCACGACCGGATGGTCCGCCGCCAGGAGCGGCTGCCCCTGTCAATGACCACCCTGACCACTCATGACACCAAGCGCAGCGAGGATACCCGGGCACGCATCTCCGTAATTTCGGAAATGGCGCCTGAATGGGCGGCCACCCTGGCACGGCTGCGCGAGCTTGCACCCTTACCGGACGGACCCCTCGCAGCATTGGTGTGGCAGGCGATCGCCGGATCGTGGCCAGCGGATCGTGCCAGACTCCGCGGCTACGCAGAAAAGGCTGCGCGTGAAGCCGGGAATTCCACCAGCTGGACGGATCCTGACGCGGAATTCGAGGAGAAACTCCTGGCCGCTGTGGACGCCGCTTTTGACGACCCCGATGTCCGCACAGAGTTGACAGCCTTTGTGGCGGGCATTGACTCGCATGGGGCGTCGAATTCGCTGTCCGCCAAGCTCGTCCAGCTCACCATGCCTGGCGTGCCGGACGTCTACCAAGGCACAGAGTTCTGGGACCGTTCTCTCGCAGATCCAGACAACCGCCGGCCAGTGGATTTCCAGCGCAGACGGAACACGCTGGCTGAATTGGATGACGGTCAGCTTCCGGCAGTCTTCCAGGCAGAGGCCTGCAAGCTGCTGGTGACCTCACGTGCCCTGAGGTTGCGCCGCGACCGTCCCGAATTGTTCAGGGGCTACAAGCCGGTGCAAGCCACGGGATCGGCGGCTGATCATCTCCTCGCCTTCAGCCGCGCTGACAGCACGGGACCCGCCGAGGCCGGCGCGCTGACCCTGGTCACGAGGCTCCCCCACGGACTCGAACGCAAGGGCGGATGGCGGGATACCGCCGTCGCTCTTGACGCGGAAATGCAGGACGAGCTCACTGGAACCATCTTTGGTCCCGGCCCGGTGGAGGTGGCGGACATCCTGCGGGTTTACCCAGTGGCGCTGCTCATCCCCATCAGCGAAAACGTCTAGCCAGCCTCCTAAACCACCCACTGAACGGAGAACCACCCGATGACTCTTCCAGTGAACGGAAGCGAACGCTTCGACATTTGGGCTCCAGAGCCCGAATCCGTCACCCTATTGGCGGCTGGCCAAAAATACCCCATGACACGGCGCGACGACGGCTGGTGGACTGCCACGGAGGCTCCGGCGGAGGGCGAAGTGGATTACGGCTACCTCGTCGATGACGAAGACATTCCCCTTCCGGACCCCCGCTCACGCAGGCAGCCTGAGGGCGTGCACTCGTTGTCCCGAACTTTCGATCCGACGGCCCACGAATGGCAGGACGGCGGGTGGAAAGGCCGCGAGCTGCAGGGCGCCGTCATCTATGAGCTGCATCTGGGAACCTTCACTCCTGAAGGGACTCTGGACGCCGCGGCCCAGCGCCTCGACTACCTGGCCGGGCTGGGCATCGACTTTGTGGAGCTCCTACCGGTCAATGCGTTCAACGGCACCCACAACTGGGGCTACGACGGCGTGCTCTGGTATGCAGTGCACGAGGGCTATGGCGGGCCAGCGGCTTACCAGCGTTTTGTGGATGCAGCCCATACGGCCGGCATGGGCGTCATCCAGGATGTGGTCTACAACCACCTCGGCCCCAGCGGCAACTACCTGCCCAGGTTCGGCCCGTACGTCACGTCCGGAAAGAGCAACACGTGGGGCGATTCCATCAACCTTGATGGCCCGGACTCGGACCAAGTCCGGGCATATATCCTCCAGAACGCGGCCATGTGGCTGCGTGACTATCACGTCGACGGGCTGCGTCTCGATGCCGTTCACGCGCTAAAGGATGAACGTGCGCTTCCCATCCTGGAAGAATTTGGGGCTTTGGCAGAGGCTGTCTCCGCTGAGACAGGCCGCCCGGCTACCATGATCGCCGAGTCGGATCTCAACAACCCCCGCCTGCTCTATCCGAGGGAGCTCAATGGGTACGGGCTCTCTGGCCAGTGGAGCGATGACTTCCACCACGCCGCCCATGTGAACCTCACGGGCGAGACCACCGGTTACTACAGCGACTTCGATTCCGTGGCTGCCCTGGCGAAGGTCCTGACGGGCGGGTTTTTCCACGACGGAAGCTATTCAAGTTTCCGCGGCCGACGCCACGGCCGGGCCATCAACTCCAACCTCGTTCATCCATCCGCCTTGGTTGTCTGCACCCAGAACCATGACCAAATCGGCAACAGGGCTGTTGGTGACAGGCTCTCGCAGTCGCTTTCCTACGGTCCGCTGGCCTTGGCCGCCGTTCTGTCGCTGACATCACCGTTTACTCCCATGCTGTTCATGGGCGAGGAATACGGCGCCACGACGCCTTGGCAGTTCTTCACCTCACATCCTGAACCGGAGCTTGGGAAGGCTACAGCAGAGGGGCGGATCAAGGAGTTCGAGAGGATGGGCTGGGACCCTGCCCTGGTTCCGGACCCCCAGGACCCGGAGACGTTCATGCGGTCCAAACTCAATTGGAATGAGGCCGCTGAGGGCCACCACGTCCGCCTGCTGGAGCTCTACCGGTCCTTGACTGCTCTCCGGAAGTCGCTGCCCGATCTTGTTGCTCCCGGCTTCGAGGAAACAAGGGTGGAATTCAGCGAAGAGGACCGGTGGCTTCGGTTGGAACGGGGCTCAGTCCACGTCGTCTTCAATTTCTCCAGCGGAGACTGCAGGCTCAACACGGAAGCCGAGACAATCCGTTTGGCCACCGAGGACGGCGTGCGTCTGGAGTCCGGAAAGTTGGAATTGCCCGGGCACAGCGCGGCCATACTTACCTGACTCACCTGACTTCGCTGACCGAATGTTGGACGCCAGCCCCGGGACGGTCCTGCGGCTGGCAGGATGGTACGTATGACTTATTCTGCTGCGGAAGACCGCTACGAATCCATGCCGTACCGCCGCGTTGGACGCAGCGGCCTGAAGCTTCCGGCCATCTCTTTGGGCCTGTGGCACAACTTTGGCGATGACAAACGCTTCGACGAACAGCGTGCCATCCTTCGTCGCGCCTTTGACCTTGGCGTCAACCACTTCGACCTCGCCAACAACTATGGCCCGCCGGACGGATCGGCCGAAACCAACTTTGGCCGGCACCTCCAGGACGATTTCAAGCCCTACCGCGATGAGCTGATCATCTCCACCAAAGCCGGTTACTACATGTGGCCGGGCCCTTACGGCGAATGGGGCTCCCGCAAATACCTGCTGTCCAGCCTGGACCAATCCTTGCAGCGTATGGGCCTGGACTACGTGGACATCTTCTACAGCCACCGTCCCGATCCCGAGACCCCCATGGAAGAAACCATGGGGGCACTGGATTATGCAGTGCGCTCAGGAAAAGCCCTGTACGCAGGCATTTCCTCCTACACCCCGGAACAGACCATTGAGGCCGCTGCCATCCTCAAGGACCTTGGCACGCCGCTGCTGATCCACCAGCCCAGCTACTCGATGCTGAACCGCTGGACGGAGAACGGCACACCGAACCTGTATGAGGCACTTGAACAGGTGGGCGCCGGCTCCATCGCCTTCTCGCCGCTGGCACAGGGACAGCTGACCGACCGCTACCTCAACGGCATCCCCGCCGACTCGCGAGCAGCCAAGGAACGCTTCCTTTCCGGGGCAGCGATCACTGAAGACAAACTGGACCGCATCCGCGGGCTAAACGGCCTCGCTTTGGAGAGAGGCCAGACACTCGCCCAAATGGCCGTAGCCTGGATTCTCCGTGACCAGCCCAAGGGAACCCCCGTCACCTCAGCCCTCATCGGTGCCTCCAGTGTCACTCAACTCGAAGACACACTGTCGGCCGTCAATAACCTCGCCTTTACGGAGGAGGAGCTGGCAGCGATTGACCAGTTCGCCGTCGAGTCCGACATCAGTGTGGCTCTGAAGGCCTAAGCCGTCCCGGAGCAATACGTCTCGGACCTGCGTGACTGGCCCTGGCCAGTTGACAGCTGTTGCCTCTCATCCTGCGGGATGGGAGGCAACAGCTGTCTGTAACACAGGTGGCATCGCAGAGCTGGGAACAAGCGAAGCAACGGCACCATTGGATAGACTGCAAGGGCGCCGCATGGCGTTGTGCCCATCAGCCGCCGTTCCGCATCAGGGCAGGACCGCGCAGGGTGCGTGACGTTTGTTCTCAAAGGAGTTCCGTGTCTTCAAATCCCATTCGTGTTGCAATCGTCGGTGTAGGCAACTGTGCCGCCTCACTGGTCCAGGGCGTTCATTACTATCGGGATGCCGATCCCCAGGCAACGATTCCGGGTCTGATGCACGTGGAGTTCGGAAAGTACCACGTCAATGATGTTCAGTTCGTGGCCGCTTTCGACGTCGATGGCAAGAAGGTCGGCGTCGACCTTGCTGACGCTATCCTGGCCAGCGAAAACAACACCATCAAGATCGCCGACGTCCCGCCGTCGGGCGTCACCGTACAGCGGGGCCACACTCTTGACGGCCTCGGCAAGTACTATCTCGAGACCATTGAGCAGTCGCCGGCAGAGCCCGTGGACGTTGTCCAGGCGCTGAAGGATGCCGAAGTGGACGTCATGGTCTGCTACCTCCCGGTCGGGTCGCAGGAAGCCGCTGAGTTCTACGCCCAGTGCGCCATCGACGCCGGGGTTGCCTTCGTCAACGCCCTTCCCGTGTTCATTGCAGGCACGAAAGCGTGGGCTGACAAGTTCACCGCTGCCGGCGTACCCATCGTGGGTGATGACATCAAGAGCCAGATCGGTGCCACCATCACCCACCGCGTGATGGCCAAGCTCTTCGAAGACCGCGGCGTAACCCTGGACCGCACATACCAGCTGAACGTCGGCGGCAACATGGACTTCAAGAACATGCTGGAGCGTGACCGCCTCGAGTCCAAGAAGATTTCCAAGACCCAGGCCGTGACCTCCAACGTCGAGGCGGAGCTGGCTGCCAAGGACGTTCACATCGGCCCGTCCGACTACGTCCAGTGGCTTGACGACCGCAAATGGGCCTTCGTGCGCCTGGAGGGGCGCAACTTCGGCGACGCTCCGGTTTCCCTGGAGTACAAGTTGGAAGTTTGGGACTCGCCGAACTCCGCCGGCGTCATCATCGATGCCATCCGCGCCGCAAAGATCGGCCTGGACCGCGGTATCGGGGGACCGCTCCTCTCCGCGTCGAGCTACTTCATGAAGTCTCCTCCGGAGCAGTTCAACGATGACCTTGCTCGCGAAAAGGTTGAGGCCTTCATCCGCGGAGACCTCGAGCGCTAACCTAAACGCTCGCTCACCTTTCGCGGGTTTTTGGCTGACGCTCCCTCACCTTTCGCAGGTGGGGGAGCGTTCGTCGTTTCTCTAACAAACGCTCCCTCACGTTTCGCTGGTTTTACGATAACGCTCCCTCACATTTCGCTGGTTTTAGGCTAACGCTCCTTCACATCGCGTCGACAAATCCTGACGCTGCCGGGTGGTCGAGCCGACCGGTGCGAAGCATCCGACGGATTCTGATTACGGCTTTTTGGAATCTGTCGCTGAGATCTTCTTTATCGAAGATCAGTACGTCCCAGCCAGCGGCTTCGAAAGCCTTATCCCGCCGCCTGTCGCTCAGTCTCTGTGGCTCCAGAAGGTGATGACCGCCGTCGTACTGGATTGCTAATCGGCGCTGACGATAGCCAAGGTCGCACGTAGGCGAGTTCGTGTCTTCCGGCCTTAGTGTCAGCTGCAGCTCAGGTTCTGGCAGATTTGAGTCGGAAATTGCCAGGCGAAGCAGTGTCTCGGGTCCTGAGTCGGCCCCCACCCGCATCAGCTCCAAGGCTTCCCTGGCTCGCACAACCCCCTGAAGGTTTGGGTGGCGGTCCACGAGGGAGCCCAGGCCTGCCAATGTATCCAACGGCTGAGATCTCCCTTCGAAATGCAGACGCGGAATCCTGATCAGCTGGTCTCGCATGGATACCAGATCGTCTAGGGACAGCCGTCTGGCCATATCGAGCCACGTGCGGGACGAGGTGCTGATCCGAATTCCGTCTGTCACTTCGATTTCATCTTCCCGAGCCAGAACTGTATGGCCAATTACTCCTTTGCGGCGTACTCCTGGGAGTAATCGGGGCTTGCTCAAGTGGAGTTCAGCTGACTCGGCAAGCCAAGGCGGCAAGATCAAACACTTTATGCGTGCGGCAGTGACATGGGAGATCCAGGCTCCCGGAGATGCGTCGGACAGAGCCCTCGCCGCCGCCTCCAACTCAAAGTCCCAACTGACGGGGCGGTACAGGCCCCGGCTGATGTGTGCCACATCCGAATTTCGCAATCTGCTCTCCGTGACGCCGAGTCTCACGGCAGTTTCAAGAGTGAAAGGCATCGTCCCAAGGTCGCCCGGCAGGCTGGTTTTTTGCATAGGGGAATTGTTACCCGCCTTGGACAGTTCCTGCAGAAGTTATCCACAGGCGACGATGGTCCTCGCGGGATGTGATGGAGGGTTGGGTTTTTGGGGGCGGGATGTGATGGAGGGTTGGGTTTTTGGGGGCGGGATGTGATGGAGGGTTGGGTTTTTGGGGGCGGGATGTGATGGAGGGTGGGGTTAAAACCGGCGAAAGGTGAGGGAGGGTCAGGTGAGGCCTACCGGGTTGCCGTCGGCGTCTACGTCCATGCGCAGCGCGGCGGGGTCTTTGGGGAGTCCGGGCATGGTCATAACGGCACCGGTGAGGGCCACGATAAAGCCGGCCCCGGTCTTCGGCAGGAGATCTCGCACATGAATGATAAAACCCTTTGGTGCGCCCATCCGTGACGCATCATCACTGAAGGAGTACTGGGTCTTGGCCATGCAGACGGGCAGCACGCTCCAGCCGTTTTTCTCGATCTCCGCCAGCCGCTTGAGGGCCGGTACCGAGAAGTCGACGCCGTCGGCACCGTACATCTCCTGCACAATGGTTCGGATCTTCTCCTCCACAGAGATCTCCAGCGGATAGAGGTGTCGGAAAGTGTGCGGAACGTCCAGGGCGGCCGCCACCTTCACTGCCAGATCGTCGCCGCCGTCTCCGCCACCTCCGCGGCCCCACACATCAGCGACGGCGGCCGGGACACCTTCCCTGGCGCACCAGTCCATCAGCCAGTCGAGTTCCTCCGTCGTGTCCGTCGCGAACCTGTTAATTGCCACCACGGGTGTCAGTCCGAACTTCTCCACGTTGTGCACATGCCGCTGAAGGTTTGCGACGCCACCCGCCAAGGCCTCGAGGTTCGGTGCAGTCAAGCTGTCCTTTGCCACCCCGCCATGCATTTTCAGTGCCCGGATCGTGGCGACCACGACCACGGCTGACGGTGCCACATCACCTACCCTGGCCTTGATATCCATGAACTTTTCGGCCCCGAGGTCGGCGCCGAAACCTGCCTCGGTAACCACGATGTCGGCCAGGCGGCGAGCAGTCTGGGTAGCAATCAGTGAGTTACAGCCATGGGCGATGTTGGCAAACGGGCCGCCATGGACGAGGGCAGGAGTGCCGGCAATGGTCTGCACCAGATTGGGTTTGATGGCCTCCTTGAGGAGCAGGGTGAGCGCGCCCTGGACCCCGAGATCGGCCACAGTCACAGGCTGGCGCTCATAGGTGTAACCGAAAGTGATCCGGCCCAGGCGTTCCCTCAAATCCCTCAGATCCGTAGCTAGGCAGAAGACCGCCATGATTTCCGAGGCCACGGTGATATCGAATCCGTCCTGCCGCGGAACGCCCTGGACCGGGCCGCCAAGTCCAATCACCACCTCGCGCAGCGAGCGGTCATTCATGTCCAGCACCCGCTTGAACGTCATCCTGCGGGGATCGATGTTCAGTTCGTTGCCTTGGAAAATGTGGTTGTCCACCAGCGCCATCAACGCATTGTTCGCCGAGGTGATGGCATGGAAGTCACCAGTGAAGTGCAGGTTGATCTCGTCCATCGGCAGGACCTGGGAGTATCCGCCCCCCGTAGCCCCACCCTTCATTCCCAGGACCGGCCCGAGCGAGGGTTCGCGCAGGGCAATCATCACCTTATGGCCGGCGCGTGCCAGGGAGTCAGCCAAACCCACCGTGGTTGTGGACTTTCCTTCGCCCGCCGGAGTGGGAGACATAGCCGAGACCAGCACAACCTTCCCCCGCGCTTCCGACGCCGCAAGCCGGGACGGATCGATCTTGGCCTTAAACCGGCCGTATGCCTCGACCGCTTCGTCGTTGATCCCTGCCGCCGCCGCAATCTCCCCGATGGGGCGCATGGTTGCGTGCCGGGCGATTTCAAGATCGCTCATCACCTTTTCTTCAGACATCGTCGTCCTTCAGCTAGGGGGCTAGGGGGTCGCTCGGGCCGGGATCTGCCGGTGTCCAAGATACTGCTCGACGGCGGCGTGGTAGCTTTCCAGCGTAATGGCCGCTGTGCGCTGCCAGCCGAAGCTTTCGGCATGCAGTGCTGCAGCCCGCCCCATATCCTCACGGGTGGTGGGGTCGTCATAGAGAGCTTCCAGGACGTCGGCCCAATCTGCAGGGCTGTGACCTTCAACCAGCAATCCCGTCCTGCCGTGGAAGACAGCCCGGGAAAGCCCTCCCACTTTCGTCGCCACCACGGGCGTTCCGCATGCCTGGGCTTCCAGCGCCACCAGACCAAAGGACTCGCTGTACGACGGCATCACCACGACGTCTGCTGAGCGGTACCAGCTCGCGAGGTCCATTGCGTTGACCGGCGGACGGTGGGTTACGACGTCGTCCATTCCTGCCGCCTTGATGAGGGCTTTCAAATCAAAGTCCTTTGACCCGCTCAACGACCCGAGTATGGTCAGCCGCAAATCGATGTCCGGACGCCGGGTCCGCAACAGCGTGGCCGCCTTTAGGAGAATCTGGGGTCCCTTGAGCCTTTGGATGCGGCCGGCGAACAGCAGGTGGAAGGTGCCGGGCTGCACGCCGTGCTCCTTGCGGGAACGGCTCCGGAACGCGGGAGTGAAGACGGTCAGATCGACGCCGGGAGGGGCAACGTCGATGCGGTCAAAATCGGCGTTGTAGTGGGAAACGAGCTCAGATGCCTCGTGGCCGGTGTTCGCAATAAGCCGGGTGGCGCCGTCGACAATCCGGTGTTCGCCGTCCTCGCGCCGCCTCGGTTCAGGCTTCTCCCCGGAATGCAGGAGCAGGTTCTTGACCTTGGCCATCGTGTGCATGGTGTGCACCAAAGGGACATTCCACAGTTGGGAAAGCTCCAGTCCGGCCACTCCCGAGACCCAGTAGTGGGAATGGATGATGTCGTAGCGCCCGTGTGGCTGGCGCTCACGGATCCGTTGGATTTCCGCAACCATGCTGTGCAGCAGCTCGGGAAGATCCTCCTTGGGGAGCTTCCGCGGCGGTCCCGAAATCACGTTGTGTACACAGACACCGGGATCGGGATGTTCGACGGCGGGCTGCCCGGCATAGGTGGATCGCGTGAAGATTTCCACTTCCACACCGGCAGCGGCCAACGCCGAAGCCAGTGAACGGACATAGACGTTCATACCACCGGCGTCCCCGGAGCCAGGCTGTTCCATGGGAGAGGTGTGCAATGACAGGAATGCGACACGCCGAATCAGGGTCACGGCTCTCCTTTCGGCCTCTCCAACAGCATTCGATAAAACACTACTCCTGTACACCGGGCGCAATTGCAGCCCTGGCCTGGCTGCTAACGTGGCGCCAGTGAGCCGAAAACCAGAATCAGCAGAATCAACAACTTTCCGGATCCGATCCGCGAGCCAGGACGACTGGCCCGGAATCTGGGCCATCATGGAGCCGATCATCCGCGCGGGCGAGACCTATACCTGGGATCCTGACACCTCCGAGGCGAAGGCAAAGGAGATCTGGTTCAAGCAACCACCAGGGCAGACCTTCGTCGCGGTCCAGGACGGCCTGGTGATAGGGACAGGTGAGCTGCACCCCAACTACGGCGGAGCGGGAAGCCATGTGGCCAACGCCGGGTACATGGTGCACCAGGATCACAGTGGGAAAGGCGTGGCTCGTGCCCTCTGCACCTATTCCCTGGAGGCCGCCCGTGAGGCCGGGTTTCGCGCCATGCAGTTCAACGCCGTCGTCGAGAGC
This sequence comes from Arthrobacter sp. R1-13, assembly GCF_054161475.1. Lineage (NCBI taxonomy): Bacteria > Bacillati > Actinomycetota > Actinomycetes > Micrococcales > Micrococcaceae > Arthrobacter > Arthrobacter sp. R1-13. Next base: position 3,238,352 of record NZ_CP096420.1, on the reverse strand, counting down.
AACACGAGGGCCGTAAAAGCCTGGCAGAGCCTCGGGTTCGAGGTACTGGCCACCATCCCCGAAGCTTTCAACCACCCGAAGCACGGCCTGGTGGGGCTTCACGTGATGTACCGGAAGCTGTAGAAGTCCACTGAGTCCGGCTAACGCCAGCGTTCCCGCAATGCCGGGAAGGCCTTTTCGTAGCCGTTCAGCAACTCTGACGCCAGACTGTCTGACGCGATCAACGGATGCCCGGCAAACGCGGCGATCGCAGCGTCGCGATCCCCCATGGTGGCGGCCCGGATGGTCAGCCTTTCCACCTGCTTGATACGGAGCATCAGGGAAAGCTGCGAATCGTTGGGGTGGCTTTGCAGTAGCGGCAGGGCGCCTTCGGGGCTTACAACACAGGGAACCTCGACGACGGCGTCCGTGGGCAGTCCGGGAATCGCGGGTATCGCTGTACTTCCGTTGGCGCCAGAACCGGCGCCGGCTTTGCCGCGGGCAGCGTTGGCAGTATTCAGGATGAGTTCGGCGTTGCCGGCGCCTGCGAGCGCCCGCATCACGGAGAGTGCGACCCGCTCGTAGCCGCCGCCATGAAGGTCCTCGGCGTGACGACCTTCCCCTGCCGGGCGGGCCTCAGCCAGGTAGCCCTCCTCGCGTGAGCGGCGCGCGGACTCCCACAAGGAGTAGGCCGCGGGTCCTGCTACGGCCAGCTGCGGGTAGAGGTCCTGCTGCTGGCTGTGAATGGATTCGCCTCGTGTGCCTTCAGCTGCGCGCATTGCCTCAACGGCTTTGGCGGTGTCGTAGTAGTAGAAGAGGTACTCGTTGGGCAGGCAGCCCAGCTGTGCCAGGAACTGCTGCGGGAAGAGCCTCCCTTCCTCGAAGCCGGCCAGTGCCTGGGCGTCGGACAAAAGCTCCGGCAGCAGGTCATGGCCGCCGGACTCCAGCCGGTACAACCAGCCCAGGTGGTTCAACCCGTAGTAACCCACGCCGTCGAGCTTTCCTTCGGGAAGGGTGGCTCCGGCCGCTTCGGCAGCGCGCCGGACCAGCCCGCTGGCGGAGTCGCAGATGCCGATTACACGGCTGCCGAGGATGGGCCGCAGGGCCTCGGTGACCATCCCTGCGGGATTGGTGAAGTTGATCAGCCAGGCCTCCGGAGCGAGTTGCCGCATGGCCTCAGCCAGTTCCAGCATGGCGGGAATTGACCGCAGGGCGTACGAAATCCCACCCGCTCCGGTGGTTTCCTGCCCTAGCAGTCCCAGCTCAAGGGCGACCCGCTCGTCGGTGACGCGGCCCGCAGTACCTCCTGGTCTGACCGCTGCGAAAACCATGTCAGTGCCGTTCAGGGCTTGAGTAATCGAGGTGGTGGTGCGGATCGTCGGCCGGCTCCCGGATGCTGACGATGCTGATTCATCCGCCATCGCACGGAGAACGGCGCCCATGGCTTCCAGTCTTGCAGGATCAACGTCGTAGAGGACCAGTTCCCGGACCAGGCCGGAGAAGGGCCCGGAGGCCAATGCCCGGTAGACCAGGGGGACACGAAAACCGCCGCCGCCGGCAATCATAAGCCGCATGACCAGAGTCTATGCCTCCCCCTTTCCAGCAGTAGCGTCACAGCGTAGTCTGCGGGACATGGACGCTATTCCCGCCCGACGGTTCGATCCCCTGTCCAGTGTCCGTACTCCGGGGGCAGACGGTTTCGATTTGCTCCTTTCCGGCACGGTTTTCCAGGACATCATTTTCACGGGATTGCCGCATGCACCCGAGCCAGGCACGGAAGTCTGGAGCGACGGCATGGGAAGCTGCCCGGGCGGAGTGGCCAACCAGGCGATTGCGGCTGCGAGGCTTGGCCTGCGGACGGGGTTGGCTGCCGCCTTCGGGGATGACGGGTACGGGGACTACAACTGGAAAATCCTGGCAGGGCAGGAACACGTGGACCTGTCCCTCTCCCGGCGGATTCCGGGCTGGCATTCGCCGGTCACTGTTTCGCTCGGTGTGCAGGAGGACCGTTCCATGGTTACCCACGGTCACCCGGCGCCCTTGACGTCATCGGACCTGATTGGATACCCACCGCCCGCCCTCGCTGCCGTCACCGACCTCGCCGAAGAAATGGAGCCATGGGCGCTCGCAGCCCAGGGAGACGGCGTGAAGCTCTTCGGGGATGTCGGCTGGGATCCGAGCGGGGCGTGGCTGCCCAGCAGGCTGGACAACCTGAAGTACTTTTACGCTTTTATGCCCAACCAGCGGGAGGCTATGGCTTTCACCGGCAAGCGTGATCCGTGGGCAGCACTGTATTCGTTGGCTGACCGGGTTCCTGTTGCGGTGGTGACACTCGGACCTCAAGGGGCAATGGCCGTGGACTCCGAGACAGGCGAAGAGGAGTGGGTGCCATCCCTGCCGGTTCCCGCGCTTGATCCCACCGGCGCCGGTGATTGCTTTGGTGCCGCCTTCGTCGTAGGGTGCCTGGCGGGATGGCCCCTGGGTAACCGGCTGCGTTTCGCCAACCTCTGCGCCGCGCTGGCAGTACAACAGGTGGGTGGATCCTTGGCTGCGCCCGGCTGGGGAGACATCGCTGACTGGTGGAAGAAAGCGAACGCGCGGCCCGAGCGGCAGGGGAGCCAGTGGCTGCGGCGGTACAAGTTCCTTGAGGAGATCGTCCGGGATGTCCCGCCCGAGGCACAGCGACGTGCGACGGCCACCATCGCGCACCTTTCCGATGCGTAACCCGACGGCGTGACCGCCAGTCGCCTGCCGGGGCGGCCAATTAAGCGACTTGTCCGGCCGCTACTAGAATCACTAGGGTGACTTACCCAGCAGCAGGCGGCCCTGCACCGGCGTCGTATGCTTCCCCCAATGTGAGCGACGAGCGGTCCGCCGTCATCGACCTTGAGGCCATCCGCCACAATGTGAGGCGACTGGTAGCCGTGGCTTCTCCTGCGCGGGTCATGGCGGTGGTGAAAGCCGACGCCTACGGCCATGGTGCGGTTCCCGTGGCGAGGGCCGCCCTCGCGGCTGGAGCACAATGGCTGGGAGTGGCCCACGTATCCGAGGCTCTGGCCCTCCGGGCTGCCGGCATCGACGCTCCGATACTAGCCTGGCTGCATACGCGCGAAACCAACTTCGTTGCAGCCGTTGCTTCCGGAATAGATATCGCCTGTTCGGGCTGGGAATTGGACAGTATTGTGGCTGCCGCCAGGGATCAGGAGCGCCCCGCCAGAGTTCATCTGAAGGTGGATACCGGCCTTGGCCGTAATGGCGCCACGATCGAGTTTTGGGACAAGCTCGTGGGCGCAGCGGTTGAATACCAGGAGGAGGGGCTGCTGCGGGTGGCTGGAATCTTCTCGCACCTTGCCGTGGCGGACGAACCCGAGCGGCCCGAGACGGATGAACAGCTTGCGGCCTTCCGCGATGCCTTGGCTGTGGCGGAGGATGCCGGAATAGACCCGGAAATAAGGCATCTTGCCAACACACCCGCTGCGCTGTCCCGACCCGATACCCACTTCGACCTCGTGCGGGTCGGGCTTGGCATCTACGGGCTTTCCCCTTTCAGAGGACAGACTTCGGCCGAGCTCGGGCTGCGGCCCGCCATGACTGTCCGCACCCTGGTGGCGCACTGCAAAGACGTCCCGGCCCATCAGGGAGTCTCTTATGGACTTCGGTACCGCACGGAAAGTGCCAGCACACTCGGACTCATCCCGCTGGGCTATGCCGACGGGGTTCCGCGCGTGGCCACCGGAGGCCCGGTCCGCATTGACGGCGTGACATACCCCGTGGTGGGCACTATCGCCATGGATCAGATGGTGGTGGACTTTGGACCGTTGCATCTGGCGGCCGGAGGGAACAGCAGGCTCGGAAGCGAGGCGGTTCTGTTTGGGGACGGGAACGACGGCGGCCCCACCGCCGATGATTGGGCCCGGGCAGCCGGAACCATCAACTACGAGATCGTGACCAGGATCAGCCCGCGCGTGCCCCGTCGCTACATCAATGAAGAGACGACGCCGTGAGCGCCGAACAGGGCCCGCTGCCCGCCTCAGAGCGGCCCGCCTCAGCCCCATCCCGCTCGGCCCGATCCGACTCAGCCCAGTCGGACTCAGCCCAGTGGGAACAGACGTTCCACGTCGAAACCGCCGAACAGACTCACCAGCTTGCCAGCGCTATCGGCTCGGTACTCGAGGCGGGGGACCTCCTGGTTCTCACAGGGGAACTCGGGGCGGGGAAGACCACTTTTACTCAGGGATTGGGCGAGGGCCTTGGTGTACGGGCAGGCATTATTTCGCCTACCTTCGTACTGGTCCGCATCCATCCCAACCTGTCCGAGGGGCCGCGCCCCGGCGGACCGGACCTGGTACACGTGGATGCCTACCGCCTCGAATCGGCGTCGGAGATAGACGACATCGATCTCGAGAACACGATGGACAGCTCCGTGACAGTGGTGGAATGGGGGAGGGAACGGGTAGAGCACCTGAGTGACAGCCGGCTCGAGGTTGAACTTTATCGCCGGCTGGGATCGGCAGGACTCCCCGGTGTCTCCTACCCAGCGGAGAGCCCGGAACAGGCGAGCCCGGAACAGGCAGCAGTCCTCGATTTCGCTCCCGAGGACGATGACGAACCACGAACCATTGTGATCCGTGGGTTTGGGCCACGGTGGGCCCGGCAACCGTCGTGGCCGGGCATCGCGGAAGGAATCTCCTGATGCTGATCCTTGCCATCGACACCTCGGCTGTCGCCAGTGCCGCCCTGGTTTCCGATGACGCCATGGAAGGCGTGGTGAGCAACTTCTCCACCGAAGACACCCGAAGCCACGCTGAGGTTCTGGCACCAGGCATTAACCGGATGCTGGCAGAAGCAGGCGTCACCGGCTCTGATATCGACGCCATCGTTACAGGGGTGGGACCGGGGCCGTTTACGGGGCTGCGTTCAGGGATCGCCACCGCCCGTACACTGGCATTCGTCTGGCAAAAGCCCCTTTATGGGATGATGAGCCTGGATGCGGTGGCCCTGGAAGTGGCTGAATCAACAGAGGCGGTCCCTGAGTTCATCGTGGCCACCGACGCCCGCCGCAAAGAGGTTTATTGGGCCCGCTACACCCTGGAAGAGGGGCAACTGCCGCAACTCGTTGACGGCCCGCATGTCGGCTTTGCCGTGGACGTTCCGGATCTCCCCGCCTATGGTGCCGGTGCCGGGCTGTACCCCGACGCCCTCCAGGCCAATCCGGACTTCAGCTCCGAGCAGCCGGACGCACTCTACCTGGGGCAATTCGCCCTGGCTCGTTTGGCCGCTGGCGGGGAACTGCCGGATTCCACGCCGCTGTACCTGCGCGAGTCCGATGCCCAGGTCCCGGGGCCCCGAAAGCGGGCGCTATGAGCGGACGCCACGAGGATACGGGCAGTGTGATTCTGCGGGAAATGACAGCCGAAGACATTCCCGCAGTACACCAGCTTGAGCGCAAACTGTTTCCCGTGGACGCCTGGCCACTGCAGATGTTCTTCGACGAGCTGGGCCAGTCAGACACCCGCCACTATCTTGTCGCCGAAGCGGCCGGGACCATCGTGGGTTATGCCGGGCTCATGTGCATCCAGCCCATAGCCGACGTCCAGACCATCGCCGTGATTCCGGAGCAGGAAGGCAAGGGAATCGGCTCGGCATTGCTCACCGCCCTGATCAGGGAAAGCCGCCGCCGGAACGCAGAAGATGTATTGCTTGAGGTCCGGGCGGACAACCCCCGCGCCCAGCAGCTCTACCTCCGCTTCGGTTTCGAGCAGATCCACGTCCGCCCGCGGTATTACCGGGACGGCGTAGACGCCCTGATCATGCGGCTCCCACTATCGGAAACAGTGCCCACAACGGAAGCAGAACGCCCATGAACGGCAACGAGCCGTTGGTTCTTGGAATCGAATCATCCTGTGACGAGACCGGCGTCGGCATCGTGCGGGGAACGTCCCTGCTGAGCAACACGGTCTCATCCTCGATGGAGGAACACGTCCGGTTTGGCGGCGTGATACCCGAAATCGCCTCCCGGGCCCACCTCGACGCTTTGGTTCCCACCCTCCAGCAGTCGCTCGCGGATGCGGGTGTCACCTTGCAAGAGGTCGACGCCGTCGCGGTCACCGCAGGTCCGGGCCTGGCGGGCGCACTCATGGTGGGGGTTTGTGCTGCGAAGGCGCTCGCCGTGGCCACCGGCAAACCCTTGTATGCCATCAACCATCTGGTGGCGCACGTAGGGGTCGGCGTGCTCCAGGCCGATGGTGAAAGGGCAGGAGCCCTGCCCCAGAACCTTGGCGCCCTGTTGGTTTCCGGGGGGCACACTGAAATACTTCGCATCAAGAGCATTACCGACGACGTGGAGATGCTCGGCTCCACCATCGATGACGCGGCCGGAGAAGCCTACGACAAGGTGGCGAGGCTGCTTGGACTGGGCTACCCGGGAGGACCAGCAATCGACAGGCTGGCGCGAACGGGAAACGCAAAGGCAATCCGCTTTCCCAGAGGACTGACCCAGCCGAAGTATATGGGCACCGCAGACGTACCCGGCCCCCACCGCTACGACTGGTCCTTCAGCGGCCTCAAGACCGCCGTCGCGCGCTGCGTTGAGCAGTTTGAGGCGAGGGGAGAGCCGGTTCCGGTTGCGGACGTCGCGGCAGCCTTCCAGGAGGCCGTGGTGGATGTGATCACGTCCAAGGCGGTTCTCGCCTGCCGGGAGAACGGCATTACCAGCCTGCTTCTTGGCGGGGGAGTCGCGGCCAATTCCCGGCTCCGGCAGCTCACCGGCGAACGTTGCAGCGCTGCCGGAATAGCACTGCACGTCCCGCCCCTGGACCTCTGCACCGATAACGGCGCCATGGTGGCAGCCCTGGGAGCCCAGCTCATGATGGCCGGCATCGGGCCCAGCGGGATAGCTTTCGCGCCGGATTCCTCCATGCCGGTCACCACGGTTTCGGCTTAGGCCACGGTTTCGGCCTGAACGACACTTTCGGCTTAGACAAGAACGTTGTAACCCTCGGAGCGGACGATTGCCTCTTCGGGCAGGATGTCTGCCGTGATCAGGTCGCGGTCGTAGACCACCAGCGCAGTGTTTTTCAGGATCTGCTCTCTCGAGACGATCAGGCCGCTCCGTTTATCCCTGGTCAGCCGGACGATCCTGTTGTGCCGTAAAACCTGCCCGCCGGACTCCTGGAAGTACGCGTCTTCTTCTTTGATGTGGAACTTCACCGCGGGTACCTTCTCCGCCCGCAGTTCGCCGCACAGGTGCTCATCGGTGACAGAAACCAGGAACTGAAAGCTCTGCTCGGTGTCATTGCGGACGCGGTAGTCGAGGTAGTTGTAGATGATGGACGTGCCGGATCCGAAGGGGATCTGCCTGTTGAAGTCCGGAAACAGATCCAGTTCGCCGTGGTGATGGTGTTCCACGATGGTCAATTCGCTGTGGAGGACCATCCAGTGCAGCAGGTTTGTGAACTGGCACAGCCCGCCCCCGATCCCTGACTCGGCCCGCCCGTTATTGATGGTGAGACCTTCGCGGTAGCCCTTAGCCGCCGTGCAGCTTCCCACCAGATTCCAGAAGGAAAACGTCTCGCCGGGCCTGATCTCCACGCGGTTTACCAAGGGCGCGGCGATTCCGAGGCTGACGGCTTTGTTCTCCTGAAAGTGCAGGTCGACGTTGCCGAGCTTCCTCCGGATCAGGGAGTTGTGCCGGTAAACAACCACCGGCAGCGTTTCGCCATCTCTGACAGTGGCGAACCTTGCTCCGGAAAACACGTCCTGGAGCTTTCGTTGGAGGACCATCCGCTGTACCGATATCCAGTACGTCAACGGCGACAACTCACAGAACAACTTACGCGGCATACGGTTTTCCCCCGGATCGAACCTGCATGGCAACGTGCCACACTCCTGAAGTTTCCGTTTCGGGGACTTTGGTTACACCGGGCGCGAACTAATTTATTGCCTCGAGGCCGCCGCTCAGGCTGTGGGTCCGTTCCTCATTTGTTTCACGAGGTCGAGGACCACAGCCTGCAGATTGCCGCCGTTTTCAGCGGCGACGCGGCGCTGCCGCTGGTAGCCGGCGCCCCGGCGGATGATCTTTTCGACGTCGGCCAACTCATCCGCGCAACGGAGCTTAGCGGCCACAGGTTCCAACCGGTTAAGTGTCTCCAGGAGGTGGTCGGTCACCAGCTGTTCATTGCCCTTTGCGTCCAGGATGATGATGGCGTCCAGGCCGTACCTGGCGGCACGCCATTTGTTCTCCTGGACGTGCCAGGGCGGCATGGTGGGAATGGTTCCGCCGTTATCCAGGGTGGTGGAGAGTTCGTCGACGAGGCACTGGGTCAGCGCAGCGACGGCACCCACTTCCTCAAGCGTGGCCAGGCCGTCGCAAATCCGCATCTCGATGGTTCCCAGATTGGGAACGGGGCGGATGTCCCAGCGGATTTCCGAGAGGGTGTCGATGACTCCCGTCGTGAACATGTCCTGCACGTACGACTCGTATTCATCCCAGGTGGAGAACTGGAATGGAAGCCCTGCGGTGGGAAGCTGCTGGAACATCAGGGCCCGGTGCGAGGCGTAACCGGTATCCTCGCCGCCCCAGAAAGGACTGGACGCTGACAATGCCTGGAAATGGGGGAAGTAGTTGACCAAGCCATCAACCACGGGAAGGGCTTTTTCCTTGCGGTCCAGGCCGACGTGGACGTGCACGCCGTAAATCACCATCTGCCGGCCCCACCACTGCGTGCGGTCGATCAGCTTGGCGTAGCGGGCCTTATCCGTGACGGGTTGAAGCTGCGGCGGGCTGAAGGGGTGGCTTCCGGCACAGAAAACTTCCACGCCCATGGGGTCGGTGACCTCACGTACAGCGGCGAGGGAACTGCTGAGGTCTTCCTTGGCCTGAGCCACCGTCTCACAGATGCCGGTGACGAGCTCCACCGTGTTCAGCAGAAGCTCCTGCTTGATGTGCGGGTGTTCGTCGTCGTCGTTCAGTTCCGGGTGATTGACGGCAACCCCGCGCAAAACCTCATTGGCAACGGACGCCAATTCACCGGTTTCAGCATTGACGAGCGCAAGCTCCCATTCCACTCCAAGAGTTGATTGCCTGGAGGCAGCAAAATCAATCTTCATGTGGTCCCTTTACGTTTTTACTTGCCGTTGCCGCTGCCTCCCCCAGAGCGGGCAACCGTGCCTCAAGTCTAGTGCAGGGGTAGCATCGGTATGATGGCTTGGTTTCAAAGCGCACGTGACAGTTTTCACATCGGCACCTTTCGGATTGGCAGCGTTCACCCTGAGGGTCCAAGCAGTGTTCGAACCAGTGGTTCTCCCGCAAGAATCCTGACGATGATTTTCGGAATCGTCCTGTTGGCTGCCGCCTGTACACCAGGGCCCACTGGCGGCACGCCATCCCCATCCGGCTCTAGCCCGGCTCCCGGTGCGTCTGCCTCGCCATCGGCCCAGGAATCGACGACGGCGGCACCTCCGCCCGCGACAAACTCACCGGACGCCGGTGAACAGTTGGGCTGGGGTCCTGGACAGAAGGATCTGGACGCCGCCCGCACTGCCGTTTCGGCCATGACCGTCAGCCAGAAAGCGGGCCAGGTCCTTTTGCCGTTCTATCAGGGCTTGGACCACGGGGCCCAGGCGGCCGCCATTGAACGGCTCCACCTCGCGGGTTCCATAGTTATGGCTGACAACGTTCCAGGGACCCCCGACGGCCAGGTCGACACGGCAGCAATGGGCAAGGTCACCGCTGCCCTGCAGAAGGCCATTACGGCGGACGGCCGAAAATGGCCGGGGATGATCGCCGTCGACCAGGAAGGCGGTCTGGTTTCAAGGCTTCGCACGCCACTCACCGAATGGCCTTCGCCCATGAGCTACGGGGCAGCCGGAAATCCCTCCTTGGCGTCCGACGCCGGCCGCTCGCTGGCGGGTGAACTGGCGGGGCTGGGGTTCAACGTGGATTTCGCGCCGGACGCGGACGTCACTATTGGCCCGAGGGATCCGACCATCGGGTCACGCTCGATATCGGGGAGCCCCGAAACAGTCGGCCAAATGTCTGTAGGCTTTTCTCAGGGGATGCTGGCCGCAGGGGTACTCCCGGCCATCAAGCATTTTCCTGGCCACGGTTCCGTGACAGTGGACTCCCACCTGGACCTTCCCGTTCAGCCCGCTCCCACGGCCCAACTCGAGGCAAGGGACTGGATGCCGTTCAAGGCAGGTATTGCGGCCGGCGTTCCCATGGTGATGACGGGGCACATCGCCGTTCCGGCCCTGGAACCGGGCATGCCTGCGTCGGTGTCGAAAGCAACGTACAGCGTCCTGCGCGGCATCGGCTTCAAAGGAGTTGCCGTTACCGACGCCCTGAACATGGAGGCTATTCAGAAGCAGTTCCCGGGCGGGTCTGCTGCGCCCAAGGCTTTGGCAGCCGGCGCGGATCTCCTGCTGATGCCACCCGACGTCGAGGCCGCTCATCAGGCTATTGTTGCTGCCGTGGGAGATGGTTCGCTCGCCAAGGAGCGACTGGACGAGGCAGCCCAGCGGGTTGCAACAATGATGCTCTGGCGGGGGCGGACAACGATTCCACCCGCTCCGGCTCCGGGCAGCGGCGCGGATCTGTCGCGGAAGCTCTCTGCGACGGCAATCACGGTACTTTCCGGTCCTTGCCGCGGACCGATCATTCAGGGCGCTGTCACGGTGGCCGGGGGTTCGGCAGCGGACCGTGCACGCTTTGCGAAAGCCGCAGCGGGTGCGGGTGTCACCATTGGAACCGGCCCTACAGTCAGCCTCATCGGCTTCGGCGAAGGGCCCGTAAAAGCCGACGTCGCCGTCTCCCTCGATGCACCCTGGTCCCTCGCTTCATCAACAGCCGCCACCAGGATTGCACTGTACGGGCGCACACCGGGGGCCTTTGACGCATTGCTTGCGGTTCTTACCGGCAAGGCTGGCGCCCCCGGAAAGCTACCGGTCGACGTCGGAAGTTATCCCCGAGGTTCGGGTTGCCCGTAGGCGGGGCCGGACGGGATCAGGGGACCCTATGCCGGGGCGACGTTCCCGGATTGGGATTCCCCTGTCGTGCTGTTTGCTAATGAGAATGATTGTCATCTAAGCTCGGGGAATGCATTTATCCCTGGTTAGTTCGCTCGATACCCAATGCCGTCAGGAAGCAACCTTCCGCCTGGGGGAGACCCATGGAAACTCCGTGGTGGTGCATCATGATCTCCTTGAGGGGTACGTTGTCCTGCGGCGGATTTTTCGGGACGGCGTGCTTATCGAGCGTGCCGAGACGCCACTGGAGCACGGCTGCCTGAGCTGCACCGTCAGGCTCGATGTTGTGCCCACCGTGGAGCGGCTCATGGATACGGACTGCGCCCATGTGGTTCTTGGCCTCCCGCCTGGAGTAGCCACAGGCTTGGTGGTCGCAGAGCTGACAGCAAGGCTGGGGGCCAATATCTTCATTGACAATGCGGTGCTGGCGGTCGATCCCACGGAACTCGAGCACCAGATCTGGGACAGGCATACACTCTTCGAATCGGGATTTACCTCAGCACGCGGAGACGACCGCACCAGCGGAGAGTTCCTGATTTCCGAATTCGCGCACGTTGATACCGTGATGGTCCAGGCGGGCCTCGGGGCCCAACTTGCCGGCAGTGTGGACAAGGAATCAACTGACTGGCACTCAGGGGTCCAGCTCATGACGCAACTGGCCCCGCATGCCGTACTCGTTGAAACACACGACGACTTCCGTCCCCGCTGCTATGACGCGCGGGAAGCGGTATCACGCTCACGGCTCGGGGCTGTCCGGGTTCCTGTCCAGGACCGTTCCGGGGACTTCTGCACCGTCCTGCACTCTGTGGAGCGGCCTCTTCATCCGCAGCGCTTCCGGGAGGCCCTTCCTCTGCTGGCCGCCGGGTCACACTGGTTGCGGGGGAGGCTCTGGATGGCGTCCGCTCCGGCCCAGAGGATCGGCCTGATGGGCATCGGTCCCCGTGTCTGGTTGGAAAACACTGGCCGCTGGGTAGCGGACCAGGAAGAAGGACTGACGGCCAACGCCGGCGACGCCGATGCCATCCTTGCCTGGCACCCGAGATTTGGGGACCGGAGCACCGTGGTAGCGGTGACGGGTCGCGGAGAAGACATCGACGGCGGCGAGATCCGCTCCCTGCTTGATGGCTGCCAGCTCACTGACGAAGAAATGGCCCAGGACTTCGCCACCCTTGAGGACCCCTGGGAGCTGGAAAGCAGTCTGTAGAAAACGGCCGGCACATCACCGGTCACAACCATTGAAGGAGAAAACATGAAGGTCAGGAATTCATTGCGTGCCCTGAAAAAGATTCCAGGTGCCCAAATAGTCCGCCGAAGAGGAAGAACATTCGTCATCAACAAAAAGAATCCGCGAATGAAAGCCCGCCAGGGCTGAAATGAGTTAAGAGACGCCTCCGGGGTCCCCGCCCGAGGAACGAGGGTGGGGAAGAGGCGGAACGGAAAGCCCGCCAGGGCTGAAATGAGTTAAGAGACGCCTCCGGGGTCCCCGCCCGAGGAACGAGGGTGGGGAAGAGGCGGAACGGAAAGCCCGCCAGGGCTGACGGCGAGCCGTTTACAAGCGGTTTAATGGTGCTGTGCCCATTCTGAATAAAGACATGACCTTATGCATCTCGCTCTCGGCCCGGCCCAGCAACAACGGGACGCGTTTCCACAACCATCTGTATGAGCAGCTTGGCCTGAACTGGATCTACAAGGCGTTTGCCCCCACGGATCTGGGCCAGGCAATCGCCGGTGTTCGCGGCCTGGGAATCAGGGGCTGCGCGATTTCCATGCCTTATAAGGAAGAGGTCATCGAACTGGTTGACGTCATGGATCCGTCCGCGAAAGCCATCGACTCAGTCAACACCATCGTCAATGACGCTGGCCGGCTGACGGCGTACAACACCGACTACACAGCCATCGAACAGTTGCTGAAGCGGAACGACGTCCCAAACGACTACTCCGTGCTGCTCAAGGGATCAGGTGGTATGGCGAAAGCCACTGCGGCCGCCTTGCGTGACGCCGGCTTCCGGGACGTGACCATCATTGCCCGGAATGAGACCTCCGGACGCTCGCTGGCCGATCTTTACGGGTTTCGCTGGCAGGCGCAGCTCGATGGCGATGGCGACAGCGATGGTCCCGCAACTGAGGTCAACAGTGCCCGCGTGGCGGACATGATCATCAACGTGACCCCCATCGGCATGGCAGGCGGTAAGGCAGGCAGCAAGGCCGGGGGAGCGGAGGCGAACGGCCTGTCCTTCCCGCAGCCGGTGATCGATGCCGCAAAGGTGGTCTTCGACGTCGTCGCGCTACCGGCGGAGACACCCCTGGTTGCTGCCGGCCGGGCAGCCGGCAAAACCGTTATTACCGGCGCGGAAGTTGCCACCATCCAGGCGCTTGAGCAGTTTGTGCTTTACACCGGGATCAGGCCTACGGATAGCCAGGTGCGCGCTGCAGAGGAGTTCATGCGGGCCCAGTAAGCCGAGCCAATAAGCAGAACTAAGGATACAAAACGGGCTCCACCGAGATGGCCACCCGGTCCTCACCGATCCTGGTCAGAACCAGGGTGGCCGTTTTCTTTGCTGCGTTCTTTCCTGAGGACTTGGCACCGGCGAGCAATTGCTTCCGGAGTTCCTCGGGCGTCACGGAGGTCCCACGCTTTTTGATGTCCAGCACGCCGATCCGGTTGTCTTTCACCCATGACTTCAATGCCTTGACGTTGTACGGCATGACCTCCAGGATCCTGTAGGCGCGGGCAAAAGGTGTATCACGCAAACCGGCAGCGCAGATGTAGGCAATGTGCTCATCCACCAGATGGCCATCGAGTTCAAGCGCGACGTCGGCCACAAGGCCGGCGCGGATGACGGCGCCATCGGGTTCATACAGGTAGCCTTCGACCGGCCCCACAGGGGCTACGGGACCGCCGTCGAAATCTTCCTCACTGGTAATCTCCGCGGCCCCCTGGGCTCCCAGCAGCAGAGCGGCACGTCGGACTCCAGGGCGGCGGACAGCGTTGAACCAGAGGGCCACCTCCGTGACGTCTCCGCCTACCGAAACCCACTGGGCTTCGCATCCGGCCGGGACAGAGCCATGCGGGATACCAGGGCCCATCTTGACGCCAACAGAGCGGCCTGATTTTGCAAGCGATTCAACGAATGACAGTGGGGGTGAGAAATCCTCCGGGTCCCAGATCCGCCGTGTTCCCGAAGTGGAGGTGGTGCGGCGAGCCGGATCCAGCCAGACGCCGTCGATACCTTCAAGGGAAACCGTGGTGGCGTCGGCATGGACCACCGTGGCGTTCGGGAACGGAATGAGGTTCATGGTGGCGCAGGCTGCGGTTGTTTCATCCTGCTCCACCGCAGTAACGCGAATGTCCAGCGATGCAAGGGCCATGGAGTCCGCCCCAAGACCGCAGCCGAGGTCCGCCACATGCCTGATGCCGGCCCTGAGAAACCGTTCGGCGTGGCGCGCGGCAACAGGGAGGCGCGTGGATTGCTCCAGTCCGGCGGGTGTGAAGATCATCTGACGGGCAAACTCGCCGAATTTGCCTTCCGCCTTGGTTCGAAGGCGCGATTGGGTAAGGACAGCCGAGACGAGGGCGGGGGAGTGCCCGGCTTTTCGAAGCGCCGCATTCTGCTGGAACGCCTCCGCTTCACGGTAGGGACCCAGAGAGGCCAACAGCTCCCACCCCTCGCTGGTCAGCAGTGGGGCGATAAGGTCCTGTGTTGCGTCAGCCATGCAGTCAACCCTAGTGGAGGCCATGACTCGGTGGTGGCCCCGCTAGGGTTGAAGACATGGAAGAGCATGAAGAACCGCAGGCAGCCGCAAATGACCAGATTCCCGCTGACGGCATCGTCAAGTACGCCCGGCCGGCCCTCATAGCGGCAGCCGCCATCGTCATCATCAGCCTCGCACTGCTCGCCGTCATTTTCGCTCTCGATACTTTCAACGCCACCGTCTACTCGGTGGGCGGCAAGAACATCAATGATCCCAGCGATGAAGCCAGGGACATCCGGGAGCTCTACTCAGCTGTCCGGGTTGGCGGTGTTGTTGTCCTGATCGCCTCTGCTGCAACGGCGGTTGCAGCAGCCATAGTCTTGTTCCGTAGCCGGAACTCGCCGCAGAACAGGGAAGATAACGGTGAGAACCTCGGATTCGACGATCTGGCGGACTCCTAGCCCACCGGGTAAAAGGCGGCCAGGAGTGTTCACTTCCGACGAAATTCTTAGCACTCGCCTTGACCGAGTGCTAACGGTTACATAGAGTCTTCATTAGCACTCTCCCTAGGAGGGTGCTAACACATGAAGAACTGCCAGCCCGGCTGCTGCCGGCACCCGCGACGACGGTTTGCCAGCCAAAGGCACAGTTTTACTGTCCATGAATTTGCTGACGAAAAGGAGAGGTCCGAGTGTCGGTCTCTATTAAGCCTCTTGAGGATCGTATTGTTGTCCGCCCGCTCGAAGCCGAGCAGACCACGGCTTCCGGCCTGGTCATCCCGGACTCCGCACAGGAGAAGCCGCAGGAAGGCGAAGTTGTTGCAGTAGGCCCCGGCCGCTTTGACGACAACGGCAACCGCGTTCCCCTCGATGTCGCTGAAGGCGACGTCGTAATCTACTCGAAGTACGGCGGAACCGAAGTCAAGCACAGCGGCACCGAGTACCTCGTGCTGTCCGCTCGCGACGTTCTGGCGATCGTCGTTAAGTAACTCTTGGACCCCGCGCAGCTGACTCGTCTGACTTGTCTGACGGTCAGCAGCGCGGGGTTTCTGTCTTTGAAAGGACACAACCATGGCAAAGCAGCTTGCGTTTAATGACGCTGCCCGCCGGTCGCTCGAAGCCGGCATCGACAAGCTCGCCAATACCGTCAAGGTGACGCTGGGCCCGCGTGGCCGCAACGTTGTTTTGGACAAGAAGTGGGGAGCCCCCACCATCACCAACGACGGCGTGACCATCGCCCGCGAAGTCGAATTGGATGACCCCTACGAAAACCTTGGTGCCCAGCTGGCCAAGGAAGTCGCCACCAAGACGAACGATGTCGCCGGCGACGGCACCACCACTGCGACCGTCCTGGCCCAGGCCCTGGTCAAGGAGGGCCTGCGCAACGTTGCTGCCGGCGCTGCTCCCGGCCAGATCAAGCGCGGCATCGAGGTCTCGGTTGAGGCCGTCGCCGCCCGTCTGCTCGAGAACGCCCGGCCTGTCGAGGGAACCCAGGTGGCCAACGTTGCAGCCATCTCGGCCCAGAGCGACGAGGTTGGCGAACTCCTGGCTGAAGCATTCGGCAAGGTTGGCAAGGATGGTGTGATCACCATTGAAGAATCTTCCACCACCCAGACGGAGCTGGTCCTCACCGAGGGCATGCAGTTCGACAAGGGCTACCTCTCCCCGTACTTCGTCACTGACGCGGAACGCCAGGAAGCTGTCCTCGAAGACGCACTGATCCTGATCAACCAGGGCAAGATCTCCTCGGTACAGGATTTCCTGCCGCTGCTGGAGAAGGCACTGCAGAGCTCCAAGCCGCTCTTCATCATCGCTGAAGACGTCGACGGCGAGGCATTGTCCACCCTGATCGTCAACCGCATCCGCGGCACCCTGAACGTGGTTGCCGTCAAGGCTCCTGGCTTCGGCGACCGCCGCAAGGCAATGCTTCAGGACATCGCCACCCTGACCGGTGCCCAGGTAGTCTCCCCGGAGCTTGGGCTGAGCCTGGACACTGTTGGCCTCGAGGTTCTGGGTACGGCCCGCCGCATCACGGTTACCAAGGACAACACCACCATTGTCGATGGCGCTGGAACGGCTGAGGATGTCGCGGCACGGGTTTCCCAGCTGCGCGCCGAGCTTACCCGCACCGACTCCGACTGGGACAAGGAAAAGCTGCAGGAGCGCCTCGCCAAGCTGGCTGGCGGCATCGGAGTTATCAAGGTCGGTGCAGCCACCGAGGTTGAGCTGAAGGAAAAGAAGCACCGCATCGAGGATGCTGTCTCCTCCACGCGCGCTGCTCTTGAAGAAGGCATTGTTGCCGGTGGCGGTTCCGCTCTGATCCACGCCCTGAAGGCGTTGGATGAGGACCCGGCCGTCCAGGCACTCGAGGGCGATGCAGCCGCTGCTGTTGGCATCGTGCGCCGTGCCCTGGTCCAGCCGCTGCGTTGGATCGCTCAGAACGCCGGCTTCGACGGCTACGTTGTGGTCGCCAAGGTGGCTGAGGCAGAACTGCACCACGGGTTCAACGCCAAGTCCGGGCAGTACGAAGACCTCATCGCTGCCGGTGTCATTGACCCCGTCAAGGTGACTCGCGCAGCACTCCGTAACGCAGCATCCATCGCGGCACTGGTCCTCACCACCGAGACCCTTGTTGTCGAGAAGCCTGCAGAAGAAGAAGAACACGCAGGCCACAAGCACTAGCTGAACCCGCAGTTCGCACAAAAAGCTCCGGCCAGGAACTCCTGGCCGGAGCTTTTTGCTGTTCTCCGCTACTGCGCTGCCCTGCTACTCCATTGCGCCGCCGTGCATCGGATCGTCACTGCTGTCATCGGCAGTGCTGGAGCCGGTTTTGTCGGGGAGGTCCAGATCTCCGCGGGCCTCACCCATGCCGGGCTCATCGGATGGAACGTCGTAACGCTCCGGCTGGACGCCGCCTGCCTGTTCCTCGATCAGCGCCTGCTCCTCGATGAACCGGATCACATTGGCTTCGTCTCCGGAGTCGCCCGGGATGTCCTCACGCACCGCCGACGGGTCCGGTACAACGAATCCCTGCCCATCGTCCTGGTGTTCGCTCATCAGCTGATCCTTTCTGAATATCGCTTCCTTCGCGGATACTAAGCCTACTTTCTATAGCTGATTCGAGGAATTTCATGACCGGATTCCTCAAGAAATGTTTTGTCTTTTCCCAGAAAAACGTGAATTAATGGCTC
The DNA here is from genome assembly GCF_054161475.1 of Arthrobacter sp. R1-13. NCBI lineage: Bacteria > Bacillati > Actinomycetota > Actinomycetes > Micrococcales > Micrococcaceae > Arthrobacter > Arthrobacter sp. R1-13. The sequence continues at coordinate 3,220,465 of NZ_CP096420.1, read as the reverse complement.
CCGGGGCAAGGCGGCCCATACTGCCGATTGGTACTAAAGGTCACGAATCGGTAACATAGATGTTTTGATTAGGCGCTCTGAAGGGTTTTTCTGTGTCTGTTGCGAGAACCGTGATGCCGCCACGCCATCAAAACGGTGTTCCGGACGTGCGTCGAAAATCTAATTTCCGCCCGGAAATACAGGGCCTGCGGTCGTTGGCAGTGCTCATGGTGGTCAGCTACCACGTGTGGTTCGGCCGGGTTTCGGGTGGTGTTGATGTCTTCTTGCTCATCTCAGCCTTCCTGATGACGCTGCAGTTCGTGGCACGGTACGAACAACGGGTTCCCGTGAGCCTATTGAAGCACTGGCTGCACCTTTTCCGCAGGCTTCTCCCGGCTGCTGTGACAGTCATTGTTGTGACTCTGGTGGCCACATTTCTGCTCCTTCCCCGCACGCGGTGGCTGGATATCATCCACCAGGGCTGGGCGTCGTTGTCCTACACGGAGAACTGGCTGCTTCAGAGCCAGGCTGTGGATTACTACGCAACAGACCACAGCATCGCCAGCCCCCTTCAGCATTTCTGGTCACTGTCCATCCAAGGGCAGGTCTTTATTCTTTGGCCGCTGATCTTTGTCTTCGCGGCCTGGGTGGCCAAGAGATACCGGCTGCACTACCGCCCTCTTCTTGTTTATGTCTTCGGCGCCATTTTTGTGGTTTCACTGGCTTATTCCATCCACTTCACCGCCACCAACCAGGCGCAGGCGTACTTTGACACAGGGGCCCGGCTGTGGGAGTTCGCATTGGGGACGATTGTGGCCCTCATACTCCCGGGACTGCGCCTTCCCCGGAAGGTCCGCATCGTGCTGGGCTGGCTGGGTATTCTTGCCATGCTGGCCTGTGGCATCCTGCTCAATGTGCAGGCTGCCTTTCCCGGTGTGGCAGCACTTTGGCCAACGCTCGCTGCGGCCTGTGTCATTGCGGCCGGCCAAACCGGGAGCGTCCTGGGCGTCGACAGGATTCTCAGTTCGAAACTGCTGGTCAAGCTGGGGGATAACTCCTACGCCCTGTATCTCTGGCATTGGCCACTGCTTGTCATCGGGCTGGCCTGGAGCGGCAAGGAGCATGCCGGTTGGCTTTCGGGGACCGTCATCATCGGCGCCTCACTGATTCTCGCGTACCTGACCACCCGCTTCCTCGAGAAGCCCTGGCGGGAATGGAAATGGCCGGAAGTCAACAAGCGCCGTTCCCTGGTGGCGGTGACGCTGTCTCTGGTGGTTGCGGCCGCCCCTCTGGGCGGTGCGCGGATTGCTCTCCAGATGGAGGCGGATGCCGCACTTGCCCAAGCGGTCTACAACAATCCTGGAGCCAAAAGCCTTGAGCCCGGCTACGTGGACAGGGCTGCAGCCGACGCCGTCCAGCTGCCGGATCTTGCCACCGTCGGAAGTGACTGGGCAGACTATCCGGGCGGATGTGAAAAGTTTCACGATCCCCAGGGGATCAAATGCAGCAACGGTGTGACCGAGTCGCCGCAAAAGTCCATTGTCATCTGGGGAAGCTCCCACGCCGGAGTGTGGGGGACTCCCGTCATGGAAATGGCAAAAAAGCACAACTGGGCAGTGGTGGCCTTCCTTAAGTCGATGTGCCCCATCACTGACGGTACCGACACCACAGTCCCCGCAGACTGCGCGGCCTTCAACAAGGCCGCCTCTGACGAAATCGTCAAGATGAAACCGGACCTCGTCTTCACTACCAGCACCAGGCTGGGGCGCGGTGACGATCGCACTGAATATCTGGACCCGAGCTGGGCGAAGATGCTGGAACCCCTTGGTGCCGCTGGAATTCCTGTCATGGGTGTACGTGATACACCACGGTTCCCGGCTTCGGTCCCGGAGTGCATCACTAAGAATGCCCAGGACGAACAGGCCTGCGGGATTCCGAAATCCGAGGCGTACAGCGGGGAGTCTCCCGCAAGCCAGTACGGTCAGATCCTCAACCTTGATCTATCCGACTATTTCTGTCCCAACGGATTCTGCCCGGCGGTCATCGGAAACATCGTCGTTTATCTTGACGATAACCATCCCACGGCAACCTACATGAAGACCCTGGTCCCGGCTTTCGAGGAGCGTTTCGGCGCACTGACCGGCTGGGACATCTGATGGTGGCGGTCTCAACGAACACCATCAAGAACGAGGTCGGAGCAGCCAGGCCTGCTCGCGGCAGCGAGCACTTCCTTCCCGAAGTGCAGGGACTTCGTGCACTGGCCGTGCTGATGGTGGTCACTTATCACGTGTGGCTGGGCCGGGTCTCTGGAGGCGTTGATGTTTTCCTTCTCATATCCGCATTCCTGCTGACCCTTTCCTTTGCCCGTAAGGCGGAGGCAAAGAAGCCCTTACGGCTGGTCAGTTACTGGCTGCACCTTTTCAAACGGTTGCTGCCAGCCGTCGTCGTCGTCATTCTGGGCGTACTGATCGGCACATGGGCAATCCTTCCGCCCGGGCGCTGGCCTGACGTGCTTGATCAGGCGTGGGCGTCGCTGCTGTACCGGCAGAACTGGCTGCTGGCCGACACCGCCATTGACTACTACGCGCAGGACCACGCCGCCGCGAGTCCGCTTCAGCACTTCTGGTCCCTATCCATCCAAGGCCAGGTGTTTATCCTCTGGCCACTAATATTTGCCGGTGCGGCAATCCTGCACCGCACTATTCTTCGTCGTACGGGGATCTCCTACCGTCTGCTGCTCGCGGTAGCGTTCGGAGTCATTTTCGCCGTCTCTCTCGCCTTCTCCATACAGCAGACCGCCACCAACCAGGCCTACGCCTACTTCGACGCCCGAACGCGCCTGTGGGAGTTCGCACTGGGCTCCCTGCTTGCCCTGGCCCTTCCGTTCATAAAACCCGGAAAGCTCCTTAGGACAATCCTCGGCTGGACGGGGTTTATCGCCATGATTTCCTGTGGCCTGCTGCTTACAGTGGAGAGATCCTTCCCCGGCTTTGCGGCCTTGTGGCCCACGCTCTCCGCTGCTGCCATCATCGTGGCAGGCCAGAGCGGCAGCCGTGTGGGGGTCGACCGCCTGCTGAGCTGGAAGCCTTTGGTCACGCTGGGCAACAACTCGTACGCGCTCTATCTTTGGCACTGGCCAGTGCTGGTGTTTGTCCTGGCCCAATTGGGCATCTCAACACCGAGTCTTGCCCAAGGCCTCGCGATTCTGGCGGTATCGCTGGTGCTTGCAGTGCTCACCACGCGTTTTGTTGAGACACCATTGCGGCTGTGGCACTGGCCCGAACGCAAAACCTGGCGGACCGCCGTCGTCGTGATGGCCTGCGGAGCCCTTCTCGCCGGGCCGGTGTCCCTCTGGCAGACCCGGCTCACGGCGGAAGAGGCCGCTGCCGCCGCTCAGCCCAGGGATCTGACGCCCGGTGCCATGGCCCTGACGCCGGGGAACGCGGGAAAGCCGACTCCGGAGGCCACCGTCATTCCTGCGCCCGTGGCCATGAAGGATGAATGGGCGAGCCTGGAAGGGCCGTGCACCGGCACCAATGTCCCGGACGACCCACTCCTTTCGTCTTGCAGTGAGCTTTCAAAACCGGACGTTGTTACGAAGCGCATCGTCGTTCTTGGGGATTCCCATGCGCAGCAGTACATGGCCGCCCTTGGCCCGATCGCCAAGCAGCGCGGCTGGGAAGTGGTCACGCTGTTGCTGGGGAACTGCAGGTTCGGCGCGGAGACTCCGGACCGCGTCACGGAGTGCAATGCCTTCAACAAGGCCAGCTCCGAGTACGTGATGAAGCACCGCCCCGATGCCGTCTTCACGGTGGCGTCGCTGACGCACAAGGAGGCGCCCTTCGAAACCGAGGTCCCCGGCTACGTCGACGGAATCAGGCCGTTCACTGACGCCGGCATCGAAGTAGTGGGAATCCGGGACAATCCAAGGTTCACCATCAACATGCCCGAATGCGTCCAGAAGAAGGGTGGGTCGGCACCGGAGTGCAATCCGCCCCTCGCCGAATCCCTGGCGGCCTCATCGCCTTTGGACGACTACAAGGGAACAGTGGACCGGCTCTACCTCATGGACATGAGCGACTTCATCTGTGCTGATGGAATCTGCCCTGCTGTGGTGGGAAATGTGTATGTCTACAAGGACGACAACCACCTCACCAAAACCTACGTCCAAAGCATGATTCCCATGTTTGAGCAGCGGCTCCTCTCGGCAACCGGCTGGAAATAGACCAAGCCTGCCTGATGCGGACGGTGCCGTTGCTCACATTGGGCTCACGGAATATGGGGATCGCCTCGGAGGTTCTAGTATTTATTCAACACTTCTGCATGGACCTCCTGCAGCAATCTCTGCACAGGCCAGTCCCGTAATGACGGGCTGGTCATCGGTTGCAACCCCTAACCGACCCCGTGACCAAGGTAAGAGGCGCACTCATGACCCAGCCCGAACACAACCCCTTCGGCTTCATCGGCCTGACCTACGACGACGTCCTGCTCCTGCCCGGGCACACTGACGTCATCCCTTCCGACGCCGATACGTCCTCCCGGATCTCCAAGCGCATCTCGGTTCACACCCCGCTGCTCTCTGCTGCCATGGACACGGTCACTGAGTCCCGTATGGCGATTGCCATGGCCCGGCAAGGCGGCCTCGGCGTCATCCACCGGAACCTGGCCATCGCGGACCAGGCTGACCAGGTGGACCGGGTCAAGCGCAGCGAGTCGGGAATGATCACCAACCCGCTCACCATCGGCCCCGAGGCCACGCTGTCGGAACTGGACGAACTCTGCGCCCAGTACCGCGTTTCAGGGCTTCCTGTGGTGGACGACGGCGGCAGGCTGCTGGGCATCGTGACCAACAGGGACACCCGCTTTGTCCCGGAGTCCGATTTCCCGCTTCGCCTGGTCAGCGACGTGATGACAAAAATGCCGCTGGTCACCGGGCACGTCGGGATCAGCCGCGAAGAGGCCTCCCACAAGCTGGCTACCAACAAGATCGAGAAGCTCCCGCTGGTAGACGAGCAAGGCCGCCTCAAGGGCCTGATCACCACGAAGGACTTCACGAAGGCTGAGCAGTACCCGCTGGCCACGAAGGACGACGAAGGCCGCCTCCGTGTCGGGGCAGCCATCGGCTTCTTCGGTGACGGCTGGGAACGTGCCATGGCCCTTGTCGATGCAGGCGTGGACGCACTTTTTGTTGACACCGCCAACGGCCACTCCCAGGGTGTGCTGGACATGATCCGCCGGCTGAAGTCGGATCCTGTTACCGCCCATGTGGACATTATCGGAGGCCAGGCCGCGACCCGCGAGGGCGCACAGGCACTGATCGACGCCGGCGCCGACGGCATCAAGGTCGGCGTGGGGCCGGGCTCCATCTGTACCACGAGGGTTGTGGCAGGTGTGGGCGTTCCGCAGATCACTGCAATCTACGAGTCTGCCAAGGCAGCCATCCCCGCAGGCGTTCCTTTGATTGCCGACGGCGGACTCCAGTATTCCGGCGATATCGGCAAGGCCCTGGTCGCCGGGGCGGACACCGTCATGCTGGGCTCACTCCTGGCTGGATGTGACGAGTCCCCAGGTGAGCTGATCTTTGTGAACGGCAAGCAGTTCAAGAGCTACCGCGGCATGGGCTCACTCGGTGCGATGCAATCCCGTGGCAAGAACACGTCCTACTCCAAGGACCGTTACTTCCAGGCAGACGTTTCGGGTGACGACAAGCTCATCCCTGAAGGTATCGAAGGACGCGTCGCCTACCGTGGTCCGCTGGCCTCCGTCGCATACCAGCTGGTTGGCGGCCTGCGTCAGACCATGTTCTACACGGGAGCTCCGACCATTGCCGAACTCAAGGCTCGCGGAAAGTTTGTACGCATCACTCCCGCAGGGCTGAAGGAATCCCACCCGCATGACATCCAGATGACGGTAGAGGCACCAAACTACGGCTCCCGCTAATCCCCGGCGCCTCCCTGACCTTGCTCCGCTGCGGCCAGGGAACCCGGACGCCGTGGGCCCAGCCGGCGCCTCCCTGACCTTGCTCCGCTGCGGCCAGGGAACCCGGACGCCGTGGGCCCAGCCGGCGCCTCCCTGACCTTGCTCCGCTGCGGCCAGGGAACCCGGACGCCGTGGGCCCAGCCGGCGCCTCCCTGACCTTGCTCCGCGGCGGCCAGGGAACCCGGACGCCGTGGGCCCAGCCGGCGCCTCCCTGACCTTGCTCCGCTGCGGCCAGGGAACCCGGACGCCGTGGGCCCAGCCGGCGCCTCCCTGACCTTGCTCCGCTGCGGCCAGGGAACCCGGACGCCGTGGGCCCAGCCGGCGCCTCCCTGACCTTGCTCCGCTGCGGCCAGGGAACCCGGACGCCGTGGGCCCAGCCGGCGCCTCCCTGACCTTGCTCCGCTGCGGCCAGGGAACCCGGACGCCGTGGGCCCAGCCGGGACTAGGCTGGGGACATGTCTGAACCACGCCATCCGGCCGAACTGAGTCCCAAAAGGGAACCTCAGCGGAGGCTGGCTGTGAGGCCCTACGCCCAGGCAGTGGCGCAGGTTCTCCGGGTGAGTTTTCAGGCCTCGCCGGTCGCGGTCGTTATGAAGGTGGCCGGTTCGCTGATCTCGGCGCTGCTTCCCCTGGTGACAACGTACTTCGCGGCGCTCACCACAACAGCCCTGGCCGCGGCCTACGCCGGTGACTCGGCTGCAGGCCAGCAGGCAATTGTTTATGTCGTCATCACGGCAGCCCTGGGTTTGTTTTGGGGTGCCTTCAGCAGCGTGGACCGGTACATCCAGCAGCTCATGAGTTTCAAGGTCGGCGCCATCGTCGGTGACCTCATGTATGAGCGGTTCCTGGCCCTCGAATTCTGGCGCTATGACGACAAAGAGACCGTTGACCTCTATGACCGTGCCAAGCGGTTTTCGGACTCCTACGCCCGGGTTTTGGACAGGATCGCCGCGATCTTCACCCAGCTGGTTTCCGTCATCCTTGCAATCGGAGCGCTGCTGTTGGTCAGCTGGTGGATAGCTGTGATCGTACTGGTGGCGATCGTTCCGAGTGTGTACCTGCAGTTCAAGCTCTCCCGGGAGCAGATTGCGCACTGGAATACGCAGGTTGATTCCCGCCGGCAGCGCCGCATGATTGAAAACAACCTGCTGCGCCCCCAGCACATTGCCGAGATGCGCCTCTACGGAATTGTGCGGTACCTGATGGAGCTGCGGTCCAGGCTGAGGGATGCGGATGAACGCCGCCGCCTGGATTTCCAAAAGCGGTATATTCCCAAGCAGCTTGCGGCGGACGCCCTCCAGTACGGTGCGGAGGTGGTTTCGCTCATCTGGGTGGTGGGCCAGATCATCGCCCGGGCCCAGCCGGTGGGGCAATTCCTTTACGTCCAGCAGATTGTCAGCCGGGCTTTGTCCACTGCCAACAACCTCGTCTCATCGCTGAGCTCAATCGATGAGGACCTGGCCAACCTCAAGGACTACGAGCAGTTCATGGCGCTGCCCGTCCATTCCGAACATGCTCCGCCGCTGCTCCAGGCACCACAGAAAGTGGAGCTTCGCGACATCCGCTTCACGTATACCGGGAGCGAAATCGAAGTCATCCGCGGAATCTCCATGACCATCCAGGAGGGTCAGCACATCGCCATTGTCGGCGAGAACGGAGCCGGAAAGTCCACTCTGATCCGCATCCTTGCCGGGCTCTACCATCCGGATTCCGGGCAGGTAATGCTCGACGGCGTCGACCTCGCCGCCGTCGACGTCACCTCCTGGCACCGGCACCTGGCCGTATTGAGCCAGGACTTCCTGAAGTATGAATTCGCGACGGCGGCAGAGAACATCTACTTCGGGGATGTCCACTCGTCCCGCGACGAGAACCGGATCCGCAAGGCAGCAGCGGATGCTGAAGCGTTGGAGTTCATCAACAAGCTCCCCAACGGCCTGGACAATCACGTCAGCAACTGGATGGAGGATCCGCGCGGACGGAAGGGGAGCGGGCTCTCAGGCGGCCAATGGCAGCGGTTGGCGATGGCCCGGAACTTCTACCGCAACGCCTCGTTCATGGTGATGGATGAGCCAACATCGGCAATCGATGCCCTGGCGGAGCACAGAATATTCTCCCGCCTGTTCGCCGAGCGCAGCAGCACGATCATTGCCATCAGCCACCGACTGGCCACCATTGAAAAGGCTGATGTTGTGTACATGCTGGAGGACGGAGAAATCGTGGAACAGGGCTCGCACCGTGAACTCGTGGCCCTCCGTGGCCGCTACTTCCGGATGTTCGAATCCCAGCTCACCGTTGACCAGCCCGAGGACATCTAGCTGTACAGACCCAGCATCGGCAGGCAAGCGGAGCCGCCGAAGGTGCCTCGCCTCCGACGGCTCCGCTTTCGCGTGCAGCTGCTAGGCGGTGGTCAGCGCCGTGTCATCGAGGAAGAACGTGGTCTTCAAGGACGAATCCTCGACGCCCAGGAAGCGGATGGTTACGTTCTTGCCTTTGAAGGCCGTGACATCAAGCTGTTTCATGACATACCCGGCTGACTTGTTCAGGTTGGAATAGGTGCCCAGCGTGGTGGTGGTTCCATCGCTGATCACCTGGACTTTGAGGGTGTCATAAGCCGTGCTCCCTGTGCCCTCATCTGTCTGCACGTTGAGGTGGAACGACAGAGAAACGCTGGGTGCGCCGGCAGGGATGGCAACGGGCTGGTCAAGGCTGTAGGAGCTGGACTGGCCCCACCCGTTCAGGCCCGCATATCCGGTCCCGGTGCGCGCTCCGGCGCCGCTTTCGAAAGTATCCGTGTGGTCGGAGGACCAGGACACTGCCCCGGTTTCAAATCCGGGGTTCAGCAGCAGGTTGCCGGAGGGAGGCGGCGTGCCGGTCCCGGCGAGCAACCCCATCGTCTTGGCAGCATCTGAGAGTCCTGTCCCGCAGCCGAGCGTGCAACCCCCTGGCATGGGCCGTGTGCCCTGCTTCAAGGTGGACTCCACCTGGGCAGGAGTGAGGGCGCCTTGCTTGGCCTTCATCAGGGCCGCCAGCCCGGCGATATGGGGAGCAGCCATCGATGTGCCTTGGTAGCCGGCATATCCGGCCGCACCGGGAGTGGTTGTGCCTGTGTTGATCGTCGAAAGTATCCCGCCGCCGGCCACCCTTACATCCCCGCCGGGTGCTGTCAGATCCACGGCAGAACCGTAATTGGAGTAGTAGGACAACGAGCCGCTCGGATTGCTGGCTGCAACCGTGATGACGTTGCTGCAGTTTGCCGGCCGGGAGTTAGCGGCGTTCTGGGTTTCATTGCCTGCTGCCACCACTACTGCTGTTCCGCGGTTGACGGCAGCGTTGATGGCATTTTGATAGGTGGTTCCGCATGTGCCGGAACCTCCCAGGCTCATATTGATCACCTTGGCCGGATTGGCGTTGGCTGGTACACCGCTCACCGTTCCTCCAGCTGCCCAAACAATTGCTTCAGCGATGTCCGAGAGGGAGCCTCCACACTTGGCCAGCACCCGGATCGGGACGATCTTTGCGTCGGGGGCGACGCCAGCCACCCCGGTAGCGTTAGCCGTAACCGCCGCCACGGTCCCGGCAACGTGCGTGCCGTGCCAGGAGGAATTAGCTGCCCGAGCCTGGCCGCATTCGCCGGCCGCATACCAATCGCCTTGGTCCTGCGGATTGGCATCCCTGCCGTTGCCATCCCGGGCCGCCGTGGAATCGGAGACGAAGTCGTAGCCAGGCAGGATGTTGGCGTTCAGGTCCGGATGGGACGTGATGCCGGTATCAATGACGGCAACGTTCACGCCTCTGCCGGTGGAGATGTCCCAGGCACCAGGGATGCGCATACCGTTCGTGGCTGTGAAATCCCACTGTTCGCTGTAGCGCGGATCATTGGGTGTAAGGGAGGCAGACATCCGGGCATTTGGTTCCACGTAGGTGACTGCCCCGGACGCCGCCAGCTCAGTCATGAAATCCTTGGCGGCCTGGCCGGAAAGCGCCTTGTCGGCTGCGATCAGGGTTGCCCCTGTAGCGAGTGAACGTACTTCGTGGACCGAAACTCCCTGCGCTCGCGCGGCCTTGCCCCAGGCATTCGCGCGGGCTCCAGGCGTTGCCCCGGAAGGCCCGTCCTTGTATTCGACGATGAACTCCGAATACCCCTCCCCGGGGGAGACGTTCTGCACGAACGCGTCTCCGGCCGAATCTCCTCCGCCTCCGTTACCGGGATCACCGGTTGCCGGGGCTCCTGCCAATGCCATCAGGGCGACGACGGCCGCTAACGACAGGGCCAGGACACGGGGTGTCCTGCATTTTGCACTTTCCATGGGTTCTGCTTTCTCGGATCGGGCACAGCACTTCGTCCCGAATCTGGGTGGAGTGATGATGGCGCAAGCGGGATGAGCTTGGCAGCCGAGTGCAAATGTAAACAGAATTTCGCATGTTGTAAATGCATTGACAGCGTCCGTCAATTGGAATATAACTCTCATTTAACGTACGCAACGTCACGCCTCACGGGAGTACCTTGGCCGTCAAGTAAAGTGGTGACGTGACTTACGAGATTGAGATCGGCCGAGGCAAGCGTGGGCGTCGTGCCTATTCCCTGGATGACATAGCGATCATCCCCAACCGGCGTACCCGGGATCCCAAGGATGTGTCAGTCTCGTGGCAGATCGATGCGTACAAATTCGACATGCCGGTTATCGCCGCTCCGATGGACTCCGCGATGTCTCCGGCCACGGCTATCGCGTTGGGCCGGCTGGGCGGACTTGGCGTGCTGGACCTTGAGGGTCTCTGGACCCGGTACGAGGATCCACAGTCCGTTCTGGACGAGATTGGCGCCCTGGAAGACAAGACCAACAGCCCGGCGGTGACCGGACGGATGCAGGAGCTGTACCGCGCGCCCATCCAGCCCGATCTGATCACCTCGCGCCTGGCGGAAATCCGGGCCGCGGGAGTAACGGTCGCGGGCTCACTGACGCCGCAGCGCACGCAGGAACACTACAAGACAGTGCTGGCCGCCGGCGTCGACATCTTTGTGATCCGCGGGACCACCGTCTCTGCCGAGCACGTCTCCAAGGACCATGCGCCCCTGAATCTCAAGCAGTTCATCTACGAACTGGACGTTCCGGTGATTGTGGGCGGCGCCGCCGGCTACACACCGGCCCTGCACCTCATGCGCACTGGAGCAGCCGGTGTCCTCGTTGGCTTCGGCGGCGGAGCCACCAGCACCACCCGACGGGCCCTGGGGATCCACTCGCCCATGGCATCCGCTATTTCCGACGTCGCTGCTGCCCGCCGGGACTACATGGACGAATCCGGCGGACGGTACGTCCACGTGATTGCCGACGGCGGGATGGGCAGCTCAGGTGCCATCATCAAGGCAATTGCCATGGGCGCCGACGCCGTCATGCTGGGCAGCGCGTTGGCTCGTGCAGAGGAAGCTCCGGGCAAGGGCTGGCACTGGGGCCAGGAAGCCCACCACCTTGAACTTCCGCGCGGCGACCGCGCAAACGTAGGCACTGTGGGCCCGCTTGAGGAAGTACTCTTCGGGCCGGGACACCACACCAACGGAACGTCCAACCTCATTGGGGCGCTCCGCCGCTCCATGGCCACCACTGGTTACTCGGACCTGAAGGAATTCCAGCGGGTCGACGTCGTCGTCTCGCCCTACGCCGGTAACTGAACCTCCCAGAGAGTCGTCCGGAGCGCCGGGCCTGTTCGGCTGCAACCCTGCCCATCCACGAAACATACAAGTAGTCTGGTGAACTACGAGCTTTGAAGTGGATGGAGACGAGAAATGAGCAGTCTTTCCAGCAGTTCGCCGCAGGCAGCCGGGGCGTTGGGGCCCGAGGCCCGGGAGGCTTCCCTGACAGCCCTGAGGGCCACCACGGGCCCGGGCAAGGAACTGGACATCCTCATCGTCGGTGGCGGAATCGTGGGGACCGGGGCCGCCCTGGATGCTGTGACCCGGGGTCTCAACGTCGGGATTGTGGAAGCCAACGACTGGGCGGCCGGTACGTCATCACGTTCCTCGAAACTCATCCACGGCGGGCTTCGCTACCTGGAAATGCTGGATTTCGGGCTCGTCAAGGAAGCCTTGCAGGAACGGGGCCTGCTGCTTTCGGAGCTCGCTCCGCACCTCGCCAGGCCCGTGCCTTTCCTGTACCCACTGACCAGGCCATTTTTTGAACGGCCCTATGTAGGGGCCGGAATCGCCCTGTATGACCTCATGTCCGTATCCAGCGGGCACCCGCGCGGCGTTCCCTTCCACAAACACCTGACCCGGCGAGGCACCCTTCGGGCGGCTCCAAGCCTCAAGGACGACGCCTTTGTTGGTTCGATCCGCTACTACGACGGGCAGGTGGACGACGCCAAGTATGTCGCCAATCTCGTGCGGACGGCAGCCTACTACGGCGCGCACGCAGTCAACCAGACATCGGTGGTTAACTTCCTGCGGGAAGGCGAACGGGTGGTGGGGGCAAAGGTTGTTAACCATGAGGACGGCTCCACCTTCAACATCCGGGCCAAGCAGGTTATTAACGCCACAGGTGTGTGGACCGATGAGACCCAGGCCATGGTCACGGAGCGGGGGCAACTCAAGGTCCGCGCCTCCAAGGGCATTCACCTGGTGGTGCCCCGCGACCGGTTCCAGTCAACGGTCGGGCTGATCCTCCGCACCGAGAAATCGGTGTTGTTCGTCATTCCATGGGGCAGGCACTGGATCATCGGGACCACGGACACCGACTGGAACCTGGACAAGGCCCATCCGGCGGCGTCGAGGAAAGACATTGACTATATTCTGGACCACGTCAACAGGGTGCTTAAGCGCCCACTGACGCGGGAGGACGTTGAAGGAGTCTACGCAGGCCTGCGCCCGCTGCTGGCTGGCGAAAACGACTCCACAGCAAAACTGTCGCGTGAGCATGTGGTCGCGCACCCCGTACCCGGTCTTGTTGTGGTCGCGGGCGGCAAATGGACCACTTACCGTGTTATGGCCAAGGACGCAGTGGACGAAGCCACCCGGAGCATGGATGAGCGGGTTCCGCCAAGCTGCACTGACACCATTCCGCTGTTGGGGGCCAGCGGCTTCAAGGCGGCCTGGAACCGGCGTAACAGAACAGCGGAGGAATCAGGGGTCCACGTAGCGAGGATTGAGCATCTCCTCAACCGCTATGGCTCAATGGCGCCGGAAGTCCTGGCGCTGATCAAGGACAACCCTGCGCTCGCCGAGCCGATCCCCGGTGCTGATGATTACCTTCAGGCCGAGGCAGTTTATGCAGCCACACATGAAGGCGCCCGCCATGTGAATGACGTCCTGACGCGCAGGACACGGATCTCGATCGAAGCCTGGGATCGCGGTGTTTCTGCCGTTCCGGTCGTGGCTAAACTTATGGGGGAGATTCTTGGCTGGAGCGATGCGCAACGCGAAAGCGAAATCAAGCATTACCTTGCCCGGGTGGAAGCTGAACGGCTGAGCCAGGAGCAACCGGATGATGTATCTGCCGACGCCGCACGATTGGGAGTCGAGGACATCGTTCCCCTGCGCTGAGCGGGCTGCCGCCTGCACCTCCATGCCGCACCGAAGGGACACCACTTGGCGGAACCACTTGACCGCTACGATGCAGAACTTACTACGCCCGAGATGGTGATTCTGGAGCTGGACGCCAAGGATAAGACCGATGCCGCTGTCCAGCTGGCGAAACGGCTCCACGCTGCCGGACGTGTCTCGGACCTTGAGGGTTTCCTCCGCCACGTCAACGCCCGGGAACACCAGCTCGCTACGGGACTCCCCGGAGGAGTGGGACTGCCCCACGCACGCAGCGAGTTTGTGCAGCGGACGTCCATAGCTGTCGGAGTCACCAAATATGGCAGGTCTTTGGATTTCGGCGCCTCCGACGGCCCGGCAACGGTCATCTTGCTGATCGCTACACCGGCAAGTTCCTTCTCTGACCATTTGGAAGTCCTGGCCACTCTTGCGAGGTCACTGTCCAAGGAATCCTTCCGGGAGTCGCTTCGCCGGGCCTACGATCCCGAAGTCATTGCCGAGCTCATCAATTCCAGTCTCGTCTTCTTCGACCACTGAGGAACGGTTCAGCAGGGCGTCGGGATTCCAGCGCGTTTCGTTGTTCTACGCGGCGACGAAGTACGGTTAATGTGTGTTGAAAACTGCGCTCAAACCCCGCTGGATCTTAGGCCTGGTATTTGCCATCGCCGTTTCCGGCGTTTTTGTTCTCTTGAGCCAATGGCAGTTTGGCCGGTCCACCCAGGTGGAGGTTCCGGTTTCAACAGGGACGGAGGACGTACGTCCGCTGACCGCAACGCTGCAGCCGGGTACGTTTTTCCCCGGTTCAGTTGCGGACCAGATGGTCATTGCCAAGGGGAGCTACGACCCCCGGAAGCAGGTGTTGGTTCCAGGGCGGCTGAACAACGGGGCCACCGGCTATTGGGTGGTGAATGCCTTCGCTGTCCAGGATGCCCCGCTTCTGTCCGGTGCAGGGGCGTCGCCTCAAATGTGGATTCCGGTCGCCCGCGGTTGGGTGGCGGATCCCGCAGAGGTGCCGGCGCCGCCGTCGGGCGTTGTTGAACTGACGGGCAGGCTCCTGCCCTCCGAAGCCCCGTTGCCTAACACAGACGCCGGCCCCGGCCGGGCGACAGCCGTTTCGGTGGCGGAACTCATCAACGTCTGGGAGGTGAGCAGCTACCCTGGCTTCATGGCTGCCACCGTCGAAATGGCCGGAAGCTCCGACGTCAGCGCGGCGGCCGTATCCGGTGACCTGAAGCCCCTGAATATCGGTGCCCAGCCTCCGCCCCAGCAGGTCAATTGGCTCAATCTTTTCTACTCCGTGGAATGGGTCGTTTTCGCGGGCTTCGCGTTGTTCATCTGGTGGCGCCTTGTCAAAGACGACTACCGCAGAGGCCTTGAAGACGAATTCGACGACGACGGCGCCCTCCCGGAAGATGACGGGCATCATGCCCGCACCCAGCCCAGGCCCTCTGACCAAACCGCCAGTGCACCCGGACAACCTGCCGGCGCACCCGAACACCAGCCCAGCCCTTCTGAACAAAAGGTACAACCATGATCGAGCCCAAGCCCGCCATCCAGCCCCAATCTCCCAGCGGAGCCGGGTCAAAAGGTAAAAAGCGACGATTTGGCGGCACCGAGGCGCAGATCCGCTCCGCACTGAAGTTCTACAAGGTCCTCGCATACCTGACCGGCGCAATGTTGCTGCTCCTGTGCGCTGAACTGATCGCCCGCTACGGCTTCGGTCAGTACCTGTTTGCCGGCGGTACTGACGCAGTCACGGGGCAGCCCCATGGCTTCGGTTTCGCTGACGCCGAGCCGAAGGGCGTGGTGGAAGGCTTCAACGTCTCTGTAACTGTGCTCATTGTCCACGGCTGGATGTACGTGGTTTACCTCATGTCGAACTTCCGCCTGTGGTCCCTGATGCGGTGGCCGTTTATGAAGATGATCATCCTTGCGCTGGGCGGTGTGGTGCCGTTCCTTTCCTTCATCGTCGAGAAGAAGTTCCATGCTGAAGTGGAGGCAGAACTCGCTGCCAACCCGCAGGCGTCCAAGCGCTACTGATCCAGGCCCCCTGCACTGCTGACGCCGAGGGTGTGAGTTGCCTTACGTCCGGCCGCAGAAGGCGCGTAAGGCGGCTTCTCAAGGTGCGTCGGGGCAACAGCGCCAAGTACCCTAGGACAGTGACTACTCCCACTGCATCCCAGACTTCCCAGAAGCCGGTGCTGGTTGTTGACTACGGTGCCCAGTACGCGCAGCTGATTGCCCGCCGCGTCCGGGAAGCGAATGTGTATTCGGAAGTGGTTCCGCATACCTACAGCACCGAGCAACTGCTGGCCAAAAACCCAGCCGCCATCATCCTTTCAGGTGGCCCGTCCAGCGTGTACGCGGACGGTGCCCCGAGCGTCGGCGCCGATCTGTTTGAGGCCGGGATTCCCGTTTTCGGCATCTGCTACGGCTTCCAGGCCATGGCGAACGCCCTTGGCGGCAAGGTGGACAAAACAGGGCTGCGGGAATACGGGTCCACCCAGACAACCATCCTCGGTGAAGGCCGCTCCGTGCTGGAAGGGATGCCCCAGCACCAGAACACGTGGATGAGCCACGGCGACTCAGTGCACGAAGCGCCGGAAGGCTTCGAAGTACTGGCGACGACGGCTGGCGCTGAAGTTGCGGCGTTCGCCAATGAAGAGAAATGCCTCTACGGCGTCCAGTGGCACCCGGAAGTGAAACACTCCGCGTACGGCCAGCAGGTCCTTGAAAACTTCCTGTTCAAGGGCGCAAAGCTGCAGCCCAACTGGACCACAGGGAACATTCTTGAAGAGCAGGTTGACAGGATCCGGAAGCAGATCGGTGACGCCAGGGTCATCTGCGGACTCTCGGGCGGAGTGGATTCAGCCGTGGCGGCTGCACTGGTCCAGCGCGCGGTAGGTGATCAGCTCACCTGCGTCTTTGTGGACCACGGACTGCTCCGCGAGGGCGAAGCCGAACAGGTGGAACGCGATTTCGTTGCGGCTACCGGCGTCAAACTATATGTGGCCAACGAGCAGGAGCGCTTCCAGGCTGCGCTTGCCGGCGTCAGCGATCCGGAAACAAAACGCAAAATCATTGGCCGCGAATTCATCCGCGCCTTCGAAGAAGCTGAGCTGGCCATCATCGCCGAAGCTGCTGCTCACGGTGAGAAGATCAAGTTCCTCGTCCAGGGCACTCTGTACCCGGACGTCGTCGAATCCGGCGGCGGCGAAGGCGCAGCGAACATCAAGAGCCACCACAACGTGGGCGGCCTTCCGGAAGACCTGCAGTTTGAGCTTGTGGAGCCGCTCCGTGCCCTGTTCAAGGATGAGGTCCGCGCTGTAGGGGCCCAGCTTGGGCTGCCGCAGGAGATCGTGGGACGCCAGCCGTTCCCGGGGCCCGGGCTTGGTATCCGCATCGTGGGGGAGGTCACGAAGGAACGGCTGGACCTGCTCCGCAAGGCTGACGCCATCGCACGTGCAGAGCTTACCGCCGCCGGACTGGACAACGAAGTCTGGCAGATGCCGGTGGTTCTGCTGGCGGACGTCCGAAGCGTTGGTGTTCAGGGCGACGGCCGCACCTACGGTCATCCGATCGTCCTTCGTCCGGTTTCCTCGGAAGACGCCATGACCGCAGACTGGTCCAGGCTGCCTTATGAACTGTTGGCTAAGATTTCCAACCGGATTACCAACGAAGTCGAAGGCGTGAACCGTGTGGTGCTGGATGTGACCAGCAAACCCCCGGGAACCATCGAGTGGGAGTAGTCCTCTGAGTGGCCGGTCTCCAGCGGGAGGCCGGCCACTTTTTTGTCGGGATGGGCTAAAACCGTGCAATTTTGCCGGCCCCAGTGTTGCGGAGTCTCACAGGCGGTCAATTCCGGCTACGCTCGAAACTATGCCGGTATGGTCCAGGGCGTCACGCGCGAGCACAGAAAACGCGAGCATAGAAAAGAAGGCAGCAGTGTCAGTAGGGCAAGACAACCCAGAGGGCTCTGAGGAGTTCAGGAAATGGCTGTCGGGGCTCAAACCGGTAACCGGTGCAGACACAATGCTTCGTTTCACCAAGACCCCTGAAGGTTCCATCGACCTGACCAACGCCCATCCCTCAGGGCTTGCGCAACTGATGGCTGGGCGGCGGACCCGCTTGTCTACCCTGATCCGGGACCGCCAGCAGTACGTCGTGGCGGCCCGAGCCTCACGCAATCTCCGCTCCAAGATCTTTGAACTCGGCAATGATCGGGGAATCGACGCCGCCTACTTTTCCGCCGGAACGGTCGTGTGGACCTCGGCAGTGGGAGGCAAGCCCCAGCGGATCTCTGCGCCGGTGATGCTCACAGCCATCTCCCTCACCATCCGGCAGGGTGAAGATGATTACGAACTCCAGCTGACAGAACAAGCACAGATCAATCCTGCCCTTATCCGGCATCTCAAGAAGGTCCACGGCATTGTCTTCGATGTAAACGCCGTCACAAGAATGGCCTACAGCACCGCACGTTTTGATCCTCAGCCAGTTCTCGACCGGCTTGCAACCCTGGTGAAGCCCATTCACGGCGCCGAAGTAGAGCACAATCTCCTGGTCTCCACATTCGCTGACCTCTCCGGCAACCTGGATGATCCCTGGATCAATCCGAACAACGCCTTGGTGGCTGCGTTGGCAAAGGCCGCCGCAGGGGAGCCTCTGGATGTTCCCGCCCTCAAGGAAGACCGCTTTCCCCCGCTCGACGAGCGGGATCCGGCCAACGAACTGCTGCTCCTCGACGCAGACATGGATCAGCAGTACGTCGTGGACTCCGTGCGCGCCGGTGACTCGCTGCTGGTCAGCAGTCCGCCGGGCACCGGCCAGACGCAGACCGCCATCAACACCATCGGTGCGTTGGTTGACGAGGGCAAGTCCGTTCTTGTGGTGGGGGACAGGCGCGCCAGCCTTGGCGAAATATCCTCGAAGCTGGAGAGCCTGGCGCTGGAATCCATCCTTTTCCAACTCTCCGGCAATGCCGCCCCGCTGCAGCTGAAAGGCCAGTTGATCCGCGCCATCGTGCGGAACGAGAAGTCTCTCCAACCCCAGCTGGACAATCTTCACAAGACGCTGACTGAGCACCGCCATGCCCTGCAGGACCACGTTGCTTCCCTCCACAATGTCCGCCAGCGTTGGGGGTGCTCCCCATACCAGGCCATGCAGTCACTGGCTGAGTTAACGTCCATTCAGCCGGCTCCTGCTACTACCGTCCGGCTGAAGCGGAGCGTACTGGACAGCATCAGGGACCGTGCCGAACTCGCCGGCCGGCTCAAGCGTGCCGCCGAACTTGGCAGCTTCAGCCGTGCTTCCACCACCAGCCCCTGGCACGGGGCCCGTCTGGTGACCCGGAAGGAGACCGAAGAAGCCCTCGAAGTGGCCCGATCCATTGAGAAAAAGCTGCCGATGCTCCGGGACCGAATGAGGGATGTAGCCGAACATGCCGAAATCAGCCTGGGTTCCACATTCTCCGAGTGGGGGGCACAGCTCGAACTGCTGATGGCTGTCCGGGAGAGCCTGGACAAGTTCACCCCCGACATCTTTGACCGCCCAGTCCACGACCTTATTTCGGCTACCGCTTCCTCCGCCTGGCGACGGGAGCGGAGTATCGACATGCCCTCCATGCAACGGTCACGCTTGCGCCGGGTAGCGAAAGAATATGTACGCCCGGGCGTCCATATTGCCGACCTCCACAGCTCACTGGTGCTGGTCCAGGACCAGCGTGCTCTCTGGGCAAACTACGCCACAACCCAACGTCACCCTGCGGTGCCTTCAGGGCTGGGCGAAATGAATGTTATGTACCGGGGTCTTGAACGGGAACTGATCCAGCTTGGCACGGCCCTGGCCCACACGGCGGCCGGGGGCGACCTCCAAAACGCCCGGTACGAGGAACTGATGGAACGCCTCGAAAGCCTCGTGGCAGACAGCAGGACCCTCAAGACGCTTCCCGAGCGAACGCTGCTGATTGAAAACATGCGCGAACACGGCCTCGGGGAGCTCCTGACCGACCTTGCCGAGCGTGAGGTGTCCCCGGATGGTGTAGCTGCCGAACTCGAGCTCGCCTGGTGGCAGTCAGCACTGGAAGCCATGATCAGCGGCGATGACTACCTTGCTATGTCCGACGGAGAAGCCCTGCGCCAGCTTGAAGCAGAGTACAGGCTGGCAGATAACGCCCACATCGCCAGCGGCGCTGCACGGCTCCGGTGGCAGCTGGCCGAACGGTGGCGGGCTGGAATCGCACAGCACGCACGCCAGGCCGACCTCCTCAGAAGCCTGCTGAAGGACGGACGCATCACTTTGAGCGCCTTGACGGCACAGGCTCCGGACCTCGTGCCCATGCTCGTACCAGTGTGGTCGGTAAGCCCATATTTGCTGACCGGGCTCCTCCCCGTCGACCAGCGCTTCGATGCCGTTGTGATCCTTGACGCTGAAGCCACTTCACTGCAGGCCGTGCTGCCTGCCATTGCCCGCGCACGGCAAGTCATAGCTTTTGGAGATGACCAGATTGCCAGCCCACGGACGTTCACAGTAGGTGTTGAACGGCTGGCCGCCGGCGAAACACCCTTCCAAGGCGTTGAGAGCGCCTACACAGCACTTTCAGCGGTATTGCCGGTCACTCGGTTGCGTTCGGTGTACCGTGCGGTGGACGAGGACCTCGTGCTGCAGTTGAGCAAGAGCTTTTACGACGGCGAACTTCGCCGCCTGCCCGAGGGACAAGCTGCAACCGGCCTGGATCGTTCCTTGTTTGTGGAGTACCTTCCGGACGGAACGGGTCTGCCCAGCGCCGATCACGAAGGGGTGGAATCCGCGGCTGCAGAAGTCAACCGCGCTGTACAGCTTGTCTTCGAGCACGCACGCCTCCGTCCTAGGACCTCCCTGGCGGTGGTCACTGCAAGTCTTCGCCATGCAGCACGCATCGGTGAAGCCATCCGGCTGCAGCTGCCCAACTATCCGCTGCTTGCCAGCTTTTTCACCGCAGGGCCTGAATCATTCCGCGTGGTTGATTTGGAGCGCGCACAAGGCCTTGTCCGGGATCATGTCATCTTTTCCCCGGGCTATGGCCGGACTCCCCATGGGCGTGCGCTTCACACGTTCGGACCGTTGTCGGCCGAGGGCGGCAGTGCCAAGTTTGCCCTTGCCATGACCAGGGCCCGGAGGTCGATGCATGTCCTGAGCTGCTTCCGGCCCGAAGATCTGGATGTCAGCCGGTTGAGTTACGGAGCCCTCAACTTTTACGAATTGCTGAACCGCGAAATCGCCGGCAATACCGATCTGGGCACTCCGGCGTCGCGCGCCGCTGCCAGTGAGCAGGCCTTGGGAGCTGACCCTCTGGTCGCGGACCTCGGCGACCGTCTGCGGGCTCGTGGAGCAAGGGTCTGGCACCAGTACGACGGCGTTCTCGACGTTGTGGCCGCTGCGGATCCAATGAACACCATTGGGCAGGAAGACGCTGAGATACCGCGCCCTGTTGCCATCGAATCCGATGGCACCGAGCAGTACAGGCTTATGAGTGTCCGTGAACGGAGCCGGCTCCGACCGCAACTGTTGGAGCGGCTTGGCTGGAGGTATCTGTCGCTGTGGACTATTGAGGTCTTCACTGACCCTTCAGCCTGCGCAGACCGTATCGGAGGTTACCTGGGGTTGGAAAAGCCGATGGCGTCCTCCCGGTCAACAGCTGTGGGCTTCCTGGATGAAGACGTGGACGGCTTGTCACTGGACTCCGGGGCGATCAACCATGGGAGCACTGACCATGGAACGGCTGACCATGGAACGGCGGAGCATGGGACGATTGACTCTGCAACCACTGGCCGGGGAGCGACTGACCGCGGAGCGAACGCGGTTGCCCCGGATCGTGGGGGAGAGGAACGTCAGGCCATGAAACAGAACAATGAACCGCCGGTGCCCCAAAGGGCCAGCCAAAACTCCTCGGAGGCTGCTGCGGGTCGGGCGGCCGAAACCCGCAAAACCGAAACGGAGAGCGCGCCCAGCGAGGAACGGGGCACAGCCAGGCCGGTCCTGACCGGCGCGGCGTCGAGCGATGTCCTGCCCAATAAAGCCTCCGAAGATGATCCCCGCCGATGGGGAGATCAAGCGTCCGGGTACGACCACGATTCCTGGCTCAAGGAACAGAAGCCTCCCCACTGGGACTGATCTTTTGCCGGTCCGTACACAATGGCCGGAAGGTCAGCCCACCAGAACGAAGAACAGTTTTCCTTTCGTCGAAGCCCCGGCAAGGCGGCCGGCCTGGTCGGGGTTGGCTGTCACGACGATGAGACCGTCGGCGTCTTCATTTTCCAGCCATTGACCGGTCTTGCCGCCCTGGGCCGAGGTCCAGAGAACCGGTACGGATTCCGCCAGGACCTCGGACGAAGCCTGCTGCTCGTAGCCGTTCCCTCCGGTCAGGACCACGTTGATGAGTTGCCCGGGGGTGAGAAGCTGGATGGATGACTGATCCGCCAAGCGGAGCGGGACGGCTGCAGAACCGGGCGGCGCTCCGGTGAGGAGACCTGGTCCCACCAGGTGGGAATCGGCGAACAGTTGCCCCTTCCTCAGAGGTGCGGCCAGTTGTTTTCCCTTTAGCCCGGTGGAGTCCGTGAAGGACCCTTCCGGCAAGAGCTCCAAGGGAAGATGGACCTCCATAACGTCGTCAGGGCCAAGCGTCCTGCCTGTGGGAAGATCCTTGACGGCAGCCATGACACTCAGTGTCTGGGCAGGAGCAGGGGTGAGCTGTTGGACAGTGATGCCAGCTGCTGCACTGAGCAAAAGCGCTACGGCAAGCCGACGGTTCCTGTTGAGCCAGCCCAGCATTCTGCGTTGAGGTGAGCCCGAATGTGGCCCACTACGGGAGTTTCGCGAACGGGAACCACGAAAGTCTGGAGCGTTGGCACGGGCGGTTCCTCTAAGCGGCATACAGCCAAGCTACAGAGGGCCGAATGGCCTGAAAAAGAGTGGCTGGCGCCTATGTGGAAAACTGCTGCGGTTGTGGAATGCTCCTGCGCAGTTGACGACCTACCAAGCGAGCGTCAGCTGGCCGCGGCAGACGCTGGTGTGCTGGAAGAACCAGTGCTGGAACCGGTGGTTGAGGAGGCTGCGCTGGAGGAAGCGGTGCCCGAAGAAGCGGCGGCCGAAGTGCTGGCCGCTGCAGCGGTGCTCGGGGCAGAAGCCGCAACGCCGCCGGCCTTGGCGTCGCGGGAATCCGTCCGGTAGAAGCCGGAGCCCTTGAACACAACTCCGACACTGTTGAACTTTTTGCGCAAGGTTCCCTGGCACTCAGGGCAGGAGGTAAGGGTGCTGTCAGTGAATGACTGCACGATGTCGAAGGCGTGGCTGCAGTCCTTGCAGGCATATGCATACGTGGGCACTGAAATTCCTCCTCTTGGGCAAACGATCAGGTCCCGTGCTGCCTGGCGGATTTCCGTTTCCGGATGCCCGCCTTTAGCAGTCGCAGGGCCTGAGTGCTAATTCTATCATCCCGACGATTCGCGTCCATCACAGCTGGATGATCGCCGACGGCGTCAGGATGGAGCGGACTGGCTGGTCGAAGGCTTCGGCTGGAATGGAACCCGCTGCCAACACCTCGCTGTCATAAACAACCGCTATTCCGGGAACATTCCATCCACCCTCATTGAGGTCCGCCAGTAGGCGGTCGTAGTAGCCGCCGCCCTGCCCTATTCTGTTGCCCGCCCGGTCCACAGCCGTGGCTGGCAGGAAAATTCCCGCTGCGGAGCCAACAACACCTAAGCCATGCTGTTCCCCGATTGGCTCCTGTATCGGGGCGTATTTGCTTCTAGTGAACGCGGACTCGGGTGACCAGTAGACCCAGCTCAATCTGCGCTCAGGTTGGCAGACCGGCAGCAGTATCCGGTTGCCGGCCGCGTGGAGCGCATTGATGAGGGGGAGAGTGGGCGGTTCCGTCCCAACTCCGAGGTAGGCGGCAAAGGTGGCCGATCCCGTTGTTCGCAATTTACCGGAAGCCAGCTGCTCCGAAACCTGCTGGTTGGCCCACGCCAGACCCTGGAGGGCGAGGTCATTGCCTGCCTGGTTTCGGTCATCTTCAGTCATGGCAGCACGTGCCATCCGATGCCGGGAACGCAACAGTTCTTTCACTGACATTGGAGTGCCTTTCAGTCCCCGCCACCGCTTCTACGTGGGCAACCGGAGCATTTGAATGATTACCCAATAACTGGCGCCTCCGTTAGATTAGTCCAGTGACTACCACCAACGCATCCGTCCGCAAGGCTGTCATCCCCGCCGCGGGTCTCGGAACCAGATTCCTCCCGGCAACGAAGGCAATGCCTAAGGAAATGCTCCCCGTCGTGGACAAGCCGGCCATTCAATACGTCGTCGAAGAGGCAGTCAATGTGGGCCTCAGTGACGTGCTGATGATTACGGGCAGGAACAAGCGCGCACTGGAGGATCACTTCGACCGGGTCCCGGCTCTTGAAGCCATGCTGGAGGCCAAGGGGGATACCACCAAACTGGAGTCCATCCAGGCAGCCAGCAACCTGGGCGACATTCACTATGTCCGGCAAGGAGATCCCAAGGGACTTGGGCATGCGGTCCTCCGTGCCAAACAACACGTCGGATACGAGCCCTTTGCCGTGCTCCTGGGCGATGACCTCATCGATGCCCGGGATGAACTGCTCAGCACCATGATCGAAGTACAGGCCAAAACGGGCGGCTCAGTTGTAGCGCTCATTGAGGTGGAACCTTCCCAGATCAGCTCCTACGGGTGTGCAGACATCGAGGAGCTTGACGGCGAGAGCTACGTCCGGGTCAAGCACTTGGTTGAAAAGCCCGAACCGCACGAGGCCCCCTCTAACCTGGCCTTGATCGGCCGTTATGTCCTCCACCCCGCCGTGTTTGAAGTGCTGGAAGGCACTGAGCCTGGGCGCGGCGGAGAAATTCAACTGACCGACGCCCTGCAGGAACTGGCTGCCGGCGACGCCGATGGCTATGGAGTCTACGGTGTTGTTTTCCGGGGCCGGCGTTACGATACCGGTGACAAACTGAGCTACCTGAAAGCCTGCGTGGAACTGGCCTGCGACAGCGAGGACCTTGGCCCCGGGCTTCGGGACTGGTTGCCTGACTTCACTGCCAGCCTGTCTAAATAGCTGTTGATGGGCAGTTCCATTTGGCCGGTGACGCTTAGCTGCGGCGAGCTCGTTCTGCGTCCCATCCGCTATCGGGACCGCAAGGAATGGACAGAGGTCCGTTCCCGCAACAGGGACTGGCTGGCTCCGTGGGAGGCTTCAAATCCGATGCCGGGCGGTCAACTTCCCAGCTACCGGCAGATGGTCAGATCGCTCAACATCCAGGCGGCCCAAGGAACTGCGCTGCCTTTTTTGATCACGGAGTGGAGTCCAGGTGTCCGCGAACCGGTGATTATCGGTCAACTGACTGTTTCGTCAATTGTTTGGGGATCTGCCATGATGGCAACCCTCGGTTACTGGGTGGACAGGTCCCATGCTGGAAGGGGGATTGCTCCCACGGCGGTGGCGATGGCCACTGACCACTGCTTCGGTACCCTGGGGCTCCATCGCATGGAAATCAACATCAAGCCTGATAATGGACCCAGCCTCCGTGTTGTCGAGAAGCTTGGTTTCCGGGATGAGGGGTATCGGCCACGTTTCCTCCACATCAATGGCGAATGGGCCGACCACCGGTCATTCGCCCTCACAACTGAAGAAGTTCCGGAAGGAATTCTCAACCGCTGGCTCCAAAACCGTCCCCGCTAGGATTCAGCTTCAAGAGACGAGGGAAGACGGCGGGACGGGTACAGCCGGAAATTGACCATTGATTTTGACACCGACCTGCGACACACCGTGGACAATGCAAGCCCGCTTCATCTATTGCTCATACCGTTTTGAGTGTGGACTTCCCTCTTAGCAGCTCAGTGATCCTTGTTATCGCTGTCGCGCTCTGGATTGTATGGGTTGCCCCCTATGTGCTTCGTAATGGCCGGCAGCAGCTCCAGACCGCCGGTGAGGCAGTTTTGGAACCCGTCGACGTCGAAATAACAGACCCCCAAGCCGGAACGGTCCTGAAAATGGCCGTCCAGCAGGAGAAAACCATGGACACCGTGCCCGGTACTGAATCCGCCAGGGGAGTAGCGCCCCGCGACTCGGAACGCCAGTCTGCGGTGCCTCCCAAACAGTTCAGGATCCGCTATGGCCGGTGCGCACTTGCGCTGATCGGAGTGATGTCCCTTCTGGCGGCGGCCATGTCCGGAGTCTTTCGTCTTTTCGGTATCGGACCTGTCTGGTTGCCATTTACTGCTCTGGCAACGGCCGTGCTGACAGTTGCTTTGCTTCGGCGGCTCGCGGTACGGGACCGGCGCGCCAAAGTGCAAGCTGCTTTCAGGTCCGCCATGAGTGCTCCCGGGCCGACTGGCCAAGGCAGGGACCGGGCCTCTGGAGACCCATCTGATGCCCCGACGAGCAATACGAAAACCCGCTCGGATGATGACATCCCTTTATTTGATGCCGAAGCTTCCCGCCCGCAGGTCAAACCGCTGACCGCATTGGAACTTCGGCAGGCTGCCTTGGCTGAAGCAGTGGCGTCAGGGGACCACAGCGTCCGGCGTCCGTTTATGTCGGCCGATGTGCCGGGTGGGCTGGGTTCCAGCTGGGAGCCCGTGGAGGTGCCGAAGCCGACTTATGTTGAGGCGGCCAAAGCTGAGCGCGCAGCGCCGGAACCCCTTGAACTGCCGGAGGCCCCCAAGGCAGCCGGAAAGCCTTCACTGAAGCAGGGCACGTCAGCTGCCCCTCCGGCACCACAGGCTAAGCAGCCAGTGACGAAGCCCCAAAGCGCACTGAGCAACCTGGATGACGTCCTTCAGCGCCGTCGCGCCTGATCAGCCTTCCGCATACTTTCTCGCGGCCGTTCTTAGCGGTGCAGTTCCCCTTTGACCCTTCCATTACAGGCTTGCCCGGCAAGCTGAGGACCAGCCTCTCTTGCCGGGTAAGCCCAGGGACTAGCGCTCTCCTGCCGCAGGCTTATTGGTATAGGGGCGAGGCCATGGTGTTCCGGCCCGTTGCCACTCCTGGTAAGTCATAAGAATGTCTTGCCCGCCCGGGGACCGGTAGTAGACGTTTCCGGAGGTGGTGTACTTCCAGTAGAAGGAAAAGGGGACAAATTGATTGATTGTCGGGGTGGGAAACTGCGCCTGCGACCATTCTGCATATCCGATCGGCCGGCTACCCTCCACATTCACATTTGCGTTGTAGTAGATGGTCCCTGACCATGAGGTTTTGTAGTAGGCACTTGCCAAGCGGGTAAAGGGACGGGTTCCAGCGGCTTCCCATTCCGGCAGCGTCATCTTATGAATCACTGAGTCCTCGCCTTTGGCGAAAATCTCGCCGGAGCCGTAGTACTGGTAGTAAGTCGTGCCTTGAATGTAGCCCGCGATCTGCGGCTGTGGCATTCCCAGCTGCTGCCAGTCGGGGTAGCTGAGTCGCTTCCATACCCAGGCAGGACTACGGAATTCCACGGAGTAGATGCTGCCTGACCACGGATACTTAACGAAACTCCCCGCGGTCCGTTCAGGCTGTTTGTAGCCCATGTCCTGCCATTCGCGATACGTCAGGAGATGGGTGATGCCGTCAGCGGAGGTGGCATAAATTTCCGGCGCGGGTGCAAAAGTGAAAACGCGGGTACCCGGAATCCAACCTGCGATCCGCGGTGCCGGGAATCCTGCGGCAGCCCAATCTGCGTGCTCAAGCTTCTTCCACACCATGCCCGACCAGGTGTAACTGACGGAGTAGATCGCGGGAGACCAGGAGTAGCGGACGTAGTCAGTGGGGAATTTCTCCGCAGCCTTCTCAAGGAAAACCTCGTAGACATAAAGGTTTTGACCGCTTCGGACAGCTGCAATTCCTACTTCCGAATACTTCGGATCGCGCATTGTCTGAGCCGTTGTGGATCCGAAGTCCTTAATCAGCTGGTCGTGGAGCTGCTTGGCAGTGGGCCCGGCGGCGTTGTAGACAGTGCCGGTAACCTGCCCGTACTTGGCTGCGGCCGGAAGATTGTCCAAAGGGACCGGCTCAGCTTTTGGAAAATCGGCCTGGGAGTTGGCCCAGTTTTGGGCGTCGGTGCTCACTGTGGAATTGAGGGCGACGGCGGGGACTCCGTGCAACCGGCGGTAAGCGTTCAGCGACTCGAAGAAGGTGTTCAGATCCTGGACCGATACAGGCGTCAGCGCCTCTGTGGAGAACTGGCCAAGAGCAGTGGGCTGGGGAGCGGGCGTAGCCTCGGTTGTGATTGCCGGGGCCGTTGTTTCCGGAGTGGCCTGGGAATCAGTCGTGGGGCTGGAACCCGGAGTGGCCGCGCCCTCGGGGGCGGCCGTGACTGTGGGTTCAGCGGCTGGAGCAGGGCTGGTGGGCGCGGGTTCGTTGCTGGTACCACCTGCGGCGGGAGGCGTTGCGGTGGCAGTTGAGGTTTCCGGCGCAGGGGTTTCCTCTGCCGTAACAACAGTCCCGTTCCGCAAGGCAGGGGCCGACTGGACGGCAGCAGCAGCTATTGGCAACTGCCCGGCAGCAAGGGTGGCTGCCAACGTCCCCACCGCCACTCCCTTTGCCATCTTTGCTCTCAGATCAGTCATTGGCGTTCCTTTGGACTCGTATTGCATGGCGGCGGAGGTTAAGACGTTGTGCGGCTATGAGGAGGCAGCCGGCGAGGAGCAGTAAGGAGGCAACGAGGAGCGGCGTGAGGGTTACTCCTGTTACGGAGAGCGGGGCACCGGAGCCTTCCGCAGCCTTGTCACCCACGGGGCTGAGGGCTTCGGCGGGCAAGTTGGCCGGAGTCAGAAGGGACACAATAATCTCCGATCCCGTAGCGGTGCCAAAGGTATTCTCAGCTACTGCCCGGTACCGGGCACCATTGCGGACGGCGTCAGCTTCCACCCGGAGACTTTCCTCCGAGCCTTCGGCTACCTCCACCCAGGACGATCCTGGATCCGCCTGGGTAAACCAGGTCAGTTTAGGTGCGGGCGCTCCCTCGGCCTCGACGCGCAGTTCGACCGGTTGTCCAGGTTGGGCTGCGACGTTAACAGCGGTGGCGGTCACGCTGGGGGCCTGGGCGATATCCACACGGGCTGCCCGGCTGACTACCCGCTCGCCAAGGAGGTTGGTGGCCACGAGCCTGAACTGTTCAGCCGGAAGGGCCGTGCCCTGCGGGAAGGAGACGGTAAGCGAGTCGTTTCCTGCATCCCTGATATTCCTCCAGCTCGCACCGGAATCCTCGCTGCTCTGCCAGTGCAGACGGCTTCCGGAGCCGGCGAATGAGCCGCTGAATTCTCCTCCGGCTGCATTGTCCAGAGCCAGATAGAGGTCCTCTGGATGGGCTGTTACCTCAAGGGGAACGTGCCTGACAGTCAGCGTCGCCGGTTCCGTTTCGCTGAGAACGGTACCGTCCGCGGAGGCGACGACGGCGCGGAACTGGCTACCGTCGTCGGACTTCACCGGAACGGGCAAGATTACTGTGCTTCCCAAGGCTCCAGGGATGTCTCGGAAAACCTGTCCGGCGCCATCAGCACGCTGCCATTTAACGGATGTTCCCGGCCGTCCGGGCAGGGTGGCGAAGGTGACGGCCTGCCCTTGGTCCACTGTCTGGTCAGAAGGCTGGCCCGATCCGGTATTACCGGCACCGAACACTTCGATCTCAGAAAGAGACAGAGGTACGCCGGGTGATCCTTCTGCTTCGGCCGTCTTGGTGATTTTCACGTAGCGGGCCTCGACAGGGCTGAGTTTGAACTCAAACGGGGGCCCGGCCGGGGCTGATCCGGGCGGGCTAAGGGTCGCTGGCTGGTACTGCCGGCCATCGGCGGAGACTTCCACCTGAACGGAAGCAGGCAGATCCTTGTCCTGCAGCTCAGGTGCCTGGCCCGGAACGGTCGTCACGGGGTGGAGAATGACAGAGCCGAGGTTCCTGCCGGCACCGAGGTCGACCGTTACGGAATGAGGTCCATTGTCGGGGGTTCGATAGCCTTGGCTTTCGGCGGTACTGAACGTCTGTGTATCCACCAGGAAGTCTGCCATCCAAGCGTCGGACTCCAAGGAATCAACAGTCTCGACCTCCGCTCCTGCGGCGAAGTTCACCCCGCCCCGGCCGTAGTCGACCCGGACGTCGTCAATGGAGAAGCCTGGCGAATCAGCTCCGGGAATCGTGGATCGGAGCCCGATGCTGATGGATGCTATGTTCTCAAGCCCCGCTTCCACGGTAGGCAGCACCAACTGGTTCCAGGAGCCCGGGGCCACTCTGCGGATCAGTTCGGAGATGTGGCCTGACTTGTCAGTGGCCCGGATCCTTGCTTCGTGGACACCGTCCGGCGTACCTGTCATCCTCAGAGACGCGAGGAGGGCAGAAGCAGTGCCGGTACCCACCGGATCCCTTAACGTGACGGAGGTTTCACGCCATCCAGGTGCAGCGGAGGGTGCCACAGCAGAGACGTTCAGGGCTCCATGCCCCACGAGTGCCTCAGCCCCTTCTGCCCCGGGGATAAGACCAGCGGCCAGTGTTGAATCAGCCCCCGCGGACCATTCCGACAGGTTCCCATTTTCGAAATTGCCCAGCATGGTTGAACTTCCGGGCAAGCAGGATTCGCCGGTCGCATCGAGGCTGCAGTTGCGGCTGCCCCGTACGAGGGCCACCGTCTGGGCAGTGGCCAGGACAGAACCGGCTTCGTCCGAGACTGACAATTCAACCGTGCCGCTGAGGGCGGACCCCGAAGAGTCCAGCGGAACGAAAACTGTGTGATCCGCACCGGCGGGAATCACCGCGGACACAGCCTGCTGTGCAGTCCATCCCTGGGGGAGGTGGGCAGCGTAGACACGAACAGCCTGATCGGTGGAGGTCAGCAGGTTCCGCAGCCTGACAGCTGCATAACCCGTAGCACCTCCCTCGGTGACAGCCGGTCGCATTTCAGCGCCTGATGCGAGCAGGTGGGCTCCAACGGAGAGATCCAGCTTTGCGCTCCTGCTCACGACGTCGTCGCCGCGTTTGAAGGAGACCTGAGCGAGAACGGTATGGCTTCCGTCTGAGCTGCCCCGGGGGGCTGAAACGCTGTAGCTTGCACTGCCCTCCCCACCCGGCGCGATCTCGGCGGGGAATGGGGAAGTTGCCCGGGCTGACCATCCATCCGGCAGGGACAGCCCGCCGCTGGCCTGAACCAGTGCCGTGTCTCCCGTATTTACGATTTTGACAACGGCGTCTGTGCTGCCACCGGGCGCTAGCTGGCCTTCCACCGCTTCAGCCGTAACGGTGACACCGGAGGCTGCAACAGCCCCCGAAAGCTGATGAATGGTCGCCGCCGATCGAACTGAGAGGGAATCGGCTGTGGCGGCGGGAAGCCCTTCAGCACGGGCTTGGGTGACGGCGGCGCTGAAGGTGCGGGCTGCCGAGATGGCGTTCTGCAGTTGGGGCGCAGGATCTCCGGTGGGTTCCAGATATGCCTCGAGTGCACCGTTCACCTGGCCGGCGGTTTCCTCTGCCGGTTTGCGGAGCCCGCTGGACCCTGGGGTCGCCGCGTCCATGGCCGCTATTTCTTGAGCAATTCCGCCGGTTGTGCCCGATGCGGTCACGAGGTCAGCCAGGGCGGGGTCGGCCATGAAGTTGTATGTCCCGGAGCCCAGGGTGACGATCGTATCCGTATCAGCTGCTTCTATCGATCGGATGCCGTTGCCGACGACAGCACGCTCGCCTGACTCGGCTACTGCTTCTGGAGCGGTGTTGCGCAGGACCAGCTTCCCGCTGGCGCCAACGGGAACCGAGATGGAGTAGGTGGTTCTGTCGCCATCCCTGACCCATGTGGAACTTGCCTCACCGTATGGTGTCTGGATGGAACCGGCGGCAGAAGGCAGTTGCTTGGTAATCCGCGGATCGAAGACGATCTCGCGGTATCCGCCCGCCGGGGATTGCGAAATACCGGCCACGGAGGAGTAGAGCCAGGTGTCGATGAAGGTGAACATGGGGTGATTCAGGGACGGCGAGCCATACCATTCCTCCCAGATTGAACCTGGTCCATGCGTGAGCATGTAGGCCCATCCGGGGCTGTCTGTACGGGCCACCACGGTGTTGACAACGTCGGAGCGACCCATCATCTCCAACGCATCAACGATGTACTTTGCGCCTGGAAGCCCGCCACGTACGTGTCCCCCACCCAGGACCATCACCTGATGCACGAGGGTGTTGGCCACCTCATCCTCCCGGCCTGCCGGGACGATGCCCAAGGTCAGGGGCAGGGCGTTGGAAAACTGGCTAACTCCATAGCTGGCCCGTCCGGCGTCGAAGTAGCGTGAGTTGAAGGCCTCCGCAATTTTGCCGGCGAGGGCTGTGTACCTCGCAGAGTCCGCTGGTTTGTCCAGTTTGCTGGCCATCTCAGCCATGAGCTTGGCCGTCAGATAATAAAATCCGCTTTGGAACAGTTTGCTGTCTGTATCCTCGTCTGCAACCCAGTCCTGTCCCCAGGTGTGGCTCGGCCTCGTGATGAGGTAGCCATCAGTGGACTTTTGGGTGTGTGCCATCCAGCGGTTCATGGAGTCGTAGTGACCGGCGAGGACATCCGTGTCCCCGTAGCTCTTCCACACGTAGTACGGGATAAGGACAGTTGCGGCTGACCAGACCGGGTCCGATTGGGTGTTCCAGAATTCGCCCTGTTCGATAGGCACGATGTCAGGAACAAAGCCTGAAGGCTTCTGGGCGTCCTCCATG
This sequence comes from Arthrobacter sp. R1-13, assembly GCF_054161475.1. Classification (NCBI taxonomy): domain Bacteria; kingdom Bacillati; phylum Actinomycetota; class Actinomycetes; order Micrococcales; family Micrococcaceae; genus Arthrobacter; species Arthrobacter sp. R1-13. Next base: position 3,188,274 of record NZ_CP096420.1, on the reverse strand, counting down.
TCCTGGATGAACTTGGTGTAGAACGCCGCCATATCGTAGTTGTTGATGGTCGCTTCAGCCGCCAGGTGTGCGTCGGCCATCCAACCGCGCTTCTCGCGTGTGGGTGTGTCCTCCGGGATTCCGTGCAGGCCGTTAACCTGGGTTTGCATGTTGGCGTCGTGCAGCGAATTCAGGAGAGGCGTGGCAGCCTTGAACGTCCCAGTGGGAGCGACGTCGTTCCGTATTTCCCGCGCTGTTACTGAGCCTGCAGGGGGAGCGGCGTCCAGCCCTGTTATTTCCGCCCAGCGGAACCCTGCGTAACCAAAGCGGGCAGCAAACTGGGACGTCTTGCCGTCACCGATGAATGTGCTGGTCTGGTTGGCCTGGATCACTCCATTGTTGACCCTGCCGTTGTGGAGGCGCTCACCGTGTTTGACGGTGACAGTGCGTCCCGCCGGCACTTTCAGTGAGAGGGCGACGCTCCCTGAAATGTTCTTACCGAAATCAACCACATAAACGCCCGGAGCCGGTTGGTGAGTTTTGACGGGCGGGAGTTGATTGACTACGCGCATGGGGCTGTTGGGTGCCGCTTCCAAAGTCCCCCGGACGCTGTTGCTGCGCACCGTACTCCAGCCAGACCCACCTCCCGTGGCGGTATCCCAGCCGGCGAGCTGCTTCCGCGCGTCGAAGGTTTCCCCGTGGAACTTGTGTGCACGGGTTACAGGGCCCGGCCGCGACGTCCACGTGCCGTCCGTGGTGATGACGGTGGCGGGTCCGGATTCCCACTCAATGTTGATTTGGAGGATCACATCGGAGTCCTCCCCGATGAGGAAGCCCAAAGCGTTCGGGCCCGCTTGCAGCTGCCCGGTGACGTCCCACGTCCTGTACAGCGACCTGACCCGGCTGTCTGTTGGCTGGGCTTCCAGCTCGGCATCACCCACTTTGCTGCCATTGGCGCTCAGTTCATAGATGCCGCGCGCCAGGGTTGCTGTCTGGAGGCAGCAGTATCCCTGGTAATCCAGAGGACGCTCGAACATTCCCCGCCCTGAGACGAACGCGGTAGCCCGAAGCGGTTTGGCCGGCAGGGTGAAAGTCTTCCGGAGGTAAGAACCCCCTGCGGCGGTGGATGCCGGACTGATCCACGATGCTTTCCAGTCCTCAGCTTTCAATAACCCGGTTGTCCAGGTACCGATTGCGCTCCAGGCGGATTCTGAGCCGGCCTCATCCCAGACTTTGACGCGCCAGTAGTAGGGAGTCGCCGAGGACAAGCCCGGGCCTTCGTAACGGACCAGGTTCTGGGCGTCTCCTGGCCGCACGCCTGAATCCCACACATCCGGGGTTCCGGTAGCCAGAGCTTCCCTGCTTAATGCGACTTGGATCTGATGGCCCGACTGGGCCTTGTCCCGTGCTGCGGATTGGATCTCCCAGCTGAATCTGGGCTGTTGGGCATCAACCCCCAACGGGTCCGCGCGGTGTTCCACTTTAAGATTGCCGGCGGTCAATGCTGCTGTGGCAGACGACGACGGGTCCTGGGCGGCCTCCAGCGCTGAAGCAGCGGCTAACGGGGACAGGCCCGAAAAGAGACAGCCGGTGACGATGGCAACAGCCAGCAGTCGACGGCGAACAGCGTTGCGAGCCAAGGAGTCCCCCCAAAAAAGCAAAATGTGGAACTCTCGATCTACCACCGAGGTAAATCGCACCTTGGCAGGTAGCGCGCGGGACACTGAATTCCGATCAGAGGATATCAGCATGAGGACCTCAAAGTAGCCCCTCCGCCCGGTCTCAGTTCATTACATTTACGCCACAGATTAATCAGGTCAAGCAATCGAGTCGAGTTGCGGTTCGCTCTCCGGGTCTCGTGATAGTGCATGATCTCTTCCCTGGCCCTAACCTCGGAACATGATTCGTATCTGTGTTGCCGGTGGCACCGGGCAGGTTGGCACCGAGGTTGTCCGGCAGGCACTGGGTCGTGGAATAGAGGTTTCGGCCTTCAGCCGTCGTCCACCGATGCCGGGCACGGCAAAGCACCACGACGGCGCCGCCTACTGGGCTGCGGACGTCGCCACGGGGTCGGGGGTCGCAGAAGCGTTGGCGGGTGCCGACGTCGTGGTTGATTGCCTGGAAGGGCGGTCACGAAAGGCGATTAAGGGCTTTGCCGATGGGGGAGACCGGCTGCTGCACGCCGCGAAGATGGAAGGCGTGAGGAAGGTCGTGCTGCTTTCCATCATCAATTGTGATCAGGTACGCCTGGGCTACCAACGGTCAAAAGCGGAAAAGGAACGAAGGTATGCCGGCTCGGACGTGGAAACGGTCGTTGTCAGGACAACGCAATTCCACAGTCTCCTGGCGGAGGTGTTCTATGCCGGTTCGCGGGTGCGGCTGATGCCGGTGTTCAAAGGTGCAAGGTTCCAGACTATTTCCCCGTCAGAAGCAGCCGCTGCCCTGCTCGAGGAGGCTTTGGGGAGCCGGCTTGGGGAGCCTCATCGCGTGCGTACGGTTGGGGGTCCTGAGATTCTGCCAATGAGGTCGATGGCACAAATCTGGCAGACGGCGACCCATGCCCGTGGGAAAGTTATTGAGCTGCCTTTGCCAGGCAGCATGGGTGAGTACCTTCGTGAGGGGCAGAACCTGATCGCTGAACAAACCTTTGGCCGTGAGACATTCCCAGCCTGGTTGGCAAAGAATGCGGATAGTTTGTAGCCTAAGGACGGCAGTACTGGATCCGACTTAAAGATGTTCTTGTCGGGGGCTATAGCTCAGTTGGTAGAGCGCTTCGTTCGCATCGAAGAGGTCAGGGGTTCGAATCCCCTTAGCTCCACGTTTGCAGGGCCCGTTGGGGCCCTGCCTGGAGCGTGGAAGTTCTCAGCCTTCGCAGTCGACGCAGTAGGCGTGTCCGCCCTTTTCGCGGGCGATCTGTGAACGGTGCCGAACAAGGAAGCATGAGTAGCACGTAAATTCATCCGCCTTCTGCGGGACTACCTCAATGCTCAGTTCCTCACCGGACAAATCGGCACCCGGAAGTTCAACGCCGTCTACCGTGTCCGTCTCGTCAAGTTCCCGCACGACGCTCCGTGCATCCGGAGAATTCGCAGACTTGAGCGCCTCGAGTGATGCGTTCCGCGTCTCCGCGACGTCTGATCGGATTTCGTCGTAGTCCGTTGCCACCTGATATGTCCTTTTGCTTCGCCTAAACCTGTCGGGATAGAACGGTACATCATGAATGCAAGTACTGCCTGTTCGTTGCCTGCATCCGGACCACCTTGTGAACCTCCCAGGCGTTCCTCAGGACCCGTGGACACCTTCAATTGGCAGAACTTCTGAGGATTCAACCACTTCAAGGGCGGAAAACGGGTTGTCCGACCCCACAGGCAGTGGGCTAGCTGAGACAAGAAACACGGTGACGTCGCAACGCTCCAGGACGGCAGCGACGTCAACAAAACGCTTCGCCACGGGGCTGGACCCGCTGAATATCTCCGGTGCATGGGCGTCCAGGACCCACGTCCGAAATGTGTCCGCCAGGTCAGTCAGTTCCGGCAAAGGGACGTTCTGCTCCAGCAGTTCACCGAGGCTTATCCACAGAACTCCGCCCTCGGCGTGCTTAAGAACGGTGTGCCCGTGTGACTGTCCCTTCGAGGGCGAAGGCCGGAAGAGCCCGAAAGCACCCAATTGGCGCGCCGTACCGGGGATGATGATGCGTCCGCCGCGAAAACCCTGGTTCCACTCGGAATTCACTGTCTTGGTCATTCCGCGCTACAGCCAGCCCTTCTTCTTGAAAATGACGTACATGAGTCCCGCCATGCCCGCCATCAATGCCAGGGACATCGGGTAGCCGAACTCCCAGTGAAGCTCCGGCATGAAGTCGAAGTTCATGCCGTAAACGCCCGCTACGAAGGACGGGGCGAAGAAAATGGCCGCCCAGGAGGAAATCTTCTTAACCTGTTCGTTCTGTTCTGCACTGGCCTCGTTTTGCCGGTTGGCCGTCAGTGTGCCATCAAGGGTCAAGGCATTCTGCAACAGGTCACGGAAGGAATCTGCGCGGGAAATCAGCCGTTCCACGTGGTCCTCAACGTCCCTGAGGCTGTGCTGGAGTTCCGTCTCCACTTCGTATTTATCGAACCCCCGCTTGAGGAGTTGCATCATGCCAGGCAGCGGATGGATGGCACGTTGGAATTGGATGACCTCGCGAGCCAGTTCATAGATCCGTCGGGAGACATGGGAATCGCCGCTGAAAAGCTGGTCCTCGATCTCGTCGATATCGTTTTCCAGCCCGGCCACCACTGGAACGTAGTCATCAACTACCTGGTCCATGAGGGCGTAAAGGACGGCCTCCGGCCCGTGGGCGAGCAGTTCCGGCTTGCTTTCGAGCCTGCGCCGGACACGGGCAACCCCACCGGTTTCAGCGTGGCGTACGGTGACCACGAAGTTTCGCCCGGTAAAGATGTGCAGCTCGCCGAATTCCACCGTTTCGGATTCGTCGATGTATCTGGCAGGCCGCAACACTGTGAAAAGGTTGTCACCGTACCGTTCAAGCTTGGGGCGCTGGTGGGCGGAGATCGCATCTTCGACGGCGAGTTCATGGAGCCCAAACTCTTCCGCCACTTCTGCCATTTCGGTTTCAGTGGGGCGGTATAGACCGATCCATGCCATTCCGCCATGCTCGTTGAGCGTCTCAAACGTCTGCTCAAGGGTGTGAGGTTGTGAGTTGCGCACCCCGTCCACGTAGACGGCATTGTCGATGATCGTCACGAAAAATACATCCCGTCACCCAGCCAGGAGGAGACCTTCGGGGGCTCGGATGCAGCCAGGTGGTCGGGAAACGGTAGCGCCATTCTCATGTGGAAATCCTATTCCCCTCTTGGGACGGGGATGTCCCCGCCGAGGCTTTGCCCCGAGTCTGTTGCCGGGCAAGCGTATCGCCCTGGGCAAGGCGGCTGATCAACGGTTCAGTCCGGTACGGAATGTGCGTGTGCAGAGCCAGGACAGTCTCGGTGCGGATCACCCCCTTGATCCTAAGAACCGACCGGAGGGCCGATTGGAGATTGTGGGTGTCAGTGGCAACCACCCTGCACCAGACGTCTCCCCGGCCTGAGATTTCATGGACTTCCAGCACTTGGGGCAGGAGGCGCAAGGCGCCTACGACGCCGTCGAGTTCGCGGTGTGTCACTTCGATCGTGACAAAGGCGACGACGTCGTATCCCACCGCCTCAAGATCGATTTCGCGACCGCCGTCGTGAAGGACGCCGGAGCGGAGCATTCGCCGGACCCGGGACTGGGCCGTGTTGCGGGCGATCCCCAGCAGTTCGCTGAGTTCGCCGATCTGGATCCGCGGGTCCCGGATCAGTTCCAGCAGGATCTTCAGATCCGTGGGATCTAATTGGTTCAAATCGTCACTCCGGCTCATTACCACGGTCAGGCCTTGACTGTTTTGATCAAGTCTTACACCTTTCTCAGTCCCACAAGTCATTCACGAGCGAAAATATAGCCATCAGAACTGCCCGGAGCGCTGCCGGTCCCACAAGGATCCGGTGTGGTCCGGATAATCGGGAAAGGCATGGCAATGACTGTCTTCGGCGAGCTCCGTATGTCCTCCGCCGCCGTTAGCCCCAGGGGATGGGATGCTTCCACCACGGCCCGCCTGGTCCTGGCGGGAATGGTGATCTTCACACTGCTGGTCGGAGCGAACCTCGCAACGCCGCTGTACCCCCTCTACCAGGCTCAGCTCGGCCTGACGTCCCTGGATGTCACCATTGCTTTCTCCGCCTACGTCCTGGTGTTGGTGGCCACGCTGGTGCTTGCCGGCCACTGGTCGGACCACATTGGCAGGCGCGCCGCGTTGCTGCTGGCAGTATTGGTGGGGCTGATGGGCGGTCTGGTCTTCGCGACCGCTGGCAATCTTGCCGCGCTTGCGGCTGGCAGGGCACTCCAAGGCATGGCAGTGGCACTCGCCACCGGCGCAAGTGCTGCTGCACTTCGCGAACTTTTGCCCTTGCGACCGGACTGGGCGTCCCGGTTCACACTGTTGGCGTCAGCCGGAGGGGTGGCTGCTGGTCCTGTGATTGGGGGAGTGCTTTCGCTCCTCCCAGGGCCCACTTCCACGCCTTTCGCCGTTCATTCCGTCATCCTCGGCGGGCTGCTGGTGCCTCTGTACTTCCTGAAGGCGCGGCCTGCCGTCCGGCCCGTGAATGGCGCATGGCCCATCAAGGCGCTGGCACCCCGGCGTCCATCAGTCTCCCAGGAAGCGCGTGGGGCATTCTGGCTCGCGGCCGCTGTTGGCTTCCTTAGTTTCGCGGTGTTTGGATTCTGTTTATCCCTTGCCCCCGGGTACTTCGCCGGGATAGTCCACGTGGACTCGAGGCCTTTGATCGGTGTACTGGCAGGATTGACGCTGGGTTCATCAGCGCTGAGTCAGTTACTCGCAGTCCGTGGGCGTTATGTGGTTCCGGTGGGTCTTCTCGTCCTGGCAGTTTCGGTCGCCCTGATCGCCGTCGCGGCCGCTCGGACCACCCCATGGTTGCTGGTCCTGGCAAGCATGGGCGCAGGCTTCGGCCAAGGCCTTTCCTTCCGGGCCGCCTTCAACGACGTAGCTGCCAGGACGGAACCGTCCCGGCATGCGCAGGTCGTCAGTGCGGTCTACGTCATCACGTACCTGGGCAGCGCGGTGCCGGTGATCGGTTTGGGACTTGCGACGGCGGCATGGGGCCTTCCCGCATCCGTCACAGTGTTTGTGCTGCTTTGCGCGTTGTGCGCCGTCATTTTGGCAGTGGTCAGCTTACTCCGGCAACGGACCGTGGTTGCCCTGAATGTGCTCGAACACCAGGGTGGTTTCGGTGTGGCCGACGACGGGGTCGGTGGCCAGGTTGTCCAGCACCCAGTCCCTGAGGTCCTCCGTCGTAGCGACGGCGATATGCAGCAGGTAATCGACCGACCCTGAAGTGTGAAAGGTCGACAGTACGGCCGGGAGATGGGGTACGCGGGCAGTAAACCTGTCAATCTGATCACGATCGTGCGCCCGGAGCCGTACGGCGACAAGTGCCTGAACCGATCGGCCGATTGCCGAGAGGCTCAATTTCGCCTCATACCCCTGCACTATCCCCCGCTCGGACAAGGCACGGGTACGCATCAGGGCAGTTGAAGGGGCAATTCCCACCAGTTCAGCGAGTTGCTTGTTGGAAATCCTCGCGTCCTCCACCAGAGCCGCGAGAAGTTTCTCGTCAATGGCGTCCAGCGGCTCGCTGCTCAACGATCCCGGCCGAATATTCTTCGCGTTGCTGGCCACAAGTCCTCCTCAGAGTGTGCTGCGTTCATCATAAACCGCTTCTTTCATCCCTAGAATTCAACTGCTCTGGGCAATCCCGAATAAATGCCAGATACTTTCGAGATTCAATGACGAATATTCAGAAGGAGCACGGTGCTTTCATTCGATTCACTTGCGGTACATGCCGGACGCGACGGGTTGACGGAGCAGGGCGTGCACGCGGTCCCCATCGATCTTTCAACCACTGCGCCGCTGCCTTCAGTTGTGGAAGGCGGACTGGCCTATGAACATCTTGCGACCGGTGGAGCCCATCTCAAGGATCAGAGTACGGTCTACCAGCGGCTATGGAACCCAACTGTGGCACGGTTTGAAGATGGGCTTGCTGCCTTGGAGAACGCCCCTGAGGCTGTTGCGTTCGCCACGGGTATGGCGGCTCTCTCGGCAGTGCTGCTTGCCGTGGTTTCCATGGGCAAAAAACACGTCGTCGCTGTCCGCCCTCTGTACGGCGGAAGCGATCACGTACTCGCCCAAGGAACGCTGGGAACAGAGGTTACCTTCGCAACTGCTGATGAAGTCAGGTCTACCCTTCGACCGGACACTGGCCTGGTGATCGTAGAGACCCCTGCAAATCCAAGCCTGTAGCTGGTGGACATTGCTGCCTTGGCTGCCGCCGCTGATGGTGTCCCACTGCTGGTGGACAACACTTTCGCCAGCCCTGTGCTTCAGCAGCCGCTCAGGCACGGCGCAGCCATGGTTCTGCACAGTGCCACAAAGTTCCTGGGCGGCCACGGAGATGCCATGGGTGGTGTCGTGGCAACCTCGCCCGGGTGGGCGGTCAGGCTCCGAGCCGTCCGGGCCGTCACAGGAGGTATCCTCACGCCTTGGCCCGCCTACCTGCTCCACCGGGGACTTGCCACTTTGCCCATCCGGGTCCGGGCGCAACAGGCCACGGCTTCCAAAGTGGCGTCGGCGCTGGCCGGGCACGGTCTGGTCAAGGGGGTCCTGTATCCGGGGTTGCCTGAGTGCGATCCCCTGGGGCTGGTGGGTACGCAGATGTCCGGTCCGGGCTCCTTGATAGCGTTTGAGGTCAGTAGCCCTGAGCATGCCCAACGAATTCCTTCGGCGGTCAGCCTGATCACCCATGCAGTCTCCTTGGGCGGAATCGACACGCTCATCCAACATCCTGCAGGCCTGACGCACCGACCGGTGAGCAGTGAAGCGCGGCCATCGCCAAACCTGCTTCGGCTCTCGGTGGGACTTGAAGGTGCCAGCGACGTGGTGGCAGACCTCGTTCAGGCCATCGAACGCACCCACTGATCAGCGGATTGGAGACAGCGGCTTAGGGGAGTCGGACGGCCGGCAGGAGGGGAGGCAGAAAATGTTGCGGCCAATATTGCCCTGATTGCAGGCTGTCTGCCGCCGGTTAAGTAGTCTGTTCAGGTGAACAGTGCTGACAGCTTCCCAGAATCGAATTCCGTTGATGCGGACCGCCTCCCTGCCGGGAGAGTTGCAGGCAGTGTCATCGGTCTGGACATTGGAGGAACCAAGACCCATGGGGTCCGCTTCCTCGACGGTGAAGCCGTTGCAGACGAGGTTGTGGGGAGCTCCAACGTCCAGAACGTCAGCCGTGAAGAAGCAGCTCGGAATCTCGCTGAACTGTTTGCCAGAATAGGCGGCGGTTCCATCGCGCAGGTGTATGCGGGGGCCGGAGGCATAGATACCGACGACGACGCCGCCGCGCTCGCCTCACTGATCGCACCCCACGTCCCCGGGGCGCGGATCACCGTTGTCCATGATTCCCGGCTGCTTCTGGCGGCTGGGAGTGCCAGCACGGGCGTGGCCGTCATCGGTGGCACAGGATCCGCGGCTTGGGGTCGGAACGAGGCTGGCAAAGAAGCCAGGGCGGGCGGCTGGGGATATCTGCTGGGAGATGAAGGCAGCGGGTACTGGCTTGGCCGGGAGGCTGTCCGCCACAGCCTCCGACGGATGAACCAGGGCTTTGAACCCGATGAGCTCACCACCGCGCTTTTGGAATCCTGCGCCGTTGATCATCCCAACAAGCTGATTGCACTCTTCCATTCGGCCGAGACAGGGCGGCGGTATTGGGCCCAACGCGCACGCCTTGTCGTGGAGGCAGCCGAGAGCGGCCATGCCACCAGCCTGGCCTTTCTGGTACAGGCAGGCAGTGACTTGGCGGATCTGGCCGTGGAAACGCTGCGGCAGCTCGACGTCGACGGCCCCGTAATTCTTGGAGGAGGCCTTGGCATGAACGTTTCCTGGATCCAGGACTCCTTCCGGAAACACCTGGCGTCAGAAGGTATCAACGATGTGCGCGTCCTGGACAGGGAGCCTGTATTCGGGGTTCTTCAGCTTCTTGCGGAGCAGGGCTCAGAGGCCTGATCCTGCATACAAATCAGGAACGTGTTCGCGGCCTGAGCCGCACACCAGGCAAGGGCGGGGCTGGTATGCGGCCCGCTTCGGAGCCGGCCTCGGGCCCATGCCCCCTCACCACTCCGAACCGGCTGACTTCAACTGAATTCTCCCCAAGGCCGGCCTGCGCCTCCCAGTCCTCGCGGGCCAACGCCACATCATCGTGGGTCCGGCCAACGAAGTTCCACCACATCAGCAACTCTTCCTGGAACGGTTCGCCGCCCAGCAGGATGAAGCGGGTACCGGCAGCTGCGTCGAGATCAAGGAAATCCCGTCCTGTCCCGAGGTAGCAAAGTGGGCCCGGAGTCACGTGCTGATTCTCAAGAACCAGGCTGCCGTCAAGGACCAGGATGGCATGCTCAAACTCTGGATTCAGTGGCAACCCGACAGGTCCCTGGGCTGTGACGTCCGCTCCTGTGATGGGCGAATACATGGTCGCCGGCGACGTTGATCCGGCGAAAGTTCCTACCATGACCGTTGCCACGTAACCCTCGCCCTCAACCGATGGCAACTCCCGGTGCTGCTCGAACGCCGGCGTCCTGTGCCGCTCGCTGTCCGGCAAGGCAACCCAGAACTGGAGTCCCCGCTGCAGCGGCAGCTCTTGGCCGCCGTCGGGCGTTTCCTCCTGGACCGCCATAGGGGAGGGCTGCGGCAGCACGGCGAATTCTGAGTGGGAGATGCCGTGGCCGGCCGTCATGATGTTCAATTCCCCGGGCCGGACGATAACGTCGCTCCCCACGCTGTCGCGGTGGCGGATGGTGCCGATGAGCGGCCACGTTACCGTTTGAAGGCCCGTGTGCGGATGGGGCAGGACGGACATTGCCACGCGGTCGGGCCCGAAGCTGTCGAGGAAGCACCAGGCTCCGACTGTCGGCAGGCCTCGCTGGGGGAGAGTGCGCTGGACATTCATGGCACGAACACCGCCCAGCGGAACTTCCCGGGCGGGCCACAACTGCAGGCACGGGCCGGCTCCCGAACCCTCACCAATGTCTGCAGGTGGACATATTTGTTCCCGGGGACTGACTTCAAGATTGGTCACCTCCCCACTGTAGAACCGAATGCAGTGTCAGTGCATGGCAACGGCAGCGAAAGCCAGCGGTCCTGGAGCCCATGTTGGGGTCCGGTCCGCGGGTATGGCCAGCAACGGCAGAGTTCGATAGCCTGTCAGAGTTGCCGGTTGGCCGGCGGCCGTTTCAGGGACACGCTGCGAAAGCAAAAAGGGGGAGGTGGAAGTGATGACTGTCATAGTTCTGCGCGCCTCGCGCCTCAATCACGCCAACCTTCCTTCCCTGTCTGATCGCACTTCCTAGCGGCTCACAGACGCTTCTGTGCACTGGCGGGGCCCATCAAAGGCTTCCCATTGAAAAACACCAACAGCCTTCCATCGGCTGAACCTTCTCTCAAATCTCTCCTAAACAACGGACCTGTTCTGGCTGGTCCCGTTCAGTACGGATTCACTCCGGCCAGGGCAGCGTACTTCGCCGCACACCGCCAGGCAGACGGAACCATGCCCGGGCGGGTGGTGCGGATGGACCGCAACCGTGTGCTGGTAGCGGCGGCGGAGCGGTTCTTCCACGTCCCCTACCCCCTCCATGGCTCCATCCCCGCAACGGGCGACTGGGTCTGGCTGGGGATGAACGCCTCAGCCGAGCCCGTTATCGAAAGTGTCCTCCCGCGCTACTCGGAACTCAGCCGAAAGCGTGCATTTGCAGCATCCTCGAATGCCCAGGTGCTCGGGGCCAACATCGACATCGTCGGCGTGGTGGTCCCGGTTGACCGGCCGCTTACGCACAACAGGATCGAGCGGACCCTCGTAGCGGCGTGGGATTCAGGTGCTACTCCGCTCGTCATCGTCACCAAGGCGGATCTGGCCAACGTAGCGGACGACGTCGTTGGGCAGGTCATGCTTCAAGCAGCCGGTGTGGATGTGGTTACCACATCAGCAGAACAGCACGACGGGTTGGAGGAACTCTCGGGCCGTGTGCCCGCCGGAACCACCCTGGTGCTGTTGGGGCCTTCGGGGGCGGGAAAATCCACGCTCATCAACGCGCTGGTTGGATACCAGGCACAAGACACCGGGGAGGTCCGCACCGGAGACGGCAAGGGCAGGCACACGACTACCGCGAGGGAACTGGTGCCGCTGCCTGGCGGCGCGGTGCTCATGGACACCCCCGGCGTTCGAGGCTTCGAACTTTTCGAGGCCGAGGGCGGAATGGGCGAGATGTTCGGCGACCTTGAGGAACTCATGGAGGCCTGCCGGTTTTCTGATTGTGCCCATGATCGGGAGCCAGGATGCGCTGTGCAGGCTGCACTGGACGACGGAACCCTGGATAACCGTCGCTGGTCCAACTACCTGAAGCTTCAGCGCGAGCTTGCTGCGCTGAACAGGCGCCACGATGCTGCGGCGCGCAGGGCTTACCAGCGGGAATGGCACCAGAAAGTTGTGGCGGCGGGCAAAAGTCAGCGGTCAGCTGAACGGTATGGCCATGAAAAGTCAGTGGAGCGGGAAGGCAAATCCGGAAAGTCCGGAAAGTCCGGAAAGTCCGGAAGGAACTGACGGTGTGGATGGGTTCTGATTCTTATCAGGACCCATCCACCTGCCGGCTGGTTCCGAGCAAAGGGCGACTCCACTCCGGCGTGCCGGTCCCTCCGGCTTTGTCGAAGGGACTGGGTAGGCTGTGGTGGTAATTTGTACCGCCAAGAATGACCCGGCTTATGATCGTCTTGCCTGACCGTCCGATGTTGCCGCTGGTAAGGCACACAGCCTCCACATCCCCGTAGCCTGTTCTCCAAGGAGGTACGTTTTGAAGGATTTACGACGTCAGATGACAGGGCGCCGTGCTTTGGGTGGCTGGGCCACAGCTTTGGGCCTGGCACTGGCCTTGAGTGCCTGTGTGGGCGGATCGGATCCGGTAAGCACCACACCTGCCACCAGCAGTTCCGCCTCCACCGGTGAGCCACTTGTGATTGGTTCGGCAGACTTCACCGAAAGCCAGATCATCGCCGAAGTCTACGCGGGGGCTCTTAACGCCGCGGGGGTTGCGGCCAGCACCAAGCCCAATATCGGATCACGGGAGGTCTACTTCAAGGCCGTCCAGGACGGCTCAATCGATATCGTGCCGGACTACAGCGGCAATCTCCTGCTGCTGGTCGACAAGGAGACCACCCAGGTTTCCGCCGATGACATTATCCGGGCGCTGCCTGGCAAACTGCCCAAAGGCCTTGGAGTGCTTGATGCCTCCAAAGCCGAGAAGAAGGATGCCATGGTGGTGACCAAGGCGACGGCGGAGAAGTACCAGCTGAAGTCCCTCGCGGACGTTGCCAAGGCATGCAGCGAACTGGTGGTGGGCGCTCCGGCCACCTTTGCGGAGCGCGCCTACGGCCTTCCCGGCCTCAAAAAGAACTATGACTGCGTCCCCAAAAAGCTGGAACCGTTCAACGATGGTGGCGGAGCCGTCACCGTGAAGGCGCTGCTGGAGGACCAAGTGCAGATTGCCGACATCTACACCACCACTCCTGCCATTGCCGACAACGATCTTGTGGTCTTGGAGGATCCAAAGAACAACTTTATTGCCCAGCAGGTTCTTCCGCTCTACAACGAAGCCCAGATGACGGATAAGGCGAAGGAGACGCTGAACAACGTCTCCAAGACGCTGACGACGGAGGACCTGATCAACCTGAACCGCGCAGTCAGCGGCAATCAGAAGCAAGACCCCAAGGAAGCAGCACAGGCCTGGCTAAAGGACAAGGGCTTCACCAAGTGACGGGCTCCGGAGTGTGAGTCAAGTCTCAGGGGATTAACATCCTCCATATGGCATATTTGATGGATGGCAGAATTCAAGCAGTCCACCAAGCTTCATAATGTCCTCTACGACATCCGTGGACCGATCCTCGAGGCCGCCCAGCAGATGGAGGCTGAGGGCCACCGAATCCTCAAACTGAACATTGGGAACCCAGCGCCCTTTGGATTCGAAGCACCTGACGCCATTCTGGTGGACATGATCCGCCATCTTCCCCACGCCCAGGGATACAGCGATTCCCGAGGTATTTTTTCTGCCCGCACCGCCGTTTCCCAGTACTACCAAACCCGTGGCATCCAGAGCATTGACGTTGACGATATCTACCTGGGCAACGGCGTAAGCGAGCTCATCACCATGTCTCTCATGGCATTGCTCAACGATGGCGATGAAGTTCTCATCCCTACTCCGGACTACCCCCTTTGGACGGCTTCGGTTGCATTGGCAAGCGGAAAGCCGGTGCACTACCTCTGCGACGAGGAGTCCGGATGGCAGCCTGATCTTGAGGATCTGGAGGCGAAAATCACTCCCCGCACCAAGGGGATCGTAGTGATCAACCCGAACAACCCCACTGGCGCCGTCTACCCGGAAAGTACTCTTCGTAAGATCGTGGCGCTTGCTGAAAAGCACGGTCTGGTGGTGTTTGCGGACGAGATCTACGAGAAGATCCTGTACGAGGATGCCGTCCACGTGAATATGGCAGGTCTAACCGGAGACGCTGTTCTCTGCCTCACCTTCAGCGGACTCTCCAAGGCCTACCGTGTCTGTGGCTACCGCGCCGGATGGATGGCGATTTCAGGGCCGAAAAAGTCAGCGGCAGATTACCTCGAGGGAATCAACCTGTTGGCGAACATGCGTTTGTGTGCGAATGTGCCGGCGCAGCATGCCATTCAGACAGCGCTAGGCGGCTATCAAAGTATCAATGACCTCATCCTTCCCGGCGGTCGACTCCTGGAGCAGCGGAACAAAGCCTACGATCTGCTGAACGCCATCCCCGGCGTGAGTACGCAACAAGCCCGCGGGGCGCTCTACCTCTTTCCGCGGCTCGACCCCGAGGTCTACCACATCAGGGACGACGAGAAGTTTGTCCTTGACCTGCTGCGGGAGCAAAAGATCCTCGTCTCTCATGGCCGGGCATTCAACTGGGTGCGGCCGGACCACTTCCGGATGGTCACGCTTCCCAACGTGAAGGATATTGAAGAGGCAATTGGCCGTATGGGGGACTTCCTGAGCCGCTACCAAGGCAACTAGCCTGATCTCAACAGTTCACGCCCGGATTCATCGGAGGTGAACGTGCGGAATGTGCTTGACGGCAAGCGCGGCCGCAGGATGCACTGCAGCGGAAAGAGGCTTCCCATGTCAGTTGTTGTGAAGTTCGGACAGAAACCCTCGCAAACGCTGGTGACGGCAAAAGGTTTCAAGTTGGGGGACGTCGACGCTGACTCGACACCCGGGTACGTCGGAGTCAAAGAGGATGGCAAGGCGCTACTTAAGGACCTCGACGGCGAACTGACGGAACTGCAGGAAAAGCTTTTCGCGGAGGCCAGGTTCGGCGGAACCAAGCGCATCCTGTTGATCCTGCAAGCCATGGACACAGCAGGCAAAGGGGGTATCGTCTCACACGTTATGGGGGCGATGAATCCGCAAGGCGTACAGCTGAAGGCCTTCAAGGCGCCCACTGACGAGGAGAAGTCCTACGATTTCCTTTGGCGGATTGAAAAGGAAGTGCCGGCAGCTGGGATGGTGGGAGTCTTTGACCGATCCCACTACGAAGATGTCCTGATCCACCGTGTGTATGGCTGGGCTTCAAAGAAGGAGCTGGAGCGCCGCTATATCGCCATCAACGAGTTCGAAGCGCGGTTGACGGACTCCGGCACCCGGATTGTAAAGGTAATGCTCAACATCAGCCGGGATGAGCAGAAGAAGCGTCTGCTGGCCCGGCTGAACAATCCGGCAAAGCACTGGAAGTACAGCACCGGGGACCTGAAGGAACGTGCGTTCTGGGACGACTATATGGACGCCTACCAGGCGGCAATCGATGCCACGAACACTAAAATTGCGCCGTGGCATGTCATTCCTGCAAACAAGAAATGGTATGCGCGGATAGCGGTCCAGCAGCTGCTCCTTGACGCATTGAAGGAGCTGAAACTGAAGTGGCCGGAGGCTGACTTCGATGTGGAACAGGAAAAGGCGCTCGTCGAGCGTTCCTGAGTAACGCTCCGCTCAGCTCTCCTGGACGTGGTCCCGTGCTGCGGCGAGTCTCTTACGTGCGCCGTCGAGCCACTCCTCACAACGCTTGGCCAAGGCCTCGCCACGCTCCCAGAGGGCAAGCGATTCTTCGAGGCTGGCTCCTCCCGCCTCCAGCTTTCCCACAATTCCCACCAATTGTTCCCGCGCTTCTTCATAACTGAGCGAATCAATGTCCGCCTGGTGATTCTGTGCCGCTGCCATAGTGGTGCTCCTTGCTGGGTTTCCGGGCCTTTGGGACGTCCATGATGAAGGGCGTCCTTGTTGGATGTTTGTCAATGCTCGGTGATTGTCAGTGTTCGATGATTTCGGTGCCGCCGGTGGACACTGCTGTAAACCTGCCGCCCGCTACCCGGACAGACAGTTCCGCGTCCGCGGGAGCCTGGGAAGGATGACGCACAATTTCCCTGCGCCGCGTTTCCCCAGGCTCACCTGTATCGCCGTTCAGGGCAAGCTGAACTACGGCGTAACCCCGGTCCAGGGTCTTCTGCGGTGACAGGGCCCGAACTTGCGCCGTGAGATGTACGAGCCCGTCGGCTGCCCTCACCAAGGCGACGTCAATGGACGAACCGGAACGGGTTCTCAACCTTTCGATATCCTCATGCCGGCTGGTCAGCAGAACCTCCGGTGCCGCCAGAGCTGGACGGCTGCGCAAGGAGCCCAATCGCTCGCTTTCCCTCTCCACGAGGCGCGTGACAGAACTGCGAAGCCGGTCCCTCGATTGCCTCACCCTGAAGAGTTCCTCCACAACATCCGGCACGATTCTCTTCGCCGCGTCGGTGGGAGTGGAAGCACGAAGATCAGCGACGTCGTCGAGGATGGGACGGTCTGCTTCGTGGCCAATGGCGCTGACCACCGGGGTGGTGGCCCCTGAAACGGCCCTGACAAGCTCCTCGCTGCTGAACGGCAGGAGGTCCTCCAAGGCGCCTCCGCCACGGGCGATAACAATGACGTCGACCTGAGGTGCCTCATCAAGTTCCTTCAGCGCCGCGATCATTTGCGAAACGGCGGTGTTCCCTTGGACGGCTACTTCCCTGATCTCGAACTCGACGGCAGGCCAGCGCAATGCCGCATTCCGGAGGATATCTTTCTTGGCGTCCGAATCACGGCCGGTGATGAGGCCGATCCGGTGGGGGAGGAGGGGGAGTGGTTTCTTCCTTGCCTCGGCAAAGAGTCCTTCAGCGCCCAGTGCTTGTCGGAGTCTCTCGATCCTCGCCAGGAGATCCCCCAGGCCAACCGGACGTATATCTTTCACAGCCATGTTCAGCCGGCCCGTTTTCACCCAGAATTCGGCTTTGAGCAGGGCAACCACACGTGATCCACGCTCCAGGGGCGCAGCCTGACGGTCCAGCAGTTTGGTCCAGACAGAAGCGGGAAGGGAGATCTCAGCATCGACATCCCGCAGCGTCAGGAACGCGTTGGTCCCTCGGCGGTTGAGCTCAATAACCTGGCCCTCGACCCAGACCGACGGAGCCCGTTCAATATGCGCTTTCAGCTTTTGGGAGAGGAGTTGCAGCGGCCACGGATTCTCAGGACTCGTTTCCGCAGCCGTAGCCGGCACCGTGGTTGTGGTCGTGACGACTTCAGACACGCGGCAATCCATCGGTGGTACCTGACTGATGCATGGGCGGTGATCCTTTGAGCTGGTATTTCGTACGGGGTGTTCGCGGATGTTGAGGAACGCGGTTCAGATATCAATCACTCTATCCATAGCTCTATCATCACGGGCCGACATCCCTTGTCTGGCATGAGGCTGTCCTGCCCGACCTTTAGGATGGCTGTATCCCAACCAACAAACTAGGACTCTCTTGCGTACTTTTGTTTCCGCCATAGCGGTCATGATCGGCTTACTGCTCGCGGCTATGGCCGTTCCGGCAATGTGGGTTGATCAGAACATCGTTCAGGAGGACGGCTTTGTCCGGTTAGCGTCTCCACTGGGCAAGGAACCGGAATTCCAGCGGCGTCTTGCCTCGGCCGCTGTAGCCAGTTTCAATCCTGCCGGGCAGATTCCGGATTTCATGGCAGACGGTATGGCTCCTGTCCTGGAAGCGGCGGCAGGTTCCCTTACGGGCCTGCCCGGCTATCCTGCAGCGTGGGAGGAGACCCTCCGGAAGAGTCACCGTCTCAGCTTCACCGATCCCGGCAGCTTGCCACCCGAGGCTGATGCCTCAACGTCCCTCACACTTGATGTTGCCCCGCTTCTTGGTCTGTTGACACGCCAGCTATCGGAAACAACGGGAGTGCCGTTCAATCCTCCAGGGGAAACCCTCATCAACATCGGGCAATCCGGTCATCGCGAGCTGATCGCCAACCTGTCTGCATACGCGCCCATGGGGTATGCCATGGCCGTCGGCTCCGGGATTGCCTTTGTCCTCGCCCTGGTGGCGGCCCGCCGTCGCTGGGTCATCTTCCTCGTGGCAGGGGTAGGCGGATTATTTATGGCAGCGCTCTGGAAGCTCGGGTCGGACCTCGCATCGGCCGCCGTTTCCGCAATGCCCTCAGGGAACTCTGTTGCCGAAGTTTTCCAGCAGGAACTGGTCAACGCGTCGGCTGCATCATTTGGGCAGTGGATTACCACGTCTTTCTGGACCGGAGGATTCCTCCTGCTGGCGGGAATCGTGTTAGCGATCTTTCCGGGACGACGTGTCTAGGATGCAGGCCGGAATGACCGAAGCATGGCACCCGCAACGGAGCCGGTAGCATTGAACAATGACCTCGACAGCTGTATCCGTACCTATGCCAACAGTTCCGCGCAGGCGGCGAACGCCTGAGGAAGTGCTGGCTGCGGTCCCTGTGTCAGGCCCCAAAAAGGTGCTCCTGGCGGCTCCCCGGGGCTACTGCGCCGGCGTAGACCGCGCCGTGATTGCCGTGGAGAAGGCCCTGGAGCACTACGGTCCGCCGGTCTATGTTCGCAAACAGATTGTGCATAACGTGCACGTCGTCAGTTCCCTTGAAGAAAAGGGAGCCATTTTTGTTGACGAAACGGACGAAGTGCCTGAAGGTGCCCTGGTCATCTTTTCGGCACACGGAGTTTCCCCGGCGGTGGTCCAATCGGCCGAGGACCGCGGGCTTCGGACGATCGACGCCACCTGCCCCCTCGTCACCAAAGTCCACAAGGAAGCGGTGCGCTTTGCCAAGGACGATTTCGATATCCTCCTGATCGGCCACGACGGCCACGAGGAAGTGGAAGGCACGGCAGGGGAGGCGCCGGAGCACATCCAGATCATCAACGGTCCACATGAAGTGGACAAGGTGACGGTAAGGGACCCCGAGAAAGTGATCTGGCTGTCCCAAACCACCCTGAGTGTCGACGAAACCATGGAAACGGTCCGCCTGCTGAAGGAGCGTTTCCCTACGCTTCAGGATCCGCCCAGTGACGACATCTGCTACGCGACGACCAACCGACAGGTGGCCATCAAGAAGATCTCCCCTCAGGCAGATCTCGTCATAGTCGTCGGTTCCGCCAACTCCTCAAATTCGGTTCGCCTCGTTGAGGTTGCTCTGGAGTACGGCGCGAAGGCGTCCTACCGGGTCGATTTTGCCAACGAGGTGGACGAGACCTGGTTTGAGGGTGTTGCGACTGTCGGCGTAACTTCCGGCGCCTCCGTACCTGAAGTGCTGGTCAAGGATGTCCTCCGCCTCTTGGCTGACTACGGCTATGGAACCGTTGAGGAAGTAGTCACTGCCGAGGAAGACCTTCTGTTCTCGCTGCCTAAGGAGCTCCGCGCCACCCTGAAGCAGGCCGGCGACGTGACGCGGGCCTTGGGCGGACGCGGAGCCCGCTCCTAGGCCGCAGATTCCTCTTCGCGCAATTCGGCCTGCAGTTCCGGGGCAGCGATGGAACGGGGCGTAACCTCGACGGCGGCGGGCGTTACCAGGCCGCTGGCATCAAGGGCGTTCAGCTTTCTTGCCGTGGGCAACACCCTTGCCTCGAGGGTGCCCACCAGTGAGTTGTAGCGGTCCACTGACGTTTTCAACGATGAGCCGAGCTTGGTGACGTTCTCTCCCAGTGTTCCCATGCGTTCGTAGAGCTGCTGACCGAGCTCAAACAACTCCCGGGCGCTATCCGTTAGAACATCCTGGCGCCAGGTGAACGCAACCGACTTCAGCACGGCCAACAAAGTACCCGGTGACGCCAGGACCACGTTCTTGTTCAGGGCGTAGTCCAGGAGCCCCGGGTCTGCCCCCAAGGCCGCTGCGAGAATGGATTCTGCGGGGAGGAAGCAGATCACCAGTTCCGGCGAGTTACCCGGGATGTCCCAGTACTTCTTATTACTCAGGGAATCTACGTGCGCCTTGAGCGCCTTTGCATGCGCGGCCAGAAGCAGCTGCTGGGCATTTGCTCCTGACCCAGGCTGAGATCGGACGTCACTGGTTAGGGACTCCTGAGCCTGCAGATAAGACGACAACGGCACCTTGGCATCGACAACCAGCTGCTTGTCTCCCGGCAGTTGAACCACCAGGTCAGGGCGGACCGAGTTGTCTGTTCCTGCGCTGTGAAGCTGCTCGTGGAAGTCAACATGGCGCAGCATCCCGGCGGCTTCAACAACGCGCCTGAGCTGCACCTCGCCCCATTGGCCGCGCGCACTGTTCGAGCGCAGAGCCGACTCCAGGGCATGCGTTGACCGCAAGAGCTGTTCATCGGAGAGCCGGGCCTCCTGCAATTGCTGGGCCAGCTGACCGTACTGCTCCAGCCGATCACGCTCAAGAAGTGAAACCTGCTGCTGTACCGCCGAGAGCTTCTCAGCGACGGGGCCCAAAGCCCGCAGTACGCTTCCGTCCTGGTTTCGTGACTCGCCCAGCTCCCGGTTTTGCGCCGCAAGGAGGCGACGTTCGGCGTCCGCTGCCGCAAACTGTGCTGAGACTTCGGAAAGCCGGGCGGAGACGCCGTCGAAATCCTGTTCCAGGGCCACATTGCGGCGCCGGAACATCACAAAGGTGACAACCGCCCCGGTAAGGGCACCCAAAAGCAACATCAGAAGAGCGAGAATCAGTGCAAAAGCGTCCATGCCTTCACTGTGACATGGGCGTACGACAGTTTTAGGAACGGACGCACCAGGTGGGGCCATATGGGTGGAGTTCCACGCCGGCCCACGGCTTTTACGGCGGTGCGGGTAGAATCTATGCTCGTGGCTCTTACTATTGGCATCGTCGGACTGCCCAACGTCGGCAAATCAACTCTTTTCAACGCACTGACCCGGAATCAGGTACTGGCAGCGAACTATCCGTTCGCCACCATCGAACCGAACGTGGGCGTTGTGAACCTTCCCGACCCCAGGCTTCAGGAGCTTGCGAAGATCTTTGGGTCCCAGCGGCTCCTGCCGGCGGCAGTCTCGTTCGTTGACATCGCCGGCATCGTCAAGGGCGCCTCCGAAGGTGAAGGACTGGGCAACCAGTTCCTCGCCAACATCCGTGAGGCAGAAGCCATCGCTCAGGTTGTTCGGGTCTTCGATGACCCCGACGTCATCCACGTTGACGGCAAGGTGGATCCCCGCTCCGATATGGAGACAATCAACACCGAGCTCATCCTCGCGGACCTGCAGACCATCGAGAAGGCCGTTCCCCGGATCGAAAAAGAAGTCAAGATCAAGAAGCGGGACGCTGCAGAACTCTCAGCCATTAAGGCTGCCCAGACCGTCCTGGAACGCGGCGACACCATCTTTTCCTCGATCAAGAGCGACAAACTGGAGATGGAGCACCTCAAAGAGCTCAGCCTCCTCACGGCCAAGCCGTTTATCTACGTCTTCAACTCGGACGAAGGAATCCTGGGCAGTCCTGAGAAACAGGCTGAACTGCGTGCATTGGTCGAACCGGCCGACTGCATCTTCCTTGACGCCAAGCTGGAGTCGGACCTCGTTGAACTGGACGAGGAAGAGGCCCGCGAAATGCTGGAAATGAACGGTCAGGACGAATCCGGCCTGGACCAGCTGGCCCGCGTGGGGTTCCACACCCTCGGGCTGCAGACCTACCTCACGGCTGGTCCGAAGGAAACCCGTGCCTGGACCATCCACCGGGGGGATACCGCGCCGCAGGCAGCAGGGGTGATCCACTCGGACTTCCAGCGCGGGTTCATCAAGGCTGAGGTTGTTTCCTTCCAGGACCTCATCGAGGCGGGATCCATGGCCGAGGCGAAGTCCCGCGGCAAGGTCCGCATCGAAGGTAAGGAATACGTCATGGCCGACGGCGACGTCGTGGAGTTCCGCTTCAACGTTTAAGTCGAGTTCCGCTTCACCTGTGAGAAAGTACGGCGGATTGGCTGCTAGCCCCGACGGGCGACATCCTGGCTCAGAACTTTAGGCCAGGCTTCGACATCTGCTGGGGTGCGGGCGACCGTCAGCGTTGCTTGCGGGAGCAGTGCAGCAAGGGATTCCGCAGTTGACAGCGGGTGGCCCGGATCGTTTACCCATGCCAAGATTGTCGTCGGTACGTTTATTCGTGCAACAGCTTCAGGAGCAGGCAGATCACTGAGTGCTGCGCCTCGAAACACCCAAGGCAACAGGGCGTCGGCGACGTCGGGCACCGTCTCCGGTGCACCAATTGTGGCTGGCGGCGGTGTTGCTCCGCGCGTCGTGGCGAGGAATGCATCGATGCCAACAGATTCGATAAGCGCCGCGGACACCCGGTAGTTTGCAGCCTGTGAAGGTCGGGTTTCCCACGCGGTCGGTGGCACCATAAGGGTGAGCCCGGAAAAGCGGTCTGGCTCGCGGGAAGCGGCGTGCAAAAGTGTGCCGGTACCCATGGAGGGACCAACTCCGTGAACGCGTTCGCCGGGGAACCAGTGGTCGAGCAGTCGCAGGAGGTCGTCGGCGAGGCTTTGCCATTGATAGTCCTCCGGGACCTTCCGCCCCGTCGACCAGCCATGGCCGCGTGCATCGTACCGCAGCAGTCGTGTGCCGCTAAGCCCTCGTCCGAGGTCGAGGTTGAGCACCCGATCGTGCGCGCGGCTTGACGTAAGACCGTGCAGTTGGACAACTGGGTGTCCACCTTCGTCGCTCAAAGCAACCGCAAGCTCGGCCCCGGGAACCTCGAAAGTGGGCATCAGGCTCCTCGTTTTCGTGAATGACCGCTTCGCCTAGAGCGGCCGCGTTGGGCATTCAGGCTAACTTGGGCTATAGGATACTGCCATGCGCCTGACCAACGTCACGCACCTGCGACTACCGTTCGGACGACTTTGGGGCTACGACGTCAGTGTGTCTGCGCTCGACCGGCGTCTCCCAGTGTCTTTTGACCAGCGGCTTCATGTGGGGGCAGGTGACCGCCCCGGCTCCTGGATGGCGCTGTCTTTTCGGCTGCCTACGCCAGCTAGTCGTGAATCAATTGCGGATGCATGGCTGGCCGTCGTCGAACGTCATGGCACCCTGCGAACAGCCTTCGTGCCAGGTGAGGATGGTGATCCGGAGCTTCACGAAATCCACATCGGTCCCGGAACCTGGGTTGAGCATCAGGTATCTCCCGGTCAAGCCGTCAACGACGCGGTGCGGGACATTCTCGACGCCGAATGTTCGCCATACCAACAGCCCTCCCACCGGCTGTGCGTATTGGAGACTGCTGCTGGACTCACCGTCGTGATTGCGGCCGACCACGCTCACGTCGATATGTGGTCGATGCTGGTGATCGCGCGAGACCTGCTGGCCGCGCTCAATACCGGGCGGACGGGCCATGAACCGTTCCCTGGGCCAGCGCCGGCATTTGTTGAACACACGCAAGTACTGCTGGATCGGAATACAGCGCCGGACCATGTGCATCAGCGATGGGAAGACATCATCGGGGACAGCGGGGGAGTAATGCCGAAATTCCCCCTCCCGCTGGGTTCGCCCGATCCGCAGCGCGAGCGCGTAGAAGTGCGCGATGTGTTCGACGTCGACGACGCTGCGGCATTTGCCGCGCAGGCCCGCAACGACGGTGTCTCGACGCTCGCACTTGCTGTTGTTGCGATGACTGCGGTGACCCGCGAGTTGGCAGGAACCCCGCTTCGAGCCGTCTTTCCCGTCCACAGCCGCTTTGATGACAACTGGCATGACTCAGTCGGCTGGTTCATTACTAATTCGGTACTTGAGTCGGCGGTTGCCGAGCCGCGTTCGGCAGCGGCTGCGGTGAAAGAGGCTGTACAGCTGGGCTCATGGCCGCTCGCGGACGTGCTGGCTCCATGGGGCGGCATGCCGGTAGCTCCCGGTATGTTCGCGATCTCTTGGCTGGACCTGCGGAGACTACCGGTGCGAATCGACTCTGTCGGGCTCGATGCCTACTATGTGAGCGCGACAATCGACACCGACAATGTCATGCTTTGGTTCATCCTGGACGAGTCAGGTCTGCACTTGAGATGTCGCTATCCCGACACCGTTGAGGCTCGATCCAACGTCGGCGGGTGGCTCGATTTGCTGGTCGCTCGTTTGCAGGCAGACGCGCGATCCTCGGTTCGAGGACTGTTGCGGGTGGCGGGCCGGACCTTCAGGCTGGAGCGGGCGAGCCGCGATGATGTTGAGGCCATCGCCGCGCTGCTGTCTGATGACCAGTTCGGTCCCGATCGGGAATGCGTCGAGCTTGAACGATACGAGACGGCCTACAACATGGTTGTTCGCGACGGTTCCAACTACTTGGGGGTTGTCCGCAACGGTGCCGACCGCATCGTTGCCACGATGCAATTGACCGTCATTCCAGGCCTTTCCCGGGGTGGTTCTTCCCGACTGCAAATCGAGGGACTGCGAGTTGCGGCCACGGAACGTTCACGTGGCTTGGGGACCGCGATGCTTGAGTGGGCCCACAATTTCGGGCGGGCGCGTGGGGCGCAACTGTCGCAGGTGACCACCGACGAAGCACGGGAACGAGCTCGAGCCTTCTACACCCGACTCGGATATCGGACCGCCCACGTAGGCTTGAAACGGCGCATATAGACACATTCTCGGCGTAGACGGAGACTTCCGGACGCCGGCTAGACGATATGAGGCAGGAGGGGCTCGCTGCCGAGGGGCGGTCCTTCTGAATGCCATTGTCGCCGGGGCGGATCCGGATCGCCAGGTTCGTGGGGGCGCTTGTAAAAGTGTAGTGGCGTTCCGGATCCTGGTCCCGGCGCTGATGGCCTCTGCCAGAAGGACCAGGAAGTGTGGCCCGAAAGGGCTGGAACCTCCTTTTCAAAGCAAGGCGTGGGTTGCCTGCCACACTTGGCGGACAGGTAGAGCCACATTTGAAAATTGGAGGTTCCAGCTATGTTCGAGCGTACAAGCGTTGGCTTGGATGTCCATGCCCGTACCGTTGTCGCATGCGCGTTGGACGGGCAGACCGGTGAAGTCATTCCGCACCGGATGACTCCGGACCATGGCGAGATTCTTGCCTGGATCGTATCCCTGCCTACCCCGGTGAGGGTGGTCTACGAGGCCGGCCCGACGGGTTTCGGTCTGGCCCGGTTCCTGCTCGCGGCGGGGATCGACACGGTGGTCGCGGCTCCGTCCAAACTCCAGCGCCCGTCCGGGGACCGAGTGAAGACCGATGCCAAGGACGCACTCCATCTGGCCCGGCTGCTGAAACTCGGCGAGATTACGTCGGTCAGGATCCCGTCAGCGGACCAAGAAGCGGCACGGGACCTCGTGCGCGCCCGGGAAGATGTCCGCGGGGATCTGATGCGGTCCCGGCACCGGATCTCCAAGCTCCTGCTTCGCCAGGGCATGGTGTATTCGGGCGGGCAGGCCTGGACCGGAACCCATCAGCTCTGGTTGGCCCGGCAGCATTTCGATGCCCCTGCCCGGCAACTGACCTACGAGTCTTCTCTTGAGGCGATGCACGAGATCTCGGACCGCCGCGACCGCCTCGATGAGGCGATCACTGCGATGGCGTACGGGAGCGAATACACATCCGTTGTCCGGGCGCTGCAGTGCCTGCGGGGAATCTCGACCCTGACTGCCTTCGGATTGGCTGTGGAGATCGGTGACTGGCATCGCTTTACCGGCGCCACGATCGGGGCTTACCTCGGGCTGGTCCCGACAGAGCATTCATCGGGAGCGTCCCGGTCTCTGGGCTCCATCACCAAAACCGGCAACACACACGCCCGCCGGCTGCTCGTCGAGGCAGCCTGGCACCACCGCAGACCATACGACAACCCGTCACGGCTGATGCGGTCCCGGTGGGAAGAAGCCAGTTCCGAAGCACGGATCCGCGGCCATGCCGGGAACCGGCGCCTGCACAACCGCTGGATCAACTATCTCGAACGCCGTAAGCGTCCGGTCATCGCCAACGTCGCCGTCGCCCGCGAGCTCGCCGGCTGGTGCTGGTCCCTGGCCACCGGCGCACATCAGGCCGAAGTCGGCCCCCGCTCGACAGCTTCCGGCCCCTGATCCAGGGGGCAAGGAAAAACCCGGGAAGTGAAAGTCGTGAGTGGTCCTTGCAGCGCGTGGAGTAAACCCGCGATACACCTATGGGCAACCGGAAACGGCGACGCCCGTCATTGCTAGACCAGCGGTAACCTCCAGCCGAACACTTCGTCCTGCGGTAACCAACCCGCGCATATCAGTCTGACCGCGCCGTCGCCAACGACACGCTGACCACACACCAACGCCCATCCCGGCCACAAAGGGAAGCGGTCCCAGGCAACTCAACCCCGGGACCGCTTCCCCATGCCTATTGACAACGCAGGACTACATATCAGGTGTACTGCCCAGGCAGGTTGGTTAAGCGGCTGATGGGCGGGTGGCCTCCGATTGCGGTGTGGGGCCTGTGGTGATTGTAGTGGTGTAGCCAGGCCGGGAGAGCGTTTCTGCGGGCTGACTCCGTGGCGTAGAAGCGTTTGAAGGCCCAACCGTCAGCGAGGGTGCGGTGGAACCGCTCGATCTTGCCGTTGGTCTGAGGGCGGTAGGGGCGGGTCTTCTTGGCCTTGATGTTCAGTTCGCGGCAGGTATCCCGCCAGAGGCAGGATTTGTAGGCGGATCCGTTGTCGGAGAGGACCCGCTCGACGGTGACGCCGCGGGCAGCGAACCAGGACACAGCCCTTTTCAGGACGGCTACTGCGGTGGCCGCGGTTTCGTTGCCGTGGATCTCTGCATAGGCGACCCGGGAATGGTCGTCGATGACGGTGTGCACGTAGGCCGTGCCGATGATGGGGTGGCGGCGACTGCCGGTTCTGACTGGCGTCGCTGCACGGTTGCGGTGACCCAGTTGTTTGCCGACGTAGCGCCAGCCGCCCCCGTCCGGAATATTTCCGAGTTTCTTCACGTCGACGTGGATCATGGCCCCGGGCCTGTCGTGCTCGTACCGGCGGACGACCTCCCCGGTGCGCTTATCCACGTGATGCAACAGGTTCAGCCGGCACCTAAGCAGAACCGCATGAACCGTCGAAGCAGGCATTGCCAGCTTCGCTCCGATCGCGACCGGTCCCAGCCGCTGCTTCCAGCGAAGATGTACGACCTTGCGGACGAGCTGCTGAGGAGTCCGGTTCGGCATACTGTGCGGGCGCGAGGACCTGTCAGTCATGCCTGCCTCACCCATCGCGGCGTAGCGTTCAGCCCAGCGCTTTGCGGTGGGCCAGGAACAGTTGAATTGCTCGGCGGCACGGGAAACCGGCCAGCCCTGGTCAATGACCAGACGCGCGACCCGCAAACGTTGGCGTGGAGTCAAAGCGGCATTAGCGTGGGACATGAGGACCTCCTGGTCGCCTCAGCGGTTGTCTAAGCAACTCCACTGTGCAACCGGAGGTCCTCACCCATGAGCCAAGGACTCCAGCGAGTCATCACATTCACCCAACCAACGTCCCTGGGCAGTACAGCTAGGCATGCGCCGCCTCAACCGGTCGGCTCACGCGCACACCGCCAACCGCTCCCGTCCATGGAGTATCGCCCGGGGCGGGGAGGGACAGATGTGCGAAAACGTACCCCTCCTGAAGTGCAATGACCTGCGAAGTGACCCCGGTACAATCCAGCGCGAGTTCCACCGGCCGAAAGGGGGCGCCGGGATGCTCCTGTCCTACGGCTACCTTCGCACCGGAAGCACCAACACAGGCTGCGGTGACGGTATAACGCCCGGCGGCCGGCACCCTTTCAGTTTTGCCAAATCCCCTGCCAGGGCCGTCCAGCGGCCCCACATCGGAAAGGAGGACCGGCTCCGGCAGCTCCCCTATAAGCCGCTCCAGGTGAGCGTAGTTCTTAGCCTCCTGTTCCAGAACCTGCGGATCCCGGTAGGGTTTCGGGGCCCCTGTTACCGAGGTTGAGTCAGCTGTTGGCGTGCGTGGAGGCTCGGAATATTCATAGGCGCACCCCGCCGTTCCGCCTAGAGGAATCAACAGGCAGAGGGCAAACGCAAACCGGTGCTGTGTGTCCACCATTCCCACTTATTAATGGTGGGCAGCGCGGCCGCTCAAAACAACCATCGTGGCGATCAGAATGCCGCATATGGTGGCTCCGGGTGCACTAGCTGTCCTCTGTCCGCGAAACACCGACAGCTGGATACACATTCATGCGTTTCCCCCAATAGAAGATTGTCTCCACGCTACGCGGATCGGAATCGTCAGTTCCGGCGGAGCACCAGCATCAGGGCAGCGAAGACCGCTGAGTAGGCAGCCACGATGCCTATCAACATAACGATGGCCCAAGCGTCTTCCCAACTCGTCTTGTTTACGGAAGTAATAGTGGCAACTACGGCAAGTATCCCGAACGGGAGGAGATAAATCAGCGGCAGGAGGACGACGAAAGCAGCTGTGGCCCCGGCCTGGGGCGGCTGCCCGTCGAGGTTTCGCGGCGAGGATGGATCTGCAGCCGGCGTCGTCAACTCTGTGTCCCACTCACCCGCAGAAGCATACCCGCCTGCGTGTCCGCGACGGAGGTTATCTAAACGGGCACCCTTGACGGACCTGATGCCTGGAAAAATACTCCTTGAGCCGATCCGCCAGGGTCGCCAGATGTGTCGCAGCAGGGACTGCGGCGCGCTCTTAGTGGCTTGAGCGTCGACGGACGATGCCCCGAAGCTATCGGCACAAGCTCAGATCCAGCTAAGGATGACCGCCGCGCGTTTGCCCAATTTTAACCACAGGATGGGCGTCGAGTTCTGCAGTTTGAGACGCCTCGGGCGAAGCTTCGGGGACCTTGGCCCGAAGCGGCCCGGACTTCCAACACGGCGACGAAAACGGCACATGAAGGAAGAATGAACAGTGGTCCTTCCGTTGCCGTGTCTCCTCCAGATCACGGATTTCAGTGATTGAGGATTAACCACAGAAGCCGCGACTCCGTTGGATGGGGGCTTTCGTGGTGATTGGGGATTATTCCGGACAAGTAACGGGCATGTTGCGTGCAGCAATCGAAAGGCAACTGGAAACAGCCCTTGGTTGCATCTCGATAACAAACTTTACTACGAGGTAACTTTTGTCCCGGGCGACGCTCCTTCGGGTCTAGGCTACTGCTCATGTGAGGCATGCCACTTCCCCGCTGGGGGCTGGGGCTGTCTGGCTTCTGCCCAAAGCGGGAGTCCATCTAATACTCGAGACATAGGAGGCGGAATGCGTCTGGGACGTATCTCCAAAGCAATAGGTGTTGCCGCTGCTACAGCATTGGCATTGAGCGCCTGTGCGGGCAATGGCGGAGGAACAACTCCAACCAGTGAAGCCGCGGGAAAGCAGGGCGGATCGGCGACCGTCGTCGAAACCAACACTTTCTATTCGTTTAACACCAATACTGCCGACGGCAACAACGAAATCAACTCCAAGATCAGTTACGCCACACACTCGGGTTTCTACTACATTGACAACCAGCTGAACGTCGTGCACAACGAAAAGTTTGGTAAGTATGAAAAGACTTCGGACGATCCCTTGACTGTGAAGTACACAGTCAATGAGGGCGTGAAGTGGTCCGACGGAACTCCTGTGACAGCCGCGGATCTGCTGCTCCAGTGGGCCGCTTTGTCCGGGTACTACAATGACGCTGATCCCGAGGCGAAGACCGGAACGTCTTATTTCTCGGTAGCCGGGGACAGCAGCGGCCTGGCCTTGACCGACTTCCCGGAAATTGGGGACAGCAACCGGTCCCTGACGTTGAAGTACTCCAAGCCGTATTCCGATTGGGAGACAATACTGGGTGGCCCCTCGCTCGATATCCCCGCACACGTCCTGGCCAAAAAAGCCGGAATGAGCGATACGCAGGAGTTCATCGACTTCCTCAAAGAGAAGCCACGTGGCGACAAGGCCTCCCCGAAGCCTGCCGACCCCAAGCTGCAGACCATGGCGGACCTCTGGAACACGGGCTTTGATACCAAGACCCTTCCTTCCGATAACTCGCTTTACCTGTCAAATGGGCCGTACATCGTCAAGAGTATGACGCAGGATCAGTCCCTTACTATGGTTCGCAATAAGGACTACAACTGGGGCCCCGAAGCAAACCTTGACGAAATCACAGTCCGTTTCATCGGTTCGGCACCGGCTCAGGTACAGGCATTGAAAAACGGCGAAGCAGACATCATTGCCCCGCAGCCCTCGGCCGACACTCTAGAGCAGCTGAAGGCCTTGGAAGGTCAGGGTGTAACTGTTGACGCCGGCAGTGAACTATCGTACGACCACCTTGACCTCAACTATTCAGGAGCTTTCGCAGAGAAGTCAGTCCGAGAAGCGTTCATGAAATCCGTACCTCGGAAGGACATCGTCGACAAGATCGTCAAGAAGCTCGATCCGGAGTCAAAGCCCTTGGATTCGCAGCTGTTCGTCCCTGCCCAGGCCGCCTATGCGGATGCAGTCAAGGTCAACGGCTCCGCTTCGTACCAGGACGTGGATATTGATGGCGCCAAGAAGCTCCTGAATGGTGCAACGCCGGAGATTCGGATCATGTACAACAAGGACAACCCAAACCGGGTTGACGCCTTCTCGCTGATCCGTGAATCGGCAACAAAAGCCGGCTTCAAAATTGTGGACGGAGGCCTTGGCGCTTCCGACTGGGGAAAGGCACTGGGCGACGGTAGCTACGATGCAACCATTTTCGGCTGGACCAATCCCGGAGTGGGAGTTTCCGGAGTTCCTCAGATTTTCAAAACCGGCAACGGCTCGAACTTCAACGGGTTCACCGATCCAGAAGCAGACAAGATGATGGACGAACTCATCGTGACCGCCGACCGGCAGAAACAGGACGAGCTCAAAGTCCAGATCGACAAGAAGATCTGGGACTCCGCTTACGGTCTCCCCCTCTTCCAGCTCGTGGGTGTGGACGCCTACAGCGACAGGGTCACGGGTGTGAAATTCATGCCCAACCAGACCGGAGTGTGGTGGAACTTCTGGGAATGGGCTGAAAAATAAGCACGCGCTCCACTAGCGCATAGCAAAGTGAAGGCGCCGGGACAATGCAACACGTCTCGGCGCCCTTCGCTGCCACAAGGCATACTGCTCGGCCTCCTCATGCATTTCACGGAGGTGAGCATGATTCTGCTAAGGGCTGGCTTCCCAGCCCGGATACGAGGCTTTCCCCAATGGTGACCTACATCGTCCGCCGTTTATTCACTGCCGCCCTCATACTTCTCGGGGCATCGTTCCTCGTGTATCTCCTGACCGCGTCGTCAGGGGATCCACTTGCCGACCTCCGCACAAGCAGTGCGGCCAACAAACAACAGCTCATCGACGCCCGGACCGAACTCCTTGATCTGGATACTCCGGCGCCCCTGCGCTACTTCAAATGGCTCGGCGGGGCAGCCCAGTGCCTCGTTCCCTTCGGAAGTACCTGCGACCTCGGAAAGAACATCACCGGGCAGCCCATCACCGAGGCGTTGGGGTTTGCCCTCATACAAACTCTTACGCTCGTCACCGGCGCGACGATCCTTGCCATTCTCATCGGGATCACGTTTGGTATCGTCACCGCCCTGAGGCAGTACAGTGCGCTCGACTACGGCGTAACGTTCATGGCGTTCCTTTTCTTCTCACTGCCGATCTTCTGGGTTGCCGTGCTACTGAAGGAGTATGGGGCAATCGGCTTCAACGACTTCCTTCGAAATCCTGAAATACCACTTCACATCGCGCTCATTGTAGGCGCCGTCGCTGGGCTGATTGTGGCCGTGACAGTCGGCGGAGAATTGCGACGCCGGGTCATTACAGGCGGTGCCGTCTTTGGCGCAGTTAGCCTGATCCTCGTCTACTTTTCCGCAGTCCAGTGGTTCCGGAACCCCGGGCTCGGACCCGTGGTCATTGCAGTTATGGGTACGGGGATTGCCTTTGCAGTCACCCTTCTGGCAGCCGGGCTGAAAAACCGCCGGGCGCTGCACTCTTCGCTGATCGTCGTTGGCCTCGGCATGATTGCTTACTTTGCCGTGCAGCCGCTCCTCAACCAGGCCACAGGGCTCATGATCTTTCTCTTGGCCATCGCCACCATCGTCATCGGCGTGGCCACCGGGTACCTGATGGGCGGCTACGACCGGGGCCAGTCCATGAGGGCAGCAGGAGTCACGGCATTCCTGGTCGGCGGACTGATTATGTTGGACCGTTTTATGCAGGCTTGGCCGAGCTACTTCAACAACAGCAGGGTACGCGGCCGCCCCATTGCCACGATCGGGGCAGGAACGCCCAACATCGAAGGCGATTTCTGGGTCCTGAGCCTGGATACGTTTACGCACCTGATACTGCCCACCATGGCTCTCATCCTCGTGTCCCTTGCCAGCTACACCCGATTTACCCGGTCATCGATGCTGGAAATCATGAACATGGATTACATCCGCACCGCCCGGGCGAAAGGCCTGTCCGAGAGGTCGGTAGTGATGGGGCACGCGTTCCGAAATGCCCTGATCCCGATTGCCACCATCGTGGCCTTCGACATCGGCGCCTTGATCGGTGGCGCGGTCATCACAGAAACGGTGTTCTCCGTGAGAGGAATGGGATTCCTGTTCCTCGATGGCCTCATGCACACCGATCCCAATCCCGTCATGGGTGTTTTTGTCTGCGTGGCAATAACAGCGATGACATTCAACCTCATTGCGGATCTTGCATATTCCGCACTCGATCCGCGCGTAAGGATTAAGGCATGAGCCAGCCGACCCAGCAGGAAGAACTGCTTGCCCAGGAGGCAGACCCAAGGACGCCGGTCGATTCCTCCGACCGGGAATTCAGAGGCCTCAGCCAAGGGCAGATCGTCCGCAAGCGTTTCCTGGGCCACAGTGGTGCGATCGTAGGACTGGTGGCTTTTGCACTCATTTTCCTCCTGGCATTCACGTCCGTAGGCTGGGCAGGACTCCCGGGGTGGTGGAAGTACAACCACCTGGATGTTTCACCCCTGGTCAACGACGGTGCCCCGACATCCTCATTTTGGCCCTTGGCGTGGGGGGAGCACCCGTTCGGGCAGGACCGGATTGGCCGCGACCTCTTTGCCATGACCATGCGAGGCGCCCAGCAGTCCATAACCATCATGATCCTGATTGGTGGCATCGCCGGGCTGATAGGAACAGTGGTTGGTGGGCTCTCAGGCTATTTCCGCGGCTGGGTCGAGGCCATCCTCATGAGGATCACGGACATCATCATCATCATCCCGGTGCTCCTACTCGCAGCGGTAGTGGCTCAAGGAGCGAGCCGCCGGGACGAGGGTGGCTGGTTCTCCAGCCTCGCGGCCAGCAATGGCGTTGTTGTTCTTGGCATATTCCTCGGTCTGGTGAGCTGGGTAAGCCTCGCCAGGCTCATGCGCGGAGAGTTCCTCACACTGCGGGAGCGTGAATTCGTGGATGCAGCAAGGATCTCGGGCGCCAGCAACGCCCGGATCATTTTCAAGCACATTCTGCCGAACGCTGTGGGTGTTCTGATCGTAAATGTGACTCTCACTATGTCGGCCGCGATCCTGCTGGAGACTGCCTTGAGCTATCTGGGCGTCGGGGTGAAATCCCCCGACACATCACTCGGCCTGCTGATCTCCCAAAATCAGGAAGCCTTCTCTACCCGGCCCTGGCTTTTCTGGTATCCCGGGCTCTTCATTGTGCTTATCTGCCTCAGCATCAACTTCATCGGCGACGGACTGCGCGATGCCTTTGATCCACGTCAGAAGAAGTTCAACGCCAAGAAGGCTGTGGGGCCGGGCGGCAGCCCCAAAACGGGGGAGAAGGTGGCTGCGGATCCCAACCCTGCAGTCCCTGGTGCGGCTTCGCCCACTCTGGTCGTACGCGAGATAAAGGAACCATGAAGGACGCGGTGACCGGATCAGAGAACGGCTATCGCCCAATAGCTTGCGCCGGTAAGCAGTACGACGGCGCCGATCGCCAGCCAGCGAAAGGTCACAGTCACGGGCGTGGTGTCGGCGCTGCCTTGCTCCAGGCCTCCGCTGTCAATCAATTCCTGCCAGCGTCCCCGGACTATACGTGCCGCTGCGCCCGAATCCGTGGTTTTCAGATCCCCCGGACGGATCGAGCGGCCAGGACCGTAGCTGGATGCAGGCAGGCCCTGAAGGTCTTCCGGATGGGCATTGCGTCCACCTCGGATTCCCGGGGCAGGCGCGGCCCAGGAAGCGTAGCTCTTGTCAACAGTGACCAGAGTGAGGGCGTAGCGTGTATCCACATTCACCAGCGCAGCCCACGGCACCAGGACGGATCGGAAGGGATTCTCCAAAGTGATTCCGTCGTCGCGCACTACTACCGATGGCATCCAGAAGAACAACCAACCCAGGAATGCGAGCAGCAGGAGGGGCATCGTTCCCACCAGCGCGCCCGGACCGCCGGTGGCTGCCGTTACTGCAACACCCACTCCCGCAACAAGCCAGGAGAGCAGGGCGAACCACTTGTTCGTCCTGGCCTTGAAGACTTCCTCATTTTCGGCATGCGATCCGGTGCTCATGCGCCTAATAATTCAGGATTCCGTGCCACAGTACTAATCACCGTTGACCACGCGTCCCGGTCGGAAGGAATATCGCATGACTAACAGCCTCAGCCCAGAACCGATTCCAGCTGCGGGACCAGATGGAATCCGGGGCGCGGTGGTTCTGGAAGTCCGCGACCTCAGCGTTGACTTTGGTGTGGAGAAGAAGTGGGTGCCCGCAGCAATCGGACTTAACTATGAGGTCAGGGCTGGCGAGGTCCTGGCTATCGTGGGCGAGTCCGGTTCCGGGAAGAGCGCCAGTTCGATGGCTTTGCTTGGACTTCTTCCCAGCAACAGCAGGGTTTCAGGAAGCGTGAAGCTCTCCGGTAAGGAACTCCTGGGCTCAAACGCCGCTAATATCCGGGCAGTCAGGGGTAAGGACGTCGCGGTAATCTTCCAGGAGCCCATGACGGCCCTCAACCCGGTCTACACCGTGGGCGTTCAGATCGTGGAAACGATTCGGCTGCACAATGAGGTATCACCTGACCAGGCGCGTGAGCAGGCCTTGCGCATGCTGGAGCTGGTTGAGCTGCCCGACCCCGAGAAGGCTTTCAAGTCCTATCCCCACCAGCTGTCAGGCGGACAGCGGCAGAGGGCCATGATCGCCCAGTCATTGTCATGCGACCCCAAGCTACTGATCGCCGATGAGCCCACAACGGCCCTTGATGTGACGGTGCAAGCGGAAATCCTGGATCTCATGCGGCATCTGAGGAACAAGCTGGACAGCGCCATTGTGCTCATCACCCACGACATGGGAGTGGTTGCTGATCTCGCCGACAGGATTGCGGTGATGCGCCGGGGTGTCATAGTGGAATCCGGCACGGCAGAGCAAATCTTTAATAACCCCCAACACCCCTACACCCAGGCACTTCTGGCCGCGGTGCCCCATCTTGGGCAAGGGAGCGCAGACGAGGGCGAAGTGGACGTCACAGCCGCCTTGGCAGCCGCAACTCACACAGAACTTACGTCCGTCGATCCTGTGGAACTCGTCCGCAGGGAACGCGAGAACGCTGCTGCCCTTGCTGCCGCAGAGGCGGCCAGGCCCAAGGGTGATCCCGTACTCGAACTGACTGACGTCGCCATCGAATACCCCAAACAGGGACGGGTTCCGGCTTTCAGGGCAGTGGAGGGTGCCAACTTGGTCATCTATCCCGGCCAGGTGGTGGGTCTGGTGGGCGAGTCCGGCTCAGGTAAGACAACCATCGGACGAGCTGCCGTCGGACTCTTGCCTGTCGCGGCGGGAACCATGCGGGTGGTGGGAGAGGACATCTCTGCCGCCAAGAAGAACGGAAAGCAGCTGCACCACGTGCGCCGCCATATCGGCATGGTGTTCCAGGATCCTTCGTCTTCCTTGAATCCCCGCCTTCCAATCGGCGAGAGCATCGGCGAGCCGATGTTCCTTGCGGGGGAGGCCAAGGGGTCAGCCTTGCAGAAACGGATCGAGGCTCTGCTGGACCAGGTGGAACTGCCTCGTGACTACCGCAACAGGTATCCTCACGAGCTGTCCGGCGGCCAGAAGCAACGAGTGGGCATTGCCAGGGCACTGTCCCTTAAACCCAAGCTCATGGTGGCGGATGAGCCGACGTCGGCCCTCGACGTTTCGGTGCAGGCGAAGGTTTTGGAGCTTTTCCAGAACCTGCAAAAGGAACTCGGGTTCGCCTGTCTCTTCGTGACGCACGACCTGGCGGTGGTGGATGTCCTGGCAGACAGGATCTGCGTTATGCAGCGCGGACGGATCGTGGAACAGGGAAGCCGGGACCAGATTCTTCGCAACCCGCAGGAAGCCTACACTCAGAGGCTTCTCGCCGCCGTTCCGTTGCCTGATCCTGAGAAGCAGCGCGAGCGAAGGGAATTGAGGGCTCAGTTGGCAGGGATCGAGTAGCAGGAAACCGCTGAGGGTCGGGACGCCGGCCCTCAGCGCGACGCCGACCCTCAGTCAAACTCCGGACCCGGCTCCTCGCCTGGCTGGGGGGCCTGAATGTGCAGTTGGGCCAGACGTCCCGCCAGCAATTGGGCGAGGGCCCTGTGGCCCTGCGCGTCCATGTGCACTTCGTCGGACATGTATTTGGAAAGGTCATAACGCGTCAACCAGTCGCCCGCACTCACGAACGGCAGCGAATGTTTGGCGGCCACGCGACCCAGCAGCGCGTCTACCTCTGTGCGGCGGCCTCCCCCATGTCCGGCTCCCTTGGCCAGGGTGCCGATCATAACCATTGCCGCATCCGGGTACCTCTGCTTCAAGGCAGCTATCAGGCGCTCAGCATTGGCAACGATCTGGGCGTCGGTTGCTCCTTGCCGCGCATCGTTGCCACCACCTTCGATCACCACCAGGGGAAGTTGACCGTATGGCAGTGTCCACTCGCCTCGGTTCAAGGCCTCAATATAGTTTCCGAACCTTCCGTTGGAGGCCACGAAACCAGTTCCGCCCCTGCCGCAGAAGACCACTTTGTAGCCGACGGCGGCTAGCCCGGTACGCGGCCAGGAATTGGAGGGTTCAGACTGGGAATCGCCAATGAGCAATACCGTGCGGCGCAGATCGGCCACGATGACTTCATTCTGGCCAGTGGCCGGGTTCAGATACAGCGAGCCGGGAGCTAACGTTGCCGGATTGGGGAGGGCCCTGCCGGTTGCCGCGAGGCCGGGAGCCTTGCCTGCGTCCGCGCTCGCTGACCCTGCTGTTGGGCCGGTCTTCGGGCCAGCCTCCGCTGTCGCGGTGGGCCCGGGTGACGTTGTCCCTGACGCCGGGTGTGAATGGCCTGATCCCGGCCTGTCAGCGCCTGATTTAGCGCCAGAGGGCGCTTCGGCGGCGCTGGCGGCCCTGGCTGCGCCCGCGGTGTCAGATGGCGCTGGTGGCTGTCCGCAACCACTCATGATCAGGCCTAGAGCAACCATCGGCACGGCGAAGCGGTACAGAGCCGTGGCAATTCGCATCGATGGTCTCCGGACTTCCTTGCTGGTAACACAGTCATCATGGGCTATCAAGTCAGGAAAATCCAGTGACTTTAGGTTCATGTCTGCAACGCTCTGTTCACGATTTGGTCACGGTGCCACAGAACTGCTTTTCGTTTTTTAGGCCAATAAATGCACGTTCGACTAGACTGGCTATAGGTGCCCTGTGCAAAGGGCCTGATCTGTCGTGCGTTCCGATTGGAAATGTCGCGATACTACAGCTGACTTCACCATCGAATCGAGCCATTACGCATGTCTGAAACCACCACCAAAACCGCCGCAAACACTGCCTCGCGCAGTGATCTGCGCAACGTCGCGATCGTGGCCCACGTTGACCACGGCAAGACCACCCTGGTCGACGCCATGCTCAAGCAGACCAACTCCTTTGCCGAGCACAACCACCTCGAAGACCGCGTCATGGACTCGGGCGACCTGGAGCGCGAAAAGGGCATCACCATCCTCGCCAAGAACACGACGGTGGCATACAACGGCCCGTCGTCCAAGGGCGAGACCATCACCATCAACGTGATCGACACCCCGGGGCACGCTGACTTCGGCGGCGAGGTCGAGCGTGGCCTGTCCATGGTTGACGGCGTTGTGCTCCTCGTTGACGCCTCCGAGGGCCCCCTCCCGCAGACGCGCTTCGTGCTGCGCAAGGCCCTGGCCGCTCACCTTCCCGTCATCCTGCTCGTCAACAAGACGGACCGCCCCGACGCACGGATCGATGAAGTCGTTCACGAGTCCATGGACTTGCTGCTCGGCCTGGCCTCAGACCTCGCCGACGAAGTGCCGGACCTGGACCTGGACAAGATCCTCGAAGTTCCTGTTGTCTACGCGGCAGCCAAGGTTGGCCGTGCTTCCCTCGAGCAGCCCGCAGATGGCACGGCCCCGGAAAACGAAGACCTGGAGCCGCTGTTCCAGACCATCATCGAGCACATCCCGGCACCGACCTACAACCCGGACGGTGTCCTGCAGGCGCACGTCACCAACCTGGATGCCTCACCGTTCCTCGGCCGCCTCGCCCTGCTCCGTATCTACAACGGAACCCTCCGCAAGGGCCAGACCGTTGCCTGGGCACGTGCCAACGGCGAGCTCAAGAACGTCAAGATCACGGAACTCCTCGCCACCAAGGCCCTGGACCGCGTTCCCACCGAGTCCGCAGGCCCGGGTGAAATCGTCGCCGTCGCCGGTATCGAGGAAATCACCATCGGTGAGACCCTCACCGATGCCGAGAACCCGCAACCGCTGCCGCTGATCACCGTGGACGATCCCGCGATCTCCATGACCATCGGTATCAACACCTCGCCGTTGGCCGGCAAGGTCAAGGGTGCCAAGGTCACCGCCCGCCAGGTGAAGGACCGCCTGGACAAGGAACTGATCGGTAACGTCTCCATCAAGGTGCTCCCCACCGAGCGTCCGGATGCTTGGGAAGTCCAGGGCCGTGGCGAGCTCGCCCTGGCGATCCTCGTGGAGCAGATGCGCCGCGAAGGCTTCGAATTGACGGTCGGCAAGCCCCAGGTAGTCACCCGTACGGTCGATGGCAAGATCCACGAGCCGATGGAGCACATGACCATTGACGTGCCCGAAGAATACCTCGGCGCTGTTACCCAGCTCATGGCAGCCCGTAAGGGCCGGATGACGAACATGGCAAACCACGGCACCGGCTGGTGCCGCATGGAGTTTATTGTTCCCGCGCGTGGCCTCATCGGTTTCCGTACCAAGTTCCTCACGGACACCCGTGGTGCCGGCATCGCCGCCTCCATCTCCGAGGGCTACGAGCCGTGGGCCGGCCCCATCGAATACCGCACCAACGGTTCGATGATCGCCGACCGTGCAGGCGTCGTGACACCCTTCGCCATGATCAACCTCCAGGAGCGCGGCTCCTTCTTTGTGAAGCCCACTTCTGAGGTTTACGAAGGAATGATTGTCGGCGAGAACTCCCGCGCCGATGACATGGACGTCAACATCACCAAGGAAAAGAAGCTCACCAACATGCGTGCGGCTTCCTCCGACACCTTCGAGAACCTGACGCCGCCGCGCGACCTGACCCTCGAAGAATCCCTCGAATTCGCCCGCGAGGACGAGTGTGTTGAAGTGACCCCGGATTCCATCCGTATCCGCAAGGTCATCCTGGACACCAACGAGCGTGCCAAGGCCAACCGCGCCCGCGCCAAGGTCTAACAAGGCGAGGTCTAGACAGGCCAAGCTCTAACAAAGCAGCAATACCAGAAACTGCCGGTACGGCAGGCGGCTCCGCCGTCGTCGTACTGGCAGTTTTCTTTTTGTCGCTTTCAGTCGGCGGACGGATCCCGGTGGTGGGCAATCATCAGCGACGTGGCCTCGCCGTCGTCGTCCGGTGGCAGTTCCGTGTATTCCTCCAAAACGGCCTTCAGTTTTGCCAGCATTTCGCCCCGGCGTTCGGCGTTGAACTTCACGCCCAGCCGCCACACTTCCATGTCGGCCGGCGGCAGGCCCTTGGTCTCCTGCAGGAAGGTCTCTATGAGGATGGGGGATACGTTCGGCACGGGTGTCCGCCACGATTCCTTGCTGGAAATGTAGGGAACCTCGGTGGCTCCGCGCTTGCCTTTCCTTCGTTCTTCCGTGAGCAGCAGGCCGGTCCGCACAAGGATTCGCACATGGTGAAGGCTCGATGCAGGATTGATGTCCAACAGTTCGGCTATTTCCTTGTTGGTCCGCGACTGGTGAAGGCACAAGCGCAGGATCCGCAACCGCAGCGGGGAGTTTAATGCACGCTCCCTTGCCGCCAGATCCGCTTCCGTGCCCTCATTATCCATAGTGGCTAGTGTAGTCAGCCACTGAGCGGCTGCAGAAGCGGTTAGACAGCCGAACGGGCGCCCCGTCGGGGCGGCGCAGGGGGGACTTCCTTCGCCGCCACCACAAGGGCAAGGGGGATAACGACGTCGGTGCGTCGGGTGCGCACCGTGCACTCCCCGCCGGTGACGGAAACGACGTCTCCCAGGGCATCAGTGAGTCCCCCCTCGATCCTGTACCGGACCACAACCCGCGTTCCGGGGGCTGTGCCGGCGAGGAAGTCCTGGGGCGTTTTCAGTGGGGAGGTCACCCCTTCATCGTAAATCGCCCCGGCAGTATGACGTTCCGCTACGTTCGCGCCAAAGGCTGGGAGATAATAGGCTCGGAAGTCGATAGGTCCGGCGTGCGCGCCGGAAGCACTAACTGGCAGGATTGCCGGAACCAACGTGGAGAGGCAAAGGGACGTGACGTACGTAATCGCGCAACCGTGTGTAGATGTAAAAGACAAGGCATGTATTGAGGAGTGCCCCGTCGATTGCATCTACGAGGGTGAGCGGTCCCTCTACATCCACCCCGACGAGTGCGTGGACTGTGGCGCCTGCGAACCGGTGTGCCCTGTTGAGGCGATCTACTATGAGGACGACACCCCGGATGAGTGGGCCGACTACTACAAGGCCAACGTCGAGTTCTTTGACGACCTCGGTTCGCCTGGCGGAGCGGCGAAGGTCGGTAACACCGGTAAAGACCACCCCATGATCGCGGCCCTACCGCCGCAGAACCAAGACCACTAAGGGCGGACGCGCCAGTGACCTCTGCCCTCCGCAGCTTTGGCCTCAGCCTTCCCGACTACCCGTGGGAAGCCATGGCGCCCTACCTCGCCACGGCGGCAGCGCATCCCGGGGGAGTGGTGAATTTGTCCATCGGCACTCCGGTGGACGGCACTCCGGCCCTGATCCAGGAAGCCCTGCGCCGCGCTGCGGACGCTCCCGGCTACCCCACGGTCCATGGCACCCAGGGACTGCGGGAAGCGATCTCAGGCTGGTTCGAACGGCGCCGTGGCGTTCCCGGACTGGATCCCCGGGACGTGATGCCCACGGTTGGCTCCAAAGAACTCGTGGCCTGGCTCCCTTTCCTTCTGGGACTCAGGTCCGGCGACGTCGTCGTGCGTCCTACTGTTGCCTATCCCACCTATGACATCGGCGCCACATTCGCCGGAGCTGTTCACATCGCAGCGGACGATTTGGACGAGCTAGATGCCGCCACACGTTCCCGTGTGCGGCTGATCTGGATAAACTCGCCCGCCAATCCCACCGGCAGCGTCCGGGACGTTGCTTCCCTCCGAAAGATTGTTGACCAGGCCCGGGAGATCGGCGCCGTGGTTGCCTCCGACGAATGCTATGCGGAACTGGGCTGGGATGAGTGGGACCTCCAGCTGGGTGGGGAAGCCGTGCCAAGCATCCTGGATCCACGGGTTTCCGGCGGCTCCAACGAGGGTCTGCTGGCTGTCTACTCGCTGAGCAAGCAGTCGAATCTCGCGGGCTACCGGGCAGCTTTCATTGCCGGCGATTCGGCCATCATGGCCAACCTGGTTAACAGCCGCAAGCATGCCGGCATGATTGTGCCCTATCCCGTCCAGGAAGCAATGCGGGTCGCGATCGGGGACGACTCCCACGTGCAGGTACAAAAAGACATCTACCGGTCACGCCGGCAGCGGATAGTCCCGGCACTGAAGGAATTCGGCCTGGAGATCCAGGAATCCAAGGCCGGCCTCTACCTCTGGTGCACTGCCGGGGAGGCCACGTGGGATACGGTTGGGAGGCTTGCGGAGCGGGGAATTGTTGTGGGCCCCGGCGTCTTCTACGGCGATGCGGGCCATGGCTACATCCGTGTGGCGCTGACCGGAGCGGACGACAGGATCGACGCCGCAGTTCAGCGACTCTCCGTAGTGCCG
Source organism: Arthrobacter sp. R1-13 (assembly GCF_054161475.1). NCBI lineage: Bacteria > Bacillati > Actinomycetota > Actinomycetes > Micrococcales > Micrococcaceae > Arthrobacter > Arthrobacter sp. R1-13. The sequence continues at coordinate 3,146,125 of NZ_CP096420.1, read as the reverse complement.
TAACAATCATGTGACTCGTGCCACAACTGGCCGGGTTTGAGGCAGTTTCGTGAGGATCGGATTAGTACCACCTGCGCAGGGGCGGTACTTTTTAACTGAATATCAATGGTGGCTTTCTACAGGAAGGCAGCCCGGCTGTTGGAAACCTGCGTGTGCAGCGACCGCGGACGGTCCCACCTGATGTTGGATCAAGCTTTCTAGAGAGGCCCAGAGGCCTCATGAAGGGGACTCCATGACTGAGACCACCAGTACTGAGACCACCAGCGCAGTCCTGCGCCATGCGGGCGGCGAACTCGAACTGCCCCGCATCAAGGTTGTAGAAGGAAACGAAGGCTACGACGTTTCCCAACTGCTCAAGCAGACCGGGGCCGTTACGTTTGACCCCGGCTTCATGAACACAGCCGCTACGACGTCGGCCATCACCTACATCGATGGTGACGCCGGGATCCTGCGGTACCGCGGCTATCCCATTGAGCAGCTTGCCCAGCACTCAAGCTTCCTCGAGGTTTCCTACCTCCTGATTTACGGCAACCTGCCCACGCCCACCGAGCTGGATGGTTTCGACCAGAAGATCCGCCGCCACACGCTGCTGCACGAGGAGCTAAAGGGCTTCTTCGGCGGCTTCCCCCGTGACGCCCACCCGATGCCCGTGTTGTCATCGGCCGTGTCTGCACTCTCCACCTTCTACCAGGACTCCCTGGATCCGTTCAACGAAGAGCAGGTGGAACTCTCCACCATCCGCCTGATGGCCAAGCTCCCGGTCATCGCGGCCTATGCGCATAAGAAGTCCATTGGCCAGCCGATGCTGTACCCGGACAACTCAATGAACCTGGTGGAGAACTTCCTGCGGCTCAGCTTTGGCCTTCCGGCTGAGCAGTACGAGCTGGATCCCGTCATTGCAAAGGCCCTGGACCTGCTCCTGATCCTGCATGCGGACCACGAACAGAACTGCTCCACCTCCACGGTGCGCCTGGTGGGCTCCTCCAACGCCAACCTCTTCGCTTCGGTGTCTGCTGGCATCAACGCGCTCTTCGGCCCTGCCCACGGCGGTGCCAATGAAGCCGTGCTGAAGATGCTCAAACAGATCCAGGCCGATGGCATCAAGCCCGAGGACTACATGGAGAAGGTCAAGAACAAGGAAGACGGCGTCCGCCTCATGGGCTTCGGACACCGTGTCTATAAGAACTACGACCCCCGGGCCAAGATCATCAAGGCTACGGCGCACGAAGTTCTGAGCAAGCTCGGCGGCAACGACGAACTGCTGGATATTGCGATGCGCCTCGAAGAGAAGGCGCTTGGCGATGACTACTTCATCCAGCGAAAGCTCTACCCGAACGTGGACTTCTACACAGGCCTGATCTACAAGGCTATGGGCTTCCCGGAGAAGATGTTCACGGTGCTGTTCGCGATCGGCCGCTTGCCCGGCTGGATTGCCCAGTGGCGCGAAATGATCAACGACCCCAACACCAAGATTGGCCGTCCGCGCCAGCTGTACATTGGCGAGCCCGAGCGCAACTACCCGGCCCGCTAATCCCCACCGGCTCCCAAACCTCGCACGCTCGGTTCGGGCCCACCGCGGTGTGGGCCCTCCCGCCGGCTCCGGTGCAGGCTCTATCACCCGCTAGGACGACGACGGCGGCCGCTCACCTTCACGGGCGAGCGGCCGCCGTCGTACTTTAACCGACGCTAGGAGTTGTAGCCCTGCGGGTTGTTCTTTTGCCAGCGCCAGTGGTCTTCGCACATCTGGTCGATGGTCTTGGTGGTGGACCAGCTCAGGTCGGCCAAGGCTGACGTTGCGTCGGCCCAGAAGGCGGGGAGGTCCCCTGCCCGCCGGCCCGTGATCTCATACGGGATTTCCCGTCCGACGGCCTTTTCAAAGGACCGCAGGACTTCAAGCACGGATGAGCCCTTGCCTGACCCGAGGTTCCAGCGGAAAACGCCGGCCCGTTCCGCGATGTGGTTCAGGGCTGCGAGGTGCCCCTCGGCCAGATCGACGACGTGGATGTAGTCACGCAGGCAGGTCCCGTCAGGGGTGTCGTAGTCGCCACCAAACACCATGAGCTTTTCCCGCCGGCCCACTGCGACCTGGGCTATGAACGGCACCAGGTTGTTGGGAATGCCCTGCGGGTCCTCACCAATCCGGCCGGAGGGATGGGCGCCCACCGGGTTGAAGTAGCGAAGCAGCGCAATGTGCCAACGGTCATCAGCGGACCCGAGGTCAGAGAGAATGTCCTCGATCTGCTCTTTGGTGCGGCCGTACGGGTTGTTGGCACCGATTTCCATTTTTTCGACATAGGGAATCTCGTTGTGCTCGCCGTAGACAGTTGCGGAGGAGCTGAAGACGATGGAGCGCACGTCGTGGCGGTCCATGGCACGGATGAGGTTGAGCGTTCCCACCAGGTTGTTGTAGTAGTACTTAAGGGGCTCCTGAACTGATTCACCAACAGCCTTCAGACCCGCAAAGTGGATGACAGCGTCTATATTCTCTTGGGCGAAGACGGCGTTGACAGCGTCTTCGTCCACCAGATCCACTTCGTGGAAGGCTGCCTGCTTGCCGCTGAGCTCAGACACCCGCCGCAAGGCTTCCTCACTGGAGTTCGCCAGATTGTCTATGACCACAACATCATGGCCTGCCTCCTGAAGGGACAGGACCGTGTGCGAACCGATATAGCCGGTGCCGCCAGTTACCAGAATTCTCATGGCTCCACGCTATCCCAAATTGCCTCACCCCCGACGAACGGCCGGAAGTGCTACGCCAGGTGCCGCCCGGTGCCCCATGGGCGGGTGCCAGCACATGTGTGCTAAATAGGACTGGTGCCCAAATACGTAGATGCCGGCCTGCGACGGCAAGATGTGGTGGAAGCAGTATTCAGGATTATCGCCAGTGATGGCCTTGAGCGCGCATCGCTGCGGGAAGTTGCGGAGGAAGCCGGCCTTGCAGTGGGCTCGGTCCGCCACTATTTCTCCAGCAGCGAAGAGCTGCTGATCCATTCGTTCGGAGTAGTGGTGGACCGCATCACCAGCCGCCTCGATAAAGCAGCTCAGGCCGTAGCGGCATGCACCCCAGCCACCAGCGAGCATAGGTCGGCCGTGTTAACCCTTCTGGGCCAAATCCTTCCGCTCGATGAGGAGCGGGCTGTGGACAGCTGTGTCTGGCTCGCTTTCAAGAACGCTGCCCGGATCAGGCCCTTCCTGGCTCCGGAGGCTGACAGGAGTCACCGTGCCATTGCTGCCGCTATGGGTCGATTGGTCATGGAGCTGATCGCACCGCCGTCGGACGTCGACGGCGGCACTACCGGCGGTACGAATAGTCAGCGCGGCGGCGACGCTGTCGATCGGCAGGTCCTCGTTACGGAGGCTGAGCGCTTGCTTGCCATGCTCGAGGGCCTGAGCATGCACGCGCTGCTCCAGCCGGAGTGGATGACGGCACAGATGTGCCACGAGGTCCTGGAGGCCCATCTGGATACACTTGCCGCTCCCGCCAAAGGCCATTAACGCCGCCCTGTATCGGGAATACACTGGGACGGGGAGACCTAACATCAAGGGAGGCCATTCGGATGCATCAGACAGGCGGTCCCGCCTGGGGGATCACCATGGACACCTCAGGTCCCATGCTCATTGCCCTCTATGTACGGGATGCCGCAGGGCTTGATGGTGCCGGCCGGCCTGCCCTTTCGCATGCAGCCCCAAAGGTTCACCGGGCGAACCACAATCACCTCACTGCCGATGTCGGCGGGATCAGCGCACTCAAGACCGAGTGGGAAGCCTGGTGGGAGAAGCTGCTGAGATCACACCCACAGATGACGCCGGACCTGACTCCTCCTTCCTTCGAGGCGTTCGCCAATTCACCTGCCCTCCAGCGCGTCCTGCAGGCACATTTTGGCGGCGCGCTCAGCTGGGCGCGTGAACGCCGAAGCGACTACGCCACCTTGGAAGCCGAACGGGAGGCGGGTGGCGCCTGCCAGCTCCTCGGCGACATCGTGGAAGACAGGCTGATGGAGGTGGGCAGGGAGTCGAGGGATTTCAACCTGACCATTATTGAGTTGCCGCTTGACGAGCCGCGGGCATGGTACCTGGAGCCCGACAAAATAGTGATGAGCCAGGACCTCTTGTCCCACCCGGACACGTTCAGGAGCTACGTCCAGCCCGTCGTGGAGATGCTTGCCTGATTACGGCTGGACTGCTTACGAGGCGTCCTGGGCAGCAATGGTGATCGAGACCTGACCGTTTGCGGCAGCGCTTGGCTGCCAGCCACTCCGCGATTCTCTCAGCCAGCTGTACCCCGCGACGTCGACTGCCGTCAGGGAGCGCAGCTTGGCATTGGCCACGGCCCATTGGGCAATGGCCCATGCCTGGCTGTCACTTGACTGGACCACCAGGACGGAACCCTCAACGGACGCTGGAACGTCGCCGAAGGTGGAGGTCAGTTCGTCAAGCACTGCTTGCGGATCACCGGCTTCTTCCGGGGCGCGCAGGGTGCAGTCGAGCGCAGCGGTGGACTGCCCCGTCAAAGCAGAAGCAAAGGCCCTCGCCATGCCCTCATGTTGGGCGTAGGCGCGGGGAAAGGCAGAGCGCTGTACCTGCTGGGCGGCGGCTGTAATTTCGAGCCCCTCGTAGTCCGGGACCTTGACCAGGGCAGCGTAGAAGGCTCCACTGGCGTAGTGCGGATCCATGACTTGCTCTTCGGTTCCCCAGCCTTGGGTGGGCCGCTGCTGGAACAGGCCCCGGGAGTCGGGTCCTGCCTCGTCTCCATACCTGATGTTGCGCAGCTTGGATTCCTGCATGGCGGTAGCCAGGGCAATCGTTGCTGCGCGTGGCGGAAGGCCTCGCTCAACAGCCTCCCCGGAAATCAATGCCGCATTAGCGGCCTGGTCTGTTGCCAGCTCCGCGCGCTGGGAGCCGGCAGTGGCCGTGCAGCGTTCGACGATCACATTTTCTGAACGCTGCACTATGGACAGGGCGATGTAGATGCCGCCACCCACAAGGGCCAGTGCCAGCACCAGCACTAATGCGCGGCGACGGCCACGTCTGTGTGCCAAGAAGATGCTCCCTCAGGCCCTTCGGGGCCGGTCCAGGTGATGCGCGGTGAGTTGCTGCTGTTTCTTAGGGATTGTTGCCTCAGTTGGCGTGCAGGGCCTCGTTGAGTTCGACAGTTTGTCCCTTGCGGGGGAGTACCTCCACTGCGCCCGTGGCCGAATTCCGGCGGAACAGAAGGTTTGGGACACCGGAAAGTTCCACCGCTTTGACAACCTTGCTGGTGTCCTCGCCGTCGGCGTCCTTGGCGCCAACTACGCGCACCCGGGTTCCCGCTGTGACATAGAGTCCGGCTTCCACCACTGAATCGCTGCCGATGCTGATCCCGACGCCGGAATTGGCACCCAGGAGGACCCGCTCGCCCAAGGCAATCTTTTCCTTCCCGCCACCCGACAGGGTGCCCATGATGGAGGCGCCGCCGCCCACATCAGTGCCGTCTCCGGCAACCACTCCCGCTGAAATACGGCCTTCGACCATCGAGGTACCCAAGGTACCCGCGTTAAAGTTCACGAAACCCTCGTGCATAACAGTGGTCCCTTCGGCGAGGTGGGCACCCAGGCGCACGCGGTCGGCGTCGGCTATGCGCACGCCACTGGGGACAACGTAGTCCACCATGCGCGGGAACTTGTCCACTCCATAGACGGTCACGGCGCCACGTCGGCGGAGTTTGGCCCGCGTGAATTCGAATCCATCGACTGCTGCAGGTCCGAAGTTGGTCCAGACGACATTCGGCAGCTTGCCGAAGACGCCGTCGAGGTTGATCGTGTTCGGTTGAACCAAACGGTGTGACAGCAGGTGCAGCCGCAGATACGCGTCCGCAGTGTCAGCAGGGGCTTCGTCAAGGTCAATCTGGACGAAGACAACCTTCTGCTCGGTTCCTCGATCCGGGTCTGTTCCGCCGGCAGCGATCTCGGCCAGGACACCATCCGCGTTGGCCACATCCCGGAGATGATCGGCTGCAACTCCCAAGGCCGGCTCCGGGAACCAGACGTCCAGCACAGTGGAATCACCGTTGCGGGTGAAGATGGTGGCCACTCCATAGCCATGGGCGGAACGGGCGGCAGAGGGCACGGCGGAATCAGCAACGGTTTCAGTCATGGCCCCAGTGTATCGAGAGCTGGGCGCCGGACTCGAACTAGACTGTCACCGTGACTGCTCAAACCACTCCAGTGTCCTTGCCTGCTCCCTTGAACCTGCGCCAGGATGTTGCGCTCCTCACAGCGGCCCTGATCGACATTAACAGTGTGTCCGGCAACGAGAGGGCTTTGGCGGATGCCGTTGGGGCCGCGCTGCTTAAGATTCCCCAACTCCGGCTGGTCCGTGACGGAGATTCGATCATCGCCCGCACCGAGCTGGGCCGTCCTGAGCGCGTTATCCTGGCGGGCCACCTGGACACTGTTCCGCTTCCCATCACAGAGGGATCCTTGGGGACTGTACCGTCGACGTGGGTGTCCGGCACACCGGGCCAGGGCGTCCTCTACGGGCGCGGGACCACGGACATGAAGGGCGGGGTTGCTGTGCAGCTCGCCCTTGCGGCGTCAATGTTCGACGACGGCGCGGAGCCCAACAAGGACGTGACCTTTGTCTTCTATGACCATGAGGAAGTGGAAGAGGCTAAGAGCGGCCTCGGGCGCCTGGTGCGGAACCACGGCCATCTTCTCGACGGAGACTTCGCGATCCTCCTTGAACCAACTGATGGAACCGTCGAGGGCGGCTGCAACGGGACGTCCCGTTTCGAGGTGACCACCATAGGCGAGGCAGCCCACTCGGCGCGGGCCTGGATGGGCAGGAACGCAATCCATGCCGCAGCGCCCATTCTGGAGAGGCTCGCCGCGTATCAGCCTGCAACAGTCACGGTGGATGCCCTGGACTACCGCGAGAGCCTGAACGCTGTAAAGATCCGTGGGGGCACTGCGGGCAATGTCATTCCCGATCGGTGTGTGGTTGAGATTAACTACCGCTTTGCGCCCGACAAGTCCCTGGACCAGGCAGAGGCACACGTTAGAGAGCTGCTGTCGGGCTTCGACGTGGTCCGCACGGACGGGGCCCCGGGAGCGCGGCCGGGGCTGACGCACCCCGCCGCTGCCTCCTTCGTGGCTGCCGTCGGGGCTGAGCCGAAGCCGAAGTATGGCTGGACAGACGTCGCCCGCTTTAGTGCCCTGGGGATACCGGCAGTGAATTTCGGCCCTGGAGACGCACTGCTGGCGCATAAGGACAACGAGCATGTTGAGGCGGAAGCCATACGCGAATGCCTCCGCGCCTTGCGGACCTGGCTCGCATAAGGCCGTCCAAACTTCGCCGGCTACGCAAAAGGGAGGGGACGAACCGCAGTGTGCGGTTCATCCCCTCCCTTTTGAACGTCCTGAGTCCTTGGTGTCCGGACTTTAAACGCCCGGCCCCGCTTGACCTACCTGGCCGGCTTCAGCTTTTGCGGGGTCGGCCTTGGCCACGCCGCCGGCGGCCTTCGTCGTACCGCGGCGCTCAATCCAGTTGGCAATGCGCGAAACGCAGAGGTTGATCAGGATGTAGATGGCGGCAGCCACGAAGAAGATCGGGAACAGGAATTCGGTGCCCAGGAAGTCGGCCATGACCTGTACCGCCCGGAGGAGTTCGCCGTAAGCCACGATGTAACCGAGTGACGTGTCCTTGAGCAGGACCACGAGCTGGGCCACCAAGGACGGCATCATGCGCCGGATTGCCTGCGGAAGCTCAATGATGAGGCGTGACTGGAAACTCGTCAGGCCTACTGTGAGCCCCGCCTCGCGCTGGCCCTTGGGCAGGGACTGGATACCGGCGCGGATGATCTCGGAGAAAACGGCGGAGTTGTAGAGGATCAGGCCAGCTACCACGGCAATGAAAGGGCTTGTGCCGAATACCAGCAGCACAAACAGCATCATGAGGACAACAGGCATACCACGCAGGAACTCCAGGAGAACCCGTGTCGGAATTCTGATCCAGGCCACGTCCGAAATTCGGAGGAGGCACAGCGCCAGCCCCAATGGGAAGGCAATAACGGCGGCAAGGGCGGCAGCGCTCAAAGTGGCGCCGATGCCGTCACCGATCAGCGCCCAGACCTGCGGGTTCTGGAAAATGGCCCAGCGCTGTCCTTCGAAAATCCCCTGATTTGCCAGGACTGTGATGGCGCCGGCCAAGAGCAGGGCAATCAGGACGATTCCAATGATTGAACCTAAAAGCGAAATGCGGCGGGCTTTTGGTCCGGGGACATCGTAGAGAACGGAAGTCATCGTGCGATCGCCACCTTTCGTTCGACGGTGCTGGCCAATATGCCCAAGGGAACGGTAATAAGCAGGTAGAAGAACGCAACACCGATCAGCACCAGCATGACCTGGTCACCATTGGCGTTGGCAAGCTGGCGCCCGTAGCCGAAGAGTTCGAGGACAAAGAATGCGCCGGCAACGGAGGAGTTCTTGACCAGCGCGATCATGATGTTGATCAACGGCGGCACAACGGAGCGGACCGCCTGGGGAAGGACGATCAACGAGAGCACCTGGGAGAACTTCATGCCCACACTTCGGGCGGCTTCTGCCTGGCCGATCGGAACGCTGTTGACACCGGAACGCACCGCTTCGGCCACGAAGGCGGCCGTGTAGGTGCTGAGGGCGATGATGGCCGCAACCTCGAACTGCTGGAAAGTGACCCCCAGCCGGGGCAGCACAATGGCGGCGAAGAAGAAGGCAATGGTCAGCGGGGTGTTACGGACTATCTCCACATACGCCATGCTGAAACCCCGAAGGGCTGCGATGGGGGAGACCCTGGCCGCGGCGAGGAGCGTGCCCACTACAAGGGCGATCAGTCCGGACACCACCGACAGGAAGAGGGTTCTGAGAAAGCCTTCCCCGTAGAGAGGCAGGCTTTCGATAATAACGTCCATGGGATCCTTCAGCTGCGTCGGGGTAAATGGAACGAATCGTGCGAACGGCGGCTATCGGGACCCGGATAGAGGCCCCGATAACCGCCGGTTAGTGCTTAGTAGCGGTCCAGCTCGGGAAGTTCAGGGGCAGTCTTGATGACTGCGCCCGCAGTGCCTTCCCAGGCCTTCTTGTAGGATCCGTCAGACGCGAACTCTTCCAGCTGATCGTTGATCCAGTTGCGGAATTCGGTGTCGTCCTTCTTCAGGCCAATGCCGTAAGGCTCCTTGGTGAAGGTTTCGTCGGAGGCGAGCTTGAAGGCGTCCGGTTCCTTGTTGACGAAACCGGCGAGGATGACGTTGTCAGTGGTGATCGCTTCGACCTGCTTGTTGCGGAGCGGCTCAAGGCAAGCGGAGTACGTTGCGGCCGGCACGAGCTCTGCCTGGTACTTCTCCACGATGGTGGCGGCAGGAGTTGAGCCTGTCACTGAACAAACCTTCTTGCCCTTGACGTCTTCGGGCTTGGTGATGGAGGTGTTGTCCTTGTTGACCATCAGGGCCTGGCCGGCCTCGTAGTACGGGCCAGCGAAGCTAACAACCTGCTTGCGCTTGTCGTTGATGGTGTAGGTGGCAACCACGATGTCGACGCGGGCCTGCTCGATGAACGGCTCGCGGTTAGCGGAGACAGTTTCGACCCACTCGATCTTGTCAGCTGCGATGCCCAGCTTGGCTGCGATCAGCTTGCCGATCTCGACGTCGAACCCGACAGGCTTGCCGTCGAGGCCCTTCTGACCGAACAGCGGCTGGTCAAACTTGGTGCCGATCTTGATCGTTCCGGCTGAAGAAAGCTTCTCCATGGTGCTGCCGGCCGCGAAGGTCGGCTTCTCTGCCACTGTCGGGTTGGTGGTGGTAGTGCCGCCGCCGCACGCGCTCAGGCTCAAGGCCAGGGCTGCGGAAGCTGCAACCAGCAAGGACTTCCGACGGGTCATAAATGCCTTCATGACATTCCTTTCATTGGGCGGCCGAAGCTGACGGCCAGGGGTGCGAATTCAGTGGGTGTCAGTGAGTAAGGAGCTTGGACAGGAAGTCCTTGGCCCGGTTGCTCTTGGGGTTCGTAAAAAATTCTTCAGGCGTTGCGTCTTCAACGATCTGGCCATCGGCCATGAAGACCACTCGATCTGCAGCCTTGCGCGCGAATCCCATTTCGTGGGTCACCACGATCATGGTCATGCCTTCCTTGGCCAGTTGGATCATGACGTCCAGGACCTCATTGATCATTTCCGGGTCAAGGGCAGAGGTGGGCTCGTCAAAAAGCATGACTTTCGGCTTCATGGCCAGTGCGCGTGCGATTGCCACACGTTGCTGCTGGCCACCGGAGAGCTGGGCCGGAAGTTTCGGTGCCTGATGACCGACGCCGACCCGTTCCAACAGCGCCATGGCTTCCTTGTCTGCCTCAGCCTTGGAAAGCCCCTTGACCTTGATGGGACCGAGGGTCACATTTTCCAGGATGGTCTTGTGGGCAAACAGGTTGAACGACTGGAAGACCATACCGACGTCGGCACGAAGGCGCGCGAGTTCCTTGCCTTCTTCCGGGAGCTTCTTCCCATCAATGGTGATCTCGCCGGTATCAATAGTTTCAAGGCGGTTAATGGCCCTGCACAGAGTGGACTTGCCGGAGCCGGAGGGCCCGATGACTACGACTACTTCGCCCTTGCGGACGTTCAGGTTGATGTCCTTGAGGACGTGCAACTGGCCGTAGTGCTTGTTGACAGCATTAAGGGAGACGAGGGCATCGCCGGGCACTTGAGTAGTCATAGGAATGAATCTAGCGAACATTGAACACTTATGACCCGAATCACTCCCACTTCCTGCAGATCGTAATTCAAGAGATACCTGCGGAGCCCGGGCGCGGGAATGCTGATCCGGAATAAGGAATCGATAAGCGGCGGACACCCCGATCCGCGCTAGCCTTGGTGGATGAGTACCGATCCGCACCCACAGCCAGTCCCGGACACCACCGGAGAATCTTTCCCAGCCCCTGAGCAGGTTGCGAACAACCATGTGGCGACGCGGCATAAAGGTCCTTTGGAGTTGCGGCGTAAACAGGCCGCCGTCGAGATGTCCGACCAGCACTTGCTGGACACCAAGGGCGCAGGCCAGTTCATCCACACTGATCCGTGGCGGGTACTGAGGATCCAAAGTGAATTCGTGGAGGGCTTCGGCGCGCTTGCAGACATCGGTCCGGCAGTCAGCGTATTCGGTTCGGCACGAACAAAACCCGGCACGTCTTACTACGATCTTGGCGTTGACGTGGGAAGGAAGCTGGCAGAAGCCGGCATTGCCGTAATTACGGGTGGCGGACCAGGATCCATGGAGGCCGCCAATAAGGGAGCAGTGCAAGGCAACGGGCTCTCAGTAGGCCTGGGGATCGAGCTCCCTTTCGAGCAGGGCCTCAACCAGTGGGTGGACCTGGGGATCAATTTCCGTTACTTCTTCGCCCGCAAGACCATGTTCGTCAAGTACGCCCAAGGATTCATTGTGCTCCCGGGAGGCCTCGGAACTCTTGATGAGCTCTTCGAAGCCATGGTTCTGGTACAGACGCGGAAGGTCACGTCTTTCCCGATCGTCCTGTTGGGAACGTCCTTCTGGGGACCGATGATCGATTGGATCCGCGGCACTCTTGTAGAGGAGGGCATGGTGTCGGAGAAGGACCTGGACCTCATCCAGGTAGTAGACGATCCCACTGATGCCGTTGACCTGGTGCTGCGTGGTTCAGTTCCGGGCGCTTCAGCCAACGGCCGGGCAAACGGCCGGCCCAACGGAGAGCAGCGGCCTGAATAGCCGTTGATCTGGCACGATGGGTGCTGTGAGCTACTTCCTGGTTTTTCTCGCCGTCGCACTGCTCGGCGTCACGGTTTTCTTCGGCACCGGCATCGGCTCAAAGTTCCGCAACAGGAGCGCCGTCAGCAGCCTGCTTGAGGACGGCTTTGATGAGCCGGTGGCATCACTCCCTCCGGTATTGCTGCCGGCGCACCCGAAACCCTCCGACGTGGACCACATCCGCTTTGCCCTTGGCCTGCGGGGTTACCGGATGGACCAGGTGGACCAGGTGCTGGATGAACTCCGTGACCATCTCGCGGAGAAGGATGCCGAAATCGCCAGGCTTCGCGCCGCTCTTGGTTCCGTCGGTTCCGCTGACTCCACTGGTGCCTCCGGCTCCCCGGGCTCCGTTGGTTCCTCTGGGTCAGCGATGCGAACGATGCAGGAGGAAGGCTCTTGAGCGGTCAGGAAACGGCTCCTGGCGGGAACAGGAGCGTTATTCGTACGCGGTCCGTGAGGCCTCTCAACGAACGCATGGCTGACGCCCTTTCCGCGGCCGGCCGATGGCCCTGGTGGCTGCAGGTGGGAGCTGTATACCTGGGGGCCCGGCTGATCAGTGCTTGCATTTTCATGGCGGCGGCCCTGCACCAAGGCACTAATCCCTGGTTTCCTGCCAAGCCGGATTACTGGAACTTCATCAATATCTGGGATGCCCGTTGGTACGGCGAGGTTGCCACTAACGGCTATCCCTCCGAACTCCCCTTGAACGATTCGGGTAACGTCCAGGAGAACGCCTGGGCTTTTTATGCTCTCTTCCCGGTGCTTGGCAGGGCTCTCTCAGGCCTAACCGGGCTTCCGCCGGCTGCATCGCTGACCGTAATCGCAATGGTCGCAGGGCTTGGTGCTGCCTTGGTGACGTATCGGCTGTTCCGCCACAAGGCCTCCCATGCTGCTGCCCTGTGGGGAATTGTGTTCTTTTCCACGTTCCCCGTGGCTCCGGTGCTCCAGGTTCCTTATGCGGAGTCCTTGAACCTGCTGTTGCTGGCTTCCGCCTTGTTGCTCCTGGTCCGGCGCCGGTACCTTTTGGCCATGCCCGTAGTGCTGCTGATGTGCTTGTCCCGGCCCACGGGAGTGCCGTTCGCCGCGATGGCAGGGCTTCTTCTTTGCTACCGCCTATGGCAGCATTTCCGGCCTGCTGAGCGGAGGGAGGGCAGTGGTCACAGCCTGGGTGAATTGTGGAGCCTGGCCGGGCTAACCCTGGTCAGTGGAGTGGGAGCCCTGATGTGGCCTGGGATCGCTTGGCTGGTGACTGGTGATATCGGGGCCTATACCAAGACTGAGACGGCCTGGCGCGGCCACGACCTCGTCCCCTTTATGCCGTGGTTCGACACAGGGATCCTGCTGTTCGGCCCAGTCCTGGGGATCCTGGCGCCCTTCGTGTTCGTGGCCGTTTTTGGCCTCGTGATGGTGACTCGGCCTGTGCGTGCACTCGGTATCGAGCTGCGCCTCTGGTGCATCTGTTACATGGGCTACCTGCTGGTGTTCCTGCATCCCCAGACCAGTACCTTCCGTATGCTCCTCCCACTGTTTCCGCTGGCACTCAGTGCCGCCCTGGTCTCGAGATCCGGCGCCTACCGGACGGTAGTCGCGATGATGTTTGTCCTCCTGCAAATTGTCTGGATAGTCTGGCTCTGGGCCTGGGCGCAGTTGCCCGGAGGCGGAGATTACCCGCCCTGACCCTTGAATCGCAGCTCTTCCCCGGCGTGTTTTGGACAGCGTGTCGAAAGTCCATCAATTAGCTGTGCGCGGTCAATTACGGGATAATAGAGGTAAGCAAGGACAAATGGCATTCGACAGTGTTCAGCCATGACGGCTGCGGTAGCGGCCGTCATAGCGGCTTGTTTGACCATGCGGACACAGCCCGTCCGGGCTGGTATGTCCTGGGACTACTGGAGGGGATATTCCTCATGGCGGCTATGAAACCACGCACCGGCGACGGCCCGATGGAAGTAACCAAAGAAGGCCGCAGCCTCATCATGCGTGTGCCGCTCGAAGGCGGAGGACGGCTTGTAGTTGAGCTCAACGCTGCGGAGGCGGCGAACCTGAAGGAATGCCTGGTGGGCGTTACCGAATAGATTCTCCGGGGCAGGACCGGTAGCCAACAGGCTGCTGGTCCTGTCCTTTTTGGTTGCCGATCGGCGCCGTGATTGGCGCGCCTATTTCTTGACGGCTACGAGCAATCCATCGCCCGTAGGCAACATGGCCGACACCAGGCGTTCGTCCTCGCGGATTGCCTTGCCAACCTGCCGCAGGACCACGGTGCTGGCATCCCGGGCGGCGGGGTTGGAGACCCGATCCTTATCCAGTGCGTCGTTGACGATAAGCAAGCCGCGTGACTTGAGCAGACGGATGGCCTGTTCGACGTAGCCGGGAAGTCCTTGCTTATCCGCATCCACAAATACAAGGTCGTACGCAGAATCGGTCAGACGCGGGAGGACGTCGGCCGCGCGGCCGGAAATAGTGCGGGTGCGGTTTGCCGGGCTGCCGGCTTCCTGGAAGGCCTCGCGTGCCGCTTTGAGGTGTTCCACATCGACGTCGATGGTTGTCAGTACCGATTGCGGTCCCAGGCCTCTGAGAATGCAGACACCGGAGACGCCGGCGCCCGTGCCTATTTCAACTGCCGTTTGCGCCTTTGACGCCGCTGCAAGCACAGTGAGGGCGGCACCGACACCGGGACCAATTGGTGTCACGCCAAGCTCGAAGGAACGTTCACGAGCGTGCAACAGCACCTCATCCTCAGCAGGCAGATCTTCTGCATAGGACCAGCTCGTGGACTTATCGGCGCTCATGGAGGATTCGCTTTCTGGGCGGCAGGGGGCGTTTGTATCAGAGTACTGTGTCTGACGCCGTAGACCGGGAAGGTGACGGTGTGGCAGCGTTGAGAACGGCGTAGACTGCAAAGGTTCATTCGGGAATGCGGCGCTCTTGGGGAGGACTTCCCTCCAGCGCAATTGCGCCTTGGGCTGAAGCGCCTTGAATGTCAGGAAACTCCCAGCCAAATTTGACATGATAATTATCCGGTCATCCGACAGATGAACGGCACCGAATCACTGGTGTAAGAGCACAAAATCGGCGTTAGTACCCATCCACGAGGGGAGTGGACGATGTCAGCATCAGTTGTGGCACCTGTCCCTGCAGTTGAAGATTCGGGAACCCCGGCGGAAGCCGCATGGGTCAGGCCAACCTGGGAAGAAGTGGTCACCAACCACTCAGCCAAGGTTTACCGCCTTGCTTTTCGCCTGACCGGCAACAAGTACGACGCCGAGGACCTCACCCAGGAAGTGTTCGTGCGGGTGTTCCGTTCGCTGGAGAACTTCAAGCCGGGCACCCTTGATGGCTGGCTGCACCGTATCACCACCAACCTTTTCCTCGATCAGGCGAGGCGGAAGAACCGGATCCGGTTCGATGCCCTTGCCGATGACGCCGAATCCCGCTTGCCCGGACGCGAACCCGGACCGGAGCAGAGTTTTGAGTTCAACAACCTTGATCTGGATGTGCAGGCAGCTCTGGAGGAGCTGCCGCCCGACTTCAGGGCTGCTGTTGTACTCTGCGATCTTGAGGGTCTTTCCTATGACGAGGTGGCTCTGGCCCTCGGTGTGAAGCTGGGCACCGTGCGCTCCCGCATTCATCGAGGACGCACCATGTTGCGCGAGAAGCTGGCTCACCGGGATCCCCGTCCGACGCAGGGTTTGAAGCCGCGTCTTAACATGCCCCGCATCGCCGGCATCCTCTGATCGGCCTTATGGGTCGGTTACGTCATTCTGATCTGTTTCGACGGCTGGTTCAGTCCGTAAAAACCGGCATCGGCAAAAAACACGGTGCCTGCAGGGCCGCATTGGAAGCTTGCCCGGATTGCTCCACTGCCGTGCAGCGGGAGCGGCAGTACCTGGAGCGGCTCCACAGCGCGGCGGTGCCTGCCGCGCCTGATGATCTCGTTGAGCGCCTTTTGTCCAGGACGCAGGATCTTGCCATGGCTGTTCCCGAGCCGGTCTCCAGGGCGCGCTCGAGAATGAAGCTGGTTCAACTCTTGCTGGCCTGCACTGCTGCGGTGGCAGGACTCATGGGCATGGCCGCCTTCATTGTGGGAGGTGATCCGGTCCCCCAGGCGGGGACGGCCGCTGCAGGCTCCCTGACAGACCAAGGCAGCACGCTGGCCTCAGGCAGGGTGCAGGAACTGCGCAGCCAGGGATGGATTTGTCCTGATCTGTCCGGTGCAGGCTTTCATTTGGTTTCCGCCCGGACCAAGGTCGTGTCGGGGGAACCGGCGATGGAGTTGCGCCTTTCGGATGGAAAGAATTACGCGACGATTATCGAACAGCACTCCCTTCCCGCCGGAGCGTCCCCGGGGATGCCCACAGCTGTACGCGAACCTGTGAACGCGCTGACGGGGCATGCTGCTTCCGAGGACGGTTTTGCCCAGGTGACGAAGCTGGACGGTTCGGAGGCTGGCAGCCTTTGGGTTTCTTCAGGAACCCCTCAACGCGCGATCTACCAGGTCAACGGCATCACGTTCACCTATGTGACGGACCTGTCACAGCACCACGCGGAGGCCGCCTTGGCCGCGCTGACGCAGTCTGCTCCCCGCGACTCCATGAGAGGGCCGGCAACCGGGGCCGAGTCCTTGGAGGAACGTGCTGGGGGCGGGGATCTCCTGGGCCGGATTCAACGGGGGATCGGCCGCATTTTTGGTGGCATTGCCGTCTCATGACAGGCTTTCGCAGCTGTATGCTTCCCTGCCTTTCGCAGGAATCGTCACCGGGCTCCCGGAGAGGGTAATCTTCCTAAAGTGTTTGGAATCAATGGCCCGGAGTTTTTACTTCTGCTGATCATCGGTGTGATGGTGATCGGTCCCCAGCGCCTGCCCGAATACACCCAGAAACTCGCAAACCTGGTGAAGGAAGTCCGCCGGATGGCGTCCGGTGCCCGGGAACAGATCAAAGACGAAGTGGGGATCGACATCGACGATGTCGACTGGAAGAAGTACGACCCCCGGCAGTACGATCCCCGCCGCATCATCAAAGAAGCGCTGCTGGATGATGACACCAAACCTGTAAGCGCAGGCGCCCCCGGAGCAGTGGCCGGCGCTGCGGCCGCAACCGCTTCAGAATCCCGCCCCGCACGTGTTATCGAGCGTCTTGCTGACGGTGCAGCTGCGCCTTTCGACTCTGAGGCCACATAAAGGCCTGTCTGCCGCAGTAAAGTCAGCGGGGCTGCAGCCCGAGCGACAGCCCCGTTAGTCCCCGCGGTCTGGCCGCCAGTTTTCCGGCGATGCCATTCAAAGCGGATGCCGCCGCTGTCTCCGGGCGGTTGAGAACGATCGGAAGACCGGTGTCTCCGCCTTCCCGCAGAAGGATGTCCAGCGGAATCTGTCCGAGCAACGGGACTTCGGTGCCAACGGTGGCAGAGAGACGCTCGGCGAGCACTGCTCCGCCGCCGGTACCAAAGAGGTCCATCCGGCCGCCGTCGGGCATTTCCAGGTAAGACATGTTTTCCACAACGCCCGCCACCGACTGTCCTGTTTGGGTTGCAATGGCGCCGGCCCGCTCAGCGACGTCGGCTGCGGCAACCTGCGGCGTGGTCACCACCAGGATCTCGGCCTTGGGCAGCAGTTGGGCTACGGAGATGGCGATATCGCCCGTTCCAGGTGGCAGGTCGAGGAACAGGGCGTCAAGGTCGCCGAAGTAGACGTCGGTGAGGAACTGTTCGAGTGCCCGGTGCAGCATGGGCCCCCGCCAGGCCACCGGCTGGTTACCGGAAACGAACATCCCGATGGAAATCACTTTGACCCCGTAGGCCACCGGCGGCAGGATCATGTCGTCCACCCGGGTGGGCGCCTGCGTGATGCCCATCAGAGCCGGAACGGAGAAGCCGTAAACGTCGGCGTCGATGATGCCCACGCGCAGTCCCTGGGCCGCGAGGGAACAGGCGAGGTTCACTGTTACAGATGATTTACCCACCCCTCCCTTGCCGCTGGCCACCGCGTAGACCTTGGTCAATGAGCCGGGCTGGTTGAAGGGGATGCCGCGCTGGGCGCCTGGGCCGCGGAGCTTCTCCTTCAGGGCATCGCGCTGCGACTGCGTCATCACCTGGAGATCAACGTCTACGCCGGATACTCCCGGGACTGCTGTCAAGGCAGCCTCGGCATCGGCCGTGATGGTTCCCCGAAGGGGACATCCGGCGATGGTCAGGAGCACTGTAAGGCGAACCAATCCTTCTTCTGAAATATCAACCCCACCCACCATGCCCAACTCCGTAATGGGTCGGCGCAGCTCGGGATCGATGACTGTGGCCAAAGCAGCGTTAACTGCCGGGACCAATGAGTTACTCATGGAGCGGTACTCAGCTTTCAGGGTGGTTGGGGCTTTCCGGCGGGTTGAGATGCGCGGGATTGCCGGAGGATTCAGGCCGGATCTTCGGAATCTGCTGGGTCCTGGGATTGCGTTGCTTCTCCCTGCGTTCCTTCAGTTTTTCGCGGACCTTTTCCTTGGGCGACTCGTGGCTGCCGGCCCCTGAGGGGTCGTGCTTCCGGAGTTCCTCCTGGGCTTCCAGAATGTCCTCCAGCAGGCTGCGGAGTTCGGCACGAACGTAGTCACGGGTAGCCACTTCACGCAAAGCAATCCGCAGCGATGCCAGCTCGCGGGTCAGGTACTCGGTATCGGACAGGTTCCGCTCGGCACGCTGGCGATCCTGTTGCAGGGACACGCGGTCCCTGTCGTCCTGCCGGTTCTGGGCCAACAACAGGAGTGGAGCCGCGTATGAGGCCTGCAGGGACAGCATCAGTGTCAGCAAGGTGTAACCAAGTGCCCGGGAGTCGAATTGCCACTCCACCGGGGCCCAGGTGTTCCAGACCAGCCAAACGACGACGAACACCGTCATGTAGACCAGGAACTGGGGAGTACCCATAAAGCGGGCGAAACCCTCAGTGGATTGGCCAAAAGCATCCGGGTTCGGTGAGAACTTGGGCAGAATCCGCTGACGCCCGCTTAAGGGCGTGTCCAGGCCGCCTGTGACGCTTTGCCTTCCGACCAGCCGGCCATTGAGCTTCCGGGGAGCGTTCTGATCAGCCAATGCGGCCTCCAAGTTTCCTTATGGGGACGTCATCCTCGTGGGCACGCCAGTCATCAGGCAACAGGTGATCAAGCACGTCATCAACAGTCACCGCCCCCACGAGCCGGCCGTCGTCATTGACCACAGGAAGCGAGTTCAGGTTGTACGTGGCGAGCGCGCGGGCAACTTCGCTGATGTGCGCCTGGTCGGACAACGGTTCGAGGTTCTTGTCCACGAGGTTGCCCAAGGGCTCCGGGGGAGGGTAGCGCAGCAACTGCTGAATGTGCACAACACCCAGGAAGCGGCCAGTGGGGGTTTCCAGCGGAGGTCTTGTAATGAAGATCGACGACGCCAAGGCCGGGGAGAGCTCTTCCCGCCGGACATGTGCCAGGGCTTCCGCGACCGTCGCTTCAGGGGGAAGGATCACGGGAACGGGAGTCATCAGGCCACCGGCAGTGTCCTCGTCGTATTCCAGCAGACGCCGGACATCCTCTGCGCCCTCCGGCTCCATCAACTGCAGCAGTTCCTCGGCCTGGGCCGTGGGCAGTTCGGCAAGGAGGTCGGCCGCGTCGTCGGGATCCATCTCCTCCAGAACGTCGGCAGCACGCTCGACGTCGAGGGCGGAGAGGATCTCCACCTGATCGCCTTCGGGCATCTCCTGCAGGACGTCAGCCAGACGTTCGTCCTGGAGTTCGCTGGCCACTTCAAAGCGGCGCTTGTCGCTCATCTCCTGCAGTGCTTCGGCGAAGTCGGCAGGCTTCAGGTCTTCGTGCGTCGCGACGAACTGGGTTGCGGCCTGCGGCTCCGTCTTGGCTACCTGCAAGGCATCTGCCCAGTCGATGATCATGGTCTCGTTGCGGCGGAGCCGGCTGAGCGGGGAAAGTGAATGGCCGCGCCGGACGAACAGCTTGCTCACAAACCAGTCACCTGAGCGGTGGCGGTCCATGGCGATGTCCTCGATAGTCGCGTCTCCGCTGCCGTCAGCCAGGGTTACCCGCCGATCGAACATCTCAGCCACCACGAGGGTCTCTGCGCCGCGCTGTTCGAAGCGGCGCAGGTTGACCAGCCCTGTGCAGATGATCTGGGTCTGGTCAATCGAGGTGATGCGTGTCATCGGAACAAAGACCCGCTTCTTCCCCGGCACTTCGACGACGATACCCACCACATGGGGGGCGCCGCGGCTGCCGCGGGAGAGCACCACGACATCGCGCAACCTGCCCAGACGGTCCCCCAGGGGGTCGAAGACGTCCAGTCCAAGTAAGCGCGCGACAAATACCCGCGAATGATTGGTGCTCACTTGTACAGGCTACCGAGTCTGCTCTCTTTTAGCTGAATTTACAGCCGCCACACATGATCATGGGCAAGAATGGGGGTATGTCAAATATTTTTGGTGCTCCTAAGTCGGGCGTTCCCGGGTCCGACGAGTCCCGCACTGTCCCCACCGGGGACACCGTCGGGTCATACAACTCCTACCTGGACGCCCAGAAGGCGGTGGACTACCTGGCCGACCAGCAGTTCCCGGTGCAGGTTGTGTCCATCGTGGGCAACGACCTGAAGATGGTGGAACGTGTTACCGGCAGGCTGAGCTACCCAAGGGTTGCATTGTCCGGTGCGCTGAGCGGCATGTGGTTCGGGCTGTTCGTTGGCGTCATGCTCTCCTTTTTCTCCCCGACGGGCGGCTACTTCTCCATCGTTGCCTCGGTCCTGATGGGTGCAGCCTTCTTTATGCTGTTCGGCATCGTCACCTATGCCATGCAGCGCGGTAAGCGTGACTTCACGTCCACCAGCCAGGTTGTGGCCACCAACTACGACGTCGTGGTTGCCGTCGAGGCCTCAGGGGAAGCCCGGCGGCTGCTGCAGCAACTGCCTATGAGGCCGTCGGACGCTTCTTCCGGCGCACCCCGCTACAACGCGCACCAGGGGCAGGCTCCGCAGCGTCCGGCCAGCTGGAACGATCCCTATGGCCAGGCACCGGGAGCCGGGCAGCAGCCCGGACAGGCCCCTGGAACGTCACAGCAAGAGCCCGGCCAGGCTGCCGGCACCCCTCAACACCAGCCCGGCCAGGCCCCTGCCATTTCACAGGAGGAAGCACAGCGGATGCCTGCCGGGACCAGGCCGGCGGCAGTGCGCTACCCGGACCTTCCCGACGGACGTCCCCAATACGGCGTCCGGGTTACTGACCCCCAGTCGGCACCGCAACCACAAGCAACCCAGCCGCAGGTACCGCAGGACAACACCGAGGGCAAGTCCTAGCCAGCCAAAGATTCAGCGCCAAAGACAGGGACGCACGAAGGCCCGTCGGAGATCTGAGCAGTCAGATTTCCGGCGGGCCTTCTTTGTCAGTTCCTGCGGTCAGTCAGTTCGCGGGCTCGACCAAGCCCACTTCTTATGCCGACTCGGCGTCTACGTCCTGGTAGATCCCGGCCATCCAGTCCTCCACGTCATGGGACCCGCGGGGAAGGGCCGCACTGAGGTTCACAGGGCCCTCAGCTGTCATCAGGACATCGTCCTCGATGCGGACGCCGATTCCCCGATACTCCTCCGGGATGCCGAGGTCTTCATCCTTGAAGTAGAGGCCAGGCTCAATGGTGAATACCATTCCTGGAGCGAGCACACCATCCAGGTAAAGTTCCCGCTTGGCCTGCGCGCAATCGTGGACATCAAGGCCAAGGTGGTGGCTGGTGCCGTGTGGCATCCAGCGCCGGTGCTGCTGCCCCTCGGGACTGATGGCCTCCTCCACGGACACTGGGAGCAGCCCCCACTCCGCAAGCCGCTCAGCCAGTACTGTGGTGGCGGCGGTGTGGATGTCGCGGAATTTCGTTCCGGGCCGGGCGGCGGCAAATCCGGCATCTGCGGCCTCGAGGACTGCCTCATAGACCTTGCGCTGGATCTCGGAGAAAACACCGTTGGCAGGAAGGGTGCGCGTGATGTCGGCAGTGTACAGGGACTCTGCCTCCACCCCTGCATCCAGCAGCAGGAGTTCGCCGGCGTTGATCTTGCCGGTGTTCCGGGTCCAGTGCAGCACCGTTGCATTGTTTCCGGCGGCCGCGATGGTGTCGTAGCCGAGTTCGTTGCCCTCTTCACGGGCGCGCGCAAAGAAGGCTCCCTCTACCACACGCTCGCCGCGGTGGTGAGTCAGGGCGCGGGGAAGCGACTTGACCACTTCGGTGAAGCCTTCAACGGTGGCTGCCACTGCAATTTTCATCTGCTCGACTTCCCACTCGTCCTTGAGCAGCCGCAGTTCCGACAGCGCCTCGGAAAGCTTGTCGTCCAAGGCATCCAGGACTCCAAGATCTAGCGTGTCCGGATCCTTCGCCGTGTTGTAGCGGGCGGTGTCCACAAGGGCATCGATGTTCTCGTCCACTTTGCGGACCAGCCGTACCGAAACTCCCCCGATTTCCGGAGCGCCCACATTCTTGGTGATGGCCGTCTCCAGTTCATCTATGTGTGCCGTGGCGATCCCGAGGCGGGCTTTGAATTCCGCCAGGGTGGGACGCGGCCCGATCCAGAACTCTCCCGAGCGGGAATCGGCGTAAAACTGTTCCGTGTCCCGGCCGGCCAGCGGCCGGAAGTAAAGGGTGGCGTGGTGGTGGCCGCCGTCGTCGCCCTTGCCTTCTTCAACCGGCTCCATAATCAGGACGGCGTCGGGCTCGTGGTCGACGCCAAGACCCGTCAGGTGCGCGAATGCCGAGTGCGGGCGAAAGCGGTAGTCGGTGTCGTTGGAGCGGACCTTCAAGGGCCCGGCCGGAATGACCAGGCGCTCGCCCTTGAACTGTCCGGAGATGGCATGGCGACGGGCAGCGGCATAACCCGCCACAACTTCAAGCTCATGGCTTTGCTCAGGAGCGGGGGCCCAGTTACTGGCCATAAAGGCCTTGAAGGCATCGGAACTTGGCCGTTGAGAGCGGTTGTTGACACGCTCCTCAAGTGGCTGGGCAGCAGAGTTTTGGGTGGTTTCAGCATCGTTCACGGTCCCATCGTCTCACCAGCGGACCCGGGGTTGGCAACACTGCCGTCCGTTTGTCCCGGACCGCCGAAGATGCGGCGACCGGCCGGGACCTGGTCATCTACTAGGCTGGGCTGGTGAGGATTGACCTGCATGCCCACTCGAACGTTTCCGACGGCACCCAGACCCCTGCTGTCGTGATGCGGGCGGCGGCAGCGGCAAAGCTGGACGCCATTGCCCTGACGGACCATGATTCGACCGATGGCTGGGCACAGGCCGCCGAGGCTGCCGTTGTGGCCGGGGTTGCTTTCGTGCCAGGAATTGAAATCTCGTGCCGGACGGCTAAGGGAATCAGCGTTCACCTGCTGAGCTATCTCCATGACCCCGCGCACCCTGGCCTGATGGAAGAGATCACCAAGGCAAAGGATGCGCGCCTCACCCGTGCCGAACACATGGTGACATTGCTGGCTGAGGACTATCCGCTGACCTGGGATGACGTTATTCACCATGTTGCTCCTGGCGCGACCCTGGGCCGCCCGCATATTGCAGACGCCCTGGTGGCCGCCGGAGTCGTTTCAGATCGTTCCGAGGCCTTTTCCTCGATCCTGACATCCCGTTCCCGGTATTTCGTCCAGCACTATGCGCCTGACCCCGCCATCGCCGTCGAACTGGTACGGGCTGCCGGTGGCGTACCGGTTTTCGCCCATCCGGTGGCATCAGCACGTGGCAGGATCGTGGGGGAGCAGACGTACCAGGAAATGATCGACGCAGGGCTCGCAGGGCTCGAAATCGAGCACCGGGACAATCCGGAGGAGGGCCGACGGTTTCTCCGGCGGCTGGCGGAACGCCACGATTTACTGGTGACAGGCTCCTCCGACTACCACGGGACGGGAAAGCCGAACCTGCTCGGTGAAAACCTGACGGCCCCCGAAGTGCTTGTCCGGATCGAGGAAATGGGGACAGGAAGCGCGGTAGTGCGTTCCTGACCTCAGCCTGACGCTCGCTGTTCCTGACGCTCGGCAGAGTCCGGGAGCATCTATCCCACGGTCTAAGCTTGCCCAGTGGAATGGATAGATCTTCAGTTGTTCGCGTCAGTTCTGGTGACGCTTTTTGTGATTATGGACCCGCCAGGGACGGTGCCGATCTTCATGTCCTTGACGGCGCAGATGACGGCGAAGGACCGGAACCGGTCGGCACTGCAGGCGCTTCTGGTGGCCGCGGGGGTCATCATACTTTTCGCTCTTTTCGGACAGTCAATCCTGAACTACATGCACATATCGCTCGCTGCCCTGCAGGGAGCCGGCGGGCTGCTGCTGATCCTGATCGCCCTCCAGCTGCTGACCGGTTCAACAAGCGGTGAAGAGAACGCTGCCAAGTACAAGAACGTGGCCTTTGTTCCCCTGGGGACGCCATTGATGGCAGGACCGGGAGCGATCGTTGCCGTGATGGTGTTCGTTCAGCAGTCTTCTGCCGCAGCACAGTATCTGGCTGTGGGGTTGGGAATCGCCGTCACACTGTTCTCCCTGTACCTGGCGATGCGTTTCGCCGGCTTGGTCCAACGGGTCCTTGGTGAGAACGGCGTGGAACTCGTGACCAGGATTGCAGGCCTCCTGCTGTCCGCGATCGCAGTGCAGATGATCGCGGATGCAGTCCATGCCTTTATGACGAGCTGGGCCGCCTGACGACTTCCGCCACCGGTCCCAGACGCTTGGTCATAACGTCGATGGCCGGCAGGTTCTGGTCAACGCACACAAATTTCCGGTTCAGTTTCGCAGCTACCGCGCCGAGGGTCCCGGAACCGGCGAAGAAGTCCAGGCACCAGTCGCCGGGGCGGCTGGATGCTGCTACTACGCGACGCAGTAGCCCTTCGGGTTTTTGTGTGGGGTAGCCGGTTTTTTCCTTGCCGGTGGGCGAGACGATGGTGTGCCACCAGACGTCTGTTGGCAGCTTCCCTAGTTCCCTTTTTGCCGGTGTGACCAGGCCAGGAGCCATATAGGGTTCCCTGTCCACTTCCACGCTGTCGAAGTGGTACTTCGCTGGATTTTTCACATAGACGAGGATGTTGTCGTGCTTTGTAGGCCAACGGAACTTGGCCCGTGCCCCGTAGTCGTAGGCCCAGATGATCTCGTTCAGGAAGCACTCCCGGCCGAAAATGGCATCCAGCATGACCTTGGCGTAGTGCACTTCCCGGTAGTCCAGGTGAAGATACAGGGTTCCATCGTCCGCCAAGAGCCGCCAGGCCTCCACCAGCCGCGGTTCCAGGAAGGACCAGTAGTCGCTGAAAGCGTCGTCGTAGCTGTGCAGTGCGCCTTTGATGGTGTCGTAGGACCTGCCCTTGAACCCCACACGGTCCCCGGCTCCGTCGGCGTTCACCACCATTTTCGTTTCCTGGCGTCGCTGGGAGCGGCCGGTATTGAAGGGTGGGTCTACGTAGATGAGTGTGAAGGCGCCGTCCGGCAGCGTGGGGAGGAAGATCGCGTTATCCGCGTGTACCACCAGGTTGCTGCCGTCCGGCGCCCAGACAGTGTCAGTCATTGAGGGGTTTAGGCCTCGGTGGTGCTGGACTGCGCGTCGCCGCCGGCCACCACTTCGCCGTTACGGCGGCGGGTGCGGGTCCGGGTGCGTCGGGCACGCGCCGGACGGTCCGTGTCAGCCTGTGCAGGGGCCTCAGCTGCCGCCGGGGCAGCAGCGCCGTTACCTGCTTCGTTTTCGGGGGAACGACGACGACGGTCACCTGTGCGGCCGCCGGTATCGCCGCCACTGCGCCGGCTGCCTGAACGGGCGCCGTCGCGGTTACCGGAACGTCCGCCGTCCCGGCCGCTGCCACTGTCCCGGCCGCTGCCACTGTCGCGGCCGCCGGAGCGGCTGTTCTTCTTGCCGGTTTCGCCCAGATCCTCGAGGACCTCGGCATCGACACCGGCCAGGGTCCGCTTGCTGCGGGGCAACCTTCCCTTGGTGCCCTCGGGGATGTCGAGTTCCTCGAACAGGTGAGGCGAGGACGAGTAGGTTTCCACCGGCTCCGGAACGCTTAAGCCGAGGGCCTTATTTATCAGGCCCCAACGCGGCATGTCATCCCAGTCGACAAACGTCACGGCGGTGCCCTTGTTGCCGGCGCGGCCCGTGCGTCCAACGCGGTGCAGGTAGATCTTCTCGTCTTCAACACACTGGTAGTTGATGACGTGGGTGACGTCGTCGACGTCGATGCCGCGGGCGGCGACGTCGGTGGCGACAAGGACATCTATCTTGTTGTTACGGAAAGCCCGAAGCGCCTGCTCGCGGGCCCCCTGCCCGAGGTCGCCGTGAATCGCGGCGGCCGCGAAGCCGCGGTCCACCAGTTCCTCGGCGACCTTCGCGGCGGTGCGCTTGGTCTTGGTGAAGATGATGGTACGGCCACGGCCGCGGGCCTGCAGTATGCGGGCGACGACCTCAATCTTGTCCATGCTGTGGGCGCGGTAGATCAACTGGCGGATATCGCGCTTGGTCAGGCCCTCATCTTCGGGGTCTGCAGCGCGGATGTGGGTGGGCTGAGTCATGTAGCGGCGGGCCATGGCAATGACTGGACCGGGCATGGTTGCCGAGAACAGGAGCGTTTGCCGCACTGCCGGCGTTCCTGCGATGAGGGTCTCAACGTCCGGCAGGAAGCCCAGGTCAAGCATCTCGTCAGCCTCGTCGAGGATTACCATCTTGACGTTTTTGAGGCTGAGGTGCTTCTGCTTGTAAAGGTCGATCAGGCGACCAGGCGTTCCCACAACAACCTCGACGCCCTTCTGCAGAGCGTCAACCTGGGGCTCATAAGCGCGGCCGCCATAAATGGTGACGATGCGGGCGTTCCGCTTGCGGGAGGCGTTTTGGAGGTCATTGGCCACCTGGACGGCGAGTTCGCGCGTCGGAACGATCACCAATGCCTGCGGGGCACCGGGAACGGCTAGCTTGTCGAAGCCGGGATCGTCCCTTCCCACAACGCGCTGCAGGGCAGGAATGCCGAAGCCCAGGGTTTTGCCCGTACCCGTCTTGGCCTGGCCGATGATGTCGTGGCCGGAAAGGGCCACCGGGAGCGTCATGGCCTGGATAGGGAACGGATGGGTAATCCCGGCGTCGGCGAGGGATTCGACGATGTCGGCCCGGACGTTGAAGTCGGCGAAAGACTTTTCCTCGATCTCGTGCGGTTTTTCGTCCGAGATGATGGTTTCTTCAGGCTCGATCGATTCCGTTCCGGTGTCGTCGGTCAGAAGTTGGTGCGTGTGCAATTCACTCACAGTGGAGTTTCCTTATTCATTTGGGCTTAGGCGCTGCCTGCTCAACGGGGCGGTTTGATAGGCCGTTCCGGAGCACGCTCGGGCGCGCTAGCAAATCCAGTGGAAGCCGATCGCGGGCTATCTATGCTGGCACTGGTGACCAACTGGTGTGTCTCAAGATCGCGTAGGGGCGGGCTTGTTGATTCTTTAAAAGGAAGGAAATCAACGACCGGGCATCCATTACTACACCTTCAGTCTAGCTGTTGACACGAAAAGCACTGGACGCGACCCGATTTGGGTCAGTCCACGAGCTCGAGCAAGACCTCCGGGGCCGAGATGTCGCAGGCCACCAGCCGGACCCTGACGTTGGTGCCGGGTTCGAGCTCTCCCGTACACCTGGCCGTGACCGCAGGTTCTGCAATCTGCACAATCCCGGAAGGTCCGGACCCGTTCAGGCTGCCGTTGCCATTGTTGCCGTTGCCGTTGCTGCCGCCGTTGCCGCCATTACCGTTGAGTTTGCCTTGCCGGGATCCGGAGATCACAACTGCTTCGAATTCCTGGCCGATGTGGTTGACCAGGAGCGCGGCTTCAACGGTGTTCAGGGCGAGGCGTTCCATCCTGCCGGCGAGCTGGTCGGAAGCGGCCATGATGGCTGGCAGCGACGGAAGGGCCTCGCGTGCCCAGCGGGGGACGTCACAGCCGTTGCTCAGTGCTTCACAGATGACCAGGACGAAGCGGTCCACGAGCCTGCGCAGCGGTGCTGTGGTGTGCGCATAACTGGCACCGATGGCCGATTGAATGGCGTTCTCCGGGACCGTTCCATCAAACGGGGTGTAGTTTGCTCCCCGGAACAACATCCCCGCCGAGTGCAGGATGGCCAGTTGCTTAGGATCCCGGGGATCGAGGGTGCGCAGGTATTCCCCGTAACTGAATTGACCATCCCAGGGCTTGCCAAGGGCCTGCGTCTGAGTTCGGAAATTATCGAGGGACCGCTCGTCGGGAGTGGGCATGGTCCGGAGAATGCCCACCTTGCCGTTCAGCATGAGTTTTGCGGCTGCCATGCCTGTCATCAGGGAAATCTGGGCGTTCCAGTCCTCAACCGGAAGCTGGGGTGTTGCAATGATCCGGTAGCCGCCGTCCGGAAGCTGTTGGATTTCCTGTTCGGGCATGTTCAGGCTTGCACCCTCTCTGCCCCGCTCCAGCTCGACCCGCTTGATCCCCACTTCCTTGAGCAGCTGCAACACGAGTGGCGCGGTTCCTGCATCAAGCTGTGTCTGGGCCTGCCTGTAGCTGAGCTTCGCCCGGCTCCGGACCGTCGCCCGGCGCACGGCAACCTTTGACACTTCTGCCGCCCGGTCGAGATCGAATTCCCAAACGAACGCCGAGCACAGCTGACCTTCCAACAGGCTGCCGGCCTGCTCGCTGATCACTTCGGGATGCAACGGGATGCGACCGTCGGGCGCGTAGAACGTCTGCCCCCGCCGTCGGGTTTCGGCGTCCAAAGGGCCGCCCGGCTCCACAAAGGAGGGCACGTCGGCGATGGCGTAGTAGACCTTGTAACCGTCACCGGCCCTGTCTATAAAAACAGCCTGG
Source organism: Arthrobacter sp. R1-13 (assembly GCF_054161475.1). Taxonomy (NCBI): domain Bacteria; kingdom Bacillati; phylum Actinomycetota; class Actinomycetes; order Micrococcales; family Micrococcaceae; genus Arthrobacter; species Arthrobacter sp. R1-13. The sequence goes on along the minus strand of NZ_CP096420.1, from coordinate 3,117,522 downwards.
TCAAGGTCGGTGGAGGACGCCGGGTCAATGGTGATGAACTCGATGGCCGTGAGATCCAGGTCCGGAAGGCGGTGGTCCGCAACGGCCTTTTCAGCTTCTTTGAGGGCCTCGTCCGGGAAGGCGCCGGGCAGCTCCAGGCGGGTGCGCAGAGCACTGAGCGCCGCGGCCAGCTGGTTGCTCTGAGCGTGAACACTGGGAGCCAGACGATGATGTGACACGAAAATCAGGTTAGCCCGATTTGCGCCATTAGTCTTGGATCATGAGCACTTCCCCCACAGACAACGCTCGCCGGGACCGTTTCCTTGCGGACCTCCTGGGAGTCATGGCCTATGGGGAGCTTTCCGCCTTTGAGAGATACTCTGCGGACGCCCGTTACTCGCCCACCCTCCATGACCGGGCCGTTATGGGCAGGATCGCTGTGCTGGAATTCCAGCACTATGAACTGGTAAGTGCCAGGCTTGCAGGGTTGGGTGTTGATGCCGAGGAAGCCATGCTGCCATTCCAGCCCGCCATCGACCATTTCCACGATCGTACGCGCCCGGCGGACTGGTACGAGTCCCTGATGAAGGCGTACGTGATTGACACTGTTTCGGCTGATTTCTACCGTGCGGTGTCCGAGTACGTCGAGCCGGAAAGCAGGCAGCTGATCCGGCAGGTCCAGTCAGCCGAGGATGTCACGGAGATTCTTCGTGTACGGCTCAAGAAAGCGTTGTCCGATGATCCCAGGTTGGCGTCGAGGCTGGCCTTGTGGGGGAGGCGGTTGCTGGGGGAGGCTCTCACCCAGGCGCAGCGGGTGGGCTTCGAGCGTGCTTTCCTGTCGGGCCTCATAGCCAGCCAAGGTAATGACCCACCCGGGTCAGACTCAGGAGTGGGAATCGTCCGGGACGACGCCGAGGCCAAACTCATGGTTGCTGATTTGATGAAGGAGCTGGCGGGGAACCACTCCCGGCGCATGACCCAATTGGGCCTGACAGGCTAGCCAATCGGCTTCGGATGGTGAGACAGCTCGGTTGATCAGACCGTAAAGCCCGGGTCAGGCTCCGGCGTCGAGCACTTGCAGGATGGCCTTGGCTGCGGCCGCAGGATCGTCTGCCTCTGTAATGGCCCGGACCACCACTACACGCGAGGCGCCGGCGGCCACCACCTGCTCCACATTGGCGAGGTCGATGCCGCCGATTGCGAACCAGGGCAGGAGTATGCCGTCGACAGTCATTCGGTCTGCCGCCCTGATGGCGTCAGCCGCATAAGTGACGAGTTCAAGCCCGACGGCGGTCCGTCCGGGTTTAGTGGGAGTGGACCAGACCGGCCCGACACAGAAGTAATCCAGGCCGCTTCGCCCCGGTGATGCGGCAATAGCGGCATCAACCTCCCCCGGGGTATGAGTGGAAAGGCCGATCACTGTTTCACTGCCGACGAACGTCCTTGCCGAGTGCAGCGGGAGGTCCTTCTGGCCAAGGTGCAAGACGGGAGCGCCGGACAGGGACGCGATGTCTGCCCTGTCATTGACCGCCCACAGCCGCCCATGCCGCTGGGCCGCGGCCTGCAGGACTTCCAGCAGCTCCAGTTCCTCCGCAGCCTCCAGTTGCTTGTCCCGCAACTGGATGATGTCAACGCCCCCTGCGTAGGCGGCGTCGATGAAGTCCTCAAAGTCCCCCCGGCCCTGGCGGGAGTCGGTGCAGAGGTAGAGGCGGGCGGTGGTGTGGACGGCAGGCTCGGTCATGGCACCAGCCTAGTTCCTCTAAACTGGGGGAGTACCGCGGGAGCCCGCAGCAGCTGTCATAAACTGCCGGGCTGAGAGGGCGTCAGAGCCGACCGCTTGACCTGATCCGGTTAGTACCGGCGTAGGGAAGGAATCCAGTGCTCTCCCACTCAGCACTCTCTCCATCATCCAGCCACACAACGTCCACCGGCCCAATGCACGAGCCCGTCTCCGGCACGGATATCAGCGTGGATGTGGCAGTCATTGGCGGCGGAGTGGTGGGCCATGCCATCGCCTGGGAAGCTGCACTGAGTGGGCGCTCCGTGGTCCTGATTGACGATGCCCCCGGTACCGGCGCGAGCTGGGCCGCCGCCGGGATGCTGGCCCCGGTAACTGAATTGCACTACCAGGAGGAAGACCTGCTGGAACTCATGCTCGAGGCCTCAGCCCTCTGGCCTGCGTTCGCAGCCGGACTTGCCCCTGCCATCGACAGCCGTGTCAACGGACCCTCTGAAGCGGAGGCATCTGGTACCGGATACCTCACCACACCCACGCTCGTCATCGGCGCTGATGCTGCAGACCGCCGGGCGCTCGAGGATCTGAGGCGGGTGCAGGCAGCGAACGGGCTCACAGTGGAGCCACTGACAGTTCGTGAAGCACGCTCCATTGAGCCGCTGCTCAGTCCCGCCGTCTCCGGTGCCTACCGGATCGCCGCCGATCATCAGGTGGACCCTCGAAGGCTCCTTGCCCGGATCGCCGAAGCTCTGGCCGATCCCCAGCGTTCCGGGGGAACCTGCGAAATGCTCCCGGCGAGGGCCGCCGGCCTGCGATGGGATGGTGACCGCGTAGCCGGCGTCGTCCTGGACAACGGAAGAGCCATCCATGCCGGCGAGACTGTCCTGGCCAGCGGACTTGGAACAGGAAAACTGGACGGCCTTCCGCCGGGACTCGATCTTCCCTTGCGGCCTGTCTACGGGGATATCATCCGGCTCCGCGTCCCGGGCCACCTCCAGCCGCTCCTGACCTCAACGGTCCGGGGGATGGTTCATGGCGTGCCGGTGTACATCGTTCCAAGGGACGACGGGACTGTGGTGATCGGAGCCACGCAACGGGAAGCAGCCCTGGAAGCAGGTGCAGCAGAGGCAGCGGTCTCCGCCGGAGGTATTTACCAGTTGTTGCGCGACGCGCAGGTACTTCTCCCCGCAGTGGCCGAACTGGAGCTGCTTGAATGCACCGCCCGCGGCCGGCCCGGCACCCCTGACAATGCGCCGCTGCTGGGCAGGGTACGGGACCGCACAGGTGACGCTGACCTCTTGGGCCTCATTGTGGCGACAGGATTCTTCCGCCATGGCATACTTCTGGCTCCGGCGGCCGCATCAATCTGCCTGCAGCTGATGGAGGGCCGGTCTGATTCCCGGTGGGCAGTTTTCGAACCCGGACGATTCTCCCCAGGCTCCTCCGCCGGTCATGTCCGGCGTCACCCCGATCCGGCAACAGCCGGTACCTCTCCGCAGTAAGGAACAGCATGAACATCACCCTCAATGGCGCGGAGCGTGCCATCGACGACGGCGCCTCGGTCACCACGCTGGTAGCCCTGGTTACAGGTAAGAGCCTTGGCCCCGACGGCCAGGCAGCTGACGGTCAGAAACTTGGCGTTGCAGTTGCCCGCAACTCCGAAGTGGTTCCGCGGAGCCGCTGGTCACTGACGGCGCTCGCTGACGGCGACGACGTCGAACTGGTCACCGCAGTACAGGGAGGCTAGGCAAATGCATGAAGGCCCTACTCCAACAGGAAACGCAGGAAACATGATGGTAGCCACCACTTCCGGTCCGGCATACAAGGCGACCGACGAGCTGACCATAGACGGGGTCGATTTCAGTTCAAGGCTCATCATGGGAACCGGTGGGGCTCCAAGCCTTGACGGGCTCGGCGCCGCGCTGCTGGCCTCCGGGACGGAACTGACAACAGTTGCAATGCGCCGGTACTCACCGGCGCAAACGGGTTCCCTCTTCCAGCTCCTCGTGGAGCACAACATCCGGGTGCTGCCGAACACAGCGGGCTGCTTCACCGCCAGGGACGCAGTCATGACCGCCGAACTGGCCCGTGAGGCGCTTGAGACGGACTGGGTCAAACTGGAGGTCATCGCCGACGAACATACCCTCCTGCCCGACGCCGTGGAACTGGTCGAAGCGACCGAGCAGCTGGTTAACCGGGGATTCAAAGTATTTGCCTATACCAATGACGACCCCGTGCTGGCATTGCGCCTGGAAAACCTCGGTGCCGTCGCCGTGATGCCTTTGGGCTCGCCCATCGGGACCGGCCTGGGCATCCTGAACCCCCACAATATAGAGCTGATCGTTGCCAGGGCCTCTGTCCCGGTAGTGCTCGACGCCGGAATCGGTACCGCCTCGGATGCCGCCCTGGCCATGGAGCTCGGCTGTGACGCCGTATTGTTGGCTACCGCCGTCACGCGGGCCCAGAACCCGGTCCAGATGGGCGAGGCCTTCAAACACGCCGTCATCGCCGGTAGGCTGGCGAAAACCGCCGGCCGGATTCCGCGCCGTGAGCACGCCTTGGCGTCATCTGCCATGGAAGGCCGGGCCGAGTTCCTCTAGCCCGTCCTTCCGGGCACGGTTGCCTGGTTCAGCTTTCCGGGCCGGCCGACGGCGGACCTGTTCGCCTGCTATCAGTTCCAGGAGGGCGTCATGCCTGAACCAGTCGTACCTGAAAAAGCAGCCGTACTGACCCGGCCGCAGATTGACGAAGCGCTTGCCGGGCTACCGGACTGGCGTTACCGCCTCGGGGGCCTGGTGACCGTCTACAAATTGCCGGCGGCCGCCAAAGCGCTGGACCTCATTGCCGCCGTCGGACGTTTGGCAGAAGAACAGGACCATCACCCTGACCTCGATTGGCGGTTCAACAGGGTGTTCATCCGCTTTACGTCCCATGACGCGGGATCGGAAGTCACCCGACGGGACATTACCGCCGCGACGTCGGTGAGCGCAGAGGCGGAAGCGGCAGGCGCAACTGCTGAACCAGGCCTCTACAGAACTATCGAAATCGCCATAGACTCAGCCGATCCCGCCGAAATCTCAGAGGTGTGGCGCGTTGCCCTCGGGTACAAAAAGGGCCGCTACGGGGACCTGGTGGACCCGTATGGAAGGGGGCCCGGCCTCTGGTTCCAGAACACGTCCACGCCAAATCCCAACCGCCTTCACCTGGATGTCCACCGAAGCAAGCAGGAGTCCGGCCCTACGCTGGAGAAGACCGCCGGCACAGGCGCCCTGATGGACTACGGCCACGCCCCTCATTGGGTTGTTGTGACTGACGCCCAAGGCAACCGGTTGTGCCTGTGCACCGAAGAAGGCCACGAGCCGGACCTCTGAGGACCCGCTGTGGCGTTGCCCGGTTAGACCCGCGTCCCGTTAGACCCTTTTAGAGCCCGATCCGTTAGAGCCTCAGTGCGGCAGTGAGCCGTGCGGTGTCGTGCCGGGCCCGGGTCTTCCCAAGGTATAGAGCAGCAGCCAAGGAGGCCGCGGTGCCCAGAACCATCGGAAGGATCCACGGAATCCAGGTCAGGCCCGGCTGATAACCGAATCCGGCGGTAATGAACAGGATCCAGCTCAAAAGCCCTACCGCCGTTGCTACTCCCGCCGGCATCAGAATGCCGTACTTGGCATGCCTGCGGTCATTCGCCCAGATGATGAAGCCTGCAGCTACCGTCACGAAAGAGACGATGACGAGAGAAAGCATGTGGAACTCCTGCCAGATTAAAGTGCGCCGAATCCGACCCTGCGGACTTCTTCCGCTCCGATTTCTACGTAGCCCAAAGTGTTGGAGGGAATTATCACCAAACGGCCTTTTTCGTCTTTCAGCCTGAGCTCAGTGCCTTTGGAAATGGCTTCTGCAACAACCTTGGCGACCTCGTCAGCATCCTGAGCCGATTCCAACACAATTTCACGGCCGATGTTCTGAATGCCGATCTTTACTTCCACAGCGAGGCCTCCCAGCCAATCAAAGTTAAAAAATTCCGAAGACAGTTTCTATTTGTAGTCTAGGTCTCTTTGGGGAAGCGACTGATTCCGCGCCAAGCTAAACGGTAAATCAGGTCGCTGGCAACATCGAGGTCCAGGTTGCCGTCTGTTTCGAGCCAATAACGTGCGCTTACCTGGGCCATTCCAGCGAGTGCCCGGCCGAGCAGCTGTGCTTCCAGCGGCGGAAGTTTTGTGTCCTCGGCGATGACACGGGCCACGGCGTCGGCAAAGGTCTTGTTGAAGGTTTCGAGCCTGGAACTGACATCCGGATCATTGATGAGGTCAGACTCGAAAACCAGCCGGTGAGCCTGGTCATCATTCGCAATAAAGCGGAAGTAGGCGCGCATCACCGCCTGGACACGCTCGTCATTGTCCGTGGTGGAGTTCAGGGCGCCGAGCAACAGTTCGGTCAGCGCGGTGAGGTGGCTGTCCAGCAGGGCGAGATACAGTTCCCGCTTGGAGGGGAAGTGCTGGTAGAGCACTGGCTTGCTGACGCGTGCCGTTTCTGCAATCTCGTCCATGGCAGCCCCGTGGTAACCGTTGGCAACAAAGACCTCCTGGGCTGCGGACAGCAACTGGGCCCTGCGTTCATCACGGGGCAGCCGCGCCGAGCGGGGACCGGAAGTACGCGCCTGCCCGCCAACGGGCTTGCCGTCCTGTACCCGGTCGACCGGTGCATGATGAGCCACTTTTTGGCCTTCTTTCCCTTGCAGTTACCTCTACTTTACGCGGGGGTAACATGACCTGACGGCATCTTCGGCATACATTGAAGTATGGCTTCAATGATCTCCACAACAGCTGCCCCTACGGCCATCGGACCTTTGGTGGAACCGGCGGAAGGGCTGAGTCCCCAAGAGGTGGAGAGATACTCCCGGCATCTCATCATTCCTGAGATCGGGACAATGGGCCAACGGCGGCTCAAAAACGCAAAGGTGCTGGTGATCGGTGCCGGCGGACTTGGCTCGCCTGCCCTGCTGTACCTGGCTGCTGCCGGGGTGGGGACGCTGGGAATTGTTGACGACGACGTTGTGGACCTCAGCAATCTTCAACGCCAGGTCATCCATGGAGTGGCGGACGTCGGCAGGCCGAAGATTGAATCGGCGCGGGATGCCGTCGCTGCCCTGAATCCTCTGGTTGATGTCAGGCTGCATAATGTCCGGCTGGATGCGTCCAACGCCCTCGAACTTTTCGCGGACTACGACCTCATCCTGGATGGTGCCGATAACTTCGCCACTCGTTATCTCGTCAATGACGCTGCCGCAATCCTGGGCAAGCCTTATGTCTGGGGTTCCATTTTCAGGTTTGACGGCCAGGTCAGCGTCTTCTGGGAAAAACACGGCCCTACCTACCGCGATCTCTATCCGGAGGCACCGCCTGCCGGATCTGTTCCCTCCTGCGGGGAGGGGGGAGTGTTCGGCATGCTGTGCGCGGCTGTGGGCTCCCTGATGGTGACGGAGGCAGTCAAACTCATCACCGGCGTCGGACGCTCCCTGCTGGGGCGCGTGGCGCTCTTTGACGCACTGGGTGGAAGCTGGCGTGAGATCAAGGTTTCCAAGGATCCCGCGGCCGACCCCATCACCGGATTGACCGACTATGAGGCCTTCTGCGGCATCCTCCCGGCGTCTTCCACAGCTAACGAGAACACCATCACCCCGAAGCAGCTGGCTACCATGCTCGCCGCGCGTAAGGCTGGCCTCAAGGAGTTCGAGCTCGTGGATGTCCGGGAGTCCGGGGAGCACGAGATCGTCAGCATCGATGGGTCAGTGCTCATCCCGCAGGGCAGGATCCTCGCTGGTGAAGCTTGGTCAGAACTGCCCCAGGACCGGGAGATTGTGTTCCACTGCAAGGCCGGAACCCGTTCAGCCGCGGTTCTGGCCGCAGCAAAAAAGGCGGGGTACGAACGGGTCAGTCATCTCGACGGCGGCATTCTCGCCTGGGTGAAGGACATAGAGCCGGGAAAGCCCGTCTACTAGGCGGATTCGCGCCGATCGTCGATGGAGATCTGCGTGTGATCAACCGGGCATTCTGCCTCGGTGTCTGAGGCAGGCGGCGCAGAGGCCTGGAGAGGTGCCGGTGCAGCTGCCTGCTCCACGCTGATGCCGTAGAGGGCTTCAAGGGCTGCCACGTACTCGTCCTGTTGGCCGGTGGCGGCGAGTTCGCGGGCCCGGACCGTGGGAACGTGGAGCAACTGCTTGACCATGCGGCGGAGGGCGAACTCCACCTCTTCGGCGGCTGCCGTACAGCCGTGGCGCGCGCGAACCTTTTCCATCTCGGCGTCCAGGACGTTCATGGTGTGGCGGCGCAGGGCAACAATGGCTGAATCGACCGAGCGGGCCTCACGTTCCTGCTCAAATGCCTTGGCTGCTGCGGTGACGATGCTGCTGGCCTGGGACAGGGATTCGGCCTGCTCCTGCGGGGCCGCGAGCCGTACGGATTCAAGGGTGAGAAGTTCCACGCCGTCAAGCTCTCCCACCGCCGGATCAAAATCATGGGTCAGGGCGAGGTCGATCGCAATCAGCGGCTGTGGAGAGCCGGCACGGACACGGGCCAGCTCCCCGGCTTCCACCCGGGTGTCCGACCCGCTGCAGCCGATCATGACGTCAGCAGCGGCCACGGCCACAGGAAGGGATTCTTCGTCCAACGCCACACCGCCGCGAGTTGCGACAAAACCTGCGGCACGGCCTGAGGAAGAGAATACAGAAACGTCTGTGCAGCCGCGCTCACGCAAAAGGGACATCGTGGCTCCGGCGTAGGCGCCGGTACCGAAGATGACGGCCTTCTTGGTTGCCCAATCCGCGTTCTCGGAAAGATCCGCGGCCAGGTCGAGAGCAACGGACACGATGGAAAGCCCCCGGGATCCGAGTGCGGTCTGGGCGCCGACGTCCTTGGCCGTTCTTGAGGCTGCCTGGAACAAGCGGACCAGCCCCGAGCTCGCGGTTCCCTCATGCTGCGCCTGGATCAGGGCACGGCGGACCTGGCCTGCGATTTCGCGTTCACCGACGACGGCGGAATCCAGCCCGGAGCTGACGGCAAAGAGGTGCTTGGTCACTTCAGTCCCGGTGCGTGTGCTGAATGACCTGGACACGAGCTGCTCACTGAGTCCGCTGCTTCCGCTGATCTGTGCCACCAGGGCAGCGCGGGCCGCTTCAACATCATCCGCATGAACGGCTTCGCCATAAATCTCGAAGCGGTTGCAGGTGGCAAGGACAATCGCACCCGTGACTTCCGGCGATCCGGAGAGTGCGGATGTAGCGAGCTCTGAAGCGCCGGTGCTCAACTGAGCAACGGTTTCAAGGTCGATGTCGGCGTGTGTAGCCACCAATGAAAAAAGAACCACAGCAGCACAATCATAGCTTTTTCGTGTCCGTGTAGAACAACTCAATGAAGTGGAGTGCAGCACCGCCCCTTGTGATCCCTGCCACCATGCAATGCCTAGACCAACAGATGACAAGCTGTCGTTATCTTTTGGGCTGGAATTTGGGCACAATCGAAGGCATGATCTCTAGCGCTGCAACTTCAGACGGCACGGCATCCAACGGTACGGTGAGCCACACCCACCCGGGCAGTCTCGACTCAGGCCACCCCTTGATGGATGGGCGTACGGCGGACTCGCCCCTGATTACTGCCTACCGCGGCGGGAAGCCGTCCCGTCGTCCTGTCTGGTTTATGCGCCAGGCCGGCCGCTCGCTGCCGGAATACCTGAAGGTCCGCGAGGGCGTCGCGATGCTCGAGTCCTGCCTGCGGCCCGAGCTTGCCTCTGAAATCACCCTGCAGCCGGTGCGGCGCCATGACGTGGATGCCGCCATTTTCTTTTCGGACATCGTCATTCCCCTCAAGCTTGCCGGGGTCGGCGTCGATATTGTCCCGGGGGTTGGCCCCGTCCTGGACAAGCCGGTCCGGACGGCGGCGGATGTAGCGGCGCTGCCGAAGCTGACGTGGGAAGCGCTGGAGCCGATCAGGGAAGCTGTACGTCTCACGGTGGCCCAGTTGGGCAAAACACCCCTGATCGGATTCGCGGGTGCGCCCTTCACGCTGGCTGCCTACATGGTGGAGGGCAAGCCGTCCCGGGATCACCTGGGTCCCCGCACCATGATGCACGCTGACCCGGAAACGTGGCAGGCTCTGGCCAACTGGGCAGCTGACGCCTCAGGCCTTTTCCTGCGGGCGCAGTTGGAAGCCGGGGCGTCTGCCGGCCAGCTCTTCGATTCCTGGGCCGGTTCCCTTGGCCTTGCTGACTACCAGCGTTTTGTTGCCCCGGCTTCGGCCCGCGCCCTGGACCACGTGCGGCATCTTGGCGCACCCCTCATCCACTTCGGCACCGGAACCTCCGAACTCCTGGTGGCCATGCGCGACGTCGGCGTCGACGTCGTCGGGGTGGACTACCGCCTGCCGCTGGATGAGGCCAACCGCCGCCTGGGCGGAACAGTACCTTTGCAGGGCAACATCGACCCCGCGCTGCTCTCGGCTCCCTGGCAGGTGCTCGAAGCCCACGTCCGCGAAGTCATCGCTGCCGGTTCGGCCGCACCAGGCCACGTGCTGAATCTCGGCCATGGCGTACCGCCGGAAACCGATCCCACCGTCCTGACCCGCGTCGTCGAACTTATTCATTCGATTTCCCCCGAGTAAGGCCATGGCAGCAGCTCAGGAAAGCCGTTCCAACCGAACTGCAGCGGTGGTGGGCGGCGGAATGTCCGGCCTCCTGGCCGCACGCGAACTCGCCAAGGCTGGCTTCGAAGTGACAGTGCTGGAAGCCGGTGATTCATGGGGTGGTTGTGTCGGCAGGCACGTTGTTGCAGGCCTGGAACTGGACAGCGGAGCGGAATCGTTCGCTACCCGCTCCTCGGCGGTGGCGGACCTGGCCGCAGAATTAGGCCTGGCGGGAAACATCGTGTCCCCTGATCCGTCCGGGGCCTGGGTGCAGTTGCCTGATGGTCCCCGAGAACTCCCCAAAACGGGAATTCTTGGTATTCCGGCGTCCCCATGGGACCCGGAGGTCCGCAGGTCCCTTGGCTTGCTGGGCGCCCTCCGCGCATCCATGGACGCGTGGCTGCCAGCGTGGTTGGGAACCTCGAAGGACGTCGCCAGCGTCTCCTCCTTGGTACGGGCCAGGATGGGGCGCAGGGTTTTGGAACGGCTTGTGGAGCCTATAGTGGGAGGGGTTCACTCCGCCAATCCGGGCTTGCTCGACGTCGATGTGGTGGCCCCCGGGCTTCGGGAAGGTGTCCGCAAGCACGGTTCACTGGCGGCTGCTGTGGCCGCCCAGCGCAATGCAGGCGCTACACGGGAGCGGGTGAAAGCCGGGTCTGCCGTAGCGGGACTCCGCGACGGAATGCACACCCTGGTCACGGCTCTTGTCCAGGATCTTGAGTCCAGGGGCGTGCACCTGGAAGCCGGTGTCCGAGCTGAGGCCGTGACACGCACTTCGGCGGGATGGCGGGTTTCCGGGCCTGGCCGCGCCCTTGATTGCGAAGTGCTTGTGGTTGCCCTTGACGGTCCCTCGGCGGTGTCACTCCTGGCTGCGGACCTTCCTGCTTTGGCAAGCCACAGACCTGCGGAAGGCCCTGACATCCGGCTGGTGACCGTGGTGCTGGATTTTCCCGAGCTGGACAGAAAACCCAGGGGCACCGGCGTCCTGGTGGCACCCCAGACGCCGGGAATTCAGGCCAAGGCGCTCACCCATGCGACCGCAAAGTGGGAGTGGCTGGCAGCCAAGGCGGGTCCCGGAACCCATGTCCTCAGGTTGTCCTATGGTCGCAGCGGGGATGCCGCTGAGGATGCGTCTGGCGATGCTTCTGACGGCAGGAGGGATACCGCCGGAGGCGATCAGGAACTCTTGAGGGCAGCCCTTGATGATGCTTCCGCCCTGCTGGGTGTAAGCATCTCCGAAAAGGACGTGGTGGACTGGGACGTCGTGCGGTGGCCAGGCTCGCTGCCGTTCGCGTCGGTGGGCCACAAGCACCGCGTGGACGCTATCAGGTCCATCTGTGCCGCAACCGGGAACCTCGCGATGGTGGGCGGCTGGCTCTCGGGCAATGGACTTGCCGCGGTCGTAGCAGACACTCCGAAGCAGGTCCGGGCACTCGTGTCCCGACGCTAAGGCAATCCTCCAGCGGAGGGTCGGATTCCGCCGTCGTCCACAATCATTGGATCACTGCAAATTCCCATAGTCCGCCTTCAGTCGTTAGGGTCGTTAACTATGGTTATTCAGAGGTCCATCATTTTCAGGACGCTGACTGGTTTCCATGGGGGTCTTCGACGCGGTACGGCAGCAGCCTTGCTCGGAGCGGTTCTGGTTTTCGTCGCAGGCACCCCTGCCTCCAACGCGGTCGTCGCGGCCCCTTCTGCTCCCATGGAGTCGCCCACGGTGACAACTGATTCCTCAGACACCCGGCTTCCGTCCGACGCCAAGGGTACTCCCGCGCCGCCATCTTCGCAGGAGCCGAAGGGGGGAAAACCCCGTACAGTACCGGCTGAATCTCCCACGGCAGAACCTGCCCCGCCGGCCGCTGAGCCTGTCCACCCTGACCAGGACGGCGCTGTCTCTGTTTCTGGCGTAACCGAGGAGGCTATGTCCTCCCCGTCGCCTGCAGCCACTGGTTCCGTCTACGGCCAGGCCACTCAAAATCCTTCGTACGGAGAGGTCCAGGCCCAAGGCAGCACCACCGAAAAGCAGCCCATGGAGCAGGTGGCAAACGTTGATCAGGCCGAGGCTTCCCGGCTGCTTTTGTGGGGCATTGGACTGGTTCTTTTATCCGGTATTGCGGCAGTTATTTTTCTCAGGTTACGCAGGGTATGAACCACAAAATGCGGCTTGTTTGTGATTTGCACCACTTCTACGTGCTGTAGAAGTCATCTGTTTCGACTTACCCGCCAGCAGGGGGCAGACTTGTACCCATGAGCCACACTTCTGCCGAATCTGTCACCAAAACCGAAGAATCAACAGAGCAGTTTTTCACTCTCTGGACGGTATTCAAGCGCTCTGCGGACGTCCTGCGCAGCGGTGATGCTGCTACTGACTTCGAGGCTCTTGTTACGCGACTTGGCGACGACGGTGTGACGCTGCGCGGCAGCTACGATGTGTCAGCAATGCGCGCGGAAGCTGACGTAATGGTGTGGCTCCATGGATCAAGTCCCGAAGCACTTCAGCAGGGCGTGCGGTCCATCCGCCGCAGCAAGCTCTTCGCCGGCACCGAGATCGCCTGGTCGGCCATGGGCGTGCACCGTGAAGCCGAGTTCGCCAAGAACCACACCCCTGCTTTCTCCCGTGGTGTGGAGCCGGCCGAGTGGCTCTGCGTCTACCCGTTCGTCCGCTCCTACGAGTGGTACCTGCTGCCCGAGGCCGAGCGCGGCAAGATGCTGCGCGACCACGGAATGCTGGGGCGTGAATTCCCCCAGGTCATCTCAAACACCGTCTCCTCCTTCGCCCTTGGCGACTGGGAATGGATTCTCGGCCTCGAAGCTCCGGAGCTCGTTGACCTCGTGGACCTGATGCGCCACTTGCGCGCTACCGAAGCACGGAACCACGTCCGCGAGGAAATCCCCTTCTACACCGGGCGGCGGATTTCCCCTGCAGAGATTGCCGAGGTCCTTTCGTGAACCAACTCGATCCCCAGGATGAGCTGACAGCAGTGAACGTGGTCACGGAAGCGGGCCGCATGGAGCCGAAAGAGTACGACGGCCTCCTGCTCGCTTCGTTCGGTGGTCCGGAAGGGCAAGACGACGTCATCCCGTTCCTCCGAAATGTCACGCGCGGCCGCGGAATTCCGGACGAGCGGCTCGAGGAAGTCTCACACCATTACCGGGCCAACGGCGGGATCAGCCCGATCAACCAGCAAAACCGTGAGCTGAAAGCAGCGCTGGAGGCGGAACTGGCAGCCCGTGGCATCAGCCTTCCGGTGATCTGGGGAAACCGCAACTGGGATCCGTACATTCCGCAGACTCTCCAGGATGCGTATGACGCCGGCCACCGCCGGCTGCTGATGATCACCACGAGCGCTTATTCGTCTTACTCGAGTTGCCGCCAGTACCGCGAGGACATCGGCATGGCCCTGACGGAAACCGGCCTGGATGGCAAGCTCGAGGTGGACAAGGTCCGCCAGTATTTCGACCACCCCGGGTTTGTCGAGCCTTTTATCGAAGGAACAGCCGCCGGGCTCGCAGATGTCCGGGCACGGCTGGCCGCTGCGGGAACCCCCGATGCTCCCGTCCATATCCTGTTCGCCACACACTCCATCCCCACCCGCGACGCGGAGGCAGCGGGCCGCTCGGCGGACGAGCCCCGTCACTTTGCGGAAGATTCCGCCTACGTGGCACAGCATCTGGCAACGGGTGCGGAAGTGATGCGCCGGGTGGAATCACAGAGCGGACAAACGGCACCCTGGTCGCTTGTCTATCAGTCCCGCTCGGGAGCTCCCCATGTGCCCTGGCTGGAGCCGGACATCAACGACGCCATCGAAGAACTCGCCGAAACGGGTATCAAAGGCATTGTGATTGTTCCCCTCGGCTTCGTCAGTGACCACATGGAGGTGGTCTGGGACCTCGACACCGAAGCCATGGAGACATGCTTCAATCTCGGACTAACGGCCACGCGCGTTCCGACGCCCGGTACCCACCGGAAGTTCGTCAAAGGCCTCGTGGACCTGATTTGTGAGCGGACTGCAAGCAACAACATCAAGGACCGCCCCGCGCTGACGCAGCTGGGCCCCTGGTATGACGTGTGCCGTCCCGGCTGCTGCGCCAACTTCCGCGGCGAGAAGCCAACCATCGCCGGAGCCGACACCACAGTAGGTAAAGGGCACGATCCTTACCCTTCAGAGCGGGTGGCGCCATGACGGTACGGATCGGTACAAGGGCCAGCAAACTGGCCCTCACCCAGACGCAGCAGACAGCAGACCAGCTCGCCGCCGTCGGGGGATTTACCGTTGAGCTCGTGCACATCAAGACCGAGGGCGACGTCCTGACAGGCTCGCTCTCGCAGATGGGAGGAACCGGTGTCTTCGTAGCCGCCTTGCGTGATGCCCTCCTCCGTGAGGCCTGCGACGTAGCTGTGCACTCCCTCAAGGACCTGCCCACAGGAGGAACACCCGGCCTGGCTCTTGCTGCCACTCCCAAGCGCGTTGACGTCCGTGATGTCCTGTGCGCCCGGGATGGCCTCAAATTGGCAGATCTGCCCAAGGGGGCCAGCGTCGGAACAGGCTCCCCTCGTCGCGCCGCCCAACTTCGGGCCGCCCGGCCTGATCTTGAAATCGTCGACATCCGCGGCAACGTGGACACGCGTTTGGGGCGTGTCCCGGGTTTGCCGGGCAACACAACTGACGCCGTCGTCAGCGGGAAGTCCTGCGATCTCGACGCCGTCGTCCTCGCCGCTGCGGGTCTGGAAAGAATCGGCCGGCTGGACGCGGTCAGTGAATACCTCGAAACGGATATTATGCTTCCGGCCGCGGGGCAGGGAGCGCTGGCCATTGAATGCCGTATCGCCGATGCCCCGCCAAGGCCAGGGTCCAACGAAGGATCACGGGGCGTCCTCGCCCAGTCACTCGCGGCACTGGACGACGCCGATACCCGCCTTGCGGTGACGGCAGAACGGGCCCTGCTGGCCCGGCTGGAAGCCGGCTGTGCCGCGCCGGTTGGGGCCTACGCCTACCGAAAAGGGAGCATGCTGTACCTCGAGGCTGTGGTCTGCGCGGTGGACGGCACCGCTGCGGTACGGGATCAACGCGCAACCGACGGACTGACCGAGGTAGGAGCGACGCTGCTGGGCATAGAACTCGCCGAGATCCTCCTTGGCCAGGGCGCAGCCGACATTGCCGATCTGGCTGCTTCCTGAGCCGGACAGCATCCAGCAGAATGGGACGGCACAGCGCGGAGTCCACACCAGGCAGTGTGCTTGGCTCACGTTCGGGTGAAAGGCCGCTCGAAGGAGCACGGATCCTGATTGCCCGCAGCGCTGACCGTGCGGAGCCCCTGGCCGCCGCACTGCGGGATCTGGGCGCAGAGCCCCTCGTACTGCCCCTGATCGACTTCGAACTCGCCAGCGACCAGCACTCCCTTGACGTGGTTTTCGACGCGTTGGGCGCGGGAGCATACCAATGGCTTGTTATCACGAGCACGACGACGCTGCTGGCCTTGGAAATTAAGGCGGCGGAGCGGGGAACTGACCTCCGGCATTGGGTTCCCGGCTCTGTGCGGGTTGCCGCTGTCGGTACCCGGTCCCGTGACGCCCTGCTCGCCAAAGGGCTCCACGTGGATCTCCTGCCCGCGGAGAATCAGCAGTCCGCGTCCGGGCTTTTGGACATCTGGCCTCCCGATCAAGGCATGGTGTTCCTGCCCCAGGCTGACCTTGCCGATCCCGCACTTGCCCGGGGGATGCAGTCGCGGGGAGCCAGAGTCCAGGCCGTAACGGCTTACCGGACGGTGGACTACCCTGCAGATCCCGGCCGTTCCCTGGCCGCACGGATTGGCACCGGCACAGGGGAATCCGGACTGCCTTCCCCCGCCGCACTGACGCCGGCGACGGCGAAAGCCCAGTTGGCCGAGGGCAGGCTACACGCCGTAGTAGCTGCTTCCCCCAGCGCCGTCGAGCGCATCCACTCAGCTTTGCGGCCCTTGGGCGATTGCCGCTTGGTAGCAATTGGACCTTCCACGGCCGCTCAGGCGGAGTCCGTAGGACTGCCCGTGGCGGCCACGGCGAATGCGCCCACCACCGAGGGTCTGGTTCAAGCCATCACCGACGCCCTCTCCACCGACACGTGAAGGACCACAGCATGAGCTTCCCGAATCAACGACCACGCCGGCTGCGCACCACCCCGGCCATGCGAAGGATGACGGCCGAACACCGCCTCGCACCTGCGGAGCTGATCCTTCCAGCCTTCATCAGGGAAGGGCTGTCCGAGCCCAACCCCATCGCGTCCATGCCGGGAGTGGTGCAACACACTACCGGTTCCCTCAAGCGGGCGGCCGCCGAAGCAGCAGAGCTGGGAGTGGGGGGCATCATGCTGTTCGGCATCCCGTCCGAACGGGATGCAGAGGGAAGTGCGTCCCTGGATCCGAACGGAGTCCTTAACAAGGCGATCCGGGATGTCAGGTCTGAAATCGGCGATGAACTGGTGGTCATGAGCGACGTCTGCCTCGATGAATTTACCGACCACGGACATTGCGGTGTCCTGGACGCTTCGGGCTATGTCGACAATGACGCGACACTGGAAATCTACGCGAAGATGGCGGTGGCCCAGGCTGACGCCGGCGCCCACATGCTCGGGCCCTCGGGAATGATGGACGGGCAGATTGCAGCCATCCGGCAGGCGCTCGAAACGGCCGGACACACCAACACTGCGGTGGTTGCCTATGCGGCCAAATATGCCTCCGCCTTTTACGGGCCGTTCCGTGAGGCCGTGGACTCACAGCTCAAGGGCGACCGCCGCACCTACCAGATGGATGCTGCCAACCGGCGGGAAGCCATCCGGGAAGTGGAGCTGGACCTGGCTGAAGGTGCCGACGTCGTAATGGTGAAGCCCGCCATGAGCTACCTGGACATCCTTGCCGACGTCGCTGCCATGAGCCCGGTGCCCGTTGCCGCGTATCAGATCTCGGGGGAGTACTCGATGATTGAAGCGGCAGCGGCCAACGGCTGGATCGACCGGCAGGCGGCCATCACCGAGTCAGTACTGGGAATCAAGCGCGCCGGAGCCAACATGGTTTTGACCTACTGGGCAGCTGAGCTCGCAGGCTGGCTGAAGGAGTCCCGATGACCATCGATAAAGCTGATCCGACTGCCCCTGTTGGGCCGGAGCGGATTCTTCTGGGCCTGAACACTTTCGGTGATGTCGGCGTGTACCCCGATGGTCACCCGGTTCCGCACGCCCAAGTGCTGCGGCAGGTGCTGGAACAAGCGGAACTGGCGGACGCCGTCGGACTTCATGCCTTTGGAGTGGGAGAGCACCACCGCAAGGATTACGCGGTCTCCGCCCCCGAGGTCTTCCTTGCGGCCGCTGCTGCCCGAACGAAGCAGATCAGGCTGGGGTCGGCCGTGACCGTCCTCAGTTCTGATGACCCGATCCGGGTCTTCCAGCGTTTCTCGACAGTAGACGCCATCTCCAACGGGCGGGCTGAAGTGATGTTGGGTCGGGGTTCTTTCATCGAATCCTTTCCGCTCTTCGGACTGGATCT
Source organism: Arthrobacter sp. R1-13 (assembly GCF_054161475.1). NCBI lineage: Bacteria > Bacillati > Actinomycetota > Actinomycetes > Micrococcales > Micrococcaceae > Arthrobacter > Arthrobacter sp. R1-13. The sequence goes on along the minus strand of NZ_CP096420.1, from coordinate 3,099,624 downwards.
CGCCGACTACGACCTCCTCTTTGAAGAAAAAGTTGAGCTCTTCGACAAGGTCCGTTCGCAGGAACCCGTTCATTGGGAGGGGCGGACCAGGCCTCCGGTTAAGGGCCTCAGGGTCTACCCGCCGCTTGAGCATCATCTCCTCCCAACCTGGATCGGGGTTGGGGGAACACCCGAGTCCGTCCTTCGCTGCGCAGAATACGGCTATCCAATCATCTTCGCCATCATTGGCGGTGAACCCCGCTCATTCGCGCCGCTGGTTGGCCTGTACCGGGAGGCGATGGCCAAGTACGGGCATCAAATGCGACAAATCGCCACGCATTCGCCGGGCCACATCGCCGGCACCGATGAGGAAGCGCGGGACGAGTACTTCCCGCACTGGCTGGATCTCCGCAACCGCATCGGCTCAGAGCGTGGCTGGGGGCCGGGCAGCAGGCGGGAGTTTGACGCCATGTGTACACCCGAAGGTGCCTTGTACGTCGGCTCGCCCGAGACTGTGGCGCAGAAGATCGCCCTGCTGAAAAGGAACCTGGGGGTGGACCGCTTCGACCTTAAATACAGCAGCGGTTCTTTGCCGCACCCCGCCATGATGCGCTCGATTGAACTGTTCGGCACGGTTGTGGCTCCCCGAGTGGCCCAGCTGCTCTCGAAAGCTGCCGCGGCAGCCTCCCTGGCTCCGCAGCAGACGAACCAGTGACTCCGAACCCGCTGCCCCGAACTGAAAGAATAGGACCATGATTTCCAGCACCCCTCGCAACGAGGCACTCTTTGACCGCGCACGGCAGCTCATGCCGGGCGGCGTGAATTCTCCCGTCCGCGCCTTCGGATCGGTGGGCGGCACACCCCGCTTTATGGTCTCGGCACAGGGGCCCTACCTGACCGACGCAGACGGCAACGAGTATGTGGATCTGGTTTGCTCCTGGGGACCGGCACTCCTGGGTCACGCCCACCCTGCCGTTCTCGAGGCCGTCCACGCCGCAGTGGACCGGGGATTGTCCTTCGGCGCCTCAACGCCGGATGAAGCCAACCTTGCAGCGATCGTCAAGGAACGTGTGTCCGCAGTGGAGCGGGTGAGGATGGTATCCACCGGCACCGAGGCCACAATGACCGCCATCCGGCTGGCCCGCGGATTTACAGGCCGCAACCTGGTGATCAAGTTTGCGGGCTGCTACCACGGGCACCTTGATGGACTGCTGGCTGCGGCCGGTTCGGGCCTGGCGACCCTCGCCCTGCCTGGATCAGCAGGCGTGACGGCCGCAACTGCAGCCGAAACGCTGGTCCTGCCGTACAACGATCTTGGAGCCGTCGAGGCTGCCTTTGCCAAGCACGGTCCGAACATCGCGGCCGTGATCACTGAGGCGGCGCCGGCCAATATGGGCGTGGTGACTCCCGGACCCGGATTCAACGAGGGTCTTTCCCGGATCACCACCCAACACGGGGCGCTGCTGATCCTCGATGAGGTCCTCACAGGCTTCCGCACCGGGTATTCGGGGTACTGGGGCCTCACCGGCGGAGCAGCGGGAGCGGTTGAGCCCTGGAGCCCGGACCTGCTGACCTTTGGAAAAGTAATCGGCGGAGGAATGCCGACGGCGGCGCTTGGCGGACGTGCTGACGTCATGGATTATCTGGCTCCTACTGGCCCCGTCTACCAGGCCGGTACCCTGTCCGGTAATCCCGTCGCCATGGCTGCCGGAGTTGCCACTCTGACCCATGCGACGGCGGAGGTGTACTCCTATGTGGATGCGCGCTCGCTGGAGCTTTCTGCAGCCCTGACCTCGGCCTTGGACGCGGCCGGGGTGGACCATTCCATTCAACGGGCCGGCAATCTCTTCTCGCTGGCCTTTGGAACGTCAGCGAATGGAGTCACCAACTACGAGGAGGCGCAGGCGCAGGAAACCTTCCGCTACGCACCCTTCTTCCACTCGATGCTGGCTTCGGGGGTCTATCTGCCGCCGTCGGTCTTTGAGGCCTGGTTCCTTTCAGCTGCCCATGACGACACTGCGATGAACAGGATTTTCGACGCGCTTCCGGCAGCTGCCCAGGCTGCCGCAGCAGCGAAGGCTCCTGTCAGCCTCAACGTCTAGCTTCCGTCCGAAGCAGAGCTTCTTAAAAATCTTTGGCACCCGCTGTAGCGGGTGCCAAAGTGATTTTAGGGTGTGACGCTCAAACTCCGGCGGCTCAGAAGGCCGGAGTCACGTCCCCGTTAGGCCATTCCTTCTCGATGAAGGCCTTCACCTCAGGGGAGTGCAGGAGCTCATCGAGCTTCTTGATACGCGCGTCATCCTTGGACTCGGCGCGCCACGCGAGGAAGTTGGCGTACGGATTGCTGTCCGTGGATTCGACAGCCAGGGCGTCCTTCGTGCTGAGCCCGGCCTTGAGGATGAAGTTGCCGTTGACCAGCGCAAGATCCACTGACGGATCCTTGAGGTCATTGATCAGCAGTTCCGGCTGGTTTTCCGAGAACTTCAGCTTCTTCGGGTTCTGGGCATCCGTCAAATTCAACACAGAGGAGTCATCCTTGATGTCTTCAACCAAGCCGGCAACCTGCAGAACCTTGAGCGCGCGCACCTGGTTGGAGGGGTCGTTGGTGATGGCAACCTTGGCGCCGTCGCCGATGTCCTTGACGTCCTTGACCTTCTCCGAGAAGGCGGCATAAGGCTCAATGTGGACGCCTTCACCGTGGGCGAAGTCGTAACCCTTGGTTTTCACCTGGTCCTCGTACCACGGCAGGTGCTGGTAGAAGTTGGTGTCCAGGGACCCATCGCTCAACGCGGTGTTGGGGGTCTGGTAATCCTCGATTTCCTTGATGTCCAGCTTGAGACCGGCCTTCGGAGCGAGCTCAGCATTCACGAATTCGAGAATCCTGGCGTGGGGAACGGGGCTCGCTCCCACCGTGAGGGTAACCGGGTTTGCCGGGTCAAGTTCCTTGACCTCGGAGCTGGAGGTGGTTGAACCACCGCAAGCGGTCAACGCCAATGCGGTGGCGATACCTGATGCCAGGAGGGTGAGTGACTTACGCATTTGATGCGTTCCTTTCGAATAGCTGGGAGCACGCAGGCAGGACTGTTACCCCTAACGTGCTCCGGCATAAATGCAGCCGTGGTTACCGCTGCAGTGATCTTGGGGCGCCTAGCGGTGATCGAGGCTCCGGGCGGCCCATTCGCCCACGAGCTGGATGATCTGGACCAGGACGATGATGAGGACGATGGTGACGATCATGACCGTGACGTCGAAGCGCTGGAAGCCGTAGTTGTACGCCAGTTTGCCCAGTCCGCCGCCGCCAACAAGGCCGGCCATGGCTGAATATCCCACCAGGGTGACAACGGTGGTGGTGGTCGCGGCCACGAGCGCCGGAAGTGATTCACGCAGCATGACTTTGTTGATGACCTGCATGGTGGTGGATCCCATAACCTGGGCAGCATCGATTTTTCCGATGTGGACATCGCGCAGGCATGTTTCAACCAGGCGGGCAAAAAACGGAATCGTCCCTATGGACAGTGACACGGATGCCGCCACGGGGCCCAGGCTCGTACCGGTCAGCAGCCTGGCAAGCGGGATAAGCGCCACCATCAGGATCGCAAACGGGATGGAACGGGTGATGTTGACGATGACGTCGCTCATCACCCGGTTTGTGACGGGCATGGGACGGAGGCCGCCGGGGGCCGTCACGTGCAGGAAGACACCAAGGGGCAGGCCAATCAGCACCGTGAAGAAAGCTGAGATCCCGACCATTTGGAGCGTTTCCACGATGGCCTCGGGAAGCGCCTTCACGAGTACAGGGTTGCCGAAGATTTCGTTCACTTCTTCTCTCCTGTCGCTTGGTACTGCAGCGGGGCTTCGGACTGAATGGAGGCTTCGGGAGCGGCGAGCTTGGCGCTGATCCCGCGGGCGTGCAGATAGTCCAGTACGGCCCCGGAATCGGCGTTCCCGGCAAGTTGCACGCGGAGATGCCCGAACTGCTGGCCTCCCAGCGTTTCAACACTGCCGGCAAGGACGTTCAGGTCGATGTCGAAATGCCGGGCGACGCCGGTGATGACGGGTTCCTTGGCGCTGTCTCCGGCGAAGAGGATTTCCAGTACAGGTCCGTCCTCGAGGGAACCCCGGAGGGATTCCGACGGCGGCAGCGGCAGGAGGGCGCGCGCCAGCTTGCTTTCCAGATCTCCGGCGACGTCCTGCAGGGCGCCGTGCTCAATGATGCGGCCCTTGAAAAGCAGGGACACTGAATCGCACACGCGCTTAACCACATTCATCTCGTGCGTGATGATCAGTACGGTCAGCTGCAGCCGCTTGGTGAGGTCCTGGATGAGGTCCAGGATCTCGTCCGTCGTGGCGGGATCGAGCGCCGAGGTTGGCTCATCGCACAAAAGGACGTCGGGATCCGAGGCCAGTGCCCGGGCGATTCCGACTCGCTGGCGCTGGCCACCGGAAAGCTGCGACGGATAGGCGTTCTCGAACCCCTCGAGGCCCACGAGCTTCAGGAGCCCGGCAACCTTCGCCTGGGCTTGGTCCTTGGGCGTCTTGACGAGCTCCAGTGGGTGCGCCACGTTGCCGGCCGCCGTGCGGGAGTCCATAAGGTTCGCATGTTGGAAGACCATGCCGATCCGCCGCCGCGCCGTCCGGATTTCGGAGTCCCTTACGGAACTCAACTCGGTGCCGTCAATGCTGACGGAGCCCGACGTCGGACGGTCCAGGAGGGTCAGGCAGCGCACAAGGGTTGATTTTCCGGCGCCGGAATGGCCAATAATGCCATGGATGGACCCTTTGGGAACGGAAAGGGTGACGCCGTCGAGGGCAACCACTTCCTTTTTCCCCTGGCGGTAGACCTTACGAAGGTCGGTAACTGTGATCATTTATCCTCAGGCGGTAGGGCTCGGGCAGGACATAGCACAAGCTCGCTTCTGCAGTAAATTATGTCAGCGGGCCTGTAGGGGCGTCGATTCCGCATTAAATTCGGCCAAGGCAAGCTATATCCGCATAAGTGGGCTTGGGTTTCTTAATTCTGATTCGCTGAAACCATGCATTGAGACCGTGGCTGAATTCTTGGGAACCAAACTGTTATGCGCAGGGCGGCATGAGGCTGTGATGTGTGTCCCATGGAAAACCCAGGCATATCGTTGCGAAGGCCAGATTCTGGGGGACAAGAAGGACCATTCAGCTTCTTGGAACCGGCCCTAAGGCTGCGGACTAGAAGTCCCCGCGGCTGGCATCCTCGGGGGGAAGGACCGGCCACTGGCCCTCAATAACTGCTGCCGGTTTTGTCTTCCGCAGGTAGCTCTGGAAGTCGGTAGCCTGAGCGGCTGCCCAGTCCACCTGGAGCTGATGCAGTTGACTGGCCGGCATCCTGAGTTTGGGAAACTTGCCCGCCATCGCGTCCAGGACACGCAGGGTGGCAAGGGCATCAGCTGCCGAGGTATGGGCATTGTCCAGGTTCACGCCGTACTCCTCGCAGAGCGCTGTCAGTGTGCGCTTGCCCTTCCGGTAGCGGTCAACCTGCTTGTTCATGATGAAGGGATCGAGTACCGGGAACCGCGTGAGTTGCGGAACGCCGTACCGTGCGGATTCTGCAGCAAGCACCGTGAAGTCGTAGCTTGCGTTGAAAGCGATGACGGGAACGCCGTCGTTAAAGAGCTCCTGAAGCACCTCCGCAAGCTCACGTGTGACTTCCGATGCCGGCCTGCCCTCAGTCCGGGCACGTTCGGTGGTAACACCGTGTACCTCGCTGGCCTCTGCGGGGATTTCGACACCAGGGTCTGCCAGCCATTCGTGCTCCCTGACGACTTCGCCGCCGGCATCCACGAGCGTAACTGAGGCTGTCACAATCCTTGCCGCACGTGAGTTTCGACCAGTGGTTTCAAGATCGAAGGCGGCGCGGGGGCGGGTGTTCCAGGTGCTCATGCCATTACGCTACCTGCCGCCAGCGACAATATTTGGCGTGCCGCGCCGGGCGACGGAACCCGATCGCGCTGACGGGAGCAGCTAGTCTGGAGGCCATGCGGACGGAGTATGTCGAGGCTGTCATTGCCCTCGTGGAACTGGTTCCGGCAGGCAGTGTGCTGGCGTACGGTGACGTAGCCGAGCTCCTGGGCTCAGGTGGCCCGAGACAAGTCGGAGCGGTGATGAGCCACTATGGCAATCCTGTTCCCTGGTGGAGGGTCCTGCGGGCCAGCGGCGAGGCACCTCCAGGACTCGAAGGTAAAGCCCTCCGGCACTACCTCGAAGAGCGGACTCCCCTGCGCGGGGATGCCGAGGAGTACCTGCGGACGGGTGAAGGACTCTGGCGGGTGGACATCAGGGCTGCACGTTGGGCGCCGTCGGAGAACGACTTTGACCGCATTGACGAGATTGCCCGCCGCCTTGCGAGCCGGCTTCACGAATTGTCAGTGGCGGATGATGGAATGACTGGGTGACCGCAACTATCCAGGACCAGCAACCCGCCGCATCCGCCTCACCGGACGGTCAAACAGCAGATGCCGATATCCGCAAGGCTGAGGGACCAACAGCTGGACCGCGCAGCGGTGGAACGCACTCATCCGAAGTTGCGGCTAAACGCCTCCGGCTCCTTGCGCCCAAAAAAGTCCATCACGGCATCCCGGAACTGTCTCCTGACCAGCTTGCTGCCGTGGCCGTTCGTCAGGGCTCCGGGCCGGTCCTCGTCCCTGGAGCCCCGGGGACCGGAAAGACCACCATTCTCGTGGAAGCCGCAGTCCGGCGCGTGGAACAGGACGGAGTGGATCCCGAGAGAATTCTGATCCTGGCACCTGGGCGGCTTGCCGCCGACTCCCTTCGGGACCGCTTCACCGCCCGGCTGGACAGGAGCCTGAGTACCACACCGTCACGCACCTGGGCCTCGTATGCATTCGACGTTATCCGGCGGGCCAAGGCGGAAGGCATCCTTCCACTCCCAAGGCCACCCAAATTGCTCTCGGGCCCGGAACAGGACCTCATCATCAAGGAACTTTTGGAGGGCCACTCGGTGCCCGGCTTGGAGCTGCCATGGCCAGGCGATCTCGGCGCTGCGTTGGAAACCAGGGGGTTCCGGCAGGAGGTCCGGCAGCTTTTCGACCGCGTCATCGAGTCGGGGCGGACGCCGGAAGACGTGGCTGCCCTGGCAGTGCAATGCAACCGTCCTGACTGGACCGCGGCCGCCGCCCTCTATGCAGAGTATCGGGATGTGCTGGACCTGCGTATGCCTGAAGCCTTTGATCCTGCAGGCATTATTACGGCTGCGCGCCAGATCTTCCAGGATCATCCAGACTTTCTTGCAGCCGAACGGAACCGTCTTCAGCTCATCCTTGTGGATGATATGCAAGAGGCAAACCCTGCCGTTTTCGAACTGCTCGCTGACATAGGCGCAGGGAAGGATGTCTACGTCGCATCGTCCCCGGACACAGTTGTGCAGGGCTTCCGGGGTGCCCGCCCCGACCTTGTTGCCGAGTTGCCTGAGCTGCTGGGACCGGGCGGTCAACGTGTTTTGGAACGTCCTCTCAGCCGCATGCATCGGCACAGTCCCGACGTTGCCCAGGCGTGGTTATCGGTTGCTTCCCGGATATCCCGGCGAGCCGGCGGGGATTCCGCGCGGCGCCTGGAACAGGGCGAAAGTCCGAAAAACGGCGGACGGGTGGAGGCACACCTCCTGCCGTCAGCTGTTCACGAACTCCGCTATGTGGCGCAACGCATTCTCGAAGCGCAATTGAAGGAGGGGCGTGAACTTGGCGATATCGCTGTAATTGTCCGCAACGGCGGGCAGCTCAGCCAGCTTCAGCGCTATTTGTCGGGGCAGGGGATTCCAGTACGCGTTCCGGTCGCAGAGTCAGCTGTCCGTGATGAGGTTGCTGTCCGCCCGCTGCTGGATGCTTACGCCGTAGCGCTGGAGCCAGACGATCTCACTCCGGAGTCGGCTGTGTCACTGCTTACTTCACGCATCGGCGGCTCCACCCCCATCGAGCTGCGGCGTCTCCGGCAGGCCCTTCGCTCCGAGGAGATCCTGGGCGGGGGAGGCCGTTCCAGCGACGCTCTCCTGGTCGAAGCCCTGCTGGAACCGGGCGCACTGGGAAGTCTTGGTATCGAGGGGCAGTCTGCCCGCCGCGTGGCCCGCATGATCCAGGCCGGCAGGGATGCTGCCGGACAACCGGGGGCGAATGCCGAAACAGTTCTTTGGGCACTCTGGAGTTCCACGGGGCTGGCATCGAGGTGGGCTGAGGCCGCCTTGAACGGAGGGGCGGCCGGTGCCCGCGCGGATCGGGACCTTGATGCCATGATGGCGCTGTTCCACACTGCTGAACGTTTTGTTGACCAGCTGCCAGGCTCGGGCCCCGAACAGTTCCTGGAATACCTGTTGAATCAGGAACTGCCCATGGACACTCTGGCTGCCCGTGCCCAGCTTGAGGATGCTGTTGAGCTTATGACTCCCGCCAGTGCCGCGGGCAGGGAATGGCCAATGGTGATCATTGCAGGCTTGCAGGAAGGCGTTTGGCCCAATACGCGCTTACGCGGCGAACTGCTGGGGAGCACTCTTTTCGCGGACGCCGTCGAGCACGGAGTGGACTACGCGCTCCAGCTTGGCCCACTGAGCAGACTGCATGAAATCAGATACGACGAACTGCGGAGCTTTTCAACTGCAGTATCCCGCGCCCGGAATGTGTTGATCTGCACCGCAGTTTCCTCTGAGGACGAACAGGCCTCCTCCTTTCTCGACTACGTTTCGCCCTTGCGCCCAGGGCAGGAGAGGCGTGGTTTTACCACCGTGGAGCGGCCTCTGACGCTTCGAGCCTTGGTGGCAGAACTTCGGCAGTACGTCCAGCTGCAGGGCAAATTTGCGCCCGAAGCCGAGGAAGCTGCCAGAGTCCTCGCGAAGCTGGCCTCGGTGGAACCGCCTGTCCCCGGCGCCCACCCCGATACCTGGTGGGGCCTGGCCCCGTTGTCGTCTGATCGGCCGGTAGTGCCGGAAGGCGGAACAGTTTCGGTGTCACCGTCAAAGGTGGAAACGGTCCATAAATCGCCCTTGGATTGGTTTATCCAGGCTGCTGGAGGTGAGCCTGCTACAGACTTTGCCCGCAGCCTGGGAACCCTGGTGCATGCGATTGCCCAGGACCTCCCTGACGCCTCAGGCGGCGAATACCTCGCCGAACTCGTGCGCCGCTGGCCCACACTCGGAATGAAGGAGAACTGGGAGGGCAAGCTTGACTTCCAGCGGGCGGAATCGATGGTGCGCAAACTTGCCCAGTACGTGTTGGTGATGCGGAGCGAAGGTCGGAGCCTGTTGGGCGTCGAAGAGAATTTTGAAGTCAAGCTTCCGGACGTGGTGGGACTTGTTCCTGGTGAAAAGGTTCCCGACGACAACGCGAATGGTGACAACCAGGACTACAGTGCTGGCGCAGATCAAGCCTATGACGCGGTACGTTACGCCATTCTCCGTGGCCAAGTAGACCGGCTGGAGATTGATCGCGAGGGCCAGTTGGTGGTGGTTGACCTGAAAACAGGCAAACGACAACCGGCAAAGGCGGAAGTCGGGCGTCATCCCCAGCTGGGGGCGTATCAGGCGGCCGTGCTTGCGGGTGGATTCGACTCCGTGATCACGCCAGGAGACGGAGTCGCGACGCGTGCCCTCCAGCCTGGGGGAGCGATCCTCGCGCAGCTTGGCACGAGCAGCAAAAGCCCTGCCGTTCAGCAACAGGATGCTTTGGATCCCGCGGGTAACTGGGCGTTGGACCTGGTGATGGAGGCTGCCCGCGCAATGTCGGGCAGTACGTTCGAGGCTCGCCACGATCCCTCCAAGGGCGGGCATGGCGGTCACGGCTGCAGATTGCCTGAGGTCTGTCCGCTGTGTCTCCGCGGAAAGCAGGTTACGCAATGAGCGCCCAGACGATCCACAGCGCGTCCGCGTCGCCCTTGGAAGCCTTACCGACGCCGGAGCCCCGCTTTACCCCGGAGGAATTGTCTGCCCTCCTCGGCGAAAAGAACCGTCCTACAAAAGAACAGTCAGCCATCATCTCCTCCCCGCTATCGCCCCGGCTGGTAATTGCCGGGGCGGGTTCCGGGAAGACTGCCACCATGGCGGACAGGGTGGTCTGGCTGGTAGCAAACGGGTGGGTGAGTCCGGAGGAAATACTCGGGGTGACCTTCACCCGCAAGGCCGCGGGGGAGTTGGCCAGCAGAATCCGGGCCAAGTTGACGGTGCTGCAGCGCATTGCCGCGGAGGATAGGCAACAGCAGATCTTCCCGGCCGGCCTGGTGAATGCCGATGCCCTTGAACCCAAAGTCTCGACCTACCATTCCTACGCCAGCGGCATCGTCTCGGACTACGGCCTCCGCCTTGGGGTGGAACGGGATGTTGTGCTTCTTGGCGGAGCCCAGGCGTGGCAGCTCGCCAGCGAAGTGGTGGAGGCATTCGACGGAGAGTACGCTCACTTCCGTGCCGCCAAGTCCACCCTGGTGAAGGCCGTGATCCAAATGGCGGGAGAATGCGCCGAACACCTCCAGGAGCCCGCGGAGGTTCAGGAGTGGCTCATGGCCCGGGTGGCCGAATTTGTGGCTTTGCCGTACGTCGATGGCGCGAAGAAGAACGCCACGCAGGCGGTGGAGGAGCTTGAGGCCATGCTGCGGACGAGGGCGAGCGTGGCGGACATGGTGGCACGCTACTCACAGGCGAAGCGGGCCAGGGGCGCTTTGGACTTCGGAGATCTGGTGGCGCTTGCGGCCCGGGTGGCGAGAGACATTCCCCTGGCAGCCGCTCTGGAGCGGGAGCGATACAAAGTGGTCCTGCTCGACGAATTCCAAGACACATCACATGCGCAGTTGGTGCTGTTTTCACGCCTGTTCGGACACGGCCATGCCGTAACGGCCGTAGGAGATCCCAACCAATCCATCTACGGGTTCAGGGGCGCCTCCGCGGGGCAGCTGTTCCACTTCGTCCGGGAATTCCCTGTGCCTGCACCTAACCCCGGGCCATCCAGCACAGCCGGACCGGCCGAACGGTGGATGCCGGCGCCTGTTTCATATCTGACCACAGCCTGGCGCAACGGAAAGAACATCCTTGCTGCAGCCAACGTTATTTCAGCTCCCCTCAGTGCCGCAGCCGCGCATAAGGGGCCCGCGGGCGAACGGGGCGCCGGCGCAGCCATCGATGTCCCGCCGCTGCAGCCCAGCCCTGCAGCTGTTTCCGGACAAGTGGTTATTGGGCGCTTCGGCACCGACGAGGATGAGGCCGCGGCTATCGCCGGCGACGTTTTGAGATATCGGGTAACGGACTTTGAGGAGACGTTGCAGGCGGACAGGGTGCCGCCGTCCATGGCTGTTCTCTGCAGGCGGAGGGCCCAGATGGAATGTGTCCGCCGGCAGTTTGAGGTGCGGGGGATACCCTACGAAATCATCGGTCTCGGTGGACTCCTGGATACACCGGAAATCGTGGACCTTGTCTCCACTCTGAGAGTTCTGGCAGACCCTGGGCGTTCCGATTCCCTGATGCGTTTGCTGGCCGGTGCCCGGTGGCGGATTGGACCAGCAGACCTTATGGCCTTCCGGGACTGGTCGGCATTCCTTGCACGGCGAAGGTCCCACGAAGGCTCCATTGCTCCGGAGGACACTGAACAAGATGACTCGGTAACCGTGATCGAGGGTGACCTTACCGATGCCGCCAGCCTTGTAGAGGCATTGGACCGTTTGCCAAGGGACGGGTGGGTGTCGGCACACGGGCGAGTGATCAGCAATGAGGGCCTGGACAGGCTGAGGCGGCTCTCGGCTGAGTTGAGGCAGTTGCGTGGCTTCATGGGTGATGACCTGACCACCCTGCTCGGGGAAGTGGAACGAGCCATGTTGTTGGATATCGAGGTCGCTGCCCGTCCCGGAGTCAGTATCCATCAGGCCAGGCGCAACCTTGATGCCTTCCACGATGCCGCCGTCGGATTTCTGCACACCTCACAGCGGATAGATGTCCTTGCGTTCCTGGCCTGGCTGGAAGCCGCCGCCGCCGAAGAGGGAGGCTTGGACGCCGCTCCTCCGGAGGTGAACCATGAAGCGGTGCAACTCCTGACGGTTCATGCGTCCAAGGGGCTCGAATGGGATGTTGTTTTCGTTCCGGGCCTGAACGCCGGTTCATTTCCCAGCAACCGTGATTCGCGATGGAGCAGCGGGAGCGCGGCGCTCCCCTGGCCCTTGAGGGGGGACCACGCAGACCTGCCCCAATGGGATCTTGAACAACCGGATCAGAAGGGGTGGCTTGAAGCGGAAAAAGACTTCAAGGCTGCCGTACAGACGCACTCCGAGGCGGAAGAGCGGAGGCTGGCTTACGTTGCCTATACACGGGCAAAGTTCGTTTTGTGGGTGTCCAGTGCGGCCTGGGTGGGATCCCGCTCCGGGATGGCCGAGATGTCGCCTTTCCTCTCTGACCTTGCCCCTCTGACTGCACTTATGCAGTCACCTACAGGGGATGGCGACGGCGGTGGGGACCGAAGGGAATCGCAAAAGGCCCAAGCTGTTGTGCACGTTTCCTCCATTGAGGAAGCATCTGTGCCCGAACAAAGCCCCTTGACGCAGGAACTCGAGGTGGCTGAATGGCCTTATGACCCGCTCGAGGGGCCAATTGATCCGCGTACACGGAAGCGGCTCAGCCTGGTTCCGGGCCGCCGCGAGGACATGGAGGCGGCCGCTGCCCTCGTTCTGGCAGGCCTGAGCGCAGGGGTCAATCCGAATACCGAAGAAAAGCTGCCAGAAGCCGTAAAGCAGCAAAGTGACGTGAACCAACACAGTGCCGAGCAGAAACAACTCAGGGGAGTTGCGGGTTTCTGGAGGAGGGAAGCTGCGATGCTGCTGGAGCGTCGCTTTAAACGTTCATCTGTTCAGGATGTTCACCTCCCAGGGCACATTTCTGCTTCGACTTTGGTGGATCTCAATGACGATCCTGGAGCCGTTCTTGCCCGGCTTCGACGACCCGTCCCTCGAGAACCGGGGATGTCCGCGCGCAAGGGAACCGCCTTCCACGCCTGGGTGGAGGAGTACTTCGGCACGGCTGGAATGCTGGATCTTGGCGAGGCCGCAGGATCTGACGAACACATCGACGAGGCCTACGGGCTGGACAGCATGGTGGAGACTTTCCGTTCCTCCGAGTGGGCGAACAGGGCACCCGTCCATGTGGAAATCCCCGTAGAAACCCGTATTGGCGAGGTCGTGGTGCGGGGCCGGATCGACGCCGTGTTCAAAGATGCCGACGGACGGTGGGACCTCGTGGACTGGAAGACAGGCCGCCCACCGTCTGCTCGCCAGCTTCAGACCAAGGCAGTCCAGTTGGCGGTCTATCGGCTCGCGTGGTCCCGGCTGAAGGGGGTGCCCCTGGAGGACGTCAGGGCTGCTTTTTACTACGTGTCGGAAAACCTGATTGTCCGTCCCCACGACCTCGGCTCAGCCGGGCAGCTCGAGAAAATCATCACGGCAGCGATCAGTTCCCCTCGCACGGAAGGACCGGCCTAAGAAGTTTTCAAGTCAACGATCTTCAGAGCCGCGGTGGAGGTGTCATCGGCCGAGCCCGTTCCACCCTCCGAAGGGTCGGCATGGCTTCCATCATTGCCGCCCCGGTCCTTTTCGGAACTCGCAGTTGCAGAGACGTGGTCCGAGCGCTTCTCAGACTCCATGTCTATTTCGGGCCGGACGGCATGGCCAAGGCTGTCATCCGAAGGGGTCGCCACCGGCGCGCTGTCCCTGGTTGGTGTTGGCTCACCAGCCGGGATCGGTGTCACGTGAACGGCCGGGATGGCCTGGTCCACGCCAATGCCACCGGGAGCCTCACGGGGGATAGGTGTAACCGTGAATCCATTTCCTTGCCCCGTTTCTGCCCCCGGGGCGGTCCCAGCCGGATGGGGTAAAGAATCGACACTGATGGGCTGCCCGCCATGTTCCACGATGTCGCCTGCTAAGGCGGACAGCATCTCTTCGGCTTCGGAAATCATGCCCTCATCGCCTGAAGCCACGCCCTTAACAAGGAACTGCGCCAAGGCGAATTCCGCTGACAATGCTGCCCGCCTGAGCAGATGATTGTCCGGGGAGTCCCGCCGGGCGCTGGTGTAATGGCGAAGGACAGCGTCCACGAAGCCCTGCTCGTTGGATGCCACGAGCCAGGCAATGTCATCAGCCGGGTCCCCGATGCGCAGGTCAGTCCAGCCTGTCACTGCCGTTACACGCTGTCCCTCCACCAGGAGATTGTCCTCATGCAGGTCTCCGTGCACCACACAGGGGTTGAACCGCCAGAGCGAAACATCCTCAAGGGCATGCTCCCAGCGCCGCAGCAGGACTGACGGAATTTTTCCTGTCGTCGCAGCCTGGTCCAGCTCGTTGAGGCGACGCTGACGGAACTCATTAGGGGTGTAGGTCGGCAAATCAGCATTGCTTACCAGCGAGTGGGGGAGGTCATGGATTGCACCCAGGGCGGAACCGATTTCCTGTGCCAACTCATCTGACCCTGCACTGAGTTCCTCCACGCTCCGGGTGGCTCCGGCGAGGTGTGAGTAAACGAAGGTTGTGAGGGCGCCTTGCCGGACCGTTCCTGCCACGGTCGGCATCAGGAAGGGGAGTTCTGCGCGGATACCGGGAGTAAAAGCCTTCAGCACCATGAACTCGGTCTCCAGCCGGGTGCTTGCCTCTGAATGCCGGGGGGAACGTACCCTCCACCGTTTTCCCTCAGAGTCGAGGAGGAGAGCCGAGTCGAAGTCCGCCGGATCGTCAGGAGCAGAGGACACGGCAGTAAGAGTCAGTCCTGGGACTGCTGCAGTTGCTATGGCTGCCAGTTCGATCGGTTTTCTTCTCACGGTTCCACGGTAGATTGACAGTCGCCCAAGACAATGATGTGGTTCGGCGAGTCCTGAGATAAGGAACAAATCACAGAGTTCTGTGCGGCAGCGCATCGAAGGGGCCGAAATATCAATTGTCAGCCCGAGTCAGTACGGTAGGTACATGAGTCTTGCTGAGCCACCTGTACCGCAGCACGGACCTGTAGTGCAGCATGAAGCTGCACCGCAGCAAGGCCGGCCATGGGAAACGCAGGAGTCGGGAGGGCTTCCGCTTTCCTCCACCAGAGCCAACCACCTGACTGACAACTTGCTTCCCGTCCGCCCGGCCCTGGTGGATCGTGGATCCTCGGAGCGCCTCAAACCAGGAATGGTTCAGGCCCTCATCGAATCGGGAAACGCCCTGGCTATGGTCCTGGCGGGCAGAAAGGCGCTGGTGCAGGCGAACGAGCTGGTGCTCCTCGACGCTGCCTCCTTAGCCCAAAGTTTAGGCGAGGCGGGTGTGCGGCCCGGGCATGTTATCTATCTCGGATCCCCACTGGACGATGAACGCATCGCCCCCGGCACCGGGATCGTCCTCTTTGTTTTGGCTGATGCCTTGGCTCCTGGCACTTCCGGCATTCCGAAGGCCGCAGAGTGGGCCGGTTTTCGGGATGTAGCCGCGCAATTGAATGCCCTGCACACCGCATTGTTCGTCGAAGCAAGCGCAATTGCCAACTGGCACAGCACGCATACGCATTGTCCCCGCTGCGGAGCCAGGACCACTGTTGAGGCAGGCGGATGGGTACGCCGTTGCCCTGAGGATGGTTCAGAGCATTATCCCCGGACCGATCCTGCGATCATCGTTACGGTGGTCGGTGCGGATGACAGGTTGCTTCTTGGCGGCGGGGGTCCAGTCGATGCCAAAAACTATTCAACCCTCGCGGGTTTTGTGGAGCCGGGGGAGTCCCTTGAGCAGGCAGTAGTCCGGGAGATCTTTGAAGAGGTAGGGGTGCGCGTGAATGCCTGCCAGTACCTCGGCTCACAGTCCTGGCCGTTTCCTGCATCACTCATGCTGGGCTTTACCGCCCTGACGTCCGATGTTGAGCCACGGCCCGACGGCGTTGAGGTCACCAGGGCGCGCTGGTTCAATCGGGCAGAGCTACAGGACGCGGTCCTCCAAGGAGACGTCGTCATATCGAGCAGGTTGTCCATCTCGAGGTCCCTTATTGAGCACTGGTACGGCGGAGTGATCCAGGACCGCCCAACCGGTTCCTGAAAGCGCTGTACTCTTGAACGCGCTATTGAACCACAGCTTTCCATGGAATCAATATGCACCACCGATCATCGCCCACCGATCAATTGAGCAGTAGAAGTGACAACAGAAAACCTGGACGGAACAGCGCCCCTCGATGGCGCAACGCTTGAGGAGCGTATCCTCGGTGGTCTGGACGACGAACAGCGCGAAGTCGCCAGTACCTTGAACGGACCCCTCTGCGTGCTCGCGGGGGCCGGAACGGGAAAGACAAGGGCGATCACGCACAGAATCGCGTACGGCGTGCATTCCGGTGTCTACAGCCCTCAGAGGCTGCTGGCAGTCACCTTCACTGCCCGGGCAGCGGCGGAAATGCGGAGCAGACTCCGCGACCTGGGAGTCGGCAATGTCCAGGCCCGAACCTTCCACGCTGCGGCGTTAAGGCAACTCCAGTTTTTCTGGCCACAGGCAGTGGGTGGAACGTTGCCGAATCTGCTGGATCACAAGGCGCAGATGATCGCCGAGGCGGCCCGGCGTCTTCGGCTCAGCACTGACCGCGCGTCCATCCGTGACCTGGCGTCGGAAATTGAATGGGCCAAGGTGTCAATGCTGACCCCTGCCAACTACCTGGAGAATGCGCAGGACAGGGGAACCCCTGGCGGTTTCGACCTCACCGCCGTCGCACGGGTCTTCCAGTCCTATGAGGACGTCAAGACAGACCGGAATGTTATCGACTTCGAGGATGTCCTTCTGATAACCGTCGGGATCCTTCAGGAGGATCCGAAGGTGGCGGCAACGGTACGGGAGCAATACCGCCATTTCGTGGTCGACGAGTACCAGGATGTTTCGCCGCTTCAGCAAAGACTCCTGGAGCTCTGGCTGGGCGGACGCGACGAATTGTGCGTCGTGGGGGATGCCAGCCAGACCATTTACTCATTTACCGGCGCATCGCCCAAGCACCTTTTGGGATTCAAGACGATGTATCCCGCGGCGAATGTGGTGAAGCTTATCCGTGACTACCGTTCCACGCCGCAGGTGGTGAAACTGGCGAATGACCTGCTTGCCAACCGCAGGAGCGGGGGACCCGCAGCGGACGGGGCTTGGGCTGCGCCCCTGAAGCTTGTGGCCCAGCGGGCTCCCGGACCCGTGCCTCAGTTCACCGAGTGCGCAGACGATGAAGCGGAAGCGGCCACGGTGGCCGGGAAGATCCGCGCACTCCTCGATTCAGGCCTGCCTGCAAGCCAGATCGCCATCCTGTTCCGAACGAACGGACAATCTGAGGCCTATGAGCAGGCGCTCGCTTCCGCCGGCATCGGCTATCAACTCCGGGGCGGGGAGCGGTTTTTCGCCCGAAAGGAAGTGCGGGACGCCATCCTCCAACTGAGGGCTGCCACCAGGGCTGCGGCAGAGTCGTCAGAGCCGGAACCTCTCGGCCAGCTGGTAAGGGACATCGTGGCTTCACTGGGGTACACAGACTCTGCACCGCACAGTGGCGGGGCTTTGCGGGAACGCTGGGAATCGTTGGCTGCTTTGGTTGCGCTTGCCGACGAACTCGTGCTCAGCCGGGGACCACAATTCAATCTCTCAGACTTCGTCAACGAGCTGCAGGAACGTTCCCTGGCCCAGCATGCGCCGACGGTCCAGGGTGTCACTCTTGCGTCGTTGCACGCAGCAAAGGGCCTGGAATG
This sequence comes from Arthrobacter sp. R1-13, assembly GCF_054161475.1. Taxonomy (NCBI): domain Bacteria; kingdom Bacillati; phylum Actinomycetota; class Actinomycetes; order Micrococcales; family Micrococcaceae; genus Arthrobacter; species Arthrobacter sp. R1-13. The sequence continues at coordinate 3,081,934 of NZ_CP096420.1, read as the reverse complement.
GGATGCAGTGTTCCTCGTTGGTCTAAGCGAAGGGCTCATGCCGATTTCCTTCGCCGATACGCCAGAGACTGTGGACGAGGAACGCCGCCTCCTCTATGTCGGGATCACACGCGCGCGTGAGCACCTGTCCCTGTCCTGGTCTTCGGCAAGGACGCCGGGCGGCAGGGCCAACCGTAAACCGTCCCGCTTCCTTGACGGCTTGAGGCCGGATTCCGTCGTCACCTCCTCAACAAGGGGTGCCGGAGCGGCTCCACGCCGGAAAGCCGCCGCTCCGTCTATGTGCAGGGCGTGCGGGAGCATGCTGTCAACAGGAGCGGAACGCAAAGTGGGGCGCTGCAGCCAGTGTCCGCCCAGCTATGAGGAACAGACGTTTGAGGCACTGCGGCAATGGCGGAAGGACGTTGCGCTGACAGCCGACGTACCGGCATTCGTCGTCTTCACCGACGCAACGCTGACGGCCATTGCGGAGGCGCGCCCGTCGTCCTTGGAAGAGCTGGCGCAACTGGCGGGTGTGGGTCCTTCCAAACTCGAACGCTATGGCCAGGCTGTCCTTGCGGTGCTGGTGGAAAGCAGCACTGTATGACTCCGGGTGCGGGAGAATTACCGTTAACGCACGACGGCGCGCCGGTGGTGGTACGCCGCTCGGCCCGCCGTCGTCGGACTGTCGCTGCTTTCTGGGAAGACGGTAAAGCCGTCGTTGCGATCCCGGCGCATTTCAGCCGGGCCCAGGAGAAAGAGTGGGTCAGCCGGATGCTGGCTAAACTCCGGCGGCAGGGCTTGCGCCGGTCGGCGGGCGCCGGCAAACGGAATCCCGCCACAGACACCGCGCTGGCGGACCACGCAGCGGCTTTATCGGCACGCTACCTTGCGGGACGGGCCGTTCCCACGTCTGTCCGCTGGGTAAGCAACCAGAACTCGAGGTGGGGCTCAGCGACCCCTTCCGAAGGCACCATCAGGTTGTCTGACAAGCTGCAGCCGATGCCCCAATGGGTGATTGATTACGTCCTGCTCCATGAACTCGCCCACCTGCTGGTTGCCGGACATAATGCCGCCTTCTGGCGGTTGCTGGAGTCCTATCCGGAGACGGGGCGGGCTAAAGCCTTCCTGGAGGGCGTTTCCTTTGCCACATCCCGTGGCATGGGGAGGCTTTCAGGCGAAGCCGCTTCAGACGACAGCCAACATCAAGACGCTTTGGAGCCCGGATGCGCCGACGCTGACTGACCGCACCGCAGATTGGGATGGATCCTCTCGGGATGTTGGGTCATTCAGCTTTTGGATGTGCCTGCGTCGTCGCCGTTGGAGTCATCCTTCTTGCTGTCGTCGTCCGCTTCGGCGGGAGTCTCCGGATCCTCAGGTTTTTCCTCATCGAATCCGCCACGCAGCAACTTTTGGAGCGCGTCGTCCACTTCCGTCTCACTGGCCTCCGCAAGTTTGCGGCGGCTACTGAAACCCTGAGGATCATCCAGGTCCTCGGCTGTGGGAAGCAAATCAGGGTGATGCCAGATGGCGTCCCTGCCGGCAACGCCCCGCTCGGCCTTTAGCGTTGCCCAGAGCGTGGCAGCTTCGCGGAGCCTGCGCGGACGCAACTCCAATCCGACCAACGACGAGAAGGCATGTTCAGCGGGGCCTCCGGTAGCGCGTCGGCGCCGGACAGTCTCGCGGAGTGCAGAGGCTGACGGAAGCATCTTCTCCGTGGCCGAAGCGGTGAGCTCATCCACCCAGCCCTCAACCAGGGCCAGCGCTGTTTCGAGCTTCTCAAGGGCCTGTTCCTGGGCAGGTGTGCGCTGGGGCATAAAGACCCCCTGGGAGAGTGCCTCCTGGATACCTTCAGGATTGCCGGGATCCAGTTCTCTGGCCAATTCTTCAATCTTGGTCATGTCGATATGGATCCCACGGGCGTAAGCCTCGATGGCTCCCAGCAGATGTCCACGAAGCCATGGCACCTGAACGAACAGGCGGGCGTGGGCAGCTTCACGGACCGCGAGGAAAAGGCGGATGTCTCCCTCGGGCAGGCTGAGCCCCTCTCCAAACTTTGCCACGTTGGCCGGAAGCAGCGCCATCTCCAGATCGGCCAGGGGCACCCCGATATCGGTGGAGCTGACAACTTCGGCCGAGAGGGCGCCGATAGCCTGGCCCAGCTGCATGCCAAAGATTGCCCCGCCCATGTTTTGAAGCATCGAGGAAGCGCCACCCATCATGGACTTCATTTCCTCGGGCAGTTGGTCGCTCAAAGCATTCGTCAGGGCGTTGGCGATGCTGTTTGCCACGGGTTCAGTCAGCCGCTTCCACGTGCCGAGCGTTTCTTCAACCCACTCTGCCCGGGACCAGGCCCGGCCGATGAGCCCCGTGGCCGGAAGCTCAGTCACCTGATCAAGCCACAGCTCGGCAAGGCGAAGGGCTTCATCAATCTCGCGGGATTGCTGCGAGGTGACTGAAGGGTCTGAACCGCTGGCCGCAACCCTGCGGGCGTTCTCATGAGCCAGTTGCCAGTTGACAGGGCCTTCTGAGGAAGCGCTCATCATGGCCTGGACCTGCGAAAACATCTGGGCCAGCAGGTTCGGGTCCTCGGGAAGGCCGGCTGCTTTGGCAAGTTCAGCGGGATCAATATTGCCCATACCCTTGCCACCCATCAGGTTCTGCAGCATTTCTGCCAGCGGATCCTTCGGGTTCTCGTCGCCATTGGACGGATTGAGTGGGTTGGAGGTCATGATCCCGCCGATCGTCGGTGTGACTGTTGATCAAGTTCACGGTACCCCGGTCAACGAGCGGCTGTCTGCCGAAAGCCGGCTTCGTTCGCTCTAGGCAAAGAGCCCGCCGCCGGATACACCGCGTAATGTTAGAGACTGGACATATAGGCACGCCTTTGAGCGTGACCCCGTGATGAGTAGCGCTGACAGCTGGTGCATGCGAGGTCGAAAGCCGGTAGGGGAGAGGTTCTTCATTGACGCTAACTGAGGGCGACCAGCAGGTGGGCTGGCCTGAAGCAGGCCCGGAAGGCAGTTCTCCGTCTGAGGACAAGAGATTCACGGCGATGGCTGTCTCGGCTGTCCTGACACTCATTCTCGGCATCGGGCTGTTCACTCTTCCTGTGCCCTACGTGGTGGAGACTCCCGGCCCGACCTATAACACCCTCGGTGTGGACAAGGCCGGCAATCCCGTCATCAGTATTAAGGGACGGGAAACGTTTCCTGCAAACGGAGACCTTTATCTCACCACGGTCTACGTCGAAGGCGGTCCGAAAGGTTACGTCTCAGTGCTATCGGCATTTGCCGCGTGGGTAGACGAATCAAAAGCCGTCTATCCCGTTGAAATGATCTACCCCGAGGGCATCACCAGGGAAGAGTCGGATCAGGAAGGCGCCGCGGCCATGACTACCTCCCAGGAGGACGCGGTAGCTGCGGCCTTGAACGAGCTGGACGTCCCCTTTGACCAAAAGCTGAAGATAGCCGACGTTCCGGGCTCCTCCCCTTCGCAAGGAAAGCTGGAACGCGGAGACGTTTTCGTGTCCGTCGGGGGAAAACCCGTAACTGCCCTGAACGTTATTCAGGAAGAGCTGGCGGCAGGGGCAGGGAAGCCGGTGCCCGTCGTCGTCGACCGCAACGGCACGAGTGTCACCGAAACGATCACCCCCGCCAAGAACGCCTCGGGCCGTTACATTCTGGGCGTCCAGCTGGAATACGACTTCACTTTTCCTGTTGAGGTAAACATCTCCCTGCAGGAGGTGGTAGGTCCGAGCGCCGGCATGGTGTTTGCTTTGGGCATTGTGGACACCATGACTCCCGGTGACCTCACTGGCGGCCGGAAAATTGCGGGAACCGGAACTATTTCCCCCGACGGATCAGTGGGCCCGATTGGAGGAATAGGGCAAAAGATGGTTGGTGCCCAACGTTCCGGCGCCACCGTTTTTCTTGCCCCGGCAGCAAATTGTGAGCAGGTTCTGGGCCATATTCCCGACGGTCTACAGGTAGTGAAAATCGAGAACCTCGCTCAAGCCAAGAAAGCGGTCGAGTTGGTCGGTGCCGGACAGGACACGGCCGCACTCCCGACGTGCACCACCGACTAGACTAAATCGAGGAACTTAGCTCCACCGCCACTCGTGGCATATATAACCAGTCAGCGCCAGTCTGTGAACGGGAGCTGGCACCTGCGCCACAACAGCATCACCCGCGAATCAGACGACCAGCTATGAGGTACAAAGTTTGACCCGTCCCGCCAGCCCCATGCCGCCCACAAGCACTACGCAGTCAAGGCGCAGCGCCCTGACGCCGACCCTGATCGTCGTTGCCCTGGTTGTGGTCGGATTCATCTTCTTCGCCAACACCTGGACAGATGTCCTGTGGTACCAGCAGCTCGGATACTTTGAAGTCTTCCTCACGGAGAACCTGGCCCGGATCGGCATTTTTGTCGCGGGCTTTGGCATCATGGCGGCCGCGATGTACTTCGCGATCCGCATTGCTTATAACGCGAGGCCTGTCTACGCTCCCGACGCCGAAATACGGGACAACCTGAACCGCTACCAGGCGCAGCTTGAGCCCGTCCGCCGGGTCGTGATGGTCGGACTCCCCATCCTTTTCGGCCTTTTTGCCGGCAGTGCCGCTGCAAGCCAGTGGCAGAAAGTCCTCCTGTATTTCAACCAGGTTCCGTTTGGCCAGAGTGATCCCGAGTTTGGGCTGGACATTAGTTTTTACCTCATGACGTTGCCGTTCCTGGGGTTCGTCACGGGCTTCCTGATCAGTGTGGCCGTAGTCGCAGGCATCGCGGGAATCCTGACGCACTACCTGTACGGCAGTATCCGCATCATGGAACGCGGCATCTTCACCAGCCGCGCAGCACAGATTCATCTCGCTGTAACGGGCGGCACATTCCTGCTGCTGCTGGGTGTGAACTTTTGGCTGGACAGGTATGCCGCCCTCCAGAACAACGGAGGACGCTGGGCCGGAGCGCTCTACACTGATGTGAACGCCGTCATTCCCACCAAGGCAATCCTGGCCGTGGCAGCCGTCCTGGTGGCAATTCTCTTCATCGTTGCTGCCATCATCGGCAAGTGGCGGTTGCCTGTCATTGGTACAGCGATGCTGGTTATCACTTCCATTCTCGCCGGTGGAGTTTATCCTTGGGTCATCCAGCAGTTCCAGGTCCGGCCCTCCGAGCAGACCCTCGAGAAGGAATTCATCGAGCGGAACATCGGGATGACCAGAACAGCCTACGGTCTGGACAAGATTCAGGTGGAGCGCTACAACGCCACCAACACGGCAACGTCGGGGGCTTTGGCCCCGGATGCCCAGACAACGCAGAACATCCGCCTCCTCGATCCAAACCTGATCTCCGATGCGTTTGCACAGCTGGAGCAGTACAGGCCGTACTACACGTTCCCTGAGACCTTGAACGTGGACCGCTATGAGGTGGACGGCAAAGTCCAGGACACCGTTATTGCGGTCCGCGAGCTCAATCCAGGCGGGCTGAGCGCAAACCAGCAGTCCTGGCTGAACACGCATGCCGTTTACACCCACGGTTACGGCGTGGTTGCCGCCAAGGGCAACAAGTTCACCGTGGACGGAAAGCCGGACTTCCTGCAGGCAGGTATCCCTTCCACGGGTGTGCTTGGTGACGACTCCACATACGAACCGCGCATCTACTTCGGGGAGAACTCCCCTGAATACTCCATTGTCGGGGCGCCGGAAGGCTCACCACACCGTGAACAGGACCGTCCCTCGGCGAGGGAAGGCGGTGGGGATACCCAGTACACCTTCACTGGCAATGGTGGTCCAAATGTGGGCAGTTTCTTGAACAGAATCCTGTATTCAATAAAGTTCCAGTCGAGCGATCTGCTGCTGTCCGACGCCGTGAATTCCGAATCGCAGATTCTGTACGAACGGAGTCCCCGTGAGCGGGTGGAAAAAGTAGCACCCTATCTGACTGTGGATGGCAATGCTTATCCGGCGGTTGTAGATGGACGAGTGAAGTGGATCGTTGACGGGTACACCACTAGCCAGTACTACCCGTATTCGCAGCAGGAGCAGCTATCTGAAGCAACTGCGGACTCGCAGACGGTGGCCGGACGGTCTGTAGCCTTGCCCAACAGCTCTGTGAACTACATCCGCAACTCGGTGAAGGCAACCGTCGATGCCTACGACGGCTCGGTGGAGCTCTACGCGTGGGACGACCAGGATCCGGTCCTGAAGGCCTGGCAGAAGGTCTTCCCAACGTCGCTGAAGCCCTACTCCGAAATGTCCGGTGACGTGATGAGCCACGTTAGGTATCCGGAGGACCTATTCAAGGTTCAGCGTGAGCTCCTGGGCCGTTACCACGTCACCCAGCCGGACAGCTTTTACCAAGGCGATGATGTCTGGAGCGTCCCCAACGATCCAACGGTGGAGCGTGAGGTTAAGCAGCCTCCGTTCTACATGTCGCTCCAGATGCCGGATCAGGAAAATTCAGCATTCCAGCTCACATCCTCATTTATTCCCCAGATCGTTGATGGCAGTGCAAGGAATGTGCTCTACGGCTTCTTGGCCGCTGACTCGGATGCTGGCAAAGAGAAGGGCGTCAAGGCGGAGAGCTACGGCAAGTTGAGGTTACTGGAGATTCCGCCGGAAACTCAGGTGCCCGGTCCAGGACAGGCTCAGAACAAGTTCAACTCTGATCCAACAGTCTCCCAGGCGCTTAACCTGCTTCGTCAGGGCGCGTCAGACGTGTTGAACGGAAACCTGCTCACGTTGCCTGTAGGCGGCGGTATCCTCTACGTCCAGCCGGTTTACCTCAAGTCCACCGGCGAGACCTCGTACCCTACGCTTCAGCGAGTGCTCGTAGCCTTTGGTGACAAGATAGGCTTCGCTCCCACTTTGGACGAAGCCCTGAAGCAGCTCTTCGGAGGCGATTCTGGTGCTGCTGCAGGTGACTCTGCCAACAATGGCCAGGCTCCTCCTGCTCCAGGGGGTACAACCCCTCCGGCGCCAGGCACCACGGATGCCAAGGCGGAGCTGAAGGCGGCACTGGACGAAGCGAACGCAGCCATAGCGGCCGGCCAGGCAGCACTGGCTGAGGGCGATTTTGCAGCGTACGGTGACCAGCAGCGGAGATTGGCGGATGCCCTGAAGAGAGCCATCGATGCTGAGGCTAAGTTGGCTGTTCCCGGAGCAGCGCCCGCTGCTTCGCCTACAGCTACGCCGACACCGTCCCCCAGCCCCACCAGCTGACCCTGGAAGGCCTTCCGGGCCGTAGCGACGCAGCAGTAGCAGAAGGCCGGTCTTGTCTCCACAGTGTGGAGGCAGGACCGGCCGTCATTGTTCCCGCATCCGCCGTTCCGGTTACCAACACAGGGAGTTCCTGGGCGGAGACGTACATCACCCCGCTTCGATTTGGCCTCCCGTTGGGCGGCAGGTAGAGTTGATCTTGCGACGCGGGGTGGAGCAGTTCGGTAGCTCGCTGGGCTCATAACCCAGAGGTCACAGGTTCAAATCCTGTCCCCGCAACTGAAAAATGAAAGTCCGGAATGCTTGAAAAAGTATTCCGGACTTTCTGCTTTAAGACCCGGATTTGAACTGCTTAAGAAACCCGATTGACGAATGAACCAGTTCGGCGGCGCTCTCCGAGGGCAGGAGTGGGCTCATCTCCGAGGTGGACTTTGGGGCCCAAAATCTAGGGTAGGCTTGATCTTGCGACGCGGGGTGGAGCAGTTCGGTAGCTCGCTGGGCTCATAACCCAGAGGTCACAGGTTCAAATCCTGTCCCCGCAACCACTAGAGGCCCTGACCGGCAATACGACCGGTCGGGGCCTCTTCTTTGGATCCCGCATTTAGTAGCATTTCCTAGTATTCTCGATCGCAGGATGCCAGGGATGAATATGTTGCGGGGCATGACTGAAGCCCCGCCATATTTCGCTCTTGCGGCCTGTGATGATCCAAGCTATTAAGGCGGTCAGCAATAGACCGTGCGCTCCTGCCGTCCGGCCGAAGCAAGCAGCTATTACTATCAGTCGATCATTCTCGAGAGGAATGCTTTTCGATGTCAGTGCCAACGAAGAAGTCCGGAACCGCGAAGAGCAAGTGGGTGCAGCGCTACTGGGCGGTGCCGGCAGCCTTGGTTGCCATGCTCTTGATCGTGCTCCTGACGAAGTGGCTGACGGGGCTGTCCGGGGTCAACGACTTTCTGGAGCAGTATCCCGGCCATTCAGAGCTCCCGAGCGGGGCCCCGGTTGGCTTTCCTGCCTGGCTTGCGTGGCAGCATTTCCTGAACGGTTTCTTCCTCCTTCTCATCATCCGTACGGGGTGGCAGGTTCGCACCACCGCCCGCCCGGCTGCGCACTGGACCAGGAACAACAAGGGGTTCATCAGGACCAAGAACCCCCCGAGCAAAATCAGCCTTGATCTGTGGTTCCACCTCACCCTGGATGTCCTGTGGATCCTGAACGGCGTTGTGTTTGCCATCCTTCTGTTCGCTACGGGTCAGTGGATGCGTATTGTTCCCACATCATGGGACGTCTTCCCCAACGCACTCTCGGCTGCGCTCCAGTATGCGTCGTTGAACTGGCCCACTGAGAACGGCTGGATAAACTACAATGCACTTCAGCTGCTGACGTATTTTGCCACCGTGTTTATCGCAGCACCACTTGCCTTCATCACGGGTTTGAGGATGTCGTCAGTCTGGCCCAAGAAGGCGCCCACACTCAACAGGCTTTTCCCGATTGAAGCGGCAAGGGCAGTGCACTTCCCCGTCATGATCTACTTTGTGGCCTTTATCGCGGTCCACGTTTTCCTGGTCCTGGCCACAGGGGCGCTGCGGAACTTGAACCACATGTATGGCGGGAGCGACGAGGAGAACTGGGTGGGCTTCTGGATATTCGCTGTCTCCGTGGCCGTCATGGTCGGCGCCTGGTTCCTCGCCAGGCCGCTCTTCCTGCGCCCCATAGCTTCCCTCATGGGTAAGGTCACCCGCTAACCGCTTCCAAGACTGAAGGCCGGGATTCCATGGGAATCCCGGCCTTCAATTACGTCAAGGGGTGAGTACGTCCGCGAAACTTCTAGAGCTTGTCGAAGTCTGCTTCCTCGACTGTGGTTTCGGATGCCTGGGAGCCGTTTCCGGCGCCGATTGCAGGCTTTGCGCCGCCTGATTTCAGGGCAGCGAGGCGGGCTTCAATCTCGGTCTGTTCGCCGAGATCCTCAAGCTGGTTGAACTGGGAGTCCAGGCTGGATTCTGCCAGTTCCTGCTGACCCCGGACCTTCGCTTCTTCCCGACGGATCTTTTGTTCAAAGCGGCCCACTTCGCTGGTGGGATCCATGATGTCGATGCTCTTGAGCGCATCGTGGACCTGGGACTGGGCGGCGGCAGTCCTGGACCGGGCAACCAATTCGTTGCGCTTGCTGGTGAGCTCGTTAAGCTTGCCCTTCATCATGTCCAGGCCGGACTTGAGCTTATCCACGACCTCGGTCTGGGACGCAATGCTGGGCTCTGCGGACTTCGCTTCGTTTTCCGAGGAGATCTGTCGCTGAAGTGCTACCTTGGCGAGGTTGTCGAATTTCTGGGCGTCAGCAGCATTGCCGGCGCTCCGGTACTCGTCTGCCTTCCGTGAAGCAGCCAGGGCCTTGTTGCCCCAGTCCTGGGCGTTCTTGATGTCTTCGTTGTAGTCGTCCTGGAGCATCCGCAGGTTGCCGATGGTCTGGGCAACCGCAGATTCAGCTTCGGCGATGTTGTTGGAGTAGTCCCTGACCATCTGGTCCAGCATCTTCTGCGGATCCTCGGCTTGGTCCAACAGGGAGTTGATGTTCGCCTTCGCAAGCTGCGCCATGCGGCCGAAAATGGACTGCTTAACCATGGTGTTACCTTTCGTCCTGCTCGGTTGTTCCCACTGATTTCAGTGAACAAATGATGTACCGCTCTATCCGCTTCAAAGGTCATCCTCTGAGGCGCCTAGTCATTCGGGCCTAGAAGCTGCCGGAATCCCCGCCTCCGAAGTCGCCGCCTCCGAAGTCGCCTCCGCCAAAATCTCCACCGCCGGAATCTCCGCCCCAGCCTCCACCGTCGCTGTGGCCGCCGCCCCAGCCGCCGCCTCCGCCGTTGAGGATGGAGTTGATGAGGATGCCGCCCAGGATGGCGCCACCAAGGCCGCCGCCTCCTCCGCCCCCGAACATCCCGCCGCCGCCATAGCCCTGGTTGGCGTAGCCACCGAAATGGTCAACGTCGGTCTGGGCCAGCTGGGCTGCCTGTGCGGCCAATGCGTGCGCTTGCTGGGCATAGGTGAGTGCGGTGACGGGATCGTTTCTGGAGATGGACAAGGAATAGTCCAGGTTGCGTTGTGCTTCGGCCAGCCGGGTACGTGCCTCGGTCCCGACTCCTCCGCGCCGCGCAGTGATGTAATCCGACGTGGCGCTGATCTGCGCCTGGGCGGACATGATGGTTTGCTGGAGGGCAGCCTGTGCCCGGCGGGCCTGTTCTTGCTGGTCCCTGATACCGCTGAGCGCCTGGTCCAGGGACTGGTGGGCAGCTTCCACACGTTCCAGAGTGGCAATGGGATCGATCTTGCCTCCTTGGATTTCCTCTTTCACTTGGTCCAGGGCAGCCTCTACGCGCGCTACAGGTCCAGCCAGCTCCGGATGGGCCCCCGACTGGATCATGGCCTTCGCCTGAACCAGATCCTGGGAGATGTCCACGACGGCGGCTTCCAGTCCGGTTCGGGCCTCGTCGAGGTTGCTCGAGACCTTGGATATGGCATCGATCAGAACGTTTGTCTGGTGGAGGCCCTCTTCTGCTGCCCGGACGGCTACCGCCGCGAGGCTGCCTTCACCGGCGGCAAGCTTCTCCTGGGCCGTCTCGGTGGCATTCTGAACGAAGGCGAGGCGATCCTTGGCCTGAGTGATGTTGTCAGAGACCTGCACCAGGGCGCTGTCTGCGTACTTGGCCCTGAGTCCTGTCAAGGTCTGCTCGGAGTTGGCGATTTTCGCCTCTGCCTCGCGCGCTCCCGCGTTCACCGCGGCAAGAGCCTGCGGTGCGGTCTTCTCCAGTTCCCGGAGGGAATCGAAGTCTGCCTTCTGTTCGCGTAGCGAAGCGAGGGCGGCTTCGGAGCGGCGGATGATCTCGCCCAGCCAGGTACGCTGCTGCTCCTCGGTGTCTGGGATGTGGTCATCCAGTTGCTGCTGCAGCTTGAAGGACTCGGACATGTGGCCCTTGGCGTCCTGCAATGCCTTAGTGAAATTGCCCACTGCAGATTCGCCGTACTGCGCCTCAGCAAAACCGAGTTCCTGCTCACTGGATTTAATGGCGTCGTCAGCCTCAATCAGGAGGGAGCCGCTCTTTCGGCGTAGCTCCTCGACGCTCAGTGAAGCCAGGGGATCAAGCTCAGCACTCTGGGGCCCATAGCTGGCGCTGGACGCCTGGGAGGCCTTTTTCCGCCGATTGCGGAGATACAGGTAGGTGCCTACGCCGCCAGCCGCGACAACACCGGTACCAACGAGGACAGCCGTTCCTGCTCCGTCGCCAGAAGAAACCTCCCCGCTTCCTCCGCTGGCTGCGTCGCCGACGGCGCGTGCCGTATCGATGGCGGCTTGGGCGAAGTCCCGTTTTCCGCCGCTCAGGTTGGTAACGATGGCGTTCTGGCTGATGTTGGGAGTCTTTGAGGCAATTGCGCTACGGGAGTTGGGGGCGAAGTAGAAATTGCCGTCATCTGACATCGCCAAGATGACATCGGCTCGTCCCATTCCCTTGGTGGTGGCCACAGCATTGGCCCATTGTTCCGGGTTGGACGGGTTTTCGAACTTGTCCACTGTGACCACGTACAAGTTGTACTTGTGATCCTCCAGGAGCTTCTTGATGGCCTCTCGGACCTCACCTTCTCGTCCTCCGAGGACTTTGGCGTCGTCAACGATGTTCTGGCCGGACGGGATGGTCACCGGAGGTTCGGCCCAGGCTGCGGTGGCGGGAAGCGCCAGCATGCCGGCCAGACCGATCACGGCGAGAACACGTCTAAAGTTTGACCGCATGTGCAACCCTTCAGCACTTCCGCGGCCGGTCCAGGCTGAACCAGCCGTCACAGAAAGCACCAGCGCCCCCACGCATGTCTAGCCGCAGGGTCGCTGAGGCATTTCCATTTGATTCTATGGTGCACCTTTTGGGCCGTCCACATGAGGGAATATGCCACCAGCGAAACGCGCTTAAACCCTTGTGGCAGCAGTGAGAGAGTCTTTCAGGAACCTCCCAGCAAACGTCCGCATTAGTTTCAGTCGCAGCATCCATAGTTAATGCAGACACGGATGAAAGGAAGTCCAATGACTGAGAACCCACAAGGCGGTTCGCCCGAGACGCGGGAGCCCCTGGAACCGGGCGTCGAGGAGGGCAGGTCCCGCCAGGTAGCAGGAGAGGCAGGTGCCCCTGACGCCGCAACTGTGGCCTCAGGTGAGGAGCGCTCCTCCGGAGATCCTGCATACTCCCGCGACACGGCCGGTCCTGCCGGCCAACAGCAGCCCTACGCCACCGGCCAAACGGCCGCTGAGAACGTGTCCGCTCCGGGCGAGCTGCAGGGCGAGGGGGAGAGTGCCCGCACCGAGCAGTTCGGCCGCACTGAGCAGTTCGCCCCGCCCGCCGGTCACGCACAGAGCGCGCCAACCGCGCGGTTCGCGTCTCCAACCCATGAGCCGGCAGGCAATGAGTCTGCCGGCCAGGCGTTTGGCCACCAAAGCCAGACGCCCGGCCACCAAAGCCAGACGCCCGGCAACCAAAGCCATGATCCCGCCCAAAGAGGAAATGGAGCGCCGTATGGGCAGCCGACGTCGTTCTACGGCTCCCACAGCGGATCCCACGTAAGCGGTGGCCAGCCTCCTTATGGCCCGTCGCATGTATCTCACCCCGCAAATTCCCCTAAGCGCAAGGCGACTTTCGGCGTCGGGACCCTAGTAGCCAGCATTCTTGCAGCCGGCCTTGTGGGCGGCGGAGTGGTTGCGGCCAGTGACGCTTTCCTTTACCAAGGTTCTCCCGCAGCTGTCAGCAGCAGCCAGCAGGGGACCGTGATCGTCAACAACAAGGACGACGTCAACGTTATTACTGCAGCGGCGCAGAAGGCTTCCCCGAGCGTCGTCACCATCAAAGCCACCGGCGGCGGTGAAGGCGGAACCGGATCCGGCATCATTCTCGATACCGAGGGCCACATCCTGACCAACACCCACGTTGTGACGCTTGACGGCAAGGCCGCCAACGCCACAGTAGAGGTGCGTACGAGCGACGGACGGGTCTTGTCTGCCCGCATCGTTGGTACTGATCCCTTGTCCGACCTTGCCGTCATCAAAGTGGACAACGCTTCCGGCTTGGTTCCGGCTACGCTGGGCGACTCGGCGAAGCTAAACGTCGGCGACACCGCCGTCGCCATCGGATCCCCGCTCGGCCTGACCGGAACGGTCACGGACGGCATCGTCTCCACCCTGAACCGGACCATCAGTGTCGCTTCGTCCGCGGCACCCAAGGATGGCGGTGACAATTCGCAGGGTGACAACCAAGGCGGCTTCAAGTTCGCACCGCCGGACGGCGGTCAGGGCCAGAGCAGCCCTGACCAGGGCTCCATCTCCCTCAACGTGATCCAGACTGACGCAGCCATCAACCCCGGGAACTCCGGCGGGGCGTTGGTCAACAGCAAGGGTGAAGTCATCGGCGTGAACGTGGCCATCGCTTCCGCCGGGGGCGACTCCAGCAGCAGCGGCAACATCGGCGTCGGCTTCAGCGTTCCGATCAATCACGCCAAACGAGTTGCCCAGGAGATCATCGACACCGGTAAGGCCAGCCATGGCCAGTTCGGCGTCAGTGTCAAGGCAAAATCAGCAAGTAGTGCGGCATCAGCGTTCTCAGTAGGCGCTGAGGTGGCCACGGTGGAGTCCGGTTCGGCCGCAGCCAAGGCCGGGATCAAGGTCGGAGATGTGGTCACCAAGTTCAATGACCTTGCCATCAGTGATCCGAACCAGCTGACGGCGGCGGTGCGCGAACAGCCGGCGGGAGCCTCGGTCAAGGTCACCATCCTTCGCGGCGGCCAGGAGCAGCAGTTGGATGTGACGCTCGGAGCAGCGGCAGAACAATAGAAAAACCGAACAGGAACGACGGCGGGGCATCCATCGGTGCCTCGCCGTCGCTTTGTCCGCGGCTGCTTATTGGCGCTCGATATGTGGGGAACCAGGCCGGGACAGCAAATGGGTCTGAAACAGGCGTTAACGCAGGCCGCGGGTATGAGCCGCTATATGGTTAGCTAGGATTTACCCGCACCCTTGGGAAGATCCGCGGACATGACCCCACCCGGCTGGCATTCCATGGACATGGAGTGCCGCTGAACAGAAAGTGGAAGAGACATTGAAGATCATCGTGCTGGTCAAGCATGTTCCTGACGCCCAATTGGACCGTCACCTCAACGGCGCGGACTACACAACAGACCGTGCTGAGAGCATCCTGTCCGAACTGGACGAATATGCGCTCGAAGCCGCCCTGCAACTGACAGAGGCCCAAGGCGGCAAGGGAGCCGGCCACCAGGTCATCGCCTTGAGCATGGGCCCGGCAGGTGCAGCCAACGCCATCAAGAAGTCCCTGCAGATTGGCGCCACTGAGGGCGTGCACCTTAAGGATGACGCTCTGGCGGGTTCGGATGCCGCGGCCACGTCGTTGGCACTGGCCGCAACTGTCCGGTATCTGAGTGCGGGCGGCCCCGTGGACCTGATCCTTACCGGTATGGCTTCCACCGACGGCGAAACCTCCCTTGTGCCGGCGCAGCTGGCCGAACGCCTTGGCCTCCCGCAAGTGACCTTCGCCTCGGAGCTCGAGATCTCGGACGGCCGGATTACTGCCCGGCGCGACAGCGACACACACTACGACACCATCGAGGCACCGTTGCCTGCCGTGGTATCAGTGACTGACCAGATCAACGAGCCGCGATTCCCCAACTTCAAGGGCATCATCGCTGCGAAGCGGAAAACCATCACCACCTTGTCTCTGGCGGACATCGGCGTCAACCCTGCCGAGGTGGGTCTGTCCGGCTCCTTGACGGCCGTGCAGAATGCCGAACCGCGTCCGCCGCGTAGCGCCGGCACCATCATCACCGACGAGGGCGATGCCGGCATCAAGCTGGTTGACTTCCTGGCCGCCCAGAAGCTGCTCTAAGGGGAATCCACGAATATGGCAAAAGTACTTGTATTCATTGACAATCAGGGCCCCGCTGTCAAGAAGAGCAGCCTCGAGTTGCTGACCATTGCCCGCACGATCGGCGAGCCGGTTGTGGCATTCAACGGTGAATTTAACGACGACGTCGCGGCTGCTTTGGGCTCCTACGGTGTCACTGCCGTGTACCGTCCGGGGAGTGCAGACCTCGATGACTATCTCGTAGCTCCCAAGGCTGCGTATCTGGCTGAAGCAGTTGCTGCGACCGGTGCCGGCACGGTGCTCATCGAGAACTCATCGGACGGTAAGGAAATCGCTGCCAGGCTGGGCATCAAGCTTGGAGCAGGAGTAGTCACCGACGTCGTTGGAGTTGAAGCAGACGGAGCGGCTCACAAATCAGTGCTGGCGGGCTCTTACAAAACGGTATGCCGCGCCACCACGCCGGTCTCAATTCTGACTGTCAAAGCGAACTCACTGACCCCTGAACCGGCTGCCACGGCGACGGTGCCAGAGTCCCTCACCATTGAGGTGCCGGCCTCTGTCACGGCGAACGCAGCCCGCATCACCGGACGCAGCAACAAGGCAACCAGCGGGCGTCCGGATCTTCTGGATGCACGTATTGTTGTGGCCGGCGGGCGTGGTGTTGATGGCGATTTTGGCCCCGTGGAGGAGCTGGCAGACGCGCTGGGAGCTGCAGTAGGAGCTTCCCGTGCCGCCACCGACGCCGGCTGGATCAGCCACGACGCCCAAGTTGGTCAAACCGGAAAGACCGTTTCTCCCGAGCTTTACATTTCCGCCGGTATCTCGGGGGCAGTGCAGCAGAAGGCAGGCATGCAGACGGCAAAGGTCATTGTTGCAATTAACAACGACGCCGAGTCTCCTGTTTTCGAGATTGCAGACTTCGGGATTGTGGGGGATCTTTTCGAAGTCCTGCCGCAGGCAACCGCCGAAATCAAAAAACGCAAAGGCTGATGATTGCGCACTGATCCTGTCTCAGCGCAGAGCCCGTTCAACCCGGCCTACCGGGTTGAGCGGGTCCTCTGTTTTGGAGCCCATCCTGATGATATTGACTTCGGCGCCGCAGGAACGGTCGCCGCGTGGACCGCGGCAGGCGTGGAGGTCAACTACTGCATCATGACCGACGGCGATGCCGGGGGTTTCAACCCTTCCCAACGTGAAGCAATCGTTGCCTTGCGCGCGGAGGAGCAACGCAGGGCAGCTGCCCTGGTCGGAGTTTCTAAGATCCACTACCTGCACGAACGTGACGGCTTCCTGGAACCCTCGCATGACGTGATGCGGGGAGTCGTGAAAGTGATCCGGGAAGTCCGCCCCGACGTCGTGCTGTCCATGCACCCTGAGCGCAACTGGAACCGGATCCAGAAGAGCCATCCGGACCATCTGGCCGTAGGGGAAGCCGTGACCCGCGCTGTGTACCCGGCCCTGGAAAACCCGTTCGCCTACCCCGAGTTGGCCGAGGCCGGGCTTGAGGCGTACAAGTTGCCTTGGCTATGGCTTTTCGCGGGACCGGAGGAGCGGGAGAACCATTTTGTGGACGTCAGCGACCACGTGGAGGACAAGCTTGCCGCCATTCACGTCCACACCAGCCAGCATCCTGATGTCAAGGCCATGGACAGAACCGTGCGCGCAATGATGTTGCAGAACGGGCAACGAGCAGGCATGAAAGAAGACCGCAGTGCTGAAGCCTTCCACGTGGTCAGAATCAACGGCGACAGCACCATCGCCGGCTTCTAAAGGAGTCAGGCTCCCAAGGTAGCCGCGGCAACCGGCGGCGTGCTGGGTGACCCGGACCCGCCGAGCGGTTCCACGGTAATTCCCAGCGACGCTGCCGCCTGGATGCCGTCAACCACAGCCGGCTTGGACAAGGCTTCTGCGTCCATCAGTCCCTTCGAGACCGGTGCTGAACCGTCCTTCGGGATCAGCCACATCTGGTAAACCTTGCCCTCCGGGGGCGCCGGAACGCCGTCCATGGTGACCACCAGGGCGTTCTTCGACGGCGAGATTGCGAGGTTGGCCGTGCCTCCGCCTGTTACGCCCACACTCGCCTTACGGAGATCCTGGGCCTGGAGGACCTGGTTCAGCGGATCGTTCTGGTACGCATTGTAAGCTCCGATCCCCACTCCGCCGAGGGCCAAGGCCGCCGCAGCGGCCACCCCGATGATCCAGTTCCTCATCGGGCCGGACCGGCGGCGTTCCTCACGCCGTTGGCGGGCGGCGGCCAGGGAGTCGGGGACGGCTGGAACGGCTTCCTGTTGGGAAGGCAATTGAGCCATGATGCGGCCAAAGAGGTCCGACGACGGCTCCTCCTCCGCGGTGAAACTCACGGCCAGCGTTTCGCGTGCCTGGCGGACCCGGTCGTTGAAGGCTTTGCGTTCTTCGGGCGTCGCTGCTGCCACGTGCCGCTCCACAGCCGCGCGCTCGTCGGCGCTCAGGGCGTCCAGGGCATAGAGTTCGGCCAACTCCGCTGCACGTCCGGCAGCCAAGTCGGTGGCAATGTCCACGGAAAAAGTCATCGGATCACGATCGCTGTTGTTTTCAGTCATCTCAACTCACACCCAAACAGGTCTTCAACCGGATCAGTCCGTCACGGATGCGGGACTTTATGGTGGGCACGGCGGCGTTCAGCCTCTCTGCAACTTCCCGGTACGTCAATCCGCCGTAGTACGCAAGGCGGACGGACTCCTGCTGGGTTTCAGTCAATGTGCCCAGGCACCGTACAACCGCCTCCGCCTCCATCCTGCTGTCCACTTGGTCCGAGACGGAGTCGTGGTCGATGTCCTGGCTGCTGGCTCCGTACCTGGCTTCCCTGTCCGTGGCCGACTGGGTGGAACGCACCTTGTCGACCGCTCGGCGGTGGGAAATGGTCATCAGCCAAGCTAATGGGCTTCCAGCTTCATCGTTGAACTTCGAGGCATTTTGCCAAACCTGCAGAAAGACTTCCTGAGTTGTGTCTTCGCTAAGTTCCGCGTCAATCAGCACCCTCCGCGCCATCCCATACACGCGCCTCGAGGTGAGTTCATAAAACTCAGCGAAGGCGGGCTGGCTTCCGCCCGCTATCTGGGCGAGCAGTGAGCCCAGGCGGCGGTTCAGGTCGAGACTGGTGCCAGTAGAGGCGGCAGCCCCAGGGTTAGGCGCATTGGGAGTGTCCATCACTGTCAAGCATATGTCCGCCGGAGACCGTGCGGGAGCGCGGACGCCCAGGGAGGACTCGCCCGGAGTTATGGTCCCAGTTTCCCCGCCGGGGCTTGCTGCCAGTGTTGTCACCTTCCGCTCTCACGTTCCCTCCGCTCGCTTTCCTGCTAATAATTCGGCGCTGGCGGGCGTTCGGATGGGAAGAAGACAGCACTCTTTCCTAGAGCTTTGCTCCTGCGAATCCATTCTGCCGCCATGCCTCGTAGACGGCGATGGACGCGGCGTTGGCCAGATTCAGCGAGCGCAGCGAAGGGAGCATTGGAAGACGGACACGGGAGGTTACGTGGGGATCGGATTTGATGGATTCCGGAAGCCCCACGGATTCCTTGCCAAAGAGCAGGACGTCGCCCGGCCGGTAGCTGATGTCGGTATAGGACGCCTCGCCATCGGATGTGAAAGCGAAAACCCGTTCCGGCTGAAGGGCCTTCCACGCGGCGTCCAGGTCCTGGTGAATGGTGACGACGGCGAGGTCGTGGTAGTCCAGCCCCGCCCGGCGGAGTTTGGCGTCGGAGAAATCGAAGCCGAGAGGCTCAATCAGGTGCAACTCTGCTCCGGTTATGGCTGCCAGGCGGATGGCGTTGCCGGTATTGCCGGGAATTTCAGGGGCGTGGAAGAGGATGCGGAACACCGTCCAATAGTAGCTACCCTTGCGGCTGCCATTGGCCGCATCCCGGTCCGACGCGTTAGTGCATGCCGCGGAGCAGCCTGGCCAGTACCGGCACATTCACCGTGTTGGGGGCCGGTCCTGAGCTAAGGAACTGCTTAAGCCCCCGAGCAAGCCCGGCAGCATTAACCACCTGCACCATGTCCAGGCTGCTGCGGGACCGCCGGTGGTGGTCGATGACGGGCTCGTGGAGGTTACCGTCGGGGCTGTGTATGACTGTCCAGCCCGTGACATTCAATTCAGGGAAAATGTCCTGCATGCGCCTTACCACATGCGCTAACTGTGGTGGCGCGATGGAGCGTCCGCCATGGTTGAGGGTACTGCCGTTCCACGCATAGGCACCCTTTGGAAGCAGCATGGAACCGATGATCGCCAGCCGGTAGCCGGAGAGGACGGCGTGGTCGATGTGGCTGTTGTCCGCGGGGGACTGAAGGCCGTTGATGAGCCTGGCAGCGGGAATGGCAGGAAGGATCTGGCGGGTGATCAACTGGACGGTCCGCATTTCACGCTGGATACGGGCCTCGGCTCCGAAGATCCCACGTTTGCGGGGCATTCCGTGCACCTGTTGGCGGGCCAGTTCAGAGGGAATGAGGGGAACATATCCCTCTTGGTTGGCGGTCTCGAACGGCGGAATATAAACGGCGGGGTCACCGGCCGTATTCCGGGGAGTGTTGGGGCGACGGACGGTGGATGCGGCATGGCTGCCTGCCGCTGGAGCGTCGAAGTGGGCGCCGTCGTCGTCCTCTGAGGTTCCCATCGCGTAGGCGCGGTCGTATGCTGAACGGCGTTTGGGATCCATCAGTATCTCGTACGCGAGAGTAACCCGACGGAAAGCGGCGGCGTCACCGCCCTGGTCAGGATGGGAAAGGCGTGCAGCCTTACGGTAGGCCACCTTGATCTCCTTCTCCGTTGCCGTGACGGCGATACGGAGAACCTGGTAGTGGGAGCTGCTGCCCTGGGTCAACCACGGATCCTTTTTCTTGAGGTGCCAGCCCGCTCAGGCAGTCCGGTCCGGCCAGTTTAACCGGCTAGGAACACAACGACTGCACAGCCGCTCTTGGTTCCCTGCGTGGCGGCGGGGCTGGTCCGTGCGAATCGGTTATGGCGGTGACGGGAGATTAGACTTTTGCGGAGGCCCGTGCAGGACGGCGTCTTCGGCAGGGCAGCGGGGGGACTGGGTGCAGGACGTCAAAGGCAAGGCGCGGCGGGTCATATCGGCCAAGAAGTCAGCACGAATGGCGGGGAAGTGGGGAAGTTTTCAGTCCGCAGTTCTTCGGGCGGTTCTCCTCTCAGCCGGTGTGGCGTTGACTGCGGCCGGCTGCAGCCTGGATGTACCGGACCCTGCTGCTCCCAAGGTTGTTCCCACCACGCCGGGAATAGCCACACCCACCATTACTCCCGGCTACGATGCCGCAGCCGTAGCGGGCAAGGACATGCCTTTCGCGGCTGGCGATACGTTGCCCGCAGGGGTTCCGGTGGGGATTTCTGATGGTCTGGCCCAGGCCCCGGGCTGGAAGCCCGGGAAGCAGGATGTGGCGGGCGAAAACCAGTACATCAAGGCCGACGGCTGCGTGGTGGCCGCAAAAGTGCGGACAAACCAGTGGCCCCTGACTGCCAGCGGCAACGACAAAACCTCCACCGTGGAGCTTTTCACTTACCTGGATTCCACCATCCTGCCAGACTACTTGACGCTGGCCAACCTGCGTTGGGGAGGGGAACCGGATAAGCCCGCTCCGAACGTGGAGGTCCTGGTCCTTGAAAGGGGGCCCACGTCCGGGGCCAAGGCCACCTCGATTATGGCGAGGATGTTCGGTAAAACCGGCTCGTCCGTCTATATCTCCATTTCCTGTCCCGACCAGGGCACGCTGTCAGCCGCGAAGGCCGATGTAGCCCAAAGAGTGGCGGTTGTGCCGCCGTCGGACTGAGATCCTTTTCATAAGACTCCGCCATGAGCCGTCGTCAACGTCTCCAATCGAAGAGACGGGGCCCCAACGCTAGAATTGGTATGTGCCTGCCTACCTTGATCATGCCGCCACTACGCCCTTGTCCCCGGAGGCGTTGGCTGCACTGACGCGGGAACTTTCCCGCACCGGCAACCCCTCTTCGCTGCACGGCTCTGGCCGCCGTGCCCGTCGCTCAGTCGAGGATGCCCGTGAAGTGCTTGCCGCAGCGGCGGGAGCGCACCCCTCAGAAGTCATCTTCACCTCGGGAGGCACTGAGGCGGACAACCTTGCAGTTAAGGGACTGTATTGGGCCCGGCACGGCGAAGATCCGTCCCGCAGACGCGTCCTGTGTTCCGCCGTCGAGCATCCGGCCGTCCTGGATGCCGTGGAGTGGCTTGAAAAACATGAGGGAGCCGAGGTCTGCTGGTTGCCGGTGGACGGCGATGGCGTGGTCCGGTTGGATGTTTTGAGGTCCGAGCTCGCACGCGATCCAGGTTCCATTGCCTTGGTCACGGTGATGTGGGCCAACAATGAGGTAGGAACAATCCAGCCGATTACGGAGATCGTGGAGCTGGCGCATGCAGCAGGGGTGCCGGTGCATTCTGACGCTGTCCAGGCATTCGGCTCCCTGCCGGTGGCCTTCAGGGCTGTCGGCCTGGATGCGATGTCGATTTCAGGCCATAAGATCGGCGGCCCGGTGGGCGTCGGGGCCCTGCTGTTGGGGAGATCGGTGAAGCTGACCCCTGTGCAGCACGGCGGTGGTCAGGAGCGGGACGTCCGATCCGGAACGTTGGACACAGCGTCCATTGCAGCCTTTGCCGCAGCCGCCGAAACCGTCACCCGGAACCTTTCGGCGGAATCGTCACGAATCTCGCGCCTCCGCGATCGCCTTATTGCTGGAGTGCAGGCAGCGATACCGGCCGCAGTCCTGCGAGGGGCGCCTGGGGCCGGCCGCCTACCGGGTAACGCGCACTTCACTTTCCCCGGTTGTGAAGGGGATTCCTTGCTGTTCCTGCTGGATCTGGCGGGTGTGGAATCGTCCACAGGTTCTGCCTGCACTGCAGGTGTTCCGCGTCCCTCCCATGTGCTCCTGGCCATGGGCCTGGACGAAGAGACGGCCAGGGGAGCGCAGCGCTTCACCTTGGGGCATGCGTCGACAGAGGCGGATGTCGATGTCCTGCTGAAGGCATTGCCTGATGCCTATGATCGCGCCGCCCAGGCGGGCATGGCGGGGCATGTTTCCTCCATCCAGACAGCCGCCACTGTTGCCCGTCAGGGTTCTGTTGCCCGTCAGGGTTCTGCGAGCAGCTGATCCAGGGGCATTGCGGCATCGGCCAGGGCTTCTGGTGCCAGCTGCCTCCGTGAACTGATCAGTTCTTTGATCACCTTTTGGGCGGACGGTTTGGGCTTGGCGGCCTTGGGCCAGTTGACGCTCATTCCCGCCACCACCCGTCCTTCATGCTGCCAGAAGGCAATGAATTCCTTACTTTCGAGTGAGCCGCGAACCACAGGGCTTTCCTTGGCGAGCGTTGGGAATCCCGAGTACTCCATGCTGACGTCGAACTGGTCCGTGTAGAAGTACGGGATGGTATCGAACACGACGTCCTGTCCCAGCATGGCCTTCGCCACCGTCTTGCCCCCGTTCAATGCATTGGACCAGTGCTCACTGCGGTGGTGCTGGCCGGTGAAGGGGTGCAGGGCATTCGCGACGTCCCCGGCCGCATAAATGTCCGGAGCCGAAGTCCGCAGTGAGGCGTCAGTCAGAATGCCGTTGTTCAGGTCCAGGTGCGCTTCCTTGGCAAGTTCGACGTCCGGGACGACCCCGACGGCGATCACGACAGTATCTGCCGGAAGGAACTCCCCGGAATCGGTGACCACGCCTGCGGCCTTTCCTGAAGTTCCTCGTATCTCCACAGCCGATGCGCCCAGCCTGAAACCTACCCCGTTGGCCTCATGGAGGCTGTGGAAGAACCTGCCTAGATCCGGCCCGATGGCAGCAGAGAGCGGAATATCCTCGAGTCCGATGAGGGTCACCTGGTTGCCGTAGGCGGACGCGGCGGCGGCCAACTCCATTCCTATCCAGCCTGACCCGATCATCACAACGATCCTGCCGCCGTCGGACAGCCTGTCACGGAGCATGCGGCTGTCATCGACGGTCCGGAAAGTGGTTA
The DNA here is from genome assembly GCF_054161475.1 of Arthrobacter sp. R1-13. Lineage (NCBI taxonomy): Bacteria > Bacillati > Actinomycetota > Actinomycetes > Micrococcales > Micrococcaceae > Arthrobacter > Arthrobacter sp. R1-13. The sequence goes on along the minus strand of NZ_CP096420.1, from coordinate 3,058,833 downwards.
CCCCGTCAAGCCCGCTGCCTGGCAGCGGTACGGTGCGAGGCTGGGCGCCAGTGGCGATCAGCAGGGAGCCGAACTGAATCCGGCTGCCGTCGGCCAGGGTTACGCCATGAGCGGCGGCGTCAATTTCAGTGACCCTAATCCCCAGGCGGAGGTCGACGTCGTTCTCCCGGTACCAGGAGTCGGGCACCACAGGAAGGGCTTCTTCGCCCTCTTTGCCAAGGAGGTACTCCTTCGAGAGCGGAGGACGCAGGTACGGATGATGCTTCTCTGCCCCAATGAGTGTGAGGGAACCGGCGAAGCCTTGGCCGCGGAGAGTCTTTGCCGCCGTGGCACCCGCCAGCCCGCCTCCCGCGATGACGATATGTTCGGCAACCATGATGCGCCTCGATTCTGACCGAAGGCCGCAGCCTTCGTGGACCTTTTCTAAAACTGATACTCTTGACTTTAGAAGCGAAGGCACTCGACGGTCAAGGGATTTTGGGCCCTGATTCGCAAGGACAGTAGAATAGATGGGCGGACCCTGTGTCCGCCGGAATATCAACCGGGCTTCCGGTCCCGAAATCCCCCAATTTTCCCAAAGAAAGCCAGTATGCGAGTTCTTGCAGCCATGAGCGGTGGAGTGGATTCCGCCGTTGCCGCCGCCCGCGCCGTTGACGCCGGGCACGACGTCGTCGGTGTTCACCTGGCGCTCTCCCGCATGCCCGGAACCCTCCGCACCGGCAGCCGGGGCTGCTGCACCATCGAAGACTCCCGCGATGCCTGGCGGGCTTGTGACGTCCTCGGAATTCCCTACTATGTGTGGGACTTCTCGGAGCGATTCAAGGAAGACGTCGTCCAGGACTTCATTGACGAATACGCTGCCGGCCGCACCCCCAATCCATGCATGCGCTGCAACGAGCGCATCAAGTTCGCGGCGTTGTTGGAAAAGGCCATAGCTTTAGGTTTTGACGCCGTCTGCACCGGGCACTATGCGAAGGTGATCGAGGATGCGGAGGGCAACCGCGAGCTCCACCGCGCTGCAGATTGGGCCAAGGATCAAAGCTACGTGCTGGGTGTCCTGACGCACGAGCAGCTCAAGCATTCGATGTTCCCGCTGGCAGATACGCCCTCCAAGGCCGAGGTCCGTGCCGAAGCCGAGCGCCGGGGCCTGTCCGTGGCAAACAAGCCTGACAGCCATGACATCTGCTTCATCCCCGACGGCGATACCGCTGGCTGGTTGGCTGAGAAGATCGATATGACCACCGGGGACATCGTTGATGAAACTGGCTCCAAAGTAGGCGAACACCCAGGGGCCAATGCCTTCACCGTCGGCCAACGCCGCGGATTGAAGCTGGGCACTCCCGCCGCCGACGGGAAGCCGCGCTTTGTTCTGGAGATCCGCCCCAAGGAAAATAAAGTGGTTGTAGGCCCGGAGGCGCTTCTAGCCATTGACGAAATCCGGGGCATCAAGGTGTCCTGGGCAGGCCTCCCCATCGGCGAGATCAGTACGGGTGAGCACTTTGACTGCTATGCCCAAGTCCGCGCCCACGGCGACCCGGTCCCTGCGCGTGCATGGATGGAGCGCTCAACGGACGAGGACGGCCGCAGCCAGGAAAACCTCGTCGTCACTCTCACCAACCCCCTGCGCGGAGTCGCGCCTGGTCAGACGGTGGTGCTTTACCAGGGGAGCCGAGTACTTGGTCAGGCGACCATTGACACGGCCCGTTCCCTGCAACGCGCAGCCCTTTAAGCCGCGGGATATCCTGCCGGTCAGCCTTCAGGCCGAAGAAAACGATAGCCATGCATCAATCCGGTAAATATTGTGTTTCAAATCACCAGAAGTGACCTTCCAGTATCGGATTCTCTGATTGAATCAAGGCATCAGCACAGCGCGCCGTAATACGGAGTAACTTTTCGATCAATAAAGTACTTCCGGCATACATCAGGCGGCGCGCGGTAGTCATCGAACAGAAAGTTCACAGATGCCAACAACTAAGAAAGCCCTGCGGAGTGCTATCGCGCTCGCGGGCGTTTCCGCCCTCGCCCTGACTGCCTGCACGGGCCCCTCGGGCGGCGGAACGAGCACCGGCGGAGCCGGAGGTGGAACCATTACGTTTGGCACCACCGACAAGGTGGTCACTCTGGACCCCGCGGGCTCCTACGATGCCGGTTCATTTATGGTGATGAACCAGGTCTACCCGTTCCTCATGAACGCCAAGCCCGGAACGGCTGACTCCACCCCTGACATCGCTGAGTCAGCGGGGTTCACGAGCCCCACCGAGTACACCGTCAAGCTGAAGTCGGACCTCAAATTTGCGAACGGCCACGCGTTGACATCATCCGACGTGAAGTTCTCCTTCGACCGTGTGGTCAAGATCGCAGACCCCAACGGCCCGGCCTCCCTTCTGGGCAACCTCTCTTCGGTCGAGGCCACTGACGATCAAACAATCGTCTTCACGCTGAAGAAAGGCAACGACCAGGTCTTCCCCGGAGTCCTGGCCGCCAACTCGGGTCCCATTGTCGATGAAGAGGTCTTCCCGGCCGACAAGGTCATGACCGACGATGACATCGTCAAGGGCAAGCCCTTCGCCGGCCCCTACACCATAGAAAGCTACAAGAAGAACGAACTGGTCAGCCTCAAGCCCAACCCGGATTACAAGGGCCTTTTGGGCAAGCCGGCAAACGACGGCGCCAACATCAAGTACTACGCGGACGCCAACAACCTCAAGCTGGAGGTCCAGCAGGGCGGGATCGACGTCGCAGGCCGCAGCCTGGCAGCCACTGACGTCGCTGACCTTGAGAAGGATTCCAAAGTCAAGGTTCACAAGGGGCCCGGTGGTGAGCTCCGCTACATCGTTTTCAACTTTGACACCATGCCGTTCGGTGCCAAGACACCTGATGCAGATCCCGCCAAAGCGCTCGCTGTCCGGCAGGCAATGGCCCACATCGTAGACCGGGAAGCTCTTGCGACCCAGGTCTACAAGGGAACCTACCTCCCGGCGTTCTCGGTTGTTCCCGACGGCTTCGTCGGCGCTACCCAGCCGCTCAAGGAAATGTATGGTGACGGCGCGGGCAAGCCCAGCCTGGACAAGGCGGAGAAGGCATTTTCGGACGCTGGCGTCACTGCTCCCGTGACCCTCAAGCTCCAGTACAACCCTGACCACTACGGCGAGTCCTCAGGAGACGAATACGCCATGATCAAGGAGCAACTGGAAAAGTCAGGACTGTTTAAGGTGGACCTGCAGTCCACTGAATGGGTCACCTACTCCAAGGACAGGACAGCCGACGCCTATCCGGTTTACCAGTTGGGCTGGTTCCCGGATTATTCCGACGCCGACAACTACCTGACGCCGTTCTTCGTTCCGGGCAACTTCCTGGGCAACCACTACGAGAACCCGGCTGTGACCGAGCTGATCGGCAAGCAGCTGACCACCGTTGAGAAGGCCGAACGCGAGAAAGTCCTGGGTGAGGCCCAGGAGGCCGTTGCCAAGGACCTCTCCACCTTGCCCCTCCTGCAGGGTGCACAACTGATGGTGGCCGGGGCGAATGTGAAGGGCGTTGATACCACCCTTGACGCTTCCTTCAAGACCCGTCTTGGTGTGATTTCCAAGTAAGAGTCCCATCAGGTCCTGACTAGCCACGGAGGCGGGGCGCCACAACGGCGTCCCGCCTTTGGCTCGTCACCCGGCCCCCAACAACCCCGGGAATCTCTAGATTTTAGGTACTAATGACAACCCTTATTGATGCGCCGCCAAGCGACGCCGACGGGATCCTCCCGTCGAAAAAGAAGTCATCGGGTGGCGGTCTTGGCCAGTACATACTGGTCAGGTTTCTCCTGATCTTCCCCACGATCTTTATCCTCGTCACCATGGTTTTCTTCCTGATGCGAATCACCGGTGACCCCATTACGTCAGCCCTGGGCGGCAGGCTTCCCCCTGATCAACTGCAGGAACGGATCCACGCCGCAGGCTACGACAGGCCAATCCTGGTGCAGTACCTGGAATACCTTGGCCAACTCGTCACGGGGAACTTCGGCACCACATTGTCGGATAACCGCAAGGTTTCGGAAATGCTGACCACCTATGGGGCGGCCACGCTGGAACTGTCCATCAATGCCGTGCTCGTTGCTCTGGTGGTGGGAATTCCACTGGGCATGATCGCGGCTCACCGGCGTGACAAGGCACCGGATGCGGTGCTCCGCATTTTCGCTATCCTTTGCTATTCCACCCCGGTGTTCTTCTCCGGACTTCTCTTCAAACTGACGTTCGCTGTCTGGCTGGGCTGGCTGCCTGTGGCAGGCCGGGCCACCACCTCTACCGAGCTTTCGCTAACTGGCCTTGGGGCCCCCTCAGGAATTTACTGGCTCGACGCCCTCCGCAGCGGGAACATGGCGGCCCTTGGCGACGTGGTGGCCCACGCCGTTCTTCCGGCCCTCGCCTTGGGCCTCCTGACGGCCGGAATCTTCCTTCGGCTCGTGCGGACCAACGTTATCGGCACACTGGGCAAGGACTACATCGAAGCTGGACGCTCACGGGGCGTCAGCGAATTCAGGCTCGTGACCAAACACGCCTACAAGCCTGCCCTGATCCCCATCATCACCGTTATGGGGCTTCAGATCGCCGTGCTGCTCGGAGGTGCCGTGCTGACTGAGACCACTTTCGAATGGAAGGGCCTGGGCTTCCAGCTGGCTTCATACCTTACTGCCCGTGACTTTGTGGCGGTCCAGGGCATTGTGGTTCTCCTGGCGATCATCGTGGCTGTCACCAACTTCATCGTGGACATCGCTGCCGCGCTGATCGACCCCCGTGTGAGGTACTGACATGAGCACAGATTCTCCTCTGCCGATCGTGGCAGATCCACGGCAACCCCTTTTCAAGCGGCTGCCGGTAATTTCGCATTTCAACAAGAGCGTGGGCCTTCAGCGCGGGATGCTGGTGGCCGGACTCGTGCTGACGGGAATTTTTATCCTGACAGCCATCCTTGCCCCACTGATTGCCCCCTTCGGTTTTTCACAGATCTCCGACGCCGACGGCAGCTTTCCGACGCAGGAACCGCCGGGCGGCAGGCACCTCTGGGGTACCACCGTGGGTGGCTACGATGTTTTCTCACGGGTTGTTTGGGGTGCGCAGACCGCAATCATGGTGATTATCGTCGCCGTCGTGATGTCCATCTTTATCGGGGTCATCCTCGGTCTGGTGAGTGGCTACTTCGGGGGCTGGCTTGACCGGGTACTCGTTGTGGTTGCCGACGCTGTGTACGCCTTTCCCTCCCTCCTCGTGGCTATCGTCATGGCCATTGTCATCAGCGGGGGAAGGTCCAGCCTCATCGGCGGAATCCTGGCTGCGGCCATCTCCATAACCGTCGTGTTCATTCCGCAGTACTTCCGGGTAATCAGGGCGGAGACCATCCGTTTGAAGGCCGAGCCCTTCGTGGAATCCGCCAAGGTGGTGGGAGCCTCGAATATCCGGATCATGAGCCGGCACATTTACGGGAACGCCACCCGGACCCTGCCGCTCATATTCACCCTAAATGCTTCAGAGGCCATCCTTACCCTTGCCGCGCTGGGCTTCCTGGGCTTCGGCATCGAGCCGACGTCGGCCGCTGAGTGGGGGTTCGACCTGAACAAGGCCCTGGCCGATACGACGTCGGGAATTTGGTGGACGGGTGTTTTCCCTGGCCTGGCCATCGTCCTCACAGTCCTGGGCCTGACCCTGGTCGGCGAAAGCATCAATGATCTGAACGATCCCCGCCTGCGGGGACGCAAACGCGCCGGCGGTAAGGGTGGAGCAGATGCTCCCACCGCTTCCCTGGCCGCGTTTGAAGCAGAAGCGAGGACGTTATGACCATCAACATCGATCCGATAAAGGACGACGCCGGCACTTCCGGACCAGTGCTGGATATCGACCATCTCAAGGTCACTTTCGCCACCGACGGGGGTGACGTGCATGCGGTGAAGGACGTCAGCCTGCAAGTAAAGCAGGGCGAGGTCCTGGCCATTGTGGGGGAGTCAGGTTCCGGTAAGACTGTGACAGCGAAGACGATTCTGGGGCTCCTTCCGGAAACTGCCACGAGTTCAGGGGCTGTGCTCATCAATGGCAACAACGTCATCAGCGTCAGCGCGGCACGTCTGCGCCAGATCCGTGGCAAGGACGTCGCCATGGTTTTCCAGGAACCGTCGACGGCGCTTAATCCCGTCTTTACCGTCGGCTGGCAGATAGCGGAGGGCCTTCGCGCGCACGCCGGCAGGGGGGATGACGGTCACCGCATCAGCAGGCGGGAGGCGAAACTGCTGGCGATCGATGCGCTGCGCAGGGTAGGCATCCCTGATCCTGAAACCAGGGTCAACTACTACCCTCATCAATTCTCGGGCGGTCAGAAACAACGCGTGGTCATCGCGGCAGCCCTGGCCTTGAACCCGGGGCTGATTGTTGCGGACGAACCCACAACCGCCCTTGATGTAACGGTCCAGGCTGAGATACTGCAGTTGCTGAGGGATCTTAGGGACATCTACGGCACATCGATTGTCCTGATCACCCACAACATGGGAGTGGTGGCGGACCTCGCCGACCGGGTGGTGGTCATGTACCAGGGCGACGTGGTGGAGGAAGCTCCTTCCAGAGCCCTCTTCGCCCAACCCAAACAGGAGTACACACAGAAGCTGCTTGCGGCTGTTCCGCATCTCGGCAGGAATTCTGCGTCGGAGGGAATGAAGGAACGGGCACACCAACATGGCAAGGTGCTGGTTGAGGCCAAGGACCTGACCATCGAGTATCCCGGCAGGCTTGGCAGCCCGGGATTCAAGGCGGTGGACCGTGTCAGCTTCACCTTGTCGGAGGGCGAAGTTTTCGGCCTGGTGGGTGAATCAGGGTCCGGCAAGACCACTATCGGCAGGGCGATCGCGGGGTTGAACCGGACCACCGGAGGCAGCCTGAAAGTCCTTGACTACGAAATGCTGAACCTTAAAGAGCGCACTTTCAAGCCGCACCGCAAGGATATTGGCTTTGTTTTCCAGGATCCTGCGGCGTCGTTCAATCCACATCTCACCATTGGCGACTGTGTGGCGGAGCCCCTCATCATCCATGGGAACCCGACACCCGCCCAGGCACGCCAGCGGGTCAGTGAGCTACTCGAATCAGTACAGCTGCCGGCGTCGTATGCAGGCAGGTACCCCCATGAGCTCTCCGGAGGGCAACGGCAGCGGGCTTCCTTGGCCCGCGCCCTCATCCTGAACCCCAAGCTGCTCATTGCCGACGAGCCGACGTCAGCCTTGGATGTCTCCGTCCAGGCCAAAGTGCTGGAGCTCTTCAAAGAGATCCAGCAGGAGTTCGGCTTCGCGGCCCTGTTCATCAGTCATGACCTCGCCGTCGTGGACATCCTCTCCCACTGGGTGGGTGTGCTCTACAAGGGCAGGCTTGTGGAACAGGGGCTGGGACGCGTGGTGATGAATGCCCCGCAGCATGAGTACACCAGGCGGCTCATCGCTTCCTTGCCGGTGCCTGATCCTGAAGAACAGGCCCGACGCCGGGAAGAGAACAGGGCTTTGCTCACGACCTAGTCAATAGGCATGCCAGGATAAACAGGGTCCCGCCGCCGTTCCGGACGGTTCATTCAGCGGCGGCGGGTCCCATTTGCAACAGTATTTTTGCGGGACAGGGACCCGCTCTGGCCGGAGCCTGACAGCGGCGTTGATCTAGGGTCATACCCCTAGACTGGAACCATGAGCGAGCAGAACCACGACCACTCCGACGCCGAATCCTATGATCCTTCGGCCAGTTCCCTCGCCGGCCAGGTGGATAGCTCGGTGATGGCGGAACTTTTGTCCATTAGGTCCAGCATCGACAATATCGATGCGACGCTTGTGTTCCTCCTGGCTGAACGCTTTAAGGCCACGCAAAAGGTGGGCTTCCTGAAGGCAACTCACAAACTTCCTGCGGGGGATCCCGGGCGGGAACTGGCCCAAATCGCAAGGCTGAGGCGTCTGGCGGAAGAGGCCCATTTGGATCCGGCTTTCGCGGAGAAGTTCCTGAATTTCATCATCGGCGAGGTCATCCGCCATCATGAAGCGATCGCCGAGGACCATGAAGCGGCCACGAACGGCTCCTTGAACTCCACGCAACAGGTGGACGCTTAAGTCATGCCCGTCAACGACTCGCAGCAGGAAAGCCAGGTCACCGCTACAGCCCTCGGCCCGTGGCCAGGGGATGATCCGCTGGAAGCGAGCCGCATTGTCCGCGGCGAACTCGGTTCCCCGCACTTGCCGTTTCTGGTCGAGCTCCCCGAACGCGGGGTCGGTTCCGACCCGTTAGGACGCACCGCCTCCGTCCTTGTGGATCTGGCCGTTGACACGCAGCCCTACGGCTGGAGGATTGTAGACAGGCCCGGCAAGGACATGCGCAGGGCGGAATCGGCTCTTTCGACCGATATCAATGTGCTCGCTGACGTGGCCGGGGCAGAAGAGGCCCCGGCTGAAGAATTCAAGATCCAGCTCATTGGCCCGCTCTCCCTGGCCGCCGGGCTCCATCTCCACAATGGCGAACGGGCCCTGCTGGACTACGGTGCGCGCCGCGATATCGCTGATTCATTGTCAGCAGGAGTCCACGATCTGCTCGCCCGTATCTCGACGGCGGTGCCCGGCGCCCGGCTGGTCGTCCAGATCGACGAGCCGGATATTGCATCAATCATGGCGGGAACCATCCCGACGTCCAGTGGTTACAGGACGCTCCGCTCGGTTCCCGGTCAGGAAGTTACTGAATCCTGGCGCTCGCTGATTGAGGCTCTGCGCGTTGCGGGTGCCGTGGAGATCGTTGTGGCAGTGCCGGAAGTCGAAGCGCCGTTTGACCGCATCATCTCTGCCGGAGCCGACGGTATCGCCGTCCCGCTTAAGGCGCTCACGTCCCGCCAATGGGAGAAGTTGGCGGCTGCCGTGGAATCCGGTAAGCGGCTTTGGGCGGGGGTCCTGCCCGTTGAAAACCCTTCCGCACAGCTCCCTCGGGTGCCGGAGGTGGTAGAGAACGTCTGGCGGCCATGGCGGAAGCTCGGGCTTCCGGCCCACAGCCTGAGATCACTGCGGGTCACGCCATCAGCGGGCCTGGCCGGGCATACACCATCAAGCGCCACGGCTGTCCTCACCCGCCTCACCCAAGTGGCGGACGGTCTCAACCAGCTGGCCTTGGGCTAGGTCCGGCTTTCCCACTTGTCCGGCTGAGCATAGGCCGGCAGGAACCCGGGAGTGCTGCTACCGCGCCCAGGATAGCTGAGCAGACGGTAGTCGAAACGTCCGGCGTAGACCAGGACGAGGCCAACCTGAGGCTGGATCACTTTGACCTGGATCCGGTGCTGCTGTTCGGAGGCATCCCACCATTGTTCTGCGAAGGCCTTTGCATCGAGGGCTTTGGGAAGCGGGATCCGCAGAGGGCCAAGGAACAGCCGGGACTTACCGGAAATGCCACGGAGCCTGCCCTCGTCAGTGACTCCGAGGTCCAGGTCCGTGACGAGTCTCCGGTAGCGGCCGACGTAGTCCACAAGCCGGGGATTCCCGGGGGACTCCAGGCGTGCCTCCGGTATTTGGCCTTGGGACACAGATTGCGCTCCGTGCTGCGAATCAATGAGGCTCGTCGTGTCGTGGAACAGACGCGTCATCCCGGGAAAAAAGATCTCCCGCCGGGCAGTAAGGCTGGATCGCCCGAAGGGGTCAAGGTGGGCGTGGTTTTCGATCCGGAACCGGATCCCTTCCCCGTACTCGGGGAAAAAGGCCTCCTCTCCGGTGGTCAGTTTCAAGAGTGGCCGTAGCCAGGACTGGCGGCACCCTACGATGTCGAACACCCCTTCGCCTACGCCGTAGTTCCCCATTCCGGGGGCAAGCGAGAAGTATTCCTGCAGTTCCGGCTGCAGGCGCTCAAAGTCGCTGCCCATGGCACGCCGGTAAATGGGGGTGGTCACGCTGGCCTCCTGATAGTCCTGATTCTTCAATTTCACGCCTGGCTTTACGATGCCGGGCTAAAGCCGTCCTGCTGCTTTGAGCCTGATGTACATATCGGCTAAGGCAGGCGGCAGTTGGTGCGGTTCAGCATCCACCACCTCCACACCCAGGTGGCGGAGTTGGTTCGCCACGGCCTCCCTTTCCAAAAGCGCGCGTTCGGCGGCAGCGGCGCGGAAGACGTGGGCCGCCGTCGTACGTTCTTCCTGCATCTCACTCAGCATGGGGTCCCGCACGGAGGCAACCACCACAACATGCTGCTGCATGAGCTGGGCGGCCATGGGCAGCAGCCCTTCTTCAGGTGCACCGCCGTCGAGCGCCGTCAGGAGCACCACCATGGATCGGTGCGCCGACACCGCCCGGACCTGGCCCGGAATTTGGCTCCAGTCCAGTTCGATGAGTTCCGCATCCAGCGGCGCCATGGCTTGGACCAGCTGTTCCAGAAGATTGCCCCTGGACGCGGACCCCGCCCTTCCCCTGACTCTCCGGTTGAAGGCGAAGAAGTCCACCCGGTCGCCGCCCCGTTCCGCTAGGACCGCCAACAGGAGTGCTGCTTCGATCCCGGTATCCAGGCGCGGCTCATCCTCGATTCGCGCCGCTGCAGTCCGTGACGTGTCGAGCATGATGACAACACGACGATCCCTTTCGGGGCGCCATGTGCGCACGACGACGGCGGATCGCCGCGCTGTTGCACGCCAGTCGATGGAGCGCACATCGTCGCCGCGTACATAGTCCCGAAGGGAGTCAAATTCCGTTCCTGCGCCCCGGATCTGCACTGCGGCCTTGCCGTCAAGTTCCCGAAGTTTTCTCAGTTTGGAGGGCAGGTGCCGGCGGGAGTGAAACGGCGGAAGCACCCGAAGCGAACCTGGGCAGGGGAGCGTTCTTTGCCTGGCAGCCACTCCCAGCGGCCCGAACGACCGTATGGTGACATTGTCCGCTTTCAGGTCCCCGCGCCTCGTGGGCTGCAGCCTTACGGTCATCCGACGCCGTTCTCCGGACGGTATGTCCAGTCGCTGAACCGGGTTTTGGGCTCCTGCGGAAGGTTGCCATGCATCACGCACGCTGGCGCGGAGACGGCGTCGGCCGGAATTAGTGATGGTGAGTGTGGAGTCTGTGCCCATACGGAGCGTGACGCTGCCGGAGCGCGAACGTTCGAGCGAGATGGTGCGCAGGGATGCTGCGGCCACCAGGTCCAACACGAGGAGTGCGCACAGTACCAGGCACACCAGTAAGACCGTTCCCCACTCGGGAAACATGAGCACGGGTACAACGCCCAGCAAAGCCAGGAGAACAAAACGTCCGGAAATTGCCATGAGGATCAGCGGGGAACTGGCACGGAAGCCAGGATGCTGCCCAGCACCCCGTCAACGTGGACTCCATCCATTTGCGCTTCCGGCCGGAGCGCGACCCTGTGCCGCAGGCAAGGGAGGGCAAGAGCCTTGACGTCGTCGGGCGTGACGAAGTGCCGTCCCGAGAGCCACGCCCAGGCGCGGGACGTGCTCAACAGGGCAGTCGCGCCTCGAGGGGATACGCCCAGTTGGAAGGACGGGGCGGACCTCGTTGCACGGACGATGTCCACCACGTAAGCGAGGACTTCCGGCGCAACAGTCACCTCTGCGACGGCTCGCCGCGCAAGTTCCAGCTCCTCAATCCCCGCGACGGCCCGCACGCCGGCAGCAGCCAGGTTCTTCGGATCGAAGCCGGCAGCGTGCCGCCGGATGACCTCTATCTCATCGTCACGTCCGGGAAGGGGCATGGTGAGTTTCAGCAGGAACCGGTCGAGCTGGGCTTCAGGCAGGGGATAGGTGCCTTCGTACTCCACGGGGTTCTGCGTCGCGGCAACAATAAACGGTGCGGGAAGTTGGCGTGAGACCCCATCCACTGATACCTGGCGTTCCTCCATGGCCTCCAGCAGCGACGCCTGGGTTTTGGGAGGTGTCCTGTTGATTTCATCAGCCAGCAGGATATTGGTGAAGACGGGCCCTTCCCTGAAGGTGAATTCAGATGAATGGGCGTCGTACACCAGGGATCCCGTAACGTCACCGGGCATGAGGTCGGGCGTGAACTGGATACGCTTCGTATCGAGGTTCAAGGCTGCAGACAACGTGCGGACCAACAGCGTTTTTGCCACGCCGGGAACGCCCTCAAGCAACACATGGCCGCGCGACAAAAGCGCAATCAGCATGCCGGTGACGGTGGAGTCCTGACCCACCACGGCCTTGGCTACTTCATGCCGTACATCGAGCAACGACTGCCGAACGGGATCGCCCCGACGAGCCTGCTCCTCATCCCGGGGAGGCACATGCTGTCCGGAAGGCCAAGGTGCAACTGTCTGTGACGCTCCGGTCATACCGCTGGCGGGATACTCCGCACGCTGCTCACTCATTGCTCGATTACCTCTTTCTCTAATCCTTGAAGTTGTTGTGCCCAGTGCACCAGTTGGCGTTCGGTACGCGGTTGGCCGTTCAGGGTTTCAGACACCGTTTCCGGGTTCCGTCCCAGTTTGCGCGCTGCGGCCTCGACGACGTCATCCGGTTCTGCATCCGCACCCAGCCTGAGGGATTTGGCCAGCCGTACCAACGTCCCGGCACGGAGGCTTTCCGAGGCCCTGTCCACTGCCCGGGCATCATGGTAAAGACGGGCGCGGCCCTCTGCTGTTTCGGCAGCCTTCACCACCACCGGAAGGGGTTCCGTTACCAGCGGTCCCTGGCGCCGTCCCCGCCAGAACATGGAAAGAAGGGCTACCAGAGCCAGCCACGGACCAAGGAAAGCCACCCATTCCGGAGCCAGTTCATTGAGCGTTGGCGGCGAGTCTGAGGGTGAGAAATCTGAGGCGCCGGGAAGATACCAAACGAGCGTGCCACCGGCCCCCAGCGTTCGCAACACCAGGGCAGCATTGCCGTGCTCATCAAGCAGGTTATTGCTGATAATCCCGGTGCTCCCCAGCACAACGAGCCGCTCGTCCGCGGTTGTGGCATAGATCCCGCCGTCGGCTTCGGCCGCACGGTAGCATGTCCAGCCGCCATTATGGCCGGTGTACAGGAAAGCGGATTCGGTGGAGATAGCGCCTGCGGCCTGGGGATCGACTGCATCGCAACCAGGCTCCACAGTATCCAGCGCTTCGGGTGCAACCCCGGCCTGTCGGATTTCACCACCCAGGCCGCGCAATGTTTGAAAATGAGGGGTAACCACAACCAGGCGGTCTGAGGAGTCCAGGAGCTCCCGCAACCGGTCTTCTTCGAGGAAGCCGTTGGGATCGTAGAGCAGGACGGTAGTGCCACCGTCGCCGCTGTCAGCGGAACGATCCAACACCGAAAGCGTGGATTGGAACGAATCGGTCTGCTGGACAGCCACACCGTGGTCCTCAAGGATCCCTGCTGCCGCCATCCCCCCGTGAGGGGCGGCGTTCCGGGTGGAAAGGACAGCAACGTCCTCTTTTGGCGAGAGTTGGGTCACGATGGTCAACACCATGGCTGCAATGATCACGAGGCTGATCAGAATGAAGCCCCGATGACGACGCAGGCGGCTTCTGATGACTTCCGCCCGTCGAGGGGCAGAGGTATCGGAAAGGTTGCTTGCCTGCTGTTCAGAAGCCGGGGAAGCCGACGCCGGGGAATCGGACGAGCCGCCCCTAAGATCGAGGCTCACAGGGGACGCGCCAGCGTGTATGAGGCTGAGCCCTTGAAGTCCGGTTGGAGGCCAGCGATAGATTCGTCCAGCTCCATCATGTCGGCAAAGTCCTGTTGGTCCACAGGTGCGTGTCCATAGCGGACAGCATCGAAGACGTTTGCTGCCCGCTCGAGCCGCCACACCATGGGGCTGAAGGCCGCTCCGAGACTTGCGGCAACCTCGTCGGCTGTTCGACCAGGCAGAGGGTCGATGATGGTCCTTTCTTCGGCCGAGCGCACCACTGCACGGAATTGCTCGACGACGGCCGTTCCCCAGTCAGCGTTGGCGGCTGCAGCAGCTGCCCTTCCCCGGTAGGTCTCAGGGCTGACGGAAGGGTCGACGTCGAAAATTGCCTTGCTGCTGTTCTTCCTGCGGGCGTTCAGGCGAGGACGAATCATGACGATCGCCACAGCAATCACTATGACTGCTGCGACGGTGATAATGGGAAGCGCTCCCGTGTCGCTGCTGTCACTGCTGCCCAGTGAGTCCAACCAGCGCAGGAAATTCCGCCAGGCGTCCTCCAGCCAACTTGGAGTTGCTTCCCCGTACTTGGGCTTGGACAGTTCCTCCACTGCCCACCGGCGTGCTTCATCCCCATCGGGAAGCACCGGTGGTTTTGCCTGGGCGCGACTATGCGAAGGGGGCGCTGCAGCCAGGTGTGTACCGGCCATAAGCATCATCCGTACATCGGGGGAGTGCCGCCAGGAGATTGCGGCCAGGCTCCTGGGTAACCAGGCCGGCCCGCTGTGTAGACCGGTGCCCCACGTCCTGGCACGCCATCAGGGTCCTCACCCGTTTCCAGTGAACGGATCAGCACCAGGTCCAGTCCGTCTTTTCGCATTCGGAGGTCCAAGTAGAGCAATGCCATGACTGACGTCTGGAAGGCATATCCCACTGCCGCTACCAAGCCGGACACAATCGTCGATGCAATGAGGAAGCCTACGCCGGCTGCAGCAGTTTCTTCAGCGCGCGCATGTGGCGTAAGGAATCCAGTGCCACCGGAAATAAGGGCCAATGGCATTGTGACTATCTGTGAGACGATGCTGATCAGAATGTAGATCACCAGCCAGATGCCCAGGATCCGCCACCAGTTATTGCGGGTCAGTTGCCAGGAACGGCTGAGTCCGCCCAGGACACCGAGTTCCTCAATCACAATGGCGGCGGGAGCGACCAGAAAGCGGATATAAACCCAGACCATGGCAACTATGAGTCCAAGGAACAGGGGGATTGAAATCGCTGCCGATACGCCACCCATCGTCTCTGCCAGCAGAATGGCAAGGATCACCAGGAGAGCAAACGCGCCCAGAAAACCGACGAGGAGGAGCGCGGACAGCCCGATCAGGGCGCCCACGCGTCCTTTCGCCAAGGCCCACATCTGGCGGAACGTGGTGCGCCTGTTGAGCAGCGCCCTCGCCACCGGGACTACCATGACGCCCTGAAGGACC
The DNA here is from genome assembly GCF_054161475.1 of Arthrobacter sp. R1-13. Classification (NCBI taxonomy): domain Bacteria; kingdom Bacillati; phylum Actinomycetota; class Actinomycetes; order Micrococcales; family Micrococcaceae; genus Arthrobacter; species Arthrobacter sp. R1-13. Next base: position 3,043,764 of record NZ_CP096420.1, on the reverse strand, counting down.
GCGCTGAGGAAGACGCTCAACAGGAGCAGCAGCAGGCCGCCGCCGACGATGCCCACCATCATGCCGACCAGCTCAGATTCGTTCCTCCCTGCCATCCATCCAGCCATGGATTCTTCTTGCAGCGAGGCCAGGCCCAAAATGCCCAGGATCGCAGCGGCAAGGATGGTGAGGGACTGTCCCAGGAGGGCCGCACCGAACATTGCCTGCGGGTTCCGGCGCACTGTCTGAAAGGAACCGTCTAGGATTTCCCCGAACATCAGGGGCCGGAGGGGCGCCACGCCCGGCTTCGGTGGCGCAACGTACATCGGCCTCCCGTAAGGACCAGCCGGGGAGCCATATGGTCCTGGTTGTGCGGGCCATGGTTGCTGGCCTTGCTCCGAGGGCCAGGGCTGTCCAGCCCACGGTTGTCCGGGCTGTGGACTTTGCTGCCACGGTTGCTGCCCCTGTTGTGAGGGCCAGGGTTGCTGCCCCTGTTGTGGGGGCCCTTGTGGCGCTGCCCACGGTTGCTGCCCCTGTTGCCATGCCGGCAGACCCCATTGAGGCTGTGATCCCCACCCGGGCTCGTTTCCCTTAGGATGCTGCTCCCGCGGTGCCGGAGCACTCTGTTCCTCTTCAGACAAGCTGTTCCTCCCCAAGCGGCCGCGTCCCCGGGCACCGCACCATCCAAGGTCCAGGTCCCGGTTCCAGGTCAAGGTCATCCGGCCAGACCCGGCCTGTCCCCAGCCTATAGTTCCGGCGGGCAGCGTCATAGCACCCAGACCGAGCTGAGAGCTCAAATAAGTATGGGAGTCCCGCCGTTCAAAAGAAGCAGGGGCAGATACATCAACGCACCGCGCCATGCCGACCCTGCCCCCCAACAGGACAAAGCCAATACAATAAGGGAATATGTAACTATGAAGGCACGCATTCTGGTAGTGGACGATGACGAGGCGTTGGCCGAGATGATTGGCATTGTGCTGCGCAATGACGGCTTCGAGCCGGTTTTTTGTGCAGACGGCGGTCAGGCCCTGGAAATTTTCCGCTCCTCCAAGCCGGACCTCGTGCTGCTCGATCTCATGCTTCCTGGAGTTGATGGCATCGAGGTATGCCGTCAGATCCGGGGTGAATCCGACGTTCCGATTGTGATGCTAACGGCTAAATCCGATACCTCTGACGTGGTCCGTGGGCTGGAATCAGGGGCTGATGACTACGTGCCTAAACCCTTCAAACCCGCTGAACTCGTGGCACGGGTGCGGGCCCGCTTGCGTCCGGGGGACCAGAAGGCCCCCGAGACTTTGCGCATCGCTGATATAACCATCGACGTCGCGGGTCACCTGGTAAGCCGCGGCAGCGAACGGATCTCACTGACTCCTTTGGAGTTTGATCTGCTGGTGGCCCTGGCCCGCAAACCTTGGCAGGTCTTTACCCGTGAACTCCTTCTTGAACAGGTGTGGGGCTATCGCCATGCGGCGGACACGCGTCTGGTCAACGTCCATGTCCAGCGGTTGAGGTCAAAGATTGAGCGTGACCCTGAAGCCCCCGAAGTAGTAATGACGGTCCGTGGTGTCGGCTATAAAGCAGGTTCCTGAGCCTCCCAAAGGACGCTCCGGCGAGACGGATCCCCAGTCGCCATCGGCTGAAAACGCCGCGCCCAGCTCCACCAAACCAACTCCTTTGCCGGAGACCGACAGGTCGCCGGTGCATGAGCATGGTCCCGAACATACAGATGCGTTGGCAAATGTGCCTGGGCTGTCCTTCCGGGCCAGGCTCTGGGGGCGGCGGGCGCAAATAGTAGTACTGCGCGTTCTGAGGCTCGTTCGGACCGGGGTAAGCCGGGCCTTGCCCGGGATCCGGTTCCTGCTTCGCTCCCTGCGCCGACGGTGGCGTCGTTCCCTGCAACTGCGGACGGTCCTCACCACGTTGCTGCTGTCGATCAGCTCCTTTGCCGTTGTGGGTGCTTATTTGTCCAATCAGATTGCGAACAATCTGTTCCAGGAACGGCTGACCCAGGCAGAATCAGAAACCCTGTACAACGTCAAGCAGGTCCAGGAAACGTTCGACGGCGCGCAGGTCACCAATCAGTCCAGCGTCATCACACTCGTCTACGACACGCTGAATGCCGTCGAGGGCCGTGGCAACGTGATTCAGAGGCGCTACGTCTTTGAAGCAAAGCCGGAGCAGACCAAGCCCCGAAACCGGTGGGTGGAATCGCGGGCATCAGACCAGCTGACCATAAACGTCATTCCTCCGGAACTTCGAAGGGCGGTGCAGGAGTCCGGAAAAGAGCAGTTCTGGGCCTCGATGGAGTTTCCGGTCGGTACCGAGGACCGGCCAGGCATTGCGGTCGGAAACCTGGTGACTTTCAACGGTACTGCCTACGAGCTGTACCTGATCTACGACCTTAATTCGGCGCAAAAGACTCTCGATGAGATCCAAAACGTACTGTGGGCAGGCGGCGCCGTCCTGGTTCTGATGATTGGTGCCATCGCCTGGTACGTTACGAGGAATGTGGTCAGCCCGGTCAGTCATGCCGCCCTCGTATCCGAAAAGCTGGCCGCCGGCCAACTCCAGGAGCGGATGGTGGTCAAAGGCGAGGACGAAGTCGCACGCCTCGGCGCGTCCTTCAACCACATGGCGGCCAGCCTCCAGGAGCAGATCACCCAGCTGGCGACGCTTTCGCAAATGCAGCAAAGATTCGTATCAGACGTGTCCCACGAACTTCGTACACCTTTGACCACTGTCCGGATGGCTGCTGAAGTCCTCTACGACGCCCGCCACGACTTTGACCCCATCAACAAGAGATCCGCTGAGCTTCTTTACAATCAGGTGGAACGATTCCAATCACTGCTGGCGGACCTGCTGGAAATCTCGCGCTTTGATGCCGGAGTGGCAAGGCTCGACGCCGAGCCAACTGATATCTTGTCACTCGTCACCCACGTGTTGGATGGGGTGACACCCGTTGCCGCAGAATACGGGTCCGAGATCGTGGTCATCTGCCGGGAAAAAAGCATCGTCGTGGAGATGGACGCTCGCCGGATCGACCGGATACTTCGTAACCTTGTCCTTAACGCGCTCGAACACGGTGAAGGAAAACCTATTCACATTTCCGTTGCGGCTAATGAGTCCGCGGTCGCAATCGCGGTACGGGACCATGGAATTGGAATGACTCCAACGGAGGCAGCACGGGTCTTCGACAGATTTTGGCGAGCCGACCCGGCGCGGGCACGCACAACTGGCGGCAGCGGATTGGGGCTGTCAATCGCAGCCGAAGACACAAAGCTGCACGACGGCTGGCTTCAAGCGTGGGGCAACAAGGGAGCAGGGTCTAACTTCAGGTTGACGCTTCCTCTCCGGCAGGGCGAAGCGATTGCCAAATCGCCCCTTCAGCTGGAGCCGGCCGACGTCGAGCTTTCCGTGCGTGCCAGCGATCGCTCCACTCTGATACTCAACTCTGCTGCCTCGGCGAGCACCGCGGCTGCATTGGAGGCCCCCGGACAGGGAGTCCCTGAAGAAAGCAGCCGGGAGGACACTCGTGATCACTGAGAGCCCCCGGCGCCGGGTTATCCATCCCATAGTGGCCTCACTGACTGTCTTGCTGCTGCTGTTCGTCACTGCCTGCGCGCAAATTCCCCGGTCCGGTCCAGTAGGAAAAAGCACAGATGAAAGCGCCGGCAATCCTGACGCTCCCGTGTTTTTTCCTCAGGGGCCTCTTGAGGGTGCCAGCCCGGAATCCATCCTGGAGGGCTTCTACAGTGCCGGCAGTGGCTACGAGTCCGATTACGCTGTAGCCCGCCAGTTCCTCACACAGGCATCGGCCGTCTCGTGGAAACCAGACCAGCGGACTCTCGTCTTCCGGTCGGCCAGAGTAGTCAAGACGGCCGTTGAAAATGTCTACAACTACGAGCTTGACTTGTCCTACACAGTAGACGCCGACGGTGTGGCCACAGCTCTTCCTGAGGGAACCAAGGAGAACATTCCAGCGACGCTGACACAGGTCGACGGCAACTGGCGTGTTTCTGCCATACCGGATGGTACGGCTATTCCTGAAGAGAATTTCAGGATCATCTACGGCCCTTACCCCATCTACTTCTATGACCACAGCTTTACTTACGCGGTTCCGGACGTGCGTTGGTTCATCAAGAAGAAGACGGTTAAGGCCATGACCAGCGCGCTCTTGGCGGGCCCGGCCCCGTACCTCCGTGGAGCAGTGGTGAGCGCGTTTCCGTCTGGAATGCGGCTCGCCCGGGAGTCTGTGCCCGTCGTTTCCGGCGCAGCTCAAGTCGACCTGACCGCCAAGGAACTAAGGGAGTCTTCGCCTGAGGACAGGTTGCGGATGCAGACCCAGTTGGCGCTGACGTTCCGCACCCAACCCGATGTCATCAATGTGGAATTGCGGGCGGATCAGGATCTGGTGCGGGTCGAAGACAACGGATCCGTCCTTCCGCCGATACGTGACGTGAACGTTCCTTCCCGCCAGATAGCCGTCAACGGCAATGAGCTTGTTCGCTATGAAAACAACAGGGTCTCGCCACTGCCCGATATGCAGTCCGTCAGTGGGCTGGGGCCCCGATCACCTGCAGAATCGCCGGTATCCCAGACAGCAGCCTTCCTCAACGGGGGAAGAACCACGTTGTATTCCATCCTTCCAGGACAACCGGCCAGGGCACTGACCACCCGCAGCACGCTGACGCATCCATCCTTCGGACGGAGCGACTGGGTGTGGACTGCCGGCCCTGGTGCCAACGGCTCCACAGAAGTGGTGGCATTCCGGCCGGTCAATGTTGCCGAAGGAGGCGCGGTTCCGACGGTTTCCCTGGCGCCGTCCTGGCTGGCCGGCAGGAATGTGAAGGAGTTCAGGGTGTCCCGTGAAGGCGTGCGCGCCCTGGTAATTTCGGAGCAGAACGGAAAATCACGGGTTCAGATAACGGGCATCGTCCGTAACGCAGACGGGACTCCCCGTGACCTGACCGCACCGATTACCCTGGTCGCGTCAAAGGAAGCGGATCAAGGGGTCTGGGTGGATGACACCACGGTGGCAGTCATGAAGACAGCCGCGAATGCAAATGACAGTGTCTCGCCCGAACTGCTCTCGTTGACGTCCTCACCCCCGCAGCAGCTTGCGCCGTGGCCGGGACTGACTGCCATCAGTGCAGGGAACGGGCCCGAAGAGATCTTTGGCCAGTCTTCGGAAGGCATCTTCCAACGACTCGGCAACGGCTGGTCACCACAGCTGAAGGGGCCAGTGGACCCGTCCTTCCCCGGCTGAATTCAGCAGAACCGGACGTGTCACGGACGGCAGCTGCCAGGGTTTTCCCATGCCGCGTTGTCCACATTGGAACAGCTCTCCCTGTCGCCCGATCCCGTAGCGAAGAACACTGGGAGAATGAAGCCCCGTATTGTCCGCGCCGATCCCGATCTGGCGCCCTCCGTCACGATGGCCGCGAAGCATCGGGGCAGTTATTCCAAGAGGCTGTGGAGGTGGAGCGATACACTGGCTGTTTCTTTCGCGGAACTTCTGGCTCTCATATCCCCGGTTGACTGTGTCTGCTGCGGTGCTGAAGACAGTTCCCTATGTGCTGCATGCGAGCGGCAGATCCAGCGGCTCACCCGCAAGCCTTTCAGAGCTGAAGGCCAGGCCCCTGCGCTGATGGACGTTGACGGCTCGGTCATTTTGCCGGTAGTGGCAGCTGCCGTTTATCGGGAGGAGATGGCCCAGGCCATCCTCACCTTCAAGAGACACGGCCAGTATCAGTTGGGAAACGCCCTCGCCAAAGGCCTGGGCCGGGCCATCCGTGCGCGCCTGGGCGAAGGCAACGACGTGAGGCTCGTGCCGGTACCGAGCAGTGCGGCTGCTTACAGGAAGCGCGGGTTCAGCCCTGTACATCTTCTGCTGCACAATCTGTGGCTGCACCGGGAGCTTGCAGGCTTTGTTGTCGTCGACGCCCTGAGAAAAACCAGCCGGCTCAATGGGGGAAGGATGGCGCCTGGCGGAATCCTCGCGCTCTCCGGGGTGGTGAATCACAGCGGGCAAAAAGGCTTGGGCAGGGGGCAGCGTGCGCGGCGCGTGAGAGGCTCGATGACGTCCCGGACCATGCGCCGGCGGCTGATCCGGGGGCAACCGTGCATCATTGTCGACGACGTCCTCACAACAGGTGCAACACTGGCCGAAGCCGCGCAGGCGCTGCGTGCCGCCGGGGGCATCGTAGTGGGCGCAGTGGTCCTTTCCGCGACGCGTGCGCCGGACGCCGGCGGGGTGGTTCACGAGGTCCGGCGGGGCAGTGATGACCACAAGGACTTAGAAAAAAATAAACGGCGAAAAGATGAATAACGGGTGGCTATGAACTAACGTCGGTTGTGGGTACCAAGATCAGTTGTACCTGTCGATAGCGGCTCGAAAGGGGGGCTCGACTGTCAATCAGATCGGCCCCGCAAGTGCCGCCGTCGTGTCACCGAAGTCATTTGGAGGGCACCATGGAGTTCATGATCAGCGGACGGAATTTGACGGTTTCAGACCGCTTCCGCGAATATGCCGGCGAGAAGATTTCAAAGATTGAGTCGCTGGGGGACAAGGTCCAGAGGGTAGACGCAAAGGTTTCGAAAGAGACCGGTACGCGGCAGACCGGCGATCAGCTCACAGTTGAAGTCACAGTTCTGGGACGCGGCCCCGTAATCCGCGCTGAAGCCAGTGCGGCCGACAAATTCGCTGCTTTTGACTTGGCCTACAACAAACTCCTTGAACGGTTGCGGAGGGCAAAGGACCGGAAGAAGGTCCATCACGGACGGCACACGCCCAAGGCTGTCCGGGAAGCTACAGCAGCACTCGAGCCTGCCAGCCCCAGCGGGCCGCTCTACGCGGACACCAGCAGCCGCAAGCCCCCTGTCGCGCCCACCGCGGAAAAGTCGCCGTACGACGTCGACAACGATATTCCGGCCGGTGATTCGCCTGTGCTGATCAGGCGCAAGGTCTTCCCTGCGGCGTCCCTGAGTCTCGACGACGCTGTCGACAATATGGAGCTTGTCGGCCATGACTTCTATCTCTTTGTGGATAAGGCGACCAACGCCCCCTCCGTCGTCTACCGGCGTCGTGGCTGGACTTATGGCGTTATCACCCTGGATCAGTTCTGCGAGCCGGGTGAAACCCTGCTTGAGGACAAAATCATCGCTTACCGCTCCGACGATCAGGCAGCGAACGCCTAAGCTGGAGGAGACCATCCAACGAAAGGACTGATGTGAGTGCATCGCTGAGCCTGATCCAGGCCAGGCGGATTGCACTTGCAGCGCAGCAATTGGATAAGGGACGGCCCGCCGGCCCCGTGACATCACGGGCGGTGGGCCGTACCTTTGCCCGCCTGCATCTGGTGCAGATAGATTCTGTCAACGTCCTGGCCCGTAGCCACTTTCTCCCTTTTTTCTCCCGGCTCGGAAACTATGACCGGAAAATACTGCAGCGTATGGCCGGAACGCATCCCCGCCGGATGATGGAGTACTGGGCGCATGAAGCCTGCTTCATCCTGCCTGATCACTTCCACGACCTCGTACTCTGGCAGAACCGGAAATGGGTAGGCGCCGGCGGCATGGATCCCATACTTCGTGAGGACGTGGCGAACCAGGTGCTGGGGGTGCTTTCGAAGGGTAAGCCCCTGACAGCCGCTGAACTGACAGCCCGGATCGGCCATGTGGAGGACCGTCGCCAGGACAATTGGGGATGGAACTGGAACGCGGTCAAGAGGGTTCTTGAGCACCTGTTTGAGGAAGGCGTGGTCTCGGCTGCGTCCCGGACAGAACAATTTGAACGCCGCTACACCCTGGCTTCAAAGATCCTGCCGGCCGCAACCGTTGAACCGCCGGCTGATCGAGACCCGGATTCCGCAATGGACCGACTCATAGAAGCTGCAGCGAGGGCTCACGGCATTGGAACAGTACGCTGTTTCGCCGACTACTTCCGAACACCATTGCGCGCCGGGGCTGCATCAGTGGAGCGTCTTGTGGAGCAAGGACGTCTGCAACCTATCCGGGTTGAAGGGTGGGATAAACCCCTGTACAGGCATGCCGAGGCAAAGCTTCCACGCGCTGCAACGGGCCGGGCGCTCCTGAGCCCCTTCGACTCGCTTGTGTTTGAGCGTAAGCGGCTGGAGGCGTTGTTCGGATTCCACTACAGGATTGAAATTTATACTCCCGAGGCCAAGAGGAGGTTCGGGTACTACGTCCTGCCGTTCCTGCTTCGCGAGGGAATCGTGGCCCGGGTTGACCTGAAGGCAGACCGCCTAACGGGAAGACTTCTGGCGAGAGCGGCTTATGCAGAGCCGAATGCGCCTGATGACACTGCTGTGGAGCTTGCCGAGGAGCTGAGGCTTATGGCCGATTGGCTGGAACTGGATGAGGTGGTCGTCTTCCCGATAGGGGATCTGGGACCTGCCTTGGCGGATGAAATGGCCCTGCCCCGGACTGGGTATCAGCTCTCAGGGAACACTAACGGCGCGGCCAGTGTCTCTCACGTAGACTGAACACGCCAGAATTCGGCAGCTTGAGACTGGGAGCAACTTCACGTGGCATCACTTATCGAAAAACTTCTCCGTACGGGTGACAAAAAAACCCTGAGGCAACTGCGGAACTATGCCGATTCCATTAATGCCCTGGAAGACTCATTCAAAACCTTCACGGATGCTGAACTGCGGGAAGAAACCGACCGTCTCCGGGAGCGTCACCAGGACGGTGAGAAGCTGGATGAGCTCCTCCCCGAAGCTTTCGCCGCCGTACGCGAAGCGTCGTCCCGAACCCTCGGCCTGCGCCACTTCGATGTGCAGCTCATGGGTGGGGCTGCGCTGCACCTGGGCAACATCGCCGAAATGAAAACCGGTGAAGGCAAGACCCTCGTGGCCACAGCTCCGGCCTACCTGAACGCATTGACCGGCAAGGGCGTCCACGTCGTCACGGTCAACGACTACCTGGCCGAATACCAGTCGGACCTGATGGGCCGCGTCTACCGCTTCCTGGGCTTGACCAGCGGCTGCATCCTCTCGAATCAGGATCCCTCCGTCCGCCGTGAGCAGTACGCCGCTGACATCACCTACGGCACCAATAACGAATTCGGCTTCGACTACCTGCGCGACAACATGGCGTGGGACCAGTCAGAACTGGTCCAGCGCGGCCACAACTTCGCTATCGTCGATGAGGTCGACTCCATCCTCATCGACGAGGCCCGTACCCCGCTCATCATTTCGGGCCCGGCGCAGGGCGATACGAACCGCTGGTACAGCGAGTTCGCCAAGGTAGTGATGCGCCTCCAGCCCGAACGGGACTATGAGGTGGACGAAAAGAAGCGCACCGTCGGTGTTCTTGAGGCAGGCATCGAGAAGGTCGAAGACTACCTCGGGATCCAGAACCTCTACGAATCTGCCAACACTCCGCTGATCGGCTTCCTCAACAACGCAATCAAGGCCAAAGAACTCTTCAAGCGGGACAAGGACTACGTCATTCTCGACGGCGAAGTCCTGATCGTTGACGAACACACCGGCCGCATCCTTGCCGGACGCCGCTACAACGAGGGCATGCACCAGGCCATCGAAGCCAAGGAAGGCGTCGAAATCAAGGCCGAGAACCAGACCTTGGCCACGGTGACGCTGCAGAACTACTTCCGTATGTACGGCAAGCTCTCCGGCATGACGGGTACGGCCGAAACCGAAGCCGCGGAATTCATGGGCACCTACAAGCTCGGGGTCGTTGCCATTCCGACCAACCGGGATATGCAGCGGATCGACCAGTCCGACCTCGTCTACAAGAACGAGACGGTGAAGTTCGACGCTGTCGTCAAGGACATCGCTGAACGCCACGAAAAGGGGCAGCCGATCCTGGTAGGCACCACCAGCGTCGAAAAGAGCGAGTACCTTTCGCGTCTCCTTGCCAAGGAGGGCATCAGGCATGAGGTTCTGAACGCAAAGAACCATGCCCGCGAGGCCGCCATTGTTGCCCAGGCCGGACGCAAGGGTGCCGTCACTGTGGCTACCAACATGGCCGGTCGTGGTACTGACATCATGCTTGGCGGCAACGCCGAATTCACGGCAGTGGCCGAACTCGCCAAAAAGGGACTGGACCCCGAGGAAAACTCAGAGGAATACGAATCTGCGTGGCCGGCTGCCTTCGAAGCTGCCAAGCAGGCCGTCAAGGACGAGCACGAAGAGGTTTTGAACCTCGGTGGCCTCTATGTGCTGGGCACGGAGCGCCACGAATCGCGAAGGATCGATAACCAGTTGCGCGGCCGCTCCGGCCGCCAGGGAGACCCCGGCGAGTCACGCTTCTACCTGTCCCTGACAGATGACCTCATGCGACTGTTCAACTCCGGTGCAGCGGAGCGTCTGATGAACAGTTCTGTCCCAGATGACGTCGCCCTTGAATCCAAGCTGGTATCCCGTGCCATCGCCTCGGCCCAGGGCCAGGTGGAGGGCCGCAACGCCGAGCAGCGCAAGAACGTGCTTAAGTACGACGACGTCCTCAACCGCCAGCGTGAAGCGATCTATGGCGACCGGCGTCGGATCCTCGAGGGGGACGACCTCCACGAAAAGGTGCAGTACTTCCTCGAAGACACCATCAACTCCTTCATCGACGAAGCTACCGCTGAGGGGAACGGGGACGACTGGGACTTCAACCAGTTGTGGACCAACCTCAAGACTCTCTATCCCGTCAGCGTCACGCCTCACGACATCATCGATGAAGCCGGCGGGAAGTCACGCATCACAGCAGAATTCCTCCGCGAGGAGATCCTTTCCGATGCCCGCCTGGTCTACCAGGCACGAGAAGAATCCATCGGGTCAGAGAGCATGCGCGAACTTGAGCGCAGGGTTGTCCTTTCGGTGATTGGCCGCAAATGGCAGGAACACCTCTACGAGATGGACTATCTCAAGGAGGGCATTGGCCTCCGGGCGATGGCCCAGCGTGATCCGCTCGTTGAGTACCAGCGCGAGGGGTTCATCATGTTCCAGGCCATGATGGAAGCCATCCGGGAAGAAAGCATTGGATTCCTGTTCAACCTTGAGGTCGAAGTGACGCCCGCCGAAGATGTCGTCGTCGCCGATGCCGAAGGAGAGCATACGGAGCACCACACTCCGCAGATCAAGGCAGCTGGCCTCCAGGCTCCGGAGAAACCCGCCCAACTTCAGTACACGGCGCCGAGCGAAGACGGCTCCAGCCAGACCCGCATGGAGACCAAGTCGACCGGCCGTTCAGGCAACCCCGCGAAAGCTGCAGCGCAGGATGTCGGAAGACGGAACAACAAGAAGAAGCGCCGCTGACCTGACAGTCAGGGAAATCAGCCGATTTCCAAAACCGTGATCCGCCATACCTTGTTGTTCCGTTCCAGCCGTAACGCCACCGCACGTGCCCGCGTCTCATCCACTACGACGGCGCTGGCTTCGTAGATATCAGCCGTCACTTCTGAGGCGCGCACGGAGCGCACGGCAGGATTTCGGTACACACCGGAGGCGGACGGGGAAAGGCTCTGCCTGTTAAGGCGAATGAGGGCTGCCCGATGTTGAAGGGCCGCCAGGCACTGTTGGTCCAGGCGTCGAGCCAATTGGTGGACAGGACGAGTGCCGGCGAGAACTTCTATGGCAGCCTGGACCGTCCCCCGCGCAATGGCGCAGACCTCGCGATGGTCTGTGGCCGCCCTTAGGCTCCTCACGGGATTGTTCATCGATTCCGCGGGGGGCTTCAGCCCTGAAGGGGGTTGGCTCGCAGGGGTGATGACTGCAGGGAATCTGTGAACAGCCGCGTCCGTATTGGATACTGGTTCCTGCTTGCTCCGAACTACCGTTACTGCACTCATTATGATCCTTCAATAGATGGCGGATTGGCGGGCGCCGATCAGGCCGCGCCGGGAGGTGTAAGCAGTTGCCCGGGTTTCAGCACGTCAGGGTTTTCGCCTATGACGGTACGATTGGCCCGATACCAGAGCGGCCATTCCTGGGCGATGTCGACGTCGGAGGCCAGTGGACCAAGATGGCTGGCAACAATGGTCCAGAGGGAATCGCCTTCCACGACCGTTACCGCCGCAGTCCCGCTCCCTGGCACCTGGTGAACAGCCCGAAGTGGAGTTCCTGCGATCAGGCCCGGGTCCACTGCCGGCTTACTGGGCTGCCAGCGGGGATTCAACGGCTGTATGAGCTTGTCGTCTGAGTGCTCCGCCTTCCATGCCGCTGATACCGAAGTCCCCGCGCCGGGGGTCCAGGCTGAACCGGAGGAACTGTCGGCGTTCGCAAGGGGCGCGGTCACCAGCTGAAGGCCCAAGGCGGCCAGTGCCAACCTGCGCATGTAGCGGGGAGTGAAACTACCCGTGACGGCCGCCGCCCGACGGCTCCCTGCATGCTCCAGGACAGCTGTTACAAAGGCGATCACCGCCGAAAGTACCCACCACAAAACCAAGACCAAACCAAGAATGTTGGCACCGAACCCCAGCATGTCGTCAAAGCCCATCGACTGGTTCCGCGCGGCGGAGCGTTGCCAGCGGCCGGTCAGGGCTTCCCCTGTGGCAGCAAGGAATACGCCGAGCAGCAAAATCAGAACTGCCAAGGCTGCATCCGAACTGAGAGATCTATGATCCGTGGATCTCATTGTGCGCCCTACCTCGTGTTTGGTGTCGTTTGATGCAGTTTGACCTAGTTTAGGCTCGTTCGATCAGTCTGAGGCAGGCGATATTGTTTTGTCCAGTCATTTTCCTCTTGGATTTTTTGGAAATTGACCAGCTGACCCTGGACACCTACGCTGACGGCATGCGTTGGGATGCACTGTTCGAAGACATGGAAGCGCAGTTCTCTGCCGAGAACCGTCTTCAGCGGGAGTCCGAAATTGCTGAGCGCGTACGCATTGACGTGGCAGGAGTGGGCATCGCTGACCGGCTCCGGGCTTCAATCAACCTCAGGGTTACGGTTCATTTGCTGTCCGGATCCACGCTTAGCGGGTTGCTGGGCCACGCCGGCAGCCAGTTGCTGGTTCTGAATGAACAGCAGCATCAGGTGCTTGTTCCCTACGCGGCAATTGGCCGCTGCAGTGGCCTGGCGCGGCATGCTGTCGCGGAACCATCACTAGTGCGGCAGAGGCCTGATTTGGGAAGTGCGCTCAGGGCGCTTTCCCGGGATCGTTCGCATCTTGCACTGACGTTGGCTGGCGGATCCCAAGGCGAAACAACACTTCACGGGGTTATTGACCGCGTGGGCAGGGATTACGTGGACTTCGCCGTGACCGCGCCCGGGGAAGCAAGGCGTGCAGCAAATGTCATCGAGATGGCGGCCGTTCCCTTCACGGCATTAAGTGCCATCAGGTCCCTTCAGGCGGTGACCTGAGCGGCAGGAATCAAACCGTCTTTGACTTTGACTCCTGGATCATCCGGCTTGCCTCGGCGTACCGCTCCTCTATGTACTGCTCCAGCATCTTTTCCTCGACGCGCCATTGACCTCGGCCACCAACCTGGATTGCCTTTAGTTCACCGCTGCGCACGAGGGCGTAGGCCGCCGGGGAATTGATCTGTAGCTGTTCGGCAACGTCTGCAAGCGTCAGGAATCTGGGCATATACCCATTTTGCCATCGATGTGGTGAAGAGCATGCGTTATCCACAGTTTGATGCAGTTTGACGCTGTGACTTTCAGATCTGCTTCTTTGCAATGACAATGAGGGGTGTCTGGCGCATGATCCACCAATCCGGTAGCGACTAAAGGGGGAAGGGGCGGCATGAGTGGGAGCACAACATCCGCGGGAGCACGACTGAAGAAACCGTCGTGGAAGGATCCCCGGCTACTCGTCGGATTGCTGCTGGTGCTTGCATCTGTGGTCGGAGTCGTTTCGCTGGTGGGTGCAGCCGACCAGACTACTGATGTCTACGTGGCGCGGGAGGCTATCGCCGTCGGGGAGAGACTGACCGCGGACAACACTGCCCGGGCTAAGGTGCGTCTGGGCCAGTTGGAGGAGCTCTACATCTCGGGCGAGGCCGGACTTCCCGATGGGCTTGTGGCTGTTCAGAGGATCGGCAAGGACCAGCTCCTGCCCAAGGCGAGCCTCGGGAAGCCGGATGAGCTCGATCGAAAACCAGTTGCCATAACCATCGATGAACCGCTTCCTGAGCAGGCGCTGGCCGGTTCGAGGGTTGATGTCTGGGTGGCGCAGCCCGATACGCGCAATGGCTTCAGCGAGCCCTCGATGCTGCTGCCCGGCGCTGAAATCTCGCAGGTGACGCCAGGGTCCACTGCCCTTGGATCCTCCCGATCCACCGTCCTGATGGTGCTGGTCAGTGACGATCAGATGCCCAAGCTCTTGGGTTCACAGGCAAACAAGGCAAAGATCTCAGTTGTGTGGAACCCGGGCGGTGTGGGCAAATGAGCATCCCGGTCGTAACAGTAGGTGATGCCCAGGAAGACCTGGTCGGAGGCCTGGAGCGGCTGCATGGTCCGGTATCCGTCGTCAGGCGGTGCTCAGAGCTGACAGAACTGTTGGCAGCATGCCAGGGCGGGCTGGCAAGGGCCGCTGTGGTGGCAGGAGGAAGCGAGGAGCTTGCAGCCTCGTTGGTTGACCGCCTCCGGGCTGTGGGAGTGGCAATAGTTGCCTTGACTGACATTCCAGGAGAGATGACCAGACTGCGTGGAATGGGAGTGATCTGTGCCGCGCCGGATCTGGACCCGGTGGCCCTGGCAGCAAAGATCTCGGAAGCGGTGGCTCTTTTGTCCGGGAGTGGATCCGTTCCCCCTTTCAAGCAAGACAGCGGGATGTCTGATCCCGGCGCCTCCAACCGAATCAGACTGGACGACGGCGCCGATGTCCCTCCAGCGTCGGGAACAGGGCAGATCATTGCTGTTTGGGGTCCTGCCGGGTCACCTGGGCGGACTCTTGTCGCCATCAACATCGCCGGAGAGTTGGCGGCTGAGGGTAAGTCTGTCCTGCTGGTCGACGCCGACAGCTATGGCGCCAGCGTCGCAGCCATGCTGGGATTGCTTGACGAAACGGCGGGGCTCGCACAGGCGTGCCGACTGGCTGACCAAGGCATCCTCGACGCCGATGCCCTGCTTCGGGTTGCCACTCGGGTAGTCACGAAGGGCGGCACGTTCCGCGTTCTCACCGGAATTACCCGGGCTGACCGATGGACGGAGTTGCGCGCCGCTGCCCTCTCCTTGGTGCTTGAGAAGTCCAGGGAGATTGCCGACGTCATCGTCGTTGATGCGGGGTTCTGTCTGGAGGCCGATGAAGAACTCAGCTTTGACACGGTGGCTCCCAGGCGGAACGCGGCCACCCTGCGCAGCCTTGAACTCGCAGATACTGTCTTTGCGGTAGGAGCCGCGGACCCCGTTGGAGTACCCCGGTTGGTGCGCGCGTTATCTGACCTCGAGCAGGCCGTGCCGCATGCATCGCCGAAAGTGGTTCTGAACAAAGTGAGAGCCTCAGTGGTTGGCAGGTCTCCGGAGCGCCAACTGCGGGAAGCCTGGGACAGATACGGCCCGTCCCTTCGGATAGAAGCGTTTCTTCCTGCTGATCCCGGAGCCGGAGATGCAGCGCTCCTTTCGGGGGCCTTGCTGCTCGAAGCTGCCCCGGACTCGGCACTTCGCCGCTCCATTGCTGAATTGGTTTGTGCACCAGTCCAGGGAAAACGCCGTTCGTCTGTATTTACTTCCACAGCAAGGCGCAGAGTTAAGGATTAGGCTCACCTTGAGGGCTGCAAAGGTGCAGCCGCGAACTTCTGATGGAGGCGTTTCATATATGTCGTCTGGATCCAGTGTGGAGGATCAATCCTTGACCGTCGCGGCCTTGGAAGGATACCTGGGGGACTACTACGAGCATTTGGCAGAAGAGGATTTCCAGGCGTACCCCGCCGAAGTCCTCTCCACCCGGGCGGAGACGCACCGGGCTGTAGCGCAAAGCCGCCAGCCGGGCCACGCGAACGTCTCCATCTTGGAAGAGGGCGACAACTGTGTCGTATATATAGTCACTGACGACATGCCATTCCTCGTGGACTCGGTGAATGCAGAAATTGTCCGTCAAAAATCCGCCATCCATTTGGTGGTGCATCCGCTGTTTGTCGTCATGCGCAACCGAGTTACGGGTGAACTGGTCAAGGTGGACAAAGTTCCTTCGACGGTTGGTCTCTCCAGCGGCGATACAGCTACTATGCCGAGTCTTTCCCACCTCATTGCTGAAGGTGACAATGCCTCCCACATGGAGTCCTGGATTGCAGTTGAGATTGACAGACTGGGGAAGGAGGGGCGGGATCTTCTTGAAGATGGACTCCGGCGGATTCTTGGAAACGTTCGGGCCGCGGTCGAAGACTGGCCGAGGATGCGGAATAAAGCCCTCCAGATAGCTGCCGACTTGGACAAGGTAGCCAATCCGGCCCAAATTACAGAACTTCGGCAGGCTCAGGATCTCCTGCGCTGGTTGGACGAAGGCAACTTCACATTCCTGGGCTACCGTGAATACGACCTCGTCAACGAGGACGGCGAGGATGTGCTCCAGCTTCGTGAAGACAGCGGGCTGGGCCTTCTGCGCGCCAGCTCGGACGGCCGGCAGATTCAGCACCTTACGGACGCCGGCCGGAAAAAGGCCAGGGAGAAGCGGGCACTGGTGATCACCAAGGCCAACTCCAGGTCCACCGTGCACCGCCCGGCCTACCTTGACTATATTGGCGTCAAGAGTTTCGATGCCGCCGGTAACGTCAATGGCGAGCGGCGCTTCATCGGTCTGTTCGCCACGAGTGCCTATGCAGGGTCTGTCAGGGATATTCCAATCGTGCGGGAGAAGGTCGAGGCAGTCCTTCGGATCGCGGGTTTTCCACCCGATTCACACTCCGGCAAGGACCTTCTCGGGATCCTCGAAACGTACCCCCGGGACGAACTGTTCCAGATTGAGGTGCCTGATCTCGCTGCGACTGCCATCAGCATTCAGCGACTGCAGGAACGGCGCCGGACGCGTCTCTTCCTCAGGCCGGACATTTACGGCAGGTTCATGTCTGCGGTCGTCTTCCTTCCGCGCGACAGGTACACCACCAACGTTAGGCTCCGTATCGAAGATGAGCTCCGTGAGACCTTTCACGCAGAGTCGATTGATTATGAAGCACGTATGACGGAGTCTGCGCTGGCCCGGCTCTTCTTCCGGATCCGTCTGCCGAAGGACGCCGATGTCACGAACGTCAACGCCCAGGAACTGGAAAAACGTCTTGTTCGCGCTACGCGTTCGTGGAGCGAAGGAATCACGGAAGTACTTCGTGATTCCTCACCTGATGGAGGCGGCAAAGAGCTCGCCGAACTCTGGGCCGAGGCCTTTCCTGCCAGCTACCGCGTTGACTACGAGGTTGAAGATGCGTTGCAGGATATTGCAAGGTTCGAGAAGTACAGTGCGGTAGCCAAAGAAAGGGGCGGCCCCGAGCGTCCGGGCGTTCACGTCTACCTTCCTGAAGGCGCGGGAGCAACTCTGGAGGAGGATGCGCGCGTCAAGCTGTACATGCTTGACCCCAAGAGCCTGAGCCAGATTCTTCCGTACTTCCACAACCTGGGCCTTGAGGTGCTGGATGAGCGGCCCTTCGAGATCGAGACGGCCGATAAACGTGACTTCTTCCTCTACGACCTCGGGCTCAAATACCCGCCACGGGTGGATCCTTCGGCCACGGGAGAGCTTCTTGCCGAGTCCTTTGGTGCAGCAGTTTCCGGTGCAGCCGAATCTGACAGCTTTGATCGGCTCGTCCTTCGTGAAGGCATGACATGGCGCCAGATCGTGGTTCTTCGCGCCTATGCCAGGTACATGAGGCAAATGGGCAACACCAATTCCTTTGAATTCATGGCTGACACACTGTTGGCGAACGCCGATGTCACGCGCGCCTTGAGTGCACTGTTCACGGCGCGATTTGACCCCTCATTCGAGGAGGAAGAGCGCGAGGCCAGGCAGGAACAGTTGCGCGGGGAACTGGCTGCGTCGATTGAGCAGGTAGCCACGCTGGACGCCGACCGGGTTCTGCGGACCTTCAAGAATCTGATCGAGTCGACCCTGAGGACCAACTTTTTCCAGAACAAGCCGTACCTGAGCTTCAAGCTCAACCCGGCCGGCATTGAGGGGTTGCCGTTCCCGCGGCCGATGTTCGAAATCTGGGTCTATTCCCCACGGGTCGAGGGCGTACATCTCCGGTTCGGGAAGGTTGCACGAGGCGGCCTTCGCTGGTCAGATCGCCGGGAGGACTTCCGGACCGAAATCCTCGGTCTCGTCAAGGCACAAACGGTCAAGAACGCGGTCATCGTTCCCACTGGGGCCAAGGGTGGCTTCTACGCCAAACAATTACCGAACCCTGCGGAAGACCGGGCTGCCTGGATGAGCGAGGGGGTAGAGAGCTACAAGACGTTCATCCGAGGTCTGTTGGACCTTACAGACAACCTCGTTGCCACGCCTGGGGGTGAGGAATTGGTGCCGCCGTCCGGCGTAGTGCGGCATGACGGAGATGACTCCTACCTGGTGGTCGCAGCGGATAAGGGGACAGCGACTTTCTCTGATATCGCCAACGGGCTTGCCGCTGAATACGGCTTCTGGTTGGGGGATGCCTTCGCGTCCGGTGGCTCTGTGGGCTACGACCACAAAGCCATGGGAATCACTGCAAGGGGCGCCTGGGAATCAGTCAAGCGTCACTTCAGCGAGCTGGACCTGGACACACAATCCGAACCCTTTACCGTCGTCGGTGTGGGGGACATGTCAGGGGATGTCTTCGGCAACGGAATGCTGCTTTCACGGCACATCCGGCTCCTGGCTGCTTTTGATCATCGGCATATTTTCCTCGATCCGAACCCGGACGAATCAGTTTCATTCGATGAACGGCAACGGCTGTTCGGGCTGCCGCGTTCGTCCTGGGACGACTACGACAAATCACTCATCAGTGAAGGTGGCGGTGTTTATCCGCGCCAGCTGAAATCGATCCCGGTTTCGGAGCAAGTCCGGGTCGCCTTGGGCCTTCCCGATGGAGTTACCCATTTGAGCCCTCCAGAGCTGCTTCGTGCGATCCTGCTGGCTCCGGCTGACCTTCTTTACAACGGGGGAATCGGAACTTACGTCAAGGCGAGCACTGAGACGAATGCTGAAGTTGGTGACAAAGCCAATGACGCAATCCGTGTGGACGGACGAGAGCTGCGTGTCAAGGTGGTGGGCGAAGGCGGCAACCTGGGACTGACCCAGCGGGGCCGTATTGAGGCCGCCCTGCAAGGGGTGATCCTCAACACGGACGCAATCGATAACTCTGCCGGAGTTGATTGCTCCGACCACGAGGTCAACATCAAGATCTTTGTCGACAGGATGGTAGCGGCAGGCAAACTCGACGCCAGCGAGCGTGCCGAATTCCTGGCATCCATGACGGAGGAAGTTGGCCGGCTCGTTCTTGAGGACAACATTGACCAAAACATTCTGCTGCTGAACGATCGAATCCGCGTTGCTGAATGGAGCCCCAGCTATGAGCGGCTGATGGACTGGATGGAGAAATCCGGATACCTGAAGCGGAAGCTCGAAGCCCTGCCCACAACCGAGACGCTCCGCGAGCGGCTGGAGCAGGGCCAAGGACTTACCAGCCCTGAGCTCTCCGTGCTCTCGGCCTATGCCAAGATCCAATTGGCCACGGCGCTGCGGGAAAGTGACCTCGCCGATGATCCGTGGTTCCGTCGGACCTTGCGGGAGTACTTCCCCCGTCAGTTGCGGGAAAGGTTCGACGCCGAGCTGGACAGCCACCCGCTGCGGCGGGAAATCATAGCGACGGTCATCGCCAATGACATGATCAACATGGGCGGAATCACGTTCGCCTTCCGGGTGATGGAGGAGACTTCCGCCAGTGAGGTCCAAGTTGCGAAGGCATTTGTGGCGCTGCGGGAAGTGTACGAACTGGACAACATGGTGGCGGAGCTCAACGCCCTTCCGGCATCGTTCCCCACTGAACACTGGAGCGCTGTCCACCTGGATATCCGCAGGTTGCTGGACCGTGCGGTCCGCTGGGTTCTGACTCAGGGGAACGCAACGCGGCCGATTGCAGACACAGTCGCGGAGTTCAAGCCACTGATGGATCCGATGCGCTCTCGCCTGCTCGATTACCTGCGTGGTGATGACCGCGCACGAGTGGCCGCATGGCTTGAAAAGGCCGGCGCGTGGGGCCTCCCTGAAGACCTTTCTTACAGGTGGGCTGAGCTGTTCGAGAGCTTTGTGTTGCTGGACATTGCCAAGATCGCCCATGGCAATCCGGAACCTGTGGAAAGCATTGCGCATGTGTATTACACCGTGTTCAACCGGTTCCACATTGATTCCCTGTTGGAGCGGATCACGAAGCTCCCGAGGGAGGACCGTTGGCAGGCCCTTGCCCGGGCCGCGTTGCGTGACGATCTATATTCAACGGTCTCAGATATGACCACGGCCGTGCTGGAGGCCACTCCCAGCGGTGTCCCTGCAGAAGACCGCCTGAAGACCTGGGAAGGACTGAACGCCGAGCAGTTGGGGAGGGCGAAGAGCATGTTTGATGAGGTCAACGCCCTTGAAGCCGACGATATGGCGTCCCTGTCGGTAGCATTGAGGCTCTTGAGGTCAATCGTCCGACGCTAGGCAGTAGCCGGAGCGTCGCAATATGGAGGTGCAGTGGCAATCTTTACGGACCCTATCAGGGAGCACGCTGATTTTGGGCCGGGGGATGCCGAGTGGCTGCACCTCCTGGTGGGCGACTGGCAGATGGTTGCAGACCTTGCCTTCGCTGACCTTGCATTGTGGTTTCCGCATCCGGAACACGGATACATTGCGCTCGCGCATGTCCGCCCCTCCACCACGCATACGGTGTTTCACGCCGACTTTGTGGGGGAGGGGATCCGGTCGGATTTGCAGCCCCTGGTGGACAAAGCGTGGGAGAGCCGGACTATTGAGCGTTCCAGCGAGACCAACTGGAGCAGCGACATGGCCCTCCGGGTGGAGGCGGTCCCGATGGTTCGCAATGGCCGGACGCTCGCTGTGGTCACCTCCCACATGGACCTGTCCAGTTCCAGAATGCCCTCCCGGCTTGAGCTGACGTACCGGCAGTGTGCGTACGACCTGCTGAGGATGGGTACCTTAGGTCTCTGGCCCGATTTCGCATCGCCCACCGGTTCCCGTCGCGGTGCGCCGCGTGTGGGGGATGGCCTCATCAGGCTGGATGCGGATGGAATCGTCCAGTATGCCAGTCCCAACGGTGTCTCGGCTTTCCGGCGTCTGGGCGATGGGGAATCTCTGGAGGGGCGGTCACTCGCAGAGGTAACGGCAGGCTTGCTCAAGGACCGTCGGATGGTGGACGAAACCTTGCCGCTGGTCGTCACCGGCCGGATGCCCTGGCGCAGCGAAATCGAATCCCGTGGCGTCAGCCTTTCACTGCGGGCCATTCCGCTGCGGGACGAACAGCAGAGGTTCGGTGCCCTCGTCTTGTGCCGCGACGTGTCGGAATTGCGCCGCCGTGAAATGGAGCTGGTGACCAAGGATGCGACCATCCGCGAGATCCATCACCGGGTTAAGAATAATCTGCAGACCGTTGCTGCCCTCCTCAGGATGCAATCCCGCCGAATGGTCAGTGACGAGGCAAAACAGGGCCTCGAGCAGGCGATGCGCCGGGTAGCAACCATCGCGCTCGTCCATGAGACGTTGTCCCAGGGCCTTACCCAGAGTGTCGATTTCGATGAACTGATCGGGCGGCAATTCAGGCTATCTGCTGAAGTCGCTTCGCCCTCCCAGCAGGTACGCACGGAGCGCGCCGGTCTGTTTGGTGAACTGCCGAGCGACTTCGCGACACCCTTGGCCCTGGTAATCAATGAACTCGTTACCAACGCGGTCGAGCATGGACTGGAGGGGAGAACAGGCACCGTCTGGTTGCTCGCGGACCGCTCAGAAGGAGACGACGGTGAGGAACTGCTGACAGTGACCGTTGCCGATGATGGTGTAGGGCTCCCGGAAACACCCCATATCGAGGGCTTGGGGCTGCAGATAGTCAGAACCCTGGTGATGAGTGAGCTCGGAGGCACAATCCAGTGGCAACGACGTGAAGGTGGCGGCACCGCGGTCCAGATCGTGCTCAGCCTAATCCGGCGGTAGGGCCCTTGCCGGCCCGGGGCCTCCAGGTCTAAGTAGGGCGCCGGGTCGTCGGCAAAAATAAGAGGGGCCGCGGACAGAAACGTCCACGGCCCCTCATATTGGTTTTGTCCCTCAGGAAGCCCGGCGTGCGCGTGCAGCACGTCGTTTGAGGGCGCGGCGCTCATCTTCACTCATGCCACCCCAGACGCCTGCGTCCTGCCCGGACTCCAGGGCCCACTGAAGACAGGTATCCACCACGGGGCACCGGCGGCAGACGCTCTTGGCCTCCTCGATCTGCAGGAGGGCAGGGCCGGTGTTGCCTACGGGGAAAAACAGCTCCGGGTCCTTATCGAGGCACGCTGCGCGGTTACGCCAATCCATGCTGATCAGTCACTCCATTCCTGGGAAACTCGTTGAGTGCTTTGTGAAAATATTCACTAAAGGCAACAAAGGAAAGGGGCCCAATCGGGCCCCCTTGGTCATCTCCAATAAGCCTGTCATGTTAACGCTGTGTAAACAAGGGGGTTTGATGACGGAAGTGCCTCTTCGGCGTGAGCGATGCATCACATTGTTCACGTGGCCTCACAGTTAGTGACTATGTCCGGTATTGTGCCAATGTGTCAAGACCTCCACTGGAACCACCGGAAGATGCCTCCGGGAACGACCGGGACACCGGGATGGGCAGCGACGCCGGAATGAAGAGCGGCGCCGAAAACCGCCGCCACCCCGCTGCCAATGACGCCGGTGCAGCGGACATGCAAAGGCGCCCGGTAGGCATCGCCGTCCTCAGCGGGATACTGGCTGCAGAAGGAACTGCCCTTCTTGTTGCTGCCGCCTGGTTCATCATCGGGCTGCTCAGCGGAGCCCCCACAGGCTCCTTCTGGAGCGCTGTCTTCCTCCTTGTGCTCCTGCTCGCCTTTTCAGCGTGGCTTTACGCGATGGCCTACTTTCTTTTCCGCGCTTACCGCTGGCCGAGGGCGGGAGCCTTCCTGGCCCAACTCTTCGTCCTTACCCTTGGATTTCCTGCTTTGACAGGCGGACTGACGCTCATTGGACTTCTGATGCTGGTCCCGGCTGCCACAGCTATTGTGCTGCTGTTCGACAAACGCGTGGTCGGCTTTGCTTCACGTTCCGGCGGCGGACCTCCCGCCTTGTAGCCGAGGAGCCAAATCTCCAAGTTGAGTCAAGACAGCCCTTCCACCGGATATGACCACGGCACGGCCGGCTGGCGGGCGTGCTTCCACATCGAAACGCACACCGAAGAAGTCGCCGTCAAGAACGCTCCTCGGACAAATGAGTACCCCTGTGCCGTGGCTGCGCGCCTGCAGCATCAAGGGAACGCGTTGTGCGACCGTGGAGCTGAAGCCAGCGGCCAGGACAATCGTCAGTCCCATCGTGTTCAGGTCCAGCAGGCTGCTGCGCGCTTCCGGCGACAACCGGTCAGCATCGTCCACGAGGGCTAAGGCATCCGGGGCGAGTCCATTCGATGCGGCCTTCGCGGCGAGGCTGGACCAGTACGAGCCGGCATCTGCTTCCTGCCCGGGGTTTAGCCAGGCAGCTTCACCCGGGTTCATTTCGGGGAGGGCCTGCAGAAATGTACTCTTACCTGCCGATGGGCCACCCAGTACCCCGAGGACGCCGCCCGTGGGAACGGTGAGCGTTACGGGCTCAAGCTCGTCCCCACCTACTCCTACCAGGAGCCTACGGTCCCGTCGCTTGGGTGACCTTCCGGAAGGAAGAATTCGCCGGGATGTCTTGTCCTCATACCGGTCTCTGATTGCTTTCCCCGGAATGGAATCGGGTAGCCGCTCTACCCTGAAAGGTGTCGTTTTTGGTGTTTGAACGGATGCAGGAAGCCGCAGCGAATTTTGTGGTGGAGCGAAGAATTGGACCATGGACGGACTCCCCTTAACAAGGGACCCAAAAGCGACGGCCCGGCCCCTTACTGACGGCACGGCAGGAAGGCGGGGCCACGCGAGGCGTCCTTCCTCGGTCGAACCCATGGGGAAAAAGCACCGGTTTGGAATGGAGGCGGAAAACCGTGCTGTCACGAGTTCCCGACCTCCGGAAATGAGAACCGTGACCTTGGCCTTCGGGCCATCCCTGACGATGTCCTGGAGCAGGTCTTCAGCCCAAACCAGCGGAGAAGCTCGAAGCGCAGAAGCCCAGGAACCCCAACCTGAAATGACCAGGACGAGGGGAGGATCTGTACCGTCACCCTGACGGCCTAACCGGACCGACATCTCGTGGGCAACGCGTTCCAGCACACGGACTCCGCGACGAAGTTCCTGAAGGCCAGCCACTGCACCAACGTGTGGGAGCGCGGACGTTCCGCTTAAAGTACCGTCAGAGTCCAAGAGGTAAAAGTGCGCCTCCCCTGGTGTCTCCAGCATTTGTCCCAGCACCAGGAGCAGTGCATCGTCCGTACCCGCCGTCGCCGTTCCAACCAGCCCCAGATGCCCGTCAGTCAAGGGTTTCCATTTCAGTGCGGTCACTGTCTGCTGCTCCGGCGAGTCCACCCACCCGAGCTCTGCCACACCATCGGGGCCGGGGCCGGGGAACGGCAGGCTTTCAGGTAGCGCCGGCGCCACAGGCGGCCGGATGGAAGCACCGCCACGAAGTGCCCACAGGGTACATGCCTGGCGGATGAGTGGAGCGGCGGCATCTGCCGGAGTGACGGATTCCGTTGCAGCATCGCGCTGCTGTAAAGGCGTGCCCGGGGTGGTGGCCAGGACATCAAGGGTTGCTTCGACCGTCAGCTCGCAGTCAGCTATCGCTGCCGTTCCCGTCAGTGCTGCCGTTTGGAATTCTTCGGGCGGCTCAGTTCCGCGGGCAAGGAATGCCCGGCCAGGGTTCCCTACTGGGATCCGGGCAGCCGCCCCTGAGTTGATAATGTCGGCAGATTCCAGCTCTGATTGGACCCGAAGGGCAATACTGGTGGTCACATTGGCCCGGATATCGGCTGTAATCGCACCCTGCGGGCGTTGGGTTGCCATGATGAGGTGCAGTCCCAGGGACCGGCCGATGGCAGCAATTCTCATGAGTTCGCGAAGCGCTTCCGGTGCGTCTTCTACCAGCATCCTGAACTCGTCAATAACCAGCACCAGGTGGGGTAGTGCCTGCACCTTTCCGGTTGCCGTGGCCCGGTAGCTTACAAGATCGGGGGCTTGGGCCAAGGCGAGAAGTTCTTCACGACGGCGAATCTCCGCGCGGAGGGAGATCAGAAATCGATCAAGTTCGTGCTGTGACAGATCAGTCAGCATTCCAACGCAGTGCGGCAACCCGGTCAAAGGGCCAAGGCCGGAACCACCCTTGAAATCCACAAAGAGGAAGTTCACGCGATCTGGCGGAAACGACAGGGCAAGGGAAACCGTCAGGCTGCGTAGCAGCTCCGATTTACCTGAACCGGTGGTACCGGCGACCAACAGGTGCGGACCATCCGCCTGCAGATCAAAGAAGCGCGGACCGGAGGCTCCCATGCCGAGGCTGACGGGGAGACCCCGAGTTTCCCGGGATTTATCCCAACGCAGGGCGAGTTCGGACTCAGAGAGAGTGAGTACATCTTCCAGCAGACAGGCTTCCGGTACACGTTGCCGTGTGGCAGCATCATCCTGCGGCGGATTGGAGGCGACCCGCCGGCAGAAGTTACTGAAAACCTGATCGGGAACGAGATCAGCCACAAAATCAATGCGGCGGGATGCTCTCGTCAACCGCGCCAAGCCTCCGCTCAAATTGACATACGGGCCATCCACGCCAGCCGAAAGTTCGCCCCGTGCATTGGAGCAGTGGAAAACCTGCCACCCGTTGCCCACTGCAGCGGAAAGGACTTTGTCTGCCTCGCCGGA
Source organism: Arthrobacter sp. R1-13 (assembly GCF_054161475.1). Classification (NCBI taxonomy): domain Bacteria; kingdom Bacillati; phylum Actinomycetota; class Actinomycetes; order Micrococcales; family Micrococcaceae; genus Arthrobacter; species Arthrobacter sp. R1-13. The sequence continues at coordinate 3,017,881 of NZ_CP096420.1, read as the reverse complement.
ACACGGGATATTTTCCATCATGATCAGCACTCCATGGTCGAATCCGCGCCCTGGGCCAGCAGAAAGACTGGCCAGACACGCCGCGGCCTGAGTCACCAGGGAGACCTGCGTAAGAAACCGGGCGGCGAGAGGGATCTCCCGGGCTCCACCGAGGATTAGGACCCGGGTTCCCCTTGCGAACGAAAAAGTTGAGAACTGCATGATGAGGGACCTGATAAGCCCGGCCACGGCTTCGTCCGGCCCTTGGATCCGGGTCACGCCGGGGCCTGGCTCAAGCGTGACAGCCATTGATTCCAGCAGGGGTGGGCGAAAGCGCGGGTCGGCGGGATCGGTTCGCACGTTCGCCGGTTGCGTCGCCAGTCCAAGTCGTAGCGACACCCCACCTTCCGCAACGGATGCGGGAAGGGGCTGGGGACCGGAGTACACGGTTTGAAGGACAATGTCGGCAGCAGAAGGTGCGGACCGGCGTCGTCGTTCCTGATCGTCTTTCACGGCCACCGCCACTGCCCTTTTCAGGTCGCCCCGCTGGCGCCTGCCGGACACGACAGGCACCAGAATGGAAAGGGCCGAAACTGCTGTAAAGGCCAGGAACATCCACATTCCCGTGATCACGGCAAGGCCTGTTCCTATAACAATGGGAAGCACCGCAGTGAGGATCAACGTGCCGCGGTTGGCGTCTTCGGCCTTCCTGCCTACAATCAACGGCTCGGCAACGTTGCTGCCTGCTTCAGCATAAACATGCTGTTCAGTGGAAGACCCGCCGAAGACGATGCTTAGTGTTGAGTGGCCGCAGCGTATGAGGGAGTTGGTGAAGACCTGGGAACTCTTGACCCTTTTGTCATCCACGGTTGTTCCGTTCACACTGCCAAGGTCAGTGATGGTGACACTTGACTCCGATACCTCGAGACGGGCGTGCTCCCGCGACAACTCGGCATCGGCAAGGAGGACCTCCGTGCCGCTGCGGCCAATGCGGACGGAACCCCGGCCAAGGGGCACCACAGTGCCTGCACCCGGGCCACCATGGACCGCCAACATCAAGCCGAGGGACGATGGCCCCGGGTTTCCGTGAATCGGCGCTTCGTTTCCGTCCACCAGGACAACTCCGGGGACAAGCGGGGGAACACCGACGGTCATCCCGGCAATGGGCGAACCTCGCGCCGTAAGGGTCCGCGTGCCATACTTCCGGGAGACGGCGTCCTGAAGTTCCAAGCCACTGCATCCGGATGGCGCTGTGATGGTCAGTTCGAGGGGATCGCCGGTTAGCCCGGAACCATGGCTGTGAACGAGCGTGCATTCGAGGGTCATGGTCTTCCTTGCTTTTGCCGGTGCGGTCCTGACCCACGCTATGGCCTGGCCAGCGACCTGGAACGGCCCCGCCTTCACTATGTGGATAACGATCTGCTGCCGCTTCCGATTCGCGGTGAGTGCGCCACCCTCGGGTAGGCTAGAGCAGCAGACAATGCCATACGTTGTGCTGCCCGCATTCGAATCAGGAGATTTTGTGACCGCTGACCTTGTCATCGTAGGGTCAGGCTTCTTTGGCCTGACAATTGCAGAACAGGCCGCCACGGAGTTGGGCTTGAAGGTCGTTGTCATCGACCGGCGCCACCATATCGGCGGCAATGCATACAGCGAAAAGGAAGAGCAGACAGGCATCGAGGTCCACCGTTACGGGGCCCACCTTTTCCATACCTCCAACGAACGCGTCTGGGAGTATGTGAACCGCTTCACAACGTTTACGAACTATGTCCACAAGGTGTATGGCGTGCATAAGGGCGAGGTCTATTCCCTGCCCATCAACCTGGCAACCATCAACCAGTTCTTCCGCGCAAACCTCACCCCGGGCCAGGCCCAGGCCTTGATTCAGGAGCAGGCCGGAGAACTTGCCGGAACGGATCCCCAGAACCTTAACGACAAGGGCATTCAGCTCATCGGACGCCCGCTCTACGAGGCCTTCATCAAGCACTACACGGGTAAGCAATGGCAGACGGACCCCAAGGATTTGCCGGCTGGAATCATCTCGCGGCTTCCCGTGCGGTACAACTACGACAACCGGTACTTCAATGACAAGTACGAAGGCCTTCCCACCGACGGCTATACCGCCTGGATTGAAAAAATGGCCGATCATCCGAACATCGAAGTTCTACTGAACACCGACTTTTTTGATGATTCACAGGAATACAGCAAGGACAAGGTAGTAGGAAAAATTCCGGTCGTCTACACAGGTCCCGTGGACCGGTATTTCGACTACGAGGAAGGCCGTCTCTCCTGGCGGACGATTGATTTCGAGGAGGAAGTGCTCGACGTCGGCGATTTCCAAGGTACGTCCGTCATCAATTACAACGACGCCGACGTCGCATACACCCGCATTATTGAACCGCGCCACTTCCACCCCGAGCGGGACTACCAGACGGAGAAAACCGTCATCATGCGTGAGTTCTCCCGCGCAGCGGAACACGGTGACGAGCCCTACTACCCGATCAACACTGCGGCTGACCGTGATCGGTTGTTGAAGTATCGCGACCTGGCGGCGGAAGAGAAGAATGTCCTCTTCGGAGGGCGCCTGGGCACCTACAAGTACCTCGACATGCACATGGCAATCGGATCGGCCCTGACCATGTTTGAGAACAAAATACGGCCTCACTTCGAAGCGGGAGATCAGTTCGAAAGCGGAGGAGTGGACGCATGAGCCAAGACACGTTGGCTGCACCCGACAAGGGCGGCGGCCTGTTTGACGTGCTTCGCCGCCGGGACCTTCTTCGCCTGATCGTCCGAAAGGAACTGAAGGTCCGCTACCGGAGTTCCGTGCTTGGGCTCCTCTGGTCCTATGTCAAGCCTGGCGTGCAGTTCGTCGTCTTCTACTTCGCGCTCGGTGTGTTCCTTGGGCTTAACAAGCAGCCGAACTTCGTGATCTACATGTTCTCGGGCATCATCCTCGTCAACTACTTCTCTGAGGCCTTTGGCCAGGCTACCCGTTCGGTGGTCGCCAACGCCGCCCTGGTGAAGAAGATCTACTTGCCGAGGGAACTGTTCCCCGTAGCATCCGTTTGGGTTGCCATCGTCCATTTTCTGCCCCAGATGCTGATTCTGCTGGTGGCGTGTTTCTTCTTTGGCTGGACCCCGACTATTCCCCAGCTGATAGGGGCAGTGGGGGCATTCGTGATAGTGACCATGCTGTCATTGGGCCTCGGACTGTTCTTCGCTGCGGCGAACGTGCTTTTCAGGGACTCTGAAAACATAGTTGACCTCATGCTCATGATGGCTACCTGGTTTTCGCCAGTACTCTATGCCTGGTATCTGGTCCGGGACACGCTTGGAGAAACGTTCTACTTCTTCTATCAGCTCAACCCCATGACCATCGCCGTCGAACTGTTCCACGCAGCATTCTGGTCTCCGACCTCAGCAGTCAGGCTGGCGCCGGAGGGGGCAAGGCTTCCTGAGAACCTTCTTTCGATCTGGCTTCCCGTGGGCCTGTTGGTTTCATTGATGATCCTGGCCGTGGGACAGTCACTATTCCGACGCCTTGAGGGCAGATTTGCGCAGGAGCTGTGATGGGTTCAGAGGCTATTGTTGTTGAAAATGTCTCAAAGCGGTTCAACCTCCGCCATACCCGGTCCCTTAAAGAGACCGTTGTGTGGCTGCTAAAGGGACGCCGCGGGGACTTGTCCTCCACTTTCATGGCTCTTGACGGTGTGGACATCAGTGTGGAGGTGGGGGAGTCCGTCGCACTGCTCGGACTTAACGGCTCCGGAAAGTCCACCCTGCTCAAGCTGATTTCAGGGGTCATGACAACTGACTCCGGTACTGTTCGGACCCGGGGCAAGGTTGCTGGCCTGATTGAGGTGGGCGCGGGCTTTCATCCCGATCTGACGGGCCGTGAGAATGTCTTCCTTAACGGAGTGATTCTCGGGATGACCGAAAAAGAAACCGCCGAGCGCTTTGACGCGATCGTGGAATTTTCTGAGATTGGAAAGTTCATCGATACGGAAGTGAAGTTCTACTCCTCGGGGATGTTCCTGCGGCTGGCCTTTGCGGTCGCCGTACACACCAACCCGGATGTCTTCCTCATCGATGAAATTCTGTCCGTCGGCGACGAGCCGTTCCAGAAGAAGTGCCTTGCCCGTGTCCAGGAGCTGCGTGATTCCGGTTGCACACTGGTGGTCGTCAGCCACGACCTGGATATGGTGAGCAAGGTCTGCGACCGGGGAGTGGTGCTGCGGCAAGGTAAGAAGGTGGCTGACGGGCCTATTGGAGAAGCTGTCTCGCTGTTGCGGGAAGGCTGAGACGGAACCGACGCATGACAATAATGCAGGGAGTACACATGACCAGGGCCCGACAGGTCTTCGAAATTATTGACGACGGCGGCTCCGGCCTTGATGGTGCGGAGGAGCGCCTCTCGCCACGCGAAGTTGGATTGTTGGCCGGCGCGTTGAATTACCATTCGCTGGTACAGCCAGGCCGGGAATTCAGGGCTGTAGTGCTCCGCGGACCGAACGAGTCGTTCCCAAGACTGACCGGCGATTCGTGCCATCGCTTGGAGTGGCCGGCCGACCGGACTGTGGTTTGCACGGTTCAGGTTCGCAGCACCCTCAATGGAACGGTTCCTGAGAATGCCCCTCTGGTGCCGCTGGTCATTGACCTTGGGGGAGAACATCCAGGCGGGGGAACATCTTTCTACAGCCGTGCGGGTCTGAAATCAAAAGTCCTGAAACGGGCACGCTTTGGTGCTCCCGTTGCTTTTGATGCCTTGCGGCAAGGTCTCACGGATTACTATGAAAAGCGGATTACTTCGAACCGACGGCCTCCCCGGATTGCACGGGTCGAGTCCGCTGCCCCGCTGCGAGGGCTTGCAGGAGAAGACAGGCCTCAGGCGATTGTATTTGGACTGCACTGGCTTGAAATGGGGGGTGCGGAACGATGGGCGCTTGAATCCATTGCTTTAGCCAAAGAGGCAGGGTTCCTTCCCATCGTCCTCACCGACAGGGAATCTTCCCACCCGTGGATCGTGCGGCCCGAACTGGAAGGCGCCTTGGTCCTTCCACTGGATCTGCCGCTGCCGGGTACAGAGGAAGTTGACCTTTTGTTGGCCCTCGCTACGGAGTTCTCGGTCCGGGGAATCCATGTCCATCACAACGGCTGGCTCTATCACCGGCTCGCATGGTTCAAGGCGATGGACCCGACCATCCAGGTGGCGGACTCCTTGCACATCATTGAATGGCGCACGGGCGGGTTCGTCGAGGTTTCCATCAAGCTCTCCAACGCTATTGATGTTCACCATGTCATCTCGCCCCAACTCCGTGACTATATGGTGCTGCAGCGCGACATTCCCAAGGAACGGGTGGCGTTGGCTCCGCTTTACGGACTCCATGAGGCCGCACCCGTGCAGCAGGCGAAGATCGAGAACGGGAGGCCTTTCACCGTCTCCTTCATCGGCCGCCTGAGCCAGCAAAAGCGGCCGTACCTGTTCCTGCGCTATGCACATCAGCTGAAGCGGTCCGCTGACAACGTGCGTTTCATCATGCACGGTGACGGCGCGTTGTCCGATGAAGCCACCCAATTGGTGTCCCGCTATGGCCTCTCGGATTGTGTTGAGTTTAGAAGGCCGCCGCGGGCAGTTGACGACACACTGACCGAATCGGATCTGTTGGTGATTTCTTCAGATAACGAGGGATTGACCCTGACTACTTTCGAAGCCACTGCCCATGATGTCGCAGTACTTTCAACGGATGTCGGATCGCAGGCCTCCCTCGTCTCCTCCCGTGCACTCGTGCCGCGTCAGCCGCTGGCTTTCCTTAAGGAGGCTGTGTCCGTTACGAAGGAGATCATGGAGTCCGAAGAGCTGCGTGAACAAATCGTCCAGGAGCAGCGCGAGAAGATCGAGTCCCTGAAGGAACTCCCGGAAGCGCGTTTGTGGACAAAGAAACTGTATGAAGGATGGAAAGCATGACCGACAAGGTCGCAGCGGTAGTTGTAACGTACAACCGGGTGGATAAGCTCGGGAAAGTCCTGGATTCGATCCTGGCCCAGACACGGTCAGTTGACCAGTTGATTGTTGTCGATAACGCCAGCACGGATTCGACGCCGCAACTATTGTCGGTCTACGACGATGATCCCCGAGTCGAAATTGTCCGGCTCAGCACCAACACCGGTGGTGCCGGGGGGTTCGCTGCAGGCATGGAACGGGCTTACGAAAGAGGCGCCGACTGGGTCTGGATCATGGACGACGACTGCTACACCACCGAGACTGCGCTGGAGAAGCTGCTCGAGGGTCATGCAGAAGCAGAAACGGAACTGGGACGGGCCGTTCCGTACAGCTGCTCACTGGTGCGATACACCGATGGTTCCATCTGCGAAATGAACAATCCGGGTACCACCTGGGACTGGGGACGGCTGATCGCCAAGGGTCTGAATTCGGTTCTGATCACCAATTGCTCCTTCGTCTCCGTACTCATCCCGCGTCGATCGATCGCCAAGTATGGACTTCCGCTGGTTGAGTACTTCATTTGGTTTGACGACATGGAGTACACCTTGAGGATCAGCGCTGAGGGACCCGGTGTTCAGATTCTGGACAGCGTTGCAGTTCACGATATGCCCGAAAACCGGGGCGTGAACTTCGGTGACCTTAACCCGGGCAATGCCTGGAAGTTCTACCACGGTGCCCGAAATGAGTCCTCTTACCGGTGGCACCATGATGACAAGCTTGCCTGGGTTCAGTTTGTGGTCACCACCTACGCCTGGATGGTCAGGGCCCGGGTAGGGCGTAGGCTTCAGCTCGGAGTGGCGAAACGCATTCTTGAGGGCCTGAAATTCGACCCCAAGCCCAAGATGGCGCGGAGCGTCCGCTAAAAACCACCAGCTGTAAATTCAGGGTCCGGCCAGTGCCGGGCCCTGAAACATTTAAGAGGCCGTTAGGTTCCTAAGATGCCGCCAGTCAGTTGAACTCACGGCAAGGGGTACAAGGACAAAGCTTCGGTTCTTTTCCGCGCAGACAAGCCGAGAGCGACTTGCCGGAAGTCTGAGTTGCCGGTTGGCTCCGGCAGGTTCTCCTCGCTCTTGGAAGCGGCATACGCCCAACCGGTTCCCAGCTCCAGCAGTGATTGATGCTTGACGTCGTAGTAGTCATCAAGAATGCCGATCGCCACACCGCGCGCCCCCGCAGCAGCGGCCATCATATGGGGATGGAATCTCGATGTGTACCACACCTGACCGGACCGTACTGGCAGACCATCGTTCCAGACAGAGAGGAACGGAACGAAGTTCTCCTCGGGGATCAGCCCTTCCAAAGCATCGAACATGCGTCGGTCAGAGCCAGGGATTGCTTCCATGTAGCCGACTGAGAGTCCGTTAGCCAGTGCCTTCTCCACCACCAGATGGAGCTTGTCCCGCAGCCGGGTGAATGTCTCGTCATCGGTCATGTCGCTTTGAATACAGAGCATTACATCTTTTGCCCTCGTCTGAACAGCCTCGGAGCCGCCGGCTCGCTGCAGCTCGTGGGGGAGGCCCAGGAATACGTCATCCAACCCCACTTCGAGCCCGATGGCTCCTGCACTAGCCGCGTCCCGTACGCTGGCACTGCTAAATGAACTGACAGTAGATTTGAGCTGCGCGGCGTTCTCCGGAAGAGGCATCAGGCCAAGTCCCGAAGCGATTAGACGGGCGCCGTTCAGTCTTCCGGCAGCGGCCATTCCAGCTACAAGTCCAACGTGATCAGGCCAAACGCCGTTGACGTATCCACCGCCCAGGAGATGGATAGTGTCCGCCTGACCCAGGGGCATCAGGCCGACGTCGTACATGGGGGTTCCGCCATGGGAAACGATGCGCTCCACATGGTCCCAGACACCCTGGGCAGACTGATCCGGTGCCTCCGCACAGGAACGCCAAAGGGTGTTCGTGGTGCGCAGGTGAGGGTGCATACCTGCAAACAGTGCGCTGGCAGTGCCTGGCTGAGGGCAATCCAACCAGATGGAAGCTTCCGGACGCACCCTTGCCAGGAATCGCAGCCACGACGCTACGATCAACTCGTCGCCGTAGTTCGGGTTCCCTGCGGACGCAACGAGATAAATATTATTGCCCATCCCCCGAAAGTATCATGAAGGGAGAGGGCCGTACGTCGCTCCAGCCGCAGCGATCGAGCCGGCGGCTATCCGGTATTCTTGACAAGGTGCCTTTCGCCCGGCGCTGTTGTCCCTAAATGATGAAACGCGAAGGAACTGCGTGCAAACGAACGCCGTGTTAGAGACCCCGCCCCGAACGGCCACGGCCGCAGTGCAGCAGGTGCATGCTCTGACCGGCGTCCGCATTGTGGCTGCGATGTGGGTGGTCCTCTTCCACGTTCGTGGAAACATAGCTGCTGAATTCCCTTGGCTTGACGCGGTTATCGGTCCCCTTTTGGCACACGGAGAGCTCGGCGTTGATCTCTTTTTCGCCCTCAGCGGCTATGTACTCGCCCTGAACTATGGCGAGCGGATGGGTATCCGGCTGGACCGTCAAGCCACCGTCAAGTTTTGGTGGGCAAGGCTCGCACGTGTGTGGCCGGCCTATGCCTTCATGCTGGTATTTACCGCAATTTGGCATGGCATTCTTCTGGCCCGCCAGAGCGCAGACCCTGTTGCCGTGAAGGACTACAGCATTGGCAGTTTCCTGCGGCAGCTGACCTTGGTGGTGCAGTGGACGGAGCCGGGGTTTGACCGCCTTACCTGGAACGGTGCCGCGTGGTCTGTATCCGCCGAAGCGTTCGCGTACTTGCTGTATCCCATCATCGCGCTACTCATTTTTCGGCTCAACAGGGCGTTCAGTACGCGCTCGCTGGTTGTTATGGCCGCCGTCGTACTGTTCCCTGTTGTCTTTTTCTCCTATGTCCTGGGCCTTTACGGACCATGGATGTGGGTTTTGCGTATTCTCTGCGCCTTTACCGCCGGAGCCTTGATGTTCTACATCGTCCGGCGGCTGCCCGACAGGGCACGTATGCGCATGCTCGCCAGCCATCTGCTGGTTTTGGCCATCGTCGTCCTGGTGGCTGGATGCTATTTCATGCACCTCACGGGGCGTGCCCGATACGTGGGTCTTCTGATCCCCGTACTTGTCATGATGGTGGGAACACTGGGCGTGGCAGACAGGCACATTGCACGCTTGCTTGGAACACGGGCCCTGGTGATCGGCGGAATGGCGTCCTACAGCATCTACCTGGTCCACATGCCGCTGATCGAAATCTTCTGGAAGATGCAGATGACGTTTCCGGAGGCTTTGGGGACTGGCACGGTAGGTGCAAAGGTTGGTTTTGCGCTGATGCCGGTGGTTGTATCAGTCCTGGGATACATGCTGTGGAGGCATTTTGAAGAGCCTGCGCGTCGCAAGATGCGCGTGATGTCCACGCAACACATTCCTGAACGGGCCGTAGACGATCCTGCGCTCGGCCACGATAAATCTACCGCGGCCGAGCGGAAAGGCTCTTAGACGGTGCTTTCGACGGCAAGCTCATGGCCCATGCGCTTGCCAAGCCGCATGTAGGCAAGCCGCCGGGCGTAGGACATTCCGATGGCCTTCAGGTTCCCGATGTAGAGATCCGTCTTACTGAGGATCCCCGGATGCTTTGCCGCAATCTCCCGGTGAAACGCAATAGCCTGGTCTGACTGCTGCTTCGCGAGCCGGACGCTCCATTGACTGGCGCTGATCCGGAATGTGGCCAGGCTTTTCCGAAGAGCGACGACGTCCCCGTGCAGGCAAATGCGGGCATACGTTGCCTGGTCGATCAGATAAGGGTTGGTGTTGTCCCAGCCGCCTTCCTGTTCGAGGAGTTCACGGCGGAACATCACGCAGGCCGGCTCGCCGAAGATATTCGATCCAGCCAGAACGGTCGCGCGGACCGCCTTGACGCCGCTGACGAGCCCGGAAATGCCCTGCAGTCCACGGCTTTTAATGAAAACGTCGCCCTTTGAGTCCACAAGGTCTCTTTGGGAAGCTACAAGGACGGCGCTGGGATTGGCGTCAAACGCCGCAACCTGTTCTTCGAGAGCCGTCGGAGCGATGAGGTCATCACCACAGACAAGTTTCACGTACTGACCACGCGCTTCCGAGCTCACGCGGTTCCAGTTGGCCTGCGCCCCGCCACCCGTGGGAGTAGGCGAGAGAATCCGGAGGCGCGGGTTGCTCCGATAGGTCTCGATGACTTCGGAGGTTCCGTCAATCGAGGAATGATCCGCGATCACCACTTCATAATCGTCGAAGGTCTGGTTCAACACCGACTCAAGCGTTTCCGCAATGTACTGAACGTTGTTGTAGGCAGGGATGACTATGGAGACTTTGGGGCTCATGCCGTTTCTTCCTCTTTGGTTCCATGGGTGGGTGTGCTTGCAGCCGGTCGGGACGGTTCCTTGCGGCGAAACGAGAAGTATCGGTGGCCGAAGTAGCTGATGCAGACCGAAAGCACGGTGATGGCAATCTGTGTGGGGATCCGTGGGAACTGAAGGATGTCTGCGAAGAGTGACAGCAGCACGATGTTCACCAGCAGGGATGTCAGGTTAACCAAGGCGAATCTACCGAGGTCCAGCCAGACGTGGCCCTTTACCCGGAAAACGAGCTTACGGTAGACAAAGAACACCGAAATGAGCGACACGAGCCAGGAAGCTGTGAGCAGCACAAAGGACGGTGACTGCGGGAAGGTCAGGGCAAGGACAATAAACAAGCCGGTGCTGAAGGCGGTGTTGGCACCTCCGACGAGCAGGAATGCGACGCGTTGGTCCTTGATGATCTTAAGCAGGGGGCCGGGCGGGCCCGAATGAATACCGCGGACCGGCTCATCCTCGTCGGGTAATGGGGCCGTCGTCACTATCTCTCCTCGTTCCATGGTGCCTTCGCTGCTACTCCTACCGGTTCGGAGGGATTTGTTGATCTGTCTTTTGTCTCGTCAAAATCCTGCGGGCCAGGGCCAGGGCCGGACGTCCGGGCAGCAGGGGGCAGTTTCCCTGCTCGTGGATGGTCACGGCGTCGTCTGAGGGCGAACAGCACCGACCAGGTGGCCCCGAGGAGCAAAGCCGTGCCCAGGGCCGCCAGCTCGATGTTCCAGCCCGGCGGCTGGAATGACACAGTGACCGTCTTGCCGATCATGTCCGGTGCCACGTCCACTGTCAGGAGGTATCCGCGCAGGGGGTCCGCAAGCGTTCCGCCGTCGACGCTGTAACCAGGCCACGCAATCCTGCCTAGGGTGACCTTGCCGCCGTCGTTTCCAACCTTGGTGACTTTGAAACTGACAGAAGAATCCTCATTCTGAACCAGCTCAACGTCCGTTCCTTCAGACGAATAGACGGGAGCGCCTACGTTGCCCAGAGGTGCGTCCCTGGTCCACATGACGGTGTTCGGCGTGCGGGAAGCCACACTCCAGCCAGACGGGAGTGTCACCTTGGCCAGTTCGACGCCCTGGGCGTCCGCGGCATCCCGAACAACCTGCACGGTGTCGACCCGCAGGAGATCTGCGAGTGGTTTTCCTGAAGCCGGATCGATTTCGAAAAGCTTGGTTGTCAGCTCCCGGCATGTTTCGCCGCGGGAAATGATGCAGAGGTCCTTGGAATACGCAGCGTTCTGGATGGGACTGTAAAGGTTGTGGACCGGAACGGGGTTCAGATACCACATGTTGCCCACCAGCGTCTCACCCCAGGCTGCTCCATCAAGGGAAGACGGGGCACCCACCACAATCGCCTGGCCTTCGGCGCCTTCGAGTTGCTGTCCGTACTTGGATGTGTCACCAGGCATCTTGAAGTCCTGGACCGGTGGAGCAGGGAAGTAGTTGTGCTGGGGGAAGGCCACCGCCAGCGATGTGGCCACCAGTATTCCTGCGAAGATACCTTCGGCTCTTTTCGCGCGATCCACTTTCCAGAAGACAAGGACGATGACGGCGAAGCCTGCTGCCATGATCAGGAACATTCTGGCACTGACGGTCCACATCTCGGGCTTTCCGGTCCAGCCGAGGTAAACACTTGCCAGGAACAAGCCGCCGACTGCAAGCCAGCGGGTCCGTGAGATGGCCTTCAAACGGGCAAGGGAGAGCGCGACGCAGATCAGGACGATGACTGTCAGAGCGACGTAGGGCATCAGTCTGACGGGCGTCCGGAGAGGTCCCATGTCGCTGGGGGCAAGTGTCAGCAACAAGGAGAAGACCAGGAAAACCGGCAGGCTTGCCATCGGCGGAGTGAGCCGACGGAGCTTGTGGAAATTTATGATGGCGAAGAGGGGCAGGAACCAGGCGATGTACGTCAGGGGAACCGGTGCAAACGGCCCCCACCACCATGAGGCGACTTGGGGCAGGTTGCTGGGGAGCGCTGACCCGGCCAGACCGGTGAGGTCTACTGTCAGGAAGTTCGTGTTGGAGATTCCGGTCTTTCGTGCGGTGCTGGCCAGGGTCAGGACTCCCGGCAGGTACACCGCCAGAGCGACGAGTCCCAAAACAACGCCGGAGGCAAGCGTCTGCCTCAAGGCCTTCCAATGCCGACGGATCAGGACTTCGGCGATGAAGGCGACAAAAACCAGCACCATCATGATGGTGCCGTGAACGTAGCCAACGGTCACGAGCAAATAGCCGGAAACGAGCACGGGCAGGGGTGACTTCCTGTCAAAAGCCATACGCCGCAGAGCCCACCAAACGAACGGCAGGAATGCCCACACCATAAGGCCTGTCACCCAAGACGGTGCATCCAGATAGACGGTGAAGCCTGCCAAAGTGGACGTCACCCCTGCGACAAAGGCCAGTGGTGGAACGGCCCTGAAGCTGCGGCTCAGGAGATAGACACCGATGCTGGCGAGAGCCAGGAACCCGATCTTCACGGCCGTGGAGAAAATGATCGCGTTCCCTGCAAAGGATGCGGCAAGCCCGATCAGCAGCGTGACGGGGCTGAAGATGCCCCACTGTCCTTCGGCTGCGTAGTTACCCGCTTGCCAGCCGGCAGCACTGAAGATGGGCCAGTCACCGGCCCGCAGCAGTTTGCCAATTTCCACCCAAATCGGATAGGCGCCAATCTGGGTATCGTCGTAAAAGTAGAAGCGGTGGTTGAATATCACCGGGATCAGCGCCGCCACAGTAGCAATCAGCGGTGTCGCACAGGCCCATTTCCAGGCCCCCCTGCGTTCCGGGACCTCAGCCGCTAGTTCTCGAATATTCAATTCTTTACGGTCTCTTCCTGTCGCCAACGCTCTATTAAGGGTACCGAATCCTGCCACTGACATGCGGATGCGATATCGATCACCGTTCCGAGGCTCAACCCTAGAGCTGCCCGAGTCCGTTCCTGAGGGTTTGCATATCCCTGACCGTTGCATCAATCCCGACGGCAAGGGGAGTGAAGGGCCGCCGGTCCAGTTCCGGCCAGACCACTGATTTGAACCGCAGATCGTGCGCTTGGGCCTTCGCAAACGGCGATGCCCCAAGGACTATTCGGGGCCGCCTCTTAAAGACTGTCTTGCAGGCCCCTATCACTGCACCGATAGTGTCAGCGCGCTGGGTGGCTATGATTTTCACAACAGTCTGCCCATCGTGAATGTCCTCGCCGGACAGCCGCTCAAGGCAGTCCGTAACCAGTTCGGCGGCATCATCAATAAAGATGTAATCGCGTAGGGTATCGAGCGAAACGTACACCGAGACGGGCTGCCCGGTCAGGTGGGCCTTGGCAAAAACAGAGATCAGGCCCTGGGGCTTGGCCAGGTTCTGACCCGGCCCATACAGGTTCGCTGCGCGGCCGACGACGAGGCGGGTTCCCGTTTTGAAGGCGAAATCAGCGGCTGATTCTTCCGCTGCAAGCTTCGCAAACCCGTACGGGGCCAAAGGCTGCGTGGGGCTTTCCTCCGTGTAGGGCGGTTCGGAACTCCCTGCATAGACGCCACCGGCCGAAGAGGCAAGGAACATTCGGCCGGGGGCCGCATCCGGTCCGCACAGGACTTCACCAAAGGAATCGAGCGCTGACTGAAATACTTCCAGTTCGGAATCGAGTTCGGCTTGGGAAGTGCCGGTGACTCCAGCTCCGGCGCACCATGCAATCACCCAGGGCCGCCCGTCGGCGAGAGAACGAAGAGCGACGGCGGACTCAGCGAGGGCATCTTTGGCAGCGGCGGGATCGTTCCAGGGAATTGACGAAGTCAGAACCTCATGCCCTCTGCTTTTCAATTCTGCCAAGACACCGCGGCCCAGGAGCCCGCCGGCCCCGATCACCCAAGTGGGATCAGGCATGAGGCGTAGTTCCTCCAGCGGCCTGCGTGGCATTGTGTCGTTGGGGGAGAGTTTCCGGCCTCCGGCCGAGGGGACCGACTGCCGGATCGCTGACGATGAGGTAGGCAGGCTTGCCCATCGCCATGTTCACGTTGACGCCCACGTATTCAGCAATGACGCCAAGAGAAAAGAGGATGGCACCCGTGCTGATAAGGATGACGATCATCGTGGACGTCCACCCCTGCTGACCGGCGCCGTGCCCTGTCAGGTACGCAATCAAAAGATAGATCGCCAGACAGATTCCCATCAGGGCAAAGAGCGCCCCGATAAGGCTGACCAGCCTCAGGGCCCTTGTGCCGCTGGAAATGACCATCCGCCAAAAATGCGACAGCAGGGACCTGAGCTTGTAGCCCGATTGCCTGTCACCTTCTTCCCTCAGTGCAACGGGGCAGGTGGAAACGTTGGATGCTATCCAGCCCAGGGCAACATCCAGGTAGACGGCATTCCCCGCGTAGGCGGCGACCGAACGGGCCACTTCGCCCGTGAGCAGCCGGTAGCTCTGGTAGTTGGCGGCGTCGTTGCTGGACAACAGAGCCGAGACCATTTTCTTGGCACCAACTGAAGCGGCGTTCCTCAGGAAACCGTGAGGAGGTTTGTTGCTTGGATTTGCGTACACCAGGGTGGACTGGTTCTGCATAGCCGTATCGAGGAGGGCCGGTATGGCTGCGGGGTCGTGTTGCCCGTCTTCATCCATCGTGACGACCCAGTCGCCTCCGGCCGATGCCATTCCGGCCAATGTGGCGGGGTGCTGCCCGAAGTTGCGGCTTAGCCACACTCCACGGACGACATCATATTTCTCGGCTAGATCACGGATGACGCCCGCTGACCCGTCCGGCCCATGGTCAAAAACAAGGAGGACCTCGCTGACCACGAACGGGTTTCCGCCAGGGGAGACGGACGGCTGGGTGTACTCCATCAGCTCCGCGACGACGGCGGGGAGGGTTTTCTCACCTTGATAAACAGGAACCACAATTGAGATGCGGTGCGGGCTGGAGGGAGAAGCCGTCGTTTCGTACGTCATGTGCACAAAGTCTACCGTCACGCCGGGGCCGCGGCATGCCGGAGAATCAACTGTGGCTAAACTGCAGCTGTGGCTGGAGGCCTTAGAATCTTTCTAGTAATCGAGCGGCTTAAGAACGAGGTACCCGGCAGCAGGCCGGTCTGACTGAACTATCGGGGAAACCAACGTATATGACTTTGATGACTGCCAAAATGCCCACTGTACGGTTGAGGTCTCTTGTTTCCACCGGAGCCATTGCGTTTTCTTGCCTCATGTATTGGTTTTTCCAGGTTCGGCCTCTGACCCAAAGCCCCGGTTTTGCCTGGAACAACTTCCGCCAATATTTTGCGTATGATCAGTATTCATATTTGGCGATTGCCGTCAACGTGCGCAACGGCAACCTTGCCGCCGTCGAGCCTTTCACGGAGACCGGCACCAATCACTATCCGCGGCTTTACTATGTCTTCCTTGGCCTTCTTGCACGGCTTTTCGACAAGGACATCATTCTGACCTGGCAGGTCACAGGCCTTGCATTCCAGTTGCTGATGGTCGTCGCCATCAGCTGGCTGCTGATCCGCCTGACCGGAGTTCCTGCCTTGGGAGCCCTCGGGTTCGTGCCCAGCATCATCGGCACCTTTGCCGTTCTCGCAACCGGGAACTGGCACCATACCTTGGACAATCATGCTGTACTGTGGGGCGCTTTCGGAGTCCTCTTCACGCTCAATGGAGAGTCTGCGGCGTTGTCACTTGCCGTTACCGCGGTTTGCCTGCTCATAGGCGCCACTTTCCCCGCAGGACACCGGCTGAAGCCTGTCCCGCAGCGGAGACGCTCAGCAGCGATTATTGTTGCCGCAGGGGCGGTAGGTTTCCTCGCCAACGTCCAGACTTATTCCTTCCTCACCACTGTCTATCTTCTGCTCTACGCTGCTGCGGCTTATGGCCTGTTGAGTTATGGAAGAAAAATCCATGGCATCGCAAGCCTCGGCATCCTGGCAGCAGTACTTCTCGGCGGACCCACCATAGCTTCTGTCGCAGGGCCGCTCGCGACGCTGATGGCAGGAGTTCTGGCCGCGGTCCCCGGGTTCCTGCTACTTCTGCTCCGCTACAAGACGCTGGTGATTTCGTCCTGCGCCGCATTGGCGCTTGCTGCCTCTCCGACCATTCTCGGGACCCTTCTGGGACTCGCCGCCAAGGACGACTTCCTAACCTACCGCGAGCTTTCGTCAAAGGCGCTTGGAGTTCCACTCGGAACAGGATTGTTGGCCGCGCTCGTGCCGCTGTTGTTCCTGGCACTGATCTTCTGGGCCGGACTGCGGCAGCGAAACCGGGCGTGGCTCGCCTTCTCGGTCGGGGCACTGGTCGCTTGGCCGGTCGTTGCCAGCAATGATCTCTGGGGAGCGAACCAGGAACCCTACAGGTTTTGGATCGACAGTTTCACCATAGTTACTGCCGCTGCCGTTCCGGTCCTGCTCCAGGTGGCCGTGGAAAGCTGGCGCTTGTGGCGCGGTTCAGTTCAGACTGACACGATCGATACCTCAAGCCTTGCCGAGGAGTCAGCCAGCGACGGCGGTGGCGTCAAGACTGCAACATATACAACTCAGATCACCAAGCCCCGCTTGACGGGAACTGTGGCGACGGCGACGATCGCAGCGTTGGTCACTGTGACAGCGGTTGCAGTCAGTTTCGGTGACTACCCGAAGTTCACGGAATACGTCCAGTCCTACGGCACCGCCAACTTCTCGGATGAGCAGTCTGTTGCGATCAGGAACGCCGCCAAACCGTTGACGGACGATGATTCCGAACTGAAGATTGGCCGCGCAGAAGACGGGACGGCCTCAGAACTGGTCATGTTTGATCCGTGTATCAGTCAGTTCCGGGTAAAGGCCATCACCGGCTTGCCGACTGCCTTCTACAACCTCGGGCTTGCCTGGCCAAAGGAAGAAGCGAAATTGCGGGAGGTCCTGGAACAACGAAAGCATTACGTCTTCGCACAATCCCTAGCAGCGTCAGCGGGCGTGAAGTACGTCTTGACGGACAGCGGCTGCGAGCAGGGATGGCAGGACAAGGTCGACGGAACCAAAGTCTCCGAGAGCCGGTACAAAATTGGCGAAGAAACGGCCGAAATCACATTGTGGAAGATCAAATAGTGCCCAAGGTTCTCAAGGACAAAACGTCTGAATTCCCCTCGAATTTCTCCTCGACGGGTGCGGCGCAGCCTGGTGTGACGGAGCCGGCGCCTGATGTGACGGAGCCGCAGCCTGGTGTGACTGAGCCGGGACAAGGAATCAAAAACTCCTCCGGGCTTTGGCTCGCCCTAACAGCAGCTACCGTGTTGCTGTTCAGCCTGATTCCCTTAGCCCGTTCCCCCCGTTTTTACTTCCAGGACGACACCGAAAACGGAGCTTATGGCGTCTGGTATCACCTGGGCGACAGCCTGCTGTCGGGCAAGGTGCCTATTCTCAACCCTGCCATCTGGTCCAGCGGAAACTACACCGCGGAGGGTCAATGGGGCACCTGGAATCCATTGATCATGGCCATCGGTGTCCTCGTCTATCTGGCTGGAAACGCGGTCCTGGTGACCACCATCATCAAGGTGGCGATTCTCGTCTGCGCCGGCGTGGGATGCTTCCTTCTCAGCCGCTCCTTCAACGTCCCGCCGCCCTTGGCGTTCGTTGCCGGAATCGCGGTCCCTTTGAACGGCTTCACGGTGTTCTTCGATGCACCGTCCTGGGTGACCGGCGCGCTGGCCTGGGCCCTGGTCCCGTATTTTTGGCTGACTCTAAAATCCATGGCCTTCGCGGGCAGGAATCCACTATGGCCATTCCTCATCGGATACCTGATCGTTACGATCGGTTATGTCGCCGGAACCGTCGCAGTCGGCTTCGTGCTGCTCGCCCTAGGAATAAATGCCTTGTGGCACCGTCAATGGTCCAGTGCTCTCCGAACGGCAGCGGTTGGACTTGCTGTCGTGCTGGTGGCAGTGGTGGTTTACCTGCCCGGTGTGCTGACTGCTTCCGTTACCACCCGCAGCACGACAGCAATCTTCAACGACAACTACATGGGCGTGAACCTCACCGGGTTGTTGGGATCAACCATTGCCACTGCACTGCCCATGATGCCCTCATGGTGGTGGAATGGATTCACTGCTCCGGCGCCTGCCCTGTACATTGCCTGGTTCCTGCCTCTGATCGCTTACCTGAGCTGGCGCCGCATACGCGCTTTCGCACCACGGATTCACGACATTTGGATCTTCGGGGTGCTGTCCCTCGTCTTTGTGCTCCTACCGACGACCATTGGTCCCCTGAGGTACCCGGCCCGGTTCATGCCGTATCTGGCGATGGTCTGCATCCTGCTGTGTGTCGTGCTGTTGTCCCATGCCCTGGCCAGTCACCCATCCAAGCTTTCGTTGTTCGGTGCCGTCGGGGCGATTGCCTTTGGGATGTATGGCGCCTGGGCACAAAGTCCCCACCGGTACATGACGGTCTTCCTCACCGGTTGCCTTGCAGCGGCAGGTGTTGCAGTGATTTGGTGGGCCCTTCGGGGCAACAGGTTCCGCTATTGGAAATGGTCGACGTCGGTACTTATCGCTGGCGTTATCGCCATCGGCTGCGCCGGAGCATCTGTCCTTCAGCACCGGACGACGGACGGCAGCCCCCTTTCCAGGGCCAATGTCCCAGCCGACGCCAACATACCCAAGGGAGTCCTGGCCGGTGTCAAAGGCCAGGTCCTGGTAGTGGGAGACCCGTTGGACTATCCGCAAGATGATTCCACCTGGTCACGTACTTTGATGGCGAATACGTGGTACCTGAGTGAAGCATCGGTGATCAACAGGTATCAGCTCGTCGGCTTCACGCAATACAACCGGACGCTCTGTGTGCGATATCTGGGCGGAACGTGCGCTGAGCTCTTGGACGACCTCTTCGAAAAGCGGCCAGATACCGGAATCATGCTCGTGGACGAGCTCAGCGTTGACAACATCCAGATACTCAAGAAATCGTTTGAAGGCGATGAGCTTCCCGGCGCTGTAAACAACTATGTGGGACGTTCCGGCTCCGTGACGATCCCCGCACCGCCGGTGGGCTGGAGCATGGTCAGTGACGACGGTGAGATTGAACTCTGGAGCCGTGACGTTCCCTTGCATTCGGCCGGTGGGGTTGTCTGGACGAGCGGGAATACGAAACTCACTGAGCTTTCGCGCACCGATACAGAAGTGCGGCTTCGCGTAGATGAGGTTCCTCAAGGGGGCGGAAAGGCAGCCCTAAGCAGGTTGCCCTGGCCTGGCTACACGGTTCAGAACGGGACGATGGGAGAACCATTGGATGGATTCCTGCTCACCGTTGATATTCCCGCGGATTCGGTTGGGCGCGCAGTTGCCGTGTCATTTACGCCGCCTGGGTGGGCTGCAGGCGTAACAGCCTGGCTGATAGGGACCGTTGGGGTCCTGTTATGGGCCGCTGTTGAAGGCGTAAGGTTCTGGCGCGGGAGGCGTCAAGAGCCAGGAACGACGGATCCGATGGGGGAAAGTCCTGCGGATGCCCCTCAGGTTCACGAGCCCGTGACGTAGTGAGTATTGGGCTTATGGGCCGGCAACGCGAGGCCCGCCAACTCACCGAAGTGGCATAAGAATGGCGACCGGGGTCAGCTGACGCTGACTCCGGTCGCCATCTAAGAGAGGGCGCCCGTTGTTCAGATCTTCAGGGTTGTTTCCGCCAGGTAGCTCTCCAGCGCCTCACGTGCGTTCCTCGGCTGGAACCCTGTCGATTTCAGCTTGTTCAGATCCAGCACACTGTTCAGCGGCCGGGGAGCCGCAGCTTTGCCTTGGAAGTATTCTTCCGTGCTGACCCCGCTGACGTCGGAGCGGTCCGCGCCGGTTAGCTCAAAGACGTCAGCTGCGATTTGTGCCCAAGACTGTGGCTCACCATCGTTGGTCAGGTTGTACGTTCCATATTCTGATCCGGTTGTGAGCAGATGCAGAATTCCTGCCGCAATGTCGCTGGCAAAACTGAGCCTTCCCACTTGGTCATCCACAACGTTCGGCTGTATTCCGCGGCCGGCAAGCGACGCCATGGTGCGCACGAAGTTGTTGCCCTCCCCGATGACCCAACTGGTGCGCACGATGTAATGCCGGGGCACTGTTGCCGTCACTGCGTCGCCTGCAGCCTTGGTCTGGCCGTAGACCCCGAGAGGCGTAAATGGCTCGTCCTCGGTGTGGATGGGCTGAATACCGTCGAACACGTAATCGCTGGACACCTGAACGAGGGTGATGTTGTTCCGGGCGGCAACCGACGCCAGGCGGCTGACGGCGACGGCGTTGATCGCCCAGGCTGCACGCCGGCCCTCCGGCTCTTCGGCCTCGTCGACGGCGGTATACGCCGCTGCGTTGATGATGGTTTTGTAATTGTGCCAGTGACGGCTTTCAAAAGACGCCGGATCCAGAAGATCGAACTCATCCCGGCCGGCAAATTCGACGTTCGGGTCACCTTCAAGTGCCGCTCGCAGTGCCGTGCCAAGTTGGCCGTCTGCGCCGAGAACCAAGGTTTTGCGTGGGCCCATTGGCTTGACGGAGGCCAGCCGTGGATGCGCCTTGTCCTTGTCCGACAGTTCCGCCTCAGCAAGGGGGATTGGCCAGGGTATGGCTACCGTTTCATCCTCAAGATTCAGGAACGTGTACTCGGCATCAGCGGACCAATGGTCGTTGACCAGGTAGACGTAGGACGTGTTGTCCTCCAGCGTCTGGTAGGAGTTGGCAACACCCCTGGGAATGAAGATGGCTTTACTGGCATCGAGTTCCGCTGTGAATACGCTCCCGAAGCTTGGTCCTTCCCTGAGGTCCACCCAGGCTCCGAAGATCTTTCCCGTACTCACCGAAACGAACTTGTCCCACGGCTCCGCATGGATTCCGCGCGTCGTGCCCTTTTTGTCGTTGAAGGAGATGTTGTTTTGTACGGGGCTGAAGTCCGGCAGGCCCAAGGCCACCATCTTCTCGCGCTGCCAGTTTTCCTTGAACCAGCCACGGTTGTCGCCATGCACGGGAAGATCGAAAAGAATCACGCCGGGAATGGGTGTTTCGGTGGCGCTGAGCCTCTTCTGGAACTCCATACCTACTGGCCCTGCTCCTTGTATTTCGCCTCAGTTGCCGACTTCTGCGGCCGCCACCAGGACTCGTTGTCGCGGTACCACTGGATGGTGGCCTCAATGCCGGCGTCGAAATCCGAGAACTGCGGTGTCCAGCCAAGTTCGTTGCGGAGCTTGCTGGAGTCGATGGCGTAGCGAAGGTCATGGCCAGCGCGGTCCACAACATGGTCGTAGGCTCCACTGTCCTGGCCCATGTGCCTGAGGATCAGTTCTACCACTTCTTTGTTGTTCTTTTCACCGTCAGCGCCGATGAGGTAGGTTTCGCCGACGACGCCCTTTTCGATGATGGTCAGCACAGCGGAGGAATGGTCGTCTGCGTGGATCCAGTCCCGGACGTTTTCGCCCTTGCCATAGAGCTTGGGGCGGATACCGTCAATAGCGTTAGTGATCTGCCGCGGGATGAACTTCTCGACATGCTGGTACGGCCCGTAATTGTTGGAGCAGTTGCTGATCGTCGCCTGAAGACCGAACGAACGCACCCACGCACGCACCAGGAGGTCTGACCCCGCCTTGGTGGAGGAATAGGGGCTGGACGGGTTGTACGGGGTTTCCTCAGTAAACCGTTCCGGATCGTCAAGCTCCAGGTCCCCGTAGACCTCGTCAGTTGAGATGTGGTGGAAGCGCTTGTTGTACTTCCGGGCGGCTTCAATGAGCGTGTAGGTTCCGATGATGTTTGTATCCAGGAACGGACGCGGATCGTGCAGTGAGTTGTCATTGTGCGATTCGGCAGCGTAGTGCACCACGACGTCGTGGTCGGAGACGAGGCCATCGACGAGTTCCGCATCGCTGATGTCACCCTTAACAAAACGGAACCGGTCCTCCGGCAGCCCCTTGAGTGACTCAAGGTTCCCCGCATATGTGAGCTTATCCAGTACGGTTACATAGTTGTCCGTATTGGCCATTACATAGTGGACAAAGTTCGAGCCAATGAATCCGGCGCCGCCGGTTACGAGAAGTCGCTGCATAGTTTCATAGGTTACCGGATTTGGCCGGACTTCCCACCAGAGGGAAAGATAGGTTGCATGCGCGGAATTATCCTTGCCGGCGGTACCGGCTCCAGACTTCACCCCATTACCCTGGGGATCAGCAAGCAGCTGGTTCCCGTCTATGACAAGCCGATGATCTACTATCCGCTTTCCACACTGATTCTGGCCGGCATCCAGGACATTCTTGTCATCACCACTCCTCACGACGCCGATCAGTTCCAGCGTCTGCTGGGTGATGGCTCACAGTTCGGCGTCAACATCACCTATAAGGAACAGCCCTCTCCGGACGGGCTGGCACAGGCGTTTGTGCTCGGAGCTGAGCACATCGGCGACGGTCCCGTTGCCCTGGTGCTGGGTGACAACATCTTTTATGGGCGGGGCATGGGCACGCAGTTGCGCCGCTTTGCCGACATCGACGGCGGTGCCGTCTTTGGCTACTGGGTGGCAGATCCCTCGGCGTATGGAGTTGTGGAATTTGACGGAGACGGCAAGGCCATCTCTTTGGAGGAGAAGCCTGAGCGGCCACGCAGCCACTATGCGGTGCCAGGACTTTACTTTTACGACAACGACGTCGTGCAGATCGCCCGTGACCTGAAGCCCTCGCCGCGCGGTGAGCTTGAGATCACAGACGTAAACCGGGAGTACCTGAACCGCGGCAAGCTGCAGGTCGAGATTCTCCCGCGTGGAACGGCATGGCTGGATACCGGCACCTTCGATTCCTTGAACCAGGCCTCTGAGTTCATCCACACGGTCCAGAAGCGTCAAGGCCTCTCCATCGGCTGCCCCGAGGAGATCTCCTGGCGACTCGGATTCCTGGACGACGACGGACTCAGGAAGCGCGCGGAGCCGTTGGTCAAGAGCGGCTACGGAAAGTACCTGCTGGAACTGCTGGCGCAAGGTAAGTAAAAGTCTGTAGGCGCGGTTGGCTTGTGCGTCGGCCCAAGCCACGACGAAGGAGGGCGGTACCGGAATCCTCCGGTACCGCCCTCCTTTTGTTGTGCCGCGAGAGCCCTGCCTAGGCCGGATTGCCGGTGGGGATGGCAGCAAGGGCGCTGGGTGCGTAGTCCGCGATTACGGGAAAGCTGCTTCCCTGGTTCAGTTCCATCAGCCTTGACCAGGAAGACACCGGCTTCTTGACACCGTCCTGGAGCAGATAAACCACCGGGTTGTCGAGCGCCTTCACGAACACCGTGCTGTCGATATTCCCTCGGGGAGTGGGCAACGAACTGCAGGTTGACCCTTCAAGGACCCGTGCAGGCAGCTGGGCAGTTCCAGTGGTGGCAGGGAGCCGCCACAGACCGCCACGGTAGCCCAGGAACTTTGTGGATCCGCAGGTCACGGCCGGCAGGACAGTACCCGTGTTGGTGTAAAGGGACAGGACACTTTGCGGGACGCGGGTGTAACCGCCGATCCCCATGCTGTCAGTGATCCTGAAATCCTCGAGTTGAAGCGCCTTGTTGGCTCCATCAACGAGGTAGACGACAGGGCTGGCATCGCCGACATAGAGCTTGGCCGCCGGGAGCAGAGTAGGTCCTTTTGCCAGCGAGTTGACTGTATTCGGTGCCAACGAATAGATAGGCGGAATCCGCCCCTCACCGAATTGATAAAGAGTGGTCAGGTTGGGAACTTCCCGGGCTACTTGGTTTTCGTAGCGATAAATCACGGGCGAATTGACTGATTTGAGGAAAGCTGGGCTGCCAACCGAACTGCCTGAGCCAATGGCATTCAGGAGGGTGTCTGAAAATTGGACGGTTGTTGATGGCCATTGGCTGGCCGACGACATCAGATATTTATAGTTTGAGCCGATGACGAACTTGGCGGTTCCAGCCGTGTTTCCGGCGAATCCTATGAACGCCGGGCCTTTGGCCAGTTGGGTAAGGGACTGCGGGTCGAGGGCAGCAGCGGTGATTCCTCTTGCCCAAACGTTGTCGGCATTGATGGAGGTCGGGACCGGCAGCAGTTTGTTGACGGTATAGAGGAATGCTTCCCGGGTGTTTCTGTTCACCACGATCACGTCTTGGCGGACAATGGGAGCCCCATAGGGCATCGAAGCGGTCAGGGCATCACTGGCAGGAATCACGGCTGCAGGCAAGCCGGCGCGGCTGAGGGACGGTGCATCGAAGAACTCGCGCTTCGTGCCGCCCGTGACATAAAAGAGCTTTCCGGTGGGCGAAGAGGTGGCGTTTGCCAGCATGCCGCCGTCGGTATACATTCCCAGCTGGGCGCCCGACAGGGGTATCCAGTTCGTGCAGTTGCCTCCGCCGAAATCGCTCATCATGCCGCAGCTGGGGACGTGGAATCTTCGTCCCGAATCGATCAGATAGATCGAACCGTCGGCGGACCTAGCGAACCGGCCCACCACTGGACCTGTAGGCAACGCGTCCAAATATTGCTGGGTGACCCGGGTCAGGGAGTTGACGCGGGAGTAAAGCTGGTAGGTCTCCCAGTTGGGGATCGGGTATTTGGTCTTGTTTCCCACGACGTAGATGGTGCCGCCGTTGGGACCGATGGCGAAACGGGCACCATAGCCGTCAGCGAAGCGCGCGAAATCCTGCAGGTTCTCGTAAGTCCCGTTCCAGACGTTGGAGTCGCCGGCGAATGGTCCTGTACTGCTGTACTGCCACATGCTGTAGGAGCTCCAGCTGGAAGGAACAGCTCCGGCATTGTTGGTCGGAGAACTCGGGTAGGCCGCTATCCACAGCGGATAGCTACCGAAACCGGCAGCGTCAGCCGTGCACTGCTTCCACCAGGAGGTGTTGGTGTAGATCACGGGCAGCCTGCCGGTCAGGGCGAGCATGGTGTTTCCGAAGTCACGTACCCACGACGTCAGCTGGGCGGGGGACATGCCGTAGCAGGTGTCGCCGAAATAGAATCCGTCAATGGTGCGGCCAGCATAAGGGTTGAACTCGAAGTCCAGCACCGGTGGGAGTGTGTAGCCATCAGCCGACCAGCCTCCGCCGTTGTTCACGAAGTATCGTGCCTGATCGGATCCCGATGACCAGTTGGGAATGGCGAAGTGGTAGGCCCCTCGAATCATGCCGACGTTGCGGGATCCCTGGTACTGCGAACTGTAAAGCTCGTTGGTGTAGTAGTTGCCCTCACTTGCCTTGACGTAGGCGAACCTGGCGCCCATGTTCCATTGCTGCTGCCAGTTGACGCTGGTCTGGTGACCGCTGACATCCAGCCCTTGCACTCCGAAGGTGGGCATCCAGGTGCCCTGAGTTTCGATGGATTGCGTGGTCATGGATTCCAAGGCAGGGGGCTGTTTCTCAGTTGCATCTTCTTTGCTGGCAACCACTCGCGAAGACCGTTGGCCCATTTCAGCCCCGCCCGGCCCTATCGCTTGGGCCATTGCGCTTGGGCTGGGACGTTTCGAGGGGTCCGGTGCAAGGGCCGGGGCCGGGGGTGCGGAAGCTGGTGGTTCGGAAGCGGGGGAGGGTGCGGGAGAGGGGGCCGCCGGCGGCTCCGGAGCAAGAGGAGTGGAGGTGGTCGGCGGAACAGGAGGAGCGGAAGAGGGAGGTGGCGCAGGTTCAGTTCCCGTTGCACTTGCTGGCATCACGATCCAGGGACCTGCCAGTAGCGAGACAGTTAAAAGGACGGCGGGCACGAGGAATTTTTGCCGGGATTGAGACCGTACACGTGAGTGCATCATTTATAGCTCCGGGAACCATGCCAAGCTCCCCCGAGCCCGGCACTAAGTTGCGTGTCCAGTCAGACAACCAGAGGCCGCTGAACTTGGAAATATCTGGCGTAACGGGCTCACGATAACATCGCCGCATCAATGAAACCAGTGTTTCTGTTGTTACCGCTGTGACCAAAGGCACTGAAGTTTTCCACAGTCACCACTGTTTGACTTTGTCCATGCGTGTACCCTGCTCTAGCTTTAAGCCAATTGCACTGCCTCAGCCGGGGGTGGCAGACGTATTGGGGAACATATGGACGCGGTCCAGATCGTCGAGGATGAAGTACGGGAGCTTATCCGCCGAAGGGGACTGGATCCGCTGCGGCAGGCGGGAGAAGTCCGGAGGCTCGTGGAGGCGGCTGTCAGTGATTATGATGAGCGCGCGCTTATGGGACCCCTGCCGCCCATCGGGTCTCTGGACACGGCCCGGCGCTTCGTTTTTGATGCAGTAGCCGGATTCGGAACCTTGCAGCCATTGCTGGACGATCCCACCATCGAGGAAATCTGGCTTAATGCTCCAAACGAGATTTTCGTGGCACGTAACGGTGAATCGGAGCTGACCTCGCTCAGCCTGACCGATCAGCAGGTCAGGGACCTCGTAGAGCGGATGTTGAAGAGCTCCGGCAGGCGGCTGGATATGTCGTCACCCTTTGTGGATGCCGCGCTTCCCGATGGATCCCGTCTCCACGTCGTTATTCCTGATGTGACCAGACGCCATTGGGCTGTCAATATCCGGAAGTTCATCGTCAAGGCAAGCAGGTTGGAGCATTTGGTTGAGCTTGGCACCCTGACTCCTCAGTCAGCACGATTTCTTGGCGCCGCAGTTTCGAGCGGGTTGAACATTCTCGTCTCGGGAGCAACACAAGCGGGCAAAACGACTATGCTCAACTGCCTCGCGGCAAGCATCGGGACACGTGAACGCGTGATCACCGTGGAGGAGATCTTCGAGCTGCAGTTCCCGCTCCGGGACGTAGTCGGACTGCAATGCCGTCAAGCCAACCTTGAAGGGGAGGGCGAAATCCCCCTGCGCCGCCTTGTAAAGGAAGCACTTCGCATGAGGCCGGACCGGCTGGTCGTAGGCGAGGTCAGGGAGGCGGAAAGCCTGGACATGCTTATTGCACTGAATTCAGGTCTGCCAGGAATGTGCACAGTCCATGCCAACTCAGCTCACGATGCCGTGACCAAAATCTGCACGCTGCCGTTGTTGGCGGGCGAGAACATTTCAAGTGCATTTGTTGTTCCTACCGTGGCTTCCTGTATCGACCTAGTGGTGCACTGCAGCCGTCAGGCGAATGGGAGAAGACAGGTCACCGAGATATTGTCCTTGGGCCGCAGGGTGGAAAACGGAGTTATTGAGTCATCCATGGTTTTCGCGTTAGTCGATGGCCAGCTTCAACCGCGGCCCAACTCCATACCGTCGTCAGAGAAGTTTGCCCGTGCCGGCTACGATGTCTCAGCGTTGCTCGAGGCGAGCTGATGGCGCCGCTTCTCGGGGTGCTGGCTGGAGCGGGCTTCTTCCTGATCTGGTGGTCTGCGTGGGAAGAATCCGGAGAGCGGTCGGAGCGTCCGCGCAGGACCAGCCGCTTGGAGGATTTGCTTAGAAATGCCGGGATTGAAAAGGTGTCACGGCTTGGCCTGATTGCTACATGTCTGGGACTTGCGGTCTTCGTTGCTTTGGTGTTCTTCATTGTGACCCGCTCACTGCCGATCTCGTGCTGCTTTGGCCTTTTCGGAGGATGGTTTCCAGTGGCACTGGTCAGGTGGCGCGCGATAAAGCGAACGGCTGTCCTGCGACAGCTCTGGCCGGATCTCGTTGACCACTTACGCTCGGCTATTCGCGCAGGGCTGTCGCTCCCCGAAGCCTTGATCCAGCTGGGCGACAAAGGACCCGAAGAACTCCGCCACATTTTCCGGGACTTTGGAGCAGATTACCGTTCCGGCGGCCAGTTTGATCCTGCACTCAACCGGCTGAAAGAAAGGCTTGCTGACCCGGTTGCAGATCGAATAGTCGAGGCCCTGAGGCTCACACGCGACGTGGGAGGATCTGACCTCGGCCGACTCCTGGGGACACTGTCCGAGTTCCTGCGCGAGAGCGCGCGAACGCGCAGCGAGCTTGAAGCCAGACAGTCCTGGACCGTGAATGCGGCACGCTTGGCTGTTGCCGCTCCCTGGATTGTCATGGTGCTGTTGGCAAGCCGGCCCGAGGCTGTCGCCGCCTACAACACCCCGCTCGGTGCTGCGGTGCTTTTGGGCGGACTCGTTGTCTCTGTGGTGTGTTATTCGATCATGCTGCGGATCGGGGCCCTGCCCCAAGACGAACGCGTTCTGAGATGACGGTGCTGTCAGCGAGTGCGCTCGTTTGTGGATCAGCACTTGGCGCCGGGTTGTGGTTGCTCTTGGCCCGTCTTCCCTTCATGCGGCCACCGTCGTTTCTCGAGCGCATTGAGCCGCAACTTAGGTCCCAGAACGTCGAGTCCCGGCTTTTGTTGGAGGACAGCCAGCGCATCACTCCGTTCGGATTATTGGATCGCATATTCCGCCCGCTTGTTCATGATGGTCTGGCTTCACTCAACAGGCTCAACATGGGTTCGTCCGTGTTGAGCCGTCGAATGGCACAGGCCGGTATCAATAAATCCGCTGTCGACTTTCGGGCAGAGCAGGTGCTGTGGGCGATCTGCGGGTTCCTTGTCGCAACGGGTGTTGTGGCCGCAGCGGCTGTGAATGGGAGTTTTTCTCCATTCCTTGCCGTTGTTGCTGTTCTGGGAAGCGCTCTTTGCGCCTTCCTGTTTCGGGACTATTGGCTCGGCGTCCAAATCAAAACCCGGGAGTCCCGGATGATGGCCGAATTTCCCAGCCTCGCAGAGTTGATGGCGCTTGCCGTGAGCGCAGGGGAGAGCGCTTCGGGAGCGCTCGACAGGGTTTGCCGTAGCTCCAGCGGGGAACTGTCCAAGGAGTTCAGCCGGGTACTCGCCGAAACTAGGGCCGGCAAACCCTTGGTGGAAGCGCTGCAGGAGTTTTCGGCCCGCACGGATTTGGGACCTCTCGTGCGATTTGTGGACGGGATAGTGGTGGCTGTGGAGCGTGGAACGCCATTGGCGGACGTGCTGCGGGCCCAGGCCCAGGATGTACGGGACACCGCCAAGCGCGACCTGATGGAGGCGGCGGGCAAAAAGGAGATTGCCATGATGGTGCCCGTGGTGTTCGGCGTGCTTCCCCTGACAGTAGTTTTTGCAGTTTTCCCTGGCCTTGCAGCAATCAGTCTGGGCCTTTAGAGATGTTTGGAAAAACACCCGGACACCCGGGTCAATCGGAGAGACAGTACAGAATGGGAACCAAATGAGCCTCGAAAGAATGCGCCGGAGTTTGCTGATGACAAGCTACCGATTCAGCAACCTGAAAACATCTCGACGACGTGGGTCGCTTCCCGCTGTGGACAACCCTGAACGCGGCGATGTCCCTGGATGGGTGATGATCACACTCATGTCTGCTGTCCTGGTGGCCGCGCTTTTGGCGCTCGCAGGACCCGCGCTGGAAGGCCTCTTCAATCAGGCAATGGACACGGTCGCCAAGTAACGATGTCCGGTTTGAGGCTGCGGAGCCCCGAGCGGGTGGATGCTGCGCCCGGAGCCTCCAGAATCAGAAACAGCTCCTGGCGGGAACGGGGATCGGCTGTGGTTGACTTCGTTTTGGTTGGTGGACTGCTGACGATGTTTTTCCTGGCCATTATTCAATTGGCACTGGTACTCCACGTCCGTAACACTCTCATCGATGCGGCCGCGTCGGGAGCAAGATACGGAACGCTCGCAGACAGAAACGCGGATGATGCACGAAAGCGTGCGGGGAGTCTCATCGAGGGCGCGTTGAACCAGGATTTCGCGCAGGACGTGACGACGGCAGAAGTAACCTTCCAAGGGCTGCGGACCCTTGAAGTAACGGTCAAGGCACCACTTCCCGTGATCGGTTTAATCGGACCACGGGAGGTACTGGAGGTGAAAGGACATGCCGCTCTGCAGCCGTGAGACCCGCAACGACATAAGGGAGTGCATTAGGCGGCGCCTTCGTGCGGCTTGGTGCACTGAAGTTGCTGCGCGCGATGGTAGGAGAGACGACGCCGAACGCGGGAGCGCCGTCGTCGAATTCACGTTCCTCGCCGTGCTCCTGATGGTGCCGCTGGTGTACTTCATCATCACCGTCGGCCAAATCCAGGGCGGATCCTTTGCGGTAGTTGGCGCCGCCGATCAAGCGGCGAAAGTGTTCGTTGCGCAGGCTGATCCGGAAAGCGGGCGTATAGCCGCTGAGCAAGCGGTGATGTTGGCGCTCGCGGATCATGGACATCCTGCAGCAAACGCCCGGATGGAAACGGTGTGCAAACCCGCCGACTGTGCCGCCGCCGGAGCTGCCGTTACGGTGACCGTCCATTTGAGCGTGCCATTGCCGTTCGTCCCGTTCAACGAGTCCCTCGGGCTTACCGTCAGTGAACTGAACGGCTCCGCGACGCAAATCGTCGGCAGGTTCAGATGAGTCAGCAGGTTGAGCAGAGTCGGCAGCGTCAGCAGAGCCAGGACATTCACACCGTCCAGGCCGATCCTGAAACGGGTCAAATCACAGTTCTGATCATCGGCTACATCCTGCTTGCCCTTCTCTTGACGTCCGTTGTCGTGGCAGTGTCCACGGTTTACATCGAACACAAGAAACTACTGTCCATGGCTGACGGTGCATCCGTGGCGGCTGCTGACAGCTACACCCTCGGTCAGATGGAAACCACGGCAGGAACGCCCTCAGCCGTGCTGAACGGCGGAAGGGTCCGGACTGTCGTCATGGACTACCTGACGCAAAACGACGCTTTCACCCGATTTGACGGTCTTGCCGTTGAGCCATCAACCGGAAGCACAGAGGGATCCACTGCCGTCGTCGTGCTGAGTGCTGTGGTGCATCCGCCAATAGTCAACTTCCTCGTTCCTGATGGAATTGCCATCCAAGCCGAATCCACTGCCAGGGCAAGACTGAGCCGCTGAGCGGGGGAGGCAACGCAAAGCCGGTGGACGAGGCAGATAGCGTAGGCTGGAGGAACCATGGCTCAAATTGATTTTTCTGCAGAAATCCGCGCTCTTCGCGCCGTTTACACGTCTATTGAGAACGTCACGGACGTTGAAGCACTCAAGGAAGAGATTGCTGAACTCAGTGAACGCGCAGGTGAGCCTGATCTGTGGGATGACCCCGCAGCAGCCCAGGTCATCACCTCTAAACTTTCCCACCGGCAGTCCGAGCTGGAACGGCTGAACTCGCTGGCCTCCAGAATCGATGACCTTGAAGTTCTTGTAGAGCTGGGACAGGACGAGGACGACGCCGACTCGATGGGTGAAGCTGCCGCCGAACTCGAATCCGTCCGCAAAGCACTCAAAGAACTCGAAGTGGTGACCCTCCTCTCGGGTGAGTACGACGAACGTGAAGCTGTTGTCACCATTCGCTCCGGAGCCGGGGGAGTGGACGCAGCAGACTTCGCTGAAATGCTCCTTCGCATGTACCTTCGCTGGGCCGAGCGCCACGGATACCCCACCACCGTCATGGATACCTCCTATGCGGAGGAAGCAGGCCTCAAGTCGGCCACCTTCGAGGTGAAGGCTCCGTATGCTTTTGGAACGCTGAGCGTAGAGGCGGGCACACACCGCCTGGTGCGTATCAGCCCGTTCGACAACCAGGGCCGCCGGCAGACTTCCTTTGCTGCCGTTGAGGTCATCCCGCTGATCGAGCAAACGGATTCGATCGAGATCCCGGACAACGAGATCCGCGTTGACGTCTTCCGGTCATCCGGCCCGGGCGGGCAGTCAGTTAATACGACAGACTCAGCCGTTCGGCTCACGCACATTCCTACCGGCACCGTGGTTTCCATGCAGAACGAAAAGTCGCAGCTGCAGAACAGGGCAGCGGCTATGCGGGTTCTGCAGTCCCGGCTGCTCCTCTTGAAGAAAGTCCAGGAGGATGCGGAAAAGAAGGCCCTGGCCGGCGACGTCAAAGCCTCCTGGGGCGATCAGATGCGCTCCTACGTCCTGAACCCCTACCAGATGGTCAAAGACCTCCGGACCGAGCATGAAGTGGGGAACACCTCTGCGGTGTTCGACGGCGAGATCGACGATTTCATTGACGCCGGCATCCGTTGGCGTACTGACAACCGCAACGCGGAAAAGTAGTCGAACGGCCGTCGATACGGTCCCTCGGCTTGCCGGAATCGAGCGACACGCCCTGTTATTCCCGGGAATTCCCGAATATCCGTGCGTATAGTCGAGAAGCCGGAGCCCTACTTCCCCCAAACCGAAAGCCCGTGCACCGGCGGCAGAAGTGAGCCGTGTGCCCACGTGCTGCGGGGCAATTAGGGCCATGATCCGTTTCGAAAATGTCACTAAGGTGTACGACCAGAAGGCGCGACCCGCGCTGGATTCGATCACGCTCGAAATCGACCGCGGCGAATTTGCGTTCCTGGTAGGCGCCTCCGGCTCGGGGAAATCGACGTTCCTGCGCCTAGTCCTCAAAGAGGACAGGGCGACGTCGGGAGCTGTTTACGTGGCCGGCCAGAACGTAGCGAACATCTCCAGCTGGCGTGTTCCGCGGCTGCGGCGCGGTATCGGCGTCGTTTTCCAGGATTTCCGGCTGCTGCCCCAGAAGAATGTCTTCGCCAATGTGGCGTTTGCCATGCAGGTCATTGGCAAGAGCAGGAGTGTCATCAGGTCGACTGTCCCCGAAGTGCTTAAGACTGTCGGGTTGGAAGGCAAAGAGCACCGTATGCCCCACGAGCTTTCCGGAGGTGAGCAGCAGCGCGTGGCAATCGCCCGCGCCGTCGTCAATCGCCCCGGGATCCTGCTGGCGGATGAGCCCACCGGAAACCTGGACCCTACAACATCCATGGGCATCATGGGCGTTCTGGACAAGATCAACCAGAACGGCACCACGGTAGTGATGGCCACCCACGACGACGATATCGTCAACGAAATGCGTAAGCGTGTGGTGGAGCTCCGGAATGGCGTGGTCATCCGTGATGAGGCCAAGGCACTGTACACGTCGATGATTCCGGTCGTCGGGCAATCGCGGCGACTCAAGGACGCCAGCGGCCTTGACGATCTGGCTGGACCAGAGCGTGTCAGCCAGGAAGGCACATCGTCAGGGGAGGCGCCGCAGTGAGGCTCGCATTCATCCTCAGTGAAATCGGCAGCGGCTTGCGCCGTAACCTCACGATGGTCATTTCTGTCATCCTGGTAACCTTCATATCGTTGACATTTGTCGGTGCCGCAGGCATGCTGCAGCTACAGATCAACCAGATGAAGGGCTACTGGTACGACAAAGTCCAGGTAGCGATCTTTCTCTGCAGCGAAGGTTCCGCGGCTGCCGGCTGTGCCTCCGGGCCAGTGACTGACGAGCAACAGAAGAACCTGGAAGCATTGCTGCGTTCCCCAGCCGTCGCCCAGTACATTAATGAATTCCAGTTTGAATCAAAAGAAGACGCGTACGGGCACTTCAAAGAGCAGTTTTCCAACTCGCCCATCGTCGATTCAGTGGCTCCTGACCAGCTTCCGGCGTCTTTTCGGATCAATATGAAGGATCCCGAAAAGTATCAAATTATCAGCGAGACATTTGCCTCCCAACCCGGCGTGGAAAGCGTCATAGATCAGCGTAAGATCCTCGAGCAGCTTTTCTCGGTCATGAACGGAGCGTCCGTTGTCGCTGTTGTCATCGCGGCCGTCATGATCGTTTGTGCCATCCTGCTGATTGCCACCACCATTAGGTTGTCCGCCTTCAGCCGCAGGAGGGAAACGGGAATCATGCGGCTCGTGGGGGCGTCCAAGACAGTCATTCAACTTCCCTTCATTCTGGAGGGTGTCATCGCTGCCCTTATTGGCGCTGCACTGGCTTCCGGAACGCTTTGGGCGGTCTCATATTTCTTCCTCGGCGATTTGTCAAAGCAATTTCAGGACACGCCATTCATTTCACCGAGCCAGACCCTTGTCCTGGTTCCTGCGCTATTCGCGCTGGGTGTAATCTTGGCTGGAATTTCGTCTCTCTTGACCCTACGCAGATATTTGCGCGTTTAGGCTGTGCGTACCCTAAAGGAAAGCTCATGACGTCAATGAACAGAATCGAACCACCAGTCAGGGCCCGATACCGAGGTCGCGTGATAAGCGCCGCCCTGGCATTGGTGCTGTGTTCGATCCTTGCGACGTCGGCACCTGCAGCCTTGGCTGATGACCTTGAGGACCAGCAGGCCGCGCTGCAAGCTGAGGCCGCCCGTGTGCAACAGTCTTTGGAGTTTGTTGACGCCCGTATAGCGCAGGCGGCCGGAGAGTTGGTCATTTACCAAGGTCAGCTTCCAGGAGCGCAGCAGGCCTTGCTTGAAGCGCAGGGCAGGGTAGCAAGCGCAGTTAAAGAGGTTGAGGCACTTGCGGCCCGGGTGGATCTCGCCCAGCAAAACAAGGCCAAAATCACTGAGCAGTTGGAGAGCGATAAGAAGAAGATCGCTGACACAAAGAAGCTCATCGGGCAGATCGCAACGCAAGCTTATAAATCCGGCGGTGTGCCATCAAACCTCACGCTGCTGTTGGGCGCGAACAGCGGGACGAGCCTGACGGACACAATCGACCTTGCCGATCAGGCCATGCGGAGTCAAAACTCCGCTATGGACAAGCTCAGCCAGCAGAATGCCACTAACGTGAATTCACAGGCGCGCCTGCAAGCAGTCGAGGCCGAGATTAAGGATCTCAAAGCCAAGGCAGACGCAGCCTTGGAGCGGGAAAAAGCTGCCCGCGATGAGGCTGCCGCCAAGAAGGAACAGGTGGACAAGCTCATCGCTGACACCACCCGGCTCAATGCGGAGCTGCAGGCGGCCAAGCCAGGTATCCAGTCGCAGCTGTCGAAAGTTCAGGCCCAACAGAACGCAGTAGCGAATGAAATCGCCGAGCGGGACCGCAAGTTGCGTGAGGCCTGGGAGGCTGAGCAGCGCCGGATCGCCGAAGCAGCAGCTGCTGCTGCACGGGCCCAGGGTCAGGTGGCCCAGCCGTACGTCCCCGTTCAGGGATCGCCTTCAGCGTTTGGCCTCAGGTCTCCTTTCTCCGGAGGGGTGCCCATAACCTCTGGGTTCGGCTGGCGGGCCACCCCGCCCGGTACCGTGGACTTTTACGGAACCGGTGGTTATATGCACACGGGCATCGACTTTGGGGCCGGGTGCGGCACCCCCGTCTACGCGGCGGCCGGAGGTACTGTTTTTGCGGCCGGTTGGGGCAACGACGGCGGTGGCAATCATGTCAAGATTTCGCATGGTGTGGTGCAGGGCAACTCGCTGACAACGATTTACTACCACAACAGCAGCGTGGTGGTGTCAGCAGGCCAGCAAGTCAGCCAAGGTCAGCTCATCGCCTACTCGGGAACCACGGGCAATTCAACCGGATGCCATTCGCACTTCGAAACCTGGTTGAACGGCGCAGCAGTGGACCCCATGACCCTGCTCTAGGCCCAAGTCCCTACCTGAAGCGCGCGGCTACTCTGCCGTACACTAGAAGGACTTCACGCCCGGGTGTAGCGCAGCCGGTCCCCGGGCGGCAGTCCACCCCTTTGAAGTTTGTCTAACACTAGATCTGAGGAGTTCTACCGTGCCTAAAGAAAGTGGCCGCAAGATAGTGGCCACCAACCGAAAGGCCCGGCACGATTACCACGTCCTGGACACATACGAGGCCGGGATCGCCCTGATGGGAACAGAAGTTAAGTCGTTGCGGGAGGGCCACGCCTCCATGGTGGACGGGTTCTGCACCTTTTATAACGACGAACTCTGGATGGAAGGCATCCACATCCCGGAGTATCACCAAGGCAGCTGGACGAACCATGCAGCACGCA
The DNA here is from genome assembly GCF_054161475.1 of Arthrobacter sp. R1-13. NCBI lineage: Bacteria > Bacillati > Actinomycetota > Actinomycetes > Micrococcales > Micrococcaceae > Arthrobacter > Arthrobacter sp. R1-13. The sequence goes on along the minus strand of NZ_CP096420.1, from coordinate 2,981,960 downwards.
GGCGCCGTAAGCTCCTGTTGCATCGTGAGGAACTTGTGAAGATCTCCCACAAGATCCGCGAGTCCGGGTTCACCATTGTGCCGCTTCAGCTGTACTTTTTGGACGGCCGGGCCAAGGTGGAGATTGCCATCGCCAAGGGCAAGAAGGAATACGACAAGCGCCAGACCCTGCGTGAACAGCAGGACACCCGTGAGGCGCTGCGGGAAATGCGCTCCAGGAACCGCCGCTAGTCTGTCCTGACGCTTGGCCACATGCAGTGGTGCCTTTGCACCGCCGTCGGGAATGATTCGGGCTGAACGTGCGTTATCATAGGTAGTCCGGGAAAGATCGGAGCGGATTCCGCGAAGAACCTGACCGGGTTGAAAACAAAATATGGGGATGATCGGTTTCGACGATGTTAGTCGCGACAGGTGAAGCGGGCCGAGGATGCAGAATTATCTCGTAAACGCTGTCTGCAAACCAATAAGTGCCGAATCAAAACGCACTGACTTCGCTCTTGCTGCCTAAGCAGTAAGACAGTCCGTCAGCCCGAGGTTGCTATTGCCCCGGATGCTGGCGTCATTTAAATAGCCACTGCTGTTTGCCTCCGTCATCGGGGTAAACGGGACTCTTAGATGACTGGGCCCGGATCAGCTACTTGTTTGCAAGAGAGCTGGGGCCGAGAAAATCCGCCGCAAACTGCGCCCGGAGAAGCCCTGACAACACGACATCGGACGGGGGTTCAATTCCCCCCATCTCCACATATGTGGTGAGTCGAGACATCCTTCACGGATGTGTCGGGTCATCGATTAGCACCCCGGTCTTCGGACCGGGGTGTTTTTTATGCCTGGGGCGGTAGTCGTGGATGAGCAGCAGGATGTGTACGCCTAGTATCGCCGGTCAGGCACGTCTGGCAGTTTCACTTTGGGCGTAGCAGTGGCTGGACTATGCACGCCCGGACCGTCGTTGAATTAGATAAGGCGAGTCTTAGGGAGGTGCGCTGTGGCATCGGTTATCCATCCAAATCCGGACATGGGCGAGGGGTCGGAGGATCCGCTTGATTCCTATTCCGCGACTGTGATCCGCGTGGCAGAGACGGTGACGCCCCATGTCGCTGCCATTGAGATGACAGGCAAAGGAAGGTCCGGCAGGTTCCGCGTCGGGGCCGGTTCTGCGGTCCTCTTCACCTCGGACGGGTATTTGCTGACCAACGCGCATGTGGTCAGTGGTACTCAGAGCGGCCATGCAGTCTTCACCGATGGCAGCAAAACGGAGATCGAAATAGTAGGCGCAGACCGCCTCTCCGACCTCGCCATCGTGAGGGGCAGGGCGCAGGCTGCCCCACCGGCGGATTTCGGGGACGCAGAAAACCTGAAGGTCGGACAGCTTGTAGTGGCCGTTGGAAACCCTTTGGGTTTGGCTGGGTCAGTCACCGCAGGAGTGGTGAGTGGACTCGGGCGGTCGATACCCATTTGGGCGGGGCGCAATCGCCGGGTGATTGAAGATGTCATACAGACTGATGCGGCACTCAACTCCGGAAGTTCAGGAGGAGCGCTGGCGGATGCCCACAGCCGGATTGTGGGCATCAATACGGCCGTTGCGGGCGCAGGCCTGGGACTGGCGATCCCGATCAACGCCACGTCCCGACGCATCATCTCGTCCCTGCTTACCGATGGCCGGGTCCGGCGCGCTTATCTGGGCCTTGTCAGCACTCCCGTGCAGCTTCCCGTCAGTGCCGTGATGAGGACCGGCAAACGGGAAGGCCTGCGAATCGTCGAGGTACTGCCGGACTCACCGGCTGAACGCGCCGGAGTGCAGCCCGCTGATGTACTGCTCAGTGTGGGCAAGAAGTCTGTGTCCAATGCTGAAAGCCTTCAGAAGCTGATGTTCGCTGAAGCGATCGGGGCGCCGCTGGACCTGGTAGTGCTCCGGGATGGAAGGGAACAGCATCTCATTGCGGTGCCAGAGGAAATGACGGACGCCGGCTGATCCTGCCTCGCCCTACTGAGAGGGGTTGACGTCGGCAATGCCAACGAAGCGGGTTCCGATGCCGTCGAATTCGCTCCTCACGAAGCCGGCTGCGGGCGCGGGCACTTCGGCCGGACTGTGGTGGGCGCAGCTGACGTAGGTGAAGTCCGGCCACCATTTCTTGGGGCGTGCGGCCTCTGAATATCCGCAGACATCGCACTGCAGATGAACCCACACAGGCCGCTTACCTGTTCGATTGGCACGGGACTGCACCAACCACGGAGGCGGGTTGTCGAGTATCTCACGCAACTCTGCCTCCGAAAGGCGGGAGGGAATGCCGTGGCGCTGGGCCATCTCAAGGGGAACGTCCAGGGCTATTGCGGCGTCGCGTCTGCTCATCATCACAGTCAACGATACGTGAGTCTGCGCCCCGATTTATTCCTCAGCCGGCCAGCATGATCCCAACCCCGGCAGCAGCCAGCCCCGCGAGAAGATTGGCGGTAACATTCAGGGCGGCTGCACCGAAGCGCTGTTCGCTCACCAACCGGACTGTCGCCGTCGTCCATGAACTGAAGGTGGTCAGGCCGCCTGCCAAACCTGTAGCGAGTCCTGCCTGCAGTTCGGGCCCCAACCCCAGCCGGCCGGTGATGCCCAGGGAGAGGCCAATGATGAGGGAGCCCGTCATGTTCACCATGAATGTAGCCCACGGCCAATGGGAGCGGGAATCGGTTCGGTGGGCAAATAAAGTGTCAACGGCGAAGCGGAGCAAGGCGCCCACCATTCCGAACAGCCCAACGAGAAGCGCAGTGGTCATTGCGCCCCTCCAGTGATGTCGGCAACGGCCTTGCCAGCCTTCCAGCCGGCCGCCGCGGCGCCGAGCCCGAGAATGAGGGAAAGCCCGAGGTAGAAAATCCAGAGCGCATGCTGCCCGTCACGGATCTGCCTGTCCAGGGCGAAAACAACCGCCGAGAACGTGGTGAAGGAACCGAGGATCCCCGGACCAATCCCTGCCCGGAGCCAGAATGATGTTCGCGGCCGGGCCATCCACAATGTTGTCAGGAGCGCCAGCACAAAGCTGCCACTTACGTTGATCGCCAGGGTTGTCCACGGAACGGATCCCGGGTGCTCGGGGAAGAGGAGACCCAACCCGTACCGGAGTTCACTTCCCGCCAGGCCACCAACAGCGACTGCGAGCCAGGCCTTCCATCCCGGAGCCTTCAGAGCGCTTGTCCAATACGAAGGCATTCAGAGGACCGGCAGCCGGCAGCCCGCATGGGCGGTTTCACTGTAGACCCACAGGGCTGAGGTGATCTCGTCAGCCAGGTCAAACTCACGGCGCACATCGCCGGAACCAATCCGCACGACGAGTGGCCCCCCGAACGGCTTCCGGCCAACTACCTCGACGTTGGCGTCAAGATCGATCTCCTCCGAAGAGAGATACCGCAGGAGTTCCGGGTTTTCATCGCTGATCCTGGTAATTCTGCCGGTGTGGCCCTCGTCCAGTTCACTCAGCCGGTGGGCTGGCGGCATTTTGACCGAACCGTCTGCAGAGGGAATGGGATCTCCGTGGGGATCGCGGAGCGGGTTCCCCAACTTTGCCGCCATGCGCTCGATGAAGGTGTCCGACACCGCGTGCTCGAGGTGCTCCGCTTCGTCATGGACTTCGTCCCAGCTGTAGCCCAGTTCCTGCACGAGGTAGGTTTCGATGAGCCGGTGCCGCCGGACCATGGAAAGAGCGAGGTTGACCCCGTTGTCCGTCAGGGTAATGGCGCTGTAGGGCTTATGGTCAACCAGCCCTTGTTCCTTGAGCTTCCGGACCATTTCCGAGACTGAGGAGTTGGCGACGCCCAGGCGCTGGGCCAGTTGCGACGAAGTGATGGGCTTATCCTGCCACTCCGTAAAGGAGTAGATGACCTTGACGTAGTCCTCGATGGAGGAGGATGGCGCACTGGTCTTCACGGAACCAAGCCTACCGCTATGTCCTGCAGCCTCACGCTTTATAGGCCTTCCAGGATTGGGTCAAATAGGGGAGGCCGATGGCTACGCCGGCTGGGTGACCCAGGTGCTCATGAAGATACCACTCGAGATTTGCTATGACTTTCGCCCGGACAGCCGCAGAGGCGCCGAGGTAATAGCTGCGGGACTTGGTGAGTTCAAGAATGTCATCGGGTGTCAGCGGGTCCTCCCAGCGCGTCAGATGGCTTTCCAGATCGACAAATTCGGGCCCTACAACCGGCCTGAAGTGTGGTTTGAGGACGTCGCCGGCATGCATGATCCGGGAAAGCCGGTGCACCCACGGCACGGAAGTGTCCAGCTGGTTCCAGATGAGCCCCAACACTCCTTCGGGGCGGAGGATCCGGGCGGCCTCTGTGCTGGCCCGCAGGGGATCGCACCAGTGCCACGCCTGGGCGACAGTTACGACGTCGAACGCGGCATCCCCGAGTCCGGTGGACTCCGCCGTGCCCTCAAGCGCCGTTACGCCGGGCAGCGCCCTGCGCAGCTGTCCGAGCATGTCCGGGGAAGGATCGACGGCGGTCACCCGCATGCCGCGTTGGGCCAGCAACTCGGTGTACTTACCGGTTCCGGCACCGACGTCGGCAACGTCATGGGCCGCGGCCGGCACGAGCCAATCCACGGAGTCAAGAGGGTAATTCGGGCGGACGCGATCGTAGTGCTCGCCGCCGTCCTGGAATGCCATGCCCAGTTCGCGGCGGCGCTGCTGATGAAGTTTGGGGCCTCCCCGCGCCACGCGTACTCTCCTCCGGCCGGCTGTTGGTTACCCCCTGAACTTACCTCTTCAGCGCGGGTCAGTCTTCAATGCAGGGCGCCGCTCCGGCGGTTCCCGGGGTGTTTGGTGCCCATTCAGGGTAGGTGCGGGTGTCATTTGCCGGCACCCAGCGTCCGGCGTCGACTACGTAGTCCCAGCCAAGACCCGTACGGCGCAGCTCCTCGATGCCCGCAAGCAGCCGCTGGGCGTCCTCGAGGCGGGAGCCCAAGCCGAAGCTTGCCCGCAACGATCCTGAGGGCAGGCCCAGCCGCTTCAGGAGCGGATGGGCGCAGAAACGGCCGTCGCGGAGCCCCACGCCGTGCTCCGCTGACAAGTATGCGGCCACCAGGCCCGCGTCGTAGCCCTCTACCGAGAAATTCACGACGCCGATCGTGTCTGTGGCGGAATCGGTGTCACTGAAGATCTGGTGAACGGTGACGCCTTCGATCTTCTGCAGCCCTTCGACGAGGAAGGAACGGATGGCCGACTCGTGGGCGTGCCACAGGTCCTGGTCCAGGGCGGCAATGACCTGGGTGGCCCGGGCAAGGGTCGCAGCGCCCAGAACGTTGGGGGAGCCGCCCTCATGGCGTGCCGGGCCAGTCGTCCAGCTGACGCTGTCCAGCCTGGCTTCGCGGACCGCGCCGCCGCCTGCAAGGTGGGGTGTGCCGGCGTCGAGCCAGTCAGGGCGGCCCACCAGGACGCCGGAACCGAATGGAGCGTAGAGCTTGTGACCCGAAAAGGCGAGGTAATCGACGTCGTCCGCTGCAATGTTGATGCGGCGGTGCGGAGCAAGCTGGGCCGCGTCAACGACGATCCGGGCGCCGAATTGGTGCGCCAATGCGGCCAGTTCGCGAATGGGCAGGATTTCACCGGTGACGTTTGAGGCTCCGGTGACCGCAAGCAGGCTGATGTCGCCCTGTTCCAGCTCTGCGCGGAGATTGGCGATGGTTCCGGCGAGGGTCTCCTCTGCCACGACGCTGCGGTGCGGGACTCCCTGCCACGGAAGCAGGTTGGCGTGGTGTTCGATGTCGAGATACAGCACTTCACCAATGTGCTGTCCGCCTGCTGCGGGGAGGCACCCGGCCAGGAGATTCAGCGAATCAGTGGTGTTGCGCGTGAAAATCACGGAATCATCGGAGCGGCCGCCTACGAAGTCGCGAACAATGTTGCGCGAGTTCTCGTAAACGGAGGTGCTGATCTGTGAGGCGTAACCCGCGCCGCGGTGGACACTCGCGTAATAGGGCAGGATCTCGTTCAGGTAGGCCGAGACAACGGAGAGCGCTGGTGCCGACGCGCCGTAGTCGAGGTTGGCGTAGCGGATGTGTCCGCCCTGGATGAGCGGCGCCTGGATTTCCGCCCCGGTGACGGCTGCAAGCGGGCGACGGGAAACAGAGAGGGCAACGTGCTGTTCGCTAAAAGAAGCGTCAGCAGCAGCGGCGTCGGGGGAGTAAATGGCAGTAGTCAACGGGACCTCACTCGAACAGGACCCCTCAGCCGGGATCCGCGCTTGCCGGGTCCGTTCCGGACCGGCCTGGTCGTCACCCGGGGCACCCCACCGCGAATGGAGGGTTGCCGGCCAGCAAACCGGGGTTTAGCGCTGGCACTCGTGACCTGATATCGAGCTTAAGACATTCAGTCAGCCATAAAAAAGTCGATCCAAATGTTAAGCCGATTGTTACGGCAGGTGGACAAACAACCGTTTGACCGAACAAAACGACGGCGGAACACCCTTAGCTGGATGTTCCGCAGTCGATAATTCGTCAGCCGGTCTACTATAAGAGGTCGTCCAGATTTGGGTTGAGCCGCTTGAGCACCTCTGAGTGGAGGATCGAGTTGGTAGCGAGGGCATTGCCTCCGAAGGGACCGTCGTCGCCCTCCAATGAGGTGAACCGCCCGCCCGCTTCGGTCACAATGGGAACCAGCGCCGCCATGTCGTAAAGATTCAGTTCGGGCTCGCAGGCTATATCCACTGCACCCTCGGCAACCAGGCAATAGGACCAGAAATCCCCGTAAGCCCTTGTCCTCCAGACCTCCTCAGTCAATCCCAGAAACTCATCGAGGTTCCCGCGTTCCTTCCAGCCACCCAGGCTGGAGTAGGACAACGAAGCGTCGGAAAGCTCCGAGACGTTTGAGACACGCAGTCTGGTGGCCGCAGCCAGGGATCGGCCCATGTATGCCCCCGCGCCTTTGGCTGCCCACCAGCGTTTGCCCAGAGCCGGCGCACTGACCAGGCCAACTACGGGTTCGCCTTCATCTACGAGCGCGATGAGGGTGGCCCAGACCGGCACGCCCCGAACGAAGTTCTTTGTTCCGTCGATGGGATCGATGATCCAGCGACGGGAACCGTGCCCTGAGCTTCCGAACTCCTCACCGAGGACCGCGTCGCGGGGGCGCGAGCGCGACAGCTGCCCGCGAATGGATTCCTCGGCAGCCTTGTCAGCGTCTGTAACCGGTGTCAGATCAGGCTTCGTTTCGATCTGAAGGTCAAGCGCCTTAAAGCGGCTCATGGTCTGGTCGTCCACGGAGTCAGCCAGGACGTGGGCGAGGCGCAGGTCATCGTTGTAGCTCGAAGCGGGTTGGGTCATTGTTCCAAACTACCGTCTCGGCGGCCTTCAGGCCCGGAAGCGGTGCAGCAACGCTGCCAATATGACCCCAGCGTGCCTTTAGGAGACGCTGCCGAGTTCCTTTGTTTCCTGTGCTTCCATGCGGGGATCTGTGCCGAGGAGGCGCCGGAGCGAAGCGAGCCGTGCGGCACCGGATGCTCCGGCATGGCCTTCGGCCACCCAGGCATCCACTCCGCAGTTAACTGCTGTGGCGTCGTGCTTGCAGCCGCGCTCACAAGCCTCGGTCCCAGGCTCAAGGTCCGGGAAGGAGTGCAGGATCCTGTCCGGATCCACGTGGGCCAGGCCGAAGGAGCGGATTCCGGGTGTGTCGATGATCCAGCTTCCCGTGGGAGCGCCGGTCACTTTCAAGGCAAGGGCCGACGACGACGTGTGGCGGCCGCGGCCTGTCACGGCATTGACCCCTCCGGTGGCCCGTTCAGCGCCGGTGAGGGCATTCACCATGGTGGACTTGCCAACGCCCGAGTGGCCGAGCATGACGGTGACTTTGCCGTCAAGGTGATGGCGCAGCTGCGCGACTGCTTCACGGTCCAGACGGGCTGACAGCCCGTCATCCGAGCGGGCATCGATGCCTGAAGCCGCTGAGTCAGCGGTGCGGCTGATAATGACCGGAAAGTCCAGATGGCGGTAGTTGGCCAGCAGCTCGGCCGGGTCCTTGACGTCGGCTTTGGTGACCAGCAGCAGGGGGTCGATGCCGGCGTCGTACGCTGCCACCAGGGCGCGGTCAATGAAACCTGTGCGTGGCTCCGGGTTGGCTGCCGCAACCACGATGACGAGCTGATCGGCATTGGCCACCACTGCGCGCTCAATGGGATCGGTATCATCGGCGCTGCGGCGCAGGAGCGTTTTGCGGTCTTGAATCCTGACCAGCCGTGCCAGCGTGTCAGGCTCTCCCGAAACGTCTCCAACTAGCGACACAAAGTCTCCAGCCACCACGGGGGAGCGGCGAAGCTCCCTGGCCCGGGCGGCCACCACTGTCCGTTCATTCCCGGAGTCTTCGCCCACTACAGCGGTGTACCGTCCCCTGTCCACGGTGATGATCCTCCCGATAACGGCATCATCGTGACTGGGACGATCCTTCGTCCGTGGGCGCGAACCCTTTTTGTTCGGACGAATGCGGACATCGGACTCGTCCCACGATTCAGTGCTGCGTGCCACCGTTGGAAGCCTCTTCCCGGGCGTGCCGTGGTCCACGACGTGTGGCGGAGCCGGAGTCAGGTCCCTGGGCCAGCATGTCAGTCCACATCTGCGGAAATTCAGGCATGGTCTTTGCCGTGGTGGCGATATCTTCGACTTCCACGCCACGGACGGCGAGACCCACAATGGCGCCTGCCGTCGCCATGCGGTGGTCAGCATAACTGTGGAAAATGCCCGGATGGAGCCGAGCGGGCCGAATGAGCAGGCCATCCGGTGTTTCCTCGACGTCCCCACCAAGCCCGTTGATCTCGCTTACCAAGGCAGCAAGGCGGTCCGTCTCATGGCCCCGCAGGTGGGCGATGCCGCTGAGCCTGGACGGACCGGTGGCAAGTGCACAGAGCGCGGCAACCGTTGGGGCAAGCTCGCTCGTGTCGCTGAATTCGACGCCCTTGATTTCGGTCCCGCCGGTGACGGTCAAGGTCCCGTCCTCCAGACTGACAGTCGCGCCGAATGCCGGGAGGATGGTGCGCCACATGTCGCCGACCTGCGTGGTGCCCTCGGGCCAGTTGGGAATCCGTACCGTTCCACCCGTGGCCACTGCGGCGGCGAGGAAAGGCCCGGCGTTGGACAGGTCCTGTTCGATCCTTTGATCGAAGGCACTGATAGGGCCGGGGGAGACCACCCAGTGATTCGGGCGGGAATCGTCCACGGAGACGCCTACGCCGCGCAGTGCTGCAACCGTCATGTTGATGTGGTCAAGGCTGGGGACAGGGGCGCCGACGTGTTCCAGGTGGAGGCCTTCGGTGAACCTGGCTCCCACCAGCAGCAGCGCAGATACAAACTGTGAGGAGGCGCTGGCATCAACAACCACGTGCCCGCCGCGAACCTGACCGGTCCCTTCAACCTTAAACGGCAGGGACGACGGCGGCCCGTCTGCTTCGCCGCTGACTGTAACGCCCAGCGAGGTAAGAGCCGTGATGATGGTGCCCATGGGCCGTATCCGTGCGTGCGGGTCGCCGTCGAACAGGGTGCCGCCGTTGCGCAGCGCCGCGAGCGGGGGAACGAAACGCATCACTGTACCCGCGAGGCCGCAATCTATAGAAGCCTCCCCGGCAGCGTCGGATCCGGTGATGGGCGATACCTCAAGGTCGGGGCCGAACACGCTGTCTCCGGGAACCTCGGTGATGGTGGCTCCCAGTTGGCGCAGCGCCTGGATCATCAATGCAGAATCGCGTGAGTGGAGTGGAGCCCGCAGCCGTGAAGGGCCATCGGCGAGTGCCGCCAGGACAAGGTACCTGTTGGTCAGGGACTTTGAACCCGGTACTGCCACTGTGGCGTTAACCGGGCGGGCTGCGTATGGTGCCGGCCAGTGCTGGCCAGGGTCAGCCGAGAGGGGGGCAGCGTGAGCGGCTGAGGTGGTTCCGGTCATACTGCTTTATGCTCCCACTGCATGGTCTACGGCCTTGCGCACTGCTTTGTCTGCACGCTTCAGCTGCTTGCCAGTGGTTTTCTTGGCATCGGCGGCCAAATGCCCCGCGCTTTTCCGCGCGTCTGCGGCGAGGTGTTCGGCGCGCCACGCCAGGCTCGGCTTGCCTGCTGTATCCACTGAAGCCAGAAGGACGCCTCCTGTGAGTGTCATGTTCTTCAGCAACTGATTACGACGGGACTGGCGGCCTTCCTTGGAACTGATGTCGGCACTGCGCCATTCAACGAAGGCGTTCAAGGCCGAAATGACAGCAAGGACGGCAGCCGCCATCCGTGCGGACTTACCGAGGGCGAAGCAGAGGCCTGCCCCTACCTGGGTACCGCCTATCAGCCGGGCCAGGAGTTTCTCATCTGCGGGGAAGGGGAGGGATTCAGAAGCACGCCGAAGCAGGGGAGACAACTGTGCGGCAGTATCATCCGCATTCTTGAGCTTATCCACGCCAGCAAGGACAAAACTGGATGCCAGCATGGGCCGGGCGAGAAAACGGACAAAGGACATGAATTTCCTCCTGGATGGACGAGCCGCGCAACCTCCGCGGGGGAACCGGTTCTAGTCTTGCACTTTTGTGGAATATTTGCCTGCCACCCGTCGTTGTGAAATGCAGGCCCGTATCGCTCCGGTCAGGCACCGCGTGATGGCTTGGCCGGTCTGACCGGAAGCATGGACGTCCCCCGGATTCACTGACGTCCGGACACAGAGTGGAGAGCAAGTTTGAGTTTTGTAAAGGACGACGTCAACCTGCTGAGTCCTCCGCAGGAGTGGGAAGCAAGCGCTTCCGCATACCCGGGCAAGCGGAAGGTGACAGTAGACTTGACTGCAATGAGCACCCTGGATCCGGCCGTAGCGGCCATGTATGAGGCAGCCGGAAACGGTGCCACACCCGCAGCCATGGCCGCGGCAGCAGCGGGGACTTCAGTTCCGCACCTCGAAGAGCCTGAAGCCATCGAAGGTGAAGAGGCCGGGCAGCCGGCCCCCGAAGCGGAAGTGGATGTCGAATCCGAATCGGCTGAGGAGCGGCGGCTCCGTTTTGAGCGCGACGCCATGCAGTATGTGGATCAGCTTTACTCCGCTGCCATGCGGATGGCTCGGAATCCCGCCGATGCGGAGGACCTCGTCCAGGAGGCCTATACCAAGGCTTTTTCGGCGTTCCATCAGTACAAGCCGGGAACCAACCTGAAGGCCTGGCTGTACCGGATCCTGACGAATACCTACATCAACCTCTACCGCAAGAGGCAGCGCGAACCCCTGCAGTCCAACACCGACACCATCGAAGACTGGCAGCTGGCGCGGGCCGGGTCCCACACCTCAACGGGCTTGCGCTCGGCAGAGGTTGAAGCACTTGACCACCTTCCGGATTCGGACGTTAAGCGGGCGCTTCAGGCGATACCCGAGGAGTTCAGGCTGGCCGTTTACTTCGCCGACGTTGAAGGCTTCGCATACAAGGAAATTTCAGACATCATGAACACCCCGATCGGGACAGTCATGTCCCGACTTCACCGTGGCCGGAAGATGCTGCGCGATATGCTCGCGGACTATGCCGCAGAGCGGGGTTTTAAAGCCGCGGGGGAATCCACCCCGGCGCCCGGAAGTGACACACAGGAGAACAGGAAATGAGCGACTGCCAAGGATTGGGCGACTGTGATGACGCCCGGATGGAACGCATCTATGAGTACCTCGATGGTGCCCTGACGCGTGATGACGTTGCAGAGATCAAGGACCACTTGGACGACTGCCCGGAGTGCCTGGAGCAATACGACCTCGAGTGCGTTATCCGCAATATGGTGAAGCGTTCCTGTACTGAGTCGGCTCCCGAGAATCTCAAGAACGCCATCCTGGACCGTATCCACGGGATTCGTCCGGTCGACGCCTAGCGGCCTCTCCCAAAAACAGCAAAAGCTTCGGGCCCTGGAAACCATGTGGTTTCCGGGGCCCGAAGCTTTAAGCTTTTGTTCCAAGCCGTGGCTTAGGTGTTGGGGCGCTTCCCGTGGTTCGCGCCGCCACGCTTACGGTCACGACGTTTACGTGCACGTTTGCTCATAGCTGGCCTCCTTACTATCGGTACTCAAAAGAGCTGCCCTCAAGTCTCCCATAAAGCGGGACTGGCCGCGAACCGACCGGCACTACTCCTGCAATGAATTCTTGATAGCGATCTCCGCCTGGTGCAGGACCGTCCGGACGGTTTCCAGGGTCACCGGGGTAATGGGGTTGGTGCTGGCATGAAGCCTGAGCTCCACCCGCAGCTCGTCCCTGAAGGATTGAAGGATCATTTCGGCTTCTTTGAGCATGGGGTCATTGCCAGATGGCTTGCGTTCGGCACGGGCGAACAGATCGCCTGACCTGGCGCTGGAACGGGCTGCCTCCGCAGTGGCTGCAAGGTCTGCGCGTAGCCCACGCATGTTATTGCGGATGTCCGTACGCAGGTTGTCCGCGAGACGCCGGACTGAGGCGGAAATGTCATTCTCCACATCAGCAAGCTTGTCCCGGCGTCCATCAAGCTCACCGAGCCCGGCCGTTGTGATGCTGTACTTGGTGCGCCGGCCCTGGGTCTCTGTTGCCACCAGGCCCTCTTCCTCGAGCTTGGCCAGCCGCGGATAGATGGTCCCGGCGCTAGGCGAATAGGTGCCACCGAAGCGGTCACTGAGCGCCTTGATGAGTTCATAGCCATGTTTGGGTCCGGACTCCAGCAATGCCAGGAGGTAGAGGCGTAGGGCACCGTGGGCGAAGACCGGAGGCACTAGACCGCTGCTTCTGAATCTGCCGATGACAGGCTGTGAAGGATGTAAAGACTGCCTGATACCGAGTTGGTCCGAACGAGCATAAGGCGTGAATCAGGTCCTGCGATGGCCTCCACTTTGCCGCCGGGCTGGGAGTACTGCCGGTCATCTATAGTCACGGCTCCGCTCGCGGACTTGGCGATGATATCCACTCCGACATCCTGGGGCAGCCGGACGGTCAGATCACCGGAAACGGAATTCGCCCCAAAATCGCTGGTGAACCCCTTAAGGTCGAAGCTCATATCTCCGCTGACAGTGTTCGCACGAATATGGCTGAAGTGCCCGGAGGCTGTCACTTCTCCGGACACGCTCTTGGCAGTCAGGACGCCTTTGTGGTTTCGTGCTATCACCTCACCGCTGACAGTATTGATGTGCAGCTCGCCGGACGTCGCGTCGGCCATGACTGAGCCGCCCACAGTAGCCAGCCGGGTTTGGTTGCCTGTTCCTGCCACCAGGCCGTCCCCGCTGACTGTCCCGGCTTCCACCTGGACGCCCTCCGGCAGGGCGATACTGATAACCACTGAATTGCTGCTGTTGTGGTTGACGGCGCCCATGAGGTTCTTGAACCAGCCCTGGGCGCCATGAAGTTGATGCCTGGCTTCCAGCCTGCCATTCACGAGACTCACTGCGACAGGATCACCGTGAACCTCGGAAATCTCGATCCGGGTCACAGCTTCCTCGTGGCGAACCACGTCGAAGCGACCGCCGACGATTCCCAGCTTAAGCGAGGTGACGCCGTCAACGTCGATGGTCTGGGGGCCGGTAACGGTCCAGCTGTTCTCTGTCCTGCTGCTCTCTGTCATGGCTCCTCCAACTCACGATATATCGTGTGAGTTACGATATATCGCGATTCCTTGGAGCGCAATAGCTAACTGGCTGCTACTCGGGAGCGGCAAGACCCAGCCACTGGAACCACCCACGGTGCAGTACGAGCCAAGCCATCAACCCATAACCGGACTGGCCTGGAGTTCCGCCGTTGGCAGCAAGATCCTGACGCCACTGCTCGTGGTTCAGCAACGGCGAGAACGTATCCACATAGAGGTGCTTGCGCCGGGTTGTTACATCGGCAAAGGCCGTATTGAGGTCACTCAGCCGCCTGTTTTGTCCGGGATCCAGCGAGGGCGGTGGTCCAACGACAAAGACTTCGATGTTGTTTTGAGTGGCGGCGTCCAGGATGTTCGCAAGATTGAGCCGGCTTCTGGCGGTGGAAAGGCCGAACTCCACGTCCCTGCCGGATAAGCCGATGACGAGCCGGTTTTCATGGTGCTCGCTGAACCGCCGGGTCGCTTCCGCCAGCCAACGCGATGCCAGGCCTTCAGTTCCTTCCTGAGGGCAGGGGAGGGAGTAGCACTCAACGGCCACGCCGTCCTGTGGAGTGCGGGCAAGAACGCGCCCCAGCCAGCCAAGAGCCCTGGGGTCACCAAGTCCGGCCAGCAACTCATCTCCAACAGCCGCTATGCGCAGCTTCCTGTCTTCCACTACTACCTCTTTACCTCGGCGATGACGTCAGGATTGCCCTTGGTCCGACAGACAATTATCGGACAACTACCGGTGACTCACAGCCGCGGTGGGCGGTGTGTCCATTAAACAGAACTGCCCGGCCGTGCGTCGCTTGTTTCGACGACCAGCCGGGCAGCAAGTGAACCTACTTGCGGGCGAAAGCCTGCTTGAGGAGCGTGTCCTGCTCCGCGGCGTGGCGTTTCATGGAACCCGCTGCGGTGGAAGCGGACGCCGGGCGGGAGACCAGGCGCACCCTGCGGTCCAAAGCCTCAGGAAGGTTCAGCCCCATGAACGGCCAAGGACCCTGGTTGGCGGGCTCGTCCTGTGCCCACACCACTTCGGCGTTGGGGTACTTGGCGAGCTCGGCAGCGATCTCTGCGTGGGGCAGCGGATACAGCTGCTCCACGCGGACGATCGCCGTCGTCGAATCTGCCGTCTTCTGCCTGGTGGCCAGGAGATCGTAGTACAGGCGGCCCGAGACCAGCAGCACGCGCTCGACGGCGTCGCCCTGGAGGTTTTCGTGGTCGCTGATAACAGGCCGGAAGGCTCCCGTGGTGAAGTCTTCCACAGCCGATGCCGCACCCTTCAAGCGAAGAAGCTGTTTTGGAGTGAAGATGATCAGCGGCTTGCGCGGCCTGCTGTAGGCCTGGCGGCGCAACAGGTGGAAATGGGACGCCGCCGTGGTGGGGTTGGCCACGATCATGTTTTCTTCGGCACACATCTGCAGGAAGCGCTCGATGCGGGCTGAGGAGTGGTCCGGGCCCTGGCCTTCGTAGCCATGCGGCAGCATCAGGACGAGCGAAGAACGCTGGCCCCACTTCTGCTCAGCGGACGAAATGAACTCGTCGATGACCGTCTGGGCGCCGTTGACGAAGTCTCCGAACTGAGCCTCCCACAACACCAGCGCATCCGGACGCTCA
The DNA here is from genome assembly GCF_054161475.1 of Arthrobacter sp. R1-13. Lineage (NCBI taxonomy): Bacteria > Bacillati > Actinomycetota > Actinomycetes > Micrococcales > Micrococcaceae > Arthrobacter > Arthrobacter sp. R1-13. The sequence goes on along the minus strand of NZ_CP096420.1, from coordinate 2,966,808 downwards.
ACCGAGTAGCCGTATTCGAAGCCCATTGCGGCGTATTCCGACAGCAGGGAGTCGTAGATCCACAACTTGGCCTGGCTGTCGGAGAGGTTGCCCAACGGCAGCCATTCGTTGCCGTTAGCCCGGTCATGGAAGACTGCGTGACGCTGTACAAACGTGCCACGGCGGGAGTCCTGGCCGGCCAGGCGGACAGGCACGCCCTCCATGATCAGCGAGCCAAAGGCCGCAATCTCGCCGAATCCCCAGTCGATACCGCCTTCACGGGACATCTGCTCGCGCTTCTCAAGCAACTGCTTGAGCTTTGCATGGACCGTGAAACCCTCGGGAATCTCCAGGTGGGCCTTGCCGATCCGTGCCAGCGTCTCCGGTGAAATCGCCGTCGACGCCGGTGCGTTGGTGCCGAAGTCGGCCTGCTGAGCCTGTGGCCGCTCGATATCGGACACAGCGGCGGAGTCGGCCGTGATGATCGGGATAGGGGATGTTTGCGCTGCATGGGTCTCGGCGAACACGCGCTCGAGGCGTTCCTGGTAGTCGCGGAGCAGCTGCTCGGCTTCTTCCTCGGTGATGTCCCCACGGCCGATGAGCGACTCGGTGTAAAGCTTGCGCACGGACCGCTTGGCTTCGATCAGGTTGTACATCAGCGGCTGGGTCATTGAGGGGTCGTCGCCTTCGTTGTGACCGCGGCGGCGGTAGCACACCATGTCGATGACGACGTCCTTGTGGAACCGCTGGCGGAACTCGTATGCGAGCTGGCCGATCCGGACCACGGCTTCGGGATCGTCACCATTTACGTGGAACACCGGAGCCTGGATCATCTTGGCGACGTCGGTGGAGTACGTGGAGGACCGCGAGGAAGAGGGAGCCGTGGTGAAGCCAACCTGGTTGTTGACCACTACGTGGATGGTTCCACCCGTGCGGTATCCGCGGAGCTGGGACAGGTTGAGGGTTTCAGCCACAACACCCTGGCCGGCGAAGGCAGCGTCACCGTGGATCATGATGGGCAGCACGGGGAATGCTTCACCCTGGTCCAGGCGGTCCTGCTTGGCCCGGACGATGCCTTCCAGCACCGGGTCAACAGCTTCCAGGTGGGACGGGTTGGCCGCGAGGTAGACCTTGGTCTCCTTGCCGTTGTCCGAGGTGAACGTACCCTCGGTGCCCAGGTGGTACTTGACGTCGCCGGAGCCCTGTACGGACCGTGGATCCTGGGTGCCTTCGAATTCGCGGAAGACCTGGGCGTAGGTTTTGCCTGCAATATTCGTCAGCACGTTGAGACGGCCACGGTGGGCCATGCCAATTGCCACTTCGTCCAGCTCGTCGTCAGCGGCATCGGAGATGATGGCATCCAGCAGCGGGATCAGCGATTCGCCGCCTTCCAGCGAGAAGCGCTTCTGGCCAACGAACTTGGTCTGCAGGAAGGTTTCGAAGGCCTCGGCTGCATTCAGCTTCGAAACAATCCGGAGCTGCTCTTCGCGGCTGGGCTTGGAGTAGGGGTGCTCGAGTTGGTCCTGGAACCACTTGCGCTCGGCAGGCTCCTGGATGTGCATGTATTCGATGCCGGTGGTGCGGCAGTAGGCATCCCGGAGTACACCAAGGATGTCGCGGAATTTCAGCTGCGGCTTGCCGCCGAAGCCCCCAGTGGGCCATTCGCGGTCCAGGTCCCAAAGCGTCAGTCCATACGTCAGGACATCGAGGTCAGGGTGCTTGCGCTGCACGTATTCCAGCGGATCCGTGTCTGCCATCAGGTGGCCACGGACGCGGTAGGAGTGGATCAGCTGCTGGATCCTGGCAACCTTGTTGATCTGGTCTGCAGGGTCAATCTGGAGGTCCGGGCTCCAGCGTACGGGCTCGTACGGGATGCGCAGGGCTTCGAAAATCTCGTCGTAGAAGTCCTGGGCGCCGAGCAGGAGGGAGTGGACCAGTTTGAGGAACTCGCCGCTGCCCGCACCCTGGATGACCCGGTGGTCATAGGTGGACGTCAGAGTGAGTACCTTGCTGATGGCGTTCTGGGCGATGATTTTCTCGCTCGCGCCCTGGAACTCGGCAGGGTAGTCGAGGGCGCCAACGCCAATGATGGCCGCCTGGCCCTTGGACAGACGCGGAACCGAGTGGACGGTTCCGATGCCACCGGGGTTGGTCAGTGAAACCGTGGTCCCGGAGTGGTCGTCGGCCGTAAGCTTTCCGGCACGGGCACGCTTGATGAGGTCTTCATAGGTGTGCCAGAACTCCGAGAAGTTCAGGGTCTCAGCCTTCTTGATGTTCGGCACCATAAGAAGGCGGGTGCCGTCGGGCTTGGGCATGTCGATGGCGATGCCGAAGTTAACGTGTGCGGGCTGTACCGCTACGGGTTTGCCGTCCACCTCGTCGTAGTAGACGTTCATTGAGGGGAACTGGGACAGGGCGCGGATTACCGCGTACCCGATCAGGTGCGTGAAGGAGACCTTGCCGCCCCTGGCGCGGGCCAGGTTGGAGTTGATGACCACTCGGTTGTCGATCAGGAGCTTCGCGGGAATGGCACGGACGCTTGTGGCCGTGGGGACCTCGAGGCTCGTGACCATGTTGGACGCGATTGCCTTGGCCGGGCCCCGCAGAACGGAAACGACGTCTTCCTCCGGTGCGGTGGGAGCCTTGATGTTCTTGGGCAGCTGGGCCGGAATCGGGGCCGAGCCGCTGGTCGCCTCGGGCTTTTTGGAGCCGTCGCGGGCAACCGTCGCGGGAGCCTTCTTCGCGGCAGGTGCTGCCGGAGGGGCGGTTTCCGCCTGCTGGTGAGCCTGCTGGGCGGGGGCACCAGGAGCGGATGCAGCCGGCGCCGGTGCCGCTGCAGGGGGCGCTACAACTGGAAGTTCACGGGTTTCGGGGTGGGCCGGAGCATTCGCTCCGGAGGTCCCATTGGTGGAAGAACCTTCACCGGCGTCAAAGGATTCAAACAGAGGCCACCACTTGGCGTCGACCGCGTTTTTGTCCTGTTGGTAACGCTCGTACAGTTCGTCCACGAGCCACTCGTTTCCGCCAAATTCCTCTGGTAGACGGTGGCTAGGCTGCTCTGGCACTTGAAATACGCCTCTTCCATGAGTTTGATTTCCTCTGGTTTGCGACATGCGGCAGCACAACACCACAGCACAACAATCGAACCAGTCTCTGCGTCCTATGAACCCAGACCTCTGCCAGTCTAGTGACGATCATTGGTTAACTGCCAATAAGGGTGATCCAAATCATGAAGTGACGGAACGATTGCTTCACATCCCCTCCAACAGGGCTGCCAAAGCGCTTCCCTCCTCGCCTAGACTCGCACCCGGGATCCCTTTTAGAAGGAGCAACAGTGCGTTTTCTCAATGAGCCCTCTACTGACCTGACCTACTCGGACGTCTTCCTGGTGCCGGCGCGTTCAACGGTCACCTCCAGGCTCGATGTGGACCTTGCCGCCGACGACGGGACAGGCTCCACCATTCCCCTGGTGGCTGCCAACATGACCGCGGTGACCGGGAAGCGGATGGCGGAAACGATGGCAAGGCGCGGGGGATTGGCTGTCCTGCCGCAGGATGTTCCACTGAACGTCCTGCGTGAAGTCACCTCCTGGATCAAAACCCGCCACACGATTTTTGAAACTCCGGTGGTCCTTTCCCCGTCCGCGACTGTCATCGACGCGTTGCACCTGATGGGCAAACGTCCTCATGGGGCAGTGGTGGTAGTCGACGACGGCGGCGGGGTCACCGGGGTTGTCAGGCCAGCCGACTGCGAGGGCCAGGACCGCTTCGCTTCCCTGGCTTCGGTGGCGCGCGCCCAGCCGGTGGTGCTTGACGCGGGGGACTTCCGCGAGGACCGCCAGCATGCCCTGCGCAGCGCCTTCGAGGCCATGGCGGCAGCCGGGACGGACTTCGCACCAGTCCACGACGGTGGTGTGTTGGCAGGCGCGCTGACACGCAAGGGCTCCCTGCGGTCCACCCTTTACCGCCCCTCGCTGGACGGTAAGGACAGACTCAAGGTAGCTGCCGCCGTCGGAATTAATGGGGACGTGGCCGGAAGGGCTGCCGAACTGATTGACGCCGGCGTAGACGTGATTGTCCTTGATACCGCCCATGGCCATCAGGAGAAAATGTTTGATGCCCTGGCCGCCGTTAGGAGTGTGGCGTCCGGCTTGCCATTGGTGGCAGGCAACGTGGTGACTGCTGAGGCCACCCGGGAGCTGCTCGGGGCAGGGGCGGACATTGTGAAGGTAGGGGTTGGACCGGGAGCGATGTGCACTACCAGGATGATGACCGCCGTCGGACGGCCCCAGTTCTCCACAGTCCTCGAATGTGCGGCAGCTGCGCGTGCCGCCGGCGGGCGTATTTGGGCCGACGGCGGTGTCCGGTACCCCCGCGATGTGGCACTGGCGCTCGCCGCGGGAGCCAGCCAGGTGATGATCGGCTCCTGGTTCGCGGGCACGCACGAGAGCCCCGGTGATCTTCAACCCGATGCAAGCGGCAGGCTCTATAAGGAGAGCTTCGGCATGGCGTCGGCAAGGGCTGTCCAGAACCGGAACCAGCGCGAAGGCGCCTTTGAGAAGGACCGGAAGGCGCTTTTCGAGGAAGGCATTTCGACTTCGCGAATGTACCTGGACCCTGTACGGCCTGGAGTTGAGGACCTGCTGGATCTCATCACGGCAGGCCTGAGGAGCTCGATGAGTTATGCCGGCGCAGCCGATCTCGAGGGTTTTCGGGAAAAGGCCGTCGCGGGTATCCAGTCAGCTGCCGGGTACGAGGAAGGACGGCCGGTATCCCAGAGCTGGTGACGGCTGGCGACGCCGAGCGGGCGGCCGGGGCTCCTGTAGACTGGAATCCTTATGGACAGTAAATCTAGGTGCCGGCCTGGGGGCTGTCAGCGGAGCACGAATCACAGTTCCGCCAACTCCACCCGAAGAGCCGGCAAACCCCGTTCACGCGCCCATCGATCTCCGCTGACTGTGAGTCCTGGCGGAATGCAGGAAACAGGCTCGGCTTCTGCTGACCATCCTCCGCCGGGCAGACACGTCCAGTCCTTCGAGCGCGTACTTCCCCTGCTGAGGTCATCGTCAGTGCCATTGCCTGATATGGCCCAAAGCATCCCACTCTGTCATGAGGCTGATCGCTGAATGGAGTGGTTACTTCTTATTGCCGGCTTCCTCCTTATCCTCGGCACGGGTTTTTTTGTCGCCGTTGAATTTTCGCTGGTGGCCCTTGACCAGGCGACGGTCCAGCGGGCAGTGGACAGCGGCGACACCGGCGCTGTGCCGCTGCTGAAATGCCTCAAGTCACTGTCCACTCAACTGTCCAGCTGTCAGCTGGGCATCACACTCACCACCCTGCTTACGGGCTACGTGATGGAACCCTCGGTGGGAAGACTCCTTGAGGCTCCCTTGGCGGCGTTGGGTCTCGCCCCTGCCGCAGTCGCGTCATTGTCCCTGGTTTTGGCGATGGCACTTGCCACGCTGCTGTCGATGCTGATCGGCGAGCTGGTCCCGAAGAACATGGCAATAGCGCTGTCTCTTCCGATCGGCAAGGCGTTGGCCCGTCCCCAGCTGGTTTTCACGGCCATTTTCAAACCAGCCATCATTGTGCTGAACGGGTTCTCCAACAGGGTTCTCAATATTTTCGGGCTTGAGGCGAAAGAGGAAATTTCCGGAGCACGAACCCCAGCCGAGCTGGCATCCCTCGTTCGCCGCTCGGCTGACATGGGAACGCTGGATGCGGGAACAGCCAACTTCGTCGCACGGACGTTGAACTTCTCCGGGCGAACCGCTGCCGACGTCATGACTCCCCGCATCCGTGTTGAGACAATTGCGGCCGATCAGCCGGTTACCGACATCCTGGAAGCTGCGCGCCGAACCGGGTACTCGCGATTCCCTGTTATCGGAGATTCCCCGGACGACATCCGCGGCCTTGTCCACGTCAAGAAGGCCATCGCCGTGCCATCATCCCGGCGCAAGAAGCTCGAGGCCGGCGCCATTATGACGGACGTCCTGCGGGTCCCGGAGACCATCCACCTGGACGCGCTGCTTGCTGAGTTGCGTGAAGGAAACATGCAGCTCGCCGTGGTGCTGGATGAATACGGCGGAACCGCCGGCATCGCCACGCTGGAGGACCTGGTGGAAGAAATCGTTGGAGAAGTCTCTGACGAGCACGACAAAGTCAGGCCTGGACTGCTTCAAAGTGCTTCCGGTGATTGGTACTTCCCAGGGCTTTTGCGCCCGGACGAGCTCTCCGAGCAGATCCCGGGGCTCTCTGTCCCGGATGAATCTGCCTATGAAACGGTGGCCGGCTACGTCATGAGCCAACTCGGGCGCATCGCCTCCGTAGGGGACACCGTTGACGTCGACGGCGGGACACTGACAGTGACACGCATGGACGGCCGGCGGATCGACAGGATCTGTTTCAAACCCGGCCCCGTCCGGGATAAGGAACATGCCGCAGGGCAGGGGGGCAAGGCATGAGCGACTGGGCAGGAATTTTTTGGCTCGTTGTGCTGCTCATGGGCAACGCCTTCTTTGTTGCGGCTGAGTTCGCAGTCATGTCGGCCCGGCGCAGCCAGATAGAACCGCTGGCTGAGCAGGGGTCCAGGCGTGCCCAGACCACACTGCGCGCGATGGAAAATGTCTCCCTGATGCTGGCTTGTGCCCAGCTGGGGATCACGGTGTGCTCGCTGCTGATCCTCTTGGTGGCCGAGCCTGCCATCCACCATCTTCTGGCCGAACCGCTGCACGCGCTGGGGGTTCCCGTGGAGGTCGCCGACGTCGGCGCCTTCGCCGTTGCGCTGCTCGCTGTCACTTTCCTCCACGTGACCTTCGGCGAGATGGTCCCTAAGAACATTTCCGTTTCTGTAGCTGACAAGGCTGCTCTGTTGCTTGCACCGCCGCTGATGTTCATTGCCAGTTTGGTCAATCCGGTCATCCGGGTATTGAACTGGGCAGCAAACCACATTCTGAAACTGCTCCGGATTGAGCCCAAAGATGAAGTCACGTCCTCCTTTACCTTGGAGGAGGTCCAGTCGATTGTGCAGGAGTCCACCCGTCACGGTCTCGTAGACGACAATGCGGGCCTTATCACCGGAGCTTTGGAATTCTCCGAATACACTGCGGGCGACATCATGGTGCCCCTGGACAAGCTGGTAATGATGAAGCCCGGCGCCACACCGGTGGACTTCGAGAAAGCTGTCAGCCGGACGGGCTTCTCGCGCTTCCCGATGGTGGACGACGACGGCATGCTGTCGGGCTATCTCCATATCAAGGACGTTCTGTCGATTCCGGAGGCCGGCTACCGGTATCCGATAGCAGAAGGCCGTATCAGGTCTTTGGCAAACCTTTCCGCGGACGATGAGATCGAGAAGGCAATGTCGGTGATGCAACGGACCGGCTCGCATCTGGCCCGCGTGATCGGACCTGACGCACAGACCCAGGGGGTGCTGTTCCTGGAGGATGTGATCGAACAGCTTGTGGGCGAGATCCGGGACGCAACCCAGGCCACCGGGATACGGCGTCTGGGCCAGCAGGAGGGCGGCTAGCTCCTTCCGGGCCGGATTAAGAATTGACCTAAGGAGCCTAAATAGGAATCATTCCCATTTAGCGTTAGACTTTTCGGGTTGCTAATGCTCCTGATTCTCATCGACAAGATCCGAGGCCTACCTGTGCGTCATTTCGTCCTTCGTCCCTCCCTGGCAGCCGTTGCCGGACTTGGTCTCCTGCTGACCGGATGTGCCGGGGCGCCGTCGAGCGCTCCTTCCCCGTCCGCTGGCGGGACCATCGAGGTCGTCGCTTCAACCAACGTATATGGCGATATCGTCAGCGACATCGGCGGCGACAAAGTCCACGTGACCCCGATCATTACGCGCACCAGCCAGGATCCCCACTCCTACGAGGCAACCACGCAGGACAAGCTGGTCATCTCGAAGGCGCAGGTGGTTGTCCAGAACGGTGGCGGCTACGACGATTTCATCCACAAACTCGCCGAGGACAGCAAGATCGCCGAGGACAACATCATCACGGCAGTCGATGTCTCAGGCCTGGCACCGGAGGGGGAGGGAGCCCATGCCTCCGAAAGCCCGACGGGAACAGCAACTGAGTCCGCTGATAAGCATCAACACGAACACGGAGAGTTCAACGAGCACGTCTGGTACAGCTTTGATGCCATGTCCAAGCTGGCAGACGCCGTTGCCGCCAAGCTTTCAACCATCGATTCCGCGTCTGCCAGCACCTTCCAGGCCAACGCCGAGTCGTTCAAGAAGGAACTCGCCGGGCTGCAGGACAAACTGGCGGCCGTCAAAGCCAGCGCAGACGGGGAGCCGGTAGCTATCACGGAGCCGGTTCCCGGCTACCTGCTGGAATCAGCCGGACTTGTAAACAAGACACCGGAAGAGTACAGCGCTGCTATCGAGGAAGGTACTGACGTCCCGGCGTCGGTCCTCCAGGAAGCCAGCGCACTGGTATCTTCGGGTGAGGTCAAGCTTCTTGCGTACAACCTTCAGACTGAGGGACCGCAGACCGAAGTCCTTAAGAAGGCTGCCGAAGGCGCCGGAGTACCTGTGGTTGATTTCAGTGAGACGTTGCCTGACGGCAAGTCCTACCTGCAGTGGATGTCGGATAACGTCGACAACGTTACTAAGGCCATCAACAAGTAGATTCCGGTACGCCCGGCCTGCCTTCCGGCCATCAGCATCGTCAATACGTCCTAAGATAATCAGGACAGAGTCACCGCGTGCAGTGCCCGTTGAGTGCCCATCTGGCCAGTTACAGGCTTTGATCCATAGCGGAACCAGACTCACCCTGAATTGAGGAACAGACACGTTGAAACCGGTAGTGAGTCTGCGCGGCGCCTCCCTTGCCTTTGGAAAAAGGACGCTGTGGGAGAACCTCGACCTCGATATCAAGCCCGGCGAGTTCTTTGCTGTCCTCGGGCCCAACGGGAGCGGAAAGACCAGCTTCCTCAAGGTCTTGCTCGGACTGCAGCAGCTTCACTCGGGGACTGCCACGCTGGGTGGCCATCCTGTGGAGCGCGGGAGCCGGATGATCGGGTACATCCCGCAACAGAAGTCCTTCGCACCGGATACACCCCTTCGGGCACGGGACCTGGTGGGGCTCGGTGTGGATGGGGACCGGTGGGGAGTGCGCCTCGGGGCAGCGAAGGTCAACCGCAGGATTGATCAGCTGCTGGCCCAGGTAGGAGCCTCGGACTACGCCAATGTGCCCGTCGGACAATTGTCGGGCGGGGAGCAACAGCGGCTGAGGGTGGCCCAGGCGCTCGCCACCGAGCCCCGGGTGCTGCTGTGCGATGAGCCGCTGCTTTCGCTGGACCTGCATCATCAGCAGGCGGTGAGCTCACTGATCAATGACCAGTGCCACGAGCAGGAGAGCGCCGTGGTGTTTGTCACGCACGAAATAAACCCCATTATCGATTACGTGGACAGGGTCCTCTACTTGGCTGGCGGACAGTTCAGGGTGGGTACCCCCCACGAAGTGATGACTACCGAAGTGCTTTCAGAGCTTTATGACAGCCACGTGGAAGTCATGCACCTGAATGGCAGGATCGTCGTGGTGGGGCTCCCGGATGCCACCACCCACCACCACGATGAACATTCGCTGGCCGGAGAGGGAGTCTGAATGGACTTCCAGGAATTTCTGCGTTCGGTTTTCAACTTCGACAATTACGGCGAGCTGCTCGCGCTGGTGCAGAACTCTATTTGGGCCGGTGCGGTCCTTGGACTGCTTGGCGGCCTGGTCGGAACCTTCGTGATGAAACGGGATCTGGCTTTCGCCGTTCACGGTATTTCCGAGTTGTCCTTCGCCGGTGCAGCGTTTGCCTTGTTAATAGGTGCGGACATCGTTTTCGGATCCCTCATCGGGTCAGTGGCTGCGGCATTGCTGCTGGGCCTGATGGGAGTCAGGGCGCGGGACAAGAACTCCATCATTGGCGTTATCATGCCCTTCGGGCTGGGGCTCGGAATTCTCTTCCTGGCACTCTACGAAGGCAGGGCCGCCAACAAATTCGGCCTGCTGACGGGCCAGATTGTCTCCGTCGATACCGTGCAGCTGCAGGCTCTGGCAGGCACCGCCGCCGTTGTGATGGTGGCCCTGGTGCTGATCTGGCGGCCTCTGACCTTTGCCAGCGTGGATCCGGAACTTGCTGAAGCGCGCGGTGTTCCAGTGCGTGGACTCGCCATAGCCTTTATGGTCCTGCTGGGAGTCAGTGTTGCCCTGTCCATCCAAGTAGTCGGGGCGCTGCTCGTACTGGCCCTCCTCATTACCCCTGCTGCCGCAGCCCTCCGCGTGACGTCGTCGCCACGGATGGTCGTCATCCTCAGCGTGGCGTTCGCTGTCACTGCGACGGTGGGCGGCATCCTGCTGGCCCTGGGCGGGAGGATTCCAATCAGCCCCTACGTGACCACGTTGTCGTTCCTGATCTATGTGGCCTGCCGGATCATTGGCGGAGTGCGCTCCCGGCGTGGACTGATTGGGCGCCGGGTGCAGTCAAGCCCGGCACGTGCAGCTTCCCTGCAGGCTTAGTTAGCAGAGCCCGTCTGGGCCTTGCCCTTTGCCTTCGCGGCCGAGCAATCAGGGCACAGACCGTAGATTTCCAAGGTATGGGCCACTTCGGTGAACCCGTGCTCCTTGGCAGTCTGCGCCGCCCACGTCTCAACGGCGGGCGCCTCGATCTCCACAGCCTTGCCGCAGTTCCGGCAGAGCAGGTGATGGTGGTGCTCAGTGACGGCGCACCGCCGGTACACGGCTTCCCCATCGCCGCTGCGCAGCACATCCACCAGCCCCTCGTCAGCAAGCGATTGCAGAATCCGGTATGCCGTGGCCAATGAAACCGAGGTTCCCTGATTCTGCAGGATGCGGTAGAGCTCCTGCGTGCTGACGAAGTCGTTGAGCTGATCCAGAGCGGCGCTGACCGCGAGGCGCTGCTTCGTCACCCGCTGTTCTTTTCCAGCTGTGGCGCCCTGTGGCATGGGTTGAACTCGCTTCCCTCAAGGGATGGTGGCAAAGTTCAAGATTACCAGCCACGGGTTCGTGGACAGGGCGATATCAAATATCTAGGCTGACCGGATGAAGCTGACGAAATACTCCCACGCCTGTGTCCGCCTCGAGAAGGACGGACTGGCCCTGGTTCTTGATCCCGGAACCTACTCTGAATCGCAACAGGCTTTGGAGGGCGCTCATGCCGTGCTTATCACCCACGAGCACCCGGACCACATAGATGTTCCGGTGGTGGCAGCTGCACTCAGCGAGAATGATTCACTGCAGTTGCACGCGCCTGCGGGTGTGGCGGCCCGGCTGCGCGAGGAGGCTCCGGCTGCGGGATCACGGATCCACACGGCCGAACCCGGCACCAATTTCCGTGCAGCAGGTTTTGATATCAAAACGTTCGGCGGCCAGCATGCGCTCATCCATCCGCAGATCCCCATCGTCGCTAACGTGGGTTACCTCATCGATTCCAACGTCTACCATCCCGGCGATTCGTTCATCATCCCGGATGGGGTGAGCGTTGGGACACTGCTCGTTCCGATTCACGCGCCGTGGAGCAAGATCGGGGAAGTGGTGGATTTTGTAGTGGGCGTCCGGGCTCCGAAAGCTTTTCCGGTCCATGACGCGCTCCTCAGCGAAACAGGCCTCGGAGTCGTGGAGGGGCATGTGAAGCGCATTGGGGCCAAGTACGGCACCGAGTACGTTCATCTGGCAAGCGGCGAGTCCGTTGAGGTGTAGCCCTTCCGGTGGCCCGGAAATAGTGGATCCGGTTAACCGCTCCAGATTCCGGAATCGAAGAATTTCCGAAGAGTGGTTTCATACGGAGCCGGGTCAAGCCCTTGCATAGCCAACCACTCCGGATTGTAGTAGCTGCCTGCATAGCGGTCACCGCCGTCGCACATTAATGACACAACACTGCCGGTGCGGCCTTCCTGGACCATGGCTGCGATGAGTTGCCATACACCCCAGAGGTTGGTGCCCGTAGAAGGGCCGGCATGCAGCCCTGCGAGCCCGTGCAGGTGGCGCATGGCGGCGACGGACGCGGAGTCCGGCACCTGGATCATGTGATCGATGACGCCGGGAACGAAGCTCGGTTCCATGCGGGGCCGCCCGATCCCTTCGATTCGGGAGGGGAGGCCCGTTGCCGTCTCGCCTGCACTGTCGCGCCAAGCCGGGTAGAAGGCGGAGTTCTCGGGGTCCACCACGGCCAGGCGGGTCCCGTAACAGTGATAGCGGAGATACCGGCCGATTGTGGCGCTGGTACCGCCCGTTCCTGCTCCCACCACAATCCAGGCTGGGATGGGATGCTCCTCGAGAGCCAGCTGGCCGAATATCGACTCGGCAATGTTGTTGTTGCCGCGCCAGTCCGTGGCACGCTCGGCATACGTGAACTGGTCCATGTAGTGGCCCTTGGCGGTGTGAGCCACTTCGGCGGCCGTTGCATAGACTTCGGAGGCGTGGTCCACGAGGAGGCAGGACCCGCCAAATTGTTCGATGAGGGATATCTTCTCCGGACTTGTTGTCCGGGCCATCACTGCAATGAAGGGAAGTCCCAGCAGCTGGGCGAAGTACGCCTCGGAGACCGCCGTGCTGCCGCTTGAAGCCTCGACGATGGTGGTGTCTTCCTTGATCCAGCCGTTGACCAGGCCGAACAGGAAAAGGGACCGGGCCAACCGGTGCTTGAGGCTCCCGGACCTGTGAGTGGATTCATCCTTGAGGTACAACTGGACGCCCCAGTGCTCCGGCAGGGGCACAGAATATAGGTGGGTGTCGGCAGACCGGTTGTTCTCGGCGTTGATCCGCCGGACGGCTTCATCTGCCCACGTTCGATCCAGGCTGCGCGGTTGTTTCACTGCTCCAGCCTACCGGGGCCGCGATGTGGCCCTGCGGTTAGAGTGGGGTGGCTGATACGTGATTCTGAACTCGCGATTCTGAACTAAGGAGATTCTATGAACACGCTGGTGGACGTGTCCTGGGTGAAGGAGCGGATGGCCGCCGGCGGCCCCGTTGTTCTGCTGGATGCGCGGTGGGCGCTGGGCGATCCGCACGGCCACGAACACTACCTCGAGGAGCACATCCCCGGTGCGCTGTATGTGGATCTGCCCACCCAGCTGGCCGCCGCTGCTGATCCCCGGCGAGGACGCCACCCTCTACCTTCATTGACCCGGTTCCAGGAGTCCGCGCGGAGTTGGGGTATCCGGAACAATGACGTTGTGGTTGCCTATGACGACAGCGGGAACATGGCCGCGGCCAGGCTCTGGTGGTTGCTCAGGTACGCCGGCTTTCCAAGCGTCTTCCTGCTCGACGGCGGCCTGGCGGCATGGAAGGAGGCAGGGTTCCCTGTCGAAGAGGGAGACAGGAAGGCCGCGCCCGGCGATGTCACTCTGGCAGAGGGTGCCATGCCTGTCATTGACGCGGCTGAGGCTTCCCGCTGGCACCAGTCCGGGGTCCTGCTGGACGCCCGTGCAGGGGAGCGGTACCGGGGTGAGTTCGAGCCCGTAGACCCACGGGCGGGCCACATTCCCGGTGCGGTAAGTGCACCGGCCACCGGGAATCTCGACGACGACGGGCGTTTCCTTCCCGCTGCGGAACTCAAGGAACGCTTTGCCGGCCTTGGCGTCGGGCCGGGGTCATCTGTCGCAGTCTATTGCGGCTCAGGCGTTACAGCGGCCCATGAGGTAGCCGCCCTCGAGATTGCCGGGATCACAGCCGCACTCTTTCCCGGCTCATTTTCTGAATGGTCCAACAATTCCGACAACAAAGTAGCGACCGGCCCTGAACCAGGCGGGACGGCCGAAAGTCCTGCTGTTTGATGACCATTGTGTTGCCCGGTGATTGGAAATTCTGCCGGTGCCGGGAGTAGCGTCACACTATGACCCCAGGACGCCCCTCCCCGCCGCCCTTCGCCAAGCCGTTGCCACCTCTTGTTCCTTCCGCTTCATCGGCGGATGCCCGGTTGGCCGCCGGTTATGGCGCCCGCTCCAGTGACGGAGGCCTCGTCCCGCTGACGGTCTCCCGGCGCGCACCCGGGGAAGACGACGTCGAAATTGCCATCGAATTTTGTGGCCTGTGCCATTCGGATGTCCACGCTACGAGGGGCGAGTGGAGTGCGCCGAAGTATCCACTGATTCCGGGCCACGAGATCGTGGGACGCATCAGCGGCGTGGGATCCGCCGTCGACGACTTCTCCATTGGGGACCTGGTGGGCGTCGGGTGCATGGTGGATTCCTGCCGTGAGTGCGAGAGCTGCCTCGACGGATTCGAACAGTACTGCGAGAAGGGCCCGGTGGGCACCTACGGCGCCATCGATCCACGGAACCCAGGCGGAATCACCCAGGGCGGATACTCATCCTCGGTAGTGGTAGACCGACGCTATGTGTTGAGAGTGCCGGAGAATCTTGACCCGGCCGCCGTCGCTCCGCTCCTCTGCGCCGGGATCACTACGTACTCGCCGCTGCGGCACTTCGATGTCGAGGAAGGCGATGTCGTTGGGGTCGTGGGCCTCGGCGGACTCGGGCACATGGCCGTCAAGCTCGCCAAGGCTATGGGAGCCCAAGTAAAGGTCTTCACCACTTCCGAAGCCAAGGTTGCGGCGGCCAAGGAGTTGGGGGCAGACGAGGTCATTCTGTCGCGGGACGAAAACGCCATGAAGTCGGCCGCCGGCAGCATCGACGTCATCATCGATACGGTTGCCGCACCACACGGCCTCGGCCCGTACTTCCGGACCCTGCGTCTTGAAGGCGCGCTGTTCCAGCTGGGTTTGCCCTCTGATCCCATGCCGCCGGTCAATCCCTGGCATCTGATCCGCCGCCGCATCGCGTACTCCGGTTCCTATATCGGTGGCATTGCCGAGACCCAGGAGATGCTGGACTTTTGTTCAGAGCACGGCGTTGTGTCCGACGTCGAAATCGTTTCAGCCCAACAACTCAACGAAGCATATGAGCGGATGGTGGCCGGTGACGTCAAGTACCGCTTCGTCCTGGACAACAAGACCCTCCCGGCTCCGGCAGCAAAGGCAGACGCATGAGCAGCATATTCACCAAAATCATCAACGGCGAGATTCCCGGGCGTTTCGTCTGGCGTGACGAGAACGTGGTTGCCTTCCTGACCATGGGTCCGCTCGCCGACGGCCACACCCTGGTTGTCCCCATTGAAGAGGTGGACCGCTGGACCGATGCGAGTCCGGAGATTCTTTCCCGGACCATGGAGGTGGCGCGGAAAATCGGTGCGGCCCAAGTCGAGGTCTTCGGATCGGCCCGGGCGGGGCTACTGATCGCGGGCTACGAAGTCCATCACATGCATGTGCACGTGTGGCCTTCGAACTCGATGGCGGATTACGATTTCGGGTCGGTGGATCAGAACCCGGATCCTGCCCAACTGGACGCGAACGCGGAAAAACTTCGTGAGTGCTTGCGGGCCGCCGGATACTCCGGGAATGTTCCCGAATCCTAAGCCGGCGCCAGCGCCTTGTTCAGCACGGCGCGGATCCTTTTCTCAGACACTGAATAGGCCGTGCCGAGTTCGACGGCGAAGAGGCTGACGCGCAGCTCTTCGATCATCCAGCGCACGCGGGTGAGTTCTTCCCCGGCGCGTCGCCCCGGCAGCAAAGCCGAGACGGCGTCGTCGTAGTCGTCTTCGAGTCCTTGGATCACGCTCATATTTAACGCATCGCGCTGGACGTTACCTGGAAGCTTCTCCAGGCGCTTCTCGATCGCGGCCAGGTACCGCGGCAGCTGGCTGAGCTGGGCGTAGCCCGTTTTTGCCACGAAACCCGGGTAGACCAGTTGCTCGAGTTGGCTCCTGATGTCGTTGAGCGAACTGATCAACGCCAGGCTGGTGGTGCCCTTCAACTGCTTTCTGATCCGGCTGGTGCTGGACAGGATGCGCTCCACGATGGCGGTGACGCTGAACACGGTATCGATCAGCTCCGCCCGCACCTGCTCGTAGAGAGACCTGAACAATGCTTCGTCCCAGGGCAAGTCCGCCGGGGTCAGCTTGTCAATCGCGGCCAGCGCGCAGTCGGCGATGAGCGCTGAGACCGAACCATGGGGATTCTGGCTGAACGTTAACTTTTCCGTGTTGCTCAAGTGTTCAAGGACGTAGCGGTCAGGGGAGGGAACTTTCAACGCGAGGAGACGAATTACGCCGCCCCGCATGGCTTCCCGCTGCTCGGATTCAGTCTGGAACACCTTCAGCGCCACTGACGTCCCCTCGTCCACCAACGCGGGATAGCCAGTGACGGTGTGACCGTTGACGGTGCCTTTAACCTCCCGCGGCAGGGTCCCGATAGTCCAGTCCGTGAGGCCTGACTGTTCGGCTATGCCCTGCCTGCTTCCATCAAGGCCGGAGGTACCCTTGCCGGACCCGCCCTTGCCATTGGCGGACGCCCCGGTTGCTGCCCCCTTCGACGTAGCGTTGGCGGAACGGGATGGGCTTGCGCCACTTCGAGGCGCCGTCGTACCGGGCGTCGCGCCCAGGGATTCGGCGATGGCACGGCGCGTTGCGGGGGCGAGGCGCTCCTGCAGGACCTTGAGGTCCTTTCCCTCGTCGAGTACCTTGCCGTGCGAATCCACCACGCGGAAGCTCACCCGAAGGTGTGATGGGATGGCGTCCCAGTTCCAGGATCCCTGGGGAATAACCTGGCCCCGGATGCGCCGGAGAGCCAACTCCAGCGAGGGCTCAAGCTCATCCTCAGCGGGATCGAAGTCGCGCTCCAATGCGGCGACGGCCTGCCGTGCGACGTCCGGTGCGGGAACAAAGTTTTTGCGGATGTTCTTTGGCAGGGACTTGATGAGCGCCGTCACGAGTTCAACGCGCTGGCCGGGAATGAGCCAGCGGAAGGGCGCGTCATCGAGTTGGTTAAGGAAGAGGACAGGAACTTCGGCCGTTACGCCGTCTGAAGGATTGGGAGGGGAGCCCGGAGCGACCGGATGGAATTCGTAACTGAGCGGAAGCTCAAAGCCCTTGTGCTGCAGACTCTTCGGGTACGCGGATTCATCCAGGGCATCGGCGCCCTCGCTGATGAGCAGCGACTGGTCGAAGTCCAGCAGTTGAGGATCCTGCTGTCTGGCGTCCTTCCACCATTTATCGAAGTGGCGCTCGGACACCACCTCCTTGCCGATCCGGGCGTCATAGAACTCGAACAGTGTCTCGTCGTCGACCAGGATGTCCCGCCGACGCATCCGCGCCTCCAGCTCCTCGACTTCCTGGAGGAGCGCCCTGTTCCGGTGGAAGAACTTGTGATGGGTCTGCCAATCACCCTCCACCAGGGCATGGCGGATAAACAGTTCGCGGGACAGCTCCGGATCCACCCGGCCGTAGTTGATCCGCCGGCCGGGAATGATGGGCACGCCGTACAGGGTTACCTTTTCATGGGCCATCACCGCGCCCATCTTCTTGGACCAATGCGGCTCGCTGTAGCTTCGCTTTACCAGATCCGGCGCTACCTGCTCGGCCCAGAGCGGATCAAATTTGGCAGCCACCCTTGCCCAAAGGCGGCTTGTCTCAACCAGTTCGGCGGCCATTACAAACGTTGGCGACTTCTTGAACAGCGCTGATCCGGGGAAGATAGCGAAGCGGCTCCCGCGGGCACCGGCATATTCGCGTTTGCGTTCGTCCAGGATGCCGATGTGGCTGAGCAGACCGGACAGCAGGCTGATGTGGATGCCCTCATGGTTGCCGACGGGATCGGCCAGCCGCTTGTTGTCCAGGGTGATTCCCAAGGGCCTTGCGAGCTGGCGGAGCTGGGCGAACAGATCCTGCCATTCCCGGACGCGGAGGTAGTTGATGAACTCTGTCCGGCACAGCCGGCGGAACTGGGTGGAGGAAAGTTCCTGCTGCTTTTCCTGAAGGTAGTTCCATAAGTTCAGGAAGCCCGTGAAATCGGAGTTTTCGTCCCGGAAACGGGCATGCTTCTCAGCCGCCAGTTGCTGCTTGTCGGTAGGGCGCTCGCGGGGATCCTGGATGGTCAGGGCCGCAGCGAGGATCATCACCTCACGGACGCAACCCCGCTTGCCTGCCTCGACGATCATGCGCCCCAGCCGCGGATCCACCGGAAGTTGCGCCAGCTTCTGCCCGACGGCGGTCAGTCCGCCACCAGTCCGGCCGCGGCTGCCACGGCCGGCATCGCCGTCGCTATCGCGGCCCTTTCCACTGTTGGCGGCAGGGCCTGTGGTCACGACAGGGTTAAGGGCGCCGAGCTCGCGGAGGAGGGTGACGCCGTCGTTGATGGCGCGCGAGTCCGGCGGTTCCACGAACGGGAAGCTCTCGACATCCTTGGGTCCGCGGGCCACTCCCATGGCGGTCATCTGGAGGATGACCGCGGCGAGGTTGGTGCGCAGGATTTCCGGGTCGGTGAACAGTGGCCTGGATTCGAAGTCTTCCTCGGAATAAAGCCGGATAGCAATGCCGTCGGAGACACGGCCACACCGGCCGGAGCGCTGGTTCGCGGATGCCTGCGAGACGCGCTCGATCGGAAGGCGCTGGACCTTCGTCCGGTGTGAGTATCGGGAGATACGGGCCGTTCCGGTGTCTATGACGTATTTGATCCCGGGTACCGTCAGGGAAGTCTCGGCAACGTTAGTGGCAAGGACGATGCGTCGTTTGCTGCCGGGATGGAAGACCTTGTGCTGCTCCTGCAGGCTCAGCCTTGCGAACAGCGGGAGAACTTCAGTCCCTGCCAGCCGCCGGTTCCCTTGGATCCTGGCGTTGAGGGCTTCGGCTGCGTCACGGATCTCGCGCTCGCCGGAGAAGAAGATCAGGATGTCGCCGGGCGCCTCTGCAGCCAGCTCGTCGACGGCATCGCACACGGCATCCAGCGGATCACGGTCTTCCTCGAGTGCGTCATCCGAGGTGTCTTCTTCCGATTCCCGCCCTGCAGGTTGGGACAACGGCCGGTATCGGATTTCGACCGGGAAGGTCCGTCCGGATACCTCGATAATGGGGGAGGGCGCCTCATCTGTGCCAAAGTGCTTCGCAAAGCGCTCAGGATCAATGGTGGCTGAAGTGATGATGATCTTCAGATCAGGCCGTTGCGGAAGAATCCTTTTGAGGTAGCCCAGGATGAAGTCGATGTTGAGGCTGCGCTCGTGGGCCTCGTCGATGATGATGGCGTTGTACTTGCGCAGCAGCTTGTCCCGCTGGATTTCAGCGAGCAGGATCCCATCGGTCATAAGCTTGACCTTCGTGGACCTGCTCACCTCGCCGGTAAAGCGGACCTGGAAGCCCACCTCCTGGCCTATTTCTACGCCAAGCTCCTCGGCGATGCGTTCAGCAACGGTGCGGGCGGCCAGCCGCCTCGGCTGAGTGTGGCCTATCAGGCCGTTCTCCCCGAGTCCCAGCTCAAGGCACATCTTGGGAATCTGGGTGGTTTTTCCGGAGCCGGTCTCGCCGGCGATGATGGTTACCTGATTCGCGGCGATGGCCGCCATCAGGTCCTCGCGGCGCTCGGATACCGGCAGCTCGGCGGGGTAGGAGATATGAAAAGTCATGGCTGGAAACAGTCTACTGCTGAGCAGGGAACCGTTCCTTTTCCTCAGTCGCCGGCGGTCCGCCGCCTGCTGCCTGGATAAGCCGCTCCGCGACTGCGCGTGCATGCTCCCGGAATTCCGCAGGGGAGAGGATCTCGAAGTCCATGCCCAGGGAGGCCAGATGGGCGGCAGGAGTGTCCAGCCTGTCCCAGCCTGCGCGGAGAATGGTCCTGTCCTCTCCTTCTGCGTTCAGGCTTGCCGTTTGTGGCCCTACGAGGGCGGCTACTTCTTGGATCGGGGCATGAAGCCGGATCACCAGGTCATACTTGTAGGGCGATCGGGTGATGGATTCCTGAACATAGGCGGCGATGTCCTTGGCGGGCAGCTGCCGGGGAACAAACCGCTTGCGCTCAGTCGGCATGGAGGAAATCCGGTCGGCGCGGAAGGTACGCCAGTCCTCCCTTTCTGTATCCCATGCCACGAAGTACCAGCGACGTCCCGTGTCCACCAGCCGATAGGGCTCGACAAGACGGCGGCCGGTGCCGCCGTCGGCCTTTGTGTAGTCAAAGCTCAGTTCCCGGCGGTCAGTGATGGCCGCCGAAATCGCAGTCAGCTGCAGGGGATCGACAGGTGCCGCATCGCTGGGAAGGGTAGTGACAGTGTTTTTGAGGGCACCGAACCGGTGTCGCAGCCGCGAGGGAAGAACCTGCTCCAGCTTGGCCAATGCACGGACCGACGATTCGCCTATCCCGGCCACTGGGCCCGCAGCGACAGCGCTGAGGCCCAAGGCGACAGCCAAGGCCTCGTCGTCGTCCAGGAGGAGGGGAGGCAGTTCGGCTCCGGCGCCGAGTTGGTATCCGCCCGCTATTCCCGGTGATGCGTGGATCGGATAGCCGAGGGTACGGAGTTTGCCAATATCACGCCGGATGGTCCTCTCCGTCACTTGCATCCGCTCGGCGAGGGCGGGCCCGGTCCATTCCCGGCGGATCTGAAGCAACGAAAGCAACTGCAGGAGGCGGGCGGAGGTCTGGATCATGACCCCAAATGTACTTCATGTGTAAAGGAATCGAGGACCGAATCCGTCCTCAAGCGGCCGTAGGATCTGGTCACTGACGTGGTCAGCTAACGACGTGATCGGCAGGGAACCACATGCTGAGGGCTGTCGCTGTGCCTGGCCAGTGTTTCCTGGCTGGATTCACGTGGCTGGAATCTTTTGGCCGGGGAGCTCTGGAGCAGGACAGCGGCAGCCCTGTCGGTCAGAAATTGCGGAGTGTGTAGTTGGTGCTCGGCAGGTCCATGGCTTTCCAGTCAGGGTGGGACTGCTCGCGGGGAGTGTGACCCCGACCGTCACCCAAAATGCTTGTCAGGGTGGCGGGGAGTACGACGAGGAGAAGGACGATGAGTACAACGGCGATGATTTCCATGACTCAATCCTTCTCCCGCCATGCATCACGGAACAGTGGCAGAAATGCCCAAAAAGCTATAATTCCTGCCAACCTTCTGCCATACTGATTTCATGCTTAAATCAGTGGCGGTAATCGTTGTCCCTCACTTCTCCCTCTTCGAGTTCGGCACGGCCTACGAGGTTTTCGGAATCGACAGATCGGCGCGTGAAGGGGGAGTGCCGGCGTTTGATTTCCGGGTCTGCGCCCCCGTGCCCGGAGACATCCCGCTCAAGGGCGGCCTGTCGATGAACGTCGCTCTGGGGCTGGAGGCCACGGCCGACGCCGATCTGGTGATTATGACTCCCTATGGCCGGGATGAAGATGTGCATGAAGACGTGCTGGATGCCCTGCGCGCAGCACATGCCCGTGGAGCCTGGGTCATGTCCATCTGTTCCGGAGCCTTCGCACTGGCCAGGGCAGGTCTCCTTGATGGTCGCCGCTGCACCACCCACTGGCACTATTCCAATGAGCTTGCCGCCAAATTCCCGGACGTGATGGTTGATGAGAATGTGCTGTACGTCCAGGACGGAAACCTCGTGACGAGTGCCGGTACTGCCGCCGGAATTGATGCCAGCCTGCACCTTGTCCGGGTTGAGCTCGGGGCTGGCGTGGCTGCCTCGATTGCCCGGGACATGGTGGTTCCTCCACATCGCGACGGTGGCCAGGCCCAGTTCATCGAACGCCCCATGCCGACTTGCGGATCGGCTCCCATGGAGGAGTTGCTGCGGTGGATGGTGACGCATCTGGACGAGGAACATACTGTCAATGAGTTGGCCAACCGCCTGCATATGTCACCGCGGACGTTCGCCCGCCGGTTCCGTTCGGAAACGGGAACCACTCCGGCGGCGTGGCTGAATTCGCAGCGGGTTCTGAGGGCACAGGAATTGCTAGAATCCACTGACTTGAACATCGACGAGATTGCCCGTGAAGCAGGGTTCGGCCACTCCGTATTGCTCCGGCACCATTTCGCCAAGGTTCTCGACACGAGCCCACAGTTGTACCGGAGGACCTTCAGGGGGCAGCTGGCCGCAGCCGTCTAGTCCGGTTCAGCGCTTTCCGTCCTTGTTGCGGGAAGCCTCCGCGGCCGCCCTGGTGTTGTCCACAAGAATGCGCCATGGGCCGGTAACAGCACGCTCCGGAAGCGTGGCCCGGTGCTGTCCTGCCCGGATGGAGTACATGAAGCGGTCGGGCTGGTTACCACCGCCATCCTCGTCCCGTCCAGGCACCGCATCCCACGGACACGCATCAATAAGGGGCTCCCAGCGGCTTTTGTCCGCAGGGGTCACAGCCTTCACGCTCCACTCACGGGTCAGCGCAGCAATGCCGCCGCTGCGCTGGACGGTGATTTTCATGGCCTGGTTCCTGTGCTTCCGGTACTGCCGGACCGCTTTGGGTGCTTCCTTCACGGGGGTTCACTCTGTGCAGGCGGCGTCTTTTATAGCTTTACCTTGACAGTTTCCCATGCCAGCTTGACCGCGTCATGTTCCGGTGAAGCTGCTCCGAACAGCTCCTCTGCCGAAGCCAGAGTTACCTTGGCGAAGGCCCGGAACGTGGTGTCGGCCTTAAGCGAGCCGCTCGTCAGGGCGTCGTACCAGATGCGGCCAGGCGAGTCCCATGCATAACCGCCCAAACTTGAGGCCACAAGGTAGAACGCCCGGTTGGGTATGCCGGAGTTGATGTGAACTCCGCCGTTGTCGGCGCTGGTCCGTACATAGGAATCCATCGAGTCCGGCTGCGGATCTTTGCCCAGCACGTCGTCGTCATATGCCGTTCCCGGGGCCTTCATGGAGCGCAGGGCAGAACCTTCAACCTGGGACGTAAAAAGTCCTTCTCCAATGAGCCAGCTGGCTTCCGCAGCTGTTTGCTGTCCAACGAACTGCTCCACCAGGGCGCCAAAAACGTCGGAGAGGGATTCGTTGATTGCTCCGGCCTGGTTGCGGTAGGCGAGGCCGGCTGAATGCTGTGTGACCCCGTGAGCCAATTCGTGGCCGATAACGCTCAGGGAAAGCGTGAACCTTTGAAAGATCTCCCCGTCCCCATCGCCGAAGACCATCTGCGATCCGTCCCAGAAGGCGTTGTCGTACAGCTTCCCGAAGTGCACCGTCGCGTCAAGCGGGAGGCCCTGCGCGTCTATGGAATTCCGCCCGAACACGTCCGCATAGAGCCGGTGCGTATGGCCGAGTCCATCGTAGGCCTCGTCGGCGGCCGGATCACCGGTAGCCGGTTCGCCTTCTTTCCGGACTACTTTGCCGGGCAGTATTTCCGCTTCCTGGGCATCGTAAACGGTCCTTTGCGGAGGGCCCGGTTTCACTTGGCGAATACCGGGAGGAAGGGCGGGGGAGGGCTGTGCCCGCGCAGCCTGCACGCTTTTGACGTGAAGCAGCGCTTCCTTGGCCGCCCTGGCCGCCGCCGAAAATCGTGGCGCGTCCTGTGCCGCCACCCGCTTGAGGATGTACGGCGGAATGATCGAACAGTACATGGAATACCCCTTGCCGCTTGACCCGCTGTCTCTTGGAAATCAGCCTACGAGGGGGTAGCGACTTTTTTGCGGTGGCACAGCAAAAGCCCGCCAATTCGTTGAACTGACGGGCTTTCGGTTGTGCCCTCGATAGGATTCGAACCTACGACCTTCTGCTCCGGAGGCAGACGCTCTATCCCCTGAGCTACGAGGGCATTTCAGGGATCCAGCCTTACCGGCGGGACGTCCTAGAGCTTAGCAGGAACGTAGCCCTGAAGGGAAAACCAGCGGCTCCTGACAGCCGACGTCCCTCAATAGCCGGCAAAGGAATCAGTGTGTACCTTTTTGACCCCTGCCCGCCGGGCGGCAGAACGCAGGGATCGAACGCTGGCAGGGGAGCCGGAAATGTAGACCTCACGCTCTGAAATGTCCGGCACAAGCTCTTTCAGGGCGGGCCCGTCAATCCGGGCGGAGCGGCCGGGGCCGGGGCCTGCTACTGCCTGCACGGATCCCTCCAACCGTGAGGCACTGTCCGGCACCACGCCAGCGAAAGCATTGTGGAACGACCGTGGCGGCGCAGATCCGTCCGAGAGCCGTACGATGACTCGCGCCCCTGACTTTTCCAGCTCGTCCGCGTAGGCGAGTTCGGCGCCGTTCTTGGCGAGGTACAGCAGCACCACATCGCGTTCGCGGGCGGCACCGGCATTAAGGTGTGCCAGGAACGGAGTGATGCCGATCCCTGCTGCGATCAGCAGTACGGGAACAGAGGGGTCACGCGGCATGACAAAGTCCCCACCCACAGCCGTGGCGGTCACAGTGTCGCCCGGCTCCAAGGACTGGAGCGCGCGTTTGGCAGCGGAGAGGGGTTCAGCGGTACCGACACCGAAGGACACATCCGGATCGTCGGGGGAGCTTGTGACGCTGAAGACGCGACGGCGGCCCTTCCCGTCAGAGCCGGTGTGCGGGAGGTTCAGTTCCATGTATTGCCCGGGGGTAAACCTTACGGAGCGCTCCGGACGGAACGTGAATTCCGTCGTCGTAGGCGTGAGGGGGCGGGAGCCCTGGAAATGGAGCCGGATACCGCCGCGCTGGCCCGCGAAGAAGGCGACCAGGTTGCCCAACAACAGCGCCAGTTCGGGGGAATTCGCCACGAACCCGAAGTTGTACGGCAGGGCAAAAACAACACCGACGACGGCGGCGAGCCCCAGTTGCTGCCAACGGCGGGGCGGCAAGGTCAGTGGTTCGGTGAGCATAAAACCGACAAAAAACAGTATGGGCCGCTGGGCAAGGGGCTGCCACAAGGCCGCCCCGGCCGACATTCCTGCACGCAATAGTTCAACTGCCACGATTGACGTGGAGGCGACAACGAACACAAGGCCCATAATCACCTTCCTGGTCCGGTAAAGCACCAGCACAATGCCCGGAACCAGGAGCAGGAGCATCGAAGGGGTGGCCGCCCACCAGGTCGCGATATTCAGGCCGGTCAGTCCTGTGATGAACGCGCCGGCGGCGGCAGGGTTGAAGATGTGGCGGCCCCGCCAGGCGAGGGCATACTTGGAGGCGGACGCCAGGACACAGGCAAGTGCCACACCTGCCATATCGAGCGTTTTGAACGAGGGCCAGAACAGGAAGTACAGCAGGAGCCCGGTGATCAGGGAGGATTCGGAATGTGGCTGTACCCGGAAGAGGGCGGCCAGGCCCCGGTTGGATCCATAAGTCAGCCCAAGGCACAGCGCCAGGTGCGCCAACATTTCCGGAATACCGAAGGTCAGCCATCCCAGGACGTTCAGCAGCAGGCTGTACGCCACAAGAATCCCCAGGACCCAGAGCACAAGGCGGTACATCGTCAGGCGGTTGAGCGCAGTGTCCAGGCGCGTAGCGACGGGGCTCCGCAAACTGATGGAACTCATGAGAAAAGTACTCCTTCGAAGTCTGCCGAGTATTCTGCGCTTCCGTCCGAGAAGACCTTGAGCCAGGAGAAATCGAAGTCCTCCTTGAGCCGGTCCCCGGAAACCAAAAACAGTGCCGTGGCCAGCGCGTCCGCCACCATGGCGCTGGAAGCCACGGTCCAGGTGGCCACTATGGTTTGCACCGGAGCGCCGCTTAATCCGTCCAGAACGTGGTGCAGCCCGTCGCCCCAGGTCCGTCTGTTTGAGGCTGATGCGCACAGTGCGCCGGCGCGCAGGCTGATTGTCCCGATGGCACGTTCGGGATCGTACGGGTGTTCGAGTCCTATGGACACGGGTTTGGGACCTGAGTTGAACAGGTCGCCGCTGGCATCGAGGAAGTATTCGCTGAATCCCTGCGCCAAAAGCTCCTTGGACAGCAGGTCTACCAGTTGCCCCTTGCCGGCGGCGCCAATGTCCAGCACAACAGGTGCCGACGTCGACAGGATGGAACCTTCCCATTGCAGAACGTCCTCCCAGCGCGGCGGTGCCACCGGTGATCCCTTAGGAAGCAAGGTGTATCCGGCGTCGTAACCAAGGTGCTCAAGGCTTCCCCCGATCAGGGGTGTCATCGCGCCACCGCTGATCCGGTAGAGGTCGCGGTAGAGCCAGCCCAGCTCAGCGGCGTTGTCAGGCATCTCGAAACGGCCGGACTCCCTCGCGGCAGAAGCCACCAGGGAGTCCGGGCGGAAACGGGACCAAGCGGAGTCGTACTCCTCAACGATGGCCAGAAGCCTGCGTTGCTGCACGTCCGCCAGCTGAATGGGCGTACAGATCTCCCAACGGGTACCTATCCCGTCAAAAGTGAATGCCGCCCAACCCGGATGGGGCACGTGCTCTCCTAAGATGTGGAACTGTTGCAGTTGGTAGTGGCTACTTGGCCTGGGACCTGATCTTTTCCACGGCGTCATTGAACCCGCCGCTGGTCAGGGACGAACCGGCCACCTTGGATACATTGAGTTCATCCAGCTTCTTTCCCACGACCTGCGCCTGGATCCCTCCGGCGAACTCACCCTGGAATTTCTTGGTGTTCGGGTTGGTCGGGTGCTCGGTGATTTTTACGGCTGATACCGTCCCGTCCGCCAACGTCAGCTCGACGCCCACCGTCTCGGTGCCGTTGGGGGAGACATAGTTACCGTCGGCGCTGTAGGTCCCGTCCTTGTAGCCGGAGGCCGTCCCGGAGGTTGCCAGTGAGCTCGAGGGTACGGCGGACGTAGTTGCGCTTGTAGCTGCGGGAGTGCTGGCTGCCGGAGAGGTGGCTGACGGTGCACATCCGGCCACGGTTCCTACCAGGGAGAGGCCGGCGACGCCAACGAACAGACTTTTGCGGGCGGTTTTCATACAGGGCTCGATTCTCGTTCGGGGACTGTTACGGATGTGACAACGTCAGAATCAGCGTAATGGTTCATCATTTCCTGGCGCTGTGAATTTCCTGTGAACGCTAATCCTTCCAAAAAGAACTCTAAGAGCACCCCGAAAAGCATCCGGGATTGCGGTTCGCGACGACTGCTGCCGCAATGCAAATTCCGCTGGATTGCAGGGCACCGGTAGGCTAGATGCGTGACCCCCGAAGAACTCTCCCTCGCCATATCCGCCTGCCTGAAAGACGCCGTCGCGGCCGGCGACGTCGCCCTCGAGGCTTCGGCTGTGCCCGAGGAGGTCCGCGTGGAGCGTCCGAAGAACCGTGACCACGGCGATTGGGCCACCAATATCGCACTGCAGCTGTCCAAGCAGGCAGGCATGAATCCGCGTGAGTTTGCTGCCGTACTAAGCACAAGGCTTAAGACCATCGACGGCGTCTCGTCGGTGGACATCGCCGGACCGGGATTCCTGAACATCACCGTAGATGCAGCGACTGCCGGCGCGCTGGCGAAGGCCATTGTGGAGGCCGGTCCAGCGTATGGAACCAATTCTGCGCTCGCCGGCCACGTGGTGAACATGGAGTTTGTCTCTGCCAATCCCACCGGCCCCTTGCATATTGGGCATACAAGGTGGGCTGCTTTGGGTGATGCAATCGCCAGGGTTCTCCGTGCCTCCGGCGCAAAAGTCACGGCCGAGTACTACATCAACGACGCCGGCTCCCAGATGAATGTCTTCGCAGAGTCGGTGCTGGCCCGCCTGCACGGCAGGGATGTGCCGGAAGGCGGCTACCCCGGCCAGTACATCGCAGACCTCGGCCACCACGTGTTGACCCGGCATCCGGATATCCGTGAACTCACTGATGTTGCGGCGCTGCCTGTCATCCGGGCCGCCTCCTATGAGGCGCAGCTTGACGACATCAAGCACACGCTGGCGGATTTCGGTGTGGTGTTCGATACCTATTTCTCTGAAAAGGACCTGCACGACGGCGGGGCGATCGAAAGTGCCGTTGCCCGCCTGCGCCAACAGGGCCACGTGTTCGACGACGGCGGGGCAGTCTGGCTGCGCACCACTGACTTCGGCGACGACAAGGACAGGGTCATGATCCGGGCCAACGGGGAGCCCACTTACTTTGCCGCAGACGCTGCGTACTACTTGTCCAAAAAGGATCGCGGCTACGATCAAAAGATTTATCTCCTGGGCGCCGATCACCATGGCTACATCAACCGCCTCAAGGCAATTGCGGCGTGCGCCGGAGATGATCCTGACGTCAACATCGAGGTCCTGATCGGTCAGCTGGTCTCCGTGAATGGAGCCAAGCTCTCCAAGCGTGCAGGCAACATCATCGAGCTCAAGGACCTCATCGATTGGCTGGGCAAAGATGCCGTCAGGTATTCCCTGGCCCGGTTCCCGGCAGATTCCCCGCTGACGCTCGATCCTGAGCTGCTGAAGAAGCACAGCAACGAGAACCCCGTCTTCTACGTCCAGTACGCCCACGCCCGTTCACGAGGTACAGCCCGTAACGCTGTCGCAGCCGGTGTGGACCGAAGCGCGTTTGACGCTTCCCTGCTGGAGCATGCCACTGAGAACGAACTCCTGTCCTATCTCGGCAGCTATCCCTCGATCGTTGCCAAGGCCGCTGAACTCCGTGAGCCGCACCGGATAGCCCGCCACCTTGAAGTGATCGCCGGCGCCTACCACCGCTGGTATGACGCCTGCCGGGTGGCGCCGCTCGGGGATGAAGCCATCACCGACCTCAACCGCACCAGGCTGTGGCTCAACGATGCCACGAGCCAGGTGCTGGCCAATGGACTTGATCTGCTGGGCGTTTCGGCGCCGGAACGGATGTGAGACAGATGAACGAAGTGAATACCAGCGCAGTGAATACCAACAGAGTGAATACCAGCACAGTGAATACCAACAGCCATACCAACGCAGTGAGTGCGCATCAGGCCTCGCCACTGGCGCCTGAGTGGCTGCAGCTGCCTGCAGACCTGAACGTCCTGCATCCACCGATGTGGGCAGGGGGCGTGGAACGCAACGACGACGGCGAGTTGGCCATAGACGGGATCCCCGTCAGCCGCCTGCGGGAAGAGTTCGGTACGCCCCTGTTTGTGATGAGCGAAACGGATTTCCGCTCACGTGCCCGCGCTTTCAAGAACGCCTTCGACGACGCGTTCGCTGATATTTGCGGGGGAGTGGACGTCTACTACGCCGGCAAGTCTTTCCTCTGCAGCGCGGTGGCCAGCTGGGTGGCTGATGAGGGCCTGCGACTGGACACATGTTCAGGCGGGGAACTTGCGGTCGCCGCCAAAGCCGGGATTGAAGGCCCGCATCTTGGACTCCATGGCAACAACAAGTCCGACGCCGAAATCAAGCGCGCGCTCGACATGAACGTTGGCCGCATTGTGGTGGACAGCCTCGCCGAGCTTGAGCGGGTGGCCAAGATCGCCTCTGATCGTGGGGAGGTGGCCAAGGTGATGCTTCGCCTGACTCCAGGAGTGCACGCCCACACCCATGAGTTCATCGCCACCGCCCATGAGGATCAGAAGTTCGGCCTTTCAATGGCAGGTGATTCCACCGACGAGGCCGGTTTGTCTGCTGCTGAGGAAGCGGTGGCAGCTGCCACCAGCTACGCCAGCATTGAGCTCCTCGGAATCCACTGCCACATCGGCTCGCAGATCTTCGAAGCCGATGGCTTCGCCCTTGCGGCGGCTAAGCTTCTGGATTTCCTTGCTGCCATGCAGGCCAAATATTCAATTGTCCTGCCGGAACTTGATCTGGGGGGAGGCTACGGCATTGCCTACACTCCCGTGGACAGTCCACGCCCGCCAGCCGAGATCGCGCAGGCGATGGCCGCCGTCGTGCGGTCAAAATGTGCCGAACTGAACATCCAGGCCCCAAGGATCTCGATCGAGCCGGGCCGCGCGATAGTGGGCACGTCCACGTTTACCCTCTATGAGGTGGGCACATTGAAGACAGTCCGGGTGGACAGCCCCGTGGTTTCCGGTGATTCTGCCGATTCAGGAGCCGTAAACGTTACGCACCCCCGCCGCTATGTGTCAGTGGATGGCGGGATGAGCGACAACGCCCGCCCGGTGCTCTACGACGCCGATTATTCGGCCATCCTCGCCTCCCGGGCGTCCGCAGCGGCTCCGCAGCTGTCCCGAGTAGTGGGCAAACATTGCGAGAGCGGCGACATAGTTGTTAGAGATGTATATCTGCCCGAGGACGTGGCAGCCGGTGATCTTCTCGCTGTACCGGGTACCGGCGCCTACTGCTGGGCTCTGTCAAGCAACTACAACTATCTGGCCCGGCCGGGCGTTGTCGCTGTGCGCGACGGATCCACCCGGCTCATTGTCCGCGGGGAAACCGAAGAAGATCTGTTAAACCGTGACATGGGAGTGGCGAATGACTGAAGTGCGAACCCTGAAGGTAGCCCTGCTGGGCTGCGGCAACGTTGGGGCCCAGGTAGCGCGGATTCTCATTGAAGACGCCGACGCCCTCGCAGCCCGTACCGGAGCGCGCCTGGAACTCTCCGGCATCGCTGTGCGCAACGTCAATGCAAAGCGCGACGTCGAGCTTCCGCAGGAGCTCTTCACCACCGATGCTGACACCCTCGTCAAAGATGCAGATCTGGTCATCGAGCTCATGGGCGGCATTGAACCGGCAAGGTCCCTGATCCTGACAGCCATCCAGAACGGCGCCTGTGTGGTGACGGGAAACAAGGCCCTCCTGGCCCAGGATGGTCCCACGCTTTACGAAGAGGCGGACAAAGCCGGCGTCCAGCTGTCTTACGAAGCAGCCGTTGCAGGGGCAATCCCCATTCTCCGCCCCATCCGGGACAGCCTCTCCGGAGACCGCATCACCCGCGTGCTCGGCATCGTCAACGGCACCACCAACTTCATCCTTGACCAGATGGACTCAACGGGTGCCCAGTTCTCCGATGCCCTGGCAGAGGCCCAGAAGCTCGGCTACGCCGAAGCTGATCCCACAGCTGACGTCGAAGGGCATGACGCCGCCGCGAAGGCAGCCATTCTTGCCTCATTGGCCTTCCACACGCGGTTTGCCCTCGAGAACGTGCATTGTGAAGGAATCAGCAACGTCAGCGCTGCGGACATCGCCGCTGCGAAGGATGCCGGATTCGTCATCAAGCTTCTGGCCATTGCTGAGAAACTGCCCGCCGCAGGCACGGAAACAGACGGCGGGGAAGGCGTCTCCGTCAGGGTTCACCCCACACTTCTTCCGAGGGAGCACCCGCTTGCCGCTGTCCGCGGTGCCTTCAATGCTGTTTTCATTGAAGCGGAAAACGCGGGCGAGCTGATGTTCTACGGCCAGGGAGCCGGCGGAACCCCCACCGCATCGGCAATCCTGGGAGACCTTATTTCGTCAGCCCGCCGCTTGGTCCTTGGGGGCCCTGGCCGCACGGAAACAACCACGGGCCACGTGCCGGCGCTCCCCATCGACGCCGCGCAAACCAGTTACTACATCGGACTGGACGTTGCAGACCAGCCCGGCGTGTTGGCAAAAATCGCGCGTCTCTTCGCAGACCACGGCGTTTCCATCGAAATCATGCGACAGACAATCCACCGCGACGCCGATTCCAACCTGGAAACGGCCGAACTGAGGATAGTCACGCACCGCGCAAGCGAAGCTGCACTGGCAGCAACCGTTGAGGCCGTGAAGGGCCTTGACGTCATCAATTCCGTTACATCCGTACTGCGGGTAGAAGGAGTCTAAGTGGCTCACCAATGGCGCGGAGTAGTCCGCGAATACGCTGATCGTTTGCCTGTTACGGAAGCCACGAAGGTGATCTCCCTTGGTGAGGGCGGCACTCCGCTGGTCCACGCCCGGCAGTTGTCCGAACTTACCGGTTCCACCGTCTACCTCAAGGTGGAAGGCATGAACCCGACCGGTTCCTTCAAGGACCGCGGCATGACCATGGCCATGACGGCAGCGGTCGCAGCCGGGGCCAAGGCAGTGGTGTGCGCGTCCACTGGCAACACCTCTGCTTCCGCGGCGGCCTACGCAACGGCGGCCGGGCTGAAGTGTGCGGTGCTGGTGCCCGAAGGCAAGATCTCGATGGGGAAATTGAGCCAGGCTATCGCCCACGGCGCGACGCTGCTCCAGGTGGACGGCAACTTTGATGACTGCCTGGACATCGCCCGCAAGCTGGGTGACTCTTACCCTGTTTTCCTGGTGAACTCCGTCAACCCCGCGAGGATCGAAGGCCAGAAGACAGGTGCCTTCGAAATCGTTGACGCCCTCGGTGACGCCCCGGACTTCCATGTACTTCCTGTGGGGAATGCCGGCAACATCAGCGCGTACTGGAAGGGTTACAAGGAGTACTCGGCACCGTTCGAATCCTTGACCGCAGGTACGCTTCCGGCTGTTTCCACCAAGACACCCACAATGTGGGGTTTCCAGGCGGCTGGTGCTGCACCGTTTGTGGCCGGCCATCCGATTACCGAACCGGACACCATTGCCACTGCCATCCGGATCGGCAACCCGGCATCCTGGGATACTGCCGTTGCCGCCCGGGACGAATCCGGCGGCGTGATTGAAGCTGTTACCGATGAGGAAATCCTGGACGCGCACCGCTGGCTCTCCTCCCGTGAAGGTGTCTTTGTGGAACCCGGCTCAGCAGCCGGCGTTGCAGGCCTGATCAAGAAGCACGCCGCTGGCCAGGTTCCCGCAGGCAAGACCATCGTCATCACCGTTACCGGTCACGGCCTGAAGGATCCCCAGTGGGCGCTCAGGACCGAGGACGGCAGCGAAGTGCAGCCCGTCAAGGTTTCCAACGACGTCGTGACTGTCGCTTCTGAACTGGGACTGGAAGAAAAGTAGCGTTGGAAACGATGCTTAGGGCAGACGCGGAATCGCCCGCCATCGCTGCGGGACAGCAGGTGACTGTCCGGGTCCCTGCCACCAGCGCTAATCTGGGACCCGGTTACGACAGCCTGGGTCTGGCTCTGTCCTTGTATGACACTCTCACGGTAGAGACTCTGGGCACCGGCGAACTTCTCTTCGAACTGGCGGGCGAGGGCTCTGAGACACTTCCCCGTGACGCGAGCCACCTTGTGGTCAAGGCCATCACGGCCGCCCTCGCACGTCTGGGATTTCGCCATTCCGGCCTAAGAATCATCGCCAATAACGTCAATCCCCACGGCCGCGGACTTGGCTCATCGGCCTGCGCGGTGGTTGCAGCCGTTGTTGCAGCCAACGCCCTCGTGCCGGCTCCTTCGCAGCGGGACCGTGAGTGGATTCTTCAGGTCACCAGTGAGATGGAAGGCCATCCGGACAACGTCGCTCCTGCCCTGTTCGGCGGCCTTGCGTTGTCATGGCAGGACAGTGACCAGTACAGCAGCACCTGCGCCGAGGTGTCGCCGCAGGTAGTGCCAATCGTCGCCGTGCCGGACTACGAACTCTCGACGGAGGCGGCGCGGGCGTTGCTTCCTGCCTCGATCGGACATCACGCGGCCGCGATGAACTCGGGCAGGGCGGCCTTGTTGATCCACGCCCTCACGCAGAAGCCGGAATTCCTGCTGGCAGGGACTGAGGACTACCTGCATCAGAGCTATCGGGCCGAGGCAATGCGCCCCAGCGCGGGCTTGCTTGGCGCCCTCCGGGCGGCAGGTCACGCCGCAGTTGTCTCCGGTGCAGGTCCCACGGTTCTGGTCCTGGCCAACGGGGAAGAAGAAGCCGAGGCCACCCTGGAATTCATCAGGAGCTACACGTCCGAGAACACGCCGGATGTCGCCTGGCGTGTGATGAAGCTGGCTGTGGACGTCGAAGGTGCTAAAGTGGACTTGCACCGGCGGTAATTCCGCAGGCAGTAAGCAGGCGGTAAGCAGGCAGTCAGGGACACCCGATGTTGGCCATGTTGCCTGTCTCGCATCTGCTGCTTCGATCTTCTACTGCGCTATATTTTCCGGTGCCACCTGCTTTTGGTCTGTAGCAGGAACCTGCAGAACATCTCTGCACCCCTGACCAGTCCTTCGTTCCGCATACCCGGAACATTCCAGGTGAATCAGTATCCGGCCCTGCTGGCCGAAATCCATCCGGCAAGGCCGAAATCCCGGCTGCAGATCTGAACTGCAGCCCAGATCAATCATCGCGTCCAGCTCCCAGTCTGGACGCCGTCGAGGGGGAAGGATCCTTCGTGACCGAAACCACTGAGCTGTCTCCAGCTGTGGACACATCATCTTCTGCTGCCGCATTAGCGGCCGCACCCAAGAGCAGCGGCCTTGCAGGCCTCAAGCTCGCCCAATTGCAGGCTCTCGCCAGCCAGTTGGGTATCTCCGGCGGATCCCGCATGCGTAAGGGGGATCTGGTTACGGCCATTTCCGCCCACCGTGCAGGTTCCTCGGCGAGCAAGGCTCCGGCCCGTTCTGCTGAGAAAGTGAGGGACAACTCCCTTGCCTCCTCTGCTCCGGCCCCGGTTGCCGTAACGGAAGCCCCCGCAGCACCAGCGCAGGAAAGCCCTGCCGCGGACACCACGAAAGCACGTGGACGCGGCCGCAGCCGTCGCGCTGGAAGCGACGGTGTGGTCAGCGCACCGGGTGCAGAAGCCCCGGCTCCGGATGCTGCACCCGTTGAAGCCCCGGCAGCAGCCAAGCAGGCCGCAACAGCTGAAGCGCCCTCTGCGGACGGCGCCGTAGAGCGTCGGCAGCCACGCACCCGCAACCGCCGCCGTGGAGAAGCAGCCGCCACGGCTACGGCTTCTGAGAGCGTCGAAGCCCCGTCTGAGCAGCCTGCCGCTGAGGATCGCGCCGAACAGCGTGCAACGGAACAGCGCGCATCTGAACAGCGTGGAACTGAACAGCGTGCACCTGAGCAGCGCGCTGCTGAGCAGGGCGAATCCGGCGATGCCGGCCAGCGCAACGAGCGCCGCGAAAACACTCGTGGCCGTGGCGGCCGCGACACCGGCGATGCCACAGGCACCCGCGAAAACAACCGTCAGGACACGCGTCCTGACACCCGTCGCGACGACAACCGTGACAACGATGATTCCGACGGCGGCAGCCGCAGGAACCGCCGCAACCGCCGCGACCGAAACGACCGGTCCGACAACCGCGACAGCAGGGACAGCCGGGACAACAACTCCCGCAACGACCGCTTCCGCGACCGCAACGAACGCCGTCGCGGTCGCAGCCAGGGACCCGACGTCGACGACGTCGAGGTCACTGAGGACGACGTCCTGCTGCCCGTAGCGGGCATCCTCGACGTCCTGGAGAACTACGCGTTCATCCGCACCTCGGGCTACCTCCCGGGCCCCAACGACGTCTACGTGTCCCTGGCCCAGGTCAAGAAGTACAGCCTGCGCAAGGGTGACGCCGTCGTCGGAGCCATCCGCGCCCCGCGTGACGGTGAGGACCGCAGCCAGCAGTCCGCCCGCCAGAAGTTCAACGCCCTCGTGCGCGTCACATCAGTCAACGGCAAGACTCCGGAAGAGCTCAGGGACCGCGTCGAGTTCGCCAAGCTTGTTCCGCTGTACCCGTCCGAGCGCCTCCGCCTCGAGACAGACCCCAAGAAGATCGGCCCCCGTGTCATCGACCTGGTTGCTCCCATCGGCAAGGGCCAGCGTGGCCTGATTGTCTCACCGCCCAAGGCCGGTAAGACCCTCATCCTGCAGTCGATCGCCAACGCAATCACCACCAACAATCCTGAGGTTCACCTCATGATGGTGCTTGTTGACGAACGTCCTGAAGAAGTCACCGACATGCAGCGCACGGTCAAGGGCGAGGTCATTGCGTCCACCTTCGACCGTCCCGCCGACGACCACACCACTGTGGCTGAACTGTCCATCGAGCGGGCAAAGCGCCTGGTCGAAATGGGCATGGATGTTGTGGTGCTCCTCGATTCCATGACCCGCCTTGGCCGCGCCTACAACCTGGCAGCACCGGCCTCCGGCCGCATCCTGTCCGGTGGTGTGGACTCCGCCGCGCTCTACCCGCCGAAGCGCTTCTTTGGCGCCGCCCGCAATATCGAAAACGGCGGTTCGCTCACCATCCTGGCAACGGCCCTCGTAGAGACCGGATCCAAGATGGACGAGGTGATCTTCGAAGAGTTCAAGGGCACCGGCAACATGGAGCTCCGCCTGTCCCGCCAGCTGGCTGACAAGCGCATCTTCCCGGCCGTGGACGTCAACGCGTCCGGTACCCGCCGTGAAGAGAACCTGCTTTCCCCCGAGGAAGTCAAGATCATGTGGAAGCTGCGCCGCGTCCTCTCCGGACTCGAAACGCAGCAGAGCCTTGAACTGCTGACCAACAAGATCCGGGAGACTCAAAGCAACGTCGAGTTCCTTATGCAGGTTCAGAAGACGACGCTTGGCGCAAAGTCGGATAACGACAAGTAGCTGAGTTCAAAGGCGGAGTGCCGGAATCCTTCGCACGGTCCGCCGTGTGGGTTTCCGCCTCCGCCTTCGCCGTTCGGTTTTGCCGCCCCCGCCCCTACGCTGGGAGGCTTTCGATCTTCGATCGCAAGCCTCCCAGCTTCGGCAGGCCCGATGCCACTCCCGGGGCGGCAAAAACCGAACGGCTTTGCTGTTTGCCCACCTTCGCTTTTGTGTTACTAGACTTGGAAAAGTCGAAAGAGGTTTTGAGAATGTTTGAGTCCGTACAGGGCCTGTTGGATGAGCATGATGCTATTCAGGCGCAGCTGGGGGATCCTGCTGTTTATGCTGACCCGCGGCTGGCACGGAAGCTGGGGCGGCGGTCTGCCCAGCTGAACGGCATTGTTGAGGCTTACCAGCGCTGGCACTCCATCCAGGACGATCTGGCTGCTGCGAAGGAAATGGCTGCGGAGGATCCCGAGTTCGCCGCTGAGGTGCCTCAGCTTGAGGAAGCCCTGGAATCGGCGGCGGCTAATTTGCGCAGGCTGCTCATTCCCAGGGATCCGGACGATGCCCGCAACGTCATCCTGGAGGTCAAGGGTGGTGAAGGTGGCGATGAGGCCGCCCTGTTCGCCGGTGACCTGCTCCGGATGTACATGCGCTATGCCGAATCCCGCGGCTGGAAGACAGAGCTTATTTCGGCCACGGAATCGGACCTGGGCGGTTACAAGGATGTCCAGATGGCGGTGAAGGGCAACTCCAACGATCCTGCCGAGGGGGTATACGCCCGGCTTAAGTTCGAAGGTGGCGTCCACCGGGTCCAGCGTGTTCCCGTGACCGAATCGCAGGGTCGCATCCACACCTCCGCCGCAGGGGTCCTGGTACTGCCTGAAGTGGACGAGCCCGAAGAGCTTGAGATCAGCCCGAACGACCTCAAGATCGATGTTTACCGGTCTTCAGGCCCGGGCGGCCAGTCCGTTAACACCACTGACTCCGCCGTCCGCCTCACCCACCTGCCTACAGGAATCGTGGTGGCAATGCAGAACGAGAAATCGCAGCTGCAGAACCGTGAAGCCGGCATGCGTGTTCTTCGTGCCCGCATCCTGGCTCATCAGCAGGAACAGATTGACGCGGAAAACTCCGCCCAGCGGAAGTCTCAGATCCGCACCATGGACCGCTCCGAGCGCATCCGTACCTATAACTATCCCGAGAACCGGATCGCGGATCACCGCACCGGGTATAAGGCGTACAACCTGGATCAGGTGATGAACGGCGATTTGGAGCCGGTTATCCAGTCGGCCATTGAGATGGACGAACAGTCACGCCTCGACGCTATCGGGGAATAACTTGAGTGAGGTCCCGGTGCCGATTGGCCCGGAGATGTCCCTCTCGGAAGCCGTCCGTGAAGCGACGGCAATTCTGGGTGCAGCAGGCGTTCCCAGCCCCCGGGTGGACGCCGAGTTGCTGGCTGAGCACCTGCTTGATGTGGGGCTGGGACGGCTTCGCGCCATGCTCCTGGGCGATTACCGGGCCCCCGAGGGGTATGCCGAGCTGGTGGCCGAGCGCGCGCAGCGTGTTCCGCTCCAGCACATCACCGGCGTTGCACATTTCCGCTACCTCCAGCTCGCTGTCGGGCCTGGCGTCTTCGTCCCCCGCCCTGAAACGGAATCAGTGGTTCAACTGGTGATCGACCGCCTTCAGGGGATCGAGCGGCCCAAGGTGGTTGATCTGGGCACAGGTTCCGGCGCAATTGCCGGATCAATTGCTCATGAAGTTCCGGGCGCTGAAGTTGTTGCCGTCGAATTCAGCGAGTTCGCGCACGCCTGGGCGCAGAAGAATCTTGCCCCGCTCGGCGTTGAACTCGTCAGAGGAGACCTGCGGGATGCCCTGCCGGAGCGAAGCGGGACGTTCGACGTCGTCGTCTCCAACCCGCCGTACATTCCCTCGGAAGCCATTCCGAATGAACCTGAAGTGGCCCTTCACGATCCGCCGGAGGCACTGTACGGCGGGGGAGCGGACGGCATGGAGCTTCCGACGGCGGCCGCTGCCTCTGCTGCGCGGCTTTTGGTTCCGGGCGGATACTTTGTCATGGAGCACGCGGAAGTCCAATCCGGCTGGATCGCCACCATGCTGAACAGGACCGGATTGTGGTCAGAGATCACCGCCCACCGCGACCTTAACGGTAAAGAAAGGGCTACGAGCGCTGTCCTGGCGGAATCGCCGCCGCCGCTGATGAAAGAATAGGGCCGTGACCACAACCTACAACTGCACCGCATCCACTGAGCGCTATGAAGGACTGCAGCATGCCCAGCGTGCGATCCGGGAGAACAAATGCGTGGTGCTGCCCACTGACACCGTCTACGGGATCGCGGCGGATGCCTTTTCTCCCCAGGCTGTAACCATGCTCCTCGTGTCCAAGGGCCGCGGCCGGCAGATGCCCCCGCCCGTCCTTATCCCGCGGCTCAACGCCCTGGACGGTCTGGCAACGGATGTTCCCGCCGAGGCGAGGAAGCTGGCCGAGGAATTCTGGCCTGGAGGACTGACGTTGATCCTCCATGCCCAGCCCTCGCTCGACTGGGATCTCGGAGAGACCAAAGGCACCGTGGCCCTGCGGATTCCCGCGGATGAACTTGCCAGGGATCTGCTTAACCTCACGGGGCCGTTGGCAGTCTCGTCGGCGAACAGGACCGGCCAGCCGGCTGCCCGCACGGCCGGAGAGGCCCGGGAGCAGTTGGCTGAGTCAGTAGAGGTCTACCTTGAGGACGGCCTTCGCCCCGAGGGCGCGTCCGAGGCCGTGCCATCCACGATAGTTGATGCAACGTCGCTGCCGCTGCGGGTCGTGCGGGACGGGGCAGTCAGTCTGGAGCGGTTGCGCGAGGTTGTGCCCGGAGTCCTGGGTCTGGGGGAGGAAGCCCCGGAACAGGATGCTCCTGAAACAGAGGCGCCTGGGACGGAGGCGCCTGAAGCCGAGTCTCCGGAGCCTTCGAGCCCGGAGATCCCTGAAGCCGAGGCTGTAGCAGCAGAGAGCCCTGTGCCTGCGGGTCCGGAAGCCACCCCTGAGACTGAGTCCGAACCTGCAGAGAGCCCTGAGCCTGCGGGTCCGGAAGTCACCCCTGGGACTGAGCCCGAACCGGCGGAGAAGCAGGGGAGCGTGCCCACAAGCGGACGCGACGACCGATGAACCTTGTCCGCGAACAGATCCCGGTGCTCGGCGTTGACGCAACCCCGCTGACTGTCGATGAGCTGATTGACGTCCTGGCCACCTTCATCGACGACGGAACAACCCGGACCGTCGTCGGGCACAATCTGCACAGCGTCACGCTGACGCTTTCTGACTCCTGGTTCCGGGAGCTTTACGAGCGCAGCGATGTGGTGCTTCTGGACGGCGCTCCGCTCCTTTGGCTGTGGGGCAGGGGCCGGAAACCGCGTCCGGAGTCCGACGCGTCCCTTATGGCTTACCGGCTGGGTTCCACTGACTGGATTCCTGCACTGGGGACTGTTCCCGGGCTTGAACGGATTGCGGTTCTGGGAGCAGGACAACGTGCCAACGATGGTGCAGTTACCCGGCTCAAGGCCCTTATTCCCGGTGCAAATGTGGCAGGCATGCCCGGGGAGGCATGGAACCCCGCCAAAGAGGACGACGCCGTCGCCTGGCTTCAGGCGTTCCGGCCGCAATTGGTTCTTGTGGGCCTGGGGATGCCGTTGCAGGAGGCAGTGCTGCAACGCACTTTGGAGGCCTTGCCTCCGGCCGTGTACTGCACAGTGGGCGGAGCCATTGAACAGCTGGCCGGTATCCAGAGGCTCGCGCCACGCTGGCTTGGCCGGATGGGCCTGGAGTGGGCGTGGCGGCTGATGCTCCACCCCCGCCGTGTGGCTTACCGGGTCTTCGGTGAACCCTGGGTGCTGCTGGCGCTTCTTCTCCGCCGGAGGCTGGGCGGCCTCCGGCGTTAAGGGCTCGGCGCCTCCGGGGGCTAGAAGTTCTGATCCTCCAGGCGGGCGAAGCCCTTGGCTCGCAGGCCCATGGAGAACGCACGGAACCAGTCCCTCAGGCCCCGGAGGTCACCCCGGCTCAGGAAATAGCCCAGGTAGCCACCGACGTCGGCAACGAGGGACTTTACCCTGAAGTACCGCCTGATGAGGTAGCCGCGGTTGCGGTAGTAGTAGTAGCGCTTGAAAGCGCCCTCGGGAACGATGACGTGCCAGCGGGGGCCAAAGACGTGCTGCGTCTCCGAAAACGCATGCGGGTGCGTGATGCTTGCTGTTGTTACGGTGCCGAAGCGGATCCCGGCTTTGCGCAGCCTGATGGTGAAGTCCACCTCATCGCCCCGAATGAACAGCCGGATATCGGGCAGCCCAACCTTGAAGAACACGTCCGAACGGATCAAGGCACCATTGAAAAAGTGTCCGTCATTCGGAATGAAGCCGATCTTTTCAACCTCAGCGCGGCTGTGGGTCACCTTGCCGTCGAGGCGGAAGAAAAAGGAGAGCCAGTCCGGCTCGCCCGGAGCCATCACCAGCGGGACCACGGCTTCGAGGTCACGCGACTCCGCCTCCTGGATCAGCGTGGCGAGGCACTCGGCGTCGCCAGGCTCGGCGTCGTCGTCCATCATCCAGATCCAGCGGGCACCGCTGGCCATCGCCTTCAGTACCGCGAGGGAAAATCCTCCGGCTCCACCAAGGTTCGCCTCTGAGCGGATGTAGTCAACGTTCTTGTGCGACTCGGCTACGTCCCTCGCCGGTACCGTGCCGCTGTCAACAAGGCAGATGGTCTTTACCGGTGCGGTCTGGCTGTTGATCGCGTTCAGAAGTACTGCGAGTTCCCCGGGTCGGTCAAACGTTACTGCGGCTACTGCAACCGACGAGGGCATCGCGGTTTCCTTTCGTCACGGCGTGGCGCTTAGGGCGTCACTCGGCCGTGTGACGCGAGCCATTCAGCCGTTGGCATTAGTATCTTGAATAGAGTCCACTGTATTACAGCCCCAAGTGGCATGACGCACCGCCTGCGCAGGCATGGCAACGGAGAACTTCCATTAATCAAGAATCAGACCTACATCCATTGAGCCCCCGAATCCCAAGATGCACCGCTGTGGCGCGCCCTCGGGCCGTGGATTCGTCATCGTCTGCGGACGCCCGGTTGGCGCTGCATCCTGGAGCCGCCTCGTGATCATGTACCTGCTTATGGGGCTTACAGCTGCCATAGTGTCGTACTCGGTAACGTGGGGGGCGCGGTTCGTTGGCAATCGCCTCAAGCTGTTCATGCCCATCAGGAGCCGGGACACACACTCGCATCAGGTTTCCAGGCTTGGCGGCGTAGGCATCTTTGCCGGTTGCCTGGTTGCCCTGATCGTTGCCAGTCAGTCCACCTTCGTCAAGGACATCTTCCGCAACAATGACGCCCCGTGGGGAGTCATCGCCGGGGCCATAGTCATTGTCTTCGTGGGAGTTGCCGATGACCTCCTTGACCTGCGCTGGTGGATCAAGCTCATTGGCCAAAGCGCTGCGGCCCTTGTGGTGGCCATCTGGGGCGTCCGCATGACGGTGATTCCGTTTATCTCCGACCAACCCATCCACGTCGGCTCCGAGCTCCTCACCATTATCCTGACGGCCGGATTGATCGTAACCACCATGAACGCCTTCAACTTCATCGACGGCCTGGACGGCCTGGCCGCCGGAGTGGCCATCATCGGCGGGGCAGCCTTCTTCCTGACGGCGTACTGGGTTCACCGGAACAACCCGCAGACTGACAACTCGGACCTGGCTACGCTCCTCACCGCAGTGCTCGTAGGAAGCTGCATCGGCTTCCTGCCCCACAACTGGTTCCCGTCGAAAATCTTCATGGGAGACTCCGGTGCCATGCTGATCGGCCTGCTGATGGCATCGGCAGGCATCGTGGCAACGGGCCAGATCACCTCGGGGCTGTACGACCGGGCGAACGGTATCCCCACCATCATTCCCATCCTGCTTCCGTTCGCGGTGCTCTTCCTGCCGCTGCTGGACCTCGGCCTGGCGGTGGTGAGACGCACGGCTCTGGGGCGTTCGCCCTGGTCGGCTGACCGTGGCCATCTCCACCACAGGCTGATGGATATTGGCTATTCACACCGCACAACAGTCCTGCTGATGTACGTGTGGACGTGCATCCTTGCCTTTGGGGGACTGGCCTTCGCTGTGTTCCCATGGCAGATCGTCCTTGCCGTGGACCTGTTCCTGACACTGGGAATGGCGCTCGTCACGGCATGGCCGTACCTGAGTCGCCGCGGTAACGGTACCTCGGCGTAACAGTGGTTCAGTAATAATTTCTATCTCGTGTAGAATTCAGGGGCAGCCAAAGCTGCCACTCCACCACGCCGCCAGCAGGCACCGACGATTGGGATCTGATGACCTCCAACGCCGAGCACGGACGTTCGTCCGGCACTGCGGCCGTTGGCGTCTCCGGCCCCGCGAAGTCATTGTGGCTTGGCTTGTTAGTGCTGAGTTCTGTCGCGGCTGGTGCAGCCGTTCTTATCACAAGCCTGATCGCACTCGCCTTTAATGGCTCCAGCGCGCTGCTCTCGAGCAGTTTCGGCGGAGCGCTGGTCATGTTCTTTTTCGCCATCAGCCTTTTGATCGGCCATTTTGTTGGCCGGACAAATCCATCAGGTGCCGTTGGGCTCTTCGTAGCCACATACTTCGTCAAGGTGGTCGGCTTTGCCGTCGTCCTCTTTATAGTCGGAGAGCCCGAATGGCTGCACGAACGCTGGTTCCTGATCGGCGCCGTCGTGGCCGTGGTGATCTGGCAAGGCGCAGAAATCCGTGGCTTCAGTAAAGCACGCTTGCAAATCTACAACGACCCCACATCCACCAAAGGCGGCAGTGATGACTAGTCGCAAACCAGGACGCAAAGTCCGCCCCAAAGCTCCCCGCACGGGTACCGGCGCTCCCGGTGTATCAGCGGACGGCCGCGACGGCGGATACAACGCTGGGATTGCCGTATTCAGCTACATCATTGGCGGAATCATCGTCTGGAGTTTGATA
The DNA here is from genome assembly GCF_054161475.1 of Arthrobacter sp. R1-13. Taxonomy (NCBI): domain Bacteria; kingdom Bacillati; phylum Actinomycetota; class Actinomycetes; order Micrococcales; family Micrococcaceae; genus Arthrobacter; species Arthrobacter sp. R1-13. Next base: position 2,923,821 of record NZ_CP096420.1, on the reverse strand, counting down.
GGGTGGGGTCTGGATAATCTGTGGGGAACCCGCTGGATTGTGCTCGCTGGCGCTCTGCTTGGAGCCGCGGGAGGGTTCTATCTTTCCCATATGCACGGCCTTACCAGTTCACGAAAAACTACTGGGCAGAGCAATGCTTCCAGCGGCCCGTCCGATGATGGGAACAGTAATGCCAAATAATTTCACAACGGGGGACGCGGATACGAATTTCGCCGGACCCCTACCAACGCCCAATGACGGACACTGCAGAGAGGAAACGCGTTGATCGCGCTTGCGCTCCCGGCCCAAAATACAGGAGACTTCACTCCTCCTGGAATTAACGAAATGCATCTGCCGGCAATCCTGCCGTGGGGTGCGGCAGACGGATTTTCCAAGCAGATGCTGCTGGTGGTCCTGTCGGTCGTAATTATCGCTACATTCTTTCTGCTCGCTGCGCGGAAGCAGCAGTTGGTTCCCGGCAAGCTTCAGTTCGCTGGCGAAATGGCCTACGGCTTCGTCCGCAACAGTATCGCCAAGGACATCATTGGCGGCAAAGACTTCATGAAGTACGTGCCGCTGTTGTTCAGCCTCTTCTTCTTCATCCTGGTGAACAACATCTACGGCGCCATCCCGCTGTTCCAGTTGCCCACGTTCTCGCACGTCGGCGGCGCTTACGTCCTCGCAGGCATTGTTTACGTCACCTGGATTGCCATCGGCATCAAGAAGAACGGCGTCAGGTACTTCAAGCTGGCAACCGTTCCGTCAGGTGTTCCGTTCTACATCCTGCCCATCGTTGTCCCGATCGAGATCATCTCCAACTTCGTGGTCCGCCCGGTGACGCACAGCCTCCGTCTTTTTGCCACCATGCTCGCCGGCCACCTCATCGTGATGATTGCCGGCTACGGCATCGAGTTCCTCGTGACGCAGGAAAACATCCTGCTCCAGGGCACCTCTGTGCTTGTGCTGGCAGGTGCGATCGCCATGTACATGCTCGAGGCCCTGATCATGGTGCTGCAGGCTTACGTCTTTACGCTGCTGACAGCGATCTACATCGAAGGCGCGCTGCACGCCGACAGCCACTAGGCACCCACAAACTTCCCCTCGCGGGGATGAAGCAACCCAAACAACCTGCCACACGGGTGGCATCTTGAAAGGAAGAAAAATGGAAGGCTCCATCAACGGCTCCCTCAACCTCATCGGCTACGGTCTCTCCGCAATCGGCGGTGGTATCGGTGTTGGTCTCGTGTTCGCCGCTTACATCAACGGTGTGGCACGTCAGCCGGAAGCCCAGCGCGTTCTCCAGCCGATCGCATTCCTCGGCCTCGCGCTGACTGAAGCCCTCGCCATCCTCGGCCTGGTCTTCGCCTTCGTCCTGAGCTAGTCCTCAGAACGAAGCGACAATTCAGAACCGAGAAGATAAGGACGGGTGAAATATGAATCAGCTGATCATCTCAGCCGCCACTGAAGGCGGCGCGGCAGCCAACCCGCTGGTGCCCAACCTGTGGGAAATGTTCGTCGTTCTCGTTGGCTTTGCACTCCTCATGTTCATCGTGGTCAAGTTTGTTGTCCCGATGTTCGAGAAGACGTTTGCAGAGCGCGCCGAGGCGATCGAGGGTGGCATCGCCAAGGCTGAAAAGGCCCAGGCTGAAGCTTCTGCCGCACTCGAAGAGTACAAGCAGCAGCTCACCGACGCCCGTGCCGAAGCTAACCGCATCCGCGAAGAAGCCCGCGCAGAAGGTGCCCAGATCCTTGCTGATCTGAAGGAAAAGGCTGCTGCCGAGTCTGCACGCATCACCGCTCAGGCTCACACGCAGATCGAATCAGAGCGCCAGGCGGCTGTTGTCGCCTTGCGTTCCGAGGTTGGCACGCTGGCCACGACTCTCGCCGGACGCATTGTGGGCGAAGCCCTCGATGACGACCAGCGGGCCGCCCGTGTGGTTGACCGCTTCCTGGCAGAACTGGAGAGCCAGAACGCAGGTGCAGCTAAGTAATGGCAGGTGTATCGAGCGAATCGCTGACCAAGGCTTTGGCTGCGTTGGAAGCTAAGCTTCCTACGGCTTCGCTGCAGTTGGCTAAAGAACTCTTCGGCATTTTGGGAACGGTAGACACGTCCGCTGGCTTGCGGCGTGCGCTTACCGACCCCTCCCGTAACGGCGAAGAAAAGGCGGCGCTGGTCCGGCAGCTTTTCAGCGGCAAAGTGTCCGCTGATGCTGTCGAAATCGTGAGCGGACTGGTCAGCTCACGCTGGGCGTCGGCACGCGATATTGGCGATGCACTCGAGACCCTTGCCGCTTCGGTGGTTATCGCCGTCGCTGAAAACAAGTCGGCCGTCTCTGCCTCAGGGATCACCGGGCTGGAAGAGCTGGAGAATGATCTTTTCTCCTTCAACCAGGCCGTTGCCTCCAACCATGAGGTTCAGCGTGCTCTGTCCGAGCCGCAAGCAAGCGCTGCAGCGAAGGTAGCTTTGGCCGAAAAGCTTGTTCCTGGAGCAGGCGAGGAAGCAAAGGTCCTGATCGGTCAGGCTGTAACCCAGCCTCGCGGCATCAAGCCCACCCGGCTTGTGGCACGCTTTGCGGAGTTGGCAGCCAAACGCCAGCAGCGTTGGATCGCAACGGTGAGCGTTACCCGTCCGCTGACGGAAACGCAGGCCAGCAGGCTTCAGGCGGGGCTCAACGCCCTTTACGGGCGCGAGCTCAAGGTCAACATTAATGTTGACCCCACCCTCATTGGCGGAATCCGGATCCAGGTGGGCGATGAAGTTGTTGACGCTTCGGTCGTCACCCGTTTGGGTCAGTTGCACCGTCAACTCGCCGGCTAAACCGGACAAAGCACAAACCTTACTGATAGAAACCCCGGTCATCGTGAGCAACGATGATCACGAAACAGGAGAGCAGGGACTGCAGATGGCCGAATTGACCATCAACGCCGACGACGTCCGTAATGCGCTGAACGAGTTCGCGGCGTCCTACGAACCCGGAAACGCAGAGCGCGTAGAGGTCGGCCGCGTGACCACCGCAAGTGACGGCATCGCCCGTGTTGAGGGCCTTCCCTCGGTCATGGCGAACGAGCTGCTTCGCTTCGAAGACGGCACTCTGGGCCTCGCCCAGAACCTCGACGTCCGCGAGATCGGTGTCATTGTCCTCGGTGACTTCACCGGGATTGAAGAAGGCCAGGAAGTTCACCGTACGGGACAGGTTCTGTCTGTCCCCGTTGGCGACGCCTTCCTTGGCCGTGTTGTTGACCCGCTGGGCGTGCCCATCGACGACCTCGGTGAAATCAAGGCCGAGACCACCCGCGCCCTGGAACTCCAGGCACCGGGCGTCACTCAGCGCAAGTCTGTGCACGAACCGATGCAGACCGGCCTGAAGGCAATCGACGCCATGATTCCGATCGGCCGTGGCCAGCGCCAGCTGATCATTGGTGACCGCCAGACAGGCAAGTCGGCAATCGCCATTGACACGATCATCAACCAGAAGGCCAACTGGGCTTCGGGAGATGTGACCAAGCAGGTTCGCTGCATCTACGTCGCCATCGGCCAGAAGGCATCGACCATTGCTGCCATCCGCCAGACCCTCGAGGACAATGGCGCGTTGGAGTACACCACCATCGTGGCGTCCCCGGCTTCGGACCCCGCAGGCTTCAAGTACCTGGCACCGTATGCAGGTTCTGCCATCGGCCAGCACTGGATGTACGGCGGCAAGCACGTTCTGATCGTGTTTGATGACCTGTCCAAGCAGGCTGAGGCCTACCGTGCAGTTTCGCTGCTGCTCCGCCGTCCGCCGGGACGCGAAGCTTACCCGGGCGACGTCTTCTACTTGCACTCCCGCCTTCTGGAGCGTTGTGCCAAGCTCTCTGATGAGCTCGGTGCAGGCTCCATGACCGGACTGCCCCTGATCGAGACGAAGGCAAACGACGTCTCGGCCTACATTCCGACCAACGTAATTTCCATTACTGACGGTCAGATCTTCCTCCAGTCGGATCTCTTCAACGCCAACCAGCGTCCTGCTGTTGACGTGGGTGTATCTGTGTCCCGCGTTGGCGGTGCCGCGCAGGTCAAGTCCATGAAGAAGGTCTCCGGTACCTTGAAGCTGGACCTGGCTCAGTACCGCGACATGCAGGCCTTCGCCATGTTCGCCTCGGACCTCGACGCTGCTTCCCGCCAGCAGCTGACCCGTGGTGCGCGCCTGATGGAGCTGCTCAAGCAGGGCCAGTACGCGCCGTTCCCGGTAGAGGACCAGGTTGTCTCCATTTGGGCAGGCACCAACGGCTACCTCGACGACGTTCCCGTGGAAGACATCAACCGCTTTGAGTCAGGCTTCCTGGAGCACCTCAAGCACCGGTCCTCCATCCTGACCACGCTTGCACAGACCAACGTCCTCGACGACGACACCGCTGCCGCACTGAAGACCGCAATCGTGGACTTCAAGCAGGGCTTCTTCGGGGAGGGCGACAACCACTTGGTCGGCGCCGGCCACGAGGAGCACTCGGCCATCGATGAGGCTCAGGTCGACCAGGAAAAAATCGTCAGGCAGAAGCGCTAGTTTCGCTGGCAGGGACTGCCGGGACCCCTCGCGGTTCCGGCAGTCCCGGCCATCGGGATCTTAGGAAAGGATAAGTATGGGAGCCCAGATCCGGGTCTACCGCCAGAAGATCAGCTCGACGACGTCGATGCGCAAGATCTTCAAGGCGATGGAACTGATCGCTACCTCGCGCATCGGCAAGGCCCGCGCACGCGTAGCAGCTTCACTGCCTTACGCGAACGCGATCACCCGCGCTGTTTCTGCTGTCGCAAGCCAGAGCGAAATCGACCACCCGTTGACCACCGAGCCGGAGCAGGTCCGCCGCGCAGCAGTCCTGGTAATTACCTCGGACCGCGGCCTGGCAGGTTCCTACTCGGCGAGTGTGCTCAAGCAGGCGGAGGGGCTAAACGAACTGCTTCACGCCGAAGGCAAGGAAGTCAAGACGTACCTCGTCGGCCGCAAGGCACAGGCGTACTTCGAGTTCCGGAACCGCGAATATGCCCGCGTTTGGACCGGCGGCACTGATGCGCCTGAGTTCGAAACGGCACGTGAAGTCGGCGAGGCTCTGCTTGCGGACTTCGCCACGGAATATGAAGAGGGAGGCGTGGACGAGATCCACGTTGTCTACACCCGCTTCAAGTCCATGGTGACCCAGGAACCCACCGTCGTCCGTCTGCTTCCGCTCGAAGTTGTTGAAGAGCAGGCCGCGTCGGAATCGGAACTCCTGCCGCTTTACGAGTTTGAGCCGGAAACCGAGCGGGTACTTGACGCTTTGCTGCCGCGCTACATCGAATCGCGTCTCTTCGCGGCAATGTTGCAGGCTGCTGCCTCTGAGCTTGCTGCCCGCCAGCGGGCGATGAAGTCTGCCGGCGACAACGCCACGGACCTCATCAAGAAGTACACGCGTCTGCGCAACACTGCCCGCCAGGCTGAGATTACGCAGGAGCTTTCAGAGATTGTGGCCGGTGCCGACGCGCTCAACGCGTCGTAGCAGCCACACCCTCTGTTCCAGCTGTACCTGCACAACAAATAAACTTAACCACGCCATCTACTGAGTGAAGTGAGAGAGATGACTGCCACTGCTACCGAACACGTAGCCGCAACGTCCGGTGCCACCGGCCGTATTGCACGTGTTATTGGCCCGGTTGTCGACGTCGAATTCCCGGCTGACGCAATCCCCTCGATTTACAACGCCCTCACCGCCGAGATTACCCTCAACGGTGAGACCCGCCCCATCACGTTCGAGACCTCCCAGCACCTTGGCGATAACCTCGTTCGCGCCATTGCCCTGCAGGCAACCGACGGACTCGTCCGCGGCACGTCTGTGGTTGACAGCGGCGCTCCGATTTCAGTTCCCGTCGGCGACGGCGTCAAGGGACACATCTTCAACGTTCTGGGCCAGCCCCTGGACATTGCTGAGTCCGAACTGGAGACCACGGAACGCTGGCCGATCCACCGCAAGGCGCCTTCGTTCGCCTCGCTCGAAGGCCAGACCGAAATGCTGGAAACCGGCATCAAGGTCATCGACCTTCTCACCCCCTACATCAAGGGTGGAAAGATCGGCCTCTTCGGTGGCGCCGGTGTCGGCAAGACCGTGCTGATCCAGGAAATGATCACCCGTGTTGCCCGCAACTTCGGCGGTACTTCCGTTTTCGCCGGCGTCGGCGAGCGTACGCGTGAAGGAAACGACCTCTGGGTCGAAATGGAAGAGGCAGGCGTCCTCAAGGACACCGCCCTTGTATTCGGCCAGATGGACGAACCGCCGGGAACGCGACTGCGCGTTGCCCTCTCTGCTCTGACCATGGCGGAGTACTTCCGCGATGTCCAGAAGCAGGACGTGTTGCTCTTCATCGACAACATCTTCCGTTTCACCCAGGCAGGCTCCGAGGTTTCCACCCTCCTCGGCCGCATGCCGTCGGCTGTGGGCTACCAGCCCAACCTGGCTGACGAGATGGGCCTCCTCCAGGAGCGCATCACGTCCACCAAGGGCCACTCCATCACCTCGATGCAGGCCATCTACGTTCCCGCAGATGACTACACCGACCCGGCACCGGCCACGACGTTCGCACACCTCGATGCAACCACGGAACTTTCCCGTGAAATTGCTTCCCGTGGTCTGTACCCCGCTGTGGACCCGCTGACGTCGACGTCTCGAATCCTGGACGCCCAGTACATCGGCAAGGACCACTACAACACGGCTGTCCGTGTGAAGCAGATCCTGCAGAAGAACAAGGAACTCCAGGACATCATCGCCATCCTCGGCGTTGACGAACTGTCTGAAGAGGACAAGATCGTCGTGTCGCGTGCGCGCCGTATCCAGCAGTTCCTCTCGCAGAACACCTACACCGCCAAGCAGTTCACCGGCGTCGAAGGTTCAACCGTTTCCATCAAGGACACCATCGAGGGCTTCACCGCTATCTGCGACGGCGAGCTGGACCACATCGCAGAGCAGGCGTTCTTCAACGTCGGCGGACTGGATGACGTCGAGCGCCAGTGGGCCAAGATCCAGGAACAGACCAAGTAATATGGCTGAGCTTGAGGTTGAGATTGTCGCAGCGGACCACTTCGTGTGGTCCGGAGCGGCCAAGATGGTCAAGGCCCGCACCAGCGATGGTGAAATCGGAATCCTGCCCGGCCACTCGCCCCTGCTGGCGATTCTGGCCGAAGGTGAACTGGCGATCCAGCCTGTTTCCGGTGACCGCATTGCTGTAGTTGTTGACGGAGGTTTCTTCTCGGTCGACAACAACAGGGTGGTTATTGTTGCTGACAACGCCCAACTGGGTGACGCGGCTACTGCGGGGATCCGCTAGCAATACCTTGATGGACGCTCTTGGTTATCCGTTCATCGCATTGGCAACTGTCTTTCTGTTGCTGATTTTCACACTGTGCCTTTTCGGGGTGCGCCGCCACAATCTGCGGCGCGCCCTGGGCACCGTGGAGGCCTCCATTTGCACGGCTGGTAACAGCTGGCAGATGGGGGTTTGCCGTTATCAGGACAATGATCTCGAGTGGTTCCGCCTCGTGTCCCTCAGTGTCCGCCCCAAGCACACTTTCCGCCGCAGTTCCCTAGAGCTGCTTGGCCGACGCAAGCCCACTGAGGCCGAGCTGATCAAGGTGCTCCCCGATTCAGTCATTGTCGAACTGCGTTATGAAGGCCAGGAAGTCTTGCTGGCCATGAAGTTTGATGCCTATACCGGATTGTCGTCCTGGCTCGAAGCCGGACCGGTTATCGGTGTAGGCACCTGGCGTTAGCCCCCGTGGACTTCCTCGCTGACGTCCATCTCACGTCCGGACCGGTCATCTGGCTTGCCTGGCTTGCGGGGATCGCGGGCCTGGGCTACCTCCTCTGGCGTCGGGCATCCCGCTGGCCCCTGAAAGTCCTGATCAGCATTGGGACTGCAGCCGTGGCTGTAGTGTCCGTTCACTGGTTGCTTCTGTATGTTTTTGCCGTCTTTTCTGAATCGCTGCCCTCCGAGGTGCTTGCGTGGTCGGTGCCCGCGGTCGCTGCCTTAGTGCTGTGCCTGGCCCGGCTTCCGCGCTCCGGCTGGCGGGCACGGACCCTCTCAACTTTGTCGATGCTGGCTGTGGTGCTCCTTACAACAGTGCAGATCAACGCATACTTCGGGCTGAACCGTACCGTCAGCGACCTTTTGGGTACGGCTGTAGCGCGGGTTCCGCCCTTGGAACCGGCCCTGATGGCCCGTGACGGCGATCCGCCGCCCCGGGACCTGGCCACATGGAGGCCCCGTGGGGAACCTGCCGACGGCGGGGTGCTGAGGACGGCGCACATTCCGGCTCCCGCTTCCGGATTCACGGCCCGTGACGCCTACATCTACCTGCCACCTGCCTACCTTGACTTTCAGCGGCCTGCTTTGCCTGTGCTGGTCCTGTTCGCCGGTCAGCCGGGAGGTCCGGCTGATTGGCTTACCGGGGGAATGCTGCGCGCACACATGGACCGGTTCGCCGCACAGCACCACGGGATAGCACCCGTTGTTGTGGTGGTGGATCCGAACGGATCGGCCAACGGCAACACCCTCTGTATGGACAGCAGGATAGCGAAAGTGGACACCTACCTGTCCCAGGACGTGCCGAACTGGATTACCCAAAACCTCGACGTCGGGAAGGACCACCGCAACTGGGCGGCCGGCGGATTCTCTTTCGGTGGAACCTGCGCCCTGCAAATGGTCACGCGGCACCCGGACGTCTTCAATGCCGCCCTTTCTTTTTCCGGTGAAAGGGAGCCTGCCCTCGCGAAGGAGAGGCAGAAAACGGTAGAAGCAGCTTTTGACGGAGATGTGGCAGCATTCGACGCACAGACTCCCTTGAATATCATGGCCGAGCAGCGCTTTGACGCCAACGCGGTTTTTCTGGGAGCAGGAGCGGGTGATCAGGAGTTCGTCTCCTATCTCGAGGAACTGTCAGCCGCAGCCCGGAAGGCGGGCTTCGCCGTCGACACCAAAGTTGTGGCGGACACCGGGCACTCCTGGGAGGCAACCGCGGGAAGTCTTCCCCAGGCGCTGGACTTTATGGCCGTGCGCTGGGGGATCGGGTCATGACGTCAACGATCCAGAAGGCCCACCTCAGGAGCAGCGCAGGAAAGGGCCTGGTTGCCGGCACCAGGAGAGCGGCCGCCGCCCATTTCAAAGCGATCCCGTTCACTTTGGCTGTCCTCGGTGTTTTCCTGCTGACCGGGTTGGGGACGGGAAGTGTGCTGTCAGGCCCGCCCGAGTGGTCCTTGGATGTGGCCAGTGTCACAGCGTCAGGTCTGAAGGCGGGCCATTGGTGGTGCATGTTCACCTCGCTGTTTTTTGCCACGAATCCAGTGGCCTACGGGCTGGCCGCGCTCATGATCCTGCTGTTGCTGGGGCTCGCCGAGCGCAATCTCGGCACGAAACTGGCAGCCGCTTTCTTTGCCGCCGGTCAATTCGCCGCAGTGACTCTCTTTTTGTTGGTCACACAGCTGGCCCGCTTCGCCGGTGATGCCTGGCTGGGAGCTATGGTCGATGTCCGTTTGATCGGCCCGTACGGCGCGGTCCTGGCGGCCGCCCTCGCTGCCAGCGGGCGACTCCCGACACTTTGGCAACGGCGCCTGCGCACGGCCGTGCTCTCGGTGTCGTTGTTGCTGGTCCTTTACATCGGTCATGCCGAGACGGTTGTGGGCCTGCTCGGGGCCCTTACGGGGATCGCCGCAGGATGGTGGATCCAGAGTGATCAGGGAAGGCCACGGCGGCACCGTTCGACAGGCCGTGAGACCCGCAACCTCCTCGCGTTGACCGTGGGAATTTTTGCTGTGGGGCCAATCCTGACAGCTGCCGCCCGCAGCCCCAGCGGCCCTTTGGCCCTGCTGCGGGATGTGGTGCTTAATCCGCTGCCCACGCTGAACCAGCTGGAGGTAAGCTGCGGCGGAACTGTCGATGTCAGTTGCCTTGAGGTTGGCAGGCACGGCTTTGCGGGGCCGCTGGGCTTGGCCTTGGCAGTTGTGCCCGTGATTCTCCTGCTGATCTGCGCTGACGGAATGCGGCGCGGACGCAGGCTCGCCCTTCGGATAGCGTTGACCGTCCAGCTGGGTGTTACAGGGCTTTCGGCAGTGTACCTGTCACTGTTCGCACGGATCCCGCACTCCGCTTCCCACCTCCACACACCGGTGATGAGTTCGGGATTTGTCCACGTACTGCCGCTCGTTGTGGTTCCGCTCCTGCTGGCGGCAGTGTTGTGGGCGAACCGGCGACAGTTCCGGGTGGAGTCGACGTCCCGTGCGCGGCGCAGCGTCACCGCGGTGGTCGGTGGATCCTGGTGCGTCCTGGCCGGATCGTATACGGCGGTCTGGTTCGCGGCAGGCGGGATGGAGCGCGACAGCGGCCTCGGCGGGCTGGGGTCGGAGTTAGCCCGGCAGTTCCTGCCCGTGCCGATCCCAAGCATTTACCACCGCATCTTTGACGGCCGTAATACCTTGGAGGGGTTCCTGTTTGCCTATTCCGGACCCGTCTTCTGGCTGGTGGCGTTATCGGCCGTTTGGCTTGTCCTCCTCCGCCGGCATCATCCAAAGGACACCGCCGAAGAGGATCGGGAAGCAGCCCTGAAACTGATCCGGCAGGGCGGCGATTCGTTGTCCTGGATGGCATCGTGGGAGCCCAACAGATACTGGTTTACCGGAAACCGCGTCGGCGCCATAGCCTACCAACAGCACGGCAGCGTGGCACTGACGTTGGGCGGCCCGCTGGGCCTTGCCCGCCACGGAGAGCAGACGGCGGCCGGCTTTTTGGGCTTCTGCACTGAGCAGGCCTTGATCCCTTGCTTCTACTCCTGCACCGGTGAGCTGTGGCCGTTGTTGCGCGAGCGGGGGTTCAAGAGGGTGGTGGTGGCGCAGGAAACCCGGCTTGCCATCCGGAACCTTGAATTCAAGGGTAAGGAATGGCAAAACGTCAGGACAGCCCTGAACCGGGCAGCAAAGACCGGCGTCAAGGCAGTCTGGGGAACCTACGGAAGCCTCCCGACAGCCTTGCGATCGCAACTCATCGAAGTGTCAGAGGAGTGGGCTGCCCAAAAATCGGTTCCGGAAATGGGGTTCACGCTTGGCGGAATTGATGAGTTGATGGATGACCAGGTGCTGTGTTGCCTCGCGGTGGATGCCGAGGGCTTGGTCCATGGGGTGACCAGCTGGCTTCCGGTGTTCGACGGCGGCAGCCGGACCAGCTGGACGCTGGACTTCATGCGGCGGCGCAGTGACAGCTTCCCCGGAGTTATGGAGTTCCTCATCGCCTCCGCCGTTTTGGAACTCCGTTCCTCGGTGGAGGTTATATCCCTTTCGGGTTCCCCACTGGCCCAGGAAGCCCAGGGGTTGCCTCCGCGCCAAGAGCAAGACGACCTGGCCGACCGTTCAGAGGGGTTGGCGGCGATCCTGGATGTTGTGGGAGGAGCACTGGAACCGGTCTACGGCTTCCGTTCCCTCGCGACTTTCAAGTCCCGCTTCAAGCCCGAATACCGGACCCTCTATCTGTACTACCAGGACCCACTCCAGCTGCCTGCCATTGGCCGCGCGCTGAGCCGGGCCTACCTTCCTGGACTATCGGTACGGCAGAGTGCACGGTTGCTTCGCACGCTGGTTAGGTGAAATTCACCAGCCCGATATTTTCAAGGCCTGTAAAACATTTGTTACCCGACAAGACAAAAGCCCTGTCCTGCAAATGAATGAAATTGATAAAGCTCCGGACGCAAAGATGGTCCCCGGCATGAATGCCGGGGACCATCTTTGCGTTCGTGGTGGGACTAGACCAGCGTCACGCCGGTAGCCTGGGGACCCTTGGCGCCCTGACCAATCTCGAACTGAACGCGCTGGTTCTCATCGAGGGTCTTGAAGCCACCGGTCTGGATTTCAGAATAGTGAACGAAGACATCGCCATCGGAGTCATCCGGGGTGATGAAGCCGAAGCCCTTTTCAGCGTTGAACCACTTGACGGTTCCCTGTGCCATTTATTTCTCCTCATTGTGGAACTTTATATAAGACCGGCACACTTCGTGCTGGACTTGGGTCACTCCGCGAGAAGAATCCTGGCTTGCAACCCGGAACCGGGTTTCAGCTGCAGAAGCTTCGCGCTCGCAACATGTCTTGCGAGCATGAAAAACACCTACACAAAGACTGATATAAGAATTTCACGCGAGCCGCGTCAGGTCAACGGTCAAAACGTGCAAATACGTAAAATTTGCGTGAAAAACACTCGAACTTCAACCGGGTTAGCCAGGCACAGCAGCCGGAACTGCGGTGATGACGTGAGCCGTCAGCGCTGCGCGCAACCAGGACGACAGCTCGCGAGCCTCACAGGTCGTCAGAGGTTGCCTTGGGAGGAGACGAGTTCCATGCATCGAGCTTAGAAGAGGCGTGACTCGCTGTCGTCAACACCGCGCATGGCGTCGTAGTCGAGGGTTATGCAGTCGATGCCGCGGTCGTTGGCGAGGACCTTGGCCTGCGGCTTGATCTGTTGGGCTGCAAAAATGCCCCGGACAGGGGCCAGCAACGGATCCCTGTTAAGCAGCTCAAGATACCGCGTCAATTGTTCAACGCCATCGATGTCGCCGCGGCGTTTCAGTTCAATGGCCACGGTGGCGCCGTTTGCGTCCCTGGCGAGGATGTCTACCGGTCCGATAGCGGTGAAGTACTCGCGGCGGATGAGGGAAAAACCGGAGCCCAGGGTTTCGATCTGTTCGGCCAGCAGCCTCTGCAGATCAGCTTCGACACCGTCCTTGATCAGGCCGGGGTCCAGACCCAAATCATGGGAGGTGTCGTGGAGATGCTCATGGATGTTGATGATGAGGCGATCATCGGTTTTGGCCGACTGAACTGTCCACTGCTCCGTGACCCCTACCTCCAACTCAACTTCGTCCGGGGACGAGACTCTGAGTACGGCAGGAGGGCTCATCCAGTTCAGCGGCTTGTAGGATCCGCCGTCGGAGTGAACCAGCACGGAACCGTCAGCCTTGACCAGCAACAGCCTGGTGGCAAGGGGAAGATGGGCTTTGAGTCTTCCGACGTAATCAACTGAACAACGGGCTATGACGAGGCGCACCCGGTACACATTACCGGGTGGCCGCCGTTCGGACTGTCTCAGCGGGCGGGCTCCGAAATGGGGCAGAATGAAACCATGCCCCGCTCCAACCGTCCTCGCCGCCGCCCCGCCTCAGGAAAACCGGGGCAGGGAAAAGCAGGTCCGGGAAGACCTGTCAGACAAGACGGCGGCGAGGTTCCTGAACTGGATCTTGAAAGGGCGCGCTCAGGCTTTACCCGGCGCGAAAGTGCGCCTGACGGTGAATGGATGGTGCGGCCCATGACGGCCAAGAGGGCTGAGAAGGCGTACATCTGCCCGGGCTGCTCCACAGCAGTGCTTCCCGGGATCGCGCATTTGGTCGTTTGGCAGGACGATCACCTGTTCGGAGCGGCCGCCGGGCTCGCTGAGCGGAGGCACTGGCACACGAACTGCTGGACCTCCCGAAGCTACCGCCACCGCTGAAACCGCCACCGCTGAAACCCCGGGCGCTGAATCTGCCGCCGGCAGAGAGGGTGGCTAAGCTGATAGGCATGACTTTTGACCCGGCGTCGTACGCATTCTCCCCGTCCTCAGGCCCCGCCGCGATCCGGGCCTCCACCGTTCTTCCTGCACTGCGCGAAAACGTGGAAATCACCACCGACGACGGGCATGTGCTAGTGGGTGAGCTCGCAGTGCCAGAGTCGGGAGAGATCAGGGCCACGCTGATCACCCTCCACCCGCTGCCCACGCATGGCGGCTTTATGGATTCCCACGTGTACCGCAAGGCCTCCTACCGTCTGCCTGCGCTCGCGGGGATCGCCGTCCTGCGGTTCAACACCCGCGGAACGTCATCCCCCCGGGGGACTAGCCAGGGGAAATTTGAGGAGGGCATCGGTGAACGCCATGACGTGGAAGCGGCCGTCCGCTTCGCTGTCGAACGCCGGCTGCCCAACCGGTGGCTCGTCGGGTGGTCCTTCGGCACAGAACTCGCCCTGATGTACGGTGCAGCGGAACCGGTGGCTTCGCAGGTGGAGGGCGCAATCCTTTTGTCGCCCCCGCTGCACCGGGCAACGGACGTGCACCTGAAGGAGTGGGCTGCCTCCGGCAAACCCCTAAAGGTCCTGGTTCCCGAACACGACGATTACCTGCAGCCGGCAGCAGCGGCGGAACGGTTCAGGCTGGTTCCGCAGGCAAAGGTTGTAGGAGTCGACGGCGCCAAGCACTTGTGGGTGGGGGAGAAGTACGCTGCGCGGGCCCTTAACGAAATCGTGGCGAAAGTGATCGGGGAAGATGCAGCCTCGGAGCTGCCCCAGGAGTGGAACGGGCCGATGGCCACGGCAGCCCCGTAGTGCCTGTTGCTTAGGGCTTGCTGCGCTTAGTGTTTGCCGTTCCCTAATGCTTGTCCTGGCGGACGATGAAGATCTCGCGGACCAGCAGCATGATGGCCGCCGCAGTCGGAATGGCGATCAGGGCGCCAAGGACGCCCAGCAGGCTGCCGCCGGCAATGACTGAGATGACGGCAACGGCGCCCGGCACGGCAACAGCCTTCTGCATGATCCGCGGGGAGATGAAATAGGCCTCGAACTGCAGGTAAGCGAAGTAGCAGATCGCATAGCCGAGCGCGGTTTGCCAACCGGCCGTGAGGGCAATCAGTGTTACGAGGATTCCCGCAATGAGCCCGCCCACCAGCGGAATGAAGGCGAGCAGGGCCACCACAAAAGTCAGCAGTACTGCGAACGGAATGCCAAGCACCGACATCACAATGAAGGCGAAGGTTGCGTTGAGTCCGGCAACCGCCGCCTGGCCGATGACATAGTTGCCGACCGACCCCGTGATTTCCTCCGAGAGTGCTTCCACCCTGGCGCGGCGCGACCGAGGCGCCAGCCGATAGGCCCACTTCTTCATGTTCGGCAGGGCCGCCAGGAAGTAGAGACTCAGTACGAGGACAATCAGGGTGCCGAACAGGCCGTTGGCCACGGTGGATCCGAAGCCAAGAACTCCGCCGAAAATGCCGCCCATTGCTGCGGGATCATTGACGAACTTTTCCAGTTCCTCGGTGATCCGGTCCCGTACGCCAAACTGGTCATCGAGCGTGCGGAACAGATCGGAGTTGATGAAGTCACGGACCCAGACCGGCGCCTGCTCAACAATCTCAGTGACCTGCTCAACGATGGTGGGGATCAGTGTGGCGAAAAAACCGGCGACGGCCGAGGCCAGGACGGCAACGGCAACGAGGATACCCACAGGCCGGGGCAACTTTCGGCCCTCAAGCCAGCGCACCACCGGATCCAGTCCCAGGGCGATGAAAAGCGCCGCCACAATCCACAGCAGCAGCTGCGTCGTGTTGGATCCGATCCAGTAGACCAGCAAAGCCATCCCGACGCCAACGGTCCCCATGAAGCCCACATAGACGGGATGCTGGGCAGACATACGTGGTCCGGGAGCGCCGAACCGCTCAGCGTCTTCCCCGCTTAGCTGTTCGTCATCGATGTGCTCGGGCGGCATTTCGAAGCGCACGCGCGGCTGGGCTCCGGGCAGTGGCTGGCGCAGCCGCCGGATGACCGATCCAAGGAAAGCGGCCCGGGGCGGGTTCTTTGCGGGCCGTTCAACGGAAACAGGTTCCGGGGCAACGGATCCCTGGAGATCTTCCTGTCCTGAGGGGGACGAATCCGTGTGTTCAGTCACAGCTTTTTGTGCCCTTTTCCGTGCATGTTTCTATGCGTTACACCGCCTTCGGCGCCGGTGTGATGATCATCGCAAACACTATCAGCAGGCCCATTGGGGCCCGGGTGAAGCGCCGCGGAGGGGCGTCGATTGAACGTCGCACCCAACCCCAAACTCAGAGATTGGTAACAAAACGGTTACTATTGAAAGCAAACCCCCGCTGATGATAGGTGATTCTTTGCGTTTCAAGACTGCAGTTGCACTAGTGCTGCTCGGCCTCCTGGTGTTGCTGGCCGGGATCGGACAGAAGACAATCTGGGCCCCGGCCGAGACCGTAACGGCCACGGCGCCCTCGGACTCCGCTGCCGCGCCCCTGACCGTCATAGACCAAAAGCTGCGCACACACGGCGGAGGAACGGTCAAGATCAGCGTCAAGGGCGAAGGCAGCTTCCTGCTGGCCACGGGCCGCCCCGATGACGTCAGCGCGTGGGTCGGAAAAACCGCCCACAACACTGTCTCGGGTGTGTCCGAGGACAGCAAGTCACTGCAGGTGACACACACTGACGGTGAAGCCACGTCACCGACGCCCGCCGGTTCGGATCTCTGGGTGTCCACGGAGAACGCCAGTGGCGACCTCAACTACACCTGGAATGCACCTGCCGACGGCGAATGGAGCCTGTTGCTCGCTTCTGACGGTACAAAGCCGGCGCCGTCGTCCATTTCCATGACGTTCGACAACGACACTTCAACTCCCTGGGCAGTGCCCTTTATGGTCCTGGGTGCGCTGATCATGCTGGCGGGCCTTGCATTGCTGATGTTCAAGCCCAAGCGCGGCAGGAACAGGCGCACAGGTGGAACGGGCGGCATTGACAGCACCCACCCGGACCACGACTCCACGTCTGCAGACCGCGGAAGCGCCTCTGGCTCAACCGCTGTCAACACAACCCGAGTCAACTCCACCATGCGTATGAGCGGTCTTCGCCGGATGGGCTTGGCCCGCGGCGGCTTCATCGTTGCCGCGCTCACTGCCACTGCGGTAGCCGGAAGCGGTGTTGCCGCCCAAGCCACGACGCCGGCTCCATCGCCCTCCGCAGCTTCTTCCGCCCCGGCTGAGCCGGAGGCAGGAGAGGAAGCTCCCGTCCTGTTGGACGCGCAGCTCCGCCGGATCCTGGAGCAGGTAGCCAGCACCGTTGACACAGGCGACGCCGCGAAGGATGTCGAAAAGCTCAGGGGCAGGGTCGCTGGAACCGAGCTGGATGTCCGCGGGCAGAATTACAAGATCCGGTCGCAGGTGGGATCGTATGAGGCCCGCATGCCCGTACGTGCCACGAAACAGCTCACGGCAGTTGTCCCCGGTAAGAGCGATTGGCCTCGGTCAGTACTCGCGGTGACGCAGGGTGAGGGCAACGTGGTCCCGCAGCTCCTCACGCTGGTGCAGGCGGGCCCGCGGGAAAACTACAAGCTGGTGCTCACCACACCGCTGCAGCCGGGAACCACGCTCCCGGCCATTGGGACTGAGGGCAGCGAGTCCTTGGCCGCCGGTGACAAGTCAGGCCTCCTGTACAGCGGCGAGGAAGCTCTCGCCGGTCTGGGTGATCGCCTTACCAAGGACGACTCCACGTTCAAGGACAAGCTTGTTGAAGGCCAGTCTTCGCCATACATCGCCGACACCCTCGCCTACCAGGCAGATGCGGTGAAGTCGGGACCGAACGGCAATTTCGCCTTCACCCACAAGGTTGACCCGAAGCAGACAGTTGTCTTCCGGACGGCCGACGGCGGCGCCCTGGTGCTGGGCCGCCTCGACTTCGCCTTTGACGGAACGCCCAAGGCCTCCGGCGACAAGCTGACCATCGGGGATGACGCTGCAGTCCTGGCTGGCGGCAAGGAAACCACATCAGGCATGGTCCTGAACTTTGCTGAGTCAGTTGCCGTGTACGTGCCGCCCACGGGTTCCAAGGACCCCATGAAGCTGGTAGCGGCAACCCGTGGACTCATCGGGGCAAGCTTCAAGTAGCATCCCGGGTTGACGCCGGCAACGGCCGGAGTGGCTAGAGTGGAAGCTATGAGTTCGCCAGCTTCCCGCCCTGTCCCTCCGGCCGCTGCCAGTCAGCTGAACCTTCGCGGCGCCGTCGATCTTTCCGCCCTGAAGCAGCGCGCTGCCTCAGGATCGCCTTCAGGTCCGCCCGCCGCCCAGAGTTCCATGCCCGGCTCCGCCGGGGGAGCTGAGCGCCCCGCCGGTGGACGCCCGCTTCGTGTGGCCGCCACGGAAGCGAATTTCCAGGAACTCGTTGAGCTTTCCACCCAGGTGCCGGTTGTTTTCGCACTGTGGGCAGGGTATTCGCCGGGTTCTGAAGCCATGCTTGACGTCCTGGAACAAATCATCAACGGCTATGACGGCCGGCTGGTCCTGGGAACAGCCGATATTGAGGCGTTCCCGCAGCTTGCCCAGGCCTTCCAGGTCCAGGCCGTCCCCACGGCTGTTGCGGTGGTGAAGGGCCAACCCGTACCGCTTTTCCAGGGTGGCGCTGATGAACAGCAGGTACGAAGCCTGTTGGACGAGCTGCTGAAGGTTGCAGCGGCCAACGGGGTAAACGGCAGGATCGGCGGTTCCGAAGAACCAGCCGGGGAACCAGAGCCAGCCCCGCTTCCGCCTTTGCACCAGGAAGCGTTCGACGCCATCGAAGCCGGCGACTTTGCTGCCGCGGCAGCTGCGTACCGGAAGGCACTGGCAGAAATGCCCTCGGATCTGGAGGCCAAGGCCGGGCTGGCCCAGGTTGAGCTGATGGGCCGTTTGCAGGCGCTGTCGGTTCCCGAGGGTGAGGCGCTGCGCAAGCTCGCGGCAGACGAGCCGGACAATCTTGAGGCACAGTTGGCGGTTGCTGATCTGGATCTTGCCGGCGGGCACATTGAGGATGCGCTGAACCGCGTGGTTTCGTTTATCGGCAGGAATTTCGGTCCTGAGCGCGAGACTGCCCGGGTGCGGCTCCTTGAATTCTTTGAAGTTGTAGGTCCCTCGGATGAGCGGGTGGCCAAGGCGCGGCAAGGACTCGCCAGGGTTCTTTTCTGATGGGCTCAGTTCTCTTCACGCCTCTGACATTGCGTTCAATGACGCTGCAGCACCGGGGGTGGGTCTCACCCATGTGCCAGTACAGCTGTGGGGTTGAAACCGGCGAAGGGGTGCCCAACGACTGGCATCTGATGCATCTGGGCTCGTTCGCGGCAGGGGGCGCAGCCTTGATTCTCACGGAAGCTGCGGCGGTAAACCCTATAGGCAGGATCAGTCCGCTCGATGCGGGCCTCTACAACGATCAGCAGGCCTCGGCGTGGGAGCGGATCATCCGGTTTGTGCACCTGCATGGCGCAGCTGATGCCAAGATCGGAGTGCAGCTGGCCCACGCCGGACGCAAGGGCTCCACATACTGGCCCTTTTCCGGGCGGAACGGTTCAGTGCAGGAGGCCGACGGCGGTTGGGCCACTGTCGGGCCAGGAACCGGCGCCTTTGACGGCTACGCTCCTCCATCTGCAATGACTGAAGCGGACATTGAGGGTGTTATCAGGGATTTCGCCGCGGCCGCGGTCCGGGCGGTGGATGCAGGCTTCGATACCGTGGAGATTCACGGTGCCCACGGCTACCTGCTTCATGAATTTCAAAGTCCCTTGGTGAACGACAGGACCGACGCCTGGGGCGGCAGCGAGGACGGCAGGAACCGGCTGATGCTCGCAGTCATCGATGCCGTTCGGGATGTTATCCCGGATTCGATGCCTTTGCTGCTCCGCATTTCCGCCTCCGACTGGGCTGAGGGTGGAGTGGAGGTGGACCACGCTGTGCGGCTGGCCCGCCAAGCGGCAGAGCGCGGTGTTGACCTCGTTGACGTCTCAAGCGGCGGCGCTGTGGCGCATCAAAAGATCCAGGCGGGACCGGGATATCAAACTGGCTTCTCCTCCCGTATCCGGCATGAGGCTGACGTCGCCACGGGAACCGTGGGACTTTTGACGTCCGCCGGCCAGGCAGAACACGCTGTAGCTACCGGGCAGGCGGACGGGATCTTCATTGCCCGCGCCGCATTGCGTGATCCCCACTGGTGGCTCAGGGCGGCCTTCGAACTGGGGCACGACATTTCCTGGCCACCTCAGTACGAGCGCGCCAGGCCACGTCACTCTTTCTGACGATTCCTCTGCCCGCAGGATTCCTCCTTTCGGACGAGTCCGGCGGAGGCAGGCGGCGGATAGTGTGGAATCATGACTCTTCCTCTGCCGGACCAGCCAAGCCTGCCGCCATCCGTACCGGCTCTGTCCCTGCGAGGGATAGCGAAAAGGTTCGGAGGCAAGATCGCCGTCGACGGAATCAGCCTTGATGTGCCGTCCGGTTCCTTTTTCGGGATAGTCGGTCCCAACGGGGCGGGTAAGACCACCATGTTGTCGATGGCCACCGGGCTCCTGCGCCCGGACTTCGGAACTGCTGTGGTGCAGGGTGTGGATGTGTGGGCGCATCCGCTGGAGGCAAAGAGGCTGATGGGAATCCTGCCTGACGGAGTACGCCTGTTCGACAGGCTGACCGGGGAACAGCTGGTCACATATGCCGGTCTCCTGCGGGGGATGGATCGGGCTGTGGTTTCCTCGCGTGTCCGGGAGCTGTTGGAAGCGTTGGACCTCACCCAGGACGCAGGAACACTGGTGGTGGATTATTCGGCAGGTATGACGAAGAAGATAGCCCTCGCCTCGGCCTTGATTCACGCGCCCCGCGTTCTTGTGCTGGATGAGCCTTCCGAATCCGTGGACCCCATCTCGGCTGCCAACATACGTGACATCCTTGACCGTTACGTCGCTTCCGGCGGGACCGTGATTGTGTCGAGCCATGTGATGGACCTCGTGCAGCGGATGTGTGACCATGTGGCCGTTGTTGCGGCGGGCCGCCTGCTTGCCGCCGGCACCATTGATGAAGTGCGTGCCGGAGCCAGCCTGGAAGACCGTTTCGTCCAACTGGTGGGCGGCCGCAGCAAGACGGAGGGGCTGGAATGGTTGCGCACCTTCTAAGGCTAAAGCTGACGCTGCTCCGCAACAGTTTCCGGCGGAGCCCATGGCAACTTATTGGCCTTGCCATTGGCGGCTTGTACGCTTTAGGAACCGCCGGAATCTGCGCCGTCGCCCTGATCCTGCTGCGCTCTGCAGAGGTGGAGCTGGCACAAACATTCGTTGTTCTGGGTGGAGCCACCGCTGTCCTGGGGTGGGCCGTTATCCCGGTGGTGGCTTCCGCCGTCGACATGACGCTGGATCCTGCACGATTCACAACCTTCAGCGTGCCCATGCCCAAATTGCTGGCCGGGCTCGCTCTTGGCGGCTTGATCGGAATTCCTGGTCTGGCCACAGCCGTTGTCGCGCTTTCCACAGTAGGAACCTGGTGGCGTGGCCCGTTGGAGCCAATCGCTGCCCTGGCCGGCGCCGTCCTGGGGGTCCTCACCTGCATTGTGCTTTCCCGGGTGGTTACCACGGCAACCGCCGGCCTTGCTGCTTCCCGTCGGTTCAAGGACGCCAGCTCCCTTGTTTTTATGATTCCCCTCATCCTGCTCGGCCCGCTCGCGGCTGTAGTCACCAGGGGAATAGCTGAGTCGGCGGATTTTCTCCCTGGCTTCGCCAGCACTCTGTCGTGGACGCCTTTGGGCGCAGCCTGGTCACTCGGCGGCGATGTCTCGGCGGGGGACCCGGGCGTGGCGGTCCTGAAACTCCTCATCGCCATAGGGTCGCTTGCTGGCCTGACGTGGTGTTGGAAGGTCCTCCTGGAGCGCGCATTGGTCTCACCGCCCTATGCCGGGAGCTCACGGCGCAAAGGGGGGCATCTTGGCCTGTTTTCCCTCCTTCCGGCCAGCCCCGCAGGAGCAGTCACGGCCCGCGCGTTGACTTATTGGCTCAGGGATCCGCGCTACTCGGGATCGCTGGTAGTCATTCCCCTTTTACCGGTCCTGCTGTTGTTCCAGGGAAGCCAGACCGGCGACTATGGCGTCCTGACGGTGATCGGCCCCCTGACCGCCTTCATACTGGCCTGGGCAATCTCTGCTGACGTCTCCTACGACAACACCGCCTTCGCCCTGCATCTGGCCAGCGGTGTACGCGGACTTGATGACAGGCTGGGACGGGCGACGGCGTGCCTGGTGTTCGCTTTGCCGGTCACGGTGGCCTTCAGCATATTTCCCTTCGTGGTCACCCAGGACTGGATCAAGCTGCCAGGAGTCCTTGGCTTCTCGCTGGGCATCCTGCTGACCGGGCTTGGGCTGGCTTCTGTGGTGTCGGCGAGATACACCGTTGCGGTTCCCCTGCCGGGTGACAGCCCGTTCAAGAAGCCGCCAGGAAATGTGGCACAGACTCTGGGGGTCCAGTTCGGAGGTATGGGTGTGCTGCTTTTGCTCGTGTCTCCGGAAGGCGTGTTGCTCCTGTTGCAGTTTGCCACCGGGGAGCCGCTGTTCGGCTGGATAAACTTGGCTGTAGGTCCGCTCCTGGGCCTTGTGATGTTCGGGACCGGGGTCCGGCTCGGGGGCAAGTGGCTCGACACCCGCGGTCCGGAACTGCTCGCGCAACTTTCCGTCAACCGGTAGCAGAAAACAGAAAGCTGGCAGATTTTGGAAGTTGTAATCCTGTCCGGGACTGCACGGATAGCATCTTTGGCAGCTGATGCCATTGAGGCGCTGCTCCTGCGGAAGCCTGATGCGGTCCTGGGGCTGGCCACAGGCTCCTCGCCCTTGCCCATCTATGACGAGCTGGCACGGCGGCATGACCGGAACGGACTGGATTTCAGCAAGGCCCAAGGGTTCGCCCTGGATGAGTACGTTGGCTTGGAACCCGGTCATGAGCAGTCCTACCGCGAAGTCATTCGGCGTGAATTTACGGACAGGGTGAACATCTCTGAGGCCAACGTGCACACTCCTGATGGTGCGGCAGAGGACATCCCGGCTGCTTGTGAGGCCTATGAAAATGCAATCAAGGAGGCCGGGGGAGTTGACCTGCAGATACTGGGCGTGGGGACAGACGGTCACATAGGATTCAACGAGCCCGGATCATCCCTCGCTTCCAGGACGAGGATCAAGACGCTCATTGAGCAGACACGCCGCGATAATGCGCGCTTTTTTGGCAGCGTGAATGACGTACCGCACCACGTCATCACGCAGGGCCTTGGCACGATCATGGAAGCGCGGCATGTGATCCTGGTGGCAACGGGTGCCCAAAAGGCGCAGGCGGTCCATAACTTCGTCGAGGGCCCCGTGTCCGCTATCTGTGCGGCATCGGTCCTGCAGATGCATCCGCACGCCACCGTCCTCATTGATGAAGCCGCAGCATCCTCCCTCAAACTGGCTGACTACTACCGCCACAGTTATGACAACAAGCCTGCCTGGCAGGGTTTATAGCCCCAAGGGTTGCCAGGCTGCCGCCGACGGCGAGGGACCGTTCCGCCGTCGGCCACCGATGCCGGTCGCGTTACTGTCTGCTCCGGACGCTAAGATGGATGGCATGACAAGCACGACGGATCCCTTCGAAAACGACCCGATGCGCGAGCTCTCCGGAGCCGGGGGCTCCACCGCCACCATTGAGCGCGAAGAACTCCGCCAGGAAGTGGAACCGGGTGACCGGGAGCGGTTCTCGCACTACGTCCGCAAGGAAAAGATCATGGAGTCCGCCCTTTCCGGCGAGCCCGTGATCGCACTCTGCGGCAAGGTGTGGACCCCAGGCCGCGATCCCCAGAAGTTTCCGGTTTGCCCCATGTGCAAAGAGGTCTACGACGGCCTTCGCCCCGGCAATGACGGCGGCAAGGGCTCGGGCGACAAGAAGTAGAATCGCGGGCTGAAATGCCCGGATGTCGTCCAGCCGGGTGCTCTGGAACCGTGAGCAAGCCGGCTACTTGACGCACGGCTGAGAGGCGCCGGCCGTCATCTACGTCTGGTTTCAGACGCAGGTGACTGCCGAAGCCTGGCTGGACTCGTTCTGATTCCCGGCACTTAATTCCCTTGCGCCTGGCCTGTCATCCCGCTGCGCCCGTCAGGCGATTGCTACCTTTGATACGGGAGAACTGTCCGCAGTTCTCTTCCGACCCGGTCCATCCGGAACAGATTGGTGTTTTTGTGGTTATTTGTGTTGCGCTGACAAGAGGTACCCTCCCGGGGAACGTGGGCGCAGCATGACCGAGACGCTCTTTGGCGGACCCACCCTGCCTCCCGCCTACCCGGAGCGGGCCGCCTGGGGAACCGCCCAGAAACTCAGGGCCTGGCAGCAGGAAGCCCTGGACAGGTATTTCACGGCACAACCCAAGGACTTCCTGGCTGTAGCAACCCCGGGTGCAGGAAAAACCACTTTTGCCCTCCGCGTCGCCTCGATGCTTATAGAGTCCGGTGCTGTAAACCGCGTGACCATCGTGGCGCCAACCGACCACCTGAAACGGCAGTGGGCTGACGCCGCAGCCAAGGTGGGG
The DNA here is from genome assembly GCF_054161475.1 of Arthrobacter sp. R1-13. Classification (NCBI taxonomy): domain Bacteria; kingdom Bacillati; phylum Actinomycetota; class Actinomycetes; order Micrococcales; family Micrococcaceae; genus Arthrobacter; species Arthrobacter sp. R1-13. Next base: position 2,899,687 of record NZ_CP096420.1, on the reverse strand, counting down.
ATCGCGATTGACCCTAACTTCAAGAACGCCGACGGCCAGCACGGCCGGGGGTTCATTGGTGTTGCCGTCACCTACGCCCAGGTTGCCAGCAAGCCCATGCTGCACCGGGCAAAAACGGAAGCCGCCCGCACTCTGGTGATCCTTGACGAGATCCACCACGGCGGCGAGGCGCTCTCCTGGGGCGACGGCCTGCGGGAGGCCTTTGATCCTGCAGCACGCCGTTTGTCGCTCACAGGGACCCCCTTCCGCTCCGACACTTCCCCTATTCCCTTTGTTGAGTACGCCGAAGACCGGGATGGCATCCGCCGCTCCAAAGCGGACTATACATATGGTTACGGAAACGCTCTCCGCGACCACGTAGTCCGCCCGGTCATGTTCATGGCCTACTCCGGACAGATGCGGTGGCGTACCAGCGCTGGTGAAGAAATGGCAGCTTCGCTCGGTGAAGCCGCCGTCACCAAGGACGTTACCTCCCAGGCCTGGCGGACGGCGTTGAACCCGGCAGGGGAATGGATTCCGGCCGTGCTGGCCGGGGCAGATAAACGGCTTAGCGAAGTCCGCCGTACAGTTCCCGACGCCGGTGGCCTGGTCATCGCGACGGATCACGAGGACGCAAGGGCCTACGCGGGCCAGCTGAAGAAGATCACCGGTGAATCGCCCACAGTGATCCTTTCCGATGACGCGAAAGCCTCGAGCAAGATTGAGGAATTCACGGCAAGTGACAAGCGGTGGATGGTCGCCGTCCGGATGGTCTCTGAAGGCGTGGACGTTCCACGGCTCTCAGTGGGCGTCTACGCAACATCCACGTCGACCCCGCTGTTTTTTGCCCAGGCTGTGGGAAGGTTTGTCCGCGCGCGGAAGCGCGGCGAAACGGCGTCGGTATTCCTGCCATCCGTTCCCCAGCTGATGGCGCTTGCCAACTCCATGGAGGCCGAACGCGACCATGCGCTGGACCGCCCCGAGAAGGAGGACGGCGATGGCCTCTTCAACCCGGAAGATTCGCTGATGGATGAGGCGAACCGCGAGGAGAAAGCCTCAGATTCGCTGACCAAGGGCAAGTTCGAGGCGCTGGATTCCCAGGCATCCTTTGATCGGGTGCTGTTCGACGGCGGTGAGTTCGGTACCGGGGGCGAAGTCGGTTCCGAGGACGAGATGGACTTCCTGGGCATTCCGGGGCTTTTGGACGCCGAGCAGGTGGGAACGCTGCTGAGGCAGCGCCAGCATGAACAGCAGAGCCGCAAGAAGCTGAGGTCACCGGAGGCAACTGCTCCCGCCGCAGCTGTTCCGGACCACCGCATGCTGATGGATCTGCGGAACGAGCTGGCCAAGAACGTTGCCGCCTGGTCTGCCCGGACCGGTACACCGCACGGCGTTGTCCACACCAAACTGCGAACAGTGTGCGGCGGGCCTCCCGTGGCGCAGGCCAACGAAGAGCAGCTTCAGAGCCGCCTCCGCAAGCTGCAGGATTGGTTTATCGGCCGGAAGTAGCTCTTAGGCGAGGTCGACGCCGCCCAGTTCCATTTCAGCGTAGGCATCGTCGAGATCAGGAGCGATCCCGGCTGTCAGTTCACGCATCACGGTGACCGAGTAGCCCGCCTGGACAGCGTCAAGGGCCGTGGCCATCACGCAGTAATCAGTGGCGAGCCCAACGACGACGACATCCTCCACGTCATGGCTCTGCAGCCAATCGTCCAGGCCGATGGCGTCCTCGTCCGCGGCGAATGCTTCGGCGTCTTCCACAAGGGGCGCCCCTCCAGGCTTCCGTTCACCGGTAGGAACAGCGTCCTCCGGCGCCAGCACACCCTCGAAGCCTGAGTAGGCTGCGGTGTATTGGCCCTTCTGGAAGTAGGCGTCGATGTATTCGGTGTCGAGGTCCGGGTGCAGTTCAGCACCGCGGGTACCGGCCACACAATGCGGGGGCCAGGTGTCAACGAAATCCGGCTCTTCCGCGAAATGGTCCCCGGGCTGGATGTGCCAGTCCTGTGTGGCCACGATGTGGTCGAACTGGTTGTGATGGGCATCCACATACTCACTGATGGCCGCTGCAACCTCTGCACCGCCCTTCACCGGAAGGGATCCCCCTTCGCAGAAGTCATTCTGCACATCAACAATGATCAGGGCACGGGACATTCAGTCCTCCTCGTAAACAGTAGGGATGGCGGGTTCGCCACGCTGCAGGCGGTTGACCACAGGGGGCAGTTCCGCCATTGAATCCATATGCCGTTGGCGGGCCCGGACAACGCCCTCGGGTCCCGTCCAGCCAGGCAGTAGTTCGCCGTTCTTGATGAACTGCTGGAGGAGCATCCGGTCATTTCCGTCGTCCTCGGGGAGTTGGCCGACTCCCAGGATTTCCTGCGAGGCAATGCCCTGCTCATTCAGCCTGCGCAGCGCGTATTTCCGCCCTCCCCTGCTCGCCTTGTTCTTGGCGGCTTTAGCCACTGAGACAAAATTGCCGTCGTCGTCGGTCCGGCTCACCAGTTTGTAGACCATGCTTGCGGTTGGAGCGCCCGAGCCTGTGACCAAAGATGTTCCGACACCGTAGGAATCCACGGGTGCGGACTGCAGCGCCGCGATGGCGTACTCGTCCAGGTCCGAGGTAACCACAATTTTGGTGTTGTGGTTGCCGAGGTCGTCCAGGAGCTGCCTGACCCACTGGGCCTGCGCTATCAGGTCGCCGGAGTCCAGGCGGACGGCGCCCAAGGAGGGCCCCGCAAGCTCGACGGCGGTTCGGACGCCCGCTTCGACGTCGTACGTATCCACAAGCAGGGAGGTGCCGGGGCCCATCGAGGCGATCTGCGCCTCGAACGCCTGCCGCTCCGTGTCATGGAGCAGGGTGAACGAATGGGCGGCGGTGCCGACAGTTTTGATCCCGTACCGGAGGCCTGCCTCCAAGTTTGAGGTGCTGGCGAAGCCGGCGACGACGGCGGCACGGGCGGCCGCTGCAGCGGATTCCTCCTGGGTGCGGCGGGAACCCATTTCGATGCATGGACGGTTTCCGGCAGCCGTGACCATTCGGGAGGCCGCAGAGGCGATGGCGCTGTCATGGTTGAGCACTGACAGGACATAGGTTTCAAGAATGCACGCTTCAGCGAAGGTAGCTTCAATGATCAGGATGGGGGAGTAGGGAAAGTACGCTTCGCCCTCCGCATAACCCCAGACGTCCCCAGAGAACCTGTACGTGGACAGATACTCCAGCGTCTCCTCGTTCACGATCCGGGTGCGGCGCAGGAAATCGAGTTCAGCAGGCCCGAAGCGAAAGTCGGCTATGCCCTCAAGCAGCCGTCCGGTACCGCCAACAATGCCGTAACGGCGGCCGTCGGGGAGGCGCCGGGCGAAGGCCTCGAAGACGCATTTCCGCTGGGCTGCGCCGGAGTGCAGAGCGGCCTGGAGCATGGTCAGCTCGTAATGGTCGGTGTACAAGGACGTCCGGGGATGGTCCCGGCCAGCAGGGGTACTCACAAATTCACTCTAGTCCCCACCGGCTCCCACGTCTCGCTTCGCTTCGCCGCGGGGCCCGCGCCAGCGTGGGCCCATCCGGCGTGGGCCCAGCATCCCCATAGAATGGACAGATGACCCTCAGCGTTGCGCTCGGCCCCGATACGAAAGAGAGCACCCAGACCGGAACAGTGGTGTCAGCCGATTCCCTGACCGCCCCGGACGTCCCCTGGAACCTCGTGATCTGGAACGATCCGGTGAACCTGATGAGCTACGTCAGCTTCGTTTTCCGGAGCTACTTCGGATATTCGGAGAGCAAGGCGGACAAGCTCATGATGGAAGTCCACAAGAAGGGCCGCTCCATCGTGGCCCACGGCAGCAAGGAACAGGTGGAGCAGCACGCCGTCGCAATGCACGGCTATGGACTGTGGGCCACGGTGGAGAAAGCCACCAGCGGCGGCAAGGACGGCACCTCCGGCAAGGGCAAGGGAAAACGTGGCTAAGGCATTCAAATACGGGCTCAGGGGAATCAGCGGCTACCTCGAACCGGCCGAACGGGAGCTGCTGCGGAGCCTTTTCGCTGACGTCATCGCCATGCTGGAGCCTGAGGAGCGGGAGAACCAGGACCCCCTCTCTGCGCTGATCGGACTCGACATGGAGGTCCAGGAACCCACTGACAGGGCGGTCCGGCGGCTCCTTCCCAACGTCATGAAGGACGACGGCGCCGCGTCACTGGAGTTCCGGCAGCTCACGGAACGCTCGCTCCGAGAAGGCAAGATCGGCGCCCTGCGGGCTGCCTCGCTGGGCCTGGACAAGGACGATCTGACCCTGACGGAGACTGACGCCAGGCATTGGTCTACAGCGCTCAATGACGTCCGGCTGGTGCTGGCTGAGCGCCTGGATATCCAGGATGAAGCCGACGCCGAACATGTCCATCTGATGCAGGACTGGTCCCAGGCTGAAGACGTGGAAAGCTACCTGGCCCTCGTATACAACTTCACCACGTGGCTTCAGGAGTCGCTGGTACAGGCGATGGTGCATTCGCTGGACACCCAACCCGGCCCGCGGCGTTGATCAGCACGGAGGTGCCCCACGCTCCGCAGTACTGTCCGGCCTTCCGGTCTCCATGCCAACGCTTAGTGTGACTCAACAGACATGAGCCAAGGGACACATCTAATGGCCGGAGCCAGTGCGAAGCCCTATCCTCGAATAATCATGACTTCAGCATCGAGCATGGATCCGGCAGCGGGAGCTGTAACGGAATCCCAGACAAGCAGCACCTCGTCCACTGCTCCCAGCAATATGGGGTCCCGGCCGATAGGTGTCTTCGACTCGGGCGTCGGGGGACTGACCGTTGCCCGGTCCATCATTGACCAGTTGCCCAACGAATCCATCCTTTACGTCGGCGATACCGCCAACGGCCCGTACGGCCCGCTCCCTATCGCGGAAGTGCGCGCCAACGCCTTGGGCGTGATGGACGAACTGGTGGATTCCGGGGTCAAGCTGCTGACCATCGCCTGCAACTCGGCGTCGGCCGCTGTGCTTCGGGATGCACGCGAACGGTACACAGCCCGTTACGGCATCCCTGTCATCGAAGTCATCCAGCCGGCAGTCCGGCGGGCGGTGGCCGCAACGCGGAGCGGGCGGATCGGCGTCATCGGAACCTCGGCAACAATCGGGTCACGCGCCTACGACGACACGTTCGCAGCAGCTCCGGACCTGGAGATCACATCGGTGGCCTGTCCTGCCTTCGTCAGCTACGTGGAGGCCGGGATTACAACAGGATCCGAACTGCTGGCTGTCGCCCGCGAATACCTCGACCCGCTGAAGTCCGCGGGCGTGGACACTGTGGTCCTGGGCTGCACGCACTACCCCCTGCTCACCGGCGTGATTTCCTTCGTGATGGGCGACGACGTCACCCTCGTCTCCAGCGCCGAAGAAACCGCCAAGGACGTCTACCGTGCGTTGGCCACCCGCGGCCTGGAGCGGAAATCCGTGAGTCCGCCGGAACACCACTTCATTGCGACGGGCGATGCGGAGCAGTTCGAGTCCCTTGCCAGGCGTTTCCTCGGCCCGGAGGTGCTCAGCGTGCAGCATGTAGCCCATGTTGCTGCCCAGTACCCCACCGGCAGCCTGGCGCGGATCACTCCGGAAATGATTGCCGCCGCGCGCTCTGGGGGAGTTCGTCCCCGAACCTCCAATTTTGTGGAAAACTCCATTGCAGGAGGTTCCGCGACGTGAAGCTGACCATAGTGGGCTGTACAGGGTCCTTTCCGGGGCCGGGATCGCCGGCGTCGTGCTACCTCCTGACTGCCCACGACGGCGAGCGGACCTGGAAGATAGTCCTGGACCTGGGCAGCGGCGCCCTTGGCGCCATCCAGCGTTACACGGATCTGGAAGACATCGACGCCATCTTCCTGACCCACCTGCACCCGGACCACTGCATGGACCTGTGCGGGCTCCATGTCGCAGTGCGGTGGAAGCCGGGCGGTTGGGGCCGGGACCGAATACCAGTGTGGGGGCCAGCTGCAACGGCGGACAGGATGGCTACCGCTTACGGGCTTGAGCTCAATCCGGGCATGCATGAGGAGTTCGACTTCAGCAACTGGGCTGAACGCCAACCGGTTGCCCTGGGACCCTTCACCGTTACCCCGTTCGCCGTCAACCACCCCGTCGAAGAAGCGTATGCCTTGCGGGTGGAGGTGACGGAACCGTCCCGGGAAGGGGGTCCTGTAACAAGGGTCCTCACCTACTCCGGGGATACCGATTCGTGCAGCGGGCTGGAAGAGGCGGCGAAGGACGCGGATCTCTTCCTCTGCGAGGCCGCGTTTGAAGAAGGACGCGACGACGCCGTCAAGGATGTGCATCTGACGGGAAAGCGTGCCGGAGAGGCAGCTGCTGCGGCTGGTGCCCGCCGCCTGTTGCTGACGCACATTCCGGTATGGACGTCCCAGACCACCGTCATGGCGGAGGCACGTCCGGTGTTTTCGGGGGATGTGGCCGTGGCCGTGGCTGGAGTGCACTACACGGTGTGAGTGTCTCCCGCCCGAGCCGGGCGAGCTGGTCGAAAGGGCCCTTCAGGCGCGGGCCACGCCATTGGGAGTGGATAAGCTAGGGGCATGACTTCTGAAGCACTGACCACCCCTGTTATCCGCGCCGACGGCCGCACGCCTGACCAACTCCGCCCCATCAGCATCACCCGCGGCTGGTCCAAGCAGGCTGAGGGTTCTGCGCTGATTGAGTTCGGAAACACCAGGGTCCTGTGCACCGCATCGCTGACTGAAGGCGTGCCCCGTTGGCTCAAGGGCGAGGGCCGCGGCTGGGTAACTGCTGAGTACGCCATGCTGCCCCGGGCAACGAACACCCGCTCTGACCGGGAGTCCGTCAAGGGCAAAATCGGCGGACGCACCCACGAAATTTCCCGCCTGATCGGCCGCTCGCTCCGGTCCATCATTGACACAAAAGCACTTGGCGAAAACACCATCGTGCTGGACTGTGACGTCCTCCAGGCCGACGGCGGTACCCGCACCGCTGCCATCACTGGCGCCTATGTTGCCCTGGCCGAGGCCATCCGCTTCGCCCGCGAGAACAAAATCATCTCCCGCAATGCACAACCTCTGATCGATACCATCGCAGCTGTGTCAGTGGGGATCATCGACGGCGTCCCGATGCTGGACCTGCCGTACGTGGAGGATGTGCGCGCCGAGACAGACATGAATGTTGTAGTCACCGGTTCCGGCAAGTTCGTGGAGGTCCAAGGGACCGCCGAGGGAGCGCCCTTTGACCGGGACGAGCTGAACAAGCTGTTGGACCTTGCTCTCCTCGGAACCGGGCAACTGGCAGTCATCCAGCGCGAAACCCTCGCGGAAGCCCCGTGACGGAAACGGCTGGCACGCACCACCCGCTCCTTGTCCTGGCGACCCATAACAAGGGAAAACTCCGGGAGCTGCGCGAACTGTTGCGCGGTCAGGTCCCCGGGCTCGACGTCGATACCCAGGTCATCGATGCCTCCGCCGCAGGTGCGCCGGATGTCCCTGAGACCGGGGTGACCTTCGCCGAGAACTCCCTCCTCAAGGCACGGGCTGTGGCGGATGCGACAGGACTCCTGGCCATTGCCGACGACTCAGGACTGGCAGTGGATGTCCTGGGCGGCGCACCGGGGATTTTCTCGGCCCGCTGGTGTGGCCGGCACGGCGACGATGCAGCGAACCTGGAGTTGCTGCTCGCCCAGCTCTCCGATGTACCTGACAGCCATCGTGGAGCAGCCTTCGTCTGCGCGGCAGCCCTGGCAGTCCCCTCCAGCCCGGGGACAGAGGCTTCCGGTGCCGTAGATCCGGGCTCTGACGGTACCCAGGTGGTGGAATACGGCCAGCTTGAAGGGATGTTGCTGCGTGAACCCCGTGGCGACGGCGGCTTCGGCTACGATCCGATTCTGCAGCCGATCGGCTATGACCGCAGCTGCGCGGAGTTGAGCGCCGAGGAAAAGAACGCGATCAGTCACCGCGGCAAGGCGTTCAGGGCCCTGCTGCCGGCCATCATCGACGCGCTGGCCCGGCACTAGGACCCGCCCGCCAGACAAAAACGGCCCTCCCCCGCATGAGCTTTGCTGGCCAGCAGCGTTCATGTGGGGGAGGGCCGTCTTTACCTCGTGACCGGGAAGATCAGGAGTTACGGGTTGGTTTTGCGTTCGTTCTCCGGGGCGTGCTCTTCGATGAACTCGTCCACTGCATCCGTGCCGTAGGCCGCGGCCTGCCGCTTGGCCGAGATTCCCTTGAGGACCTCGATGCCGATCGGAATGACGGAGACCAGGACAATGATGATGAAGATGATGTCCAGGTTGTCGCGGACCCACGGGATCCGGTCGCCCAGCAGGTAGCCAAGCAGCGTAACGCCGCCGCCCCAGAGGAAGGCGCCGATCACGTTGAACAGGAAGAACTTCCGCTTGCTCATCTGGGCAACACCCACGATCACCGGAACGAAGGTCCTGATGATGGGGACAAACCGGGCCAAGATCAGCGCTTTGCCGCCGTGCTTTTCAAAGAATGCATGGGCCTTGTCCACGTTCTCACGCTTGAACAGGCGTGAATCCGGCTTGTTGAAGATCGCAGGCCCGGCCTTGGAGCCAATGAGGTAACCAGTCTGGTTTCCCACGATCGCAGACACGATGATCAGGGCGGCAAAAAGCCAGATGTTGAACTTGATGGTGTCAGTCGCAACGAGCAGCCCGGCCGTGAAGAGCAAGGAGTCACCCGGAAGGAAGAACCCGATCAGCAGCCCTGTTTCAGCGAAGATGATGCCGCAGACCAGAAGCACTACCCACGGGGCCAACGCAGGGTCTGCCAGAAAAATCTGGGGGTTAAGCCAGTCAGGCAGGAACGAGGCCAGGTGCGGTTGTACGGGCCCCGCACCCCCCAAAGCGGACACGGCAAAGTCACTCATCGCAGTTAGATTCACGCTTCTAGGTTACTGGACTGATCCTGTGGACTGGCGCACCGGGCCTTCCCGGCTATCTCTTCCCCGTACGGGGAGTCGTGCAGGCCGGCCCTCCAGCCACGGCTAAAGTTGAGCCGTGAGTTTGGACTTTACGGCGATCGACTTCGAGACTGCCAATGGCTTCCGCGGTTCGCCGTGCGCTGTTGGCCTCAGTAAAGTCCGCGGAGGTGTTGTGGTCGAAGAGGCGTCCTGGCTGATGCGGCCCCCGGAAAATCATGACCACTTCGATCACCACAACGTCAGGATCCATGGCATCAGGTCCCAGGATGTGGCTGGACTGCCTCGCTTTGGTGAACTTTTCCCGGAGATCGGTGCATTCATTGGCGATGATGTCCTGGCCGCCCACAACGCGGCCTTTGACCTGGGCGTGATCCGCTCGGGGCTGGAGGTGTCCGGGCTTGCCGGTCCTGCCTACGACTACGCCTGCACTGTGATGCTGTCCCGGCGCTGTTATTCGTTGGTCTCGAACTCTTTGTCTTACGCGGCCGAAGAGGCCGGAGTACCTCTCGTCAACCACCATGATGCTGCCGAGGATGCACGGGCGTGCGCCGGAATCCTCATTGACATTGCCGCCCGTAACAGGTCCCACAGCATTGGGGAACTTTACCTTTCCCTTGGTTTGGCTCTGCCGCACCAGCCTGCTTTTGATCCGCGGCGTGATGATTTGTCCAAGGCCACGCTGACGGCGCTCGCAGCCCTGGGAGCGGGGAGTGCGCCTTCCAGGCCGTTCCAGTCCGGCTGGCCCGAAGAAGGGGCCAACCCGATGCCGAATGCCGACGCCGAGCCGGGCCATCCGCTGTACGGCCAGACGGTGGTGTTTACGGGGCAGCTCACCATGGCAAGGCCGGAAGCCAAGGTGCGTTCGGCAGAATTCGGTGCGCGTCCGGAGAGCAGGGTCACGGCCCGGACCACGCTGTTGGTTGTGGGCGACGGCTTTGTGGCTGCAGACCTGCGCTCCGGCCGTCTTACCGGCAAAGCCAAACGGGTCCTGGAGCTGCACGATCGGGGACAGCAGATTGAAGTGCTGTCCGAGGGAGAGTTCCTGCAAATGGTAGGCGGACACATGCCTGCGTCCTCGTTCGCCGCGTCCTAGCTTTACTCAGTTCCCGTTCACAGTGAGCAACAAATCTTTTAGCGGGAGCGGAGCTCTCCTACCCTTACAGCATGAGCAGAGTTGAGACGCCCGAGGCCACAGCCGCGGCAGGCCATGTGCAGAGTGGCTGGCGGGCAGCGTTCGCTTTTCCCAATCCAGTCAACGAGTACGCTGCCAGGATTACTGCCGGACTCGTGGTGGCCGTCGCGGTTGTGACATTGCTGACAGGGTTCGGCTGGGGACTGTCCGCAATCGCCGTGGGCTTCTGGCTGAGGGTACTGTTCGGCCCGCGTATTTCACCCTTGGCGTTGCTGTCCGTCAAGGTCCTTGCCCCCCGCCTGGGCCGGGTGAAGCTGGTGCCCGGTCCGCCCAAACGCTTCGCCCAGGGATTGGGGGCTGCGATGTCCACCGCTGCTGCCGTTCTGCTGGCCGCAGGAATGGCGCCGGCCGCGTGGTCGCTGCTGGCCGTCCTGATTATCGCTGCTTCCCTTGAGGCGTTTGCGGGGTTCTGCCTCGGGTGTGTGATCTTTGGTTTTCTTCAGCGCCGCGGACTGATCCCCGAAGACGTCTGCGAGGCCTGCAACAACATCTCGCTCAGGCGCCCGTAACCGTGACGAGCTGAGCCGCCATTCCGCGGATGACCTCCGGAGCTTCAAGAGCGTCCAGCCACTCAGGCGGAAGGCACGCCTCGCCGTAGTAGGCACCCAGGATGTTTCCAGCCATTGAGCCGGTCGAGTCGCTGTCGCCGGAATGGTTCACGGCCAACCGGACCGCTGCCTTGAAGTGCGCTACAGGGTCCGCGCTGTCCCCGTCAGCTGCCGCCGTCGCCAGAACCGAGTAAACCGCGACGGCGAGAGCCTCCTCGGCGACCCAGCCCTCACCGAGCGTCTCCACCAGTTCCTCGGGGCCGAGAATCTTGCCGGAGCCACCTGAGCCAGTTCGGGCTGAAGACCCGGCCTTATCGGCGGCCCCCAGGGCCGACTCCAGTCGCTCCAGGAGCTCCTGGCATGGTTCCGGCAGGCCCCGGATGTAGCCCACGGCAGCCTCCACCGCTTCCTGCAGGCCGTGGCCGCTCACCAGTTCGTGAATAATCAGGCTGAATGCCCCGGCGCTTTGGCGTGCCGAAGGATGGCCGTGCGTCAGCGAAGCGGCGTCGGAGCTGAGTTTGTACACGGAATCCACAGGGATATGCGGGATCAGGCCAAAAGGAGCCGAACGCATGACGGTTCCGCATCCCTTGGAGTCGGGATTTACCGGCCGGTAGATGGTGCCCATCTCTCCAGTTGAAAGCCCGCTGAGGCAGGCGTTGCCCGGAGCCCTGCGGTGTTTGAGGATTTGATGGGTGTCCAGCCAGCGGGGTTGCGGCACGGGAGCCGACGCCGGTGCCGGAACGCCCTGCGTTGCCAGCCACCGCAGATACGCCAGCCACAGGCAGGCGTTAGCGTCGGCACCTATTCCATCGTTTGCCCACTCCAGCACCTCGACAAGCCCATCTACGGTGTAAAGCGTCATCTGCGTGTCATCCGAAAAGTGGACACCGCCGTCGAGCTCGCTGAAATCCTGAAGGCCGTCAGGCCCAAAACGCTCCCGGATCCTGCCCACGGAATCGAACTCCACTGCATAGCCCAGAGAATCTCCCAACGCCCCGCCCAGCAGGCATGCATGAATCCGGGATACGGCTGAAGGGTGCGGACGGCGATCGGGAACTGTGCTCATACGGCAAATTTACCGGGAAATCCCAGGCAGCTTGTCCCGATGACTGGCTTCAGCGCGCGGCGGATTATCAGGGGTGGGTCAGCTCGGGAATTCTTTGAAGGAAAGTCCGAAAAGTAACCGCTGATCAGGACACATTGGTCCGACCCCGGGCGGGCCTGTCCGAAACTGTCACCCCCAGCCGATACGTTAATGGCATGCGTTTACTGCACACCTCGGACTGGCATCTGGGCCGTTCCTTCCACGGCGTTGGCATGCTCGAAGCCCAGCGGTCGTTCATCGACCAGCTCGTGGCTGTTGTCCGGGATGAGTCCGTGGACATCGTCCTGATTGCCGGGGACGTCTACGATCGGGCTTTGCCTGGAGTGGATGTGGTGGGGCTCTTGGACGATGCTTTGGTCAGGCTGACCGGAGCCGGGGCCAAGGTGGTGCTGACCAGCGGGAACCACGACTCCGCCATACGGCTGGGATTTGCCTCGCGGCTCCTTGAGCGTGGTGGCGTGCACCTGCGAACCAGGGTTTCCGAGCTCGACCAGCCGGTCCTTTTCCGGCTGGATGATGGTGGAACGGGAGAATCAGAGGGCGCTCTGGAACCCGGCAGCAGCCCAGCGGGCGGCCGGCGTGGTCCTGTGCTGGCCATCTATGGGATTCCCTGGCTGGAGCCGCGGCTGGTGGCCGAACAGCTTGGAGCCGGGACGCCAAGCCACTTCGAGGTCACCAAGGCAGCTACCGAGCTCATCCGGGAGCATGTTGCGCAACTGGCAGGGGAGGGACCCGTCCACACCATCGTTCTTGCACACACCTTTGCAAGCGGCGGAATCAGCTCAGACAGCGAACGTGACTTGTCCATCGGCGGTGTCGGAGCCGTTCCCCTGGACCTCTTCGATGGTTTCAGCTACACGGCCTTGGGCCACCTGCACGGCAGGCAAACGCTCTCGCCGGCGGTGCGCTATTCCGGATCCCCGCTGGCATACTCGTTTTCCGAGGCTGGGCATCGCAAGGGCGGTTGGCTCGTCGACGTCGACGCCACGGGGGTAGCGGCCGTGACGGAAGTCCTTTGGGAGGCACCACGGACCCTCGCCGTCCTTCGTGGCAGGATCCAAACGCTCCTGGAGTCCGAGGAATATACGTGGGCCGAGCAGGCCTTCTGCCAGATCACGCTGACGGACCCCCAACGTCCTGCCCAGGCCATGGAAAAGCTGCGAACCCGATTCCCGGACACCCTCGTCCTTGGTTTCGATCCGGAAGGAGCCGAAGTCACAGGAAAGACCAGCTACAGCAGCAGGCTTTCGGAAGCGGAGGATGATCTCTCCGTCTGCTGCGGCTTTTTGGAGCATGTCCGGGGACGCACCGCGGATGATTCCGAGCGGGCCGCCCTGATCGATGTCCTGGACAACATCCGGCTCGAAGAGGCATCGCGATGAGGATTCACAGGCTGGAGATTTCAGCGTTCGGACCGTTCGCCGGGACAGAGCATATCGATTTCGACCGGCTCGGCGCCCACGGGCTGTTCCTCCTCAACGGTGCCACCGGCGCCGGAAAAACCAGTGTGCTGGACGCCATTTGCTTCGCGCTCTACGGGTCCGTCCCCGGTGCCAGGCAGGACGGGAAACGTCTGCGCAGCGATCATGCCGAGCCTTCAGCGGAGCCTCGGGTCACGTGCGAATTCTCGGCACGCGGCAGGCACTTTGAAGTCTCCAGATGGCCTGCATGGGACAAGCCCAGCACGCGCGGAAAGAACGGGTTCACGGGTCAGCAGGCCAAGACACTCCTCCGCGAACGGGTCAACGGCAGCTGGATCGAAAAGTCCGGCCGCAATGACGAAGCCGGCGCGGAAATTACGGAAATCCTGGGGATGGGTCGCGAGCAATTCACCAGGGTTGTCATGCTGCCACAAGGTGATTTTGCCGCCTTCCTCCGCTCCAATGCCAAAGACCGGCTGGAGCTCCTGCAGAAACTGTTCGGAACTCAGCGCTTCGAAGCGGTGGAGCAGGAGCTGCTGCGCCAGGGAGCAGCGGCCCGCCTCAAGGTAGAAGCCCTGACCGGCCAGCTGGGGATGCTCCTTGGCCGCGCTGAGGCCGAAGCGGAATCACTGAAGATAGATCTGTCCGCTGTACCTGATGGCTGCGACGTATTGCCTTGGCTGGCCACCACAGCCGAAGCCGCAGCCGCAGCGCTCCAAAAGACGGCAGATGCCGCGGAAGCCCTGCGCATTGACCGCGCAGGAAGCCTTGAGACGGGCATCGCGAAAAATACCCGTCGGAAGAAGCTTGAGGCAGCCCAAAGGCGCCGATCAGAAGTCCGGCTGGCTGCCCCGGCCCTGGAAGCCGCCCGCCTGAAACTGGAGTTGCACCGCAAGGCCGAAATGCTGCGTGGCCAGCTGGACGCTGTCAAGGCAGCTGAACGGCAGGAACAGGTGGCCGCGGCGTCTTTAGAGACGGCCATGGCAAGCCTCCGCAATGACCGGCTGGAAGGCTGGGACGCTACCGAAAACCAGCAGAACTCATCACCAAGCAATGTCACCGAATCCTTGGAACGGTTGCGCTCATTCTCTGCTGTGCTGAGCGAACGGCTGGCCGACGAGGACCGGTGCGCCGGGCTCCTCCAGAGGAGAACCGAGCTCAGCCTGCTACGCCTGGACCTTGAGGCTCAATGCCGCGCGAATGCTGCGTCGCTGTACAACCTTCGCTCAGAATACGCAGCACTGGCGGCTGGGATTCGCCCCCTTGAGGAGCTCGCCGGAGAAGTTCGCCTCCGCACCAAAGAAGCAGCTGCGGCAGAAGAACTCGTGGAGATCGTCCGTCGTCACCATTCTGCTGTAGCGTCCGTCGCCCGGATCGCTGAACGTCGCCGGGAGGCCAGGGACCTTCATCAGGAACTCCGCCATCAGTGGCTGGACCTTCGTGAGGCGCGGTTGGCGAATGCAGCAGCAGAACTTGCGAGCCATCTCGCCCCTGACGAACCGTGCCCCGTCTGCGGAAGCGCCGAGCACCCCTCTCCTGCAACGTCAGGTCAGTCAGCCTTGGAGGTGGCAGCCACCGAAAAGGCGGCCCAGACGAAAACTGACTCTGCAGAGAAAGCGCTGCAGGCCATCGAACGCGAGCTGTCACTAGCGGAACAGGAAGTGGCCGTACTCGCCGCACAAGGCGGTGATACGGATCCCGTGATCGCCGAACACGATGCATTGGCGTCACAGGAGCGTGCCGCGCTCGCCGTCCGCGCCGCTGCGGACCTCGACCGCGACCGGGACCGCCTGGAGGAGCTGGCGCTCAGCATCTCGGCGGCAGAAGAGGCGCAAGCCACGGCACTCGCCTCCATCGCTGAAACCGCTTCCGCCCTTGCTGAGGTGCAGGAGCAAACAGATTCCCTCGAGGCCGCCCTCACGAATCTTCGGGGGAGCTACCCCAGCATCAACCAGCGGATCCAAGCGGTCCGCGGGACCATCGCGGTGCTGGAAGAAGCCAAGGCAGCTGAGAGTGAGGCAGAGAGGGCGGCGGGCCGGGTATCGGAGGTCACCGGGCAGCTTCACAAGGATCTGCCAGTGGCGGGCTTCTCCTCGGTGGAAGAAGCGCGCGCAGTCCTGTTGCCTCCACCGGATGCAGAGACCCTCGAAGCCTTTATCCGGACAGGCCAGGATGAGCAGGCCAAAGTGGAGGAGCTGTTCGCCGGGGAGGACCTGATGCTCGCGGCGAGCGAAGCCGCAGGGGAGGCCTCTGTAAGCAACGACGAGCTTGATCATCTCCGGGAGGCTTCCGTTGCCGCAGATCATGCCGCGAGGGAAGCCGCCCTTGCTGCCGCCATGGCTTCGAAATCGGTACGGACGCTGCGAAACATCCTCGGGGAGTATGGGGAACTGCTTGAGAGCTCGCGAAAACCACGCCAACATGCAGAACTCCTGACCTCCCTCGCAGAAGCAGCCCGAGGCGGTGGTGACAACAACTATCGGATGAGCCTTAACAGCTACGTTCTGGCTGCCCGCTTGGAGCAGGTTGCCATTGCAGCCTCCGAACGGCTCGTCGGAATGAGCGACGGGCGTTACACCCTGCAACACACGGACGCCAGGGCTGCCAAGGGTGCGAAGTCGGGTCTGGGGCTGGAAGTGGTAGACCAGTGGACCGGCCAGCGCCGGGACACGGCAACCCTGTCCGGAGGTGAGTCCTTTATGGCCTCCCTCTCCCTCGCCTTGGGACTGGCTGACGTCGTTCAGCAGGAAGCAGGAGGGATCGACATCGAAACCCTGTTCGTTGACGAAGGTTTTGGAAGCCTCGACGACGAGGCCCTGGAACAGGTTATGGACGTCCTCGAAGGGCTGCGTGACGGCGGCCGCGTGGTGGGACTGGTAAGCCACGTTGCCGAGATGAAGCAGCGAATCAACATACAGCTTCAGGTGGTCAAGGGCAGGAATGGTTCCAGCCTGCACATAGCGGATACCGCAGAGGCAGCGTAGGCAGGTCCGGCCGGCAATTCTTGGAAGGCTCCCTGACTCAGCTACACTTGACGGGTTACCGGGTTGCGCGCATCGGGCGGAGGGACGATGCGCACTATTGAACGAGCCCGGAACTATGACTACTCCCACATCTTTTTCCCAGCCTTCACAGGATCAGGATCACCTGAGCCAGGAGCTGAAGAACGAGGCCCCAGAGCGCGGAAGGTTCGCGCGGTTGCCTCTCCTCGCAGGCAAAGGCTTCATTCCACTCGGACTGTTCGCCAGGCTCCCACTGGCCATGCTGACTGTCGGTGCCCTGACCTTGGTCACCTCGGTCAGCGATTCGTACGCCATCGGCGGCACTGCAGCGGGGGCGGTCGGTATCGGTTCGGCCCTTGGCGCCCCGGTGCTCGGAGGGCTGGCCGACAGGCACGGCCAACGAATCGTCCTGCTCGCCGCCTCCCTGATCAACTGCGCTGCTGTTCTAGCCTTGATCCTGGCCGCATGCCTGGCGCCCGGAACCGGAGCCTTGGATCAAGGCATGCCGGTTTTACTCGCAGCCTTTCTGGCAGGAGCGAGCTGCCCGCAGGTTGGGCCTTTGGCGAGGGTCCGTTGGATGGCGCTGACAGCACGCGGCAGTACCGTCAACAATGCCAAGGACCTCGATACCGCCCTCTCCTACGAGAGTACGGCCGATGAACTGACGTTCGTCCTGGGGCCGGCGCTGGTTGGTGTTCTGGCGAGCCTGGTCGCACCCTGGCTTCCCCTCGCCCTGGCCGCTGCCCTGACAATTACACTGGTTCCGGCCTTTGCCGTGCACCGCACCCATCTTGCGGTACCCAGGAGGATAAAACCCCCAGTTCGGGACAAACCGGTCCTGAACAAGCGGGCAGAGGACGAGCCCGCCGGGGACGAGCCCGCTGCTGACAAACCGGGCAATGACGAGCCCGCGCGTGATCACAAGCCCGGCAAAAACAGCGCCACCAGGTTCAGTGTTGCTGCATCGGTGGCTCTGCCCGTGGCGGCCATGGTTTGTATGGGAACGTTCTTCGGATCCACCCAAACGGCCTTGAGCTCGTTTTCAGCAGGCTTTGCCACATCGGAGATTGCCGGGCTGCTCTATGCAGTGATGGGGCTGAGCTCAGCGGCCGCCGCTCTGTCCGTGGCCTACTGGTCGCGGCGCATCAGCCTGGTCATGCGCTGGATGGTCAGCGCCGGGCTGATGACGGGCTTTGCCCTGTTGCTTATGCTGCCTTCCACAGCCCTGCCCATGATCCTGGTGCTGCTGATCCTGGGACTGCCGGTTGGGCCGCTCATGGTCACCGTCTTCGGCATCGGTGGCCTTGTGGCACCTACCGGCAAGTTGGGAACCGTCATGACAGCACTCGCCAGCGGAATCGTCGCCGGTACTGCCCTGGGATCATCCATCGCCGGGCACCTGGCGCAGGACCACGGCTATTCCACCGCGTTCCTGGTCCCGGTTTGCGCTGCGGCCGGGCTGTTCCTCTTGGGGACGGCAGCCGCCGTCGTACTCCGTGCCGTTCAAAATAAGCGGGCGGGAACCGCCGCATAAAAGGCGAATATGGGGCTGCGACTAGGCCAACTGGGCTTCAATGCGTTCTGCGCTGGCTTTAAGCGCCGCAGCCACCTCTGCCGGATCTTGGGATGAGCGGATGTAAACAACAGCAATGGCGGCAGGACGGCGGCCGGGAACCCGAACGGGAACAGCGAGTGAGGAGACTCCAGCGATGACCTCATCATGGCTTGCCGCGTAGCCGCGGTGCCTTGCTTCCTCAGCCTCTCGGCGGTACACAATCCCGGGCGCCAGGTCTTTCCAGTCCTGCTCGTCAAACGTTGACTGAATGGCAATTCCGGGCGCACCGGCGTTGATCGGATGGCGTGAGCCGGGGTGCTGTGCCACGGCCGCGCCGGAGTGCCTGGGTTCGACGGTTACCAGGGTAATGCAGTCCTGGTGGTCCCACACCGCCACGAATGCTGTCATTGTCAGGGAATTGGCCAATTGCGTCAGCTCAGGCAATGCTGCGGTCTGCAGATCGCGCGATACACCCCTGGCCAGCGCAGCAAGCCCGGGGCCTGGCTGCACACGCCCGCCGTCGTCGCGTACCAGCAGTGAGTGATCCTCCAGCGTCCGTAAGATCCGGTACGCAACAGAACGGTGTACCCCGAGGGCAGTGGAGAGCTCGGCAATAGTCAGGGGCCTGTCTGCCTCCGCAAGGATTTCCAGCGCCCTGATACCCCTGGACAGGGTTTGCGACGGGGAAACCTGGGGAGCGGAATCCGGCGGGCTCTTGGCGGCAAGCGAGTTCATGTGGTCCATCCTAAGTGGCTGCAAGGGCAGGGTGCGGAACCTCTTGTGCCCGGACCCACCTTCCGGTAGCGTTCTTTTTGGGAACTATAAGTTCAACTATAGAACAAGGCAGTACCGAACTATAGAACAAGTCCCAAGGCCGGCCAGAGGAATCATTGATGATTGCCAACTCACCTGAAAAGGGAGAGCTCCCACAAAACGCAGAGCTCCCCGAAAGGGCGGGCCCAGGGAGCACCACTGACGGACGGGGAGCGCCGGGCAACCACCACTTCCGCGGGAGCCTGGGACGGTTCGCCACGGGAGTGGCCATCGTGACCTTCGTCGGCGTCACCAAACGGCATGGAATTACCGTTAACTCGTTCACATCGGTTTCGATGAACCCTCCGCTGGTGCTGGTCAGTATTGCCCGCCACACCAAGGCTCATGACGAGCTTGCCGGCCGGCCATTCACGGTGAACATCCTTGGAGCTGAACAGCGTGAGCTGGCCATGCACTTTGCCGGACGCCCTGGCAGGGAGCCCGTCTGGGTGGAAGGAAGCACGGCGCCCCGGCTTTCGAATGTTCTCGCCTATTTCGAATGCACGCCGTGGGCGGCGTACGACGGCGGCGATCACACGCTCTATGTCGGCCAGGTTGTTGATTTCGACTACCGGAACGGCGACGCCTTGGCATTTGCCAACAGCAACTTCACCACCATCCCCGAGAGTCAGCTGGGGATGGAAGAACTTCTCTGAAAGCACCCAAAGTATTCGGCACGGCTAAAAGATGACTGGAGAAAGATCATGGGTATCCGCACCGGACAGCAGTACCTGGACAAGCTCAATGCCATGAGCCCCCACGTGGTGATCGATGGCGAAGTTGTCAGTGACAAAGTCGCCGAGCACCCGGCCTTCAAAAACGTAGCACGTTCCTACGCGAAGCTTTTCGACATGCAGCATGATCTGCAGTACCAAGAGGCGCTTACGTACACCTCTCCCACGTCTGGTGATCTGGTGAACGCCTCATTCCTGGTACCGAAAACCCTCGAGGACCTGCAACGGCGGCGAAAGGCGATCTCAACCTGGGCGGAGTACTCCAACGGTTTCCTCGGCCGGTCGGGGGACTACATGAACTCGTCATTGACCGCCTTGGCCACTGCTCAGAAGTGGTTCTCCCAGGCGGATCCCAAGTTCGCCGAGAACATCCGGAATTACTACGAGTGGGCACGGGAGAATGACACCCTGGCTACTCACACACTGATCCCGCCGCAAGTGAACCGGTCCGTTTCAGGCTCGGAGCAGATGGGTGGGCAGTTGTCGGCCCGGATTGTGGAAGAGCGCGAAAACGGCATCGTGATCAAAGGTGCACGGATGCTTGCCACCATAGCGCCGATTGCCGATGAACTCCTGGTCTTCCCGTCCACTGTCCTGCGAAATACCCCGGAGGATGCCCCTTACTCCTACGCCTTCGCCATCCCGAATGACACTCCCGGCCTGCGTTACCTTTGCCGGACGTCCCTCTACAACGGCGGCAGCACCCACGACGAACCTCTGGCTTCCCGCTATGAGGAGATGGATGCCGTAGCAGTGTTCGATGACGTTTTTGTGCCGACCGACCGGGTCTTCATGCTCGGCAACCCCCAGCTTTGCAACGCCTTCTACTCGGAAACCGGCGCGGGTGCCCTGATGACCCATCAGGTGGTCACCAGGACCATCGCCAAGAGCGAGTTCTTCCTTGGCCTGGCGTCGGAGCTCGCCGAGTCGATCGGGATCGATGGGTTCCAGCACATTCAGGAAGACATCGCGGAGCTGATTATTGACGTCGAGATCGGTAAGGCCCTGATCCGGGCATCCGAGGCCGACGCGGAGCTTAATGACGAAGGCGTGATGCTTCCCAAATGGAGCACCCTGAACGCAGCCCGGAACTGGTACCCGAAGATCGCCCAGCGTTTCCCGCAGATCATCCGCAAGTTCTCCGCCTCGGGCCTGATGGCTCTTCCCGGTGAAGCGGATGTCAACAGCGACGCCAGGGCTGACATCGAGATGTACCTCCAGGGGAAGACCCGGACCGGACCGGAACGTGTGCGCCTGTTCAAGCTGGCCTTCGACGCATCAATATCAGGGTTCTCCGGCAGGCAATCCCTCTACGAGTACTTCTTCTTCGGTGATCCGGTGCGAATGGCCGGCGCTTTGGTCAACAGCTACGATCGCGGCCCGATCCGTGAACGCGTGCGCGAGTTCCTGCACCGGGAAGACTGACTGTGGGCTTGGTCACAAAAACAAGGTATCCTACTAACTAACTGACCGTTCGATCAGTAAAACGTGTCCGCAGGTACTAGCAGTGCCCCCAGCCATGGAGTTCCAATGACCGCAACTTCCTCCGTTGATTCAGAGACGGGCCCCAGCAGCAAACATGAGGAACGCAAAGTCCTCGCCGGGACGCTGGTCGGCACCACCATCGAGTGGTACGACTTCTTCATCTTTGCCCAACTGACGGGCACCCTGTTATCACCTTTGTTTCTCACACCCCTGCAACAGGCCAATCCCGGATTGGCGCAGATTCTCTCCTTTGCCCTCATCGGTATCAGCTTCCTCTTCCGTCCGCTCGGAGCCGTTGTTGCCGGGCACCTGGGAGACAAGCTGGGACGCAAGGCGATGCTGGTATTCACGCTGGTAATGATGGGGGCTGCCACCGCTCTGATCGGCATGCTGCCTACGTACAGCCAGATCGGCGTTTTGGCCCCGATTCTCCTCATCACCCTCCGGGTCCTGCAGGGCTTCTCGGCTGGCGGCGAGTGGGGCGGAGCAGCCCTGATGGCTGTGGAACACGCACCCATGAGCAAGCGGGGCATCTTCGGTGCCTATCCGCAGATCGGTGTCCCCATCGGAATGATCCTGGCCACCGGCCTGCTGTTCTTCCTCAACAGCAGCATGTCCCGGGATGACTTCGCAGCATGGGGCTGGCGTGTTCCGTTCCTGTTGTCCATCGTGCTGATAGTGGTTGGTTACCTGATCCGGCGGGCTGTTGCGGAAAGTCCTGTCTTCCAGGAGATGGCCGCCCGCAAAGCCGAGAGCAGGGCGCCACTGGGTGAGCTCCTGCGCAAACACAAGACCCCGGTCGCCTACACGACCATGATCTTTATCGCGAACAACGCGGCGGGTTACCTGCTGATTGCGTTCTTCATTTCCTACGCCACCCGCTCGCTCCAGATGCCCGCACCGCCGGTCCTCCTCGCCACCACCCTGGCATCCTTTGGCTGGCTGATCTTCACGCTGGCCGGGGGCTGGCTGTCTGACCGGATAGGCCGCGTCAAAACTTTTCTCACCGGCTACGCCATCATCTTTGCGTGGATGATCCCGATGTTCGCACTCATCGATACCAAGGACATCCTGTTGTATGGGTTGGCACTTTTCGTCCTGACTATCGGACTGGGACTGTCCTACGGACCCATGTCGGCTATGTACGCAGAAATGTTCCCGGCTAATGTCCGCTACTCGGGTATCTCGATCGGTTACGCGTTCGGAGCGATCCTTGGTGGCGCCTTTGCCTCAAGTATTGCGGAGTGGCTGCTCCAGACCACCAAGTGGACAGGATCCATCGGTATCTACATCATGATTCTCTGCGTCATCTCGTCTATCGGCGTGATTCTGGCCAAGGAAACCAAAGGAAACCTCCTCGGAATCAGCAGGCACTGAGTCCTCCATCTGCCCGGCATGCACTTGGAGCGGGCAGGAATATCTAAACATTGGACGTGGTCCCCGGTCGCTTTGCGGCCGGGGACCATTCTTTCGCCCGAAAGCTTTCAGTGGGTTTGTGCCGGTACCTTGACGATCAAAGCGGAGATTACGTGCGGCACGGAAAAAAGCGATTAGTGGCCAACTGAGTTTTGAAGCTCTATGGGCCGAACCGGAGGAGGAGCGCAATGAACAAGCACGCGTTCGTAGAACGCGCTGAGTTTGGCGATGACGTTTTGTTTTTTCTCGCCGTGCCCGCCAGCTGCGGAAAAGCGGGAAACTGGCGGGGCCGGGCAGATTCCGGGTCCATCGAAGTTGATCTTGAGGAACTGATTGAAGACTTGGCCGAGGCTTTGGCGGAGACGAGATCTGGACTCATATTCGTGATCGACGAGATGCAGGATCTGGATGATGGGCTGATAACGCCCTGTTGAGTGTTCAGCACCTGGCCAACCAGCGTGAGTGGCCGTTTTACATCGACGGGGGCCGGGCTGCCGAACCTTCCTCCGGTACTTAGCGAGACCCGGTCCTACTCCGAGCGCCTTTTCAACTACCGCAGCATAGGGGCTCTTGGTCGTGAAGACGCGGAATCGCCCTCGTTGCGCCCGCCCGCAAATACGGCGCGTCCTTCACCGCCGACGCTAAAGAACTCCTTCTGGCAGCTTCCGGCTCCTACCCATACTTCATTCAGGAGTACGGTTATGCCGCCTGGGAGACTGCACCGGAGAAGGTCGTAACGCTCCACGACGCGAAGATCGGCGTCGAAATCGGCAGAGCACAACTTGATCAGGGCTTCTTCCCGTCCCGATGGGAACGGGCATCAAAGGCGGAGAAATCATTCTTGCGCTGCATGGCAATCGATGGAGACGAGGGTTCCAGCACGATGGACCTTGCCGAGCGGGCTCAGAAAAAGACAGACATCAATGACGATGACCAAGGCATCCCTGGTTCACAAAGGCATCATCTACGCGCCCGCTCTGGGCAGGGTCGCGTTCACTGTGGCAGGCATGGCCGACTACATTTCCCGGCTCAAAGACTGAGCGAACCAAACGCCATCTTGATTTCGGGACGATTCTATTTGAAGAGCGGTCAAGCCCGTTCGGCTAGGGATTTGTAGATGGGTCTTGCCGTCTGGTCCTACTCCACACGCTCCCAGTTCCAGGACGTGGGTGGGGTCTTATTCTCCGGAAGTGAACGGCCGGGGTATTGACTAAGATTTTTCAACTAACTGATTGATTGTCTCCCATGGCGACGGAGCAGCCTTTGTTTTGCAGCCAGCTGAGGGCATCACCTTCGGATGTGAAGTATCTGGCTTCGCACTCGATGGGGAGTCGTCGCAGGATCGCATTGGCGATGACTTCATCTACTGGGCTATTGCCGAGTATCGCCAGGGCGGTGAGCGTTTCACCGTCGCAGTATCCGCTGATTGCTTCCCGGCTGACCGCGCCCACGCCCGTGATTATCAGAAGTATGGCCCCAGGTTTTCCGCGCGTGAGTGCCCTCCGTTCGGAGCTGGCACGAAAACAGTCCTCTGTCGTGATGCATGCGGCGGGTTGCAGCGTGATCGAGGTTATCTGTGCGCTTTCCTCGTGTACGCGCACGGTGAAAAGATCCCCGGTCACGGGACTACGGAGTGGAACTCAGGCTGGTTTTCCGGCCCGACAAGACCTTTCAATCGCATTCTCTTCACAATGCCCCCAAACATTTGCTGCAACGAAGAATCCAGTGTGGAGGCGATAGTGGTCCCATCACTCTTCCCTACTTGATGGTGGAGAGGCTACATGGGAAGGCGGCAAGGGTCCACAGTTCAGGGTCAGCTTCTGATGCACGCCCAGTTTCCATGAAGGGACCGCCGCGCTGTGCTCTTGGCCTCGACGCCGAACACCCTGAATAACAGGAATGCCGCCTCTCGGCCTCGAGGCCGTTCCATCCGTTGCACAGATCGCCGAAGGAGACCTATTGCTCAAAAACGACCGTTTTTGAATACCTGCCGTCCGCCTGTCGATTTTTTACGTGTGAATAGCAGCGATAAATGGCCGGCATTTTCTCGGCGCTTAATGTCGCGGCCGGGGCCCGTAAGCCGAACCTTGGTCATTTTTCCACTGAGGCTACTCGGGACTGAAGGCGAAGGCCTTGCGGCACATATTTGAGCGGCCCCGAGGAATCCTGAAACACCCCTCGGGCGACGGCCAATATTGGTAAGGATCAGTGGAGCTGTTTGGGTCTCGGGCTCAGTCGTATGCGGACAGCAACGCCGGCACAGAGAATGACGGCCAGGCCGCCGATGATGGTGGTCGAAGTCAAGGTCTCGCCCAGCAGAAGACCTGCCCAACAGATGCTTAGGACCGGCTGCGCCAGTTGGATCTGGCTTATCTGTGCCATCGGCCCGATCGCAAGGCCGCGGTACCAGGCGAAGAAACCCAGGAACATGCTGACGACCCCAAGGTAGGCGAACGCAGCCCACTGCAAGGGTGTACCGGACGGGACCTGCTGCGCCATGGCGAGGGCGCTTAGGGCCACCATTAGGGGCGATGCTAGGACAAGCGCCCAAGATACTGTCTGCCAGGCGCCCAGTTCACGGGCCAGTAAACCTCCCTCCGCGTACCCGATGGCTGCGGCAATGACAGCGCCGAAGAGCAGCAAGTCCGCCCAATGCAGCTGACCTAAACCACCCGATCGTGCGGAAGCGAAGGCAATCGCCGCCACCGAACCCACAGCTGTCACGATCCAGAAAACAACCGGTGGACGTTCTCGGCTGCGGAGGACGACCATCGTAGCCGTGGCCGCCGGCAAGAGAGCGATGACGACGGCTCCATGACTGGCAGGCGCGGCAGTAAGCGCGAAGGACGTGAGCAGCGGGAAGCCCGCGACAATCCCTGCAGCGACAAGGGCCAGCCGGGCCCACTGAATGCCTCGTGGAAAGCGTTGCCGCGCCAGAGACAGGGCCATGGCGGCAAGGAAGGCTGCCACGACTGCCCGTGCCGATCCGATGAACAGCGGCGATAGGCCGCCGACTGCCAGCTTCGTGAAGGGGACTGTGAAGGAGAAGGCAACTACTCCAACGAGGCCCCACCAGAGGCCGGATGCTGACCGGTACGGTAGCACAGGTGGGATTGCGGTAGTAGCGCTACTTTGTAGTCTCATGAGTGACGATAGCAGCTCCCTCTAAAGCTTGCTGTCCTTGCTATCGGCAATGATGGCTTTTCGTCATCGGGGGACTCGGTCTTCGTTGTGGCAGCGCGATGAATACCGGCACGAACGCGGCAGAGACCCCAAACATCGCGAACGCTTTCCGAACGCTCAGACGAGAACTAACCGCTACTCACAAGCCACTTACGTGAAGCATATGGGGAACCCCGATCGTGCAGTTCCTTCGGTAACTCCCTTTGACTGGGGTGTTCTTGGACTTTCTGGCATTGGTTGAAGTGGCATGGGCAGAGGAGTGGCGCTGATCATTTGATCCTTGGCCAGTGGAACAAAGTCTGTTCCGCAACTGGATGCGGTCGAAGAGTCGGGGGCCGGAACAATCGGTTCTGTTGTATTGGTCGGAAGCCGTCCTTTCTCCGGGCATGGGTGCCGGACGAGACTGCCACTGACTTCCGGGGACGGCTCTGCGGATGGCAGGGGCGGCTCTTGCCACTCATCTCCAGCCCCGTTACCGCCGACGCTTCCACAGGCACTGACAGAGAAAACCAGAGCGCAAGTGGCCATGAAAAGGCGGATCTCCCTGGAACGTCCCATGCCCTGATTGTCCCGATACTCGCGCCACAAGAATAGGGGGCAGCGTATCAACCGCTTGTTCCATCCGGTCAGTATTCCCATGCTGTGACGACTGTCAGCAAAAAGCGGCCGTCTAATTGAAGCTGCCACCGTCCGATCTGGGGAACGTTGAGTGGGACGGGGTTCCTGGAGGGAGTACCAGCACCAGCGGCACGCCATTCAATGGGCTGCTGATTGCTAGCAGGTCGTTCTCGAAAACATCGACACCTTCAGGAAAGCGCTGTCATAAGCTCAGGGCTCCCGCGACGAGCGCCGGTAATCATGGTTCCTGGGGTGCCGGCTTGATGTATTCACATGGCGTGGGTAGTTTGTTGCATGTACATTCAGTTATTGGAGCGGCGGCCCAGTGGGAAATCTCGGTTCGGCATGGTCGCAGGTCGCGGCAGTGGTGAGTGCTGTGGACGCAGCCCTCAGTAAGTGGCTGACGGATACGCATAATGTCGGCCTGACCGATTACTACGCCATACTCCACCTGAGCAAGGCATCAGACAGGGAACTGCGCATTAACGACCTCGCGCACAGGGTCGGCCTGAACCAGAGTTCGGCGACGCGACTCGTAGGACGACTTGAGGCCAAAGGGCTGGCAGTCCGGGATACGTGCCCGGACGATGGCCGGGGAGTCTACGCAGTGATCACCGATCATGGGATGAATGTCGTGAATACAATTGGCGAGTCCTATGAGAACAAGATCGGCGAGCTGCTGGGTACTGCAGTGCAGGAACACCCGCACCTTGATCTCGTTGACCTGGATGGCGCGTTCGGAACCATCCGGAAACTTTTGTCCTGAATCCAAGGTGCAGCTATTTTTTTGGCGATATAGCTGCATGTACATACAAACAGCGTTCAATGTCTTGACCCTTACCCGTATCTGCGGGCCAGGGGTACACAACGAATCGAAAGGAACAACATGAGCTGGTTCTATTTGGGAGTCGCCGTCATCTTCGAAGTCGCCGTCGGCATCTTAGCGAGCAAAGCAGAAGGCTTCACCAGGTTGTGGTGGACGGTCGGAACCCTCGTCAGCGGCGCGGTCGCCACGCTCTTCCTCAGCTTCGCTTTGCTGACCTTCGACGTCGGCGTGGGCTACGCGATCTGGACCAGCGTCGCCGGCGTCGGGATCGTCATTTTCGGTGCGCTCTTCCTCGGTCAACGCCTGAACTGGAAGAAGGGCCTGGGTATCGCTGTCGTCATCGGCGGGGTCGTAGGGCTCCAGCTCAGCGGCGCCGCATAACCCTCCCCGCCCTATCACTTTGAAAGGACACACCTGATGACCATCACAATCAACCCCACAGTTAACGGCACAACGCCCACCGGCAAGAAAGCAGGATCCTGGCTTGTGCTGCTGCTGGCCGGAGTCTTCGAGATTGGCTACGCGCTCAGCGTGGCCGGAAGTAGAGGATTTACTGTCCTCGGCTGGTCTGTCTCTGCCTTCGTTTTCTTTCTCTTGACCCTGTTCTGCCTCAGTGTTGCCCTCAAAACCATCGACGTGGGAATCGGCTACGCCGTGTGGGCTGGCATCGGTGCCGTCGGTGCTGCCCTCCTCGCACCTATCTTCTTTGATGAGGTCCTCACCCCGACTCGCGCACTCTGGCTGGCCGTCATCATCGGCGGCGTCATCTGGCTCAAGCTCGCTGACAGCGCAAAGCTGCAGCGAAACCCCACCGAAGCAACAGTCCCCGAACCAACTCGGTGATCAGCGGACGGCATCACCCGCCCGAGGCGTGGTCAGTACCGCAGCCGCCGCGGGCGGGGCATTGTCGCCGTTCAGCTTTCTCTGCGCAATGTCGGGTGTACGTAGAAGGAAGCCTCACTAGGACAGAATCTGGACCGCGGCCGGTGGCTCCTAGTAGGCTCTCAATGGCGACGGAAGTCAGTTTCCGGAGGGTGATAACAACCTTCGCTCTTGCCTTGACTGGCGGCATCTTGTTGGCGCTTTTGCTCAAAGCACTATTCCCTCAAAGTGGAGTGCTGGCGCTGGCAGTTCCCCTTGGACTAGTCATCATGGTTGTCGTTCCCGTGCTGGCCACTTATTTCAAGAGGAGGATGTGAGAACGCCTCTGGCTCTACCCTGTCGCACAAACCGAACCTTTTACGGGACGTTTCCGGAAAGTTAGAGGCCGACGGCGAACCCGCCGGCGAACAGGACCGCCGCAATGCCCACGAGAGCCAGCAAGATTAGGAAAGCGAACGCCGTTCGAAGGATCGCATTTCGGTACTTCCGCGGCCGACCGATCTGCATCCATACGATGAAAACGAACGGAATGATCATCAGGCCGCCATATAGGAGCGCTGGTACGAGCCTCACCCCAGGCCTAGGGCAGGGATAGGCAAGAGCGCAGAACATCGGAATGCTCTGGATTCTCCAGAGCAGGAACCAGGCCGACAAGAGAACGATAAGTGCCAGCAAGACCGTTCTACTCACACGGCGAGGGGTTGCAGTCGGATTCTGCGCTTGTTCCATGCGTCCATGGAAACAGAACTTCTACGATCGAGACTCCTTGGTGGCCATAAGCGCTTCCGCGCCGTTTGAGGAACCCTTACGGACGCACCTCGCCCCGTGAGGCATCGCTGACCTGGGGAAAACTCTCCCCACTGGGAGACATGGCTGATATCAACATGCAGGAGCCCGGTGCGGGGCGAGTGGCTGCTCGTGTCCTAGACCGGTGGTTGGTCGAGAGTGGCGTCCTGCTGGCGCCGACGGATTTCCTTCACTATCAAAACAGACTGAACAAGCCAGCCCACCCCAACGAGCACGGCTAATACAGCCGGCCATCCAGACCAAGCGAACAAACCTATGGCGAGCCAGACTATTCCGAAGGCAATCCAAACGTTTCTCAGCCATCTAAGGTCGGCAGTCGAGCGCTTAGGAAAGCGCACTGAAGCCTTTATCTTGGCAACCAACGTTTCCCACATGGGGGCTTCCTTCAGTCCACGTATTTCATTCACTTGGAGGCATGCCTGCGTACCCGTCGCGCATGTTCACATCAGGCTCTCACTGAAGGTCCCGCTCAGTGCCGGACTCGCCTGTCCTTTTCTTGGACTTACGCCATTCCACAAAGCTGCCAACCGCCAATACGAGGGACAGAAGAACGAGAACACCGTAAAGAAGCTGAAGTTCATTCTGCGTTTGGAACCCTACGTACAGCCAAATCATGGCCGACACGAGCCAACCGACCGCTGCAAACAGGAGCATCCCCGAACCTGGCAGGCGTTCCTCTTTCCCTGGGTCGGTCAATCCGGTTTGGTCCGTCATGCGCAACCACATGTTGCTTAGCCTGCGCTCTCCCATGGCCATACCTTCTCGCACCCACAAACCGAGTCTCACGACGTCCTAATTGAAGCTTCACCTATGTCGTGGCGGCGTTCAACAGCTGGCAGATGTGAATCGCAGGGAAGAGCGGCGGCATTTTCGCGGCGCTAAATATTGCCCTGGTGCCCGTAAGCGGAACCTCTACCGGGCGATTAGCCCTCGGCGCATTCGTGAGCACTTAAGGAAGGGATGGGCCCGAGTCCTCGCCGCTTTTCCGCTTATTGGCCCAGCGTACGATCCAAATGACAATGAGGGTTATCGCAACGACGACAACGACCGCCATCAAGAACGTCGCCAAGAACACCATTACGTGCCAGCCCTCAAGCCTCATGGGTGCCCCATTTCCAACCGATGCTTTGCACCGACTCTTATTCCGCCCGTGGAGGACAAGTATGCCTTAAGACGTGGAAGGAAGTGTCCGTGGGGGAACCCTCTGCGGGACACTGGGCGGTCGAATCCCCACCGAAAGCGAAGCGCCGGTGCTTGTTCTACTCCACATTGCTTGTCCCCCCACTCTCCGCGTGCTTATGTGTTCGATACAAGCTCCTATCAGATTTGGGGTAGCCACAAATGCTTTTTCCAAAGAGGGGCCAGCCATGGACCTACAAGGAGCGAACAAGGCTAAATTCCCTCATCTTCTCTTTCATAGGGCTCTTCTGGGTCGTCTGGGGAATAGTTATCGGTAGCTGGCTGATGGTCCTTCTTGCCGTCGTAGTAATCCTGTGTTCGGTCGTTGTCTGGCTGTTTGGTGAGCGGAAGTACCGTAACGAACCCTGATGCAGGTCTATTCCACAGCCTCCGTGGAGAGTCCAGGAGGGGCGGATGTTTGTCAGTCGACTCGTCCGATTTGAGGATCGTGAGGGGTCCTTTGGTGGCAGGCGCTGACGACTCACCGTGAGGGCGGCCTAAGCCTTGTGAATGAATGCACTTCAGGCTTCGATGACTCTATGAAACCAATGGCGCCCGTAAACACGAGCGGGATTCCCGACGAGGTTCTCGCACTGATCCTGGGAATCGTCGTGGTTGTGATCATCCTCTGCGCAGCTCTAGTGGGAGTGGTCCACTATCGCGACAAGCAAAGGAAAAGCGATCAAAGAGGTAGGACTCTCCGTCGAGTCGTCCCGCCTCGTGCGAGCTCTCAATCGTCCCGTAGGGGAACCCTTAGCGGACGTGCGCCGAGGCATAACCGCCATTTAGCGGTCATGCCTCGGCTTCAGCGGCCTAAGGTGCAGCGTTCACCACGGATGTCTTCACGGATGTCCAGGTCGAGACGGTCCCGGCGGGAGCGCCTGAACCGTCCTTCAGCAGTACGTCCTGTTCCCCGATCACCAGTCCGGAGTTGGGATCGATGATGATGTCCGTCCTCGCTACTCCGTCGGGAGAGGGGACGCCGATGGCAATGCCGGTTCTGCCGCCGACTGTTGCCTGCCTGTCCCCGACGGTGACGCCGGGGATGAGGGCAGCGGCTTTGTATAGGGCGGCGCGGAGGTCGGCGGGGACGACTCCGCTGCGCAGGCCGTCCGCGATCGTAACGAAGGCCTCTAGCTCAGGAGTCTTACCGGCGCCTTTGGTCCGCTCGTAGATTATGTCCAGCAGAGCCTGTGGGTCTCTGGGCAGGCTGCCGGCTTCCTTGAGGGGTGTGCCGATAATGACTGTTGGTTCGTTTCCGCCGAAGGCGCCTCCTGGTGCACGCCAAATTCCGACTAGCGGGAGTGTCCCTTCCGGCGGTGGTGATGCTGCACGCCGTTTCTGTAGCTCGGCTGCTGCAGCCTTGGCGGCTTCGCTGGAGGACTCAAGCGGGACGCGTGCTTCACGGTTCCAGACCCATTCGCCCTCCCTGTCTGCCGGAACATAGATCTGACCGCCGGTCGTTTCCTGCCAGTTAATGTCACTTCCATCGGCGGTTTGCATGCCTCCGGCGGTGAGCTCGGTCGTCTCGATTTTTAGGTACTGACCGGGTCCCACCACCGGGTCGGAGGTCTGGATTGTTGCTGCCGCTGCGTTGTTCAGGACCTCGGCTGCTTCGGCGGTTGCTCCCGGACCACCAGGCCTGACAATGTCTGCCACTACGATTCCGCCCACGAGCAGAGCCGCTGCTGCGGAAGAAAACAGGATACGGCGCCGGAAGCGGATCGGGCTGACTGTGCGTTTGGTGTGCGTGTCTGTCATTGCCGCAGAGGTGGCCGGGACGATCTTGGCCATGACTCTTTGGCGGCCGCGTGCCAACGTGGCCGGCGGGGTGGAGCCGATGTCGCTACGCATTTCGCGGAGCAGCTGCAAGTCGTCCATGGTCGTTCTCCGTTTCGTCAAGTATTTCGAGGTTGAGCTGGGTTCGCAGGGTTCGACGGGCGCGGTTCAGCCGGGAGCGCACGGTTCCCACTGGAACGTCCATTGCCAGGGCGATGCCTTCGTAGGTCAGGTCCGCCCAGGCATAGAGCAGCAGCGTTTCGCGGTCGATGGTGGCCATGGCCTTTAGCGTCCGAGCTATGCGTCCGGTGGCCGCAGTGGCGTCCACTTGAGCGGCGATCCGGTCTGAATCGTCACCCATGGCTTCACGTGAAGCCGTTCTTGCAGCGGCCTTCAGCATCTTCGCTTCGGCACGGTGATGCTGTCGGAGCAGATTCGTGGCGATGCCGAAAAGCCAAGGCCGGACATCCTCCCGGTCAAGGTCGTAGGTTTCGAGTTGTTCCCAGGCGACCAGAAAGGTTTCGGACGTGACGTCGTCGGCTACGAAGTCGCCGGCCCTTCTGGCTGCGTATCTGTAGATGATTGAGGCGTGTCTGTCGTACAACTCGCCGAACACTGCGGGGCTGGCGCGGGACCGCCTGATGATGTCGTTGTCTGTGCTCACACTATGTATTGACCGTTGGCCGCAAAAGGGTTCACGGAGCATGCCTTCTTTGCGCGCTTATCGGATCTTCATTGAAGCGTAGCGGTGACCGATAGTCGCATTGCCCTCCGCCCGTCGTCCCAATGAACCCTGACCGGGTCACGGTTTCATCAATCGATGACGGCGGCGACCGCTTCGATTTCCACCAATTGGCCGGGGTAGCCGAGGACGGTTACTCCCATCAGGGTGCTCGGCACATCATGATCGCCGAACGCTGCGCGTACAACATTCCACGCCGCCGCAAGGTCGTCCCGATCAGTGGAAGCCACGAGCACGCGGGTGGAGATCACGTCTTCAATGGCCGCACCAGCGTCGTCAAGAGTAACGCACATGTTCTCGACTGCTTTCTGGGCCTGTGCCGTGTAGTCCCCGGCGGTGGATCCGTCGTCGTTCAGAGGACAGGCGCCAGCAAGGAAAATATAACGGGCTTCGATGGGTGCGGTGGCGGCGTATGCGTACTGTGCCACCGTGGCTAGTTTGTCCGAACGAATGAGGGTCACAGCGTGCGGCATAGCGTCCTTTACTCGGAATGAATGCTGGTTTGTTTCCAGCCTAGCCACTGAGACATTAATCGATGACCATGCCCCACAAGCCGAACCCTCAACAGGACGGCCCGATCTATCGGATCCTTGGCATTCGTGGTTCAGTTCATACATGTCACCGGCTGCGGCAGACTTCTGTAGGTCAGTCCGCAACCCAACATTGCGCAATCCAGCATTGAACGACAGGCGGGAGGAACGACCATCAAGAGGCTACTTATATCCGTTGGATTTGTTGTCGTTTTGGGCTTGTTAGCTTGGCTTTACTCTCAAGACGTTGGCCTGGTCGGTGGGACCGTTGTGGTCGCGGCGATGCTGGCAGCAGGTAATTATGCATACCGTTGGGGCAATAGACGATCGCGCGATAACGAAGAAAAGCTTCAGAAGCTAATTCAGCGCAGAAAGAATGGTCCCGACGGAAAGAGAGATGGAAGGTAAGACGCAGCGCACACGTTGCCTCCATCCCGCTTAAGGAACCTTGAACGCTCCGAAAGTGCCCCGCCAAGACGCCGTTGCCTGACGCCGTGCCGCATGTAGGCTGGCCACTAGAACGAGTTGAGATAGTGCCCGTTGGTAATTGCTTTGGGGGTGTCTGAAATGCGGAAACTGGCGGAAATATCGTGGCTCCAGGCTGTAGTGCTTTTGTGATCGCTGGCACGATTCTCCTCGTACCTGACCTTGGGCCATGGAGGTTTGCACTGGGCGTTGCTCTCGTCGTATTCGTCTTAGTCGCCGTGATTGCTAAAGTGCGCACACGGGATAGGAGACCATTAGAAGGGCCAGGAGATGGTCCGGTCCGGTGACGCGCTGCGGCTGCCCGTAAGCCGAACCCTAAGCGAACAGTCTTGGAGGGGTCTACGACCTCGCGCCTAGTAAGGATCTTTGGTCGAGGGACTCAAGCGGCGTTGAACGTGTTCTGCGTAACTGCAAGGCGTATGATGCGGGCGGCGCCATCGACCTCGCACAAAACAGTCAGTAGGCTAACTTTATGCGCGAGGATGGGTTTCCCGCAGGTGACCACATCCCTGATTCCACCGGCGCGATCGCCCCAGGAAAGCCAGCCGTGGCATCCAGGGCCTTACGACGACTCCTGGCGTTCCAAGGCATTAGTTGGGGTGCCGTCGGTATCGGCTGGCTGTTCATTGCCAATGAGCCTTGGCACGTCCCTTTGGGGATCATCTTTCTTGCCCTCGGTGTTGGAAACGCTATTGGTTGGATGCGCGTACGAAGATCGTCGTCCGATGGCGCCCACTGAACGAGTCCGCGTCGCATATGGTGCCCGTTTGGGAACCCTAAGCGGACGGATTTAGCCGACCTGTCCACTTCGTCGCTCAGGGTTCTCACTTTCACGGAACAGTTCCGGGGCCGGAACGATCGACGGAGGATTCGTCCTCTGAGTCGTCGAAGAAACGCCGGGCCCGTGGCAGCCAAAGCGGACCGACCAAGACAACGGGAACCAACAGAATCAGCCAGCGCCACGACGGAGGCCAGGAGAAGCCGACGAAACAAAGGGCAGCGCTGTAGCTCAGATAGTCGCGGATATTGCTGTCGCCGTCCCGGAGGGTGAGAACGAAGCTGACAGCCACGAGAGATAACAGCAGCAGGATCCACCCGAAGAGCAAAAGGAGCCATAACGGCTCAGGTTCTTCTCCTGTCTGCCCTGTCGCCATATTGAAGATCACCAGGGCGCCAAGGACGTCGAACGCTGCGATGGCAGCTATCCAGGCGCACACAGCGAACTGCACCTCAATGGGCGGCTTTCTTCCTTCCCTCCGGACAGGCACCCGAGCCTCCGTTCCAAAGTGGACCTTCAGTCGTGGCGAGGGACGCCCGAACCGATCTCTTGCGTTAGGAGACCCATGAAGAGCGCCAGGTCTTTGCCGGCTTGCCCATAATCAATCAGTGTTGTCTTAAGTCGTGGAGAGCAGGTTGCTGTGACTGACGTTGCCTGATCTACAGGAGTGAATCGGAGTTCGATGACCTCGCCCCATGTCCATATGTTGGCTCGGACGTAGACGTTCACGCCATCTGCAACAGTTTTGGTACGCGAGAATCTTTGGTGGCTGTTCACCACGGAGTCGATGCGGTCCCGGAGGGCATCAGCTGTCACGTTGGCCTTCAGTGACGTGTACGCCCTGACGCCGTGGGTGTGGATCCCTTCAGCTGCGGTGGCATCCTGGGTTCTACGTGTCCGCATAGCCGCTATCGCTGCCAGAATAACCAGGAGGAGAAGGAGCCCTCCAAGAATGGCTGCGATTGACGCCCATGCCGGCGATGATGGCAATCCTGGCAATGGACTCAGAGCTCCGAATCTCGTTCGTCAATGTCTCGTCCTTCCTTGGCCGCGGCCCGGCCAAGGGGTATGAAGACGGCAGCGGCTATCGTGCAGACAATCAGGAACAGGAGCCAGAACTCAACGTAGTTGACCACCAGACTTGTAGCGATGAGGACAGGAAGTGGCAGGATGATGGATGTCTTCACCGACCGCTTCATCTTCGGCGGCATGCCTGCGTATCGGTCGCTCATATTCACATCCAGGCTCGCATCGAAGGTCCGGGCCAATCCCGGCTCATGCACAACCACATGTTGCTTAGCCTGCGCTCTCCCATGGCCATACCTTTTCGCACCTAGAACCGGTCCCAGGAAGTCCTTATTGAAGCTTCCCCCGTGTCGTGGCGCCGTTCAATAGCCAACCGAGGACAAACCAGTGAATCACAGCGATAGGTGCTGGGTGTTCGCAGCGATAAATGTCCCAGGCCGCCCGTTAGCCGAACCCTGGTCGGGCATTTCTTTGACTGACTCGCCTATTGGCTAGGGTGTCGTTGGGCTTGCCGGGGTGGATTGAATTGGCACCGGAATAGGGGTTGGGTAACGTATTTGATCCTTGCTCAGTGGAACAGAGCTTGCTGCGCAACTGAATGCGGAGGGAGAGTCGGGGACAGGGACAATTAGTTCTGTTGGATTGGGGGTCGGAGGCTGCCGTGTCTCCGGGCACATCCGGACGACACTGAGACTGACTGTCGGGGACGGCTCTGTGGATGGCAGGGATGGCTCCTGCCAGTCCTCTCCGGCGCCGTTACTGACTACGCTTCCGCAGGCGCCGCCAGAGAAAATCAGAACGCCTGCGGCCATGAACAGGCGGATCTCTCTGGAACATCGCATGCCCTGATTGTCCCGGTACTCGTGCCACAAAAATAGGGGCAGGTATCAATCGCTGGTTTCAACCAGATCAATCTTCCTGTGCTCTGACTGTCAGCGGAATGTGGCGGCTAAGTCGCGGCTAGTGCCCTTTGGGGAACCTGAAGCGGGGCTCGGCGCTAGGGACAGTCTGAGCATGCGTCAAGCTTTCTTGGAGCGATGCCTTATCGAGAGTGACGCCATAAGGAAAATGAAAACTAGTCCGAATCCAAGGACCTCTAGGCCGATCCCGTTCAACGCCTGTACAAACAAATACACGGCCATCCCTGCTACAAAGACCGCGCCAAGGATCTGCGATGTGACGCCGTACTTCTCATCCCGCGGCTCCTTATGCCGCGCAAAAGCGACCAGCCAGATGAGCTGAGCCACGAACATAGCAATACACGTGATGCTGACAGGCGAGATATTGCCAGGTCCTGGTGTCCTGTCATTGCTTATCTGGATAACCAAGCCAACCAGGCTCCCGGCGGCCAAGGAAAGGACGGCTAGAAGACCAAAATCGACTCGACGCCCAACGGATGCTGGTGCCATGGTCTGAATATGGCAGCGCCACAAGTAGATAGCAACGGCTAGCAGCCTTTGATGCTCGAGGCGCGGACCTTCAGCTGTTACTCGGATACATCTGCATCCCCGTTTAGGGAACCCTCACCGTACGGTTTTGTGCTGGCGGAGACGCCCTATTGTCAGGGTGTTGGGCAAGCTATGCTCGGCATCAAGACCAATAGCTTGGGAACGGCTGAAAGCGCACAAAAGATGAAGCCTTGGATCCACCCGCAGGAGAGGCGCTCCAGGATTTACTGGTCGATTCAGATCGCCGTCGGCGTGGTTGCGATGATCGTGATACTGATTCTTCTGCTGCGAGAACCGACCGCGGACCACGTCATGATATCTGTAGCGGTTGTCCTTATCGGCATCATTGCGTTGATCCTCAGCGTGAGGGAACTGAGAAAGCTCCCACATGAATACCGGTACGAGGAAGAGGGCGAAGACACCACAGGGCAGGGTTGAGGGAGGCCTATCCCCGCCCCTTGTCACGGGCATGACGTGGTCCCTTTGGGGAACGCTGACTGGGACGGCTCCACGTTTCACCGAATCAAAGTTGCACGTTCGCCTTCCGTATCGCAAAGGTCCGCCCTCTGCGATTATTACTGCACGACCCTTTTCCAACCCGGCGACGGCTAATCGGACGAGGGTAGGACTGAAAGGCTCTCCATGGCGACGGAAGTCAGTTTCCGCAGGGTGATAACAACCTTCTCTGTTGCCTTGATTGGCGGCATCTTGCTGGCGCTCTTGCTCAAAGCATTACTCCCTCAAGGTGGAGTTCTGACGCTGGTAGTTCCCCTTGTACTAGTCACCATCGTTGTTGTTCCCGTGCTGGCCAGCT
The DNA here is from genome assembly GCF_054161475.1 of Arthrobacter sp. R1-13. Lineage (NCBI taxonomy): Bacteria > Bacillati > Actinomycetota > Actinomycetes > Micrococcales > Micrococcaceae > Arthrobacter > Arthrobacter sp. R1-13. Next base: position 2,862,387 of record NZ_CP096420.1, on the reverse strand, counting down.
ATTTCAAGAGGAGGATGTGAGAACGCCTCTTGCGCTACCCTGTCGCACAATCCGAACCCTCAACAGGACGTTTTCCGTTCGCTTAGTAGTTCCTGGCGGGACTTGCCATCGCCCAGCTCGGAGAACCCCTTGTGTCTGATGGAGCTTTGGCAGAGGCTTGCATCAAATTGCGCGATATCCGTTTAGATGGGAGGTGGCATGTCAGGGAATAGAGGCCCTTCTGGGAAGTCTGTCGCACTGTTTGCCTGTCTCGGAATCGTTATCGGGGTCGTGGCCGGCTTGATGTTTGGGTGGCAGTACGCGATTGTCGGGCTTGGTGCTGGACTAGGTCCCTTGCTGGGTGGCTACTTAGGTAACAAGAAGGCACGGGAAGTGGACAAGTATCGGGACGAGTTGATCCGAGGTAAGCAGTCCCAGCGCGACGACGATGGCCGCAAATGATCCGCCCGCAAGCCGAACCCTCAATGGGTCGTTTTAGAGTGTGCTCTCTTTTAACGCCCTGCTGTAGTCCTCACGGTGGTTCCGGACGTCAGCGGACACAACGAGGTGCCGGCGATTCAGTCGCTGCGCAAAGTACCCCTTGTAAGGCAGAACAATGATGGTGTCGAGTCCGCTCTCCCACGCCGGGATGAGCTCCTGGAGACTTTGACGTTCCCCACCGTGGGGAAACTTGGGGATAAGGCTTCGGTCCCAAGCCTGGTAGGCGTCGCTATCCAGGCCTTCCCACCCATAGCGCTGCATCCAAGAGGGCGCCATGAAAGGGCTCAATCCATGATCAGGATCCTCGGCCTCTCGCATTTCTAAAGGCGTGGGATGGTGCGTCGGATCCTCAATCTCGTACCAGGCCCAAGCTTGGTCCCAAGCCCTTTTCCAGCGCTTGTCCCACGTCTCTGCATCAGCTGACGCAGGCATCCGGGAGCTACCACAGTCAGGCACAGGATCCAGGGGCGGGATGTCCACATCTCCAGCAAGCGCCCAGGCCTGCCGGACAAAGAGCAAGAGAGTCAGGTGGTGAGGATCATCCTTGGCCGTAATCACCATGTCGTGCGGCCAGGGAGGTCGTCGTTTCGGAATTTTCCATTGCATTTACGCTTGCCCCCATTCGGCCCACAGCACAGTTGGCCGTAGTGGGTTCAGCATCGCACCGACCCTGGAGCTCTGTAAACGACGGGGGTTCCATTGGAGGAACCTTTAGCGGCGAGCGGTATGGGTGCTGAATATTTATAGCCACCGGGCGTCGAGACTCCGCTCTAGGCGGGTGGATGGTGCTCATGCCAATACTCAGCGCTCTGTCTGCGCAGGGATTTCACGAGTACAGCGAGACTGAGAAAAAGAGCGATCCCTGCAATCCCTAGGACGACCCAGGTCCAGACCTCCGATTCTCGGAATAGAAGGTGGGACCCTAGCGCGATCAAGGCGATTGCTCCGAGCAAAAGCCATGCGCGGATCTCCCTTTTATTCATACCGGAGTCTAACCACGCTATGCCGCCGCGAAATAGAGGCGTCATAGTCGCCATGAGGAACCCTCATCGGGCTATGAGGCCAGCCCTAGAAGATGTGCTCCTTGAGTCAACGTACTCTCTGGATCCGGCTAGGTTCCTTGCCAGGACGACGTACTGACCAGCCCCTCCGTGCAATTGTTTTTCCTGAGTCAGCGAGGCGCCATACCGACTCCTGGACCTGCTCGCCGCGGAGCCAATCAACACGTTCCACCGGCCGCTGAAGTTGGCGTTGCAGCCAGCCGGCAGCGAATGTTCCGTACATCTCCGGTGCCTCGTTCAGACCGAAGACTGTGAGGCCGTCACTGTCGTAGACATGGTTATCAAGGAGGTGGCTATCGCCCCATTCACCTTCCAAGGCTCGGCCGTAGGGGCCGTCGTTCCAGTAGCCGACTTGGAGCGTACAGGTGCCGTGCGAGACGTCGATCCCCGGGACGTTGAGAGTCACGACTATGGGGATCATGCGGGCGACCACCGTGAACGAGCCGAGCTGAATGCCAGGAAGGGACCAAGCGGAAACTGCGCGAGTGAGTCCGCTTAGGAAGTTCGCCTCTTCGGGCGTGCGGGGTGGATCTCCGTCAAGCTGACCTTGGATCAACATGTTGAGAGCCTAATCCTGTTGTATGGACGAATATCCACTGGCCGTGAAAGGAAACTAGACAGTGGCCGTACTAAGGACGAACGTTGAGTGGGACGGTTCCCTCAGCGGGGAACCTCTTAGCCAGCCTTGCTGAGTAGCTTTTGGTATCCCCCTTTTATAGAGGATCTGCGTGGGCATGTTTCCTCATGCCGCCGCGAGCGTGAACACGTCACGTTGGCGCTTTAGGATCCAGCGTTGCGCGGCGCCAGTTTCATCACGCGCAGTCACGGTCTGCCTAGCCTGAAGGATGTCTAGGTCTTCCGGGGCTGTGGGGGTGCCCGTGCGCAGCATAAATTCGACGGCCAATCTCTCGTTAAGGCGCGGAAGCATCTTGTTTTCCCGGCTCCAATAAGAGAGTGACAATGCTAATTGCAGTCCGCCAAACACAAGGAAGACAACCAGGTAAGGGCCTTCGCCCATCCCCTGTCTCGTCCCGATAGTGGCGAGCAAAAGCATCAGCCAGAGTGCCGAGCTGATCAACGTCCTTCTGACCGCACGATCCCAAAACTCTTGGATTTCCGGAAATGTGAAGCTGATGGACTGCTTGCCGTTCACCGTGTCCCCCTCGGGAGAGCGCATAATTCTGTGCGCTGCTATCAATTTCGCACCTGGGTAAGTGGTCGTCAATGGCCCTAAGCCGTCTCGCAGAGGTGTCAGATTGTCCCGGAAGAATCCCACCGCATATCGTCCCGTAAGCCGGTCGATCAGCGTGCCGCTGAAAGCCGCTGACGAGATCCGAGTGATGCCGGGTCTCGGCCATGTACGTATGACCCGCACTGTGAAAATGAACGATGAGGGGGCGCTAACAGCAACGGCCGGCAGGGACGACGCGGCATGCCACTATCTCGGAAGCACGTTACATCAGGCGCCAACGCCGCCGACGTCAAAACGACCGTTAGCTGCGGGTCTCAACCCCATGGGGAACAGCCTCCTCGTCAACCTGGGTTTTTTGGACGTCGACAGGCTGCAGCCGTCATCTTTAGTCCTCTGGGTCCAGGGGGAGCCCAGCTGCTATACGGCGTCGATCTTCCCTGGCTGATTTGCGGAGCCGCAGGAACCTGAACATTCCCGCGACCATGAAACCACCGGCGACGAGAATAAGGAGGACGACTATTGCCAGAGCAGGATAGGTGTCCGGACGATCTACTGCAGGCTGGAATATGGCCAACACGATGAGCATCACGAACATAAATCCCTGCGCAACAGCAAAGGGCCCGTTCATGGAATAGAAGGCCTGCCACGTCGCCTTGCTGCTTCTAGTCATCCATGCCCCCTGGTCGCCATGACTGACTCATCGTGCTGCTCTGGGAAGCAAGTGTCAACATCGGCAGAAGGCATGTAGCCAGTTCATGCCGAATGGAGTATTCAAAAACGACCGTTTTTGAATACTTGCTATCCGCCTGTCGATTTCTTACGGAAAGCACAGCTAGGCCCTGCCATAACTCATGTCCGTAAACAAAAGGTTTCAAAACCTTACTGGGAGGGTTTTTGACATGGCAGCGGGAAACGTCATCGGGCCGCCAGGACGGTGAAGGGTCAGCCGGCACTGAGTCCTTGCTGAAGCAGGCCCACTACGTCGTCGTCCCTCAACTGCTCGAAGTGATGGTAGAAAGCGCCCACTGCCCGGAACTTTCCTGGCAGGTGGAGGCAGAGGACGAAGTCGGTGACCCGCTCAAGGGAAGCCTGAGCTTCCACCGAGGCAACAGGTACTGCCACCACCACTGTTGCAGCGCCGGAACCGCGGACAGCCTCTACTGCTGCCCGCATGGTTGCCCCGGTAGCCAGTCCGTCGTCGGCGAGGATAACTGTTTTCCCCTTCAGATCCAGCTTCAGGCCGGGATAGCTGCGGGCGCGGCGTAGAAGCTCCGCGCGCTCGCGGTCTTCCACCTGGTTCAACAACTCCTGCCGGACACCGTGCTCAAGCATCTGGGCCAGCAGGGGTCTGTTGATGATCCGTACCACTCTTCCCTCGGATGCCGGCTGGCCGGCATCCGATTCGTCAGCGGCTGCCGGGGCAAGGGCAAGGGCGCCATAGGCTGTTTCCTCATGGCCCGGGATTCCCAGTTTTCGGACGAGCATGACCCCTAAGGGCAGGTACAGCGCAGCAGCCAATGCTGCGGCCACCGGTACGCCCCCGCGGGCCAGGCCGAGGACCAGGGTGTCAGGCCGTTCACGGAATTGGGGGAGGGCAGCCGCCAGGCGCCTCCCTGCTTCCTCGCGGTCCTCGTAGCGCGTGTTCATCGGGGGAGTTGTCAGACGGAGAGGAACTCGATGGCCGCCTGTTTGAAGACGCGGCTTGTGAGAGCGCTGGTGTGGTTTCGTCCTGGAATCACCAGCTGCTCCACCAATGCTCCGGATTTTGAACCGATCGCGGCCAGGTCAGGCATGGTCCCCGCGCGGTCGTCGTTCTCGCCCGCCACGAGGAGGATTGGCACATGGGGGACTGCCTCGGCCGGATCGTAAGGCTCAGCCTTGATGGCTTGCACTAACGAGAGCAGCGCAAAAATGTTGTTGCTGGGAAGCACCAGCGCCATTTTTAGCAGCCGGGCGGTGGAGTCGTCGGCGATGGGAGTCCCGTCGGCCAGGTAATTCTGTGCAGCCACGAGATCGAAAGCCGCCAGCGGGTCTGCCGTGTTCGGACCGCCCATGACGATCCGATGGACGATCTCCGGCTGCGTGGCACCGAACTCCCACGCCAGACGCGACCCAAGGGAATAGCCGATCAGATCCAGTCCGCTGGCAGGGTCACCATCCTGCACAGGCCGGACGCCGGCGTCGAACGCTATCTGCAGGAGATCCGCACGGATCCGGCTGGGCGTGTATGAGTCCAGATCCTCAGGCGCGCCGCTGCGGCCGTGGCCCGGAAGGTCAACCGTGATGACTTTGCGCCCCGCTGCAAGAAGGGCCTGCAGCCAACCGGTGTCTTCCCAGTTCAATTTGCTGGATGAGGAGAATCCATGGAGCAGCAGGATGGGCCGCAGACCGGCGTCGCGCTCTGGCTCATGGAGTGCCACGTACAGCTGGGGGTCCGTACCCTCGACCGTGTGGGAATGCTGTTCGCCGGTGTGCCTGCCGCTCATCGTGTCAGTCCTCATCAAGTACGGCGCTCAGGCGAACCCGGCGCTTCGGTGCCTCTTCCTTCGGGACAGTGCCCACGATGCCAGCGGTGTTGTCCGGCACCTCAAACACGATCAGGGGTTCGCCGACGTTGATTTTGTCGCCTGGCCCGCCGTGGATACGCACCACTTTACCCGCCTGCGGACTCGGGAGTTCAACCGCGGATTTGGGCCTCGTGCGGGTTCGACGGCGAGACCGCCTTGAGGCCTGGAACGTGCGCAAACAGTGCCTGTGCAGTCTCAGGCTGTTTGGCGGGCCAGTCTGATTTTTGTGCCTATCCGGGATGCAGCTGCGATGGCGGCGATCAGGACAATGGTGCTGAACAGCTGAATGCGGCTGGCTTCTGCCCAGAAGCCGACTGCCAAAATGAGGGCCAAAAGGATCAGTCCGAGGATGGTCAGGGCCGGGAACCCTTTCATCCGCAAGGGAAGTTCTGTTCCCTCCCGGTCCGCCCTCCTGCGGAGGATCAGCTGGGACACCAAAGCCGAACCCCACACCACCAGGCAAGTCGAACCCACCAGCTGGAAGAGGGCCGGGAGGATCTGCCCAGGGAAGAGCAGTTCCAGCACCGTGGCGGCGAAGCCGAAGGCCACCGAGACCAGAACCGCAGGCACCGGAACCCCCGCTGGCGTCAGTTTCGATAGAAAGTAGGGGGCCTCGCCGCGCTGCGACAGCGAGTAGGCCATGCGTGATGCCCCATACAAGTTGGCGTTGAGAGCGGAGAGAAGCGCGACTGCTGCCACCAGCGTGATGGCTGCACCGGCACCAGGGATGCGGGCGGCGTCGAGCACTCCCGCAAACGGCGACTGCAGGCCGGGGGAGCGAACGGGCAGGACTGCGGCGATCACCAAAACCGATCCAATGTAGAAGACCAGGATGCGCCACACCACTGTCCGGATCGCTACGCCAACGCTGTGCGCAGGGTCCTCGGTCTCGGCCGCAGCAACGCTGACGATTTCGGTTCCACCAAACGCGAAAATGACCACAAAGAGGGCGGCCGCGATGCCGCCGAGGCCCGCGGGGGCGAAGTCTGCACCGATGACGGACAAGCCGGGCGAGGGTACGTCGGGCAACAGGCCCAGAAGCAGGGCTGCGCCTATGGCCAGGAACAGGACGATTGCCGTGACTTTGAGAATCGCGAACCAGAACTCGAACTCGCCGAAATTCTTCACTCCGGCGAGGTTGATGGCGGTAAAAAGCACCATGAACGCCAATGCAAGGGCCCATACGGGGATAACGGGCCACACCGAGAACAACAGTGCCGCCGCTCCAAGGGCTTCCGCGGCTATAACCACTACCAGCTGGAGCCACCAGAGCCACCCGACGGTCGCTCCCGCTGTTTTGCCCATGGCACGTTCGGTATAGACGGAGAAGGCTCCGCTGTCGGGATGTGCTGCGGCCATTTCTCCGAGAGCCCACATCACCACAATGATCAGGGTGCCGGCCACGAGGTAGGAGATCAGGACGGCAGGTCCAGCCAGCTGTATGCCCGCGCCGGAACCGAGGAACAGGCCGGCGCCGATGGCACTTCCTAGTCCCATCATGGTCAGCTGGCGCGGACGGAGGGAATGACCAAGGTCAGCGGCAGGGCGTTCATTGGCCGGGTGTTTGGAGGGAGGGCGTTCCGCGGTGGACTTCGTTGTCATGGGCGAACCTTCTTGGGGGTCGGTGGGTTTCGGGTCCTTATGGGACCTACCGAATTTACCCCCTTTCCTTCTCCGCGCGCGTGTTGCTTGAAGCTGCCGCCGAGCAGGCTATGGGCACGCCTCAGGTCTGAGGCGGGCGAACGTGTCCGGCAAAATCCGAAACATTTTGTTTTGAAGCCTCCACCCTTTACGATGAGTTCTAGTCAATGTGACTATAACTGTTCCAGTGAAGCCCGGTTCGGCCGGGAACTAATCCGGCCAGCACAGGGCGCCGTAGGGGGTGGGAATCATGTACACGAATGCAGCCAATGTCTCAGAACGCCAGGCGGCCCCACCCTCACTTGCCATTTCCACGGTGATCTTCGCCCTTCGTCCCAGTGAGCAGTCGGGCCGCCCGACTCTGTGGCTTCCGCTGGTGCGGCGCATCCGCGAGCCTTTCAAAGGACTCTGGGCCCTGCCAGGCGGCCCCCTCTCCCATGCCGAATCCCTCCAGGACGCTGCTTCGCGCAACCTTCAGGAAACCACCGGACTGGCCCCAAGATACTTGGAGCAGCTGTACGCCTTCGGAGGCCTCCACCGCTCGCCCACTCAAAGGGTGGTGTCGATCGTCTACTGGGCGCTCGTCCAGCCCACAGAGGCCGCCCTTGCTGATGAGTCTGAAAACGTGAAGTGGTTCCGTGCCGACCGGCTGGGGGAGCTGGCCTTTGACCACAACGCCATCGTGGACTACGCGCTGTGGCGGCTGAGGAACAAGATGGCTTACGGCTCCATTGCCTATCACCTGCTTGGTGAATACTTCACGCTGGCAGAAGTGCGGGAGGTCTATGAGGCCGTCCTGGACAGGCAACTCGATCCGGCCAACTTCCGTCGGCAACTCAAATCCACCCCTGAGATTCAGGAAACCGGTGAATACCTCCAGGGCGGAAAACACCGTCCCCCACGCCTTTACCGCTTTATCGGCCACCCAGGCCTAGACCCAGATAACAGGAGCAATCATGAGCAGCGTTAACACAACCATCCAGCTCATCACCCGTGAACAGGCCGAAAAAGGAACGTTCGCGGCGGCGAAAGCCTCCACTTGCAGCCCTGCCCTGGCCAAGGGCCCCTGGGACTACGACCTCGCGGAGGCCCTGGCCGGTACGCCCGCCTATGGTCCCGGTGCTTCAAGCGCCGACGTCGCACCTCGTGCCACCCCGAGGCAGGGGCAGTTGCCGGAGGAGTACAAACTGGCCAGTGACGCTGAGCTGGACGCCAGGATCCGGGCCGCCAAAGCGACTTTGGGGGAGCGGGCTGTGATCCTCGGCCACTTCTACCAGCGGGACGAAGTTATCGAATACGCCGACTTTGTGGGTGACTCCTTCCAGCTGGCCAATGCCGCCCTGACCAAGCCTGAAGCCGAAGCCATCATTTTCTGCGGCGTGCATTTCATGGCTGAGACGGCCGACATCCTCTCCAAGCCGGATCAGGCTGTGATCCTGCCCAATCTCGCCGCCGGTTGTTCAATGGCAGACATGGCTGATATCGATTCCGTGACAGAGTGCTGGGAGCAGCTGGAGGAAATCTTCGGCAGCGAGCCCGACGCCGACGGCCGTGTTCCCGTCATCCCCGTGACCTACATGAATTCTTCCGCTGCCCTCAAGGGCTTCTGTGGGGACCACGGCGGAATCGTCTGCACATCCTCTAACGCAGCCACCGTGCTGGACTGGGCATTCCAGCGCGCCCAGCGGGTTTTGTTCTTCCCGGACCAGCACCTGGGCCGCAACACTGCCAAGGCCATGGGCGTGCCCCTGGACCGGATGCCCATGTGGAACCCCCGCAAGGACCTCGGTGGTAACGACGAAACCGCCCTGCAGGACTCCCAGGTGATCCTTTGGCACGGCTTCTGCTCAGTTCACAAGCGCTTCAACGTCGGTCAGATCGAAAAAGCACGGATCGACTTTCCCGGAGTGCAGGTGATTGTGCACCCCGAATGCCCCATGGAGGTAGTCGACGCCGCCGATTCGGCCGGGTCCACGGACTTCATCCGGAAGGCCATCGCGGCCGCCACTGAGCCAACGGTCTTCGCCATCGGTACCGAAATCAACATGGTGAACAGGCTTGCCGCCGAGTACCCGCAGCACACCATCTTTTGCCTGGACCCGGTTATCTGCCCGTGTTCCACGATGTACCGGATCCACCCGGGTTACCTCGCCTGGGTCCTTGAGGGACTGGTGAACGGCGAAGTACTCAACCGGATCACAGTCGACGACGCCGTTGCAGGCCCGGCACGCCTGGCGTTGGAACGGATGCTGGCGGCCCGTCCATGAATGGGCAGGAGCCAACGCGGAACTCCGGACGGGAGCGCACGCTCGTCGTCGTTGGAAGCGGTATAGCCGGACTCTACGCTGCCCTGCTGGCCGCCGACGCGCCCCGGACCCATGGCCGCGGGACTGACGTGGTGCTCCTGACGAAAGGAACCCTTGAACAGAGCAACACCTTCTACGCGCAAGGTGGAGTTTCAGCAGTCCTGGAGCCCGGAGAAGCGGCGCCTGGTGACTCTGTTGCCGCGCACATCGCGGATACTCTCGCCGCCGGCGCGGGCCTGAACAACCCCGAAGCCGTCCGCGTGCTCTGCACCGAAGCCGTCCGTGATATCGCCGGGCTGAAGCGCTTCGGGGTGGACTTCGACTGCGATGACGCCGGACATCCTGCCCTGGGGCTGGAAGCGGCCCACTCCGCACCCCGGATCCTGCATGCCGGTGGGGACGCGACCGGCGCGGGCATCGCCAGGGGACTTATCGCCGCCGTCCTCGAGCGGGCAGTCAGCGGAAGGCTGCGGTTGGTGACGGACGCCTTCGTGACCGAACTGACGACGTCGAACGGACGCGTATCGGGGGTGAAGTACCTCCACAACGGACTGTTCACCAGCATCGAGGCCGACGCCGTGCTGCTGGCTACCGGCGGCGCCGGCCGGCTTTTTGCCCGCACGAGCAACCCGGATGTGGCCACTGCCGACGGTTTGGCCTCGGCCTGGCGTGCGGGCGCAACTGTCCGGCACCTGGAGTTCTTCCAGTTCCATCCCACCACGCTTGCAGCAACGGAGCGGCCCGGCGGTCCACCCGCGCTGCTCATCTCCGAAGCGGTGCGTGGTGAAGGCGCGGTCCTCACGGACGCGGCCGGCCACCGGTTCATGCCTGATTACCACCCCGACGCCGAACTGGCCCCCCGCGATGTTGTTTCCCGCAGCATTGCCCTCCACCTGGCAAGGACCGGGGCGCCGGCGGACAGCCCGGTCTACCTGGATGTCCGCGGCGTCGAAGCCTCCAAGGGGCCCGGATTCCTGGCGCGGCGTTTCCCGACGCTGACAGCTGCCACCCGTGCTGCCGGTTACGACTGGACGGCGGAAGTGCTGCCCGTATCCCCGGCCGCCCATTACTGGATGGGAGGCGTCGCCACAGACCTCTGGGGCCATACCTCAATCCCGGGACTTTACGCTGCGGGTGAGGTTGCCTGCACGGGTGCCCAGGGCGCCAACCGGCTCGCCAGCAATTCCCTGCTGGAAGGCCTCGTTTTTGGCAGGCGCGCAGTCGAGGCCTATCTTGACGCTGCCGAACCGGCCCGCTTTGACACCACTGATGCCGGCTTTGCCGCGAGCGACGCCAGCGTAGACATCGAGCCTGCTTCGCCGGATGACGCGGAGGTGGGTTTCACTGGCTTCGAATCCGATGACTTCAGCCGCGGTGCCTTGTCCCGCCTGATGACCCGGGCAGCCGGCGTCCTGCGTACCGGTGCTGAGCTGGATGAGGCAGCACGGCAGTTGGCGGTCTGGGCCGCAGGCTTGGTCCGGACAGATGCGCTGGCCGTACGTGATTTCGAAGACCGGAACCTGCTGCTGGCAGCACAGTTGCTCGTTGCCGGAGCGAGGTCACGGAAAGAGTCTGTTGGTGCGCACTACCGCGCCGACACCCCACAGAACTTGCGTGGTCAGGGAGCCACCACTCTTCCGATGCAAAGGATCAGCTCATGACCTCCACTGCCCACGCCTTCACTCCGATCGATGCCGTTTGCGGTACTGGCAGCTCCGTCCAGGGGAGCCTTCCGGATGCCGCCGTCCTGAAAGTCCTTCGCTCCGCCCTGGAAGAGGACGCTCCCTATGGCGACATCACGTCCCAGACCCTCATCCCGGAGGAAGCCCGGGCAACCGCTGTGCTCAATGCCAGGGTTCCCGGCGTCCTCAGTGGAGGAAATGTGTTCGCCGCCGCGATGAGGCTCACTGATCCGGACGCCGTCGTCGAACTCCTGGTTGCTGACGGGGAGCGTTTTACCGCCGGCACGTCCCTTGCCCGGGTGACAGGCAACGCCCGGGCGGTATTGCTCGCCGAACGCGTTGCCTTGAACCTGATCCAGCGGATGAGCGCGATTGCCACCAAAACAGCAGGGTTTGTGGACCTGGTGGCCGGAACGAAGGCAAGGATCACCGATACGAGGAAAACCACCCCCGGGCTTCGCGTCCTGGAGCGTTATGCGGTCCGCTGCGGCGGTGGGGCCAACCACCGCTTCAGCCTGTCCGATGCAGTGCTGGCAAAAGACAACCACCTGGCCGTAATTACCGGCGGTGATTCCCGGAAGCTGACGGATCTCCTGTGCCAAGCCAAGGCACAGCTGGGGCACACCACCCACTTTGAGGTGGAGGTGGACACCATGGAGCAGATCGAACCTGTGCTCGCGGCCGGAGTGGACACCATCATGCTGGACAACTTCAGCCCGGCCGACCTCGCCGCTGGAGTCGCTCTGGTGAACGGGCGCGCCCGGATCGAGGCGAGCGGCAACGTAACCCTGGAAACGGTGGCCGGCATCGCCGCAACAGGGGTGGACGTCATCTCCATCGGAGGGCTCACCCATACCGTGGCCGCCTTGGATCTCGGGTTGGACGTTGAGCTGGACCTTAGTCCCGGCCTCACCCCCACCTCTGGTTCCGGGAACCGCTGAACCGTCATGATTTTCCTCGACGCGGCAGCCACAACACCGGTCCGGCGGGAAGTGCTCGAAGCCATGTGGCCCTACCTGACAGGTGAATTCGGCAACCCCTCCAGCCACCATACGCTCGGTGAAGCTGCCGCCAACGCGCTCGCTGACGCAAGGGCAACCGTGGCGCGTTCCCTTGCCTGCCGTCCCGGCGAAGTAACTTTCACCTCAGGAGGTACGGAGGCGGACAACCTGGCCGTGAAAGGGATCTCGCTGGCGCGCCAGGCCGCTGACCCACGCCACAACAGGGTAGCCATCAGCGCCATAGAGCACCCGGCAGTGGAGGAATCTGCCAGGTACCTGGAAGGGTTCCACGGGTTCGTCGTTGATGTGGTGCCTGTGGACCGTTACGGGCAGGTGACACCTGAGGCGCTCGCAGAAGTCGTGCGGCCCGAAACCGCGCTGGTCAGCGTTATGTATGCGAACAACGAGATCGGGACAATTCAGCCGGTGGCTGCTTTGGCTGCCGAGGCACACAGGCATGGCATACCGTTCCACACAGATGCGGTGCAGGCTGCAGGCTGGCTTTCCCTGGACACCAAGGCGTTGGGCGTGGATGCCCTCAGCATTTCCGGCCACAAGCTCGGTGCACCCAAGGGCAACGGGGCACTCTATCTCCGGAGCCGGACCAGGACTGAACCACTGGTCCACGGTGGAGGCCAGGAGCGTGGACGCCGCTCGGGTACCGAGAACGTTGCGGGAGCGGTGGCCCTGGCAAAAGCACTCACACTCGTTGGCACGGCTGAGCAGGGAACTGCCGCAGAGCCTGTGGCGGCCAAGATGGCAGGGCTCCGCGATCAATTCATCAAGACCGTCCTGGAGCTCGTCCCGGGTGCCATCCTGACTGGTCATCCCCGGGAGCGGCTGCCCTCCATCGCATCGTTCTGCTTCCCGGGCACCAGCGGAGAGTCAGTCCTGCTGGAATTGGAGCGTCAAGGCGTGGTGTGCTCAAGCGGATCTGCCTGTGCCGCTGGGTCGGATGCGGCGTCCCCGGTGCTGCTCGCCCTGGGGATAGAGGCAGAAGTTGCCCAAACTGCAGTGCGGTTCAGCTTCGACTCAACGGTGGGCGCCGCTGAACTGGAGGAAGCGGCGGCGGCGGTGGGCGCCGCCGTCGGGAATGTCCGTTCCCTCAGCGGCCGCTAACGTTCCCGGACACCTACTGGATTGGTGAGTTCGCCGATCCCCTCCACATGACACGTGACGGTGTCGCCGGGCTGGAGTGGTACAGATTCGGCCGGGAACCCGGTGAGGACGAGGTCGCCCGGATGCAGGGTCATAAAAGAAGTCAGGTACACCAAAATCTCGTCCACCTTCCACCCGAGGTCAGCTGAGCTCCCGGCCCCAAGCGTCCGACCGTTGTGCGTGATCCCCATGGATACCGCAGAGTCATCCAGGGAGGTGACCAGCCATGGTCCAACGGGGGTGAAGGTGTCCTGGCTCTTGGCGCTGATCCACAGCTGATCCGTTTTCTGATGGTCCCGGCTGGTCACGTCGTTGCCGATCGTGTATCCGAGTACAGCAGCGCGGGCGTTTTTGAGGGTCAGTCCGCGCGCTTTACGCCCGACGACGACTGTCAGTTCGGCTTCCGGGTCAACCTGCTCTCCTCCCTCCGGTAGTTCAATGGTGTCGCCCGGTCCTATGACGCTCGTGGCTGCCTTGTGGAACGCCTGGGGTGGAAGGGCCCGGCCCGACGGGCCCGTATTGTGGGCCATCCCCAGAACATTGGCGGGAACGCTGGGAGCCAGGAAGCGGAAGGTGTCCTCGCTGACCTCCTGGCCTGCAGTCCAACCGGTACGCGCCGGGCTTACCGCATTAGCCAATGACTCCGGAAAGGGCGAGGCAATGACGGTCCAGCGCCGCCCTTCCGCAGAGCTGAAGTCGGGACAGTCGTTGGCCACGAAGTACTGTTCGGCTGGTGGCGTTGGTGATTCCCGGACCAAGGGGCGGACGCGGGCGATGCGGCGGGATGAACCTGGAATCATCCCCACATCCTATGCTCGGCCGGCACTAGGCCAGGGCAGCGGATCCGAAGGCGACGCTGAACCTGTCGCACCAGAGCACCACCGTGTCCAATCCGCTCAGGTCTGCGCCGGCAGGAATGACGTAGTTGTGGGTGCCATGGGTTGCTTTGATATGGCCGAGGTCCAGGTATTTGCCTCCCCGGTACTTGAACCAGTCACCGCCGGCGTCTAGTTCACTGAGCCAGATCTTGACATCTGGCCCATCGCTGCTGGCCAGATTCTCCAGCCGCACCAGCTGCGTCCCGTCTGCCAGCGTCAGGAGGCTGGCCGTACCGCTGGTTGGGTGCTCCTGGGATTGGAAATCGCCCCGGGCCACCACAACAGGTGCAGCTTCCGAGGCTGGGGCCCCTGCGGTCGCGGCGGACGGAGTGGGCTGCATGCTTTCCGTGGGGCCCGACGGCGAAACTGTGGTTGTGTTCGAGGGGGAGGAGGCAGCGGGTACGGCCTCAGGCAGGGCCTCATTAAGCGTGCTGCTTGTGAAGAGCCGCCAGGGTTGGAAGAGGTAGGCGCCGATCAACAGCACAGCCACCGTGCAGGGAATGAGCACAGCCAGGACTTTGCGGCGTTTGAGGAATTCCATGTCTCTACGGTAGGTGCGGAGGGAATGCTCTGTCCCCGGGAAAGTCTTACCGTTTGCTGACAACCCCGGAGAGTTTGCCTGCCGGAGAGAGTGGGGGAGAGTCCGCCGGCCTAGGAGAGCTCGCCCACGGGGATTTCCACCGCGAGGCGGTTGGACGGCCCCGCAAGCGGAGAGGCCCAGGCCTCGTTGTAAGCGCATGACGGGTTGTAGGCGAAGTTGAAGTCCAGGATGAATTCTGCCGAGGGACCAGACCCGCGGATGCCGTGGTAGGCGCCCTTGATGGTGTCGAGGAGGTATCGCCCGGAACCGTAACTGCCGCCGCTCTGCCCGGCGGTGGCGTCGCGGAAGGGTACGAAGATGCCTCCGCCGTAGCCCTGGATCTTCCAGACTGCCAGTTGGCCCATCTCGGGAAAGTCAAAGGTCCCGAGCCGGACAAAATGCACCGGACCATCGGTGCCATTATCGACGCTCATCTCCCGGCCCGCGCCCTCTTTCGTCAGGGGGACGTTGAAGCGGTAGATGGGATCGTAATCCGCTGTCCGGAGGCCGCCAAAAACGGCCTTATCGGCGGCCGTCAGAGGTGAGGCGGGGTGCGTCCCGAACATACGGTCACGCTCTTGCCGCCAATAGGAATGCGCTTCCGCGGGGTTGTCAGCGGCAATCCGCCTGACATTGTCATAAAGGGCGAACGTCCGTAGCCGCCAGTCTGCGACGTCGACGGCGGAGATTTCTGTGATCTTGCCGCCGCCCCGATTTTCTTGCAAATTCGCCATTCCCCCAGCCTAGTCGCCTTTGGCATCCCCTCCGCGAAACGCTGCGCCGCCGACCGTCGCGGGTCCCCCTGACCGCTACGCTGGGATGTATGACAGGGACGGGAATCTCCGCATCGCTCCGGCTAACCTCAGTGCTGCTCGTGGCGGCAGCGGCGATGGCTGGCTGCAGCAACGACGGAAAAGGCACTCCGGCGTGGACGGCCGGCGCGAGTCCCTCAGGTTCCGTATCCCAGGCCCCCACTGCAAATCCAACGGAAACCGCCGTATCCGGAACCTCAACTGCGGAGGCCACCCCGTCGGGAGGCGAGACTCCGGTGGTCGGCGCAACTGCTTCCGCCTGGAAGGTCTTCAACGATCCCGGGAAAACGGTGAGCTTTGAGCTGCCGCAGGAGTGGATTACGCAGTCCCTGCCACCCGCGGATGGTTCTCTGCCCGGTGCACTGAAGATCGAGGTGAAGGATTCCAAAGGTGCTTATCTTGCCACCCTGCAGACAGGGTTGCCTGCGGCGGCTCCGGTGGATTGCGCCGCTCCAACGGCCAAGCCCTACGTGGTTGTCAGCAGCGTTCCGGTGGAATTGCCACATGCTGACGGGGAGGGCACTATTCCGCCGCGAGTGGTATTCCGCGTCATCCAGGGGTACAAGTTCTTCGGTTCATTTGGCATCACCAACATGGTCGGCGGCGCGGACGGAAAGGCCTGCACCCTGCAGAACGTCGTCCGGGGTCCGGCAGGCAAGGGCAACTATTCCTTCGGGGATCTCACTGCGCTGAAGGCCTTCGCCACGGATGAAAAGGTGGCACCGGCGAAATCCTTTGACACCTTGGATCAGGCGGCCAAGTACGTGAACGAGGGATCTGAATTCGCCAACGTCCAGCGGATGCTAATGTCTCTGAAGATCAATAACTAGTCCCACCGTTTGCCTCTGCTTCTGGCTGGCGGTTTGAGGGCTGCTCTGCTTCCACTTCATACTCCGGAGATACATGCAACGCTCGGTCGCCGCCCGGCTCGTCTTCAAGACCACCGCCGAGACGAAAGTTGCTCTGGCTGTTGCCGTGGCCAGCAATCCAGGCTATTCCTCGGTGACAGAAACGCTGTCCGTGACAGCGGGCGGCCAGAACGTTCCGGTCACGGAACTGGCCGATGATCACGGCGGAAGGTTCCACTACTTTGAGCTTGCTGATCCCTCCGAAGTAACCGTCGACTATGCCGCCACCGTGTCCGGGCAGGCGATCCCGCAGGAGCCCACCCTTATGGATCTCATCCGCTACGTCCGGCCCAGCCGCTATGCGGAATCCGATCGCCTCCTGCCCACCGCCTACGCCGAATTCGGCGGGCTCCAGGGGGAAGAACTCCTGCACACTGTCCGGAACTGGGTATCCACCGAGCTGCGCTATATCAGTGGATCCTCGCGGGGAACCGACGGGGCAGTGGAGACCTTGCTGCACCGTAGGGGTGTCTGCAGGGACTTCGCTCACCTGGCCATTGCATTGTTGCGGTCCAAAAACGTGCCGTGCCGCCTCGCTGCCGTCTACGCTCCCGGACTGAGCCCCATGGATTTCCATGCCGTGGTGGAGGCCCATCTCAACGGGGCCTGGCACATCATTGACCCCACAGGGTTGGCGCCGCGCGAGAGCATGCTCCGCATCACGGCAGGCCGGGACTCCTCCGACACAGCCTTCCTCTCTACAATCGGAGGAAGCCTCACCCTCAGGGAGCTGGGCGTCACCGCTGTGGTGGACGGAATATTGCCGGAGGAAGACCCGTCAAAGCTTGTAGTACTTCGGTAGTGCCCGTCCTGGGCGGCTAGTGCCGGGCGACAGCACCTCGGAGCTTCTCAGTAAGCCGAAGCAGCTCGCGCTGTTCAGCCGCAGTCAGCGACGGCGTCATCAGCGCCTCAATATCGCGTACATGCATCCTGCCGATCTGCTTCTGCAGATCACTTCCCGCTTCGGTGAGCTTCAGCAGGACCCCCCGGCCGTCGTCGGGAGCGGGCATACGCTCCACCAGGCCGCGCTTCTCCAGCCGCTCCACCAGCCGGCTCAGGCTGGACTGGCTCAACAGGATATGGTCGTTCAGCTCATTGAGCCGGAGCCAGCCCGAGGGGCAGCGCGACAACGTGAACAGGACGTCGTATTCATTGAGGGCTATTGACTTGAAAGCAGGTCCGGACTGCAGTCGCCGCATCACGGCAACCTGGGCGCGGAAGAGAGACTCCCAGGTTTCCGCTGCAAGGCGGACCGGCGATTCGGCTGGACGGTCGGCCATCACGCCTCCTTTGCTGAGGCTGCTGCCGTCCCCGCCGTTTGAGGCAGAGCCGCGGCAGAGACGGATGATTTCTTGTCCTGTGCCGCCGGCAGGGCAGCGACCCGGGCAGCATGGGTCGGAGGCTCGGGAACGTGGGCAGGCTTAAGGGACGCATATTCCTTGCGAAGGACGGGAAGGACTTCTTCCCCGAACAGATCAAGCTGCTCCAGCACGGTTTTCAGCGGCAGGCCCGCGTGGTCAATGAGGAACAGTTGCCGCTGGTAGTCGCCAAAGAATTCCCGGAAGGTGAGGGTCTTCTCGATGACTTCCTGGGGGCTTCCAACCGTCAGCGGGGTCTGTGATGTGAAGTCTTCCAGCGACGGTCCGTGGCCGTATACCGGTGCATTGTCGAAGTATGGCCGGAATTCCTTGACGGCATCCTGGGAATTCCTGCGCATGAAGAACTGTCCGCCCAGTCCAACGATGGCCTGGTCCGCCTTCCCGTGTCCGTGGTGCTCATAACGCTCACGGTAAAGACCGATCAGCTGCTGGTAATGCTCTTTAGGCCAGAAAATGTTGTTCGCAAAGAAGCCGTCGCCATAGTAAGCCGCCACTTCCGCAATTTGCGGGCTGCGGATCGATCCGTGCCAGACGAAGGGTGCAACGCCGTCGAGAGGCCGGGGAGTGGACGTGAAGTTCTGCAGGGGCGTGCGGTGTTTACCGGACCAGTTGACAGTGTCCTCGTCCCAGAGCCGGCGCAGCAGGCTGTAGTTCTCTATCGCCAGTTCTATGCCGTCCTGGATGTTCTTGCCGAACCACGGGTACACCGGTGCCGTATTGCCTCGTCCCATCACCAGATCCACCCGGCCGTCGGCAAGGTGCTGGAGCATCGCGTAGTCTTCGGCAATCTTCACGGGATCATTGGTGGTGATCAGGGTTGTGGCCGTGGAGAGGATGATCCGCTCCGTCTGGGCTGCGATGTACGCCAGTGTGGTGGTGGGCGAGGAGGAGAAGAAGGGCCGGTTGTGGTGCTCCCCGATCGCAAAGACATCCATGCCGATCTCTTCGACCTTCTTGGCGATGGCCACTTCCGCCTTGATGCGCTCGTTCTCAGTGGGAGTACGGCCCGTAGTGGGGTCGGTAGTGATGTCGCTGACGCTGAATACGCCGATCTGCATGATGTCCCTTTCAGTTTCATGAAGTTCCGGAAAACTGATCCCAGTATACCGGATATACATGCATTTGCATCTATCGCCGGGTACAACGCAGGGAGGAAGGAATTATTCCCGGGTGGGGGCCGGGACCAGGAGTGTTAGCTCGGCTCGCCCGGAGCAGCCCGCCGTCCACTGACTTTGGCGATCTTGCCTGTCGTCCAGTCGGCGAATTCAGCATCGACATCTGCTGCCGGGGTGAAGGCGGGCCGTTGCTTCATGGCCAACAGGAGGGACTTCTTTTCGCGCCGGCCCTCCACCAGCCGGTAGAGAACCGGCACCAGGACGAGAGTCAGGGCTGTGGAAGACAGGAGACCGCCGATGACGACGATCGCCAAGGGCTGTGAGATGAATCCGCCGCCGCCGGTAAAGCCCAATGCCATGGGCGTCAGCGCGAAGACCGTGGCCAGGGCTGTCATCAGGATCGGCCGGAGGCGTTGGCGGGCGCCATGGGTGATGGCGTCTGGCACGTTCATGCCCGGCCGGCCGTCCCGTGGTTGCCGGTACTGGTTTATGAGGTCTATCAGCACAATGGCGTTGGTGACCACAATGCCCACCAGCATCAGCATCCCGATGAGTGAAGGCAAGCCAAGGGGAATTCCGGTCAGAAGCAGGAGGGCGATAGCGCCCGTTGCTGCAAAAGGAATGGAAACGAGCAGTATCAGGGGCTGCACCAGTGATTTGAAGGTCGCGACCATGATCACGTACACAATCGCGATGGCAGCCAGCAGCGCAAGCCCCAACTGCTGGAAGGACTCGGCTTGCTGCGTCGTGGCGCCGCCGATCTCGGCAGTGACCCCTGACGGCAACTGAACGGTCTTAAGCCTGTTCTGGACCTCGCCGCTGACGGCACCAAGATTGGACCCCGACGGCGTGATGGAGACAGTCGCCGTCCGCTGCCCGCCGCTGGCGGTAATGGAGACGGGGGAGTCCACCTGCTGGACTGAAGCGATACTGCCGAGCGTCAGCCCCTTGCCGCCGGGAAGTGGGATGTTCCTGACCCCGTCAATGCTCTTGAACTGTGTGCCGAGGCCTATCTGGACAGGAAAGTCATTCGTATTGATCCGGACAGTTCCTGCCGGAATGGGACTGATGGTCGAGGCCAGGACACCGGCGACGCGTTCTTCGTTGAGTCCTGCGGCGACGGCCCTTGCCCGGTCCACCTTGACCTGTACTACGGGCTGGGTTGTGGCCAGATTGGTCACCGTCTCTGTGCTTCCCGGGACGCCTTCCATGGCCTGCACCATGGCATCGCTCGCAGTCCGCAGGTCTCCGGAGTTCGACGCCTTGAGGGTGATGTCCACGGTCGATGACGTGCCGAGGCCCCCCTGCTGGGTTGCTACGGAGATTTTTCCTGAGACGCCGGCTTCTTTCAGGCGCTCACGAACTGTTTCCTGGAGAAGGGACTGCTTAGCCTTCTCGTCGGTGACCACAGTGAACGTTGAGTTTGAGGCACCTGTGGAGAGGAGTGCAGCGAAGCCCGCCTGGGCATTGCCCGTGGTGACCTGGACATCTTTGATTCCGTCGATGTCATCCAGGACATCTTCAACCTTTGCGGCCTCGGTGCTTGCATCGGCAAGGCTGGTGCCCCCGGGAAGTTGCTGACGGATGCTCATACTGTTCTGGCCGGAGCTGCCCAGGAGGTCGGTCGCCAACAGCGGAGTCATGGCTGCCGTTGCACCCAACACCAGCACCGCTGCGACCAGCGTTACCACTGGGTGTTTCTGCGTCTTCCGGAGGATGGGCAGGTAGCCCCGCTGCAGGATAGTGCGTTGCTCTGCTTCGTGGGCCTTGGCCGCAGTTTCGGCAGCGGTTCCCGGATCCGCCGCAGAGGGAGAGCCCTTGAGGAACCAGTAGGCCAGGACGGGCACGATTGTCAGGGATACGAGCAGGGAGGACAACAGGGCAATGGTGACGGTGAGGGCAAACGGGCGGAAGAGCTCGCCGGCTAATTCCCCCACAAAGGCGATGGGAAGGAAGACTGCCACAGTGGTGAGGGTCGAGGCAGTAATGGCCCCCGCAACTTCCCGGATGGCGGTGATGATGGCAGTGATCTTCGGCTCGCCGTAGCTCAAATGACGCTTGATGTTCTCTATCACCACGATCGAGTCGTCCACCACGCGGCCGATCGCGATGGTCAAGGCCCCCAGGGTCAGGATATTCAGTGAGTATCCAGTGCCGGAGAGGCCGATGAACGTGATCAGGAGGGAGAGGGGAATGGAGACAGCTGTCACCAGCGTCGAGCGCACTGAGAGCAGGAACACCAGGATGACGGCGACGGCGAATCCGAGGCCGAGCAGCCCCTCAGTGGTCAGGTCCTTGATGGATTTTTCAATGAACGGTGCCTGATCAAAAACGGGGGTGAAGGTGGCGTTGGCACCGAGCTCCGCCTCAAGCTGGGGGAGCGCATCATTGACTGCGTGCGAGATTGCTACAGTGTCGCCGTCGGGCTTCTTGGTAACTGACAGCGCAAGGGTTTCCTTGCCGTTGGTCCGGGTGATCGAGGTCCGCGTGTCGTCTTTAATGCTGACGCCCGCCACGCTGCCGATGGTCGCAGCGTCCCTGGCACCACCAAGGGGAAGGGCCTTGATGGCATCGAGGGAATCAACAGGACTGCCGATCTGCAGGGAGAGCGACTTGCCTTGTTCCTCAATGGTTCCCGCGGGCACGAGGGCGCCGTTGTTCTTCAGAGCATCACTGATCGACTGAAGCGTGGCACCCTTGGCGGCCATGGCATCGGGCCGGGGAAGGATCTGGATGTGCTGGGTTGCTCCGCCGGTCACCTCGGCGCCCCTGACGCCGTCGATCTTCTGCAGGGCAGGAACGCTCAGCCGCAGGAGGTCGGCGTTCAGTTCGCTCAGCGACTTGTCAGAGGACACCGCCAGAAAGACAATCGGGAAATCACTGATGCTCCCCGCAATGGCCTGCGGCTCGACGTCTTCCGGCAAAGCCCGTTTGGCGTTGGAGATGGCCCGGTCAATCTGGTTCCGGGCACGGTCCAGGTTCGATCCGTAGGTGAAGACAAGATTGATCTGCGATACACCACTGCGGGACGTAGCAGACGTTGATTCCAGCCCTTCGACCCCATTCAACGCCGTCTCCAAGGGGCCGCTGACCTGCTTGTCCACTACCTCCGGTGAGGCGCCGGGCATGGAGGAAATGACGGTGATCCGCGGGAACTCGATGGACGGGATGAGCTCCTGCTTCAAGGAGGACATCGTGATCACTCCGAATACCGACGCGAAGACAGTGATCAGCGCGATCAGGGCCCGGTTTGCCAGCGAGAGCTCTGCCAGCCGGAACATCTCATAATCTCCTGGTGGATTGACGGACAAAGATCGAACGCACGGCCCGCCGCATCCCCTGCCGGATCAGCTCTTCGTCGCGTTTACCGTTTCCAGTTGGAGCGCCTTGGCGGTCTCTTCTTCAAGCTGAACAGCGAGCTCGGGATTGTCGTTTAGCTTCACCCCGTACCCGGGCATCATGTCCTTGAGCTTTGACTGCCAACCCTTGAAATTCTTCGGGAAGGACTTCTGCAGGAGCTCGATCATGATGGGTACAGCAGTGGAGGCACCAGGCGATGCGCCGAGCAAGGCACCGATGGAACCGTCGCGGCCGGCGATCACTTCAGTGCCGAATTGGAGCACACCGCCCTTTTTCGGATCTTTCTTGATGATCTGAACACGCTGGCCGGCGGTGATGAGTTCCCAATCTCCGTCTTTTGCTTCCGGATAGTACTCGCGAAGGGCCTCAACCTTTTCGCCGTGGCGCTTCGCGACTTCCTTGATCAGGTAAGCGGTCAGGTCCATGTTGTCCTTGCCTACGGCAAGCATCGGGATGATGTTGTGGGGCCGGATGGAGCGGGGGAGGTCAAGGTAGGAGCCGTGTTTCAGGAAGTTGGTGGAGAAGCCCGCATAAGGGCCGAAGAGCAGGGACCGTTTGCCCTGGACGAACCGGGTGTCCAGGTGGGGCACGGACATGGGCGGTGCTCCTACCGATGCCTGTCCATAGACCTTCGCGCTGTGCCGGGCGGCCAGTTTCTCATCGGTGCAGCGGAAGAACTGCCCTGATACCGGGAACCCGCCAAACCCTTTGCTTTCCGGTATCCCCGAGGCCTGCAGCAGGTGCAGCGCACCGCCTCCGGCTCCCACAAAGACATACTTCGCGTGGATTTTTCCGTGCTCGCCGGACTTCGGGTACTTCAGGGAGAGGTCCCAGCCGCCGCCGGACGCGCGACGGATCCCGGTGACATCGTGGCCGTAGTTGATCTCCACGCCGTTGTTGCCCAGATAGGTGATCAGGTCGCGGGTCAGGGCCCCGAAGTCGACGTCGGTACCCTCCGCTGCGCGGGTGGCGGCCACACGCTGCTTGGAATCACGGCCCTTGACGATGAGGGGAGCCCATTTGGCGATCCGGGCCTGGTCTTCGGAGTACTCCATGTTGCGGAAGAGCACATTCGGCTTCAAGGCGTTGTAACGGTTCTTCAGGAAGCCGGCGTTGGCCTCGCCAATGACGAAGCTCATGTGGGGAACGGTGTTGATGAAGTTCTTCGGCGAACCGATCAACGAGTTGGTTACCAAGTGCGACCAGAACTGGCGCGACAACTGGAACTGCTCATTGATGTGAAGGGCCTTTGAGGGGTCCACGGAGCCGTCTTTGGCTGCGGGGGTGTAGTTGAGCTCACACAGTGCGGCGTGGCCGGTGCCCGCATTGTTCCAGGGGCCGGAGCTCTCCAGCCCGGCTTCGTCCAGGCGTTCGAAAAGGGAAACTGTCCAATTCGGTTCGAGCTGCTTGATGAAGGCGCCAAGAGTGGCACTCATGATGCCGCCGCCAATCAGGACGACGTCGGCTTTTTTTGTCTTGGAAATGAAAGTCACAATCAGTCTCCGATAGCAGCGGCTCTGGCTGTCACAGAATATCCCCGGGCAGGCTACTTACTGAAATTGCCGGCGCCCGTCAAGGCTTTAGCTCGACCTTTGTGAAAACCTCATTTAAGACGGGGGAGGCGGGGTATTTGAGCACCCGGTCGGAGAGCGCCAGGGCCGAAATGGGGAACGCGATCGGCACAGCGGGGACCGACGCAGCGATCTGGTCATTGATGGTGTGATACAGATCGGTGCGCTCCTGCCCCTCGGGGAGCCCCCGTGCCCGCTCAATCTTCGAGAAGACCTGGGCGTCTTGGTAACCGAACTCACCGTTCTTTTCACCAAAGAGCGGCCCCACGAAGTTGTCAGGATCAGAGTACGAACCGTTCCAGCCGAGAAGATGCAGTGCATGGTCGCCGGGGGACTGTACTTTTTGCAGGTACCCGTCGGACCATTCGACCGGTACGGGTTTGATGTTGAACCCGACGGCTGTCAGTTCCCTGCTGATCTCCGCGTAGATCTTTTCAGGGGTTGGAAGGTAAGGCCGGGTTACGTTCAGTGGATAGTAGAACTTGAGTTGCTCGCCCTTGTAGCCGGACTTGGCCAGCAGTTCCTTGGCCTTCTCCGGATTGTATCCGAGAGTAGGCGCATCGTTGTTGAATCCGTTCAGCTTGGGTGGAACAAACTGTGCAGCTTCTGCCGTGTTATCGATGTAGAACTTCCGGATCAGCGTGTCCTTGTCCAGCGCCATTTCAATCGCCTGGCGTACCTCGAGGTTCTGGAGGATCGGTATTTCCTGGTTCATGCCGAGGTACATCACTGAGAAGGGATCGCGCTGGATGATCTGCTTGCCTTGCTTAACCAGCTGATCAAAGTTGCCCACAGTGACGGCGTCGTAGCCATCAATCTTTCCATCCAACAGAGCTTGCAGCCTCGCCTGCGGGTGATCGTAGGTGACAAAGTTGATGGTGCCGATCTGGCCCTTGTCGCCCCAATAATCTTTGTTGCTGACGAGAGTGACCTTGGTGTTATCCCAGCCGGCAAAACTGTAGGGGCCGGTGCCCACGGGGTGGGCGGCATACTTGGAGATTGCTGTGCCCTCGCGGGTTTGATCCAGGACGTCGGCGGTTCCTTCGGCCATCGCTTTCGGGGAGGAGATCCCGAAGGCCGGGAGGGTCAGTGCCTGGAGGAATCCAGTGAAGCGTTGGGTGAGGTCGATTCGGACGTTGTCCGGGGCAATTGCTGAGCAGCCTTTATAGATTGACAGCGAAGCCTGGTCCGAATGAGCTTCAAAGACGCCGTTGAAGGAACTCCCGGGGGCCTGCTTGCGCAAGGACGCGGGAAAGTTGAACCAGCGGTCGAAGTTGGTGCAGACCGACTTCGCATCGAAGGGGCTGCCGTCCTGGAACTTCACGCCGTTCCGGAGCTTGAAGGTGTAGCTCCTGCCGTTGTCCGTTTCGTTCCATTCGGTGGCAAGCAGGGGAGTGGGGAGCCCGGTTGTCTGGTCAACCCCGACGAGGCCCTCCAGGACTTGGCGGGTTACCCGGAAGGCTTCCACGTCTGAGACAAGTGCGGGGTCCAGCCCGAGGGGCTGGGCGGCTGTGCCGAAGGTAAAAGTGGCCGTGGGTCCGCTGGTGGCCAGCGCCGGGCTGGAGGACTGCGAAGGCGAGGGTGTGGGCACCGGTGCCCCGGTGCAGGAGACGAGCAGCAACGCCAAAAGCGCGGCGCCAATGCTTCCTCCGACGCTGCGCGGTTTACTTCTGGGCACTCGGTAATCACCTCGGGACGGCTGGGCGCTCCGCGGACTGCAGAACAGTCATTAGTCTAATTGACCGGCAGCGGCTGCCGCGGTTTCCGTCGTCGTCGCCCGTCACAAGGTGCGGTGCCTAAACGCCGTCCGATAAGCGGCACACAGCCAACAGGGTCCACACCTGGGTGCGGACCCTGTTGGCTCCTGGATGGGCCCGGGGAGTCAGCCCGGTGCCGTGGCAGGAGGCTGGTTGACTGCCGGGGATGCCGGTTACTTGGGCATCAGGACAGAGTCCACCATGTAAACGGTGGCGTTGGCGGTTTGGACTCCGCCGCAGATGACACCGGCGTCATCAACCTTCAAGGCGTCCTTGGATCCAGCCACTGTTACCGTGCCGCCCTGGACCGTGGTGTGGGTTCCCACGATTTCATCAGGCGAGATCTGACCGGGCACCACGTGATAGGTCAGGATCTTGCTTAGCAGGGCGTCGTCGGTCTTGAGGGTCTCGATGGTGGCAGCATCGATTTTCGCGAAGGCATCATCAACGGGAGCGAAAACAGTGAACTCGCTGCCGTTGAGGGTGTCCACGAGATTGACCTTTGGATTCAGCTTGCCCGAAACGGCCGCGGTGAGGGTGGTCAGGATCGGGTTGTTGGAAGCCGCGACAGCCACGGGATCAAGGGCCATCCCTGCAACCGAACCGGCGCCGTCCGGCACCTGGGCGGCGTAGCCTGCACAGCCGGCACCGACGAGGTTTGCCGCGGGATCCATCATCTTTGATTCGGTGGCTGTCGCGCTGGGTGAAGGCGCCATGCTGGAGGCGGAAGCTTCAGGAGCCGCTGAGCCGGGAGCTGTGCTGGCGGTTCCGCCGCAGGCAGTGAGGCTGAACAGGGCTGCGGCAGCAACACCTGCAACGGTGAAAGACCTGCGCTTGATGGACTGCATTTCGATTCTCCTTGATAGGGGCGATCTGTACTTGAGCCAGACCGTCTTCTGTCTGTTCTTGCCGTGAATCCGACTGGCGGACACCGTCTCTTGCTTGGTGCCTCATTGGGTATTCGGCTTTTTAAGGCCGGCGGATGGGTACAGAGGAGAATCTTTTTTTCCGTGTCCTTTTCGTTCGGGCCTGAGCCCTTAAATTGCGGGAGCCCCGGCCATAAGACCGGGGCTCCAAACATGTAACTCGCAGTGCGCAAGGGGGGACTTGAACCCCCACGCCCGAAGGCACAGGAACCTAAATCCTGCGTGTCTGCCAATTTCACCACTCGCGCTTGGCGTCGCCGTCGAGGTCTTAGCGTGAACGCTTGAAGCCCGACGGCGGATGCCAGCCTTTATTGTATCGTCCGGATCAGCTGTCCAGCTTCAAGTCACGGCGCAGCTTTGCGACATGACCCGTTGCCCTCACGTTGTATTGGGCAATTGCAACGTTGCCCTCGGGGTCGACGACGACGGTAGAACGGATGAGGCCGTCATAGGTGCGGCCATAGTTCTTTTTCTCGCCCCAGGCTGCGTAGGCCTCGGCCACCGCATGGTCCTCGTCGGACAGCAGGGGAAACTCGAGCCCCTCCTGGTCTGCGAACCGTGCGAGTTTGTTGACCGGATCCGGGGAGATGCCAAGGACCTCGTAACCGGCCGCCTGCAGGGAAGCCAGGTTGTCACGGAAATCGCAGGCCTGCTTGGTGCAGCCGGGTGTCGACGCCGCTGGATAGAAGTAGACCACGGTGCTGCGGCCGCGGTATTCGGAGAGGCTGACGTCCTTGCCCGTACTGTCTTTCAAGGTAAATTCGGGTGCTTTGGCTCCCGGTATGAGACGTTCAACCACTTTTTTCTCCTTCGAAACTTTTAGGACACTCAAGCCTAATGACCTTGGGAGTCAAGGACCGAATCGGACGCTCGCTATACTAAGTTGTATGCCTGATATGGATCGCTGGCCCACTGGGCGCCTATTGTCCACGGCGGCGCGTCTGGTCGAACACTCATGGAATGAAAAACTGGGTGCCATCGGATTGACGCACGCCGGGGTCATCGCCATGGAAGTGCTGTCCCTTAACGGCCCCATGACGCAGGCGCAACTTGCCCAACTGGTCCGGGTCCAGGCGCAAACCATGGGCAAGACACTCAGCCGGCTCGAGGCACACGGGCACATCCGCAGGGAACGCAGCACCTCTGACCGGCGCAGCCACGTAGTCACGTTGACGGATCGTGGAAGCGAGGCTGTTTCAGCGGCCGCGGACATGGAGCGTTCAGTGCTGGCATCGGCATCCATCGACCCCGATGTCCTCCGACAGGAGTTGCGCGCAGTCGTGGTGGAGCTCGCCAAACGCTTCTCGTCCCCGGAAACCAAGGCGATTGTTGCCAGTGCCGAATCCGCCATTCCTGTGGATGTTAACCAAGTTGTCTAAGCCGCCTGTCTGAGTCACGGCACGGGAAGAAGTTCCCGCGGCCGTCGATCGACGACTATGGGGGCAATCGAGGTAGAGGAGCATGAGTCAGTCTTCTGTTCCGGCTGATCCCACCGAGTTTTTTCATGGGTCGCCCCTTGGATTGGCTATCTACGAGGCTGTTGCTTCAAGCACCAACCGCCTCGGCGCTGTCCAGGTGCAGGTTTCAAAAAGTCAGATCGCTTTCCGCAGAGGGCGTGGATTCGCCTATCTTTGGCGACCGGGACATTATGTCTCCTCAACCGTTCCGGCCGTTCTGTCGCTCGTGCTTCCGCGGGAACTGGAATCACCGAGGATCAAGGAAATCGCGCATCCGTCCCCGGGGGTATGGATGCACCACTTTGAGCTGCAGGATCCGGCCGAGCTCGACGCTGAATTGAACGAGTGGCTGCGCGAGGCCTACGAGGCGGCGGAAAATGCCTGAGGACACGCAAACGGTCTGGTGACATCCAAATATGGGTGTCACCAGACCGTTTGCGCGTCCCGAGGCCGTTTGCGCGTCGGATTTTGGGGCAAAACAAAACCCCGCCTCGCTGGCCAGATGGCCTGCAGGACGGGGTTCGGCTTGGTGCACCCCCCGGGACTCGAACCCGGAACCCATTGATTAAGAGTCAATTGCTCTGCCAGTTGAGCTAGAGGTGCAGCTGTTGTTTCGCATTTCGGGAGGCGGTTTATTTCCTCCGTTGTTCTTCGCAACGACATGAAAGTTGTTCTTCGCAACGACATGAAACTCTACACGAGAATTGGCGCCGTGTGAAATCGGCGGGGACCGGTCGTGGGGGGCTACCCGGGGACGTCCAGAACCAGTATGGAATCAGGGTTCTGGTTGTTTGTGAGGGCCCACAAGGTTCCGTCCGGTGCGAGTGAAACATCCCTGATCCGCCCGTACTCCCGTGTGAAATAGCTCACCGGATCTCCGGCTTTATCGCCCATCAGCGGCACCGCCCAAACCCGCTGACCCCTCAGCGCTCCAAGGTAGGCCGTGGAGCCGGTAATTTCCAGGCCGCTGGGTGATGATTCAGCAGTTGACGGCCACACCACGGCGGCATCGATAAAGCCGCTGCGGCCCGGATTTCCTGTGACGTTTGGCCAACCGTAGTTGCCCCCGGGGACCACGAGATTCAGTTCGTCGTCGACGTCGGGCCCAAATTC
Organism: Arthrobacter sp. R1-13; assembly: GCF_054161475.1. Lineage (NCBI taxonomy): Bacteria > Bacillati > Actinomycetota > Actinomycetes > Micrococcales > Micrococcaceae > Arthrobacter > Arthrobacter sp. R1-13. Next base: position 2,833,443 of record NZ_CP096420.1, on the reverse strand, counting down.
GCTGGCCCAGAACCGTCCCTCGCTGTCCCAGGCAAGACCTTGGACGTTACGGTGTCCGATGCTGTACACCGGGTTGTCTCCGAAGGGATTCCCTGGTGCCGGGCGGCCCTCGGGCGTCAAACGGAGGATCTTCCCGCCCAAGGCGTTGGGATTCTGCGGCTGATCGCGGCGCTGGGAGTCTCCGGTGCCAACGTAGAGGAACCCGTCTGGGCCGAACCGGATGCGCCCGCCATTGTGGGTGGAAGCCTTGGAGATTCCGGAAAAGATGATTTCCGGCGTTCCGGCCTCCAGGCCCCGCTCACCGGCTTCGTCGAGGCGAAGCCGGGCAATCCGGTTATCATCCTGGGCGGTGAAGTACACGTAGAGGTATCGATCCGAACTGAAATCGGGCGACAACGCAAGGCCCAGCAAGCCACCTTCACCACCCGGGACCACGTCCGGGACCTGCCCGATTTCCCGGCTCTGTCCATCCCGGACGCTCTTGAGGAGGGCACTGTCCCGTTCGGATATCACTGCAGTGCCGTCGGGAAGGAAAACTGTCGACCATGGCAGGTGAAGCCCGACGTCGATCTTCCGCGCCACCCGCGGTGGCTGTGCGGGAGTGGTGGCCGCTGACTCAACGGGAGTGGCCGCTGACTCTCCGGGAGTGGCGGTTGAGGCTGGCGAAGTGGCGTTGCCCGTCGGAGAGCCACCATTTCCTTCGGCGGTACAAGCGGAAACGGTGAGCGAGAGCGTCAGCAAAGCTGCTGCCATGCTGGCCACCCTCGACCTTCTGCCGGCACGGGTCACCGCTCCCTCTCTCGTGAACGGGAAGAATGCGCCTCCCGAAGGCATGTCCTTTACTCCGAAATCAGGTGGAGAAGCCGAAGGGCATCGTCAGAGCCGGGTTCGGCGTGGCGGGCGGAATCCAGCTGCCTCGGCGTGGGCTACGGATTCAAACCAGACGCCGGCTGGGGCCTCTTCGTAGGCCGGATTGGTCTCCTCAAAGTACGTCATGGTCTCTGCATCACCTTTGACGGTGTACCCCTCGGGGCCTGAACCGTCGGCAGCAGCGGCGGCTGAACCCTCACCGTAGGGCTGGTCCACCGCCAAATGGCTGCTGGGTTCTGCTGTGTGGCTCAGCGAGGACTCCGTCACGGCTGAAGATTCAGCCCGCTGCCAGGTTTCCTCATCAGGATCAAAGGGGGTGTCAGGGGCTGGGGTGGCTTGGGCCGCCGATGCCTCGGTTGCGGCTGGTTCTCCCGGTGCGGCCTCTTTCTGCGCTGATTCTTCGTCTGCTGATTCTGCAGCAGCAGACTCAGCACCAGGGAGCGTGGGTGCATGCGTCCCCGTGTGTTCGTGGTGGTGTTCGTCGTGGCGGTGCTCGCGGTGTTCATCCGCAGCCGGGACGGGCTGGCCAGGTGCTGACGTGCTGCCCTCTGACCATTGGGCTTCCCATTCAGCCTTGTCTGCGTCTTCTGCCTTGTCCTTTTCCATGCGGGCAGCGGACGCAGAGTGACTTCTTGTTGGTTCGACGCCGGCGTCCCAGTCGTCTACATCTCCGCCATCGGGCGCCGCAGCTTCTGCCCAGTCAGCCTCGCTGTGGCCTGGATCGGTTGCGGGCGCTGGTTCTGCAGCCTTGGGCGCAGCAGAGGCGGCTGTGGCAGTTGGTTCTGACGGCGCAGGGTAGGCGGAGCTTCCGGAACTTTCAGTTTCTCTGGCAGGCGTTGGGGCGGAGACGGGGGCGGGCGCTGCGGCGGCTGGTTCTGGTGAGACGGGGGCTGGCGCTGCGGCAGGGGACTGGGCAGCCAACGACTCCGCTCGCTGTTCTGAAGCAGCAGTCCGGTCTGAAGCCATGGCGGAGCGTCCGCTGTTGCGGTTGAGCAGCCACCACACAACGGCCACGATGAGAATGATGACAATGACCCAGATAAGCCAATCCATAGCAAAGCCTTTCCCTCAATAACCAACGTGCCGATGCTCGACGTTACGTCCGCGTCAAGGTGACTGTCTAGGTTTGTCAACGCTGTCAACAAAGCTTCATCTCGGAAAGCCCCGGGGAAGTCATGAAGGAACCAACTGTTCCTGGAGAACTAAGACGCCTAACGTGACCAAAGCAATATTTCGGCAGCTCTCCTGCCCTCGCGTCTCAGAATGCGAGACGTTGGTCCAGAATGCGGTGGAAATATTCCCGTTTTTGGCCTTAACTCCGGGCGGCAGGTCGATAGCGCCCTCTCAGGAGCCATAGACTTTGACCCATGAGTGAGACCACCCAAACCGCGACAGAAATCAAGCCGGACATCAAGCCCCGCAGCCGGGTCGTCACCGATGGAATCCATGCCGCCCCTGCGCGCGGCATGTTCCGTGCGGTGGGTATGGGGGATGACGACTTCGCCAAACCCCAGATCGGCGTCGCGAGTTCGTGGAACGAGATCACTCCCTGCAATCTCTCCCTGAACAGGCTCGCCCAGGGCGCTAAGGAAGGCGTTCACGCTGGTGGGGGCTTCCCCATGCAGTTCGGTACCATCTCCGTTTCCGACGGAATTTCGATGGGCCACGAAGGCATGCACTTCTCCCTGGTGTCCCGCGAAGTCATCGCTGACTCCGTGGAGACCGTTATGCAGGCAGAGCGGATCGATGGCTCGGTCCTGCTGGCCGGTTGCGATAAGTCGCTGCCCGGCATGTTGATGGCCGCAGCGCGCCTGGACCTGGCCAGTGTGTTCCTTTACGCCGGTTCCATCATGCCCGGCTGGGTGAAACTTGAAGATGGCTCTGAGAAGGAAGTCACGCTCATTGATGCCTTCGAGGCCGTTGGCGCCTGCGCGGCCGGGAAGATGAGCCTCGGAGACCTCGAGCGCATTGAAAAGGCCATCTGCCCGGGCGAAGGTGCCTGCGGCGGTATGTACACGGCAAACACCATGGCCTGCATTGGCGAGGCCTTGGGAATGTCCCTGCCGGGATCCGCCGCTCCGCCGTCGGCCGACCGCCGTCGTGATGAATTTGCCCGTAAGTCTGGCGAGGCTGTGGTGAACCTGCTCCGGCTTGGCATCACTGCCCGAGACATCATGACCAAGAAGGCGTTCGAAAACGCCATCGCCGTCACCATGGCCTTCGGCGGCTCCACCAACGCCGTACTCCACTTGCTCGCGATCGCCCGGGAAGCCGAAGTAGAGCTGTCGCTCGAAGACTTCAACCGGATCGGTGACAAGATCCCGCACCTGGGAGACCTGAAGCCGTTCGGCCGCTATGTCATGACCGACGTCGATAAGATCGGCGGGGTTCCCGTCATCATGCGCGCACTGCTCGACGCCGGCCTGCTGCACGGTGACTGCCTCACCGTGACTGGGAAGACCGTTGCCGAAAACCTCGAAGCCATCAACCCGCCGGACCTGGACGGCAAGATCCTCCGCGCTCTGGACAACCCGATCCACAAGACCGGCGGCATCACCATCCTGCACGGCACCATGGCCCCCGAGGGCGCCGTTGTGAAGAGTGCCGGTTTCGATGCCGACGTTTTCGAGGGAACGGCCCGCGTCTTCGAGCGCGAGCAGGGAGCACTCGACGCACTGGACAAGGGCCAGATCCACAAGGGCGACGTCGTGGTGATCCGCTATGAAGGACCCAAGGGCGGTCCGGGCATGCGGGAAATGCTCGCGATCACCGGGGCCATCAAGGGCGCCGGCCTCGGCAAGGATGTGCTGCTCCTGACCGACGGCCGTTTCTCTGGCGGTACCACCGGGCTCTGCATCGGCCACGTTGCACCGGAAGCAGTCGACGGCGGCCCCATCGCCTTTGTTAAGGATGGTGACCGGATCCGCGTGGACATCGCAGCCCGCAGCTTCGACCTCCTGGTTGATCCTGCCGAGCTTGAAGCACGCAAAGAGGGCTGGGCTCCGCTGCCTGCGAAGTTCACCAAGGGAGTGCTGGCCAAGTACGCAAAGCTGGTGCACAGCGCCTCCACCGGCGCATACTGCGGGTGATGCCTTCCCCTTGCGGGGGGCGCTGAGCGCCTTCCGCAAGGGGCCCCTCGGCATCACCCTTATTAAGCCCTGCCGCCCACAGCGGGCCGGTGCGGTTTGATCCCTTAGGGAAGGATCAATAAGTGGACAATGATGTCCACATGGTGAGATCGTGGGAAGTCGCGTTGACACGCCTCTCACCAGAGGGAACACTGAACGCATGATCGCTTTCGTTACCGACGTCGTCGTACTTACCAAGCGCGTGGCTAAATAGCCCGACTGGTAACGAACTGTCACGCGCAACCCCTCGAAGAGCCCACCAGGCTGAGGGGTTTTTTTATTGCCGCGAAGCATCATCCCGAAGTTCCACACGCTGTAACCGATAATTCAAGATCCACTAAGGAAGAGTCCGATGAGCAAAGGATCGCCGATCAGCCCCTCGCTGATGGCTACAAAGTCCGCTGGAGCCCCCAAGGCCCCAGAACGCGTCGACCGCCCTACTGAAGCGGGCGTCGACACTGCTGCAGCCGCCTCTCCTGTCCTTGGGCCGAACAACGTTGTACCCCCAACGGTGATGACCGGCTCAGAAGCTATTGTGCGTTCGCTCGAAGAACTCGGCGTCGACGATATTTTTGGTTTGCCCGGTGGCGCGATCCTGCCTACCTATGACCCTTTGATGGCTTCCGGAATGAACCACGTTCTGGTCCGTCACGAACAGGGAGCCGGCCACGCCGCGCAAGGCTATGCCATGGTTACGGGACGGGTGGGCGTCTGTATCGCCACCTCCGGCCCGGGAGCCACCAACCTCGTCACTGCCATCATGGATGCCCACATGGACTCCGTGCCTATGGTTGCCATCACCGGCCAGGTATCCAGCGGAGTCATCGGCACTGATGCCTTCCAGGAAGCCGACATCGTGGGGATCACGATGCCCATCACCAAGCATTCGTTCCTCGTAACGGATCCGAACGAGATCCCACATGTTATGGCCGCCGCTTTCCACCTGGCTTCGAGCGGTCGCCCCGGTCCGGTCCTGGTGGATGTTGCCAAGGACGCCCAGCAGGGCAAGATGACCTTTTCCTGGCCGCCCAAAATCGATCTGCCGGGTTACCGTCCCGTGGTCCGCGGACACAACAAGCAGGTCCGGGAGGCCGCAAGGCTTATTGCTGCCGCCAGCAAACCTGTCCTGTATGTGGGCGGTGGCGTCGTCAAGGCCCATGCCTCAGCGGAGCTGCTCGAACTCGCGGAACTGACCGGCGCCCCGGTGGTCACCACCCTCATGGCGCGCGGCGTTTTCCCGGATTCGCACCCCCAGCATGTTGGCATGCCCGGCATGCACGGCACGGTTTCCGCCGTGACGGCGCTCCAGCAGTCCGATCTGCTGATCACCCTCGGGGCCCGCTTTGATGACCGGGTGACCGGGATCCTGAAGACCTTCGCGCCCAACGCCAAGGTGATCCATGCCGACATCGATCCCGCTGAAATCTCCAAGAACCGCACGGCCGATGTTCCCATAGTCGGTTCAGTCAAGGAGATCATTCCGGAGCTGACAGAAGCCGTCCGCACCCAGTTCGAGGCGTCCGGAACCCCGGACCTGCAGAGCTGGTGGGCCTTCCTGAACAACCTCCGCGAAACCTATCCGCTGGGTTGGACCGAACCCGAAGACGGCCTCAGCGCACCGCAGCGCGTTATTGAGCGCATCGGCGCGTTGACCGGTCCTGAGGGCATCTACGTGGCTGGCGTCGGGCAGCACCAGATGTGGGCAGCGCAGTTCATCAAGTATGAGCGGCCCCACCAGTGGCTGAACTCCGGTGGTGCCGGCACCATGGGTTACGCAGTGCCTGCTGCAATGGGCGCCAAGGTTGGCGAACCCGACCGTGTGGTGTGGGCCATCGACGGAGACGGCTGTTTCCAGATGACCAACCAGGAACTTGCGACGTGCGCGATCAACAAGATCCCCATCAAGGTGGCCGTCATCAACAACTCCTCCCTGGGCATGGTGCGGCAGTGGCAGACACTCTTCTATGAGGGCCGCTACTCCAACACAGACCTCAACACCGGCCACGACACGGTCCGCATCCCGGACTTCGTCAAGCTGGGGGAGGCCTATGGCTGTGCTTCCTTCCGTTGCGAACGCGACGAGGATATAGACGCCACAATCCAAAAAGCGTTGGAAATCAATGACAGGCCCGTCGTCATCGACTTCGTGGTCAGCCCCAACTCCATGGTGTGGCCGATGGTCCCTGCCGGAGTAAGCAACGACCAGATCCAGGTTGCCCGCAACCTGACCCCGGAATGGGAAGAGGAGGACTGATCATGAGCCGCCACACACTGTCCGTTCTGGTCGAAGACAAGCCCGGTGTGCTGACCCGCGTGGCCAGCCTTTTTGCCCGCCGCGCCTTCAACATCAATTCCTTGGCCGTTGGCCCCACCGAAGTGCCGGGTATGTCCCGCATGACCGTTGTGGTCGACGCCGACGGTGACCTCATCGAACAGGTCACCAAACAGTTGAACAAGCTGGTCAACGTGATCAAGATTGTTGAGCTGACTTCCGAATCCTCCGTGCAGCGCGACCACATCCTGGTCAAGGTACGGGCGGATGCCGCAACCCGTTTGCAGGTGACCCACGCTGCAGATTTGTTCCGTGCTTCAGTAGTCGACGTCTCCACAGATTCAGTGGTCATTGAAGCAACCGGCCATCCCGAAAAACTGACGGCACTGCTTTCCGTGCTGGAACCTTTCGGAATCCGCGAAATTGTGCAGTCCGGCACCTTGGCCGTTGGACGGGGATCCCGCTCCATGAGTGACAGGGCCTTGCGCAGCGCTTAGGCACTGCGGAAGGCGCTCCACCACCACTGACAAGCTCCACCTACAAGCAACACCAAAGAATCCACTCAAAAGGAGACACCCAAGTGACTGAAATGTTTTACGACGACGACGCCGACCTGTCGATCATCCAGGGACGCACCGTTGCCGTTATCGGTTACGGCTCCCAGGGCCACGCCCACGCCCTCAGCCTCCGCGATTCAGGCGTTGACGTCCGCGTCGGCCTGAAGGAAGGCTCCAAGTCCCGTGCCAAGGCCGAGGCCGAGGGACTGCGCGTCCTGAACGTTGCCGACGCCGTTGCCGAAGCCGACCTCATCATGGTCCTCACCCCGGACCAGGTCCAGCGCCACGTCTACGCCGAAGACATCGCCCCGAACCTGCAGGCCGGCGACGCCCTGTTCTTCGGGCACGGCTTCAACATCCGCTACGGCTACATCAAGCCCCCGGCCGACGTCGACGTCGCCCTGGTTGCCCCCAAGGGGCCGGGCCACATCGTGCGCCGCGAATTCGAAGCCGGGCGCGGCGTTCCCGACCTGATCGCCGTGGAGCAGAATGCTTCCGGCAAGGCCAAGGAACTGGCCCTGTCCTACGCCAAGGCCATTGGCGGCACCCGTGCAGGCGTCATCGAGACCACCTTCACCGAAGAGACCGAGACGGATCTCTTCGGCGAGCAGGCTGTTCTCTGTGGCGGCGCATCACAGCTCATCCAGTACGGCTTCGAAACCCTGACTGAAGCCGGCTACAAGCCCGAGGTTGCCTACTTCGAGGTTCTGCACGAGCTCAAGCTCATCGTTGACCTCATGGTGGAAGGCGGCATCGCCAAGCAGCGTTGGAGCGTCTCCGACACCGCCGAATACGGAGACTACGTCTCCGGGCCGCGCGTCATCACCCCCGAGGTGAAGGAAAACATGAAGGCTGTCCTTGCGGATATCCAGAACGGTGCCTTCGCCAAGCGCTTCATCGACGACCAGGACGCCGGCGCTCCGGAGTTCGCAGAGCTGCGCAAGAAGGGTGAAGACCACCCGATCGAGTCCACTGGCCGTGAACTGCGGAAGCTCTTCTCCTGGATCAAGACCAGCGATGACTACACAGAGGGCTCCGTAGCCCGCTAGGCCATGCTTTTCGCATAGCCGAGGCACCGGAAAATGGCCGGGCTCACACTTCACAATGTGGGCCCGGCCTTTCTGTCGGCCTAGACTTGTTATACCCCCCGGACTGCAACGCAGAGGATCAGCCGTGTCAAAACCCGTAGTACTGCTCGCCGAAGAACTTTCGCCCGCCACAGTCGAGGCCCTGGGCCCGGACTTCGAAATCCGCCAGACCGACGGCGCCGACCGTTCCCAGCTGCTGTCTGCGATCGTCGACGTCGACGCCATCCTCGTGCGCTCAGCCACCCAGGTGGACGCCGAGGCAATCGCCGCGGCCAAGAACCTGAAGGTGATTGCCCGTGCTGGCGTCGGGCTCGATAACGTCGACATCAAAGCTGCCACCCAGGCCGGCGTAATGGTGGTCAACGCCCCGACGTCGAACATCGTTTCCGCCGCGGAACTCACCGTTGGCCACATCCTCAGCCTGGCCCGCCACATCCCGCAGGCCAGCGCCGCCCTCAAGGACGGCGAATGGAAGCGCTCCAAGTACTCGGGAATCGAACTTTTTGAGAAGAAGGTCGGCATCATCGGCCTCGGCCGGATCGGAGCGCTCGTCGCTGCCCGCCTCCAAGGCTTCGAAACCGAAATCCTCGCCTACGATCCGTACATCACCTCGGCCCGGGCAGCGCAGCTCGGCGTCAAGCTGGTCACCCTGGATGAATTGCTGGCCCACTCCGACTTCATCACCATCCACATGCCCAAGACACCCGAAACGGTCGGCATGCTGGGCGCTGACGCCTTCAAGAAGATGAAGTCAACCGCCTACGTCATCAACGTGGCACGTGGTGGCCTGATCGATGAGGAAGCACTGTACACAGCCCTGCAGGACGGCGACATCGCAGGCGCCGGCGTCGACGTCTTCGTCAAGGAGCCCAGCACCGACCTGCCGTTCTTCAAACTGGACAACGTCGTGGTCACACCGCACCTCGGCGCATCCACTGATGAAGCACAGGAAAAAGCAGGCGTTTCCGTGGCGAAGTCGGTCAGGCTTGCCCTTGCCGGTGAGCTGGTCCCGGATGCCGTCAACGTTGCAGGTGGCATCATCGCCCCCGACGTCCGCCCCGGCATCCCCCTCATCGAAAAGTTGGGCAGGATCTTCACCGCTCTCACGCACGACTCCCTGACCCAGATCGATGTTGAGGTCGCCGGCGAAATCGCGGCGCTCGACGTCAAGGTCCTGGAGCTTGCAGCTCTCAAGGGGATCTTCGCCGACGTCGTGACCGAGCAGGTCTCCTACGTCAACGCGCCCGTTATCGCCGAACAGCGCGGCATCAACACCCGCCTGATCACCACTCCCGAAGCGGAGGACTATCGCAACGTCCTGACCCTGCGCGGCGCCCTGAGCGACGGGAGCCAGATCTCGGTGGCGGGAACGCTGACAGGACCCAAGCAGGTTGAGAAACTGGTGGGAGTCAACGGCTACGACGTCGAAATCCCCATCAGCGAGCACCTCGTAGTGGTTTCCTACGCTGACCGTCCCGGCGTGATCGGCACCATCGGGCACATCCTGGGCATGAACAACATCAACATCGGCGGCATGCAGGTCGCCCGGCAGACTGAAGGCGGCCAGGTGCTTGCGCTCCTGACCATCGACAGCTCCGTTCCGCAGCAGGTTCTTGACGCGATCAAGGCCGGCATCGGCGCCGAAATGGTGCGCGAGGTTGACCTCGAAAACTGAGGCCGCGCCTCAGGTGAACCAATAGTGACAGAGTTGTAACTTCTGGCACGTATGATTGGCCGGTCTGCTTTCTCCGATTGAGGCCCTCTTGGGATCCCAGCCGGCGGGCCGGCTAATCTTGTTCTGCACATCCGGCAGGGGACACCTTCACATCCGTTTGGAGTGAACAGTGGTGTGCGCGCACGCAATCCAGCTTTCAGGAGCCAAATGAACGCCGTCCAGAGGTTCATCAGAAGCAGAGTGCTGATGTTGACCGCGGCCATTTTGATCGTCGCCATGTGCCTGTCCGTCCTCGTCCAGGGACAGTCACAAGCGGCGCTCAACCGAACAGTCGACGAGAATTCGCGAGGACTTTACGACATCCTCGTCCAACCCAAGGCGGGTGCCGGCGGTTCACTGATGCAGCCGGAAATCGCCAACGGCCAGGGCGGAATCAGTTTTGATCAACTGGACGCCCTCCGGAAGCTCTCCGGAACTTCCGTGGCCGCCCCCATTAGCCTCGTTTCCAGGGTGAGCCAAAACCTTGAGGCGCCGCGGCTGGACGCCATGGACTACCTTGGCTTCAATGCCGGACTGGTAGGCACAGCGACAGCGGCAGAGCCCGGAGGCACCGACCCCAGCAAATGGCCGGCAGCAGAGTCTGTGCTGACCGATGAGGCCAAGACCTACCGGCTGACGGCGAGTGCTGTGAGCTCGGACGGCCACTCAGAGCAGACGCTGTTCAAGTCCATGGCCGAAGGGTCACTGGGCAAGGCCAAGCTCGTTGAGGAAGAGACGCCCGGCGGAAAGAACATCCGCATTGCCGGTCCGGAGGACGAGACAGGCATCAAGTTCCCCGCCCCTGCCGGCGGCTCAGAGCACAATCTTTTCAACCTCTCGGTGTCCCTGCCCCTGGCACCCCAGGTGACCGAATCCGTCGTCGCGGTTGACCCGATCTCTGAGCGCGCACTCCTGGGAAGTGCCGGCGACTTCCTGGCGCCCCTTGAGAAGGCACCCCCGGCCGATGCCCGCAACGCGGGAGCGATTGGCCGCCACTTCGAAAGCCTCTTCACCACCGGAATCAGCATGCAGGAGCTTGAAGAAGGCCCTGATTTCCTGGGTGTAAAGCTCAAGTACTGGGCCCCGTTGATGACCCAGTACCAGCAGGCCAAGCGGAACGGCCAACTGACGGATGACTCCCAGGCCATCCCGCTGATCGTACGTTCCGGGACTTCCCTTGACCTGAAGTACTCGGTCAAGATCGAGGAAATCGACGGATCCGGCAACGTGGTGAAGGACGTCGGCACTGTCACCAGGTCACTGGACAAGGACTACCTGCCGTTCGTCTCCAAGTCTCCCTTCGCGTTGTCATGGCCTGGCTCCAAGGACTACTCGCAGCTCCTGGGCAACTCCGGCAACTTCAGCCAGGGCCTTTACAACCCGGCGCAGTGGACCACCGACTTTGCGTCGGCTCCCAAGTACACCGACGGTGACACCGCGGGCAACGGCGCGCAGGAAAAGACAGCCGTCCCCGGCGAATGGGTCACCGTAAACCGCCTCCCGGAAAAGGACGCCGCGGGCGCACCCGTCGATCAGACCCAGCGCAAACCAGTGGATGAACGTGCCTACCGGGAAAGCCTGGAGACGGGCAAGAAGCTCGCCCCTCCGCTTGCCATGGTGTACGGAACGTTCGACGCCGCCAAGGTTCAGGAAGCGGCCGGCGACGTCAACAGGCTGCCCCTGGGTGGTTACGATCCCTCACCCATGACGCTCGTAAAAGACGCCGAGGGCAAGGATGTTCCGGCAGCGCAGCTCAAGCCGTCCCTGAGCGCCACCGGTCTGGTCAGCCAGTCCGCCGGCGCTATCACCGACTACTATGGCCTTGCCGCGGCACGGGGGTACGACCAGAACGCCTCCGTCATCGATGCCGTCCGTGTCCGTGCCAAGGCGCCGGGCAGCTGGAAGCAGGCGCAGCCCGACGTCGACAAGCTTGCCGCAGAAATCCGGGACATGGGACTTGACGCGACCATTGTGGCCGGCTCCGCCCGTGAAGACGCAAACATTTTTGTTCCCGGCTACTCCAAGGATGACGCGGGCAAGGAATCCGATCTGGGCACAGTTAAGCAATCCTGGGTCCGGCAGGATGCGGCCGATGCCGTTTCCGGCTCCCTCACGGGGACCAACCTCACACTGCTGTTCCTGACGTTGTGCGGTGCCGCGTTGCTGACCGGAGCGTCCACCGTCAGCTACATCCGGCAACGCCGAACGGAAGCCGGAACGCTTCGTGCCATGGGCTGGACCCAACGCAGGATCCGTTCCTGGGTACTGGCTGAATTCGGCGTAGGAGCTGCATTGCTGGCCATCGCCGGAACTATCCTCTCCCTGGTGACCTGGAACCCTGCCACGGCCATCGTCTCGGCGTCTGTCCTGACGCTGTATCTGGCTGCCGCCTACTTCGCGGCCCGCCAGCTTCGGCACCGCGAGGAGGTGGACCAGGAGCCCCAGCACGACGAGCGGCTCATCCCTGTTGACTCGCCGCTCACTTTCGCCAACCGCCAGCTGACCACCAACAGGTTCAATACGTTGTCTTTGGCTGTGGCAGTCGGAGTGTTCGGTGCAGCGGTAGGCGGCCTGATTGCCTTGCTGATCGATATTCCCCGGGCAGCAGGTGCCAGCGCACTCAGCGGGATCGCGGCGGCAAGCATCGCGCTTCCGAGCATCATCCTTGCCCTGTCGGGTGTGGTGGTCGGGCTGTTGCTGACACTGGTGACCGGCCGATTCGAACTTCAGGCAAAACGAGAATACTTGGGGACTTTGAAGGCCATGGGGTGGAACCCGGACATGCTCGGCCAGGTCCGGTTCTTCGAAAATGCCCTGGTGGGCTCAGTGGCCCTTCCACTGGGCGTTCTTGGCGCCTTGGGGATCGGTATCCTGCTGGCCCCCTACGCTGCTTTGTGGGCCGGCCTCGCCGGACTGCTGGCTGTACTTTGCTGGATTCCAATTGCAACGAAAGTGGTCCGATGACTAACGACCTGAACTTTGACGACGATTATTCCGGAACCGACATCGGTGACGGTTCGCTCCAGACCCGCGCCAACACCATCCTGAAGGCCGAGGACCACGGCACACCCCTCGAGCTGAGCAACATCACCATCCGCTATGGCGGGCAGAAGGGCGGCGCGGAAGCCGTCAACGTCGTGGAGGGCTTCAACCTGGTCCTGCACGCCGGTGAGATGCACTGCGTTGCCGGGCGAAGCGGCTCCGGCAAGACCAGCATCCTGACCGTCGGCGCCGGCCTCACCCTGCCGACGTCGGGACGGGTCTACTGGGAAGGCCAGTCCCTGGAAAGCATGGGGGACGACGAAATCGCCGACCGCCGTCGCGCTCTGATCGGTTACGTGGATCAGGGCGGGGCACTGATTGATGGCATGAGCGCCCTGGAGAACGTGCTTCTCCCTGCCGTTCCGGACGGAGAGGTGGACCAGCGGAGGGACATGGCAAAGGACCTCCTGGACCTCGTCGGTCTCGGCAGGCGAATGCGCCACCGCCCTGCCCAGCTGTCAGGTGGCGAGCGTCAGCGTGTTGCTATCGCCCGTGCACTGATCCTCGGAACGCGTGTCCTGGTGGTGGATGAGCCGACGGCCAGCCTGGACCGTACTTCAGCCAACCGCATCATCAGCATCCTCAAGGACACAACATCGGACGGAATCGCTGTGCTGGTCGCTTCACATGACCACGAACTGGTCCGGCAGAGCGATACCCTGACCGAACTGATCTAGATTTGCAGTAGGCGCGCACACCAGCGGCCCATTGTCCCTTCGCACTAAAAGGTATTTTCCGCCAGTGACTTCCTCAGACAAGCCTCCGTACTACCTCACTACGGCCATCACGTACCCCAACGGGGTGCCGCACATCGGCCACGCCTACGAGTACATTGCCACTGACGCAATGGCCCGCTTCAAGCGGCTCGACGGCTATGACGTGATGTTCCTGACCGGCACGGATGAGCACGGCATGAAGATCGCCCAGACTGCGGAGAAGGAAGGCATCACTCCCAAGGAGCTGGTGGACAGGAACTCCGAGGTCTACAAAGGCGCGCACGCTGCACTGGAAATCTCCTACGACCGGTTCATCCGCACTACTGATGCAGACCACTACGCAGCCTCCCAGGCCATCTGGAAAAAGATGGAAGCCAACGGCGACATCTACCTCTCGAAGTACGAGGGCTGGTACTCCGTCCGCGATGAAGCGTTTTACGTCGAGGACGACACCCTGGTGAAGGACGACGGCATCCGCTATTCCCGCGAAACGGATACCGAAGTGACCTGGACGGCAGAGGAAAGCTACTTCTTCCGCCTGTCGGCCTACCAGGACAGGCTGCTGGCGCTGTACGAGGCGCAGCCGGAGTTCGGCGCACCGCAGTACCGCTTCAACGAGGTCATCAGCTTCGTCAAACGCGGCCTGGAGGATCTCTCGATCAGCCGCACCACGTTTGACTGGGGTGTCCCGGTCCCGGGGAACGACAAGCACGTGATGTACGTGTGGGTGGATGCGCTGACCAACTACCTCACCGGGGTGGGCTACCCGGATGTTGATTCGGAGTCCTTCCGCAAGTTCTGGCCTGCGGATCTGCATATGATCGGCAAGGACATCAGCCGCTTCCACGCAATCTACTGGCCCGCTTTCCTGATGAGCGCGGGGCTGGAACTGCCCAAGCGGGTCATGATCCACGGCTTCCTGAACAACAACGGTGTGAAGATGTCCAAGTCCTTGGGCAACGTCGTGGCGCCGTCAGACTTCGTGGAGCAGTACGGACTTGATCAGGTAAGGTTCTTCTTCCTCCGGGAAGTTCCCTTTGGTGCTGATGGCAGCTACAGCCACGACGCCATCGTGGGGCGCGCCAACGCTGATCTGGCCAACAACTTCGGCAACCTCGCCCAGCGCTCACTCTCCATGGTGGCGAAAAACTGTGGCGGCCAGGTACCTGTTCCCGGTGAATTTACGGCCGAGGACAGGGCTTTGCTTGGCCAGGCCAACGGCTTGCTCGAAGCAGCCAGGACTGCCTTTGAGAAGCAGGAATTCAGCCGTGCACTGGAGGCTATCTGGGCTGTCCTCGGGGATACCAATGCCTACTTCGCGGAGCAGGCACCGTGGGTGCTGCGGAAGACCGACGTCGAACGCATGAACACGGTCCTTTATGTCACGCTGGAGGTCCTTCGCATTGTCTCCGTTCTGGTGCAGCCGGTAATGCCGACGGCGTCCGCTGCTTTGCTGGATACCCTCGGCCAGCCGGAAGGGGAAGCGCGGCAGTTCTCCGCCATCACGACGCCGATCGTGCCCGGTACCGACCTCCCGGCCCCGGCGCCGGTGTTTCCGAAGTACGAAGAGCCCGTCGAGGGTTAGGACGCTCCTTCACCTCTCGCGGGTTTTTGGCGGACGCTCCCTCAGGTTTCGCGCCTTTAAGGTAAACGCTCCTTCACTTCTCGCGGGTTTTTGGCGGACGCTCCCTCACGTTTCGCGCCTTTGAGGTAAACGCTCCGTCAGTTAGTGACGGAGCGTTTACCGTTTTACCGCAAGATGTGACGGAGGGTTTGCTTTTTTGCCGCGGGATGTCACGGAGCGTCCTGGGGGTCAGGTGGTGGCCAGTCCTTCCACGGGTGAGAGCCGGGCGGCCCGCCGTGCCGGCACGACCGAGGCCAGCAACCCCGCGACGATCGCAACGCCGAAGACGGCCAACAGCGGTAGCCAAGGGACTCCCGGGACCACATCTGCCACACTGCCGAGGGCGGACTTGGCACCGAGCCAGCCATAGACAATCCCGAGGACTGTGCCCCCGCTGCCACGCCGGCCACCAGCACTGCCTCGATGGCCAGCATTCCCCGAAGCTGTCCAAGCGTCAGTCCAATGGCAGGCAGGAGCGAGTTTTCCCTGGTGCGTTCCAGGACGGACAGGGACAGAGTGCCTGCGACGCCCATCAGGGCGATGACCACTGCCACGCCCAGCAGACCGGTAACCACCAACAGCAGGGCATCCATGATCTCGTTGAAGGTCACCCGTTCAATCACCGCGCCGCTGACAGACGCTGCCGGTACCCCCAGGGCTGTTGCCACAGACTGCTGGACGTCACGAACTGCATCACCCGAGATCTCCTTATCCAACAGCAGCCACAGGGCCGCGCCCGCACCCAAGTGCCAACAATCCTCCGATGAGGCGAAGACGGCCTTTGGGGTTTCCCCAACTGTCCGACCACGGGTTCCAGAGCGAAAGCCCACTGCACCAGACATACGACGGCGATCGCTCCGGCTGCCGCTACAGGCCGGGTGCGTCGCCATGCCAAGGGGACCAGGTGGCAGCAGGACAACAAAACAGAAGCGGCCGGTCCGCGACCAGCTAAACAGGACCGAAGGCCAGAAACAGGAGCCCGGTGGCAATGAGGTCCACTTTGAACGGGTTGTTCCGGACCCAGCTAGAAAGTAGGTGACGTTTATCCACTGTGAAACTCTATTTCCTTGGCTACGTCCGGCCTCATACCGTGGTCCCCATTCCGCCCAGAGGAACGCTCCCTCACGTCTCGCAGATTTTTGGGTGACGCCCATTCACGTTGCGCGGGTTTTGGGTGATGCCCCTCCACTTGCGTGACAACGGTGAGGGAGGGTTTGTGCTGGGTCTCCAAGTAGAAGCACGTACTGGAATTGAGTGACATGCCCCCGAACCAAGTATTCGAGGCTCCGGAGACGTCGAATTAACGCGTACCCATTACTCGGGATTATTTGGAAGCACAAATTTAGCCTGAAAAGGCAAGCGAACTGATGGCACTTTCTGGGGAGTAACTGTCACTTTTCATTTCGCTGTTTGAGGTCTCAAATAGTTTATTCATTCCTGGTCTCGAAGACGGTTACTCCGCAAAGTCTGGTCGGTTCGAATCGGATTTGGTATGGAGGGACCGAAATGAAACGAACTATTGCCACCCTGGGGGTACTGGGCCTCGGGCTGATGGGCGCCACGGTTGCCGCGAACGCTGCTCCGCCGGATAACACGAAGGATGAGAAAAAGATCAGCATCTGCCACGCCACGGGCTCAGCAGATAATCCGTATCTCTTTGAGACCATCAATCTAAACGCGCTTAGCGCCCACGTTGGTGATACCAACGATATTGTGCCGGCAAACTCCGGGGACATTATGCCAAACGGCCAGAATCTGACACCGGCAAACATCGCGCTGCTGGCCAACAAATGCGTGAAGACAACTGCAGAACCAACCGTTGAGCCGACGGTTGAGCCGACGGTTGAGCCGACGGTTGAGCCGACGGTCGAACCGACGGTTGAGCCGACGGTTGAGCCGACGGTTGAACCCACAGTCGAACCGACGGTTGAGCCGACGGTTGAGCCGACGGTTGAGCCGACGGTTGAGCCAACAGTTGAACCAACAGTGGAGGCGACGGTAACGACTACTCCAGCCGGGGCGGGCACGGGTACGACAGCGGTCGCTGATTCAGTGAAAAAGCGGGGCTACAACGTGCAGACAGCTGCCGGCGATGGCAAGACTGTCGCGGGCATCCCCACCTGGCTCACCGGACTGACCGGCCTCTTTACCACTGTGGCAGCGCTGGTGCTCTGGAGGGGCGGAGCCAGGGCCAGGGGAGCTCACAGCTAGCCAGAACGCAGCAGACAGCGACGGCGGGTGTCACGGAAAGTATTCGTGGCGCCCGCCGCTCCACTTCCGGATCACAGGAGTGACCCATGGCAAGTCAATGCAGGATTCGGCACAGTCGGAGGGCTCTTAGACGCGGACTGCTTCTGAGGGGCAGGGATATGCTCATCCTTGCCATCTGCGCCGCTGGCCTCCTGACCGCGTGGCTTGCCCATGGAACTGCCGGTGCCTATGGCCGTGACAATGGCAACGACGTTACTAGCGGCGTCCCTTCTCCAACCACCAGCGGAGCGGTAAGCACCGAGGCGAAAGAACACCCTGCCGCAATGGGAACCCCGGAAACGCCTGCATCGGCTCTCGCCCCTCCGACTTCGGACACGCCATCACCAGCGGGACCTGAGGTTGCGCCGTCGCCCGAGCAGGGCGTGGCGTCGCTTCCTGTTTCGTCTGCTCCCTTGCGCGTCAGGTATCCCAAAGCAGAGATGGACGTGGTGATCCACCCCCTGGAGCCCCATGCTGACAGCCAGAGCATCGAACCGCCTGTAACGACGGAAGGCTACTGGCTCACTCCCTTCGGTTTGCCTGGTGCAGGGTCGACCGACACTACGTATATCGTCGGTCACAGTTGGCTGGACCGGGACGCCCCCTTCAACCACTTGAGTTCGGCGGCACATGAAGGTGATGAACTAACGGTGACCACCGCAACTGGTGTTATTGCTTATCGGGTGGAGTCGGTCATTACCTATTCGAAGTCCGCGCTCAAAGACAGCCCGATCTGGGCTGTGGTGCCCAACCGCCTTGTCCTGGTCAGTTGTTATTCACAAGATCCCTGGGGCAGGAATGTTGTGGTGGTTGCTTCGCCTGCTCCTGCCATCTAGCTCCAAAAGGCACGCTTGTTCGCATTTTGAGACAACTTGACCATTATGTGGATGGCTTGGCTACCCTGAAGACATGAGCGCATCCACCATTGATCTTGCTGTCATTCCCGGCGATGGCATCGGCCCTGAGGTCATTGCCGAAGCCCTGAAGGTCCTGGAGAAAGTGGCGGCCACCGAAGGTGTCGCCATTGAGCAGACCCACTACAAACTGGGCGCGCAGCACTGGCTGGAGAGCGGCGAAACTCTTCCGGATGAGGTTCTCGAGGACCTGCGAACCCGGGACGCCATCCTTTTTGGCGCAGTGGGAGCGGCGCCCGGGGACACCCGGATCCCGTCCGGTCTTATAGAACGCGAGATGTTGCTCAAGCTGAGGTTCAGCCTCGATCACTTCGTCAACCTGCGGCCGTCCAAGCTGTATGGGGGAGTGGGGAGTCCGCTCGCCAACCCGGGAGTTGTCGATTTCGTCGTGGTCCGGGAGGGTACCGAGGGCCCTTATGTAGGAAACGGTGGCACCCTCCGTGGTGGAACGCCCCACGAGGTGGCTACTGAGGTCTCGCTGAATACAGCCCACGGAGTGGAACGGGTCGTCCGCGATGCCTTCCGCCGGGCCAGCGAGCGTCCGCGCAAGAAGGTCACCCTGGTCCACAAGCACAACGTGCTGGTGTACGCCGGTCACTTGTGGAAGCGCACCGTCGAGGCTGTCGCCCAGGAGTTCCCCGAGGTCAGCCACGATTACCTGCATGTGGATGCCGCCACGATTTTCATGGTCACCGACCCCGCCCGTTTTGATGTCATTGTGACGGATAACCTCTTTGGCGACATCCTCACCGACCTCGCGGCGGCCGTGACGGGCGGCATTGGTCTGGCAGCTTCGGGCAACCTCAATATGGAACGCACAGCGCCTTCCATGTTCGAACCCGTTCACGGCTCTGCCCCGGATATCGCTGGACAGCAAAAGGCGGACCCGACGGCGGCCATCCTGTCTGCGGCGCTGTTGCTGGACCACCTCGGCTACTCCGAGGCGGCACGGAAGGTCGAAGCGGCAGTAATTGCCGACGTCGAAAGCCGCGACGGCGGAGCCCGCAGTACCTCCGCAATCGGCGACGCGATTGCGGCCGCCCTGTAGGTCCGGCCCGTCCGGCCAGCAGGCGTAAGCTAGTTTCGAATCACCAAACCGCTGCCGTGGTCCGAGGCTGAACCACGTTCACCATCAGGCAGCCAACCGTGGAGGAAACATGACTCAGACTGCCCATGGCGTCGAATTCACCCAGCAACTTTCGGCAACCCCGAAGTCAGCTGAAGAGCGTGCAGCCATCCTGGCGAACCCAGGATTTGGCAACTTCTTTACCGACCACACCGCCGTCGTCGACTACAGCGTCGACGCCGAGGGGAAGGGCGGCTGGCACAGCCCCCGCGTGGAGGCTTACGGGCCGATTACCTTGGACCCCTCCGCCGCCGTCTTCCACTACGGCCAGGAAATCTTCGAAGGCCTTAAGGCCTATCGCCACGCAGACGGCTCCATCTGGACCTTCCGGCCTGAGGCGAATGCAGCACGCCTGAACAAGTCCGCCCGACGCCTGGCGCTCCCGGAACTTCCGGAGGAGTACTTCCTGGGAGCAATCCGCGAGCTCGTCGCAGCGGACAAGGAATGGGTACCTTCCGGCGACGGCGAAGCCCTCTACCTTCGCCCGTTCATGATCGCCACCGAAGCCTTCCTCGGAGTGCGGGCTGCCCGCGAAGTGTCGTTCAGGGTCATAGCCTCCCCGGCCGGAAACTACTTTGGCGGAGAACTCAAACCCGTCTCTATCTGGATCTCGCGTGAGTACGCACGCGCAGGCCGTGGCGGCACCGGTGACGCCAAATGCGGTGGCAACTACGCGGCGTCCCTGATCGCCCAACAGGAAGCCGAAGCCCACGGCTGCAAGCAGGTCCTCTTCCTTGACCAGTTCAATGACAATGCAGTTGAGGAACTGGGCGGCATGAACGTCTTCTTCGTTCTGAAGGACGGTTCCCTGGTGACACCGGCACTCACCGGCACCATCCTGGAAGGCATCACCCGGATGTCCGTTATCCAGGTGGCCAAGGACATGGGCCGCCAGGTCAGCGAACGCAAGATCACCCTCGACGAATGGCGTGACGGCGTGGCCTCAGGCGAGATCACCGAAGTCTTTGCCTGCGGCACAGCCGCCGTCATTACTCCGATCGGCGTTCTGAAGGACGCTACCGAATTCATCGGGTCTGAAGACGCGACGGCGGGGGAGACCACCATGGCGATCCGCGAAAAGCTGCTGGGCATCCAGACCGGAACGGTCGAGGACACGCACGGCTGGCTGACCCGGCTGGCCTAGCCGCGGCTCTCACCGCCGGGATGTAAGGGATGTAGGTACGACGGCGGGTGGCCGGCACTGCGGTAACAAAAACACAGTGCCGGGCAGCCGCCGTCGACCTTTAACCCCTGCCTGACCCGAGACTGGCCTTGGACCTCAGCGCCGGGCGGCCTTCCGGGCTGCGTTCTTCAATGCCTTACGCGAGACCGGCTTCAGAGCCTTCCGGGCCGCTTCATCCGCCAGGGCTTGGTTGCGGCGGGCGTCGATGACGTCGTTCCAGAGCGTGGTCGCAAAGACGCCGCCGTCCTGCGCGTAAACATCATAGGGGTAGTCGGCAAAGATGGACGGCGTGGTGCTGCCATTGGGCAGATCCGTCTTGTTCGCCTTGGCCACGGCATCCGCCACAGCCCAGGTCCGGGTCAGGTGCTGGGCGAGGTTCTCCTGGACGAAAATATGAACGTCGCTGGAGGCCGCGGCGCGTTCCAGGAGTTTGGCGAGATCGTCCGCGAGGTATTTGGCCGCCCATTCTTCCCGGGACTCTGAGCCTGGCGGCAGATCCTCGGCGACACCTTCCACCGCCTCGCTCCAATCGGCGGTCTCGCGGAACTTCTTCCATGTGGGGAACCAGACAATGCTGCCCGTAGCGTGGTTGTGGATGTGCTTGAGTCCGCTGTTCTTCTCTGTTGCGGCATGATCGTGGCCGGCAGCATCAGCTTCGGCGAGGAGTTCTGCAAGCGTGGTTGTGCTCATATTGGCTGGTTCCGGCTTCCTGGTGGAGATGGTCTTCACTGGAGATCAACCCGGGCCGCCGGGTGTCTATTCCGGCGCAGCGGACGGTGGCTATACCGGGGTCGATGCAAAGATGGGATGGTGACTTCAGCTTCCGGCCCCATCGTGCACCGCAGCTCTGCCCTGACGCAGTTCATCCTGGCCCCCAACCCCGGGCCAATGAGCCTGGAGGGCACCAACTCTTACATACTGCGCGCTGCCGGCAGCCCGGCCGCTATTGTGGTGGACCCCGGCCCACTGGACGAAGCCCACCTCCAGGCTCTTGCCGGGACCGGCGGCGTGGAACTCATCCTTGTTACCCACCGTCACGCTGACCACACGGCCGGCTCGGCCCGGCTGCATGAGTTGACGGGTGCCCCCGTGCGTGCTGCCGGCCCCGCCCACTGCCATGGCGGCGGCCTCCCGCTGCAGGATGGCGATACGGTGACGGCACCCGGGCTGACAGTCCGGCTCCTGGCGACCCCCGGCCACACTTCGGACTCTGTCTGCTTCCACCTCCCCGACGACGGCCCGCACGGCTCTGTCCTGACCGGCGACACCATCCTGGGCCGTGGCACCACCATGCTGGACTATCCCGACGGGAGACTTGGGGATTATCTCAAGTCGCTGGACCGGCTTGAGGCGTTTGGGGGCGCCACCGTCCTGCCTGCGCACGGTCCCGTACTGCCTTCCATGGATGCGATCGTCCGCGCCTATCGCGACCACCGTCAGGAACGGTTGGATCAGATCCGGGACGCACTGGACCGGCTTGGCCTCGATGCCTCGGTGGGCGAGGTTGCGGATTTGGTGTATTCCGACGTCGGACCTTCAGTGCGGAGGGCGGCTGAAATGTCGGTTGCGGCGCAGCTGGACTACCTCCGTGGATCCGCCGGACACGGCTGAGCGCCGGACGCGGTGGCCGGAGACGGTAGGCTGGAAACCATGCGTATCGCCCGGTTTGTTGTTGATTCTGATCCCGTCTACGGCGTTGTTGAAGGCCAGCCTGGAAGCGAGGAGATCACTGTCATCAACGGCGATCCCTTCTTCCATGGAGTGGAGCGCACGGCCGTCAGGCACAAGCTGGAGGATGTCCGTCTCCTCGCCCCCATCATTCCGCGGAGCAAGGTAATTGGCGTGGGCCGCAATTTTGTGGAGCATGTCCGCGAGTTAGGCAACGAGATCCCGGCTCATCCGCTGCTCTTCTTGAAGCCGAACACGTCGGTCATCGGGCCCAATGACCCCGTAGTGCTGCCCGAGTTCTCCGATGAAGTATCTTTCGAGGCTGAACTCTGCGTCGTTATCGGACGGATCTGCAAGGACGTTCCGGAGGAGCGGGTGGACGACGTCATCTTTGGATACACCTGCGGGAACGACCTCACGGCGCGGGATGTCCAGAAGACGGACCTGCAATGGGCCAGGGCCAAGGGCTTTGACACCTCTGCTCCCCTGGGTCCCTGGATCGAAACCGAACTGGACACCGAGGACATTTCCATCCAGGGCCGGCTCAATGGTGAACTGCGTCAGGACGGCAGCACCAGCCAGATGATCCGCGGGGTCCGCGAGCTCGTTTCGATCGTGTCGCAGGCCTTTACTCTCCTGCCGGGTGACGTCATTATGACCGGCACTCCTGCCGGCGTCGGCCTGGTCCAGGCGGGCGACCGCTACGAAGTCGAGATCGAGGGCATTGGCCGCCTCTCCAACCCGATAGTCCGCCGCTGACTGATGCGGCGAGGCCCCTCACTGATGCGGCGAGGCCGCTGACTGATGCGGCTGAGCCGCTGAGAGAGTGAAGCGACGGCACACTCTGGGGTCCGCGGACGACGTCCCCGGCAGGGGCGGTAAAGTTGGACGCACTATGACTACTCCTTCCGTGCCCAACGACGCCCTCGACGCTGCTGCCGCCCCCACCGATTCCGCTTCGAAGGTCCGCGTCCGCTTCTGCCCTTCGCCCACCGGTACGCCCCACGTCGGGCTCATCCGTACAGCCCTGTTCAACTGGGCCTACGCCAAGCACACCAAGGGCACCTTCGTCTTCAGGATTGAGGACACGGATGCAGCGCGCGATTCCGAGGAGAGCTACCAGCAGCTGCTTGAAGCGCTGAAGTGGCTTGGCATCACCTGGGAAGAAGGCGTTGAGGTCGGAGGGCCGCACGAGCCCTACCGCCAGTCCCAGCGGCTAGATCTTTACAAGGACGTCGTCTCCCGGCTCATTGAGGGCGGCCACGCCTACGAGTGCTACTCCTCCCCGGAGGAGGTCGAAGCACGCCACCGGGCAGCTGGCCGCGACCCCAAGCTGGGTTATGACAACTTTGACCGTGAGCTCACGCAGGAGCAGATTGCGGCGTTTAAGTCCGAGGGCCGCCAGCCTGTGCTGCGCATGCGCATGCCGGACGAGGACGTGACGTTCACGGACTTGGTTCGAGGCGAGATCACCTTTAAGGCAGGGAGCATCCCGGACTATGTGATCGTCCGGGCAGACGGCTCACCGCTCTACACGCTGGTTAACCCCGTGGACGATGCCCTCATGGGGATCACCCACGTGCTGCGCGGAGAGGACCTGCTGTCCTCAACGCCCCGCCAGGTGGTAATGATCAACGCACTCATGAAGCTCGGTGTTGCCCAGTACCTTCCCGAGTTCGGCCACCTGCCCTACGTCATGGGTGAGGGCAACAAGAAGCTCTCCAAGCGCGATCCGCAGTCCAACCTCTTCCTGCTCCGGGACCGCGGCTTCATCCCCGAGGGACTCCTGAACTACCTTTCCCTCCTAGGCTGGAGCCTGTCAGCGGATGAAGACATTTTCACTGTCGACCAGCTCATTGAATACTTTGATGTGCACGACGTTCTGGCAAACCCGGCGCGGTTCGACATCAAGAAGGCCGAGGCCATCAACGGCACCCACGTGCGCATGTTGGAAGCCGACGACTTCCGGAACCGCCTGGTTCCGTACCTCCGCTCAGCGGGTCTTGTGGGCGAATCCCTCACTGAACGTGAGGAGGAGGTTCTCAGCGAGGCGGCACCGCTGATCCAGGAGCGGATTGCCCTGCTCGGGGAAGCGCCAGAGATGCTGGCCTTCCTTTTCAAGAACGACGACGCGATCGACGTCGCGGACGACGCCCGCAAGGGACTGCCGCAGAACCTCACCGAGGTGCTGGATGCCGCCATTGCAGCGCTCGAACCCGTCACGGGCTGGACTGCTGAAAATATCCAGATTGCCTTGAAGGAGGCCTTGGTCGAAGGGATGGGGATTAAACCCCGGCTCGCTTTCGGTCCCGTCCGAACCGCGGTATCCGGCAGGCGCATTTCGCCGCCCCTGTTCGAATCCATGGTCATACTGGGCAAGGAGTCTTCACTGAAGCGCCTGCAGGCCTTCCGCGGCTGATGAATCAGCCAGCAGGAGGGGCCTTGCACACGGAATTCGGAGCAGTTAGGGGCGTCCTGTTTGATATTGATGACACCCTGGTCGATCTCGAGTTTTCCATGACGACCGCCCTGCGTGATGTCAGTGAGCACCTCCTGCCCGGGCTGGACCAGGCCGGGTGGGAGAAGTTCGGCAGGATCTTCACCCATGAGACCACCCATTTTTTCGACCGATATCTGGCTGGGGAACTGACGTTCAACGAGCAAAGGCTTCTTCGAGGGCGGGCTGCCTTGGGGCATTTCGGGGTGAATCTGGGGGAGGGGGAGGAAGCCCGCAACTGGCTCACCTCCTATGCCCGGATCCAGCCCGGCTACGTCCGCGCCTTTGCCGACGTCGAACCCGTCCTGGACGCACTCGATGCCGCCGGGATTCCCTATGGCGCCGTCAGCAACAATGTCCATGATTATCAAAGGGCAAAGCTGGACAACGCCGGGCTGCAACGTATCCGATTGCTGGTCGGCACGGACACCGTCGGAGTCCCGAAGCCCGATCCTGCGATCTACCTTGAGGGCGTCCGGCTTCTGGGAATTCCCGCCGCGGAAACACTGTTCGTGGGTGATAATCCTTTGCTTGATGCAGAAGGAGCCACCGCGGCCGGCCTGCTCGGAGTGTGGCTCAACAGAACCGGCCAGCCGGCCACGGAATTCACCGGCAGGGAAGTCAGCACCCTCGCTGAACTGCTGCCTTAGTCCGCTTCCGGCGGCACGACTCTGCGGCGCGGTGTTGCCGATTTGTGCGAGCCAAAACTCTCGGGTAAAGTAATTACTCGTGCTGAGGCGCTGGGAGCGCGGGTTTTGACCCGCAGATCCAGCCCGAAAGTTCTATTGGGATATGGTGTAATTGGCAACACTACGGTTTCTGGTACCGTCATTCTAGGTTCGAGTCCTGGTATCCCAGCTCTGAAATATCACTGGAAATAGCGGTATTTCAGAACTTCAACCGGTTTTACCGATTTGAAACGCTCGCGGAAAGTATGAAACAATCTTTCGGTGCGCGAGGCAGAAATGCCACGGAAGTACACGGCCCCATCGTATAGCGGCCTAGTACGCTGCCCTCTCACGGCGGTAACGCGGGTTCGAATCCCGCTGGGGTCACCACAAAGGGCCGGAAACTCAAGGGTTTCCGGCCCTTAGTCTTTGTATCCAGGTCCCCAAGTCAGCGCTTACGCCTGTTCGCTCCATCACGCGCCAAAGCGCGAATCTCCCCTTTCATCAGGCTCATCGGAAATCGTTTCCAAGGCTGGCATGATGTTGATGTGACCTCCAATGAAATCACCGGTGCTGGCGGGAGCCCTACGCCGGTTCAACGGACGGCCGCGGCGATTGAACTCCTTGAAGGCGTTCACGAAGAGCTGTCGGCCGTAGCGCTGCCCCTCGCCCTCGCTGGCGCGGACGAGGCGCGGATGGCGGTCCTGCATTCCCTGGCGCAGCTTGAGGATTACATCCTGCCCCGGTATCGCAGCCTGGATGCGCCACTGCTTGCCGTAGTGGGCGGCTCCACCGGTGCCGGGAAATCAACCCTGGTCAACGCGCTGGTGGGACACCCAGTTACCCGCGCGGGCGCCATTCGTCCCACGACGCGCCAGCCCATTCTGCTCCACCATCCCGCTGATGCCGAGTGGTTTGAAGGCCAACGCGTCCTGCCGAACTTGAGCCGGATCCGAGGCACAGTCCTCCCCACCCCCCTCCGGGCAAGCCAGGCGGGCCACGCAGGCCAGACCCCGGAGCCGGGGCCGGTTTCGTCCCTCGTCCTGGTGGGTGATCCCTCGGTGCCGACGGGAATAGCAGTACTTGACGCTCCCGACGTCGACTCCATCTCAGATGCGAACCGCCAGCTCGCAGGTCAACTGCTGGCTGCAGCGGACCTCTGGATCTTTGTTACCACCGCCAACCGCTACGCCGACGCGGTCCCATGGAAACTCCTCCTTGATGCCGCCTCACGGGACATACTGGTGGCTGTCGTCCTGGACAGGGTCCCGGCTTCGGCCGAGACGGAGGTCAGCACCGACCTCCGTGCCATGCTCCAGCGCGAAGGATTGGGCCAAGCCAGGCTCTTCATTGTTCCGGAAGTGGAATTGGACGGTCTCGGGATGCTGCCGCAAGCCACCGTAGAGCCCATCAGGAATTGGCTGCAGGACCTCGCCGCAGACGCTGCAGGGCGGGCCGATATTGCACGCAGGACTCTCAACGGAACTGTCAAAGGACTGGCTGTGCGCGTTGCTGGTGCAGGCAAGGCCGTGGAAGATCAACAGCGGGCGGCGGAGGCTCTGGCGGACGACGTACGAGACGCCTACACTGACGCCGTTGCCAGGATTCTGGAAGCCACCCGGGACGGAGCCCTGCTCAGGGGCGAGGTGCTGGCACGATGGCAGGACTTTGTTGGCACGGGGGAGTTCTTCCGGACGCTTGAACAGAACATTGGCCGCGCCCGCGACAGGATCGGTGCCTACTTTCGCGGTGAGCCGGCTCCGGCAGTCAAGGTGGAGACCGCAATCGAAACAGGTCTTCAAGCCGTGATCATGGACGAAGCGGCTAATGCTGCCGAAGATTCAGATCGGCGCTGGCGCTCTGACCCGGCCGGCCGCCAATTGTTGGGAACCGATGACCTGAGCGGCACGAGTCCGGGTTTCGGGGACAAGGTGGCCGCTGAGATCCGGGACTGGCAGGGCGCGCTGATGGAACTGATCAGGACCGAGGGCCAGGGAAGGCGCACCCAGGCCCGGTGGCTTTCCTTTGGCGTGAATGGACTCGGGGCGGCGCTTATGATTGTTGTGTTTTCCATGACTGCCGGCCTGACAGGCCTGGAGATCGGTGTTGCCGGCGGTACCGCAGTCGTAGGGCAAAAACTGCTGGAGGCTGTTTTCGGTGAGGACGCCGTGAGGCGCCTCGCACGGACGGCGCGGGAGGACCTGCACGTACGCTGCGAAAAGCTGCTTCGGGCCGAGCAGCAAAGGTTCCTGGTAAGGCTCGAGAGCGACGGCGGCGTTTCTCCCCAGACATTGCAGGCCCGTGCGGAAGCACTTGAGACGCTTGCGGCTGCCGGATGAGCCGTCACGGTGCAGCGCGGGAAGCTTCAGAACTTCACCGCAGGCTGGAGGCCCTGAATGACGCCCGCGCGCTGGCGGAGGGCGTCTTATCCGACGAATCGCTGGATGCCGTGTTCGAGGTGCTGGAACGGGCAAGTTCGCGTCGTTCGCTCTCGACCGACCACACGGTGGTGGGATTTTTCGGAGCAACCGGCAGCGGAAAATCTTCGCTCTTCAACGCTGTCGGGGGAGCGGAGATTGCGACGGCGGCTGCCCGGCGGCCAACGACGTCAGAACCCCTGGCGAGCGTTTGGGGCGTCCCGGGAAGTGAACCCCTCCTTGACTGGCTGGAGGTCAGCCAACGTCACCATGCGTCGGCTGTACCGGGGTTTGCCGATGAAACAACCGGGCTGATCCTGCTTGACCTTCCGGACTTTGACTCCACCCGGACTGCCAACCGTGAAATTGTGCAGCGGATGGTTGGTCTGGTGGATGTCCTGGTCTGGGTACTTGATCCGCAAAAATACGCCGACGCAGCTGTCCACAACGATTTTCTGACTCCTCTGGCCTCGCATGCAGCCGTGACCCTGGTGGTCCTGAACCAGATCGACAGGCTGCCAAAATCCGAGGTTAGTCCGGTACTGGAGTCCCTGCGGGAAATTCTTGCCCGTGACGGGCTGGGGCGGGTACAGGTACTTGGCACTTCGGCGGTAACAGGGGAAGGCGTTGATGAGGTCAGGGCTGCGGTCCGGCGCGTGGTGTTGCAGCGCGAGGCATCGTCCAAGCGGCTGGCTGCAGACGTGGCGCGTGAGTCTTCCCGGCTGGCTGCGGAATCGGGTGATGGGGAAGCCGCCGGAGTGTCTTCAGCCGCACGGGCACGCCTCGCTGATGAGCTGGCCTCCGCCGCAAATGTTCCGCTCGTGGTGGAAGCTGTCGCCAAGTCGTACACCATTGAATCCACACGACGGACGGGCTGGCCGGTAACGCGCTGGCTGGTGCGTTTCCGCCCGGATCCGTTGCGCAGGCTCAATCTGCGCAGGAACGAACCGTCGGCCGTCAACAGGACCTCGCTGCCCCCGGCCGGAGCTCCGGAACGTGCAAGGACGGATGCCGCCGTCCGCGAATTTGCCGACGCTGCAAGCGAAGGTGCTCCCGGTCCCTGGCGCGCGGTGATCCGCAGCGCCGCCCGGGATGCCCGGGACCAATTGCCCGATGCCCTTGACCAGGCAGTTGCAGGGACTGAGTTATCGGCCGGAAAAAAGTCCTGGTGGTGGCCTGTCTTCAACCTTGTCCAGTGGCTGGCGCTGCTGACGGTCCTTGGCGGACTCGGTTGGCTGGCTGGCCTCGCGGTCCTCGGCTACTTGCAGTTGCCGGTTCCGCAGGCGCCCAGGGTGGAAGGGTGGCCGTTGCCCACGCTGATGGTCCTCGGTGGAGTGGTGCTGGGGATATTCCTTGCGATCACCGGGAGGGTCATAGCGGCTGCTGCGGCCAGGGTGCGCGCTGCTTCGGCAAGGAGGAGGCTGAAAAGTGCCGTAACTGCAGTAGCTGAGCGGAGGGTGGTGGAGCCAGTGGAGGCGCAGATCAGCCGATTGCGATCATTCAGTGCCGCGCTCAAGGCCGCCCGCGCCAAGTGACGCCGGCTGGCGTCACACCTCTCAAAGAGCCTTTGCAGCATCCCGCACCTTGATCAACGTGCGAAGGTTGCGTGTGGTGGTGGTCGATTTGTAGCGCGGCTTGGCAGACACCTTGCTGACCGGGCTTTCGAGGGTTCCCCCTGCGGGAGCCAGCCAGGCCACGGCCTCCGGGCCCAGCCGCTGGACGCCGTTTGCTTCGGGCTCCCCGCCTTCAAGAGAGACGGCGGCTGCGACCATGTCGTCAAGCATTGCCGGATCCGATGACAGTGTGACGTAGCTGTGGGTGCTTTTATCGTCTGCCGGATACGGGCAGGCTTCCACAAGATCCGCCACCCGTTCGCAAGTCAAAACCACCACCCAGGCGTCATAACCGAAGGACTCACGCAGGCAGGTCTCAAATTGCTTCTTTACTGCAGCCGGGTCCAAATCGCTGGTCAGCACAACGTTTCCGCTGGCCAGGAGAGTCTTCACGTTATTGAACGAACACTGCTTAAGGGCCTTTTGGAGATCGGCCATTCTGATATTGATGCCGCCCACATTGACGCCGCGGAGAAACACTGCGTAGCTGGTCATGTTGCCAGCCTACTGCCGGCGTCGGCGGTATCTCAGCTGCGCCGGAATACACCAGGCAGCCGGTTTGCCGTCAGTCGTTGGTCTTGCGGAGGGCATCAGTCAGGAGGCGGGCAGCATTGCAGACCACTTCGGCATGGAGCCTTCCTGGCTGGCGCGTTAGACGCTCGATCGGGCCGGAGATGGAAACCGCGGCAATCACTCGTCCGGACGGTCCGCGGACGGGAGCCGAAACTGAGGCGACACCAGGCTCACGTTCACCCAGGCTCTGACCCCAGCCCCGCCGTCGTACTCCTGCGAGGACCGTGGGGGTGAAGCGGGCTGACTGGAGACCTTCAAGAAGGCGGTCATGGTCCTCCCAAGCCAACAGCACCTGGGCAGCAGATCCGGCTTTCATGGACAGTTGCGTGCCAACCGGGATTGTGTCGCGGAGCCCGATGGGGCGTTCGGCGGAGGCGACGCAGACGCGCCAGTCGCCCTGTCGGCGGAAGATCTGGGCGCTTTCGCCGGTGGCATCGCGCAATTGCATGAGTACGGGGCCGGCGGAAGCTATCAGGCGGTCCTCGCCTGCAGCGGATGCGAGCTCAACCAGGCGGCTGCCCAGGACAAACCTTCCCTGGATATCCCGGCTCACGAGCCTGTGATGGACAAGGGCAAGAGCGAGCCGATGCACCGTTGGCCGCGCCAGCCCCGTAGCCGCCACAAGCTGCGCCAGGGTGGTGGGTCCGGCCTCCAGTGCGTCAAGCACATGGGCCGCTTTATCGATGACACCGACTCCGCTAGAATTGTCCATGTACTGATATTGCCGTCTCATTATCTGAGATGCAAATCTTTGGACTGGCTTATTACAGAGGTCTGCTGATTCAGTGGATGTTAACAGCCAACAGCAGTGAAGGGAGATGGCCATGGCAAATACATTGGCCGAGAAAGTCTGGGACGCGCACGTGGTGCGCAAAGGCGACGGCGACGGCGCCAACGCTCAGCCGGACCTTCTTTACATCGACCTTCACCTGGTCCACGAAGTGACGTCACCGCAGGCCTTCGAAGGCCTCCGGTTGGCCGGCCGCAAGCTGCGCCGCCCCGACCTCACTATTGCCACCGAAGACCACAACACGCCGACACTGGACATCGACAAGCCCATTGCCGACCTCACCAGCCGGACCCAGATCCAGACCTTGCGGAACAACTGCAAGGAATTCGGCGTCAGGCTGCATTCCCTCGGTGACGCTGAACAGGGAATCGTGCACGTCGTTGGCCCGCAGCTCGGCCTGACCCAGCCCGGGATGACAGTTGTCTGCGGGGACTCGCACACCTCCACCCACGGGGCATTCGGCGCACTCGCAATGGGTATCGGCACGTCCGAGGTGGAGCACGTTATGGCTACCCAGACCCTGTCCCTGAAGCCGTTCAAGACCATGGCTATCAACGTCGAAGGCACCCTGAAGCCAGGCGTTTCCGCCAAGGACATAATCCTGGCGGTAATCGCGAAAATCGGTACGGGCGGCGGCCAGGGCTATGTCCTGGAGTACCGCGGATCCGCCATCCGGGCGCTCTCGATGGAAGCCCGGATGACCATCTGCAACATGTCTATCGAAGCCGGCGCCCGCGCCGGCCTGGTGGCTCCGGACGAAACCACGTACGCCTACATGAAGGGCCGCCCGCACGCGCCCCAGGGCGCCGAGTGGGATGCCGCCGTCGAGTACTGGAACACCCTGCTGACGGAAGACGACGCGACGTTCGACGCGGAAGTGGACCTCGACGCCGATACTCTTGAGCCGTTTGTCACCTGGGGCACGAACCCGGGCCAAGGTGTGTCCTTGTCCTCCAAGGTCCCCTCGCCCGAGGATTTCGGTGACGAAAACGCCAAAGCGGCGGCCGAACGTGCCCTGCAGTACATGGGACTGAAAGCCGGAACACCGATGAAGGAAATCCGGGTGGACACCGTGTTCCTCGGTTCCTGCACCAATTCACGCATGGAGGATCTCCGGGCCGCTGCGGACATCGTCCGCGGGCGCCAGAAGGACCCCAACATCCGCATGCTCGTCGTGCCGGGATCCGCCCGGGTGCGGCTTGAAGCCGAGGCTGAGGGCCTGGACAAGATCTTCAAGGACTTCGGTGCAGAGTGGCGCTTCGCCGGATGCTCCATGTGCCTGGGCATGAACCCCGACCAACTGGAAGTGGGGGAGCGCTGCGCTTCGACCTCCAACCGGAACTTTGAGGGCCGGCAGGGCAAGGGTGGCAGGACACACCTCGTTTCGCCCGTTGTGGCCGCCGCTACCGCTGTCCGCGGAACCCTCAGTTCCCCGTCGGATCTGGACCCCGCTCCGGACACCGCAGCCACCCGCACCGACGCCGCCTAGGAGCATCTATGGAAAAGTTCACCACCCACACCGGAATTGGCGTCCCGCTGCGACAGAGCAATGTGGACACCGACCAGATCATCCCCGCGGTCTACCTCAAGCGCATCACCAGGACCGGTTTCGAGGACGCCTTGTTCTCAGCCTGGCGCAAGGACCCGTCGTTCATCCTGAACCAGGCTCCGTTCAATGCGGGATCTGTCCTTGTTGCCGGCCCGGACTTCGGGACGGGTTCCTCGCGCGAGCATGCAGTGTGGGCCCTGAAGGATTACGGCTTTAAGACAGTTCTCTCTTCACGCTTCGCTGACATCTTCCGTGGCAACTCCGGCAAGCAGGGTCTGCTCGCGGCCGAACTGGCCCAGGATGACATCGAACTCATCTGGAAGATCCTCGAGAACGCCCCGGGCACGGAGGTAACTGTTGACCTCGTTTCCAAGACAGTCACCTGCGGTAACGTCGTTGCCCCCTTCGAGATTGATGACTACACCCGCTGGCGGCTCCTGGAGGGTCTCGATGACATCGGACTGACCCTCAAATACGAGGAAGACATCACCGCCTACGAAGCCACCCGGCCCTCGTTCAAACCCAAGACCCTGCCTGCACGGCTGTCCTGAGACGTCCTCCGGACTGCGCCTGCATTTCGGTTCGGAACAGCCAACTCATATGCTTAGCGGGAGCCTTTGGAAGTATTGGGGGGCGAGTAATCGTGAGGAAACCGGTATATGAGTAGTGTTCTGACAATCCGCGGAGGCGTCCCGCTTACAGGTCGCGTCACCGTCCGTGGGGCCAAGAACCTCGTCCCCAAGGCGATGGTTGCGGCCTTGCTGGGCAACGAGCCGTCCCTGCTGCGGAACGTTCCTGAAATTAAGGACGTCGAGGTAGTTACCAGCCTCCTGCAGCTGCATGGCGTCACCGTGGAGAAGGATCCCATCACCGGCGATCTCACCCTGGACCCCAAGGATGCCAAGACGGCCTCCAGCACGGCAATCGATGCCCACGCGGGAGACTCCCGCATTCCCATCCTTCTCTGCGGACCGCTGATCCACGCGATTGGCGAGGCGTTCATCCCCGACCTCGGGGGCTGCAAGATTGGCGACCGGCCCATCGACTACCACCTCGATGTGCTGCGGCAGTTCGGCGCTGTGGTGGAGAAGCGGCCTGGTGGCATCCACATCTCTGCCCCCCGGGGCTTGCAGGGAGCAAAGATTTCCCTGCCTTATCCCTCGGTAGGCGCCACAGAGCAGGTTCTGCTCAGCGCCACACGTGCGGAAGGCATCACCGAACTCTCGGGTGCGGCTACCGAACCGGAGATTGTGGACCTCATCGCCGTGCTCCAAAAAATGGGCGCCATCATCAGCGTTCAGACGGACCGGACCATCCGCATCGAGGGCGTCCGTGACCTCGGCGGTTACAACCACCGCGCTCTCTCGGACCGCAACGAGTCGGCGTCGTGGGCCTCGGCCGCACTGGTGACACGAGGCGATATCTTCGTCGAAGGTGCCACCCAGCGGGACATGATGACGTTCCTCAACACCTACCGCAAGGTGGGCGGAGGAATGGATATCGGCGAGGACGGCATCCGTTTCTATCACCACGGTGGCAAGCTGAGTCCCCTGGTGCTGGAGACCGACGTGCATCCCGGCTTCATGACTGACTGGCAGCAGCCGCTGGTTGTGGCCCTTACCCAGGCCGAGGGCGTGTCCATCGTCCACGAGACCGTGTACGAAAACCGCTTCGGCTTCACGGATGCACTCCTCCGCATGGGGGCCAACATCCAGGTGCACCGGGAGTGCCTGGGCAGCGTCCCCTGCCGCTTCGGGCAACGCAACTTCCTGCACTCGGCCGTTATTTCCGGTTCCACGCAACTCAAGGGAACCGACATTGATGTTCCCGATCTTCGCGGCGGCTTCAGCCACCTCATCGCAGCCCTGGCGGCGACCGGAACGTCGCGCGTCACCGGCATCGACATCATTAACCGGGGCTACGAACGGTTCACCGAGAAGCTCGCGGGCCTGGGCGCCGATTTCGACATCACTGCAGTTAAGTAGCGGGGGCTCCCTTTGAAGGAAACGGCCAAGAGCCATGTCACGTTCGTGATTATCGCCGGCATCGCACGGAGCCTGCTGAACGTCATGATGGCCAAGAAATGGGAGGGCACGGAGAAGCTTCCCGCGGGGGGCTTCATCGCGGCGCCCAACCACTGCACCGAAATCGACCCCCTCATCGTGGGGCACATGCTCTACAACCAGAAGCGGGCCCCGCACTTCCTTGCCAAGGCGAGCCTTTTTAAGGTCCCCGTCCTGGGCTGGATCCTGCGGGCAACGAAGCAGATCCCGGTGGAACGCTCGACGGCGGGGGCGAACCGTTCGCTGCAGCTCGCCCAGGAGATTGTGGCCGAAGGCGGAGCTATTGTCATCTACCCCGAAGGAACCCTGACCCGGGACCCGTCGTTCTGGCCCATGAAAGGCCACACCGGTGCCGCCCGCCTGGCTCTGGAGGGCGGGATCCCCGTTGTTCCCATAGCCCACTGGGGCGCCCATGAGGTTTTTCCGCGCTACGCCAAAAGCTTCCACCTTTTTCCGCGGAAGCGTTCGCGGCTTGTGGTGGGGCCGCCGGTTGACCTCAGCGCCTTCGAAGGCCGCCCCCTGGACAAGGCAACATTGACCGCGGCTACCGAAGCGATCATGCAGGACATCACAGTCTTGCTGGCGGGGCTACGCGGCGAGGAGCCGCCGGCCGAGCGCTGGGACCCCTCGGCCCATAACCAGTCCAAGCATGGCCGGAAGATGCAAAAGAGCTCCCCGGAAACGATCGCCGACGGCAGCACCGCTCCCCAGGGCAGCCCGACAGAGAGCAACCTGACGGATCCTTCCCGGGGTGTGGAATGACCGAGCAGGACACCAAACCCGGTTCGGCACTCACCGTGGCCGTCCTGGGCGCAGGCTCCTGGGGCACCACCTTCGCGAAGATCCTGGCTGATGCCGCCACTGCTTCCGGCGTCGCCCGCAGCATCCGTATCTGGGGCCGCCGCCGTGAGGTCGTGGAGCAGATCAACGCAAGCCACCGCAATCCGCAGTACCTCAAGGACATCGAATTACCGGCAAGCATCACCGCTTCCATGGACGTGGATGAGGTTCTGGCCGGCGCTGACCTGGTGGTGCTGGCTGTGCCTGCGCAGACACTGCGGCCACAGCTGAGGAGCTGGAAACACCTTGTCAGTGCTGATGCGATGGTGGTCTCCCTCATGAAGGGCCTCGAGTTGAGTACCGACGCCCGCATGAGTGAAGTCATTTGCGAGGAACTGGGCATTCCGGTCAATCGGATAGCAGTGGTTTCAGGTCCCAACCTTGCGATGGAGATCGCCCGGGAAGAGCCCACCGCCTCGGTTGTGGCTTGTTCCAACGCTGCGGCTGCCGGGTGGATTGCGCGCACTTGCACTGCCCCGTATTTCCGTCCCTACACCACCGGGGATGTCGTCGGCGTCGAAATCGGCGGCATTGTGAAGAACGTGATCGCCTTGGCCGTAGGCATCTGCGAAGGCAAACAGATGGGTGACAACACCAAAGCTTCGGTTATCACCCGGGGACTGGCCGAGACTTCCCGTCTGGCGCTTGCCCTTGGCGGCGAGGCCAAGACAATGGCCGGCCTGGCAGGTTTGGGTGACCTCGTGGCAACATGTTCCTCGCCGCTGTCGAGAAACCATACCGCCGGACGGCTGCTGGGGGAGGGTCTTTCCCTCGGCCAGGTAACTGAGAAAATGACGCAGACGGCCGAAGGGATCAAATCCGGCCAGGCTGTCCATGAACTGGCAGGAAAGCTTGGCGTTGATATGCCCATTACTGCGGCCGTGGTGGCCGTCCTTGCCGGAAAGATGTCCGTTGACGAACTGGGCCCGCGACTGCTGGCCCGGGAACTGAAACCCGAAGGCGATTACTGACTGTGTCGGATGAGAATGTAGAAGTCGCGGGCAAGCCGCGCCCCCGGGTTGTTGTGCTGTTCGGTGGACGCTCCAGCGAGCATGCCGTCAGCTGCGTCACTGCCGCAGGCGTGCTGGGGGCCATTGACAAGGACAAATACGACGTCATTCCCATCGGGATCGCGAAGACAGGGCAATGGGTGCTGACGTCTGCAGATACAAGGCAATGGTCGCTGTCCTCGACATCGTTGCCCGAGGTCGAGCCGTCATCCAGTACCGTTACGCTGGCGGAGATCGGCGGGGAGCATCAGCTCATTGTCGCCGCACCCAACCAGATCCCCCAGGAACTCGGGACTGTCGACGTCGTGTTCCCCGTCCTGCATGGGCCGTTCGGCGAGGACGGGACCATCCAGGGGCTGTTGGAGCTTTCTGATACCCGCTACGTCGGAGCCGGGGTGCTGGCTTCCGCTGTAGGCATGGACAAGCACTTCATGAAGGTAGTTTTTGAGGCCGCCGGGCTTCAGGTGGGACCGTACGTGGCCGTGACAGACCGCCAGTGGCTCACTGATCCGGAATCAGTGCGTAAACGCGTCGACCTGCTCGGATTCCCCGTCTTTGTGAAGCCGGCCCGGGCAGGCTCCTCCATGGGCATTTCCAAAGTGGACTCCCTCGAGGGCCTGGATGCCGCCATCGAGGAGGCACGTCTCCACGATCTCAAGCTTGTTATTGAAGCAGGAATCGCCGGGCGGGAGATCGAGTGCGCCGTGCTTGAGGGCCGTGGAACCCAGCCGCCGCGCACCTCCATGCCTGGCGAAATCTCGGTTGCCGGGGGCAGTCACGAATTCTACGACTTCAATGCCAAGTACGTGGAGGATGATGCTGCACAGCTGAGTTGCCCGGCAGACATCCCGGAAGAAGCAATCGCCCGTGTCCGTGAACTCGCCGCCGCAGCGTTTGATGCCGTAGGTGCCGAAGGGCTGAGCCGCGTGGACTTCTTCTACACTCCTGACGGCGACATCATCATCAATGAGATCAACACGATGCCCGGCTTCACCCCCAAGAGCATGTACCCGCAAATGTGGGCCGCGTCAGGGTTGAGCTATCCGGCCCTCATTGACGAACTGATCTACTTGGCCCTCCACCGGAAAACAGGGCTCCGCTAATCCCCACCGGCACCCTAACCTCGCTCCGCTTCGGCCAGGGAACCCTGCCGGCGTGGGCCCAGGCAGCACCCTAACCTCGCTCCGCTTCGGCCAGGGAACCCTGCCGGCGTGGGCCCAGGCGGCACCCTAACCTCGCTCCGCTTCGGCCAGGGAACCCTGCCGGCGTGGGCCCAGGCAGCACCCTAACCTCGCTCCGCTTCGGCCAGGGAACCCTGCCGGCGTGGGCCCAGGCAGCACCCTAACCTCGCTCCGCTTCGGCCAGGGAACCCTGCCGGCGTGGGCCCAGGCAGCACCCTAACCTCGCTCCGCTTCGGCCAGGGAACCCTGCCGGCGTGGGCCCAGGCAGCACCTAACCTCGCTCCGCTTCGGCCAGGGAACCCTGCCGGCGTGGGCCCAGGCGGCGCTCTAACTGGTTGGTGGCAGGTTCTGCAAATCTTCCTTGCCCACGCAGTTGCGGCTTGCCGGGATCTTTCCTGCAGCGCTGGCAAGATCAGCCAACACCGTTGCCGAGGAGATTTTTTCGGGATCCATCAGGATCTCTGTCGCGGGTTCCCGGCCGAACGTGGTGAGCGTATAGACCGGGTCCCCTTCCTTGATGACCCAGTCGATGCCGTTGACGCTGACACATCTGTCAGTGGTGGGTCCCGGCGGGTTGACACCGCACCGGAGGATGACACGCGAGGGGTCTCCCCATGCTGCTGTCGCCTGGCTGTTCGTCTTGCGCAACGGGGCGTCCCCGATTGCCTCGGGAAGGGCCACCATCATGGGTGCACAGGCTGGATTTGCGGCATCCTTCGCCGGGGCAACATCGACGACGGGAGAGCAGGCTGTGAGCGAAAGCGCGCCTGCGGCCAGAATGGCGAGGAGGCGGATTCCGGGGGAAGTGACCGGTGGGTTGGGCCGAAGCATCAGACAAGCCTATCCTGCGGCGCCCGCCCAGTGATGTCGGCTGACCATGATGTCCTCCCCCCGCGATAGCGTAGTGCCGTGCTTGAAACTCCGTTGACAGTTGCTGACCTAACCGAATCCGGGCTGCTTGCCAGGATCTTCCCCCGCCTCAAAAGCGCTCCCGAAGCCCGCGCCCTGCTGCTGCTCGGTCCAGGCGACGACGCCGCAATCGTCGGCGCCCCGGACGGGCGGACAGTCCTGAGCATCGACACCCAGGTCCAGGATCAGGACTTTCGCCTCCAGTGGCCCAACGGGCATGCGAGCACAGGGTACGACGTCGGCTGGAAGGCTGCTGCCCAGAACCTCAGTGACATCAACGCGATGGGAGCCCAGGCAACCTCCATGGTGGTGAGCCTGACCCTGCCCAGCGGAACCCCCGTGTCCTGGGTCGAGGATTTTGCGGATGGATTGTCTGCCAGCATCCGTGAACTGGGAGCACTCCGCTGCTCGGTTGCGGGCGGGGACCTAGGCCGCGGGCGTGAACTTGCCGTGACCGTGGCCATTCTTGGGACCCTGGATGGCAGGGAACCTGTGCTGCGGTCCGGTGCCGCCCCGGGCGATGTACTGGCTCTGGCAGGCACTGTCGGGCGGGCAGCGGCAGGCCTTGCCATCCTGGAGTCAGGACACAGCGTGGCGTCACTGACTCCCGGGCTGCGTCAGCTGGTGGACGCCCAGTGCCGCCCCTTCCCGCCTCTGGCTTCGGGGCCGTTGGCACTGGAGGCAGGGGCCTCGGCCATGCTTGACATCTCTGACGGGCTGGTCAGGGATGCAGGCCGGATGGCGGAAGCCAGCAAGGTGGTCGTGGAGCTTGATCCGGAGTCTTTGAAGCTCCTGGCCGCCCCGTTGGCGCCTGCAGGCAGGCTGCTCGGAACGGAGCCGCTTGAGTGGATCCTGGGCGGTGGCGAGGACCATGGCCTGCTTGCAACCTTCCCCGTTGGAGTTCAGTTGCCCAGAGGCTTTGCTGCGATAGGCTCAGTGCAGGCCCTTGCAGGAAACAACAGTACGGGTGTCAATATCGCGGGCAGGCCCGCTGACCTTGTGGGATGGGATCACTTTGCAGACTAAGATTGCCGCGAACGCGCAAGCGATGAAGCGGTGGTTGAGCAAGGCAGAAACGGCCCTTGGAAACCACAGCGACCGACTCAACGCGATCAACATCTTTCCGGTCGCAGACGGGGACACCGGCACCAACCTGTATCTCACCGTCCGTGCCGCGACTGAAGCTCTGGGCGGACGAGGCAACCCAGCCGAAGCTGGTCCATCCCAGGCTGTCTCGGACGACTCACGAGCTCCAGTCCACAGAACTGCGATCCACGGAACAGCCGTTCACGGAGCTGCCGGACAAAATGATGTGGGTGCCGTGCTCGCAGTGGCAGGCCAGGCGGCTATGGAGAAAGCACGCGGCAACTCCGGAACCCTTTTTTCGGTGTTCCTTTGCGCCGCCGCCGAACCACTGGCCGGGCACACACGGCTCAGTTCCCCTCTGCTTGCAGCTGCCTTGAACAGGGCACAGATCAGGGCGTGGACGGCGCTCAGTGATCCGGTGCCCGGCACCATGCTGTCGGTGATCGAAGCCGCTTCCCGTGCAGTCTCCGCCGTCGACTCGGCATTGGACGGGGACGACAGCAATCATGCCCTTGGCCTCGCCCTCGACGCCGCCGTGCAGGCTGCACTGGAAGCCGTGATCCGTACTGAATCACAACTGGACGCCTTGCAAGCAGCCAAGGTCGTAGATGCCGGAGGAGTCGGCATGCTCCTGATCCTGGACTGCCTGCGCTCGGCTGTCCTCGGGGAAGAGCTGCAAAGTGAACTTCTGGATGGCTTGCACGGCTACGACGTGCAGGACCCCCATATCCACGCGGCCATGCCTGATGACGACGGCGTGGAAGTCATGTGTACCATCAACCTTTCGCCGCTGGATGCCGCCACTCTGCGGCAGCGCCTGGACCAGATGGGGGACTCCGTCATCATGAGCCAACTGGGCAATTCTGCAGACCCGGACGGCAAGTACCGTTGGCGTGTCCACGTTCATGTGAAAGAAGAGGCGCCCGCCGTGGCCCTAATCCGCGCACTGGGTGAGCCCGCTGAAATCTCCATCAGCGAGCTGGCACAGGCGCGGAATGTTGAGGTCGGAGACTATAACGGGTATGAGCGCTGAGCTGGACCTTGCCCTGGAGCGCCGCATAGGAAAGCGCTCCGCGGCTGTCATCGAGAAGCACCTCGGCATTACCACTGTTGGTGAACTCCTCAACTACTTCCCCCGCCGCTATCTGAGCAGGGGAGAGCTGACACCTATCAGTGAAGTGCCGCTGGATGAGGACGTCACGCTGATTGCGCGTGTCGTCTCCAGCAGCACGCGGGCCATGAGGGCCCGCCGTGGTTCCTTGACCGACGTCGTCATTACCGATGACGCCGGGGCCACCACCGGGACAGGCGGAGGTTCCGCCGCCAAGGCGGGAACGCTCAAGATCAGCTTCTTTAACGGGTACAGAGCCAAGGCTGAGCTCCTTCCGGGCCGGCGGGCCATGTTCTCCGGCAAAGTCACCATGTTCGGCGGCACGCTGGGGCTCACCAATCCAGACTTCCTCCTGCTGGACGAGGACCCCGAAGCTCCAGGCATGGACCCGGAGAAGCTCGCGGCTATGCCCATTCCCGTCTATCCGGCCACTGCCAAACTGACCAGTTGGTCCATCCAGAAAGTAATCTCCACGCTGCTCGATACTGTTGAGCTGGGCGATCTTAAGGACCCGCTACCCGCCGAGATCGCGGCCAGGGAACATTTCCTTCCGATCGGCGAGGCCTACCGTCTGATCCATGCCCCGGAGACGCAGCCGGACTGGCAACGAGCCAGAGACCGCTTCCGGTTCCAAGAAGCACTGGTCCTTCAATCGGCGCTCGCCCGGCGCCGCGCTCAGCTCGCCGCCGAGGAAGCTACGGCACGAAGGCCGGTACCAAATGGACTGCTGGCCGCCTTCGACCGGCAGTTGCCCTTTACCCTCACCGCAGGCCAGGCCGCCGTCGGAAAAACCCTGTCCGGTGAGCTTTCACAGGACAGTCCGATGAACCGACTCCTGCAGGGAGAAGTCGGCTCGGGAAAGACCATCGTGGCCTTACGCGCCATGCTGCAGGTGGTTGACTCCGGGGGACAGGCGGCTTTGCTCGCACCTACTGAAGTTCTCGCCGCCCAGCACTTCGAGTCCATCCGCCGTACCCTCGGGCCGTTGGTCCGCGACGGTCTTCTTGGCGGTGCGGAGGCGGCCACCGGCATCGACGAGGTCCAGGTCACCCTGCTGACGGGATCAATGCCCACTGCGGCGCGAAAGCAGGCAATGCTCGATGCGGCCTCCGGAACAGCGGGCATCGTCATCGGCACCCACGCACTGCTTAGCGAGAACGTCTCCTTTTACGACCTGGGCCTGATTGTGGTGGACGAGCAGCACCGCTTCGGAGTCGAGCAGCGCGATGCCCTCCGGGCCAAAGCCCGCAAGCCGCCACACCTACTGGTCATGACCGCCACCCCCATTCCGCGGACCGTGGCGATGACCGTTTTCGGAGACTTGGAAACGTCCGTCCTCGACGAGCTGCCAGCCGGGCGTGCCCCGATCTCCACGCACATCGTCGGCCTCGCCGAAAACCCCGCCTGGGCAGCAAGAATCTGGTCCCGCTCCCGCGAAGAGATCGACGCCGGCTATCAGGTATATGTGGTGTGCCCCAAGATCGGCACTGACGACGACGGCGACTTCAGTCCCGGTGAGGCGGAGCCGTCCGGGGCGGAACCGGAAGGTGACTCGACCGGGCGCGAACTGGCCTCGGTGACCGCCGTCGTCGAACATCTCAAGGAGGAACCCGCTCTCGCAGGGGTGCCTCTGGCGCCCCTTCATGGCAGGCAGGATCCCGCTGTGAAGTCCGAAACGATGGCGTCTTTCACCGCGAACCAGGTCAAGCTCCTCGTATCCACCACGGTCATCGAGGTAGGAGTGGATGTCCATAACGCAACACTGATGGTGATCCTTGATGCCGACAGGTTCGGTATTTCCCAGCTCCACCAGCTCCGCGGGCGCGTTGGCCGCGGCGGACTGCCTGGTACCTGTCTGCTGGTGACTGCCCTGGAACCCGGGCATCCGAGCCGCCGCAGGCTGGACGCCGTCGCAGCGACCACCGATGGCTTTGAGCTGTCGCAGGAGGATCTCAAACTCCGCCGCGAAGGCGACATCCTAGGAGCCTCGCAGTCTGGTGGCCGCTCCACGTTGAGGCTGTTGAGGGTGTTGGAACATGAGGATGTCATTGCACGCGCCCGGCAGGATGCCCAGCGCATCGTTGGCCGGGATCCGCAGCTGTTGGCCCATCCTGTCCTGGCCGCCGCCATCGACGAATACCTGAACCCCGAAAAGGAGGCCTTCCTTGAGCGAGGCTAAACCAAATGCCGCCATGGAATGCGGCGTGCGCTCCGGGGGACCGGCTTGAGCCGGGTCATTGCCGGCGTGGCCGGCGGGACACCTCTGGTCAGCGTCCCTGGTTCGTTGACACGGCCCACCACGGACCGGGTGAAGGAGGCATTGTTTTCCCGGCTGGAGGCCTTCGACGTCATTGCCGGGGCCAGGGTTCTGGATCTCTATGCGGGTTCCGGATCGTTGGGCGTAGAAAGCGCCAGCCGTGGTGCCGAAGCGGTGGACCTCGTGGAATCCGATGCGAAGGCAAGCGCCGTCTGCCAGCGGAATGCGGACATGATCAACACAGCGCTGGGCGGCAAGAACGTCTCGGTTCACAGGTCAAAGGTGGAGCCGTTTCTTGAACGGGCAGAGGCGGGAATCCTGTGGGATCTGGTGTTCCTGGATCCGCCCTATCCGCTGGATGAGCCTGCCCTCGCGGCTGTGCTGGAGAAACTGTCGGGACATCTCGCCGACGCTGCCGTGGTGGTGGTCGAACGATCGTCACGGACCCCCGAACCGCAATGGCCTGCCTCCATGGAACGATTTGCGGAACGAAAATACGGCGAAACCAAGCTGTGGTTTGCTGAACCCTCGGCCCGGGAATAGAACGGGCTTATCCGCTTAGTTGAGCGCGTCCAGCTCCACCCCGGCCAGTACGTTCGCCGGATGAGGACCACGGGAGTTGAGGGACGCCGTCCACTCCTCCGGCCACGGGTGCTGCGTTCCCACCAGGACAATGTTTCCGGGGTAGCGCCCTGCGAACATCCCTGTCTCAGCCGTTGCTGCGACCGCCTGGAATACCCTCCGCATGGCTGCAACCTGGCTCCGGACGAGGGTGAGTCCGGGTTCGTCACCCACGTTGACGATCAGGGCTCCTCCCTGAGCCAGCCGATCAGCAGCCTCTTCGTAGAACTCGCTGCAGGCAATATGGGCGGGGGCTTCCGGGCCGGAGAATATGTCCAGGATGATCACGTCGAAACTGAGTTCGGCCGGAAGGTCGGCAAGGGACTCGCGGGCGTCCCCAATGACGGCAGTGAGCTCAGTCCCCTCGGGCAAAGGCAGTTGCTGGAGCACAAAGTCCAGCAGCTCCCGTTCCAGCTCCACTGCATACTGGCGGGAACCGGGCCGGGTG
Organism: Arthrobacter sp. R1-13; assembly: GCF_054161475.1. Classification (NCBI taxonomy): domain Bacteria; kingdom Bacillati; phylum Actinomycetota; class Actinomycetes; order Micrococcales; family Micrococcaceae; genus Arthrobacter; species Arthrobacter sp. R1-13. Next base: position 2,789,658 of record NZ_CP096420.1, on the reverse strand, counting down.
GCCTGGATGTAGCGGGCCAGGGTGAGGGCACCTGCGCCAAGGTGCAGCGCGTGGATGGGCTGGCCGGGAGGGGCGGCGAGATCCACGACGTTGGCGATCCTCCGCAGGTACTCATAAAAGACCTCATGAGGGTCGGCGAGGTTAACGTGGGACTGCTCCGCACCCCCGATGCTGAGGACGTAGCCGCCCTGAGTATAGGCATCGGGCTCTATGCTTGCGTGTTTTCCGATGCCTTGGAGGAAGCGCGCGGCTGGCGGGCCGCTGCGGCTGATCATCAAAGCCTGTCCCGCAGCGTTGCCAGGCGAGCGGCAGCTTCTTCGAGCACTGCCGTTTTTTTGCAGAAGGCGAAGCGCAGGAGGCTCCGGGTGCGCTCTGCACCGTCCGGATGGCAGAACACCGGAACGGGTATGGCAGCAACGCCTACCAGCGCCGGAAGCCTCCGGGCGAGATCCACGGCGTCGGAGATTCCCAGCGGTGAGGTGTCGACATTCACGAAGTATGTGCCCCGCGGTGTAAACACGTCCAGGCCTGCGGCCCGCAATCCCTGGCTCAGGATGTCACGCTTGCGCTCCAGGCTTTTGGCGATCCCCGTGTAGAAGTCATCGGGAAGGCCCAGCCCTACAGCAATGGCGCCCTGGAACGGAGTGCCGGAGCTGTAGCTGAGGAACTGCTTTACGGTCCGGATGGCGGCCACCAGGTGTTCGGGGCCGCTGAGCCAGCCGATCTTCCAACCGGTGAACGAAAAAGTCTTGCCGGCAGAGGAGATGGTGATGGTGCGCTCCGCGGCACCGGGAAGGGTGGCGACGGGAATATGGGGGACACCGAAGGTCAGGTGCTCGTACACCTCATCCGTGACGATGACGGCATTGTGCCGGGCTGACAGTTCGACGACGCGCTGAAGTACTTCACGGGGAAACACAGCGCCAGTAGGGTTGTGGGGATTGTTGATCAGCACCACCTTGGTCCGCTCGGTGAAGGCTTCCTCAATCAGCGCAGCATCGGGCATGAAGTCCGGCGCGAGGAGGGGCACGGTCGTATGCGTGGCTCCGGAGAGGCCGATTATTGCGCCGTAGGAGTCATAGAACGGCTCGAACGTGAGGACCTCGTCCCCCGGTTCCACCAGCGCAAGCAGGGTGGCGGCTATACCCTCCGTGGCTCCGGTGGTGACGATTATCTCAGTTTGGGGATCAGGCCGAAGCCCATAAAACCGCTCCTGGTGGACGGCAACGGCTTCCCGCAACTCCACTGTTCCCTTACCCGGGGCATATTGGTTGGCACCTGCGGCGATGGCAGCCTGCGCCGCGGCCTTGATCTCGGCAGGCCCATCCTCGTCCGGAAACCCTTGGCCGAGATTGATGGCGCCGGTCTTCACCGCGAGGGTGGTCATCTCTTCGAAGATCGTGACGCCAAGGGAACCGTCGGCGGCCAGCAGATTGGCTCCCGACGCGGCCCGCTGCCAAGGGGAAGGAGTTGTTCGGGTCACGTGCTTCCTGTCTGTGCTTGTCCCGGCTATCCCGGGCTTATCCCCGGCTGAATCGCGCGTCCGTGCGGTGCTGTCATGGTATCCCGCTCCGCCCATGGGGTAGGTTCGGAATATGCGACGTGCAGTATGCCCAGGTTCCTTTGATCCCATCCATAACGGTCACCTGGAGGTCATCGCCAGGGCGGCCGGGCTCTTTGACGAAGTCATCGTGGCCGTGTCCACGAACTATGCGAAAAAGTACCGTTTCACGCTCGAAGAACGCATCGATATGGCACGGGAGACACTCGCGTCACTGCGCGGGATCGTGGTTGAGCCGGTAGGGGACGGCCTGTTGGCTGAGTACTGCCGCAAGCGCGGTGTGTCCGCCATCGTCAAGGGCCTGAGGTCCTCCTCGGACTTTGACTACGAGCTGCCCATGGCCACGATGAACCGGCAGCTAAGCGGTGTGGAAACTGTCTTCCTTCCCGCTGAGGGACACTACCTCCACCTGTCCTCGACCCTGATCAAGGAAGTCGCCTCCCTGGGAGGGAACATCTCGGAATTTGTCCCCAGATCGGTCCTGAAACGGATGCTTGCTGGCGAGTCTTCAGCAGAAGGACCGCCCAGAGGGTAAGCTCTATCGGTACACATCGCCGGACGACTGTGGCATTCATCCGAACGGCAACCGCTGCATGCAGCGGTTCAGCCCTCAGTTTGAGTCCGCACCGCCCATCAGGCTAAGATGGTACGTCGGTCATATGTTCAACAGGAGTTCTCATTAAACGAGATGCTAGTTCGCCCTTGGTGTTTGACGTCAAGGACCTCGGACGCAGTCCGGGAAGCATGCGGACACTGACGGAGCATGTACCTGCACCAAGTGATCTTGGTGTAGCACTCATTGGCGTTCAGCAAGGTTCGGATATCGAACTGGACCTGAGGCTTGAGGCCGTACACGAAGGAATTCTGGTATCAGGAAATGTAATCGCCGAAGTTTCCGGTGAATGCGGCCGATGCCTGGATCCCCTTGCGTATGACCTTGAGGTCAATGTGCAGGAACTTTTCTTCTACGAGGACGTTCAGTTCTCTGACGGAGAAGACGATGAAGAGCAACGTCGAGTCGAGCACGATCTGATCGATCTTGAACCGGTGTTGCGGGACGCAGTGATTACCATGCTGCCGTTCCAGCCGGTGTGCCGGGAAGACTGCCAGGGCCTTTGTTCCGAATGCGGAGCGCGCCTGGAAGACGAGCCGGGGCACCACCACGAGGTCGTAGATCCTCGCTGGGCTGCCCTAGCTGATCTGGCTAAGCCTGACCGGCAAAATTGATTTGTAAGTGTTGGACTAAGAGAGAAATGAGTTAGCCGTGGCTGTTCCCAAGCGGAAAATGTCTCGCTCGAATACCCGCGCCCGCCGTTCCCAGTGGAAGGCGACCGCCCCCCACCTGGTGAAGACCATTGAGAACGGCCAGGTTACCTACAGCCTGCCGCACCAGGCAAAGGTCGTTACCGACTCGGCTGGCACTGCGCTGTTCCTTGAGTACAAGGGCCGCAGGGTCGCGGACGTCTAATCGGCCATACAAGGCTGAACAAGATGTCTTCAACTGAAGAGCTTCTGAAGCGTCTCGGTGTCTCTATTGACGCCGGGACGCTTCGTCTTGCGCTCACACACCGCTCCTATGCCTACGAAAACGGGGGCATACCCACCAACGAGCGTCTTGAGTTTCTGGGTGATTCCATCCTGGGCTTCTCCGTCACTGACGCCCTGTACCGGGACAACCCTTCCCTTCCGGAGGGTGACCTTGCCAAGCGGCGCTCCGCCGTCGTCAGTACAAGGGCGTTGGCAGGAATAGGGCGAAGCCTCGGCATCGGGGAGTACATCTATCTTGGCCAGGGTGAAAAACTCACCGAGGGCAAGAACAAGGCCTCCATCCTCGCGGACACCATGGAGGCCCTGATCGGGGCCACCTATGTCTCAAACGACATCGAGACAGCCCGTCAGCTGGTGATGCGCCTCATCGGTCCGCTGCTGAAGGACGCCGCCGCCCTTGGCGCCGGAACCGACTGGAAGACCAGCATCCAGGAGCTGGCCGCCAGTCGGCAACTGGGCAGTATCTACTATGCTGTTGAGGGCTCAGGCCCCGACCATGCCCGTACTTTCCAGGCCGTGCTTCGCATCGGCGGGATCGACTATGGCAAGGGCGCAGGGCACTCCAAGAAGGAAGCGGAGCAGGAAGCTGCCGCGGACGCGTGGCGCAAGCTCTCCTCACCCCAGGACGCCAGCGCAGCATCCGGTACACAGGCGGGCGTTTAGGCGGTTCCTTGCCCGAGCTGCCTGAAGTAGAAGTCGTACGCCGCGGCCTGGTGAACTGGGTCCGCGGACGCACCATCATCTCGGTGGACGTTCTCGATCCCCGTTCCGTCCGCAGGCATCTGCTGGGTCCTGAGGACTTTGCGGGGAACCTCGAGGGCGCCACAGTCCTCGACGTCGTCCGCCGCGGCAAATTCCTCTGGATGCCGTTGGCGGAAGCACAAGCTGCCCCGGCAGATCCGGCCCCGGCTTCAGCCACGGGTCAGAATACGCAGCCGGCCGTAGCGGTGATGGCCCACCTGGGCATGAGCGGCCAACTGCTCGTCGAGGATGCCGCCGAACCTGACGAAAAACACCTCAAGGTGCGGCTGCGGCTGAGTCCCAGCAACGGCATGCCCGAAGAGTTGCGTTTTGTGGACCAGCGCATTTTTGGCGGGCTTTTTGTTACGTCGCTCGTTCCAACAGACGACGGCGGGCCCGGCGGGCTCGCAGAGGAGCCTCTGCCGATAATCGCCGAAGAAGCCTCCCACATTGCCCGTGACCCCTTGGATCCACATTTCTCCTTCGATGTTTTCTATCGCCGGCTGCGTCTTCGCAAGACAGGTCTGAAGCGCGCACTCCTGGATCAGGGTCTTGTTTCGGGCATCGGCAACATCTATGCGGACGAGGCGTTATGGAAAGCCCGGCTGCACTACGCCCGTCCCACAGAAACGCTTCGAAAGGCTGAAGCGCACCGTGTGATCGAGTCCGTCCGCGAAGTGATGCTGGACGCCCTGGCTGCAGGCGGCACAAGTTTCGACTCCCTCTATGTCAACGTCAATGGAGCCTCCGGCTACTTCGACCGCTCCCTGAACGCCTATGGCAGGGAAGGCCTGGAGTGCAAGCGGTGCGCCGGCGTCGGCCTGGTCAGTCTGATGAAGCGGGAGCAGTTCATGAACCGCTCCTCCTACACGTGTCCCGTGTGCCAGCCCAGACCACGAAACGGACGCTGGTAACCGTTCCTGCCGCCCCGGTTCAGGCCCGTGGCCGATAGCAAAACTGAGGGTCAAAGCGCCGGAAATCCGCTGAATGTCGCTGCCACGCAGTAGATTTGGGCAGGAAAGCTACCGCTGCTTCGTCACCTTGCATGTGAACCTTGTCCGCGTCAACCAGCACTGCAGCTATTCAGGAGATCCGAACCACCTTGCACCTTAAAAGCCTGACTGTCCGGGGATTCAAGTCGTTTGCGTCGGCCACGACCTTCGATTTTGAGCCGGGCGTCACTGCTGTGGTGGGTCCCAATGGCTCGGGTAAGTCCAATGTGGTGGACGCCCTGGCCTGGGTCATGGGTGAACAGGGAGCCAAAACCCTGCGCGGCGGCAAGATGGAGGACGTCATTTTTGCCGGAACCTCTGGCCGCCCGCCCCTTGGCCGGGCCCACGTGTCGCTGACCATCGATAACACAGACGGCGCACTGCCGATCGAATACAGCGAGGTCACCATCTCCCGGACCCTGTTCCGGACCGGCGGCTCCGAGTACGCCATCAACGGTGCCGGTTGCCGGTTGTTGGATATCCAGGAGTTGCTCTCCGATTCGGGACTCGGCCGTGAAATGCATGTGATCGTCGGCCAGGGGCAGCTGGACAAGGTGCTGCACGCCACACCCGAGGACCGCCGGGGCTTTATTGAAGAGGCCGCCGGAATTCTCAAGCACCGCCGCCGCAAGGAAAAGACAGTCCGCAAGCTCGAGGCCATGCAGGCCAACCTCCAGCGGCTGAGTGACCTGACATCGGAAATCCGCCGCCAGCTGACGCCCTTGGGTAAGCAGGCTGAAATCGCCCGGCGTGCCCAGACCGTCCAGTTCGAGGTCCGTGACGCGCGTGCGAGGCTCCTTGCCGACGACCTTGTCCAGCTGCAGTCGGCCTTCGAACAGGATGTTGCCGACGAGTCTGCCCTCAAAGAGCGCCGTGGTGTGGTGGAGCTGGAGCTTGAAGGCGGTCGACGGCGGCAGGCAGCTTTGGAGCAGCTGGCAGCCGAAGCCACGCCGAGGCTCAGCGCGGCCCGCGATACGTGGTACCAGCTGACCGCCCACAGGGAGCGTCTCCGCTCGCTGGGCTACTTGGCCACGGAGAGGCGCCGGCTGCTTGGCGCCTCCGACCCCCTTCCTGACTCAGGGCGGGATCCTGAACAGCTGGAACAGCAGGCAGCCAGGGTGCGGGCCGAACAGGCTGAGCTGGAGCACCTCATTGGGGTCAAGAGCATTGAGTTGGAAGCTGCGACAGCAGGAAAGAAAGAGGCCGAAGAGGCAGCCGTCGCCGAGGACAGGCGACTCGCCGCCGTACTCCGGGCAGCGGCAGACCGGCGGGAAGGGCTGGCACGTTTGGCAGGGCAGGTTGCCGCGGCGAGATCCCGCGTGGAGTCAGCGGAAGCTGAACTGGGCCGCCTCCGGGAATCAAAAGCCGCCGGTGACGAACGGCGCCGTCTGGCGCAGTCCGAGTTCACCGCTTTGGAATCCCAGGTGGCAGGGGTTGAAGATGGCGAGGAAAGCCTCGACGCCGACTACGAAAACGCCAGCGCCGCGCTCGAGGAAATCCTCGCCGGGATAGAGAAGCTGAGAGCCGCAGAGCGCGAGGCCGAACGCGAGCGGGACGCTTTGGTGGCCCGGCGGGATGCCCTGCAAATGGGCCTGAACCGGAAGGACGGCACCAGCCACATCGTTGATGCCAGGCTTCCGGGAGCAATGGGCACACTGGCCTCAACCCTGAAGGTCGAGGCCGGTTACGAAGCGGCCATCGCCGCGGCCCTGGGTTCGTGCTCAGACGCCGTGGTGGTAAGGGATGCCGGCACCGCCCTTGAAGCAGTCCAGCTGTTGAAGGACGACGACGCCGGACGTGCGTCGCTGCTGCTCGCAGGCGCCGGGTCGGGCACCCGCGCATCAGCCACCCGTGGGGAGCGGGCTCCGGCAGTTGCCCCAGAGCTCCCTGCAGGTGCCCGGTGGGCCTTGACTCTTGTTCAGTCCTCGGAACTCATCCAATCCTCGAACCAGGGCGTAACTTCGAACCGGGGCGAAACTTCCCGGCCCGGCGAAGCAGCCTTGGCGGAGCTGCTTGCCGGCGTCGTCGTCGTTGAAGACCTGGAGTCCGCAGCAGGAGTCGTCGCCGGGAGCCCCGAGCTGACCGCCGTGACGCGTGCCGGGGATGTCTTCACGGCTCTGACCGTCAGCGGTGGTTCCGCTTCGGTTCCGTCCCTGCTTGAAGTGCAAGCCGCCGTCGACGACGCCGATACCCGGATAAAAGGCATTGTGGCTGACCTGGAGCGCACGCGGTTTGCATTGGCCGCTGCAGAGTCAAAAAGGGCGGAGGCCGAGGACAGGACGGAAGCGGCGCTCGAAAAACTGCACGATTCCGATGCCAGGCTCGCCGCTGTCGCCGAACGCCTTGGCAATCTTAATTCAGTGCTGCGCAGCGCTGTGGGGGAGAGCGAAAGGCTGGCTGCCTCGTTGACGGCGGCAGAAGCAAACATCCTCACCGAGCGGGAGGGTTTGAAGCACGTGGCGGCCCGCCTCGCCGCCGCTGAGGAGGTGCCCGTAGACCAGGAACCGTCCTCAGAGCACCGCGACGCCCTGGCGTTGGCGGCGTCGCTGGCGAGGGCTGCCGAAATGGATGCCCGGCTCGCGCTGAGGAGTGCAGAAGAACAACTGACAGCCACCCGGAACCGGGCCTCCTCCCTTGAAAGGGCGGCCGCCACCGAGCGCCGCGCACGGGAGGAAGCGGCGCACCGGGCGGCCAGGCGCCGGCTCCAGGCTGCCCGGGCCGCCGCTGTCGCCGCAGCTGTGGAGCAGGCCGCCGCTTTCGTCGACGTATCGGTTGAACTTGCCCGCCAGGAACGGGATGAGGCCGAGGAACAGAAGGAAGCAAGGGACCGCGAACTCGTGGAAGTGAGGTCAGGCAACGATGCCCTTGCCCGGGAACTGGCTGACCTTACCGATTCTGTGCACCGGGATGAGTTGGCCCGCGCCCAGCAGCAACTTCGGATCGAGGCGCTCGAGCTCCGGTCCGTGGAAGAACTCGGGCTTACCCCTGAGCAGCTCATAGCTGACTATGGTCCCCATTTGCCCGTTCCGGTGCCTGCAGGGGAGACAACCGATAAATGGGCGTCCCTGCGCGCCCCTGTCGATGAGGACGGAAACCCTGCACTCGAGGGCAAGCCCTATGTCAGGGAGGAACAGGAAAAACGCCTGAAAAGGGCTGAGCGGGACCTCTCCTCTCTGGGCCGCGTCAACCCGCTTGCCTTGGAAGAATTCGCAGCCCTCGAAGAACGGCACCAGTTCCTCAGCACGCAATTGGAAGATCTCAAGTCCAGCCGAAAGGACCTCCTGGACATCATCAAGGAAGTTGACGAACGCGTGCAGAAGGTGTTTGCGGAGGCTTTCGCCGACACTTCAGCCCAGTTCGTGCGGGTCTTTGCCCGACTGTTTCCGGGCGGCGAAGGCAGGCTGGTGCTAACTGATCCCGCGGACATGCTGACCACCGGCATCGAGGTGGAAGCCCGTCCGGCCGGAAAGAAGATAAAGCGTCTGTCACTTTTGTCAGGCGGGGAGAGGTCCCTCACGGCAGTGGCTCTCCTTGTTGCCATTTTCAAAGCCCGGCCGTCGCCGTTTTACGTCATGGATGAAGTGGAGGCAGCACTTGATGACACCAACCTGGGCCGCCTCATCACCATCTTCGAGGAACTGCGCGAATCCAGCCAGCTCATCGTCATCACCCACCAAAAGCGGACCATGGAAGTGGCGGACGCTCTTTACGGAGTGACAATGCGGGGAGATGGCGTTTCCACTGTCATCAGCCAACGCCTCGCCGCTGAAGTTTGAGGGCCTTCAAAAAACACCATTCCCGATTGTGAGAAGCTAGGGGAGTGAACGACATCCTCCCTATTCTTCTGCCCATTCTTGCTGCCCTGGTGGTTATCGGCGGCCTGATTCCGGTTTTCATGAAGACCCGGAAGAACATCAACCGCTACCCCGGAACACGTGACCTGAACGATCCCGAGGAGCCACAGCAAGGATCCCGCGGCACCCTGGTTGAGGACAGGCCTGTGGCTGGTAAGGAGCGCAACGCTCCTGCCGGCGTCGACCTCGAAGACCTTGAAATCACAGAGGTGCCGGACAACGTTGCCGGGCTGGAGACCATTGCGGTTGAAACACCACTCCCGGTGGCCGGCCGCCTGAACAGGCTTCGGGAACGGCTCGTCAAGTCCAACAACATCCTGGGCAAGGGGCTATTGGTCCTGCTGTCCAGCGACAAAATCGATGAGGACGTCTGGGATCAGGTCGAAGAGACCCTCCTGCTGGCCGATCTTGGCACCGGGCCCACCATGCAGTTGATGGACGCACTCCGCGAACGGGTCAAGGTACTTGGCACACGCTCGCCCGAACAGGTCAAGGCACTCCTGCGCGAAGAGCTGATTAAGCTGGTGGATCCCTCTATGGACCGGAGCCTGCGCGTCGAACGGCACGCTGATACTCCTGCCGTGATGCTGGTAGTTGGCGTCAACGGCGTCGGCAAGACCACCACTGTGGGCAAGCTCGCCCGGGTACTGGTGGCCGAGGACAAGGACGTGCTGCTCGGCGCTGCCGATACTTTCCGCGCAGCCGCCGCTGAGCAGTTGGCCACTTGGGGCCAGCGTGTGGGCGTACCCACCGTTAAGTCCGACGTCGAGGGTGCGGATCCTGCCTCTGTCGCCTACGAGGCGGTCAAGGCCGGGATCGACCAGGAAGTCGACGTGGTGATGATTGACACCGCCGGAAGGCTTCAGAACAAGACCGGGCTGATGGACGAACTCGGCAAGGTCAAGCGGGTCATCGAGAAGCTCGCAGAGGTGGACGAGGTCCTCCTGGTCCTGGACGCAACCACCGGCCAGAACGGGCTGAACCAGGCCCGCGTCTTTGCCGAGGTAGTAAACATCACCGGCATCGTCCTCACCAAGCTGGACGGCACCGCGAAGGGCGGGATCGTCGTCGCCATCCAGAAATCCCTTGGAGTGCCCGTCAAACTCATCGGCCTCGGTGAAGGCGCTGACGATCTGGCACCGTTCGAAGCTGAAGGCTTCGTGGACGCCCTACTGAACTAGCGCCACTAACTAGGCTGGCTGACCGGACGGGCGCTGCAGGGACTCCCTGGCCAGCAGCCAGCCGACGGCAGCGGCCACCAGCACACCGCCAGTGACGCCGAACGCCCAGCCGTACCCAAGCTGGTCCGCCAGGACGCCGGCGAGCACGGGCCCGGCGATCGCCCCGGTATCGGCCGTCATCTGGAACACCGCCAAAACACGCCCTCCGGACCGCTCATTGCCGATCACATCGGCAATGGCTGCCTGCTGCGCGGGCCCCAGAATCCCTGAGCCGATGCCGGCTGCGGCTGATGCCACGAGGAACCAGACCATGTCGGTCGTAAATCCAATCGCACCCGTAGCCAATCCGGTCAGCAGCAGGCCGGTAATCATCATTGGCCGGCGGCCCAAAGAATCTGCCAGCCGTCCCGAGAAGGAGAGCGAAGCGGCGTTTCCCGCGGCGAACACCGCCAAAGCCCACCCTGCGGCTTCAGTGCCCGCGCCTATCGCGGCCACCGCGAACAGGGGTACGGTGGCCATCCTTACGCCAAAAGTTGCCCAGCCGTTGGCGAAGCTGGAGACAAGGCCTGCACGGTAGGCGCTGTCTCCCAGCGCCTGGCGGAGCTCCATCGGCGGATTGGCTTTACCCGCTTGGCGCGACCCCGTCACATGGGTGAGCTGTGTCTGGATCACCAAGGCAGCCAACACGAGGGCACCGGCGTAGGCCAGGAAGGGAACGCGGAGCCCATAACCTGCCAGCAGCCCTCCCACGATTGGCCCGCAGACGTTGCCGATCAGGAACGCGGAAGCATACGCTCCGGAAACCCGGCCGCGGCTCTCAGGGGGAGCGAGCCTGACCACCAGTGCCATTGACGCAACCGTAAACATCACTGAGCCTGCTCCGCCGAGCCCCCGGAAAATGAGCAACTGCCAATAGTCCTGGGCAAAAGCGCAGGCTGCCGTAGAAGCAGCAACGATCAGCAGCCCGCCTACATAGATGGGCCGCTCACCGAACCTGACAATCAGGGCGCCACCGGCCGGAGCGAAGACCAGCCTCATCAAGGCGAAAATACTAACGATCACGGCAGCAGCAGTCGCGCCGACGTCGAAAGTGGTGGCGAACTGAGGGAGCACCGGTGCTACAAGGCCGAATCCCAAGGCAATAAGGAATGCTGCAACCAACATCACCTTGATATCGCGGGGGAGCCCCCTGCCCGGCGATGCGGTAGCCGCGGAAATTCCCTTGGTCCCGTTACCGGAAGGGGATCGTTCGGTCATGGCGCTTGGATCCTAGCGATTGAAGAGAGGGATGGGGTTTTGGACTCGTGAAACATATCCGTAACAAGCAGGATATGCACCATTTACTTCCGGGAGATTCTTGTAACAACCCGGCAATCTAAATCCTCCGCGAGTGAAACACAGCCCAGCCAAAATCTTCTAAGAACGCAAACAAGGCAACGCAAACAAGGCGTTGGCAAGCGGATCACTTCGCAGCATCAATAGGCATCTATCAAGCATTAGGCAAGGGAGGACGTGCACCATGGAACTTACCGCAGGTCACGTATGGCTCATGGTTGCGGCGGCACTCGTGCTGTTCATGACACCAGGGCTGGCATTTTTTTACGGCGGCATGACGCGCGCCAAGGCGGCGCTGAACATGATGATGATGAGTTTCATCTCCATCGGCATCGTGGGCGTTGTCTGGGTCCTCTGGGGCTACTCCATGACGGGCGGTGAAGGCTTCCTGCAGATTGTCGGAAACCCGTTCACCAGCTTCGGTCTTGAGGGCGTCAACTCGGCGGAGTCGCCAAACGGCCTCATCCTCGCCGGCTACGGAGCTACCTTCGCCATCATCACCGTGGCGCTGATCAGCGGAGCCATTGCAGACCGCGCCAAGTTCGGCGCCTGGACTGTCTTCGTGCCGGTATGGGTAACGCTCGTTTACTGCCCGCTGGCCTACATGGTCTGGGGTGGCGGCCTCTTCGGTGCGGACGGCGCAATCGGCCAGGCCCTCGGCACGGCTATCGACTTCGCCGGAGGTACCGTTGTCCACATCAACGCCGGTGTGGCGGCTCTGATCCTCGTTCTGATCATCGGCAACCGCAAGGGCTTCGGCAAGGATCCCAACCACCGCCCGCACAACATCCCCTTCGTCATGCTCGGCGCTGCGATCCTGTGGTTCGGTTGGTTTGGCTTCAACGGCGGCCTCGCCTCTTCCGCTGAGCAGGGTGGCCTGATCTGGGTAAACACGCTCGCAGCACCTGCCGCAGCCATGATCGGCTGGCTCATCATTGAGCGCATCCGCGACGGACACCCCACCTCCCTGGGCGCAGCATCCGGTGTTGTTGCAGGCCTCGTGGCCATCACCCCGGCCTGTGCAAACGTCAGCCCGGTCGGTGCACTGGGTCTCGGCCTCATCGCTGGTATCGCATCTGCCCTGGCTGTTGGCCTGAAGTTCCGCTGGGGCTTCGATGACTCCCTGGACGTTGTGGGTGTCCACCTTGTCTCCGGCATCATCGGCACCGTGGCCCTTGGCTTCATCGCCCTTCCGGAAGAGGGCGTCGGCGGCGGGCTCTTCTACGGCGGCGGCTTCACCCAGCTCTGGGCGCAGCTTGCAGTAGCCGGTATCGCCATAGCCTACTCCGCGATCCTCACCGCTGTGATCGGCCTGGCAATCCACAAGACCATGGGCTTCCGGGTCTCCCAGGAACAGGAAACTGTGGGCGTAGACCTCAGCCTGCACGCAGAGACCGCTTACGAGTTCGGCGTCGGCGGCCACGGCGGAAGCTTCCAGCCGCTGCACGAACTGATCACCGGCAAGCCCCAGGGCGAAGCCGCCGCAGCACCCGCAGACAGCACAAAGACTGATGCAGCAGCAGGTAAGGAAAGCGTGGGCGCATGAAACTGATTACAGCAATCGTTAGGCCGGAAAAGCTTGAGTCCATCCGAGAAGGGCTTGAAGCATACGGAGTACAGGGCCTGACGGTCAGCGCAGCCAGCGGCTACGGCCGGCAGCGCGGCTACACCGAGGTTTACCGCGGTGCTGAGTACAACGTGGACCTTCTGCCGAAGATCCGCGTGGAGGTTCTGGCCACGGACGAGCAGGCGGACGACATCCTCGATGTCATTATCGCCAGCTCCAACACGGGGCGAGCCGGTGACGGCAAGGTATGGACAGTGGACGTTTTTGAAGCCGTCCGGGTCCGCACCGGCGAACGCGGTTCCGCAGCAATCTAGTTCAAGGATTAGAGGCTTCCACAGCTGAAACACAAAGCGGGCCGGGCACCTGAAAAGGTATCCGGCCCGCTTTTGCTTGTTATGGCGAGCCTGGCCAGGAAGCCGGCCCTGTAGTTCCGGCGTCGTATTCCTCCAGAGGTACCTCACCGTTTGACCAGGCGCGCAGGACAGGGTCCACGATGCGCCAGCAGTCTTCCGCGGCATCGCCGCGCACGGACAGCAAAGGATCTCCGGTGAGCACCCCTTCCAGGACTTCGCCATAGGGCAGGAGGTCGGAGGCACTTAACACCGCATTCAGCGTTGCCCGGTCAAGGCTCAGGATGTTGCCCGGGCCATTGACATCGACGTCGAACTGTAGCGTGTCAGGCCCGAATCCGATCCGGAGCTGGTTGGGGGAGTCCACCCCTGTGAAGCCCGCCGGAAGGTGCGGTACAGGGCGGAAGGTGATGACCGCCTCCTTGCGCTTATTTCCCATGGCTTTTCCGGAGCGGAGGATGAACGGGACTCCTTGCCAGCGCCAGTTGTCGACTTCAACCCGGACCTCTGCAAGGGTCTCCGTGTTCCTGGACGCATCAACACCCTGTTCCTGGACGTAGTCAGGGATGCTCCTGCCCGCAATGGAACCGGCTGTGTATCGGGCCCGGCGCGAGGTGTTGCTGAAGGGCGGTTTGATGCTGCTGGCACGCAGGACGGTACTGATGGCATCTCTGAGATCGCGTTCGCCAACCGTTGCGGGCGGTTCGATGGCCATGAGTGCCATGATCTGGAGCAGGTGGCTCTGGATCATGTCCCGTAACGCGCCAGCTCCGTCGTAATACCGCGCTCGCCCTTCCAAGGCGAGGTCCTCTTCGAAGATGACCTCGACCTTCTCAATGTAGTTCCGGTTCCAGACCGGTTCCAGGAAGGTGTTAGCGAAACGCAGTCCAAGGATGTTCAGCACCGTCGCTTTTCCCAGGAAGTGGTCCACACGATGGATGTGGTCCTCCGGAACAAGGCCCACCAGAGTGTTGTTCAGCTCCCGGGCCGTGGCCTCGCTGGATCCGAACGGCTTTTCCATCACCAGCCGCGTCCCCCGCGGAACCTCCTCCGGGGTAAGGACTTCACAGGCTTTCTGGCTGACCTGCGGTGGGAGCGCAAAGTAGACGGCCACCGGGCCCTCCAGCTCTTTCAGCAGGGCTCCCAGCTCCCCGCCAGCCGTCACGTCCAGCTGATGGTAGCCCGTGGACCCCGCGATCCTCTCCAGTTCCGGCTTTCCGGCAGGATCCGCCTCGCCAAGCGCATCCGCGAAGGAGGTCTCCACCCGCTCAAGCCACTGTTCCGGCGTCCACGGGTCCGAGCCTGCGCCCACGAGCCTGAGGCTGCCTGCACGGCCCTTTGCGGCCAATCTGGCGAGCCCGGGCAGCAGGAGCCGCCCGGTGAGATCACCGGAAGCGCCCAGAATGAGGAGGGTTTTTACACTTGATTGGCTGGTCACCCTGCCAGCATGCCATCTTGAAGGTTGCTCTTGGTACCCTAGATAGTCGAGTCCCGTTGTCGAGGCAGTCCGTCCGGACGAGCAGTCCGGACGAACACCAGTCCACGACGTTGGCGCGCCTGATTGGCCGTCATCCGAGAACAACTGAAAGAAGTGCACGGCGCGTGTTCAATTCACTCTCTGACCGGTTGGCAGCAACCTTCAAGAATCTCCGCGGCAAGGGCCGCCTCACCGAGGCGGATGTTGATGCCACGGTCCGTGAAATACGTCGTGCACTCCTGGATGCCGACGTTGCCGTACCTGTGGTGCGTGAATTCACCGCACGGGTGCGCGAGCGCGCGCTGGGGGCTGAGGTTTCAGGGGCCCTGAACCCGAGTCAGCAGATCGTGAAGATCGTCAATGAGGAACTCGTCGAGATCCTTGGCGGTGAAACCCGACGTATCCGCCTCGCCAAGACCGGCCCCACCATCATCATGTTGGCGGGTCTGCAGGGTGCAGGAAAGACGACGCTCGCCGGCAAGCTCTCCAAATGGATGAAGTCCCAGGGCCACAGTCCCATCCTCGTTGCCTGCGACCTCCAGCGGCCCAATGCCGTGACCCAGCTGCAGGTGGTGGGCAAGCGGGCGGGTGTTCCCGTCTTCGCACCGCACCCCGGCGCCACCTCCGAGCTTGAGCACCCGGCCGGCGATCCTGTTGCCGTTGCCAAGGCAGGAGTGGAGGAAGCGCGGCAGAAACTGCATGACGTCGTCATCGTCGATACCGCCGGACGTCTCGGTGTGGACACCGACATGATGGATCAGGCACGGAACATCCGCCGGGCCATCGTCCCCAACGAAGTGCTGTTCGTCGTCGACGCCATGATCGGCCAGGACGCTGTCAACACGGCGCTGGCCTTCGATGAAGGTGTGAACTTCACGGGCATTGTGCTCTCCAAGCTCGACGGCGACGCCCGCGGTGGTGCTGCGCTCTCGATTGCCTCCGTCACGGGGAAGCCCGTCATGTTCGCGTCCACCGGTGAAAGCCTGGATGACTTCGAACTCTTCCACCCCGACCGCATGGCCTCCCGCATCCTCGATATGGGTGACGTCCTCACCCTTATTGAGCAGGCCGAGAAGTCCTGGGACAAGGACGAAGCTGCCCGGATGGCGAAGAAATTCGCCGACCAGGAAGACTTCACCCTTGACGATTTCCTGGCCCAGATGCAGCAGATCCGCAACATGGGTTCCATGAAGAAAATGCTCATGATGATGCCGGGCGCCCAAAACATCCGCCAGCAGCTGGAGCAGTTCGACGAGCGGGAGATCGACCGGGTTGAAGCCATTGTCCGGTCCATGACGCCCCACGAACGCGTTGCGCCGAAAATCATCAACGGCTCACGCCGGGCGCGTATTGCCCGTGGTTCCGGTGTGCACGTCTCTGAGGTGAATGGACTGCTTGAACGCTTCGCCCAGGCCCAGAAGATGATGAAGAAGATGGCCCAGGGCGGCGGCATGCCCGGCATGCCCGGCATGCCCGGAGCAGGAAACGGTGGGGGAGCCCGCAAGGGTGCGAAGAACGCCCCGAAGAAGAAGGCAAGGTCGGGTAACCCTGCCAAGGCGGCCCAGGAACTGCGCGACGCCGAGACCCGGCGCTCGCAGGCTGCCAAAGCTCTTCCCACCGGTGCCGCCTTCGGCCAACAGAGCGGCGACTTCGATCCCGCCCAGCTGAACCTGCCCAAGGGCTTCGATAAGTTCCTCGGCGGAAACAAGTAAGTAACCAAGGCATCGATGTCGCCCGGGCACATTGCCCGGGCCTTGCCTTAGGGTTGGGTCATGTTCAAGCAGCGGGTAGTGTTCGTCCACGGCTCAGGCAGCTTTGGATCGGCTGCCTGGCCCAAACAGCACGGCATGGCACTGGCCTATGATGCCCTCTTCCTGCGGCGGTACGGATTCGACCCCCAGTCGGAGCCACTTGAGACCGACTTCGCCGCTGATACTGCCATCATTCTGGGGGCGTTGAGCGATGAGGGGCGCGGAGCCGCCGGTGGTCATGTGGTGGCGCATTCCCAGGGCGCCATCTCGGCAATGATGGCAGCAGTGGAACGCCCGGATCTGGTGTACTCCCTGACACTGGTGGAGCCCGCCTGCCTCTCCTTGACGGCTGAACTTCCCGCGACCGCGGCCCACAGGTCCCTCATGGAGCCGCTCTTCGACATCAGGCACCAGCTTGGGGACGAAGACTTCCAGCGGGAATTCGTCCGCCGTGCTTTTTCGGCCGAAGCGCCCGGGCCAACCACCCCCGAGGCTCGCAAGGCCGCCAGGCGGCTCCGGCTCCAGGCTCCGCCGTGGGAAGCGCCGCTCCACATTGTGCCGGGGGTACCAACCCTGGTCCTCACTGGCGGGTGGGAGCCGCTCTATGAGGAGATCGCTGCTTATCTGCGCGAAACCGGTGCCCTTCACCGGACTGCGGCGGGAGGGCACCGGCCTCACGATTCCGTAGAGGGAGACCGCATTATCCGGTCATTCCTGGCTGACGTCAGCCGGCGTCAGCAGTCCCGGGCTTCCTGATCCTGGTGCCATCATTTGCCGGCACCAGCAATTCGGGCAGATACACCTTTCCGCCGGCGGCGAGGAATTCCTCGCTTTTCTCCCGCATGCCGGCCGTCAACGCAGCTATTTCTGCAACCTGCGCCTGGGCCTCCGCAGACCCGAACTCGTTCCGAATGTCCTGGCTGATCCGCATGGAGCAGAACTTGGGACCGCACATGGAGCAGAAATGGGCAGTCTTGGCTGGTTCGGCCGGGAGTGTTTCGTCATGGAAAGCCTCGGCGGTTACCGGATCGAGTGAGAGTGCGAACTGGTCCCGCCAGCGGAATTCGAACCGCGCCTTGGAAAGTGCATCGTCCCGCTCGTGCGCTCCGGGATGCCCTTTCGCAAGGTCTGCGGCGTGGGCGGCGATCTTGTAGGTGATCACACCAGTCTTCACGTCGTCTTTGTTCGGCAGGCCCAGGTGTTCCTTGGGGGTGACGTAGCAGAGCATGGCGGTGCCATAGCGGGCGATCTCGGTGGCCCCAATAGCCGACGTAATGTGGTCATACCCCGGGGCGACATCGGTGACGAGCGGGCCCAGGGTGTAGAACGGCGCGCCCTTGCAGAGCTCCTGCTGGCGCTCCACGTTCTCCCGCACCAGGTGGAACGGGATGTGGCCGGGACCCTCCACCATCACCTGGACATCAAAATCCCAGGCCCGCTGGGTGAGCTCGGCAAGCGTGTCGAGCTCGGCGAACTGTGCGGCGTCGTTGGCGTCTGCTGTGGCACCGGGCCGTAACCCGTCACCCAGCGAAAACGCGACGTCGTACATCGCGAAAATATCGCACAGCTCGTCGAAGTGGGTGTAAAGGAAGTTCTCCTCGTGGTGGGCGAGGCACCAGCCGGCCATGATGGAGCCGCCCCGTGACACGATGCCTGTGACGCGGTTGGCTGTGAGCGGCACGTAGCGGAGCAGGACGCCGGCGTGGATGGTCATGTAGTCCACGCCCTGCTCGCACTGTTCAATGACGGTGTCGCGGAAGATCTCCCAGGTCAGGGCGTTGGCTTCTCCATTGACCTTCTCCAGTGCCTGGTAGATGGGGACGGTGCCGATGGGCACGGGAGAGTTGCGGATGATCCACTCGCGGGTGGTGTGGATGTCATCGCCGGTAGAGAGGTCCATCACTGTGTCGGCTCCCCACTGGGTAGCCCACTGCAGCTTGTCCACCTCTTCGGCGATAGAGCTTGTCACGGCCGAGTTTCCGATGTTCGCGTTGATCTTTACCAAGAAGGCCTTGCCGATGATCATGGGCTCGGACTCGGGGTGGTTAATATTGTTCGGGATGATGGCCCGGCCTGCCGCCAGCTCGCTGCGGACCAACTCAACATCGCAATTTTCGCGGAGAGCCACAAACCGCATTTCCGGGGTGATCATTCCCTGACGCGCGTAGTGCATCTGGGTGACCGTCCTGCCGCCGACGGCACGGCGGGGCACCGGCTGCGCTCCTTTCCACTCCTCTGAGGCTGCTCCCCGACGGACAGCCGAGCGGCCGTCGTCGAGCAGGGTGCGCTCCCGTCCGCTGTACGGCTCTGTGTCCCCGCGGGCTTCTATCCATTCGGAACGGAACGGCCTGAGACCGACCACCGGGTCGCTGCCGGGACCGGCCGTGCGGTAGACGTGGAAAGGACCGTTTCTATCGCCGTTGGGGGAGTCCTCCAAGGCGATTGCAGTCACCGGCACCTTGATTCCGTTTCCTTCGCCGGAGACGTAGGTGAGGGAGTGTGACTTCAGGGACTGCGTTTCGCCGGAGGGAATTTGGACAGGGCTGTGCTGTGATTCTGGGGTACTCAAGGGAATACTCACTTCCTTCGCCGGCATTACCCGGACAGGTTCAACGGTCGCAGGCTGCGTCAGCCCGATCTCAGCCCCTGCAAGGGCACCCGTGTGGTCGTAAATGAAGCTATCACACCGATGCCTCCTGCAACCCGAGGCGTCCCACAAACCGGGGCGCCGCAGCATCGCCATGCCAGGGAACATCCTGCGGTGGTCCGCCGTTAGGCTTTTGTCCGTGCCGAAAATAATTGAATTCAGCGGAACGGTGCTCACATCACCTGACTTGGAGCGACACGGAATGTGGGCAGTAGACGGGAAGCTGACCTTTCGTCGTCCCGCAGGAAACCCCGGCGTCGTCCTCGATGGCTGGGTGATGCCAGGGCTCGCCGATGCCCATTGCCACATCGGCCTGGGCCCGGAGGGTGAAGTGCCTGACCATGTGGCCGAGGCGCAGGCCCTGCAAGACAGGAATGCCGGCACCCTGCTGGTCCGCGATGCCGGCTCCCCCAGCGATACCAGATGGCTTCAGCACCGCAGGGACATGCCACGGATCATCAGGTCCGGCAGGCATGTTGCCAGGACGCGCCGCTACCTGAAGAACCTCGCCCTGGAGGTGGAGCCCCGGGATCTGGCGGAAACCGTGAGGAAGCAGGCCCGTGCGGGTGATGGGTGGATCAAACTTGTGGGGGACTGGATAGACCGCGACGCCGGGGATCTCGCCCCTTGTTTTCCGTCCTGGGCGGTGAAGGATGCCGTTCTCGCGGCGCACGAGGAGGGTGCCCGGGTCACCGCCCACTGTTTTGCCGAGGACACGCTGGATGACATGCTCGACGCCGGGATTGACTGCATCGAACACGGAACCGGCCTCCTTCCGCGCCACATCCCCCGCTTCATCGAGCAGGGTGTTGCCTTGGTTCCCACCCTGGTCAACATCGGAACCTTTCCAGATATCGCCAAACGGGCAGATGCGAAGTTCCCGGTCTACGCCGCCCATATGCGGTCCTTGTGGGCACGGCGCAATGAGCGCGTCCTGGAGGCATTCGAAGCGGGAGTGCGAATCCTTGCCGGCACAGATGCGGGAACAGTCATAGCCCACGGACGGATCGTGGACGAAGTCCTCGCCCTGAATGCCGCAGGGCTCCCTGCCGCTGCGGCACTGGACTCTGCGGCCTGGGCTGCACGCTCCTGGCTGGACGCCGAAGGCTTGACCGAAGGTGCCAGCGCCGATGTGCTGGTGTGCGCCGAAGACCCCCGCGAATCCCTGACTACCCTGAAGACGCTCCGCCATATCGTGCTCAGAGGGGAAGTGCTTCGTTAGGGGAAGTGCTAACAAGGGGAAATGCTCAATGAGGGAATAAATTGAACCTTCAAGTAATTTAACTCTATGAGTGCAGGTCGCCGATCCGGGCGGCCCCCGAACCAGGAGTGAATTATGACCACGGAAACGAGCAGCCAGGATCTGCTTCCCGCCGACCTCACCATGGGCACAGTGATGCTCAAGGTACGGGACCTGACGCTGATGACCGATTACTACCAGCGCGCCCTCGGACTGGAGATCGTGGCGGAGCAGGATGGCGGGCTCTACCTGGGCCGGCGCCGCCAGCCCCTGGTCCACCTTGCTGCAGCTCCCCGACTGGCTGTTCCTTCCCGTGGCGAAGCAGGGCTCTTCCATACAGCCTTGTTGTTCGAAGACCAGCCGGCCCTTGCGGCCACCGTGGCAACGGCAGCCCACTACGAGCCCCGGTTGTTCACGGGAAGCGCCGATCACCTGGTGAGCGAAGCCTTCTACTTCAACGATCCCGAAGGTAACGGCATCGAACTCTACTGGGACCGCCCCCGTGAGGCGTGGTCATGGGATGGCAAGAACGTTGTAATGGACAGCTTGCCTCTTCCCCCTCAGCACTACCTGCAGCGCCACCTGACCGAAGAGAGAGTCTCCGAACAGCGGGAGTCGGGTGCCGGCGTCGGGCACGTCCACCTCCAGGTAGGCGACGTCCAGACGGCCCAGGACTTCTACGTGGATACGCTGGGCTTTGAAAAGACCGCCGGCTGGCACGGTCAGGCCCTTTTTGTCTCCGCCGGTGGCTATCACCACCACATGGCCATGAATGTCTGGAACAGCCGCGGCGCCGGACCACGCAAGGACACGCTGGGGCTGGGGGAAGTTCTCATTGAAGTTCCCGCAGGGGACGACGTCGGGGCGCTCGCCGACCGCCTGAAAGTCGCCGGGGTACCTTCCCACCACACCGGCCTGGAACTCCGCTTTGAGGATCCGTGGCGCAACAGGATCCGAGTGGCGGTGCGCTGACGTCATGCCTTCCGGGTTGGGCTGCCTTCTGCGTTAGGCTGATTCGGACGGCCACGGTGGGGCTCAAAATCCGCATCGTAGGACCTTCCTCGCAGCGACGGAATGAGGATGATTTCCATGGGGTTCACCGAGATCTTTGTTTCCACCCACGACGGCGCGCTGAAGCGGGCCAGAGCGCTCGACGGCGGCGGGCCGGCCACCGGTGATGCCGTGCGCATCCCAGGAATCAGCGACTTCGAAATCGAGCAGTTGGGCGACCTCGCAGGCGCGGCCGTGCACGCAGCGGGCGCGGACTATGAACTGGCAATGGTGGACGTGGCAAGCGACTCTCTTCTTGGTGTTCCGCCGGCTATGGTCCGGGCCCTGGCCGAATTGCTCAGCTACGAGTCCGAAGGCGAAGGCGATGTGCTTGAACATGTCGCCGAGCAGTGGGCTGCGGAGGATGACATGCCTTTCGGGGCTGATGAAGCCAAGGGCTACGTCCAGCGGATTGCAGAGCTGGCAAGCGGGGTGGACGACAACGATCGGACCGGCCTGTACGTCTGGGCATCGTAGGCGCTAACGGGTTGATGAAGGCCGGGCGGGCGTCAAGTCGAAATCCCGCCGTCGATCTGGCACAATAAGTAGGTACTTGATCTGCGTGGCCCCTCTCTCCGCGTCTGGATCCTGTCCTTTAGAACCCCCTAGTATGGCCCGCCCCACGGGTGCAGAACGCGGGTTCGACCCCGTTTCAGAAACAGGAGTGACCACAAAAGTGGCCGTAAAGATTCGCCTTAAGCGCTTCGGTAAGATGCGCGCACCGTACTACCGCATTGTCGTTGCAGACTCACGCACCAAGCGTGATGGTCGTGCCATCGAAGAAATCGGCAAGTACCACCCCACCGAGGAGCCCTCATACATCGAGGTTGACTCCGAGCGTGCCCAGTACTGGCTGTCCGTCGGCGCCCAGCCGTCAGAGCAGGTTGCCGCGATCCTCAAGATCACCGGTGACTGGCAGAAGTTCAAGGGTCTTCCCGGCCAGGAAGGTACCTTGAAGACGAAAGCCCCCAAGGTTGCCTTCGTTGCTCCGGAAAAGCGCTCCGTGATCATCCCGGAAGCCATCACCAAGAAGGCCAAGGCGGAAGCTCCGGCTGAAGCAGACGCCGAAGCAGAGACCACCGAGGCTGAGTAAATTGCTGGCAGAAGCGCTCGAACACCTTGTCCGCGGGATTGTTGACAGCCCCGAGGACGTCAAGGTCAGTGCCAAGAACAACCGCCGCGGGGATACCCTCGAGGTTCGCGTTCATCAGGACGATCTTGGCAGGGTGATCGGCCGTCAGGGCCGTACAGCACGTGCATTGCGCACAGTGGTGGCGGCATTGGCGAATGGCGAGCAGGTCAGGGTCGACGTCGTCGACACCGACCGCCGCCGGTAATCGCGCCAGCAACACTTGTCTTGGGTCCGGCCCCTTCACCAGATGGTGGAGGGGCCGGACTTTTTTGAGATCCCATACCCTTCCCAGAGCGGCAGCTCGAAACTATTCATCCCGAATCCGGAACAGAGGAACAGAGGAACAGATGCAGCTTCAGGTGGCACGAATCGGAAAACCCCACGGCATCCGCGGTGAGGTGACCGTACAGGTGTTGACGGATGCGCCGGGGGATCGCTTTGTCCCTGGTACCGAGTTCGTGGTGGAACCCGCTTCCGCAGGGCCGCTGACGATTCTGAGCGCCCGCTGGAACAAGGACATCCTGCTGCTCGGATTCGAGGAGATCGAGACCCGCAATGAGGCGGAGACACTCCGTGGAGCCAAGCTATTCATTGAAACCGAGGAGCTGGACGAGGATGACGACGAAGGCTGGTATGAGCACGAGCTTGTGGGACTTGAGGCACGGGTGGGGTCAGAGGTCGTAGGCACCATCGCGGCACTCACCACCCTGCCGGTTCAGGACCTCCTGACTGTAAAGACACCTGACGGCAAGGAAATCCTGGTCCCCTTTGTGGAACAGATTGTCCCTGAGGTCAACATTGCTGAAGGTTTTGTGCTGATCACGCCCCCGCCGGGGCTCTTTGGGATCAATGAAGAAGGCGGCGCCGGGGACAGCGACGAAACCGCACCCGCCGAAGCCGGGGACGACGACTAAATGCAGATCGACGTCGTCAGTATCTTTCCGGAATATCTGGCGCCTTTGGAGCTGTCCCTCATCGGGAAAGCCCGCCAGGACGGGTTGCTTGACCTGAAGGTGCACGACCTCCGCGAATTCACCACGGACCGGCACAGGACTGTCGATGACACTCCGTACGGTGGCGGGGCCGGCATGGTCATGAAGGCCGAGCCGTGGGCGCAGGCACTCTCCTCCATCGCGGAGGGAGGACACGCGGGCAAGAAGCCGGTGCTGATCGTTCCGTCGCCCGCGGGCGAGCGCTTCAACCAGTCGCTGGCCCACGAACTGGCTGAAGAAGAGCAGCTCGTTTTTGCCTGTGGCCGGTATGAAGGCATAGATGAGAGGGTCATCGAGTGGGCTTCGGAGCACTTTACTGTCCGCCCGATGAGCCTTGGCGACTACGTCCTTAACGGAGGCGAAGTTGCCGTACTGGCCATGGTTGAAGCGATTGTCCGGCTTTTGCCAGGCGTTGTTGGCAATCCGGAATCCCTTGTGGAGGAATCTCACGCGGACGGACTGCTGGAGTACCCCGTCTATACGAAGCCTTCCATCTGGCGCGACCGTGAGGTGCCGGCCATCCTTTTGAGCGGCAATCACGGGAAAATCGCCCAGTGGCGGCGCCACGAACAGTACCGCCGCACCGCAGCCCGTCGCCCGGATCTGCTGGAGGGTTTCGACACCACAAAGCTGACCCGCGCGGACCGTACGGAATTTGCGGACCTTGGGTACGACGTCGTCGACGGACGCCTGCGTCGCCGGCCGGACGAGCCGGGAAACGATCAGGGCTGAGGGATTCGCCTCAAGGCTCCGCATGTGGCAAAATTAGTCCTTGTGCCTACTGGGTGCGAACCTGCCACAGGGGGAGCGTAACCAACAGCCTGGCGCCCCGGACCCGTCAATCAGTGACGGAACCGGAATAGCAACTTTCGGCGGGAATTTCCGGGCCTTTCAAAACCCGGGCTTGGCCGCCGTGACCCAAAGTAAATGACCTGTGGCGTTTACCAGGAGTGGATCAATGCATATCCTCGATTCCGTAGATGCAGCCTCGCTGCGCACCGATGTTCCTGAGTTCCGCGCGGGTGACACCCTTAAGGTTCACGTCAACATCATCGAAGGCAAAAACTCCCGTATCCAGGTGTTCCAGGGCTTTGTCCTCGGCCGCCAGGGCGACGGTATCCGCGAAACCTTCACCGTCCGCAAGGTTTCCTTCGGTGTCGGCGTAGAGCGTACCTTCCCGGTACACTCCCCGATCATCGACAAGATCGAGCTCGTTACCAAGGGTGACGTGCGCCGGGCCAAGCTTTACTACATGCGCGCACTGCGCGGTAAAGCCGCCAAGATCAAGGAAAAGCGCGACTTCCAGACCGCCAAGTAAGTCTCCGGACTTTCGAAGCGGGTCCGCAACCCGTATCCGGCCGCGCCGGAGCCATCCGCAACAGCGCCACAGGATACGGATCATGGACAACAACACAAAACGCCAGTACGGGAGACCGGGCTGGCGTTTTGTTTTGCTTGCGCTCGTTGTCGCAGTGGTCATCAGCGGGTTGTTCCGGTCGCTGTTGCTTGATATTTACTACATCCCCTCGGCGTCCATGGAGCCTCTGTTCGAAACGGGAGACCGGATCCTGGTGTCCCGGACGGACTTGCAGAAACAGCCCATCGGGCGTGGGGACGTCGTGCTCTTCGACGGACGGGGTACCTTTGCTCCCCTGAACAGTGGCCAGGGGCCGTTGCTGGATGCCGCCTCGGGCCTAGGACACTGGATTGGGCTCACAGGCAGTGACACCACGTACGTAAAGCGGGTTATCGGGCTCCCCGGCGATCATGTGGTGTGCTGCGGAACCGACGGCAGGCTCACAGTGAATGGCCAGTTTCTTGAGGAACCCTATGTGTATGACGGCGATGCGCCAAGCAAGCAGAAGTTCAGTGTGATCGTGCCCCCCGGACGGTTATGGCTACTCGGTGATCATCGGGCCATGTCAGCCGATTCACGGAGTCTGCTGGGCGCCCCGGGCGGCGGGATGGTTCCCCTTGACCGGGTTATCGGCCGACCGGTACAGATCATCTGGCCGCTTGATAGATTTGGCTCAGTGGAACGGCCTTCCAAGGCCGAGACAACAACGAAGGATGGACAGTAGATGCCCGAGACCGACCCCCGGGATTCCGGGTCGCACGAGCGGGACGAGTCCGGACACCTTCCGTTCACAGGAGCGGCTCCCGCAGCGGCGGCTTCAGGTGTGCCTGCAACAGGTGTGCCCGCTGCCGAACGGGCAGGCAGCGGAGCTTCCGTTCTTGGGCGTGCAGCACAAAGGCGTGCGGAAACGGGCAAGGAGAAGAAAGACGACCGGGGCCCCAGCCAGCTTCTCCTTTGGCTGAAGGAAGTAGCCACGGTGGTGGCCATCGCCATTGTCCTGTCCTTCCTCATCAAGACTTTCCTGTTCCGCGCCTTCTATATTCCGTCCGAATCCATGGTCAATACCCTGGACATCAGCGACAGGATTTTCGTCAATCTGCTGGTTCCGGAGCCC
Organism: Arthrobacter sp. R1-13; assembly: GCF_054161475.1. Taxonomy (NCBI): domain Bacteria; kingdom Bacillati; phylum Actinomycetota; class Actinomycetes; order Micrococcales; family Micrococcaceae; genus Arthrobacter; species Arthrobacter sp. R1-13. Next base: position 2,763,769 of record NZ_CP096420.1, on the reverse strand, counting down.
TTTGCCCTGCAGCGCGGCGACGTCGTGGTATTCAGGGACACCAAGGGCTGGCTGCCGCAGACGCCCCAGCAGGAGGACGGTCCCTTCACCTGGTTCGAAGATGCCGTGATCTTTGTGGGGCTGTTGCCTGACGATACGGAACAGCACCTGGTCAAGCGCGTCATCGGGCTCCCTGGAGACCACGTGGTCTGTTGCGGTGCCGGCGGCCGGCTGACGGTCAACGGCGATCCTTTGGACGAGAGCTACGTGAACAAGGCAGAAGTACCCGAGATCAGGAATTTCGACGTCGTGGTCCCCGCCGGCAAGGTGTGGGTCATGGGGGATAACCGGAACCACTCCGCCGATTCCCGCGCACACCAGGACACCAACGGCGGGTTCATCGACCTGCCTGATGTTGAGGGGAAGGCAGCGGTCATTGCATGGCCCCTCAATAGGATTGGCATACTCGACAATTATCCGGACGTCTTCAAAGACGTCCCTGCTCCCGCGGCAAAGTAATGGCTACCGAAGCACCCACCCTTGACTACGAGCGCCGCTTCCTAAGCCGCGGTGTGCAGCTGCTTGCCGGCGTCGACGAGGTGGGCCGCGGCGCCTTGGCGGGGCCCGTCACGGTGGGAATTACGGTGGTGGACCTTGGCCGGCAGGAACTCCTTGAGGACGTCCGGGACAGCAAACTGCTCAAGGCGGAAGACCGGGAGCGGTTGGAGCCCCTGGTGCGGGGCTGGAGTGTGGCATCGGCGGTAGGGCATGCTTCGGCAAACGAAATTGATTCCCTCGGCATCATCGCCGCGCTGAGGACTGCCGGCAACCGCGCCTGGAACCAGATCCTTGCCCTCGGAATCACACCTCAGGCGGTGCTGCTCGACGGCAGCCACAACTGGCTGACGCCGGATCCCCAGCCATCGCTTTTCGACGAGCCGGGCCTTTTCGACGATCCTCCCCTGTCCGGTGAGCCCTCGCTAATGGCTGGAATGCCTGAGCATGGTTGTGACGCTCCCGTTTACACCCTGGTGAAGGCCGACATGCAGTGCCTTAGCGTAGCCGCGGCCAGCGTCCTCGCGAAGGTGGAACGTGACCGCCTCATGCTTTCGCTGCATAGCGAGTACCCGGCTTTCGGCTGGAACGAGAACAAGGGTTATGGGACCGCTTCCCACCGCGAAGCTCTCCGCCTGTCCGGGCCCAGCCCCTATCACCGGGTCAGTTGGCACTTGTTCGGACCTGACGTTTGACCCTGGGACCTGCCGTCTCCCGTGGCGCACAGCGCCTGCTGCATGGTGCAAGATGGAAGCATGAGTGCCGAGGATCTTGAGAACTACGAAACAGACATGGAGCTTCAGCTCTACCGTGAGTACCGGGACGTCGTCGGCCTGTTCAGCTACGTTGTCGAAACTGAGCGGCGGTTCTACCTTGCCAACCATGTCGACCTTCAGGCCCGGAGTGCCGACGGCGAGGTCTACTTCGATCTGACCCTGCAGGATGCTTGGGTGTGGGACGTTTACCGCTCAGCCAGGTTTGTGAGAAGCGTACGGGTCATCACGTTCAAGGATGTCAACGTAGAAGAGCTTCCCCGCAGCGAAGAGCTCGCGCTTCCCAAGGACGTCGATCTGGGCAACTAGCCTCCCACTTTTCCTCCACATAGAAACTTGGGCTGACTTACCCACATAGCGCAACGTCTCCCTGCCTGGCCTTCCGTCGCTCCGCGAGGGTTGGTGGCGGAGGTAGAGATGAAAGCCAAAGACATACTTGGTCGGCGTGGGGAAGATCTTGCTGCGGGCTATCTGGAATTGCAGGGTATGCGGATTGTGGACCGCAACTGGCGCTGCACTGAAGGCGAAATAGACATCGTCGCGCTCGACGGCGACTCACTGGTCGTTGCCGAGGTCAAGACACGGACCTCACTGTCCTACGGGCATCCCTTTGAGGCCGTCGGCGTCAGCAAACTGGCCCGGCTGCACCGCCTGGCGGCCGCCTGGTGCCGCGACCACGAGCTGAGGATGCCGTTGCGCCGGGTGGACGTTATCGCCGTGGTGGACGACGGCGTCGGCGATCCCGTGGTGGAGCACCTCAAGGGCGTGGGCTAGGTGGGGCTGGGCAGGGCCTATTCAGTGGCCCTGGTGGGGCTGAACGGCTATGTCGTGGAAGTTGAAGCAGATATCGGCCAGACCCTTCCGGCGTTTGTGATCCTGGGCTTGCCGGACGCGAGCCTTAACGAGGCTAAGGAGCGGATCCGCTCGGCCGCGCAGAATTCCGGTATTCCGCTCAGCAGGCGGAAGATCACGGCCAATCTGATCCCCGCCTCGTTGCCCAAGCGCGGCTCGGGCTTCGACCTCGCAATCACAATGTCTGTCCTCAGGGCAGCCAATGACATCAAGAGCACTGAGCGGACTGTGTTCATTTCCGAGTTGGGTCTCGATGGCCGGCTGCGGCCTGTTCGCGGAATCCTGCCTGCCGTGATGGCCGCTGTCCAGGCGGGCTATCCGGATATCGTGGTGGCGCAGGCAAATGCGGCCGAAGCCGAGCTCGTGCCCGGGGCACGTGTCAGAGGGTACAGAACTCTTGCACGTCTTGCCTTCGATTACGGGGCTGATCCCCAGGAACTTGCCTTGGACTTCGAACCGGCGGACGAGGAGCCGTGCGACCCCGAGGATGCTGCCCGGCCGGTGCCTGACATGAGTGACGTATCCGGACAAGGGGATGCGCGGCGTGCGCTGGAGGTCGCCGCGGCAGGCGCTCACCATTTACTCCTGACAGGCCCGCCGGGCGCAGGCAAAACCATGCTTGCAGAGCGGCTTCCCGGGCTTCTTCCCGATCTCGGGGACACGGAGGCGATGGAGGTGACCGCGATCCACTCGCTGTGCTCTCTGCCCTCAGCTTCAGTGCAGCTTGTCCGCAGGCCGCCGTTCGAGAATCCACATCACAGTGCCACGTCGGCTGCAATCATAGGCGGAGGGTCCGGCCTGCCCCGGCCCGGGGCGGCCTCACGGGCGCATCGCGGAGTGCTTTTCCTTGACGAAGCGCCGGAGTACGAGCGCCGCGTCCTGGATGCGCTGCGGCAGCCGCTCGAGAGCGGTGAACTCGTCATCCACCGTTCCGCAGGAACCGCCGCCTACCCCGCCCGTTTCCAGTTGGTGCTGGCTTCCAATCCCTGCCCCTGCGGTAAGGCCTCGGGGAAAGGGCTGGACTGTACGTGCACGCCGATGATGAGGCGCCGCTATGTGGCGAGGATGTCAGGTCCGCTCCTTGACCGCGTGGACATCCAACTGGAGGTCGAACGGGTCTCCTTGGCAGACTTCGGGCAGTCCGGAGGAGAAGAAGACACCAGGACCATTGCCGCGCGCGTTGGGGCTGCCCGGAACAGGCAGTCGGAGCGGCTCCTGCCCTTTGGGATGGAGACAAATTCGCAGGTGCCGGGCCGCGTTCTGCGGGGAATCCTGCGGTTGCCTGCGCCCACAACGCGGATTCTGGACCATTCGCTGGAACGCGGTGTCTTGACTGCAAGGGGTTACGACAGGGTTCTCCGTTTGGCGTGGACTCTTGCCGATCTCGGAGAACGCGGCAGTCCCGATTCCAATGACATCGGACAGGCACTCGCTTTGCGGCAGGCAGCCACGCCGGCTGCGGCGTGAGAGGAAATCATGACAGACAATGAGCGATCAGCCAGGGCGGCACTGTCCAGGCTGATGGAGCCTCAGGATGCGGCTGGTATGGCACTGGTAAGCCTAGTTGGGGCAACAGATGCCCTGCTGATTGCCACTGGCCAGATAGGAGCAGGGCCGGAACTTGAGCGCGATATCACAACGGTATTGGCGGACAGCGGCGGCGGAAGCCAATGGCCAGGGCTGGGAGCTGCCCTGAAACGCTGGGCCCCTCGGATACCGGATCTGGCACCGGAACGGGACATTGCTACCATGCAACGTCTGGGAGGACGCTTGATCATTCCCGGTGATGATCTCTGGCCGAGGCAATTGGAGGATCTGGGTATTCATCAGCCGTTGTGTCTTTGGTGGCGGGGTCTGGAACAACCGCTGCCTCCAACCGCAAAGTCCGTCGCCCTAGTGGGTTCCCGTGACAGCACGAGCTATGGAGCATCCGTGACCGGCGAACTCGCCTATTCTTTGGCCCAACGGGGTTTCACCATCGTGTCAGGCGGGGCATACGGTATCGACGCCCATGCTCATCGGGCCGCACTTAGCGGAGGAACAGCAGCCATTCCCACCATTGCGGTGATGGCCGGAGGCGTTGACCGGTTCTATCCATCGGGCAACGAGGACCTGCTGAGGGCCGTAGCCAATCAAGGTGCTGTGCTTGCCGAGGTTCCGCCCGGCTCCGCCCCCACCAGGTACCGTTTTCTCCACCAGAAGATCAAATTATATGTATCAAACCGGCGATTTCGATTCGGGATATAGTTGCCCCTGACGATCAAGTGTTACCGACGGGGGTGTAATGGCGAACGCAGCAGTCGGTCAGGTGACTCAGTCCGCTGATGAGGTGCGAGTCGAAGTCAGTGGCGCTGCCGCTCTTTCCGGAGCGGCAAGGGACGTTTTCGATTCTGCGATCAAGTCTTATGCAACCGAACTCTTGAATGAAGCCAGCCGACGCGAGTTAGCGCATCGAGCAGATTCGTCCACCGTGCCTCAGTTCACGACTGGCCAGGTAGCCATCGCAGAGCAAGTAGTTCGGAGCAAAGGCCTGGCCCCGCCCGCCCGTTCGCGCTGGTTCATTGTAGCTAAGGCCCTGATGTACCTTTTGGCTGTACTTATCGGAGTCAGTAGCAACTTGATGGTGCAGTCTGAGCCATGGTTCCTCACCAGTACTGGCTGGCTGGTCGTTTTTTGCGTATCCGGGACAGCCGCACTATGCCTCACGATCGTTACCGAGGCCATCGAATTCAACAAGGAGCGCTGACGATGAATACGAATGGTACGGGCTCGGAGACTGAAGCGATTTTGACGGAGGCAGCCTCCCGTGCGCTAGACGAGCTCCTCGCAGAGCGGCGTAAAGAAATTGTGAGCGATGCCGTCCGCACATCGAGCGGTGAAGTTATTACCGCCGCAGACGTTGTTCGAGCATATTATTCGGCCGGTGGACGTCGTCCACTTCTTGAGTTGGCTGGCTCGTTCGATCGTGGACGGCGACGCCGCCAGCAAATTACTGCCGCTGCTTCCATAGGCATCCTTGCTCTCATAATCACAGCCTTTATCCAGGTCGTGCGGATCAATGGGCAGGGACAGTCGTTTGGTGCCCCGGATATCATCGGCGTGATTGGAGTCGTCGTAGGGATGGCTACGGCCTTCGCTGCAATCATTTTGCAGACCCGATCCATTGCAGGTGCCCGACGTTATCGAGAGCGGTTGATGCTGACGGTGGAGAACGAATTCGCAGGTGCACGATTCAACGACACAGCGCCAAGCGAGAGAAGGGCGAATGACGCCGAGCGGCGAGGAATGTTCCTGTCCGAATGGGGGAAGGTGGAGGAGAGTCTCCGCAAATTAGCCAGGATGCTTCCGCAGGAGACGGGTCAGCAGTCGTTCGCTTATCAGCCGATCGGAGTGCTGATGGCGAACTTGGCGAGAACCGGTATCATCGATCGCGCGCTCTCGTCCGACATTCGAAAAGTCATAACAGTTCGCAACATGGTTGCTCATCAGGAGTCGGTACCACGCGGACAGATGGAAGAGGGAATGGTGCTTCTGAACAGTGTGGAAGAGCGCCTTTCGAACTTGCAACGAAGAATGCCTCCCAGCCTCTTGCGGTGACGGAAAACGGGCGATGCGCTCGCCGATTCATTGGCGGCACGGCGGATCGCTGTAGAGGGCTGGCACTTTGGGTCGACTCAATCTAAGGGAGCAAAGTGAACAAGAATCATTTCACGATGGGTGACACCCTGCCAGGTCTCATTGTCGACAACGTCGAGGACACGCCTTACGTGACAGGGATGCTGACCTTTGAGGAGCTCAAAGGGATCGACCTATTGGTCCCTTTTCTCAACAACACGCCGCAGTTCGCGTCGGTCAAGGGCTGGGTTCGTGATGGTCGGCCTCCGTCCAACCTACAGTTGCTGACTGGGAGCGGGCGATTCACCTTGTACGGTTGTCGCACATCAGGCTCTTCGCTTAACTTTGGGGGCCATGGATTTTCGACGGTGAAGGTGACGCCGCAAGAAGTGGTCTTCAAAGATCGCGACGGCGACTTCGAGGACGCACTAGAAGTCACAGAACTTCGCTCGCATATCGACGGGCTCACCGAGTGGACCAACATGGGTGCCACCTCATACTCCTTTATGCAAGACGAGAACAACCGCGTTCAGAAGATCAACGTAGAGGTGGAGTCGCCACCCGCTCTGACATGGCGTCACGGCGACGTCACGTTCGAGTTGAGCACTAATTGGACGACGGACCAGGAGGAGCCTGGTTTTCGCGTAAGGGAGTGGGTCTGTCTTACGACCAGGTACGAATCGTCTCGCCCATGCGCGGACCACTTCGAGGAACAGCGTAAGATGATCGCGCTATTGACGCTCATGTACGGTCAGCCGGTCGTGTTTAGGCGGCATGAAATACGGGACTCGAGGTTCAATTCGAAGGTTCTCACCGGCAAAGTTGTCGACGTGCCGTTTTTTGAGATGGTGTCCGAGAATACCGTATCGGACTACTGGCGATCCCGTCCTGGAGAACTGAAGCATCCACTAGCGACAGCGTCAATAGTTGGAGTTGAGGGCCTGGAGCGCTGGATGGCTGCGTTCGACGAGTGGGAGCGTGTCGTTCAACCCGCTAGTGGAACGCTACGGCGACCGGAATCCTACGTCGAAGACCACATTGTGAACGCCTCTGTGAGTTTGGAAGCTGCAGGTCACATCATCGGCGCAGTAGAAGGCGAGGGTGATTCGCTGAATGGGAAACGCCCAACAACTGCCACCTTCGTCTTTCGGTGCCTTGCAACCGTCAAGCTCGATTGGTCCGATATTGCGGCCTCGCCTATGGCGCTGGCCAAGGCTATCGCGGCTAACTACAACGACGTCAAGCACGCCAAACGGGGACCAATGCCTTCCCCAGAAAAGACATACGTCGCCGGGAAAGTTGCGCTTCTACTTGTGCGGCTGCTTGCGCTGAGAATCATGGATCCGACTATGTCCTTGATCAAGGCCTACGGCGAGGACTGGAAGTTCGTCCAGTTCAAGAGGCAGATAGTCGACATGAACATCTACGTCGACGCTGACGGCAAATTTGGTTCGCGCCCCCAGGAACAGGACGACATCCTGGTGGCAGAATAGGCGTTTACTCGGCGGTGCTGCCGTCCTACTCGATAGGGGGAAACTTGAGCGGTGGACAACAGAGCGACAGTTTCCGTTCAAAATGGACGGTGACTGACTTGGAAGAGCGCCTTCGCGGTGTCCCTGAAGGCGTGGAAATCATCTTGGACGGACCTCAGTCACTGCGTCGGTACATGGTTCTCCACACTCGTCCACCGAAATGTTATCCCCGTACGGAGATCTCTTTCAGCCTCGGCGACTGCTCGGAGCCCGGTAATTTTACGTTTGAGTCTGTGTCTTGGTCTTGGGCGCATGACCTGGCGGCGAATCAAGTCGCTGAACAACTGAAGGAAATTGGAGGTGCCACGAAGGCACTCCTGACGTTGGAATCAGTTTCTTTTGTAGCCGAGAACGGTGAACACCGGGGGAAAACTGTCTGCTACAAAAAGCCCGTTCTCACTGTCAAGGGAGCCGGCCGAGCAGGCTGAGGCTACAAGCGGCGATCAGGCTGCAAAGAGTGGAGTTCTCGAAGGAGTCGAATCTCAGCTAAAGCACGTGAAAGAGGATCGATCAAGGCCGGTACTTCTTTCCGTCCATGTATACGGCGTAGGTGGCGTCCGTAATCGTCATGCTCGGGATCTTGCAGTAGTCAGTAGTTGCCGCCTGAAAGTCACTTATAAGCGTGTCCGTAGGCATTCCCGTGCCGTTGTCGATCTTGTTCCGGCCGCTGGTAAGAATGTCGGCGGCGGCGGCGAACTGCTGGGCTGCCGTCATGACCTTCAGCCAGTCAGTGCACGTTGTCTTTGAGTACGTCTTCGTCCACGTCTGTGTGTACTTGTTGGCGGTCGGCGTGGGGCTCGGACTTTTTGTGGACGGCGAGGCTGACGTGCCGCCGTAGCAACCGGTGAGCAGCAGGGCGGCCGCGGCCACAGGAATGACGAGCTTATTGATGGTTCCCCCAAGTGAGTATCCGCCGTTATGTGCACTCTACCTGTGCGTTTAGCTTATTCACGGGGCCAGAGACACGAAGGCGGACAGCAGGGGCTGCCCGTCTAGAGCTTCATGCCTCTTTTTTTCGCTCTGCGATGCGCTCGGCAATGGCTTGCTCGGGCCATTCAACAGGCTTGTGACTGATGTAGGAACGTATAGCGTGACGGGACTGCCCAATCCAAAAGGCAACGTCTTCTTCGGCTCTCTTTATAGATACCTCAGCTTCCTTGTCGTCCTTCTGAGTCACGTAGTGTGTCTTTGTGACGAACATCAAGCGCACCCTCATATAAGTCGTCCTGGCATGACGGTAGACCTCTGGGGCGAGCAGCCCTATCTCCTCGACAAGGTCCCTCAACTGGTCAAGGCGCTCAGTGTGGCCTAGATACGCGTCCCGCGTCATGGACTGTCCCCATGCTTCGGATCGTTCGATCCCCTCAACGGTGGATAGGAACTTGGTGAAGAGTTCTATTTTGTGTTCGAGTTGCCGGTCCCGGCGTCTTGCATCATTCTCCAAGTGCCAGCGTTTTTCGTCCGCCTCGGCCTTTTTCTGCTCGCGTCTGCTAGCTATTACGCCGCCGACAGCTTGAGAGATGATCGAGCCTCCCGCGCCGATAGCTGCACTGCCGAGCGCCAACATGATTGCTACCTCTTGCGCGATTTCCCCTGCCATGAGCCGAGACTATCCGCGAACCTTTCTGAATTCGAATGAACACCGTGCTAGTCGGCGAGTCGAGCACCGTGTAACCGTAAAAAGCCCCTCCGTTGACCGATAGGGGAGCTTCTGGGAGCGGCTAGTAGTCCGTGGTCTCGTGTCCGACGCCGACGATGAGGTCGATAGCCGCGAAGGTGTGGCCGTCGGGGACTGTGGAATGGCTTGTAGCCTACTCGCATGCAAGGCGCTGGCGGGCGGTTGTGTGCCAAGCATGCGCACATGCCACGTTCTGACCGGTCCCTGACGTGCTGCCATGGCCACTGCCAAGGCTTTCTAGGTGCAAGATTTTCCGTAGATTGCTCGTCCAATTGCCGGACTTGAATTGGACGAAAAGCTAAAAGAACCTTTTTGTGAAAACCCCCAGACTCGCGCGCACACGGAGACGCTATGCCTCTTCGGGCTGGGAGCCAGGGGGTAGGGGGAGTCCTCCCCCAGGGGGCGCTGCTTTGATCGGCGGTCGATAGTCGCCTTCCCAATGACCTGAGCATTGGCTGGACGTCCGAAACGACCTGACGCCACGAGGCTCGTGGGACCGGTAGACGCTGGAAGTCTGGCAATCTTGAATCCATGACTCAAGAATCATGGCGTCCCTTTGGCTATAACGAAGAAAGTGACGTCAACTACGACATTCTGATTGATAACGTGCCGCATTGGATGGAGAAGTCCCTCTTTGCTTGGCTTGAGCATATGCTCTGCAATGTGCTCATGGATGAGCAACCGGGCATCGACGTTGTTCACAAGGTCGAGCGGGCGATGCGTGTTCAGATTTCCCTGATGCTTGACAAGTCAAAGCTCGGGCTTTCCAGGGCCGTGATCGAGAAGTTTCGCTACCAAGAACTCGTGCTGACGGACTACCTGTTGTCGACAGTTCCCATTCGCGAGCTCGGAGGAGTGGAAGAAGTAAAGTCGATTATCCAAAAAGGCGTCGGAGTGTTGGGACAACTTGAGGTTCTACTCAGGGAGGCCGGATCAAAGTGGCAGGTAGGCATCCGAACCGCTAACGCATTAGGGCTCGTGCAACGCGTTCCCGAGGGAGTCCAAAACGCTGTTGAGCAGACCATTCAGTCCAGCGGCCAAGCAGGGGCGAGGCTAGCAAGTGCTTGGGCCGCCGCTTTTGGGATTGCACCGAACCCGTCTCATGCATACTCCCTCGCCGTGAAGGCAGTTGAAGATGCGGCGGTGCCCGTTATCTGTCCCAAGGACTCGACCGCGACGTTGGGAAAGATCAACTCGCAGATGCGGAACACCGGCAATTGGAGTCTGCCACTGGCACGCGAGGACGAGCACGCCACGGCGAGTGCCACGATGCTGTCAATGATGAAGATGCTTTGGGCGGGCCAGGCGGACAGGCATGGAGGAAATCCTGACCCCTCGCTTGTAATCACTCAAGAGGCGGCAGAGGTCGCGGTTATGACGGCGGCAACCCTAGTCCAATGGTTCACATCTGGGGCCGTAGCACGTAGAGCCTAGTAGTTCTTCTCCCGATGACTCCCGGGATGCCCTTGCCGGTCGGCTGGAAGACGCCATATCGACGCCTTCCAGCCCACGGGTTAGCGCCGGGAGGCGAGGGCGATCGCCTGAGCCTCCTCTGATTTGGCGTCATCTTTTAGGTTCTCGGCGCGTTGTGTCAGGACAACTTTCCAGATTGATTCTGGGGTGGTGTCCGCGGCTTCGGCCTGCCGTTTGATTCGTTCCTGAGTCTGTTGGTCTAGATCCTGGTAGCGCTCAGGGAGTTGTGTTTCGCGCCTGATGTTCTTGACGATGCTTGCGACGAGGTCGTAATTGGTCATGGTGTTCCTTTGGGTCGGTGATGTAGCAAGAGCGGCCGGGATTGGCCCGACCGCTCTCGATTTGGTTAGCGTTTAGTGGCGGTGTAGATCTCGTCACCTTTGGGCGTGAATTCGTGAGGCACATCCTCGCCGTCCAACATCCTGGAGATGGAGAACGTGTCAAAGCCTTCAATGAACGACGTCATCGTGCGCTTCATTTGTGCGAGTGCGTTGGAAGGGTCCGTGATGTTGCCGTCGTATTCCCAAGATCGGCCTGGGGCTCCGGCCGCGTCATAAGCCTCTTCGCGGGCATCCATAGCCGCGTTGAGTTGGTCCCAAAGTGAGGCGATTTCACTGTTCTTCCTCAAGGCGAACTTTGCGATCAGACGTTTGCGTTCTTCCGGGTCGGCGATCTCTCCTTGCATCAGATCCAGGTAGTGCTTGCGGAGGGCGTCAATTCGACGCGCTTCTGCATTGACTGCCTTCTCGGCTTCCCTTTTGGCCGATTGTGCGGCCTCGAAGTCTGGCGTAGAGACCTCCGGGTGTTTGCCGTAGAAGGCGTCGCCCGATCCGGTGCGCTGCCAGTATCCGAGCTCTCCCGCTGCTCTGATGGCCGTTCGCTGGGCGGCGGTCAGTTCGGGCAGTCGCTTTGCCTTTTCCGATTCCCAGAGCGCTTTCGCTTCTGCGGCGCCGGGTGTGAGAGCAATGAGCCATTCAGGATAAATGCGGTTCCCGTTGGCGTCGGCTTTTCCAATGATTACAGCCATGTGCTGTTCCTTTCTTTTTGGGCCGCCGGATGGTGGCCGGGTTTGGTGGTCAGCGCCCCGAGTGGTGGGCGCGCTGGAGTTTGAGTGCGGCAACGTACTGTCGCCGCTTTAGCAGGGAGCGAACGCGGAGCAGGTACGGGACTGCCAGGACGCGGGAACGTGCCTGCCCTGTTCTGACCTCTCCAAATTCCGCCAGGAGGCGGTAAAACGTTGTTCGGCCGACTGCCAGGGCGCCCGGTTTGGTCGAGCGGAGTTTCTGCTCTGACTTCTGGCGAGCGTGTTGGAACGCCTGCCAGACGTCGGGGAGTGGGTGTGGCCCGTCTGGAAGGGCGCCGAGCCAGGCTTCGAGAACTTCCCGGGTTTCTGCTTCGTCGGTAGCCTTGCGGATTTGGCGGCGTGCTGCCTGTGTGTGGAGACGATCAGCCGAGGGACGCTTTAGTTGCACATCGACGTTTCGCCGCTCAAGTGACACTTGCTCCTGGTCTGTGAGATCCGGGAGCATTTCGCGGGCGTGGAGGGCGGCGGTACGGAGCCAGGATTCGGCGCCGCGTTGGCGGCCGTTCAGTGCCTGGACGGTTGCTCGTGCGCGACGAGCGCCGGAGTGGTCTGCGGCTGCGGCGGACGTGAGAATCTCCAGGACTCTCGGATGGATCTCCTCGCGGAAGTCTCGAACGCTGACGCGGGCGGGGGCATCGTCGCCGATACGGTAGACCAGCGTGAAGTCGTCCGACGCCGCGTAGAACTGGCGAAAACCCTCCCTCGCGAGATGATCGGTCAGGATACGGGCGACGGCGTGCGGGGCGATTACGTCGGTATCTCCTAGGACGTCGGCGGCGCGCCGGTGTAGAAGTGCGGCGAGTTGAACAGGGGTGAGCATGGCGGGGCGGTCCTTCGATTAACGGCGGTCCGAATTCAGAGGAGACGTTCCCGCCCCGTTGCGTGATCGGCGCGGGGCTCGGGACGGAAACGTTCCAGCGTCGCCCTCCGGGACCGCCAGGAAGCGGAGGGGACGCGGGCGCGCGCCAGTGCGGGCGTGCGGGATGAGGGGCCGGGTCGGCTTTGGCGTGGAGCGCCGGGAGCGGTCTGGAGGCAGTTTGGGTGAAGAGTTGCGAAGCGGTGGTCTGTTCCGTCACGTTCTTATTGCTGCTGAGAGAGAGAGTTGCTTAAGAAACAAATAGAACGTGATGGAACGCGTCACGGCGTCACAACTCTTCACCCTCCAGCAAGGTTTGCTCGTGGTGGGAAATGCTTTGGCAACAGGCGTGCCGCCACCTTCTCGGCGTGGGCTTGTCCGCACTGCGGGGGCACAGTGGGAGAGGGCCAGCGAACCCTTGCTTGCTCACATGGAGAGCAGACGATTCAGAAAACCTTCGCTGCTGAGCGCCAAGGCTAACTTGCTCGATCCAGCGGCTTCCCCTACTGCGACTCACAGTAGAAGGGGGCCAGCGACACATTGCGTGCTCACGTGGAGCAGGAGTTCATAAGGTCTCGGTACCGGTGTCCGCTAGCCATTCAAAACAGGTAAGGCCCCGCCGTATTGGCAGGGCCTTAGTTACTCAGGTTCATCGGCTGTCAGCAGTGCATCCCGAATGATTTCTTCGGCGGCCATAATGGCCGCTGACGCCGGATGGAGGTCCAGCGGGGCGCCCCTCGCGGTCCAGCGCGGGTGCTTGCGGACAGCGGCGAGGACTTCTTCCTCACTCATTTCTGGTCTCACATATCTCAGTCATCGAAGTGGGCCGGGTCGATAGCGTCAACGTTTAGGTTCGTGGCGAGCTTGTGCTCTATCCAGACCCTACGGATATCCCGCCCGGAGCGAACCTCAATGTGGAGGAGCGCACGAACGATCTCCCGTTGCCGATCGAGGTCCAGGGCATCGAAGCGATCGAGCACGGTCTGCTTCATCTCTTCGAACTCGCCCATAGTGGCCTCTGGCCTCACGAGAAGGTCTTGTGCGATCTCTAGCAGTGCCGAAGCTGCGCCTTTCTCAGTCCTTGCGCGTTCCAGTTCGGCCTCGATCGCCTCACGAGCGTCTCTGAGCTCGATCAGTCGTTCACGCGCTACTTTCGCAGGAACCAAGTCTTCGTCACGGTCGGCGATAGTAGCGGCAACGGCGGCGGCGTTCTTCTCATGGGCGGCGATCAAAGCTCCGATGTTGGCCCCGCTGCTAGGCGTTGGGAATAGATCAGGCCCACCGGCGATGAACGCCTTCGCGATCTCGTCCCGGACGCGAGGTTCCAAAATGTTCTTCAGGATAGAGACGTGACCGGGATGCGGCTTACAAATGTAGGACCGCATATAGGTCATGGCATGGCCGCACTCGCCACAGTGGGCGAGACCAGAGAGTAAATGTCGGGGCTTAGGGCCAGGGGAAGTGCGCCGGGATGGGTCGCTGAGGATAGCGGCTACTTCGGCGGCGAGCTCAGGTTCAACGATCGGTGCAATCAGGTCGGAGTCGATTACCTCGCCAAGGTGGCGCAGTTTTCCGGAATAGTGAGGGTTCTTGAGAATGTCGGCGAGGCGGCGCGCGCTCCATTCCCTTCCCGGTGCGGGGCTCACTCCTTCGGCCTTCAACCATCCGACGGCAGAGCGGAGAGAGCCGCCTTCCGCAACGTGTGTAAACAGGCGCCGAACCACGACAGCTTCAGAGTCTCGGGGAGTTGTGCCGTCCGTCTCATAGCCGTAGCGCCGACGTCCGGGAACAGGGCGTCCGCCCGCGGTGCGGGACTCATTGGCTCTCTTTTGGCGCTCACTCTTGCGGCGGACCTCGAAGCGGGCGATACCGGCCAGCATGGTTGCGCGAAACTCGCCGTCTGCGGTTGTGAGGTCGATCTCGCCATTCACGGTGAGCACTCGGGCGCCAGTGTCGGTAATCTCGATTAGGTCGCGGGTAGAGCGGAGGAGCCGGTCAAGGTCAACGGAAACGACGACGTCGGCGGCGCCGTTGTTCAGGTCGGAGAGCATCTTGTGCCACGCGGTGCCGGGGCCTCGACGCTTGGCAGCGCTCGTGTCGTTGTCCTCATAGATCGCGCCTACGGTCCATCCTCGTGCCTCGATCAAGGCGGCGCACCGCTTCTTCTGATTAGCTATGCCCTCGGCGACGTCTTCGGATTGGCGGGCGTAGATTGCGGCGGAAGTAGTCATACATCTATTCTACGTTTTCGGCAACGGAACCGGCTGATCGCCGCTTTGACCGCCGTCACTGTGGTGGTTGAAGCGAGGTGGCGCTCCGGAGCGCTTAATACAGCCCACCATGCCGAGAGCCTGGGGAGGGTCGTCGGAGCCGTTCCCGGCTCTGTGCACAGTGCAAACTCTGCTGGCTGCCATCGCCTCCTGAGGGAGGGTGGTGCTGTGTGCGTCACGGACGCCGGTGAAGTGGCAGAACTGGCAGGCCCCAGCGGAAGCTCTCTGCCGGAAGACAAGCGTGGCGCACCGGCGGACCATGACGGCCTGACGCTTGAAGACCTGATCCTTCTGGATGCGCTTCCGTTGCGCTCCACCAGTTCGGTGGAGAAACTTACCGCCGTCGCCGGTCTGGGCATCGAATCGGTCCGTGCCGGCTTGGGGCGGCTTGGTCTCCTTGGACTCGCCGTTTCTGAAGGTGGAGGCTGGAAGCGGTCAAAGAAATCGTGCTGATCCGGTTGATTGTTCCGGCCCGCAGCCGAGGGGAGGAGACATCCGTTTGCACGCCGCCATGTATCAGCAATTTTTGAAGTGATTTTGAGGCATACCCTTGTGCCCCCGGGACTCGCCGCCTGCGTCCTTGATCCGGGAGCAAATGGTGGGAAAGTGAAGACGTGAAGATCCAGAACCTGCCCTCCGCCCTGGCCGGTGCTGCCGACAGCTTCGGCAAGTACCTCGTGGGGGAGCGGTCACGGTCACCGCATACGGTCCGGGCTTATCTTTCGGACCTGGATAGCCTTCTTGTCCACGTTGTATCGGAAGGCATCAGCAGTCCGCAGGAAATAGAGCTTGGGACGCTGCGCCGTTGGCTGGGCGCCCAAAGCGAAGCCGGGATATCCCGGTCAACTCTCGCGCGGCGGGCCGCTACCGCGCGGGCTTTTACTGCCTGGGCACTGCGCGAGGAGTTGATCGCCGTCGATCCGGCTCTCAGACTCAAAGCGCCAAAGCGGGAAGGATCCCTCCCGGGCGTCCTCAACCAGCAACAGATCACCCGGATTCTCACGGATCTGGAAACCGCCGCAACGGCCGGCGCCCCAGTCCCCTTGAGGAACCGCGCAATGGTGGAACTGCTTTATGCAACAGGGGTGCGGGTGGGAGAACTTGCCGGCATGGACATCGACGATCTCGATCCGGACAGGAGGACACTGCGCGTCCTGGGCAAAGGCAATAAAGAGCGCACGGTTCCCTACGGACTGCCGGCGGCTGTCGCAGTGGATGATTGGCTCCGTCGCGGGAGGCCAAGGCTGGCTACCGAAGTCAGCGGCCCGGCGCTCTTCCTGGGCCTGCGGGGAAAACGGGTTGATCAGCGCCAGGTGCGGTCGGTCGTTGAGGGCCTGTTGGAGACGCTGGGCGATACTTCGGCAACCGGGCCCCATGCCTTGCGTCACTCTGCCGCCACCCATTTACTCGACGGCGGCGCTGACCTGCGGGCCGTCCAGGAAATCCTCGGCCACAGCAGCCTTGCCACCACCCAGATCTATACCCACGTCTCAGTGGACCGCTTGCGGAAGAGCTACCTTCAGGCGCATCCCCGCGCCTGATTTCTTCGAATTGCACTGGCGTAATTAGGCGTGGTACGGCACAATAAGACTCACGTCGGCAACTCTCAACTGATGCTTGAAGCTAACAATCGGGCATCTATTGAAGCCGGCGTTGTCCTGAAAATTTCATAAGTCTGGCAAGGATCACCCGCACTACGCGGTAACCGGGCAGCGGACACACATCCAGGCAGAGGTCGTTGGGGAAGACGTACCTACAGCTATGGAGGATGGAATGTCTGTTGCAATAACCCGCGGTGTGTTGTTCATTCACTCGGCCCCGACTGCCCTGTGCCCACACGTTGAGTGGGCTATCGGGTCAGTAGTGGACAAGCGAACGGACTTGGAGTGGACTGCTCAGCCTGCTGCGCCTGGAATGTTCCGGGCGGAGTTGTCGTGGACGGGCAACCAGGGAACTGGGGCCCAGCTGGCTTCTGCCCTGCGCGGATGGGCCCATCTGCGCTATGAAGTCACGGAAGAGCCCAGCCCCGGTGTCGACGGCGGTCGCTGGTCGCACACACCGGAGCTCGGCATCTTCCACGCTATGACGGACGTTCACGGAAACATCATGGTGTCTGAAGACCGCATCCGTTACGCCTACGAATCAGGCGCCGGCGATCCTTCCGCCGTCTACCACGAGCTGTCATTGGCACTTGGCGAGGCCTGGGATGAGGAACTGGAACCCTTCAGGCATGCCGCGGAAGGTGCACCCGTCCGCTGGCTGCATCAGGTCGGCTAAAACGCTGTCTGGTCTGTCCACCGGGACGGACGTGCCGAAAGCCGACCGAAGTCAGCATCAATGCACACGCCTCCACTGATTGACCTTCCATAGCAAAGAAGTGGCCCCCGCCGGAGTGAACTTGCTCCGCGGGGGCCACTTCTGCGTTGGCCGTGGATCGGTACTGGACGCTCCGGTACTAGACGCTGCGGACTGCGATGACCGCGTTGTGGCCGCCGAAACCGAACGAGTTACTCAATGCGACGATGTTCCCGGAAGGGAGATCGCGGGCGGTGGTTACGACGTCGAGCGGGATTTCAGGATCCTGGTTTTCAAGGTTGATCGTCACCGGCGCCTTCCGGTCATAGACAGCGAGTACTGTCAGCACCGCTTCAACCGCTCCTGAGGCGCCCAGGAGGTGCCCCATCTGGGACTTGGTGGCAGAGACCGCCACGTTCTCCACCTGGGCACCCAGGGCGGCCTTGAGAGCGGTGTACTCGGGCTTGTCGCCTACGGGAGTGGAGGTGGCGTGCGCATTCACGTGGACAACGTCCTCCGCCTGCACCCGGCCGTCAAACATCGCGGCTTTCAAGGCACGGGTTGCGCCAAGGCCTTCCGGGTCCGGGGCAGTGATGTGGTACGCGTCAGCTGTTACCGACGTGCCAGCGAGCTCTGCATAAATGCGTGCCCCGCGGGCAAGCGCGTGTTCTTCGGCTTCGAGGACAATGGCGCCGGCGCCCTCACCCATCACAAAGCCGTCCCGGTCCTTGTCGTATGGCCGGGAAGCACCCTCAGGGTTTTCATTGCGCCGGGACAGTGCCTGCATGGAGGAGAAGGCTGCGATCGGCATCGGGTGGATGGCAGCTTCCGCACCGCCGCAGACGACGACGTCTGCCTTGCCGGAACGGATCAGTTCAAGGCCAAGGTGCAAGGCTTCCGTTCCGGAAGCGCATGCTGAGACAGGAGTGTGGGCGCCTGCACGGGCACCGAGGTCAAGGCTGACTGCTGCGGCCACTCCGTTGGGCATCAGCATCGGAACTGTCATGGGAAGAACGCGGCGGGGACCTTTTTCGCGCAGCGTGTCCCAGGCGTCGAGCAGGGTCCAGACTCCGCCAATACCGGTAGCAAAGGCAACGGCGAGCCGGTCATGGTCAACTTCGGTGATCCCGGAGTCGCCCCAGGCCTCGCGGGCAGCGATAACGCCGAACTGCGTGGACGGGTCCATCCGCTTGGCTTCAACCCGGGCGAGAACGTCCAGGGCCGGGGTGGAGGCCCGGGCGGCAAAGTGAACGGGGAGCTCAAACTTGGCCACCCAGTCATCTTCGAGGGTGCGGGCTCCGGAGACGCCCTTCAGCGCATTCGTCCACATCGTGGGTACGTCGCCGCCGATGGGCGTGGTGGCACCCAGACCGGTAATGACTACTTTGCGTGTCATGGGATCACTCTCTGTCGGTGCTTGCCGCGCCCTCCGCTGGCGGCCGGGAGGCTGCGCGGGGGCGTGCGTAAGGATCTATCGAAAACTTGGAATTTCTTTGGGCTGCCGGTCCCGGTGGCGGAAATCGCCGGACCGGGACCAGCGGCCCCTCAGGCTTGGAGCCCGAAACCCGGACTAGGCCTGGGCGTTGGAGATGAAGCTGACGGCGTCGCCAACGGTCTTGAGGTTCTTGACCTCTTCGTCCGGGATGCGCACGCCGAACTTCTCTTCGGCGTTGACCACGATGGTCATCATGGAGATGGAGTCGATGTCCAGGTCCTCGGTGAAGGACTTGTCCAGCTCTACTGCCTCAGTAGCCAGGCCGGTTTCTTCGTTGACGATTTCAGCCAGGCCGGCCAGGATCTCTTCGTTGCTAGCCATTGATGGCTCCTTTTCTTGTGTTGCCGGCAGTTACCGGAAATGGTGCAAACCGCGGATACGGCTTGGTGTGGAAAAATGCGTGCTTCTCAGAACGTATTCAGTTATCGGATCGCTGACCGGAGGACCGGTGCTTAGGGGAGCACGACCACCTGGGCGCCAAAGACAAGGCCTGCGCCGAAGCCGATCTGCAGGGCAAGCCCGCCGCTCAGGGCAGGGTTTTCCTTGAGCAGCCTGTGGGTGGCCAGGGGGATGGATGCGGCGGAGGTGTTTCCTGCATCGGCGATGTCCCGGGCGACGGTGACCGACTCCGGGAGTTTGAGCTTCTTCACCATCTCATCGATGATCCGCATGTTCGCCTGATGGGGTACGAAGGCCACAAGGTCATCTGCCGTGACGCCTGCGGCATCGAGTGCTTGCTGGGCTACCTTGGCCATCTCCCATACAGCCCACCGGAAGACTGTCTGGCCGTCCTGGCGGAGAGTGGGCCAGATGGCTGCTTCCGTTACAGCCGCCTCGGCGGTGCTCACGGCCGTGAGCGTGGCGTTTCCATGGGTGGCATTCCCTTGGGAGCTGACCGCTGCAGACAGTCCCTGCGGGTCGAGTGCCTGGTCCCGGGCTTCATTGAGGGAATGCGTCATACCGATGGCGTCCCACTTGCTGCCGTCCGAACCCCAGACCGACGGGCCGATGCCGGGGGTGTCCGAAGGGCCGATGACAACGGCGCCGGCGCCGTCACCGAGCAGGAACGAAATGGTGCGCTCCGTGTTGTCGATGACGTCCGAGAGTTTCTCCGCACCGACCACCAGCACGTAGTCTGCGGCTCCGGACCTGACAAGGGCATCACCTTGGGCAATGCCGTAGCAGTAGCCGGCACAGGCTGCGGATATGTCGAATGCCGGAGCGGGCGTCGCTCCGATCCGATCCGCAAGGCTCGCTGCCGCGGAAGGCGTCGCGTAGGGGTGGGTCACTGTGGAGACGATCACAGCGCCCAACTGGGAGGCATCAATGCCGGCCTTCTGGAGAGCCTCGCGGGCCGCGCCCTCCGCCATGTCAATTACGCTGACGTCAGCGGCCGCACGGTGCCGGGTGACGATGCCCGTGCGCTGCCGGATCCATTCGTCTGACGAGTCGATCCACTGGCAGACGTCGTCGTTAGTGACAATGACATCCGGGCGGTAGGCCCCGAGGCCAAGGATCCTGGTGTTCGGGTTTACGGGTGCCTGTTTGAGAACGGGAACGCTCATGACTGGCCATCCAGTTCTGCGAAGAGGGCAAGGGCTGCGGAAAGGTCTTCGGGGGTCTTGACGGCGACTGTCTTGACGCCCGGCATTCCTCGCTTGGCGAGACCGGCAAGGGTCCCGGCGGGGGCAAGTTCGATGACTCCGGTGACGCCCCTCTGGACGAGGGATTCCATGCACAGGTCCCAGCGCACCGGTCGGGATACCTGGGCGATGAGGCTCTCCACTGCCGCGGAGCCTTCTGTTACTGCCTGGCCGTCAAAGTTGGAGAGGAGCGGCACTTGGGGGTTCTGCGGGGACAGAGTGGGCTTCAAGGCCTCCAGCGCGCTCACAGCGGGTGACATGTGCGAGGTGTGGAAGGCTCCGGCCACCTTCAACGGGATGACCCGCGCCTTCGCCGGTGGGTTGTCAGCGAGAAACTTCAGCTGATCGAAGGTGCCCGCTGCGACAGTCTGGCCGGCTCCGTTGACGTTGGCAGGCGTTGCCCCCGAGGCTTCGATGGCAGCGAGGACCTCCGCGGGATCGCCGCCCACAACAGCACTCATTCCGGTGGGGGTCACGGCCGCAGCCGAAGCCATGCTGTTGGCACGCTCGCGGACGAAGGTCATAGCCTCAGCCTCAGTGACGACACCGGCAAGGGCGGAAGCGGTGATCTCTCCCACGGAGTGGCCGGCCAGGACCACCGGAAGGGTGCTGAGTTCGACGTCGAACAGCGACTTTGCTGCCACCAGGCCGGCGGCCACAATCAAAGGCTGCGCGACAGCAGTATCTTTGATTGTCTCTTCGTCAGAAGTGGTTCCATGCGCGGTGAGGTCTAGGCCTGCGATTTCACTCAGGGCGGCCAGATGGCCTGCTACGGAAGGCAGCTCTAGCCAAGGGGCCAGAAAACCAGGGGTCTGGGAGCCCTGTCCAGGGCAGACGATTGCAAGCACGTATCCAGCTTTCCAAATTACCGAGCGATTCAGCGGTGCATTGATGCACCAAGCTCCATGGGTCAGTTTGTAGGAAGTCTACAACGGTTCAGTTGTTGTTTCGGGACGGCTGGCGTTCCGTGGCAGCCTTAGGAGGGGCGGACAAACGGCCTACAACCAGCGCGGCCTGGAGAACAAAAGCCTCCCGGGGGAGGAGCGGATCCCATCCCGTGACGTCACATACCCGCTTCAGGCGGTAACGCACGGTGTTGGCATGAACGAAGAGTTCCCGGGCTGTTGCCTCCAACGAATGCCCTAGTTCAAGGTACGTTCCCAGCGTCTCCACCAGGCCGTTGGAAGCGGCCACAAGGGGTCTGTAGATGTTTTTCACGAGGCACCTGCGCGCCGCATCGTCGCCGGAAATGACCCGTTCGGGCAGCAAATCATCGGCGGCGACGGGCCGGGGGGCTGACGGCCAGGCTCGCGCAGCGGTCAATCCGGCAAAGGCGGACTGGGCAGAGCCGCTCGCTTCCAGCAGCGACCCGGCTTCCGGCCCGTAGACCACCGGACCCGGCGCGAACAGCTCGCTGAGCTTCTGGTAAGCGGACTCCCTGTCCTGCAAACCGCCCAGGATCAGGATCAGGCGGTCTCCCTGGATCCCTACGAGGGCGTCCTCGGCAAAGCGGCCGGCGGTCCGGCGCAATTCACTCACATAGCTTGCGCTGGGCTCGGACGGCGAGTTTCCGACCATTACCGTGAACCGTTCCTGGGCTTTCCAGCCCAAGGCGGCGATCCTGGACCTCAATGCGTCCGTGTTTTCCCCACGAAGGATGGCATCAACAATCAGTGCTTCGAGCCGCGTGTCCCAGGAACCCCGGGATTCCGCGGCGCGGGCGTACACGTCGGCGGCTGCAAAGGCCACCTCACGGGAATAACGCAGCACAGCTTCGCGCAATGAAGGCTGATCCGCCTCCGGGGCGATCACCGGCACCTGGTCCTCGACTACCTCCACCACGATACGAATCAGCTGGAGGGCTTTTTGCAGGCTGATGGAGCGGGTGAGTTCTGTGGGCGCCGTCCCGAAGACATCAGAAAGAATCCACGACGGCGAACTCGGCCTTTCATACCAGGTCACGAACGCTGCGATACCGTTCTGGGCGACCATGCCGAGGGCAGACCGCTCATCTGAGCTGAGCCTGCTATACCAGGGAAGCGATTTTTCCAGTTGTCGCAAAGTGGTGGTGGACAGCTGGCCCACGCTTGCCCGCAGCTTCTTAAGCGTTTCGGTCTTTTCGGGGCTAAGGGCCCGTGACGCAGGTTTGCGCTTTGGGGGAGTTGGGTTTGGCTCTGCCATGCAATGAGCATACGGTGCGCGCCGGACAAGCTCCATTTGTGCAAAGGCTACAAACCGCCTTTGGGCCCAAGAACGACGACGGCGGTCCCCACCGAAAGGTGGGAACCGCCGTCGCCATGGCAATGCTCAATGCAGGCGCTGTCCGGGGCTAGGAGTCTCCTCCAGCGTTCCCGGTGCTGCCGGCATTGACGTTGTGCAGGCGGTACTTCTCAATTGCCTGAGCGGGTGCTCCGGCATCCACTTCTCCGCGGCGGGCCAGCATCTCAAGGGAGCGGACAACCACTGAATGAGTGTCGTTCTTGAAGAAGCGGCGTGCAGCGGCACGGGTGTCCGAGAAACCGAACCCGTCAGCCCCGAGGGAGGCGAACTCGTTCGGCAGGAACTGGCGGATCTGGTCCGGCACGGCTTTCATGTAGTCGGTAACGGCAACAATCGGTCCGGTGGCTCCGGCCAGCTGCTGGGCCACGAAAGGTGTCCTCGCGGGCTGGCCCGGGTTCAGGAACGCCTCTTCTTCGGCAGCCAGGCCGTCGCGGCGGAGTTCGTTCCAGGACGTTACAGACCAGACGTCGGCGGAAACGCCCCAGTCCTCGGCAAGGATCCGCTGGGCGTCCAAGGCCCAGGGAACCGACACGCCCGAGGCCAGGATCTGGGTCCGGGGACCGTCGATCTTGGCTGGTGCCAGCAGGTAGATGCCCTTGAGGAGTCCTTCGACGTCCAGTTCTTCGGGTTCAGCAGGCTGCAGGATGGGCTCGTTGTAGACCGTGAGGTAGTACATGAGGTTCCGGTCGCCGCTGTTCTCGCCGTACATCCGCTCGAGGCCGTCACGGACGATGTGGCCCATTTCGTAACCGTAAGCGGGGTCGTAGGTGACCACGGCGGGGTTCGTGGAGGCAAGAAGCGGGGAGTGTCCGTCAGCGTGCTGGAGGCCTTCACCGGTAAGGGTGGTGCGGCCAGCCGTGGCGCCGATGATGAAACCACGCGTCATCTGGTCAGCTGCTGCCCAGAAAGCATCGCCTGTCCGTTGGAAACCGAACATTGAGTAGAACACATATACCGGTATCAGCGGCTGGCCGTGGGTGGCGTACGCGGTTCCGGCTGCCGTGAACGCCGCCACTGCTCCGGCTTCGTTAATGCCCGGGTGGATCAGCTGCCCGGCGGGAGACTCCTTGTAAGCCAGGACGAGGTCCCGGTCCACGGAAAGGTAGTTCTGGCCCTTGGGGTTGTAGATCTTAGCCGTCGGGAAGAAGGCGTCCATGCCGAACGTACGCGCCTCATCGGGGATAATCGGCACGATCCTCTGGCCGAATTCCTTATCCCTCATGAGGTCCTTGAGCAGCCGGACGAACGCCATGGTGGTGGCCGCCATTTGCTTGCCCGAACCGCGTTTGGCCACTTCGTAGGCCTTGGTGTCCGGAAGTGTGACGTCCACGTGCTCGGACCGCCGCTCGGGAACAGATCCGCCCAAGGCAGCCCGTCGCTCCATCATGTATTTGATTTCGGGGGCTTCAGTTCCGGGGTGGAAATACGGCGGCTGGTACGGGTCGCCTTCAAGCTGGTCATCCGAGATGGGGATCCGCAGGTGGTCGCGGAAGGCCTTGAGGTCATCCAGGGTGAGTTTCTTCATCTGGTGAGTCGCGTTGCGGCCTTCGAAGTGCGGTCCAAGACCATACCCCTTAACCGTCTTGGCCAGGATGACGGTTGGCTTGCCCTTGAATTCAGTGGCGGCCTTGTACGCGGCGTAGACCTTGCGGTAGTCGTGCCCGCCGCGCTTGAGGTTCCAGATGTCGTCGTCGCTCAGGTCCGCGACCAAATCCTTGGTCTGCGGAGTCTTGCCGAAGAAGTGCTCGCGCACGAATCCGCCGGATTCGGCCTTGTACGTCTGGTAGTCGCCGTCCGCGGTTTCGTTCATGATCTTCACGAGCGACCCGTCCGAGTCGCGCGTCAGCAGGTCATCCCACTCGCGGCCCCAGACCACCTTGATGACGTTCCAGCCCGCGCCACGGAAGAACGCTTCGAGTTCCTGCATGATCTTGCCGTTGCCGCGGACCGGCCCGTCAAGGCGCTGCAGGTTGCAGTTAATGACGAAGTTCAGGTTGTCCAGGTTCTCGTTCGCTGCGAGCTGGAGCAGGCCGCGGGACTCGGGCTCGTCCATTTCGCCGTCGCCCAGGAATGCCCAGACCTGCTGGTCTGAGGTGTCCTTGAAGCCGCGGTTGTGCAGGTACCGGTTGGACTGGGCCTGGTAAATCGCATTCATGGGGCCAATGCCCATGGACACAGTGGGGAATTCCCAGAAGTCCGGCATGAGCCGGGGGTGGGGATAGGAGGAGAGGGCATGTCCCTCACGGGACTTTTCCTGCCTGAACCCATCGAGATCCTTCTCGCTGAGCCGGCCCTCCATAAAGGCGCGTGCATACATTCCGGGGGACGCGTGTCCCTGGAAAAACACCTGGTCCCCGCCGCCGGGATGGTCCTTGCCGCGGAAGAAGTGGTTGAACCCCACCTCATACAGGGTCGCAGCGCCCGCGTAGGTGGAGATGTGCCCGCCAACACCGATATTGGGGCGCTGGGAACGGTGCACCATCACTGCTGCATTCCAGCGCATGTACGCCCGGTAGCGGCGCTCATACTCCTCGTTCCCCGGGAATTCTGCTTCCTGGTCCACCGGGATGGTGTTCACATAGTCCGTGGTGGTAACCATCGGCACCCCGACGCTCTGAGCGCCGGCACGCTGCAACAGACTGCGCATGATGTACTGGGCACGCTCGGTGCCCTGTTCCCTGATCAGCGAGTCGAGGGACTCCATCCATTCGGCGGTCTCATCCGGATCACGATCAGGCAGCTGGTTAGTCAACCCGCTGAGGATATGGGAGGTATCTTCTCCTGCAGCCACGTCCAACCTCTCTTTGCGCGCATTCAGCGGCGCCCTCAGGTCCGGCAGGGTAACTGCCTGGCGTGAACGCGACGTGTGCGACGTATCGGTAACATCAGCCCGGTCATGTGCGCCGGGCAGGGGTCCTATCACGTCTATGACCACACATAAAGCCAGAGCGGTTGCCCCGCAGGCATAGACGTCATCAGCAACTCTAACTCCGACCGCGATGCGATGCGTAGCCGCGTGCTTTACACCCCTGTCGTATTTCGCCGTCATACTGGTTGTGTGACAATCCGTCGGGTAGCCTCAGCGGATCCGGCGTGCCCTTTGACGCAGAAATTGCGGGGCCACGGGGTCAACAGCTTGATGCACAGGCACAAAGGGTGTTGGCTTGTACCAATGGAGGTCATCTGACTTTTATGCAATCAAGAGTATTGGAGGAACACGTGAGCGAGGCCGACGCCGCCACTTCGGTAAATGTGGCGGAAAAATTGGGTTTCAAAAACGGGGATCTGATTCAGGAGTTCGGCTACGACGACGACGTCGACTTCGACTTGCGTGACGATATTGAAGACCTCACGGGCTCGGAACTCCTCGATGAAGATGACCATGACGTCGTTGATGCCGCCATTCTTTGGTGGAGGGCCGACGACGGCGACCTCGTGGACACTCTCGTCGAACCCCTCACCACCCTCTCCGAGGGCGGTGCCATCTGGGTTCTGACACCGAAATCCGGCCGGCCCGGCTACGTGTCTCCTGCAGACATCCAGGATGCTGCCCCCACCGCCGGCCTTCACGTCACTACGTCAGCCGGCGTGTCCAAGGACTGGAGCGCCACCCGGTTGGTGACCAGGAAGAATAAGTGACCCTGCCCGTTCAGGCCACAGCGGAACATACGCTTGTTCCAACCGTCGGCCAACCGGCTCCCGATTTCGAACTGGTCAATCAGTTCGGTGAGCCTGTCCGGCTCTCTGCATTGCGTGGCCAAAACGTGGTTGTGCTTTTTTACCCGTTTGCGTTTTCCGGGATCTGTACGCAAGAGCTGTGTGAGATCCGGGACAACTTCGCTGTGTTTGACGAGGCGAACGCAACCGTGCTGGCAGTATCCGTTGACAGTAAGTTCACGCTTCGCGCCTACGCAGAGGCGGAAGCCTATGGCTTCAGCCTCCTGGCGGACTTCTGGCCCCACGGAGCGGTGGCACAGCAGTACGGCGTGTTTGACGCCGTCACGGGGATGGCCTTGCGGGGCACTTTCATCATCGACGCGCACGGCGTGATCCAATACGTCGTCGTCAATCCCCGGGGACAAGCCCGGGACCTGGCCGACTATCGTGAGGCCTTGGCTGGACTGGCCAGGTAGCTGGATTCGATGAGGCAGCGGCGGCCGGGGATTGGGATGACTGGATTTGCAATCCTGCCCTCGGTTCCTGCCGCAGGCCCCGCCCCCGATCAGCTGGAAATACTCCAGGCCATAGCTGATCTCCTTGCCGGCACCAGGTTTGCAATGCTCACCGGAGCCGGATTGAGTACAGATTCGGGAATTCCCGATTACCGCGGCCCTGGTTCGCCTCCCCGTGAACCCATGACTTACCAGGAGTTCGTGGGGGAGCACCACAACCGTCAGCGCTATTGGGCACGCAACCACATCGGCTGGTCCCACCTCAAGCGTGCGGATCCCAACCCTGGACACCTGGCCGTCACCGTTCTTGAACAGCGTGGGCTCTTGACCGGCCTCATTACACAGAACGTGGACCGCCTGCATGAAGACGCCGGGAGCGTCAACGTGGTTGACCTGCACGGCCGCTTTGACCAGGTCGTCTGCCTGTCGTGCTCCCGCCGCTACAGCCGGAAACTTGTGGCGGGCGTGCTTGAAGAACTCAATCCACGATTCCTTGAGGAAGCCCTTGCAGCTGGAGTGGTCGAAATAGCGCCTGACGCTGACGCTGAAGTGGATGACCTCCGGCTGATCGAGAGTTTTGTGATCGGGCAATTGCCCTGCCTGCGGTGGACTGCTGAAGCCCGATTTCGTCTATTTTGGCGAGAATGTTCCGAAGGAAAGAGTGGAACAGGCTTATGCCATGGTGGACGAAGGCGAAGCGCTTGTGGTGGCAGGATCCTCGCTGACCGTTATGAGCGGCTTGCGGTTCGTGCGCCATGCAGCGAAGCAGGGAAAACCGGTAGTCATCATCAACCGGGGTGAAACCCGCGGGGACAACCTGGCGACCATAAAACTCGAAGCCGGCGTAAGTGAGTCACTGACGTGGCTGGCGGCCAATCTTTCTCCGCTGTAGGGACCGGAGGCTACAGGACGACGAAGGCGATTGGCTTTCTCCGCCCAGGTTCAGGTAGAGTCTATGTTCGTTGGTTGGACGCACCGCAGTGTTCAAACCATACGATGGGTCTTTAGCTCAGCTGGTAGAGCGCCACGTTTACACCGTGGATGTCATCGGTTCGATCCCGGTAGGACCCACTACAATAAACCCCGTCATTTTGGCTTATTCGGCCAGAGTGGCGGGGTTTCTCGCGTATCGGTGATTGTCGTACCCTCGCTATAGCTTCGGCAGATGGAACACGTAGTAGTACGCCTGACCCCCAATGGTCATCCCGCGGCTGTAGTCAGAAGTGGCCGCGAGTGGACCGTGGCCCCCGACTGCGTCCGGTGGTTTGAGCGGACAAAGTGGTGGGAAGCCGAGCGGAGAATGCCAAAGGGGCTGAGCCGGGTAGATGTCGAGGTATGGCAGATCCAGGCGAGGCTGGGCCAGAATTGTTCGTCTCCATTGACCACCATGGAGCTGATTCGCGACGGATTGGGCGGAGGCTGGCGGGTTCGCTCGGCGGTGGCCGCCTAAGGAGGGGCAGTCGTCGCCGGTAGGGCGGTCATCGCCCAAAAATTAGCGCTAACCCCAAGAATTGGATAAGCCCTCCACCGCGGCTATTGGGGGATGCCGCGGTGGAAGGCTTGAAATGAATATACCGCGAAGCGTTGGAAAAGCGAAACAGCTCGTAACTTTTAGGGAAACTTCAGGGCAACATCTGTCTCATGTACCCATCCGGGGTGAGTGGTCGCCGAAGTGGGCCACCCATTGAGCCCTCCCATAAGCCCCAGAGCAGGGTTGCCCAACTCGCATTACCACTAGGATGTTTAGTGTTCAGCTGAATGAACAGAGGGCTGACACTGCGGCATCGAGCTAAGGAGAATCATGGTGGATTCCCGAACGTCCCGTTCGTCTGAGGGAGCAGGAAGCGCGTCTCCCGCGCCGGCTGTAACGCGGGCGTCGGCCGTCCTGGACGCCCTGGCGGCGTCGGCCACTGGGCGCCTGACGTTAAGTGATCTAGCCCGCGAGCTGGGCATCCCGAAATCATCAACTTCTAATCTCCTGCTTGCTCTGGAGGAGGCACGCCTCGTCAACAGGCAGGGTCAGGATTTTGCCTTAGGGCGCAAGCTCGTGGAGCTGGGCGCAGCCTACCTGAGCCGGCTGGATGAAGTGCAGGAGTTCTACCGCTACTGCGAACAGGCTCCCACCCTGTCCGGTGAGACTGTTCGGATCGCAATGCTTGAGGGAATGAACGTCATTTACCTTGCACGCTACGAAGGCCACCCTGCCGTTCGCTTGACGTCGAACATCGGCGACAAGATGCCGGTATCCCTCTGTGCGGTGGGGAAAGTCCTTATTGCCCGCCTCCACGATCACGACCTCGCAGAGAAGTTCCCGGACGACTTGCAGTTGCCTGTAATGACCCCCAAGTCGCTCCGCACCGGAGCGGAGCTGAAGGCCCAGATCCGGCAAATCCGTGAACAGGGCTATGCCTTCGAGGACGAGGAGTCAACAACCGGGGTGGTCTGCCTTGCTGTGGCTGTGCCCACGCGGGGAGCCCATGGGCCCAGTCTTGGACTTTCAGTAACGGCACTCAAAGCCACCTATTCGCCGGAACAGGGCGCCCAAATGGTAAAGGAGTTGCAGGAGCTGGCCCATTCCCTGGGTAATCCCATGGGGTAGGGGCGAATTGGATGGGCCCTCGCAGCTGATTCAGCCTGCAAGAGGCATATGCATCCCTTCCTATGACACATCGAAAATACTCCTTGGCCAAGCGTTCACTATGTTGTACTGTGTTCATCATAGTGATCAGCACCACGGTGCTGGGCTATCCCGCCAGACCAACGGGGGTCTGGAGTGTTCTTAAGGGAGTGCTTGTGACAACTCGTACTGAATTACCGCTGGCTGATGCGGACGGCGCCGTCGTCGAACCGGAACAGCTGCGAAGGGCAACTCTTGCCAGCTCCGTGGGCTCCGCGCTTGAGTACTACGACTTCTATATCTATGGCTTGGCCTCTGCCCTGATTTTTGGGCCCTTGTTTTTCAAGCCTCTTGGAGCTGAGGGTGCGCTGATTGCATCCTTCGCTACCTACGGTGTTGGCTTTGCGGCCCGCCCCTTCGGTGGGGTCATCTTCGGCTACATCGGGGACCGCTTCGGCCGAAAGATGGTGCTGATCCTGACCATCGGCCTTATGGGAGCCGCCAGCTTCGCGATCGGGCTCCTGCCTACCTTTGAACAGGCGGGCATGCTGGGTGCGGTTCTCCTTGTAACCCTGCGGATCCTCCAGGGACTTGGTGCGGGCGCAGAACAAGCCGGAGCCACAACGCTCATCTCGGAAGTTGCCCCGAGGCGGCGGCGTGGTTTCTTCGCCTCCCTTCCCTTCGTCGGCATTCAGCTCGGGACACTGCTGGGCGCCGGTACGTTTGCCCTCATCGCAATGGCAGACAAGGCCGTTCTTGAAGGCTGGCTATGGCGCGTTCCGTTCCTGGCCAGCATCCTGTTGATTGCTGTTGCTATCTTCATCCGGTTGCGGCTGAAGGAAACACCGGTCTTCCAGGAGCTGGAGAAGCACAAGAATGTTGTCAAAAACCCGGTGGGAGAGCTCTGGAAGCACTCAAAAAAGAATGTGCTGATCGGCATCGGGCTGCGGATGGGTGAGAACGGAAACTCCTCGATCTACTCCGCGCTGCTGGTTGCCTTCCTCGCTGCTCCGGCCGGAGTGTTCCCGGGAGACAAGTTCATTGGTCCAGTCGGCCTCCTCATTGCCGCAGGGTTCGCCGCCGTTATGGTGGTTACGTTCGGTGCCCTGTCCGACCGGTTCGGACGAGTCCCGGTCTACCGCTACGGTGCCCTTTTCCAGGCTCTCATTGCCTTCCCGGCCTTCTACCTGGTCACCCTTGGCAACGTAACGCTCGTCTGGGTCGTCATGGTGGTGGGCATCGCACTGGGAGTGCAGTCTATGCTTGGCCCGCAGTGCCCGCTCCTGCCGGAACTGTTCGGATCCCAGTACCGTTTCACGGGCGTTGCCATGAGCCGTGAGCTTTCCGCAGTGCTGGCCGGCGGTCTAGTTCCCCTGGTGGGCGCCGCCCTGCTTGCGGCGACCGGATACTCGTGGCTCGTTCTGGCTGTCTACTCGGGAGTGCTGGCGCTGATCTCCTTTGCCACTACCTTCTTCACTCCGGAAACCAGAGGCCGGGACCTCCTGCTCGTCGAGGACGCCAGCTAGTCCTCGTACTGCACGATTCCTCGTTGTCTGGAGCAAAGGACGGCCCTCCTCAGAGGGCCGTCTTTTGCATGTTCTCTTCCTGCACGTCGACTCTAACCTCAAAAGTACGAACGAGAGATTCAGCCTTTCCGGTACACGGAGACGTGGCTGCGGGCTTCCGCAGTGAATTCGCTGCGGTCCCAGTCCGCCCATCTTGATTCGAGCTCAAATCCGGCCAGCCGCCCCATAAGATCGAGCTCGCTGGGCCAGACGTACCGGTGTGGTGTCCGTCCGATCTTTGCATCGCGCCCTTCCGACAGTTCGGGGCCGAATTGCACGTGGTGGGAGACGACGTGCTGGTGTAACACGTCATAGGTATCGACCAGCAGGTATCCGGGCTGACTTACCTCGACTGTCGCGCCGTGTCCGGGCGGCAGCGAACGCAGTTGCGGCACCCAGAGCTCAATAACGAAGCGTCCGCCTGGTGCCAGATGACGGGCGGCGTTCTGGAAACACCGGACCTGTTCGTCCTGTGTGAGGAGGTTGGAGATGGTGTTGAACACCAGAAAAGCCAGCGAAAAGTCCTCGCCCGCCGATGCCTCAGTCATGTCGCCCTGAACGACGGGAATGCGGTCTTCGCCGACCTTTTCACGTAGTCGGGAGATCATCGCATGAGACAGTTCGATGCCGCTGACCTGGACTCCAGCTTCTGCCAAGGGAATGGCGACACGCCCCGTACCGATGGCGAACTCGACGGCCGGACCCGGACCTGCGAACTTCGACAGGACTTCTATCGTGGGCCCAAGAACTTCGGGGGAGAACATTCCCTCCCCCGGGGTGTCGTACTCTTTCGCGACATGATGGTCCCAAAGCTGTTGCTGATTAACCATCCCGCCACTATTGCACACAGCCGAGCCGGAACCGGGCCGGCAAACCATCTGGAAACGGGCAACTTGCGATTCCTGGTTACACATTCCCGGTTGCCGGACATTAACCGGGCATGAGCTTACAAACGCATCTGGGGGATCGCGTGGACCTGGAAAGACAAAAGCGGTTTACGGCGGCTCACGCAGCCTGCCACGACCGCATCTACCGATACTTCCGCCGGCGAACTGAAAACCCTTCTACTGCCGAGGACCTTTGCGCGGAAGTATTTCGGATCGTGTGGGAGAAATCCAGGCACGTGGACGAACTGTCCGTCATGGTCCTCTTCGGGGTGGCACACAACGTTCTGCGGAATTGAACGCGAGGTCTTATTGCTGACGTACTGGGATGGCTTCAGTTCCGGCGAGGTATCAAATCTCCTGAATACCAGCGCTACAGCCATAAGGATGGGGCTTCACCGTGCCCGCAAGGCGCTCGGTCAGCTGCTTCAGACCGAACGAGATTCAGAGGAGTTCCAACGATGAAGGACCTTTCCGCCGACGACATGGCCGGAGGGTTCCTGGCAGTTGCCGCCGTAGCGGCAGCAGTCTTTACTGCAAGCTACGTCCAGCCCCCGCCCGTCGCGGCACCAGCGGCCACGATGGAGGCTCCTCCGAATCCCGCTCCATCTGCTGCCGCCCCTGATCCCGGTCAAAACCCTCCCGCCGGACCATTCCACGACTTATTCGCCGAAGCAGACGAAGTGCTCGTCCTGGAGGCATTGCCCACCTCCCGGAACTTAGGTGACCGGATCGGGGTCGAACCGGTGGATGTACGGCAGGTGTTGAAAGGTTCGCGTAGCCTGGGGACCACCTCCGTGGATATTGCCGCAGTGGAAGACAGGACCGCCAGCGGTACCCTGCTTTGGCAGCACAGCCAGAAAGAAGCGCCCATGACGTATCTCGGGTTCTTTGCCCTTGGCGCCGACGGTGAGATGCATTTGATGGAGAGAGCACACGCGCTTCTGCAGATCCGGAACATCAGGACGTCCACCACGACGGCCCCCTTCACTGACGAACCGGTGGACATCGGTGATGACCTCCGATCGCGCATAGACGTGGCGCCGAAGGGGGACGTGCCTGTGGCCACTTACACGGACAGCCTGTCGCCTGAGACCGCCACCGATGTCATCTGGGGCACCGCAGGGGAAGGTGGAGAGAGCGGGCCTGGTACGCGGCCATGTTTCCGCCGCTGAGGCATGCTTCACCTTCGAAAACAGCACAGAGAAGGTCTACCTGCGCTGGCCGCGGGGATTCACGGCAGCCGTCAGACCAATGTCAGCGGATGCGGAAGGAAACGTTCGCTATCGTGGAGCATTTGAGGTCGACAAAGCAGTCACTCTCAATGAATGGGGATTCATCTCCATGACAGACGGTGACCCGGGGCCGCTGGTCAAGGGACGGTTGAGTCTCGAAACTGCCTCTTGCGCCGGCGAGACCCTCCCGGTTTTCGACGTTATGCCGCCAGGGATAGGGTTCAGCCCCTTCCAGAAGGGCCGCGGAGTGGTGCCGGCGACGCCCTCATTTTCGGGGGATTTGCCTTTGAGGCTTAGTAGAAGTGCACGGTATCAACCAGGTGCGGGAGTTCCCCGCCGTCGAGGTAGGTGCGCAGGTTGCTGCAGAAGCGTTCGGCGATGAGCCGGTTCTCAGCGGCGCTCAGTGCAGACGTGTGGGGTGAAACCATAACTTTCGGGTGGTTCCACAGCGGACTCTCCTCTGGGAGAGGCTCGACGGCGAAGACGTCCAGGCAAGCATAGGAGACCTGGCCGTTGTTCAGGGCTTCAAGCAGGGCGTCCTCGTCCACCACGGTCCCGCGTCCCACGTTGATGAAGACCGTACCGGGCTTCATGGCCGAGAAGATCTCCCGGTTAAAGAGCTTTTCTGTGTAGGGAGTGCCCGGCAGAGTGTTGACGACGGCGTCTGCCGAAGCCACAAGCCTGGCCAGGCCGCTGTTGTCTGCTACTTCATCAATTCCGTCGATCGGTGCCACCGAGCGCTTGGTGCCACTGACCTTCATGCCCAAGGCCCGGGCGATCCTGGCCGTCTCAAGGCCGATCTCACCCAGTCCTGCCACCACCAGCCGGGAGCCGTTGACCAAGCGGGTGGGAATCCGGAGTTCAGGCCACGCTTTGGCAGCCTGGTCCTGCGCCAGTTCAGCGCTGCGCTTGAATCCGTTGAGGATGCCGAGGGCAGTGAATTCCGCAAGGGGGAGGGCGTGCACGCCGGCAGAGGTGGTGACCTGGAACTTCTGGAGTGTCTGACTGTCCAGTCCCGAGGCCTTGACTGCACCTCCTGCTCCCGCAGCCATGGCATGGATCCATTGCAGATGGGGGTTGCTGCCGGCGATTCTGGCCAGGCCTCCGGGGCTTTCGTTGGGAAAGCCGTACAGGACCTGGGCCTTATTGAGCATCGCCCAATAGCGTTCTTCCTGCTCCGGGCTTCGCTGAAAATCCGGATCGCCTGAATGGTCCGCCGGGAAACGTTCCGGGGGAAGAAGGTCGGGTTCGTACAGCACAGTCACAGTGGGATCCACGGCACGGATCCGCTCCACATGCTCAGCTTCGAGCGGGACGGCGATCGCGACGATGGTTTCAGGAGGCGTCATGTGTTCATCATACTGAATTCAGTCAAGAATACTGAACACTGGACCAAAGGATGTCCCCAGCTTACGGCCTCATCTGCGAGGCTCCAGAAACACCCGTGGCTGATCCCGCCAATTGGGCTCCAGCTCTGCCAGGGAATGCCGCATGATCTTGTCCGCAGCTTCCCGTGCCGCGGCAGAATCTGCAGCCGCGATCGCCTCCGCCACCTCCCTGTGCCATCCCAAGGCAGCTTCACTCGGGTGATCGGGCATCAACCCAAGGACAGTCCGGCCAGTCAGCGTCTCGGCCACCTGCCCCACAAGATTTGCGAACATCTCATTGCCCGAACCCGTCAGCAGCAAAGAATGAAACCGGATGTCCAGGTTCAGGAACTGGGGGAGGTCGCCTGCCTCGCCTGCGGCTCTCATGGCGTCGGACACCTCAAGGAGCTCCCTACGAAGGGCCTCCGGCGCGTTGAGAGCCGCAAGCTCTGCAGCTATTGGTTCAACCGCCGAGCGGAGCTCCGCAAGTGAGCGGAGCTGAGCTCCGCGCGCGTCCCCGGCCAGGCGCCACCGGATCACGAGCGGATCAAACGGGTTCCAGTGATCGGCGGGAAGGACCCGGATGCCAACTCTCTTAATTGTTTCGACCAAGCCGAGGGACTGCAGGACCCGGACGGCCTCGCGGACCACTGAGCGCGATACTTTGAGTTCATCCTCCAGCTGCTCAGCCAGGACGACATGGCCTGCGGGAAGGCTTCCTCCGACGATGCTGGTCCCCAAATGTTCAATGGCACGATGGTGGAGGCTGGTTGACATAGTGGTAAGCATAATCGTGCCCGTGTTGTTTCCTTCAGCTGGTTGCCGGCAGTTCGGGAGACGCACCCGGGCAGGCCTTGGGCCTTTTTATGACGCAAAGCCTTCCAGTACGTGGGCTGAACTTCCCCGTACTGACCGGCAATACATATGCTTTATTCATATCCACTGGTTCTCAAACTGTGTTCCCCAGGAAGTGCGGGACTGGATGCAAACCTGCACATGAATGAATTGGAGTTTTGATGT
This sequence comes from Arthrobacter sp. R1-13, assembly GCF_054161475.1. NCBI lineage: Bacteria > Bacillati > Actinomycetota > Actinomycetes > Micrococcales > Micrococcaceae > Arthrobacter > Arthrobacter sp. R1-13. The sequence continues at coordinate 2,728,529 of NZ_CP096420.1, read as the reverse complement.
CTGCACACATCGGTGTCACCGGCCTCGCGGTCATGGGTGCCAACCTGGCCCGAAACCTCGCCAGGAACGGCTTCACCGTTGCCCTGCACAACAGGTCCGTGGAGAAGACGGATGTTCTGCTGGAAAAGCACGGGCACGACGGCGACTTTGTCCGAACCGAAACCCTGCAGGAGCTGGTTGATTCCCTGGAGAAGCCGCGCCGCGTGCTCATCATGGTCAAGGCGGGCAAGCCCGTCGACTCAGTGATCGAGCAGCTGGAGCCCTTGCTTGAGCCCGGCGACATCATCATCGACGCCGGCAACTCCCACTACGAGGACACCCGTCGCCGGGAAGCTGCCCTTGCTGCCAAGGACCTGCACTTTGTGGGCATCGGTGTTTCCGGTGGAGAGGAAGGCGCCCTTAACGGACCCTCCATCATGCCCGGTGGCTCAAAGGAGTCCTACGACGCCCTCGGACCGCTGCTCGAGAAGATCGCAGCCCAGGTCGATGGCAAGCCGTGCTGCGCCTGGATCGGCACTGATGGCGCCGGTCACTTCGTCAAGATGGTCCACAACGGTATCGAGTATGCCGACATGCAGGTTATTGGTGAAGCCTTCGACCTGCTCCGTTCAGGGGCGGGCATCGAGCCGGCAGAACAGTCGAAGATCTTCGCTGAGTGGAACCAGGGCGATCTCGCTTCGTTCCTGATCGAGATCTCGGCCGAGGTTTTGGGCCACGTGGATTCCAAGACGGGGAAGCCGTTTGTCGACGTCGTCGTGGATGCTGCCGGCCAAAAGGGGACCGGCCGCTGGACGGTCATTTCCGCGCTCGAACTCGGTTCCCCGACGTCGGGCATTGCCGAGTCCGTTTTCGCTCGGGCACTGTCCTCACAGTCGGAGCAGCGCAAGCTCGCGCAGGAGCTCCTCGCCGGAGAGGAAATCGACGTCGAGGTTCCCGCGACGTTCGTTGAGGACGTCAGGCAGGCCCTCTACGCTTCCAAGCTTGTCTCCTACGCCCAAGGCCTGGACATGCTGACTTCCTCTGCCAAGGAATACGGCTGGGACCTGAAGCTGGACGAGATCGCTTCGCTGTGGCGGGGCGGCTGCATCATCCGCGCCGAGCTGCTCAAGGAAATCACCAAGGCCTACGCCGCCGAGGAGAAGCCCGCAAACCTGCTTTTCGCGCCGGCGTTCACCAAGGCAATCGCCGAGGTCCTTCCGGCATGGCGCCGTGTTGTCGCCACCGCCGTTCAGCTGGGTATCCCCGTTCCGGTATTCTCCTCGTCACTGGCTTACTACGACGGCCTGCGCCGCAAGCGCCTCCCGGCCGCTGTGATCCAGGGCCAGCGCGACCTGTTCGGAGCCCACACCTACGGCCGTGTTGACGCCGAAGGTACATTCCACACCCTGTGGGGCGAAGACAAGTCCGAAATCGCGGCCGTGGACACACACTAGTTCCTGCCATAAACAGAACGGCCGGCGACTCCCGAGTGGGAGGCGCCGGCCGTTCTGTTTATGCGTAAGTGGTTCGAGGTTCCGGGAAGCTGTCAGATCCGGTATTCGATGTAGTACTCGGCAGGGTCAACCGCTGCCTTTGTTTCGCGCTGGGCATCCCGGTGGCGCCACGTAGCAGGAACGCCGGTGACGATCGATTCAGCAGGTGCATCCTTGACGACGACGGCGTTGGCACCCACCGCACTGTCGCGCCCGATGGTGATGGGGCCCAGGATCTTGGCCCCCGCACCGATGGTGACGTGGTCGCCAATGGTGGGGTGGCGCTTAACTTTGGCAAGGGAACGCCCGCCGAGGGTCACACCGTGATAGATCATCACATCCTCGCCGATCTCCGCAGTCTCGCCAATGACCACACCCATCCCGTGATCGATAAAGAACCGCCGGCCGATAGTGGCTCCCGGGTGGATTTCGATGCCTGTGAGGAACCGGGCCAGCTGGGAGATCAGCCGGGCCGGAAAGCGCAACGAAGGAGTTTGCCAGAGCCGGTGGGTCAGGCGATGTGCCCAGATGGCGTGCAAACCGGAATAGGCGAAAAAGTTCTCAAAAGAACCTCGAGCCGCCGGGTCGTGTGACCGGGCGGCGTCGAGGTCTTCCTTAAGTCTTGCGAAAAAGCTCACAAAGGTCTTTCTACAGGAAACGGGGGAGAGCGGGCGAAGTATCAGCCGCGGATATCGTCATAGAGCACGGTGGAGATGTAACGCTCGCCGAAGTCGCACACGACTGCCACAATCAGCTTGCCTGCGTTTTCCGGGCGCTTCGCCAGTTCGAGCGCACCCCACACGATGGCTCCGGAGGAGATGCCGCCCAGGATGCCTTCCTTGACGCCGAGTTCGCGTGCGACCCGTACGGAGTCTTCGAGGGTTGCGTCCAGGACCTCGTCATAGACGTTGGTGTCCAGGATCTCCGGAACGAAGTTCGCCCCGATTCCCTGGATTTTGTGCGGGCCGGGTGCGCCGCCGTTGAGGATGGCCGAGTCTTTCGGTTCCACAGCGACGATCTGGACGCGGGGGTTACGCTCCTTCAGGACCTGCCCGACGCCGGTGATGGTTCCGCCGGTGCCGATGCCGGATACGAAGATGTCGACCTTGCCGTCGGTGTCCGTCCAGATTTCTTCAGCCGTGGTGGTGCGGTGGATCTCAGGGTTGGCCTCATTGGCGAACTGCTGCGCCCAGATGGAGTTCTCGGTGTTGGCGACAATCTCCTGCGCCTTTTCAACTGCCCCGCGCATTCCCTCAGAACCTGGCGTGAGCACAATCTCTGCACCAAAGGCGCGCAGCATGACACGGCGCTCGGTGGACATGGTTTCCGGCATGGTCAGGATGACCTTGTAGCCGCGGGCTGCGCCAACCATCGCCAGGGCGATGCCGGTGTTGCCCGAGGTTCCCTCGACGATGGTTCCGCCGGGCCTCAGCGCACCGGACTTCTCGGCTGCGTCGATGATGGCAACACCGATGCGGTCCTTGACGCTGTTGGCCGGGTTGTAGAACTCGAGCTTGACCGCCACAGTTGCATCAAGGCCTTCGGTCAGCCGGTTGAGCCTGACCAAGGGGGTGCCGCCTACCAACTGGGTAACGTCGTCATAGATCCGTGCCATGTATCTGAGCCTGTTCTCTGAGGTGGGAATACTGAGGTCAGCCTAACGAGGCCCGGGAACCCTTGCTAAGCGTTAAGCCATGCAGAGTAATATTTCCGGGCCTTTGCCAGCTTCGGGTTGATGATCACCTGGCAATAGCCCTGCTCAGGATGCTTGCCGTAGTAGTTCTGGTGGAACTCCTCCGCGACATAAAATCGCGGCAGCCTGCTGACCTCGGTAACAATCGGATGCGACCACAGCGCCTGGTTGCGCTCAATCGCCTCCTCAAAAAGGATCTTCTCTTCCGTTGTCTGGTAGAACATCGAGGAACGGTACTGGGTGCCGACGTCGTAACCCTGCCTGTTCAGCGTGGTGGGATCATGCAGGGCAAAAAACATGTCAAGAATGACGTCTGCAGGGATCACTTCCTCGTCGAAGGTAACGGCAACAACTTCAGCGTGTCCGGTGGTGCCGGCACACACTGAGTAGTAATCGGGATGGGGATCGTGGCCTCCGGTATAGCCGGAGACAACGGAGCTGACACCCTTGGTTATCTGGTAGACGGCGTCAAGGCACCAGAAGCAGCCTCCGCCAAGTACAAACGTTTTCATGTCCTCTTCAATGGTTGAAGCAGTCCGATGATTCCCGGACAACCTTACGAGAGTGCAACGCGTGCAGGCGAGGCCCTGCAATAGGGTAAAAATGGGGGTATGGAACCAGTGAACACGGATGTTTCAACGGCGCCCTCCGCCCAGGGCTCGCCCACTACGGACCCCACGGGGACCGAGAACGTATCCTTGACACCGACGCTGGGTGAAATTCTGCTCGCCGTGGAGGAACTCTGGCCGGAGTCCCTCGCAGAAGAATGGGACGAAGTGGGCCTTGTGGCCGGGCATCCGTCTGCATCCGTCAAGCGGATCATGTTCGCTGTGGATCCCACCCTTGAAGTCATCGAAGAGGCCATTGAATGGGGTGCCCAGCTCCTGATCACCCACCACCCCCTGCTGCTTAAGGGCGTCAGCTCTGTCGCAGCCACCACGCCCAAGGGTGCAGCCGTCCACCGGCTGATCGAGTCCGGTACCGGGCTTCTCACGGTTCACACAAACGGTGATTCCGCCGTCGGGGGTGTCTCGGACGTCCTTGCTGATGCCCTGGGTCTCCAGAATGTGGTCCCGCTAATGGCCGCTGCAAATGGCCTTCCGGAAGAAGGCATTGGGCGCGTGGGCGATCTCGCCGACGTTATGACCCTGGGGGATTTTGCCGCCCGGGTGTTCGGCATCCTTCCTTCAGTTGCAGGCGGCGTCCGAGTCTCCGGGGACAAGGACGGCCTCATCCGCAGGGTCGCCGTCTGCGGCGGGGCGGGGGACTCTCTTTTCAATGAGGTCAGAGCCAGCAACGCCGATATCTATGTCACGGCCGACCTGCGCCACCACCCTGCCTCAGAAGCGCGCGAGGCCGCTGTTAACGGCAGGCCCTACCTGATTGACGTTTCACACTTCGCCAGCGAGTGGCTGTGGCTGCCGGCGGCCGCGGAAGCACTGGGCAACGTCCTGAACGACCAGGGCCACGAGGTGGAAATCCAGGTGAGCACCACCAACAGTGATCCGTGGGACTTCATTCTGACTCCCGGCTAAGCCTGAGGTGCGAGGGGCCCCGGGTGAGCGCAGCGAGGCAGGGGAGCAGCGCAGGCGCTAGAGTCTAAAGAGCGCCGCACGGCGTCCGGCTCCGGCCGGTTGGAACAAGCGGAGGTAGCAGTGGCCAAGGCAGCACCGGCGGAACAGTTGAAGTTGCTGGAACTTCAGGGGCTTGACGCCAAACTCAAGTCACTGTCCAACCGCCGTCGTACCCTTGAAAACGATCCCCGCATCACGGACCTTGAGGCGGCCCTTAACGTCGCCAACGGCGAGCTGGGGGCGGCAAAGATGGCCGTTCACGACGCCGAGACGGAGCTTAAGCGCGCCGAGGACGACGTCGAGCAGGTTACCTCGCGGATCGCTCGGGACGAAGCGCGGCTCAACAGCGGCACGGGTTTGTCAAAGGATCTTGTGGCGCTTCAGAAAGACATTGCCTCGCTGAACAAGAGGCGGTCAGACCTCGAGGACGTTGAACTCGAGGTAATGGAACGGCTCGACGCCCTGCGGGAACGTCAAGCGGCCCAGCAGCAGATCGTGGACGATATCAAGGCTTCCTTCAGCGTGATCCGGGCAGAACTCGATGCCGCCCTGGCCGAAGTGTCTGCTGAGGAGCACACAGTTTCCGCCCAACGTTCCGCTTTCGCTTCCGGACTCGACGCCGGGATGCTGGCGGTCTATGAAAAGACCCTCGCCAAAAGGGGAGTCGGGGCCGCGCGGCTGTTCCACGGCAAGTCTGAAGGTTCGGGTATGCAGCTCAGCCCGGGCGACCTCGCCGAGATCAAGGCAGCGGCAGAAGACGATATCGTGTTCTGCCCGGACTCCGGCTGCATCCTTGTCCGCTCGGCCGAGTGGGCCTAAGGCCGTCTCCAGCCTTTACTACTTCCTTAGCCGGGCAGGATGATGTTGAGGGCGTGAGCCTTGCGGGCGGTGCCTTCAACGAGTTCGCAGCTCCACTTCTCGCCCGCAGCTTTCAGCAGCTGCGCCGGGGTGGCGGGAGCGTTCCCTCTACGCGTCAGCAGGTGCCGGGCCACCTCACCACGGGTGTGCTTGGCGAAGTGGCTGACCACCTTGCGCACTCCTGCCACCTCGGTGAGGACATTGACCGCTACGGTCTGGCCGGCCGGCGGCGCCCAGGCCGCGGCGTAGGTGCTTGAGCGGCAGTCCACGAACAACTCGCCGGCTGTCAGGCCGGCCAGGGCTTCCGTAATCCTGGGCTTCCAAAAGGAAGCCAGGCGTCCGACGTCGGGAAGTGCAGTTCCCATGGATAACCGGTAGGCGGGCACCCGGTCATCGAAACGAATGGCTCCCCACAGGGCCGAGATGACCACCACAGAGTCATGCGCCTTTTTCCGTTGCGCCGGAGTGAGGGACTGGTAGCCCAGTGCGTCGTACAGCACGCCCGAGTAGACCTGGTGGGCGGGAGCTGCTGGCTCCCGGTGCAGGCGGGTGTTGCGGTCGACGTCGTCCTTGAGCGATGCCCCAACGCCCAGAAGGGCGAGGGCGTCTTCATGCGCGCTCACAGTACCGAGCGCCTCCAGTACTTCTGCCCGGTGGGTATTCAGTTCGGGGAAACTCAGCGTGGGCCAGTGGACGGCGTCGCCGCGGACGGCGGGGGTCTTGCCTTCGGAAGGGGGGAGCAGAATCAGCACCGTACGATCTTAGGGGCCGCAATGGAGGCCTCCAAAGATGACAAAGGCCAGGCAGTGGATCAGCGGTGCAGCCGCTGGAGCGGCTGCCCGTAGAATGGAACGTGGATGGGTTGACCAGGCGGCCGCGCGTCACGAAAGTGGCTCGAGGAACGTCCGGGCTCCGCAGAGCAGGGTGGTGGGTAACGCCCACTCGGGGTAACCCGCAGGCCAGTGCCACAGAAAACAGACCGCCTGCAGTTCGGTTGTGTCCGCACAGCCGGACGCGCAGGTAAGGGTGAAACGGTGGTGTAAGAGACCACCAGCTTCCCGGGTGACCGGGAAGGCTAGGTAAACCCCACCCGGAGCAAGGCCATACAGGGCGCGTTTGAGGGCTGCTCGCCCGAGTGCCCGGGTAGGCCGCTGGAGGGCGTCGGCAACGGCGTCCGTAGATGGATGGCCGCTACTCCCGTGCCGGTAACAGCACGGGAGCACAGAACCCGGCGTATCGGTCAACCCATCCACACACTGCGTCGCGTTCCCGGTAAGGGAAGGCTACGCACTCCATGTGAGTGACTTCACGCTCAGCCGAGGCAGGAAGTCAAGCCCTTCGCCTCTAGAATGGAGAGTGAACGTAGAAGTTCTGCCGCCGGATCTGCGTTTGCAGCGGCGGTTTTTCTTTGCGCTTCTCCAAGGCACCCGGGGTGGACCGAATCCCCGCTGGTGCCTGTGCCCCGGAATACCTCCGGCGGCCGACATCTTCATACGAAGACGTATGCAGTTGACCCAAGGAAGGTAGTTCTGTGAGCCAGACGTCAGATTCTTGTCTTGATACGTGGATGGGCCGGGAGGCGCTTGCTGAGGCCATGATCCCCGTGATCGGCCGGCTGTACCGCGAGAACAACGTGGTCACCAGCATCCACGGACGCAGCCTGATCAATAAGTCCACCATGAACATCCTGAAGGCACACCGGTTTGCACGCCGGATGAGCAAGGACGAACTGCTTCTCGAAGAGACAGCTCCTCTGCTGAATGTCCTGTCCCAGCTGGAACTTGGGGCTGCGGCAATCGACATCGCCCGCCTCAACCAGAAGTACAAGGTCGAGGGCAACGGCGCCACCCTTGAAGACTTCCTGCGCGACGAGCTTTCGGACATCGTGGGCAAGCGCGGCGGCGACGACCGCACCAGCACCGACGTCGTGCTCTATGGTTTTGGACGCATCGGCCGCCTCCTGGCACGCCTGCTCATCGAAAAGGCCGGTGGAGGCCATGGCCTGCGCCTGCGGGCCATCGTTGTGCGCCGCGGCTCGGACAACGACCTTGCCAAGCGGGCCAGCCTGCTTCGCCGTGATTCAGTGCACGGTTCGTTCGAAGGCACCATCCGTGTTGACGAAGACAAGAACACCATCACGGCCAACGGTGTCCAGGTTCAGGTCATCTACTCTGACAATCCTGCCACCATCGACTACACCGGCTACGGCATCCACAACGCACTCGTGGTGGACAACACGGGCCGCTGGCGCGACGCAGAGGGCCTGTCCCAGCACCTGCAGAGCAAAGGCGTTTCCCGCGTACTGCTGACGGCCCCGGGCAAAGGCGAGCTGAAGAACATCGTTCACGGCATCAACCACGGGACCATCCTGGACTCGGACAAGATCGTCACCGCGGCATCGTGCACCACCAACGCCATCACTCCGGTCCTGAAGGCCATCAATGACAAGTACGGTGTGGTCCACGGGCACGTCGAGACAGTCCACTCCTTCACCAATGACCAGAACCTGATCGACAACTTCCACAAGGGTGACCGCCGTGGCCGTTCGGCAGCGCTTAACATGGTGATCACCGAGACCGGTGCGGCCAAGGCCGTGGCAAAGGCCCTACCCGAGCTGTTGGGCAAGCTCACCGGCAGCTCCATCCGCGTTCCCACGCCGGATGTCTCCCTCGCCATCCTGAACCTGAGCCTCGAAAACGGCACCACGAAGGAGGAAGTCAACAACTACCTCCGTGAAATGTCCCTGCACTCGGAACTGCGCAAGCAGATTGACTACATTGACTCTCCTGAAGTTGTGTCCACCGACTTCGTCGGATCCCGCCGTGCGGGCATCGTCGACGGTCTCGCGACGATTTCCAATGAAAAGAACCTCGTACTGTACGTCTGGTACGACAACGAATTCGGCTACAGCTGCCAGGTAGTCCGCGTTATGGAGGAGATGGCCGGAGTCAATCCGCCATCGTTCCCGGCCAAAGAGCCGGCCTCTGTGCTTGCGGCCATCGCCGTCTAGCATTTCGGGAGTTTCCCGGCTGACACTCTGGTATCAGCCGGGAAAGGTGCCCAGAATGGTGTCATGGATACAGACTCAGCTCTCGGAGAACATGACACCACCCTTGAACATGCGCTTGACGTAGCCCGCGCCAACCATAAAGAAGCCAAACGGCTGTTGGACCAGGCCCGGGCCGCACATGCTGCCGGAGAAATCGGCGACGAGAGGATCAGGCAGCTCGAGGACCTGATGAACCTCGCCGAGGAAGACCTGCGAAGGGTGACAAGGGAGCAGTAATCGGAGGTCGCTGTACCAGGCTGGCCATACCTTCGCCTGGCACTGTTCCTCCACACTGTGGATAGCGCCGGAATTGTCGGTGGCCTGCCCTAGGCTTTTCGAGTGCCCCACAGACTTCCGCTGAACTTCAAAAGTCCAAATACGCGAACCAGCATGGCGGGACAGCCATGACCATTCACTGGTCGGCTTACCGCCGTGCCCGACGCCGTTCCCGGCAGGCGTGGGCCGTGCTGTCCGTCCTTATTCTGGGAATCGTCTGTGTCATCGGCTGGTTCTTCACCGCTGGACAGTTCGCCATCGCGGAGCCCCGCGTCAATGGGCCCTCGGAAGCTCCGGTGCTGGACCCGGACTGGATGAAGCCTGTAGTTCCCGTGCAGCCGGTTCCTGCCGGAAGCGCAGCCGGAGCCTTGGAACAGCTGACCGTTAAGGGCCGGGCACCCAAGAACGACTACGATCGCAGCGCGTTCGGACAGGCATGGTTCGACGCCGACCACAACGGCTGCGACACCCGCAACGATATTCTCAGGCGCGACCTGACAGGGGAGTTGTTCACGGAGGGTTCAGGCTGCAAGGTGGCAAGCGGCGATTTCCACGAGCCCTACACCGGATCCATGGTCTCCTTTCGCCGAGGCTCGGAGAGCAGCATGGAGGTCCAGATCGATCACGTAGTGGCCTTGGCGGATTCCTGGCAGAAAGGCGCCCAGCAGCTGACGAAGCAACAGCGGCAGAACCTGGCCAACGATCCCCTGAACCTCATCGCGGCTGACGGCCCCGCTAACCAGGAGAAAGGCGCCGGGGACGCAGCAACCTGGCTCCCCGGCAACAAGGCTTTCAGATGCCACTACGTGGCACGGCAGATCTCGGTCAAAGCGGCTTACCGGCTTTGGGTGACGCAGCCCGAGAAGGACGCAATGAAGCGGGTGCTTGATTCCTGCCCGTGGCAGCAGACCATTGTGGCGAAATGAGCCGTGTCAGTGCCCGAACGGGTCAGGGTCCACGCCGGGCATCCAGGTAAGGCCCGGCACGCCCCATCCGCTCTTCTTGGCCTGCTTCAGGGCCTTGCGGGAGTATCTGTCAATCAGGCGGTTCACGTACAGTTTGCCGTCGAGGTGATCGTATTCGTGCTGGATGACGCGTGCGAACCAGTCAGTGGCTTCGAAATCCACAGGCTTGCCGTCGCCGTCGAATCCTTGCACTCGAACCCACTCAGCGCGCTTTAGCGGATACTGCCCACCCGGGAAGGAGAGGCAGCCCTCGACTTCCTCATCCGGATCGGGCAGGGCCCCGGAGACCTTGGACAAGGTCAGGACGGGGTTCACCACCACTCCGGTCGGCGGGACATCGTCATCGTTCGCGAACTTATAGATGAAGACCCGCTTGCCGATGCCGATCTGGGGCGCTGCGAGCCCGACGCCGTTGGCGGCGTCGTTGGTTTCGAACATGTCCGCAATGAGACTGCGGAGTTCGTCGTCGAAGACGTCGACCTCGGCGGCCCGGCGGTGGAGTACCGGCTCGCCCCAGATGGTGATTGGCAGAACGGTCATCTCGGCGGATTCCTTCAGTGCAGGGGCAACAAAAACAACAAAGACCGTACCGGATTCCGGTACGGTCTTTGGCGAAAGCCGGCGAGGTGCCGGTCTTCCTGAGGGTGAGCGACGGGGGTTGAACCCGCGACCTCCTGGACCACAACCAGGCGCTCTGCCAACTGAGCTACGCCCACCATGCGCCCTGTCATGCCTTCCGGCGGACCGGCTGGCTGAAAAGGCAACGTCAAATAGTTTACCTGCTGTCAGGGGGTGCTTTTGCCACTTTTTCGTGTTTTGCCAAAAAATCCCTCAAACGTGGTGCACATTACTTTTCCTGTGCTGCCGGGGAGGTGATAGCCGAGGCTGTATCGGGTGCTTCAGTGGCCGGAGTATTGCCCGCCATCACAGCCTTGGAGATCCTCTGGGCCGTGGCGCTGTCTGGTCCGGGGGCGGGAACGAAGACAGCCTCGCGGTAGTACCGGAGCTCATCGATGGAGTCCTTGATGTCGCCGAGGGCCCTGTGGCCGCCAAGCTTCGCGGGCGCCTGGAAGTAGGCGCGCGCGAACCATCGACGGGACAGCTCCTTGATTGTGCTGACGTCGATGACGCGGTAGTGCAGGTGCTCCACCACGGAAGGCATGTCCCGGACCAGGAAGACCCGGTCCGTTCCCACCGAATTCCCTCCCAGTGGTGCCTTGCGCGCATCGGGCACCCATTTCCGGATGTATTCCAGGATGGCGGTTTCGGCTTCGGCCATGGTCTTCCCATGGGGCAGCTCCTCGAGGAGGCCCGATCGGGTATGCATGTCGCGGACAAAGTCGTTCATCTGGGCAAGAGCGGAATCATCCGGCTTGATCACGACATCAACGCCGTCGCCAAGGATGTTCAGCTCGGAATCAGTCACCAGCGCGGCCACTTCAATGAGGGCATCATTGACGGGATCCAGGCCGGTCATTTCGCAGTCGATCCAGACGATGCGTTCGTTAGATATAGGCACCCGTCCAGCCTACCGTTACGCTGCCTAAGGCCCGTCCGATGCTAGGATTTTTGGGTACGCAGCGGGATCAATTACTATGCTGCGCTCAGCTATGGGCCGGTAAGCCCGCCCGGCCTTCCGGCGAACCCTGTACCACCAAACAGATTGGACCCTCCTGAGATGACGGCGCCCGTACCGGCTTCGGGGGAGCTGGCTGCCGTTAAGTCTCCCGAGCCGGCTGTGGTTGAAGTTGACAACCCGGCGTCGCCACTGCTGGCAGGTTTTGTCGGTTCCCTTTTTATGGCTTTTGGATCCGTGGGAGTGGGGTGGCTGGCCCAGGCTTCGGAGCTGTGGCGGCTGCCGCTCTTCATCTGGATGCGCACAGAGGGACTTGGAGTTGCCCTGTCCATTGTTCTGCTGGCGATCGGTGGCATGCTGCTGGTTCGCGCATGGCTTCGACTGGGACAACGCGTGAAGGTCTGGGGACCTGGCGCCCGGAAAGCCACTCTCCAGGCCGTTGCTCTGTGGGGCCTTCCGATGATGTTGTCGGTACCGCTGTTCAGCCGCGACGTCTACGCCTATATCGGCCAGGGCCGGCTCATGGTGGAGGGCTTTAATCCCTATGAGAACGGGATCTCCGCCTTGTCCAACTACTTCCAGCTGGGCGCCGACAAGATGTGGACGGAGGCACCGGTTCCCTACGGTCAACTGTTCCTCTGGATCGAACAGTTCGTGGTGTGGTCCACAAATGTCCACCCGGAGGCGAGTATCATGCTGTTCCGGCTGGTGGCACTGTGCGGCGTCATCCTGTGCATCGTTTACGTCCCAAAGCTGGCCGAACTTCACGGCGTCAATCCACACCGCGCATTGTGGCTGACTGCGGCCAACCCGCTCTTCCTGACCAATTTTATTGCCAGCGTGCACAACGATGCGTTGATGATGGGACTGGCCCTGGCCGGGCTCTACTATTGCGCCACCAAGCGGATGTTCCTGGGACTGGTGCTGGTCACTTTGTCCATATCCGTCAAGCCGATCACCATAGTTTTCCTGCCCTTCATAGGGCTGCTCTGGGCAGGAAAGAACGCAGGCTGGGTGAGGAAATTCCTCTTCTGGGGACTCACCGCAGCGATCAGCCTGGGGATTCTGTATGCCCTGAGCCTTGTCAACGGTTTCGGCTTTGGCTGGATCAACGGCCTCTCCGCGCCGGGCAGCATCTGGATCTGGTACGCCCCTGTGGGTCTTTTAGGGCTGATCGTCGCGTCCATCCTGGACGCCTTCGGCCTTGACGGCTGGGCACTGGCGAAATGGGTCTACGACGCCGGCAAGGTCCTGGCGCTCGGAATAGTCGCCTGGCAGATCTTCCGTGGGGACCACGATCGCCTCATGCGGCGCCTTACGCTGGCCTTCGCCGCCATCGTTGTGCTGGCCCCGATGATCCAGTCCTGGTATGTCGTGTGGCTGATCCCGCTTTTTGCCGTCACAGGCATCCGTGATGACTGGCAGGTCAAAGCGCTGTATTTCATCGTCTCGTTCTTCATGATCTACGCCATTTCGGACCAGTTGGACGTCTTTCCCTACCAGGCTGAGGATCTGGGCCTTGCTCTTGCATTGGCACGTATTGCTGCCGCGGTCATTGCTGTGCTGTTTGCCCTGTACTTGATTTTCCTCGATCCCAGAACCAAATGGCTCTTTACCAAAATGCACGAGCCAATCCCTACGCGCCCTGTCATTTGAGCGCCCTTACACGTCCGGAGAACCCGCAATGTCCATGATCAAGAGCCCCGATGAGATCGCGCGGATGCGCGAGGCCGGGAGGGTCGTGGCCAATGCATTGGCCGCCGTGAAATCGGCTGCAGGAGTCGGCGTGGCACTCAAGGAGCTGGATGAGGTGGCAGCGGCATTAATTTCCGACGCCGGGGCTGCTCCCGCTTTTCTCAATTACCATCCGCGGTGGGCAAGTGTGCCGTTTTCTGGCGTGATCTGCACCAGCGTTAATGACGCAGTGGTGCACGGCGTGCCAAACGAATACAAGCTCCAGGACGGCGACCTGCTGAGCGTTGACTGCGGAGCGTTCGTGGACGGTTGGTGCGGCGATGCGGCCATCAGTTTCGTCGTGGGTACAGCCAATCCGGAGGACATCGCGCTGATCGAGGCGACAGAGGCAGCACTGGCGCGCGGAATTGATGCCGCCAGGGTCGGCAACAAGATGGGGGACCTGGCGTATGCGATCGGCGGCGCTGCGCGGAGGGCAGGGTACGGCTTGCTGGCGGATCACGGCGGACACGGCATCGGCCGCACTATGCATGCTGATCCTGCCGTCCCCAACGAGGGCAGGCCTGGACGTGGCATCAAGCTCACCAAAGGATTGGTCATTGCCATTGAACCCATGCTGATTCTTGGGGGCAAGGATGATTACTACCACGACGACGACGAATGGACCTTGCGGTCCACCAGCGGCCGCCGCGCCGCCCACAGCGAGCACACCGTGGCCATAACCGCCGACGGCCCTGTCATCCTGACGCTTCCTTAACGCAGCTGGGCCCAGCATTCCTCTCTCGTAACCATTGCAAGGCGGTCTCCCGGTCGCACTATAGTGGTTAGCGCTAACAGCCCTCAGTCACAAAGGAACGCCATGGCACTCACAGAGCACAACATCAGCTTCGGGCCATACACGGCCATTGTGACGTCCAGGAGCGGGGCCCTGCGGGAACTGCGCCATGAAGGCCGCGACCTGGTGATCAGCTTCGGTCCGGAAGGTGGCATTCCTGACTACCGAGGGACGATCTGTGCCCCTTGGCCCAACCGGCTTGCTGACGGTATGTACAGCTTCCACGGAATGCATTATCAGGCTGAGATCAATGAACCGGAGCGCGGAACGGCGCTCCATGGCCTTGTTATCGGCAAGACCTGGGAAGTGCGTCACGAGGGATCTTCTTCGATCAGTCTGGGCACCACGGTGACGGGCGGGCCAGCTTATCCGGGCGATCTGGACATCAGCGTCACTTATGAGCTCCAGGAAGACGGTCTGCACAGCACGGTCACTACCCGGAATACGGGAGACCAAGCCGCCCCCTATGGTGTTTGTCCCCATCCCTACCTCGTTGCAGGCCCTGCCCCCTTGGACGAATGGACACTGCAAATGCCCGCCGCTGCTTTCCTGGAAGTCACCCAGGACAGGTTGCTGCCTGTGCGGACGGTAACAGTTGAGGGGCATGACTTTGATTTCCGCAGTGAAAGGCTTTTGGGATCGGTGGAGATTGACCATGCCTTCACCGATATCGAAATGTCCTCCGGCTCTGCGTCCGTTCGCGTCTTTGATCCTTCAGGCTCGGGCGTCGAGCTCGAATGGGACCATCAGTGGCCCTGGTTGCAGATCCACACCGCTGACAAGCCCACGGGCCCATCGCGGCTCGGGCTGGCGGTGGAACCCATGACCTGCCCGCCGGATGCCTTCAACACCGGTGTGGACGTCGTCGAATTGGCCCCCGGCGCTACCCACGAGGGTGCCTGGATCATCAGGGCCCTTAGCCGCTGACCTTGTCCAGCCTCACCACGGCGCGGCCCGGCGTCGTGGTGTCCACCAGCCTGAAGCCGGCGGTCAGAAACAAGGATAACGGGCCGTGGTAAAGGTCGGCGGCACCGGCCTTCGGCCTTGCGGCCGGATCGATCGGGTAGCCCTCCACCATGGCGGCACCATGGGTGAAGGCGTGTTCCACGGCCGCCTGTAGTAAGGCCGCTGCAATTCCCTTGCGGCGGTGTCCGGAGGCGACGACGAAACAAGTGACTGACCATATGTCGCCAGGAACGGGAAGTTCAGCCAGACGCGGAGCCGCATCGCGCATCAGTTGCGAACGTTCAATGCGGGGATAGCAGGAGCGGGGTTCCACCGCGCACCATCCCACCGGCTTGCCCTCGAGGTAGGCCATGACTCCTGGTTCCGGTTTGGGGGAGTCGAAACGGGCGCGTAACTGACTTTTCCGCTCCTCTGGAGAGGTGTTGTTGTATTCAGAGGAAGTCAGGGTGAAAAAACGGCACCAACAGCGGGAGGGGTCACCGCGAATTCCGAACAGGGTCTCAACGTCGGGCCAAAGAGCCGGGCCAGTGGTGACCGCTGAATCCGGAACATCGTTCATCTTCGGCATGCCAAAAGGCTAGACGCCCTGCACGCCGTTGACTACTGCCTGTGTCCCGCGCTGACAGCAGCGGGAGTTGCCTCAGTGACCAATCCTGCTTCCGTTGAGATCCAGCCGCGGCTTAGGAGCCATCGTTCACAGAGCCGGGTCCATTGCCTGACGCTGGCGTCATCGGAAGCCAAGCCCAAACCATGGCGGCCGTGCGGAAACACATGCAGCTCCGTGGGTACGCCGGCCCTGGTCAGGGCTGAGACGTAGCCCAGACTGTGTTCGGCATCCACTGCCGCGTCATCTGCCGTGTGCCAGGCGAACGTGGGGGGTACGGTTGGGGTGACATTCAGCTCTGCTGACAGGTCTCTGAGGGAAGGGGCGGAGGGGGAGACGCCCAACAGATTATCCACGCATCCTTGATGCACGGCGGACGTGAACGAAACCACTGGATAGCAGAGGACGGCGAGATCAGGCACAGACGTATCGGTATCCAGTGAGGCGTCTCCGGTTGCAACGGAGGTGGACAGTGTCGCGGCTACATGGCCCCCGGCAGAAAAGCCCAGAACCCCGACCCTTTCCGCATCCACGGGCAAACCATGTGTGCCTGAGCGGATCCATTGCACTGCACGTTTGGCGTCTATCAGGGGAGCCGGGTGCCGGTGCGGTGCAACTCGGTACCGCAGCACAAAGGCGTGCACACCCAAGGAAGCGAGCCAGCGGGCAACTGGTTCTGCCTCGTGTTCTGCATGATGGGCATAACCGCCGCCTGGGAGCACCAGCATGGCCGGCAGGGCATGAGCTGCCGGAGTGCCCGCAGCCACTACTGTCATTCCTTCCGGCATGGAGAAAGCCTGGGCTACGGGGTCCATTGCGTGCTCCGACGAAGCTTGACCTCGCCGGTAACCGCTGGCCCCTGACCGTCACCAAGGTGGGCTGCGCCAGTACTTCCTTGCTGGTGCCCCGACTCGTCCGCCGTCTTTGATCTGGCCAAAGTTTCCTTCCGGCTGTGACCGGCGGTGCTCATGGTTGCCAGGCGGCCGATTTCTTCCAAAGGTAGCCGGACCGTGGAGAGTGCGGGACGGAAATCCCTGAGGGTCTCAATGTCGTCGAACCCTGCGACAAGGGTGTCACGGGGAATGCGCAAACCCTCCTCCCGCAATGCAGCAACGACACCTATGGCCATGACATCGTTGGCAGCGAAGATACAAAGCCTGGATTTCTTTGTGTCAGCGGGATCTGCGCCGTCCTGTGCTTCCTGGGAGGAGCGGATGCGATCGGCCAACTGGCGTCCGGCGTCATACCCCCCGGCCCGGTTGAAGGATGTGTTCACAACCTCGGCGGGGGCGCGGCCTGCATTGGCAAGCCCCTTCTGGAAACCGCGAATGCGGTCATCCGAGGTAACGAGTCCCTCCGGGCCACCGACTATTACAAACTCGCCGGTGTGGAGTTTGGCAAGTTGGCCGGCAAGCTCTGAGGCAAGCTGCTCATTGGGAAGCTCCACGAGGTGATAGCCCTCGGATCTCCCCGCCCCGACAATTGCCTGACCGACAATTCCCACATGACCGCCGTTGCGGCAATACCTGTCCAGCTCGGCGGCCAGTTCGCTGTTGGCCTTCTGGTCCTCCGGCCGCGAGGACCGGGAACCGGCTATGACGATCGCATCGGCCCGACGGGCAGCAAAAGCAGCGACGGCCTCCTTTTCGTCTGCCGGAGTTCCTCCAGTGGTTGCAAGAAGCACCATCTTGTTCTGGGTCTTGGCTACGCTTTGGACCCCTCGCGCGATGGCGGAAAAGTAAGGATCTGCAATGTCGTGGACGATGAGTCCGATGAGTCCGGAACTCGACTTCGCCAACGCCTGGGCTTGTGCATTGGGAATGTAGCCCAGCTCCTCAGCGGCCTGACGCACACGTTCGGAAACGCCAGGTCCCGGTTTACGGTCGGATCCGTTGAGCACCCTTGAGGCTGTGGCTGGTGACACGCCAGCCAGGCGCGCCACCTCGGTCAGGGTACTTGCTGCCACGGGGAAATCTCCTGTTCGGCAAAACTTCTGCGTTTTCCACATTATGACAGGTGTGACGACTTTCAGGAAAGCGCTTGCCAAGTCTGGCTGGAAAGGGCATCATGAATGAAACGGGAATGCGCTTTCCCACCACTACTGCGTTACAGCAATGAGCTGTGGAGGACACATGGGCTACGAAACAAAGACGATCCGCATCGCCATGAACGGCATCACAGGCCGGATGGGATACCGGCAGCACTTGCTCCGTTCCATCCTGCCTATCCGGGACGCCGGGGGATTCACTCTTGAAGATGGCACCAAGGTCCAGGTCGAACCCATCCTGGTAGGCCGAAACGAAGCCAAAATCCGTGAACTTGCCGAGCTCCACAAAGTAGCTGAGTGGAGCACCGATCTGGACGCCGTCATCAATGACCCCACTGTGGACGTTGTCTTCGATGCCTCCATGACCAGCCTGCGTGCTGCCACCCTGAAAAAGGCCATGCGGGCCGGCAAGCACATTTTCACTGAGAAGCCCACGGCCGAGACGCTTGAGGAAGCCATCGAACTGGCACGCATCGGCAGGGAATCCGGCGTTACCGCCGGCGTTGTCCATGACAAGCTCTACCTGCCCGGTCTCGTTAAGCTCCGCCGCCTTGTAGATGAAGGCTTCTTTGGACGCATCCTCTCTATCAGAGGCGAATTCGGATACTGGGTCTTCGAAGGCGACGTCCAGGCGGCGCAGCGGCCTTCCTGGAACTACCGCAAAGAGGACGGCGGCGGAATGACCACCGATATGTTCTGTCACTGGAACTACGTTCTTGAGGGCATCATCGGCAAGGTTAAGAGCGTCAGCGCCAAGACAGCTACCCACATACCCACCCGCTGGGACGAGTTGGGCAAGGAGTACAAGGCCACCGCAGACGACGCCTCGTACGGCATTTTCGAACTGGAAACGCCTGGTGGCGATGAAGTAATCGGCCAGATCAACTCATCCTGGGCCGTGCGGGTTTACCGCGATGAGCTCGTGGAGTTCCAGATCGACGGAACGCACGGCTCAGCAGTCGCAGGCCTGAACAAGTGTGTTGCCCAGCAGCGTGCGCACACTCCGAAGCCTGTCTGGAACCCGGACCTCCCCGTGACGGAATCCTTCCGCAGCCAGTGGCAGGAAGTTCCGGCAAATGCCGACCTGGACAACGGCTTCAAGCTGCAGTGGGAAGAGTTCCTGCGTGATGTCGTCGCTGGACGGGAGCACCGCTTCGGCCTCCTTTCCGCTGCCCGTGGCGTGCAGCTCGCCGAGCTGGGTCTGCAGTCCTCGGACGAACGTCGCACCATCGACATCCCGGAGATCACCCTCTGATGACTTCCCTGATCCTTCCCACTTCCGACGGCGGAACGCGCGAGTACCGCCTCCAATCGGCTCCTTCCTGGCCTAAGCCGACAGCTCCGCTGACGTCGCGCAGGGCTTACGCTGCAGCCCATGTCATTCCGGAAGTAACGGCCGACAATACCCCCGGCGCGCCTGCCCGCCTCGACTGGGAAGCCACGCTGGCCTACCGCCACGAACTGTGGTCCTACGGCCTTGGCGTTGCCGATGCCATGGATACGGCGCAACGGGGCATGGGCCTGGACTGGGCAGCGACCCAGCAGCTCATCAAGCGCAGTGGTGCCGAAGCGGCGTCGGTCGTGGCAAGCGGAAACGCAGCCACCGCTGGAAAGTCCGTTCGTGATCTCGTTTCATGCGGCGCCGGCACAGATCAACTGGATCTGGATTCGCTGCTCCCCGGCCCGGAGGGCGTCCAGGCTGTCCTCAACGCCTACCGTGAGCAGATCGCCGTCGTCAGCGAAGCAGGACCTAAAGTCATCCTGATGGCTTCCCGTGCCTTGGCCAAGGTGGCCTCGGGTCCTGATGACTACCTCCACGTGTACGCAACCCTCCTTGCAGAAGTGGACCGGCCAGTTATCCTGCACTGGTTGGGCACCATGTTCGATCCCGCCCTGGCGGGATACTGGGGATCGAATGACGTCGCTCAGGCCACTGAAACCTTCCTGGGCCTTATTCGGGAGCACGCGGACAAGGTGGACGGGGTAAAGGTCTCGCTCCTCGACGCCGGCCATGAAGTGGCCCTGCGTGCGTCGCTGCCTGAAGGAGTCCGCCTCTACACCGGAGACGACTTCAACTACCCTGAGCTCATCCACGGTGATGGCAGCAGCCACTCAGATGCCTTGCTGGGAATTTTCGCCGCCATCTATCCTGCGGCATCGGCCGCCTTGCAGAGCTACGACGCGGGAGATGCGGAGAAGGCCCGGGCCATCCTGGACTCCACCCGGGAGTTGGGCAAGCACATCTTCAGTGCTCCGACTTTCTATTACAAGACCGGTATCGCCTTCATGTCCTGGCTGAACGGCAAGCAGCCTGGTTTCCAAATGGTGGGCGGACTGCATTCGGGTCGTTCCGTGGTCCATCTGGCCCAGACGTTCGAACTCGCTGACCAGGCCGGCCTTTTGAAGGATCCTGCCCTCGCAGCTTTCCGGATGTCCGACTACCTGAGGATCAACGGGGTGGGAGTATGAGCGACTTCTCGAGGCTTTCACTGAACAGTGCCACCACCAAGAAGTGGACGCTGGCCGAGGCTGTGGAGGGTTGTGCCCGGGCCGGAATCCCGGCCATCGGCCCGTGGCGGGACCGCGTTGCCGAGGCAGGGCTGGAAAAATCGGCCAAGCTGATCAAAGACGCCGGGCTGCGGGTTTCATCGCTCTGCCGTGGAGGGTTCCTGACTGCACCGGATGCAGAGGGACAAGCCGCAGCGTTGGCGGATAACCGTGCCGCCATATTGGAGGCAGTTGCCCTGGACACCAGGGAGCTTTTCCTCGTGGTTGGTGGGCTGGCCCCGGGGGAGAAGGATGTTGTGGCCGCCCGCCAGCGTGTGGCCGACCGTTTGGAGGACCTGGTGCCTTTCGCCGTCGAGCACGGCGTTCGGCTCGTGTTGGAGCCTCTTCACCCCATGTACGCGGCGGACCGCGCACTCATCTCCACCCTTGGCCAGGCACTCGATCTTGCGGCACCGTACGGGACGGACGCTGTCGGTGTCGCCGTCGACTCTTTCCATGTGTGGTGGGATCCGGAGCTGCATATGCAGATCAAGCGGGCGGGCAGGGAGAACCGCATCGCTTCTTATCAGGTGTGCGACTTCAACCTGCCCATCGCCGCGGACGCCCTGTTGTCCAGGGGCATGATGGGCGACGGCGTCATTGACTTTGCGACTATCGGCACCTGGGTCAGGGATGCCGGTTACACCGGAGACATCGAAGTCGAAATTTTTAATCAGGAGATCTGGGACGCCGATGGTGACAGCGTCCTGGCTTCCATGAAGCAGCGGTACGCGGAGCTTGTTCTCCCGTACGCCTGAGTGGCCTGAGTCAGACTGCGGGCCCTTGCTTCGTCACGGCAAGGGTCCGCACCCCACGAAACGGTCCTGCATCGCCTTTGCGGTGCGGGACCGTTCGCGTTCCCCACGCCGAACTGTCGAGCTCGCCGGTAGAGGAGTCTGCGAGACTCGCCCTCGACATAGCCGCGCCACGGGTTTAGCTTGGGCACATGACTGAGATTCCGGATGAATACCGGGCAGTGAGCGGCGATGGTCAGATTCAGGAAAATGAGGAAGATACTGGCCGTGAATCCCTCGAGGGGGACCTGGCCAGGAATGTTGACCCTGACATCTCCGAGCTTGACGACGAGGCCCCTGACGGGAATCCGGTGAATCGCGATCCCTGAGCGGCGCTATTTAGTGTCCGGCGTCTTGATGTCCGGCGTCGCTATCTGACCGTGGGCGTTCGGACAGCCTGAGCCCGGCGGTGCGCCGCGGTGCGCAGCTGGATGATCCGTGCAGCGCCTGCGATTGCCACTAGTACCCCGCCGGCGACTGCTGCGATGAACAGAGCCATCCCCAAGGACACAGCCCCCTCGAGTCCCAGGAACCTCACCTGCACATAGTCTTGGTTCTGCAGGATGAAGACGATAAGGAGCACCAGGACCACGAGGGCCGTGGCCACGGAAACCCACACCATTCCGGCTCGGGTAACCCGTCTCTCAGCCGGCGCCGCAGCCGGGACCGGGCGCTCGGAAGCCTGGATGCGGCTGGCTTCGGTGCCGCCTGCCGTCCCTGCCGCAGGTACACTTCGGCCTGGACTTTCCGGCGTGACATAGCCCGCCCGGGCTTCGCGAGGCTCGGGCGGATCCTGATGGTTGGGTTGTTGTGTCATGGCTTTTCATCCTCCCCAAAGGCAGCTCTCCAGAGGCAGCTACCCCTGGAATGGCGGGGTTGCCGGCGGCGGCCCGACCGCCCTACTTCGAATCATAAGCCCAATCAATGAAATTACTAAGCATGCTTGCCAATAGGATGATAAGCATGCTTATTATGGATGTCCGGACCGGGGGAGGCTGCCTCATTTTCCAAGCTGGAAAGACGAGATCCAAGGAGAGAAACATGCTCACCAGGGACAATATCGACGAACTGCTTGACAGGGGCGGCAGTGTGCTCACCACTGACGGAGACAAGATTGGCTCCATCGGGCAGGTGTATATCGACGATGACAACGATCAGCCCACCTGGGTCACTGTAAAGACCGGGCTGTTCGGTACATCGGAGTCATTCGTCCCCCTTGAGGGCGCTCGTCTTGAAGGCAACGACATCCTTGTGCCTTACTCAAAGGACCAGGTGAAGGACGCTCCGCGCGTCGAGAACGATGGCCACTTGGAGCCCACCGATGAAGACCGGCTCTACGAGCACTACAGCCTGGGCCGCACCTACAGCGAAGCAAAGGCCGGTATAGGTGGCGTCGGGCCCGCTGAGGCAGACGATGACAGAACAAATGCAGCCGGCACCGTCGGCCGCGACACGTCCGGACCTACCACCGACGACGCCATAACGCGCTCCGAGGAGCGGCCCCATGGTGAGACCGGACGCCCGGAGACTGGCAGGGCAAGGTTGCGTAAGTATGTGACCACCGAAAAGCGTGACTAAAACAGTTCCCGTCCAAAACGAGGCCTCTGCTGTTGGTGGTCAGACCAGAGACTGGTCGTCGGTTTGCGTCCGGCGGTCCCCGGCGAGTCGTGGGAGACTTGCCGCCGCAACCACTAGTGCGAGCGCACCAAGCCCGAGTGGAAGACTGGTGAGCGTCGCGATTCCGCCTACCAGCAAAGGCCCGCCGGCATCTCCAAGTTCCCGGCCGAGCTCGGCGGAACCCATGGTCCTGCCGATCCGTTCAGGTGGAGTGGTATCTGCCAGGTGGGCAAAGCCAATTGGTGTGGCGGCGCCGACCCCGGCGCCAATCGCCACTGCTGCGATGAAGATCGTTATAGGCCCTGGGGCGACCGCCAGGACCCCGACTCCTCCTGCCGTCAGCAAAAGTCCTGCTGTCATGCCCTGGGTGTCGGAGATGCTTCCCCTGTCGCGGAGGTGGCCGACCCTTGGCTGGATGAGTACTGAGGCGATGGCCAGGACGCTGACTGCAGCAGTGCCGGCAAGGGGATCAAGGCCATGGCGGGTAGCCAATGCGGGAAGAAACCCAATAGCCGCACCGAGCGCCGACGTCGACGCCGCCAGCCCCAGTGTGGGGACGAGGAACCGCCGTTCCGTGGCCTGGCGTGCCAGATCCAGCACTGTGTAGCGGTGCCGGGGAAGCGGCGGAAGGTTGGGTACGGCCACCACCACCCACACGGCCGTGGCAGCTGCCAGTACTGACAATGCGCCAAACAAAAGGGCAAAGCCGCCCGCGAGAATCAAACCGGCTCCCAGCAGCGGCCCGATGACGTATCCCAGGCTCTTCCAGGAACCGTAACGGCCGAAAAAGGTTCCGGCATTCTTTCCTCGGGCCAGTCTGGCAACCATGGCGGAGGACGCGGGGGAGAAGGCCGAAGCAGCCGCTCCCTGCCCAAGACGGGCAAGACCCAGCATGAGCGGATCGGCTCCCCACAGCCCGATAAGTGAGAGTGCGGCGAAGGCCAGGAGCCCCCCGACAATAACGGGCTTCGTGCCTATCCGGTCGCTGAGGGCGCCGAAGACTGGTTTGAGGAATACCTCCGAGATGTCGTACACGGCGAGGAGGATGCCCAGGTTGAGCAAGGTCAGGCCGATGTTTTCGCTTTGTGCACCCATTCCGGCGGCAATGCTGTGGGCGCCAAAAGCGGTCACAAAACCTGCCGCATACAAAGCGGCCGGGGGTTTCCGTGCGGTCAGTTCGGGAGCAGCCGACTTCATAAGGGGCAGCTCCTGGTTGGACGAGGGAGGCACGAACGTATTCAACGGAATCGGCTCTGGCCTGTGTCTCCACAGGCCAGAGCCTCATTCCTGTGCCCCAGGAGGGAATCGAACCCCCGACCGGCGGATTAGAAGGCCGCTGCTCTATCCCCTGAGCTACTGGGGCAGTACGTGTCCTCGAGGCTGTCCAAGAGGCAACTCAAAAAGTTTACAGTGACTTGCTCCCGGAAACCGCCAGCTGTCCCATGCGATTTTCACTTGTCCCCAACACACTCTCATGAGCGGAGTTTTGCACATAGCCACGTTGATCCCTCGCTGCGGCTGACACCCTCGATGAAGCTGGAAGTGCCCGCTTGGGCAGCACACTTCGAGACAGGACATCACCATGACTGACAACATTACGGTCCGTGGCTTCGTGGTCACCGAGATCAAGACTTCAACGACGCCAGGCGGAACGGCCACCGCGTCCTTTCGGATTGGCTCCACGGACCGCCGCTTTGACCGCGCCACCAACGCCTGGGTGGACGGCAATACCAACTGGTTCACTGTGCAGGGGTACCGGCAACTGGCAGGCAACCTGGCCTGCAGCATCAAGAAGGGGCAGCGCGTCATCGTGGTTGGCCGCCTCAAAATGCGCAGTTGGGAGAAGGACGGGCGTATCTACCACGTGGCGGAAATTGACGCCGAATCCGTCGGTCACGACCTCATGTGGGGTTCAGCCAACTTCATCCGGACCTCTGGGCAGAACGGACAATCCAGTACCCAGGCTGTGCAGATTGCCCCTGAGGGAGATTCCGGGCGCGCGTCCGGCGAATTCGTTGCAGAGCCGGACGACGACGGCCCGGGACGCGAACCCGGCGACGCTTCCGACGTGCCGCCAGGGATGGAAGAACCACCCTCAGTTTTCGTCGATGAGGAAAGCGGAGAGCTGTTCGCCGTTGATTCCAGTACTGGCGAGCTGACGGGCGCCGCGGCCTGATAAAGAACAGGATCGCTGTGTCACGGCTTCTCAAGGCAGTTTCGGTGAAAGGCGGCGCCGCAGCTGCAGCGGCGTCGCCGGGCGCAGGGCGCCCGGGTGCCGAAAGGGGCGCGAACTGCATGGCAGAATGGCAAGGTGATGCGAGCGACTAAACCTCTGAGGCCGACCCGTCGTACGCCAACCCTTCGTATTTTGCCCGCACGCCATCAGCGCGCAGCAGTTCTGGCATTTCTCGTGCTCATCGCGTCGTCTGCCTGCACGCCCCCCGCCGGTACGGATGTGGGCGGCCCGGCTTCTCCTGGGGGCTCCGCCACGCCGAATGCTGGTTCTCCCTCGGGTGCAGGCTCCGCGCTCCCCACTCCTTCCGCCGCAGCCCCGGCCCCCGCCACCGCCCTCCTGAGGGACAAGGTTGAACACGCCCTCAAGAATCTGGCGGCCGGTTCGGCCAAGCCCACGAGGGACCAGATGGTTGCCGCGCTTACTGCTGCAGGGGTGTCGTCGTCCGCGTTGGAAGTGTCAGCCAGCCAGACTCCTACAGGCCTGGAAGTTGATGCGATAGAAGCTGCGGCGCTTCAGGATAAGGACTGCGTGATCGGCCAAGTACGCGAGGGAAAGGTCACGGTGATCATTCTGCCCGTGCTCTCTACCGGCAAATGCTTCGCAGGTACACAGCTCTGAACTGTCAGGACGCCTGGTTCCTTCCATGTCCTTAGACCGTCCCGAATGTGAGTTATCCCGGCCGACCCACTAGATTTGGAACCATGGCGGAATTTATCTACACAATGACCAAGGCCCGTAAGGCTGTTGGCGAAAAGCTCATTCTCGACGACGTCAGCATGTCGTTCTTTCCCGGAGCCAAGATCGGTGTGGTCGGCCCCAACGGCGCCGGTAAATCCACCATTCTCAAGATCATGGCCGGCTTGGACACACCTTCCAATGGCGAAGCGCGGCTCAGCCCCGGCTACTCTGTGGGCATCCTGCTTCAGGAACCGCCGCTGAACGAAGAGAAGACAGTCCTCGGCAACGTCCAGGAGGGCGTCGGCGAAATCATCGGAAAGATCGAGCGTTTCAACGCCATCTCCGAGGAAATGGCCAGCCCCGACGCCGACTATGACTCCCTGCTCGAGGAAATGGGCCACCTCCAGGAAGCGATTGACGCCGCCGACGCCTGGGACCTGGATTCACAGCTGGAACAGGCAATGGATGCTCTTCGGTGCCCGCCAGCGGACGCCAACGTGACGCTCCTTTCCGGCGGTGAGCGCCGCCGCGTGGCCTTGTGCAAGCTGCTGTTGCAGAAGCCTGACCTGCTGCTTCTCGATGAGCCCACCAACCACCTCGACGCCGAGAGCGTGCTATGGCTCGAGCAGCACCTTTCCAACTATCACGGCGCTGTTTTGGCCGTAACCCACGACCGTTACTTCCTTGACCACGTAGCCCAGTGGATCGCCGAAGTGGACCGCGGGCACCTCTACCCGTATGAAGGCAACTACTCCACTTACTTGGAGAAGAAGCGTGCGCGCCTGGAAGTTCAAGGCAAAAAGGACGCCAAGCAGGCCAAGCGACTGACAGAAGAGCTTGAGTGGGTCCGCTCGAACGCCAAGGGCCGGCAAACCAAGTCGAAAGCCCGCCTGGCTCGGTACGAGGAAATGGCGGCGGAAGCTGACCGCACGCGCAAGCTCGACTTCGAGGAGATCCAGATTCCGCCCGGACCGCGCCTGGGCGGACTTGTGCTCGAAGCCAAGAACCTGCAGAAGGGCTTCGAGGACAGGACCCTCATTGACGGACTGTCCTTCTCGCTGCCCCGCAACGGCATTGTCGGCGTCATCGGCCCGAATGGTGTGGGTAAGACCACCTTGTTCAAGACCATCGTCGGGCTTGAGCCCCTCGACGGCGGCGACCTGAAGATCGGTGACTCCGTCAAGATTTCCTATGCGGACCAGAGCCGCGGTGGGATCGATCCCAACAAGACGCTGTGGGAGGTAGTTTCCGATGGTTTGGACTACATCCAGGTAGGCCACGTCGAAATGCCCTCCCGGGCATACGTGGCAGCTTTCGGATTCAAGGGCCCGGACCAGCAGAAGAAAGCAGGAGTGCTTTCCGGCGGTGAGCGTAACCGTTTGAACCTGGCTCTGACCCTCAAGCAGGGTGGAAACCTTCTGCTCCTTGACGAGCCCACTAACGACCTCGACGTCGAAACGCTCAGCAGCCTTGAAAACGCCCTCCTGGAATTCCCTGGCTGCGCTGTGGTCGTCTCTCACGACCGCTGGTTCCTCGACCGGGTGGCAACCCACATCCTGGCCTACGAAGGTGATGAGGAGAACCCGTCCAAGTGGTACTGGTTCGAGGGCAACTTCGAGTCCTATGAGGAGAACAAGGTGGAGCGGCTCGGTCCCGATGCCGCGAAGCCGCACCGTGTGACTCACCGGCGCCTCACGCGCGACTGATCCTTACGGGAAAAGTCCGGAAACGAAGAAGGCCGGCTTGGCGGATATCACCCGCCGAGCCGGCCTTTCGTTTTGCCCAATGCTGTTGCCTGACTTTTTTACCGTTCGGCTTTTCGCATCTGGTGCTTGAGAACCTTGGACTGGACAGCACCCACCACCTTATTCTTCAGGTCGGTAGGGATCCGGACCATGCCTTCCTGCGCCACCGAGGCAACATGGCGGCCTTCCCGGTCGAAGATCTTGCCGGTGGCCAGGCCCCGTGCGCCCTGGGCGCTGGGAGACTCCTGCACGTAGAGCAGCCACTGGTCAACCCGTACCGGGCGGTGCCACCACATGGCATGGTCAAGGCTGGCGACGCTCATTCCGGGGGTGACCCAGCTCAGGCCGTGCTTTCGCAGGATCGATTCCAGGATGGTGTAATCGCTGGCGTACGCGAGGGCGGCCCGGTGCATGTTGGCGTCATCCGGCATGGGTCCGAACGTTTTCATCCAGACCGCGTTCCTGGCTTCTTTGGTGCCGTTGGCTGACACATACAGTGCGGGGTCGACGTGCCGGATGTCTATGGGACGCTCGTAGGCCCAATGCCTGGCGACGGGATGATCGTACCTGCCCAGGAGGTCGGCGGTGCTGGGCAGCGATTCAGGTTCCGGAATTCCCAGCGGCATCTCGGACTGGTGGTCAAGGCCCTCGTCGTCCTCCTGAAAGGAGGCGATCATCGAGAGGATCGGTGTGCCGTCCTGGTAAGCGTGGACACGGCGGGCCGAGAACGACCTCCCGTCGCGGAGACGTTGCACGCCGAAAGTGATGGGTTGGTTTGCATCCCCGGGACGGAGGAAATAACCGTGCATCGAATGCACATGGCGGGCCGGATCCACGGTGCGGTTTGCGGCAATGAGCGATTGGGCCAGAACCTGGCCTCCGAAAACACGTTGCCGCGGCTGCCGCTGTGACGGACCCATAAAGATGTCCTCATCCGTCCGGGCACCTTCGAGTTCCCCCAGATCAAGAAGTTCGATCAAGGAGGTGGTGGGGTCCTGCGTGGGCAATGCCTGCAATCCGGCTTCCGCTTCAGTCATGGTTTGACTCTAGACGTCACCCCGGTACTGCTCAACCGGACACCTGGCGGTAGAGTCCTTAAGGTGTCAGATGTTCTCACCCAACCTTTCCGTTTCGCCGATCCCCAGGATCTGGCGGACCTCCGTACGTACGTGACCCGTGCAAAGGCGGTGGACGACGGCGCCATCCGGCTGCAGGCGTCCGGATCGGTCCTTGCTGCTTATGTGTGCGTATTGCGGCCGAGGCTGCTCGGCGAAGCCACGCCCACCATCCTCGGCCTGCGCACTATGGCTTTGGCGGAGCCAGCCGAAGCTGACGTTACTGTCACACTCGCGGCGGTCCTTGACCGTCTGGCACGGGCAGGGGAGTCCGACGTCGAACTCCCGGTCCCGCCGTCGACGGTCACCGAGTCCTGGGCGGGGGTCGGCGCGCCGCGGACCGGCTGGGAGCTCCTGGGCTCACTGACAGACTCTGCGCTGAAGGATGCCGCGCAAGCCGGGATCGCCGAGGTCGCGCGGATTGTTCCGGATAAGCCCGGTGCCCTCATCGTCAACAACGCAAGGGCATCCGTCTGGGGGCGTGATCTTCCCGGGGCCGGGGGACTCCCCACCGGAGCGGCCTTCGCCGCCCTGACTTTGGGTTTTCTCGGCAGCGGTGAGCACCAGCTTTACCGCGCCGGGCGCTGGTTCAGGCTCAGCAGCCCCAGGGGGCATGTCCTTGCCCGGAGCGGCGCGGGACTCGGGCTCTGACCGTTACTCTCTAAGCGCGTGAGGGGCCGTTGCCGGAAGGGCTGTTAACCATGGACAGTGCGGCGCGCTCCATGTAGTCCCACAGGGTATTTTCGTACAGCGGCGGAAGTTCGAGGGAGTCAACAGCCGTCCGCATGTGGAGCAGCCACCGGTCCTTCGCTTCAGGAGTGACGCTGAACGGCATGTGCCGCATCCGGAGCCTGGGGTGGCCGCGTTCTTCGCCGTAGGTGGTGGGCCCACCCCAATACTGTTCCAGGAACATCAGGAAGCGGCGCTTGGCCGGTTCAAGATCCTCTTCGGGATACATCGGCCGCAGGATCGGGTCCGTTGCAACGCCGTCGTAGAAGACGTCAATGAGCTTCACGAACGTGTCGTGGCCCCCTACGGCATCGTAAAAGTTGTCAGTGTAGCCCGGCTGGCTGAATGGATCATTCTGCATCAGCATCTTCGGCTGCCCGGGCTCGACGGGGGAATTGGTCATAACTACTCTCCGGCTTTCTGCGATGTTGGTGCTTCATCGTCGTCTGCAACTTCCGGCTGCGGTTCCGGGGGAACATAGGTCCCCTGCGACCGGTTGCCCACCCGGAGGATCTCGCCATTGCGCAGGTACCAGATGGTGCCGTCCTCGGCGAGTACCCTGGTGATCCGCAAGCCCATGGACTCCACTGTGCCCACCACTTCGCTGGTCTCGATGACGTCACCGATTCCGTACTGGTCCTCAATGGTGATGAAGATCCCGGCGAGGAAGTCACGGATCAGCTGCTGGGCGCCGAAGCCGATGGCGATACCCAGGATGCCGACGCTCGTCAGCAGTGGCGCGATGTCGATATCCAGGTTGCGGAGCACATACATGGTGGTGATGGTTGCGACGAGCACCCCCACCACGCTGTTGAGCAGGGAACCGATGGTGTTTGCCCGCTGCACTCGCCGCTCATGGTCAAGGGCACGCAACGCCGGCGCCACCCACCGGAAATGGGGCTTCTTAAAGAAACTGCTCCCGGATGCGACGCGTCGGGAGATCCGGGAAATCACGAAGGTCGCCGCCAGCCAGATGGCGACACCAACACCCAGGCTGATCACAATTCCCGGAACGCTGATTCCGTCCGTGGCGGACGTAAGGGGCGGTGCGATCGACAACGTGCTGTACATCTGTGGATGTTCTCCTCACTGCACCGGCTGGTGCCGGGCGTACTTCTACGGGGGTTATTTCTACCGGACTTTACCGGCGTTCACCCGGCGCATAAACTCTGGTTACTTTCAACACTAGCGCCGTAGCGTGGCCACATGCGCATCCTGATTCTTGGCGGTACAGCTTTCCTTTCGGCGGAAATTGCCCGGCAAGCGGTAGCAGGCGGCCACAACGTGACGTGCCTGGCACGGGGCTCAACCACGGAACCCCCGGCCGGCTCCCACTGGATCTCAGCGGACCGCAGCGAAGGAACTTCCGCCTATGCTGAAGCCGCCCGGGAATGGGACGCAGTCATCGACGTGGCACGCGATCCGTACCAAGCGGAGGCTGCCCTGGAGTCGTTGGGGGACCGGGCTGCGCATTGGACCTTCGTGTCGAGTTGTTCAGTCTATGCAGATCATTCAGTACTGGGAGCCGGCGAGGACGCGATGCTGCTGAACCCGCTGCCCGACAGCACACCATTCTCTCCCGAAGTCTATGGAGAGGCCAAGTCGGCCATCGAGGCGCTGACCCTCAGATGCGTCCAGCCCATCTCTGCAGGGCAGGCCTGATCGGCGGCCCAGGCGACGAAACCGACCGCTACGGGTACTGGCCTGCCCGGTTTGCGCGGGCCGCCGCCGAGCGCACCGGGCCCGCTTTGGTGCCGGACATTCCCGACGCAGCCACCCAGATAATCGACGTCAGGGATCTCGCCGCGTGGGTCCTCTGTGCAGCCCGGCAGGGGATCACGGAACCCTTGAATGCGGTTGGCACAGTGGTCCCCTTCCGAGAGTACATTGAGGAATCGCAAAGGCTGACCGGTGCCACGGATACAGTCAAAGCCCCCGAAGACTGGCTCATCAATCAAGGAGTTGCTCCTTGGGCTGGCCAGGATTCGCTCCCGCTGTGGCTGCCGCCGGACCACGAAGGATTCTGTGCCCGCAGCAACTCAGCCGCCGTTGCGCGCGGGCTTACCCTGAGGCCCTGGCAGGACACCCTCCGTGACACGCTTGAGGATGAACGGAACCGCGGACTGGACAGGGAGCGGAAAGCCGGGCTCAGTCCCGCGACTGAACACCGTCTGGTAGCAAGCCTGCTCCCTGCGGGCCAGGGCCGGGCGTATTGACGACTAGGCAGCGGCGACCTCGGAAGTCGGGGAATGACGAACGGGAAAGTTCACGCTCCGTGCGATGAAGCACAACTGGTTGGCTTCGTGATGCATGTCCGCCAGCAGCCCGTCCGGCGTAGCCTCAGCTGTGGTCACATGGGGATTGAGGGTGGCCTCCTCGAACTGGCCGCTGCCGTCCCGGTTGAGGCGCATCACGGCGTCGGCATGGTCCTCGTAGTCCGTCACCACAACCCCGCGCTTCACTGCCACGTGAAGGAAGGAAAGCATATGGCATTGTGACAGGGCGGTGAGCAACAGCTGTTCGGGGTTGTAGCGGGTCCTGTCCCCGTGGAACGTGGGGTCCGCCGAACCCTTCAGGACGGGCAACCCCTCAATCCGGATGTCGTGGTCGCGGGAATACGCCCGGTAGGCCGATGTTCCGGTACCGAGGTTGCCTGTCCAGCGGACAGTGACGGAATAGCGGTGTTCAGCCAATGTCATGTCCTAATCCTCATCAGCCTTCCGGGCTCGCAGTGCCCGGGCCACGGCGTCGCGGTTTTCCAGCATCATGCGCCTGAGCGCTGCGCTTTCTTCGGGAAGGGCGGCGATGAACTCGTCCGTCCTGTCCACCGTGGCCTGCGTTGTCAGCTGGGAGGGGTAGAGCCCGACGACGATCTGCTGGGCCAGCGCATGGGTGCGGGACGCCACGATGCCGGGGACGGCGTCGAAATACTTCTCCACGTACGGCTCGAGGAGCGAGGAGTCCAGGACCCGGGAGAAGCCGGCAACAGCCGAGGCCTGCAAGGCGTTGGAGAGCTCTCCGTTGACCACGATCGAATCCCAGGCCGCCGCTTTGGCTTCCGGGGTGGGAATGGCCGCTTTAGCCAGTGCTGCTGCGTTCTGGCCATTGGAGGTGTTGTCACGTTCAAGTTCCTCGTCAATCCGGCCCTGATCAGCCCTGCCACCGGCAACCAGCGAAACCAGGAGCTCCCACCGGAGGTCCTGGTCAACGGTAAGCCCGTCAAGGACCACGGAACCCTCCAGCAGTCCGGCCACGGTGTCCAGTTGACCGGCGCTCCTGGCGAGGAGGGCGTAGGACTTGACGAACTGCAGCTGGGCGTCGGAGGCCGGCGGGACCGCACCTGCGAGTTCCCACAACCGGTCCGCTGCCGAAATTGCCGTTGCTTCCTTGTGGGCTTCTGCCACGTAGAAGTTCAATGTAGTGGCAAGCTGGCGCAACTGGACCAGGATGACCGACGAGTCCGATTCCTGAGCGATGTTGGCGAGAACGAGCTCAACGTAACCGCGGGCGGGGGTTTCGCCGTCACGGGCGGCGTCCCAGGCTGAACCCCAGACCAGCGTGCGTGGAAGGCTCTCGCTGAAGTCCTTGAGGTGCGCCGTGGCCGTGGCCAGGGATTTAGGGTCCAGACGGACCTTGGCATAGGCCAGGTCATCATCGTTCAGCAGGATGAGGTCAGGCTGCTGCAATCCGGCCAGGGCGGAAACTTCCGTGCGCTCGCCGTCGACGTCGAGCTCTGCGCGGTGGACCCGTTCCAGCTTGCCGGCGTCCGTGAGGTTGTAGAACCCCACAGCCAGCCTGTGCGGCCGGATGGTGGGCTGGTCCTCAACAGCGGACTGGAGGATGGCGAACGAGGTGACGGCGCCTTCGTCGTCGACTTCCAGTTCGGGCTTGAGCGTGTTCACTCCAGCCGTTTCGAGCCAGAGCCGGCCCCAGGCGTCCAGATCCCGCCCGCTGGCAGTCTCCAGCTCAGCCATTAGGTCGCTGAGCTCCGTGTTCTGCCAGGCGTACTTACGGAAATACTCCCGCACGCCAGCCATGAACTGTTCCGGGCCCACCCAGGCCACCAGCTGGCGCAGTACCGACGCTCCCTTGGCGTAGGTGATGCCGTCGAAGTTCACCTCAACGTCCTGCAGGTCGTTGATTTCGGCAAAAATGGGGTGCGTGGTGGGCAGCTGGTCCTGACGGTACGCCCAGGATTTCTCCACTGAAGCGAACGTGGTCCAGGCGCGATCGAACTTGGTGTTCTCCACCGCCGCGAGATGGGACATGTACTCGGCGAAGGACTCATTCAGCCACAGGTCGTTCCACCACCGCATGGTCACGAGGTCTCCGAACCACATGTGGGCCAGTTCGTGCAGCACAGTGATGGCACGGCGCTCCACCTGCGCTTCGGCCACCTTGCCCCGGAAGATATAGCCCTCCAGGATGGTCACCGCGCCGGCGTTCTCCATGGCTCCCGCATTGAATTCGGGAACAAAGAGCTGATCGTACTTATCGAAGGGATACGGGCAGCCAAACTGGGTTTCGAAAAACTCGAAGCCCTGCCGGGTCAGGTCGAAGATGTTATCGGCGTCGAGGTACTGCATCAGCGATTTCCGGGCGTAGATTCCCAGGGGAACAACCCTGCCGTCGGAGCTCTTCACCTCGCTGCTGACTGACTGGTACGGCCCGGCGATGAGGGCAGTGACGTAGGACGACAGCCGTGGTGTCGCGGCGAATTCCCACACGGACCGGGCACCGCCGTCGACGGCCGGGATGGTCTCCACCGGCGCTGGTGTGGGCGAGTTGGACACCACATTCCAGTGTGAAGGGGCAGTGACAGTGAACGTGAAGGTCGCTTTGAGGTCCGGCTGTTCGAACACAGCGAACATTCTCCGTGAATCCGGGACCTCGAACTGGGTGTAGAGGTAGACCTCGTTGTCTACCGGATCGACAAAACGGTGGAGGCCTTCGCCCGTGTTCATGTAGGGCGCATCCGCAACAACCAGGAGTTCGTTCCGCTCCGCAAGTTCGGGGAGCTGGATCCGGACACCGTCGGCCACAACGGAAGGATCCAGGGCCAGCCCGTTGAGGGTGACACTGTGGACAGTCTCCGTCACTGCATCGATAAAGGTGGACGAACCGGGTCTTGCAGCGAAATTCACGGCGGTGGTGGTGCCGAAGACCTTGTCCCCTTTGGTCAGGTCCAGGCTGACTTCGTACGACTCGACGGTGATCAGTTCGGCGCGCTCGCGCGCTTCGGCGCGCGTCAGGTTCATACCTGGCAAAGTGTTGCCTCCAAAAAGGTTGCGGCTGCCGGTGGGAAACTGCCTCCACCAAGCACTGTGAAGTCATTCTTTCATTTAGGGCAGCGTTGGCAAGTTACACAGCTCACACGCCCGCCGGCAGGGGTAGCGTTGAACCATGGGAACGTTCCGTGACGCTGTGGATGCCAAGGCTCTGCGGTTCGCTTTGGGATTTCCGGTGTTGTTGGCCGCGGCATTCGTGGTCTGCGCCGTTCTCCTCCGTCCTGACCTGCCCGAGCCCTTGGCTGTCCTGTGGACGTCCGACGGCGTTACGGGCTTTGCGCCGTTTCCTGCCTTTGTGGGGGTCGGCGGAGGCCTCATTGTGATCATCAGCTGGCTGGTCCTGCTCCAGGCCGTCCCCGTCTCCAGGCCGGTGCTCATGCGCAGGATCATGATGGGAACAGGTATCTCACTGAGCCTGTTCATAACCGCTGTCCTGGCTGCGGTGCTGGTTGGCCAGGCAGGCGTGGCTGACGCCCGGGCGGCGCAGGTTGACGCCATTGTGCTCGCGATGGGAAGCGGCTTTGCCCTTGCCATGGGTGTGGTGGTGGGCTTTGTCTTCAAGGCAGATGAGCAGTGGTCGGTTGACGATGACCGTGCGCTGGAACAGGCCCTCGAGCAGCAACTCGATCCTGATCTTGCGCGCGACAACGTCAGGCTTTGGGTCCATGCCCGCAGTTCGGTCTTTGTGATGCTCATTGTGGCCACGCTGTTCCCGGCGTCGCTGATTGCACTGGCCCTGCCATGGCTTAGCGGCCTGCTGGTGGCGGTGGCGGCAGTGCTGGCAGCGTTTCTGTTTGCGCGCATCACTGCTGACCGGAGCGGCCTTCGCGTCTTTGTGGCCGGTTTCGTCCGCGTTATGAACGTGCCCGCAGCCACGATTTCCTCTGCCGCCGCCTCCAACGTACGGGCCGCCGAATACGGGGGATGGGGATACCGGAGCCACGGGGACACTACAGCAGTGCTGGTCAGCAGTGGTCCCGCTGTGGTGCTGAAGCAAACTGACGGACAAAGGGCAGTTGTCAGCGGCGGCAATCCGGACTCCGCACAGAGGCTGGCCGAGGTGTTGTCACGAGTGGCCGCACGGGCGCGGGGGGAGGGCCGTTCCTAGTAGTCTTAGCTTCAACCCCAAGACAGCCCGGACGCTTCCCGGTGCTCACCACCAGAACGGACAACGCCGTGACCACATCCCCTTCATTTCCGCGGGTTCATATCGCCACAGATCACGCCGGTATGGAGCTCAGCGCCCACCTCGTCCGCCACCTCACCTCGCAGGGGTATGACGTAGTGGATCACGGACCCAAGGTCTACGACGCACTCGACGATTACCCGTCCTTCTGCATCAACGCAGCCCTGGCTGTTGTTGCAGACCAGCAGGCGGGTGTCCACGCTCTCGGGATTGTCCTGGGCGGTTCCGGTAACGGTGAACAGATCGCGGCAAACAAGGTCAAGGGCGTAAGGGCCGCACTGGCCTGGAACCACTCGACGGCCACCCTGGCCCGCGAACACAACGACGCGAACGTCGTCGCAGTCGGTGGACGCCAGCACAGTGTCGAGGAAGCCACCGCGCTCATCGAGGCATTCCTCAAGGAACCTTTCAGCAACGACGAACGGCACGTCCGCAGAATCTCGAAGATCGCCGCCTACGAGACCACCGGTGAGGTCATCGACTAGTGCCCGAAGGGCATTCGGTACACCGCCTCGCCCGGCAGTTCCGGGACATCTTCCTGGGAAAACAGCTCAGCGTCAGCAGCCCCCAGGGAAGGTTCTCCGCCGGTGCCAGGCTCCTGGACGGACACACGCTCTCCGCTTCGCAGGCTCACGGAAAGCATCTCTTCCTCGAGTTCAGCCATGGCCTTTTCCTGCACGTCCACCTGGGCCTGTACGGGGCCTGGAACTTTGGTGGAGATGATTCCTTCCGTGGCGCCTCGAGTATCGGTGCTCCCCGCACAGTGGGGGAGCAGGAAGTGTTCGACGACGGCGCTCCCATCATATATGCCGGCCCGCCGGAACCGGTAGGAGCTGTCAGGGTACGGCTGGTGGGCAGCCACGGCTGGGCTGATCTCAGGGGAGCCACGACGTGTGCCGTCATTACGGCGGAGGACCTCGCCACTGTGCTCAAGCGGCTGGGCCCTGACCCGCTGCGGAACATGCCGGGGGACAGGGAAACCTTCGTTCGTGGCGTGCTGACCAGACGAACCCCCATTGCGGCGTTACTTATGGACCAAAAGGTGATTGCCGGCGTCGGAAATGTCTACCGGGCGGAACTGCTCTTCAGGCAGCGGCTAAACCCTTGGCTGCCCGGGACGTCGCTGACACCTGCCGCTGCTGAAGAGTTGTGGGATGACGCAGTGTCGATGATGTCCGACGGTGCCCGGGACGGGAGGATCATCACCACCCCTTCCGCATACTGGTCCGCCGGGCCCGATCTCCTGCCGGATCAGGAGGAGGCCCATTTCACTTATCGCCGCCAGGGCCTCGAGTGCCGGGTCTGCGGCACGCCCATAGCAATGACCGAACTCTCGGCCAGAAAACTTTATTGGTGCCCTGTCTGCCAGCAAACCGGTTGAGGTAGCCTGACAACGATGGCCCCCGAACCAGCCCTGCTCGAAGATGCAGGGCAACCGTGGACCGCGACGACTTATGCACTCAACACTCTCCGGGACTGCGGGCTGGATGCTGGCGCGCTCGCCGGTACAGCCGGGCTGCTGGCGGCCAACAGCCGGTGGGAGTATGACAACCTCCCGTATTGGGGCGGAGAGGTGGACTGCTGCATCAATGCATTCACACTTTCCAACAGTCTCTGGCTCGGGGCCGACGTCTCCGGGGTCGCCCAGTGGTTTCTCGACCACCGGATGGCCGACGCCGGCTGGAACTGCGAGTGGATGGAGGGCTCCACCCGCTCCTCCTTCCATTCCACGCTTAACTCGCTGAAGGGCCACGATGGCAAAGCACCCGATCCGCGGCTCGCAGAAGCGATGGGAGTGATCCGCGCAGCCCGACGTCCCGACGGAACGTGGCTGCAGGAACGCCGTCATCCAGGGCGGTGTGGTTCGAGGTCGACGTGCCTCCTGGCCAGCCGTCCAAGTGGCTCACTTTCTACGGCACCCGCGTACTTGCTTGGTGGGACGAGGAGAACGGCGCGAGTCAACCAGCCTGATTTCAGCCACTGATTTCAGGCAAAAAGAAACACCCTGGTCCGGGGACCAGGGTGTTGGCAACTGGAGGGGACGACGGGAATCGAACCCGCGTAATCAGTTTGGAAGACTGAGGCTTTACCATTAAGCTACGTCCCCGGGAAGGCGCAACAACAGCGTCTGTAGCTATTCTCGCAGATCTTTCCGGTGGCTTCTTCAAGCCGGATACAACTAAACCTAATTCATGCCCCAAGTGTCAAATGTGCATTCCAAGCCAAAATCCCCGTAGACTGTCCTGTGCACTAACGGGGTGTAGCTCAGCTTGGCTAGAGCGCCTGCTTTGGGAGCAGGAAGTCGCAGGTTCAAATCCTGTCACCCCGACTCTGCAGTCCCGGCCGACGGCCGGACAGGACCTTGAGTTCGCAGAAATCCATCCCACAAAAACCAGGAGTACTTAGACTGTGAAGAGCGCTGTCGAGAACCTCACCCCTACACGGGTCAAGCTCAATGTTGAGGTCCCTTTTGAGGAATTGAAGCCCAGCATCGAAGAGGCATACAAGACTGTCGCTTCGCAGATCCAGGTCCCCGGTTTCCGTAAGGGCAAGGTTCCTTCCAAGCTGATCGATCAGCGCGTCGGCCGCGGCTACGTGCTGGAGACTGCCATCAACGAAGGCCTCAACGGCTGGTACCAGGCTGCTGTTCAGGAGTCGGGAATCCGTCCCCTGAGCCGTCCCGAGGTTGAAATCACCGAGGTGCCGGACCCGTCCTCCACCGACGGCGAACTGAAGTTCCACGCCGAGGTTGACGTTCGTCCCGAGGTTGAACTTCCTGACTACGCCGGCATCAAGGTTGAGGTCGCTGCCGCTGCTTCTTCGGACGCCGATGTCGACAAGGCCCTTGATGAGCTTCGCGGCCGCTTCGGTACCCTGAAGCCCGTTGACCGCCCGGCCGCTGATGGTGACTTCCTCACCATCGACATCACAGCCACCATTGATGGCGCTGAAGTCGATTCGGCTTCCGGCCTTTCCTACCAGGTGGGAACCGGCACCATGCTCGAAGGCCTCGACGAGGCCGTCACCGGCCTGAGTGCCGATGAGGACGCCATTTTCGAAACCACCCTCGTTGGCGGTGACCACGCCGGTGAATCCGCGCAGGTCAAGGTAGTAGTCAAGTCCGTGAAGGAGCGCGAGCTCCCTGAGGCCGACGACGACTTCGCCCAGCTTGCATCGGAGTTCGACACTCTTGCAGAACTGCGTGAGGACCTTGCCAAGCAGGCAGCTGAGTCCAAGGTTGTGGAGCAGGGCGTAGAGGCCCGCGACAAGGTCCTTGACAAGCTGGTCGAGCTGGTTGAGGTTCCCGTTCCGGACTCCGTAGTGGAAGAGCAGCTCGAAGCCCACTTCAAGGCTGAGAACTCCCACGGTGAAGGCGATCACGACACCGAAGAGCACCGCGCCGAAGTAAAGGCCAACACGGAGCGGGCGTTCCAGAACGAGATCATTCTTGACGCCATTGCGGACAAAGAAGAGGTCGGGGTCAGCCAGAACGAGCTCATCGACTACATCGTGACCACTGCCAGCCAGTACGGCATGGACCCGAACCAGTTCGCGCAGATCATCGATCAGAGCGGCCAGGTGCCCATGATGGTTTCCGAGGTCCGCCGTCGCAAGGCTCTCGCTGTTGTGCTGGGCCAGGCGGAGGTAACCGACACCGACGGCAAGGCTGTTGACCTGAGTGACTTCGTGCGCCCCGGTACCGAAGAGGCACCTGTCGCCGAAGGCGAAGAGACCGATGCCCCGGCAACCGAGGTCGCTGCCAGCGACGACCCGGCAGCCGTAAAGTTCTAAGCTATGTTGCAAGGCAGCCCCTGGATTCCTGATCCGGGGGCTGCCGCATTTAACCACCGTTTTGACGCACGGAACCAACTGCGTGAGTACGATGCGCCGTCAGCGAACAGCGCGATTCCTGAGAACAAAACGGCCGCGAAAACGGTTAGTGTCCAAGTAGTGAAGTTCAGTGATGTCGTTCAGTGACGTCACCGTCACCAGCGAGAGGTAAGCACATATGTCACAGCAATCAGCGGCTCCGAGAATGGCCACTGTCGATCCGGCCGCCCAGGACAACTACATCTACAACCGACTGCTGAAAGAGCGCATCATCTGGCTCGGCTCCGAGGTCCGTGACGAGAACGCCAACGCGATCTGCTCCCAGCTGCTGCTCCTCTCGGCAGAGGATCCCGATAAGGACATCTACCTCTACATCAACTCTCCCGGCGGCTCCGTCACCGCCGGCATGGCTATCTACGACACCATGCAGTTCATCCCGAATGATGTTGTCACCGTGGCTACAGGCCTCGCGGCTTCCATGGGCCAGTTCCTGCTGTCCTCGGGCACCAAGGGCAAGCGCTACGCCACACCGAATGCCCGCATCCTGATGCACCAGCCTTCAGGCGGCATCGGCGGCACGGCCTCGGACATCAAGATCCAGGCGGAACTCATTCTGCACATGAAGAAAGTCATGGCCGAACTCACGGCAGAGCAGACCGGCCAGACCGTCGACACCATCCTCAAGGACAACGACCGCGACAAGTGGTTCACCGCCGTAGAGGCCCTGGAATACGGCTTCTTCGACAGAATCTCCGCCCACGCCGGATCCGTTGCCGGTGGCGGCGGAACCGCGCAGAACTAACCGGTACAGACAGAACTGAATTCAGGAGCAATGGACATGACTTACAACTTCGGATCGTCTGCCGGTAATTTGCCTACCAGCCGCTACGTACTGCCGCAGTTCGAAGAGCGCACCCCCTATGGCTTCAAACGGCAGGATCCTTACACCAAACTGTTCGAGGACCGTATTATCTTCCTCGGCGTCCAGGTTGACGACGCTTCGGCCGACGACGTCATGGCACAGTTGCTCGTACTCGAGTCCACCGACCCGGACCGCGACATCACGCTGTACATCAACTCGCCGGGCGGCTCCTTCACGGCCATGACAGCCATCTATGACACCATGCAGTACATCCGTCCCGAGATCCAGACCGTGTGCTTGGGGCAGGCTGCCAGCGCCGCAGCAGTGCTCCTCGCCGCAGGAACCCCGGGCAAGCGCCTCGCTCTGCCGAACGCCAGGGTCCTCATCCACCAGCCCGCCCTCTCCGGCGGACAGGGCGGCCAGGCTTCGGACCTCGAAATCCAGGCCGCGGAGGTCATGCGCATGCGCTCCTGGCTTGAGGATACCCTCGCCCACCACTCGGGCCGGACGTCCGAGCAGGTCAACAATGACATCGAGCGCGACAAGATCCTCACCGCAGAGGAGGCCATGAATTACGGCCTCATCGACCAGGTTCTTGACTCACGCAAGATCAAGCCGCAGGCTATCACGCGGTAGCAATTCCGCCCGACGCCGGTACGGTTCAGATTTTTTTGGACCGTATCGGCGTCCGGTTTCCACCCTTCAGGCCCAATGTGACCTAGAGTGGATGTTGTCACTGCGGGGCTTGTCTCAGGCACGTCGGTGATTCCAACAACCGGTGCAAAGCTGCTTTCGCGGCAAGATACTAAGGGGTTTCCATATGGCTCGGATTGGCGAGAGCACCGATTTGCTGAAGTGTTCTTTCTGCGGAAAGAGCCAGAAGCAGGTGCGCAAGCTCATTGCCGGGCCGGGTGTCTATATCTGCGACGAATGTATCGAGCTTTGCAACGAGATCATTGAGGAAGAACTTGCGGAAGTAGCTGATCTTGGCAGCTTCGAGCTTCCCAAGCCCCGCGAGATCTTCGACTTCCTGCAGGAATACGTCATCGGCCAGGAGCC
This sequence comes from Arthrobacter sp. R1-13, assembly GCF_054161475.1. NCBI lineage: Bacteria > Bacillati > Actinomycetota > Actinomycetes > Micrococcales > Micrococcaceae > Arthrobacter > Arthrobacter sp. R1-13. The sequence goes on along the minus strand of NZ_CP096420.1, from coordinate 2,687,232 downwards.
GGCCAAGCGATCGCTGGCAGTGGCTGTCTACAACCACTACAAGCGCATCCAGGCCGGGCACGCACCCAAGAGCGGCAGCCTTGCGGAAGGCGTCCACCATGACGACGTCGAGATTTCAAAGTCCAACATCCTGCTGATCGGTCCCACCGGCTGCGGAAAAACCTACCTTGCCCAGACCCTTGCACGCCGGCTTAATGTTCCGTTCGCCGTCGCCGATGCAACGGCGCTGACCGAGGCCGGCTACGTTGGCGAGGACGTCGAGAACATCCTGCTGAAGCTGATCCAGGCAGCGGACTATGACGTCAAGAAGGCCGAGCAGGGCATTATCTACATTGACGAGATCGATAAGATCTCGCGGAAGAGCGAGAACCCGTCCATCACCCGTGACGTCTCCGGTGAAGGCGTGCAGCAGGCGCTCCTGAAGATCCTGGAAGGAACTGTCGCGTCAGTTCCGCCGCAGGGCGGACGCAAGCACCCGCACCAGGAGTTCATCCAGATAGACACGACGAACGTTCTGTTCATCGTCGCCGGCGCGTTCGCTGGCCTGGAGGAAATCATCGGTTCCCGCTCCGGGCGCAAGGGCATAGGATTTGGTGCCCCGCTGAACGAGGTCAAGAACAAGGTCGACTCCTACGGCGAAGTCATGCCTGAGGACCTGTTGAAGTTCGGGCTTATCCCGGAGTTCATTGGCAGGCTCCCCGTTATCACCACCGTCTCCCACCTGGACCGTTCGGCGCTGATCCAGATCCTCTCCACCCCCAAGAACGCCCTCATCAAGCAGTACCAGAAGATGTTCCAGCTGGACGGCGTGGAGCTCGTGTTCGATGACGAGGCCCTGAACATCATCGCCGATCAGGCTTTGGAGCGGGGCACCGGAGCCCGCGGCCTGCGTGCCATCCTGGAGGAAGTCCTGCTTCCCGTGATGTTCGATCTGCCCAGCCGTGATGACATCGCCAGCGTTGTCATCACGGCCGACGTTGTCTCCAAGAAGGCCCAACCCACCATGATCGCCCATGACGTGGTGGCGAAACGGCGGAATAAATCCGCCTAGGCCTTCGCTGTGCTGAGCGTGCGCCTGTATCGTGCCATGCCCTGACGCCTTTTCGAGGAGATTCACTGTGCCTGAAACCACTGCCAGTAAAGCCGACTTCTGGTTCGACCCCGTCTGCCCCTTCGCCTGGATCACGTCCCGGTGGATCGGTGAGGTGGAGGAAGTCCGCGACATCGCCACGGAATGGCACGTCATGAGCCTGGCCGTCCTGAACGAGGGCCGCGATCTTGACGCCGGCTACCGCGAACTGATGGACAAGGCATGGGGTCCGGTCCGCGTCATCATTGCCGCCAGCGAGCAGCATGGGGCTCAGGTTATCAAGCCGTTGTATGACGCGATGGGCACCTTGATCCACGACGGCGGCGAGAAGGACTACGGGCTCGTGATCGCGAAAGCACTGGCAGAATGCGGCCTGCCGTCGGATCTTGCCAAGGCGGCCGCTTCGGATGACCTCGATTCGCAATTGCGTGCAAGCCACGAAGCCGGAATCTCCCTCGTGGGCCAGGACGTCGGAACCCCGGTTGTTGCCTTCAACGGCACCGCCTTCTTCGGCCCGGTCCTGACTCGGATACCGCGGGGTGAGGAAGCAGGCCGGCTGTGGGATGCAACGGTAACTCTTGCAGGGTTCCCGCATTTCTTCGAGCTCAAGCGGAGCCGGACGGAACGCCCGGAGTTCAACTGAAGCTGTCGCAAGGGCACCGGAAAACTACCATGTTGTAGTTCTCCCGGTGCCCTTGCGCATCACTGACCGCGGGACAACAATAGGTCTTACCCACTTCGAAAGAAGTGGGACGCAAGAACCAAAGATTCAGTGACATGCATCTGACGCAGCCTTCGGCAAAGTCAGAAGCAGACTACCAGTGACGGGGTAGGAAGACCTGAAAATCTGAGGATCTTGCCAGACTGTCAAAGACGTCACCAGACAGCCGAAAAGTCGAAGCCCCACCAACGGCAAAACGCTGATGGGGCTTCCCCTTTGCCCAAAAATAGCTCCTGACGCTCCTAGGCCTTCTGCACCTCTTCAGCGGGAGCCAACTCCACGGCAGTCACAGTCAATTCGCCGTTCGAGGCTTCGAGGGTCAGTTCGCGGGCATTCGAGGCAGCTTTTAAGTCGCCAAGGCCAGCCCGCAGCTGCGCTGTCAGGGCCTCGGACGCAGTGATCGTTGCGGAAAGAACCTCGGTGCGCTGTTTGACTTTGGCCTCGGACTTCGCCTTGCGGATTCCGCTCAGTGCGGTGCCCACGGTTGCGAGCATGGTGGTGTCGCCGTCGGAAACCTCCAAGGCTGACGGCCAGGCTGCACGGTGAACTGAACCTGAGCGCCACCAGCTCCACACTTCCTCGGTTGCGAAGGGCAGGAAGGGGGCGAACAGGCGCAGCAGCGTGTCCAGGGTGGTAGCGAGGGCAGCAAGAACTGATGCCTGTTCCGTAGGCCCGGACGCACCGTAGGCCCGGTCCTTAATGAGCTCCACGTAATCGTCCGTGAACTGCCAGAAGAAGCTCTCGGTAATCTGCAGCGCACGCGCGTAGTCGTAGTTCTCGAAAGCCTTGGTGGCCTGCTGCACCACGTCCGAAAGCTGCGCGAGCACTGCCCGGTCCAAGGGGTTGGTCAGGGCTCCCGACGCGGGTGCTTTTTCCGGGTTGGGCAGACCAACCCCGGGATTGGTCAGCACCGACAGGTCGCCGGAAACCACGGAGTTCTCGGTGGCGCCAAGGTTGAGGACGAACTTGGAGGCGTTCAGCAGCTTGATGGCCAGCCTGCGGCCGATCTTCATCTGCGCGATCTCGTAGGCCGTATCCGCTCCCAGCTTCGCTGACGTAGCCCAGTACCTGACGGCATCGGAGCCGAACTCTTCCAGGATGTCGGTGGGAACCACCACGTTGCCCTTGGACTTGGACATCTTCTTCCGCTCCGGGTCCAGGATCCAGCCGGAGATTGCAGCGTGCTTCCAGGGTGCGGTGTTCTGCAGGGCATCGGCGCGGACGGCGGAGGAAAAGAGCCAGGTCCGAATGATGTCGTGGCCCTGGGGGCGGAGATCGAACGGGAAGACCTTGGCGAAGAGTTCCTCGTCACGGCTCCAGCCGCCCACGATCTGCGGCGTCAGGCAGGAAGTCGCCCAGGTGTCCAGGATATCTGCGTCTCCGGTAAAGCCGCCCGGAACGTCGCGCTGGGCTTCTTCATAGCCGGGTGCCGCATCGGCTGCCGGGTCCACCGGCAGCTGCTCGTCCGCCGGAAGGATCGGCGCGTCATACTGCGGGTTGCCGTCAGCATCCAGCGGGTACCAGACAGGAATGGGCACGCCGAAGAAGCGCTGACGGGAAACCAGCCAGTCTCCGTTCAGCCCGGAGATCCAGTTCTCGTAACGTGAACGCATGAATGAGGGGTGGAATTCGATCTCATGCCCGCGGGCTATGAGGCGTTCGCGGCGGTCCTCGTCGCGTCCGCCGTTGCGGATGTACCACTGGCGGGAGGTGACCACTTCGAGGGGCTTGTCGCCCTTTTCGTAGAAGTTGACCGGGTGCATGATCTTCTTGGGCTCGCCGTCGAGCAGGTCAGCCTCGGAAAGGAGTTTCACTACCGATTCCTTCGCGCTGAACACCGTCTTGCCGGAGATGGCTTCAAATGCTTCACGGCCCGCGTCTGTGGTGATCCATTCCGGCGTCTCGCCGATGATCCGGCCGTCCCGGCCAACAATGGCGCGGGTGGGCAGCTGGAGCTCCCGCCACCAGGTAACGTCGGTGAGATCACCAAAGGTGCAGACCATGGCAATGCCTGAACCCTTGTCCGCTTTGGCGAGATGATGGGCCTTCACCTCCACCTCCACTCCGAACAGGGGCGAGGTGACCTTCTTGCCGAACAGCGACTGGTAGCGCTCGTCGTCGGGGTTTGCCACCAATGCGGCACACGCGGCCAGAAGTTCCGGGCGGGTGGTCTCGATGTAGATCTTTTCGCCGTCTTCAGTGAAGAACGGGTAGCGGTAGTACGCGCCGGCCACCTCGCGGTCCTCCAGCTCAGCCTGCGCCACAGCAGTGCGGAAAGTCACGTCCCACAGCGTGGGGGCCTCGGCCATGTAGGCGTCACCGGCGGTCAGGTTGGCCAGGAAAGCTCGCTGGGAGACGGCGCGGGAGTTGTCGTCAATCGTCCGGTAGGTGAGGTTCCAGTCGACGGACAGCCCCAGGGTCTGGAAGAGGTTCTCGAAGACTTTCTCGTCCTCAACCGCCAGCTCCTCGCATAGCTCAATGAAGTTCCGGCGCGAGACGACGTCGAAATCGCGCTGGTTCTTGGCTGGCACCGCCGGCGGCTGGTAATCGGCGTTATAGGGAACGGCAGGATCGCAGCGCACGCCGTAGAAGTTCTGCACGCGGCGTTCCGTGGGCAGGCCGTTGTCGTCCCAGCCCATGGGGTAGAAGACGTTCTTGCCGGACATCCGCTGATAGCGTGCCAGCGCGTCTGTCTGCGTATACGAGAACATGTGGCCCACGTGAAGGGATCCTGATGCCGTCGGCGGGGGAGTGTCTATGGAATAGACCTGTTCACGCGTCGTCTGCGGATCGAACTTGTACGTACCTTCGTTCAGCCAGCGCTGCGTGAGGGCAGCTTCCAGCCCTTCCAGCGCGGGCTTGTCGGGAACGTTAATAGGGGCAGTGGTGGGCGTGTCTGTACCCTGATTTGCTTGAGCCATGGAGCAATTGTTTCATGGTCTCTTCCATGGCCCGCACGGGAGCTGGTCACACTCGAATCGCGGAGCGCGCAATCCCGCTAGGGTGGTGCCATGACTGAGGAGACACCGAACAAGACGGCAGTGGTTACCGGGGCAAGCACAGGGATCGGCGAGGCTACCGTCCGTGCGCTCCGAAAGCAGGGCTGGAACGTTTTCGCGGTAGCCCGCCGGGAGGAAAGGCTGGCCTCACTGGCGGCCGAGACTGGTGCGGTCGCTATCGCGGCGGATATTACCCAGGACGCCGACGTCGCACGGTTGCTGGCTGTGGTCACCGAGGCCGGAGGCGCTGACACGCTGGTCAATATTGCCGGCGGTGCCCGCGGCACCGACAAGGTCGGGGAGGCAAAGACTGAAGAGTGGACCTGGATGTTCGAGGTGAATGTCCTGGGAACCATGAAACTTACACGCGCCTTCCTGCCGATGCTCCGGGCCAACGGCAAAGGCACAGTGCTGAACCTCACATCCACCGCCGGGCTGGTCGCCTATGAGGGCGGTGCGGGCTATAACGCAGCGAAGTTCGGGCAGCACGCCCTGACCGGGGCACTCAGGCTGGAAGAGGCAGAGCACAACATCCGCGTCATCGAAATTGCGCCTGGGATGGTCCAGACCGAGGAATTTTCCCTCAACCGCCTCGGTGGAGACCGCACCGCCGCCGAAAATGTCTACCAGGGCGTCGAGAACCCGTTGACAGCCGAAGACGTGGCCGACGTCGTCCGCTATGCAGTCACGGCCCCCCACCATGTGAATCTGGATCAGATTGTGATCCGGCCGGTAGCGCAGGCTGCCAATCACAAAGTCATCCGGAAGAGCCCCTGATCCTCGTCAGCCGACCGCCGGGACCCGGAGGGTAGCGCTTTGCACGTGTCCGCTTTGCACGTGTCATAGGCACGAGCCCAAGGATGATTGCCTCGTCACCACCTCCCTCGCCGGGAGGAATTCCGGTTAGCAGGGCCCCGGCGGGAACAGTTAGACTTGCTGCAACAGCTTTGACCCGGCAATCACCGGCGAGCTTCCGGAAGAACGCCTTCACCGAACGTCATGTGCGGAGAAGGTCAGTAGAGCCGGACGGGTAAGCCCGTTACAGCAGTAATGAGCGGCCGACGCCGGCCAGCTCCTCCACGGGGGAGCCAGACGGTGGAGGTAAGTGAGGTGGTACCGCGGTGCCGGGCTACGTTGGAAAGTATCGCAGGACAGCGAGACTGGACAATCTGCCAGGAGCCGTCCTCGCATCCTGAATGAATCCACTTATTCACCAGCTCAACCCAGGATGTCGAAATGACCCATTACCCCAAGGCCTCGGCCGCACCCGCCGGTGCAGCTTCCCCTACCTCAGGTGTCTCAGCCTCCGTGAAGTTCCCGGAAATTGAAGAGCGGATCCTGAAGTACTGGGACCAGGACGGGACATTCCAGGCGAGCATCGACCAGCGCCCTTCGGATCTGCCGGGCGGTGCCCCAGGCAGCAACGAGTTCGTTTTTTACGACGGCCCGCCCTTCGCCAACGGACTGCCTCACTACGGCCACCTGCTGACAGGCTATGCCAAGGACCTGGTGGGCCGTTACCAGACCCAGCGCGGGAAGCGCGTCGAACGCCGTTTCGGCTGGGACACCCACGGGCTTCCTGCCGAGCTCGAAGCCATGAAGCAACTGGGTATGACGGACAAGACCCAGATCGAAGCCATGGGCATCGATAAATTCAACGACGCCTGCCGGGCCTCGGTAATGAAGTACGCCGATGAGTGGAAGAACTACGTCACCCGCCAGGCCCGCTGGGTGGACTTTGAAAACGACTACAAGACGCTCAACGTCGAATACATGGAGTCTGTGCTCTGGGCTTTCAAACAGCTCCACGAAAAAGGCCTCACCTATAACGGTTACAGGGTGCTGCCCTATTGCTGGAAGGACGAGACACCGCTCTCCAACCACGAACTGCGTATGGACGACGACGTCTACAAGAACCGCCAGGACCAGACCGTCACCGTGACGTTCCCCATCAAGGCCGGAGCATCGGAACTGTCCCGGCGCCTCGAAGGGGTGCAGGCGCTCGCCTGGACCACCACCCCCTGGACGCTGCCCACCAACCTGGCCCTCGCCGTCGGGCCGTCCATCACGTATGCCGTGCTTCCGGCCGGTCCCAACGGGATCAAGGCCGCCTCCCCGGAAGCTCCCGTTACGGGAAGTTTCCTTCTCGCTGCCGATCTTCTGGGCATGTACGCAAAAGACCTCGGATACGGCGACGGCACGGCGGGTGTTGAAGCTGCCGAGGCCGCGGTGACGGCAACTGTCACGGGCGCTGAGCTTGACGGCGTTGAGTACCAGCCGCTCTGGAACGACTTCAGCGACGCCGAAAAATTCGGCACGGAGAATGCCTGGCGGTTCCTGGTGGCCGATTACGTCACCACCACCGACGGCACCGGTATCGTCCACCAGGCCCCGGCCTACGGTGAAGATGACCAGAAGGTCTGTGAAGAGGCCGGCATTCCAGTGGTCCTGTCCGTGGATGAGGGCGCCAAATTCCTGCCGCTGTTCTCCCACGGAGACCTTCACGACATTGTCGGGCTACAGGTGTTCGACGCCAACAAGCCCATCACGCAGGTGCTCCGGGCACAGGGCCGCCTGGTCCGCCAGGCCAGCTATGAGCACAGCTACCCGCACTGCTGGCGCTGCCGCAACCCCCTGATCTACCGCGCCGTGTCCTCCTGGTACGTGGAAGTCACCAAATTCAAAGACCGGATGTCAGAGCTCAACCAGGAAATCAACTGGATCCCTGGCAACGTCAAGGACGGGCAGTTCGGCAAGTGGCTGGAAAACGCCCGCGACTGGTCCATCAGCCGGAACCGCTACTGGGGCAGCCCCATCCCGGTGTGGCAGTCGACTGACCCCGAGTACCCGCGCACCGACGTCTACGGCTCCCTAGCTGAAATCGAGGCCGATTTCGGCCGGCTGCCGCTGAACAAGGACGGCCAGGTTGACCTGCACCGGCCCTTCATCGACGAGCTGACCAGGCCCAACCCGGACGATCCCCGGACCCCGGAAGAGGGCCAGTCGGTCATGCGCCGTGTCGAGGACGTCCTGGACGTCTGGTTCGACTCCGGTTCCATGCCCTACGGCCAGGTCCACTACCCGTTCCAGAACGAGGAATGGTTCGATACCCACAACCCCGCAGATTTCATCGTGGAGTACATCGGGCAGACACGCGGCTGGTTCTACATGCTGCACATCCTGTCCACGGCACTGTTTGACCGCCCGGCTTTCCGGAACGTCATCAGCCACGGCATCGTGCTGGGCTCTGACGGGCAGAAGATGTCCAAGAGCCTGCGAAACTACCCCGACGTGTCCGAGGTTCTGGACCGCGACGGCTCTGACGCGATGCGCTGGTTCCTGATGTCCAGCCCCATCCTGCGCGGTGGCAACCTTGTAGTCACTGAACAGGGAATCCGCGACGGCGTCCGCCAGGTCATCCTGCCGCTCTGGAACGTTTACAGCTTCTTCACGCTGTACACGAATGCCTCCGCTGGTGGCGACGGCTACGAAGCCAGGCTCCGCTACGACGGCTACTCCGAGACCCTGGACCAGTACCTGATGGCTAACACCGGTGACCTGGTGCGGAATATGACCACGCAGCTGGACAGCTACGACATCTCCGGTGCCTGCGATGAACTGCGCAGTTACCTGGATATGCTCACCAACTGGTACGTCCGCCGCAGCCGCCAGCGGTTCTTCGACGAGAACGTTGATGCCTTCGACGCGCTCTACACCGCGCTTGAGGCTGTCTGCCGCGTCTCAGCATCCTTGCTGCCGCTCGTGTCCGAGGAGATCTGGCGCGGACTGACAGGCGGACGCTCCGTGCATCTGGCCGACTGGCCGGACGCAGCGCTGTTCCCGCCAAACGCGGGCCTCGTCGAGGCCATGAACCGCGTGCAGCAGATCTGCTCCACGGGCTCGTCCCTGCGCAAGGCAGCGAACCTGCGTGTCCGCCTGCCGCTGCAGGAACTCACTGTGGTGGCACCCGGCGCAGACGCGCTGGAAGGTTTCGCCGCCGTCGTCGCCGATGAACTGAACCTGCGCTCAGTGCGGTTGCTAGACGCCGCCAGCGCCTCCCCGGAGGAGTTCGGCATCGAGCAGAAGCTCGTGGTCAACGCCCGGGCGGCGGGTCCGCGTCTTGGGAAAAGCGTCCAGCAGGCCATCAAGGGCTCAAAGTCCGGAGACTGGTCGGTAGATGAAGCCGGGGTCGTTACTGCTGGTGGGCTGGAACTTGAGCCGCAGGAGTACCAGCTGGAGACTGTCGTGGCGGAATCCGCAGCAGGCACCGGTTCCCGGGCAGCCGGGGTTCTGCCAGGAGGCGGATTCGTGGTCCTCAACACCGAGGTCACGCCCGAACTCGAGGCCGAGGGACTGGCTCGCGACATGGTCCGCGCCATCCAGCAGGCACGCAAGGATGCCGGACTGAATGTCAGTGACCGTATCCGGACCACTGTCACAGCCGCACAGGGCGTAGTTGACTCCCTGCTGGCCAATGCGGTTCTGGTCAAGACCGAGACGCTGACTGTTGATCTCGTCGCCACTCCCGCTGACTCAGCAGAACCGCAAATTTCCGTCGAAAAAATAGGGGCCTGAGCAATGACCGACGAATTTTCCGTGGAGAGTGTCTACGCCGAGCTGTTGGGCCGTGCCCCCGAAAACAAAATGGAGCCGCGGCTTGCCCCCTTGTTCCGCGCGATGGAAATCCTGGGGGAGCCGAACAAGGCTTTCCCGATCATCCATATCACCGGTACCAACGGTAAGACGTCCACCGCCCGCATGATCGAAGCCGGCCTGCGCGCGCATGGCCTCAGCACCGGGCGTTACACCAGTCCGCACCTTTCCAAGGTGACGGAGCGGATCAGCATTGACGGCTCGCCGGTACCGGATGACACCTTCGTGCGGATCTGGGATGAGATCAGGCCCTACCTGGAGATAGTGGACAAAGAACTCGTTGCCGAAGGGCAGCCCCGGCTGACCTACTTCGAATGCCTCACCATCCTCGGGTTCGCCGTTTTTGCCGACCAGCCGGTCAACGTTGCGGTCATGGAAGTCGGCTTGGGCGGCATCACCGACGCGACGAACGTGGGCGACGGTCAGGTCGCCGTCATCACACCGATCTCGCTGGACCACACCGACCTTCTCGGTGACACCACCGAGGACATCGCCTACGAGAAAGCGGGCATCATCAAGCCCGGCGGATTCCTGATCAGCGCAGCCCAGCCAGTGGACGCCGCACAGGTGCTGCTGGAAAAGGCGAAGGAAGTCCAGGTTCCCTTCCGGTTCGAGGGCGTTGAGTTCGGTGTAGCGTCACGGACCGTTGCTGTCGGCGGCCAGGTTGTCACCATCCAGGGACTCGCAGGGCGTTACGAGGACCTGCTGTTGCCGCTGCACGGCGCGCATCAGGCAGAGAATGCCGCAGTGGCAGTGGCAGCGCTCGAAGCATTCCTCGGCGGAGGGGAGAAAGAGCTCGACGCCGAGATCCTCCAGGAGGCCTTCGCCTCCGTGACCTCGCCCGGCCGTCTGGAAGTGGTGCGGACTGCGCCCACCATCATCGTGGATGCCGCCCATAATCCCGAAGGGATCCGGGTCTCGGCCGAAGCCATCCATGAAGCCTTCACCCTGACCAAGCTCGTGGTGGTGGTCGGAGTGCTCAAGGAGAAAGATGCGGAGGAGATTCTCCGCCAGCTCAAAGAGTCGCTGGGAGACCTCGCCGCTGAATATTGCTTTACGCAATCCAACTCGCCCCGCGCCGTCCCGGCAGAAGACCTCGAAGAGCTGGCCCGGGACCTGGGATTCGGCGAGGACAACGTCCACGTCACCGCCCAGTTGGACGACGCCCTCGAATGGGCCGTGGAGCGCGCCGAGTCTAATGACGACCTCTCCGGCGGGGTCCTGGTGACCGGCTCCATCACCCTCGTTGCAGAAGCCCGCATCCTGCTGGGGAAGACGGAGGTATAAGCGGTGGCCAGACTCACCAAGGCCCAGCGTGAATGGCAGCCAGGCATGCCCAAAAAACGCCGCTCCACGAAAGTGATGTTCGCCTCGACAGTCCTGTTACTTGAGGGTTTCGTGGCGTTCTTCGCCACACTCGCGGTATTCGGGCTCAGGCGCGGGGAGATTTCACCCGTGCTCATTCTCTCCGTCGGCATCGGGCTAAGCCTCGTCCTGGTTTTCACGTGCGCTGTGCTGTCCAAACCCTGGGGCGTAGGCCTGGGCTGGGCCCTGCAGCTCGTGCTGATCCTTACCGGAATCGTGGAACCCATGATGTTCCTCGTTGGGGGGCTGTTCGCGCTTGCCTGGTGGTACGGCATACGAACAGGCATCCGGCTTGATTCGGAAGCCGCCCAACGGGAGCGCGAACAAGCCGAATGGGAGGCCTCGCATCCCGTCGGGAGCGAGCCCGAAGCCGGCAGCGAAACCCCGTAGACTTACCGGGAACCCCACAACCACTACCTTGGAGCAACTGTGAGCGTTGAGCGCACCCTCGTTTTGATCAAGCCCGACGGCGTAGTCCGTAACCTGAGCGGCATCATCCTGAGCCGGATTGAGGCCAAGGGCTATACTCTGGCCGAGCTGAAAAAGGTCAACGCCAGCAGGGAGCTGCTCGAGCAGCACTATGCCGAGCACGCCGGCAAGCCTTTCTATGAGCCCCTCGTGGAGTTCATGCTCAGCGGCCCGGTCGTGGCTGCCATCTTTGAAGGCCACAAAGTGATCGAGGGCTTCCGTTCACTGGCGGGTACCACGGATCCCACCACCGCGGCCCCCGGAACCATCCGCGGCGACTTTGGCCGTGACTGGGGCCTGAAGGTCCAGCAGAACCTGGTCCATGGCTCCGATTCCGTCGACTCGGCCGAACGCGAGATCGGCATCTGGTTCCCGTAGGCAAGCAATCTTCTGGGGCCACTAGACCACCCCGCGAGATGACAGATAAGGCCAATGTTCGTGAAGAACATTGGCCTTATCTGTCATCTGGGCGCCTTAGAGGGAAGCCCGGTTACATACCGCCGTTGCCAACAAACATGTTGAGGAACGCAAAAAAGATCGAGGCGATCACGGCTACATACAGGAGTGCCGTGATAATCCAGCCATAATCGCCGAGTGTCTTGGCCAGACCGGCGGGAACGGGAATGACTTTGTGGCTGACGTTGCGGACCGTCACCCAGACGAACAGCGGAATCATGGCGGCCCAGACAACCATGCAGAAGGGGCACAGGACGTGGATGTCGTAGAGTGCCTGAGACCAGAGCCAGATCACGAAGATGAAGCCTGATGTCACGCCGGTCTGAAGGCCCAGCCAGTACCACCGGCCGAAAGTGGCCCCGGCGAGCAGTCCCACGCCCGTGGTGATAATGATGGCGAACGCCACGATCCCAATGAACATGTTGGGGAATCCGAAGACAGAGCTTTGCCACGTCTGCATGACCTGACCACAAGAGATCCAAGGGTTGACGTCGCAGACAGTGGTGTAGTTGGCGTCTTTGAGAGTTTCGAGTTTCTCGAGAACCAGGATTCCGGAGGCTATCCAGCCGATGATGCCCGTGGTGACCAGGAGCCAGGCGAACGGGCGGGCACGGGTCATCGGAGGCAACCCCTGCTCCTCGGGGCTTCCGGCGGAGTCGGCGAAACCCTGTGCAGGCGCAGCGCCGCCAGTGGTCTTGGAGATGCTGGGCATGAGCTTGATGCGTCCTTTGTGTTGAATGGTCCTTGCCCGATTGTAACGCCGGACTCTGGGTGCGGGGTGTGACGGCGGTGTACCGGTGTGATAGTCCACCCAGAGTCCTTGCACCGTTGCCCCTGTTGTGCGCGTCCCCGGTGAATCGACTTCCCATGTGAGAGAATGAACGTGGCTGGAAGACGAACCACATTCGGATTCCGGTCCGGTGACTTGTTTCCCAAGACCGCCAATGATGAGCAGGGCACGCCGGGGATCCTTCGATCACGGCCTATCCCGCAATGCCATTGGACGGCACCTGGTTGTGGCTGGTAGAACAACGGGTTTTCAGAACAATTTCGCCGGCTCTCCAGGGCTGCCGCACCCCACTGCCGGTGCGAACCTGAGGGTATTCAATTGACTTCTGTCAATGCCTGCGGGTTTTGACAATAAGTGCCCCAATGGGTGCCGAATGTGGCGGTACGTCAGGGGCAGGAGTATCGCCACATATGGATAAAGACCAAGTTGTAGCCGTTAACGTCGAAGCTGCGGAAGCACCCGAAGCGACAAAGAAGGCCACCCGGACCCGCCGCAAGGCCATCCCCAAGACCCAGGCCGTCACCGCAGAGGGCATCCCCATCGATCCCGACGCGACCCCCACGGACACGGGCGAAGCAGCGGCACCGGAAAAGGCTGCCCCCGCCAAACGGAGCCGTGCACGCAAACCTGTTGAGTCCGCCGTCGCCGAGGAAGCAGCCGTCGCTGGGGAAGCAGCTGCCGCCGACGAACCCGCAGTGACAGACCCTGCGCTGGAAGACGCCCCGAAGAAGAAGCCCGTACGTCGACGCGCCAGCCGCGCGAAAGCAGCTGTTGCCGAGGTGGAAGACGAAACCACCGAGACCGCTCCGGAGGCTGAAGAAGCACCAACTGACGCCGTCCAGTCTGCCGGTGCGGCTGTTACTGCTCCCGGACAGGAAACCGAAGCTGCCGAGGAACAACCGGAAGCCCAGGAAGCTGCGGACGATGAGCAGCCTAAAGCTGAGACCCCCGCGGTGGGCTCCCTCTTCCTGGAACCCGGCTCGGTAACCTCCATGATTTTCCAGGCACCCGATCTCAGTACAGTTGTCAGGCCTGTCCCGGCACCTGTTGTCGAGGATGACGATGAAACCGAGAACACCTCTGACGAGGGCGAGCTGGACGAATCCGGCAACCGTCGCCGTCGCCGCAGCCGCGGCCGCCGTGGCCGCAGCCGCGGAACCGAGCGTGAAGCCGGAGACGAGACAGAGGACACCGACGGTGACGCCGGTGAAGCGGAAGCTGATGAGCAGGGAACTGCAGGTTTGGGCGACGGCGTCACCTCGCGCCGCCGTCGTCGTCGCCGCCGTGGTGACCAGGACATCGAACTTACCGGCGGGGGAGACGACGATCCTCCCAACACCGTAACGAGGGTCCGCGCACCCCGGGCCGTCACCGAGGCGCCGGTGAGCAACCGCGTCACCAGCGTCAAAGGTTCTACCCGCCTTGAGGCGAAGAAGCAGCGCCGGCGCGAGTCGCGCGACACGGGCCGTCGTCGCACGGTCATCACTGAAGCTGAATTCCTGGCACGCCGTGAATCAGTTGACCGGCAGATGATCGTCCGCCAGCGCGATGACAGAATTCAGATCGCCGTTCTCGAAGACGGCGTCCTGGCCGAGCACTTCGTGTCAAAGACCCAGCAGGATTCACTGATCGGCAACGTCTACCTGGGCAAGGTCCAGAACGTGTTGCCGTCCATGGAGGCTGCCTTCGTCGACATTGGCCGCGGCCGTAATGCCGTGCTGTACGCCGGCGAGGTCAACTGGGATGTGGCCAGCCTGGAAGGCAAGCAGCGCCGCATTGAGAACGCCCTTAAATCAGGCGACTCCGTGTTGGTCCAGGTCACCAAGGACCCCGTAGGGCACAAGGGCGCACGCCTGACCAGCCAGATTTCCCTTCCCGGACGCTACCTGGTCTACGTGCCTGGCGGCTCCATGACCGGAATCTCCCGCAAGCTTCCCGACGTCGAACGGAACCGGCTCAAGCGAATCCTCAAGGACCGCCTGCCCGAAGATGCGGGCGTCATCGTCCGTACCGCTGCCGAGGGGGCTTCCGAAGAGGAGCTGACCCACGACATCAACCGCCTTCGGGCGCAGTGGGAAGGCATCGAAAGCCAGGCGACCTCCACGAAGGTCCTGGCACCGGAACTGCTTTACGGGGAACCGGACCTCACCATCAAGGTTGTCCGCGACGTCTTCAACGAGGACTTCTCCAAGCTGATCGTCTCCGGCGAGGAAGCCTGGGACACCATCGAGGCCTACGTGACCTACGTGGCTCCGGACCTCGTTGGCCGCCTGGAAAAGTGGACCAAGGACCAGGACATCTTCTCGGCCTGGCGCATCGATGAGCAGATCCACAAGGCACTGGACCGCAAGGTATTCCTGCCGTCAGGCGGCTCCCTGGTGATCGACCGTACCGAGGCGATGACGGTAGTCGACGTCAACACGGGCAAGTTCACGGGGAGCGGCGGAAACCTCGAAGAGACCGTCACCAAGAACAACCTGGAAGCCGCCGAGGAAGTAGTGCGCCAACTGCGCCTGCGGGACATCGGCGGCATCATCGTGATCGACTTCATCGACATGGTCCTGGAGTCCAACAGGGATCTGGTGCTCCGCCGGATGGTCGAGTGCCTGGGCCGGGACCGGACCAAGCACCAGGTGGCTGAAGTTACCTCCCTCGGCCTGGTCCAGATGACACGCAAGCGTATGGGCACAGGCCTCCTGGAGGTCTTCGGCGAGCAATGCGAACATTGCGCCGGCCGCGGCGTGGTCACCCACGACGAGCCAGTGGAGCACCGCAGGGCCAACACCGTCGCCGCGGAGCACTACGTGCCGCGCGCCGAAGTGCAGCCCGCTGCGCGGACTGAGCGCAAGCGGCGTCGCGGCAAGGGCGGGCAGGCCCTGGGAGAGCCGCTGACGCTTCCGGCACCCGTTCACGCCGAACCCACCGACGCCGAGCGTCATGCCAAGGCTGAAGCAACCCGGGCAGCGTTGGCCAACATTGCCGCCGCAGCCCACGCCGCCCACCTTCATGACGACGACGTTCAGGCCGCCCGGGCCAGCGCAACCGGGGCGGAACGGGAAGCTGTCCGGTCAGAACCCGCTGCCCAGGCACCGTCCCGCTCCCGTGAAACCTCACGCCCGCAGGCCACAGAGCCAGTTCAGGCAGGTTCCGACGCCGGGCGCACCGGCCAGGGCGACGACACGTCAGGCGGACGTCCCGCTACTGTCCTTACTTTCGGTGGTGAACGAGTGGTTCTTCCGTTCGTGGACCACGCTGGTGAAGCGTCAACGGGGACACCGGAGTTGACCCTGGACCTGCTGGCCGAGGCCTTCGCCCACCTGGGTGAACAGAGCGATCAGCCACAGGAGACTGAGGAAACCCGGAAGCCTGCCGCCGCGCCGGTCACTGCCCCCGGGGTCCACGCCGCTCCGATAGCAGCAGGATCCTCCTCAAGGCGCGGACGCCGTAACCGCAGCGCCAGCCGTGCGCAGGGAGCTGCGAACGAGACCGCCGTCGAGCAGAACCAGGATGCGCCTGCCGCCACAGGTTCCACTCACGCGGCCAAGGCCCCGGCAGCGCCGGCCAAGCCTGCCACCACTGCAAGCGAGCCCATCATCCTGGGTGTGGGAGTGCCTGCCTCAGAGTTGTGAGGTGAGTTGTCCCAAGGGGAACTGCAGCCAGTAGGCGACAGTCAATGGCTGAAGCCCGGACCGGATTATCCCGGTCCGGGCTTCGGCTGTTTAACACTCACCCACACCCGCTAGGCTGGGATCCTGACACGGGGTGCCGCGCAAAGGGCCGGCTGAGATCCACACCCGTTGAACCTGTCCGGTTAGCACCGGCGAAGGGATGTCTCCTTTGTCCTCAACGTTTTTGCCGTCACCTGCGGCTGCCGATTCCGCCAGCGCAGTTCTCCGCACTATTCCCCGGGTACTGGCGATAGCCGGCTCTGATCCTTCCGGCGGCGCTGGGATACAGGCAGACCTCAAGAGCATCGCCGCCAATGGCGGCTACGCGATGGCCGTCGTAACGGCCCTTACGGCGCAGAACACCCAAGGCGTCCGTGCCGTCCACGTGCCGCCCGCCTCCTTTCTGGCCGAACAGTTGGAGGCCATCAGCGACGATATCGTCGTGGACGCCGTGAAAATCGGGATGCTCGGAGACGCGGACGTCATTGGCGTGGTCAGGGCCTGGCTCACGAAGGTCCGTCCCGGCGTCGTCGTCCTGGATCCTGTCATGGTGGCCACCAGCGGGGACCGGCTGCTGCAGGAATCCGCCGAAACAGCACTCCGGGCGCTGCTGCCGCTGGCTGATTTGCTCACGCCGAACCTCCCCGAGCTGGCCATGCTGCTTCAGGAGCCCCTGGCGAAGGACTGGAAAGCGGCACTCGAGCAGGGCAAACGCCTTGCAGCCGTCACCGGCGCCACGGTATTGGTAAAGGGCGGGCATCTCGACGGCGGGGAGTGCCCCGATGCCCTCGTGAGTGTTTCGGCTGGGTTTCAGGCGAAGGTGGTGGTGGTTCCGGGCGAGCGTGTGCCCACGCGAAACAGCCACGGTACTGGATGTTCACTTTCATCAGCTTTGGCGACAAGCCAGGCGCGGCTGGGAAACTGGGAAGAGGCCCTGCGGGAGGTCAAGCCCTGGCTGCGCGGAGCCCTGGAGGGATCAGACATCCTGGAAGTGGGCAGGGGAGCCGGCCCTGTTCATCACTTTCACCAGTTTCCGGCCATGCCCGTAACGGAGCCCAAAGGACAGACAGAAGTGCAGTCCGGAAGAGTCTTCATGGAGGAACTGCGCGAGAGCGCCGATCATCATTTGGCGTCCATCTACCGCCTCGAGTTCATCCGTGGCCTGGTTGAAGGCTCACTGCCTGAACAGCAGTTCGCTTACTACCTCAGCCAGGACGCGATCTACCTGAATGGATACTCAAGGGTGCTCTCAAGGGCCTCCGCAATGGCTCCCACCGAAGAGGAACAATTGTTCTGGGCGCGGTCCGCACAGCAGTGTCTGGAAGTCGAATCCGAGCTCCACCGCAATTGGCTCAGCACCCGCCCTGTTCAATCTGAGCTGGGACCAGTGACAAAGTCGTACGTGGACCACCTCCTTGCCAGCTCTCTGGCGGGAAGCTACGGAGTGCTTGTTGCTGCTGCTTTGCCATGCTTCTGGCTCTATGCAGAAGTAGGGGCCACCCTTCACTTGGAATTCCAGGCCAACGGAGCTCCGGCGGAACATGCCTACGCCGACTGGCTACGGACGTACGCGGACGAGGATTTTGCCGCCGCCACGCGTCAGGCCATCGGGTTTACGGAACGCGCTGCTCTCGCAGGTTCCGAAGCCGAGCGCCGAGCCATGGCGGTGGCGTTCGGGCAGTCCTCCCGCTACGAGGTGGAATTCTTTGACGCGCCGCGCCTGCACGCATGAACGTGAAGCGGGCGGAGAGCCTGTAAGATCATGGGGCAAGGTTCGGGAAGTCGTGAGGTAAGCCCATGTGGCCCCTATCACGTACTCAGCCCCGGAACCAGCCTCATTTGCGACCGAAGGCAAAATTAGCGTAAACTAGATCTTCGGTGCTTACGCCAACACTTGGGTTTTGACCTCGGGAACGGGCCACTTAGAAAACGGGTGGACATTGTTTCCGGGCTAGCTCACGGATTTCCTTGAGGAATCCACGGCGTTGAGGCACAGCGTGAGCCAGGCCAAACAACCGGACCCAGGTTCCGCACGCAAATTTAGTAAGAAACGTCGAGAGAAGTGAGTTCCCAAGTGGTGTACGCGATTGTCCGCGCAGGCGGCCGCCAAGAGAAGGTTTCCGTTGGAGACTTCGTTACCCTGAACCGCGTCACCGGTGGAGCCGGCAGCACCATTCAGCTGCCCGCACTGCTCCTGGTAGACGGTGACAAGATCACGTCCGCAGCTGCGGACCTGGCTAAGGTAACGGTTACGGCTGAAATCCTTCAGGACCTCCGTGGTCCGAAGATTGTCATCCAGAAGTTCAAGAACAAGACCGGCTACAAGAAGCGCCAGGGTCACCGTCAGGAATTGACCAAGGTCAAGATCACCGGTATCAAGTAGCCACTGGTTACTGTTCAGGTTTTCAGCAGATTCCCCAGAATTTAGAGGCAGGCATTTCAAATGGCACATAAAAAAGGCGCGAGCTCCACTCGCAACGGTCGTGACTCGAACGCACAGTACCTTGGCGTCAAGCGCTTCGGTGGCCAGGTCGTTTCGGCTGGCGAAATCATCGTCCGCCAGCGTGGCACCCACTTCCACCCGGGCGCCGGCGTAGGACGCGGCGGCGACGACACCCTGTTCGCACTGCAGGCAGGCGCTGTTGAATTCGGCACCCGCCGCGGCCGTCGGGTCGTGAACATCGTTACTGCTGCAGCTGCAGAGTAACAAATAGTTTTTGAACCGGTGGAGCGGGCCATATGGTCCGCTCCACCGGTGTTTTAACCGCATTACAATCATCTTGGGCATCTTTCGGACGTCCGGAAATCAGCACTGAGGAGATCCACGTGGCGAGCTTTGTAGACCGGGTAGTACTGCACGTATCCGGCGGTACCGGCGGCCATGGCTGTGTTTCCGTTCACCGTGAAAAGTTCAAGCCCCTCGGCGGTCCCGACGGAGGCAACGGCGGCAATGGCGGCGATGTCATCCTGCGCGTTGACCACCAGACCACCACCCTGCTGGACTACCACCACGCACCCCACCGCCACGCGACCAATGGCGGTCCTGGCATGGGCGACTGGCGCGGCGGGAAGAACGGCGAAACTCTGATCCTTCCCGTTCCGGATGGCACCGTGGTCAAATCCAAGGACGGCAAAGTCCTCGCTGACCTCGTAGGAGAAGGTGCAGAGTACATTGCGGCAGCCGGCGGAATCGGTGGCCTGGGAAATGCTTCGCTCTCCTCCCAAAAGCGCCGTGCGCCGGGCTTCGCCCTCCTCGGCATCGAAGGCGAGTCCAGCGATATCGTCCTGGAACTCAAGTCCATCGCGGACATCGCACTTGTCGGCTTCCCATCGGCGGGCAAGTCCAGCCTGATCGCGGCCATGTCTGCGGCCCGGCCCAAGATCGCCGATTACCCCTTCACCACTCTCATCCCCAACCTGGGCGTGGTCCAGGCCGGCGACGTCCGTTTCACCATCGCCGATGTTCCCGGCCTCATCGAAGGCGCCAGCGAAGGTAAGGGCCTGGGCCATAACTTCCTCAGGCATGTCGAACGCTGCGCGGCCCTGGTTCACGTCCTCGATTGCGGCACTCTGGAATCGGATCGCGATCCGTTGTCAGACCTCGCCATCATTGAAGCTGAACTTGAGAAGTACGCCGTCGACATGAGCTACGCGGGAACCGACGGCGAGGTTGTTCCGCTGAACCACCGTCCGCGCCTGGTTGCGCTGAACAAGGTGGACCTCCCGGACGGCAAGGACATGGCCGAATTTGTGCGCCCCGAGCTGGAATCGCGTGGATACCGTGTGTTCGAGATTTCCGCGACAAGCCACGAGGGACTCCGCCAGCTGGGGTTTGCCATGGCTGAAATCGTCAAGGCAGCCCGTGACGCCATCGCCGCCACCCCGCCGAAGGTTCACGCGCCCGTGCTGCGTCCCCGCGCCGTCAATGAAGCAGGATTCAAGATCCGCCGGGAAGAGAAGAACCTGGAACCGCTTTTCCGCGTGCTTGGCGACAAGCCGGTGCGCTGGGTTAAGCAGACGGACTTCACCAACGAGGAAGCCATCGGCTACCTCGCCGACCGCCTGGCCAAGCTTGGCGTGGAAAACGAACTGTTCAAACAGGGCGCTAAGCCCGGTGACACCGTGGTGATCGGCGAAGATGACGGCGTGGTCTTCGATTGGGAGCCCACCATGATGGCGGGTGCAGAGTTGCTGGCATCACCGCGCGGCACCGATGTCCGCTTTGCCGACATTGGCGACCGCCCCACGCGTGGCCAGAAGCGCGATGAGCAACAGGAACGTAAGGACGCCAAGGCCGCCGCCCGCGCCGAACTGGAAGCAGAACGCAAGGCTGGTATCTGGACCGAATCCGTGAGCGGCCGCCGTGTCGCACGCCCGCTCAAGGAGAGTGGACTGGGCGCAGAAGATGACGACTAAGGCGGTGAGCCCGGTCAGGACCTCAACGGTTCCTGACCGGAGCGTCCTTTCGGGTGCCCGCCGCATTGTGGTCAAGGTGGGTTCGTCCTCCCTTACCAGCATCAAAGGCGGTATTTCCGAAGAAGCCCTGACCGGCCTTGCTGATGCTCTGGCCCACAAACGGAACGCCGGAACTGAGATCATCCTGGTCTCTTCAGGGGCCATCGCCGCGGGCCTGGCGCCCCTCGGCTTGGCGAAACGGCCCAGGGATCTTGCCACCCAGCAGGCTGCTGCTAGCGTTGGCCAGGGGCTCCTGATGGCCCGTTACACCCAAGCTTTCGGAGCCCACGGGGTAACGGTGAGCCAGGTGCTCCTGACCGCCGATGACTTCATGCGCCGCAGCCAGCACACCAATGCCTTCCGTGCCCTCGACAGGCTCCTGAATCTCGGCGTGGTTCCGGTGGTCAACGAAAACGACACCGTGGCCACCCATGAGATCCGGTTCGGTGACAACGACCGCCTCGCTGCCCTGGTAGCCCACCTCGTGCGCGCCGACGTGCTGGTATTGCTGTCCGACGTTGACTCCCTCTACGACGGGCCGCCTTCGCACGGTGCCCTGCGGATCCCGCACGTCGCCGGCCCGCACGACCTTGACGGGGTTTCTATCGGCAGCGCCGGCAAGGCAGGAGTAGGAACCGGGGGGATGCTCACGAAGGTGGAAGCGGCATCAATTGCCGCAGGCTCCGGGATCCACGCGCTTGTTACCTCCACCCGGAACGCTGCCGCAGCGCTGGCTGGGGAGGATGTTGGCACCTGGTTCTCCGTCAACGGCTCCCGGAAGCCCATTCGGCTCCTCTGGCTGGCCCACCTCGCCTCAGTGCAGGGGCGCCTGGTTCTCGACGACGGCGCGGTGCTGGCTGTCCGGGACCGCCGGACTTCGCTGCTCCCTGCCGGCATTTCCGCCGTGCACGGCGACTTTGAAGCGGGCGACGCCGTCGAAATGGTTTCCGCCGACAACACCGTAATTGCGCGCGGACTCGTTAACTACTCTGCCTCCGAACTTCCCCAGATGTTGGGCCGCTCCACGAAGGAACTCGGCAAGGCCCTGGGGCGAGGTTATGACCGTGAAGTTGTTCACGTTGACGATCTGGTGCTGGTTTAGCCCGCCCGCTCGCCTAAACTTGAACCATGACTGAGGCCCTGATTCCCACTGCACCTGCGATTTCCGAGGAAACCCCTGTGGTTGCCCCGGTTCCGGACGCTGGAATTACGCCGTCGACTCCTGCCGAAGTAGAAGCCGCCGTCCACGCCATCGCAGACCGCTCCCGCCACGCCGCGCGGCGGATGGCGCGCGCCAATCGTGCGTGGAAAGACAAGGCGCTCCGGGCCATCGGCGATGCCCTGCTCGAGCACCGCGGCCGGATTCTGGCCGCTAACGCAAACGATGTAGCCGCCGGAAAAGCCAACGGCACCTCAATTGCGCTGCTGGACAGGCTGACACTGGACGAGAAGCGCATTGAAGCCCTCGCCGCGGCCCTGGAAAGCCTCGCCAATCTGCCTGATCCCGTGGGAAACGTGGTGCGGGGGCAGACACTGCCCAACGGTTTGCGCCTGCGCCAGATTAACGTCCCCATGGGAGTGGTGGCCGCTATTTACGAGGCCCGCCCCAACGTCACCGTTGATATCGCAGGCCTAGCCCTCAAGAGTGGAAACGCCGTCATCCTTCGTGGCGGAACGGCAGCAGCCTCAACCAACGACGCCTTGGTGCAGATCCTGCGCGACGCCCTCGAATCAGTAGGCCTGCCGGCCGACGCCGTCCAGACTGTTGACCAGTTCGGGCGTGAAGGCGCGAATGCACTGATGCGTGCGCGTGGGCGTGTGGACGTGCTTATTCCCCGCGGCGGCCGGGAGCTCATCCAGACGGTCGTGGCGAACTCCTCAGTTCCGGTCATTGAGACCGGCGAAGGAAACGTCCACATCTTCATCGACGAATCCGCCGACGAAGAGATGGCAACCGAGATCCTCCTCAACGCCAAGACGCAGCGCCCCAGCGTCTGCAACACCGTGGAGACCCTCCTGGTGCATTCCGGATCGACTGTCCTTCCCGCTGTTGCAGCGGCGCTCCGCAAGGCAGGTGTCACCCTTCACACCGATGAAAGGACCCGTGCAGCTTTGCCTGCCTCGGTTGACACCGTCCCTGCCACCGACGAGGACTGGGCCACCGAGTACATGGACCTGGACCTCGCAGTGGCAATCGTAGACACCCTGGATGACGCGGTGAAGCACATCCGGACGTGGTCAACAGGCCACACCGAGGCCATTCTGACGAACAACCTCGCTAACGCGGAGCGGTTTATCGCCGAGGTGGATTCGGCCGCAGTGATCGTCAACGCGTCAACGCGCTTCACCGACGGCGGTGAGTTTGGTCTCGGGGCAGAGGTGGGAATTTCCACCCAAAAACTGCACGCGCGCGGACCGATGGGGCTGCCTGAACTGACCACCACCAAGTGGATCGTTCAGGGCGAGGGCCAAATCCGCAGCTAGCAAAGCTGTAACATAGAACAGAAGTCCTGAACGGCGGGACCGCCCGCCGTCGTCATCCTTTGTACTCAGTAGGGGAGAAAATGCTGCTTCAGCAGATCGCCACGTCCATCGCTGCCACCGCCGGCGGCGAAGCCGGCCATGAGGAGCTCGCTCCATTGTGGGCCGAGCCCTGGGTATTCGGCGCGGTGATGTTTGCCATCCTCCTGGCGCTGATGTTTGTGACCCTCTCCTACACGAACCTCGGCAGGCGCCACGAAGCTGTTGACGAACATGCCGATCCCCACCGCCAGCACCCGAACAAGCACGATCACGGCCAAGGTCACTAACATTTCCGCCAAACTGCAGCAGACCGGCGCGAAGCGCCGTCTGCGTCTGGGCGTGATGGGCGGCACCTTTGATCCCATCCATCACGGGCACCTTGTCGCGGCCAGCGAAGTTGCCGCACAGTTTGGCTTGGACGAAGTTGTTTTTGTGCCCACCGGGCAGCCTTGGCAGAAAATGACTAAGAAAGTCAGTGAGCCGGAGCATCGTTACCTCATGACGGTCATTGCCACGGCATCCAATCCCCGCTTCACTGTCAGCCGTGTCGACGTCGACAGGCCGGGACCGACCTACACGATCGACACCCTCCGCGACCTGCACATCCAGCGTCCCGATGCTGATCTCTTCTTCATCACCGGTGCGGACGCCATGGCCCAGATCCTTTCATGGAAGAACATCGAGGAACTCTGGTCGCTTGCACACTTTGTGGGAGTGACCAGGCCAGGTCATGTGTTGGATGGAATGGGGCGCGATGACGTCAGTCTCCTTGAGGTGCCTGCCATGGCTATTTCTTCAACGGACTGCCGCACCAGGGTCGCCGCAGGGGAGCCGGTCTGGTACCTCGTACCCGATGGGGTTGTCCAATACATTGCAAAATACGGGCTCTACGCCGGGACGCAGCCCGGCAACGAGCACCGCGCAGAATCCACCGCCAGACAAACCAGCAAGCACTGAATGAGTTTTGAATGAGTCAGGAACAGCCACCCGTCCGCAGCCGTCGTGAACTACGTCAGGCAAGAGATGCGCGTCTGGAAGAAACCCGCGACGCCGGAGCACAGGCACTCGGTCAGGTTCCTCTTGTCTCGAAACAGCCGGCGGCCCCCCAGCCCGAAGAGAGCCCGGCCACGAACACCCCGGCCACAGATCCCTTGGACACTGGGAGCACCGCCCGCGTGAGGCGGGTTGCGCCTGAGCCGGTGGATTCGGTCAGGACATCGGCCGAGCGTTCTTCCCAGATCCGCGCCCGGGACCGTGCTGCCCTGCGGACGATTAAGGAATTGGCCGAGAAGGAAGAGCAGCTTTCAGCCGGCGGGCCGCCCACGCGGCGTCAGTTGAGGCTTCAGCAGTTGAGGGCTGAGGCGTCTCCTCCAACGGCTGCGAATCCCGTGATCTCCCCACCGCGAGGTAGTACGGATGCCCAGGCCGAGGGCCATAGGCCGCGGCGCCAGGAATCAGCTGGTTTGCCTGCCGAACGTCAGGACGGCGGCCTGGATGGTTTGAATGTTCCGAACGGCATGACTGTCGAGCAGGCTTTGGCCACGCGCACGCTCATTGCTGAACAGGCCAAGAACCAGTTGGCCAAAATGGAGCACATCGTGGCGAACGATCCGGAGGCCGTTGACCCCGAGATCCTGGCCCAGCAGATTGCCCTTGCAGAGCGCGCCGCCGTGCTCAATAAGCGCGCCATGGCGAAGCAGAAGCTTGCCGAACAAGCGACGGCCCCTCAACAACTACGCCATGATCCAACAGCTGCCAGCAACCTTGCCATGGTGACGCCACTCGAATTTGTGCAGGTTCCCGGCATCGACCGCCCGGTCATGAAGAAGCCGGCTACGTCCTACGTTCCGGTGGTAACCCACCCCGGGCCCCGTGTACCGGCGGAACGGCAGGCCGGTCCACGCAGACCGGGCCCGCCCCGGCTGAACAGCAGCGGTCCCATCACGGGGCGCTCCGGCGTGTTGGCTCGCGCTGAGGCCGTGGCACAGGCAGCCGCCCCACCAGCCCCTGCAGCCCCCCAGACAACCCCGGTCAGCGTTCAGCGCAGACAGACACAGACCTGGGACGCAGAGGCAGAAGATAATTTCACCGAGCATCCGCGTGTCAGCGCAAATGCAGCGTATGGCCTTGAACCGCTGGATGCCGTCACAGCAGGCCTGGGAAGGGCCCACCGCCTGCGCCTGCTTCAGTTGGCTGTACTTGCCATTGGCATCGTTGCCCTGATTGCCGGCGTCACCATGATTATCAGCGGCCTGACCCGCTGAACCGGCTTTAACCCACTAAAAGGAGTCCCCGTGACTGCATCTGCATCATCCATCGCCACAGCCCGCCTCGCAGCCAAGGCTGCGGCGGAGAAAATCGCCGAGGACATCGTTGCCCTCGACGTCAGTGAGCGACTGGCTCTCGCCGACGTGTTCCTGATCGCGTCGGCACCGAGCGAGCGTCAGGTCAATGCCATCGTTGACGGCA
Source organism: Arthrobacter sp. R1-13 (assembly GCF_054161475.1). Taxonomy (NCBI): domain Bacteria; kingdom Bacillati; phylum Actinomycetota; class Actinomycetes; order Micrococcales; family Micrococcaceae; genus Arthrobacter; species Arthrobacter sp. R1-13. The sequence goes on along the minus strand of NZ_CP096420.1, from coordinate 2,661,575 downwards.
TCGAAGAGGAGCTCTCCAAGCAGGAGCTCCGCCCGGTCCGCCGCGAAGGCAGGTCCGGCGGCCGCTGGGTGCTGCTGGATTACTCCGACATTGTCATCCACGTCCAGCACGAGGAAGACCGGGTCTTCTACGCCCTGGAGCGCCTGTGGAAGGACTGCCCTGTGGTGGATCTGCAGCTGGGAGATGACGCGTCAGCCAAAGCTGTTGTCTCCTCCGATACGGAGTAACCGCTCGGAAAAGACGAATATGCCCGATTTGGAATTTTCGGAAAGGCTGATCTAAGATATTTGAGTTGCTCCGGAGAAATCCGGACAGGAAATCAGCTGAATGAGACCGATTCGCCGGTCGAATTCATGCAGGGGCAACGAAAATTCGGGGCTGTGGCGCAGCTGGTAGCGCACCTGCATGGCATGCAGGGGGTCAGGGGTTCGAGTCCCCTCAGCTCCACCGGATGTCCGCCGGAACCGCAAGGTTCCGGCGGATTTTTTGTTTCCCGGTTTTTGTTCCGGGGGCCGGTGATTTCGATCTGCGCGTCCCGTCGTGGAGGTTCCTGTCGGATTCGCATCCCGCCAGTTTGTGCATTAAGCTGATCGAGTTGCTTCCGCGAAGGATAAATCTTCACGGGTCGGCAATGAGGGGCTGTGGCGCAGCTGGTAGCGCACCTGCATGGCATGCAGGGGGTCAGGGGTTCGAGTCCCCTCAGCTCCACCCATCACCGCTGGAACCATGGTTGTCCTTGGTTCTGGCGTTTTTTCTTTGTCTCATTAGCCCCGTCCTGGATCCGCAACCGGCATGCCGTCATTGAGGCACTGGACTACGATGGCAAGGTGAATGAAGCATTGCCCCCTTGCCCTGAACGCCCAAAGTCGACGGCGTGGGTCCGATGCAGCTCAAATCGGGCGTGGTGAAAGAGGTCTGACCGCAACCCAGCCGGATGTGGAGGCCGACGTCCTTGTTATCGGCGCCGGCCAGGCGGGCCTGTCCGCTGCCTACCATTTGGCCCGCCGCGGTGTTGTTCCGGCCGCCAGCGTCGTTCCGGCGACTGGTGTCGCTCCGGCCAGCAGCGCGCCAACTGCACCTTGGACTTACGCAGTGCTCGACGCCGAAGAAGGACCCGGGGGAGCATGGCGACACCGTTGGAAGAGCCTCCGCATGGCTACCGTCAACGGGATCAGTGACCTTCCTGGCATCCCGAAACCGGAAGTGGACCCGTCAGAACCAAGCTCCGAGTTCCTCACCCGCTACTTCAGCGACTACGAGCACCAACTGGGCCTGGCGATTCAGCGTCCTGTCAAAGTGCGAACCGTGTCCCGGCAGGACGCTGACCCGTCCGGGCGCCTCCGGATCGAAACATCCGCAGGATTGTGGAACGCACGCACTGTCATCAATGCGACGGGAACGTGGAGCCGGCCCTTCTGGCCGGTGTATCCGGGCCAGTTCACCTTCCGTGGCAGGCAACTGCACGTGGCTGACTACGTCTCCGCAGAGGAATTCCGCGGGCAGCACGTTCTGGTGGTGGGCGGCGGAATCTCGGCCGTAGGGCTTCTGGACGAGATTTCCAAAGTCACCAGCACCAGCTGGTTCACCCGCAGGGAGCCAGTCTGGCGGGACGACGACTTCGACCAGAAGGCAGGCCACGACGCCGTCGCGCTTGTGGAAGAGCGGGTCAGGCTGGGCTTGCCGCCGCAAAGCGTCGTGGCGGTAACCGGCCTTCTGTGGACTCCGACGCTCAGGGCCGCTGAGAAGCGTGGTGCTCTCAACCGCAAGCAGATGTTTACTGCCATTGAACCTGGCGGAGTCCGACTGGCTGACGGCGGTTTCCTCGCCGCCGACGTCATTTTATGGGCCACGGGGTTCAGGGCAGAACTGGAGCACCTGGCCCCGCTGCATCTTCGAGGCCCTGGCGGCGGAATCGCCATGGATGGAACGCAGGTGGCTGCAGAGCCCAGGGTTCACCTGGTGGGCTATGGCCCGTCGTCGTCCACCATTGGGGCCAACCGCGCAGGCAGGGCTGCTGTTGCAGCGATTCTGCGTTTTCTTGAAGGGCAACATGAACCACACAACTGAGAGCGGCGTTCCCCTGCTGAACCGCCTCCGCAGGTTCCCCGACGTGGAGGCCGCCAACCTGCAGGCGTGGGATGCCACGGACAGCCTACTGCTCGACACGGCAGCCGGTTTCCTGCCGGAGGACGGAAACGTAACGGTGATCGGCGACCGCTACGGGGCGCTCACTCTTTCGCTGGCACGAACTCATTCACTGGCGCAGCCCCTTGCCGCGCCAGGTTCCCCGGAAGCCACCATGCTTGGCACAATTCGTGTCCACCAGGACCTGGTCACGGGGGAGAAAGCCCTGCGAAACAACGCTGCCAGCCTTGGCATCGGCGGATTTGAGCAATTGCCGTTGGGCCCGTCCCTTCTCTCGGGAGCGCGCCTTGTCCTGATGCAGCTCCCCAGGACCCTGGCCGAACTCGAAGAAGCTGCCGATGCCGTGGCGCGCTATGCCGAACCGGACGTGGTTCTCCTGGCCGGCGGCCGGATCAAACACATGAGCCTGAGTATGAACGAGGTTCTTGCCCGCTGTTTCGAAGATGTGGAGCCGCAGCTGGCACGGCAGAAATCCCGCGTGCTGGTGGCGCGTACTCCCAAGCTCCGGACCGCACCCCTGCCATATCCGGTTGTTGAGGAGAACACCGAGCTCGGCATTACTGTCTGCGCCCACGGCGCCGTGTTCTCCGGCACCAAACTGGACATCGGAACAAGGTTCCTTCTGACGTTCCTTCCCAAAATGGCCTCTGCTTCCCATGCAGTGGACCTGGGCTGCGGAACGGGAATTTTGGCGGCCATGTACGCCCGAAGCCATCCCGATGCCCAGGTCACTGCGACCGATCGTTCCGCTGCGGCAGTCGCTTCGGCCACTTGCACCGCTCAGGCAAACGGACTGTCGGGTCGCATTAGAGTGCTGCAGGATGACGCCATGGAATCACTGCCTGAGGCCAGCGCCGGACTCATCCTGCTCAACCCGCCGTTCCACCTGGGAGCAAGCGTGCATGCAGGCGCCGGCATCAAGCTGTTTGAGGCCGCGGCAAGGGTACTGGAACCCGGCGGCGAACTGTGGACCGTCTTCAACAGCCACCTGCCGTACTTACCCGCTTTGGAACGGCTGGTGGGGCGAACAACAGTGCAGGGAAGGAACCCAAAATTCACTGTCGCCAGGAGCATTTCGCGGAGAGGAACCTGAAACCGGACAACCGACTTTTCGGCCTGTGCCAGACTGCATGGTCAAGTGCGCGCGGGGGGTCGTGCCGGGACCCCCGGGAGTAACGTACGATGCAGACATCACTAATAAATTTGCCGAGAAAGTGTAGGGGAATCCTTGACTGAGATCCGCCAGCCGTCCCCAAGGCGCGGAACCAATCTGCCCCGGATGGGCGACTTTAATCTCACAGTCATCCTGGACGCCATTCGCCGGTCAACAGCCGGACTGAGCCGGGTGGAACTTGCCCAGATTGTCGGACTTTCCCCGCAGACCATCTCCAACATTTCGCGTCGCCTGCTGGATCAGCATCTGATCATCGAGGCCGGTAAAGAGGGTAATGGGCCTGGGAAACCAAGGACCATCCTGCAGCTTAATCCTTCGGGAATGTACGCGGTGGGCGTTCACCTTGACCCCGCGGTAACCACCTTCGTGGTCCTGGACCTTGTCGGTGCTGTGGTGAAACATTCCAAGATCAACACGCCTGGAGGATCCGACCCCGCTGCTGTGATTGCGACGATCGCAGGCGAAATTAGGAAACTCGTGGACGAATCAGGAGTGGATGCCTCAAAGATTGCCGGACTTGGCGTCGCTGCGCCCGGGCCTATAGACCTGGAGCACGGCACCGTTGTGGCCCCTCCGCTGCTGGCCGGCTGGGACCGGGTGCCCCTACGTGATGCTCTTGCCGAGGCCACGGGGCTGTCCACCCTGGTGGATAAGGACGTTACGAGCGCTGCTGTGGCGGAGACCTGGGCGGGTGGTCCCAGCGGCTCGGGGAGTTTCGTCTTTATGTATATGGGCACGGGCATCGGCTGCGGAATTGTGCTCAATGACGAGTTGGTAAGAGGAACGTCAGGAAACGCGGGAGAAATCGGCCACATCGTTGTCGATCCTGACGGCCCGCCCTGTGATTGCGGCCTCCGCGGCTGCGTCAAGTCTTCCTGCATCCCTCAAGTGCTTGTCGCGCAGGCAGTGGAGGCTGGGGTGCTGGAGCACGACGCCGGGAATTCCGGCGCGGCGTCCGCAATTCAGAACAGCTTTGCCAAACTGTTCGAGGCAGCTGAGGCAGGAAACAGTGCCGCGGCGGAGATCATTGACCGGTCGGCAGTCCTGGTCTCGCGGGCTGTGGCGGTCATCACCAACACCCTGGACGTTGAACGTGTTGTGTTCGGCGGCCCCTTCTGGAACCTCCTGTCAGAGCGCTATCTCAACCGGATCCCGGAACTGCTTCAAAGCAACAGCGCTGCGCGGCAGATCCACAGCATCGAGGTAGTGGGCACCGGCGTCGGTGAGGATGTAGGCGCGGTGGGAGCCGCGTGCCTGGTCCTCGAGCACACCCTTGCACCGCGTTCACAGCGATTGTTGCTCGAGGGCTGACACGGCGCGAGGGCCTAACACGCGGGCTCTCCAGGGCTAACCCGTTCTAGTCGATATCCTCCACAATCGTTCCATAAGGCACCGTCTCATCGAGATGGGCCTGGTGGCCGGTGGCCCCGGCGTTGTAGACCACCCGGACGCCATACTTCTGGTCGGCTGCTGACTGCATCAGGATGGGGCGGATCGTGTCCACAACGTGCTGGTCCTGCGCGGCGAGATACTGCTGGTAGCTGGCTGGAAGCTGAATCATGCCATCAGGATAGACCTGTGGCCCGCGCATGGGGAGAGGTCCCCATTGCCCAAAATTGCTGGTCCCGTTTGGATAGGATGGCCGGTGGCGGCGCTTGATGCCGCCGTCGCGCCGCCGGGAGGCACCTCCCCTCGGCTACCAGCAGCTTTCAGGGGGACTTCAGTGCTTCAGACCACGGCGCCCGTCAGGATCGAACCCGCTGAACTCTCCCGGGCCAAGCAGATCATGGGGGACATTTCCCGCAGTTTTGAAGCGAAAGTAGTGGGACAGGCCAGGCTGCGGGAATCGCTCCTCATCGGCCTGATGACCGGCGGGCACATTCTTCTTGAGAGTGTGCCCGGGCTGGCCAAAACAACTGCCGCCCAGACCGTTGCCGACGCCGTGAGCGCTGACTTCCGCCGCATCCAGTGCACGCCGGACCTGCTGCCCAGCGACATCACCGGCACCCAGATCTACGACGCCGCCAAGGGAACGTTCATCACCCAGCTGGGGCCGGTGCATGCCAACATCGTGCTCCTGGATGAAATTAACCGGTCGAGCGCCAAAACCCAGAGCGCCATGCTGGAAGCCATGCAGGAACGGCAGACCACCATCGGGGGAACGGTCCATCGTTTGCCCTCGCCGTTCCTCGTGCTGGCCACGCAGAACCCGATTGAGCAGGAGGGGACCTACGTTCTCCCCGAAGCCCAAATGGACCGGTTCATGCTCAAGGACGTACTGGACTATCCAACGCCCGCCGAAGAGGCTGAAATTATCCGCCGGGTCGATGCCGGGATCTTCACTGATGAACAGAAGCCTGCCGCAGCCGCATCCCTGGGCGCCATTTCAGAGGTCCAGGAGCTGGTCCGCCGCGTATACATCGATCCCGCGATCGTCCGCTACATTGTGGGACTGGTCTACGTCACACGGAACGCCGCCCAGTACATCGATGCCAGGCTTGCCGGCTTCATCGAGTTCGGCGCCAGCCCCCGTGCCAGCATCGCGTTCAGTCAGGCAGCGCGGGCGGTTGCTTTGCTGAACGGCCGCGACCACGTGATCCCTGAGGACGTAAAGTCCCTGGCACACCGTGTGTTCAGGCACCGGTTGATCCTGGGCTTTGAAGCTGTTGCCGAGCAGGTCCGGGTGGAAACTGTGATCGACGCCGTTGTCGCTTCCGTCCAGACACCCTGAGTCCGCCGTGACCACCAGCCTTGTGCAGCGGGTGAAGTCGAAGATGTCCATCTTCGCCCACCGTAAAGCCCGTGGAATGCTCGACGGCGAGTACGGTTCTGTCTTCAAGGGCCGCAGCCTCGACTTCGAGGACCTGCGGGCCTACGTTCCCGGTGATGAAGTCCGCGACATCGACTGGAAAGCCACGGCCCGCCACGGCTCACCGCTGATCCGGCGCTACGTTGCTGTCCGGCGCCAGACACTGCTGCTGGTGACTGATACCGGCCGCAACATGGCAGCCACGGCGGCTGACGGTGAGGACAAGAAGGACATCGCGGCAATGGCCCTCGGGGTCCTGGGATACCTTGCCCTCCGCCACCGCGACGTCGTCGGGCTCGTGGCAGGGGACTCGGCCGGATCACGCTCGCTGCCTGCAAAAGGTGGAGAAGCCCATCTTGAACGGCTTCTTCGCGACGTGCATGCCAGCGCGGGGCTGACCGTTCCTCCGAGTGATCTGCGCGTTCAGCTGGAACAAGTGGCGCGGAACTATCGGCAGCGGATGTTGCTGTTCGTCGTGGCCGACGAGTTGCTCGCGGATCCAGGAATGGAGAGGCTGCTCCGACGGCTCCGGGCGCAGCACGAGATCCTGTGGCTGACCATACGTGACGCTGACCTGGGCGCGCCGGGGGAGCAGTATGACGTCGCGGATTCGCGCGTCCTCCTGAGCCATCTGGCGGGATCAGAAGAAGTCAGCCGCGCCTACGGGCTTGCCTGTGCCGAGCGGACAGCCGCACGGGTCGGAATGTTCCGGCGGCTGGGGATAGCTGAAGTGACCGCCGGAAGCAGCCACGAGGTTGTTCCTGCGATTTTCTCCCTGCTGGAACGGCACCGCCATGGACGGTAAGGCGGACTTCTACGGGCCGCTGCTTTACAGTCCCTGGCTGCTGTGGTTCGGGGTCGGCCTGGTGGCCCTGGTAACAGGGTGGTTCCTGTTTGTGTTCCTGAGTACCAGGCGTCCGCAGGTTCAAACGGAGCATCTCCTGCCGGCGTCGGACCTGACCGCATTACAGAAGGACTTTCTGGAACGCATCAACAAGGTGGCCGGTGACGCCCATACGGGCCGGTTGCCGGCACGGCAGGCCCATCAGGAACTCAGTCTCCTGGTCCGGATATTTGTGCAAAGCGCTTCAGGCGTCGCTGCTCCCCGGATGACCCTTGCCGAGTTGCAGGAGAAGGGCCCGCCCCATCTGGCCACAGCCATCGCCCGGCTCTACCCTGGCGAGTTCGCAGCGGATCCACAGGAATCGCCGGCGGCTGCCGCGGAGACTGCCCGCGAGGTGGTCCGATCATGGAGCTGACTTTCTGGTGGGTTCTCCCCGCGGCACTGGTGATGGCTGGAGCCGCAGTCTGGTGGGAACTAACGCGATCGAAGCAAGGGAACGCCCGACGGCGGCCGGTGGCCTATGGCGATCGGCTCACCGCCCTGCCCGAATACCAGTCGGCGCTCCGGCGGTATCGGCGCTGGCTCACGGTGATGGCGGTGGCGGCAGGGATGCTGATCACCGCATGTGCTGTCGCAGCGGCGAGGCCGGCCGAGCGCAGCACCGTCCGGCCCGAACAGCAGAACCGGGATATCGTGCTCTGCCTCGATGCTTCGGGTTCGATGAGCAGTGCCGACTCGGCAGTGGTAGAGACCTTCGGCCGCCTCGCTCAGGAGTTCGACGGCGAGCGGATAGGGCTGACCATCTTCGACAGCACCGCCGTCCAGGTCTTCCCGCTAACGGATGACTACGAATACGTCGCCGCTCAGCTCAAGGAAGCCCGACGGGCGTTTGATGGGGAATCAGAGGCCACCGGCTTCCTCGACGGAACATGGGGCGGTGAGGGGTCATCGCTCATCGGAGACGGCCTGGCGTCCTGCGTGCGGAGCTTCCCCGAGGCTGACGGTCAACAGGGGGCTGCGCAACAGCGGTCCCGGTCCATCATTCTGGCAACCGACAACTATCTGTCGGGAAACCCGATCTTCACCCTCGCCGAAGCGGGCGCGTTCGCCCAGGAAAACGGCGTGCGAATCTATGCGGTGAATCCCGGCGACTACGATTTTGGCAGCGATCCCGGGCAGCCGGGAGCCCAGCTGCGGTCTGTCGCCGAGAAAAGCAACGGCGGCTATTTCGTTCTGGACGATCCCCAAGCCGTGGCAGGCATTATCCAGCAGGTGCAGGCCACCGAGGCTTCCAGGTTCCAGGGGTCGCCGCGGGCAGTGATTGCAGACCGGGCAGAGGTTCCGCTGGCTGTTGCGCTGGTGTCCGGATTGGTGCTCGCAGGGGCCTCATGGCGGCTGAAGCCATGACGTTCAGTCCGATTGTTCCCTGGTGGATGCTGGGCTTGGTCTTCCTGGCCTCCATGGTGCTCGTTTTCCGGATGCTTCAGAGAGGGAGGGTCGGCAGGGGAAGCCCCGGCCAGGCAGCAACCCGCAGGGCAGATGCGAGGGACGGGTTGTTCCGTGGTGGCCTTGTGATCCTGCTGATCCTTGCAGCCCTTCGCCCGGGACTGCCAGGCGGCCACCTGACTGCTGCCGCCTCCAACCTGAACGTCTTCTTTGTCGTGGACACCACCAGCAGCATGGTCGCGGAGGATTTCGGAAGTTCGGAGCCGCGGCTGCAGGGAGTGAAGGCGGACATCCTGTCCATCGCCCGGGAGCTCAGCGGGGCACGCTATTCGGTCATCACCTTCGACTCGTCGGCCGCAGTACGGATGCCGCTGACGGTCGATTCTTCGGCACTGGAAACGGTCATTTCCATATTGGGTCCCCAGGTCACAAATTACTCCACCGGAAGCAGCGTCACCATGGCGGGGAAGGCGCTGCAGGCAAGACTCCAGGCGGCCAGGGAAAGCCATCCCGAAAGGCCCCGGATTGTCTACTACCTGGGCGACGGCGAACAGACCAGTGCCGAGCGGCCCACACCGCTGGGAGTGGAGACCAGCCTTGTGGACGGCGGGGCGGTACTGGGATACGGCACGCCGGAAGGCGGAAAAATGAGGGAAAACACCGGCGCAGCGGACGACTCCGAAGCGGGCTACATCAAGGACAGGACCGGCGGCGAATCCCGTGATGCCATCTCCAAAATTGATGAGGACCAGCTACGGAAAATTGCGGACCAGCTCGGGGTCCCCTATGTGCACCGCACGGCTGGAGCTTCCGCTGCCCCGATGCTTCAGGATGCCAGTCCCGGCAACCTGGACCGTACCGAACAGGTCCTCGACGGCCGGACCGAGCTGTACTGGATCCCGGCGCTCGCAGCTCTTCTCCTCGCCCTGCGCGAGGGCATTCTGGTCATAGGGCAATTGAGGATGTTGAGGCCGCTCCGTGAGGGATAGGAATTACGGCGCCGACGGGACAAAACAGCTCAGGCGGCGGCGCAAGCTGCTGTTGTGGTCTGCGGTCCCAGTCCTTCTGGTGATGCTTGTCACAGCCAAAATCTTCAGCCTCGGAGCACTTGGGAACGCCGCGGCGGAAGGTTTTGACCGGGGCGATTCTGCGGCCGTGGCTTCAGCTGCGTCAGGGTTGGCCATCGCCAACATTTTCGAGCCGCACAAGGCACTCTTTGCCGCCGGGGACGCTTTGGTATTGGAACAGGACTATGCAGGTGCGCGTGGAAAGTTCTCGGAGGCACTGGCAGCAGCTCCGGCGTCGGACGCGTGCCGGATCCGCGTGAACCTTGTGCTGGCCATCGAAGCGCTCGGAGACACTGCGCTGGAGGCCGGGGACAGCATTGAAGCTGCGCGGCTCTATGCAGAAGGGCTCGCAGTGATCAAAGAAGCACCACCGGAATGTTTTCCAGAATCCTCGAGCGCGCAGGGCAGCGAAGGTGAGAAGCTCAATCGTGCCGGCGCACGCCTGAAAGAGAAATCCGGGCAGGGTTCCCAGCAGCAACCGGAGCAAGGCGACGGGGACGACGCCCAGCCAGAGCCTTCCGATGGGGCCAGGCAGAGTCAGCTCCAGAAGCTCGAGCAAAGGGGAAAGACAGCCCAGCAGGAACGCAATACCGGCCGGCAAAGGGACGAGTACCTCGACAGCGACGGCGCCGGCACCGACCGGCCGTGGTGACCTGTGGCCCTGCAGCGCTGGCGGAAAAAGGTCACCATAACCAATCAGCCTGATTCGGTCGAAGATTCTTCTGCTTGCCGCGCCAATGGACCGTAAAACTGCGTCTTAATTCGGAGGTCAACTTGAAGCCGTCCTGCGGGGCCCATAGAGTTCTATACAAGTTACCGAGGTAACGTGTCAGCGATCCTCCGCAGTGCCCGTCGCAAATGCGGCGTGTGAGGAGGGTGTGGGTGCCCCCATGTGGGCCTGACATTTGCTCACGGAGAACTTCCTTCCAGGCGTAACAGTCGCGGCTGCGTCCTGCGGAAGTCTTTTCGTGTTCCCCAAACTCCATTCATTGACGGCACTGCCGTACTGGTATCGGGCTTTCCAGCCACAGGACCGGACGAACGTATCACCAATGTCAAAGCCAAGGACGCAAATGTCACCACCAAGCCTTATAGAGGCACATTCAAATCTTTCGGAAACCGCTCCGGTGGCGCTCTCCTACGAGCTCTTCCCTCCCCGGTCGCCCGCTGCCGCCGAGTCGCTCTGGACCACCATTGGAGAACTGGAGTCCACGGACCCCGACTACGTCTCCGTGACCTACGGGGCAAGCGGCTCCAACCGGGACACCGCCGTCGAACTGATCAACCGGCTCATCCTCGAAACCACGCTCCGCCCGTTGGCGCACCTGACTTGCGTGGGCAATACGCCCGAGGAACTTGCCGGGATCATCGGTGAACTGCTCGACGTCGGCGTCCGCGGCATCTTGGCCCTGCGGGGAGACGAGCCCAAGGACGGCGCAGCGCCGGCCAGCGGTTCCCTCCGTTACGCCCAGGACCTCATCGAACTGATCCGCCGCGTGGAGCAGCGCCGTTCTGCCCTGCTCTGTGCAGGCAAGGTGGCTGTCGGCGTCGCTGCTTACCCCACAAGGCACCCTGAATCGCCGAACGAGGCCCATGACGTCGAGGTGCTGCTTGCCAAGCAGCGCTCAGGGGCCGATTTCGCTATTACCCAGGTGTTCTTCCACTCCGAGCAGTACGCGGACCTGATGACAAGGGCACGCCGCGCCGGCGTCACCATCCCCATCATCCCCGGCGTTATGCCGCTGACGAGCCTCCGCCGGGTCACGCGGCTCGGTGAGCTTGCAGGTGTCGCACCGGATCCACGGCTGATGGAACGGCTCGCGTCCGCGGACAGCGACATCGAGCGCCGAAGGATTGGTGTGGCCGCCACAGTAGACCTCGCCAATGCTGCCCTGGACGCCGGTGCCCCTGGCATCCACCTCTACACCTTCAATGAGCATGCGTGTGCCCTCGATGTCCTGGACAAGCTGGCCTTGCCCCGCCCGGCCCGTCCGGCCAGCCGGCTCAGTGCCATCGCCCGCCGGCAGGTTCTCGCCAGCTGAATACCCGCTGGCACGTGCGGATGAACACCGTCTCCTGACGGGTGAACACCCGTCCGCTTCTTCATACCCTCCAAGAATTTCACCAACAAACTTCAAGGAATCATCACATGACTGAACAGACTGCCACCGCAGCCACAGCCTTCCCGTCCGCCTCGATCCTGGGCTACCCTCGCATCGGCCGCCGCCGTGAGCTGAAGAAGGCCGTTGAAGCCTACTGGGCCGGCAAGATCGACGCCGCTGCCCTGGATGCCACAGCCAAGGAAATCCAGCTCGGGACGGCCAAGCGCCTCCAGGGCCTGGGGCTCACCGAGGCGGCTGCCGTTCCGGGCACTTTCTCCTTCTACGACCAGGTGCTCGACGCCGCTGCCCACCTTGGCGCGGTGCCGGCACGTTTCGGTCAGCTCCTCAACGCCGACGGCCAGCTGGACATCGATGGTTACTTCACCCTTGCCCGTGGCAACAAGGAACAGCAGCCGCTGGAAATGACCAAGTGGTTCGACACCAACTACCACTACCTTGTGCCGGAAATCGGCCGGGAGACCAACTTCGCCCTAACCTCCAACCGCATCGTTGAAGAGTTCGAGTACGCCCTGGCCAACGGTGTTGAAACCCGCCCGTACATTGTGGGTCCGGTGACGTTCCTGCTGCTCAGCAAGGCTTCCGACGACGCGCCGGCCGGCTTCAGCCCGCTGTCACGCCTCGAGGATGTCCTGCCGGTCTACACCGCTCTGCTGGAGAAGCTGGCTGCTGCCGGCGCCAGCTGGGTCCAGCTCGACGAGCCCGCCCTGGTGGTGGATCAGGACAGCCCGGCCGAGGAGATCCAGGCCGCCGTCGCCCGCTCCTACGAGGTCCTTTCCGCCGCGGTCAACCGCCCACAGCTGTTCGTGTCCACCCCGTACGGTGCCCTCAACGGCCAGTTCGCAACGCTTGCCGCCACCGGCATCGACGCCCTGCACATTGACGCCTTCAAGGGCGCTGTTCCCTCCGCCGAAGAGCTCGCCGCCCTGGGCAGCAAGACCCTCGTTGCCGGCGTGGTTGACGGCCACAACATCTGGCGCAACGACCTCCAGGCCTCCGCAGACAAGATCGCTGAGCTGAAGAAGTCCGTGGCCAAGCTGGCTATCAGCACCTCCACCTCCACCCAGCACGTCCCGCACGACGTCGAGGAAGAGACCCAGCTGCCCGAACAGCTCCGCAGCTGGTTGGCCTTCGCCGACCAGAAGGCAGTGGAAGTTGTTACCCTCGCCGGCCTGCTGACCGACGCCGCTGCTGTTCAGCCCGCCATCGACGAAGCCACCCGCATCATTGCTTCCCGCGCGGAGGCCGAAGGCGTCCGCCGCGCCGACGTCCGTGCCCGCACCGCGGCCCTGACTGCCGCTGACTTCAACCGCTCCGAGTACTCGGTCAGGGAAGCAGCCCAGGAAGAGGCCCTGCACCTGCCGCCGCTGCCCACCACCACCATCGGTTCGTTCCCGCAGACGTCCGAAATCCGTTCCGCCCGTGCCCGCAACAACAAGGGTGACCTCACCAACGAGCAGTACGAGACGCTCATGAAGGACGAGATCAAGCGCGTTGTGGAGCTCCAGGAAGAGCTCGGCTACGACGTCCTGGTGCACGGCGAGCCCGAGCGCAACGACATGGTCCAGTACTTCGCCGAGAACCTCGAAGGCTTCGACGTAACCGTCCACGGCTGGGTCCAGTCCTACGGCTCACGCTGCACGCGTCCGTCCATCCTGTGGGGGGACGTCACCCGCAGCGCCCCCATCACGGTGGAATGGGCCAAGTACGCCCAGTCATTGACCAGCAAGCCGATGAAGGGCATGCTCACCGGTCCGGTCACCATCCTGGCCTGGTCCTTCGTCCGCGATGACCAGCCCTTGGGCGAGACCGCCAACCAGGTTGGCCTGGCACTCCGCGACGAGATCGCCGACCTCGAAGCCGCAGGCATCAAGGTCATCCAGGTGGACGAGCCCGCACTGCGCGAGCTCCTGCCGCTTCGGAAGGCAGACCAGGCCGCTTACCTTGACTGGTCCGTGAACTCGTTCCGCCTGTCCACAGCCGGAGCTGCGGATGCAACACAGATCCACACCCACCTGTGCTACTCGGAGTTCGGCGCCATCATCGACGCCATAGACGGGCTGGACGCGGACGTCACCTCCATCGAGGCTGCCCGCTCCCGTATGGAGGTCGTCCACGACCTCGAGTCCCATGGCTTCGGCCGCGGTGTTGGCCCGGGCGTTTACGACATCCACTCGCCCCGCGTTCCGGGCAAGCAGGAAGTCACCGAACTGCTGAGCACCGCCGTCAGGCACGTCCCGTCCCGCCAGCTCTGGGTCAACCCGGACTGTGGCCTGAAGACACGTGGCTACGCCGAAACTGAAGAGTCCCTGCGCAACCTGGTTGAGGCCACCAAGACGGTTCGCGCCGAGTTGCTGGAAACCGCCAAGTAGTAATTGACTAAGTACGACGCCGGCCGGTCACCTCACAAGGTGACCGGCCGGCGTCGTACTTAACGTGACTGGTTGAGGTCAGGACTCCCAGACGATTTCGTCGTCCACTACGCCGTCTTCATCCGCCGAGGCAACCAGGACTTCATCCGTGAAGTGCTGGCCGAGGGTGAAATCGAGGACGAAATACCGCTCAGGTTGCCCAGGATAGATCCCTACGTGGCCCAGTTTCAGCGCCTTGAGGAAAACGGCGTTAGTGAGCTCGCTCTTATCCGAGACGCCGAACACCTTCTGGAGGTGCTCCTCTTTGAGTGCGTTGCTGTGGAAGCGGAGGTATTCCTGGGGGCTGGTTCCTTCTTGCTCAAGTTCGATGGCGATCATGTCCCGCACCTCGTCTACGAGCTCGGGAAGGAAGCGCAGCCGGTAGTCCACCTTGTGCATGGCAGCTTCGTCGAAATGGTCATGTGCGTTGATGTTCAGGTCCAGCTCAAGGGTCTGACCCGCCAGCTCGTGTCTGGCCGCGATATTGTGATCCCGGCCGTGATTCAGTTCAATCTCACCAAAGTGCTGGCTCGCTACCTTGTTCATGAGTTCAACATAGCCCCCAAAAGCACCGTATTTCCAGCATCCGGGATTATTTCCCCTTCGCGCCCAGACTGCTGAGTGTTTCGGCCAGAAGATCCACGAAGAGCTGGACGCGGGCGGTCTTCTTTTCGTTGAACAACAGGGCAAAGACGTTCCGGGCAAGTCGGATTTCAGGGACGTCGAGCACGACGACGCCCGGTGGCTGGCGCAGAAGGGCGAGCTCCGGAACAAGGGCGGCGCCGAGTCCCGCAGCGGCCATCTCCAGGCTCGCATGGAAATCGTCGCTGTACGCCACTACTCGCGGATGCAGGTTGCAGCCGGCGAACAGCCGCTCGATAACCGTTGCGTCACTGGTTCCCGGATGGTGCACGATCCAAGGCATCTCGGACAGGTGGTCAGCGGCCATTTTCGCGTCCGTGCGGATTCCCCAGGCGGCAGGGAGCACCACCCTGAAGTTGTCGTCACCGATCCATTGGCGGTTCAAAGTGTGGGGCCAGGCCAGCCCGGACTGACCCACCTGATAGACGAGGGCCAGGTCCAGCTCGCCGCCGGTCCGCAGGCCCTGGATCGTCTGTGACGGTTCTGCCACCGAGACGCGCAGGTCTATGCCGAGATCTTTCCAGGCCGGCTTCTGCAGGATCTTGGGGAGAACGTAGGTGGCCAGGCTGGGGAAGATGCCAAGCCTCAGTTCCTGGCTCGTGACATCGTGCGTCCTGGTGGCTGCTGCCATGAGAGCCTCAATGTCAGTCAGCACTTTGGAAGCATGCCGGGTCATCACCACTGCAGCCTCGGTGGGCAGGATGCTCTTGGCTGAACGATGGAACAGGTCCACCCCGGTGTCGCGCTCCAGGGCAGACATTTGCTGGGAGACGGCGGACGCCGTGTAGCCCAGGCGGGTGGCGGCCGCCGCAAAAGATCCCAGCCGAACCACTTCGACCAGGGTGCGGAGGTGGACGGGGTTGACCATCAGAAGTCCTTTCCTTGGCTACCTACTTGCACCAGACATGCTGATGCAACGCGCCGTCCGATCATCCTAGTTCAAAGACGCGGCGCGTTAGCTCAGAGCCGGTGAACTTCCCGACCGCCAGGGGTACGACTGCTGGGCGCCGTAGGAGACCACGGATTCTGCCGCGACAGCAACGGCCAATTCCGCAGCTGCGTGCAGTGTCAGGCCTTCAGCCAGTCCGGCAGCAACGGCGCCCACAAAAGCATCGCCCGCGCCGGTCGTGTCTACCGCATCAACGGCTACCGGCGGAACGTGGACGGAGCCCCGTGTCTCGCCGACGACTGCCCCGCGGGCGCCCAGCGTGACGACGACGGATTGAACGCCTGCGGAAACCAGCGAGTCCGCCAGGGCCAACCCGCTCCGCACGGCGTCGGCATCGTGCATGAAATCGGCGTCGTGCATCTCAGGCCACGTTTGGACTTTTGCCTCCCTGGTGAGCAGCCGCAGGGCTTCGATGGCCTCATGTTCGTTAACGATCAGCACGTCAGCCGAGCGGATGCTTTCGGCTGAAAGGGGGATCACCGGAGCAAGATTCAAAACAATCAGGACTTCCGAGTCCCGCAATTCCCGGACCGTGAAATCCGTCGTGGCCAGAGGCAGTTCGCCTTGGAGCACTAATACATCACACGAGCGCAGGCGAGGAAGCGCAGCCGATACCACCGTGGCATCCACGTGATTGTTAGCCCCGGGAATCACCACGATGCTGTTCTCTGCGTTGCTGTCCACGCTCACCACCGCCAACCCGGTGGGGCCTTCAACTGCAGCTACCAGCTCAAGGCTCACTCCGCTGTCCTGGAGCAGCCTCGTTGCTTCGGAGGCGTTGGCATCACTGCCCACCGCGCCCACCATCAGCACCGTGGCTCCTTGGCGGGCAGCAGCGACCGCCTGGTTGGCGCCTTTCCCGCCCGGCGAAAGTGTCCCGCCAGTGCCCAAGACGGTTTCGCCCGCTGCAGGAAGGCGATCCACCATCAGCAGAAGGTCGGTATTGATGGAGCCGACAACGGCAACGGTTCCCTTTGACATTGTCATGGCTTCTTTTCCCTTAATGTTGCGTTGCTGGCGGTGCTGCATGGTGGGCTTCGCGATTGCTGGACAGGCGCTGCTGGCGCTCCGCCAGGCGGTGCTGAAGCTCACGGGTTGCCGGATACAGTTCACGGTACAGGCCATAGAGCTCGTTATAGTTCTGCCTGAGCGCAGGCTGCGGGTATACAACATGGGACGCGGGGTTCCATTCAGCGATCGAAGCGGCTGTACCGGCCTCACCGGCGGTGCCCGTGGAAGACCGCCCTGTGACGGCCTGGGCTGCGAGGAAAGCTGCACCGTAACTCGCGCCGATGGTTTTGGCCGGAACAATTTGCTCGCGTCCGGTGACGTCGGAGACAATCTGGGTCCACAGCCCGCCTTGCGTGCCGCCGCCAACGGCTATCAGTCGATCAATGGAGGCCCCGGCCTCCTCCATTCTGTCGATGTTGTGGCGTACGCCCATGGCTGTAGCCTCCAACGCTGCCCGGTAAAGATCGCCGCGGCCATGGGTGAGGGTCAATCCAGCCATAATCCCGCGCGCTTCAGGGTCGGCGATGGGCGTCCGCTCGCCGGCGAAGTAGGGCAGCATGAGCAGGCCTTTGGCACCAGGCCCGGACTCTTCTGCTTCAGCAAGCAGCTGCGGGTAATCCACCGCACCGAAGAGTTCTTTTAGCCAGCTGGTGATCGCTCCCGACGTCGCCATCCCGCCCGCAAGGGAACGCGTCCCCTCATAGGCGCCCACGGTTCCCCACAGTTCCGGCACGGCGATGCGTTTGGCCGTGGTGTGGACGAGGAACATGGTGGTGCCGTACATCAGCATGAGGTCACCCGGTTCCTGCGCTCCCACACTGACCGATTCCGTCCAGGCATCGATGGTCCCTGTTATCACCGGAATTCCCTGGGGCAGCCCGGTCTGTGCAGCCCCCTCCGCTGTGAGTTGTCCGGCCGTTTCCGAGGGCCAGCGCAGCGGCGGCAGGGCAAGGCGCGGTGCAATCTCCTTGACCCAGGGCTGGTACCAGTCGAGGGCTCCGGCATCGTAGAGGGGCGTGCATTGGCTGGCCGAGTGATGATCAAGTACGTATTCGCCTGTTAGCTGATACGCCAGCCAGGAAGCCGGCATGAACAGCATCCGTGCTTCCCGGGCAACCTCCGGCTCGTGTTCTTCTATCCAGGCGATTTTCGGACCCACGGCCTGCGTAGACAGCACGGAGCCGCACCTGTCCAGGATCTTGTCCGCGCCGCCGAGGCGTTCCGTCAGCTCCGCGATCTGGACGGTGGCCCGTGTGTCCACCCCGTACAGAATCGCAGGACGCAGGGGAGTGCCGCCGGCGTCGGCCAAAAGGACACACGGCCCCATCCCGCTGACGCCTACGGCGATAACAGAATCCTCGGGCGTGACGACGCTGCGGGCGATCGTCACGAACTCCTCCCACCACACGCCTGCGTCCATTTCGACCCAGCCTGGCTGCGGCCGGTCGACCCGGTGCTCCAGGGTCTCGCTGCGCAGCACATTGCCGGCCAGGTCAACCAGCACGCCCTTGCTGCTGGAGGTGCCGATATCGACGCCGAGTACTACGTCCGCCATGACGGATCCCCTAAAGGTTTACGTCGCCGCAAAGGTGCACCTGGACGCCCAGTTCCTGGAAGAGGGCGGCTTTGGCCACCAGGGCCTTGTCTGCAGTCTCCGCGTCGGGCGCATAAACGACCTGCACATGGTTGGCCTTGTGCCGCGCCATGAGCTGGTCGCGAGACACGCCATGGAGCACGGCGTGCATGATGGGCCATTCCTTGTTTGTCGCATTGAGCCGACGTTGGGTTTCTTCGTCAGGCAGCTCAATCGCGTGGCCCCGGCCAAGGTCCACATGGAGTGCACCGTCCATGATGAAAACCCGGGACCAGACAATTTCGCCGGCTTTCGATGTCCCTGACAGTGTGGAGCCGCCCTTGGGGAAGAACATAGCGGGCTGCCTGAGGCCGTGGGATTTGTCGTAGCCGCCATTGTGCGAGGCAGGAACCGAACCGGAGATCTCGAAGACCCACACGAATTCGCCATCGTATTCCTCACCCCAGCGGATGTCATGAAGGGTGGTGGCAGGATCCAGGCCCATGGCCGTCCAGATGCGGTTGGTGACCAGCGCATCTACAGCCACACCTTCGTCCACTTCGTTGAAGTGTGGCAGCGCCGCTCCTTCGTACAGTTCCCGGGATCCGTCCCGGGATAGCACGGGCGGGCGGGAGACGTTGTTGAGCAGCCCTTCCACCAGGTCCGAGGCCGGGGTCATGTCCTTGAGGCCCTGCTGGTACTGGATGCCGATCGCGTCAACTCCGAAGTCGTCCGCAATCCTCATTGCAGCGATGTACATCTTCAGCTGTTCATGTACCTGGGCTTCCGTGAGTTCAGCGGCGTCGTCAGTGCCGAAGTGGAAAGTGAACCCCGCATCGTCCAGCCAGGTACGGATTTTCTGCGCCTCATCATCGGCAACCTTCCGCATTTCGGCCACCAGCCCCGACTGCGAAAGGCGCTCCTTGTAGATACCCAGCGGGTTCAGCAGCTCGTCGTCGATGATTGCGTTGTACATGCCCATGCAGCCTTCATCGAACACGCCGATGATGGCCTTTTCCTGCCGCAGCTGCTGTGCCAGGGCCTGGCCCAATCGTGCCTCGTCAGTGTCCGGGAGTCCTCCCAGGTCGCGAACATGGCTGACGTCGTGCCGGATAGTGCCCGTTTCAAGCCATTCCCCCACTTTTTCCGTTGCCCACTCGTCAGTGAAGTCTTTGCTCCACAGCGAGGAGTACGCCACCCCTGCCTTGGTCAGCGAAGCGGTCAGGTTCAGCAGGCCGACCAGGCCCGGGAAATCGCCGGCCCAGTTGGCCACGATCAGAATGGGTCCCTGGTGTGAGCGCAGCCCGGCCAACACATGATGGCTGTACTGCCACACGGCATCAACCACCACCAGGGGAGCCGTGGCGGGAACGTTCCGGAAAACCTCCAGCCCGGCGCGCTGGCTGTCGATGAAACCGTGGCCGGTCTCCGGATCCACTTCGTGTGCCCGGTGGACCTGGAAACCGAAGCGTTCGACGGCGGCGGAGAAGTCCGCTTCCAGCTTCTGCTGGGTGGGCCAGCCAGCCGTGTTGGCGCTGAGGCGGAGGTCCCCGCTTGCGACGGTGTAGACGGTCTTTTCCTGAAGGGCCGGCAACTGGAGCTGCTCGGGGAATGCGTAGGTGGTCACGTAAATCTCCTCGGGTTTGGAACGGTTTAGGCGCTCGCAGGGTTCAGGAATTGAGGGCAGCGGCCTGGTGGAGCTCGCTGCGCAGAGAGTCATCGATTGCCGGCATCGGCATGCGCGAGGCCCATTCGCCGTCGACGTTTACCGAGACCGCTTCCTTCAGGCGGATGATGGACGGCCCAGCCAAGCGGACCAGCTCCACTACGGTCTTCTGCACGGATTGCGCTTCGTCGCTAATTCCGTCACCCTTCTGCGGGGAGGCGTCGAGGGCAGCGGCGAGGCGGGCGAAGGTCTCCGGGAATGCAGCGGACACGCCGGACACCACTCCAGTGCCGCCGTTTTCAAGGACCTGCGGCAGGGTGGAATCGTCGCCGGAATATACTTCCTGCCCGGGTTGGAGCTCAGCGGAATAGGCCACCAGATCCAAGGTGGCAGCTCCCGATAGTTTTGTGCCGCGAACCCCTGGCAGTGCCATGATTTCCCGGAACGCACCAGTGGAGACGGTGATGCCTGTGCGCTCTGGGAAGAGATAGACGTAATGATCGATCCCGGGGAGGGAAGCTGTAACGCCGCGGAAGAATTCGACGACGGCGGCGTCATCGGCAGGCAGGTAATAGGGGCTGAGGGTTGCCATCCGGGTAATCCCGAGTGCCGCGGCGGCCTTGCCGAGCCGGACCACCTGGCGGAGGCTGGGGTGGCCGATGTGGCCGATCACGCGTTCCGTGCCGAGAACCAGGCAGGCGCGGCGGAAGGCTTCGAGCCGTTCGTCGTCGTCCAGAGCCGGGAACTCGCCGGTGGTTCCGGCAACCAGGGCTCCGTGCACATGCGGGGAAATGCGTTGCAGCAGGGCGTCGTAGCTGTCCCACTCGATGGTGCCTTCGGCAGTGAAGGGAACGGGGAGGGCGCTGATAATCTGCGCGGTCATGAGGAAGCCTCTCGGTGTGGTTCAGAATGCTGTTGTTCTGGGTCGGTTAACAATTTGAGGGGTACGGCCGCGCAGGCAATGGCCCTGCGCTGCCAGGTGTAGGTAATGATCAGATCCTCGCCGAGCACCACCGCGGCCGGGTAGGAGTATTCGCCGGTACCGTCCGTGCGCACTCCTTCATCCCTAGGCTGGAAGCCCGTGGCGGATTCTCCGGGGAGGCTTGGTTCAAAGCCGTCCAAAGGCGTCAGGCCATCTTCGACGACGACGGCAGGCTCCCAGTTGCGGCCTTCGTCGGAGACGGAGACAACAAGTGGGCACCGTGAGCCCCAGTTTGCGGTCGTGGGGTTGTGGACGCAGGCGAGGGTCCAGTCAGGCAACCGGGCCACCGTGAGGCCGCTGTTGTTGTTGGGCAGCGCGCTCGGTTCTGCAATCGAGAAGGTCCGTCCGCCGTCGTCCGAGAAGGAGACGTAGGCCCGGCCCTCGGTGGACCGCATCAGCGCGCCGACTGAGCTGCCATTGGCCCAGAGCGCCGGCTGGATGATCCCTGCACCTGTAAGCCCATTGCGGGGGAGTGGAATGGGCGAGGAAGTCCACGTCGAGCCGCCGTCAGTGGAGCGGTCAACGAAACACTCCCATACAGCCCCGGCGGGATCCCACTTCTCGGTGGAGCCCGGTGCCAGCCAAGCTCCGTCCGCCGTCTGGATGGGAGGGTTCTTAACCGGTCCGCGCCCACCGCTGTCACCCGGAACAAGTTCCCTGGCCTCGCCCCAGGTGGTGCCTTCATCTGTGCTTGTGCACACCCAGGTGCTCCAGGAGGAGATGCGATCCCCGCGTTTGTGGAAAAGCCAGACTTCGCCGTTGGGGGCGAGGGCAAGCACTGGATTCCAATGGGCAATGTGGGTTGTCCCTGCGATGATGCGCGGATCACTCCAGATGCCGTCGCTGTTACGTCTGGAGCTCCAGATCCGGTTGTCGGCAGTGCCCTCTTCGGTTCCAGCGAACCAGGCGCACAACAGCCGATCTCCAATAGCGAGAACTGTTGATGCATGGCACTGGCGCCACAGCCTCCCGAACGCATGGTGCGGGGACGCCACCCACTCACGCGCCACCCCGGAGGTGATGGTGGCAGCACTCATTTCTTTTCCGTCACCTGACCGGCTGCTTCCCGCCGCGTCCGCTCTGCGAGCTGTTCTTCGAGGGAGGCAGCGCCGCCTATGCCCTGACGCGCACTGCGAACCTTGGCAATGATGGGCAGAGCCAACGAGACAGTGGCCAGCAACAGCAGCACCAAGGATATGGGATGGGTGACGAGGATCGCAGGACCATCGATCAGGAGTGCACGGCGCAGGTTGGATTCGGCCAGGGGACCAAGCAGCAGCCCCAGCACTACAGGGCCGGCGGGGAACCCGGTCCGCTTCATGATCAGGCCAATGACGCCGGCTATGAGCATGACGATCACGGTGTACATATTGTTGGTGACGGTGTAGGTCCCTACCAGGCAGAAAATCAGGATGGCTGACCAAATGTAGTGGTTCGGCAAATCCATGAGCCTGACCATCCCACGCATGCGCACCAGGCTCACGATCAGCGAGACAACCGTGGCGATGATCATGATTGCCGCGATCGAGACCACGAGTTCAGGACTGTTGCTGAACAGCTGCGGCCCGGGCTGAAGACCCCAGATGACCATGGATCCGATCATCACTGCCATCACGGAATCACCGGGGATACCCAATGCCATGGTGGTGGTGAGGGATCCTCCCAGCGTGCCGCTGGAAGCGCTGTCTGCGGCGGTAATGCCTTCGATAGAGCCTTTGCCGAACTTGTCCTTTTCTTTCGAGATTGCCCGCGCCCGGTCCCAGCCGATCAGGCCGGCGATATCCCCGCCGGCAGCCGGCACGACCCCAACGAATACACCTATGCCGGTGCCCAGGGCCATGGGCTTGCCCATCTGCTTGTACTCCGCCTTGTTGGGCCACCACCTCCCCAAGGAGGAAATGGGCTTGATCTTGTGCTCGTGGTGGGTGAGGAGCTGGTCAAAGAGCTCCGCGATACCGAAGAGGCCGATGATGATGGCGATGAAGTCCAGCCCACCGGCAAGATCATTGATGCCAAAAGTGAATCGTCGGTCCCCGGTGATCGGGTCCCGGCCGACGGCACCGAGCACCAGGCCGACGATGCCCGCGAGAAGCCCCTTAATAATGGATTTCGACGAGATAGACACCATGATGGTCAAACCGAAGACCACGAGTGCGAACATTTCCGCTGGACCAAAGTTCAAGGCAACCGCGGCCACAGGTTGCGCCGCCACGATGAAGACAACGATCGAAACGAGGATGGCCACGGTCGACGCGATCGACGAGATGACAAGAGCCAATCCCGCACGGCCATCTTTCGCCATCGGATAGCCGTCGAAGGTGGTGGCTATGGCCGCCGGAGTTCCGGGGGTGTTGACCAGAATGGACGGGACGCGGTCCCCATAGTTGGCTCCGACATAGATGCTGAGGAGTACCGCAAGACCTTGCACGGGTTCCAGCGTCAGCGTGAATCCGGATGCGAGTGCGACGGCCATCGATCCGGTGACACCTGGGAAGACCCCCACGAGTGTTCCCACGGCGAGGCCGATGATCAGGCACAGCAGGGTGACGGGATCCGTGACGGCGCTGAGTCCGGCTTCCAAAGCATTCATAGCGGCACTTTCAGCAGTAGGTTGAACAGGGCATAGATCAGGGCTGCCATTACAACCGGGTAGATGAGCAGCGCCCGGACTCCCCGTCCGCCCCCAATGGCGGTCACCACGGCAATGAACACCGGGGCCGTAAAGACGAAGCCGAGAAGGGGCCATGCCGCGAGGAACGCGATGGTGGCGGCCACTGTGAGGAGCAGCCGCAGCCATCCTGGCCGGGTGGAGGCTTCGAGTTCGGATCGTGATTGTGGCGGGCGGAGAACAGCGATGAGCAGCAGCACGATGGAGAGTGCAAGTCCCAGTCCGCCCAGCAACTGCGGCCAGGACCGCGGCGTCATGCCCGGCTGTTCAATCCGAAGCTCGATGGCCCCGCCCAGCAGGTAGACCGCGGCTGTGAGGCCGACGGCGGCGGCTGCCACTGCGATTTCGAGCCACTTTGAGGGGCTGGCGGAGGCAGAAGCAACCGGTGCTTCTGCCTCCTCGCCCGGCGCGACAGTCATACCAGCCGGCTCGACGCCGTTAGGCACCTGCGCCTCGGCCTTACGGTCCCGGCGATTGAGGGGACTGGCGTTCATGATCAGCTCTTCTTCAGGAGCTTGCCGAAGCGCTCGTACTCGCTGTCAATGAAGGAAGTGAAGTCCTCAGGCGACTTGTAGACCGGCAGAGCCCCGCCCTTGGAGATCGTGTTGATGAAGCCTTCTGACTTGGCTGACTTCTCGATTGCACTTGCAAGGCGGTCACGGACTTCAGCGGGCAGATCCTTGGGAGCATAGACACCACCCCAGCCGCCGAATTCAAGGTCATATCCAAGTTCCTTTGCGGTGGGGACGTCCTTGATCAGCGGGTGACGCTCGTTGTGGAGCACAGCGAGGGCACGGATCTGGCCGGCATTGTGCGCAGCCTGTGATTCAGAGGTCCCGCCTACTGCCCCGTCCACTTGTTTGCCGATGACGGCTGCAACTGCTGGGGCACCGCCGTCGAACGGTACAGGAACTATCTGGGCACCGGTGGCTTCGGCGAGGCCCAGCTCCGCTGCTTCCCAGATCGAACCGGGGCCTGAGTTTGCCATGTTCAGCGGCTCGTTCTTACCGGCAGCCACCAGGTCGTCGAGTGTCTTAATGGGGCTGTCCGTGGGAACAGAAACGACGCCGGGTGCGAGCATGATCTGTCCGAGGAAGTCATAGTTCGCTGGATCGACGTCGAAGCCCTGGTGTCCGAGCATGGAGATTTCCACCGGGACGAAGCCGATGGTGTAGCCGTCAGGATTAGCATCCGCAACGTACTGCATGGCTGTGGAACCGGAAGCACCTGGACGGTTTTCCACGATTACGGACACGCCGAGGTCCTTCTCAAGCTCGGCCGCGAGGGCGCGGGAGGCAAGGTCTGAACCGCCACCAGCCGCAGCCTGGACTATGAAGGTGATGTCCTTTTCCGGATAGTTAGCCGCAGCGGGCGCACCACCGGTTCCGCCACCTCCTCCCTGGCATGCTGTGAGCACGAGGGCAGCAGCGGAAAAAACGCTGGCAAAGGTGAGACTGCGAGACTTTTTCATGATCCAACTTCCTTGTTGTTGCGGTGCGGGTGGTGCTTGGCTCTGAGAGCCGTTGTTTCAGGATTCGTTGTGGAGCCGGCTGAAGGCCTTGGTTAGGCGGTCGCGGGAACCCTGCAAATGGAGTCGAAGCATGTCCACAGCCTTTTGCAGCTCGCCCTCGCGCAGCGTTGTATAGAGATCGAGGTGGTCCTGATAGATGGGTTCAAGGTCGCGCTCTTCAGCATTGGTCAGCTGAAGCATCACCGAGAACGTGGGTTCGTATTGCTTCCACATACTCTCCAATCGCTTGGTGCCGCTAACTGTGTAAAACGCCGAGTGGAAGCTGAGATCGGCTCGGGCGAATCCAAGAGAATCCTTCGCCTGTGCACGGTCCTTCATGGCCTCCAGGCTTTGCAGCACTGGCTCCCAGTCGGCATCCTCGGATTTTCCGTAGGCCAGTTCCATAGCTTTGACTTCGAGAAGCTCCCGCAGCTCGTAGAGCTCCTCAACATCTGAGGCACGGAGGCCCACGGCAAAGACACCCCGCCGCCGGCTTTCAACCAGCCCCTCCGCCTCGAGCTGACGGAAGGCATCGCGGATGGGACCGCGGCTAACGCCGAAACTGGCGGACACTTGCGACTCAACCAAGTGAGTTCCGGGAGGGATTTCGCTGGCCACGATTGCGTGGCGCAACTGTGAAACCACTTGGGCGCCCAAGCCCTCTGCTTGGGATATGGGGCGTTCCCCATTGGTGAAAAGCAGGCTCGTCATCGTTGACTAC
This sequence comes from Arthrobacter sp. R1-13, assembly GCF_054161475.1. Classification (NCBI taxonomy): domain Bacteria; kingdom Bacillati; phylum Actinomycetota; class Actinomycetes; order Micrococcales; family Micrococcaceae; genus Arthrobacter; species Arthrobacter sp. R1-13. Next base: position 2,635,837 of record NZ_CP096420.1, on the reverse strand, counting down.
TTCCTCCGTCGCTCTTGGCTTGGCGCTCGGTTTACGGTTAACCGTTTACTGTTTACCAATCTAGAACGTGACATGAGACACGTCAAGGGTGAAGGGCTACGAACCCTAGGCAAGTTAGAAAGGCCAAGGCGAAGGGAGGGATGCGTCGCGGGTGGGGTCACCCGCCGAACGTCAAAAAGCGTTCTTTTCAGGACCTGTTGCGGTACCTGAGATAGACCACGCCGCTGGCGAAGCGGCGCTCCTCCAGCAATTCGACCCCGAGGCGGACGTCGTCGGGCAGGAACTGCTTGCCCCCTCCGACGATCATGGGCGTGACATAGACACGGTATTCATCTACCAGCCCTGCCCTGATGGCGTGGGCAGCAAGAACCGGACCGGCAACAGAGATATCCCGGTCCGCCGTTTCCTTCAACTGCCGGACTGCTGCGGGGTCGAAACTCTGCTCGATTCTGGTCCTGGTGCTGGATACGGTGTCGAGCGTAGTGGAGTAGAGCACCTTATCCGCCTGCTTCCAGATCCGGGCGAAATCCCGTATGGCAGGGGGCTCGTCGTCTAGCTGAAGAGTCTCCCACCAGACCATCACTTCGTACATTCGGCGCCCCAGGAGGAACGTGCCAACGAGCCCTTCATTGTGGTTGATGAACGTGTGGACTTCTTCGTCCGGAGCACTCCAGTCGAAGTTTCCATCGCGGTCCGCTATGTAGCCGTCGAGGGACGTGATCCCGCTGTAGATCAATTTCGCCATGGCCACTCGGCCTTCCTTGTCGGTTCCAGGCTTATCGGTTGCAGGCTCGTGCAGGTGGTTCGACCCTAGGCCAGGGCAACAGTGGCGTCCAGCGTTTCAAGGGGAGGGCCGCGACACGCCGTCCACGAAGCGACACGCTGGGGTTTAAATGTGGCTAAGTACTCCACAGGGTGTGGATTAAGTCCGCCAAAACAGGAGAAATACGGACATTTTGAAGGACCTTGCCTGTGGATTAACGGTGCATTAAATGACATACTTGTAATACATCATCTTGGGGTTCCGCAGAGGAACGTGCACTACATGTAGTATCGAGTTACTGATTGATCGGGGAATCAGCGAAGACAACAAACTGGTTCAGTGTGGCTCAGGCAGCTTGAACCAGGGGCAGTAGCGGACAAGGAATCCCAGTTCCGGTTGCGGCCTACGGATAACGAAGAGTTCAACAAAGGGGACAGGGACCATGACCGTTACGGTTTACACGAAACCGGCCTGTGTTCAGTGCAACGCGACATACCGCGCGCTGGACAAGAAGGGCATCACATACCAGAGCGTCGACATTTCGCAGGATGCGGATGCCCTCGAGCGCCTGAAGGCCCTCGGCTACATGCAGGCACCAGTTGTGGTCACCGACCAGGATCACTGGTCCGGCTTCCGTCCGGACAAGATCGAGGAACTGGCCGTGCTGGCCACTTCCTCCGTCGCATAGCACGGGCTCAAGCGCCCGACACAAGCACAGGTGAGGTGACTCCCATGGCAGCACTGGCAATGGCCGATGCTCCGGTTGGAGCACAGGCCGTCAACACCACTCACAGCGCACTTATCTATTTTTCCTCCACGTCGGAGAACACCAAGCGCTTCGTCGACAAGCTTGGACGGGATTCGGCGCGGATTCCGCTCTACGCGAGCGAGAGTCCGTTGGTCGCTACTGAACCTTTTGTGCTGGTGTTGCCAACGTATGGCGGGACCGGGGGAGAGGGCTCGGTTCCCAAGCAGGTTATCCGTTTCCTCAACAATCCGCAGAACAGGAACCTCATCCGCGGGGTCATTGGCGCGGGAAACACGAATTTCGGGGACAACTACTGCATGGCGGGCGACATCGTCGCCGCCAAGTGCAAGGTCCCACACCTCTATCGATTTGAACTTATGGGGACGCCAGACGACGTCCGCCTGGTCAACCAAGGATTGGACAAGTTTTGGACACGACTGTCGCAGACACAGAAGTAACCGCCGTCGCCCCCACTAAGCCGGCGCTGCCGGCTGCCTACAAGGGCCTCGGCTATCACGAACTGAACGCGATGCTGAACCTCTACGGTCCCAACGGAGAGATCCAGTTCGAGGCAGACCGCGAAGCGGCTCACCAATACTTCCTGCAGCACGTGAACAACAACACGGTCTTCTTCCATGACCTTGAGGAGAAGCTCGACTACCTGGTGAAGAACCAGTACTACGAGCGCGAAACCCTCGACCAGTACACGATGAACTTCATCCGCGAACTCTACAAGCGGGCGTACCAGAAGAAGTTCCGCTTTGAAACCTTCCTTGGCGCATTCAAGTTCTATACCTCGTACACACTGAAGACGTTTGACGGCAAGCGTTTCCTGGAGCGCTACGAGGACCGCGTTTGCATGGTGGCCCTGCACCTTGCCCGCGGTGACGAGCAGCTTGCCCTGCAGATGGTGGACGAGATCATCGAGGGGCGTTTCCAGCCAGCCACTCCCACCTTCCTTAACGCCGGCAAGCGCCAGCGCGGCGAGCTCGTGTCCTGCTTCCTGCTCCGCATCGAAGACAACATGGAATCCATCGGCCGCTCCATCAACTCCGCCCTGCAGCTGTCCAAACGTGGTGGTGGCGTGGCTTTCGCGCTGACCAACATCCGCGAAGTCGGCGCGCCCATCAAGCAGATCGAGAATCAGTCCTCCGGTGTCATCCCCGTGATGAAGCTCCTCGAGGACAGCTTCTCCTACGCCAACCAGCTCGGTGCCCGCCAGGGTGCCGGAGCGGTCTACCTGCACGCCCACCACCCGGACATCTACCGGTTCCTGGATACCAAGCGGGAGAACGCGGACGAGAAGATCCGCATCAAGACCCTCTCCCTCGGTGTCGTGATTCCGGACATCACCTTCGAGCTGGCCAAGAAGGACGAGGACATGTACCTGTTCTCGCCGTACGACGTCGAACGTGTCTACGGGATGCCGTTCTCTGACGTCTCGGTCACCGAGAAGTACTACGAGATGGTGGACGATTCCCGGATCAAGAAGACCAAGATCAAGGCGCGCGAGTTCTTCCAGACCCTCGCCGAGATCCAGTTCGAATCCGGCTACCCGTACATCATGTTCGAGGACACCGTGAACCGGGCCAACCCGATCGATGGCAAGATCATCATGTCCAACCTGTGCTCGGAGATCCTCCAGGTTTCCCAGCCCACCACGTACAACGATGATCTGTCTTACGCTGAGACCGGCAAGGACATCTCCTGCAACCTGGGCTCGCTGAACATCGCGAAGACCATGGATTCACCGGACTTCGGCCTGACCATCGAGACGGCCATCCGGTCCCTCTCAGCCGTTTCGGACATGTCCAACATCACCTCGGTGCCCTCCATCGCAAAGGGCAACGACCAGTCGCACGCCATCGGCCTGGGCCAGATGAACCTGCACGGTTACCTTGCCCGCGAGCGGGTCCACTACGGCTCCGAAGAGGGCTTGGACTTCACCAACATCTACTTCTACTCGGTTGTGTACCACGCAATCCGCGCCTCCAATAAGCTGGCCATCCAGACCGGCCAGACCTTCGGCGGCTTCGAGAAGTCCAAGTACGCTTCGGGCGAGTTCTTCGACAAGTACACCGAGCAGGAATGGGTTCCGAAGACTGAGAAGGTCAAGGAGCTCTTCAAGAACGTCCACATTCCCACGCAGGATGACTGGCGCGAACTGAAGGCTTCGGTCATGGAGCACGGTATCTACAACCAGAACCTGCAGGCTGTTCCGCCCACGGGCTCCATCAGCTACATCAACAACTCCACCTCCTCGATCCACCCGGTGGCATCCAAGATCGAAATCCGCAAGGAAGGCAAGCTGGGACGCGTGTACTACCCGGCGCCCTACCTCACCAACGACAACCTGGAGTACTACCAGGACGCGTATGAGATCGGCTACGAGAAGGTTATCGACACCTACGCCGCTGCCACCCAGCACGTGGACCAGGGCCTGAGCCTGACGCTGTTCTTCAAGGACACCGCCACCACCCGCGACATCAACAAGGCGCAGATCTACGCGTGGCGCAAGGGCATCAAGACCATCTACTACATCCGTCTCCGCCAGCTCGCGCTGGAGGGCACCGAGGTGGAAAACTGCGTCTCGTGTATGTTGTAACCGAAATCGGTTGATTACGACGGCGGGCCACCGCCCGCCGTCGTACGCTTTACCTTAAGAAGAAACCCAACCTTTAGGGGACGAAATGACCGAGAAGGTCAAGCTGCTGACGCACGTCGAAGCCATCAACTGGAACCGTATTCAGGACGACAAGGACGTTGACGTCTGGAACCGCCTGGTCAACAACTTCTGGCTGCCGGAGAAGGTGCCGCTGTCCAACGACATTCAGTCCTGGGCAACGCTCACCCCGGACGAGCAGCAGCTCACCATGCGTGTGTTCACTGGACTGACCCTGCTGGACACAATCCAGGGCACCGTTGGCGCTGTCTCTCTGATTCCGGACGCCATCACCCCGCATGAAGAGGCCGTCTACACGAACATCGCGTTCATGGAGTCCGTGCACGCCAAGAGCTATTCGTCCATCTTCTCCACTCTGGCCTCCACCAAGGAGATCGACGAGGCATTCCGCTGGTCCACCGAGAACGAGAACCTTCAGAAGAAGGCTCAGATCGTCATGGACTACTACCAGGGCGATGACCCCCTGAAGCGCAAGGTAGCCTCCACTCTGCTGGAGAGCTTCCTCTTCTACTCGGGCTTCTACCTGCCCATGTACTGGTCCTCACGGGCGAAGCTGACGAACACGGCCGACCTGATCCGCCTCATCATCCGCGACGAGGCAGTGCACGGCTACTACATCGGCTACAAGTTCCAGAAGGGCCTCGAGGGACTTTCCGAGGAGCGCAAGCAGGAGATCAAGGACTACACGTTCGAGCTGCTCTTCGAGCTGTATGAGAACGAAGTCCAGTACACGCACGACCTCTACGACTCCGTTGGCCTGGCCGAGGACGTCAAGAAGTTCCTGCACTACAACGCCAACAAGGCGCTGATGAACCTGGGCTACGAGGCCATGTTCCCGGCTTCCGTCACCGACGTGAACCCGGCCATCCTCTCGGCCCTGTCCCCGAACGCGGACGAGAACCACGACTTCTTCTCCGGGTCAGGGTCTTCGTATGTGATCGGCAAGGCTGTCAATACTGAGGATGAGGACTGGGACTTCTAGTTCCTCCTGTTAGCTCGGGGCAATAAGACGCAGCAGTTGGCACCGCGGCATCGTATCGTGGTGCCAACCCTTCGCTCATTGGCGGAGTTCGCAAATAGGCAGGAGTCGCAAGGCTGAAGATGTGAGGGCTGGTTGCTCGCGACTGTACCCGCCAGTCGTGCCGGCTTTAGTACCGATGCGATGATGGCCAGCCTGGGGAAGGGGGATCCTCGCATGGACTGAGGCAGAGGATCGTAGCTACCCTCGAGCTGGTGTTTCTTTGATTGGCGCGGCCAACTAACTTGGCCAGCTTATTCGCTTGGCCACTTTGAGCACCGCTTCACGTCCTACTTCGGGGCGCGTTTGCTGCTTGGACTTCCAGGGGTGGCCGCAAGCTTTCCTGGGTGGTCGGAAACTGAAGGCTAGAGGGGGCCAGCTGGTGCCAAGCAGTGCGGGAATGTCGATGACAGTCAAACCAGGGAACGACTCAGGGGAGAGGTCCAACGACCACGCCCTGGAGGACACGGGTTCCGGCGCGAGAGAATCGATGATTCCCAGGTTCTTCCCGGTCTATTCTTTTTATCTGAGTGCTTGAAGGCTGAGGACCGGCTCCCGCCGCTTTGTTTGTGGGTGATATTCAACTGAAATTGCATACAGGCTGGGGCCAGCTGGAGGATATTGGGGGCTGCAGCCGCTCGAAGATTGGAGCGTCATGCACCGCCCTCCCAGATTACTCGTGGCACTGTTGTCTGCGGCAGTGCTGCTGGCATCATCGGCCTGTTCCCCGGAACAGCCGGCCGCAGAAAACCGGACATTGAAGATCGTCTACCAAAAGACAGACTCCTTTACCGCCCTCGACACCCTGTTCAAGGAGGCCAAGAAGGATTTTGAAGCTGCCAATCAAGGCACCACCGTTGAGCTGCAGCCCATCGAGGCGAACGACGACGACTATGGCACCAAGCTTGCACTGGCCCTGAGGTCCGCGGAAACCGCACCTGATGTCTTTTACGAGGACACCTTCAAGGTGCGGTCGGACGTCGACGCCGGATACCTCCTGAAGCTGGACAGTTACCTCGAGAAGTGGGACGACTGGAAGGCCTACAGTGAAGCCGTCAAAGCTGCCGGCACCGGTGACGACGGCGGAATCTACGCTGTCCCGCTGGGCACTGACACCCGCGGCATCTGGTACAACAAGAAGGTCCTGCAAAAGGCAGGGATCGCCGTGCCCTGGCAGCCCCGGACCTGGGATGAAATCCTCGACGCTGCCCGCAAAATGAAGGCTGCGGATCCGTCCGTGGTTCCCTTCAACATGTACGCCGGCAAGGCGTCCGGTGAAGGTAGCGTGATGCAAAGCTTCTACGAGCTGTTGTATGGCACGGACAGTGAGCTGTATGCCCGGCAGGAGAAGAAGTGGGTGGTCGGTTCGCAGGGCTTCACCGATTCGCTGGCCTTCCTGAAAACCCTCTACGACGAAAAACTGGCTGTTACGCCTGCCGAGGCGCTCGACGCGAATGTCTGGAAGAAGGTCTTCGGCGAATGGTTGCCGCAGGGCAAAATGGGGGCCGTCGTGGAAGGTTCCTACTCGCCGTCGTTCTGGCAGAAGGGCGGCAGCTACGAGTGGGCAGGCTACGCCGAAGATATGGGCGTGGCTAAGTTCCCCACCCAGCGCGGCCAGGAGCCGGGCGGCGTCAGCATGTCGGGCGGCTGGACCCTGGCCGTCGGTGCTGACTCCAAGAATCCGGACCAGGCGTTCCAGTTCCTTGCAACGGCCCTGAACAAGAAGAACTCACTGGCGTTCACCATTGCGAGTTCCCAAATCGCAGTCCGGTCAGACGTTGCCGCCGAACCCGACTATCTGGCGGCCAACCCGTTCGTCAAGGACGTGTCAGAACTCGTTTCCGTCACCCACTACCGGCCCGCAACAGCGGACTACCCACGGATCTCCGCGGCCGTGCAGGTTGCCACTGAAGCAGTGATCACGGGTACGCTCTCGCCGCGGGAGGCAGCCGAGCAATACGACAAGACAGTCAGGGACCTGGTGGGTGACGCCAAGGTTCTGCAGAAATAACGCATGAGTGCACGCAAGTCCATCCGGCAGCAGCTCCGGCTGCTGCCGGTTGTGCCGTCCGTCCTGCTGCTCCTTCTTTTCCTCGCGGCGCCCGTCCTGTGGTCCTTCCACGCCTCCTTCACGAATGCGGCCCTTACCGGCCGGAACGCCAGGAATCCGGCCTGGACCGGCGTCGACAACTACGCGCGGCTGCTGACCGACTCCGCGTTCCCGGCCTCAGTTGTCCTGACGGTTGTCTTCGTGGTGGCGTCCGCGATAGTAGGCCAGAACCTGCTGGGACTGCTGATTGCCGGACTGATGACGCGTGCCCGGAAGCCTGTTTCCGCCGTCGTGGGAACCGCCGTGGTGGCGGCCTGGGTGCTTCCCGAGATTGTTGCTGCTTTCGCCGCTTACGCCTATTTCAGCAAGGACGGGACGCTCAACCAGCTGCTCGCGGGTGCGGGCTGGGCCGGTGCCGACTGGCTGTACGCGTTCCCCATGGTGGCCGTGGTGCTCGCCAACATCTGGCGCGGCACCGCTTTCTCTATGCTGGTTTACCGGGCGGCCCTCGCCGACGTGCCGCAGGACATCTCCGAAGCCGCCCTCATGGACGGCGCATCCAACCGGCAGCGGCTGGTGTTCATCACGCTGCCATTGATCCGGTCCAGCATTGCCACCAACCTGATGCTCGTGACCCTCCAGACGTTGGCGGTCTTCACCCTGATCTGGGTGATGACGGCCGGCGGACCGTCCAATGCCAGCACCACTTTGCCGGTCCTTGCCTATCAGGAGGCCTTCAAGTTCGGCGACATCGGCTACGGCACCGCCATCGCCTCCGTGCTCATTGTCCTGGGCCTGGTGTTCGGGATTGCATACGTCCGGCTGCTCAAGGGGGCCAATCGATGACGACGGCGGAACAGGCGGTCCGGCGGACCGCTAACCGGAGGTTAACCCCGCCGGAACGCCGCCGGTCCAGTGCTCCGGCAGATGCCGCGCTGCTGCTGATCGGCGCCTGCTTTCTGCTGCCGTTACTGTGGCTGGTTTTCGCTTCGCTGGATACCAACGCCGGTTACCAGACACAGTTGCCCGCCAACCCCTCGCTCACCAACTTTGCGGCGGTCCTCACGCCGGAGTTGCTGCTCAGGCCGCTATGGAACAGCCTGCTGCTCTCCGGAGGGACGGCAACGGTGACCGTGGCGGCTGCCGTGCTGGCCGCCTACCCGCTTTCCCGGTTCCAGTCCAGGTTCAACAAGCCGTTCCTATATTCGATCCTGTGCGGGACCTGCCTGCCCATCACCGCGATCATGGTTCCGGTCTACGGCCTGTTCGTCCAGTTGCGGCTGCTGGACTCCGTGCCGTCAACCGCTCTCTTTATGGCGGCAACGGCGCTGCCAATGGCTATCTGGATGACCAAGAACTTCATGGACACGGTGCCCGTCTCGCTGGAGGAAGCCGCCTGGATGGACGGTGCCTCCGGGCTGACGGCCCTGCGCACCGTGGTGCTGCCCCTAATGCGCCAGGGGCTGGGCGTAGTATTCATCTTCGTTTTCATCCAGACCTGGGGCAACTTCTTCGTGCCCTTCATACTCCTGCTGTCCCCGTCGAAACAGCCTGCGTCCGTTTCGATCTTCAGCTTCTTCGGCCAGCATGGAGCCATCGCCTACGGCCAGCTGGCCGCATTCTCCATCCTTTATTCGGTGCCGGTCCTGGTCCTGTACGTTCTGGTCGCGCGCGGGGCCGGCGGATCGTTCGCGTTGTCCGGGGCGGTCAAGGGCTAAGCGCGCGGTCGGTCGATGCCTCGACGACGTTGCGAACGGAGTGGTGTCGTCCACATGTGCCTGGTGACCGGGGTGGGTCCGGGTTGTAGAGAATCCAGGCAATGAAGCGGAACGTGTGGGGCAGAAAACCCACTAGCTCACGGCGTCAAGAGGCCACGCCCTGAAGTCCGCTGGCTCCGGCTATCACCAGGCTGATCCCGGCAGCGAGCAGGCCTGCCGTGAGGCTGGCAGCACCAAGCCACAACAGGACGATAAGCCTGTTGGGCCGCTGTGGATCCTTGCCCGTCACGGAGAGGAAGAAGCCCGCAGGCATGAGGATCGCCGCGAGGGGCACGCCGTTGCGCGCGACGAGTTCCAGCGGCGTCACTGGTTGAACCTGGTCCAAGACCAGCAGGATCAAGATGCTCAGCATCAGCAGCACCGCCGCGTGGGCGTGGCCCGCGCGGAAGAAGCCCTTCTGCAGGTCGTTCGCCGGAACGTGCTGGCGTACAACCTTCGTGAGGAAGTATCCGCCCGACTCCACGGTCACAAGGAACAGCAGCAGGACTCCAATAAGCAGGACAGTTTGTGGTTGGATAGTCATAGTATCCAGTATTGGATATTAGAACTATCTAATCAAGGGGAACACTTTGCGCATGTCAGAGATAGTCGAACGGTCCGGCGTGCCGGTGGCAACCGTGAAGTACTACCTACGTGAGGGTTTGCTGCCTCCGGGCGAGTCGACAGGCGCGACGTCGGCGCTCTATGGAGAGGACCACGTCCGTCGACTCGCCTTGATCCGGGCATTGACAGACGTCGTGGGGCTGAGCGTCGCGAAGACCAAAGTGGTGCTGGGCCTCATCGACTCCCCACGGACCGACCTGTATGTAACGCTTGGGGAGGCCGTTGCGGCGCTTCCGCCCTATGCCGAGGACGACGTCGAAGACCTCGCGAGGGCGCGATCGGCGATCGAGACGCTCGGTTGGATCTACGACCCCTCGTATCCCGCTGTTGCCCAGCTCGAGCGCGCCCTCGCTGCTGCCGAGTCTGTAGGGATGCCAATGAGCGCGGAAAGGCTGCGAGGCTATGGTGAGCACCTGCGTGCCATTGCGCAGATTGATATTGCTCAGGTTCCTTCCGGCGACGCAAAGGCTGCGATCCAGTACGCCGTGCTCGGCACAGCCCTCTACGAACCGATTCTCGCGGCGCTGCGGCGCCTCGCCCACCAGGATGTCAGCAGCTCCGAACTCGGCGGCCGCCCCGGTGGGGCATAATCCCCGGCTTATTGTCAGTCCCTTCCCATAAGCTTCAGAAATGCGTCCTACACAGCTTTTGCATATGCGAAGTTCACTCCAACCATTCGGTGCGGACACCTGTCGCGAACCCAGGTTCCCGCAGTTGTGTTGACAGTACGGGGGCTGATTTCGAGCCCCAGCTCACTGAGGAAAAACCCGTCCGCACGGAGAGCAGCAGCCCTTCTCCTGGCAGCGGGGGCGCTGCTTCTGACTGGGTGCCAGACAGTACCGGTGCTGAACCGAACAGTTCATGTCACCCCAGCTGCCCCTCCGACTGCCGATGAAGGCTCCGGACATTCAGCCGGCATGGACCTACCTTTCGGATCCGTCACATTCGGAATCACTTGCGGCGCGGATTCCGTTGGCGACAGCACCCGCGGCACCGCAGCCCTGATGTGCACCTGGAGAACCGAGCACCGCTAGCAAGCGGCTCACACCCCGCGGCCAGGGGTAAGGATTCCCTGCGGGTCAAAGGCCTTTTTTATGCTCAGGTGCGCAGCCCGCGTGGCAGGATCAGGCCGCACTGTCGCGGCGGCGTCGATGTCGGCCGTGATGACTCCGGGCTGGACTTCTGCCAGCCTGTTGCCCGGATCAACGCTCAGAATAGCGTTCATTTCAGCGAGCGAAATGACCAGGCCCCGGGGATAAGCGACGGCACCGCCGGCAAGGCGGGTGCCTGCACCGCGGACGGATACGGGGACGCTGTTCCGGCCGCCCCAGCGGACCCCGGCCACAACATCCTGGTACTGGTCATGGATGGTTTCCCTTAGAGGAACTTCACACCTTGGGCGAGCGGCAATTCCCCGGAGAAGTTGATGGTGTTGGTGGCCTGGCGCATGTAGACCTTCCAGGAATCGGAGCCGGACTCGCGGCCGCCTCCGGTTTCCTTTTCGCCGCCGAAGGCGCCCCCAATTTCGGCTCCGGACGTTCCAATGTTGACGTTGGCGATCCCGCAGTCGGATCCGCTGGCCGAGAGGAACCGTTCGGCTTCGCCCTGATCCTGCGTGAAGATTGCCGAAGACAGGCCCTGGGGAACAGCGTTGTGGATCTCGATGGCCTCATCCAGGGAGTCGTATGTCATGACGTACAGAATGGGGGCGAACGTTTCGTCGTGGACGACGGCGGTTTGGGTCGGCATGCGTACGACCGCCGGTTCGACGTAGAAAGCACCGGGCTGGTCTTCTGCGAGAACGCGGTTGCCGCCGTAAACCACCTCGCCGCCTTCGGCCAAGGCCTGAGCCAGCGCGGCTTGCTGGGCCCGGAAGCTGCTGGCGTTGATGAGCGGTCCCACCAGGGTTTCTTCCTGGGTGGGGCTGCCAATGTTCAGCGTGCGGTAGGCATCCACGATCCGGCTGACAAGACTGTCGGCGATCGATGAGTGAACGATGAGCCGGCGGAGTGACGTGCAGCGCTGGCCCGCTGTACCGGCGGCCGAGAACACAATGCCGCGCAAGGCAAGGTCAAGATCCGCCGAGGGCGCCACGATTGCCCCGTTGTTGCCGCCAAGTTCCAGCAGGACGCGGCCGAAGCGTTCGGCGATAATCGGCGCGATTTCCTTGCCCATGCGCACGGAACCAGTGGCTGAGACGAGAGCGATGCGCGGATCTTCAACCAGTTTCTGTCCGCCCACACGATCGGTCAGGATCAGCTGGTGGATTCCATCCGGCGCTCCAACATCCTTGACTGCGCGTGCCAGAAGGGCGTCGACAGCAAGGGCGGACAGGCGTGTTGCGTCCGCAGGCTTCCACACAACCGTGTCTCCGGCAACCAGGGCGAGGGCAGTGTTCCACGCGTACACGGCAACAGGGAAGTTGAAGGCCGAGATAATGCCGACCACGCCGAGCGGGTGCCAGGTTTCCCCTAGGCGGTGACCGGGCCGCTCCGAGGGCATTGTCTTGCCATACAACTGACGGGACTGCCCGACCGCAAGGTCAGCAATGTCGATCATTTCCTGGACTTCGCCGAGGGCCTCGGAACGGATCTTCCCGACCTCGGCGGTGATGAGGGTGGCGACATCTTCCTTGTGCTCGGTCAGCAGCTGACCCCAGCGCTTGATCAGCGCCCCGCGGACAGGAGCCGGGACATTGCGCCAGCTCTTGAAGGCTTCCGCGGCTTGAGCGATGGCTGATTCGATGTCGACGTCGTAATGGACTTTGGTGTGCAGGATGGCTTCCCCTGTAATGGGGGAGCGTGTTTCGTGCGTCCCGATGACCGAGGCCGGATCGACTCCGATTGCCTCGAGGCTCTTGCGAACTTCTTCGGCGATTTCAGCAGTCGCCGGGATGGAGGAGATGAGGGTGGTCATGATTGCCTTCTTTCGGTAGGGGCGGGTCAGGAGGAGAGGCCGGTAATGGTGACGCCGAGTTGGCGCTCGGCCTCTTTGACGGACTCAGATTGCTGCGCTGCGTAGAGATCATTGGGATCAAATATTCTGCTTCCCAGAACTTCTGACAGGCGGTGGATGTCGTAGGGGGTGCCCAGTTGTTCCTCGTCACGCGAGCCGTCGTCATCGAGGTTCGACTGGAAGATCCCAGCCGCCGAGCGCGGCAGGAAGTCTTCGTAGACGATGGGCTCGGGGATCAGGACGCCTGCCTCCACGAGCTCACGCAGGGAAGCGGATGGCTGTGCAATGGACTGTCGCGGAGCGGCCACGCGGTAGGTGAAATACCCCAAGCCCTGGAGGGCGAGTTCCTTTTCGCTGTCCGGAAGGATCTTGCGCCAGACCTGCTCGGCCACCTCTACCCGGGTTGCCCCCGGCGGGGCCTCGGCGAGCCGAGTGTCGACGTCGGCCACCATCCTGTCGTAGATGTCCCTGCCGCGTGGGGTCAAAGCGATGCCGCGCTGCTCTACCTCTCCAAAGCGCACGCGGAGCGATCCGGGGCGGACGCCGCCGTCGGCATGGCGGAAGCTCCGTTCCTCGGCAAGGGCGCGGAAGGATGTCTGGCGGAGCAGGACGTCCGGTCCTTCCCAGTTCGGCGGACCCTGGATCTCGTCGATCATGGCGATTCCACGGGCTTCCATCCGGGCGTAGAGGTCATCAATGTCCAGGACGCGCGGTGTGAGGTGGTTGATGTGGGTGGACCGCACGCCGCCGATATCCGCCGCCACCGCGGAGATGCGTTCGAGTCTGAAGTACCAGTCATGGTCGACAGGTTTCCGGGAAAGTTCGAAAGCCGCCGTCGCAAGGTCCAGAAGACGGGTGCCCTCTTCCGCCGCCAATTCCTTCTCCGCGCTCGCCGTGTCCGCCAGCTCAAGAAGTTCCTCACTGAACAGTGTGCGGGCTGCAATGAAGGACTCAAGCAGCTTCTGGGTTTCCTCATCGAAGAACCGCCGGTCGTCGTGAGTGAGCATCGAGGTGAACACCCGGAACGGGTTCTTGGCCAGCTCGCCGCCATCGACAGGACGGAAGGCCGTCGATACAACTGGAACTGAGCTTTTGGACGCGTCCCGTAGGTCATAGAAGCCGACCGGATACATGCCGAAGGCTGCGAAGAGCCGCGCCAATTGGGCAAGTTCCCTGGCTGACCCAACCCGGATGGCGCCATGGCGTTCTGCAGTAACCCTCTGGATGCTCCCCAGCCGTTCCGCATCCTGCCCGTTTTGGCGGATGAAGTCCTCGTTGACCTCCCGTGAGACGTCCACGAGGGTGTTGTAGGCCGGAACTTCATTGCCGTAAAGCGTCGCCAGGCGAAGGGCGAATTCGGCCCGCAGTTCCCAAAGCTGCAGTTTGGTTGTGGTTGACATGGGCTGTTGTCCTTTCTGGTGCTGCGCTTTGCCTGAGCGGCTCAAATGATGTGTACTTCCCTGAGCCGGGAGAGTTCGCCAGCAAACCTTGCGGCGCTGAAATGGGCCGGGTCCATAAAAGATTCCCTCCCCAGATACATGTCCCGGATAAGTTCGCCCACCGCCGGCCCCTGCAGGAAACCGTGGCCCGAGAACCCTGTGGCGTACATGAACCCGGCCACAGTTTCGGAACTACCGATCATGGCATTGTGGTCCGGAGTGTTTTCGTAGAGTCCTGCCCAGCCGACTTCCAGTTCCCGGTTTGCCAGGGACGGCGCTACAACTTCCGCGGCGGTGTTGAAGGCCGGCAGCCACTGGTAGTCGAACTCCCGGCAGAACCCCGGTTCCTGGTCCTGGTTCGAAATCCCCAAGAGCATTCCGTTCAGGTAGTTGTGGAAATAGAGCGTCGTGGAGAGGTCAAGGGTGAAGGGAACGGTGGGGAGTGCTTTGGCCCCCTGCGGAGTCATTCCGATCTGGCGCCGGACCGGCTCAATTGGCAAATGAACGCCGGCCATCGCTCCCAGCCTGGTTGACCAGGCACCGGCCGCGCAGACGACTGTGGAAGTCAGGATCGAGCCGCGGTTGGTATGAACGGCCCTTACCTCACCACCAGAGGCGTCGATGTCCAGGACTTCCGTATCCTGGCAGATGGTCACTCCCAGTTGCTGGGCGGCTTCCGCATAGGCACGGACCACCTTGGAAGGCTGAGCGAACCCGTCCCGCGGGGAGTAAGAGGCAGCGACCAGCGCCTGCGGATCAATGAAGGGATTGATTTGATGAGCTTGGTAAGGGGAAACCATCCGGCTCGAGCCGCCAAGACGATTTTGGATGTGCGTGCTGTCTTCCACCTGCAGAAGCTCAGCTTCATTCCGGCAGAGGAAGAGATAGCCCACCTGACGGAGGCCGATGTCAGTTTTGAACTTCTCGCCGAACCGTTCATAAGCTTCAAGGCTGCGTTGGCCAAGTTTGATGTTGCCGGGATCTGAGAACGTTGCCCGCACGCCGCCAAGCGGCTTCGCAGAAGATCCCGATCCGAGCGCGTGACGCTCGACCAGGACGAGGTTGTTTACTCCAGCCTCAGCCAGATGAAAGGCGATGCTGGTTCCCATGATTCCGCCGCCGAGAATAATGACATCTCCTGCTGCGGGTAGTGGGCATGCGGAGGACCTCACAAGGGGAACAACATTGTCCACGTGCTTTGTCTGCATGCTGATCCTTCCACCGTTCCCTTCATCCAGCTTCGACGTGGCGGCTGTTTAGGTCAATCGATAGATTGTCAACGGTTTGTATAGAATTGCTATATGAAGTGGACGTTCGAGCAGCTGAAGACCTTCAAAGTGGTGGCCGAGGTGGGCACCATGACTTCAGCGGCCGAAGCACTGGGATTAACTCCCGGAGCTGTGTCCCAGCAGATGGCGGCACTTCAGGCTGGGCTCCCGCGTTCCCTCTTTGCCCGCGATGGCAGGCGGGTCACCCTTACCGACGCAGGCGTGACTCTGCTTCGGCATGCCCGCGTCCTCCTTGAGGACGAACGAAAGGCTGCGATTGCCCTTAGCGGACCCCAGTCCGAGCAGAGAACCGTGGTTTCGGTCGGAGTCTTTGGATCCGCAGCGGTTTCGGCCATAGGCCCTGCCATCGAGGATCTGCGAAAAACGTCCCCGAACGTCGTCATCCAAGCCACGGAAGTCGACGTCGAAATAATGCCGCAGGCGATCCTCGACTACCAGATCGACATAGCCTTGGGCCTGAGCTATCAGAACGCGCCCCAACCACCTCTCCGCGGCGTGAAAGTGGAAGTACTCCACCACGAGCCGTTTTTGATGGTGCTTCCTCCCGAAGCCATGGACATTGCCAATGACCGCAGCGCGCTGGTGGATTACGCCAACGCCACAGACTGGGTGCTCCCCCCGGTCGAGACATATTTCGGCAGGGCATGCCGCTTCGCCTGCGCGGAAGCCGGCATAGAGCCAAAAGTGCAACACACGGTGACGGATACTGCCGTTTCGATCGCTCTGGCGGAATCCGGTGTGGGTATTACGCTGGCCACGCCGCTCATGATGGGCCTCCGGCCCACAGACAGTCCCGTCGCGAAGCTTCCCGGCAACACACACCGCAGCATCGTCGCAATTGCCCGCTCGTCGGCACTGCAAAAGGAAAGTGTCAGTGCCGTTAGGGATGCCCTGATTCACGCCTTCTCTGCTTGAGGCAGCCTCAATATGCCTTGCCGTAGAAGGTGCTTCGGAGGAGGATATGCGGCAACTCCAGGAGGTTCCTTATGCTCCAGCTTGGCAAGTTTGAAAAGTATCTCATCGAGGAATTCTTCGATGATTACCGCGCCGGTGAGATGACGCAACGCACGTTCACCAGGCGGGTTGCGTTTATCACTGGGAGTATGGCGGAAGCTTCGGCTGCAATGCTCCTGGTCGGTTGCATGCCGAATGAAGTTCCGCGCAGCACGGACCCGATGCCGACACCGGAATCCTCCTCGTCGCCCACGGGGACAGGTACCGCTCCCGGTGGAGCGGTGCCGGGAGCAAAAAGTCCGCTTTCGGTCCCTGAAGGTTCCCCAGGCCTGATCACGACGACGGTGCGGTTTCCTTCCAGCAAAACCGACGTCAGCGGCTATCTTGCGCATCCGGATGCGGGGGCCACCGGACCAGCTGTGCTGATCTGCCACGAGAACCGCGGGTTGACGGCGTGTTGACCCTGAGCGGATCGCCATGACTGGCTTCTGCTTTGGCGGAGGCATCACGTGGCACGCAGCGACGGAACTGCCTGGGCTGAAGGCAACGTCTGCGTTTTACGGGCCTGCTCCTGATCTGGAGAAGGTCCGGGACATCAAGCCGGCTGTATTTGGCGTCTATGCTGAACGCGATAGACGGATCACCGGAGCAATGCCAGCTCTTCGGGATGCCCTGGCCGCCGTTGATGTCCGCCACGAGCTCAAGGTCTATCCGGGCGTCGACCACGCCTTTCACAATGACACCTCCGACCGCTACAACGAGCAGCAGGCAACTGCCGCTTGGAACGACACTCTGGCTTGGTTCGGCAGGTACGTCTGAGGTGTTCGGCCAACCACAAGTTCGGCCACCGTTAGGGTGTTGAGTTTTGATCGACCGGCTGTCAAAGTAAGGGCCATGATCGCATATTGGACAGTTACCGTTCCTTATTCTGATGCCACGGGCGCACCTCACACACGCGATCAGGCGATTATCAAAGCCCGTCAGGAACTGCAAGCCGGCCTGGCCAGCAAGGGAATATCCGTGACCCTGGAGGACGTCGCAAACAACGCCCTTGTCACCGACTCCTGGAATACCTCAGGCGGGGACGGGCGAGCTGACGCCAGCGAAGCCCACGTGCATCTCTCCTGGCCGGCTAACTTCTAACTTCTTCTTCCCCGCCGCGGTGTCCCTACCCGCTTCAGGCAGCGATTACCGCTGAATTCCGGGCTCGTTTGAGTGCCTTAGCTCGATGCCGGAGTTCTCGCCGTATGCGGAAGGCAGGGGTGTGCTGCCGGTCATGTGGTGGTGTCCGGGGTGGTGATGAGTCGGGTATTGGTGTTCGGGGTTCAGCTACACCCATCGGTGGTGTGCCGGGGAGGGGTGGGGCGGTGGAGTGGTAGGTGTGGCCGGTGGGGGTGTGGAGTTCGGTGGTGTGTCGTGGGCCGGGGTGGGTGTGGGTGGTCCAGCCGGTGGTTTCTTTGGTGTGGTTGCAGGCTTCGCAGAGGCCTTGGCCGTTGGTTGTGGTGGTGGTGCCGTTTTGGTGCCAGGGGATGATGTGGTCCACGTGGCGGATGGGTGCGTCGCAGTAGGGGGTGCGGCAGGTGTGGTCGCGGGCCTGGATGAAGCGGCGGAGCCTGGGTGGGAAGAGCCGGGCGCGGGAGTCCATGGCGATCAGGTCGCCGGTGCCGGGGGCGGTGTAGAGCCGGCGGAGCCAGACGTTCAGGGGCTTGTTTGTGTTGGGGCCGGTGCCGGGAGTGGCCTCGAGAGCTTGCCCGGGGTCCGTGGGCTGCAGGTGTGTGGGGTGGGTGGTGGTGCGGGCCCAGTGGGCGGGGACGATGCCGTAGCCGGGCAGGCGTGCGGGTTCGTTGTGGCCTTGGAGGAGGGTGCGGTCGGTCATGACGAGTTGGATTTCGATGCCGGTGATCCCGCCGGGGGTTCCGGTGATCCGTTCGACGAGGGTGTCGGCCATGATCTGCCCGCGGGACCGGGTATCCGAGCCGGCACCGGCACCGGTGCCGGTGGTGGTGAGGGTGTCGGCGTGGCGGGTGAGGGCGGCGTGGACGGCGACGCCTGCGGTGACGGGGAGCAGGGCGGTGAGGTAGGTCATGGTGTCCGGGGCCGGGCGGAGGCTGACGTGCCGGTCGGTGTGGGCGTTCGCGGCGCGGGTGACCAGGGAGCGGGGATCGGTCCGGTAGGCGGCGGTGCGGGCCGCGGCGATGAGGGCGCGGTCCCCGAGCCCGGAGAGCGCTCCGGTGTCTGCGGCGAGTTCTTCATCACCGCGCACCTGTCCTGGGCGGTGAGGCAGGCTGTTTCCCTGGCCAGGAGGGTGGCGCGCCATTCGTTGAGCTGTCCGGTCTGCAGGGCGGTGAGGGTGTGGGGCATTTCGGTGGCGAGGGCTTTGGCCAGGCCGAGGAGCCGGCCGCCGCGGGCGGGGGACTCGCGCCGGGCCAGGGCGATCTGCGCGGCCACGCCCTTGCCCAGTTCGGCAGCAGGCACCCCGGCCTCCCGCTGGGTGCGGCGCTGGTCGGCGTCGAACGCCACGGCGATGCGGCCTGCAGCGCTGCCGCGGCGGACTTCAGGTCCTCCAGGTCCCGCAACTGCCCAATGAGCCCGGGGCCGTCACCGCAGGGACGAACCCCCGCCAAGGCCGACAGCACATCGCCCACAGACGTGCCGCGGCTGCCCGCCAAAGCGAGTACCGCCGTCGACCCCTGAATATCCTCCATGGACAGAGTCTTCCAGGAGGCTCTGACATTAAAGCGGTGTCCCGTGAGCACTAACAGTGCTACGCCACCTCAAACTCAAGGAGTACGCCATGCGTCATGCTAATTGGCTCCCCAATCAGAGGATCACGGAGCCAGCGGAGGGCGTGTTCTTCGTCGAGGGCCCGGCGTCGAATTGGATCATTGTTCGTGAGGGGAGTGACTTCATCCTCATCGACGGCGGCTACCCTCGGGATCTCGAGCACGTTCTGGCCTCGCTCAGATACGTCGGTCTCGAGTCTGCAGAGGCCAAGGCGATGCTGATCACTCACGGCCATGTTGACCACACAGGTTCGGCTGCCCATTTCTCCAGGGAGTACGGCACCCCGATCCTCTGCAGTCCGGAGGAGGAGGCGCATGTTCGCGGTCAGGAAAAACACCAGGTGACGCTGGGCCAGGTCCTGCGACGGGTATCGCGGCCCCGGGTCTTCCGCTGGATGCTGCACGTTATCAGGGCCGGCGCCTTGTCCTCAGAGCCTGCGACCAAGGCACGATCATGGGCCGCCGATGAGCTCCTGGCGCTTCCCGGCTCGCCGCGGGCCGTACTTGTTCCTGGCCACACACCGGGCCACACTGCTTTCTGGCTGCCCAGCGCCCAGGCGGTGGCTACGGGTGATGCCCTGGTGACGGGCCATCCGGTGAGCAAGGAGACAGGTGTGGTTCAGATGCTGCATCCCATGTTCCATAGCCGGCCCGGCGACGTTCGGGAGGCACTAAGGCGCCTGTCCGACGTCGATGCCTCCTTGATTTTGCCGGGGCACGGGCCGGCGTTGCGGATGCGTCCGGCGGACGCCGTCGTCGAGCTCTTAGGACGCCGAAGGTAGTCTTTATAGATGAGTTCTGTAGCCCAGACAAACGTCGCTTTTGACGGCCGCTTCGCCCGTGAGTTGCCTGAAATGGCCATTCCCTGGCAGGCGGAGGAAGTCCCTGACCCGAAGCTCCTCGTACTCAATGAGCCCCTCGCCATTGAGCTGGGCCTCGATCCCACCAGCCTGCGGAGTGCCGACGGGTTGCTTCTGCTGATCGGTAACAGCCTTCCCGAGGATGCCACTCCCGTAGCGCAGGCTTATGCAGGCCACCAGTTTGGCGGGTACAGCCCCCGTCTCGGCGACGGACGGGCACTCCTGCTCGGTGAGGTAGTGGACGCCAACGGCCGGCTTCGCGACCTCCACCTCAAAGGCTCGGGGCGCACACCGTTCGCCCGCGGTGGTGACGGATTGGCAGCAGTCGGTCCCATGCTGCGCGAATACGTCGTGAGTGAGGCCATGAATGCCCTTGGCATCCCCACAACCCGGTCCCTCGCCGTGGTGGCAACGGGACGGCCGGTTCAGCGCGAAAAGCAGTTGCCAGGGGCTTTGCTCACACGCGTAGCGAGCAGTCACCTGCGCGTGGGCAGCTTCCAGTATGCCCGGGCAACGGACGACGTCGACCTGCTCCGCCGCCTGGCCGATCATGCCATCGCGCGTCATTATCCTGAGGCCGCCGAGGCCCAGAACCCGTACCTCGCGCTGTTCCAGGCCGTGACAGCGGCACAGGCGTCCCTCGTCGCCCAGTGGATGCTCGTGGGGTTCATCCATGGAGTGATGAACACCGACAACGTGACAATCTCCGGCGAGACCATCGACTATGGCCCCTGCGCCTTCATGGAGGGGTTCGACCCCGCCACGGTTTACAGCTCCATCGACCAGACCGGACGCTATGCCTACGGCAACCAGCCGCTTGTGGCCGAGTGGAACCTGGCGCGCCTTGCGGAGGCCCTGCTGCCCCTTCTGCACGACGATCAGGATCAGGCTGTCGCCCTGGCGGTGGAGTCACTTGAGGCGTTCCGTTCACAGTACAGCGCTGCCTGGTTGGCTGGCATGAAGGCCAAGTTGGGCCTGCACAAGGAGGTGGACGACGACGTGACGTCGCCTCTCGTCGATGAGCTCCTGGCTCTCCTTCAGGAGGGGCGCGTCGACTACACATCGTTTTTCCGGAACCTCGGCAAGAGCGCCCGCGGCCAGGCTGAGCCGGCGCGGGGCATGGTTCTGGATTTGGCGGCATTCGATGCCTGGGTAGAGCGTTGGCGTGCCTTGCACCCGGACGCTGACGCGATGGACCGGATCAATCCTGTGTATATTCCCCGCAACCATCTCGTTGAAGAAGCCCTCGGGGCTGCGACGCTGGGCGACTTGGGTCCGCTCGAACAGCTCCTGGATGCGGTGACCGACCCGTACGACGAGCGGCCTGGTCTGGAGCGCTACGCAGCCCCCGCCCCCGTGGACTTCGGCCCCTACCGGACCTTCTGCGGAACCTGAGCCAGCCTGGGCCTGCGGCCCTTCAGTGGCTAATCCAGAGGTGTGGCCCTTGGCGCAAGGACTCGGACGAAGACGATGACCAGCAGGCCTGCGACGGGGACAACAACCAGGCCGAGGCGCAGGGAAGAGGCATCTGCAATGGCACCGACGAGGGGAGGTGCAAAGAGGAAACCGAGGCGGAGCAACCAGCTGACGATGGCGAGTCCCGCGCCCGGACGGAACCCGGGCAGTTCGTCGGCAGCGTGCATCGCCGCCGGGATAAGGGTGGCAACACCGAATCCCGCAAGGCCGAATCCTATGACGCTCCCAACAACTGTGGGGAACATGAGTGCGCAGCCCATTCCCAGCAAGGCGATGAAGCCCCCGGTGCGCGCAACGGCGCGCTGACCGAAGCGGTCCACCATCCGGTCACCCAGTATCCGGCCCACAAACTGCATTCCCTGCAAGGCCACAAAACCAGCGCCTGCCATAAAGGCAGAGGCTTCAAGGGAACCTGCGAGGTAAATGGCAGACCAGGTGCTCCCCGAGTCCTCTACGAGCGCCCCGGCTGAGGCGATCATCACCAGCGCAAGAAGGACTCCGTACTTGGCCATGGATCGACCTGAGGCACCATCCGATCGCGTCACGTACCCGCCGGCCGGGCCTTCGCCAGCATCCCCTTCGCCGGCATCCCCTTCCGCGGCATCCCCTTCCGCGGCGGGCTCGGCTGGTTCCTGCCCGGGAAGCAGCAGCCGGTACGAAAGAACAGCCATGAGGCTGAAAATCACGGCCGCCAGGGCGAGGTGAAGGGGACGGGGTAGGGCCATCCCTGCTGCAGCGGCACCCAGGAGGCCTCCCATTACAGCCCCCACACTCCAGACCGCATGGAAGGAGTTAAGAATCGATCTTCCGTAGAGCCTCTGGACTCGAAGGCCGTGGGAATTCTGCGCAACATCCGTGATGGAGTCCATCGCGCCGGCGACGAAAAGACCGACGGCAAGGGCCACCCAGGCTGGAGCGTTTCCCGCGAGGAGGATCCCCAGCGAGGACAGCACTGTTGCGACGATTGCCACTCTGGAAGAACGAAACCGGCGAACCAGCGGGCCTGCACTCAGGCCAGCCAGGACCGCGCCCACCGGAAAAGCAGCAATGGCGAAGCCAAAGGCAGCGTTCGTCAGCCCGAGATCGGCTTTGATCTCCGGATACCTCGGCAGAAGGCTGGCGAAGATGGCGCCGTTGGTGAAGAACAGTACGTTGACTCCAAGGCGGGCATGACGCAGGGCCTTGGTAGGGAGTTGATCCAGAAGCGGAGCAAGCGACATAGGTTTCGATTCTTCTTTTCGGCTTGGCGGTTTCAACGGCATTTGGGATCGGATTGCAGTTTTTGAATCCCGCCGTGCGGGCGAAACGTGAACGTTCACGAACTTGTTGCAACGGTACGCGAGCAAGCATCTATCTGCAATGCTGTTCAGCATGACCACCTTGGAATGGCGCGGCACGTTTCAGAACGAAGAGATCAACCAACTGCACGCAGAGGGCTTCAACCATGAACCCGGCGACGACGATTGGACTGGCATGCTCGCGCGCTTCAGTCTGGGTTGGGTTACAGCACGCGACGAGCAAGGTCTGGTGGGGTTCGTCAATGTGATCTGGGATGGACAGGTGCACGCGTTCATTGAAGACACGTTGGTCGCGGATCGAGCGCGCCGCCAAGGCATTGGCAAGAAACTCGTCTCCGTGGCAACGGAGCAAGCTAAGGCGGCCGGCTGTGAATGGCTCCATGTTGACTTCGACGATCATCTCAAGAGCTTCTACTTCGAGGCCTGCGGTTTCCGCCCTACGAATGCGGGGCTGATCCAGCTCCGCTAGACGCAGTGCTCCGCTAGCCGGCCATGCCCCGCTGCCTCTTGGGAAATGGGATCCGGTCGAGGTCGTTCGCGGCTAGGACGGTGGTCCGGCCTGCGCGGGCTTTGGCTTGCCCGGCCAGTGGCGCGACGTCCTCGTAGCGGGCTGAGAAGTGCGTCAAAATGAGAGTGCCAACGTCCCCGCCGGCCGCCAGATCACCAGCTTGGCCGGCTGTGAGGTGACGGTATTGCTCAGCGAGCGCAGCGTCGTCGTCACTGAACGTGCACTCCGCCACCAGCAGATCGACGCCGTCGGCAAGCTCCTCCGCCCCAGCGCACGCTGCCGTGTCCATCACAAAAGCAAAGCGCTGCCCGGGCCGCGGCACGCTGACGTCCTCCAGACGCACGCCGGCCAGGCGTCCTTCCCGTTGGAGCCGGCCGACCTCGGGTCCTGAAATCCCAGCCGCGGCCAGCCGCTCAGGAAGGAGGGTGCGGCCGTCGGGTTCCACGAGCCGGTAGCCGTACGTCTCGATCCTGTGGTTGAGCGGCCGCACCTCCAGGCCAGGAGCCACCATTGCGTTGGCGCCGTGCGGACGCAGCCGAAGATCAAGGCCGGGGGAGGCGAGGGATACCAGGGCCCGGACCACGTCCTCGCCGGAAGCGGGAAAGTGCAGATGAACCGGGTGCTGGACGCCGTCCAGGACCATCCGGGAAAGCACTCCCGGCAGGCCGTAGCAGTGGTCGCCATGGACGTGGGTGAGGCAGATGCGGGTGATTTGGGTGGCCGAAACGCCTGCGAGCATCATTTGGCGCTGCGTACCCTCGCCGGGGTCGAAGAGCAGGCCCTCACCGTCCCACAGCAGCAGATAGCCGTTATGGTTGCGGGTCCGGGTGGGGACCTGGGAGGCGGTGCCGAGGACCACGAATTCACGCATGGAACCGAGTGTGCCACGGCTCCGCCAACAAGCGAGAATGGACGCGTGACTGATCCGGGCGAATTCGTGGACGCCGCCCTGCAACGGGAGGGCTCGTGGTACCGGGCGCAGGATGCACAGGACCGCTTAGGTGGTGACCTGCGTCTCTACGGCGCCTCTGTTGGCGCTGTCCGAGGCGCGATCCGCGATGCTTCCCGCCGATACCGTGGCCTGACCCATGACGAGATCACTGCGCTGAGCTCCGAACTATGGGAAGTCCCGGTCTTCGAGCGTCGGCTGGCTGCGATAGTCCTCCTGCAATCCCATGTCCGTCTTTTGAAGAATACCGATCTGACACGGCTTGAGGGCTTTGTGCGGGACTCACGCCTGCCTGAACTGGTGGATCCGCTTGCAGTCGACGTGATTGGCCCGTTGGTGACAGGGTTGGACGTACTGGGACGCGTGCGGGCCGACAGCGTCCTGGACCGCTGGGCACGGGACCCCGACGAGTGGCTACGGCGGGCGGCCATACTCTCCCAACTTCGCGAGCTTCGACGGAGCGCGGACAGTTGGACCGCCTTTGTCCGGAGGGCGAGCCTGGCGCTGGAAAACGCTGAGGAGATGTCCGACGGCGGACTGGCAGTCAGGGCGGCTATCTCACGTGTTGTTGGGGAAACTGCGAAAAACGGACCAGGACTTGAATTCTCGTTCCACGACGGTTGATCCTCCTATTCGCGGCTTCTTGACCCTGTTCCGGTGTCCGGCCACCATGAGGTATGAGTGATTCTGCAGCCGATACCGGAGATGTTCCTTCAGGCGTAACAGAGGGCCTGGACGTGGGGAATCCCGCCCGCCCTGCTCGTGAAGACAGCGCTGAAACCGTGGAAAGAATCGCCGAGGATATTCGCGACGATGTCAGGCTGGGCCATGTCCAGGATGACGTGAGCCATGTTCTTGAAGAGCGTCTGGATGAGGCAGGCATAGAGATGCGCCCCGAAGACGTCGATGATCTCGCCGAGGAGATCGAGAAGGACGCCTCGAGTTGAGCAGCAAGTAAACCGGTAGTATCCTGCCGATTAGCGCTTGGGATATGTTCCAGCGTCACCCGATCATCTAATTCGGCAAAATATTGCCGAAATGCCCTCTTTAGGGAACGATGGGAGTAGAAGATGCCCTAACCGGCAAAATTCTGCCCCTATCGGAGGCCTTTGAGGAGCGAAACCATGGAGGACGTTCAGTCCATCGCGTCAAGCATTCGTGCTGCGCGGAAAGAAGCGGGCCTCACTCAGGAAGACCTCGCGCATCTGGCCGGAACGTCTGAACGGACCGTGCGTGGCCTGGAAACGGCAACGGGAAACCCGTCATTGCGGGCCGTCGTAGCGATCGCCAATGTGCTTGGGCTCCATCTGGCGGCAGAATGACGGCGCCGCTCATGCCGCAGGATCTGCAGCAGCTCAAGTTCGTCAGGACGGCCGATGTCTACAAGAACGGCGTTCTTGCCGGTCAACTCGCAAGGACTGATCACGGCGGCGTGAGGTTCTCCTACGAGCGGAAGTACCTGAACGGACAGGGACTGCCAGTTGCCATCTCGTTGCCATTGTCGGAAACGCCTGTAGAAACCCCTGCCGGCGCCCTGCCTCCCTTCTTCGCTGGGCTGCTGCCCGAAGGGCACCGACTGACCGTGCTGAAGAACGCCGCCAAGACCAGCTTCGACGACGAACTGACCCTCCTGCTTGCAGTGGGAGCGGATGTCCCCGGCGATGTGCAGGTGGTTCCGGCTGGTGCATTCCCGGAGGAACCTCCGCCCCTGGCCGACACCACCCGCCCCGAGGAGCTCGACTTCTCGGCTCTGGCGGACGTTGTGGATCTTCACGGACTCCCAGGGGTGCAGCGGAAGACCAGTGCCTCCATGCTCACCACACCACTGGCTTTGAGGGGCCAGCGGTATCTGCTCAAGCTTGATCCGCCGGAACATCCGCATCTAGTGGTGAACGAGTCAATGCACCTGTCAGCCGCGAGGGCACTGAAGATTCCGGTGGCGGTGAGCTCGGTGATCTCGGACAAGAACGGGCTTCCGGGTTTGCTCGTGCAACGCTTTGACAGGGTCAAGAGTGCGGACGGGAGCTGGGTCCGGTTGCCGTTTGAGGACGGAACCCAGGTTTTAGGCCTCCCGCCCGCTTCCAAGTACGCCGTCAACTCCGAAGACGTGGCAACGGCCCTGATGCGGATCTGCCAGGCACCGATGGTGGCGGGACGTAACCTGTATCTGCAGTTCGTCTTCGCCTGGCTCACTGGCAACGGAGATCTCCACGCCAAGAACCTTGCGATCCTGGGCGGAAGCAGGGGCTTTGTGATGGCTCCCATCTATGACATCCCCTGCACTTTGGTTTATGGGGATGACAGCCTTGCCCTTCCGGTCGCAGGGAAGACGAAGAACCTTAAGGCCAAGCACTGGGCGGAGTTTGCTGCATCCATCGGCTTGCCGGACAAGTCAGCAGCGTCAGCCAACCGTCTGGCGATAACGGCCGCGACTGCCATCAATCTGGATTCCTTGCCATTTTCCGGGTCCCCGCTGCGTGGTGCCCAGCGTGAACTGCGGTTTCGCCGCAGCCAACTGCAGGACTAGCGGGAGGCTTCCCGTTCACACATTGCCTTAAGCTTGTCCAGAGCCTTAGGCCACAGGTCGTTGAACATCTGAACGAACTCGTCGTCGCTGTCCGCTTCCACGTCGATCTCAACGTCGAGAACAATCATCCCGTCGGCCTGCCTGAACGTGTAGTTCTCGTGCGTTCCGGCGAAGCTCTTCGCTGCACCTCCACCAGTTCCACGTTCCAGAGCGTTCCGTCAGCCACGGTTGCGGCCATGTAGGTGCACACGGGTTGGCGACGGCGGTCTGTTGGCGACCCTGGATTCAGCAAGCGCAGGCCACGTTGCGAAGTTGTGTCCCAGGGAATGTGGCTGTGTCCGAAGACGAGGACATCCGCTTCCGGAAACAATGCTTCGCATCGCTGCTCACGGCCCGCGGCCTGCCCCGTTTCATGGATCATGGCGAAGTGGACGCCTTCAAGAGTGACTGCTGCGGTTTCCGGCAGCCTGAGGCGGAGGTCCTCGCCGTCGTTGTTGCCGTAGACGCCAACGAGCCGGCGGCTGCGCTTCTCAAACTCGTCCAGCAACTCCACTGACACCCAATCGCCGGCATGAAAAACCACATCGGCGGAGGCTACCGCGGCCCACACCTGCTCCGGAAGCTTCCGTGCACGTACAGGGACATGGGTGTCTGAAACCAACAAAAGCCGGACGGTCATAGGGCATATTCCCATGGGCCGCGATTCCCTGTCAGCATCCTGTTCCCCCGGCACATGGGCGCGAAGTACTCTATGGCTGGGAGGTAAATTGCCATGAAAGCAACCCAAGGCGACCGCATCACCATCCGCGGCAAGACCGTCGAGTCAGCGGACCGGCACGGCCAAATCATCGAAGTCCGCGGGGCAGACGGCGCTCCACCGTACCAGGTGAGGTTCGACGACGGTCACGAGACTATCGTCTTTCCCGGCGGGGATTTCGTCGTCGACCGTAAACAGCCACCTGCTGAATGAACGGATCCATTCACCAGCCATCAGAAGGTCCGCCCCGACGTCCTGGTCCCCGTGACCCCGGCGACGCCTGGGTGGAAGGGGAGCACGGCAGATATTGGGGCCGTTTCGGTGCTGCCGGCGTACTGGTCCATGACGTTGCGCGCGGCATCCTGCTGCAGCACAGAGCGGTCTGGAGCGACCGCGGCGGTACCTGGGGCCTGCCCGGCGGAGCCCTGCATCAAGGCGAGGATGCGGTGGAGGGTGCGCTCCGTGAGGCGTTCGAGGAAGCCGCCGTTCCCCCTGACGGTGTGGAGGTTCTGTTCACATCAGTGCTCGACATCGGCTACTGGTCCTACACAACAGTGGTAGCCCGCGCGCTGGAGCCCTTCGAACCCGCCATCAACGATCCCGAGAGTATTGCCCTCGAATGGGTTCCACTCGATACGGTCCACCAAAAGGAGCTTCACCCGGGCTTCGCTTCATCCTGGCCTGAACTTCGGGCGAGGCTGCTGGAGGACGCCCGTCAGGACTCAGTTATCCCCTGGATGGGCCCGTAGTCTTCGCCGTACTGCGCCGTGACGAGGATGGGCAGGTGATCCGAAGCGCCCCGGGGCAGGGTCTCAACACTTTCGATGTTGAGCCCCAGCGACGTCGCAAAGTCGAAGTGACCCTTGAAGACCTTGTACCGCGTGTACGTTCGACGGTCGCTGAGTGACAACTCATACCCGGAGTTCTTCATGTGTTCGGTGAGGTTCTTGGTGAAGAACGGGTAGTTGAAATCGCCGACCATCAGGGTCATCAGGCCGGCCCCCATGCCGAGCAGTTCGGCGTGGGCGGCATGAATCTGGTTGCGCCGCAAGGAATTTGACGCCGTCAGGGGAGCCGCATGGAACGAAGCAATCACCAGTTCGTGGTCGGTCTCCTTGTCCGTGACGCGGATGCCGATCAGCCGCTCGTGGGCAGGCGCCAGCACGAGGTCGTGAAGGGACTTCTTCAGCGCAAACGTCTTCGTTTCATGCGAGGCGAAGCGGTCCATCCTGTAATAGATGGCAAGGCCCAGGCGGTTGCCCTTGGTTGCATCGGCCAGATGCAGAGGCCCCAGGATTTCGGGCAGGTCTGTCGTGTCGCACTCCTGCAGGCAGAGGATGTCGATCTCGAAGTCCTGGGTCAGGTTGAGCAGTTCACCGCTGGCCTTGTGCTTCCGGAGGTTGTAGCTGATGACTCGTATCAGGGTGAGCACCTCTTCGGAGGGAAGTTGGATAGGAAACCAGTCACCGAGTCTACCCAGTCAAAAGCGTGCGTGCCGGAAATGTCTTCAGCGCGTCCGGGTGTGCAAGGCCGGTCACGGCGATCCCCATCGGGCACCGACGGCGGAAGGACGCCGCGGAAAGAGATAGTGTGTTCTGGAATCTGCAACAGCGAGGCGAAAGGGTCACCGTTGACTGCTGCTCTCCCGGAACTTGCCGAAGGCGACTTTTACTACCAGTCCTTGGGTAGCGGACGCTTCCGCTCCACCATTCACGCCCAGGGTGCCTGGAATGAGCATGAACAGCACATGGCTCCGGCGTCCGGGCTGATGGCGGAATGCCTGGAACGTCACGAGCCGCGGACCGGATTGAGGATGGCCCGTCTCAGCTACGAGATCCTGGGACTGATTCCCGGCGGCGAATTCAGCATCGTTACAACAACCCTGCGCCCGGGACGGACCATTGAGCTGGTCCAGGCCGAGCTGGTGGCAGGCGGCCGCGTTGCAATCCGGGCCACGGCCTGGCGGATGATGACAAGCGACACCTCAGCTGTAGCGGCCATCGAGGAGACCCCGATCCCCGCGTTAGAGGATTGCAAGCCTTACGACGGCGCCAGCGTTTGGCCGGGCGGCTTTATCGCTTCACTGGAAATGCGGGTGGCGGAGGGGCATCGTCCCGGGTCCGGCAAGGTGTGGCTTCGCACGTCCCATCCGCTGACCAATGCAGCGGACAGCGGCGATGTCGCACGGCTCATTGGCCTGGTAGACACAGCCAATGGCATCGCCGCACGGGTGCCCCCCGGCGCCGGTAGCTATGCCTTTCCCAATGTGGACCTGCAGATTCATATGTACCGCGAACCGTCGGGTGAGTGGCTGGGGCTGGATAACGCCGTCTCCTTCGGTGCCGACGGTATTGGGCTGACCTCAACGGTGTTGCACGATCTCCAGGGTCCCTTCGGCCGGGCAGAACAGATCCTGACCTTGCGTAAAACCCCATGACAGACGGGCCGCCGCCGACGCTCACAGTGTTCCGGCAGGAGGAGTCGCTTGGGGCGGCGCGGGACCTGGAGTTTGGCATCGAGCTCCTTGGCAAGGTCAAGACCGGGGAGGTCGGCCCAAGCCTCAGGCTCTACCGCCCCGCACCGACAGTTGCGTTCGGCCAACGGGATGCCAACCTCCCCGGATTCGAGGCCGCCGCTGAGGCCTGCCGGAAACTTGGATTCGAACCGCTGGTCCGCCGGGCCGGGGGGCGGGCCGCTGCCTATCACGAGGGCACCCTGATTATTGATCACGTGGAACCGCACCGGGACGCCATTGCCGGGGCAAAGGGAAGGTTTGCATTTTTTGGTGAGCTTCTGGCCGAGGCTCTGCGCAGCGTAGGCGTGCAGGCCGGGGTCGGAGAGATACCAGGGGAGTATTGTCCCGGGGAGTTCAGTGTTCACGGACAGGCTGCCGATGATCCTGGCAGGCAGGTCAAGCTGATCGGCACAGCACAGCGTGTTGTGTCGGGCGGGTGGCTGTTCAGCTCGGTGATCGTGGTGGAGAATTCAGAGCCGATCCGCGAGGTCCTCACGGCCAGTTACGCCGCCCTGGGGCTCGACTGGGATCCCAGGACGGCGGGAGCTGTGAACGATCTGGTACCCGGCCTTGATGTGCCTGCCATCGAGGCAGCTGTCATCAATACCTATGGCGGCTACACAGACCTGAACCTCGGGGCCTTCGCAAGCGTCCACCCCTAACGTCCGGCCTTAACGTTCAGGCGGACACTTTCCTAGAGCGCCGCCAGGGCCCCGAGCCGGCTCTTGACCTCTGCAAGTGAGGGGTTGGTGGCCGCGGTGCCGTCCGGGAACAGGACGGTGGGGACCGTCTGGTTGCCGCCGTTGAGTTGCTCCACGAGTTCGGCGGTGCCTGCTACTTCCTCGATGTTGATTTCGGTGTAGCCGATGCCTTGACCATCAAGCTGCTTCTTCAGCCGGTTGCAGTAACCGCACCAGGTGGTCGAAAACATGGTGATGGTGCCGTCTTCGGGGGTAAAGTCCACGGGTTTCTCCTTCAATCAGGGGGTTCCTTTGCTTCAACGGTAACCTGCAGGCCGGTATTCCTTTGCTCTTGAGTGCCCCAGATGACACTGGACGGGCAGTGATGGCATGCTGATCGGATGTGTGGACGCTATGTGATGGCCCGGGCCGTGGGAGACCTTCTTGCCAGGTTTGATGCTGAGCTGGACCAGGAACTTACGGTGCGGCCCTCGTGGAACATTGCTCCTACCACTGACGTTCCCGTTGTGCTGGAAAGGCTTATTGATGGCGGCGTGGCACGGCAGTTGCATTTGGCGCGCTGGGGTCTGGTTCCCTCGTGGGCGAAAGATCCAGGCATCGGCGCCAAGATGATCAACGCCCGCAGCGAAACAGTCCTGGAGAAGCCCGCCTTCCGGGAAGCTGTTACCTCCAGGCGCTGCGCGTTACCGGCCGACGGTTACTACGAATGGAAAGGCTCCGGCAAGGGCAAGCAGCCGTACTACGTGTGAGCGGCCGACGACGGCGGAATGGTCTTCGCCGGGGTGTACGAATGGTGGAGGGACCTTTCCAAGGCCGCGGGTGATCCGGCTCGCTGGATCCTCGCGACCTCCATCCTGACAACGTCCTCCAAGACGGAAGGGTCACGGCGGGAAGGATCACGGCGGGAAGGATCCGAAGCGCCGGTTTTGGGGGAGCTGGCCGCGCTTCATGATCGGGTTCCCGTGGCCATGAGCGCCGCGGCCATGGCTGAATGGCTGAGCCCCGGAGCTGTTGATGCGGCGGCGCTGGTCCACTTGGTTCGTTCCCAGGCCCACCGGGTGGCGGAGGGCTGGAGAATCGATCCGGTGGGCGCCGCGGTGGGAAGTGTGCGCAACGATTCCGCCGAACTCATCCAGCGAGTGGAACCGATCGAGACGGCGGAGGCTCTGTTCTAGCTGCTCTGCCGCCGCCCGCTGAATGATTGACTGCACGAGTAAGGCGTTCTAAAGTCAAAGTATCTTGTTTTAGAAGAGTCGATGTCAGTGGAGGCGACTGAGATGGACTGGCAAGGCTGGGCGCTGTTCGGTCTGCTCGCAACCACCGTGCTGACCGTCGTCATGATCGTCGCGCAAATGGCTGGTTGGACGCGGCTTGACCTGCCGCTGGTGCTCGGCTCCTTGCTTACACCTGATCCGGACCGCGCGCGGATCGCTGGTTTCTTCATCCACCTCGCCGCGGGCCAGGTCTTCGCCTTGGGCTACGCCGCAGTATTCACTCTCCTTGGAGAGGCAACCTGGTGGCTCGGAGCAGTGCTTGGACTTCTTCATGTCGCGGTTGCCCTGACCGTGATCCTGCCGCTCCTGCCGGCAATCCACCCCCGCATGGCTTCCCCGAGGGCAGGCCCGTCCAGTACCGCTGTGCTGGAACCGCCCGGCTTGCTGGGCCTTAATTACGGCATTCAGACGCCGGCTGTCGCCATAGTCGCCCATGTGATCTACGGCGCTGTGCTCGGACTCCTGCTGAGGGCATCGTGAAGCCGGCAAACAGAGCTCCGGAAGGACTGAACTACCCGCCCATTGGAGATTACGGGCTGCTGGGCGATACACGCACGGCGGCCCTTGTCTCGGCAGACGGTGCCATAGATTGGTTTTGCGTCCCCTCATTCGACGGGGAACCTGTATTCGGCGCACTCCTCGGTGGGGCCGAAGCAGGAACCTTTCTGGCCGGACCCGTCCTGCCTGCACGGCGGGTGACGCGCCAATACCGCCACAACAGTGCAACCCTGGAAACGGTATGGAGTCGTGGAGAAGGTCGCCTTGTTCTCACTGAGGCAATGGTGTCCGAGGTGTCCGGCCAATTGCTGCCCACGACTATTCTGGTCAGGCGTCTCCGGGCAGAAGGTTCGCCCATGCCGGCAGTGGTGAACTTCGACCCCCGGCTTGGCGAAAAACACCGCCGCCCGCGCGTCCGCCCCGGACCGCATCTCGTCTGCGAATGGGGCCCCCTGGCTCTGTCCCTGGGCTGCAGCCAAGAGCTGCAGCTGGAACCAGGCAAGCCCGCGTCACTGACCGTCACACCTGGCCAGCCGGTGACACTCGTCATGGCCGTGGCATACGGCGAGCCGCTTATCTATGTCAACCCGGCAACAGCCTGGGATCTGGTCGAAGCCGACGAACTCCGTTGGCGCGACTGGATGGACGGGATCGATAGCGGCAACACGGTTCCCTTCCGCGAGGCTGTCCTCAGGAGCCTGCTCACGCTTCGGCTGCTGACGTATTCTCCCTCAGGGGCGCCTGTTGCGGCCCCCACCACGTCACTGCCTGAAGCGGTGGGCGGGATACGCAACTGGGATTACAGATACGCGTGGCCACGGGACGCGAGCATTGGGGTCGGTTCCTTCCTAGGCGTAGGAAAGTCAGCTGAAGCTGTGAACTTCCTCGGCTGGCTGTTGCACGCCAGCAGGCTCCAGCGGCCACGGCTGCCTGCCCTGCTGACTTTGGCCGGGGGTCGAGTCCCTCGTGAACGCATCCTCGAGGAGTGGCCCGGATATGCGGGCAGCGCGCCGGTCCGCACAGGCAATGCGGCTGCAGGCCAACACCAGCTGGACGGCTACGGCTGGGTCCTGGATGCCGCCTGGCTTTTCGTGGAAAGCGGTCAGCGGCTCTATTCGGAAACCTGGAGGGCAATGCGGGGATTCACCGATCTTGTAGCCTCACACTGGCGGGATCCGGATGCCGGCATATGGGAGATCCGGGCGGACGCATCCCACCATGTGCACTCCAAGATGATGGGATGGCTGACGCTGGACCGCGCCCTCCGGATCGCTGAAACCCATCCTCTTCGCCGGTCGCAACGACTGCGATGGGAAAAGGCCAGGGACGATGTCGCCGCCGAGATCAGGAGTAAGGGTTTCGACCCCATCTTGAACTCCTACACCCGTACCTTCGGATCCTCGGACCTGGACGCCGCGCTGCTGGTTCTTCCGGTCATCGGTCTTGAAGAAAGAGACTCGCCCCGCGTCAATGGAACAGTCGACGCCGTTCGGAAGGAACTGTCCGCAGGTTACCCGCTCCTCTACCGTTATCCGCCAGGCCGGGATGGTCTTCCGGGAACGGAGGGTGCCTTTTTGCCTTGTTCATTCTGGCTTGTTCAGGCCCTGGCATTCACCGACAGACGGTCCGAAGCCACTGAACTCTTCGAAGCGCTTTTGGGTGTGGCCAACCCACTGGGCCTGTACAGCGAAGAAATCGATCCTGCTACTGGAGCCATGCTCGGGAATTTCCCCCAGGCCCTCACCCATGCCGCGCTTGTCCAGGCAGCCCTGGCACTTCGCGACGCGTGATTATCGGCGTCGTGCCTGATTAGGAACCTGATCAAAAATGATGGGGGCGCGGCCGTTATCCCCGCGCCCCCCTGTGTTTCAGCTACTCCTTTACGGTGAAGCCCTGCTCGGAGCCGTACTTGACCGTGGCCTCTTGCCAGGCCGTCAGCCCATCCGTGAGTTTCGTATCGGAGACGTAGGCCTGGCCAACGGTGTCGTTGAAAATGCTGTTGGCGTACACCTGGAACGGCAGGTAGGACCAGCCCTGGACCACGTTCTGAGCGGACTCGGCAAAGATCTTGTTGGCCTGCTGGCCGCCGAAGTACTTGAATTCCGCATTGAGGAACTCGGGGGAAGAGATTTCCTTTGCCGTGGAAGGGAAGGAGCCGCCGTCAATGCGGGTCTTCACGCCGTCATCGACGTTGGAGTATTTGAGGAAGCCGTAGGCAAGGGCAGCCTGGCTACCGTCGGCCGGGATGGCCAGTGAGCTTCCGCCGTTTTCGGAGCTGCTCTTGCCGCCTTCCTCCCACTGGGGAAGGGGCGCCGCGCGCCATTTGCCTTCTCCCTCGGCCACACCGGAGGAGAGGTTGCCGGGCATCCAGGCACCGATGGGCAAGGTGGCGATAGTGCCGCTGCCAAGGCCCTTGTACCACTCATCGCTCCAGGAACCGACGGGAGCCAGGAGTTTCTCGTCGATAAGCTTCTGCCAGGTTTCGGTGAATTTTTTGGAGCCTTCATCGGAGAAGTTGACAGTGACGTTGCTGCCGTCCACCTTGTACGGCTTTCCGCGGGCCTGCCAGATCATGCTCGTCGTAAAGCCCGCATCGCCGGTGTCGTTGGCGATGTACGCGTTCGGATCCGCCTTCTTCAAGGCGCGGCCGGCTTCCAGGAATTCGTCCCAGGTCGTGGGCACGGCTATCCCGTGTTTGTCGAACACCTCTTTGTTGTAGAACAGTGCCATGGGACCTGAGTCCATCGGCAGCCCGTAAACCCCGCCTGCGGCCTGCACCGAAGCCCACGGGCCGGGCGTGAAGGTGTCCTTCAATTCTGAGGCGCCGAACTGGGAGAGATCAGTCACAGACTTGGCAAGCGAAAACTGGGGGAGTGCGTAGTACTCGATCTGCGCAACGTCAGGGACGCCGGATCCTGCTGAGATGGCGTTCTGAAGGGCGGTGTACTGGTCATTGCCCGTACCGGCGTTGACGAGTTCAACGTCCACGTTGGGGTACTTGGCTTCGAAGCCCTCTACGACTTTCTTAAGCGTCGGCTCCCAGGCCCATACAGTGAGCTTGCCGCCCTTT
The DNA here is from genome assembly GCF_054161475.1 of Arthrobacter sp. R1-13. NCBI lineage: Bacteria > Bacillati > Actinomycetota > Actinomycetes > Micrococcales > Micrococcaceae > Arthrobacter > Arthrobacter sp. R1-13. The sequence continues at coordinate 2,600,341 of NZ_CP096420.1, read as the reverse complement.
TGAAGGGCTTCTTCGACGGCGTTGCTGCTGACGGTCTGTTGGGTTGCGGGGGCGCCGCCCCCGCAGCCGGTCAGGCCCAGTGCGAGTGCTGCTGCGACTGCCGAACCTTGCAGCAGGCCGCGACGGGTCAAAGTTTTATTCATGGTCTTCCTTCTACTTGCGTTAGTGGTGCATGTACGGAGCGCGGTGGTGCCGAGTGCGTTCTGGGGAGCCCGCTGCGACGGACCCATGGTGGGAGGAGGACGTTATTCTTTGACGCTTCCGGCCGAAAGTCCGGCCTGCCAATAGCGCTGCAGGAGCAGGAAGGCGGCGATGAGGGGCAGGATGGTGAGCAGCGATCCGGTAATGACGAGGTTGAAGATTGCTTCGCCTCCAGCGGTGGCGGCCTGGGCGTTCCACGCGTTCAGGCCAAGGGTGAGCGGGTACCAGTCCGGGTTCTTCAGCATGATCAGCGGGAGGAAATAGTTGTTCCACGTCGCGACCATCGTGAACAGCAGCACAGTGACAATGCCCGGCGTCAGCAGCGGCAGGCAGACCTGGAAAAACGTGCGCACTTCACTGGCTCCATCAATGCGGGCGGACTCCAGGATTTCGGTGGGGATCGCTTCAGAGGCGAAGGTCCACATGAGGTAGAGGCCGAACGGGGAGATGAGGGAGGGGATGATCACGGCCCAGGGGGTGTTCGTCAGGCCCATTTGGCTGAACATGAGGAAGGTCGGAACAGCCAGCGCTGTACCTGGTACGGCGACTGCGCCGATGACTACGGCGAAAACCCCCTTCTTGCCCGGGAAGTCGAACTTCGCGAGCGCGTAGCCGCCAAGCACGGCAAGGAAGGTGGCGCCCCCGGCGCCGAGAACCACGTACAGGACGGTGTTGGCGAGCCAGCGGAGGAATATTCCGCCGTCATACGTGGCAGTACGGGCAATGTTGTCCCACAGGGCGAAGTCGTTGTCGAACCAGAGTCCGAAGGAGCTGAAGAGCCCTTCCTGGGTCTTGGTGGAGTTGACGAGCAGCCAGAACAGCGGCGCAAGGCTGTAGAGGAGAACCAGGCCCATGGCGAGAGTCAGCCCTATGCTTCTCCGCGGTCGGCGCTTCGGGGAAGTACGGGAGGACCGGAGGCGCACTGGGGAGGCGGATCGTCCGGACGGGGGGATGGTGCCGGGGCGGGTGGCCGTGGGGGCGCTCATGGTCAGCGTTCCTTTCGCATGCCGCGAACCTGAACGGCGAAGGCGATTGCCATCGTGAGCAGGCCCATGATGATGGCAACTGTGGCGGAGTAGTTGTACTGCTGGCCCGAGAAAGAGAGGGAGTAGGCGTACAGGTTGGGGGTGAAGTATGTGGAAATGGTGTTTGGCGACAGGCTTTTGAGGATGCTCGGTTCGTTGAAGAGCTGGAAGCTCCCGATGACGGAGAAAATCGTCGCAACCACAATGGCGCCCCGGATGGCCGGCAGTTTGATGGCTGTAATGACCCTGACCTGCCCCGCCCCGTCGATTTCCGCTGCCTCATAGAGTGACTTCGGAATCACCGTAAGCGCGGAGAAGAAGATCAGCATGTTGTAGCCGATGAACTCCCACGTCACGATGTTCCCGATCGAGAGAAGGACGAGTTCGGCGGACAGCGGGCTCGGCAGTGACAGTCCGAGGGCCTGGTTGATGTTCCCGACCAACCCGAAGCGTGTTCCGTACATGAATCCCCACATAAGGGCAGCCACCACAGCGGGTACTGCGTAGGGCAGGAAGATCGAGATGCGGAAGAAGGACTTCCCGTACAAGCGGCCGCTGTCCAGCGCCAGGGCCACAAGCAGGGCGATAAAGAGCATCACCGGTACCTGGACGGTGAGGAACAGTGAGACCCGCCCCAGGGCAGACCAGAACTGCGGATCAGTCAGGGCGCGGACGTAATTGTCCAGGCCGACGAAGGTGGTCCCGCCGATGAGCTGGTTCCGGAAGACGCTCAGGTAGATCGAGTAAGTGATTGGCGCGAGGAATACCAGGGCAAACACCGCCATAAAAGGGCCAATAAACCACCATCCTGCCCAAGATCTCCGGCGGGGTTTCCGCTCGAATGCAGCGGAGGCCGCGGGCGCGGCCAGCGTAGGGGACGCCGTTGTCATGAAGGTCCTTTGCGTTCTCAAATGAGTGGAAGCAGGGCTTTGGTTACGTAAACATGCGTTGGCTCGTAATGTGGTGTTTACGTAAACATGATTGGGTACGATGTTGGCATGCTCACAAAGTCTGGTCAACCTCGCCCTGCTGCCACGGAAGTCCAGCAGGGATCTCCGGCCCGTGACCGGAAGCGGCGGGTATCCATGGCCGATGTGGCAGAGCTTGCCGGTGTGTCGTCGCAGACAGTCTCCAGGGTCTCCAACGGCAGCCCGGATGTCATTGAGGCGACCCGCCAGCAGGTCATCTCCGCTATGAACGAGCTCGGATACCGGCCCAACAGCGCTGCCCGTGCCCTGAAACGCGGCAGCTTCCGCACCATCGGGGTTATCCTCTTCTCCCTCTCCTCGATCGGTAACGTCAGGACGTTAGAGGCCATCGCCGTTCATGCCGCCAAAAAGGACTACGCCATCACGCTTATCCCGGTGACAGCACCAACTCAGGCAGAGGTTCAGGGGGCTTTCTCACGAATGGGGGAGTTGGCCGTCGACGGCGTTATCGCCATCATGGAGATCCATCTCCTGGATGCCGCCACAGTCTCGGTGCCCCCGGGAGTCAAGGTGGTCGTCGTGGATTCCAATGCCGGTGAGACGTACAGCGTGGTGGATACGGATCAGGCTGACGGCGCGCACAAGGCCGTGGAGCACCTCCTTGGCCTGGGACATCAGACTGTCTGGCATGTGGCAGGACCTGAGGAATCATTCGCGAGCGGCCGGCGCCAGCAGGCCTGGCGGGAAACCCTGCTGGCTCACGGAAAGGACCTCCCGCCGGTAGTGCGGGGAGACTGGTCGGCCGAGTCGGGGTACCAAGCCGGACTCTGGCTCGCCGGGCAGGAGGGCTGCACGGCTGTTTTCACCGCCAACGATCACATGGCTCTTGGCGTCCTCCGGGCGTTCCGGGAGAAGGGCAAGGCAGTCCCTGGGGACATCAGTCTGGTGGGATTCGACGACGTGCCGGAAGCGTCGTCCTACAGCCCGCCGCTGACTACAGTTCACCAGGACTTCGCGCAGGTGGGGCACCGCTGCGTGGACGACATCCTCCACCAGATCCGGAGTAATTCCACTGAACCCGGCATGGTCCTCGTCCCCACGAGCCTGGTGGTCCGCGAGAGCACGGCAGCCCCGCGGGACCTCGACGTCAATGCGTGAGTATTTTTAGGTACTCATCTTCGGCACCGTAGTCGAAGCGGCCTTCAAAGAAGGGCAGGCCCTGGGCTCCTGTACCATCCTTGCGGAAGGCGCCAGCGAGCCAATCGAGGGTTTCGGACACGGTTTGCCCGTACGTTCCCACGGGAACATAACCGAGTTTGGCGGCGGCGCTCATATCCAGCACGATTGGCGAGGCGGTATCCCAAGGCGTCCGTCCGACGTCGGACGTGGAGTCCTCTTCCAATAGCACTTCCGCCCAGGAGTGCCGGAAATGTCCGGCCGCGGTGCGCGCAATCTCCAGGACAGTGGGCGCATCAGGATCTGCTCCATTGAGCACGCGGGATCCAGGCAGCCCTGCGACAGTTTCGATCAGTGCTGCGAGGTTTACGGCAGCGCTGGTGTGATCGATTGACGTTCCGCCGTTGCGGAGGAAAATAGCGGATCGACCATCCAGGATCCGCTTCACGAAGAACCATTCGCGTGCGGGAGCGGCACCCTGGCCATGAACTTTTGAGGCTCTGATGACGGTAACCGGACTCCCGCTGGCGAGGAAGGCCTGTTCTGCAGCTACTTTGTTGGGGCCGTATCCTTCCGCGGTGTTGTAGTCACCGCTCCCTGCAGCCAGCGTCGGGTTCGTCTCAGAGATGGGGCTGTTGAATTGCGGGCGCACCTCAGAGTTGACGTGCCTGCCGTCGCCGTCGACGTAAACAGCCTTGCTTGAGATCATCACCGTCGACCCGACGGACCCAAGGAACGGGATCACGAGCCGGGCATCTGCGGCAGTAAAGGCAAGGCAGTCGACCAGCAGATCGGCGCCATTGTTCAGGGCTGACCGAAGTGATGAAGCATCGGCCCTGTCCAGGATCCGGTGCCGTGCACCGTTCGCCGCCAGATCCGCCGGCATCCGGTCAGGGTTCCGGCTGCACACATCGACCTGCCAGCCGGCGGCCAGAAACCGGCGCGCCGCAGCCTGTCCAATAACCCCGGTTCCTCCCAAAATCACAGCTTTTGACATACGCCGACTCTATCGGCTCAGCTGCTGCCTCCCGCCCCTCCCGTGCCCGACGGCGACGGCTCGGTTGTGTTGTCGGGTCCGGACCCTGTCGGGGACGGGGAGACAGTTACCGTACTGGTAGGTGAGCTTGTGGCTGTCGGTGAGGAACCGTCGTCGGCCTTGTCCAGGGCATCGTTAATGAGTTTCTCCAGTTCCTTCTGATCGGCGTCGCCAAGGGAGGCACCGCTCTTCGTAGCCACGACGAGCAGCCTGTCCTTCCCGGCTGAAACCTGCATCAGCATGTCCGATGTGCCTTCGCCACGGGTGCTGAGGGTGGCGAACGTTTCGTCCGCGTGAGTTTGGGCCTGGAGTTCTTCACTTTTGACATCGAGCCGTTGACCCGCGACGTCGACCGTGAATTGGGCGCATTCGCCCATCTTTCCCCGGATGTCCCTGACCAGTGACTCGGCGTCGGGTCCTCCCGGGCCGGACTGTGCTGACAGGGTGCGGGGTTCCTCGCTTTCGGAAACTGCCACGGCTACTTCGCCGTTTTCCACGCTTTCAAGCAACCCGGCGGTGGCAATGGACCTGCAGCCGCCGGGATTCACGGTTGCTGTACCCATCAGGAGCCGCGCAATCCTCTCACCCTGGTCGACCTGCTCCGGGGAGTAGAGCCGGAGCTCGTTCCCGTCGTCGTCCTTCATTCCTGACACCAGATCCCGGAGTTCTTCCTGGCTGTAGACCTTGCTTTGCGCCTCTGTCGGGGTAGGGCTGCCGGGGCTGGTGGTGCCGGAACCGCCACCTCCGGTGCAGGAGGACAGGGCGACGGCGGCAGCTGCGGCCAGGCTGAGCACGGACAAGTTTTTCACTTGAACCACCCCTAAATAATCGAAAGCATGCTTATGAATCCAAGATTAGGGCTGATCGTAGTGCCGGGATAGAACTTCCGGGGCTGTGGGAGTTTTTGTATTCAGACCGTGACGTTGGCGCCGGGCGGAAGGTGAGACTCAGGTCTCGCCTTCGACATCCTGGACGGATCGGGATAACAGACAGAACTCGTTTCCCTCGGGATCGCTGAGAACCACCCAACTGACGTCCGGCCCCTGACCCACGTCTGTGCGCCGGGCGCCGAGGGCGAGCAGGCGCTCAAGCTCCTCCGCGGTGGACACGCCGTCAGCCCGGAGGTCGAAATGCAGCCGGTTTTTGACGGTCTTGCCTTCGGGCACCGCGATGACGTCAATGGAAGGCGAGCTCCCATCCTGCGGTCCGATGCTGATGATGTCCGTATCCTCGTCAACAACATGCCAGTCAAGGACGGCACACCAGAATTCGGCCACCACCTGTGGGTGGATCGCGTCGATGGCGATAACAGCTAATCGGCTCGGCATGGCACCACGATAGCCGACTGCGGGAGGGACATCACACAGCCCTTGCCCACCCCGCCGGATCGTCGCCGGGGGGGATTGCATTGATTCCCTGCCACAGTGCGAGAATGTGTAGCCACTGGCGCTCAAGCTGTGTGAGTGGCCTCACTGTTTCGTATCCATGCAGAAGGGCCTCGCGGACCCTGGGCGGTGTTGGTTGCCAATTGGTGAACCGGGTTCCGAGGAAGACGAAAGCGTACGCGAGGTCGCTGACGCAGTAGTCCAGGGCGACCTCGTCGAAGTCGAGAACGGCGATGACCCCTGTACCAGAGGTGAGCAAATTGGAGGCCCTGTAGTCGTTGTGGATCAGCTGCGGATCGCTGTCGATCGGCGGCAGCGACGCTATCCGGTCACGAAGTCTTGCTGACGCTTCCGGCGCACTCCCGATGTCCGCATGCTGCAGCCAGGTCCCTATCCGCCGCCGCAAATCCAGCGTTCCACCAGTGTGTCGCCCTAGCTTGGTCAACCGGCTGTCTCCCTGCGTTGCCAAAGCGCAGTGCAAGCGGGCCAGAGAGGCCCCGGCCTTTCGGACCGCTGTGTCAGCAGTGACGTCAAGCAGGTCGCCGTCTATATGAGGTTGCACCGTGACGGACGAGGAATCGAAGATCACTCGGTGCCTGCCGTCAGTGGCCGCCAGCGGGGGCGCCACTGGCAGCCCTTCTTTGTGCAGCGCAGCCAGCAGATCTGCGGTTCCGGAAAATTTGACGAACTGATCCTCATCACGGGACCACTTCGCCACCAAGCGTCCGCGGTCCGTGCTGATCCAGGCGATGGCGTTGTGGTCGCTGATGATGATTCGCTCGCAGGCCTTCACCTCAATCGCCCAGGATTCGGCGAGAACCTTGGTGAGCCAGCCGGCTGCTTCGTCGAAGCTGCCAAGGCCAAACCTGTTCTTCAGCGCGATTTGTGGTTCTGTCGATTCCCAAAGCATCGATAATCCAGGTGGAAACATCTTCAGAAGTCTAATACTGCCGAATTGATTGCCTTTGACGTCGCGTCTGAAGGAAGTCATGTCATCCCGCTTGACTGGACGGTATCCTCGTGGCCGTGAGTTACTACGTCAGAGCGTTTTGTACCCATGGCGACCCTCCGCCGCTGGGGCCGGTCCTGTTGGAAGTCCATGGTGAAGATGGGGACGACGGGTCCCTCATGGGCGAAGAAATCGAGGAGTTTATGGATTTCCTGGAGGATGCGCCCAAGGGTAGGAACCGAAGACGCGTGGAGAAACATCTGCGGAAGACCCCTTTTCATCGTTGCGGCCCGGTTGCCGGTCTTCGACTTTGACGACGATGGATACACGGCCTTGGGGCATGTTCTGATCTACTTGGTTGAAAACAACGGCGCAATGATCCAGGCCGATGGAGAGGGCTTCTATGAGGGCGGGAAAGTCATAGTCGTACTTGACTAGCTGTGATGTCTCAAACGGGAGGTCTGTCGAGCCGCCGTCAAAATCCGGATGCCGGTGTCAGTGCATAAAGCCGCTGCCGTCCATGTCGCGGTCGTACTTACCGCACCGCGTACAGCGCCTATAGCGGCCGCTGCCGTCCTCTGCGGATTCTATGTGCCACGCATGGCGCAAGTTCAGTTTGCACATGAGGATCTTGAGCATGGCGCTCTCCGTTCTGACGCACGTTTAATCCGCAAACCGCGATCGCCACGTGAACATCCCAAGTTTATGCCGTGCCTCTTGTGCCAGCCAGAGAAGCGCAGCGGCGCCACTCCAACCAGGGGGCGATAGAGTTCCGAATAATCATGAAAAACAAAAACTACGTCAGTTACCTGGTTCCTCTGGTCAAGAATTTCGATTCTTCGATGTTGACCAACGCAGAATGGGATCGGCACGTTCTAAGACGCCTTACCAGGACCTTTCGACGTCGTGGTGCAGTGCGCCCAAGGGGGGTGCAGTCAATCTTCCGAGTCTTACATGACATCCCAGCACAATGAGAGCGTTCCGCTCCACGGGAAAATTCGGCGCTGTGGGCAACCTCAAAAAGTGGCAGCTGCTCCTCCCTACAGGCGTACGAATTTCCCCGCGGAGAATTGGACATGAAGGGGCAGCGCCATCTGGATGTGAGCATGGCCGACCGGTTCGTCGAGCAGCTCGTTGATAGAGGTCTGCCCGTCCAGCTCGCCGGTATGTTCCTTGTCCATGTACCGACCCTATGTGCGTTCTGGTGGTAGTGAATCCAAGACACGCGTTTCAGACTTGGCCAGCCTGTTCTAAACCTGTACGCGGCCAGCGCCAAGGGAAATGTAGTCGACTCGGGTTGCATCCTTAGATACTGTCAGTCACATGCCCACAGAATACGGACTCGACAAAAACGCCCAGGCCGACAAAGAACAGCTCGCCGCCGTGCGCGTGGCCGTGGACGAAGTGGACGAGCAGATCGTCAGCCTCATCGCCCGCAGGGAACGTCTGATCCGCATCGCCGGGACGCTAAAAGGGGACAGCGCGGAAGTACGCGCACCGGGCCGGGTGGAGCGCATCATCGAGCACGTCCGGTTCGCGGCCGAAAAGAAGGGCATTGATCCCGGCCTGGTGGAAACGACCTACCGGACCATGATCTCCGAATTCATCGAACTGGAACTCAAAGTCCAGGAAAACAACGACTGATTCAGCTTCAGAGAGATTCCTGGACCTGAACGCCTGCCTGGAATTCCCGCCCGTCGGCTTCGCTGAAGGCTGATATCAGATGCCCCTTGCCGAGACCCATTATGGTGCTCAGGGGAAAATGCCCTGTGATGGTATTGCCTGAATGCTCCACTCCGTCGAGGTCGAAGTTCTCCTCGGTGCCGTCATGGTTGAAGGCATAGAACGAGACTGCCTCGCCATTCATGAACTCGATTCCAAGCCTTCGTTGATGTGACAGGTCAGGAGTGGACGCAACAAGCCCCACGACGTAGGCGCCCGACGACGGAATATTGCCATCAATATCGAAAGTCGCCACCAAATGTGAATTCTTGGCGGCGATGCTGGCGTTTCTCAGGAGTGCTTCATTGGAACTCATGGCTCCATCCTGCTCTCTGCTTCCCCTTCCGTCCACCCCCGACCTAGGTTTTGTCATGCCTCGGGCGTAGACTGAAAGTATTCGAAGATATATTCGAAGAAGGAAGTTGTTAGAAGTTGCAAGGAAGCTGTAAGAAAGTTGCACGGAGGCATCCATGGGGATATTCAGTGAGGGTGTAGAGGTGGAATGCGCTCCTGAAGGCCAGCCCTTGAACCTTTTCTGGGCAGGGTGCCGCTACACCGTGTGTGCAGAACCGGTGCGCTGGTTTGAACGCCGTCAATGGTGGGCAGAGGAAAAAAGGGCACCCCTGGGGGCAGGCAAGGGACTGGTAGACCATGAAATCTGGCGGGTGCAAGTCAAAGCTGAAGATCAGCGTTCACCGGGGGTGCCGCAGGAACCATTAACGCTGGACCTGTCGCGCGATATTGGCAGCGGGCGCTGGAGGCTGCTGCGCATCCATGATGCCCTCCAGCCAAGAACAGCACCAAAAACAGCATGAGCTTTACCCACCTTCACGTCTCCACTGCCTTCAGCGCACACTACGGAGTCTCCTGGCCGGAGGAACTTGCCAGTGCAGCCGCGGCTGACGGGGCAACAGCATTGGCGTGCACCGACAGGGACGGGCTGTACGGAACAGTCAAACATTTAAAGGCATGCATGGCTGCGGGCATCGATCCGGTAGTGGGAGTTGATCTCGCAGTATTTGACGACGACGGCGATCACCGCACCCAGCTTTCGGGCCGGGTTGTTGTCCTCGCCCATGGACACAACAACGGAGCCGGCTACCGTGCCCTTTGCCGGCTTATCTCCGACGCCCATGCAAGGACAACAGGCAAGGCAGGGGGAGTGGTTCCTGTCGCAGTGACCAGGGCGGAGCTGGCATCCAGAACACTGGATCCCGACACTTTGAAACCGGTCCTGACCGTTCTCATCGGACCTGATTCCGACGTCGGCCGGTCCATGGGAGGACGGAAATACCTACTTCCCCGCACCTTGTTCAAGCGCTGGCTGGAAGCAATGCCCCAGGGAACAGTAGTGGCCGAAGTCGTGTCACAGCTAAGCCCCCCAGGAGCCCCACTGAGCACTGCCCATGCTGTGCGCATGCTCAAACTCGCCGCCGAACACCATGTACCAGCCGTCCTGACCAACGCCGTCAGGTACTGCGAAGAGGATGGAGCTGCCACAGCAGATGTCCTCGATTCCGCCCGCACACTGAAATCACTTCCTGAACTCTCCTCAGCCCCCCTTCTGCAACCAACAGGACAAGGCTGGTTCAAGTCCAAGGCGCACATGGTGCAGCTGGCAAAAGAAATCATCCACTCAGCGGGGTACGGCACAGCTGACCTGAAAAGACTGCTGGCTCAAACGGAGGCGCTCGCGGATCGTTGCCGGATGGATCCAGTCTCCGACATGGGCTGGAAGCAACCGGTTGTTCCTGAAACTTCCGTCATCGGCATCGCCGGTGATCCTTTAGTGGAACTGATCCAGCGGTGTGAGGCCGGGATCGGCCGCCGCTTCCCGGGGATCTCCGGAAAGCAGGAAGTTGAAATGCGCTCCCGGTTGGAGCATGAACTAAGGATCATCGGAAACCTCGGCTTTGCTTCCTACTTCCTCACCGTTGCCGAAGTTTCCCGCATGATCCTGGATATGAACGTCAGGGCGGCGGCCAGGGGCTCCGGAGCCTCAAGCCTGGTCAACTACCTTATTGATATCAGCCAGGTGAATCCCCTCCAGCACGACCTCGTATTTGAACGGTTTCTTTCCGGCGACAGGGCGACCCTGCCCGATATTGACATCGACGTCGAAAGCGCCGAAAGGCACAACGTTTACCGGAAAATCTTTGACCGGTTCGGGGCTGAACGGGTCACTTTGATGAGCATGCAAAACGGGTACCGCGCTCGCGGTGCTGTCCGGGATGCAGGCATGGCACTTGGAATGGACGACGGCGAAATAGGCGAAATCGCGAAACAGCTGTGGCGCTTTTCCGCGCGTAAATTCCGCGAAGCCCTTGCTGAGAAGCCGGAACTACGGGAGTTCGCTGGCCGGGTTGAGCGGGATTTTTCTGAAAACCAGCAGCTTGATCTTTTGGTTGATCTCACTGAACGACTGGACCGGTTGCCTCGCCACATCTCCATGCACCCCTGCGGAGTGATCCTGGGCGATTCCACCCTTTTGGACCGGACCCCGGTCCAGCCCAGCGGACTGGGATTACCGATGAGCCAATTCGATAAACACGACATGGATCCCATGGGAATGCTGAAGCTCGATGTCCTGGGGGTCAGGATGCAAAGCGCCATGGCCTTTGCGGTCCGGGAAGTGATCCGGCTTCATCCCTCCAAGGCAGAGGTAACAGCAGCTGGTTTGCATCCTCCTGGCAATGACGGGAAAGGTCCTGACTACATCTCTGATGACGGGCATATAGACCTCAATGCAGTGCCCTTGGATGATGAACCAACCTATGAACTGATACGCAGTACCCACACTCTTGGTTGCTTCCAGATCGAATCTCCGGGGCAGCGGGAACTGGTAGGCAAAATGGCCCCCCGGGATTTCAATGACCTCATCATCGACATTTCGCTTTTCCGCCCTGGGCCCATGAAGTCGGACATGGTCAGGCCTTTCCTGGAGCACCGGCATGGGTTTTCACCGGAGGTTTATCCCCATCCTGATCTGAAGCCTGTCCTGCAGGAAACCCATGGAGTCACGGTGTTCCATGAGCAGATCCTGAAGACCTTGGACGTGATGACAGGGTGCGGGCTTGCCAGGGCTGACGAGTTCCGCCGCGTGCTTGGAAATGAGGCCTTGGAATTCAAAGTGGAAGAGTTTTTCCGCCGCGAGGCCAAAGCCAAAGGCTATTCCCCCGAAGTGGTGGACAAGGTCTGGGGAACCCTGAAATCCTTTGCCAGCTTTGGTTTCTGCAAGGCTCACGGGGCGGCCTTTGCTGTACCCACCTACCAGTCGGCCTGGTTGAAAGCGCATCATCCGGAAGCGTTCCTTGCCGGGCTCTGGGAACATGATCCTGGCATGTACCCCAAGCGGCTTCTTGTTGCGGAAGCCCGGCGGCTGGGAATCCCCATCCTTCCCCTGGACATCAACAGGAGCAAAGCCGAATACCGGGTAGAACGGGTTGAGTCGGGGGAGCATGCCGGGAAGCTGGGGATCCGGCTAAGCCTCAAGGGCATCTTCGGATTGTCGGCCTCAGAGCTTAAGAGGATCGTTGCCGGACAACCGTACGATTCCCTGGCGGATTTGCGGGCACGTTCACGCCTATCCAAACCTGGCATCAAGCGGCTCGCCCAACTGGGTGCTTTTGATTCCCTTCACCGTGAATCCGGAAATGATGCGAACCGTGCTGACCTCGTCCTTCATCTGCAAAACCTTCAGAGCCGTCCCACCAAGAAAGGCGTTGATGTCATTGAAGGGCAACTTGCTCTGCCTTTAGGGGACGTGGAACTGAACAATCTCCAGCGGGGGCTACCGGCTCCCACCATGGTGGAGAATGTCCGTGCAGAACTTGACCTGATGGCCGTGGACGTCAGTGAGCACCTGATGGAGAGCCATCGGCCACTCCTGAACCGGCTGGGGGTAACAACCGCCGACAAGCTGCTTGGCCTTCGTAACGGTACTGAGGTGCTGGTGGCCGGTGTCCGGATCGCCACCCAGACACCGCCCATGAGGGGAGGCCGCCGTGTGGTTTTCATCAGTATCGATGACGGCACTGGATGCGTGGATTCTGTCTTTTTCCACGAGGCGCAGGAATTGGCCGGTCCTTTGCTCTTTGGAACACGCCTGCTCCTGATCCGGGGAACCACCCGCAGGACCGGACCCAGGGGGATCAGTTTGAGTGCCAGCATGGCATGGGACCTCAGCAGGATAGAAACCCTCCCCTTCCCGCCGGCGGATCAAAACCAGTACAGCTTGACTACAAGCACCGAGGAGGACCAGATGACCTTTGGCCAGGCCGGGCCTTTGGACGGGATCGCCCGCAACCTGGCCATCACCGGGCTCGGCAGCTGAGCTGCGTCGGGGGCTGCCCAGAAACCGATACGATGGACGAGGCTGGCTGTGGTCCCCGTACGCCACAAGCTACGAAGCCTCAACATTGAATAGGAGACACCCGTGTCAGATGCCCAGCAGATCACCCTCATCGTCGATGGCGAAGAGACCAAGGTGACTACCGGGACCACCGGCGCGGAACTCTTTTTTGAGCGCCGCGACGTCGTTGTAGCCCGCGTGGACGGCGAACTCAAGGACCTGGACCAGCCGCTGCCGGAAGGTGCGGTTATTGAAGGCGTCACCATCGATTCCCCTGACGGACTGAACGTCCTCCGGCATTCGACAGCCCACGTCATGGCCCAGGCCGTACAGCAGCTTCGCCCTGACGCCAAGCTCGGAATCGGCCCGTACATCACGGACGGTTTTTACTTCGACTTCGACGTTGAGGAGCCCTTCACGCCCGAAGACTTGCGTCAGCTTGAAAAGATGATGCTTAAGATCGTCAACCAGAACCAGAAGTTCGTCCGGCGCGTCGTCAGCGAGGACGAGGCCCGTGAAGCCATGAAGGATGAGCCCTACAAGCTCGAACTGCTGGGCAAGAAGAACAACGCCGCCGACGCCGGCGAGGGGGTTAATGTCGAGGTCGGTGCTGGCGACATCACCATCTACGACAACGTTGACCGCAAGAGCGGCGACAGCGTCTGGTGCGACCTTTGCCGCGGGCCCCACCTGCCAAACACCAAGCTGATCTCCAATGCCTTCGCCCTGACCCGGTCATCGGCCGCCTACTGGCTGGGCAACCAGAATAACCAGCAGTTGCAGCGGATCTACGGCACAGCCTGGCCCACCAAAGATGCCCTTAAGGCCTACCAGGAGCGCATCGCCGAGGCGGAGCGCCGCGACCACCGAAAGCTGGGCGCCGAACTGGATCTGTTCTCCTTCCCCGACGAGCTGGGTTCAGGCCTGCCGGTGTTCCACCCCAAGGGCGGCATCATCCGCAAGGCCATGGAGGACTACTCCCGCCAGCGCCACGTGGATGCGGGCTACGAATTCGTCTACACCCCGCACATCACCAAAGGGCACCTCTACGAAGTCTCAGGCCACCTGGACTGGTACAGGGACGGCATGTTCCCGGCAATGCACGTTGACGCGGAACTCAACGAGGACGGCACGGTCCGCAAACCAGGCCAGGACTATTACCTGAAGCCGATGAACTGCCCCATGCACAACCTCATCTTCCGTTCCCGCGGGCGGTCCTACCGCGAGCTGCCACTGAGGCTCTTCGAATTCGGGTCTGTCTACCGGTATGAAAAGTCGGGTGTGGTGCACGGCCTGACCCGTGTGCGGGGTATGACACAGGACGACGCCCACATCTATTGCACCCGCGAGCAGATGAAAGACGAGCTCACCACCACGCTGAACTTCGTGCTGGGTCTCCTCAAGGACTACGGCCTGGATGATTTCTACCTGGAGCTGTCCACCAAGAACGAAGACAAGTTCGTCGGTGAGGACGCCGCCTGGGAAGAAGCCACCCGGACCCTCGCCGAAGTCGCCGAGGCCTCGGGGCTGGACCTCATTCCGGATCCGGGCGGAGCCGCGTTCTACGGTCCCAAGATCTCGGTACAGGCCAAAGACGCCCTCGGCCGGACCTGGCAGATGTCCACCATCCAGCTGGACTTCAACCTGCCCGAACGCTTCGAGCTCGAGTTCCAGGCCGCTGATGGCACACGCCAGCGCCCCGTGATGATCCACCGTGCCCTGTTCGGCTCGGTTGAGCGGTTCATGGGTGTTTTGACCGAGCACTACGCCGGAGCGTTCCCGGCATGGCTGGCGCCCGTGCAGGTTGTTGGCATCCCGGTGGCGGAAGCGTTCAACGACTACATGTTCGACGTCGTGGATCAGCTTAAGGCGGCCGGCATCCGTGCCGAGGTGGACATTTCATCAGACCGGTTTCCCAAGAAAATCCGCACAGCAAGCAAGGACAAGATCCCGTTCGTCCTGATCGCCGGCGGCGAAGACGCTGAAGCCGGAGCAGTATCCTTCCGGTTCAGGGATGGCAGTCAGGATAACGGGGTGCCGGTTGCTGAGGCTGTCCGCCGCATTGTCGACGCCGTCCGCGACCGGACCAGGTAGCGGAAACCGGAAGGGTAGAGCGTGCAGGAGAACACAGGCGCGGACGCGGACTATTCCGGCGACGCCGGGGTGACTGACGACTTCGGCCTGGTCGGAGTTCCGGACGCGTTCCAGCGCCTGTGGACTCCGCACCGTATGGCCTACATCAAGGGTGGGCAGCACCAGTTCAAAAACCAGGATGATTGCCCGTTCTGCGTCGCACCAGGGCGCAGCGACGAGGAATCCTTGATCGTGTATCGGGGGAAGCGCAACTACGTGGTACTGAACTTGTTCCCCTACAATCCCGGACACCTGCTGATTTGCCCATACAGGCATGTCCCTGACTACACAGACCTCACTGAAGAGGAAACCGCCGAGTTCTCCGCCCTGACCCAAACGGCCATGCGGGTTCTGCGGAAAGTGGCCAACCCCGGAGGATTCAATCTTGGGATGAACCAGGGCGTGGTGGGAGGTGCCGGCATCGCGGGTCACCTGCATCAGCATGTAGTGCCGCGCTGGGGCGGGGACGGAAATTTCTTCCCGATCATCGCCCAGACCAAAGCCGTCACGCAGACGCTGGACGAGGTGCGCCAACAGGTTGCCGAGGCATGGCCGGAGGACCAAGGTGCTTAACAGACACGCCCGTGGTTTCTTCACCAGGCTTTTCACCCCGCTGGCACGTTGGCTGCTGAAGCATGGAGTATCGCCGGACGCGGTCACCATCTTCGGCACAGCAGGCGCGGTGGTGGGAGCCCTCGTTTTCTATCCCATTGGCCAGCTGTGGTGGGGGACGATCTTCATCACAGCCTTCATCTTCTCCGATGTGGTTGACGGCATCATGGCCCGGATTGCGGACAAGGGCGGCCGGTGGGGAAACTTCCTTGACTCCACGCTGGACCGGATAGCCGACGGCGCGCTGTTCGCCGGACTTGCCATCTGGTTCTTTATGGGCGGAGCCAACACGGCAATCGGCATTGGCGCCCTGATCTGCCTTGTGCTGGGAATGGTGGTTTCCTATGTGCGGGCCAAAGCTGAGTCCTTGGGTTTCAACGCCAATGTCGGCATTGCCGAACGTGCGGAGCGGCTGGTGTCTGTGCTGGTTGTGACCGGATTTACCGGGCTCGGTCTGCCGCAGGCTGTGTTGCTGGTGACCCTGGCTGTGCTCGCCGCCGCAAGTTTTGTGACTATTGTGCAGCGCATTGTCACCGTCCGGCGGCAGTCCCTGGACGAGGCGGGCACCGCGTTCGAGCAGCCCGCCTAAAGCATCCCAACCCCGCCTGAACCTGCACCTAACCCGCACTGGACCAGCGGTCTGCCGCTGTCCGTCATAGGAATTAAGCCCCTCAGCCACGGGGGACTAGTATTAGGAATACCTGAATCAATGGATCCGGTAATCCGGTGTGGCGATGCTGGTTTTGCGTGCCGTCAGCACCGATCGGGAATCCGGATCAAAGTAACATCTATCTACCCATAGGGGTTTTTGTGTCTACACCTGATGTAAGCAGCGAAGCCGGCTCGTCGGCGAACGGCGTCACGGGCAGCAAGCGCGTCAAGCGCGGTATGGCTGAGATGCTCAAGGGCGGCGTCATTATGGACGTCGTTAACGTCGAGCAGGCCCGCATCGCCGAAGACGCCGGTGCCGTTGCAGTAATGGCGCTGGAACGTGTTCCGGCCGATATCCGTGCCCAGGGCGGCGTGTCCCGCATGTCCGATCCTGACATGATCGACAAGATCATCGAAGCTGTCTCCGTGCCGGTCATGGCCAAGGCCCGGATCGGCCACTTTGTTGAGGCGCAGGTCCTGCAGTCCCTCGGAGTGGACTACATTGACGAGTCCGAAGTCCTGACCCCGGCCGACTACACCAACCACATCGACAAGTGGGAATTCACTGTTCCCTTCGTCTGTGGTGCCACCAACCTCGGTGAGGCGCTGCGGCGCATCAACGAGGGCGCGGCGATGATCCGGTCCAAGGGCGAGGCCGGCACCGGAGACGTCTCCAACGCCACCACCCACATGCGCCAGATCCGTGCCGAGCTCCGCCGGCTCTCCTCACTGCCCGAGGATGAGCTGTATGTGGCCGCCAAGGAACTGCAGGCACCGTATGAACTGGTCAAGGAAGTAGCGCTTTCGGGCAAGCTTCCTGTGGTCCTGTTCACCGCCGGTGGCATCGCCACCCCCGCTGACGCGGCCATGATGATGCAGCTTGGCGCCGACGGCGTGTTCGTCGGCTCGGGTATCTTCAAGTCCGGGAACCCGGCCCAGCGCGCCGCCGCCGTCGTGAAGGCCACCACCTTCTTCGATGACCCGGACGTCATCGCCAAGGCCTCCCGCGGCCTGGGCGAGGCAATGGTCGGCATCAACGTGGACGAGATCCCGCAGCCGCACCGCCTCGCCGAACGCGGCTGGTAGTCCTCTGCGTTACGGCTGGTCCTGATCCTCTGCTTGCTATTCCCCACGTCCCGCTGAAGCCGCTTCGCGGCGAGCGGGGACGCAGGGCCCCTTTTACGCAAACTGCCGGACCATGACCAGCGTCTAGCAACAAACCGCGACGGCGGCGAGTCACCTGCAGTAGGTGACTCGCCGCCGTCGTTTATATGGACGAGTTAGGACTGGGACCGTTACTCGAGGCCGCGGCGCTTGAGGAGGGGTTCCAGTTGGGCGTCCCTGCCGCGGAATGCGCGGAACGATTCAAGGGGATCCCGGCTGTTTCCCCGGGCCAGCAGCTCAGTGCGGAAGAACTCACCGTTCTGCCGGTTGAATCCACCGTTCTCCTTGAACCACCCGACGGTGTCGGCGTCGAGCACTTCGCTCCAGATGTATGAGTAGTAGCCGGCCGAGTAGCCATCTCCGGCAAAGATGTGCTGGAAATAGCCGGTCCTGTAACGCGGCGGGATCAGCGTGTGGGCGACGCCGGCAGAAGCCAGTGCTTTCGCCTCGAATTCCAAGGGATCGGCAGGAACCTCAGAGGCGTCGAGTACATGCCAGGCGAGATCAAGCAGGGCGGCGCTCAGGTACTCCGTGGTGCCGAAACCCTCCCCCCAAAGCTCGGCGTCTTTAAGCCGGTCAACTAAATCCTGGGGAAGGGGCTCGCCCGTCTCGTGGTGCCGGGCGTAGTTGGCCAGGACTTCGGGCCACATGATCCACATTTCGTTGACCTGCGAGGGGTATTCAACGAAGTCCCGCGGCACTGACGTGCCTGAGAACCGGGGAAAGGTGACATTGGAGAACAGGCCGTGGAGCGCGTGGCCGAACTCGTGAAAAGCGGTACGCAGCTCGTCGAGGGTGAGGAGGGTCGGCTCGCCAGCGGGAGGCTTGGAGATATTGAGGTTGTTGATGACCACAGGCTTGCTCCCAAGCAGGGCCGATTGTTCAACCAGCGAGTTCATCCACGCGCCGCCCCGCTTGGATTCACGGCTGTAGTAGTCGCCCAGGAACAGGCCAAGCTCAGAGCCGTCTTCGTTCCGGACCTCCCACACCCTGACATCCTCGTGATAGCCCGGGAGATCGTTTCGTTCGTGGAATGTGACGCCGTAAAGGGTGGTGGCTGCAAAAAACACGCCGTCTGTCAGCACCCGGTCCAGTTCAAAGTAGGGCCGCAGTTGCTGGTCATCAACCGAATACCGGTCCTTCTTCACTTGCGCCGAATAGTACGCCCAATCCCATGCTTCCAACCGGTGGCCTGCGATCTCCGCCAGCGCAGCAGCCTCCTCGTCAGCGTTCCGCACAGCAGCCGGAGCCAGCCTTCTCATCATGGACTGCACGGCTTCGAAGTCCGGGGCTGTCTGACGGTCCACAGTCAGTTCTGCATAGTTTCCGAAGCCCAGCAGGGCAGCCTTTTCAGATCGCAGCCGCACCAGGTCCTTGACGAGGTCCAGGACATCAAGGCTGCCGCCGCTGCTCCCGCGGCTGACAGATGCCTCGTACAGCCGGCGGCGCACGGCCCGGTTTTCCAAGGCTGACATTGCCGGCTGATTGCTCGGCAGGATCAAGGTGAGGAGAAACTTGCCCTCATGTCCGGCCAGGCGCGCGGCTTCCGCTGCATTGGCAATGTCATCGGCGGGAAGCCCTGCCAGTTCACCTTCGTCCTCCAGCAGCAAGGCGGACTGCTTCATACCTTCCTTCACGCGTTGGCCGTACTCGGTGCCAAGGCGGGAGAGCTCCGCATTGACTTCTCTGAGCCTTTCCTGCCCGGCGTCGTCCAGCTGGATCCCTGACTCCCGGAATTCTTTGAGGTACTCCTGGACCAGCCGCGCCGATTCGTCGTCGAGTCCTTCTGTCTTCAACGCATCGAAGCGTTCGAACAGTGCTCTGTTCATGTAGATTGCGTCCTGGTGCGCCGCGAACAGGGGTGACACTTCTGTCTCCAGGGAGCGGATGGCATCTGATGCGTGTGCCGAAACCAGCGTGAAGAAGGAGGCCGCCGCGCGTTGAAGGAGGGCACCGCTGCGCTCCATCGCCAGAACCGTGTTCTCGAACGTTGGCGGCTCTGGGTTCGCGGCGATTTCCCCTATTTCTTCAAGCTGCTCCGCCAGACCGGCCCGGATCGCTTCCCCGTAGTGGGTTTCCGCGATATCGGCAAAGGGCGGCAGGCCGAAGGGCAGAGGGCTGGGTGTCAGAAGGGGGTTCGTCATGAAGCAACAATTTCACGCGGCGGCATGGTTGACCAGCATCGGCGGCGTTCGCCGTAGGATGTCGAACATGTCAAGCAATTCCAGGAAACTTTCCCATGGGCTCGCCGCGGTCTCAGCCGCAGCGGCGCTCATGGTTTCGACGGCAGCCTGCGGAGTGATCGCCGACCAGGACCGTGAGGCAACGACGTCGGCAGCGGCGGCCCCGGCGACCCTGTCACCTTCCCCAACACCCACTCCGACGCCGACCCCCGGCAAAGGCCCGGAATGCCCCACGCTGCGCTGCGCTTCTGTTCTGGTCACAGGCGACATGCTTGTGCACACGCAATTGTGGCAACAAGCCCAGCAGGACGCAGCCGCAGCCGGAAAGCCAGGGCTGGACTTCGTTCCGCTCCTGGAAGGTCAGCGGCCGTATATCCAGCGGAGCGACCTCGCAATCTGCCATCAGGAGACGCCGGTAGCCGGTCCTGATGGCCCCTTCTCGGCCTACCCGTCGTTCAACGTTCCCCCGCAGATCATCTCCGCGTCCAAAGCGGTGGGCTATCAGGCGTGCACCACGGCCAGCAACCACACCATTGACCGCGGAACCGAGGGCCTGGTCCGCACTCTGGATGCCCTTGACGCTGCCGGGCTGAAGCACACCGGCTCGTACCGGACGGAGGCCGAGGCGCAGGGAATTCTCATCCTCCCTACTCCGGCGGCGAACATTGCCGTCATCATCGGCACCTATGGGCTCAACGGCCAGATTCCGGAGCAGGAATGGCAGGTGGACATGCTCGACGCAGCCACCATGATCGCCAAGGCCAAGAAGGCCAAAACCATGGGTGCAGACATCGTGCTGGGAGTCATGCACGCAGGCGATGAATACGCCAGCGAGGCGAACGCCCAGCAGCAGGAGACCGCCCATGCACTGGTGGACAGCGGCGAATTCACTATGATCTACGGGCATCACACCCACTCCGTCCTGCCGATCGAGCAGTACAAAGGAACGTGGATTGTCTACGGTCTGGGCAACGGCGTTACGGAGTTGTCGCCCTGGTACCAAGTCAACAACGAGGGGTTGTTGGTCCGGGCGCAGTTCAGCCAGGACGCTGCCGGAAAATGGACTGCGGCAGATCTTGCCTGGGCCCCTTCGGTTATTGTCAGTGACCCTTACAGGTGGTGCTCGATTGCTTCGGACGCGCCGCAAGGACCATGTGCAACACCGGCCGAGGACGCCGCAACACACCAGCGGACCAAGACGGTCGTGGAGTCAATGGGAGCGGCAGCAGCGGGCGCTCACGAACTCCTCATCAGCAAGGAGCCCTGAGCGCGAGGTGGTGAGCTAGCGGGGCCTGCGCCCTGCGTGTTCCCTCGCAAGGACTGCGAAACGGTCATCCGGTGCACCGGTTGTGAAGCTTCCGTATTTACGTTCGACGGCGGTGCGGATCAGGAAATCGGCGATGGCCGGATTCTTGGGCAGGAGTGAACCATGAAGGTAGCTGGCCACAATGTTCCTGTAGCGGGCCCCTTCCTGCCCATCGCTGCTGTTGTTTCCGGTGCCCTTGGCCGTGGTCCCCAGAGCGCGGACGCCGGGACCCAGGGTGGTTTGGCCGCTGTGATTCTCGTAGCCAAGGATTTCCCCGAACTCCTCGGATTCGACCTTCACGTTTCCGATAAGCCGTTCGTCTGTGCCGTGTGTTTCCACGTCCAGGACGCCGATGCCGGGAATGACTGCACCCGTGCGCGTCTTGAAGAAGCGGCCAAAGAGCTGGTACATGCCGCAGATCAGCAACATCGGCGTGCCATCCTCGGCAAGTTCCTGCAGCCTTGACCCCCGGCTCAGGAGATCGGCCTGAATAACCAGTTGCCCGCTGTCCTGCCCGCCGCCGCCAACGATGAGGTCCGCATCGTCCGGGAAGTCGTCGCCCACGTTGTATTCGAGCAGTTCCGGAGTGTAGCCGTGCCAGGCCAGGCGCCGTTTCAGGACAAGGGCGTTGCCCCAGTCGCCATAGATGTTCATGTCCCGCGGATACAGCTGCACGACACGAATGATGCCTTTGTTCTCCAAAGCCTCCTGCGTCAAGAGACCACCTCCACGGTCGTGATCTTGGACAGCTCCCGGCGGATGGCCAGCATCGCTGTATATGTGCAGAATATCCGTTTCGGCTGGTCCTTGGCGTCCCGGATAAAGGCTGCCAGAGCGGAAGTGATGTCGGTGTTGACCTCACCGACAGGGACCTCGTCGTACTGAAGCCGGAGCGCCATGTCGTAGGCACGGGAGCCGCTCAATTGCTCGACGCCGCTGTTACGAAGGGAATCGAATTCGACGTCCCAGAGCCATGACATGTCGCGGCCGTCAGCGTAATTGTCGTTGATGGCAATCATGGTGGCGTACCCCCCTGCGGGGAACGACTTGAGACCCAGCCGGAAGCCGCTGGGATTCTTGACCAGGACCAGGTCAAGGGGGAGCCCGTCCACAATCAGGCTCTCGCCCCGACCAAAAGCAGGGGCCACGTTGGAAAGCGCCGACAGCAGCGACTCATGGTTCGTAGGACCGGACCCCTGCCCTACGATGCAACGGGCCAGCGTGAGGGCAGCGGCAGCGTTGAAGATGTTGTACACGCCGCGAAGCTTCATATGCGTGGTGACGATCGCGCCGTCGTACTCAAAATCGGCGTCATCCACACCCGTGCGGCGAAGCACGACGTCGGCATGCGGCCTTTCCGGTACAACCGGCACCGGGCTGCCGGGACCGGCACGCATGTCATCGTCATTGGGAAAGGTGCTCAAGAGTGAGTCATCAAGACCGAAATAGCGGACCTCGGGTCCGCCGGACCCCGGCTGGGCCAGTGCAGAAGCAATCCTGGCCACCCTCGGGTCCTCACGGTTGAGCACCACCGTGCCAGTGGTCTTGGACGCAACGTGTTGCAGCAGCTCAGCTGTCTTGTCGATCTCTCCGAACCGGTCCAGCTGGTCGCGCAGCACGTTCAGGAGCAGGCTGTAACGCGGTGGAACCCTGTTCACAAAATGAACCGCATGGGCTTCGTCAAGCTCCAGCACAGCGATATCGGCATTAAGTCGTCCGCGCCAGTCCACTTCTCCCAGTAGGGCGGCCGCAACGCCACGGGTGAAGTTGCTGCCGGTGCGGTTCGTGAAGACCGTCAGCCCCTGGCTTTCCAGCAGTTCCACCACCATTTTGGTTGTGGTGGTTTTGCCGTTTGTGCCGCTGACGACGGCCACGCCGTGGGGGAGCGTGGTCAACGTCCGCGCCATAAAACCGGGGTCAATTTTTTCGACCACCAGGCCGGGAAAAGCCGAGCCGCCTCCCCTTAGCCGGGTGACCCGGCGCACGAGCTTTCCAAGGGGGACGCTGAAGAAAAACATGCTCCGAATATATCCCAGCACAGGCATGCACTCTTGCCGGGCCTTGTCCCTGCTGCGTCAGGAGCCGCTTGCGGGAGATTATGCTGGATGAATGACCAATCCCACTTCCCAGGAATTTTCGCTGGATTCCGCGCGGGGTTCATCGCTGTCCTCTTCATGGTCAGCAGAGGAATCATCAAGAGCAGGCGCAGGCCTTCGCATCGGCGTCCTGGCGCTGCAAGGTGACTTCCGGGAGCACCTTCACGCCGCCGAAGACGCCGGCGCCAAGGGCGTGGCAGTCCGGCGGCCGAAGGAACTCGACGATCTGGACGGCCTCATCATTCCAGGCGGCGAGTCCACCACGATTGACAAACTTGCCAGGATTTTCGAGCTGACTGAGCCGCTGCGGGAAAAGATTGCCAGCGGGCTCCCCGTGTACGGTTCCTGCGCCGGCATGATCCTGCTGGCCGACGAAATTGCCGATGCAGCAAAGGACTTGTCCGGGAATCCCCAGCAGACCTTTGGCGGGCTGGACATGACGGTCCGCCGCAACGCCTTTGGGCGCCAGCGCGAATCGTTTGAGACCGACCTTGAGTTCAAGGGACTCGAGTTCAGTGCCACAGGTACCGGCGTTGCTCCCGTGCATGCAGTGTTCATCCGTGGTCCGTGGGTTGAGCGGGTAGGCCCGGCCGTGGAGGTGCTGGCGCAGGTGGAACCGGCCAACGCCGCCCACTCGGAGGCCCTGCACGGGAAGGCTAGAATTGTTGCAGTGCGTTCAGGTCACCTGCTGGCCACCTCATTCCACCCGGAAGTGACGGGGGAGAAGCGTGTGCACGAACTGTTTATTCGAATGATCAGAGGAGAAGCGTAAAGCATGTCAGGCCACTCCAAATGGGCGACGACCAAGCACAAGAAGGCCATCCTCGACAGCCGGCGGGCCAAGTCGTTTGCCAAGCTGATCAAGAACATCGAAGTCGCAGCTCGTATGGGCGGGCCGGATCTTGCCGGAAACCCGAGCCTGGAACTCGCCGTTACAAAAGCAAAGAAGACCTCCGTCCCGGCTGACAACATTGACCGGGCCATCAAGCGCGGCGCCGGCCTCACCGGTGAAACGGTTGACTACACAGAGATCATGTACGAGGCCCGTGGCCCCCAAGGCTCGGCCCTGCTGATCGAGTGCCTGACGGACAACAAGAACCGTGCCGCCTCCGAAGTACGGCTTGCCATTTCCCGCAACGGCGGCACCATTGCCGATCCCGGTTCGGTCAGTTACCTCTTTTCCCGGAAGGGCGTTGTATCGCTGCCCAAGAACGGCCTCAGCGAGGACGATGTCCTGATGGCCGTGCTGGATGCCGGCGCCGAGGAAGTCAAGGACAACGGGGACACCTTCGAGGTCCACTCCGAGCCCACTGATCTGCAGGCCATCCGCGATGCCCTCACCGAGGCCGGAATCGAGTACGACACCGACGAAGCGGAGTTCGTGCCGTCCATGCAGGTTCCGCTGGATCTCGACGCCGCCAAGAAGTTCATGAAGCTCGTGGACGCGCTTGAAGAGCTCGACGACGTTCAGAACGTCTACAGCAACGCTGACCTCAGTGACGAAGTGCAGGCCGCCCTGGAAGCCGAGTGATCTAGGGCCTTGCTCCGCGTACTGGGGGTTGATCCGGGGCTCACGCGATGCGGTATCGGCGTCGTGGATGTTGAAAAAAACCGCCGTGCAACCATGGTGGCTGTGGGTGTTGTGGGTACCTCGCCGAGTGAGACGCTGGACCAGCGGCTGCTGCTGATCGCCACGTCGATCGATGACTGGCTGGACCGTTACGAACCCGATGTCCTGGCGGTGGAGCGTGTTTTTTCGCAACTGAACGTCAGTACCGTCATGGGTGTGGCACAGGCGTCCGGAGTGGTGATCGCCGCCGCGGCCCGGCGGGGAATCCCGGTAGCCCTCCACACGCCGTCGGAGGTTAAGGCAGCCGTGACAGGCAGTGGCACCTCGAATAAGGAGGCCGTCACCAAACTGGTCACCAAGATCCTGCGGCTTGACGCTCCGCCCCGTCCTGCCGATGCCGCAGATGCGCTGGCCTTGGCCATAACCCACGCTTGGCGGGCGGGCAGCGGGGCTGCAGTGGCCACGACGGGTCCGGGAAGCCTGTCACTCACCCCGGCACAACGTGCATGGGCTGAAGCGGAGGCCAAGGCGCGCCGTGCACGGTGAATGGATGTTAGTCGTTCGGGTATTAGGGTATTCGTAAGTATGTTCGGATAACCGGTTAAGCCGGTGGTATTTCAGGAGCCCGGCCTTGATCAGTTTTCTCCGCGGAACAGTAGCTCACGTCGGACTGTCCAGTGCCGTCATCGACCTCAATGGCGCCGGCATGAGCGTCAACGCGACACCCCAGACACTCAACAGGCTGCGCCAGGGCGAAGAAGGAAAGCTGTTCACATCGCTCATCGTCCGTGAGGACTCCCTGACCCTCTTCGGTTTCTCCAGCGATGATGAACGCGAAGTCTTCGACGTTTTACTGAGCGTCAGCGGTGTTGGTCCCAGGCTGGCGTTGGCGGTCCTGGCTGTCCACGACCCCGAGGCCGTCCGCGTGGCCGCGCACTCAGGCGACGGCAAGGCTTTCACCAAGGTGCCGGGCATCGGTCCGAAGGTTGCTGGCAGGATCGTGCTGGAGCTGGCCGGAAAACTCGTCCCGCACGGGACGCCCATTGGAGCTGCGCCTGCTGCCGTTACGGTCACCGCCTGGAAGGGCCAGGTGGTCGCAGCCATGACCAGCCTGGGATGGTCCGAAAAAGACGCCACCGCCAGCATCGAAAAGGCCCTGGCCGATTCACCGGAAATCGCGGAAAAGGGCAACGTGGCGGAAATTCTGCGAACCACGCTGCGCTGGTTGGGCCAGGACGGCGCCCGCGCTGGCAACAGAGTAGGCAGCCGTGGCTGAGCCCTCCCTGGTCACCGGGGGCGAAGAGCCGGAAGAGCGGGTCATTGAAGCCGCCCTCCGCCCGAGGAACCTTCACGATTTCGTGGGGCAGCACCGTGTCCGCAAGCAACTGTCGCTGGTCCTTGAAGCGTCGCGGATGCGAGGACGCAGCGCCGACCACGTACTCTTTTCCGGGCCGCCCGGACTCGGCAAGACCACCCTCGCCATGATCGTCGCGTCTGAAATGAACGCTCCGTTGCGGATCAGCAGCGGTCCGGCCATCCAACACGCCGGTGACCTCGCAGCAATATTGTCCTCGCTCTCGGAGGGGGAAGTACTGTTCCTGGACGAAATCCACCGCATGTCCAGGCCTGCTGAGGAAATGCTCTACATGGCCATGGAAGACTTCCGGGTTGACATCGTGGTGGGCAAGGGAGCCGGTGCCACAGCTATTCCACTGGAGCTGCCGCCGTTCACGCTGGTGGGCGCCACGACTCGCGCAGGCCTCCTTCCCGGCCCCCTTAGGGACCGCTTCGGCTTCACTGGCCACCTTGAGTTCTACTCCGTGGAGGAGCTGGAACTTGTACTTCGCCGTTCAGCCGGGCTCCTGGATCTGAAAGTAAATTCGGCGGGCTTCAGCGAAATCGCGGGCCGTTCACGGGGCACGCCGCGAATAGCCAACAGGCTCCTGCGCCGTGTCCGTGACTGGGCGCTCGTGCACGGCATTGACCAGATCGACGCGCGTGCAGCCTCGGCCGCACTGGACATGTATGAAGTGGATACGCGAGGCCTGGACAGGCTGGACCGCGCCGTCCTGGAAGCACTGATCACCAAATTCGGCGGAGGACCGGTGGGTCTCTCAACTCTGGCTATCGCCGTGGGGGAGGAACCCGAGACTGTGGAAACGGTCGCCGAACCCTTTCTTGTGCGTGAAGGGCTGCTCGGGCGTACACCCCGGGGCCGAATCGCCATGGGACCGGCGTGGACGCACTTGGGGTTTGCCATCCCTCCCGGGGCCTTCGGCCAGGAGCCCCTGGATCTCTTCGACGGCGCCCAGGTTGGCCAGGATCCAACTGACGAGTGGATTCGGAACGGTCAATAGCACCGCTGCCGCGTGTTTCCCTTTAGACTGGTATGACGCTCGGCACGTTCGGGTCTTTATTTCTGTGCGCCGGCTCCAATGAGTCGCCCGCCGGCATGGTCTCCTGCCGGGCAGATGGAAGTGAAGCGGACGTTGCTGAAAAACAGTGACGCAAGTACAGAACGGAATTTTCCTGTGTTCGGAAATATCTCTGCCCAGGCCCAGCCGCAGGCCGGCGGCGGCATCGACTTCATGACCATCCTGCTGTTCGCGATGCTCGGTCTCTTCATCTTCATGATGTTCCGCCGCAACAAGAAGACGCAGCAGCAGCAGGCCAAGCTGCAGTCGCAGTTCGAACCGGGGGTTGAGGTCATGACGAGCTTCGGTCTCTTCGGCCGTATTGTCTCGATCGACGATGCCGAAAACAAGGTTGTCCTGGAGCTGTCTCCGGGCCACCTGGCAACAGTGCACCGCCAGGCCGTGACCAAAATCGTTGAGCCTCCCGTTACGGATGAAGAGCCCACAGCTGTTCCCGATGACGCTTCCTCCCTCACCGCCCAGGAAACTGATGCCGCTCCCAACCCGGTTGTGGAGACTCCTGACGAGGCCGGGAAGCGCCTCAATGACGAGGGCAAGAAGGACATTTAGTCCGACGTTCCGTCAGCTCCCGCAAAGTAACGATCCTACGGCTGCGGGCCGCCGCCGGTAAGTGTGCTGCAAAGCACCTGCCGGCGGCTCCTCCGTAATTAATAGAAAGATCCACAATGGCACGAACTGGCCCCAAAAACTCAGCACTCCGGGTGCTGGTCTGGCTTGGCGTTATCCTGGCAGTCCTCACGGCTGTCCTGGCTGGC
Source organism: Arthrobacter sp. R1-13 (assembly GCF_054161475.1). NCBI lineage: Bacteria > Bacillati > Actinomycetota > Actinomycetes > Micrococcales > Micrococcaceae > Arthrobacter > Arthrobacter sp. R1-13. The sequence goes on along the minus strand of NZ_CP096420.1, from coordinate 2,572,662 downwards.
GGCACCATGGCCGGCCAAGCGAGCTGGGCTCCAAAACTTGCACTGGACCTCGAGGGCGGCACCCAGATGATCCTGGCGCCCAAGGTTGAGGGCGGTTCGGACATCAATGAAGAGCAGCTGAACCAGGCTGTAGCCATCATTCGCCAACGCGTGGACGGCTCCGGTGTCGCGGAAGCGGAAATCAGCACGCAGTCGGGCCGGAACGTTGTGGTCAGCCTTCCTGGCACGCCGTCCTCCCAGACCCGCGCACTGATCCAGGCTTCCGCAGACATGAACTTCCGTCCAGTGCTGCAGGCGGGTCCGGGTGCTCCGGTTCCTGCCGAACAGCAGACCCCGGAGGACCAGCTGCCCAAGCCCACTGCCGAGCCCACCAACGGCAGTGACATCAACTGGGTAACCCCGGAGATCTACAAGCAGTTCGAGGCGCTTGACTGCGACAACCCGGCACAGGACAAGCAGGAGCGTTCCGATCCTGCGAAGCCCCTCGTCACGTGTGAGCCCGCCACCGCAGCCCAGCCTGCCATCAAGTACATCCTCGGACCGGTCGAAGTGAAGGGCTCCAACATTGAGTCCTCCTCCTTCCAGCTCCAGCAGGGTGCCCAGGGTGCCGTTACCAACGAGTGGGCTGTCAACATCCAGTTCGACGCCGAAGGCACTGCAAAATTCAAGGAAGTTACCGAGCGCCTCTTCCAGTTCTATACGGCCGCTGGCGGCGAAGCCGGTTCAGATCCCAAGTCCCAGTTCGCCATTGTGCTGGATGACCAGGTGATCTCCGCTCCGCGGTCCCTGGCCGTTATTACTGATGGTCGCCCGCAGATCACCGGTGGCTTCACTGAACAGACGGCAAAAGCACTCTCGGACCAGCTGCGTTTCGGTGCACTGCCGATCAGCTTTGAAATCCAGAGTGAGCAGCAGATTTCCGCGACCCTTGGCGGTGAGCAGCTACGGATGGGCCTCTTGGCAGGTGTCATCGGGCTGCTCCTGGTGGTGGTCTACTCCCTCTTCCAATACCGGGCTCTGGGCCTCGTGACCATCGCTTCGTTGGTAGTGGCGGGTGCACTCACTTACCTGGCCATAGCCATCCTGGGCTGGACAGAAAACTACCGCCTGTCCCTTGCAGGCGTCGCCGGTATCATCGTGGCCATCGGTCAGACAGCCGACTCCTTTATTGTCTACTTTGAACGAATCCGTGATGAGCTTCGTGAAGGCCGGGGACTTGTCTCGGCCGTGGAAAACGGATGGAAGCGTGCCAAGCGGACAGTGCTTGCGTCCAAGGCAGTGAACCTGCTGGCGGCTCTGGTGCTCTACTTCGTGGCAGTCGGCAACGTACGTGGGTTCGCCTTCACGCTCGGCCTGACCGCCATTGCTGACCTCATCGTGGTCTTCATGTTCACGCACCCCACCCTGCGGCTCCTCGCGCGGACCAAGTTCTTTGGCGAGGGCCACAGATTCTCGGGTCTTGACCCGGAGCGGCTGGGCGCTGTTCCCCTGTATCGCGGTGCCGGACGGGTACGGAGCCCCGAGGACAGGCCTGCAGCTGTTCGTGCCAAGAACGCCGGCGCTGCTGCGGAAGCAGAGCGCAGAATGACCATTGCAGAACGCCGCCACGCGGAAAAGCAGGAGCAGCTCGCCGGTTCCTCCAAGAGCTCGGCCAAGGAGGGCAAGTAAATGTCCAATACTTTCGCAAATTTCGGCAATGAGCTCTACACGGGCAAACGCTCGTACGACTTTGTCGGTTCCAAGAAGATTTGGTTCCTCATAGCTGCTGTTGCGGTTGCCCTGTCCATCCTGCTTCCGGCGGTCAAGGGCGGCTTCAATCTGGGTATCGAATTCCGCGGGGGGTCCGAGTTCACGGTATCCAACGTGCAGAACACCGACACCACGCTGGGAACCAAGGCGGTCCAGGACGTCGTCGAGGGTAGCGTTCCCCGTGTAGCGAACGTTGCCGGTACCACCATGCGCATCCAGACAGACAAACTGACCGATGAAGAGACGCTGGCCATCAAGGAGGGGTTGACCACCGCCTACGGCGTTACGGACAACGAAGTTACCTCCACGTTCGTCGGTCCCACCTGGGGCGCTGACGTCACGCGCCAGGCATTGGTGGGCCTGCTGGTGTTTGTCGCCTTCGCGTCTGTCCTGATGGCGTTGTACTTCCGCACCTGGAAGATGTCATTGTCGGCCATCGCAGGCATGTTGGTGACGATGTTCATCACGGCGGGCGTCTACTCCCTCAGTGACTTCGAAGTGACCCCTTCGGCAATCATCGGGTTCCTCACGGTCCTCAGCTACTCGCTGTATGACACCGTGGTGGTATTCGACAAGATCCGCGAGAACACTGCCGACCTTGATGCCTCCACCCGCCGGACCTTCGCTGAGGAGGTCAATCTTGCCGTCAACCAGACGCTGGTGAGGTCCATCAACACCATGATGGTGGCGATCCTCCCTGTGGGCGCCATCCTCTTCATCGGTGCGGGCTTGCTTGGGGCCGGAACCCTGCGCGACCTTTCCCTGGCATTGTTTGTCGGGATCCTGATCGGCACTGCGGCAACCATCTTCATAGCCGCGCCGCTGTACGCATGGCTGCGGGAGAGGGAGCCACAGCTCGTCAGCCAGGCCAAGAGGGTGGAACACCGCCGCCACGATGCTGCCGCCAGGGCTGCTGCTTCCGCTTCCTCGGAAACAGCTTCCGCCTGATTGTTGTTTTTTGGATGGGCCGGGCTGCGTCACTATGACGCTGCCTGGCCCATTGGCGTTTGCACCCGGTTATCGAAGTGTCCTGCTGCGGGAATAGACTGGAATAATTAAACAGGTCGTGAGGGGTGCTTCATTGGAAGAACGTTCGACGTCGGCGGCAATGGCAGACGGAAATGCCGATCCGGGCCAGGCTCCACAGGCTGGCGTGGTGGCTTCAGTGCGCCCCGGACCGGGCGTCCCCGTCGATAATCCCGGCCTGCGCCAGACGTTCCCGGGACGACGGGAGCGTACGCGTTCCCGTCTCGCCCGGCTGACGGGAAGGGGCGCCATCACGTATTCGCCCATCCTCGAACCGCTGCTGCGAACCGTGCGGGTGAACAATCCCAAAGAAGATTTTGACCTCATCCAGCGGGCGTTCATCGTGGCCGAGCGCAGTCACCGCGGCCAAAAACGCAAAAGCGGGGATCCGTACATCACCCATCCCGTGGCCGTGGCAACCATCCTGGCCGAGCTTGGCCTCAGCGGTGCTACCCTCGCCGCAGCGCTGCTCCACGACACTGTAGAAGACACGCCCTACACCTTGGCTGATCTCAAGGCGGATTTCGGGCCGGAAGTGGCGATGCTGGTAGACGGCGTCACCAAACTGGACAAGGTCAGCTTCGGCGAGGCCGCCCAGTCCGAGACAGTCCGCAAGATGGTTGTGGCCATGGCCAAGGACATCAGGGTCCTGATGATCAAGCTGGCCGACCGCCTGCACAACGCCCGCACCTGGCGGTTCGTTTCGGCCGAATCCTCGGCACGGAAAGCCCGGGAAACCCTGGAAATCTTCGCACCGCTTGCGCATCGCCTCGGCATGAACACCATCAAGTGGGAACTCGAGGACCTTTCCTTCGCTGCCCTCTACCCCAAGGTGTACGAGGAAATCGTCCGCATGGTGGGGGACAGGACCCCGGAACGTGAAAAGAGCCTGAGCGTCATCCGAAACCAGATCACTGAGGATCTGCGGACGGCGAAGATCAAGGCCACTATTACAGGCCGGCCCAAGCATTACTACTCGATTTATCAGAAGATGATTGTCCGCGACAAAGACTTCGACGACATCAACGACCTCATGGGCGTCCGGGTCCTTGTGGACTCGGTCCGCGACTGTTATGCGGCACTCGGCACGTTGCACTCCCGGTGGAACCCCCTGCCCGGCCGGTTCAAAGACTACATAGCCATGCCGAAGTTCAACATGTACCAGTCTTTGCACACCACAGTGATCGGTCCCGGCGGGAAGCCTGTCGAAATCCAGATCCGTACCCACGAGATGCACCGCCGGGCAGAATACGGCGTCGCGGCTCACTGGAAGTACAAGGACCAGCCGAACAGGACGGCAGCAGGGCCTGGAAGCCCGCGCGACGGCGACATGGGCTGGCTCCGTTCCCTGGTCGACTGGCAACAGGAAACATCCGATCCGGGCGAGTTCCTCGATTCCCTGCGGTTTGAGATCAACGCCCGGGAAGTGTTCGTTTTCACTCCCAAAGGTGAGGTCATGGCGCTGCCGGCCGGCTCAACCCCCGTGGACTTCGCCTACGCAGTGCACACAGAAGTGGGCCATCGCACCATCGGCGCCAGGGTCAACGGCAAGCTGGTGCCGCTCAACAGTGAACTTAATCACGGCGACTGGGTGGAGATCTTCACCTCCAAGGCTGAGGGGGCAGGTCCCAGCCAGGACTGGCAGCATTTCGTCAAGAGTGCGCGGGCACGGAACAAGATCCGTCAATGGTTCAGCAAGGAACGCCGGGAAGAAGCCATCGACCGTGGAAAGGACCTTCTTACCAAGGCGATGCGGAAGCAAAACCTTCCCCTGCAGCGGCTCATGACCCATGACGCCTTGGCAGCCGTCGCCGAGGACTTGAAGTACGCTGACATTTCCGGGCTTTACGCCGGGGTGGGGGATGGGCATACGTCGGCCCAGTCCGTGATGGAAAAGCTTGTTGAGAGCCTGGGCGGGAAAGAAAGCCCCGACGATGACCTCGCCGAAGTCAGCATCCCCACTCAGGTCACGAAGGCCCGGTTCTCCGATTCCGGTGTCATTGTCCGCGGCGTGGGGGATGTCTGGGTGAAGCTGGCGCGCTGCTGTACGCCTGTTCCACCGGATCCGATCCTCGGTTTTGTGACCCGCGGTTCCGGTGTATCGGTGCACCGGACCGACTGCACCAACGTCTCGGATTTGAAGGACCAGCCGGACCGCATCGTGGAAGTGGACTGGGCTCCGACCCAGTCCAGCGTCTTCCTCGTGGAGATCCAGGTGGAAGCCCTGGACCGGAAGTCGCTGCTTTCGGACGTTACCCGGGTCCTGTCTGAGAATCACGTCAACATCCTGGCGGCCAGCGTGCATACTTCAACTGACCGGGTGGCCATTTCCAAGTTCGCCTTCGAAATGGGTGACCCCAAGTACCTCAGCCACGTGCTGAGTGCCGTGCGGCGAATCGACGGCGTCTTCGACGTCTACAGGACCACGGGCAACAGGCGCCGCAACTAGCCCGGCCCTGCCTTGCCCTGAGCTACCGGTGAGCTGGCTGAGCTTCTCCAAGGCCGCCTTTTTGTGAGGAACTCTTGGTGTTGCCTCAATGGCCAGGACCAGCAGGCGCAGCCGTACGTTCAGTTCGGGACGATCCAGCAGTTCCTGGAGGGCCGGGATTGCCCGGACCGGTTCCACGTGCAGTGCTATATCCAGCGCTGTGCGCAGGGGAGTGGAGACCAGTAATCCGCCAAGACTGACCACATCGCACGGGCCCAACCGGACTTCGTGCAAGGTGCATCCCCGAGTGGATCGAAGGCTGGACACGCGACGTTTTGCATCCACAAGCAGTGCCAGGCGATCCGGTTCGGGAGCGCACCCATAGATCCAGGCAGCAGTCATGCGGCCCGCCACCACCCGTTGCCTGATTGCCTGGGGCACTGCGAACGCCGCAGCCCTTGCCCTCAACTGCGGTGTTTCAGGTGTCCCGGGCACAAGGTAACCGCGCTGGAAAAGCTGCGTCAGCACGCCGTCGGACGCCATGGCCTGCAGCTCAGGCCAGGAGAACAGCCGGCCGGGAAAAAGCAGCTCCGCGGATACGGTTGCGGCAGCATCCACGGAAGGCGGCGTAGCTGCACTCCCCAAGGAGCCTGCCAGGGGCGAAAAACGGGAGGTGGTGGCCATTGAGCAATCTTCCCGTGCCCTGCTTGAACGGGACAGTCCCGGCAGCGGTTATGTGGAAAACCCGGATTGAGGCTCTGAGGAGACTTCCACGGAGGCATATCCTGTCTCAATGACTCGATTCAGTATGCCCGCTACGGCTGAGCTGCCCACCAAGGGCAAAGTTGCGATGTATGTTTTCAATCAGCAGCTTGATCACTACATCACGTTCATCCAGCCCCGTCATTCCGAAGCGGGCAGGCAGGTACCGGCCGGGACGATTGAACCGGGAGAAACCCCTCCTCAGGCGGCCGTTAGAGAGCTTCAGGAAGAGACAGGTCGAGGCCGCGGGCTGCCCCTTTTCCATTTCGCGGACAGCGTTTACGACATGCGCCAGTACAAGCCGGAGATTCACCTGCGCAGCTGGTTCTTGGGAGTAGCGACCGCCGATGATTTCCCGCCAAGGCCGTGGACCCACGTAGAACGCCGGGGCGGGGAAGCGGACATCATTGCGGAATTTTCATGGACAAGAACGTCCCGCCAGGACGAACTGGTTGCCGGCCATGCCGACCTTTTGCCGGTCGCACTACACCTGGCGCGTACCTGGGGCCTTGGTCATCATTGAAGATTTGGGGGGCGGAGCCGGGGGGAGACCCGAGCCGGGCGGAAGACAAGAGCCCCGTCCAGAATCTGAACTGGTCCCTTAAAGGCAGTTCAATCTGAACGGGGCGCTCCGATGTTTGAGAACGTTAGGCGAGTTCGTTCGCGGAACGCTCAAGCTGGTCCAGCCAGGCCTGACGCGCCTCAAGGGCTTCCTTGGCCTGTTTGATCTTGCGCTGGTCACCGGCCTTCTCGGCTTTCGCGAGGTCCTCTTTAAGGGAGGCGATGGCGGACTCCAGCTGTGACAGGGCACTGTTGGTGCGTGCCTTTGTCTCCGGGTTGGATCGTTTCCAGTTCTCGTCCTCGGCGTGGCGGACGGCGTCCTCCACCTTGCGGAGCCCGGCCTCGATCCGGCCCATGTCGCCACGGGGAACCTTGCCGGCTTCTTCCCAACGGTCACGGATCGACTGGAGCGCCTTCTTGGCAGCTGCCAGGTCCGTGATGGGGAGCAAGGCGTTGGCTTCGACCAGGAGGCTTTCCTTCACGGCGAGGTTGGCGCTGTATTCCTGGTCGATCTCGTCGTTTGCAGCCTGACGTGAGGAGAAGAAGACATCCTGGGCGGCGCGGAAGCGTGCCCACAGAGCGTCATCATCTTTACGGCTGGCCCGCGGGGAAGCTTTCCACTCATCCATCAGTCGGCGGTATTCCCCAGCAGCGAAGCCCCAATCGGTGGAAGAGGACAGAGCCTCAGCCTCTGCAATGAGTTTTTCCTTGACCGACTTGGCAGCGGAATTGTTGCTGTCCAACTGGGAGAAGTAGGCGCGCCGGTGACGATCAAAGACCGTACGTGCTGCACGGAACCTCTTCCAGAGCGCGTCCTCGTTGCTGCGGCCAAGCCGGACACCACTCTTCTGCGCGGCCTTCCAGCTTTCGAACAGCTCGTTCATCCGGGCACTGGACGTCTTCCACTGGATCTGGGAAGGATCGTGTCCTGCGATTTCCTCGGCCTCGGCAACGATGGCCTCCCGTGCGGCCAACTCTGCAGCGCGGACGGCGTCATGCTCTGCTTTCTCGGACTTTTCCAAGGCAGCAATCTGCTCGGACAGGGCGTCAAGACGCTTCTCGGCTGATCTGATGTCGCCCACCATGTTGCGCTCTGCCAAGAGCTCGCGCAGGTGTGACACGGTTTTCTGCATGTCCGCGGTAGGAGCCTTGGAACTGACGCGCTGTTCCAGGAGAACGATCTGCGCCACGATGTCGTCGTACTTCTTGGCGAAGTAGGCCAGTGCTGCGTCGTCGGTCGCACCGGGAAACTGCCCGACCGGATGCTCGACGCCGTCGACGGTCAGGAAAACCTGTCCGTCGCCTTCCACCCGGCCCCACCGCGCAGCCTCCGCCAGCGACGTCGCTGGGGGAGCGGGTGCGGGGGCAGGCGCAACGGCTGACGGAGCCGTCTTGGGCCGGGCTGCAAACGCCGCCGGCGAAGGCGCAGGCCGGGGAGCAGGACGCGGCGTGGGACTTGGTGTTGGTACCGCAGCTGCAGGAGAAGCGTCGGCCGCCGGAGCAGCATCGACCGCAGGTGCGGGCTCAGCGGGAGTCTCGTCTGCTGGAGCTTCCTGAACTGAGGCGGCCTCAGCAGGAGCTTCCTCTGCCGGAGCCGCGTCAACTGAGGCGGTTGCAGCAGGAGCTTCCTCAACTGGAGCTTCCTCGACTGAGGCAATCTCGGCTGGGGTGGTGTCGGCGGCGTCGCTGATGGCATCGACGGTTACGGGAACCGTGGATTCGCTTGCGTCGGCAGCTGATGTTTCGTCGGATTTCTGACTGTCTGTCACCGCTAAAAGTCTTTCGCTTGGAGGGAACTGCTCAGGTAATGCTGCCCCGGCCGCTGGCCGGAGTTGGTTACTTCAGAGAAAACGAGTCTATCGTGACTGGTTCCACAGGTGCGCCGTCGGTTGGGTTGCCACCAGGCTTGAGGCCGGCCGCAGCAATGTTCGACACTACGTCCAACCCGGACGTAACCTTGCCGACCACGGTGTAGCCGCCTGCCGAGTCTGCCGGAATTTCGGTGTCCTTGTAGACGATGAAGAACTGGCGGCCGTTGCTGTAGGCGTTATCCCCGCCTCGGGCTACGGCAATGGTTCCAGCCGGGTACTTGTTGTCGGCCGGGGTGTTTTCAAGCGGACCCCACTTGAAATCGGGATCCGCCTGGCCGTCGCCGGTGGAGGAGCCGCACTGCAGGACGCCGAAGTTCTCGGCTGTGGTAAGCCGGTGGCAGCTGGTCCCGGCAAAGTAGTTCTCGTCAGCCATGGACTTGAACACGGCTGCCGCCTGGGGCGCCTTGGTGCCGTCGAATTCAACACCCAGCGTGCCGCGGTTAAGCGCGAGCTCTCCCGTAAACACCTTGCCGGCCGCCGTCTCTGGCTTGGGGATGTTCTCGGCATTGGTGGGAGCTGCTGAAGGAGTGGCGGAGGCAGTAGCCGAGGGGCTGGTGAGGCCGGCCTGGGCCGCGGCGTATTCCTCTTCCGTGGGATTGCTGGAAAAGACCGTCAGCTGGAGGACGACGGCGAGGATCAGCACCGCGGTACCGGCGCCTGCCGCAAGGATATTGTCCCGTTTGCGGCGTTTTTCCTGCTCCCGGCGCAACTCTCGCTTCGCTTCCATCTGCTGGATGCGTCGCTTGGTTTCGCGGGCACTGCGTGAACTGGCCGCCAAAAGTCCTCCTGGGTGTCGTGCTGGCGTCAGGCGTGCCAATGGCAAGCGTCCCTAGACCAGGTGCAGAGTGGCCAGCCGAATAGCAGGCACCTGCCGCATTAGAGTTGCAGGCGCCGGAAGCATAAACTGACTGCCGCACATAGTTTATGCATGTCTGACCGGACTCCCGCCCTTTCCCGCCCGTTTCGGGAGGAATACTGCGCCGGGGGTACCGGCCGCCCTGCTTACCTAAGGAGAAAATCCCCCATGGCACGCACCGCCTCCCTGTCCGGATTCCCCGAGTGGCTTCCCGAGGAGCGGCTGGTCGAGATGCATGTGCTGGATACCCTGCGGCGGGTCTTTGAGCTTCATGGCTTCTCCTCGATCGAGACCCGCGCCGTGGAAACTGTCGGGCAGTTGCTGCGCAAGGGAGAGATCGACAAAGAAGTCTACGGGCTGAGCAGGCTCCAGGAAGAAGAAGGCGACGAGGCAAAAGCGGGCAAAGCTGATCCGCATGCCCTGGCACTGCACTTCGACCTGACGGTTCCCTTTGCCCGCTACGTGGTGGAGAACGCCGGATACCTTGCTTTCCCCTTCCGCCGCTACCAGATCCAAAAAGTGTGGCGCGGTGAGCGCCCCCAGGAGGGGCGCGCCCGTGAGTTCACCCAGGCGGACATCGATATAGTGGGCGACGGCGACCTGCCGTTCCGCTACGACGTCGAGATAGCACTGGTCATTGCAGAGGCACTGAACGCATTGCCCATCCCCGACTTCCGCTTGCGTATCAACAACCGCAAACTGGCGGAGGGCTTCTACCGCGGTATTGGCCTGACAGATACCGCGGGGGTGCTGCGCAGCATCGACAAGCTGGAGAAGATCGGTCCGGACAAGGTCTCAGAGTTGCTCCAAAACGAGCTTGGTGCCACCAAGGAGCAGGCCGAAGCAGCGCTGAAGCTGGCTGGCATCCGCACGGAAGACACATCGTTTGTGGAACAGGTTCGGGCGTTGGGCGTCACCGATGACCTGCTGGAGGAAGGCCTTAGCGAGCTTGAGCAGGTCATAGATGCTGCCGTCCAGCGCGCACCGGGGAAGGTAGTGGCAGACCTCAGCATTGCCCGCGGGCTCGACTACTACACAGGAACAGTGGTGGAAACGGTCCTTGTTGGCCACGAGCAGCTTGGTTCCATTTGCTCCGGAGGGCGTTACGACGCCTTGGCCAGCAAGGGCAGCCGGAAGTTCCCCGGCGTCGGACTTTCCATCGGTGTGACGCGCCTGGTTTCCCGCATCCTCAGCCAGGATCTGGCCAAGGCATCCCGGTCCGTCCCAACGGCTGTGCTGGTGACCCTGAACAACGATGAGAGCTGGGACACGGCCCAGGACGTTGCCGCGTTGCTGCGCAGCCGCGGTATCTCCACTGAGGTAGCGGCGAAGGCGGAGAAGTTCGGCAAACAGATCAAATTTGCGGACCGTCGGGGAATCCCGTTTGTCTGGTTCACGGACGACGACGGCAAGCACCAGGTCAAGGACATCCGCACGGGCGAACAGGTCAGTGTTGCCCCCGAGACCTGGATGCCCCCGGAAGAGGATCTCCAGGTCCAGGTGGACCGCACGTAACTGGCAGGACCTAGCTGGAGGGGTTGCTCACGGCTCTGCGCTTGCGGAGCCGGAGCACCCCATACCGGCCAGCAAGGCCAACAGCAAGGACCACAACCATGACCAGCACTGAGGCCGGCGGGAGCGTCACTGCCAGGATGAGGCAGCCGGCGAACCCCACGGCGTTCAGCCATTTGGGTCCATACGCCGGACGGTTGGCCATGGTGAAGGCTGATGCATTGGTGACGGCGTAGTAAATCAACACTCCGAAACTTGAGAACCCGACCACCGTCAGCACATTGGTGGTCAGCAGCAGGACAATAACAGCGCCCGCGACAGCAAGGTCAGCGACGTAAGGGACTGTGTGACTCCCGCCAATACGTGCAAGCGGTCGGGGCAGGTCCCGCTCCCGTGCCATCGCGAGGGCTGTCCTGCCCACCCCGGTGATTAAGGCCAGCAAGGCGCCAAGGCTGGCCGCTGCCGCTCCTGCCTGCACTAACGGTGCACCGGCGTTCAGCCCCGAATCAGTGACCGCGTCAAGCAGCGGCGACGTGGATTCGGCCAACCGCTCAACGGACAGGTGGGCCATCAAAAGCAATGCAAGCACCAAATAGATGGCAAAGGCACCGGCAAGGGCCGCAAGAATGGCCTGCGGGATAGTCCTCGCTGGGTCCTTGACCTCCTCGCCCAGGGTGGCGATCCGGGCGTACCCTGCAAAGGCGAAGAACATCAGGCCCGCGGCGGGAAGGATTCCCCAGGCGTTGCCCACCGGACCTTCGCCGGAGCCGGCAGCTACAGGATGAGGCCCCATGATGCTTGCCATGGCCACGAACACCAGCGTGGCAAGGACGATGGCGAGCAGGACCCGGGTGAGAAGCGCTGTCCGCGTGATGCCCAGCAGATTGACTCCAGTCAGCACCACCACAGCAGCAATGGCTACCGGAATCGCATAATCCGGTGCCACGTAGTGCCCGAACGTCAGGGCCATTGCGGCGCATGACGCCGTCTTGCCTGTCACGAAGCCCCAGCCGGCAATAAATCCTGGCCATTCGCCCAACTGCTTCCGCCCATACAGATAGGTACCGCCGCTTGCCGGATAAACCGAGGCAAGCTGCGCCGATGCCACGGCATTGCAATACGCGATCGCCCCGGCAAGGACCACCGAGAAGATGAGCTGTTCACCGGCCAATAAAGCCGCCGGAGAAAACACAACAAAAACTCCGGCGCCAAGCATCGAGCCGAGGCCTATGGACGTGGCGTCGAACACGCCCAGCCTGCGCTGTAACTGGCGGTGGCTCTGCATGGAGGTGGGGAGGCCTTTCCAACGGGTAAACTCGGACGGGATCATTCCCGCAATGATCCTAGTCAACTTGATTCTGTTTTTGCTTCCGTTCTCCTTTAGAAAGGCGTGCTGTGCTGCGCACACATGACCTCGGATCCCTTCGTTCCGAGCACATTGGACAGACCGTTACCCTGGCCGGCTGGGTAGGCCGCCGACGTGATCACGGTGGTGTCGCCTTCGTCGATCTGCGTGACGCCTCCGGCGTTGCCCAGGTGGTGGTCCGTGAAGAAGAGGTGTTCCACGGACTGCGCAACGAATACGTGCTTCAGGTCATCGGAACGGTATCCAAGCGCCCGGAGGGCAACGAAAACCCCGCACTGGCCACCGGTGAAATCGAGGTGATGGCCGAAAAGGTCGTGATCCTCAACACCTCTGACCCGTTGCCGTTCCAGATCGATGAGCACGTCGAAGTCGGCGAGGAAGCACGCCTCAAGCACCGCTACCTCGATCTGCGCCGCCCTGGTCCCGGCCGGAACCTCCGCCTGCGTTCAGAGGCCAACCGCGTGGCACGCGAACTCCTCCACCAGGACGGTTACGTCGAGATCGAAACGCCCACGCTGACGCGTTCGACGCCGGAAGGCGCCCGCGACTTCGTGGTTCCCGCGCGCCTGGCCCCGGGATCCTGGTACGCACTGCCGCAGTCTCCCCAGCTCTTCAAGCAGCTGCTGCAGGTCGGCGGTTTTGAGAAGTACTACCAGATCGCACGTTGCTACCGCGATGAGGACTTCCGCGCGGACCGCCAGCCTGAATTCACCCAGCTGGACATCGAAGCGAGCTTCGTGGAGCAGGATGACGTCATCGCGCTAGGCGAAAGCATCGTGAAGGCACTGTGGCGCCTGATCGACGTCGAAATCCCGACTCCGATCCAGCGGATCACCTACAACGACGCCATGGCGCGATACGGATCTGACAAGCCGGACCTGCGCTTCGGAGTGGAGCTGACGGAGCTCACCGGGTTCTTCAAGGACACCAACTTCGGCGTTTTCAAGGCTCCGTACGTGGGCGCCGTCGTCATGCCGGGAGGCGCCTCGCAGCCGCGCCGCACCCTGGACGGCTGGCAGGAGTTCGCCAAGCAGCGTGGGCACAAGGGCCTTGCCTACGTCCTGTTCAAGGAGGACGGCGAACTGGCCGGCCCCGTAGCCAAGAACCTCACAGAGACCGAGCGCGCGGGACTTGCTGACGCCGCAGGCGCCAAGCCCGGGGACTGCATCTTCTTCGCTGCAGGCGAGAAGTCATCGGCCCGCGCCCTGCTGGGTGCGGCACGGGTCGAAATCGGGCATCGTACCGGTCTCATCAACCCCAACGACTGGGCCTTCGCCTGGGTGGTGGACGCCCCTATGTTCGAGCCGGCTGCGGCTGCCGTGGCATCGGGCGATGTTGCAGTGGGCGGAGGGAACTGGACCGCTGTGCACCATGCGTTCACCTCGCCGAAGCCCGAGTACATGGACAGCTTTGACACCGATCCCGAATCTGCTCTGGCCTATGCCTACGACATCGTCTGCAACGGCAACGAAATCGGCGGCGGTTCCATCCGTATCCACCAGAGCGACATCCAGGAGCGCGTCTTCGAGGTCATGGGCCTCTCCCACGAGGAAGCCCAGGAGAAGTTCGGCTTCCTGCTGGAAGGCTTCAAGTACGGGGCGCCCCCTCACGGCGGTATCGCCTTTGGCTGGGACCGCGTGGTCGCTTTGTTGGCCGGCGTTGACTCCATCCGCGACGTCATTGCCTTCCCCAAGACAGGCAACGGCTACGACCCCCTGACGGCAGCTCCTGCTCCCATCACGCCCCAGCAGCGCAAGGAAGCCGGCGTCGACTTCAAGCCCGAGGCCAAGAAACCCGAAGCGAAGTAGCCGCACAGGTGACTGGCCGTCCCGCAATGCCTGAATTGGAGGCACTCATGGATGCCGCGTGGCCGGCCCATGAACGGCAGGACACCGGAGAGTGGGTATTCCGGGCGGCGTCCGGCGTCACCCAGCGTGCCAACTCGATCTGGGTCAGGGACACCGCTGCCAATGAATCAGCGGCGATGCGGGACGCCGTTCAGTGGTACCGGCGGAACAGGCTCCCCGTCATTTATCAGCTGGCAGAAGACCTACGCGACCGCCGGCATCAGCGGCATGAGTCTCTGCATGCGTTGCTCGACGCCGCAGGCTACACGCGGCAATCTGAAACGCTCGTTATGCACCTCGGTTCGGCCTCCAACCGGGCAGCAGCTGGGACCAGCATCGAAGTCCTCCAGGATCCGTCGGAGGAATGGCTGCAGCTGTGGTGGAGTGTTGATGGCCGCGGCGGGTTTGAGGAGCTGGCCGTTGCGCGCAGGATCCTCACCGGCTGCCCAGCCCTTTATGCGCTGGTGAGGGACGACGACGGCGTCCCGGCCGCCGTCGGACGCCTTGCGTTAGTGGGCAGTTACGGCGGGTTCTACTGCATGGCCACCCGGCCGGACGCCCGCCGCCAGGGTTATGCCCGCAGGATCATCAACGCCCTGCTCGGTGAAGGGCGGTCCCATGGCCTGTCGGGTTACTGGCTCATGGTCACAGCGTCGAATCCTGCCGGTCAGGAGCTCTACCGGCGGGCAGGCTTTACCGAAGTTGGCCGCTATGTATACCGCCAGGAGCGGCCAAAGCGGCATCTGACGGGGTGCTGATGCTGCTAGCTTCCGGGAGGATCTGACACTACTATCCTGATGGCACAAAAGTCAGCCGCTGCTTTCTTGAGCACGTCAGCACGGGGATCCGGGACATCCATAAAAGCCAGGCGGGGGAGCCGGGCATACTCCTTGAGGGCCGGCTCTCCCAGCACCAGGTCGGTCAGGGTCCGGTCCCCGCCTGGGGCAATGTACTCGACGGCCTGTCCCTGGAAGATCCTTGCGGCATGGTCCGCCACCGCTTCGACGAGGGCGTCAGCCTGGTTGGCGCGGCGCCGGGCAAATCTTTGCTGTGACCAACCTCCGGCAGCGGTCCGCGACTGCACATGCCGTGTCCCGGTTTTTGACAGAACCACGCGCCCCTCCCGGACCGACGCAGCCGCGTAACCGCCCCGACGGACCAGTACGAGTCCGAGGCTGCGGGACTGTGCGGCCAGCGAAGCCATCCTGGCAACCGGATCGGCGCCCTTGCCGGGACGTCCGTCTGCGGGCCAAGGCGGCTGCAAGAGGGCAGCGGAGCCGTCCGCGGCCCTCAGCTGCAGACCGGCGTCGAGCTCCTCCAACTGAACGGCACCGTGGCTCGCCTCAAACCGTTCCACCCAGCCGGCCAGCCGTTGGCCTGCAACGAAGGCGGTCCGCATGGCAACGCCGGGGCGTCCGGTTGCCGGACGGTTCTCGATCATTGCTGCATCCCCTTGTCCATTGCCCGGCTTGTCCACGGCTTCACATGCAGGAAACCCGCGTGATGAAACTATGAGTAGCCTATCTATGTGGATGATTTATTTGGGCAAGGGCAAGACCGCGACGACGACGACGCGGACTCCGCCACTCCCGATTCCCGGCCGGGGGGCCAGACGCCGTCGCAACGGAGCCCCCTTGCAGTTCGGATGAGACCCCGGACCCTGGACGAAGTAGCTGGGCAGCAGCATCTCCTGGGCCAGGGCTCGCCGTTGCGGCAGCTCGCGGCAGGTGCCAATGCGTCGGGGCCGGCCGGGCCAAGTTCGCTGATCCTTTGGGGTCCTCCCGGCACCGGCAAAACCAGTCTTGCCCATGTCATTGCCCGGGGTCCTGGCCGGAAATTCGTCGAGCTTTCTGCCATTACTGCTGGGGTCAAGGATGTCCGCCGGGTGATGGAGGAGGCGCTGACAGCCAGGGATCTCTACAAGACAACCACCGTTCTGTTCCTCGACGAGATCCACCGTTTCAACAAGGCTCAGCAGGATGCGCTGCTGCCAGGCGTCGAAAACCGCTGGGTGGTGCTGGTCGCCGCCACCACTGAGAACCCGTCCTTCTCGGTGGTTTCCCCGCTGCTGTCCCGATCACTGCTGCTCACGCTCAGGCCACTCACCGACGCCGATGTTGAAGGGCTGCTGCTCCGGGCGGTCGCGGATGTCCGGGGGCTAAATGGAAAAGTGGAACTGAGCGAGGAAGCGCGGGCGCACCTCGTGCGGCTTTCGGGTGGCGACGCCCGGCGGGCGCTGACTGCGCTTGAGGCAGCAGCCGGAGTGGCCTTTGGTGATGCCGACGACGCCGATACCGACGTCGATTCTGTTATCTCGGTTGAATTGCGCCACACGGAGCGGGCACTGGACGTTGCTGCTGTCCGATATGACCGGGCCGGGGACCAGCACTACGATGTTGCCAGCGCCTTCATCAAATCAATCCGGGGTTCGGACGTCGACGCTGCCCTGCACTACCTGGCGCGGATGCTGGAAGCAGGGGAGGACCCCCGCTTTGTTGCCCGCCGCATCGTTATTTCGGCAGCGGAGGACGTCGGTATGGCAGACCCCACGGCTTTGCAGACAGCGGTGGCTGCTGCCCAGGCCGTGCAGCTCATCGGGATGCCCGAGGGGCGGATCATCCTGGCGGAAGCAGTGGTTCACCTGGCAACAGCGCCAAAATCCAATGCCGCCTACATGGGTATCAATAAGGCAATCGCCGATGTCCGGGCCGGGCTTGGCAATGGAATACCGGCACACCTGAGGGATGCACACTATCCCGGGTCCAAGCAGTTGGGGCACGGCCAGGGCTACAAGTACGCCCATGACGCACCCCATTCGGTGGCCACGCAACAGTACCCGCCTGATGATCTGGTAGGACGGAACTACTATGAACCAACGGCGAACGGCTCGGAGCGCGAGATTGCCGTTCGGCTGGAGCGCTTGAGGAAGATCATCCGCGGCGAGTGACAGCCCTCCCGTGGTAGGATAGTTCGTTGTCTGGCAAGGCACGGACGCACAATCCACTTGATTCGGCAGGAATGCCGGTTTGTTTGGACTGTGCCCTGCGCCCAGTAGCAAAAGGCAGCGGTTGGCCGATGCTCTCCATCGTGGAGGCCAGTAACACTGACACACCGCAGATATTGGAAGGACACAAGTGGCTAACAACACTCGTGCTCGCCGTACCGCACGCCTTTCGCGTGCACTCGGCATCGCTCTGACCCCCAAGGCCGCCAAATACATGGAGCGCCGCCCGTACGGCCCCGGTGAGCATGGCCGTGCCCGCAAGAAGCAGGACTCCGACTACGCCGTACGTCTGCGCGAAAAGCAGCGTCTGCGCGCCCAGTACGGTATCCGTGAAGCACAGATGACCCGTGCCTTCGAAGAAGCACGCCGCACTAAGGGCCTGACCGGTGAAAACCTCATCGAACTGCTCGAAATGCGTCTGGATGCCGTCGTGCTGCGTGCTGGCTTTGCCCGCACCATCGCCCAGGCCCGCCAGCTGGTTGTCCACCGCCACATCCTGGTTGACGGAATCCGCGTTGACCGCCCGTCTTTCCGCGTCGCCGAGGGCCAGCTGGTCCACGTTCACAGCCGCAGCGAGACCATGCCTCCGTTCCAGGTTGCAGCAGCCGGCGCCCACCGCGACGTTCTGCCCATCGTCCCGGCTTACCTGGACGTCAAGCTGGATGCATTGCAGGCGCGCCTGGTTCGCCGCCCGAAGCGCTCTGAGGTTCCCGTAACCTGCGAAGAGCAGCTCGTCGTCGAATTCTACGCACGCTAAATTTTTCGGCAGCGTACCCAAAGAAGCCCGTGGCAAGCGCCGCGGGCTTCTTTGTATGTAAGGTACTTGGGGGAGTTCCGCGGTTGCGGCCGGCTTCGTTCCACAGGTTCTGGGTTCCTCAGACGATCGTTGGAAGTGCGGCAGCAATACCTCGGAAGTACCGCAGCATTCACAGTATTGAAGGAGATGAACGTCTATGTCTGGTGGCGATATCGCCGGCCTGATCGCGGCCGGAGTGTTTGCAGTCCTGGTGCTGTTGCTGGCTGTACCCATTTTCAAGCTCGGCCGGGTGCTCGATGAAGTCCGCACGTCCATCCGCTCCCTTAGCGACGGCGCCACCCCGCTGATGGACGAAGTCACCGCGACTGTCTCCACCACCAACCAGCAGCTGAAGAAGGTGGACGGTATCTCGTCCAACGTCTCCGACGCCTCAGCGAACATCTCGGCGCTCTCCTCCCTCCTGGCCGCTACGGTCGGATCTCCTCTCATTAAGGTTGCTGCGTTCAGCTACGGCGTCCGCACGGCCCTGTCTGCCCGCAAGAAGCCCGCAACCGGCCGTCGCAGCCGCTGAATGCACCCGGAGAACATAAAATGAAGAGAATTATCTGGATGGGCATTGGCGTTGCCATCGGTGTCATCGCATTTCGTAAAGTGACGGAAGCCCAGTCAGCATTGGGGCCTGAAGGCCTTAATCGTGCGGTAGGACGCCTCACCGACGGGCTGTACGACTTTGCGGACGCCGTACGCGGCGGGATGCAGGAACGCGAATCCGAGCTTCGCTCAGCGCTCGGAATCGATGTGGAAGACATCGTCCGGCGCTAGATTTGTCGCTGGCCGGTGGAAGTCGGAGAAGAACTAGATATCGGCAGGTCCGTTAGGAGCTGCTGCGCGGATCAAGCGGTCACGCGAACCAAATGCAGTGAAGCAAGAAGGGTACGTAAAAAACTCATGAAGTCGCAGGAGATCACAAAGCGCTGGGTGGACTTTTTTGTCAGCAAAGGCCACACCGCGGTTCCCTCCGCATCCTTGGTCTCCAGCGACCCCTCCCTGCTGTTTACAGTCGCGGGCATGGTGCCGTTCATTCCGTATCTGACGGCGCGTGAAGAAGCCCCCTACACCCGTGCCACGAGTGTGCAGAAATGCATCCGTACGGGCGACATCGAGGAAGTGGGCAAGACCGCCCGCCACGGGACGTTCTTCCAGATGTGCGGCAACTTCTCCTTCGGCGACTACTTCAAGGAAGACGCCATCAAGTTCGCCTGGGAACTGCTGACCACAAGCGTGGACGACGGCGGGTACGGACTTCCCCCGGAACTGCTGTGGGTGACGGTTTACGAAGAAGACGATGAGGCCAAGGACCTGTGGCTGAAGAACACGGGCGTTCCGGCCAACCGCATTCAGCGCATGGGCAAGGCTGACAACTACTGGCACACCGGCCAGCCCGGCCCCGCCGGTCCCTGCTCGGAAATCTACTACGACCGCGGCCCCGACTACGGCGTCGAAGGCGGACCCATCGCCGACGAGAACCGCTACGTGGAAATCTGGAACCTTGTGTTCATGCAGTACCAGATCGACAACGTCCGCTCCAAGGACGACTTCGACATCGTGGGCGAACTGCCCAAGAAGAACATCGACACCGGCCTCGGCATGGAGCGCCTCGCCATGATCCTGCAGGGCGTCGAGAACATGTATGAAACCGACCAGGTCCGCCCGGTCATCGACAAGGCCGCCCAGCTGTCAGGCAAGGAGTACACCTCGGCGGAGACGCCGGAGGACCCCCACCACACCGACGACGTCCGGATGCGCGTCGTGGGCGACCACATCAGGTCGGCCCTGATGCTGATCGCCGATGGCGTCACCCCCTCGAACGAGGGACGTGGCTACGTTCTGCGGAGACTGATCCGCCGTGCCGTCCGCTCCATGCGGCTGCTTGGTGTTGAAAAGGCCTGCCTGCCTGACCTCCTGCCGGAATCGCGTGACGCCATGAAGGGCGTCTACCCGATTGTGGAGACCGACTTCGACCGGATCAGCCGCATTGCCTACGCCGAAGAGAAGGCGTTCCTGCGCACCATCGCCTCCGGCACTGCCCGCCTGGAGGACGCCGTTAAGGATTCCAAGGCCGCGGGACGACCGTTGTCCGGGGCGGACGCCTTCGCCCTCCACGACACTTACGGTTTTCCGATCGACCTCACCCTTGAAATGGCTGAAGAAGCCGGCTTGAAGGTTGACGAGCCTGAGTTCCGCAAGCTCATGCTTGAGCAGCGCCAGCGGGCCCAGGCCGACGCCAAGGGTAAGAAGGGCGGTCACGCGGATCTCAGCGCTTTCCAGGAGTTGCTGGCGCAAGGCGAAACCGTCTTCACTGGTTACACCGAACTTAACGGGGAGTCCAGGGTCCGTGGCATCCTCTCCAATGGGGCCAAGGTGTCCCAGGCCGCTACCGGCGACGAGATCGAACTGGTGCTGGGCGAGACGCCGTTCTACGCTGAGGCCGGCGGCCAGGCTGCTGATACCGGCCTTATCACGGGTGACGGGTTCGTCGTAGAGGTGCTGGATGTCCAGCGTCCGCTCAAGGGACTCAGCGTGCACAAGGCCATCGTGCGTGAAGGGGAAATCAGCTCTGACGCCCTCGTCCAGGCCGCCGTGGACCGGGAGCGGCGCCATGCTGCCGAGCAGGCCCACACCGGAACACACATCGTTCATGCAGCGCTGCACCAGATCCTTGGTCCGCAGGCCGTCCAGCGCGGTTCCTACAACAAGGCCGGCTACCTTCGCTTTGACTTTGCCTGGGGCGAAGGCCTCAGCACTGCCACGCGCTCCGAGATCGAGGAAGTTTCAAACATCGCCATCCGGAACAACTTCCAGGTGGAGACCAAGGTCATGCCGCTGGCAGAGGCCAAGGCATTGGGCGCCATGGCGCTCTTCGGCGAGAACTACGGCAGCGAGGTGCGTGTTGTAGAGATCGACGGCGCCTGGTCGCGTGAGCTTTGTGGTGGAACCCACGTTCCCAACACCTCCCTGATCGGTAGCCTGTCCTTGCTGGGCGAGCAGTCCGTGGGGTCAGGAAACCGGCGCGTTGAAGCGTTCGTAGGCATGGAGGCTTTCCGTCACCTGGCCGCCGAGCGCGCCCTCGTGACGGAGCTGACCGAAATGCTCAAGGTCCCGTCCGGACTGCTGACGGACCGCATCGCGAGCACCCTCGCAAAGCTGAAGGCAGCCGAGAAAGAGCTCGAGAAGCTCCGCAAGGAGCAATTGACGGCAGCGGCCGCGCAGCTCATCGGAACGGCCCGGGATGCCGCCGGAATCAAGGTGATTGCCCACGACGCCGGCCAGGTGAGCGGTGCCGACGATCTCCGCGGCCTGGCCCTGGATCTGCGCACGCGCCTCGGTTCTGCGGCTTCGGCCGTTGCAGTTGCCGGTGTCAGCAACGAGCGCCCCATTATTCTGATCGCTACCAATGAGGCAGCCCGCGAGGCTGGAATCAAAGCGGGAGCACTGGTGCGCCTCGCTGCAGGAATCCTCGGTGGCGGCGGTGGCGGCAAGGACGACGTCGCCCAAGGTGGCGGCACTGACGCGGGTAAAGTCCAGGCCGCTCTGACCGCCGTCGTGGACGCCATTACACGGCGGTAGCGGCTGCAGATGAATCAGGAAGCAGCAGGCGGCGATTACCCCCACGGCATCAAGCTGGGGGTGGACGTCGGCACGGTTCGTGTCGGCGTCGCTGTCTGCGACCGTGACGGGATACTGGCCACGCCGCTCAGGACCCTGGAACGCAATGCCAAGAAGAATATCGACGTCAGGATTCTCGCCGGTCTCGCTGCGGAACTGGGGGCGGTGCAGATTTTCGTGGGTCTGCCCCGCACGCTCAAGGGGGAGGAACATGCCTCGGCGCGCATGGCCGAGGACTATGCACGCCTCCTGGTAGAGGCTCTGGAGCGTAGCGGTTTCGAGGTCCCGGTGAGCCTTATTGACGAGCGACTCAGCACGGTGACGGCGCACCGCGACCTTCACGCGGCTGGCATGAGCAGCCGTAACCACCGTAAAGTGGTTGATCAGGTTGCGGCAGCAGGTATTCTGCAGCACGCAATTGATATGCAAAAGGCCAGGGGAACGGACGTTGGAAGCCGCGTTTACGCGGTTTCCCGTGCGGGGCAATCCGGGGACACCACAGCGGAGGACGCTGGTAGGACTGTTCTTGGAGAAAACGAGCAATCTTCAGAACATGGAAGGCTACAGTGAGCCCGGTCGATCGTGACGAGTCCTCAGGTGATGCTTTCAGTGACCTCGGACGCCCTCTGACCCGCAAGGAACTGCGAGCCCGGGAAAAGCTGCTGGCAACACAGAGCCAGGATGCCGTGCCTCCCCAGGCTTACGTTGAAGATCCTCCCAGCAGGCCCCTGCCCGAGGTGCCGGCTCCTCCCGTTGAGAGTCCGCAGGTTCCCGCAGCGACACCGGAGCCGCCATCCGTCCAGGACGAGCCCATCTACCACTCGGAGCCCGTGTACCAGGAGCCGGTGCCGGTGGAGCACGAGGAGCCGGTGTATCAGGAGCCGGTGCATGACGAGCCCCTTCACAATGAGCCAATTCACAACGAGGAAGGTCATGAGCTTGTCACCGTGGGGGAGTTGCCGGCGACCCACAGCGCCTCGCACTTCACACAGCTCTCGGAGCCCGTGCCCGATCATGGCGGTCACGGGCACCACGAGTTCGACGACCATGTTGGGGCCGATGCACACCATTTCCATGACGAGGCCCTGGACGGACACCATCACGCGGATGAACAGGCCCATCATCTGGACCAGCACAGTCATCCGCTGGGCGAGCACGCGCATGAGCACGGCCATCATCTGGACGCGCATGGCCACCCGCTGTTCGCTGATACGCCGGTGGTGAAGAAGGGCCCTTCGAAGAAAGTCCGCCGCCGCCGTCGCTTTCTCGCCTTGCTGCTCACGCTGGCCGTTTTCGTCACCGCGCTGGTGGTCGGTGCGCAGTTCCTGAAGCCGCTGCTGGGAATGGATAAGGTGGCGGATTACCCTGGGCCGGGCACCGGTCAGGTGAGCGTTACGGTCCAGCCCGGAGAGGGCGTACGGTCCGTCGCCACAAGGCTCGAGAGCGAGAAAATCGTTGCGAACGCAGACACTTTCGCGTCAGCCTTTGAGGCCGACGGCGGGACGCTCAGTCCTGGCGATTTCGTTTTCCGCCAGCAGATGCGGTGGCCATCCTGGTGGGCAAGGACCAAGGCAAGGTGATGTACTTCGCCTTGAGCGCAGGGCTGCGGATCGATGAATCACTTGCCGCCATTGCGAAGGGATCCGGAATACCTGAGTCTGAACTAAAGGCGCTCAGCGATTCCCCCGCCCAGTTCGGTGTCAGCGCCAAGGCAAAGAATCTTGAAGGTTTCCTCGCTCCCGGCGAATACCGCTTCCCCCTTGGCACAACAGCCAAAGAAATCGTGCAGAAGCTTGTCTCCACAACAGTGGACGAGCTCAAGGCGCAGGGCGTGACGGATCCCGAGAAACAATACGACGTCGTAACCGTTGCAAGCATCGTCCAGGCTGAAGGCGGGCAGGCCGAGTATGGAGACGTTGCCGGTGCCATCTACAACCGTCTGAAGCAGGACAACACAGAGACCAACGGGCTTATCCAGTCCGATGCCACGGTCACCTATGGGCTGGGCATCAAGAGCTTCCACATCAGTGAAGAGCAGAAGGCCGACAAGTCGAATCCGTACAACACGTACGCCAATGTTGGCTTGCCGGCGGGACCGATCGGTTCGCCGGGAAAGACAGCCATTGACGCTGCTGCGAAACCCAAGGCAAATGACTACCTGTACTGGGTGACCATCAATCTGGACACGAAGGAAACCAAGTTCTCGAAGACGTTGGCGGAGCATAGCGTCTACGTCGAGCAGTACAACGAATGGTGTGCTGCAAATTCGGGCCGCTGCGTATGAGCCAGCGGGCTGCAGTACTGGGACACCCCATTTCGCATTCCAAGTCGCCGGCACTCCACCGGGCGGCGTATGCCCTCCTGGACGAGGACATCTCGTATTCAGCCATTGATGTCACGGAAGATTCCCTTCCCGCATTTATGGCCGCCCTTCGTTCGGAAACGGAATGGCGCGGGCTTTCAGTGACCATGCCGCTGAAATCAGCGATGCTGCATGAAATGGATGAGGTTCGAGGAATCGCTCAGATCCTCAAGGTGGTAAACACCGTAGTGTTCGAAGCTGACGGGTCTGTCGTCCGCAGAATCGGCTACAACACCGATGTCGCCGGCATCGTCAATGCCGTCCGTCACGCAGGCTGCCCTCCGGCGCCATCAGCAGTAATCCTGGGCGGGGGTGGCACTGCTGCTGCCGCCGTCGCCGCTTTGAAAGACCTCGGTGCTGCCTCGGCGGATGTCTTTGTCCGTGACGTGAACCGTGGAGCTGAGGTCAAGGCAGCATCAGCCGGCGTTGGGCTGGACATCCAGGTGCTCCCCTTTTCAGAGGCCGCATCCGGCGTCGCTGCTGCCGACGTCGTCATATCCACTTTGCCTCCCCGCGGCGCTGACGCCCTGGCGGACGAGATGAGCGTACTCGGCTTGTCGTGTGACGGCGTTCTGCTGGACGCCGCGTACGATCCGTGGCCGAGCCGGATCGCGGCAGCATGGCAGAACGCGGGGGGCCGGGTGGTCCCTGGCCTTGAGATGCTGATCTATCAGGCGGCCGAGCAAGTGCGTCTCTTCACCGGCCGTGGCGCCGATGTCAATGAGAAAGTCATAGATGTGATGTGTGACTCAGTCGGGGCACCCCGACGGGTGTTGTAACCGCCATACGTGGCAGGATGGAAGATATGTTGCGTTGGTTGACTGCCGGTGAATCCCATGGTCCGGCCTTGGTCGGAATTATTGAAGGCGTTCCCGCAGGTGTTGAACTCACCAGCGGTCAGATAGCCGACTCGTTGGCACGCCGCCGCCTCGGTTATGGGCGTGGCGCCCGGATGAAGTTCGAGCAGGATGCCGTATCCATCCTCGGTGGCGTCCGTCACGGGCTGACCCAGGGAGGGCCCGTCGCCATCCAGGTCGGAAACACTGAGTGGCCCAAGTGGGAACAGATCATGTCTGCTGATCCCGTCGACGCCGAGCTGCTGGCCGACCAGGCCCGCAACGCACCGTTGACCAGGCCGCGCCCCGGCCATGCCGACTTCACCGGTATGCAGAAGTACGGCTTCGATGAGGCCCGTCCGGTTTTGGAACGCGCCAGCGCCCGTGAAACAGCCACTCGTGTTGCCCTTGGCACTGTGGCCTCGCAATACCTCAAGCAACTCGGCATTGAACTTGTGAGTCACACTGTTGCTATCGCCAGCGTCTCAGTACCCGAAGGCAGGCCTCTGCCGGTCCCGGCTAATGTCGTTGCACTCGACGCTGATCCTCTTCGCTGCTTTGACCGCGAGACGTCCGACGCCATGGTCGCCGAAGTGGATGCTGCCCACAAAGAGGGCGAAACGCTCGGTGGCGTCGTCGAGGTGTTGGCCTACGGGCTCCCGCCGGGACTGGGCAGCTACGTCCACTGGGACCGTCGTTTGGATTCCCGCCTCGCGGCGGCGCTCATGGGCATCCAGGCCATTAAGGGTGTGGAAGTGGGCGACGGTTTCCGGACCGCAGCCCGCCGGGGTTCGGCTGCCCATGATGAAATCGTCAGGGACATCGACGGGAAAATCATCCGCACAAGCAACCGTGCAGGCGGGATCGAGGGCGGCATGAGCATTGGCGACGTGCTGCGGGTCCGTGCCGCGATGAAGCCCATTGCCACCGTGCCTCGGGCACTCAAGACAATTGACGTCAGCACCGGCGAGGCTGCGAAGGCCCACCACCAGCGTTCGGACGTCTGCGCGGTTCCTGCTGCCGGAGTGGTCGCTGAAGCGATGGTGGCCTTGGTTCTCGCGGAGGCCGTCGCGGAGAAGTTCGGCGGAGATTCGGTGGCTGAAACTGCACGCAACATCAAGGGTTACCTGGAAAGCATCCCGGCGGCCCTGGATACGATCGGCCAGTAGTGCCGGCTGGTAAGGGAGCCCGGTTGAGTATTCCCGGGCCCATTGCGTTGATCGGGCCAATGGCGGTCGGGAAGACGGCCATTGGCCAACAGCTCGCCAAGCAACTGCGCGCGCCATTCGTCGACACGGACGCCCTGATTGTTGAAAATCACGGTTCCATCGCCGATATTTTCGCTGGCCGCGGCGAGCATGCTTTTCGGGAGATCGAAGCCCGGACAGTAGCCAGGGTCATTGAGGAGGCCGCCCGAACCCCGACAGTGATCTCACTGGGTGGGGGAGCGGTTTTGGATTCCGGCACCCAGCAGTTGTTGGCCCGGTGCATGGTGGTGTATCTGGAATGCGATCCGGAAACGGTCGCGGAACGTATCGCCAGGAATTCCGGCCGCCCCCTTTTGGCCGGAGATCCAATGAGCCGTTGGATGGAACTTTTCACCACCCGGCGCCCGGTGTACGAACGGCTCGCCGATCTGGTCTTTGACGTCCGGCACGGTTCTGTTTCAGAGCTGGGCCGGCGTCTGGAGGAAGCATTGCGTGACTTCCCCGAAGGGGCAGCATCAATCGCGAAGGAAACGGCCGCGGCACCGGCTGTACCCGAAAACGTAGCCGTGAAAGAGGAAGTTGAGCAGTGAGTAACGAATCAACCGTCATCAAAGTCACCGGCCAGTCGGCCGGAGAGAATTACGACGTCGTTGTGGGCCATGGCCTGCTCGATCAACTTCCCGCGGTGCTGGGGGAGCGGGTAAAGAGGGTCCTCGTCATCCATCCGCGCGCTCTCAGGCTGACCGGAGACACCGTCCGTGATGAGCTGACTGCTGCCGGATTCACGGCGCTCACTGCTGAAATTCCGGATGCCGAAGAAGGCAAGCACATTCAGGTTGCCGCTTTCTGCTGGCAGGTCCTGGGCCAGAACGATTTCACCCGTTCTGACGCCATCGTTGCAGTTGGTGGCGGAGCCGTGACTGATCTTGCCGGATTCGTCGCGGCTACCTGGCTGCGCGGCGTGAAGGTTGTCCACATGCCCACCAGCCTCCTTGGAATGGTGGATGCCTCCGTTGGCGGTAAGACGGGCATCAACACCGCCGAAGGCAAGAACCTGGTTGGAGCTTTCCACCCACCCGCCGCCGTCCTGGTGGACCTTGACACCCTGAGCACACTGCCCAGGAACGAGATGGTTTCCGGAATGGCCGAGGTTATCAAATGTGGGTTCATCGCCGATCCCACCATCCTGGATCTCGTGGAGAAGGACCCGGAGGCTGTCACGGATCCGGAGTCGGCAGTGCTTCGTGAACTCATCGAGCGGGCCATCACAGTCAAGGCCAAGGTCGTCTCCGAGGACCTCAAGGAATCCGGATCCAGGGAGTTCCTCAACTACGGACACACGCTGGGGCACGCCATCGAACTGGTGGAGCGGTACTCCTGGCGGCACGGGGCAGCTGTTTCCGTCGGCATGATGTTCGCTGCGGAACTGTCCCGGAGCGTGGGGCGGCTCAGTGACGCGGAGGCCGACAGGCACCGCAGCATCCTTGAAACCCTCGGCCTGCCGGTGACCTACCGCAGGGACCGGTGGCAAGGGCTTCTGGACGGAATGCGCCGGGACAAGAAATCCCGTGGTGACCTCTTGCGGTTTGTGGTGCTCGACGGCGTCGGGCGTCCCGGAATCCTGGAGGTTCCCGATACCTCCCTGCTGTTTGCCGCCTACCAGGAGATTGCCTCCTGATGTATTCGCTAACTGGAGGAACCAGCGAATGGCCGGACGCAGGATTTCCCGGGATCAGGATCAACCCGGACACGCTCACGCCCCACATCGTGGACGACGAACTTTGCCAGACAGCGTTGGCTGCGTCCACTGACCCTTCCGACAGGATCTTTGTCCTTCTCGCCCAAGGCCATCCCGCTGATGCAGCCGAGTTGCTGGCTGAAGCACGTTACAAGGATCCTGAATCCTTCCGCCTGCGGACTTTCGAGGCTGAGGTGCTGCGGGTTTCTAACCGTTTCGACCGGTCGGTTGAACTGTATAAGCAGTTGCTGGCAGAGGTGCAAGGCACCCCGCGGGAAGCCGTCGTCCTGCAGCATCTGGGACGTGCCTACTATGCAGCGGGCAACACCGCGTCGGCAGTGGACGCCTTCGCCAAGGCGTTGGACCTTCGCGTCGCGGAAGCGGCGGACGCTGCGCTGATCTACAGCTCCACGGTGGCGTTGCAGCGCGCACGGAACGTCCTTGAAATGGCCTGCTGAGAAGCCAGAACCCGATGGGTCCGCTGTACCGGTAGAATGGTCTTTGGATTTTTGATAAATACGCGCTGGCGGGCCGTTTGGCGTGCCTGCCTGGCATAAGCGGCTGGCAGCCAGAACCAGTCACAGAGAAACCAGAGGAAATCAGTGGCAACCACTAACGACATCAAGAACGGTACCGTCCTGAAGCTGGAGGGCCAGCTCTGGAACATCATCGAGTTCCAGCACGTAAAGCCCGGCAAGGGCGGCGCGTTCGTCCGCACCAAGATGCGGAACGTTATGTCCGGCAAGGTTGTGGACAAGACCTTCAACGCCGGGCTCAAGATCGAAACAGCCACAGTGGACCGTCGGGACTACCAGTACCTGTACCAGGACGGCGCGGACTTTGTGTTCATGGACACCCAGGATTACGACCAGATCACCGTAACCGGTGCAACGGTGGGGGACGCCACCAATTTCATGCTGGAAAACCAGATGGTGAACATCGCCATCCACGAAGGCACCCCGCTTTACATTGAGCTTCCGCCGAGCGTTGTTCTTGAAATCACTTACACGGAGCCGGGCCTGCAGGGCGACCGCTCCTCAGCCGGTACCAAGCCGGCAACCCTGGAGACCGGCTACGAGATCCAGGTCCCGCTCTTCGTGGAGAACAACACCAAGGTCAAGGTCGACACCCGTGACGGTAGCTACCTTGGCCGGGTCAACGACTAGTGAGTGCACGCGGTAAAGCCCGGAACCGGGCTCTTGATGTACTTTTTGAGGCGGAGCAGCGTTCCGTTTCAGCGTTCGACGTCCTGAGGTCACGACGCGAAAAGACCGACCAGATCGTCAATCCTTATACCCTCGAAATCGTTGAGGGCGTGGTTTCTCACCAGAGCGCCATCGATGAGTTCCTCGAAACCTATTCCCAGGGCTGGACCCTGGAGCGGATGCCCTCGGTGGACAGGATCATTTTGCGGATCGGCACCTGGGAGTTGCTCTACAACGACGACATTCCTGACGGTGTTGCCGTCAGCGAAGCCGTGGCGTTGGCCAAGACGCTGTCGACCGATGAATCGCCGTCGTTCATCAATGGCCTTCTGGGCCGGCTCCAGCAGCTGAAGCCATCGCTGCTGGCATAACCTGCAGCACCTCCCGGATAGCCCCGACCAGGAATTGAGAAGTTCAACCCTGGCCGGGGCTTTTCTGTCCCTCATGCCGGACGAGCCACTCCGCCCAACGACGTAGCGGGCGAACTCCGCTGCATGCCCGGGCTGCATGGTCAGGTTCGAGGCGGCCGGCCGGAGGCGTTTCTTCCCCGTGTGGCCTGTTTCTCAGCCTGCGACTGCAGCCCGCAAGGCGACGATGTTGCGTAACTGACGTTGCTCATCATGCTGGTGGCCCTGGACGTCACGTCCGCTGAGGATGCGTTGCCGCGTAAACGCCAATTGCGTCGCGGCGCGCAGGAAGGCCTTCATCTGGTGCCCTCGGCCAAAACTCTTCGCCCAGCGGATGGCGGAGCGGCGTCCGCTCGCTGTGGCCAGCATGGCCACCTCGGGAGGCGTGAACCATCCTGCGGCCGAATACTCCAGCAGGCGCTGGCGCGTGAGCCGGTTCTCGGCAACACGCAGCAGGATCACAACGACGATGGCCAGCACGAAAATGGGTACCTGGACGAAGATGTACTGCGTGAGGAAATTCTGTCCCATGCTGTTCCATTGACTGTGCAGAATCATCGCTGGGATGAGCCCAAAGACGAAGCCCAGAACTGACAGCCCATGGTGCCAGCGGCGGGCAGCGAGTCCCATGATGAGGCCGGTAGCCCCCGTGAAAATGGCGTGGGCAAAGGGAGACATGACGCCGCGGAGGAAGAACACACGGGCGAGGTCGCTGCCGGGGTCGCTGGATTCAGCAATGGCCCGGCCAAAGTAGAGGATGTTTTCGGTGAAAGCGAACCCGCCTGCAATGGTGAAGGCGAACACGATGCCGTCCACTGGACCATCAAAATGCTTCCGCGCCAGCAAGAGGAGCAGGAGCAGCCCGAGGGACTTCGCAAACTCTTCCACCACAGGGGCCCTGACTGTCACAGCGAATGTCAGGAAGTCCATTCCGGCCGGTGGAGGTGCAATCAGCGGGAAATAAGGCTGGATGAGCAGGGTGACGGAAATTGAGCCAATCGCGCCCCACATAAACGCGAAAATCAGCAGCCGCTTCGGCTCAGGCTCCCAGCGGTCTATGACAGAGACGGCCAGCAGGACGGCGCCCAGGGGAATCAGCGAAGCCACAAAACCAATGACGAATCCTGCAATGCCTGTATTGCCCACCAGGAACGGGAGGACCAGGAACAGGCCCATGAAGGCCACGGCCACGCCACCAAGCACAAGTCCGAGGACCCCCGCAGAGGTGCGGCGCCGGGATTCCACCCGCAACGCGGGCGGTACCACCGGGCTGACCGCTCCGGCAGGGTTGATGGGTGCCTGCCGGTAGTTCTGCGGCTGGACCCTTCCCATCCACGTTGGGTTCGTTTCCGCCCTGAAGGGGACCTGGTGCGCATGCGGATTTCGGCCGGACGGATCCGGCCACGGCTGGTTGCTGGTCATGAACAAAAGCCTAGGGGCTCCAGGGATCATGCGCAGACAGCCCGGCCGCAAAGACGGGAACTGCAGCTGTTGGATGAGCCGGAAGGGGCCGTAAGTGTGGGTAGGGACACTCCCTGGCGGGTCAGGCTCGGGCAGCTGGTGTGGTAATTTTGGAAGGCAAATGTTCCTTTTTTAATTCCGTCCCGTGAGGCGGGGAAAGGGGAGACGAGCGTTGGCTTCTGTCACACAGGCACCCGTGCCCGCCAGGGTTGTACTCAATCAGGCGGACATCGACCGTGCACTCACTCGTATCGCCCATGAGATCCTCGAGTCCAACAAAGGCTCCCGGGATCTGGTGCTTCTCGGCATCCCGCGGCGTGGTTACCCACTCGCGGTCCGGCTGGCGCAAAAAATCGCAGCCGCCGATCCCGACGTCGACCCCGCCGCCATCGTTGGCCAACTGGACGTCACAATGTTCCGGGACGATCTCTCGCATCAGCCAACCCGGCCGCCATATCCCACTCAGCTTCCGCTCACCGGAATCGATAACAAGGTTGTTGTGCTCATAGACGACGTCCTCTACTCCGGACGCACCATTCGTGCAGCCCTGGACGCGATCATCGACCTCGGCCGCCCCCGGATTGTCCGATTGGCGGTCCTCATCGACCGCGGACACCGGGAACTCCCCATCCGGGCCGATCACGTGGGCAAGAATCTGCCCACCTCGTCAGCGGAGAAAGTCCGTGTAAGGCTCGAAGAAACTGATTCCCGGGATGGCGGGCCCGTCAACGAGGTCGTTATTGAGGCAGGCGCATGAGGCATCTGCTGTCCACCGAGGATCTCAGCCTGCACAACGCAAAACGTATCCTGGACACTGCCGAAGAGATGGCCGCCGTAGGGGAGCGGGAAGTCAAAAAGCTCCCGGCGCTCCGTGGCCGCACCGTGGTGAATCTGTTCTTCGAAGACTCCACACGGACCCGGATTTCCTTTGAGGCCGCCGCCAAGAGGCTTTCCGCCGACGTCATCAACTTCGCAGCCAAAGGATCATCGGTTTCCAAGGGCGAGTCGCTGAAGGACACGGCGCAGACCCTGGCAGCCATGGGAGCCGACGCCGTCGTCATCCGTCACTGGGCGTCCGGCGCACCGCATCGCCTGGCAGCAACGGACTGGATTGATGCGGCGGTGATCAACGCCGGCGACGGTACTCACGAGCACCCCACGCAAGCACTCCTGGATGCGTTCACCATGCGCCGGCACTGGGCCAAACTCGGTGGACTCCCGTCAGCGGGAGGTGACCTGAAGGGCATGCGCGTGGCCATCGCCGGCGATGTTCTGCACTCCAGGGTTGCGCGGTCGAATGTATGGCTCCTCCGGACGCTGGGAGCGCAGGTCACCTTGGTTGCGCCCCCCACTCTGCTGCCCATCGGCGTCGAGCAATGGCCCTGCAGCGTGAGCTATGACCTCGATGAGACCCTTGAGAAAGGCGTCGACGCCGTCATGATGCTGCGTGTCCAGGGCGAGCGGATGAATGCCTCATTTTTCCCCTCAACCCGGGAATACTCCCGCCGGTGGGGGTTCGATGACAACCGGCTGCGTACGCTTGACCGTATAGGGCTCAAGGACACCATCATCATGCACCCCGGCCCCATGAACCGGGGCCTCGAAATTTCTGCAGCCGCTGCCGACTCGCACCGTTCCACAGTACTTTCACAGGTGCGGAACGGCGTGTCCGTCCGGATGGCTGCCCTGTACTTGCTGCTCTCCGGGGAAACCCGCGAGCCAGCCGCCAATTTGAGCAAGGAGAGCAACTGATGGTCAGCAACAACGGCGTATACCTCATCCGGGGTGCCGCAATTCTCGATGGTGCCAAGGAAGATCTCCTTATCCGGGACGGCTTCATCGTGGACCGGGGTGTCAACATCAACGCAGATGGCGCCACCGTCATTGAGGGCGAGGGCCTGGTTGCACTGCCGGGCATGGTGGATGTCCATACCCACCTGCGGGAACCGGGCCGCGAGGATGCTGAAACAGTGGAAACAGGGACACGGGCTGCGGCTTTGGGCGGTTTCACTGCCGTGCACGCGATGGCCAACAGCACTCCCGTGGCAGACACCGCCGGAGTGGTGGAGCAGGTCCACAGCCTTGGCCAGACAGCGGGCTGGGTGGACGTCCGGCCCGTAGGAGCCGTCACCGTCGGACTCGCCGGCGAGCAGCTTGCGGAGCTGGGCGCCATGGCTGACTCCCGTGCGCAGGTGCGCATGTTCTCCGACGACGGCCTCTGCGTCCATGATCCCGTGCTGATGCGCCGTGCCTTGGAATACGTCAAAGCGTTCGACGGCGTCGTAGCTCAGCACGCGCAGGAACCCCGGCTCACCGAGGGTGCCCAGATGAACGAAGGCGACGTCTCCGCAGTCCTGGGACTGGCAGGCTGGCCGGCCGTTGCCGAGGAAAGCATCATTGCCCGCGATGTGCTGCTGACCCAGCACGTCGGATCCCGGCTCCACGTCTGCCACGTCTCCACGGCAGGGTCTGTTGAGATCATCCGCTGGGCGAAGGCGCGCGGCATCAACGTCACGGCCGAAGTCACCCCGCATCACCTCCTGCTGACGGACGAGCTGGTCCGCAGCTACGATCCTGTGTACAAGGTGAACCCGCCGTTGCGTACTGACGCCGACGTCCAGGCTCTGCGTGCCGCCCTTGCCGATGGAACCATCGACGTCGTGGGTACAGACCACGCCCCGCACCCCAGCGAACACAAGGAATGCGAATGGGCACAGGCTGCGATGGGCATGACCGGCCTGGAAACTGCCCTCTCCGTGGTGCAGCAGACCATGATCGAAACCGGGCTGATGTCGTGGTCCGATTTCGCCAGGGTCACCTCCACAGCTCCCGCGGCCATCGGCCGGCTGGCAGATCAGGGCCGCCCGCTCGAAACAGGCGAACCAGCAAACATCATTCTGGTGGACCCCGCCGCGCGCTGGACAGTTGACCCCTCCACCATGGCCACCATGGGACGCAATTCTCCTTTTGCCGGCAGGGAACTCCCGGGCAAGGTCGTGGCGACGTTCTTCAAAGGCCATCCCACGGTTCTCGAGGGCAAGCTGAACACGCCCTACCGCAACACTGCCGCTGTGCAGCAGGCGGTACCGGCCGCT
The DNA here is from genome assembly GCF_054161475.1 of Arthrobacter sp. R1-13. Classification (NCBI taxonomy): domain Bacteria; kingdom Bacillati; phylum Actinomycetota; class Actinomycetes; order Micrococcales; family Micrococcaceae; genus Arthrobacter; species Arthrobacter sp. R1-13. The sequence continues at coordinate 2,538,945 of NZ_CP096420.1, read as the reverse complement.
GATCCGGTGAGCGGCCTCTGATGGACAAAATACTGCCCGGAATCGGGATGCTCGCCGTGGCGGCCGTCATCTTCGTGATGATCGGAATCGGCTGGCGCAACCGCCGTCGCCGGCAGGCCGACCTCGAACCTTTGCCTGCCGTTCCTGCCCGGCTGGACCCCGCAATCACCAAAGCCGAGGGCCAATACGTAACCACCACAACGGCCGGCGACTGGCTGGACCGCATCGCCGTCCACGGGCTGGGAATCCGAACCAACGCCGTCCTGCAGGCGCACCCTGAGGGTGCGCTCTTCGAGCGTGACGGCGCCGGACCCCTGTTTATCCCTGCCGGCAATCTCACCGGTATCCGGCTCGACAGCGGAATGGCCGGCAAATTCGTTGAAAAGGACGGATTGCTCATCATCAGCTGGATGCTGGGCGAACACGAACTGGACACCGGGTTCCGAACCCGGCGCGCTGAAGATAAGACAGCGCTCCTCAAAGTATTTCAAGAATTAATTCCGGCAGGCCCCCAGGCAGATGCCGATAGTGGAAAGTAAAGACGTGACGGCAACAGAACTGACAGAAACAGAAGCGATTTCGAAGGCCACCGGTGCCGCCCTGGTACTGGAGGACGGACGGATCTTCCGCGGCCGCAGCTATGGCGCCCAGGGCACCGCGCTCGGCGAGGCGGTGTTTGCCACGGGCATGACCGGCTATCAGGAGACCATCACGGACCCCTCCTACGCCCGCCAGTTGGTAGTGCAGACCGCTCCGCACATCGGCAATACCGGCGTGAACAGCGACGACGCCGAGTCCCGCCGGATTTGGGTGGCAGGCTACATTGTCCGCGACGCGGCCCGCCGTCCCTCGAACTGGCGCTCTGAGCGGAGCCTTGACGAGGAACTCATCGAGCAGGGCATCGTCGGCATCCAGGGCGTGGACACCCGCGCCATCACCCGCCACCTGCGCGAACACAAGACCATGCGCGCCGGCATCTTCTCAGGCCACGCCGCCACCGCCACGGACAAGGAGCTCCTGGACCAGGTGCTGGCGAGTGCTCCCATGGAGGGAGCACGCCTGGCCGAAGAGGTCAGCGTCGAGGAAGCCTACGTCGTAGAGCCCAAGGATCACGGGTGGGAAGGCGAGGTGCGCTTCAGCATTGCCGCCATCGACCTTGGCATTAAGGCGATGACTCCCAAGCGCTTCGCGGAACGCGGCGTACGCGTCCATGTTTTGCCTGCCACGGCCACCATCGAGGAAGTCAACGCAGTCAGCCCGGACGGATTCTTTATGTCCAACGGTCCCGGCGACCCCGCGACAGCCGACAACCAGGTCAAACTGCTGCGTTCGGTCCTGGATGAGAAGCTTCCCTATTTCGGTATCTGCTTCGGCAACCAGATCCTGGGACGGGCATTGGGCTTTGGCACCTACAAACTCCGGTACGGCCATCGCGGCATCAACCAGCCTGTGATGGACCGCCGCACCGGCAAGGTCGAGATCACGTCCCAGAACCATGGCTTCGCCGTCGATGCACCCTTGGACGGAGCCACCATGGCTCCCGAGGAGCGCTACGGACGTGTTGAGGTCAGCCACGTAAGCCTCAACGATGACGTCGTCGAGGGCCTTGCGTGCCTGGACATCCCGGCATTTTCGGTCCAGTACCACCCCGAAGCTGCCGCCGGTCCGCACGACGCCGCGTACCTGTTCGACCGTTTCATCCAGCTGATGGCTGGCCAGCGGGACGGCCAAACGGCAAACCTCTCTGAGGGACCAGAGGCAGCGGAATCCGAAGACTCCGCCGCAGGCGACGCCCAGAACGTTAACGAAAACAAGACTGAGGACAACAAGTAATGCCCAAGAGAACTGACCTAAAGAGCGTCCTGGTCATCGGTTCCGGCCCGATTGTCATCGGCCAGGCCGCTGAATTCGACTACTCCGGCACCCAGGCACTGCGTGTCCTCAAGGAGGAGGGCCTGCGCGTTATCCTGGTCAACTCCAACCCCGCCACCATCATGACGGATCCCGAGTTCGCCGACGCGACCTACATCGAGCCCATCACCCCCGAGGTTGTGGAGAAGATCATCGCGAAGGAACGCCCCGACGCGGTACTGCCCACCCTTGGCGGCCAGACGGCACTGAACACGGCCATCGCGCTGGACAAAAACGGTGTACTCGAGAAGTACAACGTGGAACTCATTGGTGCGAACATCGCTGCCATTGAACTCGGCGAAGACCGCGAAAAATTCAAGGGCGTCGTGGAGCGCTGCGGTGCCGAATCAGCACGCAGCCACATCATCCACACCATTGACGAAGCACTCAAGGCCGCGGAAGACCTTGGCTACCCGATGGTGGTCCGCCCCTCCTTCACGATGGGAGGCCTCGGTTCAGGGCTCGCCTACAACGAGGGTGACCTGCTGAGGATCGTTGGCCAGGGCCTGCAGTACAGCCCCACCAGCGAGGTGCTGCTCGAAGAGAGCATCCTCGGCTGGAAGGAATACGAACTCGAAATGATGCGGGACAAGAACGACAACGTCGTTGTTGTCTGTTCCATCGAAAACTTCGATCCCGTAGGCGTCCACACCGGTGACTCAATCACTGTTGCACCTGCCCTGACGCTCACGGACCGCGAATACCAGCGCCTGCGCGACATCTCTATCGCGGTCATCCGTGAAGTGGGCGTGGACACCGGTGGCTGTAACATCCAGTTCGCCATTGAGCCGGACACCGGCCGCGTTGTGGTCATCGAAATGAACCCCCGCGTCTCCCGTTCCTCCGCCCTGGCTTCCAAGGCGACGGGATTCGCGATCGCTAAGATAGCCACCAAGCTGTCACTCGGCTACACCCTGGACGAGATCCCCAACGACATCACGCAGAAGACCCCGGCTTCCTTCGAGCCGACGCTGGACTACGTTGTGGTGAAGGTGCCCCGGTTCGCCTTCGAGAAGTTCCCGGCCGCTGACCCCACCCTGACCACCACCATGAAATCGGTGGGCGAGGCCATGGCCATGGGCCGCAACTTCACTGAGGCGCTGCAGAAGGCACTGAGGTCCTTGGAGCAGAAGGGTTCGCAGCTGGACTTCAGCTCGGTCCCTGAATGGGAAGTCCCGGAACTCATCGAAAAGGCCAAGCGGCCCACCACGGAGCGCCTCCACCAGGTCCAGCGCGCCATGCTTGGGGGCGCGAGCGTCGAGGAACTTTTCGAAGCCACCAAGATCGATCCCTGGTTCCTGGACCAGCTGCAGCTGCTCAACGAAATCTCCCGCGAGATCCGGACGTCCACCGCGCTGACGCAGGAGATGCTGCAGCGGGCCAAGCGCCACGGTTTCTCCGACGAGCAGATCGGCAGCCTGACCCACAACTCAGAGGCCGTAGTCAGGGGTGTCCGGCAGGCCCTCGGCATCCGGCCGGTCTACAAAACCGTGGATACCTGTGCCGCTGAATTCGCTGCCTACACGCCGTACCACTACTCCTCCTACGACGAAGAGGACGAGGTGGCGCTGCACTCCAAGCCGTCCATCCTCATCCTCGGATCCGGCCCCAACCGCATCGGCCAGGGCATCGAATTCGATTACTCCTGCGTCCACGCCTCCATGGCATTGCGCAAGGCCGGCTACGAGACCGTCATGGTCAACTGCAACCCGGAGACGGTATCCACCGACTACGACGTCTCCACACGGCTGTACTTCGAACCGCTGACCCTCGAGGACGTCCTCGAAGTCATCGCGGCAGAGGAGCGCACCGGCGGTGTCATGGGCGTTTTCGTCCAGCTCGGCGGCCAGACGCCGCTGAAACTGGCGCAGCAGCTTGCCGACGCCGGCGTGCCCATCCTCGGCACGTCCCCGGAAGCGATCGACCTCGCTGAGCACCGCGGCGCCTTCAGCCGGGTGCTGGACGAAGCGGGCCTGATCTCGCCGAAGAACGGGACCGCGGTCTCCTTCGACGACGCCAAGAAGATCGCCGATGAAATCGGTTACCCGGTGCTGGTCCGTCCGTCCTACGTGCTGGGCGGCCGCGGGATGGAAATCGTCTACGACGAGCCCAACCTCTCCCGCTACATCGCCAACGCCACGGAAATCACCACCGATCATCCGGTGCTGATTGACCGCTTCCTTGAGGACGCCGTCGAGATCGACGTCGACGCCCTCTATGACGGCAAGGACATGTACCTCGGCGGCATCATGGAGCACATCGAGGAAGCCGGGATCCACTCCGGTGACTCCGCTTGCGTGCTGCCTCCGATCACCTTGGGCAACAACGTGATCGAGCGGGTGCGGGTTGCCACCCGGGCCATCGCTGAAGGTGTGGGTGTCCGCGGTCTCATCAACATCCAGTTCGCCCTGGCCTCCGACGTCCTGTACGTGCTCGAAGCCAACCCGCGCGCTTCCCGTACAGTGCCGTTCGTGTCCAAGGCAACCGGAGTGCAGATGGCGAAGGCCGCGGCACTGATCGGTACCGGCATCACGATCAACCAGTTGCGCAGCGCCTACAAGATGCTGCCCGAAAGCGGTGACGGCTCCACTCTTCCCCTGGACGCTCCCGTCTCGGTCAAGGAAGCGGTCCTGCCTTTCAGCCGGTTCCGGACGCCGGAGGGCACAGTTGTGGATTCGCTGCTCGGCCCGGAAATGCGTTCCACGGGCGAAGTCATGGGGATCGACAAGCACTTTGACACTGCCTTCGCCAAGAGCCAGGCAGCCGCCAACAACGCCCTACCCACCGAAGGCAAGATTTTTGTCTCCGTGGCGAACCGCGACAAGCGCTCGGTGATCATGGGTGTCAAGCGCCTCTCCGACCTCGGCTTCGAAATTGTCTCCACGGGGGGCACTGCTGATGTCCTGCGGCGCAACGGAATCCAGGCGACCCCCGTTCGGAAGGTCGCTGAAGGAAGCAGCGCCGAGGGCGAAGGCACCATTGCCGATCTCATCATTGCCGGTGAAATTGACATGGTCTTCAACACGCCTTCCGGCGGCGAAGCCCGCAGCGATGGCTACGAACTGCGCGCCGCAGCAACGTCCATCGGCATCCCCTGCATCACGACGGTGGCCGAGTTTAATGCAGCCGTCCAGGCCATTGAGGCGTTGCGGACGTATGAGTGGTCGGTGACCAGCCTTCAGGAGCACGCTGCTGCACTGTTTGCCTCGCAAACCAGGGATTCCGAGGAAGCAGCAGCCAAGAATGCCTGAGCCTGAGGCAGCAATCACGGCCAGCCGGGAGTCCTTTGGCTCCCGGCTGGGCCAAGCCATGGCCGAGCGCGGCCCGCTATGCGTCGGCATTGATCCACACCCGGCTTTGCTGAAGAGCTGGGGACTGGACGACGACGCCGCTGGCTTGAGGCGCTTTTCGCTGAAGGCCTTGGAGGCGGTCGGTTCGCTCGCTGCCGCGGTAAAGCCGCAGGTGGCGCTTTACGAGCGTCACGGTTCGGCCGGCATGGCGGTGCTGGAGGAAGTTCTTGCCGTGGCGCGGGACGAGGGCGTGCTAACCATCGCCGACGCCAAGCGCGGTGACATCGGATCCACCATGGCCGCATACGCTGATGCCTGGCTGCGGGACGGCTCGTCGCTTGCGGCGGACTCGGTTACCCTCAGCCCCTACCTCGGCTTCGAGTCTTTGCGGCCGGCCCTGGATCTGGCGGCCGAGCATGGGCGCGGCGTCTTTGTCCTGGCGCTGACCTCCAATCCTGAAGGCGCATCCGTCCAGCACGTGGGTGGTGACGATTCGGTCGCCCGACGCATTGTTGAGGCCGCAGCGGGGGAGAACACCCGCTACGGGAGGTCCTTGGGCTCTGTGGGCCTGGTGGTCGGCGCAACAGTGGGCAACGCCCTGTCCAACCTCAACCTGGACCTCGCCTCGGTCCGGGGCCCCATTCTGGCTCCCGGCCTCGGTGCCCAAGGTGCCACACCAGCTGACCTCCGCCGAACGTTCGGACCGGCGTACGCGCAGGTCCTCGGGACATCCAGCAGGGACATCCTGAAAGCGGGTCCGGGGCTCACGTCCCTTCGGGACGCTGCCCTTGCCACCCTTGAAGGCCTACGGGCCGCCTGATGGGCCTGCCGGCACTGACGCAACAGGATCGGGTGGCGGCCCTGAACAAGGCAGCCGCCGCCCGGGCCGCACGCGCCGCCGCTAAGGAGCAACTGAAGGCCGGAACTCTTTCCGTCAATGAGCTCCTGAATGCAGCAACCCAGGACGACGCGATCGCACGGATGAGGGTCACCGAACTCCTTGAGTCCCTGCCTGGCGTTGGCGCAGTAACGGCGCGCAACCTACTGGAGCAATTGGGGATTGCTGCCTCGAGAAGGGTGAAGGGCCTGGGAACCCGCCAGCGCGAGGCGCTGGTAGATTTTACGAACGAGAAACAGATCCATCCGCATACCGCCTCAAAGGAATACGTGAGCAAGAATCCCGGACTGACAGTCCTCGCAGGCCCCACTGCTGTTGGCAAAGGCACCGTATCCACCTACATACGGGACAACTACCCCAACGTGTGGCTCTCAGTCTCGGCAACCACCCGCCCGCCCCGGCCAGGCGAGCAGGACGGCGTTCACTACTTCTTCAAGTCCCCGGAAGAGTTTGACGCCCTGATCGAGGCCGGGGAACTCCTGGAGTGGGCAGTGGTGCACGGACAGAACCGCTATGGGACTCTGCGCAGCACTGTTGAAGCAGCTATCGCCGACGGGCGCTCGGTTCTCCTCGAGATCGATCTGCAGGGGGCCCGGCAGGTAAAGCAGGCCGTTCCCGACGCCAAATTCGTCTTCCTTGCTCCTCCCAGCTGGGAGGAAATGGTGCGCAGGCTCGTGGGACGCGGCACCGAAACAGCGGACGAACAGCAGCAAAGGCTGGAAACCGCTAAACTAGAACTTGCCGCTGAACCGGAGTTCGATCACACCGTCATCAATGATGACGTTCGACGGGCAGCGGACGAGCTTGTTTCACTCATGGGGCTGGTCCCGAACCCGCGTTAGGCGCCGGGAAAAGTCAGCCCGTTAGAATTTGGAGAATTCGTGTCCACGAACCTTGAAGGCATCATCAACCCGCCGATCGATTCGCTGCTGGAGGCTGCTGATTCCAAGTACGGCCTGGTGATCTTCGGTGCCAAGCGTGCACGTCAGATCAACGCTTACTACGCCCAGCTTCACGAGGGCCTGTTCGAGTACGTCGGCCCGCTGGTCGATACCAAGCTGAACGAGAAGTCACTCTCAATCGCCCTGCGTGAAATCAACGAAGGCAAACTGGTTTCCTCGCCGATCGAACCTGCAGAGTAGAACCTAAAGACTGCCTGTTGACGGAGGTCACGTGCGCATAGTCCTCGGAGTCGGGGGAGGGATTGCCGCCTACAAGGTGGCATCGCTCCTCCGGCTTTTTACTGAAGCCGGCCACAATGTCACGGTTATCCCCACCGAGGCCGCCAGCCGTTTCATCGGAGTGGCAACGTGGGAAGCGCTCTCGGGAAACCCGGTCAGCAACAGCGTGTTCGACGACGTCCCCAGCGTCAATCACGTTCGTCTGGGACACGAGGCTGACCTGATAGTGGTCGCTCCGGCCACCGCGGACCTCCTGGCGCGGGCGGCCCATGGCATTGCCAACGATCTCCTCACCAACACCCTGCTCATGGCAAGCGGACCCGTCCTGATGGCTCCGGCCATGCACACCGAGATGTGGCAGCATGCGGCGACGCAGGCGAATGTTGAAACACTGCGTTCCCGTGGAGTGACAGTGCTGGAACCGGCAAGCGGAAGGCTGACAGGGACTGACTCCGGGCCTGGCCGTCTGCCGGAGCCGGAGGCCATCTTCGAAGCAGCCATGGCGCTTACGCAGTCCCTGGCCGAGGCGGCCGAGGGGCAGCCGGTTTCCCCGGCGGGCCTTACGGAATCCGACGTATTGCCCTTAGCCGGGCGAACCGTAACCATCAGCGCGGGGGGAACCCGGGAACCGCTGGACCCCGTCCGCTTCCTCGGCAACCGCTCCTCCGGAAAGCAGGGAGTGGCTCTGGCTGTTGCAGCGCTCAACGCAGGGGCGACGGTCCGGCTGATCGCCGCGCACATGGATGTTCCAGCGCCTCCCGGGGTTGAGCTGGTGGAGGTGGAGTCGGCGCTGCAGCTGCGCGAAGCAGTCCTGCGGGGGGCGACGGGTTCCGACGTCGTGATCATGTCCGCGGCAGTGGCAGACTTCCGCCCTTCCGTGGTCTCTGAGACCAAAATCAAGAAGCGGGACGACACCGAGGACCCAGTGATTACCCTGGTGCGGAATCCGGACATCTTGAAAGAGGTCGTTGAAGTCAGGAACAGCTCTTCCCGCAGCCAGCTCATCGTGGGGTTTGCCGCGGAAACCGGTGATGCTGATGGCAACGTCCTTGAGTATGCCAACGCCAAGCTTCAACGCAAAGGGTGTGACCTGCTGGTGGTTAACCACGTCGGCGAAGGCAAGGTCTTTGGCCGGGAACACAATTCAGTGGTTATCCTCTCCCGTGCCGGCTCGGAGCCGCAATCTGCGTCCGGTTCGAAGGCTGACGTCGCTTCAGCCGTGATTGACCGGATCAGTACGGAGCTGAGCCGGGTTTATCCGCGACCCTAGACTTGTCCATGTCCGGCCAGCCCATGGTCTCCTTAGCCCCCATGTTCTCCTTAGTCTGGGGAAACATGTCACCAACCATCCGTATCCCAACAAGTAAGGTAGTTGAGTGACTTTACCGCTGCACCTTCCCGGATCCCATCCTGCGCCTTCGGCCTTGCGCCTCTTCACCTCTGAATCGGTGACTGAAGGGCATCCCGACAAGATCTGCGACCAGATCAGTGATGCGATCCTCGATGCGCTGCTGGCTGCAGACCCGGAATCGCGGGTAGCGGTAGAGACCATGGCCACTACCGGCCTGGTCCACGTGGCCGGCGAAGTCACGACAGACGCCTACGTTGAAATCCCGCAGCTTGTCCGCGAGACCATCCTTGGCATCGGCTACGACTCATCCGCCAACGGTTTCGACGGCGCCCGTTGCGGTGTGTCAGTGTCGATCGGCCAACAGTCCAACGACATTGCAGGTGGGGTTTTCAATTCGCTGGAAGCCCGCGAAGGCCGCCAGGAGGACGACTACGACCTCCAGGGCGCCGGCGACCAAGGCCTGATGTTTGGCTATGCCAGCGACGAAACGCCTTCGTACATGCCGGTTCCCATCTGGATTGCCCACCGTCTCTCGGAACGGCTTACGGAAGTACGCAAGAACGGCCAGCTCGCCTATCTCCGCCCGGACGGCAAAACGCAGGCCACCATCGGGTATGACGGCGACCGCCCGGTCTCAGTGGAAACCATTGTCATCTCCAGCCAGCACGCTGAGGGTGCAAGCCTTGAGCAGCTTCGGGCCGATCTGGTTGAGTACGTCATCGATCCCGTCCTGGCGACTGCCAACCTTGATATTTCGCGTACGGTCAACATCCTGAATCCTGCGGGTGCTTTCGTTATTGGCGGCCCCGTAGGCGACGCCGGTCTGACCGGACGCAAGATCATCGTGGACACCTACGGGGGAATGGCCCGCCACGGCGGCGGCGCCTTCAGTGGCAAAGACCCGTCGAAGGTTGACCGTTCCGCTGCCTACGCCATGCGCTGGGTCGCGAAGAACGTGGTTGCGGCCGGCTTGGCTAAGCGGGCAGAGATCCAGATCGCTTATGCAATCGGCCAGGCACGGCCCGTGGGTACCTATGTAGAAACTTTCGGGACCGAAACGGTGGACCCTGCGCGGATCGGCGAAGCCATCGCCGAGATCTTCGACCTCCGCCCACGGGCTATCATCGATGCGCTCGACCTGAAGCGCCCCATTTACGCCAAGACGGCTGCTCACGGCCACTTCGGCCGGGATGACCCTGACTTCACCTGGGAGCGGCTGGACCGGGTCGAGGAACTGAAGGCCTTCTTCAACGCCTGACCCTCCTCCCGGGCTTCGCCTGCTGAGAACGTCCCTGCAAATGTCAGTGCCTGGTGGTTGGCTGTAGTTGGCCCGCCATCACGCTGCGCAGGCTGTATGCCTTAAGGGCTGCAGTGCTTGCATACGGGCGAAACATGGGCGATGCCGAGGGGAGGCAAGAAAAAATGACGGCAGTCAGGAGAAACGTCGCCGAGGGCGGAAGCATGGCTATGAGTGGACAACCGAATTCTCCGGAGTCTGTCCAGCCTTCGCTGCTACAGGGATTTCCGCCGCTGGTGCCACGTCCATCACCGGCTGGTCCGGATCTTGCTCCGGAATTGCCAGTGGCGCGGATCCTTATCGAGTCGCCGCTGCCACATCTGGACAGGCCATTCGATTACAGCGTTCCGGCAACCCTGGATCAAGCGGCGCAGCCAGGGGTTCGGGTCAAGGTGAAATTCAACGGGCAGGACCTCTCCGGGTATCTCCTGGAACGGGTCGCAGAGTCGGATGCCGGGCACTCACTGGTACCGCTGCACAAGGTTGTCTCCGACGTCGCCGTCCTGACCCCTGCGCTGGCCAGGCTTGCCGGCAGTGTTGCTGCAAGGTACGCCGGGACGGTGAGCGATGTCCTGAGGCTTGCCATCCCGCCGCGCGTGGCCAAGCTGGAAAAGGAGCTCTCTGGGCTCCCTGAACGTCCTGAGGGCCCTGAATCCGGAGTTCCTGGATATCAGCCGTCCGGGAACTGGGCTACATATGGCACGGCGACGGCATTCCTTAAGCATCTCTCGGCGGGCGAATCACCCAAGGCCGTTCTCAGCGCCCTGCAGGGGTTTGGAGCTGCAGGCTGGCCGCGACTGCTGGCGGAAGCTGTTGCAGCTGTCAGATCCTCCGGCCGGGGCGCCGTGGTGGTTGTTCCTGACTACCGCGACCTGGATCGGGTGGAGGCAGCGCTCCTGGAGGTGCTGCCACCCGGAGACGTCGCACGCCTGAGTGCCGAAGACGGGCCGACGCCGCGCTACCGCAATTACCTGCGCATCCTGACAGGATCCGCACGCGTGGCGGTCGGCACCCGCTCCACAGCCTATGCCCCCGTGCAGAACCTTGGGCTGGTGGCGTGCTGGGACGACGGCGATGACCTCCATATCGAGCAACGCTCACCTTATGCGCACACGCGGGAGATTTTGCTCTTGCGCTCGGGGCAGGAGAATGCGGCATGCCTGTTTGCTGCCCATACGCGCAGCACAGAACTCCAGCGACTGGTGGAGTCGGGCTGGGCAAGGGCAGTGGAAGCTGAACGCAGGGAGGTCCGCCGCACTGTGCCGCGCGTCTTGAATACGGCGGACAGCTACGAGCAAGAGCGCGATCCTCTCGCTAGGATTGCCCGTCTTCCCGGTGCTGCCTGGCGTGCGGCCAAGGAAGGGCTCCAGAGAGGGCCGGTCCTGGTGCAGGTGGCGCGCACGGGATACGCGCCGTCCTTGGCGTGTGAGCGATGCCGCGAACAGGCACGTTGCGGAGCCTGCCAGGGACCGTTGGCCATTGCTGGGGCCAGTGGCCCGTCCGCTGTTCCGCAGTGCCGCTGGTGCTCCGCCCCGGCGCCCGAATGGCAATGCGCTCACTGTGGCGGGAGGCATCTTCGCCGCGGTGCGACGGGGGTGTTAAGGACTGCTGAGGAATTGGGGCGTGCTTTTCCAGGAGCTCCGGTGATCACATCATCAGCGGATCAGGTCAAGGCCACGGTCCCGGACGCCAAGGCCCTGGTGGTGGCCACCGTCGGCGCGGAACCAGTAGCCGAAAATGGGTACGCGGCCGCCTTGCTGCTGGACGGCGATTCTTTGCTGCGGCGGGAAAGCCTCCGCGCGGGTGAGGATGCTGTCCGCCGATGGTTCAACGCTGCTGCCCTGGTACGCCCATCAACCGAGGGCGGGCTGGTGGTCATCACAGCCGATGACGCTGCCGCCGTCGGCGCCCTCTTGAGATGGGACTCCGGCGGTTATGCGGCACGAGAGCTCTCGTTGAGGCGCGAACTCCAGTTGCCACCGGCCGTGCGCATCGCTTCCATCACGGGAGGCAGGACTGCCGTGGGGCACTTTGTCGAAGCCCTCGAGCAGCGTCTCGCGAGGCTGGGGATTGTGCTGCGTACAGCGGGGCCCGCTCCTTTGGTGTTGGCGGCCGCAGTGCCATCACCTGCCGGGCCATCAGCCGCCGGTGTGGGGTCAAGGGAAACAGAAGCAGACGTCAGGACCCTTTTGTTCATTCCCTATGCTCAAGCCACTGGAGCCACGAAGGCCATGAGGGCAGCGAGGGCGGCTGCGGCTGCGAAACGGAACGACGACCCCGTACAGCTGAGACTGGACGGTGTGGACGTCCTCTAACCCGCAGTCGGGCACCCCGGGGATACGCCGCCTCTAAAGGCTGGTCCGGCTCCTCCGCTGCCTTTGGCCAGCCACTTCCTCTGCCACCTGCAGCAGCTGCCGTGCGGAGTGGTCCCAACTGAACTCCGCCGCCCTCTCAACAGAGCGACGTGACTGCACATCCCATGCCGAAGGATCCTCCAAGGCACGGACCGCGGCTGCGAACTCGGTCGGGGAATCGGGATGGACATACGTCACGGCGTCCGAGCCGACTTCCCGGAAGATTGGGATGTCGCTGGCTATTACGGGGGTTCCATGAGACATGGCTTCCACAAGCGGGAGCCCGTAGCCTTCGGCCTTGGAAAGACTGATGAGTGCCGTAGCCCGCGAGAGCAGGGCCTCATACTCGTCTTCCGTCACACCGTTGTGGAACACAATGTCCGTCCCGTGGGGCACCAGCGATTCAAGCTCTGCCCTGCGGGCAGGAGTGATACGGCTCAGGAGGTGAAGCGTCATGCCAGGCAGTTCAGCCATGCCCTTGATCATCGTTTCCACGTTTTTGTAGGGCATGAACGAGCCCATGTACAGCAGGCTCTTATCGGAACCTGCCGTGACGTCGCGGGGGGAGTGCACGTGTTGGGGGGCGTTGCCCACAATCCTGACCGGCCTCTTGGTGAGACGGTACTTCGCGATCAGTGATGCAGTGGTATGGCTGATGGTTGCCACGATGTCAGCCCGGTTCAGCAGCAGCCGTTGCGGCCAGAAGGCTTTGTGGTAAAGGCGCCAGAGGACGCGGACGGGTGCAGGAAGGAAACCGGGAGGAGCGGGGTGTTCGTAGTAGATCAGGTCGTGCAGGGTGAGCACCAAGCCATAGTTTCGGCCCCATGAGCCCATGGTCTGCATCGGGCAGACCACCACATCGGCCCCCAGCCGGTTGACTTTCGCCGCGACAAAGAGCTCAGCGGGGGAGAGCGGGCTGTTGATGAGGGTGTACGGGACGTCAGGAAGCAACTTAAGCTGCCGGGGGTCGCTGATCAGCATCGAAACGTCGCTGATCTTTGCCAGCGCTGCGATGAGGCTTGAACCGTAGCGGCTGATCCCGTCGTGGTGATCCGTGCGGGTGAAGCGGGCGTCAATCACGATTTTCACGAGGCATGGTCCTTCAGGAAGCTGCGGATATGCCCGGCCGCGGGTGCTGGGGTTTCGTAGTGGATGAGGTGGCCAACGCCCGGGATGATTCTCAGGCGGGCATCGGGCAAAAGCGCCAGCAACTTGTGCTGGTCCGGGAGGACTGCGATTTCGTCCTTCTCGCCCGCCACCAGCAGCACAGGTAGCCCAAGGGCAGGGGCCACTTCGGCAACGTTGCTGCCCACCGACGCACGGAAGGATTCGAGAAGGCTCTGCCGGTTGGCGAAGGCCGAAAAGTAGGCGGAATGCTGGGCATGAATGAAGCGCCGCAATTGCCTGTCCTTGGTTTTGGCCATCGCCACGCTCATGATCCTGACAATGATCTGGCTCCGCAGGATAAAGAGTCCGAGTTTGCTGGGAAGCCTGGCAGAAAGCTGGTAATAAAAGACGGCCAGCCTGGTCATGGCACCCTTCGGCCCTTCCAATGCCGGACTGGCTATCGGGTTGACCAGAATCAGCTCACGGACAGTGCCCGGATGTGATGCCACAAAGTGGCTGGCAACAATGGAACCGAATGAATGACCCAGCAGGACTGTGTCCCGGCCCAGTCCAAGGGCAGCCATAAATCCGCTGATGAAACGGCCGTAATTCTCGACTGTGTGCTCCAGGGACCTGAACGGCTCTGAGCTCCCAAAGCCTGGCAAATCGGGCATGATCAGCCGCATTTCCGAGAGCTGGTCCGCAACGCGCAGGAGGCCGTGGTGATCTCCACGGAAACCGTGAATCACCAGGATTGTCCGGGTCTCGGGCGTCACCTGGACCGGCTCGTAAATCCAATACGCCACCCTCACGCCGTCGACGTCGACGTCAGCGGCGCGGGTGCGGGCGGCGAGCTGAGGGCTGAAGAGGGGCTGAGTCCGGCCCGTGTCCGTGTCCACTTGTTCCATGACTTTGAATCCTAGTTCACGTTGTCCGGGTGGGAGCCTGTGCGCTGACCGCGGTCCAAGGCCGCGATTTTGGACATTTCTGACGATTCCAGGCTGAAGTCGAAGATGTCCAGATTCTCCCTGAGCCGTTCATAGGAGCTGGCCTTGGGGATGGCGATGTTCGCCAGCTGCAGGTGCCAACGCAGGATGATCTGCGCGGGAGTCCTTCCATGACTAGAGGCAAGATCAAGAATCACCGGGTCCTGGAGCACCTTGCCGCGTCCCAACGGGCTCCAGGCTTCGGTGCGGATCCCCAACCGTGTGTGCTGCTCGCGCAGTTCCTCCTGCTGGAGCCAGGGATGGAGCTCAATCTGGTTCACGGCGGGGATGACTTCTGCCGTTTCCAGCAGGTGCTCCAGATGCGCCGGCTGGAAGTTCGAGACTCCTATGGCGCGCACTTTTCCCTCCCTGTAGAGGGTCTCCAGGGCACGATACGTTCCGGCATAGAGTCCCCGACGGGCGCAGGGCCAGTGGATCAGGTAAAGGTCAAGGTAATCCAGTCCAAGGCTGGCCATGGACTTTTGGAAGGCGCGTAACGTGGAGTCGTAGCCATGGTCCTCGTTCCACACCTTGGTAGTAATGAACAGGTCCTGGCGTGAGAGGGATGGCGTTCCCGCTCCGCTGCCCCGTTCCTGGCCCTGAAATCCGGACAAGGAACCAATGCCCCTTCCGACGCCCGCCTCGTTGCCGTACATGGCGGCTGTATCGAAATGGCGGTAGCCGGCTTCAAGGGCCATGGTGACCAGGCCGGCCGCATCCGGCGGCGGCACTTTGTACAGCCCAAAGCCCAATTGGTCGATCAGCACGCCGTTGTTGAGCTGTAGGCGGGGGACAGGTTTCATAACACCGACTCTACCGACTCGTAAGGTTCAGACTGCGTTCCGTCATGCCGCATCAAGCCATGTTCCCTGAGGCCACGAGCCGCCGGGCCATGGCCTCATCCAGGATCAGATCGGTTGCCAGTCCCGCAGCGAGCGCCCCGCGCAACCCGTTAATTTTGGACGCTCCCGACACCACACAGATCCTCCGCCTGACCTGGCGTAACTGCGCCAGCGAGGGCCCAGTGGAGCGTTCGTTGAGCGTAATGCCATCCGAAGAACCATCGCCCCGAAAGAATACAGTGGCCACATCACCCACAACATCAGAACTCGCGAGGACCTTCAGGTCATTTTCATCGAGGTAGCCGCCCGCGTAAACGTGGCTCGGGTAGTCCGCATCCACCGAGCCGACACCAAACACTGCAATGCCCATGCGGGACTGCAGGTCAAGGATCCGCTGCACGCTGCGCTCATTCCACATGGCCGTCTTGGTGCTGGCATGGTCGAAAAACGCGGGAACCGGAAACTGCTCCACCCGCGCACCATAAGCACTGCCGAACCGTCGCATGATGTCGCTTGCGTACGTGATGCCGGTGGTGTGCATGTTTCCGGCCCCGTTGAGCTGGACGATGACGCTGTCGTGAGTGATCTTCCGGGTCAGGTGCCTGCTCACGGCGCTCAACGTTGAGCCCCACGCGACGCCGATAATGGCGTTGGAATCCACCAGCGGGCCGATGGTCCTGGCAGCCTGCATGGCAACACGGTCCAGTGTTTCCGCTTCATTCAGGGATTCCAGCACCGGGACAACGTGCACATCCACGTTGTATTCGCTTCGGATGATGCTTTCCAGCTCCGGCCCGGTGTCCAAGGGGCTGCGGATCTGGATCTGGACCAGGCCGGTGTCGCGGGCGGCGGAAAGCAGCCGGGAGACCGTTGATCTGGACGTTCGCAACTCCCTGGCGATGGCGTCCATTGTGAGGTCCTGCATGTAGTACAGCTGTGCGGCCCTCAGCGCGTCAGCGTGCCGTGAGTTAGGCATTAGAGATCCAATCTGCACGTTTGTGCATAGTGCTTGACTCCATTTTCCATTACTCCAAAGAATAGTGGTGAACGGCGCCGTGCCTGTGGGTGCGCCGCATAGGACCAAACCCAAAGGAGTTGTTTTGGGACGCAATGAAACACCTGGCCACCAAGCCTCCCCCCGGCATCGCCCAACAGTGGAGAGCCTGCGTCAGCGGCCCCGCGCCCAGGTTCTCATCATCGGAGGAGGCATCAACGGCGTCGGGACTTTCCGTGACCTTGCACTCCAGGGCGTGGACGTGGCGCTCGTGGAGCGCGGCGATTATTGCCAGGGGGCAAGCGGAGCTTCATCACACATGATCCATGGCGGGATCCGCTACTTGGAAAACGGCGAGTTCCGCCTCGTCCGGGAATCCGTGGTGGAGCGCAACAGGCTCCTGCGGATTGCTCCGCACTACGTGAAGCCGCTGCAAACCACCATTCCCATCTTCAGCACTTTCTCGGGGATTTTGGCCGCGCCATTGCGCTTCCTCACTCACAAGCAGCAGGGCAAGCCCAAGGAACGTGGGGCCTTCCTGATCAAGGCAGGGCTTACCCTCTACGATTCCTTTTCCCGCGACGGCGGCAACGTCCCGCGCCACGAGTTCCGTGGGCGAAAACGCGCTTTGGCTGAGCTCCCCATGCTTCATCCGGGCATTAAGTATGCCGCCACCTATTTCGACGCCTCAGTCCATAACCCCGAGCGTCTTACCCTCGATGTGCTTCAGGATGGCGAAAAAGCCGGTGGCGGAAGCAAGTCAGGCACCGCTGAGGCACACGCCAGGGCCAGCAATTACCTTTCCCTTGTCGGCAAGAAGCCTGCCACGGCTGAATCGGGCACCACTGTGCAGCTCCGGGATGAGCTGACCGGTGAGGTGTTCGACTTCACAGCCGACGTCATTGTGAACACCACCGGAGCGTGGGTTGACCTGACCAACCAGGCTATGGGCGCAGCGTCAGCTTTTATGGGCGGCACCAAGGGTTCCCACATTGTCCTGGACCACCCTGATTTGCTTGCTGCATGCAACGGCCGAGAGATCTTTTTCGAGCACACCGACGGCAGGATCGTGCTGATCTACCCGATGGGGGACCGCGTGCTGGTCGGCACCACCGACATCCACGCAGATATGTCCCGGGACGCGGTATGCACCGATGCGGAAATAGACTATTTCTTCGATCTGATCGGACATGTTTTCCCGGATATCACAGTCAACCGCGGCCAGATCGTATACACGTTCTCCGGGGTGCGCCCGTTGCCTAGACATGATGAAACGCAGCCCGGATTCGTCAGCCGCGACTACCGGATTGAACGCCAGGCAACGCAGCAGGTCCCAGAGGGTGTCGCGGGCAGCAACAGCGGTGTTGTTTTGAGCCTGGTGGGCGGCAAGTGGACCACTTTCCGGGCACTGGCGGAGCATCTCAGCGATGACGTGCTCGCTGAGCTGGGAAGGCAACGCAGGATCTCGACGGCGAAACTCGCCATCGGGGGCGGCGCGGGTTTCCCTGAGACAGAGGCTGGAGTCCAGAAGTGGATCAAGGCACACATGTCTCCCGGCCGCGACGCTGACCGGGCCGCAGTGCTGCTGACTCGCTACGGCACCAGGGCAGAAGAAGTAATCTCCTACCTCGATGCCGGGCCTGACCGGCTCCTGCACTCGACCCGCGAGCTCAGCGTCCGGGAGCTTGAATTCATGGCACGGCATGAACAGATCGGCCACCTGGTGGACATCCTGATCCGCCGCACATCGCTTGCTTTTCGAGGACTCGTAACGGGCGAACTGCTGAATGAAATTGCTGATGTCCTCGCCATACCTCTCGGCTGGGATGCTGCAGCGCGTGCTACCGAGATCCGCCACGCCCAGGAGGTCCTGAACCGTTTCCACGGCGTCCAGGTCCATAGTCTGGTGACCTGATTATCTTGCGTGCCCGGGTCACCTCGGGCGCAAGGACTGCGCGGAAGCTGAAGTTGCTTCCGGTGCAGCCGTCGGCCGGCAGTTCGGCATTGCTGCCAGCCTAAACAGCCCCTCAAACCCGCGAGGGCTGACAACAGAAAATAGATGGAGTCGAAGATGTCTCTTGGAATAGTTTTCCTTTCCGAAGTGTTCGGAACCGCAATGCTGACCCTCCTGGGTTGCGGCGTTGTTGCCAACGTGGCCCTCAAGGGCACCAAGGGCAACAGCGGCGGGTTCCTCATGGTCACCTGGGGCTGGGGTATTGCAGTCTTCGCCGGTGTCTACGTGGCAGCCAGATCAGGCGCCCACCTCAACCCGGCCGTCACCTTGGGCCTCCTGGTCAATGGCAAGGGCGAGTATGCACCAGGCGTTCCTGTTGATGTCCTCTCAACATTGACCTACTTTGGTGCAGAACTGGTCGGCGCCTTCCTGGGCGCGGTCGTCGCCTGGCTCGCCCACAAGCAGCACTTTGATGCCGAGCCCGAGCCTGCCAGCAAATTGGCCGTATTCTCCACAGGTCCTGCCATCCGGTCCACCCCTTGGAACCTGGTTACTGAGATCATCGGCACCTTCGTGCTGGTGTTCGTCATCCTCACTTTCGGAGGCACTCCCTCAGGCCTCGGCCCGCTGGCAGTGGCACTCCTCGTTGTAGGCATCGGTGTTTCCCTCGGCGGCCCCACCGGCTACGCCATCAACCCTGCCCGCGACCTTGGCCCCCGCATCGCCCATGCACTCCTTCCCATCAAGGGCAAGGGCTCCAGCGACTGGAGCTACTCCTGGGTTCCGGTTGTAGGTCCTCTCGTGGGTGGCGCCCTCGGCGGCCTCGTCGCTGCCGTGGTTCCGATCATCGCCACCGCGGCGTCATAACCCGGCACCTTGAGACTGAAAGTCCCGCCGGTCGTTCCACCATCCTCCAAACGCAACTGCACAGCATCTGAACAACAGACAAGGACGTCACAATGAACCAGTACGTAATCGCCATCGATCAGGGCACCACCAGCACCC
Organism: Arthrobacter sp. R1-13; assembly: GCF_054161475.1. NCBI lineage: Bacteria > Bacillati > Actinomycetota > Actinomycetes > Micrococcales > Micrococcaceae > Arthrobacter > Arthrobacter sp. R1-13. The sequence goes on along the minus strand of NZ_CP096420.1, from coordinate 2,519,775 downwards.
GGGCCCTGGTCTTTGACCACAGCGGCAACATCGTTTCCTCCGGCCAGATGGAACACGAGCAGATCTTCCCGCAGGCCGGCTGGGTGGAGCACGATCCCGCCGAGATCTGGAACAACACGCGGGAAGTCATCGGTTCTGCCCTCTCCAAGGCGAACCTGACCCGGCATGACATCGCCGCCGTCGGCATCACCAACCAGCGCGAGACCGCCGTCGTATGGGACAAAACAACCGGTGAAGCCGTATACAACGCCATCGTCTGGCAGGACACCCGAACCCAGGGAATCGTGGACGAACTGGCCAGGGACGGAGGTCCAGAACGGTTCAAGCAGAAGGTCGGACTGCCGCTGGCAACATACTTCTCCGGCACCAAAATCAAGTGGATCCTCGACAACGTCGAGGGCGCGCGGGCCAAGGCCGAAGCGGGTGACCTTGTCTTCGGAAACACTGATGCGTGGGTGCTGTGGAACCTGACCGGAGGAGTCGACGGCGGCGTGCACGTCACCGACGTCACCAACGCCTCCCGGACCATGTTCATGGATCTCCAGACGCTGCAGTGGGATCAGGAGATCCTGGATGCATTCGGGGTCCCGGCCAGCATGATGCCCGCCATCAAGTCCTCCTCGGAGGTCTATGGGACCGTGCACACCTCCCAGTTGCTGCGTGAAGTTCCTGTTGCCGGCATCCTGGGCGACCAGCAGGCTGCCACGTTCGGTCAGGCCGCCTTCCAGACCGGCGAAGCGAAGAACACCTATGGCACCGGCTGCTTCCTCATCTTCAACACAGGGGAGGAGATCGTCCATTCCAAGAACGGCCTGCTGACCACGGTTGGCTACAAACTTGGAGATGCGGCACCGCATTACGCGCTGGAAGGCTCCATCGCCGTCACCGGTTCCCTCATCCAGTGGTTGCGGGACAATCTTGGCCTCATCAGCAGCGCCCCAGAGGTGGAAACCCTGGCAGCCTCGGTGGAGGACAACGGCGGCGTGTATATCGTCCCCGCATTCTCGGGACTCTTCGCGCCGTACTGGCGTTCGGATGCCAGGGGCGCCATCGTTGGCCTGACGAGGTATGTGAACAAGAACCACATTGCCCGTGCAGCTTTGGAGGCGACGGCCTTCCAGACCCGCGAGGTACTGGACGCGGTTAACGCTGACTCAGGCGTGCCGTTGACTGAACTGAAGGTCGACGGCGGTATGGTCGCCAACGATGCGCTGATGCAGTTCCAGGCGGACATTCTGGGCGTCCCGGTGATCCGGCCCAAGGTGGTGGAAACGACATCCCTTGGCGCTGCCTATGCTGCCGGGCTGGCTGTCGGCTTCTGGAAGGATCTCGGTGAGCTTTCGGCGAACTGGTCCGAAGACAAGCGCTGGGAGCCCAAGATGGACCAGGCCGAACAGGACCGGCAGATGCGGCTCTGGAAGAAGGCTGTGACCAAGTCCATGGATTGGGTCGACGAGGACGTGCGCTGAGCTGCTTTAGGCAAATAGGCGACGTTCCCCGGACAAGCAGGTGAACTGAGAGAGCGGGAGGGTGGCACGACATGCCACCCTCCCGCTCTCTGCCCTGAATTGCGGTGCGTCTCTTAGCTGAGTGAAATGATGATCTCTAAACCGCTGGCACCAGCTCCGGCTTCTCGGGCTCGCGTTCACCGCCTCGGCCGCGTTTGGCGAAGCGCAGGTAGAGCGAGGGGACGATGAACAGGTTGACCAGCGTCGACGTGACGAGGCCGCCCAGGATCACCACCGCCATGGGGTGCTCGATCTCGTGGCCCGGGAGGGTGCCCATCACGACGAGGGGCACGAGGGCCAGGGCAGTCGCGAGGGTTGTCATGAGGATCGGGGACAAGCGTTCGGAGGCCCCCCGCAGCACCAGTGCCGGTCCGAAGGGCATACCCTCGAACTGCTCCAGGTGCTGGCAGTGGTTGATGAGCAGGATGCCGTTGCGGGCTGCGATCCCCATCAGCGTCAGGAAGCCGACCAGCGAACCGAGGGACAGGATTCCGCCGCTGAGGTGGGCGGCGATTATCCCGCCTACGAGGGCCACGGGCAGCGTCAGGATGGCCAAGGTCGCCAGCCGCCAGCTTCTGAATGAAGCCTGAAGCAGCAGATAGACGACGATGACGGCGCCAATTGAGAAGAGCAGCAGGCGTTGTGAAGCGGCCTGCCGTTCTGCATATTCGCCGAGGACAACCGCGCTGTAGCCGACCGGAAATTCAACCGACTCCATTTCGGACTTCAACTTTTCCACGACCTTCGCCAGATCGCCTTCCTTGACGTTGGCACTGACATCGATGCGCCTGGATCCCTCCGAACGCTCGATGACATTGGGCGTGGGCTTGATGGAAATCTTGGCTACGTCAGCCATCCGGATCTTGGTCCCGCTCGGCGTATCGAGCGGAAGGTTCTCGATGCTTGTGACACTCGTCCGGGTCTCCGGTGGGCTCCATACCTGGACGTCATAGGCCTTGCCTTCCCGGTAGATGTCGCCTACTTCTTCACCGGCAACCATGGTGGCCGCGGCACGCCGCACATCGCCCGGTTTGAGCCCGTAGCGGTTAGCGGCGTCCACATTCACTTCCACGTCTATCTGCGGAATATCTGCCTGGAGGGCAACCTTCGCACCGATGGCGCCGTCAATGCCGCCCAGGATTCCCTTGATCTTGTCAGCCTCCTGGCGCAGCGTGGCAAGGTCGTCGCCGTACACGCGGACGACCACAGCGTAACCAGTGCCTGTCAGGACCTCACGGATGCGTTCCTTGAGGTAGGTCTGGACGTCCCGTACGATTCCGGGGTAGCCGTCAACCACTTCCTGAACTGCCGCGAGGGTTTTGTCATAGTCGACGGAGGGGTCAACACTGATCCAGTTCTCACCGAAGTAGACGCCCACCACCTCATCGGCGTTGAATGCCTGTCCTGTGTGGGCCCCGCAATTGTTCACCCCAGGGATCGTCATGAGTTCCCTGCAGGCCAGTTCGCTGACGCGGACTTCCTCGGAGTTGGACGTGCCGGGCTGCGTGAGCCAGTGCATCAGGAAATCACGCTCCTTGAAGGACGGGAGCAGTGATTGGCCCAAGAGCGGCGCGGCCATGATGCCGACGGCGCCCAAGGCACCCAGGGCAACGTACCCCGGAACGGGCCGGCGGACGATGGGCCGGAGCGCATTGGCGTACCAGCGTTTCAGAACCCTGACCACCGGCGGATCCCGGTCCTCCAGTTTGGCGTTCCGGAGGAAGATGTACGCCATTGCCGGCGTCACTGTGAGCGCCACGACCATGGACGCCATTACCGCGAGGGTGTAAGAGGTGGCCAGTGGCCGGAAGAACGCCCCGGTCAGCCCGTCCAGGAAAAAGATCGGAACAGTGGCGGCGACGATGATCAGGGTGGCGTACACAATCGGTCCGCGGACCTCCAGCGAAGCGTTGACCACCACCCTGGCTGTGCTTCCGGTCCCGCCACTGGCCCGGTGGTGCCGGAGCCGTCTGACGATATTCTCGACGTCGATGATGGCATCGTCCACCACCACTCCGACGGCAATCACCAACCCCGCAAGCACCATGGTATTTATAGTGCCGCCTGTCCAATACAACACGAGCGCCGCGGCCATCAATGACAACGGGATGGCCAGCACGCTGACCAGGGCCGTCCGCCACTGGAAGAGGAAGACACTCAACACCAGGATGACCAGCAGACATCCAAGCAGCAGGGCTACGCCGAGGTTGCCGAGGGATTCCTCAATGAAGGTCGCCGGCCGGAAGATAGCGGTGTCCACCGCGATCCCGGTCAAACCGGGTTCGAGTTGCTTCAGCACCTCCTCCACCCCCCGCGTCACTTCGAGGGTGTTGCCCCATGGCAGTTTTTCCACGATCAGCATCAGACCCGGGCCGCCGTTAATGACTGCGTCACCGATCAGCTGCTGGTGATCCTCCACCACATTTGCCACATCACTCAGCCGGAGGGGAGGCAGTCCCTCCCGATCCTCCAGCGTCACCTTGGCCAGGTCCGCGGGTGATTTGATGGGCTGGACATGCGTGATCCCCAAGCTCTGGTTGGGCGTCTCCAAGGCACCACCTGTGCCGATCATGGCACTGTCGGAATATTGGAGCAGGCCAGCGTCGAGGGCATTGGCGGTGGAATTCATCACGGTTTCGAGGCTGACATTGTGGGCTGCCAGCCTGGCCGGATCAGCCTGCACCTGAAGCATCTGGAGGCGTTCGCCCCAGATTGCTACGTTTGCCACGCCCGGAACGCGGAGCAGATGAGCCCTGATTTTCCAGTAGGAAATCATTGACATCTCGATCAGGGACCGCGTGTCGGAGGACAGCCCTATCTTCATGACCCGGCTGGTGGAGGACAGCGGCTGCAGCATAATCGGCGGCGACGCCCAGGTGGGCAGCGTGGGAATTACATTCGCCATCCGCTCGGACACCAACTGCCTGGCGGTGAGCAGATCCATGTCGTTCTTGAACTCCAGCACAATGGACGAGAGTTGGGGTACCGACTTGGACCGCATTTGGTCGAGGCCGTCGATGCCGTTGAAGGCCTCTTCCAGCGGAACCGATACCAGTTCTTCCACCTCGGCGGCGGTAAGTCCGAGGCAGGCTGTCTGGACTTCGACTTTCGGCGGCGCAAACTCGGGGAATACGTCCACCGAGGCGCTGCTGAGTTGGGTCCCACCCACCATCATCAGCGCCGCCGCCATCGCAATGATGATCGATCTGAACCTCAGGCTGGCCGCTACTATCCGGCGCATGTCATTTGCCCGTATTGAACTCGGCGCCGAACAGTTCAGGTCCGCCTACTGTTACCACTGCTGTCCCTACGGCGGGACCCGTGCTGGCCGTGACCACGCCGGCCTCCACCTTGGTGACGGTAAGGGGCTGGCGCTCGTACACCCGCGGGGCGGGGTTAACATACACCCAGGTCTTGCCGTTGGCTTCGTAGAGAAGTGCACCGTAGGGGATCAGGAGGCCTGCGTCGCCGGCGGCCGGCTTGACAGTGTCTGTGCGGAGTTCCAGCCGATCAATGGCGCGCTGGCTCAGGGTGATGCGTGCTATGCCCGTGGTGGCATTCTTTTCCACTGTGGCCGGCGTTTCGGAAGCAGACTCTGCCTTGGCTGCGGGTTGAGTGCAGCCCGGCAGGGAAAACAGCAGGGCTGCACAGATAGCGGCCGCCACTGGCAGGCGTCGCAGGGGCTGTCGGCTGGTCATTATACTTCCACCTTTTCTGGCATAACAGGAGCAACGGGTACTTCCGATTCATAGACTTCCGACCACTCTTCGGGGGCGGTACGGGGACCGAACCAGAGCGTCAGGAGCGGGAGCACAAAGAGCCCCACGAGCGTTGTGGTGACGAGACCGCCGGCAATGATCAGCAACATCGGTGCCAGCAGGGTCTGGCCCACTGTGCCGCCGAGCACTGCTGGCGGTACCAGCACGAGGAGCGTGATGAGGGCGGACTTCAGGATTGGCGATACCCGGTCCCGGGCCGCACTCATGACGACCTTGGCACGGGACATCTGCTGGGATTCCCGCCAGAGTTCGTCGACCCGCGCTGAGAGCAGCACCGCGTTGCGTGAAGCGATGGCCAGGACTGCCGCGAGGGCTGTCAGCGACAGCCAGGACAGCGTTGCCGCTCCGATCCATCCTGCGATCGCCGCTCCCGCCAGCGCCGCCGGCAGTGAAAGGAAGAGGGCGAAGGCCAGCTTCCAGCTCCTCACCGCGGTCTGGAGCAGAAGCAGGACGCCCAGGAGGGCAGCCGCTCCGAGCCAGAGCAGCAAGGTGTCCGCAGCCTGCAGTTGGCCATACTTGGCCGGGATCTCTGCGTGGTATTCGAGCGGGAACTGGATCTGCTTGATTGCAGCTTCGACGTCGCGCTGGACGTCTGCCAGCGGGCGTCCGCTGATGTCGGCCACCACGTCGATCCGCCGCGAGGTGTCATCGTGCTGGATGACAACTTCGTTGGGGACCATCCGCACGTCGGCGATCTCGCCCAGTCGGACGTGGCCGCCATTGGGAGCATCAAGCAGCAGCTCACGGATGCTGGTCAGGTCATCCCTTACCCCGATCGCGCCGCGAACTACGACTTCGAACACCTTCTGCTGCTCAAAGAGGTTGCCGACGATGATGCCCTGCATGAGTGTCGCCGCAGCGCGCCTGGCGTCGCCGGGCTTGATGCCAGCCTTGTGGGCAGCTTCGAGATTGACCTCGACCTCAACGATCGGATTCATGTCCGTGGCATTGACGACAGGGTTCCTGACGCCATCGATCTTCTGGAGGGCGGTGCGGACCTCTTCGGCCTTTTCGCGCAGAATCGGCATCTCCAGTCCATAGACCCGGACCGCGAAGCCCGATTCCAGGGTGCTGCGCATATCGCCAATGGTCTGCTGCGAGTAGTTCAGGACGTTGTGGGCGATGCCGGGGTAGCCCTGCACCACGTCCCGGATCGCCTGCTCCGTCTGCCCAAAGTTTGCGTCCGGGGCGATCGACACCCACAGCTCGGCCGAGCTGTTGCCGACCACCTGGTCTGAGGAAATGGCGCGGCCAATATGGCCACCCACTCCGGACACGCCCGGGAGGGCCTTCAGCTCCTCGGAGGCCCTTGAGGCGATCCTCCGGACTTCTTCATTGGACGTGCCTGCAATCGCGTCCCACTGAACCAGCAACGTACGGTCCGGTATCGTCGGAACGATCGGCCGGTTGCCGATCAGCTGGGAGCCGGCAGCGAGGCCAAGGACCCCAACGACAGCGACGGCCACGATGGCCAGTGTTCTCCGGGAACGCCCGCCGCCCAGCGCGCGGTCGTAGTACGCCGTCGCACGTCCGGCGATGGGAAGGTCCCTGCGGGGTGCCGTCTGACGCGGAAGCAGGAAATGCGCCAGCACCGGCGTGACAGACAGGCCTACGAACAATGAGGCGGTCAGGGTCAGAACCAGCGACCAGAACAGCGGCGAGAAGAACGAGCCGCCGATTCCCGTCAGGAAGAGCGTCGGAATGAGGACGATCACCATGATCAGCGAAGCGTGGAGCAGCGGCGTGCGGACACTCCGGGCGATGTCTGCGATACGTGAGCTCGGGGTGGTCTTGGTTTCCGTGGCCTCGGGGACCAGGAGCCGTCGTCGCTGGGCCTGTACGTCCTCCACGATGTCGCCCACGATCACAGCGGCACCGAGCAGAATGCCCATCAGTACCGTGATGTTGAGGGTTGCGTTCTGGACGAACAGCACCGCCGCCGCCGTCATGACCGTGGTCACGATGGCCACGAGTGCGATTACGGCTACCCGCCAGGACCTGAAGAGCAGCCAGAACAGCGCCACGGCGATCAGCAGGCTGATCAGGAGGGCCAGTCCGAGGCTGTTTACTGAATCCTGGACGGCGGTTGCGGGGCGGAACACGGAAGAGTCGATCTCAACGCCCGTAAGGCCGGGCTCCATGTCTTTGAGGGCGGCTTCAACTGCCTGGGTAACGTCCACGGCGCTCGTGCCCGGGAACTTCTCCACTACAAGCATCAGGCCGGCATCCTCCCCCACAATGGCGTCGCCGATCAATGGCTGGTGGTCTTCCTTGACCTGGGCAATGTCGCCCAGGAGCAGTGGCGGGTCCGAATCCTCCAGGCTGACCTTCGCAAGGTCGGCCGGGGTGCGGATGGGGAGGACATGCTGGATGCCGAGGCGCTGGCTGGGAGACTCCACGAAGCCGCCAGTGCCGGGAGTTGACGCCTCGAGGAAGCTCAAGGGCGAGACCCAGACGGCATTGCCGGTGGTCTTGACGATCTGCTCCAGGGTGATGCCCTTGTCGCGCATCTGGGTCGGGGTCACCTCAACCTGGAGCTGCTGCTCGCGCTGGCCCCAGATGGATACGTTGGCTACTCCGGGAATGCCGAGCAACCGCGGCTTGATTTTCCACCGCGCCAGGACTGAGAGGTCAATGCCGGAGAGCTCTTTGGAATTCATCCGGACCATCAGCACACGGCTGGTGGAGGACATAGGTTGCATAATGAGCGGCGGCGACGAGACCTGCGGCAGAGCGTGCGCCTGGGTCATCCGCTCTGCGACCAGCTGCCGTGCCCGCAGGAGATCGGTGCCTGGCTCGAAGACCAGTTCGATTGATGAGAGTCCCGGGACGGATTTCGAACGGATCTCGTCAAGCCAAGCCACACCATTGAGGAGGTCGGCCTCCATCGGAGCGGTAATCAGCTGCTCAACTTCCACAGCGGAGAGGCCGAGGGCCTCAGTCTGGATCTCGACTTGAGCGGGGCCGAACTCGGGCATGGTGTCCACAGCGATACGGGGAACGTTCACCACACCATAAGTAATGAGGCCTGCCGCAAGGGCGAGAACCAGGATTCGGAAGTGCATACTGAAACGGGTCACCCAGCCAAACATGGCTAACCCTTTTCAAGGATGTTGGGGGTGCAGCACGCGGTCTGGTTTTTAAACCGCGGCGGCTCATACGGAAGGCGCAATGCACACATGTCAGGCTCCTCAACCCGAGACCATTGCGAAATCCCCCAGGAGATCTTTACGAGAATAATGTTCCCATTTAATGGATTTTGCAAGTGAAGAAATTATGCAATTCAGGCCCGCCATTACGCGCAAGAAATACTTGTGCTCGAGATCCGGAATTGTACTTAGTCCGGTACTTGGAGACTCGCGAGCCAGCTGCTCTCAGTACTTGTTTTTGCTTTGAAAGTACGTAATTCCGGGTTGAGATTACGTGCTGTGGCAGCTCGGGAAATCGCAATAGAATTATAGTTTCCAGACTATTTCGGGCACACGCCCCGGACGTTTCCCTGCTCAGTTCACTGTGAGCCTGCGCGAGAGGCTAAAGTAGAGCTATGCGTGCGATCCTTATGCTTAGCTAGCCGCCCGGCATCCGACGAGGACTCGGATTGCCGAGCGGCCGCCCCTCCCTGTCGAGGGGCTTTCGTGTGTCTGGGGCTGGTGGACCGGCATCGACGCGGACAGCAGGGGATCGAAGGGCCCGGCGGGACAGAAGCCGGCCGTACGAAAAGCGGTACAGACCAGAAGAGGGCAGCAGTGAGCGTTCAGCCGGAAACAGACACCGGAACAGTATCAGCCGCGATGGCCGGACCCGAAGAGGGTGCCTACAGCTTTGCGGCCATGGAAGCCAAATGGCCCCAGGTGTGGGAAGACCTCAAGGTCTTCACGCCGGTTGACGACGGCTCCCGCGAGCGCCGCTACGTGCTCGACATGTTCCCCTACCCTTCCGGGGACCTCCACATGGGCCACGCAGAAGCGTTCGCCATGGGCGACGTTGTCGCACGCTACCTGCGCCAGAAGGGGTACGACGTCCTTCACCCGATCGGCTGGGATTCCTTCGGCCTGCCTGCCGAGAACGCTGCCATCAAGCGCAACGCCCACCCGAGCGAGTGGACTTACGCCAACATCGACACCCAGGCAGCATCCTTCAAGCGGTATGCCATCTCGGCCGACTGGTCGCGGCGCCTGCACACCTCCGATCCCGGGTACTACCGCTGGACGCAGTGGCTGTTCAAGCGGTTTTATGAGCGGGGCCTGGCCTACCGCAAAGACTCTCCGGTCAACTGGTGCCCCAAGGACCAGACCGTGCTGGCCAACGAGCAAGTGGTCAACGGTGCCTGCGAGCGCTGCGGCACCGCGGTCACCAAGAAATCGCTGAACCAGTGGTACTTCAAGATCACTGACTACGCGGACAGGCTCCTGGACGACATGGAGCAGCTGCGCGGACACTGGCCTGAGCGGGTACTGGCCATGCAGAAGAACTGGATCGGGCGCTCCGAGGGAGCCCACGTCAACTTCGCCATCGAGGCCGACGGCGGCAAGCCGGCCAAGGACGTCACAGTCTTCACCACGCGTCCTGACACCCTCTACGGTGCGACCTTCTTCGTGGTCGCCGCTGACGCTCCTCTCGCTGTCGAACTCGTCACTGAAGAACACGCCGGCGCCCTTGAGGCGTACCGCGAGCAGGTCAAGGCGCTTACTGAGATCGAGCGCCAGTCAACTGAGCGCGAAAAGACCGGAGTCTTCACCGGCCGCTACGCCGTCAACCCGCTGAACGGCGAGAAGCTGCCGGTCTGGGCCGCGGACTACGTCCTGGCGGACTACGGCACCGGCGCCATTATGGCCGTCCCTGCCCACGACCAGCGCGACCTCGACTTCGCCAGGACTTTTGACCTGCCTGTACGGGCCGTGCTGGATACCGGCGAGGAGGACCCTGCAGTCTCGGGCACCGCCACAACGGGCGAGGGCACGCTGATCAATTCCGGTGTCCTCGACGGCCTGCCCAAGGCTGAAGCGATTCCGGCCGCGATCAGCATGCTGGAGGAACAGGGGACAGGGGAGAAGTTCGTCAACTTCCGGCTCCGGGACTGGCTGCTCAGCCGCCAGCGCTTCTGGGGTACGCCTATTCCCATCATCCACTGCGCGGAGTGCGGCGAGGTGCCCGTTCCCGATGAGCAACTCCCCGTCACCCTGCCGGCAGACCTCCGCGGCGAAGACCTGAATCCAAAAGGGACGTCGCCGCTTGCCGCTGCCGAAGCCTGGGTCAACGTTGAGTGCCCGGAGTGCCACGGTCCTGCCAAACGGGACACGGACACCATGGACACCTTCGTCGACTCCTCCTGGTACTTCCTGCGTTTCGTATCCCCGCACTACACCGAGGGACCATTCGACCCGTCAAAGATCAACGACTGGATGCCGGTGGGACAGTACGTGGGCGGCGTCGAGCACGCCATCCTGCACCTGCTGTATGCACGGTTCTTCACGAAGGTCATCCATGATCTGGGCATGATCGAAACCAGCGAGCCCTTCACCGCCCTGCTGAACCAAGGCCAGGTCCTCAACGGCGGAAAGGCCATGAGCAAATCGCTGGGCAACGGCGTGGACCTCGGCGAGCAACTGGACAAGTACGGTGTAGACGCCGTCCGCCTGACCATGATCTTCGCTTCTCCTCCGGAGGACGACGTCGACTGGGCCGATGTTTCGCCGTCGGGATCCGCTAAATTCCTGGCGCGTGCATGGCGCCTCGCCCAGGATGTTGCCAGCGAGCCGGGGGTGGCTCCCGCTTTGGGCAACCGTGCCCTGCGCTCAGTGACGCACCGCGCCATTGCTGATGCCGCAGCTCTCCTGGACCACAACAAGTTCAATGTTGTGGTTGCCAAGCTCATGGAACTGGTCAATGCCACTCGCAAGACCATTGATTCCGGTGCCGGTGGCGCTGATCCCGCAGTGCGGGAAGCAGCGGAAGCGGTAGCTGTGATCCTGAGCCTGTTCGCGCCTTACACGGCGGAGGATATGTGGAGCGTCCTCGGCCACCCCGCCTCGGTAGCCAACGCCGGCTGGCCTGCGCACGACGAAACGCTGCTGGTACAGGAAACGGTCACAGCCGTAGTTCAGGTGCAGGGCAAGGTCCGGGACCGTTTGGAAGTGTCTCCGGGTATCTCGGAGGACGAGTTGCGTGAGCTTGCGCTGGCCTCGGAGAACGTCCAGCGGGCACTTGACGGCAAGGGCATCCGCACTGTGATCGTTCGTGCGCCTAAACTGGTCAACATCGTCCCGGCCTAGCCGGGTAATCGGCCTCCGGTACGTTCGGGGGCCGATCTGACCTCAGGAGGTGCTTGGTGGCAGAACGCGAACGCGCGGGCTGGCCTTGGCTGAGGGATCGGCTTGTTCGCCTTCGAAGTGTCAACCGGCCTGGAGGTCCGCCGGCAGTCCCCACTGCCGTGGTGCGTACGGCCGTTGTAACGGACTCCGCAGCTGCCTTGCCGCGCGAGTGGGTTGATGCGTTGGCAGATGGCCGCCTCAGTGTCATCCCCATGCCTGTAATGGTGGGCGAAGAGATCTACGGCGAAGGTGAAGACGACATCGCCGAAACAATTGCGGTGGCCTTGGCTTCAGGGCAGGCAGTCAAGACCTCCCGGCCGTCCCCGGGGCAGTTCGAACAGGCCTATCGGGCCGCCCTCGAACGGGGGTTTGAGGCTGTTGTCTCTATCCATATCTCGGGTGAGCTGTCCGGAACCGCTGACTCCGCACGGCTTGCCGCCACACGGGTGGGGATCCCTGTGGAAGTGGTGGATTCCCGCACCGTCGGGATGGCCCAGGGGATGGGCGTCCAAAGTGCCGTGGAAGCTGCCGCAGTCGGGCTGTCTGCCGCCGAGGTCCGAAGCTCAGCGGAGGAACGGCTGGCCCACACGAAGGTGTTTTTTTACGTCCCCAGCCTGGAACAGCTGCGGCGCGGGGGCAGGGTCGGGACGGCAGCTTCGCTCCTTGGCACCATGTTTTCGATCAAGCCGTTGCTGGGAGTCGAGGATGGCAGAATCATCCCGCTCGAGAAGGTCCGCTCTGCAGCGAGGGCAGTCGCACGGCTTGAGGAGCTGGTTGCAGCTGATGTCCGAAAGCGTGGGGCCAGCAAGGCGCGGTTAGCCGTGCACCACTTCGGCAACGCGGGGGAGGCCGAGCAGCTGGCCCGCCGTTTGTCCGCCTCATTGGACGGTGTAGCCCCGGTACAGATCAGTTCACTCCCCGCCGTCCTGGCCGCCCACGCAGGACTCGGCGTGCTGGCTGTCATCGTCGGTGAGGGAAGTGACGCCGACGACGCCCTGTCTCCGGACCAGGGCACGGCGCCCGCGAAGGGGAAGTCACCGAGGGGAAAGCTTTCCACATAAGGGCGACGCCGGCTGTCCTGGTCCGCGGCACTCTCCTAGCGTGGTTTCCATGTCACGTCGGAATCCGGGAGCCGCCCCCAGCGCTGACCGGGCCCGGCGCGTACTCGCCGGGAACGGTTCTCCGGAAGCTGGCGGTCTCCTGGACGGGACCGCTTTTGTGGACGGGCATGATTTTGTGGAAAGCGCAGACTCCCGGCAGCCCAGGCGCACCCGATGGCGGACCGGTCCGCGCGCCGGTCTGCTGGTTGCCTTCACCGCATTGATTCTGGCCGGGTGGTTCTGGTGGTCGGCTGCAGCGAACAGCCCTCAGGTAGTTCCGATCAGCGCCGTATCCAGTGCTGCCGGCGCAAGCCAAAGTCCTCCGGCGGCGGATTCCGGAACCTCTGTCTCGGAAAGCGCCGCGGACGAGGGAAAAGAGGTAGGCGGAGTGGAGATCGTGATCCATGTCGCGGGAGCTGTGCACACACCGGGCGTGGTCGAACTACCCACCGGCAGCCGGATTCACGAGGCGATACGGGGTGCGGGCGGAAGCTTGCCCGGTGCAGACCTGGACCGGCTTAATCTCGCGGCAGTCGTGACAGACGGGCAGAAGGTGCACGTACCTTTAGTGGGCGAACAGCTCTCCGCTGACCCGGTAAATGATGCGGATGGAGATGCTGCCGGTTCCGGGGCGGCAACAACGGACAGGATCAATGTCAACACCGCGTCGGTGGACGAACTGGATACCCTGCCCAAGGTCGGCCCCGTGCTCGCCCAGCGCATAGTCGACTGGCGAAAGGAGCACGGGAACTTCAAGACTGTGGAGGAACTTGATGCCGTGGACGGGGTGGGACCGAAAATGCTGGAAGCCCTCCTGCCTCTCGTTACGGTCTGACGGGCGCTGCTATGACCCATGTAAGCCCGTGGAAGCGATATGTGGATGCGGCCGTTCAGCCTGGACATGAACCGGATCCCCCTGCCCCAGTCCGTACGCGAGCTGCAGCCCTCTCACCGAAGGCAGCCTGGCAGAAAAACATCCTGGAGAGGCTGCGGGTGGCCTACGCCTCCGACGCCGGTACCGGAAACAGTCCGGAACCCCGTAGACGCGGTGACCTTCGACTCCTGCCTGCGGCGGTCATTACGTGGCTAACGGCCGTTGCGGGTCTCTGGCTGGTGCCCGCTGCACTGGTGGTCCTCAGCGCAGGATTGGTCGTTGTCGGGGGCACTCTCTTGGCCTGGGTGTGGCGGGGGGATTTCCATGGCAGGAAGCGCGGGCGTACCCGGGTCAGGCTCCGCCGCGGCAGGCAGCCTCCCGGACGCAGCATTCTCATAACTCTGGCCATTTCCCTTTTGCTGGCCGCTGCTGTCGCAGGCCACTCAGCCGGAGCGTCAAGCCAGAGACATGACGCCGCGTTGGCAGATGCCATCTCGACGAAAGCGGCCGTTACAGCCGAACTCACGGTCGAGGCATCGCCAAGAAGGCTGGCCGATCCCGGCGGCTCCGGAGCCGGTGACAGATGGGCCACCAACGTCACAGCACACTCGTTGACCGCCAAGGGCAATGTCATCCACGCCCGTGCACAATTGCTGGTAATGGGGGGTGAAGAGTGGCAGCATCTGCGGGCCGGCCAGCGACTCCGCACCACAGGCAAGCTGCGATCCCCGGACGGCGGGCAGGCGGAAGCGGCTATATTGTCCGGCACCTCGCCTCCCGTTGTCCTCACTCCGGCCGGTCCCTGGAACCATGGCCCGGACGCACTCAGGGATTTGTTCCGGGAAAGCAGCTCGGCATTGCCAGGAGATTCCCGGGGGCTGCTGCCTGGCATGGTGACAGGAGACACCAGTGGCCTCGATGACGAACTGAATACTGCCATGAAAACAGTAGGGATGACCCACCTGACAGCTGTCAGCGGCCAGACGGCATGAGCTCCGTGGCACCCAAATTGATATAGGAGGTGGGTACCAAAATCCCCGGAATGACGCGGGTTCTTGCCCATGTCCGGACGTCTTTGCGGCACGGAACGACCCATCTCATTAGTAACGTTGGTGCCTTCATGTCACGCCGTGCCGGGCGTGAGGGAATGAGTCCGGCGACGTCCTTGCTGCATGTGATTTAGGACCTCGCCAGGGTGTTTCTCGTTTAAGTCAGCCCGTCGACCGTGTAGGGATTGGCTGCTGCTCAGCGAGCCTGATTGTTGAGATCCTCGTCTTTACCATCATTGGATGGTGGCGGAAGTTTTCCAACGGTCCAAGCTGACTTCCGGTAGCGCTGTAGGCGGTCGTCCGGTGCCACCGTGTGACAGACCCCTTGGTTCCTCGCTCCAGTCATAACCCATGTGGCCGATCCTTCCAGCCATTCATCGGATTCTCTCGGCCGCGACAGGGTTGCGCTGTGAGTTGGGTTCGCGCACGCTCAAATACGTCAATGTCGCGTCGATCAAGTCGATCAGATCGCGGGCTGAGGCCCGGTCGAAGTCGACGTCGACGATGGCCTGAAAGCGGAGCACGCCGTCGCCAAAGAAGGCGGGCGTGATGGTCCGCCGGTTGTTCGTGTTTCTGCCCTGCTGAGGTGCCGCCTTCATCCCGTGGACAATGACCTGCTCCCAGTCTCCCTTGGCGTCAGGACGGCTTCTCTTGTCCCGGCTCAGGAGTACTGCCAGGTCTGGCCGCACTGTGGTGAGATGAGCATGGAGGCCAGCGAAATCGATATCAGTGTCCATGCTGCGTGCCAGATCGTACGCGGCACGGCGCACTTCTTCATCCTCAACGCTGCCGGGCCGAGCATCGAAGTCCACACCGAACCGCAGCTCGCCGCCAGGCTTTGTTTCCCACCAGCGGACCTCAGCCATGAAACAGCGGTCATCTCCCTCGCCCCGAATCGATGTCCAACTCTGGACGATGGGCAGACCGCCTCCGCTTGTCACACCTGCCCAGGCCATCCGGCCGCGGTCCTTCAGTTCGTGGGCAATCTGACGGGTCACCACACGTGCCAGGAACTTCTGGTTCAGAGCACTCAGAGGCGACCAGCTTTCCTCGGACCTTGCCTCGAACACCCCGGAGATCAACGTGTCCCATGTGCGGAGGACGTTGGCGGCCTCGCTCGCCAAGCCGCGGGCCAGGTCGTCGCCGGCTGACTCCCAGCGGCCGACGAGCTCACTGAGACTGAGGAATCTCCATCGCCCAGGGCTGTTCCTCAGCCGACGACGATCCGAGGCCAGGGCAGCCAAGTAGAGGTCCGGGTGAGAGGTGAGCGCCTCGTACTTCTTCTGCTGGTCCTCGCTCATCAGGTGTCCGAGTTTCACCTCGACCACGGCTGTTCGTGAACCTGAGGTCAGCAATAGGTCCGCGTTGTTGGCCTTCTGTACCTCTCGGGAAACGTTGTCTGGGACAAAGCCGATAAGTTCGATCCATGGCGAGGGGTCACGGTCACTCAGGAACTGGATGAGGTCTGACACATTCGTCTCCTGGGCCAGAAGACGGCCAAGACCTCTGCTGCGAACCCAAGGCGGTACCGATTTTCCCATAGGAACAGCATGAGCCACGCGGCACGCGATCTGCTCGTACGACACCACCATTGAGGCAGGGATGTATCGACGGGAGCAGGCCGGAGCGACGTGGCATAGTCGTCGCAGTAGACGTGTTTTGGATTGGGGGTAACTTGACTGCGGCTGGGATCCGGTCTGCTGGCGGAGGCTTTGAAGCAGGCGGCCCCGAAAGCCCGCTGAGACAGTTCGACCTGTCAGCGGACATCACGGTGTGGACCGAAGCAGACTACCGTAGAGGCTAATGAGGCGTTCAATTGTGGGAAGGAGAGGCCACCCAATCTGACCCGTTTTGCTTCTGTCTCGTTCCACAACTCGCGAGGGTAGTCGTCAGGTGCGGGGTTCTTCGGTAACGCCGCATGACATCGTGAACATCGGCGAATCGAGGCACGATGAGAAACTTGGGGCTATGACTGTCTCCGCCTATCCGGCTCCAAAAGCTTCCACAGTGCGCGAGCTCTACGCGTCGGCATTTCGGTGTGCGCATCCCGATTGCAACCGACCTCTGTACAAGGTCTCCGACGAAAATGGAGATCGCGTACTGAACAGCCGAGTAGCGCACATTCATGCGCGGCGAAAGGGTGGACCTCGCTGGATTGATATGCCCGCGGAGGAGAACCGGGCATTTGCCAACCTCATCCTCCTTTGTATCGAGCATTCGTACGAGATCGATGAGAATCCGGACCCATACGCGCCCGATCTTCTTCGAGAGTGGAAAGCGCGGCAGGTCGCGGAGTATGAACAGATTCAGCGCAATTGGCCGATCAACGACGATGAGGCGAAAGAGGTGCTGGAAGCATCCGAATCTCTCGATACGCTCCATGCAGCGTCCACCGTTGAACTGGTTCGACGGGTAGAGGCGTTTCGTCTCGCGGCCGAGCGCACCCGTGCAGATGTCAGAGCATGGGCGGCGCGCTGGCAGCAGCTGAGGGAGCGGACCCACGGGTCTTACAGCATGTGGGACGAGGACGGAAATCCCGTTTACGGCGAGCCCTCGGTGGCGGAAGTGCGCCCGATGGAGGATGGCATTCGCAACGCCTTGGCGGACGCGCTCAAGGAAATTCAGCCCCTGGCTGACGCGGCCCGGATTGAGCTCGCTGCCGTTCGCGTTACGCGAGATCAAGCTGCACCCTGGTGTGACGCGTTGGAACATGTGATCTCCGGCGTCGTGAGGACAGCGTCAACGTGGACTGGCCAGGCAGACCCCGAGGACGATGCTGGATTCAATTTGTCTCTTACGAAGCTGCGCGAGGTCATCGATGCATTCGTTCGCGCAACGCGTGGCGAAGACATCGAGTTACCCGTGATTTCGGAAGCAATTGCCAGTGCTGAAGGTCCAGATCCTTTGGCTGAGCATAGGGCTTTGTTGGACGAGGCGCGCCCTTTCCACAGGGTCACCCATCGGCCGTATAATCCTGCGCTTCGGGAGCGCGTTGCCGACGCCACCTGTTTTGCCGCACGAGTACCGCCGACCGCGCATCTGCGGCCCCTGACGCTCGATACGACGGCCGCCCTCGCGGTTGCCGTGGCGCGCAATGCCGTCGAAGAGGAGCAGCTCAGGCTCGTTGAAGAAGACGGAGGCCGACTCCCGGCTTGTGCCGCAGTCGCACTTCTCCAAGAGCATGTTCTCAGCCACGGTAATGAGGGCGCGGTCGGAGCGGCTGCGCTAGAACGGCTCGGTCGTGTGTGGGAGGACACGGACTGGTCTAGCGAAAGCGCATGGCAGGGCAATGACATGCATGGGCATGCCATGATGAACGCCCTCGCACGCGTGATGTCAAATGACCGCGTGCATGATCGCTTGGCTCAAGGTCTAGAGACGAACCCGGGCGTGATGGGAGCCATGGTCGTATCCTGTGCCGGCTGGAGTGAGCAGCTCGACCCACGCACATGGGAGGTCCTTCGGTTCGACCGAAGATATCGCGACATGCCAGCGTGGATGCCCATCGAACCCATCCGGCACCTCTTTGAGGCACTGCGTGGAGGTGGGACGGAACTTGATGCGCCAGAGATCCTCAACATTCTTCTCCAGGAGCTGCTAGCGGAGTCGGAGTAACGTACTCCGCAGGGAGCCTCCGCGAGGTATCGCGGCCGACTTACGCTCGG
The DNA here is from genome assembly GCF_054161475.1 of Arthrobacter sp. R1-13. Lineage (NCBI taxonomy): Bacteria > Bacillati > Actinomycetota > Actinomycetes > Micrococcales > Micrococcaceae > Arthrobacter > Arthrobacter sp. R1-13. Next base: position 2,501,489 of record NZ_CP096420.1, on the reverse strand, counting down.
CACTCCTCGTTGATACCATCCGCCGAGCAATAGACGCGGCGGAACTCCTCGATGGCCGTGACAATGCGCCTCTTGTGCGCGTCTACTTGAGTGCGGTCTACCGGGTGCTCAGCGAGGAAGTCGCTTAGACTCGTTGCCATGTGACGCTCCTCTCGACAGATCTCAGTATCCCGCCACTCCGCGCCCTGTAGCCAAGGCTTATGGGTCAGGCGATGAGGCGGCCTTAAGTGTGCTGTTCGACCCATCTCTCGAGTGATCTTTGGTGGACTATTCTGCCCCTCCTAGTTTGCCAGTCGAATAGAGAGCGAATAGGAGAAGAGCTGTTTCGCGGGCCCCCAACAGTGCGGCGAGAGGGGAGACGCTGGTCCAAATGAGCAGGTGACCAGGCAAAACGTCAGGACTAGGCCACCCACCTCCTAAATTAACAATCACTGGCCAGACCGCATGAGCTCCGTGGCACCCAAATCGATATGGGAGGTGGGTACCAAAATCCCCGGCATGACGCGGGTTCTGGTCCATGTCCGGACGTCTTTGCGGCACGGGAACGACCCATCTCATTAGTAACGTTGGTGCCTTCATTTCCGCCGTGGCAGGCGTTAGGGAATGAGCCCGGCGACGTCTTTGCTGCATGTGATGGAGGACCTCGCCAGGGTGTTTCTCGTCTGAGTCAGCCCGTCGACCGTGTAGGGGTTGGCTGCTGGTCAGCGAGTTGTGACTGGCAATCGAACTGGTCGCACGAGACGCAGTCCAGGTCCTCGAGCGTGGCGAGACTCTCGCGCTGCCCGTCGACGACAAATGACCGAGCCTGAGGCGGGTGGAATACGATCGGGCTTGTTGTCGAAATGAAGGCGTATGACGTCGCCTGGGCGATGGAGTTCGAGCGCGAGGCGACTTGCGTCCTCAATGCGCTCACCGAACGGATCGACACTATCGAGCACATCGGGAGCACCGTGTTACCGGGCATGCAAGCAAAGCCGATCATCGACCTCGCGGCGAGAGACTCGGGAGAGTCCGTCCCGTTCGATCTGGAGACCCCATTGGCCGAAATCGAAAATACGAAGCGCGTGCTGGGACCGAAGGACCATGCCTTCTACCTTCGCAGAGGTGCTGCGGGTACGGTCAGTTCGAGACGAAGACGTGGCTGCGTCCGAGATCGTCGCGCTCGGCGATGTCGAGCAGCGCGGTCGCTATGTCCGGAGCGGTGATCATCCATCCGCGCTTGAGCGGCCCGTCGCTGCTCAACTGGTATTGGCCCTTCGCCTGGGCCGGCTGGATGCGTGGAGCGCGGATCGCAGTCCACTGGACGCTGCTCTCCCAGAGCACGACATCCATCCGGCGCATGTCGTCGTAGGTTGCGCCCAGGAATCGCTGCAGCAGCGGGAGCACGAGCCACAGCTTCAGTGGGCTTTGATGCGCCCAGTGCTCGGCGACCTCCGAGGAGATGACTACCAGCCGCTGGACGTTGTGGGTGGTCATGCCGTCGATGAGATTCTTAGTGCCCGCTGAGTAGAGCGTCGTGGGTGTCTTGGACGCCCCGATGCCCACGGTGCTCACCACGGCGTCGACTCCTTCGAGTAGCGGTGCGACCGCGGCAGGATCGAGGATGTCGACCGGCGTCTTCGTGAGGCGCGGATGCTCAATGGTGAGCGTCGCGAGGTTGCGTGCGATCGCAACCACCTCGTGCCCCCGTGCGAGTGCTTTTTCCACCACATGCCCGCCGACGGTGCCCGTCGCGCCTGGTATCAAGATTCTCATGCGTCTCCTCCATTCACCCCCGAAGAGCCGCTACACTTCATGGATAGTACCGAATCGGGATATTTCCGGTTCGGGAGCGAGTCTATCAGTGGAGGCATACGGATGGCTGAGGACCAGGTGGCGCGGGTGCGGGCGGCGATGCAGCGGCAGCTGGTGCACGCGATCCTTGACAACGATCGCGTGGCGCGCGCTCACGGACTGAGGGTGACTGATTTACAGACACTGCACCTGATGGTGCTCCGCGATGACGTGCGCACACCGCGACAGATCAGTACGACCACGGGCATGCCCGGCAGTACGGTGACCAAGCTGGTCGACCGGCTCGAAGCCGCCGGCTACATTCGCCGCACTCCCGCTCCAGGCGATCGCCGCAAGACAGTACTGGAGCTTGTTCCCGATGCCATCGAGCCGTTGCATGCGTTCTATGGCCGTGTGGATCGCGAGTTCGATGTGTTGAGTGGGCAGTTCAGTGGAAGCGAACTTGCCGTCGTCGTCCGATACTTGGACGCGGTCAGCGATTTCTATTCTCGATAGTTCCCGGCTGGCGCTAGGTGCGCATAGGGACGTGCGCGTATCCAGCGTCCGGAGCGCCCCGGATCGCGCTGAAGAGGATCGATGTCAGCATCGGTACGCCGTCTGGGCCCGGCATCGGAGCCGTCGGTTCGGGCGACCTGGGGCCTATGTTCTTCGATGGGGCCCACGTGGACCAAGACGCTCTGGCTCGCCGTGATCATCGCAGACGTCGTCTGGCTCGATCTCGCCGACAGTCCTTAGCTGACCAAGTCCCGCCCCGCCGCCTCCGCGGACAGTTTGAATCCGAAGTGCGTCAGGACGTCCTTGGCCACCATTGCAGGCGTGCGCTCCGAGGTATCGATGGTGATCTCGTCCATTCTGGCAGTTGTAAGCTGTTCGTCCAGGTTCCGGAAACGTGCGAGGTGCCAGTCCAGGCTGTGCGTCTGCGCAGGGGTATAGCGACGGCGAAGACGTGCTTCAATTTGCTCCCCGTTTGCAACCAGGCGTACTGGACGAACCGGCAGGTCAAATGCGGACGCGTATCGCGCAAGGTCCTCCGTTGTGGAGATCACTCCGCTGACAACGAGTTGGCGCGCGCCGGTTGCCCTGTAGTTGTTCCACGCCGCTGACAAGTTCTTTGCCTCGGTCAGGACGTTCTCGGGATCATCGATTGCCGGTGGCCAGGAACGGTGGAACCAGTCCACATCCATGAGCGTGAACGGTTGACCGACTGCGGCCAGGGCATCGCCGACGTGATCCAGCGCAGAGGACTTTCCGGTTCCGTAAGTCCCGTTGATGAAAATTACATAGTTTTGTACAGACATCGAATGTCCCTTCTACGGTGGGCACTAGGTTCATGTCGTGAGGCTTGCCGCTGGGGCCGTCCATACGGCCGTGTAGCGCCAGAACAAGGAGCGGCGCATCTGTACGCCGGGAAGTTCTTGCCTCATGACGGCGGCAATTTCACTGAACGTCTCGCCCGCTTCTGCTGTCGGTGCGGACATGTTCGCCGGGAGGGTGTGAGCACGTTGTGGGTGCCGTACGGCACCGATGACGGGGTTCAGGATCATCGAGGCCAGTGACCACGGCCAATCGCCTGGTGCCTCGCGGTGCACGCCTAAGACCAACAGGCGGCCTCCTGGACGCAGGGCGCGGCCGGCTGTGAGGAGGGTTTCCGCCAGCGGCATGTGATGAAGCGCTGCAACGAAAGTGATCACGTCGTAGGCCCCGCGCAATTCCTCGTTGAATGTGCGTTCGACAACCACAGCGTTCTGGACGCCGGCGAGGTTGGCGCGGGCGGCGGCTGCGGCAGCCGGATGAGGTTCGACCCCGGTCACCTCATCCATCACCTTAGCGAGCCGCTTCAGGAGATTGCCCGTGCCGCAACCGACGTCCAAAGCCCGGGTACCGCCTCCACGCCGAACCCTGCGCGCGTGCCACATCACCCACGGGATGTAGAAGTCGTTGTGGGACCACGGATGCTCGTGATTGAAACGGGAGAGGCCATCGAGTACCCGTATCGTCAAGCGTCGAGCGGGCATCAATTGTTGACCGCCTCTGCGATCTGCAGTGCGGCTTCGGTGGGCGTGAGGTGTGTGGTGTCGATAACCTCGGCTTCGCTGTGCAGCCAAGTGCGGGATGCTTGGGCGTATGGCTCAAGGTATTTGAGACGGAACGGGGAGTTGGGTCCAAGAACTGTGTCCTCCGCGATGCGGGCGCGGAGGGTGTCTTGGTCAGCATGAAGGACGAAATGCCTCACCGGAATGGCGTGTTCGGCGAAACCCGTGCTGATCTCACGCCAGTATTCCTCGACCAGGACCGTCATGGGCATCACCAAGGTGCCGCCGGTGAAGTCGAGTACGCGTCGGGCGGTCTCGACGACCAGTGGCCGCCACAGTGGCCAGTGTTGGAAGTTGTCTGTCTCGGGCAGCCCTGGCTTGATGTCCATGAGTGTCTCGCCGACCTTCTCAGCATCGAGCACCCGAGAATCCGGAATCAGTTGCTGTACTAGTGCGCTGGTCGTTGTCTTTCCTGCGCCGTGCGTGCCATTGAGCCATACGATCATGAGACCCAATGCTAGCGCTGCGTGAGACAAAGGATCGGGCAAAGCTGTTTGGGTTCTTCATCCACAGGTCCGCCGAGCGGAGCGACAGCGCCGAGGTTTAGGTCTTGTCCGGCGTTCCCCGTGTGGCGAGTTCCAGCACGTTCGCGGTCTCGTTCCGTTGTTTCGCTGGACGGCGAGGCAAGCATGATTTAGCCAGTCCCGATTGGGGAACCTTGGGCCCAACGCCTTGGGAGGCCTCGGCACCCCACGCGGGGGTGGCTGCGCCTAGCCTGCGGGTGTGTATTTATCACCAGCACGGAGAGGGTACTTGGCCACGTACCAGGCGGCCATGGCAGCCAGGATGCTGGATCCGATGAAGTAGGTGGCGGGGTTGTATTGCACGGCGAGAAGTCCGGTGAACCAGAGGTAAAGCGGCAGGGCGAACACCACGAGGTATGTCACCCAAGGCAAAACCGCTCTGTTACTGAGGGTAAGCGCCGTTACGAAGACCAAAGCGAGAACAAACGACATGCTGACCGGGAATTGGTTCCAGGAGTAATCGCTGTAAAAGGTCATCCGTGCGCCGGCCCCATGACGGTACGCAACGAAGGTCAGGCCAGCTGCCAAGGCAGGCGCAGCCCAACGCATCAATGCGGGGGCACCAACGGTTCGATTGGGATCCCCGAGCAGGGCAAGGATGGCCGCGACGGCAAAGAATGCCGGGATGTACCAGTCAGGAGTGACGACGGTATGCGTCAAAAATGTCGCGAGAGGAAGCGTGATTGCCGCCGCTATCGTCAGCACGTGAGCGGCCACCCGGACTTTGGGCATTCGAAGCATGGTTGCCAGGAAAGCGCACAGGCACAGAAGATAAACCACGGATGCCGCCGTGGTAAACGGCCCGAACAGCATCACGTCGGTCCCATAGCTGCCATACCGGAACCAGCGCCCCACTTCCCCCAGCACCATCATCGTCGCTGCCGCCGCGGAACCGATGACCGTCGCCCCAACGGCAATACGGGAACGGCGGTGCACTGGGATGCCTCCAACAACCAGCATGATTCGGGCGAGCAGTCCACTGAGGCCCAGATTGAGCATTTCCTTAGCTCCGGGCTTCACCCGTTGCTGATCCTCGGCCACATCCATAAGCACCCCTAAGAGCTCATCCCCATGTTCCCGTCGCCAGCTGGAGGGGTAGAAGTTCAAAGCCAATCTGTACCGGCGTTCCAGCTCCGAATCCATGCTCATGTCAGCCCACCTGCCAGACGTGCCGAGCGGATCTGCAGAGAAGCTTTGGCTGCCACCACGTTCGACTCCAGCCTGGCAATTTCTCCGCCCAACTCACCCGCCCCGACATCGGTCAACTCGTAGTACCGGCGTAGCCGGCTGTCCACGACTTCTTCCCGGGTCACGGACACCAGGCCCTCTTCCTTCAACCGGTCCAAGGCCGTGTACAGCGTGCCGGGCTGCAGCGTTACGCGCCCTCCCGATAGCTTTTTCGTTTCGGTAATCAATGCATAGCCGTGGGCCGGGCCCTGGGCGAGCACGGAAAGGATCAGGAACGTTGGTTCACGCATGGGACGCTTAGTCATGCCATAAAGATATTTAGTTAACCGATATATGCCGGGGACGTTCGCGGCGTGTCCGCTTAGATTCGTATCGCTCACGAGCGTGGGGGCGCTCTCCGCCACAGACACCATCCTCACACCCACAGGAAAGTGTTAGTGACGCCTGCCTCAACTGCTACAGCGCACGATTCTCGCAGCCCCAACTTGGCCTGGGTTCCGATAGGCAGAACCGCCTTGCCTGTTGGCGGGCTGGAACCAGGAAGAGGGTCCGTTTGCCCCTCGCAGGCTGTCAATGGCCGCCAACATCACAGTGCAGAACGTGGCAGGTCCGAACCGAAAGAGCGCACGACATCGGTACTCATCGTTCACCCACTATGAAGACGATCTGCGGTGTGGTGACCGGGCTGCCGCAGGGGTTGAAGGGGTCGTCCTTCGTCCATTCCAGGTTGCGATACAGAGCCGTTCGAACAATAGCGCTCCTACCTTTCCCGGTCGGAGCGCGGACACCAAGGTTCACAGCTGATAATTCGAAAGAATCTCCTTCCGAACCTCAAACCAGTCACTCGGTCCCATCTTGCCTGGGTACGGCAAAGGTGTCATGACAAGCCGTGACGACGGGATGACACCCACTTGCCACTGATCTTCGTAGACAACTTTCCCGGGATCAGCCGACACTGACCGCTCCCATGCGACTCCCTTCGAATCTAGAATCGACAGGAGCGGCTGCAGACGGTCCGTCATTTCCTCACTTGCCTCCCGGAACCAGGTCACGGCACCTATGGAATTTCCGTCATCGTAAAAAGGCGGATTGGGAAGGTTCTGCTGAAACCAGTCATCGGTGAGGGCATGGAGAACTATCTCTTGTTCGCTGAGTCTTCCGGTCCGGCGAAGATGATCAACCGCAACGAAGACCCCGACGCCAACACCGGTCCGCCCTACGTAGTTTGCATGAAATCGTTGAAAATTCCCCATAGCCTCATGCTGTCATGCCACAGCCAAGCAAGCGAAGGCGCAACCGACCGAAGCCATCCCTAGCAGTTGAATGACTGGTGGCTTCCCCTCAGGCATGCCTACGTTCTCGCAGCTTACGCGCTAGGATGACGACTCTTGAGTCACGCGTCCCGTTGGGGATTTGTCCAACCAGGCGAGAATCCGAGCCGCTGCCTCCTGCGGTGTGAGGTCGCCGTTGTCCAGCCGCATATGTCGGTGTTCCGCCAGGAGCGCGGCTCCTGGCAAAGCCTGGCCGGCATTGGCATGGCTGTCAGTATTCATGAGAAAACGCTCCATCTCGCGAACATTCGCGTCCGACCATTCCACGTCGCGCTTCGATCGCTTCTCAGCAAGTCGTAACTCGGTCCGATTCCGTCGCAGGCGCGTGTCCAAATCCGCCGACAGTTCCACGAATGCTACGTCGGCACCCTTCTCGACATAAGGGCGGATGTATCTCGTCAGCTCATCGGCTTCGGCCTGCTGCTCCAGGCCCCAGACAAACGTGAACAGCAGGTCGGTGCCTGACATGGCCGCTTCCTCGACGACCTGCTCACGCCATTCGCTAAGTAGTCGATTGAACGGGGGTGTCCCGTAGTCGAACACTTCGAGTAGAGGCTCTATGAGCGTGTGGTTATGGAACAGGCGGAAATCGCTCTGCTGAGCGATCTCGCGTCCGACGGTCATCTTACCGACGGCGGGCGGACCAAAAATCACGAGCAAGCGCATGTAGTAACTCTGCCATAGGTCCCGTAAGCCGATCCTCTACCGGAGGCCCGCGATTCTAGACAAAGGGTGAGTCATCTATTCGGGGCACGAAGACTCTGTCAGAGGCGTTCGTATTGCTCGTGGAATACCCGTGTCCCGTGATAGATCTGTTCGGTTGAACGCCGCAGGACGTATGGCTCGGGTAACTCCGACAAGAAGGTGTCGCATTCGAACACTTCGTCGATGACCGAAATCAGGAGTTCGTCGGGGATTAACGACTCCAGGGCTTGTTCGTAGATTTGGCCTCCACCGAAGACGAAGATGTCCTCCACATCGGCGCTGGCGGCCAGGTTCATGGCACTATCCAGACTTGAAGCCGTCAGTACCCCGGTCTCCGGATTGGGCGACTCGTGACAACAATATTGAGGCGTCCTGGCAAAGGACGCTTACCGCTTGGGAGGGAATCGTAAGTCGCTCGCCCCATTACAAGAGCATTCTTTCGTCCGGGAACCATAGTCCTAAGCGTCGTGGCCGAAAGCCTCTTCATCTCACCGGGAAGACTCCACGGCAATTGTCCGCTTCGACCAATTCCTCGTTCTCGATCATGCGCGACAACCAACTTGATGCTCATGAAGCAACAGTATCGATGTCTGGCAGAGTTGGCTTGGATCGAAGTGTTGCGCAATAAGCCGCCTCCCGGTCAAGGATCCCTTGCGGGCTGTACAACCGCCAAATAGGGCCGTGAAAAAGCCGCCATTTATCGCCGAAAGCCACAGACCTGCCATCGAGGCTACCTATTGGAGGGCGCACGGTTCTCCTTCGAAATTTTTACGATCTTCGTCCCACAGTGGGCCGCACTCGTTGATGGTGCGGGCGGCGGTGGGCCGCAGATGTGCACTGTGAACCCTGGTTAGTGTCGTTCCCCTCATACTGCTGTCTTACTGGAGACTGATCGGAGTCTCCACGTAGTAGGGCTGACCTGCGCGATCCTGTCGGCAGACCCATAGTGTGTCGACAGTGAATGGCGGCAAAGGGCCGAGCCGATCAACCGCTGCACGAATCTGGTTGAAGTCGATCGATTGGCCTTGTTCGAGGGTCAGATGGGGGGTCCACCCGTCGAGCTCGAAGTAGCGTGCTGCATCTTCCGGAGCTGGGTTGATGCTCTTCAGGAGCACGTCGTGCAAGTCGTGGATACGTGGGGAATCGACCTCAAGGTATGCGACCGTATCGCCGAAGGACGCAAGTGAACCCAGCTGCACCTTCACTTCGCCGAAGTGCACCACGGCTTGCCGCAGCCGACTGATCCAGTCGGGCTTGTCCTCCCCATTGAGGCCGGGCTGCGCTTTTACCGTGATGTGCGGGCCAACCATCAGGTAGTTGCCCACCTCACGCAGGGTGTCGCCGAGTCGTGATGGCGGGATGACCGCAATGAAGTGCTGCACCAAGCCGACTCTAGCTATATCGTCACACGCGAGGCAACCGTCGCCTTGGCGGTTCCTTCAATGAAGTCAAAAACGGTTGTGGAGGCCGGGAAGAAGATTCTCGCAATTGCTTTGGGGCGGCTTGGAGATCAGTTACTTGTGGCCCTATTACGTCCGTTCTGGCCGCGCTAAACCGTTATGTTCCATTCCGGACGAAGAAAATCCGAGGGGATGATTCGGACGGCCCTGGCCACTACCCGTCTATTTCCGCTCGTTGTGTAGCCAAGCCCACAACCTGGGACAATCCTCATGAATTATCCATCGCTACTGCTGCCACCAGGGAGCAACCCCTATGGCTCCCAATTTCCAGCCGTGAATAACACGGATTGACCCCAACTGTGGACAGCCCAGGTTTCCGGGCGGTCCCCGTTCCGGGACGGGGGCCGCCCGGGCGTGCCGTCAAGGCCAGGAGACGGTAGAGCCTCTAGCTTGGTCAGCAGTGGAGAGCTGCGCGCCATTCAGGTCGGCGGGAGAGGTTATCTTGCTCAGACAAGTGGGTAGATGCCATTTCTGCCCGGAGTTCGTGGGCAGAGGGTCTGATGCCGGTGATTGGTTTCTGTGCGGTTCGTGAGGATCGTTGGGCCCCTAGCGGGAGACCCTGATCCGCACGGCTCCGCCAAACCGGATACCCTGCTGGAATGGAATCCTGGCACCGGAAGCGGCTGAGCACGCGGCAGGCTGAGCTCGTGGAAACCTGGCTCCCAGGCATTCGTCTCCTGAACGATCTTTCCTGGAAGCTCACAGATACCGCCGTACTTGAAGTGGAACATGAGCAGCGCAGGTACATTATCAAAGCCGCAGGCCCTTCCAACCACCACATACGCCGTGAGATAGAAGCCCACCAGTCCTCGACCAGGGTCCTGGTCGGGTGGAACCGTGCACCGAAGCTCATACAGTCCGACAGCTTCCTGAACATCTTGATCACTGATTATTTGGAAGGTTGCCTGGTAGAAGGCACGGAAGCCGAACATGCGACGGAGACCTACGTCCAGGCCGGGTATCTTCTTCGTGCTTTTCACGAGCAAACCGGGCATAGTGACTCGGAATATGAGTTGGCAGCCACGGCCAAAGCTGTGGCTTGGCTGGACACACCCCACCGCATCGAAGAGTCTGTCGCAGAAAAAACCAGAGCCATATTCAGCATTTATCGGCCGGAACCGGTTGTAATCGTTCCGACCCACGGTGACTGGCAGCCACGCAACTGGCTCATAGACGACACGGAGCTCAGGATCATCGACTTTGGCAGGTATCAGTTAAGACCAGCTGCCAGCGATTTCTGCCGCCTTGCCGTACAACAATGGAGAACGGCTCCTCACTTGGAGTCAGCCTTTTTCGCGGGGTACGGTTCAGATCCCCGGGATAGCAAACTCTGGAACGCAATGCTGCTGCGGGAAGCGGTTTCCACTGCTGCTTGGGCATACCAGGTTGGCGACTATGAGTTTGAGGAACAGGGTCACCGAATGCTCCGTGACGCCTTGGCCCGCTACTGAATAATTCTCTTCCCTGAGCCAGACACGTAGAACCACGCCTGTTGATCATTCGCGGGAAGGCTGGCTCCGATCAGACTGAAAACAGTCAGATGGCCACCCGTCGCTTAAAGGAGGAGACGCCCAGCTGCAGGAGAGGTGACGCCATCCTCACAGGACTGCGAAAAGAGTTAGGAACGAGAGCACGATGCTCAAACAAACAATTCCTACAGCACTTATCGGGCAAGATAACCGCGGCCTGTGGCGCATCGGTCTCCAGGACCTGGAAGACTACATCGCTGAAGCGTACCGGCGCACAGCCGCGCCCATTGCCGCTGGCGATCTCCTGTACGACGGGGAACAGGACAGCCAGCCGTACACCTGTATTTCCCGGAGACGTTGCGAACGCGCGACGAGGGGACATCGCCGCCGATTCCTGAGTGCGGGCGGTGATGGTTGTAGTGGTGCAGCCAGCGCGGATAGTCCGCCGCGCGAGCCTCGTCCGAATGGTAGGCGGTGGCGTAGGCACATTCGGCGGCCATGGTTCGGTTGAATCTCTCGACTTTCCCGTTCGTCTGTGGCCGGTAAGGGCGGATGCGACGCTGCTTGATCCCTTCGAGGGCGTCCGCGAAGGCGTGTGATCGATAGCAGGAACCGTTGTCGGTATGACGGCGCTGACCTGGATGCCGTCCTCGGCGAAGAACGCGCGTGAGCGCCGCCAGAACGCGGCCGCAGTCTTCTTCTTCTCGTCGTTCAGGATTTCGGCGTAGGCGAGCCGTGAGTGGTCATCGACCGCGTGGTGGAGGTAGGCGTAACCGCGACCCTGCTTCTTGTTGTTCCTTGCGCCGGCCTGCCGCCCAAGGACACGGTGACCGCCTCCATCGGGGATGCGCCCAAGCTTCTTGATGTCGACGTGGACCAGCTCGCCCGGTTTGCTCTTCTCGTAGCGGACCGGTTTGTTCTTGCGGACGGGGAGTCCGGTGGCTTGGTCAAGTTGGGTGAGCAACGGCATCCGGTACCGATCGAGCACACGTCCGACAGTGGATCGCGGGATACCGAGGTGATGGCCGATCCGATGTGGACCCCAATGGCGGGTGAACCGCAGAGCGATGATGCGACGTTCGGTGTGTTGGCGCGTGCGGGCCGGTTGCCGATGCGGGCGCGAGCTGCGATCAGGAAGCGAAAGTCCGGCTCGGTATCGACGCGTCCATTTTGAGGCGGTTGACGGTGAACATTGGAAACGGTCCGCAGCACGACGTACCGGCCATCCTTTCTCAACGATCAGGAAGCGAGCCTGCGTCGGCCCTCTGGAGTAAGCGGTGCGTTCGCGGCCGCAACGGCGGCAAAGACAGCTCTTGCTCGAACTCTAGACGGCACAAGGATTCGGATCCGAGGGGTGTCCCCGAAACGGATTCTTGCCCTTTTGATTGGGGCCCTCAAGCCTCCTGCGCTGGAGGGACGAGAAACAGAAATAGAAGCATTCGACCGCCTGGTTGTCAGGACCAAACGCCAGGCCGTTGAGCGAGGGATGCTCCTGTCCGGACTTCGGGGGGTCGGAAACACCGTTCTGTTAAGAACTTCGCCGGCAGGCAGGCAGAGTGCCGTGTAAACGACTTCGGAAAATTAGGTCTAGATTCGCGCGGCGAGTGTCCCATCAAAGGCGTCCCGGTTTCAAGGAAGTGGGACAGACACTGTCTCGTCGTGTAGGCGAGCATGGCTGGTCGTGGTCACTTTGTCAGGTTCGGTGTTGAGGCGATGTGTCAAGTGCTGTGGTCGTCCGGGCGGACTGGTTTAGGCTTTGGTCTTCTTCTTTTCCGATGTGGCTCTCGGCGCGGTGGAGGCCGGCGGCTTCGTAGATTTCGTGTTCGTCGAGGGTTTCTTTCTCGAGGACCCGTTGGGCGAGGGAGTCCAGGCGCCACCGGTTTTCCTGTAGGAGTGTGAGGGCGCGTTGGTGGCATTGTTCCACCAGGGTGTGTACTTCTTCGGCTACGGTGTCGAGCATGCTTTCGGATACGCCCGCGTTGCGGGGGTCTCCTTCTTCGGGGAGGACCTGGACAGGGCCAATTCTCTTGGACATGCCCCAGCGTCCGACCATCATTCGGGCCAGGTGGGTGCTGGTCTGCAGGTCGCTTTCTGCACCTGTGGTGATCACCCCGAAGACGAGGTCTTCGGCGGCCATTCCGCCCAGTGCGCCAACGATCCTGCCTCGAAGATAGTTTTCGTCGTACCCGTACCGGTCGGTGTCCGGGGTGGACAGGGTGACGCCGAGAGCACGGCCGCGGGGAATGATGGAGATTTTGCGGACTGGGTCGGCGCCGGGCTCGAGCATTCCCAGGAGGGCGTGCCCGGATTCGTGGTAGGCGGTGCGTCTGCGTTCGTCGTCGGGCATAACGACGTTCCTGGCGGTACCGAGCTGGATTTTCTCGAGGGCGTCGAGCAGGTCGCGCTGGGTGACGGCGGGGTGCGCACGTTTCACGGCGAGCAGTCCAGCCTCGTTGACGAGGTTGGCCAGCTCTGCGCCTGTCATGCCGGGGGTGATGCGGCTGACCTTGTCAAGGTCTGCGTCGGGGGCAAGCCGCACGTTTTCTGAGTGGACGCGCAGGATTTGCAGGCGGCCGGCCTGGTCTGGAGCGTGCACGGTGATTGAGCGGTCAAACCTTCCGGGCCGGAGCAGGGCAGGGTCCAAGACATCGGGCCGGTTTGTTGCTGCCAGGACAACTATTCCTTCGGATGAGGAGAACCCGTCCATTTCAGTGAGTATCTGGTTCAGTGTTTGTTCCCGTTCATCGTGTCCGCCGACTGTTAGGGAACCGCTCCTTTTGCGGCCGATCGCGTCGATTTCGTCGATGAAGATGATGGAAGGGGCTGCCGTGCGGGCTGCCTGGAAGAGTTCCCGGACGCGGCTGGCACCGACGCCCACCACCATTTCAACGAACTCGGAAGAACTGGCGTGGAAGAACGGGACGCGGGCTTCGCCTGCAGTGGCACGGGCGAGCAGGGTTTTGCCGGTCCCGGGCGGGCCGCTGAGCAGGACGCCTTTGGGTGCTTTGGCTCCGATGGCCTGGTACTTTTGAGGGTCTTTGAGGAAATCAACAACTTCTGAGATTTCGGCCTCCACCTCATCGATTCCGGCAACGTCCTTGAAGGTGACCCGGACCTTTTCAGGGTCCACGGGCTGGAACTTTTTCCCTGCCCCGAAGCCGCCCATGCCGAGCATGCCTGACTGCTTTTTGAATAGCCACAGGTAAAACAGGACTAACAGCGCGATGGGGGCGACGGAGATGAGCAGGTTGGTCAGAACGCCACGTTCATTCACGAGCGGGGTTGCGCGGACGGTGACGTCGTTTTGTTCAAGTTCGCTCAGGAGGTTGTCATCAGCGAAGAGCGGACGTTCGGTGGTGAATTGGACGTAGCTGCTCCCGTCGCTGTCGGGCAGAGGTTTCTCGGTGCGGAGGGTGCCGTCTATGGTCTGGCCCTTGGCGAAGATTTCCGCGACGTTGTTGTCCCGGACCTGTGCTTTGAACTCGGTGTAGGGTACGGACTGCGGCTGGCTCTGCTGGTCCTGGAGTGACAGGGCAGAGAACACGGCGATATACAGGGCAACAATGATGAGCGTGCGCCACCACCGGCCTCTTTTCCCTGGCTCGGGCGAGGTGGGCAGGCCTTCTGTCCGCCACGGCACCTTTGGCCACGACGGGCGGGGCGGGGTTCCTGCATCCTCGCGTGGGCTGTCCTGGCGTGCGGTTGCATCGCTCATGATCCACCTCCGGAATCTATTACGTTCCCGTGTTCACGTTTTAGCTACTCGATGCCGTGCCGTCAACCCGTCCAGCGAGGCTTGGCTGCGGGCCAGCCGTCCCACATCCGAGAAAATGAGACAGCTCCGGCGGCAAGTGCAGAAGCCGGGGACTGTTCTGGCGGCCGATGATGTTCATGCGGCGATGGCAAAGGTCAACGAGGTTGCCGATGGTGTCGAGTACCCGATGTTGATCGATATAGCGAACACCCAAGCGGTGACCCGTGAGGCCAAGTCCGTTTCCAGCGTTCGGTGCGCCGCTTCGCGAATTGCTTCTCCAGACGACCCTTCCGTGACCCGCACCCTGGCTTTTGCGATGCCCTAATCTACACCTGCACTCATTTACAGCGAGGGCCGGTAAATAGCTGCATGACGTCCTCCCATCACGTAAGAGGCCGTGGAAGGACAAGCGATGAAAAGATGGCAGATGCCCATCATCACTCTGCTTTTTGTTGCTGCATTCTGATTCTCAATCTCAACAGGCTTTTAGGAAACACCGCAGTCCCTTGACCAGGTCTCCAGGTCTATCTATCTTCCGTTCGGTCCGTCGAACATCTTTTTGGCGCCGTGATCTGGTTTGCTCAGTGGTCTGCCGCCCCGGTATTCGTAGGTGGAATCACCAGGCCGAAGGGCTATGTTGTGAACCTTTTCGGGGCTGGGCGGTGCCTGCCACACCAGAAGCAGGTGTTCCTCAGTCGACTCCCGGGAAATGGTGTCGAATTCGGACAACCGGCCGCGCGCCATACAGCGGACCCTGTACCAGCCGGGGCCGGCGGTACTCAGTTCCGGCAGCGATGGAGTCTGGTCGAACCCATCCACAGCCAACTGCCCTGTAGGGGAATGAACCGAGACGTCAACGGCCTCCTCCCAGCCGCCGAGGGCAAACTCTGGTTCGGAGTTCAGCAACGACACCCCGACGGTGATGAAACCGGTATCGGTGCCTGTCCGGATGACCGCCCCGGCATCCAGAGGGCACACGAGACCGTTGCAGTCTTTCAGCTGCTGCGGGGAGGGAATCGTTGGAATCCTGTCGTCAACCAGACGGTAGCCGCGATAGCTGATGTCTACCCTGTCTGTGGTCACTGTCATCCGGGCCGCGCCTACGTTAATCGATGATGGAGACAAGGAACGGGCCGCCGGCCGGGATCGGCTGATGCTGGTAGGTGATCGCCGAGAAGTGCTTTTGAAGGCATGCCACGCTCGTTCACCAGCCTCAGCGCTGATAACGTGCACTGGCGGCGGGGAATCTTGGGTTATCAGTTGTGGTCCTGCGTGGGCCGTGGCGGTGGGCGGTCCCTGGCCCTGCCACATTTTGATGAAACCGGGCAGGCTTTTGCCTCGCTCGGATTTGGAGGACAGGACGGACACCGGTGATGGAGGCTCCTTCCAGAACTGGACCAGGTGCCGCTCGACGGGTGATTCCACGACCAAGTCAAAGGCTGTGTCCCGGCCGGTGGCGTGAAGCCGGGCACGGTAGCTGCCCCTTGCATTGCCCGTGATGATGCCGATGTCCTTCATCTCCGAGCCTGCGGGCTCACTGAAGAAGGCTCGGCCCTCGGGGAGCATCAGGGACACCTCGTGGATGTCTTCCCATCCTGACGCGATGACCTCCGGCCTCGCATCGAGGATCTCCACCGTCAAGTCAATGGGCCCTGAATGCACTCCGGTGGAAACCAACGGAACCCTCAACGGAGCCTCCTGCCGCTCGCCCCGCACCGACGCCTGCAGGGCAGCTACACGGTCTGCCGGCGGAAAGGGCGCCACGACGAAATCCACGACATGGCCCGATGCCCTGATAACGAAAGCTGCCGATTCAATCACAGGCCCTGCCTCTCACGCAATACAGCTACGGAAGGCGTTCGCCTCGAGTACCCGCATTGGAACATAGAGAAGGTGTGGAGTACATAGCCAAGCCCTGAACGCCTCCGGCCCTAAGGGATCTTAATGTGAGGGTGGTCCTGGCAAGGTCGTTTTGTCCGTGATTTCCCCCTTGCCCGGAGGCAATGACGAATTCACCCACGACTTGTTTCCCGTGGAGTCGTAGACAGGGACGGGCAGCAGGCTTGCAGGTGGCGGCCGACGCGTCGGTTGCCACCGGCATTTGCAGGTAATCTAAAAGTGTTCCGGGCCCAGAGCGGCCCGGTGCGACTCCATGGCAGGCAGTAAGGCGAGGTTGATGGCCCACATCTGGAACGATCTGACTGAGGTCCCGGCGGACTTCGGCCCCTCGGTTGTAACAGTCGGAAATTTCGACGGCGTGCACCGCGGGCATCAGCAGGTGCTTTCGCAGCTCATCCGGACAGCCCGCCTCAACGGTGCCAAGTCCGTAGCAGTCACTTTCGATCCTCATCCCGCTCAAGTGCATCGGCCGGAATCCGCGCCCGAACTCATCATGGGACTGCAGGACAAACTGGATGCCCTGGGAGAACTTGGCCTCGACGCCATACTGGTCATGAAGTACTCCCTGGAACTCGCGAGCCTGACTCCGGAGGAATTCGTCGAGCAGGTCCTCGTCGGTGCTTTGAAGGCCAGCCATGTGGTGATCGGCCATGATGCCCGCTTCGGTCGAGGCAATTCCGGCGATCTTTCCACCATGCAGGCACTGGGGGAGAAGTTCGGCTTCAACGTCCAGGTCATCAGCGAGTTCGGTTCCGAAGGCTACCCCTTGCATGAGCCCGAAGCTGGGGCAGGCAAGGACAACGGCGACAACGACGGAAACCGCCGCTGTTCTTCCACTTGGGTAAGGGAAGCCCTGCGCGACGGCGACGTCGCCACCGCAGCGGCTGTGCTGGGACGTCCACACCGCATGCGCGGCCAGGTGGTCCATGGCGCAGCAAGGGGACGTGCCCTTGGATTTCCTACCGCCAACCTGTCCTCCGATGCAACTGGCTATATCCCTGCTGATGGCATTTACGCCGGCTGGCTCGTGGACCAGGCGGGCACGCGGTGGCCCGCTGCTATTTCTGTCGGCTCCAACCCCACTTTTGAAGGTGTCAGCCGCCAAGTGGAAGCACACGTCATCGACAGGCCGGAAGAGTCCGCCGATGACTTCGATCTGTACGACCAGACAGTAGTCGTTGAATTTGTGGCCAGGCTGCGGGGAATGGTGGCGTACCGTGGGCCTGAAGCGCTCGTCGAGCAGATGCGCCTGGACGTCGTACAGGCTCACGATCTGCTTGTGAGGCGCTGATTTCCGGTCCTTGGAAGGAAGGCGGCACCGTGGCTGTCGAGAACAACACCAGAAAGCTGGACAAGGGGATCGTGCGCGATTTCAGCTCGCGCATGAGCTACGCCTCCTACCTGCAGCTGCCGACACTGCTTAGCGCGCAACAGCCTGTGAGCAGCCCCGAACACCACGATGAGATGCTCTTTATCATCCAGCACCAGACCACCGAGCTCTGGCTCAAGCTGGTGCTTCACGAACTCCAGAGCGCGGCCGAGCACCTCCGCGCGGACAAACTTGGTTCGGCACTGAAGGAAATTGCCCGTGTAAAGCACATCCAGAAGACGCTGACCGAGCAATGGTCCGTCCTGGCTACCCTCACACCCACGGAATACGCCCAGTTCCGCGGCTTTCTCGGTAACTCCTCAGGGTTCCAATCCAGCCAGTACCGGGCCGTGGAATTCGTACTGGGCAACAAAAACCGCAAAATGCTGCCAGTCTTCGAATCCGATCCCGAAGCGCACGAACAACTGAGGCTCCTCCTGGAGGCTCCGAGCATTTATGACGAGTTCCTGGCATATCTGCACCGGCAAGGCTTCGACATTCCTGAGTCGGTGCTGAACCGCGACGTCACCCGTGCCCACGAATTCAGCCCTGAACTGGTCCCTGTCTTCAAGTACATCTATGAAAACGCGGTGGACAACTGGGGGGCCTATGAGGCGTGTGAGGAACTGGTGGACCTTGAGGACAACTTCCAGCTCTGGCGGTTCCGGCATCTGCGGACCGTTCAAAGGACCATCGGCATGAAAACGGGCACTGGCGGATCCACCGGGGCTGCCTTCCTGCAGAAAGCCTTGGAATTGACCTTCTTTCCCGAGCTATTCGCTGTCCGGACGGAGATCGGGCAGTGAAGCGACCAACACCGGCAGACGTCCACCAGCACCAATTGGCCGGGCGGACAGCCAGTGATGACAGCCTTTTGGCCCGCGCTAAGCAACTCGACGCAGAGGATCCCCTGGCTGCTTACCGAGGCCAGTTCATCGGCGCCGAGAGCACCTTGTCCTATCTGGACGGCAATTCGCTGGGCCGCCCTTTGAAAAGAACGCCGGAAGATATCAGCCGCTTTATCGAAGAAAGCTGGGGTGGCCGGCTCATCCGGGGTTGGGACGAGGAATGGCTTGACCTGCCGCAGGCCATCGGCGACCAGTTGGGACGCGCTGTTCTGGGCGCTGCCCCAGGACAAGTAATTATCGCGGATTCCACCACCGTGGTGCTGTACAAGCTCATAAGGGCGGCGCTTGCAGCCGTCACCGATCCCGGCCGAAACGAAATCGTCCTGGACACCGAAAATTTCCCCACGGACCGATACCTGGTCGAAGGGATTGCCGGCGAGCAAGGCCTCACCCTGCGGTGGATCACACCGGATCCAGCCGCCGGCGTCACGGTCGAAGAGGTGCGAGCCGTCACCGGGCCGGCCACCGCCGTCGTCGTCCTGAGCCATGTGGCTTACCGCTCGGGCCACCTTGCGGACCTTCGGGGCATTACCAAAGCAGCGCACGACGCCGGTGCCCTAATGGTCTGGGACCTTTGCCACTCCGCCGGGTCGGTAGAAATTGGGCTGGACGCCAACGAAGTGGACTTCGCTGCCGGCTGCACATACAAGTACCTCAACGGTGGGCCGGGGTCACCGGCGTTCGCGTATGTCAACGCCGGGCACCTTCCCGGACTGACTCAACCCATCTGGGGCTGGATGGGTCGCAAGGACGCTTTCGAGATGGCTGTCGGTTATGAAGCAGCGCCCGGAATCCGAGGCTTCCTCAGCGGGACACCTGCCGTATTCGCCATGATGGCCATGCGCGGCATGTTGGACCTGATTGAGGAGGCCGGCATGGAGGCAGTCCGCAGGAAGTCGTGTCTTCTTACCGCATTTGCTGTGGAACTCCACGACTCGTGGCTTGCACCGCGGGGAGCCCAACTTTCAACTCCGCGGGATCCGGATCAGCGAGGCAGTCACATCACTGTGGATCACCCTGCGTTCCGGGAGATGACGTCGGCGCTCTGGGAACGGGACATCATCCCGGACTTCCGGGCTCCGCACGGGCTCAGGATCGGTTTGTCACCGTTGAGCACGTCGTTCCATGAGCTGTTCGAGGGCATGGCTGCCATCCGTCAGCTCATGGACGACTGACAGGTGAACGATCTGACGGTGCAATACGGCCGGCTGCCAGACCAACAACACTTGGGCAGCTTCTGCTCAGACACCCTCTGTTTCGACAAGATTAGGCCGCTGCCGGTAAACTAAACGATGGATCCGGCTGCAGTCCGTGGCGGCTGGTTCCTGTTGTGTCGGGCCTTCTCTGGAAAGTCGGACCAGCATCCCCGGCAGTGAGTTACTGATTCGGGCCTCACGGCACATCTCTAGGAGTTATTGTGGCACTTGACGCCGCTGTAAAGCAGTCCATCATCAAGGATTTCGCAACGTCCGAGGCCGACACCGGTTCACCGGAGGTCCAGGTTGCAGTCCTGACTCAGCGGATCAAGGATCTCACTGAGCACATGAAGGAGCACAAGCACGATTACCACACCCAGCGCGGCCTGCTGGCCATGGTTGGGCGTCGTAAGCGCATGCTGACCTACCTCAAGAACACTGACATTGCCCGCTACCGTGCGCTCATCGAGCGCCTCGGCCTGCGCCGCTAGTCAGACTTAGGGGGCGGCCCTTTCCTGCACGGAACGGGCCGCCTTCTTCACAATAAAATTCAACAGGAGGATCAACCGCATCACGCATTCGCGGTCCTCGGTAGTGATCCCCGGGAACGGCTTCGAAGAACGAAGCCCCGGCCCGTGGGTCTCGATCGATGACCGGGTGCAGTGCAATCCAGTCGACAGATGCTGGGTTGGGTTGATGCGGCTGGACTTCCGTTAAACAAGAAACGGAGGTGACTCTCTTGGAGGGTCCCGAAATCCAGTTCTCAGAAGCAGTTATTGACAATGGCCGCTTCGGCAAGCGTGTAATCCGCTTCGAAACCGGCCGCCTCGCCAAGCAGGCAGCCGGCGCAGCGATGGTGTACATCGACGAAGACACCGCGCTGCTCTCCGCAACCACCGCAGGCAAGCAGCCGCGCGAAGGTTTTGACTTCTTCCCGCTGACGGTCGACGTCGAAGAGCGCATGTACGCTGCGGGCCGTATCCCGGGTTCGTTCTTCCGTCGCGAAGGCCGCCCGTCCACGGAGGCCATCCTGGCCTGCCGCCTCATGGACCGCCCCCTGCGTCCGGCCTTCGTCAAGGGCCTGCGCAACGAGGTTCAGATCGTTGTTACCGTCCTCGCCATCAACCCGGACGAGCTATATGACGTTGTAGCCATCAACGCTTCCTCGATGTCCACACAGCTCTCGGGCCTGCCCTTCTCCGGCCCCATCGGCGGCGTGCGCGTTGCCCTCGTGGCCGACGAGAACGGTTCCCAGTGGGTCGCGTTCCCGAAGCACTCGCAGCTCGAAAACTCCGTGTTCAACATGGTTGTTGCCGGCCGCATCGCTGGCGATGACGTCGCCATCATGATGGTTGAAGCCGAAGCAACGGATAACTCCTGGAACCTCATCAAGGAACAGGGCGCTACTGCCCCCACGGAAGAGGTTGTTTCCGAGGGCCTCGAGGCTGCCAAGCCGTTCATCAAGGCCCTGTGTGACGCCCAGGCTGACCTCGCCGCCCGCGCGGCCAAGCCCACCGTCGAGTTCCCGGTCTTCCTGGACTACGAAGACGACGTCTACGCAGCAGTTGAGTCTGCCGCCGCGGACAAGCTGGCCGCTATCTTCCAGATCGCCGACAAGACGGAGCGCAACGACGCTTCGGACGCGCTCAAGGACGAGGTCACCTCCTCACTCGCCGGCCAGTTCGAAGGCCGTGAAAAGGAGCTCTCCGCTGCATTCCGCTCGGTCACCAAGCAGGTTGTGCGCCAGCGTATCCTGAAGGACCAGATCCGCATTGACGGCCGTGGCCTGACGGACATCCGCCAGCTCACAGCCGAGGTTGAGGTTCTGCCCCGCGTGCACGGTTCCGCGATCTTCGAACGCGGCGAAACCCAGATCATGGGCGTCACCACCTTGAACATGCTCAAGATGGAACAGCAGATCGACTCCCTGTCGCCTGTGACGCGCAAGCGCTACATGCACAACTACAACTTCCCGCCGTACTCCACCGGTGAGACGGGCCGCGTCGGTTCCCCGAAGCGCCGCGAAATCGGCCACGGTGCCCTTGCCGAGCGCGCGCTCGTGCCGGTGCTGCCGTCCCGCGAGGAGTTCCCGTACGCCATCCGCCAGGTGTCTGAGGCTCTCAGCTCCAACGGTTCGACGTCGATGGGTTCAGTTTGTGCATCAACCCTGTCGATGCTCAACGCAGGCGTGCCGCTGAAGGCCGCTGTTGCAGGTATCGCCATGGGCCTGGTCTCCGACCAGGTTGACGGCCAGACCCGCTACGCTGCGCTGACCGACATCCTCGGTGCAGAAGACGCCTTCGGCGACATGGACTTCAAGGTCGCCGGTACGTCCGAGTTCGTCACTGCCATCCAGCTGGACACCAAGCTCGACGGCATCCCGGCGTCGGTCCTTGCAGCAGCACTGAAGCAGGCCCGCGAAGCCCGCCTGCACATCCTCGAGGTCATCAACGCAGCGATCGACACCCCGGATGAACTCTCCGAGTTCGCCCCCCGCGTCATCGCCGTCAAGATCCCCGTGGACAAGATCGGCGAGGTCATTGGCCCCAAGGGCAAGATGATCAACCAGATCCAGGAGGACACCGGCGCTGACATCTCCATCGAGGATGACGGCACGGTCTACATTGGCGCCACCAACGGTCCGTCTGCAGATGCAGCACGTTCCGCCATCAACGCCATTGCCAACCCCCAGGTTCCGGAAATAGGCGAGCGCTACCTCGGTACGGTCGTCAAGACCACCACCTTCGGTGCGTTCATCTCCCTGACCCCGGGCAAGGACGGCCTGCTGCACATCTCCGAGCTGCGCAAGCTGGCCAGCGGCAAGCGCGTGGATAACGTCGATGACGTTGTTTCGGTGGGCCAAAAAATCCAGGTGGAAATCACCAAGATCGATGACCGCGGAAAGCTGTCCCTGTCTCCGGTGGTGGCTGAGGAAGAAGGCGCGGGCGAAGAATCCGAACGCGTTCACGCTTCGGCTCCTTCGGAGGGCGAGGGCGCTGACTCCGAGTAGTCAGCAGCACCAGCAATAACGGCGGGGCCGGTGGATGATCCACCGGCCCTCAGCCGTTAATCCCCTGAACCTTTGGAACAGCAGCCGCTGATAGCATTGCAGGCAGATTTGACCTGCATCATTGAAAGGCCTTAATGACTGTCGTACCCCTGCCGCTCAAGCAGAACCAGCCCGGTGAGACTCTGATCCATGGAGCCGACGGCGGGGCCGTGGTCCGGCGCTCTGTGCTCCCCGGAGGTGTGCGCGTCCTGACGGAGGAAATGCCGGGTCAGCGCTCTGCCACCATCGGGTTCTGGGTGGGGGTCGGTTCCCGGGATGAGGCTCCTGGCCAGCACGGTTCAACCCACTTCCTTGAGCACCTTCTGTTCAAGGGGACCCGCAGGCGTACGGCCCTCGAAATCGCCTCCGCCTTTGATGAGGTGGGTGGGGAATCGAACGCTGCCACTGCCAAGGAAAGCACGTGCTACTTCGCCCGGGTGCTGGACACGGACCTCCCTATGGCCATCGATGTCATTGCCGACATGATCACCGGGGCCGTCCTGGATCCCCAGGAGATGGAGCAGGAGCGCGACGTCATCCTGGAAGAGATTGCCATGGACAGCGACGACCCCACCGACGTCGCCCATGAGCACTTTGTGGCGGCCGTGCTGGGAACTCATCCCCTCGGCAGGCCCATCGGCGGAACCCCTGAAGCAATCATGGCGGTGGCCCGCGACTCCGTCTGGGACCATTACCGGCGCTATTACCGCCCTGACGAACTGGTGATTACCGCCGCCGGCGGACTGGATCACGACGTCGTCTGCCGCCTTGTGGTGGACGCCCTGCGAGTTGCGGGCTGGGAACTCGAAAGTGGCGCGGAGCCCGTCCAGCGCCGCTCCACAGTCCCTGCCCAAATTACGGGCACCGCGGGGTTGCACGTGGTCAAGCGACCGGTGGAACAGGCCAACATCATTGTGGGTTGCCCCACCATCGTTGCGACAGACGACCGTCGGTTTGTCATGAGCGTGCTGAACGCTGTACTGGGCGGCGGGATGTCCTCCCGGCTGTTCCAGGAGGTCCGTGAAAAGCGCGGGCTGGTCTATTCCACGTACTCCTTTGCCTCCTCCTACGCCGATGCCGGCTACTTCGGCATGTATGCAGGCTGCACTCCGTCCAAGGTACGGCAGGTCCTCCAGCTCCTGGGCGCCGAGCTCGATAAGCTCGCCCAGGACGGAATCTCGGAGGACGAACTCCGTAAAGCCGTGGGTCAGCTCTGTGGCGGAATTGTCCTTGCCCTGGAAGATACCGGGTCACGGATGTCACGGCTGGGCAGGGCCGAGTTGGTCTCGGGGGAGTACCAGGACATCGATGAGACCCTTCGCCTCATCAAGTCGGTGACGGCAGCTGAAGTGCAGACGCTGGCGCGCGAGCTCGCCGCGGCTCCACGGACTGTGACCGTGGTGGGCCCATTTGAGGAAAGCGAAACGTTCGGGCTCTGACTCCTTATCGTCGTTGGGCCTTTGGGTTTGACGCTGACTCTCGACTGGCCGCTGACCCCTGCTGCCCACCCCGGCTCTGGCCACGGTCTGTTGCTCTGGACACCGTCTGTTGCTGTGGCGATGATGGTGCCATAGGCGGCGCCAGTCGGGAGGAAGCATGGACGGTGGGCAGCCCGGCAAGGGACATTCCGCTCTGGAGGTGTTCCTCGGACACTGGACGGGCGTCACAGAGCTCGCTGCGACCGCCTGGAGTCCGCCGCGGACAGCCCACGCAGAGGTGACCTTCACACGCGCGGCAGGAGGCTTCGCCATCGTGCAGAGCTACCGCCACGTCGAAGCAGACGGCACCCACTTCGAGGGCCACGGAGTCTTCACAGTGGACCCTGACCACCACGAGACCCTGTGGTACTACGTGGACAGTATGGGAGGGCCGCCCGGGACTCCCGCCCGCGGCTCCTGGCATGAAGGAACACTGACGGTTGAGCGTCGCAGTGAGGATGGAACGGCAAGGCACCGTTTCCGTGTCGACGACGGCGTGTTGACGCACACAGCCGATCTCAGGCTCCGGGATGACCACGATTTCCGACCGTTCATGACGTCAGTCTGCCGGCGCGCCTGACTGCTGGACCGCGCGTAACTGACCAACCGCGCCCTCTGATTGCTACGCCTAACCGCCCGCGAAGGGCGGCAGTACATCGACGACGTCGTCCGGTCTCACCACAACGGACCGGTCCCGGACAGCTACCTCGTTCAACAGGAAACTGCTCCGCGACAGGAGGCGCCCCAGCGGCGGGGTCCCGGCAGGCGGCTCGGGACGTTCCACCTTGAGCACGGCGGCGAGGAGGTCCTCTACTGAAGATCCCGCGGGGAGTTCGAAGCGCTCTTCCTCCACACCTGCAGCGGCGCGCGCGGCAGCGAAGTAACGGACGTTCAAGGGTTCAGCCTCCGATGGCGCTCATGCTGCGGTCCGGTTGGACGAAGTCCGGGGCGTCGAGTCCTACATGATCCATGCCGTGCGCCTTGGGCTTGAGCCACATCGCGTCCTGCCACCGTTCGGCGAGCTGTTGATCAGTGGCACCTGCCCGCAAGAGCCCCAAGAGGTCAAACTCCTCCCGCGAGAACAGGCAGCTCATGATTTTGCCCTCGGCAGTGATGCGCGTCCGGCGGCAATCTGAACAGAAGGGCTCGGTGACAGAGGCGATGATTCCGACAGTGCCCAGCACGGGACCGGTGGCATCACCGGAACCAGTGTCCCGCCGTCGTACTTCAAAGCGTTCGGCGGGAGCCCCGTCCCGCGCACGCGGGTCCGGACCCAGGACGTAATCCACCGAAAGCAGTTCGCGGATTTCCGCGGCCGTGATCATGTTCCGGCGGGTCCACCCGTGGTCGGCGTCAAGAGGCATCTGTTCGATGAAACGCAGCTCGTAGCCGCGTTCAAGTGCCCATGCGAGCAACGACGGGGATTCTTCGTCGTTGATCCCGCGCATCAGGACGGCATTGAGCTTCACGGGCCCCAGCCCGGCAGCCCATGCGGCGTCCACCCCGGCGAGCACCCTGTCCAGGAACGGGCGGCGGGTCAGCTGGGCGAAAGTCTCTTCGTGGAGCGAATCGAGGGAGACGTTGATACGGGAAAGCCCGGCCGACTTCAAGGCAGGGGCCTTCTTGTCCAGCCCCACGCCGTTGGTGGTCATCGAAATGGGGAGTTCCGGATGTGCCTTTCGAAGGGCGGAGATGATGTCGACCAGGTCGGCCCGGACCAGGGGCTCCCCGCCGGTGAGGCGAAGTTCACGGACTCCGAGGTGGTCGACGCCGACCCGGACAATGCGGACGATTTCCTCTGCGGTCATCACCGCCTGCTTTGCCAGCCATTCGAGGCCTTCTGCGGGCATGCAGTAGGTGCACCGCAGGTTGCATTTATCCGTCAGGGACAACCGCATGTCGGTGGCACGGCGGCCGTAGCGGTCCACCAGGCCGGGTGCGAGACCGACCGGACGGGCGCGGGGCAGAGTCGCCCGGTCACCCGGACCGGAGCCACCTTCGCGCGGCTGCGGCATGCCTAGCTGAACACTCATGAAATCAGGCTACGCCACCAGAGGGGCATCCATCACGCCTGTGACTTCCATGGATCTTACGGAATCCCAACGGTTGGCCCTCCAGGTGCTGAAACGGATGCCGGGCAGTGAACGCGAACCTATGCTGAAGACGTGACCAAGTTCCCGGTGCCGGCCCACGAAAGCGGGAGTCCGGCCGAAACAGGCAATCGGCGTATCCTCCTTGTCGAAGACGAACAGATCCTCGCGGATGTCGTTCGGAATTATCTGCTGCAGTCCGGATTCCAGGTGGACGTCGCGGGGGACGGCTTTACCGCTTTGCGGTTGGCGTCCGAGCGGAATCCGGACCTGGTTATCCTGGATCGCATGCTGCCCGGCCTGGACGGCGTGGAGGTATGCCGCCGGCTCAGGCAAAGCATGGAAGTGCCTGTCATCATGCTTACCGCCCTGGGGACCGAAGATGACCGTATTTTGGGCCTTGAAGCCGGGGCGGACGACTACATGACCAAGCCCTTCTCACCCCGGGAGCTGGTGCTGAGGGTCAAATCCGTCCTCCGGCGCAGCATCCAGGCCTTCACTCCGGAACCTCCCGTTGAAATTGGCGGATTTGATCTCAATCCGGCGGCCCGCACCGTGACGCATAACGGCCGGCCTCTTACGCTCACTGTCAGGGAGTTCGACTTATTGGCCTTCTTCCTGCGCCGGCCGAACCAGGCCTTCAACCGGGAGGACCTCATCCGTGCCGTGTGGGGATGGGACTTTGGCGATCTTTCCACCGTCACGGTGCATGTGCGGCGGCTCCGGGAAAAGATTGAACGCGACCCTGCCCGGCCAACGCTCCTCAAGACGGTTTGGGGGGTGGGCTACAGGCTGGATCCCTCAGCCGACAGTGAGCCTAGACTGGCCCGCGACGAGGGTGTTGCAGATGCAGGCCGCTGAGCTGTTCGGCATTGTCGCCTGGGCCTTGCTCTGGGCGGTCGTGATCGGTGGTGCCTCCATGCTGGTCCTCAGGTCCCTGCGCCGGACTTCCCTCGCCATTCAGATTTCCGTCGCCGTTCTTGCGACCGTCGCAGTGTTGACGGCGGGCGTGGTCAGTGCCTTCAACGCGATGTTCATATCCGCCCGCGACCTCGAAGTGATGTGGTACATCCTGGCCATTGCCGCCGTCGTCGCCGTAGCCATGTCCTTGATGCTGGGGGCACGGGTATCACGGAACGCACGCGCGCTGGCTGACGCCGCCCGTGATCTTGGCCGCGGCAAGAAGGCCGGCACAGCCATTCCCGTGATGAGCTCCGAGCTGGCAGCGCTCGCCGACGAACTGCAGCTGAGCAGCAAGAGACTGGAGGAATCCCGTCAGCGCGAGGCAGCCGTGGAAAAATCGCGCCGTGAGCTGGTCTCCTGGATTTCCCACGACCTTCGCACTCCGCTGGCCAGCATGCGCGCCATGGCCGAAGCGCTGGAGGACGGAATGGCAGAGGAGCCGGACACCTACCATCGCCAAATCATCTCCCAGACGGATCAGATGGCAGGAATGGTCAATGATCTCCTGGAACTCTCCAAGATACAGGCCGGTACCCTGCAGCTGACTTCCGAGCCACTGGACCTGTATGACCTTGCCAGTGATGCCATCGCGGACCTCGCTCCGTTGGCTGCCCAAAGGAATATAACGCTCGACGGCGGAGGGGAACGCGAGTGCCTTGCCGTCGCGGACGGTCCGTCGATGGGTCGGGCCATCCGCAACCTCGTCCTCAATGCGATTCTTTACAGCCCCAGGGACTCACTGGTGCATGTTGAGGTTGGCCGTGAGGGTCAGGATGCAATGGTCTCTGTCAGGGACAGCTGCGGCGGGATAGCCGAAGAGGACCTGAAGCACGTTTTCGAGACCGGGTGGCAGAAGGATCTTGCCCGGAGTCGTGCCGGGCACGACGACGGCACAGTCACGGGCACTGAAGAGAATCAACGCACGCCATACAGCGGGGCGGGGGTCGGATTGAGCATGGTGGCAGGGATTGTGCGGTCACATGGTGGCACGGTAACAGTGCACAACATGGGGGAGGGCTGCCGATTCTCCCTTCGGATACCGGCAGAGGGCTTGAAGCCGGTGGGATTGCCGGGGGACGGAAATCAAGGAGGCTCGCATGGAAAGGCCTGAGCGATGGGCGGCTGCAGCGGGCATCGTGGCCATCGGAGCAGGTGTGGCGGGTGGCGAGCTGGTAGCCGGTTTCCTTAGTCCCTCCCTGACTCCCATGACAGCGGTGGGCGGGGCGGTTATTGATGCCGTTCCTCCGCCCGTCAAGGATTGGGCGATAGCGGTGTTCGGAACCGCGGACAAGCTTGCACTGCTGATCGGCATGATGGTGATCATTGCTGTGCTTGCGGCTGTGGCCGGAGTCGTGGAGCGGCGGCGGCGTTTCGCAGGCGTATGGCTGATCGGCATCTTCGGCGTGGTGGGATTGCTCGCAGTGCTGAGCCGTGCTCAATTCAGCGAACAAGCGCTTGCCGGGCCTCTGGTCGCGGCTGTTCTGGGCGTCGTGCTCCTGCGCCGGTTCATTCAGCAACTACGGGATTGGGAGGCGGCGGAACGGATTTCCGGACAGCCTTCCAGGCGCCGGTTTCTGCAGGGTCTTGGATGGGGAGGAGCCTTTGCGGCTGGCGGGGGCGTGCTCGGAGCGATTCTGAGCGGGGCTGTCGTCGGGGTGAATGACGTGCGGCGGAAGCTGAACCTTCCCCCGCCGCGCTCCGCAGCTCCGCCGATACCGACCGGGGCCGAGGTGGCCGTGGACGGAGTCGGCCCGCTTGTGACGCCGAATGCCGACTTTTATCGGATAGACACCGCCTTGCGGGTGCCTGTGCTGGATGCCGACGCCTGGACCCTCAAAGTCACGGGAATGGTGGAGCGGGAGGTTCAGCTGAATTTTGCTGAGCTTCTGGCCAAGCCGCTGGTTGAACGTCATGTGACCATCGCCTGTGTTTCCAATGAAGTGGGTGGGGATCTCATCGGCAACGCCTTGTGGCTTGGATGGCCCGTGCGTGAGTTGCTGTTGATGGCCGGGGTCAAGAGCGGCGCCGATATGGTGCTGTCCCGGAGCGCGGATGGGTGGACGGCGGGGACTCCACTGGATGCACTGACGGACAGCAGGGATTCCCTTCTGGCGGTAGGCATGAACGGGGAGCCTCTGCCACTGGAGCACGGGTTCCCGGTCCGGATGATCGTCCCGGGGCTCTACGGCTATGTTTCGGCCACCAAATGGCTCACGGAACTGAAGGTGACCAGGTTCGCGGACGACGTCGGATACTGGACTCCAAGGGGCTGGAGCGAACGGGGTCCCATCAAGATGTCGTCCCGGATCGATGTGCCCACTAGGGACAGGGTGGTGAAGGCGGGCGCCACCATCTTCGCTGGCGTAGCGTGGGCCCAGCACACGGGGATAAGCAAGGTGGAGCTCCGTGTGAACCGGGGGGAGTGGCAGGAAGCCCAGTTGGCCCCGGGGATTTCCCGCAATACGTGGTACCAATGGCAGTTGCCCCTGGAGTTCACGCCGGGGCAGTACGAGGTCCAGGTTCGTGCAACCGATCTTGACGGTGGTGTGCAGGTAGAAGAACGCCGGCCCGTCGCCCCCGACGGCGCTACCGGCTATCACACGGTTAGAGTGGTCGTGACGTCGTAGCAGCTCTCACCGAAGGCAGGACAATGGACTCCACCCGGCACCGGCACAGCAGTGTGGAGGGGCACAGATCTGTGGAGGGGCACAGATCTGTCGAGGCGCACAGATCAGCAGTCAAGGATCTGCTGAAACCGCTCACGTCCTCCGGCCGGACAGAACGCCTCCCCCTCCTGGAGGCGTTGGGCCGGGCGCTCGCCGGCGACGTCCACGCACCCCTTGACCTTCCGCCGTTCCCAAATTCCCAGATGGATGGGTTTGCCATCCGCACTGCTGACGTTCCTCCGGGCGGCGCTGAACTGCGGGTGGCAGCTCCTGTTCCGGCAGGTGCCGGCGCATCGATCCTTGAGCCCGGAACGGCCGTCCCCATCATGACCGGGGCCATGATGCCCGCGGGGGCCGACGCCGTCGTGCCCATTGAGCGGGCAGTTCCCGATTCCTTTCCCGTCCCAGGTGCTGACGCTTTGGTCCGCTTGCCCGCCACGGTGGCAGGGACTTTCGTCCGCATCGCTGGCAGTGATGTCGCTGCAGGCCAGCTGGCCCTTTCTGCGGGAACGCATCTGGGACCGGGACAGCTGGGACTCCTAGCCGGACTGGGTATGGCGGAGGTGGAGGTGCATTCGCCGGTGACGGTGCTGTTGATCACCACGGGGGACGAAGTAGTCGAGCCTGGAAATCCGCTTGAACCCGGGAAAATCTATGACGCCAACGGAACCCTTCTGGCTGCCTCGATGAGGCAAGCCGGCCTTCATGTGACCCGCACCGGAATCGCCACGGACGATCCACGGGAACTGCAAGCACTGCTGCGCGAACATTCCCAGGGGATGGACCTCATTGTTTCTACCGGAGGCGTCAGCAAGGGCGCGTACGAAGTGGTCCGCCAGGCCATGGAGGATCGCGACGTTGAGTTTCTCCACGTCGCGATGCAACCCGGCGGTCCACAGGGTATAGGAAGCTTCGACGGCGTTCCCTTCCTGGGGTTTCCCGGGAACCCTGTCAGTTGCCTGGTCTCCTTCGAGATGTTCCTCAGGCCTGTGCTGACCTCGTTGCTCGGCGCACCGGCCGCGCGCCCGGCGGTCAAGGCCCGGCTGGCGGATCCGCTCACCTCGCCTGAAGGGAAGCACCAGGTCCGCCGGGGCACTTTCCTCGCTGACGGCACGGTCAGGCTCGAGGGCGGCCCGTCGTCCCACCTCGTCCATGCCCTGGCCCATTCCAATGCCCTGGTGCATATCCCTGAAGGGACCGCGGCGCTCGCCGAAGGCGCAGAAGTGGAAGTATGGATCCTGTGAACGATCAAGACAACGCCACCGCCCTGACCCATCTGCGCAGCGACGGAACCGCCCAGATGGTGGATGTTTCAGCGAAGGCCGAAACGACCCGCGAGGCAACAGCCACGGCCACCGTCCGCAGCACCGCCGAAGTGCTGTCACTCCTTGGGTCCGGAGGCCTGCCCAAGGGCGACGCCCTGGCGGTTGCCCGGGTGGCCGGGATCATGGCGGCAAAAAAGACGCCTGAGCTCATTCCGCTGTGCCACCCCTTGCCCATCTCCAAAGTGACGGTGGATTTCGAATTGGCAGAGGACTCAGTGATCGTGTTCTCGACGGTCCGGACCCGAGGGGTCACCGGCGTCGAAATGGAAGCCCTTACGGCGGCGTCGGTAGCCGCCCTCAGCGTTTATGACATGATCAAAGCGGTGGACAAGCACGCTGTCCTGACAGACATCAAAGTGCTAGCCAAAAGCGGCGGCAAGAGCGGGGACTGGGCACTGTGAACACTTCCGACCCACATCGCCACGGAGACGTCATCGGACGGAAGGCCGGTGTCGTCATCGCCTCAACGAGAGCCGCGGCGGGCATGTACCAGGATGAAACGGGGCCGGTCATCATTGATTGGTTGACAGAACACGGCTTTGAGCCCTTCCCTGCAATGGTGGTTCCGGACGGGGAACCCGTGGGAGCGGCTATTCGCGCGCTGCTGACCCAGCGGCCCGCCGTCGTCATTACCAGCGGTGGCACAGGACTCAACGCCGACGACCTCACCCCCGAGATGACCCTTCCCCTGCTGGATCGTGAAATCCCGGGAATCATGGAGGGCATGCGGCAGGCCGGCCGCGCGAAGACGCCCATGGCCATGTTGAGCCGCGGCTATGCCGGGGCGGCAGGATCAACATTCATCGTGAACCTGCCGGGATCGCCGAAAGGCGTTATGGACGGATTAACGGTGCTTGATCCGGTCATCGGGCACCTCTGTGATCAATTGGAGGGAAGCAATGGGCATTGAATCCGGCTTCGAGGTGGTACATGCCGTCTTGAGCGAGCAACCCATTTCGGTGGATCAGGCCATCGCCGCTGTTGAATCGGATACAGCCGGCGCAGTGGTCAGCTTCAGCGGAGTGGTACGGAACCACGACGGCGGCAAGGCGGTTGAGCGGCTCAGCTACAGCGCCCACCCCACGGCCCACCAGGTAATGACCGAGGTCGTCGCGCAGCTTGTTGCAGAGTATTCCGCTGACGCGGAGGGGCCAGCCGTGCGGATCTGGGCCGCCCACCGGGTAGGAACCCTGGAAATCGGCGACCCCGCCCTGGTCTGCGCCGTTTCAGCGGCCCATAGAGGCCAGGCGTTCGCGGTGTGTTCGGAACTGGTGGACAGGATCAAGGAACAGGTTCCCATTTGGAAGGAACAGTTTTTCAGTGACGGGACTGTTGAATGGGTGGGCGCAGGGGCCTGATGCCCGGCGGTAGGGTTAACGCCATGACCGAACAACTCGCAGTCGCCGTCCTGGGCGCGAACGGGCGCATGGGCGCCGAAGCCGTTAAGGCAATCGAAGCCGCCCCGGACCTGAAGCTCGTCGCAGCGTTGGGACGCAAGGATTCCCTGGACTCGCTCATTGACTCGGGTGCCGCAGTTGTAGTGGACCTGACTGTTCCTGAGAGCACTGAGGCAAACGTCCGGTTCGCCGTCGAACACGGGATGCATGCCGTGGTCGGTACCACCGGTTGGAACGGCGAACGCTTGGACGCCCTTCGCACCCTCCTGGCTGCCCAGCCTGGTGTCGGGGTTCTTATCGCACCAAACTTCGCGCTCGGTTCGGTCCTTGCTTCCGCTTTCGCAGCCAAGGCCGCCAAGTACTTCGAGTCAGTGGAGATTATTGAACTGCACCACCCGGACAAGGTGGATGCGCCGTCGGGTACCGCAGTCCGCACCGCCCAGTTGATCGCTGCCGAGCGGAACGCAGCCGGTGTCTCTGCAAGTCCCGATGCGACGACCTCGGAGCTCCAGGGGGCCCGCGGCTGCGACGTGGACGGCGTACGGGTGCACAGCGTAAGGCTGCGGGGCCTGGTGGCTCACCAGGAGGTGCTGCTGGGCGGCCCGGGGGAGCAGCTGACCTTACGCCATGATTCGTTCGACCGGGCATCATTTATGCCCGGGGTGCTGCTCGGCGTCCGAGGCGTCGGCGGCAAGCCTGGCCTGACGGTGGGGCTGGACGGCTATCTGGATCTGGGGCTTTAAGCGGCAATGGCCAACGTCCTCGTGAGTCTAAGAAAAAACCGCACAAAGATCTGGGTGGGTGCTGTCACGCTCCTGCTCGTCTTTTACCTCGTGGTCGCGTTCCAGCGCTCTGTCCTGCTGCTGGGTGATCCCAATCTTGTTGCCAAGGCCATCGGTGCCGGCTACCTGGTGCTTCCCGTTATAGGTGCCTGGGCTTTGATCCGTGAACTGATGTTCGGCGCCCGTACGGAGCAGATGGCCAAGGTCCTCGAAGCCGAAGGCGGGCTGCCGGAGGACAACCTTCCCCGCACGCCTGCCGGTCGGATCATCAGGGAAGCGGCCGACGTCGAGTTCGAGAAGTACCGCGAAGAGGCTGAGGCCGCCCCTGGGGACTGGCGTTCGTGGTTCCGGCTGAGTTGCGCCTATGACGCGGCCGGGGACCGTAAACGCGCCAGGGCGTCCATGAGGGATGCCGTGAAGCTGTTCCGAGGGATACCCGGCTAGCTGTATTGACCGGAGAGGTTAGTGACGCGGCTGGCCGGTGTCTGACCTTTGAGGGCAGTGTGGGCTCGGTGGTGATTGTAGGCATGGAGCCAGTCCGGGAATCCGGCAACACGCTCAGTTTCTGATCGGTAGGGGCGGGCGTAGGCCCATTCCTCGAGCATGGTGCGGTTGAACCGTTCGACTTTACCGTTGGTTTGGGGCCGGTAGGGGCGCGTGCGTTTGTGCTTGACATCCGGGCCCAAGGCCTCGGCGAAGAGGCGGGACCGGTAGCAGTTTCCGTTATCGGTCAGAACCCGTTGGATCGTGATGCCACGGGACTGGAACCACGCGTTGGCTCGCTGCCAGAACGCTGCTGCGGTTTCCTTTGTCTCGTCGGTGAGGATTTCGGTGTAGGCCAGGCGGGAATGGTCATCGACGGCGTTGTGGAGGTAGTGGTAGCCGGGCCTTCGGTTGGACGGGGTCCTGGTCCTGTTCTGTATTCCGGTGGCCCTGCCGAGGGCCCTGTGCCCGCCGCCGTCGGGGATCCTGCCGAGTTTCTTGATGTCAACGTGGACCAGGTCTCCGGGGTGGGCGTGTTCGTAGCGGCGGATCACTCGTCCTGTGCCTCGGTCCAGCCAGGTCAGCTTCGCCAGCCGGTAGCGGGAGAGGACGCGGTGCACGGTGGAGGGGTGGATGCCCAGCAGATACCCGATTCTTGCCGGACCCCACCGGCGGTTCACGCGCACGGCAATGATCCGCCGCTCCGTACGCCTTGCGGTCCGTTGCGGCGAGGAGTGCGGCCGGCTGGAACGGTCGGTCATCGCGGCCGGACCGTGCTCGCGGTAACGCTGTGCCCAGCGCGCAACCGTGGGTACCGAGACCTGAAACCGCTCAGCTGCGCGGCGCAGGCTCCAGCCCTGCTCAACAACACATTGCGTGAGGTGCAGCCTGCCACGTGGGGTGAGGAAAGCGTTAGGGTGGGACATGAAGACCTCCGTGCGTGGAATTGGACTCTAGACAAGCCCCACTCCACCCGGAGGTCTTCTTCATGTCACCAAACCACGCCGAGCGTCACTAATGTCCGTGGTCAATACAGCTAGCCTGCCGCTGCGCTCGGTTATCAGGGCGTTTCCGGGCGTGTGGAGCCTGTTGGGGCCGCTCGGTGGTGGTGTTCCGCGGTTATTGCGCGGACTCCGGTTATTGGACCCGTGGTGGCTCGTAACGGCCTACTTGGTTTGCCGCGTGCGCAACCCATTCAAGTGGGCCCCGCCATTTGAGGATGGCGAAAAGGGTGCCAAGTAACACAGCAGTGGCCGCATGGGCGAAGTACATGCCATCCTCGGTCCACCCCTGTGGCAGAGTTTGCCGGTACATGGCGGCGACGACCCACACGTGTGCTGTGTAAAGGCTCAGAGTCATGGCTCCGGCGCCCCTCAAAGGGAGCAGAAGGTCCAGGGCAAGCCACTCGCCGAGCCTTCCCAGCAGGAGGCACGCGCCAACAACTGCTGCCGCCACTGCAGAGGTGTGAAGCAGGTCCAAGGTGGTAGCCGAGTGCGGAGCGCTCGAGGCGAGCCACCACCACGACCCGGTCTGCTGTACGCCGGACAGGTTGACCTGAAGCACACTGTCCAGGGGATACGACGGGTCCCTGATCACGTCCTGCAATGCTTCCTTGCCGCCCCAGTCATTCATCATCACCACGCCGAACCATTTGGCCACGACGGCAACCCCGGTTCCAATCGCCAGCAGCAGAAGGGGAACCGCCGCTTTGGTGAGGGTGAGCCGTCCGATGACCAGGCCGACGAGCAGGTAGCTGAGCCACTGGAGCACTGGGTAATACCCCGTGAACAACAGGTCACCCAGCAATTGGGCCGGCGTCCCCAGATCCTCCCATTTTGGGTTGTGTCCCAGCTGCAGGGGCGGGGAGGCCGACAGGAGCCAGGGCCTCAGCATAAATGCAACAAGGGGAGAGACCAGGATCCAAGTCCCAGCCATAATGCAAAGGTGCTTCAGGCTCATTCCCAGGAATGGCAGCACGCACAGGAACAATAATGCGTAGTGGACCAGGATCACGGCGACGTTGACTTCCAGCCCCCCAAGGAACAGGCCGACGACGGCGATCACCAACGCCCTTAGCGCCACACCGCGCCTCGCGGCCCACAATTGGTCCCCGGCCAGCGGGCGCTCTTTCCCTGTGGACAGGGCAAGCCCGATTCCTGCCAGCACCGCAAACAGCGCAGCCGCCCGGCCCGAAAACGTCAGGCCCACCCACGTCGGGGTCAGGGCCGCGGTCCGCTCGAAGGTCGGCAGTAAATGGGTGGCCATCATGCCGAGCAGCGCCAGGCCCCGGGCTGCGTCAATACCTGCCAGCCTGCCAGTTGACTGACCGCGCTTGATGGTCCGGCTGGTTGCAGCGGTGCCACGGGAGGTCATGAGCCGATCGTCTCACATCCCGTCCCTGCAGGTCCGGTCGATGCTCGGGACGCGGCCAGGAAGTGGCACTTGTTTTCGAATATATGTTCGAATAGCATGAACGGCATGAGCAGTCCTATGGAGCCGGTTTTTCCTGAGCGCAGTCTCTCTGATCGCGATTTTCCTGAACGCCGCTTCCCTGGGCGTGAGCCCGATCCGTCAGGAGTCCTCAAAGCCATGAGTCCCGGTGTCGTTGACTTCTTGTTCCGGCGGCTCGTCGCCGGTGAGTCATCAGAGGATGTCCAGTGGAACCGGGAAGGCATGGCGTTGGCGGCGCAGCCAGTGGGAGCTGAGCTTGCCCGGAGGCTGGCTGAGACCGATGTGGAGGCGCTGACCCCCACGGAGCTTTTCCATTATGTCCGGGCCGCGCAACGCCTCGCGGCGTGGGCTGAGTCCCTAAAGGAGGAGGCTGTTCAGCGATACTGCGGCGGGCCTGATTCGCGCGATGACGTGCCGCTTCACGAGGGCAGGGACGCCGGTGCCGGCAACAGTGGACGGCGCCGGGGGCG
Organism: Arthrobacter sp. R1-13; assembly: GCF_054161475.1. NCBI lineage: Bacteria > Bacillati > Actinomycetota > Actinomycetes > Micrococcales > Micrococcaceae > Arthrobacter > Arthrobacter sp. R1-13. The sequence goes on along the minus strand of NZ_CP096420.1, from coordinate 2,464,645 downwards.
TTCCACCTAGACTGGCGTTGTGACTTCCCCTCTGACCGTCTCAGTCGTCCAGTATCGAGCCCTCCACGGGGGTGTGGCGGCCAACGTTCCTGAACATGTGGCGCTCATTGAAGACGCCGCTTCTCACGGCACCAGGTTTGTCATTTTTCCCGAGCTCTCACTTATCGGCTACTCCCTGGCGCTGCTCCAAGAGCCGCAGCAGTGGATCACCGGTGATGACAGACGCCTGGATCCGATCAGGGAGATCTGTCGTCGGACGGGAATCACAGCAGTCATTGGTGCCCCGTTGGTGGAGGAAAACGGTACGCGTAGGCTTGCCGCACTCGGCATCCATCCTGAAGGAACAATTGATCGCGCCTTCAAATCCCGGCTCCATGGGCCGGAAGTGGAGCTCTTCACGCCGGGCAATGGGGTCAAGTTAATCGAGGTTGATGGCTGGAAGGTGGCCCTCGCCATCTGCTACGACGCTGCGCACCCTGCCCACGCGGATTCTGCTGCCCAAGCGGGAGCCGATGTTTATGCCGTCTCTGCCCTCTACACCGATGTCGAAAGTCACCGGCTGGGTCTGCATCTGGGCGCCCGCGCCATGGACAACAGAATGTTCACGCTGGTTGCCAATCTCGGAGGCATCACGGACCTCGGAACCTCATGTGGGCTCAGCGGATTCTGGGGGCCTGACGGCCTCGTTATAAAACAGGCCGCCGGGATCGGCTCCGAGGTGCTCACCACCACCTTGCGTCACGGTGCGATCGAACGTTACCGCGTCAATTAGCAGGCCTCATCGGCAGCTGGCCGGAGGCTGCGGTGTCGGAGAGCCACCAGCCAGAAGGCGTGTCAGACAGGGAGATCCGCCAGGAAACGATTCACGTCAGAGGCAATCCGCTCCGGAAACTCCCAGAGGAGCATGTGCCCACTCTGTTCGTAGACCAGAAGCCGGGATTGCGGAATCCGCTGCGCCAAAGTTTCCTCGTCCTGACGGGAAAGCAGGTTGTCCTTGCCGCCCCAGAGAATCAGGGTGGGGACAGGAATTTCTCCAGCCTCCGTGGGGGGAACGGCGCTAACGAGTCCAGTGAGGCTGCTCTTCCAGACCTGGGCCGGCACCTTGCAGCCATCACGGACCCGGTCCTCCAAGTAATCCTCGGGAACGGGCTGAAAAAGCGGGAACCAGGAGAGGGAGTCGCGCACCCAGCCTTCAGCTACAGGATCGGTCAGGTGGTCAACTTCATCGGCGAAACCAGTTCTTCCATGGAGGCTCAGCGGGGAGCCAATCAAGACAAGGGCCGCGACCTTCTCCGGATGCGAAACGGCCAGCTGCTGGCCGACATACCCTCCGCTGGAGGAGCCGATGACCGCGGCCTTGGACACCGCTAAAGCATCCAGAAGTCCCGCCAGATCGTCCGCGACCTCGGTCAGGGAATAGCCGTAATCCGTCTTGTCTGAATCTCCGTGCCCGCGAAGGTCAGGGGCAACCACGCGCCGCCCCGTCAGCAGCGGACGCAAGCGATCAAAGCTGCCGCTGGATTCCGTCCAGGCATGAACAAGAAGCAGAGGGGTGTCAGGCAAGTCACCAGGGCGGCCACCGACGTCCCCTTGGCGGTCCTCCATCAGGCACGCCAACGACACCTCCCTACCAAGGCGTATAGAGCGGACTTGCGGCATCATGGCCTCAGTCTAGGAGCCTCCTGGCGGCAACAGAACCTCCTCCGAATCCCCTTGGAAAGTGACACAAGACCGCTCGCTTCGCAGTCCGTTTGACGTTCATCACGCAGATGCCGTTGTTCTAACACGCCGCAGACAAGGTAACGTTTTTCCTATGGCTGACTCTGACATTCGCTCGCACCGCTTCGGGACCCTCCTGACCGCTATGGTCACCCCTTTTACTTCCGACGGTGAGGTCGACTATAAGCAGGCCGCAGAGCTCGCCAACAAGCTGGTCGACGACGGCTGCGACGGCCTGGTGGTTACCGGAACCACGGGGGAAACCTCCACCCTCACTGACGCGGAGAACCTCGGAATGTTCCGCGCCGTCAAGGACGCAGTCGGAGGCCGCGCCGCCATCATTGCTGGCACCGGTACCAACGACACAGCCCATTCAGTGCATCTTTCCCAGCAGGCTGCAGCCCTCGGGGTTGACGGCCTCCTGATCGTCACGCCGTACTACAACAAGCCCAGCCAGGGCGGCGTCCGCGCACACTTCGAGAAGATCGCCTCATCAACGGATGCCCCCGTCATGGTGTACGACATCCCGGGCCGCTCTTCCATCCCCATCCACCCCGAAACAATGATCCGTCTTGCCCAGCACCCGAATATTGTCGCCGTCAAGGACGCCAAAGCCGATTTCGCTGCTGCCTCACGGGTTATGGCTGAAACGGACCTCCTCTTTTACTCCGGCGACGACGGACTGACCCTTCCCTGGATGGCGATTGGCGCAGTGGGTCTGGTGGGCGTCACAACCCACGTGGCCACCCGCCGCTTCCGCGAACTGATTGACGCCGTCAATGCGAACGACCTGGGAACGGCACGCAAGATCCACCTGGAGCTTGAGCCCGTAGTGCGCGCAACGATGACCCGCGTCCAAGGGGCCGTCGCGGCCAAACAAATTCTTAAATGGCAGGGAGTCCTGCCCAACTCGATTGTCCGTTTGCCCCTCGTGGAGCCGGACGAAGCCGAGATCGAAACCATCCGCGAGGATTTGGCGCAAGGAGGGCTGGTCTTTTCCTGACGGAGTAAGACCAGCACTCTTCCGCCTGGAAAGAAGTGCATTATGACCCAAGTAGCCCTACCCGGCCTTGTCACGCCCCCGAGACTTCCGCAAGGCACCCTTCGCATTGTCCCGCTGGGAGGCCTGGGCGAGATCGGCCGCAACATGGCGGTCTTCGAAATCGACGGCAAGCTCCTTATTGTCGACTGCGGTGTCCTGTTCCCTGAGGAAACCCAGCCGGGTGTGGACCTGATCCTGCCCGATTTCTCCTACATTGAGGACCGGATGGATGACGTCGTGGCTGTCGTCCTCACGCACGGCCACGAAGACCACATCGGAGCTGTTCCCTACCTGCTGCGCCTCCGGAGCGACATCCCCCTGATCGGATCGCAACTGACGCTCGCCCTCATCGAAGCGAAGCTGCAGGAACACCGCATCAAGCCCTACTCCCTCACTGTCACTGAAGGACAAGTCGAGAAGTTCGGCCCCTTCGAATGCGAATTTGTGGCCGTGAACCACTCCATCCCCGACGCTTTGGCTGTCTTTATCCGCACGGCAGGCGGTACGGTCCTGCACACGGGCGATTTCAAGATGGATCAGTTGCCCCTGGACGGACGGATCACCGACCTCCGTCACTTTGCCAAGCTGGGCGAAGAGGGCGTGGATCTGTTCATGTCGGACTCGACCAACGCCGACGTTCCCGGGTTCACCACCGCCGAAAAGGAAATCGGACCCACCCTGGACCGCCTCTTCGGCCAGGCCACAAAACGCATCATTGTCGCTTCCTTCTCATCCCACATCCACCGGGTGCAGCAGGTCCTCGACGCCGCGGTCAAACACAACCGCAACGTCGCCTTTGTGGGCCGCTCGATGGTCCGCAATATGGCGATTGCCGCGAAACTTGGCTACCTGGACGTACCGGACGGTGTCGTCGTCGATATCAAGAACATAGACAACCTTCCGGACAACCGCGTGGTCCTTATGTCCACCGGCTCACAGGGCGAACCGATGGCTGCTCTGTCCCGGATGGCCAACGGAGACCACCGGGTGATCGTGGGCGAGGGTGACACCGTTATCCTGGCGTCGAGCCTCATCCCCGGCAACGAGAACGCCGTTTACCGCATCATCAACGGGCTGCTCAAGCTCGGTGCCGACGTCATCCACAAGGGCAACGCCAAGGTCCACGTATCTGGCCATGCAGCCGCAGGCGAGCTCCTCTACTGCTACAACATCCTTGAGCCGCTGAACGCAATGCCGGTGCACGGCGAAACGCGGCACCTGATCGCCAACGGCAAGATCGCCGAGGAATCCGGAGTGCCGGCCGAGAGCATCCTGCTCGCGGACAACGGCACTGTAATCGACCTTAAAGACCACCGGGCCGACGTCGTAGGCCAGGTCGAGGTGGGGTTCGTCTACGTCGACGGATCCAGCGTCGGTGAGATTACGGACGCCGACTTGAAAGACCGCCGTGTCCTGGGCGACGAAGGATTCATCTCCATCATCACTGTCATCAACCGGGCAACAGGCAAGGTGGTCTCCGGGCCCGAAATCCATGCCCGCGGCGTTGCCGAGGACGATTCTGTGTTCGATGACATCATTCCTAGGATCAATGCAGCGCTGGAAGAAGCAGTGCTCAACCACACGGATCACACAACGCATCAGCTCCAGCAGGTTGTTCGCCGCGTCGTTGGAACGTGGGTCAACCGCAAGCTCCGCCGTCGTCCCATGATCATCCCGGTGGTTCTGGAGGCATAGTCCTCGAAGCACCATCGCAGCTCCAGCAGTTACGAAAAGGCCCGGTTCAGCGAACCGGGCCTTTTCGTATTTTTGACCCCTGGCCTATACCGGGGCTTTATCCCTCGCCAATGCGGACCTCACGAGGCGCTCAAGTGTCGCGAGGCCGTCGGAGGACAGAACCGACTCCAGATGTCCCTGGATGGATGCGACTCCGGCGCCTCTCAATGCCACAACAACACCGTCCTCGGCGGAGATGTCAAGATTGAGCCTGGGCGTGACAAGCTGGTCTCTTTCAGCAACAGCGCTGAAGGTGTTGTAGAAGCCGAGGGCAGCCCGCGTCCCGAACACATCGGTCTGCAGCCGCACACCCTGACGTGGTGCCGGTAACACCTCTACAGGAAGCCCGGCAAGCATCGACAAAATCTGGTGGCTGAGGCAGACGGCAAGCAAAGGCCTGCCCAGATCCAGCCTGGAACGCAGGTGAGCCCGCACCGTCTCGAACCGGACATCGTTGACGTCGCGGGGGTCTCCCGGACCAGGGCCGAACACCACCAGATCCGGCGTGGAAATGTCTGCCACTGAATCCCAGCGCGCCACAGAAGTCTGCAACCCCAAATGACGCAGCTGGTGGGCAAGCATTTCGGTGAACTGGTCTTCACAGTCGATAACCAGGGCCGTGCTGCCGGCGAAGGGAGGATGTTGTTCCCATTCCTGGGCGCGGATCCAGAAGGAGGCCAGCTGGTGATTCCGTTCGGCGAGCGCTTCTGCAACTCCGGGCTGGGCATTCAGGTTAATCGCCGGAGGCAGCGGAGCCGGCGGGATAAGTCCCAGGGCGGCGAGCATACCGGACGCCTTTGCGTGCGTTTCGGCCACCTCGCCTTCCGGGGTGGACAACCGAACGAGGGTGGCCCCTGCTGACACAGTGACAAGTCCGTCGCCGTCGAGGTGAGCAGTGCGGATAAGGATCGGAGCATCGAGTTCATAGGAAACGGCTCCACTCTCATCAGTCCGCGACTCGAAGAACGCCAGGACCCCGGAGTAGTATCCCCGACCGCCATGTTCGTGACGTTCGATAACGGCGCAGGCGTTTTCCATGGGGGACCCCGTGACTGTCGGGGCAAACATTGTGGCACGGAGAACGTCACGGAGATCAAGATCGGTACGCCCCTCAAGCAAATACTCCGTGTGGCTGAGTCTGGACATTTGCTTGAGATACGGGCCGAGGATCCGTCCACCCGACGGGCAAATGCTGCTCATCATCTTCATTTCCTCATCGACCACCATAAAGAGTTCGTCGCTCTCTTTGACGTCGGACAGGAACTTCAGGACGCCTCCGGCAGTCGGGCCTCCTGCCGGGTGCCGGAAGGTTCCCGAGATCGGATTCATCGTCACGAGCCCGTCCCTCACGGAGACGTGGCGCTCGGGGGTTGCTCCCACCAGGGAATGGCCGGGGGAGTGGACGGCGAAGGTCCAGTAGGCGCCCTGCTCTGAGAGGAGCAGGGTACGCATCCACGCGAGCACGGCTGTTGCCGGCGAGACAGGGGTTGTGCCGCGGAACGATCGGCGGATGACGAAGTTGGCGCCTTCTCCCCGGCCGATTTCGTCCCGGACAACACGGCGCACTATCTCCGCATAGTCCTCGTCAGTGGTATCGAACCCCAAAGACTCGATGGGCACTTCAATCGCGGGCAGAATCGCCAAGGCATTGTTCAAGGAGAGGGTTTCGCGCTCCGTCACCAGGAGGCAGCGGAGCGGGGCGCCGTCGTGGGTCGCAGCGAATCCGCGCTCCCGGATCTGACGAAAAGGCACAAGCGCCAGTACGTCACGCCCGCCCCGTCTGGCGTCGAGCGGGATGTCGGCCAGCTTGTCCACATCGACGATCCCGCCGGTGAGGACGTCGACGAGGTCTGACTCGTGGCGCCGGATAACGGCGAAAGGAATTGAAGCATCGCCCGAGGATTCGACGATGCGGGAGAGGAGCGAGGTCATTGGCAGTCCCTGAAATTGATTCCACCTCACCGACCGGTGCCGCAAAAAAACGACCGCCTGGCGAGGCGGTCGTGAGCGTAATGGTGCGCGCGTCTGTCCGCCTAAGGGGCGGGCCACCAAGAGGAGCAGGTCGAGAAGCGCATGGGCCGATTGTAGGTGGATGCGTCTTATCCTTGCAAGCCGGGCCGCCGGGCAACATGGATCAGTCCGGCCCGGAAATCCGCGGAATTCCGGCCTGGCTCAGGTAGCGTGGCTGCTATGGCGACACGTACTTCCTCCACGCCTAGAGGAAACCCCCGCAGCAAATCAGGCACTGCCTCCGGCCGGGGCGCAGGCTCCTCCGCGCCCAAAACCAGCCGGTCCACCAGCGGGGCAGCTGCCCGGACCCGGCAGATGCCTGCTGTCGTTCCCCACCAGCCGTGGCCCGTGCGGATGCTGTCCGGTGCGTGGTTGGGGATCGGCCACCTCGTTGGGGGCGGCGTGCGCCGGATAGGACATGACGTCAGCGATCTGGCACCAGAGGACCGCAGGGACGGAGCAGCCCTCTTCAACCTCGCTCTGGCTGTTTTCATCGCAACGTTCGCATGGTGGGGGATGCAGGGCTGGTTCCCCGATGCCGTCTACGCCGTGGTCAACGGGACCTTTGGCTGGATGTCACTGCTGCTGCCGCTGATGCTGCTGGTTTGCGCCGTCCGTCTGTTCCGCCAGCCGGCTGACAGCCGCGGCAACAACCGGATCGGCATCGGCTTCCTGATCATGACCTTCGCCGGATCGGCCCTCGCGCATGTCATCGGCGGCCAACCGACCGTGGCGGATGGCTTCGAAGGCCTGAGGCAAGCTGGCGGAATGCTGGGATTCCTGGCTGCCTCCCCCTTGGCCGCCATTCATGTCGCAGTGCCGCTGGTGGTCTACGGGCTCCTGACATTCACTTCTCTGCTGATCGTTACAGCAACTCCCTTTGGAGCGATTCCGCGCAGGCTCAAGGGCGCCTACGAACACCTCATGGGCATCGATCTCCAGGAGCCAGGGGACCATGCGGACGGTCATGACCGCAGCTACCTGTACGGGGATTCAGCGGCGGAATCACCGAAGAAGAAAAAGCGCATGCGGCTCTTCGGCAAAGACCAGGACGCCGACGCCGGCCTGGAAGGCTATGTCGGGGACGAAGCCTTTGAGACCCCGGTCATCGACGACGACGAAACCGGCTCCAAGGGTGACAAACGGTCCGCCGCAGCGCCAGGAGTCCGCCGACCCACCCAGGCTGAAATCGCCATCGAAAAGATCAAGGCGGCCCAGGGTCTTGGCTCCCGGACTGACATGGGCGCGGAGAACGCTACCGAGGCCATTCCCCTGGTGACGCCCGGCATGGTGGCCGCAGGATCCCTGAATACGGCCTCGTCGAACCCATCAGGTGTTCCGGCGAACCCCGTGCCGGCGAATCCGGTTGCACCCGCCCCTCCGCCCACCCCCATCCCGCAGCGCACGGAGCAGCTCTCGCTGGCGGGGGATGTCACCTACACCCTGCCGTCGTCGGACGTCCTGACGCCAGGCTCCATCCCCAAAGAGAGGACCGAAGCCAATGACGCCATTGTGGCCTCGCTGACCGAAACGCTCAACCAGTTCAACGTGGAGGCGCAGGTCACCGGCTTCAGCCGGGGACCCACCGTGACGCGCTACGAAATCGAGTTGTCACCCGGGACAAAGGTGGAGCGCGTCACCGCCTTGTCGAAGAACATCTCTTATGCAGTGGCGAGCTCCGATGTGCGCATCCTGAGCCCGATTCCCGGCAAATCCGCTATCGGTATCGAGATTCCCAACACCGACCGCGAGACGGTATCGCTGGGTGATGTGCTCCGCAGCCAGAATGCGCGCCGTACCGACCACCCCATGGTGATGGGTGTTGGCAAGGACGTCGAAGGCGGCTACGTCGTCGCGAACCTCGCGAAGATGCCGCACCTCCTCGTCGCCGGCGCTACCGGCGCGGGTAAGTCATCATTCGTGAACTCCATGATCACGTCGATCCTGATGCGGGCCACGCCGGACGAGGTACGTATGGTCATGGTGGACCCCAAGCGCGTGGAGCTTACCGCTTATGAGGGCGTACCGCACCTGATCACGCCCATCATCACCAACCCCAAGAAGGCGGCGGAAGCACTGCAGTGGGTGGTCCGCGAAATGGACGCCCGGTACGACGACCTCGCCAACTACGGCTTCAAGCACATTGACGACTTCAACAAAGCAGTCCGTGCCGGGAAGGTCCACCCGCCGGTGGACTCCAAGCGTGTGATCCGTCCCTATCCGTATCTGCTGGTGATCGTGGATGAGCTCGCCGACCTCATGATGGTGGCTCCCCGCGACGTGGAAGATTCCATCGTCCGCATCACACAGCTTGCCCGCGCCGCCGGAATCCACTTGGTGCTGGCCACCCAGCGGCCGTCCGTGGACGTTGTCACCGGCCTGATCAAAGCCAACGTGCCGTCCCGCATGGCCTTTGCCACCTCCTCTGTCACCGACTCGCGCGTTGTCCTTGACCAGCCGGGTGCGGAGAAACTCATTGGGCAGGGCGACGCGCTCTTCCTGCCGATGGGAGCCTCCAAGGCCATGCGTGTACAGGGCGCGTGGGTGACGGAATCCGAAATCCACAAAGTTGTTGAGCACGTCAAGGGCCAACTCCAGGCGACCTACCGGGACGACGTCGCCGCGGAGGCCCCCAAGAAGCAGATCGACGACGACATCGGCGATGACCTTGAGGTGCTGCTGCAGGCTACCGAGCTGGTGGTGACTACCCAATTCGGTTCGACGTCAATGCTCCAGCGCAAGCTCCGCGTCGGGTTCGCGAAGGCGGGCCGCCTCATGGACCTGCTCGAGTCCCGGGGTGTAGTGGGTCCGTCGGAGGGATCGAAGGCACGCGATGTCCTGGTTAAGCCCGATGACCTCGCTCCTGTGCTGGCAGCAATGAAGGGGCAGGAAGCCCCGGCCACGCCTGATTCACACACGGCGGCCCTGAGCGACAACGCCAATGCCAACATCGCCCAGGGCGGGTATGCCGAGGACCTTGTCGCTTCAGACCTGGAGAACCGCACCCAGAACGTTGAGTATTACGACGGCGCCGATGGCACCCCGGACGACGAAGACGGCTCCGAGGACGCCTGGTCGCTCACCGGACGGTAGCCTAGGAGGGTGACTAGCACCGAGGCCCACAGCGCCGGTTCCTCCTCGGGAATCTGGAATCTGCCCAACATCCTGACCATGCTCCGGATTGTGTTGGTGCCATTCTTCGTGTGGTTCCTCGCGGCCGATAACAGCAGCCACGGTCTCTGGCGCTGGGCAGCCGTAGTGGCGTTCGCCGTCGCGATTTACACCGACAAGCTCGACGGCGACATCGCCCGCAGCCGCGGCCTCGTGACCGACTTCGGAAAGATTGCCGATCCCATCGCCGATAAGTTGCTCATCGGTTCGGCGCTGGTGATGCTGTCAATCCTGAACGAACTGCCGTGGTGGATTACCATCCTGATTCTTGTCCGCGAGTGGGGTATTACGGCCCTGCGTTTCTTCGTCATCCGCTACGGAGTGATTCCAGCCTCTCGAGGCGGGAAGCTGAAAACCGTAGTGCAGACCCTGGCCATCTTCCTGTACGTCATTCCGCTGGCGTCCCTGGCGCCATGGCTGGGACTCCTCGCTCTGGGAGTCATGCTCGTTGCCGTCGTTATCACGGTCTGGACTGGCGTGCAGTATGTGGCGGAAGCGCTTAAACTGCGGGCACAGGGTCTGCCTTCCAAACGGCAGCCGGACGGGAGCACGTCATGAGCAACCTTCACAGAAGTGCCGAAGCCGCCGTCACAAAGGCGAGGGAACATGGCCTCACCGTCGCGACGGGTGAATCGCTCACCGCCGGCATGATAGCAGCAGTATTAGCCGATACTCCCGGCGCATCAGCCATGCTGCAAGGGGGCATTGTCGCCTACCAGAACGCGGTCAAGAGCGCTGTCCTTGGCGTATCGGCAGAACTCTTGGCCGAAGTTGGTTCGGTGGATGGCAGGGTTGCGGAAGCCATGGCAGCAGGTGCCCGCACTCTCTGCGGTGCCGATATCGGAGTATCAAGTACAGGCGTCGCCGGCCCCGATCCGCATGACGGCAAAGCGGTTGGCCGGGTGTTCATTGGCATCGCTACAGCGGCAGGTTCCTTTGCATCATCGTATGACTTCGAAGGGAACAGGGCCGAAATCCGCGGACAGGCATGTGCGGCGGCGCTGGAACAGTTGTTGAAGGCGCTTCCTTCCTAAAGCTACCGGGCGTAAAGTTGCCGGGAACAAAAATTGAAACCCAATAGTTGTTACATTGTGTCGCCTCCGGATCGCGGAGGCGCCTAGGATAAAAAGACCACACTGGTTCCCCCGAGTGGAGAACCTGAAGTATGAGGGAGCAAGGCGATACAGATGGTAAAGCAGCCCGTATCCGTAAACGGCGTTGTCCGCTGGAAGGATGTGGGCCTCGCCGATCAGGCTAAGAGCGAACAGAAGGAGCGCAAGATGGTTGTTCTTCGTCACGAAATTGGTGATGTCCTTCGCGATGTCCGCCAGCGCCAAGGCCGTACCCTCCGCGAAGTCTCACACAGTGCCCGCGTTTCGCTCGGCTACTTGAGTGAAGTGGAGCGCGGCCAGAAGGAAGCCTCTTCGGAGTTGCTTTCATCGATCTGCTCGGCCCTGGATGTTCCCTTGTCCGGCATGCTCCGCGAGGTCAGTGACCGCGTGGCCATTGCTGAGGGAGTGGCAGTACCGGACACCGTCCCGCAGGAGTTCTCCCAGCGCTATGGCCGTGACCTTGACCGCGAGCTGAACACGGACCTTAACGACGAACTCACCACGGGTCTCCTGTCAGGCGCCCGCTGATCCGTTCCGGCCTGGGCTGTGACCCCGGATCTTGAGGTTCCCGGACTGACTTCGGGATCCCATGACTTCATATCGACTGTTTGATTAAAAAGGGCCTGCCGCGCTTGCGTCAGGCCCTTCTTTTTCGCGTTAATTTTTGCGCCGGACCCGCTACTGCGCCTGGTCTCTCTTCGATTCGTCCTTGGGGAAGCCATCCCGCTCGTAGGTGCTGTTCAACTTCGCAATGTAGCGTGCCAGAGTCTGCAGCTCCGAGATCGGCCATTCCCCCAACCGTTCCCGGAACACCTGATTGCGCGCGTCCTGGACCTGATGCATCTTCTCCTCGCCACGGGGAGTGAGCCGAATGGACTGTGCGCGCCCGTCCACAGGATCGGCTTCCTTGAAGATAAGGCCGATGCTCTCGAGAAAGGCAATCTGCCGGCTCACAGAGGGTTTTCCAACGCCAACGCAGGACGCCAGATCGGTCAGGCGCATTGGTCCTTCCCTCCTGATGATGGTCAGGAGGCCGTACGCCGCAGGCTCCATGTCGGGGTGGACCTGCCGGGAGAGCTGCGCCGAGACCGAGCGTGCCCTCCGCCAGAAAAGGCTCAGCTGCTGTTCCACGGACTGCAGGGCGGCGTCGACGTCGTCGGCGCCCGTAAGGTCCTCGGGCGGAACTGGGCTGTCAACTGGGTTGCTCATGGCAACAATTCTAGAGTCAGGGTCCGTGAGAGACTCTATTGGTGCGGATCAGTGAATTTTGGCGGCTTATGGACGATGAATTTGGCGCCGGTTACTCACGCGTCCTGAGCAGTTCGTTGGTGCTGGCTGCTGTTGGTGGACGAACGGCGGACCAGGCCCTGGCTGCCGGCGTCAGCCCCCGAGCCGTGTGGCTTGCGATCTGCGAGTTGCAGGATGTTCCCCAGGAGCGGCGCCTCGGCAGGGACATCAGCCCGCGTCGCGATTAGCACCGGCTGACACGCCGGGCCCTTGTTCGAATATCTGTTCGGGTAGGACTATGCTTTTTTCAGAGGTTATCCACATAAGCGATGTGTCCCGGCCATAATGTCGGTGGATGCAATTAGCGTCGTTGATGACAAAGAAACGGCCGCTGAGGCCACTCCAAAGCGAGAAAGCATTAGAGGTGTGAACCATGGCGGCAGCCCCGGATCGTGAAAAGGCGCTTGAAGCAGCGCTCGCGCAGATTGACAAGCAGTTCGGCAAAGGCTCTGTCATGCGCCTCGGGGACGAGGTCCGGGCGCCGATTGAGGTTATCCCCACGGGTTCCATCGCGCTGGATGTTGCCTTGGGAATTGGCGGGCTGCCCCGCGGCCGCGTGGTGGAAATCTATGGACCGGAATCATCCGGTAAAACCACCGTCGCACTGCACGCTGTGGCCAATGCCCAGCGCCAGGGCGGCATAGCTGCTTTTATCGACGCCGAGCACGCCCTGGACCCCGAGTACGCCGCGAAACTGGGAGTCGACACCGATGCCCTCCTGGTTTCCCAGCCGGATACCGGAGAGCAGGCGCTCGAAATCATGGACATGCTGATTGGCTCCGGTTCCCTGGATGTCATTGTTATTGACTCCGTGGCAGCCTTGGTCCCGCGGGCCGAAATCGAGGGCGATATGGGCGACAGCCACGTCGGCCTTCAGGCACGGCTCATGAGCCAGGCCCTCCGGAAGATCACCGGGCGCCTGAGCCAAACCAAGACCACGGCGATCTTCATTAACCAGCTGCGTGAAAAGATCGGTGTCTTCTTCGGGTCACCGGAAACCACCACAGGTGGTAAGGCGCTGAAGTTCTATGCCTCCATCCGAATCGATGTCCGCAGGATCCAGACGCTGAAGGAAGGCGCTGATTCAGTCGGAAACCGGACCAAGGCCAAGATCGTCAAGAACAAGATGGCGCCCCCCTTCAAAATCGCCGAGTTCGACATCATCTACGGTCAGGGGATCTCCCGTGAGGGCGGCATCATCGACATGGGTGTCGAGCACGGAATCATCAAGAAGTCCGGCTCCTGGTTCACCTACGACGGCGATCAGCTCGGCCAGGGTATGGAAAACTCGCGACGCTTCCTGCGCGACAACCCCGAGCTTGCCGCCGAGCTGGAAAGGCTCATCAAGGAGAAGCTCGGTGTCGGAGTGAAGCCTGCAGCAGAGACTGAAGCCGCACCGAAGCTCAAGGCCGTTGACGGCTTCTAATCGCCCCATGGATCCGGCTGCGCTCGATGCGGAGCCGGATCCAGCGTCAGTCGCCCGCGCCATAGTTTTGCGGCAGCTGACCAATTCGCCCAAGAGCCGCCTTCAGCTGGCCAGGAAGCTCGCCGAGCGGAACGTACCCGAGGACGTTGCGGAGTCGGTCCTTGACCGCTTCGAAGAGGTGCGCCTGGTTGACGACGCTGAATTTGCTGATGCGTGGGTACGAAGCCGCTCCCAGTCGCGAAAACTGGCACGTGGCGCCCTGAAAAGAGAGCTTGCGGAGAAGGGCATCGATTCCGAGACGGCGTCCCAGGCGCTTGAGCAGATCACTGATGAGGCCGAGGAATCCACTGCGCGGGAACTTGTCATGCGGAAGCTGCGCGGCTACGGCCAGCTCCAGGACCGAAGCGAACGCGACAAGGCCACGCGGCGGCTGGCGTCCATGCTTGCACGCAAGGGCTACAACCCGTCCGCAGCCTTCAGGATTGTCGGGGATGTCCTCGATTCGGCCGGCGATCCCGGCCTGGACTGAGTTGAGGACTGATTCCCTGACTCCCGGCTTCCAGGGCAGGGAGAATGGCCATGACAGACCGCCACGAGCAGGCAATCGTTTCAACCGTTACCCTTAATGGGTGAGTTTGACCATTCCTTCGCCGGCAGCCGGCACCCATTCCACTTCAGCCGCTTCCCCTCTCCCGGAAGGGGCACTTCCTCGTACCTACGAGGTCCGCACCTTCGGTTGCCAGATGAACGTTCACGATTCAGAACGAATGGCAGGGATGCTTGAGTCTGCAGGGTACGTTCCGGCTGGGGCGGAACAGGCTGATGTTGTCGTGTTCAATACCTGTGCAGTGCGGGAGAACGCTGACAACAAGCTCTACGGAAACCTGGGCATGCTGGCTTCTGTCAAAGAAGCCAATCCAGGAATGCAGATCGCTGTTGGTGGTTGTCTGGCTCAAAAGGACCGCGAGACGATTCTCCGAAAAGCGCCCTGGGTGGACGCCGTCTTTGGCACACACAACGTCGGTGCCCTGCCGGCTCTGCTGGAACGGGCACGGCATAATAACGAGGCCCAGCTTGAGATCCTGGAATCCCTTGACGTGTTCCCGTCCACTTTGCCTACCAAGCGTGACTCCGTGTATTCGGGCTGGGTGTCCATCTCGGTTGGCTGCAACAACACCTGCACGTTCTGCATCGTGCCCGCTCTCCGCGGCAAGGAGAAGGACCGCCGCCCCGGCGATGTGCTGGCGGAAATCCAGGCCCTTGTTGATGACGGTGCCATCGAAGTGACCCTCCTTGGACAGAACGTCAACTCTTATGGCGTCGAATTCGGGGACCGGCAGGCATTCTCGAAGCTGCTGCGGGCTTGCGGCAGCATCGAAGGCCTGGAGCGGGTTCGATTCACTAGCCCTCACCCCGCTGCGTTCACTGAAGACGTCATTGATGCCATGGCCGAGACACCCAATGTGATGCCGCAGCTTCACATGCCATTGCAATCAGGGTCGGACAAAGTACTCAAGGACATGAAGCGGTCCTACCGGTCCACGAAATTCCTGGGAATCCTGGACAAGGTCCGCGAAAAGATTCCGCATGCAGCGATCTCTACCGACATAATCGTCGGATTCCCCGGTGAGACGGAGGAGGACTTCCAGGCAACCCTGGATGTCGTTGAGAAGTCACGCTTCGCTACAGCATTCACCTTCCAATACTCCAAGCGGCCCGGAACGCCCGCCGCTGACCTGCCCGACCAGCTGCCCAAGGCTGTTGTCCAGGAGCGCTTCGAACGGCTCACCGCTTTGCAGGACAGGATTGCGGCGGAAGAGAACGCGCGGCAGCTTGGCAAGCGCGTCGAGGTGATGGTGACAGCCCAGTCCGGACGCAAGGCAGGGGAGACCCACCGGCTTTCCGGGCGTTCCCAGGACCAGCGGCTAGTACACTTCACCGTTCCCGAAGGCGCAGAAGCTCCCCGTCCCGGTGATCTTGTCACAGTCACCATTACTGAGGCCGCTTCTTTCCATCTGGTCGCTGACCCGTCTACTCCGGAGGATTACCGTCTGCGCCGCTCCCGCGCTGGCGACGCCTGGGACAGGTCCCAGGCAGACTCCTGCGGAGTTCCCGCCCCTTCAGGGAAATCAGGTAAGGCCGGAGTCTCCCTGGGAATGCCCTCTCTTCCCATCCGCGGACGCTAGGGAATGTCAGCCCCGCGTACTGGTACAGCAAACGTCCCCGCCGGCGGCCCACCTGTGATCGCTGTCGTGGGGCCAACCGGCTCCGGCAAGTCTGACCTGGCCGTGGAGCTGGCCCTGGAACTTGACGGTGAGGTCATCAATGCCGATTCCATGCAGTTCTACCGGGGCATGGACATCGGTACAGCCAAGATCAGCGTGGAAGAACGCAGGGGAGTGCCCCACCATTTGCTGGATACCCTCGATGTCACCGAGGAAGCCAGTGTTTCGGACTTCCAGCAGCAAGCCAGAGCGGTGATCGACGCGATTCATAGGCGCGGAAAGAGAGCCATCCTCGCCGGTGGCTCCGGACTTTACCTGCGGGCTGCATTGGATGTCCTGGAGTTTCCCGGTACTGATCCCGCCATCCGCCGACGCCTTGAGAACGAGGCCGCGTCAGAGGGAGAAGCGGGCCTGCGCTCCCGCCTTGAACGGCTGGACCCGGTATCGGCTGGACGCCTGGGAGACACCCGCCGGGTCATCCGCGCCTTGGAAGTCTATGAGTTGACCGGCCGCCCTTTCAGCTCCTACATGCCAAAGCGCGAGTACATCAGGCCCGCGGTGCAGATCGGGCTTGAAGTGGATCGGGAGGTTCTCCGCGCCCGCCTCGCCCAGCGTGTCCACAGCATGGTGGAGAACGGCCTGCTGGAGGAGGTACGTCGGCTCGAATCACGCGGACTGAGGCAGGGGAAAACCGCCTCCCGCGCCCTCGGGTACGCCCAATTCCTGAAGGTACTCGACGGTGTCAGCGACGTTTCGGAAGCATCGGAAGAGACCATTGTTGCCACCAGGCAATTCGCCCGCCGTCAGCTGACATGGTTCCGGGCCGATCCCCGGATCGCTTGGCTGGACTGGCAGGATCCTGCGCTGCTCGAGAAGGCAGCCGCTCTCTCTACGTGAGGCCCTTCAGCGGATTCATGCCGGACTTCCGGGAGAAAGGGATCCGGCGGACGGTTTTACAGCGAACACGACCAAGACGGTAACCTTGGACCATGAATGAAACCCTTGAAGAGACCCCCGCTCACGCTCACCAGGGCCTGAGCGGCATGGCGTTCTCGAAGGGGCACGGCACGGGAAACGACTTCGTCCTGATAGCTGATCCGGCCGGCGCGTGGCCTGTTGGGCCTGAACAGGTAGCCGAACTGTGCGATCGCCACCGTGGAATTGGCGGGGACGGCCTGATCCGTGCTGTTCCGTCACGTTTCCTTCCTGAAGGCCGGGACCTGCTGGCCCATCATCCGGACGCCGAATGGTTCATGGACTACCGAAACGGTGACGGCTCCTTGTCCGAGATGTGCGGCAATGGAGTACGTGTTTTCGTGCATTTCCTCATCGCCCAGGGACTTGTCCGTCTGGACGAGGGAGCCTCATTGACGATTGGGACCCGCGGAGGCGTGAAAGTGATCGTCCGCAGCGGTTCCGGATACGCGGTGGACATGGGGCCCTGGGAATTCATCTTTCCCGAGGACGCTGCAGCCCGGGCAATGGACTCCCTCGTAAGCGCAAGCGGACTGGAGGTGGCCCGGCCTGCTCTCTCCGTCAGCATGGGAAATCCGCATACAGTGGTTGCCCTTGCAGAGCTTTCCGAGCTCGAGGCGACCCAGCTGTTTACCGCCCCTCACGTGGATCCCACCCCTCCCAACGGCACCAACGTCGAGTTCGTAGTGCCGTCCGAACCACTTGTTCACGACGGTGTGGGAACCATCACAATGAGGGTTCACGAGCGGGGTGTCGGTGAAACACAGTCGTGCGGGACGGGGGCCTGCGCAGCAGCTGTCGCGATCCGGCACTGGGCCGGCGAGGGCGCTCCGAATGCGTGGAACGTCACAGTTCCCGGCGGCGTCGTCGGCGTGAAGTTTTTCCCGGGGCCCGACGGGCGCGAGCACGTGGAGCTTAGTGGTCCCGCCGTCATTGTTGCTAGTGGGACGCTTTCCTGACCTTCAGCATCCGGAAGGACTTCGAGGTACTCTCACGGGTAACCGTAAAGGATGGATCAAGCTCTGCTGCAAGCCAGCGCTGCAGTGAATCGGAACCGAGGTTTTTCTGGACCACCAACCAGGCGGAACCACCAGGGGCCAGCCGGGGCAGCCAGCGCAGTAACAGCGAATGAAGCTCGTCCTTACCGATCCGGATCGGGGGATTTGACCAGATGGTATCGAAGCGGAGGCCGGGATCTACCTCGTCCGGCAAGCTGGCCCGGAGATTCTCCAGCCCGAGTGCCGCGGCGTTCTCGTTCGTCAGGGTCACACACCGCTCGTTGACATCTACGGCGTAGACGGTTGCATGGGGTGCTCGCAAAGCCATGGTCAGGGCGATTGGACCCCAGCCACAGCCGATATCCAGCAGGTTCCCTTGTGGAGAGGGCGCCGGTACCTCGGCAAGTAGAACGGCCGTTCCCTTGTCAATACCTTCCGGGCTAAAGATCCCCGACGACGTGTGGAGCTTCCGCGTTTCACCGGCAAGTTCGACCGTCAGCGGCTTGCGGGTGAACGGCCCCGCCGGCTGGGCGCTGAAATAGTGTGCAGACTCCATAACTGGCCAGATTAGTTGCCCCGCAGCTGGATGGGAAACCGGGGCTTGGCCCGTCTGCTATTCTTTAATCCATGTTCTTGATCTTTGAGTAGCGGCGATTCGGCCCGGCGCAGGCGCGTTGGCATCCTAGCCCGCCTGACGCCCAGCTTAATGTCCCGCAGCGATGCAGGTAAATCCTTCCGCTTAGCGCGCTCAGCACCAGTGCTTTCAAAGTCAATGAACCCCTTCAGACGAAATCTCCCGGACTCACACACCCAGCTACCGTTCTGGGTCCGGAGCCTACGTCTATGAAGCAGAGGCGAATGATCCGACTGGCAGATCAACTGGGCGCCCGACCCCCATGGAGTCCATCATGATCTACCTAAATATCTGACAACCCCCACTGGAAATCATTCAGCCGTTCCCTTTCCTGGGAACCGCCGACACACAAACGTCCCAAACCATACCTGCCACGGCACCGCTGCCGTGGCCATCCGGAGGAACAATTGACCAGCAGCCGTCAGCCCACCGCGAATACAGCACCACAGCCCGGCAAAGGGCACTATTCTGAAGATGTACAACCTCTTAAGGAGACCATGACCAGTCAGCACAACACCGGACCAGATTCAGCCGCCCAGGATATGTCCCCCGAGGAGATCCAGGCTGTAATTGACCGGATTCTCGCCAAGGATGTACCTCCCAGGAACGTCCGGAAGGCGGACGAGGACAGCAAGGCTGTTTTTGGAAGGGCGCAGGCCATTTCAGGGCTCGACGACGAGCACACCAGCTACGACGGTGATCAGCAGGATCTTGAGGAACGACGCGCACTGCGCCGTACTGCAGGCCTTTCCACAGAGCTGGAGGACGTTACCGAAGTCGAGTACCGGCAACTCCGGCTCGAACGGGTGGTCCTGGCGGGGTTGTGGTCAGAAGGAACCCTGGCCGACGCCGAGAACTCCCTTCGAGAACTGGCAGCACTGGCAGAAACCGCCGGCTCAGAAGTGCTCGACGGCCTCGTTCAGCGCAGAGCCAAGCCCGATCCCGGAACTTTCCTTGGCTCAGGCAAAGCCCTTGAACTGAAGGACATTGTTATGTCCACGGGGGCGGACACCGTTGTGGTCGACGCCGAATTGGCTCCATCACAGCGGCGCGGCCTTGAAGATATCGTCAAGGTCAAAGTCATTGACCGTACCGCGCTCATCCTCGATATTTTTGCCCAGCATGCCAAGAGCCGCGAAGGCAAGGCCCAGGTGGAACTGGCCCAGCTCGAATACCTGTTGCCGCGCCTGCGTGGTTGGGGTGAGTCCATGTCCCGCCAGGCCGGTGGCCAGGTGGGTGGGGCAGCGGCTGGAATGGGTTCCCGTGGTCCTGGTGAAACCAAGATCGAACTGGATAGGCGCCGGATCCGGACACGGATGGCGAAACTGCGGCGGGAAATCGCCGCCATGAAGCCTGCGAGGGAGACCAAACGGGCCAACCGCCGTCGTAATGCGGTTCCGTCTGTTGCGATTGCCGGATACACCAACGCCGGCAAGTCCTCGCTGCTCAACAGGCTGACCGACGCCGGAGTCCTCGTGGAGAACGCGCTTTTCGCCACCTTGGATCCAACGGTCCGTAAGGCCGAAACCGCCGACGGATTGGGTTACACCCTGGCCGACACCGTGGGTTTTGTGCGCTCATTGCCCACGCAGTTGGTGGAAGCGTTCCGCTCTACGCTGGAGGAAGTGGCCGATTCCGACCTCATCCTCCACGTAGTGGATGCCTCCCATCCGGATCCGGAAGGCCAGATTGCGGCCGTGCGTGCGGTTTTCAGCGAAGTTGATGCGCGCAAGGTCCCCGAGATCGTCGTGCTGAACAAGGTAGACGCTGCTGACCCATTCGTGGTGGAGCGGCTGAAGCAGCGCGAACCCCGGCACGTTGTGGTTTCCGCCAGGACTGGCCAAGGCATCAGCGATCTGCTCAAAGCCATCAGTGACTCCATTCCCAGGCCAAGCGTCAAGCTGGAACTGCATATCCCATATAACCGGGGTGACCTGATCAGTAAACTCCACGAAACAGATGCTGAAATCCTTACCCTGGATCACGATGAGCATGGCACACGTGCCGTTGTGATGGTCCGGGAAGGTCTTGCCGCTGAGCTGGAATCCTTCATCAGCAATGACTGAAGCGGATGCGGAGGCGAATGCATCGGCCAGTGAGCGGTTTGTGGTTGAACTGCTCGACCGGGCTGTCTCCGGAATGGGCGGCGAGAGCCGCACCGGTCAGCACGAAATGGCCCGGCAGGTGGCGCGCGCAATAGACAGCGGCGACCACCTGCTGGTCCAGGCAGGAACAGGGACCGGTAAGTCCCTCGCCTACCTGATTCCTCTCATCGCCCACTCGCTTGTCAGTGACAAACCCACTCTCGTCTCGACGGCCACATTGGCCCTGCAGACTCAGATTGTGGGAAGGGACTTGCCCAGGCTGCTGGAAACAATAACTCCGGCGCTGGACCGGCCTGTGAAGGTGGCGCTCGTCAAGGGCCGAGCCAACTACGTCTGCAGACACAAGCTCGAGGGCGGTTTCCCATCCGAGGAGCCGTCTGAGGGGCAGTTGTTCTCTCTGGGAGAGGACACCAGCGTGCCTCACTTTGCGGCAGCCATGGGTGGTCCTTCGTCCCAACTGGGCAAAGAAGTGGTCCGGCTGCGTGACTGGGCGGAAAAGACCATCACCGGCGACCGCGACGAGCTGATGCCAGGCGTGACCGACAGAGCCTGGAGGCAGGTGTCCGTCACGTCAATGGAGTGCCTGGGGGCGCAGAAATGCCCCATGGCGGCCGAGTGCTTCAGTGAACTGGCCCGTCAAAACGCCGCCGAGGCCGACGTCGTTGTCACCAACCACGCCATGCTCGCCGTCAGCGCTTTCGAGGGCCTGGCGGTGCTTCCTGAGTACGATGTTGTGGTGGTGGACGAGGCCCATGAACTGCAGGACCGGGTCACGGGTGCAGTCTCCGGGCAACTCTCCGTTGCCATGGTCCATGCGGCGGCATCAGGAGCGCGCAAGAATACGGGCATCACCGTTGACGCCCTCAACTCCGCGGCGGCCAACCTCGAAGTTGCGATTGCCGGGATCCCCAGCGGTCTCCTGCCCAGCGGGCTCAACGACGAACAACTCGA
The DNA here is from genome assembly GCF_054161475.1 of Arthrobacter sp. R1-13. Lineage (NCBI taxonomy): Bacteria > Bacillati > Actinomycetota > Actinomycetes > Micrococcales > Micrococcaceae > Arthrobacter > Arthrobacter sp. R1-13. The sequence continues at coordinate 2,443,256 of NZ_CP096420.1, read as the reverse complement.
CTGTGTGGACCAGCTCCGCGACGCATGCCGCGCAGCGCTCTCCGATTCCAAGGGGGACAGTTCCACCACGGCCGACGGCGGGCGGCAGCTGGCGCGCTCCCGCCTGCTGGTGATCCTGGAATTGTGTGAACGACTTATCGCAGCGCGGGAAAACGGCGAAGTGGTGTGGATTTCCCGAAACAGCACCTTTGATCCGCAACACGGTTACTCCGCACCCGATGACGCCTCGCCGGCTTTGATCAATGTGGCGCCCCTAAGCGTCGGAGGCCGGCTCCGCGAGGGACTGTTCGAGGGACACACCGTCGTGCTCACATCCGCTACGCTCGCGATCGGCTCCGCCTTCGAACCTGCGGCGGGCGGCCTTGGTCTCGTGGGCCCGGGTGCGCCGAGCTGGACCGGCATCGACGTCGGCTCTCCTTTCGACTATCCGAAACAAGGAATTCTCTACGTGGCGGGTCATCTTCCGAAACCGGGTCGGGGCACCTCACCCGAAGCTCTCGATGAGCTCGAAAAGCTGATTCTTGCCTCCGGGGGCGGGGCGCTGTGCCTGTTCTCCTCACGCCGGGCAGCGGAGGACGCTGCGGAAGCCCTGCGTCCCCGGCTCGACATGAGCATTCTCTGCCAAGGTGATTCAACTATGACGGCGCTGGTCCGGCAGTTTGCGGATGAGCCTGACACCTGCCTGTTCGGCACCATGTCCCTTTGGCAAGGAGTGGACGTTCCTGGGGGCTCGTGTCGCCTCGTAGTGATCGACAGGATTCCCTTTCCGCGTCCTGATGATCCCCTCATGACGGCGCGCTCCCGGGCGGTAGCAAAGGCAGGCGGCAACGGCTTTATGTCTGTTTCCGCCACCCACGCCGCCATTCGGCTTGCCCAGGGTGCCGGCCGCCTTATTCGTTCGACAGGGGACAAGGGCGTGGTCGCCGTGCTGGACTCACGGTTATCAACTGAGCGATACGGCAATTTTCTGCGTGCTGCCCTGCCGCCCTTCTGGCCCACCACCGACCCTGCGATTGCGGTGGCGGCGCTCAAACGGCTGGCCGAGGAAACGCGCGTGGCCAGTACCTAGCTGGAGCGCGGGTCCTAGATGGAGCGCAGGACTGAGACCACTTTGCCCATAATGGTGGCATGATCGCCCAGGATGGGCTCGTACTGCGTGTTCTGTGGCAGTAGCCATGTGTGGCCGTCCCGTTGGCGGAACGTCTTAACTGTCGCTTCATCGTCCAATAGCGCGGCCACGATATCGCCGTTGACTGCGTCGCTCTGACGGCGCACAACCACCCAGTCACCATCACAAATCGCGGCATCTATCATGGAGTCTCCCGCGACCTTCAGCATGAACAGCTCTCCGTGGCCAACGAGCTGGCGGGGGAGCGGCATAAACTCTTCGACGAGCTGTTCGGCGAGAATAGGACCGCCTGCGGCGATGCGCCCGACCAGGGGGACCATGGCGGTGTCTGTTGCGCCAGCGAGTTCCGTTACCGGTTGACGGCCTACACTCCTGAGCCGGTTTGGCTTTTCCGGCCGTGAAGGCTCCGTTCCGCCTTCTTCCAGGGTCAGCGGCATCAACACTTCCATGGCGCGCGGACGCTTCGGATCCCGGCGCAGGTAACCGAGTTTCTCCAGCTGGGACAGCTGGTGGGTCACGCTGGACAGGCTCGCAAGGCCGACTGTGTCCCCGATTTCACGCATGGATGGGGGATAGCCGTTGTCATTGACCGACCGTTGAATGGTCTCCAGGATTCTCTTTTGGCGAAGAGTGAGGCCCTTGGGCGTCCGGGCATTCTGCGAGGCCCCTGCGGTGGCCTTGCTGCCCGCGGCTTGTGCTGCCATTTTCGCCAACGCCTTTCCATTTCTCCCGGCTTCTGAGCGCCAGCCGCCGGGAACGTTCTGCCTGAATGTCAGACCCTGCTGATCAACTGCAGATGTGGTTGTCCTGATCAATGTTTCTTTGATCAAACCTAGGCCAGCCAAGGGAGTTTTTCAAACATTTGTTCTAGTGAGTCTCGACAATGTTCGATCATACATGCTAAAACTTAGTCAGTAAGGTTCGAACATGTGTTCTAGTCGGTTTTCTAGTTTGCTTGCTCCGGTCGCCGAATTCGTTCAAGCGTTCGAAACCGGAGGCCGGTGGCAATGAATACCTTGCCATCAATGAACACGACGGGCAGCACAGTATGGTCCAGGAGGACGGTCATGTCAGCTACATCCGCGTTCCACGAGTTCTTTCCGCAATCGGTCTCCGGGGAGTCTCAGTCGGCGACGACGCTGCACAGTTCCCTCGCCCCGCAGAGGCCCGCTGTCTATGAGCCCGAAATGGCACCTGCCGGTCACGGGGCCCGCGCCCACGAAGCCAGTGGCTACGGTGCTGGCACCCCTGGTCAAGCCCATGGCCGGGTGCAGGCACCGCTGCGGCTTACCCGGCGCGGATGGATTGTCCTGGTGGTCTTGCCCCTTATGCTGCTGACTGCCTTGCTGATGTCGCTCTCGGGATTCCTTACGTCTCCGGCCAAGGCAGCTGACACCGTCGCCGAGCTCTCCCTGACTCCCACTGTGACCGTCACCGTGCAGCAGGGCCAATCCTTGTGGGCCATCGCCGGCACTGTTGCACCTGAGCGCGATCCGCGGGATGTCGTGGCTGACATCGTGCAGTTGAATAACCTCGATGGAGGTGCGGTCAGTCCGGGGCAGCAGCTCTTTGTCCCCTCCGCGTGAGCCCTGTCCTCGAGCCCGGCTTCGCCTGGAGGCGTCACAGTTTTCCGGCCCCGGCATCAGGCACTTAAACTGTTCTGGTGACTGACCAGCTAGCGCGCTTGAACCGACTGCCACTCCGCGACAATCTCCGGGGCCTGACGCCTTACGGTGCGCCGCAATTGGATGTGCCCATCCTGCTGAACGTGAATGAGAACACTCACGGCGTGCCAGAGGATGTCCTGAAGGCCATCTCCGAGGCCGTAACCGCTGCAGCCGCCGGACTGAACCGGTATCCCGATCGGGAGTTCAGTGAGCTCCGGTCAGCCCTGGCGGAGTATCTGGGGCATGGGCTCGAGGCCGAAAATATCTGGGCAGCCAATGGATCCAACGAAGTCCTGCAGCAGACACTGCAGGCTTTTGGCGGACCTGGCAGGACAGCTTTGGGCTTTCCCCCCACGTACTCCATGTACCCCTTGCTTGCCAGCGGTACTGACACCGAATACGTTTCCGGCCTGCGCGCTGCCGATTACGGGCTAAGCGCAGAGTACGCGGCCGAACAGGTCCGGGAGCTTCGACCGAACGTAGTTTTCCTGAGCTCACCTAACAACCCCACCGGAACCGGCCTTGGCCTGGACGTAGTGAAGGCTGTCTACGAAGCCGGTGAGGAGAGCCGCACCATTGTTATCGTGGACGAGGCCTACCACGAGTTCGCACACGATGGTACTCCCAGTGCACTCACGCTCCTCCCCGGGCGGGAACGCCTGATCGTAACGCGCACCATGAGCAAAGCGTTTGCACTGGCCGGAGCCCGGCTCGGTTACATGGCGGCAGCGCCAGAAGTCACTGATGCCTTGCGCCTGGTCCGCTTGCCATACCACCTGTCAGCAGTCACCCAGGCAACAGCCCTTGCCGCCCTGCAGCACCGGGAAGCGTTGATGGCCGACGTCGAGGACATCAAAGCTCAACGCGACAGGATTGTCTCGGAGCTGACACGAATGGGCCTGACACCTGCCGCTTCCGATTCCAACTTTGTTTTCTTCGGGGGACTGGAGAATCCGCACGCAGTCTGGCAGGCACTTCTTGATTGCGGAGTCCTGATTCGCGACGTCGGCATTCCCGGACATTTGCGGGTGACGGCAGGAACAGAGGCCGAGACCACAGCATTCCTTGAGGCACTGGAGCGCATCCTGACAAGGCAAACCGCAGTACCGGCCTAAACTTGAACCAAGACCCAGAAGCCCCACGCTTTCAGGCCCTTCTTCCTAAGGACACATCACCATGAGCAACACCGGATCCATTGCTGCCGCGGCACGGACTGCGCGCATGGAGCGCGCGACCAGTGAATCGTCTGTGCTGGTAGAGATCAATCTGGATGGAACCGGAACATCGGATATCGATACTTCGGTTCCCTTTTACGATCACATGCTCACGGCGCTCTGCAAGCACTCCCTGATCGACATCACGGTCAAGGCCACCGGTGACACCCACATCGATGTCCACCACACAGTGGAAGACGTCGCGATTACCTTTGGAGAAGTCCTGAAAGTGGCCTTGGGTAACAAGGCAGGCATCCGGCGTTTCGGAGAAGCCACCGTTCCCCTTGATGAAGCACTGGCGCACGCAGTTGTGGACGTCTCCGGCAGGCCTTATCTCGTCCACGGCGGCGAACCTGCCGGCCAGGAATACCACCTCATTGGCGGCCACTTCACAGGCTCACTCACCCGCCACGTTTTCGAAGCCATCACCCTGCACGCGGGAATATGCCTTCACATGAACGTCTTGGCCGGCAGGGACCCCCACCACATTGTGGAAGCACAGTTCAAGGCGTTCGCCCGTGCACTGCGGGCGGCCGTGGAAACCGATCCACGCGTGGACGGAATCCCATCAACCAAGGGGGCATTGTGACCGGAAAGCTCATCCAGGACGGCGCGATCCTTGATCCGGACGCCGCCGTCAAGCCCTCCTCGCCGGAGGGTAAGCCCACCGTCACGGTCCTGGACTACGGCTCGGGCAATGTCCGCTCTGCTGTCCGGGCGCTGGAGCGTGCCGGAGCCGAAGTAATCCTGAGCGCCAAGCCCCAGGACGTACTGAACGCCGATGGCCTGGTGGTCCCCGGCGTCGGCGCTTTCGAGACCGTTATGAACGAACTGAAAGCCGTAGACGGTATTCGGATGATCGGCCGACGCGTAGCCGGCGGCAGGCCCGTCCTGGCCATCTGCGTCGGACTTCAGGTGCTGTTCGAAGCCGGCGTTGAGCACGGCACAGAGGCCGAAGGAATGGGTGAATGGCCTGGGAAAGTCGAGTTGCTCCCGGCCGACGTCGTGCCGCACATGGGCTGGAACACGGTCAAGGTTCCCGAGGGTTCGCACCTCTTTGAAGGTGTCGAGAATGAGCGCTTCTACTTCGTTCACTCCTACGGCGTCCAGACGTGGGACTTCGATGTGATCCAGCCGCGGATGGCTCCGCCACTGGTCACCTGGTCCGAGCACGGGGCACCCTTCATTGCGGCGGTTGAAAACGGGCCTCTGGCTGCCACGCAGTTCCACCCCGAGAAGTCAGGTGATGCAGGTGCCCGCCTCTTGCGTAACTGGGTCAACGGCCTGCATCGTGGGCGGCGTGCCGAGGCTCCTGCTTCGGCGGAAACCGCTCCCGCCAACCCCTCTTCAGCTCAACCTGCAGCAGACGCATAGTGTGGTCCATAGTGCTGATGGGCCTCGCCGGGTTGCTGGTCGGCGGGGCGTTGTCCTTCCGGCAACAGAAAGCACCACGCTGGATCCAGGTGGTGTTCTATACCCTTGCTGGAATGGCGCTCCTGGCCGCCTACATGCTGACGCTGCCTGCCGCCTGACATCACAGCCAGCTACATTTCCTACTCCGCTCCACCACCCTTGAGGACCATGATGAACGACGAAACTCCGCTGCCGGTACTTGAACTGCTCCCGGCCGTTGACGTAGTGAACGGCCAGGCCGTACGACTGGTCCAGGGCGAAGCAGGAAGCGAGACCAGCTACGGGACTCCACTCGAGGCTGCGCTGAACTGGCAACAGCAGGGTGCCGAGTGGGTTCACCTTGTTGACCTCGATGCTGCCTTCGGGCGCGGCTCGAACTCGGAGCTGCTGCGGGAAGTCGTTGGCAAGCTCGACATCAAAGTGGAACTTTCGGGTGGGTTGCGGGACGACGAATCACTGGAGAGGGCCCTGGATCTGGGTGTCGCCCGGGTCAATCTCGGGACTGCCGCCCTTGAAAACCCGGAGTGGACGCAACGTGCCATAGACCGCTTCGGTGACCGCATCGCCGTCGGGCTTGACGTCCGGGGCACCACCCTTGCAGGCCGCGGCTGGACGAAGGAAGGCGGCGACCTGTGGGAGGTACTGGAGCGGCTTGAGGCGGCCGGTTGCGCCCGCTACGTTGTCACTGACGTCACCAAGGACGGCACGCTGCAGGGTCCAAATGTGGAGCTGCTGCGCCAGATGGTGGAGAAGACCCGCAAGCCTGTAGTCGCTTCGGGAGGAATCTCGAGCCTGGAAGACCTCAGGGTGTTGCGTTCACTTGTTCCCTTGGGCGTCGAAGGAGCCATCGTGGGCAAGGCCCTCTATGCCGGCGCCTTCACCCTGCCCCAGGCGCTCGACGTCGCCGGCCGCCGCTGACAGTGGAAGGCACACCCGGCTCCCGGCCCTTGCCAGGCCATATTGCTGCAGCCCTGGCCGGTGCCGGGGGCGCCGCCGATTCGGCGGGTCAGCCGTGGACAGGGCGCAGCCTCGCCGGTGAGGATGCCCGGATCCACAACTTTGAGGACGACGACGGCACAGCCGACGCCGGATACCTCGCCGCCGTTTCAGCCATGGTGGCGGGTACCGGTGACGAAGAAGACATTGTGAAGGCCTTGGCCCATGCCAGGGTTTTTGTTCCCATAGTCGCTCAGCTGGGCCAAGAGGGGCAGGGCGCTGCAGGGCTCCAGGCGGACAAACAGGCAGACATGGCACTCGTGACGCTGAAGGCTCCTGACGGGCGCACCGCATTGCCGGTTTTCTCCTCAGCCGAGTCCCTCCACGCTTGGCATCAGGAGGCCAGGCCCGTTGCGGTCTACGCTGCCAGGGCTGCCTTATCCGCAGCCGCCGAGGGCGCGGAACTGATGGTGATGGATCCGGGCTCGGAGGTCACCATAGTTGTTAGGCGGCCTGCCGTCTGGGCGTTGGCTCAACAACTCCCCTGGTCACCGTCCTATGCCGACACAGATGTAGCGGATGCTGTGGCAGCAACTGCCTCTAATGTTCCCCAGATTCGGCGCATCGAGCTCCACCGTGGCGGGGGAGTAGGCACCCTGACATCCGGAGGACTGCAGCTCAAAGGCGGCGGTGCAGGTCCGGAGCTGCGCATCGTCCTGTACTTGGTGGACGGGTTGGACGCCGCCGGAGTCCAGGAAGTGGTGTCAGGCTTGAATGGCGCCTGGGCCCGGAATGAATTGCTGGCCGAACGGGTTGACTCCATCGAGGTCAAGCTGCGGCGCGCAGTAGAGTAGCTTTCGGTCAGGGGATGGATCCTCCTGCCGCTGGCAAGATTAAGGATGTAACCCGTGAATTTCGCTCTGTACAGGGAGCTGCTTGCTGTCCGGCCCGTCCGGCGACTGTTGATCGTCGGAATGATCGCCCGCATTCCACACTCAGCCGCCGGGGTACTTCTTACCCTGCATATAGTCCTGTCTCTGGGCCAGGGCTACGCAGCCGCCGGGGCTGCCGCCGCCGTCATGACCATTGGCATCGCCGTCGGCGCGCCATGGCGTGGCCGACGCGTTGACACTGTCGGCTTGCGGAAAGCCCTGATACCTTCCGTAATTTCGGAGGCCCTGATCTGGTCGGTAGTGCCTCACGTCAGTTACGAGTGGCTGCTGCCGCTGGTCTTTGTGGGCGGACTGTTCACGCTTCCGATCTTCAGCGTGGTACGTCAGTCGCTCGGCGTCATGGCCACCGGCGAGCAGCGCCGCACTGCATTCGCCCTCGATGCGATCTCCACTGAGATGGTTTTTATGATCGGCCCCGCTGCGGGAGCAATTGTCGCCACCAGCGGATTCTCCGTTCTGGGGCTCACGGTGGTGGGAATAACGACGTCGGCAGCGGGACTTTTCCTGATGTGGTTCAACCCGCCCACCCGAAGCGAAGCTGCCGACGAGGACTGCGCTGCCGAGCAGCAGCAGGCAGCTGAACTGGCTGTCGTGGCTGCGGCCCCCGCCCACGTTCAGGAGGCGGCGGCCGGGTTGAAGCCGGCGAATTCCGGTGAGCGGGCCCCGTCACGCCTCAGGGGTGCCGTCGCGCGCAACTTCACCTGGTTTACCGCCTCAGTGGCCGCGGTCTTCTCGGTCGCGGCCGGGGCCGGAATGGTCCTGAGCGGAACCGACGTCGGGATCGTCGCGTTGCTTGAGACAGGCGGTCACCAGGCCGAGATCGGACTTGTCTTCTTCTTCTGGTGCGCCGCTTCGGTGGCCGGTGGTCTGATCTATGGAGCCATGCACCGCACGGTTTCCCCCTTGGTCCTGCTGCTGGGAATGGCTGCCCTGACCATTCCCATGGGCTTCGCGCAGGATACGCTGACGCTCGGGCTCCTGTCACTGCTGCCGGGTCTCCTTTGCGCTCCCGTCTTGTCAGCTGCCTCGGAAAAAGTAGCTGACCTCGTGGACGAGGCACGCCGGGGCGAGGCAATGGGCTGGTACGGCTCCGCCCTCACCGCCGGCGTCGCTCTCGGCGCCCCGCTGGCCGGGCTTTTCATCGACGGGATCGGACCCTCCGCAGGTTTTGTCGCCGTCGGTGTGGCAGGCGTAGCCATCTGCCTGTTGGGGCTTCTGCTCCAGCAGCGCCGCCGGAGCCAGGCGGCGTCGTAACCAAACCCCGGTTAAGTGACCAAACGACGACGACGGCGACCCGAACCTTAAAAGGTGGAGGGCCGCCGTCGTGGTCAGTCAGCAGTAAATGCTGTGTGTCAGGGGCAAACAGTAGTGGCTAGTTGACCGGCCCGGTGTACTTTTCTCCAGGGCCTTTGCCAGGAGCGTCCGGGATGGTGGATTCCTCCCGGAATGCCAGCTGAAGTGAGCGCAGCCCATCGCGCAACGGACCCGCATGCTGGGATCCGATTTCCGGCGCCGCTGCCGTGACAAGGCCTGCCAGGGCGGTAATAAGCTTGCGGGCTTCGTCGAGGTCCTTCAGTTCTGCTGCATTGTCCTCGGCGGCAAGGCCCAGCTTCACGGCTGAAGCGCTCATCAGATGAACTGCGGCAGTGGTGATCACCTCGATTGCCGGCACCTCGGAGATGTCCCGGATCTGCTGGGCCACATTGCCCTGCTCATTCGCGGGCTCATACACGTGTGAATTACTGTCTGGAGTGCTCATACTGGTAAGCTTGTCACAGACCGACTGGATGTCGTTATTTTGCTATGGATGCCCATTCCCGCCAATGTGCGGAGAACGGGTATCTTTCTGTAGAATTGGCATCTAGTTTGCAAGCGGAGATCTCTCCCACCCGCGTCAGCCGTTTTCCACGAGGAACTTTCCTTGTGGCAGCAAGGTTGCCGGGTAGCGGTCGGGCGTTTCAATTAGGCAATTGCCTGATTGAAGCGCGTGCCACCTCACCCTTGAGGCGGGCACATCCGATCCTCGAGGCCTTCGATTGCTCCGGCAATTGGGGGCCTTCTCTGTTTGCCGGTGGAGTACTCATCACAACCACAGGAGCTTTAACATTAGCGAGCCAAGAATCAATGAGCGTATCCGCGTCCCCGAGGTGCGGCTGGTCGGCCCTGCAGGCGAACAAGTAGGGATCGTCCGTATTGAGGACGCGCTGCGTTTGGCTGCCGAATCCGATCTGGATCTCGTTGAAGTTGCGCCGCAGGCAAAGCCTCCGGTGTGCAAGCTGATGGACTTCGGCAAGTACAAGTACGAGGCTGCCGTCAAGGCACGCGAAGCCCGGAAGAACCAGACCAACACTGTTCTGAAGGAAATCCGTTTCCGTCTGAAGATCGACACCCACGACTACGAGACCAAGCGGGGCCATGCGCTTCGTTTCCTCGGTGCCGGGGACAAGGTCAAGGCCATGATCCAGTTCCGCGGCCGGGAGCAGCAGCGCCCGGAGATGGGTATCCGCTTGCTTCAGCGCTTTGCGGATGATGTTGCCGAGGTGGGTGTGGTTGAGTCCAGCCCGCGCATCGACGGACGCAACATGGTCATGGTTGTTGGTCCGCTGAAGAACAAGGCCGAAGCAAAGGCAGAAGCACGCCGTGCAACTCAGCGTGCAGAGGCCAAGGCGCAGAACGAAGCCAAGGCTTCCGGCCGCGTAGACACCAGCGGCGAAAACCAGGATTCCCTGACGCAGACCTTGGGCGATCTTCTGCCTGAAGGTTTCCTGTCTTCAACCGATGAAACCACCGAAGGCGTTCACCCGGAGGCAGTCGAAATCGATGGTGAAGATGCAGTCCAGGAACAGCAGGCATCCGCTCCCGACGCAGGGAACGAGGCTTCCGTAAAGGAGGGCCCCGTGGAAGAGGCGCCTGCCCAGGACGCTCCCGTTGCTGAAGCTCCGGCTGTCAAGGCTCCGGTAGCTGAAAAAGCTCCGGTGACCGAAACGGTGAAGGAAGAAGCCGCCGAGGCTCCCCGTCAGGCTGCTCCCAAGGCACCTGCCCCGAAGCGCGAAGCACCGGTTGCACCTAAGGCATCACCGGCCAAGGCTCCCGTTGCCAAGGCTGCGGAAGCCCAGGCGCCTGCCTCTGAGGCTGCTGCGGCTCCCAAGCCGGCAGCAGTACCGTCGCCGCCGAAGCCAGTGGCCCGGCCAGCGGCACCGAAGCCTGCTGCACGGCCTGCAGCCCCCAAGGCTCCCAAGCCTGCGGGGAAGAAGACCAACTAGTTCAAAGCTGCAGAGGCATTGCTTCCGCAGTAAGCAACCAGCATGCCGCTCCACAGGTGGCTGCTCGAAAGAACTGCAGACATTGTCTGCGGATACGTAAGGAGATCGGTTCCCATGCCGAAGATGAAGACCCACAGCGGTGCTAAAAAGCGCTTCAAGCTGACCGGCAGCGGCAAGCTGCGCCGCCAGCAGGCCAACCGCCGTCACTACCTCGAGCACAAGTCCTCGCGCCTGACCCGTCGCCTTGCCGGCGACAAGATCGTCTTCAAGGGCGACGCCAAGGTCATCCGCAAGATGCTCGGCATCTAATTTCCAAGTTCTCTGGCTGATGCCCCCTGGCAGCAGCCAACTACCAAAAAGCCTTCTCAGGCCGGCCGGGTTTCCGGCAGTAGACGCTTGGGATCAGAATTCTAAAGGAGTACGCACGTGGCACGTGTGAAGCGGGCGGTAAACGCCCACAAGAAGCGCCGGGTTATCCTCGAACGCGCCAAAGGTTACCGTGGACAGCGCTCACGCCTGTACCGCAAGGCAAAAGAGCAGCTGCTGCACTCGTTTGTGTACAGCTACGGCGACCGCAAGAAGAAGAAGGGCGATTTCCGTCGCCTCTGGATCCAGCGCATCAACGCTGCATCGCGCGCCAACGGCCTTACCTACAACCGTCTGATCCAGGGCCTCAAGGCCGCTGAGGTCGAGGTTGACCGCCGTATGCTGGCCGAACTCGCAGTGTCCGACGCCAACGCGTTCGCCGCTCTGGTGAAGATCGCCAAGGACTCCCTGCCTGCTGACACTTCAGCTCCTGCCGTCAAGGCAGAGACGGCACCTAAGGCCGCAAAGGCCAAGGCCGCCAAGAAGCCGGTTGCTGCAGCCGCTGAGTAATTCAGGAACTGCTGGCAACAGCAACTAAAGTTCTTGTATGAACGAAACCGGGCGCCCGCAAGTCTTTCCACTCTCCAATCCCCGAGCTGATCGGGTGAGGGATGTGGCAAAGCTTGCAGGGCGCCCGGCCCGTTTAAAACGGGAACAGTTCCTCGTTGAAGGGCCGCAGTCCGTCAGGGAAGCCCTTGTCCTCCATGCAAAACGAATTGCAGCCGGTGAGCCGGGGGTGGTGCAGGAGGTTTTCGCCAGCGAGGCATGCCTCGACCGTTATCCCGAGTTTGATGAGCTGGCCGAGGGTACCAACGCCAGGCTCGCCAGTGACGAAGTCCTTGCAGCCATGGCAGATACAGTCAATCCGCAGGGCATCATCGCCGTCTGCAGTTTTATTGATGTGAGCCTCGAATCGGTTCTCGAAGCCTCACCACGGTTGATCGCTGTTCTATGTCAGGTCAGAGATCCCGGAAATGCGGGAACAGTCCTTCGGGCGGCTGATGCAGCCGGCGCCGACGCCGTGGTGCTCACCCAGTCCAGCGTGGACGTCTACAACCCCAAGGCCGTTCGTTCGACTGCCGGTTCCCTCTTCCACCTGCCGGTCGTGCTCGGCGTCGACGTCCAGGACTTCGCCGCTCAATGCCGGGACCGCGGGATCGGAATCCTGGCGGCGGACGGCTACGGACAGCTGAACCTCGACAAACTGCAGGACGAAAACGCAGCCCGGCGTCTTGGCCTGCGGGAGGGCCCTTCTGGCTACCACTTGGAACGGCCCACAGCCTGGCTCTTCGGGAACGAAGCCCAAGGCCTGTCAGACGAAGAACTTGCCCTGGCTGATCATCGGGTGGCCGTGCCGGTGTACGGGGCAGCGGAGAGCCTGAATCTTGGCACTGCCGCTACTGTCTGCCTCTACGCAAGCGCCCGGTCGCAACAGCGGGGATAGTCGCTTAAACAGCGGCGGCCGCCTAACAGCGGGGATAGCCGCCTAAAGAGCGGCGGGGCCCACCTGGTGGTGAGCCCCGCCGCTAATCCGCCCTGACGCTGAGCCGTCAGAAGCTCTCAATTCGTTGGTTATGTAGTGGTTTTGTTGCGGCCGGTGATTGCGCCGTAGATGCCGGCTACGACGAGGCCGCCGACAATAGCGAGGATCCAGGAACCAAGGTTCCAGAATTCCATCCTGCCACCGCCGAACAGAAGGTCGCCGATCCAGCCGCCAACAATCGCGCCGACGACGCCGAGCACAAGACTGGTTACCCAGCCCCCGCCGACTCGCCCAGGCATTACTGCCTTGACGATTGCTCCAACAATGAGTCCGAGAATGATCCAGCCTAGAAAGCCCATTTCTCCTCCTACATATTCGTCGGGATTCCTTTACAGCTCCCGATTATGGCTTCAAGCTAACACACCGCCTGTACCTTGTCAGTATGCTTATTTTTGCCTTCTGGGGCTGTCTGAGCCTGCCTCCGGGTGCATCAGGGACTGCAGCGCTCTACCCGCCTTGAGGGGCAGCTAAGGGGCCAGCGGCTTTTTCCGTTCGAGGAGGCCACTTAGCAGGGCTACGCCCAAACCGAGGACGGCCAGGACCGCGCCCACCAAAGCCGGAGCCACGTAACCCCAGCCCCAGGCGATGACGAGGCCGCCAAGGAATGCCCCGAGGGCGTTGGCAACGTTAAGGGCAGCGTGGTTCAGGGATGATGCAAGCGAGGGTGCGTCCGGTGATGCATCGAGCAGCCGGGTTTGAAGCGCTGGGATGAGCAGGGAGCCCGCGGCGCCGACGACGAACACCATAATCAACGCGGACCACGGCCAGTGAGCGGCAATGGCATAGACGACCAACGCCACGGCAATCCCCGGTAGCACCCAATAGATGGTGCCCATCACTGATTTGTCTGCAATCCGGCCGCCGATGATGTTTCCTGCCACCATACCCACGCCGTAAAGGGCAACCACCACTGGCAGCAGCGAGGCCGGAATCCCTGCCACCCCCGTCATGGTGTGGGCAATGTAGGTGTAGGTGGCAAAGAAGCCGCCGAAGCCGACGATGCCGATCAGGATGGCAAGCCACACTTGGAGACGCTTCAACGCGCCGAGCTCCCTGCGGATGCTCGCATCGGCAAGAGCTTTTTCAAACGGGACGTACTTCCAGAGGCAGGCGAGGGTGGCGAAGCCGATCATGCCGACGAGGACAAACAGGAGGCGCCAGCCGAAGGTCTGACCCAGCCACGTTGCGAACGGAACGCCCACCACGTTGGATATGGCCAGGCCGGACATCACCATGGAGATTGCCCATCCCCGCTTTGTGGGAGCCACAAGGGAAGCAGCGATGACGGCTGCGACTCCGAAGAATGCGCCATGCGGGAGGCCGGCAGCGAATCGCGAGACAAGCATGGTGCCATAGTCCGGGGCAATATATGAGGTGAGATTTGCCAGGGTGAAGAACAGCATCAGTCCCATGGCCAGGTACTTCCGGGGAAGCTTTGCGCCCACCGCGGCCAGCAGGGGAGCTCCAATGACCACGCCCAGAGCATAAGCGGAGATCAGGTGACCTGCCTCAGGAGTGCTGATGTTGAGTCCAAGCTCCACTTCCTTCAGTAGGCCCATCATGGTGAATTCCGTCACTCCGATGCCAACACCACCCATGGCGAGCGAGAAGATTGCCCAAGCAAGCTGCCTGCTGTTGAGCCTGGGCTTGAGGGCGGGGAGGGTGGTGGCGACGGACATAAGCCTGCTTTTCACGAGACAACGATGGACGGCGCGGCAATGGCACCAATAAATCAGATTTTAGCTGCTTGGGTATAACCTCGACCCTGCGAGGCATATTCCCGGAAAGGGTGGGCAGCTGCTTCTCCATTGTCCCCCATAGACTGATGCGGTGACTGGACTGATCAAAGTGGTGGGCGGAGCCGTCCTGGATTCGCTTGAAGAACCGACGCGGCTGCTCAGTGCCCGCCGTACGTCGCCGCCGAAATACGCCGGTATGTGGGAGTTCCCCGGCGGCAAAGTGGAACCTGGCGAGTCAGCAGAGAACGCACTGCATCGTGAGTTGAGGGAAGAACTCGGCATAGGGGTTCGCCTGGGCGCAGAGCTTCACTCAGAGCTGGAGGACGGGTGGCCGCTGAACCCCAACGCCTCAATGCGGGTGTGGTTCGCCGAAATCACTGAGGGCGTCCCGGCCCCTCTGGAGGACCACGATGAATTGCGCTGGGTGGAACTTGGTTCCGAGGCCCAGGCGCTTGATCTTCCGTGGATTCCGGCCGATCTTCCAATCGTGCGCAGGCTGCTGGAAACAGTGGCCCAACAGGCCAGAAGTGGAGTCAGAACAACGTAGGCTGCGCGGGGGCGTGGCTTTGGCGCTGAGTGCGAACGGCTGTTTCCGCTTCCGCGCCGGGAATAAGGCCTGCCGGATACTGCGCTTCTTCGTCCCTGGCATCAAGTGTGCCGGCCGACTGAGCCCCGATGTCCTGAGTGGCCCCGGCCTCCATGTCCCTATGGCTGAACCCTGAAGCGTCAGTGAAACCGTGCAGCTTTTTGAAGTATTTGACCCGGCCCGCGAGCCACATCCGGTATTCCTTGGACGCATACGAACCTGAGGCATACAAGCGGCCGTATTTACCGGCAAGTTCCGGGTGGTGAGCTGCGATCCACTTCATAAACCATTCTCTTGTGCCCGGTTTCAGGTATAGCGCCCCGGCGGTAACCCCGGTTGCGCCGGCCTGCGCGAGCGAACTGAAGAGGTGGTCCAATGCCTCGTCGCTATCGGAAAGCCACGGCAGAATGGGCATTGCCATCACTCCGCAGGGCAGCCCCGCTTCCCGCAGACGCATAACCAGTTTCAAGCGTGCCCGGGGCCCAGGGGTTCCCGGCTCGATAGCCTCTGACAACTTTTCGTCCGTCATGGCCAGGGAGATGCCTATGCCCACTGGTACCTGGGTTGCGGCATGTTTGAGCAGCGGTATGTCCCTGGCGAGGAGCGTGCCCTTGGTAAGAATGGATAGGGGAGTGCCCGAGTCCGCCAACGCGCCGATAATGCCCGGCATGAGCTGATAACGCCCTTCGGCCCGCTGGTAAGGGTCCGTATTCGTGCCCAGCGCCACTTGGTGGTGCCCCCACGAGGGCTTGGCCAATTCCCTTCTGAGGACCTCGATTGCGTTGATCTTCACTACCACCTGACTGTCAAAGTCACGGCCGGCGTCGAAGTCCAGATAGGTGTGGGACTTGCGGGCAAAGCAGTAGACGCAGGCGTGACTGCAGCCACGGTAGGGGTTGATGGTCCATTCGAAGGGCATCCGGGATCCGGCAGGTACCTTATTGAGGACCGATTTGGCGGCCACCTCGTGAAAGGTAATTCCCGCGAATTCAGGCGTGGTGACAGACCGGACAAGCCCGGCGAGAGGCAACAAAGCGTCGGACGGCACGGCTGTGGGAGCTAAGTCCTTGTTGCCGTCTTCAGCAACCGGAGTGATTGCCTGTGCGTCCCATCTCATACGTCCATTCGAATCTATGTTCTAATGAAAGTCAAGGTGCGGAAGGGATCCTCAGTCAGGGGAGCGCAGCTCCCACACGACGTGGACCTGTGCATTGACGTTTGTTTCCCCGGCTTCCACCGTCAGGGAGTCTGCGGCCATTGCCCTTTCCATTTTCGCGACGGGAATCGGGATGGACGACGACGGCTGCTGAGTGAGTGAAACCACCCTGCCCAGCACAGTGCCCGAGAGCGCTGCGTATTGTTGCCCTGCTACGAGGGCGTCCTTCCAGGCGGCTTCCCGTGCCCGTGCCTGGACGCCTGCAGGATCGGTGAAGCCGCGTTCCAGGCCGTTGAGCCGCACATCGTTTCCCCCGGCCTCAACGGCTGCAGCGATAGCTTCAGCCGAACGCGCAAAGTCGCGAAGGCGTACTTGGAGAATGCTGCTAGCGATGTATCCCGTCACTGTCTGCCCATGGCCCTCTTGCCAGACCAGGTCAGCCCTGACGTTCAGGCCGGTGGTGCTGATGTCCGCTGCACTGACGCCGAATGTGCGGAGCGAAGCTGAAATCTGCCCGGATAATCTTCCTGCGTCGCCATAAGCAGCAGCAACATCCTGGCGATGGCAGTCAACGCCGATCGACAGGGTCAGCAGGTCCGGTGCAGCTTCAGCCGTGCCGGTGCCGGTGACCGAAATGGTCCTGGGAAGGCTCTTCATGGTTTTGCCTCACTTTTCTTCTTGGCCGGGCAGCTTGCTGGCAGGCACACTTCGACGGGGCTTGCCAATGAGGTTGATCCGGCGCCGGTTCTTGGTCAGGCTTCGGTTGCCGGTCCGGCGGTACCGATGTGACTCCACGTACCCGCCGGCCTCAAGGCCGGCCATCCGCTCAAAGATGTTGCCGCTCCCGACGCTGCCGGTGCGCACGAATGACCAGCCCGCAGCAAGGAAGTACAAGGGAAGAAACGGCAATCCGAGGCACCACGCGTACTGCGTGCAGTGCCGCTCCTCGTGTCCAAGCAGCACCGGGTTTCCCCGCACCTGCCCGGCACCACCCCGGAAGAGCACCACATTGCCGACGGCGAACGCCCCGGCAACGGGCAACCGGGGCCGGTAGCCGGTGGCGATGACCAGTCCACGTGGTCCCTTACGGATACCGCATCCCGCGAAGCGTGCCAGCACCAGACCCAGGACGGTAGATCCATTGAGCAGGTTGGCAACCTGCCGGAGCCGCTGTGCTGGCGTCATGTGGCCATGGTAGCGAACGCAGGAAATGGAACAATCAGGTTCAGGCCAACCGCTGCTCTCTACTAGACTGGGAAGGAGCGCGTCCCGGACTAAATCCGGTACGCTCCGCCCTTTGTTGTTTTGCCGGGACCTTCATCGGAGCCGTCGAACAACTTGTCAGTGCAGAGACTATTGCCGGACCGGACAGGCCCCGGTGCAATCAGGCACTGACGCCATCCGACTCGTAGCTAAGAACAGTAGATGACTGAAACTTTGCCGGACGCTGCCATCCCGAACCCTCTGGATGAAGCTGCCATCACTGCCGCCGTTGAAAATGCCATTGCCGCCATCGCCGCCGCGGCCACCCTCGAGGAGCTTAAGGCTGTTCGCCTGGCCCACACGGGGGAGAAGGCGCCTCTCAGCCTTGCCAACCGTGAAATCGGTTCACTGCCGAAGGACCAGAAGGCTGTGGCCGGGAAGCTTATGGGTTCCTCCCGTGGACGGGTCAACCAGGCGCTCGCAGCCCGTACAGCGGAGCTTGAGGCAGAGAACGACGCCCGGATCCTTGTTGAGGAAACAGTGGACGTCACGGCTGCACCGCGCCGTCGCCGTGCCGGTGCCCGTCATCCGTTATCCACCCTGCAGGACCGCGTCGCGGATATTTTCGTGGGGATGGGCTGGGAGATCGCTGAAGGCCCGGAAGTCGAATCCGAATGGTTCAACTTCGACGCCCTTAACTTCAAGCCGGACCACCCTGCCCGCGAAATGCAGGACACATTCTTCGTGGAGCCCCCCGAAGCCCACCTCCTGATGCGTACGCACACTTCACCCGTGCAGGTCCGCTCCATGCTGGAACGCGATCTTCCCATCTACGTGCTGTGCCCCGGCAAGGTGTTCCGCACTGATGAACTGGACGCCACCCACACCCCTGTTTTCCACCAGTTCGAAGGCCTCGCCATCGACAAGCACCTCAGCATGGCGGACCTTCGCGGTACCCTGGAACACTTTGCCCGGCAGATGTTCGGTGACGAAGCCCAGATCCGGCTCCGCCCCAACTACTTCCCGTTCACCGAGCCGTCCGCTGAGCTGGACATTTGGCACCCGGGTGCCAAAGGCGGTCCGCGCTGGATCGAGTGGGGCGGCTGCGGCATGGTCAACCCCAACGTCCTCAGGGCAGCAGGCATCGATCCGGACGTCTATTCAGGTTTTGCCTTCGGCATGGGCATCGAGCGGACCCTCATGTTCCGCAACGAGGTTGGCGACATGCGCGACATGATCGAAGGCGATGTACGTTTCAGCGAGCACTTCGGGATGGAGATCTAACAGTGCGTATCCCACTTTCCTGGCTGCGTGAATTCGCGCAGGTACCGGCCGGAGCCACGGCCGAGGACGTTATGGCCGAGCTGGTCAAGGTCGGTTTTGAAGAAGAAGCAGTCCACCGGCCTACAGACACCCTTCAGGGTCCCATCGTGGTGGGCCAGGTGCTCAGCCTCGTAAAGGAACCGCAGTCCAACGGCAAGACCATCAACTGGTGCCAGGTCCGCGTTGTCCCCGAGGGACGGGAACAGACCCTCACCGGTGACGGCATTGATCCGTCAGGAGTGCAGGGCATCATCTGCGGTGCCCACAACTTCGTTGAAGGGGACAAGGTGGTGGTCACGCTGCCCGGCGCTGTGCTGCCCGGCGACTTCCGCATCTCCGCGCGCAAGACCTATGGCCACCTCTCGGCCGGGATGATCGCCTCCGTGCGCGAGCTCGGAATCGGCGAGGATCATGACGGCATCCTCGTTCTGTCCCGTATTGGCCTTGACCCTGAAATCGGTACGGACGCCATGGAGCTGTTGGGGCTGTATGACGAAGCTGCCGAGATCAACGTCACCCCGGACCGCGGCTACGCATTCTCCATCCGCGGTGTTGCCCGCGAATACGCTCACGCCACGGGAACTGCTTTCACGGACCCGGCTGCCAAGGTGCATGCACCCTCGGAGCTCGCCGGTGGTTACGGCGTCAAGCTCAACGACGACGCCCCCATCTACGGCAAGCCAGGTTGCGACCGTTTCGTCGCCCGCACTGTGCGTGGTGTTGACGCTTCCCGGCCGACGCCGCCGTGGATGGCTGCGCGCCTGCGGCTGGCGGGTGTGCGTTCCGTTTCGCTGCCCGTGGACATCTCCAACTACGTCATGTTTGAACTCGGCCAGCCCCTGCACTTCTATGACCAGGACAAGCTGTCAGGCGAGATCGTGGTCCGGCGTGCCGTGGCGGGGGAGACGCTCACCACTCTCGACGGCAAGGAACGCGCGCTTGATCCTGAGGATCTGCTGATCACGGACGATTCAGGCCCCATCGGCGTCGCGGGCGTCATGGGAGGAGCATCCACCGAAGTCTCCGAGGCCACGTCCACTGTGCTGATAGAGGCCGCGCACTTTGAGGAAGTCTCGATCGCCCGCTCACGCCGTCGCCACAAGCTGCCGTCCGAAGCGTCGAAGCGTTTTGAGCGCGGGGTTGACTGGCAGGTGGCGAACATCGCCGCCCAGCGTGCGGTCGATCTGCTCGTGGAGCTTGCGGGGGGCACCGCTGACGAGGCGGGTACCGACGTCGGAACCGCGCCGGACGCCGTGTCCATCGCCCTGCCGGCGGCTTTCGCCGCCGAGCGGATCGGCATCGACTTCACGGAAGAGCAGATCGTCACCTCGCTGGAGGACCTCGGTGCCGCGGTTGAGAAGTACGACGGCGGCTGGCGGGTCACGGCGCCGAGCTGGCGCAATGATCTGGAAACCAAGGAAGACTTGTCAGAGGAGATTGCCCGTCTGGTCGGATACGACCAGATTCCTGCAACACTTCCGGTAGCCCCTCCAGGCCGCGGCCTGACCCGTGTGCAGCAGCAGCGCCGGAGGCTCATCCAGGCCTGCGCCGATGCCGGGCTCACTGAGGTGCTGGCCTACCCGTTTGTTTCGAAGGCGGCGAACGACACGTTCGGCGTGCCCGAGGAAGGGGCTCCCCGTCCCGCGGTCAAGCTCGCCAACCCCATCAGCGAGGAACAGGGGTTCCTGCGGACGTCCATCCTTCCCGGACTCATCGAGGTAGCCAAACGCAACCATTCACGGGGTTTCCGCGACCTCGCTGTTTTTGAAGCCGGGCTGGTGTTCCTGCCGGCCGGCGAGGTGGGGACAGCTTCCATACCGCCGCTTGGCGTCAAACCTGCCGATGAGGTGCTGGATGCGCTGTACGAAGGCGTTCCGGACCAGCCGCTGCACATCGCCGCGGTGTTGACCGGGCACGATTCACCGGCGGCAGCCAACCACACGCCCCGTCCCTGGGACTGGGCAGATGCGTTGGACATAGCCCGCCTCGCCGGTGACGTCCTCGGGGTGGAACTGGTTGTCAGCCAGGGGAGGCACCAGGCTTTCCATCCAGGCCGTGCAGCCCGCCTGTCACTGCGCTCCGGAGAAATTGTGGGTTACGCCGGTGAGCTTCATCCGAAGCTGCTTGCGGCGCAGGACATGCCTGAACGCTCGGTAGCCGTGGAAATCAACGCCGATGTCCTGTTCGAGGCAGCGGCTGATGTGATCGTGGCCCGGCATATTTCAACGTTCCCCGTAGCTACCCAGGACGTGGCCCTCGTGGTGCCGCAAGAGGTGGCTGCAGATGAGGTCCTGACTGCACTCCGTGAGGGTGCCGGGGAACTGCTGGAGGATGTAGCGCTATTCGATATCTACGCCGGCAAAGGCATTGAGGACGGCAAGAAGTCTTTGGCGTTCAGTCTCCGCTTCCGCGCCGCTGACCGCACCCTGACGGCGGAAGAAGCGTCGGCTGCCCGTGAGAGCGCTGTTGCCCTGGCCGCCAGCCGGTTTGGTGCCGTTCAGCGCTGATTCGTCTCAGCCATGACACCGAATGCAGAAGATCCCCCGCAATATTGCGGGGGATCTTCTGCGTTCAGCACAGCTACATGCCTATAAGGGTGGATGCTAGGGAACCAGCAGTACCTTCCCGGTGGTGCGCCGGCCTTCGAGGTCGCTGTGGGCCTGATGGGCATCCTTTAGCGGATAGGTGGCGCCAATCCGGACCTTGAGGTTTCCGTTGGCTGCGGCGGCAAAGATTTCCCCGGAGCGCCAACGGCGTTCTTGCGGATTGCCGAGGAAATGAGCCAGCGAGGGGCGGGTGAGCGTCAGCGAGCCGGCGGCATTCAGCCGTTGTGGGTCGAAGGGCGGAACAGGGCCGGAGGCTGCCCCGAAAAGCACCAGTGAACCCCGGGTGCGCAGGCACGAGAGTGAGCCATCAAAAGTGTTGCGGCCGACGCCGTCGTACACGGCGTCCACCCCTCTGCCGCCGGTCAGTTCGCGGACGTGGTGCGGAAAGCCGACGTACCGCAGGACTTCGTCGGCGCCTGCTTCCCGTGCCAGCTCTTCTTTAGCATCGGACGAGACTGTGGTGATGACGCGGGCGCCTCTCTCCTTGAGCAGTTGGATCAGCAGCAGGCCGACGCCACCTGCTCCGGCATGAGTCAAAATGGTGTGGCCCGGCTCCACCCTGAAAGAGGAATTGATCAGGTAGTGGGCCGTCATGCCCTGCAGCGGCAGGGCGGCTGCGGTGAGGTGATCAACGTTGTCCGGCACAGGCAGAGCCTTAGCGGCGTCGAGCACTGTATAGCCGGCGTAGCAGCGGGAGCCTTCTGCCGTGGCGACGCGGTCTCCCACGGCAAGGTCGCTCACTCCTTCGCCAAGTTCCTCCACCGTACCCGAGGCTTCGGAGCCTGGAGTGAACGGAAAGGGGACGTTGTAGGTGCCGCTGCGGTGGTAGGTGTCGATGAAGTTGACGCCGGCTGCGGCAACCTTGACCAGCACCTGGCCAGGTCCCGGCTGCGGGCGGTCAACGTCGGCGTATTCCAGGACCTCAGGTCCGCCCGGCTGCTGGGCGAGGATGGCATGCGTCATGGGAACTCCTTCTCGGGGCAGGGACTTCCTGTGCCCGGGTCGTGAATCCCATCCTAGGTATCCATGACGGTCACAGCGAACACGACCGTAGGTGAGGCAGGCGCGCAGGTGAGGCGCGGGTTAAGAAGGAGCCGGCGAAGCGGGAATCAGTACCGGCGGGTAACAGTAGCCATGGGGCACTCAAAGTGACGCCCCGCTGCCAGTCCCACGTCATTGAGGTAGCGCACGATAATTCCATACGACTGAAGCAGAGTGGTTTCGGTGAATGGGATATCGTGCTTGTCGCAGTACTGACGAACGATCGCGCTTGCGCGGTGCAATTGGGGTCGGGCCATGTCCGGGAAGAGGTGGTGCTCCACCTGGCGGTTGAGGCCGCCCATGAGGATGTCCATGAAGCGGCCACCGGAAATGTTGCGGGACGTCAGGACCTGGCGGCTGAGGAAGTCAACGCGGCTGTTCGTGGGCAGGACGGGCATGCCTTTGTGGTTCGGAGCAAATGATGCGCCCATGTAGAAACCGAAAACGACCAGTTGAACGGCGAGGAAGGCAAACGCCATTCCAATCGGGAGGAATGAAAAGGCGAGGATGGGCAGAATGCTCAGCCGGACGACGAGGATGGGCAGCTCAACCCAGCGGTGCGTCACCTTGGCGCGGCGGAAGACGAACTTGACCGAATCGATCTGAAGGCCCAGGCCTACGAGCAAGAGAAGCGGAAAGAAGAACCAGCCCTGCCTGCGGGTCAGCATGGAGGACAGCCGTCCCTGTCGGGAGGTCGACTCCTCGACATGGAAAGCGATGGGGCTGTCCATGATGTCAGGATCCTTGGAAATCACATTGGGGTGATTGTGGTGGGCACCGTGCTTCTGCTCCCACCAGGAGTAACTCATTCCGGCGACAGAGGTGGCGAGAAGCCGTGCCGACCAGTCATTGGCACGGCGTGAAGCGAAGATCTGCCGGTGGCCGGCCTCATGCGCCAGGAAGCTTAGCTGGGTGCAAATGACGCCCAAGGCTGCGGCAATCAGGAGCTGGAACCAACTGTCACCGATCAGGGCGAAACCGAACCACGTTGCGGTCATCAGGAGGACGAGGCTGGAGAAGACTGTGACGTAAAAACCGACACGGCGCTCAAGCAGGCCTGCGGCTTTGACGCTCTTCAAGAGTTCGGAATAGCTTTGAACAACCGGGTTTGCCTTCACGACACGTGATTTCGGGCGCTCCGAGGTGATGGTTGGGGTCATAGATGTCTGCCTTGCCATTGTTACGGGCAACGCTGCATCCGACACTCGGCCTGCACGGTCTGGATCACCCTCCACCCAGCATACGCTGTCCGGTCAGCATCAATCGTCGTTTTGCTGCTTCGGTCACCGAAGAGGGCGGGAAAAGGCCGTGCATAAATATCGAGACATATGCATAGTTTTGCTGTAGGGTCGTAGTATGACTATTTCTGTTGCCGTCTCAGGTGCCAGTGGCTACGCCGGTGGCGAAGTCCTGCGCTTGCTTGCCGCTCACCCGGACGTGACCATCGGGGCAATCACAGCGCACAGCAACGCCGGTTCCAGACTAGGCGAATTGCAGCCCCATCTCCATGGCCTTGCCAGCCGGATACTGGAAGACACCACTGTCGAGAACCTTGCGGGCCACGACGTCGTTTTCCTGGCGCTTCCGCACGGCGCTTCTGCCGAGATTGCAGCAAAACTGCCGGGAGGCACGGTGGTGATCGACGCCGGCGCGGACCACCGTCTGGAAGACTCGGCCGCGTGGGAGAAGTTCTATGCGTCCACCCATGCAGGCAGCTGGCCATACGGCTTGCCGGAACTTCCGGGTCAGCGCGAGGCCCTTAAAGGCGCAAAGCGCATTGCCGTCCCGGGTTGCTACCCGACGTCCGCTCTCCTGGCACTCGCTCCTGGCTTTTCGAATAACCTGCTGCAGCCTGACGACGTCGTCATTGTCTCGGCGTCCGGGACATCGGGCGCCGGAAAGGCGGCGAAAGTAAACCTCATCGGTTCCGAGGTCATGGGCTCCATGAGCCCGTACGGGGTGGGTGGCGGGCACCGGCATACGCCTGAGATTGAGCAGGGCCTGTCCAAAGCGGCGGGCGAAGCTGTGACCGTCTCCTTTACTCCCACCCTGGCTCCAATGAGCCGCGGCATCCTGACTACCGCCACGGCGAAAGTCCGTGCCGGTGTGACAGCTGAGGACCTCCGCAGGGCCTGGGCGGATGCGTACGACGACGAGCCTTTTGTCCATCTGCTCCCTCAGGGCCAATGGCCCTCCACCAAGTCCGTTGTGGGATCCAACCACGCGGCCATGCAGCTTGCGTTCGACGAGCACACCGGCCGCGTCATCATCACCTGCGCCCTGGACAACCTCACCAAGGGGACAGCGGGCGGAGCAGTACAGTCCATGAACATTGCCCTTGGCCTCCCAGAGACCGCCGGCCTCAACCTGCAGGGAGTCGCACCGTGACCATTACCGTACCCAAGGGGTTCCGCGCTGCTGGAGTCACAGCAGGCCTGAAGGCGTCCGGTAAGCCGGATCTCGCCCTGGTGGTCAACGACGGGCCGTCGAAGGCGGCAGCGGCAGTGTTTACGAGCAACCGTGTGGCCGCTGCGCCCGTTCACTGGTCCCGGGAAGTGATAAAGGACGGGCGGGTGGACGCCGTGATCCTCAACTCCGGTGGCGCAAACGCCTGCACGGGTCCCCAGGGATTCCAGAACACGCACACGACGGCGGAGAAGACAGCTGAGGCGCTGTCCCTGTCGGCCACCGACGTTATTGTCTGCTCTACCGGCCTGATTGGCGAGCACTTGCCGATGGACAAAGTCGTGCCCGGTATCGATGCCGCTGCGTCGGCCTTAAGCGACGAGGGCGGCTCGGACGCAGCAACCGCCATCATGACTACGGACTCCGTCTCCAAGCAGGCGGTGTTCATCGGCCAGGATGCCGAGGGCAATGAATTCGCCATCGGAGGCATCGCCAAGGGGGCCGGCATGCTGGCACCCGGGCTCGCCACCATGCTGGTGGTCCTCACCACTGATGCCGACGTCCCGGCGGAAATGCTCGACGTCGTCCTGCGGGACGCCACCAGGGTCACGTTTGACCGGGCAGACTCCGACGGCTGCATGTCCACCAACGACACGGTGGTGCTGCTGGCTTCCGGTGCGTCCGGCGCGGTACCCAGCGCCGAAGACTTTGGTGAAGGATTGACGAAGGTCTGCGCCGAACTGGCACGGAAACTCATCGGCGATGCTGAAGGCGCCAGCCACGATATCGCCATCAGGACCTTCAACGCTGAGAGCGAGCGGGACGCTGAAATCGTGAGCCGCGCCGTCGCCCGTTCCAATCTCTTCAAAGCAGCGATCTTCGGCAAGGACCCCAACTGGGGCCGCGTGCTCGCAGCCGTCGGGACCACCGATGCTGCGTTCGATCCGGACGAGCTGAACGTTTCCATGAACGGTGTCCAGATCTGCCAGAAGGGCAGCATCGGGGAGGACCGCGGGCTTGTGGACCTTGAGCCCCGCGAAGTCCTGGTGGAGATCGACCTCCAGGCAGGCGGCGCCGAAGCCACCATTTGGACCAATGACCTCACCCACGACTACGTTCACGAGAACAGCGCCTACTCCAGCTAGGGAGAAACAGCAGCAATGAACACCCAGACCCGTGAACCCACGGCGACCAGCGCGGCCCAGAGCAAGGCTGAGACACTCATCGAGGCGCTGCCCTGGATCCAGCGTTTTGCCGGCACCACCATGGTGATCAAATACGGCGGAAACGCCATGGTCAACGAGGACCTTCGCCGGGCTTTTGCCGAGGACATTGTGTTCCTACACCATGTGGGCATCCACCCTGTAGTGGTGCACGGAGGCGGCCCGCAGATCAACGCGATGCTTAGCCGGCTCGGCATCGAGTCGGAATTCAAGGGCGGCCTGCGCGTCACCACCCCCGAAGCCATGGACGTGGTCCGTATGGTGCTGACGGGCCAGGTCGGCCGCGAACTTGTGGGCCTCATCAACTCCCATGGGCCTTATGCCGTTGGCATGTCCGGGGAAGACGGCGGACTGTTGCGTGCGGTGCGCACCGGAACGGTGGTGGACGGGGAAGAAGTGGACCTGGGCCTCGTGGGCGAAGTCGTGGGCGTGAATCCGGAAGGCATCCTGGACATCCTGGCAGCAGGCCGCATTCCCGTGATCTCCACTGTTGCTCCTGAAATCGCCGACGACGGTACCGGGTTCCAGACCACCGGCCAGGTCCTCAACGTCAACGCTGACACAGCCGCCGCCGCCTTGGCTGAGGCGCTGGACGCATCGAAGCTGGTGATCCTCACCGACGTTGAAGGCCTCTACGCCAACTGGCCCGACCGGAGCTCACTGATTTCTTCACTGACCGCGTCCGAACTCCGCAAGCTCCTGCCGTCACTGGAGTCGGGCATGATTCCCAAGATGGGGGCG
This sequence comes from Arthrobacter sp. R1-13, assembly GCF_054161475.1. NCBI lineage: Bacteria > Bacillati > Actinomycetota > Actinomycetes > Micrococcales > Micrococcaceae > Arthrobacter > Arthrobacter sp. R1-13. The sequence goes on along the minus strand of NZ_CP096420.1, from coordinate 2,416,748 downwards.
TGCCTGAAGGCGGTCGACGGCGGCGTGGGACAGGCGCATATCGTGGACGGCCGGCTTCCCCATTCCATGCTTCTGGAAACCTTCACCACCGCCGGCATTGGCACCCAGGTTGTTTCGGACGAGGACATAAACGCATGAACATAGTTGAGAACGCCACGGAACACACTGCGGCAGGACAGGCGGCACAGGGACAAACAGGGGTGGAATCCTCTCCGATCCGGGAGCTCGTAGCAGCCCATAGCAGCGGCGCGGAATGGCTGGCACGCTATTCGTCGTCCCTCATCGGCGTCTTCGGAACTCCCCAGCGCGTCCTGGTCCGTGGAGCCGGTTGCCTTGTGTGGGATGCGGACGGGAAGGAGTACCTTGACCTGCTGGGCGGCATCGCAGTCAATGCCCTGGGTCATGCACACCCCTTCGTCACCTCGGTGATCTCAAGCCAGCTCGCCACCCTTGGCCACGTCTCCAACTTCTTCACCAGTCCCACGCAGATCGCGCTGGCTGAGAAACTGCTGGCAGTCACCAACGCCCCCGCGGGTTCGAAGGTGTTCTTCGCCAACTCCGGCACTGAAGCGAACGAGGCAGCCTTCAAGCTGACCCGCCGCAACACCGGCACCGAAGGAAAGCCACGGACCAAGATCATCGCGCTTGAGGGTGCATTCCACGGGCGGACCATGGGCGCCCTGGCTCTCACGGCGAAGGAAGCGTACCGTACGCCATTTGAGCCGTTGCCGGCCGGAGTCGTCCACGTCCCGTTCGGTGACGTGGATGCGCTTCTGGACGCCATTGACGAGTCGGTCGCCGCTGTCTTCCTGGAGCCAATCCAAGGCGAAGCCGGTGTCAGGCCACTCCCGGCCGGCTACTTGCAGGCTGCCCGGGAAGCCACCAGCAAGGCCGGCGCCCTGCTCATCCTCGACGAAGTCCAGACCGGTATCGGCAGGACCGGAAAATGGCTGGCCAGCGAGGACGCGGGCATTGTTCCTGACGCCATAACCCTGGCAAAGGGGTTGGGTGGCGGGTTCCCGGTTGGTGCACTGATCACCTTCGGCGAGCTGGCGTCGTCGCTCCTTACGGCCGGCCAGCACGGAACCACCTTCGGGGGAAACCCCGTGGCGACGGCGGCTGCCCTGGCGACGTTGCACACACTCGAGCACCAGCACGTCCTCGAAAACGCTCGGGTGGTAGGTGAGCATCTGCGGCTGGCCCTCGCCGGCGTGGAAGGCGTTACTGAAGTGCGGGGCGAAGGGCTCCTGATCGGCTTCGACCTCGACGCCGACATTGCTCCTGCGCTGGTCACAGCCGGCCTCGAGAACGGGTTCATTGTCAACAGCCCGGGCCCGCGTACCATCCGCCTGGCTCCGCCGCTCATTCTCACCGTCGAACAGGCCGACCGCTTTATCAAGGCCCTGCCCGTGCTCCTAACCATCGCAAAGGACGCCCAGTGACCACCACGCGCCATTTCCTTAAGGACACCGACCTCACCGCGGCCGAGCAGGCTGAAGTGCTTGATCTGGCCATCCGGCTGAAGGCCGCGCCCTACAGTGCCCAGCCGTTCGCCGGTGAAGGAAGCGGCCGCAAGACCGTTGCCGTGATCTTCGACAAGACGTCCACCCGGACACGCGTCTCCTTCGCGGCGGGTGTGGCGGATATGGGCGGCAACGCGCTGATCATCAACCCAGGGGAAGCACAGATCGGCCACAAGGAATCGGTGGAAGACACCGCCAAGGTCCTCGAACGCATGGTCTCCACCATTGTGTGGCGAACAGGAGCGCACTCCGGCCTGGTTGCGATGGCGGAAAATTCCAGCGTTCCGGTCATCAATGCTCTGTGCGATGACTACCACCCCTGCCAGCTCCTGGCCGACCTCCTGGCGGTGAAGGAACACAAAGGCGAGCTCAAGGGTCTCACCATGAGCTACCTCGGTGACGCCGCCAACAACATGGCCAACTCCTACCTCCTGGCCGGAGTGACAGCCGGAATGCACGTCCGCATCGCCGGCCCGGAAGGGTACCTGCCATCAGCGGACATCGTGGCAGCCGCCGAGAAGCGCGCTGGAGAGACCGGCGGGTCGGTCCTGATCACCACCGATGCAGCCGAAGCGTTGGCCGGGTCCGATGTCGTCGCCACGGACACCTGGGTGTCCATGGGACAGGAAGCCGAAAAGGAAGCCCGGCTGCAGCTGTTCCGGGAGTACTCCGTTGATGAGGCAGCAATGCAGCACGCGGCACCTGACGCCGTCGTCCTTCACTGCCTGCCGGCCTACAGAGGTTACGAAATCTCTGCAGGAGTCATCGACGGTCCCCAGTCGATCGTCTGGGACGAGGCGGAAAACCGGCTGCACGCCCAGAAGGCGCTGATGGCGTGGCTGATGCACCAGTCCGGACTGGCCGTGGTGGAAGGCCTTCCGCCGGTGACCAGGGACGGCAATTAGTGTCCCTTCCCTCTGTTTCACCTGGCGCCAGCCCCGCCACTAAGACGGCCCGGCAGGCCCGCATCATCGCCATCCTGACGGGGGAGTCGGTCCGTTCCCAGGCAGAGCTGGCAGCACTGCTGGCGGACGACGGCGTCCAGGTCACCCAGGCGACGTTGTCCCGTGACCTCGTTGAACTTGGAGCCGTCAGGGTCCGCGGCAAGGAAGGCGTTCTGGTGTACGCGGTGCCCGGCGAGGGCGGGGAGCGGGCAGCCAAGAGCGGCGTCACCCAGGAAATTTTGGACAGCCGTCTCGCACGGTTGTGCGGGGAACTCCTGGTCACGGCCGAAGCGTCGGCCAATATCGTGGTGCTCAGGACGCCACCGGGGGCAGCCAACTTCCTGGCATTGGCCATCGACCATTCGGTGATGCCTTCCATCCTCGGAACCATCGCCGGCGACGACACCGTCATGCTGGTGACGCGTGATCCTGAAGGCGGAGCCGAACTTGCTGCCCGGTTCCTTAGATTGGCTGATGAAGCAGGCCAATGAGGTTTAGCGGGCGGACCCCTAAGCTGTAAGCAGACCAGCCGTGCGACCACTTGACGGCTAACCAACAAACAACAACAACAAACACAACTGAGGAGCATTTCCGTGACTGAGCGTATTGTGCTGGCCTACTCCGGTGGCCTTGATACTTCCGTAGCCATCGGCTGGATCGGCGAAGCCACCGGTGCCGAGGTCATCGCCGTGGCAGTCGACGTCGGACAGGGCGGCGAGTCCCTGGAGACCATCCGCCAGCGCGCACTGGGCTGTGGGGCTGTCGAAGCCTACGTTGCCGACGCGAGCGACGAGTTCGCCAACGAGTACTGCGTCCCCACGCTGAAGGCGAACGCCCTCTACCAGGGCCACTATCCGTTGGTTTCTGCCATCTCGCGTCCGGTCATCGTCAAGCACCTCGTCAAGGCCGCCCGCGAATTCGGCGCCACCACCGTTGCCCACGGCTGCACCGGCAAGGGCAACGACCAGGTCCGCTTTGAAGTTGGCATCCAGACTCTCGGCCCGGACCTGAAGTGCATCGCCCCTGTCCGCGACCTCGCCCTGACCCGCGACAAGGCCATTGCCTTCGCCGAGGAAAAGGGTCTGCCGATCGAGACCACCAAGAAGAACCCGTACTCGATCGACCAGAACGTCTGGGGACGCGCCGTCGAAACCGGCTACCTCGAAGACATCTGGAATGCCCCCACCAAGGACATTTACGACTACACCGCCACCCCGGAGTTCCCGCCGGCCCCGGATGAGGTCACCATTTCGTTCGAGGCCGGAGTGCCGGTGGCGATCGACGGCGTCAAGGTCACCCCGCTGCAGGCCATCAAGGAACTGAACCGCCGCGCAGGCGCGCAGGGGGTGGGCCGCATCGACGTCGTGGAGGACCGCCTGGTGGGCATCAAGTCCCGCGAAATCTACGAGGCACCGGGCGCGATGGCCCTGATCACGGCCCACAAGCACCTCGAAGACATCACCATCGAACGCGAGCAGGCCCGCTTCAAGGCCACTGTTGGCCAGCGCTGGGCCGAACTGGTCTACGACGGCCAGTGGTTCTCCCCGCTCAAGCGCTCCCTGGACGCTTTCATCGAGGACACCCAGAAGTACGTCTCCGGCGATATCCGTATGGTCCTCCACGGCGGCCAGGCCATCGTCAACGGCCGCCGCTCCGAGACCTCGCTGTATGACTTCGACCTCGCCACGTACGACACCGGCGACACCTTCGACCAGTCCATGGCACGGGGCTTCATCGAGCTCTGGGGCATGTCTGCAAAGGTTGCCTCCGGCCGCGACATCCGCGTCGCAGGACAGTGAGTCAGCAGCAGGGCCCACGAACGCAGGGGTCCCCGTCCGAGCGCAGCGAGGTTGGGGAGCGTTCGGGGACCAATGAAGGCGCACTGTGGGGCGGCCGTTTTGCCGGCGGCCCCGCGGATGCCCTGGCAGCCCTGAGCAAATCCACTCACTTTGACTGGCGGCTGGCACGCTATGACATTGCCGGCTCGGTGGCGCACGCCCGCGTGCTCCACAAGGCCGGGCTGTTGGACGAGGCCGAGCTCAAGGGCATGCTGGCTGCGCTGGCACAGCTGGACGAGGACGTGGCTTCAGGGGCCTACCTGCCAGCTGAATCAGACGAGGACGTTCACGGCTCCCTGGAACGCGGGCTGATTGAGCGTGCCGGAACGCAGCTGGGCGGAAAGCTCAGGGCCGGACGTTCACGCAACGACCAAGTGGCAACGTTGGGACGGATGTTCCTGCGGGACCACGCCCGCATCATCGCGCGGGGAGTGCTGGCCACCATCGACGCCCTCGTCGACCAGGCCAAGGCGCACCAGGGCGTGGCCATGCCCGGCAGGACCCACCTTCAGCACGCCCAGCCGGTCCTGCTCAGCCATCATCTCCTGGCCCATGCCTGGGCCCTGCTTCGTGATGTGCAGCGTCTCCAGGACTGGGACAAGCGGGCAGGTGTTTCGCCGTATGGTTCCGGTGCCTTGGCGGGTTCTTCATTGGGACTGGATCCGGAAGCCGTTGCTGCGGACCTTGGCTTCTTCTCCGCAACCCATAACTCAATCGACGGCACCGCTTCCCGCGATGTCTTCGCCGAGTTTGCCTGGGTGACGGCCATGATCGGAGTGGACCTTTCTCGGGTTTCGGAGGAAGTGATTTTGTGGGCTACCAAGGAGTTCTCCTTCGTCACCCTGCATGATTCCTATTCCACCGGATCGTCGATCATGCCGCAGAAAAAGAACCCCGACGTTGCCGAGCTGGCTCGTGGCAAGGCGGGACGCCTGATCGGCAACCTGACCGGGCTGCTGGCCACGCTCAAGGGCTTGCCTCTCGCGTACAACCGCGATCTGCAGGAGGACAAGGAGCCGGTCTTTGACGCCGCCGACACCCTCGAGCTGCTGCTTCCGGCGGTCTCGGGAATGATCGCCACCCTGAAATTCAACAAGGAGCGGATGGAATCACTGGCTCCTCAGGGATTTGCGCTCGCGACCGACATTGCCGAATGGCTCGTGCGTCAGGGCGTGCCGTTCCGGGAAGCGCATGAGCTTTCCGGCGCCGCCGTCAAGCAGGCCGAGAGCCGCGGCGTCGAACTCTGGGACCTGACGGACGAGGAGTACGGAGCCATCTCGGAGCACCTCACTCCCGAGGTACGGACCGTCCTCAGCACGGAAGGTTCGCTCAACAGCCGGAACTCCCAGGGCGGGACGGCGCCGGCCGCCGTCGAACGCCAGTTGAAAGCCCTCGAAGTGGAAGTCTCCATGGTCAGGGCGTACGCCGGCTGACCAGGCCACCAGTCCGCGCGAGATGGCACTTTGCAGCAGTATTCTTCGGGATAACTGCCGTGAAGTGCCATCTCGCGTTTAGGATGGCGCAATGACCACGATCAGAACTGACGATCTCCTCGTAGAGCTCCATAAAGCGGCCGATGTCGTGGACGGCCTTGCCGCCAAACTGAGCGAGGAGGACGTTCCTGCGCCCTCCGAACTGCCGGGATGGAGCCGGGGACACGTGCTGGCGCACATCAGCGGCATAGCCAACGCCATGGCCCGCCAGCTGGAATACGCAGCCCGTGGCGAGACCGTGGAATTGTATGACGGCGGCTTTGAGGGCCGGAACCAAGCCATCGATATGGCGGCCAGTCGTTCCTTTACGGAGCACCGGACAGCCCTCGACGCTGCCTTGGGGCGGGTCCTGCGCGCTTTCGATGGTTTAGCCAGGCTCGAGGGTTTAGGGGAGGCCGGTTGGCAGGCTCCCATCTCGTACCGCGGCGGCGTGGTGTACGACGGCGGCCTGGCCCTCTGGCGTGAACTCACCATCCACGCCGCTGACCTCGGTATGGGCCGCGGTCCGGAGACCTGGAGCAGGAACTTTTGCGGGCACCTGTTCGATTTCCTCGCTGCGCGGGTTCCCGAGCGGTTTGTGTTCCAGCCGCTCGGTCTGCCTCCCATCACTCTTGGTTCCGGAGGGAAAACAACGGTGGTCAGCGGCATGCTGACTGACATTGCCGCCTGGCTTGCCGGTAGGACTCCTTCGCTGGGCAGCCTCAGGGCTTCGGCCGCCGCTGACGGTGTGGACCTCCCGGAGCTTCTGCCATGGCCTGCAGGCGTTCCGGCCGCCCGGCCCTAGACCTGCAGTAAGGACCAGGGCCCGGAGCCAAAGCGGAGCCCGCAGCAAGCCTCACCTGGCCTCGCGCGCCAGCAGACTTTCCTTGACAGCAAGGCCCCACCGGAAGCCGCCCAACGTTCCGTCGGTCCTGATCACCCGGTGGCAGGGTACAAAAAGGGCTGCAGCGTTGAACGCACATGCGCTTGCCGCCGCACGGACAGCCAGCGGATTCCCGGCGAGCATGGCGTACTGGGCGTAGGTAACCGGCGTACCCGGGCTTACGGTGCGAAGCATGTCCCAGGCGTGGTTGCGGAAAGGACCGGATTTCTGCAGCACCGGAACGTGCATGGCCGGATCAGGATCTCCTGCATAGTAAGATTCCACGGCCTCAGAAACGGAACCCATCTCCTGGACGGCCACAAATTCGGAGGGACGCAGTAAGGGGTGTACCTGGCCGGTCAGTTCGTCGGGCTCAGCAGTCCAGCCGGACGCGAGGACTTCGCCATCCCGGGCAATGATGGTGAAGGGACCGTCGGGGGTGGACAGGGTCAGAAGCTCGGCTTTCATGATTTCACTTTCGTTGCGGTGGCGCCTGTGCGTGTTGGTGGAGATGCGGACGAAGCGGCCCGCCACAGATGCATCGTGGCGTAGGACCGCCAGGGGCTCACTTCCCGGAAATCCGGGGTCCCGGTGTACTGGTTGGTCACAGGCCGGCTGGCCGAAAGGGAACGGATTCCGTTGCGGACGGCCGCATCGTTGGCCAGGAAAACATCCGGCGCCCCGATAACGCGCATGGCCACGTATCCCACGGTCCAGGGACCGATTCCGGCCAAGGGCAAGAGCTTGTCCGCAAGGCTGGCGAAGTTGTCTCCGTAGCCAAATGCCAGGTCGCCTGCTGCCATGGCGGCTGCCACCGACACCAGCGAGTCGGTCCGCCGCTGAGGGCCCTTGAGTAACAGGGGCGCTGATTCTGACAGTTGGGCCGGCGTTGGAAACAGGCGATCAAGGCCGTCGCCGGGCACGGAGGTCTCGCTGCCGCTTACGGCTAGTTGAGTAAGGGCGGTCCTGGCCGACGCCACGGTGATTTGCTGGCCCACCATGGCCCGAACCAGCAATTCCCGGGGGTCCACGGCGCCGGGCAGACGCATACCGGGGGCTTCGGCAACGGATTGTGCGAGGCGGGGTTCTGCCGCCAGTGCTGAGTCCACTGCCCCGGGGTCGGCGTCGAGGTCCAGGAGCCGGCGCACCCTGCTCAACAGGACAGGAAGGTCACGGAGATCCACGGCACCAATGGTGAGAATCAACGGATGGCCGGGGGCGCCGTCGTCGTACTCCACCTTGAACCGGGCATCACCGTGCTGCAAGCGGAGCGTTCGGGCGTAGGAAGTCTGCGTGCCGGCCTCTATGCCTGGGATCGCACGGACGGCCAGGAAAGTGAAGATGTCGGGATTGAACGGTTCCCGATAGGGGAGTTGGAGCGTCAGCGCCGTAGTGGTGGCCACCGGAGCCTTCTGCTGCCTGGCTGTGCCGCGGAGAGCTGTCGGGGTCATATCGAAGACCTCCACAACGGTGTCGTTGAACTGGCGCACGCTGTTGAAGCCCGCGGCAAATGCAATATCGGCGAACTTCATCGACGTCGACACCAGCAGTGTCCTTGCTGTCTGTGCCCTGCCCGCTCGCGCCAGCGACAGGGGCCCAGCACCGAGTTCTGAGGTGAGGATCCTGTTGAGCTGGCGGGACGAGTAGCCCAGCCGCGAGGCCAGCCCTTCCACTCCATCGCGATTGATGACGCCGTCATTGATGAGGCGCATCGCCCGTCCCGCTACGTCCGAGCGCATGTTCCAGGCGGGGGTTCCAGGTACGGCCTCCGGAAGGCAGCGTTTGCAGGCCCGGTAACCGGCTTCGTGCGCAGCGGCCGATGTTTCATAGAACGTCACGTTCTCAGCCTTGGGAGTCCTCGCGGGACAGGACGGCCGGCAGTAAATCCCCGTCGTCCGGACGGCGGTGAAGAACTGCCCGTCGAAACGGGGATCGCGGGCGTCTATTGCCCTGTACCGCTGCCAGAAGTCCATGTCTTCATCCTGTCAGCTCCGGGACAGCCGGGCTAGCGGAATTCGGACATGGCCGTGGGATGCCAACCGTCCCATCTTTGTTAAGGTTTTGACCATGAATGCGAGCCAGCCCACCGGTGCTCCACAGCCGACTCCGGTGCGCGAGGTGCTTTCCGCCGATCCTCGGCATGTTGCACCTTTGCTGTTGGGAGCGGTCCTCACCCACATCAGTCCGGCGGGGACGGTCTCTGTCCGGATTACAGAGGTCGAGGCCTATCTTGGCCCTCACGATTCCTTGCATCCTGATCCCGGATCGCATACTTTCCGGGGCCTGACACCCCGGAACGCGCCAATGTTCGGCCCGGCCGGGCATCTTTACGTCTACTTCACCTACGGCATGCACTACTGCGCCAACATTGTCTGCGGGCCTGACGGTGTGGCATCCGCGCTGCTGCTGCGCGCAGGGGAGGTGGTTGCCGGTCAGGACGTTGCCCTCGCCCGGCGGCCCGCCTCCAAAACGCCCGTTGATTTGGCCAGCGGCCCAGCCCGCCTCGCCACTGCACTCGGACTGACGACGGCGGACAGCGGCAGGGACGTCCTCAAGGCGCCCTTCGCGCTGGAACTGCCTGCCACCCCTGCCTCCGCCATCAGTGCCGGACCCCGCGTAGGTGTCGCCGGCGCCGGCGGAACCCATGAATATCCCTGGCGGTTCTGGCTGACCGGTGACCCCACAGTCTCCCGCTACAAGGCCGCCAAGAGCAAGGCGATCACCGGGAAGTCGGCCAGCACCCAGTAGGGTGGATGCGTGAATCCAAGCGAGCCAGTTACCACCCGGCGCCCCGTCCCTGTGGACGAGCTCATCACGAGCCTCTGCATCACTGTGCCGGACTACCCGAAACCCGGCATCTCCTTCAAGGACCTCACTCCCGTTTTTGCCAATCCCACAGCGTTCAGGTCCGTCGTCGAATCTTTGGTGGAACCCTTCAGGGGACAGTTCGACGCCGTCGCGGGAGTGGAAGCCCGCGGTTTCCTGCTGGCTGCCGCAGCCGCCTACGCAACGAATACAGGAGTGGTGACCGTCAGGAAGGCCGGGAAGCTTCCCCGGACTGTCTTTGCCGAGGACTATGCCCTGGAATACGGCACGGCAACATTGGAGCTGCACACCTCGGATTTGCCGGCCGGAAGCCGGGTGCTGATTCTCGACGACGTCCTCGCAACCGGAGGCACACTCGGTGCGGCCACCCGGCTCTTTGAACGATGTGGCATCCATGTGGCCGGGATCGGAGTGGTGATGGAGCTGGGCGAGCTCCGTGGACGGTCAGCCCTGACCGGTCACCGGGTCCGTTCGCTACTGCGCCTGTAGCAAGCGCGTCATCTCACACGCGGGCAACGGATTGGTTGTAGAATGTTAGGTCTGTCTTTTGCGATAGGGGAACGTCTCGATGCTCGACGCTGATTTAGCCCATGAACGGGACTACGTAGCTGGGTTGTATGCCCGTTTGGATGAACTGCGCGAGGAAAAGCGCGCCCAGCTGGCGCAAGTGCGCCGTGCCGGCGCTGTCGGAACCATGCAGAACGTGTCCGAGCGTGATGCCTTTGCCGCGCTCTACGAAGACCGCCTGGCGCAGCTCGACGCCGTCGACGACCGCCTCGTGTTCGGCCGGCTGGACCTTGACTCGGGTGAAGCCCAGTACATCGGGCGCATCGGCCTCACCACTGAGGATCTCCAGCGGCTCATGGTCGACTGGCGGGCACCTGAGGCGGGCCACTTTTACCAGGCCACCGCCTTTGACCGGCAAGGCGTACGCCGCCGTCGCCATCTCATCCTTCAGGGACGGGAGGTACGCGCCATCGAAGATGATGTCCTCGACGCAGACATGCTGGCTGACAACGCGTCCTTGCAAGGGGAGGGTGCGCTCCTTGCCGCCCTCGATTCAAAACGCACCGGACGCATGTCCGACATCGTGGGCACCATTCAGTCCGAGCAGGACAGGATCATCCGCTCCACCATTTCCGGAGCCTTGGTTGTCCAAGGCGGTCCGGGCACCGGTAAGACGGCTGTGGCACTGCACCGCGCCGCCTATTTGCTGTACACGCACCGCGACCGGCTGAAGACTGCAGGCGTCCTGCTGGTCGGCCCGTCGTCGTCCTTCATGAAGTACATCGAACGCGTCCTCCCATCCTTGGGTGAGACCGGCGTCGTGATGGCCAGCCTCGGCAGGCTGATGCCGGGCATCAATGCCATAGGCGAGCCGGAAGGGGACGTCGCCGCCCTCAAGGGCAGCCTGGAGATGGCTGAAGTGGTGGCCAATGCAGTGGCCAACCGTCAACGGATTCCAGCGGAGAACCGGACTCTCGAGGTGGACGGCCGCAAACTCGTTCTCACTCCCCGTCAGGTCCGCCGTGCGAGGGACAAGGCCCGTGGAACCGGCAAGCCCCACAACGAGGCCAGGGTAACTTTCGTGAAGATCCTGCTCCGGGAGCTGACGGAGCAAATGACCGAGCTGGTCGAAGCCGGCAGTATCGGCAACAACGCCGACCGCTCCTACCTTGCGGAGGATGTCCGTTCCGCAAGGGACGTCAGGATCGCCCTGAACCTGTGCTGGATGCCCATGACTCCGGAAAAGCTGGTGGGCGAACTGCTCAGCAAACCGGCAATCCTGGAAGCGTGCACCCCAGGCTTCACCCCAGAGCAGCGTGCCCTCCTCTTGCGGCCCGCGGATTCTCCCTGGACAGAATCTGATGTGCCGCTGCTGGACGAGGCTGCGGAATTGCTCGGCGAACTGGACGCCGCTGCCGGCCGTGGACTGGCCCAGCAGGAACACGACCGTGCCCGCGATCTCGCGAATGCCCGCCAAACGCTGGTGAACATGGAGACTGCCGGCGTGGACGTCCTCATGAGCGCCGAGGAACTGGTCGACCAGAACCAGGAGCGCGAAGCCCGGCTTACCGCGGCCGAGCGCGCCACCAGTGATCGAACCTGGGCGTTTGGCCACATTGTGGTGGACGAGGCACAGGAGCTGTCGCCCATGCAGTGGCGCCTGCTGGTTCGGCGGTGCCCGCTCAAGTCCTTCACCATCGTAGGTGATATCGCCCAGACCAGTTCCGTTGCCGGCGCGAAGTCCTGGCAGGGAGCGTTGGAACCTCTCTTCGGCGACCGCTGGCAGCTCGAAGAGCTGACCGTGAACTACCGGACGCCGTCCCAGATCGCCGAGGCCGCCGCGCGGATGGCAAATGCGGCTGGCCTGGTGGTGTCAGCGCCGAAGGCTGTCCGCGAGGGCCGCTGGTCACCGATCATTGACGAGGTGGAGCAGGGTGCCATTGTCAGTCGTCTTGTGGACGTACTCCCCGAGGAACTGGAAGCGCTCGACGGCGGACTGCTGGCAGTGATTGCCGACGGTCCGTTGCTCCCCGAAGCCACAACCGCACTGCGCGCCGCCTATGGCCGCAGGGTCGGAACCGGCGCGGGAAGCTACGAACAGGACATTGTGGTCATCAGCCCGCGCGAGGCAAAGGGCCTGGAGTTCGACGGCGTCGTGGTTCTGGAACCTTCAGCCATGCTCAACCATGAGCACGGCCGCGTAGGCGATCTCTATGTGGCCATGACCCGGCCCACCCAGCGGCTGAGACTCATTGCATCAGCAGGGATACCGGCCGGCATCGAAGGCTGAACCCCGGCGCTGCTGACCCGTCAATCCTGCTAACTTAGATCACGTGTCACAACTAACTGATCTTGAATCCCAGCAGAACGATCCCAGCTTCGCCAACATCTGGCAGGAGCTGAAATGGCGCGGACTTGTCCACGTATCCACCGACGAAGTGGAACTGGAAAAGCTCCTCGCCGGTGACGCGATCACCTATTACTGCGGATTCGATCCCACTGCGCCGAGCCTCCATCTGGGCAACCTGGTGCAGTTGTTGCTCATGCGCAGGCTGCAGCTTGCCGGCCACAAGCCTCTTGGGCTTGTGGGCGGCTCCACCGGCCTTATCGGTGATCCTCGGCCGACAGCTGAACGCACGCTGAACACCAAGGACACGGTGACGGAGTGGGTGGGATACCTTCAGGCCCAGGTGCGCCGGTTCCTGAGCTTTGAGGGCGCCAACGCGGCCCGTATGGTCAACAACCTGGACTGGACTGCCCCTTTGAGCGCTATCGACTTCCTCCGCGAAATCGGCAAGCACTACCGCGTAGGCACCATGCTCCGAAAGGATGCCGTGGCGTCCCGGCTCGGTTCCGAAGAGGGCATCAGCTACACCGAGTTCAGCTACCAGATACTGCAGGGCATGGACTACCTGCAGCTGTTCCGGGACTACGGCTGCGTACTCCAGACCGGCGGTTCGGACCAATGGGGCAACTTGACGAGCGGCACTGAGCTTATCCGCAAGGTTGAGGGGAAGCATGTGCACGCCCTGGGAACACCCTTGATCACGAACTCGGACGGAACCAAGTTCGGCAAGAGCGAAGGCAACGCAATCTGGCTGGATCCGGACATGTGCAGCCCGTACGCCTTCTACCAGTTCTGGCTGAACACTGCTGATGCGGACGTTACAGCACGATTGAAGGTCTTCACCTTCCTGAGCAGGGCTGAGATCGAGGCACTCGAGCTCTCGGTGGCGGAGCGGCCCTTCGCGCGCGAAGGGCAGCGGAAGCTGGCGTATGAGGTCACGTCACTGGTTCATGGCGTGGAGGCAACCGAAAAAGTCATTGCCGCCTCGGCTGCGCTGTTCGGCAACGGCGATCTCAGCGCGCTCGATGAGAAGACCCTCGCAGCCGCCACGTCAGAGCTTCCCTCCGCGAAGATCGACGACGGCGGCCTCGGCATCATTGACCTCCTGGTGGCTTCAGGGCTTTCCGATAGCAAGTCGGCGGCCCGGCGCACCGTAGGGGAGGGGGGCGCTTACGTGAACAACGCCAAGATCTCCGATCCTGAAGCAGTGATTGCCCATGAGCAACTGCTCCACGGCCGCTACTTGTTGCTGCGACGAGGCAAGAAAAACCTGGCAACAGTGGAAGTCGAGGCTCGCTGAATACACGGCACCACCTGGTCAAAGCACCACGCACAACCTGAACAGGGCACGCTCCTTTCCGCCGATTTGCACGGCCGGAGAGGAGCGTGTAATGTCTTCTGAGTCGCCGCCGCTGAGTGGTGACAGACCCCCTACAAATGAGAAGCAATTCTTCATGCGCAAGGCGCACAAAATGAAAAATTGTTTCAAATTATGCTGGGCGGATTCATTGTAAACGAAGTGAATTTCCGGAGAATATCCGGATTTGCAAAGTGAAAATGAATGAAATAAGCTGGAAACATCGCAGCGAAGAAATGCGAAACAAAAGAATTTGAAGTAATTCGAATAAACATTGTTTCGAGAATTATTCGAATGTGTCTGTTGTTTGAGAACTCAATAGTGTGCCAAGTTTGTTGATACCAATTGTTTTATTGATTGGTTGAATTGGCCAGGTTGTCCACCCCGTGGATGGTCTGGTTTTTTTGGCTGGTTTCAAATTTTGTGCGGCCGGGTTTCCGCGTTTTCCCGTGGTTCCTGGTTGTGTTTCGTTTTTGTTTTACTTCAACGGAGAGTTTGATCCTGGCTCAGGATGAACGCTGGCGGCGTGCTTAACACATGCAAGTCGAACGATGAAGGGAGCTTGCTCCTGGATTAGTGGCGAACGGGTGAGTAACACGTGAGTAACCTGCCCTTAACTCTGGGATAAGCCTGGGAAACTGGGTCTAATACCGGATATGACTCCTCATCGCATGGTGGGGGGTGGAAAGCTTTTTGTGGTTTTGGATGGACTCGCGGCCTATCAGCTTGTTGGTGAGGTAATGGCTCACCAAGGCGACGACGGGTAGCCGGCCTGAGAGGGTGACCGGCCACACTGGGACTGAGACACGGCCCAGACTCCTACGGGAGGCAGCAGTGGGGAATATTGCACAATGGGCGAAAGCCTGATGCAGCGACGCCGCGTGAGGGATGACGGCCTTCGGGTTGTAAACCTCTTTCAGTAGGGAAGAAGCGAAAGTGACGGTACCTGCAGAAGAAGCGCCGGCTAACTACGTGCCAGCAGCCGCGGTAATACGTAGGGCGCAAGCGTTATCCGGAATTATTGGGCGTAAAGAGCTCGTAGGCGGTTTGTCGCGTCTGCTGTGAAAGACCGGGGCTCAACTCCGGTTCTGCAGTGGGTACGGGCAGACTAGAGTGATGTAGGGGAGACTGGAATTCCTGGTGTAGCGGTGAAATGCGCAGATATCAGGAGGAACACCGATGGCGAAGGCAGGTCTCTGGGCATTAACTGACGCTGAGGAGCGAAAGCATGGGGAGCGAACAGGATTAGATACCCTGGTAGTCCATGCCGTAAACGTTGGGCACTAGGTGTGGGGGACATTCCACGTTTTCCGCGCCGTAGCTAACGCATTAAGTGCCCCGCCTGGGGAGTACGGCCGCAAGGCTAAAACTCAAAGGAATTGACGGGGGCCCGCACAAGCGGCGGAGCATGCGGATTAATTCGATGCAACGCGAAGAACCTTACCAAGGCTTGACATGGACCGGACCGGGCTGGAAACAGTCCTTCCCCTTTGGGGCCGGTTCACAGGTGGTGCATGGTTGTCGTCAGCTCGTGTCGTGAGATGTTGGGTTAAGTCCCGCAACGAGCGCAACCCTCGTTCTATGTTGCCAGCACGTGATGGTGGGGACTCATAGGAGACTGCCGGGGTCAACTCGGAGGAAGGTGGGGACGACGTCAAATCATCATGCCCCTTATGTCTTGGGCTTCACGCATGCTACAATGGCCGGTACAAAGGGTTGCGATACTGTGAGGTGGAGCTAATCCCAAAAAGCCGGTCTCAGTTCGGATTGGGGTCTGCAACTCGACCCCATGAAGTCGGAGTCGCTAGTAATCGCAGATCAGCAACGCTGCGGTGAATACGTTCCCGGGCCTTGTACACACCGCCCGTCAAGTCACGAAAGTTGGTAACACCCGAAGCCGGTGGCCTAACCCCTTGTGGGAGGGAGCTGTCGAAGGTGGGACTGGCGATTGGGACTAAGTCGTAACAAGGTAGCCGTACCGGAAGGTGCGGCTGGATCACCTCCTTTCTAAGGAGCACCTACAGTCACCTTGCCTCATGTATGTGAGTGTGGAGGGGTTGTCAGGAGTAAAGGCCCATTGCGCAGGCGATTGTTCTGCGGTGGGTGCTCAAGGGTGGAATATCAACGAATAGGTGCCTGGTGGCACGGGCCGGTTATTAGTACGGATCCTGGTTGCTCTTCTCCTTTGTTGGGGTGGGGTGCGGGGTTCAGGAAGGTTTCCGGTGCGGGTTGTTGGGTGGTGTTTGGCACACTGTTGGGTCCTGAGGCAACAGGGCCGGGGGAAGGGGTGACTCTTTGTCCGGGTTTGTTTGTTTCTGGTTTCCTGGTCGGACCGATCATGCACGTTTTTTGCTCCCTTTGGTGGGGGTGTGTGTGGGGTGTGTGGCATGGGGTTGTTGTTTGAGAACTACATAGTGGACGCGAGCATCTTTTATAAGAAGCAATTTCCAAGAATATGAACCTGGATCTGTGCTGCGGATGTGGTTGTGCTGTTCCCTTCGGGGTTTGGTGTGGCTGTGTTTGTGGTGTGGTTTCCATAGGTTCTCTCGAAATGTTTTTTTGATCTTTTGTGGTCAAGTTTTTAAGAGCACACGGTGGATGCCTTGGCATTAGGAGCCGAAGAAGGACGTAGGAATCTGCGATAAGCCTGGGGGAGTCGATAACCGGACTGTGATCCCAGGGTGTCCGAATGGGGAAACCCCGCCAGACGCGCGAGTGATCTGGTGACCCGCATCTGAACACATAGGGTGCGTGGAGGGAACGCGGGGAAGTGAAACATCTCAGTACCCGCAGGAAGAGAAAACAACAGTGATTCCGTTAGTAGTGGCGAGCGAACGCGGATCAGGCTAAACCGTTCCATGTGTGATAGCCGGCGGGCGTTGCATGGTCGGGGTTGTGGGACTTTCCGTTCTGTCTCTGCCGGGACAGTGAGGTGAGAGTACGGGCATAGGTGAACGGTCTTGAAAGGCCGGCCAGAGAGGGTGTGAGCCCCGTAACCGAAATGTTGTGTACCGCCTGGAGAGTATCCCAAGTAGCACGGGGCCCGAGAAATCCCGTGCGAATCTGTCAGGACCACCTGATAAGCCTAAATACTCCCTAATGACCGATAGCGGACCAGTACCGTGAGGGAAAGGTGAAAAGTACCCCGGGAGGGGAGTGAAACAGTACCTGAAACCGTGTGCTTACAATCCGTCGGAGCAGCCGCAGCTTGCTGTGTAGTTGTGACGGCGTGCCTTTTGAAGAATGAGCCTGCGAGTTAGTGTTACGTCGCGAGGTTAACCCGTGTGGGGAAGCCGTAGCGAAAGCGAGTCTGAACAGGGCGTTGCAGTGGCGTGATCTAGACCCGAAGCGAAGTGATCTACCCATGGCCAGGTTGAAGCGACGGTAAGACGTCGTGGAGGACCGAACCCACTTCAGTTGAAAATGGAGGGGATGAGCTGTGGGTAGGGGTGAAAGGCCAATCAAACTTCGTGATAGCTGGTTCTCCCCGAAATGCATTTAGGTGCAGCGTTGCGTGTTTCTTGCCGGAGGTAGAGCTACTGGATGGCCGATGGGCCCTACAAGGTTACTGACGTCAGCCAAACTCCGAATGCCGGTAAGTGAGAGCGCAGCAGTGAGACTGTGGGGGATAAGCTTCATAGTCGAGAGGGAAACAGCCCAGACCACCAACTAAGGCCCCTAAGCGTGTGCTAAGTGGGAAAGGATGTGGAGTTGCGAAGACAACCAGGAGGTTGGCTTAGAAGCAGCCATCCTTAAAAGAGTGCGTAATAGCTCACTGGTCAAGTGATTCCGCGCCGACAATGTAGCGGGGCTCAAGTACACCGCCGAAGTTGTGGCATTCAGATTTTTGCTAAGCCCTTGTGGTTCAGGCGTCTGGATGGGTAGGGGAGCGTCGTGTGGGCAGTGAAGTCGCGGTGTAAACCAGCGGTGGAGCCTACACGAGTGAGAATGCAGGCATGAGTAGCGAAAGACGGGTGAGAAACCCGTCCGCCGAATGATCAAGGGTTCCAGGGTCAAGCTAATCTGCCCTGGGTAAGTCGGGACCTAAGGCGAGGCCGACAGGCGTAGTCGATGGACAACGGGTTGATATTCCCGTACCGGCGAAAAACCGTCCATGCTGAACAGGGGATACTAACCGCCCGAGACCTGACCGATCACCCTTGTGGTGTGAGGTTTTTGGTGGAGCGCGGGACCTGATCCTGGGAGGTAAGCGTATTAACAGGTGTGACGCAGGAAGGTAGCCGAGCCGGGCGATGGTTGTCCCGGTCTAAGGATGTAGGGCGAACGGTAGGCAAATCCGCCGTTCATGATGCCTGAGATCTGATGGGACTCCCGTAAGGGGGGATTCGGTGATCCTATGCTGCCTAGAAAAGCATCGGCGCGAGGTTTTAGCCGCCCGTACCCCAAACCGACACAGGTGATCAGGTAGAGAATACTAAGGCGATCGAGAGAATTATGGTTAAGGAACTCGGCAAAATGCCCCCGTAACTTCGGGAGAAGGGGGGCCCCCATCGTGATGGACACTTGCTGTCCGGAGCGTGCAGGGGCCGCAGAGACCAGGGGGAAGCGACTGTTTACTAAAAACACAGGTCCGTGCGAAGTCGCAAGACGATGTATACGGACTGACTCCTGCCCGGTGCTGGAAGGTTAAGAGGACCGGTTAGCCGCAAGGCGAAGCTGAGAATTCAAGCCCCAGTAAACGGCGGTGGTAACTATAACCATCCTAAGGTAGCGAAATTCCTTGTCGGGTAAGTTCCGACCTGCACGAATGGAGTAACGACTTCCCCGCTGTCTCAACCATAAACTCGGCGAAATTGCAGTACGAGTAAAGATGCTCGTTACGCGCAGCAGGACGGAAAGACCCCGAGACCTTTACTATAGTTTGGTATTGGTGTTCGGAGTGGCTTGTGTAGGATAGGTGGGAGACGTTGAAGCCCGGACGCCAGTTCGGGTGGAGTCATCGTTGAAATACCACTCTGGTCACTTTGGACATCTAACTTCGGCCCGTAATCCGGGTCAGGGACAGTGCCTGATGGGTAGTTTAACTGGGGCGGTTGCCTCCTAAAAAGTAACGGAGGCGCCCAAAGGTTCCCTCAGCCTGGTTGGCAATCAGGTGTCGAGTGTAAGTGCACAAGGGAGCTTGACTGTGAGAGAGACATCTCGAGCAGGGACGAAAGTCGGGACTAGTGATCCGGCGGTACATTGTGGAATGGCCGTCGCTCAACGGATAAAAGGTACCTCGGGGATAACAGGCTGATCTTGCCCAAGAGTCCATATCGACGGCATGGTTTGGCACCTCGATGTCGGCTCGTCGCATCCTGGGGCTGGAGTAGGTCCCAAGGGTTGGGCTGTTCGCCCATTAAAGCGGTACGCGAGCTGGGTTTAGAACGTCGTGAGACAGTTCGGTCCCTATCCGCTGCGCGCGCAGGAAATTTGAGAAGGGCTGTCCTTAGTACGAGAGGACCGGGACGGACGAACCTCTGGTGTGTCAGTTGTACTGCCAAGTGCACCGCTGATTAGCTACGTTCGGATGGGATAACCGCTGAAAGCATCTAAGCGGGAAGCTCGCTTCGAGATGAGATTTCCATACACCTTGTGTGTGAGAGGCCCCCAGCCAGACCACTGGGTTGATAGGCCGGATGTGGAAGCGAGGACTAACGACTCGTGAAGCTGACCGGTACTAATAGGCCGATAACTTACACCACACACCACCCCCGCAAACGAACTTCAAAAGCGTTTGCACCCAGGGGGCGGTAAAAAGAAAACAAGACTGCTTGCGTCCACTATGTGGTTCCCAACCAACAAACCCGCACCACCGGTTTGCTGACAAGGGAACACAACTGAATAACAACACCACACCTGCCCCCCAAAAGGGCAGAGAGAACATGTTGTAACCACCAGATTTCCCACCCCCAGGGGTACGGGACACAGGGTTACGGCGGTCATAGCGTGGGGGAAACGCCCGGTCCCATTCCGAACCCGGAAGCTAAGACCCACAGCGCCGATGGTACTGCACCCGGGAGGGTGTGGGAGAGTAGGTCACCGCCGGACAACCATTAAAAAAGGGTCGAGAGCCCCAACCACACACGGTTGGGGCTCTCCCTCATTTAAAGCAAATGGTGCCATCCGCATAAAAGCGTCCAGGCTGTCAGGGAATCAGGGATGAGAGGGTAACAAACCCGTAGCCCTGGCCGCGAAGCCCTTCAATGATCTGGGGCAGGGCATCTGCGTCCAAAGTGGACCTGTCAGTCGGATGGGCACCTACATGCATCAGCACTATCCCACCGGGTGTAGCGGCCGCCAGGACGCGGTCCCGTACCGAGGCTACGGAACGTCCGCCGCTGGTTCCCTGCCAACCGAGAGAATCAACAGTCCAGCGGAATGGAACGTATCCGGCGTCGTTGACCACCGCGATATCCGCTGCTGTACGGGCGCCAAAAGGGAAACGGAACAATGGCCGTGTTCCCCGGCCGCCAGCGGCCTTGATCGATGCATCTGCCGCAGCCAGTTCAGCCACTATCTGGGCGTCAGTCAGAGCGGGGAACTCCGGATGCGTGTTGCTGTGGTTTCCAACAGGATGCCCCCCAAGGACCATGCCCTGTACTGCACCTGGGTAAGAACGGGCGAAGGCGCCTGTGATGAAGAAGGTGGCGTCGACGTCGTACCTCACCAGAGTGTCCAGAATGGAGCGTGTACCAGCGTCAGAGGCGCCGGCGTCAAATGTCAGGGCCACCACTTTCTGGTTCGTGGGGATGCGCTCAAGGTCTACACCCCTCCAGTGGTTCGGGACAACATAGGAAGGCGGAACGTTGATCACCAACGGTGGCGGGAAGCCTGCCAATGTCCACTCTGCATAGGTGATGGGACGGTTCTCCGTGGGACCCGCATACCAGATGGTTGGGCTGGTGTATTCCCGGTAGAACTGGTCGCCTGATACACGATTCACCACGCGGGGCGCCGGGAAGCCTTGTTCACTCCACTGTGCGTAGGTGATCGGGGTACCCCTTCCTCTGGCAAGGTCGGACATTCGGGCAATGGATGATGTCCAAGACAGCTTCAGGAATCCCTCATTGCGCCGTGCATCAAACGGTTGGAATCCGGAATCTGCCCACTCGGGATACGTGAGAACGTGGCGAACTCCGCCTGGCTCCTCAACCAGGATCTGGGAGGAGGTACCCCACTGGTAGAAGTAGCTCCCGCCTACGTACGCCACATCGCGGGGCTGCGGCTTGCCTGCATTTTGCCAGGACTGGAGGCTAAGGGGTTCCCACAGCCATGAAGAGGGGTCCTCAGGATCGAAGTATGTTACTGCGCTGATAGTCGGCGCCCAAGAGTACTTTACGTAATCTGTGGGGGCAGGTTGAGGCGTGGGAAATCCCGCTGCAGCCCATTCCTGGTAGGAGATGTGCCGGACGGATGAACCACTCGAGCTGACCTGATAGACGGCGCCGTTGTAGCCAAGTACGTAGTACCCATCGGCGATCGGAGCGGCCCTGGCGGTGTCGACCGCTCCAAAGCCGAGAAGAACGAGGGAGAGAACAGCGGTAAAGGCCGTCAGCCGTTTTCTGATTGTCATGGTCGTTCCCCAGTAGCAGGGATCCCGAATTGGGATATAGCTCATTCTATCGATTTGCGCAAGATGTGAAATTTCTTTTGTGAATCTGTTCGCCAAACTAGGCATCAATTCAATAACTTCCGGTTTCTATCTTCTGGCCTGTGCAGCTGTTGGGGTAGCCTCTAGTTCTGGCTTAGGGCCGGGCTGCAAAAAAAGAGCCTGGAACTTTTAAAACTGCATTTTTGGGGGGCGTGGTTTGGTGAAATCTCGGAGAAGCTGGGGCGCAATTGTCCTTTTGGCTCTTTCACTGGTGCTGACATCGATACAGCCGGCGGCAACCGCCCCACCGAATCCAAGCGGCGAACCTACCGTTGCAGCCGAGCCCTCCTTGGCCGAACCCGCACAAGACCTTCCCAGCCCAACAACCGATCCTGCGGAATCGACTCCGTCCCCTTCGCCAACGTCAGTCGAACCAGCGCCTTCAGAGGCGGAGGAGCCCTCCCCAGCCCCCGCACCTGAAAATTCCCCACCGGCAGCTGGCCCATCACAGTCCATCCAGAGCACGCCGGATACCGAGGCGATGTCCCCGGGAGAGGCTGCTATCGAGGCCGAATGGCAGCGCTTGGGGGGAGCTGCAGGAACATTGGGAAGCGCCGTCAGTGCAACGGAATGCGGGCTGTCGCAGAACGGGTGTCGCCGTCAGTTTTCAAACGGGAAAATTCACTGGACAAGTGCAACCGGTGCCGTGGCGACGAGTGGTGCAATAGCAACTGTGTGGGCTACCCATGGTGAAGCTTCGGGCCGCCTGGGGTATCCGGTGGAGTCCTTTGCCTGCGCACCAGGGGCCACCACCTGTCAGCAGTCCTTTCAGTCAGGCTTTATCGTCTGGAGTCAAGGCATAGGCACCTTCGCCGTTTATTCGCCGTATTCGCGCGTATGGACGTCGTTCGGGGGCTCCGCTGGCCGCCTTGGAGTACCCGTCGGAACGGAAGTTTGCGACTCATCCGGAGCAGGTTGCTCTCAACAGTTTCAGCGAGGACTGATTATTTGGGTGGCAGGGTATGGCACATCTGCTGTCCATGAGCCTTACCAAAGCGTTTGGGCGGCCAGCGGAAAAGCAACCGGAAGGCTCGGCTACCCTGTCGGCAACGAAGTGTGCAGCGCGAACGGCAGTGGATGTGCCCAGCAGTTCCAGAAGGGCTATATTGCATGGGTCCCGGGTGTCGGCACCACTCTGCTGGCGGGCATTTATGCCACAACGTGGTCCCGCCATGGCGGTGCCGCCGGGCCACTTGGTTATCCCGTAGCCGCTGAAGTCTGCGGTTTGGTCAAGCTCGGTTGTTTCCAGCAGTTCGCGAAGGGGGCGATCTATTGGAACTCAGGCAATGGTGCCTATCCCGTCTATGGAGGATACAGCCAGATCTGGAGTAAATACGGACGGGAGGGAGGCCGCCTGGGGTACCCGGTCTCGTCAGAAAAATGCGGGCTGGCAGCCTCCGGTTGCGTTCAGTCATTTCAAGGCGGCTATGTCTACTGGGCCGCGGGCATAGGATTCCATTCCGTATACGGCGTCTACGGTCAGGTGTGGGGGTCCAAACGCGCCCAGGACGGAGCTCTGGGCTACCCGGTTTCCGAAGAAGAGTGCCAAAGCACCAGCTGCACCCAGCGATTTGAGGGTGGGTGGATTCACTGGATCGCGGGTCAGGGGGCTGGCCACAGGTACTCCGAGTGGGGATATTGCCGGGCACTGAATGTTGGAGCCACTAAATATTCCGGTGGGGGAGCGCCCCGGGTTGCCTTCGCGGTTTCCCAAGGCTACAGAACCACTCCTGTTACATTCACCAACTGCGTGAAGCGGGACGGCAAATACGTTCACGACTGGACGGCAGCAGGTTATGCCGGCGAGAGCGGATTCGCCCCGCCGGGTGCTGCCACCGGGCCCACCACGGGCAAGTATTCACCGACGGGGTCCTACTCGATCACCCTTGCGTTTGGACTTTCCAACCCCGGTACTTCCTTGCCCTACCAGACACTGAATCCATACTCCCGCTGGGGAGGGCGCCTTAATTCCAACTACAACAAGTACTTCGAATCAAGCGCCGACATTTTTCCGGATGAGAACATGTGGTACTACGCCACCAGACCCTCCGGTGACTACCGCCAGGGCGCGGTCATCAACTACAACAGGCCTCCCGATTCCGAGATTGTTATGAATGCCGGCTTCGCGATCTTCCTGCATGCCAACCCCGTGCCAACTTGGGGCTGCATCTCCCTGACCGAATCAAATGTCGTACGATTCCTGCGTACGGCCAGTTCCGGGGATCGGCTGATCATGGGAGTAAGCAATGACGTGTTCGAATAAGGGAACAATGCGACGACGACGGCTTGCCATGTCTGTTGCCGCATTTCTCCTTTCCGGTGCAGCGCTTGCGGCCTGTACCGGACCGGGGTCGCCCACTCCGGGTGGCAGTCCCGGTCCTTCCGTCTCCGGGATTGATGCTTCCAGTACTCCTGCGGCATCACCAAGCCCCACCGGCACCAGCCAGATCGGCAAGGACGGCCGGACCGTGGAGCCTGGAAAGTCAGCTGATTCCTGCTCTGTGTTGTCGGAATCGGTCTTGCGCACCGTCCTTGGCTCCTGGGCAGGGTCACTACAGGCCGGCCAGGGTGAGGTGTCGATTGACCGGGTCGGTACGTCAATCGATGCCTGTGTCTACCCGCTTGCGGCAGGGAGTGGCACCGACAACAGCCTGATTGTTGAACGCCGAACCTTCGCTTCTGCACAGGCACTTCAAAGCAGTGATCCGTTTACCATGCTGATGAAACCCGAGCCCCTGTCCGGCTTGCAGGGTGATGCACGGTATGGCGTTAACTCTCTGTCGGGCAGCACGGAGTACGTGGTCGTCTCGGTATCGGGAACCAGCCTTTCCCGACTCCTCCTCTCAACTCCTGCAAGCGGTCCGGGGCCGGGGCCTGACGAGGCTAAGAGGATGCTGGTGGACCTTGCCCGGCAGGCGGGTTTTTAGTCCCTGGCTATGATCATGGTCACTGTTGGACCTTCCGTTCTGCTTGCGGTGCCCACTATGCCTGCCCTCGCCTAGAATTGCATGAGATGTACGGACTTCGAAGCGCTTGAATTCGGGTTGCGTAGGACGACGAACACCGAGAAGAGCGGCTGCGATTGCGCCAGTGGTCAGCTCGCAATAGGAGGACTCCATAATGGCTGAGCACAACGGCGGACACCGCGGCGGAAAAGATCGCGGCGGTTCCAGCGGACGGGGTTCTGGTGGCCCCTTCCGGGGAACCAATAATTCGGGCGGAGATCCACGCGGATTCCGTTCCCGCGAGGATCGTGACGGCCAGGGCTCGCGTCCGCCGTTTGGTGACCGCCAGCGCCCGCAGGGCGACGCCGACCGTAAGCCTCCGTTTGGTGATCGTGATCGTAAGCCGCCGTTTGGTGATCGTCCGCGTCGTGAGGGTGATGGTGAGCGTCGGAGTTTCGGTGGCGATCGGGATCGGAAGCCGTTTAGCGGTGGTGCTGACCGTGATCGTAAGCCGCCGTTTGGTGATCGGGATCGGAAGCCTTTTGGTGATCGTCCGCGTCGTGAGGGTGATGGTGAGCGTCGGAGTTTCGGTGCTGACCGGGATCGGAAGCCGTTTAGCGGTGGTGCTGACCGTGATCGTAAGCCGCCGTTTGGTGATCGGGATCGGAAGCCTTTTGGTGATCGTTCGCGTCGCGAGGGTGATGGTGAGCGTCGGAGTTTCGGTGGCGATCGGGATCGGAAGCCGTTTAGCGGTGGTGACCGGGATCGTAAGCCGCCGTTTGGTGACCGGGACCGTAAGCCGTTTAGCGGTGGTGGTGACCGGGACCGTAAGCCGTTTAGCGGTGGTGGTGACCGGGACCGGAAGCCTTTTGGTGATCGTCCGCGTCGGGAGGGTGATGTTGAGCGTCGTAGCTTCGGTGGTGGCGAAAACCGCAGACCCTTTGGCGACCGTCAGGACCATGCCCCCAGAACCTTCGATCGTGGCGACTCAGGCCCCCGCCAGTTCGGGCGAGGCGACGAGGACAGGGACCGTCCCGTACGCGTACCGAATGCCCGCGACCTGCGCAGCGCGAACCGTCCCGATCGGGAACGATCGCCCCAAATCGACGAAGATGTCACAGGCCAGGAACTTGATCGGGCCACCAAGCACGAAATCAAGACACTCGAAGCCAACAGCGCCGAGTGGGTGGCACGCCACTTGGTGATGGCTGGCCGGCTCATCGATGACGAGCCCGAACTGGCCTTCCAGCATGCCCTGGCTGCAAGCCGCCGGGGCGGAAGGCTTTCAGCGGTGCGCGAGGCCGTGGGGCTCACGGCCTATGCTGCTGGCCACTATGGCGAGGCGTTGCGGGAATTCCGGACCTACCGGCGCATCAGTGGATCCAATGTGCATCTGCCGGTGATGGCCGATTGTGAAAGAGGGCTGGGCAGGCCGGACAGGGCCCTGGACGTCGTGCGGTCCGAGGAAGCCAAGGACCTGGATGCGCCAGGCAAGGTCGAACTGGCCATCGTGGCCGCAGGTGCCCGCTCTGACCTGGGCCAGTTGGACGCTGCCGTGGCTGAGTTGGAGATCCCCCAGCTGGACATGAACCGGGCCTTCTCCTACAGCCCGCGCCTGTTCAGGGCCTATGCGGATGCTCTGGCTGCAGTCGGCCGTGGTGAAGAAGCTGAGAAGTGGCAGCGCCAGGCTGTCGTGGCCGAGAACGCCCTGGGCCTTGGCGCCTCTGAAGAGCCCGACATCATCGATCTTGGCTGGGACGAGGAAGAGGAAGCCCGGCAGGACGAGGAATTGCGCCGTCTACATGCCCGGCAAAACGCGGAGACGACGGAAGGTGCGCAGGGGAGCACCAAGGCAGCTGAGGCTGAACCGAGGCCGGCGACAACAACGTCTGCCCCTCTAGAACTCGACGAAGGCTCAGACGACGCCGAGTCCGACTACTTTGAGTCAGATGACGCAGAGTCGGATGAGGATTCAGTCGAAGAAGATGTCGAAGAGACCGAGACCAGTGCGTCGGAAACAGCGGACGACTCCGAACGCGTGAACCGCACAGAGGACTAGACCCTATGCCTTCCGCTTCACTCATTTCGATGTTCGACGCCCTGCTGTCGGATCTGGACGGTGTGGTGTATGCCGGTCCACATGCAATCCCCGGTGCCGTAGAGGCCCTCGGGAAGCTTGAAGGTGAAGGCGTGGGCCTGGGTTATGTCACCAACAATGCCTCCCGGACCCCTGCCCAGGTGGCTGCTCATCTGCGCGAACTCGGGGCTCCCGCGGAGGACCATCAAGTGGTGAGCTCATCCCAGGCGGCAGCAGAACTTTTGTCGGGCATGCTTCCGGCCGGCTCACGGGTGCTCGTGACGGGTAGCCGTGCCCTTGCCCATGAGCTTGAACTCGTTGGGCTTATCCCCGTCCACAGTGCTTTGGAACACCCCGTGGCCGTGGTTCAGGGATTCAACCCGGAAATCGCCTGGAAGGATCTTGCCGAGGCGTCATACGTAGTGGCGGGCGGGGCGCTCTGGGTGGCAACGAACACAGACATGTCCATTCCGCAGGCGCGGGGGATCGCGCCGGGGAACGGCACCCTGGTTGCCGCCGTGGCGTCGGCCACAGGGCAGAAGCCGTTGGTGGCGGGCAAGCCGGAAGCTCCCTTGTTCCATGCAGCCGCCAAACGGCTTGGCTCTGAGCGCCCGCTCGTCGTTGGTGACCGCCTGGACACTGACATCCTCGGGGGCAACCGGGCCGGCTTCGCCACTGTCGCCGTCCTGACCGGCGTCGATACACGGGAGTCGATCCTGGCTGCCCGGGCTGAGGAACGCCCCGCGTATCTCATCAACACGTTATCTGAGCTTTATGAGCCCTACCCGGACGTGGAGCGACGTGACGGAAGCTACTATTGCCGCCGATCCCATGCAGTTGTTGACGGGAACAGCGTCAGCATCAGCGGGGACCGTTCTGATGTGGATTCGTGGCGGGCCGCATGCGCAGCGTGGTGGGCCGCGAACCCCGGAGCCACAACGGCAAAGGTGCCAGACCTCGAATGGCTTGATCATTAGACTGGTGAAATGACCGAGCTGAACCAACCGCCAAACCCTGTCGCCCACGCGGAAGCCCGCTGGCCTCAGGCTCCCAGGTTGCAGGCCTCCTCAGATCCGGGCATCAATGATCCGGGCACCAGTGACCAAGACGTGGACAAGGCCCTTGGGCTGCTGAACAAATTGCCTGAGCTGGCGGTGGCAGAGCACGGGGTTGTTTACGCCCAACTGCACGATGCCCTGCTGGAGGCGCTGAACGCCGAGGTTCTGAATGCTGACTCGCAAGCGCCGTCGGACGCCCGCTTCCCATGACCCGACTGGACCAGATGCTTGTGGCCCGAGGGCTGGCAAGATCGCGTACCCATGCCGCGCGGCTCATCGTTGAAGGAAAGGTGAGCTCTGGCGGGACCACCCTGTCAAAGGCTTCCCTCCAGGTCGAGGAACAAACTGAACTAAGCGTGGCCGAGGCGGCGGAGGATCTCTACGTCAGCCGCGCCGCCCATAAACTGGCCGGCGCGCTCACGGCTTTCCCGGAAATTGTCGTCCGCGGAAAACGCTGCCTGGACGCAGGAGCGTCCACGGGCGGCTTCACGGAGGTGCTGCTCAAGCACGGTGCAGCACGAGTGGTGGCAGTCGACGTCGGGCATGGACAGCTGGTGCCGCAACTTCGGTCAGATCCGCGTGTAGACGTCCATGAAGGGCTCAATGTCCGCTACATGAAGGCTGATGATATCGGCGGCCCGGCGCAGCTGACTGTGGCCGATTTGTCCTTTATCTCCCTCACCCTGGTGGTTGAACCGCTGGCGGCCTGCACAGAGCATGGCGGAGACATGGTGCTCATGGTCAAACCCCAGTTCGAGATCGGCAAGGACAGGCTGGCCCGGACCGGTGTGGTCAATTCCGAGCTGGAGCGGCGCCGGGCAGTGGCTAAAGTAGCGTCGGCTGCCGCAGAGTCGGGACTGGAATTGCGGGGGCTGGCAGCCAGTCCCTTGCCCGGCCAGGACGGAAACGTTGAATACTTCCTGTGGATAAAACGCAGGATGGTTCCAGACTTGCCTAAGATCGAAGGGCGTGAAGCAGCTGTTGCCGAGTTGCTTGGAAGTATTTGGCCGAGTCCATTAAAGAACCACTAGAAAGCGGAACCCGATGAGCAGGCGTGTACTGGTCCTTGCCCACACCGGCCGCGAGGAATCACTGAAAGCTGCATGGGAGGCTTGCGAACAGCTCCATTCCTCCGGGATTGTGCCTGTGATGCAGGAGTCGGAGCTTGGCGACATGGAGCGCTACTTCGGCCGGCTGGAACACCCTGTTGAGGTCCTCCATGATCACATCCAGCTGCCCGATGTTGAACTTGTTATGGTCCTCGGCGGAGACGGGACCATTCTCCGCGCCGCTGAACTTGTCCGTGAAGTGGACGTGCCGCTCCTGGGCGTCAACCTGGGCCACGTTGGTTTCCTTGCCGAAAGTGAACGGGCAGACCTCGCCCAGACTGTTGAGTGGATCGCCAGCAGGCAGTACACCGTGGAAGAGCGAATGACCATCGATGTTCAGGTCTGGGTCCGCGGGCAAAAGATTTGGCACACGTGGGCGCTCAACGAAGCTGCCATCGAAAAAGGCAACCGGGAGCGGATGCTCGAAGTGGTTACGGAAGTGGACGAACGCCCGCTGACCACCTTCGGGTGCGACGGCATTGTGCTGGCAACCCCTACCGGCTCCACTGCCTACGCTTTTTCCGCCGGAGGGCCCGTGGTGTGGCCGGAAGTGGAAGCCCTCGTGATTGTCCCGATCAGCGCCCATGCCCTCTTTGCCAAACCGTTGGTGGTCTCGCCCCGCTCGAAACTCGCTGTCGAAGTTCTGGGCCGCACTGACGCTCAGGGAGTTCTGTGGTGCGACGGGCGGCGCTCTGTTGATCTCCCTCCCGGTTCACGGGTGGAGGTTACCCGATCGGCCACGCCCGTACGCCTGGCCCGGACCCATCCCACGCCATTCTCAGGACGGCTGGTCCGGAAGTTCGAATTGCCCATCCACGGCTGGAGGGGGCCTGTACCAAAAGCGGAATCCGTTCACACCGGCCCCATCCCCATTGTCCGTACACCCAAGCCGATGCCTTTGCCGCCGACGCCGTTGCCTTCAGCTTCCCGGCCGGCAATTTCTTCGGAAGAACATCCGGAAGAACCGCCGGCAGCCCCCGACCCCACCACTGCGAGGTGAATCGTGCTTGAAGAACTGAGAATCCGCGATCTCGGCGTCATCACGGATGCTACGTTGCCGCTAGGCCCCGGGTTGAGTGTCGTGACCGGCGAAACCGGCGCGGGTAAAACCATGGTGGTTACCGCCGTCGGTCTCCTGCTGGGGGCAAGATCAGACGCCGGTGCCGTCCGGAGCGGGGCAAAAAGTGCCACCGCTGAGGCGGTACTGAAGCTGGAAAACGGGCATCCCGCCGTTGTGCGGGCGCTGGAGGCCGGCGCAGACGTGGAGGAGTTCGACGGCGGCGCTGAACTTATCCTCGCCCGGCGCCTGGGAGCGGACGGCCGCAGCCGTGCTTTCCTTGGCGGGCGGGCCGCCCCGGTCGGCGTCCTCGCCGAAATCGGGGAAACCCTCGTGGTGGTCCACGGCCAGTCGGATCAAATCAGGTTGAAGGGCGCTACCGCCCAGCGTGGTGCCCTGGATAAGTTTGCCGGTGATTCCCTCACTGCTCCGCTCGCCACCTACCAGGCGCTGTACAGTCACTGGAAGTCCATCCAGGCGGAGCTCGATACGCTCCGCAGCGCCGCCCGTGACAGGCTGCGTGAAGCCGAGTCGCTGGAGATCGCCTTGGCCGAAATTGATGAGGTGGATCCCCAACCAGGTGAGGACGAGTCCCTCAAGGCCGAGGCCGTGAAGCTGGCCAATGTGGAAGAGCTGAGGATTGCCGCGAATACCGCGCACCAGGCTCTTATTGCGGAGGACTTCGGCGATTCCGGTGACGCAACCACCTTGGTGGATGCAGCGAAACGGACCCTGGAGCATGTTGCGGAGCACGACGCCGAGCTGGGTGCGGCCGCTGCCCGGCTTGCCGAAGTCGGCTTCCTGCTCAACGACATCGCTACGGAGCTGGCCAGCTACCAGGCGGGACTGGACTCGGAGGGGCCGGAGCGGCTCGCCGAGATCGAGGACCGGCGGGCCGCATTAGCCAAGCTGGTCCGCAAGTACGCACCGAGCATCGACGAAGTCCTGGTCTGGGCCGAAAACGCCCGGGTCAGGTTCGACGAACTCCAGGACGATTCCACGCGGATCGAGGCGCTCGACGCCGAAGTTGTCCGCGCGGAGGCCGAATTGAGGAAACAGGCAGCAGCCATCAGCAAGATCAGGGCCAAGGCAGCCAAGGATCTTTCAGCCCGTGTCAGTTCCGAGCTGAAGGCGCTGGCCATGGCGGATGCAACGCTGGTCATCAACCTCGAAGCGGGCGGACAACTAGGTCCCTTTGGCGTGGATGAGATCTCGTTCCTGCTTCAGCCGCATGCGGGAGCCCCTGCACGTCCTCTCGGCAAGGGCGCCTCCGGCGGTGAGCTCTCCCGCGTCATGCTGGCCATCGAGGTGGTGCTGGCCGCGGTAGATCCCGTGCCGACGTTCGTCTTCGATGAAGTGGATGCCGGCGTTGGCGGCCGCGCGGCCGTGGAAATCGGGCGCCGGCTGGCCATGCTGGCCCAGCATGTCCAGGTGCTGGTGGTGACCCACCTGCCCCAAGTGGCGGCTTTCGCTGACCAGCACATCCGCGTCACCAAGACCTCTGTACGCGGCTCCGACGGCGCTACTGCCACTGGATTCACCTCCAGTGATGTGCAGTTGCTGGACGCATCCGAACGGATCAAGGAGCTTGCGAGGATGCTGGCGGGGCAAGAGGACTCGGAATCGGCACAAGCCCACGCGAAAGAACTCCTGGAAGACGCCCGCCTCCTGCCCCAGCGGGCTTAGCGGGGAGCCAGCACCCGGATGGCCCTGGCCATCATGGCGTGCACCACGAGCGGATGCAGCACCCTCACGGGCAGGAAATAGAGACGGCCACTCCATCCCTTGAACCGCACGGCCGTGGTGACCCGCAGAAGCTTTCCTGAAGCATCCATGGCCACTCCACAACGGAAATCAAGGTGCTTGTCGTCGGCGCTGATAAGAGCTTCTTCACCAACAACACTGGCCACGGCGAAAATGTCTTTCGGTGCCGGTTTGACTCCGATCAAGGGCACCAAGGCTTGGCGGATGCCCAACAGCCACTTGACCCAGAGCGGGACGCCGGCGACTGAAAAGATCGTCTCTGCCCAAAGCCGTGGTTCCACAGGGCTTCCTGCAGGCACTGGGAGAACAATCACATCGGCATAGTCCGGCACCGGAATCGATGCGAGGGCCAGCGACACGAAAGACGGAGGGAAAGTTGGCGTTTGGCTGCTTTCATTGGGCGGGTGTGCGGGATCCGGCGTCGTCACCCCTTGATCGTAGCCGTCCAAACAAGCGAGACTTGAGGCTTTGGGGGAACAACCGGATGGACCCGTGGAAGGCGCAATTGATGATAGGCTCGAATTCCGTGGTGCAGCGATCAAATTCCCGTGTAAATTCCCGGTTCCCGGGCTCGTCCAAGACGACCAAACACATCTTCGTCACCGGTGGTGTGGCGTCCTCGCTCGGTAAGGGACTGACGGCTTCAAGCCTCGGACACCTGCTGCGGGCACGCGGTTTGTCTGTAACAATGCAAAAGCTGGATCCCTATCTGAACGTGGATCCCGGCACAATGAACCCGTTCCAGCACGGTGAGGTTTTTGTCACCGACGACGGCGCTGAGACAGACCTCGACATCGGACACTACGAGCGCTTCCTGGACGAGAACCTTGAGGGTTCGGCCAACGTCACCACCGGGCAGATCTACTCCACTGTTATCGCCAAGGAACGCCGTGGCGAATACCTGGGCGATACTGTGCAGGTCATTCCCCACATCACGGACGAAATCAAGCGGCGCATGCGGCTTCCGTCCGAGGGCAAGAATGCCCCTGACGTCATCATCACCGAAATCGGCGGGACCGTCGGCGATATTGAGTCCCAGCCGTTCCTGGAGTCAGCACGCCAGGTACGGCAGGACATCGGCCGGGGCAATGTTTTCTTCCTCCACGTCTCCCTGGTCCCGTACATCGGTCCGTCCCAGGAACTGAAGACCAAACCGACCCAGCACTCGGTGGCCGCGCTGCGCTCCATCGGCATCCAGCCGGAAGCTATCGTGATCCGGTCGGATCGGGAGGTGCCGCAGCCCATGCGTGAAAAGATCGGCCGCATGTGCGACGTCGATATTGACGCGGTCATTGGCGCCCCGGATGCCCCCAGCATCTACGACATCCCCAAGACCCTTCATTCCCAGGGCCTGGACTCGTACATTGTCCGAGCCCTCGACCTGCCGTTCAAGGACGTGGACTGGACCAGCTGGGACAAGCTTCTGGAAGCTGTACACAATCCCAAGCACGAGGTCGAAGTTGCGCTTGTGGGCAAGTACATTGACCTTCCGGACGCCTACCTTTCGGTGACCGAGGCCCTCCGAGCAGGCGGGTTTGCGAACGACACCAAGGTAAAGATCCGCTGGGTTCCATCGGACGAATGCGAGACGCAGGAGGGTGCAATAACTTCCCTCGCCGGCGTCGACGCGATCTGTGTTCCCGGCGGCTTTGGAATCCGCGGCCTCGAAGGCAAGCTGGGCGCCCTGACTTTCGCACGTCAGACCAAGCTGCCGGTCCTGGGCCTCTGCCTGGGGCTGCAGTGCATGGTGATTGAATATGCACGCAACGTGGTGGGGCTGGAAGGCGCTTCCTCCAGCGAGTTTGAACCCGACTCCAAGCATCCTGTCATTGCCACCATGGAAGAACAGCTCGACATCGTTGAAGGCAAGGGCGACCTTGGCGGCACGATGCGGCTCGGGTTGTACGAGGCCAAGCTGGACGAGGGCTCCGTTATCGCAGAGACCTACGGCGTCACTACGGTCAGCGAACGGCACCGCCACCGGTATGAGGTCAACAACAAGTACAGGGCGCAGATCGCTGCTGAAGGGCTCGTCTTCTCAGGCACGTCTCCTGACGGCAAGCTCGTGGAGTTCGTTGAACTGCCCCGCGAGACGCATCCGTACTACGTGGCGACGCAGGCCCACCCCGAGCTGAGCTCACGGCCCACCCGCCCTCACCCGCTCTTCGCGGGTCTGGTGAAGGCTGCGCTGGACCACCAGCAGGGAGCCACCACAAAACGTAATACAGTGGGTGCTGAGGCACCGGTCCGCAAGGAAAAAGCGGACAGCGTGGTGCCGGCCAAGTAAGCCCAGCACGACAAAAGGACGGCGCGATGCCTCATATATCTGAAACCCCCAACGCTGCACGGCAGGTTTCGGATGTACCGAGTCCGCGCCGTCTTTTGTCGTCCCGGACCGTCTATGAGGGCCGCATCTGGGATGTTGTCAGTGACAGCTTCAAACTGACCGACGACGGCGATGCCCTGACCCGGGATTACATCGACCACCCCGGCGCGGTGGCAGTGCTGCCCATGAACGACGCTGGCGAGGTGCTGCTGATCAAGCAGTACCGGCATCCGGTGGGAATGGACCTTTGGGAGATCCCGGCGGGACTGCTGGACGTTCATGGCGAGGACTTCGTTGTGGGTGCCGCCCGTGAGCTGGCCGAAGAGGCGGATCTCGTCGCAGAAACCTGGAACGTCCTCGTTGATTTCTTTAATTCTCCAGGTTCCTCGAGCGAGGCCATCCGCATCTACCTTGCACGGGACCTGACCGCTGTACCTCACCACGAACTCCACGTCCGCACTGACGAGGAAGCGGAAATCGAACTGCACTGGACCTCCCTGGACGAGGCCGTTGAAGCCGTGCTGGATGGCCGCCTTCACAACCCTTCCGCCGTCGTCGGAATCCTTGCGGCCGCAGCTGCCAGAGGTAATGACTTTCAGCACCTCCGTCCGGCCGATGCACCGTGGCCGGCTCACCCCAGCCAGCGCTGATGTCCGACACTGCGACGGTTGAGGGGGCGGAAGCACCGGACAGCACTTCACAGACGCCACGGCCACCGTCCGCAATCGATCGGGGTGTCACCGACTACCTGCAGCACATGGGCGTGGAACGAGGACTGGCGGTAAACACCCTGTCGGCTTACCGGAGGGACCTTTCGAGGTACGCCAACTACCTTGCGTCGGCCGGCGTCGCGCGCCCTGACGACGTGACGCGGCGGCACGTGACGGCGTTTGTGCAGGCATTGTCGGATGGCTCTGATGGGGGATCGGTGCTCGGTGTCCGCTCGGCCGCGCGGACAGTGGTTGCGGTACGCGGGCTGCACAAGTTTTGGGCGCTTGAAGGAACGACGACGGCGGACCCTGCCAGTGATGTGCACCCGCCTATGCCTGGCAAGCGGCTCCCCAAAGCCATCAGCGTGGAAGAAGTAACGCGGATTCTCGAGGCAGCGGCAACAGACACCCCCACAGGCCTGCGCGACCGCGCGCTCCTGGAGTTCCTGTACTCCACTGGTGCGCGCATCAGTGAGGCAGTGGGGCTCGACGTCGACGATATCTCGCTGCAAGGAGCGGACGAGGGGCCGGCCATCGTGCGTCTTTTTGGCAAGGGATCCAAGGAACGTCTGGTGCCTCTGGGTTCCTTTGGTGCACGGGCACTTGATTCGTACCTGGTCCGGGGACGCCCCCTCCTGGCGGGCAAGGGGAGAGGGACTCCAGCCTTGTTCCTGAATGCGAGGGGAGGGCGGATCAGCAGGCAGAGCGCCTGGACCATTCTCAAAGCAGCGGCAGAGAAAGCCCGGATCACCAAGGACGTCTCACCGCACACGCTCCGGCACTCCTTCGCCACCCATCTTCTGGAAGGCGGGGCTGACGTGCGGGTGGTCCAGGAACTTCTCGGCCACGCCTCAGTTACCACCACCCAGGTGTACACGCTGGTGACAGCGGATACCCTGCGCGAAATTTACGCAGCGGCGCATCCCCGCGCGCTCGGCTAAGCCGGGGATATTGTTGGGGGTATGACCTCCGCGCCTGTTACGCTCTGCTTCCTCCTCCGCGATCTTGAGGGAGTAGGCACAGAGGTGCTGCTGGGGCTCAAGAAGACCGGCTTCGGGACCGGCAAGATCGTCGGTGTGGGAGGCCATATCGAACCCGGCGAGTCGGCAGCTGAAGCTGTGTGCCGGGAGGTTTACGAGGAAACCGGAATTACCGTTCTCCAATCCGATCTGCGGCCTGCAGGCAAAGTCGACTTTGTTTTTCCGGCCCGTCCTCTCTGGAACATGTCGGCAATCCTCTTTACGACCCGTACCTGGCAAGGAGAGCCGGCCGAAAGCATTGAAATCATCCCCGAATGGTTTCTGCTTGAATCCCTGCCGCTGGAGCGGATGTGGGCCGACGCCGAACACTGGCTTCCGCTCGCTCTCACCAAGGGTGACGTCAACGTTGTGGTGACGCTCAACCCGGACAACGAGACAGTTCAATCTGCGGTGACAATTTCCGAGTTTTTGTAACCATCCCCTTCGGGCTGGAAACTACACATTTAGCCTGCGGGTCAGGACACTACGTTTCACAGGGGGAAAGCGTGCTTTCAGAGCGCGAATTGGCGTTTATCGCCCTTCACAAGGACAACTATCCGCGCGTCTACACGTTCGTCCAGCGAAGAGTGAACGATCCTGAGCTCGCGCAGGAACTGGCCGCGGATGTGTTTCGGGTTGCCTGGCAGAAGCAGGACGAGAGCGTCGGGGAAGCCGTCCCCTGGTTGCTGACCATTGCGCGGAACCTTATCGGAAATGCCTATCGCAGCCGGGAGCGGCAGCAGGCTCTGCAGGACAAGCTCAAACACAACGTCCGAATACGCTACGAGGCGGATGACCAAAACGCTCCCGTCCAGGAAGCGATGGATGCCATGCGCGAGAAGGACAGGGACATTCTCCAGCTCGCCTATTGGGACGCGCTGACCATGGCGGAAATCGCCGCCGTCCTGGGATGCAGTGAATCCGCAGCCAAGGTCCGGCTTCACCGTGCGCGTACTGCGTTCCGGAAACTCCTACCCGCCAGCACCGAATCCGTCACACAGAAGATGGGCGCCTAACATGGATCCGATCAAGAATTTGATTTCAGGTACGGACCCGATGAAATCGGATCCGCACCCCGTTCCGGACGGGGAAGAGGCCTTGCGCCGGATGTTTTCGGAGCCGGCAGCATTTACCGATACCCTTCCGCCGGTCGCTTCCCTTGACGCGGCCCGTCGCCGGCCGGCAAGGCTTGCCGGCCTGTTGACCATCGCTGCCGCAGCCGTGACCGCGGGAGTGCTCGTGACCACAAACCTGGGTGCGCTGACTGCACTTCCCGAACCCGCCAGCACGGCTACTGTCGAAATTTCGAATGAAGCGACGACGGTTCCGGCGTCGACCGCAACCGCTACTCCCAGTTCAACCCCCACCCCCACGCCGACGGCGGCCCCCGTCGCCTGGACCAAGTTCACTGACGCCTCAGGCCAAGCCACCTTCGAGCACCCGGTGGGTTGGACCGTCCAGGAAACACCTGTCGAGGGTGGATTCGCGTCGGGGTACTGGGGCAGCAACATCGTGGTGCTGAACGAGGCAGGCAAGGTGATGGGCAAAATGCAGGAATCACCACACGCTGCCGGTTACATGTGCCCCGAGCCCAAGCCGTACTACACGCTGGACTCTGTGGTCCTGGACATTCCGCAGAAAGCGGCGAAACTGAAAGAGATTCCCCGGGGCCCTTCAGAGTTTGCCTTCCGGATCATCCAGTCCGACAAAGTGTATGGAACCATGGCTCTGAACGATCGTGAATTAGTTCCTCCGTCGGCTGTCTGCGCCCTTTACAACAACTTTCTCGGACCGGAAGACGTTCCGCTTGTCACCTTTGGGGATACGTGGTCACTGCAACAGGACGGAGAGAACGCTCCAATGACCTTTGCCTCCGTTGCCGAGGCCGAGGCCTACATGCAAACGCAAGAGTACAAGGACATCAAGCGGATGCTCATCTCGCTCGAGTTGAGATCAGTGAAGAAGCCGGTGACGTGGAAGAACTACACGAGTCAGAACGGGCTTGGCAGCTTCGACTATCCGGACAACTGGACCATCGCCAGCCGGGAGGACGGACGCTACTCGGATGTAGTCAACGAGCAGGGCCGCACTTTGCTCACCCTGGGCTTCGGACAAACCCGCAATGTACCTAATCTTGTTTCCCCGTGCCCGCCCTTTACGGTCCTGGACAGCACCCCTATGTCCTTCCCGAGCAGCAGGCAGGGGGAGCGGGCCATTCCGCCACAGTTTATCTTCCGGGTCTGGGACAACAGCGCGTATACAAACTCCGGGATGTACGCGCCCTACAGTGCCAACCTCGGCATAGCTGACGAGAGCTGGGGCGTGAATGGCACCACGTGCGATCCCCAGAATGTTGTTAGCGGCCTTCCGTCTGGCGAGTACTTCTTCGCCCAGAACTACAACACCGGGGCCGCATCCGACCTGAAGTTCTACTCCATGGAAGAGGCTCGTGCCTACATGGAGACCGAAGAGTTCAAGACCCTGAAGCGGATCGTGACGTCGTTGAAGATCAACGGCTAGCGCAGCACTCAAGCAGTACGACGCCGGCCCGGTCACCTGTGAAGGTAACCGGGCCGGCGTCGTACGTGGAATAGAAGGAACTACGGGACGTGCCGTTCCTCGGCACCGTTGTAAAGGCTGAGCGGACGGATCAGGGAGTTGGATTCCACCTGCTCCATAATGTGCGCGGTCCAGCCGGTGATGCGGCTGGCCACGAACAGGGGAGTGAACGTGGCGGTGTCAAAGCCCATGAGGTGGTACGTAGGCCCTGCCGGGTAGTCGAGGTTCGGCTTGATGCCCTTGGCCTCCTCCATCGCCGACTCAAGGCCGTTGTAGAGGCCCAGGAGCTCCGGCCGGCCATAGTGCGCGATCATCTTGTCGAGCGCTGCCTTCATCGTTGGCACGCGGGAATCGCCGTGCTTGTACACGCGATGGCCGAAGCCCATGACCTTTTTCTTTTGAGCCAAGGCGTTTTCCATCCAGGTCTTAGCCCTGGCTGCCGCTTCTTCCAGGGACTCCTCCGGACGGATGCCGATTTCATCGAAGGTGTGCATAACAGCTTCGTTGGCGCCGCCATGAAGAGGGCCCTTGAGGGCGCCGATGGCACCTGTGACAGCAGAATGAAGATCGGACAGTGTGGACGTGATGACGCGCCCGGTGAACGTGGAGGCGTTGAAGGAGTGCTCGGCATACAGGATCATCGAGACGTTGAACGCCTCCACCACCTCAGGCACTGACTCTTCACCGAAAGCCATCCACAGGAAATTCGCCGAGTAGCCCAGATCCTCCCGCGGCTCGACGAGCGCCTGGCCGTGGCGCCGCCGCTGATCGTAGGCAACTACGGCCGGCATTGCGGCAAAGAGGTCGATTGCCTTGGTCATGTTGGCCTCCCGGGACGAGTCCTCGGCAAGGCTGTGGCGGGCACCCATCACCGATGTGGCAGTCCGGCACACGTCCATGGGATGCGCGGTGGCGGGCAGGGCATCGATAACTTGTTTGACGACCGGGTCAAGTGCCCTGCCCGAGCGCTCCCTTGCCTTGAACCCAGCAAGTTCATCGGGCGTGGGGAGCTCACCATTCCAGAGCAGGAACGCAACTTCCTCGAAGCTGCACCTGGCGGCGAGTTCCTGTACCGGATATCCCCGGTAGAGGAGCGAATTGGTGTCCGGGTTGACCTTTGAGACTGCGGTGGTGTCCACCACGACGCCGGCGAGGCCCTTTTTGATCTCTTCTGCAGCCATGCTGAAAACTCCTTTGTTTCTTTGAGACGCTATTGGCCCTCCTGGGCCGGCAAAACCGGTGGGATCCGGGTGTCAGTTCTTTCCGGGAATCTGGAAGTTGAACACACCGGTATCGAAGCGGTTGTAGGCCTCATAGTCCACAAGGTCGTACAGCCGCGCTCGGGTGAGCATGCTCTCCACCTGTGCCTCCTGGGTGCCGTCAGCCTTGATCGTCTCCAGCGTACGCTCCGCAGCGCCCATGGCACTACGGAGGAGGGTCACGGGATAGATCACTATGTTCACGCCGACTTCCTGCAGTTGTTCAACCGTGAACAGCGGGCTCTTGCCGAACTCAGTCATATTGGCCAGGATCGGCACGTCCACGGCTTCCCGGATGGCCTTGAACTCGCCCAGGTCCTTCATGGCTTCCGGGAAGATCGCATCGGCGCCGGCTTCCACCAGGGCTACGGCACGGTCCTGGGCAGCTTCAAGGCCGTCAGTTGCGCGGATGTCCGTACGGGCCATAATCAGGAAGTTCGGATCGCGCCGGGCGTCGGCTGCGGCCCGGATCCTTTTGGTGGCGGTGTCGAGGTCCACTACGTTCTTGCCATCCAGGTGTCCGCAGCGTTTTGGGTTGAACTGGTCCTCAATGTGGCACCCGGCCAGGCCCGCGTTTTCCAGCTCCTGGACAGTGCGGGCAACATTCATTGGCTCGCCGAAACCCGTGTCTGCGTCCACAATGGCCGGAAGCTCCGTCATGCGGGCAATTTGGCCTGCTCTCGTGGCTACTTCCGTCAAGGTAGTGAGGCCGATATCAGGCAAGCCAAGGTCATTGGCGAGTACGGCACCTGAGATGTAGACCCCGGCAAAGCCCTTCTCCTCGATCAGCCTCGCAGAAAGGGGATTGAAGGCTCCGGGAAACTGCTGGATCGTTCCTGACGCCAGGAGTTCGCGGAGCCGGATCCGTTTCTGCTCGGGGGTGGTGTGGGAGTACAGCACTCAGAACAGTCCCTTCGGTGCCGCGGCGAAATCAATGACACCAGTAGCCGCAGTGATGTTCAGCTGGTCAAGCTCTCCGGCGGCCAGCTCCGGAAGCCTTGCGGCGGCGTCGAGGAAGCGGTCGATTTCTTTTTCGTCCACCAGCCCTGCAGCGAGAGTGCGGAACTTGGTGATGTACTGCTCGCGGGCAAACGGCCGGGCGCCCAAGGGATGGGCGTCAGCGACGGCGATTTGGTCGGTGACAACGGATCCGTCGGTGAGGGTGATTTCCACAGACCCGCCGAACGCCTTCTCGGAAATATCCAGGGAGTGGTAGCGGCGCGTCCACTCGGGGTCCTCGACGGTGCTGACCTTCTGCCACAGTTCAACAGTGTCCGCGCGGCGTGCCCGCTCCGGTGCGTAGGAATCCACATGGTGCCAGCTGCCGTCCTGCAGCGCGACCGTAAAGATGTAGGGGATGGAGTGGTCCAGGGTTTCGCGGCTGGCATCCGGGCTGTACTTCTGCGGATCGTTTGCTCCGGATCCGATCACAAAGTGCGTGTGATGGCTGGTTTTGATCAATACTGATTTCACGTTCGCCGGATTGGTTACTTCAAAGTGCTCGACGTGAAGTTTCCGTGCCAGGTCAATCCACGCCTGGGCCTGGTATTCAGCAGAATGTTCCTTGGTGTAGGTGTCCAGGATGGCCCGCTTGGCTTCACCGGCCTCGGGCAACGGCACCAGGTAGGAGGCTTCGGGGCCATCGAGCATCCAGGCAATGACACCGTCTTCGCCTTCGTAGATCGGCACAGGCGAGGTCTGGCCCCGCATAGAACGGTCCACGGCTTCAATGGCCATCTTGCCGGCAAAGGCGGGGGCGTGGGCCTTCCAGGTGGAGATTTCGCCCTTGCGGGACTGTCGGGTGGCGGTGGTGGTGTGAAGGGCTTGCCCCACTGACTGGAAGATGGTCTCGGCATCGAGCCCCAGAAGCGTGCCGATGCCAGCGGCGGCAGAGGGGCCAAGGTGGGCCACATGGTCAATCTTGTGCTTGTGGAGGCAGATAGCCTTTACCAGGTTTACCTGGATCTCGTACCCGGTGGCGATCCCCCGGATCAGATCCTGCCCGCTGGAGCCAACGTGCTGGGCCACGGCCAGGACGGGCGGGATATTGTCGCCGGGATGAGAGTAGTCAGCGGCCAGGAACGTGTCGTGGTAATCGAGTTCGCGAACCGCCACGCCGTTAGCCCAGGCAGCCCACTCGGGGGAGACCCGCTCGTCAATCCCGAACACCTTTGCTCCCTTGCCACCGGTGCTGGGACCGTGGGTCAGTGCCTGGGCCCTTGCCGCCACAATGGGAGCCCTGTTCAGGGAGGCAACCGCAACGGAGGCGTTGTCGATGATCCTGTTGATCACCATGGCCATAACGTCATCGGCCACAGCGACGGGATCTGCCGCAACCAGGGCGATCTTGTGGGCCAGCTGCTCTTCGCGGGGCAGTTTTTCCTCGCTCCGGTAAACGCGGACGTGGTGTTCCTTGACCATGGGGCTCCTTCTAAAGAGGTGTATGCGTGGCTTTGACGTGGGAGAGACTGCGGTGCAGGTGGAGCATGGTGGCCGCTTCGGCGAGGCGGGGATTGCCTGCGGCGATAGCCTCGGCAATGGCGGCGTGCTCGGCGGCGGCGGAGGTGAGCCGGCCGGCGTCGTCGGCTGCCAACCGCCGGACACGCACCAGATGTACGCGTAAACTGCGCAAGGCCTGTGCGAAGTAAGTGTTGGTTATGGCTGAGTCGATCGCTGAATCAAGGCGCCCCACCAGACCGTAGTAGTCGTGCCGGGCAGGGTCATCGGACTGAATCAAAGCGGGAGCACTCAGGAACTCTGCGTGGAGTTTCTGAAACGCGGCGGGATCACCGCGTTCGGCAGCGAGGGCAGCGGCCCGTCCTTCCAGGGTTTCCCGCAGTTCGAACAGCTGGTCGATATTGTTCAGTGAAATGTCGGTGACGACGACGCCGCGCCCTCCTGACGCCGTCGTCAGTCCTTCAGCGGTGAGGCGGCCGAGGGCTTCCCGGAGGGGTGTCCGCGAGATGCCCAGGCGCTCCGACTGCTCGACTTCTCCGAGCACGGTGCCTGGACGAAGGCGCCACTCGATGATGTCGTCGCGCAGGGCCTCATAAGCCCGATCGCTGGCCCGCATGATCACCCCGCCTTCATCCTGATTTACCTTCAGTGTATACACAAAAGGGGCTGTATCGGGAGAAAGAACCGGAGTTCTCGTATCGGCAACAGCTTTTGTATACAGAGGGAACCTTGCGGCTCGGTCAGCCGCGGGTCCAGCGATACTCGTTCTCGGGTCTCCCGGGCGCTCCGTATCGCGGCGCTCGCGATACCGATCCTGCGTCCGCCAGATACTCCAGGTAGCGCCGGGCAGTCACGCGGGACATTCCCAGCTCGTCCATCACTTCACTGGCGGATACAGCAGCATCTTCCTTGCGGAGAAAGTCCTTGACCGAGTCCAACGTGGATACGGACAAACCCTTGGGTAACTGGAGTTCCGACGGTGTCCGCAGGCTTGCGAAGGCCTGATCGACGTCGCTCTGGGAGGCCCCGGTTTTGGTTTTTCCGTCGTCAGATGATGCCAGCTGCTCGCGGAAGAGTCTGTAGTTTGTGAGCTTCTCGGCGAAGGTGGCGTACGTGAACGGCTTGATCAGATACTGGACTACTCCAATCGCGACGGCGCTGCGCACGATGTTCAGCTCCCGTACGGCGGTAATGGCGATGATGTCGGAAAACAGGCCGGAGGACCGCATCCGGCGGGCTATGTCCAGCCCATGAAGGTCCGGCAGATTCATGTCGAGGAGCACCAACTCCACTTGGTTCCCGGCAGCGGAAAACTCCGCCAGGAGCCGGAGCGCCGACTGCCCGTCCGGGGCTGTCCCTGCGAGTGAGAATCCGTCGAGACGTTGC
The DNA here is from genome assembly GCF_054161475.1 of Arthrobacter sp. R1-13. NCBI lineage: Bacteria > Bacillati > Actinomycetota > Actinomycetes > Micrococcales > Micrococcaceae > Arthrobacter > Arthrobacter sp. R1-13. The sequence goes on along the minus strand of NZ_CP096420.1, from coordinate 2,373,671 downwards.
ACATAGGCGGCATGTGCAGCGGAGGCGATTGGTTCGTCTTCGACGACGAGCACGCGGATATCGCTCAAAACTGCTCCTTAGTACCCGAGGGCAGAACAACGCGGAAAAGCGCACCGCCCGGGTTGGTGATGGTCAACGTTCCACCCAAACGCTGGACTGCTTGACGGACCAGTGCCAGTCCGATGCCCCGACCGTACTTGCCGGGTGCCTTGGTGCTGAAACCATAACTGAAAACGTCATCTACAGATCGTGGATCAACTCCGCTACCAGTATCCTGCACGGTGATCTCCAGACTCTCCCCGGTGGAGTGCAAAGCCAGCTCCACGCGTTTGGGGGAGGGGGCTTCAGCGGCGGCGTCGATGGCGTTATCCAACAGATTGCCGAGGATGGTCACCAGATCCTGGACGGCAAGGCCGGCAAGCTCTGTTGACCCCTTCGCGTCAAGGACCAGTTCGACGCCGCGCTCGTGCGCCTCCGCGGCTTTACCCATAACCAACGCGCTGAGAACAGGCTCCTCAACGGAATCAACCAACTCGTCAGTGAGCTTTTGGCTGAGCTCGAGGTCTTTGGTGGCGAAATCCAGGGCATCTTCCGTTCGTCCCAGTTCCATCAGGGAGACCAGCGTATGCAGCCTGTTGGCGTGTTCGTGGGTCTGGGAACGAAGGGCAGCAGATAATGTCCGCATGGTTTCCAGTTCGGAACCAAGGGACTCAATTTCCGTCCTGTCACGGATGGTGGCCACTGTGCCGAAGACCTGGTCGCGCTGGCGGCCCTGGGAGGGTGGCCCAAGTGCCGGACCCTGGTTTACCACGAGGATGCGGGAGCCCGTCAGATGAATTTCGTCGTGGGCCAGCCTTCCCGATTCGAACAATGTCTGCAGGCTTGACGCCAAAGGCAGCTCAGAGAGCGACGGCGGATCGCTCGGATCGCCGTCAGTTTCCCTTGGGGTCAGCCCCAGGAGTTCCGCTGCCTGGTCGTTGTACATCACCACTTTGCCCTTGCTGTCAATCAGGATGACTCCTTCGCGGACTGAATGCAGGACAGATTCGTAATAGGCGAAGAGCTGCGCGAGTTGTTCGGGCCCCCAGCCGCGGGTGACCCGGCGCAAATACCTTCCGAGGAGCCACGACGCCACCGAACCGCCCACCAGGAGCGCGAAAGCGATGGCCAGAACGGCTGGCAGGCGCCCCGAAACCGCGACATCCACTGTCCGCACCGTTACGCCGGCCGAAACCAGGGCCTTGACGTTTCCCGCAGCATCCTTGACGGGCGCAATTGTGCGCACTGAGGGGCCCAGTGTCCCGGCGGTGACTTCTGTGTAGACACTCCCGGCCAGGGCGGCGTCAATGGAGCCAATGTAAGGGCGCCCGATTTCTTCATCCCGGGGATGGGTCCACCTGGTCCGGTCAGGAGCCATGATGGTGATGAAATCAGCGCCGGCGTCCCTCATGACATTAAGTGCATATGGCTGGAGCGTCCCTGTGGGATCCGGTGTGGCCGCCGCCTCCAGGACCAGCGGGTTGTCTGCTATCGCCGTCGCCACTCCAGCCATCCGCCGTCCCGCCTCTGCATAAGCATGATCGCGCGCATCAAGGAACGTTGCCGTGCCTACGATCGCGGTGAGGGCAAGCACAAACAGCAGGTGCGCCACGAACAGCCTGCGGGCAATGCTCCATTTGTGCCTCATGGGTACCTTTCATGACCAATATGAACGCAACGGTGAGCCACATCACTATGTACCCAATGATGGATATCACACCGGACCGACGTGAAGAGCTCAGAGACTGTGCCGAACGTCTTCCAGATTATCCATAAGGAGACACATCATGGCTTCTCAAAGAGGAGAGTCAGCAGCGCCTGCCAAGGCCGCCCGCAAGGGGCTGGACAAATCCCATTACCTTTACATTGCCGTCATCGCCGCCGTTATCCTGGGCGCCCTCGTCGGTTTGCTGTTTCCCGAAGTTGGAAAATCGCTCAAGCCGTTGGGCGATGGCTTCATCAAGTTGATCAAGATGATGATCGCTCCGATTATCTTCTGCACCATCGTGCTGGGGATCGGCTCCATCGCCAAGGCTGCAACGGTTGGCAAGGTCGGCGGCCTTGCCTTGGGCTACTTCGTCATCATGTCGACATTCGCCCTGGGCATCGGCCTGGTGGTGGGCAACCTGATCCACCCGGGCGAGGGCCTGAAGCTGGCGCCGTACGACCCCAACAAGAAGGCTGAAGTAGACAGCACTGTCGCCTTCCTCCTGGGCATCATTCCGGGCGACATTCCGGTCCTGCCCACTCTCTTTGCCGCTATCCTCGTCGGTTTCGCACTGCAGAAGATGGGTGCCCAGGGCGCTCCCGTTCTCAAGGCAATCGGCCATGGCCAGGCGGTCGTGTTCCGGATCCTCATCATGATCATGTGGCTTGCTCCGGTCGGTGCCTTCGGTGCTATCGCTGCTGTCGTCGGCGCCACCGGCTTTGCGGCTATCGTGAGCATGTTCACGCTTATGGCGGCCTTCTACGTCACCTGCGCACTCTTCATCGTTGTGATCCTGGGTGGGCTGCTGCAGGCTGTTTCAGGCGTAAACATCTTCCGGCTCATGAAGTACCTGGGCCGCGAATACCTGCTGATCTTCTCCACATCGTCCTCCGAAGCGGCGCTTCCCCGCCTCATCGCAAAATTGGAGCACTTGGGTGTTTCCAAGCCTGTTGTTGGCGTCACCGTTCCCACGGGCTATTCATTCAACCTCGACGGCACCGCGATCTACCTGACCATGGCGTCGCTGTTCGTTGCCAACGCCATGGGAACGCCGCTGGACCTCGGAGCCCAGATCTCACTGCTCATCTTCATGATCATCGCTTCCAAGGGCGCAGCCGGTGTGACCGGTGCCGGTCTGGCCACGTTGGCCGCAGGCCTCCAGGCCCACAAGCCGGAACTGCTCGGTGGCGTCGGCATGATCGTCGGCATCGACCGCTTTATGTCAGAAGCCCGCGCCTTGACCAACTTCACAGGCAACGCCGTGGCAACGGTCCTCATCGGAACCTGGGTGAAGGAAATCGACGGCGGCCAGGTTGAGCGCGTGCTCTCGGGTGAAGAGCCGTTCGACGAGACCACCATGATCGCCCATCACCACGAGGTCGAGGAAACAAAGGGCCAGGCCGTTCCGGCCACCGTCTAGGAGTCCCGGCAACACCCTCAACATTTCCTACGGAAGCCGCCCGAACAGCAGACGCTGAGCGGGCGGTTTCCGTATTCCCGTCGGCAACCTTGAAGCTATACCAGAAGGTAAAGGCGCGGGCAAGGGGGCGTGTCGTGGTTCGTTGAATACCAGGCGTGGCGCTGTAACCTTGGGAAGAAGCAGGATCGGCGCTGGGAAGCCAGCGGCAGGAGATCAGCGGCAACAATCACCGGAAAAATGCGCCGGCAATAATCACCGTCATCGAAAGTGTGGATAGATACGTGAGCAGCGAACACGGTTCAGCAACTCTGGAAGGCATGGACCTCGATCTGGAAGACGCGGTCATGGGTCCCACAGGACGCCCCCACCGTGAGTTTCCGGAACCCGCGCCGCTGACATCCCACGGGCCGGCGCGTGTGATAGCCATGGTGAACCAAAAGGGTGGGGTGGGTAAAACCACCTCCACTATCAATCTCGCCGCGGCCCTGGCCGAGTACGGGCGGCGCGTCCTCCTGGTGGACTTCGATCCCCAGGGCGCCTTGTCCGCGGGCCTCGGCGTTAACCCGCATGAGCTCGACCTGACCGTCTATAACGTGCTTATGGACCGCAAGGTGGACATCCGCGATGCCATCCACCAGACAGGCGTGGAGAACGTTCACCTGCTCCCGGCAAACATCGACCTCTCCGCGGCCGAGGTCCAGCTGGTTAATGAAGTCGCGCGTGAACAGGTTCTGGACCGGGCGCTGAAGAGCGTTGAGGATGACTACGACGTCGTTCTCATCGACTGCCAGCCCTCTCTCGGCCTGCTGACCGTCAATGCCCTTACTGCGGCCCACGGCGTTATCATTCCGCTGATCTGTGAGTTCTTTGCGCTGCGCGCTGTGGCCCTGCTCGTGGAAACGATCGACAAGGTGCAGGACCGGCTGAACCCCAGGCTCCAGGTGGACGGTGTGCTGGCCACTATGTACGACGCCCGGACGCTGCACAGCCGTGAGGTCATCACGCGGCTGGTGGAGGCCTTTGGGGACAAAGTCTTCGAAACCGTCATCAAGCGTTCCATCAAGTTCGCCGACGCAACCGTAGCCGCTGAACCCATCACCAGCTACGCGGCTAACCACATAGGCGCTGATGCGTACCGGAACCTGGCCAAAGAACTGATCTCGCGCGGTGGCGCACCCTAGCCACCGATGACCACAGCAGTCGATGTTGCGGAGACGGGCGTAGCTAAGAAGCCGGGCTTCGAAGTGCGCCTGGCGAATTTCACCGGCCCTTTCGACCTCCTCCTTGGTCTTATCTCCAAGCATCAGCTTGATATCACGGAGGTGGCGCTGGCAACGGTCACCGATGAATTCATCAAATACATCCGGGGGCTGCAGAAACTCGGCGAGGAATGGGCCCTGGATGAGGCCAGCGAATTCCTGGTGATAGCCGCAACACTTCTTGACCTCAAGGCAGCCCGGCTCCTTCCTGCTGGAGAAGTCGAGGACGACGAGGATATTGCCCTGCTCGAGGCCAGGGACCTCCTCTTCGCCCGGCTCCTCCAGTACAAGGCCTTCAAAGAGGTTGCCGGCCTCATCAATTCAACACTGGAACTGGAAGCAGGCCGCTACCCGCGGCAGGTGGCACTCGAGGGCCATTTTGCGGCATTGCTTCCTGAACTCGTCTGGCGGCATACTCCCGAACAGTTCGCTGCCCTCGCCCAGTCGGCCCTGAAGCCAAAGGATGTCCCCGCTACCCAGGTGGGCCTTGCCCACCTTCACGGCTCTACTGTGAGCGTCAAAGAGCAGGCAGAGATCATCGGGCTGAAGCTGCAGCAGGGAAAGCCTCTGTCTTTCAGGGCCCTGATCTCCGATGCCGAGTCCACCCTCGTGGTGGTGGCCCGCTTCCTGGCGCTGCTTGAGTTGTACCGGGACAAGGCGGTCGGATTTGACCAGCTCCAGCCGCTGGGCGACCTGACAATTCATTGGACGGCTGATACTGCTTCCTGGAGCAGCGAGAATCTGAGCGAAGAATATGAGGAACAGCCGTGAATGAACCGGTTGCGGCACCCGATCAGACGGGAAACGACCTGTCAAAACTCCCGGGCGGCGCCCGCGCAGCTTTGGAAGCCGTTCTGATGGTTATCGACCAGCCGGCCACGCCCACTGAGCTTGCTGCCGGGCTCAACCTGACCGTCGACGTCGTCGAACAGCTCCTGACGGAACTGCAGCGCGAGTATAACGGCTATACTGTTAAAGCCCCGGACATGGACGATGCCAGCGATGCTGGCTTCGGAACCAGCCCCCGGGGTTTTGAATTGCGGAGTATCGCCGGAGGCTGGCGGATCTATTCCCGCGCAGAGTTCGCCGATCTGGTCGGCAGCTTTGTGCTTGAAGGACAGACAGCCAGGCTGACGCAGGCGGCGTTGGAGACGCTCGCCGTCATCGCATACCGCCAGCCCGTGTCGCGGGCAAGGGTGTCTGCAATTCGAGGGGTCAATGTTGACTCCGTCGTGCGGACCCTCACCCAACGCGGACTGATTGAGGAGTCAGGAAACGACCCCGAATCCGGGGCCATCCTGTACCGCACAACGTCGTATTTCCTTGAACGCATGGGAATCGGCTCGGTGGCTGAGTTGCCTCAGCTTTCACCCCATCTTCCGGGGCTTGAAGGCATAGAAGAATTTTATGATGCCGGAAGAATGTAGGCCGCTCAGGCCTGCGCGAGAGTAACCACAAGGGCAGAAAGATTCTGCACGGCTGGCTAGTGTGTTGAAGAGAGATACACAGTTCGGCCACATTAACGAAGGACGGGTCATGACACAGGCGGGACGCCAGGGTTCACCACGTAGCAGTTCAGGACGTAACAGTTCAGGACGCAATGCAGGACCACGCACTGGAGCGCAGCGTAATGCTGGCCAGCGCGATTTCTCCAAGGGCGGCGGAGACCGCCCCTTTAAGCACCCCAAGCCCCGCGAGGAGCGCTTCATCGACCCCGATGAGCAGCCCACGGGCAGCGCCCCGGCGGGCAGGGGAACCGACGCAGCCAAGTCTGGTGACTGGAAGACCGGTGCGAAGCCATCGGCCAGGAAGCCTGCCGCCCGGAAGCCCGGCGCAGGAAAAACTCCCGGCACACCCGGGGCGCTGAAGCCCAAGCCGCCGACCGGTGCACAGAATTCCGCGGGCCCGCGCGCCTTCGGCAGCGAACGCTTCGGCCAGAACCTTGGGCCGGTGCGGAAGCCTGCCCGAAAACGCGGCCCGCGCAACGAAGTACCCCAGTCAGAGCTCCACGATGCCGACGGCATCAGGCTGCAGAAGGTCATGGCTCAGGCCGGCGTTGCCTCCAGGCGCGTGTGCGAGGAGATGATCGCTGAAGGCCGCGTGGAAGTCGACGGCCAGGTTGTTACCGAACTCGGCGTCCGCGTCGATCCCAAAACTGCAGTCATCCACGTGGACGGCCTGCGCATCCAGCTCGACGAGTCCCTCGTGTACATGGTGTTCAACAAGCCCAAGGGTGTTGTTTCCACGATGGAGGATCCCGACGGACGCCCGTGCATCAGCGATTTTGTCCGTAACAGCCATGGCGAACGGCTGTTCCACGTGGGCCGTCTCGACGTCGCCACCGAGGGTCTGTTGCTGCTGACCAACGACGGCGAGCTGGCGAACCGCCTGACACACCCTTCCTACGAAGTGCCCAAGACGTACCTCGTCCAGGTGCGGGGCCCTTTCCCCCAGGGAGTCGGCGCCCAACTGCGTGCCGGCGTTGAGCTTGAGGACGGCATTGCTTCTGTCGACTCCTTCAAGCTGGTGGATTCCACACCCGGGCACGTGCTGATCGAAGTAGTACTCCACTCCGGTAAGAACCGGATCGTGCGCCGACTCTTCGACGCCGTGGGCTTCCCTGTTCTCCGGCTTGTCCGGGTCAAGGTCGGTCCCATCGGTCTGGGCGACCAGCGCCAGGGCAGCATCCGGAACCTGGGCAAGCAGGAAGTCGGCCACCTGCTGGCATCAGTGGGGCTCTAAGGAATGTCGGCATTCGGTACTCACGGGCGCGGCCACCTGAATGGCCCCGTGGTGGTGATTGGTACCGGGCTGCTCGGTACCAGCATCGGTCTTGGCCTCCGCGGCCGGGGTGTCCCCGTTTTCCTTTCGGATCCGTCACCTACCAACCAGGCAGTTGCCGTTGACATCGGGGCAGGGCTTCCCCTGTCCGGGCTCGGAACGGAGCAGCCCGAACTGGTGGTGGTGGCTGTTCCTCCGGACGTTACCGCCGATGTCGTCGAACGTGCCCTGGGGGACTACCCCGGGGCTGTCGTCGTCGACATCGCCAGCGTGAAGGCGGGGATCCAGCAGGAACTGCGTCGTCGTGGCGCAGACCTTGGCAGGTACGTGGGCACACATCCCATGGCCGGACGGGAGAAAGCCGGGCCGGTTGCGGCAAGGGGTGAACTTTTCACATCCATGCCCTGGGTCCTGTGCCCTTCCGAGGAAACTCTGCCCGATGCCCTCCTGACGGCGCACGCGCTGGCGACGGATCTTGGGGCCATTGTTTCCCAGTTCGACGCCGGTGAACACGACGAAGCTGTGGCTTTGGTTTCCCACCTGCCTCAAGTGATGTCGTCGCTGCTGGCCAGCCGCCTGCAAGGTACCCCCCTGCACGCCCTGTCGCTGGCCGGAAACGGTCTGCGTGACACCACCCGCATAGCAGCGAGTGATCCCACCCTCTGGGTTCAGATCCTTGGTGCGAATGCGGAGAAGGTCGTGGATATTCTTCACGGAGTCCGCGAAGACCTTAATCGGCTCATCGGCACGTTGGAGGATCCGCTCGCTCCCGGAGCGCGCCTGGACCTTGCTCAGCTCATCAGCGAGGGCAACGCCGGGCAATCGCGCATTCCCGGCAAACATGGCGGCCCGCCGCAGGCATATTCCTGGCTTACTGTCCTTGTGGATGACCGGCCAGGCCAAATCGCGCGCCTCCTCACCGAGATCGGCGAGATTGGCGTTAACCTCGAGGACCTGCGCCTGGACCATTCTTCAGGGCAGAATGTTGGCATGGTGGAATTATCCGTTCTGCCAAACAAGCATGATTTGCTGATCGAGGCGCTCAACGACCGCGGATGGCGGGTACTTCAGTAATGACACAGGAACTCATCGATACATTGCCTGCGCTGCGGCAGGGCCGGGACCTTGTTGTGGCTATCGACGGTCCGTCAGGCTCGGGCAAGTCAAGTGTGAGCCGGGAAGTGGCACGCCGACTCCGCCTTGCCTATTTGGATACCGGCGCAATGTACCGGGCACTTACCTGGTACTGCCTTGACCAGGGCATCGACCTGGAGGACCGGGCCGCCGTGGAGCAGGCAGCCGAGGAGTTGCCGTTGGAAATCAGCACGAGTCCGTTGGAGGAATACGTCAGGGTTGGCGGTGCGGAAGTGACCCAGGAGATCCGGGAGCCCGCTATTTCCGCGGCTGTCAGCGACGTTGCAACCACCCTTGGCGCGCGCACCGAGCTGATCCGGCGCCAACGCGAACTCATCGAACAGCACCACCGGCGCATCGTGGTGGAAGGCCGGGACATCACCACTGTTGTGGCACCAGGCGCTGAAGTCCGGATGCTTCTGACCGCAAGCGAAGAAGCAAGGCTACGCAGACGGGGCATCCAGCTCGGCGGCTCACAGAACGAGCAGGAGCTTGCCGCCCAGGTGACGCATCGGGATGCCAAGGATTCCACAGTTGTGAACTTCACCCAGGCCGCCGACGGCGTTGTCACCCTTGACTCCTCAGACCTCGACTTTGACGGGACCGTGGACGCCGCCCTCGCCATCGTCACCAAGGCACTCAACCGTGACTAAGCCCGGACTTCGGGCCGGTCTGAGCATGGCATGGAGCCGACCCGTTGGTTGGTTCCTGACCCATGTCCTTTACCGCACCACAATCCTTGGCCGCGCCAAGGTGCCGTCGACCGGTCCGCTGATTTTCGCGGCCAACCACATCAGCTTCCTCGACGGGCCTCTGATGTTCGGTGCGGCCCCACGGCCCATGCACATCCTCGTCAAAAAAGAGTTGTTCACCGGCTTCCTCGGACAGGTTCTCCGCGCGTCCGGCCAGTTGCCGGTTGACCGCGCGGGCGACCGCCAAGCGCTCCAGCTCAGCAAGAACATGCTCGACGCCGGCCGGTGCATAGGCATACTTCCCGAAGGAACCCGGGGGAGTGGGTCAGCATCCTCGATCAATAATGGGGTGGCCTGGCTGGCGCTCAATTCCGGTGCAACGGTTGTGCCGGTTGCAATTCTCGGCACCAGGATCACGGGCGAGCACCTCGACGCCTTGCCCCGGCCGCGCAGGCAACTTCACGTCCATTTCGGTGAGCCCCTCCACGTTGCCCGCAAACCCGGCGAGACCGGGCGTGTTTCAATGGACAGGGCGGGGATCGAGATCCGTGCTGCGTTGGCGCAGCACATCCAGCAAGCAATTCAAGTCAGCGGGCAGCCTCTGCCCCTCGCGGATTCCCCGCAAAAACGTTATGAAGCAGTAGCCGGGACGCCGGCAGACCACCACTAAGGAAAGTGCAATGAGCGATACGACTCAAACCTCCGGCAATTTTGGCCCCGGCGAAGACGAATACACGCCCACCGGCACGGACCAGGTGGCGGAGAACCTTGCAGCCCTGGACGACGACGAGGCGGAGGTCCGCGCGGCCTCCCTTCGGGCCGGGCTGGAAGACTATGACCTTGATGAGGAAGACGCAGCCCTCCTTGACGGGCTCTACGCGGATGAGGACTTTGACGGACCGGTCAAGCTGGATCCCGTTCTAGCCATCATCGGCCGCCCGAACGTGGGCAAATCCACACTGGTCAACAGGATCCTTGGTCGCCGTGAGGCAGTAGTAGAGGACACCCCCGGAGTCACCCGTGACCGCGTGATGTACTCGGCGCACTGGAATGGCCGCAACTTCACCATTGTGGATACCGGCGGCTGGGAGCATGATGCCCGCGGTATCCACGCCCGGGTTGCAGAGCAGGCGGAGATGGCGGTGGAGCTGGCTGACGCCGTGCTCTTCGTAGTCGATTCCGCGGTCGGTGCTACAGCTACCGATGAAGGCGTTATGAAGATGCTCCGGAAGAGCAAGAAGCCGGTCATCATGGTGGCCAACAAGGTGGATGACTTCGCGCAGGAAGCAGACTCGTCAACACTCTGGGGCCTGGGATTCGGCGAGCCCTACCCTGTTTCGGCGCTTCACGGCCGCGGTGTGGCAGATCTTCTTGACCACGTCATGGACACGCTCCCGGAGTTCTCCACCATCGAGGGCCTTGAGCGCTCCGGTGGCCCGCGCCGGGTCGCGTTGATCGGCCGGCCAAACGTCGGCAAATCTTCACTGCTCAACAAGTTGGCCGGTTCGGAGCGGGTCGTGGTGGACAATACTGCCGGTACCACCCGCGACCCCGTCGACGAATTCATCGAGCTCGGCGGCAGGACCTGGCGTTTTGTCGACACCGCGGGCATCCGCCGCCGGCAGCACATGGCCCAGGGTGCGGATTTCTACGCCTCCCTGAGGACCCAGGCTGCGCTCGAGAAGGCCGAGGTTGCGGTCGTGCTCCTGGCAGTGGATGAGGTGCTCAGCGAGCAGGACGTCCGCATCCTGCAGCTCGCTATCGAGTCCGGCCGCGCACTGGTCCTGGCATTCAATAAGTGGGACCTGCTGGATGACGAGCGCCGGAAGTACCTGGAGCGTGAAATTGACCAGGATCTCGCCCATGTGGCCTGGGCACCCCGCGTAAACATCTCAGCGAAGACCGGTTGGCACAAAGACAAGCTGGTCCCTGCCCTTGACGTGGCCCTTGAGAGCTGGGACAAGCGCATCCCCACGGGCAGGCTCAACGCCTTCCTTGGTGAGCTAGTCGCGGCACACCCGCACCCGGTCCGCGGCGGCAAGCAGCCCCGTATTCTCTTCGGCACCCAGGCGTCGAGCCGTCCGCCGAAGTTCGTCCTGTTCACCACCGGGTTCCTGGACCCGGGATACCGCCGCTTCATCACCCGCCGCCTGCGCGAAACCTTCGGCTTCGAGGGCACCCCTATCGAGGTCAACATGCGGGTGCGCGAAAAGCGCGGCAAGAAGCGTTAATCTGGACACACCTGGCCTGTGATGCCCCTTAGGTGTCACAGACACCCTCCGGAATCGTGTAAGCTTTTGGAGGTGGTTCGGCCGGACTGCTTAGATGAAATTCTCAGATCTCATCGAAGCGGAGAACGGCGGAACTGACGGGCTGTAGCGCAGCTTGGTAGCGCACTTGACTGGGGGTCAAGGGGTCGCAGGTTCAAATCCTGTCAGCCCGACCAACCAAAAACCCCGTCGATCCTTTACTGGATCGGCGGGGTTTTGTTGTGTCCGCGGGATTGCGACAGTTCCCCTGTGCGTCAGGAACTTCGACCGCGCGCCCGGCTTACTTCAGGAACTTTGAAGTTCGGCGGTCCGCGAGAATTTTCCCTTTGGTCTGGCAGGTGGGGCAATATTGCAGGGCTGTGTCCGCGAAAGAAACCTCCCGGACCGTATCACCGCACACGGGGCATACCTGACCTGCCCGGCCATGGACCCGCATTGTGCTTCGTTTGGCGTCCTTGAGCTCGTTTGGAGCCTTGCCGACGGCCTCGGCCACGGCGGCTCCCAGCACTGTGTGGATCTGGTCATAGAGCACCTGGACTGTAGGCCGGTCCAGGGACTTGGCGACGGCGAAGGGTGAGATCCTGGCGGCGTGCAGGATTTCGTCGCTGTACGCGTTTCCTATGCCCGCAATTGTTCCCTGATTACGCAGCACTCCCTTGATCTGGTGCGGGTTCGAGGCCAAGATCGCGGCAAAAGTTTCGAAGTCGAAAGAAGGATTCAGCGGATCCGGCCCGAGGGTGGCGATACCGGGCACGTGAAGGGGGTCCCGGACAACGTAGACGGCAAGGCTTTTCCTTGTCCCTGCCTCAGTCAGGTCGATACCGATGTGCACGTCCGGTCCACGCGTCAGGGCAAAGCGTGCGGCAATATGGCCTTTGCCCATACGGAGCTGGGTTGAAGTCGGCGATTCCGTGTACCGCAGCCAGCCGGCCTTCGCCAAGTGGAAGACCAGAAAGATGTTGCCGGCATCTATGCTGATGAATTTTCCATAGCGTTGTACTCCCTTAATTTCCCTGTCCTCAAGAGCCGAGTAAGGCGGATCGGCCGTCTTGAGCACGGCGAAGGAGACAACCTGAAACCGCGTCATTACTGCACCACGAAGCTGGGAGCCCAGGAAGGCAGTCAGCCCGGCCACTTCGGGGAGTTCTGGCATGTCACCACTGTGCCACAGGGAGGTCGCAAAATCAGCGGCCTTCGGAGGGTTTGATGTGCCTATACTTTCAGCGGCGGCTTGTTCAGCAGGCTTCCGTTGACATTGGTGTTTGACCCGATGAAAGGCCCCCTGATGAGCAACATCCCGGAAGACCTCTCCTACACTGCGGAACACGAATGGGTCTCGGCGCCCAATGCCGACGGCGTTGTGCGCGTGGGAATCACGGACTTCGCGCAGGACGCACTCGGCGACGTCGTCTACGCGCAGATGCCCGAGGTAGGAACAACGGTGAAGGCAAACGACGTCGTTGGCGAAGTCGAATCAACCAAGAGCGTCAGCGACATTTATGCACCGGTCACGGGCGAGGTGGTCGCCCGCAACGAATCGTTGGACACCGATTCGGCCCTGATCAATTCAGATCCTTACGGCGACGGCTGGCTGATCGAAGTGAAGCTGGCGGACCCTGACGCGGTTGATTCACTACTCAGTGCAGCCGAGTACGAACAACAGGTAGGCTAAAGATTACTGGGCAGCGACGTCCGGCCATTGAACTTTGATGAGCGTCTGATTCGAGCGATCGATTTGGATGTTCGATTGAGTAATCGATGGCCGGACGACGCGCCGCAGATCGGATGTGCCAGGCATTTCCGGACGAGACGGGTTGTTTGCAGGCGGGGCGGCTGCAACGGATGAGGAGGAACCATGGTTGGCCATGAACGTCACCGAGCCAGAGGTATTTTCGGTAAGGGTGAGACGAAGTCGTCGGAAACCACCTCCATCAATCTCACCCCTGTTCGGGATGAGCCGGCCATTGCTCCGCAGTTGTCCCGCGAGGAGCGGGCCGCCGTCGAGGCCCTGCCTCACGGTTCTGCCCTGCTCGTAGCACACAGCGGTCCAAATGCGGGGGCAAGATTTCTGCTGGACTCGGATGTGACCACGGCGGGACGCCACCCTGATGCGGACATCTTCCTCGACGACGTCACGGTCTCTCGCCGGCATGTGGAATTCCGCCGTACCGATCGCAGCTTCGAAGTCGTTGATACGGGCAGCCTCAATGGAACCTACATTAACCATGACCGGGTCGACGCCCTTGAGCTCAGGTCCGGAGACGAAGTCCAGATTGGAAAATTCCGTCTTACGTTCTACCTGAGCCCTGCCCGCGCAGGCCAGGGCTGATTACGGAGTAGTTGCCTGTGGCCATGGCACAGCCGGAACGGCGGGGACCGCAAGTCCTGAATATTGGGGAAGTGCTGGCGCAGCTGAGCGATGACTTTCCCAATATGACCGCGTCGAAAATCAGATTCCTTGAGGAAAAGGGCCTCATCAATCCGCAGCGGACTCCTGCAGGATATCGGCAGTATTCAGACGGCGACGTCGAACGGTTGCGGTTCGTACTTGCTCTGCAGCGCGACCAGTACCTGCCGCTAAAGGTGATCAAGGATTACCTTGACGCCATAGACCGGGGGGAACGCCCGGACAACATGCCTCCGGGCGTCAATGTGTCCCCCCGCATCGTTTCGGATGACCTGGCAGTGGAACTGCAGACACGCGTTCGCCGCCTAAGCGAAGACCAGTTGCGGGCGGAGTCAGGGGCAAGTGTTCCGCTCCTTCAGTCACTGCTGAGCTTCGGACTCATTTCACATGTCAACGGCACCTTCGATGAACACGCCCTCCAGGTAGCGCGGGCTTGCGTCCAGCTGGAGAGCCATGGACTGGAACCACGGCACCTCCGCCCGTTCCAGGCCGCCGCGGAACGTGAATTCGGACTGGTGGAGCGGGCCGTTGCCACCCTCACCTCACGCAAGGATGCTGCGTCGCAGGCACGCGCGGCCGAAGCGGCCCGTGAGATCAGTGACATCTGCCTGTCCTTGCATCGGGCGCTTGTTCAGGACCGAATCTCCCGGATGGACATCTGATGATAGAAGTAGAGATCGTCGGGGTGAGGATTGAGCTTCCCTCGAATCAGCCACTGGTTCTCCTGCGGGAGATCCACGGGGAACGCCATGTTCCTATCTGGATCGGAACTCCCGAGGCCAGTGCCATAGCCCTGGCCCAGCAGGGCGTTGTCCCGCCACGCCCCATGACCCACGACCTCCTCATTGATGTCGTGGAGACCCTCGGCCACAGCATCGTCAGCGTCAACATCGTCGCCGTTGAGGACAACATCTTCTACGGACAGCTCCAGTTCGAGAATGGCAGCACCGTCAGCTCCCGGGCATCGGATGCTTTGGCTTTGGCTTTGAGGGCAAAATGCCGCATCTGGTGCGCCGACTCTGTGATGGAGGAAGCCGGGGTCCGGATCACTGAGCATGACGACGGTGAAGAGACCGATCCGGGCCCCACAGTAGACGAGGAGCGCGAATTACGGCGCTTCCGTGAGTTCCTGGATGACGTGGAACCCGAGGATTTCGACGGCTGAGGTCACGCTAAGGTTAAAGCTCAGCCTGAAAGTTTCGACACGCCCTTCCAAACACCCCTACATCTTTGACCTCGCGCCTCCACAGGCTTAACGTCGAAGATACAAGTTCCCATTGCATACAGCAGCCGCGCAAGTCACACTGGAATGTGCAGCCGCGGCAGAATTACACGGATGGATTTTTGTTCGTGCCGCTGTGTTGCAACTTCCTTGGGGGAGCAGATGACAAGGAGTGTCCACGTGAGTCCTAAAGGCGAAGCAGGCGAGCTAAAGCAGCCCTCGACGGCTGGCGTTGCCCTGCCCGCAAGCGGTGCCCAGGGCCTCCTCTTCACCGAGGACCTTCCCGTCCTTGACGAAGATGCAGGTTACCGTGGCCCTACCGCATGCAAGGCAGCGGGGATAACTTACCGTCAACTGGACTACTGGGCACGCACAGGATTGGTTGAGCCGGCAGTGCGGGGTGCAGCCGGTTCAGGCTCCCAACGGCTTTACGGTTTCCGTGACATCCTGGTTCTCAAGGTGGTCAAGCGACTCCTGGATACCGGAGTTTCCCTGCAGCAGATACGCACTGCAGTTGAACACCTGCGCGAGCGGGGCGTCGAAGACCTCGCGCAGATCACTCTCATGAGCGACGGCGCCAGCGTTTACGAATGTACTTCTGCCGACGAAGTTATCGATCTTGTCCAAGGCGGCCAGGGCGTATTTGGTATCGCAGTCGGCCGCGTCTGGCGCGAAGTGGAAGGGAGCCTCGCGGCACTGCCCAGTGAACATGCCACGGAGTCCTTTCCCGACGACGAACTCAGCAAGCGCCGGGCCGCGCGGAAAATCAGTTGACCCCGCTGGCAGCTGAACTGCCGGGCTCGAAATTGCGCGCAGGTGAGCTGCTCGGATTTATTTAGACAGCGACGGCGAAGGCCGCCTTCCACCAGGAAGGCGGCCTTCGCCGTCGTACATCAGAACATGATTACCCAGAAGGCGTTTGCCGTGCCGTCCCTGGAGACGTACCTAACGCTTCGCCCGCCTCTGCGAGTCCTCCCCGGCGGACAGAAGGTTCTGCAGCAGCGCGTCGTAGAGGGCTGATGAGTTCTTGGCTGAATCTCCCGGCCAGTGGTGGACTGCGTGGGCCGCGCCCTGAATCTGTTGCCAGTTGGCCTGCTCCGGGATATGGGGGGTCAGCAGGAGCTTTCCGAACATGGTCTGCATCTCGGCCAGGCGGAACGCATGTTCTGATGATCCGCTGCGAACCCTGTTTGCGACAATGCCGGCGGGGGAGAGGCCCGGAGCAAATTCCTGCCGGAACAGCTGGATGGCACGCATGGTGCGCTCTGTCCCGGCAACAGAAAACAATCCGGGTTCTGCCACAAGAGTTACCTTGTCGCTGGCGGACCATGCCATCCGAGTGAGGCCATTGAGTGAGGGCGGGCAGTCAACCAGGACAAGCTCGTAATTGTCCGCCGTCGCCAAGACATGCGAAAGCCTTCGCAGATCGCGGCGGCCCAGGTCAGGGCGGTCATAGATACCCGTGTAGGCCGAACCCACGGCCACGTCCAGCACGGGCGCGGCGGCACCATTCGCGGGGGTGCGCTTGAGCCAGCCGCTGGGCACGACGTTGTCGCCCAGCCGGGCGCGCCTGGGACTCTTGAGCATTCTCCCGATGTCCAGCTGACCGTCAGGCTGGACGCCCATGGCTGTGCTGGCGTCGGCGTGCGGATCAAGATCCACAACGAGGGTCGGGATGCCGGCGGCGAGTGCCGCAGACGCCAGTCCGGTGGTAACGGATGTCTTACCGACACCGCCTTTGAGGCTGCTGATGCTGACTACTTGCACTGAAAAACCAATACCTAACGCCGGTTGCCGTGTTGGGGTAGAGTCGGCTTCGGCGTGTCCCGAAGCCCGGGGCGACCGTGCGCCGCCCAACTCATCATATGTTGACCTGGAGTCAAATCCTGCTTTATCCGTCCCCGAGGCGGGGAAGAGGCCTGATCCCGGTTGTCCACGGCGCTTCCGCTGGCGGTTCCGCTGCAGATGGAGTCCGACATGACGGATAATTCTGTGATAGCGGACACAATGATTTGTCTTTGAACGTAACCGTCTTAGACACTGTGACCACCTACCGATACACCCGCGATGATGCAGGAGAAGTATGTTTTCGAAGATTCTGGTGGCAAACCGCGGTGAAATCGCTATCCGCGCCTTCCGCGCCGGCTATGAGCTGGGAGCCAAGACAGTTGCTGTATTCCCCTATGAGGACCGCAACTCGATTCACCGCCAAAAGGCGGGCGAGGCGTATCTGATCGGCCAAGAGGGTCACCCCGTCCGGGCGTATCTCGATGTTGATGAAATCGTCCGTGTGGCCAAGGAATCCGGAGCAGATGCAATCTACCCCGGGTATGGCTTCCTTTCGGAGAACCCTGACCTGGCGCGGGCAGCCGAAGCGGCAGGTATCACGTTTGTGGGCCCACCGGCCGACGTCCTTGAACTTGCCGGAAACAAAGTGGCAGCACTCCAGGCAGCACGGGACGCGGGCGTGCCGGTGCTGAAATCCAGCGCACCCTCGAAAGACGTTGACGAGCTCATCGCCGCTGCGGACGAGATCGGGTTCCCCATCTTTGCCAAAGCCGTGGCCGGAGGCGGAGGGCGAGGCATGCGCCGGGTGGACACCCGCGAGGCTCTCCCGGAGGCCTTGCAGGCAGCCATGAGGGAAGCCGACGCCGCCTTTGGCGATCCGACGATGTTCCTCGAGCAGGCTGTCCTGCGCCCCCGTCACATTGAGGTGCAGATCCTCGCCGATGCGGAGGGGAACGTGATGCACCTCTTCGAACGCGACTGCTCCATCCAGCGGCGGCACCAGAAAGTCATCGAAATCGCACCGGCACCGAACCTTGACGAAGGGATCCGGCAGGCTCTTTACCGCGACGCCGTCAAGTTCGCCAAAGCACTCAATTACGTGAACGCGGGTACTGTTGAGTTCCTCGTGGACACAGTAGGCGAGCGGGCCGGCCAGCACGTTTTCATCGAAATGAACCCCCGCATCCAGGTGGAGCACACGGTCACCGAAGAGGTGACCGACGTCGACCTGGTTCAGGCGCAGATGCGTATCGCGTCAGGCGAAACGCTGGCCGACCTTGGCCTTTCCCAAGACACCGTGCAGCTCAAAGGCGCCGCCCTCCAGTGCCGGATTACCACCGAAGATCCGGCAAATGGATTCCGGCCAGACGTCGGGAAGATCACCGGCTACCGCTCTGCCGGCGGCGCCGGGGTCAGGCTCGACGGCGGCACGGTCTACTCGGGCGCGGAGATCAGTCCGCACTTCGACTCCATGTTGGTCAAGCTCACCTGCCGCGGGCGCGATTACCCTGCGGCGGTGGCACGGGCCAAGCGGTCCCTCGCTGAATTCCGTATCCGAGGCGTGTCCACGAACATTTCCTTCCTTCAGGCTGTCCTTGAGGATCCCGACTTTGTTGCGGGCAATGTGGTGACATCGTTCATCGACGAACGCCCCCAGCTCCTGAAGTCCCGTGTTTCAGCGGACCGCGGAACCAAGCTCCTCACCTGGCTTGCCGACGTCACCGTCAACAAACCCCATGGGGAGCTCACCGTCCACTCGGATCCCGCGTCCAAGCTTCCCGTTGTAGCCGGGTCAACGTTCCCGGCAGGCTCGCGCCAGCGGCTGCTGGAACTCGGGCCCGAGGGCTTCGCCGCGGAGCTCCGAGCACAGCAGCCTGTAGCGGTCACGGACACAACCTTCCGTGATGCCCACCAGTCGCTGCTGGCTACACGTGTGCGGACCCGGGACCTGGTAGCAGCGGGCCCCGCCGTCTCCGAGCTTTTGCCCCAGCTGCTGTCTGTAGAGGCTTGGGGAGGGGCTACCTACGACGTGGCACTCCGCTTCCTCGGCGAGGATCCCTGGGAGCGGCTTGCAGCCTTGCGGAAGGCGTTGCCTAACATCTGTCTCCAGATGCTGTTGCGGGGCAGGAATACTGTCGGCTACACACCGTACCCGGAGGAAGTAACGGTGGCGTTCGTCAACGAAGCTGCCGCCACGGGTATTGATATCTTCCGGATTTTCGATGCCCTCAATGACGTCAGCCAGATGGCTCCTGCCATCAAGGCTGTGCGGGCCACGGGCACGGCTGTCGCTGAGGTTGCACTTTGCTACACCGGCGACATGCTGGATCCGAATGAGCAGCTGTACACGCTGGACTACTACCTTGATCTGGCAGGGAAGATCGTCGACGCCGGCGCCCACATTCTGGCAATCAAGGACATGGCAGGCCTGCTGCGCCCTGCCGCTGCTGCACGCCTCGTAACGGCGCTCCGGGAACGTTTCGGCCTCCCGGTCCACTTGCACACCCATGACACTGCAGGCGGCCAGCTCGCCACGCTGCTGGCGGCCGTGGAAGCGGGAGTCGACGCCGTGGATGTCGCCTCTGCATCGCTGGCGGGAACAACCAGCCAGCCCTCAGCGTCAGCCCTCGTGGCGGCCCTTGCGCACACTCAGCGCGATACCGGGCTGGACCTCGCCAAGGTGAGCTCGCTGGAACCCTACTGGGAAGCCGTTCGTCGGGTGTACGCGCCCTTCGAGTCGGGACTGCCCGGTCCCACAGGCCGTGTTTACCAGCACGAGATTCCAGGCGGGCAGCTTTCCAATCTGCGGCAGCAGGCAATGGCATTGGGGCTTGGTGAACGGTTCGAAGCCATCGAGGACATGTACACCGCCGCCGACCGAATCCTCGGGCGCCTCGTCAAGGTGACTCCCTCATCAAAGGTCGTCGGGGACCTTGCCCTGCACCTCGTCGGCCTCAATGCAGACCCCGCGGACTTCAACGAGAACCCGCAGAACTACGACATCCCTGACTCCGTCATCGGGTTCCTTTCCGGTGAGCTCGGTGACCCGCCGGGTGGCTGGCCCGAACCCTTCCGGACCAAGGCACTTCAGGGGCGCAGCATCAAGGTCAGGGATGCGGAGCTGAGCGCCGCGGACAGCGCGGCTTTGCAATCCGATTCCCAGACCCGCCAACAGACGCTGAACAGGCTCCTTTTTGAGGGCCCGACCAAGGACTACCTCAAGAGCGTCGAAAGCTACGGCAATCTGTCGGTCCTGGATACCCGTGACTACCTGTACGGCCTGCAGCGCGGCGAAGAGCATGTGATCCAGTTGGAGAAGGGCGTGCGGTTGATAGCCTCCCTGGAGGCAGTCTCGGAGCCCGACGAAAAGGGCATGCGGACCGTGATGTGTACCTTGAACGGCCAATCGAGGCCCGTTGTGGTCCGCGACCGTTCGGTGGTCAGCAACGTCAAGGCAGCTGAAAAAGCGGACACTTCGCAGCCAGGGCACATAGCGGCTCCATTTGCCGGCGCTGTGACTCTGACTGCCAAGCCGGGGGATGAGGTCAAGGCCGGCGATACCGTTGCAACCATCGAGGCCATGAAGATGGAGGCCTCGATCACTACTCCGCTGGCTGGTACCGTGTCGCGGGTTGCGATCAACAGCATCGAGCAGGTTCAAGGCGGGGATTTGCTGCTGGTCGTCGAGTAGAGACCAGGAGCGAATTAGAGCCCCAATCCGGAGCGTGTACGGGTTAAGCTGGGGCTGACGGAAGACTGTGGGGGCGGTTCTTGTACCGCCCCCACTGCCTGTTCCAAACCAAAGGGAAGTCATGACTGACACGAACACGCCCAAGCCAACTCCCCGGCCTGTCCGGAGTCCAAGGACCAAGGCCGCCGCTGCGCAGAAACCGCCCGCGAAACCGCCCGTGAAACTGCCACCTAAGCCAGAACCCAAGCCTGCAGCCGCCGAGGATGTTGCTTCAACCGTGGCGTCCGAAACGTCATCGCTGCCCGCCTCTGCCCCAGAAGCTCCGACGTCCCCCGAACCTGCGGCTTCGCCGCCCGTAATACCAATGCAGGAGGATGAGATCTCCGTGGTGGCTGTGACGAAAGGCCAGGAGTTTTCGTCTGCAGACTCCCTCGGATCCTTCACCATGTTGTCCGTCCCGGCGACCACCGCCGAGGGAATGCCCACTGTCACCGCCGGTCCCTTCCAACAGGTCACCACTGAAACCGCCTCAGCGGAAACCCTGAGAGACGGGTTGCCTGCGGGGGAGGCAACTCCCGTCTCTGTCGGGGAGAACCCGGCGTTGGAGGCCGCACCTGTGGAGACCTCTGCTGACGGTTCCCAAGGCGGGCGGAACAATCCCATCAGCGAGCGAAGGGAGCGGGCTGAGGGGCCCGAGTCAGCGGCATCCCTGACTGCTGACCGCCTCCTGAATAAGACCGCAGCCACCCCCGTGGGCGGCTGGCGTCTGTGGCTGTACAACGCAACAATGGGCTACGTCAACGTAGGGGATTCGGACAGGGTCCGTATCCAGAGGGCCACAGAGCACCGCATCGCCTCACGACTCGGGGACAGAACCCGCTACGTTCCTGTGCTCTCCCGCAAGGGCGGTGTCGGTAAGACAACCGTCACCACGCTATTGGGAATGGTCCTGGCCGAGTTGCGAGAGGACCGCGTCATCGCATTGGACGCAAATCCTGATCGTGGCACCTTGTCGGACCGCTCACCAGGACGAGCGGACTTCACGGCACGCCAACTGGTCAAAGACCGTTTTACAGTTGATTCCTTCGCCCAGCTTTCCAATTACACGGCGCGGGACGGTTCGCGCCTGGACATCCTGGCTTCCGATGCCGACCCGATGGTGGCCCATGCGTTCGACGACGCGGATTATCGGGCAGTAACCGACATCCTTGGCCGCTACTATTCGATCGTGCTGACCGACTCCGGCACTGGCATGGTTCACTCCGTGATGAAGGGCACCCTGGAAAAAGCCGATGCCGTTGTGCTGGTTTCAGGCGGAAGCGTGGATGAAGCCAGGCTTGCGTCCGAAACGCTGTCCTGGCTTGAAGCCCATGGACGTCACGACCTGGTGGCAAAGGCCACGGTAGTGATCAACATGGCTGCCGGTGCCGGGACCCTGGTCAACGTTGACGAGATAGAACAGCATTTCCTGTCCCGGGCCAAAAACGTGGTGCGGATTCCCCACGACCGTCACTTGGCAGAAGGATCCAAAATTGACCTTCGCCAACTGCGGCCCGCCACAAGGGCAGCTGCAGTCGAACTGGCCGCGCTGGTGGTGGAGGAGCTTCAGCAAAGCTGAGTTGCATCCCCCTTGAGTAGGCTCACAGCCTGCGCAGGCCCCAGGCCTGCGCAGGCTGACCGCTTTTACACGTGA
The DNA here is from genome assembly GCF_054161475.1 of Arthrobacter sp. R1-13. Classification (NCBI taxonomy): domain Bacteria; kingdom Bacillati; phylum Actinomycetota; class Actinomycetes; order Micrococcales; family Micrococcaceae; genus Arthrobacter; species Arthrobacter sp. R1-13. The sequence continues at coordinate 2,351,567 of NZ_CP096420.1, read as the reverse complement.
ACTTACCTTTTAGGCGTGAGTCGGGCGGGGAGCAGCGTACATTTCGTCAATCACGGAATCGAAGTCCTTCATGACCTGTGCCCGCTTGACCTTCATCGAGGGAGTCAGGTGACCTGATGCCTCCGTGAAGTCCGAGGGAACAATCCGGAAGGACTTGATGGCTTCGGCCTGCGAAACTGAGGCGTTGGCGTGGTTGATCAGTTCCTGGACGGCCGCCCTGACCACCGGATTCTCAGTTGCGTCCTGGAGGGTTGTGGTTGCGGGCAAGCCATGGCGCTGGAGCCACCCTGGCAGTGCTTCCTCATCCAAGGTCACCAGGGCTCCGATGAACGGCCGGTTGTCACCCACTACAAGAACCTGTGACACAAGCGCGTCGGCCCGGATCTGGTCCTCGAGCATTGCCGGAACGACATTCTTGCCACCAGCCGTGACGATAATTTCCTTCTTGCGTCCGGTGATGGTCAGGAATCCCTGGTCATCGAGTTGGCCGATATCGCCAGTACGGAACCAGCCGTCCACGAAGGTCTCGGCAGCCAGGTCTTCGCGCTTGTAGTAGCCGCGCATAACGCACACGCCCTTGACGAGGATTTCGCCGTCGTCGCCAATTTTCACCGTGTTTCCCGGAATCGGTACGCCTACGGTGCCGATCTTAATCAGATCCGGAGTGTTGACCGAGACGGGCGCGGTGGTCTCTGTGAGGCCGTAGCCTTCGAGAATCTGGAGACCGATGCCTTGGAAGAAGTGTCCCAGACGCTCGCCGAGCGGGCCGCCTCCGGAGACAGCGTGTGCCACGTGTCCGCCCATCGCTGCCCGGAGCTTGCTGTAAACGAGCTTGTCGAACAGGGCGTGCTGGAGCTTGAGCCCAAGCCCAACGGAACCCTCCTGCCGGGCACGGGAATACTTGATGGCCGTGTCCGCGGCCCTGTGGAAGATGGCGCCCTTGCCGCCGTCCTCCGCCTTGGTCAGTGCGGAGTTGTACACCTTCTCGAAAACCCGGGGCACGGCCAGGATAAAGGTGGGCTGGTAGCTCTGGAGGTCGGGGAGCAGGTGCTTGATGTCAGGAGTGTGGGCGACGGTAACACCGGCCGCCACGGCCAGGACGGAGATAAACCGCGCGAAGACGTGCGCCAGGGGCAGGAACATGATCGTCTTGGCGTTCTCGTTCACGATCGTGCGCAGCGAGGTGGCCAGTGCATTCTCGGAAAGCTCCACGAAGTTGCCGTGGGTCAGCTCGCAACCCTTCGGCCGGCCGGTTGTTCCGGAGGTGTAGATAATGGTGGCGATGTCACTCAGGTGTGCCTGGCTGCGCCGGGCCTCCAGGTCTTCATCGCTCACGCCGGTTCCAGCCGCCCGGAGCTCGTCAAGGCCGCGGCCCTCAAGCTGCCAGACGTGTGTGAGCGCCGTCAGGCCCTCGGAGGAGGCCGCCTGCCGGATGATGTCCTCGTGGTGCGCCGCTTCTCCAAACGCTGCCACCGCTCCGGAATCACCCAGATTCCAGGCCACCTGCGAAGGCGATGACGTCTCATAAATGGGAACGGAAATGCCACCGGCGAACCAGATCGCAAAATCAACGAGCGCCCATTCATACCGTGTGCGCGACATGATGCCTACGCGGTCCCCGGCGCCTACTCCGCTGGCGATGAGGCCCTTAGCAAGGGCGGAAACGTCAGTCAGGAAGTCCTTTGCCTTGACGTCCTGCCACTGCCCCGCGGAGTCGAGGCGCGAAAACAACGAGGGGTTGGATGCCTTGGCTGCCTGACGCAGCACGAGGTCGGTGATGTTGCTTTCCGCAGGCACATTCACGAGGGGCGGGACACTGTATTCGCGCACGATAGCTCCTTTGATATCCATAAGCCCGCAACGGGGTGATCTAAGACTAATACGAGGCCCTCAAGAGTGGGCCCAATTTAACCTACTAGCCGGTAACTTTATGATTAACGCCATGACGGCCACCGGCAGCGTGGTCTGCGCGCCTCGGGAATCAGGGCTAATAGAGTGGACCCATGCACACAGTCCCGCCCGCACCCTCGTCCAGACCCTATCGCAGGACGGCAGCTTGGCGGAGTCCGAAGCCGTACCGACAGGATTCAGTCCTTTCGGGCATCTCCGGCCTTGGCCTGCGGGAACACTTGAGGCTGGGCCGTCGGGGCCTGGCCATCGGCGTGGACATCGGCGGAACCAAAGTGGCGGCCGGCGTCGTGGACGCGGAGGGAAGGATCCTCAGCCAGGCGCGACGTTCCACTCCCGGAAATGACCCTCGGGCAGTTGAACACGTGATCGTCGAGCTGGTGGAGGAACTGGGCCAAGGTCACCGGATCCGTTCGGTAGGGATCGGGGCTGCCGGCTGGATGGACCTCGACGGCGGGACTGTGCTCTTCAGCCCCCATCTCGCCTGGCGGAATGAGCCCGTGAGGGAGAACCTCCAGAGGCTCCTCAGACGCCCCGTTCTGCTGACCAACGACGCCGACGCTGCCGCTTGGGCTGAATGGCGGTTCGGCGCTGGCCAGGGCCAAAGCCGGCTGGTCTGCATCACCCTGGGAACAGGGATCGGCGGAGCCATGGTGATGGATGGGCGGGTGGAACGGGGACGGTTTGGGGTAGCGGGGGAGTTCGGGCATCAGATCATCATGCCGGGTGGCCACCGCTGTGAGTGCGGAAACAGGGGCTGCTGGGAACAGTATGCTTCCGGAAATGCCTTGGGCCGCGAGGCCAGGGAACTGGCGGCTGCTAACTCCCCCGTGGCCCAGGAACTTCTGAAGGCTGTGGATGGGGCGGTGGAGGACATCACCGGTGTCATCGTTACCGACTTGGCTAAATCCGGCGATGCCACCTCCCGGGAGCTCTTGGAGGACGTGGGGGAATGGCTGGGTTTGGGCCTGGCCAACCTGGCTGCTGCGCTCGATCCCGGGAAGTTTGTGATCGGCGGAGGCCTTTGCGACGCCGGCGAGCTGTTGGTGGCGCCTGCACGGAAAGCCTTTGCGCGGAATCTCACCGGCCGGGGCTTCCGTCCCGCCGCGGAAATTGCCCTGGCAGCCCTCGGGCCCAACGCCGGATTGATTGGCGCGGCCGACCTATCGCGGGTCAGCAGCCGCATGCATGGCTAGTACCTGATGAAGCGCTAGTACGCTACTAAGGGCTGGTATTAACTAGACGCGGGCGCCGTCGTCGTACTCGTCTTTGTCCTTGGGCAGTTTCATGATCAGGTAAATCACCGAAACAACGAACACGGCAACTATCCCCAGAATCGCCAGGAGCGGTGCGGAGCGCCAGAACATGGCTGCGAGCAACAAGGCAACCGGTCCGCCTATGGCGCCTACCCAGGCCAGCATGGTCAAGGGATCGACGCCGGCAAGGCTTGGCGGCTCCTCCGGTACGAAACCATGATCCTCGTCTTCTACTTCATAGTCCCGGGGGCCACCTGGCTCCGAAGGGTCTGCTGCATCTGCCTTGTTCTGTGGAGCGTCGGCCGCCAGCTGGCGTTCCGCGGCGGACGGCTCCGTTGGCGCAGTGCCGGAAAGTCCCAGGGGGTCGAAGTCGCTGAACGGACGTGTGGATTTGTTACCTTCATTGCCAGTGCTCTTGGACAGCTCCGTGTCACCATGCTCCAGCCTTGATACCAGATCCAGCCACGCGGCGTCGTCCGGATTGGTGCCCGGATCCGGCGAGTTGGCATCAGGTTTTGTCATGGAAGCTGCCCTTCAGGTGCGCCGGGGAGTGCTCCGCCCCGGAAGTCAGGAGGACGTCCTGGATAAAAGCAGAGGAGCCCTGGAAGATTTTGTCGGCGTCGTTGTCAAGGGTAGCCACGTGGTAGCTGTTCTCCAGCATGGTCAGTTCCAAGGGGGCATGCGTCAGTCCACGCCTCAGAGCAGTAATGCTGTTATCGGAGACCACATGGTCCACCGTGGAGCGGAACACGCGGACCGGGGCGGTTATCCTCGGAAGGAGCCGCACGGTGTCCTTGAACATCCTGTTCAGCTCGTGAGCGGCGGCCACAGGTGTCCGGGCATAAGCGCCTTCGTCGATCCCGGGTTTCAGAATGTCATTGGCAATGGCAGGGGTGCTCTTGAGCACGAACTTGAGAATGCCGGCAATCGGGGCCCGCGGATCGTCAATGACGAGCCCGGGATTAACGAGGATGGTGCCGGCGACGGGCCGTGTCGCGGCAACACGCAGCGCTAAAGCTCCGCCCATCGACAGCCCGGCTGCAAAGACGTAGTCGCATTCGCTGGCGAGTTCGCGATAAGCCTCATCGTAGGCAGCATGCCAGGCCTGCCAGCGCGTCCGTGCCAGCTCCTGCCAGCTTGTTCCGTGACCGGGAAGCAGGGGAATCCGGACGGCATACCCCTGTTCAGCCAGGGCTGCGGCCCAGGCGCGCACTCCATGGGGACTTCCGGTGAAGCCGTGGGACAGCGCAACGCCCACTCGAGGTCCATTACCGGTGAAGGGGCTGACGAACGGGCTGTGATCCGGGAAGCTGCTCATGATGTCTCCGAGGATACTTCCTTGGCCGCGTTCTCCAAGAAAAACTTCACTGACCGTTCGAAGATCACAGGGGCGTCAACGTCCAGGGTCGCCACATGGCCGCTGCCTGTCAAAGGGACCACCTCCAACTGGTCTGTCCCCAAACGGCGTCGGATCATTTCCAGGGAAGAGGGCGGCACCACAACATCCTTCTCGGACTTGAACACCAATGCAGGTGCGGTGATCCGGGGCAACCCCCGGATGGCGGAGGTGAAAAGTTTCCTCAGCTGGTGCACCGCGGCGAGCGGTGTACGGGAGTAGTCGCCGTCCTGGGTCGCGGCCGCCGTCGGATTCTCTTCTTCAATCGGAACGGTAGTCGGCTGGAAGTACTTAAGGATGCCCACATAACGGGCCCGGCGGTCATAGAAACTCAAGCCGGGATTAACCACCGCGACGCCTTTTACCGTGTGGCGGGAGGCCGCCAAGAGCGCGATCGCACCACCCATGGACAACCCAGCCACGAAGCATGCTTCCGTGCGGGCCGCCAGTTCAAGATAAGCGGCCTCGTAGCTGCCATACCAGTCCCGCCAGCCGGATCGCGCTAGTTCCCGCCAATGCGTGCCGTGCCCGGGAAGCAGGGGAACCGAGACCGCGAAGCCCTGTGCGGCGAGGTGCTCGGCCCAGGGCAGGACGCTGAGGGGGCTGCCCGTGAAGCCGTGACAGATAGCAATTCCGATTCTCGCGTTGGGGCCGTGACCCGGGTAGCTGAAAGCCGCGGGTACCGGTTGATTGCTGCTTTCTGTCATGTGCCCATCGTGTCACTGTTGGGGACAAATCTCACTAGAGTAGGGTTGCACTGAAGTCCCGGTCACACCCGGAGCAGGGTTGGCCGGCTGCCCTCCGGAGAGGTACGACACGTGTTCTATTGGGTCATGAAAAGGATCTTTCTGGGTCCGGTTCTGAAGCTGCTGTTCCGCCCCTGGGTGAAGGGTCTGGACAACATTCCCCACGAAGGCGCGGCAATCCTGGCTTCAAACCATCTGTCGTTTTCCGACTCTATTTTCATGCCATTGATGGTTCCGCGGCCCGTGATTTTCCTGGCCAAATCGGAGTACTTTACGGGTACCGGGTTGAAGGGAAAGCTCACCGCTTTGTTTTTCCGGCTAACCAACCAGCTGCCGATGGACAGGTCAGGCGGCGCAGCATCCGCGCTCTCCCTCAACGCAGGGATGGATGTCCTGACCCGTGGCGGGCTCCTGGGGATTTACCCCGAAGGCACCCGTAGCCCTGATGGGAAGCTGTATCGCGGCAAGGTGGGTGTCGCCAGGCTGGCGCTGCAGGCGCGGGTTCCGGTCATCCCCGTTGCGATGATTGGTACGGACAAAGTGCAGCCCATAGGGAAAAGAATGCCGCACATCCGCCGCATCGGCATGATTTTCGGCGAGCCGCTGGATTTCAGCCGCTACTACGGACTGGAGGATGACCGGCTCATTCAGCGGTCCGTCACGGACGAGATCATGTATGAGCTGATGCGGCTTTCCGGCCAGGAATACGTGGATGAGTACGCTGCCACCGTGAAACTTGCGCTCGCCGCAAAGGCCAGGGAAAAGAGCGACGACGGCACTGTGGACAGCACTGCAGACGGCACTGTGGACAGCACTGGAGACGACACTGGGGACAGCACTGCAGGCGACACTGCCGACAGCAAGAGGGACGGCATGAGCGACGGAACCGACGACGGTACACCCGGCCAAGCAAAAGTGTGACGGTACTCTCGGTGCGAATGACGTTTGCTGTGCCCCGATCAGTTCAGCGGCAACTACTCTTGTAGTGTGACTGAGCTATCTTCAAAATCTGCCTCCCCTGTTCCCGGCGTAACTGTTTCCGGCGCATCATTGCCGGGGAGCGCGATGACAGCCACTGCCCAGAGCGGCGCTGCTGACTACCCGGGACTGGACAACTGGCGGAACCTGCCGGTTTCCCAGCAGCCGAGCTGGCAGGACAAGGCCGTGTTCGACGCCTCAGTCCGGGAACTGTCAGTCCTGCCACCCTTGGTTTTCGCCGGCGAAGTGGACATCCTTCGTGAGCGGCTGGCTGCCGCGGCCCAAGGCAAGGCGTTCCTTCTCCAGGGCGGGGATTGCGCTGAGACCTTCGAGGCAGCCACGGCAGACAAGATCAGCGCCCGCGTGAAAACCATCCTCCAGATGGCCGTTGTGCTTACGTACGGGGCTGCGCTCCCTGTCATCAAGATGGGCCGCATGGCCGGTCAGTTTGCCAAGCCCCGATCGTCCAACGATGAAACGCGCGACGGCGTCACCCTTCCGGCGTACCGCGGGGACATTGTCAACGGTTATGACTTCACGCCCGAGTCCCGGGGCCACGACGCCAGCCGGATGCTCAAGGCCTATCACACGTCCGCGTCGACGTTGAACCTGATCCGGGCCTTCACCCAGGGCGGTTTTGCAGATCTTCGCCTGGTCCACCACTGGAACAAGGGGTTCACTGAGAACCCGGCGCACGCGCGCTACGAGTCCCTGGCACGGGACATCGACCGGGCAATCCAGTTCATGGCTTCTTGCGGTGCCGATTTCGAGGCCCTCAAGCGGGTGGAGTTCTTCGCCAGCCATGAGGCACTGCTCCTCGATTACGAAAGGGCGCTGACACGCATCGATTCAAGGACCGGGCTGCCCTACGACACGTCAGCTCATTTCCTGTGGATCGGTGAGCGTACCCGCGAGCTTGATCACGCCCATATCGACTTCCTGTCGCGGGTGCGTAACCCCATTGGCGTGAAGCTTGGCCCGTCCACCTCCGGTGATGACGCCCTGAGGCTTATCGACAAGCTGGATCCGAACCGAGAGCCTGGCAGGCTGACCTTCATCACCCGCATGGGCGCAGGGAATATCCGCGAAAAGCTCCCTGCAGTGGTCGAAAAGGTTACGGCCTCCGGCGCCCAGGTTCTTTGGGTTACGGACCCGATGCACGGGAACACAGTCACGTCTCCCAACGGCTACAAGACACGCAACTTCGACGACGTCATTGACGAGGTGCGCGGCTTCTTTGAGGTGCACCACAGCCTCGGTACCATTCCAGGCGGCCTCCATGTTGAAATGACGGGCGACGACGTCGCGGAGTGCCTGGGTGGAGCAGACCCGATCGATCAGGAAGCCTTCCTGGACCGTTACGAGTCGGTGTGCGATCCCAGACTGAACCACATGCAGTCCCTAGAGATGGCATTCCTTGTAGCGGGTTCACTGTCCAAGCGGTAGCACCCGCACGGCCCCCGCATCGGCTGGCGTTGAGCCGGCGGGGGCTCTGGACTATCGCCCCCGCGGGCACAGGCCCCCGCGGGCTTTGAATCGACGACACCGCTTAAACAACGGTGAGTGTGACCACAGACCCCTCGGGAACTTCGGTTTCAACCGGGTCCTGGTCCCTTACTGTGCCGAAGAAACCGCCAAGGATGTTGTTGATCCGAACTTGGAAGCCCAGTTTCTCGAGGGCTTTTCGGGCGTCATCCGCCTGCTTACCGATGAAACTTGGCACTTCCACAAGCTTCGGTCCCTTGGAAACAGTGAGCGTTACGGACTGCCCCTTGGTCAAAGTTCCGGAGGCAGGTGCCTGGGCCGCTACAGCTCCCTTGGGGACGTTTTTGTCGTTCACCGTCTCAGGTGCGATAACCGCCTTCAGGCCGGCTGCTCCAAGAGTCTTCACGGCCTCGTCCTGAGATTTCCCCCTGACATCCGGTACAGGGATGGGCTGGGGCCCCTTGGAAACGGCGAGACTGACAGGCGTTCCCCTTTTTACGGCAGTTCCCGGTGCGGGGTCCTGCGCCAGAACGGTTCCGACCGCGGCGGTTTCGTCGAACTTCTCAGTGACGGGACCCAGGGCCATCTCGGCCTCGTTGAGCGTTGACTTTGCCTCGTCCAGTGACTTTCCTGTCATCTCCGGCAGGGGGAACAGCTGGGGTCCTTTGGAGACGAAGAGGGCGACCGGCTGGAATTTTCTGATCTCCCGTCCGGCTTCAGGCTCGGATCCCACCACCAAACCGGAAGGCACGTCGTCGTCGAACACATCCTTGGTGCTCGACTGAAACCCTGCCGTGCCCAGAAGTTGCTGCGCCTCGGCCACTGTCTTGTTGGCCACATCCGGAATGGTGCCCGGCGAACCAGGGCCCATACCGAAGAACCAGCCAGCCCCCGTAGCCAGAACAGCCGCGATGACCAGAACCACGATCCACAGCGCTCCGCGGCGTCGCGGATCCCCTTCCCGCAAGCTGCGGACGGGAGTGGCTGCGGCGCGGTTACGGGCGCGCTCGTCGTCCCGCTCCAGCTTCCTTTGCTCCCGCTTGCTCAGCGGCCTCACAGGAAGTTCGGGATCTTCGGGCAGCCCGACGGACCCGGAGGCTTTCAATGCAGCCGGTGAAATACTGGCTGGGAGCACCGTGGTGGGATTGTTGGTGCGGGCAATAATTTCCGTCGGTTCCGCAGCCCCGATAACCACTTCCGTTGCTTCTTGCCGCCCCCCTGGTTCCTTCACTCCTGATACGGCGGCGTTGTCCCTGCGTGCGGCCGGCGGCCGGAGATCCAGTTCCGCATCGCTCAAATTGGTGCGGATGTGCCGTAATTCGGACAGCAGGGCATTCCCGTCCACCGGCCGGTTCTCCGGGTCACTTGCGGTGCACCACTGGACCAGTTCATCCACTTCCGATGCCAGGCCGGGAACTTGGGCCGACGGCGCCTCGACTGTCCCGTGGACATGCTGATAGGCCACCTGGATGGGAACATCGCCCTCGAACGGCTGTTTGCCAGTGAGCATCTCGTAGAGCATGATCCCGACTGAATAGATGTCGCTGCGGGCATCGGCTGGCTTTCCCAATACAAGCTCAGGGGACAGGTAGGCCACCGTGCCGATGAGGGTTCCGGTGCTGGTCGACGTCGTGACGGCCCGCGCAAGTCCGAAGTCACCGACCTTAATGCGGCCGTCGTCGGCTATCAGCACGTTTTCCGGCTTGATGTCGCGGTGGATCAATCCTGCCATGTGGGCGGCGGCCAATCCTTCCGCCACCGGATCGATCAGTGCCAACGCCAGCCGGGGGGAGAGGGCGCCCTTCTCATTCAGGACGTCGCGCAGGGTATGGCCCCTGATGTATTCCATGACCAGGTAGGCAATCTGGCCGTCCGTGCCCTGATCGAGAACCCCGACGACGTGCGGGTGGGACAGTTTTGCGGCTGCTTTGGCTTCACGCGCGAGCCGGTCCAGAAAAGTGTCGTCACTGACGAAGTGCGGGTGGAGCACTTTCAGGGCTACATCCCGCTCCAGCCGCTGGTCAGTTGCCACGTAAACCGTGGACATTCCGCCGCGTGCCAGCCGGGACTTCACCTGGTAGCGATTGTCCACCAGTGTTCCAACGAGATTGCCCGACCCATGTTCCTGCACCCTACGATCCTAATTGGTGCGAAGAAAGGGTCCGAATCGACATGCGATCCGAACCCTTTCTGAACTGCCCACGGGGCTGATCAGGTACTGGAGGAACTAGGAAAAATTCTTTTGGTGAGCCTTGATGGAAGCAACGTAACTCTTGGTGTCCTCGTACATTCCGTACTTACTGACAGAGTACTGACCCTGGTAGTAGCCGGCTATGGCGTGGTCAAGGTCCTTGCTGGTCTTGATCAGCTGGCGGATGATGGCCACTCCGGCGGTGGCGTTGTCATAGGGGTCCAGCAGATTGAGCTTTCTCCCCACGAGATCCGACGCCCACTCGCCTGATGACGGGATGACCTGCATGGTGCCGATGGCGTTGGCAGGTGACACTGCCCGCTGGTCGAATCCTGACTCCTGATGGGCGAAGGCCAGGGCAAGCGAAGGGTCAACACCCATCCGACGCGCAGTATCGGCCACAATGGACCGCATTTGTTCCCTTGACGGGACCGGCGAGGCGTTGAGGAGTGCTTTGTTTTTGTTGGCGGAGTCCACAACGGCCGGGGGATAGGTAAAGCCGAGGAACGTGCTGGGCACCAGTGGTGTAACGCTTCCCACCGGCTGGACGTCTGACCCCGGAATAGCCAGCTTGTTGCCCGGATAGATGACACTGGTCATTGTCAGCTTGTTGGCTGCCAGGAGGTCTGAAAGCTTGACGTTGTGCTTGGCTGCGATGGCGGACAGAGTATCGCCTGACTTGACGGTATAGGAGCCGGGGCTGGATGGAGCCGGGGTGGCAACCGGAGAGCCGGCAGGGGCAGGAGACGAAGGGGACGGTGCGGGGGCGGCCCCACCAATCTTGATTTTTTGGCCAGGGTAGATGATGGAGCTCATATTCAGGCCGTTCCAGGAGAGAACGTCGGAAAGTTTGACGCCGTGCCGTGCAGCGATTGCTCCGAGAGTGTCTCCTGGCTTTACCGTGTACACGCTGCCGCCGTTTGAGGGAGCCGGAGCGGGCGTGGCGTCAACCTTTGGTGTGGACGCAGACGAGGCAGAGCCGCCCAGTTTTATCTTCTGACCGGGATAAATGACGGTGTTGGCCTGCAAATTGTTCAGCCTGAGAACTGCATTGGTATCCAGACCATACCGCCGGGCAATTGCACTGATCGTGTCACCCTTGACGACCGTGTATTCGGCCGGAGCCTGTTGTTGCGTCGGGCGGAGTGCAGACGGCATCGCGGTGGAAACCGCAGCGGCGGGAATGGTGGCAGCCTTTGCTGAGACTTCCGCCTGCAGGGCAACGGCACGCGCGTGCATTGCGGCGGCAAGGGTTGCGGGGACGGCCTTGGGCCGATTTTCCGCAGCAGCCGGCTGGGCCATCGCCAAGGATGAAAGTACGACGGCGGGAAGGGCTGCAGTTGTCGCCGCCATCATGGGGAGGCTCGGCCGGGGTTGCTGCTTTGGCGATCGGAACGTCGTCATTGGGAAAATCCTCTTCTAGGCGGCGAAATACTGCGAATGCCCTTTTTGTTGCTGATGATGCCTGTGTGACTAATGATAGTTCTGTTACTAATGTGATCAATGTGAATCTCTCACAAATTGCCAATTAGCACAAGAATTGTGGTTTTTTCGGAATCACTGACATTTTGGGAGTGTTGCAGGAAGAGCAGTGCCTTGGCGCCACGTCAGGCGCCCATTGACTAGGCGCAGTGCCTCCCGCCGTGGCAACCTTGATCCGTGAGTAATGTAGAAAGCCTCGTAGGCGAATGGCTGCCCTTGCCCGACGTGGCGCAGCTGCTTGATGTGTCAATTACCAAAGTGCATGGCCTGCTCGATGAAAAAGCATTGGCCGCCCTAAGGGTTGGGGATCGGCGAATCCGGTCCGTTCCTGCGGCATTTATTCAGGACGGCCACGCCGTTGAAAGCCTGAAGGGAACTATCGTCGTTTTATCTGACGCCGGATATTCAGACGAAGAGCTAATTACCTGGCTGTTCACTCCTGACGAGTCCCTTCGTGGCCGGCCGATTGACGCGCTTCGCGAAGGCCGCAAGACGGAAATCCGCCGCAGGGCCCAGACGATGGCCTGGTAACTGGCCTCGAGGCCGGTGCGGCCTGGGTGGAATTCTACTTAGGCCGCCCGGCTGACCGTGGCTTCTGCGAGTTTGCGCAGTGCCGTTTTGGGCAGGTCCTCCAAGGGGAGCAGGTCCAAAGCGGCGAAGGCTGCGGCACCAAACTCGTCGATAAGCACCTCGGTTGCCTGCAGTGCCCCGCAGTCAACAATGATGCGCCGGATCTCTGCAACGTCTTCATCAGTGAGATCCGGCCGGCCAAGGCGTGAATCAATAAAAGCCGACTCCTGAGGCGTGGCCAGATCCAAGGCGAACGCGACCAGGACAGTCCGTTTGCCTTCCTTCAGATCGTCCCCGGCGGGTTTTCCTGTAGTAACAGGATCCCCGAAGACGCCCAGGACGTCGTCGCGCAGCTGGAATGCCTCTCCCAGCGGGAGAGCGAAAGCCGAGTACCCGCGGAGCAATTCCTCCGAGGCTCCGGCCAGAGCTCCGCCGAGCGCCAGCGGATGTTCGGTGGAGTACTTGGCGGATTTGAACCTGATGATTGATTGTGCACGGGTCACGGCACCCGCCCGGTCCCGCAGCGGTCCGGCTACTTCCTCCAGGATGTCCAGGTATTGGCCGGCCATGACTTCAGCCCGCATCAGGTTGAAGATCAGCCGTGCCTGGCTTCCCGACGCAGCACGTTCCCCGATGTCTGTAAACGACTCCTCGCTGAAGGACAGGCAGAGATCGCCGGTAAGGATGGCTGCAGCATGGCCAAAGCGTTCACTGTCCAGTGACCAGCCCTGATCCGCGTGCAATTGGCTGAAGCGGCGGTGGACACTGGGTCCGCCGCGCCGGGTATCGGACCGGTCGATGATGTCGTCATGGATCAGGGCAGCGGCCTGGAACAGCTCGAGGGCCGATCCGGCAGTGACAACTTCCGTGGCAGAGGCATTTCCGCCGGCCCCGCGCCATCCCCAGTAACACATCAGCGCCCGCAGCCGCTTGCCGCCCGTCACCAAGTTAGCGATGGAGCCCATGAGCGGGTCGATGTCCTGGGAAATAGTGGACATGATGCTTTGCCGCGAGGTCAGGAAGTCATTTAGCTTGCCGGCGACTGCGGCGACAAAGGCCGTCTGCTCCAGCCGCAGCTGTTCCGCTGTGGTCACTTGGCGGACTCAGGGGAGACGTTGGCGCCGATCGTGAAGGTTGACACCCCTCCGCTGTGAACCACCGCCACGTTGATGGTTTCGTTCTCACCCCGGAGGAAGTCCTTGGAAGCTACAGTTTCTACCGACTCCCCGGGGACGGCTTTGAAGCCCTGTGCTTCCAACTCCTTCGTGTAGAAGGCCAGGACATCAGCGGCCGGGACCCCAACGCTGCCGACCATCGCCGCCGTCGCGGGGGTGCCTGTCTTATCGAAACTGCTCGAAACAACTTTTGCTCCAGGCATCAGTGGCAGCAGCTTGGAGGGAAAACCTTCGACAAGCGCTCCGACCGTTGCCGATGGCGAGGGCGAAGCCGAAGGATCCGGTGAAGCCGGAGCCGATGCTGTCGCAGCAGCCGATCCGGTTGACGTTGCGGTTTGGTTCGAGGCGGAGGGCTCGGGGGAGGAGCCGTTACCGGGAGCCGAGGGAGTGCACGCGGCCGTGGCAAACAGTGTTGCGGCTGCCAATAGTGCAAGGCCTGTTGGTTTCAGCTTTCCCATACCCTTCACAGGTACTCCTTCTAGGGTCGACGCCGGATTCAGCCTCCAGTTTAGTCAGTCCCCGGGACTAGGATTGAGCTGTGGTGCCGGACAACAACCCTCAGCCGCCCGGAGCAGCTCTTCGGGAACTCCGGCGCAGCAGCATTATGCACGTCGATATGGACGCCTTTTTTGTCTCTGTGGAGCTCCGGAGCCGGCCTGAACTAGTGGGAAAACCGGTGATTGTCGGGCATCCTGCTGACAGGTCCGTTGTGCTGTCAGCCTCTTATGAGGCCCGCTCATTTGGCGTCAAGTCCGCCATGCCCATGGTTGTGGCGCAGAGAATGTGTCCCCGTGCGGTCATCATCGAGCCGCGTCACAAGCTCTACTACGAAGTCTCAGCAGAGCTGATGGGGATCTTCGAATCCATCACCCAGCTTGTGGAGCCGCTAAGCGTCGATGAGGCCTTTCTGGATGTCGGGGGTGCTATCCGGCGTCTCGGCTCACCCCGGGATATCGGTGAACTTATCCGGCTCAGGGTCAGGGAGGAGCTGGGCATTACCGCCTCCGTCGGAATTGCCGCCAGCAAGTTCGTTGCGAAGATTGCCTCCACGCGATGCAAACCGGACGGGCTCCTCCTTATCCTTCCGGAGGAAACCATCCCGTATCTTCACAGCCTCCCTGTGGATGCATTGTGGGGAGTTGGAGCGAAATCAGTCGAAGTCCTCGCCCGAATGGGCATCAGGACAGTCGCTGACGTCGCGGCAACCCCGGTGCAATCGCTCAAGAAGGTCCTGGGAGTATCCGGAGAGCACGTCCACCGCTTGTCCTGGGGAATCGACCCACGAGTGGTAACCCCGGTGAGAGCGGAAAAGAGCATAAGCGCTGAGGAGACTTTTGCCGAAGATACGGCCGACGACGCAGTGCTGCGGCGGGAGTTGCTGAGGCTTTCCCACCGGACGGCAGCGAGACTGCGCAGTGCGGGTTTAGTGGCCAGGACAGTGGCTCTGAAAATCCGGTTTGCAGATTTCTCCACCATTAGCCGCAGCCGCAGCGTGACCACACCCATTGACAGTGCCCAACTTCTTTACGGTGTGGCGGGTCAATTGTTGGATTCGCTCGGCAACCGCCCCATGTCCGTCCGGCTGATAGGGGTGCGCGCCGAACACCTTGAGGAAACAGGGCAGACGGCATTGCAACTCAGCCTGGACCGGAGGGAAGACAACTGGCGTTCCGCCGAGCAGGCACTGGACAGGGTGACCGGGAAATTTGGCAGTAAATCGCTCCTTCCGGCGCGGCTCCTTGGCCCCAAGGATCAACCGCGCTGATCCGCACTGGCGGACGCCTGTAAATACCACAGGTCCTTCCCCGGTATCTTTCAGAACCGGGCGCAACAAACTATCCTTAGAGGTACATAGATTTCGAACGTCTGGACATATTGAACTCTCAGCCTGAACCCTCCGACAGTCCCCTCGACCAACTTGATGTTCCCGGAATTCACCACAGAAGGTGGCCGGGAACCTCAGACGCACGTTGGACGTTGAGGGATGAGAGGCAAGGGCCGCGAACAGTCCCGACGCTGGCCGACTTAAGGAGGTCGTGATGCCGCTCTCGGAGCACGAACAGAAGCTGCTGGAGCAGCTGGAGAAGCAGCTGCATGAGGACGATCCAAAGTTTGCCAGTTCCATGGGCTCGGATCCTGGCAGAACATGGTCTACCCGGCACATGGTAATTGGCGTGCTGGCTACCTTGGCCGGTGTGCTGCTGCTGTTAATTGGCGTATCAGTGCAGATTATCTTCGTCGGGGTCCTCGGGTTCGTCGTGATGGGGGCGGGCGTCTATTTCGCCACCATGCGGAGATCAACCGGCAGTGCGAACGGCCGTCAAGGCCGAAAGCCGGGGAAACCCCGCAGCTCATTCATGAATGGCTTGGAAGAAAGGTGGGACGAGCGGAGACGCGGCGACTCCTGACCGTGAATCGCTGATTCCCCACTTTCCCCCACACCGCGTTTTGTGCGCTGGCGTAAAGGCAAGATAAAGGACCCGCAGAGTCGGGTCCTTTTGCTTTTAAGGCCTCCTGCCTCCGGAGGGGCTGTTTGTCCCTCCACTTCTCCCCATGCATGAAAAACCTCGGATTTCTGCGGAAGTTGCCCTTGACAAGCGCCGCACGCTTTGCCGTGTTGCGTTGACTGTGGGGGAATGTGGAGTAAAGTGGAGGATGTAAGAGGGTAGTGGCAGCACAGGGGACGTGCAGCTTCCGACGACAGACGGGCGGTGGGGCCAGGTGTTTCTTGGCACGCACTCACCACGTCTGGACGAAAAGGGGCGGATCATCCTCCCAGCGAAGTTCCGCGAGGAACTTGCCAGCGGCTTGGTTCTCACTCGAGGCCAGGAACGCTGCATCTACGTCTTCAGTGAGCGTGAGTTCGGAAGAATTCACGAGCAAATGCGGGAGGCGCCCATCTCCTCCAAGCAGGCTCGTGACTACATCCGGGTCTTTCTCTCTGGAGCCTCGGACGAGGTACCTGACAAGCAGGGGCGCGTGACTATTCCTCCCGCGCTTCGGGCATATGCAGGTCTCGGCAGGGAACTGGCAGTCATTGGTGCCGGATCCCGCGCAGAGATCTGGGATGCCCAAGCCTGGAATGAGTACCTGGCTGAGAAGGAAACCTCCTTCTCGGAGACCGACGACCCCATTCCGGGAATTCTTTGAGTCCCTGGCTTGGGCTCCCGGGCTCGAGTGACCCGATCACGTTTCTTGAACGAGATCTCCAGCCGCCCATCGGATGGTCCTCCTGGCTTACTTCCCCGAAGTCAGGCGGACAGGACGATAGGCGCGGATGGGGATCTGGCTCAAGAAGCACACGCAAGGACCATGGCAAGGAAGGACGAAGGTATGACTGATCCAGACCAGGCGAAACCGACGTCCGAACGCCACGTGCCGGTCCTAAGGGACCGGTGCATCAATTTGCTGGCTCCTGGATTCGAAGCAGCACGCCGCCGCGGTGAAACCCCTATCGCCATTGATGCAACCCTCGGGATGGGCGGGCACTCGGAAGCGATGCTGCAGCGCTATCCCGACCTCCACCTGATTGGCATAGACCGGGACGAAGAGGCACTCGCTCTTGCAGGTGAGCGGCTGAAGCCCTTCTCCTCCCGCACTGACCTCGTCCATGCCGTTTACGATGAGATTCCTGAAGTTCTGCAGGACCTTGGGGTGGTGGAAGTCCATGGGATCCTGATGGATCTGGGAGTTTCGTCACTGCAGCTGGACGAACGGGAGCGCGGATTCGCCTACTCCTTTGACGCTCCACTGGACATGCGCATGGATACCAGCCGCGGACAGACCGCAGCTGACATCGTCAACGGCTACAGCGAAGAAGATCTGGTGCGGATCATCCGCAAATGGGGCGAAGAAAAATTCGCGGGCCGGATTGCCAACCGGATCGTGGCCGCACGGGCAGAAAAGCCATTCGAGACCACAGGGCAACTGGTCGAGCAAATCCGCTCTGTGGTGCCCTCGGCTGCGGCGAAATCAGGGGGTCACCCCGCCAAGAGAACCTTCCAGGCTCTCCGAATTGAAGTCAATGAGGAACTGGAAGTGCTTGAACGTGCTGTTCCCGCCGCAGTGGAAGCGATTGCCGTGGGGGGACGTGTGGTGGTGATGTCCTATCACTCGCTCGAGGACAAGATCGTCAAAGCTGTCTTTCAGGCAGGTTCGAAGTCGTCAGCACCGCTCGGCTTCCCCGTGGAGCTGGAACAGCACAAACCCGAGCTCAAGACCCTGACCAAGGGCACCGAGGTGCCCACTGCCGATGAGATAGCCGAGAACCCGCGTGCGGCCTCAGCCCGGTTGCGCGCAGTTGAACGTATCAGAGCCAGGAGATCAGCATGAGCACCGCAGCAGCCAAGAACTTTCCAGTTGTCTCCGGCAGCTCTGCCCATTCCCTGAACCCCCGGTCGGTGACCGGGATTAAACCAGGCCAAGGAACCAAATCCCGGACGCCCCTGTCCGTTGTGCGCTCCATGCCGTCCAAACGACGCGCCCCATTTGTCGTATTGTGCTTCGCGTTGTTGGCAGCTGCGCTCATTTTGGTCCTTGTGCTGAACATCCAGGTCTCGACATCGCAGTATCAACTGGTGCAGCTCAAAAGCGAGCAGTCCAGCCTGATGAAGCAGAACCAGGATCTGACACAGCAGGTGCAGAATTACGATGCTCCACAAAACCTGGCAGCGAAGGCCACGGAACTGGGCATGGTTCCCTCGTCAGGCAAAGGCCAGATTGACTTGTCCAACCTGAGCGTCACCGGAAAGGCATTACCGGCGACCAAGGGGGCAAATCCCGGCGCCGTCATCGCCGCCCCTGCAGTTGCCGGTCAGCTGGCCGTCGTTCCGCCTGCAAGTGCGAATGAGCCGCTGGCCGTCCGGAAGCCGGATGGCGCGCCCAATGCAGGGGCTTCCGCTTCTGCGGCCCCTGGCGCAGCAGGGCCGCCCGCCCAGGCCGTAAGGCCACCTGCTCCGGTAGCTGCCGCTCCGGCAGCAGAGCTTCACGGGGGATCGGTGCCGGCACCGCAGCAGAAGACGCCCGGCCAGTAGAACATCCCGGCCCGGGCAGCCCAGACCACCCACGGATAACCAGCAAGGATTCGATTGTGGCGCGAAGCACCGGCAAATCGGCAGCCAAGAAAGTGGCGAGCCCCACCAGGCGCCTGCGGTTGGGTTTAGGCCTGATGCTCTCGCTGCTCCTTGTGGTGGGCGGAAAGCTGTTCCTGGTTCAGGGCCTGGACGCAGGGGGATTGGCCCAAGCCGCGCTGAACAACAGACTCAAGCCCACGGTGCTGCCCGCTGAGCGCGGAAGCATACTCGATGCCAACGGTACTGTCCTGGCCAGCAGCGTCATCCGCTACAACGTGGTGGTGGACCAGAAGCTCAACACCAAAACAGATTCGTTCCCCCGCCTCGAAACCGTAAACGGCGAAGAAAAGTATGTGGACGTATCCCGGGACCAGGGCATCTCCGAGCTCGCCGCCGTACTGGGCAGGGACTCAGAGGAGCTCAAAGCGGCACTCACGGGCGATCAGAGATATTACATTGTGGCCAAGGATTTGAAGCCGGATGTTGAAGACAGGATTTCCAAGCTGGGGATTCCAGGAATCGTAACCGAAGGAACCAGCAAACGTGTTTACCCGAACGGTCCGGTGGCTGGTGGAATCGTCGGATTCCTCAAGGACGGAACCACGGGGCAGGCCGGCCTGGAGCAGACGCAGGATGAGATCCTGAAAGGCACTCCGGGCAAGCGGCTCTTTGAAATTGGAGCCGATGGATTGAGGATTCCCGTCGGCGTGGACCAGTTCACTCCTGCCCAGGACGGCAAGGACATCAAACTCACCCTCAATTCAGACCTCCAGTACTTTGCCCAGCAGGCGATCCAAAGCCAGACTGACAAGCTCAGCGCGGAATGGGGCGTCCTCACTGTCCTGGATATCAAGACCGGAAACATCGTGGCCATGGCTGATACGAATGCTCCGGATCCTAACGACCCCGGAAAGGTTGATGCCAAGGATCGAGGTGTCAGGTCCGTTACGGCGGCGTATGAGCCGGGTTCGGTGGAAAAGATGATCACCGCGGCCGCCCTCATTGACGAGGGCAGGTCCAGCCCCCTCGAAAAGTTCACCATTCCGCCGTCGTACAGCGTGGACGGGCAGACCTTCAACGACTCATTTGACCACGGCACCGAGGACCGCACGCTGGCCGGGATCCTCGGCTGGTCCATGAACACAGGAACAGTAATGGCTGGTCAGCGGCTGACCAAGCAGGAACGCTATGACTGGCTCAAGAAATTTGGCATCGGCGAGGCTCCTGAAATCGGATTGCCTGCAGAAGCCAAGGGCATCCTGACCCCTGCTGACCAATGGGATGACCGGCAGCAGTACACGGTTCTGTTCGGACAGGGCGTCTCGCAGTCAACTCTTCAGACCGTCCGCGCTTACCAGACGATCGCCAACGACGGAGTGATGCTGCAGCCAAGGCTGATCGACAGTTACCTCAGTCCTGACGGCACTGAGGAAAAGGTGCCTGCCAAACCGGCACGGGAGGTCGTCTCCAAGGAAACGGCCCAACAGGTCCGGGACATCCTCGAAAGCGCCGTAACCGAAGGCCAGATCAAGGATGCGGCCATCGACGGTTACCGCGTCGGTGCCAAGACCGGAACGTCGGAGTCACCGTGCGATGACGGCAAGTCCGGCTACTGCGGCTACACCGCGTCCATGGTCGGAATGGCGCCGATGGACAATCCGCGGTTTATTGTTGAAGTGGTCCTGCAACGGCCCAAGGGCAGCATCTACGGAATCACCAACGGTCCGGTGTTCCGTTCCGTGATGAGCCAGACGCTGCGGACCTACAACGTCCCGCCATCCACCGGCGAGCCCGCCCGGTTGCCGCAGTACGCCAAGTAGCACGTCCACAACCGCATGTATTCGGGGGCACACTCTCTCGCCCGGGGTGTGATCAACTAGCACCAACGGAGATCACTTGTCAGAGCTCAATGCCCATGCCGCCAACACCGGCCAGAATGCTCCCGCTCGGGACAACACAAATCGGGACGAAACAAGCCGGCACAACACAACACGCGGCTCTTTCCGTCCAGCCTCCGTCAGTGCCGTGGCGCTTGGAAGCCTGGGGGAGGAAATAGGCGTGGTTGTCCCCGAGGCTTCGGTGGCCATCCCCGTCACGGGCATTTCCCTCAACTCACGGACAGTGGAACCTGGGGACGTCTATGTGGCATTGCCAGGCGCTACACGGCACGGCGCCGACTTTGTCGGGCAGGCCGTTTCCACCGGTGCCGTGGCGGTCATAACGGACGACGCCGGTGCTCGCCAGCTTGCCCTGTCGACAGACATCGATGTGCCGGTGCTGATCGCAGAGGACCCCCGCTCGCTGGTGGGCAGGCTTGCTGCCCACGTCTACGGGACCGGCGCAGGCAATGAGGGCACGCCCACCGTTTTTGGAGTGACGGGTACCAACGGCAAGACTACGACGACCTACTTCATCAATGCCCTCCTCAGGAGCCTTGGCATGACGCCCGGGCTGATCGGGACCATTGAAATTCTTGCCGGCGGCGATCCCATCCCCAGCCTGCTGACCACCCCGGAATCCACCGACGTGCATGCGCTCCTCGCGTTGATGCGGGAGCGCGGACTGGACGCAGTCTCCATGGAAGTTTCTTCCCACGCCGTTTCCTTCCACCGCGTCGACGGCGTCATCTTCGATGTCGCCGGGTTTACAAACCTCACCCAGGACCACCTGGACCTGCACGGCACCATGGAGGATTACTTCCTCACCAAAGCTCAGCTGTTCACGTCCAGGCACGCCGCGGCCGGTGTCATCACGGTGGACGATGAGTGGGGCCGGCGGCTCGCGAGAACGGCAGACATCCCGGTCGTCACGCTCTCCACGCAGGTTGGTCAGGGGGCCGCCTATGCTGACTGGAACGTGGTGGAAGCCGTTCCCCGCGGACTCGGCACAGGCTTCAGGCTCCAGCACCGTGATGGCAGGGAGATCCGGGTGCACACAGGATTACCCGGCACCTTCAACGTGTCCAACGCGGCATTGGCCGCCATCATGGTGCTCCAATCCGGCGTGGACCAGGAACGGCTTCAGCAGGCGCTGGACGCTGCTGACCCCTTCAGTACTTCGGTTCCGGGCCGCATGCAGCTCGTGGCGACGTCGCCGGCCGCCGTCGTGGACTTTGCTCATAACCCCGATGCCCTTTCACGTGCCCTGGAGGCGTTACGCCCGTCAACCCCTGACGCACGTCTGATCGTGGTTTTTGGTGCAACGGGGCAACGGGATAAAGGCAAGAGGCCTACAATGGGTGCCATTGCGGCGGGGTCTGCGGACATCGTCATAGTCACGGATGACGACCCCCACGATGAGGATGCAGCCGCAATCCGGACCGATGTCCTTGCCGGTGCGGCAGCCGCGAAAGAAGCTGAAGGGCTGGATTGCGCCATTATGGAGAGCTTCCCCCGCGATGTGGCGATACGGCAGGCAGTTGAACTCGCCCGCCCCCAGGACACAATCCTTGTTGCAGGCAGGGGGCATGAGGTCTGGCAGGAAGTACGGGGGGTCAATCTTGCGCTGGACGACCGCGAGGAACTCCGCGCCGCCTTGACAGCCCGTGGATTCTCGGCTCTCGAAGACCAGCGGATAGAGTCCTAAACCGAGATGATTGCATTAACTGCGGCTGAAATTGCCAACATAACAAACGGCCGCCTGGCCGCCGATCCCGCCATCAAGCCACTTTCTGTCGTGACTGATTCCCGCGAAGCCTCGCCCGGGTCCCTCTACGTCGCGAAGCCGGGGGAAAACGCGGACGGGCATGATTTCGCTGGCGCGGCCTTTGATCGTGGCGCTGTGCTCGCGCTCGTAGAGCATGACATCGCGGACGCCACCGGTAGGCCGTATCCCGCCGTCGTTGTGTCCGACGCCGTGCTTGCCATGGGAGCGCTGGCCGCGGAGTCCGTGCGGCGAATCCGCGCATACCGTGAGGCCGCGGGCGCCAAGCTGACGGTCATTGGCATCACAGGCTCAGCCGGCAAGACCACCACCAAGGACCTGCTTGCGGGGGTCCTGGCCACCGAGGGTAAAACGGTAGCGCCGCAGGGCTCCTACAACGGGGAGGTCGGCGTTCCCCTCACCGTGTTCAAAGCCGATTTCGAAACCCGGTACCTCGTTATCGAGATGGGGGCCACCGGAGTCGGGCACATCCGCTACCTCGCAGACATGGTCCACCCGGACATCGGAGTGGTCCTTGGAGTTGGAACAGCCCACGCAGGAGAATTCGGCGGCGTGGAGAACATTGCCAAGGCCAAGGGGGAGTTGCTGGAAGCACTTCCTGAGGCTGGTATCGGCGTGATCAACCTCGATGATCAGCGGGTGGCCGCCATGGAGAACCGGACGTCATCTTCGGTCCTGGGGTTCTCGGCACAGCCCGACCGGCAGGGCAGGAAGGCAGACGTACAGGCGGTCAACGCCGAAACCAGCGGCGCTGGAAATCCTGAGTTCCTGCTGTCCCTTCCTGGGGAAAGCCAAGGGTTTCCGGTGTCAAGCCAGCTGATCGGGGCTCATCACGTCACCAACCTGCTGGCCGCTGCCACAGCAGCCCACGCTGCAGGCATTGCCGGACCGCAGATTGCCCGTTCCCTCAGTTCACAGACGGCTGTCAGTCGGTGGCGGATGGAACGCACTGAGCGTCCCGACGGCGTTACCATCATCAACGACGCCTACAATGCCAACCCTGAGTCCATGCGGGCGGCCTTGAGGACCCTTGCGGACCTGGGGCAAGGGCGGCGCACCTGGGCAGTCCTTGGAGCCATGCTTGAACTCGGACCCGACTCGATCCGCGAGCACGCCGCCGTGGGCACGCAAGTGGTGCGGCTGAACATCTCCCGCCTTGTCGTGGTCGGCAGGGAGGCCCGGTCATTGTATGTTTCAGCGATCCAGGAGGGATCCTGGGGCGACGAATGTGTTTTCACCGAGACCGCCGATGAAGCGTACGATCTGCTCCAATCTGAACTCCGGCCCGGGGACCTCGTTCTCTTCAAGTCCTCCAACAGCATCGGACTAAGGCACTTGGGCGATCGGATAGCATTACCCCCACATGCTCCGGCAACTGCCACTCCAACCACCAACGAAGGGAGCGAACTGCTGTGATCGCACTGCTGATCGGCGCTGGCCTGGCCCTCCTGTTCGCATTGGTGGGTACCCCGCTGTTCATCCGCCTGCTCGTGCACAAGAGCTACGGCCAGTTCATCCGGGATGACGGACCCACGTCCCACCACACCAAACGTGGCACGCCAACGATGGGCGGAACGGTGGTGGTCTTTGCAGTCATCCTGAGCTATGGGCTGACCCACCTCATCATGTGGATGATGAATCCGCGTTCGCCCGGACCCTCCGCGTCAGCGCTGTTGCTCCTGTTCCTTGCCGTCGGCATGGGCCTCGTGGGCTTCCTGGATGACTACATTAAGATCTCAAAGCAGCGGAGCCTGGGCCTGAACCCTGCCGCCAAGCTCATCGGCCAGGGTGTGGTGGGCGTCGCGTTCGCCATCATGGCATTGGGATTTCCGGATGCGGACGGCGTCACCCCTGCATCAACTCATATTTCGCTGGTACGTGACATCCCGTGGCTTAACCTCGCCTTCGGTGGCACGGTCATCGGCGCTATTCTCTTCGTGATCTGGTCGAACCTGATCGTGACGGCGGCGACCAACGGCGTCAATCTGACCGATGGGCTCGACGGGCTGGCCGCGGGGGCTTCCGTGATGGTCTTCGGCGCTTACACCGTTATGGGAATCTGGCAAAGCAACCAGGCATGTGGCTCGCCACGACAGGCCGGCGCCGGCTGCTATTCGGTCCGTGATCCGTTGGATCTGGCCCTGCTCGCGGCCATCATGAGCGCTGCATTGGTTGGCTTCCTGTGGTGGAACACCTCGCCGGCCAAAATCTTTATGGGGGACACGGGATCGCTCGCCATTGGTGGAGCTGTGGCCGGCTTCGCGATCCTTTCCCGCACTGAACTTCTTCTGGCCTTCATTGGAGGCCTCTTTGTCCTGATCACGCTGTCAGTGATCATCCAGGTGGGCTATTTCAAGGCCACCAAGGGCAAGCGTTTCTTCAAAATGGCTCCGCTGCAGCATCACTTCGAACTCAAGGGATGGGCCGAGGTCACTGTGGTGGTCCGGTTCTGGATACTGGGAGGCCTATGCGTGGCCGCTGGCTTGGGAATCTTCTACGCAGAATGGGTAGTGCTGCTGTGAACGCGCTGATCCGTGGACTGAACCCCGCAGCCCGGTCAGCGAACCTGTTGAGGCTCAAAAGCCTTGTCAGCTGGGATTCAGACTGGGCCGGGCTCCGTGTCGTTGTCACTGGCATCGGCGTATCCGGTTTTGCGGCAGCCGACACCCTCATCGAACTGGGTGCAAGGGTAGTCGTCGTGGATGCCTCAACGAGTGCAAAGGCCCAGGCCCAGGCTGACACCCTGAAGATCGTCGGCGCCGTCGACGTCCTCCTCGGGGAAGATGCCGTTCAGTCCGTACCCAGGGTGGACGGCGCGGTACCTGACCTTATTGTTACCTCGCCCGGCTGGAGGCCTGACCAGGCCCTCCTGGCGGCTGCTGCGCGCGCGCACATCCCCATCTGGGGCGACGTCGAACTCGCCTGGCGGGTACGTGAACGCGCGGGGCGCAAGACGGCGGAGTGGCTTGCCATCACCGGCACCAACGGCAAGACCACCACTGTGGGACTGACAGAGTCCATGCTGCAGGCTGCAGGGCTGAAGGCCATCGCCGTGGGAAACGTGGGAACGCCCATCCTGGATGCACTCCGGGACCCCGTGGAATACGATGTCCTGGCCGTCGAACTCTCAAGCTTCCAACTGCACTGGAGCGAGTCAGTTTCCCCTCTCGCAAGCGTGTGCCTCAACGTAGCCGAAGATCACGTTGACTGGCACGGCTCGTACGATTCGTACCTCGCGGACAAGGCAAAGGTCTATGAGCGGACCCGGGTCGCCTGCATCTACAATGCCGAACAGGTCGAAACCGAAAGGATGGTTGAAAACGCAGACGTCGTGGAAGGCTGCCGTGCCATCGGTTTCACCACAACGACCCCTGCCGTCAGCATGCTCGGTGTGGTTGAAGGGCTCCTGGTAGACCGTGCCTTCATAGCCGAACGCAAGGACAGCGCCGCTGAGCTTGCTGCCCGATCCGATCTCGGCCCGGTTGCGCCGCGCCACATGGTGGCAAATGCCCTCGCCGCCGCCGGCCTCGTGCGGGCGTATGGTGTGGACGCGTCGGCAATCCGCCAGGGCCTACGGAACTACATCCCCGGCGATCATCGCATTCAGCTTGTGGCCCGCTATAACGACGTCCTGTGGATCAATGATTCCAAGGCCACCAACCCCCATGCTGCTGCGGCATCGCTGGGGGCTTTCCAGAACGTCGTTTGGATTGCGGGCGGGCTCTCGAAGGGCGTCAGCTATGACGACCTGGTGCGGGAAAATTCGCACCGCCTCAAAGCTGTGGTCCTCATAGGGGAGGATGTGGCTGACCTATCGGCCGCCCTAGAGCGACACGCTGCGGATGTTCCCGTGATCAGGGCTGAAACGGGTGACACTGACAATACGCAGACTGCCGGAACGGGTGGTGCCTCCACGGGTTCCGGGCCGAACTCCGGCAGGTACGTGATGGCGAAAGCCGTTGCGGCGGCGGCCCAGATCGCCTCACCAGGCGATACCGTGCTCATGGCGCCGGCGGCTGCTTCCATGGATCAGTTCTCTTCCTACGCTCATCGTGGCGACGCTTTCATCGAGGCCGTTAGCGAGCTCGTGGAAGGGCAGGCCCGGACCGGCGAGGAGTAGGAATGGCCAGCACGCCAATACGCACCCCCGGAACGGCCGGCGGGTCAAAGCCGCGGCAGGCTTCGACGGCACGGCAGGCCAACACATCTCTTCCCGTCAAAGTCCGGAATGCATACCGTCGCTTCTGGTCAGTACTTGAGGGGACCGGAACGTCCCGCAACGGCTCCACGTATTACCTCATCCTCGGTTCCACACTGGCCCTTACTGCCATCGGCATCATGATGGTCCTTTCTGCCTCAAGCGTGGAAGCGATCGCGGCAGGGGAATCACCCTATTCCGCTGCCCTCAAACAGGGCATGTTCGCCGTCATCGGCCTGTTCTTTATGTTCATCCTTTCGCGCGTTAATGTCGTCTGGCTCAAGCGTTTTGCCTGGCCCGGAGTGGGCATTGCCCTCGTCCTCCTCATCCTGGTCCAGGTAATCGGCGACGAGGTCAACGGCAACAAAAACTGGATTGATCTGGGCGGCATCACTTTCCAGCCCTCCGAGGCAGCCAAGCTGGCGCTGGCCCTTTGGATGGCCACCGTACTGGCGATGAAAAGGAAGCTCCTCCACCGCTGGCAGCACGCCCTGATCCCCGCTGTGCCCCTGGCCGGCATCATCATCGGTCTGGTTGTCCTGGGCAATGACCTCGGCACGGCCATGATCATCATGATGATTACTGCTGCGGCGCTCTTCTTTGCCGGCGTACCGCTTTACCTTTTCGGCTTAGCTGGACTGGTTGGAGCCGCAGGCACCGCAGCCATGGCACTCACCAGCTCCAACCGCATGTGCCGCATCACGTCCTGGTGGACGGGCGGGGCGTGCACCAACGGCAGCGATGCCAACTACCAATCCACGAACGGCCTCTACGGCCTGGCCTCGGGAGGCTGGCTGGGAGTGGGGCTGGGCCAGAGCAGGCAAAAGTACAGCTGGATCCCGGAAGCCCACAACGACTTCATTTTTGCCATCATCGGAGAAGAACTCGGCCTCGTCGGTACCCTCGTTGTGCTGATCCTCTTTGCCATTCTCGGTGCAGCCATTTATCGGGTTGTGGTCGCCCAGGAAGACATGTTCCACCGGGTACTGGCGGGAACCATCATGGTCTGGCTGTTGGGACAGGCGACCGTCAACATGGCCGTCGTCACAGGCCTGGCTCCCGTGATCGGTGTGCCCCTGCCATTTATTTCCTACGGTGGCTCGGCCTTGCTGATGTCACTATGCGCCATCGGCGTAGTCTTGTCGTTGGCGAGGGCCCAGATGGCACCCGGTATCCAGCCCAAGCGGCTGCTTCCGGGCCAGGCAAAGGCCGGTCGCATAAACTCCCCACGAAAGCGGAAATAGCATTCCAATGAAGCCGAAGTCCTCCTCCCTGTCCGTGGTCCTTGCCGGCGGTGGAACGGCCGGGCATGTCAGCCCGCTCCTTGCCATCGCCAACGCCCTGCGGAAAGCCCGTCCAGAAGCCAGGCTGCTCGCCGTCGGGACGCCAAACGGTATGGAAACGCGGCTTGTCCCGGCTGCAGGAATTGAACTTGCGACCATAAACAGAGTCCCGTTTCCGCGCAAGCCGTCGCTGGATCTCCTCCGCCTGCCTGCACGTCTTGCTGCGGCAGTAGGGCAGGCGGGGAAAATCTTGGACGATGCCGGTGCCGACGTTTTGGTGGGAGTCGGGGGTTACGTCTGCACCCCGATGTACCTCGCTGCCTGGCGGCGCAAAATCCCGATCGTCCTGCATGAAGCCAACACAAGGCCCGGACTGGCAAACCGCATCGGTGCCCGGCTCAGCAACCATGTCGCAGTCGCCTTCGAGCAGACAAGGCTCCAAGGTGCACGGCATGTCGGAATGCCCATGCGTCCGGAGATCTCCGGGCTTGACCGGGCATCAGCGCGGCGGGCGGCGAGGTTGTCGCTTGGGCTGGACCCTGAGCGCCCTACCCTCATCGTCACGGGTGGTTCCTTGGGCGCCCAGAGCATCAACCGCACCATCGCAGCATCTCTTCAGGCATTGGCCGCTGCGGGCATCCAGACGCTCCACATCACCGG
Organism: Arthrobacter sp. R1-13; assembly: GCF_054161475.1. Taxonomy (NCBI): domain Bacteria; kingdom Bacillati; phylum Actinomycetota; class Actinomycetes; order Micrococcales; family Micrococcaceae; genus Arthrobacter; species Arthrobacter sp. R1-13. The sequence continues at coordinate 2,323,504 of NZ_CP096420.1, read as the reverse complement.
CAGGGGAAAGTCCCTGCAGGATTCGAACGGCCGGCGGTTAGAGGCAGCGGGCTACCTGCAGATCGAATACGTGGACGGCATGGAATCCATTTATGCTGCAGCCGATCTGCTCCTTGCCCGCGCCGGAGCCGCCACCGTTTGCGAGGTGGCCGCGGTGGGTTTACCGGCTGTATTTGTTCCCTTGCCCATCGGGAACGGGGAACAGGCCCTGAATGCCTCCGGCCTGGTGAATGCCGGAGCCGCTCTGTTGGTAAACGATAAGAACTTCACCCCCGAGTGGGTCAGCAAGGAGATCATTCCGTTGCTGTCTGATACGGAACGCCTCGGCCGGATGGCCTCACAAGCCCAACAACTTGGTATCAGAAACGCCGACCAGCTGATGGCCGGCCTCGTCCTGGAAGCGGTAAACCGATGAATCAACCAGGGCTGATGACTGAGCCGCGGAAGCAGGAATCCCTCGGCAAGGTCCATTTCATCGGCATCGGAGGAGTTGGAATGTCAGCCGTTGCCCGGATCATGGTTGCCCGTGGGGTGGCGGTGAGCGGTTCCGATGCCAAAGATCTTCCTGTGATGGCCGAGCTGGCAGCTGCAGGGGCGCGCATCGCCGTCGGGTATGGAGCGGCAAACCTCGGGGACGCCGACACGGTGGTCGCCGGATCCGCCATCCGCGAGGACAATCCCGAGCTTGCAGCAGCACGCAACCGGGGCATCGCAGTGTTGCATCGCTCGCAGGCGTTGGCTGCGCTGATGGGTGACGATGACGTGGTGACGGTTGCCGGCACGCACGGAAAATCGACCACTACATCCATGGTGACCGTACTGCTCCAGGGGGCCGGGCTGGACCCATCCTATGCAATCGGTGCCAACGTACCCGCCCTCGGCGTCAATGCCGCCAATGGGGCATCCAAAATCTTCGTTGCCGAGGCGGACGAGTCTGATGGCTCCTTCTTGAACTACCGGCCACGGATCGCCGTGGTGACCAATGTGGAAGCGGATCACCTGGACCATTACGGCACACCGGAGGCAGTCTATGAATCGTTTGACCGGTTCGCGGCGCTCCTTCCGGATGATGGTTTGTTGATCGTCTGCGGAGACGACGACGGCGCACGCGCCCTGGCTGAACGGACAAGGGCAGGAGGCGCAACCCGGGTCCTGCTCTACGGAACTGCTGAGGACTGTGAGGTCCGCTTGCATCACGGCGGTCCGGACGGCATCTGGTTGTCAATGCCTGAGGGACGCTTCAAGCTGGACCTCAAGGTGCCTGGGCTGCACAATGCCCTGAACGCGACAGCGGCCTTTGCCGTGGCCCGTGAACTTGGTGTCCGACCACAGCTGGCAGCCACGGCCCTTGCTGACTTCTCCGGTGCGTCCCGGAGATTCGAATTCAAGGGTGAAGGCCGCGCCGTCCGGGTATACGATGACTACGCGCATCACCCCACCGAGGTGCGCGCGGCATTATCGGCCGCCCGTTCGGTGGCCGGAGCCCATAAGGTGCATGTGCTCTTCCAACCTCATTTGTTCTCCCGCACCCGGGAGTTTGCCCGCGACTTTGCAGAAGCCCTCAACCTGGCCGACACCGCCCTGGTGCTGGACATTTATCCGGCGCGCGAAGATCCTATCCCGGGCGTCAGCAGCCAGTTGATTGCGCAGTACCTTCAGGCAGGCGGCAGGCTTGTAGGGGCCGGAACGGAAGCAGTATCCCAGTTGACGGCGGCGGCCCGACCCGGCGACGTCATCCTGACAGCCGGTGCGGGGGACGTCACAGCTTATGGCCCGCTCATTGTGGAGGCGCTGAGTGGCTAGCACCCGGAGGCCAACGTACAAGCCCTCCGGCAGCAAGCCAAGCTCTGGTAAACCACCCGTTGGCAGCCCGCAAGCCAGTGGTGACCGGAAACGTTCCGGGATTATTTCTGCATCCAAATCTGCGGATGGCCCGGGCGATCAGCCCTCCGCGCCACTCCCGGACAATGTAGTCAACTTTCCCGAGCCCAGGGCCAGGCGGATCAGGCGGAACATCATCATCACGGCCTGCATCGTTGCAGCGCTGGTGGCCGGTCTACTCGCGGCCGCCATCTACTCCCCGGCGCTTGCGGTCAGGACCATCACGGTGCAGGGCACCAAGATGCTGACAACTGAGCAGATCAAGGCGGCGTTGGAACCTCTGGAGGGCAAGCCCCTGCCGCAGGTAAGTGACTCCGAGGTCAGTGCATTGCTCCAGCCACTTGTCCAAATCAAGGGTGTTACGACGCAGGCCAGGCCTCCTTCAGGGCTGCTGGTCCAGGTTCAGGAGCGCGTCCCGGTGGCACTCCTGAAGCAAGGCGAGACTTTTCAACTAGTTGATATCGAGGGCGTCCAGCTCAGCAGCACCACGGATCCGTCCAGTATCCAGCTACCCGTCATCGACGGCGGCGCCGGGGCCATGGGAAAGGATCTGTTCCATGCCATCACAGGTGTGCTTGGTGCCCTCCCGGCCGACGTACTGAAAAAGCTTTCAGATGCCTCGGCAAAGTCCGTGGATGCCGTTGAGCTCAAGCTCGTGGACGGGCAAACCATCGTCTGGGGAAACGCGGGGGAGAAGGAGCTCAAAGCGAAGGTGCTGGAGGCGCTGCTCAAGGCACCGGCTGACCCGAAGAACCCGGTCAGTGTCTACGACGTCAGTGTCCCCAGACACCCCGTAACCCGCTAAACAGCACTATTTCGGGGGTTTTCCTACGACACGCGGTAGTGGTAATTGAATGTGGCAAGCAGAGGAAATAGCGTCACAGGCATGAGTTAGTTGACATAACTATAACCCTCAGGTCGAGGGTTAAGGTTGAAAGCTTCAAGCTAGACTCCATCAGGTTTCGCATCAGGACACGAACAAGGGACACGTAACGTGGCAGCTCCGCAGAATTACTTGGCCGTCATCAAGGTCGTCGGCATCGGCGGCGGTGGCGTGAACGCAGTCAACCGCATGATCGAGGTAGGTCTGCGGGGCGTGGAATTTATCGCGATCAACACAGATGCCCAGGCCCTGCTCATGAGTGACGCTGACGTCAAGCTTGACGTTGGACGCGAGCTGACCCGTGGCCTCGGCGCCGGGGCGAACCCCGAGGTCGGCAAGCAGGCCGCCGAGGATCACGCTGACGAAATTGAAGAGGTCATCCGCGGCGCGGACATGGTCTTCGTCACCGCCGGCGAAGGCGGCGGCACAGGTACCGGTGGCGCCCCCGTTGTGGCGCGGATTGCCCGTTCCCTCGGTGCACTGACAATCGGTGTTGTCACCCGCCCGTTCACCTTCGAAGGCCGGCGCCGTGCAGGCTCGGCCGAGGCTGGAATTGACGCCCTCCGCGACGAGGTCGACACCCTGATCGTCATTCCCAACGACCGCCTGCTCTCCATCAGCGACCGGAACGTCTCTGTCCTGGATGCTTTCCGCTCTGCCGACCAGGTCCTGCTGTCCGGTGTCCAGGGCATCACCGACCTGATCACTACCCCGGGCCTGATCAACCTCGACTTCGCCGACGTAAAGTCCGTGATGCAGGGTGCGGGGTCCGCGCTGATGGGTATCGGTTCCGCCCGCGGCGAGGACCGCGCCGTCAAGGCCGCAGAACTCGCCATCGCGTCACCGCTGCTCGAGGCATCCATTGACGGCGCCCACGGAGTGCTGCTGTCCATCCAGGGCGGCTCCGACCTTGGGTTGTTCGAGATCAACGAAGCGGCCCGCCTCGTACAAGAGGTTGCCCACCCGGAAGCAAACATCATCTTCGGTGCGGTTATCGATGATGCCCTGGGGGACGAAGCCCGCGTAACGGTTATCGCAGCGGGTTTCGACGACGTCAAGGCAACCTCCCCCTCCATGGACCAGACGCCTGCGCAGGCAGCACCGCAGCGGCCGGCAGTGCCGGCATCCGCTCCGGTTGGAGTACCGGCGCAGGCGCCGTCGCCTGTGCAGGCCCAGCCGGTGCACGCCGGGATTGGTGCCTCCGGCCTGAGCAACTGGGGTCAACAGCGGCACTCCGCTGTGCCCGCCGACTCAGGCTTCGACGTCGACCTCCCCTCGGTTGTGGAACCGGACCTCTCCGGGAGCCATTCTGACGACCTGGACGTCCCCGACTTTCTGAAGTAACGCCGGACGTCCTGAGGTGAATCGGCTTCCTGGGGCGACGTAGGCTTAGGCTTCGTGGTAACACGGGGCGCACCCGGCGCCGATCTATTGCTTGAAGGTGTTCTGATTGTTTTCGTGGCGAACCGAAGTCCGTCCCGGCACGTGGGTGGCCTTCACTGACGCCGGGGCGGGGAACCTGGCGTTGCATGTGGGTGATGATCCTGCTGAGGTCAGGCGTCGAAGGGACCTGCTGGAAGCGGCGTCGGGGATCAAACCGCGGCGTTTCCAGTACATGAATCAGGTCCACGGCAGCGATGTCCTGTTCTTGGAAACCCGCGCTGAGGCAAATGGCACAGCCGTCCCTACTGCCGATGGCCTGGTCTCGCGCGGGATGCCCCTGGCGGTGATGGTGGCTGACTGTGTCCCCGTCGTGATGGTGGCTGAGCCGCCGTCGGGTACAGGCTCCCTGCCGATTCTTGCCGCCGTCCATGCCGGACGCCCCGGTGTGGCGGCGGGAATCGTGCCCGGGGCGATTCAAAAGATGCGCGACGCCGGTGCCGCGGACATCCGGGCCTGGATAGGACCCTCGATCTGCGGCTCGTGCTACGAGGTCCCTGGCAGCATGAGGGATAGCGTGACCACCACCGTTCCGGCGGCGTGGTCGGAGACCTCGTGGGGGACGCCCGGGCTGGATCTTCCGGCAGGCGTAAGGAGCCAATTGGAAGCTGAAGGCGTCGCAATCGAATACTCGGGACAATGCACACTGGAGAATGAGTCACTGTATTCCTACCGCCGGAACCGGCACACTGGACGGTTTGCGGGATTGGTATGGACAGATGACTGATCCCTCAGTGCACGTGGACGACTCCAGAACCTCTCAACTCCGGGAACGACTCAATGCGGTCCGCCTTCGGATCGGGAAAGCAACAGCAGCGGCGGGACGTACCGCTGCTCCCGAGCTGATTGTGGTCAGCAAGTTTCATCCCGCCGAGGATGTCCGGCGCCTGGCCTCCTTGGGTGTCATGGACTTCGGAGAGAACAGGGATCAGGAAGCAACAGAAAAATCAGCTCTGCTGGGAGACCTCCCGCTGCGGTGGCACTTTGTGGGCCAATTGCAGAGCAACAAAGCCAAATCAGTGGTGCGCTACGCCCACGCAGTCCATTCGGTGGACCGGCCTCAAATCGCCGGCGCCTTGGCTAAAGCTGTTGCTGCACACCTTGAGGGCTCCGGCCGTGATCCGTTGAAGTGCTTTATTCAGGTCAATCTCGATGACCATCCCCAGGGCCACCGTGGTGGTGCCCTGCCTGCTGACGTGGAGTCCCTTGCCGACCGCCTGGCAGACCTGGAGGGCCTTGAGCTGGCTGGGCTGATGGCCGTGGCGCCGCTTGGCGGTGACCCCCGGCAAGCCTTCGCGAAGCTGGCAGGAATTTCTGCGTCCCTGACCTCAGTCCACCCTCAGGCGACAGGCATTTCCGCAGGGATGAGCCAGGACCTTGAAGCGGCAATAGAATTCGGGGCGACACACCTCCGAATTGGTTCGGATATTCTCGGTTCGCGTCCGGCGTTGGGGTAGCGTCAAAGTACTGGATGAGAATGGCGGGGATTCCGGTACTGTCAAGTCAATTGAGCTGCCCGCTGACGGACACGATAGGAGTCGACCATGGCAGGCGCTCTGCGCAAGACAATGATCTATCTTGGGCTCGCTGATGGCGACGAACACTACGAGTCTGAGCATCACACATCGCACAAGGGTGAGGACAATTCGATGGAGCATGACCGCGAGGAACGCCGCGCACCGGCACCTGTCCGCGAGGTCTCCCGGGAAGCGTCCTACGCCTCCGAAGAGGAGTACCGTGCCCCAGTGACACCTATTAAACGTGCGGCATCGAGTCGCGAAGAAAGCTCCGGGCTCCGCCAGATCACCACAATCCATCCGCGGTCCTACAACGACGCCAAGCTCATCGGTGAGAGTTTCCGTGACGGCATCCCCGTCATCATGAACGTCACCGATATGGGGGAGGGCGACGCCAAGCGGCTCGTCGACTTCTCTGCCGGCCTCGTCTTTGGACTTCGGGGGAGTATCGAGCGGGTCACCAACAAGGTTTTCCTCCTGTCGCCCTCATACATCGAGGTCATCGGGGACGACAAGAAGGCCAGCGAGACCCAAGCCAGCTTCTTTAACCAGAGCTAGAGCAGCCCTGTTATCGGTGCCGGACAGGTCCGCCTGTCTGGCATCTGTGCTGAAATAGACAAGACGACTTCTACAGGACACCTCGGTTTCCGGAATGAACATGGAGATATGAGTTAGCTCATGGGAATTGTTTTCGGTCTTGTCTACCTGGTTCTGTTGTTCTTTTTGGTGGCGCTGATCATCCGCCTGGTTTTTGACTGGGTCCAGATGTTTGCCCGGGAATGGCGGCCCCGTGGGGCCGCCCTTGTGGCTGCCCATGGTGTGTACTCCATCACAGACCCACCCCTGAACCTCCTGCGGCGGTTCATTCCGCCTTTGCGGCTTGGCGGGATCTCCCTGGATCTGGGATTTTTGCTGTTGTTCATTGCGGTGAGCATCGCTATGGCAATCGTCCGGGGTTTCGCGTAATTTTCATAACAGCTTGCGGCTGGCAAGCGGCCCCGAAAACGGGTCACTAAGCCGTGAAAAAACTCTGGTTTGACACTGACGTGTTGAATTAGAGGAACGAGACCATATTTAGGTACCGTAGTTTTGACGGCCGGAAGGCCGCCGACTAACTAGACCAACGAGGTGACCAGATGGCTTTGACGCCAGAAGACGTTGTCAACAAGCGCTTTCAGCCGACCAAGTTCCGCGAAGGCTACGACCAGGACGAGGTTGACGACTTCCTGGACGAAATCGTCGTCGAACTGCGGCGCCTGAACCAGGAGAATGACGAACTTCGTAAGAAGCTCGCAGAAGGCGGTTCCGGCTCGCCTGCGACGTCGACTGTCGCGGCTCCCGTCGTAGAGAAGGTTCCGGCCCCCGTCAAGGCGGACAAAGAAGAGTCCCGCGCCAAGGCCGAAGCCGAGGCGAAGGCTGCTGAAGCCGCACGCAAGCAGGAGTTGGAGAAGGCTGCAGCTTTGGCAGCGGTTCCCGTAGCCGCTCCTGCTGCCGGTGGCATCACGCCAACGGCTGAATCCGCTGCCGGGCTCCTGGCCATGGCTCAGCAGATGCACGACAAGCACGTTGCCGACGGTGAGCAGCAGCGTGACAAGATCATTGCGGAAGCACAGATCGAAGCCAGCAGCCTCGTCAACGACGCGCAGGAGAAGTCCCGCAAGGTCCTTGGTGCACTTGAGCAGCAGCGGTCAGTGCTGGAGCGCAAGGTTGAGCAGCTCCGTGGATTCGAACGCGACTATCGCTCACGCCTCAAGGCCTACATCGAAGGCCAGCTGCGCGACTTGGATGCCCGTGGTTCTGTGGCGGCGCCGGAAGTCGAAGCCAACAACTAATGTTGTAAGAAGTATTCTGAAAGCCGGTGGCTGGGGATTCCTTGGCCGCCGGTTTTTCCATTAAGTCCATCGACACGAACCCACGACAGCACCTGACAGGTCCGTACCCGCGGTCCGTCTCCCAGCGCTTCGCTGGCACCGGAATGAAAGCCCTCATGACTGACGAACTCGCCCCTGACGCTGCGCAACCGTCCCCTGCCAAGCCCAGGCCGCGACGGCTGCGGCTGATGTCCCTGTTTGCCGGTTTCGCTGTATTCGCCTATGTCTTTGACCAGCTGACCAAACTCTGGGTAACCAGCACGATGGTAGAGGGCGAACGCATCCCTGTCCTTCCCCCGCTGCTTCACTGGTACTACATCCGAAACTCCGGGGCCGCCTTCTCCATTGGCGAGAACGTAACCTGGGTTTTCACCATCATCATGTCCGTGGTCTCGATCGCCATCCTTTTCCAGCTCCGGCGGTTGGGTTCGGCCTGGTGGGCACTCGCCTTGGGGCTCCTGCTGGGGGGCGCACTGGGTAACCTGACGGACAGGCTCTTCAGGGAACCTTCGTTTGCCATGGGGCACGTGGTGGACTTCATTCAGTTGCCCAATTTCGCCATCTTCAACATTGCTGACTCGGCGGTGGTTTCCGCGGTGGCAATCATCTGCATATTGACCCTTAAGGGAATAGGCCTTGACGGGTCGCGCCACATCCACACGAACACCAAAAAATCGACGGATCACAGTGCCTGAACGCGTTATAGTGCCCCTTGAGCTCGCCGGGACTCGTGTAGATGCGGGTCTTGCCAAGCTCATGGGCATCTCCCGCTCACTGGCCGCCACCCTCATCGCCGAGGGGAATGTCACGGCGGCAGGCAAAGCTGTCGGAAAGTCCCTCAAACTCTCGCCCGGCACCGTGCTGGACGTCGTCGTGCCTGAACGGCGGGACCCCCTTGAAGTCGTGGAGGAATCCGTGGAAGGCCTGAAAATCCTGCTGGACGACGACGATTTTGTGGTCATCGACAAACCCGTAGGAGTCGCTGCCCACCCGTCTCCGGGATGGGTCGGTCCCACAGTCGTGGGTGGCCTGGCCGGTGCCGGCTACAGGATCTCCACGTCCGGTGCTCCTGAGCGGACCGGTATCGTCCACCGACTCGACGTCGGAACGTCCGGCGTGATGGTGGTGGCGAAGACCGAAGATGCCTACACAGCCTTGAAGCGTGCCTTCAAGGAGCGAACCGTCGACAAGGTCTACCATGCCGTTGTCCAGGGCCTCCCTGACCCGTTGGCCGGCACCATCGACGCACCGATTGGCCGGCACCCCGGTCACGACTGGCGCTTCGCCGTGATTGAGGACGGGCGTCCTTCTGTCACCCACTATGAGGTTCTCGAAGCGTTCGGGAAGGCCTCGCTGGTGGAAGTCCACCTCGAAACCGGACGCACCCATCAGATCCGCGTCCACTTTTCGGCGTTGCGTCACCCCTGCGCCGGCGATCTGACATACGGCGCCGACCCCCGGTTGGCGGCCTCCCTGGGGCTGACCCGTCAGTGGCTGCACGCCCGCCAGCTTGGGTTCGATCATCCCCGGACGGGGGATCGTGTCACTGTGACCAGCGAATATCCGCAGGACCTGGCTCACGCCCTGGAGATCCTGGATTCGGGCCAAGCCTGAAGCAGGTTGTCCGACGTCGGCACTAGAATGATTCGGTGACTTCCAGCAACGACTCGTTTGTCCATCTCCACAACCACACCGAGTATTCGATGCTGGACGGTGCCGCCCGGCTTGGCGACCTCTTCAGCCACACCAAGGAACTGGGGATGAACTCCCTGGCTACCACCGACCATGGATTCGTTTTCGGAGCCTTCGACTTCTGGAATAAGGCCCGCAATGCGGGAGTGAAGCCCATCATCGGCGTGGAGGCCTACCTGACACCGGGTACGGCACGCCAGGACAAAACCCGTGTGCGCTGGGGCGATGGCGGCCGCAATGACGTGTCAGGCGCAGGTTCGTACACCCACATGACCCTGTGGGCCGAAAGCACCCAAGGCATGCACAACCTGTTCCGTATGTCCTCGCTGGCATCGCTGGAAGGCTATCTGTACAAGCCGCGCATGGACCGGGACCTGCTACAGACCTACGGCCAGGGGCTGATCGCCACTACTGGATGCCCCTCCGGCGAAGTCCAGACAAAACTCAGGCTGGGCCTGTACCAGGAAGCCAAGCAGGCGGCATCGGATTTCCGGGACATTTTCGGTGCGGAGAACTTCTTCTGCGAACTGATGGACCACGGCCTCGACATCGAACGGGCCATCCAGGGCGACCTCATCAAGCTCGCCAAGGAACTCGGCCTGCCCATGGTGGCCACCAACGACCTGCATTACACGCATGCAGAGGACTCAGCCAGCCACGCGGCACTGTTGTGCGTCCAGTCGGGTTCCACCATGGCCGATCCCAAACGTTTCAAGTTCGACGCCGACGAGTTCTACCTGAAGTCTCCGCAGGAGATGCGGGCCATCTTCAGCGACCACCCGGAGGCCTGCGACAACACCCTGTTGATCGCGGAACGGTGCGATGTCGAGTTCAATACCAAGGCCAACTTCATGCCAAGGTTCCCCGTTCCTGAAGGTGAGAACGAGGAATCCTGGTTCGTTAAGGAAGTCGAAGCCGGGCTGCAGTACCGGTACCCGAAGGGCATCCCCGATGCCGTCCGCAAGCAGGCCGACTACGAGGTCGGCGTTATTGTGCAGATGGGGTTCCCCGGCTACTTCCTGGTGGTGGCCGACTTCATCAACTGGGCAAAGAACAACGGCATCCGGGTGGGTCCCGGCCGCGGTTCCGGTGCAGGTTCAATGGCAGCCTATGCCATGAGGATCACGGACATCGATCCGCTGGAGCACAGCCTGATCTTCGAGCGGTTCCTCAACCCGGACCGCGTATCCATGCCCGACTTCGACGTTGACTTCGATGATCGGCGGCGGTCCGAGGTTATCAGGTACGTCACTGAGAAGTACGGTGATGAGCGCGTGGCCATGATTGTCACTTACGGCACCATCAAGGCCAAGCAGGCGCTGAAGGACTCCTCACGTGTCCTGGGCTATCCCTTTTCCACCGGCGAACGGCTGACCAAGGCCATGCCCCCGGATGTAATGGGCAAGGGCATCGCCCTCGCCGATGTGCACAATCCTGAAGCCAAGCGTTATTCGGAAGCGGATGAGCTGCGCGAGCTCCTGAAGTCGGACGCCGACTCCCAGAAGGTCTTCGAAATGGCCCTGGGACTTGAAGGGCTGAAGAGGCAGTGGGGCGTACACGCTGCCGGCGTCATTATGTCCTCGGACCCTTTGATCGACATCATCCCGATCATGCGCCGGGAGCAGGACGGCCAGGTCATCACGCAGTTCGATTACCCCACGTGTGAAGGCCTCGGCCTGATCAAGATGGACTTCCTCGGGCTGAGGAACCTGACGATCATCACCGACGCCGTGGAGAACATCAAGCTCAACAAGGGCATTGACCTCGTGCTGGAGGACCTTGAGCTCACGGACAAGGCCTCCTACGAACTTCTGGCCCGCGGTGACACTCTCGGTGTTTTCCAGCTCGACGGCGGGCCCATGCGGTCGCTTCTCAAGCTCATGCGGCCGGACAACTTCGAAGATATCTCGGCCGTGCTGGCGCTCTATCGGCCCGGACCAATGGGTGCCAACTCGCACACCAACTACGCATTGCGTAAGAACGGGCTCCAGGAGATCACGCCCATCCACGCAGAGCTCGAAGAGCCGCTGGCGGAAATCCTGGGCACCACGCACGGCCTGATTGTGTATCAGGAGCAGGTCATGGCCATCGCCCAGAAGGTAGCCGGATACTCCTTGGGCCAGGCAGACCTCCTCCGGCGCGCGATGGGTAAGAAGAAGAAGGAAGAACTGGACAAGCAGTTCGAAGGCTTCTCCCAGGGCATGCGTGACAACGGCTATTCTGACGCCGCCATTAAAGCCTTGTGGGACATCCTGCTTCCCTTCTCCGACTACGCCTTCAACAAGGCACACACCGCCGCGTACGGGGTGATCTCCTACTGGACGGCCTATCTCAAGGCCCATCACCCGGCTGAGTACATGGCTGCCCTGCTCACGAGCGTTGGTGATGACAAGGACAAACTGGCGATGTACCTGAACGAATGCCGGAAGATGGGCATCACTGTGCTTCCCCCGGACGTCAACGAGTCCAGCGTTAACTTCACCCCCGTGGGGACGGACATCCGCTTTGGCATGGCCGCCATCCGCAACGTTGGTGTCAACGTGGTTGAGGCCATGGTGGCTGCCCGGGAAGCAGAGGGTGCCTTCACCTCATTCAAGGACTATCTGCTCAAGGTTCCGGCCATTGTGTGCAACAAGCGGACCATTGAGTCGCTGATCAAGGCCGGGGCGTTTGACTCGCTGGGGCATCCACGCCGAGCACTGGCCATGATTCATGAAGAGGCCATCGATTCCGTCATCACACTGAAGCGCAACGAGGCGATAGGCCAGTTCGACCTCTTTGCCGGCTTCGAGGACCAGGAGCCGGAAGCGTCCCTCACCACCGAGATTCCTGACCTGCCGGAATGGGAAAAGAAGGACAAGCTCTCCTTTGAACGAGACATGCTGGGCCTTTACGTCTCGGATCACCCTTTGCAGGGCCTGGAGGGCTTGTTGAGCCAGCACGCCGACCAGACCATCACATCAGTGATCGGTGAGGACGGACCCAACGACGGCGCCATCATCACTATCGCCGGCATGATCACGTCTTTGAGCAGGCGCATAGCCAAAGCCAGTGGAAATGCCTACGCCCGCGCCGAAGTGGAGGACCTTGGCGGATCCATGGAGGTGATGTTCTTTGGCCAGGTATACGGCCCCATCGCCTCAGTGCTCGCCGAAGACCTGATCGTTGTGGTCAAGGGCCGGCTGCAGAAACGCGACGACGGTGCTGTCACGCTGAACTGCATGGAGCTGTCCGTCCCGGACCTCAGCGATAACATGAACGGTCCCGTTGTCATCACCATGCAGACCCATAAAGCAACCGAAGCTGTCGTCACCGAACTCGGCGATGTGTTGCGAACCCACCGCGGAACGTCCGAGGTCCGGCTGCTGCTCCAGGGGGATACAAGGGTAGAGGTGATGGGCCTGCCGGTTCATCTCCGGGTCAACCCGACGCCGTCGTTGTTCGGGGACCTGAAGGTGCTACTGGGGCCAACCTGCCTGGACAACTAGTGCCGAGTCAGTCCGAATCAGATCTCATAATCCAGGGGGACGGGCTGGCCATATCCGCCCGAGTGGTAGAGCAGCGGCGAGCCATCCTCGCCCACCTGGCCGTCCACGACCTCAACGACCACTACGGCGTTGTTCTCGAAGGAGAGCCGCATCTGGATCTTGCCGATCAGCCAGCCCGTCACATCCTTCAGAATAGGCACGTCGTGTGGTCCGAGCGCCCAGTGGTCGCCCTCGAAGCGGTCCTTGGTTCGTGCGAACCGGTCAGCGAGGGGCTGGTTTTCAAGTCCGAGCATATGCAGCCCGATATGCGAAGTGTTCGCCACCGCGGGCCAGGAACTGGAGCTGCGGGCCATGTTGAAGGTGAAACGGGGCGGCTTGGCCGAGAGCGAAGCGACTGACGTTGCCGTGAAACCGAACGGAACGCCGTTGTAATTGACGGTGATAATGGACACACCGGCAGCGTGGCGGCGGAACATTTCCCGGAACATGCCCTCGAAGGCTGCCTCATTTGGGGCCACTGTGATCGAACTCCCTGCTTCTGAACGTAAAAATCCCGGTTCCCAGCCTATCCGGCGCTGCGGGGGATCGTTCCGCCGGTGCCGGCCGCTCCCCGGTTGTTATAGAAGGGCGATCCTTTGTTAGCGTTTCCCTCATGAAACAGCCAGCGACGCCCCGCACCGCTCCCCGTAGGTGGACCGCGGTCATCGCGCCGGCGCTCATCCTGCTTGCCGGGATCCCGCTCGGCGTCGCCTGGTGGCTGCTTGCCCCCAGCGGCCTTAATCTCCTGAGCGGAGATCCCGGGCTGGCATCCGGGATGAACACCACCGGATGGCTGCCCCGGGACCTGGTCCTGGCCGGGCTCCTCCTCTTGGGCGGGTGCATGACCGGAGTACTGATTTCCGGAAAGGACGGGCCGACAGTCCGGAACATAGTGATCGCTGTGCTTTGCGGAGCGGTTGCATCGGTGATCGCCTGGCGGGTGGGGATCCTCGCAGCAGAGTGGTGGGGAACGGCAGAGGATGCATCAGCTAATCCAAGCATCGCTTTCTCGCTGCGGGCCTACCCGGTGCTTCTTGTGTGGCCGGCCGCCACAGCGCTGTCGGTCTTTGTCGTCAATCTCGTGAGTCTTATGCGCCGGCCGGCAGAGATCGCTGACTGACGCTTTTGGTTGCCTTTGTGTCTTCGTCCTGTCGGCGGCGCGGCCCCGCCGGAGTTAGCCCGTAAAATGTTCGGGTGACCTCTTCTCCAGACACCACCCAGAGCGCCCCTTCGCCGACGCTGAATTTCCGCAGCGTTGATCTCCGGGGTCAGGTTCTCTCCTTGGCCGAGTTGCGTACGGCCATGCCGCGTGCGCAGGGCAGCACTGCCGACGACGCTGAGCAGAAGGTACTGGAAATCATCAGCGACGTCCGCAGCAGGGGATTTGATGCCCTCAGGGACCTGGCCAGGTTATTCGACGGCGTTGAGCAGCGTCATCCGAGGGTCCCGGCGGAAGAACTGCAACGCGCACTGGAGAACCTTGATCCTGAGGTCAGGTCCGCTCTCCAGGAGTCTATTAGCAGGGCACGCCGGTTTGCGGAAGCCCAACGGCCGGCCAGTATCGACGTCGAGCTTGGCGAGGGGGCGGTCGTAAGCCAGAACTGGGTTCCGGTTGCCAGGGTGGGCCTTTATGTTCCGGGCGGTCTTGCCGTCTACCCCTCTTCGGTGATCATGAACGTTGTGCCCGCGCTGGCGGCAGGAGTCGAGTCAATAGCCCTGGCCTCGCCACCCCAGAAGGATTTCGGTGGGCTCCCGCACCCCACTATTCTTGCGGCAGCTGCCCTGTTGGGCATCGACGAGGTGTATGCCATCGGTGGTGCCCAGGCCATCGCCGCGTTCGCCTACGGAATTCCCGGCGGGTCCACAGGGCCTGCACTCGATCCGGTAGATGTGGTGACCGGGCCTGGAAACATCTTCGTGGCTACAGCAAAGCGCCTGGTGAAGGGGGTAGTCGGGATTGATTCCGAGGCCGGAACCACGGAAATCGCCATCCTCGCAGACGCCAGTGCTACTCCGGCCCTGGTGGCAGCGGACCTGATCAGCCAGGCGGAACACGATCCCAAGGCCGCTTCCGTGCTGATCACTGATTCCGAACCCCTCGCCGCCGCAGTCCGTGCAGAGCTTGCATTGCAGGTCGCTGCCACAAAGCACAGCAACCGTGTGCGTAAGGCGCTCTCGGGTCCCCAGTCCGGAGTGGTTCTGGTCGACGACATCGGACAAGGCATCGCCGTCTGTGACGCTTACGCTGCCGAGCACCTGGAGATCATGACGGAGGACGCTGCATCTGTAGCGGCGCGTATCCGCAACGCGGGGGCCATCTTCGTGGGAGATTTCAGCCCGGTGAGCCTTGGTGATTACTGTGCAGGATCAAACCACGTCCTTCCGACCAGCGGCACGGCCGCGTTCTCTTCCGGCCTCAACGTCACCACTTTCCTGCGTGCTATCCAAGTGATCAATTACAGCAAATCAGCACTGCGCGATGTCAGTGGCCACATCCTTAGCCTGTCGGATGCAGAAGACCTCCCCGCCCACGGCCAGGCGGTAACAGCGCGTTTCGCGGATTAGTCCAAAAAGCAAAAGCAGGCGGCCGATTGCCCTTGCTTTTACCATATGTAGTAATTACAGCCTTGTTATTCCGCTAGATGTAGTCGTAAACTGAAGGCGGACGAGGGGAGAACCAAACGTGTATTGTCCGTTTTGCCGTAACCCTGATTCCCGCGTGGTCGATAGCCGGATGGCCGACGACGGTTCTGCCATTCGCCGTCGTCGCCAATGCCCTGAATGCGGCCGCCGCTTCACGACAGTGGAGACAACAAGCCTGTCCGTGATCAAGCGCTCCGGTGTCGGCGAGCCCTTTAGCCGGAGCAAAGTCATCAACGGCGTTCGCAAAGCCTGCCAGGGCCGTCCTGTCACCGAGGATGACCTGGCCATGCTGGCGCAGGAAGTCGAGGAGACCATCCGCGCATCCGGCGCAGCCGAAATCGACGCGCACGAAGTTGGTCTTGCGATCCTGAGCCCCCTTCAGAAGCTGGACAAGGTGGCCTACCTGCGGTTCGCAAGCGTGTATCAGGCGTTTGAATCCCTGGAGGACTTCGAGTCCGCCATTTCGCTGCTCCGCCATGAAGCGGAAGTGGAAGCGAAAAGCGCTCAGGGGAAGAGCACGGAGACCAGCCAGCTTTAGACTCCGGTGGTGGCCGCGGAGGGGAAGCCGCGGCCGCCGCCGGCCCCTACTTGACGAGCTTGTGCTTCAGTGCGATTTCAACCGCTGCGCCAACAATCCCTGCGTCATTCTTCAACACCGCGGGAACGATCGGGGTGCGCAGTTTCAGCCTTGGCAGGTATTCATCCGCCCGCTTGGAGATTCCGCCGCCGACAATAAAGAGTTCCGGGGAAAAGAGGAACTCGACGTGGGAGAAGTACCGCTGCAGCAGCACGCTGTACTCTTCCCAGCTCAGTCCATCCCTTTCACGTGCGACAGCAGAGGCTTTCGTTTCGGCGTCAAAGCCATCGATCTCCAGGTGCCCCAGTTCGGCGTTGGGGACCAGTTTCCCGTCGAAGATGAATGCTGAACCGATTCCGGTACCCAGCGTGATGACCAGGACCGTGCCCTTGACGTTTTCACCGGCTCCAAAGCGGGCTTCGGCAAGGCCGGCCGCGTCAGCATCGTTGATCACTTCCACGGGCCGTCCCAGGCGCGCAGTCAGCATGCCGTCGATATCGGTATTGAGCCAGGACTTATCAACGTTGGCTGCCGACAGCACCATCCCGTGCTGGATGATGCCGGGAAAGGTGACACCCACGGGGGAGTCCGGGGCCGGGGCGTGGGGCTGGGTGGCGAGTTCCTGGACCACCTGGGCCACCACTTCGGCAACCGCGGCCGGTGTGGCCGGTTGGGGTGTGGGGATCCGAACCCGTTCGCCCAGGAGTTTGCCTTTCTTCAGGTCGACGACTCCGCCCTTGATTCCGGTGCCCCCAATGTCGATTCCGATCAGCGGGGCATTTTTCACGGTTTTAGCGTCCTTCTTGGCCAATGGGCTTCCGTTCGTGGCAGGTTGCGGGCTAGGGGATCAGCTCGGCGGCTGAGGTGGTACTGGGCTATCAGGGGAGTGTGAGGATTTCCGCGCCGGTCTCAGTCACCAGGAGCGTGTGTTCAAACTGTGCGGTGCGTTTCCGATCGCGGGTCACTACTGTCCAGTCGTCCTCCCACATGTCCCACTCCACAGTCCCCAGAGTGAGCATCGGCTCGATGGTGAACACCATGCCGGTCTCGATCACTGTGTTATAGCCGGGAGCGGCGTCGTAGTGCGGAATGATGAGGCCTGTGTGGAAGGCTTCACCGACGCCATGGCCGGTGAAATCCCGAACGACACCGTAGCCGAACCGCTTTGCATAGGACTGGATGGCCCGGCCGATGACATTAATCTCACGGCCCGGGGCGACAGCTTTGATGGCCCGGTTTAGCGATTCCTGCGTACGTTCCACCAGAAGCCGTGATTCCTCGTCGACGTCGCCCACGAGGAAGGTGTAGTTGGTATCGCCGTGGACGCCGTCGATGTAGGCGGTGATATCGATATTGAGGATGTCCCCGTCCTGAACGCGGGTGCTGTCAGGGATCCCATGGCAGATGACTTCATTAAGCGAGGAGCATAGGGACTTGGGAAAACCGCGGTAGCCCAGTGTTGAGGGGTAAGCACCATGATCAAGAAGGAACTCGTGGCCAACTCTGTCCAGCTCATCGGTGGTGACACCTGGCCGGATATGCTTGCCCACCTCGACGATGGCCCGCGCAGCAATGCGGCTGGCAACGCGGATCTTCTCGATGGTCTCAGCGGATTTAATCTCCGAACCCGTGAACTTCGCAGGCCCGGGCTTCCCCACATACTCGGGCCGGGGGATCGACGCGGGAACCGGCAGTTGGGGACTCACGGTTCCCGGTATGAGGGTGCCGATGGGTGCAGTCGAGGCTAGGGAAGGCATAGATTGATCATATAAGGCGCCGTCGTGGGCCAAGTAACAGAATCGGCAATGTAACAGAACCGGAAACGGAACCGAACAGTCAGCGAAGCCTCAGCCGATCAAGTTACAGGGCTCACGAAGCATTGGAGCCACGTGGAGCGGATGCAGGGAAGGAACCATGACCGAGTACTGGTACAACGTCAACACCCACGAGGTGGAAGAGGACGCGATGTCTGACTGGAGCCAGCTGATTGGCCCGTACAAGACGCGCGAAGAGGCCGAACACGCGCTGGAGAAAGTACGGGCCCGTAACGAAGCGTGGGAGAAGGACGAAGAGGACTGAACGCCCCGGCTAGAAGCTGTGCTCCGGCCCGGGGAATTGGCCGGAGCGGACGTCTTCACCGTACGCACGGGCTGCATCGCTCAAGGTAGTGCGGAGGTCCGCGTACTGCTTGACAAATTTGGCCATCCGGCCGCCCCGCAACCCGGCCATGTCCTGCCACACAAGGACCTGACCCGTGGTGGCATTGCCGGCACCGATGCCGATGGTCGGTACGTCCACTGCCGCGTCTACGGCGGCGGCCGTGTCGGCGGGCACCATTTCCATGAGTACACAGAAGGCGCCGGCCTCGGCCAAAGCAGTTGCATCCTCGATGAGGCGCTTTGCGTCGTCGCCACGCCCCTGCACCCGGTAGCCACCCAACGCATGCTCGCTTTGGGGTGTAAAGCCAATGTGCGCCATAACCGGTATTCCGGCCTGAACCATGGCCCGCACTGTTTCAGCGTAGAACTTCCCGCCCTCAATCTTTACGCCATGGGCAAGCCCTTCCTTGAGGAAGCGGACGCCGGTAGCTACAGCCTGCTGGGGAGAAATTTCGTAACTGCCGAACGGAAGGTCAGCCACCACAAGGGCACGCTTTGCGGAGCGCGCAACGGCACGGCAGAGCGAGAGGAGCTCATCCACGGTCACGGGAAGGCTGGTTTCGTTTCCAAAAACGTTGTTTGACGCGGAGTCACCTACCAGGAGTACTTCGATGCCGGCTTCATCAAAAATCTCCGCAGTGTACTGCTCGTAGGCAGTGAGCATGGCAAAGCGCCGGCCTTCGTTCTTGGCCTGCTGCAGGTGATGGGTCCGGACCTTCGGAAGCCGCTTGGGAGCCGTCTCCGCAGTTGGCCCGACAGCGGGGACAGGCCCGTTTCCGTAAGGGGCAGGTACTTCTGCGGGCATGCTGGAATCGGAGCTGTTGCTTGTGGCCATGGCTAGAGCGTAATGCGATACCAAGCGTCCTAGCTACTGGCCCGTAGCCGCCAGACAGGTGAAAAGAGTCACACCTGGCGCGCTGAGTGCGGTTAGCGAGGCCGGGAATACCCGGCTTACACCCCGAATCGGTGACTTATAAAGGCTCTCCGTGTTAACGCTGTGTTACGCGGGGCACTGGCTCCCGCATCAGGCCGGAATGCTTAGTAAAGTGAATCGTGAGACTGCCGCCGGCTTCCGAGACACCCGGGGCACGCACGTTGAACCGGAGAAGAGGCCATCATGGACCGCCAGCAAGAGTTTGTCCTGCGGACGATCGAAGAACGTGACGTTCGATTCGTGCGTCTCTGGTTCACCGACGTCGTGGGTTCGCTTAAATCTGTGGCTCTGGCTCCGGCTGAGGTTGAGGGGGCCTTTGAGGAAGGCCTGGGTTTTGACGGGTCAGCAATCGAAGGCCTCGCCCGTGTTTTCGAATCAGACATGCTGGCCCAGCCGGATCCTTCAACCTTCCAGATCCTGCCGTGGCGTGGTGAGACTGAGCAGACGTCAAGAATGTTCTGCGATGTCCTGACGCCCGACGGCGAACCTTCAGCCGCCGATCCGCGTAACGTCCTCAAACGCACGCTCGCCAAGGCAGCGGACATGGGCTTTACCTGCTACACCCATCCCGAGATCGAGTTCTATCTCCTCAAGTCCCAGGAGCCTGGCCCCGACGGTGCTCCCGTACCAGTGGATGAGGGCGGGTACTTTGACCACGTCCCGGGCGGCGTGGCGCAGGACTTCAGGCGCACCGCCGTGACGATGCTGGAATCGGTGGGGATCTCGGTCGAGTTCAGCCACCACGAAGCAGGTCCGGGGCAGAACGAAATCGACCTTCGGTATGCCGACGCCCTGCAGACCGCTGACAACATCATGACCTTCCGGACCGTCATCAAGGAAGTAGCCCTGCAGCAGGGTACCTACGCCACGTTCATGCCCAAGCCGTTCACCGATCACCCGGGTTCCGGCATGCACACGCACTTTTCACTGTTTGAAGGCGATACCAACGCTTTTTATGAAGCCGGTGCAGAGTTCCAGCTGTCCAAAACGGCCCGTCAGTTCATCGCGGGAATCCTCAAGCATGCGCCGGAATTCACGGCGATCACCAACCAGTTCGTCAACTCCTACAAGCGGCTTTGGGGCGGGGGAGAAGCGCCCAGCTACCTCAGCTGGGGCCACAACAACCGTTCGGCCCTGGTGCGGGTTCCCTTGTACAAACCCGGAAAAGGCCAGTCCGCACGGATCGAGTACCGCGGAATAGACTCCGCTGCCAACCCCTACCTTGCGTACGCCGTGCTGCTTGGGGCTGGACTGAAGGGCATCGAAGAAGGGTATGAACTGCCGGCAGCGGCGGAGGACGACATCTGGTCGTTGAGTTCTGCAGAACGCCGCGCTATGGGACACGATCCTCTGCCCGCAAGCCTCCACGACGCCATCCGAAGCATGGAAGATTCAGAGCTGATGCCGCAGATCCTTGGGGAGCAGGTTTTTGAGTACTTCCTCCGGAACAAGCGAGCCGAGTGGCAGGATTACCGTCTCCAGGTGACCCCCTACGAGCTGCAGCGCAATCTCGGTATTCTGTAGGGCGTCGCGATGAGCCTTGCCCGTCGGCTGATTTCCACCGGCTTCAGCGACCTGGAAAAGGCCGAACGCTTCCTGGCCATGCCGGAGTTGGAAGGCATCCACCCGGACGTCCTGTTTGCCGGATTCCAGCTGTCCGCCAGCCCGGACACTGCGCTTCAATCCCTTGTTCGTCTCCTTGAGAAGCATCCGGAGCTCAGAACCCTTGCTTCCGGCGATCCGGACACCAGTGAAGCCCTCTACCGGGTCCTCGGTGCCTCGGAGGCCCTCGGGGAATTCCTGATCCGTCATCCTGAGCATCTGGACGCCTTCAACGTGAGGGTCAGCCCTGAACCGGCAGCCGCTGATGCTGCGGAACTCCGTGAGCGGCTGCTGCGCTCCGTGCAGGCGGACTCCAGGTCGGCTCGGCCGGTGGCGGCTCTGACCGGGCCGGAGGCGTATGAGGCGCTTCGCACTGCCTACCGCCGGGGAGTAGTGGATCTCGCGATCAAGGATCTCTGCGCAGCGGATCCGCTTGATTTCATGCCGGCTGCAGGAGGGGAACTGGCCGATCTTGCCGGTGCCGCTATCGAGGCCGCCCTCGCCGTGTCCCGGGCGGAAGCGGCGGAACAGTATGGCTCGTCCGACGTCGCAAACGTGGGCCTTGCGGTCATCGGGATGGGGAAGTGCGGGGCGCGGGAACTGAACTACATTTCCGACGTCGATGTCATTTACGTCATCGAGGGCGGATCCTTGGATGACGCCCGATCCAACACCATCGGCACCGCCCTGGCCACAGGAATATCACGGGCCATTTCCTCGGTGGGACGTGAACCCGGATTGTGGGAGGTCGACGCCAACCTCCGGCCAGAGGGGAAATCAGGTCCCCTCGTGCGGACTCTGGCGTCCCACGAGAGCTACTATGCGCGGTGGGCGCAGAGCTGGGAGTTCCAGGCGCTCCTGAAGGCACGGACCATCGCCGGGGACACCGAGCTCGGTGCGAAATATGAGGCGGCTGTGTCACCGCTCATCTGGGCTTCGGCCGGACGTGACGGTTTTGTCGAGTCTGTCCAGGCGATGCGCAGAAGGGTTACGGAGCACATCCCGCCGGCAGAGGAACAACGGCAAATCAAGCTCGGGCGGGGCGGCCTGCGCGACGTCGAATTCACCGTGCAGCTTCTGCAACTTGTGCACGGTAAGTCTGATGAGACGCTCCGGCACAGGGATACGACGTCGGCCATCGCGGCTTTGTCCGCTGGTGGCTACATTGGCCGCTCTGACGCTGCGGGGTTTGACCATGCCTACCGGTACCTGAGGGTCCTTGAGCACCGCATCCAACTGTTCCAATTGCGCCGCACCCACCTGATGCCAGTGCGGGAGGAAGC
Source organism: Arthrobacter sp. R1-13 (assembly GCF_054161475.1). NCBI lineage: Bacteria > Bacillati > Actinomycetota > Actinomycetes > Micrococcales > Micrococcaceae > Arthrobacter > Arthrobacter sp. R1-13. The sequence continues at coordinate 2,301,495 of NZ_CP096420.1, read as the reverse complement.
GCTGAGGGCTCTGGCCAAGGCGATGCTTGGTCCCTTTTCCCGGGAACGTCCGCACCCCGACACGCTGCTGGCCGCCTGGCACAAAACCAAGCGGTCAGTCCGCGAACTCCACGATCGCATCTTCTACCGGCCTCTTCTGAACACGGCGGCCAAGCTCAGCAGCGAAGATGCCCGCCTTTCACCGGAGGCGGCCCAGGCACGGCTTGCAGCCTTGGGTTATCTCGATCCCCAGGGGGCCATGCGGCACATCGAGGCCCTGACTGCCGGGGTCAGCCGCCGCGCGGCGCTCCAGCGCCATCTGCTGCCCATCCTCCTGGGATGGCTCGCCGAAGGAGTTGATCCCGACGCCGGCCTGCTCGGCTTCCGGCGCATCAGCGAGAGCCTCGGTACCACTCATTGGTATCTGGGCATGCTGCGAGACTCCACAGCCGCGGCCGAAAGGCTCTGCCACGTACTGTCCAACTCCAGGCTGATCGCGGACCTGCTGGAGGTCTCGCCGGAATCCGTGGCCTGGCTGGGCTCGGAAAAGGACCTCACACCGCTTGGCTTCGATGCACAGTGGCTGGAAATCACCTCCAAGATGTCCAGGCATGCGGATCCGGAGAGTGCCATGCGGCTGATCCGCCTGATCCGCCGACGGGAAATCCTGCGCACGGCAATCGCTGACAGCGCAGGGCTCCTGGACCAGGACCAGGTGAGTGTCGCGCTGGCTGAGACAGACCGGGCGGCTATCGTCGGGGCGCTCCGGGTGGCGGAAGGCATCGTATCCTCCGAAGGTCCGCTCAAGACGAGAGTCCTCGTCGTGGCCATGGGCCGCCAAGGCGGACGTGAGATCGGGTATGGCTCCGATGCCGACGTCATGTATGTCCATCGGGGCTTGCCCGGCGTTCCGGAAAAGGAAGCCCAGCTGCAGGCTGCCCAAATCGTGGGGCACATCTCCAGCCTCCTGACTCAGCCGCTGAAGCCGGCGATTATGGCCGAGAGGGTCCTGCAGGTCGACGCCGATCTTCGTCCGGAGGGTAAGAGCGGGGCGATGGTCAGGTCCCTGGACTCCTACGCGGAGTATTACCGCCGGTGGTCCCTGATCTGGGAGGCCCAGGCGCTGCTGCGGGCGCGGCCAATCGCAGGAGACGACGAACTTGCCGCCGATTTCGTGAGCCTCATCAACCCCATTCGCTATCCGGAATCTCTTTCAGAGCAGGACATCCGCGAAATCCGGAGGGTGAAGGCCCGTGTCGAATCCGAGCGGCTGCCCAGGGGCGCGGACCCGGCCAGGCACCTCAAACTAGGCCGCGGCGGGTTGAGCGATGTGGAATGGCTTGTTCAACTGCTGCAACTGCAGCATGCCGCCCATCATCCCGGGCTCCGGACCACCTCCACCATCAAAGCGCTGGAGGCCGCCGGGTCCCTCGAGCTCATTGGAAAGAATGACGCTGAACTGCTGCTGAAGGCATGGCGGCTCGCGAGCCGGATCAGGTCTGCAAACGTGATCTGGAACGGCAGGGCCTCAGACCTCCTGCCCTCGTCCCGGCGCGACCTTGAAGCAGTGGCGCGTTGGTGCGGTTACCAGCCAGGCAACGCCGCTGCCTTGGAAGAGGACTACCTGCGCGTGAGCAGGCTCGCCCGTGGAGTCTTTGAGAGGATATTTTACGGGCAGTAGGCGAGCGGTTTCCCAGGACATCTTAGGTGCCCGCCAGCGGCTGCGAAAGGGCTGACACGCACAATTCAGGGTGCTAGTTTGAGCGGATGGCAACCCAAATTTATCTGAATCTTCCCGTCAAGGACCTCAATCGGATCGTCGAGTTCTTTAGCGCGCTTGGATTCTCCTTCAACCCGGATTTCACGGATGAGAATGCCACCTGCATGATCATCAACGACAACGCCTTCGTCATGCTCCTGGTGGAGGGCTTCTTCAAGACGTTCACGTCCAAGAGCATCGCGGACAGTACGGAGACCACTGAAGCCATCATGGCCTTCTCAGTCGACAGCCGTGAAGCCGTGGACGAAACCGTGCGGAAGGCCCTTGCGGCCGGTGGAAGTCCATCCCAGGAGGTCCAGGACTACGGCTTCATGTACAACCACAGCTTCCAGGACCCGGACGGCCATCTCTGGGAAGTCATGTGGATGGACCCCGCCGGTCCGCCCGCAGACTCTGCGGAGGAATAGCTCCCAGCGCGGACGACGGCGGCCGGCACAGGCCGCCCGTTCGGTAACCTGATAGGCATGCACGCTTTCGTCTGGCTTATCCCCCTGAAGAGCCTCGACGCAGACGGGCGCGCCATTCAGCTCGCCGAAGCCGCCCAATTGGAATTGGCGCCGGGTCAGTCAGACCTGGTCGGAGACCCGCTGCGGATGATGCTGATGGGGCTGGCAGAAGAGTCCCGGTTCCCCTACATCGTGGAATCCGAGGGCCGGGCGGTCGGAGTTCTGACGCTTCAGCTGGGAGCGGCACGGCTGGCTGGCTGGGCAGACGATCAGAGCGCCTGGCTGCTTCGGGGCTTCCTCATCCGCAGGGAGGACCAGGGAAGGGGCCTGGGCACCCTCGCAGCCCAGGCGGCCTTCCAGGAAGCAGGGCGTTTGTCTGCGAGGCTGGGCGGCGGCGAGACCGGCGTCGTACTTTCAGTGAATGAGGGCAACCCCGCCGGACAGGCCGCCTACAAAAAAGCCGGGTTTGAGGATCAGGGCGCTTATCTGGGCGGCGCAGCAGGCCCTCAGCGGACCATGTACAGAGCGTTCGTCCGCTGAATCTTGCCCTGGCCCCTTGTGGCGGACATACGTCAGGTTGATTCTCTTCATCACCTGAGTACCGTGGGCTTGTGGCTGGATAAACGCGCGTACAGGTTACTGGTGTTTCGACTATGGGATGTGACTTACCTTCGGCCCATGAGTGGAGCTCAAAGGGACAGGGGTGCCACAGCCCTGTTTGGCATCAAGGGTGGTGTGGCCTGGGTGGCTGAAGATGTTTTCGTAACGCGAAGCAACGGAGATCTGCTGGTGGAGCTTTGGATTGGCCCGCGGGTGGTGTCCATCCTTGTCCATGCAGACAGCGTAGGATACATGCAGGCGATCTATGCGAAGCTCGCTGAGCTTGCCATCGACGACTTCCCCCCGATCCGCGTAAAGCGCAAAGAGTCAGGGCCCTGAAGCGCACAGAGTCAGGGCAAAGAGGTTCAGACAAAAGAAAGTCCGCACGTGCTGCCGTTGCCGGCAGCGCGTGCGGACTCTCTGCGGACTGAACCATGTTCAAGTCCCTGTAATGCTGCTACACGCCGTAGTAGAGCTCGAACTCGTAGGGGTTCGGGCGCAGCGACAGCGGGCGGATTTCGTTCTCGTACTTGTATTCGATCCAGGTGTCGATCAGGTCCTGGGTGAAGACGCCGCCGGCCTGCAGGAACTCGTTGTCCTCGGCCAGTGCGGTCAGTGCTTCTTCAAGCGTGCCGGGAGCCTTCGGGATGTCCTTGGCTTCCTCGGCCGGCAGCTCGTAGAGGTCCTTGTCGATGGGAGCAGGCGGTTCGATGCGGTTGCGGATGCCATCGATACCGGCCATCAGCTGGGCAGCGAATGCGAGGTAGGGGTTGGACGAGGGGTCCGGAGCGCGGAACTCGATGCGCTTGGCCTTCGGGTTGGTGCCCGTGATGGGGATACGGATACCAGCGGAGCGGTTGCCCTGCGAGTACACCATGTTGACAGGAGCTTCGAAGCCCTTGACGAGGCGGCGGTAGGAGTTCACCGTCGGGTTGGTGAAGGCGAGGACAGCAGAAGCGTGCTTCAGCAGACCACCGATGTACCAGCGGGCGGTGTCCGAGAGTCCCGCGTAGCCCTTCTCGTCGTAGAACAGCGGGTCGCCATCGTTCCAGAGGGACTGGTGGCAGTGCATGCCTGAACCGTTGTCCGCGAAGACCGGCTTGGGCATGAAGGTTACTGACTTGCCCCAGGCGTCAGCGGTGTTCTTGACGACGTACTTGAACTTCTGGAGGTCATCTGCCGCGTGAGTCAGAGTAGTGAACTTGTAGTTGATCTCAGCCTGACCGGCCGAGCCGACCTCGTGGTGGCTGCGTTCGACTTCAAGGCCTGCTTCATCAAGTGCAATACACATGGCATCGCGGAGGTCAGACTGCTTGTCGGTGGGGGAAACCGGGAAGTAGCCGCCCTTGACCGGGGTTTTGTTGCCCAGGTTCCCGCCTTCTTCTTCACGGCCGGTGTTCCAGTGAGCCTCTTCAGAGTCAATCTTGTAGAAGCTGCCCTGGGGCGTGGACTGGTACTGGACGTTGTCGAACACAAAGAACTCGGCTTCGGGAGCAAAGAACGCGGTGTCTGCAATGCCGGTGGAGGCGAGGTAGGCTTCGGCCTTTTCAGCCACGCCACGCGGGTCGCGGTGGTAAGGATCTCCGGTCCGCGGGTTCACGATGGAGAAGTTCAACGCAAGGGTCTTCTCCATGCGGAACGTGTCCAGGAAAGCGGTGGTGACATCGGGGATGAGCTGCATGTCGGACTCTGCGATGCCCTGGAAGCCGCGGATGGAGGACCCGTCGAAGAGCTGCCCGTTGACGAAGAAGTCAGCGTCAACGCTCTTGGCGGGCACATTGAAGTGCTGCTGGACGCCAGGGAGGTCGGTGAAGCGGATATCAACGAATTTAACATCTTCGTCCTGGATGAACGTGAGGACTTCGTCCGCAGTCTTGAACATCTATGCTCCTTATGCATGTGGAATAACTGGCTGGAAAGCCAAACTGTCCAGCGCAATACAACAGCGGGGAAAGCGAATCGCCGTCCCCGTTCATAGCTCGCTAGCAACTGTTAACACCCTAGGGATAAGGGATTTCTCTGCTGTGTCGGCTTTGTTTCCGGCAGGTTACAGAAGCGCCTGCTATGTAAACGGTAATGGGCGTCCACAGTGTGGTCTACCTGCTTCCACACTGTGAGCGCCCATGGTGTCACGGGGATGAGGGCGGAGCACCCGGCGCCTGGGAAGCCGATAGTCTTGTTCAGTGGTTGATCGAAAAGACATAGGTTCATGGCTCAGTGGGCCCGATACTTCGGGAACGTCCAAATATCCGGGGGAACGGCTTAATTTGCCCGAATCAGGCCCGGGTTCCATTGCGCGGGCGGGCCGACGCATCCTCGGCATCTGCATTGATTGGGGAATCGCCCTCCTCATCAGCAACTTTGCCTTTGCGGGTGATCCCTGGGCCACTCTGGCCGTCTTTGCCGCCGAGCAGATCCTGCTGGTTGGCACGCTGGGCTACAGCATTGGTCACCGCATCGCCGGAATCCACGTCACCAAGCTCGGCGGCGGGCCCGCGGGACCCTTGCGGGCACTGGTCCGGGCCCTTCTGCTGTGCCTGGTTATTCCAGCAGTAATTTTTGACCCCGATCAGCGCGGCCTGCATGACAAGGCGATGAATACGGTACTCGTCCGCCTGTAAAGCCGGCCCTCCCGGCCCCGCAGGCTTGCGTGCCAGTATGTGCCGTCGGCGTGGCCGATCAGACTCCGGCTTCCTGGAGTGCGTCCGCTGCCGGGGAAGTCTCCGCTGAAGCCGTCAGGTAACCGCGACGGTCAGCCCATTGTTCAAACACCAACGTGGCAAATGGCAGAACCGCGGAAAGTCCCGCGAAGAGCGCCACGAGAAACGGCCAGCGCTGCAGGCGCCACAGGATCAGCGCGGCGATGCCGTAGCCGATGAACAGGCCGCCGTGGATTGGTCCGGCAATCTCAACTCCCAGCTCGGTAATTCTCAGCACCCATTTGAGGAACATTCCGATCAGCAGGGCAGCCCAGCTGAAAGCTTCCGCCACCGCGAGTATTTTGAAGATCCGGATTACGGCAGGTTTCGAGGGAAATTTCATGTGCGGGTTCTCCGATTCAAGGGTGGCGCGTTCAGGGGGCAGGCGAGAGGTTGCTGCCGCGGCAAAAGGAAACGCCCCGGTTGTGGCGAGTTGGCCGTTACCGGGGCGTTGCGGTCCAGCTAGCGGCCGCGTGCTGCTTTGCGGTCAGGACGTGCTTTGTAGGGATCGATACCCTTCGGGATCGGGAGACGGTTTCCCAGCGAACCAATCCGCTTCGATACGGCGCTGACCTCGATCTTGGTGAGCTCCTTGTTCAGCTTTCCCATTTTCTTGGCGACTTCGCTGAGGGGGACCTGACCCTCGCCCCGGCCGCTCTGGATCACGTGGACAGGAACGTTGGGAAGAATGCGTGCGAGCTTCTTACGCTCGGCCTCGATCAGCGGCTTCACACGATGAGTGGGCCCTTCGCTGACCAACACGACGCCCGGGCGCCCAATGGCCCGGAAGACAGCATCCTGCGTCCTGGGGTTAACAGCTACCGGCTGCTCTTCTGTGATCCATCCGCGCTTGAGTGTGCCCAAGGCGGCCCCCGACGCTCCGGGCTGGTTCTCAATCTGTGCAAACGCCGCGCGCTCGGCGCGGCGGGACAGGATCAGCGTTGCCCCCAGCAGACCAAGAGGGATGCCGATGATGAGTCCGGTAACCCAGTTCTCCAGCCAGAAACCGACCAGGAAGCTGACAGCGACGACGCCAAGGAATACCAGCAGCATCAGCCACGGCACCATGGGGTCGTGGCGCCGGGTCATTTGGAAGACCTCGCCGATCTGCTTCAGACGGCTTGGCTTCTTGACCTTCGCTACTTTGGGCTTACGTGAAAAGAGGCCACGTTTCGGCTCATCGGAGGATGCCGGAGTGGTGTTGCTGGAATCAGGGGATTTCGCCATAGTGCCTCAATTCTACGTGATTGATGGCTGAGGGCCGGACGCCGGGAAGCCCGGCATCCGGCCCTCAGCCACTGCGCAATTGTTCGGGGTGCGGTTCTAGGAGCGGGCTGCGATGAGCGAACTGGCTTCCTGGCGGGTGCTGCCGGAGCTCTCGATGTGGGCGAGCTCGGCCGGGATTTCCCAGCCCTTTTTACGCATTGCGGTTGCCCAGAGACGGCCGGCGCGGTACGAGGACCGCACCAGCGGTCCGCTCATGACTCCCAGGAAGCCGATCTCATCCGCTTCCTGCTGCAGGTCTACAAACTCCTGCGGCTTGACCCAGCGGTCCACCGGAAGGTGGCGTTCGCTTGGCCGCAGGTACTGCGTGATGGTGATGAGGTCGCAGCCGGCGTCGTGCAGGTCCTTGAGGGCTTCGGAAATCTCTTCCCGTGTTTCGCCCATTCCGAGGATGAGGTTCGACTTTGTGACCATGCCGAGCTTACGGCCCTGCGTGATGACGTCCAGCGAACGGTCGTAACGGAACGCTGGCCGGATGCGCTTGAAAATGCGCGGTACGGTCTCCACGTTGTGGGCGAACACCTCAGGCTTGGAATCGCAGATCGCCTCGATGTGCTCCGGCTTTCCGGAGAAGTCCGGGATCAGCAGTTCGACGCCGGTGCCCGGGTTAAGTTCATGGATCTTGCGGACTGTTTCCGCGTACAGCCACACGCCTTCATCTTCGAGGTCGTCGCGCGCGACGCCCGTGACCGTGGCGTAGCGCAGTTGCATCGACTGGACCGACCGCGCAACCTTGGTGGGTTCGAAGATGTCCACCGGCGATGGCTTCCCTGTGTCAATCTGGCAGAAATCGCAGCGCCGGGTGCATTCGGAGCCGCCAATCAGGAAGGTCGCTTCCTTGTCCTCCCAGCATTCGAAAATGTTGGGGCAGCCTGCTTCTTCACAGACCGTGTGGAGGCCTTCCTTCTTCACCAGGTTCTTGAGGTTAACGAATTCCGGTCCCATTTGAACCTTCGCTTTGATCCACTCCGGTTTCCGCTCCACCGGTGTGGCCGAGTTGCGCTGCTCGATGCGCAGCATTTTCCGGCCTTCTGGTGCCAGTGTCACAGTAGAGCTCCTTCGGGAATCGCAACTAGGGCGTCTTCATTCTTGCGCAGTTCTTCCGTGATCCGCGAAACGAGATCCGCCGGAGCTACGTCTCTGCCGATTTCCTGGGCGATCGTGGTCACGCCGGCGTCAGTGATACCGCAGGCAATGATCTGGCCATAGGGTGCCAGATCGTTGTTGCAGTTGATGGCAAAGCCGTGCATTGTCACGCCGTCGCTGACACGGATCCCGATCGCGGCGATTTTGCGGGCCGGGCCCTTCTCGTCCTGGTCGATCCAGACACCTGCCCGTCCCTTGATTCGTTCCACCTTCAGGCCGTAGTCCGACAGAACGGCGATGATTACTGCTTCAAGGCGTTCCACATAGTCGCGGATACCTGCAGGGTTCTTCAGCTTGATGATGGGGTAACCTACCAGCTGGCCCGGACCGTGCCAGGTGAGCTTGCCCCCGCGGTCTACCGGTACCACCGGTGTCCCATCGAAGGGACGTTCATGTTCCTCAGTACGCTTGCCCGCTGTGTAAACGGGGGAGTGCTCGAGGAGGAGGACTGTGCTGGGTGCTTTGCCGGCGACGACGTTGTCGTGGAGTTCGCGCTGGATTTCCCAAGCACGCGTGTAGTCAACGAAATCCGGGGCCAGACCCAGCTGGGAAAACTCAAGAGTCATGCCTAACAGCTTAGACCCCGTCCGCCGTCGTGCCCGGTTCTGTGCTTAAGCTCTCACCGCAACAGAGGGGGCTGTGGATAACTTCTGCGGGATTCTGCGGAATCGGCTATTCCTTGACTATGGATAAATTCCAGCGGGCCAGGCCGGAGATCAGCATGGAAACTGGCGGGGAATCGTTCGTTACGCGCCCTGCCCTGGCTGCCGCCGACATTGGGGACACAAGGCCTTTGGTGTCCGGCTACGAGGTGGGGCGTCAACTGGGCAAAGGCGCTTCAGCTGCCGTCTGGCTCGTCAGCGAGAAAGCGACGGGCCGCAGCTTTGCCCTGAAATGCATGGAGGATGCTTCTGATGACGTCTCCAAAGAGGAATCCATTCGCCGTGAGATCCGTATCCTGTCGGCCCTGGATCACCCCCATCTTGTCAGGGCGTACGACGTCGTCAGGCTCGGAGGCGTTGGTGACGGCAGCTTGGGTCTGGTCATGGATTTTGCCGCGGGTGGCTCTCTTGCTGAACTGGTGGCAACACGGGGAAAGCTCACTGTTGGCGAAACGGTCACCGTCCTGACGCCTATGGCCCAAGCTCTGGCATACCTTCACAGCCAGGGATTCACGCACTCGGACGTCTCACCGGGCAATGTCCTGTTTTCCGCAGAGGGTAAGCCTCTGCTGGCAGACCTCGGTGTCAGCAAAATGGTCGGGGATGCCGTAGCCGTTTCAGGACACGGCACCTTGGGCTTCAAGGATCCTGCACCGGACCACACCCTCAGGGCCGGACTTCAGCCGGAGCGGGATGTATATTCCCTTGCCGCTGTCGGTTGGTACTGCCTGACCGGAAACCCGCCGCCGAAGACTTCCCGCAGGCCCCCTCTGACACTTTTGCTGCAGGATGCGCCGCCGGAGCTTGCAGCGGCGCTTGAAGCCGCACTTCATGATGAGCGACGACTGCGCCCCACCGCACGCGAGTTCGCGACAGCAGTGTATCGAAGCGCGGAAGCAGCTCCTGTCGATCTTGCCGCCTCCGTCCACCCCACCGTGATTCCGGAACTGCTGACGCGAAGGAGCCTGCCTCCCCAGGATCATCCTTTGGTCCGTTTCATCGGGTACAGGGAATGGATGCGGCGGTACCGGGAGTGGAGGCGCCGGTTCCCAAGGCATCCGGCACGCAAAGGACCTCCTTCCGGTCCGGCAAATCTTTTGGAGTCGCGCCCATCGGCAACAGCCAGTGCAAGTCAGGAGACCAGGCGTGGACGGCGGACAGCCTGCAGGCGAAGGAGTCCCCGGCCGCTTCGCCTTGCCGGCATCGCCCTGCTGCTGTTGTCGACAGGCGCGGGTATCAACTGGTGGCTGCCCGAAGTTTTTGGGGCTGCCTTGGCCTCCTGGCCAGAAGCAGGGATTGTTTCACCGCGGGCCGGGGGAGCCGGCGATGAGGCAGGCTCCGCTGCAGAGAGTTCCGCTGGCGTTCCCGGAAACCTCCCAGCGGAAATGCCTCAGGAGATCCGTGAGCAGATTGATTCCAGCGCGCCCGACCAGGCGGCGCGGGGGTTAGCCTGGCTGCGATCAACAGCATTCAGCTCCGGCAGACACGAACTGCTGAACCAAGTCAATGTTAAGGGTTCCGATGCGGCGGAGGCTGACGCCAGGACTGTTGCGGTGCTGGCCAGGTCCGGCCACAGGCTGGCAGGTTTCACCACCACACTCTCCAAGGTAGACACTGAGCGCGAAAGCACGGCCGATCGGGCAGTTCTCAGCATTACTGCGTCCACATCCGCCTATCAGGAACTGGATGCTTCAGGTGCTTTGGTGGCCAATCTGGCGGCCGGCGGTGAGGAACAACTCCGGCTGGTCCTGCTTCTGGTGGACGGCCGATGGCGCATTCAGGAGATCCTGCCTCCCACCTGACGGCCTGCGATCCATCTGGCTGCGTCCTTCACCGATGGATGTTGCCATTGGAAACCGGCTGACGTGAGCACCACGGGATCGAGCCGCTGGCTTGCCAGCAGGAGTTCATCCGCCAGCTTGCCCATGCCGAGGCGCAGGAGGGGCGCTGGAACCCTCAAAAGCGCCGGCCGGTTCAGCGCGGACCCCAGATGGGAAATAAGGGAGTGGAGCTCGGCCGCGTGCGGTGCTGCCAGATTGACGGGTCCCGCGAGCGGCGACCGAAGAAGGAACGAAAAGGCGGACACGACGTCGGGAAGGGTTACCCACGGCCAATACTGCCGGCCGTTGCCCAACGGGCCTCCCAGCCCGAGCCGCAGGAGCGGAAGCAGCTTGCCCAAGGCTCCTCCAGCCGGGCTGAGCACTACTCCCGTCCGCGGTGTGATTACACGGACACCGTGTGGGGCTTCGGTGGCTGCCGCTTCCCATTCGAGGCAGAGCCTGGCCAAGACTCCGCTTCCGGCCGGTGATTCTTCGCTGAGGATGGTTGCGCCGGCATCCCCGTAGTAGCCGGAAGCCGACTGGCTGATGAAGACGGAGGGCGGAGACCCCAGCTGTTTCATTCCTTTGACAAGGGTTCGGGTGGACAGGACCCGTGAGGCAGACAGTTCCCGGATCCTGGCATGAGTCCAGAGCCTGTCACCGATTCCCGCGCCAGAGAGATTGATGATGGCGTCTGAACCCTCGATGGCACTCGGGTCGAGAACACCCTGCGAAGGATCCCATCGTATTTCCGAGGCTGAGGCGGGCGGCCTGCGAACGAGGGTCCGAACATTGTGACCGTTCCCGCGGAGGCTGCGGATCAGTGCGCTTCCAATAAGCCCTGAAGCACCTGAAATGACTATCTGCATGTGCAATCTCACCACGGGAAGACGTCCGCCGGATGCGTGTCAGTCCATGACAGTTGAGTGCAGGACTTTGACTATGATCAACTGATGACCTCTTCGAGCTATTTACGTTTCCCGCATCTGCACGGCGACCTGATCACCTTCGTGGCCGAGGACGACGTCTGGATTGCACCTCTGGGAGGGGGCCGCGCCTGGCGGGTCTCGTCTCTTCAGTTGCCCGCCCGCAATCCCCGGTTCACTCCGGACGGCAAGCGGCTGGTGTGGACAGTGGTGCAGGGTACCAACCCGGAAGTGGTCACGTCCGATGTCGACGGCGGCGGTTACCGTCAGTTGACGTACTTCGGACACGCCACCACGCGCGTCAAGGGATTTACGGCAACCGGTGACGTCGTCGTCACTAGTGCTTTCCGCCAGGCTGAAGGGCGTCATACCCACGCCTACAGTGTGCCCTTGGATGGCGGCTGGGCGGAGGAGCTTCCGTTCGGGCCAGTAGAGTCCGTGGCCTTTGGCCCGGAAATCGGCGACGAGCGGCCGGTCGTGCTGGCCAGCGTGTTGTCGCGGGAGCCCGCCTGGTGGAAACGCTACCGTGGCGGAACAGCCGGCAAACTGTGGATCGATGATGACGGAAACGGCGAGTTCGAAAGGCTTCTTCCGGAGATTGACGGGAACCTTACTGACCCCATGTGGGTGGACGGACGGATCGCTTTTCTGTCAGACCATGAAGGGTACGGGAACCTGTATTCAGTGCTGCCGAACGGGGCTGACCTTCGCAGGCACACGGACCACGAGGACTTCTACGCCCGCCACGCGGCCACTGATGGAAAGCGCATCATCTTTGAATCGGCAGGCGAGCTGTGGGTTCTGCCTGACCTTGCCTCGGAGGCCGTGAGGCTGGACATCTCGCTGGGCTCGGCGTCCCAGTCCCGACGCAGCTCGCTCCTTAAGACAGCGAAGCATCTTGGGGAAGTGATTCCGGATCATACGGGAACATCAAGCGCTGTTGAAGCCCATGGAACCATCCACTGGCTCCGGCACAAAGACGGCCCCTCGCGAATCATTGAAGCCACACCCGGAGTGCGTGGACGGCTTCCGCGGCCGCTGACGGATGGGCGGATCGCCTATGTTGCTGATCATGGCGGGGTTGAGGCCCTTTACGTTAAGGCCATCGCCGGCCTGCTCGTCCCGGCCCCGGCCGGAATTAAGGCCGCCAAGGCCAATTCCGGGCAAAGCAAGGGAACCGTGCTGCCCAGCCCCGTGTCGGCTGCCGGCCTGAACCGCCCGGTTGGGGCGGGTCACGAGAGCCCGCCTGCCGGCCTCCCGGCTGAAGGCCGCCAGCACGACGCTTTTGAGGATGCTGATGTTGCTGGCGGGTCTGCCGGGCCATCGGCTGCTTCGAGTGTCCCCGCGACACAGGCCTTGCGCATTGACTTCCCGAAGCCCACACGCGCCAGCGCCCTGGAGGCCAGCCCGGACGGACGATGGCTCGCCGTGGGCACCGCCTTTGGCGACGTCTATCTGGCGGACACCCGTGCGGGTTCTTTGTCACTCGTTACCAGCATCGGCGAGGGCACCATAGAAGGCCTATGCTGGTCGGCGGACTCCTCGTGGCTGGGGTGGTCCGAGCCGGTGACCTCCTTCGGATCCCGGAGCCGGATCAGGATGGCCCGCGTTTCGACTGATCGCATGGAAGTCATCAGCGTCACTGATGGGCGCTTCCGGGACGAGTCGCCGTCGTTCACGCCTGACGGTAAGTTCCTCGCGTTCCTCTCCAACCGCAGTTTTGACCCTGTTTACGACGGACATTCCTTCGACCTGTCCTTCCCGAGTCCCATCAAGCCCTATCTTGTGGCGCTGGCAGCCGCCACCCCTTCGCCTTTTGGGCCGACGGTGGATCTGCAGGACGGCGGCGAAGCGCCGAATTCTGACGGCGACGATCCGACGGCGGAAGGAGCGGAGGCTCCCGAGGTGAGGGTGGACCCGGACGGGTTGGCCCACCGTGTGATCAGCGTCCCCATTCCGCAAGGCAACTATTCCGCTCTCTCGGCAACCGACGGTGGGTTGCTTTGGATGGACAGCCCCCTTGCCGGAGCGACGGGGGACGGCAGGGCAACGCTCGAAGACAAGAAACCCACGCCTCGGCTGGTGCGTTTTGACCTGAGCACCCGCAAGGACGCCACGATCGTCGACTCGCTGGACCGTTACACCCTGTCCGGAGACCGGAAGAAGGTGGTATTCGTCCACGAGAAAGCCGTCAAGGTCGCGCCGTCAGGGGCCAAGGCGGATGAAGAATCCGGCAAGCTGGTCTCCGTGGATCTGGGCAGGGTCCGGGTGCTGATGGATCCTGTGAGTGTTTGGGCACAGGCTTTTGATGAAGCCTGGCGCCTGCAGCGTGACTTCTTCTGGGCTGAGGACATGGCCGGCCAGGACTGGGAGTCCGTGCACAGCCGGTATCGCCCCATTGTGGATCGTCTGGGGTCACACGATGATCTTGTGGACCTCCTGTGGGAACTCCACGGTGAACTTGGCACGTCACATGCCTATGTGCGTCCGGCCGCTGTCACCGAAAACGGCAGCAACGGGCAGGGCCGCCTGGGTGCAGATCTCGCCTTCACCGGGCAGGGGTGGGAAATAACCCGGATACTCGCCGGTGAATCGTCGGATCCCCTCGCCACGTCACCATTGACACGTCCAGGAGCCGATGCCAAAGCCGGGGACGTGATCCTGGCCATCGACGGCGTCGAACTTTCTGAGACTCTCACGCCGGCCATCCAGCTGGTGGGCGCCGCTGGACGGGCCGTGGAGCTGACCATCCTCAACGGCGCCGGTCACGGTGACGCGACAGGACACCAGAGACGGATCGCTGTAGTTCCAGTGAAGGACGAGGAGCGGCTGCGCTACCAGGAATGGGTAACCGCCAACCGGCGCACCGTCAGGGAGGCCTCTGACGCTACCTTTGGCTACCTCCATATCCCGGATATGATGCCGAATGGATGGGCACAGCTGCACCGGGACCTGGACACTGAAACGGCCCTTGACGGGCTGATAGTGGATGTTCGCCGGAACAGAGGTGGACACACATCACAGCTGGTGGCCGAGCTTATCGGACGCAAGGTGACGGGGTGGAGCATGCCACGGGGAGAGAAGCCCCGTACCTACCCTCACCATGCCCCGCGTGGGCCGGTTGTGATCCTCGCGGATGAATTTGCCGGTTCCGACGGCGACATCATCACCCAGGTTTCGAAGCTGCGGGGAATCGGGCCGGTTATCGGCACCCGGACCTGGGGCGGCGTCGTGGGCATCGACAACCGCTTTACGCTCGCCGACGGCACCGGAGTGACACAGCCCCGGTATGCCACCTGGTTCAGCGGGGGAGTCGGGTGGGACATAGAGAATTTCGGTGTTACCCCTGACATCGAGGTAACGTTCCCGCCCCATGCCTACGCGGCCGGACGCGATCCGCAGTTGGAATATGGCATCGGGGCATTGAAAGAAATGATCCAGGAGCTCCCCACGGACCGTCCGCCGCTTCGGGAAGGTTACCGTCGGGTGGTCCCTGCTCCATTGCCTGCCCGGAAGCAGGCAGACTGACTTCGAGCCGACGCCAAAGGCCCCGTCGGGCTGATGTCAGGCTTTCCTGACTATCAGTTCAACGGGGCCTTTGAGCTGTCCCAACCCGGTGCGTCACGGCTGCGGCGCCCGGATCAGGAATCTTCGTGATGCCTTGTGATCAGGAAGAGGCGAGCGTCGCCTCCAGGGAGATATCGATACTGGCCAGCGCGCCGGAAACGGGGCAGCCGGTCTTGGCTTCCGCGGCGATCTTTTGGAACTCTTCTTCCGAGATGCCCGGAATCTTGGCATTGACGGTGAGGTGACTTCCCGTGATTCCGGTGCCGGGAACAAACGTTACCGCAGCCGTGGTGTACAGCTCCTCGGGGGTGTGCCCGGCCTTGGCAAGCATGTTGCTGAAGGCCATGGAGAAGCATGACGAGTGGGCTGCGGCAATCAGTTCCTCTGGGCTTGTCTTGCCCTCGGCCTCTTCGGTGCGGGCCTTCCAGGTCACGTCGAAAGTGCCCAGTCCGGAGCTATCCAGAGTCGTTGCGCCTGAACCCGTCATCAGGTCGCCGTTCCATACAGTGTGTGCGTTGCGTGTTGCTGCCATGTCCGCTCCTCAGCTTGAATTGGTACCGGGTCAGGCCTGGGGCCTTTTTCCCTCCGGGTCAATCCTATGGATTCCCGAGTTGAAGTGCAGCAGTGTCCGCTGTTAGAGGATTGTGAACTAATACATTGCGGGACGTGAATTCCTCGCTCAGCCCGGAGACAGGACGCAGAACTCCTTGCCCTCGGTGTTTGCGAGGCACCCTCCATGGCACATTGCCGTGTCCGACGTCGGCGTCAGTGGCCCCCAAGGCAAACAGACGTGGTGGCGAGATCGAGGTGCACGCTGTACTTCACCGTTTCGGGATCAGGAACGGTGACGACGTCGACGCAGACGGCCGCAGGGTGCGGCCAGTCGTAGCCGCTGGGTTCAACATTCGCAGTGCCACGGCACCTTTACCTATAGCCGGGCAGCCCCAACCCTGAGAACAGGCGCCGGAGACATGCCGGGGAGATATTGACCTAGTTCCAGAGAGTTGCAATGGCAACGTTCAGGAGGGCAAGTCCGCCCACGCTGTGTGCCAGTCCCGTGCTGACTGGTTCGCCTTTCTTGAACTTGCGGCTACCGATGAAAGCCAGGACGGCGACCACAAGGGCGATCACGATCTTGACGCCGAGCTTCAGGTAGTTGGCATCCCTGTCCAATGCCGGGATGAGACCCATCATCACGATGCCTGTGAGGAGCTGCAGCGCGGCGCCGTCGAACTGCCGCGGGTGGACCGTTGGCTTTTTCATGTTGCCGATCCAGATGCCGACGATCATTGCGGCGCCAACGATGTGAAGGAAGACCATGATGTCAAAGACGATGTTCATTGCATCAGTCTAGTCAGAGAGTTCTACGGCCTGTAGTAAGGCGGTCGCGCGTTTCGCTTCCGGAAACTACAGGTCAAACGACGACGGCGGCCCTGGCTTCTGGTGGATGTTCCACCGTTGCCCGCGCCGCCGCCGTGCTTGAAATGTCAGCCCTGCTGAGGGTTAGAGCCCCAGGTCAGACTCGAAGGCACCTGATTCGAGGCGTGCCTTCAGGGTCTGCAGGAAACGACCTGCATCTGCTCCATCGACCAGTCGGTGATCGTACGTCAGGGAGAGGTACATCATGGAGCGGATGGCCAGTGAGTCATCGCCGTTCTCATCAGTGACGACTACAGGCCGCTTGACGATGGCTCCAGTTCCCAGGATGCCGACCTGCGGCTGGTTGATGATCGGGGTGTCGAACAGTGCGCCGACCGATCCGATGTTGGTGATGCTGAACGTTCCGCCGGAGAGCTCGTCCGGGCCGATCTTGCCGTTGCGGGTACGGTCGGCGACGTCGGCAATCTTGCCGGCAAGGCCGGCGAGGTTCAGGTTGCCGGCGTCGGAGATGACAGGAACCAGGAGGCCCTTGTCTGTGTCCACGGCAATCGCCAGGTGCTCGGCGTTGTGGTACGTGATTTCCTGCTTTTCCTCGTCGTAGGCTGCATTCAGCTTCGGGTGCTGCTTCAGCGCCTCGGCAACAGCCTTGGCGATAAAGGGCAGGAACGTCAGCTTCACGCCGTTCTGCGCCTGGAAGGAGTTCTTGGCCTTGAGCCGGAGCTTCGCAACCTTCGTCATGTCCACCTCGTGGACCTGGGTCAGCTGGGTCGAAACATCAAGCGACTCGCGCATGCGCCGGGCGATAACCTGACGGATGCGGGGCGCTTTCTGTACCGTACCGCGGAGGGAAGCAGCGGCAGCCGATGCAGCTGACGGGGCCGATGCGGCAGGTGCGGCCGCCGCAGGAGCAGCAGCCGGAGCTGCACTTGCTGCCTTCGCTTCTGCTGCATCCAGCACGTCCTGCTTGCGGATCCGGCCTCCGACGCCTGTTCCCGTGAGCGAGGAGATGTCCACACCCTGCTGGTTGGCCAGTTTGCGGACCAGGGGAGTCACGTAGCCGGATTCTGCAGCCGGCTCGGTAGCCGCCGCAGCAGGAGCCTGAGCCGGTGCGGGTGCGGCGGCGGGTGCCTCCTGCTTGGCTTCGGCAGCGGGTGCCGGTGCAGCAGCAGGAGCGGGTGCCTCCTGCTTTGCTTCGGGGGCAGGTGCCGGTTCCTGTGCCGGGGCCGCAGGGGCGGGTTCCTGTGCCGGAGCCGCGGCTCCGGAACCGATGACAGCCAGGACGGCGCCGACCTCGGCGGTCTCGTCCTCGTTAACACGGATTTCCTGAAGGGTTCCGGCCACAGGCGACGGAATTTCAGTGTCCACCTTGTCGGTCGAGACCTCGAGCAGCGGCTCGTCAACTTCGACGCTGTCACCGATAGCCTTGAGCCAGCGGGTCACCGTACCCTCAGTGACGCTTTCGCCCAGGGCCGGAAGTGTGACTTCATGGCCCTCGCCGCCAACAGCCGGTGCAGCTCCAGCTTCCGGCGCCTGAGCCGCCGGGGCTGACTCAGCGGCAGGCGCCTCTGCGGCAGGTGCTGCCTGCGCTTCAGCGGCCGGTGCCTCAGCCTCAGCAGCGGGTGCTTCCTCTGCAGCGGCCGGAGCCACCGCGCCGTTCGAAGAAGAGCCGTCCCCGATTCGGACCAGGGGCGCACCTACTTCGGCGGTCTCGTCTTCGGCAACGAGAATTTCCTCGATCACACCGGCGATCGGAGAGGGGATTTCGGTGTCTACTTTGTCAGTGGATACTTCGAGCAGCGGCTCGTCCACTTCTACCCGGTCACCTACCTGCTTAAGCCAGCGCGTAACGGTTCCTTCAGTGACGCTCTCACCGAGGGCGGGCAAGTTAACGGATTCAGACATATCGTCCCCGTTCTCCTTATTGATCTTTAGTGCGGATGGTTGCTGCTGCGTTGTTCGAGCTTAGTGCACGCAGCAGTTACTGCCGGGTGCACTAAACCCTGTTGCCTTGCGGGATGATTAGCCGTGAAGGGGCTTGCCTGCCAGAGCAAGATGGGCCTCGCCCAGTGACTCATTCTGCGTCGGGTGGGCGTGTACCAGCTGGGCCACGTCCTCCGGGTAGGCTTCCCAGTTCACGATCAGCTGGGCCTCGCCGACCTGCTCGCCCATGCGCGCACCGATCATGTGGACACCGACGACGGGGCCGTCCTTCTGGCGGACCAGTTTAACGATGCCGCTAGTGCCCAGGATGGAGCTCTTGCCGTTGCCGGCAAGGTTGTATTCCTGGGTCTGGACCTGGTCGTCGCCGAACCTCTCCTTGGCGGCCTTTTCCGTGTAGCCGACCGTCGCGATTTCGGGATCGCAGTAGGTGACCTTGGGGATGTTGACATCCTCGACGATCACTGGCTTCAATCCAGCGATTTCCTCGGCCACGAAAATGCCCTGCTGGTAACCGCGGTGCGCCAGCTGGACCCCTGGGACAATGTCGCCAATGGCATAGATGTTGCCAACGCCGGTGTGCAGGCGCTCGTTGGTGATGACAAAACCGCGATCAATGGTGACGCCGGCGTCCTCGTAGCCGAGGTTGGCAGTAACCGGTCCGCGACCGACTGCTACCAGGAGCAGTTCGGCCTCGAAGGTTTGGCCATCGACCAGCGTGACCTTGACACCGTTTTCGTCCTGCTCGACTCCCTGGAAGAAGGTGCCGGTGGAGAACTTGATGCCCCGCTTCTTGAAGGCACGCTCAAGGTGCTTGACGATGGCGGCGTCCTCGTTGGGAACCAGCGAAGGCAGGCCTTCGACGATGGTGACGTCAACTCCGAACGACTTCCAGACTGAAGCGAATTCGACGCCGATGACGCCGCCGCCCAGAACGATGACGCTCTTGGGGATGTAGTCCATGGTCAAAGCTTCGTCGGAGGTGATGACGCGTCCGCCGATTTCCAGCCCCGGCAGGGAGCGGGAGTACGAGCCTGTGGCCAGCACGATATTCTTGCCCTTGTAGGCTGTTCCGTTCACGACAATGGTGTCGGTGCCCTGGAGCTTGCCTTCACCCTCGATAACGGTGATGCCTTTGGACTTGATGAGTCCCTGCAGGCCCTTGAATTTTCCGGCGATGATGCCGTCTTTGTAGGCGTTGACCGCAGTCATGTCGATGCTGTCAAGGGTCACGTTGACCCCGTACTTTGAGGCATCGCGGGCATGATCTGCCAATTCAGCGGAGTGCAGGAGTGCCTTGGTGGGAATACAGCCGTTGTGGAGGCAGGTTCCACCGAGCTTGGCTTTTTCAACCAGCCCAACAGTGAAGCCGAGCTGAACAGCACGCAGGGCGGTGGCGTATCCGCCGCTGCCACCACCGAGTACCAGGATGTCGAATTCTTGCGCAGTTGCCTGATCGGCCACTAAAACGCTCCCTCGCGTGAACGATGACGCGAGAGTACGCATCATCTGGTCTTGGAACTTGTTCTGCCGTGATTATGCCAGCAGGCAGGTTCTCTTGCATTTGTGACTACCAAAGTTCACCTTAGCGAACCACTTATCCATGCTCCACCTTGGAGCGGCGTTTGTGGAGCGCTTGTGGTCAGTGTCACGCAGCTTTGTGTCGAAGGGATCAGAGGGCCGGGAGGTTCAACATCGGCGGACGCGGGGGCGATGGCACACCTGTCGCGGGCCTGCGAAGGGCTGGGCCATCAATGGCTTGCCCGCCAGCAGACCCGCGAGGAAGGCGGATCACGGTACAGCCCGGCTTGATCCAGGCGTTGCCGACGCCCCCCAAAGCTTGCGCCGGCACACAGACTTCGTTCCAGGCCCCCATCATGGCTGGCCGGGAATCATTGGTACCTAGACGAGGGTATGCGCAACCGGGGTCTAAAACAATATGGTTGACCGGTTTATGGGCGGATCGTTATTTACCTGAGATAAGAGCCGCGAGAGCCATGGGGTCCTCGTCATAGTCCTCGTGCATGATTCCGGGCAAAAGGATGGACCACATCTCTTCGATGCGTTGCATGACGTCCCGCCGGTCGGTCAGGATCCCGGACACCATCTGGACCCCTGTGAAGGAAGCGACCAAGTAGCGCGCAAAGGCGGCAGCAGTAACGGATGACCGGATCTGCTTCTCCTCCCGGGCCTGTTCTGCCAGATGTCCCATGGCGTCGATCCAGTCCTCATAGGGTCCGCGCACAGGTTGTCCGAAAGCGGTCGCTTCCAGCGTGAGTCGGATGCCGGCCCTGACTACCGGTTCATGGATGAGCTTGAGTCCGAACGCCCGGCACATCAGGATCATCGTTGTCAGTGCCGGACGGCTTTCAGCCAGGATGGCCTGGCCCTCCGCGAGAACTATCCGGTGCTGTTCTTCGATCACTGCACGGGCAAGGTCTTCCTTGCTTTGGAAATGAAAGTAGAGGGCTCCCTTAGTCACTTTGGCCGCCTGGGACACCTGGGTCAGGCTTGCGTTGCCGTAGCCGTGCTCTTCAAAGACGGCAGCCGCGCCTGCAATGATCGCCTCACGGGTTGCTTTGGCGCGATCCTGAAGGACCATTTATTGACCTCAACTCTGTACGAAGCGTTCTCCGGCGAAAATCCCCGCCCCGTGCCTGCCGGCGGACTTCTGATCCTAACAACATGAATGTTTTAGCTTTGCCCCTCAGTTTTAGAGACGCTCAAGCGTTTTCAGGGGGTGCCTCACCACGAGGGCCGGCCCGGGTGGCAGTCGAGTGTGCCGGTTGCAGTCTCTCCCGAAAACCGGCACACCCGGATCAGTAGTCCAACTAGGCTGACGCGGCCAGGAGGTCCTCGGCATAGGCAACCAATGTTCGGACGGTGCAGCCGGTGCCCTGTTTGGGGGTGTAGCCATAGGGACTGCCGTTGTTAAAGGACGGGCCGGCAATGTCGATGTGGGCCCATGGAATAGGCTCGCCGTCCTTGCCCTTGCCCACGAACTCCTGCAGGAACACCGCTGCGGTCATCATGCCGCCGTGACGTTCACCGATATTGGCGAGGTCGGCAACCTGGGAGTCCAGGCTGGGGCGCAGTTCTTCGG
Source organism: Arthrobacter sp. R1-13 (assembly GCF_054161475.1). NCBI lineage: Bacteria > Bacillati > Actinomycetota > Actinomycetes > Micrococcales > Micrococcaceae > Arthrobacter > Arthrobacter sp. R1-13. The sequence goes on along the minus strand of NZ_CP096420.1, from coordinate 2,280,165 downwards.
GCAGCGGCATCGGCCAGACCAGCTCGCCGGCGCGGTCGGCGGCGGCCTTCAGCGGCGCGGTGACACTGTCCGATCCCATGACGCCGGCCGTCCGGTTACCGAGTGCGATCAGTTGCGCGCCTGTCAGTGTTGCAACATCAATGATCGCGTCCGGGTACTCCTGGCTTGCCGCGACGATACCGTCCGCCATTACCAGGCGGCCCTCGGCATCGGTGTTCAGCACTTCGACGGTCTTGCCGCCAAACATCTTCAGGACGTCGGCGGGACGGGAGGCAGCGCCTGAGGGCATGTTCTCGGCAATGCACAGCCATGCGGTCGCCTTGACCGGCAGACCGAGCCCTGCGAGCGCCAGGACTGTGTTGAGTACGACGGCGGCGCCGGCCATATCGCTCTTCATGTCACCCATGCCAAGGGCCGGCTTGATGGAGATTCCGCCGGTGTCGAAAGTGATGCCTTTGCCCACCAAGGCAATTTTCGCCGTCGCCTTCGCCGGAGAATATTCGACCTTGACCAGGCGCGGTTGACGGGCAGAGCCCTTGCCGACGCCCATGATGCCGCCGAAGCCTTCCTTCTCCAGACGCTTTTCGTCCCACACCGTCACCTTGACAGGCAGGCCCTTGGACAACTCCTTCACCGCCTCTGCGAACGACTCCGGGTAGAGATGGCTTGGCGGCTGGTTGACCAGGGACCGGGTTGCGTTGACTGCCTTCCCGATGAGTGATGCCCGTTCTAACGCGTGGGGGAGTTCCTTGTCGCCAGCGAGTTCGGTGAAGATGACTGCGGTCTTCACCGGGTCCTTGAGTCCGTTTTTCTCTGAACGGTGCTCTGTGAAGGAGTAGGCGCCGAAGGAGGCACCTTCGGCGATGGCAGCGACGTCGCCGAGGGCCGCCGTCGGGAACGCAATAGTGACGCTGGAGAGCCCGGCGAGCTGGCGGACAGCTGACCCGGCCGCCCGGCGCAGTGACTCCTCGGAGATCTTCTGGCCATCGCGCACTTTGCCCAGGCCGGTCAATACCAGCAAAGAGGCACCTGTCTCGGGAAGGCCCGGAAGACGGATCAACTGGTCTGCGGCTCCGGTGACCCCAAGAACCTTCAGCGATTCGGCGAGGGCTTCGGCCGACTTCGCCGTCAACGGGTTCTCAAGGAGGACGGGACCGTCCGGTCCCTGCCCCACGCCGATGACAAGGGCTTCGCTGGGGGATTTTTTCAGGTCCCGGGCGATGGCGCTAAGTTTGATCTCAGTATTCTTGACCACGAGGATCAGTCCTCAATTCTCTGTGATTTCTTGGCAGGGAGTACATGTTGGGTGCCCCTGCCGGGGGACCGGCCAGCATCGGTTTGTGACGCAATCCGGAGTCTTCCTGCCGGATGTTGGGCCAGTTCCGATCGTAGCCTCTCACTGGGGTGCGTACTGAATTCCGTGAGATGTGCGGCACATCGGGCGGGAGGAATGCTTGGCGCTTCTTCGACGTTGTAAAGATTAGTCCGGCGTGCCGGTCCTCCGGCCCGCCCCGTGCGGTGTCACCTCCTCCCCACCGCAACTGTGAAAGGAACATGCCATGCTTGAACGGATATCCGGCTCGCTGCTGGACCCCCATGCGCTTTATGCAAGCGACAGCGAGCTGTTCCACGACCCCGCGAACCGCGGGTTGGACATGGTCATGGGGTTCACCGGCTTTGCCGATGCCGGTCATGTGGTCAAGCAGATCACCACCGAACTCCTCGAAACGCTGGAATCGGAACCCGTGGCTGTCTTCGACGCGGACCAGCTCATCGACTACAGGTCCAGGCGCCCCCACGTCAGCTTCGTGGAGGACCATTTGCAGGATTACCAGGCACCGAGCCTCTCGCTGTACAGGCTTGTTGATGGTCTGGGAAAGCCGTTTCTGTTGCTGGCAGGGTTCGAACCGGACCTTCAGTGGGAAAGGTTCGCCCGTGCAGTGCTGCACATTGTGGAGCAGCTTGAGGTAAACCTCGTCACCTGGATCCACTCCATTCCCATGCCGGTACCGCATACCCGGCCCGTGGGAGTAACGGTTCACGGCAACAGGCCGGAACTCATCGAGGGCATTTCGGTTTGGAAGCCCACAGTTGAGGTGCCCGCCGCAGTGGGTCACATTCTCGAACTCAGGCTGACAGAGGCCGGGCGCAAGGTGGCTGGATACGTTATCCATGTTCCCCACTATCTCGCCGAGGCGGAGTATCCTCCCGCGGCTGTCGCAGGATTTGAATACCTCGGCGCAGCGATGTCGCTGATGCTTCCGACGGACCGGCTTCGTGAAGCGGGTCGTGAAGTCGGGAGGCAGATTGCCGAGCAGATTGAGGCGTCTGAAGAAGTGCAGAATGTCGTGTCGCGCTTGGAGTCGCGGTATGACGAGAAGGCTGAAGGCACGGTCCGCCGATCGCTGCTGGCCGACGAGAACGACCAGCTGCCGAACGCCGATGATCTTGGTGCGGCAGTGGAGGCCTATCTGGCCAGCAAAGAAGCGGGTCAATAAATACGACTTATCCGGCCCGCGGGCATAATGGAGTGGTGACTGCACCCCGCGCCTGGCTCATCTGGACCATTGGTGTCTTCGCGTACCTGGTAGCTGTCAGCCAACGGACGTCCTTCGGTGTGGTTGGCCTGGAGGCAACAGAACGGTTCCATGCCAGCGCCGCGGAGATTTCCTTCTTCACTGTCCTGCAGCTGCTGGTGTACGCCGGTCTGCAGATCCCGGTCGGGATTTTGGTGGACAGGTTTGGGTCGCGGGCCATGATTGCAGGCGGCGCCATCCTGATGTGCCTGGGTCAGCTCCAGCTGGCATTTGCCGTCAACATTCCCGGCGGTGTCCTCGGTCGTGTCCTGGTGGGCGCCGGAGACGCGATGACCTTTATTTCGGTGATCCGGCTGATTCCTTTGTGGTTTGCGCCGGCGCGGGTTCCCCTTATTACCCAACTCACCGGGATGTCAGGGCAGCTCGGCCAGCTTTTCAGTGTTGTGCCGTTCGCTCTCATACTTCATTTGGCAGGCTGGACGCCCGCATTTCTGACGTTGGCGGGAATGTCCGGAGTCGCCGTCGTCCTGGTCCTGGTCCTGCTGAGGGATCTGCCCGCTGGACATCCCCGCTCCGACAAGGTCCAGGGACTCCGCGCCACGGGTGCGTCCTTATCGCGGGCCTGGCGCCAACCGGGCACCAGGCTGGGCCTCTGGAGCCACTTCACCATTCAGTTCAGCGGCACGGTATTTGCCATGACTTGGGGTTACCCGTTCCTCATCTCGGCCCAAGGTTTGGACACCGGTGTGGTTTCCGTCCTGATGGCCGTCTACGTTGCCGCGGCTATGGCTACCGGCCCGCTCATCGGCAGGTTCGTCTCGCGGCATCCGTTGCGCCGCTCAACAATGGTGCTCCTGATCGCGGCGGCCACAGCCGTCGCGTGGGGAGCCGTGCTGCTGATGCCCGGCAGGTCGCCCCTCTGGCTCCTGGCGGGACTGGTGGTGGTGTTGGCGATCGGCGGACCTGGCTCCATGATCGGATTCGACTTTGCCCGCACGTTCAATCCTGCCCACAGGATAGGAACCGCGACAGGCATTGTTAATGTGGGTGGATTCATTGCCGCCCTTGTTTGTATCTACCTTGTCGGACTGGTCCTGGACCTCCTTTACTCCACCGGATTTTCGCGTGGGGAACTGTACGGCCTCGAGCCTTTCAGGATCGCACTCAGCGTCCATTTCCTGTTGCTGGCGTTCGGTGTCAGCGCGGTCCTCGTGTGCCGGGGCAAGGTCCGGCGTCAGCTGGCGGCACAAGGCGTGGTTGTTCCGCCGCTGCTTAAGTCCATGGTAGAGCAGCGGCTGCGGAATGCGGAAAAGCGGCGCACACCTGGCTAAGGGGTGTGCTGCCGGGCGTCCATTCCTCCACAAGGCCCTGCCGGTTTGGTTATCCGTGTTCCCGTCTCGGTTGTCCACATAGCCCAAGGCAGGTCTCCCGGAGGTGGCGGTTGCTTGGTGACGCTGGAGGCATGACAAAAGACCATCTCACTATCAGCGGTCCTGAAGATATCCTTGGCTTCATTCCCCACACGCTGGGCTATTGGCCGAGCAACAGCCTGGTGGCGATGACCATGCAGGGCAAACGACTGGGGGCGACGCTTCGGGTGGATCTTCCGCCGAAGGATCAGTTGGAGTTCGGGCACTATGCCGAGGCTGTGGGCACCTACCTTGAGGCTGACGAGGCCGCCGACGGATCATTGCTCATCATCTTCAGCAATGACGGTTGGGGCCAGCTCACCGGGGACACGCGGCACCATGCGTCCACCGGGCCTTTTGAGAGTCCAGCTGTCCCGCACTCCGGGCTGCTTGCCGCGGTGGAAGAAGTCCTTGACTACTCAGGCATGCCTGTCAGGGACGTGTGGCTGGTCGGCGAGGACTTCTGGCGGAACGCCGGCTGCGCTGACGACTCCTGCTGCCCGCAGCCGGGCCGGTCCCTGGATGAGATCCGCGACAGCCGTTTGAACGCTGAAATGGTCTTCCGGGGGAGCAGTATCGGCCCAAACCCGGACACTCCGGCGGGACGCAGTTCCCAGGTCAAGCAGGGCGCTCCGGATCCGGTAATGGCAACGGCCCAACTGGCATGGGCCGGAACGTTCGCCCGCCGCAGCGCCAGCCGACAGCAATTCGACGCCGTCCTGGAGGCCTGGAATTCGGTTCTGGCGGCGGTGCCAGCCCAGCTGCCGCCACCGGAGGTATCAGGCTTCCTTCGCGCTTCGCTCTGCATCCCGGCCTGGCGTGATGCCGTGCTCGTTATGGCCGCGGCTGGAGCTGAGGCGGCAATTCAAGGTGCTGAGGAATTCGGTGTATTCCAGGCCGATGACGATGAACACCCGGACGGACCCTATAGTCCCCATATCGCCGGCTCACTTCCCGGCACCGCTCCTGCGGCCGGACGAAACCCGACGGCGGAGGCAGCCCCACCATCTGCGGGAGCGTCCGTCCCGAACTACGGCGAAGTGCTCCTGGGTTTGGCGCCGCGACGTCCGGATTGGACGTCGATGGACAGGCTGGAAAGGCTGCTGGTGCACCTGGATGAACCGGGCGGCGGGGAGGCTAGCGCGGCTGCCCTCACAGCGCGGGGGTGGATCGAATGGTGCCGGGGCCGGGGCTCATATGCCCATTCGCTGCTCGGGCAGGCAGCAGACATCCTCCCTGGCTACAGGCTCGCGGGTCTGTTGAACGAGGTGGTGCGGCGGGGCACTGTCTGCGGGTGGGCGGCACGAAGGGAGGCTGCCTGGCAAAAAATTGGTTCTGAGGCTGCCTGAGCAGTTGAGCTCGCTGCCTGCGAGCGTCTCCGGAAAATGCGGTAACAAGGGATTCATGAGGGGTTGATTCGGAAATCCGTGAGACAATGGATGCCGAGACCCGGTTGGGTCCGTGAATCAGGTGCGAGCCGTGTACCCCGAAACGGGAACATTGCAGCCATCCCGGCAGTTCTACTTAGTGGCCCTGCCGGCCGTGGTTGCACCTGATGTGAATCACGGACTTGACAGGGTCATAGTGGTGTTGCCCGTATGGTGATTCCACAGACCGCCGCTAGAAAGGTTTTCTGTGACCCCGTCTTCCGCGAAGAAGGAACCCGCCGACCAGGCCGAATTGTCTCCAGAGGAGAAAAAGGCGGCCACGAGCGCGAAGCGTGCCGCCACCCGAGCAGCCAACAAGGCTGTCAGAGGCGGCGATGACGCCGTGTCCGCAGCCGAACCCAAGAAGCGCGGGCCTAAGCCCGGCGCCAAAGCGGCAGCGGAAGCTGCCGGTAAGTCGCATGACGACGATTCCGATGACGTGGACGTCGAGGAAGACCTCGACGACGTAGTCCCTGATCCCTCAGAACTCACCGAGGAAGGCGAAGAGGGTGCCAAGGCTGCCGGTGCCGCCACTGGTTCCGGATTTGTTTATTCGGATGCCGATGATGACGACGCCCCGGTCCAGCAGGTCATGTCCGCCGGTGCTACAGCTGACCCCGTCAAGGACTACCTGAAGCAGATCGGCAAGGTGGCGCTGCTGAATGCAGAGCAGGAAGTCGACCTTGCGCTGCGCATCGAAGCCGGACTCTTTGCCGAAGAGAAGATCAACGCCGACGACGGCAGCATGGATCCGAAATTCAAGCGTGAGCTTGAGTTCGTGATCCACGATGGAAAGCGGGCCAAGAACCACCTGCTGGAGGCCAACCTCCGCCTGGTTGTTTCGCTGGCCAAGCGCTACACAGGCCGTGGCATGCTGTTCCTGGACCTTATCCAGGAAGGCAACCTGGGCCTGATCCGTGCTGTTGAGAAGTTCGACTACACCAAGGGCTTCAAATTCTCGACGTATGCCACGTGGTGGATCCGCCAGGCCATCACCCGTGCCATGGCTGACCAGGCCCGTACCATCCGCATTCCTGTGCACATGGTTGAAGTCATCAACAAGCTTGCCCGCGTGCAGCGGCAGATGCTTCAGGACCTCGGGCGTGAACCCACGCCGGAGGAACTGGCCCTTGAACTGGACATGACCCCCGAAAAGGTCGTTGAAGTTCAGAAGTATGGCCGCGAACCCATCTCGCTGCACACCCCCCTCGGTGAGGACGGCGATTCCGAGTTCGGTGACTTGATCGAAGATTCCGAAGCGGTGGTTCCTGCTGACGCTGTGAGCTTCACGCTGCTGCAGGAACAGCTCCACTCCGTTCTGGACACCTTGTCCGAGCGCGAAGCCGGTGTTGTAGCCATGCGCTTTGGCCTGACAGATGGCCAGCCGAAGACTTTAGACGAAATTGGCAAGGTCTACGGCGTCACGCGTGAACGTATCCGCCAGATAGAGTCCAAGACGATGTCGAAGCTGCGCCATCCGTCGCGGTCGCAGGTCCTGCGCGACTACCTCGACTAAACGCGGCCGCCCAACGCAGTCCGAACTAACGCTAATGGCCTCCGTCGGTATCACCGATGGAGGCCATTGCTGTTCCCGCTGTTCCCACCCCGCTGTTCCGGCTACCCTGGTTGGGCGAATCCCGCCTTCCCTGGGCCGGACAAAAATCAGGGCCCCTCCAAGATGGAGGAGCCCTGACGTGATCAGTGGAGCTGCTAGTCGACTGGAACCGGTTCCTTCTCGTGAAGCCGGCTGGTCTCATCGTGCCAGTCGGAGCTCAGCGGCTTCAGGGTGGCTTCGACCGCGCGGGCGTGGTGGCCGCAGAACAGCAACTCACCGCCGGAGGAACCGAGAACAACCCGGACGTATGCCTGTGCCCCGCAACGATCGCACCGGTCCAGTGCGTTTAGCGTGCGGTCCGCTACTGCTGTTGTCATTTCGGCCTCCTTAGTAGATCGGTAACTCTATATAACCAGCATTCGTTGCTGATCCACGGCAAGGATTGATCAAGTTCGCTGTCCGCGTATCACAGGTGCGTAACGAGTCGTAGCGTTACGAAGCCTCAGGGGAGTGGCAAACAGGGGCAGGCGGGCGGGGCGACTACCCTAGAGAGAGCATTTCCACCCCCAGCTATTCCGTCACTGAAGGAGTTCACCACCCGTGACACCCAGTTCTGATTACACTGCCCGGCACCTCTCCGTCCTGGAAGGCCTGGAGGCCGTCCGGAAGCGTCCCGGCATGTACATCGGCTCAACTGACTCCCGCGGACTGATGCATTGCCTCTGGGAGATCATCGATAACTCAGTTGACGAAGCCCTGGCCGGATTCGGCCATGACATCAAGGTCATCCTTCACGCTGATAATTCAGTGGAAATCCACGATGACGGCCGCGGTATCCCCGTCGATGTCGAACCTAAAACAGGGCTCAGCGGCATCGAGGTGGTCTTCACCAAGCTTCACGCCGGCGGAAAGTTTGGTGGCGGCTCCTACACAGCATCGGGCGGCCTTCATGGAGTCGGCGCTTCAGTGGTGAACGCACTGTCAGCCAGGCTGGACGCCGAAGTGGACAGAGGGGGCAAAACGTACCGCATGTCGTTCCGCCGGGGCGAGCCTGGCCGGTTCCGGGATGTCGGACCAAAGCCGGACCCGTCGGCTGTGTTCGAACCTTTCGTCGAAGATTCAGTGCTGGACATCATCGGCAGGGCCAAGCGCGGGGTTACCGGGACGCGGATCCGCTACTGGGCCGACCGTCAGATCTTTACCCCGGATGCGCGTTTTTCCTATGAAGAACTCGCATCACGTGCCCGCCAGACGTCATTCCTTGTCCCCGGACTGAAACTGACAGTCCGGGACGAGCGGCGCCTTCCCGGTACCCCGGGTGAATCAGGGGCACACGAGGAGGTGTTCCACCATGACGGCGGCATTTCAGAGTTCGTGGAGTTCCTCGCTGCCGATCCGGGCGTGACTGATGTCTGGCGCCTCCATGGCTCGGGCAAGTTCAAGGAGACAGTCCCGGTCCTTGATGAACGTGGTCACAGCCAGCTCGCAGAAGTCGAGCGGGAATGCGAAGTGGACGTTGCCCTGCGGTGGGGCATTGGCTACGACAGCACCGTCCGCAGCTTCGTCAACATCATTTCCACACCAAAGGGCGGAACCCACCAGTCAGGCTTTGAGCAAGCCCTGGTGAAGACGTTCCGTAAGGCTGTTGAAACCAATGCCCGCAAGCTCAAGGCGGGGAACGACAAGATTGAAAAAGACGACATCTTCGCAGGACTGACCGCCGTCCTGACGGTCCGCCTGGCCGAGCCGCAGTTTGAGGGCCAAACCAAAGAGATCCTGGGCACCTCCGCCGTCAGGGCAATTGTGGCCAAGGTCGTGGAGCGGGAAGTGACAGCGCGGCTCAACTCTGCCAACCGCAACGACAAGGCCCAATCGGCGCTCCTGCTGGAGAAGATCGTCAGTGAGATGAAGTCGCGGATCTCGGCCCGGGTGCACAAGGAGACCCAGCGACGAAAGAATGCGCTGGAGACGTCGTCGATGCCAACGAAACTCGCTGACTGCCGGACAGACGACGTCGAACGCTCGGAACTGTTCATCGTGGAAGGGGACTCGGCCCTCGGAACTGCCAAACTGGCTCGTTCGTCGGATTTCCAGGCCCTTCTGCCGATCCGCGGCAAGATCCTGAACGTACAGAAAGCTTCGGTGGGCGACATGCTCTCCAACGCCGAGTGCGCTGCCCTCATCCAGGTTGTGGGGGCCGGGTCAGGCCGCAGCTTCGACATCAGTGCTGCCCGCTACGGAAAAGTCATCCTGATGACGGACGCCGACGTCGACGGTGCCCACATCCGCACCCTCCTGTTGACGTTGTTTTTCCGGTACATGCGGCCGATGGTGGATGAAGGCAGGGTCTTTGCCGCTGTACCGCCGCTGCATCGTGTGGAGGTCATCAATGCAGGCCAAAAGGCCAACGAGATGATCTACACGTATTCCGAGGCCGAGCTTCATGGGCTGCTGGCGAGGCTGGCGAAGGAGGGCAAGCGCTACAAAGAGCCCATCCAGCGTTACAAGGGTCTGGGCGAGATGGATGCCGAGCAGCTGGCAGAAACCACCATGGACCCGCGGCACCGCACGCTGCGCAAGGTGGGGATCGAGAACGCCAAGCACGCCGAGGAGACCTTCGACCTTCTCATGGGATCTGACGTGGCTCCGCGGAAGGATTTTATTATCGCCGGTGCGGCAAGCCTGGACCGCGAACGTATTGACGCCTGAGTCCGTCTTACTCCGCCTGAATCCGCCCGGGAAGTTTCCGGGCGCAGGAGGGCGCTAGCCAAGCAGGCCGGGAACAATCAGTAAGGCGGTGGGAACAGCAAGGAGCAGCACGCAGGCTGCGAGAACCAGGCCACGGAATGCAGCGGAAAGCGGTGGTTCGGCCGACAGCAGCCGGCTGACGCGAGTTGCCGTGGTCCTTGCCGACCCTGCACCTCCGGTTGCGCCTTCAGGCTGGGATTCGCCGTCCGCCGCAATCTGGCCGGTGAATCCGGAACCGGCGTTCGGGGCAGGAACCGGTCCGCTTGCCACGATGGCGATTGCCTTGATGAGCGTGGCTTTGCTCTCCGTCTTAAGGGCGACGTCGTCGGCCAGCATCTCGATGAGTGAGTTGACCGCTTCCTGGGCCAGCCGGGTGGTGGGGAGCCAGGGGAGAGCCTGTCGCCACGCTGCGAAAGCCCACAACAGAAGGTGGTGCCGCTGGTTCAGATGCGCGTTCTCATGGTTGAGGACGGCTCGAAGCTCCGCAGGCTCCAATGCTGACATCAGTCCGTCTGACAGGACAGTGACCGATCGCGCCCCGCCCGGAAGGCAGTAGGCAACAGGGGAATCGTGACTGATCACGACTGTTCGGGGCCCATCTGCAGAGGGAGACGCAAGAAGCGCCAGGAGCTCCCGATGCCGGCGGCGCTGGCGTTCGATCCGGTAGTACGTCAGCAACAGAGTAAAAACCAGGTGGGCGGTCAGCAGAGCCGCGGCGGACAACGCGAAGATGTGCCAGAAGCCCAGCTCGGTGGTGGGAGCGTTGTGCAGGACCATGGCCGCCAAGGCGCTGAGTCCTGCCAGCAGGTTGTCCCCAAGTGGTTCCAGGCCGTAAACCAGCATTGCGCCGATCATGGAGAGGCCGCCGGCCAAGGCTATTGCCTGCCACAGCAGCATGGCGGTAAACGGCGAACGGGCAGGCCATCGCGCACGGGAAAGAAGGATAGGCACCGGCCACGCCAGCGCTATCGCCAGGACCGCCAGAAAATACGAGGTCCAGAACATGGCCTGCTAAATGTGGCCGAGCAGCTTGCGGAGCGTTTCAGCTTCACTTTCAGTGACCGATCCAATGAAGCGGGCGAGGACTGCTTCGCGGTCCGGGGCGGAGCCAAGGACCTCATGCATGAGTTCGGCCGTGTGGTCTTCCCTGCTGGAGACCGCTTGGTAGCGGTGCGGGCGTGTGCCGCGTTCGCGCTCCACAAGCCCCTTCTTCTCCAAGCGGGAGAGCACAGTCAGCACGGTGGTCACGGCTAGATCCTTGCCCACGTGGCCGGCTGATCCGCCCTGCGCCTGTGTGCTCTGAGCCAGCAGATCACGAAGCCTGTTTGCAGTGGCTGCCTCCTGGCCCGCCCAGAGCAGGTCCATCACTGCCCGTTCCAGTTCCCCAAGACTTGCCATTCGTACATCCTTCTGGTCCCGCCGGCGCCCGGGCCGGGTTTTCGGCCAGGGCGCGAATCTTAAAAGCTTCTGCTCCAAATCTACCCGGTTTCCCGCTTTCTTTCTACATGAGGTAGAACACCCCTCCCGCGTGTCGCCGGCATTTTTTGCTGTTTGAAAGCGCAGCTTCCAGACTTCCTGGATTTGTTCTACACTTTGTAGAAGTTAGATGTTCTACGCCTTGTAGAAGTTTCAACCGTTGATAGCCCGGCCAACAGTAGGGACCGCCTTGGACGCCTTGGAAATCGCACGCTGGCAATTCGGAATCACCACCGTCTACCACTTCATGATGGTGCCCCTCACGATTGGTCTTGGTCTCGTGGTGGCGCTGATGCAGACACTGTGGCACCGCACTGGAAAGCCCGAGTACCTGCGGATGACCAAGTTCTGGGGCAAGCTCTTCCTGATCAACTTCATCATGGGGGTTGCCACCGGCATTGTGCAGGAATTCCAGTTTGGAATGGCATGGAGCGAGTACAGCCGGTTTGTCGGTGATGTGTTCGGCGCCCCGCTGGCCATGGAAGCACTGCTCGCCTTCTTCGTTGAATCCACTTTCCTGGGCTTGTGGATCTTTGGCTGGAAACAGCTCAAGCCGGCCGTGCACCTTGCCTGCCTCTGGATTGCCGTGGTGGGCTCCGTTTTCTCGGCGTACTTCATCATTGTTGCCAACAGCTGGATGCAACACCCGGTTGGCGTGGAGATGATCAACGGCAGGCCCGTGATGACGGACGCCTGGGCTGTTTTTACCAACAACACAGCGCTGGTCGCAGTTCCCCACACCATCTTTGGTGCCCTTGCAGTGGCAGGAGCTTTCCTGCTGGGGATCGCCTGGTACCACCTATGGCGGCGTCGGCATGACGGTATCGACACCGTGGGGCCTGACGGAAAGGTCATCCCCGGTCAGGCTGACATTCCCGGCCGTGATCTGACTGACCACACCGTCTGGATCCGCTCGCTGCGGATCGGTGCCGTGGTGGCTATGATTTCGTTCGCCGGAACTGCCCTGACGGGGGACCTGCAAGGCAAGCTGATGTTTGAGCAGCAGCCCATGAAAATGGCCGCGGCCGAAGCAGCATGCCATGACGGGACCGGCTTCTCAGTCCTCAGCGTCGGGAACGTCGGCTCTCAGGACTGTGACGATATTGTCGCCGTCATCGAAGTCCCCGGCATCCTTTCCTTCCTGGCCAAGGGCGATTTCACCACCGAGGTCAAGGGCGTCAACACACTCCTCCCGGAATACCAGGCCAAGTACGGCACCAACCTTCCCGACAACCCCATTTACGGCGACCGGGCCGGCCAGGAAATTGAGTATGTGCCGGTGATGGAGGTGACGTACTGGGGCTTCCGCATGATGATCGGCTTTGGGGGGATCGCGGCCTTCGCGGCGCTCCTGGCGCTTTGGGCCACCCGGAAGGGAACGGTTCCGGCCTCCCGGGGCCTGATGCGCCTCGCCGTCTTCGGGATCCTGGCACCATTCGGAGCCAACGCCGCAGGCTGGATCTTCACGGAAATGGGCCGCCAGCCATTCGTTGTGGCACCCAATCCCGATCCCAGCGGCATTGACCAGGTGTTTATGTTTACCGCCGCTGCTGTCTCGCCCGGGGTTTCCGCCGGGGAGCTCCTGACATCCCTGGTGGTCCTGGCCTCGATCTACGCGGTGCTGCTCGTGGTGGAGGTGAAGCTGCTGGTGAAGTACATTCGCGGTGGTGTGGCTTCGGCCATGCCGGAGCTCATGGATGGACGGACTGATGGAAAAGATCCCGCCGACGACCACGAAGGCCCGGGAGCGTCCGGCTCCATCAAAGAAAGCGCTCCGGACGATGTCCTGGCCTTCGCCTACTAGGAAAAGCAGAGGAATCTGAGCATGGAATTGCTACCCACCATCTGGTTCGTCGCCATTGCTTTGTTGTGGACCGGCTACCTCTTTCTTGAAGGTTTCGACCTTGGCGTCGGCATGCTGATGAAGCTCTTCGCCCGCAACAACACCGACCGGCGCGTGCTGCTCAATACGATCGGGCCGGTCTGGGACGGAAACGAGGTGTGGCTCCTGACAGCGGCAGGTGCAACATTCGCAGCCTTCCCGCTCTGGTACGCCTCCCTGTTCTCTGCCCTCTACCTGCCACTTCTTTTGGTCCTTGTGGCGCTCATCTTCCGCGCTGTCGCCTTTGAGTACAGGGGAAAAGTGGACACTGAACGTTGGCGTGCCCGCTGGGACGTGGCGATTGCTGCCGGTTCGTTCCTGGCCGCGTTTGGCGTCGGTGCGACTTTGGCCCTGACCACCACAGGCCTTCCGCTCAACGCAAACGGGGACCGGGAAGGCGGCCCGTTTGCCTGGTTCAGCGGGTACGCGCTGCTCGGGGGATTCGCCGTCGTGGGCTTCGCGATAGTGCACGGCCTCGCCTTCCTGGCCCTGAAGACCGACGGCGGTGTCAGGCACCGGGCACGGCGCTGGTTTGTCCGGCTTTTGCCTGTCCTGCTGCTGCCCATGGCCGCGTGGGCGGTAAGCGTACAGCTGCTCAGCGGCGAACCCTGGACGTGGGGTGCGGTTGTTATGGCGGTGGTTGCGGCCGTCCTGGCCTGGAGGTTCGCCCGGCGCGGCTCCGAAGGCAAGGCCTTCCTGGCTCTTGGCGTCTTCCTCGTGACGGGCACTGCCTCAATCTTCGGTGCTGCGTTCCCTGTGGTACTCCCGTCCACCATCAGTCCGGACTTCAGCCTCACGGTGTTCAATGCCTCTTCATCCGATTACACACTGGGGCTGATGAGCGTTGTTGCCGCTGTCGGGCTTCCCCTGGTCCTCGCTTACCAGGCGTGGACCTACTGGGTATTCCGGCGCCGGGTCAGCGCCAGCCACATCCCCGAGGCGCACAGCTTCCTTCCCGCGATTGCTGCCAAAGCCCTAGCCACCAAGGACTGATCCGCTGTGAGACCCAGCTTTCCCTCGGGACCGGCCACCAGGTCCGCCATCTACCTCCTGGGGCTCCTCGCCGCCCTGAAGGCATTGTCTCTTGTGCTGATGGCCCAGGCAGTTGCCTCTGTACTTGCCGGGTTGATGGCCCACGACCCGGCCTGGGGCCAGCAGTTGGCCTGGGGGATGGCCGGCGTTGTGCTGCGCTCGCTCACCACGTGGGCCCAATCAGTCGCGGCCCGCCGGGCGGCATTGGGCGTCAAGGAACAACTGCGGTCCGAGCTCTTGGAGCGGGCCCTCCGGACCGGGACCCGCGGTGCCGGCCCCTCAGATGGGGGACTCGCCATTCTGGCCACTCGGGGACTGGACGCCCTGGACAGCTACTACACCCAGTTCCTGCCGGCGCTGGTCAATTGCACCGCGGTTCCTCTCCTGCTGGGGGCACGTATCCTCTTTGCCGACTGGATCAGCGCGGCAGTCATTGTGCTCACAGTCCCGCTCGTACCCGTGTTTATGGTCCTGATCGGCCGGTACACGGAAGATCGTGTCAGGGATGCCCAAACGGCACTCGCTCGACTGTCCGGGCACATGCTCGAACTTGCAAAGGGCCTGCCCGTGCTGGTTGGCCTGGGACGTGCCACTGCCCAGAGGAAAGCGCTTGAAGACATCTCGGATGAATACCGCATCCGCACCATGGGGACACTGCGTACCGCGTTCCTCTCCGCTCTGGCACTTGAACTGATTGCTACTATCTCCGTAGCTGTCGTGGCCGTGTTTATCGGAGTGCGCCTGGTCCACGGGGAGATGCCGCTGGAGGCGGGGCTTCTGGCACTGATCCTGGCCCCGGACTGCTATCTTCCCCTGCGCGAGCTGGGCACTGCCCATCATGCGAGCGACGACGGCCGGGCAGCGCTCGCGGAGGCCACGCGGGTCCTTGACGCGCCACAAGCCGTACCGCTGAACGCGGACCACCATAGGAACGACGACGACGGCGGTCCGCCAACCGTCGTCGTCCGTGATCTGGAGGTGATGTTCAGTGGAAGAGACACTCCCGCCGTCGCGCCACTGTGCTTTGAGGCGGCAGCCGGGAGCATCACTGCCCTGGACGGAGTAAGTGGCGCAGGAAAAAGCACTGTGCTTGGCGTGCTCGCAGGAACGGTCGGAAACAGTGGTTCCACCAGAGTCCTTGGCGGAATAGCAGGCTTCAACCGTGGGGATCTGGCATGGGTGCCACAGCACCCTGTCATGGTCGCACCGACCGTGCGGGATGAGGTGGAGCTTTATCTGACTGCTTCGCACAAGGGTGTCCTGCCCGACGCCGAGGGCATTAGAGAATCTGCGGAGCGCTGCCTCGCTGAAGTGGCGGCGGCCCACCTTGCAGGCAAGCATCCGGCCGAGTTGAGCCCAGGAGAGCTGCGGCGCGTTGCGCTGGCCCGTGGACTGGCCAGAATCGAAGCGGGAGCCTCCCTGCTGCTGCTGGATGAGCCCACAGCGCACCTGGATCCTGAGACAGCTTCCGTCATCAACCACGTCATCCGGGCACTGCGAGGCCGCGTGACAATCGTCCTCGTCGCCCATGATCCGGCCACTCGACAGCTGGCCGACAAGATTGTTCACGTGGCACCTGAACCTGGCGCCCGGGCGGATTCACACGAAGCAGAGGCTCCGGTTGCAGAGTTGCCGGCAGCTGAGCTCGGTTCCGGCGCAGTCTCCTCCGTCGTCTCTACTGCACTTTCCGCCCATTCCGTAATGCGCTCCAGCTCCAGCTCCATCCCCGCAGTCACAGAGGGTGCGTGGAGGGGCAGTACCTTCCGGGCATTGCGAAGCCTGCTCGCCCCCGAAGCGCTGAAGTTCACCTCAGCGGCGGTCGTCGGAGTGCTTGCCTCGCTCTTCGCCGTCGCGCTCGCAGGGCTGTCCGGCTGGTTAATCATCCGGGCGAGTGAGCAACCACCCATTCTGTATCTGCTCACGGCCATCGTTGGCGTCAGGTTCTTCGGCATCGGCCGTGCCGTCCTGCGTTACTGTGAGCGGCTGCTCCTGCACGATGCCGTCTTCGCCGCATTAACTTCCCTCCGCGGACAGCTGTGGGAATCGCTCAGCAGACGGGCGCTGGCGGTCCGGAAACTGCTGCAAGGCGGCCAGGTGCTTGGTTCTGTCATCGACGACGTCGACACCGTGCGTGACCTGCTGCCCAGAGTTGTACTGCCCCCGTTGACCGCAATCGCTGTGGCTGCAGCGGCTGTCCTGTCTACCGGACTCCTGCTGCCCGCGGCCTTGCCTGCCACGGCAGTTGCAGCCCTGTTGTCGCTGCTGGTTTCTCCGGTTCTGGCGCTCCTTGCCGACAGGATGTCATCCCGCACGGAACAGCGGCTTCGAACCGGGGTGCTCCGGGATGTGGCGGCAGCGCTGGATGCCCGATTTGAGCTTCATGCAAACGACGCCACAGGACCTGTTCTCTCGGTGATCCGGGACGCTGACCGTGCTGCCACGGCGGCCTCGCTGCGCTCGGCTTGGGCTGAGGGCCTCGGGCAGGCCCTCACCGTTCTGGCATGCGGGGGAGCGGCCCTGATCTCTGCCGTGCTCGCCGCACCGGTTGTGTTGGCGGGGGCTGTGGAACCTGCGACGGCGGCAGTTGTTGTTCTGCTTCAGCTGGCGCTCGTGGAACCGTACTCCGCCATAGCAAGCTCAGTCCGGCAGTATCCCGCCCTCCGCTCGGTACTGCAGCGCACCAGCGGAGCCGGGGATTTGGCTGGTTCCGACGGGGAGAATCCTGCCGGTGGGGACAAGTTTGGGATGAACCCGGCCCCGGCAGCAAAGACCAAAGATGGTCTGGTCCCGGTCCGCGGGCGCGCCGGGGATCGGGCGGGAGTCGAATTGGATGGCCTTACTGCAGCCTGGCCGGGAGGGCTGCCGGTTTTTGAGGAGTTGTCAGCCGCTGCCGAACCCGGGACCTGGCTGGCTGTCACCGGGGCCTCGGGATCCGGTAAGTCCACGCTGTTGTCCGTCATCCTTGGCTTCCTGCCGGCCAGGCAGGGCAGCGTTCTCGTCACCGGAAAAGTGGCGTGGTGCCCCCAGGAGGCGCATCTTTTTGACTCCACCATCAGGGGAAACCTGATGCTGGGACTGCCTGGTTCTGAAAATGGAAACTCGAAGGGTGAAGGGGCTCAGCGTCAGACTGCGGACGCTGCGATGAAGGCCGCCCTTACCGCGGTGGGCTTGGCTCAGCTGATGGACAGGCTGACCGAGGGCCTGGACACCAGGATCGGGCCGTCCGGGTCCTTCCTGAGTGGTGGCGAGCGTCAGAGGCTTGCGGTGGCCCGCACGCTGATGGCCGGGGCGGACGTCATTCTGTTGGATGAACCCACGGCGCATCTGGATGCCGCATCGGGACGGGCTATGCTGGCGGACCTTCGTAGCGGGCTGAAAGAAAAGACAGTTGTTTTGGTGAGCCACAACCCGGCCGACATCCACTCGACTGACCACGTCATCCGTCTTGAGGAGCACGCGGGCCGTACTACGAGGCCTATTCTGGCGCGGGCAGGAGCAGGAGGCTAGCCTGTTGCCATGGATCACGACCCTGCCACTTACCGCAATCCACCCCGGCAGGCCGGAATACTGCCACGACTGCTGTCATGGCGCCCGGCCACGCTGCAGGACCTTGATTCCTGGGCCGGACTGATTGAACGGACTGCAGCCGTGGAACAGCCCGTCTGGTTCGAACGGCGGGAGGACCTGATCCAGATCCTGGAGTCAAAGAAAAACCACCCTGCAGCCAACACCATCATCGGTGTGGACGAAGAGGGGATTCCCCGGGCGTACGCACGCATCACCAAGAACCCGGACGGGGACAAGGCCTACGGTTTTGGCTGTGTGGATCCGGAGTGGCAGCGAAGGGGGATAGGAACGGCCCTGCTTGGCTGGCTGGAGACACGGACCGTAGCCAGGTTCGCGGAGGACCTGGCTGCCAACGGAGGTGGCCCGGACCAAAGCCCCGTGTCTCGGCGCGCGCGTCTTCGCCTCCATATGGAAGAGCAGCACCGCCACCAGGCCGGACTGTTCGACCGGATCGGGTTCGTCGTCGTCCGTTACTACAACGAGATGCACCGGCCGCTGAATACGCCGCTGCCCGATTCCTACCTCGATAGCGGTCTGGAGCTTGTGGGGATGGCGCCGCACCTTAGCGAGCCAGTGCGGGAGGCCCACAACGATGCCTTCCGGGACCATTGGGGGAGCGAACCACGGGACGAGGAATCCTGGTCGGATACTGTGAACGGTCCCTTGGCGCGCCCGGACCTCAGTGCCGTTGTCCTGGACCCCCTCACCGGAAGGGTTGCAGGTTATCAACTGGCCACGCATGATCCTCACATTGCCGTGATCCGGGGTTACACCGAGGGGTACACGGATTTGCTGGGGGTCAGGCGGGAATATCGCGGCCGGGGCATCGCGAGTGCACTCCTTGCAGACGCCATGAGAAGGTTCGCGGCGGCCGGGATGGATAAAGCTTCCCTGGATGTCGACTCGGAGAACCCGACAGGTGCCCTCGCGCTCTACACGAAGATGGGCTACGCCGTTGTGAACCGAAGTATGGCGTGGGATAAGGAATTGTAGGCGCAGTCAGCCATACAACGTTGTAATATTTTGAGCAACGGCACTTCTTTCGAACACAAATAAGGGGAACCTCCATGGCAGCGACACTTCATGACGTTGCACGGGTGGCAGGAGTCTCTTTCAAGACGGTCTCAAATGTCATCAATAATCATCCTCACGTGCGCCCAGTCACCCGCAGCAAGGTCGAGGCGGCCATCGCGGAATTGGGCTACCGGCCCAATCTGGCGGCGCGGAGCCTGAGATCCGGCCACACGGGTGCCATCACCCTCGCAGTTCCGCAGCTCAAATTGCCCTACTTCGCCGAGCTCGCCGATGCCGTCATTGCAGCCGCCGAGGCGAGGGGGCTCGTTGTACTGATCGAACAAACAGGTGGGAACCGCGAGCGCGAACTTGAGGTCCTTTCCAGCCCGCGCCTGCAGATGTCGGACGGGTTGCTGTTCAGCCCCCTGGGACTCGGCGAAGAAGACTCCGCCCTGGTGAAGTCTGACGTGCCGATGGTCCTCTTGGGCGAGCGCATTTTTTCCGGCGACTGCGACCACGTCACGATGCAGAACGTAGCTGCAGCCCGGGCTGCCACAGATCACTTGCTGGACCTGGGCCGCAGCCGCATAGCCGTGGTGGGTGCCCACGACGGTGAAGTCATCGGCTCGGCAGGGTTGAGGCTCCGGGGATACCGTGAAGCCTTGGCGGCACGAGGCATAGCCTATGACGATTCCATCGTGGCCTATATGTGGTCCTGGCATCGTTCCAACGGTGCGGCCGCGATGCGCGAACTCCTTGCCAGGGGAGTCACTTTTGATGCTGTGTTCGGCATGAACGACACCCTGGCGCAGGGTGCAATGCGCGTACTCCAGCAGGCGGGTTACCGGGTGCCCGAGGATGTGGCCATCATCGGGTTTGATGACCTGGACGAGACACGCTATTCATTGCCAACGCTCAGCACTGTGGACCCGGGCCGTGTGGAAATTGCCGAGACGGCCATCCGGGTGCTCCTCGAGCGGATCATGCACCCGGACGGCTCGGCTCCCCAGGAAATCGAAACCACCTTCAAGGTGGTGGCCCGGGAGTCCACCCTGGGCCAGGCGGCTGGTCCAGCGATTCCGCATTCGCGGCCCTAGTCCCAGCCGGTAACGGGCCAGCCGTCCACCCACTGCAGGTTGAGCAGGCCAAGGCGGAAAGCGCCGTCGAGCTTGGCATCGTAGTAGTGGAAGGCGAGCGTGTCCCCGGAAACAGACTGTCCGCCTGGCCCCACCCTTTCATCAGCCGTGGTCAGGACAGGGGTGCCGCCGCCCTCGAGCAATGCCACACCATCCTGACCGATATATGGGCCTGTCACCTCTTCGGAACGCCCCACTGCAATGTTGTAGGTGCTTTCCAAGCCCTGACAACAAAAGTCTCGGGAGACGAAGAGGTAGTAATAGCCGTCCCGCGGCAGAATGTACGGCGCTTCGATGGCGTTGGGCGGCGATTTCCTGTCGGCAATGCGAACCGGTTCGGCCGTGTTGGCCCGGAGGCCTCCCGGCCACTTCAGTTCCACGAGCTGTATCCCCGTCCAGAAGGATCCGAAGGCCATCCAGGGAGTGCCGTTGTCATCCTCCACGATGCCGGCGTCGATAGCGTTGAAGTGCTGGCCCCCCGAAGAGATCACTTCGCCCTTATCAACCCACTGGTAGCCGGGCTCCTCGGGGTCCAGGGTGGTGTTCGTGGCAAGGGCAATAACGGAGTTGTTCTTGCCGAAGGTAGACGCCGAGTAGTAGAGGTACCAGATGCCGTTGTGCTCGTAGAGCTCGGGGGCCCAAAGGTTGTCCACCCCAGGCACGGCCTTCTTCAGCCACTCGGGTTTCTTCTGCCACACCTCGCCCGCGTAGGTCCACTCCTTGCCGTCCTCGGAGCGTCGGATCTGGATGTTTCCGTCGGCCGTCTGACCGTTGCCCGTCGAGTATACAAACCAAGGACCGCCTTCTTTCCCTGCAACAAGGGCGGGGTCGTGCGTGAAGAAGTCCCCGGTGAGCTCTTTTGTGCTTCCTTGAGCTGCCGCAGCGTCTGTCCCTGCTGTCGTACAACCGGACAGTCCCACTGCCACGGCAAGTCCTGCGGCCAGCACCGCTGCCAGCGCCCATTTCGTGCGGCTGGCTGCGGTGCTGGGCCCGCGTAACAACCCCATTAGGCGAGCGCGACGGCGGACCAGGACACCGGAGGCAATGTCACCGTGAGCACACCGTCCTCCAGGACAGTGCCGTTGAGCGGTTTGAGACCGACGCGGTTCTGGTCCTGGAGCGTGTTCCTGGCGTAAACGTCCTCATCGTGCAGAGTGACAGCCTCGCTGATGACCGTGGCATTGAGTTCAGCCACCCTGACCGTAATTTCGATCGCTTCCGTCTGGCTCCGGTTTACGAGGAAAAGTGCCGACTGTCCGGTTCGGGCGTCGGCGGTGGCGACGGCATCCACGAGCTGAGCTTCTCCGTAAACGGCGGTTGTATAGGTTCCGGCATCGATCCGGGGCCGCAGTACCTCGCCACGAGCCAACCGGGACGTCACTGAGAAGGGGAAAAACGTAGTCTGCCGCCAGGCGGCCCCACCCGGTTCTGTCATGATGGGGGCGATGACGTTGACCAGTTGGGCCAGCGACGCGGACGCCACCCGGTCATGATTCTTGAGCAGGGTGATCAGCAGGTTACCGAACACCACGGCGTCGGCCACCGAATAGACGTCCTCCAGCTGGCGGGGCGCGTGGACCCATTCCTCATTCACCTCGTCGGAGGCCTGGTGCTCATCGAGGTACCAGATGTTCCACTCATCGAAGGAAAGCTGGATGGTCTTCTTGCTCTTCAGCTTGTGCTTGACGTGGTCGGCGGTAGCCACCACAGTCTCGATGAAGTACTGCATGTCCAGGGAGGATGCCAGGTACGAGCCGAGGTCTCCGTTGCGTTCCTGGTAGTAGGCGTGGCAGGAGATGTAGTCCACATAGTCGTAGCTGTGCTCAAGGACCACGCGCTCCCACTCGCCGAAGGTCGGCATTGAGGAACTCGAAGAGCCGCAGACCACCAGCTCGAGGTTCTTGTCCGCGGTCTTCATGGCAGATGCCGTTCGTGCGGCCAGCTTTCCATAGTTGTCAGCGGACATGTGGCCTATCTGCCACGGTCCGTCCATTTCGTTGCCCAGGCACCACATGCGGATGTTGTAAGGGTCCTTGGCACCGTTGGCGATGCGTTGTTCACTCAGGGTGGTGCCGGAGGGGTGATTGGCGTACTCGAGCAGGTCCAGCGCGGCATCAATCCCGCGGGTACCGAGGTTGACCGCCATCATCAGCTCTGAATCCGTGAGGGCGCACCAGCGGGCGAACTCGTCGATCCCCACCTGGTTTGTTTCCAGGGAGTGCCATGCGAGGTCCCTCCTGACAGGCCGCTGGTCCCTGGGCCCGACGCCGTCTTCCCAGCGGTAGCCGGAGACGAAGTTGCCACCGGGGTAGCGGATGGTGCTTGAGCCAAGTTCCTTGACGAGGTCCACAACATCGAGCCGGAAGCCATCATCGTTGGCTGTAGGGTGGCCGGGCTCGTAGATCCCGTCGTAGACGCACCGGCCCAAATGCTCCACGAACGAACCGAAGATACGGCGGCTTACAGGGGCAACGACGGCAGAACGGTCAATGGTAATGACCGACGGGGCGACCGCGTCCAGCTGGACGGTGTTGTCCGGGGTGTCCGTGTTGCCGACTTTGGTGCTGGTAGGAGAAGTCAATTGTCTGTTTCCTATTCTGTATAACGTTGTAAAGGGTGGCCGGAGCATCCGGGGCCACACAGCATTGCAGATCCGGCTAGTAGGAGGGTTCCAGAGCGCTTAGATGCCGTCCTACGAGCCACCCGGAGAGCAAAAGCGGGAGTGAAGCGCCCATCAGCGGGACCAGAACGTTTATGCCTGCGAAGACAACGGCCATTGCCACGTAGCTGGCTATCAGGGATAGGCCAAGCAGGGGAGAGGCCAAAGGAAGCATGAACGCCAGGCGCCACGTCCTGAACACGGTGTCGCGGTAGCGCGTACAGACATCTACGGCGGTCCCGGCTGCGGCCAGCGTGGCTGCCCCTGCAACCACTGAGAGGACCAGCAACACTGCCAGGACCGGGGAGGACCCTGTTGTCGGTGCGGTTGGGTCCAATGCTGGGGAATGGAGCGAAGCGGGGCTCACCAGGGACAGTCCGTTCAGCACAAGAACGGCGGCTGCAACCCAGAAGATGCTGCCCACCTTGTTGGCGTGAAGAAACTGGGAGCGATAGGCCGTGATGAAATCCCTGACGGGGTGCTCACCCAGGGTTCCCGTCCGCAGCCGGGCGAGCATGGTGGACGCGGCCACGGCCGAAGGGAAGAGCCCGGGAACAACACCCCCCGCCAGGACTCCTGCCACAAACAGCAGGTTGATCAGGACCAAATTCACGGCAAAGTCTAGCCAACTCATCAGCCGGCCAGCCCAACCCAAGGCTTCCTCGTTCATGGTTACGACTCCTTGGTCCCGGACCAGGCGACGCCGTCCTTGTCGATCCCACTGAAGGAGAGCGCCGCTTGACCCTTTGACCAGTCCCAGGAGGCAAACACCACAGAGTCCACATCAACGCCATCGAGTTCGACGCCGTCGATCTCAACGCTGACACGGACCATCACGTTGGACGGCGACCCATCCGACGGCACTGCGGCATCGGCCTCCAGTTCCGCGGCCACAGCGTTCACCAGCTCCGTGGATGACGGATCCAGGCGGATGACCCGCCACTTGCCGGAAATCACCTGGGGTGTCTTGATCACCTCCTCCGCCTCCCCGGCGAAGGGCTGGGGTGATACAACGGGCCAGCCTGTTTCCGTAAAAAACAGCCGTCGGAGCTGTACCGTGTGCTGGGACGGGTCATCGGCAAAGCGGACATGATGCACCATGAAGTGCTCGTCACCTGCTTGCCCCGGGCGGGTGAAAACAGAATTGTGGCCAGGTGCGAGCCAACCGGTGTCGCCGTCGAAACGGTAGCTTCCCAGCACCTTGGTGCCTATGGAACCCGGTTCTTGCTCAAGATCCGTCATGGCAGCGCCATTGAAGTCCCGATAGGGCCCGGTAATCGAGCCGGCGACGGCAATCCGCACGTTGTAGGTGGCGAAGAGGGAATCATAGGAAGCGAACAGGACATACTTATCCTCTTCCGGACGGTACATGATGTAGGCGCCTTCGATGGCACCTTCAACCGAAAGCTGGCGGCACGCAATGAGCGAGCCGAGGTCACCATCTCTGATTGGCCTGCCTGTGGACCTGTCGAGCGGCAAGGTATAGATGCCGGAAAAGAACGATCCGTAAGTGAGCCAGGCTGCCCCGTCTGCGTCGAAGGTCACTGCGGCGTCAATGGCGTTCTGTGTGTGCTCCCCGCTCCGGGTAGCCACTACAAGGCCAAGGTCCTCCCACGGCCCCGAAGGGTCAGGTGAAACGGCCAGGCCTATGGCCGACGTGTTCGATCCGAAGGTGGAAGCCGAGTAGTACATATGCCACCTGCCCTCATGCCAGCGGACAACTTCGGGAGCCCACAATCCCTGTGCTCCCGTCCAGTCAAAAGCCGGACCCGGAACGCCGTCGAGCGCTGTTCCGGCATAACTCCAGGTAAAAAGGTCCCTCGATGTCCGGATGTGCACCCCCGCGGGAACCGATGCCGAATTCGCGACAGCATCGGTGGAGTACATGTAGAAGGTTCCGTCATCTGACTGGACCACAGTTGGGTCATGGGCGTGCCGGCCACCCCACGTTGCGGGCACTCCGGTGGGTTCCGGGCGCATTGGCTGCAGCCTCTGGGGGATGACGCCGGCGCTCACCCTTTGGCTCCCGTCAGCGCGATGGATTCAATGATCTGCCGCTGGAAGACGACAAAGACGATCAGGACCGGCAGGAGCGCCACGAAGGAAGCAGCCATGATGAGGGGATAGTCCGTCTGGATGGCGTACTGGGCGTTGAAGTTGGCAATGACCAGCTGCAGGGTTTGTGTGCCTGGTGAATTGAGGTAGATGATCGGCGCCAGATAGTCATTCCACATGGCCATAAACCAAAGAATGAACTGTGCCGCAAGGGCAGGCCTCACAGCCGGCAGGATCAGTGTCCAGAAAATCTGCAAGTAGGAAGCGCCGTCGATTCTGGCCGCCTCCACGATAGAGTCCGGCACGCTGTTGAGGAACTGACGGAGGAAAAAGATCATGACGATGTTTCCAAACAAACCCGGCACGATCAAGGGAAGCAGCGTGTCCACCCAGCCGATGCTCGCGAAAATGGTGAATTGGGGAATCATCAGGGTGGGAAACGGAATCATCAGCCCGGCCAGCAGCCCAAGGAAGATGGCGTTTTTGAAGGGCATCCGCAGTTTCGCGAAGGCAAAGGCAGCAAGGGCAGAGGTCAGGGACCCGACAATCGTCACGGAACATGCCACTATCAGGCTGTTCTGGATGCCGCTCAGCAACGGCCCGGCCGTCCAGATTCTGGCGTAGTTTTCCCACACGAAAGGATCCGGGATCCACTGGGGCGGGAGCTCGAAGACGCCCTCGCGGGTCTTGAGCGAGGTGGAGAAGGTCCAGGCGAGCGGAGCAATCATAATGACGGCTCCAAGGGACAGGATGATTCCAACCAGGATGTTCCCGGGGTTGGTCCTGCGTTTGCTGCGTTGGGGCACGACGGCGGTTGGGCTACCGTCGCTGCTGCCCTTGCCGGACCCCTCGGGGATTCTGTGGACCGGTTTCAGGGGCGCTGGGGTGATGACGCGCTGTGTCGACATGGCTGCCTGCCTCAATCGATCGAGAACTGGTTGCGGCGGTTGAGCCGGAACTGGATGAAAGTGATGATGAACACCAGGAGCCCCAGAACCACGGACATGGCGGAGGCGTAACCCATCTGCAGGTTGTCAAAGGCTTTTTGCCAGATGTACCAGACGATGGAGGCGGACTCGAATTCCGGGCCGCCCGTAGGGGTCATGATGTTGATTTCAACGAAGATCTGGCTGCCTCCGATGATGCTCGTAACAATCAGGAAGAATGTGACCGGCCGGACCATCGGGATGGTGATGTGGCGGAACTGCTGCCACGGGCTGGCTCCGTCCAGGGATGCGGCTTCGTAGAGGTAGCGGGGGACAGACTGCAAAGCTGCCAGGTACAGCAGCATTGAGTAGCCCAGGCCCTTCCAGACGGCCATGATGATGAGGGCAGGCTTGACGGTGGAAGTGTCCTGAAGCCAGTTCGGCCCGTCGATGCCGACCAGGGACAGGCCTTGATTGATCAGTCCAAAGTCTCCGTTGAAGGCCCACTGCCAAAGGATGGCTACTGCCGCGATGGAGGAGATGACCGGCAGGTAGTACACAGTCCGGAAGAAAGTTGTGCCGCGCATCTTGCGGTTCAGGGCCAAGGCAAGGGCGAGGGAGATGACCAGGCCCACGGGAATGCCGATCATCATGTAAAACGTGTTCCACAAGGACTTCAGGAAGTACCGGTCCTCGAACATTTTGACGTAGTTGTCGACGCCCTTGAACTTGGGACTCGAAATGCCGTTCCAATTGGTGAACGACGCGTATACGGAGAACAGCAGCGGAAAAAGTGTAAACAACAGGAACCCGATCACCGGGATAGCCACGAAGAGCAGGGCGGCCAGGTGTTCCTTCCGGTGGAGCCTTGAGCGGCGCATGGTCATGGACATCGGCGGATCCTCTTTGATTTGGCGGTGATGAGGGGTACGGAAGGGGTGCCGCGGCTGCGCTCGGATGCAGCCGCGGCACCGGTCTTGGGGACCGTGGGTGAGGTCAGCCGATACCAGCCTGCTGGTTTGCGGCATCAAGGAACTGCTGCATCCTGGGCTGTGCTTCCTTCAGGTAGTCCTTGGCCGATTGTTTGCCGTCCAGCACAGGCTGGATGTTGGTGAACAGTTCGTCGTACCACTCTGCGTTGTAAGTGTTTCCACCCGGAAGTGCCCGTCCGTAGTCCTTGACGATCTCCAGGAACTCAGCCTTGTTGGCCGGTTTGGTGGTGGTGTCGGCGGCCCAGGTCTCGGCCATATCCTTCAGGTTGGGGATCTGGATGCCGGCCTTTACCAGCGATTCCTGTGCCTCTTTGTTTGCTGTCAGGAATTCAACAAGCTTCACGGCTTCCTCGGGATGCTGGGTATTTTCCGATACTGCGATCCCCAGGGTTCCCGTCCAAGTCGCGGGTTTGCCTGTCTTGCCGGCAGGGTAGGGGATGACGTCCCAGTCAAAGCCAAGCTTCTGGTAGGTCGACAGGTCCCACGGCGCGATGGGGAAGAACCCGATTTCGCCCTTCATCCATCGCTGGTAGGTGTCAAGGGTCTGTGCCTCTGCCACGGAAGGAGTTACGCCATGGACGTTCTGGAGGTCAGCGAACCACTGCAGGGTCTCGGAGAATTCAGGGGTGTCCACCGTGACTTTGGTCCGGTCCTCATTCAGCCAGTCGCCGCCATTGGACCATACGAAGGGCTGGAGATTCCACTGGACGTTCAGGCCGGTGCCCCACTGATCCAGGCTGCCGTCACCATTTGTGTCGGCCGTGAGCTTTTTGGAGATGTCGACGAACTGGTCAAAGGTGTAGGGCTTATCCTTGTCCGGCAGCGGAATCCCGGCTTTTTCGAACATTGTCCTGTTGTAGCCAAAGGAAAACGGTCCGACATCCTTTGGCAGGGCGTAGATGGCTCCCTGGCCTGTCAGTTTGCCGTCGAAGCGGTAGCTGTCTACGCCGTATTCCCAAATGTTGTCCAGGTCAATGGTGTCTGACTTCTCTACATATTCGGTGATGTCTTTGACAATCCCGTTCTGCACGTACGCCTGTACATCGCCAGGACCGATGTAGAACACATCTGGAACCTGCTTGCCGGCGATGGCGGCCTTCAGCTTGGTGGCGTACTGATCAGCGGTGGTAACAATAATGTCGACGTCGACGCCGTTGTCCTTTTCGAATTGGGAGACAGCCTGTTCGTACGCCTTTTTTTCGTCCTCTCCGCCTCGGAACATAAAGGTCAGCTTCTTTTCGCCGGCTTCTGCGCCGGTGGGGGCGGAGCAACCGCCGAGCATAAGACCGGCCGCGGCAACGAATGCCAGGGTTGCGGCCATGGGACGTGACTTCTTCATCACGTAGTCCTTCCGGTTGGTATTACGATGAGGGCCAGCGGTCGGCGTCGAGGCAGACCGGCATCCGGGCCCGGATGATTTGCAACGTTGTAAGAAATATCACACGCTCCTTGCCCCTGCGTCAAGACTGTCGCTTGAGGAATTGTTCACGCTAACTTCTTTTGATGTCACGGCGCCACTTGCGCCATGTGCGGCTGCTGTAAAACCCTTGACTCCTCGAAACCTGCGTGCCATATTCGTCGTTACAACGTTGCAATTCTTCTGCCGTCCAGTGCATCCTGCGTCGCGGAACCTACCCCTCAAGCCAACTTTCGGAAGGAACACGTGATGGTGAAGTCACGTCTGTTACGTCTTTGGGGTGCGGGGCTGGTCGGCCTGACAGCTCTGCTCAGCCTCTCCCTGACGGCCTCGGCGCTGCCGCCCGAAGCCGTGAAGCCAGCGAAGGCAAGCCCGTCGTCCTACCAACCGACCAGCGCACTAAAAAACCGTGCCACTGAGCGGCAATCCGTCCAGGAGGACTTGCCGGGCGGCAAATCCGTCGTGGGGGAGACCTCGCCCATACATGACCCGGCGCTGATCATCGATAATGATGGCACCTGGTACGTGTACTCCACAGGACTCTTGAATCGTGAAAACGGCGGGACCATCCAGATTTGGTCCTCGCACGACGCCGGCACTACCTGGCAGCGCGCGGGCTTTGTCTGGGACCGGATTCCAACATGGATTGATGAGCACTTCGCAGACGGCCAGCTCCCGGACAACCTCTGGGCTCCGGAGATCGTAGAAAACGACGGAACGTACTATCTGTACTACTCGGCCTCGCGCTTTGGCGGCAACAAGTCCCTGACGGCACTGGCAACCAACACCACCCTGGACCCAGCCGACCCGGATTACGAATGGGTGGACAGGGGATTGGTGGTGGCATCCCCAGTGACCGGGCTTGATCCCAATAACCCGAACAAGACCTTCAACGCCATCGACGCCGGGATCGTCGAAGATGCTGACGGTACGCCGTACATGGCGATCGGATCCTTTTGGTACGGCATTTTCCTGGTCCCGATCGAGTGGCCCAGCGGCAAGCCGGTGGAGAACTGGGAGTCGAAGACGGTCAATATTGCGGACCGCTTCATGGCCGGCAACCCCATTGAGGCGCCCTACATCACCAAACACGGTGAGTATTTCTATCTCTTCGTTTCCTTCGGCTTCTGCTGCCGGGGAGCCGATTCCACTTACAAGGTGGCCGTGGGAAGGTCAAAGTCCGTCACCGGTCCCTATCTGGACAAGGATGGCAAAGACATGTTCGGTGGCGGTGGCTCAGTGGTATTGGACAGCCACGGTGCAGTGACCGGTCCTGGCGGTCAGTCCGTCTTCGGTGACTACCTGGCCTTCCATTACTACGACGCATCCAACGAGGACATTCCGTATTTCCCCACCTTGGGGATCCAAAAAATTGCCTGGGTGGATGGTTGGCCCGAATTCAACCAGACAGTCGGCGTTCCTGCGATTACCAAGCAGCCGCGGCCCGTCACGGCACATTCCGGCAAGCCTGCCGTCTTCAAAGCGACGGCGACCGGTGTGCCGGGACCCGTTGCAGTCTGGGAAGCGTCGTCGGACAACGGTGTTACATGGAAAGCGGCGGGAGGGAAAGCCGGCACCAAACGAACTGACGAGGGTACGTACGTCTCAAGCCTGGATCTTACGCCCGTGACCGCTCGGCAGGACGGACTCCTGATTCGCGCGGTGTTCCGGAATGCCCATGGCAAGGCGGTTACGGAGCCTGCCAGGCTGACTGTAACCGGTTAGCAGTGCCGGGCGTGGACGGCGGGTGCCAGGCCGTCCACGCCTCAGGACCCACGCCCTGGGCTGATGTTGTGGTTGAGGCGGAAGATGTTCTGTGGGTCATAGCGGTCCTTGATGCCCATGAGCCGCTGATACTTATCCTGCCCGTAGGCCTGGCGTGCTGCGTCATCCTCTCCGGCGTGGAGTTCGGCTCCGAGGAAGTTGACGTATTCACCGTGCTCGGCAAAGGGGCGCATGAGTGCATGGGCCTTTCGGGCGAACGCGGTAAGCCGTTCATCCTCTTCCGGATCGCGCCAAAATCCGTAGACGTTGAGCCAGTAGCGGGGTGACCGGGTCGGGAAAGCAGTAGCGTCCTCCGGCACACGGCCAAAGGCGCCTTCCATGTGATGGATGTCGATCCCGGTCCCATGCCAGGTCACCTCGGAGGCGAATCCCACCAGGACCTTTATCACTTCCTCGTCCAGCCGTGAGAAGGACACGTTCTTCCAGTATCCCCGTGAGCCTTTGGGAAAGACGGTATCCATTGCGCTCTGCCATTCGACCCACCGGACCGGCCCCACCTCCTGCTCATCCGGCGGCGCCTCCACTGCGAGTTGCTCCACCAAATCAAGCCCGGTCTGGTGGGTCTCGCCAAGCCAGGCAAATCCGATGATCATCCATGGTTCGTCGCCCATCCCGAACTCCGGTGGAAGTACCAGAAAAGAGATGATCGGGTTCATTTCCTCGGGCAGACCGCGCGTCCACGAACTGAAGGCGGCCAGGGCTTTCTCCCAGTGCGGGGGACGATAGAAGAGATTCCCGCCCAGCAGCGAATCAGGAAGCCGGTGGGCCCGGAAGGTGAAGGAGGAGACAACACCAAAGTTCCCGCCGCCGCCTTGCAGTCCCCAGAACAAGTCAGGGTTCTCCTCCCTGCTGGCGCGAACGTGCTCCCCTTCGGCGGTGACGACGTCGGCCGATTGCAGGTTATCCAGGGTCAGTCCATAGGAGCGCGTCAGCCAGCCGACACCCCCGCCCAAGGTCAGTCCTGCTATCCCGGTGGCGCTGATCACACCGAGAGGAACTGCCAAATCATGCAGAGTTGTCGCCGCGTCCACATCAGCGAGGGTCGCACCGGGTTCGACAGTCACGAGCTGTTGGTCCGGATCCACCGTCACGTCGCGTAGTTGACCCAGGTCCAGCACGAGGCCACCATCGACCGTGCCGTGGCCTGCGACGTTGTGCCCGCCGCCCCGGACGGCGAGGGGCAGGCCGGATTGCCGGACGGCGTCAAGCACTGCGTCGATGTCTGCCGCTGCTCCGGCCCGGGCGATGGCACGGGGACGGAGATCGACCATTCCGTTCCACACGCGACGCGCATCCTCGTACTGCGGATCCGGCGGCTCGATCAGCGACCCGGAGAGCCGGCGACGCAACTGCTGAAGTGCATCATCGACTGTGGATTCGTGGTCACCGTGGTGAAGTGTTGTCATCGATTTCTGCTTTCGCACGAATGGATGAACCCTCAAACGGACATTGAGGTGACGTCGCTGAGCAAAACTTTGGCCGCGGCGTTGCCCCGAGTCTAGGATTACCGCCGTGGCCGGTCAACGATTGCTGAGTTCAATCCGACAACCAGTCCAAAGCCCATCCATCCACAGCTCACCCCGTTCACGACTCACCCATCCACGACTCATCCATCCACATCGTGGAGGTGATGCACGACGTCATGGAGGAAATACTGCGCCAAGGTCAGCACCGTGAACTCCGAACCGTTGCTGCGGATGCCCCTCCGGCCCCATTGGTCCTGGCGCACGCCGGCAAAGGACTCAGCCACCTGGTGCCCCTCGGCTGTCAGCTCCGAGCTGACCACAGCAGGATCTGCGTTGGCGTAATCCTTCTCGATGGCTGTCTTGTCCTGGTCCCAGTTCTCGAAGCGGGCGTTGTCCTCCGTCAGCATCTGGTTGAGCCTGCGATCAAAGAGGCTGAAGACGTCCCGCACATGGGAGGCGTACTCAAGAACAGACCAGGTGGCGTCGTCGGGCCGCTCTGCCACGTCCGGGCGCCGTAAGGCTGCCCGCCACCGCGGGAGCATGTTGGTCACTGTCCCCGGAACGGTGGAAGGAGTCACCGTCGAAGCATCGAATCCGCACTCGGGGCAGGGCCGGGACAGCACCCAGGTCCAGTCTTTTTCATCGGGGATGATAGGCATGCCAGTAGTCTAGGGCCCGGAAGGTGTTGGGCTCAGGAAGCAGCCTCGGCGGTGTCGGACCACGTCATGCTTGGGCCGATCGCGTCGATCGCTTGCGACAACGGAATACCTGAACCGTCCCGCCGGCCATGCTCCTGGGGAAGGGACCGTGCCACTCCGGCCAGAGATGATGCCCTGGCGGGACCGTGTCCTGCCCACCCAAGCAGCAGGACGTCTTCCCCCTTGAGGAAGCGGTGCGCGCGGACGCCTGCTGTGGCACGCCCCTTCACCGGATATTCAGTCAGCGCTGTGACTTTCGCCGTTCCCGGCGCTGTGCCGGGAAGGGCACCGTTGGTGCCTGCAATGGTCACGACGACGGCGTCATCGTCGTCCGGACGAACGGTGCCGAAGTGCAGGACTTCGTCGCCGTCGGCCAGCTTGATCCCGGCCATGCCGCCTGCCGTCCTGCCCTGCGGACGGACAGCACCAGCGGTGAACCGAAGCAGCTGCGCCTGGCGCGTCACAAAGACGAGATGATCGTCGTCGGCGGCGGACTCCACCCCAACCACGGTGTCCTTGTCCTTTAAAGTGATGACTTCCCAATCCTCGCGGTTCAGCGGGTAATCGGGCTGGACACGTTTGACCACTCCAAGCGCCGTGCCAATGGCCAGCACTTCATCCAAGGGAGCGAACGCCACCAGCGACTCGCCCTTCAGCAAGGTGATGAAGTCCTTTGCAGGCACCCCGCCTGCGAGGTTGGGAAGGCCTGAAGTCGGAGGGAGCACCGGCATATCCATCACCTGGACACGCAACATCCTTCCCAACGAGGTAACTGCTGCCACCTCACCCCGGGCAGAGGTTTTCACGACGGAACGGAAGACGTCGTGCTTGGTGCGGGGTCCTGTCTCTGCGAGTTCGTCCCGGTTGGACGTCCTGGCGATCTGGCCTGAGGCTGTCAGGATCGCCCAGCAGGGGTCGTCGGCGATTTCCAAGGCCAGCGGAACGGCTTTGCCTTTGGCCCCCGGACCGGCGGAAAGGGCTGCGGCAACGGTGGGGGAGACGGCTTCCGATTCCAGCAGCACCGTCCGCCGGGGGGTTCCGTACTTCTCCGCGATCTCCGCCAGCTCACTGGACACGAGGTCCCGGAGCCGCTCGTCCGAAGCCAGGATCGCCTCGAGCTCCTCAATCTCACGCCGGAGCTGATCCTGCTCTTTTTCGAGTTCGATGCGGGAGTATTTAGTGAGTTGCCGGAGCCTCAGTTCCAGGATGTAATTCGCCTGGATTTCGGAGAGGTCATAAATCGACATGAGGCGCTCACGGGCCGCTGACGCTTCATCCGAGGAACGGATGATCTGGATGACCTCGTCGATGTCAACGATGGCAATCAGCAGGCCTTCGACCAGGTGCAGCCGGTCCTTCTTCTTCCCGAGCCTGAAGGCGGTGCGCCGTCTGACCACGCTGATGCGGTGATCAACATACACCGACAGAAGCTGGAGGAGACCAAGGGTTTGCGGCTGACCGTCCACCAGGGTCACGTTGTTGATGCCGAAGGAGTCTTCCATCGGTGAGTAGCGGTAGAGCTGCTGCAGTACGGCGTTGGGGTTAAAGCCGTTCTTGAGCTCGATGACCAGCCGCAGCCCGTGCTTCCGGTCGGTCAGGTCCACAACGTCACTGATGCCCGTCAGTTTCTTGCTGTTGACGGCATCCTTGATCTTTTCGATTACTTTTTCCGGACCCACCATGTACGGCAGTTCCGTAACCACGAGGCCGGTGCGTCGGGCTGAAAGCTGCTCGACCTCAACTCTGGCCCTGGTCTTGAACGAGCCGCGCCCGGTGGCGTAGGCATCCCGGATCCCGTCCAGGCCGACGATCCGTCCGCCGGTGGGCAGATCGGGTCCGGGGACGAACTTCATGATGTCAGCGAGGGTGGCGTCCGGGTTGGCTATGAGGTGACGGGCCGCGGTGATGATTTCCACGAGGTTGTGCGGAGCCATGTTGGTGGCCATGCCGACGGCGATACCGGTGGCACCGTTGACCAGGAGATTCGGGAACGCCGCAGGCAGGACCTCGGGCTGGGTCAGCTGGTTGTCGTAGTTGGGGATGAAGTTGACCACGTCTTCGTCGAGGTGGTCGGTCAAAGTCAGTGCGGCGGCCGCAAGGCGGGCCTCGGTGTACCGCGGAGCCGCAGGGCCATCGTCGAGCGATCCGAAGTTGCCGTGGCCGTCAATGAGCGGAAGCCGCAGGGAAAAGTCCTGTGCCATACGGACCATGGCGTCATAAATGGCAGTATCGCCATGGGGATGGAGCTTGCCCATCACTTCACCAACGACGCGCGCGCTCTTCACATGGCCACGGTCAGGACGGAGGCCCATCTCGCTCATCATGAACAGAATCCGCCGCTGAACAGGCTTCAGGCCGTCCCTGGCATCAGGAAGGGCGCGCGAATAGATCACCGAGTAGGCGTACTCAAGGAATGAGCCTTCCATTTCGGAAGTGACGTCAATGTCAACAATGTTCTCGGTGTAGTCCTGCGCTAATGCGGCTGCGGCGGGAGTTTGGCGGCGGGCCATGGGGCTGGAGGTTCCTCTGTATCTTGCGGGTTAGTACCTGTATAAAACTACTGATCAAGCAGCGGCGGTGCGCCGCGGGAGTTTTTGGCTAGGCTAAGCCTATGGTGGATCAGCCCGGGGACGGCGAATATCCGGAATATTGGGAAGCCGATGTCGTCCTCAGGGATGGTGGGACAGCTCATCTGCGCCCTATTCATCCCTCTGACGCGGACGCCGTGCAGACCTTCCATACCGGGCAGTCGCAGAATTCAATCTACATGCGTTTCTTCGCGTTCAAATCCCGCCTGAGCGCCAAGGAGCTCAAACGCTTCACCGAAGTCGACTACCAGGACAGGGTTGCGCTGGTTATCACGATTGGCGGCGAAATAATAGGAATCGGCCGGTACGACCGGCTTGATGATCCGGTGGAAGCGGAAGTGGCCTTCAATATCGCCGACGCCCACCAGGGGCGGGGCATCGGTTCAATCCTGCTCGAGCACCTCGCCGCAGCCGCTCGGGAAAAGGGAATCCGCAGGTTCAGTGCCGAGGTCCTGCCGGAGAACCGGAAAATGCTGATGGTCTTCTCCGACGCCGGCTATGACGTAAAGCGTCATTTCGACGACGGCGTGGTCAGCCTCGAATTCAACATCGACCCCACTGATAAATCCCGGGCAGTCATGGAATCCCGCGAGCACCGTGCCGAGGCAAGAAGTATCCAGGAACTGCTCGCGCCGTCTTCCGTTGCAGTTATCGGCGCAAGCCGTAAATGGGGCTCTATCGGCTATCAGCTCCTCGAACACATCATCGAAGGCGGGTTCACCGGACCCGTTTATGCCATCAACCCCGAGGCACTTGAGCTGGCCGGCATGCTTTCTTTTGGCAGCCTGTCCGAGGTCTCCGACGCCGTGCGGCTGGCCATTGTGGCCGTCCCGCAGGACGAGGTCCCCAAGGTGGTCGACGAATGCGCCGCTGCAGGCGTCAAGGGGCTGGTCGTGGCCACCGCCGGCTACGCCGAGGCTGGCGAAGCAGGGCTGGCCAGGCAACGCGAACTGGTGCGGCAGGCCAGGGCCAACGGCATGCGGGTTATCGGTCCCGCCTCCCTGGGGATCGTGAACACCAACCCGGCTGTGTCCCTCAACGCTTCAATGGCGCCAAGCCTGCCCCTGCGGGGAGGGCTGGGTCTGTTCAGCCAGTCCGCCGCTATCGGAGTCTCTCTCTACGCGGCCTCCAGCCGCCGGCGGCTGGGAATTTCGACCTTCCTCTCTGCAGGCAACCGGGCGGATGTATCCGGTAACGACATGATGCAGTTCTGGGAGGACGACGCCGATACCGCCGCCGTGGGCCTCTATCTGGAGTCGATCGGTAACCCGCGCAAGTTTTCGCGTCTCGCCCGGCGCCTGGCGCTGACCAAGCCGGTCATCGTGGCCAAGTCAGGTTCGATGGGCCTGCAACTGCCGCCTGGCCACGCGGTCCGGACCACCCAGGCACCCGCCGGCGCGCTGGACGCGATGATGCGGCAGGCCGGAGTGATTCCGGTGGAAACGATCGAACAGCTGATGGACGTTGCCCAGGTTGTTTCCCGCCAGCCGCTCCCGGCAGGACCGGCCATGGCAGTGGTCAGCAACTCCCAGGCTCTGGGGAAGGTGGTGGCGGACAGCGCGACGGCCCATGGGCTCACCGTGGAGCACACCGTAACGGACGTGGACCTGGACTCAGGGATGTCTATTGCCCTTCCTGCCCTGCGTCGGACGCTGGCCGAATCGCTGGCTGCAGAGTCCGTTCATTCGGTGCTGGTGGCGTTGCTGCCCGCCCGGGGACTGACGGTGGAGAACCTAGCGGAGGTGCTGGCAGAGTGCTCAGCTGCGGCCGGCAAGCCTGTCATCGCCGCGTTCACGGGCATCCTGGATCCCTCGGTTTACGTGGAAGGGATGGTGGCAGCCGAACAGCCGGCCAGCCTTCCCTTACCGTGCTTTTCCAACCCCGAGGCGGGCGTGGCGGCCTTGGCTGCCGTAGTTCGCTATGTGCATTGGGTAAACCGCGATCAGGGGCTTTTCGTGGAGCCGGCAGGCTGCGATCCTGAGGCTGCCCGCGCAGTACTGGACGGGTTACTCCACGGCGTCCGCGGGGAGCAGCTTGTCCAGTTGGATCAGTCCACTGCGGCGCAACTGCTGGGGCATTACGGCATCAGGGTAGTCCTTTCAGAAGAATTCTCCACCCTGGATGAGGCGGTGGAAGCCGCCGGGAGGCTGGGCTGGCCGGTGGCCCTGAAAACAACGGATCCCACCCTTCGGCACAGGCTGGATCTTGGCGGCGTCCGGCTGGACATCCAGAACGCCGACTCGCTCCGCCGGAATATCCAGGAGATGCAGCGGGTGCTGGACCTGTATGGCTCCACAACCCTGGAGGTGCAGTCCATGGCGCCGGTGGGCCAGGCGTGCACGTTCCGCGCCATCGAGGATGCATTGCTGGGACCGGTCATTTCGTTTGGCCTCGCGGGCGACGCCGTCAACCTCCTGGATGACTGGGCCCACCGGGTGCCTCCGCTGTCGGCGTCGGACGTCCGCGAGTTCATTCGTGCCCCGCGGGCAGCCCCGAAACTCTTCGGATACCAGGGACTTCCCGCCGTGGATGTTGCGGCATTGGAAGACCTGGCCGTTCGCTTGACGATGCTGAAGGACAATCATCCGGAGGTTGCCCTCGTGGAGTTCAACCCGGTACTCGCAGGCACCTCAGGGCTCTCCATCCTGGCTGCAGACGTGCGGATTGCCAACGCCTCCAAGCGCACGGATACCGCCCGCAGGATCATGCTGGGATAGGTACCGCACCGCCGTCCTGCACGCCTGCAGTTAGCAACTCCCCAGCCGATCTGTGAAAATGGGGTCATGAGCTCCCAGCCTCCCACCTCGAAGCCGCAAACGCCCGTGACCGGGAACCAGCCAGGCCAGCAGGTCCCGCATTCCCACAGCTCACACAACCACAGCGTCCAAGGACAGAGCCTGGAGGGAGCGCTTCAGCAGGCCGGTTTTTACCCCCGGCTCGTGGCCGACGTCGTTGATGACGCCCTGGATGGGCGGGACTGCGTGGCGCACCTTGTCCATCTGGAAACGCACTTCGACCGGGCCGAAGTACGCCGGCACATCACAGTGCTGGTCCTGACCGACGACATGCTGGTCATCACCCACGTGGACGATCAGCAGCTCGACGAAGCCGGCGAGCAGATCGTAGCCCAGATTTCCACCGAGTCCGTGCCCGTCGCGCAGATCCGGTCTGTCGTGCTCAGCTACATGTACGCCCAGCCGCAAAACTACAAGTCGTCGGATCCCGTCCGGGAGGTAACTCTCTCGATCGCCTGGTCCGGGGGCCAGCGCCTCGACGTCGGGCCGGCCAGCTGTGGAGATCCACAGTGCGAAGCCGATCACGGCTACAGCGGAACCATTGCCCAGGAGGACATTGTCCTTCGGATCAGTGCCGAAGCCGACGGACTGCAGGCCGTCCAGGACGCGAAGCTTTTCGCCCGTGCTCTGCGCGCCGTGAACACCGGATCTTCCACTCCCACCGCCCATGCAGGCTCGGCTCATCCTCGACCCAGGATGGGCGTTTTCGGCAACCGCCTCAGCCGCGGGCACCAGCGTTAGGATGGCGCCTGCGCAAAGTCCTGGCCCGATCCCTGCGACAGCGCCGCCGCTTCCGTCGGGTGCTCTCTCCCTTCCTTCCGCCCCGGCCTTCGGAAGCCGCTCGGTTGCCGAAGTGTTTCCCAGCGCAGCCGCCAGCCTGGGCATCGAGGGCTTTGACAATCGTCTCAATCTTCCGCAGGGACAGCGGATCTGCGTCATTGTTGCTGATGGCCTGGGACGCAGCCTGCTGAAGCAAAAACTTGCCCACACACCGTTCCTGCGGAGCCTGGTGCTGGCGGGTCAGGGCTCCGTTCCCGTGGTGCTGGATGCAGCCTTTCCTTCCACCACCTCTGCTTCCCTTGCCAGCCTCGGGACAGGGCTTGAGCCCGGCCAGCACGGCATGGTGGGCTACGACATCCTGGACCCTGACCAGGACAAAGTGGTCAATATGCTCGGAAATTGGGACTCCTGCGTGGACCCCCAGACGTGGCAGCCTTTCCCGACTGTCCTGGAGCGCGCGGCAGAGCACCTGGACGTGATCACCGTCAGCCTTCCCCAGTTCACCAGTTCGCCCATGACCCAGGCCGCCCTGCGCGGTGGCCGTCACGTCTCGGGAATCAGTGCCCATGCAAGGACAGAGGCCGCTGCTGAAGCGATGGAAAGCACAGATCGGGCCCTCATGTACTTCTACGTCAATGAACTCGACAAGGCAGGCCACAGGCATGGCTGCCAGTCCCCGCAGTGGGAGCATCAGCTGGAAGAACTGGATGCCACTGTCCGCAGGCTCAGTTCCACCTTTCCGGCCGGCACCACAATGCTCCTCACTGCAGATCACGGGATGCTGGATGTCCCAGAGTCCCAACGGCTCGACTTTTCCGCAGATCCGGCCCTGATTGCAGGCGTTCGCCATACAGCTGGTGAGCCCCGGATGCTCCATCTTTACGTCGAGCCCGATCTCGGGCAAGAGGGGCGGGACCGGTTGCTGGCAGCCTGGCGTTCCAGATTTGGCGAACGCATCTGGGCTTTTACCCGTGAGGAGGCCATCGCCGCCGGACTATTCGGCAGGGTCCGCGAGCAGGTG
Source organism: Arthrobacter sp. R1-13 (assembly GCF_054161475.1). Lineage (NCBI taxonomy): Bacteria > Bacillati > Actinomycetota > Actinomycetes > Micrococcales > Micrococcaceae > Arthrobacter > Arthrobacter sp. R1-13. Next base: position 2,241,200 of record NZ_CP096420.1, on the reverse strand, counting down.
GTTCCCAGGATCGGCGACGTCATGATCGCCGCAAGGGACGCGCTGGCCCTCTACGACACCCGCAGGGTGCGGCCGACAGCCCTGGAGGTGGTCGGTCAGCACGGTTCATTGACCAAAGCCGAACGTGAGGTTCCTCTTTTGTGCTTCCGTGCTCAGGGCAGAAAGGGCAGGCGTGGCTGAACTCGTCTTTTTCTCGGGAACCATGGACTGCGGCAAATCGACGCTTGCCTTGCAGATGGACTACAACCACCGGGCGCGGGGCCGGGGCGGAGTCAGATTCAGCCGCAATGACCGTGCCGGCGGCTCCCGTATCTCGAGCCGCTTGGGCCTTGAAACAGACGCCGTGGAAGTGCTTGACTCCACAGATTTCTGGGAAGAGGTGGTGCAGCGCAGAACCAAAGGCGGCCGCGTGGACTATCTGATTTGCGACGAGGCGCAGTTCTATTCGCCTTTGCAGGTGGAACAGCTGGCCCGTGTTGTGGACGAGATGGAGCTCGACGTTTTCGCCTTCGGCATCACCGCAGATTTTCGTACGCGGTTGTTTCCCGGCTCCCAGCGGCTCATTGAGCTGGCCGACCGCGTCCAGGTCCTCCAAGTGGAGGCATTGTGCTGGTGCGGGCGGCGGGCCACCCAGAATGCCCGCACTGTTGACGGAGTCATGGTCGTGGAAGGGGAGCAGATTGTGGTCGGCGACGTCGACCGGGGAATTGGCGGAGGAACCGGAAGTACAGACTCACTTCAGCCGCCGGTGGTGGGGTATGAAACGCTATGCCGCAGGCACTACATGCGCCGGGTCACTGCCCACGGCGCCAATATCCTAGCCCAGCATGACCAGCTTCTGCCGTTTGATACTGATGCCTGTGTCTGGAATGCAACAGGCTTGCCGCCCGCAAAGGACTCCTAGGAGCAAAGCGCTTTTTTGCGGCGCGATCCTTTCAATCCCCGCGGGTTCCGAACACAATCTCGTCCCAGCTCGGGACGCTTGACCGCTTGGGTTTGGATGGTTGCCGCTCGGGCTGGTCCCCGTCCCGCTCACGGATTCCCTCCCGCTCGCGGTTCCCTTCCCGTTCCCGGGTGCCTGCGGAATCGCTGGCGGAGCGGCGGCCACCACGCCCTCCCAGCAGCTCGTCGAGCCCGACACTTTGCATGCCGCCGGCATTTCTCGTCGCTTGGCCAGGAGCGGGATCACGTGAACCATTTCCGCCGGATTCATGGCCCGGACGTGAAGGTGCACCGCTCAGACCCTGCCCACCACTGTTAACTGTCCCACCGGCACCCCCCGCATTGGCGGCACCGCCCGCATTGCCAGCAGCGCCTACGCTGCCGGCACCACCTGCGCCGGGGCGGCGGGGACCAGGAACGATGGTGATCTCCCGTGTATCCGTACTGACGCCGTCCTGCAGCTTCAGGGAATCTTCGTCATCGCTCTGCGGGCGGGGGGCGAGGCTGAGCCGCGACAGCATGGACACCTTGGCATCCCGTTTGCTGTCGTGGAAATCTGAACGTTCTGCCGGCCTGGCTGCGTCCTTTCCGACTTCCGGCCCTGCCGCTTCGGGTTCGCCGTCAGCTTCAGGAACTACTTCCGAAGGCCTCGGATGAGCTGCGGGAACCCCGTTGGTCAGCAGGAGCGCCAATGCGTCGTCGCTGTCTTCGTCAACTCCGAGCCGTTGTCCCCGGCGGGAGCGCAGCATGTCGAGCAGCCCGTCGGAGTCTTTCCCCTGCTTTCCGGCAGCGTTCCGGCCCGCGCCGGCATCGGTTTCAAAATCAAAGGGCCGGTCTGAGACGGCAGAGAGCCTGCGGGTGGGAAGGGGTCCGTCCAACGGTTCCAGTTCGCTCAGCTGCTGGGCCCAGCGGTTGGCATTCTGCAGAGACTTCCTGCTTGGACTGAAGGTCCACATCGCAGGGGGCTCCTCGCCGATGTTCGACGGTCCGCCCGTTCTTGCCTCGAACCTTGCAACCACTGTCCAGGTTCCGTCCGGCCTGCGCCAGGAGTCCCACTCGACAGTGGAAGGCTCGACGCCATGGGCGGTCAAGCGGTGGGCAACCATTTCGCCGAGGGAGGCCGGGTTGTCCCCAAAGGCTGACCGATAGATGTCATGGCCGGGAGCCGGAGCTGCGACTTCAATCTTGCGGGCTTGCTGGGCGACGTATTCGCGTTCGGCAAGCACCGGCCCCTCATACCGTTGCACCTTCGCCAGGGGTATTCCGGACAAGTCAGCCACCTCGGCGGCCGTTGAACCGCTCCTGATTTTGGCCTGGATATCACGTGGAGACATGGCAATGGGCGTGGTCGCTGCGCGCGCTGCGGCGTTCGCGGAAGTGCGGCTGGCCGCGACACGGAGTGCTTCATCGATCGGCAGCCGGAACATCTCGCCGCCGGTGCCGCTCAACAGGAGATGCTCTCCGTCGTCGTGGACGCCTACAAGCCTTAGATCCTGCATACAAATCCTCCACCCTGGCATTACTAACAATCGAAACTCTGCCACTCGGCGGGACCAATTGCTGTTAGGACGGAGGGCGCGCCGCGATTTTCCGCGACTTTCCGCCCCTTGCCGGGGTTCGGAAAAAGGAGCGGCGGGGCTCTGGCATTCCCATTCCTCTTAGGGAAAAATAGCGCGGAAATCGGGCACAAAATCCGATGGCGCAACGTTTACATCGGTGAACCGGCCCCAGGCTCCCCTGGGGCCGGGGATCCAACCGAGCCAATGCGGAGTGTGAGCAAACAAATCATGGCGACAGACTACGATGCGCCAAGGAAGACAGAAGAAGACCTCAGCGAAGATTCCCTTGAAGAACTGAAGTCGCGGCGGACGGACAAGCCAACCGCGGTGGTGGACGAGGATGAATCTGATATTGCCGAGGGCTATGAACTCCCCGGCGCAGACCTTTCCGGGGAAGAGCTCCTGGTTCGTGTCCTGCCTCCCCAGGCGGACGAGTTCACGTGTGCGTCCTGTTTCCTCGTCCGGCACCGGTCCCAGGTGGCCCGGGAGAAGGACGGAATGAAGTTCTGCAAAGAATGCGAAGGCTAGGCGGGCCAGTTATCGCTGAAGTGCCGCCAGCAGTTCGTCGGGGCGCCTGGTGGACGCAAGCCAGTAGGGAGTCCGGTCTGACGGATCAGTGATTTCGATCCGCACCACGGGGTCCACCCACCCCCGGATGCAAAGGTAAGCGAGGCCGTTCAGCCGCACCCCACGTTCCGCTGTAGCTTCTTTGCCACGGAAAGCTGCTGCATCCCCGACGAACTGTCGTTCTATGGTCGCGCGGCCCACTTGGAGGGTTTCAGGCGTAACGGTAATGGTCGGCGTCGACGTCATCAGCATGACGGCCATGATCACAAACAGGACCGCGGCCGCCGTGAAGCCGGCAGCCAGGCTGATAGGAGCAAATACGAGGATGCCCGCACCGGCCAGTCCCACCGCGATAAGCCAGATCCAAAAGGTGGGCCAGAGCTTTTCTCGGAAAAGTACAGTGGCGCTGGGAGTGCTGTTGGGAGCAGGCGAACCTGCGTTGGATTCCGGCATGAGCCAAGCTTTCCACTTTTCGCAGGCTAATTCATCTTTGCCCCTCCTTCCTGCCACGAGCGGCGGCTAGGCCGATTTCCGGCTCGGACGATAGAGTGAGTGACTGTGACTGATGAACTAGCAGCGGTGCGGATAGTGCCCGGAGATGCGCCGGTGGATCCTTCCTCGTCAACCGGTAAGAGGACTTTGACGGTACAGCTGAAAATGCTCGACGACGGCCTGGAGGCTCCGTCGTATGCCCACCCCGGAGACGCGGGCGCCGACCTCCGCTCCCGTGAGGATGTGGTGTTGGCCCCGGGTGAGCGCCGGTTGGTTGCCACGGGAGTGTCAATTGCCTTGCCTGAGGGTTACGTCGCCCTCATTCATCCCCGTTCGGGTCTCGCCACGAAGCACGGCCTGACCATTGTTAATGCCCCCGGAACCGTCGACGCCGGCTACCGGGGCGAGATCTCAGTGACGCTTCTGAATACGGATCGTGAACACGCCATTGAATTGAGTCGCGGCGATAGAATTGCACAGATGGTGATTCAGCGCGTTGAGTATGCGGACTTCGTTGCTGTAGGGGAACTCAGTGATTCTGTCCGCGGCAGCGGCGGCTTCGGCTCAACCGGTGGATTCGGTCAATCCCCGGTGTAATCCCCACCCAGCGGCAGGGTTTCAACGAAGCAGCAGGTTTCAAAGAAGCCGGGCGTCGGCACCATAACCGGCTCTTAGCAGCGCGGACAGGTGTCCTCCCCACGTGGGACAAGAACAACTAAGGAGACAACCCCATGGTTTTTGGGCGTGGCAGGAAAGCCAAGAAGGAACAGGCGGCAGAGTCCGCAGAGTGGCCGGAAACCGACGACGGGACCTCCGAAGGCGGCGAGGAGTCAACGGGTCCACGTTCCAGCGGCCCGTTCGATGCCGCCGAGATTGAGAGCCAGGACGGCTACGTTGACCTTGGTGCTCTCCTTATTGCGCCCACAGAAGGGCTTCAGCTTCGGCTCGAGGTGGAAGAGGCCACGCAGCGGGTAGTCGCTGTCACCATGGACCTCCAGGGGTCAAGCCTCCAACTCCAGGCATTTGCCGCCCCCCGTTCGGAGGGCCTCTGGGATGAGATCCGCGAACAGATCGGTCAGTCCGTCAGCGGCCAGGGCGGTCAGGTGGAGGAGGTGCAGGGCAGCTTCGGGACGGAGCTTGTTGCCAAGCTTCCGGCCGGTCAGGCCGATGGCAGCCGAGGCTACCGGGTGGCCCGATTCATCGGCGTGGATGGCCCCCGCTGGTTCCTGCGGGGAGTCCTGGGCGGGGAGGCCGCCGTCGACCGTGAAGCTGCAGCTGCCCTTGAAGGGCTCTTCCGGCAGATCGTCGTCGTTCGCGGTGATAACCCGATGCCGCCGCGGGATCTCCTGCAGTTGCGGCTGCCCAAGGACGCCACCACGACACCCCAAGGCGCCCCCGAATTCCAGAAGCCTGAACGCGGACCTGAGATTACCCAGATTGGCTGATCACGCGCAGGTACCGGAAGGCCCCGTCCTGTCAGTGAGTGAACTGCCGGAGAGGGGGAGAGTGGTGTGTCACGGGTTCATTGAATCAGTGACATTTGTTCCCGCATCCGACGTCGCGTCCTTTACGGCAGTGGTCCGGGACCGCCATACGGTTACAAAAAGCGCCGGGTTATTGAGCACTCTTAAAAAGTCCGTTGATTCCTCAGGAGCAGAAAGCAAGGTAACGGGGGCGTCTGCACTTCCCGCCAGGTTGCGCGTCACCTGGCTCGGCCGACGCCGGGTCCCCGGCATCGCTGCCGGCGTAGAACTGCAGCTTCAAGGGATGCTGACCCTCCGTGACGGCCTTCCCACCATGTTCAACCCCCGCTATGAAATACTTTCCCGCCAGGAGCACGAATGACCGAGTCCGAAACGCCGCCTCCGGCCCCGAATTCATCCCGGGCCCCCAAGCCGACAGAGGAGACGCCGCAGGAACCGTCCCAGGATCCGTCGCTACCCACGCCGGTTTCAGGCGATCCTGCACGCAATGTGGATGGGACTCCTCCACCAACCGTCGCGGCTCTTGCTGAGGGCTATGCGGCAAAGGCAGGACTCCACCGTCACAGCGACGGCCGCATCAACGTCCTCAAGACCGCGGGCGGGGTCCAGGGAATTGCGGAAAGCATCCTTCCCGGGCTCGTTTTCCTGGTGTCTTTCACGATCACCGCGAATCTGACGGTTTCCCTTGTCGCGGCCCTGTCAGCAGCCGCCCTCTTTACCGTAGCGAGGCTGATCCAGAGGCGGCCGCTGACCCAGGCCTTCGCCGGCGTTGTGGGCGTAGGAATTTCAGCGTGGCTTGCCAACATCACGGGGAAGGCCGAGGACTTCTACGTCCCTGGCTTCTTCACCAATGCCGCGTATATCGTCGCCATGATCGTTTCCATCGCGATTAAATGGCCGGTGACCGGACTGCTGTTTGGATTCATCCGCAACGAAGGGCTTGATTGGCGCAAGGACCCGGTACGCGTCCGGGCTTACTCCTTAGGCACCTGGGTAATAGTCGCCGTGCTCGCGCTTCGGCTCCTGGTTCAGGTTCCCCTGTATTTCATGGGGGGCGAGGGCCTCGCGGCATTGGCCACCATGCGGCTTATCATGGGCGCGCCACTCTACATCCTCGGCATCTGGGTGGCCTGGCTGATAACGAAGCCTGCCCCATCGCCTGAGGCAGATAGCGCTCAGCCCTCGAAGCCGTCGTCCTCGGGGGCCTGAACAGCCTCCGGAGCCTGATCAGCGCCAGCGGAATATTCTGCCGGACCTTCCTCTTGATCGTGGGCCGACTCAGGGGACAACAAAGCACGCAGTTCATCCTCGGCTGCGATGGTGGTGACGAAGAACAATTCGTCGCCGCCGTCGATAACGTCATCCCGGGTGGGCGTGATGGGTGCCTGGTCGCGCAAAATGGCCACCAGAGTGGAATCCTCAGGCCAATTGATGTCTCCAACGGTCAGCCCGATGGCATAGGAGTCGTGGGGCACAGTGAATTCAACCAGTGACGACACTCCCGTCTGGAGCGTGAGGAGCCGGACAAGGTCCCCGATCTCCACAGCTTCCTCCACCAGCGCGGTCATGAGCTGCGGGGTGTTGACTGCTACGTCCACTCCCCAGGAATCATTGAACATCCAGTCGTTCTTGGGGTTGTTGACCCTGCCAACAGTGCGTCCAACACCGAACTCCGTTTTGGCCAGCAGTGATACCACCAGGTTGACCTTGTCATCGCCGGTGGCCGAGACCACAACGTCGGCATCTTCGAGCCTGGCATCCTGAAGAGTGCTGAGCTCGCAGGCGTCACCAACAAGCCAGTGCGCCCCACGCAACCCGCTTCGGCCGATCACCTCCGGCTTCAGATCAAGAAGCAGGATTTCGTGCTTGTGGGCCAGGAGTTCGCGGGCAATCGAGGAACCAACACTGCCTGCTCCAACAATGACGACTTTCACTCAAGACTCCTTCACGGGTGCTTTGGCAAGGAGGTGCGCCACTTCGGCACTTCGCTCCACCCGAAGCATGGCGTGGACGGTATCACCGTCCTGATAGGACATTGCGGGCGTGGGGAGAACGCCCTCCCCAAAGCGGGTCAGGTAGGCGATCCTGATGTCCGCTGCACTTTCGATCTGGCTCAGGGACTGTCCGATCCACGCCGGATCCAACTCAATTTCTGCCAGGACGAGCCTGCCAGAGGGCTCGCGGAAATCACCCGCCAAGTGCTGTTCTGGCAGTATGCGCCTCAACACCTGGTCCGCGCTCCAGCGGACCGCGGCAACGGTGGGGATTCCCAGGCGCTGGTAGATCTCAGCCCGGCCAGGGTCATAGATTCTGGCCACAACATGCGGGACATGGAACGTTTCCCGCGCGACCCTGGTAGCCAGGATGTTGGAGTTGTCACCGCTGGACACCGCGGCGAAGGCATAGGCTTCAGCCACCCCGGCCTGTTTGAGGGTCTCCCGGTCGAACCCTACTCCCGTGACTTTGCGTCCGGAGAAGCCGCTGCGCAGGCGCCGGAAGGCGCGGTCGTCCTGGTCGATGATGGCCACCGAATGGCCGGCATCCTCCAGTGTGTGCGCCAGCGTCGCCCCTACACGTCCGCAACCCATGATGACGAAGTGGGCCACCGGTTCCTCCTCAATGCTGAATCCTGCTGCCTGTACGACTCTACCGGCAGCAGGAGCCATGGCCGGGCAGCTGGGGCAGGCAGGGAGACGGGTCACATCAGCAGGACGGTCCGGGCCGTCATGACATCACGCGCGAATCCGACTAGCTTTGTCTGGTGCTGACAATTCTGAATGCCGCCAAGAGGGTGCTGGTGGGGAGGCCCGTCCGGAACGACCGCCTGTCTCCCACACTGCTGCCGAAGCGGATTGCTCTCCCCGTCTTCGCCTCCGACGCCTTGTCATCGGTGGCGTATGCTCCGGATGAGATCCTGCTGACGCTCGCGCTGGCCGGGGTAAGCGCCGTCGCGTTTTCCCCTTGGGTTGGGCTCGCCGTCATGGTGGTGCTGCTCACTGTGATTGCCTCCTACCGGCAGAATGTCCATGCCTATCCTTCAGGGGGCGGGGACTACGAGATTGCCACAGTGAACCTGGGCAGGTATGCAGGCCTGACCGTCGCATCCGCCCTGTTGGTGGACTATGTCCTTACACTGGCCGTTTCCATGTCGTCAGCAGCTGCCTATCTGTCCACCACTGTTCCTGCTCTTCACGGCCAGCAGGCGATGCTGGCCGCCACTGGCGTTGCTCTGCTTGCTCTGATCAACCTGCGGGGCGTTAAGGAAGCTGGAACTCTTTTCGCAGCGCCTACCTATATCTTCATGACGGCCATTCTCGGTATGACCGCCGTCGGCGTCTTTCAGGCCGCCACCGGGCAGCTTGGCGAAGCTCCCTCCGCCGGTTTCACCATTGTGCCGACCGAGCACTTCGACGAGGGCCTCGTGGGACTGGCGGGTGCGTTCCTGCTACTCCGGGCCTTTTCATCCGGGGCGGTCGCCCTGACCGGTGTAGAGGCGATCAGCAACGGCGTACCAAGCTTTCAGAAGCCAAAGAGCAAGAACGCGGCAACCACACTCCTGATGGTCGGAGTCTTCGCCTCGGTCATGTTCGCCGGCGTCATCTACCTGGCCAATGCCACCAAGGTGAAAATTGTCTTTGACCCGGCCACCGAGCTGCTCCTGGACGGCAAACCGCTGGCAGCCGACTACATCCAGACTCCGGCCTTGGGCCAAATCGCCCAGACGATCTTTGGCATCGGGTCCTTCCTCTTCTTCGTAGTTATTGCCGCCACCATTCTGATCCTGGTTTTTGCGTCCAACACCGCTTTCAAGGGGTTCCCCATTCTCGGCTCCATCCTTGCCCAGGACGGCTATCTGCCCCGCCAGTTGCGCACCCGCGGCGATCGCCTCGCCTTCAGCAACGGTGTCCTGGCACTGGCGGCCGGAGCCCTGGTCCTGATCTTTGCGTTCAACGCCGACGTCACCAAGCTCATCCAGCTCTACATTGTGGGTGTTTTCATCTCCTTCACCATGAGCCAGCTCGGAATGATCAGGCATTGGGGCCGGGAGCTGAGGCGCGTAAGGGACAAGGCCGGGCGCAGGCGGATCATCAAGTCCCGGATCCTGAACACCATTGGATTCGTCATGACAGCGCTGGTCCTGACGATCGTGCTGATCACCAAATTCGAACAGGGGGCGTGGCTCGCTCTGCTTGCCATGTTCGTGTTGATCCTCATCATGTGGAGCATCCGTGCCCATTACGACAACGTGGCCAAGGAACTCGCGTTGGACGAAGACTCGACACCGCGTGCCCTTCCTACTCGGGTCCACGCTGTCCTCCTGGTTTCGCATGTGCGAAAACCCGTGCTGCGCGCGCTGGCATACGCCCGGGCCTCCCGCCCGTCACGGCTGGACGCCGTCATTGTGGACATCAGTCCGGAGGAAACCGCCCAGACGCTCGCTGACTGGGAAAAGCTGGAGATTCCAGTCCCGTTGACGGTGCTGGCCAGCCCCTACCGCGAAACCATCACGCCCATCATGGACTACATCACGAACATGCGGCGTGATTCCCCCCGCGACCTCATCGTGGTGTACATCCCGGAGTACGTTGTCGGTAAATGGTGGGAACAATTGGTGCATAACCAAACGGCATTGCGCATCAAGACCCGGTTGCACTTTGAACCGGGAGTCATGGTTGCCAGCGTTCCCTGGCAGCTGAAATCATCTGAGGAAGCCAAGAAACTGCAGGATATCCAATGAACCACGCCACCAAGACCCGCACCCCGGCGGACCTCGTCGTCGACGTCGGGCCTGTGGCCCATGGGGGCCATTGCGTCGCCCGGCATGAAGGCCGCGTGGTGTTCGTCCGGCATGGAATCCCCGGCGAAAAGGTCCGGATCCGGCTGACCGACGCTGGGGAGTCCGCCAAATTCTGGCGGGCCGACGTCGTCGAGGTCCTTGAACGGTCCCCTGACCGCGTTCCGCACTTCTGGCACGTGGCAGACTCACTGCGGTCCTGGCCGCACGGACATCCTCCGGTAGGCGGGGCCGAATTCGGCCATGTCTCGCTGGAACGACAGCGGCGGCTCAAAAGCGAAGTGCTCGCCGAACAGCTCAAGCGGCTCGCCGGCGTTGAGCTTGTCACGGAAGTTGAACCGGTAGGCGGCGCTGCTGTCAACGCCGGAACTGCTGCCCCCGCCGGCGTCCCCGGGCTCGCCTGGCGCACGCGGGCGAGCTTTGCCGTCACCGCCGGGGGCAAGCTCGGCATGCACGCCCACCGCTCCGACCAGGTGATCTCCATCCAGGACATGCCGTTGGCCGTCGAGGGCATCACTTCGCTCAACCTCTGGGACATCGATCTTCAGGGGATAGAGCGGGTGGAGGTGGCTGCCCCGGCCAACGGATCACGGCGGCTGGTGCTGCTGGCGCCCGCCCCCGGAACCAAGGCAAAACGGATCAGCGCGATCATTGCGCAACTCCCTGACGACGTCTCCGTAGCGTCAATTGACCCCGTCGCTGGCGATCTCAACCAGCTGAAGGGCCGCACATGGGTGCAGGAGTCTGCCGCCGGCCATGAGTTCCGGGTGACCGGAGAGGGGTTCTGGCAGATCCACCGGGATGCACCTGAAACGCTGGTGGGAGCAGTGACCGGGTTCCTGCACGACGGCGGGTTCCTCGAGGCCGGAGCTGTAGTAGCTGATCTTTATGCCGGTGCCGGCCTCTTTACCGCCGCATTGGGGGACGCTGTAGGCACAACGGGTTCCGTGCTTTCGGTCGAAGGTGCCCCCGGCACCAGCCGGGACGCGAGGAAGAACCTGCACGGCGCTCCTCAGGTGGAGATCGTTCAGGGAAAGGTGGAGCGGGTGCTTCGCCACAAGCCAAGGAACTTCGACGCACTGGTTCTTGACCCGCCCCGTGCCGGGGCAGGTAAGGCAGTGGTCCACCAGCTGGTTGACACGGCCCCGCGGGCCATCGCGTATGTGTCCTGCGACCCGGCGTCCTTTGCACGTGATCTCGGTTACTTCCAGGACAGGGGCTGGGCCCTGCAGGAGCTACGGGCGTTTGACCTTTACCCCCACACCCATCACCTGGAGACTGTGGCGTTGCTGACTCCGCGGGGATGATGCCACTAGGATGAGCGTAGTAGTCCCGCGTCGCGAGCCGTAATCACGGCTGACCTCCTGCAATTCTTAAGTCCTTGACTAATTAGCAGTAATTAGGAGGACCTAACTAGCAAGCGGTCTACCGCGCGACAAAGATGAAACTGTTGCGAGAGGAGTCCTGCGATGAGCACAGTGGACAGTTTCGGTTCAAAAGGCAAACTTAATGTAGCCGGAACCGAATATGAAATTTTCCGGTTGAACTCCGTTGAAGGTGCAGAAAACCTTCCGTTCAGCCTCAAGGTATTGCTAGAGAACCTGTTGAGGACCGAGGACGGCGCGAACATCACTGCCGATCACGTCCGTGCCTTGGCGGGTTGGGATCCTGACGCCCAGCCCGAAACAGAGATCCAATTCACACCGGCCCGAGTCATTATGCAGGACTTCACCGGTGTGCCCTGCGTAGTCGACCTCGCCACCATGCGCGAGGCCGTCAAGGAGCTGGGCGGTGACCCGAAGAGGGTCAACCCGCTTGCTCCCGCGGAAATGGTTATTGACCACTCCGTGCAGATCGACGCTTTCGGCAACTCCGGCGCCCTTGAGCGCAACATGGAGATTGAGTACCAGCGCAACGGCGAGCGGTACCAGTTCCTTCGCTGGGGCCAAACCGCATTTGATGACTTCAAGGTGGTTCCGCCGGGCACCGGCATCGTCCACCAGGTCAACATCGAATACCTCGCACGCACTGTTATGACGCGCGAAGTCGGCGGCGTTCTTCGTGCTTACCCCGACACCTGCGTTGGTACTGACTCGCACACCACCATGGTCAACGGCCTGGGTGTACTGGGTTGGGGCGTTGGCGGCATTGAGGCCGAAGCAGCGATGCTCGGCCAGCCTGTCTCGATGCTGATCCCGCGGGTTGTGGGCTTCAAGCTAACGGGATCCATTCCCGCCGGTGCCACCGCCACGGACGTCGTGCTGACCATCACCGAACAGCTCCGCAAGCACGGTGTTGTTGGAAAGTTCGTGGAGTTCTACGGCGAAGGTGTTGCCGCGGTGCCCCTGGCCAACCGCGCCACCATCGGTAACATGAGCCCGGAATTCGGTTCCACAGCCGCAATGTTCCCGATCGACGACGTCACACTCGACTACCTGCGCCTCACCGGCCGCTCAGACGAGAACGTGGCGCTTGTGGAGTCCTACGCGAAGGAACAGGGCCTCTGGCACGACGCTTCCAAGGAAATCCGCTTCTCGGAGTACCTTGAGCTGGACCTGTCCACCGTTGTTCCCTCGATCTCGGGTCCGAAGCGTCCCCAGGACCGCATCGAGCTCATCAACGCCAAGGACGAGTTCCGTCACGACCTCCTGAACTACGTCTCCCATGCTGCCGACGCCGGCACAGTGGATGAGTCGCTCGAGGAGACGTTCCCGGCCTCGGACGCTCCGTCGTTCACCCAGCCCGACTCCCACGTGACGGATACGGACCGCGAACCTCCGGTCTACTCCGCTGCCCACGGAGCAGCCGGCCGGATCTCCAAAGCCGTTTCCGTCAAGACGGCGGATGGCCGCGAGTTCGAACTTGATCACGGTGCTGTCGCCATCGCCTCGATCACCTCGTGCACCAACACGTCCAACCCGTCGGTCATGCTGGCCGCCGCTTTGCTGGCCCGCAACGCCGTCGACAAGGGTCTCTCGGCTAAGCCGTGGGTCAAGACCTCCGTCGCTCCGGGCTCCAAAGTGGTCACCGACTACTACGAGAAGTCCGGCCTGACGCCCTACCTGGAGAAGCTCGGCTTCTACATTGTGGGTTATGGCTGCGCTACCTGCATCGGCAACTCCGGACCGCTGGAAGCCGAAGTGTCGGAGGCCATCCAGGCCAACGATCTTTCCGTTACCGCCGTGTTGTCCGGAAACCGCAACTTTGAGGGCCGCATCAACCCCGACATCAAGATGAACTACCTGGCCTCGCCGCCGCTGGTCATCGCCTACGCCCTGGCCGGCACCATGGACTTCGACTTCGAAGCCGATGCCCTGGGCCAGGACGAAGCAGGCAACGACGTCTTCCTGAAGGACATCTGGCCCAACCCGGTCGAGGTCCAGCAGGTTATCGATTCCTCGATCGACAAGGACATGTTCGCTCGCGGCTACGAAGGGGTGTTCGACGGCGATGACCGTTGGAAGGCCCTGGACACCCCCGCCGGCGACACGTTCGCCTGGGACCCGAGCTCCACATATGTCCGGAAGCCTCCGTATTTCGAGGGCATGAAGGCACAGCCTGAACCCGTGACTGACATCTCCGGCGCACGTGTGCTGCTGAAGCTCGGCGATTCGGTAACGACGGACCACATTTCCCCGGCCGGTTCCTTCAAGTCGGACACCCCGGCCGGACAGTACCTGCTGGCCAACGGTGTGCAGCGTAAGGACTTCAACTCCTACGGCTCACGCCGAGGCAACCACGAAGTCATGATCCGCGGTACGTTCGCCAACATCCGCATCAAGAACCAGCTGCTTGCCGGCTTCAACGACGGCGCCGGGGTTGAGGGTGGCTTCACCCGCGACTTCACGCAGGCTGATGGGCCGCAGGCCTACGTCTACGACGCCGCGCAGAACTACCAGGCCGCCGGTACTCCGTTGGTTGTCCTGGCAGGCAAGGAATACGGTTCAGGCTCCTCGCGTGACTGGGCAGCAAAGGGCACCGCGCTGCTGGGTGTCAAGGCAGTCGTTGCCGAGAGCTACGAGCGCATCCACCGCTCCAACCTCATTGGAATGGGCGTCCTGCCGCTGCAGTACCCGGCAGGGGAGTCAGCGGCGACGCTGGGCCTGACGGGCACGGAGGTTTTCGCGGTTGAAGGTGTAACTGCCCTCAACGAAGGCACGACGCCCAAGACTTTGAAGGTCACAGCCACCGCTGAAGACGGTTCAGTGAAGTCCTTCGACGCCGTCCTCCGCATCGATACCCCGGGTGAAGCGGACTACTACCGCAACGGTGGCATCCTGCAGTACGTGCTGCGCCAGATCTCCTCCAACTGATCAGCACACATTGAGCTGTACCAGGTGAGCGCACCCAGCTGAGTCCCCAAAAACGGGGGAAACAGAGTGAGCGCAGAGCCGCACCACCGAAGGCCCCGGCCGGTCCAAGACCGCCGGGGCCTTCGGCTGCTGCGGCACGCCGCTTGAGTCCGAGGCGTTAGAGTTAAACGGCATGTCTATCATCCGAAGGAGGGGCCGTTGGGTATTTTGGAAACCATCCGGGATCCGCAGGACCTGAGTAAGTTCTCTGGCGAGCAGTTGGAACAACTGGCGTCAGAAGTCAGGAGTTTCCTGATCGGCAGCGTCTCACAGACCGGCGGCCATCTCGGTCCCAATCTTGGAGTCGTGGAGCTCACCATTGCCGTGCACCGGATTTTCGACTCCCCCCGCGACAGCATTGTTTTTGATACCGGACACCAGTCCTATGTCCACAAGCTGCTGACCGGACGCCAGGATTTCACCACACTGCGCCAGGAGGGCGGCCTCTCCGGCTACCCGGACCGCGCTGAATCCGAGCACGACATTGTCGAAAGCTCCCACGCATCTTCTTCCCTCTCCTGGGCCGACGGAATTTCCCGCGCCCGGCAATTGACAGGCCAAGGCGACCGTTACGTCGTCGCGGTAGTGGGCGACGGCGCCCTCACCGGCGGCATGGCGTGGGAAGCCATCAACAACATTGCCGCCGACAAGCGCCGCCGCGTGGTGATCGTTGTTAACGACAACGGTCGCTCCTATGCAGCTACCGTGGGCGGCTTCGCAGACTACCTGGCGTCGTTGCGTCCCACCATCGATTCCTTCCGCGCTGCGCCCGCCTACGAAGGCGCCATGGACTGGTGGAAGAAAAGGCTGCAGAACGGCGGCTCGCTGGGCCAGTTCACGTACCGGAGCCTTCATGCCATGAAGAAGGGCGTTAAGGACTGGTGGGCCCCGCAGGGCATGTTCGAAGACCTCGGCATGAAGTACATCGGCCCTGTTGACGGCCACAACCTCCAGGCCATGGAGCACGCCCTCTCGACCGCCAGGAACTACGGGGGACCGGTCATTGTGCACGCCATGACCGAGAAAGGCCACGGCTACGCTCCCGCCCGCGCCCACGAGGCTGACCAGTTCCATGCAGTCGGGATCATCGACCCTGAAACAGGGGAGCCCACGGATCCCGTCGGAGCCAAGTCCTGGACCTCCGTTTTCGCCGACGAAATCGCGGATATCGCTGATGAGAGGCCGGACATTGTCGGCATCACCGGCGCCATGCTCATTCCCGTCGGGCTGCACAAATTCGCAGAGCGGCACCCGGACCGGGTCTTCGACGTCGGCATCGCTGAACAGCACGCGCTGACATCTGCTGCCGGAATGGCCTTCGGCGGGCTTCATCCTGTTGTGGCCGTCTACGCCACCTTCCTCAACCGTGCCTTTGACCAGCTGCTGATGGACGTTGCACTGCACAAGGCAGGCGTCACCATCGTGTTGGACCGCGCTGGAGTCACCGGCCCCGACGGGGCAAGCCACCACGGCATGTGGGACATGGCCATGGTGCAGATCGTTCCGGGACTGCACCTTGCTGCCCCCAGGGACGCCACGCGGCTCCGTGAGGAGCTCCGTGAGGCCGTGGCCATCAACGACGCCCCAACTGTGGTCCGGTACTCCAAGGGCAGTGTGGGTGCCGAGGTAGAGGCTATCGAGCGGCTTAGCGACGGCGTGGATGTCCTGGCTCGCCGCCCGTCCGGCTCCACAGAGAACGATGTCCTGATTGTCAGCGTCGGCGCCATGTCCGAACTTGCGCTCGATGTCTCCAACCGGCTCGGTGCCCAAGGCATCAGCTCTACTGTTGTGGATCCCCGCTGGGTGCTTCCCGTCCGCCGGTCCATCGTGGCCTTGGCGGCACGGCACCGCCTGGTGATCTGCATTGAGGATGGCGTTCGCGCCGGCGGTGTGGGTTCGCGGATCCGGCAGGAGATGCGTGCGGCCGGAGTGGACACCGCACTGAACGAGGTTGGCTTGCCTGTAGAGTTCCTGGATCATGGCTCACGGAGCCAGGTCCTTGCCCGCGTGGGGTTGACTGCCCAGCAGATAACGCACGACGTCGTGGCTCAGGTTCTGGGGACCAAGGTGCCTTTCGCGCGTCCGCTTCCCGGCCAGGAACACCCCACTACCGGCAGCCTGCCGAAACTGTGACACTCCACGAGCGCATCCCCCCGGACAGCGTCCAGGGGGGGGACCTGGTAGTGGCCAGAAACCGCAAGTGGGACGGTGGTGCCCACTGGGTGGTCCCGGGCACCTATCTGGGCGAGGACCCGCACGGCTGGTGGATCTTCCAGCCCGCCGGTTCCTTCTGCTCGCGCCCTGGCGCGGCTTTCCACGCGCAGTCTGACGCCGTGCTGCTGGTTCCACGGGCAGGCGAGTATGTGGCCACATTTTATGACGACACGTACCCCGGGGACTTCAGGGTGTACGTCGACTTGGCGCTTGAGCATGGGTGGACCAGCATCCGGCCCGGGACGGTCGAGTTCCACGTTATCGACATGGACCTGGACGTCATCAGATCAACCAAACGCGGCGTCTACGTGGACGACGAAGACGAATTCGACGAGCACCGCGTCAGGATGGACTACCCGGCTGACGTCGTCGAGCTCCTCCTGCGCGAAACCGAACAGCTTTACCAGGCCGTGAAGGCACACCACGCACCATTCGACGGCTCGGCCGTGGAATGGTTCAAGAAGGGACGGGCATGAGCGGAATCATCCGGGTTTATAAGCGCGACGACGAGGGAATCCTGAATTTCAGGGAGGCCTGGTTCGATGAGGACTACAGCCAATTGGTCATGAACTACGGCGTGGTGGGCCACCAGAGCAAAACCGAAGAGACAGACGTCGCCGATGCCGAGGCGGCCGAGGGACTCATGGCAGCCTTCGCCGCCCAGTGCGGAGAGGACGGATATGCGGAAATCCCCGATGAGGAGCAGTTCTGGGTGGTGGCACAATATGCCCTGAAAACCAAGGACGGCACCGACCGGGACCGTTATCTCGAGGAGAAGGCCAAAGACGCGCTCATCAGCCACCTGGCCTGGCGGGGGCTCGGCATTGTGGACCGGTCCGAATTCGGGAACTCGAAGCTTAATATTTTCTGCCTGTGTCCCGATGTGAACAAAGCCGTAAACGCCATCAAGGTGTGCATTCGCGGCGAAGATCTGGACTTCACCAAGCTCAGTATCGGCGCCGCCCCGTTCACTGATCCCGAAGCTTTCAGGCTCAAGCACTCGCCCAAACCGGCTTCGGGCTTTACCCTCTAATAGGGGGTATCAAACCACTGGAAGGGATCTGTTATGACGCCAAAATCCATCCAACCAGGCCACACACCACTGCCTCAGGGCATAGGTGCCCCGGCACGAAGGGCCCTCGCCCACGCGGGCGTGGTAACCCTGGAGCAGGTAGTGCAGTTCGGTCACACGGACCTGACAAAACTGCACGGGATGGGCGTCAAGACTATGGCCCAACTGGAAGATGCAATGGACGAGCACGGACTGACGTTCCCTTCCCGCCAAACGGGCTGAGCACCCCGCCGCCACACGTTGGGCGGGCATCCGGGCCGGCGTTATAGGGTGAATTCATGATTCAATATCGCCGGCTTGGAGCCTCCGGACTCACTGTCTCCGTCGTGGGACTTGGCTGCAATAATCTGGGACGGGCAAACACCCTGACCGAATCCCAGGAGGCAACAGACGCCGTCGTTCATGCCGCGCTCGACGCCGGGATCACCCTTTTCGATGTCGCCGACGTCTATGGGCGGGATCCCGGCCTCAGCGAGACGATGCTGGGCAAGGCATTGGCGGGCCGGCGGAACGACGCCATAGTCGCCACCAAATTCGGTCTGGACATGCGGGGCGCCAACGGCAAGGACTTCGGTGCCCGGGGCTCCCGCCGTTACATCGTCCAGGCGGCAGAGGCTTCCCTCCGCAGGCTTGGAACGGACTGGATCGACCTCTACCAGTACCACACCCCGGATCCGCTTACTCCCATTGAGGAGACACTTGCCGCCTTGGACCGCCTCGTCACCAGCGGCAAGGTGCGGTATATCGGCCACTCCAATATGGCCGGATGGCAGATTGCCCAGGCCGAATACGTGGCACGGAGCCTGGGCGGAGCGCGCTTCATCTCCACGCAGAACCACTACAACCTGCTGGACCGAAGGGCCGAGCTCGAGGTCATCCCGTCCGCGCAGGCCTTGGGCCTCGGCGTATTGCCATATTTCCCACTGGCCAACGGCCTCCTCACCGGGAAGTACGGTCCAGGCGATGCCCCGGAGGGTTCACGCCTGAGCCATACCCGGACCCATCTGGTTCACGAGGCCGACTGGGACCAGCTCAGCAGGTTCAGCATGTTTGCCGCGGAACGGAGCCTCAGCGAAGTCCAGGTTGCTTTCTCATGGCTGGCGGCGCAACCGGGAGTGGCAAGCGTGATTGCCGGTGCCACCAGGCCTGAACAAGTCCGCGAAAACGCAGAAGCCGTTGCATGGGTGCCCTCGGCCGGGGAACGCGCTGAACTGGACGACATTTTCCCGCTCACCCCAAAGGTTGCCCTCTTCTGATGCGGCAGCTCCTGGTTGACGTTGATACCGGCATCGACGACGCATTGGCGCTCGTCTACCTGCTGTCCCGCCCTGAAGTGCACATTCGGGCCATCACGTGCACCGCGGGAAACGTCGGTGCCCGGCAGGTGGCCCTCAACAACCTCGCACTGCTCGAACTTTGCGGCGCCGAGGACATCGAGGTAGCCATCGGAGCAGAGGTGCCGCTGGAGATTCCGCTTCGCACCACGGAAGAGACCCACGGCCCGCAGGGGATGGGCTACGCGGTGCTGCCTGCTCCGGCCCGGAAGATCTCCCAACGGCATGCTGTGGATATCTGGGTGGAGGAAGTGCGTGCCCATCCCGGTGAGATCACCGGCCTTATCACCGGACCGCTGACAAATTTCGCGCTTGCCCTTCGCCGCGAGCCGGAGCTGCCTCACTTGCTCAAGGGTCTGGTGATCATGGGCGGATGTTTCAACTATCAGGGAAACACCACGCCCACCGCCGAATGGAACGTCTCGGTTGATCCGCACGCGGCCAAGGAGGTCTTCGCCGCCTACCGGGGCGTTGCCCAGGACAAGCTGCCGATAGTCTGCGCCCTCGAGTCCACGGAACGGATTGAGATGCGGCCCGAGCACGTCCGGCGTTTGGGGGAAGCCGCCGGAGTGCCTGAGCCAGAGCTGGTACTGCCGGAGCAGCCGGAGGGCCAACGCAGCCAGTCAGCTAATCCACTTGTGGCGTGCTTGTCAGATGCCATCCGCTTCTACATGGAGTTCCACCGCCTCTATGACCAGGGGTTCATCTCCCACATGCACGATGCCTTCGCCGCTGCGGTGGCGGTGGGACGGACAGAGTTCAGCACCAGGCCGGCAACCGTTCATGTCGAAACCGATTCCCGGCTGCTGATGGGCACCACGGTGGCAGATTTCAGGGGCATCTGGGGCGAGCCGCCGAATACCAGGATCGTCTCGGGCAACAACCCCGCGCAGTGCTTTGATGAGCTGATCAGTTCCGTGGGCCGGCTGGCGGCGAGCCGGTATCATGGTACCCGCGCCGAGGTGACATAGGCGGATCGTTGTGCCCTGCCAGTACCCGGAATCCCTGCGTACCGGCCCCAGCCAAAGGAACCACCATGTCGCAGCAGTCCCTTACTCTTCCCGCTCCTGGTGCGGCGGCGGACAAAAAACGCCGCCTGCTTGAGCTTCTGGGTGCCGCTTCCATCGCGGCCACCTTTATTTTCCTGGTCCTTGCCCAGCCGTCGGATATCGCCAACGGCGTGGGGAGTGCCTCCACCCTCGTGGCCTTGGGCGGATTCCTCCTCGGGGCGATCCTGCTGATCCTGGGCGTGCTCCCGACCCTGCCCACGTCCACGCTGGTCCTTATCCCGGTTGCGCTGGTCCTGAACATTGCCTTGGGTCAGATCATGGGCACCACCGGCCTGCCCTTCTACTTCGATGCCATCGGCACCGTACTGATAGCTGTCCTGGCCGGACCGGCGGCCGGAGCGGCCACGGGGGCTTTGAGCAGCATCGTATGGTCCTTCTTCAACCCGACAGTCCTGCCGTTTGCGGCAGGAGCAGCCCTCATCGGGTTCCTGGCGGGCATGGCGGCCCGTTACGGTTTGTTCCGCCGCTTCTACCTGGCTCCGGTTGCGGGATTCGCCACAGGCATCATCGCCGGTGTGGTCTCGGCTCCCATCGCGGCGTTTGTTTTTGGAGGCACTTCCGGAGCCGGGACCGGTGCAATTGTCAGCGCTTTCCGTGCCATGGGGGACACCCTCCTCGCAGCGATCACCAAGCAGGCCCTGATCTCAGATCCGATGGATAAGGCCATCGTGTTCGCGATCGCCGCCCTCCTGGTTTACGCCCTGCCGCGCCGGGCCACCTTCCGCTTCCCGTTTGTGCGCCGCTTCAAGGTCCTCGCCGGCAAGGCCCCGGTAGCCGCTTCCTAGCCCGTGCTTTCCCGCCTCAATCCACTCACCACCCTCGCTGCTTCCGGCGCCGCGGTCACCCTCACGATGGCGGCGTCGAACTGGCCGGTGTCCGTTGCTGTTGTGGCGGCTACCCTCGGTGCGGGCGTGGGCGCGGGGGTCCTGCGCCGGGTCCTCGCTGCCTCCGCCGTCATCCTCTTGCCGCTCTGGTTCTCCCTGCTGGTACTGCACGGACTGTTCTTTCCTGAGGGTCGCACCGTCCTGGCGGGATGGGGACCGGCCCGCATCACAGTTGAGGGGCTGGCGTTCGCCCTTGAGATGGGAACGCGGACCACAGCCTGTGTCCTGGTGCTGTTGCTGTTTTCCTTCGTAGTGAACGTTCCGGAGCTTGTGGCGACCATGACCACTCGCAGGATCCCGCCGCAGTTCGGCTACGTACTCGCATCCACGCTCACGCTGGCCCCGGCCATCACGGATCAGCTGACCAGGATCCGGCAGGCCCAGGAAGCCCGCGGATTGGTCCTGGGTGGCAGCCTGCTCCAACGCCTCGCCGCTGCACGTTTGCAGATGGTTCCGTTGGTCCTGGCACTCATCCAGGACGCAGGGGAAAGGGCCCATGCCCTTGACGCGCGCGGGTTCAATTCTCCAGGCCCCAGGAGCACGTATCGTGAGGTCGCCGATTCCCGGGGGCAGCGGACATTCCGCCGTACAGTTCTGGGGCTGGCTGCTGCGGCCGTGATCCTGAGGCTGGGAGCTTCCTGGCTTGGCGTGCCGGTTCTTCCCCCGCCGTTGGAAGGAAACGCATGACGACGCCGGTTCTGGACGCCTGCATCGAAAGTTTCAGTTTCCATGGGGAGACAGCACCGGCTGTGCATGGCGTAGGCCTCACGGTGCAGGCAGGCACGCTGACGTCGGTGCTGGGCGGGGCCGGCAGCGGCAAATCAACGCTCGGCAGGCTGCTTGCAGGCTGGCTCAGAAGTGGTGATGGCCAACTGAAGGGACGGTTGACGCTGAGCGGGGACGGCGTGCCCAATGGTGCCCAACGGCTTGACTTCGCCGGAACCGAGGACGACCCGAGGATCAGTCCCGCAGCATGGTCCAGGCACGTGGGCTATGTGTCCCAGGACGCCGCTGCGATGCTTTCCGGGATTCGTTCCACAGTGGCGGAAGAACTCGCATTCGGGCTGGAAAACCGCGGCATGGATCGCGATAACATGCATCGTCGGGTAGCTGACGTGGCCGCGCAAACAGGTCTTTCCCCCCTGCTCGACAGGGACCCGGGGAGCCTTTCCGGAGGCGAGCTGCGGCGCCTTGCCATCGCCTGCTGCGTGATCACAGACCCGGCGGTCCTCATCCTGGATGATCCCTTGTCCTCCTTGGATGGCGAGGGCGCCGAACTGATTCGGGACCTCATCGCGGGGCTGGTTGCCCGGGGGACCGCCGTCGTCCAGTTCGGACAGGTGGCGGGCCGCCTTTTCCTCCAGGCCACCCACTGCCTGGTGCTCGACGGCGGTACGGTCGCTGCCCAAGGTATGCCGGCTGACGTGCTACTCAGCCGGGGCCTGGCAGAGTCGGGCGTGGTGGTGCCATCGGAGGCAGTGCGCCACGGACGTTGCCGTCCTGAAGCGACGGCCCCGGAACCGGAATACGGGAGCGCCGCGGCCGCGAACAAGGTTTCCCCCGGAGCCGGAACCGGAGCGTCCAGACTGAGCTTCCGGAACGTCACTTATTCCCTGCCCGGCGGGCAAGGCGGGCAAGGCGGGCACCGTGCCGTCCTGGCCGAAGTGGATCTGGAGGTAGGACCAGGCCAGACTGTGGCCATTACGGGGCCAAATGGAGCCGGAAAATCCACGCTGCTGCGCCATATCAACGGGCTGCTGCGTCCTGAGCGCGGGGAAGTGCTGGTGGGAGGACTTCCCATCAGGGGAAAATCCACGGGGGTCATTGCCGCAGACGTCGGCCTGCTCTTTCAGCATCCGCGGGACCAACTGTTCGAGCGGACCCTGGTGCGGGAAGTGGCTTTTGGGCTTGACCGACTGTTTGGTGCCGAAGCGGAGGTACGTGCCATCCAGGCGCTGGAGGACGTGGGCCTGGCAAGTGTTGCCTCGGCCCATCCCCACGATCTGCCGGCGTCAGGCCAGCGCCTTCTTGCCCTGGCCACGGTTCTTGCGCGGCAGCCCGCCGTCATCGCCCTGGACGAACCAACGGTGGGATTGGACCGTCACGGCCTTGCCCACCTCGAAAGAGCCCTCGACGCGGTCACACTCCGGGGTGCTGCTGTCCTGATCGTCACGCACGATCTCGCCTACGCCAGGACAGTAAGCCGGCGCGTGCTCAGGCTGCAGGCTGGAAGGCTCCACGAAATTTAGGAGCCTCCCACCCTGCATCCACGGTCCATTCGACCGGTCCTTTAACCGTCCTAAGACTCCTGGTATCCCTGGGCGTCAGGCGGGACGGGAAGCAACCCCGGGTGCGAGGAAGCGCTTGTCATTGACCCGCTCGGAGGCGCCAACCCGGTCAAGATACGGGGTGATACCGCCCAGGAACATGGGCCAGCCGGCGCCCATGATGACGCACAGGTCGATGTCCTCCGGGCCTGCCACCACTCCTTCGGCAAGCATGAGCCCGATTTCCTCGGCAAGGGCGTCCTGGGTGCGGCGCAGGACTTCCTCGGCAGTGGAAGGGGAGGAGCCAAAGGACATCAGGGCCAGCGTTTCCGCCGGGATGACCGGTTTGCCGTCGGGGCTCGTCTTCTCCGAACCTGGCGCCCAGATGGATTTTATCCCGTTGTCGATGAGCTTCTGCAGGTTCTGCGACACGGCAAAACGGTCACCGAAGGCGGCATGCAGCGATTCCTGGACATGTTGCGCAACAGGCAGGCCCACCATGGCCCCCAGGGTGAAGGGAGTCATGGGGAGGCCCATGGGCCGCAAGGCGTTGTCAGCGACTTCGGCAGGCGTTCCTTCATCGAAGGCAGCGGTTACTTCACCCATGAGGCGCAGGAGGATGCGATTGACGACGAAGGCAGCCGCGTCCTTGACGAGGACGGCGGTCTTCTTCAGGCCCTTGGCGAGTTCGAAGGCGGTGGCCAGCACGGCGTCGTCGGTCTTGGGTGCGCGGACAATTTCCAGCAGCGGCATAACGGCCACCGGGTTGAAGAAGTGGAAACCGACCAGCCGCTCGGGGTGCAGCAGGTCCTCAGCCATGGCCGTGACGGACAGTGAGGACGTGTTTGTGGCAAGGATGCAGTCCGCTGAAACGATGGCCTCCACTTCCGCAAAGACCTGCTTCTTGACGTTGAGTTCCTCAAAGACGGCTTCGATGACGAAATCAGCGTCGGCGAAGGCTTCCTTGGAAACGGAACCGGTCACCAGGGCCCGGGTACGGTTCGCTGCGTCGGGACTGATGCGCTTCTTTTCCAGCAGCTTGTCCACTTCGGCGTGGACGTAGCCTACGCCCTTGTCCACCCTGGCCTGGTCGATGTCCGTCATAACAACAGGCACCTTGAGTTGGCGTGCGAACAGCAGGGCCAGTTGGCTGGCCATCAGCCCTGCACCCACCACACCGATCTTGGTCACGGGACGGGCCAGTTTCCGGTCGGGAGCGCCTGCGGGGCGCTTGGAACGCTTCTGAACCAGGTCCAGGAATGCGTACACCGTGGACCGGAATTCATCGGTCTGCATGAGGTCTGCGAGCGTATCGCACTCCAGCTCTGCCGATTCCTGTTGCTGCATGGTGCGGTTGGCTTCCATGATGTCCAGGACTTTGCCGGGCGCCGGGGAAGCGTTGGATGTTTTTGCCTCCACAAAAGAACGTCCTGCCGCCACGGCGGCTTCCCAGCGTCGGGCAACATCCGGGTCAGCGGTGTTGACGGCGTTGGACCGTTCAGGAGTGACCTCGCCTGAGATGACTCTCGCTGCCCACGCAATGGACTGTTCCACAAAGTCGGCAGGCTCGAAGATGGCATCCGCTACGCCCAGTTTGAAGGCCTCGGGTCCGGAAAGGCTGCGATTGTTGCTGAGGGGGTTCTCAATCATGACCTTGACGGCATTTTCCGGGCCGATGAGCCGTGGCAGGAGGTAGACCCCTCCCCAGCCAGGGACCAAGCCGATGAAAGCCTCCGGCAGGGCGAGTGCCCCCGCACCGGTGGAAACTGTGCGGTACGTCGATTGCAGGGCAATCTCGAGCCCGCCGCCCAAGGCGACACCATTGATGAAGGCGAAGCTTGGAACGCCCAGATTAGCCAGCGTGGCGTAAACGTCGTGGCCCAGTTGGGCCATCCACAAGCCATGTTCCCTGCTGTCCAGGGATTTGACGGCGGAGAGGTCCGCGCCGGCGACGAGGTAGTACGGCTTTCCGGTAACCCCGACGCCGACGATCTCACCGCGGGCTGCGCGTTCCCGCAGGCCCTCAAGAACCGTACCGAGTTCCACAAGAGTGTTCGGTCCCAGCGTGGTGGGCTTGGAGTGGTCGAGCCCGTTATCAAGGGTCACCAGGGCGAACGTGCCTGGACTTTCACGTCCTCCATTTCCTGCTGCAGGCGGCAGTTGAATGTCCTGGACGTAGGAATGGGTGACTGTCTCGTTCGGAAAAAGATTGGCAAGCTTGCGGAAATCTGCGGCGCTCATGCTGCGGCTCCAGTCTCAGTAGTGGTGCTGGTTTCTTCAGTGTGGGCGTCATTGCCGGGACGCGCTCCGCTGTAGTTGGCGTGGTGCGGATTCTCCCAGATAACCGTCGCCCCCATGCCGAGGCCGATGCACATAGTGGTCATGCCGTAGCGAACAGAGGGGTCCTCCTCGAATTGGCGTGCCAGCTGGTTCATGAGCCGGACTCCGGAGGAGGCCAAGGGGTGACCCACGGCGATTGCACCGCCATAGCGGTTGACCCGGGGGTCGTCGTCGTCCATCCCGAAATGGTCCAGGAAACTGAGGACCTGCACCGCGAAGGCCTCATTGATTTCGAACAGCCCGATGTCATCAATGCCCAATCCTGCGTTCTTGAGGGCCTTTTCAGTGGCAGGGACAGGTCCGATGCCCATCACCTCGGGCTCGACGCCGGCGAACGCATAGGTAACAAGGCGCATCTTTACTGGAAGGCCCAGTTCCTCAGCCGCATCGGACGAAGCGAGGATTGCTGCAGTTGCGCCGTCATTGAGTCCGGCAGCATTGCCCGCCGTTACCCGCCCGTGGGGACGGAAAGGCGTCCGCAGCGAGGCGAGGTCCTCCAGTGAGGTGCCCGGGCGTGGCGGTTCGTCGGTGGAGTGGAGAGTCCAGCCTTGGCCCGGTTTCATCGTTGCCACGGGGACCAGGTCTGGCTGGATCTGGCCCTTTTCGTAGGCTGCTGCCAGTTTGTTCTGGGAGGCGACGGCGTAGGCGTCCGTCCTGTCCTTGGTGATGGCGGGGAAGCGGTCATGCAGGTTCTCCGCTGTGTTGCCCATATTGAGTGCAGCCGGATCCACCAGCCGTTCGGACATGAAGCGGGGATTGGGATCAGCCCCTTCACCCATGGGGTGGTTGCCCATATGCTCCACACCGCCGGCGATCACGACGTCGTACGCGCCGAAACCGATGCCGCTTGCAGTGGTGGTGATCGCCGTCATGGCGCCGGCGCACATACGGTCTATGGCGAATCCCGGGACGGTCCGCGGCAGACCGGCAAGCAGGGCCGCTGTCCGGCCAATGGTGAGGCCTTGATCGCCTGTTTGGGTGGTGGCTGCGATCGCCACCTCATCTATGCGGGCTGCCGGCAGCGAAGGGTTACGCCGCATAAGTTCCCGGATGCACTTTACGATCAGGTCGTCCGCGCGGGTGCCGGCATAGATGCCCTTCTCTCCGGCGCGGCCGAATGGTGTGCGGACACCGTCCACAAACACTATGTCCCTGATGTTCCGGTTGATCCGCGGATTACCGCTGCTTTGGCTCACGTGCTACTCCTCATCGAGACATGGGTGCCGCGGCACTGGTCCGGGCCGAAATGGCCACAGGCAGCAGTGAACCGGGCGACAAGTGAAACCCATGTTACTCGTGAGTAACTTAGCTTGCAAGGAGGAGTGGCCTTAGCGGGCCGCCGCTGGACGCTCAGCCGTTATCAGGCCACTGCGGGACCGTCTGTGTTGCCTTTTACAGCCGGGCCTTCCTTCGGCTCCTTGAAAGGCAGGGGCTGAGGATTGAGGAATGCTTCGGTGATGAGTGGCGACACGATCCCCACCTGCCATTCACGCGCGCCGAGCCTGCGAAGCTCTTCGGCGATAGAGGACTCATCCATCCCGGCCGGGGGGCGCCATGCCACCCGCCGCAGGTAATCGGGAGTCAGCAGATTCTCCACCGGTAGCTTGAGCGTATCGGCCGCCTCCTGCAGCAGGGGCCGGGCGGTTGCAAGCCGCTGGGCCGCCTCAGGATCCCGGTCCGCCCAAACACGGGGAGGTGGCGGCGCATTGGTTGGCAGGTGCAGGGGAGGGAGTTCCTCAAGGTTCCTGGCAATGCTGATGCAGCGAAGCCAGCGCGGCGCTTCCCGTTGGGCAGCCCGGCCATGGAAACCCTTGGTTCCCAGCAACTGCGGCACTGTCGAGGGCATGGCTTTGGCTGCAGCAACCAGCGCTGAGTCAGGGAGGAGCCGGCCGGGGGCAACGTCGCGCTTGCGTGCCAGTGAGTCCCGTTCCACCCACATTTCCCTGACTGCGGCGAGCTGCCGGCGGTCCCTGATCTGGTGAAGGCCGGAGGTTTTGCGCCAAGGGTCAATCCGCGGCGGCGCCTGGCCGTTAGCTAGGATGGCGGCGAATTCCTGTTCCGCGAATTCGAGTTTGCCGTCTGCCTCGAGCAGGTCGATGAGCTCTTCCCGCAACTCCGTGAGCACTTCCACGTCCAGTGCCGCATACCTGAGCCATGGTTCGGGGAGAGGCCGTGTGGACCAGTCCGCGGCCGAGTGTTCCTTGGCCAGGCCAAAGCCCAGCAGCTGCTCGATGACGGCGGCAAGGCCTACCCTTGGGAGGCCCGCCAGCCTGGCCGCCAGCTCAGTGTCAAAGAGTTTGTCGGGCCACATGCCCAGTTCCGAGAGGCAGGGCAGGTCCTGGCTGGCCGCATGCAGGATCCATTCGACCCCCTGCAGGGCGTCGTTGATGATCCGGAGGTCCCCAAACGGTTCCGGGTCGATGAGCCAGGTTCCGGAGCCTTCGCGGCGGATCTGGACAAGGAAGGCGCGTTGCCCGTAGCGGAAGCCTGAGGCGCGTTCGGCGTCGACTCCGGCAGGGCCCGTACCGGCGGCTATCGCGGCGGCACAGCGTTCCAGGCCGGCGGGGGTTTCAATAACGAGCGGCACCCCGTCACGGGGGGAGTCAAGATCTATGACTTCCGGGACGAGGCTGTCGAAGCCTTCCACCGTGATGTGCGGGTTGATGTCAGCAGCCGGGACGCCGGCTGTGGTGTGTTCCGGAATGTTAGGGGTCATGATTCCAACAGTTTACCGACAACGCACGGCCGGATGTCCTGCGCCCTCTCCATCACTGCCAATGGGTCCGCCTGCGTGGCAGGGCAGACACGCCGTCGGGCAGTGGCGGGAGGCCTGCAAAAGTACACACCATGTCCGACCACGCCTCCAGATGGCTTCGGACGTCCGACGAGGCGGGGGTCCAGGAGGCCCGGAGTTCGATATCGATTGACTCCCGGCGGTCAGCGAGGGTGCCGAAGCTTTCGGACAGGACGCGGGTGGCAGTTCCCCCGGCAGCACGGTAGGGCGCACGGTGGTTTTCGAGGGCCTCTACCAGCCACGTCCAGGCCACGGAACCGAGCATTTCGTCGTTTCCCATTTCCGGTTCCAATTGGGCTCGGATGTACGTCACGATGCGGAATTCCCCGTCCCAGACAGCGGAGCCGTCGGGGTCGTAGAGGAGGATAAAGCGCCCGGTGGCCAGTTCGTCGTCGGGCTCCTCGCCGCCGGATGCCCTTGAAAGGGCTGCGGCAGCCGGTCCATGGATCGACGCTGGTCCCGGACGATGGCTTGGCGCCATGACTTCGGCGCCCAAGGCAACAGCGTAGGGTGCCAGCCGTGAAGGCGCGGGGATCTCATCGAGCCGAAGTTCACTTCTGCAACGAGCTTTTCTAAGGGTCCCCAGAGCGTGGAGAAACTCTGCAGGAACCTGGGCGAGTGCGTTCACCTTCGCAGGGTACGCAAGGGCCGCAGCATTTTCCTGCAGGCTCGCCGTCGTGGTTCTTTGATCAACCGGCAGTCAACTCCCGTTTGATGGCGGCGATGAAGGAGTCCACGTCTTCTTCGCTGGTGTCGAATGAACACATCCATCGGACCTCCCTGGTTGCCTCGTTCCAGTCATAGAACCGGAAGGATTTCCGCAGCCTGTCCGCCACTCCTGCAGGAAGGACAGCAAAGACCCCGTTGGACTCGGTTTTTTGGGTGGGTTCGACGCCGTCAATATCCTCCACCCCAGCGCGCAACCTCGTTGCCATTGCGTTTGCATGGGCCGCCGACCGAAGCCACAGATCGCCTTCCAGCAGGGCAACGAACTGCGCGGACAAGAAGCGCATCTTGGACGCGAGCTGCATGTTCATTTTGCGGAGATAGATCAAGCCGCTGGAAGCTTCCGGATTCAGCGACACCACCACTTCCCCGAAAAGCAGACCGTTCTTAGTTCCGCCAAACGATAGGATGTCCACGCCGGCGTCGCGCGTAAAGGCCCGCAGCGGAACCTGGAGATGGGCTGCCGCATTGGCAAGGCGGGCTCCGTCCATGTGCAGCTTCATGCCCTTGGCGTGGACGTGATCGGCAATGGCCCGGACCTCCTCAGGCGTGTAGCAGGTCCCCATTTCAGTGGTTTGGGTGATGGACACGGCCAGCGGCTGCGCGCGGTGTTCATCTCCCCACCCCCACGCCTCGCGGTCGATGATCTCGGGAGTCAATTTGCCATCGGCCGTGGGCACCGCGAGCAGCTTAATGCCGCCCACCCTCTCCGGGGCGCCGTTTTCATCCATATTGATGTGGGCCGTGGCGGCACAGATCACTGCGCCCCAGCGGGGCAGGAGGGACTGCAGGGAGAGAACGTTGGCCCCCGTTCCATTGAAAACAGGAAAGCATTCAATGCCCTCACCGAAGTGCTTCTCCATCAGCAGCTGAAGCCTGGCCGTGTAGTCATCCTCACCGTAGGAGACCTGATGCCCGCCGTTTGCCGCTGCCAGCGCTGCCAGGACTTCAGGGTGCACACCGGAGTAGTTGTCCGAGGCGAAGCCGCGCACCGACGGGTCATGCAGCTGCATCTGCCCCGGTTCCTGACCCGCGGTTGAAGCTTCGGCGGCGGCAGAGGCGGGAGAAGTCTCTACTGTGGATGTCATTGCTTTGGTCACACTTTCATTTTAGGGATGCGCGGGGAGGTCTGTCCTCGAAGGTGCCTCCGAGGACAGACTGTGAGAAAGGCAGTCAGAAAAGGGCCGCCGCGTCAGGGAAGGACAGCAGTCAGGGAACCAGCAGGAGTTTCCGTCCGTTTAGCTCCACGGCGTCCGTGCGGAACAGGTCAACGGCGGCGGCAGCGAGGTCCCGGACGTCAGTGAAGCCAGGGAAGGTGCGCTGCGGCGCTTTTTGGCGCATGGCGTCGTCTACCAGCGCCTTGACCACAAACACGACGGCGGCACTGCGGAGACCGGCGTTCTCGTCCTTATCTGCTTCAAAGCCCTGGGCAATAGCCATAGTCCAGGCTTCAGCCGCCGCTTTTGCCGCCACGTAGTTTGCCGTTGCGGCGGTGGGGGAGTTCACTGCGGTGGATGACACCATGGCGAAGCGGCCTGTGTCCGATGCTGAGAGGTCGTTGTAGAACACCCTGGAAACGTTCCGGAGCGTGGTCACGGCACTGCGTTCCAGGAAGTCCCAGTCCTCGTCCGTCTGAGTGGTGATGCCCTTGGCGCCGCGCCATCCGCCGACAAGGTGGATGACGCCGTCGATCCCGCCATGGGCCGTCGTGACATCCGAATGCAGTGCCTGGACCTCTGCCAGGTTTACGAGATCACAGACGAGGGGGATGACCCCCTCGCCCGCCTGGGCAGCTGCAGCGACAATCCGTTGTTTGTCAGAGCCCACAGTGAGGACCCTGAAGCCGGCGTGCCGCAGGGCCTTGGCAGTCGCCACCCCCGAGGCTCCGCTGCCGCCAGTGACCAGTACCTTCAGGGTGCGTCCGGATCTCATAGGGCGTTCAAAGCCTCCGTGCTGGATGTGATGGTGGACGTCCCCGTCATTCCGGCAGTCGATTCGATGATGGGCCGCATCTTCTTCTCCAGGGCTTCGTAGAACATGGACAGGGGGAATTCGTCGTCCAGCACCTGGTCGGTGAGTCCACGGGGTGGCCCGGCGAGTGGCAAAGCTTCCGGCCCCTTGGCCCAGACAGATGCGGGGTTAGGAGTCACGGTACCGGATACGAGCTCATAGGCTGCCAACCAGTGTGCTGTTTTGGGGCGGTCGATGGAGCGCCAGTACAGCTCCTCAATCCGGAGCCCCAGCTCGATGACCACCTGGGAGACTTCATCCCAGTCGATGCTGAGGCTGCTGTCGGTCCAGTGCAGCACCCGGTGCTGGTGCATCCAGGCAAAAAGGAGCTGCCCGCCGAGGCCGTCGTAGTTGCGGACACGGCTGCCGGTGATGGCGAAGCGGAAAATCCGGTCGAAGATCACGGCGTACTGCACGAGCTTGGCATGCCTACGGGCTTCGGGGCTGGCTTTTTCGTCCTTTTCAATCTTTACGGACTCGCGGAACGCTGTAAGGTCACAGCGCAGTTCTTCCAGGGAGTACAGGAAAAACGGCATCCGCTGCTTGATCATGAAGGGGTCGAAGGGGAGGTCGCCCCTCATGTGGGTCCGGTCGTGAATCAGGTCCCACATCACAAAGGTTTCCTGCGTCAGTTGCTGGTCTTCCAGCAACTCCCTGGCTTCTGGCGGAAGCTCCAGCGAGGTGATTTGGGCGGCGGCCCGCAGCACCTTGCGGAACCTTGCGGCTTCCCGGTCAGCAAAAATTGCTCCCCACGTGAACGTGGGTGTTTCCCGGACGCCGACTGTTTCCGGGAACAGGACAGCTGAATTGGAATCGTAGCCGGGGGTGAAATCCAGGAAGCGGATGGGAACAAAAAGCCTGTTTGAGTACTCGCCGCCCTCGAGGTCGGCGATGAACTCCGGCCAGATGACCTCGATCAGCACGGCCTCGACGAGACGGCTGCTGCTGCCGTTCTGCGTGTACATGGGGAAAACGACCAAATGCTGAAGCCCGTTTTCCCGGTGCTGCTGCGGCTGGAACGCCAGCAGGGAATCGAGGAAGTCAGGCACGCCAAAGCCTCCGTCTGCCCAGGCATCGAAGTCCTGTGCGAGGAGTTCCAGATAGGCCGCGTCGTGGGGGAACGACGGCGCCAAGGCCGTGATGGCGCCGACAATAACAGCAACATGAGCCGCCGCTTCAGTGTGGTGGGCCCCCTCAGGAACGGAGCCGTCCATTGCCTGCAGGGACTGCAACGCTGTGGCTGCAGTCTTCAACCGGACCCATTCCGGGTGCGCGGCAGTGACGATCGTGTCCTGGCTGGTGATGACGGGAATGCTCATGGTGGCAGTGGCCTCTCTGGTCGCTGGTGCTTCTACGGCGAGCGTAGCAACCAATCAGAGGCTCTAATCCAAAAAGCCATCAAGCATAAGAGAGTCTTGGGCAAGGCACAGAGAAAGAGTCATCCAGATCAAGCGCGAAGCTGGCTGAAACCGGGCCGGCTACTCTTCAGCCCTGTTCACTATTGACCAACCGCAGCGAAACTGAGTTGATGCAGAAGCGCTGGTCCGTGGGAGTTTCGTAACCCTCGCCCTCGAAGACGTGCCCCAGGTGCGAATCACAGGTGGCACAGCGCACTTCGACCCGGTCCATTCCCATGGTGCGATCGTGGATGTACCGTACTTTTCCCTCCGCCAAGGGAGCCCAGAAGGAGGGCCAGCCGCAGTGTGAATCGAATTTTTCCTTGCTGGTGAACAGTTCCGTTCCGCAAGCCCGGCACTGGTAGACGCCCTCGGTGTGGGTATCCCAGTATTCGCCGGTGTAGGGCCGCTCGGTTCCGGCCTGGCGCAGCACCCGGTATTCTTCGGGCGAAAGTTCCCGGCGCCATTCCTCGTCGGTCCGGGCCACAACGGGCGCCTCGCTGTTGCCGTGGTCTCCTTGAGTGCTCATACTTTGGTCAACGTCTAGGAGTCGCCGATAAATCCCGAACCTGCATAGAGATGGAGCACAGGCAGTCCCAGCCTGTCCTGCGCCTTGTTGGCCCAGTCCGTGTGGAAAGTGTCAGCTATTGCGTGCGGACGGGTAATCACCACAGCTTGGCTGGCACCGAGTTCCTTAACCTTGGACACAAGTCCGTCGACAGCGCGGCCGTCCACAACCTCGCCTGTCACGCCCGCGCCCACTCCTGACAGAGCGGCAAGGGATACAGTAAGGGTCTCAGCGGCCTCTGCACGTTCAGACTCGGGATCGGGAGTGTGTGCTGTCAACTCCCGGAAAGCCTTGGCGATCTCCAGCAAGGACAGGTGCTCGAGGAAATCTACGAGCATATGGCGCTCGGTATTGGCCGGAACAAGCACCACCAACGGAATATCACCGCCGTCCACAAGGCGTTCAATGTTGACGCGGTCATCCGCACCCAGCGGTTCTTCCGTCATGATGACGATCGGATCGTTCATGACCTCAGCCTAGTCCGGCCGCATCATCGCCGCAGTACATACGGCTGCGGCATGTCCGGAATATGTCAGATGTGAGTTAGCGGTAAGAATGGTTGCATGGCATTCCCGATGCGCCGCCCGGACACCTCCCGTACTTCGCTGCGCGCATTACTGACCCCTTCAGTAACGGGAACCGCGACGACAGGATCGAAGTCGCTCGGTGCCAAGTGGGCTCTGGGGGGAGTCATTGCAGGTTCCGGCCTGGCGGGTCTGATGGGGGCTGGTTCCTCTGCCCTCGCCCTGTATTTCGCACGGAGGGTGATCACCCCTGCCCGGATCCGTGACGAGAACCAGGAAATCCTTGCCGTCATTCGCGAAGGCAACCAGCAACAGGTCATCCTCGACGCAACTGATGACGCCATTGTGGAAGGGGTTTACGGACTCTTTTTCGACACCGGCCGCGGCCATGCCCGGATCGGCAGGATCCTGTCGTATTCGCCCGCAGAGCGCACGGTGCTTCGCGAAGTGGAGGCGGTGTACAGTGGTGACCTTGCCACTGCCCGGCGTGGCTGGTGGAGCGGCGTTGCCTACCCCGATCCCGCCGCTATCGGCCTCCCCTCAAAGGAGGTGCTGATTGATGTCGACGGCGGATCAGCGCCGGCCATCATGGTTCCGGCCGGGCCGGCAACGGACATCTGGGCCATCATGGTGCACGGCCGGGGAGCTACCCGGCAGGAGGGATTACGGGCCGTCCATACAGCGAGGGAGCACGGCCTGACCAGCCTCCTGATCTCCTACCGGAATGACGGCCTGGCACCGTCGGCACCGGACGGACGCTACGGGCTCGGCTCCACGGAATGGCGCGACGTCGAGGCCGCTATTACTTATGCCCTCTCCAATGGCGCCAAAGAGGTGGTCCTTTTCGGTTGGTCCATGGGTGGGGCGATTTGTCTTCAAGCCGCCGATTTATCGCGGTACCGGCACCTGATCCGTGCCATGGTCCTGGATGCTCCTGTCATCAACTGGGTGGAGGTCCTGGCGCACCATGCCCAAATTCATCGGATACCGTCCGGCGTCGGCCGGTATGGCCAGCTGATGATGAGCCACCGCCTCGGACGAAGGCTTACGGGACTCGCGGCTCCGGTGGACCTGAAAGCCATGGACTGGGTGGCGAGGGCTGTCGAGCTGCGGACGCCCACCCTCATTATTCACAGTGTGGACGATGAGTATGTGCCCTACGGACCTTCGGCAGAGCTCGCCGAGAAGAACCCCGAGATGGTCACCTTCGAAAGCTTCAGCCGGGCCAGGCACACCAAGGAATGGAACGTTGATCCTCAGCGCTGGGAGTCGCTGGTTTCGGCATGGCTACGGCAGCAGCTGGCGCCCAGGACGAACCCGGGAGTAATAGTTCCGGGAGCCGTAGGGCCATAAGGGGCTGGCCCTAAGGCACGGCCTTAGGGGCGGTGGCCGGAGGGACTAAGGGGCCCTCTTGACAGTGCGCACACGCTGATAGGTATCCTTTTTTCAATCCGCACAATCGATTGCGCTGAGAGAGGGAAGTGAGCGTGGAACAGGTCAAGCTGGAGGGCGTGGTCACTGCTGTCGTGACGCCTTTTAACGACGACGAATCATTGGATCTCGCCTCGCTGAGGTCATACGTCGATCACGTCGTGAACGTTCCGGGAGTAAACGGGATTCTCACTTGTGGGTATTCGGGTGAGGTCACGAGCCTCAACCGGGAGGAGCAGTTGCAAGTTGTCCGTGCAGTCGCCGAGGTGGTCAATGGCAGGATTCCAATCCTGACGGGAGTGGAACCCACGTCAACTAAGGACACCATCGCCTTCGGCAATCAGCTCAAGGATGCCGGGGCGACGGTGCTCCAAATCAACACGCCGTTCTACAACATCCTTCGGCGGGGGTTCATCAACAATGAAGACGTCGTCGTGAAGTTCTTCCAGGACCTCGCGGAGGGCATCGATATGCCAATGACAGTCTTCCAGTATCCGGTGTCGTCCGGAGTCAACTACCCGGCAAAGACCATTGCCCGCCTGGCCGAGATCGAGCATGTTATCGGCATCAAGGAAGCAACGTCCATGGAGACCTACGAGGCCGACTACAAGGCTGTGGAAGGCAAGACGGCAGTTTTTGCTGATAACAACACGTACACCCTGCTTGGCATGCTGCTGTATGGATCGCAGGGATCCATGGTGGGCATTGGAAACGTTGGCGTTCACCTGTGGACCGAGCTCTACCGACTTGTATCAAGCGGGGAGCACACGGCGGCCGTCGAGCACATGAACTCCAAGATCGTGCCTCTCATCAACACTTTCAGCCGGGACCTGGGGCAGACCAAATTCTCTTTCATCGCCCGGGTGAAGGAGGCGCTCGTTCAGATGGGGCTCATTCCAGGGGGAACAACGCGGGCACCCGAGCCGGCCGTCACACCGCAGGACAAGGAAGAGGTTCGTTCAACGCTGATCAAGGTAGGTCTGCTCACCTGAGCGTCGCGTCCGCCGTCGACAACCGGCTGGGCGAACCCTCATGAGCACCTGTGAATCGTCTACACGGATCAAGTGCAAGGAGAGGAACATTGCGTACCAGAAAACGCGGCATTGCTGCAGCGATGCTTGCCGCCACAGCCCTCGTTCTCACGGCATGTCAGGGCGGCGCTCCCGGAGGGGGCAACTCTGAGGAGATTCGCGAGCGGAAGCTCGTCTTCGCCCTGATTACTCCAGAATCATTCCCCTATTTTGACGGCGCCGAAAAGTTCAAGCAGGTAGTGGAAGAGAAGACCGGCGGCAAGATCACCGTTGATGTCTTCGCTGGCGGACAACTGGGCCAGGAACGTGATATCAACGAGTCGATTTTGGATGGTTCGATCCATATCGGCGTGGGCGCCGGAGCGCTCGCAACTCTGGCGCCCGTGATGAACCTGCTGGAACTGCCGTTCCTGATCCAGGACCAGGCCCACATGCAGCGCATCGTTGACTCGCCGGCCGCCGATCAGCTTGCGGAGCGTATCCGCAACGAAGGCCGATTCCATGTGCTCGACTGGTTCAGTACGGGAGACAGCTCCATTCAGACTGTGGATGTCCCGATTAATGAACCCTCCGACCTTAACGGACTAAAGCTGCGGTCTATCGAGAACCCCGCGCTGACCGACGCGCTCAGGGCGTTGGGTGCGAACCCCACGCCAATGCCCTACGGGGAGGTCTACACCGGGATCCAGACCGGGGTCATCGAAGGTGCAACCCTTGACTGGGGCTCCGTCAACTCACTGAAGCTCTTCGAACTGATCAAGCATGCCACTGCTCCGGAGGCGGCATTCCTCGCGGAACCTCGTCCGGTGATAGTTTCGGCAGATTTCTGGGACACGCTGAACCAGGCTGAGCAAGACGCTATCTCCGAGGCCATGACCGAGGCAGCCACCTACGAACGCCAGTTCTTCGTCAACCTGCAGGAGGACGCCATCGCAGCGGTCAAGGGCGCCGGTGTACAGGTTTCCGAGATCAATGAGCAGGCCTTCCTTGAGATTCTCGAGCCCGTCTGGAACAAGTGGGCAGCCGATCTGGATGCAGAAGAGATGCTGAAGACCATCCGGGATTTGAGGGAATGACCTTAGAACCTGCCCGCAAGGCCGAGAGCGGAAGCGACCCACCCTCCCGGTCCACCCCCGGGGCACGCGTGGTGAAGGGTCTGGATCGGGTTCTCGGCCTGGTGGACCAGGTCCTGCTCTGGGTCTGCAGCCTGCTATTCGTCGGCGTCGTGGGTGTGGTGCTCTCAGCGGTCTTTTTCCGGTATGTCCTCAACGCCTCACTGAGCTGGGGCGAAGAGCTGGCCCGATACCTCTCAATCTGGCTGGTATTCCTGGGGCTTGCCTGCGCACACCGGCGCAGTGAGCACCCCGCGCTCCAATCCCTGCTCGGCAGGATCCCCGGTTTCAGCCCCGAGGTAGCGAGGAGGATCG
This sequence comes from Arthrobacter sp. R1-13, assembly GCF_054161475.1. NCBI lineage: Bacteria > Bacillati > Actinomycetota > Actinomycetes > Micrococcales > Micrococcaceae > Arthrobacter > Arthrobacter sp. R1-13. The sequence goes on along the minus strand of NZ_CP096420.1, from coordinate 2,203,920 downwards.
GCGAATTGATCACGGTCCTCGTGAGTTTCGCTGTGGTTTGGTACGGGGCCGAGGGGACAGCTGCCAATTTCGATCGGAATCAGGTGAGCCCGGCGTTGCAGATCCAGATTGCGTGGGCCTATCTCGCAATTCCGGTGGGGTTTGCACTAATGGGTTTGCAAGGGATTGTCCGCATGTTCTCGACGGTACCTCCTCCGCCTGCCGACCCTGAATTGGAGGAGATCTGATGCCTGGCATTTTGATTGGCGGATTCGTTGGCCTGATGTCCCTGGGTGTCCCGTTGGCGATTGTCATCATCGGAACCGGCCTCATCTACATCATGCTGGCAACCCCTGCGCCGTTGACTGTAGTTGCACAGCGGCTGTTCGTGGGAATGGACGATTTCACTCTGATGGCCATTCCACTGTTCGTTCTCGCCGGCTACCTCATGAATGAAGTCGGGCTTACCGAGCGGCTCGTCCGGCTTACGCGGTATCTCCTGCGAAAGATTTACGGGGGACTGGCCCAGGTCGCCGTACTGGTATCAATGGTCTTCGGCGGAGTCAGCGGTGCTGCAGCAGCCGATCTCGCGGCAGTTGGCATCACCATGATTCCCGAGATGCAACGGGACGGATATAAGCGGGAGTTCTCGGTGGCAACGATTACGGCCGCTTCCCTCATGGGTGCCGTTATTCCGCCCAGCATCCCGTTTATCATCTATGGCGTCCAAAGCCAGACTTCCATCGGGGACCTGTTCATCGCCGGCATCATCCCTGGAATCCTGATCGGTGTCACCGTCATGATCACCAACTTCGTGCTTCTGAGGCGGCAGGGCTTCGTCACCCCGAAATTGCGGCCCGACCAGGTGCTGGAGGGAAAAGACCTGGCGATTTCTGTCCGTGACGCGCTCATTGCGCTCTTTATGCCCGTACTCATCATCGGCGGCATCCTCGGAGGAATCTTCACCCCAACCGAGGCGGCGGCGGTGGCCGTTTTCTACGCTCTCATCGTGGGCCTGGTGTACCGCACACTGAACGTGGAGAAAGCCCTCCATGTGCTTCGTGCATCGGTGATCATGACCGCCACCGTCATGATCATCGTGGCCTCGTCGTCCGTGCTGAACTGGGCGCTGGCGTATTCGAGGCTGCCGGGCCTCGTAGCGGAACTGATGTTGTCGATTACCGACAGCCAGACCGTGTTCCTCCTGATTGCGCTGATTGTGTTGCTGCTGGTCGGAATGCCGCTGGACCCGGTTCCTGCCATCATCATCGTTACCCCTGTGCTGTTGCCCGCCGCAATCAGTTACGGCGTTGATCCCGTGCACTTCGGAGTCGTCACCGTGCTCGCGCTCACGCTCGGACTGGCCACTCCGCCTGTCGGAGCGAGTCTCTTCGTGGCCATGTCCATCAGCAAAGTGCCAATGGGACGCCTCTCGGTGGCCGTCACGCCATTTATCATCGCGCTGCTGGCACTGACAGTCCTCATTACCTTCGTGCCCCAGATCTACAACTGGCTCCTGGTTGGGGGATAACCCCTGCCGTGTATCAGCTTCCTCCAATATGTCTGGTCACGCTAGGAGCGGGAGAACAGTGACGACTCCCTGGGAATCAGCTCGGGAGCTTTTACGATCGATTCGACAGGCTCACCGTTCATCAAAGCCAGGAGAAGGTCGACGGCGGCGCTCCCCATGTCCAGCAGGGGAACCCGGACGCTCGTGAGGGGGATGGGAAGGAGCGAACTGACTTCCGAGTCGTTGTAGCCAACCACTGCGATATCCTCAGGGACAGCGAGTCCTCGTTGGCGCGCGGTGGCCATGGCGGCGAGTGCACTGATGTCATTGACCGCAAAGATAGCTGTCGGGCGATCGGGGAGGCTCAAGAGTGCTTCAGCAGCATCGCCAGCCGACCCGGCATCGAAACGGCCCTCCTGCGTCAATTCAGGATCGAGGGGCAGGTCTGCTTCCTCCAATGCACGCCGATAGCCGCGCGCGCGACTGTCCGCTGTGCTGACGGTCAGCGGACCGCTGATGTGGCCAATGCGGTGATGGCCCTGGTCAATGAGGTGGCGGGTCGCGAGGTAGCCGCCAAGTTCGTCGTCGCCGGTCACTGCCGGGTAGGCGCCGGACTTGCGGTTGAGCAGGACGAACGGAACACCTCGTCGCTCTATCTCCGCCAGGTATTCGTCATGGATCTTTGCAGTGGCAAGGATGAGGCCGTCCGTTCGTCTGTCCATCAAACCCTTGATCGCGGCATTGCCTTTTCCTCCGACCTCCGCTCCCGCCGTCAGTGTGTCATAACCGAACTCCGTCGCCCGGATCTGCGCGGACTCAAACATCTGGGCGAGCACATAATCGGTGAAGCGGGGAATCGCGAGTCCGATCATCATGGCCCTCTTGGTACGCAGGCTTTGCGCCCACGGGTTGGGTTCGTACCGCAGTTCAGCCGCGGCTTTATGGATGCGATCAACCGTTTCCTGCGGTATCCGCGACTCCTGCAGGCCGTTGAGGGCTCGGGAGACGGTAGAGGGATGCACGCCTGCCGCTTCCGCGATGTGCTTGATTGTCGTCTTGCGATTAGTTGATTCCATGCTCTCTCTTTCGCCCAACTTCATTCGCATTCACCACATCCAAATGTACTGCTGCCAGGGATCTTGACCCCTGGGGTTCTTCGTTTGTATATTAGCGCAAACGATTGTGCACTATGGAAGATCCAGTCCTTGGGGTAGTCACGGAGGAAGCAAAATGCCTTTCGTTATCGGGGTCGACATCGGCGGAACATTTACCGACGTCGTCGTTCTTGATCGAACAACCCAGTGCGAAGTGATCGCGAAGTCGCCCACCACGCCGCTGGACCTGATGGAAGGGCTGCTCGACGGCGTAACGAGGGCTGCGGAACAGTTCGGGCTTTCATTGACCGAGCTGCTGTCAGAGACCGAGCGCTTCTCGCATGCAACCACACAGACTACGAATGTGATGTTTACCTGGCAGCAGGGTGCAGTGGTCGGCCTTCTGGCCACGAGGGGCTTCGGGGACGAAATCCTCATTATGCGCGCACGAGGCCGCGTGGCAGGGCTTGGGCTCACCGAACGCCGCCACTTGCGGGCGACTGATAAACCGCGTCAGATCGTCACGCGGGAAAGGATCGCTGAACTTCCCGAACGGGTAGACCGGTCGGGGCGGGTTATCGAGCCTCTTCGGAGGGAGGATGTAGAGTCCGGCGTCCGGAGCCTCCTTGCCCAAGGAGTCACGTCGTTCGCGGTCACGCTGCTTTGGAGCCATCAAAGGCCCGCGCATGAGCAGCTGGTGCGCGAGGTGATCCGTGACTTAGCGCCGGACGCGCACGTCTCATTGTCGAGTGAGATCTCACCGGTTACGGGGGAATACGAACGCACATCGACAACGGTGGTTAATGCATTCATTGCGCCGACCCTGGAGAAGTACCTTGAGCGACTGAACCAGCGCCTCACGGCGGAAGGCCTGCGCGTTCCCATTCTCATTTTCCAGGCCGGGGGAGGAGTGAGTGATATCCCGTCTGTTCTCCCTGTGAGCACCATTGAGTCCGGGCCCGCCGGTGGAATGGTTGCTGTGCAGAAGCTGGCGGCTGCGATGAAGCAGGAGCGCGTCATCGCGACAGACGTGGGTGGTACTACCTTCAAGGTTGGCCTCATTGTTGATGGCCGATGGTCGATGGCCCCGGAAACCATCATCAACCAATACACGCTGCTCTCGCCCATGATCGACGTCGTGTCCATCGGTGCCGGCGGTGGAAGTATCGCCTGGGAAGACGCCGGGCGCTTGAGGATCGGTCCGGAGTCTGCAGGGGCATCACCTGGGCCGGCTTGTTACGGCTGGGGAGGTATGAGGCCAACGGTCACCGATGCGGACGCCGTGCTCGGCTACCTTGACCCCACACGGTTCCTGGAGGGGCGGATCCAGTTGCGGCTCGATCTGGCTGAGACCGCAATCAAGGACTACATCGCCGATCCACTCTTCGACGGGGACGTTGTGGCGGCAGCGGCAGGGATCCGGCAAGTAGTGGACTCGCAGATGGGGGATCTCATCCGCAAGGCAACACTTGAGCGGGGTTATGACCCCCGTCAGTTCGTACTGGCAGCGTATGGCGGAGCGGGACCTGTGCACGCGGCGTCTTATGCCAGGGCAGCCGGAGTGTCCCGCTTGGTGATTCCGCTCAGTGCGACTGCCTTCTCCGCCTATGGGGTGGTGATCTCGGACACCATTCGCACCGTTCAGCGGTCCATCAGCACCGAGGCCGGACGCGACGACGAGGTACTGGCCAGAAGCTTCCAAGACGTCGCTGAGAACGCCATCGCCGCGCTCAACGCCCAAGGCGTCGCCACCGAGCGGATCAGCATCACACGGTGGGCGGATATGCGCTACGAACGGCAACTGCATGATGTCCGCGTGCATCTTCACGGAAACGGAGCAGCCGGTGGCTCAATCGTGGATGCCTTCACCAAAGCCTTCGGCGAGCGCTATGAAGTGTTGTTCGGGAAGACGGCCCGGCTAAAGGATGCGGTGCCTCGTATTCTCCGGATAGGAGTCGATGCAACTGCCGCCAGCGGGATCGAGGTGGGGCAAGAGGGGTCCGCTCCTGTCATAACGCAGCTGGACACTCCGATGCACCGCCGTGACGTCTACTGGCCTGAGGCGGGTGGCTGGATATCCACTGCCGTCTACTCCGGCAACCAATTGGAGATTGGCCACGACTTTTCGGGACCGGCAATCATCGAACAACCGGGTACCAGCGTCGCAGTTCCCCCAGGAGCGACTGCGCAGGTCGACGAGCTGCGCAACCTGATTATTTCTCTCGAGGCTGCAGGAGAAACTGATGACTGAAAAAATTGACCCGGTGCTGTTCGAGGTGGTGTGGCACCGTTTGCTTGATATCACCGAGGAAATGGGCATCAAGTACATGCGCACCTCCGGGTCGCCGATCCTGGTCGGCGCCTATGATGCCAGCACGGGCATCACGTTGCCCGACGGGAAGCTGGTTGCCATGGGCCCGTACATCTCGACCCAGGCCCACGTGCTAAGGCTCATCGTGGGCTCAGTCATCAAGCAACGCGAGCAGCATCCAGGCATCAACCCGGGGGATATGTTCATCTGCAATGACCCGTACCTGGGTGCCACGCACCAACCGGATGTCGCCACTGTCGCTCCGGTCCACCATTCCGGAGAGCTTCTTGCCTGGGTGGGTTCGTCCGGCCACTGGCTCGACATTGGCGGCAGCGAACCCGGGGGATTCAACATGACCGCCAGGTCGGTTTTCGACGAGGGGCTCCGCCTTCCGCCGACGAAGATCGTTGAAGCCCACGAGATTCGGGAGGACATCGTCGACCTCATCATGGCCCAGGTGCGCGAACCCTTAGCCGAACTGGACCTACGGGGGCAGCTTGTGGCCAATGAGGTCGGGCGCACGCGATTGCTGGAGGTTGCCGACGAGGTAGGGCCCTCTGTCGTTAATGAGGTAATGCGTCGCGGCATCGGCCACGTTGCCCGGCGGATGCGTTCCCGTCTGCGGTCGCTGCCGGACGGTCAGTGGCGCGAGGTGCAGTATCTGGACCACGACGGGCATAGGCAAAACGTCCGTAAGATCGTTTGCACCCTGACAAAGACAGGCGACCAGCTGACCCTGGACTTTGCAGGCTCCGACGCGCAGGTCGAGGGCTTTGCCAACACTGCGTTCGGAGGGCTTCGGGCGGCCGTCTTATCCGGCGTCTGCATCGCGCTCGGATACGACCTGACATGGAATGACGGCGCCGCCGACTGTGTCGAGATCAAGGCCCCGCCCCGAACCATCGTGACTGCCGAATTCCCCACGCCGGTGTCGATGTCCACCATCTCCGCAATCATCGTGACGTTGAATCTCGTGCTCGTCGTGTTGTCCCGAATGCTTCTAGCCAGCCCAAAGCACCACGAGCAAGCCATGGCCAGCTGGTGTGCGACCTCGCTTGGCGTCTCCATGGTGGGAGTCAACCGGGACGGAACGTTCACTGTCGCCCCGGAAGCAAGCCACTTTGCCGCCGGAACAGGGGCAAGAACATATGCGGATGGAGTCGATACCGGCGGGATCATCATCAACACCACCGCGAACATCCCCTCGATTGAGGCGACGGAGGACGCCTACCCGCTTTTGTACCTGTTCCGTCGCCAACTGACTGATTCGGGCGGAGCCGGCCGCTTCCGGGGTGGAGTGTCAGGCGAGGTTGCGATTGTTCCCTACGAGGCAAAGGGCCCGCTGTCGACATCTTTTGCCGGAGTCGGATCGCTGACCCCCAACGCCATCGGAGTGGCCGGCGGGCTGCCCGGCGCCACCGTACGCTACCTTCGGTTCCTCGACGCCGCCAGGCTGGACCAGGGGACGGAAAACACCGGTCTCGTCGGCACGCTTGAGCAGATCGACGGTGAACGGACGGTTGGCCCGCTGAACAGTTCGAAGATCGAATTCGGTCCAAACACTGTCGAGTATCACAACTGGCAAGGCGGAGGCGGATTCGGAGATCCGCTGGACCGGGATCCGGACAAAGTGCTCAAGGACGTTCGAACGGGGCTTGTCTCCGCGGATGAGGCAGCCAGGACCTACGGCGTTGTCCTGACAGCCGGAAGAACCCTCGAGCTGGACCGCGAGCAGACCGACGTCACGCGACAGGGACTCCGAAAGCAGCGTCTGGGCAGGGCCGTGCCCTTTGTTGAGAAGCATCCGCTCCCGGGGGTGCAATCGATGCCCGCCAGTGATCCCGAGAGTGCTGTTGAACGTGAGGCGGTGCACTACTGGGACATTGTTGCCATCGATCACGGGACGGACACCATGGCTTGTGTCAGATGTGGCACCACTCTCGGCCCGGCCGCTGCCGACTTGCGGCACGGCTGCGTTTGCGAAGAAGTGCCCGCATCTGTGATCGGCCCCATTCGTGGAGAGGACTACGTCGAGGGGGACGAGGTCATGGTTGCCATCCGGTCGTTCTATTGTCCGGGTTGCGGGCGGCGGCTTGAAGCAGACCTCGTCGTCCCCGGCGGCCCCGGTCCCTCCTCCAACATTTTCCGTGGAGGGGTGATGAGCGCATGAGTGAGGGCACCATGGCAGAGGAGTGGCTCGCCTTCGGCACGCCTGCAATCTCCGACAGCAATGGGCGCCAAGGGGTGCTGTCCTCCCGCATCCGTCCCCAAACGGTCAGCGGACTTGTTGGCCGTGCTTTTTGTGTGCGGGTAGTGGTGGGGGACAGCGGTTCCCTGCACCAGGCCCTCGAGGTTGTGCCCTCGGGATCCGTGCTGGTTGTGGATGCCGGCGGTTTCGCTGACCGTGCAGTATGGGGAGAGGTTCTGACCGTTGCTGCTCAACATCGCGGAGTGGTGGGGGCTGTTATAGACGGGGCCGTCCGTGATGTCGCTGCAATCCGTCGACGTGGCTTTCCGGTCTACAGCGCAGCGATCTCTGCCGCCGGGCCGCACAAGGCATGTGGGGGCACCTGGGGCGCAGGCGTTTCGTGCGGGGGAGTCAGTGTGAACACAGGCGACCTCGTAGTGGCTGACGAGGACGGCGTGGTTGTCGTGCCGTGGGAGCTGCGGGAAACCGTTGCGGCCTCCACCCGCGCCACCCTCAAACGTGAACAGAGTCTCATGGCACAGATCCTGGACGGCCTCAGTACGGCCGAGTTCTTCGGCCTGAGGCCTGGCCACGTCACTAAGGAAGACGCTGCTGTAACCAAGGGAAGTACAGCAAGCGCCGCCCAGTCAGGAGAAACAAGATGAGAATTGCACGGACAATGTTCGACGGCGGCCCCGAGTTTATCGTCAGCGATGAGTCGAGCACATGGACGCCTCTGACCTCGCTCGGACTAAGCTACCCGGACACACGGGCACTCATTGAAGACATCAACAATGTACACAGCAGGTTGGCCGGCACAACGCCCACCCTCGAGGTGGCCCAGGAAGAGCTTCTCAACCCCGTCGTTCGTCCCGGCAAGATTCTGGCCGTTGGCCTCAACTACGCAAGCCACGCTCAGGAGACGGGAGCCGTTCCGCCCGAGAAGCCCCTAATTTTCGCGAAGTACTCCAGTTCGCTCAATGGACCTTTCGCTGATGTCGTCATCGGTCCGCGGGTAACGGATCAGGCCGATTATGAAGCCGAACTGGCGGTCATCATCGGCAGGCCGGCGAAGCGGGTCAGCCGCGAGGATGCCGCTTCCCACGTTTTTGCCTATGCAGTGGCCAACGACGTATCCTCCCGTGACGCTCAGAAGTCAGACGGGCAGTTCTCCCGCTCGAAGAGTGCCGACACGTTCTGCCCGATCGGCCCGTGGTTGACGACGGCAGAAGAGATTCCCGATCCCTACAACCTGAGTGTCACTTCCACCGTGAACGGGGAGGCCCGGCAGACTGGTTCCACCGCCGACATGATCTTCAACATCAGTGAGCTGATTTTCTATCTGGCGACCACCATCACTCTCGAAACCGGTGACGTGATTCTTACTGGCACACCACCCGGTGTCGGCCTCGGATTCAAGCCTCCCCGTTTCCTCCAACCCGGGGACGTTGTGGAATGCGGCATCACGGGGCTCGGCACCATCCGCAACAGGTTCGTCGTCGATTAGAGGACCGGGACCAACCATCGCAGGTACCCTTACCTGACCGTCCTGATTCGTGCGGAGATGGCTCCGGTGAGCCGGATCAGGTCGTGGGGATTCAGCTCGATGTCCAGGCCCCGCCGGCCACCGGAGATGAGCACTGTTTCCTGTTCCAACGCGCTGTCGTCAACCACGGTGCGGGCCGCCTGGCGCTGTCCCAGGGGTGAAATCCCGCCCAGTACATAACCAGTACGGCGTTCGGCGACGGCGGCATCGGCCATGGCGGCCTTTTTGCCCCCCAGTGATGCGGCCATCGCCTTCAGATCCAGATTGCCGCTGACGGGAACCACTCCCACGGCCAGCTGCCCGTCGACGTCGACCATGAGGGTCTTGAACACCTTGGCCGGGTCAATGCCCAGCACCTCGGCGGCTTCCATACCGTAGCTCGCCGTGGCGGGATCGTGATGGTACGGATGCAACACAAAAGCAACACCGGCCGCAGTTAAAGCAGCTGTGGCCGGTGTTCCTTGTGAAGCCTGTTTTTTTGCCATCCGCTGGTGCGGGCTCAGCCTTGGAAGCGGGCTGAGGCCGCAACTTTACGTTTGATGCGGCCCAGCATTGCCGTCATGCCCCTCATCCGCAACGGGGTAATGGCGCGCGTGAGTCCCAGTAGCTCCGGCATGTCATCCGGTATGGCCAGGATTTCCTGAGCGGACAAACCATCAAGTCCCTCATGGAGGACACCGGCGAATCCCCGAGTGGTGGGAGCTTCCGGTGGCGCCTTAAAGTACAGCCGGACGCTGTCCGGAGCACCGCCGTCGCCCTTTTCCGTCTCGATTGTCAGGAACAACGGTGACTGGCACTCCACCACCTGTTCGAGCAGTTCAGGGTGGTCCTTGAGATGCTCGGGCAGTTCCGGAAGTCCACGTGAGAACTCCAGGAGCAGCTGGAGCCGCTCAGGTTCGGTGAGGGCCTGGAAATCATCAACAATTTCCGCAAGGGTGGCGGGGAGGGAATCGGTATTCATCAGTTCCAGCTTACGCAGTATTTGCAGGGGAGTGGTGTGGGCTTTCCCCGGCTAGTTCGACGCCTCTGCCGTTGCCGGCCGTGAAGAAGGAACAGTGCCGCGGTCTGCACCCTTGACGATCGGAACGCGGACAGCGTTCCCCCATTCAGTCCACGACCCGTCGTAGTTGCGTACGGTGTCAAACCCAAGAAGGTACTTGAGGGCAAACCAGGTGTGGCTGGAACGCTCGCCAATACGGCAGTAGGCCACGACGTCGTCGCCCGGGGTCAGACCTGCTTCTCCGAGATACAGCGCTTCGAGTTCTTCGCGGCTGCGGTAGGTGCCGTCCGGTGCAGCTGCCCGGGCCCAGGGAATGGAAGCCGCGGTGGGGATGTGCCCGCCGCGGAGCGCACCCTCTTCAGGGTAGGCAGGCATGTGCGTGCGCTGCCCGGTGTACTCCTCAGGGGAGCGGACATCGATCAGCGGCTTGCCCAAGTGGGCGAGCACGTCCTCCTTGAAGGCGCGGATGGGGGCGTCATTGCGCTCCACTACGGGGTAGTTGCCCGGAGCCGGGGAAGGTACGTCCGTGCTGAGTTCACGGCCTTCTGCGATCCACTTGTCGCGGCCGCCGTCCAGCAGGCGAACATCCTCGTGGCCGAACAGGGTGAAGACCCACAGGGCGTACGCTGCCCACCAGTTTGATTTGTCCCCGTAAATCACCACAGTGCTGTCCCGGGAAATACCCTTGGCTGCAGCGAGGGCAGCGAAGGCCTCGCCTTCCACGTAATCCCGGGTGACTTCGTCGTTCAGGTCGGTGTGCCAGTCGATCTTCACGGCGCCCGGAATGTGACCGGTTTCGTAAAGAAGGACGTCTTCGTCGGACTCCACTACGACAAGCCCGCCGTCACCCACGGCTCCGGACTCGATGGCCGCGGCGAGCCATTCGGTGGATACGAGCCGCTCCGGGTGGACATAGCCGGAAAATTTCTCGTTCTGTTCAACGGGGTAGGGCATTCTGATGGCCTTTCATTGAAAACGGTCAGTGGGTCCTGGCCGGGCACGGGTTGTCACGGCAGCCGGACCTGCTCCAACACTAGCCACGCCCCCGGACTATTGCTTCCCTCCGTTAACACAGGGACATATGGCCTTCATCACGTGGCGGCTGCCGTCAGGCCGATACCGGTATTCTTTCTGGGGACAGACCAGCAGAACGGACCACCTTGGTACAGATCGAACAGCTCGCCGCGCGCACTCCGGCGGTTTCCGTGGATGACCTCCTTAAGGGGTTTTATCCTTCGCCACGATTCGGCGCGGTCTCCTTCGGCAGCTACCGCCCCGATCCTTCCCAGCCAAGCCAGGCGGCAGCGGTCCGAGCCCTTGAAGGTTTCGCAACCGGCGTCGGCGCGCGCGACGGCGACGGCCTCTTCAAACGGCTCTTTGGCAAAAAGGACACCTCCCGCGCCGGGATCTACCTGGACGGCGGATTCGGTGTCGGCAAGACGCACCTCCTGGCGTCCCTCTGGCACGCGACGCCAGGCCCGAAAGCCTTTGGCACATTTGTTGAGTACACCAACCTCGTGGGAGCGCTGTCCTTCCGCAAGACCGTTGAAGCGCTCAGCCACTACAAGCTCGTCTGCATCGACGAATTCGAGCTGGATGATCCGGGCGATACCGTCCTCATGTCGCGGCTGATGCGGGAGTTGGCGGACGCCGGCGTCAAGCTCGCAGCGACGTCCAACACGCTTCCCGGTTCCTTGGGTGACGGGCGCTTCGCCGCCGTCGACTTCCAACGCGAGATCCAGGTTCTGGCCGATCAGTTCGACGTGGTGAGGATCGACGGCGAGGACTTCCGCCACCGCGGTCTGCCGGCGGCGCCGCTGCCTTTGCGTAATGACGAACTGAACCATCACATGAAGGCAGAGTTCGACGGCAAGACTGTGGCCAGGGATGACTTCAAGACCCTGATTGCCCACCTGGCCGGCGTCCACCCGAGCCGCTACCGGCAATTGATTGACGGAATCGACGGAGTGGTGTGGCGCGATGTGGACACCATCACTGAACAGGCAGTTGCCCTGCGGTTCGTGGTCCTGGCTGACCGGCTGTATGACAAGGACGTCCCCATCCTGGCCAGCGGTGTTCCGTTCGACCGCCTCTTCACCGAGGAAATGATGACCGGCGGTTACATGAAGAAGTACTTCAGGGCAGTCTCACGCCTGACAGCCCTGGCCCGCGAGGGTCAAAACCACGAGCCTTCGTGAAGGCTGTGCCTTCCTAGGCCCTGTTAAGCGCCGAAGGTGCCGGCGCCGCCTCTCGGCGGGACCGACACCTCGCTGACGTACCTAGTTGGGTCAGAGGCCCTGCTGCCGGGGTTCCCCGGCTACAGGTGGCTCACCGTCGACGTGGGGATCATCAGCTGCAGGCGCCGCGTTGGGCGTCCCGTTAGCTTTGTCCACGAGGCCGGCTGCACCTTGCTGGACGGAATCGATTTTGTCGGCGTACTTGCCACCGGTCTTGGTATCGATGAAGTCACCGGCTTTGCCGATGCCGTCCTTGATGGCTTCTTCCTTGCCACCAATAAGTTGCTGAGCCTTGCCCTTTAGATCGTCAAGTAATCCCACGGGCACCTCCCTTCAGTCGCGGAGCCAGATCGCTCCTGGCCTTTCGATCCTAACCGGGGAGTATGGAGGTGCCAACCGTTTGGGGGTGTTTTAACAGCAAAAAAAGCAGCTCCGGGGGAGCTGCTTTCGTGGGTGGGCGATACTGGGATCGAACCAGTGACCTCTTCCGTGTCAGGGAAGCGCGCTACCGCTGCGCCAATCGCCCGCGCAAAGATAACGCGGTTTAAAAGAAAAGAGAGCGGACGACGAGATTCGAACTCGCGACATCCACCTTGGCAAGGTGGTGCTCTACCAGCTGAGCTACGTCCGCACATGTAGATCGTTACGCCTCAGAGGCGTTCTACAACAAGCAAAATGAATTGCTCTGGTGGGCGATACTGGGATCGAACCAGTGACCTCTTCCGTGTCAGGGAAGCGCGCTACCGCTGCGCCAATCGCCCATTGCCATCCAGCCTGAACCGGAAACCATGGTTTTCACCGAGGTGGGTACGGGATTCGAACCCGTGTATACGGCTTTGCAGGCCGCTGCCTCGCCTCTCGGCCAACCCACCGTGTTAGCACGGTTCCGAAGAACCCTTGCCGTGACAGTGTCCTGCGAGCGGACGACGAGATTCGAACTCGCGACATCCACCTTGGCAAGGTGGTGCTCTACCAGCTGAGCTACGTCCGCAGTTTGGAGGGTTGATTCCGTGCCCTGACGGGCATTTCCTCGCGTTCCAACGAGTAAAAACTCTATAGGAGGTTCAAGGATTCTCCAAATCGCTTTCCCGCCCACTGACATGAACCCCGCTGCTTCCTTGATTTCTAGGGGTTTTGGCTAATTACAGCGGTGTAATTCCCGCTGCTTTTGGCGCAGTCCGGAAGTGGGATAATGGTGTCAGGCAGCCGATTTCTATAATCGACCGGACTGGGCTAGCATTCAAAGGCATCAGGGGCGATTGGCGCAGTGGTAGCGCGCTTCGTTCACACCGAAGAGGTCACTGGTTCGAACCCAGTATCGCCCACCCCGAAGGCCCGTTCCGTTATTGCAACGGAGCGGGTCTTTTTGTGTTTCTTACTTGTGGTCCAGACGGTTTCAGTGAGCTGGACTTCCTGTCGGTCCTTTGTGAAAGAGTTGAGATATGACCGCTCCACTGCTTGCCCACGCCACGGATTATGGCCGCATGTACGCCCGTTCCACTACCGCGGACTTCTCTGTTCCATCCATCACCACCGTCATAGGGCAACAGCCTCATGGCCTGGATGGATGGTTCGGCTATATGGGTGCGAGCAGCCTTGCCAGCGACCCCCTGCTCCCGGGCATTCTGGGCAGTCCGGCGCAAGTAAGGCAGGCGGTCAACAGGGCCGCCAAGGCAGCGGAGGCCTACCGCGATGTTGCAGCGAAACGTGGTGACCGTGTTCATGACTACTGCGAGCAGGTGGCCCTGAGGGCGCTGGGCAAGCCGCACCGCATGAAGGAAACGCGCGAGGCCCTGGCGGCCAACGGCGAGGAAGCCTTTGCCGCCCGGTTTGATGAATGGTGGGAGCTGTACCGCGTTGAGCCCATCGCTCCGGAGATCACAGTCTGGAACCAAACAGTGGGCTATGCAGGAACCCTGGATCTGGTGGCCCGCATCAACGGCCGGACCTGCCTCATCGACTACAAAACCAAAGGCACCACCAGGGATGGAACGGTCAAGCCCCTGGACGACAAAGTGGTGATGCAGCTGGTGGCGGGAATGAAGGCCGAAGAGAGCCTCGTAGACCCTGTAGCCGGCGAATGGGAACCCTGGAAGCACGGAGAAGCACCCGTGCTCCTGGCCGTGGCCCTGGGCGAGACCGAAGTGCGTCCCTCGAGGGCCAACCCCGAGGTCCTTAAGCATCACTGGTGGAAGTTCTGTGCTCTCCGGCGTGTTTGGGAAATGGCCGCCGACACGGGAAGCGCCGGAAGTGCGCTGCTGCCTGTTGCCCCGCCGGTGTCCCACCAGCCAGCCACACCACTGCCTTAGCCGACACCTCGTGCCCCTCCTGACAGATGCTGCATCTAAACTGGATGGGATCCCGTACCTCTCCACCGTGAGGAAAGACTGCCCATGGCCATTCTGAACATCCGTATCATCGGGGATCCTGTGCTCCGCACCGTGGCCGATCCCGTGACGGACTTCGGACCGGAGCTGGAAAAACTGGTCGCTGACATGGTCGAAACCATGGAGGATGTTGACGGTGCAGGACTCGCGGCTCCGCAGGTCGGAGTAAGCCTCCGCGTTTTCACCTACCGGATCGGCGGGGTTGAAGGGCACATCATCAACCCGGTGCTGGAAAACAGTGACGACTTCCAGGAGGACGAAGTGGAAGGTTGCCTGTCCATTCCCGGGCTTGGATTCCCCGTCCGCCGTCGTCGGGCCACCAAGGCATCAGGCGTAGACCTGAACGGCAACCCGGTCAGCGTGGAGGCTGACGGCATGCTCGCCCGCTGCTTCCAGCACGAGACTGACCACCTCGACGGCGTCCTTTTTACGGACCGTCTTGAGGGAGAGGACCGCAAGGCTGCCCTTCGCGCCATCCGCGCCGCCAACTACCACTCCGTTGCGGAACAAACCACCGCGAAGCGGGCACGGACTGTCGGTTCCAGCTTTGGCATCGGTTCCGGAACAGCCGGATGAGGGTTCTCTTTGCTGGAACACCAGCGGTCGCAGTGCCTTCCCTGGATGCTTTGCTTGGTGCCGGGTTTGACGTCGTCGCCGTGCTCACGCGACCCGACGCACCCCTTGGCCGCAAGCGCGTGCTGACCCCCTCTCCGGTCGCAGCCCGGGCCGCGGAACTCGGAATTGACGTGATTCACGCAGCAAAGGTGGATGCTGAAGTCACCGCCAGGATCGCGGACCTGAAACCCGAGGTGGCGGCTATCGTGGCCTACGGCGGGCTCATACCCCGCGCGGCTCTTGACGTCCCGCAACACGGCTGGATCAATCTGCATTTCTCGTTGCTGCCGGCCTGGCGTGGTGCCGCACCGGTCCAGCACGCTGTCATCGCCGGTGATGACGTGACCGGGGCCGTGACCTTTCTTCTGGAAGAGGGCCTGGACACGGGTCCCGTTTTTGGCACGCTCACCGAAAAGGTACACGACGACGACACCTCCGGCGAGCTGCTGGAGCGGTTATCGCACAGCGGAGCCGTTCTCCTCGCCCAGACTCTCTCGGCAGTGGAAGCCGGCGCCGCTGCTGCCGTGCCCCAGAGCGGCGAGGTCTCGCTGGCACCCAAGCTCACCATTGACGACGCCCGCCTCGATTGGCATCAGCCCGCTCTCGCGGTTGGCCGGCGTGCCCGGGGCGTGACTCCTGAGCCGGGAGCCTGGACAACATTTGAGGGCCAGCGTCTGAAGCTGGAGCCAGTGATTCTCCGCCCGGATACCCTTGACCTGGAACCGGGCCGCGTCGCCCTGAGGGAAAAGGCTGTGCTGGTAGGAACAGCCTCACACGCTGTGGAATTAACGAGGATCCAACCCTCGGGCAAGAAAATGATGGCCGCCGCTGATTGGGTGCGCGGACAGACTTCAGTGGAAAGCATGGTGTTCGAATGAGCGGGTCCGGCACAGGCGGCAACGGCCGTGGCCAGCGCAGCGGTGGGCAACGGAGTGGTGGGCAGCGGAGTAGCGGCGCCGGCGGCAGCCAGCGGAACGCGCAGGGCCGGGAACGTAACCGGACATCGCAGCGCAGTTTTACTGAAAACGCACCTTCCCAGCGCACGCGCCGTGCCGATCCCGCCCGCCTGGTGGCTTTTGAAGTGCTCCGGGCCGTTGCGTCCGAGGACGCCTATGCAAACCTTGTCCTCCCCGCCCGCATCCGGCACCATGGGCTGGACAGGCGCGACGCGGGTTTTGCCACCGAGCTCAGCTATGGCGCCCTCCGCGGTCAGGGGACTTACGACGCCGTTTTGGCCCGCTGCGTTGACCGTCCCCTCGACCAGCTCGATCCGGCAATCCTCGATGCCCTTCGGATCGGAGCCCATCAGCTGTTGGCGATGCGTGTCCCTGCGCACGCTGCCCTGGATCAGACAGTCGGCCTTGCCCGCGCTGTTATCGGAGCCGGGCCGTCCGCACTGATCAATGCGGTGCTGCGGAAGGTTTCTGCCCGCAGCCTTGATGAATGGCTTGAGGAGCTCCTTCGGGACGAGACCGACGAAACCGCCATTGCGTCAGTCCGCCATGCCCATCCGGAGTGGATCGTCAGGGCATTGCGGCAATCTTTGGTGGCGCACGGCCGGCCGGTAACGGAAATCACCGGGCTGCTTGAAGCGGACAACGCGGCT
This sequence comes from Arthrobacter sp. R1-13, assembly GCF_054161475.1. Lineage (NCBI taxonomy): Bacteria > Bacillati > Actinomycetota > Actinomycetes > Micrococcales > Micrococcaceae > Arthrobacter > Arthrobacter sp. R1-13. The sequence continues at coordinate 2,187,447 of NZ_CP096420.1, read as the reverse complement.
CCTGTGGTCAACCTTGTGGCATTGCCCGGCTTGGGGAGCCTCGACGAAGCGCTGGAGAATGGTGCGATACCCGGTGAGCTTGTTGAGGACTCGGCACTTTCCAGCGGAGGAGACCTAGGCAGGCTGGCATCCATCCGGGAAGGCAGCACCAGGGTCCAGGACGCAGGTTCCCAATTGGTTGCCCGTGCGCTGGCCGCCGTCGATCTTCAGGGGAATCGTCGAGGCGCAGGCCGGGACATTGCTGGGCACGCTGGTTCCGCCAGCGCCGGAGAGGCTGAACTCTGGCTGGACCTCTGCGCAGGACCCGGCGGAAAGGCAGCCCTGCTGGGAGCCCTCGCCAACCAGAGGGGTGCACGCTTGCTGGCCAACGAGCCCCTGCCGCACCGGGCCAAGCTGGTCCGCCAGGCATTGTCGATTGTGCCGGACGACGTGTGGGAAGTCCGCACCGGCGACGGCCGGGAGCTCGGCAGCGAACAGCCCGAGACGTTCGACCGCATCCTCGTGGATGTTCCCTGCAGCGGTTTGGGAGCCCTGCGCCGCCGTCCGGAATCACGCTGGCGCCGTTCTCCGAAAGACCTCGCAGACCTGGGCCCCCTGCAGAGGGATTTGCTCAAGTCGGCTTTGGCTGCGGTCCGGCCCGGCGGAGTGGTGGCGTACGTGACCTGCTCCCCGCACCCCGCCGAAACCACCGCCGTGGTCAGCGATGCCCTCCGCAAGCGTGATGACCTTGAATTGCTGGATGCCGGAGCTGTGCTGGACAACGTGAGCCTGACCGGGCACTTGGAGGCCGGGCATGAGGGGACGGCGCAGTTGTGGCCTCACCTCCATGCCACTGACGCAATGTTCCTTGCCCTGATCCGGAAGAAGCCCTGACACCGGGATTGCCAGGCATCATCCATCCCGCAAGCACCTTCAACTGAAAAACGCCGGCCGTTGTTGGCTTGGCAGCGCCCTTACTGTGAAAGGACTCCCTCATGGCCCAGTGCTGTATCAATCCCAGCATCCTCTCTGCGGACTTCGTGAACCTCGAGGCTGAGCTTCGCCGCATCAGCAACGCCGACGCCGTCCATGTTGACGTTATGGACAACCACTTTGTTCCCAACCTGACGATCGGCCTGCCGGTGGTGCAGCGGATCCAGGCCGTGAGCCCTGTGCCACTGGACGCCCACCTGATGATCAACGACCCCGACCGCTGGGCCCCGGCGTACGCCGACGCAGGCGTGGCTTCCGTGACCTTCCACGTCGAAGCCTCGATCGCCCCCATCAAACTTGCCCGCGAATTGCGGGCAAGGGGAGCGAAGGCAGGAATGGCCTTACGGCCGGGAACCCCGGTGGAGCCGTACCTGGACATGTTGCCGGAACTGGACCTGCTCCTCATCATGACCGTGGAGCCGGGCTTTGGCGGCCAGTCCTTCCTGGACCTCACGCTGCCCAAGATCCGCCGGGCACGGGCTGCCATCGACGGCGCGGGAACGGGCGTGGCCTTGCAAGTGGACGGCGGCATCACGGAAGAAACCATCATCAGGGCAGCTGAAGCCGGAGCGAATGTCTTTGTGGCAGGTTCCGCAGTTTATGGCGCCGAGGACCCGTCGGAAGCCGTGGAGCGGCTTCGGAAGGCCGGCAGCCGCTAGCCGTCTGTGACGCCCTCGGGTTTACGGCGAAAAGAATTCCCCGTGACGCATTCTGACGGGAATACCCGGGCGGGCAGTTAGGTTGTGACAGAATAACAACACACAATACGTGCTCCGGGGTCGGTGTAAGTCCGAACCGGCGGTGACAGTCCGCGACCCGCGAGCCGGTGCTTTCTCTTTGAAGGTGTCCGGCGGACGGTTGAACCGGTGAAATTCCGGTACCGACAGTTAAAGTCTGGATGAGAGAAGCACGTACGGCTGTTTCTGTGGCGCTTACATGCGCCACGGATTTTTGCTGTCGTATACCCCCGGAGCCCACGCGGTTTTCGAGGGAAGGAACGACGCACAGGTGCTCTCAGACGGTGAATTCACGCAGCCTGAAATGGCAGCAATGGAACGCGCCTTGGCAGAGGCCCTCAAGGGACCCCGTGGGGTGAACCCCTTGGTGGGAGCGGTAATCCTCGATGCCGACGGCCGCCAGATGGCAACCGGCTATCACCGCGGAGCCGGAACCCCCCACGCCGAGGCTGACGCCATTGCGCGGGCGGGATCGCAGGGACTGGATCTGTCAGGCACCACCATGGTGGTCACCCTTGAACCCTGCAATCACTGCGGCCGCACCGGTCCCTGCGCTCAGGCAATCATCGATGCAGGCATGGCCAAAGTCATTTATGCCGTCGATGACCCGCATGATCCGGCTGCCGGTGGAGCGGCCACCCTGCTGGCGGCGGGAGTCAAGGTATGTTCAGGCCTGAACGCCGAGGGCGCCTTTGACCTGAACCGCAGATGGTTCGAGGCCGTACTGTCCAAGCGGCCTTTCGTCACCCTCCACATCGCCCAGACCCTCGACAGCAGAATTGCGGCCCAGGACGGCACCAGCCAGTGGATTTCAAGTCCGGAGTCGCTGGCCGACAATCACAGTACCCGCGGCCGGATTGATGCGATCCTTGTAGGAACCCAAACAGTTCTGATCGACAACCCCCGGCTGACAGCCAGGAATTCCGCCGGTGAGCCCGAAGGCCGGCAACCACTGCGGGCTGTCATGGGGCTCCGGAGCATTCCCGAGAATGCCGCTATCCATGGAGAAGAGGGCCGCGTACTCCATCTCGCCACAAGGGACCCCCGGCAGGCCCTGGACACCCTCTTCGCTGCCGGAGTGCGCCACCTGATGGTGGAGGGCGGTTCCCGCATCCTCAGCGCTTTCCTGGCCGCCGGGCTGGTGGACGAACTGATTATTTACCTGGCACCCACGTTGCTGGGGTCCGGCACCGCAGCGCTGGGCGACCTCGGAGTTACAACGCTGTCCGATGCCCAGCATTGGGAATGGGACCCCGCCGGAGGCGGAGCCGTTCAGTCCCTTGGCCGCGACCTTCGGCTCCATCTTCGTCCTGCCGGCTCAGAAACATCAGCCGCCTCCGCCATCACCGAACTTTCCAAGGCAACTTCAACCGATTCAACCGTGCACCTGACAGGTGCCGGCAGCGCAGCAGGAGGCTATTGATGTTTACCGGAATTATCGCCGAACAGGGCAAAGTCCTGTCCTTGGACAGGGGAGACGGCAGCGCAACCCTCCGCCTGCAGGCGCCCGGGACCACCGAGGGCCTCGCTCTGGGCGGATCCATTGCAGTGAACGGCGTATGCCTGACTGCGACTGAGATAGCGGGCAAGGAGTTCAGCGTCGACGTCATGGGCGAGACCCTCCTCAGGAGCACGATTGGCCAGCTGCAGGCGGGGGACGCCGTCAACCTTGAGCGGTGTGTTCCCGCTGGCGGCCGCCTCGACGGCCACGTCGTCCAGGGCCACGTGGACGGTGTCGGCAGCCTGGTGGAACGGGAATCCCTGGATAACTGGGATCGGCTGAGGTTCGAAGTGCCGTCCGGTCTTGCACGGTATATCGCCGAAAAGGGCTCCATTGCGGTCGACGGCGTATCCCTCACCGTTAGTGCCGTCAGCCCGCCGCAGGAGCCGGCGCCCTGGTTTGAGGTCGGACTGATCCCCACCACATTGGCAGAGACCGGTCTGGGAGCAAAGAGCATAGGGAGCCCGGTGAATCTGGAAGTTGATGTGCTCGCAAAGTACACGGAGCGCCTGTTGGCGTTCTCGCTGCCGGCGGCACGGGAGCAATCCGCATCGGCGCCGCAGGCAGTAGACACGGGGGTCTCGCTGTGAGCCCGGCCTCCATTGCGGCCGGCCACCCTGTAGATCTGGGCGCTCCTGTCGAATTGGACGTTGTTCCTGCACCTTTGGACAGCATTGAAGAAGCCGTACGGGCCATCGCCGCGGGCCGACCGGTCATCGTGGTGGACAACGAGGACCGCGAAAATGAGGGCGACATCATTTTCGCGGCGGAGTTTGCCACGCCGGCTCTGATGGGCTGGACCGTCCGCTACAGCTCGGGCGTCATTTGTGTTCCCCTCGACGGTGCCCGCGCTGATGCCCTGGCGTTGCCGCCGATGGTTGAAGTCAACGAAGACTCCAAGGGAACTGCCTACACTGTTTCCTGTGATGCGGCCGACGGCGTGACCACGGGAATTTCGGCCTCAGACCGTGCCCTGACTGCCAGGGTGCTGGCCGATCCGGCCAGCCAGCCTGCCTCGCTTACACGTCCCGGGCATGTTTTTCCGCTTCGTGCTGTTGAGGGTGGTGTACGGGAACGTCCGGGCCATACGGAAGCGGCTGTTGAGCTGTGCCGGCTGGCGGGACTGTCGCCCGTGGGTGTGATTGCAGAATTGGTGTATGACAACGGAGAGATGATGCGGCTGGATGGACTGCGCGTTTTTGCTGCAGAACATGGCTGCCCACTCATCTCGATCGAGGACCTTGTGAGCTATCTGGGCAATGGGGACCACAGTAGGCGGGCATCGGTTCCGGCCGGAAAAGAGGAGAAATAATGACGGCTTCGAAGGCTCAAAAGGCAGCTAACGGCGCAGAGCCCCACCCGGTCAGCGGTGGCCCGGTGGTCCAGCTGCCCAGCGAGTTCGGCGGTTTGGTTGCCCAGGCGTGGATTGACCTCGAAACCGGTGCCGAGCACCTGGCAGTGAGCTCTCCCATTCCGCCCACCGATGGGCAGGCACCCTTGGTGCGGCTGCACTCGGAATGCCTCACGGGCGACGTCTTCGGGTCCTACCGCTGCGACTGCGGTGAACAGCTCGCCTACGCGCTGGAGATGATCAGCGAATACGGCGGGACGTTGCTGTACCTCCGCGGGCAGGAAGGCCGCGGCATCGGCCTGGCCAACAAGATCAAGGCCTATGCCCTCCAGGAAGCCGGATTGGACACCGTAGAAGCAAACGAGCAGCTGGGTTTGCCGGTTGACGCCCGGCGCTACAAGGCTGCGGCTCAGATCCTGGCAGAAATGGGCCTCACCAAAATCCGGTTGTTGAGCAACAACCCGGACAAGCAGAACAGGTTGGCCAAGGCCGGAGTGACAGTGATTGAGATGGTTCCTACCGAGGTTCCCTCCCGGGAGCAGAACATCCGGTACCTGCAGACCAAGAAGGACCGGATGGACCATCGGCTCGTCCTGGGACCTGAGTCAGCTGCCGTTGCAACCATTGCCCCCGGTATGGCCCCCACCCCCTTTGACCACGAACAGGACTGAGCCGGCCTCTGCCTGAACTGACCCAGGCTGAGCTGTCTCGTCAAAACTGAACACCACGACTCACCACAACTACTGAACGGAACCTCGTAATGAGCGGACACGGCGCGCCCGAAATCGACTTGACCACCCTGAACCCTGACGAAACGTCACGCCTGAAACTGGCGATTGTTGCTGCCAGTTGGCACACGCAGATCATGGACGGCCTGCTTGACGGTGCGCTCCGGGCTGCCAAAGAGGCCGGCATCAGCGAGCCCACCGTCCTGCGGGTACCCGGCAGCTTCGAGCTTCCCGTTGCGGCGGCCCGGCTGGCGCCACACTTTGACGCCGTCGTGGCCCTCGGTGTGGTGATCAGGGGAGGCACGCCCCACTTTGACTACGTCTGCCAGGCCGCCACGATGGGCCTGACCGATGTCAGCGTCAGAACCGGCGTCCCCGTTGGATTCGGTGTGCTGACCTGCGACACGGAACAGCAAGGCCTGGACCGGGCCGGCCTTCCGGGTTCCTCCGAGGACAAGGGCCATGAAGCCGTGACGGCAGCCCTCGCAACGGCAGTGACCCTGAGCCAGTACCGGCAGTGAGCCCTCTGTGCTTTCTGTCACAACGCCGTCGTCATGCTACGGCCCGGCAGGCGCTCTCCAGCCTTGAGCAAGTAGGCTGGAGGGCGTGAAGAATTTCGAGACGCTGTTTGCAGAACTCAGTGAGAAGGCTGCAACACGCCCGCCCGGCTCCCGCACGGTCGCTGAATTGGAGTCCGGGGTCCACGGCATCGGCAAGAAGGTTGTCGAAGAAGCAGCGGAAGTCTGGATGGCTGCTGAGTATGAATCCGACGAAGCAGCCGCTGAGGAGATCTCCCAGCTGCTCTACCACCTGCAGGTTCTGATGCTTGCCAAGGGACTAAGCCTGGAAGACGTTTACAAGCATCTTTAGCCGCCCCGTTGCGGTCATACCCTGCTTGAACCGATTCCGTCCCCACCCAGAAAGATTTTCCTCCATGCTGCGAGTTGCCGTTCCCAATAAAGGATCCCTGTCCGAAGCCGCCTCCGAGATGCTCGCCGAGGCAGGCTACCGCCAACGCCGCGATGGCGGCCGCGAGCTCGTGCTGGTTGATCCGGACAACGACATTGAGTTCTTTTTCCTCCGCCCGCGTGACATCGCCGTGTACGTAGGACAGGGAACGCTCGACGTCGGGATCACCGGCCGGGATCTTCTGCTGGACGCCGAGGTGGAGGCTGAGGAGCTGCTCGGCCTTGGGTTTGCCGCCTCCACTTTCCGCTTCGCTGGGCCCGTGGGTGACTTCGACGCCGTCGAACAGCTTGAGGGCAAGCGGCTCGCCACGAGCTACGACGGACTGCTGCGCGGATACCTCGCCGAGCGAGGCATCAACGCCAAAGTGGTACGGCTCGACGGCGCCGTCGAGTCCTCCGTGAGGCTCGGTGTCGCGGACGCCATTGCCGACGTCGTCGAGACCGGGACCACGCTCAAGGCTGCCGGGATGGAAATCTTCGGGGAACCGATCCTGCTCTCCGAGTCGGTACTCATCGGACGCAAGGGTGAAAAGAATCCTGCGGCCGATGTCCTGATCCGCCGTCTTCAGGGTGTCCTCGTAGCGCGCCAGTACGTTCTGATGGACTACGACATCCGTAAGGAACTGGTGGAAGAGGCAGCCGCGCTGACCCCCGGCCTTGAGTCTCCTACTGTCTCCCCGCTGCGCGACTCTGACTGGGTGGCAGTGCGCTCCATGGTGCCGAAGAAGGAAACCAACCGGATTATGGACGAGCTCTATGACCTGGGTGCCCGTGCCATCCTTGTCAGCAGCATCCACGCCTGCCGCATCTGAGAGCCTCGTCCACAGAGTTTCCTTTATGAATTTTCAGGAGTAGTCATGGCTGTAGCCGTACGCGTCATCCCCTGCCTGGACGTTGATGCCGGCCGCGTGGTCAAGGGCATCAACTTTGAAGGCCTTCGCGATGCCGGAGACCCAGTGGAGCTCGCTCACCGCTACGACAATGGCAGTGCCGACGAGTTGACGTTCCTTGATGTCACAGCGTCCTCCGGCAACCGCGAGACCACCTTCGACGTCGTGCGCCGGACGGCCGAAGAAGTCTTTATCCCGCTGACAGTAGGCGGCGGCGTGCGGGGCGTTGCTGAGGTGGACAAGCTTCTGCGTTATGGAGCAGATAAGGCGTCCATCAACACAGCCGCTGTGGCACGCCCGGACGTGGTGGATGAGATTACCCGCCACTTCGGCTCCCAGGTGCTGGTGCTGTCCGTGGATGCACGACGCAACCGCCCCGGTTCCAAACCCACCCCGTCCGGCTTCGAGGTGACGACCCACGGGGGCCGTCAAGGGACTGGAATCGATGCCATCGCGTGGGCCAAAGAGGCAGCGGACCGTGGCGTGGGCGAAATCCTGCTCAACTCCATCGACGCTGACGGAACCAAGGACGGCTTCGACCTGGAGCTCATCCGTTTGGTCCGTGCGGCGGTGCGGGTGCCCATCATCGCCTCAGGCGGAGCCGGCGAGCCGGCGCACTTTCCACCGGCCGTAGCCGCGGGAGCAGACGCAGTCCTGGCCGCATCAATCTTCCACTTCGGGCCAGATGACATGATTTCACAGGTCAAGACGGCAATCCGCGAAGCCGGTTTCGAAGTCCGCTGACCCGCTGGCCCAACCACCTGAAGGAAAGCGCTACAGGCCGACTTCTGCTGACTGGAGGAGCGCAACGGCGTCCGGCTGGCCTTCAAATGTTACGAGGGCGTGTTTCGTCCGGCCGTGCGCATGCATCAGCAGTTCACCGGGTTCCCCGACGATCGCAACTGAAACAGGCGCGCGCTTGGCAACGTGCCGCGGGCCTGAAGGGCGCACCAGCACCACGCCGAGGTCCACGCCGCGGTACAGAATGGCAGCGCGCTTAACAAGTTCGTCCCAGAGTGCGTCCGAGTATTCGGCGTCCAAGGCGCGGGGAGCCCACCGGTCAACTGCGCGGCGGACGTCTTCGGTGTGGACGAAGTACTCAATGAGGTTCGAGCTTTCATCCAGCGCCGGAATATTCATGGGGGAGAGGACCGGAGGACCTGCGCGGAAGGTGTTGACCAACCGGTTGTAGTCCTCAGTGGTCTTCAGTTTGGCGGCCAGTTTCGCCGTCGCTTTGTCTGAGGCCTTTGCCAGGCCCTTGAACAGGAGCCCCAAGCCGACGGCGGCCTTCCGCTCACGCAGATAGAGGTGCGCGGCGAGATCCCGGGTTCGCCATCCTGTGCAGAGCGTGGGGGAGTCCGGACCGGCCGCCAGCAGGGTCTCGGCCAGAACTTCTCGGGACGGTTCGACGAAATGCATCACTTGTGAAAGTAGCACGAGAGGGCGGGACACGCGCAGTGGAACCGCCGCCTCGGTTGTGGCTGATCTTCACACTTTCGGCAGGCACTAGACTTGACCTGATGTCTGAGCAGCCCGCCCCCGCCCCGCGCGCGTCAAACCCGCCCGTTTCCACGCCTGTAGCCGCATCTGGTTCATGGGCTGGTTCGTCGCCACAGGCCAGTGACCTTCCGGCCGGAATCGCCGCTGCCCTCAAGCGTGACAGTGCCGGCCTGGTGGCCGCCGTCGTGCAGCAGTTCGACACAAATGAAGTGCTCATGCTGGGCTGGATGGACGATGAAGCACTCCAGCGGACCCTGAGCACCGGTCGGGTGACGTTCTATTCCCGCTCCCGCCAGGAGTACTGGCGCAAGGGAGACACGTCGGGACATGTCCAGTGGGTCAAGTCGGTGGCATTGGACTGTGACGGAGACGCCCTGCTGGTCCGGGTGGACCAGGTAGGCGCGGCCTGCCACACCGGAACGCGCACATGCTTCGACGGCCGCGAACTCGACGCCGTAACAGGCAGTTCCTCCTGACCAGGACCTGCAGCACACCCCCTACTTTCAATTGCCACTCATAGAACAGGCGGAGAACCATAGCCATGCAGGACCTTGGAGTCATCAGCCCGGGCCTGGAAGAGTTCCGCGAACTCGCAGGCCACAGCCGCGTCATCCCCGTCCGGCTGAAGGTCCTGGCGGACGCTGAAACGCCGATCGGCCTCTACCGAAAGCTCGCACAAGGACAGCCGGGCACCTTCCTCATGGAATCCGCGGCCGTGGGCGGCTCCTGGTCCAGGTACTCCTTCATAGGCGCCAAGTCCCGGGCAACCCTGACCACCAAAGACGGCCAGGCGCACTGGCTCGGCGAGCCACCGAAGGGTGTCCCGGTCGACGGCAACCCTGTGGACGCTGTGCGGGACACCATTGAGGCCTTGCGGACTGACAGGTTCGAGGGCCTGCCCCCCTTCACGTCCGGGCTGGTCGGCTTCCTCGGCTGGGAAACGGTGCGCCACTGGGAGAAGCTCACCAGTCCGCCGGAGGATGATCTCCAGCTGCCCGAGATGGCGCTCAACCTGGTCACCGACATGGCAGTTCACGACAACACAGACGGCACAGTGCTGCTCATCGCCAATGCCATCAACTTCGATAACAGCACCGAACGCGTCGATGAGGCTTGGCACGACGCCGTCGCTCGGGTGAAGGGGCTGCTGAGCAGGGTCAGCGCCCCCGTGCAGCAGCCCGTCTCGGTCCTGGAGCCTGCAGCCTTGGACTTTGCATCCAGCGTGCAGGAACGCTGGAACGAGCCGGAATATTTGGCCGCTATCGACCGCGGGAAGGAAGCAATCGTCGACGGCGAGGTCTTCCAGGTGGTCATTTCGCGCCGTTTCGAGATGGAATGCGGGGCCAGCCCGCTCGACGTCTACCGCGTGCTCCGGAACACCAACCCCAGCCCGTACATGTACATCTTCAGCCTCCAGGATGCCGACGGGCGTGACTACTCGATCGTGGGCTCGTCGCCGGAGGCACTCGTCACCGTCAACGGCGAGGAAGTCATCACCCACCCGATCGCGGGATCCCGCCCTCGGGGCAAGACCGTGGAAGCGGACAAGGCACTGGCCGAGGAACTGCTGGCCGACCAAAAGGAGCGGGCTGAGCATTTGATGCTGGTTGACCTCTCCCGTAACGACCTCTCCAAGGTCTGTGTTGCCGGCACTGTGGATGTCACCCAGTTCATGGAGGTGGAGCGTTTCAGCCACATCATGCATCTCGTCTCCACAGTGGTGGGCAACCTCGCCCCCACAGCCAAGGCCTATGACGTCCTGAAGGCTACTTTTCCGGCGGGAACGCTTTCCGGTGCTCCGAAACCGCGTGCGCTGCGCCTGCTGGACGAACTCGAACCGCACCGCCGGGGCATCTACGGCGGAGTGGTCGGCTACCTGGACTTTGCCGGGGACATGGACATGGCCATCACCATCCGTTCAGCACTCCTGCGTGAGGGCCGCGCCTACGTCCAGGCCGGCGGCGGGATCGTGGCGGATTCGGTCAATCCCACCGAAGCCCTCGAAACGGTCAACAAGGCCGCCGCCCCGCTCCGGGCAGTCCACATAGCGGGCTCGCTCCACAACATCCAGGAGGAAGGCGTGCCCGTTCCAGGCAGCTTCCCGCCATCGCCGGCCGCTACAGGTCCGGGCGTCTGATGCGCCGTCTCGACAAGTCCGGCGGCGCCAGTGCTGCTTCCGCCTCGGGCTCCACAGAAGGCGGCAGCGACTCCACCGCTACGGGAACCGTGGCGGGAGGAACCGGAACCAGGCCCATACCGGCCTGGGCACGAAAACCGTCCCTCGTCATGATCATTGCCCTGATGGCGCTGGCCGTCGTCGGAACCACCACCCAGACCTGGATAACCGTCCATTTGGATCCCGCGCAGCTTGGCCAGGCGGTCAACAGCCAGGATGGCTTGCCGGTCCAGGGGAGTAAAGCCGCAACAGCGGTAACAGCACTTGCGCTCGTCGCCTTGGCCGGCGGCCTTGCGGCCTCGATCGCCGGCAGGATCGCGCGCTGGATTATTACGGGGATTGTGGTCGCCGCTTCTGCGGGAATCGTGGCGGCGGCCCTGACGGTCCTGGCTGATCCGCTGACTGCGTCCCAGGGCGCTATAGCCGCAGCAACCGGCATTTCCGGAAGCAACGTCCAGGTGAGCGTCACGGCTTTCCCGGCCCTCGCCGTCGTTGCCGGAACAATGCTGGGGTTGGGCGCCCTGCTGATAATCCCTGCGAGCCGGTATTGGAAGGCGCGCACGCGGTTTGACGCTGCGGCAGCCGGCACAAATCCTGAAGCCTCCGGTCCCGCTGACGAGATTGACAGCTGGGACCGGTTGTCAAAAGGCGACGACCCCACTTGAGCCGATGTCCAAGGCAAGGACAAAAAATGGCAGAATGTAAGCAGTATTCATCCTGAGGAGATTTCCATGAGCAAAGCCACTGTTTCCGCATCCAAGTCAGGTTCACCGGCAGGCGCCTCCGCCGCCGATGCCAACCTAGGCGTAGACCACAGCATCGAGCTTGGTCATGGCAACAGCCCGGCAGCGTGGACATGCGTCATCGTGATGCTCGTTGGTGCACTCATTGCCTCCATCGCGTTCGTCATTGCCAGCACCCCCATCTTCATCGCCGGCGGGATCGTGATGCTGGTCGGCCTGATCCTCGGTTTCGCGATGCGCAAGGCAGGCTACGGCGTCGGCGGCAGCAAGCTGAAGAACTCCGGCCACTAGCAGTGACAGTTCTCGATGACATCAACGCCGGTGTTAGGGAGGATCTGGAGGCACGGCGTCGCCTCGTTTCCCTTGCGGAACTGAAGGACCTCACGTCTGCAGTCGCCCCTGCCCGCGATGCCTGGGCGGCCCTGGGCGGAAACTCCGCCAGCCGCGAACAGCTCAAGGTCATTGCCGAAATTAAGCGGCGCAGTCCCTCCAAGGGGGACCTCGCCAGCATCAGTGATCCTGCCGCGCTGGCCGTCCAGTACGCCGACGGCGGAGCTTCAGTAATCAGCGTCCTGACCGAACAGCGCCGCTTCAACGGCTCCCTTGCCGACCTCGATGCCGTCCGGGCAAGTGTCGATATCCCGCTGCTCCGCAAGGACTTCACCCTGGACGAGTACCAGATCTGGGAAGCCCGCGCACACGGGGCGGACATGGTGCTGCTTATTGTGGCAGCCCTTTCCGATGCCCAGCTGCAGGAGTTCAGCGCCTTGAGCACGGAACTGGGGATGAACGTGCTCGTGGAAACGCATACGCCCGAGGAGATCGAGCGGGCTGTCGCGGCGGAGGCGAGAATCATCGGCGTCAACGTGCGCAATCTGAAGACTCTCGACGTCGACCGTTCCGTTTTTGCCTCCCTGGCAGGAAGCATCCCGGCAAGTGCTGTTATTGTCGCCGAGTCCGGCGTGAGGGGCATCGACGACGTCACCCACTACGCCGCTCACGGCGCCAACGCGATCCTCGTCGGCGAAGCCCTGGTCAGCGATGCGACGCCGCGGGAGCGCATAGCCGAATTCACAGCGGCCGGCGCTGAAGCTATCGCCGCCCGCGTCTGACAGCCAGGCACTCCGTTGCAGGCGGCCGTCTGCAACGGTCTGCCACCGCACGACGCTTTGCCGCACGACACCTTACGGCGCACAACGAAGAGCGCTGAGCGACACAGAACACTGAGCACTACATAGACACTGAAACAGTGGAACAGGATGGTGAGACTGATGGTCGACGCACCAACAGCCGGCTCTGACAAGGATGCCGTGGACGCATTCCTTCAAGGGGGACCGTCGCTGCGCCATGCACCCGGCCCCTACTTCGGCTCCTACGGCGGGCGCTGGATGCCGGAGTCGCTGATCGCCGCCCTGGATGAGCTTGAAGATACCTTCGAGAAGGCCAAGGCCGATCCCGACTTCATCGCGCAGATCGCGGACCTGAACAAGAACTACTCAGGGCGTCCCTCGCTGCTCACTGAGGCCAAGCGGTTCTCCGCTCACGCTGGGGGAGTGCGGGTGTTCCTCAAACGCGAAGACCTCAACCACACCGGCTCACACAAGATCAACAACGTGCTGGGCCAGGCGCTCCTTGCCAAGCGTATGGGCAAGACCCGCGTGATAGCCGAGACCGGTGCAGGCCAGCATGGTGTTGCCAGCGCCACTGCCGCCGCTTTGCTTGGCCTCGAATGTGTTGTCTACATGGGTGCTGAGGACTGCCGCCGGCAAGCGCTGAACGTGGCCCGGATGGAACTGCTGGGCGCCACGGTCATCCCCGTCACCAACGGTTCACAGACCCTCAAGGACGCCATCAACGAGGCGCTCCGTGACTGGGTTGCGAACGTCGGAAACACCCACTATCTGCTCGGTACTGCCGCCGGGGCCCACCCGTTCCCCGCGCTGGTCCGCTACTTCCATGAGGTCATCGGCGAGGAAGCCCGCGCCCAGATCCTCGACCAGACCGGCCGTCTGCCGGATGCCGTCTGCGCGTGCATCGGTGGCGGATCCAATGCCATCGGGATTTTCCACGGTTTCCTCGATGACCCCTCCGTGAAGATCTACGGTTTTGAAGCAGGCGGCGACGGCGTCGACACCGGCCGCCACGCAGCCACCATCACCCTCGGCAAGCCCGGCGTCCTCCATGGTGCCCGCTCTTACCTGATGCAGGACGACGACGGCCAGACCATCGAGTCCCACTCCATCTCAGCCGGACTGGACTACCCCGGCGTAGGACCGGAGCACTCCTACCTTGCGGACATCGGACGGGTCAGCTACGAGCCCATCACCGACAGCGAGGCCATGGACGCCTTCCGTCTGTTGTGCCGCACTGAAGGCATCATTCCCGCCATCGAGTCAGCGCACGCCCTGGCCGGCGCCATCAAGGTGGGGCAGCGGCTCGCCACAGAAGACGGCGACGCCGATGCTAAAGCATCGGACAAGATCGTGCTCGTGAACCTGTCCGGACGCGGGGACAAGGATGTGGCGACAGCCGCTGAATGGTTCGATCTCCTGGACAAGGATTCGGCAGAAGCCGAGATCGGCAAAGAGGGAGAGCAGCTGTGAGTACCGTTCAGGACATCACCGGCACCAGCAAATCGGCAGCAGCCATTGATAAGGCGCGCGCCGAAGGCCGGGCGGCACTCATCGGGTACTTGCCGGCCGGGTTCCCAAGCGTTGAAGACACTATTGCCGCCGGCATCGCCCTCGCCGAGAACGGTGCCGACCTCATCGAGATCGGCATCCCGTATTCGGACCCGGTGATGGATGGCCAGGTTATCCAGGCAGCCACCACTGAGGCCCTGGCCAAGGGCTTCTCCGTGCGGCAGGTGTTCGACGTCGTCGCCGGCATCACCAGCAAAACCGATGCGGCAGTACTGGTCATGACCTATTGGAACCCGGTGATCCGGATGGGCGTGGACGAGTTCTCCCGCCGCCTTTCGGAAGCAGGCGGAGCCGGCCTCATCACCCCGGACCTCATCCCTGATGAAGCAGCCGAATGGATGGATGCCTCCGACAAGTACGGGCTGGACAGGGTTTTCCTCGTCGCGCCCTCCTCATCGCCTGAACGGATGCGCCGCACTGTCGACGCCAGCCGCGGTTTTGTCTACGCCGTCTCCATTATGGGCGTCACGGGTGCAAGGTCCTCTGTCAGCAGCGCCGCAAAGGATGTAGTGGCTGCAGCCAAGGCGGCAGGCGCCGAACGCGTGTGTGTGGGACTCGGTGTTTCCACCGCTTCGCACGTCCGGGAAATTGCTGAGTACGCCGACGGCGTGATCGTGGGCACGGCTCTTGTGGCCGCCATCCGCGACGGCGGTGTGGACGCGGTTGCCGCGCTCACCAAAGATCTCCGGACCGGACTTAACAGGGAAGAAGCCTAAATAATGCAGACTGTCCTCCACGCTGCCGCCCTCGTGCCGGCAAGCATCCCGAGCCCGGACTGGTCCGGCTTCGATATCCCGCTGCCGTGGGGGTCACTCCGCATCCATGCCTACGCCCTGTGTATCCTTGCAGGCATCATTGCGGGCCTGTGGCTCACGTCCCGACGCTGGAACAAGAGAGGAACGCCTGAAGGCAGCCTGTGGGACATCGCCATCTGGGCCATTCCCTTCGGCATCATCGGCGGACGCCTCTATCACGTCTTCTCATCCCCGGATGCCTACTTCGGCCCGGGCTTTGACGGCACAGGCGACCTTTCCCTGATTCCGCAGATCCAGCGTGGGGGCCTGGGGATCTGGGGCGCCGTGCTGCTGGGCGCAGTCGGTGCCTGGATCGGCTGCCGCCGTGCAGGAGTGAAGCTCACCGCTTTCCTCGATGCAGCTGCACCCGGACTGCTGCTCGCCCAGGCCATCGGCCGGTGGGGAAACTACTTCAACCAGGAACTCTTCGGCAGCCCCACCACCCTGCCCTGGGGTCTCCAGGTCGACGCCGATAACGCGAATTTCCCGCCCGGGATGCCTGCTGACACGCTCTTTCACCCCACGTTCCTGTACGAGTCATTGTGGAACCTGGTTGGCGTGGCCCTCCTGCTCATCCTGGACCGGAGGTTCAACTTCCGGCGCGGGCGGCTCTTCTGGCTCTACGCCATGTATTACACCCTCGGCCGTGTCTGGATCGAAGCCATGCGCATCGACGACGCCGAGCAGATCAACCTGTTCGGCATTACTACCAGGCTCAATGTCTGGACCAGCATCTTCGTGTTTGTTGTGGCACTGATCGTCTTCATCGTTCTGGGCAGGAGGAAGCCGGACGAGCCGGACACCCCTTATCTGGACGGCCGGAGTCCTGCGGACCACGCCGCAGCGGCAGTTGAAACAGACGAATCAGGTGACGTCAAAAGCATCCGGAATGCGGACGAGGATGTCTCAGATAGTGAAGCGCGTGGTAATCTCCCTGATAACCAAAGCGATCCAGACCGTGCTTCCTCCAGGGAAGTGGCGGACAATACAGCCGGTGGAAGCACTTCCCTTCAGGAAAAGCAGCCGGCCGCAAAGTCCGCTGATGAGGTTACGGAAACCGCGCCGGAGGCTGGCAGCACCAAGTAGGCCAGTAACGGCATAGCAGGGCATCAGAGTTACCGCTCCGAGAGCCCGCTCCACAGCGTCGTGGCAAGAGGGCCCGCCCTGTCAGCACACAGCTGCTGACCGGTCAAGCCCGGGTCTGGGACCTGCGTAACTGTTAGTTGAGCAGGGCCCTCTGGCCTACAATTCCAAGTACTAACACTTTGTTGTGCCCATCACAGTGGTGCGCAAAGTGGGGCCAACGTTGTCCCTTCCATACGCACGATCAGGAGGAAGGACGTCTCCCATGACCCAAACTCTTCACAGCCCCAACTGGTCAGAACCAAGCCAGTCCCAGGCGGCCATGTCGCCGTTCAAGCGGTTCGCCATGCTGCCGGCGTCCGGCGGTCTGTACAACGCTGAGCAGGAGAAGGACGCCTGCGGCCTGGCCATTATCGCTACGCTCCGCGGTGAACCCGGCTACGACATTGTTGATGCTGCACTGACTGCCCTGCGTAACCTTGAGCACCGTGGCGCCGTGGGCGCGGATGAAGGTACCGGCGACGGCGCCGGCCTCCTGATGCAGGTGCCGGACGAGTTCTTCCGCGCTGTCACTGACTTCGAACTTCCCGCTCCCGGGCAGTACATCGTGGGTACAGCCTTCCTCCCCGCCGAGCAGAGGGAGTCGGACGCTGCCAAGGCCGGCATTGAAGGGCTTGCTGCAGATGAGGGCCTGACAGTCCTTGGCTGGCGCGAGGTTCCCATCGTGGCTGATCTGGTGGGTGCCATGGCCCGTGCCTGCATGCCGTACTTCTCCCAGCCTTTCCTTGCCTCCAGCACCGGCGAGCAGCTGGACCGCAACGAACTCGATGCGCGTGCCTGGCGGATCCGCAAGCGCGCCCAGAACAAGTTCGGCGTGTACTTCCCGTCGTTCTCGTCCCGGACCATCGTCTACAAGGGCATGCTGACCACCGCCCAGCTGGAGCCGTTCTACCCCGATCTGTCGGACAAGCGCTTCAAGACGAAGCTGGCGATCGTCCACTCGCGCTTCTCCACCAACACGTTCCCCTCGTGGCCGTTGGCACAGCCCTTCCGCACCATCGCCCACAACGGCGAAATCAACACGGTCAAGGGAAACCGGAACTGGATGCGTGCCCGCCAGTCCCAGCTGGCCAACCCCTTGCTGGGGGATGCCCCCGAAGAGCTGTATCCCATCTGCACCCCGGGTGCCTCCGACTCCGCTTCATTTGACGAAGTAGCCGAGCTGTTGTGGCTCTCCGGCCGCCCCATCACGCACTCCATCATGATGATGATCCCGGAGGCCTGGGAAAACCACGCCACCATGGATCCCGCCCGCAAGGCGTTCTACGAGTACCACTCCCTCCTGATGGAACCGTGGGACGGCCCCGCAGCCGTGTCTTTCACTGACGGCAACCTGGTCGGCGCCACGCTGGACCGCAACGGCCTGCGCCCCGGCCGCTATTGGATCACCGAGGACGGCCTGATTGTGTTCGCCTCCGAGGTAGGCGTCATCGACGTCGAAGCTTCCAAGGTGGTCAAAAAGGGCCGCGTTTCTCCCGGCAAGATGTTCCTTGTGGATACCGACGCGGGCCGGATCATCGACGACGCCGAGGTCAAGGCCGAGGTAGCCGCCGCCAATCCCTGGGCCGAGTGGGTCAAGGACAACCTCATTGACCTCAAGGATCTTCCCGAGCGTGAGCACGTGGTCCACACCGCAGCCTCCGTCAACATCCGCCAACGCACGTTCGGCTACACCACCGAAGAGCTGAAGATCCTGCTCGGCCCCATGGCGCGGACCGGAGCCGAGCCTCTCGGTGCCATGGGTTCCGACACCCCTGTGGCTGTTCTGTCCAAGCGGCCGCGCCTGCTGTTCGACTACTTCGTGCAGTCCTTTGCCCAGGTCACCAATCCGCCGCTGGATGCCATCCGTGAAGAACTGGTCACGTCCCTGACGTGTGCCATCGGCCCCAACGGAAACCTGCTGGACACAAAGCAGGTCCGGCAGCCGCAGGTTCAGTTGCCGTTCCCGGTGATCAACAACGATCAGCTGGCCAAGATCGCCAACATCGAAAGCCCCGACGGCGACAGGGTTGCCATGAAGGTCCGCGGGCTGTACCGGCCCGAGGGCGGCGAAAACGCGCTGCGTGCCCGGCTCACTGAAATCTGCGAGCAGGTTTCGGGTGCCATCAACCGCGGTGTGCAGTACATCGTCCTTTCTGACCGTGACTCGAACGCGCAGTGGGCCCCCATCCCGTCGTTGCTGCTGGTCAGTGCTGTGCACCACCACCTGCTGCGCAGCGCCAACCGCACAAAGACCGCTCTCGTGGTCGAAGCGGGCGACGTCCGCGAGACGCACCACGTTGCCGTTTTGATCGGCTACGGCGCTTCAGCCGTCAACCCGTACCTGGCCATGGAATCCGTGGAGCAGCTCATCAGCTCCGGCGACGTCCTCGGTGTCACTCCGCAGGACGGCGTTTACAACCTCATCAAGGGCCTCGGCAAGGGCGTCCTGAAGATCATGTCCAAGATGGGCATCTCCACTGTGGCCTCCTACACGGGAGCCCAGACGTTCGAGGCCCTGGGCCTTGGCCAGGAACTCGTGGACGAATTCTTTTCCGGAACGCATTCCCAGCTGGGCGGCGTCGGGCTGGACGTCATCGCGGCGGAAGTTTCGGCCCGCCACCAGATGGCCTACCCGGAGAACGGCATCGAACTGCCGCACCAGCCCCTGCTGGGCGGCGGCGAATACCAGTGGCGGCGCGACGGCGAACCCCACCTGTTTAACCCGGAGACGGTCTTCCGCCTGCAGCACGCCACGCGTGAGCGGCGCTATGACATCTTCAAGTCCTACACCAAGGGCGTGGACGACCAGTCCGAGAACCTCATGACCCTCCGTGGCCTCCTGAAGTTCAAGTCAGGGCTGCGTCCGGCGGTGCCGCTTGAGGAAGTGGAGTCCGTTTCGAGCATCGTCAAGCGCTTCTCCACCGGCGCGATGAGCTACGGATCCATTTCCAAGGAAGCGCATGAAACGCTTGCCATCGCCATGAACCGGCTGGGCGGAAAGTCCAACACCGGTGAAGGCGGCGAGGACGTTGACCGCCTCTTGGATCCGGAGCGCCGTTCCGCGGTCAAGCAGATCGCCTCAGGCCGTTTCGGTGTTACAAGCCTTTACCTCACCAACGCTGACGACATCCAGATCAAGATGGCGCAGGGTGCCAAGCCCGGCGAAGGCGGCCAGCTGATGGCGCAAAAGGTCTACCCCTGGGTTGCCCGGACACGGCACTCCACCCCTGGTGTCGGCCTCATTTCGCCGCCCCCTCACCACGACATTTACTCCATCGAGGACCTCGCCCAGCTCATTTATGACGCGAAGCGCGCCAACCCCTCGGCCCGGGTTCACGTCAAGCTCGTCTCCGAAGTGGGGATCGGCACGGTTGCCGCCGGTGTAACGAAGGCGAAGGCCGACGTCGTACTGGTTTCCGGTCACGACGGCGGTACCGGCGCCTCGCCGCTGAACTCGCTCAAGCACGCCGGTGTTCCCTGGGAACTGGGGCTTGCTGAGACGCAGCAGACACTGATGCTCAACGGCCTCCGCGACCGCGTTGTGGTCCAGGTGGACGGCCAGCTCAAGACCGGCCGCGACGTCGTGATCGCCGCGCTGCTCGGCGGCGAGGAGTTCGGCTTCGCAACGGCTCCGCTGGTGGTATCCGGCTGCATCATGATGCGCGTTTGCCACTTGGACACCTGCCCGGTGGGTGTCGCCACCCAGAACCCCGAGCTCCGCGCCCGCTTCAACGGCAAGCCGGAGTTCGTGGTGAACTTCTTCGAGTTCCTGGCTGAGGAAGTCCGTGAGATCCTTGCGGAGCTTGGCTTCCGCAGCCTGGAAGAGGCGATCGGCCATGCAGAGATGCTGGACACCCGTGAAGCCATCAACCACTGGAAGGCCGAAGGCCTGGACCTGGATCCGATCCTGCACGGCCTCGAGTTCGACGACGACGCGCCGCTGCGTAACCTGACCGGCCAGAACCACGAGCTGGACAAGCACTTCGACCAGCGACTGATCACCATGGCCACCGAGGCTCTTACTGACCGCAGCCCGGTCAGGATCTCGCTCGACGTCATCAACACTGACCGCTCGGTCGGAACGATGCTGGGCCACGTTGTGACCAAGACCTTCGGTACCGACGTCCTTGCTACCGACACGATCGACATCAGCCTGAAGGGAACCGCCGGGCAATCACTGGGCGCGTTCCTGCCTGCCGGCATCACGCTGCGCATGTACGGGGACTCCAACGACTACGTCGGCAAGGGTCTCTCGGGCGGACGCATCATTGTGCGACCGGACCGCAGCAACATCTTCCAGGCAGAGCGGAACGTCATTGCCGGCAACGTGATCGGTTACGGCGCCACCAGTGGTGAAATGTTCCTCCGCGGCCAGGTTGGCGAACGCTTCCTGGTGCGGAACTCCGGTGCCACGGCCGTCGTCGAGGGAATCGGCGATCACGGCTGCGAATACATGACCGGTGGCCAGACCCTGATCATCGGCAGGACCGGGCGGAACTTCGGCGCCGGGATGTCCGGCGGAACGGCCTACGTGCTGGACCTCCAGGTCGCCCGCGTCAACAAGGACGCCCTGGAGTCGGGGGAGCTGCAGCTCCGCGAGCTGGACGCAGAGGACCGTGACATTGTGCACGGACTGCTGGTCAAGCACGTCGAGGAGACCGAATCCCTCCTTGCCCAGCGGTTGCTCGAGAACTTCGACGACACCGCTGCCCGTATTACCAAAGTGCTGCCGCGCGATTACGCGGCCGTCCTGCAAACCCGTCTTGACGCCATCGAAGAGGGCCTGGACCCCGACGGCGAAGAAGTATGGTCTCGAATCCTGGAGGTGACCGGTGGCTGATCCACGCGGATTTCTAAAAGTACGCCAGCGTGAGACTCAGCCACGCCGTCCCGTTCCCGTCCGCATCATGGACTGGAAGGAAGTTTACGAGGCCCAGGAAAAGGGTGTCCTGAAAAGCCAGGCCGGGCGCTGCATGGATTGCGGCGTCCCGTTCTGCCACCAGGGCTGCCCCCTCGGCAACCTGATCCCCGAGTGGAATGACCTCATGTGGCGGGACAAGGGCGAGGAAGCGATTGAGCGGCTGCACGCCACCAACAACTTCCCCGAATTCACCGGCCGCCTGTGCCCCGCTCCCTGTGAGGCGTCCTGCGTGCTGGGCATTAACCAGCCTGCCGTGACCATCAAGCAGGTGGAAGTCTCCATCATCGATGAGGCCTTCGACAACGGCTGGGTCAATCCGTTGCCCCCTGCCCGGCTCACGGGCAAGACTGTGGCAGTGGTCGGCTCCGGCCCGGCAGGCCTTGCGGTTGCGCAGCAGCTCACTCGGGTTGGCCACACTGTGGCTGTGTACGAGCGCGACGACAAGATCGGCGGACTGCTCCGCTACGGCATCCCCGACTTCAAGATGGAGAAAGAGCAGGTTGACCGCCGTCTTGAGCAGATGAAGGCCGAGGGTACGCGCTTCCGGACAGGCGTTGCAGTCGGTGTCGACGTGACCTGGGAACAGCTCCGGCGCCGCTACGACGCCGTCGTTATCGCCACGGGTGCCACCGTTCCCCGCGACCTGCGCATCCCCGGCCGGGAACTCGAGGGCGTTCATTTCGCCATGGATTACCTTGTCCCCGCCAATCGCGTGGTTGCAGGGGAGGCCGTGGAGAACCAGATTCATGCCAAGGGCAAGCACGTGGTGATCCTCGGCGGTGGAGACACCGGCGCTGACTGCCTCGGCACGGCTCACCGTCACCAGGCAGCCTCCGTGACCACGCTCGCCATCGGCAAGCAGCCGCCGGCCGAGCGTGCGGGGCACCAGCCCTGGCCCACCTTTCCCACACTCTTCGAAGTGGCAAGTGCCCACGAAGAAGGCGGGGAACGTACCTACCTGGCCTCCACGGTTGAGTTTGTCGGCGAGAACGGCAAGCTGACGGGCGTGAAGGTTGCGGAGACGGAATTCGTCGACGGCAAGCGCCTCCCGAAGGCCGGAACCGAGCGGGTTATCCCCGCAGACCTCGTGTTCCTGTCCTTGGGCTTCACGGGTCCGGAACCGGCCGGTATTACCGAGCAGGTCCACGCGGACTTCGACGGACGCGGCAACGTGGCCCGCGATGGCTACTACATGACCAACACCGACGGTGTGTTTGTTGCCGGAGACGCCGGGCGCGG
This sequence comes from Arthrobacter sp. R1-13, assembly GCF_054161475.1. Taxonomy (NCBI): domain Bacteria; kingdom Bacillati; phylum Actinomycetota; class Actinomycetes; order Micrococcales; family Micrococcaceae; genus Arthrobacter; species Arthrobacter sp. R1-13. The sequence continues at coordinate 2,165,100 of NZ_CP096420.1, read as the reverse complement.
GCAGTCACTCATCGTGTGGGCCATCGCAGAGGGCCGTGCATGCGCGGCAGCTGTGGACAAATTCCTGATGGGAAGCACCATCCTTCCCGCTCCTGTGGCTCCGACAGACCGGGCAATCGCCGTTCTGTAGCCACATCCGCGGGCAGCGGAAATTCATCTCCGCGACAGCTTAATCAACGCAACACACTACTAGGGTAGGCATATGAGACGCGCAAAAATTGTTGCCACATTCGGACCGGCTATTTCCAGCTATGAGAACACCCTCGCGGTGCTGGAAGCCGGCGTTGACGTGGCCCGGATGAACATGAGCCACGGCGATTACACCGTGCACGACAACACCTACGAGAACGTGCGCAAGGCCGCTGCGGATCTCGGCAAGGCCGTCGCGATCATGGCTGACCTCCAGGGTCCGAAGATCCGCCTGGGTCGGTTTGTCGACGGACCGCACGAGCTGCACGTGGGGGACACCTTCACGATCACCACCGAGGACGTCCCGGGCACCAAGGACATCTGCTCCACCACGCTGAAGAGCCTCACCGATGACGTCAACGTGGGCGATGCGCTGCTGATCGACGACGGCAAGGTGGCCCTGCGCGCTATTGAGGTCGACGACGTCAAGGTGGTCGCCCAGGTGACTGTCGGCGGCATGGTCTCCAACAACAAGGGAATCAACCTGCCCGGTGTTGCCGTCAACGTTCCCGCCTTGAGCGAAAAGGACGAAGACGATCTCCGCTGGGCGATGCGCCGTGGAGTGGACCTGGTTGCCCTCTCCTTCGTTCGTGATGCCTCCGACATCAAGCGCGTTCACGAAATCATGGACGAAGAAGGCCGCCGTGTGCCGGTCATCGCCAAGATCGAGAAGCCGCAGGCCGTGGACCAGCTTCACGAGATCATCGACGCCTTCGACGCCATCATGGTTGCCCGTGGTGACCTCGGCGTTGAATTGCCGCTCGAGGAAGTGCCCATCGTGCAGAAACGCGCCATCGAGTTGGCACGACGCTGGGCCAAGCCGGTCATCGTCGCCACGCAGGTGCTCGAATCCATGATCGACAACCCGCGCCCCACCCGCGCGGAGGCCTCCGACTGCGCCAATGCAGTGCTCGACGGCGCCGACGCAGTCATGCTTTCCGGCGAAACCAGCGTTGGCAAGTACCCGATCGAAACCGTCAAGGTGATGGCCCGCATCATCGAGTCCACCGAGGTTCACGGACTCGAGCGCGTTCCTCCGCTGGGCACCAAACCCAAGACCCGTGGTGGCGCCATCACGCGTGCCGCCGTCGAAATCGCCGATCAGCTGGAAGCAAAGTACATCTGTACGTTCACCCAGTCCGGTGACTCCGCCCGCCGCCTTTCCCGTCTGCGCCCCATCAAGCCGGTGTTCGCGTTCACTCCGGTAGAGCACGTCTGGAACCAGCTGGCACTCACTTGGGGCATCCAGCCGGTTCTCGTGCCGATGGTTGGCCACACTGATGAAATGACTGCCCAGGTCGACCGCAGTCTGCTGGACATGGAACTGGTGGACGACGGCGACCTCGTGGTCATCGCTGCCGGTTCCCCTCCCGGAAAAGCCGGTTCAACCAACTCGCTGAAGGTTCACAAGGTAGGCGACCTCGCCGACACCCCACGCCAGGGCGAAGCGGTCAGCAACAAGGAGAAGCTGGGCCCGTGGCCGGAGCGGAAGCAGAAGGCCTGACACCTTTGCGGTGTCGGCGCTAGACAACTAAGGAGGGTCGCCGCCAATTGGCGGGGACCCTCCTTAGTTGTTTTAGTCTGATGCTGTTTAGTTGACCTGATTGATGATGGTTTCGGCCACTTCGCGCATGCTCAGGCGGCGGTCCATGGAGGTCTTCTGGATCCAGCGGAAAGCTTCCGGCTCTGTGAGGCCCATCTTGGTGGTCAGGAGGCTCTTGGCGCGCTCTACGAGCTTGCGGGTGGCGAACTGCTCCTGGAGGTCGGATACTTCACTTTCGAGGGCCTTGATCTCCTCGTGGCGGGACAGCGCGATCTCCAGGGCGGGGATCAGGTCAGCGGGGGTGAAGGGCTTGACCACGTAGGCCATGGCTCCGGCGTCGCGGGCACGCTCCACGAGTTCCTTCTGGCTGAAGGCCGTGAGCAGGACCACCGGGGCGATCCTGGCCTTGACAATCTTTTCGGCGGCGGAGATGCCGTCCATGACGGGCATCTTGACGTCCATCAGGACGAGGTCCGGCTTCAGTTCCTCTGCGAGCTGCACTGCCTTTTCGCCGTTGTCCGCTTCGCCGACGACGTCGTAGCCTTCGCCGCGCAGGATCTCGATGATGTCGAGGCGGATGAGTGTTTCGTCTTCCGCGACTACAACTCTGCGCGCCGGCTGGGATGTGGGGTTTGACTCCGTCTGTTCTGACACGGGATCTCCTTGGAAAGGTACGGCGGGAACATGACCATTTTAGGTTGCGCTCCCGCCAGTACTCGGACGTACATGGTTCGTTGCGGCGGCGTTGGCGCGATTCTGGAATTCAGCCTATCTGCATGTAGAGTAATTCCGCGCACTGGAAGTTATCGCGTTGCTCTCACCCTCGCGTTGAGACTACGATTGTTACTTCGGTGTAATCCGCGCCCGAGTGGCGGAATTGGCAGACGCGCCGCACTCAAAATGCGGTATCGAAAGGTGTGTGGGTTCGAGTCCCACCTCGGGCACAGCAAATCCCCTCGTCGGAGGGGATTTTTGCTTTAACGTGTGTACAAAGCTTGTGATGGCGTCCCTCTGACGCTGGTGCGCGGGCTGTGGCCTGGCCGCCCCGGTGGCCTATTCAGATAGGTGGGTGGCGGGTTTAGGACCCTGGCTGGTGGGTCCTCCGCCTGCTGTGGAGCTGTTGCGTGATTCCTCCTGTCGGTTCTGTTGGGTTGGTCGTGGGTGGCCAACGCCTATTCATGGTTTGGGGTTGCGGGCACAACATGACTGCGTTGGCTTTGGTAAGAAAGTCTTCTGGGGGCTCGTCTTAGACGTTCGCAGAAGCCCTATGTGCTCGCTTTGTCCTGCCAAAGTGGGTGTGGACATTGTCCACACTTATGTCTGTTTTTAGCACCTGGTCACGGTTGGCTTGCTCCGATCTCCTAGCCTTACAAGCGTTCATTGACGGCACATGGGCCAACGACATGACTATCGCCGAGCAAAGTTCTGACGGAGGCTGTTGCTTCGTCCGAGGGGCCTTCCTTGTCATAGGCCTCGGGGCGCGGGGGCGCTCGGGAGCTGACAGACACAAAAAAGAACCGTCGACTGGCGAGCCGACGGTTCTTGGAGAGCGGGGCATGAAAGCCCAATTGATTAGGGAGCTTCAAGGCCCCTCCGCCGTCCGTCACGGTGTTTGTCGTCGAGTTTCTGCATTCTGCTAACGGCGCGTGCGTAAAGCTGCATTCGTTCAGCCATGGCCATCATCCGAGGGCGGCGGATGATGGGGCCCTTTGCCTAAGTGCGCTCCGACCAGCGGATCAGCACATGTCGCGGAGGGTCATTTGCGCGATATCCACGATTTCCGCGTCCAACCGGTTTTCTCCGCCTTCGACGTACGGGGCGGGCGGATAGGTGATGGCTATACTCACTTGGCGGTTGCCGTCGGCGCTGGTCATAGAGGCGGTGCCGTATCCGAGGATGTCGCCCGGGTGGCCGAAGGCGAAGCCGTTCGTGCAGGCGTCGTTCCAGCGCCACAGGCCCAATCCGTAGAAGGAAGCGTCGGCTCCTTTCATCTCGTCAACGGTGGCTGGCTTCAGGAGTTCGCCCTGCATTAGTGCCCTGTAGAACGTGTTCAGGTCCGAAACGGTGGAAACGATACCGCCTGACGGTGAGCCAATTTGGTACGCGGGGTATGTAACATCTACTAGCTTGGCGTCTATGAGTAGGTAACCGTGGGCCATGTTCGGGGGTGGCAGTCCAGCTGCTGTCATGGACGTCCCCTTCAATCCCAGTGGCTCAATGATGTCCGTCTCTATGACGTCGCCGATGGGTTGCCCCCGAAGCTTTTCCACCAGCATTCCCAGCGCAACGTAGTTCGAGTGCGAGTAATCGGTCTCCGGGACAGGGCCGTTCGTCCACGGCGTTTTTGCAGACGAGGAAAGCCGTTCAGTGAGGCTTAGCCTCGTACCAAGTACCTCGTTCAGGGGCTTGGATGCGAACACGTCCCGGGTGTACTCCGGCATCCCTGATGTGTGGTTCAGGAGTTCGCGGATGGTGATGGGCCCGGGAGGACGCATGAGGCCATCGAAGTCGGCCAAATGTTTGCCGACCGGGTCATCTAGTTTGATTTTGCCTTCCTCAGCAAGTTTTAGGACAGTCACGGCAACCATGGACTTCGTGACGCTGGCGATTTCTACAGGATCTGAGAGTTGCACGGGTTCTTTGCTCTCCAGGTTTCGGACGCCGATCGCCTGGGACCATTCCTGGCCGTCTTTCCTGACGTGGATCAGGACGGCTGGTGCGCCGCGTTCGATCATCGCCTTGCCGAATATTTCAAGTTCCAAGTAGGGGTTGGGGGATGCAGATGGCTGCTCGGGCGGATTCGGAGCCGGTGTGCAGCCTCCAGTACCAACGATCATCGCCGCTGCGGCCGTGAATGCCACCAGCCGCAGGAACGGTGGTTGAAGCCGGAATCCCGCCATGGCATCAGATCCTTTTGTGCCTGCCGGCATTTGCGCCGGGAATCGGCCATACCTGCCAGAATCCTCATGTTCCTCACGGGATGCCCGGTGGTCAATAGCCGGCCGATCGGCGCGACCGTCGGGATCCTACAAGGGAGCGCTCCGCCCTCTGGGGATCCTGTTGTGGCTCTCTGGGCGAAATCCGTGGACGCGGCGAATTCCCGGCACCGCCGGTAAGCGGGACTTCTGGTTTCAGGTTCGTCTTGCGTCAGGCATAACGCTGTTCTAAACCTGTAAACAAGGGGCCACGCGAACGGGCAGGAGAAACGTCCCTGCCAGCGATTAGATCTCCGCAAGTCAGAAGCGAACGCAGGCGCTGGTGTGCAAGTAGAGGCGAGATGCGCCAAGTGCGCCATATTCGACCGTTTTTGAATACCTGCTTAACGCTTTTGGGAGGGATGGTTAGCCCGGTCTCTTAGTTGAGTGGAAGTCCGAAGTGGTGGGTGTAGCTCGTCGCGTTCATGGACTTGAATGGTTCCTCGCATGTTCCCGTTATTGCTGAACAAACCGAGATACCTGGGCCGATCAGGCTCAACTCTTCAGGCCCGGCCCAGCCGTAGCGCTGCTTGAAACCGCGTTCGATCTTGACCGCTGCCCCGGTCGCCGTCTCGACGATCAGGTCATAGGCCGGGGCGTACCAAAACCGGCCACCAGGGCTGAGGGCACTGCCGAAAGCCGTCCGGTCTCCATAGGAAGAGTGGACCGATGACAAGACAGTTCCGTCAGCGTTCTCGAAATCGATGCGATCCTCCCTCTCCACCGCCCAAATGTCTCCGCTGACATCGGCAACGGGCCGGTCGCTCAGTTGAGGAACTTCGCCGGCGGCCCACCGCCAAACCCACACATCCCCGGTGGCCCCTCCACCTGGGGAGGTTGCGTAGTAGACGGCGGCATCATCGATTGATCCGTAAACCACACTTTTTTCGGCGGGTAGAGACGGGATTGGTGCCTGGGCGAGCACCTCCCCGGTGCTTGGACGGACGACGACGATGTCCCCGCTGTATGCGCCCCTTTGGACCCAAGAGACCAGGTCATGGCTGGGGTTACCGACTATGTCCCGAATGTCCCGAAACTCACCCCATTGACGGCCCGCGCGGGTTTCTTTGGGTTCCATCCAGGCGAGCTCCCTGCTGCCGTGTTCCCAGTCTGCCCAAAGAAGCCTCGACGTCTCGGCATCCACATAGACCACACCAGTGGATGTCGTTGTGAATGACGCCACGCGAGCCGGTGGCCATCTGTTTTCCCCGACATATAGGTTTCCCGCATCCGTGTAGAACAGGGCATCAGGGCCCCAGCCTTCGCGTGCGGCATCAGATAATTCAGATTCCGAAGTCGAAGGCACCGGAAAGGCCGAACCGGGAAGCGGTCTCTCCCCATCCGGCTCCTCATAGGTGCAGCCGCCGACCCAAAACGTCAATCCCAGGCTGATAATGAGCGCCGCTACCCGCTTACGCCCTGATTTACGACTCCACACCCCGCTGCTCGCTTCCACACCTTCACCTTCGAGGGGTGTCATGGAGCTCATCGATCCACCAAGCCGCTACAGGGTTACTGTGAGGCCCCGCAGCCGGGTGGCCCCGCGGGCGGCCCGAGATGGGATACCGTCGCCTCAAGTCTCCTCCGGCACAGAACCCGTGACAATGAAGAGTTGTACGGCGCCAAATTTTGGGGCAGCTTTTCACTGCCCGGTTGTCACTTTCAGAAGGTGACGGCACAAACCTTCCCGTGTTTTCGGGGGTCGTGAAGACTTCTGAACGCTGGCTTGTCGGTATCCCTCTGCACAAAGGTCCTTTCTGCTCGGTACTCCTGTTCCCAAACGAGGGACGCGTGCACGCCGATCCTGTTCGAATTGAGCGCGAGGGAACATCAGACGATGACGGATTCCCGTAGGAATAAGCCAGGAGCCGGGCTGCAGTGATCGGGTCGATGGGCGGTGCGGGTTCTGAAAATGAAGTGTGCAGATGACTTCTGACATTTTGTGCAGTCGACTTCTGGAACTGACAGCCCGGCCCAGCGATGATGGATCATCAGAACGACAAGCAGCAGTCATGAAGCATCTCCTCATTGATTTACCTGCCGGCTGGACTGTGGTCATGCCATTCCCCAGGCTTCCGGACATGAATGCGTGTGAGAGGTGAGACCACCGCCATCGTGCCCTGCGAGTCCTCGCTCATGCCGCACCACCTCCATCTGGCACCGACAGCGACTGATCTCGGCAACGATCTAGCGCAGGTCTGTGCCCCAGGTGATGCCCCTCTCAAACTGCATAGGGCCGGAAAAGAAGTGTGGACAATGTCCACACTTCTCGCTTCGCACCGGGTCGTACATGGGCCGGACTGACCGGTCGTTGGATGTGTTGGGGGTTCTGATATCGGAGTCAGTGCTGGGTAATAGGCGCCGGAATGCACTTGAGTACCGGCGGGTCAGGAATTTTCGAGAAGAAATAAGGGACGGAGGAGCGCCGAGGGAAATTCCTGGCTAAGTCGGAGCTGACTTAGAATGGCTAGAGGTCTTTGCCATTCAGCTGAAATCGACATGCCCTTGGAGTTCGTTCAACGCCAGTTGAGTGGTACGGCGGGCCAGTTCGCCGCCAAGACCTTCACCTGTCACCGGGAGCAGTGCCCGGGTGAGGATAGGGCTGAGGAGCAGGTCGCATACCCAGTCGATATCGAAGCCGGATCCCGATATCTCCCCCCGCTCCACCGCGGCGCTAACCACACCGAGAACTACCGCCCGTCGCGGTCGGATGAATTGTTCAGCATACAGCTCTCTGACATGAGCGTCGGTGCGCACGGATTCGAGCAGTCCGGGAAGATTGTTGCGCATCAGAGGATCTGCAAACATGGCGACCTCATCATTTTGGAGCCGGAGCAAATCTTCAGCCAAAGATCCGGTGTCGACCTGTGCCTCAGTCCCGAAGCGATGTCTGATCACATCAAACGCCAAATGGGCCACGTTTCGGTATCGGCGATAAAAACTCGGACGGGTGGTGCCGACCTCGCTGACAAGTCCATCAATGGTCAACCCTGAGAATCCCTCTGAGGTCATAACTCGTTCAGCCGCCTGACGCAGCGCATCTCCGATCTCACGGTCTTGGGGGCGGCCACGCTTGATTGACATCTGATGAGCCTATCAACCTTGGGAAGCACGTCTGAGTTACCGGGACAAGCTTCTTTTGTTTAAAGGATAGTCTGTAAATAAATGCGGCCCGTAAGAGGGTTGTGGGGACAAGAAGGAGGGCGCACCTTGGGGGCTGCCGCCAGTTCGATGCTGTTAGAAGACGCACTTGGGCCGTCAGAGGGGCGCTACTTTGGCGCGGGCTACAGGAACGTTCGTCACGTGGTCTCCGAGGAGCCGCTGATTTCACCAGGAAACGGCGAGAACAAGTGGAGGGGAGAAGTCGCTTATCCCCTAAATTGGTCGCTCAATGCTGATGGGACAGAGCGGGCGCCTCATCTCAGTTCAGTGGACGCAGTTGTGCTCCCCATACTTGCAGTTGAACGCCAATATCAAGACGCCTCGATGGCAAGCCTGATGCCGCATCGTTGGGTGAGGAAGCTGGAACTTCGCGGAGGGAGAGTGCCGTGGACAGACCTCGCTCGGGTACCGCTTTCCTTTTCGGCTTTGCCCACGCTCCGGTTCCAGGAAAGCACAGAAATGCAAGCCACCGTGGGAAACATGCGCGTCCGTATAGAACTTGTAAAAGGACGGTGCTCCAACACCAATCTGACCCCAACGCCTACCGTTGCGTTTCCGAGATCCGTTTATGCTGGAGGCTACTGGCCCACTGACTCCCGTTCAGTAATTACAAATTTCAGTTCGGACAGCCGCGCCATCGAATCTGAACATGAGCTGCTCCATACTCATGTCACGAGCGCGGCGCCTCAAGGGCTGGGGACCCAGTACTGGCCTGCGCCCACAGCCATTGAATATCTGGTGACCATGGGGCAACTGACTCAGGCCCTCGTATATCGAGTCTGCGAGACCAACAGAGCAACAGTGGGGAATCTTTGGATGCGTACATTGCGAATTTCGATGCCGTTTCAGCCCACAGCCAACAGTCTTCGCTATCGGGCAAGGACAAGTATCGAGCAGGACTCTGAGATAACCATAGGTCAAACTCGCCTGCGCACGCTTCGGGTCACTTCGCGAACCTCCGATGGGGTCCAGGCAGAGGCATCGTTAGCTTTCGTCTGCGGGGCAGCCACCGACATTGGTGAACGATGAGTCAGCGGCGCGGGGCTCTCCAAGGGACTGCGGATGAATATCCTACAGTCCCAATGGCCCTAACAGGTGGTGTAGCCAGATGAATGGTTCTGACCTAATTCTTAGACCAGAGCTGATCCTTCAGTCAGCCGCACAGATACTCACGCGGAATAGATACCTGGATGTGTGCCTTGATGATGTGGCAGCTGAGGGCGGGTTGCCGCTATGTGACGTCGAAGCCACTTACGGAAACATGCGCAGCATTGCTATCGCCATTCTCGACGCCGAAGGGGCAAGCATGCGTACTGCCCAACAAGTTGCCATTTTACGTGCCCAAGGCCAACCTCTTGACGTCCTGAGGCACACCTTTCGAATCGTAGGCCGCAATATGCAAACAATGCCCGTGGTACGTGCGGGTATGCGCTTGGCCATCGAATCACACGAGCAATTCCCTGAACGCAATATCGACCCCTATCGGACTTGGCGGGCTTTTATCCTCGCCCAACTTTCGGACGCTAGGGATCAGGCAATGCTGAATCCCGAAGTTGATATTGAGGCCGTCACGTGGCTTCTGGTTTCCTCAGGCATGGGAACGAAAGAGCTTGTCAGCTTTACAGGTGCTTGGGACGAGGTGAGCCAGCGCCTCGATGTAGCTCTGGATACTGTGCTGGGCCTAATCAGCACCAATTCCGAAGGACAGGCAAATGGGTTCCCTACGCCTGTATGAGGATCATCCGGCGCCTATTGAACCTATTGCCAGTGGCGGACTCAGCGCTGACAAAATCGGACCGGATATTGGACGTGGCATCGGGAAAAACTAGCCATATACACGGGGTGTATATCTGCAGTGTATAGTTCAGACATGGACAACACACAAACCCTGTTAGGGCTACTGGCGACAGGCCCGAGTTATGGGTACGACTTGAAGCAGAGTTACGATCGCTTTTTTGGGTCGAAGAAGCCGCTGGCTTTTGGCCAGGTGTATGCAACTTTGGGTCGACTGATCCGCGACGGCTTGATAATTGCTTTAGGCCAGGAAGCCGGAATCGGACCCGAACGAAAAAGGTATGAAATCACAGCCCCAGGCCGTGACCACGTGAACAAATGGATGTTCACTCCAGAGGTCCCGGCCCAGCGGTTGCAGAGCAATCTTTTCGCAAAAACCGTCATCGCACTGCTATTGGAAGATGACGCTGACCGTCTGCTAGATGTGCAACGAACGGAACACATGACACGTCTTAGGGAACTAACAAGTGCAAAACGGGGTGCCGATTTAATGACGGTGTTGTTGTGCGACTACGCCCTATTTCACATCGAAGCGGATCTGCGCTGGATCGATCTTACTGCGGCGAGATTGACCGACCTTCGAGGACAGGTGATGAGCGCGTGAATGAGTTGACCGATTCCTCCATCCGTCCCATCTTGAGTGGGCGCGCGCTGCAGATGACATATGGCCAGACAAAAGCGCTCCGAGACGTGGACATCGACATCTATCCAGGTGAAATTCTCGCAGTAATGGGACCATCAGGGTCTGGAAAATCAACGCTCTTGCATGCCTTGGCGGGGGTAATTGTCCCTGACGAGGGAGCCGTCTCGTACGACGGAACCGACCTCACCCGTCTAAATGAGGCCAGGCGGGCACAGCTGCGACTAGGAGATTTTGGGTTTGTGTTTCAGTTTGGACAGCTTCTGCCGGACCTCACGGCGCTCGACAACATCACGATTCCTCTCCTCCTTTCCGGAGTGAAGCGAAAGCAGGCGCTTCGCGAGGCCGAGAGTTGGTTGACTCGATTGGGCCTGGACGGCCACGGCGATAAACGTCCCGCTGAACTCTCCGGAGGGCAAGCCCAACGAGTCGCAATAGCGCGGGCGTTGGTCACTGGACCACGGGTAGTCTTCGCAGATGAACCGACCGGATCGCTAGACTCGCTTGCGGCAGAAAAAGTGATGGTAACGCTAACGGAACTGGCGAGGTCACTGGGAACAACAGTGGTCGTGATTACGCATGATCCGCGGACTGCATCCTATGCTGACCGCGAGATTATCGTTCGGGACGGTCGAATCACTGCTGGCCAGTCTGTAACGGCGGTTTCTGCATGAGCGTCGAAGTCACCAAGCTTCTTGTGGCCGGCAATCAGGAATCAAAGTGGCGTTTGGCGGGAATCTCTTCCGGCGTGGCTGTTGGTGTTGCCCTGTTCTTGCTGCTGTTGGGCTCATATAACGGGCTCATCGAACGGGACCAGCGTTCAGCTTGGACGCAACTCTCCGGTGCCTCGGCGGAGCCGTTGACCACAGGGGTTAGCGAAGTCGGAAGGGACCAAGTACTTGCCGCTGTTTCATATGACTACTTCGAGGGACGCATAATTACCCGAATGAATGTCGCCGCACCTCAGGGAGCTTCGCTGTCGATCCCTGGAACCCGGCACATCCCGGAGCCGGGCATGTACCTGGCCTCTCCGGCTCTTGCCGACATGATTGGCTCCGTGCCGCCTGACGAGTTAGGGCAACGGTACGGGAACTCGATGGGAGCCTTGCCGGACGGCGCCCTTGCGAGTCCCGATTCACTAGTCATCGTCGTCGGCCAGACACTTGACGAGTTAGCGGCCGCTCCCAGCGTGATGGTGGTAAGCAACTTTGAGGGCAGTGCCTTCGGCGGGAACCCCGCTTATCAGACCGTCGCCGTGATCGGAGGGATAGCCGTACTGATCCCGGTTCTCCTCCTAGTTGGTATTGTTGCTGACTTGGGAGCCACCGAACGGCGGGAGAGGTTCGCGACTCTCCGTCTGATCGGGGCGACACCGCGTACAGTCGCCCGGATAGCCGCAACCGAGACGGCGATCACCAGCTTCGCAGGGGCCCTCGTGGGTGTGGTTTTGGCCCTTTTTTTCGTTCCTTTGGCCGCTGGGATCTCCATAGACGAGGGTTCGTTCTTCCCCTCTGATCTTTTCGTGGGCCCTTTGTCCACCGGAGTCGTCGTAGTCGGAACCGTTCTGGCCACTACGCTCGTGGCGTGGCACCGCACACGACGCGCGGAAATTGGCCCCTTGGGCAATTCGAAGCAGCAGCATGAGCGCAAACCAAGACTTGTGACGTTGCTACCCCTCGCCGTTGGTGTGAGCAGTATGGTTTCCATCGGCGTTGCTAGCACCAACAAACTGAAGGTCCCCCACGCTGATTTGGTGCTCATCGCGGGTTTCATCCTGACGACCATAGGTTTGCTCTACGCGGGCACATACATCACGTACATCATTAGCCGAGCGGCACTACGTTTTGCACGCGGAGCTGCGGGAGTTATAGCCCTGAACCGGATTTCCAGGACTCCCCGCGCAACGTTCCGATCTGTAAGTGGCCTAGTACTGGCTCTGTTCTTGGTGTCAGTAATCGCCGCGTCGATCACGACCGTGCAGCAGGAGAGCGGACCTGTCGATGATTCGCAACACCTGTCAATGTCCACGCTCATAGGGCCTATCAGCACGCACTCTGCGCCACCCGAAAATGAGCTCGCCCAACTGGAGCAGTCACCAAGTATCCAAAATGTTGGCCTCGGCTACTATCACCGGAGTCTTGGTGGACCCTTCTTTCACCGGGCTGATGCGGAAGCATTAGGACTTATCCCGTCTACGAAAGGCGATGGTATCAAGCACGCTGAATTCGTCGAGCTGAACCCGGGCTTCCTAGGAAACGAGGCCATCACAGCTGCTGAAGCCCCCCACGTCGACCCGAATGAGCTCAGCCAGCCCATCGTCCTTATGGAGACCGATGGTACGGAGGAAGGATTAGAGCGGGCACGGACCGCAGCTGTGGCCAGCGGAATACCTTTTGTAGATTCACCCCGCACGCGGGGTGAGGCGCAGTCAACGGATATGATCAGCATTGCGCGCAGCTTCGCAGATTTGGCAAATCTGGCGATCTTGGTGGCAACGCTTATCTCGGCGATTTCACTGGCTGTGGCGACCACGGCCGGCATTCTTGATCGGCGACGGGTTTTCGGCCTCTTGCGGCTCACTGGAATGCCGGCTCGAACCCTGCGGAGAATCATCGTTGGTGAAACGGCACTACCACTTGCTAGTGTTTTCGGCGTCTGCATCTCGCTAGGCTTCCTTGTGGCCTGGGCAATCCTCGCTGGCCTGACCGAGGGCAGACGAACGATTTCCTGGCCTGACCCCGCTTACTACGCTGTTCTGGCGATGAGTATCCTTCTAGCCGTTTTGGCAGTTGCCGCCACTTTCAAGACCGCCCGAAAAATTACCGAGAACCACACCACGCGCTTCGAATAGGATCGCCGGACCCATACTCCAGCACCACCCTCTTAGATTCAGGGATTTCCAGGTGCGTCCTGCATTCTATCTCTCGCAATCTTTACGTTACGGACCAGTTTGTAAATTTATGAAACTGGGAATAGTCTGTGAACGTTCGAGGGAGATGCGCACTTCAAACGGAGTGTTTGCGGCCCTTATTTAGCGAAGGCGGAGCTTATGCAGACGAAGATCAAAAAGATCGCTCTTGGGGGCGCTATGGCTATCGGTATCGGAGTCGCAGGACTCAGTGTTGCTGTGCCTGCTCAAGCCGCGACCCAGTATCCGGGCGGCGGCACGTGGAACTATGGAAACTCCGTGGGGTGGAACTACTCGGACTTTAATATCGGATATAACCATGCTTCGACGGTTGTCTGTGGAGCGAACTCTGACAGGAAAACTGCAGGACCCGGGTCATGGTCCAATGCTGGACTCTGGGCAGCCAGCGGCTGCAACTACTACTACAGCTACTAGATCCCAGACGCATGTTCATCGCTGCTTTCTACCGACGCCCAGTCGATAGCAGACCAGCTCTCATCATGAGATAGAACAGGCCGATATCGGCTCGCACCACACATACCTAAATGGCCCACCCTGACGGGATTTCGCGTGTTTATTAGAGTTGCTCATCCCGTGCTGAGAATCAGCATTATTTCTGCCGTGATATTCGCCATCGTCGTAGTCTTCCTGTCCTATCAAATGAAGGACGCGAGCATCCCGCCGGGAACGCAGGGCCAATTCGCGGTGACCCGCAGCTCCCTTACCCAGCCGGAAGCCATAGCGGCCATCGAAACGGCTGCCCAGAAGCTCAATATCAATGTCTACAAGCGGGGAACCAATCCTGCTCAGGTATCAGCCGCCCCCTGGTACTTCTCGTTTATAGGTAATTCGGAGAGCCACAACAAAAACATGGGGGTACACGGCTACCCCGCCTTTGACCCATCACGGTCGCCATCCACAATTAGCGGAAGTGAAATTGGCAACCAAGGTGTCACCGGCTCATACACAACGACAGCCGGCGGCCCCGTACTCAAATCTCTGCTCGTGGCCCTAGACACCGCCGGTATCGAAAACGAGATCACGAGTGAAACGGCCCTTGAAACTTTTCTTCGCGGCGTCCTCACTACTTCATCAGCACCCATTCTGATCGCACTACTTTTGGCATTGGGTCTTAGCGTCTTCTATACCGCAAGCTATAACCGCAAGTCGTCTGGCATTAAATTCCTGCACGGCTATGGAACCGTCCGACGCGCGGCCGCTGAGTTGTTTGCCTTCAGCCGCCTTTTTTTCGTCGCCGGGCTGGCGCTATCAGCGTGCACAACCGTCTTCCTGCTCTTGTATAACGGGCTGAATCAGTATTTTCAGTTCATGGCCTGGTTGCTGGCCTCCCTTGGAGTCATCTACATTTTCATGCTCCTGGCCTATGCTGCGGCATTGATTGCCTTACCTCCATTGAGAATCGCGCAGCTACTCAAGGGTGAGAAGCCCTTGACGCAGCTGGGGATGGCCGCGGGACTTACACAGGCGGTGAGCCTAGTACTCGTATATGCAGTCGCAACCACGGCATGGACAAGCTATTCGACTCTGACCAAGGATGAGCTGAGCCTTGAGCGGTGGGCCGGCGAAGAACACTCCGTCACCATGCAAATCAACCCCTACACACTCAACGACCGGGATTCAAAGAATATTGACCCAGCCGTTCGCCAGGTTTTTCGCGATTTCCTCCCTACGTACACCGAGATGGATTCTCGAGGCATGGCCGTGTTGAGTGTTCACCCCCGACAGAATCCAAATCAAACTGAGGCGAGAGGGTTGAGCCCGTACAACCCCGAAAGTGGAAACAGCCTGATCGTCAACAATACGTACCTTGACAGAAATGCGGTCTTGGATGAATCAGGTGGGCGGATCGTCGCTTTGCCCAAACAACGCAATCACATCGAGCTCCTCGTGCCGAGCAGCGCGAAAAGCGACACTGCCCGAATCGTCAACGAGTTCCGAAACCTGAATTGGCACACGTGGGAACTCGGTACCCCGATGGGCACGCTTCCGCCAGTGGACATATCTGTGACGTATACGAAGGACGGCCAAGATATCTTCAACTACGGCGATACAGCAGACATGAAGAGCTGGATCCAGCGGGACCCGGTCATCGCTGTAGTGACAGAGGCATCTGATTTCTTCAGCGGCTGGTATCTGCTAACCGTAGCCGCGAACAGCGGGCAGATAACGTTCACGGAACCAAAGGAATTGGACAATGCAGTCGTGGCTTCCGGTTTGGACAAGCACCTAGTTGGAGTCAGTTCCTCCAGCATCAGGGCGCTCGAAGAGTTGGATAAGCGCAAGACAGAGATGGCCATGCACCTAGTTAACATTGCCGTTTCCTTCTTGGTTCTCTTGCTCTCGATCAGCATCCTGGCTGCGATTTATGTCGACCGCAATAGAGTGTCCGTTTTTCTGAAGCATGTTCACGGGTGGACCTACTTTAGGACTCATGGTTTTTACGTGCTCATCAATGGGATGGGCGGTGCATTAGCACTTTTGGTAGCCACAAATACGATCAGCGAGCTGGCCCGTACTGAACGAACGCTAGCGCTGCTGATTGGAGGCATCCTCCTTGTTTTCGCCCTTACCGGGGTAATGGTCGCCGTCCAAGCAGATGAAAAGAAGACTCGAGGGGACTATGTCAAGCGATCGTGAACCACAACTGCTGAATTTGGAGAAGACAGAGATGAAACGAACGATTGCTCTTGACCCGATTTCTATCAAGGCGAGCGGAATAGGAAAGCAGTTTGGAGATCGCAATTTGTGGAACGGCATGTCGTTCACCATTCGTGGTGGTGAAATGGTCGCCATCTCGGGCGTCAGCGGTTCCGGCAAAACTACGCTCCTGAACTGCATCGGCCTCCTCGAAAAAATCAGCACGGGCTCTCTAACCATCGGGGACCAGGATGTCTCAAAAATAAGAGGGGCAGGCCGGCGAAATTTCTTCCGGAAAAAGCTGGGGTATCTATTCCAGAATTTCGGGTTAGTCGACTCGTGGACCGTAGATCAGAACCTGGATGTCGCTTTGGCCTACTCAAAGTTGCGATCAGCTGAAAAGGTACGGGAAAAGCTAACTGCGCTCGAGCGAGTTGGCCTAGCCGATCTTCAGCATGAAAAGGTCTTCAAAATTAGCGGGGGCGAACAGCAAAGAACTGCTTTGGCTCGATTGTTGCTCAAGCGTCCGTCGGTGATACTAGCCGACGAGCCTACCGGGTCTCTCGACCGAACCAACGCAGACACTGTGATGAGAATTTTGAAGGAATTTCAGGCGAATGGCGCCATGGTTCTCATTTCTACTCATGACCCTCGAGTTGTTGAGCAGTGCGATCGGACGATTGCTCTGAACTGACGCCGAATGAGGCGGCTCGCACGAGTGAACCTAAAGTGATCGGAGCGCAGGACCCTTCTACCGTCGGGGCAAAGTCCTTGTCCGGGTGTTGCAGCTGATACGGAGGCTGGCGGTGCCACTGATCACCGATCGGTCCCCGCACGCGCGGCTCGCGGGGTTCCAGGGCTCGTGACCCGCAGACCACATAGCGGAACCGGCCTATTTCGGCCCGGCGAGTTCTCTTCGCTGGAAGTCGCGCAAATGCCCGCACCTAAACCGGGAGGGGCAATTGCTTGCTCAATGTCGGCACATAAAAGAAGTGTGGACATTGTCCACACTTTTGGCTTCGGATCGGGTCGTACATGGGCCGGACTGCGCGGATTCGGTATGTTTTCGGGAGTTCCCTGTGTTTGCAAGGGCTGGAATGCGGTTCGAGTCCACCTCGGGCACAGCAGATCCCCTCGTCGGAGGGGATTTTTGCTTCAACGTGTGTACAAAGCTTGTAATGGCGTCCCTCTGACGCTAGGTTCGCGGGTTGTAGCCTGGCCTGGCCGCCGCGGTGGCCTATTCAGGTGTGGGATGGCGGGGTCAGGGTCCTGGCTAGTGGACCCTCCGCCTGCTGTGTAGTGGGGCTATGCGTTCCTTTCTTCGTTGTGGCGGCCCGGGTGGCCGCTTACCTGTTCATGGTCCGTGCCTGTCTTGATGAGATGACTTGGGGGAACTTTTTCTAAAGTTTCTTCCTGACTGCCTGCTCCCAGTCGTCTAAGTGTGTGGGCCGGTAAGGACATTTGTCGGGCCAAAGATCGTGTGGACACTAGCCACACTTAAGTCTGCTTTTTAGCACCTGGTCACGGTTGGCTTGCTCCTCTCTCCTAGCCCTACAAGCATTCATTGACGGCACATGGGCCGAACGATATGACTACCGCCGAGAAAAGTTCTGACCTGGGCACTCGTCGACGTCACCTAAACCGACCTCACCCCGACGAGGCCCGCCGGACAACGCGGATCAGGCGCCGGTCGATGACCTGACTACCAGCCGGAACGGGACGTCGACCTGCTGGGGTGGGGAGAGAGGGTCCTTGAGCCTGGCGCTGAGGAGGGCGAAGGCTTTGTCCATCATCCAAGTCCGGTCGATGAACACGCTGGAGAGTGAGGGGTTGGCGAATGACGACTCCTCGATGTCGTCCACGGCAACGATGGCCACCTCGGCAGGTACTGCGATGCCGCGCTCAGCTAGGGTTTTCATGGCGCCTAAGGCTAGAAGGTCATTGGCGCAGAAGATGGCGTCGATTTTGTCGCCCCGCTTCAGGAGGGCAGCCATGGCAGCCTCTCCATCTTGGCGTGTCCAGTCCTGGACGTAGCCGATCTGCGTTGCTTCGACGAGCCCGGCTCCTGCCAATGCCTTATGGAACCCCTCTTCGCGCTCGGAAACGACGAAGGGGTCCCCGGTGTCTTTGTGTCCAATCATCGCCACGTGCCGGCGCCCCTGCTCAATCAGATGCTGGGTTGCCAGCTTAGCGATGGCAACTGAGTCGATACCGACCCGGTCCACACTTTTGAGCTTGGAACGCTCTCCGAGAAGGACCAGGGGCATCCCGCCGCGCCGTTCCTCAATCTCCTCATCCGTGATGGTGGAGGGGCTGAAAATCAAGCCGTCAGCGGCCCCCAGGTTCCATGCGTCAGCAACTTCCCGCTCACGCAGCAGATCATTATCTGTCTGCTGAACAATGAGCTTGAGCCCGTGCCGTGAGGCGGCAGCTACAGCAGCTCTCGCAACTTCGGCGAAGTAGGGCTGGGCAAAGTTTGGTATGGCCAGGGCCACCACGCCGGTGCTGCCCGTGACCAAGTTCTGCCCGATGGCCAACGGCCGATACCCGAGCTTCTCGATCGCATCATAGACCCGCTTGCGAACCGACTCCCTCACGTGAGGCTGGTTCCGGATCACATTTGACACCGAGCTCTTGGAAACACCTGCCTCAGCGGCAACGTCATGAAGGGTGATCCGCCCTCTAACCATCACACACAACCTTTCTGCTGAATCGAGAGTACCAACATCTTGGTGGAACGTTCCATACGGCAGGGCCATGTTGAAGGGCGCCGCGAATTTCCGATGCTTGAATTTGTGGCAGCTCCGTTTTGGTAGCCGAAAGAACCCGCTGCTGTAACTGGCATGCACGGTTATTCGTCAGCCGGGAGTTAGGACCGTCTTTTGACGGGCGTGGCGAAGGTTCTGTGCTGAACCGTACCTAATAGGCGCTACCGTTGTGCAATGCCCCAGGATTCCGTCAGCTGGCGAGAGCGCGATGCGGCCGAGCGGAAAGTGCTCATCAACGCATGGGAGGAGGGCTATGTGCGTGATCTACTTCCCCGAGCTTTGTAGGTACGAAGGACGGCATGCAGCAGGACCATCCTGAGCTAGAGCTGTCGGCGGCTCGTCGGACGCTTCTTCGGTTGATCAATATCGGACTGGTTGGAACGTACTTCCTAGACTCGGACGACTTGCTGACAGGCAAAGCCGCGATGGACTCCATCGCGTCCTCTGAAGCGTGGGATAACCCGGACAGCGGCGGACTTTGTCTCTTCCTGACGCCACTCGGGCAGCAAGCGCTAGGAATCGGTTGACAGGAAGTAGGCACCTCGGTCACCGGTCAGTGCCACATGCTACTCCCGTGCTTTAAGTGCCGATAATGGAGATTCGTCAAGCTGTTCCGATGGCGTCAGGTGAGGCGCAGGACGAAGTGTGTTCTGGCCCTTGAGGGGTCAAGGCGCGGGGGACTTGTGCGGCGTTGATGGGGATGGAAACGGAGGGCGGCGGCCACAGCATTCAGGACAGGCACCGCGCCTTGTTTCTGGATCGTTGTTGCTCCTACGCTGAAGCCATGCCCATCTTGATGGCGAACGGTGTCGGCCTATATTACGAGGTCCACGGCGAGGGAGTGCCTGTCCTGGGCATCCACGGCACGCCCAGTTCGGCGCTGATGTGGGAAGACGCCGCCGGGCGGCTCGCCCGTAACAGCAGGTGCATCATCTACGACCGCCGGGGCTTCTATCGCAGCGGACGGCCCGATCTGTTAGGCGCCGTCGATCTCGCCGATCACGTTCAGGACGCGGCCACGGTGCTGGAGGTCTTGTCCGCAACCCCGGCGGTGGTGATCGGTCGCAGTACTGGCGGTTTGATTGCGCTGGAACTGGCTCGCCGCCACCCTGAGATGGTCAGGACACTCGTGCTGCTCGAGCCAGCAGTGTTGACACTGCATCCGGACGCTGCGGCGTGGGCGCAGCAGCTGCGTCGGGCGGTGCTGGACGCAGCGGAGGAAGACCCCTCTTCAGCCTCCGAAGTCGTGTTCCGGGAGGTGCTAGGTGGTGAGGCGTGGGAATCGTTCCCCGCCCCGCTACGCGAGCACTTCACTGCAGCAAGCCCTGCCGTGCTGGCCGAGATCAGGGGCAGAGGCCTGGACCTGAGCCAGGCGCCGCTGGAGTTGAGCGGAGCGGAAGCCGGTCACATACGGCAACCGACCCTGGTCGTTTCCGCGGAGGACTCCCCGGAAGCCCTTCACGCCGTCAACCGGCGCCTGGCCGATCTGCTGCCCAACGCGGAGACGGCACTCGTGGCGGGCGGACATATCATTGATCCGGCGGGGCCTGCCGTGTTGGATTTTCTCCGCAGGCATCTGCCGCCCGGATCGCCTGCGCAGGCCGGAACGGACTTGCCGGGTCGCTGACCGGCCCCGGGTTGCCTTTCATTGTGCACGGAGTTCGCTGCAAAACATCGTGCTGAAGACTGCCGTCGTGAGCAGCATTTCCCGCCCCCGGTCGTAAGGATCCCCCTGCCTCCGCGCCCTTTAAGGCGCTGAGCTCGTTGACAATCGCAGTCCACCCTGTGGTGCTGCGCGAGGACTTTATCCGCGGAGAACTCCTGGAACCGTTCCGGCGGCCGGGAGCGCTGCTTGAAGGTCTGCGTTGTAAAGACCGCGGGCAGAGATCTGCGGCCCCAGCCATCCGGCATCCCGCAGCGAAAACCCGCGCAGTCTTTTGCCTGCATCTTCGTGGACAGCCGCCGCCGGCCCGGAAGCCTGCTTTCGTCGTCATCGACCTCCAGTTCGGTGCTGCTGGTCAAGCGGGCCCGTGGTGACCGGGGATTATGTTGGCATCGACAGGAGTGTCGCTGCCCGGTGATGTCGAGCTCATTGGGTGCGGAAGGCTGTCATCGCCGCCTCCCGGCACCGGGGGAAATCGGATGGAGCGACCACGGTATGCCGCGGTTTCCCTCGGTTCTACCAGTGCATCTAGGTTAGGCCGAGTTGCTCTTGCTGGCTCGCCAAATCGTAGTAGCGGCGTTCCTCAATGATCTTGCCGGACTCGTCCAGGCGGCTGAAAAATGCCATGGGGAATTCCAGCCGCCGGCCCGTTGCCGGGATCTCTTCTGCGCCAGGCAGCTGGATGGACCCGTTGTGGGTACCGCTGATTTTTCCCTCGGCAGCGACCATGCGATCGTCGACAAGCATGCTGGTCAGAGAGAATTCAAGGTCAGGAAAGGCCCTGAGGAACGTCGCCACGTCCTGTTCTATCGCGGCGCGGCCGCGCAGTGGCTCGGGATACTGGGGATCGACGACGACAGCGTCATCTGCATAGTAGCTGGCAAAGGTAGGGCCGTCATGGGCGTTAATGGCCCGTGACTGCGCCTCAAGGGTCTGCCGGCCATCCATCGCTTGGTCTCGGCCCTCTTCGTCATGGCTCTGGGTGGTCAGTAGAGTCGTGATGAATCTACGAATGAACATGTGCTTGCTTCTTTGCTTGATAAAACCGGTTAGGGTGCCAGTCCCAGCCCGTGGCGTTGAATGCGGGGCGGCCTTGAAAGCCCCCAACAGCGTTTCCCGGCAATCCGTGAGCAGAGCCGCACATAAGGCGGTCAGCCCCATTCTAAGACAGGAGCAGATCTCCGTGAAGGGACCTACCGCTCAAGTTCGTCAGGTTGAGGTGTACCGCTATTAGACGGAACCCCTGATTCACGTCAGGCTTTCCGGACTGCGTTCGGCTGCACAAATACGCAGCGAGGTATCCGCGGCTGTGGGGAAGGCCTGGAAGTGTGTGTTAGGCCGGCCCGAGGGGAGGGGGACACTCCGCTGAGCGATCTCGCGTCCGACGGTCATCTTACCGACGGCGGGCGGACCAAAAATCACGAGCAAGCGCATGTAGTAACTCTGCCATAGGTCCCGTAAGCCGATCCCTCACCGCACTGTTACCGCCCGATAGCCGAACCTTGAGCGGGATAGATTGAAGAATCAAAGACTTCTCGTTGGGGCGAGCCACCACGGTTCCCCTACGGTTGTGCGTGTCGGCTCTCCAGAGACCGTTAGTGAATCGCCATCAGCGGTTTCCGGCGGAGGTTGTGGTCAGCGTCAAGCAGAACGTTCGTGACGGTGCAGTTGTTGAGCTTTAAGGCGGAAATCATCCACTTGGCGCCGTCAGAATCCGCCGCATCAGTGGTCTCGTTTATCGTCCATTCCGCATCGATGTAGAGGCGGGTTTCCGTCTCCGGCGTCTCTCTGTTATCGCAGAAAACAATGAACGGCCATACCTGCCGTATGCCAACCTCCCCGACGAAGCACTCAACGAGATTCATGACGTCCATGCCCGACATGCTATTCGATGCAGTTCTCGTCCAGGCATGGTGTATGCGGGGCAGTAGGAGTCAAGGCCGGTGTCATTTCCGCACCCCATCATGCCAAATTGTCCATTAGGCCCGTTGTCGGCATAACGTCCCGTAAGCCGGTCGGGCACCGCACTGTTGGTGCACGTAAGCCGAAGGTGTAGCGGACGTTCTTAGCGGGACGTCGTTCTCTTATGTTGTGGCAACGAGCTCTAACTCGAAGCCATCGGAGTTAACGAGGTAAGCAGCGTAGTGCTCGGGCCCGCCGGCGTTCGGGAACTTGTCCACGAACAACGGGCTCCAGCCGTGCTGTGCGCCGTCTCCGGCTAAATCGTCTACACCGTCTCGGCTTCCGGCTCTAAACGCCAGGTGATTCAGCCCGGGCGCAGTGCGCTGATGTTCGCGGCTACTCAAGTCCGGTGATTCTTCGACAACTATGTAGGTCGGACCCAGCCGCCAGCTGATTCCGTTGCTCCAAGTCTGATACGGCTCGTACCCCAAGCGGGACAAGATCCAGCCCCATTCATCCTTGGCACGCTTGAGATTAGGCACCCATAGTTCGATATGGTGCAGGGCGCCTTTGTAGTCATCGTTCACA
The DNA here is from genome assembly GCF_054161475.1 of Arthrobacter sp. R1-13. Taxonomy (NCBI): domain Bacteria; kingdom Bacillati; phylum Actinomycetota; class Actinomycetes; order Micrococcales; family Micrococcaceae; genus Arthrobacter; species Arthrobacter sp. R1-13. The sequence continues at coordinate 2,142,310 of NZ_CP096420.1, read as the reverse complement.
TCGCGATTTTTTCATGGCACCCAGATCCCGTAAGTCACCGGCGGTGAAAGTCCATCAACATGTCGTCCCGTAAGCCGGTCGGCTTGCGGTCATTCGGTCCTTGCGGCGATGCTCGATACGTGAAGAACAACATGATCGTTAGACCGGCCAAGCCCGAAGACGTTGCGAGGCTGGCCGCCTTGAAGGAAGCTTGGGCCCAACTCTCCCGCCCAGTATCCGAGTCCGAGCGGCGAGAGTTTGCTGAAGACCTTGCTGCCTGGATGCGTTCACAAGGGCAGGCATTAATGTGCCATGTGGCCGATATCGATGGTGAACTCGTGGGCATGGCGTGGCTGGTGCTCTTCGAACGGGTTCCCGATATTCACGATCGGACTCGTCTCACAGGTGACATTCAGAGCGTGTACGTGCTTCCGCAACACCGACAGCGAGGGATCGGCAGCGCGCTCGTTCGCTCCTTGATCGACGCGGCAGACGAGCGAGGCGTACCGAGAGTGACAGTGAGCGCGAATGCCGCCGCCGCTTCGATCTATTCAGCAGAGGGCTTTGTGACTGCACCCTACCTACTTGAACGTCCTCAACTGTGAGGCCCTGCTGTTCGATCATGGATACAACGTGCAACGCGACCGCTGGACGTGCCCAGCGATGCCCATAAGCCGGTCGATCAGCGTGCCGCTGAAAGCCGCTGATTAGATCCGAGTGACGCCGGGTCTGGGCGATGTACGTATGACCCGCACGGTGAAATGAACGTTGAGGGGGCGCTAACACCAACTGCCGTCGAGGACAACGCGGCATGCCCCTAACTCGGAAGCACGTTTCATCAGCCGCCAACGCTGCCAACGTCAAAAACGACAGTTTTCGGACGTGTATGGTCACAGGCGAGGATCAGTATGGACTTGAGCGTTGGGTGGCGTTGTTCTGTTTTCGCTACGTGTCGTTAGGTCCTGGTGAGGACGGTCGTGGAGGCTGCCATCCCTCCTGCTCCCGGATGGCTCGCTGAATCCGCAGACTGATCTCGCGCAACTGACCCCGTTGGGCTTTCGTGAGAGGCTCGAGGACTAATTCTGTAACCGTCTGAGCTTGAACGGGAGTGGCCTCCTCGAATATCTCCAGCCCGGCCTCGGTCAGGGTGGCCAAGGTCGATCGCCCGTCCAGGGGGTCTCTAGTGCGGTGTACCAAACCGCGAGCCTCAATCCGCGAAACGGCTCGAGACAGCCGTGGGAGTGAGCTGTTTGCGTAACTAGCCAGAACGGTCATTCTAAGCGCGTGGTCTGGCGCGTCAGCCAACGCGAAAAGGATGCCGTACTCGAAGTGTGTGAGGTCGAAATCACGGACCAGAGGGGCGTCGAGGGCGGGCGGCAACCATTCCAGTACCGTCGCAAGGGCAGCCCACGTGGCGAGGTTGTCTCCCACAAGACGGTTGGGGGCGCTGGAATCACTCATCCCTACAGGTTACAAGGTTGCTTGACTGAGCAAGCAAAACGAGGCTAGTTTTTACTTGACTGAGCAAGTAAAAACTAAAGGATGGCACGACCGTGGATATGCAACTGAAAAACAAACGAGCCTTCATAAGCGGCTCAACACAGGGGATCGGGTATTCGATCGCGAAGGCTCTTCTCCGGGAGGGTGTCGCGGTCGTTATCAACGGCCGCGACGACAGCCGGGTCCACCAAGCGGTGAACAGTCTCGAAGCCGAAGTGCCCAGCGGCAGCGTGTCTGGTATTGCGGCGGACTTCGCAGACGCCGCCCAGGTGCAGCGCCTGCTGGCTTCGCTTGGCGACGTAGACATACTTGTCAACAACGTCGGCCTCTTCGAGCTAAAGCCCTTCGCCGAAATACCCGACGAGGACTGGTCGCGCTACTTTGACGTCAACTTGATGAGCGGAGTCCGACTTTCCCGGGAGCTGCTACCCGGGATGCTCGACGCAGGATGGGGGCGGATCATCTTCTTAGGAAGCGAATCAGGTGTAAATATCCCCGCTGACATGGCGCACTACGGAGTGACCAAAGCTGGGATGCTCGCTTTGAGTAACGGACTCGCCAAGCTCACGCGCGGTACCGGCGTGACGGTCAACACAATCGTCGGAGGCCCGACCTACTCAGACGGCGTGGCCAGTACCGTCCGTAACATCGCCGAGGCGCAGCGACTCTCAACGGAAGATCTGAAGGCAGCCATCATTGGCAAGAACCAAACGTCTCTCCTCGAGCGCTTCATCGAGCCTGACGAAATCGCGAACTTCGCCGTTTATCTCTCAAGCCCGCTCTCCTCTGCGACGAACGGAGCTGCCGTACGCGCTGACGGCGGAGTACTGACCACAATATTCTGACTGGTAAACGGGCAGTGGCGCCCCTGAAGTTGTCATGGACACCTACCAGCCCGAAACGCTTAGCAAGCAGCAGTCCTCCCGCAGCTATTCCGCCACGAGTGGCTCCAACCCGTTGCGGGACAGGGAATACGTGTCCGCTGTACTTCTGGCCCTCTTCCGGATCGGGACTGTGATCCTCTTCTTTATGCGTCACAAATATCGAAGGTAATGGGCAGAGGAAGAAGCTCGCCGCGCGGACTGGGATCGCCGGGCCGGCAGCTATAACCACAGCCAGCGTCGAAGTCGCTAGTGTTTGGGGTTCAGGTCTCCTCGGCCTCTTCGCGCTTCCCTACGAGCACTTCGACCAACTGCTCGTCAGTGATCCAGTTATGCAAGGCCTTACGCCTGCGGCTGCGCCACATACCGCTTTGATGGCCCAAAGCGCAGGGATTTCACGATATTCGCGAAGAATTCTGACAGGTTTTCCCTTTTGGCTCAGGATCAGAAAAGGATTCGGTCCAATTGCTGTCGTCGACGCACTTAGGCTGCGACCATGGTTTCTGGAGCCTGAAAAGGTTTCGCACGCGCCGGCTCCCCAGTCAAGATGGTGCTTCAACTGACCAAGCTGGATCGGGATCCAGCAACCCCATGAAACCTTCGAGGAGTGCTTCCACTAGTCCGCGGTTCTCGTCAATGCCCGTCGTTCCCGTTCGGGCATGCCTTGTATCCCGCATCAATTCGTCTACTCTGAAATCATTCGCCGTGTGCGGCGCCCACAGTTCCGGGGGGAACTTGAGGTGGACGCTATTTCCTTTACGCACTCCCAACTGAAAAAGGTCTCATCATGAAAACTCCTTCTGCGCGTATCCGCACCATAGCCGCTCTCAGTGCCGGGCCTGTTGCCGTGCTTATCGCCGGTGGCTTGGTCTGGCAGGGCTCCCAGGCGGCCTTCACCGCTTCGACCCGGAACTCTGGAAACTCTTGGAGTACCGGTAGTGTGTTCCTGACTGACGATGACCTCGGTGCCGCGGCGTTTACCGTGGAAAACATCGTTCCCGGGCAAACGGGCCAGAAATGCATTGTTGTCACCTCGAACTCCAACGTAGCCGGCGAGGTCCGGGCCTACACACAGAACCTGATCACTTCCAAAGGCCTGGAGAACAGGATTTTCTTTGATCTGGAGCAGGGTACTGGCGGTTCCTTCAATGACTGCACCGGGTTCACCCCCACTGCGAACAACGTCCCGGAACTGCCTATCTCCACGCTGGCTTCGGTCAATCATGACTTCGCCACAGGCGGGGCACCTTGGCAGACCGCCGGAACCCCCGGGGAGACGCAAAGCTACCGCGGAACATGGCGGTTCGACACCACGGGCATGAGCCAGGAAGATGTCAACGCGCTCCAGGGCGCCCGGGTTGGCATTGATCTGGTGTGGGAACTCCAGTCGGACGACTCACCCACTCCCTGACCTGAACGACGCGGCGATGATGACCCTGTGACCCGGGAAACGACGGGACGGTTTCAGGGCGCTCTGTTCTCAGCGGATGGCTGGGCGGTGTTCCTCGCCGCCACGGTGTCCCGGCTGTATCTGGGCGTCCTGCTGAGCCTTGCCGTCATCGCGGTGCTGCCCGCCCTTGCCGGGTGGCAGGCCAGTGTGGTGCGCACCGGATCAATGGAGCCGCACATCGGCGCCGGAGATGTCGTGGTCACAACCGGTTTCGGTAACGCCGACCCCGTGCCGGTTGGCGGTGTGATCAGGTACACCAGCCCGGCGGCGGCGGAACCGGACGGGCAAGCGAGGACCCGGCTGCACCGGATCGTAGGGGTGAACCCTGACGGGACCTTCATCACCGCAGGGGACGCGAACGCAGATGTTGACAGCACACCGCTGAGGCGGGAGCAGATCATCGGCCAGCCCCGCCTGCTGGTCCCGGCCATCGGCCTGCCCGGCCTCTGGCTCGGCACCGAGAACCTGCCAGCTCTGGGCGTCTGGGCGTCCCTGACGGTGGCGGCCATTGCCGCCGCAGTGTACGGGCCCCGCGCGGCAGGCACACCAGCAACAGCAACTACCGTAGCCCAGGCGGGTGGACGGGGTGCATCGGACACTGCGGGGGCTTCCGGGAGCCGCCAACTATTCTTCACCCGGTGGCTGAAGCAGGCACCTTGGCGGCATGGGGGGGCGCAGCGCCGGTTGAAGACCGCGGTAGGCATCGCCCTGACCGTGGCCCTGTGTCTCCTGGTCGTTCTGGGCGCGGCCGGGTTCACAGCCGCGGCGTTCACGTCCACCACCACCAATTCCGGGAACACGTTCAGGGCTGCCGTGGACTGGGTTCCACCCACGGTCAGCCTGGCCAATCCGGGGACCCCGGTGAAGGACACGATCATATTGACCGCGACGGCAGCTGACGCCGAAACCGGTGTCCGCAGCATCGTGATCCAATACCTGCCCTCCGGGGGTTCATCATGGACGACTCTGTGCACCGCAAGTACAGCGCCCTATTCGTGTGCGTGGAACACCAAGACCGTGACCGACGGCTCCTACAGCCTCCGGGCCATCGCCACGGACAACGCCTCACACTCCACGACCTCGGCGAGTGTGAACACCACGGTCGCGAACAGCCTCCTGGTGGTCCTGACCGATCCTGGTGAAATCCAGCGCGGCACTGTGAACCTCGCAACCACCCTCCACAACCCCGGCACGAGCACCTACACAGTCAGGGTCGAATATTCCGCCGCCGGAGCCAACAACTGGAGGACCCTCTGCACCAACCTGACCTCCCCCTACAACTGCGCCTGGAACACCACCCTGCTCACCAACGGCTACTACGACCTGCGCTCGGTCGCCGTCTCCGGCACCACCAGCACGACCTCCGCGCCGGTGACCGACATCCTCGTCGACAATACGGCGCCCACGGTCAGCATGACTGACCCCGGCACCTCGCTCAGCGGAACCCGCACCTTCGCCGCTACCGCCACTGACGCCGATTCCGGTATCGCTCAACTCACCCTCCAATACTCCCTCTCCGGCACCGGGCCCTGGACGACCTTCTGCACGCTCACCGCCACCCCCTACTCCTGCCGGTTCGACACCACTACACTGGCCAACGGCACCTACAGCTTCAGAGCCATCGCAACCGACGCTGCCGGCTGGAGCACCACTTCCACGGCGGTCGCCAACCGGGTCATCGACAACACCATCTCATCCGTCTCCCTCGAAGACCCGGGCGCCTACCTGACCGGCACCGTAGCGCTGACTGCATCGGCGAACTCCACTGCCGGTGTCAGCTCCGTGCGGATCCAAACCGCCCCTGCAGGGACAACGACCTGGACCACCCGCTGCACTGTCACCACGGCCCCCTACACCTGCAACTGGGACACCCGGGCCGTAGCCGATGCGCTCTACGACTTCCGTGCCGTCCTCACCGACGGGGCAGCCAGAGAAACGATCTCCGCCACTGTAGCCTCCCGCAGGGTCGACAACAGCCCCCTGCGCGGAATCAACATCCAGACCGCCAACGGATCAGCCACTACCGGCAAACTCGAAACCGGCGACACCATGACCTTCACCTACAGCCAGCAGGTCAACCCAGCCACCGTCTCCCCGGGCTGGAACGGAAGCCCACTGGCCGCCACCCTCCGCCTGCGCGACGGCAACCTCCTGAACCTGGGCAACAACGGGGACACCGTGGACATCCAGCGCACCGGCAGCACCGTGAACCTGGGCAGCGTGAACCTCAACCAGAACTATGCCAAGAGCCGCAAGACCGCCGTCTTCAACGCCACCATGACCGCGACCACTGCCATCATTAACGGTGTACCCAGCACTGTGATCACGGTAAGCCTCGGCACCGTCTCGAGCGGCGCCACCAGTCTCCGCACCGTGAGCACCGCATCCACCATGGTCTGGATCCCCACCGCAGCCGTCACCAACCTCACAGGCACCCCATCCTCGACCGCGCCCGTCAACGAACCCAACCCCCTGGACCAGGAGTTCTAAAACAAGAGGGCCCGATGATTTGATGACTCGGGGTATGAGGCCGAGGCCATCGATGCCGGATTACGACGTGGCGGGTCTGCTGCGATGGCCACACCCAAGCGGGGGCAAGCTTCTTATCAAGCCAGCGCAGGAGACAGCACCAACGCCGGAACAGCTCCACCGCCCTGGCCCTGACGAAGGCCGGGCCGCCTTTCTTCATCAGCTCTTGGTCGCTTACAGGGGCAAAACTTGCGCTTGGCCCCCATCATGCAGGTAGCTCGCCCCGGTATGTCCCTGGGCAGCGGCGGAGAAGCGGACCCCTCTATTCTCTGTCCCGACATGAGGAACGGAGCCAATAAGGTGACATTTCGTGTAGCGCTTGGCCAGGGCGGGCCCCCTCCTGGTGGCTCTACAGCGCAGACGACGATGTACTGGCCTGGGCAGGCATGTACATTGTTTCACTGGCTCTCGCCTCAGCAGGAGGCATCTACGTTCAAGTCGGCAGCGTCCCGGGCGAAGTATGAAATATATCCGCATGCGGACGGAGGCTGGCGGTGGAGGGCTTTGCAGCCCGTCAGCTACTACATGGCCTATTAGCCCGAGAGCTTTACCCGGGCAGCACATGCTCGCCGGGCCGCACGGAACATCGAGAAGAGAGCCTCCGGCGCCACTGTCCTGTGAGCGAGGCAGACTAAATACTGCGAAGATGAGCGGTCGCGGAAAGTATCTGCCCTTTGATCCTGAGAGTCACCGGCAGCGGGTTCCCGATTCCAGGACCGGCGGCGGCTGGGTTGAGCCGAGGCACGGGGGGCGGCGCCTGCAGGCTCGGTCGCCGCCGGTCTGCCGTCAATTTTACCTCCGGAGCTCTCACCGCGGGGTTGGTCGATGGTTGTAGGCAGGTGAGGCGAAAAGTCCCTGTGCCATGCGGCAGGCGGGGTGGCACGAATGGCTCTGGTATTCACCCGGGCCATTCTGTCGCTTAAGGACACGATGGGTGTCCCGGCTCCAAGGAAGTGGGACGGCGCAGATCGAGCCTCCCGCTCAAGGAAGCCCCGGGGTCAGTAGGCCAGGTCTTGGGTCAGCCAGACCATTGCATCGTTTCTCGAGGTGAAGAAACGGGTGGGACATGGCGGGATGTGGACGCCAAGGAAGAAGTTTGCCAGGACACGGTCCACAGGGCTTGTACCAAGCAAAGCGATTCGGGAGGCCGCACAAGCGATAGAGAAAACTGCACGGGCCTGACGATGCACGGACTCCGTGGTGGCCATGTCGACCAGCATCGGGTATTCCGACTCCTTGGCGACTTCATTAACTGCAGCCATTGCCGCTTGGGCGTCGACAGCCTCGATGTTGACTCTGGGTTTCCAGATAAGGTGGATTACCCCGTCAGCCTTCAGCTCCACCGTACCTTTGCCACCTTCGACCACTAGGGGCTCCATTGTCCGTCCTCCCAATTAACCAATGACTGGACGCATCATCCTCACTTCTCCATAACGGGGCGAGGCGCGTCGGGGTGATTATCGTCCCTTAACAATTTTCACAGGGGGAAAGCCGGACGAACCGTTCTTAGGGAAAACCTTGGCTAACCCTGCGCAAGGGCTGGGAGAGCCGGCAGGGTCTGGCCCCGCCCGGGGCAAGCCAGTCCATGGCCTCGGTCCTGGAGCTGAAAAAGCGGTAGGACAGGGAGGTTGGTGGACGCAAGGAAAAAGTTGGCCATGACGCGGTCTACCGGGTTGGAGCCAGGCAGCGCGATCCGTGAGGCTGTGCAGGGAATGGCGAGTCTTGACCCGGCATCTCTGTCGATGGCCTCCGTGGATGCCATGTCGACCGGCATTCGCCCAACACGAAGCAGCCCCTAACCTTCCAACAAAAAAGCGGATTTTGTTAGGTCCCCAGACGGTCCCCTAATGTTCGGCTGGGAGGATGTTCTGGTTGCCGCGGAAAGTGTTGTCAGGGTCGAAGTCTCGCTTGACCCGGGAGAGCCGGCGATAGTTCTCCTCGCCGTAGGCAGCCACGATCCTGTCCTGGCCTTCGTTTCCGATGAAGTTCAGCCACACGCCACCGGTGGTGTACGGTGCGATTTCCTGCCGGAACCGCTTCACCCAGGCCCTGGCCTCCTGACCGCCTTCTGGGGTTTCGGCAAGGCCGAAGGGATGACTCACCCACGTCGCGTTCCGGTGCTGGAGCGGCGTTTGGGCGGCGGCGGGTCCCTGGACGGCTCCGCCCCAGTGGGCGATAAGCTGCTGCGAGTGCGGGCCGGGCAAGCGGTTCGCCGATTCCACAAAAAGGTCCAGGGCGTCGTCGCTCAGCTCATTGTGATAGTCGGCGCTCCAGTAGTTGTAGTGGTCCGGTGGATCATCGATCATGCACTGGAAGTCGGCATAGGCCATCGGTTCCACAAGATCAACGGCCGGTTTCAGTTGCCGGAACGGCGCTGCGTGTTCGGCTCCCCGGTCAATGTCTCCGGCGTAGAGGTAGGCCACGGCCACGGTCATCTTGCCCACCATGCCTTCAGGGACAAAGGGCTCCGGAGGGGCCGTGAGGTAAACGAGGGCGCTGCCCACGCTATTCGGGGCGGCCAGCGCCGCATCCCGGTAACTGCGGGAAATCTCCGTCGCGGATTCGCCCGGCCAAAACATCAGTCCGGCCTGTACTGTGGGCCCCAATTCGTGCATTTTGAAGGTGAAGGACGTCGCCACGCCAAAGTTTCCGCCGCCTCCGTGCAGCGCCCAGAAAAGTTCGGGGTTCTCATTCGCACTCGCCGTCACCCGATCCCCCTTGGCCGTGACCAGGTCAACCGACTTCAGGCTGTCGCACGCGAAACCAAACGAGCGTTCCAGCCATCCCGAGCCTCCGCCTAGAGTGAAGCCGGCCACACCGGTGGTCGAGGCCCGGCCGCCCGTCACTGCAAGTCCATGCTCCTGCGCCGCGCGATCGAATTCGCCCCAAGTAACGCCCGCGCCAGCGGTTATTGTCTGATTCTCGGGATCCACGGAGATGGCTTTCATGGGACGGACGTCAACTACCAGTCCGCCGTCGTTAGTGGACATGCCGGCCACCGAGTGACCGCCTGCCCGCACCGCAATGTTGAGGTTCTGGTTGCGCGCGTAGGCGAGGGCTTCGGCCACTTCCTCTGGGGTGGCACATTGTGCGATTACGGCCGGGTGCCGGTCGATCATCGCATTGAAAACTTTCCTGGCTTCGTGGTAGTCCGAACTACCGGGCCTGATCCAATTCATGGCGACACTCCTTCACGCTCGCGGCCCCCAGCCTCCACCAGAAAGGTTACGACTTCAGGGCGTGCGGGACTACGGCGAAAGCTTACGAAAAACTATCCGTAAGTGTTCGCGGATCCCGGGGCGTCCGAGCGGGCTAACCCCCGTCGCAGTCGGGCAGGCAAAACAATCTGGTAAGAGTCGCTTTCTGACGGATACGGTGCTAACGGTGCCGAGGCTCGTGGCGCTGGTGGAGACCGTGCCGAGGATTACCGTGATCGCTCGGCGTTCCAGTCGACAATTCCGCCGATCAGGCCCGGCGGGTGCGCACCAGTTCGAGGTCGATGCGGGCGGCTTGCCGTCGTTGCCTCGCAGTTTTCACTGATGGCAGATCACCTACTCGTTGTGGCCTTGGTGCCGCTCCCATAGATTGACCTAATGGAGACGCCGGAGGAAATGGACGATTTCGAGCGGCTGCAGGATCTGGTCGCAGAGATGCGCGATATCAAGGGTTTCTTGGATGGCATGACCGGCCTGGCTGGGGAGGCCTTGACCCGGGCATCGGGGACAAGGATCGAGTGCGCCGTGACTCTGCAGCGCCGAAAGCGCCCCAATACGATCGCTGGAAGCAGCGATGACGCGATCATTCTGGACGGCATCGAGCAGCGTCTTGGCGACGGCCCGTGCCTTCAGGCGCTTCGTACCGGAACGCCTGTGCTGCTGGGAGACGCGTCCTCGGATCCGCGTTGGCCTGATTTCGCGCAGGAGCTTGCCGACAAAGGCTTCCGCAGCGCCTTGGGCGTGCCATTGGATCTTGGTGGTAATGCCTCGGCAGTGTTGAATTTCTTCGCCGTTGATACGGGCATCTTCACAGAGGGCATGGTGGCTGAAGCGAAGCGCTTCGCGGACGTTGCCGGGCGGGCTTTGCGCCTGGGAATACGGATCGCTGCTGCCGAAGTCAGGGCCGAGGAGCTGACCGCCGCGTTGGACTCCAGGACAGTCATTGATCTGGCCCGCGGCGTCATCATGGCGCAGAACCGCTGTACCGCCGATGAGGCTTTTGAAATTCTGCGACTGGCTTCAAGCAACCGGAATGAGAAGCTGCACGATGTTGCCGGGGGAGTTATATCAGGCATCTCTGGAACCTCCGGGAAGACCCACTTCGAGCCCTGATCAAGCGGAGCGAAGCAACTGCGGCAGCACACGTCCTGCTCGCCGTAGCCGTTGATTCGTGCTGTGATGACTGGGAGGTATCTTGGGGCAGTCCGGCTTTACGGGGGTTATGGTGAGGAAGAAAAAGCACAATCTCGATGCGCCCGATCTTCCGGGTCTGCTGGTCATCGCCCTCCTTCCTATCAATGGGTTCCGGTCCATGGCGAGAGCCCTGCAGGAGGCAGTTAAAACTGTCCGCCAGCTGGACAGAACGTTGGTTGCCCGTGGTAGCTGCCAGCCGGCCGGGGCAGCCGACGTTCTGTTTGGAGGCCTGTCCGCTGCGGCGAATAAGAGCAGACTCTGGCTCGCGATAGCCGCGGTGATGGCGCTGCGAACGGGCCCAGCACGGCGAGCCGCGGTGCATGGCCTGATCGCACTCAGCGTGGCTTCAGCTATGAACGCGGTTTTCAAGGGGATACTTCCCTCCCGGCCAAGGCCGGAGCACCTGGGTTTTCCCTAGTTCGGCCATCCCCACTCGGATAGTTCCTCGCTGCCCTCGGGCCATTCGGCGTCCGCCTCGGCGTTCGTCACCGGTGTCGCCCTGGTGAGCCCGGGGTGGGGTATTGCCGTTCTTCCTTTCGCCGTCGGCGTAGCCTATTCCCGCGTGCACACCGGCGCACACTGGCCCTCGGATGTCCTGCTTGGTTCGGGGATCGGTCTCGCGGCGGTGCTGACGAGAGGTTGGTGGCCCAAATGAATAATCCGGTCACATCCGAATGAATGAAGAAAGCCCACCAGATGGGGGATAGGTGGGCTTTCCGGATCCGACAGTACCGGTAGCCGTTTCGGACATCGAGTGGACTTTCGAGAATGGGATGGTTTGAGGCTCGGATGGGAGGGCGGCCATGCGGTTACCCCGGCCAGGGTGTGGTGGATGGGAGTTGGACCAGGTTCCGGACCCGCCCACCCTGCATTGTCTTAGAATTCCCTGTCCAGCGGTGCGGGTTCATTCACTGGTGCGGTGGAGGAGGGGTGGCTGCCAGGTTGGCGAGGGCCGAAGATCACGGGGTCCCGGAACCCGGGCGGTGTCCCAGTTCCAAGGATGTGGAAAGGGTCTTATTTGCGCCGGGTTAACGGTCGTTTAGGCCGGGAGGCGTAGACCGGGTAGATGAGCTATTGGCCGTTTCTTGGGCGTGTGCCTGTAGGGCGTGGTGGGGCTGGGGTGGGCAGAGCCGTTGTACGAGTTCCCGGAGCAGGTGGGGGCGGAATGGTTTGGTGAGGTACGCGTCGGCGCCGGAGGCCACGCCGTTGAGTTCGTCTCCGGGTTCGGTCCATGCAGTGATCATGATGATCGGTGCCTTTGAGAGTGCTCGGAGGTGGTGCGCTACGTCCAGACCGTTGACGTCCGGCAGGCCCAGGTCCAGGGTGATGAGGTCGAGATCGAGTGTTTCCGCTGCCCGAAGCCCTGCGTCGCCGGTGGCTTCGGCGTGCACGGTGAAGCCCAGTCCGGTGAGGATCGTGGAGAGCAGGTCCCGGATGTCCTGGTCGTCTTCGATGACCAGGCAAACGCGTGAATTCATCTCGTGATGCGACGGGAGGCTCGGCGGTAGTGCCATGGGGCTTGCTGCGATGTCTGCCGGGCTGGCCGTGGCTCGGACGGTGTGACTGGCCGCGTTCCGTCGGATGACGACGGAGGTGACGTCGTCCTGTGCGGATTCGGCGGGGGCCAGGCGCATCAGGGCGGCGCATGCTTCGTCGGCGTCGGAATGCTGGGAGGCGGCGTGCCGCACGGCCTCGGTGAAGTCCTCCACTGTGGAAAACGCGTCGAGCACGCCGTCGCTGACGACTATGAGCGAATCGCCGGGCGCCAGTGTCAGGTGCGCTACTGGCCATTCTGCGTCTGCCCAGGCACCTACCGGGGGGCCGGAGGCCGGTAGCCTTTGCGCGGTCCCGTTTGCCGTGATGTGGAGGGCCAGGCCATGGCCGGCATCGACATAGCTGACAGTGCCCGTACGGGCATCCAGTCGGGCGTGGAACAGGGTGGTGAAGGATCCGGAGTGGGCAAGGTCTGAGGTGATGGACCGGCTCGCAGCCTTGAAGGCGCTGCTCAGGTCCGGTTCATGTTGGACTGAGCGCATGACGGCCCGGACGGTGGCGGCGATGAGCGCGGCGCCGATCCCTTTGCCCATGGCGTCGGCGAATGTCAGGTGCAGCCCGTCCGGGGTCTCGTACCAGTCGTAGAAGTCTCCGCCCACGCTGCGGGAAGGGCGGAAGGCGCCGGAGATCTCGTAGCCGGTCAGCTGCACTTCTACCCGGGGCAGCAGGCTTTGTTGGACGTGGGCCGCCCGGTCAAGTTCCTGTTGGGCGGCAGGATCGGCTGCGGGAGTGCGTGTCCGGCGGAAGAGGGCACTGATCCGTGCTTGGAGTTCGCGTGGACTGAAGGGTTTGTTGAGGTATTCATCGGCGCCATTGTCCAGGCCCCGGAGCTTGTCCAGTTCGTCATTCCTCGCGGTGAGCATGATGATGAACGCGTCCGAGAACTCGCGCAGCCGCCTGCAGACTTCCATGCCGTCCATGTCGGGAAGACCCAGGTCCAGCGTGACCAGTTCGGGTTTTCCCGTCCGGACTGCCTCGATTCCCGGCAGCCCGGAGGCCGCTGCGGTGACGTGGAAGCCCTGCTTGGCAAGGACGCTGACCAGCAGGCCGCGGATGTCCGCATCGTCCTCGATCACGACGGCCCGTCTCAGTTCAGACATGGATGGCCTCTTCTCCCGTTAAAGTGTATTGACAAATATGTCATATCCCGAAGGAATCCGCGCTCGGACTGCTGATCTGGATTGGATGGATTGTCCGTCTATCACGTGGAGGCTGTGCGCCATCATCATCTGCAGAGGGCGGGGAGCCCTCGAACCCGTCAGTGAGGGTATTGGTCCTCCGGTTTGTCAGTCGGGGTACGGGTTCGGCTGAGTTTCCAGAAGTTGTCTCCGTTGCGCCGTTCGTAGGTGAGGATGTCTACCGCGGCTTTGGCCATGGCCAGGCCGCGACCGGTTTCGGCGAACGCGTCCGGCATGCAGACGGCGCCGATGTCGACGTTGGCGCTGACTCCGTCGTCCTTGAAGTGTGCGTCCAGACGGTCCGGGTAGACCTCGAGGATGAGGTTGCAGTTGACGAGTCCCTCCTCCGTGCTGTGCTGGACGATGTTGGCCGCGATTTCGATGACGGCGGTCTCGAACATCATTCGGTCCACTTCGGATACGTCCGTTGAGGTGGCCCACATGTCCGCCAGCAGGTTATGGACCTTGCCCAGGCATTCCGGGTCGGTGCAGGCGTGGAGTTCGTGGACCTGCAGGCGTCCGTCCGCGCTCACCGGAAGCACTCTTCCACGGTCTCGTGAGGGTGGAGGATCTGGTCCAGGTTCGTCAGTTGCAGCACGGTCAGGACCTGGGCCTGGGCGCGGGCGATGCGCAGGTCCCCGCCGGCGGCGCGTGCGGTCTTCAGTCCCGCGATCAGGGCTCCCAGTCCCGAGGAGTCCATGAAGTCTGTGTCCGCGAGGTCCACCACCACGTGGGAGCGGCCGTCCTGACGGACAAGGTGGGCCACCAGATCCCGCAGCTTGGGGGCGGCGACCATGTTCAGGCGGCCGCTGGTGCGGATCACGGCCCCGTCGCCGTCGGACAGTTCGACGTCAAAGTCCATCATTTACCTCTTTCGTTCCGGTGAATCCTTGGTACAGGGCGGCGCGGATGATCACGCTGAGGAGCACCAGGTCGAAGATGACCCAGGCGATGTTTACGAGGGTACCGGCGGGTGCACCGAGTCCGGTGAACATCCGAACGAGCCCGATGATGGCGGCAACGACCAGGGCTGTGATGGCTACGAGCTGGGGTCGGATGAGGGACCAGGGCGGACCGTTGTCCTGGCGGGTTTTGGAGGTGACGGCGAATCCGAGGTCACGGCCGAACAGGACGTTGGCGGCCGCCGTCGTGCAGGCTTTGATCCAGATCGGGAAAAGGGCAATGCTGTATTGTTGCCCGCGCCAGGTTTTCCGGCCACGGGCGGCAACGAAGAACAGGATCTGGTTCACTACCAGGAAGGGGATGAGCCTGGCGAAGAAGTCGACGCTGAACGCATCCACCGGCAGTACCCCGAAGCACAGGAAGATGATGGGGGCAGCGATGTAGACGACAGCGGCAAAGCCGGAGAGGTAGCTCCACATGGTAGAGAAGTACATCAGCCGCTGCCCGGCGCTGAGTCCCTTCTGGAGCAGGGGGTTTTCGCGGAGGAAGACCTGCATGGTGCCTTGGGCCCAGCGCAGCCGCTGGGTCAGCATGGTGCCGAGGTCCTCGGGGGCGAGGCCTTTGGCCATGATCTCGTGGTGGTAGACGCTCTCCCAGCCTTGGCTGTGGAGCCGCATGCAGGTGGCCATGTCCTCGGTGACGGAGTTGGTGGCCATCGGCATGACGGGTAGGGCCTCCTCGGAGCGGTCCACGTCCAGTGCCTGGACCATTTTGCGCACCGATTTTATGGCGCCGATGGGTGACCAGTCCCGTTGTGCGAGCCGGTCGATGGCGGCATCGTCAATGAAACCACGGGTCCTGCCGTCTCCGGAGAGGCGGGCGATCTCGTCCAGGTCTTCCTGCAGGGAGGCGACGTCGACCGCGACGATGCTCCGGGCCGCGGCGTCGACCTTTCGCTGGAAGTCATAGGTGATATTCGCGACCGGCTTGTTTTCATGCAGTTCCTTCCGGGCGACGCGGACGGCAAGCCCAACCTCGTTAAGTGCCCGGGTTACGTGCGGTCCGGTGGGGGCATGTTCGCTGCGTGCCTTGGTGATGACCCTGTCCGCGGCTTTCAGGGTCTGCTGGACGGTGGTCCGGACGCCTTGGACGTAGCCGGTGATTCCGATCTGCATAAGGGCTTCGCGCCGGATCATGGCGTTGGAGCCGCAGAAGAAGGCGGCGTTCCAGCCGTCCTTGCCTTGCTGGATGGGGCCATAGAACAGTGGTGCCTGGCTTCCCAGGATGTCGTCGTCGGTGACGTTGTGGAACCACTGCGGGGTCTGGACCAGGGCGACTTTTTCATTGGTGAAGTGGCCCAGCATGCTGTGCACGATGCCGAGTTCCGGGACCTGGTCAGCATCCAGGACGAGCAGGAACTCGCCCTCTGTGGCGGTCAGGGCATTGTTGAGGTTGCCGGCCTTGGCATGCCTGGGAAGGTTCTCCCAATCCGGGGAGCGGGTGATGTAGCCAATGCCGGCGTCTTCAGCAGCCTGCTTCATTGCCGGACGGGCCCCGTCATCCAGAATCCAGGTCTGGTGCGGGTAACTGATGCGCCGGGCGGCAAGGGCCGTGGTCATGACCAGGTCGATGGGCTCGTTGTAGGTGGTGATGAAGACGTCCACCGTGAGGCCCTCGGGCGGGGCAGGCGGGGTGTCGCGGACGCGGAGCTTCCACATGGTGAGCCCGAAGAGGAAGGCATCGATGAGGCTGTAGGTTTCGACCATGACCAGCGGCACGCTGATCCACGCTGCGGACCAGTTCACCGAGAACAACCAACGCCACACCATGTAGTTCACGCCCAGAATCAGGGTCAGTGCGGTGAGGAGCCGGACAATGAGTTGGTGGTTCAAGGAGCGGCCTTTCAAGCTTTGGTTCCGGTTCGTCACCCCGCACCCGCTGCAGTGTTACCAGCAGGTGCGGGGCGACGTCGGCTGTGCGGAGCCGGCGGGTCAGCGGGCCGCCAGGGCCGTGGCGAGGGCATTCGCCGAAGCGGTGGAGCTGTTGATCCGCCAGTCGACTTCCTTGTTGTGGTGGAACCACACGAAACCGGTGATGTCGGGCTGGGCCGCAAGGTAGGAGACCAGGGCGGTGTTCCAGTCTGCCTTGGACCCTCCGGCCTCGGCCGACGCGGTCTCGGAGATGATGATCGGCTTGCCCGGGGCCAGGCTCCGAAGCGCGGTCAGGCCCTCGCCGAACAGGGCGGACGGCGACGTCCAGGAGCTCCATGATTGGGACGTGCCCCAGTTGTAGCCGTCCAGGGCCACGATGTCGACGTAGGCGGCGCCGGGGTAGAGCCCGGTGAGCGGTGTGGATCCCCAGTACGGAACGTTCGGAGCCCAGACCCACTGCACATTGGTGGCACCGGTGGCGGCGACGACATCGTGGACGTGGCGCCACGCGGCTACGTAGTCTCCGGGGCCATTGCCGTTGGCGGCTTCGGCCCAGGGGTACCAGTTGCCGTTCATTTCGTGGGCGAACCGCAGCATGACGGGCTTGCCCCAGGTCTTCAGGGCATTGCCCCACTGGGCGATGTAGGTGTCGAAGTCTCCGGCAGTGATGCGGTCCAGGGCGTACGCCGGCTGGTTGGCGCCGTTTCCGCTCCACAGCCAGGGCTCCCAGGTGATCAGGCTGGTGGCGCCGCGGGCATCGACGGCGTTCAGGTCCGTGATTGGGGCGGCCTGGCTGAAGTCCTTGTAGGACATGACGATGGAGGGGCTTTCATTGACCAAGGTGGCGACGGCGTCGAGCTCGCTGGTTGCCAGCGGACCGCCAGGGGTCGACACGCCGAACCTGAGCGGATCGGAACTGATCGGCGGGGTGGACGTTGTTGTGGACGTCTTCGTCCGGGCGGCCATCGTCATTGGTTCAGAACCGGCCGCCACGCTGTCACGTCCGGCATTGAGGGAGGCCGGGCTGTACGTGACGGTATACGCCGCGGCCGCCGATGCCTTTCTTGCCGTGGCTGTCAGTACAACGGTTGCGTTGGTTGTCGTCGGGATGATCACGTCCGCTGTGAAGGAACCGTTGGCTCCTGTAGTGAATGGGACGCTCGATGAGCCAGCCGTCACAGTTCCGGAAGACTGCCGGGCAAAGCCGGCGCCGGTCACGGTGACGGACGCTCCCGCCGGACCGGCTAAGGAACTCAGGGTGATCTCTGCCCGTCCTGCAGCCTGCGATGGCACGGCGATGCCCAACAAAACAACCAATGGCAGGACCAAGCCAGCCACCACGAGCCGAACTAATCGATTCTTACGCACAAACACTCCCCAGCATCGATGAAAAATGAAGCCCCAGTAATGGGGCAAAGAGTTCCGGCCTCGGTGGCCCTAGACGGGGAGGCGCGGTGACTCGCGCTCAACCTGGCCGCCGAGGCCGCCCCCATTCCCCTTCCAAGTCCCATGCTCAGCGGGTTGGAAAAGGAGCCCCAGACCATGTTCGCAAACCGTAGAGGCCATGATCCGGAACCGGAAGGAATCCTTGGTAAACCCTGTGCACGTCCTGACGAAGCTTGGACAATCTTGGGCAAACCCTGCGCTGCCGATTCCGATCGCGGAGGTGCCGCATCCGGGCAGCACGAGCAGTTTTCATCGCCACCAAGGGAAAGCGTCGCCTACCGCCGAGGGGAGTGGCAAGCTATTCTTCGTTCAGTCTGGCAATGTAGCCGGCCATGCCCGGAACCGTGAACTTTTTTGGAGTCAGGGTCCTCACGGTGCTGCCTTCTGGTTTGCGGCCCGTCGTGAGACCTCCTGACATCGACCAGGCGTAACGGCACGCAACGTCTTACAGGTCCAGTTATCGAGAGCTGTCGTCTTTCCGGCGGGTAACCAGGATGGGAACCTGGGAAGTGGGCCAGAGACACGCCTAACGTTGGCGCCTCAGGATCATCTGTTCGAGGCTTATTCGAAGTTCATAGCCGCTGGCCTTGTCGATGACGTTGACATTGCTCGCCGTCCAGACGATTTCCGAGTCGGAGGTTGCGGTGTCAATAGTGCCGGTTCGAACTAGCTTTCCATATTGCCATACTTGCACTTCCACTCCTTCGAGCGTGCACCAATCATCGAATCGGATGAAAGCTGTGTCCACGCACGTTCCTTTCGGGTTCCCGTGTCCGGGGGTCAACGGCTGGTGACCGCTGACCCCCGGGTGGTGAGTGGTGACTTTCAGAAGGCTCTTTCCACTGGGGAGGAATTCCCGCCAGTGATTACTGCCATGAGTTCGATTTCGACGACGGCGTCAGGGTGGGGGAGGGCCGAGACGACGATGCATGACCGTGCAGTGTATTTGCCTTCGAAGTATGTGCTGTAGGTGCTGCTGACGTCGGGGAAGTCCTCGGTGCGGGTTATGAAGATGGTTGCTTTGAGTACGTGTTCGAGGCTGCTGCCCGCGTGGTTGAGGATTTTGGTGATGTTCTCGAGCACTTGGTGGGTTTGAGCGATAGCGTCGTCTGGGCTTTCGATTCTTTGGGTGTGGGGACTTATCGGGAGCTGGCCGCTCAGGTAAAGGACGTTGCTGTGGGCGGCTGCTTGGGAGTAGGGGCCCGCAGGGGCAGTGTCAGTTGTGATTCTTCGGACGGTGCCCGAGGGTTGGATTAGCACGCTCATTGTTTTTCCTTGTCCTGCTTGATAGTCAACGGTTGCTTTGGGTTGGCCCGATGGAGGGTTTAGTGGGAAATGTCTTCAAGAACGGCGCGTTTTGTTTCGGGGAGAGTGATCAGAACGATGGCGGCGGCTAGTACGAATAGTGCGGCGCTTGCGGTGAATACGAGGCTGGTTCCTCCCGCGGCGAGCAGAAGGGGGACGACGATGGGGCCTAGGAGCGCGCCGAGGCGTCCTGCGGCGGTGGCGGTTCCGACGCCGATACCGCGGGCCCGTGTGGGGAAGAGCTCGGGCGTGAATGCGTAGATGGAGGACCACATGCCGAAGAAGAACTGCAGGAGCGAGCCATAAATCATCAGTTCTGTTTCGCCGGCGGCTTGGCCGTAGAAGAATGCGGCGATGGCGGAAAGAACTGTGTAGAGGGCGAGGCAGTATTTCCGGCCGATGACTTCGATGAGGAAAGCTGCGGACAGGAACCCTGGGATGCCCCAGAGGGCCATGAGGAGAATGAAGCCGATGCTCTTGGTGACATCG
Source organism: Arthrobacter sp. R1-13 (assembly GCF_054161475.1). Lineage (NCBI taxonomy): Bacteria > Bacillati > Actinomycetota > Actinomycetes > Micrococcales > Micrococcaceae > Arthrobacter > Arthrobacter sp. R1-13. The sequence continues at coordinate 2,122,756 of NZ_CP096420.1, read as the reverse complement.
AATCCGCTGTCGGTGAGCAGTTTGCCGATCCATGTGGTGAGGCCGTAGTAGCCGAAAAGGATGCAGAACCAGACGAGCCAGAGCATGAGGGTCCGTCGGCGGTATTCAGGAACGAACAGTGAGCGGATTCCGCCTTGGCTGTCTGCTCTGGCATGCGTGGAGGCATCGACCGTGTAGGCCGGGAGGGAAGCGCCGGTGGCTTTGGAAACGGCATTTTCAATTCCGGTCATCATGCGGTCCGCTTCGAGTGTGAGGCCGCGGGAAGCAAGCCAGCGCGGTGATTCGGGAACGCTGCGCCTGATGACAAGGGCCCACAGGGCCAGGGCGGCCTGGAGGGCAAAGAAACCGCGCCAGCCCCAGTTCGGCACCATGAAGTAGGCGATGGCGCCTGCGGTGATGAAGCCTACCGGCCAGGCTCCTTCGAGCAGTGCGGCGTACCGGCCGCGTTTGCTGGCGGGCATGAATTCAGCAATCAATGCTGCCGCGACCGGGAACTCGGCGCCCATGCCGACGCCGAGGAGAAAACGGAAGCCTGCAATGCTGTTGAATGTTTCGCGGGTTCTCTCGCCGTCTAAGACGCCCGGTCTTCAGGCAGCATCTGAGGCGACCTCGTCAAGGATCAGAGAGGTTGCCCGGGAAGTTGGCTATGCTCCAAATCCGCATGCCACGGGGCTGCGCACCAGCCGCAGCAGCCTCATCGGCGTCCTCGTGCCTCGACTCACCGACTTGGTTCTGGCCACGATCTACCAGGGCATCGAGGAAGCGGCGCGGGAGCGCGGCTACAACGTCTTTGTCGCAAACAGCGGTGACGATCCCCGGCACCTACTGTCCCTGGGTCACACGAGCCCGGCAGTAGTTGCCGGTGCATCCTATGCAAGCACAGGCCTTGATCGGACGGCCGGCTTCCTTAAAACGTACGCGGATGCCGGTCTGCCCATCCATAAAGACCGTGTACTCATCTCAGGCTTCGATGTAGAGTCTGGCCACCAGGCAGCCACGAAGTTACTGCAGCTCCAACCACGCCCCACAGCACTCTTCGCCGTCAACGATTTTGCGGCAATAGGGGCGTTCAGCGCCTTACGTGAAGAGGGGCTGCAAGCGGGCCAAGACGTCGGAATCGTAGGGTTCAACGACGTTTCCATAGCTGGAGCCCTCCCCATACCCTTGACCACAGTTCGATCGAGAATGACTGAAATGGGAAAGCAAGCTTTGGAATTGATTCTTGCCCGCATAAACGGTCAGGAAATCAGCTCACGCACCCTGGAGCCGCAGCTAATTGTCAGAGAGTCCACGGTGCCGGAAGCCGGTCTGGCTGAGGGGCGTCTACCAAACCGTATTTCTACTGCCTGACGGCGGGAGCCTGCCTACGGGTTGCGGGTGCAAACTAGGACGATTCCATCCACCCCCTTGCTTTATCTGCCGACAACGGACGTTCTGTCCACTGAATGCGCCGGGCAACTCCTGGCGCTGGGCCAGTTATGGGTTTACCTCAGGGTTTATCCGGGGAAGTCCTCCGCGATTTTATTTCTGCGCCCATCTGATATCCGACCAGCGGGTGAGTCAGCGTCCGGAGCGCAACTAGGGGAACCGGGCAAAGCCCGAGAAATTTCAGGAGGAGGTAAGCGACGCAGGAGCGCCGAAGGGAAATTTTTTGCGGATGCCAGCGCTCGTAGCGCCTTAGTTGCACGGATGATCTGACCAGCGACGATGGACGATGGGGACAGCCACGCCGTCCTAGCTATCCGGACTCGCGAGGAAAAGGCATCGCAGAACGCAATTGAGGCGTCGTAGGGAAGGGACAGTTCAGAACATATGCGCCGTTATCGGCGTCCGGCTTGTCCTGTTGACGACGGGTTGCGGGGGTATGCCGGGCGCGCCTGATCCGTGTCGGGTTGTTACTGCACCGGTGACCGGTCGAGGGTGAATTCGTCCTGGCAGTATTTGAGGAGGGCGCGAACCTTTTGGGAGGGGGTAGTGCCGCGGGGATGGGCTGCGACGACTGCATTGTCCGGCAGTTCGTCCTTAATGCGCCGGTAGGCCAGGGGCAGTCCTTCGTAGGTGCGGTCTCCGAGGGGTCGTCCCATGAGGACGGAGTATGCCAGACCCCGTGCAACGAGTGAACGGGTGGTTTCGGCGTTGGTGCTGCCCCATTTGATATGCGGCTCGAATCCTGCGCTGGGCAGCTGTGTTTCGGCCAGGTCGCGTGCAGGCTGCAGGCCCAGGAGCGCGGCGGGGGAGTCGCTCAGGTCGCGCAGGGCTATTTCGTTCTGAACGGCCAGCGGGTGGTCGGGGTTGAGCAGGAGCTGGAGCCGTACGGGTGCAATGGTGGTCTGCTCCATCTCGGTGTTGATGTGCAGGGAGTACATGAGTCCGACATCAAGTTCCCCGGCGAGCAGCATGAGCCGTGGGCAAGATCGGCCAATAGTTAGCTGCATCCGAGGTGCCCGGCGGCGCCAGGCGGATGAAGTCACGTTGGGAGGTAGCCAGCGACCACTTGGGTCCTTGTGCCACTTGGAGCGGCATCCTGCTTCGGTATCGGAACGGACTGGCCGCGGAGCCCGTCGTCTTGGCGAAGCTCTACCATCTCAAGCGCGGCAGCAACTCCCCGGCCGAGGTCAGCGAACTGCACGTGGCCTTGCAGGAAGACGCCTTATTGACAGACTTCCAGGAGTTCGCCCGCAACGGACTGGAGACCAAGATCAAGTCCAGTTGGCCGCAGGCGGCCGCGGTGACTGACCAGCATTCATCCTTCTCGCGCAAGTTCCGGAGTCTACTGGGGATCGCCAGCGATAACGACCTGCTTCTGCTGCACAAAACTCAGTCAGCGAAGAGTCTCGGCAACCTTGACGAGCTGTTCTCTTGATTTCCCCGTTCTGGCGTTGGGCGACCAAGGTGGCGTTGACAGTGAGGATGTCCCGGAGCATGAGCTGGAAGCCGTCGATGCGTTTCATTGATCTGTGCGGTGTGGTCGGCGAAATCACGCAGGTACTGCTGGAGGTCTTCACTGATCTTGCATCATTGATGTTGTCAGCTCTGACTTTCACGGCGCTGCCCAGGGGCTGGAAATTTCGCCCTCCGCGCTATATAACCATGTGCGCTCCAAGCACGATGCACTGCTGCTCGTTCAGGTCGCAACATGACCAAGGTGGCGGTGGAGGTCATCGCATCTGAACCTTGCGACGAAGTGGGCCGGCGCTCGGCCTGCTCCTACCGGAACTACCGGAACAAATCCGCGGTAGTACTGGGCGACTATAAGACGGATCCGGACACCGAACTCGAACGGCCCGAGCGAATCTCGCTCGTCGACAGCGCCACAGCGGAGCTGAAAATCGTGGAGTTGGGCGCCAGTTACTCTTACCAGTGGCTGGGCCGCGGCCCGCAGCGTGAGGCCGTGGTGCTCGGGAAGGATGGGGCACCGCACGTCCCGGATCCGGACTCGGGCGCGAACCGCGGAGCATTCCGGTGGTGCAGGCGTGGATCGAGCAGGACGAATGGCAGCAGCCCCGCGCCTGCCAGGGGCTACATGCCGTGGACGTCGACTCCGGCGAAATCCGGCTCAGCACCGAACTGCCGCCCACACGCCGAACGAGCCCACCGGCGTCGAGGGCTGAGCCGCCGGTCCGCCTGTTCCTACTCGTCGGGGCTTTGGGCGGCGGCGGTGTCAGTGCCAACCGGCTGCACCGATGCCTCCGGGATCCACACGATATCCCCGTGCTCGGCATTGGCCCCGCGCGCCAGGACGAACAGCAGGGACGACAAGCGGTTCAGATAGCGCGCGGTCACCGGATTGACCGTATCCGGATATTCCTCGACGGCGATCCAGACCGCCCGCTCGGCGCGCCGGACCACGGCCCGGGACATATACAGCAGCGCCGCCCCGGCAGTGCCGCCGGGGAGCACGGTGCCGCTGACGCCCTCGGAATCCGCGGCGAAATGTTGTGCGGCACGTTCCAGCCGGTCGATATGCCCCTGGACAATCCTTGCCCGCGCCGTCTCCGGCCGGCTTAGCGGGACGGAGAGGTCCGCCGTAAGATCGAAAAGGTCGTTCTGCACGCTCGCCAGCATGGATGTCAGGTTGATTGGCAGACCGCCGATAGCGACGGCGACGCTGATGGACGCGTTGGCTTCATCGCACTCAGCAGAGGCGGCAACCCGTGCATCCCGCTTGGCCACGCGTCCGTGGCCGCCGAATTCCGTGTGTCCGTCGTCTCCGTCCCGCGTGTAGTCGGCGGGCTCCGGGGCTGGGGATTCTTCACTGGGAGTCATGGCGGCAACTATACTGACGAAGGCCACGCGGCGAACAACTAGCTATCCTCCCGGACGGTGGACTGCACAAGGACCGGCATAGCCCACGATTTTGTGAGGAGTCCGATGAACCATCATTCAAGCGACGACCAGGACCTGGAGGAGCGGCTGGGGGAACCCGCATCATTGCCGCCGGCCCAGGGCTGGGCGAGCGTTGACAAGACGGTCTTCGGCGTCTCGGCCGGGATCATTCTGGTGCTCATCCTCCTCGGCGTATTCTTCACGGACGCCGTGGGGGACGGCGCCGCGGCGGCCCTGTCCTGGATCACCAGCACCTTCGGCTGGCTGTTCATCCTGGGCGCCTCCGGATTCGTCGTATTTTCCCTGGTCCTGGCCTTCGGCCGCTACGGACGGATCCCGCTCTCCTATGAAGGCGAAGCGACAGAATTCAGCACCCTCTCTTGGGTCGCCATGATGTTCAGCGCCGGCATGGGGATCGGACTGATGTTCTACGGTGTGTACGAACCCGTCACCCATCTGGCTTCCCCGCCGCCCTTTGTCGACGTCGCGCCTGGCAGCCCGGAGGCCGCCAGGACCGCCATGGCCTACACGATGTTCCACTGGGGTCTGCATCCCTGGGCGATTTATTCCGTCGTCGGGCTGGCGCTGGCCTATTCCACCTACCGGATGGGCCGAGGCAACCTGATGAGCGCCCCGTTCCAGTCCCTGTTTGGCCGGGAACGCATCGAAAAGAGGGGCTGGGGCAAGCCCATCGACGTCTTGGCCATCATCTGCACCAAATTCGGTACCGCCACCTCGCTCGGTCTCGGGGCGCTGCAGATCGCTGCGGGCCTAGCGCTGCTGCGCACCGGCAAATTCGAGGAAGACCCCACGGCCGCGGTGCCGATCATCGTGATCTGTGTGCTGACCGTCGGCGTGGTGCTCTCCGCCGCCAGCGGTATCTCCAGGGGCATTAAATGGCTGAGCAACACCAACATGGTCCTGGCCGGGGTCCTGCTGCTGTTCGTCTTTGTGGCCGGCCCCACGCTCTTCATCCTGGATCTGCTGCCCTCTGCCATCGGTGCCTACTTGACCGAGTTGGTCCCGATGAGTTTCCATTCGGCTGTTTTCGGAGGCAGTGACTGGCTGGCCAGTTGGACCATCTTCTACTGGGCCTGGTGGATCTCCTGGACCCCGTTTGTCGGCACTTTCATCGCCAGGATTTCCCGCGGGCGCACTATCCGGGAATTCGTCCTGGGCGTGCTGCTGGTGCCCACCGCCGTCAGCATTGTGTGGTTTGTCATCTTCGGCGGAGCCGGCATGAACCAGCAGCTGAACGGCGTGGACATCGCCGGCACCGGCAGCGAGGCGGCAGGGTTCTTCGCAGCCCTGCAGAACTACCCTTTCTTCATCGGGGCGGCGCTGGTCGTTATGGTTCTGACCGCCGTTTTCTTCATCAGCGGTGCCGACGCCGGCGCCCTGGTTCTGGGGACCTTGTCCACACGCGGCAGCAAGCATCCCTGGAAGCCGCTGGTGATCTTCTGGGCCCTCCTCACCGGCGCGGTGGCCGCGGTCCTGCTGGCCGTCGGCGGGCTCGCCGCCCTGCAGACTTTCACCATCCTGGCCGCCAGCCCGTTTGTGCTGATTATCATCGGGCTCTGTGTCGCACTGTACGCTGACCTGCGCCGCGACCCGCTGCGCCAGCGCCGGCTCGGCCCGGTTCGGGGAACGACGGGGCTGCAGGCAGCCGTCCCCTTCAGCGAGGCGGCCATGGTCGAAGCGGAAGAAGGTGCCGAAGCGGCCGACGACGACGGAAGCGGGACAAAATAGACACCTTGGCCGCCCGCTGATGGGAGCGGATCTCGGCCGGATTTGCCCAGGGCGCCCCTCTTGTTGGGCGTCAGCCGAGCTGGGCGCGCCGAGAACCAGGGGCAGCGGAACTATGGAGCTGCCTGAGTGGGCCACTTCCGCCCACTATGCGCCGACGTCGCGCCGGTGCAGCGCCAGTGCGCTGAGCAGGACCAGTGCGGTCGAGATGCTCCAGCGTCGATCTGGGTCTCGAGGGTGGTCACCCCGTTGATGTGGCTGTAGGTCCCGGTGAGAATCGATGGACGGCTAGGAGAGCAGAGCGCGTTCGTCGCGAAGCAGTTTTTCAGCATCCAGCCATCGCGGAGGGCCGATTGGCGGCAAGCCCGGTCCGGAAGACTCTTGGAGCAGAAAACAGAACAGCCCCACCCCCCCGTCTGGGGAAACCGGGAGCTTCGGAAGCAGCGTCCTGGAGTGAAATGGAATGTTGAAGCCTGTGCTCTATTGGCGTCGATAACCGGCGGCTCTTGTCATCTCGAAGGGGATATCCGGGGATGCCGTGCCCGGCATGGCTGCCAATGACGCTGAAATAAGCGCTGTTATAAGAGCCACACAGACCCGGAATGTTGCTCTATTCATTTTTCCCCGTTGTTTTGAAGATGTTCTGAGAGACCTTGCCACCAGGGCCAGAGTGAGGACGAGGGGCAGACCCGCGATAACCGTCTGGACGTACCGAAGGTGGAAGGACTGCGTGATGGACCCGTCAGTCATCGTGTATGTGCATTGCAGCCCCAAAGGCACGAAGACGTAATCAGCCCCTGGCTGCACAGGTTGGCCTTCAGGATTTTGAATGGTCCCTGATGGCAAATACCCATTGAGACAAGGGAAGGTGATGCTGGGCAACTGATGAACCATCAGCCCTTTGTCGAGGAGACCGACGAAGCCGTAGCACATGATGGATAAGACGGCAGCAAGCAAAAAGCGTCTCCACGGTTTCGACATAGCCATTGCCCCCATGGGTAGGGCTTCTTTCTTCCCGTGTTGATCTTGGTCTGTGCTGGTTCGCGGGTCGCTCCCACCGGAGGGGACGCCAACGACCAGGAGAGCGGTGCTGTTCGTCGATCGGGCCGCCATGGCATGGAACAGATACAGGCCTCCGGTCTCATGGGGGCATGCATCTGTTTTTTTGCGGCTGGTTTTCATCAGTGCCGCTTCCGGTCACCGCCACACCAGGGGGAAGCAGCGGTGACCGAAGATTTAGGTTGGGAGTGCCCCTTCCTCTTCCTGGCTGGCTTTGCGGCGGCGCATGAGCCTCAGGCTCCCGCCTGCTGCCAACTGTAGGCCTGCGAGGAGCAGGAGTGCGTTCATGGCGGGAGATCCCGTGTTGGCCAGGGGACTGGCAGCCGGTGTCTCCGGGAGCGCGGGGGTGTGACCGGGTTGGTGGTGCAGAGCGGGCTGTCGTGAGTGCAGTTTGCATCAGCGCCGAGGGCGTTATGAGCATGCCGGCGCTGGGCGTATTTCGGCTTTTGGCGGTTCGAACTGGACGTTGGAGAGGTTTGATGAAGCCAATGCCTGGGCGGCCGCGAATGGCAGGCGGCCCCTCACAGTTGTGAGCAATTACTTCGGCTTGGCGGAGGCCTACGATGTCCCGTGGGCCGGATGCCGCACTGCTACCGACCCGGAGTCCAAGCGTTGGCTCACAAACGTGACGTTGCGCTCCTGCCCTGATCTTCCCAGGCCCGCGGGTTTTTCGCCCGCGCGAACCCTGACAACCTCAGTGACCCCGATCTCGTACGTTGTTTTTACGGCGATGCGAACTTTGAACGGAAGCGCCGGGCTGAACAGTTGGCAAATGAATTCGGAGTGCCGGCTACGGCCGTGGCGTTGCCCTACGTGCTGGCCCAGCAATTCCCAACCTTTGCATTGGTTGGGCCACGGTCAATCGCAGAGTATCGCGGCACGATGACGGGTCTGGGCATCGAACTAAGTGAGCAGCAAACGTCGTGGCTGGATCGACGCAGCGGGCCAAACGAGCGTTAGCTTAGCGTTGTGGGCCAGTCCGGAGGAGCAGCACTTCGTGAACTTCCTCAAGGGACGCCGCAATGAGTGCGCGGTCCACACCCGCGAGGTACTGGAGCACCAGGCCGTCCAGTGCCGCGAACAGCGTCCGTGCCACGATCTGCACGTTGGTGGTGACCCCGGACGCGGTGAGGCCATCAGCCAGGGTGTTGACATAGTTCTCATAGAGGGCGGTAACCGCGTCCGCCAGTTCGGGCCGCCGCCGGGCCTCGAGGATCATCTCGTATTGGAAGACCTGCAGTTCCGGTTCGGCCAGCAATAGCTCCAGGAGTGACTCTGCGAAGGAATGGCCCACGGCTGCCGCTTCCCGCAGCTGGGACGCGTTGATGGACTGGTCGGCCGCCCAGTCCAGGGCCGCGGCGATCAACGCATCGCGGGTTCCGAAGTGGTGGGCCACCAGTGTGTTGTTCACACCGGCGGCTTCCGCCACCGAACGATATGTGAGCCCACGCAGGCCTTTGGCCGCCACCACGCCGACGGCGGCGCGCAGCAGGGCTTCCTTGCCCGTTCCGTATTTGGACGGAGCGGCAGGAGCGGCGGAGCTTTTCATATGCCGAGTCTAGCCATTGCTTCCGGCTTCCCTGCAACCCCTCTTGACTTAAACTAAGCAAGTGCTTAGATTCATCTCAGTGGTGATGTGGATCACTGATTGGCGATTCTGCGTTGCTGCCTCACCTGAAATTCCCTTACCGCCCCGGTTCAACCGCCGGTAAGGCAAACCACTGGAGCCCAACGTGCCGGAAACCCCTGCTTTCACCACTTCGTCCGCCCTCGACCCGAACAAGAATGAACCCTTCGAACTCGGCCAGGTCCAATGGGTCCGCCGCTTTGGAGAGGGCGGCCGCACGGACCTCGCCTGCGGATACTGGCATGTCACTCCGGCGGAGGCGCCCGACCCCTTCGACCTGGTGATTCATGCCGACGAGACGATTTCCCTTGTTGAAGGACACCTCCGCATCGAGGTGGAGGGCCGGGACTCCTATGACCTCACCGCCGGATCCGCAGCGTCCTTCAACAAAGGCGCCCGCACCAGGTGGGAAGTGCTGGCGCCCACCGTCGAATTCTTTGTGTATTCCTAGGTGGTGGCCGTGGACCACGAACTGTACGACGTTGTGGTGGTTGGGGCCGGCTTCGCGGGGCTCACGGCCGCCCGCGAGCTCAGCAGGCAGGGACTGTCCGTCCGTATCGTGGAGGCCCGCGAGCGGATCGGCGGACGTACCTGGCTGGACCGGCGGCTGGGGCGCGACCTGGAAATCGGTGGCACCTGGGTGCACTGGACCCAGCCCTATGTCTGGGCTGAGCTGAAGCGCTACGGCCTGGACACCACGCCCAGCCCTGAACCGGAACGGGCCTTCTGGTGGGCGGACGGGCGCCGCCATGAGGGCGGGCCGGACGAATTGCTCCGGCTCATCGGCGGGATGAATGGCGAATTCGTGAAGTACTCCCGCGAGTACTTTCCGGAGCCGTTCAGGCCCCTGTCCCGCAACAATTTCAAGGCAATCGACCATGTGTCCGTCCAGGACCGGATCCGCCAGCAGTTCCCTGCCGGCGCCCAGCGCGACATCCTGGAGTCCTTTTGGGCATTGAACTTCAACGGTCCGCTGGAGAATGCGGCCCTGACACAGGCCCTTCGCTGGGTCGCCCTGACCAACGGAGACTGGGCGGTCAGCTTCGAGGCCTGCGCCACCTATAAGATAGTCGGCGGCACAGCTGCCCTCGCCGACGCGATCCTCGCTGACTCCGGGGTCGGCGTCGAACACGGTTTCACGGTGGACCGCGTGCACGACGCGGGCACGTCGGTGCGCATCCGCAGCACCGATGGGCGGACCGTTCGCGGGCTGGCCGCGATTATCACCATTCCTCTGCATGCGATGCAGGCGGTGAACTTCGAGCCGCCACTGTCGGCCGCCAAGACCGAAGGAATCCGCCTCGGCCAGGTGTCCAAAGGAACGAAGGTCTGGATCAGGTTGAAGGGAGACCACACACCCTTCGTGGCCCTCGGCGGCGCCGACTGGCCCCTGAACTTCTTCCAGACGGAATACGGCATCGATGGCGGCACCATTGTGGTGGGATTCGGACCGGACGCCGCAAAAATCGACGTGGAGGACGCGGCCGCGGTCCAGGAGCAGCTGGTGCGCCTTGTCCCGGACGCTGAAGTCGCGGGAGTGGCCAGCCACAACTGGGTGGAGGATCCGCTGTCCGGTGAAACGTGGCCCATGCACGCCACCGGATTCCTGTCGACCCACCTCGCAGTCCTGCAGTCGGCCCATGGCCACGTCCGGTTTGCAGGCTCGGACATCGCCAACGGCTGGGGTGGTTTCATCGATGGCGCAATCGAGAGCGGCATGGAAGCCGCCCTCGCAACTGCTGCTGCGCTTAGGAACAACAACTGATCGCTGCACGACAAGGCGAACCACCTGCCCGCTGCGATGCTGGATTTCACGGTACCTGCCCCCTAGGGTGGCACCCTTTCCCCAACACTCATGACCGTTAAGAAGGATCCAATGAGTATTTCGAATTCCGAGTCCCGGACCACTGAAGCCTCTCCCCGCACCGAGCATTCAACCGCCCTTCGCGCCGGCAGTATCGGCGTCATGGGCATCCTGTTCTTTGTCCTGTCCGCCCAGGCGCCCCTCACTGGGATCGTCGGGGCTTCGCCGCTCGCGGTTGCACTCGGCAATGGCGCCGGTGCCCCCGGTGCCTATCTGATTGTCGGCATCGTAATCGTGATCTTCGCAGTCGGCTTCGTCGCGATGAGCCGCAGAATCCAGGCGAACGGCGCCTTCTACGCCTATGTGACCGCCGCCTTCGGGCGGAAGATCGGCGCCGGCACGGCCTGGCTGGCCCTGCTGGCCTACAGTACAGTCCAGGCAGCGATGTACGGGCTCTATGGTGCCGCGTTCTCCGGCCTGCTAGCCTCAACCGGACTGGACATCCCCTGGTGGCTGCTGGCTTTGGTCACCATGGCCGGCGTACAGGTGCTGGGTTCCCTCAACATCGAACTTGGCGCCCGAGTGCTGGCCCTCCTGGTGGGGTTGGAAGTGGCCGTCCTGCTGATGTTTGGCTTGACCGTCCTGTTCCGCGGTGGCGGTCCCGAAGGCCTCAGCTTGGCCGCGTCCTTCTCGCCGGAAGCTATTGCCTCCGGCGCCCCGGGGGTGGCCATCATGTTCGCTGTGGCCTCCATGTTCGGCTTTGAGTCCACGGCTATCTATTCTGCAGAAGCCAAGGATGCGCACCGCACGGTGGCGCGGGCAACCTATTTGTCCGTCAGCGTTATTGCTGTTTTCTTCTCGTTCATCTCGTGGATGCTGGTGAGCTACTACGGCCCGTCCCAGGTGATCGATGCCGCAGGCGCGGCACTGGAGTCCGGCGATTCAACCGCCTTTGTCCTGACGCCGATGGTGGAACTTTTCGGGCCTTGGGCGGGAGTCACCACGGGCATCCTGCTGGTCACCTCCCTGCTGGCGGGGATCATTGCCTTCCATAACGGCATCAACCGCTACCTCCATTCCTTGGCACTCCGCGGTTCCCTGCCCGCAATCGTTGCCCGGACCAACCGGCACTGTGCACCCGCCACGGCTGCCTGGATCCAGACCGCTTCCGCCGTCGTACTGGTGGCGCCCTTCGCGCTGCTGGCATTGGACCCGGTCCTGACTCTTTTCTCGTGGTTCAGCGGGCTGGCTGTTGCGGCACTCCTGGTGCTGTACATGCTCTGCTCCATCGCCGTCGTCGGCTTCTTTCGCAGGGAAAAGGCCACGGGTCAGCTTTGGCAGACCCTACTGGCGCCGGCGCTGGCGTCCGTGTTGCTGGCCTGGGTCCTGTATCTGGTGGTCAGCAACTTTACGTCGCTGATAGGCGGCAGCGCAGAGACCGCAAATGCCCTGTTAGCAGCGGTCCCGGTGGTGTTCCTGGCCGGTGTACTGGTGGAAGGCCGGGTGGAGCGGCGCAGCGGGGCTGCAGTCATGGGGGACTCCGTCAGTTAGGTGCGCCTGCAGCGAGGTAGGCAACTGCGGCATTGGCCCGGCTCGGATTACTCCGGGCCGGGTCATTTGCTTGCGGCCGGTGATTTTCCCAACGCACGACGGCGGCTGGTTGCTTGCCGCCAGACGGCGGCGGTTGTTGCGGCGGGCGGCCTGGTCAGCCTGCGCGGCGCCAGTCGCTAGGGGAAACGCCGAAGGCGTCGCGGAAGATGCGGCTGAAATGCGCTGCGTCGAGGAAACCCCAACGGGCAGCGACAGCGCCTACTGACCGCCCGGCATGCAGCGGATCCCGCAGTTCGCGGCGAGCGCCGTCCAGTCGCTGGCTTCTGATCCAGCTGGCCACGGTGGTCCCTGATTCATGGAAGACGTTGTGCAGGTGCCGCGTGGAAATGAAATGTGCGGCCGCAATGCTCGCCGGTGACAGCAGTGGATCGGACAGGTTGGCCTCGATGTATTCCCGCACCGACACGGCAAGGAGAGCCTGCGGCTTCATTTGGTCCGGGGCGATGTCCATTTCGGCGTGCAGCATGGTGGATACAAGGTCCAGGGCGTTTGTGGCCAGCCGGGAACCGCTGGGACCGCTCAGGACGTCAAGGTTCTCGGACAGCTGCCGAATGAACTGCCCCACAATCCCGCTGAGGCCGGTGCTTCCGGCCATTCGGACTGCGGCGAGCTGGCCCACGTAGTCCGTGGGCAGCGAGAGGGCATCGCAGGGGAACATCACCACCATCATCCGCGCCTCTTCCTCGAAGGCGAGGGTATAGGGACGGTTGGTGTCATAGATGGCGAGGTCGCCGGGCTGGAGCAGGGCCTCGCGGTTGTCCTGGATCAGCAGTCCCGTGCCCTCCAGCTGGAGGTTGAGCTTGAAGTAGCGTTCAGTGGCCCGGGCGATCAGGGCGGGGGTGCGGTGGACCTCGTGGGAGGTTGCGGTGACTTCGACGACGGACATCCGGTCCAGCACGCGCAAGCGCATCTGGCCGCGGAACCCGTCAATGTCTTCTGTCCTGGCGCTGAGCGGCACAAAGGACTCCGCTACGAGGTGTTTCCAGTGGTCGAACGTCAGCGCGACGCTGGACCTGACGTTCTGGCTGGCGGGCTGGACTGCAACTGGCATGGATGTTCCTGACGACGGATGGCCGCATAGCGTGGGTTCCCCCATGGATGTGTCCTGGGACACAGTCCACTCAGGTTAACGCCGGAACAGGTCTTTTTTCAACAGTTGTCGAAAAAAGAATCTTTTACTGGAGTGCCAATTGAAGCGTGCGGGGGGCCTCCGGGTAGGGGTGGGCTCAGTTGGCCACCAGGGCCAGAAATCCCTCGAGCTGGTCTGGAAGTCGGGGGCCGGCGCTGGAACCGGCGCCCAGTGCTGCCCCGATCTGTGCACCCAGCAGCATGTTCAGGAGCTGGCTCGCCACCGTGTCGTCGTCGACGGCGGCACTGACGTCCCCAGCCTCCCGCGCCTCCGCGAGATATTGCCGGATGGCAGCAAGCCATTCCTCCATGGACTTCTGGTGGATCTCCGCCTTCTGGGGATCGTTGATCGCCTTCTGCCAGAACGGGATCACTATCCGCGCTTCGTTGACCCGTTCCTCGTCCAGCGGGAGCACCTCCAGGCAGAAGGCCCGCAGTGCCGACAGTCCGGTTTTACCTTCCGTCACTGCGGCGATGCGCTGGTTGGTCCTGTTGAAGACGTGCCCGAATGCAAACTCCAGAAGGGTGTCCTTCGTGGGGAAATATGGTTTGAGCGCCCCGTTGGCGAAGCCTGCCTCCAAGGCAATCTCCCGCATGGTGGCGCCTTCAATGCCGAGCCGCGCAATGATCCGCCATGTGGCATCCACCAGTTCCAGCCTGCGCTCGTCATGGTCAACTATTTTCGGCACCGCGTCCACTCCCGGGGGAAATATTTTCGCTCAGACTCTTGTGAGCCATCTTACGGATGCTTATTCTCTACAAGTATAGAAAATAAAAACCACGACCGCCACGGTCCCGGACAAAGGTCATTCATGACGCTTGCAACAGCTGACAAAGCTTCCCCGTACCGCCTGGCATCAGCTGGCGAGATCACAGAGGTCCAAGCCATCCTGCGCTCCGCCGGCCACCTGGGCCCGGAGAAGCGCATCGCCTACCTGGGCCTGCTGGATCCCGCCCGGGTGACGGTCGCCGTCGGGACTGCCGACGCCGATGCTGCCGCTGTCGCGGGCTCCGTCGGGGACCGGCGCTTCCGGATCTTTATCCATGACCTGACCGGCGGGGCGCCCGTGGACGTGGTGGTTTCAACGTTCATGCGGGAGGTCGTGTCCGCCGTCGAACTCGATACAGCCGTCACGGGAGAGCTTCCCGTCCTTGAAGAGGAATTCGAGGTGGTCGAGTCGCTCCTGGCCACCGATAACCGCTGGCTGAAAGCGCTGGGAGAGCGGGGCCTCGACGTCACCAAGGTCCGCGTTGCCCCGCTCTCGGCAGGGGTGTTCGAGTACCCGGAGGAGAGAGGCCGCCGGATCCTTCGCGGCCTGGCGTTTGTTCAGGATTTTCCGGAGGACAGCGCCTGGGCCCATCCTGTGGACGGCCTTGTGGCCTACGTCGACGTAGTCAGCAAGGAAGTCACGCAGGTCATAGACCTCGGCGCCATGCCCATCCCGTCCGAGCACGGCAACTACACGGACCCGGAGCTGACAGGGCCGCTCCGCACCACGCAAAAGCCCATCAACATCACCCAGCCTGAAGGCCCCAGCTTCAAGGTCATCGGCGGCAACCACGTCGAATGGGAAAAGTGGAGCGTGGATGTCTGCTTCGACGTCAGGGAAGGCGTGGTGCTCCACAACGTTGCCTTCCAGGACGGTGACCGCATGCGGCCCATCATCAACCGGGCCTCCATCGCCGAGATGGTGGTTCCGTACGGTGACCCGTCGCCCATCCGGTCCTGGCAGAACTACTTCGACACCGGCGAATATCTGGTGGGGCAGTACGCCAATTCCCTGGAGCTTGGCTGCGACTGCCTCGGTGACATCACCTATCTCAGCCCCGTGATCAGCGACGCGTTCGGCAACCCGCGCGAGATCCGCAACGGCATCTGTATGCACGAGGAGGACTGGGGCATCCTGTCCAAGCACAGTGACCTCTGGAGCGGCATCAGCTACACGCGCCGCAACCGCCGGCTCGTGATCTCGTTCTTCACCACCATCGGCAACTACGACTACGGCTTCTACTGGTACCTTTACCTCGACGGCACCATCGAATTCGAAGCCAAGGCCACCGGCGTCGTCTTCACCAGCGCGTTTCCGGAGGCCGGCTCGGACAACATCTCCCAGCTTGCACCCGGCCTTGGGGCGCCCTTCCACCAGCACCTCTTCAGCGCCCGCCTGGACATGGCCATTGACGGCTTTACCAACCGCGTGGAGGAGGAAGACGTCATCCGACAGTCCATGGGGGAGGGGAACGAGCGGGGCAACGCCTTCTCCCGCAAACGGACCGTGCTCACCCGCGAATCCGACGCCGTCCGTGAGGCTGATGCTCAAGCCGGCCGGACCTGGATCATCTCCAACCCCGAATCCCGCAACCGGCTCGGCGAGCCCGTGGGCTACAAGCTCCACTCGCAGAACCAGCCCACGCTGCTGGCGGATCCGGATTCGTCCATTGCCCGGCGGGCTGCCTTCGCCACCAAGGACGTGTGGGTTACCCGCTACGCCGACAACGAGCGTTACCCGACGGGCGATTTCGTGAACCAGCACCCGGGCGGAGCAGGCCTGCCGGCATACGTGGGCCAGGATCGTGAGATCGATGGCCAGGACATCGTCGTCTGGCACACCTTCGGCCTCACGCATTTCCCGCGCGTGGAGGACTGGCCCATCATGCCCGTGGATACGGTTGGTTTCAAGCTGCGCCCTGAAGGCTTTTTCGACCGAAGCCCGGTCCTGGACGTGCCCGCCAGCTCCAGCGGATCAAGCGCGGCGGGCAGCTGCCACAGCGCTTCCGGCTCCAGCGCCGGCTCCGCCAGTTGCCACGGCTAGGGAAATTCCGTGACATTTAGACGACGGGTCAGCATCAGCGGGCCCGTCCTGCATCCGCGGTTGTGCGCCCTGCTGGTGACCGGCTCCAGTGCCGTGCACGTATGGCTTGCGTTCCAAAACCAGCACGGCCCTTGGCTAGGTGCGCTGATGACGGGCCTGGCGGCTGTGTGCCTGCCTTGCGCCGTCCATATCTGGCAGCACAGTCGTGTAAGAGCCCTGCACCGGGTCATGGTTTGTGCCATCGTCATGGTTGCCCTCCACGGGATGTTACTGGTGGGCGGTGCAATCGGGAGCCACACTCACTCCGGTTTGCCGCCGTCGAACGTTCACGGCGTCAGCGGCGACGGCGGACTCTTGATGGTCATCGCGCTGGAAATAGCGACGGCGTTGCTCGCCGCAACCCTGGTCGCCCGCCTGCGCTCAGTTCCCCGCGTTTACATTCCTGCAGATTCGCCAGAGCGTTCTGGATCTGGGCTAGTCGCGGAGAGTCAAGTGGCGTGCGCGCAAGTACAACGAGGTGGGCCCCGGGCTCACGCTGGAGTCATGTCATCACTACTGAAGGGGTTGAGTTCGCGTTCTTGAGAATACTGCGGATCTGGTACTGGTCAATGGAACCATCGCTACCATGGATACCGCTCAACCACTGGTTTCCAAACTGGCGGTGAAGGACGGCAAGGTTCTGGCGCTCGGCCATGATGCGGAGCTGGCATGCGGGCCTCAGACCCGGATTGTTGATCTCCACGGCTCGTTTTTGATGCCAGGCCTGCTCGACGTGCACAACCATCAGACCGGGGAGCCGTCAAACTCTCCGGCCCTGCCCACGAGGATCCTCTGCTGATCGATCTGGGCGCATTGAATGAGGAGCAGGACTTAAAAGCCCTCGTCGCCTCAGCGGCAGTGCCGTGAGCTAGGCCGAGCACAGGCGTTGGCCGAGCGTGGCGCCGTCGAGCTCTACTCTACCGGGACCCCACGTGTCCGATGACGAGCTCGAAGAGTATGTTCGCAGGACAGTCATCACCTACCACCACCAGGTCGGAACCTGCAAGATGGGTGTCGACGTCAACGCCGTTGTTGACCCTCGGACGCTAAGGGGCCGGGGCCTTGCGGGGGTCCGTATAGCAGACGCCGCAATAATGCCGTTGGTGACGACAGGTAACACGAATGCGCCGACAGTCATGATCGCCGAGCGGGCTACGAAGTTCATCAAGGAACAAGGGAGCCGCCACGCCGAAAGGTGACGCTTCCCTTCAACTCCAGACCACAAGAGATGCCCCCGTCACACAACGGGGGCATCTCGTCGTTGCCAGACGCTTGTGGCGGTTTTAGCCGTTGATTACCTGCGGTACGCCGAGTGCTTTGAGCCCTTCAACACCGAACTCGAGGCCATAGCCGGATTGCTTGGCTCCGCCGAACGGGATCCGGGGATCTACAGCGCCATGCTTGTTGATCCAGACTGTTCCCGCCTGGATGCGTGCGGCTACCTCCCGCGCGGCAGAAAGGTCGGAGGACCAGACAGAGGCGCCGAGACCGACGTCGAGGCCGTTAGCCTTTGACACGGCGTCGTCCAGGTTGCTGTACCGGATGATCGGCAGGGCCGGGCCGAACTGCTCCTCGGCCACAAGTGGGTTGTCGTTGTCGATATCGGCTACCAGCGTGGTGGGGTAGAAGTAGCCGGGCTGGTCGGGGTCGGGGTTACCGCCGATCAGGATGCGTGCCCCGCTGTCGCGGGCGGCGTCCACGAGGCCGGCCACAATATCGTACTGTGCTTTGTTCTGCAGAGGGCCAAGTACGTTGTTCTCGTTGATGCCATTACCCATGGGCATTGCGGCCGCGACGGCGGTGAGTTCTTCGCAGACGGCGTCGTAGACATCGTCGTGGACGTAGAGGCGCTTGAGGGCCGCGCAGGTCTGGCCGGTGTTGATGAAGGCGCCCCAGAAGAGGTCCTGAGCGATGGCTTTGGAATCCACGTCGGGAAGCACGATGCCAGCGTCGTTGCCGCCGAGTTCTAGCGTGAGCCGTTTGACGGTGTCCGCGGAGGACTTGATGATGGCCTTGCCGGTGGCGGTTGAGCCGGTGAACATGATTTTCCCGATGGCGGGATGCTCGGTCATGCGGGCACCGACTTCGCGACTGCCGCAGACCACGCTCAGGAGGCCTTCCGGCAGCTCCTGGTTAATGACGTGGATCAGGGCGAGCACGCTGAGCGGCGTGTATTCGGACGGCTTGACCACGACGGCGTTGCCCATCCGCAGGGCAGGCGCGATCTGCCAGACGGTAATCATCATGGGCCAGTTCCAGGGCCCGATGGCCCCTACGACGCCGATTGGCTTGTAGTGCAGTTCGGCGCGGGTCTCGCCGTCGTCCACGATTGTTTCCGGGTCCAGGGGGATGGTGGCGGCCGTGCGCAGCCAGGCGGCGCAGGCGCCTACTTCGAAGCGTGCGTTGGGTCCGTTGAGCGGTTTGCCTTGTTCGCGCGAGAGAAGCTGGGCGAGTTCTTCCGCTGAGCGCTCGACGGCGTCGGCTGCCTTGAGGAGCGCGGCGGACCGGCCGTCGTGGCCCAAGTCCGCCCAGCCTGATTGGGCTGCCTGGGCGGCGTCGATTACCTGCTCAAGATATTCGAGCGTATGGACAGGCGCTTCGCCCACCGGTTCGCCTGTTGCAGGATCAAAAATCGTCCGCGTGGTCTCGGAGGTGTCAGAGATGGACGCGAGAAGTGCATCGTAGGATTCCATGGGTTACTCCACTTCGAGTAGGCAGCTGAGCACGGCCGGATAGCCGATCAGGTTACTGCAAGTCTGGTTCAGGTTCTTGGCAGCTACCTTGTCTTTTTGTGCAGGACGCTTGTCATCAAGGGAACGACAACGCGCTCTCCCAATTCCGAGCTGCTCACTGGAAATCCGGCAAAACTTTCAACCAGGAAAGAAACCTGTAGGTTTTCCTATACGATATGCGATAGCATGATTATCATCACAGAGACGTGGCCGCGAGGGCACGTCCAAATCAGGAAAGGACCTGAAATGGCCATCAGCGACAAGACCGAGCATGACTCCGACACTTCGCCTGTAACTACCACGAACGAACATCCTGGCCGCCGGGGGCTGATCGCCGGCGCAGCAGCCGGCGCGGCAGTCTTTGGACTGACCCGGCTCATCCCGGGAGCAGACGGGGGCGCGGGCGCCACCGGCGCGGGCTCCTCTGCCGACAAGGAACCCTTGGTGGACAAGTGGCGGCGGACGAAAGAGGCAAACCTGGGCTGGGAATTCTCCACTCCGCTGATGCAGTTCCGCAACTCCGCCGGTGAGCCGGACGGGTTCAGTGTGGAGATGGTCAAGATGATGATGGCGGATCTGGACAAAGACATAAAGATCAACTTCACGGAAATGCCCTTCGCGCAGCTTGTACCCGCGCTGGTGTCAGGCAAGGTTGAAATGCTCGAACCCGTCACGAATCTGCCCGCCCGGGCCAATGAGGGCCTGTTCGCTGACATCCCTGCGAACTATGCACCCATCTACGCGCTGCGTAAGCCCGGGAGCACTATCGAAACGGATGAGGCTCTGAACGATCCCGCTGTGAAGATCGCCGTGATCCAGGGATCCTCCCAGGCATCAATTGGCGCCCAGCGTTATCCGAAGGCCACGTTCGTTGCTCTGGCTGACGCGACGGTGGCGATCGCAGAGGTGGCTTCCGGACGGGCTGACATTACACTGGCCTCAATCTTCAATGTCATGAATGGGCTTCGAAACAACCCGGGCCTGACCGTCCTGCCGGGCGAGCCCCTTTATGTGGACGTTAACACTTTCCTGTTGCCTCATGGTGACTACAAGTCACACATCTGGATTTCGAACTGGCTGCGGCATCATGCCGGACGCGGAACGATCGCTGCGCTTTGGAACAAATGGGTCGGCGACGCGCTTCGGAGTGAATTCAAGCTCCCGGTCGTGACCGTCGGCCCAGGCGGCGGCCTCATACAGGTCTAACCCGAACGCTGGCCGCCCAATACGCACATAGGAAATAATGCCTGATATGAATTGGGGCGCAGTCCTCAGCCGGTATGACCTCTTCCTTGCCGGAGCCGCAGTGGACATCTACATCGCGCTGGCAAGCTTCGCCCTCACGGTCGTCATTGGACTTTGCCTGGCCTCGATGTCTCGCGGAAACGGGTTTTCCCGGACCGTCTCGTACATTCTTGTCCAGATCATCCGAGGAGCGCCGCTGTACGTCCTGCTGCTGTGGGTCTACTTCGGCGTGTCTCAGGTCATCGGAATCAACATCCCACCTATAGCCGCCGTGATCATCGCTCTCGGCATAGCAACCTCCGGGGTAACCGCAGAGGTCTTCCGGTCCTCGTTCCTTGCCCTCGACAAGGGACAGGCGCTGGCAGCAAAGTCCTTTGGCATGACACGGTGGCAGGCCTACACATCGGTACTCTTCCCCCAAGCGATCCGCATCGCTTTGCCCCAGTTGGGAAACGTTTTCGTGATGCAGCTCAAAGGAGCCACCTACGCTGCTGTTATCGGTGTCGCGGAGGCCGTCTTCGTGGCCCAGGAAATCTCCACGAGTCTGTTCCTGCCGTTCGAAGCCTATGGGGCACTGGCAATAGTTCTGGTCCTGATGGCTTTCGCAGCCTCCTTCGCCTTCAACCTCACTGAACGGAGGCTAAAGATCAAATGACCGACTGGTTCGAGAAGCTATGGTCCACCTGGGGTCCTGTCCTGGGCTCAACAGGGGCAATTTCTGAGGGCATTTACATCACTCTCGCTGTATCATTTGCATCCTTCGGCCTCGCTTGTGTTGGTGGCCTGGTTTTGACTCTGATGCGTTTGAGCGGGCTGAAGTGGCTCGAAAGGACGGCATTCACTCTGACGCAAATCTTCAGATCGCTGTCGGCCTATGTCTACGTCCTCTTTATCTACTTCGCACTGCCTGCCATCATAGGCGTCCCCATTCCACCCATCGTCGCAGGCATCATTGGCCTCACTATCCTCAACAGCGCTTACATCGCCGAAATCCTCCGATCAGCGCTTTCCAGCGTCGGAAGCGGGCAGCGCGAGGCTGCAGCCGTCCTGGGAATGTCCACGGGCCGCACCTATACGGACATCATCCTGCCGCAGGGAATCCGCGTGGCCATACCGTCCTTGGTGAGCCAGCTGACCATCATCCTGAAGGATTCGTCCATCATTGGCGTCATCGGTGTCGCTGACATCATGTACCGGGCCAGCCACACGGCGGCGTTGACGTTCCAGTACTTCGAGTACTACACGCTCGTCGGACTCATGTATGTGGTGGTCGTGTTCATCCTTACCACCTTCAGCTCCTGGGTCGAGAGAAAGCTGCGCATTCCATGATCACGTTCGTGGACACCACTCATCAAATCGAAAGGTTCTCATGCGTTTCCAAGGAAAGGTAGTCCTGATAACAGGAGCTGCCGGGGGTCTGGGTGAGGCGTCCACCAGAAAGTTCGCCGCGGAAGGCGCCAAGCTGATCCTCACAGACCTGGACCAGGAGAAGGTAGAAACTCTCGCTGCCAAATGCAGAGCCGAATTCGGTTCATCTGTGGTGGCATTGGGCGGTGACATTGCCCAAGAAAGTGTCGTGAACGATGTAGTGGCTGCCGGCCTGTCGGAGTTCGGCAGGATCGACGTCCTGTTCAACAATGCGGGAGTCAATCCGACAGGAAACGTTGTTGAAACGAGCCTTGCAGTATGGGATCTGACGATGAATATCAATCTTCGGTCCGCGTTCATGATGACGTCCCGCGTTGTACCCGGAATGGTCAGAGCCGGCGGTGGGGTGATTGTAAACACCGCGTCCATTGCCTCCTTCAAGGCATCGAACAACGAAGCCGCCTACAGCGTTTCCAAAGCCGCCCTGCTGCAACTCACCAAAGTGACCGCCCGTGACTTCGCCGGTTCGAACATCAGGGCCAACGCAGTTTGTGCTGGCATTCTCGAAAATTTTATGGCCGATCGGAAAGCTATCTCATCGGACGAGATGATCGAGAATCGCCGGAACCGAGTGCGGGAAATTGTCCCTTTCAAGCGAGAAGGACGCTATGAGGAGATCGCCAACGTTGTGGCCTTCCTGGCCAGCGACGACGCCTCCTACATCACAGGAGCAGCGCTGACAGCGGACGGTGGACTCACCGTATGAAAGGGGCCCAAAGCCATGACTGATCCGCTAGTTAGGAATGAGGATGAACTCATGACTGATGAGGACATCGAAGCCGGCGAGTTCAAGCCCACGCAGGAACCAGATGCGCAGCCGGCGGCGACCGAGGCGCGGGTGCCAATTATTTCCCTTCGAAACGTCCGGAAAACCTATAACGCAGGGACGCCCAAGGAAGTGACTGTCCTCAAAGGCATCAATCTGGATATCTATCCGGGTGAAGTAGTGGTTTTGGTCGGTCCCAGTGGCTGCGGAAAGAGTACCCTTTTGCGGTCCATGAACCTCATCGCGCCCCCCGACACCGGAAGGATAACTTTCAAGGGCAGCACGTGGTCCAACAGCCAGATTGATTTTTTCGACTTCAAGGCCCGACGGGCAGAAATGCGGGCCATCGCCGCATGGCGAATGTCCATGGGCATGGTATTTCAGAGCTTCAATCTGTTCCCGCACCGGACGGTGCTGCAGAACGCAATGATCGGTCCCCTCCGGGCCAAAAACACCGACCGGGCTGAGGCAGAAAGGTTAGCGCTGGCCGGGCTCCGCA
This sequence comes from Arthrobacter sp. R1-13, assembly GCF_054161475.1. Taxonomy (NCBI): domain Bacteria; kingdom Bacillati; phylum Actinomycetota; class Actinomycetes; order Micrococcales; family Micrococcaceae; genus Arthrobacter; species Arthrobacter sp. R1-13. The sequence goes on along the minus strand of NZ_CP096420.1, from coordinate 2,099,933 downwards.
AAGTGGGCATGGAGGATAAGAAGGACTATTTCCCCAGCAGCCTCTCCGGCGGGCAGAAGCAACGGGTTGCGATTGCTCGAGCCCTCGCAATGCAGCCGGAGGTCATGCTCTTTGACGAAGCCACGTCCGCCCTGGACCCGGAACTGCGGATCGACATTCTCGAGGAAATGAAACAGCTCGCCTCCGAGGGAATGACCATGGTGGTCGTAACACACGAACTGGCGTTCGCGAGGGAAGTAGGCAGCCGGGTGATCTTCATGGAGAACGGCCAAATCACAGAGGACGGACCGGCAAAGGAAACCATCGACAACGCCACCCATCCCCGTTTTATCGAGTTCCTCCGTGCGCTTCACCACTGACCCCGGAAGCGCATCTGCCTTGATGAACGGAATACCCGCCCTGGTACAGGGCGTGCCGAAAGAAGCACCCCGATATCCGACTAAAGGAAGAACAGATGATCAGTGTTAAGGGCGTATCGAAGTCCTATGGGGACGTAGAGGTTCTGACCGATTGTTCCCTCCAGGTGGAGAAAGGGGAGGTTGTCGTAATCTGCGGCCCCTCGGGTTCGGGCAAGAGCACCTTCATTAAGACCCTGAACGGATTGGAGCCAATCAACTCCGGATCCATAGACATCGCGGGCTTCACGCTGCAGCCAAGGAAGAAAGTGCCCCGGAAGCTGCACTTCAACGTGGGAATGGTGTTCCAGCACTTCGAGCTTTTTCCGCACCTCACAGCACTGCAGAACGTGGCTCTGCCGCAGGTCAAAGTACTCCGTCGGAGTAAAAAGGAAGCGATGGAGCGCTCCGCGCAGCTGCTGGCCCGTGTAGGCCTGGAGGCGCACGCAGACAAGTACCCGCAGAGCTTGTCCGGAGGGCAACAGCAGCGGGTTGCGATAGCCCGCACCTTGGCCATGGACCCAAAAATCATGCTTTTCGACGAGCCAACCTCTGCGCTTGATCCAGAGATGGTTAACGAAGTACTTGCTGTGATGACAGGTCTGGCAAAGGAGGGTATGACTATGCTCTGCGTTACCCATGAAATGGGGTTTGCCAAACGAGCGGCCGACCGGGTGGTTTTTATGGACCACGGCAGAATCCTGGAGGATCTTCCCGTCGAAGATTTCTTCACCAACTCAACCACACAGCGTGCCCGCGACTTTCTCTCCAAAATCCTGGTGCTCTAGTTGCCACACTGCTGTATGCGAAAGGGATTGCGGCACGAGTTCAGTTATCTAGTCCGGTTTCATCCTATAGGATTTCCAATAGTGTTCTCGACTATTACTGAAGGAACAGCACCATGAGCAGGCGTACATATGACCTAGCGGTGGTCGGCTCTGGCGGAGCGGGCCTCGTTGCAGCCTGCGCGGCAGCTGACCGCGGTCTTTCGGTGATCGTGCTGGAATCAACAGATTTCCTTGGCGGGACCACTGCCTTGTCGGGCGGCCAGATGTGGATTCCCTGTTCGCCCGCAATGATCCGTGAAGGCTTCAGTGATTCTGCCGACGCAGCAATGGCCTACCTTCAGCGGGTGACGCTTGGGGTATCCCCAGCGGCCAGTCTGCGGTCTTTCTTGGAAAATGCACCCAAATTCGTCACCTACCTTGAGGATGAGCTCAACATACCTGTCGTTAATATTGACCGCCCCGACTACCACCCGGACTGGGCCGGCGCGGCGATGGGCCGCACTGTTGAACCCCTACCCGTTCCGGCCCAGGATCTCGGCGCCTGGAAGGAACGAACACGTACCTCTCCTACAAGGCGTCCCCTCACGGGGCCCGAGACCCGCACTGGGATAGACAACGTTCTCGTGGCGGAGCGGGAAGCGTCGGATGTGCGGACCCAGGGATCCGGACTTGTTGCGGGACTCGTAAGGGCGGCCTTGCGGCGTGGCGTTGAACTGCGAACCCTCGCCCGGGTCACGTCCGTTAGCCGGTTGGCTGGAGACTTCCTGCTCGGCATGGAGGAAGGGGAGATCGTGGCCCAGAACGTCGTCCTCGCCTCAGGCGGTTTTGCCCGCAGCGCCGATCTTCGGAAGGACTTTCTTCCGCCCGTGGAGATTGTTCCGACGGCTGCTCCCGGTTCGCTAGGGGACAGTCTCCGGCTGGGCACGGCATTGGGAGGCAGGCTACGCGGAATGAGCGAAGCCTGGTGGACTGCCGCCGCATCTATTGAGGGAGAGACCATCGACGGCGTAAGTCTCCACAGGAATGTGGTTCGGGAGCTCGCCTTCCCAGGCTCGATTTTAGTGAACGCGGCCGGCGTCCGCTTCGTAAATGAGGCAAGCTCCTACAACGATCTGGGCAAGTCGTTCTACACGTTTGACGCTGCGGGTCATCGGTTCCCCAACCAACCCGCATGGCTCATTTTCGATGCGAACTTCAGGAGCACCCGATCCATAGCAGGCATCGGGCCCTCGGCACCGGCGCCCAAGGAATTCATCGAGGCGGACGGTCTCTCATCCCTTGCCCGGAACTGCGGCATCGATGCCGCAGCCCTGCACCTGACTGTGGCAGAGAACAACAACTCAGCCCGAACCGGAGCGGACAGAAGGTTCAGCCGCGGCGCAAACGCGCACGACCGGTTCAACGGGGACCAAGCGCATCAACCCAACCCGTGCCTTGGCCCCATCACTGAACCGCCGTTCTTTGCCGTGCCCATCACCCTGGGCGCAAATGGCACCAAGGGGGGTCTGGTCACCGACGAATTTTCACGTGTACTTGACCACCGCGGCGAACCTATCCGTGGCCTTTTCGCCGCTGGCGAATCCGCAGCCGCCCTCATGGGCCCCGGCTATGCCGGATCCGGTGCCTCTCTCGGTCCGGCGCTGACATCCGCATTCACCCTTGCAGTCAAGCTTTCGCCCCCCGCCCCGGAGTCCATGGGCTCCCACGCAGGCATGATGACGAGGACGGAAAGGGCAGGACAATGAACAGCACTGCAGACACGGTATCCGGACGCCCGAGCGTAAATGAAGTCGTAGTACTTGGCTCTGCCGGTGGCCCCACACCCAAGCCCGGCCGGCGCCCGGTATCGCATGCTCTCGTCATCGATGATGGGGTGACGGTCATCGACTGTGGAAACGGCACGGTCAACCAATTTGTCACCGCAGGGCTGGATCTGAGCAGGCTCAGACGGATTCTCATAACGCACCATCACATCGACCATGTGGCTGACGTCGCCATGTTGCTGCACTTGGCGTGGTCTCAGCTGGACAGGGTTATCCAGGTCATCGGGCCACCGCCCTTGAAAAGACTTTTCGAGCTCCATTACGAAGCTTTCGAATTCGACATCCGCTCCCGCATGGATGACGAAGGACGGAAGCATCTGAGGGAGTTTGTCGAGGTCATCGAAATCGAGGCGGATGCGATCATTCAACTTGGCAATGCGGTGATCACCGCGGTGTTGGTTGATCATCAACCGGTGCCTTATGCCTTCGGCTACAGAATTGACCAGTCGGGCCTGAGTGTGTGCTTCTCAGGGGACACGCGGCCCTCCAATTTCCTGGCCAGGCTCGCTCAGGACGCGGACTTGCTCGTCCACGAAACCACGTATCTGGCCAACGCTGCGGACTACCTCAGCCCAGCGAGGGCAGCCCGCGTACTACCCCGCATGAATTCAGTCCACAGCGACCCAACGGGCGCCGCCCGGATCGCGGCCTCTGCCAAGGCGAAAGCCCTTCTCCTTAGCCCCGTCGGCACCTTCGGACCGGTGTCTGACGAGGAAATACTGGCCGAAGCCGGCGTCGAGTTTCCCGGAAAGACCTGGGTTGGCAGAGACTTCCTGCGAGTCCCACTTCCCATCAAAGGAGAGATCTAAGTTATGACCACGTACAACACCGGCGGCGAAGCCGTCGTCAACAGCCTTAAGGCGAACGGCCTGACCACCATTTTCGGCTTGCCTGGCGTACAGAACGACTGGCTCTACAACGCCTTTTATGACGCGGGAGAGGACATTCGCGTGATCCACACCCGTCATGAGCAGGGCGCCGCATACATGGCTCTGGGCCACACCATGGCCACGGGCAAGCCAAGCGTCTGCAATGTTGTGCCGGGGCCAGGCGTACTAAACGCCGGGGCGGCGCTTGCCACTGCGTACGGCCTGAATGCAAAGATGCTGTTCCTCACCGGTCAGGTCCCGCAGAAGATGATTGGCCGGGAAATGGGAACGCTGCATGAGGTCCCGGACCAGCCTGGGCTCCTTCGTTCCCTGACAAAGCACTACGACAGGGTCACTCATCCAGCAGAAGCGGGAACCAAAATTGCGGCTGCCATCCGCGCCCTGAACACCGGACGGCCCCGTCCGGCTGCGATTGAGGTGCCGATGGACGTGCTGGAGCATCGTGCTCCGGTCCCGGACCGGTTCCCCGTCGCTCACGGTCCCCAAGACGTCATCGATGAGGAAGGAATAGAAAAAGCCCTCTCCATCCTGGCCAACGCCAAGAATCCCATGATCTTCGTCGCCAACGGGGCACAGGATGTCTCAGCTGAAGCCACACGGCTTGCTGAAATTCTTCAGGCACCCGTGGTCGGCTACCGCACAGGACGCGGCATCGTCGACAGCCGGCATCCCCTAAGCTGCTTCCTGCCCGAGGCCAAGCCCCTGTGGGCCGAGACTGATGTGCTCATCGCTCTGGGCGGCAGCGCCCGTTCAGCTCTCCAGGGCTGGGGGAGAGGTGCGCGCAAGGTGATCCGGATCGACGTCGACCAGACTGTCCACGGCCGCTATGGCCAGCCCGATGCGGCAATCACGGGGCGCCTCGAATCACACCTGCCGGTCCTCATCGAAGGATTGGAAAAGAGAGGCATCCAAAATGCCGACATCACCGAGCAAATGACACTGGTGCATAAGGAGTGGCAGGAACGCAGCGCCGTACTGGACCAGCAGACCGCCTATCTCACTGTCATTCGCGAGGCGCTCGGCATTGATGGCATCTTCGTCGATGAACTCACCCAAGTCGGCTTTGCCAGCCGCATCCTGCTGCCCGTCTACAAGCCCCGGACTTTCATCTCCACCGGCTATATGGGCACGCTCGGCTATGGCTTCCCCACTGCCCTGGGAGCCAAGGTGGCAAAACCAGACACGCGCGTGCTTTCGGTGACAGGCGACGGTGGTTTCATGTTCGCCGCAACGGAGTTGGCAACTGCAGTTCAGCACAATATCGGACTGGTCACGGTTCTTTTCAACAATTCCCAGTACGGCAACGTCCAGCAGATGCAACGGGACCTTTACGGTGGAAAGGTGATAGCCACCGACCTGGTTAACCCGAACTTCGAGCAGTTCGTCACGTCATTCGGAGCCTCCTACGGACGTGCCACATCGCCGCAGGAACTGGCCCCGGTACTCGAGAACGCCTTCAGGTCCGGCAAACCCACCGTGGTGGAGGTTGTAGTCGGCGACATGATCAGCGTGGACCAGTTCCGGTGACGGGAAAACCCGTGACAGACAAACCGAAGAGTCCTCCGGCTCCATACCTTCACGAACTGTGGAGCAGAATCGCAGGGCTCCGCTGTATCGTCGTCGTCGGACTGCCCGGTACAGGGAAGAGCCTCCTCGTCCGTGAGATCGCGGCGGCAGCCGACACAGACGGACGCCCCAGCACCGTCATGCAATGGGACGTCTCGCGAGAATCCTGGGACAGTCACCCTTCGGCGTCGGCTACATATCCCGAAATTGATGGCGTCACCCATGAGGGCATCCGAACGGCGATGGGCACTTGGGTCCGGGAGGCCGTCGGAGACTGGTATGCCCAGCACGCCGACAGGGATGATTTGCTCATCGTCGAAGCCCCACACATCGGCGGTAGGTTCTCAGAACTCGCCCACGTCGTTGACGACGTGGCCGAACCAGGCCTGCGGGGGCCGGGCACGCTATTCGTTCTGGTGGCCCCTACCAAGGACCTTCAGCTGAGGCTGAAAAGCCAGCGAGCCGCGGACATGGAGAGCCAGGGGGAGGGCTCGTACGAAAGTAACAACGCCTCGCCGGATCTCCTGGATGAGCTCACGAACTCGTTGCGTGGACCGGCCCAGGAGCTGGGGATAGTGAGCACCTCCTCCACCGGATACGACCCGGAGCTATACGCAGAACTCATGCAACATGTTCTGCGGCACAGAAACGTTCTCGTGTTGCGCCCGGACCAGCTCATGAAGGTTACTGGATCCGTCTACTCACTGGGAGACAAGTCCAGCAGGCTCTGGGCAACGGAAGAACAGGTTCAACGGTCCTTGGACGTTGTTGAATCCATGTCACAAAAGGAACTGGTCCAACATACGAGCGACTGGTTCCGCTCGTAGGCGTTGGCCGTAGGAAGTAGGCCCTTTGCCGGTCATACAGCCTGCGTTGGAGTAGACAGCTCGAGCTTGGCAGCGACCCAACGAAAGAGGCAGGCCGGCCCCTTAGGGCTGCCTCGCCGTTTTTGGGAATTGGAATCCAGTTAGGCTGCGCTGCGATTGCTCAGTTTCTCCTGGACACGGCGTACCAGGACCAGCGTGTGCTCGCGGCTTATCTCTTCGAGGTTAGTGTCGGCTTCGCCGTTCTCGATGGCGTCGATGATCCGTGTATGGAAGCCGATGGTTTCCTTACCCGCAGATAGTCCCAAGGTCTGAATGATGATGCCGCGTTCGCGGGCGAACACCAAGCTGCTGACAGTATCGGTCCATTGGGAGAGCCGCTGAAGCTCCCGGATCAGGAGAACATTGGGGCAGCGACTATGAATCATCTCGTGAAATTGACGGTTCAGCGTTGTCCATGCTTCAAAATCGAACTCCTCCAAGGCGCCCAACAGCTTACCGTTGGTCTCGCGGAGCGCTGAGATCTCCTCACGGGACAGCAGGGGGGCTGCGGCGCGGGTGGCGTACGCCTCCAGGACGGCTTTCATCTCCATAAGGTTGAACCAATGTGTCTTATCAAGCTGAACGATGGAAGGTCCTGAGTTTGTCCCGTATTCAACCAGTCCCTCGGCTTCCAGCCGACGAAGTGCCTCCCTGATGGGGGCCTGGCTGACGCCGATGTCCTTGACGAGGTTGTCGATGATCAGACGCTGTCCGGCTGCATACTGAGAGCCCACAATGCGTGTCCGCAATATTTCATGGGCAAAGTCGACCTTAGACTGGACAGCTGTCATGTTTCCCTCTCGGAGCAACTTTATGGACGAAATCAAGGCTCATGGTTTGCCCGTTTCCGCGTCAGCAACCAACAGCCAACAAAGCGTATAGCTAATCCTATGCGATTGCCTTGATTTTCAAAGAGGATCGTAGAACTGCCTTTACGCGCCGCTGCTTAGACCTTTCGTCACGACTCTGTCCAAGGCTGCAATCGTAGCGTTCACCTGTTCCGGGGTTCCTACGGTGATCCGAACGCTTGAAGGATCACCCATGGCGTTACCGGGGCGTACGATAATGCCTTCCGCCTCAAGTGCTTTGGTGAACGCCTTCGCGTCACCTACTCGCACGTAGACGAAATTCGCGTGTGAGACTAATGGCTCAAATCCGAGACTGCGGAGGCCTTCGGTAAGCTCGTTGCGGCCATGCTCATTTAGCCCCACACGGCGTTCCAGCTCTTCTCGCTCTCGCAGGCTTGCCAATGCCGCAGCCTGGGCCACGCTGGACACTTCGTAGTTGCTCTGCACCTTTTGAACAGCCCCGATGATTTCGGGCGAGCCCACCAGGTACGCGACCCGCAGACCCGCCAGGCCGTAGGCCTTGGAGAACGTCCGCAGCGTGACCAAGTTACGACGCTTGAAGTCCCTTTCGGCGATGGTGTCCGCGTACTCCGGAGACTTGGCGTACTCAAAGTAGGCCTCGTCCACGACAATTGTGACGTGCTCCGGGACGGCCGCAATAAAGCTGAGCAGCTCTTCCCTGCTGACAATGCCGCCTGTGGGATTGTTCGGGTTGCAGACGTAGACGATGCGCGTTGCATCGCTGATAAGACCCAGCATAGAACCAAGATCGTAGCTCCCATCCTGGCGGACAGGTGTACTGAGCGTTGTGGCGCCCTGCTTTCGGGCGTCCAGGGCATATGCATGGAAAGTGGGTGCGGAAACAACGATGTTTGTGCCCTCATCCAGGAGCGCTATTGAGAGATGGTGGATCAGTCCGATCCCGCCGGCCCCAACGGCAACGTCTGCGATATCTACCCCAAGCATGTCAGCGAGTTCTGCGCGAAGAGTGCGGAAACCTGACTCGGGATACAAGTTGGCCCGGCCTACTTGTTCCAGTGCAGCCTTGGCAGCCGAGGGGAATGGGCCATACGGCCCTTCATTCGCAGCAAGACCCAGCAATTCGAGAACTGCGCCCTCCCCTGCTGCGTCACGGACGCTCCTGCCTGCACTGTAGGGCGGGAGCTCCTCGATCGCTGCCCGAATCTTTGGACCCGAGCCGGTTTCTGAAATAGCGGTTTGCATATTTACCCATCCCTAAATCTCCTATAGACTTTCCTATACGATTCTATACACGCTGAGGAAAAAGGACAATGGCTGAAATCGCAGAGTTGAACCGCATCTTCGCCGGAGGGCGCTGGACTCCCGTCACCGGAACAGACATTATGCATGTGTACAACCCCGCGGACGGCAGTCGCATCGGCCAGGTCACGGCTGCAAGTGTCCATGACGTGGAGCACGCCAGCCTCGCCGCCTCAGAGGCATTCGCGGGCTGGCGTGACACCGCGGTGGGCGAAAGGGCGGCCGTCGTCGCCCGTATCGCTGACGGCCTCGCTGCCCGGGCAGAAGAACTTGCCGACGGAATCACACTGGAAGTGGGCACACCCCGGCACAAATGTGTCCGAATGCAGGTCACTCCTGCCGTCGAAACGTTCAGGAGCGCGGCAAGGCTCGGACATCAAGTGCTCGTCGATGAACAACTGGACGCTACATGGATCCGCAAGGTGCCGGTCGGCGTGGTGGCCTGCATCACGCCGTGGAACTACCCGCTCTATCAGATAGCCTCAAAGGTCGCCGCTGCACTCATGGCCGGCTGCACCTTAGTCCTCAAACCAAGCGAAGTGGCACCAACCAACGCAGCTATCCTCGCCGACGTCGCCTCAGCAGCGGGCCTGCCGCCAGGAGTTTTCAACGTGGTCTTCGGGAACGGACCCACCACAGGAGAGGCTCTCATAAGCCACCCGGCAATTGACTTCGTCTCCTTTACAGGATCCACCCGCGCCGGCGCCAGAATCGCCGCCATAGCAGGCCAGCACATCAAAAAGGTATCTCTGGAACTAGGCGGAAAGTCAGCAAGCCTGGTACTCCCCGGCGTCGACGTTCAGCTGGCAGTAAGCAAAACCCTGGAAAAGAGCTTTCAAAACTCGGGTCAGACCTGTGCCGCTCTGACCCGACTCATCGTTCCATCAGAGGCCCTCGCACAGGTGTCCGCGTCACTCAAAACTCAGGTTGCTTCCTTCCCCGTTGGCGATCCCTCGAAAGCCAGCACGGTGCTCGGGCCTGTCGCAACCGCGGACCAGAGAGACAAAGTGCTTAGCCTGACAGCCGCCGCCCGCGAATCCGGCGCTGAACTCCTTGCTTCCGGTCCAGTCTGGGGCGACCCCGCAGGCTTCTACGTTCCGGCTGAGGCCTACCTCACCGACGCCGACGGCGGACTCGCCCAGGAAGAAGTGTTTGGACCGGTCCTGGCCGTAGTGCCATACAGCGACATCGACGAAGCAGTGGCCATGGCAAACAATTCCCCTTACGGACTCAGCGGTGCGGTATGGGGACCCGACTCCGCCGAGGCGGGCAAGGTCGCTGCACGAATCCGTACCGGGAGCGTATCCATCAACGGTGCGGCCACACATCCCGATGCGCCCTTCGGTGGGTTTCGGATGTCCGGTTATGGCAGGGAACGGGGGGCCTATGGCATCGAAGAATTCCTCACGACCCAGTCACTCCACTTCTAACATCCGCAGGCAAACCAAACAGTTGAGGAGAATCCAGTGACGAACAACCGAACGAAATCGGGCGGTTACGTGCCAACCCGTTACAAGGGCGGGTGTGAAGAAGATTGCCAGTTCTGCAGCGGCCCCGAAACAGACTAAGAGGCTAGCCGCACGTTCGCCTGCAGCTCCGAGGTGCTTCGTGGTGGCAAAAAGGAAGTGTGGACAATGTCCACGCTAGTGCATGGGCTGTGGCCTGGCGGCCGCGGTGGCCTACTTAGGTGTGTGGGTGGTGGTTTCCGGACCCTGGCTAGTGGGCCTTCCGCCTGCTGGATTGCGGGGCCATTCATGTCTCCTTTCTGGCTTGTTTTTGGTGGCCGTGGTTGGCCTTCCACTTATTCATGCCCTGGGTTGCGGTGGTGACATGATCTGCAGGTAGTTTCTTGACGTTTTTTCGCCGGTTCGTGCCCTCTGTGCTGTTTGAGCGGGGGCGGGCCGCTATTTGTCCGTCCAAATGGGGTGTTGACAGTGTCAACACCGGTCTACAAATGATGCAGCGGTTGATCAGGTGCCCTCTCCTTGTCCTTTTCTGCTGACACGAGTTCATGCAGCCAGAAGGTATATGCCATATGACCTTGGGTTGGTTCTTTTGCGCTCATCGCCAGGTCCGGGTGGACGGTTTTCGACGTGACTGCCTGATGGCGGCGAGGGCGAGGAAAGCTGAGGACGTCGGCTGGCGTTTTGATGGTGAGCGCTTTCATGTTTCCTTCTCCTTCGAACGCGGCGCGGGCGTTGTGCCCGGTCGTTGGATCTGTTGGGCGTTCTGATACAGGAGTCAGTGCTGGGTATAGGCGCCGGAGTACAAACTTGAGGTGCCGCCGATGGTCAGGAATTTCTTGAGGAAATATGCGACGGAGGAGCGCCGAGGGAAATTCCTGATTTAGCCCGGCGCTTGGCGCCCCGGGTTGCGTGCAGGTGCCGACCAGCGATATGGAGCATCAGAATGACAAACAGCCCTGATGCTTTGGTCATTCATGGACGCGTAGAAGGACAGCAGCATGATGCGAGTGTGTGTGGCCGACCAGCTGCAGGAGTCGACTCCTGCTCGTTGCCGGTCGCAATGCACGTAGGGCTCATCGACTGATCCAGTGGCTAAGCCGAAATGGACCCTATATCCCGCTTCGGTGCCAGGGCGTGGGTAAGCAGCTGACGTGACCGGGGCATGCTCGCGGAGAGCTTTTGTAATTTCGTAGTGGAAGCTTGGGCGGTCATCCGCTGCCCAGGCCTCGTAGAACTCGGCCTTTTCGAACAGCCTCCGGTTCTGGTCGGTGGGCCGCAGCCATAGGATCTTTCCGTCGTCGGTGACGGCGTCGACATGGCCGCTGCAGACAGGACTGCCATGGTGGCGGATTTCGATGGTGGCTCCGTGCAGGAGGGTCCAGTCAGTAATGCGCCTAAGCTCCATTGGCGGCTCGCCCTTTCGGTGTTGGTTTGCGATGCTTGAGCTCAGCGCACGTAGTCGGCGCCTGTGATATCGATGGTGGCGCCCGTGGTGTGCCGTGAGCGGCCCGAGGCCAGGAAGGTGATGACCTCGGCGACATCCTCCGGCGGGGTGACCTCCCTGAGTGGAAGGCCTTGGAGTATGGATCTTTCTGGGGTGAGGTGGGCGGCGATGTCTGGGGCAACCCAGCCTGGTGCGATGGCGTATGCAAGGACGTTTTCTTTGCCGTAACCGCGGGCGATGCCTTTGGTCAGGGCGAGTAACCCGCCCTTGGCTGCACCGTAGGCTAGACGATATGAGGCAGGAGGGGCTCGCTGCCGAGGGGCGGTCCTTCTGAATGCCATTGTCGCCGGGGCGGATCCGGATCGCCAGGTTCGTGGGGGCGCTTGTAAAAGTGTAGTGGCGTTCCGGATCCTGGTCCCGGCGCTGATGGCCTCTGCCAGAAGGACCAGGAAGTGTGGCCCGAAGGGGCTGGAACCTCCTTTTCAAAGCAAGGCGTGGGTTGCCTGCCACACTTGGCGGACAGGTAGAGCCACATTTGAAAATTGGAGGTTCCAGCTATGTTCGAGCGTACAAGCGTTGGCTTGGATGTCCATGCCCGTACCGTTGTCGCATGCGCGTTGGACGGGCAGACCGGTGAAGTCATTCCGCACCGGATGACTCCGGACCATGGCGAGATTCTTGCCTGGATCGTATCCCTGCCTACCCCGGTGAGGGTGGTCTACGAGGCCGGCCCGACGGGTTTCGGTCTGGCCCGGTTCCTGCTCGCGGCGGGGATCGACACGGTGGTCGCGGCTCCGTCCAAACTCCAGCGCCCGTCCGGGGACCGAGTGAAGACCGATGCCAAGGACGCACTCCATCTGGCCCGGCTGCTGAAACTCGGCGAGATTACGTCGGTCAGGATCCCGTCAGCGGACCAAGAAGCGGCACGGGACCTCGTGCGCGCCCGGGAAGATGTCCGCGGGGATCTGATGCGGTCCCGGCACCGGATCTCCAAGCTCCTGCTTCGCCAGGGCATGGTGTATTCGGGCGGGCAGGCCTGGACCGGAACCCATCAGCTCTGGTTGGCCCGGCAGCATTTCGATGCCCCTGCCCGGCAACTGACCTACGAGTCTTCTCTTGAGGCGATGCACGAGATCTCGGACCGCCGCGACCGCCTCGATGAGGCGATCACTGCGATGGCGTACGGGAGCGAATACACATCCGTTGTCCGGGCGCTGCAGTGCCTGCGGGGAATCTCGACCCTGACTGCCTTCGGATTGGCTGTGGAGATCGGTGACTGGCATCGCTTTACCGGCGCCACGATCGGGGCTTACCTCGGGCTGGTCCCGACAGAGCATTCATCGGGAGCGTCCCGGTCTCTGGGCTCCATCACCAAAACCGGCAACACACACGCCCGCCGGCTGCTCGTCGAGGCAGCCTGGCACCACCGCAGACCATACGACAACCCGTCACGGCTGATGCGGTCACGGTGGGAAGAAGCCAGTTCCGAAGCACGGATCCGCGGCCATGCCGGTAATCGGCGTCTGCATAACCGCTGGATCAACTATCTCGAACGCCGTAAGCGTCCGGTCATCGCCAACGTCGCCATCGCCCGCGAGCTCTCCGGGTGGTGCTGGTCCCTGGCCACCGGCGCACATCAGGCCGAAGTCGGCCCCCGCTCGACAGCTTCCGGCCCCTGATCCAGGGGGCAAGGAAAAACCCGGGAAGTGAAAGTCGTGAGTGGTCCTTGCAGCGCGTGGAGTAAACCCGCGATACACCTATGGGCAACCGGAATGGCCACGCCCGTCATTGCTAGACCAGCGGTAACCTCCAGCCGAACACTTCGTCCTGCGGTAACCAACCCGCGCATATCAGTCTGACCGCGCCGTCGCCAACGACACGCTGACCACACACCAACGCCCATCCCGGCCACAAAGGGAAGCGGTCCCAGGCAACTCAACCCCGGGACCGCTTCCCCATGCCTATTGACAACGCAGGACTACATATCAGGGAAGCGGTCCCAGGCAACTCAACCCCGGGACCGCTTCCCCATGCCTATTGACAACGCAGGACTACATATCAGGTGTTCGGCGTCGTCACCCCGATGCGCGGAGCGGCTGGTGACGTTGATGATGATTCCCCCGCCCCGCTCCCGGAACTCCAGGATTGCCTGCCGGCAGAGATCGGCAGGAGTCAGAAGGTTGAGCTCGTAGTTCGCCTGCCAGCCGTGCTGCCACGCGCCAGTGTCGTCAATCTCGGAGGCCAGCCACGCGCCGGCGTTGTTCACCAGGACGTCTACGCCGTCCCGCCATTGGGCAGCCTCGTCCCAGACCCTGCCGCGCTCGGCCGGCTCACTGAGGTCCCCTTGGACAAGCTTCACACGGTTACCGAGCCGATCCGCTGTGGCCTGGGCGGAGTCTTTGTCGTTGCCGTAGTGCAGGACAACATTCGCACCTTCGCGGTGAAGCGCGAAGGCGGTCGCCCTGCCGATGCCGCGGGAGGCGCCGGTGACCAGGACAGTCTTCCCGGCCAACATTCCGGCGCTCATGCGACGGCCTGTGCGCCAGTGATTTCGACGACGGATCCGCAGATATAGGGCGCCTCGTCAGAGGCGAGGAACGCTACGAGCGCGGCGACTTCTTCCGGCTTGCCGATGCGCCCAAAAGGTACCAGTACGTCGAGGTCGGCGACGGTGCGGCCGCTGCGTGCCAGCCCGGCTTCGAGCATGGGTGTGCGAACTTCGCCGGGCGCGACGGCGTTGACCCGGACGTTGTACTGGGCGTAGTCGCGGGCCAGGTTCTTGGTGAAGGCGACGACGGCGGCCTTGGAAAAATCCTCGACGGTGCATGGGTGTTCGCGGTAGCGGGACCGCAAGTATGCACTCCTGGAGGCACTCCGCCAAGATATTAGCTCGGTGAGTGCTGCCCGGGAGAACTCGAATGTCGATGATGAGCATGATCCGGAGGGCAACACTATCGCTTTCGAGTTGTTCCAGGCTACCGCGCTGTTGGAGCAAAGCCGGACCGGGCTGGGGCAGATCGAGGCCGCTCTTGGGCGGACTTCCGATGAAGTTATGGATTCGCGGCATTGTCCTATGCATTATTGCGGCGCCTGTAGAGGGAGGAACGCCGTTTGGGGGTACACGATGTGGCCCTCGGGCAAGGAGCTCAACAAACGCTCATGAACGATCTGTCCTGTTCATGGCATGCCACAACCGTTAACGGGCGGTCGATTGGTCGCGACTTTGCGCAGGAGGTGCCGCCGGTCCGGATGTGGTATTTGGCCACGTTCCTGCCCAAGGTAGTTTGCCCGGCCGTAACATGGAAGCAGACACATGCGCCGGCTTGGCAAGTTTGCTGGAAAAGGACTGGAGACGTTGCCGATCGAAACACTGCCCGTAGTCGACTTCTCCCGATTGAACGCGGGCGCGGAGGAGGCATCCCGGTTTCGTGACGAACTGCGCGACGCCATGCATGAGGTCGGTTTCCTGTATCTGGCCGGCCATGGCATCCCGCAGGAGCTCACGGACGCCATGCTGGACGTGTCCCGCCGCTTCTTTGAGCTGCCCGAAGAGCAGAAGCTCGCGATTGAGAATGTCCACAGCCCGCAGTTTCGTGGCTACACACGGGTCGGCGGGGAACTCACGGAGGGTGCAGTCGACTGGCGCGAGCAGATCGACATCGGGGTAGACAGGCACGTGGTGGCGCCGGGCGCGGGGGTCGCGGATTATTGGCGCCTGGAGGGGCCGAACCTGTGGCCGGAGGCGCTGCCGGAAATGCGGGAGATTGTCGCCGAGTGGATGGAGCGGCTAAGCACGATCTCGTTGGCTCTCCTGCGGGCTCTGGCGGTGTCCCTCAGAGTGCCGGAGGACATTTTCGATGAGGCCTTCGCCGCGCGGGCTTTCCCCGTGCTTAAGGTTGTACGGTATCCGGGATCATCCAGCGAGGAACCCAAGCAGGGTGTGGGCTCCCACCGTGACGGCGGGGTGCTGACGCTCCTCTTGGTGGAGCCCGGGAAGGGTGGCCTCCAGGTCGAGTACCAAGGTACTTGGATCGACGCACCTCAGGTGCCCGGAACTTTCGTGGTCAACATCGGCGAGATGCTCGAGCTGGCCACGAACGGCTACCTGAAGGCGACCCTGCACCGCGTGGTCTCGCCGCCTCGCGGCACGGACAGGGTCTCCCTTCCGTTCTTCTATAACCCGGCACTGGACGCGAGGATGCCGCAGCTAGCGGTGAGCCCAGAGTTCCAAACCAAGGCGCGCGGCCTTTCGGTTGACCCAACGAACAGCCCGATTCTGGAAACCTACGGTGATAACGCTCTTCGCTACCGGCTTCGGGCCCACCCGAACGTTGTCGCAGTGCACCACGCGGACCTGATGAAAGGCTGACTGGGTACGTCCCGTGTGCATTGTCCACATCCGGGCCTTGCGGCTCTCGCGCAGAAGGATCATTCCCAAGACCAGGCACCTGATTCCTACCGATACACCGCGACCACGATCTTGAACGTCGCGCGCCCAGGAGACCCGATGCGAGGCCCAGGATGCGCATTCCGTCCCCACTGTTGCCGCAGTAGGTGAAGGAGGACTGTTCGCGGGCGCCGCCACAGCAGCACAGGTAGGGGCGCGGCGGGTGTCAGAGATGGCTTTGCGCGCTGCGCGGCATGAACCGTGCGCTCCGTGCACGTTCCCGTAAAGGACGTCCATTGAACGCCAAGG
Source organism: Arthrobacter sp. R1-13 (assembly GCF_054161475.1). NCBI lineage: Bacteria > Bacillati > Actinomycetota > Actinomycetes > Micrococcales > Micrococcaceae > Arthrobacter > Arthrobacter sp. R1-13. The sequence goes on along the minus strand of NZ_CP096420.1, from coordinate 2,083,870 downwards.
AACGACAGGCCGCCGTCGACCTTCTTGCCACCACCGATGATGCGCAGCCCCTGCTGGTCGTGGGTACCGGCTCATACATTGGAGAAGGCTTTGACTGCCCCAAACTGGATACCCTGTTTCTTGCAGCGCCTGTGTCATTCAAAGGCAGATTGGTCCAGTACGTCGGCCGGGTTATCCGGCCATACTCGGGGAAAACTGTGGCGACTGTTCACGAATATACGACGCACCCGTGCTGGCAGATCCTGAGCAAGCGGGCGTCAGGGTACGTCTTACTCGGTTTGGGAGTGGCTTCAGTCGATGGCTGCCAGGATGATGTTGAGCGCATCCTCCGGAGTCGAGCCCGGTACGTTCATCAACGAGCCGCTGAATCGGTGTTCGGCTGTGCAAAGCATCGCAATCTGAGCGCCGTCCTTTGTAGCGGTCCATCCGGACCATCCGCGGGCCAGAACCCATTCCGCCTTGATGGTGACGCCGCCGGGTACGAGCTCGGTGTCGTTGGCGCAGAGTCGTTTGAACGTGGGGAGCTCATGGCTGTCACCCGTGAGGTCTCCTCGGGCAAGAGTTGCGGCCGGGGCACCAGTGAGGTCGCCGGTGACCGCCGTGTAGACGCACATACTTGATGCCGACGGTGTGGTTGATCCGGCCGGGGGCCGGACCCGAGGCAGGTTCGGAAACTTCACAAGGTATGTCTCGCCGGCATCACAGAACTGTGCGGACGGCAGCCCTGTTGTCGGCACCCGTATCGGCGTTTCGGCAGAGGGGTTCGCTGTCGCCGACGCTGAGGTGGCTGCGGAGGGCTGTGGAGCTGCTGGCTGAGTGGTGGTCACGTCCGCGGCCGGCTGCTGGCCCCCACACGCGGACAAGGCAAGTGCTGTCAATGCGGCGGTAAGAACCGTGGCGAAACGTTGGTGCATGATTTCCCCCAAGTCATCTGCGATGGTTCACAGTAACAGCAATGCTGGACTTCAAACGCGGGCGCCTTCATTCTTGACGAGGTTCCCTGCGCCGGGATGTTCCGCCAGGAGGCGTGCCATGAGTCGGGTGATGGTGTATTCGACGGGCGGCCGAGGACGATGTCGTGGCCGCGGTAGTCTTTGCCGCGGAACTCCGTCACTGTCGGGACCATGATGCGGATCTGGACACCTGCATCACGGAGGTCCTTGAGTTTGGCTGCCGCCGCGAAGGCGTGCGGGTAGGACGCGAACTTTCCCCACGAGGAGTACCGGGGATGCCCCAGGACCACCGATCACGTCACCGCAGGTATACCTGGTTTGTCCGTGAGTCTCGGGGGGGGTGGCGGGGTAGTTTCACCCCAGTCCGCGGGGCCTCGGCTCGGTGGTCAGCAAAGAGAGGACAATAGCAGCCCCGTGAAGTAGCTCTGTGGGCCCCCCGGCCCTGGCCCCGCCCTGCTGGCCACCCTGGCCGAGTGGGTCAACCGCTTCTCGAGAAGTACAGCGGCGAGATGTTCCGCGTGGACAGCCGCGAGCTCGAGCTCCCGGGCATCACCACGCGGATGCGACCGCTCGTTGCCCCGCTGATGTTCTACACATTCGCGTTCCGCACAGCGGCCCACAACGCCGCTGTGCGCGGATACTCGCTGGAGTGCCGCCGCTACATGTGGCAGTTCGCCTGCTGATCGAGCTTCTTCTCACCGGAACGGGTTGGGGGCGGTGCACTCATCGCCCCCAGTCCGCCCCTGTAGCTAGGCGCCGATCTGGCGGACGAAGTGGTAGGCCACGACATGGCCGGCGTACGTCAGCGGAATCATGTCCGTCTCCGCCTCGAAAGTTGACCCGTCCTTGCGCTTGCCGCGGAAGCGGAAGGACACCGGATACTGCAGGCCGCCGACTTGGTGCTGGTAGTGCCAGACGTACAGTGACCTACTCTCGTCCGCGATGAACGTGTGGGCGAAGTCGTCGACCTTCTGCCACTCGCGGACGTCGTACCCGAACATGGCGGCCAACCGCTGGTTGCACACCTTGTGCTGTTCGTCGAGCCAGAGGTAAACGCCGTCAGGGCTTTGCTCGAAGACCGGCTTGAAATGCCCGGCCAGCTCTGCTAAGGCGGTCTCATGCGACACGGTCATCGTAAGGCTCCTTTCACTTGCCACCACGCTAGGAGGGGGACTTGGCTGGGTCAAGCCGCGGGGACTCCTGGGTCCTGAAAGCCCAAATACGCGGTTGTCCAGGAAGTAGCCCGCGACGGCTGCCCTTCGCCCATGAGCAGGGGCGTAGAGATCGAGAAACCACGTGGTCAGGTCGGCGCCCCACTCGGCGAGCTGTTTCGATTTCGCACTTGTACTCACGCAGGTAGTAGTCGATCGAGTACATGAGGGACTGTAGCAAGCGAGCGGACCGTCATAGACAGATACTGCAGTCCCACCTTTGCCAAGTCAACCTTCTAACCTCTAAGCATGAGCGAGTCATAAATTTCCCGGAGATGCGGTCCTGAAGCGCCTGTCGTAGTGTCCGGTAGCCCATCCCCTGGTGTGCGTCCCGCGAGAAGTTGCCTGGGTTGAACAGCGATCGTTGCGGAGACCTTGTGATGTTGGCTCTCGCCGGCATTCGACCCTAGAACGGCTGCACTGGCACCCCTGAAAGTCTGCGACTAACGCTACTGAAACTCACGGACACAGCCAGTGCGTTATGCCAGGAACCCCTCAAGCGATCGCCGTCGACACGCCAGCGCGAGCGAAGACTAACGTCCAGCTGCTCCATGGCTGTTGCTTCCTACACCTACGACGCCCTTCCAGCGGATGTTCGTCAGGACCTGCCGGACGCTGACCGGCTCACGGCAGCGCTGGACTGGACCGATGCGGATGCTGGCAGCTGAACATGCCGTTCCGCGGGGTTGTCAGCTCTCGGTGTTGCTGTAGCTGAATAGTGTTCCGCTGATTGCCTTGTCGAATGGAGTGGCAGTTGCGCCAAGCTTTTTCGTGATTTTGCTGCTGTTCACGATGAATGGCTCCTCGAACTGGTACAGCCCCATAGGCTCGGGAAGAAGAAGGCCCGCCGACAATTGGGGGATCGATGGACCTTCCGCTGGCAGGTTACGCGGGTGTAATTATGACTTCGAGTTGAAGAAAGCGGAAGACACGGCAGTCGGCTGTCCAACTGCCCGGGACTGTCCCAGAACCAAGAAAGTGGGACTGCTAGGTGGTGGATAGCACAGCGTTTTCGCGGTGCCGGTGGTAGTGCCGGGTGGCGCGGGCTCGGTTGCCGCAGGCTACCGAACACCATTCGCGCCGCGGGTGAGTCTGCACGAAGTAAAGCACGCATCCTGGTGCCATGCATGCTCGCAGTATGGGGGCGTCGGGGGCGGTGAAGAGTTCGACAGCTTCAGTGCTGACGACGGCCAGGCTTGCCGCGACGGGAGAGCGTGTATCGGACTGTTTGCGGCCGAGGGTTCCGGCTTTGATCACTAGATGTTCTGCTGGGGCTCCGGTGCCGAGGCGTTCGTTGATGACGTCGACTGCTTGGGTGATGTCTGGCATTGCCGACTCCGCCAAGACCCGGCGGTCCTCGGTGGCAAAAGCTGCAATACGGCGAAGCGCGTCCCGGAGGTCCCGTGCCTTCTTCAATTCCACTGTGGTGGGCGGTACGACTGCGGTGAGGCCGACCTGCTCGAGCCATGCTGCTAGGTCGCCGGTGTCCTTGAGGTCGTCGCATATCTGCCCGCGGTCCGCCCAGATGGTGTTCATCAGACGAACGGGTCTGGGCTCATCCGGGAGGACCCAAGCGCGATCAGTGTCAGCCATATCAAGAGTATAACGCATAAGGAGTCTTGCATCCGTTAGAAATCACTGCTAGCTTCTCTAACGGATGCAAACGCACCAACCCGTTATAAAAGTGCTCCTGAAAGGATCACCATGACCGCTCTTCCGCTCGTTGACATTGACACGACCGATTCCCGCCGCGCCGAACTGCTGGGGACGGTGAAGAGCCGGTTGGGAGTCGTACCAAACATGACGAAGGCGATGGCCAACAGCCCGGCCCTTCTTGATGCCTACCTGACGATGTCCCAGGCGTTGAGCCGCGGCGTCATCGCAGCGGCTACCCGCGAACGGATTGCACTGACCATCGCGCAAGGCAACAGCTGCGATTACTGCCTTTCGGCACACACCTATCTCGGCGAGCATGTTGGCAAGCTGTCCGTCGAGGACATTAAGGCCGCTCGCCACGGCGAGAACATCGACCCCCATGTCAACGCACTGCTGGCTTACGCAGCCGCGCTGAACGAGGGCGGGGGCCTGGTTGATGAATCTGTTGTCGGAAGGGTTCGCGCCGCTGGCGTGACCGATGAAGAGCTCGCAGAAGTTGCCGGTCACGTCGCTCTGAACGTGCTGACTAACTACTTCAACAAGGCCGCCAAGGTCGAGATTGACTTTCCCGTCGTCAACGCCTAAGAAGGCTGCAGTTGTTTACGGCGTCGAGCGCAGAGAAGTGTGAGAGGGGACGGTCCGCCGGCCAGGGCTTTGGAGCGGTCCGACCGAGAGCTCCTTATGTCTATTGGGGTCAGTTCGGGCCCTGACTTCCGATCTTTGAAGCCCGCGCACGGGCGGTGTCGATGTACCGAAACCGCCCGTGCGCCTCTCACCTTCAACTTCAACACCCTCCCTGCGAAAGGAAAAACCATGACGAGACCCCCGCTACCACCTTTTACCGACCATACTGCCGCGCAGAAGGTCCGAGCCGCCGAGGACGCTTGGAACTCCCGGGATCCGGAGAAAGTGTCCCTTGCCTACACTGAGGATTCCCGCTGGCGGAACCGCTCCACGTTCATCACCGGGCGGGACGAGATCGTGCGTTTCCTCACCGCCAAGTGGGAGCGCGAGCACGAGTACCGGCTGATCAAGGAGTTATGGGCGTTCAGCGATGCGCGGATCGCCGTACGGTTCGCGTACGAGTGGCAATCCGAGAATGGGGAATGGTTCCGTGCCTTCGGCAACGAAAACTGGTTCTTCAACGCCGAAGGGCTAATGGCCCAGCGGCACGCCAGCATCAACGATGTTCCCATCCAGGAGTCAGAACGACTGTTCCACTGGGACCGTTCCGGACCTCGCCCGGCTAACCATCCAGGCCTCTCCCAACTTGGCCTTTGACCTGGGTAGGACGAGATAACCCGATTACTGATGAAAGCATCTCCAAGATTCACTCTTAGAAGGGACGGATTGAAGACGCTGGAAGCAGGCCCTGGCAATGATCTATGCGGTGCCTGCCCAGGAATCTCACCCACCGAGGCGTCCCACAACCAAAGGAAACGGGACACCCCTGAGACCGAGCGGACAGGTCAGCCGGCAACAAGAATGCTACTCCCGGTGCGGTCAACGGCGGGATATACATACTTCCGGTAGTATCCCTTCCTTGGGACAAAAACTGACGACAGTTGGCCATGAGCCTGGTAGGAACGAATGCCTGAATTCGCTGTACTGATCTACGCAAACGACTCCTCGCACGCACCTAAAGCCACGAAAGAGGATCTCAAGGAGTGCGACGAGCACTTCGACTCTCTCGTCGCCACGGGTCGCATGCACATCGCGTATGCGCTCACGCCGCGGGACCATGCGCGCACGATCCGAGCGGCCGGCCCTGCAGACGGCCCTTATGGCGCCGGCGGTGACGTCGTCGCCGGGTTCTACATCCTGAACGCGACGGATATCGACGAAGCGCTGGACCTGGCCCGCAAAGATCCTTCCATCCTCACCGGCGGTGGAGTGGAGGTCCGTCCTGTGCACAGCGGCGGAGTCGTCGCCCCTACCTGAGGGAACGCTGTCGAATTCCACCCATGCCGTTCGTTGCAAAGGTGACTTGGCCGCCAGAAAAGCGGGGGAGTGTCCCAATGGGAGGTCCCGTTTCCAAGGGTGTGGGACGAACCTACCTCCAGGCCATGCCGGAAAACGCGGAGACGGCCGGCGTTGACGTTGTGATCGTGACTTGGGTCTACCTAAACGGAGAGTTTCAGCCATAGACGAATTCTATGAGCACCGCTACTTTACCGCTCAGTCGACGCCGGCGGATCACCTTATTGAGACTGACGGTTTGGACGTGACTCAGATCGCGTCGGTGGTTCTCGCGGTCTTACCTCCAAGCAGGCAGTTAGTCTTAGCTTCACGAGATGCTTTGGGGGAGTAGAAATGAATCCAATTACTGTTGACGGCGGCAAGGGCACTGTGGAACTCGACTCCGATGGGGTTCTCCACCTTGTGTGGAAGCCGGAGACTGTTCTGGCGGCCGATGATGTTCATGCGGCGATGGCAAGCGTCAATGAGGTTGCCGACGGTGCCGAGTATCCGATGTTGATCGACATAACGAACACCCAAGCGGTGACCCGTCAGGCCAAGTCCGTTTTCAGCGTAAAGTGCGCCGCTTCGCGAATTGCCCTGCTTGGCTCAAGCCCGGTCAGTCGTGTCATTGCCAACTTCGCTATGGCACGGCGGACACTCCCGTGTCCCACCCGGTTTTTCACCTCCCGCGACGAGGCCATGAACTGGCTTCACCAGACACCCCACGCCTAGATCCGCGAGAAGTCTTCCATCCAAGGCGTTCCGGTTCGAAGGGACTGAGCCGGCAGCATCAGCGGAGTTTTTTCGTGCATTCTCCGGTACTGGAAGTCATTCCGTGGCGATGAGTTCGACTTCGAAACCGTGGGGGTTCGCCAGGTAAGCGGCATAGTGCCCCGGCCCGCCTGCGTGCGGGTACTTGTCCTGGAACAGGGAGTCCCAGCCAATTGCCGCGGCTTCCTGGGCGAGGGCATCGACTTGTGCCTCTGTTTCCGTATGAAACGCAAGGTGATTCAGACCGGGGGAGGTCCGTTCATGGACCCTGCTGGATAGATCCGCCTGTTGCTGTGATAAATATCGGGTCGAGCAACGTGGGGCGCTCTGCGTTTAGACCAATTCCCGACTGACGTCAAGGGCCATAGTGGGCGGACGAAGCATCGCTGGCCTTTGACTCGCTTGTTCAAAAACGACCGTTTTCGGACCGGTTTGGTTCAGCGTGAGGAGTACCGAGATCAGCTCCTTACATCGAACCGGGCAAGAGAAGGTTGTCAGCGTGTCGTCAAACCGCGAAGTGTCGAGCTGTGGATCCAAATCCGCGGCCCGAGCGGAGCCTCGGTATGCCCGAGGTCAGTTGCGGACATCGTAGTGGCTGGAGATTGCCACCCGGTTGAACGCGTTGATTGTGATTGCCACCCATTCCACTGCGGCTATCTGGTCCTCGTTAAGTGCTGCCGCGTCGTCTTGGCGCAGGGAGAGTCGGCCGGAGATCAGGGTGGTGCTCTCCGCGATGGCAAGGGCATGTCGCTCTTCTGGGGTGAAGTACTGCGTATCCCGCCAGGCGGGCAGGACGGCGAGTCGATCCTGGGTTTCGCCGTGAGTGATGGCGTCACGGATGTGCATTCTGAGGCAAAACGCGCAGCCGTTGATTTGGGAGCAGCGAATCTTGACGAGTTCGATGAGGAGGGGTTCCAGTCCTGCTACGCCGGCGGCGGTAGAGGACTCGTCGTTAAGGAGGAGCAAGGTCTTGTATGCCGCTGGTACGGCTTGGTTCAAGCGAATGTGATTGCCCATGGCGGTCTGCTTTCAGAAAGTATTGCCTTCTATCGAACAAGCTGGGGGAGGGGTGCCCTTCAACGTCCTCTGTGAAGGGCACCCCTCTCTGTCCGGTTACTGCTGGTTCAGCCATTCTTCGAAGCGGGTGTTATAAATGGTCGCTTCGTTGCCAGGAAGCAGTTCGCCATCCTGGAGCAGGGCGTTGAAGTAGCGTGCGTTGGGGTCGGTGACGACCTCGCGGGGGTCGCTACGGAAGCTGAGGCCCTTGCGGATGAGCTCGTCGAGACCGAATTGCTCTGGGCCGGCGACCTCAACGGTGGCATTTTGTGGACTTCCGACGGCGGTACGGGCAACCGCGGTGGCCACGTCCTCAGCGGCCATAGGCTGGATCAGGGCAGGTGACAGACGAACAGTGTTTCCCTCGGTCGCGGCCTGGGCGATGCTCTTGACGAACTCAAAAAACTGCGTCGCATGAACAATCGAGTAGGGCAGGCCTGATTCCTTGATGAGCTTCTCTTGGGCGATTTTCGCCCGGAAGTAGCCGCTCTCAAGCAGGCGCTCGGTGCCCACGACCGACAGCGCGACGTGGTGCCGGACACCGGCTTCCTTCTCCGCGGCGAGCTGGTTGCCGGTAGATGTAGTGAAGAAGTTCAGCACTGCTGCATCTTCAAACGATGGCGAGTTGGACACGTCGACTACAGTGTCGGCTCCCTGGAGCACGTCCGCGAGACCTTCGCCCGTGAGGGTGTTCACACCCCTGTCAGGGGAAGCGGCCACTGCTTCGTGTCCGTGTTCGCGGAGCTTGCTGACCAGTTTCGAGCCGATCAGGCCAGTGCCGCCGATAACTACGATCTTCATGATCTTCCTTCCGATAAGTGACGTAGAGGGATGCAGCTACATCCGTCCACCAGCTATGACCGGGTACCAACACAATCTGTGACAACCTGAGCAGGGTGGTCCCGTCCAAGTCCGGGTTCTGCCTCATAGTCGTGCCGTTCATAGGCTCACAACGGCCGTCGGTCAGATGCCTGCCCCTGTAACGCCGGAGAGACTATGACCTCACGTTCAGCCACTCTTTGAGGGTGATGTCCCCGATGCGGGTTTCACCGACGGGAACGATGCTCGTCTCTTCAATCCGTATACCGAAGTAGCCGGCTTCGGTATCAATGACCACTGGGCGGGAATCATTGCGGGCCGCGAGAACCCGCGACACGAATTCATTAAGTCCTGCGCGCTCAGGGCCCGCCATCTCAAGGACGCCGTCAATCGCAGGCGAGACCGCCGTCTCCGACACAATGCGAGCAACGTCCGCAGCAGCCATCGGCTGCATCAGGTAACTTGTCGCATAAACGGACCCGTCGCGTGTTCCGGCGTCAGCGATCATCGGGATGAACTCAAAGAATTGAGTAGCCCGCAGAATGGTGTAGGGCACTCCGCCTTCTCTAACAGCCTTCTCCTGCGCAGTTTTTCCGGCAAAGTAGCCGACGCCGATACGGTCGGTTCCAACGACCGACAGAGCCACATGATGCTGCACGCCGGCCCTTTTCTCGGCGGCGAGAAGATTGCGGGATGAAGTGGAGAAGAAGGGAACGACTACCTTCTCATCGAACTCGGCAGTGTTTGTCAGGTCGATAACTACGTCCGCCCCCACCATCGCCTCATCCAATCCCTGGCCGGTCACCGAATCCACTCCGGTAGAAGGGGACGCCGCTTTCGCCTCATGGCCCTGACTGCTAAGGATTTCCACAACCTGCTTGCCGATCAGGCCAGTGCCGCCGATAACTACGATCTTCATGATCTTCCTTCCGTTAGTGGCATACGGAATGTGTGGCATTCCGTCCACCAGCTATGACCGGGTACCAAATCAATCTGTGACAGCCTTGGAAGATTGCGCGCTAGTTCAGCGCCGTATTTCGTAAATCCGGTGAGCTTGTCTGGGCCAACTTTGGGAGCAGTTGAAAAGTGCCATACGGCAGAATCCGTGATCCGATCAGCTTGCTTCCCTCTTCTGTCCGGGCTGCAATGCCGTCACCACGACGACCAGCGCACATACAACCGCGATTCCGCCCACCACTCCGACAACCCCGATCGCACTGACGCTCGCCGGCATCACCAGCACCGTCCCCACCGCTGGCAATATCAGCGCCGGACGAATGGCTGGCCGGGTCGTGAGCGGCGAGCCGCAAAATGGCGAAGTGCCAATATCCCCATTGGTACGATTTGTCACGATTTGCAGACAACGCGTCACCCGCGGGGTGTAGGAAGTACAGCCATCACAGGGAGAACAACAACGCGAGGCCGGCCGCAGAGACAGCAATCAGGTATACGCTCACGCCGCCGGATCTCAATTCAGCGGCCACTCCATTCGATGGGGCCAGCACGCTTTCACCGAGCAGAATGATCGCGAACAGGCCATACCGCTCGGCGATATGATGCGGGTGCCAGCTGCTGTGACCTGTGCGTTCGGCCCATAACGGAACGGTGAGCTCCAAAATAGCGAGCATCACGAACGCGACGAGCTGCAACTGCCCCGACAACAACCCCGCCTGCTGCAACACCAACCGCAGGACCCAGCCCAGTTGAATGACCGCGAACCCGACTGCGTATCGGAACGCCGTCCGGCGGCTGGCCGGATTCTCAATCGCAGCCCGTAGCCATTGGGCGATCAACCCGACGCGCATCACAATGAAACCAAGAGTGACCGCCAGATAGTCACCGTCGTTGAATGCCGCGGGCACACCTGCACCCAGCAGCAGCACACCTCCCATCTGCAGCATCGTCATCAGCCGGTAAAACGCATCGTCCGTGTCGAACGCGGACGCAAACCAAGTGAAGTTCATCCACGCCCACCAGACCATGCTGGGCCCGGCTAGTCTCAGACATTAGCGGCGCCACATGACCGGCTCAACCCTCGTCACGCCGGAGAGCTTGTCCGGATTCATCGTCCACAAAAGCCGATCAATACCATCGGCAGACGCCGTGAGAGTCACCACAGCAAACACCACCCCATCCTGCGCCAGCCGTGCTGAAGGCTGGCCATTAGCCATGAAGAGCTCGGTATCGACACCATCCCAGAAGCGCGCCGCGAATGCACGGTAGTACTTCGCGACCCGTTCCCTGCCTACAACAGGGAACTTGGAAGCCCGAACCTTACCGCCGCCGTCGGAGTAGCTGATGACGTCCGCGGCGAAGAGTTCTTCCAGCGCAGTCAGGTTCCCGGTACGCGCCGCAGCTAGGAATGCTTCCAGCAGACGCCGCTGCTCGCTGACGCTCACCGCTGCGCGTTTCTCCTCGGCAAGGCGTTTGCGCGCCCGGCTGACCAACTGACGGGCATTCGCTTCTGTCTGTTGGATGATCTCCGCAATCTGCTCATACGGGTAGTCGAATGCTTGCCGCAGCACGTACGCGGCCCGTTCTGTCGGTGACAGCTTTTCCAGTATCAGCAACACGGCAAACTCAAGCGCTTCACCATTAACGGCGCCCAGTTCAGGGTCGGCGCTTGTCTCCACCGGCTCGGGCAGCCAAGGACCGACATACGTTTCACGACGGACACGTGCCGACTGCCCCACATTGATGGCAAGACGGGTGGCGGTGGTCGCCAGGAACGCCGGCGCATTCCGGACAAGGCTGCGATCGCATGTCTGCCATCGAACCCAAGTCTCCTGGACAATGTCCTCCGCCTCGCCGACGCTGCCGAGCATCCGGTAGGCAATTCCGAACAAGCGAGAACGGACCTCCGCGAATACCGTCGACGCAGTCTCTAATTCGGCGGCTGACCGCGCATCGGCATCCATGCGCCCAATATTACTGCTCCAAGGATTGGACCCCGGCCATGAGTAGGCCATACGACGCCGGGCCATCTGGCGGTATATGTGCCAAAGCGTGTGCAAACCCAAGGCCGTTAATCTTGTTCCGAGCTCAATAGGAGAACCACATTGAACGTTAGGTGCATCACTGAGATGCAGAAATAGACATTCGGATGCTGTTTATGGACATTCCCTTGTTTAGGGCGCTGTCCAGACCGTACCGGGGCGGCAACGGTTAGCCCGTCCTGTGTCCTACGGCCCTGAGCTGCGGCAGGCGCCTAAGTTGGTTGGACACGTGAATAGGAGAATTCTCGAATGTCACTTGCTCCCCACCTCGCCGACGGCCAACGATGCCAGGTACTCATCGGCGGACCGACCTACGCCCATCCGACCCTCCTCTTTGAGACCGACGAACTCCGGATCGAAGCACCGAACTGGTCCCTTGACGGCAGGAACCTTTACCTTAACGGTGGCGGCCTGCTCTGGGCACTGGATGTCGCAAACCCGGAAGCCGGTCTTCGGCCGATCATGTTCGATGGGCTTCCCGAACTGAACAATGACCACGTGCTGGACCCGGATGGAGAACACATATTCCTTTCGGCGAATGACGGACACATCTACCGCGCTGCACTCAACGGGGGTGCGGTCGAGCAGATGACGCCCAACGACGGTATGAGGCACTTCCTTCATGGAGTCTCGCCGGACGGCAAGCGCCTGGCCTACGTTGAACTCAAGGAATTTGGAGACCACGGGAAGCTTGCGGTATTGCCAACGTCGGGGGGCGAAGTATCTCGCCTCGATACCGGATACGGGCATATCGACGGCCCCGAATGGTCCCCCGATGGTCAGTGGATCTACTTCAATACGGAAGGCTTTACCAACACCCCAGGGCACGCTCAGCTGGCACGGATCCACGAAAGCAGTGGAACAATCCAGCGTCTCGTCACCAGCGAGACGGTCGACTGGTTCCCACATCTGTCCGCTGACAATCGCGCTGCCGCCTACATCTCTTACCCAGCCGGAACACTGGGTCACCCTGGGGATCTCGACGTCGAGGTCGTAGTCGTCTCTCCGGGGGATTGGTCAAGCCCAATTCAGCGCTACCCGGTCTTCGGCGGACAGGGCACGATCAACGTCCACAGCTGGTCCCCAGATGGCACACGTTTCGCTTTTGTGGCCTATCCGATTGCCTGAGATCCATTCGCCTCCGATAGACGGCGGTGTGGAAGTGGTCGCAGGGGTTAGCCGGCATCGCGCCACCGAATGTGTAGCTCGAATGCGCATAGTTACACATGGAAGCGTCAACTCTGGCTGGCGGAATGAATGTCCGAATGCCAATCTCCACGTAGGTCGGCTTGTGCTTAACCGTATGCTTCTCCACTCGGACTTTCCCCCATTCGAGAATCATAAAGCGCATGGCCACAGAATCTGCCGTGTGGAGCCCCGGCTAAAGTGATTGGTGACGGAAGGCAGGTTCCATGACCGAAAGTACGGACACCGGTATGGCCGGGACGGTCCTGCGCGAGCGCTATCGGGTGGGGGAAGTGTTGGGCCACGGCGGCATGGGAAGCGTCCACCGCGGAACCGACCTGGTCCTCGACCGGGAGGTGGCGCTGAAGATCTTCCGGGACGACATCACCGACCCGGAGGAACTGGCCCGGCAGCAGTCGGAAGCACGGATGCTCGCCCAGATGAACCACCACGGCCTGGTCACGCTCTTCGACACCGGAACGCTGCTTCGCGGCCACCGGGAAGTCCCCTTCCTGGTCATGGAACTGGTTTCCGGAACCGACCTTCGCCGGCATCTCGCAGCCGGACCGCTGACCGGCGCGGAAACGGCGAGGCTCGGCGCCGAACTCGCCGAAGCACTGAACTATATCCACCACCGCGGCGTGGTGCACCGCGACGTGAAGCCTGCAAACATCCTGCTGACCCGCTACGCGGCAGAGTCGCCGTTGCGGCCCAAGCTCGCCGACTTCGGCATCGCAAGAATGCTCGACGGCGCCCGCCTCACCGCTACGAACATGGTCCCCGGAACAGCGGCCTACTTGAGCCCGGAGCAGGCCCGCGGAGACAAGGTGGGACCGCCTGCGGACGTCTACTCCCTGGGCCTGGTGCTGCTGGAAGCCCTTACCGGGACCGTGGCCTTCCCTGGCCCTCCGCTGGAAGCCGCCGTTGCCCGGCTCTCCCGCGGTCCTGAGATTCCTGATTCCCTGGGCCCGCGCTGGAAGTCCCTGCTCACCGGCATGACCGCCCGGGACCCGCAGGACCGCCCGGACGCGGCAAACGTGGCCGCAACATTCGGCACCGCCGGCGAGTGGTCTATTCCGACCAGCTCGGCGCCGGCAACAGAATCGATGGCGGCTGCACCTTCCCCGGCCACCCGGGTCCTGAACTCCACCAAACCTCCTATTCCTCATCCCCCGGGCCAGGCGGGTCAACAAGGCCAACCGGATCCGGTCGGCAAGAAGGCGGCGGGAGCAGCCACCCGGTTGCCCGCCCTCGCGGACAGCCAGGCAACCAACGCCACGTCCTGGCACCCGGCACCCACCATGCCGTCACGCAGCCCGGCCTCGGCAGAACCGAAACCTGCCCGGCAGGGTCCGCGGGAGAAACTGGGCCGCCTCCGGGGCCGCCGGCTGTGGCTCCTGGCCGCGGCCGCCGTCGTCGTGGTTTTCCTCTTGGCCGTGCTGCTGACATCCATCCGGCAGCCTGCGCCCGCGCCGGTGGACACGTCCACGTCGGCAGTCCCCGGACAGCTCGGCGAACACTTCAAGGAACTGGAAGAAAGCGTCACGCCATGAACCAATGCCCAAGAACGCTGACTGCTGTCCTGGCCGCCTGCCTTGGCCTTTTCCTCCTTGCTGGCTGCTCGGCCGGGCCGGATCTCGACGGCGGTGTGGCCGCGAACCTGCAGACGCGCGTGGCTGCGGCAAAACAATCCGCCGCGGAGCAGGACTACCCAGCAGCACTGGCCCAGCTCGAGCAGCTGGGCCAGGAGGTCACCGCAGCTGCTGGGCAGGGAAAGATGTCAGGGCAGCGGAAGGCCCGCATCGAAGCCGCCATCAGCACCATCAGGACTGACCTGGAAGCGGCCATGACCCCCGCTCCGGCACCAACTACTCCGGCCCCGACCGTCTCTGCACCTGAATCTTCACTCACTGAAGAGCAGCAGGAAGCGCTGGAGGACGCGCAAAAGGAAGCCGACAAGCAGCGTGAAGAGGCCCAGAAGGAGGCCGAAAAGCGACGCCAGAAGGCCGAGGAACTTGCCGAAGAGCAGCGAAACAACGGCTGACCTAAGCGAGCCGTTTGCTGCCTGCCTGGAAAACGCTGATTCGCAGCAAGTCCGTCATGCGGCTCTGGCAACCGACGAACAAGCAGCCGTCAAAGCCGGACGGGCCAGTTAGGAGCAAACCTACTTAACGGCGATCAGCTCGATCATCCGGATGTTCGGGTCCCCTGCCAGCATTGCCGGCCCGTGTTCGCTGAGCGCGGCCGGAATAGCCCCGTTGAGGTGCGCCTGCCGGTCCTCCTCAGTGTCAAAAGTGTCAAAGATGCCGAAGGTGGTTTCGCTGGCGCGGAAGGCATACCAAGTACGCGTGCCGGGTTCGTCAAGCACGATTTCACGGCCACCGTTCAGGAAATCCCACACTTCCTGCTCCTTCCCGGGCTTTGCCTCAAATAATGCAAGAAGGCCGAATTTGGGCGCCACAGTGATCTCCTAAGTCATTTATCCGAACCGGCAAGGAACCAGCCTGACGGAAGTCTAGGGCTGCCCTTCCGGAACAGGCAATGGTCCGCGCTGACTCGTAGAAAACCTCCGCGAATGATGGGCAGGAAAAGCTCTATTTGCACGTATTCCCTTTAGGATGGGTGACCGATTACCTCGCGATTGAGCACGCTTTACAGGGCGCTGACCGATATGGGTTCCATATCCGCGACATGGGCTCTTGGCCTCGGCCCTGGCGACGCCTGCGACCACTGTTATGGGGGTCGAAGCTTATCCGCAGTTAGCGATGAAGGCAACGGCGCTTCTCGAGTCGGTGGCGCGGTTTCAGCCGCTGATCGACGGCAATAAGCCCACGACCTGGACGCTGATGGTTCTGATGTTCTGGATCAACGGCTACCGCCATGACTTCAGCCCTGACGAGGCCTTCAATCTCGTCGTTGGCGCGGCAACGCGCGCCGTTCGCCTCGTGGGACGCCCGCTGACGCGTCGGCCTAGACTTCCTGGCTCGCTGGCACCGTCCTTCTGAGATCGGATCAGGAAGACCCTAAACGACAGGAGCTGGCCCCGGCATAGCTGTGCGGAACCATATCGGTGTGGGACTGCGTTCGAATCGGTCAGGCGATTCAGTGTGCGCGGCGGACCGCCTGGACTGCCGCATCGTAGAGTTCGAAGAGGTCGACTCGCCCGCCCAGGCGCGACCATTCCTCCGTGGCGGCTTGCAGGGATGTGATCGCCGCTGCTGCGATCGCTCGGGCCTCAAGCCGTCGGTACTCGGAGTGGGGGAGTCGCTGCTCGATCTGGGGCGCGAGCAGTTCCTGCCAGCGCGACTGCTTTTCCGCGTGCCCGCCGCGCAGTGATTCACTGCCGAAGAGGAGGGTGACGATCTCAAGCCGTCTTTCAGCGGTGGTCTCGATCTCTTCAAGCACACGGAAGGCCGCACGGAGGGACTCCCAGATGTCTTCATCTGCAGGGGAGGCTGCGAAGCGTTCAGCGATCCGCTCGCCCTGTTCTGCCAGTCCGCTGAGGGCCAGGTCCTCCTTGCTCTTGAAATAGTTGAACAGCGTGCGTCTGGAGACGCCGGCGGCGGCGGCCACCTCGTCCACGGTGGTCTCGTCGTAGCCCTTTTCGGCGAACACGGCCATGGCGGTCTGGGCAATGAGAGAGCGGACGACGGCGCGCGTCTGTTGACGAAGGGGAGGAGGTGAAGCAACCATGCACTTATGGTACACGTTTGCACGCTAAGCGAATCCTTGCACTGAGTGCATGGCTGTGCATATCATGTAGGTATGAGCAAAGTCGACTACACAACCGAAACCACCATCGTGACCGGTGCAAGCTCCGGCCTCGGAGCCGAGTTCGCCCGGCAGCTCGCGGGCCGGGGCTCCGATCTCGTCCTCGTTGCCAGGCGCGCCGACCGCCTAGAGGCGCTTGCGCAGGAGCTCACGCTCGCCCACCAGGTCAAAGTAACCGTCATTGCACGCGATCTCGGTCGACCAGATGCCGGGCGAACACTTCGTGCCGAGCTCGAAGGCCGGGGTATCCGGGCGACGAGCCTGATCAACAACGCCGGCTTCGGTAGCCATGACGAGTTCGGCGACGAGGACCCCGAGCGCCTCCAGAGCATGATCGCCTTGAATGTCAGTTCCCTCGTGGACCTGAGTCACGCGTACTTCGATTCACTGAAGACCGGCAAGGGGGTGCTCATCAATGTCGCGAGCCTTCTCGGTCTCCAGCCGACCCCCTATCTCAGTGTGTACGGGGCCACCAAGGCGTTCGTCCTGAGCTTCACAGAGTCGTTGTGGGAGGAGGCTCGCGGCTCCGGACTCGGCGTGCTCGCAGTGTGTCCGGGTGCGATGCAGACCGAGTTTTTCGACGCCGCAGGCAGTCAGTCCGCCGACTACGGCGCCGCCAGGGCGACACCGCAGCACGTTGTGCGGATGGCGCTCGAGTCGCTCGACCGTCGCTTCGCGCCGCCGTCGGTGGTGACCAACGGCCGGCCGCTGGCCATCGCAACCAAGTTCCTGCCCCGCCGGATGGTGGTGCAGGCCATGGGCCGGATGGCACGGCCAGCTCAGCATGTCTAACAACTCCACCCACATTGACCGATGCCCACTCCCACCAGCAACGAGCAGACCATGTGTACAAAACCCCCAGAAGTGCGGACACGGACGTAGCATTTTTTCGCATGACTTGCACGAAGCGCGCGAAAAAGGACGATACGGCGTCTTTCATGGTGCTTTTCCTGCTCATGATCGGAGCCACCGGCTTTGTGGTCAGAGTTATGATCAGCCGGGTTCTCGGCAAGGGCCTGAACATGACGCTGATCGTCAACGCCGTGCGGCGATTCTCTAGTCCTCCCGCATCGCTACAGAGGAGCCCTGCCCAACGGGGCTTTCCGTCGCTGGTCATTGTGAAGGATCGGTGGGACGGTCATCTCGAACTGCTGGTCCCAGGGCTAACCGGTCCCTTCCAGAAACCTGACATCGCCTGCTCGACGCCTGTGTCGAAAGCACCGGTCGCGCTGGCCCGAGAGCCAGCTCAATTCTCAGGGAGACCCTGTCAGTACCTCTCATCACAGGGTCTCCCTCTTCCCTGCGGGATGGGGTTTGCTGGATGCGAATCATTTCGAAAGGACCAACTCACATGGGCATCAGCATGATGATCGCACCACTGACCCGCACCAACGCCCGTACTCTCCAGCTGGCGACCGCGTCCTTAGCCTCTGCTGCCATGCTCACCGTGTTCTCCGCCGGTCCCGCTCAGGCACATCACGGGTTCGATGACTTCGACACCGCCCGCCCCTACTACATTGCGGGTACCGTCTCGGAGGTCCGATGGGGCGAGCCACATTCCTTTTTCACTCTAACCATCGACAACGCCCTGCCTGCTGACACCCCTGAACTGGATCTGCCCGAGCAGCTCCAGGCTCCCGAGGCCAGCGGCCCAATCAACGAGGCTCCGTCCTACAGTGGTTCCCATGAAGAACTGGCGGTCGTCATCGCCCCTCCGAGCTACACAGGCAGATGGGGTCTTGACCGCCCACTCGTAGACGGAGAGAGGGTCGAAGCGGTCGGGTACATCGGCCTGAGCCATACCGATGAGTTCCGTCCGGTCGTGTTCTGGTTCGAGGACGGCCGCCCGGTAAACCAGGTGCTTGGTAGCCAGCTGCCTGCGACGCCGCTGACGGCCCCGTATCCCGACCGCGCCGTGGGTGCCGCGCCAGGCGCGGAGGAGGCCAACGAAGCCATCTCGGGCAACGCGGATTCCGACAACATCACACCGATTGCGGTGTGGGCAGTGGTCGGCGGCGCACTGGTGGCCATCGTCGCGGGTGGGGCCGTTTATCTGCGAGCACGCACGCGTCGGCTCTAGGCGCCAGTCATGAGTGAAATCCTCTCCTGGCTGGAAGACGGCTGGCTCGCCGAGGCTGTCCGTGGCACGGACTACCTGTATCCGGTCCTCGGGAGCCTCCACATCATCGGTATCGCCCTCCTCATCGGTCCGGCCGCGGCCTTCGATCTTCGGCTGCTTGGACTGGGCCGGCAGACGCTGCGGGTGACGACCGCTGCCAACCATCTCCTTCCCCTGTCACAACTCGGATTCATGATCGCAGCGGCCACCGGCGTGGTGATGTTCCTGTCCAGCGCGACCCTCATCGCCGACCGGGGCAGCGCCTTATGGAAGCTCAGCCTCATCGTGCTCGCAGGCGTGAACATCCTGATCTTTCATAAGCGCACCTACCGCGGCGTGGCCGACTGGGACACAGGCCGGTCAACGCCCGTAGCTGCGCAGGTGGCCGCCGTCATCTCACTCACGTCGTGGTCAGGCGTCACAGTCGCGGGAAGCCTCTTGGCCTACACCTGATTCGGGCAACACTCAAACCGTGGCGACCCGCGTTGGGGGCGCCATGGTCGGTGGATCGCCGCTGCAAGCTACCACGATGGCGGTCGCTTGGCTTTTGAGCCGGATGGCATGCTTTACGTCACCGCCGGTGATGCGCGACGCGCGAGAGCCCGGACCTCGATTCCCTCAACGGAAAGATGGCGGAGCGCTGTCAGGCGTGAATTTCAGCCGCACGGGCGATACGGGGGGATAGGGGTACTGCAAGGGACTCCCACGGGCGGTTGGGTTGGCTTAGCGTTGACGACATGGACAACCGAGCGGAAGTACGCGAATTTCTCCTCTCGCGGCGCGCTCAGGTCGCCCCTGAGCAGGTGGGATTGCCTGCCGGGACGAACCGGCGTGTCAGCGGCTTGCGCCGTAGCGAGGTAGCCACATTGGCTGGTTTGAGCGTTGAGTATTACACGCGCATGGAGCGCGGTGCGATCAGCGGGGCCTCGCCGCAGGTGCTCGAGAGTATCGCCAGGGCTCTGTGCCTGGACGACGCTGAGCGGGCCCACCTGTTCGACCTTGCTCACGCGGCCAGCCCGGTTGCACGACCGCCGCGGCGGCGGACCTCGAAGTCCTATGTGCCGCACCAGAGCCTGCAGTGGGCGCTCGATGCGATCACGGCTGGTCCGGCATTTGTTCGCAATGGCCGTATGGATCTGTTGGCGGTCAATCCCTTGGCACGCGCCTTCTACAAGTATTGCTATGACATGCCGGGCCATCCGCCAAACATCGCCCGGTTCACCTTCCTTGATGAGCGTGCCTATGAGTTCTACCCGGACTGGGATGCTTTCGCGGAGGTGACTGTCTCCATCCTCCGCACGGAGGCGGGCCGGGACCCGCACAACAAGGAGCTCCATGACCTCATTGGTGAGTTGGGAACCCGCAGCGAGGAGTTCCGCAAACGATGGGGTGCCCACAACGTCCGGCACCACGGCACTGGCTTCAAGACGTTCAATCACCCGGTGGTCGGAGAGATGACCCTCGCGTTCGAAGGCCTGGAGATGGCTGCTGAGCCCGGCCTGACACTCACGATCTATACCGCGGAGCCAGGGTCCCCGTCGGCTCAGCGCATGCAACTACTTGCGTCGTGGGCGGCGAGCGAATACGGAGACGCCGTCCGGCCGGCACCCGAAAGGACACACACGGACGGCTGACGACGGCGGTGCTGCCGCCGCTGAACGCCCCATGACACTCCGAGCTGCACCGTATAAGAGTGCAGCCTTTAGGCCCCGATCAGCGGGACATTTCGTCCTGCCTACGTGCAAGAAGGAAGAACACCATGAAGACTACGATCGCGATCATCGGTGCAGGACCTGGCCTTGGCCTCGCCTCCGCCCGGCGCTTCGGCGCCGAAGGCTTCAACGTTGCTCTCCTTTCCCGTACCCAGGAAAAGGTCGATGCGCTCGCCGCGGAATTAGCCGACGACGGAATCACCGCCCGCGGTTACGCCGCCGACGTCCGCGATACTGAGTCGCTCAACGCCGCCCTCACCAGGGTCGCCGAGGAACTGGGCGTCGTCGAAGTCCTCCAGTACAGCCCCGTGCCATCCAGGGAATATCTGCGGCCCGTTCTTGATACGACACACGAAGAATTGCGCTGGGCGCTCGAATTCTCTGCGCTGGGCGCGGCAGCCGCGGTCAAGGCGGTACTTCCCGGCATGCGCGCCCTCGGCAGAGGAACAGCCCTGTTCATCAATGGCTCCAGCGCCGTGCGGCCCAATCACAAGTACGCCGGCACCTCCGCCGCGTTTGCCGCAGAATCCGCGTACGCTCAGATGCTGCACGACGCTCTGGCGCCCGAAGGAATCCATGTTGCGCAGCTCATTATTCCGTTGGGGATAGGTGGAGGCGACCCCGCCCACGAGCCGGCTGCCCTGTCCGAGACACTCTGGGGCATCTATAGCGATGGGAAGGACTTCCGCACCTTCGTGACACCGCTCGACTGAGCGCCCTAACAGCAAGGAGAAAAGTGTCCCGCATCCTCGTTACCGGTTCCAGCGACGGGCTAGGACGCGCCGCTGCCGAAGCGCTGCTTGACGACGGCCACGACGTCGTCGCACATGCCCGCACCGCCCACCGACTGCCTGCCGTTCATGATCTCCTCGACCGGGGCGCACAGGCTGTGGTGGGTGACCTGGCCAAGCCCGACGACTTACGTCGTCTGGTCAAGCAAGCAAACACCTTGGGGCGCTTTGACGCAGTAATCCACAACGCCGGCGTTATCGGCGGGCCGTCCCTCTTACCGGTGAACGTCGTCGCTCCCTTCGTCCTTACGGCGGAGATGCATCGGCCTGGGCGGTTGATTTACCGCATCAGGCCGTAAACGATGAACGTTTCCAGGCGGCGCTCCTCGGCTCGCTGGCCGACTACACGGGAAGCAGGATCCAAGGATGACCGGCATGAGGATCGCCACTGCTGTGCTGTGGCTCTGCAGCGGTGCCGCCAGCTGCGTTACCGGCGTCGCGCTTCCTGTCGATGGTGGCTACACCGCGTAGGAGCGGTAGCAGCTTTGGGGCCGTCCTGTGTGGAATGAACTTTCATTGGCGGGACGGTTCACCGTTTTAGGGGTCCCTCCCAGTGCCCGTAACAACAGAGGCTCCCTCTGTTGTTTGCCGACTGCTTTGCTGGAATGGACCAAACTTTCACCTGACTCGAAGGGGAACCATCTCCCATGCGCCTGAAGAAACTCATCTTGGCTGCGATCATCGTGCCGGCGTTGCCCCTGGCAGGGTGCAGCACACCTTCGAACGGTCCTGGCTCCGCCACGACGCCGGCGCCCTCCCAGCCAGAACTAACTTCGGCGGCCGCCGTGTCATCCGCATCCTCGCCAGGTCCGTCCTCCGCCAGCGCCGCAGACAGCACCAGGATCACCATCCGGATCGATGGCGAGGCCGTGACCGGAACCCTCTCAGGCAACGCGACCGCACGCTCCCTGATCGAGCAGCTTCCGCTGACGCTCTCCTTCAGCGATCACGGTGGGCAAGAAAAAATCGCAAAGCTTCCGGAGCCCCTTTCGCTCGACGGCGTACCCGCCGGTGATGATGCAGATCCACTGACCATCGGCTACTACGCGCCTGACCAGGCCCTCGTTCTCTACTACGAGCACGTCGGGTACTTCCCTGGAATCGTGCGGGTCGGATCGTTTGACGACCTCGCCTCGATCCGGGACCGGACGGGCGAATTCACCGCCACGTTGGCCTCCTCAGACTGAGCGGGAGCCCCAGCCACTCCGAATACTCTCCCTAAGAACGGAGCCGTTTTGACTCGAGCAACCCTTCAGGATCCCGTGGGCGAAGCACCCTTCGAGGGCCTGACCCACGAAAATCTCGGCACCTTTGAGGATACGAAGGCATCGCCACGGGAGGGCGATCTTTCCGTCCGGGCCGGGCGCTTTCCCTGGGCAGCCCTGCTGGTCATGGCCCTGATGGGATTCATTTTAATTGCCACCGAAACCATGCCCGCCGGCCTATTGCCGCAGATCGCTTCGGGGCTGAACATCACTGAGGGGACCGCCGGACAGTTCGTCAGTGCCTACGCCCTGGGAACAGTGATTGCGGCAATACCCGCAATCACCGTGACACGTGGCATACGCCGGAAGCCTGTTTTCATTTTTGGAATCCTCGGTTTCCTGGCAGCGAACCTCATTACGGGGTTCTCCGCTGACATCATGCTCTCCCTGGGAGCGCGGTTCCTGGCGGGTGCATTTTCCGGCCTGCTGTGGGGGATGCTCGCCGGCTACGCCCGGCGCATCACAGCTCCTGAACATTCCGGCCGTGCCTTGTCTGTTGCATCCCTTGGAACGCCCATAGGCCTGGCAGTGGGAACGCCCTTCGGTTCGTGGCTTGGTACGACCTTTGACTGGCGTTGGTCCTTCGGCGTGCTCTCGATCCTGACGATCGTCACCGTCCTGCTCGCCGCCATCCTTGTGCCGGATGCACCAGGTCAAAGGAAAGGGACTCGTGTGCCGCTGGTCCGCGTCTTCGGCATCCCGGGCGTCGCAGCAGTCCTGGCCATCATCGTCGCGTGGATGCTTGGGCACAACATCATGTACACGTACATTGGCTCCTATCTCCGCACGGCAGGCTCTCAGCTCTCGGTCGACGTCGCACTCCTGACGTTCGGTGTGGCGGCCATCGCCGGAATTGCGTTCACCGGTGCAGTGATCGACAAAGGCCTCCGACGCCTGGTTCTGCTGAGCCTCGGGTCCTTCATTGTGGCCGGCGTAATCTTCGTTGTGGGTAACGGGTCATTGGCGGCAGTCCTTGTAGCGATCGTCCTGTGGGGCATCGCCTTCGGAGGCGCAGCAGCCCAACTGCAGACGGCCATCAGTGCGGCAAGCGGCGAAAATGCCGACGTCGCCAACTCGATGCTTGGCGTAGCCTTCAACCTTGCAATCTTTGCCGCCGCTGTGGCAGGTGCAGTCTTGATCAGCAACTTCGATGGTTTAGTCCTGCCGATCGTCATGGCCGGGCTTGCTGCTGCTGCTCTCTTCGTCGCAGTTGCCGCGCGAAGAACCGCGTTTCCCACATAGGCAAGCTGACAAGTGGGATGGTCAGCTCTGGACGCGCCGGCGGAAGTCTCTAGGGGTTTCTCCGGTGTCGTTGAGGAAATGCCGGTTGAAGTTGGACAGGTTGGAGAAGCCGACTTCGTAGCAGATGGTGGAAATGGGAGTGTCCGTGGCTTCGAGGAGGCGTCGGGCGTGGGCAAGGCGTAGTTTGCGCACGAGGTCGCTGAAGTTCTGGCCGGTGGCGCGCTTGAAATACTTCGAAAAAGTTGGCTCGGACATTCCTACCAGGGACGCCGCTTCAGACATTCTGACGTCGCCGGTGTGGTTGTTGAAGACGTATTCGAGAATTATATCGACGACGGCGGCGGCCTGTCGGTCCAGCTGGGGCCGGAACCACTCATCTGCGAGGTAGAGACGGTCTTCAAGCGGGGCGTGGGCCAGGACAGCGAACAGTTCGAACAGGTGACGTAGCCGGGACAGCCCGTCAGATACGCCCATGGCTTCTATGGACACCGCTGCATTCTGCGCTGTCTGGCCCAGGAACTGGATCCCCCGCGATGACTGATCCAGGAGCAAATGGAGTTCGGCCAGCTCGGGTATCAGGGCGGCGCACTGCTGGACCCATTTACCGTCGAACTGGATGACGGCGTCTCGCCGTTCCAGGACCTCACCGGGCTGGAGGTCGCTGACCCAGTCGTGGGGGAGTCCGGACCCGATGAGGGCAACATGGCCCGCTTCAAAGGTGCCGATGTGGTCACCCACGATGAATTTTCCTGTTCCCTTGCGAATCAGGTGGATCTCATATTCGGGGTGGTAGTTCCAGCGTGCAATGGGACTCGGATAGTCGTGTTCATGCCATCTTACGGAGTGGTTTGGATCGGTCGGGATGACCTCACGGTTGGCCTGCATCCCGAGAAGGCGTTCGGCAAGCCTGGCCGCAGCGCCATCGACGGAGCCGGCGTCAACTGAAATGGCTGTGGCCATGGCAAGTCTCCAATATCATGCTCAAATCTTCGAAAATAATGCTTATGAACTGTGGACAGGACGGATGCCGCTCGTTCCTATGATAGCGCTGATGCCATTGCCACAGCCGGAAAATTTGTATCAGAAATTGGAAAGAGGGGCGCTAGTTGTGCCCTATCCCACACGCCTAGTCTTGAAGTACATCAGCGAGGCATGTCCCCCTACTTAGTCTTTGCCTCGCGCTTCAGCCCACCGCCTGACACAGCAGTCAGCGGATGGGTTGTGCACCCCCTGAAGAACAAAGGAGTCCTTAAATGCGCCCGAAAATTCGCGCTGCCACCCTCGCCGCTGGTGCCCTGACACTGGCCCTGGCTGCCTCAGCCTGTTCGGGCGCCGGCGGAGGCACGTCTGCCGGTGACCAGAACAGTATCAACGTCCTGATGGTGAACAACCCCCAGATGGAGGACCTGCAGAAGCTCACTGCCGATAACTTCACCAAGGAAACCGGCATCAAGGTCAACTACACGATCCTGCCGGAGAACGATGTACGCGCCAAGATCAGCCAGGAATTCTCCAGCCAGGCCGGCCAGTACGACGTCGCCTCCCTTTCGAACTATGAGATCCCGTTCTATTCCGCGAACAAATGGCTGGCACCGCTGGATAGCGTGGCCAACGACGCCGAGTTCAACCAGGAGGATATCCTTCCCGCCTACACGGCATCCCTGACGGGAGAGGACGGCAAGCTCTACGGCGAACCGTTCTACGGCGAGTCTTCCTTCCTGATGTATCGCAAGGACATCCTGGACGCCAAGGGCCTGACCATGCCGGAGAAGCCCACCTGGGACCAGGTGGCCGAACTTGCAGCCCAGGCTGATGGTGCCGAGCCGGGCATGAAGGGCATCTGCCTCCGCGGCCAGCCGGGTTGGGGGCAGGTCTTCGCCCCGTTGACCACCGTGGTGAACACCTTCGGCGGCACCTGGTTCGACAAAGACTGGAATGCCCAGGTTAACTCCCCGGAATTCGTCGAAGCCACCAAGTTCTATGTGGATCTGGTGAAGAAGCACGGTGAAGCCGGCGCGGCGCAGGCAGGGTTCACAGAATGCCTGAACAACATGAGCCAGAGCAAGGTGGCCATGTGGTACGACGCCACCTCCGCAGCAGGCGCCCTCGAAGCCGATGGATCGCCCGTAAAGGGAAAAATCGGTTACGCCCAGGCTCCCGTGAAGGAGACGGATTCCTCAGGTTGGCTCTGGACCTGGTCCTGGGGCGTGCAGGCAGCGTCCAAAAAGCAGGATGCTGCTGGCAAGTTCATCGCGTGGGCCAGTTCCAAGAAGTATGAAGAACTGGTGGCGTCGAAGCTGGGTTGGGCCAAGGTTCCGTCCGGCAAGCGCATCTCCACGTACGAGAACGCCGAATTCCAGAAGGCAGCCCCGTTCTTCGAAGCAGAACGTTCCGCCATTGAAAACGCAGACCCGAAGAACCCGGGCGTGCAGGAACGTCCGGTCGTCGGCATCCAGTTTGTCGGAATTCCTGAATTCGCCGACCTCGGCACAACTGTCTCGCAGGGCGTGAGTTCGGCCATCGCCGGACAGGGGACTGTTGAGGACGCGCTGGCCAAGGGCCAGGAAGCCGCTCAGAAAATCGGCGACAAGTACAAGAAGTAACCACCCACCAAGCGGAGCTGTGGCCCGCCTGCGGGCGGGCCACAGAACGGCAGGAGAACATGATGACTACCGCAACAGCGCGCGTGGCCCGTCAAGGACACAGCGCCCTCAAACCTTCCAAAGACGCCAGGGCCCGTGAACGCGCCGCGGCGTGGGCACGGCGCGCGCCGCTGCTGCCTGCCCTGATCTTCCTCATCATCGTCACGCAGCTTCCCTTCGCTGCCACCCTGATCATTTCCTTTATGAACTGGAACAGCCTGCGCCCGGACCAGACGGGGTTCGCCGGTTTAAGCAACTACGTGGAAGTCCTCACCAACGCGGACCTGCGCCAAGCCATCTTCACCACCGTCATCCTCACGGTCTCGGTTGTCCTGGCCAGCCTGCTCATCGGGCTGGTCCTGGCACTGCTGCTGGACAAGAAGTTCATCGGCCGCGGACTTGCCCGCACGCTGCTGATTGCCCCGTTCCTGGTGGTTCCGGTTGCTGCCGCCTTGGTGTGGAAGCATGCCCTCCTGAACCCGACATACGGGCTGATCAACGGAATCCTGACCTGGATCTGGTCACTCTTTGGAAGCAACACACCACCTCAGCCGGACCTACTCTCACAGGCTCCGTTGACGGCCGTTATCCTTTCCCTGGTCTGGCAGTGGACGCCTTTCATGATGCTCATTCTGCTGGCCGGTCTGCAGTCCCGTCCCATGGACACCGTGGAAGCTGCCCAGATGGACGGCGCAAGCCCTTGGGAAATCTTCCGCCACTTGACGTTGCCGCACCTTCGCCAGTACCTGGAACTGGGCGGCCTGCTTGGCGCCATCTACATCGTCCAGAACTTCGACGCCGTCTTTACCCTCACGTCCGGCGGCCTGGGCACAGCGAACCTGCCGTACTCCATCTACCAGACGTTCTACTTCGCCAACGAATACGGCCTGGCCTCAGCTACCGGCGTCGTGGTTGTCATCGGCACGATCATCGTTGCCACCTTCGCGCTCCGCACCGTTTTCTCGCTCTTCAAGAAGGAGGCAGCACGATGAGCATCCACACTCCTGCCGCACCCAGCAACTCGGACCATGCCCGTTCAACATCGCCCACGGCCCTGAACACCGGCCCCGGCCGGCGCGGGTTGTTCACATCCGGCCGCGGCAAGTCGCGGATGGATCCCACCCGAAACAACACCGCCGCAGGCATGGCCGCCTGGCTGCTGGCCCTGCTGTTTGTCGCCCCGGTCCTGTGGATGGTCCTGACGTCCTTCCACTCCGAGACGGACGCCGCGACGAATCCGCCATCCCTTTTCGCGCCCCTGACCCTTGATGCCTACGAGGAGTTCTTCGGCGCCAGTTCCGGCGTCAGCCCGTGGCCCCCGCTGATCAACTCGGCTACGGCCTCTGTCCTGTCCACCGTCCTGGTGCTGGTCCTGGCCATCCCGGCCGCCTACGCGCTTTCGATCAGGCCGATCAAAAAGTGGACAGACGTCATGTTCTTCTTCCTCTCCACCAAAATGCTGCCAATCGTCGCGGCTGTCCTGCCATTGTTCCTCTTCGCAAAAACCATCGGCGGGCTGGACAACATCTGGTTCCTGATCCTGATGTACACGTCCATGAACCTGCCCATCGCAGTGTGGATGATGCGCTCCTTCCTTGCTGAAGTCCCGGTGGAAATGCTCGAAGCATCTCAAATCGACGGAGCAGGCCTCCTCCTGACACTCCGCGCGGTGGTGGCTCCCGTGGCGATGCCCGGCATCGCCGCCACTGCTCTGATCTGCTTCATCTTCAGCTGGAACGAACTGCTCCTGGCCCGGGTCCTCACCGGCGTCATGGCCGGGACGGCGCCGGTCTTCCTGACCGGCTTCGTTTCCAGCCAGGGCCTGTTCCTGGCGAAAGTTTGCGCCGCGGCCGTCGTGATCTCCCTTCCCGTTCTGTTTGCAGGGTTCGCCGCCCAGGACAAACTCGTCCAAGGCCTCTCCCTCGGTGCGGTCAAGTAACCGCACATCACCGCTCCCATACACAGAGGATTTCTCCTAATGACAACACCTATAACCCAGGCTCCGTCAGCCGAAAGGGCAGCGCTTCCCCAGACGATGCGGGCGTCCGTCTTGAGGCGCCAGGGCGATATGGCCATGGAAACCCTGCCCCTCCCGAAGCTCGACGCCGACCAGGTCCTGGTGCAGGTCGCCGCCGTCGGGGTCTGCGGCAGCGATGTCCACTACTACGAGCACGGCCGTATCGGTGACTACGTTGTGGACCATCCGCTGATCCTCGGCCACGAACTCTCCGGCCGGATCGCCGCCGTCGGCACCGCCGTCGACCCCTTCCGCATCGGCCAGCGTGTCGCGGTAGAGCCTCAGCGCCCCTGCCGCACCTGCAAACAGTGCAAAGCCGGCCGCTACAACCTCTGCCCGGACATCGAGTTCTACGCCACCCCGCCCATCGACGGCGCGTTCGCGGAATACGTGGCCATCCAGTCCGATTTCGCCTATCACATCCCGGACAGCGTCAGTGACGAGGCAGCCGCTCTTATCGAGCCGCTCTCCGTCGGTCTGTGGGCCTGCGAACGCGCCGACATCAAGCCCGGCAGCCGGGTTCTGATTGCCGGTGCCGGGCCCATCGGCATCATTGCGGCGCAAGCTGCCCGTGCCTTCGGTGCGGCCGAAATCTACGTTTCCGACATCGCCGAAGACCGGCTCGCCTTCGCCCTCGAACACGGGGCAACGCATGCGCTCAACCCCAAGACCGACACGGTCGAGGGGCTCGATGTCGACGCGTTCATTGATGCATCCGGCGCGCCCCAGGCGGTCCGTTCAGGCATCAAGGCCGTAAGCCCTGCAGGCAGGGTCATCCTCGTCGGCCTGGGGGCGGATGACGTCGAGCTTCCCGTCTCCTACATTCAAAACCGCGAAATCTGGCTCTCGGGCGTGTTCCGCTACACCAACACCTGGCCCCTGGCCATCCAACTCATCGCCGACGGGAAACTGGACCTGGACATTCTGGTAACCGGCAGGTTCCCCCTTACTGAATCCGAGGACGCGCTTAAAGCCGGCAAACAGACCGGTCAGCTCAAAGCAGTCGTCTACCCGGGCCGCTGAATCCCAGCATCAACAGCCCAATCCAAGCACCGACCTGCGAGGAAGCAGCCATGTCATCACAAGGGAACGACCACCAAGCAAAGCTCTCCGACAGTAAAGCCCTGGTCACTGTCATCGGTGAATCACTTGTCGACATCATCGAAGACCCCCGCCGAGGGAAGGCGGCATGCGAGACCCATCCGGGCGGCAGCCCTCTGAATGTTGCCGTCGGCTGCGCCCGGCTGGGCCTTCAGACCCAGATCGTCACGCACTTCGCCGATGACGCTTTTGGCCAGTTGATCGCCGAGCACCTGGAGAACAACGGTGTCGAAACCATCGTCGGCGGTTCTCAACCCACCTCAACAGCTGTGGCGACTTTGGATGACACAGGAGCCGCCAGGTATACCTTCGCCATCAGCTGGGACATAAACGGCGCCTCCGTCCCCATCCTGGCAGCAGCGAAAAGTTCCATGCACGTCCATACCGGGTCCATTGCCACCATTCTGCCCCCGGGCAGCACCTCGGTTATGGGACTGATCGAAGAGGCCCGCCACCACGCCACGATCAGCTTCGACCCCAACTGCAGGCCTGCAATCAGCCCAGACAGGGCCATTGCCCGGAAGCAGGCGGAGGGCTTTGTCGCCTCCAGCGACATCGTCAAAGCCAGCGATGAGGATCTGCGCTGGCTCTACCCGGACAGGACCCTGGAGGAATCGATGAACGCATGGCTGGCTCTGGGCCCGGCCCTGGTGGCATTGACCCGCGGTGCCGACGGCCCGGTCCTCCTCAGCCAGTCCGGCAGGGTTGATATCACAGGTGACAAGGTGGCGGTGGCAGATACCGTCGGAGCAGGAGACTCCTTTATGGCCACGCTGATTTCCGGGCTCGTACAACTTAACGCACTCGGCGCGGCAGCCCGCGAGCGCCTCCACGGGATTACCCAGGACCAGCTTCATGCCTTGGCACGGTATGCAAACGAAGCTGCTGGCATCACCTGCTCCCGCCCGGGCGCAGACCCGCCGGGACTGGCTGATCTGGGCCCGCTGGCAATCCCATCGTCCTTCCTCGAAGCGTAGGCACCCATGCCACCCCTGAGTAACTACACCCTGCCCGGCGTTCCGGGCCCGATCAGCCAACCGAGATACAACAGGTCAAAACTGACAGAGGGAATTGTCCACTTCGGAGTCGGCGGCTTCCACCGCGCGCATCAGGCCATGTACCTGGACCGGCTCATGAATGCCGGAAAAGCCCTTGACTGGGCCATCTGTGGAGTCGGGGTCCTGCCCGGCGACGTCCACATGAAGAAGGTCATGGACAGCCAGGACTGCCTTTACACCCTCACCGTGAAGCGTGCCGACGGGACCAGACAGGCCAGAATTATTGGCTCAATCATCAACTACCTCTTCGCCCCGGACAACCCCGAAGCGGTAATTGAGAAGATGGCCTCTCCCAACATTCGTATCGTCTCCCTTACCGTCACCGAAGGTGGATACAACTTCCACCACGTCACCGGAGAATTCGACGCGGACAACCCCGACGTCGTCCACGACCTTCAACCAGGAGCCGTGCCTCGGACGACCTTCGGTCTCATCACTGCAGCCCTCGCCCGCCGAAGGCAGCGCGGACTGGCCCCCTTCACCGTGATGTCCTGCGACAACATCCAGGGCAACGGCAACGTTGCCCTGGAAATGTTTACCGCCTTTGCAGCCCTCAAAGACCCGGAACTTGGCGCGTGGGTACGGCGGAATGTCCCTTTCCCCAACAGCATGGTCGACCGCATCACCCCCGCCACCACCGGCGAGGACCGCCTGGCCGCATCACGGGAATATGGTGTCGATGACGCCTGGCCGGTTATCTGCGAACCGTTCGAACAATGGGTCCTCGAAGACCACTTCAGCCTCGGCCGGCCCGCGTTGGAGGACGCCGGCGTCCAACTTGTCACCGACGTAGAACCGTACGAGCTGATGAAACTCCGCCTGCTCAACGCCAGCCACCAAGGCATGTGCTATTTCGGCCACCTCGCCGGCCACACCTATGCCCACGAAGCCGCCCAGGACCCATTGTTTGCCCGGTTCCTGCTCGACTACATGGACAAGGAAGCAACCCCCACATTGGAGCCCGTACCGGGAATAGACCTCGACAGCTACAAGCGAACTCTCATTGAGCGTTTCTCCAACGAGCACATCAGGGACACCCTCGCCCGACTGTGCGCCGAAAGTTCCGACCGCATCCCCAAATGGTTGCTGCCTGTCATCCACACGAACCTGGAACGGGGCGGGGAAATACACCGCTCGGCCGCCATAGTGGCCAGTTGGGCGCGTTACGCCGAAGGTATTGATGAGCAAGGAAACACCATCGACATCGTCGACCGGCTAAAAGAACCGCTGATGGCAGCTGGTGCACGCCAACGCGAGGAGCCCTTGGCGTTCATCTCCAACCGCCAAGTCTTCGGCGACCTGATCGACAACGAGCAGTTCGTCCGGGCCTACACCGAAGCTCTGAACAATCTCCACAATGGCGGGGCCAGGGCGACTCTGGAATCTCTTACTTCTCAGCCCTAAGCCGGAGGAAACCAGGCGTTCGTGCCGGCAATTTGATCCCGAGCGGGCATGACAGCAGTCCAGCAGAGTTCCCGGGGGCCCTGACAGTACCCCTCACAAGAGGGACTCCCACAGGTGGTGGGGGTGTGGTGTGCTCGAAGGGACGACGAAGTCCATCAAGTTACGTAACCGACGAACACGAGGATGAATACATGAGCACGGACTCCACCGCACACAACACCACGACTCACGGGATCCAGGTTGCGGGCTTCTCCCGCCGGAACCTGATTAAGCTAACAGGTGCCGGCGCGGCGGCCGTCGGCCTCTCCGGCGCAGCAGGGCTGGCAGGAGCGGATCAGGCTTTCGCCGCTCCCGCTTCCCGCAAGGATCTGGAACCCGGCGATACCTCCAATGGGGCAGACAACTTCTACACCAGCGACCGCGTCACGGTGCGGAAAATCTCGTTCAAGAACCAATTCCAGATGAAGGTAGTGGGCAACCTGTTTGTCCCGACCAATCTGGACCGCAGGACACCCGGCCCGGCGCTGGTGGTGGGGCATCCCATGGGCGCTGTAAAGGAACAGAGCGCCAACCTCTATGCGACCAAGATGGCCGAGCAGGGATACGTCACTCTTTCCTTCGACCTCTCGTTCTGGGGAGAGAGTGCAGGGAAACCCGGCAACGCGGTCTTACCCGACGTCTATGCCGAAGACTTCAGCGCCGCCGTCGATTACCTGAGGGCACAGCCGTTTGTGGATAAGGAACGTGTCGGGGCCATCGGGATCTGCGGCAGCGGCAGCTTTGTGCTCAGCGCCGCGAAGCTCGATCCCAGGATCAAGGCCATCGCCACGGTGAGCATGTACGACATGGGCGCCGCCAACCGCGACGGACTGCGCAAATCCGTCACCCTGGAACAGCGCAAGGACATCATCGCGCAGGCAGCTGCGCAGCGGGACCTCGAGTTCGCCGGCGGCGCGATCCAGTACACCGGGGGAACACCCGACGTCCTCACCCCGGAATCTACAGCAGTGGACCGGGAGTTCTACGACTTCTACCGCACCGCCCGCGGATACCACCCCAACACCACCACGCATCCCACCCTGGCCACCAACCCCAAGTTCATGAACTTCCACCCGTTCGCGGATATGGACCTCCTCTCGCCGCGGCCGCTGCTTTTCATCGCCGGTGACCAGGCTCATTCGAGGGAGTTCAGTGAAGAGGCCTACCGGCTCGCCACAGGCCCGAAGGAACTCTTCTGGGTCCCCGGAGCGGGCCACGTAGATCTTTACGACCGCGTCGGCCTTATCCCCTTCAACAAGCTCACGGACTTCTTCCAGACCAAGCTCTAATCAGCACCGTCACTTCGCCGATGGACGGTGAGACGGCCACGCTCGTGCCATCCTCCTCGTCCATCGGCGAAGCCCGCCACGACTCAGGAAGCCTTATCGCTCAGCTGCCGCTCGAATCGTCGTTCACCGACTTCGGCGGGCACCCTTTCGACGAAAGCAGAAGCACACGGCCATGACCGAAGTCACCCGACGCACTCTTCTCCTGTCGACAGCCTTCCTCGGCACAGGCATCCTGACGGCTTGCACCCAGGAACCATCTCCCGAGAACCCCCGGTCTACCGTGAGTGAAGCCCCGTACGGTGTGGGCCGCTACAACACCCAGGAAGTCGCGGACGAACTGCGCTACATCGAGCAGAACATCCGCCCACTTCCCACAGGGGAGGGGATTGGAAAAGAATACTGATCACAGGCTCCACCGCCGGTATCGGCCAGCTTGCCGCCGCGCATCTCCTCGCCCGCGGTCACCGGGTTGTCGCACATGCGCGCAATGAACAGCGCGCTGCGGATGTGCGGCGAGACCTGCCGGGTCTTGAGGCCGTCGTCGTCGGCGAATTGAGGAACCTCGACGAAACGCAGGCACTGGCCGGGGCGATCAACAAGTTGGGGGCGTTCGACGTCGTCATTAACAACGCGGGGGAGTACCGCCTAACCGGCGAAGAGATGCTGAACGCGAATTCGCTGTCACCCTACGTACTCACGGCACTGGTCGACGCTCCTAAGCACCTGATCTACCTCACCTCGGACCTGCATCTTAGCGGCGAGCTGAAACCGGAGGCAGTGCGATCGGGTGAACGTGATTTCAGCTACGACGACACCAAGACTCAAATCCTGACGCTCGCCATGGCTGTCGCCCGAATTCGTCCCGAAGTGCAGGTCAATGCCGTGGCTCCGGGATGGGTTCCGACCACCATGGGATTCCATAATGGCCCCTACGCCCCGGACGACCTTCGCGAAGGCTACATGACCCAGGTGCTGCTAGCGGAAGGTCTCGAGCCCGGGAGCCGGGTCACGGGAGGATTCTTCTTCCATCGCGAACCGGAAACACGTGTGCATGCCGATGTCCGCAACACCACTGCGCAGGATCTTCTGCTGGAGGCTTACGTGCAGCGCACCGGCGCACCCCTTCGCTGATGGAGGCAAGATGCGCCACCACGGCTTTGGCCATAGTCTGGCCAAGTGGATACCAACACCGTGAAGTCCGGCGAACAGGTCGACAGGCAGTCGCGCATCCTTGAAGCGGCACTGGGTCTGCTGTCACGCCACGGCATCGCAGGAGTCAATATGCGGGCAGTGGCCCGTGAAGCCGGCGTCGCACTCGGGCTCGTGAACTACTACTACGAAGACAAGTTGAGCCTTATCCGTGCAGCCCTGCACCGGATTGACCAGCATGACCTGATGCTCGTCGCGCCTGACCCGGAGTTACCCCCCGAAGAACAGCTCCGGAAGGCCCTCCGTCGCGTTGCTGGCCCGGACCTCCTGACCACCCAGTACCTGTCCCTGCGTCTCCATCTGTGGGCGCTTGCTCAAGCCCATGAAGACTTTGCATCCATCAATGCGGCAGCGTTCGAGCGCTATCTCGACGGGCTCGCCACGCTCATCCGAAATGCCAGGCCCGAGCTTTCCACTGAGGCGTGCAGGGAACGGGCAGCTGACATCGTCGTCGTGCAAAACGGGATGTGGTTAACAGTGCTCCTTGGTGTTGACAAGGAATCCATCCGGCGGAGCATCGCCCGCACCGAAGAGATCGCACTCGCCGCTTAGCGACGGCTGCAACACTCATTCGCGGACGTCGAAACCGTCCGCCGCGGCAAGGCCCTTCCCTGGCCTTTTCATGACCAACGCTCGTCATATTCAATGGCGGGGCGCAGTATTCCCAACCATTTTGCGGTCCGTTGTTTCGTCGTAGTTAAATCTTGAACATTTGTTCAGTCGAACTATTGAACACTTGTTCAAGGTGCACTACTGTGCATGGATATGAGTTACACCACACCAGCAGTCAGGTCCCTTAACGGCCTTTGCCGGTGACGGTGCGCATCCAATAACTCAGGGATCCACAAAGCTTTCCGGGGCACAGCGGTTTTTCGCCAGCCTCCGCATGAAGGACCACTAGCCCCAGCGGCGAGTTCTGCATTCAGGTAGAAGGAGACTTTCCAGCATGATAAAAACCCACTACGACTACGTCATCGTCGGCGGCGGAAGCGCGGGTTCCGTGCTCGCCAACCGGCTGAGCGAAGGAGGGCAGAGCAGCGTCCTGG
The DNA here is from genome assembly GCF_054161475.1 of Arthrobacter sp. R1-13. Lineage (NCBI taxonomy): Bacteria > Bacillati > Actinomycetota > Actinomycetes > Micrococcales > Micrococcaceae > Arthrobacter > Arthrobacter sp. R1-13. The sequence continues at coordinate 2,048,556 of NZ_CP096420.1, read as the reverse complement.
TTCTCGAGGCCGGACGCAGCGACTACCCTTGGGACCTTTTCATCCAGATGCCTGCGGCGCTGACATTCCCCAGCGGCAACCCGTTGTACGACTGGCGTTACCAGTCCGATCCTGAACCGCACATGGGAGGCCGCCGCGTAGCCCACGCCCGCGGCAAGGTCCTGGGCGGCTCAAGCTCCATCAACGGCATGATCTTCCAGCGCGGCAATCCCCTGGACTACGAGCGCTGGGGCGCCGACTCCGGAATGGAAACGTGGGACTTCGCCCACTGCCTGCCCTACTTCAATAAGATGGAAAACGCCTTGGCAGCGGACCCGGACGACGAACTGCGCGGACACGACGGCCCGCTGGTCTTGGAGCGCGGACCGGCCACCAACCCGCTCTTCCAGGCGTTCTTCAAGGCCGCCCAGGAAGCCGGCTACCCCCTGACGGACGACGTCAATGGCTACCGCCAGGAGGGCTTTGCGGCCTTTGACCGCAACGTCCACAAGGGCCAGCGCCTCTCAGCTTCAAGGGCCCACATCCGCCCCAACACCAGCCGTCCCAACCTGACGGTCCTGACCCGGGCGATGGTCACCAAGGTCAACTTCAAGGGCACCATGGCCACCGGCGTCACCTACCGCCGCAACGGACAGACCCATCTGGTCAACGCCGGCGAGGTCATCCTGTCAGGCGGCGCCATCAACACCCCGCAGCTGCTGCAGCTCTCCGGCGTGGGCGAAGCCGCACACCTGGACTCCCTGGGTATCAATCCTGTCATCAACCTTCCCGGCGTGGGGGAGAACCTGCAGGACCACCTTGAGGTCTACATCCAGCACGCCTGCACCCAGCCGGTGTCGATGCAGCCAAACCTGGACCTCTGGCGTTACCCCCTCATCGGCTTGCAGTGGCTGCTGGGACGCAAGGGCCCAGCGGCTACGAACCACTTCGAAGGCGGCGGGTTCGTCCGCTCCAACGAGGACGTTGCGTACCCCAACCTGATGTTCCACTTCCTGCCCGTGGCTGTGCGCTACGACGGCCAGAAGGCGGACGCAAAGCACGGCTACCAGGTGCACATCGGCCCCATGTACTCCGATGCCCGCGGCACCCTGAAGATCAAGTCCACCGACCCCACCGTCCATCCGTCCATGCTCTTCAACTACCTCTCCACTGAGCAGGACCGGCGCGAATGGGTGGAGGCCATCCACGTGGCCCGCGATATCCTGGGCCAGTCCGCCATGATGCCCTTCAGTGGCGGGGAGCTTTCACCCGGGCAAAGCGTCCGGACTGACGCCGAAATCCTGGACTGGGTGGCCCGGGACGCCGAAACGGCCCTGCATCCTTCCTGCACCGCCAAGATGGGCCCGGATTCCGATCCGATGGCGGTGGTGAACCCGCTTGACATGTCAGTCCATGGAACCCAGGGCCTCCGCGTTGTGGATGCCTCGGCCATGCCGTACGTGACTAACGGCAACATCTACGCCCCCGTTATGATGCTCGCCGAGAAGGCCGCCGATCTGATCTCGGGGAAGGCGCCGCTGGCCGCCCAGCATGCCGAGTTCTACCGCCACGGGATCTCTCCCCTTGAAAAGGACGGCACAGAGCGTAACAGTGCCGGTACTGCAACTGCCCCCGCGGCTAGGGCCCAAGCATGATTGATGAACCGGAGAAGGAGAAACAATGACCGCCACAGTTGAACAAATCCACCACACCGGGAAGACGCAGGATGCCGTCAAGGGCCTGTACATTGACGGCGCCTGGCACCAGGCATCCGACGGCGGGACAACAGTTGTGCGCTGCCCTGCGGACGGCCGCGAGGTTGCAGTTGTCGCCTCGTCCACCGTCGAGGACGCGGAGCGGGCAATCGCCAGTGCCCGGGCAGCGTTCGACGGCGGTGCGTGGCGCCGGCTGACGGACATCGAACGCGGCGAAGTCTTGCTTCGCATCGCCGGGCTGCTTGAGCGGGACAAGGCGGCGTATGCCCGCGCCGAGGCGCTGGACACAGGCAAGCGCCTTGTCGAGGCCGAATACGATATTGACGACATTGCCGCATGCTTCCGCTACTACGGCAAGATAGCAGGCCTCGATGCGGGCAGGGTCATCGATACGGGCCGGCCGAATGCCATCAGCCGCGTGGTCTACGAACCGCTTGGCGTCTGTTCCCTCATCGCACCATGGAACTACCCGCTCCTCCAGGCGGCCTGGAAAGTGGCACCGGCACTCGTCGCCGGAAACTCCTTTGTGCTCAAGCCCAGCGAACTCACGCCGTCGACTTCCATCCTGCTTATGGAAACGCTGGCAGAGGCCGGGGTTCCCGCCGGCGTCGCAAACCTGGTCACGGGAAGCGGATCGAGGGTAGGTCCTCCCTTGAGTTCCGACCCGCGTGTGGATCTCGTCTCCCTGACCGGAAGCCTGGCCACGGGCCAGACGATCATGGCGGCCGCCGCGGAGACTGTGAAGCGCGTCGCCTTCGAGCTCGGCGGAAAGAACCCCAACGTCGTCTTCGCGGACGCCGACTGGGACGCCGCCGTCGACAATGCCCTGACAGCTGTTTTCCTGCACTCCGGCCAGGTCTGCTCGGCCGGGGCGAGGCTCCTCGTCGAGGAGACAATTGCGGAGCGCTTCGTTGCCGAGGTGGTGGAACGGGCGAAAAGGATCCGGATGGGCGGGCCGTTTGATCCCGACGCAGAAACGGGCCCGCTGATTTCCGCCAAGCACCGCGAACAGGTTCACGCCTACGTCCAGGCCGGAATCGCGGAGGGCGCCGAGCTCTTGTGCGGCGGCTACATCCCCGACGACGGGACGCTCGCGGACGGATTCTTCTACCCGCCCACCGTGCTCGGTAACTGCCGCTCGGGTATGAGCGTGCTGCGGGAGGAGTCATTCGGCCCGGTGCTAACGGTGGAGACGTTCCGTACCGAAGCCGAGGCCGTTGCCATAGCCAACGACACGGAGTATGGCCTGGCGGGGGCGGTCTGGACATCTGACGCGTCGAAAGCGCAGCGCGTTGCGGGGGCCCTCCGGCACGGAACAGTGTGGATCAATGACTACCACCCGTACGTCCCGCAGGCGGAGTGGGGCGGTTTCGGCAAGTCCGGCATTGGCCGTGAACTTGGCAGCGCGGGCCTCAACGAATACCGCGAGGCAAAACATATCTGGCAGAACATCCAGCCGGCACCCAGCGGCTGGTTCGGCTCGTCTCCGGACGGAACGGGGGCGGTTCCGGCCGAATAGGCAACGGCTATTGGGGGAACGGCCGGGCGCTGCCCAGCGCGGTGCCCGGCCCTGATATAAACCCGCGTCCAATGGCGGCCGCGGGTCATCACCATCGTGCTTTTCTCACTTAGGAGCTCAGATGTTAGAACCCACAAAGCGTGCAGACGCAAGCGGCATGGACGAATTCGGCTATGCCCAGACCCTGGACCGCAGCATCGGCAAGTTCGCCAGCTTCGCTGCAGGCGTCAGTTACATCTCCATCCTCACCGGCGTATTCCAACTCTTCTACTTTGGTTTTTCCATGGCCGGCCCTGCCTACGCGTGGTCTTGGCCCCTCGTTTTCGCCGGCCAGCTGATGGTGGCGCTCTGCTTCGCTGAGCTGGCCGGCCGCTACCCTGTGGCGGGTTCGGTGTACAACTGGGCGAAGCGGCTCTCTTCAGGGACGTTCGCCTGGCTGGCCGGCTGGCTGCTGCTCATCTCCTCGATCGTGGCGCTCGGAGCCGTGGCTCTTGCACTGCAGCTCACCCTGCCCCAGATCTGGTCCGGTTTCCAGATCATCGGCGACGGCACCGGCACCTACGATTTCGCCCTCAACGGCGTGCTGCTCGCCAGCATCATGATTTCCATTTCCACCATCATTAACGCCTTCGGCGTGAAGCTGATGACCAAAATTAACAGCATCGGCGTTTTCGTGGAGCTCGCTGCCGCCGTGCTCCTCATCCTGGCCCTTGCCTGGCATGTGGTGCGGGGGCCGGAAGTCCTTTTCAGCACCGCAGGCTACGGCATGGACCACGACCTTGGCTTCTTCGGGGTGTTCCTCATCGGCGCCATGGCCTCGGGTTACGTGATGTATGGCTTTGACACCGCCAGTTCCCTCGGCGAGGAGACGAAGGACCCGAAAAAGACAGCACCCAAGGCCATCCTTCGTGCAATCACGGCGTCCTTCATCCTCGGCGGCCTGATTCTCCTTGGCGGACTCCTGGCCGCACCCGACCTCAACGACCCCAAGCTGGGCGCTGCCGACGGCGGCTTGCAGTACATCGTGCTCTCCGTGTTGGGAGGCCCCTTCGGCAAGGCGTTCCTGGTGTGCATCGTCGTGGCCGTGACCGTCTGTACCCTGGCCGTTCACGCCGCTGCCATCCGCATGATGTTTGCCATGGCCCGGGACAACAACCTGCCCTTTAGCCGCCAGCTCAGCAAGGTCCATCCGGAGCGGAAGACGCCAACGGTGGCGGCCATCGTTATCGGAATCATTGCCATCATTCCATTGATCGTCAACGTCTCCCAGCCGGCCATCTTCACCATTCTTTCGAGCATCAGTATCGTCCTGATCTACCTGTCCTACCTGCTGGTCACCGTTCCGCTGCTCCGCAAGCGGTTCCAGAAGAAGTGGCCGCTCGCGGACGACGACACCGAGCCCGGCTTCAGCCTGGGCAAGTGGGGGCTGCCCGTGAACATTATGGCGGTGCTGTGGGGCGGCGCCATGACCGTGAACCTGATCTGGCCCCGCCCGGAAATCTACAACTCGGTGCCCCCGTTTGAGTGGTACCTGCAGTGGGGCGGTGTCCTGTTTGTCGGCGCCGTCACCGGCGGCGGGGCGCTCCTCTACCGGTTGAAGATCAGGCACCAGACCGGTGTGCTGGCCGCGCATGCGGCGCCTGCCTCCGTGGACCCTTCGGAGGGCTCAGCCTCAATGGGATCCCCTGCTGCCACCGGACTCGTTTCGCCCCCCGCTCACGCCATGGCGGCGCACTCCTCTCCGGACATGGGCGGTGAGGCTCCCGATGAACTGGCGGTCCAGGGTGCCACGTCGGGAAAGGTCCGGGGTCATAGCGGGGTTACCTTTCGGAACTAGGCACGACGGCGGGGCGTAGCCAGTCCTGCTCAGGCATCCCTTCGCCGGGCTCCGGCGGAGGGATGCCTTTCCGGCGGAATCGAGTACTAGAGTGGATGCATGGCTGCCAGCCGTAATCCGCTCGAGGACCTGCGCGAAACCATCGGCCATCTGGCCGATCAGCTCAAGCTGCCCGGTTCGGAGCGTGTCGACGACCTGGTCGGCGATCTCATCGGTGCGAGGCCCGGGCCGGCCCGGCCGCTGTCCGAGGTGCAGGCCGAGCTCGACGCGCTGGTCGGCCTGGAGACCGTGAAGGAACAGGTGCGGGCCCTCGTCGCACTGCTCCAGGTTCAGGCCCGCCGTAAGGCGCACGGCCTGCCTGAGGTGGCCACATCACAGCATCTGGTGTTCCTCGGAAACCCGGGCACGGGCAAGACCACCGTGGCGCGGCTCCTGGCCGAGATGTACCGCGCGGTTGGTCTGCTGCAGAAAGGCCACCTGGTCGAGGTCGACCGTTCGGGCCTGGTGGGGCGGTACGTCGGCGCGACCGCGATCAAGACGGACCGGGTGATCCGGCGTGCGCTGGACGGCGTCCTGTTCATCGACGAGGCCTACGCGCTGGCCCCGGAGGACGGCCGGATGGACTTCGGCCCCGAGGCGATCGAGGTCCTGCTCAAGCGGATGGAGGACCACCGCCACCGCCTGGTCGTGATCGTGGCCGGGTACCCGCGGCTGATGGAGTCCTTCTTGCTCTCGAACCCCGGACTGCGCTCCCGGTTCGCCCGCGAGATCACGTTCCCCGACTACTCCGTCGACGCTCTCCAGACGATCTTCCACCAGATGCTGGCCCAGCACCAGTACACACTGGAGCCGGGTGCGGACCAGGTGCTGCGCCGCATCTTCACCGGGCTCCACGCGGGTGAGGACTCCGGCAACGCACGGTTCGCCCGCACGCTGTTCGAGCAGGCGCTCAACCGCCAGGCGCTGCGGCTGTCGCTCGACGAGGAACAAAGTCTCGACGCGCTCGATCGCGAGGCCGTCACGACGCTCACCGCGGACGACATCGTCGAGGCCGCGCTGGCCTTGGGCGAGGAGCCGGAGCCGGAACCGACGCCGGAACCGGAGCGGTCAGGCTGGTGGCGCTGGCTGGTCTGACAGGCCCTAGAGCAGCTGGAAGCGGCTAGGCATCGATTACCAAATCGGTCTGTGCAGTGGAGCAGCAGGGCAGGAACTTGCCTGCATCGATTTCCCGTGCCCGGATCCCGCCCTGGTGGTTCATGTCGACCTCCCCGGAAAGCTTGACGACCTTGCAGGAGCCGCACATTCCTTCCTTGCAGTTCGCCCCGATCCTGACGCCCGCACGCTGGGCCACCCCGAGGATGTGTTCGGTGGGGTCGATGCGCACATTGATGCCGGTGCGCATGAAGGACAAGGTGAGGCTTCCTGTTCCTACCGTGTCGAAGCTCGACGCGTCAGGAGTAACAGCCTCCTGCTTAACGTCCGAACCAGCGTCGGAAGCTTCTGATACGGCCGGATCGGCTGTTTCCAGCGGCAGACCCGTGGCCTTCAGGGTTCCCTCGGCGTCGTACCCTGGCTCGTAGAGTCCAAACGCCGTGGGCTGGCTTTCGTAGTACTCCTCGGCGGAATCGGCGATTTCCTCCGCGATTTCCTCTGCAATGTCGGCCGCCAGCGCGAGCTCCGCCTGGTATTCAAGGATCGTCTGGCGATCTCCCGTAAAGAACTCCATGTGGATGGACGTGTCGTCGACGCCCACCTTCCCGAGGAGCTCAGTGGCAGTGTTCAGGTAGCCCTCGGGGCCGCAGGCATAGACCTGGCGGCCGTTGGCATCGGGGGCCACGTGGTCGAGCATGGCGGCCGTCAGCCTTCCGCTGAGCCCTTCCCAGTCCTCGGGTTTGCCGCGGTCGCCCAGGGAGTAGAAGACCTTGATGCGCGAGTCCACGGAGGCGATGTAGGCGAGCTCCTTGTTGAAGGCAAAGTCTTCGGCCGCAGCTCCGTGGTAAAGCACCACCACATCGGCCTGTCCGGGAAGGGAGTGAATGGTTCGCACCATGGACATGATGGGGGTGATGCCTGCTCCGGCGGCCAGCAGGAGGTACCGTGCCCGCCGGTCTGCATCGGGCAGGTGGAATGCCCCCACCGGTCCGAGCATCTCAAGGACGGTGCCGGGTTTGATGTTCTCGTGCACCCATGGTGAGACCAGACCCGTGGCATCGCGTTTGACCGTGATGTCGAAGGTCCACGGCTTGGTGGGTGCGCTGGACAGCGAGTAGCTGCGGTCCGCCGGATCCTGGTCCTCGCCATTCACGGGGAAGGCAACATTGACGTACTGGCCAGCACGGAACGCCAAGGGCGCACCGTCGGAGCGACGGAACACGAAGGTCATCATGCCGCCCACTTCGGGAACAACCTCGACGCATTCGGCCATGAACTCCTGCGGATGCCAGGGACCCAGGGCACGGGCCGCACTGGCTGGTCCCTCGGTGCTGCCCATGACCCTGTTCCACGGCATCTCAAGACCGCGGATGCGATGTGGTTCGTGGACTACCGTCTCAGTGAGGAGTTCCGTCATGCCAGGTGCTCCTGGACACGCTGCACGTACCAGTTGATGAACGCCTCAACCTGGTATTCGCTCTTCATGTACGGGCCGGGCTCGTAGGCGGGGCTGCCGGCGCCCTTCTGGCACAGCTCCACGAACGCCTTGTCCTGCAGATTTGTCTGCTTCCAGGTGTAGGTGAGTTTCTCCAGATCGTAGTCGACGCCTTCCTCGGCGTCGTCTGCCACCAGCCAGGTGGTGCGTACCAGCGTCTGGTGTTCGTTAACGGGGAAGACGGCGAAGGTGATGACGTGGTCCCCTTGGAAATGGAACCAGCTGTTGGGCTGCAGGTGCATCGAGCAGCGGCCAAGGCGGAAGTCCCGCAAGTCGCCGAGCAGCTTTTTGGAGAGCCGGCGCCCATCGGGCGAGAACGATTCGCCTTCTCCGTCGAGTGATTCCCGTGAGATGCGGATACCCGCGATGCGTGTGTCGAGCTCCTCGACGACCTCGTAGGGAAGGCCATAGCGGCGGCAACGTTCCTCGAGCGAGGACTGTGCTTGCTTGTTGCGGTCCCATACTTCTTCAAGGTGGGCCGGGATCAGGCCCTCCGTCAGGCCCCAGGTGGGAAAGAGGGAGCAGGCGAGCTCCGGGTGGCCGTCGCAGTGGTAGCACTCACGGTTGTTCTCCATGACGAGCTTCCAGTTGCCCTCCTCGACGATGTTCTGCTGATAGGCGATTTTCGTCTTCGACAGATCGTGGGGTGCGAGGTAAGGCTCGAAAATCTTAGAGGTTTCGTCAAAATCCGCCGGCGGTTCGTCCGCAATACAGACGAAGATGAGTCCGGCCACCACGCGGCTGTGGGCGCGCTTGAGGCCGAAGCAGCCCTTGTCGAACTTGGTCTCCCCAGGCGCCGAGGCATGGATCAGATTTCCTTCGGGGGAGTAGGTCCAGGAGTGGTAGCCGCAGACCAGGTTTCCCGCTGACCCCGCGGGCTCAGTCAGGACGCGGGCGCCGCGGTGGCGGCACACGTTGTGCAGGACGTTCACGCCGCCGTCGTCGTTGCGCAGCACGATCAGGGAGTAGGGCCCGTAGTCGACGGTGATGTAGTCGCCCGGCTCCGGGAGTTCGGCGATGCTGCCGGCAAAGATCCAGTGCTGGCCAAAAATGGCCTGCATGTCGATGTTGAAAATCGTCGGGTCGGTGTAGAAGGGGGCATCGAGGGAATATCCCACGCGCCGGAAATCGAACAACTCGTTGATTTCCGCCAGCTGCTCGGCAGGCAATGATGAGGCGAGTTTTCCGCGTGAATTGAGGGGCAAGACTGGAGCAGACATGTGTTTCCTCCCGGGAGGCGTGGATAAGCGGGCGATGCGTTGCGACCACGGCTTGCGTCGGTGCAAGCGGCGTTGTCGAAAACCTTGTATTCACGAGATTAGGGCCGATCGATCTGCAGCAAAAGCGCAACATTTGGCTGATAACCGTGCACAATAGTTGCATGATCGATCCAAGGCTCATCACACTCCGGGTGTTTGCCCGATCCGGCACCATAGGCGCAACCGCGGAGCTCACAGGTTATTCTCCTTCCGCCGTCTCAGCGCAATTGCGGGAGCTACAGCGCGTGCTTGGATTGCAGCTGCTGACGAAGGACGGCAGGGGTGTGCGGCTGACCACCACGGGCCGCTTTCTCGTGGAGGGCTCGGACACCCTCATTGCCGAATGGGAGAGCCTGCGCGCTGCTGCGATGGAGGCCGGCGACCAGGTGCAGTCCCGTTTCGGTCTTGGTGGATTCTCCACGGCGGCCGCCCAGTTGCTCGCGCCACTGGCGGCCACCCTGCGCTCAACGCGCCCCCTGCTGGAGGTGCAGGTACTCGAGGCAAATCCGGCCCGCTGCTTCGACTTGTTGGTTGCCGAGCGAATCGACCTCGCGGTCATCGTCGCCATGCAGTCCGACACCTATGTTGAGGACGATCCGCGCTTCGAGCAGACCGTTCTGCTCGACGATCCGCTTGACGTGATCATCCCCTCCGACCATCCGTTGGCATCGCGGGAATCGGTGACGCTCGAAGAGTTGGCGTCGGAACCCTGGATCACCGAGGCCGCCGGTTCCACCTACCATTCCCTGTTCACCGCGGCGTTCACGGCCGTCGGGGTGACGCCGCGGATTGCCCATGAGGCCGTTGAATGGGAAACCCAGATCGCCTTCGTTGGTGCAGGGCTGGGGGTGGGCCTGCTGCCGCGATTGGCACCCCTGCGTGGTGCCGAAAACGTGGTTCGACTGCGCATTACTGGCAAGGGGAAGCCTGCGCGCCGAATTGTCGCTGCGGTGCGCAGGGGCAGCATCGCATCCCCCCTGATCCAGGAGTCGCTCGGCATCCTGCAGCTCAGGGCTGATCGGATCCTCGCCGCCAGACCCGAAGATTGAACTTTGAAATCGCATGGTCAAGATTCGTCGCCGACGGGCCAGCGAATCACTGCTGCCGGACGACTGTCACACAAAGGAGCAGTTCCGGGCGATGATCATCGCCCGGAACCGCTGGGGGATTTAGCGGATGCCTTCTTTGCCGAAGGCGATGACGTCCTTGGCGTTGGTCTTGTCAATGATGCTCGGTCCTGTCAGGACCGCAGCGCCGCCGCCGATCTTAAAGCCGCCGCGTTTGTTCTGCCAGAGGGCATCCACAGCACCGTAGCCCTGAAGCCATGGCTGCTGGTCTACTCCGAAGAGAAGCTTGTCATCAAGAATGGCCTGGGCGAGGTCGGCGCTGATATCCACTGAGGCAACTTTGACTTTGTTGCCGGTGGATTCAACCACACGCATGGAGGTCACGGTGAAGGGTGCGCCAAGGGCGACGACGACGTCGGCGCTCGAGGTTGCCTGGATTTTCGCCGTGAGGGTGGATTCCACCTGGGTCATGTCCGTTCCCTGCACATAGAGGTTCTCGGTGGCGGGGAGCTTCTCCTTGATACCGGCACATCGGTCTTCCAAGCCCACGTTGCCTTGCTCGTGGACCATGCAGACCGGGTGCTGGATCCCCTCGGCGGCGAGACGTTCCCCAACAGCGCGTCCTGCCTGCTTCTCGTCGGAACCGAAGTGTGTAAAAGCGCCGACCTCGGCGAAAACATCCGCCCCGGAGTTGATGCTGACCACGGGGATGCCTGCTTCCTGGGCTTTCTTGAGGACGTCGCGCAAAGCATCGGGCTTCGCGAGCGTTACGGCTATGCCGGCAACTTTCTGGTCGATGGCCTGCTGGACGAGTTGGGCCTGCTTGCCACCTTCCGGATCGGCGGTGTAAAGCAGCTCCACATTGTCCTTTGCAGCGGCTTCCTCTGCACCTTTCCGGACGACGTCCCAGAACGTGTCACCTGGACCGGCATGGGTAATGAAAGCAACTTTGATACGTTCCGTGGAGGCCACTTGCCCGCCTCCTGAAGCGCCGCTCTCGACCGGGCGGCCACCGGTTCCCGAACAGGCACCCAGTAACAGTGTGGCGGCGGCCAGCACTGATATGGCTCCCAGTTTCTGTTTCATGATTTTCACAACGAACTCCTTTGTTGGTGTGCACTTTTTGTTTGGTTAGGCGAGCCCGCCAAGGAAGGGAGCCCCGGCCCAGGCGGCACCCAGGTCACATGGACAGGACGGTGGCGCGGGCCCGGTTCAGCGTTGCGGCCGCGAATTCCAAGCCTTCAACGCGGCCCAGCTCGGCATCCTCATGTTCGATGTTGACTGCCATGTCGGGGTCAATTTCCTGGAGGACGGCCAGGAAGTTGGACCAGAATTCCACGGGGTGTCCTTTTCCGACGGAGACGAAGTCCCAGCTGGAATTCCGGGGCCACTCATTGACGAAGTACCGGCCGCCGATGTTCATGCGTTCTTCTTGGGCCCCAAGCCTGCGAAACCGGTCATCCAGTACCCCGTTGATGGCGCAGGCAGGATTGATGCGGGTGTCCTTTGCGGCAGCGTGGAAGACCACATCCCCCAAGGCGCGGGTTGCTGCGATGGGGTCGATGCCTTGCCAGAACAGGTGGCTGGGGTCCATCTCCGCTCCGACATGTGTTGCGTCCGTGCGTTCGATAAGGCGCAGCAGGGTCGCGGGATTGAACACAATGTTGTGCGGGTGCATTTCGATGGCGACCTTAACGTCCGCCTGAGCTGCCCTGGCGTCAATGTCCCGCCAATAGGGGACCGCGAGGTCCCATTGGTAGTCAAGGATGTCCAGATAGGCGCTGTCCCACGGATTGACTGCCCAGTTGGGGGCCGTCGCGCCAGGATGGCCGCCGGGTAACCCGGACATTGCGACGACGCGCTTCACTCCGAGGAGGCCGGCCAAGTCGATTGAACGCTTGAGGTCCTCGGAGTGCTTGTGCTGCACAGCGGGGTCCGGGTGCAGGGGGTTCCCGTTGACGTTAAAGCCGGTCAGCTCAACTCCGGCGGCAACAAACAGGTCCAGGTAACGGGCGCGGGCTGCTGCTGACGCCAGGAGCTCATCGACCGGCAGGTGCGGGGTTCCAATGAATCCACCCGAGTTGATTTCGGCTCCCTCCAGACCCACTGCGGAGATGGTTTCCAAGGCCGACGACAGATCCCGGTCGTGAAGGATCGCGGTGTAGACGCCCAGCTTCATGAGAGCACCACTGTCTTTCCTCCGGCGTTGGCCGACTCAACCACACCGGCGAGGACCTGCATATTGTGGAGCCCCTCATTGAAGCTGGCGCACCGCGGCAGCGATTCGTCTTCGCTGAAGCCGGCGACTTCGTCAAGAAACGCCCGGGCCTGGAACGCGAAGGAATCGTTTACGCCGAAGCCCACGCCCGGTGTGTCCATCGCCAGTCCGCCCGAGATGTACGGATGTTCAGGTCCGAGAAGAACGTGGCGGAATCCGTTATCAGGCCCTGCCGTTGTGGAGTCAGCCAGCAGAAATTCACCGGTCCTGCGCTGGTCGAAGCTGGCCGAGCCGTTTTCGCAGAAGACCTCGAAGGTCAGGGTGTTCGGGTGGCCGTAAGCCACCCGTGAAACGTCGATGGTCGCCGGGGCTGACTCGAGCTGTAGGGAGAAGTTCGCATGGTCCTCGTTGCCGACGTCGCCCCTTTCAGCACTGACATCCTTGTTGCCATGGCCGCTGGCATTTCCCCGCGGAAACGGTCTGGTGGCAATTACGGTGGACAGACGCCCGCCCTGGACACTGAGGGCCGGGCCGCCAAGGAATTCGGCGACATCGGTGATGTGGCTTCCGATGTCCGCCAGTGCACCGCTGCCCGGTGCCCCTGTGAAGCGCCAGCTCAGGGCGACCGCGGGATCTGCTGCATAGTCTGTCCAGTACCTGCCGCTGAAATGCAGGACCCTGCCGAGGCTGCCTGAATCAATGAGCCCCTTGATGGCGTTGATTGCCGGGGTTCGCCGGTAGGTGAATCCCAACCGGGCCACCCTTCCTGACTGCTGAGCCGCTGTGGCCATTGCCCGTGCGTCGGCTTCCGTATCCGCGAGCGGCTTCTCGCAGAGCACGTGCTTGCCTGCGGCCAGCAGTCCCTCCACGATCGGTCTGTGGAGGTGATTGGCGACGACGACACTCACCGCATGAATGGAAGGGTCCTCTGCGATGGCTTCCCAGGAGGTTTCGGCGCGGGAGTATCCGAACCTTCGGGCGGCAAGCTGAGCAGCTTCAGGGTTGACGTCGGCGATGGCGATCCGGCGGATCGGTGGGAGCGAAGGGGCATAAAGCGCTGGGGCAGTTGCGTAGGCCTGGGCATGCGCCCGGCCAGCCATACCGGCACCAATAACGGCCACGCCAATCTCTTGAATCATGGTGGAACTCCTGTCACAGTATGATGTGGCTCCTACTTGGAGCGCTCCAAGTGAAAGGTAATCTGGGGAATGAATGTTTGTCAATACAAAGTGGCGGGTAGTCTGGCTATCAAATGATCCAGACGAATTCACAGGGGGAGGGGAGCCGCCATCGAAACCAGGAACAACAGGCAGCGGCCAGCGAAGGTCACCATCAACGATGTGGCGGAACGGGCAAAGGTCTCCAGGTCCCTGGTGTCACTGGTGCTTCAGGACTCCCCCCAAGTCCGCGCCGAAAAGCGGGACGCTGTGTTAGCAGCCATCAAGGAACTTGGATATCTGCCTAGCGCTGCTGCCCGTTCCCTTGCCGGTGGGCGGACGGGCATCATCGGGCTGTTGGTCGACGATCTCTCCAACCCCTGGTATGTGGACCTGGCGAGGGGACTGAGGGAAGGGCTGAAGGAAGAGCATCTCCGGATGATCGTCGGGGATCCGCACTTCTTCACATTCCCGGGAGAGAGCCGGATCAGTCCCTTCCTGCAATTGCGTGTGGACGCGTTGGTCATAGCCGGAGACGTCGACGAGGCAGATCTGCTTGAAAAGGCAGCCAAGAGTATTCCAACAGTGGTGCTTGGCTCGCCATCGCGATCCATGTCTCACGCGGATTTGGTGGTCAATGACGACCACCTGGGAGCCAGGCTCGCCGTCGAACACCTTATTGACCTTGGCCACCGCAGAATCGCGCATATCTACGGAACCAGAAGCGAAGCCGCGCAACGCCGCAACGAGGGTTACCGGCAGGCTATGGCCGGCCACGGGCTGGCGGACCACATCATGATCGCCGCGGCCGAAGAAATGACCGAGCACAGCGGAGCCGCGGCCTGCCTGGAACTGATGAAACGGCCTGACCGGCCCACTGCCATCTTTGCTGCAAACGACATGATGGCCGTTGGCGCCCTTACTGCAGCCGATAGCCTCGGCCTTCCTGTTCCGCAAAGGGTCTCGATCGTGGGGTACGACAACACCTCGATCGCCAGCATCGGTCGCATCGCACTTACCACCATTGACAACGTCAGCTACGAAATCGGGCGCCGCGGAGCTGAGCGGCTCAAGCTCAGGATGCAAGGCGGAACAGCCGCTCCGGTCACGGAAATCCTGCCACCCCGGCTTGTACTGCGCCACAGCACAAGCCGGCCCCTGTAATTGCTGGAGACCGCGAGATATCGAAGCGCCAGGCCGTCAAGTGCGGCCAACAGCGTCCGTGCCAGTAGCTGCACGTTGGCACTCACCCCCGCTTCCGTACCGTAACTTCTGAGACGATCTACAGGTGACCAGAGAAGACACTCGCTCTGTTATCGCCGCCGGGCGTCGTCATTCTGTTGGGGTGACGGCGGATGGACTGGTGCTGACTGCGGGCATTTCTGAAGCGGGGAGTGCCGGGTCGACGGGTGGAGCGGCATCGTCGCAGTAGCAGTCGGAAACGTCCATACGCATCGAACACTGGCCGATCACACACCGTGGGACTGCGCGCAGACGATACCGTCCTCGCAGCCCGTTGGAACAGCGACGGGAGTGCGACGTCTCGTCGTGGAGTGACGTCGTCGCCGTCGCTGCCGGCTCCACCCACACGCTCGGACTTCGCGCGGATGGGCCCGTCTTGGCAGCCGGCAACAACGACGACGGTCAGTGTGGCACCGCGAACTGGCACATCACGTGAGGGCCTAGCGAACCGCCATGCTTGGATCCAGTTGCTCGATGCCCTGCGGAGTCACCAAGACTACGCGCGCCGTAGGGATGTCGTAGAACAGACCTGTGGCTTGCAGATCACCAGAAGCCATGGCCGGACCGGTGACTGGGTGCTCTTCCAGCTTCCGGAGCTGAACCGCGACGTTCACCATGCTGAGCTGGTCGAGGCGGCTGTACCCCTGCGCCTCAGCAGCCACCGCCACAGGGTGACCGCCAAGGAGCTCACGATAGCTCGGCCGTGCGTGCTCCAGCCATGCATCAAAGCCGGCACCCAAAGCGGCTGTAGAAGCCCCCTCCGCGTCGGCAACAACAGCCTTCATGGCGCCACAGTTGGAGTGTCCACAGACCACGATCGAGTCAACGGACAACCCTTTGACGGCGAAGGACAATGCCGAATCAATCGAGGCATCCCGACCGTCACTACACACGACGTTCCCGATATTCCGGAGTGTCAGGAGGTCGCCGGGGCCGCTGCTGGTGATGAGGTTCGGATTGACCCTCGAGTCCACGCAGGCGACGAACAGTGTGTCCGGGTTCTGACCTTCAGTGAGGTCCTGCACCAGCGGGCGCACCTTGTCCGCGTGCCGGCGATGGTATTTATCGATGCCCAGGAGGATCGACCGCAGTGGCAGCGACGCGCCGTCGTCGTGCCCCGCTTGATGAGCAGCGCCCGGCCGTGCCGGCTGCCAGGAAGTCCGGGGCGGCAGCGGGAACTCCCGGGGGTCCTGCCGCTGGGGAGTGTTGTCCGCGGCATCGCGGAACGCGGTGGTGCCGTGCTCCTCGAGAGTTACGGAAGCTCCGGTATTCCGATGCTGCATCTGCCAGGCAACCAAGGCCTCACGGAAGGCGTGGTCGAGGTAGTCGGCATTGAGCTCGACGACCGCATCCTCGCCTGCGGGCACAGAATGGAGTACGCGATTGAGTCGCGGCAGGGCGAAGAAGCTGCAGGACCCTGCGATGGTGACGCGCCACGGCAGGGAGCCGGCTGAGGGTGCGTGTGCGTGGATCTGCGCCCGGAGCACGCGCCACAGCACGCAGAGAGCTGCGAGGGCCAGCCCGATGATGACGCCTTCGAGCAGATTGAGTATGACGACGCAAGCCAGGGTGACTACGTAGACGAGAAGGTCACCGGTGCGCAGGCTTGTTTTTATGTCGGCGACCTTGATGAGCTTCGCACCGATGACCAGCAACAGGCCCGCCAGCACTGACAGCGGAATCAACTGGATAAGGCCGGCGAACAGGGCAGAGAACACGAGAACCCAGACGCCGTGCAGTATGGCCGATACCCGGCTCTTGGCGCCGGCCTCAACATTGGTGGCGCTGCGGACAATCACACCGGTAACCGGGAGGCCGCCGAGCATACCGGAAACCAGGTTGGCGGAGCCTTGCCCCACGAGCTCGCGGTTAAGGTTGGTGCGCGCGCCGGCATGCATCTTGTCCACGGCAACTGCGGACAGCAGGGATTCGATGCTCGCGATCAGGGCCACGGTAATGACGGCCATGGCGGCGGCACGCCAGTTACCGTCTGGCAAGCTGGGCAAGGCAACTGCGTCGAACAGCGAACCGCTGAAGCTGATGCGCTCGACGTTGGGTGCCACCGGCACGGACAGTGCAGTGACCACGACGACGGCTGCCAGGGGTCCGGGGATCCTATGCACCGCGGCTGGCAGGTACTTCCAGCCGAGGAGGACGGCCACAACCGCCAAACCGAGCAGTGCAGAATGCAGCTCCACGTTGATGACGGCTGCTGGCAGGCCAGTCAGGTTCTCTACGGCGGAACCAGCAGCATGGCCGCCGAGCAGTACGTGAATCTGCTGCAGGATGATCGTGATGCCAATACCGGCGAGCATGGCTTTGACCACCACGGGCGATACTGCCAGTGCGGCCCGCCCAACGCGGCTGATGCCCAGCAACAACTGCACGACCCCGGCTCCAGCGGTGATCGCGCAGGTCACTTGCCAGCCGAACTCGTCAACCAGACCGGCAACGACGACGGTGAGGCCGGCAGCCGGGCCGCTCACCTGCAATGGGGAGCCACCCAGGCTGCCCGCGACAAGTCCGCCGATGGCTGCTGCGATGAGCCCCGCCATGATCGGTGCTCCGGAAGCAGCGGCAATACCGAGCGAGAGGGGGAGCGCGACAAGGAAGACCACCAGGGATGCGGGGAGGTCGGCCCCGAGATTGCTAAGAAGGCTGGCCTTGCCTTGCCTGGTTGCCTTCTTGCCGGGCGGGCTGTGAGCGTCGTTGGGGACGGCGGCGGAATCTGACGAATGTGGCATTAGGTCTCCTTGGCTCGCGAATGATGACTCCTCCAGCCTAGAAAACCTGTCACGTGAGGTGACAAGGCGATGTGACCGGTGTGACAGGATTTGTGAGCAAGGGCCGTCATCTGGGGAACAATAGGAACCTTTTAGGGGTGCTGTGCGTTGGACGCTCTCGTCCGGTAACCCTCATCGAAGGTAGCGACGCAGATGACATGCCAAGGCTGTGGGTAGCCGTGGCGTTTCCAAGTTCAGCCGGTTGAGGCGGTATCGTCGTGGGCCGCTCCGACAGGTTTGGACTCCGGTGAGCCGCGTTGGCGAAGATATATCGAGAGCACCACCATGGACCCCACGGCAAGGAATTCGGACTGCCAGTTCTGCAGGGTTCTGTTCCAGAATTCCGGAGAGGCAATGTATTCGCTCCAGGGAACGGGGTCCTGGAAGTTGGCCAGCTGTTCTTCGTTGTAGGCGCTGTTCCCGGTAAGGGACTGGACCAGCCAGGACAGGACGAAAATCACGCCCATGGTCAGGCCGAGTGAGTTCGCGAAGAGTACTTGGCGCCAGCCATTGATCCTGGCCCAGGCCGGTGACTTCTCGTTGCTGTGCTCGCCGACGAGTTGATCTTCATCTGATTCAGGGCCGGTCTGGTCCAGTTCTTTTGATTCGGGCGATCCTTTTTGGACCAGCCAGATGGTGGCCATGATGTACAGCAGGAACTGCAGGTACTCGGACTGCCAGTTCTCGGAGACATCCACTGCAAAGCTCGATGAGGTCAGGTATTGGGCGAGGCTGATTTCCTCGAGCCCGGCGGATATCTGCTCTTCGTTGAACAGCAAGTGACCGGACAGGCCTTGTCCGAGCAGGGCCAGCAGGAAGATCACTCCGAAGAAGAGGCTCAAGCCGTTGTTTCTGATAGCTGTTTTCACGTTCTTCCCCTATCCGTGGGCAAGCCCGACGGCGGCCATGTAAACCAGCCCGCCCAGTATCAGGATCAGGTAAAGCGCAAAGCTCCAGCGCATGCCTACTCGCCTCCTACTTCGCACTTGTATGGCTGTTCTCCTTGGGGCGTGCAGCCGGCGCCAGTGATTTTCCAGCCGGAGCCCGAGGAATTGAGGAACACGGCATCATTTTCGAACTCGACGATTGCGTTCCGCCCATAGATTTCAGTCCGCACCGGTGCTCCGGCGTCGTCCAAATCCAAGGATTTCAGTTGCTCCTCACATGTGCTTTCCCCGCCCGCTTTCTCCAGGGTCTCCCGCCCCAACATCGAGCAAGCGGCGGCCGTGTTTCCGGAAGTGATTTCCTCGCGGAACGACGAGGCCGCCTCGGCGGCTCCGCTTCCCTCGGGTGCGCAACCCAGGATGGACAGCAACGCCAGCACCAGCACTCCACCCACTGTCCCGTTGATTCCTGGTGCCCTCTTTGACCGGGACACCGGTAGCATCTCGCTCACACATCCTCCTGACAGTGGCCGTAACTGTTCCTAAAGGAGAAGTACCCAAAAACGGGCATTTTCCTCACGACGGCGGGATCCGCCGTCGTGAGGTGCCGTTTTCTGCCGGCCCGAAGGTCAGGGCGTTTTAGCGGAGCATCATTCGGGCAGTTCCATTTGGAAGCCGCAGGCGCATCTGAGAACGCGGGTGGAGAGGTAGACGTCCAGGGCGTCAGCGGCAGCGCCTTCTGTGGATAAGGGAGCAGACAGTCTGCGCAGTTCCGAGCCTGCCTTTTCCATTGGTTGTCCGCAATGCATGTAATGGCCGCCGAATATGAGCACTTCACCTGTCTGATCAGTGTTGGCCAGGACCAAGGACACGTCGGCAACCCCGGCAGGGTGTTCGTCGAAGCGTCCGCATCGGCTGCACGTGTAGGACACCATGACCACATCGGCAGGATGATCAGGAAAATGCGTGACCGCTGAGATGCTGAGACGGCGATCGGTGCCGCAGTTGAAGCACATCACGGGCAGCACGCGGGGCGGTTGGCCGGCGCCGTCACTGCGGAAGCCCGGTGATCCAAGTGACATGATCATGCCCCCAGGGGGAATTCCGTGTGGGGAGCGGGGGAGGTGGCGTCGTGAAGGAACTTCTGGAAACGGGAGGTCGCCATGTCAGGCTCTTTCCTGGGGTGCACGATGGGCCGCCGTGAGGCTACAGCAGCGCTACCTCCAGGCGGTGCACAACGCCGGGAGTGGTTCCTCTGCGGAAGAACGCTGACACGCAGGAGGCCTACATCGAAAATACCCCGTGTGGGCCCGTGCTGTATAGAGCGGTCCGGGCCGGTAGATCACCGCCTGAGTTCATCTCGTCACAACGGTGGTGGGGGCCGGTGGTGGGGGAGGTCGGTTCCGGGACCGCCGTTAAGTGCTTCGGCCAGGAAGGTTGAGACGAGTCAGAGCCCCTCAAAAAGGTCTGACAGCAATGGACTGCCGGGCGGCCTCGGAGGCCACGCCATGACCGAGGATTCCCTGGATACGATTCTGGCCCACCGGCGCTCGTTCACCCCGGGGTCCACGATGACGTGCCGCTGGGATTTGTGCTCTAGCAGGCCGGCGACTATCCGGTGCGCTACGTGGCTCGTGTCCACGTCAATATCGATCAGTTCATCAGGCACCGGACGCAGATGATACTCGCGGGCAGGGTCCCAAGGCTCCAGGCCCTGTTGTTGTCGCGTCCGGTTCCAGCGTTCGAAGGTTGACGCGCGCAAGGCCCCATGGACGAGTCGTTTCAGACCAGGGCCCGGCACCTGTCGCGCCCGTGTGAAGGCTTCATCTGTAGCCCTGCCGACGGCGATATGGTCCCGGTGTCCGGTGATTCCGTCGGGCCCAAAAGTCACCACTACCTGTGGGCGTTCCTGCAGGAGGATCGCCAGAATCCTCCGTACCAGCTCCTCGAAACCCACTTCCGCCACATGCCCGTCCGCGTAGTCCAGCCATTCGTGCCGGTCCGGAATTGTGCCGTGGGCCCGCCAGGCATTGACGCTTTCCTTCCGGCGCCACGCACCTAGCTCGTGAGGCGTGGTTGGGACGCCCTCGGCGATCTGCCCGGCCCCACCGTCGGTCGCAAGAAGCAGACAGAACCGGAACCCCGGATCGTTCTCATGCATGGCAATCGAGCCCGCGCAACCGTAGGCATCGTCGTCCGGATGCGCAACCACAACTGCCAGCGAATGTGGTTCATCCATACGAGAGAGGCTAAACCTCTATGACTCAGAACAACAGGTCATTGGCCAATGGTGGGATTGAGGAAGGTTTACCCGAAGGAGACCGGCCATGGGTGACCCTTTGCGAAGCTGGGACTCACGTAGCACCCGATCCGTATGGCCGCGTGATCGCCTCAAGGAAATGACCGTCAGGATCCGCGAAGTAGACTCCACGTCCGCCGTCGTTGTGGTTGATCTGCTGTGGGCGGGACCGTCCCGGGTCTGCCCAGTAGGGGATGCCCTGGGTCTGGATCCTTGCGAAGAGTCCGTCGAAGTCCTCTTCGCTGACCAGGAAGGCGTAGTGCTGCGGAGTGATGGGCCGGTCCGCCGTGGCGAAATCGAGGGCCACGCCGTGGTCGAGGGGCACGGTCATAAATGACCACATTGCTTGGGATTTCGGCAGACCGAGCACGTTTGTGAGGAACTCCGCCGATCGGCGCTTGTCCGTTGCATAGACGATGGTGTGGTTGAAACTGACCGTCATGATGACCAACTTTGTGGATTGTCAGGCACTGTGGACCGGCAGCACCAGCATGTAACCGGTGGGTAGATTACTGCTCCAGCGTCGGGGCTCGCGGACGACGAATTGCGTGGCCAACTGCTCAGGAGTGAGCAGGGAGTTGGGTGCAGGGGAGGGTCCCCACGGATCGCCGCCGTACGGGTAGAGCGGATCCTGGACTCGGATGCCCGTGATGGCGAACTCCCGGAACTGGCCCGGATGGCCGAGTGACTCGAAACCGCTCATCACTGAGACATGGCGACCACGCCACAGGACCAGCCCGACCGGCCGGTCCGTCTCGACGATGGCGCGAGCAGCCGTCTGCAGTGCTTCCTTGTAGTCGGCGATGCTAACGACCGTGTACGGTCCCATTCCAACTTCGTTCAGCACCTGCGCCCAGCCCAGGGGGTTGGCGCCGTTGAACGAGTTGGACGACCGTGCCCGGGCCATCTCCCACAGCTCGCCCTGCTGAACGCTATCGGCCCATGTGCCGGCTCCCGTGTCGTCGATGAGGTTGTGCATCATCTGGATGCTCGCCGCCACACACCACTCAAAGGTGTACTGCGGCACGTAGTCCCCCTCCTGGTAGAGGTTGAGGGCGAACGGCTGGGGGGCCGGGGGCGGCGTGGGAACCAGTGTCGGGGTGGGGGAAGGAGGCGGGGGAGGAGCAGTCACGTTATCGACAGCGGCCGCCGGTGCCGAGGCGGTCTGGCTCGGTCGATCGGTGGCAGCCTCATCGAGGCTGACAGCCGGCACGCATGCCGAAAGGAGGGTGGCTGGGATGACGAACCACGCCAGAAGACGGAGCTGGGCACCGGTCATGATCAATCCAGTTTATCGCGGCGGGAAACCGTGGTGCAGGCCCAAGTTCCCCCTCCTCTACCTAGTGGGTTAACGGACGACGGCGGCCAGTCACCTTTGGTGACCGACCGCCGTCGTAAATTAAGTCTGGCGACAATGGCGCCTAACTCTCTCGGCTTAATAAGAGAGGGCGCAGAGGCTCAAGAAGCGGGGCGCCAAGCGCCACGCTGCTTGAGAAGCGCCCGAACGCTACCAGCCGCGTTCGGCGAGGCGGTGCGGCTGCGGGATCTCGTCCACGTTGATGCCGACCATTGCCTCGCCCAGGCCGCGGGAGGCCTTGGCGATGACGTCCGGGTCGTCGAAGAAGGTGGTGGCCTTCACGACGGCCGCGGCACGCTGGGCCGGGTTGCCGGACTTGAAGATACCCGAGCCGACGAACACGCCGTCGGCGCCAAGCTGCATCATCATGGCCGCGTCAGCGGGGGTGGCGATGCCACCGGCGGTGAACAGGACCACAGGAAGCTTGCCCGAAAGCGCTACTTCCTTGACCAGTTCGTACGGTGCCTGCAGTTCCTTGGCGGCCACGTACAGCTCATCCTCGGGCAGCGAGGAGAGCCGGCGGAGCTCGGCACGGATCTGGCGCATGTGGGTGGTGGCGTTGGAAACGTCGCCGGTGCCGGCCTCGCCCTTGGACCGGATCATCGCCGCGCCCTCGTTGATGCGCCGCAGCGCCTCACCGAGGTTGGTGGCACCACAGACGAAGGGAACAGTGAATTCCCACTTGTCGATGTGGTTGGTGTAGTCCGCCGGGGTCGGGACCTCGGACTCGTCAATGTAGTCCACTCCGAGGGACTGCAGGACCTGCGCCTCCACAAAGTGGCCGATGCGGGCCTTGGCCATGACCGGCACGGACACCGCTTCGATGATCTTGTCGATCATGTCAGGATCGGACATGCGGGACACGCCGCCCTGGGCACGGATATCGGCCGGAACGCGTTCCAGCGCCATAACTGCAACGGCACCGGCGTCTTCGGCGATGCGGGCCTGCTCGACGTTAACGACGTCCATAATGACGCCGCCCTTGAGCATCTCAGCCATACCGCGCTTGACGCGCTTGCTGCCCGTAGTGGAAAAGAAGGTGTTCAAGATTCTCCTTGTGGTGAACCAACAATCGTGGATGAAAAACAAGCCCGGCTTCGGTGGAGGGCAGCACTTGTTGAAAGAAGGGGTGCCTTCCAATTGGAGGGCACCCCTTCTGGGCTATCAAACTTTAGGCCTGAGCCCTGGGAGCCCGCCCCTAGCGCAGTGTTTTGAAGGCGCGTCCCAGTGCTTCGAGGAGGCGGTCGGCGTCGCTGCTGGAGAACGGCAGCGGGGGGCGGAGTTTCAGAACATTGCCTTGAGCGCCACAGGCGGAGATGAGGATCCGTTCTTCCCTGAGCTTATTCACGATCCCGGCGGCTGTATCGCCATCAGGGGTCAGCGTGGAGCGGTCGGTCACCATATCGACTCCTACGAATAAGCCGCTTCCGCGGACTTCGGCAACCTGGTCCAGACCCTGGGTGAGGTGCTTCAGTTCGGTAAGGATCTTTCCGCCGACCTTGAAGGAATTTTCTATCAGTGATTCCTCGCGGATCACGTCCAGTACGGCCTGGGCGGCGGCAATGGCTACGGAGTTTCCCCCGAAGGTGTTGAAGTAGCGGATGTTCTTGCCGAACTCTACGAGCAGTTCCGGTTTGAAGACCGCCGCAGCGACGGGGATTCCGTTACCCATGGGCTTGCCCATGGTCACGATATCCGGAACGATTCCGTGGCGCTGGAAGCCCCACCACTGCTCACCGGTGCGGCCGAAGCCTGGCTGGACTTCATCGGCGATGTACAGGCCGCCCGCAGCGTGTACTTCTTCGATGATGGGGCGGAGGAACCCTATCGGTCCCGCGAATATACCGTCGGAGGAGAAGATGCTGTCGGCGATGAAGGCCGCGAGTCCGATGCCGTGCCGGTGCAGGTCAGCGATGGCGGCGCGGACCTGGTTGCGGAGCTGGTCCTCCAGGGATCCTTGATCGGAGGAGAAGCGCAGGGCGTCCGGGGCGTCGATGACGCGGACGTTTGCGCCCAGGGGCACGCCTGCGCCCAGGGAGGGGGAGAATGATGCTACTTCGGCTGTCAGGCCGTGGTAGGCGCCGGAGGTCACGATGATGCCCTGGTTCCCGGTGGCGTATTTGGCCACGCGCATGGCGAGGTCATTGGCTTCGGAGCCGGTGCAGGTGAACATGACATGGCCAAGCTCGGCCGGGAACGTGGAGAGCAACTGCTCCGAGTAATCCAGGATCGATTCCTGGACGTAACGGGTGTTGGTGTTCAGTATCTGCATCTGTTCGTGGACGGCCGCTATGACCTTCGGGTGGGCGTGCCCGACCGAGGGAACGTTGTTGTAAACGTCGAGGTACTCGTTCCCGTCACGGTCAAACAGCGTGACGCCTTTGCCGCGGACGACTTCCAACGGGGTGTCATAGAAGAGCCGGTAGCCGGGTCCCAGGCTCTGGTCACGGCGTCGGATGTTCTTTTGCATCTGAGCCGGTAGTTCACCGAGGCGGTTGGGATCAAACCCGTTGACCATGGGTTTGGAGGGCTTGCGGATGATCTGGGAAGAGTTGTCCATGATTTCTCCTTGGTGGCTAGCGGGTCTGGTTGAGCGTGAGAGGCAGGGTTGGCGCCTGGGCTGTGGCTGTGGCGGCGAGTCGGTCCCAGTCCGGCTTTGAGTGGGAGAGGAGATAATCGCGCCTTTGAGGCAATTGACTTGCCCGCCATTGTGTTATTAGTGCCCGCAGGAGGAGCCGGGCCTGGGCTGAGACGATAAGGGCCTCCAGCTCATGGTCGGGCAACGGACGAATGCTCAGGTAGCCATCCACGATGCGAAGTGCCTGTTCCCATGGATTGGCCGGGTTTGTTCCGAGGAGGTTGGCCATGGTGACGCTGATGTCGAAGATCACGGGGGTTCGCACCACGTCGCCGAAGTCGATAATCCCTATCACGTAGTCCAGTCCGTCCGGGTCAACAAGGACATTGAACGGGCTGAAATCCCCATGGACAACCTGGGAGGTGAGGGTGTCGAGAAGCGGAACCACCTTCTGGTCGAACTGATCGAAGATGTCTTCGGCCAGGGAGCGTTTGTGCTCATCATCAACGTAGTCAAGCAGCGGACGCATCCGGTGAAAGTGCTTGAGGTCCCACAGGAGCAATCGGTCCGCACGAGGGTGATCGAAGTCCTGCAAAGCAACGCCCAGACGGGCAAGGCTAGAGCCGACCAACTCAAGCTGACCGGCTGTGGCCTCGTTGGTGGCGAGCAAATTTCCAGGCATGAAGCGCATAACCCGGAGTACCCGGTCAAAGGGTCCACCAGGCGCGGGGATGAGGACTTGCGGGTCTCCGGCGAGGCTCTTGATAAGACGCTGGACCGGCAGTTCGGGGGCAGTCCGTTCCAGATGCTCCATGCATGCCGTCTGCAGGTGGACGATCACCGGATCCTCATCAGGTGGCGACACCTTAACCAGATAGGTTTCTTCTCCGTCCCGGAGCCGGAAAGTGTCGTCTTTCTCGGTGGGGATCCGAACAAGGGTCCCTTTCAGCCCGTAGGACTGTTCAAGGAGCTCAAAAACAGTCGAGTCGGCGAGTTGAGACTGCTCCGCCAGGAGACCACTCTCCGATGCCACGGCATCGATAAATTCGGAGTCGGTACTGACGTTCATGTCGTGGGCTCCTGCCGGTAGGGATTGATGTCTAGCTGCACAACTGTTCAACAGTTCTACAACGAGTATGACATGACGCCAACCGATCTCGCAAGGATTCGAACTGCGCAGCGGATGGCCGTGTGGTCTCGCTTTAGGGTGAGATCGCCCTCGCACTCGTGTCAACTGTTCAACTGTTGACAGAAACTGAAGTGGGGATTTAGAGTCGACGTGTTGGGCGGCCGGTCTTCACTCAAGGAAGCCGTGGAGCCCAGACACCTCATAAAAGCGGAAGGCCACATGCAGGCCTCTCAACCTTCAATGAACGGACGAATCATGGCAGACTCCAACCGGCCGAAGTACATCTCTTTTGATATCTACGGCACACTGATCAACTGGAATACTGATTCCACTACCCTCCGGCTTCTCGCGGGCCGTCTGCCCGAAGAGCAGTGGCCTGCTTTCAAGAAGGTCTTCCGCGGTTACCGGTTCGACGAGGTCCTGGGTGACTACAAGCCTTACGAGGAGATCCTTCAGAACTCCTTTGACCGGGTATGCAAGTTTTTTGGCATTGGGCCTACCCCTGGTGCGGGCGCAGAGTTCGCTGATGCTGTTCGCAGTTTTGGTGCCCACGATGACGTGCCGGCTCCGCTGAAGCTCATGGGCGACAACTACAAGCTGGTGGCTCTGTCCAACGCCGACGACAGCTTCCTGGAGATCAGCATTCCGAAGCTCGGTGCTGAGTTCCACGCTGTGTTGACCGCTGAGCAGGCGCAGGCCTACAAGCCGCGGTACCAGGCCTTCGAGTACATGCTCGATACCCTGAACGCCAAGCCGGAGGACTTCCTGCACATCGCCTCGCACACCCGCTACGACATGCATCCGATGCATGACATGGGCTTCCGTAACCTCTGGGTGCTGGACCGTGGCTATGACCCGATCACCGGGGGCTATGACTACAACGCAGTTAAGTCCCTGGACGAGATCAACAAGCACCTCGGTCTCTAAACCGGCTTCGAGGCGAAAGGCCAACCCGTGAAACTTAACCCCTATTGGCTGGACACTGCCGAACCATCCGGGGACTACCGGCGAACGCCGGTACTGGAGAATGTCGACGTCGCCATCATCGGCGCTGGCTTTACCGGGCTGTCAGCGGCTCTGGAATTTGCCAAGCAAGGCGCGAGCGTTGCCGTTTTCGAACGCCACACCGTGGGGTGGGGCGCGTCGGGACGCAACGGGGGAATGGCGACTACCGGGTTGGCCATCGGTTTCGGCACGGCCGTGAAGCGGTATGGAAGCACGCGTGCCGTGGAGATGTTCCAGGAATACAACGACGCCATCGACAGCATCGAGAAGCTGGTGCATGACAATGGCATCGACTGTGACTACGAACGCCACGGGAAGCTCTCGCTGGCCTTCCATAAGTCCCACTATGAGGGCTTCCTGAGGTCGCAGGAGAAGATGGCCGCCCTGGCCGACCACCATGTCACTGTTATCCCGAAGTCCGAGATCCACGGTGAAATCGGAACCGACTTCTACCAGGGGGCCATGCTTGACCCACTGGGAGCAGGCTTGCATGTGGGCAAGTTCGTGCACGGCCTGGCCGGAGTGGCTGTTGCAGCCGGAGCTGATATTTGCGAGAACGCTGCGGTGACCGAGCTGAAGAAGGTCTCCGGGACTGTGCATGACGTGCACACCACCCGGGGCATTACCCGCGCCAAGCAGGTGCTGGTGGCCACCAGCGGCTACACGGGCAACGTGACGCCTTGGCTGCAGCGCCGTCTGATTCCGGTGGGAAGCTTCATCATCTGCACCGAGCCTTTGCCCGAAGACGTGGTCAACCGTATCCTGCCGAACCGGCGCATGGCGTCGGACAGCAAGATGCTCTGTTACTACTTCCGGATCACCCCGGATAACAGGCTGCTGTTCGGTGGCCGTGCCCGGTTTGCTCTGTCCAGCCCGGATTCGGACGTTAAGAGCGCCGAGATCCTCCGCAAGGCCATGCTCGAACTCTTCCCGTACCTCTCCAAAGCTAAGGTTGACTACATCTGGGGCGGACTGGTGGACCTGTCCATGGACCAGATGGTGCATGCAGGCCAGCACGATGGGCTCTTCTACTCCCTCTGCTACAGCGGCCACGGCGTCCAGATGGCAGCGCACATGGGTAAGCGGATGGCCCATTACATGGCCGGCGACAAGTCCGCGAACGTGTGGGAAGACTTGAAGAATCCTCCCGTCCCTGGACACTTCGGCCCGCCATGGTTCCTGCCCTTCATCGGCGCAGCAGCAAAAATAATCGACCGAGTCAAGTAGACGTTTCTCACCTCCAGGCAAGATAAGGGTCCCCATGTCATCACCAACTGTCGCTGAAGCGCGCCCAAAAACTACAGAGGAATCTGCCTACAGGCGTGCACGATTTGCCAACCTGCCAGGGGGAGCTTTTTTCGAAGGTCAGTGGCAGACCTCCGAGTTGACCTTGGAGGTGCGGGATCCTGAAGACGGTGTCCTGCTCGGCCGGGTGTGCACCTCCACGTCACAGGACGTGGAGCGTGCCACCTTGCACATCCACCGCCACCTTCAGGCGGACGAGTGGCCGCTCCGTTTGCGCCGGGAGGCGCTGGAGCGGGCGGTGGTGTTGTTGGGGGAGCAGGCTGAGCGGTTCGCCAACATCATTGCCGCTGAGAGCAGCAAGACCATCACCGAGGCGGAGCGTGAGGTGCGGCGTTGCGCCGAGACCTTGCGGCTTTCCGCCGCTGCTTCTGAGGAGCTCGCGGGGGAGACCCTGGGGTTTGAGGACAGTATGGCCGGGGCTGGCAAGATCGGCTGGTACAACCGGAAGCCGGTGGGGATTGTCGCGGCGATCACGCCGTTCAATGATCCGCTGAACCTCGTGGCGCACAAGCTGGGCCCGGCCATCATCGGCGGCAACGGGGTCCTGCTGAAGCCCTCGACCCGCACCCCTTTGGTCGGGCTGGCTTTTGTCCAGCTGCTGCTGGAGGCGGGTGTCCCGTCGGGACGGATCGCCGCGATCGTCACCGGCCCCGGCGTGTCCGAGGCTGTTGTCACTGACCCGCGGGTGGACCTGATTTCCTTCACCGGCGGCCCCGCGACCGCGGAACGGATCGCCGCGGCGGCCGGAGCGAAAAAGATCCTCTCCGAACTCGGCGGAAACAACGCCACGATCGTGTGCGCGGACGCTGACGCGCAGGCCGCGGCGAAGGCCATCGTGGCCGGCGCGTTCGGAGTGGCCGGGCAGAACTGCCTGTCCGTGCAGCGCGTTTACGTCCACACTTCCTTGTTCGATCAGGTCCTGGAGCTGGTCACGGCCGGGACGAGGGAGCTGCGCACGGGGCCGAAGCTTGACCGGGCCACCGACGTTGGCCCGCTGATCTCCGAAGCCGAAGCCCGGCGGGTAGAGGAATGGGTGGACGAAGCCACGGCCGCCGGCGCAACCGTCCACACCGGCGGGATCCGCCGGAATGCCTACTACGAACCGACCGTCCTGACCGATGTGCCCTCCGACGCCCGGGTCATCCGGGACGAGATCTTCGGCCCGGTGGTCAGCATCCTGCCGTTCATCGAGGTCCGGGACGCCGTGTTCGAAGCGAACAACACCGAGTTCGGCCTCCAGGCCGGGGTCTTCACCCGGTCCATCGACCTGGCCCTGGCGGTAGCGGAGAAACTCCACGTCGGCGCCGTGGTCATCAACGAGACGTCCGACGTCCGGATCGACTCCATGCCCTTTGGCGGGTTCAAAAAATCAGGGGTAGGCCGTGAAGGGGTCCGCCACGCGGTCCGCGAAATGACAGAACCCAAAAACACCATCATCAACCTCGGCGAGTCACAGGCCCGCTGGCAGGTCCTCGGCGGCCTGACCGAAAGGACCACACCATGACTAACTACACTAGCGCCGCGGTAACAGCATGAGCCCCGTGCCCAGGCGGCCGGTCGTCGCGGCCCTCTACCGCGAGGCCCTCCCGCCACGCATCGCCGAAGTCCAGGAACTCGCAGAGGTCCGCCTCACCAAAGCCGACGGACTCGCCGAAGCCATGGACGGCGCGGACGTGCACTACCAGTGGCACTCCTTCTCACCCGCGCTGAAGGAGAACTGGGCCGCCGCGTCCACGCTGGAATGGATCCACGTCTCCGCCGCCGGCGTCAGCCAGCTCCTCTTCGACGAACTCGTCCACAGCAACGTCGTCTACACCAACTCCCGCGGAGTGCTCAGCCGGGCCATCGCCGAGTTCGCCCTGGGCTTCGTCCTGGACATGGCCAAGGACTCCCACGGGTCCTACCGTCTCCAGCAGGAACAGCGCTGGCAGCACCGGATCACCCGCAAAATCCAGGGCCAAACCGCCCTCGTGGTCGGCACAGGATCCATCGGCCGCGAAATCGCCCGCCTCTTCCGCGCCGTCGGCATGGAAGTCAGCGGAGCCGGCAGAACAACCCGGCCAGGAGACGCGGACTTCGACGTCATCCACTCCTCCCGGGACCTGGCCCGCGTCGCAGGAGACTACGACTACCTCGTCCTCGCCGCGCCGCTGACCGCCGACACCACCGGCCTCGCAGGCGCCGACGTGCTCGCAGCGATGAAACCCTCAGCCCGGCTCATCAACGTAGGCCGCGGCCAGCTCGTGGACACCGCAGCCCTGACCCACGCGCTGGCCACCGGCTCGATCGACGGCGCCGCCCTGGACGTTGTGGACCCCGAACCGCTCCCCGCCGGACATCCGCTCTGGAGCATGGAGAACGTCATCATCACCCCGCACATGAGCGGCGACACCGAAGACTACCTCGATGACCTCGGCCAACTCTTCGTCGACAACCTCAAACGCTATTGCAACGGCGAACCACTGGGAAACATAGTGGACAAACAACTCGGGTTCGTCGCCACAACCTGACCGGCGCTGCGCGTCAGAACTTACTTTGCTTTATGCCTCTCGGCGATAATGCCTCGGATGGATTCCCGATACTGGATGATCGTGTCTGAAATGACCTTCTCCGCCAGTACTGGGTCACGTGAGTCAAGTGCGTCAACAATGTTTTGGTGCTCAGATTCGAGCGTATCCGGGTCCTCGTACTCGTGATGCTCGATAGAAAGCACAAACATGAAGTACCTCAGCTCAGTCACCAATTGCTGATAGAAGGTCCGCAATTTCTGGCTTCCGAGGAGTCCGACTATCGCGCTGTGAACCGCAAGGTCCTTCTCGACAATCTTGAATGGGTCTCCACTCTTCAAAACTGCCCGGAACTCCTCCATGGCGGCGTGAACCTCGTCCATGGAGGTGCTTTCGGAGATACTCCGTGCGGCTGTGGTCTCCAGATGGTATCGCGCGTTGTAGACGTCCATGATCTCCGCGTCGGTGGGGTCCCAAACGATGGCGCCCTGATTTGCGCGATGACGAATGAGGCCGCCCGCTTGAACTATGCGGACGGCTTCACGGATAGTGTTCCTGGAAAGTCCAAGGTTGTCCGCGAGGAGACTCTCCCTCAGCCGTTCGCCTGGCTTGAGTCCTCCACTAAGAATCATGGCTGTGAGACCATCCGCGACCTGTTGCACGGTAGATGAATGGACTATCTTAATCTGCTCAACCATGCGTTCATCGTACATGAATGGTCAACTGTAGGGCAGTAGACCACGCCATAGGGCAGGACTTCTTTTGCCGTTAGTTCACCTGAGATGTGCTGGCCACGGCTTGTTTCTCCTTGGTACTGAGGTCGTGAACGGCTTTTTGCATGTGTTGTCTGAGGGCTTTATTGAGTTCTTCCCCATTGCCGGTTTCGAGCAGGTAGAGGATGTTCTCGTGTTCCTGGATCAGGGTCTGAGCCTGTGGGTAGGCGATTTCCAGGTTAAGGATGCACATGGTTGATTCCGCGGCCAAGGTTTTGTAGATTCGCGTCATTCTGCTGTTACCGGCAGCCGCGACGAGGGTGGTGTGGAACTGCATGTCCAGTTGGGCCACCGCTTGCCAATTGTTTGCGTCAACTCGCCTTTTCATGTTCCGGAGAATTGTTCTCAGGGCCTGGCAGGTGGCCTTGATGTGCTTGGGACTGCTGCTGAGCAGGTTATCGGCAGCGTTGGTTTCCACTGCCTCACGCACGGCGTAGATTTCCTTGCTGTCCTGGGCCGTTAGTTCGAGCACGTAGACGCCGTGGTTACGCCGGTTGGTGAGGATGCCTTCCTGGCACAGCCGCTGCACGGCTTCCCGGACGGGGCTCCGGGACGTGTTCAACTGGACGGCCAGAAAGGATTCATTGATCTGTTCTCCCGGACGGAACATCCCCTGGACAATTTGTTCGCGCAGTTGGTCTGCGATCAGCTGCGCTGTGGGTCTTCCCTCCAGTGCAAACAGTGCTCCTGGTGCCGCCATTGACATCCCCCTCGTCTCACTTTTCGGCATTACTGCATAATTTCTAGATTGCTATTGCGGTGTATTTGTATTCAAGGAATTCCTCGATGCCGATCTTTCCGCCTTCGCGTCCGAGTCCGGATTGTTTGATGCCGCCGAAGGGGGCGATCGGGTTGGAGACGAGGCCGGTGTTGATGCCGACCATTCCGACTTCGAGTTCGGCGGAGAACCGCAGGGCCTTGGCGGTGCTTTCGGTGAACACGTAGCCCACCAGGCCCCATTCGGTGTCGTTGGCCACGCGCAGCACCTCGTCTTCGCTATCGAAGGTGGTGATCGCGGCTACGGGCCCGAAGATCTCAGTGTTCATCAGGTCCGCGTCCAGGCTCACCTCGGTCAGGACGGTGGGGGTGTAGAAGTAGCCGGGACCTTCGGGACGGTTCCCGCCGGTGAGGACGCTGGCGCCCTTGGCCACGGCGTCGGCGACGAGGCTTTCGACCTTGTCCAGGCCCTTCTGCTCGATCAGGGGGCCGACGTCGGTTCCGGCCAGGGCGCCGTTGCCGACCTGCAGTTCGGACATTTTCTTGGCGAACTTCTCGCTGAATTCGGTGACCACTGAGCGGTGCACGAAGAAGCGGTTCGCTGCGGTGCACGCTTCACCCATGTTCCGCATCTTGGCCTTC
The DNA here is from genome assembly GCF_054161475.1 of Arthrobacter sp. R1-13. Taxonomy (NCBI): domain Bacteria; kingdom Bacillati; phylum Actinomycetota; class Actinomycetes; order Micrococcales; family Micrococcaceae; genus Arthrobacter; species Arthrobacter sp. R1-13. The sequence goes on along the minus strand of NZ_CP096420.1, from coordinate 2,015,937 downwards.
ATGGCCCCGTCGACGGCCTTTTCGATGTCGGCGTCGGCCAGGACGATGAACGGGGCGTTGCCGCCCAGTTCCATCGACGAGCGCATCACGTTCTCCGCAGCCTGCTTCAGCAGGATCTTCCCCACCCCGGTGGAGCCGGTGAAGCTGATCTTGCGGGCGATGCCGCTGGCGGTCCAGTTCTCCACCACGGGGGCGGCGCTGGCGGTGGTCACGACGTTCAGCACACCGTCCGGCAGGCCCGCCTGGCGGAAAATGTCCACCAGGGCAAGGGAAGTCAGCGGGGTCAGTTCGGCAGGTTTGAACACCATGGTGCAGCCGGCCGCGACCGCGGGGGCGATCTTGCGCGCCCCCATGGCCAGCGGGAAGTTCCACGGGGTCACCAGCACCGAGGGACCAACGGGTTCCTTGGTGATCATAATCCGGGTGTTGCCGTCCACCGAGGTGGTGTTGTCCCCGCCGATCCGGACAGCCTCTTCGGAGAACCAGCGGAGCATCTCGGCCCCGTACACCACCTCACCCTTCGCCTCGGCCAGCGGCTTGCCCATCTCCGCTGTCATGATCGCAGCCAACCGGTCGGTGTTGGCAATGACCAGCTCAAAGGCACGGCGCAGGATGTCCGCCCGTTCCCGCGGAGTGGACTTGCCCCACGCTGCCTGGGCGCGGCCCGCTGCCTGGATGGCCAGGGCAGCATCTTCGGGACCACCATCGGCGACGTGGGCAATGACTTCATTTGTGGCCGGATTCTCAACAGGGAACGTCGCCCCGCTGCTGGCCTTCTGCCAGGCGCCATCTATGAACAGGTCGGTGTAGAGGGTACTGGAATCAAATGAAGTGCTCATGTCACGCTTTCAATGATGGAAGGGAAAGGGCTACCGGGTCAGCTGGTTTTGAATCGTTGGGGACGCACAAACTCCAGGCCGTCGAAAGATCGTTTGCCGAGGGCTTCGTGTGCAGCGATTTCGCCGAATCCTGTGGCATTTTTGAAGCCGCCACCGGAGAAGCCTGTGGCACAGTAGATCCTGCTTCCTTCTTTGACCCTACCGAGCAGGGGGTGACCGTCCGTGGTGAAAAGGTCTGGAAAGGCGTCCGACCGAACGATGTTGGGAAACAGACCGGGGAAAAACTCGGTGACGGTTTCGGTGGTCTCGATAATTTCTGCGGGAGACAGTTCTCTGGGCACGGCGTCGGCGTCCGGCGTCGGTCCTCCGCGGCCGTCCAGGGTTGCCTTGACCGTAACCCCATCCACGGCGGGCGCCCCATACATGGAGCGGTCCTCGTAGATCCGGATGAAGACGGGGAAGTTCTCGGGGGTGAATTCGGCCCCGTCTTTGGCGACGAACCAGGTCAGGAAGACGCGCTTGGTCTGGGTTGCTGCCTTCAGGTAATCGGGCATCAGGCGCTGGGACCAGCCGCCGGAGGAGACGATGACGTTCTCGAAGGTCCAGGACTTCCCGCCTGAGGTGATGACGACGCCGTCGGCGGTTTCGGTGATGCTGTCGATCGGGGTGTTGCTGTGGACTGTTGCGCCGTTGGCTTCCGCTGCGGCCACCGCCGCCGTGACCGCACGGTCGGTGCGCAGGGCGCCGGCGTTGGGGTCATAGACGGCGACGTCATCCGGGCGGAGGTTGTGCTGGGGGTAGCGTTCGGCCATCTCTTCGCGGCTGAGGATTACGTGCTCGGCGCCGTTCGCCCTGGTGGTCTCCAGCAAGGCCGCGATGTAGGGCCCGTCCGCGGTTCCGATCGAAAGCCCCCCACAGCGTGTGAGGATGTTCTGGCCTGTTTCAGCTTCGAGATCGGTCCAGAGTTCGCGTGAGCGTTCGAGGATGGGGTAGAGGTCAGGCAGTCCGCGGTACAGCATACGGAAGAGGCGGGTGTCCCCGCCCACGGCGCTGCGGCCGTGGGCGGGAGCATGGGCTTCGAATCCGGTGACGGAGTCGGACAGCCGGGAGGCCTGCCAGAGTGCCATGGAACCGATGCTGCCCAGGCCGATGACGGCGAGTTTTCCATCCACGGTTAGAGCACCTGTTCCAGGAAGGCCTGGGTGCGGGGTTCCTGGGGGTTGGAGAGGACTTCGCGGGCGTCGCCGCTTTCGACGATGTAGCCGTCGTCCATGAAGACCAGGGAGTCGGCGACTTCGCGGGCGAAGCCCATTTCGTGGGTGACCACCACCATGGTCATGCCCTTTTTGGCGAGGTCCTTCATGACGGCGAGGACTTCGCCGACCTTTTCGGGGTCCAGGGCTGAGGTGGGTTCGTCAAAGAGCATGATCTCCGGATCCATCGCAAGGGACCGGGCGATCGCGACGCGCTGCTGCTGCCCGCCGGAGAGCTGGGCCGGGTAGTAGTCCCCGAACCCGGCCAGACCAACGCTGGCGAGCAGTTCGTGCGCCCGCTTGGCCGCCTGTTTCTTAGCTGCGCCCTTGACCAGGACAGGTCCGGACATGATGTTTTCCAGGGCGGTCATGTTCGGGAACAGGTTGAACGACTGGAACACCATGCCAACCCTGGTGCGCTGCTCGGCGAGCTTCTTGGGACTGTGTGCGTGGTAGGCGTGCGCGGTCTCGTAGTAGCCGAAGTCCTCGCCGTTGACTTTCAGCACTCCGGAGTCGACGGTTTCCAGGCCGTTGATGCAGCGCAGGACGGTGGATTTGCCGGATCCGCTGGGGCCGATGATGCAGCAGATCTCTCCGCTGGCGATTTCCAGGTTGATGTCTTTGAGGACTGTTTTGGGTCCGAAGGACTTTCGGATTTTCTGGGCAAGAATCGTTCCGTCGGTGCTCATCGGAGGTTACCTTCTTCCGGTTCGTCCAACACAACAACTTTCTTGGCCTTCCGGGGGAGCCTGGAGGTTGCGCGGGAGTATTTCTGTTCGAGCTTGGATTGCGGGTAGCTCAGCAGCAGCGTCATCACGAGGTACCAGAGGCTGGCGACGATAAGCAGCGGGATAGTTTCGTAGGTGCGGGCGTAGATGAGCTGGGCGCTTTGGAGCAGTTCCGCGACGCCCAGGACACTGACGAGGGAGGTTCCCTTGAACATGCCGATGACCTGGTTGCCGGTGGCCGGGATGATGGAGGGCATGGCCTGGGGGATGATGACCTTGCGCATCTTCATCGCACCGCTCATGCCGAGGGAGTCGGCGGCTTCGATCTGGCCCTTGCCCACCGAGGAGAACCCGCCACGGATGATCTCGGCCATGTAGGCGGCTTCGTTCAGGGTCAGGCCGACCAATGCTGCGGTGATGGGCGCCATCAGGGCGTTCGTGTCAATTTTGGTGCCGATGTCGGTGAATGGGATGCCGATGCTCAGGTCCGGGTACAACGCGGAGACGTTGAACCAGAAGATCAGCTGCACCAGGACCGGCGTGCCACGGAACAGGGTGATGTAGACATTCGCGGTGGCCGCGATCGGCTTGATTTTCGAGCCCCTCATGATTGCCAGGCCCAGCCCCAGGAGCGTTCCGAGGGCCATGCTGGCAAAGGTCAGGAAGAGTGTGAGCATCAGCCCGCGGATGATTGTGTCGTGGGTGAAGTACTGGGCGACAATGCCCCACCTGAAGTTCGGGTTCGTCGAAACCGAAGCCAGGATGCCGATGCCGATCAGGCTGCACACCACCCAGGCGACGTACTCGAACGTGCTGCGCCGCTTGAGCCTTGGCTTGAGCGCTGAATCCGTCCCGGTCATTATGGTTCCGCTTCCTTGGGGAATCGTTTTCAACATAGGGTCACCCACTAGCGGATTGCGGCTTCGGTGATGGCTGATTCGCTGAGGCCCCAGTGCTCGAGGGCTTCTTTGTATTCGGGGGTTTCGAGTACGGACTGGATGGCTTTTTGCAGGGCCGGTGTCAACGGGGAGCCCTTCTTCAGGCCCATGGCGACGTTGGTGTTGGTGCGGGTGTCCATGCGGGGTTCGAGGATGTGGAAGTGGTTGGGCTGCTGCTCGTTGGCCCAGGCCAGGGCGCTGGCGTCGTAGAAGACGCCGTCGATGCGCTTGGAGTCGAGCTGGGTGAGGGCTTCCTGGACGTTGGGCAGGGTGATGCCGTTGATGGCGGGCTGGCCCTTTTCCTCGCAGGTCCATTTGGAGACGTTGGGCAGGTGCTTGAGTTGCTGGGTGGAGCCCTTGGTGACGCCGATGTTCTTGCCGCAGAGCGTCTCGTTGGTCAGTTTGAGCGGGTTGCCATGGGGTACTGCCACGGCCGAGCCGCCCTTGAGGTAGTTGATCATGTCCAGGACCTTGAGGCGTTCTTCGGTGGCGGACATGGTGGTGGCGGTGAAGTCGTAGCGTCCGCCGTCGATGCCGGGAATGATGGTGTCGAAGGCGGTGTTTTCGAACTTCAGCTTCAGGCCGAGTTTTTTGGCGACGAGGCGGGCGAGGTCGGGGTTGAGTCCGATCGGGGTGGAGTTGTCTTCCGCCAGGAAGGTCATCGGCGGGGAGCTGAGGTCCATTGCGACGGTGATTTCGCCTTTGGTTTTGAAGGACTCGGGCAGCAGTGCGACTGCGGCGGCGTCGGGCTGGACGCCTTCTGAGATGTCACGGGTGTTCTGTGTCTTGGGCAGGTCCGTGGCCTGGGTGCCTGTGGCCGCGCCGCCACAGGCAGTCAGGGCCAGCAGCACAGCAAGTCCTGCGGCCGCGGTCTGGATCGTGTTTCTGGTCTTCATGGTGTTTCCCTTCAATGGGTTCAGCGGCAAGTGCCGGCCGAAGGTGCAGTCTTTCCAATGCCTGCCGCTCGGCGTCATCATGCAATGTGCGAGGGGCGGCGATGTAACTAATGCCTCATGTGAGCTGTGACTCAGCTCTCGTTCCGTAAAGCAATAAAACCCTGCTTTTCGTTCAATGTCAACAGTTGAACAGTACTACTATTGCAGCTTTAGATGTGCTCGATAAAACGACTAATTCAAGAGCTGGTCAGCATCAATTCCCTGAGCCGGGACTGGGCCAGAGCCAGTCCCGCATACGCTGCTCCCCGGGCCACCGATAGTCCGGCCACTTGGGATACGACCCTGATCTCCGGGACGACGGGAAGGCTTCGCGCGAGTCGCCCGCGCGCCTCGGGGAGCACTTCGTCCACGAGCGGACTTAAGCGCCCCACAAAATACACGGATTCCGGGTCCAGGGTAACTGCAACGGCACCGACGGCGGTCACGATCGCCGTCGTAAACGCCTCCACCACTTCCGCGCGGGACTGCACTTCGTGCGGTTGGGCCCAGAGCGCTTCGATGCCCGCCAGGCCCAGTCCCCGACCCTTGGCGAATCGGAGGAGCCCCTTCGTGCTCAAGAGCCCATCGAGGGTTTCGTTGCCGACGCCGGAAAAGAGGACAGCGCCCAGATTACCGAAAGCGGGTGTCCGCCCCTGCGCGATCTCATGATCCCTGCAACTGGCGAAGCTCAGCACAGTACTAAGCATGAACAAAGCTGCATTCCCGATGCTCGAGTCATCCTTCAGGATTTCGCGTAGGGACGCACTGGCATCGCTCTCAAGGACCACCGGAGCTCTCAATCGGTCTTCAAGCGACTTCTGGAGCAGCGAATTCATCAAAATCTTGCTTGATTCTGATCCTGCCGACGAGTTGCTGCCACTGACAAAACGGCCGGGCAGTGCGGCAACAATTTGGCGCAAAGGCCCCTCGGCGGAATCACTTGTCTCCACAATCAAGTCCACCAGCCACTGGGCAGTGATCGCGCCATCTTTCCCCTCGAGGCTGGGAACGATCACGTGCCTCACCTCGCGACCTCTCAGATCTGTTACCAGGACACAAGTGGTGCGCGCTCCGAAAGCGATGCCGACAATGTGCCCTGCTGTACCGGGTACATCCAAATAAATCGAGCGCCGGCCGCGCCGCACTACCGCATCCACTCCCTGCTCGACGACAAAACCGTCAAGAAGAAGCTCATCCACCTTCCGGGACACAGTCGGCTGGCTCAAATGCGTCAATTCGATAAGCCTGCTACGAGTCAAAGGCGCCTCTGAAAGAACCGCGTCAAGAACCGACGCCTTGCTGTAGTCACGTGCCGAGGGGTTGCTACTCATAGCCCAACCTTAAGTGAGTCTGCACGGCCAGTCTGTTCGGGTTTAGTGCAGTGTTTTGAAGGCGCGGCTTATTCCGTCGAGGAGGCGGTCGGCGTCGGTGCTGGAGAAGGGCATTGGGGGGCGGAGTTTGAGGACGTTGCCTTGGGCGCCGCAGGCGGAGATGAGGATGCGGTCTTCGCGGAGGGTGTTGACGATGGTGGCGGCGGCGTCGCCGTTGGGGGTGAGTGTGGTTCGGTCGGTGACGAGGTCGACGCCGATGAAGAAGCCGCTTCCGCGGACTTCGGCGACCTGGTCCAGGCCTTGGCTGAGGTCTTTGAGTCCGGTGATGATTTTTTCGCCGACTTTGAGGGCGTTTTCTATCAGTGATTCCTCGCGGATGACGTCCAGGACGGCTTGGGCGGCGGCGATGGCTACGGAGTTTCCGCCGAAGGTGTTGAAGTAGCGGATGTTCTTGCCGAACTCTACGAGGAGTTCGGGTTTGAAGATGGCTGCCGCGACGGGGATGCCGTTGCCCATGGGTTTGCCGATGGTGACGATGTCCGGGACGATTCCGTGGCGTTGGAAGCCCCACCACTGCTCACCGGTGCGGCCGAAGCCTGGTTGGACTTCGTCTGCGATGTAGAGGCCGCCGGCGGCGTGTACTTCTTCGATGATGGGGTTGAGGAACCCTGTGGGGCCGGCGAAGACGCCGTCGGAGGAGAAGATGCTGTCGGCGATGAAGGCGGCGAGTCCGATGCCGTGCCGGTGGAGGTCTGCGATGGCGGCGCGGACCTGGTTGCGGAGCTGGTCTTCGAGGGATCCTTGATCGGAGGAGAAGCGCAGGGCGTCGGGGGCGTCGATGACGCGGACGTTTGCGCCCAGGGGCACGCCTGCGCCCAGGGAGGGGGAGAATGATGCTACTTCGGTGGTGAGGCCGTGGTAGGCGCCGGAGGTGACGATGATGCCTTGGTTGCCGGTGGCGTATTTGGCTACGCGCATGGCGAGGTCGTTGGCTTCGGAGCCGGTGCAGGTGAACATGACGTGGCCAAGTTCTGCGGGGAACGTGGAGAGCAGTTGCTCCGAGTAATCCAGGATCGATTCCTGGACGTAACGGGTGTTGGTGTTCAGTATCTGCATCTGTTCGTGGACGGCCGCTATGACTTTCGGGTGGGCGTGCCCGACCGAGGGAACGTTGTTGTAAACGTCGAGGTAGTCATTGCCTTCCTGGTCAAACAGGATGACGCCCTGGCCACGAACGATTTCCAGGGGGGTGTCGTAGAAGAGCCGGTAACTCGGCCCGAGGCTCTGGTCACGGCGTCGGATGTTCTTCTGCATCTGAGCCGGTAGCTCACCGAGGCGGTTCGGATCAAAGCCGTTGATCATGGCCCGGGACGGCTTACGGATGGTCTGGGGGTTATTGCTCATGATTTCTCCTTGGTGCTAGCGGGTCCAGTTCGGAGCCCAGTGCATCGGTTCGAGCTGAGTTGCGGTTATTTGATTCACTATGAATCTAAATGCCCACTGTTCAACTGTCAACAAAACGCGAAAACCAACCCTCCGACCTATTGTGGATTGTTGACAATCGGCTAGACTGACCATGTGCATTACCAACCGAGGACGGTACCCGTCCGGCCTCTTAATAAAGGAATGTCATGAAGAAACGTCGTCCCGCTGCTTCGACTCTCATTCTCGAGGAACCATCACGCACTGGTCATCACTGCCCAACAACCGGCTGGTGGTCGGCTGGTGGTGATCCGGGCGACGCGAGGTTCATCATCAGGGGAGAGGTAATGCCTGCATTGAGCGGCACCCCTGCGTCCTGGACACTGACAGGGGCGGTTGGCGGAAGCCGGGGGCTGGGACTCGAATCGGCGCTCCACCTAAGTTCCTAGGCTCAGGAGTGCCCAGCTTCGGGTGAGTTTGTTGCAGGACCTGGAAGTGAGGGAGCAGGGGCTTCGCAGGGGGCGTCTGATTGCCCTGCCGCCGAGACAGCATCCGGACTAGGATAGCCCGAAACGAAGCGGTGGACGGGGAGTGGAGGACGCGGCGATGCACCCGGATGTGACCGAAGGTCCCGGAAGCGGGTATGCCCCAGTCAACGGAATGCAGATGTACTACGAGCTGCATGGTGCCGGCGGCACACCGCTCTTGCTCCTGCATGGCGGGCTGTTCGATATCCAGCAGCAGTTTGGGGCATTGATCCCAAGCTTGTCGGCCGGACGCAAGGTCATCGCCACGGACTTTCAAGGTCACGGCCGAACCAACGACATCGACCGTCCACTGAACACCCCCGACCTGGCCTCCGACGTCGTCGGGCTCCTTGCCCATCTGCAGGTCCGGGAGGTCGATGTGTTCGGATTCAGCGTCGGCGGCGCGGTTGCACTGCATCTTGCCGTCAACCGTCCGGACCTTGTGCGCAAACTCATTGTCTCGTCGGTGTCATTTCGCCCCGACGGCGACCGGGGCGGAAACGCCGAAGCGGTTGCTGCGATGACAGTCGATATGATTGCCGGTACCCCAATGAAAGAGCGCTATCTGGCTGTTTCGCCGCACCCGGACCACGAGCATCTCCAGGTGCTCTTGGACAAGCTCGGAGGCTACGATGCGGGTGCCACAGGCTGGAGTGACGACGAGATCCGCGGCATTGCCGCGCCCACACTGATCACCGTCGGTGATTGCGACATGGTCAAGCTCGAGCATGCGGTGCGTTTCCTTCAGCTGCGCGGGGGAGATGTGAACGGCGACTTTGAAGGAGTGCCCGCTTCGCAGCTCGCAGTGTTTCCCGGCACAACACATTTCTTCGGACTGGCAAGGACCGAACTGGTGCGGGATGTTGTAACCACCTTTCTGGATTGACGCCGGCGGCAGCTAATCTTCCGCTACTGGGTCCGCGTCGAGAAGGCTTCCCAGGACGTTGAGAGCTTCGGACAGCTGGAGGTCGGTGACTGCGCCATACCCTATGACCAGGCCGTTCATTGGGGGCCGGTCGGCGTAGTAGTCAGCCAGGGGCACCACTCGGATGCCCTGCTCGAGAGCTTTCGCAGCCACAGCTGTAGCCTTGGGTTCCTGGAAACGGATAACAGCATGGAGCCCTCCCTCAAGAGCGCCGAGCTCCAAGTCTTCGCGGGCCCCGAGGCGGTCGATAAGCAGGGCACGGCGGTGCGAGTACTCCCGACGCGCGCGCGTGACGTGGCGTGAAAGTCCTCCCCCTTGGATGTAATGCGCCAGGGCTGATTGCAGCACTCCTGCCACAGGCGTGTCCAGGGCTTCACGTAGTGCTTTCAGCCCGCGGCCCGATTCGCCGCGAACCACGAGGTAACCGCAACGCAGCCAGGGGCTCAGGTTCTTGGAAAACGTTCCCAAAAGTACTACTTCGGCATTTGTGGGAAGTGAGGAAACGGCAGGAAGGGGCATTCTGCTGTGACGGAATTCGCTGTCGTAGTCATCTTCCAGAACGAGCACATTGTGTTGGTCGGCCCATTTCAGGAGCCCCAGCCGTTCCTGGACAGCCATTCGGCCCCCGAGTGGATACTGGTGGCTGGGCGTTATGAGAACCGCGTCCGGAATGTCCGTGAGTGCGGCCAGCTGTGAAGTTCGCAGACCGTCTTCGTCCAATGGAACAGTCTGCAGCTGAGCGCCGGCGGCTCTCATGACGCGGCGGGCTCTTGGGTAGCCGGGATCCTCCAGCAGGATGCGCGGATCAGCTCCGCGGGTGCGCAGCATGGACACAATCAGGTGCAGGGCATCACTGGTTCCGCCAGTGATAATGACATCTTCAGGTTCGACGGCGAGGCCCCGTGACACCGCCAGATGCCCTGCGACAGCTTTCCTCAGCGCGACCGTTCCAAGTGCCGGCGGCAGGTGGGTGTTTCCCTGTTCCGATAACGCCTTTTTCCAGGCATTGCGCCATTCGCGGTCCTTGAACGGTGACCCTGATGGCCGCCCGGGAGTCAGATCTATCAGGTCAGCCGTCTCGGAGCCACGGCTGGGATGCTGCTCCTTTTTTGGGGGTCGTTGGATGTCGGGCCGGACGGCCACCGTGGTCCCGCCTGCTCCGCTGCTCTCGAGGAACCCTTCCCCGGACAGCTGCTCGAATGCCCGGACCACCACACCCCGTGAAATGCCCAATTCTGAAGCCATCCTGCGGGTAGCAGGAAGGGTGTGGTCGGGTTGGAGGATTCCGTTGAGGATGGCGGCACGCAGTTGGCCGGCTACTTGCGCGGCCAAGGAAACAGAGCTGTCCCTGTCCAGATCGATGGGGATTTCGGCTTCACTCATTGGACCTCCAAACTTGGTGATTCTTGGACCTAGTGTAGGACCAAAGCCTTTGACAGCATGAAATCTGTAACTACCTCCCGCTGCGCTCTGGCCTCTGCCTGCACAGCCACACGAAAGAAGGACTCCGTGTTCACCGGCCTCAGTGCATTCCCCCTCACGCCCATGCAGGGCGAAGATGTCGATCTCAAAGCTGTTGCCCAGCTGGTATCCCGCGCAGCCCAGGCCGGAGTGGACTCCCTGGGTGTCCTTGGTTCGACGGGGAACTACGCCTACCTGTCCCGTGATGAACGGCGGGCCGTCCTGGAGGCGTCCGTGGATGCCGCTCATGGCGTTCCTGTCTTGGCCGGTGTAGGGGCAGTACGTACCCGGGACGTGTTTGCACTGGCAGGGGATGCACAGGCAGCAGGTGCATCTGCCTTGCTTCTGGCTCCAGTCTCCTACCAGCGGCTCACCGAGGCGGAAGTATTCGGCCTGTATGAGCAAGTCGCCGCTGAAACAGCCCTTCCGATCGTCGTCTACGACAACCCGGGTACAACGGGCTTCACATTCTCGGACGATCTTCACGCTCGCATCGCAAGGATCCCGGGAATCGCGGGGATAAAGATTCCACCACCCGCTGCCGGTAAGGTTTCCGCCCGGATCGGAGAGCTCCGCTCCCGGCTGCCGCAGGGAACATCCGTGGGGATCAGCGGGGACTGGGTTGCGGCCGAGGCGCTGCTGGCCGGCTGCGACGTCTGGTATTCGGTGATTGCAGGGGTGCTTCCGCTACAGGCCAAGGCCATCGTGGATCATGCCTTGGCCGGTCGCCGCGAGCTTGCATTGAAAGCGTCGGCAGAGCTTGAGCCGATGTGGCAGTTGTTCCGAACTTACGGCAGCCTCCGGGTAACTGCGGCCCTTGCAGAAGACCTCGGAATCGTAAGGTCTTCAGCGCTGCCGCTACCCCTGCGCGGGCTGGACAGCGAGGGCAGGGAAAAGGTTGCACAAGCCATCCGCCAGAGCGGGTTGAAGGCATAACCAGTGCGAGTGACTTGGAGGAGGGCACCGTGAGTCTTCTCGGTGGAAAAAGCCAGACCCGGAAGGAGACGGGAAAGTCCACGGTTTCCGGAGGTCTTGCACGTTACGTCCTTGCGGCCACGTTGGCCCGCAGCGCAGACGGCGGTGCCGTCGTCGCCATCGTCCTGCTCGTGACCACCAGCGGCGCCCCCGGATGGGTGGCCGGGATCCTTGGTGCGTGCATCACGGCACCGCATCTCTTTGGTCCCCTCATTGCCAGGCGTCTGGACACCGCCCGTGATGGCCGAACGGTGATCGCCTTGGCCTGCATTGCGCATGGTGTGACCCTGGCTGCTGCTGTCCTGCTGTACCCGGTGACGCCGCCCATCGTGCCGGGCGCACTGCTCCTGGCCTCTGGCCTGGTTGGCCCGCTCCTGACCGGTGGCATCAGTAGCCGCCTGGCAGCTATCGCCGGCAGTGACAGAACAAGCCAGCGTCGGGCTCAGGGGTGGGACGTTGCCACTTACGGTATCGGCGGCACCATTGGGCCTGCGCTGGTGGCGGCTGTCTCGGCGTGGGCGGATCCCGCCATCGCGGCACTTCTCCTTGCCGCATCAACGGTTATTGCGGCCGCTCTGGTCAGGCTCCTGCCCTATTCGGCGCCTGTAGCTGTTCCCTCGGACGTTCCGCGGCCGGGACGGACACTGGGGATGATGGTCGGAAGCGGTCCTTTGCGGCGCACGCTCTACCTGACTGTCGTCGTCGCCCTGTCTGTCGCAGCGCTGCCCATCACCGCCGTCGCGTCCACCGGGATGCTCCGGGTTGAACCGGCTGCCGCCGGGCTACTGACGGCAGCTTATGGGCTCGGCGGCCTTGCCGGATCTGCCGGTGTCATGATCCGGCCCATGAGAACCGATGCGGACCCTCTGATGACCTGGCTCGGGGCTGCCGTGGGTGCTGCCCTGTGCGGGGCTGGGCTCGTCGGGGTGTTTCCGGCGGCCATCGCGGCCTACGCTTTGGCTGGGGTAGTCAACTCCTGCTTCTTCGCCGCAACCCTGGCAGCGCGAAGCGAGTACGCACCTGCTGAGGCGCGCGGCCAGGTGTTTGTCTGGGTAGGTGCCTTGAAAATTACCGCAGGCTCGGCCGGTACAGCTTTGGCAGGGGCGATCATCGCTCCTGCCGCCCAACTTCCCTTGTTTCTGGCAGGCGGGTTCATTGGTGTCGCTGTAATCGCCTCGATCCTGGACCGCTACTGGAGTGGGAGGGCTGGGCGGCAGGCTTCCGGCGTTAGTTTTCCCCGAACGTCTTATCCAGGGCGCTGAGGATGTCGTCAATAATGTCTTCCGGGTCCTCGAGGCCGATCGAAAGTCGCAGGTGACCATACTTGTGGAACGAGGCCGGGTAATTTTCCGATCCTCCACGGGCGTCCGGGCCCACGTGCACAATGAGCGTTTCATCGTGTCCAAGGGACACCGCGGAGGTGATGACCTGCAGGTTCTTTACAAAGCGGTTTTGGGTCTCCGAGTCTCCTTCGATGGCGAACGCGAGCACGCCGCCGTATCCGCGGCCAGCGAACTGTTTGCCGGCCAGTTCGTGCTGTGGATGGGAGGCCAATCCGGGGTAGAGCACGTAGGCAATCCGGGGTTCGGATTCCAGGAACGCCGCCACTTTCTCGGCGCTTGAGAACTGCTGCTTGAGGCGCAGCGGCAACGTCACGGAGCCGCGCATGATCATCCATGCATTGAACGGGGAAATCACGCCACCGGCATCCACGATGGCGTCGTGCCGTATGTGCTGGACCAGCTCGCGTCGCCCGATGACCACTCCGCCCATGGCATCGCCGTGGCCGTTAATGTATTTGGTCAGGGAGTGGATGACCAGGTCGGCCCCGTCGTCAAGCGCGCGGTAGAACGGTGCCGGCGTGAACGTGGCGTCGATGGTCAGCAGTACGCCGGCGTCTTTGGCGATGGCTGCCAGTGCTGCGACGTTGGCCACCTTGGTTGTCGGGTTCGCAATGGTTTCGGCATGGATCAGCTTCGTGTTGGGACGCACAGCAGCCCGTACTGCGTCGAGATCATCGGCGTCCACGAACGTCGCCTGAATACCGTATTTTTCCGGAAGAAGTTCGCCGAACAGGCGGTACACCGCTTCGTACGTCACATTGGAGACCACAACGTGATCGCCTGATTTCAGCAGGGTGAAGAAGACGCCGTGCAGTGCCGCCACACCAGTCGCGAAGGCGGCGGCAGCTTCAGCGCCCTCCATGGCCGCGAGCTTGGTTTCAAGAGCCACCTGGTTGGCGCCGGCGTTTCGCGTGTAAACCAGCCCTTCGTCAACACTCGACCAATCCATTGCGGAGGGGTCGTCCGGGAGAACATAGGAATTTGCCATGACCAAGGGCGTGCGGAGCGCGCCGGTACCTTTGTCGATGCTGTTTCCTCCATGGACCGCCCAGGTGGAGTCATGGACAGAGGCCCGGTTGTGCTTATCAGGGGTTCGCTTCATTGCTGTGGTTTCCTTCGGAAAGTATTGGGCTTCACTGAGCGGACTCAATGAGGTGCTGAGTGGTGACGACGTCGGGGCCAAGGCGGACGATGTGTGTTGTCAGGTCTTCGCCCGCGGCGAGGAGGGCTTCGGTGGTCATTGGCTCGAGTGCGTCGAGGATAAACAAGGCTGTGGTGGTCTCGTCGCGGAGTTGAGTGCGCCGGCCCTGACGCCAGTTCCAGCGGCGGCAGGTCACGCCGTCGTCATCACACCAGACCACCTCACCTGGATCCGGGTATTCAGTCAGGGGCGCTCCGTTTGCCACCGTGTCGAACGGTTCCTGACCCGTGGCACGGATAAGACGCGGTGCCCCGACGTAGCCTGCGAGGTCTTCGCCGCCGAGCGGAATCTGGTGCAGCACCGAGACAGCGTTATAGAGGTCGGTGAGCCTGTTGACCCTGGGGAGCCCGGCATCAGCGCGGCGGACCAGTGCTTCAAGGCTGTTACGGGTGCGGTTGGGCTTAGCTCCAAAGGCTTGGTACGCCTCCCGCCATGCTGCGACGTGGGGGAGGTGTTCCACTTTTTGCTCCGCGAATGCCATTTTGGCTGCTGCTTCCGCCTGCTCCAGCAAGGCGATGCTGGCGTCATCGCTCGGTCCCGGCACGAGTCCGTCGACGGCGATCAACAGGGCACGGTAGTCGGGCCGGAGCTCGAATACCGCAGGCTCGACGTGCCCTGCCTTGAGGATTTCCTGGAGTGCTTCGGCGTTACGCATTGCCGGCCTCCCTATGCTGTGACCCCACGCCGCGCTCGAAGACGGCGAGCGAGAACCTCGCCGGTTCGGTGCTGTTGTTGGCGTATGAGTGGGCCACATCCCCGGGGAAGGTTATCGAATCCCCGGTGTTGAGGGCGACCGTTTGGTCCGCGACGCTGACTGCGACTGAGCCTTCCTGAACCTGCAGGAGTTCTTTCGTGCCGGGCGTGTGAGCCTCGCTGGTGTGCTTGTCGCCCGGGCCGAGGATCCAATCCCACAATTCAACAATTTCGGGAGGTTCTGTCCCGGCTACTAGCACGCCGCGGCCGCCGGATTCGCTGCTCCATAGGACTGCACCCTCACCCTTCCGGATCACCTTGACGGCCTTGGGTTCGGGGGATTGGACCAGATCAGGGAGACCAATTCCGAGGGCATCGCTGATTCGCAGCAGCGTGCCCACGCTGGGGTTCATGGTTGCCTGTTCCACATTGATGATCATGCGACGGCTCACGCCTGCCGCTTCGGCCAACTGGTCCAGGGTCCAGCGGCGGGCCTGACGTTCCTGTTTGACCCGGGCGCCGATTGCGGACGCCAGGGACGCTATGCTTGCATTCATACATGCAGCATAATGCACTCATAGTGCACTTTCAATGACAGCTACCCGCCCAAGGCCGATTTGCCAAGGTTGGCCCGGTTCTAATGCTGGAATCCTCGACGGTGCCCGGTGTTGGGGGTAGCCTGCAGACCATGGTGGACATGGCACGTTTCCGGGTCCTTCTCGAGGGAGAGCGGGACCAAAAAGATGCCCTCCTGAAGGCACTCCGCCGGGACATCGGCTCGGTGAGTGCAGCCCGGGAGAACTCCAATGTTGATGATGAGCATGATCCCGAAGGCAGCACCATCGCTTTCGAGCTTTCCCAGGCCACTGCACTCTTGGAGCAAAGCCGGGCGGGACTGGAGCAGATTGAGGCAGCTCTTGCCCGGATTGCCAATGGCAGTTACGGACTCTGTGCAGTGTGTGGCTCTGCCATTCCCGAAGGCCGTCTTGAGGCCAGGCCCTGGACACCGTTCTGTATCGAGCACGCTTCTGGAAGGTCCTGAGTCACTGCGGCGGGGGAGGGCGGTTTGGGAACGAACCTGTGGATAAACGTTGCGGTTATCGCTCCGAGCAGGGACAGGAGGAGCCAGGGAGCGAATGCCGTGATTGAGGGCGTGTAGGCGAGTTCGTAAAGCGGGGCCAGGGCGGTGTTGCCGATGACGACGGCGAGCCCTCCGGCGCTGGCGAGCAGCCCGTAATAGGCCCCGGTGGGACGTCCGGCGGAAAACTCGAGTACAAGTCCCATCGCTATGGGTGTCACGCACATGTTGCCGAGGGCAAGACCTGTCACCAGTACGAGGGCCGGCAGCATCGGCAGATCGGCTGGCGGTGCAATGATCGCCAACGCAGCGACGGAAGCGAAGCCCGTGGACTGGAGGGCAAAGCCGAGGGGGAGCGCTGTTTTAGGTCCGGCCTTGCGCATTAGCCGTGCAACAGGCCATTGAAGAGTGATTGTCAGGACGGACGCGAATGCAAAGACTATCGCCAGGGCCTGGATGCCCGCACCGCTGCGTTCCAGTTCTACGGGAAGGCCGAAGTAGAGTTGATTGGCCGCCAGGAGATTGACACTGTAAAAGGCCGCGAAGCCGATGAACCTTTTCTCCCTGAGGCAGGACCAAAGGCCGGACGTCTGTGAATGGCCGGGCACTTCGCTTGAGGTTTTGGCTGCTTGGATTTGAGGTTTGGGGATGAACAGCCAAAAGACCAGGGCCATGACGGCGAACACGGCGGCCCCAGCCAACAGGGCGGTATCAAAGCCGGTATGGAGCAGCAGGGATCCCAGCAGGGGACCAACGACCGTGCCGATCTCCCCGAACACCACCACCAAGGCAAAAAGCGATGATCTGTTGTGCTGCTTGCCCCTGCCGCTGGGGGCGGCATCCTCTTTTGTTCTACCTTCCCCGGCATCCGCCTTCCGGGTGGCGCCTCTCTGGGAAGCGGCCGCTACGAGGCTTTGAAGGGCGGGTGTAAACAGGGCACCGCCAATGCCGGTAACGACGGCACCGATCAGGAACAGCGGGAAGTCGGAGGCCCAGGCCAGCGTCAGGAAGCCCGAAATCCGCACCAGGCAGCCGGCGATCATCGACTGCCGGGCTCCCCACCGATCCGCGATTACCCCGCCGAAAAGGAACATGCCCTGTTGGGCGAAAGTGCGCGCACCAAGGACGATTCCAATGGCCATCGCGCCCATGCCGAAGTCGTTCCGCATGGCGACCGCGAGGAACGGGACCACAGCAAAGAAGCCGATGTTGAAGATGAGCGGGCTGGCCAGCAGTAGCTGCGGCGCAGGCTCAACTCTTGCAGGGCGCCGGGTGGGTTTCAGGCGCAACTTTCGCGCCGCCGTCGGCTTCATCTGTTGCTGCCTGCTGGGATGGCGGAGAACATGACGGATCCTTAGTGCAGAGGTGGTGGGGATGTCCTCCAAGCTTATCAAGAATGGTTCGCAATAATATTGATGTGGCGGTATATGACATCAGGGGTGCCTTCCAGATGGAAGACACCCCTGCGGAAATTACGAAGAAGCCATAGCGCTCTCGACGCCGGACGCCAGGTTACGTTTGCTGCGGACTTTCAGCGCTGAGCGCGTTGCGGAACTGACCGCCCATCTCCTGACGGAAGGCGTCGAAGTCGCCGTCCAAGGCAAGCGCAGCCAGTCTCTCGTGCTCAACGGCGATTTCATGGAGGTCGCTGTAAGTAGGGTGATCGACTGCAAAGTAGAGACGCAGCTTGTTCTCCCAACCGTTCCAAAGAGCCTGCAGGGCCGAGTTTCCCGAGAATTCGTAGAAGAGCCTGTGGAAGCGAAGGTGAGCATCAACGCTGCCCGGGATATCGTGAGTGTCCGTGGCCCGGTAAAGTTCCTCGATGGTTTGCTTCAGCCGAAGTTGTTCAGGGCCGCGCAAAGCCGGGGCCGAGAGCTCAGCAGCGTAAGGCTCCACGAGTAAACGGATTGCTGCGATCTCGGCGACGTCGCGAGCACTCACCTCCACAACGAACGATCCCCGGAAGGGGATCTTTACTACCAGCCCTTCTTCCTCAAGCTTGGTCAGCGCCTCACGCAGCGGGGACCGGCTGATTCCGAGATCGGCAGCAATGTGCGTCTCGCGCAGCTGTTCCCCTGGGGGCACAGTTCCATCCAGGATGGCTGTTCGGAGCACGCGGTACACGCCGTCCGGCGTCGTCGTCCGTTGTTCCTGCCACTTGAACTTGCCGTCCATAATTCCGCCCCTCTTGTCGATTGTCGATTATACAGCGCACTACCTAGGTATTCCGGGGTACTGCGCCTGCTGAGTTGCGGCGAGGTCCTCAACGGCTTTTTGCATATGGCGCTTGATGGCCGTGAGGAGACCTTCCCTGTCGCCGGCCTCCAGGCGATCCACGATATCTTGATGTTCCTCAACCAGAACCACCCTCTGTTCGTGCGAGAAAACCAAGTCGACGTTGCACATTCTTGATTCAGCTGCCAGCGTCTTGTAAATACGGATGAGACGGGAATTTCCCGCGCCCGAAACGAGGGCTGAATGGAACTGCAGCTCTAGGCCTGCCATTGTGTGCTGGTCGGACGTGTCCACCTGCTTCGCCATCTCATTCACAATTTCCTTCAGGACTTCACAGGTAGCTTTAATCTGCCGCGGGCTGCCATCCAACAGCCTGCCGGCCGCGGCGGAGTCGACGGACTCGCGGACCTTGTAGATCTCTTTAAGGTCATGCCTTTCAATTTGGGAGACGAACACTCCGTGGTTGCGCCGATAGACGAGGATCCCTTCCTGGCACAGACGCTGTACTGCTTCCCTGACAGGACTTCTGGACATGTTGAGCTGGCTCGCCAGGACGTATTCATTGATCTGTTGCCCGGGGCGGATGGATCCCTGGACGATTTGTTCGCGCAGATGATCAGCGATCAGTTGGGCTGTGGGTCTTTCCTCCAGGGCAAGCAGTTCTTCTGGTGCCACCATTGACATCCCACTCATCTCACGCTTTCTTCATACGGCAGCTCGTTGTGGCTGCAGGTTGGCCTAGCTCGTCTTGAAGCGTCCGGGCCTGACGAAATCCAGACCCTCGACCGTCCCCTTGCCGAGTGCTTCATAGGCGGCAATGTGACCGTAGCCGGTGGCATTTTTGAACCCTCCGCCGGAGAAACCTGTGGCGCCGTACATCCTGGTTGATTCACCGAACCATCCCAACAGTGGGTTCCGGTCCTCGGTGTAGAGTTCCGGGAAGGCATCGGAGCGGACGATCGTCGGGTTGAGACCGGGGAGGAAGTCCGAAATCGTTTCGGTGGTCTCCGTGATTTCTGCGAGGGTCAGATCCCTGGGTACTGCGTCAGCGAGAGGGGTTGGTCTGCCGCGGCCGTCCAAGGTTGCTTTGACTGTGACGCCGTCGACGGCGGGTGCCCCGTACATGGCGCGGTCCCCGGAGATCCGGCTGAAAGTAGGGAACCTTTCCGGGCTGAACTCTGCTCCGTCTCGGGCAACGAACCAGGTCAGGATAACCCTGCGCGTTTCCGTGTGCGCCTTTAGATAATCAGGCATGAGGTGCTGGGACCAGCCACCGGAGGAGACGATGACCTTCTCGAAGGTCCAGGACTTATCACCCGAGGTGATAACGACGCCGTCGGCCGATTCGCTGATGCTGTGGATCGGGGTGTCGGTGTGGATCGTTGCGCCGTTGGCCTCGGCAGCAGCGACGGCAGCGATGACTGCGCGGTCGGTGCGCAGGACCCCTGCGTTCGGATCGTAGACGGCGATGTCGTCCGGGCCGAGGTTGTGCTGCGGGTAGCGTTCGGCCATCTCCTCGCGGCTGAGGACTTCGTGTTCGGCGCCGTTGGCCGTTGTGGTTTCGAGCAGGGCTGAGAGGTAGGGCCCGTCTTTGGCCCCGATGGACAGGCCGCCGCAGCGTGTGAGGATGTCCTGTCCGGTTTCTGCTTCGAGTTCAGCCCACAGATCCCGTGAACGCTCCAGAATGGGGTACAGGTCAGGCAATCCACGGTAGATCATCCGGAAGAGCCGCGTGTCCCCGCCCACGGCGCTACGGCCGTGAGCAGGTACCTGGGCTTCGAACCCGACGACGGAGTCGGACAGGCGGGAGGCCTGCCAGAGTGCCATGCTTCCGATGCTGCCCAGTCCGATGACTGCCAGTTTTCCGTCCATGTTTAGAGCACCTGTTCCATGTCGGGTTTGCTTCTTTCGGTAGTTATTTGCTTAATGGACGGCTATTAGCGGATTGCGGCTTCGGTGATGGCTGATTCGCCGAGCCCCCAGTAGTCCAGGGATTCCTTGTATTCGGGGGTTTCGAGTACGGACTGGATGGCTGCCTGCAGGGCTGGGGTCAGGGGTGATCCCTTTTTGAGGCCCATGGCGACGTTGGTGTTGGTGCGGGTGTCCATGCGGGGTTCGAGGATGTGGAAGTGGTTGGGCTGCTGCTCGTTGGCCCAGGCCAGGGCGCTGGCGTCGTAGAAGACGCCGTCGATGCGCTTGGAGTCGAGCTGGGTGAGGGCTTCCTGGACGTTGGGCAGGGTGATGCCGTTGATGGCGGGCTGGCCCTTTTCCTCGCAGGTCCATTTGGAGACGTTGGGCAGGTGTTTGAGTTGCTGGGTGGAGCCCTTGGTCACGCCGATGTTCTTGCCGCAGAGGGTGTCGTTGGTCAGTTTGAGCGGGTTGTCCTTGGCTACGGCGACGGCGGAGCCGCCCTTGAGGTAGTTGATCATGTCCAGGACCTTGAGGCGTTCTTCGGTGGCGGACATGGTGGTGGCGGTGAAGTCGTAGCGTCCGCCGTCGATGCCGGGAATGATGGTGTCGAAGGCGGTGTTTTCGAACTTCAGCTTCAGGCCGAGTTTTTTGGCGACGAGGCGGGCGAGGTCGGGGTTGAGTCCGATCGGGGTGGAGTTGTCTTCCGCCAGGAAGGTCATCGGCGGGGAGCTCAGGTCCATGGCGACGGTGATTTCGCCCTTGGTTTTGAAGGACTCGGGCAGCAGTGCGACCGCGGTGGCGTCGGGCTGGACGCCTTCTGAGATGTCACGGGTGTTCTGTGTCTTGGGCAGGTCGGTTGCCTGCGTGCCGGTGCCGGTGGCTGCGCCGCCACAGGCAGTCAGGGCCACCATGACAGCGAGCCCCGCGGCCGCCGTCTGGATCTTGTTTGTAGTCTTCATGGTGTTCCTTCTAAGGGGTTGGGGGTGAAGGGTGGTGCGTGGGTTATTCGTGGAGTCCGGCGAGTCTGCTGCCGAATTTTGCCAGGAGCGAGGTCTTGGTGGAGTCCCTGCGCTCTTCCCACTGGTCAGCAAGTCCGAAGAGCCTGTACATGCCGTGGACACCGAGCCAGCGGAGGGGTTCCGGTTCCCACTTCCGTGAGCGGTAGCCGACCCAGGGGAGTGTTGTCCGTTCCGTTTTGTGTTCGAAGGCCAGTTCCGCGAGGGTTCTGCCGCCGACGTAGGCTGCGGTGACGCCGTGTCCTGCGTAGCCGGTGGACGATCCGATCCCGGATGCCTGGTCCCAGTGCACGCCGCCGTTCCAGTCACGGGTAACCCCGAGGACTCCGGACCAGGCGTGATCCACTTCGAAGGGGATACCGGGGAAGAAGGAGCGAAGCTTTGTAGAGATCAGGTCAATGGTGGACTGGGGTGTTGAACCAGCGCCTCCTGTGCCTGAGCCGTAGCGGTAAGGCGCTCCGCGGCCACCGATGGCGATGCGGCCGTCCGCTGTCCGCTGCGAATAGATGAAAGTGTGCGCGGAGTCGTTAAGGCACTGCGGCCCGTTCCAGCCAATCTGCTGCCACGCCTCTTCCGACAGCGGCTTGGTCACGATCATCGAGGAATTGATCGGTATCAGGGTCCTGCTGCCAAGCAGCTCTCCGGAATAGCCTTCGGTGCAGATGAACGTCTTGGCCGCGGTCACCCGCCCGTTGTTCACAGTGAGGGTCTTGTTCTCGATGCTGCCTACCCGGCTGCCTTCGTAAATGCTCACCCCCATCGAGGTCAGGGTCTCAGCGAGACCGTAGACAAGTTTCGCCGGATTTATCCGCGCGCAATGCTTATAGAAGAGCCCGCCGTGGACGGTGGAGATGTTGATTTGGCTTTGGAATTCGTTCCGGTCCAGCAGGTGGACGTCGTCCTCGGTCAGGCCGTACTTCCAGTCAGTGTCACGCCTGGTCACGAGCCGGCCCAGCCCCGCCTTGGTGTGGGCTGCGACGAGCGCGCCGCCCTTGTTCTGATCCGCATCAATGCCCTCGGCCCGGAGAATATCCAGGACGGAATCGACGCCGGCGACAAACTCCTGCTGCAGTGCAATGCTGGCGTCCAGCCCGCCGGAGGCGCGGGCGAAGGTGGCCCGGTTTCCTGGGGGCATTGCCGAGAGCCAGCCGCCGTTTCGTCCGGAGGCGCCGTAGCCGATCTGTTCTGCCTCAAATACCGCGACTTTGAGTGAGGGTTCGAGTTTCTTGGCGAAGTACGCAGCCCACAGGCCGGTGTAGCCGCCGCCGACAATTGCCAGGTCTACAGTGTCCTGACCTGTGAAGTGGGGATAGGTTGGCCTGCTGTCGGCGAGTCCGGCCATCCAAAAGCCGAGTTCTCCGTTTCGGGGTGTTGCCGCAAGCGCTGTCATGAGTTGTCCTTATTTGTCTGGGAACGGTTGTGGTGTTCAGGCTGCGGTGTATCCGCCGTCGACGGGCAGGACCGCTCCGGTGATGTAGGACGATTCCTTCGACGCCATGAAAAGGATGGCGTCGGCGATCTCTGCGGGGGTGGCCAGGCGCTGGAGCGGGATCTGGCCCTCGCGCTGGGCCCGGTAGGCTTCGGGGTCCTCCCTGCGCTGGAACGATGCTTCAATGATCGGCGTCGCGGTCAGCCCCGGTGCGACGACGTTCACACGGATGTTGCGTGACGCCCATTCGATCGCGGCGCCCTTCGCCAGCATGATCAGGCCTCCCTTGGCCGCGGAGTACAGGACTTCATCGGGCTTGCCGACCATGCCCAACCGGGAACTGACGAGGACGAACGAGCCCCCCGTGGCGGGCATCAGCGGCGCGAAGTGCTTCATCACCAGGAACGAGCTGAGCAGGTTGCTGTGGAGGACGTTCTTCGCATCCTCGTAGGCCATCTCTGTCAGCGGGCCGCTGACCTGCAGGCCGTGGTTGAGGACGACGACGTCCACGGTGCCGAAGGACTCGGCGGCCTGGCGTGCAAGGCTTTCGACAAAGGCCTCGTCATTGAGGTCTCCCGGGACGTACAGGTCCTCTGGCTGGGCGTTGTCGAGTTGGTCCCTGCGGCCGGTCAGCAGCAGCCGGGCACCTTCGTTGCGGAATTGGGAACACACTGCTTCCCCGATCCCGCTGTTGGCGCCGGTGACCAGGGCGGTGGTCTTATCAAGTCTCATGTCAGACATTCCTTCGTGGGGTTTAGTTCGGGGTGGTCAGTTGAGGAACCCGCGGGCGTCGACGGGCCACCGTTCCAGGGTTGTGCCGGTGCTGTCGGTGACGATGTACTCCTCGAAATTGACCACCACCGGGCAGACGTGGTTGGGGACCACGGGAAGCACCGTGCCGACGCTTGGGCGGAAGTCTCCGCCGGGCAGGGGGAGGAAGCCGTGGTATTCGTTGAGCCTGGACAGGACGGCGTTGGTGCCGGCAATGCCGCCGTAGCCGATCTCGGGGTTGCCTTCGCGGCCGAGGGCTTTGGTGCCGATGTCCAGGATGACCTGATCGGGGACCCAGTCGCTGACCACGGTGCCGGCGACGAACAGCGCGATCTGATCCGCGGTGCAGGCACCGAGCCTGGTGTTGTTCAAGTCGTTGAAGACGTACTCGCCGGGCCGGATCTCGGTGATGACGCTGTTGGTGGCGAATTCCACGGTGGGTGTGGAACCGGCGCTGACCACCTCAGGGGTGATTCCGGCTGCGGTGAGGCTGCGCACCGCCGTCACGAGCGCGGCATCCTGGTCACTTGCGGCACGCTTGCGGGCATCCGGACCGGCGCTCCCATGGCCCGGATAGGTAAAGACCCCGGCCGGCACCAGGCCGCGCTTTCGCGCGGCCAGGGCGAGATCGCCTGCGGCCTCGGGAGCAGCCCCGGAACGGCGGGCACCACAGTCGACCTCGATCACGACCTGCAGCAGCCCTGGCTCGTCCCCCATCGCATCGGCGAGGGCGTTGATTGCCGCGACGTTATCGGCGCCGACTCGCAGCCGGGTGGTTTCGGCGAGTTTGCGGATCCGGGGACCTTTCGTTCCGGCGGCCCAGACCGGGTAGGCGATGAAGATGTGGTCGAACCCGGCGGCTGCGAAGACCTCTGCCTCACCGACGTTGCCTGCGGTGATTCCGACCGCCCCGGCTTTGACCTGGCGCCGCCCGATTTCGACGCACTTGTGGGTCTTGACGTGCGGCCTGACGTCGAGGTTCTGAGCGTTGGCGAAGGCCTGCATGCGGTCGATGTTCTCCTGCATCACGTGCGCCAGCACGATCGGTGAGGGGCTATCGATTCGCTCGAGGAGAGCCTCGAGTGCTGATTGAATGCGGTTCACGCTGTACTCCTTGTAATTCTGTTTATGAATCGAGGAACGCGGTGCTGGCCTCCTCGGATGCTGATTGTTCGGGACCCGCTGCAGCGGGTCCCGAACAACATCGCCGTCGCGCGTTGCCGCCGTCGTGCCTGTTACTAAACTGCCGTGCAGATCATCTGGATCTCTACCGGCGTGTTCAGGGGCAGCCCGGCGACCCCGATCGCAGTGCGGGCGTGCCGACCGTTCTCGCCCAAGACCTCGATGAGCAACTCACTGGCCGCGTTGGCGACCTTTGACTGCAGACCGAAGTCCGGCCCACTGGCCACGAAGACCAGCATCTGCACGATCCGGACGCGGTCCAGATCGCCTACCGCCTGCACAGCGGCAGCCAGGCAGTTCAGCGCGCAATGGCGCGCGAGCTCTCGCGCCGTCTCCAGGTCCACGTCCCGGCCCACAACGCCCTGTCCCAGCAGCACACCGTCCTTGAACGGCAGCTGGCCGGAGATATGGATGCTGGAGTCCACAGCCCTGTGATCCACGTAGTACGCATTATCAGCGAGGACGGGCAGCTCCAGGCCCAGGGCCCCGAGACGATCTGAAGCCCAGTGGCCCTTTACGGTTTGTGGCAGTGGCAAACTCATCTGTACAGGTCTCCCTTAGGAGGCTGCGGGGCGCGGCAGGCCGAAGAGGACGGGGAGGTCGGCGATGTCGGTGATCCGCTCGTAGCCGAGCCAGTGCTCGTCGTGCTCGAAGCCGCGGTCGACATACACCTTGTTCTTGATGTCCATGATGGCCGCGGGGCGGTGGTCGTACATCGGGCTCGCGGAAACGTGCACGATCTCATCCGGTGTCACACCAAGCTTGTCGAACATGTACTCAAACGCACCGAGCCGCGGCTTGTACATCCCCATCTGCTCGGCGCTGATGATGACCTCGAACGGGGCCTTGAGGTTCTCTGCAAGTTGCACAGCATGCGCGGTGTCGCTGTTCGTGATGATGACCAGCGGAACCGCCTCAGCCAGGCGGTTCAATGCCTCTGTGACACGCGGGTACGGCTGAAAAGAGGGGACAATCTCATAAACCGCCCGTGCGTCAGCCGCATGGAACTCCAGACCGAGCCGACGCGAGGCGCGTTCCATCGAGTCGGCGACAATCTGGTGGAACGGCTTGTACTCGCCAGTGCACTCATCGATGCGGTACGCCTTGCAGGCCCGCAGGTAATCATCGGCGATCTCAGCCGGCAACCGGTTACCCAGGACCTTACGGATCGCATCGTTGATAGCGAATTTGATCAGCGTTCCGTTCATGTCGAACGTCACGAACTTCGGCTTGGTTTCGAATTCGAATGCCATTTCATCCTCCAAATTATTGATGTTTCGTCGATTGTCGACGGCACATTGGTAACTGCGTCGATTGTCGACGATACGCGCTTGGTTGGGGGGTGTCAACGATTCATTGTGACGCTTTGGGGAAGAAGGAGCAGGAGTACGTAGTACGTAGTACGTCAGGGGCAGCATGATCAGCGACGACGGGGACGTGGTGACCGACTGGTGCATCCAGGGCCTCGGCTTGATCATGCGCTACACGTGGCACGTCAACCCGCTGATCCTGCAGGGAGTACTTCAGCAGGTCCTCCCGGAGGTCCAGACGCCCAGCCCCGGACCATTACGCTAGACCTTTAGTCGCGCAAGGCCGGCGTCCCCCGGACATGCGGGACATGCCGACCTGGAAGAAGCTGTCTGCCGGTGCACGAAGCCGCTTCGATAGGAAAATTTGTGAAATTTGTCGTCATATTTCGGACCCCCTGCAGTTGGCAAAATGACTGTGGGCCACGAGCTTTCGAAAATCACCGGCTTCAGACTTTTCCAACAAAGGTGCACACTACTTCGTTGAGCTCCAGGCTGATCTGGAGGAGCGGCTGAGCCGGAACGAAACGGAAGTCAGGTTGTCACACAAGGCATCCAAGCGGGATATAAAAAGTTCCAGGAAGCGTTTGTTGGAAGACGACAAGAAATACAAGCTGAATTCTGACGGCGGTTCTTTCATCAAAAATAACTACCTCAAAATAGATAACACGAACTTATCCGCACTCGAAACTGCCCGGATAATTGCAGACGAATTCGCATTCACGCCGAAGATCGGATGACCGACGAGCTACGCGCGCCGGTAGAACAGATGCTCGATGCCGCGGACGCCGAACTGACCTCTTGACGCGGGTACATCCCAGCTGCAAGCACCAGGTCAAGCGCGCAGTCGACTGCAGGGATGTCCGGGGGCCAGCGTCGAAACGCGAGTGCGATAGACGCGTACTGATCCAATAGAGTAGGATTGTCAACAATTCACGATCCACTGGAAGGAAAAATCATGCGTCCATACGTATACGTCCCTGCCGCTGAGGTTCAGGGCGAACTCGAGCCTAACGGCTACCGCGCCGGCTACGACTCAGGTGACCCCAAGACGGCAATCCTGAAGTTCGACACCGAGGTCAAGACCGGCGTCTGGGAGTGCCAGCCTGGCGGCTGGGACATAACCCCCCGCGAGGACACCGAGCTCTGCTACATTGTGAGCGGCCGCGTGACCGTCACCGACAACGCCACCGGCAACGTTTATGAAGTGTCTGCCGGCGACGTGGTGGTTCAGCCCAAGGGCTGGACGGGCCGCTGGGAGGTCACCGAGACCATCCGCAAGGTTTACTGCCACGGCTTCGACTGATCGTCGTCTAACCTCACGCCGTGCTAACGGGCCGTACCCTCATTGAGGGTGCGGTCCGCCTGCGTCTCCGGCACTGTAGCAGGATCGAGTCGCGTCGTTGAGCGCTCCAGCAGCCCGGACGGGCCGGTGACCTCTCAAATCACTCGGCCACTTTCGGATTTGCCATTGCGTCGCATCCTTGAGGGATCTGCGGCCGCTCTGTCACCATCCGCTGCGGGTAGGGGTATGCCCTTGCCGTGAGTCTTCGGGCATCGGCATTTCGGCCCGCAGCCCCAGGAGCCGGATGGGGCGATCCGGCTCGATCTTCGCCGCGAGGTCGAGGGTGCGTGCGAGCACTTCTGCCGGGTCCGACGTCTGGGGGATCCTCCGGCCGTACGTCTTGGTGAGGAACGGGGCGTAGCGGACCTTAAGCGTCAGCCCGATCACCGGCCGCCCCTCGGCCGCGACATCTTCCAGGACCTGCGCCGCCAACTCCCTGACGGCGTCGTGAATCTGCCCGGACTCAGTCAGATCCCGCTGGAAGGTGGTTTCGCGGCTGTGCCCGCGGGCCACCCAAGGCGTGTCATCGACTGTCCGTGCGCCGTCACCCCGCCCGAGCTGGGCATACCAGGGGCCCATCTTCGGACCGAACTCGGGGACAAGGTCATCAGGATTGGACGCTGCAAGCTGTGCAACCGTCTCGATGCCGAGCGTGGCAAGGCGACGCGACACCTTCGTACCCACGCCCCACAGCTCGATCGTCGGCCGGCTCCCCATGACCTCGAGCCAGTTAGCATGCGTGAGCCGGAAGACGCCGGCTGGCTTGCCGAACGTCGTCGCAACCTTGGCACGGACCAGAGTGTCACCGATGCCCACGCTGCAGTGCAACCGGGTCTCCTCAAGGACCGCCTGCTGCAATCGCCGGGCGTACGCCTCGGGATTCTCCGTCAGCACCCCAACGAAAGCTTCATCCCAGCCGAGCACCTGGACCGTGGCGCCCGGTTGCGAGTGGAGCACCGACATGACTTTTTCGGACACAGCGAGGTAAGCATCAGCGTCCACGGGCAGGATGACGGCGTCGGGCACTTTTCGTGCTGCGATGCGCAGCGGCATTCCCGAGCCGACGCCGTACTTCCTTGCTTCGTAGGACGCCGTCGAGACTACCGCCCGTTCCGTCGGATCACCGCGGCCGCCAACGATCACTGCCTTCCCGGCAAGCTCGGGCCGACGCAGCACTTCGACAGCTGCTATGAACTGGTCAAGGTCCACATGCAGCACCCATGGTTCGATCACAGCCCCAGTCTGCCCCGGGAGGGCGCTCCGCACCACCGTTTATCTGCAGTCCCTCTTCGATTCGGAAGCCATTGATTGCTGAGCAGACGCCCTTTTGAACCTCCAAAAGGGCACCTACTCAGCAATCGACGCTGAAGGAAAGTGAGCTATCCGGTGACGCCCGTGAGTTCGTTAGGCGTCTCTTTCAGGGTGCCCGAACCGGTGATCTTCCCTGACTCGATATCCACAGCATGGATAGTATTTTTGGACGGTTCCGTGATGAAGGCTGTGTGCTCATTCACGAAAACCGTCGGCCGGGGATCCTGCCACTTCAGAGGCTCTTCCCAAGGCGCAACCACCGGGATGGTCTTGGTTACCGCTGCTGTCTTCGGATCGATGACGTGGAGGGCGCCGTCTGTGCCGAGCACCAGACCTTCACCGTGCGGTCCGCGGGCCAGTGAGCGGAAGCTGTAGCTGGTTCCCAGGTCCACCAGAGTGAGTTCCTTGGTCTTGGTGTTGATCAGTGAAATCTGCTCTGGGCGCTCAAGTTCGGCATCCTTCTCCTGCTTGTAGTCGCCCAGAGTCACCGCGGATTCCTCGGAGCCAGCCTGGTTACCGATGCGGCCGTACTTGGTGGGGCTTTCCAGTTTGGTGATCTCGCCCTTCAAGTAAATCAGGACCCCCGTCTGGCAACCGATGACCACCGCTTCTCCGGAGGCCGCGGCTTCGCCGTGCACGCCCGGGCAGTTCTCGTTCCTGGCGATTTCCTTGCCGTCCTTGTCGAAGACAACGATGCCCGGGCGTTCTTTCTCATTGCCCAGGGTGAGGACCAGTTCACCGTTGGAGAGTTCGACGGCGACACCGTGGTGGGCTTCCGCGGCCTTGTGGATCTCCGTCTTCGGCTGCCCGTTGGCTAGGCTGCTCGATTCGAAAATGGTCACCTCTCCAGTTCCATCGCTGAAGAGGATGGTCTTGCCATCGTGGCGGACCACGTGCCCCGGCTTGCTAGCGGGGAAGTTGATGTCCGTCATGGCCGGGGCTTGGGCATAGTGCTTGTCGCCCTCGCTCCACGCACCGGTATCCAGCACCTTGAATCCCTCGGTGGTGGCGATGATGACGTGGCGGCCGTCTCCTGCAGCGTTTACACGGTTGAAGCCGTCCATCGGAAAGTCGCCGAGGACCTCGAACGTCTTCCCGTCGAGGACTTTAACACCGCCTTCGTAGGTGGTTACGAGGCGGGCGACCGCATCGGCAACAGTGGACGCGCTGGCTGACGGGCTCGTGGTGCTGCTCCCGGCCGGGGTGGCGTTAGCTCCGCAGCCTGTGAGCAGCAAGCCTGTGACGGCCAGGGCTGTTACTAGGCGGGCGGGTGTAGTGCGGTAATGCATGCGTGTTTTTTCCTTTTCCTATGGGTTGACGAGTGATCACTCAAGACAATGCTTTGGTGATGCGCTCAGTGTTGGACCGCATCATTTCGAGATAGGTGTGTGCACCGGATCCTTCTATTCCCAGAGATTCAGTGAAGAGTGGGACCACGGTGATGTCCTGTCCAGCTTCCGCGGCGAGCACTTTCGCCAGGCGTTCCGGTTGGGAGGAATCTGCGAAGATTGCAACCACGCCTGCTTCGCGGATCTTGCCGGTGAGGTCGTTGAGATCAGCCGAACTGGGGGAGGCCAAGGTGGTTCCGCTAGGGATGACCGCTCCGATGACATCGAAACCGAATCGCTGTGCCAGATAGCCGAAGACGTGGTGGTTGGTGATGAGCTTGCGCTTGCCGGGATCTATGCTGGCGAAACTTTCTTCCATTGAAGCCTCAAGCTTGTCCAGCTCTGCGGCATAGCTGGCCGTCTGGGAGCGCACAGCCGCGCCGTCAACTCCGTCCACGTGCTCCACGATGCTGTCCGCGATTGCCTCAGTGGCCAGCGCCACCCGGGACGGGTCCGTCCAAAAATGGGGGTCTGCAGCGCTGTCACCGTCATCGTGGGTGAAATTCAGAGGTTCGACGGCGTCCATGGTGGCCAGCGTGGGGACGCCTTCTGCCGCGGCGGCCTCCACGTGGTTGAGGACCCCCTCCTCCAGGCCTGCGCCGTTGTGGATGACAAGATCGGCGTTCTCGATGACGGCGGCCTGCTGAGCTGAGATGCCGAAGGAGTGCGGATCGGCATTAGATTCCATCAACACCACGACCTCCGCCTGGTCTCCCACCAGGTTGCGGGTTATGTCGCCCAGGATATTGGTAGTGACGACGACGGCGGGCCGCTCTGCCGTTGCTGCCGAACACCCGCTCAGCGCGAGGCCAAGCGCCAGAAGGGCCGCGGCCGCCCTGGCTGCTGTGCCGCGCTTCACAGTCCCGTCTCCAGTACGACGTCGGCGGCGGGAACGTTGAAGGTCCGGGCGACCCGGAGCCCGTCCGCGTAGTCGATTTCGCGGACTGTTGAACCGGCAGGGTCGCTGAGGTAGGCCCGGGCGGCGTCAATATGGAGCTGCGGGATGGTGCCTTCTTGTGCCGAAAGGGGTTTGAGCATTGCCGCTTGGGCGGTCACTTCTCCGGAGGACGGATTGATGGTCATCAGAGAACCGTCGACGCCGAGGGCCAGCACGCGTTTGGTGTCGCCCACGGCTGAGGCAGCGACCACCGGAAGGGGAGTCTTCAGGTATTTCCAGGTACGTTGTGACACGTTCAGGTGCCAGACGCCGCCGTCGCCTGCAAACGCGGCGAGTTCGTTGGAGCCCGGTCGGTGAGCAAGACGTGTTGCGGGGGGAATGCCGGCTGCGTCGGCAGGGTACACGATCTTCTCCGCCTCGAACTTGCCGTCGTCCTCGGTGATGAGCAGGGCACCATCCTTGCATGCCAGCACCACGCCAACCCGGGTAGTGGCATGCGCTAATGAACCGGCGCACTGCTGTTCGCCGAGCACCACGTTGTTCTTGGCGTCGCGGACCTCCACTGCGCCGGCAGCGGTGCCCTCGCCTGCAATGCTGGCGACAAAGTGCCCTTCGTAGGGGATCACAAAGCCCTTGTGAGCCGTGGTGGTGATACGCGCAGCTTCGACGACAACGCCAGAGTCCAGGTCCTTGTGCTCGTAGATGGAAGCGTAGCCACCGGATTCGGAGAACACCGCCAGGGAAATGCCGTCTCCGGCCACAACACCAGGATCCGGAACGGTGATGTTGCCCACCTGACGGGGCTCGGAGCTGTAGTAGTGCATGTGGTCACCGTGGTCCACCGTCCACGCACCGGTATCGAACACCTTGACGGCGTCTGACGTAGTGACCAGCGCGTAACGGCCATCCTGCTGGACGGCGTCGATGGCGCCGAACGTCCCGGCGTCGACCGTCTTTTCAGTAAGGAGGGAGAGCAGTTGCGATTGCCCGGTTTCCCGGTCGAAGGTAAGCAGGCCGGTCTGCGGCTCGCTGTTCTCCTGTGCCCCTGCGATATAGCCGTGGGGCGTAGCGTCGGTTGTAGGAGCGGTCTGGTTGCCTGGGCTGTTACCCGCGCAGGCAGAAAGCAGCATCGGGAGGCCAAGCAGAAGGGAAGAGAGTTTACGGGTGGTGCGGTGCACTGGAAAGGGGCTCCAATTCTGGCTCTGATACGGGGGTGAGGGGGGAAGCGTCTGCGGGTGCCGGCAGGACGTCTTTACGGACGGTGGCGCGGGGGATCGTGGCATCCTTGCGGACCGCGGATCGGGCGAGGGCGGAAACGAAGTAGGACAGGGCCGCAACGAGGGCAATGGTTGCGCCGGCGGCGGTTGATGCGTACCAGGAGATCCAGAGACCGGCGACCACGCTGGCGACGCCGATCACGGAGCCAAGGATCATGACCGTCCGGATCGTCTTTGCCCACACCAGGGCAGCCGCGGGCGGAGCGATGAGCAGGCCAAAGACCAGGAGTGTTCCTACGACCTGGAATGACGCGGCCACGGCGAGGGTGATCAGGCACAACAACACGAAGTGGGCGAGCCGGGGCCGCAGCCCAAGGGTTGCCGCCTTCTGCTGGTTGAACGCTGCCGCCATGAACGCGCGGTGGAAGACAGCAGCCGCTGCCAGGACGAAGATCCCAACGACCGACAGCACCATAATGTCCGTGGTTCCAACGGCGAGGACGTCGCCAAAGAGGGTGCCGGTGAGATCCACAGCGAATGAGCCCGAGGCCGACACGATGATTACCCCGAGCGACAACATCACCACGAACAACAATCCGATGGCGGTGTCCTGGGAGACCTTGCGGTTCCGGGTGATGGCGGAGACCCCGGCCGCCGTTGCCGCCGCGCTCAAGGCTGCACCAAGGATGAGGTTGCCGCCCAGCAGTGACGCGATGGCGATGCCGGGCAGCAGCCCGTGCGACATCGCGTCGCCAAGGAAGGCCATTCCCCGTACTACCACCCAGGTTCCGACGACGGCGCAGACGACCGCGACCAGGGCGCCGCCGAGCACGGCGCGTTGTACAAATGAAGCGCTCAGGGGATCAAATAACCATTCCATCGTCGCTCATCGTACACTAGCTAATGAGACTTATTCGCAATAAGAAAAGAGACGAAATGTCTTCGGTGATCTTCAGGAACGCTGGATTTGCCTACCCGGACAGGCAGGCTTTAGCCGACGTGTCGCTTGGCTTCGAACCGTCAACCCACACCGTGCTGACGGGGCAGAACGGATCCGGGAAGTCAACACTGCTCGCGCTCACGGCGGGGGTGCTGCGGCCGACACAGGGAACAGTATCCGTCACCACCACACAACGGGCCGCTTTCGTCATCCAGCAGGCGCGGACACCTGAATCCATGCCCTGCACTGTCCGCCAGGCAGTGGAAATGGGCAGATGGCCGCACCGGCGCGGATTACTGCCACTGCGGGCCCTGGACCGGCAGGTGGTCGCAACGGCGATGAAGAGAATGGGGATCGCGGACCTTGCCAACCGTCAGCTCAGCGAACTCTCAGGCGGTCAGCACCAGCGGACGCTCGTCGCACAAGGGCTGGCGCAGGAATCGGACGTCCTCATCCTGGACGAGCCCACGACTGGCCTGGACCGGGCAGCATACCAACTGATCAGAACAGCGATTGATGAAGAATTACGGCGCGGTGTGACCGTCATTGAGTCATCCCATGACTTGAGGGATATCGAACGCGCGGGCAGAGTCATCACCCTCGATCGGGGACGAGTCAACTCCGATACCCGGCAGAAGCCGCGGACGCCGGGATTGGACGCGCAGGCGCCCCGCAGGATTGCCTGCGGGGCGCCTGGATAAGACAGGGGGATGGGTGGCTAATTCTTTTGGCCGGGCACCTCGGTATCGATGTATGACCCGGGGCGGCTAACTGCGCGGCCGTCCCCCTGGCAGCCGCACTTGGCGTCGATTTCCAGCCGGACTGTAACGGGTTCCGCATCTTCGAGGCTGACGGTAAACGAGGTGTTGCCTTCACCTGATATGCGAAGGACCTTTTCTTTTTGCTGGGAGTCGTGCATTTGCTTCCGTTCTTCTAAAGGCAAGAGGACAAGGGGAGGCCGAAGATCCTGACACCGGAGGGCCAGGATCTTCGGCCGCCGTATCTAGTTGGTTCTGTCGTTCCCCGGGCAGGGTGTCCCGTCCGAACAACCGTCGTGGTGTTCATGCCTGGTAACGAGGTCGAACTGGACATGGCCGTGTTGCTCCACGCCCGTACGGATCGCACGTTCCATCACATTGGTGGCCAGACGTTGCCGCAGCGCCAGCGGGTCGCGGCGGAGGTCCTTGACGAGGGCAAAGCACAGCAGCAGCATCACCACCACGAAGGGAAGGGCGGCGACGATGGTGATGCGTTGGAGGCCGGACAGGGCCTCGGAGGGCACGTCTCCGCCCGCCAGGAGCATGACGGCGGCGACGGCCCCGGTGAGGGTGCCCCAGAAAATGACCACTCCGCGGCGGGGTTCCTCGGCGCCGTTGGAGCTGAGCGATCCCATCACGATGGAGGCCGCGTCTGCGCCGGTGATAAAGAAGATCCCTACCAGGACCATTGCCAGGACGATGACTGCCGCGACAGCCCAGGCCGGCATGCCCAGGTTCTTGACCAGATCGAAAAGGGCGCCGTCGAAGCTAACGGACGGGACGCCGTCGACCATGGTGACCAGGCCGGGCGTGCCGGCCTTATCGGCTTCCTGCTGCACATGGAAGGCGGTGCCGCCGAAGATGCCGAACCAGATCACACTGACGACGCTGGGCACCAGCAGCACGCCGGTGACAAACTGACGGATGGTGCGCCCGCGGCTGATCCGGGCGATGAACATGCCCACGAAGGGTGTCCAGGAGACCCACCAGGCCCAGTAGAAGATGGTCCAGCCAGACATCCAGCTGCGCAGCGCCTCGTCGCCCACCGCTTCGGTCCGGGAGGACATTTCGGCGAGGTCCCTCGCGTAGTCGCCGACTGCTGCGGGGATCAGGTTGAGAATGAAAAGGGTGGGTCCTGCAACGAAGACGATCAGGGCCAGGATCACGGCCAGGACCATGTTGATATTGGAGAGCCACTGGATTCCGCGGCTGATGCCGGAAACGGCGGAGGCGACGAAACAGGTTGTCAGGACGGCCACGATGGCCACGAGCACCGGAGTGCCGATTTCCCCCACCCAACCGTTGGACGTCATGCCGCTGCCGATTTGCAAGGCGCCAAGGCCCAGCGATGCCGCCGTGCCGAAGAGCGTGGCGAAAATGGCAAGGATATTGATGAATTTGCCGACAGGACCTTCAACTACGCGGATGCCAAAAAGGGACGTGAAGGCAGCGGAGATCAGCTGTTTGCGCCCCAGCCGGTAGGTTCCGTAGGCCATGGCTATACCCACCACTGCGTACATGGCCCACGGGTGCAGGGTCCAGTGGAAGATTGACGTGGCCATTGCAGTCTGGATGGCAGCCGGGGTGCTGCCGTCAACGGTTCCCGGCGGCGGGGAAACGTAGTGGTAGAGAGGCTCGGCCACGCCGTAGAACATCAGGCCGATGCCCATGCCGGCGGCGAACATCATGGCCACCCAGGAGACGGTGCGGAATTCGGGCTTCTCGCCGTCCT
Source organism: Arthrobacter sp. R1-13 (assembly GCF_054161475.1). Taxonomy (NCBI): domain Bacteria; kingdom Bacillati; phylum Actinomycetota; class Actinomycetes; order Micrococcales; family Micrococcaceae; genus Arthrobacter; species Arthrobacter sp. R1-13. The sequence continues at coordinate 1,980,848 of NZ_CP096420.1, read as the reverse complement.
TGCCCAGCGGGATGTTGCCGAACTTGCCCAAGGCCAGCCACAGCACAAAGATGACGAAGAGGGAGGCCAGGACCATAAAGAGCCATCCGGTGTACTCCATAACCCAACCCAGGGCGCTCGTCGAGGAGGCTGAGAGGCTGTCCCGGCCAACGAATCCCCAGATCACGAAGGCGACGGCAATGGCGCCTGTGATCCCAAAGGTGACTTTGTCCAGGGTGAGTTTCGTCTTCCGGCGTGCCGAAACGGCCTGCTCGGTTTTGGCATTGCGAAGCTCTTCCAGGATCTGGTCGTATTCTTCTGAATCCGGCAAAGTGCTGGCAGTTCCATCCTCAGGGATGAGCACGACTGCGTCGATACCGTCCTCTGAAGCCAGTTCCTCGATTCTTAGCCTATCCGCGTCAGCTTCGCTGACGGGAGGTTTCTTGGGGGGTTTTGTGTCGCTGTTTATAGCCATGATTTGGTCCTTTGCTTGGGAGTCATGGACTGCGTGTTTTAGAGGTGACCGTTGACCGTCAGTCCGGCAGGAAGGTTGGGGGTTCCGTGGATTCGGTGATCATGATGTCGCCGTTTGTGACTTTGACCTCATGGGACCGGACGGGCAGTTTGGCTGGTGGGGCATTGATTTTCCGGTTTGCGGGCAATCGGCGGAGCCGTGCCAAGCCGAAGTGCCAACCCTGGAGCGAGTTCACTGAGCGGGCAGGGCTTGTGCACGTTGCACCTTTCCAGGGTCGGGGAACAGATAGCGAATGCTGCAGGGGGAACCTCTATAACGTTCCGCATGGGACAACAGAATTCGCGCTAAGCAACAGCGTGCGCCTCGTCACACTCAATGTCAAGATATTTCTGAGCCTCCAAACCACCCTTGACAGTAAGCGTGGCCCTACGTCCCGTGTTGCAGATGCTGATAGCTGTTGCGCAATGAGCAATCGAGATGACTTTGGAAGGGTCACTCTGTAGAGACACCAGCGGTCGTGGGAGCTTCCTTGGCCGACCTGTCGGTAGCAAGGGCCGCCCGCGGGGTCTTGAGCTTTGCGGCCACCTCAGCGGAGCTCCTCCAGCGCATCAACCAGCAGGACTTCAACGCCGCCAGGGTGCGGGGTCACCGTTGCGTGTAGCCCATTTTCTCGCTGATCCGCAGTCCCGCTTCGCGGAGGGATGTGATGAGCTCGGGGACCTTTTCGGCGTCGAAGCGGAAGGCCGGTCCTGAAATGCTCACCGAGCCAACTACTGCGGCCACGTGGTTATAGACCGGAACAGCAAGAGCGTTCAAGCCGATCTCGAGTTCCTCTCTCGACTCCGCATACCCGTTATGGGCGACATCCAGCAACTGCTTTTCCAGTGCTTCCCGGCTGGTGATGGTGCGGGGTGTGCGGGCAGACAGGCCAACCTCATCAAGGATCTTCCGGCGTTCATCGGCGGGCAGCGCTGCCAGAAAAACCTTGCCACTGGAAGTGGCATGGAGAGGGGTCAGGCCTCCGACCCAGTCGTGCGTGGCCAGACTGGAGGGTCCAAGCGCCTGGTCAACGTTGACGGCGTAACCTGAACGCAGGACTGCAAGGTTGACCGTTTCCTTGCTCTGATGCGCCAGATGCTCCAGGATCGGCCGGGCCTCCCGTACCAGGCTGAGGCGGGCGGGGATGGAGGCTGCGAGACGAAGGATGCCGAAGCCAAGCTGATACTTTCCACGGCCGCTGTTCTGCTGGACCATTTCAGAGCCCGCAAGGGATTCGAGCAGCCGAAAGACGGTGGACTTGTGAACCCCCATTTCCTCCGCGATGTCACTCACGCCTGCATGTCCGTCGCGTGAGAGGATCTCGAGGATCTGCAGGGCACGGTCAACGGACTGCACGCCGCCAGCCTGCCCGTTTGCATTCTTTTGGGCGTCAAGGTCATTTCTGGCCATGATCCACACCTACGTCTTTCTGTGGCCAAACAAGAGGCTGAAAACACCCGCCTTGTGTTTGATCCTAGACCGGAATGGTTAGACCCCCGCAATTCCCCTGTTACAACGGAAGCATGTGTCCGTTCACTCTTGCGGCCTAGATGACGTCAAAGCAGGACATGGTTCTCCTCTCGGCTCACGTTCTGCGGGCGGCCCAGCCTCTCCCTGCCGGCATAGACATTCAGGCTGTGTCCCCGGCTGAAGCCCACCAAGGTCACTCCGGTCTCGACGGCGAGATCTGCGGCCAGGCTTGACGGCGCACTCACGGCAGATAAGACAGGAATGCCCGCCATAGCTGCCTTCTGGACAAGCTCGAAGGAGGCCCGTCCTGAAACCTGAAGGACGGTGCCGCTCAACGGCAACAGGTTCTGGCGTAACGCCCAACCTACAACTTTGTCCACGGCGTTATGGCGTCCAACATCCTCACGGAGACAGAGTAACTCCGGGGTGGTGCCGTCCACTTTGAACAGGCCGGCCGCATGCACGCCGCCCGTCTTATCGAACACCGCCTGGGCTTCGCGAAGCCGCTCCGGGAGTTCGGCGAGGACATCCACGGGAATCCGCAGCGCGTCACGGGACGGGTCAAAGCGAAGGGTCTTGCGGACGGAATCGATCGAGTCCGTCCCGCAGATGCCGCAGGAGCTTGAAGTGTAGACATGCCGCATGGTGTCGGGCATGGGAACATCCGGTCTCAGCTGGGCATCGATGACGTTATACGTCTGTTCTGCCCCCGCATCTCCGCTGCAAAAGCGCAGTGATACCAGCTCGGAGTGGGAGCTGATGATGCCTTCCGAAACCAGAAACCCCGCCACAAGGTCAAAATCGTCCCCAGGGGTCCTCATGGTGACCGCGAAAGAGCGGCCGCTGATACGGATTTCCAGGGGCTCCTCAGCGGCAAGTAAGTCTTCTTTGAACCGTACCGGGTATTCAGTGCCGGATCCGTCGAGGTGGAAGCGATGGATCCTCCGGCGTTGAGTCATGCGTGCCATGTGGTGCTCCGCACTCGGTTGGCGGTGGACAGGATCGTGTTGTTGGACTTTGTCCAAGGGAGCGGGAGCACAGAAACCGTCTCGCCGGACAGGACTCCGCCAGGGGGAACAGCCATGACACCATCAGCTGCGGCCAGTCCACGGAGCATTCCGGGGCCGGTGTGCGGGACGGGAAAGGCCAACCCCTCGATGAGCCTGAAGGGAATCAGGCGAGTACGGCCGGGGCAGGGATCAACGTCTGCTGCAGACGTCACCTGCCCGATGGCGGAGAGGGACCTTCCTCCCAGTGCATCCAGCAGTGGTGCACCAATACTGATGAGGGCCATCATTGCTGCCAAGGGGTTGCCGGGCAGTCCGACGACGAAGCGGCCGTCCGGCAGCCCGGCCAGGACAGCCGGGTGGCCGGGGCGCATGGCGATGCCATCCAGCAGCAGGTGTCCGCCGAGAGCGGCGATGGCATTGCGAAAATGATCTGTCCCGGAACATCCGGTTCCACCAGTGGTGATGGTTACGTCCGGCCTTGGTCCGGGTAATGTTTCTGAGCCGCCCAATGCCGTGAGCCATTCACCGTAGGAATCCCCGACGCGCAGGGAGCCGGCGGGTGTGCCGCCCAGAAGGGAAATGACTGAGCCCAGCTGGGGACCAAAAGCGTCTCTGACATGTCCTGGTTCCGGAACACCCGCCGTCACTACTTCGGCACCGGTCAGTACGATTCCAACCAGCGGTTTGCCCCGCACCTGGAGATGGTCATGGCCGGCCACGGCTGCGAGCGCAACGTGGCCGGGGTTCAATTCCGTACCGGCGGGGATCAGCACTTCACCGGCCGCAGCTTCTTCGCCGGCAGGACGGATATGGCGGCCCTGACCCGGCTCACCGTGCTTTGCAGCGTCATTAAGCCGCAGGAGAGTGTTGCCTGCAGCGTCTTGGTGAATCTCCCCGCTTTCTTTGCGGAGTATCGACGTGGCACCGGCAGGTACCAGCCCGCCTGTCGCTATGACGCCGGCACTCCCGGGTAGGAGAAATTTCCTTTTGTCGGTAACGACCCATGGACCGCATCCGCTAATGGCCCAGCCGTCCATGGCAGAGGAGTCGTAGTGGGGGAGCTCCTGCAGGGCGGCGACGTCGCGGGTCAGGGTGCGGCCTGCTGCCGATGAGAGCGGGACCTCCACCGGTGCGAGCGGGGCAGCGCAATCGAAAGCCAGCTGGCGCGCTTCGGACCAGGTGGGGGAGGCATGCTCGGATGGGCCCCAAGCAGGGAGCAACTTCGATGTGCGACTGCTCATGGTGGTTTCCTGGACGAGCAAAGGTGCCCCTTTTCTGAAGGTAATGATGCACTGAAAGGTGGGGCCGGAGAATGTGGGATCGCACCATACGGTGCTTGCCCCGATCTCCGGCCCCGTTAGCGGCCTGCTACGCCTTGACGTATCCATTCGGGTTGAGCACGAACTTAGTTGCCGAGCCGGCGTCGAATTCCGCGTATCCGCGCGGCGCTTCATCGAGCGGGATTGCCTTGGCGTTCACTGCCTCGGCAATCTGCACCTTGTCATGCAGGATGGCCATCATCAGTTGGCGGTTGTACTTCATCACCGGGCACTGGCCAGTGGTGAAGGACAGGGATTTCGCCCATCCGGTTCCCAGCGACAGCGAGAGGGACCCGTGCTGGGCCGCCTCGTCGATTCCGCCGGGGTCACCGGTCACGTAGAGTCCCGGGATGCCCAGGGCGCCACCTGCTGCAGTGATGTCCATGAGGGAGTTCAGCACAGTGGCCGGCGCTTCGTGCGAGGCGTCCTTGCCGTGCCCGCGGGCTTCGAATCCGACTGCGTCCACGCCACAGTCCACTTCGGGCACGCCGAGGATCTGCTCAATTTGGTCCTTCGGGTCACCCTTGGAGACGTTCACCGTTTCGCATCCGAAGGACCTGGCCTGAACGAGGCGGTCTTCGTTGATGTCTCCGACAATGACCACTGCCGCACCAAGCAGCTGCGCACCGACGGCGGCCGCCAGGCCCACCGGACCCGCGCCTGCGATGTAGACAGTGGAACCGACGCCCACTCCTGCCGTGACTGCTCCGTGGAAGCCAGTGGGGAAGATGTCCGAGAGCATGGTCAAGTCCATGATCTTCTCCAAGGCCTGGTCCCGGTCGGGGAACTTCAACAGGTTCCAGTCTGCGTAGGGAACCAATACGTACTCCGCCTGGCCGCCAACCCAGCCGCCCATGTCCACGTAGCCGTAGGCGCTGCCGGGCCTGTCGGGGTTAACGTTCAGGCAGATACCTGTCTTGCGTTCCTTGCAGTTGCGGCAGCGGCCGCAGGAGATGTTGAAGGGCACGGAGACGATATCGCCGACCTTAATGAATTCGACATCCGGGCCGACTTCCACCACCTCACCGGTGATTTCGTGCCCCAGGACCAAGTCCCGCGGCGCCGTGGTCCGGCCGCGCACCATGTGCTGGTCCGACCCGCAGATGTTGGTGGTAACCGTGCGGAGGACCACACCGTGGCGAACCTTCCGGCCGACATTGGCGGGATTGACGCCGGGTCCATCCTTAAGTTCGAACGTCGGGTAGTCGGTATTGATGATCTCGACGACGCCGGGTTCCTTATAGGCAACGGCTCTGTTTCCTGACATGGACACTCCTTTGGATACGGGGGTGGTGCTGGGATTTTGATGCCAGGCCTGCCTCACGGTTGGCCCTGCACTGGTCCGGTAAATCGCCGGAGTGCCCCGTCACCCGAAAACGGTGCTTCGATGTACCTCCCCAGGCGTCAAAAACCACCGAAGCACCCTTCACGGGAACGGGACAGCTCATACTTCGCGAAGACGAAGACTGTCAGCGGGATGCCGTACCGGTCATGCAAAGAGACTGATATTTTTGCATGACAACTAAAGATATATCAGTTACATCGTAGAGTAGTCCTTAAGGCAGTGTCCAGACATTTCTTACCGGCTGCGAATGAGGCTCAGTGCCTCAGCACGGGCGGCCGGCAGGCGTAGTTCGCCGCGGACTGCGGAGGTGATGGTCTTTGCCCCTGGCTTACGGACGCCCCTCATGGACATACACAGGTGTTCGCATTCGACCACCACAATCGCGCCCAGCGGACGCAGTGATGAGACCAGCGCGTCCACCACCTGGGTGGTAAGTCGCTCCTGTACCTGCGGGCGTCGCGCAAACACGTCCACCAGCCTGGCCAGTTTGCTGAGGCCGGTTACGAGTCCTTCTGCCGAAGGGATGTAGCCCACATGCGCCACGCCATGGAACGGCACCAGATGGTGTTCACATGTGGAATAGAAAGCGATGTCCTTGACGATGACCATCTCACCGTGACCCAGGTCAAACGTCCTGTCCAGGACTGCCAGGGGATCCTCATGGAGCCCGCCAAACGTTTCCGCGGCGGCGCGGGCCACCCGGGCGGGAGTGTCCGCCAGTCCGGGCCTTTCAGGATCCTCTCCGATGGCCAGAAGGTATTCTCGAACTGCCCGTTCCACCCTGGGCCCGTCCACCCCCTTGGCCACTGTCGTTTGTGTGCTCAGGCGGGCACTCACGGTGCAGCGCGCTCGAGTCGGATGATGACGGACTTGGAGGTGGGCGTACCGCTGGTGTCTGCTACTGAATCAAGCGGAACAAGGACATTGGTTTCCGGATAGTAGGCTGCCGCGCATCCCTTCGGCGTCGAGTACGCCACGATGCGGAAGTTTTCGGCCCGGCGTTCCGTCCCTTTGAATTCGGAGATGAGATGCACCATGGTCCCGTCCGTGAACCCCAGTTCCGCTATATCCTCGGCGTTGATCATGACGACGCGGCGCCCGCCATGGATTCCGCGATACCGATCATCCTTGCCGTAGATAGTGGTGTTGTACTGGTCGTGGGATCGCAGTGTCTGAAGGACCAGCCGTCCCGCAGGGACCCTGATGAATTCGAGGTCATTGCCTGTGAAGTGGGCCTTGCCTGAAGCGGTGTCGAACTCCCTGGCGTCCCGGGGCGGGTGGGGGAGGATGAACCCGCCGGGGTTCTTGATTCGTTCCTCGAAATTCTCAAAGCCGCTGAGGACGCCCTCGATGTGTTTTCTGATAATCGAGTAGTCGTCCCGCATGGCGAGCCAGTCGGCTTTCGGGGTGTTGGGCAGCGGGTGGTTTGCATTGTCCGTGAACAGCTTATGGGCGAGGTTGCACACAATGGCCACTTCGGACTGCAGGTGCTCGCTGGCGGGCTTAAGGCGTCCGCGGGAGGCGTGGACCGCACTCATGGAATCTTCCACGGTCACTCTCTGGTCGCCTGTGCGTTGGGTGTCCTTCTCGGTGCGTCCCAGCGTCGGAAGAATCAGGGCGCGACGGCCCGTCGAGACGTGGGAATGGTTCAGTTTCGTGGAGATCTGCACGGTCAGCCGTGTGTTTGCCAGCGCCTGTTCCGTAACCTCGGAATCCGGGGCCGCCCGTACGAAGTTGCCGCCCATACCGATAAAGACCCGCACCTTTCCGTCCCGCATGGCGCGAATGGCAGCCACGGTGTCGAACCCATGGGCCCTGGGGGAGAGGAAACGGAATTCTTCGTCAAGCCGGTCGTGGAAAGTCTCCGGCATCTTTTCGAAGATACCCATGGTCCTGTCACCCTGGACGTTGGAGTGGCCGCGGACAGGGCAGACGCCGGCTCCGGGCTTCCCGATGTTGCCCTGCAGAAGCAGGACGTTGACCACATCACGAAGGGTGGGTACCGAGTGCTTGTGCTGGGTCAGGCCCATGGCCCAGCAGACGATGGTGGCGCTGGAGGCCAGCAGGCGTTCGCCCGTGGACTGGATCTGTTCCAGTGTGAGTCCGGTGGCTTCGACGATGTCGTCCCATTCGGCCTTTTCAAGGTGCCGCAGATATTCGTCAATGCCCACAGTGTGGTGCTTGATGAATTCATGGTCCAGCACTGTGCCCAGGCCAGGGGTCTTGCGCCCCTGCGCTTCGGCTTCGAGCAGGTACTTGCCAAGCCCCTGGAAGAGGGCCTGATCGCCACCTGCGCGGATCTGCAGGAAGTCGTCGGTCAATTCGGTGCCCATCACCATTCCGGAAATGGTCTGCGGGTTCTCGAACCGAAGCAGCCCGGCCTCGGGAAGCGGATTGACGGAGATAATGACGGCGCCGTTCTTCTTTGCCTTCTCCAGGGCGCTGAGCATGCGGGGGTGGTTGGTGCCTGGATTCTGACCCGCCACGAAAATCAGGGACGCAGTCTCCACGTCGGTGAGGCTGACGGAACCTTTGCCGATGCCGATGGTTTCGACCAGTGCTGAGCCGGATGATTCGTGACACATGTTGGAGCAGTCCGGCAAATTGTTCGTCCCGATGCCCCGGACGAGCAGCTGGTAGGCGAAGGCTGCCTCATTCGACGTCCGGCCGGAAGTGTAGAAGACCGATTGGTCGGGGTGATCCATGTCTCTGATTTCCTGGGCGATCAGCTCATAAGCGTCGTCCCAGTCGATTGGCCTGTAGTGGGTGGCACCTTCGTCGAGCAGCATCGGATGCGTCAAACGGCCTTGTTGACCCAGCCAGTAGTCGTCGCGCATCTTCAGGTCGGCAATCGAGTGCTGCGCGAAGAATTCAGGGGTGACACGTCGGCGTGTGGCTTCTTCTGCAACTGCCTTGGCACCGTTCTCGCAGAATTCAGCGGCATTGCGCTTTTCGTGCTCAGGCCAGGCGCAACCCATGCAGTCGAACCCATCCACTTGGTTGACTGCCAGCAGCGTTTGGACGCTGCGCAGCGGGCCCATCTGCTCGAGGGAGATCTTCAGCGAGTTAACGACCGCGGGGATGCCGACGGCCTTGGACTTCGGCTTCGTCACGCTCAGTTCTGACTCGTCGATATTGTGCTTAGGGGCTTTGGAAGCCATGGGGTCTTCCCTTCAGATCTTCGCAGGAAACAGTGGAGTGGTGGCATTGCGCCGAGCCAGCGTGGCGGTGGGCTGCAAGGCCGGCAGACTTTGCAGGAGGCCAGGCAAGCGGCTGAGGTCATTGAAGGTGTAGACATGGAATCCGGCAAAGAGGGGATCGCCCGCCAATTCCTGGTGGACCTCCCGAATCAGGCGTCCGCTGTCGTAGCTTAGGAAGTCGTCTCCGCGCATGAGTGCTCCCGCCATCCCCGTACCCCGGGCAAGCTTGAGAGAGCGGCCCACCCCGAGGCGTGCTCCCATGGACACCAGCTTCCTGATGGAGACTGGGCCGGGGACTCCAACCCAGACGGGTAACTCCAGGCCACTAGTGCGGATTGTCGTGACGTACCGGCTGATCGCCTCGGCTGAGAAGCACATTTGCGTGACTATGGACGACGCAAAAGGTGCTTTCGTGTGCAGGCTGCCGCTGAGTTGCTCCTGGCTGAGTTGCGGGTGGCCTTCAGGGTAGCCGGCAATGCCTATGGAGAAGTCAGAAGAATACGCCTTAACCGCCTCAAGAAGTTCTCCGCTCCACGAGTAGGGACCTGCAGGCGTTCGCCGGTCCCCGGCAACAAGAAAAAGCTCGGAGACGCCCGCTTCCTGGAGCGGCAGAAGCAGGGAATGCAGTTCTGCCTGGCTGGTGATGCTGCGGGCAGCGAGATGGGGAACTGTGTGATAACCCTTGCGTGCCAGGTTTACTGAGGCTTCCACCGTTCTGCCAGGCCCGTGGTGGGGGAGACACGTCACGCTGACGGAACTCTTGCTGTCAAAAGCCGTGGAGAGTTGCTTGAGGAGATCGGCAGACGGAACAACTTCCAGCCGTACCCGCGCAACAGCTTCGTTGCTCATTGCTCTCCGTTCTTCCACGTCACAGCAACAACCGCTCGGGCGGATCGCATTCATCCGACATTACGCGACTCCTCTCCTGACGAAGGCACGCGACTGTTCGCGGGCGGCTTCGATCGTGTGAAGGAGAAGCAGGGACGTGGTGACTGACCCGACCCCGCCCGGAACTGGAGTCAGTGCGGCAGCAACGCCACGGACGCTGGCTTGATCCACGTCCCCTACGAGGGACCCGTCCGGAAGGACGTTGGTGCCAACGTCGATCACTACGGCCTCGGGAGAAATATGGCTACTGTTTAGCAGGCCGATGCGCCCGGCGGCAACGATCACGACGTCGGCCGTCCTGGTGTATTTCTCGAGCGGCCCTGACCTGGAGTGGCAGACGGTTACGGCGGCGTCGCGTTCCAGCAGCAGCAGGGACAGCGGTTTTCCAACAACGGCCGAGCGTCCAATGACGACGACGTTCCGGCCCGCCACCGGGATATCAAAGTGGTCAAGGATCTCGATGACGGCGCGGGCCGTGGCGGGCGCGAACGAGGGCTGGCCGACTGCCAGGCGGCCGAGGCTCAGTGGATTCGCGCCGTCGATGTCCTTCTCAGGGGCGATATGTCCAACCAGGGCATCTGCATCGACGCCGGGCGGCAACGGGGTCTGCAGGATGATGCCGTGCACCGACGGCTCGGCGCTGAGGTCTTTCAGGACACTGGCCAACACCTGTTCTGTCGCGTCGTGGCCCAAGTCCACAATCCGGCACATGATGCCGGCGTTTCCTGCAGCCCGTTCGATCGACCGGACATACCAGTGAGCGGAGCCGTCGTCGGTGGCCACAACAACGGCAAGCGTCGGGCGCAGGCCTTCGGTTTCGAGGTCCCTTGCGTCGTCGTGGGCCCTCTGTTGCATGAGCCTGGCGAGGGTCCGCCCGGAGAGGAGGGTAGTGTTCAACCGAGGATCCTTTCGCGAACGCGCTTGGCGAGCGAGTCGGCGGCCAGGATGACTTTTTCCTCAAGGCCGTCGGTCTGGTCAGCCAGCCGGGACCGGGCTTCGCTGTCCTTGATGGCAACCACATTTATGTCGATATTGACTCGGGCAGTCGTGGCGGCTGCCCGGGCTGCGTCGACGGCGGCGGCGACGTCACTGATCACGTTGCTATTGGCCACCTCGAAAAGTTCCGTGGCAAGATCCACCACATCGCCGGCAAGGAGGATCAGTTGCGCGGGCGTTTTCGCGGCCAGGATGAGTGCGTCCTGGACGGATGCCGTTCGAGCGGCCTTGAGATCATCAGTACCGGTCGGGAGCTTGTACGCATCGATGACACCCTGGAACGCATGCTGGTCGGCGTCCGCGAGGCGCAGCGCCTCGACCACCAGCCTGTCGGCAGAGGCGATGACCCTTGTCACGAGTTCGGCATGCTGCTCGTATTTCGTCCCGGTGGTGTATCTGGCAACCATTCCGACGAGTGCCGCTCCCTGGGCTGCGTGGAGCGCCGCGGCTGCGCCGCCGCCGGGGGTGGGTTGACGCGATGCAAGACTGGTGAGGTAGTCGTGTATTGATTCTGAACTGATCATGTGTCTTCCTGGGCTGTCAGCCGCGGAGCCTGGTCATCGTGGGGTCGTACAGCGGATCGGCCGTGACTGTGGCCTGGATGCGCCGGCCAAAGTATTCGATCTCGACAGAGTCACCAATGGACACAGCGGCGGGGAGGTACGCGTACGCGATCGGCTTGGCTACGGTATAGCCGTAAGCGGCGCTGGTGACGTAGCCGACTGCCTGGTCCTTGTAGAAGACAGGTTCCTTGCCCAGCACGATGCTGCGGCCGTCGTCAACGGTCAGGCAGCGAAGGCGGCGGGCGGAGTTTTCCTCGGTCCTGCCTTCCAGCGCTGCCTTTCCGACGAAGTTTTCCTTGGCCATCTTCACGGCGAAACCAAGTCCTGCTTCCAGCGGGTCATGCTCCGTGGTCATGTCTGTGCCCCACGAGCGGTAGCCCTTTTCAAGGCGCAGCGAGCTGAACGCGGCGCGGCCCGCGGCGATAACGCCGAACGGCTGCCCGGCCTTCCACAGTGCATCCCACAGGCGTTGGCCGTTGTCTGCGCTGGTGTACAGTTCCCAACCCAGCTCGCCGACATAGGACAGGCGCATTGCCGTGACGGTGACGCCGCCGATGACCACCTTCTTGGACCGGAAGTATTTCAGGCCGTCGTTGGTGAAGTCGTCGCTGCTGACCGTGCCAATCAGGTCCCGGGCGAGGGGCCCCCACAGGCCGATGCAGCATGTGCCGCCGGTGGTGTCGCGAACCTGGACCCAGTCGCTGGCGCTTCCGCTTTCCGTCTGGTGGCGTGCGGCCCGCTCGAAGTAAGCGGTGTCGATGTTTCCGTTGGCTCCGAGCTGGAAGGTGTCTTCGCTCAGGCGGGCCACGGTGATGTCGCTTCGGATCCCGCCTGCGTGGTCCAGCAGGAGGGTGTAGGTGACGGCCCCCGGCTTCTTGGTCATGTCGGCGGTGGTCAGCTCCTGCAGCAGCTTCATGGCTCCGGGGCCGGAGACCTCAAGGCGCTTGAGCGGAGTCATGTCGTACATGGCCACCGCGGTGCGGGTCTTCCAGGCTTCGGCCGCGGCGATGGGCGAGCTGAACATCCCGGACCAGGCGTCACGTGCCGGCGGCTGCCATTCGTCAGGCATCTCCTTGAGCAGTTCGGCGTTGGCTTCGAACCAGTAGGGGCGCTCCCAGCCGCCGCCCTCCAGGAAGAAGCCGCCCAGCTGCTTGTGGCGGGCGTGGAAGGGGCTGACGCGAAGGTTGCGCGGAGAGAGCTTGGGCTGCAGCGGGTGCAGGACATCGTAGATTTCCACGAAATTCTGCTGGGAGGTCTCGCTGACGTACTCGGGGGTCAGCTGGACCTCTTCGAAGCGGTGGATATCGCAGTCGCCGAGGTCAATCTGCGACTTTCCGTCCACGAGGAGCTCTGCCACGGCACGGGCGATGCCGGCGGAGTGTGTGACCCACACGGCCTCGGCAACGAAGAAGCCGTCCACTTCCTTGGACTCGCCCACCAGGGAGCCGCCGTCCGGGGTGAAGGAGAAGATGCCGTTGAAGCCATCCTCGATTTCGCTTTCACGCAGTGCCGGCAGGATCTGCTTGGTTGCTTCCCACGCGGGAAGGAAGTCATCCAGGGTGAAGTCCAGGCGGGAAGGCATGTTGTGTTCGCTGATGCTGCTGGGCTCGTAGCTGCCCAGTTCGTCCAGGTCCACGGGCATGGGTCGGTGTGCGTAGGAGCCGATGCCGTAGCGCTCGCCGTGCTCGCGGTAGTAGAGGTCCTGGTCCTGGTGGCGCAGGATGGGGAGCTGGGCGCCGTTGGGCAATTCGTTCTTGCCCTTCTGGGCGGGAACCGGCGTGGTCTTGACGTACTGGTGGGCCAGCGGGAGGAGCGGGACGGACATCCCGATCAGCTCGCCAACCTTGGCGCCCCAGAAGCCCGCGCAGGAAACCACGATGTCCGCCGGGATCACGCCGTCGGCGGTCTCGACGCCGGTGACGCGGCGGTTGGACTGTTCGATCCCGGTCACCGCGGTGTTGCCGATGTACTTCACGCCGGCTGCTTCGGTGCGCTTGATGAGCAACTGGACTGCGCGGGCAGCCAGGGCCAGGCCGTCGGTAGGTACATGGAGGCCGCCCAAGATGTCTTCCTCGTTGATCAGCGGGTAGAGCTCCTTGCACTCTTCGCGGGAGAGGATCTTGCCGTCGATGCCCCACGACTGCGCGTAACCGAGCTTGCGCTTGAGGTCTGCCAGACGGGTTTCCGTGGTAGCAACTTCAAGGCCGCCCACCTGGTTGAAACAGCTTTGGCCGTCCTCCGTGAGGGACAGGAGCTTTTCCACCGTGTACTTGGCGAAAAGTGCCATGGTCTTCGAAGGGTTGGTCTGAAAAACGAGGCCGGGGGCGTGGGACGTGGAGCCGCCGGGCATATTCAGGGGTCCCTGGTCCAGGACAGTGATGTTGTTCCAACCCCGTGTGACCAGTTCATCGGCAAGGTTCGTGCCGACGATTCCAGCTCCAATAATGACAATGCTTGGCGTGGAAGCCATGTGGTTTCTCCTGCTGGTTTTCGTGTGTTCTCTGCTGATGTGGTGGTGGTGCTTACCGGAACACGACGGTGCTGGTTTGATCCAGCAACACACGGTGTTCGCAGTGCCACCTCACGGCACGGGACAGCGCCAGGGCTTCGGCATCCTGCCCAACTGTGGAAAGGGCAGTCGGTCCATAGCTGTGGTCCACCCGGATGACTTCCTGTTCGATGATGGGCCCCTCATCCAGTTCTGCGGTCACGTAATGGGCGGTGGCGCCCACCAGCTTGACTCCACGATCGTACGCCTGGTGATACGGGCGGGCGCCCTTGAATCCAGGGAGGAAGGAATGATGGATATTGATGGCACGGCCCTCAAGGGAGCGGCAGAGGTCGTCGGACAGCACCTGCATGTAGCGCGCCAGCACCACGAGGTCGATGTCATACTCGTCGATGAGATCCAGGAGACGCTGTTCGGCGTCTGCCTTCGTATCGGCCGTTACCGGGACGTAGACGAAGGGGAGTCCCGCTGCCTCAGCCATGGCCCGGTGGGTCTCGTGGTTGGAAACGATCAGGACAATGTCTCCGCCGAGGCTGCCACCGCGCCAGCGGAAGATCAGGTCATTCAGGCAATGCCCGAACTTGGACACCATCACCAGGACGCGCTGCTTGGTCTGGTCGTGGAAGCTGAACTTCATTTCGAAGCGGTCCGCGATTGCGTTGAACTCCTCCTGGAGCCTCTCCGGCGTGTACTCAGGGGTACCGGAGAATGCGGTGCGCAGGTGCAGTGTCTGGCGGAGCCCGTCGTCGAACTGCTGGTGTTCGTCGATGTTAAAGCCACGTTCGAAGAGAAAGGTAGTGACCGCCTGGACAATCCCGGCGCGTTCGACGCACGACAATGTGAGTACGAATTTCTGGGCCTTGTCTTCCAAACGGGGCTCCGTCTGAGCCAGGGTGCTGGTTGATAAGTCTGTAGCTACTAGAGCCATGTCAACTCCTTTAGATATATTTTCAAATCATGAACTGATATATTAGGGTTGGCATCAGCGTATACTGGTCATTGGGCGAGGTCAATAGCCTGTTTGCTCCAACGGAAAGGGTCCGGTTATGGCAGTGGGAGTCTTGGCTATCGCGGACGATACCGTCAAGAAGTCGCTGGCGGAAGAGGCGTACGGGCGCATCCGCGACCGGCTGCTGATGCTTGACATTAAACCGGGTGATCTTCTCAATGACGACCACCTCGCCAAGGATCTGGGCATGGGGAGGACTCCAGTGCGGGAAGCCTTGAAGCGGCTTGAGCTTGACCGCCTGGTTGTTTCGTACCCGCGCCGGGGAACTTTTGCTACGAGGGTGGAAGTAACCGACCTTGCGTTCATTTCCGAAATCCGGACCCAGCTTGAACCCCTCGCAGCCGCTCGGGCTGCCCGCGTGGCCACAGAGGGGCAGCGTGAGAAGTTGCGCGCTGTTATGCGTGCGATTGAGTCGTTTGACACGCACGCGGCCTCCGTCGTCGAAACCCTGCGGCTGGACGCACAGGTTCACCAGGGAATCTATGCCGCCGCAGCCAATCCACACCTCGAAGATGTCCTCATCCGCTATGACAACCTCGCCACGCGCATCTGGTGCATGGTGCTGGATCGCCTTCCGGATCTCTCCCATCACGTGCATGAGCATGTGGAGCTCCTCGGAGCAGTGATCGAGGGGGACGAGGCCCGGGCCGCGGAACTTGCCAGGGCACACGTCAGCGGCTTCGAGGATGCCGTCCGCAGGGCTCTGTTCACCTAGTCCAAACCTCACCTCTGCAGTTGTCACCCAAAAGCGCGGCCCTCAATGCCGCGCTTTTGGCGTCTCTGCACTGACCCTAAAAATCTGTTGACACCTATAGCTGCCGGTAGCATACTGGGAGCTACGCAACTAATATATCAACAGGATATTAGGCAACAGCTAGGGAGAAATGATGGTCGACGTTCTGACCCGCACGCTCGCAGAGACCGATCCTGCGATCCACGCCGCTGTGGAGCAGGAACTCCTGCGTCAGCAGGGCACGCTGGAGATGATCGCCTCCGAAAACTTTGCGCCCACTGCCGTGATGGAAGCGCAGGGGTCTGTACTGACCAACAAGTACGCCGAGGGTTACCCTGGCAAGCGGTATTACGGTGGCTGCGAACACGTCGATGTGGTCGAGCAGCTCGCCATCGACCGACTCAAGTCATTGTTCGGCTCAGAATTCGCCAACGTGCAGCCCCACTCCGGAGCCCAGGCCAACGCAGCGGCCATGTTCGCCCTGATCCAGCCCGGCGACACCATCCTCGGGCTGAACCTTGCACACGGTGGCCATCTGACGCACGGCATGAAGATCAACTTCTCCGGCAAGCTCTACAAGGTGGTCCCGTACGGAGTCCGCGAAGACACCATGCTCATTGACATGGCTGAAGTGGAGCGCCTGGCCGTAGAGAACAAGCCCCGGCTGATCGTTGCTGGCTGGTCCGCCTACTCCCGTCAGCTGGACTTCGCCGAATTCCGCCGTATCGCCGACCTGGTGGGTGCCTACCTGATGGTGGACATGGCACATTTCGCCGGCCTGGTGGCCGCAGGACTCCACCCCAACCCCGTCCCTCACGCCCACATCGTTACGAGCACCACACACAAGACCCTTGGCGGTCCGCGCGGCGGGGTCATCCTGACCAACGACGCCGACATCGCCAAGAAGGTAAACTCCGCGGTGTTCCCGGGACAACAGGGCGGCCCGCTGGAGCACGTCATTGCCGCGAAGGCAGTTGCGTTCAAGCTTGCTGCGGAGCCGGCGTTCCGTGACCGTCAGGAACGCACCCTGGAAGGCGCCCGCATCATCGCCGAGCGCCTGCTGGCTGCTGATGTTGCCGAGTCCAACGTCACTGTGGTCAGCGGCGGGACCGACGTGCACCTGGTCCTGGTGGACCTGCGGAATTCGGAACTGGACGGCCAGCAGGGCGAAGACCGCCTGCACCGTATCGGGATCACGGTCAACCGCAACGCCGTCCCCTTTGATCCGCGTCCGCCGATGGTCTCTTCCGGGCTTCGAATCGGCACGCCGGCACTGGCCACGCGTGGGTTCGGGAAGGCAGAATTCACCGAGGTCGCAGACATTATCGCCGCAGCCCTCAAGCACGATTTCAATGAAGAGACCGTGGCAGAACTCCGGCAGCGGGTTGAAATCCTGGCCGGGAAGTTCCCGCTCTACCCCAACCTTTCCTCTGACGCGATCGAGGTGGCATGATGGCCGATCTGCTTCCGGAGCATCCGGATTTCCTCTGGCGGAACCCTGAGCCCAAGTCCTCCTACGACGCCGTGATCGTTGGCGGCGGCGGGCATGGCCTGGCTACCGCCTACTTCCTCGCCAAAAACCACGGCATGACCAATATTGCCGTCCTCGAAAAGGGGTGGTTGGCCGGCGGGAACATGGCCCGGAACACCACCATCATCCGGTCCAACTACCTGTGGGACGAGAGCGCGGCCATTTACGAGCACGCCCTCAAACTCTGGGAAATCCTGCCGGAAGAACTCGAATACGATTTCCTCTTCAGCCAGCGCGGCGTGATGAACCTCGCCCACACCCTGGGTGATGTCCGCGAAAGCATGCGGCGCGTCGGAGCGAACAAACTCAACGGTGTGGACGCGGAGTGGCTGGATCCGCAGCAGGTCAAGGAACTCTGCCCCATCCTGAACATCAACGACAACATCCGTTACCCCGTCATGGGCGCCACCTACCAGCCCCGGGCAGGCATCGCCAAGCACGACCACGTGGCCTGGGCCTTCGCCCGCAAGTGCGACGAGCTGGGCGTGGATATCATCCAGAACTGCGAAGTCACCGGTTTCCTCAAGGACGGCAACAAGGTGGTGGGCGTCAAGACCAACCGCGGCACCATCAACACCGAAAAGGTGGGCCTCTGCGCCGCCGGGCACAGTTCGGTCCTGGCCGAGATGGCAGGCTTCCGGCTTCCCATCCAGTCCCACCCGCTGCAGGCGCTGGTCTCCGAGCTGCATGAGCCGGTCCACCCGACAGTGGTCATGTCCAATCACGTGCACGTCTACGTTTCCCAAGCACACAAGGGCGAGCTGGTCATGGGCGCCGGCGTGGACTCGTACAACGGTTACGGACAGCGCGGGTCCTTCCACGTGATCGAGCACCAGATGGCGGCCGCCGTCGAACTTTTCCCGATCTTCGCCAGGGCCCACGTACTCCGGACCTGGGGCGGAATCGTGGACACCACCCTGGACGCCTCCCCGATTGTGGGCATCACCCCGGTGGAAAACATGTTCGTCAACTGCGGCTGGGGCACCGGCGGCTTCAAGGGCACCCCTGCCGCCGGCCTCACCTTTGCCCACACCATTGCCACAGGAACGCCGCATCACCTGAACAAGCCGTTTGCGCTGGAGCGGTTCGAAACCGGCGCCCTGATCGATGAACACGGCGCAGCCGCCGTGGCCCACTAAGAAGAGAGTCCGGTCATGCTTCTCATTTCATGCCCCAACTGCGGCTCCCGCGACGAAACCGAGTTCCACTACGGCGGCCAGGCCCATGTGGCCTATCCGGAAAACCCGAACGAACTGAACGACCGCGAATGGGCCGAGTTCCTGTTCTATCGGGACAACACCAAGGGCGCCTTCGCCGAACGCTGGCTCCACAGCACCGGCTGCCGCCAGTGGTTCAACATGCTCCGCGACACAGTCACTTACGAGATCCAGGCTGTCTACCCGATGGGCTCGCCCCGGCCCGCAGCCGCCCCGCCGGCCGCCGAATCCGGAACCGCCAGCACCGCCCCGGACAGCACCACAACAGGTACTGCCGGGCCCAGCATTGCTGCAACCAGCACCGGCACAAGTACTGCATCACCCAGCACCACCGCCCCGGAAGGAGCAACAAAGTGACTTCCCAGAAAGCACGCCTCACCGCCGGCGGCCGGATCGACCGCACCATTTCCTGGCGTTTCACTGTGGACGGGGAGGAGTTCACGGGCCACCCGGGGGACACCCTCGCCTCCGCCCTGCTCGCCAACGGCCGCATTGCCGTCGGCAACTCCCTCTACGAGGACCGGCCCCGCGGCATCATGTCCGCCGGGGTTGAGGAATCCAACGCCCTGGTCAAGGTGGAACCGCGATTCCCCGGCCACGTTGCAGAATCCATGCTTCCCGCTACCACCGTCACTTTGGTGGACGGATTGAACGCCGGCCTGTTGAACGGCCTGGGCCGCCTGGATCCCGAGGAGGACCGCGCGGAATATGACAAAAAGTACGTCCACACCGACGTCCTGGTGATTGGCGGCGGCCCCGCCGGCCTGGCCGCAGCCCGCGAAGCCGTCCGCACCGGCGCGCGGGTCATGCTGTTGGACGACCAGCCCGAACTGGGCGGTTCTCTGCTTTCCGGTTCCACGGCCCCCGAACTGGCTCAGATCATCGAAGGCAAGCCGGCCCTTGAATGGGTGGCGGACATCGAAGCCGAACTCGTTTCCGGCGCCGAATCAACCGTCCTGAACCGCACCACCGCCTTCGGTGCCTACGATGCCAACTACGTCATCGCCGTCCAGAACCGCACTGATCACCTGTCCACTCCGGCCGCGCCCGGTGTGTCCAGGCAGCGCATCTGGCACATCCGTGCCAACCAGGTGGTGCTGGCCCCAGGCGCCCATGAACGCCCGCTGGTCTTTGAGAACAACGACCGCCCCGGCATCATGCTCGCCTCGGCAGTTCGCAGCTACCTCAACCGCTACGCGGTGGCCCCCGGGCAGCGCGTGGTCATCAGCACCACCAACGACAGCGCCTACGCCCTGGCCGCCGACCTGCGGGCGGCCGGCATCAGGATCGCCGCCATTGTTGACGCCCGTCCCAAACTCACGGAGGTGGCTGCTGCCGCCGTCGAAGCCGGGACCCGCGTGCTGATCGGCAGCGCGGTGGCCGCCACCGCCGCCGGAACGGATGGCCGGCTGGACGGCGTCACCGTCCGCAGTATCAACGACAACGGCGAACTCACCTCTGGCATCGAAGATATCGCCTGCGACCTGCTGGCAGTCTCCGGCGGCTGGAGCCCGCTGGTACACCTCCACTCCCAGCGGCAGGGCAAGCTGCGCTGGGACGATGACCTGGCAGCCTTTGTGCCCAGCACCGCTGTCCCGAACCAGCAGATAGTCGGCTCCGGCCGAGGCAGCTTCGAACTCCAGGACTGCGTCGCCGAAGGCGTCTACGCCGGTGTGATGGCGGCCATTGCCGCGGGCTTCGAATCCACTGTCGAGCCTTCACCGATTGGCGAGCCGAAGGCGTCGGCCCCCACCCGGCAGCTGTGGCTGGTGCCAGGGCAGAGCGGCACTCCGGATGACTGGCACCACCACTTCGTTGACTTCCAGCGGGACCAGAGCGTCGCCGACGTCCTGCGCTCCACCGGAGCCGGAATGCGGTCCGTTGAGCACATCAAGCGCTACACCTCCATCAGCACCGCAAACGACCAGGGCAAAACCTCCGGCGTCAACGCGATCGGCGTCATCGCCGCCGCACTCAAGCATGCAGGGGAAGCATCCCGCGGCATCGGCGACATCGGCACCACCACGTACCGGGCTCCGTTCACGCCCGTAGCGTTTGCGGCCCTGGCCGGACGCCAGCGCGGCGAACTGTTCGACCCCGCCCGCGTCACATCCATCCACCCCTGGCACGTCGCCAAGGGCGCCCTCTTCGAGGACGTCGGACAGTGGAAGCGACCTTGGTATTACCCGCAGAACGGCGAGGACATGGACCAGGCCGTCCTGCGTGAATGCGCAGCGGTCCGGGAGTCCGTCGGATTCATGGACGCCACCACGCTCGGCAAGATCGAAATCCGGGGCAAGGACGCCGGCGAGTTCCTCAACCGGATCTACACCAACGCCTTCAAGAAGCTCGCGCCCGGTTCTGCACGCTACGGTGTGATGTGCCAGGCGGACGGCATGATTTTCGACGACGGCGTGACCCTGCGCCTGGACGAGGACCGCTTCTTCATGACCACCACCACCGGTGGAGCCGCGAAGGTGCTGGACTGGCTCGAGGAATGGCTGCAGACCGAGTGGCCCGATCTGGACGTGCACTGCACCTCGGTGACCGAACAATGGAGCACCATTGCCGTCGTCGGGCCAAAATCCCGGGCGGTCCTCGCCAAGGTGGCACCTGAGCTCGCCGCCAACGGGGGACTGGAAGCAGAAGCCTTCCCGTTCATGACGTTCCGCGAAACCACCCTCGCCTCGGGCGTACGCGCCCGGATCTGCCGGATCTCATTCTCCGGTGAGCTGGCGTACGAGATCAACGTCCCGGCCTGGTATGGGCTGAACACCTGGGAAGCCGTCGCGGCCGCCGGCGCCGAATTCAACATCACCCCTTACGGCACAGAGACCATGCACGTGCTCCGTGCCGAAAAGGGCTACCCGATCGTTGGCCAGGACACCGATGGTACGGTCACCCCGCAGGACGCCGGGATGGACTGGATCGTCTCCAAAGCCAAGGACTTCATCGGCAAGCGCTCCTACGCCCGCGTCGATGCCCAGCGCGAGGACCGTAAGCACCTGGTCAGCGTACTGCCCATTGACGGCAGCATCCGGTTGCCGGAAGGCACCCAGCTGGTGGAAAAGGGCATCCCCGTGACCCCGGCCTATGGCCCCGTTCCCATGCAGGGATTTGTCACTTCCAGCTACCACAGTGCGGCCCTGGGCAGGTCCTTCGCCCTGGCACTGATCAAGAATGGCCGCAACCGGATCGGCGAAACCCTGGTGGCCGCCGCCGGAAACCAGCTGGTGGATGTTGTTGTGGCGGAAACCGTACTTTTTGACCCTGAAGGGACCCGCAAAGATGGCTGAAACAGCAGCACCCAAAACCTCCCCTG
Source organism: Arthrobacter sp. R1-13 (assembly GCF_054161475.1). NCBI lineage: Bacteria > Bacillati > Actinomycetota > Actinomycetes > Micrococcales > Micrococcaceae > Arthrobacter > Arthrobacter sp. R1-13. The sequence continues at coordinate 1,959,243 of NZ_CP096420.1, read as the reverse complement.
AGACTGACCTGTCGCTCCGGACCAGTCCGGCTGAGCTGCTCAGGCAAGCATTTCAAACCGGCTCCGTGCCCGGCGTTGTTGAGCTCCGCGAAATCACCTTCCTCACCATGGTGGGCCTCCGGGTTCCCCGCGACACCGACGCGGCGGAGCGGATCGCATCGGTTACCGGCGGTCTGCCCGCGACGTGCGGGGCCGTGAGCGGCACCGGCGACACCTCCGTGCTCTGGCTCGGGCCCGAGGAATTCCTGGTGGTGGCCCCCGTGGAAGCCCACGAATCCCTCGGCGGCGACCTCATCCAGGCGTTGAGGGAAGCCCTCGGCGACGGCGCAGGCCAGGTGGTGGACCTCTCCGCCAACCGCACCACGTTCGAACTCATCGGGCCGCGGTCCCGTGCAGTCCTGGAAAAGGGCTGCTCCCTGGACCTTCACCCCCGCGGGTTCAAGGCCGGAACGGCGTTGTCCACGGAGATCGGCAACATCCCCGTGGTCCTCTGGAAGACCGGCGATGAGAGTTACCGGATCCACCCACGTGCCTCGTTTGCAGAGTTCCTGGGCCGCTGGATCCTGGATGCCATGCGGGAGTATGCCTCTCCTGAGGTTCCCTAATGGCCCTCAGCGTCCTGGATCTCTTTTCCGTTGGCATCGGGCCGTCGTCCTCACACACTGTCGGCCCGATGCGGGCTGCCAAGTTGTTCGCCGACGGGCTAAAAGACGACGGACACCTGAGCTCCACCACACGGGTCCAGGCCGAACTGTTCGGCTCTCTGGGGGCAACGGGGCGCGGCCACGGCTCCGACAAGGCCGTGGTCCTGGGCTTCCAGGGGCTGGACCCGGAAACCGTGGACACCTTCACAGCTGATGATCAGGTTGCTGCCGCTGCGCTCGATGCTGAGCTGTGGGTAGGCGGGGACCACCGGGTGGACTTCAACTGGGACGAGGACGTGGTGCTGCACCGGCGCAAGTCCCTCCCGGCCCACCCCAACGGCATGACGTTCCGTGCCCTGGACCATGCCGGAGAGCTACTCAGCGAGCGAAGCTTCTATTCTATTGGGGGCGGCTTCGTCGTTGACGGGGACGCTGATGCCGGTGACCGCGTGGTTGCCGACTCCACAGTCCTGCCCTACCCGTTCACAACAGCCGACGAACTCCTGGCGATCTGCGGCCGCGAAGGCATGTCCATCTCGGACGTCATGCTCGCCAACGAGGTAACGTGGCGCAGCGAGGCAGAGCTCCGTGAGAAGTTGCTGCGGCTCTGGGCAGTCATGCGTAAATGCGTGGACAACGGCTGCGCGGCGGAAGGAATCCTTCCCGGCGGCTTGAACGTCAGGCGCCGCGCGCCGTCGTTATTCCAGACCCTGACGGCGGATACCGGCGTCACCGACCCGCTCCGGGCGATGGAATGGGTGAACCTGTTCGCGCTGGCGGTCAACGAGGAGAACGCGGCCGGGGGCAGGATTGTTACCGCACCGACCAACGGGGCGGCCGGAATCGTCCCCGCAGTGCTGCACTACTACGTGAAGTTTGTCCCGGGAGCCAGCGACGACGGCGTGGTCCGCTTTCTGCTGGCGGCGGGCGCCGTCGGAATTCTGTTCAAGATCAATGCCTCCATCTCCGGCGCCGAAGTTGGCTGTCAAGGTGAGGTTGGTTCAGCCTGCTCCATGGCCGCAGCCGGGCTCTGCGAGGTGCTTGGCGGCTCACCCGAACAGGTGGAAAACGCTGCCGAAGTGGGCATCGAACATAACCTCGGCCTTACCTGCGACCCCGTGGGCGGCCTGGTGCAGATCCCGTGCATCGAGCGGAACGCGATCGCAAGTGTCAAAGCCATCAATGCCGCCCGCCTGGCCCTTCACGGCGACGGCAGCCACAAGGTATCCCTCGACAAGGCCATCAAGACCATGAGGGAAACCGGAGCGGACATGAAGGACAAATACAAGGAGACTTCCAGGGGCGGCCTTGCGGTGAACGTCATCGAATGCTGATCGGGTGAAGTAACTCGGGTGACCGGTAAGGGCGGAGTCATGTTGGATATGGGATCAACCAGTATTGGTGCCAGGCGTGGATTGCGTAAAGACTGGGCCCGGTTGACCGGCCGCACGGTGGAGGTATGGCTCCTGGGGGAACACATCATGACCGGTGTTGTGGACCAGGCTTCGCCAGACGACTCAGTCCTGTGGATCGCGGCCGCCGGAGCCGAGACGCGGAGGCTTTTCGATAGGCGGACGGGATACCAGATCTGGGTTTAGCCAGGCGCCCGGGGCCCCGGCGTCCACTGACCCAAGGGTCAAAGGTCGATCGAGGCCATGTTGGCCTCGTTGTGCCGTTCCCCAGCCGCCGGGGATCGGTGCGATGTCGTTGGCTCGGGTCATCAACCAGGCGAGGGCGGTCTGCGCCGGGGTTGCTCCGGCCGATGGGCCGTCAAACCTTGCCCTCGGCGATCAGGTCAGCAACAGCACCTGCGGTTTCTGAGCAAATAGTCGCCCTGCTCCGCGCCGAATCAGGGCGAGTGCCCTCCGATCATGTCCTCCGCAACCTCATCGACGAGCTCTCAAAATGGCAGTAGCGAGTGCGCGGCGCTCTGGGAGGCACACCGATCTCAGTTACGAAGCCATGCAGCTCATGACCGATCCGGGGCTCGGGTTCGTTGGCTTCACAGCCGAGCCTCGGTCCTCCACTGATCAAGCTCTGGGCCTGCTCGGAAGTCTTGCGGCGCACCATCCCGCGGAAATTCGGTTCGAGGGTAGCAAGTCGGGTCAGGAGCCCGTGCGCCCGGGCCACTCCTTGCCGGCCCAGGGGTCGTAGTCGGCGATGAGTTCCTCCTGGGATGGACGCTCCCTCTCGGGGACGTGCTGCAGGTTCACCCGCACCCGGTACCAGAGCGAACTCGATCCGCGCATGCCGTCGACGAGCACGTCCGCGGGATGCAAGAGAGGGACCATGTCGGCATGACTGGCCTTCCATTCCTCTAGTGCCGCCAGCGCTTCTGGCTTCGTTTTGGTGCGGGCCACCTCGATGAGAGGCATCACGGACTGCCGGCGGCCGACGCTGTCACCACTGCGTGGTGGTTTTTCGGCGGGACCCAGCTCGGCTGCCAGGGCGAGGAGTCCATCGAGTGTGCCGACGGCGTCGTCGATTCCGGTGTGAGGGTCGCCCAAGGCGGCGAAACGCTCCGGCACGGTACGCACGGTGAACTGTTCCGGCCGGGTGGAACGGACCTCGTCCCACGAGAGGGGCGTCGATACACGGGCGTCGGGAAGAGGCCGGACAGAGTATGCGGATGCCACGGTGCGGTCCTTCGCGTTCTGGTTGAAGTCGACGAACACACTCTCGCCGCGTTCCTCTTTCCACCACCGTGCAGTGGCAAGGCCGGGAGCACGGTTCTCCACCTCACGGGCCAGGGTCTCGGCGGCCAGCCGCACGTCGCGGTAGGACCACTGCGGCGCGATGCGCACCAGGATGTGGAGCCCCCGCGATCCGCTCGTTTTCGGCCATCCCACCAGCCCGACGTCGTCGAGCACCTCACGTGCGACATAGGCGACGTCGACGATCTGGGACCAGTCGACCCCCGGCATCGGATCGAGGTCGACGCGGAGCTCGTCCGGGTGCTCGAGGTCCTCGGCGCGAACGGGGTGTGGGTTGAGGTCCAGGCACCCGAGATTCACCACCCACGCCAGGCCCGCGGCATCCCGGATGACAGCCTCCTCCGCTGACGTTCCCGATGCGTAGCGCAGGGTGGTGGTGTCGATGAAGTCAGGGTGGTTTTCGGGCACGCGCTTCTGAAAGAACGGCTCAGAATCGATTCCCTTCGGGAAGCGCTTGAGTACCATGGGGCGGCCGCCGGCACCGCGCAGCGCGCCATCAGCGACGGCGAGGTAGTAGTTCACCAGGTCGAGCTTGGTTAGCCCGGGTTCGGGGAACACCACCTTGTCCGGACTCGAGATACGAACTTCGTTGCCCGCGATACTGAGGATTTCGGCCGGGGTCTTCGAGGGGTTCATGGCGCCACGCTAGCAACGATCGCATGTCCCAGCCAGAGCTTTTGCGCCACAACCAAAATTCACTCGCCGGAAGGACCCGCTGGAGCCTTGAAGGCTAGCGGGGGCCCAGGTAAAGGTGCTTAGGTATTGCTGTAGTGGTCAACCCAACAGAGGAAGAAGCCGCGGCAAGGTTTTTCCTGACCAATTCGAAGGAGACGGAATATGAGTGAAATGACAGAGGAAGTCCACGCCGAGCACAGCCTTGCGGAGCACCAACACGGCGGCCCGGACTGCGCCCATGAGACCGTGGAGCACGGAGACCATGTGGACTACATTCATGACGGTCACCGGCATGCCGAACATGAAGGCCATTACGACGAGCATTGATCGCGGAAAACGTACTCGTTAGATACGAAGGGACCGGCGGCCGTCACGGCCGCCGGTCCCTTGCATTGGGTGTTTATCTTCACCAGGAGCCATCACACACGGCTAGATACTGGTTGGCGGGCTGACTATCCACAGAACCTCAGCCGGGAGAGTGCTGGTGTTCGTTAATCTGTGGGGCAACGAGGACATGTAGTCGATACTGTCGCCCTGCTGCATTGAATGAGGCTCCCCATCCAGCTCTATGACAATCTCGCCCGATACTACGTAGAGAATCTCCTGCGAGTCTCCGTGCGTATAGGGATCGTCTCCGGTCGACGCTCCGGGCTCAAATTCTCCGGCATAGACCTCGAGGTGGCGAAGGGGTCGCTGCGAGATCAGAAACTTGTGTATTCCCGCATTGGTTGACAGTTCCGGGCGCGCTTCCCTGCGCAACAATCGTGGTGAGCCTGCGGGTACTTCCTCAAAAAGATCTGCAAGCGTCATTCCTAAAGCGGTTGCGATCCGCCGAAGCACGCCGATGCTGGCATTGGTTAGACCGCGCTCAAGCTGGCTAAGAAACCCCGCGGTGGTCCCGGTTGCTTCGCCTAGTTCCTTCAGCGACATACGCCGTAAAGAACGAAACTGGAGAACCCGTTGACCGAGTTGGGCTTGAGAAAGATCAGTTTCGCTGGTCATGGGGAAACTTCCGGTTTGCCTGTACTAAACAAATATTTAGCTGAATAGCCAGGAACAGTCTGGCTCCGGGGCCACGAAGCTGTCAAGGTGACAGGCACTCCTGTTGACACTGCCCCGAGGTAGAGCCCACACTGTTAGCAATTAGTGGCACTAAACTTTTGTTTAGTGGAATGGACTCGAGTTTTACAGGATCTCCGCTCTCCGGCGCCGCGTGTCCGAACGGGTGGAGCTGCCGAGAACCGCAAAACCGCTCTGACGCGCCATTGAACCGCTCAACCTGCTTCAACTCTCATCTTCTATAGGAACTGGTTATGACAACGTCAACAATCACTCTCATCAATCACTTCATCAATGGCTCTGAAACAGCCGGCGAAGGTAACCTCACGCGTCCCGTCTTCAATCCTGCGACTGGTGCTGTTTCGGGGGAGTTGCGGTTGGCGAACCGTGCTGATCTGGACGCGGCGGTTGCTGCGGCGCGGGCCGCTGCGGATTCGTGGGGTGATGTTTCGTTGGCGAAGCGCACGGGGGTGTTGTTCAGGTTCCGTGAGCTGGTGGCGGCCCATGTTGATGAGCTGGCTGCGTTGATCACTGCCGAGCACGGGAAGGTCCTTTCGGATGCGAAGGGTGAGATCGGGCGGGGCCTGGAGGTGGTGGAGTTCGCGTGCGGGATCGCGCAGCTGCTCAAGGGTGATTATTCGGATCAGGTGTCCACCGGGATTGATGTGTTTTCGTTCCGGGAGCCGCTGGGGGTGGTCGCCGGGATCACGCCGTTTAATTTCCCGGTGATGGTGCCGTTGTGGATGGCGCCGATGGCGATCGCGACCGGGAACGCGTTTATCCTCAAGCCCTCCGAGCGTGACCCGTCCGCGTCGATGCTGCTGGCCAAGCTGTGGAAGGACGCCGGCCTGCCGGACGGCGTGTTCCAGGTCCTGCACGGCGGGAAGGAAACAGTGGACGGGTTGTTGACCCACCCTGATGTGGACGGGATCTCCTTCGTCGGCTCCACCCCGATCGCCCAGTACGTCCACGAAACAGCCACCAAGCATGGGAAGCGGGTGCAGGCGTTGGGCGGGGCGAAGAACCACGCGATCATCCTGCCCGACGCTGACCTGGATAACGCCGCCGACCATCTCGCCGCGGCCGCGTTCGGTTCCGCCGGGGAACGCTGCATGGCCATCTCCGTCGCCGTCGCCGTGGGGGACGCCGCTGAACTGCTGGTCAAAAAGGTTCAGGAGCGGGCCCTGGCCGTGAAGGTGGACAACGGGACGGTGCCCGGGGCGGAGATGGGCCCTGTGATCACGCCGGAGTCCCGGGACCGGATCGTGCGGATCGTCACCGAAGCCGAACAGGCGGGGGCTGCGATGGTGGTGGATGGCCGGGATCTGGTGGTTCCCGGGCATGAGGACGGGTTCTGGGTGGGCCCGACAGTGATCGACCACGTCAAGGCGGAGATGACCGCGTACACGGAGGAGATCTTCGGGCCGGTCCTCGTCGTCGTCCGCGTCAACAGCCTGGATGAGGGGATCGCCCTGATCAACGCCAACCCGTACGGGAATGGCACGGCGATCTTCACCTCCTCCGGGGCGAACGCCCGGAAGTTCCAGCGCTCGGTGCACGTGGGCATGATCGGGATCAACGTGCCGCTGCCGGTCCCGGTCGCGCACCACTCCTTCGGCGGGTGGAAAGCCTCACTGTTCGGGGACAAACACATCTACGGTCCCGAAGGCGTCTCCTTCTACACCCGCGGCAAAGTCGTCACCTCCCGCTGGCCCGAACCCACCCACGCCTCCGGCGCCTCCTACAACTTCCCCTCCAACTAATCCCCACCGCCACCCTCGCCTCGCAAGCTCGGCAGGGAACCCTGGCGGCGTGGGCCCACCCAACGGTTGCTGAGCAGATGCCCTTTTGAGCCTCCAAAAGGGCATCAACTCAGCAACCGATGCAAGTGGCTAACTCCTACACCCAGTCCGCAACACAACTTCCTCTGAATTGCTAATGATAATGGTTTGCATCTAGTGTGATGGGTCGAACCGTACGGATTTGCAACACAGAAGGAACTGGAAAAATGGGTTGGCAGAAGTTGAGGGTGGCGGGCGCATCCGCCGTTGCGTTATTGATGATGGCGGGGTGCGCGGCTGCAGGGAATGAGAGTCCTGCAGCCGACCAGCCGCTGAGGGTGGTGGGCCAGTTCGAGCTGCACAGCCTGGATCCGTCTACCGCGGGTGGCTTCTTCACCCGACTGCAGGTGGTCGAAACCCTGGTGGACGCAGACGTTAAGGGCGTCCTCCAGCCGGGCCTCGCGGAAAGGTGGGATGTTTCCGCTGATGGGCTGTCATGGGGATTCACTCTCCGCCCGGGCGCCCTCTTCCATGACGGTACGGCGGTCACGGCCGAAGCGGCAGCCGCCTCACTCAACATCGCACAGGGCAAGGCCGGCACTCCGCTGGCGACGGTTCCCGTCAAGGGGATCTCTGCCGCAGGTGATTCTGTCCGCGTTGATCTCACCAAACCTTATGCGCCGCTGCCCGCGGTCATGGCACACACAAGCACCCAGATTCTCGCGCCAAGCTCCTACGGCGCGGACCGGTCGGTAACGAAGGTGGTGGGCTCCGGCCCCTACCAGGTGAAACACATTGAGCAGCCGGCCCACATTGACGTGACTGCCTTCGAGCAGTGGCAAGGCAAGAAGCCTGCGATCTCCGAGGTTACCTACCAGGCCGTCGGGAGATCTGAGAGCCGGGCGCTGATGGCCGAAAGTGCCCAGTCCGATGTCACCTTCGGAATGGACCCCACCAGCCTCCAAAGGATCAAACAGGCAGGCAAGCTGGACATTGCCGCCGTGACCCTGCCCCGCTCGATCCTGCTGAAGGTCAACGCCGGACACGAGATGCTGGGCGACGTTAAAGTTCGGCAGGCCCTGAGCCTGGCGCTGGACCGGGAAGCGATGGCCACAGCACTGCTGCGGGACCGCGAGATGGCAGCCACCCAGCTCTTCCCGCCCTCGCTGCCGGAGTGGCACCAGGAGTCGGCCGCACCACTCACCCATGATCCCTCCGAAGCCCGGAAACTGCTGGTTGAAGCCGGATGGACCCCGGGGAGCGACGGCATTCTGGAACGCAACGGCAAGAAGTTCTCCGTCACCCTGCGCACGTTCCCGGACCGCCCCGAACTGCCCATACTGGCCACAGCCATCCAAGCCAAGCTGAAGGAAGTAGGGATTGCCCTCGACGTGAAAGTGGGCAACTCCAGCGAGATTCCGGCCGGACACAAGGATGGCTCGCTGGAACTGGCACTTTTCTCGCGAAACTACGCACTTGTTCCGGATGCTTTGGTAACCCTGGCCGAAGATTTTGCGCCCGCAGGGTCGGACTTCGGCGCCATGGGCTGGAATGATCCAGCCCTCACCTCAGCCCTGGACGCCCTGGCCAGCGGCAAGGATACGGACAAATCGGTGGAGAACCGCCAAAAAGTAACCGAGATCCTGCAGACCCAGCTGCCCGTCATCCCCGTGGCATGGTATCGCCAGAGCGCCGTGGTCAGCCCCCGGGTTGCAGGCCTTGTCCTGGATCCGCTCGAGCGCTCTTGGCGCCTGAGCGACCTGACCTGGGCGAAGTAGGAAGGGCAAGCATGACTTCCTTGGCTACCAAAGCGCCTACCAAACCCGGCAGCTCCGCCGGTCCCTCTCTCCGTCCGGCACTGGGCACTACAGCACGGGTTCTAGGGCGCCGGGCACTCCAGGCGGCGGGAGTAGTTGTACTCGTCTCCACGGCGTGCTTCGCTATGGTGCAAAGCCTCCCCGGGGACATCGCATTCCGGATTGCCGCCGGCAGGTACGGTTATGACCAGGTGACTGCCGCGTCAGCGGACAGTGTCCGCGCTGAGCTGGGCCTTGACCAGCCTGCGTGGCTTCAGTTCCTGGACTGGCTGGGCGGCTTAGTGTCCCTGAACCTTGGCAATTCCCTGGTCACCGGAGCAAGTGTGGCGGGAGAGCTTGGACTCAATCTCGGCAGCAGCCTGCAGCTCGCTGCAGTTGCACTGATCCTTGCCTTGATTGTTGGGACGACGGCGGGAGCCCTGGCAGCTGCCCGGCCGGGCGGCATCCTTGACCGACTCACCACAGTTTGGGTGTCTGCCACGCGCGCGCTCCCACCCTTCCTGCTTGGACTGGTCCTGATCCTGCTGTTTGCGGTCCATCTTGGCGTGCTGCCCGCAGCGGGCCATGGAGAAGCGAACAACATCGTGCTTCCTGCGGTAACACTCGCCGTCGGCCTCTCCGGGCTCTTCGCAAGGGTGACCCGCGACACGATGGCAAACATCCGGCAATCGGACTACGTCCGTTTCGCCGCTACCAAGGGTCTCGGCAGCTGGCTTGTGTTCCTGCGGCATATCGTCCGGAACACCGGCGTCACTTTGATTGCCTACGTGGGCGTCCAGATCCTGGTTCTCATCGAAGGGGTTGTGGTGGTGGAAAGCCTCTTCGCGTGGCCCGGACTAGGGCATGCACTCGTCCACGCCATCTTCTGGCGGGATATCCCCATGATCCAGGCCGCAGCATTGGCACTCGCGCTCCTTGTGGTCGCCATGAACACTCTCGTTGACCTCGCAACAGCGGCTGTGGATCCGCGGCCCCGCCACAAGGAGGCAGTACTGTGACGAACGCCGTCGCCATGCAAGAACTTCTTCCCGCCCCGGCCCGGGATTCCAAACTGCCGAAGTGGCTGGCTGGCCGTACGGTAACACAGCTCGTTTCGGCCGGACTGCTGGCCGTCCTGGTCATTTTCGCCGTGGCCGGGCCGCTGATCTGGCCGGATCACGCTGTTCAGGACCTTTCCCGGTTCCTTGAGGCACCGGGCGCCAGCGAACCGCTTGGGCGTGACCACCTGGGCCGCAGTGTTGTTGCGCGGCTGGCCCACGCCACGCAGCTGTCCCTCGTGATGGCTGTGCTGTGCGTCAGTGCTGCCCTGCTCTTCGGATCCCTCGCGGGCATAGCTGCCGCCTGGCGCGGAGGCTGGGTGGATTCGCTGCTGCACGGCCTGTCCGAAGTCTTCATCGCACTCCCGGCCCTGCTGGTGGTTCTCGTCGTCTCGGCCATCGCAAATGGCGACCTCTGGACTCTGTGCCTGGGACTCGCGCTGGCCCAATGGGTGGAGTATTTCCGCATGGTCCGCGCCCGGAGTGGCCTGGTGCTTGCAGGTCCGGCTGTGGAAGCCGCGGGCCTGCTCCAGCTCGGCCCGGTCCATATCATCCGCCGGCACCTTTTGCCGGAGTTGCGGCCACTGCTGACCACCATGGCAACCTTCGGCGTAGGATCCGCCATCCTCGCACTCTCCACTCTTGGCTTCGTGGGGATCGGTGTCCGCCCGCCGACGCCCGAGCTGGGATTGATGATCACCGAGGCGTTCCCGTTCTACCACGAAGCACCCTGGATGGCGTTGGCGCCCGTCCTGGTTCTCACCACCATCCTGATCGGGCTCTTGGGCCTGCGAAGCAAGGAGTCCCCAGCATGAGCCTGCGCCTCAACGACCTCGTAGTCAGCCACGCCGGCAAAGTACTCGTCGAGACCGCCCAACTGGACTTCCAGCCAGGCAAGCCCGTAACGATTGTGGGGGAGAGCGGGTCCGGAAAATCCCTGCTTGCCCACGCAATAATGGGCACCCTTCCGCACAACCTGAAAGCACAGGGAAGCCTTGCTGTGGACGGGCAGGTGTACGACTTAAGCGACCAGTCGAACAGGCGCAGGCTCTGGGGGCGCACCATGTCCCTTCTTCCCCAGGAACCTGTGCTTGCCCTTGACCCCACAATGCGGACCAGGGACCAGGTGGCAGAGGGCGCTCCCACCTTCAGGACCGACAAACAGGGTTCCCGGCGCGCAGCCGACGCCCTGCTGACCTCCCTGGGGCTGAAGCACGCTTCGTCCGCATTCCCGCATACCCTCTCCGGCGGCATGGCTCAGAGAGTCGCGTTCGCTGCCGCAACCATCGGCGGAGCTCCCGTCCTCATCGCAGACGAGCCGTCCAAGGGCTTGGATCACCGCGCCCGGGCCGAACTGGCGGAACTGTTAAGAAGCCATATCAATAATGGCGGCATCCTGCTGACCATCACCCATGACCTTGACCTTGCCCGCGAGCTCGGCGGGGAGGTCCTGGTCATGAAGGACGCCCATGTTGTGGAGAAGGGAGCAGCGGGTGAAGTCCTCGCCAATCCGGCGCACCCCTACACCCGCCGTCTCCTGGCCGCCGAACCCTCACGTTGGCGGCATCAGTGGATGAGGAACACGGACGGTACCGAACGCGCCGACGGTGCGGTTGGCGGGTCCATCGAAAGTTCGGGTACCGTGCTGGTGTCCGGTGCTGGCCTCGGAAAATCATTCGGCGGTCGAGAGCTCTTCACTGATCTGTCCCTTGAAGTCAGAGCGGGGGAGCGCGTCGCATTAAGCGGTCCCAGCGGCAGCGGAAAGACAACCCTGGGCAATGTACTGCTCCGGCTCCTCCCGCCCGACGCCGGAACCGTTCAGCACTCAGATCTCCTCCAGCGGGGCGGGCTCCAAAAGCTTTACCAGGACCCGGCCTTGGCTTTTCCCGCACGTGTATCGCTGGCGGACTCGCTGGGTGACGTGGTGCGTCGCCACGGACTGGACCGCGCACGCCTTGAGGAACTGATGGGCTCACTGCGGCTTGCCCCCGAGCTGCTTCACCGCAGACCAGGGCAGATATCGGGCGGGGAATTGCAGAGGATCGCCATCATCAGGTCCATGCTGCTTGAGCCCGTCCTCATGTTCGCTGATGAGCCCACCTCCCGCCTGGACCTCATCACCCAGGAAGAAACGATGATGTGCCTGATGGAACAGGTGGACAAGCTGGATTGTGCACTGGTGCTGGTAACGCACGACGACGCCCTTGCCGCCGCCGTCACCACCCGCACCATCGCGTTCGGGGCGCAATCGCCGGTGACAGCGCCTGAATTGGAGTTGTCAGCACACTAAGAACGCACGGTGGGGGACAAGGGATGCAGGAATCTGCATCCCTTGTTGTTCTCGTCACATGTGCCGTACAGTATTGGATCAGAGCCGTTTCAACTATAGAAACATGAATTCTATTATAGAACGGCTCCGTTGATTCAAACAGCCACACAGTGAAGTGAGGAAAGCCAGTGCAGTTCCACCACCACGGTTATGTATCCGGAGACCCGCGCGTCCAGCCGGCTGCCGGCGTCGGCATAAACCGGCCGGCAGATCTTCCGGACGAGATCGACGTGCTGATCGTCGGCACGGGACCTGCCGGCATGCTCACAGCTGCCCAGCTGTCGCAGTTTCCCGGTGTGACGACGCGAATCATCGAGCGTCGTCCCGGGAGGCTCGCAATTGGGCAGGCCGATGGCATCCAGGCCCGGAGCGTGGAGACCTTTCAGGCCTTTGGCTTTGCTGAGCGGATCATCGCCGAGGCATATCGCATCACTGAAATGGCCTTCTGGAAGCCCGACCCCGCTGACCCGGCCCGGATCGTCCGGACAGCCCGTGCTGTCGACGACGCGGCCGGCGTCAGCGAGTTCCCGCACCTGATCGTCAACCAGGCCCGTGTGCTGGATTACTTCGCCGAGTTCATGGCGAACTCACCGGCCCGCATGTCTCCGGACTTCGGCTTCGCGTTCCTCAGCCTCGAGGTCACCAATGATGGGGAGTACCCGGTCGCGGTGACACTTCTCCAAACGGCAGGACTCAATGAGGGGCAGGAGCGCATCGTCCGGGCGAAGTACGTCGTCGGCGCCGACGGTGCCCGCAGCAAGGTGCGGGCATCGATCGGCTGTACCCTCACGGGGGACCAGGCCAATCATGCCTGGGGTGTTATGGATGCCCTCGCCGTCACGGACTTCCCTGATATCCGGACTAAGTGCGCCATCCAGTCAGGCGCAGGCGGCAGCATCCTGCTGATTCCCCGGGAAGGCGGGCACCTTTTCCGTATGTACGTTGACCTCGGTGAGGTGGACCCGAAGAACAAGGGCGCAGTGCGCGGCACCACCATCGAGCAGATCATCGGCAAGGCCAATGACATCCTCCACCCCTACACGCTCGATGTGCGCAACGTCGCCTGGCACAGCGTTTACGAGGTGGGCCACCGCCTGACTGACAGGTTCGACGACGTTCTCCCGGACGAACGCGGCACCCGCACACCACGCGTATTCATCACCGGCGACGCCTGCCACACTCACAGCGCGAAGGCCGGCCAGGGCATGAACGTCTCCATGCAGGACGGCTTCAATCTCGCCTGGAAGCTCGGCCACGTGCTTGAAGGCCGGAGTCCGGAGAGCCTGCTGTCCACGTACTCGGCCGAGCGGCAGGTGGTGGCGAAGAACCTCATCGACTTCGACAAAGAGTGGTCCACCATGATGGCCAAAAAGCCCGAGGAGTTTGAACACCCCTCGGACCTCGAGGACTTCTATGTCCGCACCGCCGAGTTCCCCGCCGGCTTTATGACCGAGTACGCACCGTCCGTACTTGTCGGTGGCTCTGAACACCAGGACCTGGCCACCGGCTTCACGGTCGGGAAGCGCTTCAAGTCAGCTCCCGTGGTGAGGGTCGGGGACACCAACCCCATGCACCTCGGCCACCACGCAACGGCGGACGGGCGCTGGCGCATCTATGTCTTCGCCGATCCTGCCACCCCGTCCGGTAAGCAGGAAAGCGACCAGCAAGGAACCGCTTCGCCTACCGAACAGTTCGCCGAGTGGATAGCGAACTCGCGGGAATCGCCGCTCGCAGCCACCCCGGAGGGCGCGGATCCTGACGCATGGTTCGATGTGAAGGTGATCTACCAGCAGGAGCATGCCGGCATCGATATCGGCGCAGTTCCCGCTGTCTTCAAACCCCAGGTCGGACCGTTCAAACTCACCGATTACGAGAAGGTCTACGCGACGGATCCCACGGCAGACATCTTCGAACTGCGCGGCCTTGACCGGGGCGGCGTTGTCGTGGTGGTGCGCCCGGACCAGTACGTGGCGAACGTCCTGCCACTCACGGCAACGGCGGAGCTGGGTGCGTTCTTCGCGCCTCTCCTGCAGAACAGGCAACCAGCGACAGTCCGTCCGGCGGAGCACCCGGCACCGTAACCAGGCTGCGCCCGTCCAGCTCTCGACCTGTGGTGCGTTGCTCGCTAGTCTGGCACCCAGCGGCGTCGATTCCCGGCCATCACGATCGACGCGCAGGCAGAGGCGGCACCCGGTCGCCGTTCATGCGAAGGAGCACACCATGGGAATCCTCTCCGTTGACCTGTTCATCACCCTCGACGGCGTGTACCAGGCGCCGGGCGGCCCGGACGAGGATCGCGAGGGCGGCTTCGAGTTCGGCGGCTGGCAGGGCGCGTATTTTGACGACCAGACCGGGCAGGCGATTGGCGCCGGAATTGACCGCATGGACGCGCTCCTGCTCGGGCGCAAGACCTACGACATCTTCGCCGGATTCTGGCCGACCAGGGGCGGCGATGACCCGATTGCGGTGACGTTCAACGCCCTGCCGAAGTTCGTTGTGTCGCGCTCCCTGAAGGATCCGGGATGGGAGGGAACGACGGCGTTGTCGGACGTCGCGGAGGTGGCGGGGGTGAAGGACCGGTTCGACGACATCCACGTCATCGGCAGCGGGCATCTCGCACGATCGTTGCTCGAGGCTGACCTCGTCGACCGGTTGAACCTCTTCCTTTACCCGCTCACCTTCGGATCAGGCAAGCGGCTCTTCGCCGATGGCACCGGGGTGCCGGCTGCGTTCCGGTTCGCTCAGCCGCCCCAGGCGTTCCCTAAGGGCGCCGTCTCTCTGGTCTACGAGCGGGCGGGGGTACCAATCACCGGCGTCGATATCAGCCAGGGGTAGCGCAACGCGGGTGACCTACGGGCACGGTACCGGTTCGACGCACTCAACGGCATAACGTTTGGTCGCCGATCGCTGGAGTGGGCGACGCAGGTGCATCTGGTAAGGCCCGTCCGTTACGGTGGCACGCGGATCCAACTGCACAACCAGGAGTGGTTCGGTGCGGGTGGCATCCAGCCGCACCACCATGCCGTCACGCCGCCCGTCTACAGACAGCGGGGTCGCGGGCTCCACCGCAGTCTCGTTAAGGCGCTCCTGATGTTCCTGCCCCGCTGCTAGGAAGAGGATTCCATGGGCAACCCCGATGACCCTCAACGGGATCAATGCGTCAGACGGCGGAAGTTCCGGGGAGAGTTGGGGTTGCACCTGCTGGTCCAGCGCAGATGACGCCTTCTTCAGGACCACATCGCATTCCATGCACCCGTTTCGTTCTCCGACATCAGCCAAGAGGGTCACGTGCAGGCCCCTGGGTGCCTGGTCCCATGCATTGGCCACAACCCGGCACCACGCCCTGTGGTACTCCATTCCGTACTTTATTACGTAAACCTGATCCTCGCCGAGGATTGGCATCCCGTCCTGTCGAGCGGCGGGCTCCACAGACTTTAATTCGCCAAGGCCTCTGGCACCTGCAAGGTTTTTTTGGCTGGCCTTGAGGTACTTGCGGACCAACGGATTGCGTGGCCGTTCTGGTCGTGGCACGGCTTGTGGGCCTTTCTTTGCGGCGGTGCGTCACAATCGCACCTTGTTACTGAGCCCCTATATAGCTTGCTGGGTCGCTGACGAAATAGGAAACGCTGTCCACATTGCACCTCTATTCCAGAAAATTTTCGTCAGGTCCGGACCCTGTCCGCGGTGCGAGGTTCTCACTACACTGGGACGCATGACTGAGCAGGAACCGGTCCGCCGCAGGGCCGCTGAAGCTCCAGAAAGCGATGGGATCCGTCCTGAGGAGACGGCCTTAAGCTCCACGCAGGTCGAGGACGGTGACGCTCCGCACTTAACTGATCCGGACGCCGTCGACACATCCTTGCGAAGTCCGGCCCAGCGTTTCCGCACATTCGCCGGGATCCTGGTCAACACGGCTCTGGCCAACATCACCACCAGCTACCTGTGGTTCGCGCTGACATTCTGGGTGTATCTGGAAACGCGCAACGTGATCGCCACCGGGGTAGTCGGCGGTGCGTACATGCTGTTGATCGCCCTTTCCAGCATCAGCTTCGGCACTTTCGTGGACCGCTACCGCAAACTTGCTGTGATGCGCTTTGCAGCGGGCTTCACGCTGGTGATGTTTGTGTTGTCCGGAGTCATGTTCCTGCTGACGCCCACCCCGCAGTTGCTGGACCTTACACAGCCGTGGTTCTGGCTGTTCACCCTGATCATCCTCGTTGGCGCAGTTGTGGAGAACATGCGCAATGTGGCTCTTTCCACCATTGTCACAATCCTCATCGAGCCGGACCGGCGGGCCAATGCCAACGGAATGGTGGGCATGGTGCAGGGACTGGCGTTTATCGTCACCTCGGTGCTCTCCGGATTGTCCATCGGGCTCCTGGGCATGGGCTGGACTGTCGTCGTCGCCGTGGTGCTGACCGTGCTGGCCTTCGCGCACCTGCTCACTCTCCGCATGCCGGAGGAAGTGCGGGTGGCCTCCACGGACGCGCACGGTGCGTTCGACTTGCGCGGTTCCATTGCCGCCGTGCTGGCCATCACCGGACTCTTCGCCCTCATCCTGTTCTCCACGTTCAACAACTTCATCGGCGGCGTGTACATGGCACTGATGGATCCCTATGGCCTGGAGATGTTCCCGGTTGAAATCTGGGGAGCCGTCTTCGCGCTGGGATCCACGGGCTTCATCATAGGAGGAGCGCTTGTGGGCAAGTTCGGACTTGGGGCCAACCCGCTGCGAACCATGCTTTGCGCGGTGGTGGTCATGGGGGTCCTCGGTGCTGTGTTCACAGTGCGGGAGTGGGCCTGGCTGTACATCGCAGGAATCTGGCTATACCTGGTTCTCATCCCTGTCGTGGAGGCTGCGGAGCAGACGGTCATCCAACAGGTGGTGCCGCTGCAGCGTCAGGGCCGGGTGTTCGGATTCGCCATGGCATTCGAATCCGCTGCAGCACCCATCACCGCGTTCCTTATTGCGCCGATCGCCCAGTTCTGGATCATCCCGTATGCCCGGTCCGAGGAGGGCGCTGCGCAGTTGGCCCCACTGCTGGGCGAGGGCGTCTCCCGCGGCATCGCCCTGGTGTTCCTGATTGCGGGGATCATCATGGTGGTAGCCGCCTTGCTGGCCTTCCTGACCCCGGTGTACCGCCGGGTTTCGGCGTCGTACATGAAGGCGGCCGTAGAGGCGAAGGAAACCGCGAACGCGGACTCTCCGTCCTCCGGGTAAGCAATCTGACGCTTACGGCATGACACACGCGTAAGGGCGCGCGTCCACCAGATCAAGGAGATGGCTATGAGCGAGACAACGGCAGGCACATCATCAGCGGAGCCCATGGTCGATCTGATCATCTCCCTGGATGGGTATGCATCGGCGGAGGGATGGCCCGGTTGGTGGGGCCTGGAGGGGCCCGAATACCTGGCCTGGCTCGAGCAGGACCCTGCAGGCGCCACCGACCTGGCCGAACTCCGCCTGTGATCACGGGACGCAGCGGGCGGGATCCGATCTATGACGGCTATCCCGACGTTGCGCTTGAGATGGTGGACAGCAGGACTTTCGACGGCCGGCTCCAACTGCTTGAGTACATCCCCACAGTCCTCGCCGGTCCGCCGGGCGGCCCATCGGTGTGAGTCAGTCGGCAAGAGCACTGCCTTCGACCTTTTTGGGGGATTGGTTCGCCATGCCGGCGCACTTCGTCGCTTCTCTAAGAGTTGTGTGAATCGATCCAGGACCAGCGGTGCCATCGAATGATGTCCGCAACCTTTCGCCTGCATCAGGGGAACTGTCCCAAAGGATTCAGGGCCTTGCCAAAAGTACTATAAAGCCCTTGGAATGCGCTTTACTTCGAATGGATCCCTCCATAAAACGCTTTCTTAATGAATCGAATCAATAGAAGTTTCAATCTGGCAGCACAGCTCACATTTTGGAGACAAGGCCTTCCTTGGCGCGAAATTCCAGGGCTTGTTGACACGCTCCCAAAGCATGCCCTAGGTTGTGATCACGTTCACAATGAATCGATTCATTACAAAGGAGTAACCGGCATGGACGACACGTACACGCATGGCGTCGACCTGCGCAGCAGTCCGGCTGCCGCCGATGATCCTGTCCCGATTCTGGAGCTTCGCGGTATCCATAAGGCTTTCGGAGCAGTCAAGGCCCTCCGGGGCGCCAACCTCAGCCTCCTCCGGGGGCAGGTTACCGCCCTCGTGGGCGAAAACGGGGCCGGGAAGTCAACCCTGGTCAAGACTCTGGCCGGCCTTCATCAGCAGGACCAGGGCCGCGTCCTCCTGGATGGCGAGGAGGTTTCCTTTCGGGATCCGCTTCAGGCCCGCGAAGCAGGAATCGCCGTCATCTACCAGGAACCAACAATGTTTCCGGACCTCACTGTGGCCGAGAATATTTTCATGGGCCGCCAGCCCCTCGGGCGTTTCCGGCGGATCGACAGAAAGCAGATGCGGCGCATGGCCGTGGAGCTTTTCACCCAGCTTGGGGTGCGGATTGATCCTGACCGCATTGCACAGGGTCTTTCCATTGCCGATCAGCAGGTGGTCGAAATTGCCAAAGCGATCTCCCTGGATGCGCGTGTCCTGATCATGGATGAGCCGACGGCGGCATTGAGCGGCGTAGAAGTCGAGCGGCTCTTTGCAGTGACCCGGACGTTGCAGGACAGGGGAGCGGCAGTGCTGTTCATTTCGCACCGCTTCGAGGAGGTCTTCGCTCTCGCCGACTGGATAACGGTCATGCGCGACGGGGCGCACGTCGTCACAGCACCCGCCGCTGAGCTCACCGTTGACCAGGTCATCCGCCAAATGGTTGGACGCGACGTCGCGTCCCTCTTTCCCAAGCAGGACGCCGAGATAGGCGACGTTGCCCTGGAAGTCAGGAAGCTAAGCCGCAAAGGCGTTTTTCACGACATCTCTTTCACCGTCAATGCCGGCGAGATCGTGGGACTGAGCGGCCTGGTTGGAGCAGGGCGTTCAGAAGTTGCGCGGGCTATTTTCGGCGTGGACAAATACGATGCCGGCGAAGTCCTGATACGCGACAAGCCGCTCAAGCCACTCTCTCCGAGTGCAGCCATGGCAGCAGGTATAGGTCTGGTGCCCGAAGACAGGCGCAAACAGGGCCTCGTTATGGAACTGCCTGTGAGCCGCAACCTGACGCTCACCCTGAGGCATAAGCTCAGCCGCTTTGGGGTGCTGACCAACCGCTCCGAGGCCGCAACCACCAGGGATTGGGCAAAAAAGCTTCAGATCAAGGCAGGCTCGCCAAATTCACCTATTTCGACGCTCTCCGGAGGAAACCAGCAAAAAGTCGTTCTCGGCAAATGGCTGGCCACCGGGCCGAGGATCCTCATTATCGATGAACCCACCAGGGGAATTGATGTAGGCACAAAATCCGAGGTGCACCGGCTTATTTCCGAATTGGCGGGAAACGGTCTGGCTGTCCTGATGATCTCCTCAGAACTTCCGGAAATCCTCGGGATGTCTGACCGGGTCCTGGTCATGCACGAAGGACGCATCACGGCTGAACTTAGCCGCAGCGAGGCCACCGAGGAGACCGTCATGACCGCAGCCACCGGCGTCGATTCCCCAAACAAGGAGCCAAAAGCGTGACCACACTAGCCCTTCAACGCCAGCCCTCGCTGGTTTGGCTGGGGACCCTGACCCGCTCCCGGGAATTCGGCGTCTTCCTCGCCCTTGCAGTTCTCATCGGAGCAACAGTCGCGGCAAACCCGCGATTTCTCAGCGCCCAGAGCACCAAGGACCTGCTCCTGAATTCCTCCATCCTGGTGATTCTCGCTGTTGGTCAAACAGTGGTCATCATCACCAAGAACGTCGACTTGTCGGTGGGGGCAGTGCTTGGCCTTACGGCCTTCGCGACGGGAAAGATTTTCATCGCACTGCCCGAGCTTCCCGTCCTGGCGATGTTGGTGATCGGCATTGGACTGGGAATGCTGCTGGGGGCGCTGAACGGGGCGCTGATTGCCATTGCCAGGGTTCCATCCCTGGTTGTTACTCTTGGCACTCTTTACATCTTCCGGGGTGTTGATTTCGCCTGGGCGCAGGGGCAGCAGATCAGCCCGTCCAACCTTCCCCAGGCCTTCCTGGATCTTGGGAGCGGATCACTCTTCGCACTCCCTTATCTCGCCCTTATAGCGTTGGCCGTCGTTCTTTTCTTCGGGCTTTACCTGAAGAACATGCGCTCCGGCCGCGAATTCTATGCAGTCGGGTCAGATGATCTCGCTGCGCGGCTTTACGGCATCGGGGTGGGCAGGAGGGTTTTTATTGCCTTTGCGGTCTCCGGCGCTCTGGCCGGACTGGCGGGTGTCATTTACGCTGCAAAGTACGGAAACCTGGACGCCACGGCTGGTCAAGGCCTGGAACTTAACGTTGTGGCAGCGGCCGTCGTTGGCGGAGTAGCGATCGCAGGCGGCGTTGGAACTGTCTATGGGGCGGCAATAGGTGCCGTTCTTCTGACCACCATTACCTCTGCCCTGCCGGTCCTGGGAGTATCCCCGTTCTGGCAGCGGGCGATGATCGGTGCCCTGATTCTGGCATCGATTGCACTTGACCGTTACCTGGCCCTGCGCACTGAGCGACGGCTGAGAGGACACGACACCCATGTTGGCTGAAACTGCACCACACCCTACGGCAACCCGTCCCGCGGCTTCCCGTTGGGGCTTCCTTCAGGGCTGGGACACAGCAATCATCGCGGCGGTCCTCCTCAGCATCCTTGTCGCTTCAGTGACGGTGGACGGGTTTGCCTCACCCCGCAATGCAGGATTTCTTCTGATAGACATGATCCCCATCCTGTTGCTGGCACTACCGATGACGCTGATCATCCTCACGGGGGAGATTGACCTTTCGGTTGCCAGCATCGCCGGGTTCATCAGCTGCGTTTTTGGCGCTCTCTGGAGCGGCGGGCTCCCGCTGGAAACCATCATTCCCCTGTGCCTCGTGCTCGGTGCCATCTCCGGAGCCGTAAACGGATTCCTTGTCTCGGTCCTGGGGTTGCCGTCACTCGCGGTGACTATCGGCACCTTGGCTCTTTACCGGGGGCTGGCGTTTGTGGTCCTGGGGGACCAGGCAGTGACCAGCTTTCGCCGCGTCATCACCTCCGGACTGCAAGCCAAGATTGGAACATCTGGCATTCCGGTCTGGATCATCCCCGTACTGCTTCTTGCAGTTGTCTTCGGGGTGATCCTGCACTTCAGCGCCTTCGGCCGGTCACTGTTCGCCATCGGCTACAGCGAAGACGCTGCCCGCTTCTCCGGGATCACGGTTGCACGGACAAAGTTCTGGCTCTTCGTGGTCTCCGGCGCCATCGCGGCTCTGGTCGGCATCTGGTGGACTCTGCGCTACGGAAGTGCACGGGGGGATAACGCCACCGGCTTGGAGCTGTCAGTCATCGCAGCCGTACTTCTTGGAGGCGTGTCTATCTTCGGCGGTAAGGGCAACCTGCCGGGGGTTATTGCGGGCGTGGCACTGCTTGCCATCCTCCGCAACGCCCTCCAGCTGGCAAGCGTCCCGGAGGACACGCTCTCAATGTTGACCGGAGGACTCCTGATCGCTGCGGTCATCGCTCCAAATGCAATTACCTGGGCCCGCTCGGCCCGAAAGAGACCTCTCACCACTTAGCCCCTACCACCCACTTGCAACAACGATGTTCAACCCGAAAGGCATCACCATGAAATTCAGCAAAAGAGGAACCAGCCGCGTCGCACCGGCCTATCTCGCCGTCGTCACCGGCCTTACCCTGGCCCTGACAGCCTGCGGGGGGACCACAGTCAACTCAGGATCCACCGCAGATGCCGGAGGCGGCACGTCAACTGCCAGCGCTGACCCCAACGCTCCGCTCAAGGAAGGGCTCAAAGTGGCGTTCCTGCCCAAGCAGCTGAACAACTCCTACTTCACTGTCACCGACCGCGGTGGCAAGACGGCGGTAGAGGAGTTCAAGGGTGACTTCTCGGAGGTTGGTCCGTCCGAAGGCAGCGCTTCCAGCCAGGTGAGCTACATTAACACGCTCACCCAGCAGGGCACTGAAGTGATCGTCACCTCGGCCAACGACCCTAAGGCCATTTGTTCGGCCCTCGATGAAGCCCGCAACGCCGGCGCCAAGGTTGTAACCTTCGACTCAGACACAGATCCCGAATGCCGCGACGTTTACGTAAACCAGGCAACGTCCGAAGGGATTGCGTCAACCCAGATCAAGCTTATTTCCGAGGCAATCGGGGCCGACGGTGGCGAGATCGCCATCCTCTCCGCCACAGCCAACGCCACGAACCAGAACGCCTGGATCGAACTTATGAAGAAAGAGCTCCAGAAGCCCGAATACTCCAAACTGAAGCTGGTCTCAACTGTCTACGGGGACGACAATGCCCAGAAGTCCCAGCAGGAAGTCCAGGCGCTGCTGCAACAGCACCCGAATCTCAAGGGAATCATCTCGCCCACCACGGTTGGCATCGCGGCAGCCGCACAGTACCTGTCCGGCTCGGAGTACAAGGGCAAAGTCCAGCTCACCGGTCTTGGATTCCCCAGCCACCTCAAGGAATTCGTCAAGGACGGCACCATGAAGTCCTTCGCCCTCTGGGACGTTGAAAAGCTCGGCTACCTCGCTGCCTACACAGGCGCCGCTCTCGCATCCGGCCAGATTACAGGCGCAGAGGGAGAGAAGTTCAAGGCCGGCACCATGGGCGAATTCACCATCGGAGCCAACAAGACCGTCCTGCTCGGAGATCCCACGGTGTTCACCGCAGACAACGTGGACAAGTTCAACTTCTAAGACAACAGCCGGCCGCTTCGAGCTGCCGGTGGCTGCAAACCCGGATCGGGGCCCCTGCCCGCAGTGGCCCCGATCTGAGCCCCCAGCCCTGTCCATCCTTCATCCAGACGTACCGCGCACGCAGAACGGATAGATCCACTCATGAACAACACGACGACGGCGCTGGGCAGGCTCGAGGAGCTTGCTATCGAGGTTCCCTCTTGGGCGTATGGGAATTCGGGGACCCGTTTCCGGGTGTTTGGGACGCCGGGGACTCCGAGGACGATTCAGGAGAAGATGGCTGATGCGGCCATGGTCCATGAGGTGACGGGTCTGGCGCCGACGGTGGCG
Source organism: Arthrobacter sp. R1-13 (assembly GCF_054161475.1). NCBI lineage: Bacteria > Bacillati > Actinomycetota > Actinomycetes > Micrococcales > Micrococcaceae > Arthrobacter > Arthrobacter sp. R1-13. The sequence goes on along the minus strand of NZ_CP096420.1, from coordinate 1,936,083 downwards.
TTGCATATTCCCTGGGACAGGGTTGATGATTACGCGGCGTTGAAGGAGTATGCGGCCGGCCTGGGGATGGGCCTGGGGACGATCAACTCCAACACGTTCCAGGATGATGAGTACAGGTATGGTTCGTTGACGTCCTCGGATGCGTCGGTGCGGCGGCGGGCCATTGACCATCATTTTGAATGCATCGACATCATGCACGCCACCGGTTCCCGGGACCTGAAGATCTGGCTCGCTGACGGGACGAATTATCCGGGCCAGGATGATCTGCGGGGACGGCAGGACCGGTTGGCGGAGTCCCTGGCGGAGATTTACGCACGTCTTGGTGAGGACCACAGGCTGGTGCTGGAGTACAAGTTTTTTGAACCGGCGTTTTATCACACCGATGTTCCGGACTGGGGGACCTCGTATGCGCAGGTGCTGGCGTTGGGGGAGAAGGCGTTGGTGTGCCTGGATACCGGCCATCATGCGCCGGGAACGAACATTGAGTTCATTGTGATGCAGTTGCTGCGGCTGGGGAAGCTGGGGTCCTTTGATTTCAATTCCCGTTTTTATGCCGATGATGATCTGATCGTGGGCGCGGCTGATCCGTTCCAGCTGTTCCGGATCATGGTTGAGGTCATCCGCGGGGGAGGGTACGGGAAGGACTCCGGGGTGGCTTTGATGCTGGATCAGTGCCACAACCTGGAGGAGAAGATCCCGGGGCAGATCCGCTCGGTGCTCAACGTGCAGGAGATGACTGCCCGGGCGCTGCTGGTGGACCGCGAAGCCCTCGCGGAGGCGCAGCGGTCCGGGGATGTCCTGGCTGCTAACGGTATCTTCAACGATGCTTTTTACACCGACGTCCGGCCTCTTCTGGCCCAGTGGCGTGAATCCCGCGGGCTTCCCGCGGACCCGCTGGCCGCGTTCAAGGCCAGCGGTTACCAGAAGAAAATCAACGAGGACCGCGTCGGCGGCCAGCAAGCCGGATGGGGCGCCTGAAAACCATACAAACCGATAGCGACGGCGGCCAACCTTGGCGGTTTGATTCAGGCTGGATTGGTAGGGCCGTGGTCAGGACATTGAGTCATGACCACGGCCCTTCCCTATTCCTAAGCTTGGGCCAGTTGCGGGTACAGAGCCTCGATGGGGGCGCTGAGCCCGGCCTTGAGCTGCACGGATGTCTCGTCCGCGAGAACCTCGTACTCGCCTGCTTCGACTGCATCCAGTACGGTGCTCACCAGATCAGCCGGGTCGGTCTTGGGATCGGTGCTGTGCGCTGCCATGGCGGTGTCCACCCAGCCGACGTGGACGCCCACGACGTGGACCCCTGCCGGGGCGAGTTCCAGGCGCAGTGAGTTGGTGGCCGACCAGAGGGCTGCCTTGGTGGCGCTGTAAATGCCACCGACGGCGTACCAGCTCATCGCCGAGTGGATGTTGATGATGACGGCTTCGTCCCTCGCTGAAAGGATCGGTGCGAAGGCCCGCGCAAGGAACAGCGGGCCGAGGAAGTTCGTCTCCACGTTGTTCCGGATTTCCTCAGCGGTGTGAGTAAGGATGCCGAAGCTGGACACGGACGCACCGGCGTTGTTGATCAACACTGTGATGTCCCCCGCTGCCTCGACAGCTGCCTGGATGGAAGCGGGATCTGTGACGTCCAGGGTGAGCGGGACAATGCGCTCGTCCTCCCAGGTTCGGGGGTTACGGGCGGTGGCGTAGACCTTGTTTGCGCCGCGGGCGAGGGCATCATGGACGAAATGGGTTCCGATGCCGCCGTTTGCTCCGGTGACCAGGACGACTGCTCCATTAAGTGAAGGCATATCACGAACTTTCTGGTTATGAGTGGTCTCCGCAACTTCAGCTGCAGAGATAGGTCTGCCACCGTTGGCCGGTTTTCCCCGGGCGGAACAAGGCGATCCGCTCCCGCGACGATGACTCTACTCAAAACCGAGTGTAATCAGTTTAAATTCCCGACGGGTTGTACTGATCGGTTCTACTCTGCCGACGGTCCCTTCCGCTGCTGTTTGGTCGCGGCCCGCTGTTCTTTTGCGGCCAGGCGACGCCGGTTCGATGCCCGCGTGGGTTTGGTTGCCCGGCGCGGAGCGGCCTCGGGAGCAAGAGCCTCCGCCACGAGGTCGGAAAGCTTGGCCAGTGCGATCTCGCGATTGCGCAATTGGGAGCGCCGCTCGGAAGCTGTCACCGTGATCACGCCGTCGATCAGGCGTCGCTGGAGCCGCGTGAGCAGCATCAGCCGTTGAGAATCTGAAAGAGCTGCAGAGTTTACAACGTCCCAGGAAAGCTCAACGCGGCTGTCAGAAGTGTTCACGTGTTGGCCGCCGGGCCCGGACGAACGGGAGAACCGCCAATTCAGTTCCGAGGTGGGAACCGTGAGCGCGGGCAACACCTCAAGATCCATGCATCCAGCGTCGCACAACATGGGCGCAACGGACGCACCCCCATGGGAGCGTTAGCCGAGCGTTCCGGCAGCAGGGCCAGTGGAGCGCCGTGAAATGAGCTCTGAAGCCAGGAGATCACCCGGCAGATGGGGGGTGCCGTTGATCTGCCCAAGCAGCTCGTGGACTGCGGCGCGCCCTTGCGCGGCGAAGTCGACACGGACAGTGGTGAGGGGCGGCATGAAAAAGGCGGCTTCCGGGATGTCATCGACGCCCGTCACGCTTATGTCGTCAGGAACCCTGAAGCCGCTTTCGGAGAGTGCGAGTATGGCACCAAGCGCCATCTGGTCATTTGCCGCCACAATGGCTGTGGCCCGGAGATCCTGGGACACCAGCGAGATAGCCTCATACCCGGACCTGGCGGACCAGTCGCCGAAGACGATTCCTTCGGATTGGAGGCCTTGTTCTGCTATGACCGACTCGAAGGCCCGCGCGCGGTTTCGGGCCGCCGGAAACGTGGTAGGCCCTGCGATGTGAAGGAACCTGCGGTGACCGAGGGATGCCAGGTGCTCAATGAGAGCTGGAAAGCCAACGGTGGTCAATTGTGAGGGGCGGCCACTCAGGGCGTCGTCCTCTTCGGCCCCGATGTACGAGGGAACGCGGAATTCGGTCCTCTCGAAAGCCTCCCTCATCTGGTCGGTCGAGGCCAGGCCAAGGACACCGGCAAGATCGTGCTGCATCACGAGGGCCAGTGCTTCCTCGATCGAAGCGCGGTCACTTACATCCAGAGTGACGATGTCGAGCAAGTATCCGGCCTCCCTGGCCGCGGCACTTGCGCCTTGCAGGACCTTACTCGGACCGAAATGCGCTATTTCATGGGTGAGGGCGCCTATCCGATGCGATTCACCGGTGGTCAGTGAGCGGGCCGACAGGTTGGGCCGGTAGTTGAGCTTCTCGAGTGCATCGACAACCCGCTGTTTTGTTTGAGGCCGGATACCCTCAAAGCCGCGCAGGAAGCGGCTGACCGTCTGATGGGAGACTCCTGCTGCCGCGGCGACGTCGTAAATGGTGGCCTGTCTCGTCGCCGGCGACGCCTGCACAGTGGCCTGCCCTGCTTCCACCACCTTCGCGGCCCCCTCGTCGTTCATACGGTCCCCAATCAGCGTTCCTGTGGCGGCTCCTGCCACTCTAATCGAGTTTACCGGAAACATTTCTCTCCGAAGGTCTATGTTTCCGGTAACATTTAGCGCTAACATGCAATGAACCTTCCCGCACCAAACCCAACGGAGTGTTTCTGAATGCAACCGTCAGTCCCCGCCCCTATGCCCAGCGGCATCCTCTTTGGAGCGGCCTACTATGCCGAATACCACATGGCAGACCGGCTCAAAATAGATCTTGACCTGATGAAGGAAGCCGGATTCAACGTCATCCGTGTGGGCGAGTCAGTCTGGTCGTCCTGGGAACCCCAGGACGGAGAGTTCGACGTCGAATGGCTGACACCTGTTTTGGACGGCGCCCATGAGCGGGGCATCAAAGTCATCCTGGGCACCCCGACTTATGCAGTTCCCCCGTGGCTGCAGGCGGCTTACCCGGAAATCGCGGCCGAACGCAGCACGGGTATCAAAATACCCTGGGGCGCACGGCAGGAGATCGATTACTCTCACCCCGCGTTCCTGTTCCATGCAGAACGCGTCATCCGCAAAGTCCTTGAGCACCACGCCACGCATCCTGCAGTCATCGGCTTCCAAGTGGATAACGAGCCCGGGCTGGAACTCATCCACAACCACGGTGCCTTCACACGCTTCGTGCGGCGGCTCAAAAAGCAGTACGGCGACGTCGAGACCCTGAACCGCGAATGGGGCCTCACCTACTGGTCCCACCGGATAACAGACTGGTCCGAACTCTGGCGCCCGGACGGCAACACTTTCCCCCAGTACGATCTCGCCTGGCGCCGTTACCAGGCCGATCTCACCACCGAATTCATTGACTGGCAAGCGGACCTCGTGGCGGAGTATCGGCGAAGCGACCAGTTCATCACCACGTGTTTGCAGTACCCTCGCCGCGGCCTGGACGACGAACAGCTTTTCGCCAGGCTCGACATCGCAGCAGGCAACCCCTACTACGGCATGCAGGACCACCTTGACGGGCTCCAGGAGCTTGACCAGCCCAACTACTGGACCACCACGGGAGTGGCAGGCCTCTTCCGGCAGGCTGACCGGCTCTACGGGTCCAAGCAGGGAAGGTACCTCGTCACGGAGACCAACGCCCAGACCATCGGCGCCGCCGAAACGAACCTGCCACCTTACCCGGGTCAACTGAAGCAGTCCGCTTACGCTTTCATCTCCCGGGGTGCCGCCATGATCGAGTACTGGCACTGGCACACCCTGCCGTATGGAGCCGAAACGTACTGGGGAGGGGTTCTGCCCCACAGCCTGGTGCCGGGACGGGTCTATACGGAACTCGCTGAACTGGGATCCGAACTCGGGAAGATCGGAACGCTGCTGGACGGGTATGAGCCGGACGCCGACGTCGCCATTCTGTGGTCGAACCCCAGCCGGTTTGCCATGCAGTTCATGCCTCCCTTTGCTGCTGACGGTCAGCCTGACGGGGAATCCTACGAGCACATCATTGACGCGTTCCACCGTGGGATTATCGACTCCGGCCGGCAGTCGCGGGTGCTGCATCTCCCGCAGGCGGCGGCCCTCGGGGCAGCGCAGCTGGTCAAGCAGTTCCCGGTACTGGTGGCGGCGGGCGTCTATATCGCCTCGGACGATGAACTTGAGCTGCTTCGGGAGTATGCCGAGCTGGGCGGCCACCTCATCCTCGGCGTGCGCACCGGGTATGGGGACGAAGAGGCGCGTGCCCGGGTCGCCGTCGCACCTGACCGCCTTCATGAGGCTGCCGGCGTGCGATACGAGGAATTCTCCAACCTGGAACGGGATGTGACAGTAAACGGTGCCGGCGCTGAACTGGAGATTGACGGTGCGTCGTACGCCCGGCTGTGGGTGGACGGGCTCATCCTGCAGGGCGCCCAGTCGCTGGCCTCTTATGAGCATCCCCGCTTCGGTGACTTCCCAGCGGTAACAACGCAGATCCATGGTTCCGGCCGCGTGACTGTTGTCGGGTGCGTGCCGTCTCCTGCCCTCGCCAAATCCATTGTCCGCTGGGCCGTCCCGGACGCGTCCTCGTCCCTAGCGGGGGAGGTGGAGCGTCCGCTCACAGTTTCCTCGGGCTCGCTGCCCGACGGCCGCCGTGTGTGGTTCGTCTTCAACTGGGGGTGGGAAAACCGGAATGTGACGCTCGCCCAGAGGGTCAGCGACATCGCCGTCGATGCCGTTCATGAGGCGGGAACAGAGCTTTCGCTCGCTGCATGGTCAACACGTACTTTCATCAGCCAGTGAGCTGGTCCGGGTCAGCCGGATGCCGCTCCGAAACATCAGCAAGACCAAAAATCACAGAAAGAGTAACGATGAAAAAGGCACCAAAAACAGCAATGACGCTGGTGAGCAGCGCCGCAATGGCCGCACTGCTCCTTACCGGCTGCAGCAGCTCACCCGCTGGAACCCCCACCACGGAGACCGTCTCGCAGGACGAGATCGACAAGGCGCTCACCACCCCCACCAAACTGACGTTCTGGACCTGGGTACCGGACATTGAAAAAGAGGTGGCACTCTTCGAAAAGAAGTATCCCGCCATTGACGTCACGGTTGAGAACGTGGGGCAAGGACTCGAGCACTACCAAAAGGTCCGGACGGCGCTGCAGTCCAAGGAAGGCGCTCCGGACGTTGTACAGCTTGAATATCAGTACATTCCGTCCTTCACCCTGACGGATTCGCTGCTGGATCTAGCTCCCTACGGGGCAAAGGACATCTCGGGCGACTACGTGGACTGGGTCTGGAACCAGGTCTCCACCGACGACGCCGTCTGGGCTATCCCGCAGGACATCGGACCCATGGGCAACCTGTACCGAAGCGATATTCTCAACCAGGCAGGCGTCACCGAGGCCCCAAAGACCTATGAGGAGTACGCGGCAGCGGCCCAAAAAGTAAAAGACTCAACGGGGTCGTACATCTCCAACCTTGCCACCAACGACCCCGCGCAGGTTGTCGGACTGTTGTGGCAGGCCGGGGTTAAGCCTTTCGGCTACGACGGCGACAAGACGGTCAGCATCAACGTCAACAGCGCCGAATCGAAAAAGGTTCTCAGCTACTGGCAGGACCTGGTTCAAAAGGATCTCGTTTCCACTGACGCTGACTTCAACGACCAGTTCTACCAGGGCCTCGCCGGCGGCAAGTACGCTGGATGGCTCACCGCTGCCTGGGGCCCGATCTTCCTGCAGGGCACGGCCGCTGATACCTCAGGAAAGTGGAGCGCTGCCCCGCTGCCGCAGTGGGATACGTCCAAGGAGGTGTCAGGGAACTGGGGCGGCTCCTCCGACGCGGTGCTGTCAACCACTAAGAACCCGATCGCTGCGCAGGAACTGGCAAAATTCATCAACCATGATGAAGAGTCAACCACCATGTTCGCGAACGAGCAGTTCCTCTTCCCCGCGTCCAAGAAGGTTCTCGAAAGCCCCGAATTCAGCGGGAAAGCCGTGGAGTTCTTCGGCGGTCAGAAGGTGAACGAGCTCTTCGCCGACATCTCCGGAACCGTCGACACCGAGTTCGCGTGGCTTCCGTTCACCGAGTACGCCTACTCCCAGTTCAACGAGATTGTCGGCACAGCCATAGGTGAGAAGAAGGACCTCAGCGCAGCCCTTGACCAGTGGCAGGACGTACTCGTCAAGTACGCGAAGGCCCAGGGGTTCACCGTCAAATAAGACGGCCCGGAGGCGTCGCCGCCAGCAGTGGCGGCGCCTCCCACCCTTCCCATCTCTCTAAGTAAAGGATCAGCCGTGGCCATAAGGTCCATTCCCGCGGGGAAGACGGCGGGCGCACGCAGCGCCAGACGTTCATCCGTCAGCAAGCGCAGGCAAACGACCGCCGCCTACCTCTTTGTGCTGCCGTTCTTCGTGGTCTTCGCTACGATGCTTGTCATCCCGCTCGGATATGCGGGCTACCTCAGTGTGTTCAAGAACCAGCTCGTCGGCGGACTCTCATTCATCGGCCTGGACAACTACATCCAGGCCTTCTCAGACCCGGACTTCCTGGGCGGGATTGGCCGGATGCTGATTTTCCTGCTCGTTCAGGTGCCTATCATGCTCGGCGTGGCACTGTTCCTGGCCCTCGGACTCGACAGCGGACGGGCACATGGTGCCAAGGCGCTGCGCCTCCTGTATTTCATGCCCTACGCCGTCCCCGGTGTAGTGGCGACGCTGATGTGGGGATACCTCTACGGCCCCGATTTCGGCCCCATCTCGCAGCTGTTCCGCGCAGTCGGCCTGGAATCCCCGAATCTGCTCAACTCCCAGAACATCCTCGGATCGATGATGAATATCGTCACGTGGGAGTTCGTGGGCTACAACATGATCATCCTGTACGCGGCCCTCCGGTCAATTCCTGCTGAACTGTACGAGGCTGCGGCCATCGACGGCGCCAGCCAGTACAGAATTGCGTGGAGCATCAAGATCCCCGCGATCCGCCCGGCGATCATGCTGACCGTCATTTTCTCGATCATCGGAACTTTCCAGCTGTTCAACGAGCCGAGTCTGCTCGACGCCATCGCCCCCAGCGCCATCACCAACGGGTTCACCCCGAACTTTTACGCGTACAACCTCGCGTTCGTCAACCAGGACGTCAACTACGCCGCAGCGGTGGCATTCCTCCTCGGGGCGATCATCGCCGTCGTCTCCTACGTCGTCCAACTGGGCACGCAGCGCAGTGAACGCAAGCAGCGAAAGGCCGCACGATGACCACCACCCAACTCGCTCCCGCCACAGGAAAAACCCCGGCTCCCGCTCCATCTCGTGGTGGGAAAGTACGTCGCGGGCAAGAACGCAGCATGCCGCTGACCATCATGTTGTGGCTGTGCGCGCTCTACTTCCTTCTCCCGTTGTTCTGGCTGCTGATTGCCAGCACCAAGGACAACTCGGATCTCTTCAGCACCTTCGGGCTTTGGTTCGGGCAGAGGTTCTCCTTGTGGGACAACCTGGTGTCTGTGTTCACGGTCCGCGATGGCCTCTACCTCCGGTGGACGTTGAACACCGTTCTCTACGCCGGCGTGAGCGCGGTCGGAGCCTCCTTGATCGCCACCATGGCCGGCTACGGATTCGCGAAGTACTCCTTTCCCGGATCACGGGCCCTGTTCAGCATTACCCTCGGGGCCATCATGATTCCGCTCACCGCTTTGGCATTGCCCACTTATTTGCTGTTCAACGCGGCCAGCCTCACCAACACCCCCTGGGCCATCATCCTTCCCTCACTTGTCAGCCCGTTCGGGGTTTTCCTGATGCGTGTGTATGCCGCCAACGCGGTCCCGGACTCAATGATCGAAGCCGCCCGTGTGGACGGAGCAGGGGAATTCAGGATCTTCTGGCAGGTCTCCTTCCGTCTCCTCGGCCCAGGGGTTGTCACTGTCTTCCTCTTTGCGTTGGTAGCCACCTGGAACAACTACTTCCTGCCGCTGATCATGCTGAACACGTCATCGCTCTATCCGCTGACAGTCGGACTGGCACAACAACAGTCCGCAAGCGCCGCTGGTGGAGGCGCCCAGGCGCTGTTCTCCACTGTCATCACGGGCTCACTCATCAGTGTGGTGCCACTGATCATCGCTTTCCTGTTCCTCCAGCGCTACTGGGAAACCGGTTTGGCGACCGGGGGAGTCAAGGAATAAACCGACTCCGCGGCCAGCCGCAGAGTCACCGGACCACATCCCCAAAGGAGGGGCTATGAAGAAAACCAGGTTAGGAACGGCTCTAGGAATTTTCGCAGCCGCAGCATCGATGCTGTCGCTACCGGCAATCCCTGCCCAGGCTTACGCCCCAGAGGGAGGGATCGTGTACCAGGTGCCCGATGCCCAGCCGTGCCTCAAGGGGCGGGGCAACTGCGCCATCTATCCGAAATCGGCTCAACTGCCGGGCGGGCGTCTTGTGGCGACGTTCGAGAGGTCAACTGTTGTACCCGAAAGTCAGGGTGCTGCGGGACAAACGCTCCCGGTCTACAAGAGCGACGACGATGGAACGACGTGGCAGCCGCTCTCTGAGGTCAAGGCCCCTGCGTATCTCTCGAGCGACCCCCAGTTTGCGAAGTACACCAGCAACTGGACCAACCCCTACCTTTACGTACTGCCACAGGATGTGGGGAACCTGAAGTCGGGCACTCTGCTCCTCGCCAGTGTTGTGTCTGGCGAGGACGCTTACTACAAGGAGCACAAGGCCGCGGATCCGAACTGGTTGCCAAATAACGACGGCGACCGCAGCGACGTCTCCATCGCCCTTTATTCAAGCACCGACAGCGGGGTGACCTGGAACGTCGTCAACGTCATCGCCACCGGGGGATGGCAGGGCGGCAGCGCCGGTGCAACGGGTCAGAACATTGCCGCGGCCAACACCAACAGGCAGGTCGATCCCCTCTGGGAGCCCTACCTCATGGTGCGGGAGGGCAAGCTCGTCGCTTACTACTCGGACGAGAATGACTACCTGAGCTTCGACCCGGCCACGGGAGTGCCGGTCATAGACCCCAACAACTCAACGGCTCCGGATTCGCTGGGCCAGATCCTGGTCCACAAGACCTGGGACGGGACCAGTGCCTCCTGGAGCACCCCCGTTGTAGACGTGGCGGGCGCCACTGAGAACCGGGGAAACGGAAAGACCCAGATTGGCGGTGGCCGCCCCGGCATGACCACTGTCGCCATGACCACCGACGGCAAATGGCTCCTGACGTATGAGTACTGGGGCGGCGGGACCAACGTGAAATTCAAAATCGCCGATGATCCGCTGAAGTTCCATGCCGCCAGTGATTTCGACGGCAACGAGATCACCGGGTTGCCCGTGGACGCAGGTTCCCGTGCCCTGGCTCAGGGTGGCAGTCCGGTCCTGATCACTCTCCCGGACGGACGGATCGTCTATAACGCCTCGGGCAGCGGTAACGTCTGGGTCAACGACAGCGGGCGCAGTGACGGCGTATGGACGGAGTATCAGACCCCGCTCGGGGGCGGTTACAGCCGGAACCTCCAGTATGTAAAGGGCACCGGACGGGTGGTCATCTTGCAGGCGAGCTGGGGAGGCGCAGGTACCCAGGCCACTATCCGGCACGGCGAGGTTGATCTGGGGAACTCGGTGGGCACCTATTACCGGCTCGTGAACAGGAAGACCGGCCAGGTCATGGGCACCGGGAACAGCACCAATGATGCCAACATCGGCAATGCGAACGTCCCCGACGTGGTCCTGGAAAACTCCGGCGCAGCGCAGAACCCGGATACACAGTACTGGCACGTAGTAACCAAGGCGGACGGTAACGAGACGCTGCTGAACAAATCGGGAGGGCGTGAAGCGGCCGTCTGGACGGGAAGCGCCACTGTGGGGCAACGGATCGGCCAATGGGTCGATAACAGCGCCCCTGGGCTGTGGAACCTCATCGATAACGGCAATGGTTTCGTCCGCTTCCAGGCCATAAAGAACACCAGTGTGTTCCTGACTGGGTCTGCCGCTGATGCGCCGCTGACCTTGCAGAATGCTGCCACGGACGGTTCCCAGGACTGGCAGCTGGTGGCTGAGCTGCAGCCGCAGGCGAAGACCCTCCTCGGGGCGCAATCCGGCAAATGCCTGGACCTTTTCGGCTTCGATACCCGGGATGGTGCAGTGGTAGATATCTACAACTGCGACGGCGGCATGAACCAGAACTGGACTCTCGACTCCTCCGGGCAGTTGGTCAATGCCCACTCCGGCAAGTGCCTGGACGTCAAGGGCCAATCAACCTCAAATGGTGCCCTGGTGCAGCAATGGTCCTGCACAGGAGGCGGCAACCAGAAGTGGACGTACAACCAGGTCACCCGGCAGCTGGTCGGGCAGCAGTCGGGTAAATGCCTGGATGTAAATCAGGGGAACACTGCAAATGGCTCCCCGGTGGTGATATGGAGCTGCAGCAGCCAGACCAACCAGCAGTGGACCATGCGTTAGGAACAAATCGGGGCGGTAAGGACACATCGGGTTGGTGCGGGTTCTTCCCGGAGGCCCGCACCAACTTTGCGCCGTGCTAGATGATTGCTGCCTTCAGTTCTTTGGCTGCGAGAGCCGGATCTGCCGCGCTGTAGATGGAACCACCGGCGACGGCGACGTCGGCGCCTGCCCGCTGAACGGCCGGGATGGTGCTGAGGTTAACGCCACCGGCAACTGAGAAGGGAACACGGGCCTGTTCCCCTGCGCTGAGCAGCCCGTTGAGGTCAAAGCCCGGCTGAGCCTGCTCATCCAGGCCGGCGTGGAACTCTACTAACGTGGCACCCAGGGCTCTGGCCTCTTTGGCTCGCGTGACCTTGTCCGGAACACCGATGAGATCCACAACAATGCCCTTGTTGTGTGCCTTGGCAGCCTTGACTGCGCCTGCGATGGTCGAGTCGTCAGCGCTGCCAAGGACGGACACCAGATCCGCGCCCGCCTTGAAAGCAATGTCCGCTTCCAGCTCGCCGGCGTCCATGGTCTTCATGTCCGCGAAGACGATTTTGTCAGGGTGGGCAGCCTTGACGGCGGTGACGGCGCCCAGTCCGGCGGCCTTGATCAAGGGTGTGCCGAGCTCGATGATGTCTACGTATTCGGCAACTTTGCCGGCCAGCTCGAGGGCGTCTTCGACGGTGAGAAGGTCCACGGCAACCTGAAGTTTCATGATGATGTTTTCTTTCTGTTTGGAATTACGGTGATCCTGGAAAGACTGTGGAGAAGACGTGAGCGGAACGACGGGTGGCTATTCGAGATTGGCGTGCCGGAGCCAGAGTTGTTCCGCCGGCACGTCAGCCTTCCCCCAGAGCGTCTGGAAGACGGCTTCGGTGGCGAGGAACAGCACTTGCTCGAACAGGCTCCCGGAATATTGACGGGATACGCCTGATCCGTGATCGGTCTTTTGCTGAGCCGGAATGATGACCAGATCGTCACTGAGCAGGGCCAGCGGCGATCCCTGGTCAGTGGTGAAGGCCGCAACCCGGGCCCCGGCAGTGGCCGCTGTTTCTGCCGCCTTGACTACCCCGGACGTGGTTCCGGATCCGGACGCAACCAGGAGCAAGTCGCCTGAGCTGATGGCAGGGGTGGTGGTATCCCCGGCAACATGGACGATGAGGCCCAGATGCATCAGCCTCATGGCCGTCATTCGCAGGACGAGTCCGCTCCTGCCGGCCCCTGCGACAAATACGCGGTCTGCCTGACCTATGTGCAGCGTGAGCCCGGCGAGTTGCCTGTCGTCTATTTGTGCGGCTGTGTCGGCAATTTCATTCCGGACGAGGGACAGGTTGAAGGCAATGATGCTGACGGTTTCATCAACTGTGGTTGCACCAGCTGTAGTTGGAATCACGTTTTTGGGTTTCCTTGTTTCGTCATCGGCGACCTTTCGCTGATGAGCTTCTTTTCGTCTCCCTTCATCCTGTCCAAGACAGGGGATAGGCATAACGCTGATTTGTGACGGTTCTGGCTACACTTTCGGATAGCTGTCCTTTTCCGGATAGCCTGTCGGAATGAGCACACCCGGGCAGTCACTCGTATCAGCGCCGCCACCATTCCCCGTCGACGGTATGTGGTCCGTTCTGCGCCCGATAATGGCTGTGGCGCAAGCTCCCCTGACTACCATCGCAGAGCGGTTGTTCGACGCTTTAATGCCACACTCAGGCGGCAGCTCCCTGGTCATTTTCACTGAGGACTGCACGGGACGTCCGCAGAAGAAGGCGGGTGAGGAAGGGATCATTTCCCGGGTCTCGATTCCTGAACTTCAAAGTTTGCGTGCGTCCCTGGCAGACGATCATCCTTGGCAGGGTGAAGCTGAGATTGCGGCTCAAAACCGGCCGGTTCTCGCCATCAAGCACGTACCCAGCAACGCCCTGCTCGTCATCACCGATCCCTGCCGTTCCATGGAAGGGGTTGCGGCCGACCCGTCGTTGGAGCTGATTCAGTACTTCTGGCAGCTGGCCGCGCAAAGGATTCAGGAGAAGGTCAGGGACGCTCCGCCGTCGTACTTGCTGGAATCCCGAGCGGCATCCACCGAGCGCACACGCGTAACGGGGGAACTGGTGGACCAGCACTCCACCACCCTGGAAACACTCCTGGCGGCCCTTCGGTCAACTTCACTGGACGATGCCGGGGCTCGCTCAACGGTCACGTCGCTGACCGCCAAGGCGCTGGTAGGGCTCCGCACGCTGAGCGACCGGACGGCCGATCTCGTGGAGGAGCCGGTCGCAACAGCTTTTGAGCGGCTGCGGGAGGATCTTAGGCCACTGACCCGGTTCAGCGGCATCAGCGTCCAGTTCATCGAACCGCCTCTGGGCGGGAGGGCCCTGCCCGGCGAGGTTGCCCATGCGGCGAGGGCGATTGTCAGGGGATTGCTGCTGGCAATGATGGAACAGCCTGAGGTCCGGAGGGTGCGGGCGCAGTGGGACTGCGATGGAGAAAACCTCCTAATAAATGTGCGCGACGACGGACTGGGTGCCCTCTCGGCGGAGGACCCCGGAATTGGCCGGCTCGACCGGAGGGTCCAGGCGCTGTCCGGCCGCATGCAGATCGATGTCATGGCCGGCTGGGGCGCCGACGTCAGCGTCACCCTGCCGCTGGATCCACCGGCAAAGCCGGCAGGTGATGTGGCCGCTTGGAATCTCGCTGCCCGCGAGCTGGAGGTCCTTCAGCATCTGGCCGCAGGAGAACGCAACCGCACCATCGCCTCCGCTCTGAACATCAGCGAGAACACGGTGAAGTTCCACGTAAGGAACCTTTTCAAAAAGCTCGACGTCGGCTCACGCACCGAGGCCATCGCGCTGGCCCACAGCCATGGCCTGCGCTGAACCTGGGATCATCAGCGGCTGTGCGCAGCTTCAGCTATCCCTTTGGGTAGATGATGACGGTTTTCCACTTCCTCCTTGCCGTACACATGTTCCTCGCCACCTTCCCGGCCCCTTCACGACGTGATTTGTCACCACATCAGGAGGTTTCATGGATCCACACGGTCATGTCTGACTGGCCACGGTTCGCCCAGGAAAAGTAAGGTACAGCCGTCAGCGCCAGCGGTGCAGGGTCAATTGGCGACGTCGGATAGAGGTCCCCGTCATCGGATGAACTGAGGGCAGTTGCGGCGGCATGCAGAGTGACGGCTCCGGTTCGGTCGTCGGCAACCGCCGTCAAATCGCTGGACCGGGGCAGGGAGATAGTGCTTACCGGCACGGTGTGGTCCACTCCTTCAAGGCAGTAGACAAGCGGTCCCCAGGCCAGAGACACTTTGCCGATCGCCGAGGCCACCTTGGCGTTTGCCCAGGTCCGCCGGGGCGCAAGATTCAGGTCCAGGATCAAGGTGTCGCCGTCATCCCAGGTTCGGGTCAGGGATAAATAACCGTCTCGAACATCCGTTGTGTCCAAGGGCAGGCCGTTGAGCGTGGCCACTGGCCTGCTCCAAGACGGGATGCGCACGGAAAGGGTGAAGGCCACTGCTCCTGGTGTGCCCACGATGACCTCCGTTTTGCCGTGTCGTGGGTACTCGGTTATCTGCCTGAGGGTGATGTCGCCATCGTCCAAGGCGAATTGTGCGGTGCCGGCGATGAACAGATTGATCAAAGCTTCGTTGCTCCCTTGGGAGTAGGCGTACCGTCCGAGCTCGCTCAGGAGCCGGGCCAGGTTTGGCGGGCAGCAGGCCACCCCGAACCATTCCTGACGGTGCACACCGCCCTTGCTGGCAAGGGGATTCCCATAAAAGTAGTGCGTTCCCTCCGCAGAGGCGCCACTCAAGACTCCGTTGTAGAGGGCACGTTCCAGGACATCTACGCAGCGTCCGTCGTGACGCGTGTTGGCCATCCGCTGGGCCCACTGAACCAGACCGATGGCGGCGCACGTCTCAGCGTAAGCATCTTCGTTCGGGAGGTCGTAGTCGAGGCCGAATCCCTCGATGGAGTGATCAGAGCCGATGCCGCCAGTGATGTAGAGCTTTTTGCTGGTCAGGCTCTCCCAGAGCACGTCGCAGGCTTTGGCGAGTTCAGTATCGCCGTATTCGGCTGCAAGGTCAGTCAGAGCGGAATACATGTAGACAGCCCGCACCGAATGCCCGACTGCCTCCTCCTGAAGAGCGACAGGTTGATGGCTCTGGTTGTATTCACGGAAACGCTGGACTTGCCCGGGCCGCTGCGGGAACATTCCGGCGAAGTAGCCCTCGTTGCCACGGCGCTCCTTTTCAAGGTCGAAGTAGAACGGCTGCTGCCCGCGGTTCGTGATCAGCTGATGGCTCAGTTCGAGATACCGGCGCTCCCCGGTGGCACGGTAGAGCTTGACCAGGGCAAGCTCGATTTCCTGGTGCCCGTCGTAGCCGCCTTCACACTGCCCTCCGGGGCCGAACGTGGCGGCAATGAGGTCCACATAGCGTCGAACTACCCCCAGGAGACTGGTTTTGCCCGTGGCCTGGTAGTGGGCAACGCCGGCTTCAATCAGATGCCCGGCACAGTACAGTTCGTGGCCGTCCCTCAGGTCGGTGAACCGATCACCCGGGCGAACCACAGTGAAGTAGACGTTTAGATAGCCGTCCTCCTGCTGGGCGCCCTCCAGAAGCTCGATCGCCTCGTCCACGGCAGCTTCAAGTTCCGGATCCGCGGAAGTGGCCAGGCAGTAGCTTGCGGCTTCGATCCATTTGGCTACATCGCTTTCCCAGAAGATGTGTGGCTCAGGCTCCCCGGTCTTCCAGGCCAGCTTCAGTGCCTCAAACTGACCACCTTTGCGCATCTGCTCTTCCTGCTGGGGCAAGGTCCGGCTGCGCACGACTTCACGTTTCGGCGACCAGAAGCGGTCATCAATAACGACAGCCGCAAGGGGCAGCGGAGACAGGAGGCGCCCGGTCCGGGCAAAGGCTGGGGATGCCATGGTCTGATCCTTAGAAGTATGAAAAAGCCTTTCGAAAAGCTTTTCGAAAGGCTTTTCGAAGCCCAAATGTAGTAGCGTGGATCTTCAACTGTCAAGGGAAAGGGAAGCGTTCATGGGAGTTCAACCATTCGGCACGGCACCCCACAAAAGCCCAACGCTGGCAGATGTGGCAGCCGCCGCCGGAGTTTCAATAGCGACCGCTTCAAAAGCGCTAAGCAATCGCTACGACGTCGCCGAGACAACAAAGGCGCGCGTTCTCAAGGCTTCCGAGGAGCTTTCGTTTTCACCGAACCTCCTGGCCCGCGGCCTGCTCGGTGGCCGAACCCAGTCTGTTGGAATCATCACGAGCGATCTTGAAGGCCGGTTTTCACTCCCGATCATGATTGGAGCTGAAGGCGCCATGGCCGCCGACAGGTCCACGGTACTGCTATCCAATTCGCGGGGAAATCAGGAGCTGGAACTACAACACGCCAAAGCGCTATTGAGCCGCCGTGTCGATGGTCTGCTCCTCGTCGGCGATGCTCCTGAGCCCAGGCTGCCGCTGCGCCTTCAGACAGCCGTGCCCGTCGTTTACGTCTACGCTCCGTCATTGGATCCTGCCGACACGTCCTTCGTCTGCGACAACGCTGCATCCGCGAAGCTGGCCACTGAAAGACTTATCAGTGCCGGCCGAAGAAGGATTGTGCATCTGGGAGGTCCAGCGCAGTCGTTGGCCGCAATTGACCGTGCCGAAGGAACACGTCTGGCTGCAACCGCAGCGGGACTGGAACTCGCTGGGGGCGCACCTGCGATGGGGGATTGGCACGAAACCTGGGGCTGGTCCTCGGTGCATCGGCTCCTCGACCAAGCACGGGAATTTGATGCGCTCGTTTGCGGTAACGATCAAATTGCCCGTGGAGCAATGGACGCGTTGGAAGCGCGAGGGCTTAGCGTGCCCGGAGACGTTGCAGTGGTCGGGTTCGATAACTGGTCAGTGCTGTGCGCGGATGTGCGACGGCCGTTCTCCAGCATCGATTTGAACCTGGATGCGCTCGGGCGTGCGGCCGTCCAAGCACTCATCACCCCCGGCGGACCTGTTGCGGGAATCCACAAACTCCCCGGCCGCCTCGTGGACCGGGGGAGCATTGAGTGACCTTTTATTCCTGAAATCAATAGAGGAAGCCTCTGCCGATTGGTAGAGGCTTCCTCTCTTTGAGGCCGATGCCGGCTGCCCCCCTTGACAAAATAAATGAGTGAACTCATAATTGAGTGAGCTCGTCTATTTGATTGGGCCGCATGCCCATTCACTCAACTTCCACCAACCAGGAGCAGGCAGCATGAGAGCGTTCGTCATCAAGGAGTACAAGGGTCCACTCGAGGAATCGGATGTTCCCGAGCCAACGGTGGGGGAGCGTGATGTTCTCGTGCGGGTGCAGGCTGCAGGCCTGAACGTGCTCGATGAGAAGATCCGTGCGGGCCAGTTCAAGCAGATCCTGCCCTACAGGCTGCCTTTGATTCCTGGCAATGACGTGGCCGGAACCGTAATCCGGGTAGGCGCCGCCGTACTCGCATTCAAGCCGGGGGACGAGGTTTACGCCCGGCCGGATCAGGACCGTATCGGCACATTCGCCGAGCGGATCGCCGTCGACGAGGCTGATCTGGCTCTCAAGCCGGAATCGATCAGTATGGAGGAGGCCGGATCCTTGCCCTTGGTGGCATTAACCGCATGGCAGGCCCTCGTTGAGCGCGCCAATGTCCAGCCGGGACAGAAGGTCCTCATCCACGCCGGCGCCGGGGGAGTCGGTTCGATCGCGATCCAGCTCGCGAAGCATCTGGGTGCAACCGTCGCCACCACCGCAAGTGCCGGGAACCTGGACTTCGTGCGCGGACTCGGCGCAGACATCGCCATCGACTACCGTGGCCAGGACTTCGAACAGCTTCTGAGCGGCTACGACCTTGTGCTGGACAGCCTCGGCGGCGAGACCCTTCAAAAATCGCTGCGGGTGCTGCGGCCCGGCGGTAAGGCAATCGGGATTACCGGACCTCCGGACCCGGCATTTGCCCGTGAAGCAGGCCTGAATCCGCTGCTGCGCCTCGCCATCACAGGCCTCAGCGCTGGCATCCGCCGTCAGGCCAGGAAGCTGGGCGTCAGCTACGAGTTCCTGTTCATGCGCGCCAGCGGTGACCAGTTGCGCCAGATCACCGCCCTCATCGACAGCGGTGCACTGCGCCCTATCGTCGGACGGGTTTTCCCCTTCGACCAGACTGCCCAGGCCCTTCAGGGCCTTGAAAAGGGCGGGATTCGCGGCAAAGCAGTCATCAGCAACAGCTAGCCCTGCCTGGAACCAAGCGAGGCATGCCCCTCGCCCAGCACAATCAACAACTCTTCTCATAGGAGCACCATCATGAATGCCTTGAATGCACCCGTCATCACCTCTTACGCCAAAACACCGGCCCGCACCATCACCGCCGGCGGCGTCACCTTCGCCTACCGCGAGCTCGGCCCGAAGGGCGGCATCCCCGTCGTCTTCTTCGTGCACCTCGCCGCGACCCTCGACAACTGGGACCCACGCATCGTCGACCCGATCGCGAAGAACCGCCACGTCATCACCTTCGACAACCGCGGCATCGGCGCGTCCACCGGCCAGGTGCCCGACAGCGTCGAGGCGATGGCCGACGACGCCTACACCTTCATCCGAGCACTCGGCTTCGACAAGATCGACATCTTCTCGTTCTCCCTCGGCGGCATGGTCGCCCAGGCCCTCGTGGTCAAGCACCCCGAGCTCGTGCGCAAGCTCGTGCTCACCGGCACGGGGCCAGCCGGCGGCAAGGACATCGACAAGGTCGCCGGAATCACGTACTTGGACATCCTGCGCGCGACGCTGACCCGGTCCGACCCGAAGGAATTCCTGTTCTTCAACCGCGACGCCACCGGCAAGCCGGCCGGCAAGGCGTTTGTGAAGCGGCTCCAGGAGCGCACCGTCGACCGTGACGCCCCGGCCACGGTGAAGGTGCTCCAGACGCAGCTGAAGGCGATCAAGAAGTGGGGCCGCTCGGCGCCCGCCGACCTGTCGAAGCTCACCCAGCCCACCCTGATCGCCAACGGCGACAACGACCGGATGGTGCCCTCGGTACTCTCCAACGACCTGCACCGCCGCATCAGCGGATCCGAGCTGATCATCTACCCCGACTCCGGCCACGGCGGCATCTTCCAGTTCCACGACCGGTTCGCGCCCGTCGCGGTTGAGTTCCTCGCCCGCTGAGCCGGCATCCGAAGTCACCCGAAGGAAAAGCCATGACCACCACAACTCCGTACACGAAGAAGCCGTTCGCATCATCGATCCTGCTCTGGATGCGCACCGACCAGCCCCGGCAGGCCGGCATGAACCACTGGAAGGGCCCGCACGCGAAGCTCCTCTCGGATAGCCCGGGGTTCGATGAGTACCGGCAGAACCATCTCGCCGCCTCCAACCCCGGGCTCTGGCCCGCAACCCCCGGCGTCGAGACCACGATTCCCGCGGACCGCAGGATCGACGGCGTCGCCGAAGTCACGTTCCAGTCCGCTCTGTCGCCGCTGTTCGGCAGGAAGCAGACCCGCCTCGCCTACAAGGACGAGATCAACGTGTTCCGGCGCACCATCCTCTATGCCGGGCCGCCGAACTCGACCCGCTGGTACCACGTCGCCCGGCCCAACGAGCAGACCGGGGCTCGAGCCCTGGTCTATCTCAGGAGACGAGACGGAGTCGGCACCCGACAGTTCCGGAAGTACATCGCCGACGAGCTCGTGCCAGTGCTCGCGAAAACGAGCATGCTGAGCGAGCTGCGAACTCAGGTGTTCATGCCCTGGAACCAGAAGCTCTGGGACTCGCCGGATGTCGCGCACGACAATCCCACCGACCAGCGGCTCCACGCCTCGCTGACCCTCGGCTTCGCCGACGCATCTGCTCGGGCGGCGTTCTTCGACAGCGATGACGTGAAGAAGCTGTCAGGGCCGCTGTCGGCATTCGCCTCCGCCGTGCACGCCTACGACCTCTCCGACGCGCTGACCTTCGTGAAGGACGGGCGCATACTCCCGCACTACGAGGCGTAGACGCCGGCGGTCTTCCTCGGTACCAGGATGGCTGCGTGAAAGAATGAACGAAGGCAGATTCGAGCTAAACAGTTCTGACTAAGCTCCGTAACCAGCAAAATCAGAATACTTTTCCGGAGGAAACGTAATGTCAGTCACCCCTCAGCAGGTTGGGCGGCGTGAGCGCAACAAGCAGCACAAGCTCGACCGCATCACGGCAGCCGCCCTCGAGCTCTTCTCCGAGTACGGTGTGGATGAGGTCACTACCCAGCAGATTGCAGACAAAGCTGACATCGGCACTGGCACCCTGTTCCTCTATGCCAAGACCAAGGCGGAACTACTCCTGTTGGTACAAAACTCCACCTACGCCGATGCGCTGGTCACGGGCAGAGCGGCCGCCGAGGGGATCCCCGGCGTACTTGAGGCGGTCATGGCGATCGTCCGCCCGGTGGTGGAGTGCAACCGGAAACAGATCGACAATGGCCGGACGTATCTCCGGGAGCTGGTGTTTGGCGACCCCCAGGAACCACACCACCGCGATGCCCTCACTCTGACCGTTCAGACCGAGGAAGCCATTGCCGGTGTGTTGGGGCGTGACCCGCGCGTCGGGCCCGGCGATGCTGCAAAGCTCGCGCACATCGTCTCGGCCATCATGTTTGTCAGCATGGCGGCCACCATCAACATTTCCAGCTCTGTCGACGAAATCCTCACTGAGATCAGCGAGCAGGTCCGTGTTCTCTTGCCGACGAGCTCATCCTGAACTCCGCGTGTGGAATAGCCGCACGTTCAGGAGAGCATTTTCACGGGAGCACGGCCGCAACCGCTGCGAGGGCCTTTCTGACGTTTTCGAGGGCGCGGGCAGACTGCATGGCCACGTCGCCTGCACCGACGAGCGAGCCGTCGGCGTCGACAGCGTTCTGTCCGCCGACGTAGATGGTGGTCGCGTCAGGGGGCACGATGGCCACGTGACTGAAGGCCGGGCTTGAAACGAGTCCCTCCGGCCGGATTCGTTGGATGGGTGCCATGCCGATTATGCCTTGAGTTCAGGTGAGTTGCGAGAACATGTCGTTCCCGCTGGCCGTCGTGGCAGGGACTTCCTGGAGAACATCCCA
Organism: Arthrobacter sp. R1-13; assembly: GCF_054161475.1. NCBI lineage: Bacteria > Bacillati > Actinomycetota > Actinomycetes > Micrococcales > Micrococcaceae > Arthrobacter > Arthrobacter sp. R1-13. Next base: position 1,914,594 of record NZ_CP096420.1, on the reverse strand, counting down.
GTGCTCGATGATTTTGCCGTCGTCGCTGAAGCGGAATATGTCAACGCCGGCAGAATTGAACGTTTTGTAGTGCGAATGGACTGCGATGAGATCACCTTCGGCGATGACACGGTGAACTTCGACGTCGACGGGACCGAACTGAGCGAAAAAACTTTTTACAGCCTGCAAACCATCGCCGAGCATCGGATTGTGTTGCTTGTAGTTGTCCACAATCAGCTCTCCGAAAGCTTCCGTGTCACCGGCTCGAAAGGCGTCGAAAAGACGTGCCACGGTCTCTTTGTTTGACTCTGTTGATGTCATGATTGGACCTCCTGCCGACCCGTTTCGCTCAAAGGTTACGTGCGGATGGCACCGCCGACAAGAGTTCCGCTAAGCCTTGGCGAACCTTTCCGTCAGCCTGGGACGCCTACAGTTACCTGTTCGCCGTTGAAATATTCGAGCTGCCAGCCATCAACAGCGTGGTGGTGGGCGAGGTTCAGAGTGGCGTTGTCGATGCTGTGGAGTGTGCGGCCAATGGCGCGGCTGAGGCTTACACGGAGGAGCGTGCCGTGGGCGATGACAAGGACACGGCCGCCTGGAAATTCCTCGGCCAGTGCTTCCAGGGCGCCCAGCCCGCGGCGGGCAACATCATCCTCCGTTTCGGCCCCGAGGTAGCCACCGGGGATGCGCAATGCGTCCAATTCGGGGCCGGCGCACAGGCCTTCGGCGGGTCCGAAGCTCCGTTCGGCGAGACCAGGCACCCGCCGGGTCACGTGGAGCCCCAGCCCCGCGGCAATCAGGTCGGCTGTTTCAGCGGCACGGCTCAGCGGTGAGGATACGATCACGTCCCATTCGTAGCCGGACAGGACAGCGACGGCGTCACATGCCTGGCCACGGCCGACGTCGTTCAGTGGGATATCGGTGGCTCCCTGCGGCCGGCGCTGCGCGTTCCAATCTGTTTGACCATGGCGGACGAGGGCGAAAGTCGTTAGAGTCACGCGTTGATTCTGCCCCGACAGGGGTGCATGCGCCCAAAGAGAGGCGCGTTCTACGCCGTATGGTTACAGTGCGTGAGCTTTCATATCACGTCTTCGCGGCTTTGGCTGCGGCCTTTGCAGCCTGTTTGCTGGCGCGCACTTTTCTCAGCGATTCCTGGTCAACGATGTCGGCGACAGAAAGAAATGCGTTCTCCTGGCCATAAGTACCAGCAGCCTCACGCCAGCCTGCTGCCTGAAGCCCCCGCTGTTTGCCGAGCAGCGCCAGGAAGATCTTCGCCTTTTGCTCTCCGAACCCCGGCAATTCCTTCAACCGGCGGAGCACTTCCTGTCCATCGGGTTCGTCCCGGGTCCAGATGGCAGCCGCATCCCCATCCCAGTCACGCTGAATAGTCTCGGCGAGCGCCTGGACCCGGCCGGCCATGGAGCCGGGGAAGCGGTGGATCGCAGGACGCTCTTTGAAAACCTCAACGAAGCCCGCGGGGTCGTATTCGGCGATTGCGGCCGGGGCCATTGATCCTATGCGTGTCCGGATCTTTTCGGGTCCGGCAAATGCGGATTCCATGGTCACCTGTTGGTCGAGCAGCATGCCGACCAGGAGTGCGAAGGCGTCATTGCTGAGTAGCTGGTCGGCGGCTGAATCACCGGTGATATGCAGTTCCATGCGCCCATCCTCCCATGGGCGGTGTTTCGGAGTCAGGGGAAGTTGCACTGAGTTACAGCGCTTGGCGTTCGATTGCATGGCCGAGGCTGGTGATCAGCCGCGCTATTGAATCCTCAGGAGTGGGAAGGGCGCCGAAGACCTCCCGTTGTCGGGTAGTGTCGGCGACGTACCGGCCGGTCTGGAACCAGTCGATCATCGAACCGAGGTCCTTCAACATGGGGTTCACAGGCCCAAGGACGGTGCTCATTGTGCGGACGTATCTGGCGGGGATCGCCTGCACCTTCATCCTCTTGCCGAGGAGCCGTCCGGAGATCTCGGCCACCTGCTGCATGCTTACCGGCCGGTCCCAGCCGATATCGATCCGCTGGCCTTCCACGCCGGGAGCATCCACTGCCGCTGCAAGACAGCCGGCAACGTCAGGCGTCAGCACGAACGTGACCGGAATTCGCGGGTCGCCGAGCCACCGGAAGCGTCCATTGGTGACCGGGTCGCCACCAAAACGGGTGACCTGGTCGAAGAACGCGCCGGGCCGAAGCGCCACGAACGGTATGCCCAAGGCCTCAAGCCGGTCCTCGGCCAGCTTCTTGTGCCAGAAGTGCGGGACGCCGGGAGTCTGGTCGCAGGTAAGGATGCTCGTCAGGACGAATCTGCGGACCTTGGCGACACTTGCGGCCTCGACGAGGTTGGCGTTGCCGACGATGTCGGTTTCGGGTGTGTCACCCTTCCGATGCCGCGTATAGCCCGCCGCCGTGGTGATAACGCAGTCGACGCCGTCCATCGCCCGCCGCAGCGAGCCCGGGATCATCATGTCCCCACGGGCAATGGTGGCCCCGGCGGCTTTCAGGCGGGCCGCATCCGAGCCGACACGCACGAGGGCTCGGACCTGCTTTCCTCGCGCCAGCAGCTCGGTCACAACCTGACCTCCCAGCATACCGGTGCCGCCCACCACCAGGACGGGTCTGTCGTCACTCATCGCAGGACGTCTAGTTCCGTTGTCACGTACTCATAGCCCGTTTCGCGGGGAATACCCGACTGTCGGGACCGTTCTGTTTTCCCATACACGTAGTGTCGCAAACCCCGGGGCCCTTGTCCTGCGAACGAAGAAAGTCCACCGGGAATACATGACTGCGCATGTTGTTGTACCTCAGGACAATGAAAGGCGGACATCATGCAGTTCGGTATATTTTCGGTAAGCGACGTTACAAAGAACCCTGTTACAGGGGAGACCCCCAGCGAGGCAGAGCGCATCCAGGCGCTTCTGCGGATAGGGCAGAAGGCAGATGAGGTTGGACTTGACGTCTTTGCGATAGGGGAGCACCACAACCCTCCGTTTGTATCGTCGTCCCCCACGACCCTCCTCGCGGCGGTTGCTGCGTTGACGAAGCGGATCATCCTCAGCACATCAGTCACGTTGATGACGACGAACGATCCCGTCAAGCTGGCCGAGGATTACGCCATGCTCCAGCACATCGCCAAGGGACGGCTGGACCTGATGGTCGGCCGCGGCAACACAGTTCCCGTGTACCCGTGGTTCGGCAAGGACATCCGCAAGGGGCTTCCGCTCGCGCTCGAGAATTACAACCTCCTGCACCGGTTGTGGCGTGAGGACGTGGTCGACTGGGAGGGTGAGTTCCGCACTGCCCTCCAGGGCTTCACCTCGACTCCGCGCCCGCTCGACGACGTTCCGCCGTTCGTCTGGCACGGTTCCATCCGGACCCCTGAGATCGCCGAGCAGGCCGCCTACTACGGCAACGGCTTCTTTGCGAACAACCTGCTCGCTCCAAACTTCCACTTCAAGCCGCTAGTGGACCTGTATCGGCAACGCTTTGAGCACTACGGGCACGGCACTGCGGCGCAGGCGATTGTGGGGCTGGGCGGCCATTCGTTCATCGCCAGGAATTCCCAGGACGCCGTCAACACCTTCCGTCCGTACTTCGAAGGCTCCCCGATCTACGGCCACAGTTACGGCCTCGAGGACTATATGGAAAGCACCCCGATGAGCGTCGGGAGCCCTCAGCAGGTGATTGATAAGACCCTGTCCTTCCAGGAGGGTTTCGGCGACTACCAACGCCAATTGTGGGTGGTTGACGCGTTCGGCCTCCCGATCGAGCAGGTACTTGAACAGATCGAGATGCTCGGAACTGAAGTGGTCCCGGTCCTGCGTAAGGAAATGGACGCGCGGCGCGCACCGGGCGTTCCCGATGCCCCCACTCATGCCAGCCTGGTGCAGGCCAAGTACGGCGCCGGTGCTCCCCGTCAGCCAAAACCCCGCGCCAACCGCGGTGACAACCTGACCGGCAGTTCGCCTTACCAGGACAGCGATCCGGATCTGATCGCCCGCTTCCCGACGGTGGTCTGACGATGACACGCGACGCCCGCCTGGCCAACGAGGCCTGGGAAGCGCTCTTCCGGGCGCAGACAGCGATCGTGAGAGAGCTCGAACAAAGCGATATCTGGGCCGATCTTCCGCCTCGCGACTACGGCGTCCTGTATGCCCTCTCGACCGCACCGGAAGGCAAACGCATCACCGAACTGGGTGAGGACGTGCTCCTCACCCAGCCCGGATTGTCGAGGCTGTTCGTCCGCCTTGAGAAGAGCGGGCTGGTCCAGCGGTTCAACGATCCTGACGATAAGCGCGTATCCCGGATGCGGCTCACGCCTGCCGGTGCCGCTCTCCAGCGCAGGGTTGGAGCCCGGCACGCCATGCAGGTCGCCGACGCGATGACCCGAACGCTCGACGCCGGCAAGCTCGCCTTGCTGCGGGATCTGTGCCGGGAACTCGCAGCAACACCACACCCCTCAACAGCCCCAAAGAACGGACCCCACAACCATGAGCGCTGATCCAGGCCCAACCCGGGCTGCAGTTTCTCTCGTCGTCGTCACGGCGGGGGTCAGTGAACCGTCGTCGACCCGTATGCTGGCAGACCGCCTGGCCGGGAAAACCACCGCCCTGCTGGCTGAACGGGGCGGCTCCGCGCGGGTTCGCGTCATTGAGCTGGCTCCCCTCGCCATTGATATTGCCCGCGCCACCACCGCAGGTTTCCCCGGCAGCACCATCGAAGAGGCCATGAAAACACTCTCGGAGGCCGACGCAGTCATCGTGTCGACTCCCGTCTATAAGGCCAGTATCAGCGGTCTCCTGAAATCCTTTGTGGATTTGATCGACAACGACCTCCTCATCGGTAAGCCCGTGATGATCGCCGCCACGGCAGGAACGGCACGTCACGCGCTCGTCGTCGACGACCATTTGCGCTCACTCTTTGCCTATTTCCGCGCCTTGACCCTGCCCACATCAGTGTTCGCAGCGCCCGAGGATTGGGGCTCGCCGGCATTTGGCGAACGGATCGGACGCGCCGCTCAGGAACTCGCCCAGGTCATCGGTACGGGCGTCGGCCGCGCTATCGCGGACGCTGCCTGGAATGGCTACCAGCACGAGTTCGCCAGCCGGGCCACGAGGGCTGCGCAGACCACCCAGGACCTCGACTTCGACTCCACACTCATGCAGCTCGCAGCAGGCGGGTCGGGCCGAAACTCCAACGCTCAAAGGTCGCACCCAGACAGCGGCTCATAGCTCTCGAAAGTAGTAAAGCAGCGGGTCAGTCCGATTCGGTTCGGTGTTTCTGAACCCCCGGGCTTCGTAGAACCGGCGTGCCTCGGTATCGTCGCCGTCAACGTTGATTTCCAGCAGTTCGCCGCCCCGACGGCGGACCAGGTCGCAGGCTTCGGTGAGGAGCGCACTGCCCAAACGTCGGCCTCGTAAGCCGGGACGGACGTAGAGCTCGTCCAGGATCGCAACGGGGCCGTCGGACCAGACGTTGGGCCGGAAGCTGAGCACAGCGAGTCCGGTTGCCGGCTCGCCGATGAGCAATGCGACCAGATCGTCCCCGGGCAGCAGGTACGTCAGGCGCCTTTTCAAGGCGTCCCGGCCGGGGGTGGGGGTGTCGAACTCGGTATTGAAATCATGTAGCAGTTGGGCAACGGTGGCGGCATCGGCTGTAGTGGCCCGCCGGGGGATCCTAGCGCTTGCAGAGTCATCAGCAGTCACTGCTTCATCATCCTCGGCCCGTGACCCGGCGTCCACAAGTAATAATCCTCATTGCTGCGTCTCGTGATTTGTCACGATGTCGTGCGCAGCTGCCCATTCGCCCACATCCCTGCGTTCAATGGCCGCTGCCATCATCTCCGGAAACAGATCTGGCGTGCAGGCGAAGGAAGGGACTCCGATGCCCGCTAAGGCGGCGGCATGGTTTGCGTCAAAGGTCGGGTGGCCGCTGTCGCTCAACGCCAGCAGGGCTATCATGGTGGCTCCTGATCCCACGATGGCGGCGGCCCTTCTCAGCATCTCCTCGGCTATGCCGCCCTCGTAGAGATCACTGATGAGCACCAGGATCGTCTCGGTGGGCTGGGTGATCTGGTTCTGGCAGTAGGCGAGCGCCCGGTTTATGTCCGTTCCGCCGCCGAGTTGCACGCCGAAGAGCACGTCCACCGGATCCTCGAGGTCCTCTGACAGGTCAACTACTTCCGTGTCGAAGACCACCAAGCGGGTGCGCACTGACCGAAGCGAGCTCAGCACCGCCCCGAACACGCTGGAGTACACCACCGACTCGGCCATGGACCCGGACTGGTCGATGCACAGGATTATCTCGCGTTGTACTTCCGTGCTGCGCCGTGCAAACCCGACCAGCCGCTCGGGCACGATGATGCGATGTTCAGGCTGGTAGTGCTTGAGGTTGGCCGCGATGGTGCGGTTCCAGTCGATGTCCCGATGGCGGGGGCGTCTGGTCCGTGCCGCTCTGTTCAATGCTCCGGAAACGGCTTGAACTGTTTTGGAGCGCAGCCGCTCCTCGAGCTGGCTGGTCACTTGGCGGACCACCATCCTGGCGGTCTCGCGGGAGTGCTCGGGGATAACCCGGCCGAGCCCGATGAGCGTGCTCACCAGTCCGATGTCCGGCTGCACGGTGCGCAGCATCTCCGGTTCCAGGAGCAGCTGCCGCAGGCCGAGCCTCTCCATGGCGTCCGCCTGCATCACCTGAACTACGGAGGAAGGGAAATATCCCCGGATATCGCCGAGCCAGCGGGCCACCCGGGGACTGGACGCGCCCAGGCTTCCCGGGCCCTTTTTCGGAGGCCCGTACAGTTCATCCAGGGCACGGTCACGGAGCTGGTCGGCTGCCGAGAGGGCTACGCTTTGGCCTTCGGCTGTTGTGACGCCGTCAGCTCCATGTCCGCCGAGCACCAGGCGCCAGCGGCTGAGCCTGTCGCGGCCATCAGAGTTCGTGTCAGTCACGATTTCGTCTTCCATCCCAGGTACCTCGCCATCGTGCGGATTGCCGGCCCCGCGTCTGCCAGGTCAAGCGCCATCGTGTTTGCAGTCTGCCTGAGATCATCAACCCGGCTTAGCTGCTCGCCGATCTCGCGCCGTTCTGGCGGGCCGAACAATGAAAAGGTTCTGCGCAGCAGGGGTAACACGTCGTCAAAGACTTCGTCCTGTACCCCGGTGATCCATTCATCGACGATCTGCAGCACGCGCCGGTCGTGAATCAGCAGCACGGCGTCGCCGGACAGCATGCCATCGAGCCATGCGGCGGCTTCCGGGGCGGGAGTGGCGATTGAAAGCCGACGGCTGAGCCTGGCCGCAACCTGGTCCCTGTCCACCAGGCCAGCGTCCAGCAACAGCCTCGTGGCGCGCCCGGCGACAGCTCCGTGGATCCGATCCGAACCTGAAACGGCGGCCAGCGCCCGGTGCCAGTCGGCCAGCGGCAGCTCCGGCAACAGTGACAAACCATGCTGTGCTGCGTCAATGGCCCGTCTCATTACTGCAGCGGCTTCATCGTCCAGGCCGGCGCAAGCTACCGGCAGGCCAACACAGGCCCGCACCACAGTCGTGTCAAGAATTTTCCGCACTTCCGTAACGTCCACTTCGCGTACGTTGCCGTATCGGCAGGTCCGGGCCAGAGGTGCAATGGTTTCCAGCAGCGGCGGGACATCCTGCTGCAAAGCGGCGCGCTCTGCGAGGACCGACACTACGGCGCTGATCCCGTCAGGAAGATCGGCGAGGAGACAGCTTGCGAGCAGGTCGCTGAGTTCGGTGAGGCCAGTGGCAGCCTGGGCGCGTTCGGAAACATATGTTGCGGCGGCTGAGGCAACGGTGGTGCCATAGCGGCTGGCTTCCACCACGGCGATAGACAACTCGGGCTCCCAGCGCAGTGTCCACGCCTCCTTGAACGTGCCTGTGGTCCGGCCGGTCTCACTGGGGATACCCCAGTCCACTCCGAGCAGCGCCAGCCTGTGCAGCAGTACCGAGCGAGCCAGCTGATTCGGCTTGCGCAGGTCGATCGTCAGGACTTCTTCCATTGCACCGGGTTTCAACCGCAGCGTGCGCTGAGTGGCAGCGAGATCAGCGGCCAGCGGAACGGTGGGCGCTGACTCCGGCACGTTCCCCAGCTCAAGTCCGACGGTGATTTCGCGGTGCACCAGGGCCAGCGGCAGCGGTGAGCCGTCACAGAGTACGGCCTGCGCGGCATCGTCCAATTCAGTGAGTCCGGGGCTAGGCCGTCCACGTACCGCAGCCAAGGCATTTGCCATCCGGGTTGCTTCCACGACGGACGCTGTGGAAGCGTCGAGGTTTTCCCTGCGCAGAGTACGGGCAACGCGGACCAGCCAGGTGGTGGCCACATCTCCGGTGGAATCTTTCCCAGTCCAGTGGGCGAACAGATGCTGATACCAACCGGGCGCGGTGACGCCCGCACCGTATCCGCTGCGCAGACTGAGTCGATCCGAGGTCCACGGCACCCACGTGACGGAAACTTTTGCTTTGGGCAGGCCTGCCAGCAGCTTGTTGTCGGCGGAAACCGGGGGAAAGCCGGCGGGGAGCAGCGCCGGGGCGTGGTAGGCACCGCACACCACAGCAATGGTTCCGTGCCCTTCACGGATGGCAGCGCGCAGGAGCCGGCGCATGGCAGCCTCCCGCAGGTTGTTCTCCTTCACATCCGGGTGGTCACCGGGCCTGTTGTCAACCGCCCGGATTTCCGCAATGGCGTCGGTGATGGCAGCAAACCGGTCCACGGGACCTGTGTTCCGGTGCTCGATTGCGTCCTCCCACCAGCGCTCGGCGTCGGCGTAACCTGCAGCCTCCGCCAGCATCGCAATGGCGTCGGGACGGTATGGCTGTTGCACGTCCACAACAGGACCTGCGTCTTCAACGGAAGTGCCGCCGTCGTTCTCTGATAACTGCGGTTCGGCGGGCACAGCAGCCAGGTGCAGCGCGAAGGTGTGCGCCGCGGGCAGGTCAATTGCGCGCACCTCTGTTCCGGTCGACAGGGCCCAGCGGATGGCCACCCACTCCGGGGAGAAGCTCGCCAGCGGGTAGAACGAGGCCAGCCGCGGCTGGTCAGCCACGTAGATCAGCCCTGCCACGGGCGCCGTCATCTCCGGATCCGAGAGCAGCGGCAGAACCTGGTCAAGTTCCGGCGGACCCTCAACCAGCACCAGATCCGGGCGGAGGGTTGCCAGGGCTTCGGCGACCGAGTGCGCGGAACCGGGACCGTGGTGCCGGATCCCCAGGACGTGGACGTCTGTCACGGATCGGTTCGTGTCATGGGAGCGGTTCGACGGCGGCCGCTTCGACGGCGGTCAATTCGGGGTCTCAAGGTCGCGGCAGGCACGGTAGAGGTCTTTCCAGTCCGGACGGTTGCGCACGATTGTCTCCAGATACTCCTGCCAGATCACCCTGTCCTGCACGGGATCCTTCACCACAGCGCCCACCAAACTTGCGGCGACATCCGGTGCCCTGACGGTTCCGTCACCGAAGTGCGCGGCCAGCGACAGTCCGTTCGTCATCACAGAGATAGCCTCCGCGGTGGACAAGGTGGCTGACGGCGATTTGAGCGTTGTCCGCTGGTCCTGTGTTACCCCGGAACGCAGTTCCCGCATGATGGTGACCACCCGGCGGATCTCGGAGAGTGCCGCCAGATCGGCCGGAAGCTCCAGGGCCGTGCCGAGGCTGCGGACCCGGGTGCTGACGATCTCCACTTCCTGGTCAAGGGTGTCAGGAAGCGGCAACACCACGGTATTGAAGCGCCGACGCAGTGCCGATGAGAGGTCGTTGACTCCCTTGTCCCGGTTATTTGCCGTGGCGATGACGTTGAATCCCTTGCGCGCCTGGACTTCGGCATTCAGCTCAGGGATGGGCAGGATCTTCTCGCTGAGGATCGTGATGAGGGAGTCCTGCACGTCCGAGGGGATGCGGGTGAGCTCCTCCACCCGCACCAGGCTTCCGGTCTCCATAGCGCGCATCACCGGCCCGGCGACCATTGCTGCGCGGGACGGCCCGTCGGCCAGCAACCGCGCATAGTTCCAGCCGTACCGCAGTGCCTCTTCCGGGGTGCCCGCGGTGCCCTGAACTATGAGGGTGGACGTACCCGAAATGGCCGCGGCCAGATGCTCACTCAGCCACGTCTTCGCAGTGCCGGGTACCCCTAGCAGCAGCAGCGCCCGGTCGGTGGCAAGTGATGCCACGGCGATTTCCACGAGGCGCGCCGAGCCCAGATATTTCGGACTGATCACGACGCCGTTGGGCAGAGTGCCGCCGAGGATGTAGGTGGCCACTGCCCATGGCGAGAGGCGCCAGCTGGGGGGCCGGGGCCGGTCGTCCGCAGCGGCCAACTCCCTGAGTTCCTCGGCATAGGCGTCCTCGGCGTGGGCGCGAAGAACGTCAGTAGGGGAGTAGGCATCGGTCATCGGAAGGCCTCCGTCAATGATTGTCGGAATGATTGGTACTGTACGACATCACGCAGCACCCGGCGCCGCGCGGCGTCCTCGTCTGAGCGCTCGAGCAGCCCGCGGCACTGATCGGCCAGGTCGAGCGGAACCGCCAGGGGCAGGAACCCGGCCAGCATCGCGGCCAGCTGGCCGCCGTTCTTGGCGGTGACCAGTTTGAGTACTTCGTCAGCCAACGGCCGGGCCCATGGCCTTGGCACGTCCCGCAGCAGTGGGACCAGTGATATTGGGTTCGTGCCGCCGTCGCGGATGTAACGCACGAGTGAGAGCTCGCGCTCGCGGTCGGGCAGGCAGTTCAGCAGCCGCACGTCCTTGCGGACGCTGAACAGCGCGCGGACCCAGTCGAGGTCAGCCCGAAGCACCGCTGTGTCGAGAATCGCGTTGATGACCCGGGTTTCGCCCTCCAGCAGTGCAATGGTTGCCGCTGGACTGCGGCCGGCCGCCGTCGTCCACACGTCGAGGGGCGCACCTCTGATGATCGTTTCCAGCCGGCCGAGCCGGTCCGGTTCACCGGTGCGGGGTTCCGGAGCAATCCCGTCGCGCAGGGCCGCGGCATCCGGCTCAGGAGGAAGATCGATCTCGAACTGCTTGCGCAGCAAGCCTTTCACGCGCAGCAGCGGACGCAACCGGGCCTCCATCCTGCGGGCGCGGGCGCTGGCGGGGAGCCTGTCCAGCAGGGTCGCAGCCACCTCCCGCACACTCTTCGCCTTGTCGTCCAGGGCCATTTCAAGCAGGTCTTCGTCTTCCGCCTGGATGTTTGTAGCGAAGGTGCCCAGATGGGTGGCGCGTTCCCTCGCGCTGAGAGCGTCCCATTGCGTGCGCAGCAGGTCGCGGGCGGCCCCGGGGTCGGTTCGCCGGAGCCGTTCGATTTCTACGGCGGCATCGGCAGTCCCAAGCTCTGCCCAATCAGTCGCGCTTCCAGGAGAATTCGCAGAAGACGGGACTGCCTCCTTGGGCCGGGTGATGTCCTGAAGCCAACGGCCCCGGGTTCCGATCGCAGGCTGCAAATGCTCTTCAACACCTGGCTTGGTGTCAGCGAGGGTGAGCAGAGCCGGGAGCAGCCGGTGCGGTACCCGCCGTCGGGACTCCTTGGCGAGCTGCAGCCAGTCCGTCACCAGTTGCGCCCGGAGTTCCAGGCCGACCGGTGGCTGGGTGAGCAGCAGTTCCAGCAACCGGGCGGCATCACCGGAAACTTCGGGGGCATCGTCAGGCGGCGCTGCATCATTGTGCCGGTACGCGGTGTCGATCGCTCTATCGATACTGCTGGGGCGGCGAACTGCACGGGTGATGACGTCGGCCAAAGCTGCCTGGTCGAGCAAAGACTCCTCCCGCGACAGGCCATCCGGCGGGCGGAAACCAAAATCTTCGGGCGGCGACGGCGGTGAGTGCCTTCCCGTGCCGAGAAGCGCAGATGTCCGGAGCTCAGGCAGCCAGCTCATGGGGTCATCACAGCTTCGCCGACGACGACGGTCAGCGGCCGCACGCGGCCCTCCTCCAGTTCGCCGAACAGGTCGACAGGATAACCGCCGGTAAGTGCCAGCAAGGAGTCCAGGGACGCATCGACAATTGGCAGGGCGTCACCAGATCCATCACGCAGCCAGCCGGCGTCACCAGCGGAGACCCGGACCCCACTTAACAGCACCGGATAACGCCCGCGCCATGGCGACAGAGCGACGGCCACCGATTCCTGTTCCAGAGCCTGGGCAATGCTGCAGCCCTCACCCAGGCTGCGGGCCAACCCGCGGGGTGCAACAGGGGTAGTAAACATGGCCCGCTGCGGTGCCGAGCCAGGGTACAAAGCGACGGTGACGTCCAACTCAGCCCCGGCCAGTTGAGGCGTCGCGAGTGCTTGACCCTGGGCAGCAAAATCGAGGACGACGGCGACCTTCCCGCCGGGTCCGCGAATCCAAGTGCGTTGTTGCTGGAGGCGCCCGTCATCGCTCCGGTGTGCGCCGAGAACCAGCCATGGACCAGGCAACGCCCCGGTACCCTGAACTTCGGCGGTGGCCGTGGCCCATCCCACGGCCACCCGGAGGTCCGCAAACTCGTCAGGGGTCAGCTGGTCCCTCATGCCCCAGGCTTTGGTGAGAGCCCACCAGCGACCTGCGTGAAACAGCAGATAATCGGCCCAATCCGTGCGGGCGTGCACCTCAGATCCCATGGCGCGTACTTGATCGGCCAGACCGGGGAGCTGTGCGTCGACCAGGCGGGCAGCTACAGCATCCCACCAGGAGTACGGCTGGTTGCGTGCGCCAGCCAGCCCCGTCCGCACCAGATCGGTCAACCAACGGGCAAAGTCCGCGATCCCGGCATCCATCAGCGCCAATCGGTCAGCCAGCCTCTTGGCCTGGGCTACTGGGTCCGGCTGCTGCCCGGACTGGCGACGTTCCCGGTCTGCGGCCCGGTCCTCCCGCTGCTTTGCCCATTCCTGGGCGAAGTCAGCGGTCTCCTCGCCGGCGTCAGCCGCCTCGCCCCTGGCCCAGAGGATAAGCAATGCCAGCGCGTGCTTGCACGGGAATTTCCGGCTCGGGCACGAGCAACGATAGGCAGGCGTAGCAGTGTCCACGCTCACCTGGTAAGGGGTCTTTCCGCTGCCCTGACATTTGCCCCACACCAAAACATCGTTGCTGCCGGTATCGGACCAAGGGCCCGGATGAGCCAGCCTGCGGGCAGCCGCCAGAGAAGATTGGTCCGGGGCAGCGCCGATCACTCTTTCCTCGCTCCAACGCACCATGATGCTCATTGTGCCCGATGCTTGGCGTGCCGCAAGGGAAGGAGGGCTGTGTTGGCGGCCCAAGAGGCAGGGCAATGTCTCCTGGGCCGTTTTGAATCATGGTTTTTCGGGGTTGTTGGCTTCGAGGACCCGCTTGAGGTTGGTGAGGAAGGCTGCGTTACGCTTGCGCATCATTCCACCGGTGAACGGCGCCACGATCCGGAGCATCCCCTTGGGCTCCATGTCCAAACGGCGGGTGATTCGCGAACCGCCGCCGTCGGGTTCCACGGTGAGTGTCAGGACAGGCTTCATATTGCCCATCTGCGACGTGAGCACCACCGTGCGCGGGGGCTCGTACACCTTAACGGTGCCCGTCCCTTCAGGCTGTCCCATGAACGGCTTGAACCGGGTTCGGAAGGTGGCGGACCGTACTGCGGTTGAAGCCTGCCAGATGCTCCGGAAGGTACCGCTCCGGGATGTGCGGGGCAGACCAAGGCTCCAGGAGCTCTGCGAGGCGCTGCGACTTTTCGCCGTAGTACTGCTCGAGCTCGATCGCATCCATCCAGTCCAGGCCGGCCGTGAGGTGCTTGCTGATCAGCTCCATGTGGGTCGCCATGGAATCCGCGTCCGGGTGTACCTGGACGCACGTCACCTGGCGTGTGTCGTCGTCGATGTAGAAGTGAAACGAGATGAGCCGCGGCTCATTTGTCTCATAGAGCTCGGTTTGCTGAGTTAGGTGCTTCCGCGCATCCTCAACCTTTCCTTCCTTGATCCTATAGTTGCCGACGTAAACGAATGTTGCGTTCATGGTGTCTCTCCTTCTCTCCGTTTTCTTCTTTTGGGGGATCGCTTTCTTCTAGGGTCTGCCCGGCCGCTAAAGCCTCGCTAAAGCCTGGGTAAGGCCTCGTTAGCGCCGGGTGCGGCGGTGCTAGATTGGTGTGCGGAAGGAACTGGCGGGGAGGCTTGTTGGTGGAATTCCGCATCCTCGGGCCGATGGAGGTTCGCGAAGGAGACCGGCGCCTCGAAGTACCGGCCGGCCGTGCCCGTGCGCTCCTCGCGATGCTTGTCCTGCATGCAGGCGACGCCGTACCGTCCGAGCGCCTCGTCGACGAGCTGTGGGGCGAGCAGCCACCCGCAACCGCAAGCACCGTTGTGCAGTTGCATGTCTTGAAGCTGCGGAAGCTGCTCGAACCCGACCGCAAAGACCCAGGACGCCCGACACTGCTGGTCACTCAGGGAAGTGGCTACCGGCTCGCCATCGAGCCCAGGGACGTTGACGCCGGTCGTTTCAAGCAACTCCTCGATGAGGCCGCGGGCCAGCCGGCGGAGCGGCGATCGAAACTCCTCGCGGATGCGCTGGCGCTCTGGCGCGGCCCGGCGCTCGCTGATTTCACGTACCATCCGTTCGCCCAGAGCACTATCGCCACTCTGGATGAGCTGAGGCTGGTGGCGCTCGAGGCCCGGATAGAGGCCGATCTTGAGATGGGCCGGGACTACGGCGTGATTGCTGAGCTCGACACGCTCGTCGCCGAAAATCCCTTCCGGGAGCGGCTGCGTGGCCTCCAGATGCTCGCCCTTTACCGGGCGGGCCGACAGGCCGACGCGCTGGCGGCGTACCGCGGTGCCCGGGATCTACTCATGGACGAGCTCGGCGTCGAACCTGGTCCCGACCTGCGGGAGATTGAGGCCGCGGTGCTCCGCCAGGACCCCTCGCTGGGGCGGCGGCCCCCGACACGCACCTCGGCAGGAGGCTGGCTGCCCAACGAACGCCGTATGGTCACAGTGGTCGGCCTCGAGATTGTGCCGGCCTCGGAGGATTCCGAGGATATGGACGCTGAGGCACTGGTGGCGGCCGGCGCACGTGCGAACGCCGTCGCTGCCGACGTGTTGCGCACTCATGGGGCGCGGGTTGAGTCTGTCGTCGGTGGTCTGATGGTCGCCTTCTTCGGGTTCCCGGTCGCGCACGAGGACGACGCCGTGCGGGCGGTCCGTGCCGCCGTCGAAGTCTGCGACCGGATCGGGACGGCCGACGAACGGGTTGTTCGCCATGCCGCACGCATCGTCGTCGAAACCGGCGACATCGTCGTTACCGGCTCGGGTGGGTCGCTTGCGGACATGGTGTCAGGTCCAGCGGTTACCTCTGCCTTCCGGCTCCAGCGCCTCGTGCGCGACGGCGACGTCCTCGTTGGCCCGCGGGCCCTCCAGCTGGTGCGGGGTGCGGCCGTTGTCGTCCCCGTACCCGGTGCGGGCGCGGCGTGGCGGGTCATCGGGATGATGGATGACACCCGTGGCAGGCTCCGCTTTGACTCCATGATGGTGGGGCGCGCGGAGGAGGTGGCCAGGATCCGGGCTGCCTTCCGCTCGGCCGTCCGGTCGGGGCGACCGAGGCGATGCCTAGTGGTGGGCGAGGCCGGCATCGGCAAGACCAGGCTCGCCACAGAATTCGCCGAGAGCGTGCATGGCGAAGCCTTAGTAGTCTGGGGCCGCTGTGCGTCATACGGCGAGGGAATCACGTTCCTGCCGCTCCGGGAGGCCCTCCTCGACGCCGCCGGCGACCGTGGCTGGCCGGCGCTGGACGAGCTCCTGCCAGAGGACGCCCCGGTGGTGGCAGCAGGGCTGGGTCTGGTTGACGGCACGGTCAACGTGCCGGCCGTGTTGCGCGCGGCCGTGCGGTTGCTGGATGCACTCTCGGTCGCGCACCCCCTCGTACTGGTGTTCGACGACCTGCACTGGGCCGAGCCGACGATGCTCGACCTTGTCGACCAGATTGTCGGGTCCGGGAACGGCAGGCTGCTCGTGCTGTGTCTCGGCCGTTCCGAGCTGTTGGACCAGCGCGCCGAGTGGACTGACGCGCTCGTCCTTGAGCCGCTACCCTCGGTTGATGTGGCGACGTTGCTGCGCGCCCGGGCGCCCGGGATCGACGACGACGCTGTTACCACGATCATCGATCGCGCCCGCGGCAACCCGTTGTTCGCAGAACAGCTCCTGGCAGCACAGGGGGAGGCGGACCTCGACGCGCTCCCGGCATCGCTCCGTGCCCTTCTTGCGGCGCGACTGGACCGGCTCGGACCCGGCGAGCGGGACCTGCTCAGAGTGGCCGCCGTCGTCGGTGACAACTGTGGCCGCGATGCGCTTGCAGCACTGTTGCCGGACGAGGCAAGGACCTACATCGAGCGGCATCTCTCCGCCCTCGAGCGCCGGCGCCTGCTGACAAGGGACAAGGGCAGCGTGGTCCGCTTCGGGCACGTGCTGATCCGGCTCACGGCCTACCGCTCCATGACGCACCCGGACCGCGCCGCGCTGCACCGACGCTATGCCGAGTGGCTCCTGGACGGCTCGCAGCGGCAAGCAGGGCTCGACGAAGTGGTGGGCTACCACTTGGAGCAAGCGGTGCTCAACCTTCGGGCCATCGGCGCCGCCGACGAGTCGCTGGCAGCTCAGGCAGTTGCGCACCTTTCCTGCGCGGGGGGACGCGCTGTTGCCAGGGTCGACGAGACCGCGGCCCAGAACCTGCTGTCCCGGGCGCGCGCCATGATGGCAAGCGGCGACCCGGAGCGGGCTGCACTCACCCAGAGCCTTGCCGAAGTCGACCTCGTGCTCGGCCGGTTTGCCGAGGCACAGCAACTCCTGCTCGAGCTGGCCCAGGATGCCGCCGCCGCGGGGGACGACGTGGCCGCACGGGCGGCCAGCCTCGAGCACGCCCGCATCCAGTTCATCATCGGTCCGGAACCCTTGCCGTTGTCGTCTATCGAGCGGGAAGCCGCCGAGGCGGAAGCGTTTTTCTCCGTACGCAACGACGACGGTGGCCGCTGCCGCGCAGTTTTTCTAAAGGCCTGTATTCGGCTGAGGCAGGGGCGTCTCATCGAGGCGGAGCGGGCTTTCCGGGCAAATATCGAACTCGCCGACCAGGCCGACAGCATGCGGGAGAAGATGGCCAACCGCTGGGTGCTGGCAGAGGCTCTGACCTTGGGCCCGGTGCCGGTGCGCCAGTGCCTTGCCGAGATCGACTCCTTCGCTCTCCCCGGGATGGAGCACCCTGGCTTGTTGATCCATTCGGGCGTCCTGTGCGCGATGGACCGCCGCTTCGACGAGGGCCGGGAGCTGCTGGACCGAGCCCAGCGGGCGGTGCGGGAGGCCCTGCACGCGCCGCGGCTCCTCATGTTCGTGGCCGCGGCGCGGGGAGCGGCCGAGCTCCTCGCCGGTGACCTCGACGAGGCCGAAGCCGCCGTGCGGACCTGGCTCGACACTGCCCGACGTACCGGCGAGCGGGAAAAGCTGCCAGTGGCCGCCGCCCGTCTGTCGCTGCTGTTGCACGAGAAGGGGCGCCCCGACGAGACCGCCGAGCTGGCCGCGCTGGCAACCGCGACAGCACCGGCCGAGGCCGTAGAGGCACAGGCCCTCTCCGCAGCGGCATCCGCGAAAGTCGCGGCGTCGGGAGATCCGGACAGCGCAATTGATCTCGCCCTCGAGGCTCTTCGATGGGCGCCGGCAGAGATGCCGAACCTGCGCGGTGACGTGCACCGGATCGTGGCTGACGTCTACTTTGCCCGGGGCGACCCCGCCAGCGGGGAGGCTGCACTTGTGAAAGCTCGGCGCTGCTATCAGGCCAAGGGGAACCTGGCGGCCGTCGCTCAGCTTCTTTGACGCCGCGGCGTTCGGCCAGGGCAGGTAACGATTGGCATAGGCGCAGGGGTTGAAGGCTGTCCAGGCCCGGCGTAAAGTCCCTCGAACGACGCAAGGGAGGAGTCGATCATGGGACAACTGGTTGTCCAGCAGTTCGTGACCGCAGACGGGTTCGCAGCCAACGCCAACAACGAGTTCAACGCGTACGAACTGCTCGAGGGTGGCACCGCGGAGTTCGACCACAACCAGCTCACCTGGCTCGACACTGTCGACGCCATGGTGCTCGGAGCATCCACGTACCGGATGTTTGTGGAGTACTGGTCCACGCCTGCATCAGAGGGGGAAATCATTGCGCCGGCTTTGAACGGGCTCCGCCGCTTTGTGTTCTCACGGCAGCTCGAGAAGGCACCGTGGGGAGACTACCAGGAGGCAACCATTGAGTCCGGCGATGCCGTGGAGGCGATCCGCCGGATTAAGAGCGAGATCGAGGGCACCATAGTTCTCTGGGGCAGCCTCACCTTGAGCGAGGCGTTCTTCACCGCCGGCGAAGTTGACGGCGTACGCCTTGTTGTTATGCCCGTCGCGATCGGGGAGGGCAGGGGAGTGTTTCCCGCCGGCCACGATCCAATTCTGCTTAACCTGCTCAGCGCGAAACCGTACGACAAAGGGCTGATCGAGCTCGAATATGCAGTCGGGTACCGGTAAATCCATTCCCTTGCAAGGACGTTCGGCCGGCCCTTGAGTCCACGCCTACGAGCTTCCAGCGTCGAGGAGGAATTCCTCCGGGACGGACGTGGTTCAACCCAATATGCCCCTACCCGCACGGATATCCATTCTCGACCGCGCCAACACCAGGGTGGGGCTTCCCCCTTCGGATGCTCTGCATCAGGTGCTGGACCGCGCCGTGCTCGCCGAGGAACTGGGCTACCACCGATTTTGGGTCGCCGAACACCATGCAGTACCTGGCATTGCCGGATCAGTCCCCGCCGTCCTTATGGCGGCTATTGCCGGCCGGACCCATTCCATACGGGTCGGTTCGGGCGGCATTATGCTTCCCAACCACCAGCCGCTCGTGGTGGCAGAGCAGGCAGCAACGCTCGAGGCCCTTCATCCCGGACGGATCGACCTCGGCTTGGGCCGCTCCCTTGGTTTCACACAGGCTGTCCGGAAAGCCCTGAAGAACGGGAAGCAGGACGCGGAACGGTTTGAAGATGATCTGACCGAACTCCTCGGCTACCTGTCCGGTTCGGCACCGGTCACTGTACGCCCCCGAAACGCTACGCTCCCTCCGGTTTTCGTGTTGGCCACCGGATCCGGAATCGACATTGCTGCTCGCGCCGGCCTGGCGGTGGTCTTAGGAGGGCCAGCGGTGTTCCAGGCCGATCAGAGCGGAAAGATACAGGCTTTGGAGAGGTACCGGGCCCGGTTCCGTCCATCACGCTGGTTCGACAAGCCCTTCGTCATGGTTGCCGTCAACATTGCTGTCGGCTCGAGCCGGGATGACGCCAGGGACCTGCTGCTGCCTGAAGCGATCGCGCTTGCGCGGTCCCGGACTACAGGCGAATTCGCTGCCCTGGCGCCTGCAGGTAGCGCCCTGGGGAGCGGGCTCACTCCCCGCGAGTTGGCTGCCGTGGAGAGCAGCCTGTCGACGTCGATTTACGGCACCACCGCCGAGGTTCGGCGCCAGCTTGAAAGCCTGGCCGAAGCCACGGGAGCCGACGAACTGCTGGTCACCGGAGGGGCTTTCGACGTAGCAGGCCAGTCAGAATCCGACCGGCTGTTGGCCAGGATCTTCTCGCGAAGTGGCCATACGGACACCGAAAGCCTTAGTCGCGCCGGTCGAGCGCTTCGATGAGCCTTCTGACGGAGCCGCCGAGGTTCCACTCTGTGGCCAGATGTTCAAGTTCGGCGCGCGAATCGCTGAGAACGGGATGCAACTGTGCCCCCGCCTCCTCGAGCGTCGGCAGCTTCAGGTCGCGGACGACGTTTACGACTGCTGGCGCCACCATGAGATAGTCAGCGGCCGCGGCGAGCTTCGAGCGAACCGGCGCAGACAGCCCGCTCCCCGCCATCAACGCCGCCTCCAAAAGCCCATCGAGGGTGCCGTACTCCTTGAGCAATGAGGCAGCAGTCTTTTCGCCGATGCCGGCAACGCCCGGCAGCCCGTCCGAAGAGTCGCCGCGGAGGGTTGCGTAGTCGGCATACTGCTGGGGCAGTACACGATACTTGCTCACGATGACGATCTCCGTGACGACTTCCAGGTTTCTCATCCCGCGGGCGGTGTAGATGACGCGCACCTGACGGGCGTCGTCGACCACTTGGAAGAGATCGCGGTCACCCGTTACCACATCGACAGGAAGGTCAGCGTGGCTGGCGTAGGTGCCGATGACGTCGTCCGCCTCATGCTCGGGAGCCCCCACCACGGCGACGCCGGCGAGCTCCAGTACCCGGCGAATCAGTGGAAGCTGCGCCTCAAGCGCATCCGGCACCACCTCAACATCGGCAGCGCCCGTTACCACCTCGACGACCCGGTGCGACTTGTAGCTCGGGAGGAGGTCTACGCGCCATTGCGGGCGCCAGTCATCGTCCCAACATGCAACGAGGTGCGTCGCGTCGTAGTCGGTAGTCAGCCTCGCGATCATGTCCAGGAGGCCGCGAACGGCGTTCACCGGTGTGCCGTCGGAGCGGCGGATCGTATCGGGCAGGCCATAAAAGGCTCGGAAGTACAGCGACGCAGTGTCGAGCAGCATCAGGCGGTCAGGCATAACTGATCCTGACACAGATCCGGGCCGCCAGGTTCTTCGGCTCAGTGGGTTTACGGCAACCGTGTTGGTCTCAGCAACGTGGCCGTGCCGGCCAGCTCAGGTTCCAGGGGTACAGGACTGAGCAGTGTGGCCGGCCCACGATGCAGGATGCCGTCCGAAAGCGTCTGGCAGCGCAGGCCTCCACGTCCACGCATCGCCGCATGTGCCCCGGGAGTTAGGACCTTGTCCATCCAGGCGCACGGGTGGGCAGGCCGTCCACCCCGTAGCCGGATCAGAGCTCCATGGGATTCCAACGCGAACTCCTCTCCGATAAGCGGGGCGAGATGGGCGCCTCTGAAGACGATGTTGCGCCGTGTCAGGAGCGGATCCAGGGGTCCAACGCCGAGGTCTGAGGCAATCGATTCGAGGGCCTCGACGGCGAACAGCGTCACTGCCGCATCCATGTGGGCGGCTTTGCCGAAGAACCGATCACCGACAATCCCTTTTCCGGCCACCAGTTCCACCCTTTCGGCGTCTGAAGTTGGGACGTCCGCGGCTCCGTCCTTCGCCCGACCGAAGTAGGCGTGTTCCGGAGACACGAGCAGGTGGATGATCTCGACGTCGTACCTGTAGCTCTTCACCGCTCAAACCCCTTCCATCCCGTCGGCCCTCTTCCATGCTAAGTGGCCGATGCCTCTCCGGAGCGAGAGCGGGGACTCCCATGCGGACTCTGCAGGGGTTGTTGGGCATAATCTCCCTAGCGGTTGTTTCCACGAGAACACGGAGAAAGGCCAGCGAATGACTTACGAACTATCGGTCTGCACCGAGATGCTCTTCCGCGAGTTCGGCGAGCCGATGTCGCTCCCGCAGCTGAGGGCTGTCAAAGAGTCCGGCATCGACGCGGTGGAGTTCTGGTTCTGGCGCAACAAGGACGTAGACGCGATGGAACGGGCTTTGGGAGAAACAGGACTCTCGACCGTCACCATGGTCAGTGAGCCCCAGAGCCGTGCTGTTGACCCCGCGCGGCTGGACGAGTTCGTCACGGCTGTGACGGAGTCGCTCCCAATCGCGCAGCGGCTTGGGATTCCCAATCTTGTTCTGGTGGCGGGGGAGACCCGGGAAGTTGCCACCGATGTCGGGCAGAGGAAGGCTTTGACCGATGCTCTGCGGGCCGCTGCACCCTACGCGGAGGAAGCTGGAATCACCCTGGTCCTCGAGAACCTGAACAGCCGGATTGACCACGTTGGCACCTACCTCAGTTCAACCCCGCTGGCGCTTGAGATCCTTCGCGACGTGGAGTCGGCCAACGTCAAAATGCTCTACGACCTCTACCACTCTGTGGTGATGGATGAGGACCCCGCAGATGTTCTCGCCGGCTCTGTTGAGCTCATAGGCCACGTCCAAGTGGCCGATCACCCCGGCCGCCACGAACCGGGATCCGGGCTTGTGGACTGGAAAAAACAGGTCCGCACTCTCAGAGAGCTGGGATACCGGGGAGGCATCGGTCTCGAATACACGCCGTCCACCGGTAACTCAGCAGAATCCCTCCGCCACATCAGGGATGCAGTCGTGGATGTGTCCACTGCCTGACACAACGGCGGGATTGCCCTGCTCAGCCGGGATTGGCCAGGCGGGTACACGCATCCCAGAATCGCTTTCGGGCTTCCGGGTCCGAACCCATGCCCGGAGTCGGCATTTCCTTGCCCTTGGACCAGACCCTGCCCGAGACCGCAGCCGCCTCCGGGGCCGTCGCTAGCCAAACGGCGGTGTCAACGGCCTTGTCTGCCGGCTTGCCGAATTTGTTGGTTATCCAGCGGAACGGCCCGCCGACGTCCTGGAGCAGGGCTGTGTCCTTGACCAGGCCGGGGTGGACTGCATTTACAACGACGCCCGTTCCTTGTAGCCGTTCCGCGAACTCCTGGGTCAGAAGCACGCGTCCGAGCATCGTAGGAGGTGTCGAGCGCAGGTACGAGTACTTGCCTTTCGCGGTCTGGAGGTCGTCGAAGTCGATCTTCGTATTCGAGTACCGCGATGCGATATTCACCACCCGCGACGTGTTCACATTGCCGTCGGTAGGGCCGAACCCTGAGGCATCGGCGCCGTCTCCCGTGGACGCAGCCCTTTTGAGCGCGTCCAAAAGCAGGTTTGTGAGGAGGAAGTAGGCCATGACGTTGGTGGCAAACGTCATCTCGAGCCCTTCGGGGGTTACCTGCCGCTCCTTGCGGAACACCCCCGCAGCATTGACCAATACGTCGACTTTGTGGTGCCGGGAAAGGAACTCGCTTACCGCAGAGCGGATGGATGCCTGGCTTGAAAGGTCGCAGGCAAGCGGCTCTAGCTTCGCTGTGGGAACAGCCATCATAATGTCCTGCATCGCCTCTTCTGCTCGGGCGGTTGAGCGCCCTACAACCGCCACCGTAGCGCCTTCGCCTGCCAACGCCGTCGCGATTGCCTTGCCCATGCCACCCGTGGCTCCCGTCACGAGCGCCACCCGTCCGTCCATGGATGGCATTGATGTCTCCTCGGTCAGGCGATGCTCGCCCTGAGGGCGACCACGGTCTGAATGGTCCGCTCGAAGGAGCCGGACCTAGCAACATCCCAGCACGATTCCCTCAGTTTGGCGAGGGGACGGTCGCCGGGACACCGGGGCTGCTGAGGCGGGCCCGGAACAGTGGGCAAAGCAAGCGCCGGTGGTCCGGGCAAAGCCAACGGTGGTTAAGCTGGTTACATCCGGATAATCAGCTTGCTGATGAAAGGAGTGTGGGTGCAGTGCCAAAAACCGGAAAGAATGATCACGCCCGCAAGGAAGAGCTTCCCTCCACCCTGCAACGCTCTGAGCAGAAAGCCCAGGACACCTTCGCCAAAACATACGATGCTGCCCTCGAAAGCTATGACAATGACGAGAGCCGGGCAGCCCGCGCTGCCTACGCATCGCTCAAGCACAGCTACGAGAAAGTGGGGGACCACTGGGAGCCGAAGAGGAAACGTGGCCCGTCCGACAAGCGCGCGGAGGAAGGTATCGATTCCTCCGTACCCACCGCCGGAGGCGTGGATGCGAATGCCTCGAAGGAGTACCTCTACAAGCGGGCCCGGGAACTGAACGTCCCGGGGCGTTCGAAGATGGACAAGGATCAGCTGGTCAAAGCGCTGCAGAAGGCCAACGACGCTGCAACGCGGAAGGCGCGCGCGGATTAATCCGTCTTGATATCGATATCACCGCTATTCGGGTAACCTTTCGCTGAGACATCGAAGCCGGACCACTGGGGCGGAACAATGAGGATAGCTAAGAACGAGCGGGTGCCCGTCATTGCCGACGTCGCACGGCTGGCTGGGGTATCTGTGCCGACGGTTTCGCGCGTGCTGACCGGGAACATCCCCGTCAGTGAAGAGCGCCGGAAGCGCGTACTGGATGCGATTAAGGAGCTCCAGTACCACCCGAGTCCACTGGCCCGGGCCCTCAAGAGCGGTAAGCGGACAGTGGTTGCCATTTTCGCAGCAAGCACGGAATCCTTTGGTTACGCCTACACCATTGCCGGAATTGAAGAAGCGGCCAAGGCTGCCGGCTATACGATCGTCATTTCCGCGGTGAAGTCTCCTGATCCTCCGGATGTTCAGGCTGCCCTGGAACTGGTCCTGCAACAGCAACTCGCCGGCATTATCGTATTGGACTTCGACCCCTCGGCAGCTGAAGTGCTCCAACAGCTGCCCAAAACCGTTCCCACCGTTGCCGCGTCAGGATTCCAGGCCGGCCAAGCGGGCTTCCCCTACGCTTTCATCGACGAATATGCTGCCGGACGCCAGGCAACGGAGCATCTGTTGGGGCTCGGGCACCGCACCGTCCACCATCTGGGTCTCTTCCCCCTCAGTCAGTTCTCAGGCCGATACCAAGGCTGGAAGGACGCGCTCACCGATGCCGGGATCGCCCCTCCAGCTGTGCTCGAAGCCTCCCGCGCCGCGCACTCCGGGTACCAGCAGGGTCTTCGGATCGCCTCCGACCCTGACATCACCGCGCTGTTCTGTTCCAACGACGGCCTGGCTGTCGCTGCCATGCGGGCACTGTTGGAGAAGGGAATCCGGGTGCCCCAGGACGTTTCCATTGTCGGCTGGGACAACCAGCCTTTCAGTGAATTCACTTGGCCCGCCCTGACCACAGTAGCCCCGGACTTCAAGGGCCTGGGCGGCAGAGCGTTTGGTTTGCTGCAGCAAAGCCTGGCGGTTCCCGATGCGGTTCAGGACTCCACAGCTGTGCCGCTCCTGCTGGAGCGCGAGTCGACAGCCTCTGCAAACGCACGCCGCAGCGCAGTCTCGCCACCCACCTTCATAGAACCTTAATTCCCAAGGTTTGGGATTGCGCTATCCCAAAGCATGGCTTAGCCTGATATCGATATCAGTGATGCGGATCTCACACCAGGCAAATCTGGGCGATTTCCAATTCCACTGACCCCCACCCCTACCTTCCCGGCAAGGGTTTGGACTGTTAGGCAGGATAACGATTTCCCTGTTGTTCCATCCAGATCCCCGCGACCTACATCATCTACATTCAAGGGAGAGTGCCATGCAAGAGAGCATGACGGCCCAACAAGGGAGACCAGGGGCGGCTGACCTGTCCTCTCGGAGTGCCCCGTCCGCCCGCAAGCCGCAGACGAAGCGCACGCGCAGCCAGCGGTCCCGGGGCTCCGGAGTGTTGCTGCTGCTGGCCGCTCCGGGAATTGCGTGGTTCCTGGTGTTTGCGTACGCCCCGATGGCCGGATTGGTGGTGGCTTTCAAGAATTTCGATGTCAGTCAGGGCATTTTCGGCAGCCCCTGGAGCGGTCTGGATAACTTCAAGTACTTTGTCGAGAGCGGCGATGCTCCGGCGATTGTCCTGAACACCCTGGTGCTGAATGTTTTGTTCCTTGCGGCGACGCTGGGGGCAGGGCTTGCCTTGGCGATCATGCTCAATGAACTGCGCGCCCGCGTCTTTAAGAAGTTCATGCAGTCCGCGATCTTCTTCCCGTACTTCGTCTCCCCGATTGTCATCAGCATCATGCTGCAGGTCATTCTTGCCGGGGCTGGCGGGCATGGGGGAGCAGTCAATGACGCCCTGGGGCTTTTCAGTCTTCCGGAGGTGAGCTGGTACACCGAGCCCGGTCCCTGGCCCTGGATCCTCACCATTGTCAAGGTCTGGCAGCTGGGCGGGTACATGTCGGTGATCTTCCTCGCGGCCATCACTGCCATTCCCGAAGATGTTTATGAGGCCGCAATGCTCGACGGCGCCAGCCGGGCCAGGATGGCGTTGTCCATCACGCTGCCGCTGCTGAAGCCAACAGCGGCCATCCTGATAGTGCTCGGCGTCGGAAGGATCTTCTACGGCGACTTCGGCACCATCTTCGCAATCATCGGCGATAACGGCACCTTGTTCTCCACCACCGACGTGATCGACACCTATGTATTCCGTTCGTTGAGGACCATCGGTGACTTCGGCACCACGGCCGCCATTGGACTGTTCCAGTCGGTTGTCGGGTTCATCCTCGTCACGGCGGCAGTACTCATCCAGCGCCGCTACTCGAAAGAAAGCAGCATCCTGTGAGCACATCCATAACCCCGAAAATGATCCCGGTGGACATCGTGGAAGCTGATAAGACTGTGCCCCGGCGGCCGCGACGGACCCTGGTCAAAGCAAAGACGCCGGCGCCGCGTACTGGTGATTCGCTGAGGTCCGGGCCCGGCCGCCGCAAGAGACTGCGCATTGAACCGTTCACGGCTGTGAGCTATGTCGGAGTTACCGTCTTTGGGTTGTTCGCCCTCATCCCGCTGTGGATGATCGTGGCAGGATCGCTGACCGCTGAATCCACCCTGGCCCGCAGCGGCTACAGCTTTTTCCCCGAACCCTTCTCGCTGGACGCCTACGTCGCGATCTTCTCCGGGACGGCGGTATTCGAGGGCTACGCGGCCACACTCTTCATCACCTTCATCGGCACGGCGCTCTCACTCAGCGCGACGGCCTCCTTGTCCTGGGTGATTGCCCGGGGCATGCCTCGGATCAGCCGGCCTCTAACGATCTTCGCGTACCTTCCGATGCTCTTTACCGGCGGACTGGTGCCCCTGTACCTGCTCGTCACCCAGGTGCTGCACCTGCAGAACAACTGGTTCGCCGTCATCCTTCCGCACATGATGGCCCCGTTCCTGGTATTCGTAGCCGTCAGCTTTTTCCGTCAGCTTCCGGAGGAAATCCTCGACTCCGCAAGAGTGGATGGCGCCGGCGAGCTTCGGGTGTTCTTTGAGATCGTTCTGCCTTTGTCTAAACCAATCCTGGCTGTCATCGGCCTGTTCTATGCCGTGTCCTACTGGAACGAGTGGTTCACGGCGATGCTGTTCATTTCCGACCCGGACAAATACCCGCTCCAGCTGATGCTGCAGAACCTCATTGCCAACGTGACTAATGCAGCAACGCTCCCCGGATCAGGTTCCGTGGCCCCGATCTACCAGCTGCGCCTGGCCCTGACAGTTGTGACCATCGGCCCCATCCTGCTCGCTTATCCCTTCGCGCAGCGTTACTTCGTCAAGGGACTCACCCTGGGCGCGACCAAGGGCTGAGCCACAGACCCCACCCATCAGTTTCTCTCCGTTCCGTCTTCATCACCCACCAAGAGAAGTTCCCTGGCCCGCCGGTGCCAGCGTACAAAGGAGTGCACCACATGATCGCTAACCCAGCAGTTTCCCGCCGCGGTTTCCTTGGCCTAGCCGGAGGCCTCGGCGTTGCAGCGGCACTCGCCGGCTGTGGCACGTCCGGCAATTCCTCGGGCGGCCCCGTTACGGGAACTTCGACGGCGGTGCTCCCCAGCACCGCCCCAACCAGTTGGAATGCGGTCCTGGCCAAAGTCAACGGCAAGCTCAAGGCTGATCGGGGTTTCGAGCTGGATGCCCAGTTCATCAACTGGTCCAACTACCAGCAGCAGTCGTTGCTGAAGTTCACGGCCGGTGAGAAGTTCGACTCGGCCCTGCAGGCGCTGTGGCTGAACATGGCCCAGTTGCAGCAGAGCGGATCACTTGCCGACCTCACCACTGAAATCCCCAAGTACAAGAACCTCAGTGCCACCTTGCCAACGAAGCTGCTGGAATCCAACAGCTGGGACGGCAAGCTGTGGGGCATCCCGCAGGTCAACAGCGCAGCCCGTGTCCAGCACTTCGTCATCCGCCAGGACCTCGCCGACGCCCTCGGCTTCTCCACCATCAAGGACTTCGAACAGCTGGAGCGTTACTTTTACGCGGTGAAGCAGAAAAACGACGGCACCGTGGCTTACGGCGCGGCATCCAACAGCGGCTACCTCCATGCGCTGCCGGTGCCCACCGGTATGTTCAACGCCACGTCCTGGGAAAATCCGGACACCATTGCGCGGGCGTTCAGCGGCAAGGGCATGTTCTTCATGCTGGCCAAAGACGCCGTGATGACCGGGTCCTCCGCCCCGACGCCGTTCTGGGACGACGAAGGGGTGGTGGAGGCGTTGCACCGGATCCGCAAGTACTACAACGACGGCATTATCAACGCCGACGCCTTGAACACCGACGCCGCCACCCTGAAGAGCCAGTGGACGGCCGGCAAATATGCTGCGGGTTGGGCCATGACGGACGGTACATCCAGCAACACCCTCAGCACGCTGCAGAAAGCTGTCCCCGCTGCCGCCCTCGCGAACATCATGCCGCTCAAGGACGGGTTGTCGGCCAAACCCAACCAGACGTTCCAGGCCGACAACATGGTGGTAGTCAATTCCAAGGGCGGCAACCTGGACCGGACGATGCAACTGCAGGACTGGCTCTCCATCAAGGAGAACCACGATCTCATCTCCTACGGCATCGAAGGCACCGACTGGGAACCCGCGGACGGCAACAAATTCAAGCCCCTCAGCGATTATGCCTTTCCTGGCTACGCACTGTCATGGCGGGCCAGCCTGGAGCGGAAGTCGCTCAGCATCAGTGCCACCGAAGAGAAGATCTTCGAATGGGCCCAGAACTTCGACAACTTCACCGTCGATCCCTTCGCGTCCTTCATTCCTGACGCCACCCCGGTCAAGCAGCAGGTTGCCGCCATGACCAACGTCATCACCCAATTCGCCAACCCGCTCTTCTATGGCGTCGTCGACGTTGATTCCCAACTCGACAAACTGAAGAAAGCCGCAGACGGCGCCGGGGTCGCCAAACTCCAGGAGGAGATGGACAAACAGGCCAACGCCCACCTCAAGAAGGCCTGACTCGTCCCCCTCCTGAACCCACTCCAAGGACCCAATAGATGAAAACAGAGAAGTTCGAATTCAGCCGGCGCAGTCTTCTGCAGTCTGCAGGACTCGCGGGAGTAGCCGCAGGCGTCTACCAGTTCGCCTTCATGGACGCGGCGCAGGCGGCCCCGTCTGTGAAGGGGGGCTACCAATCGTCCACAGTGCCAGGCCCCGGGCGTACCCTCAGTCACCCCGGCATTCTGCATCGCGCCGAGGACCTGGAGCGGATGAAGAAAGCTGTGGCGGCCAAAGAGTCCCCGATCTACGACGGCTTTCTGGCCATGGCGGCGAACCCGCGCTCCTCGTTTTCCTACAAGGTCCAGAACACCGGCCAGATTCAGTCCTGGGGGCGGGGACCTTCAAACTTCACAGGCCAGTCAGTAGGGGATGCCGCAGCGTCCTACCAGAACGCGTTGATGTGGACTCTGACAGGAGACCATCGGCATGCTGACAAAGCGCGCGACATCCTCAATGCCTGGGCGCGCAGCCTGCAGTCCATCACCGGCGCCGATGGGCAGCTTGGCTCAGGACTTCAAGGTTTCAAGTTCGCGAACGCTGCCGAGCTGCTGAGGCATTCAGGCTACAACGGCTGGCCCGAGAAGGACTTCCAGGCCTGTGTGGATTCCCTGCGAAGTGTCTGGTACGAATCCCTGTCCGGCTATGCGCTCTTTGCCAACGGGAACTGGGATGATGCAGCACTCCAAACAATCCTTGCCATAGCCGTTCTGAGCGAGGACAGGGTGATGTTCGAGAATGGCCTCCGCTTTGCCGCCTACGGCTCGGGTAACGGCTCAGTCCTGAACCGCGTGGTCAACGAATCGGGCCAGGGGCAGGAGAGCGGGCGGGACCAGCCCCACGAACAGCTTGGCCAGGGCCTGCTCGGATATTGTGCGCAGGTTGCCTGGAACCAAGGCGTAAACCTTTTTGGCATGGCGGACAACCGGATCCTCGCGGGCTATGAATACAACGCCCGTTACAACCTCGGTTTCAATGACGTTCCCTTCGTGGCCGACCTGGACCGCACCGGCAAATACTTCAAGCAAACAGTTTCACCGACAGGGCGCGGGCAGCTCCGTCCCATCTATGAACTGGCCTACTCCCACTACGTCAGCCGCCTGGGACTTTCCGCCCCGGGCACCAGCGGGGTTGTTTTTCGAGGGGCCGGCGGAACCAGGGTGATTGAAGGCTGGCATGAGGATGACCCGGGCTGGGGAACCCTGACCTATGCCCGTCCGGCAATGCCGATCGGAGTGCCTGCATCCGCCCCCGGCCTTCCCAGTGGCCTGCGCGCATCCGGGACCGGCGGCGCCGTATCGCTTTCGTGGGTGGGTTCCGTTGATCCCGTCAGTGGCGCAACTGCGAGCAGTTACAGCGTCAAACGTACCGAGCACCTTGGTGGAGACTTCACCGTGATTGCCTCCGAGGTGCCGGACACGAAATACGAGGACCGTACAGCACGTTCCGGGCGTACCTACTACTACGCCGTCACAGCTGCGAACGAGGCAGGAACCAGCGAAGATTCAGCGGCGGTAGCGGGCACAACGGGACTTCCTGACGCCTGGGCAACTGCAGCAATCGGCACTACCTCCGAAGCGGGGAATGCAGTCTTCGACGGCGAACGCTTCACCACCGAAGACCACGGCAGCGACATCGCCGGGAATGCCGACAGCTTCCGGTTTACCTATACCCGCCTCCCGGACGAAGGGGCTGTCATCGCCCGGATTGTCCATCCCCTCAGTTCCCAGTACGCCAAGGTCGGGGTGATGATCCGATCATCCCTCGATGCGGGGTCGGTGCATGCCGCAATGCTGCTGCAAGGCCTGCCGCTCCACACCTGGAGCGGCGTCTGGACCACAAGAACAGCAACGGGTGGTCCCAGCAATGGAAGCGGCAGCGTTCCCGTGCCGCCCACCCAGCAGCAGGCAATTACCGCCAAGGCCGGCTTTCCCATCATGGATCACGGGTCGCTGCCGGAGTCGGCTACTCCCTTGGCAGCCCCGTATGTTGAAGGTGCAGGCGACGGATACCGCCTGCGCATGCCGTACTGGGTGCGGATCGCCCGCATGGGAAAACGGGTGGCAGGCTCCATTTCCCCTGATGGAAAATCATGGACAGAAGTTGGTTCGTTGGAGCTGGATCTTCGAGGCGACGTTTATGCCGGCCTCGCCAGTTGTTCATGTCTTGGGGACCTGGAGTCCGGAACCTCAACATTCGACAACGTCTCTGTGGGCCGGTGGTCAGTGCCAAAACCAGAAGGAATGGCGCAGGGGCCTACAGCGTCTGCCAGCGTGTCTGCGATTGAACTTTCCTGGAGCGACCCCGATCCGGCAGCAAGATATGTGGTTAAGCGCTCGGAATCGCCCGACGGGGACTATAAGACGATAGCGGCCGACGTCGGACCGGTCGGTTTTGGTGTGCATCTGAGCTATTCGGACCCCAGCGGCGTTCCCGGCCGTCTCTACTTTTTCAAGCTGGCCAAGACCAACCTTTCCGGCGAAGGGCCGGACTCGGAAGCCGTCTCAGCCACCATGCCCGAGGCGGTTGCACCTGCCATGCAGGCCGCCGAGGCCTTTGCGACCCTCGGAGCCGGTTTTGAATACCGGATCACGTCAACGCCTGCTTCCGGCCGGTACTGGGGGCGGAATCTCCCGCCTGGGGCGACCGCCGACCACAGGACGGGCGTCATCTCGGGAACGCCCCGGTTAGCGGGCATATTCGAGTCGACTGTGGGAGCTGGATCCTCGTCGGCACCACTCAGGATCACGGTAGGAAAGCCTCTGCCATCCCCGTGGAGCTCAGCAGATTTCGGCGACCTTGTGCTGGATGAACGCATGCTCGGCCCTGTGGGTGTTGTTGCCCTTCATGTGGCAGGTGTCGCCCATGAGAATCAAGGACAGTTCGTTGTCCGAGGTGCCGGACCTGGACTGAACGTCAACAACCAGGGAATGGTTGCCCACGTGGCGCACCAAACGGTGCAGGGAAACAAAACGATTACTGCCCGCGTTGCTGACCGGGTAGATGCAGCCCAGGGTTCACGAATAGGCGTCATCATGTCGAAGTCGCTTTCCCCGTTCGACCTCATGGCTGCGACAGTCCTCGCCCCGGCCGAAGGAGGCGAATTCATCCGTCGTCCTGTGGTGGCTGGACGCGCCACCATCAGCGGCGGCGCTAGCGGGACGTGGGTGCGGCTGGTACGAAGGGGCAACGTCTTCACGGCGGCAGTTTCAGTGGACGGCATCACCTGGACCGGTCTGGCCGAGCAGGAGCTGCCGGGCTTCGGCGACGCGCCCTACTACATTGGGCTTGTTGTCTGCTCCGGGAGCCAGCGCCTACTCACCAAGGGGGTTTTCGAAGGCCTGGAAATTTTCTGACGAGCAGCCCGAAGGCGGTTCCTAGCGGGCGGTGCGACACGCGTGCAGCCGGTTTCTGGCGGCGTTGAGTGTCGCACCGCCGCGTAGTAACGTGGCCCACACCTTCAACTCGCATCACTCTGACTCGGGAGAAACCATGCCTTATGTGAGACGTCGATTGGCTGCCGTCACGGCAGTGTTGGCTATGAGCGTCACGAGCGGTGCTGTCGGGAGCCCCGCTTTTGCCGATCCCCGGGAGACTGAAAAGACCGCAACAGCAAAGGGGTACGGCGGCGCTGTGAGCACTGTGGACCCGGAGGCGTCTGCTGCCGCAATCGAGGTTCTCCGTAAGGGCGGAAACGCTGCGGACGCGGCCGTCGCCGCAGCGGCAACCCTGGGCGTCACCGAGCCATATAGTGCGGGCATCGGCGGCGGAGGCTACTTCGTTTTCTACGATGCGAAGACCGGGGAGGTCAGTACGATTGACGGCCGCGAAACCGCGCCGGCCGCCATGCCCAACGACGCCTTTATCAACCCGGCGACCATCACGCCCGCCAACCCCACCGGCAGCCCTTACCGCTTCACCCCTGAGCTCGTGACATCCGGCGTCTCCGTGGGTGTTCCGGGGACTCCGGCCACCTGGGAGCGGGCCCTCGAGCGGTGGGGCACAGTGAAGCTCTCCGAAGCACTCAAGCCGGCAATCAAGGTAGCTACGCGCGGTTTCGTGGTTGACGATACCTTCAGGCAGCAGACCCTCGACAACAAGCTCCGCTTCGAGGCCTTCACCTCAACGAGCGGCCTCTTCCTGCCCGGTGGGGATGCCCCCGCCGTCGGCACCGTTTTCCAGAACCACGACCTCGCCGAGACCTACCGTCTACTGGCCCGCCATGGCATGAACGCCTTCTACACAGGCCCGCTCGCGGAGCAGATCGCGGCAACCGTTCAGAACCCGCCGAAGTCGCCCACAACCTCGCTGCCCGTCCCTGTGGGGCACATGACGGCGGCGGACCTTGCCGGCTACCGGGTGCTGGACCAGGCGCCCACCCATGTCAACTACCGCGGCTATGACGTCTACGGCATGGCGCCCTCCAGCAGCGGCGGCACCACTGTGGGAGAGTCCTTGAACATCCTGGCCCAGTTTGACCTCTCGTCCAAGGACATACCTGCTGCCTACCATCACTACCTCGAAGCGAGCGCCCTGGCATTCGCGGACCGCGGCAAGTATGTGGGCGACCCGGCGTTTGTGGACGTCCCGACGGCAGAGCTCACCGATGCCGTCTTCGGCAAGGAGCGCGCGTGCCAGCTCAATCCGCTGCAGGCTGCCACGAAGCCCGTCGCACCCGGCGACGTCACCGGATACGACGGCGTGTGCCCCGCTCCAGCCGCGGCGCTTGCCGATGACAGCGACACTGAGAACATCTCCACCACCAACCTGACTGTCTCTGACAAGTGGGGAAACGTGGTTGAGTACACCCTCACGATCGAGCAGACCGGTGGGTCCGGCATCGTTGTACCGGGGCGCGGATTCATCCTCAACAACGAGCTCACGGACTTCACTACCGTGTACAGTCCCACGGATCCGAACCGGATCGAGCCAGGGAAGCGCCCGCGCTCATCAATGTCGCCCACCATCATCCTCCAGGACGGCAAGCCGTTCCTTGCACTCGGCTCGCCCGGGGGATCGACGATCATCACCACGGTTCTGCAGACAATTCTGAACCGTGTGGATCTGGGGATGAGCACCCCGGAAGCTCTTGCGGCACCGCGGGCATCGCAACGGAACACCGAAAAGGTCACGGCAGAACCTGAGTTCATTGCGGCATACGGAAGCCAGCTGACGCCCTACCGGCACCTGTTCACGCCGTCGGGTGACGCGTTCACCTCGGCAGCACAGATCGGCGCAGCGACAGCTATTGAGTTCCTGCCCGACGGACGCACGGTTGCCGCGGCTGAGCCCGTGAGGCGCGGGGGCGGTTCGGCCATGGTGGTCAAACCGTCACCGTAAGCGCCGGGCCTGACCTGGAAGGGAGAGCTCCCGCCTAG
Source organism: Arthrobacter sp. R1-13 (assembly GCF_054161475.1). Classification (NCBI taxonomy): domain Bacteria; kingdom Bacillati; phylum Actinomycetota; class Actinomycetes; order Micrococcales; family Micrococcaceae; genus Arthrobacter; species Arthrobacter sp. R1-13. The sequence goes on along the minus strand of NZ_CP096420.1, from coordinate 1,880,453 downwards.
TCCTCGCGATCGATCTGCAAGTAGCTAAGGCCACTCAGATCGAGCCAGAACTGGGTGGGAGTCTCCACCAGGCGCAGGAGGACACCCTCGCAGGATTTGCAGCGCACAACGATTCCCGGGCCGTCGGCATAGACCGACGCCTCTCCGAACGCCCGGATGGCGCCGCAGTGATTGCAGCGTCCGATCGCCGCAATGATGTCAATGCGGAAGAGTTCCCAGAGTGCGCCTGCTGCCGCATTCCCGTCGAGATGGGGGATTGGGTTGTGTGCGGTCCCGGCAATGTCCTGGTCCTCGATGCGCAGATCTTCAGCGCGCCCGTCATCAGAGCTGTTGTTGACAGTCACGGCGTCCCTCCCGTTCCGCCGAAGCGTTCAGTCTTGATGGACGCCGCCGGATAGCCTGCCTGCACGAGCCATTCTGCGACCGTCTCAACAAAGACTGTTTGACCACAGATGAAGAAGTCCGGCATATCGTCAGCAGGAAGCATCTTCGCCAACAGTGTTTCTGCCGTAAGCCTTTTTGCAGCAGTTGGCCAGCCCGGGGGTGCTTCGCGCGTGTAGACGTAGTCGACACTGAGTTTGGGGGATTCCCGACTCAGGGTGAGCAGCTCCTCCCGATAAAATGCGGATGCCGGTGATTTGAGTGAGTAGAGCAGCTGGAATTGTGACGGATTCGGAGATGCCTCGTGAGCCCGGATCATCGACATCAGGGGCACGACGCCGGATCCTCCTGCAATCAGCTGAACCGGGTTGGTGTTGGTCGGCCGCCAGACGAACCAGCCTCCTACGGGTCCACGGATTTCCAGCTGGTCTCCGACCGACAGGTGCCTGACCAGGTAGGGTGAGACCTCCCCGTTAGCCAGTTCGTCCACGGTGATTTCGAGGAGCTCGTCCATGCCAGCCGTCGCCACCGAGTAGGAGCGGACAGCTGTGTAGCCATCATCCGCCGTGAGCCGGATATCGATATGCTGGCCGGCGAGGTTGCCCATCAGGCCGTCCACCCGCAGCCCGATGGTCCTGGCTGTTTCAGTTTCCGGAGTCCCGCTGACAACGTCCGCGACGCGCCACAAGGTGCTCATGCGTTCTGCCTCATGAGTAGCGTTCTTCCCGCCAGGGGTCGCCGTACATGTGGTAGCCGTTGGATTCCCAGAACCCTGGAATATCGTCCTGTGTCAGCTCGATGCCATTGATCCACTTGGCGCTCTTCCAAAAGTACAAGTGAGGCACCAGGAGGCGGGCAGGTCCTCCGTGGGCGCGTTCAAGGGGGTGTCCATCGAATTCCCAGGCCACCCACCCGCGGCCCTCCAGAAGGTCCTGCAGTGGAACGTTGGCCGTATATCCACCGTAGGAATGTGCGGTGGTGAACTCCGAGGTTGTTTCCACCTCTTCGAACAAGGTGTCCAGCGATACCCCGCGCCATGTCGTCCCAAGCTTGGACCAGCTTGTCACGCAGTGGATGTCGGTCCGGATTTCGACTTGCGGAAGGGCCATAAAAGCATCCCAAGACCAGACGTGCCGCCGTCCCTGCTCGGTGGCAATGAAGAATTCCCAGTCCTGCGTAAGGATCTCAGGTGCACGGCCCGCCGTCAGTACAGGAAAGTCGGCCGTCTCGTGTTGTCCCGGTGGTAGCGCCGGATTGCCGGTCTGGCGTCTTCCATGAAAACCGGACGAAATAATGCCCATCATGTACCTCCGCTACGGAGCTCCGCCGGTCGGACTGCGATCGGTTCCCCAACGATATGCCAACGGCCAGAGAGTATCCAGACATTCACGGGTTCCCCGTCGTGACACGCTGAATGAGCGCGTCGAGGATGGGCAGTTGGCCCTTCACCAGCTTTAGCCGTGCTTCATGCTCTCCTATCCAACGCGCGTCGTCGATCTCGGGAAACTCCCGGACTGTGCCGGATCCTTTAGGCCATTCCAATGAGAAGGTGTTACTAACAACGCGCCCGGGATCGAAGTCGGATTCCGCTGAGAAGGCCGTGATGAGCTTTCCCGAGGGTTGCCGGAAGATGCCAAGTTCGACGTAATCAGCGGGCGGCGCGGGGCTGCCCATTTCCTCAGCAAACTCGCGCAGCGCAGCTGCCAGGGGGTTTTCGTCGTCGAGGTACTCGCCTTTGGGAATGGACCACGAATGATCCTTCCTACGGGCCCAGAAGGGTCCGCCCATGTGGGCAATCCATACTTCCAGCTCCGATGATTTGCTCCACCGGTACAGCAGGAGGCCTGCGCTGCGAACCGTCACTTGCGCTCCTGACGAACGGGGCTAATCAACGGTCACTGCGATGCGCTGCACCTGATTGTTCGCCAGCCCCTGATAGTTCCAATTTTGCTCAAGTGGCTGCACTGCCCCCGTTGAATCCGTGGCCCGGCACGAAAGCTCGTGTTCGCCAGGATCCGCCACCCAGGGCAAGGACCAGGAGCACCAGGCAAAAGGTGCGGCCGGCGGTTTCAGCTGGGCGTCGCTCCACTTGCCATCGATCCCTACTTCCACCCGCTTCACGGCACCCTCCCCGGACCACGCCCGGCCCTGCAGCAACACTGGTCCATGCGGAAGGATCCGCCGGCGCGTGAAGAAGTCCGGAATACCCGGAGGGACCATCAGGGAACGCACCTGGATCCTCGAAACCGGCGTGCCGGCGTCGTCCGCGTCCTCCTGGTAGCGGTACGCGACCGACTGCTGGAATCCCTCAAACGGCTGCCTCAGGACCTGGATGGATTCGAGCCATTTGACGCTGGTCATGCCGTACCAGCCCGGCACCACGAGCCTGAGCGGGTAGCCGTGCTGGGGCGGGAGTTCGCTGCCGTTCATGGCGTAGGCAAGCACGACGTCGGGACGCATCGCCTCCGCCATGGGCAGGCTCCGTGCATAGCGCTGGGGAACGCCTCCCTGGACGCCAGAGTCCATTCCGGTGAACAGTACCTCGACGGCGTCGGAGTCCACCCCTGCCTGGGCCAGCAAATAGGCAAGCGGAACTCCTGACCATTCCGCTGTTCCCACCCCCTCGAGCACCCAGGGCTGGCTGAGGGGCCGGGGAGTGAGCAGGGATCGCCCGTTGCCGGCGCACTCCAGGGTCACGGGGATGCTGATCATCGGGTCCCTGCGCAGTGCAGCCATACTCAGCTCCACGGAACGCTCCACCGCTCCGCCGATCCGCAGGTGCCAGGAGTTGATGTCGATGAAGGGAATGTCGAAGTGGGTGAGCACGTAATGCAGGCCCGGGGGAGTGATGTCCCTCTGCAGCGCCTCCAGCGGCATCGAGTGGTTCCTGGCTGACAGCTGCAGTTCCTCGGTTGTCAGCGGGCCCAGGGTGGGGGGCGACGCGTGCGGCATCGGTTGGGGCGGCGGGACGGGGGTTGCCGAATTCGTGGACTGGGAACGGGGTAGCTGCTCGGTCATGGCGCTGCGATTCTGCTCAGGACCGGCCCCATTGATGGCCGGTCTTCCGTTGAACACAGGTCTACGCCGCCACGCGTGGAGGGTCAAGACCGCTGCTCAATCCCGCCACGATATGAACGGGTGTGTACGACGGCGGTGATTGCCGCCGTCGTACACGCTAGTCCCATAACGGTCAGGGCGAGGGCATTCCAGCCAAGCGACTGGAAAACGAGTCCGCCTGCCCAGCCGAGGAGACTGGAGCCGAGGTAATAAGCGAGGTTGTAGAGCGATGCCGCCTGTGCCCTGCCGGACAATGCGATCACGCCCGTCCAGCCTGCTCCGATGCTGTGGGCCGCAAAAAAGCCGCCGGTAAAAACGAGAAGTCCAATCAGGATAAGTACCAGTACTTGGGTCAGCGTCAACGCCAGCCCTAGGACCATCAGGACAATTCCTGCCAAGAGAACGTTCCGCCGGCCGAACCTCAGGGTCAGGCCTGCAGCCCAGCGCGAGGAGACTGTCCCTGAGAGGTAAGCGAGGAAAATCAGGCTGATGACGGTGGCGGGCAGGCTGAAAGGCTCCCCTGACAAGCGGAATCCCAGATAGTTGTAGACGGCCACAAAGCCGCCCATCAACAGGAAAGCCTGAACATAGAGCACCAGCAGGCGTGGGTTGCGGCCATGACCGGCCAGGGTCTTCAATGCTGCCCGAAATCCGGCCGCCGGTTCCGCCGCAAACCCACGTGCCCTGGGTACCAGCACCAGGAACAGCACGGCCGCCACTGTTGCCAGGACAGACACAGCCAAGGCTGCCGCCCGCCATCCCCAGAGCTCGCCCACCGGCCCTGCCACCAGCCGGCCGGCAAGTCCTCCCAGCGTTGTACCTGCCACGTAGCTTCCCGCGGCGAGGGCTGCGTGTGCCCGGTGGACCTCCTCGTTCAGGTAGGCGATGGCGATGGCAGGAATGCCACCCAAAGCCATCCCTTCGAGCAGTCGCAGGCCCAGCAACATGGGGAAGGTGGACGCCAGCGGGACCAACAGGCCCAGGACGGTGGCTGCGCAGATGCCTATGGACATGGCCCGTACCCTCCCGATCCTGTCGGCCAGGAAGGACCATGGGATGACTGTGACTGCCAGTCCGACGGTGGCCACGGAAATCGTCAACGCCGCCTCCGCTGCTGTGATGCGGAGTTCCGACCCGATGATGGGCAGCACGGCCTGGGTGGAGTAGAGCTGGGCGAACGTAGCCACGCCCGCGAAGGCCAGCCCGGCCAGGGCTTTGCGGTACCCAACCGAGCCCTTGGCGTGCCCGTCCCAGGAGTGTACGTCCCCTGAGTCTAGGTCCCCGGGGTCGCCGGGACTTGAGGGGACGGCGGCGTGCGTCGGAACGTGTGGCATGAATCCAGCCTAGGTTTTGCAAAAGGATGCCTCCAATGCATGATTCTCATAGAATCAATCGCACAAGTGGATTGATTCCAGAGCGGGACGGTAGCCGTGACTATTGAACACAAACAACTGGTGCAGCTTCTGCCGCTCCTGCCGGTGCTTGCGGAATTGGGGCGGACCCAGCACGTCACCGAAACGGCCGAACTGCTCGGCATTCCTCAATCCACTGTCAGCCGCGCGTTAGCCAGAGCGAGCGCCGTTGTGGGCACGGAACTGCTGATCCGCGAGGGCCGTGGAGTGCGGCTGACGCCCGCAGCCCGGGCGCTGCTGCCCTACGTTGAGGCTGCCATCAATGAATTCCAGACGGGACTGGACGTGGTCCGCCATCAATCGGAGGTGGTGCGGGGCAGGATCTCGGTATCCTTCCAGCACACCTTTGGGGAGGCGACCCTGCCGCTGCTCATCAGCGCATTCCGGAGCCGGTATCCGCAGACAGCGTTTGACCTTAGCCAGGGGTCCAGGGATGGCTGCCTTGCTGAGCTTGCTGCCGGTACCGCCGACCTTGCCCTCACCGCCCCGGTGGCACCAGCCACGCGCACCATCGGTTCCGCTGCCCTGTATCGCGAACCGTTGGGCCTGGTGGTTCACCACCAACACCCTCTCGCGGGCCGCCGTCGAGCGCGCCTTGCTGACATCAGACAGGACCCTTTTGTCGCTCTCGGCCCTGGCTATGGCTTGCGCTCACTCACTGACGCCCTGTTCAGGGAAGCGGGCTTCCGCCCCCGAATCGCCTTTGAAAGCCAGGATTCCCATACGGTCAGAGGACTGGTGTCTGCGAACCTGGGCGTCAGTATCCTGCCGCCCGACGGGTTGGAGCCAGCCCGGGATGTTTCGCCCCACACGGGAAACCTGGGGTGGGTCGATGTTCCCTTGGAGTCCGGGCTTGCGTACCGCGAAATCGGACTGGCGTGGCGGGAACGGCGGGGCGGCTTCGATGCAGAACCCGATCAAGTGAGGCTGTTCCGGGAGTTGGTGCTGACTGAGGGTCCGGGCCTGCTGGCAGGGCTGGTCCGGACCCGGTCCGGTAAGGAGACTGACTCCCTTTCACCGGGATAACACTCCGTGGCGGGCGCATTGAGCGGCCCAGCCAAGCGGCGTCACCTGAACCTTCATCCGACGGCGGCAGCGACCGCAGTAGCGCGGAGGTTCAAGTTCCAGCTGTTCCCGGCAGCGAAGGTGAGGATCCCATGCCGGGCCGGCGACGCCGTCGTCGGGCTCCCCGCACTGCCCGCAGAAGCTGCCGGCGGCCGGATCCAGGTGGTCCGAGTGGGCCGGTACGCCGGCGCTCACAGTGACTTCTGGAGTTCCTTGATGGGCATATTCAACTCGACCAACAGGCTGAGGTCCGCTGTTGCAGGACGGCCCAGGGTGGTGAGGTAGTTGCCGACGATGACGGCGTTGATGCCGCCCAGCAGTCCTTCGCGGGTGCCTAGGTCGCCGAGGGTCAGTTCGCGGCCCCCCGCGTAGCGCAGTACCGTTCTGGGCATGGCAAGGCGGAACGCGGCGATGGCGCGGAGGGCATCCTTGCCGTCCATGATGCCTTGGTTTTCCAAAGGGGTCCCGGGCCTCGGATTGAGGAAGTTCAAAGGGACTTCGTGTGGTTCAAGTGCGGCGAGCTGGACGGCAAGTTCGGCGCGTTGCTCCAGGGATTCGCCCATGCCGATCAAGGCTCCGCAGCACAGTTCCATGCCGGCGGCCTTGACCATGTTGCAGGTTTCCAGCCGCTCCTCGTAGCTGTGGGTCGTCACCACTTCTGGGAAGTAGCTGCGCGCCGTTTCCAGGTTGTGGTTGTAGCGGTGCACCCCCCACTCCGCCAGCTGGTCAACCTGCCGCTGGGTCAGCATACCCAGCGAGCAGGCGATGTTGATGTCCACGGCTTCATTGATCCGGTCAATCGCGAACTTGATCTGGTTCATGAGTTTGATGTCCGGGCCACGGACTGCGGCGACGATGCAGAACTCGGTGGCGCCGGTGGCGGCAGTTTCCTTGGCGGCTTTGACGAGTTCCGGGATGTCCAGCCAGACACCCCGCACAGGAGAGTCGAACAGGCCTGACTGACTGCAGAAGTGGCAGTCTTCGGGGCAGCCTCCGGTCTTAATCGAGATGATGCCTTCCACCTCCACGTCCTCGCCGCAGTGCCTGAGCCGCACTTCGTGGGCGAGTTGCAGAGCAGCGGGGAGGGCTTCGTCAGGCAGGCTCAGGACGTCCACGAGCTGCTCCTGCGTCAGGCCCCGGCCCTCCTCCAGGACTTGCTTGCGGGCGACCGCCAGGATTTCGTAGCTCGTCGGGAGGTTTGCCTGAATCGTCATTGATGGTCCTTTGCGCTGGCTGCTGATTTACCTCACAGCCGACGCTAGTTCCCCTGCGTTGCCGGGATTTTGTCGGGTTTCTACAAGCCTGCAGCCGGGACTTTGGGTGCGCCCAAACCCCGACCCTCGCTCACGTTTCGCGGGTTTTTGGGGACGCTCTCTCACGTTTCGCGGGTTTTTTGCCAAACGCTCTCTCACGTTTCGCGGGTTTTTTGGGGACGCTCGCTCACGTTTCGCGGGTTTTTTGGGGACGCTCTCTCACGTTTCGCGGAACAGGTCCGATGCCGGTGACCCTAGAAGGCCCGTGAGCAAAGCCCCTCCCGCATTCAGGATGGCACTCCGTCAGGAACTTTCAATCCGGTCTGCGACGATCCAGAGTTCATCCTGCTGCGCCTCGTGCCAGGTGAGCATCACCAGTTCGCCTGGCATAAGCTCAGGATCTTCGTTCTCTCTGGACGATGCAGGAGAAATGGGCGAAGCACTCTGCGGCTACGCCCTCAATCTCTATCGACCCCCACCCCTGATCTGCGTGCCAGGTCTTTACGCTTCCCTTGCCAAGAGGCTCATCCATTTCACTGATACCAGCTACGCCCGACAAGTCGGCGCCATTTTCCGTGGCCGTATCGGGAACGGCATCGTGAAGGAGCGTCGGCACAATACCCGCGAGACGTGAAGGAGCGCCAGCACAAAACCTGCGAGACGTGAAGGAGCGTCGGCACAATACCCGCGAGACGTGAAGGAGCGTCGGCAGTCAGGCGCCCTGCTCGTCGTCGAACGCGGGAAGGAAGCGCTGGTTCCTAATGCGGGACTCGCCGAACTCGAGGGCTAGGGGTTCAATCACCCACGATCCGCCGCCCCTCGTCTTTGGGCGGCCTACGGCAACATGCGGAGTCCAACGCGGGTACCGGAAGCCAAGTGCCCGGGAGCTGAGGATGAAGTCGTCGACAGTATCCACGAGCAGATCCTCCAGTAATTCGTGAAGCGCCTTCACGAGGGAGACCTGGTAGTCATGCACATGAGCGGGCACGTCCACCTCGAGGCCGCTCACATTCCCGCCGCCCAGCACAATCAGTCTCGCGGCCCAGCCGGAGAAGCTCCCCAGAACTGGCAGAGTCTGTAACCAAGCCACGGTCTTGCGCGTGGCAGCCTCCGCACTGGTGAGCCCTTTGGTCCAATCTGTAACGTCCTGGCTGAAATCCTCAAGAACGCCAAGGTGCAGGAGTGTCATGTGCAGGCCCTGCGGCCGGCGCAAGGCGTCGACGTAGCGGCCCAAGTGCTCATAGTCTGAGGATCCCCGGCCGATGCTCAGGACCGGAACCTCTACCGTGATGCGCGGAAGGACCTGCACAGGAATCCCGCCCCCTGCTTCGAGCTAGTTCGACATTCCAGGGTGGACCGGAACGAAATCTATACCGGCTTGCACCTTCTTCTTTGGGCCGCGGGAGTATCCCTTGGCGTCCAGGTGATTCTCGGCACGATACACAGCCAAGGCTTCGTCGTAGGCCTCATTCAGCCGCGCGCCGGTGACTGCTTCCTCGCTCCCGTCGGTGAATGTGATGGATATGGCGGCGCTGGCGGGGAAGTGCCTGTTCATCCGAATAAAGCCTTCGGAGTCCTGCTGGAGATTGATCAATGGTCTTCCCGCTTTCATGTTGGATGACCTCCATTCTCGCCCATGTAGCAGTCGTGCTGAGATCGGGGATCAAGATTGCGGGCACAATGGACGGATGACCTTCGATCTAGCTGTCATCGGCGCAGGCCTGGTTTTTGCCGAGTCGCTGGGGGAGCTCACCGGGGCGCTGCGGGCGGGAGGTCCGGCCGGGACGGCCGTGGTCCAGGCTCCTCCGGGCACGGGCAAAACCACGCTCGTTCCGCCGCTGCTCGCCAACCTCGCGTCCAGTCAGGCTCCAGGCCAAATGCGGGCCGGGGGCCGCCATCCGCGTGTTGTGGTCACCCAACCGCGGCGGGTGGCTGCCCGCTCGGCAGCCCGCCGCCTTGCCTCATTGGATGGCAGCCGTGTGGGCGACCGCGTCGGATACACCGTCCGCGGGGAACGCCAGTCCGGTCCCGGAACGCTGATCGAGTTTGTCACGCCGGGGATCCTGCTGCGCCGTCTGCTTGCGGACCCAGGGCTCGAGTCGGCCGACGCAGTAGTCCTGGATGAGGTCCACGAGCGGGGGTTGGAAACAGATCTGCTGCTCGGCATGCTCGCCGAGGTCCGACAACTCCGGGGCGACCTCACGCTGGTTGCCATGTCCGCAACCCTGGACGCGCCCCGGTTCGCCGCCCTGCTTGGAACTGCCCAGGACGGGAACCACGACGACGGCGGGCCGGCCCCGGTGGTCGACTGTCCGTCCGCACTGTACCCGCTGGAAGTGGAATGGGCGCCAGCGGCTTTGCCGCGGCTGGACGACAGGGGAGTCACCAGTGCTTTCCTGAACCACGTGGCGGACACGGCTGCGGCCTCGCACTCCCGGGCACTGGCCAAAGACAGGGACACGGACGCACTGGTGTTTCTCCCGGGGGCGTGGGAAGTCGCCTACGTCGCCTCCCGGCTGCGGGCCAAGGTGGGTGCGGAAGTCCTGGAGCTTCACGGGCAGGTTAGCCCAGCGGAGCAGGACCGGGCGGTCACGGGACGGAAACCCGGCGGCCCCCCACGCATCATCGTTTCGACGGCGCTCGCGGAATCGTCCCTGACCGTGCCCGGGGTCCGCCTCGTGATCGATGCCGGGCTCTCCCGTGAACCGCGAAGGGACGCAAGCCGCGGCATGACGGGACTGGTCACGGTGTCCTGCTCCCGCGCCTCCGCCGATCAGCGCGCCGGACGTGCGGCCCGCCAAGGACCCGGCCAGGTAGTCAGGTGTTACGACCAAAAGACCTTCGGCGCCGCACCTGCCCACCAGGCCCCGGAGATCGCCGTCGCTGATCTGACGGGTGCCGCTCTGGTCCTTGCCTGTTGGGGTTCGCCCGGCGGCCGGGGTCTGGCGCTTCCCGATACGGCACCCCCAGCCGCCATGGACGACGCCATGGAAGTCCTCCAGGAACTCGGCGCCGTTGGAACCGATGGTCAGGCCACCGATCTTGGCAAGACTCTGGCCCGGATACCTGCAGACCCGCGCCTCGGACGTGCACTGCTGGATGGAGCGGCTGCCGTGGGCAGCCGGGTTGCTTCAGAAACCGTGGCGGTCGTTTCCGGCGACCAGCGCGCTCCCGGAGCGGATCTTACCCGCCTTCTCACCATCCTGCGGAGCGGCCAGGACCCGGCTGCCCGACGCTGGGCCGAGGACGTCCGGCGGATGGAGGCGATTGTGCGTGAGGAAGCATCCGACGTCGTGCCTGAAGCACTTGCGGCGGAGATCGCCGTATCGGCGAGCGCGGCAGAAATGGTGGGCTTCGTCGTCGCACTCGCATTCCCGGATCGTCTGGCGCGCCGTGTCCCCGGCCAAGGTCCGGACCGGTACCTGCTCTCATCCGGCACCAGGGCCGGTTTACCTGCCGGCAGTGCCCTGGCCGGACACGAATGGCTGGCAGTAGCCGAGGTGTCGCGCGCCCAGGGCCGCGACGCAGCCGGTACCGGCGCCGTCATCCGTTCCGCCGCGCCGCTGTCCCAGGAACTGGCGGAGGCCGCCGGCCGGCATCTTCTGAGCGAAACAGTAGAGGCGCAGTTCAGCCAGGGCCGCCTCACGGCGCGGAAGGAACGCAGGCTGGGAACAATCACGTTGACGTCGACGCCGGTGCGCCCCTCAGCGGAAGAGGGGCGCACGGCTGTGGCGCAGGCATTGCAGAAGGATGGACTGGGAACCATCGGATGGTCGACGGCGGCAGAGGGATTGCGTCGCCGCCTCGCCTTGCTGCACCGGGAAGTCGGCAGTCCCTGGCCTGACGTATCCGAACCGGCTCTGCTGGCGCGGCTGCAAGAGTGGCTGGCCCCCGAACTGGAAGCACTGGCAGGCGGAACGCCCACCAACAGAATGGACCTGACGGAGCCGTTGCGGCGACTGCTGCCCTGGCCCGAAGCTGGGCGGCTGGGCGAGCTGGCGCCGGAGTGGCTCGAAGTGCCCAGCGGTTCCCGGGTTCGGATCGACTACCCGGCCGTGGGAGACGACGACGGCCGGCCGGTGGTTGCGGTCAAGCTGCAGGAGTGCTTCGGCTGGGCTGAAACACCACGTTTAGCGGGAGGCAAGGTGGCTGTCCTGTTCCACCTGCTTTCGCCAGCCAGGCGGCCGTTGGCTGTGACGGATGACCTTGCTTCCTTCTGGTCCGGTCCTTATACACAGGTCCGCTCCGAAATGCGGGGGCGCTATCCGAAGCATCCCTGGCCGGAGGATCCGTGGGCAGCTCCCGCCACCGCGAAGGTCAAGTCCAGGATGTGAGGCCAGCGTGGGCCAGTCCGGCAACGCTCCTTCACGTTTCGCGGTTGAAATGCGGACGCTCCTTCACGTTTCGGGGTTGAAACGGGGACGCTCCTTCACGTTTCGGGGTTGAAACGGGGACGCTCCTTCACGTTTCGCGACAATCTTCCCCGAGTTGAAGGAACCCCCACTGAGGTAGATTGCGATTTCCTTGCGAGAGGTGAAGGAGGGTCGGCGTTTTGGGGGCGAGAGGTGAAGGAGGGTCGGCGTTTTGGGGGCGAGAGGTGAAGGAGGGTCGGCGTTTTGGGGGCGAAAGGTGAGCGAGGGGCGGGGTGAAGCGGGATAGCCGGCAGGAGGTGCTGCCGGCTATCCGGGCTCCTAACCCTTGACCACCATGATCCAGCTGACCTGGACGTCGTCGGGGCTGGTGGGTGCCAGATTCACCTTCAGTTTCCCTTCGCCATCAGGGGAGTGCCCGGCGTATTTCATCGTGGTGTTGGTTCCGCTGATCCGCCTGCTGGCATCAACCACGGTGCCGTTGATGCTGATTTTGGCGGCCCGGTTCGGCGCATACTGTGCCCAGGGATCGTAAAGCCCCACGTAAACGGTGTAGGCGCCGGCCTCAAGGTTGCCGAACACATAGCTGACGTCCTTCCGCGCGGACTCCTTGGTCACATACCGCAGGGTGCCGAACATGTTGTCGCCGCCCACGGTGGCTGTGCCTGGATTGTCATAGCCCCATGTCTTGCCGGTTCCGGGATCAGCTCCCAATGGCTGATCCTTAGTCGAATTTGAGAGCGCGCCTGCTGCCGATGCCGCACCCCGGATCGCGGCGTAATCAGCGGTGTCAGTCGACCCCGGATCTGCGAAGTAGACCAGCCCGGAAGGCACCACCAGGACGGTGTAGCTGGCGGTGCGGCCGTTGGAGGCGAAAGTGGCAGTCACCGTCGCCGAGCCCGGTACTGAGAAGTCTGCGCCGGTCCAGGTGACTGCCGACGTCGTCGAACTTCCGTTCTGCGTGACAACGGCGGTAGCCGGCAGCGCGGACGGCCCCGATCCCAGCGGAACGCTGGCTGGCATAGCCATATCCACAGTGAACTTGCCCCGGTTCTCCAGGTCTGCCAGGGTCCAGCGGTCCGTCCAGCGGAAGCTCAGGTCACCGTTAGCCCCGAAAGTGAGCGGGAGCCAAACCATGGGTGAGTTTCCGAGGTCCGAAGGTATCCACCGGTCGCCCATGTAGATGAATTTTCCTGCCGCGGGGTCAATCGGGATCACTGAGGTGCTTTGGGTGCGGAAGGTTGTTTCCGAGCCGGGCCCAACGGCGGGGCTGCCGTGCTGCGTCCACGGCCCGATGGGCGTGGGGGACGTCGCGTACCGTGCAGGGTTGGGATCCCAGCCGGTAGCGCCCGAGGTGATCAGGTAGTACGTGCCGTCGTACTTGAACATGGCGGGAGCCTCACGGGCCACGCCCTGGAAGTTACGGCTGAAGTCCACCCCCTCCACCGAGCGGTGCCACGGGACATTCAGGTACATGTAGCTGGAGTTCAGCCGGGACACATACATGGTCCGGTTCTCTTCACTGGAATAGATGATGTAGCCGGTGCCGTCATCGTCCTTGAAGAGGTTCATGTCGCGGGCCATTCCGAGTTGCGACGGGTACTGGTTGTTCGGGTTGTCCGCGGAAATGCGGTCCAGGCGGTAGCTGTCCACGTAACGGAACGGGCCGAACGGGGTGTCTGAGACGGCGACACCGGCGGTTGCCTTGGCGTACTGGGCATTCGAGGTTGTTGACGGGCCATCAGTGTGTACCCAAAGAACCCACTTGCCGGTTGACTCGTTGTACATCACCTTGGGGCGCTCAAGGACGATGGCTCGGCCCACGGCGTTGCCCGCACCCTTGCTGTCCAAGTCCCTGAACACAGCGTCTTTCTCGTGCGTTGTGTAGTCTGCGTAGAGAGCGGTGAAGTAGGGATCAGTGTCCAGCTGGGCGCGGGTTTCTGCGGTCTTCAGGACCAGTCCTTCATCCTTCCAGTTGTAGAGGTCGTACGAGGAGTAGCCGTGAAGGCCAGCCATGGGCTGGTAGCCCTGAGTACGGTCTTCGCCGTACCAGTAGTAGATGGTCCGCCCCTGCGCGTCTTTGGACGGGATCACCTGGCCTCCGTGGCCCTGAATGGCGCGGCCATTGTTATCGAGCCAAGGCTGGCCGGGGTTGAAGGAATCGTAGGTGACAAGCTTCCTCAGCCCGGCGGTTGCCGCCCCAATGGCCTCGTAGGCTGCCTTGTTGGCGGCCGCGTCGGCCGAGCCAGTATCCACCAGGGACTGTGCCGCGGCCAGCTTCTCCCTGAGGGCAGCCACTGAGTCCGCCGCATACAGGGACGCTTGTTCGGGAGTAAGCGTCGCCTGGCGGATTTTCTCTGCAAGCAGTTCCGGTGTGTAGTCCAGGGGCTGCCTGATCACGATGAAGTTCAGGGCCGGATCGTGGAACGTGTTGGTGCGGCCGGCCTGGCTGTGGGCCTGCAGGCTGAGCATGCCGTCGGTGACGGCCACGCTGTTGAAGGTCTTCTCCAGCCCTGCGCTGCTCGTGGCTGCAGTTCCGAGGACCTGGCCTTCCGCCATCAGGTCCAGCGTTCGTCCGGCCCACCCGCCGGGCAACGTGAAGCCGAACGTGACGTCGTAGTTCCCGTTGGGAAGCGCGAAGTCGTACTTCACTGCCCGGCTCGAAAGTACAGAGCCTGCGGGCGGTGCGTCGTACAGGATTGAGTCGTATTTTCCGAGCGTGCTGTTGGTGTTGCGTTTCGGATTGGAGAAGGCGTCGGAAACGAAGCCCCAGCTGCCGCCGGTCTTGGCGTCGGGCCCGAAGGCCTGGTCCGAGCGGGATTGATAGATTCCCATGGTGTCGCCGGGAGCAACTTTGTCTGTCACAGTGGCTCCGCTGTTCGCGAAGTAGAGTGCGCCGTCGGCCGCCACCAGTTGTTCGAGGCTGGGTTTCGCCAGCGGGACTGACTCCTCGGCCAATGCGGGCGACGCCGGCACCAGCAATGCGGCTCCGACAGCGGCTGTCAGCGCCGCGCCCACAATCCGCCTCGAGTGATGTGGCCGCCGGGAGTGGAATGCCACCATGCAGGCTCCGGACAGCAGCAGGGCTGCACCCGCAAGATACGGCACAGCTCCATACGTCACGGCTGCAGTTATAAAGCCGGTCATTCCATTCGCCGGATCCAGGGGCGCACCGCTTGCTGGCGAACCAGGAAGAACGACGGCGGCAGGGGCGCTATCGTCATCCGGTCGGGTAAAGACCACGCTGTGCGCTTCCCCGGCGGCCATCGCCACGATCCTGGGTCCGTACCCCGCCGGAACTGTGCTTTGCGCCGCGTTGTTGTCTCCCCAGGCGTAAATTTTTCCTGACTCGGTGGAGACGAGGCTGTGGTAGCCGCCAGCCGCGATTGCCGTCACCTTTTCGGAACCAAGCTCAGCCGGCACGTTGAGCTGCCCGTAGGTGTTCGAGCCCCACGCCAGCACTGCCCCTGTATCAGTGAGAGCCAGCGAGTGTGTCACTCCGGCGGAAATGGCCTTGATGTTCGCTGTGCCTATAGCTGCGGGAAGCTCGATCTGTCCGTAATCGCTCCTGCCCCAGGCCGTCATCTTGCCCTCGGACGTCAACGCCACGTTGAACCCGACGCCCGTGGCAATTTGCTTAATAGTTTGTCCTGCCAGGGATGCGGGAATCTGGTTCTGGGCAAAGGCGTTGTCACCCCAGCCCACCAGGGTTCCGTCCGTTTTGAGTGCCAGAGAGTTGCTTCCGCCCGCTGAGATGGCAGCAACTCCGGTGCGGGCCGCTTCGGGAACAGTTGCCTGATCGGACGCATTTCCGCCCCACGAGACTACTTTCCCGTCCGTGCTGAGGGCGAGGGAGTGGCTGGCGCCGGCGGCAATCGCCATAAACTTCCGCTCAGCGTTAAGGGGTACCGTCGACTGCCCCTGCACGTTGCTGCCCCATGCTGAGAGCCGGCCAGCGCTGGTAAGAGCAATGGTGTGGCCGTTTCCGGCTGCGAGGGCCTTCAGGGGTTGCCTGGCGAGGCTTTCAGGGATGGTCGTCTGCCCGGCAGCGTTGGAACCGAAGGCGAGCAGGAAGGAGCTCTGCGGCGGGGGAGTGGGAAGCTCGGTGGCATGCACCGTCGCAATGCCAAGATGGCCGGTGGCCACCATCACGACTACGGCCAGGGCGGCCCTGACTCTGGGTCTGATCATGATTGGTTCTCCAGGTGCGTGCGGTCTTGTTTGCCGGGTGCGTCGTCGCACCCGTTTGTCCCGCCCACAGCTAATCCTGCGGTTTCCCCCAAAACAACAAAAAGCACACTTTCGAACTGAAATGATCACAGCAGAACACCAGAACACCCAGTGCAAGCCCGGGTTGCTGGAATCGATGCCAAAGCAAAGACCCACCTTGGTTAAGCCTTCGGGGCCCCTCTTGCTGTTCAGGTGCCTCAGGGTGTCCAATCCTTAACAAAGACAAAAGGCGCACGGACACGCAGGAGATGCACATGTCGGGAAAAGGAGCAAAGAGCCCGGCGAGAAGTTCGGGCCGGGGCAATGGGGACCCGCGCCGCTCGGACGCCTCCACCTGGTCGCCGGCAGAGCGCCCGGAGCAAATCCGCAATGTTGCCTTGGTGGGGCACTCGGGCGCGGGGAAAACGATGCTGGTGGAGGGCCTGCTGGCCGCGACCGGTGCCATCACCAGGATGGGTTCCATAGCCGACGGCACCACCGTGAGCGATGCCGATCCCTCAGAGATCCACCAACAGCGCTCAGTGGCTCTCGCCGTCGTGCCCGTGGTTTTTGACGACATCAAAGTGAATCTGCTGGACACTCCCGGCTACCCGGACTTCACTGGTGAGTTGCGTGCAGGGCTCCGGGCGGCGGACGCAGTGCTTTTCGTTGTGTCAGCCGTTGACGAGATCGACACCGCCACGATCGCACTCTGGGGGGAATGCGAAGCCGCCGGGATGCCGCGTGCGGTGGTGATCAGCCGCCTCGATCATCCGCGCGCCGATTTTGACGCAGCCCTAGGGGCCTGCCAGCGGGCGTTCGGCGATTCCGTACTGCCGCTGTATTTGCCGCTGTCCTCCGGCGCCGGGTCGATCAGTCTGCTCGGCCTGTTGTCGAGGACCGTATCGACCTACACGGACGGCAGCGCGGAGCGCCAGGTACGGGAAGCCGACGACGGCGAACTGGCCGTCGCGGAAGAGGCTCGCGGAGCGCTCATCGAAGGAATCATCGCCGAAAGCGAGGACGAAACTCTGATGGAGCGGTATCTGGCGGGTGAAGAGGTCCCCCTTGAGGTCCTCGTTGCCGATCTGGAGACCGCCGTCGCCCGTGGTTCCTTCTTTCCAGTGCTGGCCACCGCCGCTGAATCCGGTGTCGGAATGCTGGAAGTGCTTGAGGTCCTGCGCGGCGGATTTCCGTCCGGGGCGGAGCGGGAGCTTCCGGTGGTCAGGCAGGTCGACGGTACCTCCACAGTGGAGCTGACTTGCGATCCCAAGGGTCCACTGGTGGGCGAAGTGGTGCGGACCACCATCGATCCGTTCCTGGGACGTGTGTGCCTCGTGCGCATTTTCTCGGGCACCCTGCGGGAGGACTCGGCAATTCACGTAGGCGGGCGGGGACTGGCGGATCGCGGACACCTCGATCACGACAGCGACGAGCGCATCACCCACTTGTACGCGCCCATCGGCGCATCCCTGCGGCCTGTGCCTTTCTGTGTTGCCGGTGACATTTGCGCGATGGCAAAACTCGGGAACGCCGAAACCGGGGACACCATTTCCTCGCGTGAGCGGCCGTTGCTGGTGGAGGCCTGGGATATGCCCGAACCTATGATGCCTGTGGCCATCGAGGCGGCTTCCCATGGCGACGAGGATGCCCTTGCGAAAAGCCTCGGCAAGGTTGCCGCCGGCGATCCGACCCTCAGGGTGGAACGCAACTCCGAAACCCATCAGCTGATCCTGTGGTGCATGGGCGAGGCGCACGCTGAAGTGGTGCTGGACCGGTTGAGGGAGCAGGGTGTGAAGCTGCAGACAGTGGAGGTGGTGACTCCGCTGCGCGAGACCTTTGCGGCTCCCTCGGCTGGCCACGGCCGGCATGTCAAACAGTCCGGCGGCCATGGGCAATACGCCGTATGCGACGTCGAGGTGGAGCCGCTGGACCGCGGATCCGGCTTTGAGTTTGTGGACAAGACCGTTGGCGGCGTGATCCCGGGACCTTACATAACATCTGTGGAGAAGGGAGTCCGGACGCAGATGCAAAAAGGGGTAGCAGCCGGCTTCCCTGTGGTGGATATCCGCGTCACGCTCGTGGGCGGCAAAACCCACAGCGTTGACTCCTCCGACGCCGCCTTCCAGGCGGCGGGCGCGCTTGCCCTGCGGGAGGCGGCTTCGGCCACCCGCATTCAGCTGCTTGAGCCGGTTTCAGCCGTGACTATTACCGTGTCAGATGACTACGTCGGTGCCGTTATGAGTGATCTGTCATCGCGGCGGGGGAGACTAACTGGAACAACGTCCGTCGGAGACATGACCGAGATCAGCGCCGAGGTTCCGGACCAGGAGTTGCTGAAGTACGCCGTGGAGTTGCGCGCCCTGACCGCAGGCACTGGACGCTTTAGCCGCCGGTACGTCCGCCATGATCCGGTCCCGTCGAATGCGATTCCGGCATCTGTGAAAGCCTGACGCTTCCTCCCCAAACGGAGGTCAGCGGCGTGCGGCTCGGCTCAGCAGCAGTGCGCGCAGGCGGTGAAGGTGCGGCATGATCCCGTAAATGACGATGGGAACCGCAACTGTGGCCAGCACGAAGGTCCGCAGTACAGGATGCAGGATCCCGAGCCACTCTCCGAAAGCCAGGTTGATGAGGGTCAGGGTGGGGAACACAGCCAGCCAGATCATCAGCGCGAGCTGATGTTTGTTGGGCTGTGCGGGACGGGTTGACGTTGACTGGATGGACATAGGTTCTCCTCGGAGTCTTGCAGGCAGTGGGCGGGACGAAGTGGGGAAGGGCAAGTTGCTGCCTGTCAAAATCCCCTGTTGAAATCGCGGACGGCGTTTCGGATGTCCTCCTCGACGAGGTCCGCGTTGATGGCCATGGCTGCGGCGGATCCTTCCCCGGCGGCCGTGATCACCTGAGCTCGAGGGTTGGCAACATTCCCGGCTATCCAGACGCCGGGAACAGTGGTGCGGCCGCTACTGTCCCGGACGGCCCAGCCTGCCTCATCCAGTTCGCAGCCGAGACCGATGAGGAGGCTGTTGTTCGGGATGAAGCGCGGCGGCACGAACAGTGCGTCCCGTCGGATGATGGCCCCGTCTTCCATTTCGACGCCGGAGAGATGATCGTCCTCAACGACGACCCGTCTGACATCGCCTTCGACGATGCCTAT
This sequence comes from Arthrobacter sp. R1-13, assembly GCF_054161475.1. NCBI lineage: Bacteria > Bacillati > Actinomycetota > Actinomycetes > Micrococcales > Micrococcaceae > Arthrobacter > Arthrobacter sp. R1-13. Next base: position 1,861,552 of record NZ_CP096420.1, on the reverse strand, counting down.
CGACCGGGCAACCAGCTCCGAGCGGTGAACGTTGGTCAGCGATTCAGCGGGCACGAACAACACGACATCCTTGGCCCACTGGCGGACGATCTGGGCGTAACGGACCGCATCCGGTGCGCCGCCCAGAACACCCAGCTGCCGGTCACGGACTTCATAGCCGTGGCAGTAAGGGCAATGCAGAACGTCCCGCGCCCATCTGTTGGCGAGGCCCGGAATGCCGGGCAGCTCGTCCTGCAGCCCGGTGGCCACCAGAAGACGCCGGGTCGCAATCCGCCTCCCGCCGGAAAGCAGCGCTTGGAATCGAGACTTTCCGCAAGCAACGAGATCTGTGACCTCACCGTTCAAGACGTGGGCACCGTAGCCCGTCACCTCCTGGCGGGCAATCACCAGAAGCTCGGCGGGAGGCAGGCCATCGCGCGAAAGGAACCCGTGCATATGGGAGGCAGGGGAGTTGCGTTGCGCCCCTGAATCCACCACCAGAACCTTGCGTCGGGCTCGGGACAACACCAATGCGGCTGACAGTCCTGCAGCGCCACCGCCCACTATGACTACATCAAAATCGTTCATGTCTCCAAGGCTGGGCCCCGGGTTCCTGTTCCGACAACAAACGTTGCTGTTTCCGGGAAACGAAGGTTGGATGGTTCTGTGAATGACACGACGAAATTGATTGCTGCGGCGCTCGATCAGGTTGGAGTGCGCCTCAAACGACTACGAATGCAGCGTGGCGTCACGCTGACCGGTCTCTCCGCAGTTACCGGTATCTCCAAGAGCACCCTGTCGCGTCTGGAGACAGGGCAACGCCGTCCAAGCTTGGAGCTGCTCCTCCCGCTGGCCCAGGCCTACCGCGTGCCATTGGAAGAGCTGGTGGGGGCACCCGAAATCGGGGACCCCCGGATCCGTCTCAAACCCCATAAGGCGAACGGCCGGACAGTCGTACCGTTGACCCGACAGCCGGGCGGGATGCAGGCCTGGAAAATAATCATTCCCATCTCCAAAGCCGACCCGGACCTCAAGGCTCACGAAGGATACGAATGGCTGTACGTTCTTTCCGGCCGTATGCGACTGCTTCTGGGCAGCCATGACCTCGTCCTCCGGGCAGGTGAAGTAGCAGAATTCGATACCCGCGTACCTCACTGGTTCGGCAGTACAGGAGACCAGCCGGCAGAAGTTCTGAGTGTATTCGGAGGACAAGGGGAGAGGATGCATGTACGTGCCAAGGCCAGCAAAGAGTGATTATGGGCGGGCCTGGCTCGCCTCATAGTGCTGCTCAGGAATGCCCGCGGAGAAAATCTGCCACAGGCTTCGCGAGCGATGCCCCCACTTCTTCAGGGCTGCGCTTGAAGCCCTTGATAGCGAAGGAATGGTCTCCGCCCTCCACCCAGTTCAGCGTCGCCGCGTCGCCGATCCGTGCGACTACAGACTCAAGCAAGGCAGGCGTCACGAAGGGGTCACCCGTTCCCTGGAGGAAGAGCATGGGCAGCGTGAGGCCGTAGAGGTGCTCGTCCCGGATCTTCTCGGGCTTTCCTGGAGGATGCAGGGGGTAGCCGAGGTAAATCAATCCGGCAGCCGGCATACCTTCGGCAACCGCCATTGACGCCATCCGCCCACCAAAGGACTTGCCGGCCGCCCACAAGGGCTCACCTTCCGAGTGTTTCGAAGCGACGTCCATGGCCGCCCGCCAAGCCGCGATCGCCGTCGGCGGCCTGTCCGGGAACTTCTTACCGGCCTCGCGGTACGGGAAATTGAAGCGGAGGGTGGCAACACCCTGATCACCCAGGGCGGCCGTGAAGCCGACCATAAACGGATGATCCATGCCGGCGCCGGCGCCGTGGGCAACCACGAGTGTCGCGAAGGGACTGTCAGGACGTCCGTAAGCCGCGGAAACTGGACTGTCACCAACGGAGATGCTGAGGGGGATTTGGGGGACGGGCATGCCTCAATAATGCCTGAACCCGCTGCCCGGCCGTACCCAACTCAAAGAGTGTCTGCCATCCACACGGCGGATCTGCTGACGTGGCTACTTCTGCGGGGTAGGTTGTTCCCATGGCGAGCGAAGCAACCACCCTCACCGTCGACGGTCCGAACGGTCCCCGGGAGATGCGGATATCGAGTCCCAGCCGCGTTCTCTGGCCGGAGCCTGGCATCACCAAACTGGATCTGGCCAATTTCATGGTGGACGTGGGGGAATCCTTCGTCAGGGCAAATGGCGGCCGCCCCATTACGCTCCAGCGCTTCTCGGAGAATATCGACGGCGAACAGTTCTTCTCAAAGAATCCTCCCAAGGGGGCACCGGACTTCATTCGGTCCGTCAAGGTGGTCTATCCGAGCGCGCGGACCCATCCCCAGGTGGTCATCGACGAACCCGCGGCGGCTGTCTGGGCGGTGCAGATGAACACCATCGTTTTCCACCCCTGGCCGTCCCGCGCGGATAACTCGGACAACCCGGACCAGCTGCGGATCGATCTGGATCCTCAGCCCGGAACGGACTTCGACGACGCCGTCCCGGCGGCGATCGAGCTGAGAACTGTGCTGGCAGAAGCCGGGCTTACTGCGTTCATCAAAACATCCGGGAACCGCGGCCTGCATGTGTTCGCCCCCATCGAGGCCACCCGGGAATTCCTGGACGTCAGGCACGCGGTCATTGCAGCGGCTCGCGAACTTGAGCGCCGCATGCCGGACAAGGTCACTACGGCCTGGTGGAAGGAAGAGCGAGGCGTGAAGGTTTTCGTGGACTTCAACCAGGCCAACCGTGACCGCACCATGGCCGGGGCTTACAGTCCTCGGCCCCTTGCCCATGCGCCGGTCTCCTGCCCGATTGAATGGGATGAACTGGAAAGCGTGGATCCCAGGCAATTCACCATCCTGACAGTTCCCGAGCGGTTGAAGACAACCGGTGACCCCTGGGCGGATATGCACTCCAAGCCGGGGAACATCGACACCCTCCTGGGCTGGTGGCAGCGCGATATCGACGCCGGTCTGGGTGAACTCCCGTTCCCTCCGGATTATCCGAAAATGCCCGGTGAACCGCCCCGGGTCCAGCCCAGCCGGGCGAAAAAAGCTGCCGGCTGACAACCCGCTGGACAGGCACGGAAAGTGTCTGTGAGGGTCTAGGAACGGCACATGAATTGGGGCACCATATGAAGTGTTCCCAGCCCGCCGCGCTGCTTTGTCGCCGCCCGGGCCTCCGCCAGACTCCAAGGAGATCCCAAATGCCAACCCGCCTCAACCCCTACCTTGGCTTCCGCGACAACGCCCGCGAAGCTATGACTTACTATCAGTCAGTCTTCGGCGGGGAACTCACCATGAGTACTTTCGGCGAGTTTCAGGCCAGCGAAGATCCTGGTGAGCAGGACAAGATCATGCACGCCATGCTCACCACAGATTCGGGAATGGTGCTGATGGGGGCGGACACACCTAATGGCATGAACTACAACCCGGGTGACAACTTCTCTGTCTCCCTCAGCGGTGAGGACGAAGCTGAACTGCGGGGTTACTGGGACCGGCTTTCTTCGGACGGTATGGTCACAGTCCCGTTCGAGCCGGCTCCGTGGGGTGACACCTTCGGCGTGTGCACCGACAAGTTTGGTGTTTCCTGGTTGGTCAATGCCGCCGGGGCGCCGTCCGCCTAGCAGTTATCGTCCGGCTACCACAGACGCCGCCTTTGTTGCCACAAAGTAAGCATTGAAGGGGTCCTCCTCCAGATCCTTGACCTCTATATGCTCGAAGCCGGCGTCGCGAACCATGGACTCGGCCAGTTCGACACCCCAGACCGTTCCGAGGCCATCGCCGCCCTGCGACAAGGAAACCGATGTGCAGTGGGTCGTGGAGACGGCGTAAAGGAAGGTTGCCCAGGGGAGCCCGATGTTATTCTCAAGCCTGCTCGAGGCCTTGATGTCCACCATCAGAAACGTCCCACCCGGGCGGAGTGCTTCGTGGATATTTCTGAGGACGGCGGCGGGATGTGCCTGATCGTGTATGGCGTCGAAGACTGTGACCAGGTCAAACCCGTCACGGATATCGAGTAAGGCGACGTCACGGGTTTCGAACCGGACATTGTCCAGTCCCAGCCGGGAAGCTTCGGCGCGTCCTGCAATCAGCCCTTCTTCGAAGAAGTCGTATCCTGTGAAGTTGCTGGCGGGAAACGCCTGGGCCATGAGGTTGACGGCGTGTCCGGCACCGCAGGCAATATCGGCGACGTCGATCCCGCTACTAAGGCGGTCTATACAGCCTGACAATGGAAGGATGGTGTCGATCAGGGAAGCGTCATGGACCGAGCCGCTGTCGGCCGCCTGCAACTGGACAAAGCCGGGGTAGTCCTCATAGCCAAGGCCGCCACCGATTTTGAATCTTTCCGCAATCTTTCCGGAAACGGCACCCATCAGCGCGACGTACTGCAGGGTCCGGGCAAGGTTCTCCACCCCCGGTCCGCTGACCGAGGGTGTGACGGCAGGATCCAGCAGATACGTGCGGGAAGCGGGTTCATACTGCACGATCCCGGCGGTAACCATGCCGCCGAGCCATTCCCGCACATAGCGCTCCTGCAATCCTGCTGCATCGGCAATCTGCTCACTGGTGGTAGCCGGCAGCGTCGCGAGGGTGTCAAAAAGGCCTGTTTGGTGGCCAATACTTGCGAGCACCGCCGCGGCCCCATCGTTAAGGATGTCCACCAACCTCTCGGCGGCGGCCTCTGTTGCCTCAGCAGTGACGCCGGATTCAGCGGTTATGGCAGAACCCTGGATTGTTGGCTCTTCGAGCGTGGTCATGATGGTCCTTTCTCGGCTGTTGGACGGACTAATGAATCCGATACCTCGAAAGTACGTGCCTGGACCCTGCCCCTTCGTCGGGCATCCGCCTCATCTTTTCCTGTCGGGCATGGGTCAAATCATGCAGAACAGCGGTCCTTACCAGCCGGCAATGTGAAGCTTGACCAGGTCATCAGGATTTGATCAGCGCGGCATCCGACGCGGGAGGCTGTGTTCACTTGCCCAAGCGGCCGCCGCGGTCCGGCTTTCCACACCGATCTTGGTGAAAATATTGGCCAGGTGCCGCCCCACCGTTTTCTCGCTGATGACCAGCGTGTGGGCGACTTGCCGGTTGCTGGCCCCGCCGCAGACCAGCGAGAGGACTTCGCTTTCACGTGCCGTCAGTCCGCCCGGTGCGGGTCCACCTTCGACGCGGTCGACGTCTTGGATGGCCCCAAGCTGCCGGTAGATCGCCAAAGCAGTAGCAAGTTCAGCGTCGGCAGCATCAGGTTGGTCCAACTGCCGCCGGCATTCCGCCAACAGTTCGTGGATCTTTGCGGTGCTGTAGCGGAAACGCTGTTCCCGGTAAGTCCGGGCAGCCGAATCCAAGTGGGGAACCGCCTCAGCTGCCCGGCCTGTGGCGAGAAGCACAGCGCCGCGGGCATGCCGGGCCGAGGCCTGGATTCCCGGCGAAGCGTACTTGGCTGCGACGCGTTGGAGGTCGTCAGACCAAGTATCCGCCAGCGCCCGGCGGTCCTGGGCAAGCGCGAGTTCCACGGCCGGCAGCAGCAGGCGTGCCCGTTCCAGCGGGCCGCTTTCACCGATCGCTGCCCTCAGCTGATTGAGCGCGAGGTCGTGTTCGCCGGCGGAGTCATGAAGCAGTGCCTCTCCGGGTTGCGGGTCGACGCCTACATTTCTTGCATCGGCATAGGCAGCGAGCGCGCCCTGGACATTTCCCCTGAGGCGCCTGACTTCGCCCAGTTCGTAATAGCCAGCGCCGGCCATCCAGCCGTGCGCATCCACGAGTTGGTCACTGCGGGGACCTATCTCCCGTTCCACGGTGTCCCAGTCGCCTTCCGCGCTGATCAACTGAAGGTGGTGAATCCTGGTGACTCCGGCATAGATAAACGTGGCAGATAGTCCGGCGGTCCAGCGGTCCAAAGCGCTGTTCCAAGCGCGCATTCGGGAAAGGTCGCCAAGAATATGGCACAGATGCACAACCGTGCAGTAGATGTCTCCTGCCCAGATGGGGGACATGTCGCCCGCCAGAACAGAAAGCATGGCCTCGTCCAGCTCCTTGAAGCCCGACTCCGTCTGTCCTCCGCGAACGAGGGCCAGCCCGTTCAGCACACGGGCGAAGGAGGCCAGAGTGGGGTCGTCCAACAACTCGGCGAGGTGGTCCAGCACCTCGGCTGCCTCCCAAGCCGGGCCGGGATCTTCCTCCAGGTCTATGGACTGGGAGCATTCCAAATACAGAAGGTATCCATACTCCGCTGTTTCCTGATTTTGCTGCACCAAGCGCCTGGCACGGTTCATCCACCCGGAAGCCACAACGATGTCTCCCCGGGTTGCCCACTGCAGGGACAATTCAATGGCTTTCATCGCAGCAGCAGAGTGATCTCCGGTTCCACTCAGGCGTCGGTAGACATGCTCCCAGTGGGCAAGCGACTCCGGCACTATTCCCAGCCACCAGCCGGATTCGGCGAGGACTTCCAGCTCCGGAGTCTCCAGTTCGGAACTGCTTCGGGCAGCGAGCAGATCGCGGCGGGCGGTATCCCAGTCCTTGCGGACAAAGGCGGCTCGCGCGCTGGAAATCAGGTCCGTAACTTCGGTCATGTCAGTGGGCTTCCGGATGGTTCCTCCAGAGTACTGCTCGCCCGATGAGCGGGAAAGAGAACCAATGAACCTCAACTCCGATGACCTTGGGCCCTTTACGGAGGGCCGCAGTGGCGGGAAGCTGGAGTGAGAAGGGCAAGCGGAGAACGTCATGGAAGACAGCCAAAACAGGGGATCCAAGATGACCGACGTCACTGTCAACCCAGCAGTTACGGCGGAGATCCTTGCGCTTGCCCGCCCTCTCGCTGGGCTGCGCGACCTCGACGGCCTGGTCCGGCGCTCTGCAGGGTGTGAGCTCGTGGCCATTGGTGAAGCGTCACATGGAACACATGAGTACTACACATGGCGGTCACGCCTGAGCATCCGGCTGATCGAGGAGCAGGGCTACAACTGGATAGGCGTCGAAGGTGACTGGCCGGACTGCTGGCGGATCAACCGGTGGGTCAAGGGGCAAAGCGGGCTCGACGTCGGAGTGCACGCCTTGCTGGCACGCTTTGAAAGGTGGCCTACGTGGATGTGGGCCAATGAGGAAGTGGCCGGGTTCCTGGACTGGCTTCGCGGCTGGAACATGGAACGTCCGCTGCCTGAACGTGTCGGTTTCTACGGTCTCGATGTCTATTCACTGTGGGACTCGCTGCGTGAGACCATCGGCTGGTTGGAACTTCATGCTCCGGAAGCTGTGCCCGCAGCCAAACGCGCCTGGCATTGTTTTCAGCCGCATCATGAGGATCCGCATGAATATGCGTGGAAGACACGGCTGGTTCCGGAAACCTGCGAAACCGACGTTGTCGCGCTACTGGAGGAAGTACGGAAGCGTGCGCTCGCCGCCATGGACCACGACGACGCTTTTGACGCCTTGCAGAACGCCGAAGTGGCGGCAAACGCCGAGCACTACTACCGCACCATGGTCAACGGCAGCCGCGACTCGTGGAACATCCGCGACCGCCACATGGCAGACACCATTGAGCGCGTCCGTCAGCACTTGGGTCCGCCGTCGAAGGGGATCATTTGGGAGCATAACTCTCACATCGGGGATGCCAGGGCCACCGATATGGCACGTAACGGACTGGTGAACGTTGGCCAGTTGATCCGGGAGCGGTACGGGGCGGACCGGGTGCTGCTGGTCGGGTTCGCCGGCTACGGCGGTACCGTGGTTGCCGCCGATGACTGGGGGTCCCGCGAACAGGTTGTCAGAGTGCCCGAGGCACGGACAGGAAGTCATGAATATCTGCTTCACCATTGCCTGGGTGTGCCTGCCATCCTGGAATTCGGCAGGAACCGTCCCGGACCATGGTTGTCCCGGAGCCTTGGCCACCGGGCCATAGGCGTCGTCTACAGTCCGGAAAGCGAGCAGGCCAATTATGTTCCGACCGTGATGGGCGGCCGGTATGACGCTCTTATTTGGCTGGAACGTACGGGGGCACTGCGCCCGCTCCACCATGAGGGTCCACCCGTCGGGCCTGAATTCGAAACTGAGCCCAGCGGCTTCTAACCGCTTGGAGGCCGAATGCTGCCCTTAAGCTTCCCATACGCGACAGTGGCCCGACGGCGGTCCGCTAACTGACCGGGCACTCCAGATCGTATCGGCGTCGGACTGTCCGGCAGTGGTGGTTCCCCGGGAATTTGTGCCGGGGCAAGCGCGGTGTGGTTGTGGGCGTCCGGAACTACTTCAGCTGTCCGCGGATCTCCCCGCTTGGGACGGCTATTGTATGGACGTTCACGTAGTAGTCCCGCGGGTTGGCCTCAATTGCGGCCAAGAGCGTTGAATCCACAAGAGTGCAATCGTTCTGGTTCCAGGACGTCCCCTTGCCCACTTCGAGCGGAATGACCACGGGACCGGCCATATTGCGCGGTGCGATGTGAATGTGTGCTGCGGACACATCGGCCGACAGGTTCTGAACACGCAACCGGTAGCAAAATTCCCCATTGACGATCTCATAACTGAAGAATCCATGGGCACGGGAGTTCGGAGCGGGGGTCTCTTGTCCAACATTCAGTGGAATGGCGGCTCCATCACCAAAAGGCGCCGCTGTTGCAGCGCCAACGTTGGCAGTGGCAAGGGCAGTTACGGCAGCCAAAACGGCCATGGCACGGAACCTGGTCGAGTGAGCGTTTAGCATGATCGTTTCTCCTTCGATTAGCCCCAGCAACGTCACGGTACGCCCGCTGGGAAGCAGCGCACAATGGCTTCACCGCCTATGTTTTGTCGTGATGCTGTTGACGCGTACGATCTATAGGGTTTCAAGCCTGCTTGCTGAACCGTACATACCCCGGTGAACTCCCCGTGAACTGTGCTGTTCGGCTTTGGGCAACGGGGAGTGGAACTGCTGACCGTCGACTCTGCAGATTGGGCAACAGGTGGATATCACCTTCATGGTGGCGCTGGTTATAGCGCTGGCACTATTTTTCGACTTCACCAACGGCTTTCACGACACAGCCAATGCCATGGCTACGCCGATCGCCACAGGGGCCATCAAACCCAAAACGGCAGTGGCACTGGCAGCCGTTTTGAACCTCGTGGGCGCGTTCCTCTCCACGGAAGTGGCCAAGACTGTTTCGGGAGGAATTATCCGGGAAGGCTCCGAAGGCATTCAGATCACTCCGGAGATCATCTTTGCCGGGCTCATGGGAGCCATTCTCTGGAACATGATCACCTGGCTCAAAGGCCTGCCGTCCAGTTCCTCACACGCCCTCTTCGGCGGCCTCATCGGCGCCGCGATTGCCGGCATCGGGTTGCACTCGATCAACTTTGAATCCCTGATGCAAAAAGTGATCCTTCCGGCGATTTTTGCCCCGGTCATTGCGGGCGCTGTGGCTTACGTCTGTACCCGCCTGGCCTATGCGCTGACCTCCAGGCACGATCCCGAAACAGGGGACAAACTGACGCAGAAGCGCGGCGGCTTCCGCACAGGGCAGATCTTCACTTCCAGCCTGGTGGCACTCGCCCACGGAACCAACGATGCGCAGAAGACTATGGGCATCATCACCTTGGTGCTGATCGCCGCAGGAACCCAGCCCACGGGTTCCGGGCCGCAGTTCTGGGTCATTGCTGCCTGTGCCTTCGCTATTGCAATCGGCACCTACGCCGGCGGCTGGCGGATCATTAGGACAATGGGTTCTGGGCTGACTGATGTTAAGCCCGCGCAGGGGTTCGCCGCTGAAACCAGCACGGCCTCAGCCATTCTTGCGTCATCCCATCTGGGGTTCGCCCTGTCCACCACGCAGGTGGCTTCGGGTTCAGTCATCGGTTCAGGGCTTGGCCGCAAAGGAACCTCGGTGAGGTGGGCGACGGCGGGGCGGATCGCCATCGGTTGGCTGTTCACCCTCCCGGCTGCCGGCATCATGGGTGCTCTGACGGCCTGGCTGGTCAGCACCGGCATGGTCGGCGTCGTCATCGCTGGTGCCGCAGGATTTGCCTCAGTGCTGCTGATGTACTTCGAATCCCGCAAATCCCACGTCGGCCACCACAACGCCGTCGAGGTTGAAGAAGCCGGACACGCCGTCAGGTTCCAAAAGACGAAGGCGGCAGCGGCAGCACGGGCGAACAAGAAGAATGGCGGCCAGAAATGAAGTGGTTGGAGCTTTTGATGGTGGGCGGAGCCACCCTGGTTGCGGCGGTGACAATTGTGGGACTGTACTCCCTTGGAGTCCGGCTGACAGCCATAGCCGGAGATGTTACTCCCGAGGCCCCCCGGTGGGTTCAGCCTCTGGCCTACATCTGTTTCGGACTCTGCGGCCTGGCAGTCCTCTTTGGGCTATACCTGATCATTCCGTATTTCAGCAAGTAGCTTTAACCTGCCGGTCCGGCGCCAAGAGGTTCGAACGCAGTATTTGAACCCGGACCTGAAGTGATTAGGCTGGGGCCATGTCGAGTCTCCAGTATTACGTCGGCGCCTCCCTTGACGGCTTTATCGCAACTCCCGACGACGACCTTTCCTGGCTCCTGCAATTCGACGGTTTCGAAGGCGGGAAGGAGAGCTATGACTCCTTCATGGAGGGCGTCGGCTGCATCGTCATGGGAGGGGAGACCTACCGGTGGCTGCTGGAGCACGAGCCCGGCAACTGGCCTTATCCCACCACACCTTGTTGGATTTTCACCCATCATGAGGGCACGGTTCCCAAAGACGCTGATATTACCTTTGCCCACGGCGACGTCAGGACGTTTGTCGGCGATCTGAAGGCAGATGCCGATGGCAAGAACGTGTGGGTGGTGGGCGGAGGTAACCTCGCAGCGCAATTTGCCGATGCCGGCCTGTTGGATGAACTGATTGTTTCGGTCATCCCCTTAATTCTTGGCGATGGCAAGCCGCTCCTGCCGCTGCGGAAGCCCACGCCACCCTTGGAACTGGTTTCCTCAGCGGCACTGGGGCGCGGCGTAGTGGAGTTGCGGTACCGGCTAAATCCCTGATCAGCCGTCGATATCACGTATGAGGTTGGTGATTCGCGCAGTCGACAACCTCCGGCCCTGCTCGTCAGTCATGACGATCTCGTGGGTGGTGAGCGTGCGGCCCAGGTGAATGGCGGTACAGGTTCCCGTCACCGTACCCGCGGAGGTGGACCGGTGATGGGTAGCGCCGACCTCGATTCCAAGCGCCTGCCTCCCGGGACCTGCATGCATTCCTGCCGCGAAGGATCCCAGGGTCTCGGCGAGGACAACGTGGGCCCCGCCGTGCAGGATACCCGCCACTTGTGTGTTGCCTTCCACGGGCATCGTGGCCACGGTGCGTGCCGGACTCATCTCGAGAAAGCGGATGCCCATCTTGACCACCAAGGCACCGATTCCGTAGCCGCCGAGCCAATCATGCAGTTCCTCGGGGATTCCGGCTGAGGTCAGTTCGTCCGCAAACCGGTGGGGCGTGAAATTGTCCATCATGCCAACTAGGCTGGCACCTGTGAGTGAAACTACCAAACCGGCCCCCTTCCCGTTCGAAACCGCTGACCTTCAGGACGATGCTGCCCTGAAGGCCAACGCCCCTGCTGACGCAGCCCTGCCCACTGACGCTGCCTTGCAGGACGTGAAGATCCCGCCGCCCGGTGATCGTTCTGTTTCGGCCACGGAAGCCCCTGTGATTCCTATTACCGATCAACCGCGCCTCCTGGTCCTGGACGGGCACTCGATGGCCTTCCGGGCTTTCTTCGCCTTGCCGGCGGACAAGTTCTCCACGGCAAACGGGCAGCACACCAATGCCATTCATGGATTCACGTCCATGCTTATCAACCTGATCAAGGAACAGAAGCCCACCCACGTCGCCGTGGCCTTCGACGTATCGGATGAGACCACCCACCGTAAGGCCGAGTACAGCGAGTACAAGGGCGGCCGCAATGAAACTCCCAGCGAGATGAGCGGCCAGATCGACCTCATCGACAAGGTCATGCAGGCGTGGGGCATCAAGACCATCAAAATGCCGGGTTATGAAGCTGACGACATTTTGGCAACACTCGCCGCGATGGGCGAAAAGGCCGGTTACGAGGTGCTCCTGGTGACAGGTGACCGTGACGCATTTCAGCTCATCACCGACAACGTTTTTGTGCTTTACCCCAGGAAGGGCGTCAGCGACATTCCCCGGCTGGACACTGCCGCAATTCAGGAGAAGTACTTTGTGACGCCCCCGCAGTACTCGGACCTGGCCGCATTAGTGGGGGAGTCCGCGGACAACCTCCCAGGCATCCCGGGAGTTGGCCCCAAGACGGCAGCCAAATGGATTAACCTCTACGGCGGACTCGAGGGGGTCCTCGAAAACGTCGACGCCATCGGCGGCAAGGTAGGGGACGCGCTCCGCGAAAACGTGGAGGCCGTCAAACGCAACCGGCGGCTGAACAGGCTCCACACAGACCTTGATCTCCCGCTCACATTGGACGATCTCGCGGAACCGCGCCCGAACGAGGCCGCACTCGAGCAACTGTTCGACGACCTTGAATTCAAGACCATCCGCACCCGGCTCTTTGCCCTCTACAGCAGCGACGAATTGGAATCCGCTGAGCGCGAGAACATCGACACGCCTGACTTCATCACCCCCTCCAGTGCAACGGAGCTGAGTGCGTTCCTGGCTGCAGGCGCAGGCAAGCGGTCCGCCGTCGCCGTCGACCTGGTGCCCGGCAGGATCGGCGAGGACGCCGCCGCGCTGGCCATCGTCCGTGACGACGCCGCCGTCTATATCGACCTCGCCGCCCAGGATGCTGCAGCCGAAAACGTCTTGGCGGATTGGCTGCGGGACGAGCAAGCACCGAAGGTCATGCATGGCTACAAGGCGGCGTTGAAGGCATTGTCCAGCCGTGGCCTGGGCCTGGAAGGGGTGGTGGATGACACATCAATTTCCGGCTACCTCATCCAGCCGGACCGCCGCACCTATGAGCTCTCCGAACTGGCCCAGCACCACCTCAACATCAGCATCTCGCCCGAGACCGCCAAGGCGGGCCAGCTTGAGCTGTCGTTCGACGGCGACGACGCCGCCGCTTCCGGTGCCCTGGTCCAGGCAGCCGCTGTGGTGCAGGCGCTGAGCCGGCACTTTGAATCCGAACTCAAGGAACGCAAGGCCGAGGACCTGCTCACCACCCTGGAGCTGCCCGTCAGCCGGGTCCTTGCCGATATGGAACTGGCTGGAATTGCCATCGACATGCCGCGCCTTGACGAGCAGCTGGCCGATCTCTCCAAAGTGATTGACAACGCCCAGGAGCTGGCCTTCGCAGCGATCGGGCATGAGGTGAACCTTGGATCGCCGAAGCAGCTCCAGACTGTCCTGTTCGAGGAACTCCAGCTGCCGAAGACCAAGAAGATCAAGTCCGGTTACACCACCGATGCGGCGTCGCTCAAGAACCTGCTGGAGAAGACGGGGCACGAGTTCCTGGTTCAGCTCATGGCCCACCGCGAGTCCTCGAAACTGCGCCAGATGCTGGAATCTCTCAAGAAATCCGTCACGGACGACGGCCGGATCCATACCACCTACGCGCAGAACGTTGCAGCTACGGGCCGGATCTCGTCGAACAACCCCAACCTGCAGAACATCCCCATCCGCAGCGAGGAAGGCCGACGGGTCCGGGGCATCTTCGTGGTCAGCGACGGCTATGACTGCCTGCTCTCCGCCGATTACTCGCAGATCGAGATGCGAATCATGGCGCACCTCTCCGGGGACGCTGGCCTCATTCAGGCATACAAGGAAGGGGAAGACCTGCACCGGTTTGTCGGCTCCAACATTTTCCATGTCCCTACCGAAGAAGTCACCAGTGCCATGCGTTCAAAGGTCAAGGCCATGTCTTACGGACTGGCCTACGGGCTGACGTCCTTCGGGCTCTCCAAACAGCTGGAGATTTCCGTCGATGAGGCGCGGACGCTTATGAAGGATTATTTCGACCGCTTCGGCGCCGTGCGCGACTACCTTCGCGGAGTGGTGGACCAAGCCAGGGTCGACGGCTATACAGCTACCATCGAAGGACGGCGCCGCTACCTCCCGGACCTGACCAGCACAGACCGCCAGCTTCGCGAGAATGCGGAGCGCATCGCACTGAACTCGCCCATCCAGGGATCGGCCGCGGACATCATCAAGCGGGCAATGCTCGGAGTGCAGTACGAACTCGAGGCCCAGGGGCTGAAGTCACGGATGCTGTTGCAGGTCCATGATGAGCTCGTCCTGGAGGTAGCAAACGGCGAACGGGCTGCGGTGGAGAAGCTCGTGACAGAGCAGATGGGTGCAGCGGCCCAGCTGACTGTTCCCTTGGACGTACAGATTGGCGTGGGTTCCAGCTGGTACGAAGCCGGGCACTGAGTCAAAAACCAACAGCAGGCATTTTAGAGGGCCGGCGCGCGTCGATCGTGCGCTGGCCGGTAACCGAACTTGGGGAGAATCACGTGGTAGAGAACTATGAAGTAAGGCGATTCCGGGCAGCCGAAAAGGACTCTCCTGACTATTCAAAAAGCACTGACTGGATGCGCGCAGTTGAGGACGGATTCCACGATAACCGGCGCAGTGCGGAGTTCGTGGACAAGATCATTTCCATGTACCGGACGGACGACCGCGAGCTGACTGGTGTTTACCAAACAGGTTCCGTTCCGGTCCATTCCCTGGCAGCTGACATCCCGGTGGCGACGTTCGGGACGCTCTTGAAGACGCTGAACACCGGCTACGGCAGGCAGTTGGCCACGCGCCTGGTGACCGCGGTTACGGTTCGGGGCACTCACCGCCGTCGCGGGCTCTTGCGCCGGATGATGACGGAGGACCTGACTGCTGCGAAGTCGGAAGGGCTGGCCATGGCGGCCCTGACTGCCTCTGAGGGGTCGATCTATGGGCGCTTTGGATACGGTGTGGCTACGTTCGAACGGAGCATCAAGGTGGATACCGGCCCCAGGTTCCAATTGCGGCACTTGCCAGCAGGAACCGTGGAGATCGCGGATCGAAAGGTGCTGCTCGATGTTGCGCCACGGGTGTTCGCGGACGCCCATCATCTTACGCCTGGCTCGATCGTGCGCCAGGAAGGTTACCGCCAGCGGGTTTCCGGAGCTTACGGGCATGATGGTGCCGAAGACCCGGGGATCAGGTGCGCTCTCCATTACAACTCCGACGGCGAGATCGACGGCTACGTCTCGTACAAGTTTTCCGGGTGGGAGACAAAGCCCTACACCGTGAACATTGTGGACCTGGTGGCAGCTTCCGACGCCGCCTACCTGGATTTGTGGAAATTCCTGGGCACCATCGACCTCATCCAGCGCATCAGCTGGGAGGAGGCGCCGGTGGACGACCCCCTGGGCTGGGCACTTGAGGATCCGCGGTGCATTGAGTCTTCAGACCACCGGGATATGCTCTGGCTTCGCATCCTCGACGTCGCGGGCGCGCTCACGGCCCGCCGCTACTCGGCTGACGGCACGCTCACTCTCAAGATCTCGGACACCTTGGGTTTCGCCTCGGGCACCTACCGCCTGGAGGTTCGTGATGGGGAAGCCGGCCTCACCAACGCCTCGGCAGACCAGGCACCGGACCTCACCCTGGACGTCGCCGAGCTGGGTTCCATCTATCTGGGAGCCGTTTGCCCGGTGACCCTTACCGCGGCGGGGAGAATCGGGGAGAACACCCCAGGGGCAGCGCTCAAGGCGCGGCAGATGTTTGCTGTTGAACGCTCGGCGCACTGCATGACGCACTTCTAAATCCGGTACCACCGTGCGCCCCGGAGCGATTCCGTTGGATCGCAGCAGGGGCGTATGGTGAGGCATGCGTCAGAGTTCCGACGGCGGATCGCACTGGTTCCGGGAGTGGTCTCCCTCCTTGGGCACGAGTCTGGCCATGGTCACCCTGGCTACTTCGCTCGTTGCCATTCCGTTGTCCGGCGCTTAACAACTGGACCTGTCACGCAGGCAGCTGACTGCTTGGGTCATGACCATCTATACGTTGCCATGCTTAGTCGGCCTGGTTCTGTGTCTGCGGTTCAGACAGCCGCTCCTCCTGACGGGGAACATCTTCGTCCTCATTTTCATCGTCTCCCTTCAAGGCCGGCTTCCGTTCGCGGAACTCGCCTGGGCTTCAATGGTTGCGGGAGTTGCAGTGGTGGCTATCACGGCCCTGGGGCTCGCAGACAAGCTGGCACGCCTCATCCCCCGAGCCAATCGTGGTCGGTCTCCTGGCCGGTTCCACCCTCCCATTTGTTGCCGACGTTTTCACTGTCATGGGATCCGAACCCGTGGTGATTGGCCTGGCATTCCTTGCTTACCTCCTGGGCAGAAAGTATCTTGACAGCCGGGTTCCGTCAGTTTTTCTTGCAATGGTGGTGGGGATTACTGCTGCAGTGGCGTTGGGCCGATTCGCGCACGCCGGAGGAGACACTTTCCAGCCCCTACCGGCCCTAACGCTGCCGGTGTTTACCTGGGACGCAGTCTTAACGGCCACTCCGGTCATGGTGGTTCTCATTGTCCTTCAGTCCAACGTTCCCTCCCTGGTCTTCCTGCAGAACCAGCTCTACAGTCCTCCCGTTCGAACAATGGACTACGTCAGCGGGATCGGAACTATATCGGCATCCTTCCTGGGCCCTTCAGGACTTTCTCTTTCGCTTCCGGCCACGGCAATTGTCGCCGGGCCCGACGCCGGTCCTCACCGATACCGCTACAGAGCCGTCATCCTGACGTATGTCATCTTCCTGGCGATGACACCTCTTGCAGGCTTCGCAGCCGCCGCCAGGGTGGTCCTGCCGTTGGAACTGCTGGTAGGAATCGCCGGGTTGGCAGTAATTGGGTTTCTGGTCGTTGGTCTTCGGCGTTGCAGTGTCCTGGGCATTGGAAGGGGAAGGCGTCAGAGCCCTTCGCGAGCAAGCGCCGGAGCGCAAGTCCTGATAGCCGCCCCTTTTGACCCCGCTTGGCGGGTACGACTAGAATAAACGGGCGTGTACTACGTGCACGTATCTAGAATCCACAAAATCAGGATGACCCGGCAGTTCCGCGTGTTCTGCCGTTTTCCAGTCGTGCGTTCCATAACGTGTGCCTGGCGGTTTGCCTGACCGACTAACTATCCACAACGGAGCCCCTACTACATGACCATCACCTCCACCGAGAAGCCCGGTACCCCCGTAGTCGCGATTAACGACATCGGTACCGCTGAGGACTTCCTCGCAGCAGTCGACGCCACCATCAAGTACTTCAATGACGGAGACCTCGTCGAAGGTACCGTCGTCAAGGTCGACCGCGACGAAGTTCTGCTCGACATCGGTTACAAGACCGAAGGTGTCATCCCCTCCCGCGAGCTGTCCATCAAGCACGATGTTGATCCCGGAGACGTCGTCTCCGTTGGCGATCAGGTCGAAGCCCTGGTGCTCACCAAGGAAGACAAAGAAGGCCGCCTGATCCTCTCCAAGAAGCGTGCTCAGTACGAGCGCGCCTGGGGCGACATCGAGAAGGTCAAGGAAGAAGACGGTGTCGTCACCGGTACCGTCATCGAGGTTGTCAAGGGTGGTCTTATCCTCGACATCGGTCTGCGCGGCTTCCTGCCGGCGTCCCTCGTCGAGATGCGCCGTGTGCGCGACCTTGCTCCGTACATCGGTCAGCAGATCGAAGCCAAGATCATCGAGCTGGACAAGAACCGCAACAACGTTGTGCTTTCCCGCCGTGCATGGCTCGAGCAGACCCAGTCCGAGGTCCGCTCCACGTTCCTCAACAAGCTGGAAAAGGGCCAGGTCCGTCCCGGCGTCGTTTCCTCCATCGTCAACTTCGGTGCATTCGTGGACCTTGGTGGCGTAGACGGCCTCGTTCACGTTTCCGAGCTGTCCTGGAAGCACATCGACCACCCGTCCGAGGTTGTCGAAGTTGGCCAGGAAGTCACCGTCGAGGTTCTCGAGGTCGACCTGGACCGCGAGCGTGTTTCCCTGTCGCTCAAGGCTACGCAGGAAGACCCGTGGCAGACCTTCGCCCGCACGCACGCCCTTGGGCAGGTTGTGCCGGGTAAGGTCACCAAGCTGGTTCCGTTCGGTGCGTTCGTTCGCGTCGAAGACGGCATCGAAGGCCTGGTCCACATCTCCGAGCTCGCAGTCCGCCACGTTGAACTGGCTGAGCAGGTTGTCTCCGTTGGTGACGAGCTGTTCGTCAAGGTCATCGACATCGACCTCGAGCGCCGCCGCATCTCCCTCTCCCTCAAGCAGGCTAACGAGGGCGTTGACGCCGAGAGCACCGAATTCGACCCGGCTCTCTACGGCATGGCCGCTGAGTACGACGAAGAGGGCAACTACAAGTACCCGGAGGGCTTCGACCCGGAGTCCAACGAGTGGCTTGAAGGCTACGAGAACCAGCGCGCAGCCTGGGAGCAGCAGTACGCTGACGCCCAGACCCGCTGGGAAGCCCACAAGAAGCAGGTTGCCCAGCACGCTGCTGACGACGCTGCAGCTGCAACGTCCGGTGACAGTGACTCAGGCACCACGAGCTACTCCTCCGAGCCGGCTGCCGCCGAGAACAACAACAACGCCGGCACCCTTGCTTCGGATGAGGCTCTCGCAGCACTGCGCGAAAAGCTCACCGGCAACTAGTCTGTCCCGCTGACCGGCACACGAGAGTGAGCTGATCCAGCAAACGAAAGGTGGCCGTCCCCGTTGGGGGGCGGCCACCTTTCGTTAAACGCTTGGAGTTACGGATCAGGCGATCTGGCCCGAATGCTTTCCTTCAGGGAGCTGAGTATCTGTGGTTATCCATCGACCCACTCTGTGCCGCCGCGAACCAGGGTGGCTGCGCCGGACGTGAGGGTGGCGATGCGGTCTGCTGCTTCAGACAGCGCCTGGGGATCATCCTCCAGGGCCAGTGTCAGAACAGCCGCGGAGGCCTCATAGCGGGTCTGTGCCAGGAGATAGCCGCTGTTGCGGAGTTCATTTTCCAATCGGCCGGCCTGGGCATGAGCCACGGCAACGCTGCAAAGCCTCAGCCTTCGGCGTTGCACGAGCGGAGCCTTGTCCAAGGCCGTGGCGACCGAGTCCGAATAGGCGCGGACCAATCCGCCCGTCCCCAGGAGGATACCGCCGAAATAACGGACGACGACGGCGGTTACGTCGCTTAGGCCTGTACCTCCTGGTGCGGTCTCCCGTTTCAGCAATGCCTCGAGCATGGGGATGCCGGCGGATCCGGAGGGCTCGCCGTCGTCATTGGAGCGCTGGACGGTGCGATCGGCGCCCAGCACGAAGGCTGAGCAGTGGTGCCGTGCATCGTGGAACTCCTTGCGGAGTTCTGTGATGAGGGAGCGGGCGGCGTCCTCAGTGTCCGTACGGCGAAGAACAGTGATGAACCGGGAGCGGCGGATTTCAAGCTCGGAGCGGAAATCACGTCCTTCCGGCAGCGTTGCATAGGACGTTGCCCTGCCTTCCACCGGATCAGCGTCGTTCAGCACCGCATCAGTTTAGTCTGGTGGAGTGCTGAAGATTGGATTGACGGGCGGAATCGCCTCGGGGAAGTCAGTGGTGGCAACGCGCTTGCGTGAGCTCGGAGCAGTTGTCATCGATGCCGATGCGCTGGCCCGTGAAGTGGTCGAACCCGGAACCCAGGGCCTGGCCCGGGTGGTGGATGCGTTCGGGCCCGGGATGCTGGGGGAGGAGGGCCGGCTCGACAGGGCAAAGCTGGCCGCCGTCGTCTTCGGCAACCCGCAACAGCTGGCGGTCTTGAATGGCATTGTCCATCCCCTTGTCAGGGAACAGGCGGCGGCTATGGCCACTGCAGCGCCCCAGGGCGCAGTTGTGGTCCAGGACATCCCGCTCCTCGTCGAGAGCGGCCAGGGAGCGGCGTTCCATCTGGTGGTTGTGGTCGATGCTCCCGACGACGTGCGTGTCCGCCGCATGATGAAGTACCGCCAAATGAGCGAGCCGGAAGCAGCTGCCCGGATGGCGGCTCAGGCGTCCCGGGAAGTCCGCCTCGCCGCAGCGGACGTCGTCCTGGACAATTCCGGCCCCCCAGAGGCGCTCCTGCAGCAAGTAGACCGCTTATGGCGGGACAGGCTGGTTCCCTTCGCGGAGAACCTGGAGCATGGACTCCGGGCTCCCCGGACGGGAGGACCCGTCCTCGTGGCACCCAATCCGGACTGGAGCAGGCAGGCTGCCCTGCTGATGGCCCGCATCAAGGCAGCGGCACCCGATGATGTGGTGGCCATTGACCATGTCGGCTCCACTGCCATCCCGGGCTTGGAAGCCAAGGATGTCATTGATCTTCAGCTCGCGGTGGAGGACCTGGAAACCGCCGACCGTATTTCGCCGCTGCTCGCGGGCGCTGGTTTTCCACCTTTTCCTGATGTCTTGGCCGACCACCCCAGGCCGTCCTCCCCGCATCCCTCCGAGTGGCGGAAAAGACTGCACGGCAACGCTGATCCGGGCCAGGATGTGAACCTCCACATTCGGGCGGCCGGCTCCCCGGGATGGCGCTATGCGCTGTGCTTCCGCGACTGGCTCAGAGCAGATGCCTCAGCGCTGGAGGCGTACCGCGCCGAGAAGCGCAGGGTGGCCGCCCTCCATGCGAACGACACGTCCACGGTTGGCTATGCAGTGGACAAGGAAGCCTGGTTCACGGAGGTCGCCGACCCGGGGATGGAGCGGTGGGTGAAGCGCAGCGGCTGGAGGCCGCCGTCGTACGCCTCAAGGGTGAATACATAGATTGCGGACAGTGCCTGTCCTGAGGCGCGCTTTCCATGTCCCTGGCCGGCGGTAGATTAGAACCATGAGTCTTGCGCAGGAAATTAACCGTGTCGTGGCCCCGTTCGAGGTCATCAGTGAGTTCAAGCCTGCCGGTGATCAGCCGGCAGCCATTGCGGAACTGACGGAGCGCATCAGGAACGGCGAGAAGGACGTTGTGCTCCTGGGCGCGACGGGTACCGGCAAGAGCGCCACCACGGCGTGGCTGATAGAACAGATCCAGCGGCCCACCTTGGTGATGGTGCAGAACAAGACCCTTGCGGCCCAGCTCGCCAACGAATTCCGCGAACTGCTGCCAAACAATGCGGTGGAGTATTTCGTCTCCTACTACGACTACTACCAGCCCGAGGCCTATGTGGCGCAGACGGACACCTTCATCGAGAAGGACTCTTCCATCAATGAGGAAGTTGAACGGCTCCGTCACTCAGCTACCAACGCCCTGCTGACCCGCCGGGACGTGATCGTTGTGGCAACGGTTTCCTGCATTTATGGCCTTGGCACCCCCGAGGAATACATCGCGGGAATGGTGACGCTCCGCAAGGGAGCCGAAATGAACCGCGACGATCTGCTCCGGAAGTTCGTCTCCATGCAGTACGCGCGCAACGATATGGACTTCCATCGCGGCACTTTCCGGGTCCGCGGCGACACGGTGGAAATCATCCCGATGTACGAGGAACTGGCCATCCGGATAGAATTTTTCGGCGATGAGATCGAGGCCATCCACACCCTGCATCCGCTGACCGGAGAGGTGATCCGGGACGAAGAGGAAATGTATGTCTTCCCGGCCTCACACTACGTGGCGGGACCTGAGCGGATGGCTCGGGCGATCAAGCGAATCGAAGACGAACTCGCGGAACGCCTGCAATTACTGGAAAGCCAGAACAAGCTCGTGGAGGCCCAACGGCTTCGCATGCGGACCACTTATGATCTGGAAATGATGCAGCAGATGGGCTTCTGCAACGGCATCGAGAACTACTCCGCTCACATTGACGGCCGCGCCCGCGGGACCGCCCCCCACTGCCTCCTTGACTACTTCCCTGATGACTTCCTGCTTGTTATCGATGAATCCCACGTCACCGTGCCCCAGATCGGCGCGATGTATGAGGGCGATATGTCGCGAAAGCGGAACCTCGTGGACTTCGGCTTCCGGTTGCCGTCAGCAATGGACAACCGGCCGCTGAAATGGGACGAGTTCCTCGAAAGAGTCGGCCAGACCGTCTATCTGTCCGCCACTCCCGGCAAGTACGAACTCGGCAAAGCCGACGGCTATGTGCAGCAGATCATCCGTCCCACCGGTCTGATCGATCCGGAAGTTATCGTCAAGCCCACCAAGGGCCAGATCGACGATCTCCTGGGCGAAATCAAGACCCGCGTGGAGAAGAACGAACGTGTGCTGGTCACCACGCTGACCAAACGTATGGCCGAGGACCTCACTGACTACCTGCTCGGTCATGGCGTCAAGGTCCAGTACCTTCACTCGGATGTCGACACGCTCCGGCGTGTGGAACTGTTGCGGGAGTTGCGCATGGGCAGCTTCGACGTCCTGGTGGGCATCAACCTCCTTCGCGAAGGCCTGGACCTGCCCGAGGTTTCCCTCGTGAGCATCCTGGATGCAGACAAGGAAGGCTTCCTTCGCTCCGCCACCTCACTCATCCAGACAATTGGGCGCGCCGCCCGTAACGTCTCCGGTCAGGTCCATATGTACGCGGACCGCATTACCGACTCCATGGCGAAGGCAATCGACGAAACAAACCGGCGCCGGGAGATCCAGGTGGCCTACAACACCGAAAAAGGCATCGACCCGCAGCCACTGCGGAAGAAGATCGCGGACATTACCGACCAGCTTGCCAAGGAAGACGCCGACACCCAGGAGCTCTTGAACAACAACCGCCTGGCAAAGGGCGCCAAGCGTGGAAAGCCTGCCGGAAAGGGTCCGGCCACTGTCAGGGCGGACGGCCTGGCTGCTGCTCCGGCAGAGGATCTCGTTGGTCTGATCGAACAGCTGACCGAGCAGATGCATGCTGCCGCAGCCGAACTGCAGTTTGAACTGGCTGCACGCATCCGCGACGAAGTCGGGGACCTGAAGAAGGAACTCCGCCAGATGCAGGCCGCCGGGCACGCCTAGCGGGCGCTTCTCGATATCGCTCAGGTCACGTTTAGGTCACGTGCGCTGCCCAAAGGTCACGTCCGGGTGACGGGCACGCGGGACGGTAAGGTAAAGTTGTTCTGACGTAGGGGAGTATCCCAAGCGCTACGAACGTCAACACGCAAGGCACAGACGCCTTGCCGGGTGTAGCGGGCGGCCATTCAGCACAAAGTGCGCGGTCAGCCGGAGAGACTTACACCATTTTTTTGTACCCTGCGAAAGGTAGCACCCGTGCCCACACTTCCCGTCTGGTTTGAGATCGGTTCCTTCATCGTCCTCGGTGTCATCCTGCTTTTCGACCTGCTGCTGGTGGTTAAGCGGCCGCATGAACCCTCGATGAAGGAAGCCGGCCTGTGGGTCACCTTCTACGTCGCATTGGCGCTCGTTTTCGCCGGATGCATGTTCGCGTTTGCCGGTCCGGAATACGGCGGCCAGTTCGTAGCAGGCTGGGTAACGGAATACAGCCTCAGCATCGATAACCTCTTCGTCTTCATCATCATCATGGCCCGCTTCTCGGTGCCCCGGAAGTACCAGCAGGAAGTCCTCATGGTGGGCATCATCATCGCCCTCATCCTGCGAGGCATCTTCATTCTGCTCGGCGCCATCGTGATCGAACAGTTCAGCTGGGTGTTCTACATCTTCGGTGCCTTCCTGCTGTGGACTGCCTGGAAGCAGGCCACGGACGAGGGCGAGGATGAGGAAGAAACCGAGAACCCGCTGATCGCCCGGATCCGCAAGGTGCTTCCCATGTCCGAGAAGTTCGACGGCGGCAAGCTGCGTACCGTGGTTGACGGCAAGAAGGTCTTCACGCCGATGCTCATCGTCTTTGTGACGATCGGCATGACGGACCTGCTCTTCGCTGTGGACTCCATCCCGGCAATCTTCGGCCTGACCCAGAGCGCCTTCATCGTCTTCACGGCCAACATCTTCGCCCTGATGGGACTCCGTCAGCTCTACTTCCTGCTCGGCGGGCTGATGAACAGGCTCATCTACCTCAAGCACGCACTCTCGGTCATCCTGGCATTCATTGGCGTCAAGCTTATTCTCCACGCCATGCACGTCAATGAGCTTCCGTTCATCAACGGCGGCCACCACATCGAATGGGCACCCGAGATCCCCACGTACGTCTCCCTGGCAGTAATCGTAGGCACTATCGTGGTTGCGGTCATCGCCAGCCTTGTCAGCTCCAAGGCCACCAAGGCAAAGCTGGACGCACGCCTCGAGGAAGACTCACGGAAAAGCCTGAGCGACGTCGACTAAGGGTCACGCCCCACAGCATTGAGATTCATCTGCAACCCCGGCCACTCCCATGGCCGGGGTTGTTCTTTTTCAGGGGCATGCAGCCGGCACGCCGAGCGGCCTGTCAGGTTGTGCCCTTGCGGTCTATGCTCTGAGAATGGCTACCTCCTCCAAGGCCGAACCCACTGTCATACAGGTACAGCGCCGCACAGTCCTAATCCTCGGATCGGCACAGCTTCTTAGCGCAATCGTCACAGGAGCCACCGTTTCCATCGGCTCCCTGCTGGCAGTGGACCTCTCCGGTTCCAACGCCTGGGCAGGGTCTGTGGCAACCGTGATGACCCTTGCGGCTGCGCTGGCGGCCTTGCCGCTGGCCTCACTCGCCGATCGCCGGGGACGACGGATCGGCCTCGTCTCAGGGCTTGCCACCGCCCTCGCGGGCACGCTGCTGATGGTGCTCTCAGTTGTCACCGGAATTTTCGTGCTGCTCATCCTGGGTGCTGCCGGGGTTGGAGTGGGCGCAGCCTCGAACCTTCAGGCCAGGTTTGCCGCCGTCGACCTTGCCGACTCAGAACACCGCGGCCGCGCCCTGTCGGCGGTGGTGTGGGCCATAACCGTCGGCGCCGTTGCCGGGCCCAACCTGATCCAGCCAGGGGCCGTCGTCGGCCAGGCGCTGGGTTTGCCGCCCATCGCAGGGCCATTTGTTATTTCAGCGGCCGGACTCCTTCTGGCCGCAGCCCTGCTGCTGGTGGGACTCCGTCCTGACCCGCTGCTGCTTGCGCGGCGATTGGCAGCAGCCGACACCGCCCAAGCCGCCGATGCTGCCCAGCAGGCGGGTCCGCCTTCCGCGGGCCAGCAGACACCGGGGACTGCCAGGCGCGGTTCGCTGGCTCGGGGGCTGCGTGCCGTGCGGAGCTCACCTGCGGCAATCCTTGCCCTTGCCGCTGTGGTGGGTGCCCACGCAGTGATGGTCGGCGTCATGTCCATGACACCCCTGCACCTGCAGGACCTGGTGGCGGGGCCCGGGGTGTCCCATTCCGATCATTCTGCCGGCGGGGATGTCCTGGTGATTATCGGAATCACGATTTCCCTGCACATCGCGGGGATGTTTGCCCTGTCCCCTGTGATGGGCTGGCTGACGGATAAGGCCGGGCGGATCCAAACCATCGCCTTGGGATATCTGACACTTGTAGCGGCCGTCATGGTTTCCGGTCTCGGCCACGCCTCCACCACATCAGTGGCCATCGGACTGGTTCTCCTGGGGCTAGGCTGGTCGGCGGCAAGCATCGCAGGATCAACCCTGCTGGCCGAGAGTGTCAGCCCGGGGGAGCGGATCGTCGTTCAAGGAACATCGGACATGCTCATGGGTATGGCGGGCGCTGTGGGCGGGGCATTCTCAGGCCTTGTCCTGAGCTGGGTGGGCTATCAGGGACTCAACATGGCTGGCGGGCTGGTGGCTGCGGCCGTGCTTGCCGCCGCCGTTGCCAGGATCCTCGCCGAAAGGACCAAGACCCAGCAGGGCAGCAAGATAGCCTCTGGTTAGGGCGGGGCCCGAACGCAGCGTCGGCACAGACAAGCCGGGATAAGCCGGCTGAAATCAGGTGCGGATGGCTGACAGGGCGGCGGGCCGGACCGACCGGACCATGCCCAGGAGCCGCCGGAAGATGGCCTCGCCGTCGTCGGCAATGCCATCGTGGTGGAAGTCGGCTGTCTCCCAGACCTGGAGTCCGCGCACGGCGGCCGCCGTCTCTAATGAAAGCTCCCTGTCCACGTAGATATCCTCCGCGTACACGGCAGCGGCCACAGGCGTGGTGTTGGCGGCCAGGCGGACAGGGTCATACAGCTGCTTCCAGTCGCTTTTTCGGGCCAGGAGCTCCGCCACAGCCCGCAGGGGTACTAACGACTGGTCCTGCTCGAAATACCACGGGTACACCATTTCGCCAGTAAGCAGGACAGGGTCAGCATCAGGAAGGAATTCAGGAAACTCCCTAAGGACCCGCCAAGCAGCCCAGTCAGTTGGCCCGCCCTGCCCATAGATCGATTCATGCATCAGGGCATAAAGCGGACCGGACGCCCTTGAAACCAGGGAATATACCTGCTCCAGGAACGTGTCGGACAAGCGGTCGCCGTCGGGTGTGGACGAAAAAGCGTCTTCCAAGAAATGGTGGAGCGCATCCATCCGGGTATTGCCGCCAAGGAAAGACCCCACCATCTGGAGACGTTCCACGCTCAGGCGTTCCCCGCTGGGAAGCCGCTCGTCCTCGCGGGCAAGATGCCGGGCAATACGTTGCAGTACCGGACGGTCCTCGGGATACCGGGTGAAGTACTCGGCATTCCGGGCTGCGACCCGGGGGAATGTTGCACGGTAGACACGTTCAGCCGGTCCGGACAAGGGAGGAAGCCCTCCGGTGATGAGGACTTCCCGCAGACCGGCAGGTGCCTGGGAGAGGTAGCTCAGGGCACAGAAACCGCCGTAACTCTGCCCGTAAACTGTCCAGGGACCCGAACCGAGGGCAAGCCGGATTGCTTCGGCGTCCGCCACGATGGAATCTGCCCTGAAATGGGTCAGGTACTCAGCCTGGTCCTGGGGATTCCCGCGGAGAGGCAGGGTGTTCCGGTCAATGGGGGAGGAGAGTCCCGTTCCCCGCTGATCCAGCATCAGGATGCGGAAATCCTTGGCCGCTGCCTTGCTCCAGCCGCCCAGGGAGGTGAAGCGGTTGCCCCTGCCGCCGGGCCCGCCCTGAAAGTAGATCAGCCAAGGCAATTCTTCGGCGGCTTCCGGACTGTGGTCTGACGAGACATATTCCCTGGCGAAAACGGTGATCGTTTCACCGTTATTGCCGCTGCGAAAGTGGTCGAGCGGAAGCTCAAAGAAGTGCTCGGTGGTCCGCATGCCACGGAATTCGTGCCTCGCCTTGACCAGGTGCGGGACAGTGGCCGCGAACTTAGCCACCGATCCTGGCTTCCTGCCGGGCAAAGGCTTCCAAGGCATTACCCGTGAGGCGGAACGTGGACCACCCGTCCATAGGCACGGCCCCGAGTTTCCGATAGAAGTTGATGGAGGGCTCGTTCCAGTCGAGCAC
Organism: Arthrobacter sp. R1-13; assembly: GCF_054161475.1. NCBI lineage: Bacteria > Bacillati > Actinomycetota > Actinomycetes > Micrococcales > Micrococcaceae > Arthrobacter > Arthrobacter sp. R1-13. The sequence continues at coordinate 1,834,382 of NZ_CP096420.1, read as the reverse complement.
GCTCCACTCCACGCGCGCATAGCCGCGTTCGACGGCGGTGTCGGCCAGGTACTGCAGCAGCGCCTTGCCGTGGCCTTCGCCCCGGGAATCCGGAGTGACGTAGAGATCCTCAAGGTAGATGCCGTGGACACCCTCCCAGGTGGAGTAGTTCAGGAACCAGACAGCGAACCCCTGCACATCGCCGGCCTCGTTTTCAGCCATGGTGGCGAATACGCTTGGCTGCTCGCAGAAGAGCGCCGCCATGAGCATCTCCGGGGTGTTCCGGACGGCGTCGGGTTCTTTTTCGTAGATGGCCAGGTCGTGGATCATTTGCAGGATGGCGGGAACGTCGCTTGCCGTGGCGGGCCTGATTACACTCATGATCCGAGCATACTAGGGCAGTCAGAGCCTGTTGACGTCCGTCACCCGGACAACAGCCGTCCCTGTTTCGTCGGAAGCGGCGAGGTCCACTTCGGCCGAAATACCCCAGTCGTGGTTCCCGGCGGGATCGTCAAAGATCTGCCTGACCTTCCAGACCCCCGGTTCCTCGGTGATGATCAGGAGTCCCGGGCCGCGGGCATCCGGCCCCGTACCGATGTCGTCGTGCTCGTCGAAGTAGTCGTCCAGGACATCTTCCCAGCGGTCGGCGTCCCAGCCGGTGCCGGCGTCGAGCTCCCCGAGGGCACTGGCGGCTTCATCGGCGAAAAGTTCCACCCGGCGGAACATCTCGTTCCGCACCATAACCCGGAAGGCCCGGATGTTCGAGGTCAATGACGGAGGTGGCGGCGGGGGAGCGTCGTGCGGAGTGGGCGCGGCGCCGGAGGTGAGCTCCTCCCATTCGTCCAACAGGCTGGAGTCCACCTGGCGGACCAGCTCACCGAGCCAGGCGATGAGATCTTCCAGGTCCTCCCTCAACGCATCCTGCGGCACCGTCTGGCGCAGGGCCTTGTATCCGTCTGCGAGGTAGCGGAGCACAATGCCTTCAGAACGGGCCAGCCCGTAGAACTGAACGAATTCACCGAAGTTCATGGCGCGTTCGTACATGTCCCGCACCACGGACTTCGGTGCCAACTCAAAATCGCCGACCCATGGTGCTGCCTTGCGGTAAACGTCGAAGGCCTCGCCCAGGATCTCCGCAAGCGGCTGCGGATAGCTGACTTCCTCCAGCATGGCCATGCGCTGGTCGTAGTCAATGCCGTCAGCCTTCATCGCGGCCACCGCTTCGCCGCGCGCCTTCTTTTGCTGGGCGGAGAGGATCTGGCGGGGCTTTTCGAGTGTGGCTTCGATGACGGAGACCACGTCAAGGGCGTACGACGGCGACTCCGGATCAAGCAGTTCAAGGGCCGCGAGGGCGAAGGGGGACAGCGGCTGGTTCAGGGCAAAGTTGGCCTGCAGGTGCACTGTGAGCCGGACACTTCTGCCGTCCGGACCCTGTTCGTGTTCAGGGATGCGTTCCACTACGCCCGCGGCCAGCAGCTCCCGGTAAATACCAAGGGCCTTCTTCATGAGCTGCAGTTGCGAGGACCTCGGCTCGTGATTTTCGGTCAGGAGGCGCCGGGTGGCGGTGAAAGGATCACCGGGCCGTTCCATCAGGTTCATCAGCATGGCGTGGGTCACGGCGAAACTCGATGTCAGGGGATCGGGAACAGACTCAACGAGGCGCTTGTACGTGGGTTCGCCCCAGGAGACGAATCCTTCCGGCGGTTTCCGCTTGACCACCTGCCGCAGCTTCTTCTGGTCATCTCCGAATTTAGCTGTTGCCTTGGCCATGGCTTTGATGTTCTCGGTGACGTGTTCGGGTGCCTGGACCACCACGGTGCCTGCTGTGTCGTAGCCTGCCCTGCCTGCCCGGCCCGCTATCTGGTGGAACTCCCGGGAATTGAGCAGCCGGGTGCGGACGCCGTCGTACTTGCTGAGCGCGGTCAGGAGCACTGTGCGGATGGGGACATTGATCCCCACTCCCAAGGTGTCGGTGCCGCAGATGACTTTTAGCAATCCGGCCTGCGCCAGTTGCTCCACGAGGCGCCGGTACTTCGGCAGCATGCCGGCATGGTGCACGCCGATGCCGTGGCGCACCAGGCGGTTGAGGGTTTTTCCGAAACCCGCAGCGAAGCGGAAATTCGCGATCAGCTCCGCGATCTTGTCCTTTTCATCCCTCGTGCAGACGTTGATGCTCATGAGGTTCTGGGCGCGGTCGATCGCTTCCAGCTGGCTGAAATGCACGACGTATACCGGCACCTGCTTGGTGGAGAGCAGCTCCTCCAGGGTCTCGTGAACGGGGGTCTGCTGATAGTAGTAGTGCAGCGGAATGGGGCGTTCAGCGGAACTGACGGTCGTCGTCGGGCGTCCTGTCAGTTCCGTCAGGTTGTCCTCAAAACGGCTGACATCACCCAGAGTTGCAGACATCAGCAGGAACCGGGCCTGGGGAAGTTCCAGGAGCGGGACCTGCCACGCCCACCCGCGCTGAGGGTCGGAGTAGAAGTGGAACTCGTCCATGATGACGGCGCCCAGGTCGGCTTCCGCGCCCTCACGCAACGCGATGTTGGCGAGGATTTCCGCTGTGCAGCAGATGATGGGGGCGTCCTGGTTCACGCCGGAGTCCCCGGTGATCATGCCAACATTATCTGCGCCGAAAATCTCGCAAAGGGCAAAGAACTTTTCTGAAACCAGGGCCTTGATGGGCGCTGTGTAGTAGCTCCGTTCACCCCGCGCCATGGCCTGGAAATGCGCCGCGATCGCAACCAGGGATTTTCCGGATCCGGTGGGCGTGGCCAGGATGACATTGGCGCCGGCCGCAAGCTCCATGATGGCTTCATCCTGGGCCTCATACAGCGCCAGTCCGCGGCTCTCCGTCCATTCCACGAACCGGCTGTACAGCACGTCTGCATCCGGACCTGCTCCTGTGGAAGAAAGTGCGGAGGGAACGGGGAGCTGATCAACGAGTTTCATTGCCTTCCAGCTTAGTGCCCGCTGCTACGCTCGCTGTTACGGAGACGATGGGGAGCGAGGCACTTATGAAGTGGGATCCGGCGAGGTACGTGCAGTTCGGCGACTACCGCAACAGGCCGTTCTTTGATCTGGTGGGGCGCATCCGGGCCGAGAAACCCCGAGTGGTGGTGGATCTTGGATGCGGCCCGGGTAACCTCACGGCGACCCTCGCTCAGCGCTGGCCTAAGGCGGAAGTGATCGGGCTGGATTCCTCTGAAGAAATGCTGCGTCATGCCGCTGCCGAGACCGTGCTGCCCAACCTCACTTTCAGCCTCGGCCAGATTCCGGAATGGGTGCCGTCTGGCGCGACCAACGTTGTGGTCACCAACGCAGCCCTCCAGTGGGTGCCCGGTCACATGGAACTGTTGAAGAAATGGCTGGACGCCCTTGAACCCGGGGCGTGGTTTGCCCTGCAGGTGCCCGGCAATTTCAATGCACCCTCCCATGCCCTGATGCGTGAACTTGCTGAATCGGCGTCCTGGGCGGACAGGCTGTCTGGAATTCTCCGCCACAGCGACGCAGCGGGAGAACCTGATGAATACCTGGAGGTGATGCTCGACGCCGGCTATGAGGCTGACGCTTGGGAAACCACTTATTATCAGGTGCTTCAGGGGGAAAATGCCGTTCTCGAGTGGGTCCGGGGTGCCGGGCTCAGGCCCATATTGGCGGCGCTGCCGCCCGACGAAGCAGTTGAGTTTGAGTCCGAATACTCTGCCTTGCTTGACCAGGCGTACCCTGCCACCGGCCATGGCACCGTATTCCCGTTCCGAAGGACCTTCGCGGTTGCCCACAAGCCTGCCTGAGTTTCCCTGTGGAGGCCCGGACGATTCTCTTCAAGGGCAGGACAGCGGCTTGTTCAGGCAGAAGTACGCTGATCTAATTCTCATCATGGAGATAACACTGTGAGTGCCGCTGAAGCGTTCCCCGGAACGTGGAAACCCAACCACAGCAGCTCGGTGCCGCTCTTCGAGCAACTGCGGCTGAACGTTATTGAGCAGGCCGACGCCGGCAGGCTTGCGCCTGGCACGAGATTGCCAGCGGTACGGAGCCTTGCTGCTGAGTTGGGCGTGGCTCCCCATACAGTCGCGAGGGCCTATAAGGAACTTGAGGCCGCAGGTGTGGTGGCCACTCGCGGCAGGAACGGCACGGTGGTGTGTGCCCGCGATGATGCCTGGAGCTCGCTTTCGGAGGCTGCCGCCGAGTACGCGTCGAGGGCAAAAGCACAGGGGGCCAGCTTTGCCGCTGCCGTGCAGTTGCTGGCTGCGGCCTACGATGCGGAATAATGGCAGGTCATGGAAATTCGAAGAAGTTTTCGATTAGCATTAGTGGGTGCCTAAAGCCGTAGCTGAAGATCCAGCCGTTGATGTCCACTCTGCCGTAGCGCCGCTCACCCGTGCCACGCCGCTCCGCCCCGACCTGTCGCGCCTCATAGTCAAGGGTGCCCGGGAGCACAATCTGCAGAACGTGGACCTGGACCTGCCCAGGGACGCCATGATCGTTTTCACCGGCCTCTCGGGCTCGGGAAAATCCTCCCTGGCCTTTGACACCATCTTCGCCGAAGGGCAGCGCAGATACGTCGAGTCGCTCTCCGCGTACGCCCGCCAGTTCCTGGGTCAAGTGGACAAGCCGGATGTTGACTTCATTGAAGGCCTCTCTCCCGCCGTCTCCATCGACCAGAAGTCCACGAGCAAAAACCCCCGGTCAACGGTGGGCACCATTACCGAAATCTACGACTACATGCGTTTGCTCTGGGCCAGGGTAGGCCGTCCTTATTGCCCCACCTGCGGCGAGCCGGTCACCAAGCAGACCCCCCAGCAGATCGTGGACCAGTTGCTCGAGCTGGGGGAGGGCACGCGGTTCCAGGTATTGGCGCCGGTGGTCCGCGGCCGTAAAGGCGAGTTTGTTGAACTCTTCAAAGAACTCACAGCCAAAGGGTATTCACGCGCCCGCGTTGATGGCGAACTCGTGCAACTGAGTGATCCCCCCAAGCTTGGGAAGCAGTTCAAGCACACCATTGAAGTCGTTGTTGACCGGCTCGTGGTCAAGGAAGGCATCAGCCAGCGGCTCACCGATTCCATCGAAACGGCCCTGGGTCTCGCTGAAGGCAGGGTACTGGCCGAATTCGTGGACCTGGATCCTACGGATGACGGCCGGCTTCGAGCGTTTTCCGAGCACCTCGCCTGCCCTAACGAACACCCTTTGGCCATCGACGAAATCGAACCGCGCTCGTTCTCCTTCAACAACCCCTTTGGTGCCTGTTCGGCGTGCAGCGGCATCGGGACCAAGCTTGAGGTGGATGAGGACCTCATCGTCCCGAACACTGAGCTGTCACTTTCCCAGGGCGCCATCGCACCCTGGTCGCTCGGCACAGCCACCACGGAGTACTGGAACCGGCTGCTGGAGGGCTTGTCCCATGAACTTGGCTTCTCCATGGATACGGCCTGGGAAGACCTGGCCCCCGACGTACGGCAGACCGTCCTGCACGGCAAGGACCACAACGTCGTGGTGCAGTACCGTAACCGCTTCGGCCGCGAGCGGAAGTACAGCACAGGTTTTGAAGGTGCCATCCAGTATGTGCACCGCAAGCATGGCGAGACGGACTCAGACTGGGCCCGTGACCGCTACGAGGAATACATGCGGCAGATCCCGTGCCCTGTGTGTAACGGTGCCCGCCTCAACCCTGCCTCACTGTCCGTGCTCATCAACGGCAAGTCCATTGCCGACGTCGCCGCCCTGCCCATGCGCGAATGTGCTCACTTCCTCAACAACCTGGTCCTGACCGGCCGTGAAGCCCAAATCGCCCACCAGGTGCTCAAGGAAATCCAGGCACGGCTGACCTTCCTTCTCGACGTCGGCCTGGAATACCTCAATCTTGAACGGCCTTCTGCCACGCTGTCTGGAGGCGAGGCGCAGCGTATCCGCCTGGCGACCCAGATCGGCTCGGGCCTGGTGGGGGTGCTCTACGTCCTGGATGAGCCCTCCATCGGGCTCCACCAGCGGGACAACCGCAGGCTGATCGAGACTCTCACCAGGCTCCGGGACCTCGGGAACACCCTGATTGTCGTTGAGCATGACGAGGACACCATTCAGGAGGCCGACTGGATCGTGGACATTGGACCAGGCGCCGGTGAACACGGCGGCCAGGTTGTTCACTCCGGTTCATACAGTGCCTTGCTCGAAAACAGGAAGTCGCTGACCGGTGACTACCTTTCCGGACGCAAATCCATCGACGTTCCGAAGAAACGCCGGAAATACGACAAGAAGCGCGAACTGAAGGTCATCGGTGCCAAGGAAAACAACCTGGTGAACGTGGATGCAGCGTTTCCCCTTGGACTGATGACTGCAGTAACAGGGGTGAGCGGTTCAGGAAAGTCCACCTTGGTGAACGAGATCCTTTACAAGGTGCTCGCCAATAAACTCAACGGGGCCAAGCAGGTTGCCGGCAGGCACAAGAGCGTCCAGGGCCTTGAGCACCTCGACAAAGTGGTGCACGTGGACCAAAGTCCCATCGGCCGGACACCCCGCTCCAACCCCGCGACGTACACCGGAGTGTTCGACAACATCCGCAAGCTGTTCGCCGACACGACTGAGGCCAAGGTCCGGGGTTACATGCCTGGCCGGTTCTCCTTCAACGTCAAAGGCGGACGCTGCGAGGCGTGCTCGGGCGATGGAACGCTCAAGATCGAGATGAACTTCCTTCCGGACGTCTACGTGCCTTGCGAGGTCTGCCATGGCGCCCGCTACAACCGGGAAACGTTGGAGGTGCACTACAAGGGCAAGACCATCGCAGACGTGCTGAACATGTCCATCGAAGAAGGCGCTGAGTTCTTTGCAGCCTTCTCGCCTATTGCCCGGCACCTGAACACCCTGGTCGACGTCGGCCTCGGGTACGTACGCCTGGGGCAGCCAGCAACCACACTCTCCGGGGGCGAGGCGCAGCGGGTCAAGCTGGCGGCCGAGCTTCAAAAGCGGTCCAACGGGCGCAGTGTCTATGTCCTTGATGAGCCCACCACCGGACTCCACTTCGAGGACATCCGTAAACTCCTCCTGGTGCTCCAAGGCCTGGTGGACAAAGGCAATACGGTGATTACCATCGAGCACAACCTCGATGTCATCAAGAGTGCCGACTGGATTGTGGACCTCGGTCCCGACGGCGGTTCCGGCGGCGGGCAGGTCATTGCCACGGGCACCCCGGAGCAGGTCGCAAGGTCGAAGGACAGCTACACCGCCACCTTCCTGGCCGAGATTCTCGGGTAACGCCCCGCACGCTCAGCCAGAGACCGTTCGGCATCGGGTGGGGCCGCGATATATTCCGTACTTGGAATGCGAGTTTCAGGCTCGTGCGCAGTCGTGAGAAACTAAGCCGGTGACTCATTCAACAGTGCCTGTAATCTTCGACCTGGACGGCACTCTTGTCGACCCTGCCGGTGGTATCACCGACGGCATCGCCGCCGCTTTGACTGAGCTCAACCTTGAGGTTCCGGAACCGGAAGAGCTCAAAGCGATGATCGGTCCGAAGCTGAGTGATTCTCTGTTGAACGTCGCAGGCGTCCCCGAAGGGCTGCTCCCGGAAGCCATCAGGCTGTATCGCGCGTACTATCTGGAGCGCGGCATTGCCCAAGGCCGGCTGTATCCGGGCATCGGCGATTTGGTCGAAGCTTATGCATCGGCCGGCAGGCCCATCGCTGTTGCCACCCAAAAACCGGAGGGCCTCGCGCGGATTGTGCTGGAGCATCACGGGATCGCTGAATTCTTCAAGGCCACCAGGGGTTCCGCAGCAGACGAAACGCTTGAACAGTCGGGTCCACGGGGCAAGAATGCAATTGTCGCAGCCGCGCTGGCGGATCTGGGTACCCAGTCAGCAGTAATGGTCGGCGATCGCGCCCAGGACGTGGCAGGCGCCCTGGCCAACGGACTGGACTGCATCGGCGTTGGATGGGGGTTCGCCTTGGACGGCGAACTGCAGGACGCCGGCGCCATGGTAATCGTCGATGACTCGGCTGCCCTTGCCGCGACCATCAACAGACTGGACGAAGTCCGGACAGCCATTCTGAATGAGGTGCACAACGATGGCATTGTTTGATGCAATCCGATGGACTACTCGAGGCCTCATTTCAGGATCGTGCCGTCCCACTGTCATCGGGCTGGAAAACGTTCCTGCTGACGGCCCCTTTATTGTGGCACCCAATCACTTGTCCTTCCTGGACAGCGTAATTGTCCAGGCGTTGATGCCCCGTCCGGTGGCCTTTTTTGCGAAGGCAGAATACTTTACAACCGGCGGCGTTAAGGGCCGCGTCATGAAGTCATTCTTCGAAGCCGTTGGCTCCATCCCGGTCGAGCGTGGCGAACAGGCCGCGAGTGTCCAGGCGCTGAAGACCCTGCTGGACATCCTCGAATCCGGAAAAGGAATCGGCATCTACCCGGAGGGAACACGCTCCCGGGACGGCATTTTGTACCGGGGACGTACAGGAGTGGGCTGGTTGGCTTTGACCACCGGCGCTCCCGTTATTCCGGTGGGGCTGATCGGAACCCAACACCTTCAACCTGCCGGCCGCAACGCGGTCAAGCCCCAGCATTTCACCATGAAGGTGGGGGAACCTCTGTACTTCGAAAAGACGGGCCCGGACCACTCCCTTCCGGCACGGAGGCAGGTCACCGATACCATCATGGACGCCATCGCCGCACTGAGCGGCCAGGAACGGGCTTCCGGGTACAACCAGAGCAAGATCACCGACTGAGCTGGCAGGCCCTACCGGCTCCATCCTTAAGCCGTTGGCGTAGCAGCCTCTCGCGAACGTGCGTTTGACTTAGTTGTCGCGGCGCCTCAGTAGACTGGTTCAGTGGCAGATCCATCAAGTTACCGTCCCCAAACGGGCGAAATTCCGACGAATCCCGGCGTTTACCGGTTCCGGGACCCCAATGGGCGGATCATCTACGTCGGCAAGGCCAAGAATCTGCGTTCACGGTTGAATTCGTACTTCGCGAATCCCGGTGGCCTGCTTCCAAAGACCCATGCCATGGTCTATGCGGCGAGCAGCGTCGAGTGGACCGTGGTGGCCAGCGAACTTGAATCCCTGCAGCTTGAATACACCTGGATCAAGGAGTTCAAGCCCCGGTTCAACGTGGTCTTCCGGGACGACAAAACGTATCCCTACCTCGCTGTCACCATGGGGGAAAAGTACCCGCGCGTTCAGGTCCTCCGGGGCGAGAGGCGTAAGGGGACCCGCTATTTCGGGCCTTATACCGCCGGGGCAATCCGCGAAACGATGGACACGCTGCTGCGCGTCTTTCCGGTGCGCAGCTGCAGCGCAGGTGTCTTCAAACGTGCCAAAGCCAGCGGGCGTCCTTGTCTGCTTGGTTACATCGATAAATGTGCTGCGCCCTGCGTCGGCCGCGTCACTCCCGAGGAACACCGGGCGCTGGCGGAGGACTTCTGCGCCTTCATGGGCGGCGAAGCGAAGAAGTTTATTTCCCGGCTTGAAAAGGACATGGCCGCGGCGGTCGCAGAGCTGGATTACGAGCGCGCGGCCCGGCTGCGGGATGACATCATCGCCCTGAGGAAAGTTTTCGAGCGGAACGCCGTTGTCCTTGCGGAGGACACCAATGCCGACATTTTTGCCCTCCATGAAGACGAACTGGAGGCCGCTGTCCAGGTGTTCCACATCCGTGGAGGGCGTGTTCGTGGCCAGCGGGGCTGGGTGGTGGACAAGGTCGAGGATTCCACAACTCCTGACCTGGTGGAGCATCTCCTCCAGCAGGTCTACGGCGAAGACGGCGAAAGCGAAGGGCGGATCCCCCGCGAAGTGCTGGTACCCGAAGCGCCAAGCAACAGCGAGGAGCTGGCGTTGTGGCTGGGCGGTCTTCGCGGAGCCAGAGTCGATATCCGCGTTCCCCAGCGCGGCGACAAGGCTGCGCTGATGTCGACCGTCAGGGAGAACGCAGAGCAGGCGCTCAAGCTGCATAAGACCCGCCGTGCCGGGGACCTGACCAACCGTTCCCTGGCATTGCAGGAACTGCAGGAAGCCCTGGATCTGCCGGTTGCCCTTCTGCGCATCGAGTGCTTTGACGTTTCCCATGTCCAGGGGACTAATGTTGTGGCCTCAATGGTGGTGGTGGAAGACGGTCTGCCGAAAAAGTCCGACTACCGCAAGTTCGCTGTGACCGGCCCTGCAGCTGCTGACGACACCGCAGCAATGCATGACGTCCTGACCCGCAGGTTCCGGCATTACCTCCAGGACAAGACCGCCCAGGTGGAAGCTGCTGAGCTTCCCGGGCACCAGGCCGCCGTCAACGCGATGGCTGATGCTGCAGTCCTGGATACCACCACGCCCGTGCCGCGGGCGAAATTCGCGTACCCGCCTAACCTGGTGGTGGTCGACGGCGGAAAGCCCCAGGTCAATGCTGCCGCGCGCGCCCTCTCCGACCTTGGCATCGATGACGTCTACGTCGTCGGGCTGGCGAAGAGGCTCGAAGAAGTCTGGCTTCCGGACAGCGATTTTCCGGTCATTCTTCCCCGCACCTCAGAAGGCCTGTACCTGCTGCAGCGGATCCGTGACGAGGCGCACCGCTTCGCAATTTCCTTCCATCGGCAGAAGCGCGGCAAGGCCATGACAGTTTCCGCTCTGGACAGTGTTCCGGGCCTGGGGGAGTCCAAACGCAAGGCGCTCCTGGCCGAGTTTGGTTCCGTCAAGAAGATCAAGGCGGCAACGGCTATGGAACTGACAGCCGCCAAGGGGATCGGTCCGTCGTTGGCTGAAGCGATAGTCACGCACTTCACCGGGGTTGACGGGTCCCTCGACGCCGTTGCGCCCGCAGTGAACATGACCACCGGGGAGATCCTGGAAACTTAGCCCGGCCAAGGAATCTTGGCTAGGGTAAGGAACGGGACAAAGATACGTGCAGCTGCGCTTGAACGGCGCGGCAGAAATGGGGCTGAACTGATGGCAGAGTCGACGACAGGATCTGAAGCTGATCAGGACGGATCCTCGCCGGTCAAGCCTGTGGAAGCGGAGTTGCTTGTAGTCACCGGAATGTCAGGGGCGGGGAGGAGCACCGCAGCTGACGCATTGGAGGACCACGGCTGGTATGTGGTGGAGAACCTGCCTCCGCAGATGCTCGGAACCCTTGCTGAGCTCGTCTCGCATGCACCCCAGTCCATCCCTAAGCTCGCTGTAGTCATGGACGTACGCAGCAAGGCCCTTTTCGCGAACATCCGCAGTGCCCTTGGTGCGCTGGAGGCGAGCGGCGTCACCTTTCGCGTGCTGTTCCTCGATGCGAATGACAACGTGCTCGTCAGGCGTTTTGAGCAGGGACGGCGGCCCCACCCCCTCCAGGGCGGAGGCAGGATCCTTGACGGCATCGCCGCCGAGCGGGAGGTTCTGCAGGAACTGCGGGACTCCGCCGACGTCGTTCTGGACACCTCGGAGTTCAACGTCCATGGGCTCGCGACGGCCATCACAGAATTGTTCAGCGAAACGGGTCCGGTGGCCCTCCGCCTCAACGTCATGAGCTTCGGATTCAAGTACGGCCTCCCGGTGGATGCCAATTTCGTGGCCGATGCCCGTTTCATTCCCAACCCCCATTGGATTCCTAATCTGCGGCCCCATACCGGGCTCGACGAAGACGTGAGCGACTACGTCCTGGAGGCGGATGGCGTGAAAAACTTTGTTGATCGCTATGTTCTGGCCCTGGAGCCCGTCCTGGACGGCTACCGGAGGGAGAACAAGCACTATGCCACCATCGCCGTGGGCTGCACAGGAGGGAAACACCGTTCAGTAGCGGTCGCCGTCGAACTTTCCAAAAAACTTGCCCAGTATCCCAGGGTTACCGTGACCACGACGCACCGGGACCTGGGTCGCGAATAATGGGTCTTCTTACCGGTCCCTTGCCTTTGGTGCCGCCAACCGGCGGCACGGGAGGCCAGCAGAAAGGCCCCACGGTGGTCGCACTGGGCGGCGGCCACGGGCTGTCCGCCTCGCTATCCGCACTCCGGCTTCTGACCTCGGAGCTCACGGCCGTCGTTACCGTCGCGGACGACGGCGGATCCTCCGGGCGGCTCCGAGAGGAATACGGCGTGCTTCCCCCCGGAGACCTGCGTATGGCCCTCTCAGCCCTGTGCGACGATACAGATTGGGGCCGGACCTGGCGCGACGTCATGCAGCACCGCTTCAGCCCCGTCAACGGCACCGGCGGTTCGCTGGACAGCCATGCCATGGGAAATCTGCTCATCGTGACCCTGTGGGAACTCCTCGGGGACACCGTGGCCGGGCTGAAGTGGGCGGGTGCCTTGCTTGGTGCCCGGGGGCAGGTTCTTCCCATGTCAAGCGTGCCCCTGACTATCGAAGGTGATGTCCGGGTTCAGGCTCCGGATGGCAGCACCGTCCTGCACACCGTTCACGGCCAGGCCAAATGTGCCGTCGCCGGTTCACTGGACCGGGTCCGTTTGCTGCCCGCAGGCGCCCCCGCCTGCACGGAGGCACTGATGGCCATTGAACTCGCTGATTGGGTGGTCCTCGGGCCCGGGTCCTGGTACACCTCTGTCCTTCCCCATCTCTTGTTGCCCGAAATGCGCCAGGCACTGTGTGATACTCCAGCCAAGCGGTGCCTGACCATGAACCTGGCAACGGACACGAAGGAAACATCGGGAATGTCCGCTGCTGACCATTTAAAGGTCCTGCGTGCCTACGCTCCTGAGTTCACCGTTGATGTTGTGCTCGCCGACCCCGCTTCAGTGCCCGATGTCAAGGAATTTGAGCAAGCGGCCGGGATGCTGGGAGCCGAGGTGGTCTTGGGTAAAGTAGGGGCGTCGAGCCGCCGTCCGATCCATGATCCCCTGCGATTGGCAACGGCGTATAACGATATTTTCGGGAACAGTTAGGAAGGCCTCATGGCACTGACAGCATCGGTCAAAGAAGAACTGTCCCGTTTGGACATCAAGAAGTCCTCGGTACGCAAGGCCGAAGTGTCAGCAATGCTGCGCTTCGCCGGGGGACTCCACATTATCTCCGGCCGCATTGTGATCGAGGCGGAGGTGGATCTCGCATCCACTGCGCGGCGACTGCGCGCGGCTATCGCGGAGGTCTACGGCCACCAGAGTGAAATCATCGTCGTGTCCGGCGGCGGCCTCCGCCGCGGGAACCGCTACGTCGTCCGCGTGGTGCGCGATGGCGAAGCCCTCGCACGTCAGACCGGCCTCCTGGACGCCCGGGGCCGTCCCGTACGGGGATTGCCTTCAGCCGTGGTCAACGGCTCGGCCGCAGACGCGGAAGCGGTGTGGCGGGGTGCCTTCCTGGCCCACGGCTCGCTTACGGAACCGGGCCGGTCCTCATCCATGGAGGTGACGTGTCCTGGACCGGAATCAGCATTGGCGCTTGTTGGTGCAGCGCGGCGCCTCAACATCCAGGCCAAGGCCCGCGAAGTCAGGGGAGTGGACCGGGTGGTGATCCGCGACGGCGATACGATCGCAGCGTTGCTCACCCGCATGGGCGCACACGACGCCCTGATGGTGTGGGAAGAACGGCGGATGCGGAAGGAAGTCAGGGCCACTGCCAACCGGCTCGCCAACTTCGACGACGCAAATCTGCGCCGTTCCGCCCAGGCAGCCGTCGCCGCGGGGGCAAGGGTAGACCGCGCTCTGGAGATCCTCGGGGACGATGTTCCGGACCATTTGAAGTACGCAGGCGAACTCCGGGTCGCTCACAAACAGGCCAGCCTGGACGAGCTTGGCCGGCTTGCCGATCCGCCTATGACGAAGGACGCCATCGCCGGAAGAATCCGCCGGTTGCTGGCTATGGCGGACAAAAAAGCGCTTGACCTGGGTATTCCCGGGACGGAAGCCAATGTGACGCCTGAAATGCTGGACGAGTAGGCCCGCCCCTAGAATCTAGAACGGACGATGGAAATACCCTGAACCAACCGGAGGTTATGCCCCTCGGGAGGCCACCGGAACGTCAGGGTTCAGCCACCGCAGTTTTCCGGGTGCTCAGCCATCCGGATGCACAATCCGAGAGTTACCGAACCGGACAACCCGTCCACGACATTGGAGGATTTTGTGACCGAGTACGTACTGCCCGAACTCAGCTACGACTATGCAGCGCTGGAGCCCCATATCTCCGCCCGAATCATGGAGCTGCACCACAGCAAGCACCACGCCGCCTACGTGGCTGGCGCCAACAACGCCCTGGCACAGCTTGCCGACGCCCGGGACAAGGGTGACTTCGCCAACATCAACAGGCTCTCCAAGGATCTGGCCTTCCACACCGGCGGGCACGTCAACCACTCCGTGTTCTGGAACAACCTCTCCCCGGACGGCGGCGACAAGCCTGAGGGCGAGCTGGCAGCAGCAATCGACGACGCCTTTGGGTCCTTTGACGCCTTCCGCGCCCAGTTCTCCGCCGCAGCCCTGGGCCTCCAGGGCTCAGGTTGGGGTTTCCTGGCCTACGAACCCGTTGGCGGCAACCTTGTCATTGAGCAGCTTTACGATCAGCAGGGCAACGTTGCGCTTGGCACCACCCCGCTGCTGATGCTGGACATGTGGGAGCATGCCTTCTACCTGGACTACGTCAACGTCAAGGCTGACTACGTCAAGGCATTCTGGAACATCGTCAACTGGGCCGATGTGGCTAAGCGGTTCGAGGGCGCCCGCGCCAACGCAACCGGCCTCATCACCCTCGGCGTGTGATCAGGACTACACGCGCTTGTAACAAACTTCACATTTAGGTTGATTCTGACCGAATCGTGGAAGGTCGGCCCCCGCACTTGCGGGGGCCGACCTTCTTAAACGTAAGATGGATCACGGAAGGCGGTTAGCCTTCAGCAATGTGGCTGGTCGCCCTCCGATCTGGTAATCATCTCTGCCCAATGGCGTGCGGGATCTGTTAGTTGGCTTTGAACGCCCGACTCAACTAGGTGTGCTTGCAAGAGCACCAAGGAGACTACAAGTGACGACCCGTATTGGTATTAATGGCTTTGGCCGCATTGGCCGCAACTACTTCCGCGCAGCCCTCGCGCAGGGCGCTGACCTCGAGATTGTTGCAGTCAACGACCTCACCAGCCCTGAAGCACTGGCCCACCTGCTCAAGTACGATTCCGTCGGCGGCCGGCTCAAGGAAACCGTTGAGGTCAAGGACGGCAACATCATCGTCAACGGCAACGCCATCAAGGTGCTGGCCGAGCGCGATCCCGCCAACCTGCCCTGGGGCGAACTCGGCGTCGACATCGTTATCGAATCCACCGGCTTCTTCACGAAAGCCGCCGCCGCACAGAAGCACATTGATGCCGGTGCCAAGAAGGTACTCATCTCTGCACCGGCCTCTGATGAGGACATCACCATCGTGATGGGTGTCAACGACGGGCTCTACGACTCGGCAAACCACAACATCATCTCCAACGCTTCCTGCACCACCAACTGCCTTGGCCCGCTGGCCAAGGTCATCAACGACGCCTTCGGCATCGAACGCGGCCTGATGACCACCATCCATGCCTACACCGCTGACCAGAACCTGCAGGACGGCCCCCACAACGACCTCCGCCGCGCCCGCGCCGCCGCCGTCAACATGGTTCCGACCTCCACCGGTGCCGCAAAGGCGATCGGCCTTGTCCTGCCGGAACTCAAGGGCAAGCTCGACGGCTACGCCATCCGCGTTCCGGTCCCCACAGGTTCGGCCACCGACCTCACCGTCACGGTTTCCCGCGAGACCACGGTCGAGGAAGTAAACGCGGCTCTGAAGAAGGCAGCTGAGTCCGATGAGCTGCAGGGAATCCTGACCTACACCGACGAGCCGATCGTTTCCTCGGACATCGTTGGCGACCCCGCTTCCTCCATTTTCGACTCCGGCCTGACGAAGGTCATTGGCAACCAGGTCAAGGTTGTTTCCTGGTATGACAACGAATGGGGCTACTCCAACCGCCTCGTGGACCTGACGGAGCTCGTGGCAGCGAAGCTGGGCTAGGGTTAGCTACATGACATTTCACACCCTCAACGAACTGATCGCTGAAGGTGTCCGCGGGCGGTACATTCTTGTCAGAAGTGACCTGAATGTGCCGCTCGACGGCTCTACAGTGACTGACGATGGCCGTATCAAGGCCTCCCTTCCGGTCCTGGCAAAGCTCACGGACGCCGGTGCCCGCGTGCTGGTAACAGCCCACCTTGGCCGCCCCAAGGGCGCTCCCGAAGAGAAGTACTCGCTTAAGCCAGCCGTAGCGCGGCTTGCCGAGCTTGCTTCCTTCAACGTCACCCTTGCAGAAGACACTGTCGGGCAGTCCGCCAAGGAGCTGGCTGGCTCCTTGCAGGACGGCGAAGTCCTCGTCCTGGAGAACGTCCGGTTTGATGCCCGCGAGACCAGTAAGGACGATGCCGAGCGCGGAGCCTTCGCGGACGAGCTCGTGGCGCTTACGGGAACCAACGGCGCGTTCGTCGATGACGCCTTCGGTGCCGTGCACCGTAAGCACGCGAGCGTTTACGACGTCGCCACCCGGCTCCCGTCGTATCAGGGCGACCTCGTCCACACCGAAGTGGAAGTCCTCCGGAAGCTCACCACTGACACCCAGCGGCCCTACGTTGTGGTTCTGGGCGGCTCGAAGGTTTCCGACAAGCTTGCGGTGATCGACAACCTCATCGGCAAGGCCGACACCATCCTGGTGGGTGGCGGAATGCTGTTCACCTTCCTGGCCGCGGAAGGGCACAAGGTCGCCGGCAGCCTTCTGGAAGAAGACCAGATCCCGGTTGTCCAGGAGTACCTGCGGCGGGCGGCAGACGCGGGAACCGAATTTGTGGTGCCGAGCGACGTTGTCGTGGCAAGCAAATTCTCCGCTGACGCCGAGCACCAGACCGTGCCTGCTGATGCCATCGAAAGCAGCAATTTCGGGGCCCAGGGTATTGGCCTGGACATTGGCCCTGACTCTGCAGCTGCATTCGCCGATCGCATCAAGGCCGCCAAGACCGTTTTCTGGAACGGACCTATGGGCGTCTTTGAGTTCGAGGCGTTTGCCGCGGGTACCCGGGCGATCGCCGAGGCCCTGACCATCACGGACGCTTTTACAGTTGTCGGTGGCGGGGACTCCGCAGCCGCCGTGCGTACCCTCGGTTTCGAGGACAGCCAGTTCGGTCACATTTCCACTGGCGGCGGCGCCAGCCTGGAATACCTTGAGGGCAAGGAACTCCCCGGCCTGAGCGTTCTGGACCGCTGATTTTGCTCCGGCCGGCAGGGCACCTGTGGGTGCCCTGCCGGCCGTTTACATGACCATGACTTTTGGAGAAAACGTGACAACGTCAATGAACGGCACCTTCGACCGTACGCCCTTGATTGCTGGCAACTGGAAGATGAACATGGACCACGTCCAGGGCATCACCTTGCTGCAGAAGCTGGCGTGGACTCTTTCCGATGCCAAGCACGACTACAACCGGGTCGAGGTGGCAGTGTTCCCTCCATTCACCGACCTTCGTGGCGTCCAGACCCTCGTCCAGGGCGACGAGCTGGACGTCGTGTACGGTGGCCAGGATTTGTCCCAGTTTGAATCGGGTGCCTATACCGGCGATATCTCCGGCCAGTTCCTGAAGAAGCTCGGCTGCAAGTATGTCCTTGTGGGCCACAGTGAACGACGGACCGTCCACAACGAAACCGACGACGTCCTGAACGCCAAGGTCAAGGCTGCTTACCAGCATGGCCTTGTTCCGATCCTGTGCGTGGGTGAAGGACTTGAAATCCGCCAAGCGGGCACCCACGTAAGCCACACGCTTCAGCAGCTGCGTGCGAACGTGGAGGGCCTCTCGCCGGAGCAGGCCGCCGAACTGGTTGTCGCTTACGAACCCGTCTGGGCCATCGGAACAGGCGAGGTTGCCGGGCCGGAGGACGCACAGGAAATGTGTGCGGCCATCCGTGCCGAACTTGCCACCATCTTCGGGGACGAGATCGCCGCCAAGATCCGGCTCCTCTATGGCGGCTCGGTCAAGGCCAACAATGTTGCAGCCATCCTGAACGAACCCGACGTCGACGGCGTGTTGGTGGGCGGCGCAAGCCTTGATCCTGCCGAGTTTGCTAATATTGTCAGGTTCGAGAGTCACCTGCTGACGGATTAGTCCGGACACAGGTCAGGCTCCCGCAATTTCCATCTTCTGAAAGGCCGTCGTGGACGTTCTTCATGTCATTCTGCAGATCCTCCTGGGCATCACCAGCCTCCTGCTGACGTTGCTCATCCTCCTCCATAAAGGACGGGGCGGCGGTCTGTCGGACATGTTCGGTGGCGGTATGAGCTCCGGACTCAGCTCCTCTGGGGTGGCGGAACGTAACCTGAACCGGTTCACCGTCATCCTTGGCGTCACCTGGGGAATCGTCATCATCGCTTTGGGCCTGCTCATGCGGTTCACCGCGGGTGGCGACTCCTAGGCATAGCCAGGCCCGCGCCTCTTTCCGCATCTTCACCACCCGCCGGCACTGACACCATCGGGAACTCCGCCTAAACTATGGCTGTTGACGTTTTTATGAGTCGCCCAGCCGAGTAACCAGGAGTTCCCGATGGTGCATGCTGCTTCAGGCTTCAGGGGCACCCGTGCCGGTGCCGCAGAGGGCTTCGTTCCCAAGAATCAGCCCGGAACTGCCGTCGGCGAGAGTTTGCCGCGTATTCGTGTCTCCTATTGGTGCTCCAAAGGACACGAAACGCGGCCTGTTTTTGTTAAGCTCCCGGAGGATCAGATCCCTGTGGTCTGGGACTGCCGCCGATGCGGCGGAACGGCGAGTCGGGGACAGTCGCAGCAGGAAGCCCCATTGGAAGAGCCTGAGGACGGCTACAAAAGCCACCTGGAGTACGTTAAAGAAAGACGCTCCAGCCAGGACGCCGAAGACGTCCTGGCTGGAGCGCTTGAAAGACTACGCGCTGGCGGGACTCTTCCGGATTAGCTGCTCCGGGACCCGCGAGGCGGCGTTCTCGTCGATGAGCCAGAGAGTCCGGGAGCGGCCGGCAGGACCAGCTGCCGGGACCTGCACCGGATTAGCGCCGGCCAAGGCCAGGCCCACGGCTCCGGCTTTGTCCTCGCCTGCAACCACCATCCAGACTTCCGCTGCTGTGTTAATGGCAGGCAAAGTCAAGGAAATCCGCTGCGGCGGCGGCTTGGGTGAATTCCGGACACCCACCACGGTGAGTTCCTTCTCCCTGATTCCTGCCTGTTCGGGGAACAACGACGCAACGTGCGCGTCCGGTCCTACCCCCAGAAGGAGGATATCGAACCTCGGAAGCTTCCCTGGCGTCTCCGGACGGTCATCCGAGGCATCTGCCGCATGCTCAGCTGCAGCGGCTTCTGCCAGCCTTCTGGCATAATCTTCAGCCGCTTCCTCCGGCGTCGCAAACTGCCCAGTGGACCCCGGCTCGTGAACCCTGGCAGGATCCACGCCTATGTGCGATAACAGGGCAGCGTGCGCTTGGCGGGTGTTCCGGTCGTCGTCGTCGGCGGCCACAAAGCGCTCATCGCCCCACCAGAAGTTGACCTTGGACCAGTTGACTGCCGGGGCAGCGGCGGAATCGGCAACGGCCTTGAGGGTACCGATTCCCACTGTGCCTCCGGTGAGGACGACAGTCGCCTCGCCGTATCGGTCCTGAACGTCCACAAGCTTGGTGATCAGGCGCGCAGCGATCGCCGCCATCAATACGGAGGAGTCAGGATGAATACTTACTCTGGGCTCAGGCCTCACTTGGATGGACACTCCTTGGATTAGTAAGTGGAAGTCCAATAGTAATCACTTCACCGAACACATCGTCTGGATCCAGGCGGCGGAGTTCCTCGGCGAGGCAGTCCTTCAGGCTCCGGCGGGGGAGGGAGATCCGTTGTGCGGGCTGCCCTGGCTGGGTGAGTTCCGCAACGGAAAGTCCCGGCCTGAACAGCTGTACGTCCCCGCTTGCCCTGCTGAGGCGTACGCGTCGGATGCCCGTGCCCGCGGGATCGGCAACTATGGTGACGGGTGCGTCCAGCGCCAGCGTAAGCCACGCGGCGAGGAGCAGCGTGCTGGGGGAGTCGGAGGCTCCCTCGACGGCGATGGCCGTAACCGGAGAGGAGTCCACCTGGTCCAGGACTGCCGCGAGTTGGATCCGCCAGTTGGTGAGGCGGGTCCACGCGAGGTCCGTGTCGCCTGCCTTATAGGTTCTGCGGATGTTCTCCAGGGCCGTAGCAGGATCGGGCTCGTTGGCGGAGTCAGTAATCCTGCGGTGGGCAATTCTGCCGATGGAGGTGTCGCAGGCGCTCTTGGGGGCACCGTGCGGCCACCACGCGACGATGGGGGCGTCCGGCAGCAGCAGGGCCGCCACGAGGGATTCGCTTTCCTCAGCCAGTTCTCCAAAGCCCCGCAGCACAATAACCTCGGAGGCTCCGGCATCCCCGCCGACACGGATCTGGGCGTCCAGCCTGGTCGGGGCGGAGGCTCCTGCGTCGGCAAGCACGATGATCCTGCAGGGGTGTTCCCGGCTGGCTTCGTTGGCCGCCTCGATGGCTTCTTCCTCGAGCCCGGATTTGGTGACGACGACGAGCGTCAGCACCCGGCCCAAGGCGATGACGCCCCCCTGCTCGCGCAGGGACATGATCTTTTTGGAGATTTTCGAGGTGGTTGTGTCGGGAAGATCTACGATCATGGCCTTCTCCAGGTTCGTCCGTCGCGGGCAAGCAGTTCATCTGCCGAAGCAGGTCCCCAACTCCCGGGGGCGTACGGCTCAGGCTGTTCGTTCAGGCCCTCCCAGTACTCTTCGAAGGGGTCCAGGATCTTCCAGGACAGTTCCACTTCCTGATGCCGCGGGAAGAGCGGCGGCTCGCCCAGCAGCACGTCCAGGATCAGGCGCTCGTAGGCTTCCGGGCTGGACTCCGTGAAGGCATGGCCGTAGCCGAAGTCCATAGTGACATCCCGGACTTCCATCTGCGTGCCCGGGACCTTGGAGCCGAACCGGATAGTGGCGCCCTCGTCCGGCTGGACGCGGATGACTACGGCGTTCTGACCGAAATCGTCCTCGGCATGGTCGCGGAACAGCAGGTTCGGCGCGCGTTTGAAGACGACGGCGATCTCGGTCACGCGCCGGCCCAGGCGTTTGCCGGCACGAAGATAGAAGGGAACGCCGTTCCAACGCCGGGTGTTGATGTCCACGCGGATGGCCGCGTAGGTCTCAGTGGTGGAGTCTGCAGGGATGCCGTCTTCCTCGAGGTACCCGAGGACCTGTTCCCCGCCCTGCCAGCCACCGGCGAACTGACCACGCGCGGAGTGCGTGGAGAGATCGTCCGGCAGTTTGACGGCGGCGAGGACCTTTTCCTTTTCGGCACGCAGATCATCGGCGTTGAAGGAAATGGGCTCTTCCATGGCCGTCAGAGCAAGGAGCTGCAGCAGGTGGTTCTGGATGACGTCCCGGGCTGCCCCGACGCCGTCATAATATCCAGCCCGGCCGCCGGTACCGATGTCCTCTGCCATGGTGATCTGGACGTGATCCACGTAGTTCGCATTCCACAACGGCTCGAACAGCTGGTTCGCGAAACGCAACGCCAGGATGTTCTGCACCGTCTCCTTGCCGAGGTAATGGTCGATCCTGAAAACGGCGTCCTGCGGAAACACGGACTCCACGATGTCATTGAGCTGACGCGCGGATTCGAGATCGTGCCCGAACGGCTTCTCAATGACCACGCGACGCCAGTTGTCCCCGCCGGCCTGGGCCAGTCCGTGCTTGGACAGCTGCCGGCACACCTGTTCGAAGGCTTTCGGCGGGATCGAGAGGTAGAACGCATGATTGCCGCGGGTTCCGCGTTGTGCATCGAGCTCGTCAATGACGTCGCCGAGCCGCTCAAAGGCCGCGTCATCGTCGAATTCACCCTGTACGAAGCGGATGCCTTCAGACAGCTGGTTCCAGACCGCTTCATCGAATGGAGTGCGGGAGTAGGCCTTGACTGACTCCTTTACTTCCGCCGCAAAGTCCTCGTTCTCCCACTGACGGCGGGCAAACCCCACCAAGGCGAAGCTTGGCGGGAGCAGCCCGCGGTTGGCGAGGTCGTAGACGGCCGGCATCAGCTTTTTGCGGGCGAGGTCTCCGGTAACTCCGAAAAGCACCAAGGAGGAGGGCCCGGCAATGCGGTTCAGACGACGATCACGCGGGTCCCGCAGAGGATTCCGCAGGGCCCCCCGCGAGAATGGAGCCGGCCTTCTGCCGCCGTTTTCAGTTTCTGGCATGGTAGCTCGGTGCCTTAGCTTTCGAGTCGGGACGCGGCCTGGCCGGCCAGCGCAGCAATGATCTCCTGCAGCTGCTGCACACCGGCTGCACGATCAGTGAGGTGGAGGCGAAGGACCGGGCGGCCATGCTCGCTCAGGACCTGTGCGTCACCGGCAGCCTGCGCGGCAATGAGTTCGCCGAACGTGAAGGGACGCTCCGGAATGGGGAGATCCTTTGCCGCCGCAGCCGTAACCTGCAGGAAGACACCGATCGCCGGCCCGCCCTTGTGGAACTGGCCCGTGGAGTGCAGGAACCGGGGTCCCCAACCGAACGTGACGGGACGGCCGCTGACGGCTGCCAACTGGTCCCGGACAGCCTCGAGGGACGCGAAGGCCAGGCGGTCAAAATATGCCTGCACGCTAAGGTAGCCGTCTTCACCCAACTGGGAAAGCAGGGACGTTACAGCATCGGCGGCCGTGGCAGAATCGCCAAGCCACTCCCCGCCGCGAACCTCGATAACCCCGTCCACAAAACTGGCCGGAGTGGGTTCGGGCTGGGCGTCCAAGAGACCGCGGGCAGCAACCTTGGCAGCTTCAACGTCGGGCTGGTCGAAGGGATTGATCCCCAGGAGCCGGCCGGCAACTGCCGTTGCGAACTCCCACACCATCATCTGGGTGGGGAGACCGCCGGCGATGGCAACTTCGTTTTCCCCAAGTTCGACGTCGGCGTCCGCGGCCACGAGCCGCACCACCAGAACGTCTTCGGCACCGCCGGTGACCTCAGGTGATTGCGGTCCAGCAACCACGGGAAGGACGCCCGTCCCGAGCTTGCCCGTCGACTCGGCGATCAACTGCTCTGCCCAGTCTGCGAAACCGACTATTCCTGAGCCGTCCTCAGCGATGACGATTTTGTTCCGCAGAGGTGTGGTGCCACCAAGGGCAGCGCCGAGTGCAAGGCCGATGTTTTCAGGCGCGTCGTCATTGAGGATTTCCGCGGCTTCCTCAGCTTCGTCGAGGAACGCCTGGATATCGACGCCGGCAAGTCCGCAGGGCACGAGCCCGAACGCAGTCAGGGCAGAGTAACGCCCACCCACGTTGGGATCCGCGTTGAACACCTGCCGGTAGCCTGCTTCGCGGGAAGCCTTATCAAGAGGGGAACCCGGATCGGTGACGATAATGATCCGGCTCTTCGCATCTAGCCCGGCCTCGGTGAAGGCCTGTTCGAAAATGCGTCGCTGGGAATCTGTCTCAAGCGTTGAACCTGATTTGGAAGACACCACAATTGCGGTTTCGGTGAGCCTGTCGGCGAGGGCAGCACTGACCTGTTCAGGGTCGGTGCTGTCGAGCACACTCAGCTCGACGCCTGCAGTTCCTGCCATGACCTCCGGAGCCAGCGAGGAGCCGCCCATCCCACAAAGAACGATCCGGGTGATGCCCTCTGCACGAAGTGCGTCCCGGAGTTCCAGGATCGGGGCGACCAGTGCTTGTGAAACGGTGGCGGCCTCGACCCAACCCAAGCGGACAGCAGATTCGGCTTCCGCATCAGGACCCCACAGGGTGTGGTCCTTTGCAAAAATGCGGCTCGCTATCCGATCCTCAACGAGGGTGGGGACGTGCTGTTCAAGGGCCTGGCGTGCTGCGCCGGTGGCGTCGTAGCTGAGTGTGCTCATGATGGACTAGGAAGCCTTCCGTGCAGCGGCGAGGGCGCCCTCGACGTCGGCCAGCAGTTCCTTCCAGCTGGCGACGAACTTGTCCAGTCCTTCGGACTCGAGGAGCGCGACGACCTCGTTGTAGGAGATGCCCAAGGCATCCAGGGCGTCAAGGGTGGCGTTGGCTTCCTCGTAGCGGCCGGTGATGGTGTCACCGGTGATCACTCCGTGGTCGAACGTGGCGTCGAGGGTCTTCTCGGGCATGGTGTTAACAACGCCGGGAGCGACGAGTTCGGTGACGTAGAGGGTGTCCGGGTAGGCCGGGTCCTTCACGCCAGTGGAGGCCCACAGGGGACGCTGGGGGAGGGCGCCGGCGTCGGCGAGCAGGGCCCAGCGTTCGGTGGAGAAGAGTTCTTCGTAGACCTGGTAGGCCAGACGGGCGTTCGCGACGCCGGCCTTGCCCTTGAGGGCCTTGGCCTCGTCGGTACCGATGGCGTCGAGGCGCTTGTCGATTTCGGAGTCGACGCGGGAGACGAAGAACGATGCCACGGAGTGGATTTTGGAGAGGTCGTGGCCGTTGTCCTTGGCCTGCTCCAGGCCTGACTGGAACGCGTTGATGACGGCGCGGTAGCGCTCGAGGGAGAAGATCAGGGTCACGTTCACGCTGATGCCCGCGGCGAGGGTGGTGGTGATGGCTTCGAGGCCCTCGAGGGTTGCCGGGATCTTGATGTGGACGTTGTCCTTGTTGACCTTCTTGTACAGGTGCTGGGCCTCGGCCACGGTTCCGGCGGTGTCCCAGGCGAGGCGGGGATCTACCTCGATGGAGACGCGGCCGTCAACACCTTTGCTGGCTGCCGCGACAGGGGCGAAGAGGTCGCAGGCGTCGGCGACGTCGGTGGTGGTGATTTCGAAGATGGTCTCTTCGATTGACGCGCCGGCCGCTGCCTGCGCGGCGATCGTGGCGTCGTAGTCCGTGCCGGTGGTGATGGCGGCGTGGAAGATGGACGGGTTCGTGGTGACGCCGACGACGTTCTTCTCGTCGATGAGCTTCTGCAGGGTGCCTGTTTCCAGACGTCCGCGGGAAAGGTCATCAAGCCAGATGGAAACGCCGGCCTCGGACAGTTGCTGTGTGGGGGTAGTCATTTTTTTATCTCCTGGAATTCGTGTTCAGGCCTGCAGGCCAGCGAGGGAGTCCTTGGCGGCGGCGGCAACAGCCTCCGCGGTGATGCCGAACTCCTGGAAAAGGCGCTTGTAGTCAGCGGAAGCGCCGTAGTGCTCGAGTGAGACGGAGCGGCCGGCGTCGCCGACGAACTCCCTCCAGCCCAGGGCGAGCCCGGCTTCAACGGATACCCGGGCCTTGACGGCGGCGGGCAGCACGGATTCACGGTAGGCCGCGTCCTGCTTGTTGAACCACTCGACACAAGGCATGGAGACAACGCGGGCTGCGATGCCTTCTGCCTGAAGGGCTTCGCGGGCCTGGACGGCCAACTGGACCTCGGAGCCGGTACCGATGAGGATGACGTCGGCCGGGACCGTTGCGCCGTCCTTCGAGGCCTCGGCCAGGACGTAACCGCCCTTGGCGACTCCCGCCGTCGAACCGAAGGTGTCGCCGTCAGCGGTGCCTTCGCCGCGGGCGTAGGTGGGAATGTTCTGGCGGGTCAGCACGATGCCGGCCGGGTTCTCGTGGTTCTCCAGCATGGTCTTCCATGCCGCAGCCACCTCGTTGGCGTCACCGGGACGGACAACGTCCAGGCCAACGATGGCGCGCAGTGAGGCGAGCTGTTCTACAGGCTGGTGGGTGGGACCGTCTTCACCCAGGCCGATGGAGTCGTGAGTCCAGACGTACAGCGATGGAACGCCCATGAGGGCACCGAGGCGGATGGCCGGACGCTGGTAGTCGCTGAAGATCAGGAACGTACCGGAGAACGCACGGGTCTTGCCGTGCAGGGCAATGCCGTTCACGATTGACGCCGCGGCATGCTCGCGGATACCGAAGTGGAGCACGCGGCCGTACGGGTTCCCGGACCAGGCGTCAGTCTGCTTGGACGCGGGGATGAACGAGGGCGAGCCCTCGATGGTGGTGTTGTTGGATTCAGCAAGGTCTGCGGAGCCACCCCACAGTTCCGGCATGACCGGGCCAAGCGCGTTGAGCACCTTGCCGGAGGCTGCGCGTGTGGAAACGTCCTTGCCGGCCGGGAAAACCGGAAGTGCGCCATCCAGGCCCTCGGGCAGTTCGCGGGCTTCCACACGCTCCAGGAGCGCGGCGTTTTCCGGGTTGGCTGCCTGCCAGGCGTTGAAGGATTCTTCCCATTCCTTGCGGGCCTCCGCGCCGCGGTCCACTACGGAGCGGGCGTGGGCGAGGACTTCCTGGTCAACGTCGAATGACTTGGCCGGGTCGAAGCCCAGAACCTTCTTTAGCCCTGCTACTTCTTCCGCGCCCAGGGCGGAACCGTGGATCTTGCCCGTGTTCTGCTTCTTCGGGGCGGGGTAACCAATGATGGTACGCAGGGAAATGATGGAAGGCTTCGACGTTTCGGCCTTGGCGGTGAGCAGTGCCGAGTACAGCTCCTGCACGTCTTCCTTGTATTCGCCGGTCTTGGTCCAGTCCACGCGCTGGGTGTGCCAGCCGTAAGACTCGTAACGCTTCAGCACGTCCTCCGTGAAGGAGATGTCGGTGTCGTCCTCGATGGAGATGTGGTTCTCATCGTAGATAACAACAAGATTGCCCAGTTCCTGGTGACCCGCCAGCGAGGAAGCCTCAGAGGTCACGCCTTCCTGGAGGTCGCCGTCGGATGCGATAACCCAGATGGTGTGGTCAAACGGGCTGGTGCCGGCGGCAGCATCGGCGTCGAACATGCCGCGCATACGGCGCTGCGAGTAAGCGAACCCAACAGAGGATGCCAGGCCCTGGCCCAGCGGGCCGGTGGTGATCTCCACGCCGGCGGTGTGCTTGTACTCCGGGTGCCCGGGGGTCAGTGAACCCCAAGTGCGCAGCGCCTCCAGGTCCTTCAGCTCCAGGCCGTAGCCGGAAAGGAACAGCTGGATGTACAGGGTCAGTGATGTGTGGCCCGGGGACAGGATGAAACGGTCGCGTCCCAGCCAATCAGGATTCCGGGGATCGTGGCGCATCAGCTTCTGGAAGAGAAGGTATGCGGCAGGCGCCAGACTCATGGCCGTCCCGGGGTGGCCGTTGCCCACCTTCTCCACGGCATCCGCGGCCAATACCCTCACGGTATCCACGGCGCGTTGGTCCAAGCTGGTCCATGACAGTTCTTGCTCTTCCAAATGTGGCACGAAAACCGGGCCCCTCTCTGTGCTGACGGCAATTGGTACGGCCAGGCCGGAACAGGGCACATGATGGCGCCTGCTGCAGTGTGTACCAGCCGTTCACCATTGAAACGTTGATCTATCTTCAGTCGCATGGCAGAGGTGGGAATACGCTTTCCAGCGCTACCCCTTGCGTGCTGATCTGGTGACAGCTTAGCCCTAATCCACACCCTGGTCAGCGTGAATCTCACTAAGTGGACTGAATTTTCCTTATATGAATCACCGTATAGCAGGGAGGTTGTGAGAATCAGTTAACCTCCCTGAATCATTGGCAAAGTCGCAGGAAAAACCCTCCGGCGAAGCCACAGGCAAAACAAACGACGCCGACGGAATGGCAAGTGAACAATGCCGGCGGTAGCTCCACGGTATGATAATCGAAGGCCGCCGAAGGGGTGCGCAGGCCCGTTTTGCGGGTCCCGCCATTGAGGTCCACCGGAAATAAACCGCCAGACAGAACAGAGTGACTGCACCGTGAGTACAACCGATACGCCTCTCAACGCTGCCCGGCTTCCGGGGAAGGCAGGCATCGCCCGCAAAGCGAAGGCGTATGTGGCCCTCACCAAACCAAGGGTCATTGAACTTCTCCTCGTCAGCACCCTTCCCACCATGATCTACGCAGAGCGCGGCTTCCCCTCGGTTGGGCTCATCCTCGCGACACTGGTTGGCGGAGCCTTCGCCGCGGGCAGTGCGGGCGCTTTCAACTGCTACATTGACCGGGACATCGACAAACTGATGCACCGCACCGAGAAGAGGCCTCTCGTCACGGGCGAGGTTACCCCCCGTGAAGCGCTGGTTTTCGCGTCTCTCCTTGGCGCCGCGGCGATTGCCATCCTCTGGTTCGGAGCAAACCCGCTGTCCGCCTGGCTGGGCCTCGGCGCCATCCTTTTCTACGTGGTCATTTACACCATGATCCTGAAGCGGCGCACTGCCCAGAACATTGTGTGGGGCGGTGCCGCGGGATGCTTTCCCGTCCTGATCGCCTGGGCTGCCGTGACAAACACCGTCGAGTGGCCCGCCGTCGTTCTCTTCATGGTGATTTTCCTGTGGACGCCGCCGCACTACTGGCCGCTTTCCATGCGGTATGGCGAAGACTACCGGAACGCCAATGTGCCCATGCTTGGTGCCATCGCCGGCGCCAGGGTGGTTTCTGTCCAGGTGGTCCTTTATGCGTGGGCCATGGTGGTGTGTTCACTGCTGATGGTCCCCGCCGGCGGCGCGGGTTGGGTTTACACAGCAACCGCCGTGCTCGCAGGTGCATGGTTCCTCTATGAATCCCACGCCCTCTACAACAGGGCGCAGGCCGGAGACGTTTCGAACAAGGGTGCCATGAAGGTTTTCCACGGCTCCATCAGCTACCTCACCCTGCTCTTTATCGCCCTCGCCATTGATCCGTTCGTTGGCACAGCATTGATGTCCGGCTAGCCCTCCCAGACGCTCCCTCACGTCTCGCGGCCTAACCCCAAACGCTCCCTCACGTCCCGCGGCTTAACACCAAACACTCCCTCACCTTTCGCGGCCTAACCCCAAACGCTCCCTCACAGAATCTGAGCGAGCGTCCGGCACTCAGGCACAGAATCTGAGCGAGCGTCAGGCACTCAGGCACAGAATCTGAGCGAGCGCCCGGCACTCAGGCACAGAATCTGAAGGAGCGTCCGGCATTTAGGCGCAGGATCTGAAGGAGCGTCGGGTTATTTAACTGGGCTTGAGCGGGCGAGGTCCGCGGCGTTGGTTGCTGCGATCATCAGCAGTGCCGCGCCGAGCATGTGCATGCCAACCAGCAGCGCTGGGATCCCGTTGTAGTACTGGCTGAAGCCAATGACAGCCTGCAGCACAGTTACCGAGAGCAACAGGAAAACGGCGGAGCGGAACGGGCCGTTGATCTTTCCCTGCAAGACGAGATACAGGGCCAACAGGGACCCCGCCGTAATCAGGTACGCCGGCACTGCATGGATGTGCGAGAACAAATCCCAGTCGAGGTTGTTGCGGGGGGCATCGGCATCGCCGGCGTGTGGCCCGGCCCCCGTCACCACAACTCCCAGGCACACAGCAACAGCAGAGAAAAGGGCGACGGCGGCCATCAGCGGGCGCGCCACGCCAGGCAGAGGGGCCAGCTGTATTGAGCGGAACCTGCCCGTCCTGCCATAGGCCCGGTTAACCAGCAATGTTGCCAGCACCACCAACCCCATGGAGACGAGGAAATGCAGGCCCACAACCCACGGGTTGAGCTGGGTGAGGACGGTGATTCCGCCGATGATGGCCTGCGCCGGGATGCTTGCCAACAGTCCGAGAGCCAGGAGGAACAGATCGCGACGCTCCTTGCGCAGGTTCCACAAGTACACCAGCATCAGGGCCGCAACGGCCGCCAGAGCGAACGTGAGGAGCCGGTTGCCGAACTCGATGAAGCCGTGGAGCCCCATCTCGGGGGTGTTGACCAGGGAATCCTCGGTGCAACGCGGCCAGGTGGGGCAGCCCAGGCCCGAGGATGTGAGCCGTACGGCACCTCCGGTCACCACCAGAATCGTCTGGCCGATGAGGGACAGGACCGCAAGGCGGAGCACCGTCCTGTCCACCGACACGGGGAGCTTGGAAGTAAACCGGGACACGATCCCGGGGAGGCGCGATGCCGTACTCACAGGTTTCTCAATTCCACTTGAACCAACGGGCCGCTGCTGCGCCGGCGACGGCCGTCCACAGCAGCAGGACAAGAACGGCCGCGGTGTTGACGCGCCCATGCAGCAATGCGTCCCGCAAGGCCTCACCGAGGGCGCCGGACGGCAGGAAGTGCACTAGGTGCTGGGCCGGGCCGGGCAGCCGTTCCGCCGGGATGACGATGCCGCCGAGTGCCCCGAGCAGAATCCACAGCAGATTGGTGATAGCCAGGGTGGCTTCAGGACGGACAGTGCCGGCTACTAGAAGGCCAAGGGCAGTGAAAGCTGCTCCGCCCACCACCAGCAGGACAAGGCCCGGGAGCAGGCCTGCCGGGTTGGGCTGCCAGCCCAGGATCGCGGCTACTGAACCGATCACCAGCACCTGCAGGGCGAGGACTGCCAGCACCGCCAGGATCTTTCCAGCGATGAGCCCGGTCCGGCCGAGCGGCGTGGTGGACAGGAACCGCAGTACGCCGTAACGGCGGTCGAATCCTGTGGAAATGCCTTGACCCGTGAAGCCTGTGGACATGGCGCAGAGGGCGAGGATGCCCGGCACTGCGACGTCGACCCGGTTCCCGCCGAGCCCGTCCAGCAGTGGCGTGACGGTCAGGCCCACCAAGGCCAAGAGCGGCAGCACGATGGCAAGTATCAGTTGTTCGCCGTTGCGGATCATGGTCAGGGCCTCATAGCCGCCTTGAAGCGCGATCCGTTTGAACAGAGGCGCGGGGGCGCCTCTGAGCGTCTCGCTCATCGGATATCCCTTCCGGAAATGTCCAGGAATACATCCTCGAGGCTGCGGGCTTCCAGGTTCAGGGAGCCGGGCATGATGCCGCGTGCTGCCCACCAGGCGGTGAGGGCGGCAAGGTCCTCGGGGGTGAGCGCACCAGTGGCGGAGTAGCTCCCGGCCCTGCTCTCCCTGACGTCGATTCCGGCAGGAAAAACACCAGTGAAGTCCAGGCCTGGCCGCGCCTCGAAGAGGAGGGTTCGGATGTGGGGCTGGGCCGGGTCGGGTGAAACGTTCCGCTGCAGCAGTTGCGCCACCGTTCCCTCCGCGACGTTCCTGCCGGCGTCAATGATGTAGACGTAATCGGCGAGCCGCTGGGCGTCGTCCATAAGGTGGGTTGTCAGGATGATTCCCATCCCGGCCGAACGCAGTTCGGTGATGAGTTCAAAGACAATGTTGCGGGACTGCGGATCCAGGCCGGCGCTTGGCTCGTCAAGGAAAAGCACCTCGGGCCGACCCACCAGCGCGGCCGCGAGGGCGAGGCGCTGCTTCTGCCCCCCGGAGAGCCGGCGTACGCTGGTTCTGCTGAAGGTATCGATTCCCAGCCGCTGAATCAGCTCGTCCAGAGGCCAGGGGTTCCGGTACATTCCCGCTATATGGCGGAGTAACGGGATGGGACGGGCCGACGGCGGCAGTCCACCGTCCTGCAGCATCACACCGACCCGGGAGCGAAGGCCGGCATCAGCCGTATCGGGGTCCTGCCCCAACAGGGTGATAGTTCCACCAGTGCGTTTTTGAAGGCCCTGTGCGCATTCAATTGTGGTGGTTTTGCCTGCGCCGTTGGCGCCCAGGAGGGCAGTGACCTTGCCGCGCTCGGCCACGAGGGACAGGCCACCCACTACCCGGAGCATCTTGCCATCGAGGGCCGGGAGCGGACCAACGTCCTTGACTAACCCGTCTATGGACAGAACAGTGGATTGGGGGGATTGCACCAAAGCATTCTACGTGATGTAGTAGCAGTGCACTCAGTTCAGGTTCCGGGGTGTCCGAGGTCACACTGAGGCGGCGAGCAGGCCAGCCTAGCCTTACTGGATGCCGGGACTAAATTACGACATTATTATGTTGTGTATTCCATGAGCTCATCCACTTCTGCGCGCTTGATCAGCCGCAGCGCGCCAGCAGGCGTGCCGGCGGTGCTCCAAGCTGTTCCGGCTTCGGCAATCGCCGAGGCTGAGGACCGTACCCGCGACCGCGTTCTGAACGCCGTTCTGGAGCATGGACCGGTGAGCGCCGCTGAGCTTGGTGATCTCCTGGGCTTCACCCCGGCTGCGGTCCGCCGCCACCTTGATCACCTCGCCCGCAGGGGAGTGATCGAAGTAAAGCGCGTGGCCAGGGCCGGCGCCGGTGCAGGCCGTCCCGCCCGCCGTTATGTTCTGAGCTCACAGGGCCAATCAAGCCTCGGTGACGACTACTTGAACATTGCAAGCTCTGCACTCAAGCAGCTTGAGAACATGGCCGGCTCCGAAGCGGTCCGCGAGTTCGCCGTCGAGCGTTTCTCCGATATGGAACGCCGCTATGCGCCGGAAGTTGAAGCAGCCGGGGCTGATATCACTGCAAGGGCGCGGGCCCTGTCCGCGGCCCTCTCCAGGGACGGTTACGTTTCATCCGCAGCTTCCGTTGAAGCCAAGGCGCCCCTTCCCGCCGCGCTCTCCAGCGTCCAGCTCTGCCAGGGCCACTGCCCGATTCAACAGCTCGCTGCCCAGTTCCCGGTGTTCTGCGACGTGGAAACCGAAGTTTTTTCCCGGCTGGTAGGCGTTGACGTGCGCCGCCTCTCCACGTTGGCCCGCGGGGGGCATGTCTGTACTACCCATATACCTACGGGTCGACCGGCGGTTCAGGGGCGGGAAACACCCGCAACACCCGGAACCTCAGAAGTATTGCCGGAAAACCCGGACGAAGTATCCAACCATCTGCAAGAAAGGCCGTGATGACGGACCAACTATCAGAGAAAAAGGTTGCTGACTCTACTGTGATATCGGAGATTCTGGAAAAGAATCCCGAGCTCCACGGAATCGGCACCTACGAGTACGGCTGGTCCGACAAGAACGACGTCGGCGCCAACGCCCGCCGTGGGATCAATGAGGACGTTGTCCGGGACATTTCGGAGAAAAAGAGCGAGCCCCAGTGGATGCTGGACCTCCGCCTCAAGGGCCTGAAGTACTTCGACCGCAAGCCCATGCCCACCTGGGGTGCGGACCTGTCTGGCATCGACTTCGACAACATCAAGTACTTCGTGCGGTCCACCGAGAAGCAGGCCACCAGCTGGGAGGACCTGCCGGACGACATCAAGAACACGTATGACAAGCTCGGCATCCCCGAGGCCGAAAAGCAGCGGCTGGTCTCCGGCGTCGCCGCCCAGTACGAGTCCGAGGTCGTCTACCACCAGCTGCGTGAAGACCTTGAAAAGCAGGGCGTTATCTTCCTTGATACCGATACTGCGCTGCGGGAGCACCCTGAGATCTTCCAGGAGTACTTCGGCACCATCATCCCTGTGGGTGACAACAAGTTCGCATCGCTGAACACGGCTGTCTGGTCCGGCGGTTCCTTCGTATACGTGCCCAAGGGCGTCCACGTAGACATCCCCCTGCAGGCATACTTCCGCATCAACACGGAAAACATGGGCCAGTTCGAACGCACCCTGATTATCGCGGACGAAGACTCCTACGTTCACTACATCGAGGGCTGCACCGCGCCGATTTACACCTCCGACTCGCTGCACTCAGCCGTTGTGGAGATCATCGTGAAGAAGGGCGCCCGCGTCCGCTACACGACCATCCAGAACTGGTCCAACAACGTGTACAACCTGGTCACCAAGCGCGCCATCTGTGAAGAGGGCGCCACCATGGAGTGGATCGATGGCAACATCGGTTCCAAGGTGACCATGAAGTACCCTGCCGTCTACCTCGTGGGAGAGCACGCCAAGGGTGAAACCCTGTCCATCGCGTTCGCCGGCGAAGGCCAGCACCAGGACACCGGCTCCAAGATGGTCCACATAGCGCCGAACACCAAGAGCTCGATTGTGTCCAAATCTGTGGCCCGTGGGGGAGGCCGCGCGGCCTACCGCGGCCTGGTCCAGGTGCGCGAAGGTGCTAAGCACTCCGCTAACACGGTCCGCTGTGACGCGCTGCTGGTGGACACCATCAGCCGCTCTGACACGTACCCGTACATCGACATCCGCGAAGACGATGTTGTTATGGGACACGAAGCAACGGTGTCCCGGGTCAGCGAAGAACAGCTCTTCTACCTCATGTCCCGCGGTATGCGCGAAGACGAGGCCATGGCGATGATCGTCCGCGGCTTCATCGAACCAATTGCCCGCGAACTCCCGATGGAGTACGCACTCGAGCTGAACCGCCTGATTGAACTGCAGATGGAAGGGTCCGTCGGATAACGATGACTGAAATCACCACCGAAAAAGCGCGAATCGGCGCGCCCTCAGCCCAGCCGTTCATCAACGGTTTCACCGAGGAGGGCGAGAGCCTTTCGCCCATCAATTCCACTGAATCGAAGGCGCCGCTGGCTGGAGCTTCCGCCAAGAGCCACTCCCATGGCGGCGGCGTCGGGATTCCCGACAGCTCACGGGCCGGGCGCCTGACGTCCTACAACCTCGCCGACTTTAAGCCGCTTACCGGCATGGAGGAAGACTGGCGCTTCACGCCACTGAAGCGCCTTCGCGGGCTCCACACGGACGCCTTGACCGGAACTGCCCCTGAGGTGCTTGTCACAGCACCCTTGGGAGTCCTGGTGGAAACGGTTGACCGCAACGACAACCGCATCGGTTCCGCTGCGATTCCTGAAGACAGGGTTTCGGCCAATGCCTGGGAGAACTTCACTGAGGCTACTGTCATCACCGTGCCTGCTGAAGCCCAGGTAACGGATGAAATCAGTGTCCTGATCACCGGCCAAGGTACCGAGGCTTCTGCACAGCACATCGTCATCGAGGCGAAGAAGTTCTCCAAGGCTGTGGTGGTCCTTGACCACCAGGGCACCGCCGTCGTCTCGCAGAACGTCGAGATCCTGGTAGGGGACGGCGCTGACCTCACTGTCATTTCCCTCCAGGAATGGCATGACGATTCCGTGCACGCGTCCTCACAGCAGGCAAAGCTTGGCCGCGACGCGAAGTTCAAGCACATCGTGGTGAGCCTTGGTGGCGACCTGGTGCGCATGACCCCCTCAGCACGCTTCACCGCCACCGGCGCCGAAGTTGAGCTCCTGGGCCTGTACTTCGCCGACGCCGGCCAGCACCTTGAGCAGCGGCTGTTCGTTGACCACTCCGTGGCCAACTGCAAGTCCAATGTTCTTTACAAGGGTGCGCTGCAGGGCAAGAACGCCCACACCGTCTGGGTAGGCGACGTCCTGATCCGTAAGGAAGCAGAAGGCACGGACACCTACGAGGCCAACCGCAACCTGGTTTTGACGGACGGCGCCCGCGCCGACTCTGTCCCGAACCTGGAGATTGAAACCGGCCTGATCGAGGGTGCCGGGCACGCAAGCGCCACCGGACGTTTCGACGACGAGCACCTGTTCTACCTGATGGCACGCGGAATCTCCGAAGAGGTTGCCCGCCGGCTGGTGGTTCGGGGCTTCCTGAACGAAATCATCCAGAAGATCAAGGTGCCGGCGCTCGAGGAGCGCCTCACTGCCGCGGTTGAGCGCGAACTCGCCGCTACCAATAACTGAACGAGTACGGAAACCACCACATGATTGAACAGCCGAAGGGTGAGCTCGTCTGCAGCGCCAGTGAGATCAAACTCAAGCAGGCACTGCGGATCCTGATCGACGACTACCCCGTCGCCATCGTGAAGGACTCGATGGGTGACATCCATGCAATTGGTGACACCTGCTCGCACGCGGACGTCTCTCTTTCGGAAGGTGAAGTCGAGGGTTGCATGATCGAGTGCTGGGGCCATGGATCCCAGTTCGATCTCCGCACGGGAGAGCCCCTTCAGCTGCCTGCCTACGACCCGGTACCGGTTTTCGCGGTCACCATCGAGGGCGACGACGTCTACGTGGACTTCACCAACGTACTCAATGGCGCTGAGGCCCCCAACTTCAGCTAACCGCCAACCGCACATCAAAAACTTCAAGCCAAGAAACCGCACCGCCGCCGGAGGGCATGGTGCAGAGGAGAACAAGACACATGTCTACTCTTGAGATCAAGGACCTGCACGTCAGCATTGACACCGAACAGGGCACCAAAGAGATCCTGAAGGGCGTTAGCCTGACCATCAAGACCGGCGAGACCCACGCCATCATGGGGCCCAACGGCTCGGGCAAGTCCACGCTGGCCTCCACCATTGCCGGCCACCCCCGCTACAACGTCACGGGTGGCACCATCACCCTCGACGGCGAGGACGTGCTGGCCATGAGCGTTGACGAGCGCGCCCGGGCAGGCCTCTTCCTCGCCATGCAGTACCCCGTGGAGGTCCCCGGCGTCAGCATGACCAACTTCCTGCGCACCGCGAAGACCGCCATCGACGGCGAAGCACCGTCCCTGCGTCACTGGACCAAGGACGTCAAGGCTGCAATGGCCCAGCTCCGCATCGATGCTGACTTCACGCAGCGCAACGTCAACGAGGGCTTCTCCGGTGGCGAGAAGAAGCGCGTCGAGATCCTCCAGCTGGAACTCTTCAAGCCGCGCTTCGCCATCCTCGACGAAACCGACTCAGGCCTCGACGTCGACGCGCTCAAGGTTGTGTCAGAGGGCGTCAACCGGGCTCACGCCGAGGGCAACATGGGTACCCTGCTCATCACGCACTACACACGGATTCTGCGCTACATCAAGCCGGACTTCGTCCACGTGTTCGTTGACGGACAGGTAGTCGAAGAGGGTGGCCCGGAATTGGCCGACCGACTCGAAGAAGAAGGCTACGACCGCTACGCTAAAGGCGCCGGGGCAGCGAGCATCGCAGCCGCGGCAGCAGCAGCACAGGCCTAGTAAGGACCAGTCATGACCGAAATCAATACCGCCCGGACGGGCCTTGAGGATGTCGAAGAGGCCCTCAAGGACGTCATTGACCCGGAGCTCGGGGTTAACATTGTCGACCTCGGTTTGCTCTACGGGTTGAAATACTCCGACGACGACGGCGCACTGCTGATCGACATGACGCTCACAACCGCTGCGTGCCCGCTGACGGACGTGCTCGAAGAGCAGGTCGGCAAGGCACTGGACGGTGTTGTGGACGAATGGCGCCTGAATTGGGTGTGGATGCCGCCATGGGGTCCGGAACGGATTACCGATGACGGCAAGGACCAGATGCGCGCCCTCGGGTTCAACATCTAGGTTCCCACCGCCTCCCTGACCTCGCTTAGCTCCGCCAGGGAACCCTCGGCGGCGGAGGCCCCTGTTGAGGAGTTCGACGGCGGCCCGTCACCTTCCCGCGAAGGTGACGGGCCGCCGTCGTGCTTAACGCTTAGTTAGCGTTCAGAGAGTTGCGGCCGAGAAGGTATCGCATTGGTTGATGTCGCCCGTGGAATAGCCCGTGTAGAACCACCGCTGGCGTTGTTCGCTGGAGCCATGAGTCCAGGCTTCGGGGGTGACCCTTCCCGTTGCGGCCTCCTGGATTCGGTCATCGCCGACGGCAGAAGCGGCGGACAGCGCGTCCTTCAGGTCCTGTTCGGTCAGTGGGTCCAGGAAGGGCTGGCCGGAAACAGGGTCCGGCTGAGTGGCGTGGTGCGCCCAGAGGCCGGCATAGCAGTCAGCCTGCAGCTCCACACGGACAGCCCCTGATTCAGGCCCTTGCGGATCCTGCTGGGCGCGGTCCAGGTAACCCAGCACGTTCTGGACATGATGGCCGAACTCATGGGCCACAACATATTCCTGGGCAAGCGGGCCGCCTGATGAACCGAACCGGTCCACGAGCTCCTGGAAGAAACCCGGGTCGAAGTACGCCGTGGTGTCCGCCGGGCAATAGAACGGCCCCACAGCTGACGTGGCCGCCCCGCAGCCGGTGTCTGTGGCATCCCGGAAGATGACAGTTTCAGGTTGCGGGTACTGCCGGTTGTACTGGGCAAGGTAGGACGGCCAGAAAGCGTTCAGGCTGTTCACCGTACCGACGATCCGGCAATCAAGACGTTGGTCCGCGTCCGCTCCGGTCCGGCAGGCCGGCGCGGTTCCCTGGCTCTGGGCTGAGGGGTCCTGTACGGTTCCCCCGAGGCCCTCCAGCAGTTGAGGGTTAACACCGAACAGAAGCGCCAGCAGAAGAACGATTCCCCCGCCTATGCCTCCGCCGATTTTGGTGCCTCGCCCCATGCCCCTACGGTCCTGCACCTGTGATGGATCCAAAGGGACATCGTCATTGAAACTCATAACGTCACAATAGTCCGGCCGGGCGGTGAGGGAACCTTGCTGTGGCGGTAAAGTGGCTCTGATGCCTTTTCTCGACCAACTCCAGCGCTGGGCCAATGAACGTCCCGACGAAACCGCCATTGTTGTTGGCGGCCAACGGCTGACCTGGGAGTCCCTGCAGAAGCTGGCGGCTGACCTGGTACCGGAATCAGCACAAGTGACTGTGCTGACGGAGGGGAATTCTGTTGAATTTGTGGCCCGTTTCGCGGCGGCGGTGGCGGGGGAGCGGCAGTGCGCCGTATTGGATCCGTCCTGGCCGGAGCATTTGCGGAGCGAGGTCCGGTCGCGCCTCGGCGCACCGGCCCCGGCGTCGTTAGGAATGGCGCTTGCCGACGGCCCCGCAGACTCCAGCTTCCTCATCGGCATGACTTCCGGCACCACGTCTGTTCCCAAAGCCTTTACGCGGTCGCGGCAATCCTGGGTTCGTTCCTTCCAGGCCTCCATGGCCTTCTTTGGACTCGACGCAGCGGATAAAACCATGGCCCCCGGACCGCTGGCATCGAGCCTGAACCTCTACGCTCTGTCCGAATGCCTTTACTCGGGTTCCGAGTTCCATACCCTCAAAAGCTTTGACGTCGGGGATGTCCACGCCGCCATCACCCACGACGGAATCACCCGCCTGGTGCTGGTACCCACGATGCTCAGGCTCCTGAGCGAACGCGGCCTCCTAGGAGGCGTAGATGCCTCCGGAGTCCGGAGCATCATTTGCGCCGGGTCCAAGCTGGACGCCCGGACCCTTGAAGCCGCCCGGAGGTGGGCGCCCAACGCCACCCTTTTCGAGTACTACGGTGCCTCGGAACTGAGCTTTGTCTCCGGACTGGGCCTCGCTCCAGGTCAGACCCCTTCGCCGGGCGGGTCCGGAATCGGGCGCCCGTTTCCCGGGGTGGAAGTCCTGATCATGGACGACGACGGCGGAATCCTGCCCGACGGCGCCGACGGCAACATCTGCGTGCGAAGCGGCATGGTGAGCAACGGCTATCTGTGGGGAGACGACGGCCAGGCACTTCGGCGCTTCGGCGACTGGTTCACGGTCGGCGACCAGGGCTACCTGGCGGACGGGGAGCTGCACATCCTGGGCCGCCGCTCGGACATGATCATCACCTCAGGCAAAAACGTCTACCCGCATGAGGTGGAACTGGCTCTGGCTTCCGTGCCGGGAGTCGCAGCCGCGGTAGCTGCGGGGATGCCGGACGATCTTCGCGGTCAACGTGTTGTGGCCGGCATTGTTCCCTCCCACGGCGGCGTCACTGCCACGCAGGTGAAAACAGGGCTCGAAGAGGTACTGGCCCGCGACAAGCGGCCCATTCAGTACTACATCCTGCCCGAGCTCCCGTTGACTGACCGCGGCAAGGTCAGCCGGCAGCTTCTGCTCGACTGGATTGGCGAGGGCGACCGGAAGGCCCGACGCCTTGTCTGAAACCGGAAACGACGATTCCCGCGGTGTGACCGCTCTTCCTGACGATCGTCAGCCGGTGATTATCGAGGCCCGGCGCACACCGCTCTGCCGCTCAGGAGGAGCACTCAGTTCCCTGCGTGCTCACGAACTGTTGGCGCCCGTGCTGGCCGCCCTGCTGGCGGAATCCGGGCTGAGCGCCGACGCTGTCGCTGACGTGGTGGTGGGCAACGCTGTAGGAGGGAACGGAAATGTTGCCCGGCTGGCCCTGCTGGAGGCCGGACTGCCTGTGTCAGTGC
This sequence comes from Arthrobacter sp. R1-13, assembly GCF_054161475.1. Taxonomy (NCBI): domain Bacteria; kingdom Bacillati; phylum Actinomycetota; class Actinomycetes; order Micrococcales; family Micrococcaceae; genus Arthrobacter; species Arthrobacter sp. R1-13. The sequence continues at coordinate 1,794,804 of NZ_CP096420.1, read as the reverse complement.
CGGGAGTCACCGTTGACCGCCAATGCGGTTCGGGTCTGGATGCGATCGTGCTCGCCTCCCGCATGGTGGCGGCGGGCGGCAACGGTGCCTACCTCGCTGGCGGCGTTGAGAGTATCAGCACGGCGCCGCTGCGGGCCCACCGCGGGATTGCGGGTGAGCCTGAATTTTTCAGTCGGGCACAGTTTGTGCCGCACAGCTACGGGGACCCGGATATGGGCGTTGCCGCGGACAATGTGGCAGTGCGCTATGGCATCAGCCGGGAACGCCAGGATGCCTTCTCGCTGGAAAGCCACCGCCGCGCACTGGAAGCGGCAAAGGCCGGATTCTTCGAGTCCGAAATCCAACCCCTCCAGAGCGCCGGCGGCAGGACCGGCACCGGCATCGTCAAGGACGATGACGGGCCGCGCCCCAGGCTCACCGCCGGCGTGCTTGCAAGGTTCCCTCCGGCCTTCAGCACCCAGGGAACTGTAACTGCAGGCAACTCATGCTTCGACGCCGACGGAGCAGCCGCCGTCGTCATCACCTCCCTCCAACGGGCACGTGAGCTGGGGGCCCGGGACGGACTCCTGGTGCTTGGAACGGATACGGCAGGCGTGGATCCGGAGTTATTGGGGATTGGGGCGGCTTCCGCGGCTGCCAGGCTCCTGGCGGCTCAATTCGTCACAGCCCAGGACCTGGACCTGGTGGAATTCAATGAGGCCTTCGCCTCGCAGACGCTGGCCTGCCTCGATCTGCTGGGCCTGGATCCGGGTCAGGTGAACCGGGACGGGGGCGCACTCGCGCTGGGCCATGCCTATGGTGCTTCCGGGGCCGTCCTCGTGACCAGGCTGCTGGCCCAGTCCCGCCGGAGTCCAGGACAGGAGAGGCTTGCCCTTGCCATGATCAGCATCGCCGGAGGCATGGGAACAGCGGCTTTGTTCCGCTATGGGGCTATCAGCTGACAGGCAGGGGCAATGCCGCTGGCCCTGATTGCTTGCAGCGGGCGTCAGTGGTCGGCTTCGCCCAGGCCGCGCGCTGCAAGGGCGTCACCCGTCTGGCGTGCGAAGGCCACGGTGGTGATGAAGACGGGAAGAATACGTGCCCTCGGGTCCCGTTCAAGCCCCCGCGCCCGGGCAGAGTCACGAACATCTGAATAGGCGCCGGCGATGTACGGGATACTCCTGAGCATGATGGCAATGGTCAGGGCGAAGCGTTCAGGGTCAGCCCCGAAGCGCTGGAACGGACGCGCCGCGCTGACCACACCGTCGAGGAGCCGTTGAATGGGTGTGGTTGCCGTCAGCAGCGAGGCAGCCACAATGCATACCAGAATATTCAGAACGATCCGCCCCGCTGTCGGTGCCCCCAACTGCCACCACTGGAACAACCCGATCACCAGCAGGACCGGCAGGACGGGACGCACGGCACGGACAAGTCTCCGGACGCCCGCGCCGCTGACCAAAAACAGGGCGCACATGAGCGCCAGCACGCCTGCCGACACCGCCCAGTCCACAATCAGGAATGACGCCAGGCCGCAGGCAAATACGCCCAAGAACTTCAGCCAGAGGGGTGCCCGGTGGATCGGAGAGGTCCCCGCCACGTAATTCACCAGCAGGAAGTTAGAACCGCTCACGGATACTCCCCTCACGGATAGCCCCGAGCGGTTCCCGGGCTTCTTCCCCAGCCGGTGCTGCCGGCGGCAGCGGGGGAAGGGAAGCTGCGGACAGCTGACGGTAATGCGCGACGGCGGCACTTGGGGCGCCGTCGAACACTATCCTTCCGTCATCCACCACAAGGACCCGGTCCATGTCCTGAACCAGGTCCAGGTCATGGGTGGACATCACCACCTGCTGTTCCAGTCCGGCAATCGTGCGCCGAAGGAGCTCCCGGTTGCGAAGGTCCAACAGGGTGGACGGTTCATCCAGTACCAGCACAGACGGCGCAACAGCCAACACCGTTGCGAGGGCAAGAAGTTGCCGTTCCCCGCCGGAGAGTTCATAGATGCTTTGGTCAGCAAGGGGCAGCAATCCAAAGCGCTCCAGGGTTGACTCAGCGGTGAGGCGGCGTTCGTGTGCGTTCCGGATGGAACGCCTAAGTGACAGCTCCACGTCCTCCCGCCCGGTCGGCATCACGAGCTGGGAGAGCGGATCGGTAAAAACAAAACCTACCTCCCGGCGAACAGAGCGGACGTCTCGCAGGGTGTCTTTGCCCTTGACGGTCACTTTGCCCGAGCTGGGCTCCACCAGGCCATTCAGAAGCCGGAGCAGGGTTGACTTCCCCGAACCGTTTGCTCCGATCACACCCACGCGCTGCTCAGCCAGCGTCAGGGATATCCCGCTGAGCAGCACCTTGGACCTCTCGGCCCCATCGACGACGACCTCGACCCTCACTTGGTCCAGGACTATCGAGTTCACGGCAGGCGGCTCTTGCTCCTGGCCGGACGCACGAGGAGGTCGGGGAAGGCTTTGTGAAGGGCGAGGGCGATGGTCACAGCGAGGACGTTCTTAATGATGTCACCGGGGTAGAAGGCAAGGTCGGCAAGGACAGCCTTCGACAGTTCGAGCTTGGCGTTGACCACCATTCCCAGCACGCCCAGGGCGTGAACCAGCACGATGCTGCTGACCATGCAAGCGCCAAACAGCAGGACACCCCGGTACTTCACTGTGCGCTGGATGATCACGACGGCGAGCCAGCCCACCGCGGCGGCAGCCAGCGGGAAGGCAATGATGTAGCCCGCCGAAGGCCCCGCCAGAATACCCAGGCCGCTGCGCCCGCCGCTGAAGATGGGCAGCCCGGCCAGGCCCAACAGCACGTAGAGCCCGACTGCGGCAAACGCACGTCCCGGGCCCAGCACCAGTCCGGTGAGCATGACCGCCAACGTCTGCAGGGTAATGGGTACGCCGAGCCCGCCGACGGGAATAGCGGCAATCAGAGCCGAGCCGGCAACGAGCGCGGCGAAAACAGCGATGAGACCGAGATCCGTCGCGTTCCAGCGCTTGCGTTGCACGGGCGAATGAGTGGTGACGGCATTGTCAGTCTGGGTCATGGTGAATCCTGTTCTCGGGTGCAGGCAGAAGCCGCCGGCACAAAACTACGTCTGGATTCTGACGATACGTCCCGCCGACTGCGCGTTTTTTGTAGGGGGTCTACTAATCCCGGGGCGCGGCATTGTTCTTTGTGAGAGCATCCGCCGAGCATGGGGCACCCAGGAGGATTGTTTCCGGTGACCTCTGCATTTCAGGCGGCGCTGGCCCTGCCGGTAGACTGGTAGAGGCCGTTCTCTCGGCTACCTGCCCCGGCCCCAATAGATCCTATCCGTTGTGCTGCGGCGTTCCCTGTTGTGAAAGGCATTACCTGCTGTGATTACCGTCCAGGATCTTGAACTGCGCGCCGGCGCCCGTCTCCTTATGGACCAGGTGAGCTTCCGGATCGACAAGGGAGACAAGATCGGCCTGGTAGGCCGGAACGGTGCAGGAAAGACCACTCTGACCCGAGTCCTGGCGGGGGAGGGCTTGCCGGCTGCGGGAAAAGTAACGCGCAGCGGTGAGATCGGGTACCTGCCGCAGGACCCGCGCACCCCGGACATGGAACAGCTGGCGCGCGACCGTATCCTGTCCGCCCGTGGCCTTGACGTCGTGGTGGGCAAACTCAAGCAGGCCCACGAGGATATGGCCAGCGATGACGCCACCATCCAACGCAAGGCCATGAACCGTTACGACCGTCTGGAGGCCGAGTTCCTCGCGGGCGGCGGCTATGCAGCCGAGGCGGAGGCAGCGTCGATTTCCTCAAACCTCGCTCTGCCGGACCGCATCCTCAATCAGCCGCTCAAAACGCTTTCCGGTGGCCAGCGCCGTCGCGTTGAGCTGGCCCGGATCTTGTATTCAGGCGCCGAGACCATGCTCCTTGACGAACCGACAAACCACCTTGACGCCGATTCCATCTCCTGGCTGCGCGACTTCCTCAAGAACCACCAGGGCGGGCTGATCGTGATCAGCCACGACACCGAATTGCTGGAAGCCACCGTCAACAAGGTCTTCCTGCTGGATGCGAACAGGGCGCAGATCGACTTCTACAACATGGACTGGAAGCGCTACCTGCTCCAGCGTGAGACGGACGAGCGCGCGCGTAAGCGCGAACGAGCCAACGCCGAGAAGAAGGCCCAGGTCCTGTTTGACCAAGCCAACAAGATGCGGGCCAAGGCAACTAAGGCTGTCGCCGCGCAGAACATGGCGAAGCGGGCCGAGCGCTTACTGAAAGGCCTGGAGGCTGTGCGTGAAAACGACCGCGTGGCTGCCCTCCGGTTCCCCGACCCCTCGCCGTGCGGGAAGACTCCGCTTACCGCCGAAGGCCTCAGCAAGTCCTACGGCTCACTTGAGATCTTCACCGACGTCGATCTTGCCATCGACCGCGGTTCCAAGGTCGTCATCCTCGGCCTCAACGGCGCGGGCAAAACCACACTGCTCCGCATGCTCGCTGGCGTCGACAAGCCCGACACCGGTGAAATTGTCCCCGGGCACGGGCTGAAGGTGGGCTACTACGCCCAGGAGCATGAGACGCTCGACGTCGAACGCACGGTCCTGCAGAACATGCGCTCTTCGGCTCCGGACATGCAGGATGCCGAGGTGCGCGGCATCCTCGGCTCGTTCCTGTTCTCAGGGGATGACGTCGACAAACCGGCAGGCGTCCTCTCCGGCGGCGAGAAAACCCGCCTCGCCCTGGCCACCATCGTGGCGTCCAGCGCGAACGTACTGCTCCTTGACGAGCCCACAAACAACCTGGACCCTGCCAGCCGCGCCGAAATTCTGGGTGCGCTGCGCAACTACAGTGGCGCCGTCGTCCTCGTCAGCCACGATGAGGGGGCAGTCGAAGCCCTCAACCCTGAGCGTGTGGTTCTGTTGCCGGATGGCGTTGAGGACCTTTGGAACGAGGACTACCTGGATCTGATCACGCTGGCCTAGCAGGGCCTCGCTCTCAAACCAGCACTGGTACCGAAGCGCAGCGTCCGGGATATTGTGGGCTGAAGTCTGCCCCGGTATTCTGGGGCGGAGGTCAAGCAGCGGCCCATGACTCTTCCTCACAGGGGTAAGAAACATGGACCGTGAACTGTGTGTTGACCCATCCCACCGAATCCTGCGCATAACACTAAGGCGTCGCGCCGTGCTGCCCCCAGACGGACAGACGTGAGCGCAACATTTGAACTCCTGACCGACGACACTGGCCAGTTCCGGGTGGTGCTCCTTTCGGAGAATCGCGAAATTCTGGCTGCCTCCGTCCTGTATGCAGATAAAGCACGGGCCGCCGCCGGAATAGCAAAGGTCCGCGAGATCGCCGGAACGGGCCTCATCGTCGGAGCGAATTTGTCCTTGGATCAAAGACGAAAATGGAAGGTGTAATGAACCTCAAAGATGAGTGGGAAAGGCTTGATTCGGAGACACGGACGTGGCTGCTGGAGAATCCTGGATGCGTAATCCTCCCGCGAACCATGTCAGCCAGGATCCGCAGGGACGCCACCGGGAAGATTGAATGTGACCGGCACGGCCAGATCCCGCTCTCCAGGGAGGACCTGGACTTCATTCGGGAGAAATCAAGCAGTGCCGGTTCGGTCACGTCGGAGCACCGGTTCTTTGACGCAAACCAGCCCTGACAGCGTTGGCAGCGGTCTCAGCGGACGTCCATAACCTCCGCGTCAGTGATTCGCTGCAGGTCCCGGTAGGTGATGGAGAACATGGAGTTGTGGTCTCCGGCTCCGGCCCAAAGGATTTCGTGCTGCTCGAGTGTGGAGTCCAAAAGGGTCCGTATCTTGCGGGGGTGGCCCAGCGGCGCTACTCCGCCGACTTCCTGCCCTGTGTGTTCAAGGACGAAGCGGGCTGTGGCACGTCGTATCCGCTCGGAGCCCAACTGTGATGCGACGTAGTCCGTGTCCACCCGCGCGGCTCCACTGGCAAGGATCAGGAGTGGGCCGCCGTCGAGTTCGAATACCAGACTGTTGGTGATGGCCCCGAGTTCGCAACCCAGCACCCATGCTGCAGCGGACGCCGTGGGCACCTTAGTCTCAAAGACCTTCACCGTGTCCCGGACGCCGGCTTCAACCAGGGCTCGCTGCACATTGGCAACGGCGTCCGGATTCATCGCAATTACTTCCTCTCAGTAGCCTTGCGCGTCCAGGATGGCATCTTCCTCTTCCTCTGAGGTTGCTTTCCTGGCTTTTTGGGGGAGCGGACGACGACGGTGCTGCGATACGGCGGCGTGCTCGACGTCGGTTTCGGTCCCTGAGTGTCCTGCCAGATCGTCTTCGGCGTCAAGCGCCGCGTTTCTTGCCTGCTGTCTCGCCGCGTAGCCGAAACCGACGAACATCAGGATGCCGAACGCAAACCACTGCAGGGAGTAAGAGAGGTGCGTGCCCTCCTCCACAGACGGTTTCGGGAAGGCGACTGGCATGTCTGCTGTCGGAGGAGTTTCACTGGCGAGTTGGCCGTAAGCGCCCGTCATCAGGGGATAACCGAGCTCTGCTGCGTAAGTGGGGAGATCGATGCTGGCGAGCTGGCCTTCCGGGGCGCCACGTTGAAGTTGCGGTTCACCTGCCTTGAGGCGCACCACCACTATGACCTTTCCTGCAGGAGGGGCCGGTATGGCATCCGGTCTGCCCGGATTGTTGTTCCCGATGGGCAGCCAGCCGCGGTCCACCACCACCGTCTCACCCGTCTCAAGCCGGAACGGGACGAGCACCTCATAACCGGGCTGCCCGTTGAGAGGCCGGTTGCGCACAATCCGTTGGCCCTGATTGTCGTAGGAGCCCTTCAGCTCAACCTGCGCCCACTCACGTTCCGGATCAAGGTGCTCAAACTGGTCCCGGGCTTCTGAGAAGGCCAGGGGTTCTGCCGAGTAGTTGCTCGTCACCCTGTTGATCTCTGCCAGGGTCTCGGCCCGCCTGTCCATCTGCCAACGGCCCAGAAAGACACAAGCCGATGCAAAGACTGCAGCCAACACCAAGTAGCCCAGCCACTTGCTGGAAAAGAGAAAGCGGTACATTCAGTGGTCCCTGCCTGCCGGGAGATTTCCGGGACCCGAAGGAAGTTCACCAAGTTCCAGGGTTTGCTTCCAAAGTCCCCGCGTCTGCAGGTATTCCTCAAGCCAAATCCGGTGTTCCTCGCACGCCAGCCAAATCTTACGCCGTTCCGGAGTATGAATTTTTGGATTGTTCCAAAGCAGCTGCCACGAGGCTGCTTTACGGCAACCCTTCCGTGAACACCTGGCCTCGGGGATAACGGTGTCGCTCCCGGCAAGATCAAAAATACTCATGAAGCTCCGCGGTCCTCGCCCTCTACGTTGTCCCCGTTGTCTTCCAGGAGTTCTCCCTGCAGCACCACAACCTGGTCATCACCGTCCGCAGCCTTTTGCGTCGGTTCCGGCATGTCTAATTCCGCCAAGGGAGCTGATTCCAATAGTGAATCGCTATGAATTTCCGCCTTGTCGCCGCCATTTGCAATGACAACAGCAATCCAAGGGAGGAACACCGCACCGGCAACAGCAATGATCTTCAACCAGCCGTCCAGAACGAAGACGAGGATAAGGCAGACCATACGGATACCCATCGCCACCGCATACTTGATCATCCGCTGACGCATCTCTTCAGAATGTGCCGTGGCGGCATCGGTGATGCTGTGTACCTCGGCGTCACCTGAGGCGTTGTCCGGCTCCCTGGATGCCCGGGAGGCCCGTCGGTGTTCAAGTGTCACGGCTGAATAATCACACTCCAAAGGCTTGCTTCAATTCTCTCACCATCGGAAGGACCACCCAAACGGGGGCTAAGATCGGAGGCGGTAAACCCAGCCCCCACCGCGGTGCCGTGCGCCGCAGAAAACCGGAGACCCACATGACTGAAGCAGTACCCGCTGGCCGCAGCGTCCTCATCACCGGGGGAAACCGCGGAATTGGCCTTGCCATAGCCGAAGCGTTCCTGGCTAATGGTGACCGGGTGGCCGTGACCTTCCGCAGCGAGTCAGACCTTCCGGCGGGGATCCTCGGGGTCAAGGCGGACGTAACGGACGAGTCCTCGGTGGATGCAGCCTTCACTGAAGTCGAAGCCGCCCACGGACCTGTTGAGGTGCTGGTCGCTAACGCCGGCATCACCAGGGACACCCTGCTGATGCGAATGAGCGAGGACGACTTCACTTCTGTCATTGATACCAATCTCACCGGCGCCTTCCGCGTCATCAAGCGGGCTTCAAAAGGCATGATAAAAATGCGGAAGGGTCGTGTGGTGCTCATTTCCTCCGTCTCCGGCCTCTATGGTGCGCCAGGCCAAATCAACTACTCCGCTTCGAAAGCCGGGCTCGTTGGCATTGCCCGTTCCCTCACCAGGGAGCTCGGCTCCCGAGGCATCACGGCGAACGTGGTCGCACCCGGTTTCATCAACACCGATATGACCGCTGAACTCCCTGAGGCGACCCAAAAGGACTACCTGACCAAGGTTCCCGCCGGTCGTTTTGCTGAAGCCGCCGAAGTCGCCAACGTGGTCCGCTGGATCGCCGGGGATGAGGCTGCTTACATCTCCGGTGCTGTGATTCCGGTCGACGGCGGCTTGGGAATGGGACACTAGCCCGGACCCCTTCCGACCAGGACTTCTGACCGCCTTTCCTACCGGGACTTTCTGCTCTAAGCACCGCGTCTCTCCGGGTGTGTAATGGGCGTATCGACCGGCCCCCAAAGCACAGGCCGGATCCCGAGGAGGAAGACAATGGCCGATCTCAAGTGGGCGCCGTCAGACGTCATGGAACCCATCCGGCGGTTCCTTGACGGCGATCTCACATTCTCATCCATTCGGGTGGAGCAGTATATGGAGGGCGACAGCATGGTGGTCAGGGCTGAACTGCCAGGCATCGATCCCGAGCAGGACCTTGACGTGTCAGTTGCCGACGGCATGCTGCAGATAAAGGCTGAGCGCCAGGAGAAGTCTGAGCACAAGTCCAAAAACAGCTACCGTTCTGAATTTCGCTACGGCTCGTTCAACCGGAGCATCGCACTGCCTCCCGGCGCCAGGGAGGAAGACATCACTGCCCAGTACAAGGATGGTGTGCTGGAAGTGCGGGCACCTGCCAAGGAGCCGTCGGAAGGCGGGGAGAAGCGCAAGATCCGCATCGATCACAGCTGACCCCCCTCTGGACAGGGAAAAGGTCCGGGTGCCACAGGACTTACGGCGCGGGCGGGCGGTCCAGCCTGCCTGCGCCATTTCCTGCCGCCAGCCAGTGTCCGTGAAAGCCGGAGAGAGAGCCTGGCTCTGAAACTAGGGCGGGCGTCCTTCTTTGTCGAGGTCGCACAAGCGAATTCATGCGGGCCGCTGGCATGATGGACTGCGGACGAACTGACTTCAGACATTTGTGACAAAAGGAGCTTGTATGGGACTGCTGGACAATAAGACCGCCATCGTGACGGGTTCATCACGGGGTATTGGTGCTGAGGTTGCCAAGTACTTGGCGGCAGAGGGTGCCGCCGTCGTAGTGAACTACCGGCAAAAGGCTCCCAGGGCGAACAAAGTGGTGGCTGAAATCGAGGCTGCCGGCGGGAGGGCAGTTGCTGTAGGCGCGGATCTGACCAGCCAGGAGGGTGTGCAGGCCCTAGTTACAGCCGCGATGGAGAACTTTGGCTCCCTTGACGTGCTTGTCCTGAACGCCTCCGGCGGAATGGAGTCAGGCATGGAGGAGGGCTACGCGCTGAAGCTCAACCGCGATGCACAGGTCAACCTGCTCAACGCAGCTGCACCGCTCATGGCCGAGGGTTCCCGTGTGGTTTTCGTTACAAGCCACCAGGCGCACTTCATCGACTCCGTCGCCACCATGCCTGAATACGAACCTGTGGCCAGAAGCAAGCGTGCCGGCGAAGATGCACTGCGCGAGCTGGTGCCGCACCTGGCTGAGAAGGGTATCTCCCTCGTAGTGGTATCGGGGGACATGATTGAGGGAACCGTCACGGCGACCCTCCTGGACCGCTCAAACCCCGGTGCTATTGAGGCCCGCCGCGCCGAGGCAGGCAAGCTGTACTCCGTCTCGGAATTCGCTGCTGAGGTTGCCAAAATGGTGACAGCCGAGGTCGAATCCGGTCACACGGAATATGTCGGCGGCGCCGACTACTTCGGCAAGACCCTAAGCTGATCCCAGGAAGTTCCTGATCTCTACGGCGGGGCTGGTTTTCCGTTTGCAGTGCCAGCCTCGCCGCAAGGATTCTCACACTCCGGCTATGTACCGGACTGCATCAAGGTAGGGCATGTTGATCGCGGAATCAGCGACGGCCCGTACGGCGGGCTTTGCGTTGAAGGCGACGCCGATCCCTGCAGCACCCAGCATGTCCAGGTCATTGGCTCCATCGCCGACTGCGATAGTATTTTCCATCGCCACACCATCCGCCGCAGCCCATTCACGCAGGTACTTTTCCTTCGCTGCACGGTCGATAACGGCGCCGAGGACTTTCCCGGTCAGCGCGCCGTCCACGATCTCCAATTCGTTGGCGATCCAGTGGTCAAGGCCCAACTCTTCGGCGATCGGCTGCAGGATCTGGTTGAATCCCCCCGACACCACAGCAACTGCATGGCCAGCTGCTTTGAACGCGGCAACCAGCTCGGCAGCACCCTCGCTAAGCTTCACTTCGGCCCGCACGGAATCGACGACGGCGGCAGGCAGCCCGGTGAGTACAGCCACCCGGGCGTGAAGGCTTTGCGCGAAGTCCAATTCTCCCCGCATGGCCGCTTCCGTCACTGCAGCCACTTCCTCCCGTTTTCCGGCGTAGGCGGCCAGGAGTTCAATGACCTCCTGTTGGATCAACGTGGAGTCGACGTCCATGATCAGGAACTTCCGCGTCGCGTTCCGCAATGACGCCGGAACGATCGCAATGTCCATGGTTTCCGCGCTGGAGCCGGCGATGCTTTCCCGAAGTTCGGCGATGTCCGAGGCCATGCCCTGCTCCATAGTGAAGTCGATCGTATGGACTTCGTACCGGCCATCTCCCGCGGTGGATTCGGCAGCCAGAGTCGCTCCCGATTCAACCAATACCGAACGCAGCTGCTCAAGGCTGTCGGAGGACAATTTCAGGCCGTAGCTGACCGCAGTCACGTTCGGAGTCATGCCTGTAATCTTAGTCAGCGCCGGTGCACAGCCCGAATTCGTTTCGTTCAAGGTCCGGTTATCAGTCGCCCCCCATTTTGTCCTAGTGTCTACTCCTATGAGTGATGTTCTTGAAATGGCTGCTGTCAGCGTTGTCCGTGGAGCCAAAACGCTTCTGAACAAAGTCGACTGGCAGGTCAGGGAAGGCGAGCGCTGGGTCATTCTGGGCCCAAACGGAGCCGGCAAGACCACTCTGCTCCAGATCGCGGCAGCCCGGCTTCACCCCACGAGCGGCATGGCCGGGATCCTCGAGGAGATCCTCGGTGCAGTAGACGTCTTTGAACTGCGCCCCCGGATCGGGTTGTCGTCCGCTGCCTTGGCCAACCAGATCCCGGAACACGAAAAAGTCCTCAACGTGGTGGTGACCGCGGCCTACGGTGTCACCGGCCGGTGGCGCGAAGGCTACGAGAAGGATGACGAACGCCGGGCCTTCACCTTGCTCAACGAATGGGGGATGGGCCCCCTGCTTAACCGCCCCTTTGCTTCGCTGTCCGAGGGTGAGCGGAAACGGGTCCAGATTGCCCGCGCCCTTATGACAGACCCCGAACTCCTGCTCCTGGACGAGCCCGCAGCGGGCCTGGATCTGGGCGGACGTGAGGACCTGGTTCACCGCCTCAGCGAACTCGCCAAGGACGACGCCGCGCCAGCCATCGTGCTGGTCACGCACCACCTCGAGGAAGTACCTCCCGGATTTACTCACGCCATGCTGATGCGGGACGCAGCTGTGGTGGCTTCCGGCCCCATCCAGGAGGTCCTCACCGCCGAGCACTTGAGCAAGACCTTCGGATTGCCGCTGGATGTGAGTGTGAACGCCGGGCGCTACACCGCGACCGCGCGCCGCTAAGCGGCGGTTAACAGTCACAGCGTGGAGTTTCTCAGCGGTATCTTTATCTTTTTGGCCGGCTTATGGGCGGGAACCATCAACAGCGTTGTTGGTTCAGGCACGCTGGTTACGTTCCCCGTGCTGATCGCCCTGGGGATGGCCCCTGTGACAGCATCCATCAGTAATGCCACCGGTCTTGTGGCAGGAAATGCCGCCGGGGCCTGGGGTTACCGCAAGGAACTGGTAGGCCGCGGAAAGCAGCTGCTTAGGCTCTTACCTGCCTCGCTCCTCGGAGGAATCACCGGGGCCTGGTTGTTGCTGCAGCTTCCAGAGCAGGTCTTCCACTATGCCGCCCCCGTGCTGATAATCCTCGCGCTGCTGATGGTTGTGTTCCAGCCGCGGCTCCAGCGGTGGGTCCGGGAGCGTGAAGAGAATCCGGAGCACGCCCTCCGCGACAAAAGCCACGGCGTCATCCTTCTGGTGCTGGTCTACCTTGCCGGCGTCTATGGCGGCTACTTCGTTGCAGCCCAGGGCATCCTGCTCGTGGGCATTCTGGGAATTTTCCTGACGGGCACAATACAGAACGCCAACGCCATGAAGAACATCCTGGTACTCGGGGTGAACATGATAGCCGCAGTCTCCTATCTGATCTTCGCCTTCGACAGGATCAACTGGACGGCCGTCGGCATCATCGCCGTCAGCTCGGTCATCGGCGGCTATTTCGGGTCAAAAGTCGGCCGCAGGCTTTCCCCTACGGTCCTTCGAGGGGTTATCTTCACCCTGGGGCTGGTTGCCTTGGGCTTCATGATCGCGAATCTGCTGGAATAATCGGGCAGTGACTTTCCATTACCTTGAATCCGCGGATGACCCGCTGGTGTCCGATTACACCCAATTGACGGATGTCCACCTCCGCAAGATCCGGGAGCCTGCCGAGGGTATGTACATCGCGGAGTCCTCGCGGGTTCTGAGAAGGGCTCTGGCCGCCGGTCACCGTCCCAGATCTTTTTTCCTGGCGGAGAAATGGCTTGCCGATCTCAGCGACGTCTTCGAGCAGTATCCCGACGTGCCAGCCTTCATCGGAAGCGCGGCCCTGCTGGAAGAGATCACCGGGTTCCACCTGCACCGCGGCGCCATGGCTGCCATGGAACGTCCTGCGCCCGTCCCGCTCATTGAGCTTCTCGCTGGCGCACGGCGAGTGGCCGTCCTTGAAGACATCGTGGACCACACCAACGTGAGTGGATACAAAGTACAAAGGCAGGAAACCGCTCATCTTCGAGGACGATCGAGGATCGCGGTCCTTGAAAACCTTACCGACCATACGAACGTAGGAGCGATTTTCCGCAGCGCGGCAGCCATCGGTGTCGACGCTGTACTGGTCTCGCCCGAGTGCGCCGACCCGCTGTACCGACGCTCCATCCGGGTGTCGATGGGCACGGTGTTCCAGGTGCCGTGGACGCGAATCGAGTCGTGGCCTGGCGATCTTCAGGTCCTCAAGGAGGCAGGCTACTTTGTGGCCGGCATGTCGCTTGGCGAAGGGGCCATTACACTCGATGAGCTGGTCGCCCAGGACCATCCGAACCTGGCGCTGGTCTTCGGAACTGAAGGCGATGGGCTGAAGCCGGAGACTGACCACATGCTCGACGCGCGCGTAACAATTCCGATGATGAACGGTGTCGACTCGCTCAACGTCGCTGCCTCGTCGGCTGTTGCGTTTTATGCGACCAGGTAGCGGCTGAGCGTGACTGCAACCATCTGACCGCGGTGTCAAAGGCAAATACTAGGCCAGAATATTCTGGTTTCTGAGGCGAACCGCGAGTCAGAGGACTATTTGCCACCCCCCCCCCCCCGGCACCTGCAGGGTGTGGCATGAGCGGGCGAGCGCTGGGCCTGGGCCTCAACGGCTACCTGATTGATGTCGGGGCCGGCATCCAGCAGACCCTGCCGAGCTTTCATGGTCTGGGGCCTGCCGAGCTCTGCGCTCAAGGAGGCGCAGGAGGGCATCACCTGCTCTTCGTCGGCCCTCCAGGGGTATGTCCTAAACCATGTATGTGAGGCTTCACCTCTTCCACGAGCGTCGCTTACCGAAACTGCCTAACCTGCCAGGTGGTGAGCAGAAGGATCCTTAAATGAGCATCCGGCATGTCAACTGACACACCGGATGTCCATACTCATGAGGGCTGGAGAAAGTATTGCTCCTGTCCTATGCGATTACTTAGTGGGAACCGCTGCGGGGGGAGGTGTCGGGACGGCTTTGTAGGAGTCGAGGTACTGGGCGTCGAGGATGGCGTAGTCCAGGCCCCATTTCTTAAGGATCTCCTTGTACTCGGGCGAGCTGGCGAGGTGCTTTATGGCCTGTACCAGGGCCGGGGTCAGTTCAGAACCACCTGGCAGCGCCATGGAAAGAATGGTTCCCGGTATTGTGGCCCCCAGTTCCATCTCATTCGGATTCTGTTTGCTCGCCCAGGCCGCACCCGGTCCATCAGCGTAGGCGGCATCTACCTGGCCGCTGCGCACCTGAAGAAACATCTCTTGCCCATTGGGGACGGAAATGAGGTTGATGGGGGCTTCCCCTCTTGCAACACAGTCGGCGCTGTAGGCCGGTCCCTTTGTTACTTGCTGGATGCTTCCCAAAGTCACCGCGATCTTGCGCCCACACATGCTCTTCTCACCAATGTTGAGTGGGTTTCCTGGCTTGGTGGCAATGCCGTACCCGCCGCGGGCGTAGCCGACCATGTCGATTACTTTCAAACGGTCCACGGTCACACCCATGTCGGCGATGACAGCATCAAAGCGTTTGGCCTGCAGTCCTGGGATGAGTGCATCGAAGGTCGAGCTCTTGTAGGCAATCTGGATGTCGAGGATCTTTCCCAGTGCGCGTGATATGTCCGCGTCCATTCCGACAAACGTCTTCCCGTCTGAGCCGGTAAACGAGGTGGGGGCATTCGTTGGGCTTACGCCGAAAACGATAACTCCTTTTTCGCGGAGGTCCTTGGGTACCAGCGAGGCAGCAGGCTCGTAGGCCTTGATTCCGTCAACGCTGGTGTACTCCTTCACGGACTTGGGATCGGCTGGTTCCGGCATCGCCCCTTGAACCTCAACTTGTTTCTTTGACGCGCCGGACTCGGTCGATGCCGCGGTGCCTCCGCATGCTGTCAGAGCCAGGACAACAGCGGCCAGCCCTGCACTCAACAGGAGCGGGCGATTCTTGGTCGTTTGAAGTTTCATAGTGATCTTGCACCTAACTAACGAAAATGGGGATTGGAATATTGCTAGAGCGCCGGCTGGGAGTCTTCGGTGACTTCCCAGCGAACGTTTTAGAGAACTTGACTGAGAAATTCTTTGGTCCGGCTATTTTTGGGATGTAGCAGCACTTCGGCCGGGTTACCTGTTTCGACGACGACTCCGCCGTCGAGGAATACGATTTCATCACCCACTTCCCGGGCGAAGCCGATTTCGTGAGTAACGACGACCATGCTGGTTCCTCCAGTGGCCAGTTCCTTCATGACCTCCAGAACCTCACCGACGAGTTCGGGGTCAAGGGCGGACGTTGGTTCGTCGAAAAGCATCATTTCGGGGTTCATGGCCAGGGCTCGGGCTATGGCGACCCTTTGCTGTTGCCCGCCGGAGAGCTGGCTTGGATAGTAGTCAGATTTGTTTTCGAGGCCCACCCGCTTCAGGAGAGCGTGGGCGCGTTTCACTATCTCGCTCTTGTTTTCCCTTTTAACCCAGCCAGGGGCAACGCACACATTTTCGAGAGCGGTCATGTGAGGGAAGAGGTTGAACTTTTGAAACACCATTCCGATTCGGGCCCGTTGACGGGCGATTCCGCTCTCATTCAGTTCGTAGTACTTGTTATTTTTGAGTTCGTAACCCATGCGTTCACCGTTGACGAAAATGCTTCCGCCGTCAGGTTTTTCCAAGAGATTCACGCAGCGCAAAAGAGTTGATTTGCCTGAGCCGCTGGGTCCCAAAAGGCAGACCACGTCTCCGCGGTTCATTGAGAAGTCGATTCCTGACAATACCGGATTGTCACCGAAGTGTTTGCGCAGATTCTTGACTTCGAGAACTTTATCGTAAGTCATCAGTTGTTGTTGCTTTCTTGTAGGGCCACAATTGGCTGAGCTGTTTCCCGTTTCAACACAGCATTCCGGGGCGTGAATCCTCGTGCGAGACGCTGTTCGATTCGGCTCTGGAAATAGCTAAGGATCGAAGTGATGATCAGGTACCACAGTCCGGCGACGGTCAACAGCGGAATGGTTTGGTAGTTGGAGGCGTAGATCAGCTGCGCACTGTGCAGGAGATCAGCGATACCCACCACACTCACGAGGGAGGTGGCCTTGAGCAATGAAATGACCTGGTTACCGGTGGGAGGAATGATCATTCTCATGGCTTGAGGTATGAGAATCCTGAGCGTATTGAGCCTTCCCATGCCGAGGGCTTTCGCCGCTTCGGTTTGGCCGGAATCGACGCCCAGGAATCCGCCCCTGGTAATTTCAGCCATGTAGGCTGCCTCGTTGAGGGTCAGGCACAGGATGGCAGCAACAATGGGCGTCATGACCACATTCGTGTCCACCTGCAGGAAAGTCAGACCGAACGGAAGCTCGACGCCAAGTGTTGGGTAGAGTGCAGACAAATTGAACCAAAAAATCAGCTGAACAAGAACGGGCGTGGCCCGGAAGAACCACACGTAAAAGCCTGCTATTGAATTGAGCAGCTTGTTCTTTGACATTCGCATAACACCGATGACGCCACCGAGCACGGTCCCCAGCACCATGCAGACCGCTGTCAGCCAAAGAGTCAGCAATATGCCCTCAAGAATAGTCTGGGCGGTGAAATACTCAGCCACTACATCCCAGCGAAGATTCTCATTCAGCAGGACGGAAATAAGCATTGCGAGGGCCAACCCCGCCACAATGATCGAAGCCACAATTTTCCCGACATGGCGTTGACGGACAATGGGAAATGAGTCTTCGGGAACCTCGCTCCGATGCGCCGGTTCCTGGCTGCGATTATTTTCTTTGCTTTGAACACTATGCATAGTTATCATGCCTTACCTGCGTGGGAGCCGATCGAGCGCGTGGGCTCCATGAATTGAAATTTTCTATCTTTTTTCCCCTGAACCATGTCCGCTGCGATTCGTCCGATTCCCGGGCACATCTTGAACCCGAATCCCGCAAAGCCGTTTGCCAGAAGAACACTTTCGCTGCGGGGCAGGAAGCCGAGGAAAGGAATCCAGTCATCCACATAGAAATCTGTCCAGGCACATGCCCTTATCGGACTCTTGCTGAGTCCCGGAAAATACCTTGCGACGTGTCTTTCCATGTCTTGGATCTCATCCACAGTCTGGCCGCGGAAGTAGTCATCGGGTCCGGCCATATGCGTGGGCGCGCCGCCGGGAGCGATCTTTACTGAACCTCCACCATCAAGGCTCGGCGCTCCATAAAGGGTCCCGTCATCAACCAAACGCTGAAAGACAGGAAAGTTTTCTGCGCTGAAGTCATGCCCGGGCAGGGGGCTGAACCAAGTCAACTTGATACGGCCGGCACGGCTTTTGTC
Organism: Arthrobacter sp. R1-13; assembly: GCF_054161475.1. NCBI lineage: Bacteria > Bacillati > Actinomycetota > Actinomycetes > Micrococcales > Micrococcaceae > Arthrobacter > Arthrobacter sp. R1-13. Next base: position 1,777,296 of record NZ_CP096420.1, on the reverse strand, counting down.
CCGAAGCTCAGAGGGGAGATTGTCCCGGGACCAAGAACCGGTGGTCACGATTGCCTTTTTGGCAGTCCACTCGTTTTGCCCATCCGTCATCACCACACCCTCCGCCGAAGCGTGCTTAATGGAGATCTTTGAATAGTCCCGGACCTGGGCTCCGAGATGTCTTGCGCGAGCGACTGCCGTCAGAACTGCTTGTTCGCAACGAATGTATCCCTGGGTGGAATCAAACATTCCAATCTCGCCCTGGTCAAGCAGGTGCTCGGGGAAGCGATTCTCCATGTCCAGCCCGCTGAGGTACTCCATCTCAAGACCGGCCTTTTCCGCTGCTACTTGAGCGGCAACCATCCGTGAATCACCCGGACGGCCAATCATGAGGCCTCCAGTTTCGGTTAGGATTTGGACGTCCGAGAACTCCTGAAGGTTCTCCCAGCGACTGCGAGCCATATCTATCACGGGGTTGTACTCCGGACCGCTGGTCTGCATCCGCCGGAACAATCGTGACTCGCCTCCAACGGCACCCCGATCATGGCCAATCCCAAACTGTTCAAACCCGACGACATTTAAGCCGTCCTCAGCGAGCTGCCAGAGCGCCATGCTCCCCATGGCCCCCAAGCCGATCACGGCAACGTCGAATTCCGTATGCATAACATTCCTTTTTGCTGTTCCAGCTCAAATGACCAAGGGGATGCAGCGTGGGTGTCGCTGTCACATCAGTGCGCCTATCTCCGATTGAAGCGCGCAAACCCGAGGCCCCATACCTTGCTTTGATCGCTTGCATTGCTCATGCGCCGAAGGTTCTGGGGCGGCGGAGCGTCGTTATGTAATGGTACTCACAGACCACTTGGTTCGACAAGATTGTCGGACATGTTTTTTCTTTTGTTTCGATCCCAGCGCAAGCTGAGCGCATAGTCCTGCTAGCGCTTTGGGCTCCGGCCCGCCTGATCCACCAGTTCGGTCAGCCATGGGCGGTGCCCCTGATGGAACACCATCCCGTCAGGCAGCCCCTGTACTCCTGGCACGGAATTTGTGATGCCGATGGTGATGCGGCCGCCTGCCATGGGAGCGTTGCCGATGTGGAGGTCGCCATAGGACTCCGGGAGGACCGGGTCCATCCATAGGCCCCCTTTGGAAACATCTGCGTCATACCGCATGAGGCTGGTTACAAGCATGATCGGTGTTGTCGCTGCCCAAGCCTGCGGTGAGCACGCCGTTGGATAGGGCACAGGCTCGGGAAACTGGTGCCGGCTGAATCCGCAGAACAGTTCGGGCAGCCGGCCGTCGGAGAAATCGGCGGCCTCAAGCAGGGCGGTGGAGATCCGTTGTGCCTCCTTGACAAAGCCGCAGCGCAGCAGGCCGGCTGCGATGATTGCGTTGTCGTGTGGCCAGACCGAGCCGTTGTGGTAGCTGGCTGGGTTGTACGCGCCCATGTCGCTGGCCAACGTCCGGACGCCCCAGCCGCTGAACATTTCCTGAGACATAAGCCGTTCGGCGACGAGCGGTGCCTTGTCCTCATCCACGATGCCGTGCCACAGGCAATGGCCCATATTGGACGCACACGCGTCGACCTGCCGCTTCTTCCCGTCGAGGGCCACTGCATAGTATCCGCGGTCCGGCATCCAGAACTGTTCGTTGAACCGCTTTTTCAGCTCCGCCGCGCTGGCGGCGAGTTCATTGCCTCTAGCTGTGTCGCCGGCGTCGTACGCCATCCACGACCGCGCCATGTAGGCAGTGTAGACGTAGGCCTGCACCTCGCAGAGGGCGATCGGCGGCTCGGCCAAGGTGCCGTCGGCGAAGTTGATGCCGTCCCAGGAGTCCTTCCAACCCTGGTTGATCAGCCCCTGGGGGTTTAGGCGTTCGTACTCGACGAACCCGTCTCCGTCCTTGTCCCCGTAGTCCCGGATCCAGTCCATGGCCCTGTCCGCGTGGGGCAGGAGAGCGGCGATGGTGTCCGGGGCAAACCCCCAGCGGCTGACGTCCCCGAGCAAGCAGACGAACAGGGGAGTGGCGTCGACGCTTCCGTAGTAAACGGACTTCCCGCCCAGGGACAACCCGCTGGAAACATCGAGCCGTACCTCGTGCAGGATCTTGCCCGGTTCCTCCTCGCTCACCGGATCCACCAGGCTGCCCTGGCGGTCAGCGAGCGTCTGCAGTGTGCCCAGGGCCAGGGATGGATCGACAGGCATCGCCATCTCGGATGCCCACAGCGCGTCCCTGCCGAAGAGGGTCATGAACCAGGGCGCTCCGGCGGCCACCACTACGCGGTCCGGGTGGTCCGGGTCCTCTATTCGCAGGGAGCCCAGATCGTCGTAGCTGCGCCGCAGTGTCCGTTGGATGGACTGGTTTCCCATCTGCAGCACGGGAATCTTCGCCACCCATTCCTGTCGGCGTAGATCGCGGGGGGACAATCCGTCCCCGTCAGGGTGGACAAACGTCGCTGCGGAAAATGCTCCCTCGTTGTTGGGCACCACGGTCAGGACCGTGCTCCAGTAACCGTGCGGCGGAATGGACAGCCGGTACGTGAGGGTGCTCGGTGCAAGGCTTGCTCCGGGTGCGTGGACGGTGATGCCCTTCCGGACGTCCTGCCAGGCGGCCCGGATGGTGAGATTGTCGGCGTCGACTTGGCTGGTTTTGTTCCAGCGCCGCTGGATCCGAGCCTCCTTTACCTCGAAGAGGTCCGCGAAGTCCGCTTCGATTCTCAGGGCGATCACGCATTCAGCCTCTTCGCGGGAGTGGTTGCGGAGGGTGATCTGCTCCTGGACGCCGGCCCCCACCTCACGTAGCCGCTCCACGATCAGCGGGCTGTCTGCATATCCGTCGGAACGGTGAACGCGCCCGGCAAACAGCGCGCGATAGGGCTCCAGGGTCAGGGCTGTCAGCGGCTCAAGCGGCAGGCCGTTGATGGTCAGGCTCCAACCGGACAGGATACGGGTGTCCTGGACGAAAAGACCGTGTGGTTGTTCGGAGTGCATGTCCCCGTTCTGCAAGGAGATGCAGAAGGACGAACCCTCGACCAAGGTGACAGTACCTACCCCGATCGCACCGGCGGCAGTATCAGCATTCCATCCGGCCATTCCAGCGCCTCCCACACATCACATACAGCGTGCCTTGGCCCTGTGGTCAAGCCACTAGCATCCTTTGATAGACGCTACGCTTGCTTGCCATCGCTTGCCAGACCTCAAGTTGCAGGCCATCCCAGGGGCGGAAGGTCGGTCCGATGGCGGGAATTTCGCCCGTCAACCGGATGCGATAGGCCAGGGCAATACCCGGCAGGTGGACTGATGATCTGCAGGGCTTTGGGAGGGACCTGTTGGTGGTCTCCGGCAGGTGTGGAACTTTGGACGTGCTGTCGGTGGGTCACCACAGGATTGCAGGCGTTGTAGACTAGGCCCGCTGTGAAGCAGACTCTGAGCAGCCGTTCAGCCTCTCTTCGGGACTGTCACCGCCCGCTGTTCCGGGACCATCATGTGCTCGTCGTGTTGGTGGTAATGGTCCTCGATCGCTCGCCGTGCAACCGAAACATCACCGCCCGCTATGGCTTCCAGGAGCTCAAGATGGCGTGCGGTGGCTAATTGGCCGGGGTACGGCACGCCCGGACGCAAGAGCGGGACGGTAATCACACTAAGAAAGGGCTGCAGTCGTTGCCACGTATCCAGAAGCCAGGGATTTTTGCTTTCAGCCACGAGCGAGCCGTGGAACTTCCGATCGAGTTCCCAGAGGGCGTCCCAATCACGAGGAAGCTCGAGCTCTTCCATCGCTTCAGCGCTTTCGCGCATGACGTCCAGAGTCGCGGTGCTGACTGGGAATTGAATGCTCTTTGTTGCCTGGAGTTCAAGCATGGCGAACACCTCGCCCAGCCCTATGACATCGTCATAAGTGAATTCCCGTACGGAGAATCCTCTGTGAGGTTCTCCAACGACGAATCCCATTGCGGCAAGGCGCTGCAGGGCCTCTCGGATGGTGCCTCTGGACACCTTGTGCTCTTCCGCCAGGGCGACTTCCGCGAGCCTTTCGCGGGGATACCTCAACCCCAGTAGGATCTCATTTCGCAGGCTGATAGCCACCGCCTCAACCCGGGTGGGCTTAGCCGTGCGGGAATCGATTCCTGCACGCAGTACGTCGGTCATTGTCGGCACTCCTAGTCTGTTTACGATACGGACACGACTCGGTACAACCGCGGCCTGCATCACCAATTACACCAGTTGTTTCGCTGTCCCTTCTCCATCCTGCTCCCAGTTGCTGAGGCAGTCGTGAGGATTTCCCGGCCAAGGGAGTTCCCGGCCCTGGTCGGAACTTATCGGCGTCGCTGACGCGTCCACATCCTTAGGGCGTGCAATACATGCGATCAGATCCCCTTCGTTCGCCGCGAGACTGGACAGCCCATACAGGAGGACTCCTGAAATGGGAGACCTCGCCTCTTGAAGTACGGTCCCGAACGGATTCTCAACGACCCCCAGTAACGCCCCGGCGTCGATGAATGAACCCGGCTTGACGTTGCTGTACCACAGGCCCGGGACCTCACACATCACGGCTTGATTCTCGAAAACAGGCAGCGGCTTCCTCTCTTCTCGGCCCAGTTCCAGCAATCCCGCGAAGCCCGCAGTTCGACGCAGGCCCTCGTGCTGGATCGCCACTTCTGCCGCAGACCATCGGCCCTCTCCGCCCACTTCAATCAGTGTGGACGGGATCCCCGCTTTGGCAGCGGCCCGAATGCTCGAGCCCTCGGCTTCGAACAGCACAATGCGCGGCACATCGAACTGATCAGCCAGTTCACGTGACAGATCGTCCACATCCGCAGTTCCCACCGGGCTCACGCCGGCAAAGCTTTCCAGAGCCTCGGGAATATCGCCGCTGTGGCAGTCGACGTAGTAGTCTGCGCGGGAAATGACGTTGGACCACAGCCAGAAGGCAAGACGGTCGGTGCTGCCGCCGTCCGGGTTGCCGGGGAAAGCACGGTTGAGGTTCTTGCCGTCCATCGGGTTGACGAATGCACTCCTGCCCTGAAAGGAAAGGGGACTGGACTGAAGCGAGGCGATTACCGTTCCTTGAATAGCGGAAGCATTTAAGCCAAAAACGAACTCCCGCACGGCCACCATGGACACGTACTCGCCCCCGTGGATGCCTGCGGTAACAGCAAGGACGGGGCCGGGCCGTTCCCCATGCACAATGACTACCGGAAGGCGAAGTGTCCTTCCGTGGATCTCGACTGAACAGTAGCCCGCCGCCGTGGTTCCTGGGTCAGCAACCACGGCCCCTACGCTGAAGGCCTCATGTGCATTATTCATGTCGGTTCCAGTAAATGTCGGGCCTTTAGCTCAGTGGCAAGGAGGTTAGTTGGGAATCTGGTCCAAGGAATCGGGCCGGATTCATGAAGCTGACGTCAGTGGCAGTCGTTCCGTCTATCACCAGGTCCGCGGCGATGGCACCCAGCGCGGAGGCCATCTTGAAGCCGTGGCCCGAGAAGCCTACTGCCGCTATGACACCTTCCATTCCCGGCACCTTCCCCAGCAGGCCTGTCCCATCGGGAGTATAGCCGTCAGCACACAGGGCAACCCGTACCGGTTCCGGAACGAGACTCGGAATGTACTCTGCTACCCATGCTCGTATGGTATCCAAATACTTCGGGTCCCAAGAGAGGGGTTTCTCCATGGACTCGACTTCGTCCATGTAGACGCTGCCGGCGACTTTAACCGTCCAACCGTCTGCACTTGGGAACCCATAGAAACCAGCGTCGTGGATTCTGCGCATGAACACCGGTAAACCTTCCCGGCTGATTGCAGACGGATCCGAGATGGGGAACCATGTCAGGACCTGCGGCCGAACTGAGAGATGAACGCCAAGTTCCTTGCATACGGCTCCGGCTCCGGTGCCCTGGGAGATAATCACCCTGGAGGCAACGATCTCTTCCTGATCGGTCCGGACGATGTACCGGTCACCATACGGCTCAACTGACTGCGCCTTACGGTTTCCCAGGAACTGCGCGCCGAGCCTGGCCGATTCCACCAGCGCGGTGGCCACTGCTTTCTCGGAATACACGTAGCCGCCCTCAGGGTCAAAGAGTGCCACGTCTGTGTCCCTGATCACGTGTTCGGGATATTTTGCCCTCGCCTCATCGCCCCGGAGGGATTCATAATCTAGGCCACTGGTTTTCCCTGCCTCGATGAGCGATTCGAGTAAAGGATGGTCTTCATCAAGCATTGTGACGAAGCCTGTGGTGTTGAGCAGGGGCATTCCGCCGATTTTTTCCAGGTCGCGCCACAAATCCTGCGACCTCTGCAGAATCGGTGTGTAATGCCCGCCTTCCGCGTACACCTTGCGGAAGAGGCGCGATTCCCCGGCGTAGGCAGAAAAGGGCCCGGGTATCGAAAAGCGGTCCACGCCAATGACCTTCAGTCCGCGAGAGGCAAGCTGCCAGCTTGCCATGCTCCCTACAGAGCCGACTCCAACAATGACAACGTCCGTTTCGAGGGTAGTCATGGCTTTACAGCCCCTTTCGTGAAGAGCTGTCGGACATTTCACACCAACCGGCGGTTGGCTTGCATCCTCGCTCCGCTGTCCGGGCATGGAACGTGACTAGGGGTGGGGTGATCATGCTTTGACTTCCTCCTGTGATCGCAGATCAGAACCTGGCATTCAAACATTGTCCTTCATTATTGTCGGACAACGTGTATGATCGTCACTGTAGCACCTTGCAGTTGGATTCGGAACGGGCGACCGGAAGAGGCGGGCACGCCCCCATTGAGGGCGTCAGCGGGCTCAGGAGATTCCTGGTGCTACAAAACTTTTTCTCAGGCCAACAGAGGTTGGCGTACATCTGCGCGGGCAAAGCTGCCCGGAATATGGAGTGATCATGGTCAAGGCGACAGTATTGAACGACACGACATCGGTAAATCTCGGAGAGCATGTAGCAAAAGCGACCAGTTCAACACCGGGACAGACCGAGGTGTCCTTCAAGTTTTGGGAAGACAATGGTCTTCGCACCGGGGTGTGGGAGGCCACGCCGGGCACATTCACCAGTACGCGCGAGGGATACAACGAGATCTGCCAGATCCTCAGTGGAACGGCAACCATCACCGACGAGAATGGCAGCTTCGACATCGGACCGGGCTCGCTGTTCGTCACTCCAGCCGGCTGGCGGGGCAGCTGGACTGTTCATGAAACCCTGCGCAAGATGGCGGTTGTTCAGGACCTCCCAGCCCAGCCGGCTGACTAGCTCTTCGACCATCCGTGCTTGCCGCTGCCCATCAGCGGTGGCGGCCCATCCAAAGACCAAGTTCAGTTATGCAGGACAGAGGACCTCATGCTTTCATCAACCACCGTCTCCGGAGCGAACACTGAACCAGTGGCAGCACGCCCGGACAAACGCTCCAGATATGCCGACGTTCCCGGAGGAGCCTTCTTCGAAGGCAAGTGGCAGACCGCCGGCCTGACCCTTGAGGTCAGGGATCCGGAAGACGGCCGGTTGATCGGGCGGGTATGCGACTCGACGCCACAGGATGTGAGGCGTGCCATAGACCACATTCACCGCCACCTCCAGGCAGACGACTGGCCGTTGCGGTCCCGTCGACAGTCGCTTGAAAAGGCAACACAATTGCTGGCTGAACAGTCTGAGCGCTTCGCAAACATCATTGCGGCAGAGAGCAGCAAGACCATCACCGAAGCAGAGCATGAGGTCCGCCGCTGCACTGAAACCCTGCGGCTTTCCGCGGCGGCTTCGACCGAGCTGGCGGGCCGGACACTGGGCTTTGAGGACAGCGTGGCTGGGGGGAACAAGATCGGCTGGTACAGCCGGAAACCGGTAGGAATCATTGCGGCCATCACGCCGTTCAACGATCCCCTCAACCTGGTGGCGCACAAGCTGGGGCCTGCTCTCATCGGAGGCAACGGCGTCGTACTTAAACCCTCCGGCCGCACCCCCCTGACGGGGCTGGCCCTGGTCCAGTTGCTGCTCGAAGCTGGCGTGCCGTCAGGACGGATTGCCGCTATCGCCGGTGGTCCGGGCGTTGCCGAAGCGCTCGTCACGGATAGCCAGGTGGACCTGATTTCCTTCACCGGTGGTCCCCAAACGGCGGAACGCATCGCCGCTGCCGCCGGCGCAAAAAAGATCCTCTCCGAGCTCGGCGGCAACAACGCCACCATCGTCTGCGCCGACGCGGACGCGATCCAGGCAGCGGACGCCATTGTTGCCGGAGCATTCGGGGTTGCGGGGCAGAACTGCCTTTCCGTGCAGCGTGTCTACGTGGACATCTCGCTGTTCGAGCAGGTCCTCAAGCACATTGTCCGCCGGACCAAGTCCCTCAAAGCCGGACCGAAGCTGGACCGGAGCTCCGACCTGGGGCCGATGATTTGTGAGGAGGAGGCGGAACGGGTCGCGGAATGGGTGGAAGAGGCCCGGGCGGCGGGGGCGACTATCCACGCGGGAGGCCAGCGCAGGAACGCCTACTACGAGCCGACGATCCTGACCGATGTACCGGCAGAGTGCAGGGTGATCCGGGAAGAAGTATTCGGTCCCGTGGTCAGCATTATTCCGTTCATTGAGGTCTCAGATGCCATCTACGCGGCCAACCAATCTGACTATGGACTCCAAGCGGGCGTATTCACTCAATCCATGGACCTTGCGCTGGCGATCGCCGACAAGCTGCACGTGGGCGCAGTGGTCATCAACGAGACCAGCGACGTCCGAATCGACTCCATGCCCTTTGGCGGATTCAAGAAATCCGGTGTAGGGCGGGAAGGCGTACAGTACGCCGTCCACGAGATGACCGAACCCAAGAGCACAATCATCAATCTGCGCGAACCGCAGGCGCGTTGGCAAGAGCGGGTTGGGTTCCCCGATGCATTGCAAGCAGCCACTGCTACGACCGCAGGGCTTGCGTCATGACTGCCGCCCCGGAACGCACCAAGCCGGTAGTCGCGGTTCTCTACCGAGATGTCCTGCCGCCACGTCTGGCGGAAATCCAGGAGCTCGCCGACGTCCGCCTAACCAAGGCCGACCGTCTGGCCCAAGCAATGGACGGCGCGGACATCTTGTACCAATGGCACTCCTTCTCACCTGCCCTGCAGGAGAACTGGAATGCCGCTGCGGGCCTGAAATGGGTCCACAACCGGGCAGCAGGAGTAAGCCAACTCCTTTTCGATGAACTGACCCGGAGCAACGTCGTGTACACGAACTCCCGCGGAGTGCTCAGCCGGGGGATCGCAGAGTTTGTGCTCGGTTTCGTCCTGGACATCGCCAAGGACATGCACGGGTCGTTCAGGCTGCAGCAGCAACAGCGCTGGCAGCACAGGATCACGCGAAAGATCGAGGGCCAGACGGCGCTGGTAGTCGGCACAGGTTCTATCGGTCGTGAGATCGCGAGGGTTTTCCAGGCGGTTGGGATGAAGGTCAGTGGAGCAGGGCGGACAGCCCGGCCAGGCGACGCGGATTTCGAACAGATCTATTCCTCAAGGGATCTGGTGGACGCCGTTCACGACTACGACTACGTGGTGCTCGCCGCGCCGCTAACCTCGGAGACCAGCGGCTTGGTGAGCGCTCAAGTCCTTGCTGCTATGAAATCTTCCGCGCATCTGATCAACGTAGGGCGCGGGGAACTCGTTGATACCGAGGCGCTGACTGAGGCTCTCACGTCAGGATCCATTGCCGGAGCGGCGCTGGACGTTGTACATCCGGAGCCTCTGCCTGAAGGGCATGCTCTGTGGAGCATGAAGAATGTCATCATCACACCCCACATGAGCGGTGACACGGAAGACTACCACGACGATCTTGACCGACTTTTTATCGACAATCTTCAGCGGTTCTGCAAGGGCGAACCGTTACGGAATGTCGTAGACAAGGCCCTTGGATTCGTCCCTTCGGAGTAGGGATGAGTCGGGCGTTGCTGCCGAACTTGCGTTGCCGGATGTTCCCCTCCCGCTACTCCCGCGGGCGACCTGGTAGAGGTTTCAGTTGACGACAGCTTCCACTGGCACGGCTTCACCGGGCTCTGCGCAGCCCCGGAAGTTGCCAAGCAAAGCGCCAGTGTCGCCCGTCTCGAACTCCACATGGGTAGGGACACATCCGGCTATCACGATGAACCTTCTAATACCCCCGAAACAAGCAGGGAAAGGCATTCCACTATGTCAGTTGAATCTTCGACCCCCGTGAGGTGCACCAGCCGGGCCAAGAACGGTGACTCTGATCGGCCCAAGCCGCCGAACTATAGCGTGGGTGACCGCGTTGTCTTTGAGTCAGAGAGGCGCACAGGATCCGGGGTTATCGATGACCTCATGCCTGACGGTTCTGTTGTATGGGTCTGGTCCGACGATGCCATGGGCAGAAAAATGATCTTCGGCGCAGACGCCCTGTCAGTACGGCACGAAGAGCGCCCGCACGAGCAGCATACCCGTTCTAACTAGGAGATATCCGCATGTCCACACAAGCAGTTGCACACGTCGAGGTACTGGTCGGCACCCAGGAGCAACTTCATGAGCTCCTCTCAGATGCAGAAGCCGCCCTTCTCCCGGCTGCCTCGGCAGAACGCTCCGCCGGCATCCTGGTCACCCGACACAGTCCCCGCCGATACACAGTGGCCCTTAGCCACGCCGTTCCCTTCGGAGAAACTCGAGAACACGCCCGGGACTGACCGTTCCGCGCACGTAGACGGGGTGGATGCAGCCAGCACACTCAGCTCCCCTCGCCGGCTATTTTTTTCAGAAGACCCTCCATTCGTGTGGGCATGACCTCCAGAACTGAGATCACCGTGCTGGTGCGCTGAATACCCTCAAGTCGCAGAATTTCCGTATTGATCCGATGAAAATCCGTCGTGTCCTTCGCGAGAACTTTGGCCACAAGATCAGCATCACCAGTGGTCGCATGAACTTCAATCACTTCGGGAATCGTGAAGAGCCCGGCCTGGACCAAATGGCTTTGGGTTTGCATCACTGAGATCGAAACGAGCGCTGTCAGGCTGTACCCCAGAGCACTCGCCCTAAGCCGCCTGGTAAAAGGGCCAAGAACTCCTCCTGCCTGCAGCCGGGCAAGGCGGGCGTGAACTGTATTTCTTGCCACCCCCAGCGACCGCGACAGGGAAAGGGCACTGGCATCGGGCTCCTCATCCAGCGCGAGGAGAATCCGGGCATCAAGCCGATCGATCTCAAAACTTCTCATAGCGGTTATTTTGGCAGTAAAACGGCTGAATAGTCTACAAAAATCCCAGCCATAGATAGGTATCTTGCGCATGAATCCCTCAGTCCCGATTATTTCTGGTATGACAAACATCACCGAAGCCAACGTTTCGGTCATCGCCGCCCAGCCTGCTCTGCGTTCAGAGGTGTCTTCGCTCCCGGCCTATGTACCCGGCGTCCGGGCCGAAGCAGCAGCGATGGCGGCTCTGGCGAGTAACGAAAGCCACTTTGAACCCCTGCCCTCTGTACTGAATTCAGTGTTTGACGCGGCGCACGCCTTGAACCGGTACCCGGACACCTCTTCATTCGCGCTGCGTGAGCGGATTGCCGGCCAACTCGCGGCCACTGTTGACGAGGTTACGGTGGGTCCCGGCAGCCTAGGGGTTTTGAACCAGATCATCTCCGCCTTCTGCAGCCCGGGGGATGAGGTGGTCTTTCCCTGGCGGTCTTTTGAGGCCTATCCGATCCTTGTTCAGTTGGCCGCGGCCACCCCCATCCCGGTACCGCTGCTGCCTAACGAAGGTCACGACCTTGAAGCGATGCTTGATGCGGTGACGGAACGGACACGCGTCATTATCGTGTGCACGCCCAACAATCCGACAGGGGTCCCCGTTTCCCATTCTGAGCTTGAGGGATTCCTCGTACGCGTACGGTCCGACATCCTGGTTGTTGTTGACGAGGCCTACATTGAATATGCGACGGCCGCAGACACCCCGGACACCCTGGCCCTTTACCGGCGCTATCCCAACGTCTGCCTGCTGCGGACTTTCAGCAAGGCTTACGGTCTGGCAGGGCTGCGCATCGGCTATGCTCTTGCCGGCAGCCACCTCTCCGAGGGACTGCGGAAGACTGGCCTTCCGTTCTCTGTTAGCGCACTGGCCCAAGAGGCCGCCGTCGCTTCCCTCGACGCCGAAGGCGAGATGCGTACCAGGGTCCAGGCCGTGGTCAGCGAGCGGGAAAGAGTCCTGCAAACGCTTGGGACGGCCGGGTGGGACCTTCCCGAAACGCAAACCAACTTTCTCTGGATGCGTTGCAACGATCAGATCCGCGAAACGCTTGTCGACGCCTTCAAGGCCGCCGGAATTCTGGTGAGGGGATATGCCAGCGATGGAGTACGGATCTCCTTGGCGGATACCGAGGCAAACAATCGGGTGCTGGATGTTCTGACCAGCCCTGCCCTCCTCGAAGCTCTCCGATAGCCCATCGAACGTCCCCGCGTCCGTCCAGCCAGCCCAGCCGGACGATCTGCTCCCGGTTCCGCAGGCAGCATGCACGGGCAGACATCAAGCAACTTTTTAGTAAGGACAAAGCATGACGACAGGCAATCACCCGACGGTATCCAGTGCGGTGGCCGACGTCCTGGCCGAGCGTGCCGGACACTTGTTCGGTCTCATGGGAAACGGCAACGTCCACCTCATTAGCCAGCTAACCCGCCAGGGCTTTCCGTTCACCTCCGCACGGCATGAAGCCGCAACGGTCGCGATGGCAGATGCCTTCTACAGGGCCAGCGGAAAAATCGCAGCCGCCACGACCACATACGGCGCTGGATTCACCAACGCCTACACCGCGTTGGCCGAAGCCCGGCTGGCCCGTATCCCCTTGGTGCTTATTGTCGGTGACGCCCCAAGCACAGGGATTCGGTCATTCGACATTGATCAGAAAGCCGCTGCCGAAGCGGTAGGTGTCACCACCCTTGTGGCCCAACCTGCGGACGCCATCGCCATGGCCCAGCGGGCCTTCGACCTTGCCCTGCGCACAGTGCAGCCGGTGGTACTTGCCATCCCCTACGACCTGGCCACCGAACCCCTGCTGGAACAGGTCGAGCTTGAACCCCTGCCGAGCAAAACTGTTTGGGCTCCCGGAAGCGGGGAACTGGACCGCGTCGCCGCGGTTCTGCGCGCCGCGCAGCGGCCTCTCCTCCTCGCCGGCCGCGGCATCCTGCTCGGCGATGCCGTTGAACCCTTCAAGGAACTAGGGGACCGTCTGGGTGCAATGTTCATGACATCCGTCATGGCGACCAACGTAGTGAACAGCCCATGGAACCTCGGCATCACCGGAGGTTTCGCCAGGGACCACACACTGGATCTGGCCCGCCAGGCCGACGTCGTGCTCGTCGCCGGCGCTTCACTGAATTCCTTCCAGCACCGCTACGGGACGCTGTTCGGACCAGAAACCAGAGTCATCCGGGTAGACAACGAGCCAGAGAATCCCCACCCGTATGTCGACGATTACATCCGGGCCGACATCGGTCCCTTCCTTGAAGCCCTTCTCGGCCGCACTCCCGCTGCGGAGGAAATGATGACGTGGCGGTACAAGGCGAGTGAGGTCAGCGACGAATCCTTCCGCTCACTGGGGCCCATCGAAGATCCGGTCGAGTTTGGCCCGGACGGACGTTTGAATCCCCGCGCCGTAGTGGCTGCCCTCGAACACATCCTTCCAAAGGAACGGTCGGTGGTCATGGATGGCGGTCACTTCATGGGATGGGCCCCGATGTACCTCTCAGTCCCAGACCCGCAGGCGATGGTCTTGGTGGGAACTGCGTTCCAGTCGATCGGCCTCGGTTTCAGCTCAGCCCCGGGAGTGTCGGTAGCCCGGCCAGACCGGACCACGGTGTTCATTACCGGCGATGGCGGCGGCCTGATGGGTCTGGCCGACTTCGAGACCTTCCTCCGGGCCACCCGGAAGGGTGTCGTCATCGCCATCAATGACTCGGCCTACGGCGCTGAACTACACCAGTACGCATCCAAAGGCCTCGACCCCGCAGCAATGCTCATCGATGAAGTCGATTTCTCTGCCATAGGACGAGCTCTGGGCGCAGCAGGCCACAAGGCACGGACACTTGCCGATCTGAGCAAGCTCGAAGAGTGGCTCGCTGCACACAACGATGGCGTGTTCGTCCTGGACGTCGCAGTATCCCAAGGGGTTGTCGTCGAGTGGATGCTGGCTTCCCTGGCAGCTGTCACCCCAGCGACCATACAGGAGAAGACCGTCTCTCAGTGAGCTTCCACAGCGAGCCATGGACAGGAGGGATAGCGATCGGCACGAGGACCTCTGCGAGGCGTTGGCTCGCCGGGCTTTGGTGGATGCTTGGCCTGCATGGATAGGTGTGAATTCGCTATACGGAAATTTGAGAGTGCAAGGACCAACTAGATAGCGGCCATGAACCCGGCGACAAGACCCGCAGCCATATTGCCGTCTGAGCGATATCACGAACGCTCGCATACGAGATATTGATGAACGAAAGGTGGCCTTCAATGGCAACAAGCAGCTACATCTATGACGGGATCCGGACTCCCTTTGGGAAGTTTGGAAAGTCCCTCGCCGGCGTCCGGCCTGACGATCTTGCGGCAGGCGTTATCCAGGAACTGGTTTCCAGGCATCCTGACCTGAAACCGGAGCGGATCGATGACGTCATCCTCGGGGACAGCAACGGTGCAGGTGAAGACAACCGGAATGTTGCGCGAATGGCTTCATTGCTCGCGGGATTGCCCACATCAGTGCCCGGCACCACGCTCAACCGGCTTTGCGGATCGGGCTTGGAAGCCGCGATACAGGGCAGCCGCGCCGTAGAGATTGGGGACGCTGAGCTGGTGCTCAGCGGCGGCGTTGAGTCGATGAGCCGCGCTCCATGGATCCTCCCGAAGCCGGAACGGGCCTACCCGGCCGGCCCTGAAACCCTGCACAGTTCCACTATTGGTTGGAGGATGGTCAACCCGGAGATGCCCGAGGACTGGACCGTCTCCAATGGAGAAACAGCGGAAATCCTGGCCGATCGTTTCGGTATTTCCCGGGAAGCGCAGGACGAATTTGCAGTCCGCAGTCACCGCCTTGCCGATGAAGCCTGGAACGCCGGCATCTTCGACGACGAGGTAGTTCAAGTACCGGGAAGCCCTCTTCCCCGCGACGAAGGAATCCGTGCGGGAACGACCGTCGAGGTCCTCGCGTCACTCAAACCAGCCTTTCGCAGCAACGGCTCCGTCACAGCCGGGAACTCATCACCCCTCAATGACGGGGCAGCCGTCGTGTTCATAGGCCGCGAGGGAGCGCTCACTGCAGAGCCGCTGGCCAGGATCGTCTCCCGGGGAGTCGCGGCCGTTGACCCGAACATCTTTGGTATCGCCCCGGTTGGGGCCGCGAACCAGGCCCTCGCACGGGCAGGGAAGACCTGGAATGACGTCGACATCGTCGAACTCAACGAGGCCTTCGCGGCGCAGAGCCTGGCGTGCCTGAGCCTGTGGCCGGACCTGGATCCGGAAAAGGTCAACATCCACGGCGGAGCTTTGGCTATAGGGCATCCGCTGGGTGCTTCCGGGGCTCGAATACTTCTTCACCTCGCCCGGGAACTGGAGCGCAGGGGCGGTGGAATCGGCGTTGCTGCGCTCTGCATCGGAGTGGGCCAAGGCCTCGCGGTCGTACTCGAGCGCTGAGGACCCGACGGACAGCCATTGGCCACCGGAAACGTGGTCAGTCGCAGCAAAAGATGCTTCCTCAGTCCATCGGGCGGTTCGCTGTGCGTGGTGCTGGTGGGTCGAGTTGGACGGCCACCTTGCCGCCGTCGTGGCTGCTGCTCGCCCTCAGCGAATGATGCATAGGAACCGCTTCGGCCGGACAACCTCGTCCTCCACCTGCCAGTCGGAGGGAATCGCGAAACGCTCCACCCGCGAGAGTATGTTGGCAGTGACTTTGTCCTCGGCGGACCGGACCAGAAAATACCCGGGGCTCCAAGAACCAGGATCAGTGCCAGCCCGGTTCTGAGCTTCACTGGGGGAGCCGGGAAGTCCATGCTGGGCCCAAAAGGCCTAAGCACAGCCCTCTGCCTTCCTGCAGGCAGATGCGTGGAGATTCCCCGGCTCTAAGTCGCAACTGGCCGCGCAGCATATTGCAACACCTACCAACGTCGGCGCGATCTTCCGTTCCGCCGCTGCGTTGGGGATAGACGCTGTCCTGATTTCCCCGCGCTGCGGCGACCCCTTGTACCGGCGAAGCGTCAGGGTGAGCATGGGGACGGTCTTCCAGGTGCCCCTGGGCGAGGCTTGAATCGTGGCCCGGGGACCTGGCAACGCTCCGGGACAAGGGCTTCACAGTTGCGGCCATGGAACTGACGGATGACGCTGTGGACGTCGATGCCCTGGCACGGAAAAACCCCGACCGGTTGGCCCTGGTACTGGGCACCGAGGGTGCCGGCATGAGTCCGGAGACACTTGCCGCCGTCGACCTGGCAGTAAAAATTCCAATGCGTGCCGGCGTTGACTCCCTCAATGTGGCGGCGGCATCAGCGGTGGCGTTCTGGGAGTTGCGCACCCGGCCCCTGACGTCCGGGGGCAGTTCGTCAGCCCTGCGCTTATCAGGTAGTATTGATAGCTGGTTGTTCTGCGCCTTCAGGCGTGTGTCCTGCCATCCCATTCATACCTGGCAGCTGGCCAAATCCAGTTGCGTGAACGAAGGTCCCATTATGAAGTCTGATATTCACCCGAAGTACGAAGCTGTTGTTTTCAACGACCTGGCTTCCGGCGTCAAGTTCCTGACCAAGTCCACCGTGTCTTCCAAGAAGACCATCGAGTGGGAAGACGGCAACACCTACCCGGTCATCGACGTCGAAATCTCCTCCGAGTCCCACCCGTTCTACACGGGCAAGCAGCGCATCATGGACTCCGCAGGCCGCGTCGAGCGCTTCAACGCTCGCTTCAAGGGCTTCGGCGGCAAGAAGTAACACTTCTCCCCAGAATTCTCTGAAAAAGCCCGCACCGGCAACGGTGCGGGCTTTTGCGTTCCTGGGGCAGGATGGGAGGTATGACTTTCCAGCCTGAAACCGGCCCCGCAGACGACCAGAGCGACGGCGGTTCCCGCCGGCATGGAGAGTACAAGGTGCCCGGCGGCAAACTCGTGGTGGTGGACTTCGACGTCCACAACGGCCGCCTTGCCAACGTTTCCGTGAGCGGGGACTTCTTCCTCGAGCCGGACGAGGCCCTGCTGGACATCAACAGGGCCCTGACCGGGCTGCCCGAGGACGCGGGTGCAGGCGACATCGCATCGGTGATCACCGCCGCGCTTCGGGAGGATGCAGCACTTTTCGGTTTCTCGGCCGCAGCGGTGGCCGTAGCGGTCAGAAGGGCCCTGGCGAAGGCGACCTCCTGGTCCGACCATCATTGGAACGTCATCGCACCCGTAATCCTGCCGACGCACGTCAACGTTGCCCTCGATGAAGTCCTCACGGAGGAAGTAGGAGCGGGACGGCGGAATCCCACCCTGCGGTTCTGGGAATGGGAAGAACCGTCCGTTGTGATCGGGAGCTTCCAGTCGGTGCGGAACGAGATAGAGCCCGACGGCGTTGCGCGCCATGGCGTAACGGTGGTCCGCAGGATCAGTGGCGGGGGAGCGATGTTCATGGAAGCAGGGAACTGCATCACCTACTCGCTCTACCTGCCTCAAACCCTGGTGGACGGCATGAGCTTCGCCGATTCCTACAGCTTCCTGGACGCCTGGGTCCTGGCGGCATTGGAGAAACTCGGTATCAGTGCCTTTTATGTGCCCCTCAACGACATCGCCACTGACCAGGGCAAAATCGGCGGGGCAGCCCAAAAGAGGCTCGCGAACGGCGGAATGCTCCATCACGTCACCATGAGTTACGACATCGACGCAGACAAGATGGTGGAAGTGCTCCGGATCGGCAAGGAGAAACTCTCCGACAAAGGAACCCGCAGTGCCAAGAAACGGGTGGATCCCCTCCGCCGCCAGACCGGACTGGCCCGCCGCGAAATCATCGAGGCGATGATCGAGGTCTTCACCGAGCGCTACTCGGCAACCCCTTCAGAGCTGACTAAAGCGGAACTCGAGGCGGCGCACCAGCGGGTGGAAGCCAAGTTCGGCACGCACGGATGGCTGCACCGGGTTCCGTAGAAAATCCTGCCGTTCTCAGCGGTCAAGACGGCAGTCACGGAGCAACCGACGCTGTTTTTGCTGCACGGGCCTGGGCCGCGAGTGCACGATGCAAATGGCTCCGCTGCTCCATAATGATCCGGCGAAGTGCTGCGGGGACTCCTGCCCGCCGGGCGAGCCAGTCGTCGGCGCGGACAATCACAGGATGGGCTTCCGGATCAGTGATATTGCCACCAAGGTCCTGCCCCAACGGGAAGAGTCCGCGGACGATCCGCGTGGCTATTTCGATGCTTCGTTCGGCCCACACTTGCTCCAGGCAGGAGAAGTAGGGCTCCACATAGTCATCCAGAAGCCCAGCCGGTGCCGTATTGAAACCGGCGATGGTGGCGCTGAGGAGTTGGTTGGACAGTGAGCTTCCGTTGACTGCCTGGTCCCAGGCCGCTGCCTTTGCTGCCGGCTCAGGGCGGGCCGCCATGGCAGTGGCATGCCCGGCACGCCCTGATGCCGTTTTATCCCGGGCCAGTTCGCTGTCCAACTGCGTCGGGCCGGCCTGCCCCTGGGCAGCCAGGGCGTGCCAGAGATTCCAGCGAAGATCAGCGTCCACGGCCAGTCCCTCCGGCACGGAACTGCCCTCGAGGAGGTTCCTGAGCAGTTGGAGCTGCCCGGCGTCCCTGCGGCTGATCTCGGCCACGGTGCGGGCCCATGCGAGCTGCTGGTCCGAGCCAGGAGCCGCCGCTTGTAGTTCAGCCGCGGCACCAGCCAGAAACCGGCTCCGCGCCGATTCCCTGTCGATCGCCGGGATGTAACGCTCCAGGGCGGTACCTGCATTGTTCAGCACCGTCGACAGAACACCACTGCCGGTCTCTGACGGCGCAAAGGCAAGCACGGCGTCAACGTATCCGGCTGCCGGGGCGACGCCATCGCGCGCAGAATCCCACAGGGCGGTCCAGCAAAGGGCCCGTGCCATGGGGTCAGGAATGGTATGGAGGGAGGCACGAACCGTGGCCTCGGAGGCAGGATCGAGCCTGACCTTGGCATAGCTCAGGTCATCATCATTGACCAGCAGGAGTGCCGGCCGACGCTTGCCCTCAAGCTCGGGAACATGGGTCCGGTGCCCTTTTATGTCAACATCTATGCTGTCCGTACGCACCAAGGCGCCAGTGCCGTCAAAGTCGTAGAGGCCCAGCCGCAGGCGGTGCGGCCGCAGTTCTTCATGTCCCGTCACAGGGTCCTCCGCCTCCTGGACGAGGTTCACAGAAGCGAGGACGCCGTCGTGCTCCTCAAACTCTGCCCGGACGGTGGAGATCCCGGACGTCTGGAGCCACTGCTGCGCCCAGGTGCCAAGGTCACGGCCGGAGGCTGTGCTCAGGGCGGCAAGCAGGTCAGTCAGCGAGGTATTTCCGAAAGCATGATCCCGAAAGTATTGGCGGGAACCGGCAATGAAGGCGTCAAAGCCCACGTATGCCACGAGCTGTTTGAGCACTGAAGCGCCCTTGGCATAGGTGATGCCGTCAAAGTTCTGTTTCGCCGCTTCGAGGTCGGGGATGTCTGCGACGATCGGGTGCGTCGTGGGGAGCTGGTCCTGGACATACGCCCAGGCTTTGCGTTTGTTGGCGAAATTCACCCAGGCGGTGTCCCAGTGCGTTGCGCGGTCAACACCGAGAGTTCCCATGTAATCCGCGAAGGATTCCTTGAGCCACAAATCGTCCCACCAGCTCATCGTGACGAGGTCGCCGAACCACATATGGGCCATTTCGTGGAGCAGCGTATTTGCCCTGCCCTGATACTGGGCATCGGTGGCGCGGGACCTGAAAATGTAATTCTCCGTGAAAGTCACCAGTCCCGGGTTTTCCATCGCGCCCAGGTTGTATTCCGGAACGAAGGCCTGGTCGTATTTGCCCCAGGGGTACGGGTATCCGAAGAGATCGTTGAAGAATGCCAGGCCACTCTTCGTCAGGCGGAAAAGTTCGGCGGTGTCAAAGGATGCAGCCATCGACATTCGGCAGTACAGCGCCAGGGGGATCTCGAGGTGTGTCCCGTCGCTTGCTGCGCCACTCCAGTGGTCCACGGCACGGAAGTAGGGTCCGGCGAGGACTGTGGTGATGTACGTGGACATGGGTTTTGTCGGGGAAAAGTCCCAGCGGCTCGTGGCGGGGTCTCTCGGGAGGGGCACGGAGCTGCTTTCGGCGCCGTTGGACGCCACAAGCCATCCTGTCGGCGCCAGGACGTGGAAGGTGAATTGCGCCTTGAGATCAGGCTGTTCGAAGTTGGCGAACACTCGCCTGGCATCGGCAGGCTCGTACTGCGTGTAGAGGTAGCACTGGCCGTCTGCCGGGTCGAAGAAGCGGTGCATTCCTTCGCCGGAACTGCTGTAGAGGGCCGTGCCGGTGACTGTTACCTGGTTCTCTGCCTCAAGGTTGTCCAACCGGATCCGCGCGCCGTCCACGACGTCCCCGACGATCAGGTCCTTGCCATTCAGCACAACGCTGTGGACTTCCCCGCCAATGAAATCAAGGAAGGTGGATGCTCCGGGTTCGGACGCGGAGAAGCTGATGACGCTTCGACTCGGATACCCGGCAACATCGGGGTTTGGTGCCTGCGAGACATCCAGCGAAACGTCGTAGCTCCGGGTAGTGATCAGGGCTGACCGTTTTGCCGCTTCATCCCGCTGCAGATTCTCATTTGACACCCAGCTATTGAATCACGACAGCATCACGACAGAATCATGAGCAGGGCCGCACCGAGCCCCAGCACAGCAATGAGGAACCACGAGGCAAGAGCCGCCAGCAGCGCTCTGGAGCCGGTGTGGAGAAGCGTCCGGATCCGCACGGTCGATCCGAGTCCGAAAAGAGCCATACCGAGCAGGAGTTCCTGAAGCGCATTCCCCACGTCCAGCCATCCCGGGGAGAGCCATCCTGTGGACCTCAGGACCATCATGGCCAGGAATCCCAGTACGAAGAGGGGCACCAGGGGAGGGAACGCCCCGTCGCCGGATACAAAACCACCGGCGGCGGCACCCGGCAGCTTTCTGGAGGCCCTCCTGGAGGCAAACCGTTGCTGGAGTCCGGCCGCGGCAACCATTGGGGCCAGCAGGATGACCCTTGTCAGTTTGACGACGACGGCGATTGCCAAGGCGGACGTTCCTGCCGTCTGCGCTGTTGCCACCACCTGGCCAACGTCGTGGACTGATGCGCCCGTCCAGGCTCCGAAAACCTCGGGGGAGAGCCGCAACGGATGGGTCAAAAGCGGAAGCACTCCGATCGCCAAAGTACCGCACAGGGTCACGAGCGCCACGGGCAGGACGGTGTCCACGTGACGGATACGCCGGACGGCAGCCATGGCTCCGATGGCCGAGGCGCCGCAGATGGAGAAGCCGGTGGCGATCAAAAGCGAAGCCTCCCTCGAAAGCCTGAACATTCGCGATATGCCATACGTGCCGGCGAAGCTTGCCAGGACTACGGCGGCGATGAGCAGCAATGCGGTCCAACCAAGGCCGAGCACCTCTGGCACACTCACTTTGAGGCCGAGGACCACAATTCCCGCCCGCATCAGGTGCTTGCCGGAAAAGTCCAGGCCAGGCCTCGCACGGCCAGCCACCCAGGTTCCCGACCCGGGGAAGTTCGCGGCAAGAAGTCCCAGGACAACAGCCAGGGTCATGGCCGGGAGGGCGGGGATGACGGCGTGCAGGGCGAAGGCGGCAGCCACCGCCGGCAAGCCAGTCAACAGTCCTGGCAGCAGCCTCGTGAGCTGCCATCTCGTATGACCGGCAGGGAATGCGGAGAAACTGGGCGGTGGCACTCACCTACCATGCCGGAAGGGTGCAGTAAAACACGAACCGGGCTCAGGTCCTCAACACGCCACAATGGGACGCGGTAATGATTTCGCAACAAAAAGATGGTTGGCTATTGGACATGTCTGACCTATTCCAGGATTACTCCGCAGCCGCCGGGCGCAGCGGCGCCTACGACGAGATGTTCGCGCCCGGCCAGCTGGCGCGCGAATCATACGGTCAGGTGGCTGACGCGCTGAGCGAATTGTCCCTCGCCGATGTCAGCGCCCGTGCGGATTCGATGGCAAGGACCTTCCTGGACCGCGGCGTGACGTTCGACTACGCAGGTGAGGAGCGGCCGTTTCCCCTGGACATCGTCCCCCGGGTAATCCCGGCAGATGAGTGGAGCGTCCTCGAAAGGGGAGTGGCGCAGCGGGTCCGCGCCCTCGAAGCATTCCTCAACGACGTCTACGACAAAATGACGGTGGTTGCGGATGGCGTCATTCCACGACAGCTGATCACCACGAGCGCCCACTTCCACCGCCAAGTACACGGCTTCGAGCCCGCTGGTGGCGTACGCGTTCATATCTCAGGCATTGACGTGGTCCGCGACGCTGAGGGGACGTTCCGGGTGCTGGAGGACAACGTACGTGTCCCCTCAGGCGTCAGCTATGTCCTCGAAAACCGCCGGGCGATGGCGAAGGGGCTTCCCGAAGCCTTTGGCCAGCAGCTCATCAGGCCGGTGGAGGAGTACCCGCGCCGTCTCCTTTCTGCCCTGCGCAAGACCGCGCCGTCCGGCGTCGACGATCCCACAGTTGTTGTCCTCACACCGGGTGTCTTCAACAGCGCCTACTTTGAGCACACCCTGCTGGCCGGCCTGATGGGTGTCGAGCTCGTTGAGGGCCGTGACCTGATCTGCCGCGGCAACAGGGTCTACATGCGTACCACTGCCGGCGAACAGCGCGTGGACGTGATTTATAAGCGTATCGACGACGAATTCCTGGACCCGTTGCAGTTCCGCTCGGATTCCATGCTCGGCTGTCCCGGCCTGGTGAATGCTGCCAGGGCAGGCGGAGTGACCATCGCCAACGCGGTGGGCAATGGAGTGGCCGACGACAAGCTTGTCTACAGCTACGTTCCGGACCTCATCCGGTACTACCTCAACGAAGAACCGGTTATTGCAAACGTGGATACCTTCAGGCTCGAGGAGAAGGAAGCCAGGGAACACGTCCTGGACCGGCTGCACGAGCTGGTGGTCAAACCGGTAGACGGTTCGGGAGGAAAGGGCCTGGTCATCGGTCCGGACGCCTCCAAAGACGAACTTGAGGCACTTCGCAAACGTGTCATCGCCGACCCCCGCGGCTGGATTGCCCAACCAGTGCTTCAGCTGTCCACGGTTCCTACGCTCAGCGGTGATAGGTTTGGTCCCCGGCACGTTGATCTCCGCCCTTTTGCTGTCAACGATGGCGACGACGTCTGGGTGCTCCCCGGCGGTCTCACCCGTGTGGCGCTCAAGGAAGGGTCGCTGATCGTCAACTCCAGCCAGGGCGGCGGCTCCAAGGACACCTGGGTGCTCGCGGATTCCCCACAGGTCCCCGTGGAAACCCTGCCGCGTCCCACTATTACCGTTCGCGAACGCGTGTCAGTCTGGCCCGTGGAAAGCAACTGGCGCGATCGCCAGAGCGAGCAGCAGCAGCAATGAGCCGGACCGTTGACGTGAACGTACTTCCCCCAACACAGATTTCGGACCCGCAGGAGGTAACCGCGAATGCTTAGCCGAATTGCCGAGTCCCTTTTCTGGATCGGGCGCTACGTCGAACGGGCAGACGGTACAGCCCGCATCCTTGACGTCCACTTGGAGCGGCTTAACCACCTGCCTATGGAGGAGCAGCGCAGCGTCGCCCAGGCGCTACTGGCCGTCATGGGTGCCCGGCCTCAAAGCGAAGAGTTCGGGCTCAACGAGCTTCTGCATGCCTTGGCTTATGACAAGCACAGTGCCACCTCCATCGCCGGCTCCCTGGGAGCTGCACGGGAGAACGCCCGGCGCGCCCGGGAGACTGTCTCGTCAGGACTTTGGGAGAGCCTCAACACCACGTACTACGGGCTCAACCAGCACCGTAAAGACGTCGTGGGGACGTACCGTTTCTGCAACTGGGTGCTGGAGCGTACGGCCATGGTCAGCGGCCTCGCTGACACCACCGTGAGCCATGACGACAGCTGGCTGTTCCTCGTCCTTGGCAGATCCCTGGAACGCGCCGATATGACTGCCCGCATGCTTTCCACCCGGGATGTCCTGTCGGCCGGCATGTCCTGGGTCAACATGCTCCGCTGCGCCGGTGCCTATGAATCTTTTCTCCGCACCCGGCGGGCGGCCTTCGGCGACCAGCACGCCGCCGAATTCCTGCTGCTGGACAGGTTGTTCCCGCGGTCCATTGTGTACGCGCTGCGAGATGCCGATGAATGCCTTGCCAAGCTGGATCCGTCAGCCCAACGTGTCGGATTCATCAACGACGCCCGCCGGATCGTGGGCCAGGCGCGCACATTCCTGGAGTTCCACCGCACTGATGACCTGATGTCCGAGCTGCCCGAACACATGGAGCGCGTCCAGAAGGCGGTCTCCCAGGCATCGGACGCCATATCCCGTAAATACTTCAATCAGGCGGACGAACTTGCCTGGGTGGGAGAAGTTTCATGACCCGTCTCACGATCGTCCACAAGACCGGCTACAAGTACAACAAGCGGGTCACGCTGTCCTACAACGAAGCCCGGATGACGCCACTGACTGATCCGCAGCAGGTAGTCCTGGAATCGTCCATGAAGGTCTCTCCAAGCCAGGCCGCCGTCAGCAGCTATCGCGACTACTGGGGTACCCGGGTCACAGCGTTCGATGTGCAGATGCCGCACGAGCATCTGGAGGTCCTGTCCACCACCACGGTAGAAATCCATAGGGTGGAACGGGTTCCGTCCGAAGCTGACCTCGTTGGCTGGGAAGTGCTGTCCGAGTCCGAAACGCTGAACAGGTTCAGCGACTGGATCCCGCAGTCCCAGCTCACCGGACCGGGAACCGAAGTCCTGGGCATCATCCCCGGTGTCGTCGCCGGCCTCTCGCCGCATGAAGCGGCCCTTGCCATCTTTGAATGGATGCGCGGCGAGATGACGTACATGAAGGGCACCACTGGCGTGACCACAAACGCCGAGGAAGCCTGGACCCAGCGCCAGGGTGTGTGCCAGGACCTGGCGCACCTCGCGATTGGTGCACTGCGCAGTTGCGGTGTCCCCGCCCGGTACGTCTCCGGTTACCTTCACCCTCGTTCGACGGCGGAAATCGGCGAGGCTGTGGCCGGCCAGTCCCACGCGTGGCTGGAGTGGTGGGACGGAGAATGGCGCAGTTGGGATCCGACCAACCATAAGCCGGCGGGCGACTTCCACGTCACCGTTGCCCGGGGCCGGGACTACCGTGATGTACCGCCCCTGAAGGGGATCCTGTCAGGTGGCGGCGGGTCGGCACTCAATGTCAGCGTGGAGATCACCCGGTTCGCCTGACTCGATGACTGCTGCTTAGCTCTTCGACTTTGTCGTCCTGTTCGGAGGACTGCAGGAAACCCGGCACGGAGTATTCTGACACCAGAGGCGGGGCACAGTTCCGCCGCAAGGAATTGGGGTCGGAGATGCATGAGGACGACGACGCCGCCCAGCCATATGTTTCAGGGAGCCTTCGGATCGAAGACCTCCTGAAGGATTTTGTTTCCAGGGCGGGCGAGCTTCTCCAGTCTCAGGAACGGATGGCAGGGCTCCTCGAAGCAGTCGTAGCGGTAGCCGAAGACCTCAGCCTGGATGCCGTGCTTGAGCGGGTTGTTCAATCCGCCTGCCGGCTCCTCCATGCCCGTTACGGCGCCCTCGGTGTCATTGGCGAAAATCAGGCCCTCAGCACCTTTGTCAGTGTGGGGATCGACGGCGAACTGGAGCGCCAGCTAGGCCCGCCTCCCATAGGGCACGGCGTGTTGGGCCTCCTGATCCGGGATCCGCGCCCCCTTCGCCTCCACGACCTCCGGCAACATCCGGAGGCTTACGGTTTCCCTGAGCACCACCCGTCAATGCGGACCTTCCTGGGTGTTCCCGTACGGGTCCGTGGTGTCGTTTTTGGCAACCTGTACCTGACTGAGAAGCACGGTGGCGGTGATTTCACGGTCGAGGATGAGGAACTTGCGATGGCGCTGGCCGCCGCCGCGGGGGTGGCGATAGAAAACGCCCGGCTCTACGATGACGCCCGGCGTCGGGCCCTGTGGCTGGAGGCGTGCATGGAGGTCTCGGGCCTGATGTTGGGCAGCGACCACTACTACTCCTCTGGAGGCCTGGATCCTATTGCCGACCGTGCCCTCCACGAATCCGGGTCAGTACTGGCTCTCATCGCTGCGCCCTCGGAGGATGGGACCGAATATATTGTGGCGGGCGCCGCGGGTAAGCACTCCGCCCAGTACCAGGGCAAGCGGCTTGAACTCGACGTTAAGAAGCTCGAGGGCGTGCTTCATGGCGGGGATCCCGTTGTTTTCGACAAGACGGCCGAAGTGCTTGGCCCTGTCAGCCTGACAGCGAAAGGCCCGCTCCTCGCCGTCGCTCTCAGTACCCAGGGCGCGCATCACGGGCTGTTGTTGCTGATGCGCGACGGCGGCCAGGGTCCGTATTCCCGCACGGATGTGGAGATGGGAGCAGTGTTCGGATCCCACGTTGCGCTGGCCCTTGAGTTGGCGCGCGTCCACAGACTCCGGGAGCAGCTGATCGTATTCACCGACCGGGACAGGATTGCCAGGGACCTGCACGACCTCGTCATCCAGCGGCTTTTTGCCGCAGGCCTCAGCGTCCAGAGCCTCAATCGCTTTACGGGGGATGCCCGGGCGCTGGAACGCATCCGTGCCATCACCGGAGAGTTGGATGAGGTCATCAGAAGCCTTCGCGACACCATCTATTTCCTCAGGACAAGCGGAGGGGAATCAGAGCCCCTCAGCAGCAGAATCCGTCAACTCGCCATGAGCGCAGCCAAGTCATTGCCCTTCTCACCCGGCCTAACTATCCGGGGACCGGTGGATTCTCTGGCAGGGGAGATTGCGGACAATATTGTCGCTGTGGTGTCGGAGGGACTGAGCAATGCCATCCGGCATTCCGGTGCGGGATCCATCGAGGTCTCGGTGACTGTCGGAGACGGACGGGCTGTGGTTGCCATTGCTGACGATGGTATTGGTTTCACCGAGCTCAAGCGACGAAACGGCCTCACAAACATGGAGGACCGGGCGCAGCTGATGGGCGGCACCTGCACGATCTCCAGTGGAGAAGGAACGGGCACCAGGCTGGAGTGGTCAGTACCCGTACAGCCCGGCCCATGAAGTCCCGTTTGAAGGGTGGACTCTTACTTGCCGGGTGTGGTCCCGGGAGAGGCCATGGCGGTTTTATTCGCGGTTTTATTGGCGATGTATACGGCGGCCTGTGTGCGGCGTTCGAATCCGAGCTTAGCCAAAAGGGACGAAACGTAGTTCTTGACGGTTTTTTCCGCGAGGAACATTTCCGCTGCTATTTGCCGGTTGGTCAGGCCGCCGCCAACAAGTTCAAGAACGCGCTGTTCCTGCGGGGTCAGCGCGGAAACATTAGGGTCTGGCGGGGAAGACGAGACCAGTTTCTGAACCGTACTGGCAACCACGCCGTGCTCGAACAGTGACTCCCCGGCAGCGGCACGCCTGAGCGCTCCGATGAGATCCGTCCCGCCGATTTCTTTGAGGACGTACCCCCGGGCTCCTGCCAGGATCGCCCCGCGCAAGGCCTGCTCGTCGTCGTAACTTGTCAGGATGAGGCAATTGATCGTCGGATCGATTGAGCGGACGTCCCTGCAAACCTCAATGCCTGTGCCATCGGGAAGCCTGGCATCGAGAACACAGACGTCAGGCCGCAGGGCCGGAATGCGTCTGGTCGCCTCCACAGCCGAGCCCGAACTGCCCACCACCAGAAATCCTTCGTCCTCCAGCAGTTCCTGGAGGCCGCGTCGTACCAGTTCGTGATCATCGAGAATAAAAACCCGGATCAGGTCCGGTGCCTGGGCTGGTACATCTGATGGGCTGTCTTGACGAGGAAGCATGATCCTTCTGTCCGGCCACGTTGGCCATCTCCGAGTGAACAGGACTTCCGCTGCTTAGGGGCTCACGGAAGGCACTGCGATGGGGCTTCATTGTCGCCGCCCGATGAAAAAACAATAAGGTTCCCCGTCAGGCTCTGCAATTCTCGGTCACCCGGGGATTGGCGGACAAGGGCCGTTGGTCCTGCTATTCAAAAGTGGATCGACGGTATCGGTGACCCTGGTGTTCCACCCATTATCTACTGCACCCTACCGGTTTCTGCCGAGCGGGGTCCGGGGACCCACGCCTCTTGTCGGTTCACCAGGGACTTGGCCGGTAATCCTTGAGGAAGACGCCGTATTGGTCCTCCCCGTTCTCGCCCATCACGATCGGATCGTAGACACGGGCGGCGCCGTCCACCAGGTCCAAGGGTGCGTGGAACCCTTCCTCCATCAAGCGCACTTTAGTGAAGTGGGGGCGCTCATCCGTTATCCAGCCCGTATCCACTGCAGTCATCAGAATGCCGTCCGTTTCCAGCATTTCCTGAGCACTGGTGCGGGTCATCATGTTCAGAGCAGCCTTGGCCATGTTCGTGTGGGGGTGGCCGGGGCCCTTGTACGCACGGGAGAACTGCCCCTCCATCGCAGAGACGTTCACGATGTACTTACGGTGGGCAGTCGACCGCTTCATGGCCTCACGGAGCCTGCTGACGAGCAGGAAGGGCGCCGTCACGTTGCAGAGCTGAACCTCAAGCATTTCCAGCGGATCCACCTCGTCCACCACCTGGGTCCAGCTGTTGATGGTCGCGAGATCGGGGACCAGCCCGCCGGCGTCGATGGCTGTTCCTGATGCGATCCTCTCCAATGACGCGGAACCGGTGGAGAGTGCAAGGGACGTAATGGCATCGCCGGCAAGGACCGGATGCTCCAGAACACTGCTTGCCAACGCCAGCGGATGTTTGTCATGGGCGTGGCCGAAGGTGACAAGCTCCGGGCCGCCGTTGGCGGCCTCCAACGCAACAGGCAAGGCCTCGTCCTCAGCGTCCACCAGCGGCTTGTAGGCGTTTCCGGTCCGTCGGACGGTCTGTGCGGCGTTGTTGATGATGATGTCCAGGGGACCGGCTTCATTCAATGAATCCGTCAGTGCCATCACCTGGGACGGGTCACGCAGGTCAATGCCCACTATCCTGAGCCGGTGCAGCCAGTCCCCGCTGTCCTCCATGGCAGCGAACCTGCGGGCAGCATCCTTGGGGAACCGGGTGGTGATGGTCGTGTGGGCACCGTCCCTGAGGAGCCGAAGCGCAATGTACATGCCAATCTTCGCCCGGCCACCGGTCAGGAGTGCCCTGCGGCCGGTGAGGTCGGTCCTGGCGTCCCGTTTGCCGTGGTTGAAAGCGGCGCACTCGGGACACAGCTGATGGTAAAAAGAGTCCACCTGAGTGTAGTGCTGCTTGCAGATGTAGCAGGGACGGGACCTGATCAGGTGCCCTGCCACTTTGCCCGTGGCAGAAGGTTCCAGTTTGTTGCCCCGGGTCTCGTCATCAATCCGGTCCGGGGCTGCAGTTGCAGTTTGCGCAATCACGGCCCGGTCTGCTTCGGAGATCAAATCCCGTTTGGTGACCCGGCGGTGCCTTTTGACAGCTTTGAACATTTTTCCGGTGGCGCGGCGCACCGAGACATAGTCCGGGTGCTCTTCGTCATAGGCGTGAATCGTGTTCAGAACCTTGAGGCAGGCCTGGATTTCCTCAGGCGTCAGATCGGGGGAGTTCATTGTTCCGATTTTACAGCCTGAGGAGCACCGGCCTGCCCTGCTTCAGGTATGGGCGTCTTTCACGAACGCGTAGTGACGGATTCCTTGGCGGACGCCGGGGCAACTGCTCCTGCGGCCTGGACCTCAGCGGCCTTTTCGACGGATTCCCGGACCTCCGGATAGTTCTCGGTCGCGGCCTGCACAGCATTGGGCACAAGGTGCAGGTTTGCTGCGGCCAGTGCCTTCTCATCGTCACCCGGTTCGGGGACCTGCTGGCCCTTGGAGAGCACGGTAATGCCGGATTCCGTGACCTTAAAGCCGCGGGCCCGGTCCAGTTCGGGGTCCAGTCCGATGGTGGCGCCGGCAGGTACCTTCACGTTCTTGTCGAGGATGGCGCGCTTCACCACGGCGCCTTCGCCGATCTGCACCTTATCCATCAGAACCGAATCCAGGACGCGGCTGGCGGTGCTCACGTAGACGTCGTTGGAGAGCACGGACCCCTCGACAATGCCGCCGGAGATCACCACGCCGCTCGCGACGATTGAATCCAAGGCAGTACCGACCGCGTTGTTGCCACCGCGGACGAACTTTGCCGGCGGCGAGATGGTCTGGCGGGTATAGATGGGCCATTCCGAGTTGTAGAGGTTGAAGACAGGCAGGGGCGAGATGAGATCCATGTGGGCGTCGTAGAACGAATCGATAGTTCCGACGTCCCGCCAATATGTACGGTCACGCTCAGTGGAGCCCGGGATGTCGTTGAGGGTGAAGTCGTAGACTCCGGCTTCTCCACGGTCAACGAAGTAGGGGATGATGTCCCCGCCCATGTCGTGCTTGGTGTCCAAACGCTCCGCGTCGACCTGAAGTGCATCCACCAGGGCATCCCGGTCGAACACGTAGTTGCCCATGGAGGCAAGGAACTGTGTGGGATCAGCAGCCAGGCCAGGAGTGCTGGAAGGCTTTTCCACGAAAGCCGCAATCTTGCGGGGATCGTCCTGGTCAACTTCGATGACGCCGAACTGGTCCGCCATGTTCAGTGGCTGGCGGACGGCAGCGACGGTGGCTTTGGCCCCGCTCGCAACGTGCGACTCCACCATCTGGGCGAAGTCCATCCGGTACACGTGGTCCGCTCCAACCACGACGACGATGTCGGGGTTGGCGTCGTGGATCAGGTTGAGGGACTGGTAGATGGCGTTTGCGCTGCCAAGGAACCAGCTCTTGCCTACGCGCTGCTGCGCCGGAACCGAAGCAATGTAGTTCCCGAGTTGGGTAGACATCCTCCACGTCTCGGAGATATGTCGGTCAAGGCTGTGGGATTTATATTGAGTGAGAACCACGATCTGCAGGTATCTGGAATTCACCAGATTCGACAATGCAAAGTCGATGAGCCGGTAGCTGCCTGCAAAAGGAACCCCGGGTTTGGCCCTGTCCGCCGTAAGCGGCATGAGGCGGTTTCCCTCGCCGCCTGCAAGGACAATGGCCAAAACTTTCTTATTCAACGGCATGTGGTCGCTCCCTGTACGCCTTCGTCACTCCCCAACAGCCCGGTAAGCCCGGACTCCTTCACACTAGAACAGTTAAGCGGGAACGACTACCTTGGGTAGCGTGCGTATAGACATTGTGACCAAAGAATTCCCGCCTGAGATCTATGGCGGCGCCGGAGTCCATGTGGCTGAACTGAGCCGTGTGCTGGCCCAGCACGTGGATCTTCAGGTGCGGGCCTTCGGAGCTCCGCGGGACGCCGACTACCACGGTGCCGGAGTGACTTCCTACTCCGTCCCGGACGATCTTGGGGGTGCTAATGCTGCCGTCCAGACCCTGGGCGTCGATCTGCGTATAGTGCCGGACATTGCAGGTGCGGACCTGGTCCATTCGCACACGTGGTATGCAAACATGGCAGGCCATCTGGCATCCCTGTTGCACGGTATCCCGCACGTTCTTAGCGCCCACAGCCTCGAGCCGCTGCGCCCTTGGAAAGCCGAGCAGCTGGGCGGAGGCTACGCATTGTCTTCGTGGGTGGAAAAGACTGCCTACGAGGCAGCCGCCGCCATCATCGCCGTCTCTGAAGGTATGCGCCAGGACATCCTGCGCAGCTATCCCGACGTTGATCCTGAGAAGGTCAAGGTGGTGCACAACGGCATCGATGTCAGCCTGTGGAGCCGGGACGAGGGCACCGATGCCATTCGGGCTCTCGGCATTGATCCTGAGCTGCCGAGTGTGGTGTTCGTGGGACGCAACACGCGCCAAAAGGGCGTGCCATATCTGCTTCGTGCCGCGGCCAAGCTCCCTGCCGACGTCCAGCTGGTCCTCTGCCTTGGGGCGGCCGACACGCCCGAGCTTGCAGCGGAAACTGCCCGGCTGATCGAGGAACTGCAAAAGCAGCGCACTGGAGTGGTGCTGGTGGAGCGGATGCTTCCCCGCCATGAGCTCATCCAGGTCCTCAGCCATGCAACAGCCTTCGCCTGCCCCTCCATCTACGAGCCTTTGGGAATCGTAAACCTCGAGGCGATGGCCTGCGGTGCCGCGGTTGTGGCAAGCGCGACGGGCGGGATTCCCGAGGTTGTCCAGCACGGGGAAACAGGGCTGCTTGTTGAGCTGGAGCAGGTCACTGACGGCACTGGAACCCCGCTGGATCCGGAGAAGTTCGTAACAGAATTTGCAGCCGCCCTTACAGAGGTGGTGTCGGATCCGCAGCGCGCCCGCGCCATGGGCAAGGCCGGCAGGCTCAGGGCTGAGCAGCACTTCTCCTGGGAATCCATCACGGAAACCACCCTTCAGGTTTACCGCTCTGTACTGTCCTGACGTCAGGCGTCTTATTCGCCCGGCTCGCGTAACATGCGCGACCGGTCGGGGTAAAAGCTAAACGACGACGACGGCGCCGTTCCCCTCAACAGGGGAGCGGCGCCGTCGTTGTCTGCCGGGTAAATTGCCGGAATTGTGTTGGAGTCAGCTCTGCGTTGGCTTTCCACCCGACTGGCGCGAGAGGATGGCTTTCTCGTCAACAGGCGCCTGGCCGCTGGCCCGCTGCCTCCGGAAATAATCGCGGGCTTCGTCTTGGCGGGTCTTCTCAGCGCCCGTCGCAATGGCTGCACGCAGATGGTCGGGGCCGTAGCCGAAGGCGTTAACCAGGTCCAGCGCGTGGGGCCGGATCTTGATAAGCAGCCGGTTGATGTAGTCGCCCACAGTGCGTCCGCGCTGCATGGACAGCCGGCCGTTCATCAGGTACCAGGAGAGGTTCTTCTCTATCAGCGAGAGGCCGAAGAGATCACGAAGCCAGGTAAGCACAGTTTTGGTGCCCGGATCAGCTACCTGGCTCAGTGCTTCCGTAAACGCCTCCCACTGGAGCAGCTCGGCATGGGCCTGTGCCGCGTCGATCAGATCGTCCTGGTGGAGGTTGAAAACTGCCGCGGCCTGGTGCTGGGGCAATTTGTTGGCACCCTTGAGCGCTGAACCCACCTCGGCAACCATCGATTGGACGCGCTCGGTCAGCAATGCGCGCTGGCCCTCTTCGTGCCGAAGCGCTATTGCTGCCTTCTGGGGTGATCCGGTGTCGGCCACGAACTGTGCCACCTGGCGAAGGCCGGTGCGGTGGATCGCGACGTCGGCAGCCTGGCCCACGACATACCGGGCCAACACGCCGAAGTCCACGTTGCGGAATTCGTTCGCGTAGTCGGCGAGAAGCCGCTTGGCAACAAGCTGCAACAGGACAGTGTTGTCGCCCTCGAACGTTACGTAGACGTCGAGATCTGCCCGCAGTGACGCAAAGCGGTTTTCAATCAGGAAGCCGGCCCCACCACAGGCTTCGCGGCATTCCTGCAGGGTGTCCAGCGCGTGCCATGTACTCAAGGGCTTGAGGGCAGCGGCGAGGGTTTCCAGATCCTGGCGGTCCGCGTCGGAATCATGGGCGCCGGAGAAAACGTCGTCGAATTTCTGCAGCAGCTGTTCGTGTGCAAAGCTCGCGGCGTACGTGGTTGCCAGACGGGTGAACAGACGGCGCTGGTGCCGTTGGTAATCCAGCAGAACCTCCTCCTCCGTGGGCGAGGAGGCATTGAACTGGCGTCGTTCTGTGGCGTATTGGATAGCCGTCTTCAGGGCAACCTTGCTGGCCGCCACTGCGGCACCATCAAGGGACACACGTCCCTGGACCAGGGTTCCAAGCATGGTGAAGAACCGGCGGCCGGGGCTGGCAATGGGAGAGGTGTAGGTCCCGTCGACGTCGACGTTTCCATAGCGGTTCAGGAGGTTTGTACGAGGGATCCGGACGGCGGAGAAGTGTAGACGGCCGTTGTCGATGCCGTTGAGCCCGCCCTTGACGCCGTCGTCCTCACCACCGATGCCGGGAAGGAACTCTTTGGTGTCAGGATCACGCAGGTCGACATAGAACGCATGAACCCCGTGGTTTACGCTCAAAGTCACGAGCTGGGCGAACACCACGGCACCCAGGCCATCAATGGCCGCATTGCCGATGTAGTCCTTCCAAGCCGCCCTGAACGGTGTGTTGATCACGAATTCCTGGGTAGAAGGCTCGTAGGTGGCAGTTGTGGCGATGCTGGCGACGTCCGAGCCATGGCCGGTTTCTGTCATCGCAAAGCAGCCAGGAATGTCCAGGTTCATAATGCCGGGCAGCCATTTGCGGTGGTGCTCCTCAGTGCCCAGGTGCATCACCGCGGAACCGAAGAGGCCCCACTGCACACCGGCCTTGATCTGCAGCGACGGATCCGCCGTCACCAGCTCCTCGAACCCTGCGATGTTTCCGCCGTGGTCATCTGATCCACCAAGCGACGCTGGGAAGGCACGATGGACGGCACCGTTGTCCACGAGGTAACGGAGCTGGCCGAAAGTACGTTTGCGATGCTCTGTGTGCGTAAGGCCTTCAGTTTTGTGTAGCTCGGGACGGGCAGAGAGGTCCCGGGCCTGCCTCCGGATGTCCGCCCACTTGCCCAGGAGCTGTTCGCCCAGCGCGGCAACGTCAACGGCCGGGTGGCCCGTGATCGCCCGGGGTGCACTGACAACTGCGGAATTGGCGCCGGCGCGGTCCACTACTTCTGTCATGTTTGTTCCTTCTGTTTTTCTGGCAACGTCCTGAAGAGTTTTTGACAGGTTCTTCTACGTTTTTGATGGTGGCTTGGACAAAGCGAGGGTGGTGGTTTCCAGTTCCGGAGCTATTCCGACGCATAACCAGGAGGTGATTTGCCGTGCCATGGTCTCTTGGTCGGGCTTGTCGGGTGAAGCAGGGCTCGCCAGCCACTGTTCACCCGCATTCCTGACCAAGCCAATGGCCGCATTCGGCCAGTAGCCGATGACGGCCTCCTTGCCGGTGCCTCCACCCAGATGCGCGCGCATCGGGCGGGCGATCATGTCGCTAATGGCTTCAAAGAAGTGGCCCAGAGCGCCCGCTGTGGCAATGGCAGCCCCGGTATGGTCCGACTCGGCCGCGGAGTATTTCGTGACAAACGTGTAGACACGGGGGCTTGTTTCAGCCATCTGCAGGTACGCCGAAACCATTGCGAACAAACCCTCCCGGGGTGTCTGCGCGCTCTGGGCGGCCTCCTGAATGCGGCGCTGCATCTGGTTCAGGACCACCTCTCCAACGGCTTGCTGGAGTCCTGCCTTGTCGCCGAAATACCGGTAAAAAACTGACTTCGAGGTGCCGGCTGCAGCAGCGATTTCCTCCATAGAAGCGTCACTGCCCAGCGCGTGAACCGCCTTGCGGGCGGATTTTATGAGTTCACGGCGCCGCTCCTCACGATGGGTCTGCCAGCGGGAAGCTCTGCCGTCCACGGCGGCGTCGGCAGTCTTCTGGCCCTCTACTGAAAGGATGTTCACGATACCCAGCGTATCAGGTACGCTGGGTATCGGTAATCAGCTTCGTTTGAAGGAGAGAGCACATGTCCGAGACCGGACGCGAGGAACCAATCGTTCAGCCAGCCCAAGGGATCCAGAGGCAGCTACGGAAAGCCGTGGTGGTTGGCGGCAACCGTATTCCGTTTGCCCGTACCGGAGGCGCGTACACGAAGTCTTCAAACCAGGACATGCTGACGGCTGCCCTGGATGGACTGATAGCCCGTTTCGGCCTGCAGGACGAGCGGATCGGTGAAGTGGCGGCGGGTGCAGTCCTGAAGCATTCGCGCGACTTCAACCTCACCCGTGAGGCAGTTCTGGGATCCCCTTTGGCAGCAGAGACGCCCGCTTACGATGTGCAGCAGGCTTGCGCAACAGGGCTGGAGACTGTCCTTGGACTCGCCAACAAGATCAAGCTCGGGCAGATTGACTCCGCCATCGCCGGCGGCGTGGATTCTGCCTCAGACGCCCCGATCGCAGTTAGCGAAGGCCTCCGTGAGGTCCTCCTGGACTTCAACCGTGCCAAGACCCTTCCGCAGAGGCTCAAGGTATTAAGCAAGCTCAGGCCCAGAGACCTTGCGCCGGATGCGCCGAACACCGGCGAACCGCGGACAGGACTCTCAATGGGTGAGCACCAGGCGCTTACCACTGCTCAATGGAAGATCACGCGGGAAGCCCAGGACGAGCTCGCCTACAACAGCCACCGCAACCTTGCTGCTGCCTACGATGCTGGTTTCTTCGACGACCTCATTACCCCATATCGTGGTCTGACCAGGGACTCGAACCTGAGGCCTGACACATCCCTTGAGAAGCTCGCTACGCTCAAGCCTGTGTTCGGCAAGAGCCTTGGCTCTGAGGCGACCATGACTGCCGGTAACTCCACACCCCTGACGGATGGGGCTTCCACCGTGCTGTTGGCCTCCGAAGAATGGGCCGATGCCCACGATCTTCCTAAACTGGCCGCGGTCGTTGACGGGGAAGCGGCTGCTGTCGACTTTGTCCATGGCAAGGACGGACTGTTGATGGCTCCCGTATTTGCCGTCCCGCGCCTCCTTGCCCGGAACGGGCTTACGCTCGATGACTTCGACTTCTTCGAGATCCATGAGGCATTTGCAGGAACGGTGCTGAGCACTCTGGCTGCCTGGGAAAACGAAGAATTTGGTCGCAACCGGCTTGGCCTGGAAAGTGCCTTCGGTGTTGTGGACAGGTCCAAACTCAATGTGAACGGCTCATCGCTCGCCGCAGGCCACCCCTTCGCCGCCACGGGAGGACGCATTGTGGCCTCCCTCGCCAAGATGCTGTATGCCAAGGGCCAGGTGGATGGACGGCCCGCCCGCGGACTCGTCTCGATCTGTGCTGCAGGCGGCCAAGGCGTTGTGGCCATACTGGAATCACGCTAGGGGGAAGCAATGACCGATACCTACACTCAGTTCGTCAGCAGCGGGCCAGGCCGGAAGATTGCCCGGAAGATCGGGCTGCCGCAGCCGGTGATCCTCCGACGGCACAAACCCGGGCAGCCGCTGATCCCTGGCCCCGTCCTCATCGAAGGTTCAACCACGGGGGCAGATGAACT
This sequence comes from Arthrobacter sp. R1-13, assembly GCF_054161475.1. Classification (NCBI taxonomy): domain Bacteria; kingdom Bacillati; phylum Actinomycetota; class Actinomycetes; order Micrococcales; family Micrococcaceae; genus Arthrobacter; species Arthrobacter sp. R1-13. The sequence goes on along the minus strand of NZ_CP096420.1, from coordinate 1,740,236 downwards.
TGCATCAACGCTCCTGTCCTGGGGCATCGACGTCCGCCGGCACCCCGTTCCAAAAGAACGCCTCGGCGCGGTCATCCTGGTCCTGGACGAGCTGACCCACCCTGATGACCTGGAAAAGCCTGTCCTCACCGCCGCAACCTCCCTCAGGGACCTCACTCCCAACGGGAGGGTGATCACGGTCTCCCGGCATCCTGGAAGCGCCCCCGACGCCGCCACAGCGGCGGCCCGTCAAGGAGTGGACGGATTGCTGCGCTCCCTGGCCATGGAGCTACGCTCCGGCACCACTGGGAACGGCGTCCTCCTGGCGGACGGCGTGTCCACCACCAGCCCGAGCGTGCTGGCTGCCGTGCGGTTCCTCCTTTCCGGAAAATCCGCCTTCATCGACGGTCAGACCCTCACGGTTCGTTCGTCGTCGGGCAAACTTCCCGACGACGTCGAGAAACCGTTGGCAGGGAAGGTCGCCGTCGTTACCGGGGCGGCACGCGGCATCGGCGCTGCCATCGCCCGCACCCTTCACCGCGACGGCGCCACCGTCATAGCCGTGGACGTTCCGGCGGCCGGCGACCACCTTGCCGAGGTCGCGAATGAGGTCCACGGAACCGCCTTGCAGCTGGACATCACACGGGAGGACGCGGGGCAGAAGATCATCGATCACGCGGTGTCTCGCTACGGCCACCTGGACATTGTGGTCCATAACGCCGGCATTACCCGTGACAAGCTGCTGGCGAACATGGACCACAGCAAGTGGTCGTCTGTTTTGGCCGTCAACATTGCAGCACAGCTGCGTATCAACGACGCATTGCTGGCATCGGAGCACTTCCGCAACTCCCCGAGAATCGTGTCGGTGGCATCCACTAGCGGAATCGCCGGAAACCGCGGCCAGACCAACTACGCCGCTTCCAAAGCCGGCGTCATGGGGATGGTGAGGGCAACCGCTCCTTTGCTCGAGCCATACGGGGGCACTATCAATGCTGTCGCCCCCGGCTTCATCGAAACAGAGATGACCCGGCGTGTTCCGTTAGTACGGCGGGAAGTTGGGCGAAGGATCAACTCCCTGAGGCAGGGCGGCCAACCCGTTGACGTCGCCGAGGCCATTGCGTTTCTGGCGAGTGATGCGGCTGGGGGAATCTCCGGCGAAGTGCTTCGGGTATGCGGGCAGAACATGGTAGGGGCATGAGCGATTCGGGCCCCGTTGTCATGGGGGATATGCCGTCCCTGTCAAAACTCTACGTCAACGCCGCCGCCACGGCTGCGCGGCGCCGCCTGCTCGGGACGGACCTGGGTACAGCCTTGCCGGAAAGCAGCCATGAGGTGCGAGGGGTGAAGGTCGACGTCGAGAAACTCACCGCCTACCAGCATCTTATTGGCGAGCCCGCCACCGACGTGCTGCCAGCGGGATTCATTCATGCGCTTGCCTTCCCGGTGGCTATGAGCGTTATGAACCGGGATGACTTTCCATTGCCGCTGCTGGGCATGATCCATCTGCGGAACATTGTGGAGCAAAGAAGGGCCATCAGTTTTACGGAACCTCTGGATATCACGGCCTCAGCGATGAACCTTCGGGGCCACCGGAGCGGCACGCAGCTGGACATGGTCGCGGAGGTCCGCACGGGAAAACGCGACCACGTCCTCTGGCGGGGAGTCTCCACCTATCTGGCAAAAGGCGTCTTCCTGCCAGGTATAGACAAGCCATCGGCCCACCCGGCCCCTGCTGATTTCAGGCCTCCGAACCCGACTGCACTCTGGCAGCTTGGCGTGGATACAGGCAGGGCGTACGCCGCTGTCTCAGGTGACTTCAACCCCATTCACCTCAGCGCCTTGAGCGCCAAGGCCCTGGGTATGCGCAGATCCATTGCCCATGGGATGTACCTCGCTGCCAGGGCGCTGGCTGATGTGGGGGCGGTCAAAGGCGAGGCCTTTAACTGGGACGTCTCCTTTGAAACGCCGGTTTTCCTTCCCGCGCGGGTGGCCCTGGATATCAGCACCGTCCAGGCCCACGGGGGCACATGGGAGCGGTCTGATTACGTGGCATGGAGTCCGAAGGCCGGACGGAAGCATTTCAGCGGCTCAGTCACCCTCCGATGACCCCGGTTGTGCTTCGATCTGTTTTACTCCTGATTTGAGCACACGCAGGATCCTGTGCAGGCTCAGCAGAATGGATTCAGCCGCGCTGGGCGCGTCCGGACCCGTCTCATCCGAGGCCAGATGTTGCGCCAGGGTAAGCACTGCCGTCTCGGCCTCGTCCCGCAGTTCTTCGAGCCGCTCAGAATCCCCTTCCTCCACTGCCAGAAGTAACGCCCCGACCGCCGAAAGCGCCTTACCCAAGGGTTCGCTATGGGGGAGCGGAATGACAAAGAGAGTGTCCTGGTCCCAGATAACGTCGGCCAGGACCTCAGTCATGTCCTGGACATGGAAGGTTATCCGTTCCAAATCACGGAGGTTTCTGTAGTCCAGGTTCACGTCCCTCGGGTGGAATTTCCGCCGCGGGTTGGCCCGGCGGCTCGCGTCGGCCTTTTCCACAGCAGCCCTCAGCGAGCGGGCCGATCGGGAAAGCTCATCCGAACGGCGGGACCAGTCCTCATGCTCGGGAGGCCATTTTTCTTCCACAGCCTCCCCCATATCCGAGATTTGTTGAGCCAAGGCCCTCCGAAAGTCTGCCAGGCTCACAGCCATGGCGTTGAAATGAAGGGGCGGGAAGACCAGCAGGTTGACGGCAATGCCTACGGCAACACCGGCACCCATCTGCAGGAGGTAACCGAATGAAAAATCATCAGGGTTGTGCCCGCCCACCAACAGCACCAGCAAGGCGGCAGTCGGGATCCAGTCCCGGCCGGCGCCCAAGCGGGGAAGGCCCGCAAGCATGATGCCAAGGCCCATGACCACCGCAACTGTAAGAGGGGATGGCTGGCCGAGGCTCACCAGCATGAACGCCAGGCCAATGCCAAGCCCAAGCCCGATGAGTGTTTGGAGACCCTGCCGCATGGAACCCGCGACGTTCTCGTACATCACCACGAGGGCGCCGAGGGGGGCGTAATAGGGGTATTCAGCAGCGGAGCCGGGCATCCACGGGGCAATCAGGAAGGACAGGCCCGCCGCCAACGCCGCCTTTGCTGCAAGCTGGAGGCGGGACACGGCGAATACCCCTGACACGCCATCAGTCACCAGTCCCCACCCAGGAATCCGCGCGAACCCCCGGCCTCGTACTCTTGGTATTTGTGTGCTCATCTGGCCCCACCCTAGGGTGGGCCCTTAGATGTTACAAATGGATTAACCTGCTAGCTCCTGATAGCTGCTTCTCCAGAGTTGGAAGAAGCAGCGGCCGCTTGGCGAACTGCGTGGGCGAGACGGTGTGCCCGCCCCGGTGTCCGCCCTTCTTCCTGCCGCCTGGGAACGTATCCGAAGCCGATGCCGTACGCAGGGTCGGCAAATCCAAGCGCTGCATTCGCTCCCTCGTGCCCGAAAGCGCGGTAGCTGCCGAAGTCCCGGCTCGGGTGAGACTTCATGAACCCGACGGCGAAGGCGTTGTCCAGCCCTGACGACCTGTCCAGACCCCAGACTTGTTCCTGTGTCATGGCGCTGATGGTGGCTTCCGTCAGGAACGCCGCACCGCCGTCGACCCCTGTGCTGGCGGCGGCATACAGGCGCGCCAGTCCCTCGGCCGACCCCACACCTCCCGCGCTGCTCATGCCGTTTGCCCGGATGATCGTGTGGTTGGGAAGCTCCATAATTGAGCTGACTCCGCTGTTGCTGTTCAGGCCCTCCAGGCTCAGCGGGTCCTGCCACGGCAGGCTGTCATCGACGACGTACAGAACGTCACGGTAACGCGGCTCCTGGCCCTCAGGGAGGCCAAGGAAAAAGTCGATGTTAAAGGGTAAGCGCAGGCGGGAATCGTACAGTTCCTGAAGGGAAGTGCCCGCGGTCCGGCGGCAGAGTTCCTCCATGAGGATCCCGATGGTGAGGGCGTGATATCCGAAGGTACTTCCCGGTCGCCACAGGGGTTCCGCAGCAGCCAGCCTTTCAGCGGCAGCTACCGTCGTGAACTCGTCCAAGCGAAAGCCGCCTTCAAGACCCATTAGCCCAGCCTGATGTGACAGGGCTTGGGCCACTGTCAGCCGGTCTTTGCCGTGGGCGGCGAATTCGGGCCAGTAATGGGCAACAGTTTGTTCAAGGTCCAAAAGCCCGTCCTGCAGCAGAAGCGCAACCACGCAGGCAGCCACTCCCTTGGTGCAGGAGTAGGTTCCGGTGATGTCGCCGGGAGCGAAATCGGGGCCGCCCACCAGATCCAGCACCTTGCGCCCATGAACGTAGGCCGAAAGCTGCGCGCTATAAAGAGGGTCCTCGGAGAGGAACGATTCGAACAGGTCCAGTACGCCCACGAATTCGGGGTCCGCGAGTCCATCTGAAAGTTGCATGGATCCAACATACTCACAGATCCACGGGGATCTTTTTCACCCGGCCCCGTGCCGGGGAGGGACTTCCTCTCCTGCCTTCACCGGACCGGGCGGAGTGCCATTGCCAAAAGGCCGGCCTCCGAGGGACTCACGCCCGTGTTTGGTGAGCCACCCCGAAAGTTCCGGGCCTCGGGGGACTATGCCGGTGGGATTGATGTCCTCATGGACGATGTAATAGTGCTGCTTGATCTGTACGAAGTCGATGGTGTCTCCGAAGCCCGGGGTTTGGAACAGGTCCCGCGCATAGCTCCAAAGAACAGGCATCTCGCTCAGTTTCTGGCGGTTGCATTTGAAGTGCCCATGATAGACAGCGTCAAACCTGGCCAGAGTGGTGAAGAGTCGGACGTCGGCCTCAGTAATGGAATCACCCACGAGGAACCGCTGTCCCGCCAATCGGTCCTCCAACCAGTCCAATGCCGTCCACAACCGGTCATAGGCGGCATCATACGCTTCCTGGGATCCGGCAAAGCCACAGCGGTAGACCCCGTTGTTGATTTCGGTGAAGACCCTTTTGTTCACCTCGTCTATTTCCTGCCGAAGCTTTTCCGGATACAGGTCCGGGGCCCCGGGGGGGTGGAACTTGCACCATTCTGTGGAGAAGTCGAGAGTGATCTGCGGAAAATTATTGGTCACCACTTGGCCGGTGGAAATCTCTACGACGGCGGGAACGGTGATGCCCCGCGGATAGTTGGGAAAGCGCTTGAAGTACGCCTCCTGGAGCCGCTCGATGCCAAGAACAGGGTCCCGGCCGCCCTCGTCCAGGTCAAAGGTCCATGACCGGGAGTCATGCGTTGGCCCGGGTTGGCCGAGGGAGATGACCTCTTCCAGGCCCAATAGCCGCCGCACAATGACCGCACGATTTGCCCAAGGGCAAGCCCTTGCCGCGATGAGCCGGTAGCGGCCCGGCTCCACCGGCCACCCCGGTTCACCATTCGGCCCGGCTGCACCATCGGAGGTGATGCGGTCCTCAATGTAATTCGTGTCCCGTCTAAATTCACCACCCGTAACGTACGCACCCTTGGTGCTGAAAGCCGGCGAGGTGGTGGAGTCCGTGCTCTGACCTGTTTCCTGGCTCATCTCTACAGACTAAACCCGGGTCCCATGGGAGCGGCAAGCTGCGGGAAGGTCAGGGAATTGCGGTCGCGAAGACTTCTGCAATGGGTTGCCAGGCAAAGAACCAGGCGGCGCCCACCACGCTGGTAAACAGTACGATCCACACTCCGGAGGGGATCGAAGTCGCCCGATACAGCAGGTAGGCATCTGAGGTGGCCAGCTGTTCCCTGCGTCTGAAGTGTACGTGGATAAGTTTTCCGAGATCCCGTACCGCGGCAACCAGCAAGGCCAGGCCCAGAACGATAACCAGATGGCTGTTCAACTCCGGCGGCACGAAGAGAACCAGGGAGCAGGCCAGCAGGATTCCCGCGGCCATGATCAGCACTCCCACTGCGTTGCGGATAAAAAGAAGCGCGGCCAGCAGGATGATGACGCCAACGGACATTGCAGCCGGACCCCAACCGTTGAAACCTGCCCAGACCAGGGAGGCTCCCACCATAGCCGGCACCGGGTACCCCCAGAATCCGGACCAGATGGCAGGGAAGCGGCCACGGCTGAAAGACACCGTGGTTCCTGAATGATTCAACCTGAGCTGGATGCCGCCCAGGCGCTGACCGCTGGACAGCGCCGCAAAGGCGTGGCCCAGCTCATGGACAACAGTGGCCAGGAGTCCGAAATATCTCCAGGTGGCCCTGGGCACTGAAAGCACAATTGCCACCGCAATGACCACAAGGAGTTCTGTGACGGGCACGACGGGAACGGCTGCCTGGGAGAATCCAGTAACGATCCGCTCCCACAACATCTCCAGCAGGTTCATTCGGAAAAGAATTCGGAGTCAGCCATAGGGACTTAGGCTAGCGCGGCCGACCCCCGCGCGTCTAAAGCTGTGGCTCGTCGTCCCAAGTCCCTGATTCTTCAACGGCCTGCTCCGGCTTGTGCTCCTGGCCGGGGTCTCCGCTTCCCACGTAGGCAGCAGGGACAGTTCCTCCGGCATGAGTCTGCTGTTCTTCCCGGATATTGGCTGGTTTCGAGGCTCCCGCTGGGGGCCGGCCTTCAGGATCAGCAGCGTCCTCGGGAGGCTGCCCGGCGTTGTCACGTTCGTTCACGGAGAACCTCTCTGGGCTGGAGGATACGGATCATCGTGTAGCAAGCCTACCGAGAGCCAATAGAGTAGGGCCATGGCGGATCACACGGGAACTGATCAGACGGAAAACTCGCAGGCGCTGCTCAGGGAGCTGGCAGCGGCCCATGGAGTCGGAACAGTGTTCCAGGGCTGGGATGGTGCAGAACGGAAGGTATCTGATGCCACACTGAAAAGCGTACTTGATGCCCTGGGAATCAATACCGATACTGATGACGGGCTTCGAAGAGCAATTCACGACGTCGAACTGGCACCATGGCGGAGGATTCTGCCGCCCGTGGTGGTGATCCGGGAGGGCCAGGAATTCCATGTCGAGGTACACGTACCCCAGGGAAAGGGCGTCCGGGTCTCCGTAACGAGCGAAGATGGCCTCCACCACGACGTCCTTCAAAAGGATGATTGGGAAGAACCCCGCTTAATCGATGGCATTCCCACCATTCGGGCAACCTTCGCCATTCCCGAGTACCTGCCCCTTGGCTGGCACACGTTGCACGCGGACGTCGAAGGCACAACTGCCGAGTGTGCGCTGGTGGTCACTCCGGAAATTTTGAAGACAAGTGTCGACCTGGCCCAGAACCGGAGTTGGGGTTTGCTGGCCCAGCTGTACTCGGTGAGATCCAGCCGCTCCTGGGGGATCGGAGACTTCAGTGACCTAACGGATCTGGCGGCAATTTCGGGCGAGGATGGGGCTGGCTTCATCCTGGTCAACCCGCTTCATGCAGCCGAGCCCCGCACGCCCATAGAAGACTCACCCTATTTGCCTACAACCAGGCGCTTTTTCAACCCTCTGTACATCAGGGTGGAGGAGATCCCGGAGTATGCCTATCTCGAGCCGGGCAGCCGGGCTCATGTCGAGAAGTATGCAGCCCAGCTCTATCCTGCTAACCAGGCAAGCGACCTGCTGGACCGCAATTCCAGTTATGGTGCCAAGCTGGCAGCACTGGAACTGATTTTCGACGTCGCGCGCAGTGCCTCCCGATCCCGTCAGTTCAAAAAATTCTGTGCAGATCAAGGAGAGGGACTCGCTGACTTCGCGCTCTGGTGTGCGCTTGCTGAAAGGCTTCACCCTTCGGCGCCGGAGTGGCATGCTGAGGCGGCCTCACCATCCACCCGCTATTCGAACGAGCAACGTATGCTGCTGGCAGACAGGGTGGAGTTCCACAGTTGGCTGCAATGGATTTGTGACCAGCAGCTGGAGTCCGCACAGCGTGCAGCCAAGCAATCTGGCATGGCACTGGGCGTCATCCACGACCTCGCGGTAGGCGTAAAGACAAACGGCGCAGATGCCTGGATGCTCGCAGATGTATTGGCGCACGGAGTGACGGTGGGCGCTCCTCCCGACATGTTCAACCAGCAAGGGCAGGACTGGTCCCAACCCCCATGGCATCCGGCCAGGCTTGCCGAAGCAGGGTATGCACCCTACCGGGACATGCTCCGAACCATCCTCCGGCATGCAGGGGGCGTGCGGGTGGACCACATCCTGGGCCTCTTCAGGCTCTGGTGGATTCCGCAGGGGAGCGGACCCGAACAAGGAGCCTACGTCTACTACGACCACGAAGCACTGATCGGGATCCTGGCTCTTGAAGCCCAGAGAGCGGACGCTGTGGTGATTGGCGAGGACCTTGGTGTCTTTGAGCCTTGGGTCCGGGGCTACCTGTCGGAGCGGGGGATTTTCGGAACCTCGATTCTGTGGTTCGAGCAGGACGCCCACGGACCCTTGGGACCCGACCGCTACCGGCAGCAGTGCCTGACCAGCGTCAATACCCATGATTTGCCTCCGACTGCCGGTTATCTCGCCGGGGAACACGTAACCCTCCGCGAATCCCTTGGCCTGCTCCGCCGTCCAGTGGAGGAAGAGCGGGAAGAAGCGGCAGCTGAACAGGCGGCCGTGCTGGCCCTTCTTCGCCAACAGGGGGTGCTCCAGGACTTGCCTGATCCCTTGGACTTGCAGGAGCAACAGAAGCAGGCCCTGCTACAACATGAAATCCAAAGGATTGTAGAGGCCTTGTACGCCTTCACTTTGCTAACACCGTCATCCCTTTTGGGTATTGCCTTGGTGGACGCTGTGGGGGAGACCCGCACGCAGAACCAGCCCGGAACCCATGAGCAGTATCCCAATTGGTGCATCCCGCTGGCAGGTCCGGACGGTGCTGTTCTGATTGACGATTTGGAAGAGAACTTGCGCTACCGCTCATTGGTTGACGTCGTGAGAAACAGGCTTCAAAAGGGGGCCTGACGGCGGCCTGGAAAATTGCCTCTGTTGACTTCCTCACACTTGCCCCGTCCTTGCATTTTTCGGGCTTCAGGCAGCCCCATACTGGATCTTGAGCGGCATGGCGGCGCTGTTGAGCGAGTGAGGGATTTCGTGATGAAGAAGGAATATGTTCCAGGAGCGGCAGTAGCTGGGGGCGTCGTCTTGTTCTGGCTGGTTGGTCTTTTGGGTGGATTTTCCTTTCTCAGCAATCCGAAACCGCTTCTAACCACGCTGACCTGGCTGATGCTGGTTTATGTAGCCGTCGCGGCCACGTTGATTGCTGGTTCTCTAGCGGTGGCGGACCTCGTCCGTCGCAGGTTGCGCAACAGGCAATAGTCAAGGTTTCCCGAGGGCCCTCAGAGGGTCCAGGTACCCGTCTAAGGGCTCTTCCTCCCTTCCGTTCGCAGTCCTAAACTGAAGGCATCAGCAGCCGGCGTCGGCCGGCTAAACGCAGGGGAGGGACCAGCATGGGACTCGGCGACAAGATGGAGAATGCCGGCGAGAAAATGAGCGGTCAGGCCAAGGAAGCAACAGGCAAGATGACCGACGACGAGCGGCTCGAAGCTGAAGGTGAAACAGACCAGACCAAAGCGGATCTGAAGCAGGCAGGCGAAAAGATCAAGGACGCCTTTAAGCGCGACTGAATGACATTGATACCGGGGGTGCTTCCAGCGAACGGGAAGCACCCCCCTATTTTTGCCCTGGCGCCGAACCAAACCTGGTGCGTGTGAACGGCAGCGCGGGCGGGTCGCGGGACGAAATACGGTGCACCGGCCCATGATCCGACAGAATAATGAGGGCACGTGGATTATTTGGGGGATGCCGTCTTTCGACGGAGCTGCAGCCCGGAGTCCTTGGGCTACCTCACCATTTCATCGAAAGGCACCACCATGACCCATCCTCCCGCTGAGAACCCTGCGGATAACAGCGAGTCAACAGCACCGGTTTCGGGCCAATCAGCTCCGGTCGGGTCACCGTACCCGCCGCAGGCACCACCCCAGTACCAGGCTTACCCGCCTGCCGCGCCGCAGTACCAGCAGCCTCCCGCTGAACAGCCCCAGTACCAGGCTTACCCGCCTGCCGCGCCCCAGCAGTATCAGGGCCAATACCCTCAGATGTCCCAGCAGCCTCCGATGCCAAACCCGGCCTACGGCTATCCGCAGCCGAAGTCCAAGATTGCCGCCGGGCTCTTGGGGATTTTCCTCGGCGGACTCGGCATCCACCGCTTCTATCTTGGGTACACCACTATCGGAGTCATCCAGCTTGTCCTGACAGTCGTTCTGGGAATCTTCACCTTGGGCCTGGTAGGGCTTTGGGGCGTCGTGGAGGGCATCATGATTCTTGCTGGTGCGAGCTACTTCCAGCGGGACGCCAAGGGCATCCCGCTGCGCGAGTGATTCCGACGAATCAGCGTTAAGCCGGGGAGCACCAATGACACAAATCATCTATGACAGGCAAGAACAGCTCGAGCAGATAAACGCGGGGCTGTTGCAAGGGGAGACGGTATACGCGGTCTACGACTGTATCGGCGTCGGAACAGGCTTTGTAGGCATCACGAACATGCGCATCATCCTGCAGGACAAGAGCTTCGTGGGAAACAAGGTCGCGGTAGTTTCCGTGCCCTACAAGAACATTCGCTCGGTCTCCATGCTGTCCAACAAATCCATGCTGGGCCGCTTCGCATCGTCCTCAAGCATCGGGATCGATACAGGCGGCAGCATCAAAGAAGCCGATTTTCGCGGTGACGACAAAGCTAAGCACGCCCACGATCTGATTCTGTGGAACGTGCTGCAAACAAGGTAGAGCTTTCCGCAAAGGGGCGGTCGGGTGAACCGGCCGCCCTTTGTTGTGCGGGCCCCGTGTTAGCGTGCCTTGCTTATGGGCCCCTTGCCTCTCTAGACGGTGCCACCAGATGACTACGGAACGTCTTCCTCCGCCAAGTCCTCCATCGACTTTGGCGTCTGGCGACCGAGGCGTCGGTCCAGGGCGACACGCAGCTTCGCTGCCGCCGCCAGCACGCGCTGAGCAGACGCTACTGCCGAGGCGCTTTTGGCGGCATTCGGCCTCGCAGGGCGGATTTCGACGTCCTCGTCCTTTTCAATCACAGACCTCCAGGCAACGTCGAGCAGCCGCAACTCTTCGTCCCGGGCCAGCTCGCTCTGGCTGAGGACGGAAAGGGCTGACAAACCAAGGGCCTTTACATCGGCGTCGCTGTCCAAGGCCCTGTCCATTGCCCATTGCGTGCGCCGCCACCATTCTGACCGGCTGTCAGCATCAGACTTCTGCGCCAAGGCGAATGCATCGGCTTGGGCTTTTTGGCGCAAGGTCAGGAGCCCGATGACTGCTGCGGCGACAGCAGCAAAGAGGATAGCAAGCGGTCCCAACGCGGCGACTATCTCCCACCATTGGGCTGAAGCAGGCTGAGCGACGACAGTGGATGCGGCGATGGATGGTGAAGGTGTCACAGGGACAGCCTACGGTGGGCCGGGGCGCCAGTTCCGCAACGGCGCATGTGGTTCCGGACTGCGTGCTTACTTACTGGCTCCTGGGGCAGAACTCCCCAAAGTTCTTCTGGGCAACGGCCTGCAGCTCACCTTGTTTCTCGACATCGGGCGAGTCCTTGGCCGATTCGTCCGTCAGTTCCACCAGCGCCTGCACAGTGGACTTGAGGTCATCCGAGGAAACGGGCCCAATGGTCCGAATCTGGTTGGCGAGGTTGACCGCCCCGGTCTTGCCGGTCGGAGGGTTCGACATAACGTCACGGATCCGCTCGCAGGTTTCTGCATTGGTTAGTTGCGGGTGTGCGACGCAGGCTGAGGCTGAAAGTGTGAGCGCGGCAGCAAGTAGGGCTGTGGTGAGTTTCTTCATGATTCCCTTATTGTAAGCAGGGCTGGGCCCGTTGGGAGATCGTCGACGACGGGGCCTTCGTCGCGTTCCTCATGGCCTTTCTCGTCGTGACCTTGACTGCGGCCTGGGCGGCGTGGGCTCTTATGGGGCGGATCCCGGGCCGGTATGCTGCTGGCGTTGGCCATCTTGCCGGTGGAAGCGGTTTTCTGGTTTGGTTTTGCCCTACCGTTTCCGTGGCTGTTTGGTGTCCTTCGGGCGGCGCTTCTCATCCGGACATGGAGGTCCTTAGAGCCAAGATGAACGAGTTTTTTCCCGAGCCGCCGGACACTCCTTAGACCCCATCCGCAAAATACCGACCAGACGCAACGGGCACCTTCGGTGCTGATCAAAACGAGGAGCATCATGTCACTGAAAGAACGGCTGCACGGCGACGTCGTCGTCCACATGAAAAACCGCAACAAGGTAGCGCTCACCACAGTGCGGAACGTCCTTGGCGAAATCGAAACCCGCGAGAAGTCTGGCAAAACGCCGATTGAACTCGACGACACCCAAGTGACGTCGCTGCTGCAGAAGGAAGCGGCCAAGCGCCGTGACACGGCCCGCATCTACTCGGAGGCCGGAGAATCGGACCGCGCTGCTGCGGAAATTGCTGAAGCGGAAATCATCGAGGCTTACCTGCCCAGGGCACTGACACGTGATGAGGTGGAGGCTATCGTCGACGAGGCGATCACAGCCTTGAAGGCCGAGGGACAAGAGTTGTCCATGCGCTCAATCGGGGCCGTCATGAAGCCTGTCACCGCCAGGGTAGCAGGACGTTTCGATGGCAAAACCGTCAGCGAGATCGTCCGCGGCCGACTGGCCTAGTCGAGCCCGAGGAGCACGCGCAGCACGAGGAGTGTCTTGAATTTTCCTTGTGAGCGCCAGCGAGCCGCGTATTCTCGTAGCTAGAACAGCGAGCCTGGGGGAGTGATGACAGAGACATCAACCGAGGAGCCACAGACTGTTGAAGATGGCGGCTCCCTTGAGCAGGTCCATGTCCCCGCTTGGGAGGCCAAGTACAAGCTGAGCGAGAACCCGGAGGAGCTCGCCCACCTTGTCTGCTGCCGGGACCTCGACTGGCGTCAGGCCATTTGTGGATACATCGAGGAAGAACCGACACTCATGTACGAAGCGGACAACATCTGCACGATGTGCATTGAGACGGCCGAAAGCATGGGATCGGTCATGGGATCGCGCCGGTGCCCCATCGACAACCAGGAATGTCCACCGGAGGACGAGGTCGACAGGATGATTGCGGAGCGCGCTTCCAGGACCTGATTTTCCCGCTGCACGACCAAGGTAATATCCTCACACCCCGGCGTCGCCCGCATGCCGTCATCCTGATACAGACAGAAAAAAGCCCCGGAAAATCATTGATTTTCCGGGGCTTTCCCTTTGTGCGCGGAGGGGGACTTGAACCCCCACCCCCTTTCGAGGACTAGCACCTCAAGCTAGCGCGTCTGCCATTCCGCCACCCGCGCAGGTGGTAATTCGGAGCACGATTTCCGCCCTTCGGCGGTTCGCTTCTCTCCGAAGCAGCGAGAAAAACTCTAACACGAACTCTGGGGAAAGTTGGAATCGGGACGAATGGGGCCCACTGGGTAGGCTTGGGACCACGAGCCCACCGATTTGAGGAGAGAGCCATGACTGTCATCCGCCCCGAGGACGAAGTCGTCCGGATCTGCCAGGAATTGATCCGGATCGACACGTCCAATTTCGGTGACGGTACGGGCCCGGGAGAGCGGTCGGCTGCCGAATATACGGCCGGGCTCATAACAGAGGTCGGCCTGGAAGCCGAGATCTTCGAATCCGCCCCGGGCCGCGCCAACGTGGTGACCCGTATTGCAGGAGAAGACCCCTCCGCCAGCGCACTGGTGGTCCACGGCCATCTCGATGTGGTGCCGGCTCTCAGGGACCAGTGGAGCGTGGACCCTTTCGCGGGCGAGCTGAAGGATGGCCTGATTTGGGGCCGCGGTGCGGTAGACATGAAGGACATGGACGCCATGATCCTTTCAGTCATGCGGCAGTTTGCCCGGACTGGCCGTAAACCGAAAAGGGACATCATCTTTGCGTTTTTTGCTGATGAAGAGGCCGGCGGAACCTTCGGTTCCCGCTACGCCGTCGAGCAGCGCCCTGAACTCTTTGAGGGGGCTACGGAGGCTATTTCCGAAGTAGGCGGTTTTTCGGCCACTATCGGGGGGCAGCGAACCTACCTGCTGCAGACGGCCGAAAAGGGGCTCTCCTGGCTTCGCCTGGTGGCGCACGGACGGGCAGGGCATGGCTCCCAGATCAGCACCGACAACGCCATCACGCGGCTGGCCAGCGCTGTCTCCCGCATCGGCGAGTACCAGTGGCCGATTGAGCTGACCCCCACCACCCGGCAGTTCCTCGACGGTGTGACCGAACTCACCGGCGTCGAGTTTGATGCCGACGACCCCGAGCGCCTCCTCAAGGAACTGGGAACATTGGCGCGCTTCGTGGGAGCCACCCTCCAGAACACAAGCAACCCGACGCTACTCAAGGGCGGCTACAAGCACAACGTCATCCCCGAGTCCGCGGAAGCCCTGGTGGACTGCCGGACCCTTCCCGGGCAGGAAGACCAGGTCCTGGAGATCGTCCGTGACCTTGCCGGCAGCGGAGTGGACGTCAGTTACGTTCACCAGGACGTATCACTGGAAGTGCCGTTCGCCGGAAACCTGGTGGACTCGATGATCGACTCCCTCCACGCCGAAGATCCCGGTGCGAAGGTCCTTCCGTACACACTTTCCGGAGGGACAGACAACAAGGCCCTCAGCAGGTTGGGGATTGCCGGCTATGGCTTCGCACCACTCCAACTGCCAGCTGACCTGGATTTCACGGGAATGTTCCATGGAGTGGACGAACGTGTTCCCGCCGACTCGCTGAAGTTCGGTACCAGGGTCCTCGAACGACTGCTGACCACTTACTGACCCTTACGCATGCTGAAGCTCCAGTCACCGAAGGTGGAACCGTGATGATCGATGAGATCCTGCCGGACAGGCTGCTCGAACGGATCCGGAGCCGCGCCGCCGGCTACGACCGGGACAATTCGTTCTTCTACGAAGACCTGGACGAGTTGCGCGACGCCGGCTACCTGAAGATTTTCGTGCCCGTTTCCGACGGCGGCCTGGGCCTTGGGCTGGAAGCGGCAGCACAGCTGCAGCGCAGGCTCGCAACGGCGGCTCCTGCTACAGCCTTGGCAATCAACATGCATCTCGTCTGGACCGGAGTGGCTTACGTCCTGGCAGCAAGAGGTGACAATTCCCTGGATTTTGTTCTCCGCGAGGCGGGGGAGGGGGAGCTGTACGCTTTCGGCAATTCAGAGGCAGGTAATGATGCAGTCCTGTTCGACTCCATCACCGAAGCCCATCCGCAGCCCGCGGGAGGATACAGCTTCACCGGCCGAAAAATCTTCACAAGTCTGTCCCCTGTCTGGACACGGCTCGGCATCTTCGGCAAGGACAGTGGAGCCCGTGATGGAGAGGGCGAACTGGTTCACGGCTTCATCCATCGTGACACTCCCGGATACATGATCCTGGATGACTGGAACACGCTCGGCATGAGGGCCAGCCAGTCCTGCACCACCATCCTGGAAGGTGTCTACGTACCGTCTGAACGGATCTTCCGGAAGCTACCGGTTGGCCCCAATGCGGACCCTCTGATTTTCGCCATCTTCGCCTGCTTCGAAACGTTGCTCGCAGCCGTCTACACCGGCATCGGGGAACGCGCTTTGGTACTGGGAGTGCAGGCAGTTAAGCGCCGGACATCATTGAAGAATGATGGCCGTCTCTACTCGCAGGATCCCGATATTCGCTGGAAGGTGTCAGCGGCGGCAATGGCCTTGGAACGCCTCTACCCGCAATTGCAGCTGATTGCGCACCACGTGGATGAGAAGGTGGATTACGGAAGCCAATGGTTTCCCAAACTCGTGTCCCTCAAAGTGAACGCCACCGAAACCGCCCGGGAAGTCGTGGACGTGGCCATCAGGGTCTCAGGCGGCTCAAGCTATTTCAAAGGAAGCGAACTGGAGAGGCTCTACCGGGATGTGCTGGCCGGGATGTTCCATCCGTCCGACGACGAGTCGGCTCACAACACAGTGGCAAACGCATGGCTGGGACCTCTGGAGAGTTTCTGATTCGCTCTCGGGCAGCAAAGGACCACCCGTCCTGCTAAACCGTTCGCTGCACCTGGGTCACCCGGCGTCGCAGCCAGAACCGTCTTCCGCCGCCCACATAGAGGCGGCTGCGCTCTAATTCCCACTTGCCGTACTCGGAATGTTCAACAAGTCTCCGCCGGGCCTCAGGCAGTGAATCCTCAGGACCAATCGTCAGTACGAGGTACTCGTACTGCCTCACATAGTCCCGCTCGCGTTCGACGGAGCTGCGCAGAAAATGTTCCTTCATTGCTCTCCATTTTCGTCTTTTTCCGGCTAACGTGAAGTCATGAGCATCGATCCGCGTGTCGCGCTTCAGTCTTTGACCACTGCTTTGGAAGAACACCTGATCGCAGCCTCGGCACGGCGGGGTGAGGGTGACCCCACGGTTGAGGCTGCTTTTTTTGCTGTCGCTGATGCTTTCGAAGTCTACGACGATTCCCTGTATGAAGCGTACGGAGAAGTGACGCCTCTGGAAGTTATCGATGAGGTCGAGGACGATGAGGATGACCTCGAAGAAGACGTGGACGACGACGATCTTGAGATTGTGGAGTCCGACAGCTAACTGCGCGGAGATCGGCAGCTAACAACGTCCGGCAGCTAACTGTCAGGACGCGAGAGAAACATCTTCCAGGGCGCGGGCGATCTCTGGCGGCAGGGGAGCCAGCTGGGATGCCAGGATCTCCTTCAGCTGGACAGGAGTGCGCGCACCTACCACCGCACTTGCCACTCCATTCTGGGCAATCAGCCAGCTCAGGGAAACGTCGACGGGAGTCCTGCCGAGGCCCCTTGCCGCCATGGCAACAGCTTCGACTATCCTCGATGACTCCGGCTCAAGATACCGTTCCACATAGCCGGCAAGCCTTTTTTGGGCTGCACGGGAATCTGAGGGGATGTGGCCGCGGTATTTCCCGCTCAGGACGCCACGGCCGAGGGGCGCCCAGGCCAGAAGACCCAGGCCTGCGTCCTCAATGGCGGGAAGGAGCTCGTCCTCAGGCCGGCGTTGCAGGAGGGAATACTCTGACTGGTTGGCGACCAGAGGGAAACCCGCAACAGCTGCCGCCTTGGCCGTTTGCCAGCCGTTAAAGTTCGACACGCCCGCATACCTTGCGCGGCCGCTGCTCACGGCGAACTCCATGGCCGAGAGTGTTTCCTGGAGCGGGACATTGGGGTCCCAGGCGTGCGCAAACCACACATCGACATAGTCGGTGCCCAGACGTGCAAGGCTGGCGTCAAGCCCCGACAGCATTCCGCTTCGGGAGGTGTCCACCCGGCGCCGGTCATCCGCCGTCGAAAGTCCCGCTTTGGTGGAGATGACCACTTCGGAGCGGGCGACGACGTCTCCCAGTAAGCCGCCAAGGACCGCCTCTGCCTGGCCCTCTGAGTAGGAGGCCGCGGTGTCGATCAGCGTCCCGCCGGCATCAACGAAAGTCCGTAGCAGCTCAGAGGCGTCCTGCTCATCGGTTTCACGCGCCCAGGACATGGTGCCAAGAGAAAGGGCGGACACGCGCAACCCACTGTTGCCGACATAACGCTGCTGCATAGCAGCAAGCTTACGGGGATTCCCCAGGTGCAATGACGTAGGGTCTATAAACGTGAACTGGATTGAAGCTGCCCTGCTGGGCCTTGTACAGGGACTGACGGAATTCCTCCCGATCTCCTCAAGTGCCCACCTCCGGATTGTCGGTTCCTTCCTGCCTAATGCCGCAGATCCCGGTGCAGCCTTCACCGCGATCACGCAGTTGGGTACAGAGACAGCGGTGATCGTCTATTTCTGGCGCGACATCGTGCGGATCATGGGTGCCTGGTCAGGATCCCTCCGGGGCAGAGTCTCGCGGCAGGACCCTGATGCCCGGATGGGTTGGCTGGTGATCCTCGGCAGCCTGCCGATCATCATCCTGGGCCTCCTGTTCCAGGACCAGATTGAGTCGGTCCTGAGAAGCCTCTGGATCGTGGCAACCACCCTCATCGTCTTCGGGATGATCCTTGCCGTCGCTGACGCCGTCGGCCGCCAGCAGACGGACCTGACCAGACTGACGTACAAGCACGGCATTATCTACGGTTTCGCCCAAGCAATGGCCCTGATACCAGGCGTTTCCCGATCCGGTGGGACCATCACCGCCGGACTTCTGATGGGGTACACCCGCGAAGCCGCCGCCAGGTACTCGTTCCTGCTCGCCATCCCCGCTGTTTTCGGAAGCGGCCTGTACCAGCTCTACAAAGTGGTCTCCAAGGACGGTGTGTCCGGTCCCTATGGATTGCCTGAAACTGCCCTTGCCACCGTCATTGCGTTCGTCGTGGGCTACATCATCATCGGCTGGTTCCTGAAGTTCGTCTCAACCCGGAGCTACCGGCTGTTTGTCTGGTACCGCATCTTCCTTGGAATGGCACTGTACTTGCTGCTCGGTTTCAACGTCATCAGCGCCTAGCACTAGGCTTGGGCTGTGAAATCCTGGAAATCCCGTCCTGTCCCACAGCTGCCCGGGCGTATGCCCACCGTTCAGCTTTTCGACTCGGCTAAAGACTCCGTTGTTTCCTTGGATGGGCCGGGGGAGCCGTCGATGTATGTCTGTGGCATCACGCCATATGACGCCACCCACATGGGGCATGCGGCCAGCTATGTCGCTTTCGATCTCCTGAACCGGGCGTGGCGGGACGCTGGCAAGCGGGTCTCCTACGTCCAAAACGTGACGGATATCGACGACCCTCTTCTGGAACGCGCCACCGCAACAGGGATGGACTGGAGAGACCTGGCTGCCAGCCAGATCGAGCTCTTCCGCTCCGATATGGAGGCCCTCAACGTCCTGCCGCCGGATCATTACGTTGGCGCCGTGGAAGCCATCCCCATGATCGTCCCCGCCATCGAACGGCTGTTGGAGCTCGGACTCGCCTACCGCGTTCCAGGAACCGCCGGAGAGCCCGACGGCGACGTCTACTACGACGTCGAGGCGGCCAGTAAGCATTCGGTAGGAGCGGACGCCTGGACCCTCGGTTCCATTTCAGGCCTCGGCGAGGCCGAGATGTTGGAGCTGTTCTCTGAGCGGGGCGGCGACCCGGGGCGCGCCGGAAAACGGCAGGCATTGGACCCGCTCCTCTGGCGCGTGGCCAGGGAGGGTGAGCCCAGCTGGGCCGGAGGGGAACTCGGCCAGGGAAGGCCGGGTTGGCACATTGAATGTACCGTCATCGCACAGCAGTACCTGCCGGCTCCTTTTACCGTGCAGGGCGGCGGATCGGACCTGATTTTCCCGCACCATGAGATGGGCGCCGGGCATGCCTACTCGCTGTCCGGGCTGCCCCTTGCCCAGCACTTCGCCCATGCCGGCATGGTGGGCCTCGACGGCGAAAAGATGAGCAAGAGCAAAGGCAATCTTGTCCTGGTTTCCAAGCTGAGGGCCGCGGGGGAGAAGCCTTCCGCCATAAGGCTCGCCATCCTGGCACATCACTATCGCACTGACTGGTCTTGGACGGAGGCGGAATTTGCGGAAGCGAAAGCCAGGCTTGCCCGCTGGACGCTGGCTGTTTCGGTAGCACCGGAAGGATCCGGAGCAGGCCTGGTAGCCGCAGTGCGGAGTGAGATGTCGCAGGATCTCAACGCACCCGGTGCCCTGGCAGCTGTTGACCGCTGGGCAGCCAGCGCCCTGGACCTACACGAATCGAAGCAGCGTGATGACGCGGAACTCCAGGGCGAAGGCTCAGAGCTGGATGCGGCGCTGATAAGCGACGCACTCGACGCCTTGCTCGGCGTCCGGCTCTAAACCTCTAGGGCTTGTCCTTGCCGCGACGCTTCAAATAACGCTCGAACTCACGGGCTATGGACTCCCCGCTGGCCTCAGGAAGATCGGCGGTGTCCTTCGCCTCCTCGAGCTGGCGGACATACGCGGCAATCTCCGGGTCCTCGGTCGCGAGCTCGTCCACACCCCGCTCCCACGCGTCAGACTCCTCGGAAAGTTCGTGGGTATCCAGGGGAATCTGCAAGAGCTCCTCGATACGGTGCAGCAGGGCAAGCTGCGCCTTGGGGGAGGGAGCCTGTGCAACGTAGTGGGGCACCGCCGCCCAGAGGGAAATTGTAGGCAGGCCGGCCAGCAGGGCAACTTCCGCAAGTACGCCCACTATGCCCACGGGTCCTTCGTACTGGGAGGCCTCAAGGTCCATCCGCTCCCGCAGCGCATTGTCATCGGTGGAAGCGCTGACGGGGATCGGCCGGCTGTGCGGTACATCGGCCAGCAAAGCTCCTACAAGAACCACGTAGTCGACGTTGAGGGCTTCGGCGTGTACCAGCAGCTCTGCCGTGTAGGCGCGCCATTTATATGACGGCTCTGTGCCCTGCACGAAAATGATGTCCACGTTGGTGTCGGGCGCACTTGCCTTGTAGATCCGCGTTGATGGCCATTTGATCTTGCGCTCACCGGATTGGGTACGCCGGATAGTGGGACGGGTGAACTGGAAATCGTAGTACTCGTCCGCATCAATGGCGGCAACCTTCTTGCCGTCCCAGAGCTTGTTAAGGTAGCGAAGCGCATCGCTGGCGGCTTCTCCGGCGTCATTCCAACCTTCGAAGGCGGCAAGCATCACAGTGATGCGCTGCCCTTCGGGCACAGGCTGCAGCAACCGGTCCGGTTCGACCGTACCCTCCGGCGCCGTGATGTCTCCGTCAAAGCTATTCATTCCTTCACCCTACGTCCAAGAGCCGACGCTACGCATTGAATGAATCGCTGCGAATCAGGATGAAACCAGCGGGGAACCGGGAACCTCAGTCCGGAATTCGCCGAGGGCGTAGCGCGGATAGCCGGCCATTCGCTCCCCGTAGACTTGAAGGCATGCGATCATCAGCCTCCCCGCCCGTACTGAAAGCAGCATTGTGGGACATGGATGGCACCATCGTGGACACTGAGCCCTACTGGATCGAGGCCGAGTATGCGCTGGTGGCAGCCCACGGTGGTGAGTGGTCGCACGAACAGGCGCTCCGGCTTGTAGGGCAATCCCTGGTTTTCTCGGCCGGCATACTGCAGGAGGCCGGGGTGGAAATGTCCCGCAGGGACATCATCGACACCCTGACCGCGCAGGTCATCAGCAGGGTACGGGAGACCGTCCCCTGGCGTCCCGGGGCACGAGAACTGCTGGAGCAGATGCACGCGGCGGAAGTCCGCTGCGCACTGGTGACCATGTCTGAAGGACCGCTGGCCCGGGAAATAGTGGCAAGCCTGCCCAGGCCTTATTTCGAATTTCTCATCACGGGTGACACCGTGAGCCGGGGGAAGCCCCATCCCGAGGCCTATCTGAAAGCCATTGAGCTCCTCCAACAGAATGATCCCGAACTGACGGCAGATGACTGTGTTGCGCTTGAAGACTCCGAACCGGGAGTGGCCGCAGCCGTAGCATCCGGAGCCGTAACTGTGGCCATTCCACACATCATGGCCTTGGCGGAAGATCCCCGCCATGCCATGTGGGACACACTGGAAGGGCGCAGCGTCGCGGACCTCGAGCAACTTGTGGACCGTCGGCGGAAATTCCCGTTGGCCCCATTTCCGGTGGAAGCCGCAGAACCAGGGAGTAACAGCGTTGACTGAATCCACAACAGGTGCCCGTAACGGCCGGCGCAACGGGTTCGGCGAGGGTATAGCCTTGGGCCGAATCGCGGGAATCCGGGTGGTGCTGGCCTATTCCTGGTTCGTCATCGCCGCATTTACAGTTTTTGTCTACGGGCCGGTCCTTGCGCAGGATTTCCCGAGGCTCGGAATGACCGCGTATTTCGTGGCGTTGGCTTACGCCTTGCTCTTACTGTTCAGTGTCCTGGTCCACGAGCTCGCCCACGCGCTGACCGCGAAGATCTATGGATGGTCCACGGACAAGATCGTGCTGAACCTCTGGGGCGGGCATACGAGTTTTGAAGAATTCACGCCGACGCCCGGCCGGTCCCTGATAGTTGCTCTGGCGGGCCCGGCGGCCAACTTCGTGCTGGCTGCCGGTGGCTGGGCTGTGATTTCCGCAGGATCACTGACGGGAGTCGCCGATATTCTCATCAACATCTTCACATGGGCCAACTTCGTGATTGCGATCTTCAACATCCTCCCAGGGTTGCCGCTGGACGGAGGCAGGCTGGTTGAGTCAGCTGTCTGGGTTGCAACGGGAAACCAGGCAAGGGGCACCATCGCCGCGGGCTGGTCGGGGAGGTTGATCGTAGTCGCCCTCATCGCCTTGTTCGTCGGCCTACCAATGTTGCGCGGCGAGCGGCCTGACATCACCCTGATGATCGTCACAGTTCTGGTGGCCGGTTTCCTGTGGGTTGGTGCTTCGGCTGCCATTCAGCAGGGCAGGCTGCGGAGCCGGCTGCATCTGGTGGCCGCAGCCGCATTGGCGGAACCCGCCGTCGGCCTCTCCGAAGCATCCACGGTGGCGGACGTCCTGCGTCTTTCACCGGCCGGTTTCCCGGCGGTGGTCCTGTTCGGGAGCGACAGGCGACCCAAACAGTTGGTGGATCCTAAATCTGTAGCGGCGGTCCCGACCGGGGCAGAAGCAAGTACCCCTGCAAGTGCGGTCTCCTACAACCTCGAGGACGGCGCCTACGTTCTGGAATCGGACAAGGGCCAGGATCTGCTCCAATACTTGTCAAAGCTAAATGGCAGCGAGTATGCCGTGATCGATGACCATGGCATAGTGACAGGCGTGTTGCACAAGCACGCCGTTTTGGACGCGATCACAGGCAGGGAAGCCCAGCGCAACGGGCGCAGATAGGCAGGAACCGGTAGAGTTACCTGCCGGCCATGAAATAGGGCAAGAGCACAATCACCACCAGGCCCGGCCGCCTGGTGCCGGCGCTCTCAATGAGCAGTCAGACAAGCATTACAGGAGCGAGGAACAGTCCATGAGCAGCGATCACGCCGCCACCGGTACCACCACAGCCGAAAATCCGGGCTTGGGTACGGCAAGTGCCGAGCCGGTTGGTGCCGCGAGGCGCCGGGGCCCCTTCCGCGAGGGTGAGCGCGTGCAGCTGACTGACGAACGTGGCCGGATGAACACCATCACCCTGGAGGTGGGGGGAGCATTCCACACCCACCGTGGATTCCTGAACCACGATGAGATCATCGGCAAGGTTGACGGCTCGGTAGTGACCAACAACGTTGGCCAGCAGTACCAGACGCTTCGACCGTTGCTGTCGGACTTTGTGCTGTCCATGCCCCGTGGAGCCGCGGTGGTTTACCCCAAAGACGCCGGGCAGATTGTGACCATGGCTGACATCTTCCCCGGCGCCCGGGTGGTAGAGGCGGGCGTGGGCTCCGGAGCCCTGTCCATTTCGCTCCTGCGCGCAGTAGGGGACAACGGCTACCTGCATTCCTTTGAGCGACGTGAGGAATTTGCCGATATTGCGCGTGGAAACGTGGAGACAATTTTTGGTGGTCCGCATCCGGCATGGCAGATCTCCCTGGGCGACTTCCAGGAAGAAGTGGTGCGCAGTGAAGTCCCCGGCTCCGTTGACCGTGTGGTCCTCGACATGCTCGCACCTTGGGAGTGCCTGGACGCCGTGGCAACGGTTCTTGCCCCGGGTGGTGTGTGGATCAACTACGTTGCTACGGTGACCCAACTGTCCCGTACCGCTGAGGCCATCCGGGCAGACGGTCGCTTCACAGAGCCCGACGCCTGGGAATCGTTGGTGCGGGGATGGCACCTGGAAGGCCTGGCCGTACGCCCGGACCACCGGATGGTGGCGCATACCGGCTTCCTGCTGGTAACGCGCAGGCTGGCCGACGGCGTCACCGGCATCTCTGTGAAGCGTCGTCCCTCCAAGACGGAGTTCAACGACGAGGACGTCAACGCCTGGACTCCGGGCGCGGTGGGAGAGCGTCTGGTGTCTGACAAGAAACTGCGACGGGCTGCCCGTGACGCCATTGCCGGAACCAATGTGAAGGACGATCCAAAGATCACGAACTAGTCCGTATTTCGGAAAGCTTCAGCAGACCTTGCGTTGTTGGGACTATGGTCTTAATAAGAGCGCAAGAAGGGGCTGATGATCATGGAGATGCCAAACAACGAATCAGGACGGACGCCCGCAGGGGACACGGCAGGTCCAGGAGCCGAGGACGGTGCACGTTACGGCGCCAGCGAACTTTCGGTCGCTGACCGGCAAATCAACATTCTGAGGGACAAACTCCGCCACATCGACCGCCAACTCGCGGCAGCAACGCAAAACAACACGAAGCTCGTGGGCATGTTGGAAACCGCGAAGGCCGAGATTCTGCGCCTGAAGAACGCCTTGGATCAAGAGGGGCAGCCTCCTTACAGCTTCGGGACGATTCTCCAGCTCAATCCGAAGCGGCAGGCTGCGCCGGGCAGTTCCACGCAGGCCGTCACCGAGGAATCGGTAGACATCTTCAACGCGGGCCGCAAAATGCGCGTGGGGATCAGCCCCTTGGTCAACATCAACCAACTGGCCGTCGGCCAGGAGGTGCTGCTCAACGAGGCACTCCTGGTGGTGGCAGGGCTCGGCTTCGAGCGTGCCGGCGACCTCGTAACGCTCAAGGAAATGCTGGGCCATGACCGCGCCCTGGTGGTTGGCCGTGCCGATGAGGAACGCGTCATCCGCCTCTCCGGTCCGCTGATGGCACAAAAGCTAAGGGTCGGGGACGCGCTGTCCATAGATTCCCGTACCGGTTACGCACTGGAAAAGGTTCCACGTGCCGAGGTTGAAAACCTGGTGCTGGAGGAAGTCCCTGACATCACATACCACGATATCGGCGGGCTGGGTCCACAGATTGAGCAGATCCGCGACGCCGTCGAACTCCCGTTCCTGCACCCGGACCTGTACCGTGAACACGGCCTTAAGGCCCCCAAGGGGATCCTCCTGTATGGCCCTCCCGGTTGTGGCAAAACCCTCATTGCCAAGGCTGTGGCCAATTCCCTGGCCGCAAGGGCTGCCGAGCGCACTGGGAATGTGGATCTCAAGAGCTACTTCCTGAACATCAAGGGTCCGGAACTCCTGGACAAGTACGTCGGCGAGACCGAGCGCCACATCCGGCTCATTTTCTCCCGGGCACGGGAAAAGGCCTCCGACGGCAGCCCCGTGGTGGTGTTTTTCGACGAGATGGACTCCTTGTTCCGTACCCGCGGAACCGGAATCTCCTCGGACGTCGAGACCACCATCGTTCCCCAGTTGCTGAGCGAGATCGACGGCGTGGAGCGGCTGGACAATGTGATTGTCATCGGCGCCTCCAACCGCGAGGACATGATCGATCCAGCCATCCTGCGGCCGGGCCGTCTTGACGTGAAGGTGAAGATCCATCGGCCGGATGCCGAGGCGGCAGCGGACATCTTCTACAAATACATCACCACGGACCTGCCCTTCCACGCCTCAGACCTTGCGGAGCACAATGGCGATGTCCAGGCCACGGTTGATGCCATGATCCAGCGCACAGTCGAAGCGATGTACTCCACGGACAAGTCCAACGAGTTCCTCGAAGTGACGTACGCCAACGGTGATACCGAGATGCTCTACTTCAAGGACTTCAACTCAGGTGCGGTAGTCCAGAACGTTGTGGACCGGGCCAAGAAGTACGCCATCAAGGATCTGCTCACCACGGCCCAGAAGGGCATCCGCATAGACCACCTGCTCCGAGCCGTGGTTGATGAGTTCCGCGAGCACGAGGACATGCCGAACACCACCAATCCGGACGATTGGGCCAGGATTTCAGGCAAGAAGGGCGAGCGCATCACCTACATCCGTACCATTGTCCAAGGCAAGGCAGGCCAGGAGCCGGGCAAGTCCATCGAAACGATGCCCAATACTGGACAGTACCTGTGACAGCCCCCGCCGAACGCGCTCCAGGTTCTGCCCTGCCGGCGGGCGGCGCCATGAGAGTGATGGGTTCGGAGACAGAGTACGGTATCCATGCTCCCTCTGCGCCTGGAGCCAATGCCACCATGATGTCCGCCCGCGTGATCCAGGCCTACGCCCAGGTCACCAGGCAGCGGGCGGCCGGGGGAGCGGAGACGCGCTGGGATTACACGGACGAGGAACCCCTGCACGATGCCAGAGGCTGGACCGTGGAACGCACCTCTGCCGATCCGAGTCAGCTGACGGACCAGCCGCCGGTCCTCGATGCGGAGGCCATCGCCATGGCCTACGGTCGTGACGAGCTGGACCACGACGGCGACGACGAATCCGGCTCGCTGCTTATGAACATGGTTCTCGGGAACGGGGCCAGGCTGTATGTGGATCATGCCCACCCTGAATACTCCAGCCCCGAAGTGACCAACCCGCGTGATGCGGTGGCTTGGGATGCTGCCGGTGACCTTGTGGTTCTGGCGGCAGTCCGGCGCCTGGCCGCTGACCCCACCCTGCCGCCGATCAACCTGTATAAGAACAACACTGACAACAAGTCAGTCTCCTATGGCTCGCACGAAAACTACCTCATGCCGCGCTCCGTTCCTTTCGGGGACATTGTCAGGGGACTTACGCCGTTCTTTGTTTCCCGGCAGATTATCTGTGGAGCGGGACGCGTGGGCCTGGGGCAGGACAGCTCCCGGCCTGGCTACCAGATCAGCCAGCGTGCCGACTTCTTTGAAGCCGAAGTGGGTTTGGAAACCACGATCCGGCGCCCCATTATCAACACCCGCGACGAGCCCCATGCCACAGCCGACAAATACCGGCGCCTGCACGTGATCATCGGTGATGCCAACCTCAGCCAGACGTCGAACTACCTGAAGTTCGGCACTACGGCGATGGTGCTTAGCCTCATTGAGGCGGGCCTGGCCCCGAAAGTGGAAGTCCACGAACCAGTAGCGGCCCTCCAGACTGTCAGTCATGACACGTCCCTAACAGCCACCATCCGGCTTCTGGACGGCCGGCGGGTGACAGCCCTGGATCTTCAATGGATGTACCACGAGGCGGCCGCGAAGCTCTCGCAGGATGCCGGAGTGGCGGATGCGGTGGACGGCGACGGTCACACGCACGCAGTCCTTGAGCGCTGGGCGGCAACACTCAGCCAACTGGACAACGACCGCGACGCCGCCGCTTCCTCCGTGGAGTGGCTCGCAAAACTTTCACTGCTGGAAGGTTACCGGCAACGGGACGGGCTCAACTGGGACAACGCACGCCTGGGACTGATCGATCTGCAGTGGGCGGACATCCGCCCTGAAAAGGGTTTGTACCACCGGCTTCTGTCCAGGGACCGTATGCAGCGCATCGTGGATGACCAGGCCATTGCCCGTGCGGTGGGTGAGCCGCCGTCGGACACAAGGGCGTACTTCCGGGGACGCTGCGTCAGCAGCTTCAGCAAAGACGTTGTCGGGGCCAGCTGGGACTCCGTCATCTTCGACGTTCCGGGTTACGGACGGCTCCAACGCGTACCCACGCGGGAACCGCTCCGGGGCACTGAAGCACTCACCGGCGGACTGTTTGCCCGTCATCATGAGGCTGCTCCCTTCCTCGCGGAGCTCCTTGGACTGGGCACCACTCCGCCACCGGGATAAAGCCACCCGCAGGGGCCTCCGGCGTGGCACTATTGGCTTACAGGATGTCCCTGCAGGAATTGGGGACTCTCAGAAGGAGGAACAATGGCAGGCCAGGAGCAGCAACAACCGCAGTCACGGGATAGTGAAGTTGACGAGGACATCCCCGCAACCCCTCCCGCTCCTGCTGAGGCCCAAGCGTCAGCCGCCACACAAGGCGTTGACGACCTTCTGGACGAAATCGACGGAGTCCTCGAATCCAATGCTGAGGAATTCGTTCGGGCCTTCGTCCAAAAGGGTGGCCAGTAAGCGGACGCGCGCCAGTGCCCAAAGGGCGAGGAAAACGTTGATTCACCACGTTGAAGGAGTGCAGCAGTGCAGGAAACTACAGCCAACCAGGTAGCGGCCAATACGACGTCATCGTTCACCGAACACCTGCAACGCGACAGGCCCGGACTGCTGCCCTTCAACAATCCTCTTCCAACGGCGCAAGCCGGGTCCGCCCAGCCGCTGCAGGTTCCGCACGCCACCACTATTGTTGCCCTGACGTACGCCGGCGGCGTGCTCATGGCCGGTGACCGCCGGGCCACCATGGGAAACATCATTGCCAGCCGCCACATCGAAAAAGTTTTCCCCGCAGACCAGTACTCGGTGCTTGGTATCGCCGGTACCGCGGGGATTGCCATCGATATCACCAGGTTGTTTCAGGTGGAACTCGAGCACTACGAAAAAATCGAAGGCACGTTGCTCAGCCTGGACGGCAAGGCCAACAGGCTGGGCGCAATGATCAGGGGAAACCTGCCCATGGCTTTGCAGGGGCTCGCCGTGATTCCACTGTTTGCCGGCTTCGACACTCAGGCGGGAGTGGGGCGGTTGTTTTCCTATGACGTCACCGGAGGGCGCTACGAGGAACAGGAACACCACACGGTAGGATCCGGCTCCATGTTTGCCCGCGGGGCGCTCAAGAAACTGTGGAGCCCAAACATTTCCGAGGATGACGCGATCCGGGTGGCTGTCGAATCCTTGTATGACGCGGCCGACGACGATTCCGCCACCGGGGGTCCGGATCCTGTCCGGCAGCTATGGCCGGTGGTGTACACGGTGAACCGTGCAGGTGCCCGCCGGGTCCCTGAGGCCGTCCTGGCCGAAGCCGCCCAACGGGTCATAGAGTCACGGGCTTCTGCTCACAGGGAGTCCTGAGATGACCCAGCAGTTTTATGTATCTCCCGAACAGCTGATGAAGGACCGTGCGGATTTCGCACGGAAAGGGATCGCACGCGGCAGGTCCGTGGTGGTCATCAGTGGCGCTGACGGGATAGCTCTTGTTGCCGAGAACCCCTCGCCTTCCCTCCACAAGATCGGCGAAATCTACGACAAGATCGCCTTTGCCGCCGTCGGAAAGTACAACGAGTTCGAAAGCCTCCGTCAGGCAGGTGTGAGGTATGCGGACGTACGCGGGTATTCCTACGATCGTGAGGACGTTACCGCAAGGGGCTTGGCCAGCGTTTATGCCCAAAGCCTCGGGGCGGTCTTCACAGCTGAACAAAAACCCTTCGAGGTGGAGCTCGCTGTCGTGGAGGTGGCCAGCCGCCAGGATGAGGACCATCTGTACAGGCTGACCTTCGACGGTTCCATTGCGGACGAAAAGGGTTTTATCGTGATGGGTGGTCAGGCCGAACAGGTCTCGGCAGCCGTCGAAGCAGGCTGGCAGCGGGAACTTGACCTTGCCGGCGCAGTCCGGTTGGCCATGCGCGGTCTTGTCACTGATAAGGACGCCTCGGCCTTGCCTCCCTCGGCTGTTGAAGTAGCGGTCCTGCACCGGGAGTCGGAGACTGCACTCGGCACGCGCCGGGCGTTCCGCCGCCTTGGAGACGCCGAGATCGCGGAACTCCTAGGTGAGGGGAACTGACATGGACAAGCGGATTTTTGGCATCGAAACGGAGTTTGGAATTTCATACTCCAGCCCGGATTCACGGCCCCTGGCTCCTGAGGAAGTTGCACGCTACCTCTTCCGCAAAGTGGTGAGTTGGGGCAGGTCCTCCAATGTGTTCCTCACCAACGGTTCCCGGTTGTACCTGGACGTGGGCTCACACCCGGAGTACGCAACGGCTGAATGCGATGACCTGGCGCAGTTGATAGCGCACGACCGTGCCGGCGAGCTGATCCTCGATGACCTGGTCGATGAAGCCCAGGCCCGTTTGGCCGCCGAGGGATTCAACGGCACGGTATATCTCTTCAAGAACAACACAGACTCGGCCGGCAATTCATACGGCAGCCATGAGAACTACCTGATTCCACGCCGTGGCGAGTTCTCCAGGCTTGCGGAAATCCTCATCCCTTTTCTGGTTACCCGCCAACTCATTGCCGGCGCCGGAAAAATCCTGAAGACTCCGCACGGGGCGACCTTCGCTTTCTCGCAACGGGCAGACCACATCTGGGAAGGTGTTTCCTCCGCCACCACCAGGTCACGGCCCATTATCAACACCCGGGACGAGCCTCATGCGGACGCCGAATTCTATCGGCGCCTCCACGTCATTGTTGGTGATTCAAACATGTCGGAAACCACTGCGCTGCTCAAAATAGGTACTGTGGACCTGCTTCTCCGGATGATCGAGGCCGGGGTGATCATGCGCGACATGCGAATGGAAAACCCCATCCGAAGCATCCGGGAGATCTCCCACGACCTCACTGGCAGGGCCCTGGTCCGACTCGCCAACGGCAGGCAGCTCACGGCCCTCGAGATCCAGCATGAGTACCTGAGCAAAGTCACCGCCTTCGTCGCCGAGAATGGCGCCCATAATCCGCACGTGCCGCTGATCCTTGATCTGTGGCGACGGACCCTCGATGCGATCGAGAGCGGTGACACCCGGACCATCGATACCGAAATTGACTGGGCCATCAAGAAAAAGCTGATGGACACATACTGTGGGCGCCATGGCCTCGGACTGGACGCTCCCCGGATCGCCCAACTGGACCTTACCTACCATGATATTTCCCGGTCACGAGGGCTCTTTTATCTGCTCCAGTCCAGGGGAGCCACACGGCGCCTGGTAGGGGACATCGATATCAAAGACGCTGTGGACGCCCCGCCGCAGACCACCAGGGCCAAACTACGTGGAGACTTCGTCCGAAGGGCCCAGGAGCTGGGCCGGGACTACACCGTTGACTGGGTTCACCTGAAGCTGAACGACAGGGCGCATCAGACCATTCTGTGCAAGGATCCGTTCCGGAGCATTGACGACCGGGTGGATGCGCTTCTGGACTCTATGGGCTGATACCCAGCTTCAGGGGCTAAGCTGGATGGGGCCGTTGTACGGCCACCACTGTTCTGCCGCGAGCGTTATGCCGGCATGACGTCCATCTTGCCCCGACGAAAGTTCTTACGTGCGCCGAATACTAGCAATTCTCATTCCCGGGCTGCTGCTGCTGACCGCGTGCGGCGGATCAACTGCCGCACCCGAGCCAACAAGTCAATCCGCGGGTGAAACAGCAAAGCTCGACACCCTGAAGCTCACTGAAAATGGAGACAAGAAAGCGCCGGGTGTTGAATTCACCAAGCCGCTGGATGTCACAGAACCCACTGTAAAGGTGGTCAAGGAAGGCGATGGCGAATCAGTCAAAGCCAGTCAGATAGCCGAAGTGTCCATCCTCGCCCTCAGCGGCAAGGACGGTTCCAAGCTGGATGACACCTTCGAGGGGGAGCCGCTGCCCATCGAACTGAATGAAGAGTTCAAAACAAGCAACCCCGCCATTTACAACGCTTTCGTGGGCGCGAAGATCGGCTCCTATCTGGCAATCGGCATCCCGGGACAGGCTGCAGCCCAGGGCGGAGAGGCACAGCCAACCCAACTCCTGGTTGTGAAGATGCTGTCCTCCAAGGACGCCCCGCCGGTTCTGGACAAGCCAGAAGGTGACACCGTCACGCCTCCGGCAGGCCTTCCCACTGTGAAGGAAAACGACAAGGGTATCCCCGAGATTAACGTCGACGGCGTTGCGGCCCCCAAGGAGCTCATCTCCCAGGACCTCATCAAGGGCAAGGGCCAGGAAGTCAAGGCCAGCGACACCCTCACCGTTAACTACGTGGGAGTGACCCTGGTAGGCGGCACGAAGTTCGACTCCAGCTACGATCGCGGCGAGAAAGCCAGCTTCCCCCTGAACGGCGTTATCAAGGGCTGGACACAGGGACTGACCGGGAAGACGGTCGGATCCCGCGTGCTGTTGGTCATTCCCAAGGATTTGGCGTACGGCGACAAGCCGCAGGGCGAAGCCAAGGGCGACCTCGTGTTCGTCGTCGATATCCTCGGCGTCAAGTAAACAATCCTCAAAGTCCCACCCCGAACAAAAGGAGCAACCATGTCATTTGGTCAGCGTGATTTCGACCGCCAGAAGCCTGAAATTGACTTCCCTGAGGGCGATGTCCCCACTGAACTGGTGATTACCGACCTCATCGAGGGCGACGGCGCCGAAGCCAAGCCGGGAGACACCGTATCAACGCACTACGTTGGTGTTGCCTGGTCCACCGGTGAAGAATTCGATGCGTCCTGGGGCCGTGGAGCTCCACTGGACTTCAAGGTGGGCGTCGGCCAGGTCATCCAGGGCTGGGACCAGGGCCTTCTGGGCATGAAGGTCGGCGGCCGCCGCCGGCTGGAAATCCCCTCAGAGCTTGCCTACGGTTCCCGTGGCGCCGGAAGTGCTATCGCCCCCAACGAGGCACTCATCTTCGTCGTTGACCTGGTAGGCGTGCGCTAAGCAGCGGTAAACGGTTGGCCCATCAGCCCACGGAGCCTGGAAGCGCGGTAACAATCGGAGCGGTATTTCCGATTGCGGCCGCGCTTCCTGCGTTTCAGCAAACGGTTTTTAGTAACGTTGATGGGGTGTCCGCCTCACGTACTGAACGCCTCCTGAACCTGCTCATCGCCCTCCTCAACACCCGGTATGGGCTGCGTCGCAGTGAGCTCCGCGAGAAGATCTATCACGACTCGAGCAGCAGCGATGTCTCTTTCGGGCGGATGTTTGAGCGCGACAAGAATGATCTCCGGCAGTTCGGATTCGATGTGGAAACGATGACCGACAAGGGTTGGGGATCCGATGACCCGGCCACCACTCGCTACCGGATTGGCAAGGAATCAAACCGCCTGCCGGATGTCAGCCTTACGCCGGAAGAGTGCACTGTTCTTATCCTTGCCTCCCAGCTATGGGAGCAGGCTGCGCTTGGTTCGGCCGCGCTCAGTGCCATGCGCAAGCTGCAGGCGACGGGTGAATTGTCTTCCGCGGCCGAACTTCCCTCTGGCGTGCAGCCACGCATTAAACCTCCAGGCCAAGCCTTCGAGGACCTGGTCGCGGCGATGCACTCCCAGCATCCGGTGAGCTTCCGCTACCTGGCTGGAACAACGGGAAAAGAAGAAGAACGCCTCGTGGAGCCCTGGGGGCTCGGCAGCCGCTTTGGCCAATGGTACCTCGTGGCCTTCGACCGCTCCCGTAGGGCCCAACGGTACTTCCGGCTCTCGCGTTTCACATCGGCCGTCACGGTGCTTGAAAAGGACTCCTACACGCCACCTGCTCGCTTTAGCGCCCGTGCTGAGCTCGACAAACTCCCCGAACTGCCGCTCAGGACAGCTGTCGTGGATGTGCGTCAAGGGCGCGTGCTCGGCTTGCGGAAGAAGGCAGCACAGGTGTTTGACGCTGGCAGGGCAGATCTCGGGGGGCAGGAGCCGGACCGTGACGCAAACCAGGACACGGCAGCCCAGGCAGGAACCCCCGACGACGGCTGGGACCGTCTCCGGATTCCTTACCGGGACTCGGAGGTACTTGGCGAAGAACTCGCATCCTATGGCCCCAACGTCCTGGTCGTATTGCCGGAGGAATTGAGGGAGTCAGTCCGCAGGCGGCTCACAGCAGCCGTGGCCTTCGCGGCCGCACCTGTGCCACCGATCGAGTTCCCGGATGACAACGCTGCCAAGCGGACACGTAAGCGCACCTCGGAGGACCAGTTGCAAAGGATGCTGCAGCTGGTGCCTTTCCTGGTCCATAACCAGGGCCTGCATATCCGCGAGCTTGCCGACCGCTTTGGAGTGACCAGGAAGGAACTGGAGGACGACCTTCGGATTCTCATCTGTTCAGGTTTGCCGGAAGGGTATCCGGACGACCTGCTCGATATCCAGTGGGAGGACGACCATGTCTACATCACCCAGGACCTGGACCTGAACCGTCCTGTCCGCTTCACGATTGATGAAGCGTGTGCCCTCCTTACCGGCCTCGAAGCGCTCAACGGATTGCCGGAACTTGCCGAAGGAAGCGCCTTGGAGTCAGTAACGCTGAAGCTGATGGCAGCTGCGGGGGAGGAAGGTCTCAGGGCTGCCTCACTGGCAGGGCCTGAAGTCAGCCCGGGTAACTCCGCACATCTCCAGACCGCCAGGGACGCGATTGAATCCCGCAGACAGCTGAATCTGGTCTACCTGTCACCGCAACGCGACTCCTTCTCGGAACGCGATATTGATCCTCTGCGGCTCTATTCCCTGGACAACACGTGGTATCTCGAGGCCTACTGCCACTCGGTCGAGGCGCTTCGCAACTTCCGCCTGGACCGCATCGAGAAACTCAGTCCAAACGGACGGGCCGCAGCTGACCACGGCCAGGCTTCAGAAGGGTTCCCCGTCAAGCTTTTCACCCCGAACGACGACGATACGCTGGTCACCTTGCAGCTCACCAGACAAGCTGCGGGCCTTGCAGAGGACTACTACGCGGAACGGACAGCGCCTCTTACTGAAGGGGGAAAAGAGACCGGACTTCTGGCCGAAATCCGGTTTGGCAGCACAGAGTGGCTACCGGCGTTCGTCGCTCAGCATGGCGGGGGTGTACGGATCCTGAAGCCTGACGAAGCAGGTGCGACGGCACGCCAATGGATCGAAGCGGCCTTGGCCAACTACGACGGTTAGACTACTCAGCATGCCTTGGTGGTCCTGGATACTTCTTTGGATAGCGCTTGTTGCGCTGTCCCTCCTCTTCTATGCCTTTCTGGGCTTCCGCATCTTCCGCCATATCATGGCCACATTGAAGGAACTTGGGGAGGCCGGAAGCCGCCTAGGCGAATCCGGCAACCGGTCCGGCAGTTCATTCACTGACGTGGATCCTGATGGCACTAGCGACGACGGGCAGGATTCCGGAAGGCTGACGCAGTCCCTGCCACCGGGACTTGCTGTCTTCACTTCCCCGGAGCAGGTGCGGCTCGAGTATCACGCGGGGAAAGCCGCCCGCCAGGAAAGGCGCCGTGCCAGGCGTGTTCAGCGCAAGGCGGACCGCGGGCAGCCGCAACGGCTGCGCGACATCGAATTCAGTTAGACGTAGGATGTATCTAAACGAAAGGACCTCCCAACATGAGGCTTGAAGGCTGGCATCTCATCATCATTATTGTTTTGGCTTTGGTGCTTTTTGCTGCACCACGCCTGCCCGGCATGGCCAGAAGCCTTGGGCAGTCGATGCGGATTTTCAAGTCCGAAGTCCGGGAAATGAAGAAGGACGGAACCCCGGAAGCGAAAGACGGCTCTGAGCCCGTCGAAGGCAAAGTGGTGAACCACCCCCGCACCAACCCCACAGACAACCGCCCCGCGGACGGTACCGACGTTCCGCCGTCGAACCGCGCCTAAGTCCAGATGGCAGTAACCATGGGCCGCCGATCCAACCCTGAGGGGAGGATGGCGCTGCTTGATCATCTCAAGGAACTGCGGAACAGGCTGTTCAAGTCCGCAATCGGCGTCATCCTCGGAACCATCATCGGTTTTCTGGCTTATCAGCCGATGCTCGCCGCACTGATCAAACCCATCGTTGACCTCAACGAAAAAGAGGGGCGCCAGGCCTCGCTCAACTTTGACGGCGTGGCCAGTTCCTTTGATCTGATGATCCAGGTGTCGGTCTTCCTGGGCCTGATAGTTGCCAGCCCTGTATGGCTTTATCAGTTGTGGGCTTTCATCGTTCCTGGCCTGCATAAGAAAGAGCGGCGCCTGGCGCTGTCCTTTGTGGCAGCGGCAGTTCCGCTCTTCGTAGGAGGGGTAGTGCTGGCCTGGCTGGTGCTTCCCAACGCTGTCCGTGTACTCACGGACTTCACGCCCAGCGGGGGCTCCAACTTCATCAGTGCTCAGGTTTATCTGGCGTTCGTCCTGCGGCTCCTGCTGGCCTTCGGCATTGCCTTCCTCCTGCCTGTCGTTCTTTTTGGACTGAACCTCGCGGGAATCATCAAGGGGCAGCAGCTGGTCAAAAGCTGGCGGATCACCGTGTTTTTGGTGTGCCTGTTCGCGGCTATGGCAGCCCCTGGCGCTGACGCCATGAGCATGTTCTACCTCGCCGGACCTATGCTTGCGCTGTTTTTCGCCGCTATCGGTCTATGCCTCCTCAACGACCGCCGTCGGGACAAGAAGGCGGCAAAACGCGCTGCCGAGACCGAAGCCTCCGCCAACATAGCAACCCCGCGGACTGAACTGGGCAATCTCTAGCTCTCCGCCCACTAGGCTTGATGCATGTCCTCCATATCCGGGCCCCAGTCGCCATCCGAGCTCTACCGGGCCAGCGTTGAACGGACCGCCGAAGCCAATACTTACTTGGGCGGTTTTGTCCGTTCCCTGGAGTTTGAGCTGGATGACTTTCAACGTGTTGCCTGCAAGTCATTGCAGGCCGGCCGGGGTGTGCTTGTTGCGGCACCCACAGGCGCCGGGAAAACCATCGTGGGGGAGTTCGCCATCTACCTCGCGCTGCAGCGCGGCCTGAAGGCGTTCTACACCACACCAATCAAGGCACTGAGCAACCAGAAGTACTTCGAGCTCTCCGACAAGTACGGGCTTCACAATGTCGGTCTGCTGACCGGGGACACGAGCATCAACGGTGACGCGCCGGTTGTGGTGATGACCACCGAGGTGTTGCGGAACATGCTTTACGCCGATTCCGATTCCCTTGACGATCTTGGCTACGTGGTGATGGACGAGGTCCATTATCTCGCTGACCGTTTCCGTGGGGCCGTCTGGGAAGAGGTGATCATCCACCTTCCCAGCGAGGTCCAGGTGGCCTCGCTCAGCGCCACCGTCTCCAACGCTGAGGAGTTCGGAGCGTGGCTCGACACTGTCCGGGGCCAAACCGACATCATCGTTTCAGAGCACCGTCCCGTTCCCCTGTGGCAGCACGTTATGGTTGGCCGGAACATCGTGGACCTCTTCGCAGGTGAAACGCCCTTCGACGAAATAGCGCCCTCGGATGCCGACGCCGCGGAGCCGGTGCTTTCGGCAGAAGCGGCAAGCCAACGCGGCTTTGAAGTGAACCCTGAGTTGCTGTCCATGGCGAAGGCCGAGAGCCAGATGAACTTCCGCGGCCGGTTTGGTCATGGCGGCCGCAGCCAGCGTCGCCAGCACGGGCAGCAAGGACGGGAGAACGGCAGTGCCCCCGGCGAGCAGCGAAGCCCCGTGCGCAAGGCCAGCCGTCCCCAGGTCATCGCCAGCCTGGACCGGCAGGATTTGCTGCCCGCAATCACTTTCATCTTCTCGAGGGCAGGCTGCGACGCCGCCGTCGCACAGTGTGTATCCGCCGGACTCTGGCTGACCACTGAGAAGGAACAGCGGATCATCGCCATGCGCGTCGACGAAGCGGGCCAGGACATTCCTTCGGAGGACCTGGACGTGCTGGGATTCTGGAGCTGGCGTGACGGCCTCCTCCGGGGACTGGCTGCCCATCATGCCGGGCTGCTGCCCACTTTCAAGGAAGTGGTGGAGAAACTGTTTGCAGAGGGCCTGGTGAAAGCCGTCTTCGCAACGGAAACCCTTGCCCTGGGTGTGAACATGCCTGCACGTTCAGTGGTGCTGGAAAAGCTGGAGAAATTCAATGGTGAAGCCCATGTGGGTATCACCGCCGGTGAATACACCCAGCTGACGGGTCGTGCCGGGCGGCGCGGCATCGACGTCGAGGGTCATGCCGTAGTGCTGTGGCAACCAGGGACCGACCCGGCGGCGGTAGCGGGCCTCGCATCCCGGCGCACCTACCCGCTGAACTCCAGCTTCCGTCCCACGTACAACATGAGCATCAATCTTCTGGCGCAGTTCGGCAGGCCCCGGGCGCGTGAGATCCTCGAATCTTCCTTCGCCCAATTCCAAGCCGACCGTTCCGTCGTC
This sequence comes from Arthrobacter sp. R1-13, assembly GCF_054161475.1. Taxonomy (NCBI): domain Bacteria; kingdom Bacillati; phylum Actinomycetota; class Actinomycetes; order Micrococcales; family Micrococcaceae; genus Arthrobacter; species Arthrobacter sp. R1-13. The sequence continues at coordinate 1,702,693 of NZ_CP096420.1, read as the reverse complement.
GGACTGGCCAAGCAGGTGCGCAGCCGGGAGGAATCGCTGGCCGGATTCCGCAAATCCATGACATGCCACCTCGGAGATTTCACCGAGTACGCCCGCTTGCGCCGTGAATTGTCCGACGCCGAGAACGTGGCGGCCCGCGGCCAGTCCCGAGCCCGCAAATCCCTCACCGAAGACTCGCTGAGCCGCCTTCTTCCCGGCGATGTCATTGACGTACCCACAGGAAGGGCTCCGGGATTCGCCGTCGTGCTGAGCTCTGACCACACCTCCCGGGAACCGAGGCCGGCGGTCCTGACCATGGACCACCAGCTGCGGCGGATCGGAATTCACGACCTCGAGGGGCCGGTTTCGCCCGTCACGCGCATCCGGATCCCCAAGTCCTTCAACGCCAAAGTGCCCAAATCCCGCCGGGAGCTAGCTTCCTCCGTCCGCAATGCGATCCGCGAAAATCGTCCGCCTGCTCCTGATAGCAGCAGGCACCACGACTTCGGGCGGGCCGCGGCGCTTCCGGACCAGGAACGGAAGATCGCCGAGCTGCGTCGTGCCTTGCGGTCCCATCCCTGCCATGGCTGCAGCGAGCGGGAAGACCATGCGCGTTGGTCTGAGCGCTGGTGGAAGCTGCGCCAGGAGACAGACGGCCTGATACGCCAGATCCAAGGCAGGACCAACACCATTGCGAAGACCTTTGACCGGGTGTGCGACGTGCTGTTCAGCTACGGATACCTTGAAACGGCTGAATCCGGCAAAGTAGTGATCGGCCCAGACGGCCAACGGTTGCGCCGCATCTACGGGGAAAAGGATCTGCTGATCTCCCAAGCCCTTAGGCAGGGGGCATTCGACGACCTCGATGCAGCAGAGATCGCTGCTTTGGCCAGCATCCTCGTGTTCCAGGCAAAGCGCGAAGACCGTGGGCTCAGGCCCAGAATGCCAAGCGTCTCACTGGAAACTTCAGTGGATATTGTGGTTCAGGAATGGTCCGCACTGGAGGACACAGAGGAAGCAAACAAGCTTCCGCTGACAGGAGAACCCGAGCTGGGGCTTATGTGGCCTATCTTCAAATGGGCGAAGGGCCGCCATCTCCAGGAAGTCCTCAGCGGAACCGATCTGGCCGCCGGTGACTTCGTGCGCTGGGTCAAGCAGGTCATTGACCTCCTTGACCAGCTGGCCAAGATCCCGGGCCTTGATCCCCGGATTGCCAGGCTCTGCAGCGAATCAATCACTTTGGTGCGCCGCGGCGTCGTCGCGTATTCCACTGTGGCCTGATCCGCCTTGCCTACACTTAGCGTTCCTTCGTCCGCGGTTTCTGCCGGTCGTTAGCCGTCAGTTTTCACTACCAGATTCAGGAGTAGTTCATCCATGTCTGACTCATCGCCTGGCTCCTCGTCCCAGGAGCCGGCAAAAAGCAAGCAGGCCCAGCGGAGGGTGACGATGTACCGCAACGGCTCTGTCTACACCGCTGCCGATCCATTTGCGACTGCAATGCTCGTGGACGAAGGAACCGTGGCCTGGGTGGGCTCGGAACAGGCAGCATCCTCCATAGCTGACGATTCCATGGAAATCATCGATCTCAAGGGCGCGCTGGTCGCACCAGGCTTTGTAGATTCACATGTCCACCTGACCGAGACTGGAATCGCCCTGGACTCTCTTCAGCTGGATGGGGTCCGCTCGGCCGGAGAACTGCTCGACGCCGTCGCGGCTTGGGGCGGCACTGGGACCGTCATGGGGCACGGTTGGGATGAGAGCGCCTGGCCTGACGGAACCTTCCCCAGCAGGGAAGAGCTCGAGCGGGCCTCAGGGGGCAGACCGGTTTACCTTGCGAGGGTGGACGCCCATTCTGCGCTGGTCTCCTCATCCCTGGCCGCTGCGGCCAAATTGTCATCCCCGCACTCTCCGGAAGCAGGGGCCAACAGCCAGGTGAAACGGGAGGAGCATACGGCCGCCCGTTTGGCAGCCCGCGAATTCCCGGAGGAACAGATTCGGGAGTTCCAGCGCAGGGCCCTTGCCGAGGCTGCAGCTAATGGCTATGTGGCCCTCGCTGAAATGTCCGCCCCGCACATCGGCGCCGTAAAGGACCTGCAGCTCGCAGTGGGCTGGAACGAGGCAACGGGACAGGCCTTCCCCGAGATTCTCGCCTACCGCGGCCAGCTCGCCGAATCCGAAAGGGACGTTAAGGCCATTCTTGATGGACTTGGCGTTACCGTCCGGGGACTCGCCGGGGATCTGAACATCGACGGGTCCATCGGGTCCAGGACGGCTGCTCTTCGCGCCGACTACAGCGATGCACTGGGGGAGCGGGGCACCAAGTACCTCTCCGTGGACCAGGCGGCCGCGCACATTGCAGCCTGTTCAACGGTGGGCATTCAGGCTGGCTTCCACGTAATCGGAGACGCCGGGCTGGACGCCGTGCTGGAAGCCTTTGACCAGGCTGCCGCGGAGGTTGGCGATCAGCGCATCCGGGCGGCAGGACACCGGCTTGAACATGTGGAGATGGCTGACGCGTCGGCTATCGAGAGACTTGCCCGTCACTCCATCACAGTCAGCGCCCAGCCGGCTTTCGATGCAGCGTGGGGCGCCGAAGGGCGCCTGTACCAGGAGCGGCTCGGTTCACGCCGCCTGACCATGAATCCTTTCGCTTCGCTGTATGCGGCGGGAGTGCCTGTCTGCTTCGGAAGTGACAGTCCGGTCACTCCGCTTCGCCCCTGGGAAAGCGTGCGGGCCTGCCTCGAGCACAGCAACCCCGAACAGAGAATCTCTGCACGGGCAGCATTCCTGGGGCACACCCGGGCAGGCTGGCGGGCCGCGAAGTACTCCAACCCGATGGCTGGCCAGCTGGTACCTGGGGCACCCGCGAGCTTTGCAGTATGGGAGGTCGAGGAATTGATGGTCCAGGTAGCAGACGGCCGTGTACAGTCCTGGAGCACCGATCCCCGGGCCAGGACACCGCTCCTGCCTGCCCTGGACACCGGGGCCAGTCCCGTGTGTCTCCAGACGGTCCGCGCCGGCCATGAACTCTATTCCCATGACAGCCTCCGCGGTTAGGCCTGTGTTGCCCGGACGTACCCTTACGCTGGACGCCCTATAATAGAAAGTTGCGCCTGCAGCTCGGCTTTTCGCCTGATCTTTGCGCGCTCTGACCGCTCCCATCAAGGAAAGGCCTCGCTGTGCGTGTCCTCACGATCATCCCGACCTACAATGAGCTGGAATCCCTGCCAAAGACAATCAGCCGCCTCAGGGCTGCAGTCCCGGCCTCGGATGTACTGGTTGTTGACGACAACAGCCCGGACGGCACCGGGCAGCTGGCGGATGGCCTGGCCGCAGAGGATTCCCAGATCCACGTCCTCCATCGCGAGGGCAAGGCAGGACTCGGAGCGGCGTACATCGCCGGCTTCAAATGGGGACTTGACGCCGGTTATGACGTCCTCGTAGAAATGGACGCCGACGGCTCCCACCAGCCGGAACAGCTTCCGCAATTGCTGGAAGCGTTGGAGCAGGGTGCCGATTTGGCCATGGGATCCCGGTGGGTTCCTGGCGGCAGCGTCGTCAACTGGCCGCTGTACCGGCAGGCCATTTCGCGCGTCGGGAGCACCTATGCGCGGCTTATGCTGGGCCTGAAGATCAAGGACGTCACCGGCGGCTACCGCGCCTTCCGCCGCACCACCCTTGAAAAGCTTAACCTCGATGAAGTGGCCTCGGTTGGCTACGGCTTCCAGGTGGACCTTGCCTGGCGCGTTGCGAAGCTGGGACTCACAATTGTTGAGCGACCCATCACCTTCGTGGAGCGCGAACTCGGGGACTCGAAGATGAGCGGGAACATTGTGGTTGAAGCGATGATCAACGTCACGCGTTGGGGCCTCGCCGCGCGCTGGCAGAAACTCACCTCCGGGAAAGGCTCCGCCTCCTAACTAAGCTCGGCCGCCGAGCTGGACCTGGCAGGATTGAGACACAAAAAGATTGAGACACAAAAAGCCGGGCTCCCCCGTCGACTAACGATGAGGGAGCCCGGCTCTCTTTTTGTTCTCGGTTCTTTGTGCCCTGTTCGGTTCAGCCCTTAGGCCGAGCGCCGTTCTCCACGGCGTTCGCGCAGAATCGTGAGTCGGTCCTCGAGGATCTGTTCCAGCTCGGGAAGGGACCGGCGCTCCAAAAGCATGTCCCAGTGGGTCCGGACAGCTTTTTCATTGCTGTTAATGGGGCGTTCGCCATCCACCAGGAGAGCTTCCTTGCCCGTTTTCGACACCCATACCGGAGGGATTTCAGCTTCCGAGGAGAACGTGACGAAGACCTGCTCGCCGTCCTCGCAACGGTACTCAACCCGCTGGCGGGGAGCCGGTTCGACGCCGGATTCCGTCTCCATGCTTTGTGCGCCGAGGCGCATGCCCCGCAGGCTGCGATCGCTCATGATTTCTCCCTTTGGTCGGTTCGCAGAGCCTGGCTCTGCGCTAGCCGGAGGTAAGTGACAGCCCCCGGACTACGGTTTGCACTACGTTGCATCGTTAACTCCAACGCTTTCCGCAGCATTCTTGTTCCAGCCTTATTGAACCGGTCGGACAAATATCCTATTATACGGTTTCTTCTACAGCCAAGCAAAAAGAGCGAAGCAGGAATTAAGCAAAGGAGGAGTTGCCCGCTTCCGGGCAACTCCTCTTCTTAAAGCCCCTAAGGACGCTCCACCGCCTGTTTTTCTGTGGCCGGTCTTGCAGGGGCGCCGGCGCCGAAGAGGCCTTCGGAGTCCATGTTTGTCCCACCCAGGGCGTTGCCGATGCCCTTGAGTGCCTCGCCCACTTCGCTGGGAATGATCCACAGTTTGTTCGAGGATCCTTCCGCCAACTTGGGCAGCGTCTGCAGGTACTGGTAGGCCAGCAGCTTCTGATCAGGGTTGCCCTTATGGATTGCGTCGAACACCTTCTGGATCGCCTGGGCTTCACCGTCGGCGCGCAGGATGGCGGCCTTTGCGTCGCCCTCGGCCTTGAGGATGGCTGCCTGCCGCTGGCCCTCGGCGGTGAGAATGGCCGACTGCTTGGTGCCCTCGGCGGTGAGGATGGCCGCACGCCGGTCCCGTTCGGCACGCATCTGCTTTTCCATCGAATCCTGGATGGAGTGGGGCGGATCAATAGCCTTCAGTTCCACGCGTGAAACGCGGATGCCCCAGCGGCCGGTGGCCTCGTCCAGCACGCCCCGCAACTGACCATTGATCTGGTCGCGGGAGGTCAGGGCCTCTTCGAGGTTCAGGCCACCGACGACGTTACGCAGCGTGGTGGTGGTCAGCTGTTCGACTGCCTGGATGTAGTTGGCGATCTCATAGGTTGCAGCCCGTGGGTCGGTCACCTGGAAATACACGACCGTGTCGATCGAGACCACCAGGTTGTCTTCGGTAATCACCGGCTGCGGAGGGAAGGAAACCACTTGTTCCCGGAGGTCCAGCAGCGGGAGCAGCCTGTCGACGAAGGGGATCAGGATAGTAAGTCCGGGGTTAAGGGTGCGCTGGTACTTTCCGAGTCGTTCCACCACTCCTGCCCGCGCCTGCGGCACAATCCGCACCGAACGTACAAGCACGATAATTACGAAAACGATCAGAACCAGCAGCACGATCGTGACTGCGATATCCATACATCTCCTTCATTCCCCAATTGTTGTATTCAAAGCTGAATACGCAAGCGCGGTCTCCCGGCGGATGCAGGGGCCGTTCACACTGTTTTGCTCCGGCAGCGATGCCGGTGGCGATTACTGTACGGGTTCCGGCTGAGGAACGACGACGGCAGTGGCTCCTTCGATGGCGGACACCACCACGCGCTGGCCCGCCTCAAGAACTCCGTCTTTGGAGCGGGCACTCCACACGTCGCCCCCGATCTTGACCAGACCGCCGTCGGAACTAACCGATTCCATGACCAGCGCTGATTCCCCGATAAGGCGGTCCACGTTTGTCCGCTGTTCGGCTGGACCCTTATGGAGGTGTTTGAGCGCCACCGGCCGGACGAGGCCAACCATGAGGAGTGACACGACGCAGAATACGATGATCTGCAGCCAGAGGTCGGCGCCGGCAAAATCTGCCACCAGGGCAGCAAGGGCGCCACCGCCGAGCATAATGAAGAAAAGGTCCAAGGTGAGCATTTCCACCACGGCAAACGCCAGGAAAACGGTCAGCCACAAAGCCCACCAGTTCTCGCCAAGCCAATCAAACATGTAGCTCCCCCTTCGTCGCCGGGACCTGCGGGAGCAGACCCTCAGTAACTGTGATTCCATCGTAGTCGGAAGCCTGAGGGGGAGGGGAGAGTCCGGGAAACAGGTATAGAACGTGGCCAAGTCGTTATCTTGGACACTCGGGATTCAGGAGTTGAGGAGTTAAGGCCGGGGTTCAAAAGCGGTGATCCGGAAACGGGCAGAAACGCTCGTTTGGGGCGGCAGGGAGGCCAGCAGGTCAGGAAGCGCCGCTCGGTCCAGATGGTGCCCGGCCGGCCCCATCAGCGCCAGATTTACGACGTCCGCCGCTGGCAAGCTCAAGTCGAGGTCTAACTCCCGCGTGGACAGTTCGCTGAACGCGCTGTCCAGGGAGGTTGCCAGCCGTTCCTCCTTGGCGGGCTCGAGTCCCAGCATTCCGGTTGTTCCCGCCACTTCGGCCAGGTGACCCGGTCTGGGCGTTACCACTATGAGTCTCCCGCCCGGGCGCAGGACCCGGGCGAACTCCGCGGGGTTGCGTGGAGCGAAGACGACCGTGACGACATCGACTGACCGATCCGCCAGCGGAAGCGGTTGCCACACATCGCAGACAATGTTGATGGCGCCCGGATTCAATCTGGCAGCGCGCCGCAAGGCGAACTTGGAGATGTCCAGGCCGATGGCTTTTGCGGGGAACCTGTCAAGAATCGCCCGCAGGTAGTGTCCGGTTCCGGTGCCGGCGTCGAGTACAGCAGGGTTGGCCGCAGCGAGGGCCGGCGCGGCGGTGTCCGCGATAGCGAGCGCCAGCCTGTCATAGTGCCCGTGAGACAGGAAATCGCTGCGAGCGGCCACCATATCGGCGGAGTCCGCCTCGAAGGCAGTTCCCTTGCCCACCAGGAAGTTGAAGTATCCCTGCCGGGCGGCATCAAAACTGTGACCGGCGGGGCACCTCAGCGTTGACCGTTCTTCGGTTCCGTAACCCAGTGCCTGCCTGCAGACGGGGCACAGCAGCGAGTGGACGGCGTCAGAAGGCATAGCCCCATCTTAAGTGGCCCGTTCATCACTAAGGTGTTTCCCACCCTTCGACCGAACTACTAGGCTCGCAAGAGTGAAACCAGAACACCTGCCGCTGCTGAATTCCGTATCTGCCCCCACCGTCCATCCCGACGGCACGAGGGCCGTCGTCTCCGTTGTCCGTCCGGACCTCGACGCTGACACCTACGTGGGCCAGCTTTGGAGCATCTCCCGGAATCCCGAGAGACTGCCCCGGAGACTCACACGCGGGTTCCGCGACACGGCCCCGGCGTATTCTCCGGACGGGCGGGTGCTGGCGTTTCTCCGTACGTCACCTGAGGGGAAGCCCCAACTGCATGTGGTGGATGCGGCCGGAGGAGAGCCGCAGGTGATCACCAACGCGAAGCTTGGCGTCTCCTGCTTTGCGTGGGCGCCGGACTCGCACCGGATAGTATTCGGTGCCAGGACCCCGGAGGAAGGCCGCTACGGAACAGTCGACGGCGTCTCACCTGCCGCAGAGGACGCCCGCCTCATCACAGATTACAAGTACCGGATGAACGGCGTGGGCTACACCGCCGATAAGCCGCTTCAGTTGTTCCTGGTTCACGTCCCGGATCTTGACGACGAACCCAAAGTGGTGCGCGCCGGCCGTGCCGCCCAACAGAGGAAAGTGGCCGCGGATCCGGCGGATCAGCATGCTTCGAAGGATCAACCAGACCTGCCGAAGGACGAGGCAGTGCCTCCCGCCCGGCAGCTGACTTCGGCGCCTGTTGACCACGAAAGCCCGACGTTCAGCAGCGACGGAAGCACCATCTACTTTGTGGCGGCACTCCACGAGGGAAGCGACGGCGATCTGGCCACCGGTATCTATTCCTTGCCCGTGGCGGGTGGGCAGGAACCCGTTCCTGCGCTACCGCTTGACGGCCCGCGGCAGGCAATCCACAGCGTCAGGCAGAGCCGGGACGGCAAGTGGCTCTTCTACCTGGCCCAGGATCTGGGCACATCCGGCCTGGACTTCGTGGCCCGGAATACCGCCATGTACGTTATTCCTTCGGGCGGTGGTGACCCTACATGCATGAGCGACGTCGAGAACATGGATCTGGATACAGGCGCCGGGCTGCTCGAACCCCAGGGGGACGATTCGGTGCTCGTCCTGAACAATGCCCAGGGCACTGTGGAACTGCTGGAATTCGGTGCCACCGGCAACCACGCGCTCGTGGTCCACGGGGACCGGGTGGTTGTGGGCGCGGGGTCGGGAGGAGGCTCGATCTTCGTCACCTTTGCGGATTCAGCCACTGCCGGCGACGTGGCCATCCTTGAGGCTGGCCAACTGCGGTTGCTCACCGATTTCTCAGCGCGGCTGCGGACCGAAGCCGGCATTATCGAACCCCGGGAACTCACCTTCACTTCCCCGGACGGTCATCCGGTACACGGCTGGCTTGTTATGCCTCCGGGCAAGGGGCCCCACCCGGTGCTGCTCAACATCCACGGCGGGCCGTTCGCCCAGTACACGGTTGGAATTTTCGACGAGGCCCAGGTGTATGCCGATGCAGGATACGCCGTCCTGATGTGCAATCCGAGAGGCTCGGCGGGCTATGGCCAGGCCCACGGTCGTTCCATTAAGGGAAAAATGGGTACCGTGGATATGCAGGACGTTCTGGCGTTCCTCGACGGCGCATTAGAGAAGTTCCAGGAACTGGATTCCTCCGCGCTGGGCATCATGGGCGGCTCCTACGGCGGCTACCTGACCGCATGGACCATCAGCCAGGATCACCGTTTCAAAGCGGCCATTGTGGAACGGGGCTTCCTTGATCCGGTCAGTTTCGTGGGCTCTTCTGACATTGGGTGGTTCTTTGGTGGCGAGTACACGGGACCAACGCCGGAGGAAATAGCCGCCCAGAGCCCCATGGCCACCATTTCTGCGGTGCGTACCCCCACGCTCGTGATCCACAGCGAGGAGGACCTGCGGTGTCCGGTGGAACAGGGGCAGCGGTACTTCACGGCACTCAAGCAGCAGGGAGTGGAGGCAGCGTTCCTGGTCTTCCCGGGGGAGAACCATGAACTTTCGCGGTCCGGAACGCCCCACCACCGCAAGCAGCGCTTCGAACACATCCTCCGCTGGTGGGCGAAATACCTCCCCGTGAAGGCTTGATCAGTCGGGCAGGAACCCGAGTTCCTGCCGGGCCCGGCTGATGTCAGGCGCCATCCAGCGAAGCCCGTATTCCTCGTTTGTGGTGAGGGAGCGGAGCTCGGCCTTGTCTACATACAAGGTGCCATGCAGATGGTCGGTTTCGTGCTGAACGATCCGGGCCTGCCACCCGGCGTACTCTGCTTGCATTGCAGCGCCCTGCGGCGTGGTGTACGTCAGCTGAACGCGGTCCGGCCGGGACACCACCGCCTGCAGGCCGTTGAGGGAAAGGCAACCTTCGTAAAAGGCTGCCCGTCCTGCGCCTATGGCTATGTATGAGGGATTGAGCAGTACAAGAAAGTCCAGGGGTACTCTCCCGCGAAGGCCGGCAATCTCAGGCTCGACGTCGAACGAGTCTTCCGCCACGGCAATCTGAAGCGGGATCCCGAGCTGCGGGGCAGCCAGACCGACTCCGGGAGCGTTATGCATGACCCGGCGCATGAGGTCTATCAGGGCGGCCAGTTCCTCATCTGTGAGCTGTCCGTCGTAGCGGGCGGCGGACTGGCGCAGTGCAGGATGCCCCACTTGGACGATCGGCGGAAGTCCCTCTGATGCCAGGATGGTTTGAACGGTCTCCCGTATCTCGGCGGGACTGGACGGTGTGGGAACTGAAACCTGGGCCATACCAAGAGCCTAATGCGGCTTAGCCCTGCTGCGGTCCGCAGGTAGAGGTGACGAAATCGTGAATGCGTCCCCGAAGCTCGGCACCAGCGTCAACTTTAAAGACTCCCTGCTGCCCAGCCACTGTGATCCGCAGCGGGAACAACGTGCCCACTTTGTCTTCTGCCACCGCATGCGGATCGCACCGGGCTGGACGGATAACCAGCCGGAGCTCGGAGGACGGTCCCCCCTCCCGCACCTCCACATCTCGCGGCCAGGGCTGGGAAGGTTCTTCGGCGATGAGCGGTGTCCCGTCGATCTTCTCGATGGTCAGGATCCTCTGATGGCTGGGCGGCTCACCAGCGCGCTGTGTGCTCCCGCTGTCGGCTTGGGGCGAGGGCTTGGGGAGTATGCGGATACGGACGACGGCGGTGCCGCCTTTGTCAGCAGCGTCCAGTTCCGGTACAGGCCGGAACTCTGCAATGGCCTCCGCCGCCTTGCTGACGCATTTTTCCATATTGTTCCGGGTCAGGACTCCATGGGGATCCACAGGTTCAAGTGTCGCTTGCCCGGGCACCGCCGGCCGCGTGGTGATCCGAAGCGTTGGTTTGTCACTTGGAACGTTTGTCGGGTCTCCCGTCAGTTCACCGCCGCGTGTGCAGGTCGCCTCAGGAAGCTGCGCGGGAAGGCTTTTGGTCTGCCGTGGCGGAAGTTCGATGCCGCCGGCGTCGGGATTCCAGGTGATGGCAGCGCTGAAAAGACCACTGTGAAGGGAGGCGTCCAGTACAGTCACGGGTTCAGGGGTGTTGTTGGTGAGCTGTATTTCGATGATTTGCTTGGAGTAGTTGTCCCTGAACTGGTTGATTTGTGCGCTTATGGCCGGCAGCCCGCTGATTGCAGCGGACGATGCAGATCCGGAGGAAGACTCAGAGACGGAATTTGGACCGCCTTCAGGCCCGGGACCAGGGCTGCAGGACGCCAGGGTCACGAGCATCGTCAAGGCGACGGTTGAAGCAGGGGCGGACTTGAACCGCCGTCGTGAGGTCAGCGGTGCGCCACTCATCCCTGAAGTCTAGGCCGTTGGACGACGCCCCGTCACTGCCTGCAGTGCTGCCGGTTCAGCCGGATAGGGAAGATGGCTGGGTGATGCGCGATTCCGCTAGGGTCGTTTCATGACAGATAAGGACCCCTTGGTTTTAGACCCCTTGACGTGCGTGCTCGGCTTTATCCGGACGCTTGAAGGAGGAGGCGGCGCAGACGACATCAGGCCTTTCCTTGCTGACGGGTTTGTCCTCGTCGAAGCGCCGCACGTGCTGGCGCCAAAGGGTTCGACCAAGACCCTGGAGGACGTCCTGTCAGGAGCAGAGAACAGCGGGGAAGTGGTAACGGGCCAGCGCTTCGAGGTGAACCGAACTACCTGCGAAGGCGGCCGCGTGGTCATCGAAGCGGACTGGTCAGCGACCCTCCGAATGGACCTTCCGTACTGGGACTCCGGCGAAATCATCAGGGCGAGGACCACCTCGGTTTTCGAGGTAAGTGGCGGCCGGATCCTCAGTCAGGACAGCTACGACTGCTACTTCACCGGCAGCTGAACCCCATGCGCAGGCCGGCTATTCAGTGCATGGTAAAGCGCCGCGCCACCCAAGCGTTGACTGCTGGAATTCCTGCGACATCGCCCAGCACCCGGTTGCGCACGGCCAGCAGGAGCGGGGACACCGGGCGGCCCAGAGCCATATTGATCTCGGCCTGACGCATTGCCTTAGCCGACGCGCGCAAGCGTGAGCTTTCGTAAGCACGCAGCTCACCTGCCACGGGTTGCCCTTTTATTGCCGCCACAATGATGGGCGCGAGCGCTGCAGCATCAAGCCATCCCAGGTTCATGCCCTGACCCCCGATGGGACTGACCTCATGGGCGGCATCTCCGATCAAGGCTGTTCTGCCATGGATCAGCCGCACGGCTCGTCGTGACCGAACGCCGAATGGGCTGAGCATGCTGTTGGTTTCGGGATCTATGGGTATTCCCGTTCTTTCGTACACCAGATCAGCTAACATTGCAGGCTCTGCTTGTGGCGGCAGGCCAGGCATCCTGACTACCCAACGGCGGAGGGAGCCGGGCAGCGGGAACGATTCGACGATCCCCTTCGCTGCAAGGAACAGCACGGCATCTGATCCGAAGTCAGTGGAGTCCAGGAAGTCCCCCATCAAGTAGGCGTCCGGATAGATCTTCAGCCGGGTTGGAATGCCCAGGAATTCCCGCATACTGGACCGGACGCCGTCGGCAGCGATGGCCAGCAGCGAGGTGTGCCTGGATGAGTCGGAAGCGGAGGCAACGTTCAGCGTGACGGTCCGTCCGTCGTCGTGCATTCCCGTGACAGTGCAGCCGCGCTGCAGCGCTGCCGGATCCAGTTCCCGGAGACGGTCCTCCAGTATCGCTTCCGTCTGTTCCTGGGGCAGGGAAAGGACAAACGGGAAGCGGCCCGAGAGCCCGTCAAAGGACATCCCGGCCACCGGCCTGGCGTTTCCGATCGCGACGCCGTGATGGATTTGGACTCCCGTGGCCACCAGTCTGGACGCGACGCCGATCCTGTCGAGGGCTTCCAGAGCGGGCGGGTGGATCCCGATGGCACGCGAAAATGGCGATCTGGACAATCGTTGCTCCAGCACCCGCACCGCCAAACCGTGACTTACCAACAGGGATGCAAGATACAGGCCCACAGGGCCACCGCCGACGATCAAAACGTCAATCAACGTTCAGTGCCTCGGGTAATTCAGGCTTCCTGTAATGCAGGACCGCTCTAAAGGGAAAACGCCGTTCGGCCATCCAATCCGGGGGAGTGAGGGCGTTGAGCTCGTGGGGTGTGTAGCTGCGCCGGATGGACGTGAGCCCATCCTGCCGGATGAACGAATGCCTCAAAGGCAATGCCGCCACGGAGAAGATGGCATGCGCCGCCACACTCCGGCGAAGGTCGTTGTGGATGACAGTTCCGCCGGACAACGACGCTGACTCCGCCAGGAACTGTTGGAGTTCGGCCGAGGGCACATGATGAAGGACGTGGTTGGAAATCACGATGTCGAACGTAAGCCCTTCGGACACAAGCTCGGCGGACAACGCCTGCCGGAAGGTAACGCCAGCTGTTGCGGGCCGTTCGGCAGCGAACCGGTAGGCGCGCTCATCGGGATCGATCCCCGTAACCAGCAACTGTTTGCCGTCCCGGGCAGCCCACTCCGCGAGCAACACCGGGATATCGCCCCCTCCACACCCAATGTCAAGAAGGGTGGTGGGGGCCGTTGCCGATAACCGGGGCAGCACCTCTGTCCGGTAAATCCTGCGCCAGCCCGAAACCAGTCTGTTAACCAGGGCGAATTGTGCGTAGGTGTTTTCCAGGCGGACCGGATCGCAATCGCTTGCATCCATTTCCTCGACGGCGTCAGCCGCCCGCTCCCGCAGAAAGGCCATGTCCGGCTCAGGCAGGAAAGGTTTGGGCCAGTGCACCCAACGGCGTATCCATAGCCATTTCAGCCGACGCCGTTTCGGCTCCTGCAGCAACCCCGGCTGGAGCATCAGCGCATTGCGACGAAATCTTGGTGAAGAGAGCACTCTCCACCGTTAGGCCGGGGCCGAATGCCATGGAGCAAATCCTTTCGTCGCCCGGTTCGGCCGGAAGCTCCAGAATGTACTTGAGGACGAACAACACGGTGGCGCTGCTCATGTTTCCGTAGTTTCGCAACGTCTCGCGGGCAGGAATCAGTTGCTCATCGCTGAGCTGCAATCGGCTCTGCACCTTGTCCAGAATGCTGCGTCCGCCAGGGTGGATTCCCCAGTGCCTGATGTCCGTGTAGGGCTTGTCGCGAAGGGATTTCTCCCGGGACAGCAGCGGCTCCAGGGCGCCGATAATGTGATCGTCGATGATGTGGGGGACGTAGTTTCCCAGGACCATCTCGAAACCCTCATCGCCGATGTTCCAGGCCATGGATTCCTCGCCGACGGGCGTTAGAACGGTCTCAAAGTGATCCAGTTGGAGCAATGGTTCGGCGTCTGGGATGTCCCGTGCCGTGACAACCGCGCCCGCCGCGCCGTCGGCGAACAGCGCTGACCCCATGATCGTGTCCGGGTCATTGGACGTCCGGACATGAAGCGAGCACAGCTCGGCGCAGACCACCAGTACCACGGCCTCCGGATCCGCTTCACAGAAGGACTTTGCTGCCCGGAGTGCTGGAAATGCTGCATAGCATCCCATAAAACCGAGGTGGTACCGCTGGACCGAGGGATTCAGGCCGAGGGCACGGACGATCTTATAGTCCGGGCCAGGATTGAAGAATCCCGTACAGGAAACCGTCACGAGGTGGGTGATGTCCTCCGGTCCGATCCCGGCACAGGCAGCCACGGCAGCATCTGCGGCCTCGATAAACAATTTGGTAGCTTCCCGCCCGAAGATGTCATTCCGGACCTTGGTGCTGGGCCTGAGCAGGAGACCGGTGCGTGGATCGAAGAACTGTGGGTTGTCGGAGCGGATTTCCATCGTCAGTTCGTCAACGGCTGTGTAACGGGTGTCTATGGCCGCCGAGTCGAAACAGGTATTGACCAGCCTCGAGCCGAGCCTCGTGAGCCCGGGCTGGGCTGCAAAAACCTCCCGTGCTTCGGACTGGATAAGGATGGTCGGCGGGACTGCAGTTTCCAGGGACCTCAGGTAGACCGTCATGGGTTCATTGTTAGTGAGAGACGGTGGATAAAACAATGCGAGAGGCGGCCATTCATCCGGAAAGATGAATGGCCGCCTCTCACTTGGCGCGTGTTAATCTCTAGTGCGTGATGGTCGCTGCCCGGAAATCGTCCAGGATGCTGCCGGACGCCTGCGAGGTCAGGATGCCGGCCTTGCCCGACTTACCGGCAAAGAACTGCACGTCGGCTGCCCGAAGCTGAACAGCAGCAACAACATCTCCATTCTTGTAGATGGTGACAGTGCCGTCCACGTAGCTGGCGGTGAGGACGTCACCTGCAGCGAACGGGGCCAGAACGCCGGCGTAGGAGTACCACGGCTTCTCTGCACCCAGGGCGGACACGCGCACCGATTTTGTGGGTGCGTCATACACCACTGAGACTGCGCCCGAGAGGAACGGCTTCCCGGACTGGGCCTTGAGCAGCACACCCTGAACCGACTTCGGTGCGATCGACTTCAGCGTCAGGGACGCCGTCTGGTCTGCACCGAACGTGTCGGCGTAGAGCAGGGCGCCACCAAGGAGCGGACTGAGGGCTTTGTCCTTGATGACGTAGGACTGGCGTCCATCCTCACCGCTCCAGGAACGGCCCACAGCTCCATTTGCCCGGTCAAAAGTGTCCAGCACGGGGGCGTTGACCGTAAAGGAACGAACGACTTCGGGGGCCGCGAGGAACCGTTGGTTCCCTTCCTGCTTGGCAGTGATGGTGCAGGTTCCGGCTCCCGTCAAGTGAACCGAGTTGCTTTGCAAGGTGCAGGAACCTGTAGCAGAGAGCGTCACAGGGAGACCGGAAGTGGACGTTGCACTGACTGCGAAGTCAGCGTCCCCGAGCGTCTTGGTTGCAATCGATCCAAAGGAGATCGACTGCGAAGCCGGCGCCGGGACGTCCACGATTCCCTGGGTGGAGTTGCCTGCTTTATCGATTGCCCTGAACTCAACAGTTGCCGCTGTCCGTCCTGCGGGAAGGGGACCGGAGTAGGGTACCCACTCGGCGGCGCCCACACGGTAGTCAAGGGCAGCAACGCCCGAGTAGGAATCTTCGGCGGTGAGGGTGAGCGTCCGATCGTCGTCGAGGGTGGCAGCCGTTTGCGGTGCTGTCCTGTCGATCTTCAGCGCGATGGATGCTTCCACGGACACGTTCCCGGCTGCATCTGTCGCCCTTGCCTTGACAGTGTGGGCGCCGTCGGATGCCACCTCAAAGGAGTGGGTGTACGGAACCCAGGCACCGTCGTCGACCGATACTTCAACGCTGGGAGCCGTCGCAGAGTTATCACTGGCGGTGACATTCACCGTGACAGGACCCGAATACCAGCCGTCAGCACCGTTCGGCGCTGCCGGCTCAGTGGCGGCCGTAACGGTCGGGGCAGACGTGTCGGCGAATCTTGGCTCCACACTCTCGAGCGTGGGAACAACCGGATTAATCGATCCGTCTGCGGCGAAGGTCAGCCGGTCAATGGTGGTTTCCCGGTGCATACCGTCGCCGCCTGGGATGGCGAAGCGGTGATACACGATGTACCACTCGTCCATGCCCGGCACCTGGACGACCGAGTTGTGGCCGGTTCCAAGGATGCCGAGTTCAGGTTTCTTCTCGAGGATGACGCCCTTGGACGTCCAGGGACCGGTGATGCTGCTGGCGGTGGCGTATCCGACCCGGTAGTTCTCACTCCGGGTGTCGTCGATCGAATAGGTCAGGTAGTAGGTGCCGTTGCGCTTGTGCACAAAGGCGCCTTCCCTGAACTGGGTCAGGCCGCCGATGGTCTTGATGTTCGCGGGGTCATAGGAAACCATGTCCGGGCTGAGCGGAACATAACGCGCAGTACCGTTGCCCCAGAACAGGTAGGACACGCCGTCGTCATCGGTGAATACAGCAGGGTCGATCTGTTGGGCGCCGCCGAAGGCCGCCTTGTTTACCAGGGGCGCGCCGGAGTCAACAAAGGGGCCCGTTGGAGAATCAGCGACGGCGACGCCTATGTTCTGACCGGCGCTGAAGTACAGGTAGTACTTGCCGTTCTTCGTTGCAGCTGCCGGCGCCCAGGCATTTGCATGCGTCCAGCTGACGTTGGCGAGATCCAGCACCACGCCTTCGTCCGTCCAGTCCACGAGGTTCTTGGATGAGAAGACGGAGAACTTCGTGCTGCCCCAGGAGGCAATTCCATCGGTCGTGGGGTAAATGTAGTACGTATCTCCGTAGACCACGATGTTCGGATCAGCTGTGTAGCCGGGCAAGACCGGGCTCTTCATTTCCAGCGCTGAGAAGGTCCAGTCCGCCGTCGAACCATCAGGCCCTGTCACCGTGTAGGTGACCGGCTTGCCGAGGTCCGCAGCCACTCCGGAAGCCGGGCTTGAGACAGCCCCGGGAAAGAGGCTGAAGGTGGGCGAGAGCTTGCTCAGATCCGTTCCCGGTTTGACGGGATAGGTAACCTTCCTGTTTGTGCTGTCGACGATGGGCGCCACCTTCAGAAGGCCGGCGTCAGTAAGCGAAACGTCTCCCAGACCGGTTTTGTCGCCCGAGATGTTCATTACTTCCTCCGCTGACAGCGCCCGGTTGTAGATGGCGAATTCGCGGAGGGAGCCGTTGAGGGTTTTGTCTGCTGTGTAGACGGACTTACCGAGGTAGTTCGACGTGGTGCTGCCCAGTCCGATGTCCGCGGGGTTCAGTGTGGCGTTCAGGTTCTCGCCAACCTTCTTACCGTCAAGGTACACGGTGGCGACAGTGCCCTTAAGTGTGTAGACCAGGTGCTTCCATGAATCACGGGGGAGGGCTGCTGTGCTGTTGGCAAGCTGTTCCGTAGTCCAGTTTCCGGAGGCGATACCGGTCTTGTACACCGAATTGCCCGTGGCGAACAGATACCCGTTACCCACCCCGGCGGCGTCGGTGTTGCCGAATCCGTAGATGAAGTAGGACCCGCTCTGGGAGGCGTTCACCAGGACGTCTGCTTCGACCGTCACGTCCTGGATACCGGAGAGGATGTTGTCGGGGACGTCGACATAACCGCCGGCGCCGTCGAGCTTGAGCGTGCCGTCGGGCTGCCAGCTGCCGCCGGCGACGATCTTGCCGTTGAGGCCATTGCCCGAGGAGTCTGTGACGTCCGTTCCTGACGTCTGGTCAAAGGAGTAGCGGAGGATCTCTCCTTTTTCATTGGCGGGAACAGGTTTTGGTGTCTGGCGAAGGGCATCCAGCTCAGTTTGGGTTACCGGCAGAACGGTTCCGTGGCGGGGGCTGGCCGGCAGGTCATAGTTTGTGGACAGCTTCCAGCTGGGGGTTTCCAGGCTGGTGCTTTCGAGCGGGATGTAGCCGCGTCCTCCGAACTCGTCAAGGAAGAGGTAGAACTTCTCCTCTGTGTTGGACTTGAAGACGGTGGGGCCTTCGACCGCTGCCGTTCCAGCGTTCTTGCCGATGCAGGAGCTCTGCAGCGCCCAGTTCCTGGGGTTGGTGGTAGGAAGGTCGACGGCGAGCAGGTTGTTGGACTTTTCCTGCATGATGTCGACGCAGCCCGAAACACCCCCTTCATCCTTGGTGAAGCGGTAGAACGTGTCCTTGTCCCTGATGACCGTTGAATCAATCACTGAGGTGCCCGGGTCGTTCCAGACCTTGGCTTCAGAGAAGGTGCGGAAGTCGCGGGTTGTCGAATACATCATCTTGTTGACAACGCCGGCGGTATGTCCCGGGTCGGATTCTGCATAGATCTTCGACGCCCAGAACACAACGTAGGCGCCGATACCGGCGTCGTAGTAGGCCTCCGGAGCCCAGGTATTGCCGGCCGTGTCCGGGGAAACCTTCACATGCCTTTGTTCGGACCAGTTTTTGAGGTCGTATGATTCCCAGACCTCAAGGTATCGGCTGCCTTGGCGCTGGGAGGAGTCCCAGGAGGTTCCGCTGCCAATGGAAAGGTCTGTGGCGATCATGTAGAACTTGTCGCCTTCGGGGGAGCGGATCACAAAGGGATCGCGAAGGCCTTTGGTGCCCATGGTGGAGGTGAGGATCGGCTTGCCGCCATTGGTCTCATCCCAGTGGAGGGCGTCGTTGCCGCGGCTGGCGGCCATGAAAATGTTCTCTCCAGCCAGGCTGTTCCCCGTGAAGTAGGCAAACGCGTATCCGGCATAGGGTGCGACAGTTGGCTTGGCCTTTACATGCGCTGTAAATTCTTTCGACCCCGTCGCTGTTCCGACCTTGAGGTTGGCTGTCAGGACGACGTCGGTATCCACTAGCGGGCGGTTAACGATACCTGTGGTGTCAATGATCGAACTTGCCGACTGCCACGTTACCGTTGCCTGTCCGCTGGTTGCCGGGAGAGTGACATTGCCGCGGACGTCGTCGAGGGCGGGAAGGGACAACGCAGTGATGGCGGCTGCCAGCTTTTCTTCATCTGACTCAGCGGGGACCACGGTAGCTGTGAATGTCTTGGTTCCGGAGGCGTCGCCGCGGGTGATCGTTGCCGTCAGGGTCACAGTTGCCGGACCCTGCGCCGCGTTGGGCCGCGTCACCGCTCCCGTGTTGGAAATGATTGCAGGGTCGCTTGATGACCACGTCAGGGTGGAACCATTGACGCCGTTGGCCGGCAGGGACAGGTTGCCTGTCACGGCCGAGAGGTCCCCGAGAGTCAAGGCTGTGACATCCCGTTCAACCCGGAGTGCGTCGCTTGGTGCGATCGCTGCTGCGACCTCGCTTGGAGTGAGAGCGGCATTGTAGATCCGGAAATTCCGGACTGACCCGGACAGGAATTTGTCGGCTGTGTATACCGAACGGCCGAGGTAGTTCGCCGTCGTCAATCCGTTGCCGATGCTGCCTGGCGTGATGGTGATGCCGGTTTTCTGTCCCACCTGTACGCCGTCGAGGAACAGTGTGGCTGTTCCATTGGCCAGCGTGTAGGTGATTGTCTTCCAGACGCCGCGCGCCAAGGGCTGGTTTTGGGAAAGTGTCTGCTCCGTGGACCAGTTGCCCGAGGCGATAGAGGTGCGGTAGCTGTCACCAGTGGTGAACAGGTAGCCGTTGCCGGCGTTCGACGTCGTATTGCCGAGGCCGTAGATGAAGTACGGAGTTGCTTGGGTTGGTGCCATCAGAACCTCGGTGCTGACGGTAATGGCGGACAGTCCCTGCATGATGTTGTCAGGAAGGCGGACATAGTCGTTGACGCCATCCAGCTTCAGTCCTTCGCTTCCCTTCCACGTGCCGCCATTGACGACCGCGCCGTTCCGCCCCTTTCCGGAGCTGTCCACAGCCACGCTCCCGGTGCTTTCATCCAGGTTGTACTGCAGGACGAGCCTGGGGTCCGGAGTGGTCTCGGCCAGCGCCGGGACCAGCGGGGTCAGGACAAGCGCCGAGGCTATGGCCCCCGCGGCTGCCGTTCTGGTGAGCAAACGTAAGGGTCGCATCGTTGCGCCTACTTTCCGTGCCCCTGATTGAACGGGGCATTCTTGTGGGTAATTTCGTTGCAGGGGGACGGCAGCCGTGATTGGCCTGTTGTTGTCCGGCTTGCCAGGGGTGTGGTGAAGTCCGTGCGGTGGAATGCGTGCTGTTGATCGGCGCGGCGGCAGTGTCATGTACTGCCGCCGCACGGACGATCAGGTGAGCGGGGGCTCAGTACTGACGGGTAGGCAGGGCCTTGATGGCCTGTTCCTGGGTGAAGGTGGTTTCTTCGGTGACGACGCGCTCCGGGACTGTTTCGCCGGCGAGGACCTTCTTGGCGAGGTCCATGAGCTGGGTGCCCAGCAGGGGGCTGCACTCGACGATGTAGTTGATCTTGCCCTGGCTCAGGGCGGTCATGCCGTCCTTGACGGCGTCGATGGTGATGATCTTGATGTCCTTGCCCGGGACCTTGCCGGCGGCTTCGATGGCTTCGATGGCGCCGAGGCCTTCGTCGTCGTTGTGGGCGAAGACGACGTCGATGTCGGGGTTGTTCTTCAGGAACGCCTCCATGACCTGCTTGCCGCCGCTGCGGGTGAAGTCACCGCTCTGGGAGGCGATGATCTTCAGCTTCGGGTCCGCCTTGATGGCCTCTTCGAAGCCTTCCTTCCGGTCGTTTGCCGGCGCGGAACCGGTGGTGCCCTGGATTTCGACGATGTTCACGGTGTCTGTGGCAGCCTTGGACTCAGCAACGAGCCACTCGCCGGCCTTCTTGCCTTCGAGGACGAAGTCCGAGCCCAGGAAGGTCTTGTACAGGGACTTGTCGGCCGAGTCCACGGCGCGGTCCGTGAGGATCACGGGGATCTTCGCGTCCTTGGCTTCCTTCAGGACGGTGTCCCAGCCGGATTCAACCACGGGGGAGAAGGCGATAACGTCGACCTTCTGCTGGATGTAGGAGCGGATCGCCTTGATCTGGTTTTCCTGCTTCTGCTGGGCGTCGGAGAACTTCAGGTCGATGCCGGCTTCCTTGGCGGATTCCTGAACGGACTTGGTGTTGGCGCTGCGCCAGCCGCTTTCCGCGCCGACCTGGGCGAAGCCCATCACGATCTTCTTCTCAGCGCCTCCGGTGCTCGAAGCGGCCTGGCCGCCACCTCCGCAGGCAGTAAGGGCAATAGCTGACGCGGCCAAAACGGCTACTAGAGATTTCTTAAACACAACATCCTCCCGGAAGCGTTAGTTACATGCAGGCGGGAGACCCCAACACCACCGTTGCTGCAAACTGAAGCAGGTTCGCTCTGGCGATAAGTGTGAACGCTAACAAACCCGTCCGTCAAGTAAGTTAGATCACATTTCGGTGACGTGAAATGTCGGGGGAGTGCTGTGGGATGGGGAGCGGAGTTGCGCCTTGGCCGATGTCAGACGGGCTTAGACTGTGCGGGCCGAGCGGAAGCTGTAGGAGCGTCGAACCACCGGACGTCGCGCTGAGGGGCGCTGTTTCTGAGATGGTTCCGGGGTGGACTTTGGGCAGAGATCCTGGATCAGGCCGGTTCCGGCGCATTCACGTACATCTTTGATTGCCGCGGCAGCGTGACGTTTGTCAGCGAACTTCTCGGAGACGGCGAGCACAACTCCGTTGGGGGCAACCAGCCTGAACCGCACCTGCGATTCGGCATCCATGAATACCTCGAATGATCCTGCCATGAACTTGCTCCTTCCAGGCAACTCTGCCTTTGAATCTTGGTGGGCACATGCCTGGCCAACGTTCGGCGAGAAATGATTACTGATCTCTTCGAACCAACCGGTCGGTCCGTGTCCAGTGAAACGGCAGGCAGCCCCGCAACGATGTTTCCAGAACGGGGTGGAGTCCATAAGGGACAAAAGTCCCGGATTGTGTGAAAACAGGGTGTACTGAAGGATGTTTGCCCCAATCATCAGCCCCTTCCAAACTGGCATGCGTGGTATTCATGGGCCGGGAGTTGTCCGTTGCGCTGACGAAGAGGGTTAGTTCTCGTTCTGGTGGGGCGAGCTGGGCTGATGGCACTCTGGCGATCCATGACACCAGGCCTCACAGTAGGAACGGACGAGGTTTTCAACCAGATCGATAGGCGGGAGGAATGAGCGTGAACGGCGACCGTTGTGTGCTGGTTACAGGTGGAGCGCGAGGGATCGGCAGATCCATTGCGGAACATCTGTCGGGAGCGGGCTGGAACGTTGTGGCAACTTTTTACACAGGTCTTGACGAGGCCAGGGAACTCAGCCGCACTCATGGTGTTGAAGTGCGTCAGGTGGATCTGACCGACAGATCCGCGTCCCTACTGTTCGCTCGGCGGATTCGTGATGAATTTTCCTTTAATGCGCTGGTCAACAACGCGGGCATCCTGGTGAAGGAATCGATTGAGGAACTTGACTTCGAGGCATGGGACGAAACTTTTGAGGTGAACGTCACCGCTCCGCTCATCCTTGCCCGAGAAATAGGCCTCCATATGACAGCCGGGGGGAGCATCGTCAATATCGCCAGCATCGACGCGTTTATCGGATCCTTTCGCAGTATCGCCTATTCAGCCAGCAAAGCAGCCCTTCTCTCTGTCACTCAAAGCCTTGCCAATGTCCTTGGGCCCCGCGGCATACGTGTCAACGCAGTAGCTCCTGGATGGGTAGACTCCGGTATCCTTCCAGAGTCTTACGCGGCGGCAATCCTCACCCCACTTGGGCGCAACGGTAGCCCGGATGATGTTGCCAGTGTTGTCGCTTTTCTCCTAAGTCCAGAGGCATCCTTTATCACCGGCTCGTCCGTCGTGGTTGACGGAGGCTACTCAAAGGTGGACTACTTCATGAAGAAGGAAAATGATTCCCTGGCGAATTAGTCATGGAATAGGAGTTCTCGCAGCTGCTTCTACTTCTCGACCTTTAAACGCCGATAATCTACATTATGTAAAGTAATGGGTTTTCCTGGTTATGGCATGCGACTGTGCGCCACACTGTCACCAACCGGCGACATCCAGGATGCGTTCCGCGACGTCCGGGGGTGTCAGGTCGTCGACGTCAATGACGACGTCGTCCAGTGCCGCGTCATCGAGTGCACGCGTGAGACTCTCGTAGCCGGCAAGAAAGCCCTCAAGCTCCCATGGCGCGTCGACCGCGTGCCGTCGACGCAGCCGTTCCTCCACCACTGCCCGGGACGTACGCAAGCGGACAAGCGGTGCCCTTTCAGCGTCCATGACACGCACACCGTGCGAGAGAGCGACGCGACATCCGTCCAGATGCTCCCGATCGGTGAACACGTGCGCAACGGCAATGCATTGAACACCGGCCGCCCAGTATATTTTGCTCACCGCGGCGAGGTTCGCGCGAGCCGTACGGCCGCCCCAGGGATCGTCAGTCGGGCGCGGCCAGAAGAGCGCCAGCTCGTCGAGATCGACGAAAGCGTGGGAGACACTTCGCTCCCCCAGTACGGCACCAAGTGCCTGAAGCGCAGTTGACTTTCCGACCCCGGACGAGCCGTTGAGCAGCAATGCTCGCGAAGGATCGATCACCGATCTACACCGACTCCGCCGCATTGATTGATCTGCCTTGCTACGTCTTCCGCCGAAAGCTCGTCCGTATTGATAATCGTGGCACCGTTGGGCCGGAGTCCTACAGCTCGAGCCTCCGCGATCGAGGCGGCCACCGCCGCGCGGATGCCCAGCTCATCGAGTCCCAGGCGGTGATCGGCGGCAAGAGGTGGCCCGCCACCCGCCGCCCGGGCGCGATGACGTGATTCAATCACGTCGTCGGAGGCATCAAGCCAGAACAGGTGTGCAGGCTTTGCAATAGCGGTGAGCGCTCGCGCCGTCAGCGGATCCGCGGTTATTAACACGTGCCGAATCCCGCGACGGGCCATCACTGCCGCGAGGGCGGCCGAGTTGGCCGCGCGCAGTGACGCGGCCTCCGGCGCGCGGGGGTCCGCCCCCAGGATGCCGACCTGGTAGCTGTCGACGTACCCGGTACGTTCGCCTGACCACATGCGCTGCAGGAAGGCCAGGAACCCCGTTGTCGACAGCCCGACACCGCCAGCGCCTGTTATGAGAGTCACCGTGGACTCCGCATCGATTACGGGTGGAACGGCCAGCGGCTTGTCGAGGCGCTCCGAGCGGGCCAGACGCTCGGAGCCCTCGAGCAAGGTCCCGGCGACCTGGGACGGCGATTGACAGGTCGTATCGACCGCAACATCCACCCAGGTCGCGTCGAAGCTGTGGGCATATTTGACCGAATCGGCGGCGAGTTCCACGTTCCATCTACGCTGCTCCACCCGGTCCACCACCGTCTCGTCGGAGGCGTGCAGATGAACGACGAGAACAGGCGGGCGTCCGCCGACAGGCAACAAGCGAGCGAGGTGAGCCGCATCGTCCACCATGCCCGCCACGATGAGGATCGTCGCTCCAGCACGTTGGAAGATCGGTCCGAGCACCGCGAGTCCGTCGGCGATGAATTCGTCCTCAGTCGCCTGGACGCCTGCCGCGTTCCTCATTTGATCGGCATCCACGAACGCGGCAGGCACGTTCCGACGCTCAAGCGCTTGCTGAAGCTGCCAGCCTACTGTTGACTTGCCGACCCCAGACGTACCGACCAGCCAGACGATGGGAATCATGCGATAAACACTATCGAATCGAACGCAGTACTGCCGACCAGCTCCTGGAGAGCCCCATCGCGAGCGAACTCGGGAATCGTTCCGATGGGCGCCGGGACGAGGACCCACACCAGCGAGAGGTTGCCTGGCTGCGGAGTAAAGGATGCCGTCAAGTGGACATCGCCGCCACCGTTGGGATAATGGTCACGGGCAATCCGCTGCAGCGCGCCGCCCTGGTCGACCTCCTCGAACAGAATCTGGCCGGCGTCGTCGAGGAACGACAGCGCGCAGTGACGCGTCGGGTAGCCCGTCTTCCGCACAGGCTCTGTCCTCGCCTCCAGAACAACCGCGATCGAACCGTTGCGGATCACGGCACGGTTGCCGCTGAATTCCACTTGCGCGTCGGTCGGACCAGGCTGCAGAAGCGCCTACACTTCATCACGCAGCGGCCTGGTTCGACTCACCCGAACGCGAACGCTATCTGCACCCCAGGGCTCGAAGCGCAGCACCTCCCCGCCACCCCGCCACTCGACGGCGTCTCCGTCGATTTGGAAGGGACTAATGGAGTCAGACACGGTATGCACTCCCCCAGGCGGCGCTCAGCCGTTCGTATTCCTCGGACGTCACCGGAACCACGACGCCGTGGCATGGGTTCGGCGGCAGCCGAAAGTCTTCGGAGGGAGTCCATTGCCCGCCGGCCAGATTGGTCGTTTCGAAAGGAACGTAACGGCGTTCCAGCGTGAACTCGTCGATCCAGAGGAACCACTTGTCCTCTGTGTTCGACTTGTAGACCAAGGGGCCCTCGCCCTGGCTGATCGGGCCAAGGCCGATACCCGCCGCCAGCGGCTTCCAGTCGGCAGCGGTCAGGGACGGGGACGTTTCCGAGAAGATCGACTTGCCCAGCGGCAGTCCACTGGTGCGGCTGCGTTCGTCCTTGAGGAAGCGGTAGTAGAGGCCCTCGTGCTTGATCACTGTGGTGTCGATCGTGGACCATCCCCTATCGATCCATACGCCAGCCTCAGAGAACTCACGGAAGTCACGTGTGGTGGCGTACATGATCCGGTTGTAGCTCTGACCTTCACGTTCGGCGTTCTCGTAGAGGGTCGAGGACCAGTACACGACGAAGGCGTCCTGCTCGGGATCCCAGACCGATTCCGGCGCCCAGGTGTTACCTGCTTCAGGTGGTGCGACCTCAACGAGGCGGCCCTCTCCCCAGTCCACCAGATCCGTCGACTCCCAAACCATGATGGAGCGGCTGCCCCGGCGCTGGTGCCGATCCCAATCAAGGCTGTCGTAGAGGCACAGGTCGGTAGCCACCATGTAAAACCGCTCGCCGTCAGGGGAACGAACAATGTGCGGGTCACGGACGCCGCCCTCACCCAAAGCCGAGTACAGGACCGGTTTGCCGCCGTTGAGGTCTTCGAAGTGCAGCGGGTTGTTCCCGTCGCTCAGGGCGAAATGGATCTGCTCACCGTCCTCTGATTCGCGTTTGAAATGGACGTAGAGGTACCCCGCATACTGACGGCTGGAACTCATTGGACTGGATCACTCTTTCTGTCGTTAGGAGGAAGCGGTACGGGGCAAATATCCATGGCTTGTCGCGCGGCGCTGGCCCGAGGTTCCGGCCCCAGCCGGTCTCCAGGCCTTGTGCACCACTCCCCCGCCGCGCGGTTCCAGATCACCGTGGGATCGGCGGCTCCATCCTGGATGGGGTCACGGAACAAAGGTTCTAAAATCTCAGTCATCGTCCACCCCCACGCACAGCTGCCCTCGTAGCGGTCCTCTATCTTCTTCTTTTGGCCCTCGTCAATCTCCACGGCGAAGATATCGTTATCCTAGCGCAGCAAAACATCACGCACGGAAGGAGGCGGCTGCCGGGCGGTCAACGAGCCGGCTGAACATTTCAGGTGAAGTGGTCAGCATGGACAGCGCCATAGCTGCGCCTCCTGCTGCACCGGCTTCCGGACCCCCACCAAGGTCCGAGACCACCACTTCCAAGGCGGCCGATGGGGTGAGAGCGTAACGTGCGATGCTCTCCCGCAGCGGGTCCAGCACAACGGCTCCGGCCAGCGACGTTTGGCCGCCCACCACGATCCGCTGCGGGTTGAGCAAGTTGCACATGCTGGCCAGCAGGCGCCCCACCACGGATCCTGCTTCGGACAGAACATTCTGGACGGACCTGTCTCCCGCGGCGTTCGCGGCAAGCACATCATCCATCGTCGCATCCGGACCCAAAGTAGCGGCCAGGCGGTTCAGTATGGCTGGAGTCCCTGCGAAGAGAACGAGGCATCCGTGATTTCCACACCTGCAAGCCGGACCGTTAATGTCTATGGAGGTATGGCCCAGCTCTCCGGCACCTCCGCCGGATCCCCGGTAAAGCTCCCCGCCGAAGAGGAAGCCGGCTGCTATTCCGCTGGACATGCTCACGTACATAAGATCCCGGATCCCCTGCCCGGCTCCCCATTTTGCTTCCGCTATCGCTTCAAGGCGGACATTGTTGTCGATGAAAACAGGAACGCCGAGGCGGCGGTTCATTTCCTGGCGCGCATTGATGCCGTGCCACGGCTGGTCGGCCAAAGCCCCGTGCACGATGCCATCCACCGGGTTAATCTGCCCGGGAAGCCCGATCCCGACGCCGAGAAGGTCATCACGGTCTCCGCCTCCCTTCTTCAGCGCGCGGTCCAGGAGGTAGACGGCCGCCTCAGCCCGGAGCTGCCACTCATCCTTGGCACCGATGACCGCCTCGGCCGATGCCACTTCATTGCCCATCAAGTCCGTGATCCGGACGCAGATTCTGTCGAGCACCTGGCTCATGCCTGCAATCCAACCCGCATCCGGGCTGAACGCGAGCTGGTCACCCGCCCTGCCGTCCACTTCGTCCCCACTCTCAACCCGCTCCGACAGCTCCACAAGCACGCCGCGCTCCATCAACTCGCGCGTAATAGTGGTGATGGTGGTGCGCGAAATACCCAAACGCCTTGCCATCTCGGCACGGTGCATGGGACCTTGGCTGACCACCAGGTCCAGGACATGCAGGGAGTTGGATAGTCGGAGGTTGCGGAGGGAGCCTCCGCTTCGGGCTGAATTCACTCCCTCATTATGTACGACCCTCCGTAAGAAAGAAAGACTTTGTGTAAAGAGTCTTGACACATCGACGTGAGGGCCCTCACACTGAGTCGGGGATCGGTCCACTCCATTACACACCTCGGCCTCTCAGGCCCGTAGCGATGAAGGTACGTCAAATGAATGTACAAAAGCACGTTTCACGCCGCAGTCTATTGGGCGGCGCTGCTCTGTTCGCCGGCTTTGCAGCCACAGGGGGCGCGCTGACCGGATGCTCGGCGAGTGCGGCGGGCGGAGGTGCCGCCAAAAAGCCCGGAGGACTGACGATTATGGGCAACCCCGGTGAGATCACCCAGGAGGTCATCGATGCGTGGGTTAAGGACCATCCCGATGTTCCCATCACCCTGATCAAGGACGACCCAACCCGGCTAAACGCTATGATGGCCGCGGGAACCCCGCCGGACCTGGCCAGGAGCCTGGGGGCCATCAGCACTGCCAACCTTGCAAGCCGCGGCCTTGCCTTGGACCTGGACCCGTATCTGGCAAAGTCGAGCACACTTAAGGAATCCGACCTGGCCAAGATCAACGACGTCTGGCGCTGGGACGGAAACAAGCAGGGCAGCGGACCGCGCTACGGCTTCGTCAAGGACTGGTCCCAGGATTCCATGTTCTGGTACAACACCGAAGCCTTTGGTGCGGCCGGCATTCCGCTTCCCACCATGGACAAGCCGCTCACGTATGACCAGCTGCTCGAATACGCCGAGCCCATGACAAAGCGTGGCGGAGGCAAGGTGGAACAGTATGGGCTGTTCGCCACGGCCCCAACCATCGAGGCAATCTCTTCCATGGTGGCAACCACCAACGGGCGTGTATTCAACGACGATCTGACCAAGGCGGACTTCACAAGCCCTGAGGTCATGCAGGCACTGCAGTGGCACATCGATGTGGCCAAAAAGCAGGTGGGCTACACGCTCCTGGATCCGAATCCGGACGGCTGGGACTGGCCGCCGTTTGATGCCAGGAGGACTGCAATGGCGTTGGCCGGCTACTGGTTTGGCGGCATGGTGGCAACGAATCCCAAAACCGCCGAGTTCGCCCGTCTCGCGCCTGCCCCGATGATGGGCTCAAAGCGCGTCAGCCCCACCACGTCGGCCACAGGCTACTGGATCTCCTCCAAGACTGCCATGAAGGACGAGGCCTACGCGTTCCTTGAGTGGTATTGCTGCACCGGGCCCAACGCCAAGGTGAGGGCCCAGACTGGCGTGGGGCTGCCGGCCGTCACGGCTTTGGCTTCCGAACTGCCGCAGTCCCAGCCTTACCAGACTGATGCACTGAAAGTGCAGCGCAACGAAGAGCAGTACCTGGAGGTTCTTCCCTTCAGCCCTTATGCCCAGGCGGTAGCTGTTAGCGCTGCCATCGCTGAACTCTTCCCCCGCGCAGTGAAAGGCGAGCTGTCTGCTGGCCAGTTCGCGGACCAGGCGACTACTGCCGTCAACGATCTCCTCAAGCAGGGCATGGAACTTGCCGGCAAGAAGGGATGACGCAGGTGAGTACTCTCTCTCTGGCTAGAGCTGTTCGCCGAAAGAGCCGGCGGGGAAACGCCGGCTTCAGGGGTTCGGGCACGTTCTACGCCTTTATCTCCCCCTGGCTGATCGGAACAGTGCTCCTGACGCTGTTTCCGCTGGGCTATGCACTGTGGATCAGCTTCACCAACTGGGATGGAATAGCACCGAATCAGAACTGGATTGGGCTGAAGAACTACACAGATGCGTTGAGTGATCCGCGCATGTGGGCCAGCCTGCAGCGTACCGGCGTGCTCGCTCTCGCCATTGTGCCCATCACCATCTGCGGAGGACTGGGACTGGCGCTGCTCCTGAACGAAAAGGTCCGCTGGCGATCAGGCCTGCGGATGCTCGTCTATCTGCCAGCCATCGTGCCCCCCGTCGCGGCGACGCTGACCTGGAAGCTGCTGTTCGACCGTGACAGCGGCGCCATCAACGGCGTTCTTGCGATCTTCGGTGCGGATGCGGTGAGCTGGATGAGCGGAAACACGGTGTTCGTGGTCCTGTTGGTGGTCATGCTTTGGGGCATTGGCGCCGGCGTGCTGATCAACCTCGCCGCCCTGCAGGATGTTCCCGCAGAGCTTCATGAGGCCGCGCGGCTGGATGGGGCAAACGCCTTTATGGCATTCTGGCACGTCACGCTTCCGAGCATCTCGCCGGTGCTTCTTTTCCAGGTGATCACTACCACCATCGGCGTCCTGCAGACATTCGTCCCGGCGCTCCTGTTGTCGCCGGCCAACGGGCCGGCGGCCATCACAGCCGTACCTGAAGCGAACCGGATCTTCATGGTGGACGTCTACGCCCAGTACTTCGCGTACTCCAAGTACGGGTATGCGTCCGCGATGCTTTGGCTCTTCTTCCTGGTCATCCTGGTGGTCACCATCATTACGTTCAAGATCGGCGGACGCACTGTGTTCTACGCCGTCGATCCCTCCAAAGAAGGGAAAGAGGGATGACGCTCATCGGTCACCGCCCCCAAACGGAGTCCCAGACCGCGCCGCCGGAACCACCTATCCGGCAAAGCCGGGAACGCAAGAACCGGGTCGCCTTCGTGATCCTGGTTGTGGTTTGCGCCATGCTCTTCCTTCCGGTCCTTTGGCTCTTCCTGACGGCTTTGAAGACGCCCCAGCAGTTGGCCTCCGATCCCATCACCTGGATTCCCACTTCGCCGCAGGTGCAGAACTTTATCGATGCCACATTAGTCCTGCCGTTCTGGGCCTATGCCGCCAATTCCCTCTTCCTGTCCACGGTGACCGGCGTCCTGACCACCGTCAGCTCCGCGCTTGTCGGCTATGGGTTCGCCCGCCTCAACGGCAAGGGAAAGAAGGTCCTCTTCGGGATCCTGATCGCCATGATGATGACACCCCCCATCATCACCCTCATACCCACCTACCTGCTGTTCGCGAAGGTCGGGCTGGTCGGCACCTACTGGCCGTGGGTCTTGTGGGGTATGGCTGGCGCTCCTTACCTCATCTTCCTCTACCGCCAGTTCTTCGCCCAGCTTCCCCGCGAACTTGAGGAGGCCGCCATCCTCGACGGCTGCGGACGGCTGCGCATCTTTGTGCAAATCTTCCTCCCGCTCTCCAAACCCGTCGTCATCACCGCTTTTGTTCTTTCCTTCAACGGCGTATGGGGCGACTTCATCGCCCCCCAGCTCCTGCTCAACCAGGACAACACCACGCTGGCGGTGGCCATCACGACCGGCTATGTCAACTCCCAAGGGTTCCCGGTCAACAACCTGCTGGCAGCCGGCGCCGTGCTCTACGTCCTCCCCGTTCTCATCATGTTCTTTTTCGTCCAGCGGTCCTATGTCAATGGGTTCGCCACTTCAGGCATGAAATAGAAGATTTCTCCTGTATGAAAGGCCTGACCCTGTGAAAATAACGGACTTGGAAGTCCTAACCATCGACGACGGCGGTGCCTTGATGATGGTTGTAGTGCACACCGACGAAGGAATCTTCGGCGTCGGAGAAGTCGGGCTTCGCTCACGCCAGCTGGCCGTTCGGGGAGCCCTGGAGCACTTCAAGCCGCTTCTCATCGGCAACGACCCCTTCCGCACAGAACACCTGTGGCAGGTCATGTCGCGGTCCGGCTTCTACCCCGCGGACCGCGTTCTCGCCTCTGCCATCTCGGCTGTGGACATTGCCCTGTGGGATCTGAAGGGCAAGGCACTGGAGATTCCGGTTTATGAGTTATTGGGGGGAGCAGTCCGGGACCGGGTGAAGTGCTACCGGCATATCTGGGGCGCGGACCATGCTGAACTTATCGACAATGCGCGGAAGGCCTTCGAGCAAGGCTGGACGGTCGGGCGGCTCTCGGTACCGTCTGAAGGTGATTTGCTGGAACCCCGCGCAGCTACCCGCCACGCCCTTGCCGAAGTGGCAGCTGTACGGGACGAACTCGGAAGCGAGTTTGAGCTGATCCTGGACGTGCACACCCGCTTGGAACTCCCCGAAGCCACGACACTGTGCCGGGAACTGGAAGGGGCCAACATGTACTTCATCGAGGATCCGCTGCGCTGGGAGAATCCCGACATCTACCGCACCTTGCGACAACGCACTTCCGTTCCGGTGGCCGCAGGCGAGCAGGCGGCGTCCAAGTGGGAAATCCGGCCGCTTATTGAGCACGACCTCATTGATTACGCCCGCTTCGACATTTGCATCGTGGGAGGCTTCACCGAGGCGAAGAAGATCGCCGGCTGGTGCGAGTCCCACCACATCCGTACAGCCACCCACAACCCGTTGGGGCCAATCGCGACGGCGGCATCATTGCATCTGAACATGACCCTGCCCACCTTCGGCATCCAGGAGCAATACCAGCTTCCGGGCACCGAGGCCAACGACGTATTCCCGGTTCAGGCAACCATGGACGGGGAATGGATGCGCCGTCCCGAGGCACCCGGCCTCGGATTGGAAGTGGATCTTGATGCTGCGCGGGCCCATCAGATCCAGCCACCTCCCATGCCGCAACTGCGTAGACTCGACGGATCATTCACCAACTGGTGAAAGGGCAATTTATGGTCTCAGGGGCAGACGAAGGAACAAGACGTCCTCTCGTAGTGGTTACGGGGGCGGCCGGGCACGTCGGGCAACTGACGTCCCAGGCCCTCGCGGGACGCTACAGGCTCAGGCTCATTGATCGGGACTGGGCCATAGGCGATTCGCAGGACGTTGAGGACGGGACCGAACGGATGGCCTTGGACCTCACAGAACGCGACGCTTGGGACGCGGCGATCGAGTCCGTCGACGCCGTGGTCCACCTGGCGGGAAACGCTTATCCGGAGATCGAGGCGCGGACCGCCGTCGAGGGCGGAGCCATGCTCACGGCAGGGCTGGCAGCCGCGGCGGCGGGCTCCGGCGTCAAGAGGATCGTGTTCGCCAGTTCCATCCACACCATGGGTCTGTACCACCGTGAGGCGCAGTACCCCATCCGCCAAGACTGGCCTCCCCGGCCCTGCTGTGAATACGGCGCCGCCAAAGTGTTCTCTGAGAACCTGCTGGAAATCCTGACCGAACGGACGCCCGTCTCTGTGGTGAGCCTGCGGTTGGGCCTGACCGGCTACGCTCCGGAGACTACTGGCTACGCCTCCCAATGGCTGGGTCCCGGGGACTACGCTCAGCTGCTCCGCGCCTCGTTGACGGCTCCGATGAGGTACGGAACCTACGTTGGAGTGTCGGCCGCGGCCGCCCAGAAATGGGACCTGACCGAAACAATCAGGGGCCTCGGATTCCGCCCCAGTGATCCCACACCCGCCCCCGTAGCTTCAAAAACCGGGGAGAACCAGGGTCATCAACATTGCCTCATGTTCCGCCCGCCAACCCTCCCGCCTTCACCTGACCATGCAGAGGACTAACCCGTGGACGACACAAGCTCCAAACTGCTGACGAGCCTGCGGGATAAGAAGCTGCTCGCCATCATTCGCGGAAACAACGCGGAAGCCTGCTTCAACACTGCCATGACGCTGATCGATGCGGGGATAACAATCCTGGAGGTATCCCTCACCACGACGGATGCCCTCAAGCTCATCAGACGGATCCATGAAACCGCTGCCGGGCAGGTCCTCTTGGGTGCCGGCACAGTCCTTACACCCGGGCAGGTGCATGAAGCCCGGGACGCGGGCGCGCAGTTCATCGTCACCCCCTGCCTTGCGCCCAGCACAGACGCCGCATTCAAACTTGGACTTCCCATTCTCGTTGGCGCGCTCTCACCTGCCGAGGTGTACACCGCAGCACGTGCAGGGGCAACGGCAGTGAAACTGTTCCCGGCAAGTGTTGGGGGCCCCTCCTACCTGAGAGCACTGCGGGACCCCTTCCCAGACATCGAATTCATTCCGGTTGGAGGCGTTGACGCCGAATCTGTGACTGAATACCTTCAGGCTGGCGCCCTCGCCGTCGGAGCAGGCAGCCCGTTAACACACGATGCACCCCGAGGCGGGAGCCTTTCTGAACTCGGTAACCGCGCCCGGAAATTCATCGGCCTCACGCAGGCCGCCTCCGCCCAAAGCCGCCACGCGGAAGGCGGACGCCAATGGACGTCTTGACTTTCGGCGAGACCATGATTGCTCTCAGGGCAGACCGCCCGCTGGCCCTGAACCCGAACATCACCGCCACGATAGCCGGTGCGGAATCCAATGTGGCCATTGCGTTGGCCCGCCTGGGGCACAACGTCCAGTGGGCGGGGCGGATCGGGGAAGATGCTGGCGGGGAGCTGATCCGCCGGACCCTGCGGGCAGAGTCAGTGGGACAGGACCACGTCACCACGGACCCTCGGCGCCAAACCGGAATTCTGATCTTTGAGCAGCGGCTGCCGGATCTCACCAGGGTGGGCTACTTCCGTCAAAACTCGGCCGCTTCAATGATTGGCATCGATGACCTTTCTCCCGCGCTGTCCAAGGGCCCGCGCATTCTTCACTTGACAGGAATCACGTCC
The DNA here is from genome assembly GCF_054161475.1 of Arthrobacter sp. R1-13. NCBI lineage: Bacteria > Bacillati > Actinomycetota > Actinomycetes > Micrococcales > Micrococcaceae > Arthrobacter > Arthrobacter sp. R1-13. Next base: position 1,668,524 of record NZ_CP096420.1, on the reverse strand, counting down.
GCCTTGAGTCTGAGTGCGGCGGAGACAGTCCTTCAGGCGGCATCCGCCGCCCATGCAGCAGGGGCAACCGTAGTTTTCGACGTGAACTATCGCGGCAAGCTCTGGAACAGGAAGCTTGCGGGCGACACATTGCGCAGGCTTCTCCCGTTCGTTGACATTGTTATTGGCTCCCCTGACGAGCTGACGCTACTTTCGGATGACGCTGGCGATGATTCCTCAGATACAGCCAAGGCGCTCATCACCGGCGGAGTACGTGAACTCGTGGTGAAACTGGGCGCGGACGGTGCCCGACTGTACGACGAGAATGGCACCGTGCACTCCCCTGCACGCGAGGTCACCGCCGTCGACAGCATCGGGGCCGGTGATGCCTTCACCGCCGGCTACATCTCCGGTTTGCTGACCTCGCGCCCGGCGGAGGAGCGGCTGTTCCTGGCAAACACCCTCGGCGCGTTCGCCGTCGCCAGCAAGGGCGATTGGGAAGGCCTGCCCACATTGTCAGAACTACCCCTGCTGGATGCCGGAAACGGCACAGCAATCCGATGAAAAGCAGAAACCTATGACTCTGGCAAAAACTCAGGCTTCAACTCACGAACCTGCGAATTACCATCCTGACTGGAAGGTATGCAACGAAACGCCGCTGGAACTCGGCGAGGGACCCCGGCTGCTGCCCGACGGCCGCGTCCTTGCAGTCGACATCCTTCGTGGGCAGCTCTGGCACGTGGATCTGGAGTCCCCGGAACAGACCGTAATTCTGCAGGAACTTTCTGTTCCGCTCGGCGCTATCGCACCGATTTCCGGATCGGAGACAGCCCTGCTGGCGGCTGCCGGTGACGGTATCGCCGTGCTCGACGGCGGACTGGTCACCTGGCTGGCCGGACCGCAACGGAACAGCGCGTTCTCTGCAGCAGACCCGTTCACAGCTGCGCCTGCCGTACGGATGAACGATGCTGTCTGCGACCCCGCGGGCCGATTCTGGGCCGGAACCATGGCCTTGGATGCCGCCCCGGGGGCGGGCTCCCTGCACAGGGTCGACTCTGGCGGAAGCATCAGGACCGTCCTCACAGGCCTGACGATTCCCAACGGCCCCGCGTTCACAGCCGACGGGTCCCTCATGTATCTGGCCGACAGCGCGGCAGGCACCATTACGGCTTACCAGGTGGACACCGAAACGGGGGCGCTCGGGGACGGGCAGGCTTTCGCCACCGTCTCCGGCGGGAGCCCGGACGGCATGATCACAGACAGTGCAGACCACCTGTGGGTTGCAATCTGGGGCGGGGGCCGGATCCACCGTTACCGCCCGGACGGCAGCATTGAGCGTATCCTCCACGTACCGGCGCAACAACCGACCAGCATCTGCTTTGCCGGCGAAGCCATGACCACGCTGGTGGTTACAACCGCAGCCATCGACCTGGACTCTCCGGGAACCTTCGACGGGCTGATACTGTCGGCCGACGTCGGCATCAGCGGCCGTCCAACACCTTCCGCGAGGATTACGGCGGCTGAAGGAGCATCGTAGTCCGCCCGGATAGTGCAGCACTCTCCGCCGCGATTTTGAAGGTTTTGGAACAGCCCGGGCCCGCGGTACGAACTACCGTGATCTCGGGGTGGGGCCGGCTGATCGCTTCGCCGACCCTGCCCTCACTCACCACACTGCAAGAGCGGCTTGCCCTGCCTTGTCCCGATCGGCGTCGCTCAACGGCGGCCCGGTGCCACTAGTCGTTGTCCTGATCCCCGCTCTCCGTACTGACCACCTGGAACGAGCTGTTCAGTTCCACTTCAACCCGGCTGCCGTTTTCCAACTGGACGTTCACCTCATACGAAGCATCATCGTCCGTTTCAGCACTTGTCACGGTTCCAGGCCCGGTGTGGGCGATGGCGGCATCACTGGCCTGCTGCAAGGTGGTTCCGGTCAAAGGCTGATCTTCGCCGACGGTGCTTGCAGCCACCGCTGCAGACGCTCCGCCGATAGCAGCTGCTGCGGCGGACGCTCCGCCGATAGCAGCCGCCGCAGACGCTCCGCCGATAGCAGCTGCCGCAGCAGCAATGCCGATGACCCAAAGAGTTTTTTTGCCCATCACAATCTCCTCTTCTGTCTCCCCCATTCCGTTCAAACTTATACCCCCAGTTTCATCCCACGGCTACCCCATCGACAACAATGCCTGGCGCAAATCTCAGCCAGATCACAGCATGCCGCAACCAGCGCATAGCGGGGTTCTTTTGGTTCCTCGCGCCGTGGGATGGTCCGCCACGTTCATGTGACTGACCTGAGCAATATGGCGGGGGGTTTGTTTCTGACGTGCTCAGGACGCATTCTTGGAGCATGGACGCCGGTAACGTGACCGAGCACATGGGCAAGGTGCGCACGCGGTGGGGTGTGCGCAAGCGGGCCACGGCCACAGCAGTTGCCGTTGTGGCCGGGGCGCTGCTGCTGGGCGGACTGATCCTGCTGCTGCTTCTCCAGAAATCTTTGATTTCGTCAACGGAGACCCTGACGCAGCTGCAGGCCGAGGACGTGATTGCCCATATCGTTGAACAGGACCTCAATGAGGCGGTCGCGTACGTTACGTCCGCGGGCCGGCCGGGCTACTACATTCAGATCCTGAATCCCGATGGATCAGTTCTTGCCTCGTCCGCAAGCGCCACTGCAGCGACGCCATTGACCACGCTCCGCCCGGAAGCCAAGCAAACGCTTTTTGAGCGTGTTTCCGGAGTGGATAGCCTGTTGGACGATGAACTCTTCGTTGTTGTTACGGGCGTTGAGGAGGACGACAAGGTCTTCACGGTTGCTGTTGCCGCATCGGTGCAGGTCCAGTCCGAGACACTTGCCACCGTGGCTTGGTTCATTCTAGGAGCAGCACCGCTGTTGGTTGCAGGGGTCGGCGTCGGGGTCTGGGTACTCGTGGGGAGGTCGCTGCGCCAAGTGGAGCGGATCCGTGGCCAAGTCGCAGGAATTGACTCCCTAAGGCTCGGCGAGCGTGTTGAGGTGCCTCCAACTTCCGATGAGATCCAGGCCTTGGCGCTGACAATGAACATGATGCTGGACAGGCTCCAGGCTTCAGACCGGGAACAGCGACGATTCATCTCTGATGCAGGGCATGAACTTCGCAGTCCCTTGGCAACTCTCAGTGCCGCGGTGGAAATCGCTGCTGCTGATCCGTCCGGGGCCACATGGAACGAGATGAAAGAGGTCCTGGCAGGGGAAACGGCGCGGATGCGCTACTTGGTCGAGGACCTGCTGACCCTAGCAAAGACCAACGACGGCGGTCTGCGGCTGGAGCGGGCAGACGTTGATCTGGATGACGTTCTTGATGAAGAGGTCCGGCGACTGCGCTCCACCAGCAAGCACAAAATCGAAGCCCGTCTTGAACCGGCCCGTGTTACCGGCGATGTGCGGCGCCTTGGCCAGGTGGTCCGGAATGTCCTGGACAATGCGGAACGGCACGCGCTGTCGCGGATCCGCATTGAACTGCGCAACTCGGGTGATCGTGTCCTTCTCACGATCGACAATGATGGTCCGCCCGTACCTGTTTCCGATCGGGAGCGGATCTTCGAGCGGTTTGTCCGGCTTGACGAGAGCCGATCCCGCGAAAGCGGTGGCAGCGGTTTGGGTCTGGCCATCGCGGCCGCCATCCTCAGCGCCCACGGGGGCCGGATTCTCTCAACGGAAGCTCCCGGCCACATGTGCCGGTTCGAACTGGATCTCCCCCGGCAGGAAGAGCCGCCTGGGCAAAACCGGCATCAGCAGCTCACTGTGACACAGGACCAAGGGGACCCTCTGCGGCAGGTAGGTCGGCGCTGAGCATGTACCCCATTCCCCGGACAGTCGTGAGGGTTTGCAGGCCGAACGGTGTATCGATCTTCCGCCGCAGGTATCCCACATACACCTCTACGATGTTTTCCCCGCCCTCAAAGGCAGAATTCCAGACATTCTCGAGAATCTCCGACTTTGAAATCACTTGTCCATGCCTCCGCATCAGGTAATGCAGCAGCCCGTATTCCTTAGCCGTAAGGACGAGGGGAGTCTCGCCGCGCCGAACACCGCGGCCGGCTGGATCCAGGCTTAAGCTTCCAACCGAAAGGACGGCCGGCCGCACAGGCGCCCCGCGACGCATCAATGCCCTTATCCGAGCTACCAACACACGGAAACTAAAGGGCTTGGTCAGGTAGTCGTCAGCCCCGAGATCGAATGCGTCCGTCTGGTCGTACTCACCGTCCTTTGCCGTCAGCATCAAGACGGGAGTCCAGATCTTGTGTTGCCGGATTTCCTTCAGCACGTCGTAGCCGTTCTTCAGCGGCAGCATCAGATCCAGCAGGATCACATCGTACGGATTGTCCAAGGCCGCTCGCATGCCGCTGACCCCATCGTGTGCCACATCCACCGCGAATCCCTCATTGGACAGCCCGCGGCGAACCGTTTCGGCCAGTCTCTTTTCGTCTTCAACAATCAAGATCCTCATGGCTGTTCCTCCCATCGATACCTGCGATTCGGTTCGTGCTCGGGTCCGCCATTACTCCCCAGTATCCGGCAAAGATTTCGTAGGTTCGGCGGCCAAAGAGGAACGCGTCCGCGCCGCCGTAGATCTGATTGAGATAGTCCCCGGCTTCAGCATCTAGAAGCGGTAAGGCCCATCCGCCACGCTCGAACCCGCCGCTGCGATCCTCGTCAGGTCCACCGAGCCCCTGCATCACACCATCCACGGAGACGTTGGTGGTGGTCGTCAATCTCATTGTCGTGTCACCTCGTGGAATAACGGCCGCGGCCGACTCCCGGATCCGCGTTCTCTGCATCAGACAAGCACACTTCGTTTCGTTTATTAAGCCCCCGGGTGTCCTCGATGCCGACCGTTGCTCTCCGATCTCCAGGCCGCAATAACCAGAAATTTCACCGTCACGCTGAAGAAGGCTCCATCAAGGCATCTTGCCCTGGGGCGTGCACCGATAGCCATTCACGTTTTGCCAATTTTAGCGAGGCCCTGCGTCTGTGCGCCTGAAAACGGGAAGGCTGCTGAGTCCCACCTCCAGCTCAACCAGCCCCTCGCCGTGTTCGGTCCCATCGGCGCCTACCCATGTTCCGCCCGGGAGCACCACAATGCGGCGAACCGCGCCCCGGGCAAGGATCGGCGCCACCAGTATCCGATCGCCCAGGAGGAACTGATCCTTCACATGTTCGAAGCCAGGGAAGTGGTAGGCAAGCGGGCGGATGACCGGTTCGCCGGTCTCTGCGGCATGCTCGGCCAACGCTCGGATTTCCGGGAGCAGTTCCTGGCGTATTGCGACGGCGGAGCGCACCGCGGCGAGGTGCTCGTTGTCCAGCACACGGCTCGGTGATATGGAGAACTGCATCATCGGGAACAGGGCTGCGCATTGGGCGTAGCGTACGAACTGTTCCTGGTCCACGGCGGTGCCTGGCGCGAAGGCAGTAAGTTCACCCCCACCCACCATGTCTGCGCAAGTGAATGCGTGGCCGATGAGGCCCTGGGCGAGGCCTTCCGGAATGAGTGAGAGCAATCCGTCGGTACCCCACGTCGGAGGTTTGTCGTGCAAACGCTGGGCAAGTGGCTGTCCGCCCATCTTCCAGCAGGCCCGGTACTCATTGAACCCGTAGTTGAGGCCAAGCCTCGCATAGGCCTCGCAGAGGTCAACCGGGCCGTTGCCGTACACTGGCCGGTCGCCGTCGCGGTAGTCCCGCAAGTCCCCGGCATCGAATTTGAATCCGTCAACGCCGTATTCGTCCCGCAGGGCATCCAGATGCGACAACAGCCACTTGCCTGCCTCGGGATTGGTTACATCAAGAAGGGCACTGAAGCCGTTCCACCACTCCCGCACGATCACCTCCCCGTCCGCACCGGCGAGCAGCAAGCTGCGTGACCGCAATTCACGAAACTGATCGCTGTCCGGGCTGATAAAAGGTACGAGCCAGAGCATTACGTGAAAGCCTTTGGCATGCAGCTGCTCCACCATGGCAGCCGGATCCGGAAAACGAGAGGCATCGAACCGCCAGTCGCCGTAATCGGCAGACCAGCGGTCGTCGATCATGAGTACCCCGGGCGGGAATCCGGCGTCGAGCAGCCCGTCTACATAGGCGAGCACGCCCTCCTGGGTAGGCGCATAAGGCATTTCAATCCAGCTGTTGTATTGCGGACCGTCGAAGAGTTCGCGTGCGGGCATCCGGCCCGACGGCGGGAAGAAGCTCCGCGAGGCCAGAAGGAAGGCGTCCTGCAGTGTCCCTCCGGCAGCCTCGAAGAGCTTAGCTCCGCCGTCGGCAGTTAGCTGACCGTCCGCGAAGGCGAAGGCAAAAGGGCTCTCCGACCATAAGACCCTGCCCCTGCTGGAGACGAGCAAGGGCGCCGACTGGTTTGCCCCCGCGCTCGGATCATCTGCGAAGCCGGCGTTCACGGCCAGATCCCGTCGGTGTGGGCTGAGTCCGAAGGGCATGGCCTGCCCATCGGCGACGGCGCCGCCCCACCAGTGCTCCCCCGGCAGCAGCTCGACGGTAATCATCGCAGCGTTCTTGGACACTAAAGCTCCTGAAAAGGGTCGGAAGATGGAATGTTACTACTGAATGCTGCCCCGAAAGCAGCCAGGGCCGCATCGCCTGCCTGCAGGCCGTCACCGCCGGAAGGGCTGGCTTCCAAACCGATGACGCCCGAGTAGCCGGCATCCTTGAGCGCTGCTGCGACTGCGCGGTAGTTGATTTCTCCGGTGCCGGGTTCAAACCGCCCCGGAACATCCGCCACCTGAATTTCGCCTGTCCAGGGCAAAGCCGCCCGGACGAGTTCGATCAGGTTTCCCTCCCCGATCTGGGCGTGGTAGAGATCCAGCATCATCTTCACGTTCGGGTGGTCAACGGCCGAGACCAGAGCCAGGGTGTCCTTCACCCGGGCCAGGGGTATTCCCGGATGGTCAATGATGGTATTCAGGTTCTCCAGTGCGAACGTCACACCGTGCTTCTCACCCAGGAGCGCAAGCCGTTCGAGTGTACGCAGGGCGGTCAGCCACATCTGCCCTGTAGAGCGGTGAACCGGGCGAACAGCCAGGCCGCCCTCTCCCAGTTCGGCCGGATGCACGACCATTCGCTCGACACTTAGTTCCAGGGCTGTGGGAATCAGCTTTTCAGCTGAAGCAAGTACTTCGTCGGCGTCGTCCGGGTCGATCAGGCTCCCGCCAAAGTAGCCGCTCATGGAAGAGAAACGTGCGCCAGTGGCTGCAAGCGCGCTGATGTCCCGTCCCCGGGTGTCCCACAGTTCCACCTCGAAACCCTGTTCGTGAATACGCGTCACACGTTCGATCAGGGGCAGATGGCCATAAACCATCTCGGCGCAGACAGCCAGGCGGAAGCTCACGCGGTCTCCCCCACCGGGTGGAACTGCGGCTCAGCCGGAACCAGTTCAGCAATCGTTGCAACGTCCACCGGCATCCCGGATTCAGCAGAACGAAACGCTGCCAGCGCCACAGCCAAGGCGTTGCGGGCATCAGCCCCTCCCGGACGGTTTTTTGCCTTCGCCTGGACACCGTCCCGGCGTGCTTTCACCGTGTCAACAAAGTCACTCAATTCCGCTGTATAGGCCTCGCGGAAGAGGTCAACGTTCAGCCGCACGGTCGCAGCGCCTATGCCCGCAGCGGTGTAAGTGGTCGCACTGGACTCCTGTGGTCCGCCCGCCGTGACCATTCCTGCGGAACCAAACACTTCACCGCGGACGTCATAGCCATAGAGGGCGTTGAAGTTTGCCTCGGCCACGGCAATCGCTCCGTTGCTGTAGGTGACGGTGACCACGGCGGTGTCCAGCAGCCCTCCCGCCTTGGCTTCCGGGGCCACGAGGGCGTCGGCGACAGCATGGACATGGACCGGAACGGCGCCCGGATTGAGCCAGTTCAGGGTGTCGAAATCATGGATGAGCGTTTCCAGAAAGATTGTTCCGGGTGCGATGCGCTCCGGGTTGCCAATTCCGGCGGAGGTGCCCGGATCTCGGGTCAGGGAGCGCATCAGCTGTGGTGTGCCCACTACGCCGTCGTCAATGAGCTTGCGTGCAGCGGCGAAATCCGCCGCATAGCGGCGGTTAAACCCGAACTGAACGTTGACTCCTGCCGTGTCGGCCGCATTCAGGGCTTCATCGAGTTCCTCAACGGTGCGCCCGCCGGGCTTCTCGCAGAACACATCCTTGCCCGCGCGAGCAGCGGCCGCGATCAGGCCGGCATGGAAGCGCACAGGTGCGGCAATCAGGACGGCATCGATGTCCGGGTCGTTGATCACATCGGCCGGATCCGCGCTGATCTTGCCGACTCCCAGCCTGCCGGCCAAGGCTTCAACCGCCAGAAGATCCGGGTCTGCAACCGCGTCAAGACGGGCAGCAGGTATCCGGAGGGCAATGGACTCCGCGTGGAAGCTGCCGATCCAGCCAGCGCCGATCAAGGCGACCCGGACAAGCTTGGCGTCCTTTACCGGATGCTGAAGATAACTCATAAATACTCCTGTGCTCATGACACTAGATCGTTCTAGTCCGTCCATGTTGGCACGCCTCCCGTGTGATGTCTAGATCGTTCTATATACTGAAGGGGAGGAGGAATATGAAGGAAGAACAGCGCAGGCCGACTCTGATGGACGTTGCCCAGGCGGCAGGTGTCTCGCGGGCTTTGGTCTCCATCGTGATGAGGGGTGCACCAGGCGCGGCTGAATCCACCCGGCAAAAAGTCTTCCAGGCCGCCCGGGAACTCGGTTACAGGCCGGACAGCCGGGCCCGGTTACTCCGCAGCAGCCGCACCAAATTGATCGGTCTCAGTTTTTCCAGTTCCCAGCCCTTCCATGCCGAAATCGTGGATGCGGCATACGCGCAGGCCAGTTCACGTGGATACGAAATAGCCTTGAGCGCTGTGGCCAACGGACGGACCGAAACCCGCGCCGTCGAATCCCTCCTGGATTTCGGCTCGGAAGCACTGGTCATGATCTCGCCGACCCTCACCGCAGAGGAGCTTGGCCAATACTCAGGTCAGGTGCCTGTCGTAAGCCTCCTGCGTAATGACGTTGGTGAGCTTGTGGACTCTGTCAGCAGCGACGATCGCGCCGGCCTCCGCCTTGGCGTGGAACACCTCGCGGGTCTGGGCCACCGCAACATAGTCCATGTCGACGGCGGTACAGCAGTGTCAGCCCAACAGCGCAGCGAAGCCTTTCGCAGCGAGATGCAGCGCAGGGGGCTCGAGGCGCCAGTCATCCCCGGCGGGCCAGGTGAGGAGGACGGCTTGCGAGCAGCCCGGTCCTTGCGGGACAACCTGCCGACAGCCGTCATCGCCTTCAATGACAGATCGGCCCTCGGCCTGATCGAGGGCTTCCGCGCAATCGGCCTGCAGGTTCCTTTCGATGTGTCTGTTCTCGGCTATGACGACAGCCAGTTGGCCCGTCTCAGCTATGTGCAATTGTCGTCCGTGAGCCAGGACGCGCCGCTGCTTGCCGCCGCCGCCGTCGACCGGGCCGTGGATCGGATAGAAGGAACCGTCGGTCCTGCCCATGTTATGAGAACTCCACATCTAGTTATCCGCAAGACGACTGCCCCTCCTCGGGCCTAGCTCACATGTTTATTTCCCCCCGAGATGGCAAATGACGGGGCGCCAGATTACCCGAATGTAAATTTAACCTTTCCTGCCGACCAGAACCTCAACCTCCCCCTGCCGAAATTCGCCGCGCCGGCAGGTATTTTTCCCGTGGACGCCTTCAACCCAAGACAGGAGAAAAAGAGGAAACGGATTGGAAATGAAGTGCCGCCCACGCTGAAACAATCCACTCCTAGATTGACCTCAACGGTTCGAAATCAGGATCGGGAGGCCAACCGTTGCCTCGAGGCAACGCGGAGTAAGAAGCAGGTAAATAGTGAAGGTTTCGGTATCTAAGCGCACTCTCCTCCCAATGGCTGCGGCAGCCATGGTGACTGTACTGGCTGGTTGCGGCAGCCAGATCGGCAGTCCGGCTTCCGCCGGATCCACCACCGGCACCGGCAGTTCCTGCGTTGATACCTCAGGCAGCAGCGTCAAGGTGGGCTTCATCAATTCGCTGTCCGGGACTATGGCGATCAGCGAAAGCACCGTATTTGACTCCCTCACCCTGGCCGCCGAGGAAATAAACGCATCAGGCGGTGTTCTGGGAAAACAGCTCCAAGTAGTCAGTGAAGACGGAGCCAGCGAACCCACCAAGTTTGCTGAACGGGCAGGGAAACTCATTCAGCAGGACTGTACAGCAGCGGTGTTCGGCGGCTGGACCTCATCCAGCCGCAAGGCCATGCTTCCCGTCTTCGAAGCCAACGACGCCCTGCTGTTTTACCCGGTCCAATATGAAGGACTTGAAGCGTCCAAGAACATCTTCTACACCGGCGCCACCACCAATCAGCAGATCATCCCGGCGCTGGACTACCTCGCGGAACAGGGCACGAAGTCCATCTTCCTGGTGGGCAGCGACTATGTCTTCCCCAGAACCGCCAACAAGATCATCCAGGCCTATGCGGCCGCCCATGGCATGAAGGTTGTCGGAGAGGAGTACACACCGCTGGGATCCACGGAGTTTTCCACCATCGTCAACAAGGTCCGCGACTCCAAGGCTGACGCCGTCTTCAACACCCTGAACGGTGACAGCAATGTGGCCTTCTTCCGCCAGTACAAGAGCGTGGGCCTGAATGCGGAGAGCATGCCCGTGGTCTCTGTGTCCATCGCCGAGGAGGAGGTTCCGGGGGTGGGATTGGACAACGTCGAGGGCCAGCTCACCGCCTGGGACTACTACCAGACCCTTGATACGCCAGCCAACCAAAAGTTCGTCGCAGCCTTCAAAGCGAAGTTCGGCGAGGCCCGCGTGACCAGCGATCCGATGGAAGCGGCCTACACGTCGCTGTACCTATGGAAAGCAATGGCAGAGAAAGCCGGCTCGTTTGAGGTGGACAGGATTCAGGCGGCGGCCGACGGTGTCACTTTCGAAGCGCCCGAGGGCCTGGTCACCGTCAACGGAGAAAACAACCACATCACGAAGACACCCCGCATCGGCAAGATCAATTCCAACGGGCTGATTGACACGGTGTGGTCCGCGCCGAAGGCCGTCGAGCCTGATCCCTTCCTGACCAGCTACGACTGGGCAAAGGATCTGGCCAAGTAGCCCTTTCCGGACCGCATAGTCAACAGAAGAGAGGCCCACTGGAATGGAACTCCTGATCGGACAGATGTTTGCCGGGCTGAGTCTCGGCTCCGTGCTCCTGCTGGCGGCACTTGGACTGTCACTGACCTTCGGGCAAATGGGCGTCATTAACATGGCCCATGGCGAATTCATGATGGCGGGTGCATACACAGCCTTCGTGGTGCAGCGGAGCATTTCCGACGCCGGCATTTCGCTCCTGGTGTCCATTCCAGTGGGTTTCCTGGTGGGCGGGCTCATGGGATTGGTGCTGGAGGCCGTGCTTTTGCGGCGCATGTACCACCGCCCGATGGACACCCTGCTGGTCACTTTTGGTGTGGCCCTGATCCTGCAACAAGTGGCCAGGGATGTGTTCGGCGCACCGAGTGTGGACGTCCGGGCGCCTGCCTGGCTCCAAGGGAACGTCGAACTGCTCGGCTCCCCCATTCCCCTTACCCGGCTTTTCATCCTGATTCTGTCCTTGCTCTGCCTGGCTGCCTTGGCGTTCCTACTCAGGGGAACCCCCGTGGGACGTCGCATCCGGGCCGTTGTCCTGAACCGCGATCTGGCCGAGACGAGCGGGATATCCACCCGCCGGACAGATCAGCTCACGTTCTTCGTTGGATCGGGGCTGGCAGGGATAGCCGGGGTAGCCGTTACCCTTATCGGCTCAACCAGCCCCTACCTTGGCACCAACTACATCGTGGATGCATTCCTCGTGGTCGTCGCGGGAGGGGTGGGGCAGATCAAGGGCGCCGTGATTGCCGCTTTTTCACTCGGCGTCCTGCAATCTGCCCTCGAATTCAGCACAACCGCCAGTATTGGCAAGGTGCTGATCCTGGTGCTGATCGTGGTGTTCCTGCAGCTGCGGCCTCAGGGAATCTTCAGTCTCAAGACAAGGAGCCTTGCATGAGGGAACTTATTCGCAGTCGTTGGGGTGTGCGGGCCGGATTCATACTCGCCGCCGTTCTTCTGCTCGTTGTGGCACCCTCCATGCTGTCGGTCTTCAGCCTCGGTTTGCTGGGCAAGTTCATCTGCTTCGCAATTGTGGCTGTCGGAATCGGTCTCGCCTGGGGGCGGGGTGGCATGTTAACCCTGGGCCAAGGCGTCTTCTTCGGCTTGGGCGCTTACATCATGGCTATGCACATGAAGCTGGCGGACGCTTCCCTGTTTGGTGGGACAGGGGTACCGGACTTCATGTCCCTTTATGGGAGCGGTGACGTACCGGGTTGGTGGGAGCCCTTCCGCAGCCCGGCAGTCACACTGCTCGCCGTGGCACTGCTGCCAGGACTGGTGGCCCTTATTCTGGGCCTCGCTGTCTTCAAACGCCGTGTCAAAGGCGCCTACTTTGCAATTCTGAGCCAAGCTTTGGCCGCAGCCTTCGCCGTTCTCCTGATTGGTCAACAAGCAACCACAGGAGGCTCCAACGGTTTGAGCGGATTCAGGTCATTTTTCGGTTTTGACCTCCAGGACCCAGCCAACAAAGTGATGCTCTATTCCATTGCCGTGATCCTGCTGCTGCTGATGATGGCTGCCGCCCGGCAACTGATGCACAGCCGGTTCGGTGAGTTGCTGGTAGCCGTCAGGGACCAGGAGGAACGCGTCAGATTCCTCGGGTATGACCCCGCGACCGTCAAGACGGCTGTGTATGTGTTGGCCGCCGCAATGGCCGGAATAGCCGGTGCGCTGTTCGTCCCCATAGTTGGCATCGTCTCGCCGGCCGATGTCGGCGTTGTCCCCTCCATCGCCTTCCTGATCGGCGTGGCGATCGGTGGCAGGGCAACCCTTCTGGGACCCGTATTGGGGGCTTTGGGTGTTGCCGTCGCACAGACCAGCCTTGCCTCGTCCTTCCCATCGTTCTGGGTCTACTTCCAGGGCCTGCTTTTTGTGCTGGTGATCGGGTTCCTGCCTGGCGGACTGGCCTCAGTTCCGGGGGTAATGGCCAACCTGATTAAACAAAAAAGGGCGGGTGTACGAACGGAAGCCGACGGTGGTACCGGCGCATTTTCCGCTAAGGGCGGCGTCCCTCTGCCGGCATCTGATGAGTTAGACGTGAAGACAGTAGTTATCCGGGAAGAGGCCAACCGATGAAGTCTCCAGTGTTGCTGTCCCCGGACGAGCCGAACGCAGGAGGACTCCCGACAGGACAAGCCCAGTACCTGAAAATCCGGAACCTTTCCGTCGTCTTTGATGGTTTTGTTGCAGTGGACAAGGTCAACCTCGACGTCTCACCAGGTGACCTTCGCTTCCTCATCGGGCCCAACGGGGCAGGAAAGACAACGGTCATTGATGCCATCACCGGCCTCGTTCCCGCCTCCGGTTCGGTCAACCATACAGGCACGGAAATTCTGGGCCGGAAGGTTCATCAGATCGCCCGCCTCGGTGTGGGGCGTACCTTCCAGACAGCAAGCGTCTTTGAGAATCTCTCTGTATTGCAGAACCTTGATATCGCTGCCGGCTCAGGCCGCAGAGCCCTGGAGCTTCTGCGGCGCCGCAGGAAGACCGAGCCTGCCGTCGAAGAGGCGATGGAGCTTGTAGGGCTGGGTCATTTGGCTGAAAAGCAGGCGGGCGTGCTCTCGCACGGGCAAAAACAATGGCTGGAAATCGGAATGCTCCTGGTCCAAAATTCGGACCTGTTGTTGCTTGATGAGCCCATCGCAGGGATGAGCCAGGATGAGCGGAACGAGACCGGAGAGTTGCTCCGGAAAATAGGGGCCAGCCGCATCGCCTTGGTCATTGAGCACGATATGGACTTCGTCCGGGAATTTGCCACGTCAGTAACTGTCCTCGCCGCCGGGAAGGTCCTCAGTGAGGGCAGTGTCGCCGAGATCCAGGCAGACCGGAGAGTGCAGGAAGTCTATCTGGGCAGTGCCAAAGAGGGAGGCGAGTAATGCTTGAAATCACAGGTCTGCAGGCAGGCTACGGCCGCACTCAGATCATCACCGATGTGAACATAAGCGTTCCGGCAGATTCGGTGGTTTCCATCCTGGGTCACAACGGTGCCGGGAAGACCACACTGCTCCGTTCCGTCGTCGGGCTCCTTAAGCCGATGAAGGGCACCATCACCTTCGATGGGGAGGACATAGCTGGTTTGAGGCCGCATCAGCGGGTTTCCCGTGGCATGGCTTATGTTCCCCAAGGCCAACAATCGTTCGGGCAGCTGACGACTCTGGAAAACCTGCAGCTAGTGGCCGACGGCCGCAAGGATGGAAAGCGGCTTGTGGACGAGGCTCTGGATATGTTCCCCGTTCTTCGGCCTCTGCTCGAGCGGCGGGCAGGCTTGCTCTCGGGTGGCCAACGGCAACAGCTGGCGATCGCGCGGGCCTTGATCACGGAACCCAGATTGCTCATCCTGGATGAACCGACAGAAGGTATCCAGCCGAATGTTGTGGCTGAGATTGAGCAGACCGTGATCAATCTCGGCCGCCGCAGCGGCATGCAAATCCTGCTGGTGGAGCAGCACCTGGGCTTCGCGTTGGAGGCGGCTGACAGCTATTACGTGCTCGCGTCCGGAAGGGTCAGTTCCAGCGGCGAGGGAGGGGCCGGCTCAGCGGAACGGGTGCGGGAGGCGATGCTGATCTAGCCCGGCAGGAACCAGTCACCGACGGCGTCAGGCAGCTGGCAGGTGCGTTAGTCGTGCCACCAGCCTTCCCAAGCGCTCGAAGTCAGTTGGCCGCTTGGAAAGGCTGTGGCATTCTCCGGGCCCCCGGAGTGGGCGTCGTCGTCTTTGCCACGGTAATCGAGAAAGAGAGTAAGGCTGCTCGCAAACAACATCAGTATTTCCTTTCATTGTTTTCTTGGACCTCGTTGTCCAACTAGGCATCAGCGTAACCTCGCAATGTTTCCTGGCCTCGACGCAACGTTTCGTGTTTGTATCAATGTCCTCACCGGGCCTTTCTCCCGTGGTTTAGCGACCCGGTAAACGGGTGACAGCCTGGGTTGCCCGGTTAGGGTCCCGCTGATCTTGTGCTGCTGCAGGAGCAGAAGCAAGGATTGGTTATGGACCTGCGGTTGAGGGCGAGGACACTGCTACAGCGGGACGATCTGGCGTTGGTCGACCTATGGATCCAGTACTGGACCCATGGCGGAGATTGTGATCCTTTTGAATTCGACGCCTTTATCCACGACTTGTTGCCCGTTTCCTGGTTCGACATGCGTGCTCTTGCCTGGGCGATTGATGACCTCGCCTATGAGACGAGCAGCTAGTAATGGCAGGGTGCCTGAGAGCTATGGACAGGACCGTGCGGCGTCAGTAAATTCGAAGAAGGATCCCTCACGACAGGCGTGGCGGATCCTCGTTCCCGGCTCCGGTGCGCGGCCGGGAATTGGCGGCCACTGCAGCCGAGCGGTGGCACAGTATGCACACCCGAAAAGAGCCGATGATGGCGTGCACGCGTAGTCAGCAGTCCGGGGGGCAGTGACCTTGGCCAGTTATAAGTATGCAACCGGTGGTACCGCAGCGCCGATCGCTTCCCCACAGGTGGTGCCTAAGCGCAAGGGCAGCGTCATCGTCAACTGGATCACGTCCACAGATCACAAGACGATCGGCTTTATGTACCTGATCTCGTCCTTCGTGTTCTTCTTACTGGCAGGGGTGATGGCTCTGGTCATCCGTGCCGAACTGTTTGAACCTGGAATGCAGATCGTGCAGACCAAGGAACAGTACAACCAGCTCTTCACCATGCACGGCACGGCAATGCTGCTGATGTTTGCAACGCCATTGTTCGCCGGTTTCGCTAATGTCATCATGCCCCTGCAGATCGGCGCCCCGGACGTTGCCTTCCCGCGACTGAATGCCCTCGCATTCTGGTTCTTCCTCTTCGGTTCGACGATTGCCATGGCCGGCTTCATCACCCCCCAAGGGGCGGCTTCATTCGGTTGGTTCGCCTATGCCCCCCTCAACAACACCACCTTCACCCCGGGGCTTGGCGGTGACCTGTGGGTCTTCGGACTGGCGCTCTCGGGTTTCGGCACCATCCTCGGAGCCGTTAACTTCATCACCACCATCATCTGCATGCGTGCACCCGGCATGACCATGTGGCGTATGCCGATCTTCACCTGGAACACGCTGGTGACGGCCATCCTGGTGATCATGGCGTTCCCGCCGCTGGCCGCAGCACTGTTCGGGCTGGGCGCGGACCGCAAGTTCGGCGCCCACGTCTACAATCCGGAAAACGGCGGCGCGATTCTCTGGCAGCACCTGTTCTGGTTCTTCGGCCACCCTGAGGTGTACATCATCGCCCTGCCTTTCTTTGGCATCGTGACTGAGATTTTCCCCGTTTTCAGCCGCAAACCGATTTTCGGCTATAAGGGCCTTGTATATGCCACCATCGCCATTGGTGCCCTGTCCGTAACGGTCTGGGCGCACCACATGTACGTTACAGGCGCGGTCCTGCTGCCGTTCTTCGCCTTTATGACCATGTTGATCGCCGTTCCCACCGGCGTGAAATTCTTTAACTGGATCGGCACCATGTGGGGCGGGTCCATCACGTTCGAAACCCCCATGCTCTGGAGCATCGGGTTCCTGGCAACGTTCCTCTTCGGCGGCCTGACAGGCATCATCCTTGCTTCGCCGCCGCTGGACTTCCACCTGTCCGACTCATACTTCGTGGTAGCGCACTTCCACTACGTGGTCTTTGGCACTGTTGTGTTCGCCATGTTCGCCGGCTTCTACTTCTGGTGGCCCAAGTGGACCGGAACAATGCTCAACGAACGCCTCGGCAAGATCCACTTCTGGATGCTGTTCCTGGGCTTCCACAGCACGTTCCTCATCCACCACTGGCTGGGCGTTGAAGGTATGCCCCGCCGCTACGCGGATTACATGCCCCAAGACAACTTCACACTAATGAACCAGTTCTCCACCTTCGGTTCATACCTTCTCGGAGCCTCCATGATCCCGTTCTTCTGGAACGTGTACATCACCTGGCGGGCCGGGGAAAAAGTGGAGGTGGATGACCCTTGGGGCTTTGGCGGCTCACTCGAGTGGGCCACGTCCTGTCCGCCGCCGAGGCACAACTTCACCTCGCTGCCCCGGATCCGCTCCGAGCGCCCCGCGCTGGACCTTCATCATCCGGAGATCCGCGTCCGGGAACATGAGCCCACGCATTCTCCTGCAGCGGATGTCCTGGGAGCGGCTGACATCGGGGAGAAGGACGTACGCAGCCCAAATCCCGATGAGTAGGTCGAGCTAAACCCGGGCGCTATTCCAGGCCCATGGCGTTCCGGACTTCATTAAGAATCTGGTGCATGCTTGTCTCCGCTGTCCTTGCATCACCAGAGGCAACAGCGGCAGCAACCTCTTCGTGCGCTCGCAGAGCCTCAGGGCTGGGATGAAACGGCATCAGGCCTTGTCGCGTGCGGCTTGTCAGCACTTCTTCCACCATGCTGTCCAGGGCTGAGAACATCTCATTGCCACAGCTGTTCAGAAGCAGACGGTGGAACGCTATGTCTGCGGCCAGGAACGACTCCTGATCCCCTGCCTCCCCGTACTGGCGGAGCTCCGCCGCCAACCCTGCCAAGCGGCTTCGTTCCGTTGAACTTGCCCGCCGGGCGGCCCCGGCCGCTGCGATAGGTTCGACGGCGATACGCAACTCGGTCAGACTGCTGTATTGCTCAGCCCTGCGCTCGGAAGCGAGCCGCCACCGTACCAGTTTCGGATCAAAGACGTTCCAGTGCGCCGGCTCCTGAACGACAATGCCTACTCGACGGCGGGAATAGACAAGGTTCATTGACTCGAGGACCTGCATGATGTCGCGCGCCAGGGTCCGCGAAATTCCGTACTTCTGCTGGATCTCATCCAGGGTCAGGCGGCGCCCTGGAGCCAGTTCTCCAGACGCTATTGCCTCACCCAGCGAATCCAGGACTTTTTGGTGCAACGCGGGAGCAGCCGCATTGGCCATTGCCCCGCTCCCCTGTGTCGCCGTCGACATCGCAGTCCTCTCGTCTGTACTGGATCTGGCAGCCAGAAACAGCACTCCTAGAATACCCGACTGCCGGTCATAAGGTATGACCTGTGTTACAAAAGATGCTACCTATTAGCTCCAATGGTGCTATCTTATTTCGGAGCAGCTTCCTGCTGCTGAGCATTACCAAGCCAGCGTCGTCTTCTACGGAGCTTAAAACAATGAAGTGTCCTCCTACCCACCTTGTGGTTATGGGCGTTGCCGGTGCTGGCAAGCCCACCATCGCCGAAGCTCTTGCCGAAGCGCTTGGCTGGGCCCGGGCAGAAGCGGACGAATTCCACCCGCCGTCGAACATCAGCAAAATGAGTCAGGGCGTCCCCTTGGAGGACGCTGACCGCTGGCCGTGGCTGGTTGGCATCCGGGACTGGATGACGGCCGAAGCCGAAGGCGGCAACAGCACAGTGTTAACCTGCTCCGCCCTGAAGCGAAGCTACCGTCGCCTCTTGTCCGAGGCGCACGGCCGTGTTGCTTTCATCCACCTCGACGGCGATGCATCCCTTTTGGCCGAGCGGATGCGGGGACGGGAAGGCCACTTCATGCCTACAACCCTGCTGCCCAGCCAGCTGGCAGCGCTGGAACCGCTGGACACCTCAGAGCTGTCAGCCGGCAGCATGCGGTTGGATATCGCGCAAGCCCCCACACAGCTCGTTCAAACGGTCATAACGGCTCTCCGCCTGCACGATGACGAAGCAAGTATCCACACCCCTGCATAAAGCCCTCATTCCCAGACCTGTTTCAAAGGAGAATCATGACCATCGAAGGATGGACCCAAACGCTCGGCGCAGTTCCGCTGCTGCTGATAGCGGCTGCGGCAATCGCCGTCCTGCTGTTCCTCATCATCAGGCTGCGGATGCACGCACTCATTGCGCTCATCGTGGTGAGCCTTGCGACAGCCTTTGCCACAGGCATACCCACGGACCAAGTGGTTCCAGTGCTGGTCAACGGCTTCGGCACCACGCTGGGAACGGTGGCGCTGCTCGTCGGGCTGGGCGCAATGCTCGGACGCATTGTTGAGACCAGTGGCGGTGCCAAGGTCCTTGCCGATTATCTGATCGGGGTCTTTGGTGAAAAGCGGGCGCCCTTCGCCTTGGGGCTGGCGTCGCTGATCTTCGGCTTCCCCATCTTTTTTGATGCCGGGCTGGTGGTGATGCTGCCGGTGGTCTTCGCCGTCGCGCACCGCCTTGGCGGGGGTGTCCTGCGCTACGGCTTGCCTGCCGCCGGGGCGTTCTCTGTGATGCACATCTTCCTGCCGCCACACCCCGGGCCGGTCTCCGCGTCCGCTTTCTTCGAAGCAAATGTTGGCCTGGTGATGATTGCCGGCCTTATCGCGGCTATCCCCACCTGGTATGTGACGGCCTATCTGTACGGGCTCTGGACCGGCAAGCGGCTGGTACTCCCCGTGCCGGAACTGCTGGGACATGCTTCTGCAGCCGCCGAAGCAAATCCGCCCCGGTTCCGCACCATCATCGGCTTGCTGCTGCTGCCCCTCCTGCTGATCTTCGTCAACACCGGGCTCAACACCCTCGCTTCCTCCGCCGTCCTGGATGAGGCCGTCAAGAACGAGTTCTGGTTCCAGCTTCTCCGCACGCTGGGAGAAACTCCAGTGGCATTGCTGATTGCGGTCCTGGTTGCACTGTTCGTCCTCGGCGCCAGGCGCGGAACCCATGGCGGTGACCTGGAAAAGCTGCTCGAATCCTCGCTGGGTCCGGTTTGTTCGGTGATCCTCATTACTGGCGCTGGCGGCATGTTCGGAGGTGTGCTCCGGACATCAGGAATTGGCTCGGCTCTCGCCGGCGTGCTGGGGAACATTGGAATCCCGCTCATCCTGGCAGGTTTCCTCATTTCAGCCATCCTCCGCATTGCGCAAGGGTCGGCCACTGTTGCCTTGACCACAACCGCGGGCCTGATCGCCCCGGCCGTTGCTGCTGCAGGCTTGAACGGCATGCAGGTCGCAGCCCTCGTCATCGCCGTCGCCGCCGGCTCGGTGGTGGTCTCCCACGTCAATGATTCAGGCTTCTGGCTCGTGGGTCGATTCTTTGGAATGGATGTGAAGACGACGCTGGCTACGTGGACCGTGATGGAAACGCTGATCGGCGTTATGGGATTCGCCATCGCCTCCGCCATCTTTGTTCTTGCGGGGCTGGCGGGCTAGTTCCCGGCTGGGCGGGTCAGCTCAGGTCCCTTCGTAGGCTTTCTCCAATGTCGCAATGTCGAGCTTCTGCATCCCGAGCATGGCCTGCATTGCACGTTGGGCTCCCTCAGGATCAGGTCCGCCCAGCAACTCGCCCAGCCTGTCAGGAATGATTTGCCAAGACACTCCGAACCGGTCTTTCAGCCACCCGCACTGGCTTTCTTCGCCGCCGTCGGAAAGGTTGTCCCAGTATCTGTCGACTTCTGACTGGTTGGCACAGGGCACCATAAAGGAGATGGCTTCATTGAAAGTGAAGCCGGGCCCCCCGTTCAGTGCCGTGAACTCACGGTCTCCCAACTCGAACTGGACGGTCATGGCCTCCCCTAGTTTCCCGGGGCCCTCATCTCCGTATCGGGCAACTTCCATGATCCTGGAATCTTCGAATATTGAGGGCATACGGACGGACCGGCCTCCCCTGTGCATGTGACCAGAGCCTAGTCCGGCGGCAGTTGGCTGACCAGCCCTACCGTGTTGCCTTCACAGTCCTTGATGAAGGCCATCCATTCCTGGGTTCCTGCTGGCCCCAGCTGTCCGTCGCCGTGGTTGAAAATCACCTGCGGTTCGCTGACGACTTCCACGCCCCTCTCCCGAAGCCGTTCAATCTCAATCCGGACGTCCTGCACGGCGAGATAGATGAGCGACGACGGCGCGCCCCGATCCAGCAGAAGGCGGACGCCTTGCAAGTCGAAGAATAAAAGACCCGGAGGGTCAAAAAGGCCGGTGGGCCGGGTGCCCAGCAGTTCCGAATAGAATGAGGCGGCGCGATTCAGGTCAATGGCCCTTTGCGCGACTTGCAGCAGGATCACTTCTTCCTCCAAGGCGTGGTTGTGCCGGATTCATGCCTAGTGTTGATCCTATGACTTCCCCTCACCGGACCCCTGTGCCAACTACAGCTGCCAAGACGTCTGCCTCTAGTGTCATCTGGGCCGCCGCCGCGGATACCCTGCTGATTCTCGTCTTCGCCGCCTTGGGCCGGGAGGCTCACCAGCGTGGGGACGTCATTACAGGAGTCCTCCTCACAGCCTGGCCCTTCCTTGCCGGTGCAGCAATAATGTGGCTGATGATGTTCGCTTGGAAGGCACCCTTTTCGCCATGGCCGGCCGGAGTGGGCGTCTGGCTCGGCACGGTTGCCATCGGAATGCTGCTGCGGGCCCTGACTGATCAGACGGTGGTGGTGACGTTCATCATTGTCGCCCTGGTGACCCTTGGGGTCTTCCTCCTCGGCCACCGTTTTGCTGTGACGGCCTTCATGCACCTTCGCGCCCGCCAGAGGCAGATGCACTAGGCTGGGCAACACAGATTCAAGGGCCGGCCGGAATGGCAATGGCGCAACCGATCCGGAAGGGTTCGCAGTGATCACCGCTTTTGTCCTGATCAAAACAGACGCCTCACGCATCCCGGAAACGGCGGAGGAAATCTCCGCGATCCAGGGCATCAGCGAGGTTTATTCGGTTACCGGCGAGTGGGACCTCATCGCAGTTGCCCGCGTTTCCCGCCACGAGGAACTTGCGGACGTCATTGCCGACAAGCTTTCCAAGGTTCCGGCAGTTGTCCATACGACAACCCACATCGCTTTCCGCGCCTACTCACAGCACGATCTCGACGCCGCCTTCGCGTTGGGTTTCGAGCAGTAGAACAACCTAGCCCTGGCTCAGGGCAACCCAGCGGTCCAGCACTGCCGCAGCCGCACCGGAATCAACAGCATCCTCTGCCTTGACCAGGGCTGCGCCCATCCGCTGCAGCAACGGCCCCTCTGCGGTCACATCGAAAGCCACCAGTCCAGCCGCGGCGTTCAGCAGCACGGCGTCCCGCGCCGGTCCCTTACTGCCTGAAAGAACCTGACGCACGACGGCGGCATTGGCCTGGGCGTCTCCGCCACGGAGTTCCTCCATCGTCGCCGGACGGATCCCGAGTTCGCGGGGGTCGAAGGTTTCCCGCTCCACCTGGCCGTTCCGGATTTCCCAGACGGTGGACGGCCCTGTGGTGCTCAGCTCGTCCAGGCCGTCGTCGCCGCGAAATACCAGACCGCGGCTGCCCCTGCGCGCCAGCACGCCCGCTACCAGCGGCGCCATCCGCGCGTGGGCCACGCCCACGGCGGACGCCTGTACTTTTGCGGGGTTGGTCAGTGGACCAAGGAAATTAAAGGCCGTGGGTATGGCAAGTTCCCGGCGGGGAACAGCGGTGTGGCGGAACGATGGATGGAACACCTGGGCGAAGCAGAAAGTGATTCCCGCCTCTTCAGCATTCCTGGCCACACGGTCAATGGCCAGATCCAGACGGACTCCGAGCGCTTCGAGAACATCAGCGGAACCGGAGGAAGATGAAGCAGCCCGGTTGCCGTGCTTAACCACGCGGGCACCGGCTCCAGCTGCCACAAGGGCAGCCATGGTGGAGATGTTGATGGTGTTCAACTGGTCTCCGCCTGTGCCCACGATGTCCAGCTTCTCGCCGGAGATACTGATGGGGTTCGCGTGAGCCACCATGGCCTTCACCAGACCGGACAGTTCATCAACGGTTTCGCCCTTGGCCCTGAGCGCCACGAGGAATCCGGCTATCTGTGCAGGGGTCGCCTCCCCGGACATGATGTTGCCCATGGCCCACTCGGTATCTTCTGCCGTGAGGTCCGTGCGATGGATCAATGCCGAGATGAGCCGGGGCCACGTGTTAACGGGCGGCTGCGCAGATACCTGTGAAGTCACCTCCTGATGCTATCGAGGCGAATGCTGCCAGACCAATGTGAACGCAGTCGGGAACTTTTTCGCGCGAATTCGCGTCTTTGTAGAAAAAGTCCCCGGAAAACCCGGTTTGCGTTGGGCAGGACGAACTTTTGCAGACATAATGTCTATGTGACTGCTGCGACCCATGCCCCCAGTACCCCGGCGCACCCGACGCTCAACCGCCCGAATATGGTTTCCGTAGGAACCGTGGTCTGGCTGTCCAGTGAGCTGATGTTCTTCGCCGGCCT
Source organism: Arthrobacter sp. R1-13 (assembly GCF_054161475.1). Lineage (NCBI taxonomy): Bacteria > Bacillati > Actinomycetota > Actinomycetes > Micrococcales > Micrococcaceae > Arthrobacter > Arthrobacter sp. R1-13. The sequence continues at coordinate 1,645,266 of NZ_CP096420.1, read as the reverse complement.
CTTTGCCATGTACTTCACCTTGCGTTCGACATCCGGAGGGATGTGGGCCGAGGAGACTGCCAAGCTCAACTTCCCCTTCGCCTTGGTGAACACCATCGTCCTTGTGGCGAGCTCGTTTACCTGCCAGATGGGCGTTTTCGCTGCTGAGCGCCTGCAACCGCGCCGAAGCGGTGGAGCTTTGCAGTTCACCCGCTGGGGAATGAACGAGTGGTTTACGCTGACGTTCCTTATGGGTGCGTTCTTCGTTGCGGGGCAGGCCACTGAATACGCGATGTTGGTCTCCGAGCACGTATCGCTCTCCTCCAACGCCTACGGTTCAGCCTTCTACATGACCACCGGCTTCCACGGCCTCCACGTCATTGGCGGACTCATTGCCTTCCTCTTCATCATGGGACGTTCCTTCGCCGCGAAAAAGTTCGGGCACTTCGAGGCAACGTCGGCAATTGTCACCTCGTACTACTGGCACTTCGTCGATGTCGTGTGGATTGGCCTGTTCATGGTCATCTACGTGCTGAAGTAGCCCGACTTGACTCTTTTTCTACAAGAGGCAGAATTTCAAGAAGCGGCTCCCGGAGCCGGCGCACCATCGAATAAAGGAACCACCACGTGAAGGCACTCTCGCAGAAGCGACGTCACCCACTGGCCGCAATAGCATTGCTGTTGATGGGCCTCCTGGTCACGGGTGGGCTGTACGCCGTTGCCACCACCATGAACCAGGCCAAGGCTTCCACTACAAACTTCACTGAGCAGGACACAGAAGAAGGCGGAAAGCTGTTCGCCGCTAACTGTGCAACCTGCCATGGCATGGGTGCAAGCGGAACGCAGGATGGCCCTTCCCTGGTCGGCGTAGGTGCTGCTTCTGTCGACTTCCAGGTAGGCACCGGCCGCATGCCGATGCAGATGAACGGTCCGCAGGCGCAGGAAAAGCCGGTTCAGTTCAACGAAGAGCAGACCCGTCAGCTCGCAGCCTACGTTGCCAGCCTCGGCCCCGGCCCGTCCATCCCCGAAGCCGGACTCCTGGACGAGAAGGGCAATGCAGCTGAAGGCGGAGAGCTGTTCCGCGTCAACTGCGCCATGTGCCATAACGCTGCTGCTGCCGGTGGTGCTCTGACCAGGGGCAAGTACGCACCGCCCCTTGCCGGGGTTTCCGGCCAGCACATCTACGAGGCCATGGCTACGGGTCCGCAGAACATGCCCGTATTCAACGACGCGAACATCTCCCCTGAGGGCAAGCGCGACATCATCACCTACCTGAAGCAGATCGAAAACAACGGTTCGCCGGGTGGAGCAGATCTCGGGGCATTGGGCCCGGTTGCTGAAGGTCTGTTTGTCTGGATCGCCGGTCTCGGCGTCATCATTGCCTTCACCATCTGGCTAACCTCCCGGACGTCATAGCTGCCGCTCCGGACCACGTAAGAATTTCCGCCGATCAGGCGGATAGGAATTGAAAACTAACTCGGCACCGACCGAGACGAGAGAAGGATGAGGCGAATCATGGGCAACCATAGTGACGGCAGTCCGAACCACTCGGGCACCGTAGCTACGGCTGGTCAGAATGAGGTGGAGAAGTTCCAGGATCCTGGACTTCCTCCGCATCGTTTGCGCCTGGCTGACACGGACCCGCGGGCCGCGAAACGAGCAGAACGGCAGGTAGCCTTTCTGTTTGGCCTTTCGGTCGTTGGCACCTTTATCTTCCTGGTGGCGTATTTTGTCATCGATTTGGGGGAAGGCTCCGGCGCCACCATCGCGGACATCCGGCTGCAGAACGCCCTGCTGGGACTGGGTACCGCCTTTGCCATGCTTGGCATCGGCACCGGCATTGTCCATTGGGCCAAGGCCCTTATGCCGGACCACGAAGTATCCGAAGAGCGTCATGCTGTCCGCCTCGAGGAGGACCGCCAGGCCGCCGTGCGCATCGTCGACGACATTGTCGAGGAAACAGGCATCAAGCGCCGGCCGCTGATCCGCAACACCCTCCTTGGTGCTGCTTTCTTCGCCCCTTGGCCTGCAATCGCCATCTTTGGTGACCTCGGCCCCCGTCCTGACAAGGCCTTGGCCCACACCATGTGGGCACCCGAGGACGGCAAGCTCAAGCGCCTCACCCGTGACCCCGATGGAACCCCGATCAAGGCAGCGGATGTCACCATCGGTTCCGCCTTCCACGTCATACCTGAAGGCCTCAACGAACTCCACGAAGGCAAACTGAACGAAAAGGCCAAGGCCGTCGTTCTGTTGATGCGCCTGGATCCTGAGTCCCTGAATCCCTCGCCGGGACGCGAAGACTGGGGTTACAACGGAATCGTTGCCTACTCCAAGATCTGCACCCACGTCGGGTGCCCAGTTGCCCTTTACGAGCAGCAGACGCACCACCTGCTGTGTCCGTGCCACCAGTCAACCTTTGACTTGACGAAGGAATGCAAGGTTATCTTTGGCCCGGCCAGCCGTCCTCTCCCCCAGCTGCCAATTGCAGTTGATGACGAGGGCTACCTCGTCGCTACGAGCGACTTCAATGAACCTGTAGGACCGAGTTACTGGGAGCGTGATGAGCATGAGCGCAGCATCAAGAGCTGAAGCCCCCGCCTACGTCGCTAAAACAAAAACCGGCCGAATCACGGACTTTGTAGATGAGCGCGTTGGCGGCTCGGGCATCCTCCGGGAATTTGGCCGCAAGGTATTTCCGGACCACTGGTCCTTCATGTTCGGCGAAGTCGCCTTGTACTCCTTCGTCATCCTTCTTTTGTCGGGCACCTTCCTCACGTTCTTCTTCGACCCGTCCATGGCGGAGACCCATTACGACGGCTCCTTCACCGGGCTGCAGAACGTCGAAATGTCCGTTGCGTACAGCTCGTCGCTGGACATCTCCTTTGATGTCCGTGGCGGTTTGTTCATGCGCCAGGTACACCACTGGGCGGCCCTGCTATTCGTGGCCTCGATTGCCGTTCACATGCTGCGTGTTTTCTTCACGGGCGCCTTCCGCAAGCCCCGTGAACTCAACTGGGTTGTCGGCGGAGTCCTGCTGATCCTCGCCATGGCCGCCGGCTTCACCGGTTACTCACTCCCCGATGACCTGCTTTCCGGCAACGGCCTGCGCATTATCGACGGCGTTATCAAGTCCATTCCGGTCATCGGAACGTACATCTCGTTCTTCCTCTTCGGCGGGGAGTTCCCAGGCACGGTCATCATCGGCCGGCTCTATATGCTGCACATTCTGTTGGTCCCGGCCCTGATCCTGCTCATGATTGTGCTGCACCTCTTTATGGTGGTTGTCCACAAGCACACGCAGTACCCCGGTCCCGGCCGCAATGACGGCAACGTTGTTGGCTACCCCCTTGGCCCTGTCTATGCAGCAAAGGCCGGCGGGTTCTTCTTCATCGTCTTCGGTGTTATCGCACTGATGGCAGCGTTCTTCACGATCAACCCGATCTGGAACTATGGCCCGTACGACCCCTCCCCTGTGTCTGCAGGCACCCAGCCTGACTGGTACATCGGCTTCGTTGACGGGGCCCTCCGCCTGATGCCTGGCGTCATTGGTGACTTCCACTTCGAGTACGTGATCTTTGGCTACGTCCTGACGCTCAACGTGCTGCTGCCGGCACTGGTTCCTGCCGGTATCCTCTTCACGGTGATGTTCATGTATCCGTGGATCGAACGGTGGATCACCAAGGACAACCGCGAACACCACGTTCTGGACCGTCCGAGGAATGCACCCACGCGTACCGCAATCGGAATGGCCGGCTTCACCTGGTATTGCGTCATGTGGGCGGCTGCTGGTTCTGACCTCATTGCGACACACTTCAATGTGTCCCTGAACGATGTCACCTACTGGCTGCGCGCGCTGTTCTTCATCGGCCCGGTGCTCGCCTTCATCGTCACCAAGCGTGTCGCACTCGCCCTGCAGCGCAAGGACCGTGAGATCGCACTCCACGGCCGCGAGACAGGACGTATCGTACGTCTGCCCCACGGTGAGTTCATCGAGGTCCACGCTCCGCTGGACGAGTACAAGCGTTACAAGCTGGTCGGTTTCGAATCGCCCGCACCGCTTCCGGCTGTTCCGAACGAGCACGGAATCGTCACGAAGAAAGAGAAGCGACGTGCCGCTCTTTCCAAGCTGTTCTTCGAGGACCGCGTTGCTCCGGCCACACCTGCAGAGCTTGAAGCAGCCCATGGCCATCACGGGCAGCACGAAGCTGTAGAGGCGGCAGAGGAACAACGGAGCCTCACCCACTAGTAGCGGTCACAATCGCTACAATTGCTTTGAACCACGTAAGGCCCGGTCCATTGGACCGGGCCTTACGTCTTTGCTTGGAGCTGAGTTTCTTGGAAGGTGCTGCTATTGCTGCCGGTAACCCGACGCATAGTTCCGCGTGGGCCGCACCCCTGGACGCTGCAAGGGCACCCAGAGCTTATAGCGGTCAGCACGGTAATACGAGACGGAATAGTCCACCATCGCCCTGGCAACGAAGGCGTGGCGCTGGATCTTCAGCAGCGGCGAGCCCACTTCAACATTGAGAAGACGCGCAGTTGAAGGAGTGGCTGCCGTCGCCTCAATCATGTCCTCGCCCCATTCCATGACGAGTCCGTAGCGTTCACTCAGGACGTTGTACAGGGACGTGGGTGGCTCACCGTCCAGCAGACCTGGGACACGGTGGGCGGGGATAAAGTTCTCGTCCACGCTCATCGGCTCATTATCGGCCAACAGGAGCCTTCGGAACCGGACCAGGGCCGTCCCTTCCTCCAGCTGCAGTTCACGGGCCAGGAAGGCGCTGGCTGCAATCTGCTCGAAGCTCAGGACTTTGGCTGCGGGAACCATGCCGCGGCGTTGCATCTCTTCGGTGTAGGACGTGAGCTTAACCTGGAGGTCGAGCTTGGGCCTGCGGACGAAAGTACCGAGACCCACCACGCGCTCAATAACCTCCTCCCCCACGAGAGCATCAATTGCCTGCCTGACAGTCATTCTTGCCAGCCCAAACCGCTCCGCCAGATCTCTTTCCGAGGGGAGCGCTGAACCAGGCGGGCACGAAGAACCTATGTAGGCCCTGAGTAGTTCCCGAAGCTGAATGTAGATGGGAGTGCCGCTCTTGCGGTCAATGTCCCCGACGATGCGGGCAGCGTCAGAAGGCATCAGTGGGGCCCTTCCGATAGTTTTTCATGAGACAAGCCTAGGCCACGACAGGCAAAGGTCTAGACCACCCCTTCGTCTCGAATTGCACGCTCTGAAGGCAGCACGGCTACCCTTGGATTGGTTGATCAAACAGTGGCTGTGTGCCGCTGCAGAGAAGGAGTTGCGATGCCAGTGCGTAAGGCGATCGTGGAATCAGAAATAGGGCTCCATGCCCGGCCGGCAGCGCGGTTTGTCCGGGCCGTCACGGAGACGGGGCTTCCGGTGACCATCAGCAAAGCAGGCATATCCCCGGTGGATGCGCGCTCCCTCCTGGAGGTCATGACGGCGGACTTTGAGTGCGGGTGTGAGGTTGAGCTGTCTGTGGACCCGGAAGCCCTCCCCGCAGGATTCCTCCTGACAGACGCCGAGGGCGCGTTGACGGCCCTGGGTGCGCTGTTGGAGGCGATGGAAACGGACCAACGGGTGTCGCGGCTGCCCGCCCTTGCGTCGGACCAAGCGGCCATTTCGTGACTTGATCTCTGCGTGACTGGGCATCATCCCGGAGGCGAAGGTATTAAATGCGGCGGGCCCCACCAAAAGGTGGGGCCCGCCGTCGTACATCTATAACACTTGTGCCTAAAGGCTAGTGTGCGTGGTCGCCTCGGCTGTACTCGAACACCCAGCCAACGAGGGCTACTGTGGCAAGTCCGGCTGCGATGAACACAATCCAGAAGCCAACAGCAAGGCCCAGGAAGCCAGCCGCACAGGCCAGCCCCAGTACGAGCGGCCACCAGCTCCAGGGGCTGAAATGACCCTGTTCCCCGGCGCCTTCATGGATCTCAGCGTCGGCCCGGTCTTCCGGCCGCAAACCGACCCGCTTTCCAGTGAAGCCAAGGTAGGCACCGATCATGCCGGCAAGACCACCCACGAGAAGAATCCCAAGGATGCCCACCCACTCAGACCAGTGAGTGAGGAAACCGTAAATCAGCGAGACCGGGACGAAGAAGAAGACTCCGGCTCCAAATATCCATGATTCGATCTTCACTTTGAGGTGTCCTTCTGGTCGGCGTTACCGAGCGCCGCCGCAGCGGGTGCCGGAGACTCAACGGTGTGGGATTGGGATAGCTCCGGGTGGTGCAGGTCCAGTGCGGGACGCTCCGACCGGATCCGCGGCAGCGATGTGAAGTTGTGCCGCGGCGGCGGGCAGGACGTCGCCCACTCCAGCGATGCTCCGAAGCCCCACGGGTCATCCACTTCGACCTTCTCGGTGCTGCGCCAGGTGATGTAAACGTTCCAGAAGAACGGAATCAGTGACGCACCAAGAACGAATGAGGCAATCGTGGAGAACTGGTTCATCCAGGTGAAACCGTCCTGGGGCATGTAGTCCGCATAGCGGCGCGGCATACCTTCAACACCCAGCCAGTGCTGGATAAGGAACGTGCCGTGGAAGCCCAGGAACAGGAGCCAGAAGTGGATCTTGCCCAGGCGTTCGTTCAGCATTTTGCCGGTCCACTTGGGCCACCAGAAGTAGAAGCCTGCGAACATGGCGAACACAACAGTACCGAAGACGACGTAGTGGAAGTGCGCTACCACGAAGTACGAGTCTGAAACATGGAAGTCCAGGGGCGGCGAGGCTAGGATGATGCCCGTCAGGCCGCCGAAGAGGAACGTTGCCAGGAACCCGATGCTCCAGAGCATGGGTGTCTCGAATGTGATCGACCCGCGCCACATGGTGCCGATCCAGTTGAAGAACTTCACGCCGGTGGGAACTGCAATCAGCATCGTCATGAAGGCGAAGAACGGCAGCAGAACCGAGCCGGTTACGTACATGTGGTGGGCCCACACGGTCACAGAGAGAGCAGCAATGGCGATCGTTGCGTAGACCAGTCCCTTGTAGCCGAAAATCGGCTTGCGGCTGAAGACCGGGAAGATCTCCGAGACAATACCGAAGAACGGCAGGGCGATGATGTACACCTCGGGGTGGCCGAAGAACCAGAACAGGTGCTGCCAAAGCACAGCTCCGCCGTTCTCCGGGTCGAAAATGTGTGCACCGAACTTACGGTCCGCACCCAACGCGAACAGCGCTGCTGCCAGCGGCGGGAACGCCATCAGCACGAGGATGGACGTAACAAGGGCGTTCCAGGTGAAGATCGGCATACGCCACATGGTCATGCCGGGAGCACGCATGCAGATGATGGTGGTGATGAAGTTGACGGCTCCGAGGATGGTGCCGAAACCCGAGAGCGCCAGGCCGAACACCCACAGGTCGCCACCGATGCCGGGGCTGAAAGTGGTGTTGGACAACGGGGCATACGCAAACCAGCCAAAGGACGCGGCGCCCTGCGGTGTGATGAAGCCTGACACCGCAATGGTGGAGCCAAACAGGAAGAACCAGAAGGCCAGGGCATTCAGTCGCGGGAAGGCAACGTCCGGGGCGCCAATCTGCAGGGGCATGATGACGTTGGTGAAGCCGGCGAACAATGGCGTTGCAAACATCAGCAACATCACGGTTCCATGCATGGTGAAGAGCTGGTTGTACTGTTCCTTGGTCTGCAGGATCTGCATACCGGGTTCAAACAGTTCTGCACGGATTAGCAGCGCCATGACGCCACCGAAGCAGAAGAACACGAACGACGCGATCAGATACATGTACCCGATGGTCTTGTGGTCGGTCGAGGTGATCCAATTGACGACGATGCGTCCCTTGGACTTAGGAACTACGGGAGCTTCGAGGATCCCGGCGGGCGATTGAGTGTACGTAGCCACGGTCGCTCCCCTTACTTAATTTCGTTCAGGTTGGGATTGCGGTCGTACTCTTCGCCGAGGAGCCCTGTGTTGCCGTCCTGGCGCAGTTTGTCCATGTGGGCCTGGAATTCGGACTCAGAGACAACCTTCACGCGGAACAGCATTTCGGAGTGGTATTCCCCGCAAAGCTCGGCGCACTTGCCGTCGTAGGTTCCTTCTTTGGTGGGCGTGAACCGGATGTAGTTGGTCCTGCCCGGGATCATGTCGCGCTTCTGGAGGAAGGCCGGCACCCAGAAGGAGTGGATGACGTCGCGGGCGTTGAGTTCCAGGTCAACAGACTTGTTGACCGGCAGGTAGAGGGTAGGAAGCTTCTCCTTGTCCACTTCCTCACCGGTCAGGTGGGCCTGGACGCCTGCTTCGTGAAGGTCTTCATTGATGACCTCGCCAGCCTTGTAGTTGAAGTCCCATGCCCACTGCTTTCCGCGGACATCAACCACGACGTCGGCCGGCTGGGACCTGTCATCGATCGCCTGCTGGTCGCGGTCGGTGAAGTAGAAGAACACAAGCACCATGAACAACGGAATGGTGAGATAGAAGACTTCCAGTGGAAGGTTGAAGCTCGTCTGCCGGGGAAATCCAACCGTGCCCTTTCGGCGACGGTAAGCGACGATGCACCAGATCATCAGACCCCACGTGATGGCGCCGACGATCAATGCGGCTATCCATGAGTTGACCCAGAGGTCCATGATTCGGTCAGTGTGATTGGTGGTGCCACGCTCGGTGGGCAACCACCCCTTCTGTACCTCTGGTGAACATCCAGTCAAAGCCAACGCGCCGGCTAATGCCAAGCCTGTGATCGAAGAGATCTTTTTGCGTCGGCTGCCGGTTCGGTTCTGCGAACTCACAGACGGCCCTTCCTACTTGTTGCTGTCGCCCGGGCTGTCTAAGCCCCCGGGCACACGAAAAGTTTTACTACTCGGTGTAGAGCTTACCGCTCCCCGGGGGTTTTCGCCCACATGACTGCACCGTGCGTCGGCGCCGGTTAAAACCGGTCACCGGGGCACGGTGAAGTGGATTGTATTTCCGGTCAGTGGAACGAATCGCCGCAGGCGCAGGAGCCTCCGGCATTGGGGTTGTCGATGGTGAAACCCTGCTTTGCGATGGTGTCCTCGAAGTCGATGCTGGCACCGCTGAGGTAGGGGACGCTCATCTTGTCAACCACTACCTCGACACCGTCGTAATCGCGTACGGCATCGCCGTCCAGGATCCGCTCGTCAAAGTACAGCTGGTAAATAAGCCCTGAGCAGCCGCCGGGCTGGACGGCAACGCGCAGTCGAAGGTCGGTGCGGCCTTCCTGCTCCAACAGGCTGCGGACCTTGCCGGCGGCGACATCGGTCAGCTTGACCTCGTGGCTGGCCAGCTCCTCGCCGGTGATCTCCGTGGATTCGATGCTGTTTTCATTGGTCGTAGTACTCATTGGCCTACCTTCTTGCAACATGGTGGCGACCAGGCTGTCGCCTTGTCCGCCCCGGGGAAACGGTATGGGCTATAGCTAATGCTACGTCGCGCAGTGCTCTAGCTCTAACTTCAGACGTAACCGTTCTTAGGACCTGAATGTTCCCGGAGGCTGATTCGCGGGCCCTGGTCACTCCCTTTAAGCCAGGCCTTCGTGATTGAGCGTTGCCAGCAGGAGGGCCTCTGCGACCACCGCATTGCGGAAATCACCAAGATGAAGGGACTCATTGGCGCTGTGGGCCCGGGAATCCGGATCCTCGACACCCGTCACCAGGATCTGGACGTCCGGGTAAAGCTCGGTGAGATCTGCGATGAACGGAATAGAGCCGCCGATTCCCATCTCAACAGCAGGGACACCCCATGCCTCACCCAAGGCCCACATTGCCTTGCGGGCTGCTGCGGAGCCGGTGTCCGTGAGGAAGGAGCTCCCCTGTTCCCCGGGCGTGAACACCACGCGCGCGCCGAAAGGAGGCTTGGTCTCGACATGTTTCCGGACGGCCTCCATGGCCTGATCGGGATCCTGGCCGGGAGCCAGGCGAAGGCTGAACTTTGCTTTCGCCCTCGGCAGGAGGGTGTTGGAGGCCACGTCCACTCCTGGTGCGTCAAAACCGATGATGGAGAGCGAAGGCTTGGTCCACAACCGGGACGCGATACTTCCCGTACCTGCGAGCCTCACGCCGTCGAGCACTGAAGCGTCGGCGCGGTACTCCGCCTCCGTGAGGTCCACGTCCACCTCGTCCCGGCCCAGCAAACCCTCAATGGCGACATTTCCGTCCTCATCATGAAAGGTGGCGATGATGCGGGACAGCAGAGTTGGTGCGTCGAGGACCGGGCCACCGAACATACCTGAGTGGACGGCATGTTCGAGGACCTGGACTTCCACTGTGCCGTCCACCAGCCCCCGCAGGCTTGTCGTCAGGGCAGGGATTCCGACCTTCCAGTTGCTGGAATCGGCAACCACTATGACGTCGGCATGGAGCAGCTCACGATGCTCTTCGAGGAAGGCCCTGAAAGTGGGGGAACCGGCTTCCTCCTCACCTTCAAAGAAGAACGTGACTCCCAGTCCGAGCTCATCCGCCACAACGTCTGAGACGGCGGAATAGGCCGCTAGGTGCGCCATGATTCCTGCTTTGTCATCGGCGGCACCGCGTCCAAAGAGACGGCCATCGCGCTCGACGGCGGTGAAGGGCTCTGATTTCCACAGGCCCGCATCCCCGGGGGGCTGGACGTCGTGATGCGCATAAAGGAGGATTGTTGGCTTGCCGGGGGCGGCTTTCCGGCGCGCGACGACGGCCGGTCCGCCAGGCGTTCCATCCTCCTTGTCGCAGCGGAGGATCTGGACGTCGCTGAGGCCCGCATGGCTCACGAGTTCCGCAACATGCTTGGCGCTGCGATCCAGTTCTGCCGGATCGAAGCTCGGCCAGGCAATCCCCGGGATACTCACGAGGTTCTTGAGTTTCTCAACAGTTGCCTCAAAAGCATCGTCCACTGCACGTTTGAGATCTTCAATCCGGGCTTCGTCCAGGGGCTTACTCGAGGTCTGTGAGGGCTGGGCGGGAGTTGATGTCATGGCCACACACTACCTCTGTACTAGACGACAACAAACCGACCATCACCCGCTTCTGGTGTGTGGAAATTCAGGCCCTGACAGCGACCCGCGGGGCAGCAGTGACCGCTCGGATGCAGAACATCAGTGGCACCGCCCTCAGGGTATTCTGTAGTGGTGTTTGGACGTAGAAAAGAAGCGCCATTGGCGCAAGACGTAGTTGATCAGCAGGCTGCCGAGGCTGAGGCCCGGCAGAACGCAGCCGTTGGCAAGGGCACGCCGACGCCCAAGCGCAAGGCACAGGAAGCCGCACGCAAGCGGCCCTTAGTGCCTGAAGACCGTAAAGCCTCAAAGGCCGCCGAGCGTGCTGCCGTCCAGGAACAACGACTGAAAATGCGCCGCGCCCTGGATACCGGCGATGAGAAGTTCCTGCCGCTGCGCGACAAGGGCCCGCAGAAGCGTTACGCGCGGGACTACGTGGACGCACGCTTCAGCCTGGGCGAGTACCTGATGTTCGGAGCTCTTGTATTCGTCATCGTGTCATTGCTCATCCCTGCAAGCAGCGAACTGATGGTCTACGTCCTCGTAGGGTTCTGGGTCATGTTCCTTGCAGTTTTCGTCGACGTCTTCATCCTGTCCAGGAAGCTGCGGAAGCGCCTCACTGAAAAGTTCGGTGAACCGGAGCGCGGAACCGTCTGGTACGGGTCCATGCGCTCCCTGCAGTTCCGAAAGCTGCGCCTCCCGAAGCCGCTGGTCAGCCGGGGCGAGTACCCCTCCTGACTCCCGTCCTCTCGGTTTGATGGTTGGAACAGGGAAAGCGAAGCCCCGGCGGAAAATCCGCCGGGGCTTCCTTTATCTCCTCGAGGCTGTCGCTACCAGCGGGCAATACGCGCTTTCCCGGATCTGTTCACAATTTAGCGAGCTGCCTGTTGATATGGGCTGCCCAGAACGGTCCTTCGTAAAGAAAGGCCGTGTAGCCCTGGACCAACGTTGCCCCGGCGTCCAGCCGCTCCCGGACGTCCTGGGCTGTCTCTACTCCCCCGACGGCGATGAGCGTGAGCTTCCCTTCAGTCGCTCTGCTTAGCCGCCGCAATACATCCAAAGACCGGCTCTTAAGGGGGGCTCCTGAGAGACCGCCGGCGCCGCAGGCAGCTACCTCCTCCGGAGCGGTGGCAAGACCCTCACGGCCAATGGTGGTGTTGGTGGCGATGATGCCATCCAGTTTCAGGTCAAGGGCGAGGCGGGCGACGTCGTCAATATCCTCGTCGCTAAGGTCAGGGGCAATCTTCACCAGCAGCGGGACGTGGCGCCCTGCCGCCTGGTCTGCCGTCTCGCCCACTGCTTTCAGCAGCGGTCGGAGAGTCTCCACATTCTGAAGCAGACGAAGGCCGGGAGTATTCGGGGAGCTGACGTTCACCACCAGGTAATCAGCTGCCGGCGCCAGATTCCGGGCACTGATGAGGTAATCCTCCGTGGCCTCTTCCAGCTCCACCAGCTTGCTCTTGCCGATATTGACGCCGATGAGGGGCCGCACTCCGGGATGCCTCCTCTGCAGGGCTGCACGCGCGGAGCGCAGGCGGGGAGCCACCGCTGAGGCGCCGTCATTGTTGAAGCCCATCCGGTTTATGACCGCGCGGTCCTCGATCAGGCGGAACAGGCGGGGTTTTTCGTTACCCGGCTGCGCCTGTCCCGTGATGGTTCCAACCTCCACATGCCCAAACCCGAGCTCGCTCAGCGCCTCGATGCCAAGCCCTTCCTTGTCAAAGCCTGCAGCGAGGCCGAAGGGCGACGGGAACGTCAGGCCGAATGCCTTTGTTTCCAATGAGGGAGCGGGCGCCGTGAATTTGTACAGTGCCTTGCCGGCACCGGAAGCATGGACAAGCCTGATGGCACGGAAGCCGATTTTGTGGGCGCGTTCGGCGTCCATCCAAGAAAAGGCCAGCCGGAAGAAAGTTGGGTATACGCGCATGCGTCTAGTTTTCCGCTTCGAGGGGTCCAGACCAAACTGGACGGGCTTCTCCACTCCCTGACTTCCCGCTCGATGCCTAGGCTGGTGCCATGGAGTGGAGACCAGACATCCTCGGCGCGGACTTCCAGGCATACAGCTTCCAGGCACGGGGTGACGACGGGACAGAGCGGACTGCCACCCTTATCCGTTATTCCCCTGCCGGTGTTGAAGCGGAATTACCCCTTCAACGGCGGGCTATCCTCTTCCTGCATGGCTGGAGCGACTACTTCTTTAACGTTGAACTTGCTGCCTTCTGGTACGGCAAGGGATTTGAATTCTTCGCCCTTGACATGCACAACCACGGCCGAAGCCTGCAGGAGGGGGTTCCAGGAGGATATGTCGCTGACCTTGCCGATTACGACGCCGAAATCGCCCAGGCCATCAGCATTATCAACGCGCTCGGACCGCGGGATTCCCCTCCGCCGTCGTTGACCCTGATGGGGCATTCAGCCGGCGGGCTGGTGGCCGCCCTGTGGGTGAGCCGACATCCGGGAGCGGCAAGCCAACTGGTCCTCAACAGCCCCTGGCTGGAGATGCACGGCAGCACCCTCGTCAGGCGCGTCGCCTGGACCATGGTGGAACCAATCGCCCGTTTCAAGCCCGAAGCCGTTCTCCGCCTCCCCGAACGTGGTTTCTACTGGCGCAGTATCAGCAACACCGCTGAGGGCGAATGGGCCCTCGATGACAAGTACAGGCCACCCATGGCATTCCCTGTCAGGGCAGGCTGGCTGAGTGCAGTTCTGGCCGCACATGCGAAGGTGGCCCGCGGCCTTGGTATCGAAATACCCATACTGGTCCTGCTCTCCGGGGCAAGCGCCAACGGCCTCTTCTGGACCGAGGAGATGCGCAGGACGGACGCCGTGCTCGATGTCAGCGCGATCGCCATCCGTGCCTTGGCACTGGGAAGGTCTGTCACCCTTGAACGCATCGAGGGTGGCCTCCATGACGTGTTCCTCTCCCCGCCCAAGGTTCGCGAGGATGCCTATGCGCGTCTTTCCCGTTGGATCCGCGGATACGTCCAGGATCAAGATCAATAGGCAACCGTCAGGAGGAGGCATGGTTCGGTGGTTGCCTCAAGTTGGGGCCTACGTTGCGGCGGCGTCCACTGCGCCACCGTAGCGGCGGTCCCGCTGGGCGTAAATTTCCACGGCGTCCCACAGGGTCCGGCGGTCAACGTCAGGCCAGAGCGTATCCATGAAGACAAACTCCGCATAGGCCGACTGCCAGAGCATGAAATTCGACAGCCGCTGCTCCCCCGAGCTTCGCAGGAAGAGGTCGACGTCAGGCAGGTCAGGCTCGTCCAGGTACTTCTGAATGGTCTTCTCGCTGATGGCTGAGGGCTTGAGGTAACCGGCCGCCACATCCTGGGCAATAGCGGCGACCGCGTCTGCGATTTCCGCCCGCCCGCCGTAATTAACACACATGTTCAACGTACAGGTGCTGTTGCCGCGGGTGTACTCCTCGGCTTCCTCAAGTTCGCGGATCACTGAACCCCAGAGCTTCGGGCGGCGGCCGGACCAGCGCACCCGCACGCCCCAGTCATCCAGCTGGTTTCGCTGGCGACGCAGCACATCCTTGTTAAAACCCATCAGGAACCGGATCTCCTCGGGCGATCGCCGCCAGTTTTCCGTCGAGAACGCGTAGACGCTCACGTGCTCTATACCCAGCTGGATGGCTCCGGCCATCACGTCAAGCAAGGCGGGTTCGCCGGCCTTGTGCCCTTCGATTCTTGGCAGGCCCCGCTGGTTGGCCCAACGGCCGTTGCCGTCCATGACAATGGCCACGTGGCGCGGGATGAACTCGGCAGGAATGGCCGGTGGGAGCGCTCCGGAAGGATGGGGGTAGGGGCTGATCACTGGAGCGGTTCGTTGGCGGACCGTTTTTCTTTTATTTCCCAAGACCAAGTTACGTTCGCTCCACATGTTTGAGGGATTTCAGTACACGTTCAAGATGCCATTGCAGGTAGCTTGCCACCAAACCCGCCGACTCCCTGCGGTGGACGCTCAGGGACGCATCCGCCGTCGTCCAGTCACCTGTCAGCAAAGCACCAAGCAGCAACACTGTTTCGGCCGCCGGCGCCGGGGAACCCGGCGGGCGGCAGTTTCCGCAGACCATTCCGCCCAAAGGAGCGGAGAAAGCTGTGTGCGGACCTGCGGCGCCGCAGCGGGAACATTGGGTAAAGCTTGGTGCCCATCCTCCGGTGGCCAGGGCCCGGAGCAGGTAGGAGTCCAGGATCAGTTCGGGAGAATGGTCACCGCGGCTCAAGGAGGCCAGCGCACCTACCAGCAGGTTGTACTGCGCGGTACCCGCTTCGCCGTCAACGTCCGTCAGCTTTTCCGCAGTTTCGGTCATGGCGGCCGCCACGGTGTAACGGCCGTAATCTGCGGCAATGTTGCCGCCGTAGGCACCCTTAGCGACTGCCTGGGTGACGATATCGAGCGAACGTCCGGAGATAAGCTGTAGATCGGCGACCATGAACGGTTCCAGCCGCGCGCCAAAGCGGCTGCTGGTGCGCCGTACGCCTTTGGCCACTGCACGTACCTGCCCGTGATGCTTTGTGAGCAGCGTGATGATGCGGTCAGCTTCACCGAGCTTATGGGTACGCAGCACTACCGCGTCATCCCGATAGGAGCGCGCCGCAAATGATTGGTTGACCACAGTTAATCTTCGCACCGTCCTGGCCCAAACAGGCCGGGAGTCAGGGTGTGCCGCGGCATAACTGCTGCAGCACACCCCGGGACTCTCAGGCTTGGGCTGGGATTCTCAGGCTTGCGCGTCTCGGATGGCCCGGTTTACGGCAGAGATGACAGCCTTCAGTGAAGACATGCTGGTGTTCGAGTCGATGCCAATTCCCCAGAGGACCCGCTCCCCCACTGCAGCCTCCACATAGGCGGCTGCCATCGCGTTTCCGCCTTCAGACAAGGCGTGTTCGCTGTAGTCCAGAACACGCACATCCACACCGTCTCCGCTCAGGATGTTCAGGAGGGCTGCGATGGGGCCGTTGCCGGTTCCGGTGCGGCGGACCTGGACACCGTCGATGTTCAGGGTGGCGTGCAGTGTCATGTCACCGGACTCGTCGACTTCAGTGCTGAAGGAGCCGAGGGAATAGCGTCCCCACTGGTTGCCGGATTCGGTGGAGGGGAGGTACTCGTCCTGGAAGAGCTTCCAGAGCTGCGCGCCGCTCACTTCGCCGCCCACGGTGTCCGTCTGGCGCTGAATGACTCCGGAGAATTCAATCTGGGCACGGCGGGGAAGATCCAGGCTGTGCTCGTTCTTCAGCAGGTACGCCACGCCGCCCTTGCCGGACTGGGAGTTCACGCGAATGACGGCTTCGTAGCTGCGGCCCAGGTCCTTGGGATCCACGGGCAGGTACGGGACCTGCCAGGTGAAGTCGCTGACGTCCTTGCCGGCTGCCGCGGCTTCTTTCTCCAACGCCTCGAATCCCTTTTTGATGGCGTCCTGGTGGGAGCCTGAGAACGCAGTGAAGACCAGGTCGCCGCCGTACGGGGAACGCTCAGCCACGGGAAGCTGGTTGCAGTACTCCACTGTTCGGCGGATTTCGTCAATATCGGAGAAATCAATCATGGGGTCGATGCCCTGTACGAACATGTTCAGGCCCAGCGTCACGAGGTCCACGTTGCCGGTCCGCTCGCCGTTGCCGAACAGGCATCCTTCGATGCGGTCCGCGCCGGCCAGATAGCCCAGTTCGGCAGCGGCAACACCGGTGCCGCGGTCGTTGTGGGGGTGCAGGGAGAGGATGATTCCCTCACGGGGGTGCAGGTGCCGGCTCATCCACTCAATCGAGTCCGCGTAAACGTTGGGCGTAGCCATCTCCACGGTCGCGGGCAGGTTGATGATGACCTGGCGGTCGGCCGAAGCTTCAAAGACGTCAGCGACCGCATTACACACCCGCACTGCGTATTCCAGCTCGGTGCCGGTGAAGGATTCGGGGGAATATTCGTAGGTCACGGCGGTATCAACGAGGGTTTCCTCGTACTTTTTGCACAGACGGGCGCCTTGAAGGGCGATGTCCAGAATCCCGTCCTCGTCCTGGTTGAAGACAACGCGCCGTTGCAGGACCGACGTTGAGTTGTACAGGTGGACGATGGCCTGCTTGGCGCCGACCAGGGACTCGTAGGTCCGCTCGATCAGGTGTTCACGGGCCTGGGTGAGCACCTGGATGGTGACGTCGTCCGGGATGTGGTTGCCTTCGATGAGCTGGCGGACAAAGTCGAAGTCAGTCTGGGAAGCGGAAGGAAACCCTACTTCGATCTCCTTGTAGCCCATGCGGACCAGCAGATCAAACATCTTCATTTTCCGGGCCGGGCTCATGGGATCGATCAGTGCCTGGTTGCCATCACGGAGGTCAACGGCGCACCAGCGCGGCGCATTGGTGATTCTCTTGTCCGGCCAGGTCCGGTCCGGCAGATCGACGGTGATCTGCTCATGGAACGGCAGGTAGCGGTGGACGGGCATTCCGGAGGGCTTTTGTGCGTTTCGCATCGGTATCGTGGCCTTTTCTGGTTCTTGATGAAAGGGTGGCCGGGCAACACAAACTCCGCAGCGAGGGTGGCCTTGAGCTAAATTGCGTCTGAGGCCTCGCCACGGCAGCTAAGAAGGAGCAGTTCTGCGCGCACCATTTCACAGTAACACGGGTGCGTAAGATGAAGGAGCAACACCCTCCGCAACGTCCACTATGCAGACGCTGTACCGGTGACCGCGCCGGCTGCAGCCTCACCTGAAGGAGCACCTGTGCCAAACTCGGGGATTGCCCTGTCCAATATCGACCATAGCGTCCGGCCGCAGGATGACCTGTACCAGCACGTGAACGGGGCCTGGCTCAAGAGCACCACCATCCCGGATGACCGGCCGCTTGAGGGAACCTTCACCGCCTTGCGTGACGGTTCGGAACTGGCCGTCAGGGGAATCATTGAGGAAGCCGCCAACCGGGGAGCTGAGGCGACCGGGATAGAACAGAAAGTTGGAGACCTTTACAAGAGCTTCATGGATGAAGAAACGGTGGAGGCCAAGGGCCTGGAGCCCATCAGGGAACGCCTGGCAGCTGTTTTCTCGACAACGTCGTCCGCGGAGCTTATTGCACTGGCAGGACGCCTCTTCCGGTCGGACGTCAGTGGACTCTTCTACATTTACCCCGCCCCCGATGCCGGCAACCCTGACCGGATCCTTCTCTACACCGGGCAGGGCGGTCTTGGCCTTCCCGACGAGTCGTACTATCGGGAGGAGAAATTCGCTCCGATAGTCAGCGCCTACCGCGAACACGTCCAGACCATGCTGGGCATGGCAGGGATCGCGGACCCGGAGGGAGCCTCTTCACGGGTGCTTGCTTTGGAAACAGCCCTGGCCTCCCACCACTGGGACAACGTCACCCTCCGTGATCCGCAGAAAACGTACAACCTTAAGAGTGCAGAAGAGGCCAGCCAGCTCTTTCCACTGATTGGCACGTGGTTCGATGCGGCTGCGATCGAACCTGAGAAACGCACGGAGATTGTGGTGAGCACTCCTGATTTCTTCGTCGGTGCGGCATCCCTCCTTGAGTCCGAGCCCCTTGAAGCCTGGCAGGAATGGCTCGCGATGCGCGTTATTGGTTCAGCCGCCCCTTACCTCTCAGCACAATTCGTGGATGCCAACTTCGCTTTCTATGGCACAACCATCAGCGGCACTCCACGGAACAAGGACCGCTGGAAGCGGGGAGTGGCCGTCGTCGAGGCCTCACTCGGCGAAGCGGTGGGCCAGATCTACGTTTCCCGGCACTTCCCTGAGTCCCATAAAGCCAGGATGCAGGCACTGGTCTCCAACCTGATCGAGGCCTACCGGCGTAGCATCACGGACTTGCAGTGGATGGGCGAGGAAACCAAACAGGAGGCGCTGAAGAAGCTGGACGCATTCCGGCCGAAGATCGGATACCCGGACGAGTGGATCGATTACTCGGCAGTGGAGATCGATCCCTCGGATCTCCTCGGCAATGTGGAACGCGCGCACAACGCAGACGTCGAACGGCATCTGGACGAAGTGGGCAAGCCGGTGGACCGGAACAAATGGCTCATGACACCCCAGACGGTCAACGCCTACTACCACCCCATGCTGAACGAAATTGTCTTCCCAGCGGCCATCCTGCAGCCGCCGTTCTTCACTGCGGACGCTGATGACGCCGTCAACTATGGTGGGATCGGCGCGGTGATCGGCCACGAGATCGGCCACGGATTCGATGACCAGGGGTCGCAGTTCGATGGCGGCGGAGCCCTCCGCAACTGGTGGAGTGAGGATGACCGAAAGGCGTTCGAGGCTCTGACGGCCAAGCTCGTAGCGCAGTTCGATGCTTTGTCCCCCTTGGCCGCGCCGGAGCACAAAGTCAATGGCAAGCTTACTCTCGGCGAGAATATCGGTGACCTTGGCGGGCTGACCATCGCCTACAAAGCCTACCTCCTCAGCTTGAACGGTGAGGAAGCGCCAGTCCTTGATGGTTTCACCGGAGAGCAGCGCTTTTTTGCTTCCTGGGCTGCAGGCTGGCGGCAGGTAATCAGGGCAGAAGAGGCAGTCCGCCGGCTCGCTACCGATCCCCACTCCCCCAATGAGTTCCGTACGAATGCCATCGCCAAAAACCTCGATGCCTTCCACACGGCGTTCGGGGTCACCGACCAGGACGGGATGTGGCTTTCTCCCGAGGAGCGCGTCAGTATCTGGTAAACAGCCACCCGCTGATACCGACGGCGCCTGAAACAGACGGCGGCGGACCCCACTACGGGGCCTGCCGCCGTCGTCGTTCCTAGCGATCGGTGTGGCCGTTTGCGTACAGAGGCTAGCCGTCGATGTAGGGAGGATTGACCTGCTGGCAGACGGTGTCCCCAGCGGTCTGATTGACGATGTCAGGCGGAATGTTGACCGAGCCAAACTTGGTGCCCGTGATGAAGTCTGCGCCCAAGTACACCTGCACGCCTACCACGCCGAGTGAAGGAGCCACCTGGGCGGCCGGGATACCCAGCAGGGCTGCAATGTCGGCGGCAACGTCCGCATACTCGGCCCCGTAGTAAATCATGGTGGTATCTGTCGGTTCGGCAACAAACTGGGTCGTCTGGGTAAACCCTCCACCAACTATCGCCTGGACAATCTCCTCTGCCCGTGCCGGCAGGCCGGTACCGTTTGCTACGGATACCGGCTGAGCGGTCTTGTCGTAGGCCGGCGGGGCAGGTGCGGGCGGAGTCGTTGCCACAGGGGGCGTGGTCCCCGTACCGGTGGGGGTTGGCGTGGGTGACGGACTGGCCGTCGGATCAGTGAGGTCAATGTCATTTCGCAGGCCCGCGAAAAGCTGGGACGCGTCCGGCTGAGCCAATTGCAGTCGATTAGGGTCGCTGACGGCCTGAACAGTCGGGGTCGCGACGAACGCTACCTTGCCCACATCGATGGTCTTGAGCCGGTTGCCGATGGTGATCAGGGCGGGAACGGAGGCCAGGCCGTCATCCACGGTGAGGTTCTGCGTGACAGTGTCCGCGATCTGCAGCATCTTTCCGGGATCGGAGAGGGTGCCGTCGTCCTTGATCTTGCGGGTCAGAGAGGACAGGAAGCCCTGCTGGGCCTTGATCCGGCCGAGGTCACCGCCCGTTTCGAAGGCATGGCGCGTCCGGAGGAACGCCAGTGCCTGCTCACCTTGGACCTGGGAAGTCCCCTTCGGCAGGCGGAGGCGCGAGTCGGGATCGAAGACGGGGTCGCTGACGCAGACGTCCACGCCGCCCACCACGTTGGAGAGCTCCTTCACAGCGTTGAAGTCAGCCATCATGAAGTGATCGATCTCCAGACCGGTCAGCTTGTTCACGGTATCCACGGCACAACCGATCCCGGCCTGGGCCATGGCTTCGTTGATCATCGCGCTCTGTCGCTCGGGGTATACGTTTCCCGTCTTCTGGTCCGTGCACTCGGGAATGTCGACCAGGAGATCCCTGGGGAAGCTGATGACGTTGACACGTTTGTTGTCGGCGGAGATGTCCATCATCATCATGACGTCGGACTGTCCGTAACCGGACGAAAGATCGGCGGCTCCATATTCCGAGTTCTTCCCGTCGCGGGTATCTGAACCAAGGATGAGGATCTGCATACGGTCAGTCGCGTCGTTGACGGGGTCTTCAGTTTTTTGGTTACCCGCGCCCAAAGGCGCCTTTTCGATATTGGTCTGCAGTCGGATAAACCAGAAGGCTGCAAACGCAATTCCAGCCACCAGGGAAACTGACATGATGACGGTCGTTACCTTAAGCCAGACCGGCATGTGGCGGGTAGCACCAAGGTGGCGGGCGGCACCGAGGCCGGTATGTTCCGAGTGCCTGGCGGCGGCGTCGGAGCGGGACCCGTTGGGCCTGTCTGCGCTGTCATCGCGGCCTTGCACCACTGAATGTACCTTCCTGTAAAAACATGATCCGCCCTATCTTAGGGGCTGAGACTGGGAAAAAGCCGGGCGTGCACGAACCGCCGCGCTGGGAAGCGGGCCGTTCGCAGGACGCGTCAGAAACCGAGCTTGACCAATTGCTTGGGATCCCGCTGCCAGTCCTTAGCGACCTTCACATGGAGATCCAGGTAAATCCGGGTGCCCAGCAAGGCTTCGATGCCCTTTCGCGCGTTGGTGCCGACTTCCCTCAACCGCGCACCTCCCTTGCCGATGATAATGGCCTTCTGCGACGGACGCTCCACGTACAGGTTTACCCGGACGTCAAGGAAAGGGCTGTCTTCCGGACGGCCTTCCCGTGGAACGATTTCGTCCACCACAACAGCAAGCGAGTGGGGAAGTTCATCCCGCACGCCTTCAAGGGCCGCCTCACGAATCAGCTCGGCCACCATGACGGCTTCCGGTTCGTCCGTCAGTTCACCATCCGGGTAGAGCGGAGGCGACGGCGGCATGTGGCTGATGAGGACGTCAGCGACCGTGCTCACCTGGAAGCCGTCTGTTGCCGATACGGGCACGATGTCTTTCCAGCCCTCTTCCCCCAGGACAGTCCGCCCAAGGGCGGCGACGGCCAGCAATTGCTCCGTCAGGGCCTGCCGGTCAACCAGGTCTGCCTTGGTGACGATCGCGATGATCGGCTTTTTTCCGACGGCGGCAAGCTGGGCGGCGATGAATTTGTCGCCGGGGCCGATTTTTTCATTCGCCGGAAGGCAGAAACCAATGGCGTCGACCTCGGCCAGGGTATCGGCCACGAGGTCGTTGAGTCGTTTGCCCAGCAGCGTGCGGGGGCGGTGAAGCCCCGGTGTGTCCACAAGAATCAGCTGGGCGTCCTCACGATGGACAATGCCCCGGATGGTGTGCCGCGTTGTCTGCGGCTTGGCCGAGGTGATGGCAACCTTTTTACCCACCAGGGCGTTGGTCAGTGTTGATTTGCCTGCGTTGGGCCTTCCGACCAGAACCGAGAAACCGGCCCGGAAGCCGCCGTAGGCATCCCCGGCATCGGCCTTATTCTGCTTGCTCACGTGGCACTCCCTGTTGCGTTGATTCGGCCTCGTCGAGAAGCTCGTTATGGTCAGTTTCTTCCTTTGGCACCGGAGCCGCAATGATGTGGCTTACCCGGTTGCGGCGGCCCTCGAGGCGGTCAGCCCGGAGCGAGACGCCATCCACGGTTACGGCGCTTCCAACGATCGGAACCCTCCCCAGGGCTTTAGCCAGCAGGCCACCTACGGTGTCCACTTCGTCGTCGTCGAGTTCTATATCAAACAGCTCACCGAGATCATCAATGCTCATCCGGGCGCTCACGCGGAAACTGCCGTCACCGAGCTCAACGGCCTCGGCCGACTCGGTGTCGTATTCGTCAACGATTTCGCCCACGATTTCTTCAATGAGGTCCTCCAAGGTCACCAAACCCGCGGTGCCGCCGTACTCATCAATAACGATGGCAACATGGGTGGATTCCTTCTGCAGCTCGCGGAGAAGATCGCTGACCTGTTTGGACTCCGGAACGTACCGGACTTCCCGGGCGAGGTCATCCACGGTAGGCGGTTCATCGTCTGGCCCGAGTTCGTGCAGGGCAGCGGCGACGTCCTTCAGGTAGATGATTCCCAGGATCTGATCCGTGTTGTCCCGGATCACTGGCATCCTGGAATACCCCGAACGCAGGAAGAGCGACATTGCGCGCCGAAGGCTGGAGCCGGCGTCGATGCTGACGATGTCGGTCCGGGGAACCATGACGGCACGGACCAGGGTGTCGCCAAAATCGAATACCGACTGGATGAGTTCCGCCTCGTTGTCCTCAATCACATCCGACTCAGTTGCACGGTCCACCAGCTCGCGGAATTCCTCTTCACTGAAGAAGGCTTCATCACCGTTCGATGATCCTGGGGCCACAGCGCTTCCGAGCTTCACCAGCCAACCGGGAATGGGACCAAGCACCCAGCACAGGGAACGGATCAGCGGCGCAGCGAACCTGACAACTTCCCCGGAATGGACCCGACCGAGCTGGCGGGGGGAAACACCCACGATGACAAAACCCACAACCGCCATGATGCCCGTGGCGGCCAGCCCGGCCAGCCAGATGCTGTCAAGGATGCTGTGGAGCAGGACGGCAACCGCCACAGCTGCCGCCATCTCGAACCAGACGCGCCAGAAGCGCAATGCCCGGATGTGCGAAACGGGCTGTGCCAGGATGCGTTTCAGTGCCGGATTACGGGTCCTGAGCAGAGCCTGCTCGGCGTCGTGCCGGGGAAGAAAATTGAATGCGGCTTCTGCTGCCGTGAGCAGGGCAGCCATGCCCAGGAAGACCACGGCCATGCCCACAAGAATCAGGGGCGTCACTGAGTCGTCTCTACCGGGGCCTCTTTGCCGGTGAACCCGGTCAGAAGCTCTCGCTGCAGGCCAAACATCTCAGCCTTTTCCTCAGGGTCCTCGTGGTCATACCCCAACAGGTGGAGGATCCCGTGAGTGGCGAGGAGCAACATCTCGTCCTGCGTCGAATGCCCTGCATTGCGCGCCTGGACTTCAGCCACCTGCGGACAGATGGCGATATCTCCGAGCATACCCTGGGGCGTGGGCTTATCCGGCGTTCCTGGGGTCAGCTCATCCATGGGCACCGACAGGACGTCAGTGGCGCCGGGTTCGTCCATGAGCTCGATGTGCAGCTTTTCCATGGCTTCTTCGTCCACAAGCAGAACCGACAGCTCCGCTTGGGGATGAATGAAGAGACGCTCAAATATGTAGCGTGAAAGGGCCACGAGCTGCTCCTCGTCCACTTTCACTCCGGACTCATTGTTAATTTCTATGCTCATGAATGCTCCGCCCGCTTCTCGCGAGGCACCGTGTGCTTGACCCGGTTCCGCTGGACTTCGTCCCAAATGCTGTAAGCGTTGACGATGTCACCGACAAGCCGGTGCCGTACGACGTCGGAGGCGTCCAGCACCGAGAAGTTGACGTCATCGATGCCGTGCAGGATCTCTTCGACGATCCGCAGCCCTGAACGGGTGCCGAACGGAAGGTCCACCTGGGTGACGTCTCCAGTCACCACCATTTTGGAGCCGAAGCCGAGGCGGGTGAGGAACATCTTCATCTGCTCAGGGGTGGTGTTCTGTGCCTCGTCAAGAATGATGAAGGCGTCATTGAGTGTGCGCCCGCGCATGTACGCCAGGGGCGCAACTTCGATGGTGCCCGCAGCCATGAGCCGGGGGATGGACTCGGGGTCGATCATGTCGTGCAGGGCGTCGTAGAGGGGGCGCAGGTACGGATCGATCTTGTCGCTGAGGGTCCCGGGAAGGAATCCCAGCCGCTCCCCTGCCTCCACGGCAGGTCTGGTCAGAATGATCCGGGTGACTTCTTTCTGCTGAAGCGCCTGGACCGCCTTGGCCATGGCCAGATACGTCTTGCCCGTACCCGCCGGTCCGATCCCGAAAATCACGGTGTTGGCGTCTATGGCATCCACGTAGTTTTTCTGGTTCAGGGTCTTCGGCCTGATGGTCCTCCCCCTGCTTGAGAGGATGTTGTGGGTCAGCACCTCAACAGGGTTCTGCAGCGACTGGCTCCGGAGCAGGGTAACGAGCTGCTGGAGGACTGCCGGCGTGATCACCGTTCCCCTGGCCACCAGGCCGTTGACTTCGTTCAGGAGACGGAGGATCCGCGGAACGTCATCTGCGGGTCCGCTGAAAGACAACTCATTACCGCGGACGTGGAAGTCGACGCCGGGAAACTGGTCCTCGATGAAACGCAGGGCTTCGTCATGGCTGCCGAGTGACTGAACCATCTGTTCTGAGTTCTCAAAAACAATGACCTCTGTCCGGATGCCCGGAAGGGTGTGGGGAAATTCGCTGGGGGTCCGTTCGCCGGCGCTGGTCCGGGACCTTCCGTTCGCTGCTTCAGTCATAATGATGGCCCGCGGGCCTCTGGTCCCCTCCAGTTTGGATTCGTTGGGTCGGCAACTCCCGGCTCAGCCGAGTCTTCTTATCTTACGCCAGAGACGCGTCCCTCACGCAGCCCTGAAGTGACCGCGGCTACAGTTCCGTGACGTGTTCCCGCAATTAGGTATCAACTTCGTATCGTCCTCATATCGTTCCCGTTGCAGTTGCCGGCCCGGACGGTAATCCTGAGAGGCAGCGGACGCCCGTGTGTAATGCTGGAAATGGCGGTAAACGGCGCACACTTCACGCACCCGCCGCCGCAAGAAAGAACTATGGGAAAGAGCCGACCAATGGAGAAGCACCCGACAGGGAAGGGGCATGTTCGCGCTGCCCTCCTGCCGCTTGTGCTTGGGGCCGCCTTGGCCCTGTCCGGTTGTATTGCCGATCCCCAGCCGGGCCCCACCGACGGCGGTAACGCGGCCGTGTCGACGTCGGCTCCGGCGACGGGCGAGCTGCCCACCACAAGCGCCCCCCTCGAGACAACAAATGCATCCAACAAGGCTCCCGTCTACTGGGTGGGCCGAAGCAATGACGACTTCTTTCTTTACCGCGAGTTCCGGGATGTCCCCTCCCAGGAAAACCCTGTGACGAGTGCCCTCCGGGCCATGATGTCGGAAGAACCCCTGGACCCTGACTTTTTCACGCCGTGGCAAAATCCGAAGGAGCTGGCCACTTCCATTTCGGGGAAAAACGTCATAACCGTGGACGTTTCCGCTGATGCGTTCAACAGCAACCTTGATGCCGACACGGCCGATCGCGCAATCCAGCAGCTTGTATACACGGCGACGGCAGCAGGAGCCAGCGCCGGACTCATTGACAGCAATCAGCAGCTTCAGGTTGTGGTGCTCGTGGACGGCCATACCGGCTATCTGGGCTTTGACCACGTCAGGCTGGGTGCTCCCATGTCCCGGAGCACAGGAATGGTAGCCCCTGTCTGGATCATCGATCCCCAGGAAGGAACTGAACTTCCGGAGGGCGTTGTGAAGATCAACGGGCGAAGCACCAGTCCCGGCAACAAGCTGCGCTGGCGCATCCTCCGGGTGGAGGGAAACAGCGACAAAACGTCATATCTCAGCGGGGAAGTCACCGCCTCCGCCGATCCTTCCCAATCGGGGATCTTTGCTTTGTCAGTGAACCTGGGCCCGGGCAAATACGAACTTCGGGTGTCCCAGATCCTGTCCGCGCAAGGCGATTCCGAAGTCAGTGTGGACAGCCGCGGCTTTATCGTCCGCTAAGGCAGTGCCTCCACTAAGCCGCTGCCATTCAAAGGCTGTTGCTTACCAGCGGCCCAGCACATCGCTGGCCAGGACGGTAGCGGCCGGGCCCGCCGTGGAGGAACGCAACACATGATGGCCAAGCAAGGCGGTTACTGCCCCGGCATCGCACAGCTTTGTCACTTCCCGCGGGCTGATTCCGCCTTCCGGGCCGACAATCAGCAGCACTTCCCTGGCCCCGTCACCATCAACGCCACCATCTCCGGCTTCCCGGCCGGAGTTGGAATTGCGCCACGTTTCCAGGACTTGCCGCAGGGGCCGCACAGCATCCTCATGGAGGATGATGGCGAGATCAGCCGCCGCGACAGTCCGCTGCAGACCGGCAGTGTCAACGGCGTCGCGTACTTCGGGGATCCACGCCCGTCGTGCCTGCTTGGCTGCCGCCGTAACCACTGATTCCCATTTGGCATGGGCCTTAGCCGCACGCTCGCCTTTCCAGCGGACAATCGAGCGTTCGGCCTGCCAGGGAATAACAGCATCAATTCCCAGCTCGGTGGCGGTTTCCGCTGCAAGCTCATCGCGGTCCCCCTTTGCCAGTGCCTGCACAAGGATCAGCCGGATACCGGGCGGGTCCTCAACCTCCAGGGTCCTGCATTCCACGGTCAGCTCGGCTGGAGCGGCGGCGGTGACTATTCCGGTCATGCGTTTTCCGGAACCATCCGCAATATCCACAGGCTCCCCCACCGCCAGCCGTTTGACTGTGACAGCGTGACGGGCTTCAGGTCCCTCGAGAATAAAGTGTGAACCCGGTTGTTGTCCGTCGAGGGTTCCTGCGGGGGTAAAAAAGACCGGGTTGCTCACCGCTACAGGTTACCGAGCCGGTCCCGCAGTTTCGCGAAAACCCCGCCGCTGGCGGCCAGTTTGCCCTCGGTGAACTGTTCCCCCCGCAGCTTGGCCAGCTTCCTGAGCAACTCTTCCTGTGCAGGATCCAGGCGCGTCGGTGTTTCAACCTGCAGGTGCACCTTGAGGTCCCCGCGGCCGTATCCTCGAAGGTGGGTGACTCCCAGGCCGCGGAGCGTAATGATCTCGCCGGACTGAGTCCCGGCCTTGACGTCGATCTCCTGCTCACCGTCGAAGGTCTCAAGGGTGATTTCGGTGCCAAGGGCAGCAGCAGTCATGGGGATATTGAGGGTGGCATGAAGGTCGTCGCCTTCGCGCAGGTAGGTGGAGTCTGCGTTGACCCTGATCTCCACGTACAGATCGCCAGAGGGGCCGCCGGCTGGACCTGCTTCTCCTTGGCCGGACAACTGGATCCTTGTACCCGTGGCCACGCCCGCCGGAACCTTGACGGTCATGGAACGGCGGCTACGGATCCGGCCCTGGCCGTTGCACTCGTTGCAGGGGTCCTTGATGATCGTCCCGAAGCCTTCGCAGGAGCCACAGGGAGCAGCGGTCATGACCTGTCCCAAAATGGAGCGCACGGCACGCTGCACTTGTCCGCTTCCGCCGCAGATGTCGCAGCGGACCGGGTGAGTGCCGGGCCGGCAGCACGAGCCCTCGCAGCTCGGGCAGGTTACAGCGGTGTCGACTTCGAGCTTTTTGTTCACACCGAATACTGCATCCCGCAGGTCGATGCGCACGCTGATGAGCGCGTCCTGCCCCCGGCGCACGCGGGAGGCAGGTCCTGCTGAACCGCCGGCGCCGAAGAAGGTGTCGAAAATGTCCTGGAAAGCGAAGCCCTGGCCCGCGTAGCCGCCGCCGAAGCCGTTGTCCGTACCGTTCTCGTTACCTGTGGTGTCATACACCCGCCGTTTTTGCGGGTCCGACAGCACTTCATACGCGTGAGTCACTGCCTTGAACTTGTCGGAGGCATCAGGACCAGGATTCACGTCCGGGTGCAGGGTGCGGGCAAGCTTGCGGTAGGCCTTCTTGATTTCCTCGCCGGTAGCCTCCGGCGAGACTCCAAGGACGTCGTAATGGCTGCTCAAAGTTTGTGTCTCTTCCTGGTTGTACTGCCTGTGATACGAACGCGCTGTCTAGGAACGCGGCGCCCTGGATGCGGGCGCAGAAATCTCGTGGGACGATCAGCCGCCAGGGCCGAGGATCCTGGAAAGATACCGGGCGACTGCCCTGACAGCAGCCATGCTGGTGGGGTAATCCATGCGTGTCGGGCCGAGAACGCCGATCTTGGAACTGGAGTCCGGCCCGTAGCCAGTGGCCACAACGGAGGCCTCGGCCAGGCCGTCGTACGGGTTTTCGCGGCCGATGCTCACGGTAACGCCACGGGGATCCTGGGCCATCTCGCTCAGCAGCCGCAACATCACCACCTGTTCCTCGAGCGCCTCCAGAACGGGGCCGATACTCAGGGGAAAATCGACGTTGGATCTGGCAAGGTTGGCTGTGCCGGCCATGACCATACGTTCTTCGCGGCTGCTGTGGGCGAGTCCTTCCAGTCCCCGAGCCAGAGCCTGCGCAACGTTGCGGCGGGACGGTTCGCAGGAGGCAACCACGCTGGGGAGAACGTGGGGCAGCTGACTCAGGGGCGTACCGGACAGGCCCATGAGGAAACGGGTCCGCAGGGCAGCCAAGGCTTCATCGCCCAGATCTTGCCCCGCATCGATAACCCTTTGGTCTACTTTCCCGGTATCAGCAATCAGTACGATCAGGACCTGCCGCGGCGCCAACAGGACAAATTCGATGTGGCGCACCAGTGCCCGGCTCAGATGCGGATACTGCACGACGGCGACCTGGTTGGTCAGCTGTGACAGCAGACGGACGGTACGCTCCAGGACGTCGTCGAGGTCGTCGGATCCCTCAAGGAGAGACTGGATGGCCCGCCGTTCTGCCTGTGAGAGAGGCTTGACGGCAGAAATCTGGTCCACAAACAGCCGGTAGCCCTTGTCGGTGGGTATACGGCCGGCGCTCGTGTGGGGTGCGGTAATGAGGCCTTCATCTTCCAATGCAGCCATGTCGTTACGGATGGTCGCGCTGGACACACCCAGATGGTGCCGTTCCACGAGAGCTTTTGAGCCCACCGGTTCACGTGAATGGACATAGTCCTCCACGATGGCACGCAGCACTTCAAGTTTGCGTGGTTCACTCACTGTCCACCTCCGATCTCCTGTGCGGCAGTTAGCACTCGACATGCCTCAGTGCTAACCAGTCTAATATGACTCAACGCGTTGTTAGCATTGGTACCGCTCCCGGCGAAACTCCGGCAGTGAACCGGCGCGTGCAGATTCCAGAAGCCACGAGCGGATTCCGACTGAAAAGCAGAGTGGCGATGACTTACCAGGACTGGGGCCCGCAGGACATCACTGCCCCCGCCAAACGTGAACTCCCTGGCGTTCCGGTGGAACGGGGAATGGTCCTTGAGGACGTCCAGTCAGGGTGGGTAGGCGCCGTGACAAGGGTCGAAAAGTCCGGTGGCATGCACCTTGTGGCCCTTGAGGACCGGCGGGGAAAGTCACGGTCCTTCCGGCTGGGCTTCGGTTTCCTGCTGGACGGTCAACCCATCCGCCTCCTTCCGCCGGCGCCCCGCAAAAGCGCTGCTTCCGCCGGTCCTCAACGGACAGCATCCGGCTCGGTGCGCGTGGAGGGCCATCGTGCACAGGTCGCGAAAGCAAGCCGCATCTGGGTCGAAGGAAAGCACGACGCCGAACTCGTGGAGAAGGTTTGGGGTGACGACCTCAGGATCGAAGGAATCGTCGTGGAACCCCTCCACGGCATTGATGACCTGGCAGGGGCAGTGGCGGCGTTCCAGCCCGGGCCCAACCGGCGTCTCGGGGTGCTGGTGGACCACCTGGTTGACGGTTCCAAGGAGTCCCGGATCGCACAATCGGTAATGTCGTCCCCCGGGGCGGCAGGCAACGTGCTTATTGTCGGACATCCCTACGTTGACGTCTGGCAGGCAATCCGACCCGGCGTCCTCGGGATCGAGCAGTGGCCTGCTATCCCCCGGGGAATGGACTGGAAGACAGGTATTCTGGCCGCCTTCGGCTGGCCCCACTCAACCAAGGAAGACATCGGCCTCGGGTGGCAGAAACTCCTCGGAGCAGTACGTACCTATGCCGATCTTGAAGCATCCCTTTTGGGCCGTGTGGAAGAGGTCATCGATTTCCTGACGGCTCCATAGCAACCGGCTTCGTGGGGCTACCCCGCGAAGCCGGCCGGAAACCAGTATTCTTGGAACGGCGGTGGCTTCCTGCAAGCCTCCCCTGCTATTCCAGGCACCAACGCACCACTGCAATCCAAAGGACGTAACCGTGGCAGAAGACGCACGTGAACACAGGGACGACCATGCCGGCCAAGGCCAGTCCCAGTACCATGGTGTTCCAGCCAACGCGTTGCCCTTGACCGCCAGCGAGGACCGTCAATGGGCAACACTGGCTCACTTCGGCGGCATCCTCGGGTGCGTTCCCGCACTGCTGATCTACCTGATCTTCAAAGAGCGGGGCCCCTTTACGGCCCAGGAATCCAAGGAAGCCCTGAACTTCACGCTCCCTCCCACCATTGCCGCAGTCATAGCGAACATACTGGTGATGCTTCCGGTGGTCGGCAACATCTTCGCCGTGCTCGCCACCGGGATCTGGATCGCCTTGACGTGCTTTGCCGTAGCCGCCGGAATTCACGTCAACCGGGGCCAACCGCACCGCTACCCGTTCAATCTGCGGTGGATCAAGTAGCGCCAGCCGCAGTTAGTCCGGCAGGACCCGTCGAACCACGGCGTCCGCAAGCAACCTGCCCTTGAGTGTCAGGACGAGCCGCCCCTGAAATGCGGCTGCGGCGTCCACCAGTTTGTCGGCAATGAGACCGGCAACAGCGTGACGACCGGAAGCATCCAACGCTGCGATGTCCAGGCCTGAGGACAGCCTGGCCTCAAGCATGATTCGTTCTACGCTCCTGGTGCCGGCGTCAAGGGTTTCGCGTCCGGCCGCCGGCGACGCGCCTGATGAGAGCCGGGCGGCATAGGCCGTGGGGTGCTTGACGTTCCACCAACGCACTCCGCCGACATGTGAGTGGGCGCCGGGTCCGATCCCCCACCAGTCATCACCACGCCAGTAAGCCAGATTATGGCGGCAGGCCTGCTCCGCGGTGCGGGACCAGTTGCTTACCTCGTACCAGTGCAGGCCGGCTGCGGAGATCAGTTCTTCGGCAAGTTCGTACTTGGCGGCATGATCGTCGTCGTCAATTCCCGGTACTTCCCCGCGGCGGATCTGGGCCGCGAGCTTAGTGCCCTCCTCAACGATCAGCGCATAGGCGCTGATGTGGTCCGGCTTGTACGATAACGCCGTTTCGAGGGACACCCGCCAATCACCCACGGACTCGCCCGGGGTGCCATAGATGAGATCCACGCTGACTGCCAGACCGGCGTCGCGCGCCCATTGGACGGCCTCGGGAACCCTGCTGGGGGTGTGGGTGCGGTCCAGGACTTTGAGCACGTGAGGCACGGCCGACTGCATGCCGAACGACACACGCGTGAATCCCGCGTCCGCCAGGAGTTGCAGTGACTCGGGAGTCACCGAATCAGGGTTGGCTTCGGTGGTGACCTCGGCGCCTGGTTCCAGGCCCCATTCCGAGATCGCCGCCTTAAGGATCCGTGCAAGATCATCGGCGGGCAAAAGCGTGGGAGTCCCGCCGCCGAAGAAAACCGTGCCCAGGCGGCGCGCAGGCAGCCCGGAGCGTCTTATGGCCTCCGCTGCAAAGGCCACTTCCGAAACAGCTGTCGCTGCATAAGCGTCCTGGGACGCTCCCCCGCCGAGTTCCGTGGCCGTATAGGTGTTGAAATCGCAATAACCGCACCGGACAGCGCAAAAGGGAATATGGACGTAGAGCCCGAAGGCCCGTTCCCCCGCCCCCTCAGTTGCCTGAGGCGGCAGAAGACCGTCCGACGGCGCGGGGTCGCCGAGAGGGAGCACGCTAGGCACTTGTGCGGCCTCCGATGGTTCCGGCCACGATCATCACTACTTCTTTGCCTTGTCCTTGGACTCGTCGGTGGTGAGCGCGGCGATAAAGGCTTCCTGCGGAACCTCAACGCGGCCCACCATCTTCATGCGCTTCTTGCCTTCCTTCTGCTTTTCCAGAAGTTTGCGCTTACGCGTGATGTCACCGCCGTAGCACTTGGCCAGCACGTCCTTGCGGATGGCCCTGATGCTTTCCCGGGCGATGATCCTGGACCCGATAGCCGCCTGGATGGGGACCTCGAACTGCTGGCGTGGAATCAGTTCCCGCAGCTTGCCGGTCATCATCACCCCGTAGGCGTAAGCCTTGTCGCGGTGGGTGATGGCGGAGAATGCATCCACCTGTTCGCCTTGGAGCATGATGTCCACCTTGACCAGATCGGCAACCTGCTCACCGTCGGCCTTCCAGTCCAGGGACCCGTAGCCCCGGGTCTTGGATTTGAGGATGTCGAAGAAATCGAAGACGATTTCGGCCAGGGGCAGACGGTACCGGATTTCCACCCGGTCCTCGGAGAGGTAGTCCATGCCTCCCATGATGCCGCGCCGGCTCTGGCACAGCTCCATGATGGCGCCGACGAACTCGTTCGGCGCGAGGATAGTGGCGGAGACCATCGGCTCGCGGACCTCGGCGATCTTCCCGGTGGGATACTCGCTGGGGTTGGTGACGTGGACCACCCTCTTGTCCTCGAGGGTAACCTCGTATTCAACGTTGGGGGCCGTGGAAATCAGGTCCAGGTTGTATTCGCGTTCGAGGCGCTCGCGTGTGATTTCCAGGTGCAGCAGACCCAGGAACCCCACACGGAATCCGAAGCCCAACGCCGCGGATGTCTCCGGCTCGTACACCAGGGCGGCATCGTTGAGCATCAGCTTCTCAAGTGCATCGCGCAGCACGGGATAGTCCGTGCCGTCCAACGGATACAGGCCGGAGAAGACCATGGGTTTGGCATCCGCGTAGCCGCTGAGGGATTCCGCGGCAGGCTTGGCAAGGTTGGTGACGGTATCGCCGACCTTGGACTGGCGGACGTCCTTCACACCGGTGATCAGGTAGCCAACCTCGCCGACGCCCAGGCCCTTGGACGGTGTGGGCTCCGGGGAGCTGACACCAATTTCCAGGAGCTCGTGCGTGGCGCGGGTGGACATCATCTGGATCTTCTCCCGCGGGTGCAGCATGCCGTCCACGACGCGGACGTACGTCACCACACCGCGGTAGGTGTCGTAGACGGAGTCGAAGATCATGGCACGGGCCGGGGCATTCGGATCGCCCACGGGGGCCGGCAGGTCGCGCACGATTTTGTCCAGCAGGGCCTCCACACCGGCGCCGGTCTTACCGGAGACGCGCAGCACGTCGTCAGGATCGCCCCCGATCAGGTTGGCGAGCTCGGCGGCGTACTTCTCCGGCTGGGCTGCCGGGAGGTCAATCTTGTTGAGCACCGGGATGATCGTGAGGTTGTTTTCCATCGCCAAGTAGAGGTTTGCCAGGGTCTGTGCTTCAATGCCCTGCGCCGCGTCCACCAGGAGCACTGCGCCTTCGCAGGCGGCAAGGGAGCGCGATACCTCGTAGGTGAAGTCGACGTGGCCAGGGGTATCGATCATGTTCAGCGCGTAGCTGGCACCATCGAGTTCCCAGGGCATGCGCACAGCCTGGGACTTGATGGTGATGCCGCGCTCGCGTTCGATGTCCATACGGTCCAGATACTGGGCCTTCATGTCGCGGGATTGAACGACGCCGGTGTACTGCAGCATGCGGTCGGCCAGGGTTGATTTACCGTGGTCGATGTGGGCGATGATGCAGAAGTTCCGGATGATGGCCGGATCTGTCGCGGCGGGCACCGGTGCGGTGCGGGCCATGGGAGACACGCAGGGTCCTTACTGTTGGCTTCTGTTGGCGATACTGATGGCTTGCAGGGAACACGGCGGCCGCAATTTGTCCGGCTGCCTGCCACTTCTCTGAATTTATAGTCTCCCACGTTCGGCGGTCCGGCGGTGCATCCTTTCCGGGAACGACGCGGCCGCCCGTCTCACAACGCCGGAAAAGGGGCCGCACCCATGAGATCGCGGCTGTATGGTTTTCTCCATGGCCCTGAACTTCCGCTCCATAGCCGCAATCGTCCGTTCATCCTTGCGGCTTCTGAATGATCGCGGGCGCGTGGCGGCATCCGGGAAGCCGTCCGAAATCCGAGGCCGTTCCAACCCGGCCTCAGGTCTTTCATCTCCTTATCGCGGCGACTTCACCGGCACGGCCGACTTACGGTACTCCCCCTCCCCCGACGGCAAGCCGGATCCAGGCGAAGTGATCTGGACCTGGGTACCGTTTGAAGAGGACCACTCGCAGGGAAAAGACCGCCCGGTGCTGCTGGTTGGCAGCCATGGAGGTTATCTTCTGGGCGTTATGCTCACCACCAAGGACCATGGGAAGGACTATCGCCGGAGCGGCGACTACGTTGACCTTGGCCCTGGAAGCTGGGATCGGCAATGGAGGCCCAGCGAAGCGCGGCTAGACCGCATCCTGCAGATCAACCCAAAGGATATTCGCCGCGAGGGCGCCATCATCGACGCCGGCAGTTTCGTTCTGGTGGCTGACGCCCTGAAGGCGCGACACGGCTGGAACTAGTCCAGGAATCGCCACAGGTTCAGCCAATCTGCTAATATTTATAGCTGTGTGTCCGTGCAGGTCGACGGCCACTGATGGTTGGCCGCCATAGGTATCCCCACGCCGCTCAGTCAATGGCCAATCTGAAAGCCCTCTAGACCATTTCCGCATTAAAAAGAGAGTTCACACGTGGCTAATATCAAGTCCCAGAAGAAGCGCATCCTGACCAACGAGAAGGCTCGCCTGCGCAACAACGCAGTCAAGTCCGAGTTGAAGACTGCCATCCGCGCCGTCAACACCGCCGTTGAGTCCTCTGACAAGGATGCCGCTGCCGCTGCACTGGCAACTGCCGGCCGCAAGCTGGACAAAGCTGTCAGCAAGGGAGTTCTTCACAAGAACAACGCTGCAAACCGCAAGTCGGCGATCTCCAAAAAGGTCAACGCACTCTAAGGTTTTCCAGTTCACCTGAACTGATGATTATGGTCGGCGCCTCCGGGTGCCGGCCATATCCGTTTAAAAGCTATCCGTACAGGCCAGTGCTCAAATAGCGCAGGCCGGAATCGACGATAACCGTGGCCACGGTGGCTTCCGGCCCAAGGCGCTTTGCCGCTCGCAGAGCCGCAACAACATTTCCGCCTGACGAAGTTCCCGCAAAAATCCCTTCCTCTCGAGCAAGACGACGGCTCATGGCAACTGCTTCCTCGGACGACACCTGGTCGATCATGTCGACCTCCTCCGGTTCCCACAGCGGCGGAATAAAACCGATGCCGATCCCTTCTATCCGATGGGATCCTGTGGGCCCTCCCGACAGGACGGCCGACTCCGCCGGCTCCACAGCGATGACCTGAAGCCGTGGTTGATGGCGCCGAAGGGCCCGCGCCGCGCCGTGGATGGAGTGGGCGGTGCCGACGGACTGGACAAGAGCATCTACCTGCCGGCCTGACTGCAACCAGATTTCCTCACCCAGTGCCAGGTAGCCGTTGATGGCGTCGTGATTATTGAGTTGGTCGCAAGCCCAATGGCCCGGCTGCACGCTTACTTCGCCTGCCCTGGCAATCATGGCCTTGATCAGCTTCTCTGTGATCCGTCCTTGGTCGCTTGCCACGTCCTCGACGATTGCTCCGAACGCCTCCATGGTGCGGCGTTTCTCATTGCTGAAGGCGTCGGAGAAGACGACGTGAAGCTTGTAACCCTTCGCTGCGCAGATCAGGGCCAGGGAGATGCCTGTTGTTCCAGCTGTGTATTCGACGACGGTATCGCCGGGCCTTATGTCGCCACGTCCCTCAGCACCGTTAATCGCGGCCAGCGCCATCCTGTCCTTCATGCTGCCGGTCGGGTTCGCCCATTCAAGCTTGGCCAGTATCCGTGCCGATCCCGTGGGGACGACACTTTTCAGCTCAATAAGGGGTGTAGAGCCAATCGCGGTCAAGACTCCGGTACGGGGGGCGGTTATGCCTTCCATTTCCTTCGTCTCCTCGTTGAGAAAGCGCTTCGGCGCCATGCAGATAGCGGTAAGCCGCTGAGGGAGCAAATATATCCGGTCAGGCGCAATTTGCCTACGCAGTTTTCTGTGATCACACGTCTGCTCACACGGGGATGAAGCAGGATTCAAGTATCCACCCAGAACAGGAGAACGGTCATGGAACTGAATGAGATTCTTAATCGCACCGCCGACCGCATAGTTGCCGACGGAACCCACTCCGAATCCAGGATTCTGCACGCGATGGCATCGGCTGCCGGAATACTTAACCCCGGCGCATCAGAGGCGCTCATTGATTGGAACGGATCGGAAGTTGCCCGGCTTAGGGCGTTCGGCATCCTGCATGGCGTTTTGCTTCGAGACCTCCCGGCGAACGAGCAGATGTACCTCACGGCAGAACTGCTCAATGGTCACGCTCTGGAGCTCGCGGCGTAGCGATTGCTAGATTGTGATTGTGCTGTACGTACGTTTGATCGGGCAACTGGGCTTGGAGCGCGATGGCCGGCCGGTACCTGGTCCCCGAGGGCATAAGACCTGGGCAGTCCTGGGCCGGTTGCTCCGTTCGTCCGAGCCCGTATCCCGGCAGGTCCTCGTGGAAGAGCTGTTCAGCGAAGCCGACGATCCAATGGGGGCCCTGCGATGGTCGCTCGCGGAGTTGCGCAGACGAATGGGCAATGCTGATGCCCTCAGGGGTAACCCGATCTCCATTGCGGTTGGCAATGATGTGACGGCGGATGTCTGGGAGGTCGCCCGGGGCGCGATCGGGGACGATGAGATTCCCGAGGGCCAGTTCCTGGAGGGGATTGAGGTCAAGGCATCCGTGGCCTTTGAGTCATGGCTCCTTATCGAGCGTCAGCGGGTCGACGGCGAGGTGCTGTCGACCTTACGCCAGAGGACGCTGCGGGCCCTGTCGGGGCGACAATTCGAACGCGCAGTCGCCCTCGCCGGCGCAATGGTTCGGCGCGCCCCACTGGAGGAGGGCCCCCACATCCTCCTCATCAAGGCCCTCGCCGCAGCCGGCCGGGTGGAGGCAGCCGTTCGACAGGCGGATGCAAGTGAAGCCTTGTTTTCCAAGGAACTTGGTATTGCCGCGACGCCGGCAATCAGGGCCGCAGCGCGCCCCGCCCTATCCGCACCCGTGCCTGGTGTCTCGGCACGGGCGTCGGCGTGGTCACTTTGCGAGGCGGGTCTTGCGGCTGTCTCCGCCGGCGCGGCGGACGCCGGTATTGAATGCCTGCGTGGCGCATGCGCAGCATCTGAGATATCGGGCGACAGGGAGCTGTTTGGCCGATGCTTGACAGAGCTTGGCACTGCTCTTGTGCATTCGATCCGAGGTTACGACGACGAAGGCGCCGTCATTCTGGCAATGGCTGTTGATATGGCGCTGGCAGCTGGAGCAGAACGGATCGCGGCCAAGGCCTTGTCGGAACTGGGCTATGTCGACCTGCTTGCGGGCCGCCGGACGAGTGCCGCTGACTACCTGCGGGCAGCCGGCCGGCTCGCGACAAACGACGCGCCGCTGATGGCGGCACTGGCAGGGTTTGAAGCCATGAATCTCAGTGACTGGGGCAAGCTCGAAGCGGGCCTGGGAAAGTTCATGGAAGCGGTCGAATTGAGCCGCAGCGCCGGAGCTGTCCGCCGTGAATCATGGAACCTTGGTGTCGGGGCACGGACCTTTTTCATTCTGGGGCGGACTGAAGAAGCTGCGGAGTGGGCAGCTCGCTCCTGTGAGTTGGCGAGGCGCGAAAACTGGACGGCATTCCGGCCATGGCCGGAAGCGTGGCTGGCCCATGCCCGCCTGGCCCGCGGTGAGGACCCCCGGTTGGTCCGCGAGACCGCTGAAACGACCTTTGCCTTGGCACGGCAGCTACAGGACCCTTGCTGGGAGGGGCTCGCGGCAAAGACCATAGGACTCACGCACTTGGCGGAGGGTGATCCGCGAACCGCTCTGGAATGGATGAAGAATGCGGGTACTCTATGCAGCCGGGTGACAGACTCATACACATGGGTTGAAACGGACGTATTGCTTGCCGAAGCGCAAGCCGCGCTGGGCCTGGGAGAAACCGATCGGGCAGACGCGGTGGCACGGCGTGCTGTTGCCGGCGCAGCCAAGGGAAGCATGGAGGATCTGCTTGAGCGCGCCATGGGACTACTGGCTACTCTTCCTCGCTCAGCTGCGTGACAGACAAGCAGCGCCGGACGCACCGTCGCCTGTGAGTCACGCGAATCACCAACCTCTAACGTCGGCCTACCGACGTCGCAATGACCGTAACAGCATGCTCGACGGCATAGACGGGATCCCGCGACAGCCCCTTCACCTGGGCATCTGCCTCCGCGGTGACCTGGATTGACCGGACAAGGCCTTCAGGAGTCCAGCGACGGACATCCCGTTGTGCCTGCTCCACCAGCCACGGTTGCATTCCCAGCTGCCTGGCCACCTGGGCAGACGATCCCTGGGCCCCGGCAACCTTGGCCAGGGTGCGAAGCTTCGCTGCAAGGGCGGCCACCAAAGGCACCGGATCCGCACCTGTGGCGAGGGCGTGCCGCAATGTGGACAGTGCCAGCGGCGCGTTCCCTGCCATCGCTGCATCCGCGACTTTGAATGCAGTAGCTTCAACGCGACCACCATAGTAGCGGTCAATCATGTCCTCATCCACGGCGGAAGCTGCATCGGAAATCAGTTGGCTGCAAGCCGCTGCCAGCTCTGCCAGGCTGGCACCCACCGCGTTTACGAGCGCCTGTACTGCGGCGGGCTCGATCCGGCGGGAGGCTGCTTTGAACTCCGCCACCACAAAGGCCGTCTTGTCCGCCTCTTTCTTGAGCGGCTGGCAGTCAACCATGGGCCATCCCCCCGACTTCACGGCGTCGAGCAGTTTCTTACCGCGGTTTCCGCCGCTGTGGCGCAGCACCAGGACGGCATCGGGCTCGGGATGGGCCAGGTAGGCCAACGCGTCCGCAAGGAACGCGTCATTCATGGACTCGAGCCCCTCGATCTCAATGAGTTTCCGCTCCCCGAACAGCGACGGGCTCACATTCCTGGCAAGGGACCCTGCTTCGTAGCTGCCGGCATCGAGTCGGGTTACTTCAACATCCGGTTCCGCGCCCCTCACCAGGGAACGGATCCTGTCCATGGCCCGGGTTCCCAGATATTCTTCGGGACCGGAGATCAGTACCACGGCGGCCGGTGTTACATCCCGCCAGGTTGGCGTGTTCGACGCCGGCGTCCTGGATGACGCCTGGGTTGCGGCCACTCTTGGTTCCTCCCGGAATTAATTCTGCGGACTCTAAGCCTGCCACGGTGTCTCCGGACCACCAAGCCCGGCTGGAGCCCGCTCTTGCCGGATTGCCAAGGACCTGCATCGGCCAACCAGTCCAAGTACCTGACGAGGGCAGCGTGGACGTGCAGCAGCTTCTTTCCTGCAGTCACTGGATGGAACACCAGCCACAGTCCCGGAAGGCCCAGGCAGGACAGGAGAAGCATCGTGGAGAGGCCGAATGCCCCTTCGGGCCAAGGCAGTGAGGCTCCCGGCAGGGATGCGAAGAACAGGGCCGTGCCCGCGACGCAGTTGGCAAAGAATCCTGCAATGAAAACCAGTATTCCTCCGGCCAGCGGGGCAAGAGGCAGCACGGGAACGGCCGCGGTTCCCAGGATGGTGACCGGGCCGACGAACGGCGAAGCAGCGATGTTGGCAATCAGTGCGTAGGACGAGAACTGGGGTTGCAACAGGACAATCACCGGGCTGCAGAGAAGTTGGGCGGATAACGGAACGGCCAGCCCGGCAGCAGCCCAACGCGGCACGACCCGGGGTGTCCATTTGACCAGTTGCTGCCCGATTGTCACGATGCCCAGGGTGGCGAGCACCGACAGGACAAAGCCGTAACTGGCTCCAAGTGCAGGATCAAAGAGCAGCAAGCCGATCACCGCCAGGCACAGGAAAGTGAGTCCCCGGCCGGGTCTCCCCCCGGCCAACGCGGTCAGTGCTATCGAGCCCATGAGGGCTGCTCGCAGGACGCTGGCGTCCGGCCCCACCACAAGGACAAAGAAGCCGAGGCCCGCCAGCGCGCATCCCGCAGCTATTCCGCGTGGCAGCCGGAAACTACGGGCCAGCAGAAGCAAGGCGCCAAGAACGAGGCTGCAGTTGGCCCCAGTGATTGTTAAAGCAGGAGGTGGGTCTCTTTTGAGCCGCGTTTTCGCTGGTCAGGGGCGGATTCGTGCTATCCAATGATGGAACTGGCTGACGATGAAACCCATCTTTCGGTCGTGAGTGGACGGCAATCAGATCCCTTGCGGGATCCCATTGATAGGGAAGCGAATGACCAACGTTGAAGCAGGGGGTGGGTAGGCCCAAAGCTTGCACAGGCAGATCCTCAACGTTTGCCGAACCGCCACTCTTCGCGCTTCAAGGGCTTTGAACAGGAGAGACGTTGGCTTCAGGTCCCCCTCCCCCAGTTCTCACGGTAATTGGCGGGACCTGAGTACACCTGCCCTTAGGCCTTACTTATGTACGGCAGCTGCGGGGGACGAGAAATCGCCTCGTTCTCACGTCGTGCTTGTATTACTGATGGGCACGTCAATGCGATCACGTGCAACGACGACTCCGTCCTTTACGACGAAGCACTCGACGACGTGCTCACCCCGGAAGCTCGTGCGCTCGTGCCGGGCGTTCGGATGACTCGATTCGATGATCTGCCCGCGGATATTGTGCCGGCGTTCGGCCTCTGAACCGCGGTTCAGTACTTTCCATTTCAGGACGTAGGGGTAGGAGACGGTGCAGGAAGTCACTCTGAACTTGAGACCCTTGTTCGCCATGAGTGGGCTTCTCCCCCGCAGCATCTCCCGCAGCGAAACCGGCCGCCATCCGTCCTGCGTGACCTCGCAATCGATTGTGACCGAATGCGAGATGTCTATCTGGAACTTGTCCTCGATGAACTCTTCGGTATCGATGAATGCGCGCGCGGCCTCAAGCGTGCTCGAAGCCAGCGGCGCGGATGTGCCGAACACCTCTCGCCATTTCTTGTTGGCGGATGCCTTGCCCTCGGCCTCAATCGCCTCCTGGCAGCGGTTGTAGGCTTTCTTTGCCTTCGGCTGGAACCTCGTCTTCACCGTCACCCGCTGATAGCTCCCCAAAGCGAGGTAGTAGTCCTTATCAGGCTCGTCCGCGAGGAACGCGAAGAAGTCGCGGACCATGAGGTTGTACGATTCGGTTCCCGCCGAATCGTAGAGACTGGTCGTTGAGAAGAAGCGGTGCACCAGGGTGTCGATGAGCAGGCCGCCCATGACGACTCCGTTGGCGTTCTTCCACGCCCGGGCCATCCTCGCGAGATAGCGCATGTTCTTCGAGGTGCGGTCGTTGCTCGCTTTGGTCGCGCTGATCTCCGCGCGTGGTTTGGTGACTTTCCAGGCTTCGGCGGCGGTGTCGGGGTAGTCGAAGCTGCCGTCCTCGTTTTCGAAGGCGGGTTGAACCTCGAACTTAAACTTGTTGCTCGTGAACTGCACCCGCACAACACACTGGTCAACGCGGACATCAGTGCTGGGGTACCGCGCCTTCAGTACGTCTCGGACACGGTTGAGGATTCTCCTCGGCCCGGTCTCGTTGTCATAACTCGTGCGCAAGCCGGGCGGGACTATAAAGATCATGTCCAAGTCGGACACACCACGGGTCGCCGTGTGCCGCCCGTAGGAGCCGACCATCAACCGGTAAGCCGTAGAACCGTCCGTGGATCTGAAGTCCTTGTTCAGCGCCTTCGTGATTTCGTCCCTGCGTGAAGCGATCGTGCCGCTGGCATCGCCGACCTTCAGGTTTTGGAGCAGCCCGTCGAAGATCTCGGAAGTCTTCATGATCATGCCTCGCTTTCGTCGAGCCGGAGTCTCTCGGGCAGGAAGAGATCAATCTCCCGGGCGGTGAACGTCATCTCTTCGTTGTCCTTGAGCCCGTCCCTGGCTCTGCTGAACGCCTTCGAGCTCGTCCTCGGCGCATCGGCATATGCCGCACGCGTGGCCTCCTGGAGCTCGTCCCGCCGTGCGCGGGCATCGGATGCTGACGTCGTACCGGACATCAGGTCGGCGATCAGGGACAGATAGGACTCGCGGACATCCCAGAGCCGTGTTGCGATGTCGCGGTGCGCGTCGGCTTCCTCCGAGAACTTGAACGTCTTCGTGGCAAGGCTCGTCGCGCTGACGAGGATCGCAATAAAGGAGGTAGCGAGGCTGGTCAGCACCGGGCTCCCCAGCGCGCCGACCAGTGCGGCGAGGAAGGTTCCCGAGCTGATCGCCGTCAGAGCGATCAGCGTGCCCTGCTGCCATCTGTGGCGGCGGAAGCAGATGTCCGCCTGCTTCTCCTGCGTCTTGTGGCTGTAGACCACCCGTCCGAACGCTTCACGAACCTGCGCAAGCAGATACAGGTCCTGGTCTTCAGTGATCACTACATCACTCGTCATGCTTCTCCCATTCATCGTCATCCAGGGAGGTGCGCCCGACAGGGATCCTCCGGGCCCCCTTACTCGCCGGAAGAGCGACGACTGACACGATCGCTGCACGTGCTTCAAGTATGACTGGCACCACTGACACAAAAATCCGGAGCACGGGCAACTCTGGCGGCGAGGGCGGTGAAGCTGATGCGTGGGATGCGAAAGCATCGCTTGCACCCGCACGGGTGCGGCAGCTCCTCGAACTCGCCGCCGCCGACCTTGGCGTAGAACCCGGAACCCTGGACCGGGCCATATGGTTGCACGAGAGCCCTTCAGAACCTGGACCGTCCCGGATTGGAGAATCCTTTGCCACAGCACCCTAAGCCGCTCAGCGTTTTACAGTCCAAAGTCTTGAAATGGGTCAATGACGGCTGTCCGGGCAGCATCTTCGAAGGCTACTCACATCGGATATCAGCCCGAGCCTTGGCGGACGATCGATACATCACCATTACAGGCAAGGGCCCCACCTGGACCGCCAAGATCACCCAGCTGGGTGTGGAGCTGCTTAAGAGCATCGAAGACTCCGATAGCAACAACCACACCCATGAATCTGAAGCGGACAAATTCATACAGAAGCTTATTGCCGCTGGTGGAGTCCTTGAGGTCGAGGGCGGATATTCGCACCGCGCAGCCAACGATGCCCTGATCCGTGACGTGATGAAGTCAGGCCTGCGCCCGAAAGGCTACAAGCTCGAGATAACGAGCGTCGGGTCGTGGCAGAACCCAAGGTACGAGGCACGTTGGGCGCGACATTTCCCTGATGACGTCGACGAGCGCCCGGTCCCGATCCCAGACTCGGTGGGCAAATATCACCCGGTCGCCAAAGCGTTCCGGGACGGCACAAAGGGGGTGTCGAAAGAGCACGTCGCCCGTGCAGCCAAACTGCTGCACGCGCTGGCCACGGAAAGTACAGCCCGTGGCTACGAGGTCACACTGCCGTCGAGCCATAAACGCACCACCTCCCGCGGCACCACATCTCTCGATGGCGACATCGCCATCACGGTCGGCACAACCACCGTGCCATTGGAAATGCGGGAGCTCCCACCTAACGGCGGATCCGCAAGGCCATACATCCCCAAATACAACTCCCGCAACCAGTCCTGGACGACTGTAAACAACACCGATTTCGTATCAACGGGGCGGCTCCAACTGGAGTTGACACAAAAATACTCAACCAACGGTCGCCGAGAACGGTTTCGCGACGGCAAACGACAGCAACTCGACAGCACCTTGCCAGCCATACTTCGCGAGATCGAAATTCAACATCTTGAAAATGAGTGGAAGCGCGAGCAAGCACGCCGAAAGGCGGAGGAAACGCAGCGACGGTGGGAAGCAGCCATGGAGCGCGCCCGCATACGAATCCAGGACCACCACAAGGCCCAGCAGCTGAAGATCCAGGCGGACGCCTGGGCAGAAGCCGCCATGCTGCGCAAGTACGTGGATGTCATGGAGGCGAGAGTGTCCTCAGAACGGGATGTAGAGCTGGTCAATCGCGGGCTTGTCTGGCTGTCATGGGCACGTGACTACATCAACGCCAAGGATCCCCTGCTCCGCCCCGTCGAGGTTCCCGTCCTGGCAGACTATCGCGATGAAGACCTGGTGCCGTTTCTCGACGGTTGGAGCCCACACGGACCGCATGGCATGAGGTAGAAGCGTATCGCTTTGAGCGTGCGATGATTTCTGCCAATTCCCGGCCCTTCCAGTGCACTACGCCAGTCCCACAAAACGAGGACTGGTTCACATAGCCTAGGGCTTACGACTATTGGGGGAAGCAGTGAATTTAAGTCCAGCCTTCGGTGTTATTGGTGTCCTGTACGCGATCTTTACGATCGTGCTGGCCGGACTGGCTGTATACGCCCTGGTCCTCGTCATCGTGTTCCTCCGGCTGCGGATCGCTGAGCTGAAGCAGGGTGGACGGTCAAAGGAT
Source organism: Arthrobacter sp. R1-13 (assembly GCF_054161475.1). NCBI lineage: Bacteria > Bacillati > Actinomycetota > Actinomycetes > Micrococcales > Micrococcaceae > Arthrobacter > Arthrobacter sp. R1-13. Next base: position 1,600,340 of record NZ_CP096420.1, on the reverse strand, counting down.
GACCCCTGCGGTGATGACACTGGCAAGCGAAAGACCCAGATGAAGCGCACCGCGCCCGATCCTGAGTGGGTGCTGATGTACAGGCAAGGCATTCCCACGCCGAAAATCGCCGCGGTCGCCGGCGTCGCTGAAACCACGGTCAGGTACCACCTGGCCATCGCCGCAAAACAGGATACCCGCATCAGGGCTGAGCATCAGACGGCGCTTCCCGCCGCACTCCCGCGTCTGACAGCAGCTGGCCGGCGGAATCTGGAAGACATAATCGCTTTCTACAAGAGCGAAGGCCGGTTGCCAATCTTCAGCCACTCGGCTCGCGAAAAGGCACTGGCAGTGTGGCTGCATCGACGCCGTAAGGAAGCAGCGCAGGGCACCCTCTCCCCTGCCTGTGCTGACGCCCTGGACGTGATCCCTGACTGGCGGAAACCATCGACAAAACAGGCTGACGACGAAGCGCGCTGGACGCAGCGCCTTATCGAGGTCGATGAGTACCGGGCTGCCGACAACGATTGGCCCCGGCACAACAAAACCAACGAGCCGTCAGAACGAATGCTTGGCGTGTGGCTGCACGTCCAACGCATCAACGACCGCGCCGGCAGGCTTGATCCGGCGAAAAGGACCCAGCTGGATGCTGTGATCCCCGGATGGCGTCAGGGAAGGCAGAAGGCAGCAAAGAGGTGATCTTGTCGCCACTCAAAACAAGGCAGACACCTCAGCGTTGTTTACTGAGGCACGCTGAAGTAGCTTTTTGGGTCGTCTGCACCCAGGAGGTCGTGATGGAACACGATGGCGTCCACCGGACGCGTGTCCACAAACAAGACAGCAACTGTCCGGGAGTGCACCACGGTATAGCGGGTGCACTCCTCCACCCAGGAGTGGATTCCGGTGTACTCCTCGACGAACAAGCCGTCACCGAGCAGGCCCCGCACTTCCAGCAGGTCGTAGACAACATTCCAGCAGAAATCCATCAGCTCATGGATCGCCGCCTCCACCGTTGGTGCCTTCATAGAACCATGGTGCTCCCGAGCACTGACAGGATGGCGCAGTTGCCCTGGCGTGTCTTCTCAGCAGGTGGTTGCGGTTGAAATGGGCTTTGCCCACTAGCCGCCCTGTGAGCTGCGTTGGGTTCGGTTCACTTTGGCATATAGGACCCGAGGGAGGGCCCGATTCGTCGACTCCGGATTCGATCGGAGCGGAACAGGACGCCATCCTCTATCCGTAGCACCGGCGGCCCGCATAAGCTGTGCCATTAGCTTCAGGCATTCTGGGTCATGCTGCGAAATTTGGGGGAACTATGGATGAAGTTCAGGGACCTGAGATGCCCGGGGTGCAAGATGTCCCTGAAACTCAAAAACGGAACCGTGGTCGCATCATCATCATCTGCGTGGTGGCGCTTCAGCCGCTGCCAGCGCGGCTCGTGCACAGGCACGCAGCGTTGCGGAGGAGGCGCGGAAGGCAGCAGAGCGGGCGGACAACGAACTTAAGCAGATGGAAGCTCGTGGGTGGACGGCCGCAGGCAACCAGATGTACTTCCAATATCTCAGCGACTCCGAGTTCACCTGTGGAAGGTGGAAGTGCACCTTTTTGGATGTCGTGTCAATGGCTCGGAATGGCTGCCCAGGGGGTCTCTATGTGGCCGTGAGTATCGATAGGGGCGAGGGCTCTATCGGTTCCACGAACGAGATTACGGCGGGCTTGCCAACAGGAAAGGTCGCCCGAGTGAAACTGGAAGACACCAGCAATCAGGGTGACGGGTCTCAAATCACCAAGATGAACTGCCATAAATGACTACGGGGTATTGAGGATCTGGAGGACCTGCCATGCCCGCGCGTACGTTGGGCCGCGGTGGGCTTTGCCCGGTCTCGCAGGCGTCGGCTTCGACGGTGATGATTCTGGTTTCCCTAAGCCGGATGGTGGGGGTGAGCCTGATGGTGGTCCTGATCCAGTGCCTTGTATCGCTTAAGCATGTGCCGTTGGAGTAGGAATCCCTTAGGCGGACAAGGAGTGCCCCCTGTCGAGGTGGGGTGGTCGTCGTTGACGGTGGCCTTGGGAGGGCCGGGGTTGTGGCTGGGCGTCATGTCAGTCAAGCAAGGTCACAGACTTAGCATCGTCGAGTCGTAGCCAGAAACTTGCGGTAGCAAGCTTGCACCGCGCTACTGCACACGCTTCTCCAAGGCTCCGCATATCCCCCGCTCGGGGAACCAACGTGTCAGTCCAGGCCCATGAGGTGACTCACGTCTTGCACAGGTTGGGACGTGGCGCTCTTTCCTCCGAGCAGTAGACGCGTAGCCGAATTCCACACTGCTGCGCAGAACTCCACGCAGCACTGAGCAAGGCATGCGCCTGCACAGCGACCGCATTTGGACGGTCCTTCGCAAGTTCCTCTTTCAGTGCAGACTTCGAAAGGCATGCGCCGAGCACTAGCCAGACTTCACGCGATGCAGCGTGCGACTGGACCACCTTATTGACCATGTCCCAATGCTCCTCGCCGGTGTCTTGTGGCATACCGCGGCGCAGCCGAGTTGCGGGTCCATATGTGCGTTCCGGCTTCTTAGCCCTCTCAATCTTCCATTCCTTGGCCCAGTAGCCGGTGACGGGACGATCTTCATTGCCCAGGGTGAGAAAGCGCAGACTTTTCATCGCTTGGGACACGACTTCGTGAAGTGCTGCCGCAGAGATCTCAGACGAGTTATCTACCGACTTGCTCTTGGCATGCGCAAAGATGACCTTCTCCGAATCGAACCCGATGAAGTCAGCAATCTCGCTCCCCAGATCGGTACAAAGAATCGTTGCGTCATTCCCAAGCGCGTTGGGAAGCAGGTGATTGTCAAGCTGCCCGAAGACCGTCTCGTCGGGCCATGGATGCTGCCCTGTTGTGTGTCCCTTTTCAGCGACAACTTTGGAGAGCGGCTGGTGCGTTTCAATAATCGATAAAAGACCATCATCTGAACTGGAGTTGCGACGGTTGAGTTTCCAGAAGTTCTTGTTCGAATACACCATCCCGGAGTCAGTCGCGACTCGTATCTGCTGCTCACGCGTGATGAATTGCCAGAAGTCCTGCTTGTTGTCGTTGACAGGCCGATAGGGAACACTCTGGTCCGACGAGACATTGAACCTCTTGAGAGACGCATCCCAGGCGATTTCTACCTCGACTTGCTTATCATTGATCTCGACCTTAAAACGGCCGTTCTCTACAGCCCCACCAGACCAATCAATGACAAGCGGACCGTGGCGATCATCGGATGGCTCAAAAGCCTCGGGTGCAATGTCCAGCAGAACATGCGCCGCAACAGGTGGCTCGGTGAGCGTCACAGGGAACCCGTACCGCCCGATCGCTGACGCAGGCTTATCGCCTCGTTTCAATGCCGCGGTCAATTCGTCGAACCAACCACGTAGCTCACTGTAGAGCCCTTTCGACTCCCGGTAGTCGCTCACTCGACCGTTCTTCACGCCGGTGTACCGGGTGACGAATTTGTCATCTATCGTTAGGCTGCCCGACGCAGTGGAGTAGCCAAAGGTAGAATCGCCCACCTCTCCCGCGACCGCGCCGACATCGCGAGCTCGGATGGACCGCGACCGTACTGCCCAGTCACTGAGGTCGTTATTGGTTAGCGACATAGAAGTGATGGTCGAAGTGCCAGGCAACAGGCCTACCAAACCTGTCGCACCTACCGAGGTCGTGTCGGTTCGAACGCACTCCGTCAGCCCGTCCGATGCAGACACAAAGAGGTACTCGCCGTTCCAGTGAAGGACCGTGTATCCGAGGGACATCTCAACGAATGCCGCCTCCCGCAGTATCGGAGAGTTGCGGACCGTCATATGCAAAATCACGCAAGTGTCGTCGCTCGGTTGGAACTGAGCCAATACCTGACCGTTGCCCGAAGTAAGCTCGTGCGCGACCCGCGCCGCAAAGTCATCCAGTTCAAATTTGCCGGTCGGCCGACGAATGCATGTGCTGAGCCGGTATTTGATCGCATTCCACGCGCCATCGGCTTTCAGATCCGCCTTCTCGCGGAAGAGTCGGTCCCAGTAGAAAATATCGGGCTGGGCACCCAAAAGCTTTGCAACTCCAACAGGGTCGGTCGCGACTGATTTCGGTCCTTTAGTTTGATCGAACCTAAGATAGCGTTCCCAGGCCTCCTGCATCGTTTCGTCCCCTGAAAACACGAAGGCCCGTTGGCCGGCAACTCTAGTGGGGTTCCGTAGGATACGCCCAACCTGCTGCACCCGAGCACGATCGTTCCCGAACCCACCGTAAATCGCGAGTACTCTTACGGCAGGATCATCGAATCCTTCGGTCAGCTTGTGCTGGTGAACTAGGAACTCGACGTCGGGACGGTCCGATGGAGCCGGCATGACCTTTCGCAGATGCGGGGACTCCTCGTTGCCGGTGAAGGCTTCGTGCACTGCGATGACCTTCCGATTCTTTGCCACGAGAGCCGTCGCCAATGCTTGGACGTCCGCCCTGTTGCTGCACCGGACGATGACGCGGTCTCCAGGTCTCCTTTCGACCACGTGTTCCAATTTGTCGAGTAGAGCATCGACGTACTGGTGAGCCGAGGTTGTCTCGTCCATGTACTCGAACTGTGGTTCACGCAGGACATGATCAGCCACGGCGTCAGCGTGGGTATAGCGATACTGCGCCGCGGAATCGATGGCAAACATTCGGTTGTCATTGCGAAAGGGCGTCGCGGTGAAGAGACAGATCGGCAGTCCAGCGGCACGCACAGCACGAGACCAACTAGGCGCGGGTTCGTAGTGGCATTCATCGACAATCACCGTCGCGAAATCTGCGAACAAGGTGGCCATCACTGCCTCGTCGAACTCAACCGTCTCGAAGATCGTCAACGCCATCGAAAGGGTCGCAACATGGACCACGGGCTCACGCTCCACCTCGCCGCTGACGTGCTCTATAAAGTTCTTGGCGCTAGCAACTAAGCGCACCGTTGGCAGTTCATCTGGGCGGTCGATTTCTAGGCGTTCCCACACGCGCTTATCGATGTCTTCCGCGAGTTGGCGTGCGAGCCCACGCCATGGCGTCACGACCAGCGCATTCTTCTTCTTGCCGCCTACCTGCGGCCCAGCGATTAGGGAAGCGATGACGGCAGACTTCCCCGTGCCGGTGGGCATCGTCACCAGCGCTGCACCCTTACTGGGGCCAGAACGTCGAAGGTAGCGGGTAAGGATTGTTAAAGCATCTGTCTGGTGTTCCCATAGCGGCACGAATATCTAAGCCCTTTCCCGCTACGCAGCGAGCATAACGGGACCAGCACAGTCGATGTATCGAGCCCGCCGTTGTCACCAGTCGAATATTGAAGCCAAGTCTTGCACACGACAAGCGCCAAACGGGCGAAGGGAACTGCAGGTTCCTGGAACAGCGTTACGCGCTGGCGGTGGGCTCCTCTCCCCAAGCTGCGAATCTCAAGCTCCGCGGACCTATTCCAGTCAGCAGAAGCTTTCGGCCGATTGGAGTCCCATCGGCGCATCGACTACCGCGAAATTGAACATTGGCGGTCACAAACTATTTGCCGGAGGTGGGTAGCAGAAATGGCTTTGACCTGCGGGAACGAGCGAAATTGCCCGATTCTTGACCCATATAAAATTGCAAATCTTCTTGCCAGTGAAAGTTAACTTAGGGGGTGGGTTGTATTAGAACCGCGTTTTCGTTGGTCAACGGCGTCTTCGTACTATCCAATGGTGGAACTGGATCGACCATCAGGCCTATCGTCCGGTCGAGAGTAGACGGCGATCAGGTCCACGCGGAGCCCATCTAATGGGAGATCAACTGACGAACGTTGAAATGGGAGATGGGTGGATTAGGCCCCGACACGGCCTCCAACTGCTCTCGTGCCAAGGCAACCCGGCGACCAGCTGCGTAACCCGCATCGCATGGGTTACGCCTCACGCGTGCGTTCCGTTGATCCTCCGAGCGAGGTTCCCGAAGTTGTTCAGCGTGGTCTGCGAGAGCTTCTCGACCTTGGCGGGGCTGCGGAGAAGGATCTCCACCGGACGCCAGTGACTGAACTTGCCGTCCAACGCCTCCAACCTCACGATCAGCCGATCGGGATGCTTAGACGGCTCACTCGCGTTGCGCGAGGTGGCAAAAGCCTCGTTGTAAAGTCCCAGGTAGTCGCCGATGGTGAAGATGACCTTCTGCCCGAGGACGGCCACCATAGACCATAGGCGTTGAAAGGCGATGCGGTGGAATTTAGGTTTGCGCTCTAGCCTTTAGGGTGGCGTCCTAATTCGGCCTCTTATCTCCGACCAGATTCGCTTCGCCGAAAGTTCGACATCCGCCCTACAAATCCCGCCCAAGCGGGTGGAATTCCCGATTTGATGTCGCTTTAGCAGCGCGATAACGCAGCTCAGTCGATGGGATTCGACTGAGCTGCGTTGTTTTGTGCACCCACACCGAGGGTTGAATTCGTCCCACAGGGGCGGCCTCTTCGGATTGGGATCCTTACCTCTCTTACACAGAGCCGAATCGAGAGCTTGACTGGTTCGATGCCCATCGAATGTGTATTTCGCCAAGGATCGGACTTCGTGCCCGGGAGGCACCAAGGAAGTTGTGATGGAGAGTTTGCGATAAAGGGTCTGGCTGCTGGGAGATCCGAAAATGCCGTCAGCGCGCCCCCGGACGCCTGACCCCATTGAGTTTGAGACAATAAAAAATGCGGCCTCAGCCGCATAGGAAATTATCAACCCCAGCTGCCAACTAAACCGTCAGCAGTCCCATTCTTCAGGAGGTACTTATGTCTCACGCGCCGCTCGCTGACGGACTATCCCGACGCAAGGCCTACCGCGCGATGTCCGTCATTGTTGGCGGGTTAGGGATCGCGATCACCATTTATGGCTTTGTCGCGAGCGCAGTCGCAGCGATTGTCATCGGACTCGTTCTTTTCGTGGTCGTCGGATTCGCCTTTCATGTTGCGGCGAACGTCACCATGAACAACGCCATATCACGCGCTGCCGAAGCAGCTGGCGGTAGTGCCCACGGGGCAGAATACATTCCCGCGATCCACGGCTTGCATATTGACGCCTTTCAGCAGGCCAGGCTGAAAAGCGCGATGTCGGGGCAGCCGATTGATGACGCTTTCCGCTTCGAGATGGCGCGCCTTACATCGGGCGGATGATCCGGGGGCAACCTACATCGCCCGTCACACGCGACGCGTGGCGGGCGATGTAGGTTGCCGGGGTCGGCTACAGCCTGAGCAGCGCGAGCTTCGCATAGCACGCGCCAGGCGTGCTGTGCCTCCAGCGGGTGCCTTCACGGCGACGACGGACGTCGTCCTGTTGGCTCCGACCGCGACGAATGAGAATTCGAACACGTCGAGGTCGCGCAGCTCGTAGGTCTTACTGCCGATATGTCGAGGGGGAGTAGAGTGCAAGAGACCGCTCCAACACGTTATCACTTGCCTGTTTTGCTTGTGCCACAAAGTCTGCGCATCGGTTCTTGGCCGGCTCAACGAGGCGGCCCAGGAATACGACGGCGTTGATGCCAGCACGGAGTCGAGGGAAGGGCGCACGTACTGCCTCGTCTGCAATAGTCGGGGACACCGAGTGTTCGAAAGCACCTTCCGGAGCAGCGGATGAGCTTCTCAGCGGCCCGTTCGATGAAGCATTGGAGCGTAAACTGCCCGACACACACGCGCCCGCAAGCGGCAGGGTCAGTTCCGACCAAGAGGTTATTCGGCTACGGAACGTGGTGGAGTTTCGCTTCAACGTGAAGACGAATTCAGGGTCCAGCGCAAGCTCCGAGAACCCTGACTGTGCTCTCGACACGGTCTAACGGGATCTATCCTTCGGGGTTCGAAGCTCCAAGGGGACCTTGTCATCGACCATGCCTGGGTTAGGCGACGGCAAGCGCCGTTCGTCTATGTCGACTACGTGGCGGTGCCAACCTGACCCCGTCTGGAACCTCGCCACCCAGACTCGGATGCCCCACTCAGGGCGGCGCAATGCCCTGCCCCGGAACCATACCGAACTGAGTCCTTCGGGAAGAACCGGGTCCCCAACGAGCTCGGCCCGACCGTTGTCGAACTCGTCCGAGAGCCGGTAGAAGTAGGACTCGACCCGGTGGCTCCGACCAAAGAGGAAGAGGTGTCGCTCATCCGCTGGTTCAGCTCGGAGCTTCGCGATGTTTTCCAGCGCCCAGTCTTCCGCCAGCAATTCTGTGCAGACCTGATCGAGCTCGTTCAATCGCAGTGGAATCGAGCCGCTTTCTGACTGTGGTGCGCCATCTCTCTTGGCTTGTGCCCACTTCTTCAAAAGCTCTTTGTCCGGAGGCGAAGTGATCTCGACAATCCCGCGGCGTCCCTTCGCGCCCGGACTGACCCAAGCGCCATCAGGTTTCTGGTTGCCCGCGCCTGCGTCCGCGAGGTGGATGTGGACCCCGAGGACAGTCTCCATGACAAGGAACGCGATTTCTTCCTCACGGCTGGCCCTGACTCCGGCTGCATTGCTCATTCTTTGAACTATAGCGAGGGTCGAACGCGGAAATACCTTAGAAACTGCGATTGTGCTCAGCCGTAGCGTGGAAGATGCGATGAAGACGAACCCTTTTGGCTAGCCACGCCGTGACAGAATTCGCAGAAGGTACTCGTTCTGTCGGCCCGCTGGCTTGGACTTCAGCCGACCACTGTCCGGGATGCCGGCCAAGGAGAAGAATCAGCCGGAGGCTACGGCCATGAGCGACAGTCCGGCCTATTACCCCAGCAGGACCGCGTGACGAACTGTGGGACAGAGGCACGGAAGCCAAGCGTTCGGACAACTGACAACGCTCAGCCAGGCACCTCAGGCTTCGGGAACCTCGCAGTTGGCATTACCTGCGAGGGGATTCGCATCTGGACTTAAGCGGGTCTTGAGGCCCGTGCCTTGCTCCGCTTCAGCCAGCACGCGACGCCCAACTCGGCTGCTTTCTCCTGGTCCGTGCATACTCCGGCGGCGGTGAATGCGGTGGCCGGGACACTGTCTGCCGTCGGCTCCGGGACCTCACGCAGGAGCCATCCCGTGTGCCGGTCCTGTCGAAGCTGAAACGCTCGGTGAACGGCATCCGTTCCATGTGCGTATGCCGCGGCTCAGCCAGCAGCCATTTCTTCTTCTGGTTCACAGTCGTTTGAGCTCCCCCGTCGTGAATGATCCGCCCGGCCATCGCAGCTGCCTCAGTGAGGTCCTGGTGGCCCCAGAAGACCATTGCAAGCTGCTCAGGGTCCTCATGAGTGGGTATTCCCCCGGACAGCGCGGGGGAAGCGAAGTGCCATTTGCTGCCTTGGATAAAGTCCAACGGTGTTGGACGGAGGCCGCCGTCAGTTCCGGTCTGCCGTGCCGCTTCCTCCACGGTTCGCGCCAGGGCTTCGATTCCGGAGATGGTGGCGGACAGATCCAGCCATTCGAAAGGCCGCTCCTCCCAATAATCATCGACTGCCCAATACCATCGCGGTTCGCGGCGATCAGAAGCGGAAGGACCTTCCGGGTGGTCTGCGGGCCAGACACCGACGCGGCTTCCAACCTTCTTTGTCGCCACCAGATCGCTGGCCTCAAGCTGGTCCACCATCCTGGTTACACCTTTGGCGTCCCGGTCCGTGACCACTCCCGTCAGGTCCACCTGGAGGATGCCGGGACGCTGGCGCACCGCTCTCAGGATGGCTCCGAAGCGTTCGTAATCGGCCTTGTGCTCGAGGGCCTGCTCCAGGCGACTTTGGTGGGTTTCCACGGCGAAGGCCGCGTTGCGGTCGTGCCGGATGCGTCCCGCTTCCCCCTCTGCTCCGTCATAGGGCTTTTTTGCCTCATCCAGCGCGAACCGTTCAAGGGCTAATACCCGATCGATCACGTCGAACCGCCCGAACATTGAGGCCAGGTATAGGGGAACCCTGTCCGGTGCTGCCACATTGACATGGCTGCTGCCGAACATCGTCTTGCGGACTGCGTATCGCTCTGCTTCTTCGTCCAACGCCTGTGCGGCGATGTCCAGCGCATGCGGGTATTTTTTGGCCCGGACAGTCTCTTGAAAGAGACCCCATCTGAACCTGGGCAAATCACCCAAAATCCGCGCCCGGAAGAAGCGGAGCATCTCGTCACGTCTTGCCGGTACATACACGGCGGCTCCGCCCTTCGTCGAGGTCAACTTGGATCATGTGAAGCAAGCCTTGAGTTTGGCTACGTTGATGTAGCAGCCGGGCTGTCGTCCTAGTTGGATGGAGCCTGACCTAACTCATCCTCCGGTTTTGCCCGCTTAGGTGCCACCCAATAGTGTCCATTTACCCGCAACGGAGTAATAGCCGGGCCGGAAGCCAACGCTGCTATCTCGAGCCACTGATCCATCTGGCTAACCAGATCATGGCGGATCGCGGGCAGAAGCACAATGAAAAATTCGGGCTAGGTACGCTGCGAGGTGTTTTTCGCGCCGAAGACAAGGGCAACAACCCCTGGCATCCAGATTTCGTGCCTCCGGGCGCGGATCGTCAATCGGGGTTACTCGTCCGCGGTCTTGTAATCCGTTTGCACCTGGGACAGTTCGGCCCAGTGGGCTTCGAGCCCAGCGAGGGTAGGGCTCACATTAAGGCTGGGCAGAGGCTGTGAGTGCCCGTCGATGTACCGACAGGCCTCGCCGAAGATGCGATTGACGGTATCGATCGCGGCGGGCAACGCTCCGGGCTTGATCTTCGGCAGGTTCGTCATGCGCACGTTGGGTTGGTAGCGCTGGGTGACGCCTGCGAGCAGTTCCGTCTCGGTGAACACCTCGCACCAGGCTCGGATCCAGTCGTAGCCGGTCCGAACGAGCGCTGCCCGGGCGTCTCCCTGCTGCGACTTGGCAGCCTGGATTGTCGCGTTGATGTTCTTCCTAAGGTTGCTCAAGCTATCCCAGCGCGGGCCGGTGGCGCGGGTGATCTGGCCCTTGCCGTCCTCGTCGGTGATGTGGAAGTACGAGCATCGTTTCGTCTCCTCCATGAGCGTGAGCAACGTGCTAGCGAAGAAGATGTCATGGGTGAAAACGATGACCTGAATGGTTTCAGCGAGAGAGGTGATCCGCTGTGCGACCTCGTTGATCCTCCGGTGATCGAGGCTGGAGACGGGATCATCAAAGATGACCGGCGCTGTGATACCAGCGAGCCGGGCCTCAGCGAGGAAGTCTGCCATCGCGATCACCTTCTGTTCACCTTCCGAGAGAACCTTCGACGGTTTGTGCTTCCCACTGAGGACCTTGCGGCGCTGCGCACGTCCTTGACGGCCAACGAACTCCACATGAAGCGTGGGCGCTCGGAGCGCAGCGCATTCTTCATTGAAGAGTGCGTCGAAGCTCTCATTAATCATCTGGTCACTGGCGGTCTTTGCCAGAACAGTAACAGTCCGCAACAGACCAGGCATGGGCTTGGCGAGGAGCGTCAACCGGTCGGCTTGCTTTGCATCACGAACGTGCGACTCGATGAGCGTCCAGGACCTCGTCAGTTCCGCCGCCGCCTCCAGCTCGAGGAGTGCTTTCTTGTTCTCCGTGAGGGTATCTGACCGTGTGGCGGCCTGCCTTCTCAATTCGTCCAGCGTCTGCATGGTCGTCGTCAGTGCGACCGTGAGTGCGCCTAGGTCTTCCGCAGCGTGTTCTGTCAGATCCGTCTCAACGTTCGACCCGGTTCGAAGGTACTCGGTGAGGCTAAGGAGGGTGGCAAGAGTCCGGTCCAGCTCGACGTGAAAGGACGGCTTGTCGTCTGTGTCGGCGTACTCTCTGGCAAAGGTGGAAGCATCTCCGGCATGAATCGAGACGACCGGTTCGATGAGCGCGTGAAGCCGGGACTTCGAAGCCGCAATGTCGGTGGTGATCTTGTCTTCCAGATACTCTGAGTACTTGCCGATGAGAGCTTGTGCAGTTTCGCCCAACGGTTGCCGGCAGTAGAGACATCGATCCGAGTCGTGCGCGCCAAGTACGGTTAGATGCGTCTGATAGGCCTCTCCAGTTGCGATGAAGCGGCTCCAGGTGTCATCGGGCTCAGCGGGCAGATCTGCCACCTCGAACAAGGCAGTGCGGAACACGCGGTAGTCCTCTTCGAGGCCAGTGAGTGTCGCGAGTTCACGATCGTAAGTAACGACGTTGAAGTCGGCGACCGCGGTGGCAGCCGCGGAAGCCTGCGTTAAAATGCGTTCGACGCGCTGCTGAAGTTTAATCTCGGCGCTGATAGTGTCGGCTTCGAGTGCTGCGACAGTGCGGCGTAAGTCAGCGATGCGAACATCAACGTCGGCATCGGGGTCGGCCGCCGCCTTCAGCTGCTCAAGGTCGGTGGCCGCTCCGAGTGTTTCGATCAGCGGGTAGACGCTGGAGCCGCGCGGAAACCGCGACAGAATTCCTGTTGACCCAGAGCGAAGGCCCTGGACGGTTTGGTCGATCCGGCCCTGTACAGATTTGATGCCGGCGATCACGTGGTTGAACAACGCTAGGGCAGCAGGAACGTAAACGTACTCAAGGTCGTCGTCGACGTGGAAACTGACGGAAGGGCTGTCGAAGATCGACATCCTCGTAAACGGGGCGACTCCCTGCTGTCCTGTCCAGGGGTACGTCTTCGACTCCGCGCCGAGCGTGTAGCCGACAAGTGCAGACTGGGGCTGCGGAGTAGTCGCTTCGATGTTGCCAAGAATCACATCCGCGGTCCGACTGGCAGCCAGGCCCTTGAAGATCCGGGAGTACCCCGTCTTCCCCGTGCCGTTTTCTCCGAATAGAATCGTCAGCCCCTCGTGCGGTTCGATGACACCGCCCTCCACTAAGGCGTTGACGCCGGTCACAGCAGAGAGCGAGGTGAGTTTCAAAGGCTCGAGCGCTTCATCTTTGCGCTCAACGGTGGCCAGCGCCTCTTCAGCGGGGAGTTCACGAGTGTCGAAAGCTTTCTCCTGCCGAAACAGGGCGTACGCCTGCTCTTCTTCCTCACTCCCCAACGGTCCGCCGCCGGTAAGCACGTGCCGGACGATGTAGCGCACCCACTCATCTGACGAGTTCGCCCATTCGCGGAGCAGATTACGGGGGTCCAGCCGCTTCTGTGAAATCTCTGTATCGGTCACGCAATTGTCCCCTCGCCATTGAGTACGATGTCGTGTTCGACTTGCGCCACTCGCTATTGACTCTAATGGACCTTTCTAGCCATCGGGCTGACCTTCGACCCAATTGGTGGTTGAAAGGAGACCTGAACAGAAGGTGAGGAGAGGTGCGTGGCAACCTGAATGACTTCATCACCACAATGAAGCGGGCTTCTATGACGGTCCCCTAAAGCCGGTCCCTCATAGTGCCGTGAGTTCAGGGCTGCAGCCCGGCTCGCCTGGTTCCGTTCGGGCGTCCTCATGAACTCCCGAGCGCCGGTGCTTGCCGGGCGTAACACCGCAGATTTGGAGGATGTACAGAAAAAGCTGGACTACCTGATCCGTCGAACTCCTGACCGCCTGAAGCCGCTGAGGTTGGATCGCTGCAATGCTGCGACATACGAGAATGCAGTGAGGGCGGCGGTTGCTGTGGATCGTGACATGCGGGCTTTAGTAACCAACCGCAGCGTGCTGCTGGTGCAAGCCGACTAAATTGGGGTGTCTCGCCGGCCACAACTCATGGCAAGAGAGCCTTCGGCGTTTCGATCACCACTGCTAGCACGAGTCACGTGAGTCCCACGGCACCGACAGGTGTTCTTGAGAGTAGCACCGCTCCCCCGCGTCAGGACGATGAGCTGCGACCGGAACACGAGCTCAAGTAAGCACGCGTGCAGGCCGATGACGGCCCTGTCAGTTCTTTTATAGGCCCGAAGGACCCATTCTGTTCGCAAATCTGCGGACGACTGCGGAAACACGGTTCCTTTCCCACACGGGAGAGTTGAGGGGAATCGCCTGGAGGTGAATGTGCTGGTCCAGCGGGAGTGAGGGATTGTCCAGTCTCCACGACCGCAGGATCTCAATGGTGTCATGACCAAGGGCGGCGGCGTTTTCCAACATGATGAGTTCTTTGAGCGTAATCAGTGCCACTGCAGAGCAAAATTCCTCGGGGTGTCCTAACGACGCCAGACGTTCCCGTGTCCGGTGTTGGACCGGCAAAGTCCAGGGCAACCCGGTTTCGCCTGTAAGTACTAACGGGATATAGGTGAACCGCTCGTCGCTTTGGCTGCGGCGAAGCCGTGTTTCTTCCTCCAGCAGTCTGATCGTGGAAATGAGTTGCTCCGCCTTGCGAGCTGTCAAAACCTTGTCTAGTTCATCGTCCAACGCGGATGCGGAGGCGCTAGCGAAGACGACGGGCCGCGGCATTGCTCGATCCGTGACTTCGACGAGCAGCCAGGTGCGTCCCGAGCGAATCGCAAAGTCACACATGCGGGGCATGCTTTTTCTGCCGGCTGCGAGCTTTTTCTGCAGTTGTCCTTCATCCATGACCTGCAGTTTTTTCTTGAAGAAGATTCTCCGTAAGGCAGCGCCCGCCTCGTACTCAAGGATGTCTTTGGTGCATTGGTGGAAAGCCACTTCACGCTTGGCATCGACCTTGCGGAGGTACTGACGAACGTCCCAGAACGTGGTCTCGCTCAAGGCACGTTGCATGACGAAGTTCGGGCTAAGCATAAGTAGCTCTCCCGATTCCAAGCGGACGAGGGGGAAACGCCGGAATGCATCGAACCCAAACCTGGACGGCTTCGGGGCTGGGGAATCGTCACGGATGAGCCTGCGCATTTCCGACACTGAACACGATGTCGCGTCAAGGAAATGTTTGACCGCTTCCGCCGGCAACCCCAGTGTTGCGAAGAACTCATCCGCGTAACGCACATATCCATGGCCAGCTGCCTGTGCGTAGAGATTGAAGGCTGCGGCGGCGAAATCTACAAGCTCGATCCCGGTCGCTTCTTTGAACAGCTCGTGAGGTTCACCCCCGACCGTCGTGGCTGCTTTCGTTCGCTTCGGCCAACTGCGGAACCATGTCCGTTCGAACCAAACCAGCTGACGACCGACCCACAGGGTACGGTTGAAGTGAAGGTTTGCGATCAGTTCGCTAGCCAGCGACACATCCATGCCACCCCAAGTCGCACCACCGGTATCCTTTGGCTCTTCATCGTTGTCGTCAGCGATTCCGAGCAAGCAGATGACCAGAAGATCAAAGCCTCCCGCGTCGTCCGTTGGCGGCCCTTCTGGGGAGTGCAGCATGGCCTCTTTGGCCGCCAACAACAGCATCTGTGGAGCAAACAGCGTGACACCGAAGGTCGAGGCAATTTCAAGATGGGTGCGCAGATTTCGGTTTGCCACCTTCTTGGCCCAGCGCATGTCCACGTCAGATGCCGGCGCATCTGACGTGCCGGAGTGAACTTCGATGTCTGTGATGATTTGAGCGATAAGGGATAACGCCTGGCCAAGTGATAGCTGCTTCCAGAACTCAGTTCTGATGTTTTCGGGTACACGCTTCCCCAATAATTCCGAGGACAACGCATACGTCCGTATTCCCGGGATTCGCATCGGAAAGGGGGAAGTCCAAGTGTCCGGATCTGGCATACGCCCAGCTTAGGTGCCCGGGACCCTTACCTAACGCGGCACACAGCCTTCCGGCTGCCCTCGATAATCAGGCTTCACAACTGTTAGGTACGTGCAGGCGAGTGTTTGGGCGAATTCCGAGGCGTTGAGCACGCCGGGTCGGAGCCAAAAGAAATCATTTTCCGTCAGCACGAAGCTGCTTGCGTGTCACGGTGGCGGTCTGTCGCAGAGCAAGGCTATTGTGTGTAACAACGGATTGGCGTTGCGGTGGTGCCGCGAAGCTACCGGGTCTCTCATCAGCCTTAGCGCGACTCGCGCTGCTTTTCCTCGCGCCCAGCAACCATTCGCGCGCTGCGGAGGAGGAATAGCAGCGGTCCGCCAACCGACGCCCATTTTGGAGAACCATCATGACGCTTTACAGCTGCCTGCCGACCCAGGGCAAAATCACCGTCATCGCAACCTGGCCCGGCGAGTACGCCGACTCTCACAGCGCCAAGGTCACCACCTTCACCAACGCTATTCAAGCCTCTCGGATATCCGAAGACCTTACCCGAGTCTCGGAGTCCATGTGGGATGCCGCCGCGTGGCTGGACGTCTACGACGAGGCTGAAGCCCGTCTAAGGACTATCATCGATGCCACTCGTGGAACCTCCGATGTACCCACCTTCAGCGCTTCGGCGTTCGACAGCTACCGACACGCGGAAACCTGGACCGGCACGGACCTGGTCAACACCCTCGGTGCGAGCCTTCCTCAGACGCTGAACTCGCTCACCCGCGCCCAGCGCCTGTCGGTCGCCGACGAACTGGTCGCCGATGCGACAGCCCGCGCCGAGTCGTCGAATCTGTTGCCGACCGGTTTCGACCCCGCCGAGCCGGCCTCCCGCGTGTGGCAGGCTGCAGATATCACACGGGCCACCAAGATGGGCCTGACCGGAGCTCTGCCAGATGGTGCCGCTGGTTGGATGGTTCGCGTGTTCGACACCGATCACGGCCCCGCCGAGCGGTGGGGTGCCCGGAACCTGTTGCACCGACTTGAGCAATTGGCAGCAGCTTCGAAATCCGTCAACGCACGTGGCGGTGCCGACCTTGACCCTGTTTCCGGGCTAATGGACCACCTTGTTCTGCCGGCACCTCTGTTCGGAGTCCATATCGACCATTCCGATCCTTCCGGCACGACAGTTGGCGACGATATTCACCCCGCCGTGGCTCAGAGCTCCCTCGCCGAGGCCTACCGCGACTATGCCGCCAACGCAGAGTTCGTGCATGGTGATGCCGTTCTCTACATCAGCCCGGACATCGACATGCGCAAAACGGCCCCCTGGGATCGCGACGTATTCGCCAAAATCCAAATCGATCTGAGCACGAGCCGCGGTAAGGTCACCCTGGCCACACTCGACGCCACAGATACCGCCGGGTTCGTCGCCGCTCTCGGGAACTGGGTAACAAACACTGTATTCCGCGGCTGACCGCTCGTGGGCTCTAGGGTGTTCGTCCGCTTCACCCGGGAGCCGACGAACACCGGCACTCTCTCCCTTGGCCGGAGCGCCGCCGAGCGCGAGAGTGCCAAAAATGGAACGAAAGGTCAGCGCAGGTAGCTAGCCCCCCCCGTGAGCAGCAGCCGAGTTCAGCACTCCGGGCGTTAATGCGGATGCGAAAGCTCCGCTTACCTCGCGCGTGTTTCGAGGGGTCTACGTTGCGCTGATACGGCAAGATCAGCACATGACTTCTACTGACGATGAACACGCACTCGAGCCCGAAGATGGGCCTGCCTGGGTGCGGTACGAGAAAGACGTGCGGGAACTGCTCGACGGGATGGACGACTCGACGGTGACGCACAATGTGAAGCGCATCGGTGCAGTGAGCAAGGTAGCTCGCCAGATTGACATTTTCGTCGAACGACAGGTGATACAAACAACGGTCACAATCGCCGTGGAGTGCAAGCACTACGCTAAGCCCTTGGGAATCGGCATGATCGACGAGTTCGTAGGGAAGATCGAAGACCTTCAAGTCAGTAACGGCATTCTTTACGCCTTGAACGGACTAACTGCGGGAGCCAGGGCCCGGGCCGACGGTGCACACCCGAAGATCGAGGTTCGAGATCTCGCTCCAAACTCACCACCTCCCCCACCTTGGGACGAATACATCGCTGAAATAATGAAGTTTGGGGACTGTGGCAATCCGAACTGTCCCGACGGCAACGTGGACTGGGAGGTACGGCCTCAGCAGGACTCCACCCCTGTCAGTGCAGGATGGTGCCCCATGTGCGGGATGTGGAGCGTCTCCTGCGAATGCGGAGAGATAACCTGCTTCGTCAGTTCCGAGGAGAAGTGCGTCGCCTGCGGGCGGGAATACGAGCTGGAACAAAGTCGAGACGGAGACGTCGAAGGCATCACCATCACTGCAGGACCAGTCGAGTAGTCACTTTAGCGCGCAGGGGACCGTCGGCACACTGAACCTCAGCCCGAAGGACACCCTGGCCAGCGACCGCTCCGGTTTCCACATACGCCAAGACTGCCCTATCGATGCCCCGCCGCTGATGCTGAACCCGTACCCGACTACTCGGACGATTTTTAACCCAGCGGACGCCCGAAGGTGTGCGAGCCCTGCGTCCTTGCAGCTGTTCAAGAGTGATGGACATTAAGCTGTCGTGCCGATCAGAATGGAAGCTCGACTATTGGGGGATCAATGACTGCGCCGCTGTCTGCCGGAAGCCTTCATGAAGCCTGGCCATGCTCTCCCTGTCGTCAGAAGGGAGACAGAAATGGGCCTCAGAAATCACTTTCAGCGAAAAGCTGTGACCACGGCTCCTAAGGTGACCGCTCCCGTGGCTGCCGTAGCCCAGGATGAGCCCTTGCCATTGGAACTCTTGGAGGATCTGCGGTGCGCCTGGGATGAACTCACTGCGGCTGCCAAAGCCTCGAAAGTAACCAGCTTCCAGGCCTGCACCAGGGCCGGCCGATCCTGGACGGAAGACCCGGCCGCCGTCAGGGCCGTCGCAGCCACACTCCGTGAATTCCCGGTCTCGGACAGCCAATAGGCCGCATACCGCCGGATCCTGGTTGCCGGCTACCGGCATTACTCGGATGGCATGACGACAGCATCTCCAAGGGAAGGACCCCTGAAGATGAGGGCACGGCGACGATGAAGAGACTCCTTGAACGGTGCGTACCGATTCCGCGCGCCTAATGTAGAGGTATTCAGCGTCGAGGGAACGGCAGGCAGAGTGACGAACAGGTCCACAGTCATATGGAACAAGCATGCGTACAACGCAGGAACCTTGCTTAGCCAGCATCACCTTCCCCACGTCCTCCAACAGCGGCAAGAGACCAGATACGAAGGCGTGGTTGGTCCCCTGAATAAGTGGGTTGACGAGGTCAGGGTTGCCACAAGGGAAAGCGTCCCTTACTTCGACCCGCGGGCGGCGACGCAGGGGGCCGACGTGCTGGTTCTGCTCCAGGACCCGTCCGGAGAAGCGCAACTCGGTTCAGGATTCATCAGCCGGGACAACAATGACCCAACGGCCCACAACACCACACTCGCTGCCGAAGCCGGTGGTCTGCCCTACTCCAGGTCCCTCCACTGGAACGTCGTACCCTGGTGGGTCGCAAACCCAGCCTTTCCACAACGGACTTTGGCTGCCGAAGCACGCCGGGCCGCTCCCCTGCTGGCAGAGTTAATGGAGTTACTGGAGTCCCGTCCCAAGGTGGTTCTCCTTCTGGGCAAACAAGCACAGGCAGCCTGGTCCCAGCTGTTGCTCAGGGCCTCCCCTGAGCTCAAGAGCCTCCTTGTTATCACCGCTCCCCATCCGAGTCCGCTCGCTTACAACAAAACAGATGCGGTCACGGGCAAGCCCAATAAGGAACTACTGAACGAAGCCTTCTCGCGGGCAGCAGCACTGTCCCTGGCCAACGCTGTATGAGGACAGGAGCACAAGCCCCCTCCGCGCTCAGTCCCGCCTAAAGATCAGCTGTTCGACCTGCTCGGGTTCAACGTCCAACTCTTCCGCCCATTCAGCCACGCATTCGGTGTACCGGCGGTAACTGCCGGCGCTGTTCCAGTTGAGCCAGAGCGGGCCAACTTCCTTGCAGTGCTTCCTGAACCATCCCGCGACGATGCTGTCCATGATGGGGGTGGTGGCTACCTGGTCGGACGCCTTGGTAGCGAAGCTGATGAACTTCGTGGCGAAGGCTGGACCCCACCAGGCAGAGAACTTCCTGTTGCTTTGCCGCTGCTCCACGACGTGCTCGAATGCGGCGTTCCCGCCATTGGTCATCGCGATCCCGGCAAGCCTGTGCAGCTCACCGGAGAAGTCTTTGCCGTTCTCAACGTCCGTGTTGAGCTTGATGACCCTAGCGGCACGGTACGGGCCAAAACCAGTCCCTGCATAGCCCCAGAGGTAGCTGGCGATGTAAGCGTCCAGAGCCGAGTCCGAGTCATGGATGAGCTTGAAGGACTCCAGGACGCCTCCGCGGTCTATAGGGTTCGGAAGTGTTTCGAGAATGCTGCGGCTGCCCAAGTACTTTTGCCAGTTGCCCTTCTTCCACTCAAACGGCATCTGGGGCGGCCGACCGTTCGCGTCCCATTTCTGGAATCTTCTTCGCAGGTCATCGGGCACAGCTGGCATGGTCTCTCCCCCAGGTAGATGGTCCACTTACTTTCGCATATGCCGCGTGGGATGTGACTGGTCAATCGACAACCGACCCGCCAACCCGGGTCGATACTGCATCGCCAAGGCCACGGCCGGACGGGACAGCAGCCAGGCCAGCGAGACCTACTGCATCCCCAGCCCCCACTCGCGGGCCAGGCACATGGCTTTCTCAAGCTAGTTGTGAAAGCAGTGACTGGCTCTGGAATGCTTACCCTTGGGATCACGCCGAAGCAAAGGATGAAGAACGACATGACCGCCACCACCGATATCGCTGAGATCTTCTGTGACGAGTCTGGTCACGACGGCGAGAACCTGATGGCAGGCACCACTCCCGTCCTGGCGCACAGCAGTCTTCACATGGATCTTGCCGAGGCGACTGATCTGGTCGCGTATCTCCGCAGGAAGACTAAAGCTCAAAGCCCGGAGTTGAAGGCTTCAGATGTGCTGCACAACGGCCAGGCAATCGATGAGCTGTTCGGGGCGAATGGAAAGCTCGTCGGCCATGTCCAGGTGTACCTAGTCGAAAAGGCCAACTTCGCGGTCGGTAAAATCATCGACCTCCTGATCGAGGAGGAGGCCTACCGTCGTGGGATCAACCTCTATGCCGGCGGCACGGCCAAACAGATGGCCGACGATCTGTACGAGTATGGTTCCCGCGCACTCGGTGCTGAGGGATGGAACGATCTGGTCTCTGGTTTTACTTCGCTAATGCGGACTAAACAGCGCAAGGGCGGAGAAAAGGAGACAGTCGATAGCTTTTTCGAGAAGGTGGACACCTACCGCTTGAAGTCACGGCGCGACAAGGTGAGCAGGGTGCTGGAGCTGGTGTGGAGAACGCGGCACCACGCTGACGCCTTCCAAGTGGCCATCGCCGAAGGTTTGGCCCTGAAGACTCTCGACCCACTGCAGACGACTCTCTATCAACTCGCACTCACATGGCATCGCAAGCTGAAGCAACCTCTAATCATCATGCACGATGAACAAACTGCCCTTACCGAGCCATTGCTTAAAATGCTTCTCAAAGTAGCGAATGAGGGTACTCCTCGCGGCTTCAACCTGCCCAACTACAAGTTCCCGCTAGTAGATGTGAAACACATCGACTCGAAAACAGACCCCCGGATACAGTTGGCCGATATCACCGCGGGATTCACTCGTCAGGTCGCAGAGAGCGCCCTGGCGGGAACAGCAGAGGATAAGCGCCTAGAGCAGGCCCGCCGCCTCGTTCACTTCAATTCGATCTGGGGCGACGGTAAGTCCTGGGAACAGATCCGCCCCCGCGAAATGTTCGTGGACTAGAGCCATATACCGATGTTTCGGGTCTTCAGCCTTTTCCATCGATAACTGACTGCGCCATCGAGGTAATTTCCTCCCGGCACAATGCCGTGTGTTCCAGCGCCTTGTACAGAAGATTCTTCAGGCGGTACTGCCTTGGTTGACTAGCGGAGACTTCCCCTTCGAGGTCGGCTCTGACCTGCTCGACCTCATCATGCCGTTCTTCGGGGAGCCTGGGGCGAGCATCTCAAGATGAGAGCCGGGAAGCGTTTTGGAGTCCTTGGCAACCCGCTTCCTGCTCGCTGGACGTAGCAAGCACGGCTTGATCATCGCGGGGATCTGGTCCTGCTCGACCCACGGCGCGAAGGTCAGGTCGCAGGAGTCCGAGCTCACTAACTCATAGATCTGGGCCGTCCATGGCTTCGACGCCAATCAGGCGACCGTCTCTGTCAAAGTCCAGGTATGCAACCCGCGTCCATTGGATCGCATGAAATAAGTCTTGGCTGCGGATCCGGTGCATATGTCCTCAATGGGATAGATCTCCCTGTAACGCAAGTAGGGACCACCTTCGAGGTGGTCCCTACTTGGAGATCTCAAGCGCCGAACTGATGCAGGTTCTTGTGGGCGAGTTCCTTGGAGAACGAGTCCTTGACCCGGTCAAATAGCTTCTCCATAGCTCGGTCTGCCTGCTCAGGAGACAGGGAGATGTCATCGCTGACCATGGAGCCTCCCCCGAAGTCGATGCGGATGTCGGCATCCACACGACTCACCCGAGCGTTCTTGCCGCGACGCCTCGGGGGCTTGATTGTTGCCATTTCACTCTCCTTCGTTGAAAAGATTCTACGGGGTCTACCTTCACTTCAACAGACGCCGCCAGGCCTTCTGAAACCAATTCTTGACCGCCAAACCCAACGTTCGAACGAAGCGCCAGACCATGGTCCTGGCTTTCGCGACATCCAACCTTCGAAGGAAACGCCAGGCCTTCAGAAGCCGATCTTTGGCCGCCAAACCCAACATCCGAACGAAGCGCCAGACCCTGACCCCGGTTTTCGCGACACCGCGCGGCGCGTTCGCGATATAGACGACGAGGAGTATGAGTATCACACCGGCAGCAGTGGGAACACTAGTCCAGACCACATCCCACGCCCACTTCTCCAGTGGGAAAGCCACGGCTACGCCGGCTGCAATGAGAACGGCCGTGCAGAGAATCAGAATCAACCTTAAGGGCTGGAGCAGCGTTGCAAGCGTCCTGTGCTCCGGAGCCCTTGCCATCCAAGACAGGAACAGGGCCGGGCCAACGAGAATGAGCGACACGGCTTGAGACGGAAGGGCCCTCGTCGCCAAGACTTTCCATCCCCAGAACTTCTCCCCTGCCACGAACATCGCGAAGACGGCCAGAGCCACGACGGCCACGACTGTGAACGAGAGGATACCCGCACCAGAGGGGGCGACCCTGACTCGAACAAAAGCACCCGATGTCGAGCGGAGAGGGGTGAACGCGACGTGGGCGCTTGCACGCGGCTTGTCAGGCGTATCGTCAAGCGGGTCCCTCACAGGCTTACCAGCGAACGTCTCGGTGACCTTCAGCTGCTTAACTATCAGGCCAGCGGGAGCTTCGAATTCCACGTGCTGGCTCCGGGTGAGTCCCACGTCCGGCATCGTGAAGTCGATCACCCCGATCCGGTTCCAATGCGATGGAGTAGGCAAGTCACGGTCGTAGGAGAACTTGAGGACGGCTCGCTGGCCGACAAGATCGGAGTCCAGGACAGCGACAAGCAGGAAATGGTCCAGGAAGCCTTTTGCGATTTCCTCTATGAGTTCCGACACGTCCGCGGGGTAGCCCTTGGCTTGGGCCGCCGCCGCAATCCCGGCCTCCAGGCGTGTTCTTTCTTCATCGCTGCCGGTTCCAGGCTGGAACGCCACAACCTGCTGAAGGAGGGCGAAGAGTTTCTCGTCGTACCCCGCGGCCAGCCCGCCCGGGGTGGCGTCAAGCATGAAGAGGAGCATCTCGGCCGAGAGCCTTGAGTTGTCTTGGGCACCGAGAATGGGCAAGGGGTGACCTGATGGGTCCTTGGCCGTGACTTTGCGTAGAGCGCCCTTCTCAACAAGGGCAAGGGGAACGAGGACCTGGACCTCCGCAGCCAGGGGAACCTGCAGCTCGGTCGGTACAGTCACATCGAACGAGACGGAGCGGCGGGTAGTACCGCTCTGTCCGAGAGTCAGTGAGTCGACGCGGCGGTGCACCCACTTGGCGGAGCCGAGTAAGAGCATAGCCAGCGGACCACCGCGGGAGACGTCGTCCTTGATGATGGGCCAGTCGATCACGTCTGTCACCCATCAACACTAATGACCCGCTCCGACACTTCCGGGCAGGGCAGGGTCCGTGTCGAAGGCGCGATGTCCGAAAGATGGGCCTGCGCCACGGCCCCGCCGCCCATTCTCTTGGGCGTAACCTGGTCACTGTCCAGGCTATGCGTCATGGAGAACAATGGAATAGGAGGCAATCGCCCCTGGCGAGCCGAGGGATACAGCTTTCGGCGCGGGAAGCTTGAGCGTGTGCGATCCGCTCGCGCCTTTTCACTCCCCCGTTTTGAATTCCCCCGCACCTGTCACGGCGGAAAAGTAGCCCACCAATGTTACTAATGAGGTGGGTCGATGTCGTGCCAAATACGTCCGCAAATAGGGTAAGAATTCGTGCAATCCTGGGTATTCTGCTACCCACCTCCTATAGCAACTTTGGTGACACGGGGCTCACGTGATCACGCCAGAGATAGTTCACTACAAGGGTGGGTCAGCTGACATGAGCAAGTTTGAGCACATCAAAGACTTTATCGCCGTGCACAGGGTGGCCGCCATAGGGGGACTTCACGGAACTACCAGCCATCCTGAAAGAATAGAATGTCGGGGCCGCAGCCGAGTACTTTGCACAATCCTCGGCAAGTAACACGTAGCACTGCAAGCGAAGAGAAGCCGCAGGATTTTCGAGTACTGGATACTCATGACTCCGCAGTGCTGTGAGGTGGACACTGGGACTGGTCCAACATAGGTGGGAAACATGACAGACGGAATCCGGCGACGGCCCCGGCACTACGCCCGTGAGCGCGCCGTCGGAGTCGTCAAGTACCTTGTCTTCGTTCTACCCCGCCTGATGTTCTGGGTTGCGGTCAAATTCCTGGCCATCGGGCTATGGCACGTTACCAAGCTGGTCGCCCCAAAGAACAGGCCCTTTCACGCTGAACCTTCGGCAACGGACGCTCCGGCAACAGTATCCGAACCTCAAGTGGACCCCGTGATCGAAGAACTCCGCGCCCGGAAGCGCCGCAGGCATATCGTGGGAGTCGATGACTGGGATCACGAATGGGAGCAACTTCTTGCGTCTGCGTGGGTGCAACCGGCTACGGATACCAATGAGACGCCGCGGCAACCGTTCATACAGGCGGCATCGAACCAGGATCCCTTATGTGAAGTCGGCGAAGCAACGGCCGACGTGCGACGCGAGCTGCTATCCCGCTTCCATGCAGACCTAGTCAAGGTGCACGAGCGCTTATTAAGCGACGTCAAGGTGCAGGAGGCTCGGGTGGCCAAGTCGCGCGAGGACGCCGCTCATCTCCTCGCAACAGATCCGCGCACAATGTGGGCTTGGGGTGAATATCTTAAGAGCCGCCATACCGTGCCCGTTGACAGCGCGGATGCGTGGCAGGTCCTCGCAGCAATCCCTCCCGGGGAGCACGTCGAAATATTCGCCCCAGCCGTCGTCACCTCTGGCTTTCCGAAGCGGCACAAGGGAGCTCTCCCCCGCAAAGCAAGATTCGCCGCCAGGACGTTTGACTTCTGGATCGTGGCTCGCCCGGGGCAGCAAACCGATGTCTTGCAGGGTCCAAAGTGGACTTTGAGGGTGGGCGGGGAAAAGGCGGAATATGCAGTGGAGACTTATTTCAGTTTTCCCGACGGCCGGGAGCTTGTCGCTTACACCGACGAATTTGCATCCGAGCGGTTCGACACTGAGGGCTTCGGCGAATCAATACTCAGGCTGCCTGACAGCCCCTTGGCACCGCTTCCGCCACAGCTCGGAGCGGCGGAGCGCAATCCATCCCCGGAGTCCGGTTGGCCTGCTCGGCTCCTCGGCGACTGGCACAGCGCCGAAGATGTGGCCCTCTGGCACATGTCAGGACCGCTCGGGTTCTTCGGTGCCCGACTCACCGGCGGTGTGTCGGACCGCGGCATCGACGTCGAACATCCTGAGGCCGTGGCCCAGGTGAAAATGCAGGCGAATCCTGTCGGTTCACCACAAATACGCCAACTGCGCGGTACACGACCCCAGCTCAGAAATCATGTCTTCTACTCGACGTCAGGCTTCACACGAGCGGCGATCGAAGAAGCCGGGGAGACGAGTGTCGCCCTGTTCAAAATCGACGATGACGCCGAAGTCCACCCGTACGGTTTTCACGCGAAACGTCTCCTCCTCGAAGGCGTCCAGCACCAAGGAGGCGAAGACGCCCTCGTTGCAGAGTACGTCAGCTCCGTCGTTGAACGTATCCGAAAGTCAAACATCAACTACGGCAGCGCTGAAGCATGGTTGGCACTCCGCGAAACCGACGGTGCGAGTCATACGAGGATTACGAGTGCTGAACATACGAGGATCAAGAGGGCTGAAAGCTACCTCAAAGGGGCCGTAGCCGCAGTGAGGCGGCACCCTAAAATCGGAGTTGATCCTCACAAAGCCGTCATCAGCCACTACCGCAATGCCGAGCTGAGGGCTGCTTTCTTTTGCCAGATCCTCGGTCTGCCCTATCCCGGGGACGAACCCCTGCGCCGCGCTGCGCCTCCCACTGCAGCCGACTTCTACTGATCTAAAACCCCGATCGGCACCTGCGCACAAACCGCCCTCGGCCTTTTGGAACTGAGGCACACTGAAGTAGCTTTTGGGTCGTCTTCGCCCAGGAGGCCGTGATGCAACACGATGGCGTCCACCGGCCGCGTGTCCACAAACAAGACAGCGGCTGTCCGGCCCCGCAAAACCGTCTCAAGATTGACGCAGGATCCCTCTCATTCTCGATCTCTCCAGCTACTCTGAAGAATC
Organism: Arthrobacter sp. R1-13; assembly: GCF_054161475.1. Classification (NCBI taxonomy): domain Bacteria; kingdom Bacillati; phylum Actinomycetota; class Actinomycetes; order Micrococcales; family Micrococcaceae; genus Arthrobacter; species Arthrobacter sp. R1-13. Next base: position 1,573,884 of record NZ_CP096420.1, on the reverse strand, counting down.
CGAGGAACTGGGGGCCAGGTGTTTTGCAGGAGCATGCTCATCGAAGAGGTTGCTGCCATGCTTCACGGAAAACGCGAATTCGTCTGCGTCGATCTTGAAACGACCGGGGTCAGCACCCGTCACAGCCGGGTCATTGAGATCGGCGCTGTCCGATTCAACAGCAGCGGAAAACTGACCCGCGAGTTCTCCAGCCTCGCCTTCCCGGGGCACGGCTATCTTCATGGTGCGGAGTTCATTCATGGAATAAGTCAGCGTGAGGTGGAATCGGCAGCACCCATCGGCGCGGTTCTCCATCAGTTGATGGATTTCGTTGGCGACCGGGTTGTCGTGGCACACAATCTCCCGTTTGAGAACAGGTTCCTTGGGTCCGAGCTTGAACGGGCGCTGATGGTACCCGCTGACAACATTGGTTTCTGTACCTATTCCGCTGCCCGCAGGTTCGTCAGCACCGGAACGAATCACAAGCTGGCCACACTCGCCGAACACTTCGGCATCAGAGAGAGCTCATCCCACCGTGCCCTGCCGGATGCCAGGGTCGGTGCGCACCTCGCATTCAAGCTCCTGCAGCTGGTCGCTTCGGGTGCCCCCACACTCCGGCCATCATCGTCGAAAAAGACCACGACCGCCAGCGCCTCCGTGCCGACACGGCTCGCTGCGGTCCGGCAGGGTTATCGTCCGCGGTGGAAGCCGAGCGATGAGCAGGATGCCATCTTGGAGGCGTTCTTCGGTGAAGGCGACATCAAGATTCTTGCTGGCGCGGGGACGGGTAAGACCACGACTCTGCAGTTGCTCGCCAACTCCACGAAATCAAAGATCATCTACCTCACGTTTAATAAGGCAAACTCGGTTGAAGCCCAAGGAAAATTCACCAAGAACGTGTCCGCGACGACGATCCACGCTTTCGCCCACGCGGACCTCGTCGGCGAAGGCAAGGCAGTCTGGCTCACTCGACTGCACCTAGGTATTGAACCCATCCAAGCTACTGCTGTCCGTCTCGGCGTGCTGGAGCCCGGATTCATCGAAGCTTTCAGCAGCCCGGAAGTTGCCCGCCAGTTATCGCCATACGAAGTCACCAGAATGGCCGTCGACACTGTTATCAGGTTCTGCCACAGCCCCAACCGGAAGCTCCTCCCGCGCCATGTCAGCACCGGTAAGTCAGCCGCCAGCCTTCGTCCCGCCCTGGCTCCCCTGGTCCTGCTGATGGCCGAAGAGCACTGGGCCAACATCCTGGACGACGGCGTCAGCGATATGCCCATCCTGCACGATCACTATCTGAAGAGGTGGCTGCTGAGCGATCCGCTCCTGGGAGCCAAAGGTGGGATCCTCTTTGTTGATGAAGCCCAGGACCTGAGCCCTGCTGTAGCGGCAATTATCCAGGCGCAGCGGCATCTGAAGAAGGTCTTCGTGGGGGACCCGAATCAGTCCATCTACGGTTTTGCCGGCGGCAAGGACGCGTTGGCTACCATCTTGGCTACGCACACTCTGCCTCTGACCACGTCATGGCGGTTCGGTGAGGGCGCTGCGGTAATCGCTAACGGCTGGCTACGTCCCTTGAACGCACGCCACTTGGTCAGGTCAAGTCCCATCCAGAGCACAACCATCGGTCCGTGCGCATTTCCTGACGCGGTGCTCACCCGAACAAATGCCATGGCTGTATGGGAACTCATGGAGCTACACCGGCGAGGCAGCCGGGCAACACTTCGATGCGACCTGGCCGCCACGTTGGCCCTGCTGGAGGGTGCCGACGACCTGATGAAAGGGCGGCGTCCAGGTCACGGAACGCTGAGGCGGTTCGGTTCCTGGGATGAGGTCCTCAAGCATGTCCGTCACGATTCCAGCGCGCACGAGCTGGTGACGTGGACAAGGCTGATCGAGGGGTTCGGGATCCCTGCGCTCAAGGCTGCCGTCATCTCGGCAACGGCTGCTTCTGAGGGAGCCGTTGTAGTTTCCACCGGACATAAAGCCAAGGGACTCGAATGGGACAACGTCCGCATCGCGGACGACTTCGGCGATAGGCTCGTACGAGTCACCTTGGGTGGCGACAAAGACCAACTGTCTGAGGAGATGCGGCTGGCGTACGTCGCTGTCACACGTGCGCGTAAACACCTGGACCCAGGGCCGCTGGCCGATTTAGTCCGTTAACCAGGCCACTTGCCGAGCCACATTTCTTGCAAACGGACCTACTGTCTGGGTCGAAGAAGTAATGGTGCCCGAGCAGGTGCGACGACAAGGTCTAGGGCAGGCCCTGATGGCTGAGGCCGAGACGTGGGCGCGGGAGCAAGGCGCTGCCTACGCTCTTCCCTCGTGGCCCTGGCATCGCAGATCTCCAGGACGGGCATGGACCTGTCCCTCTGAACAGCCGCCTTCCTTAGGCATGCGTCGCGGCAGGGCTGCGACACCCATCGATAGGAGACGCTCTGGTAGCAGCTCCTCCCTGGGATGGCAGGATTGTCTGGTGGCTACTAAACGGTGGGATGCGGCTCCAGAGCCGGAATGGATGCTGATGTACCGGCGAGGCCTGAGCCGCGGAAAAATCGCAGAACTGTCAGGCGCTCCGCTACGGACCGTTGGCTACCACCTGACCGTTGCACGGAAACTCCACCCCGGACTCCAGGCCGAGCATGAGGCGGGTGGCGGGACATCCCAACGGATAACCGGTCAGGGCGTGGAACGGATGGCGCAGCTGATCGCCATGGTGCAGGAGAGGGGACGGTACCCCTCCACTAAAGCCGATGACAACGCAGAACGTGCTCTCGCCGCGTGGCTGAACCGACGCCGTAAAGAGGCAAGGGAAGGAAAGCTCCTGCCGGTCTTCCACGACGGCCTCAGCGCCCTGCCCGGATGGCAGGACCTGCGCCGGGTTACCAGCGACGAGGCCAGATGGCAGGAGCGCCTGGCTGCCTTGGCAGCATATCGGGGATCAGGGCAGGACTGGCCCCGGCATAAGGCCACCATCGAGGGCCTGGAACACGAACTCGGTGTCTGGCTCCACACCCAGCGATACAAAGCCCGCCGGGGCGAACTGGATCCCGCCAAAGTGGCTGGCCTGGATGCCGCTGTCCCGGGCTGGCGGTCAGGGCGGACCCGCGGCCGAAAGCCCCTGGGCTCGTCCGCGGCCGATCCAGCCCGCGCGGTACTAGATTGATCGTGTGAAGCAAGACCTTCAGATGCAGCAGGTTTCGCCTGCACCGGCCGGGCGCGCGGCGGCGCTTTCACCGTTTGAAGCGTCCGACGACTTCACTCAGGACTGCTGGCAGGCCAGCGAAGTCATTGCCACCTCAGAATCCGACCACTTCTACAGCTTCCAGCGGGCCGGATCGGAAGTCGTCCGCGTGCTGAGCCGTTGATCGGGCCAACACTTCCTAGGAAGAGCTCGGGCAAGGCTGCGGATTATGGCCGCGGCTGCCCCAGTACTGTTCATGAGAATGAGTCTCATGTAGGCTGCCCGGGGGCAGGACATTCATCCAGTGGATGAAAGAAAACGCCGACAACATCGAAACCGCGCCGCGGCGCTGATCCCCACAGACCACACCAGGAGTCCCCCGATGCCAGCAAGCAAAGTGCGCAAGAAAGCAAAAGCCAAGATTGCTGCAGACCGGAAACGCCTCCGCGAACAGGACAGCAGCTGCGCGGACTCCTGCTGCGGCAGCGCCGCGATGGTTACCGGAGGTTCGCAGCCTGGGCAAGCAGACGGGCGGGACTCACTGGAGCGGTCGTAGCTCGTTTCGTGTCTTCCATCGTTCCTCAACCGGAACAGCCAGATCGAGCGAGGGAGCCTAAAAGGCCTGGCAAACCAGTGCGGTGAGATCATCTCTCCCGTACGATGAACGCGTCTCATCACTCTGGTTTTTGGGGGGGGAATTTTGAGGGATCCGGAATATCCGCAGCAGCATCTGCCACGCGTCTTCGACACTTCTTTCAACTACAAGACGGACACACCCGGGCGAACCAGGCGAGATCCCGACAGGTACAGCCAGTTGCTCCGGTGGGACCACCAGCTGCTGTGGAGCAAAGAGCTGCCGTCCGGCGTCCCTTTCGCTCCGAAGGTGACCACCAGACGGAGCGAGTACCTCATTTACACTGACGCCAATGAAAAGAGGCATTGCTATGGGAGCGATGCCATCACCAGCTCGTACACCGGAAGGTCAACTCCAGCGTCCCTGGTAAAGGCCATGGACGAGCTGAGCGATGACCAGAAGTCCGCCTACCTCGACCCGCCATACACCATCGGCAGTGCAATGATTTGGCCCGTCAGGACGGGCCAAACCACGATGAACCAGGCCCGAGGGTTCGGTCCCTCAGGTCGGCTGATCGCTGATCGTATGGACCTGACCCTTGCATGCATCCGGCGGCACTACACCGGAGGGTCGGAGAACGCCCCCGCCGGCGCATTCAAAGACGCCTACAGAGACTTCTTCGCGGTCATCAACGCCTATAAAGACTTCTTCAAACTATTCGGGCAGGGGGAACAAGGATTCACAGCATTCGTGGACTTCTTCCACCTGCAAGACCTCGTGACGCCGGACTACAATGAGATTCGGTTCTTCGTGCCCTTTGAGGGCTTTGAGTCTTCCGGGATACCGGCGGACTACATCACGTACCGGAATGCCACGCTGGAGTTCATCGTGGGACGGCGGCGTCGGATGGCCGAGTGGGTCACAGAGCACCACCCCGAGATTGAGGTTCGTAACCCTTGGTGGCAGCCCAAGCCAGAGACAGCGTCCACCTGATCCGATACTGCGCTCATCCAAGTGTGATGATGCATGCTGTCTACTCGACAGTCCCGGACTCCGCATCATCCAGGAGCTCACCGGAGGCAATGTGCGCCGCTGTGCGCCGATATGCTTCCGCGATGTAGTCTTCCAGATCCTGAAGGCCGATGCGCCACAGACCCCTCCCACCGACCTGCATGGCCCGCAACTCTCCACTGCTGATCAGCCCTCGGATGAGGCTCGATTTCACGTTGAGCTCTTCGGCTGCCTGCTCGACTGTCAGGAAGCGGCGTTGTGAGGTTTGATCAGTCACTGCACCATCCTAAGGGCGGCTCCCCGGCCGAAGCTGATTAATCCCGCTGCCGTGGCCCCGCGCCCGGATGACCCCGACAATCCCGCCCAAGGCAAGCGGGAATGCCACGACGGCGGCCAAATGACGGCCCAGATTGTAGGGGTCCTGAAGTACCGCCCAGCCCACGAGAACCCCCGGCATCGCCACGCACACCGTCACCCATACAGCGTTGCCGCGTAGGTGTGACCACACCGCGGCCGCGACGGACAGCGCGCAGCCGGCGAGAATGTAGCGACTACCGATCCAGACCTCTTCCTGCTCGGCCGGACCTGGCAACCCGAGATGCCAGTTGGCGCGCGCGATCCCGTAGGCGATCACGATCATCGAGGCGACGACGAGCAGGATCCAGGTAATGGTGCCAGTCCATCGTCGGCTGGCACTGCGGGTATCCCGGTCAGCGAACTGTCCCATACGGACGTATCTCAGTCGACCGGAGGTTGATTCCCTAGCAAGAATTCTGGAAAAGATTGTCGGCGCACACCTGGAGTCTTGTATGGTTGGACATCTCCGGGTTTCACCGGCCGATAACAAATCAGTCCGATGCCACACTATATGCGGTCTCCAAATCAAGGTTTCTTATTGACTTCCATGACAACCCCGTCTGGCCTTGTCAGAAGTTCGTCGCCCACGTCAAGTCCGAGCTTTCTTGCGGTGGATGGATCTATTTCTGCCCAGCCATGCGGTGCTGACCGTGTCCGCTTGTATTGAGCTTTCTTCGACGTGGAAAATACGGTAATCCCAGCGCCGACCAAGTCTAAAGTCGACTTCGATTTCGAGGAATCAATCCAGTGGTGTGATATTCTCCCTCCCCGTTCCAGGTTCAGCTCTTCGTGCATGTCGCGCACCAAACCAACGGGCATTGACGCAATTGATGCGTCACGTACTGCTAAAGGCTGTCGCTCACGTTCATATCCTTCCAACATGAGCCTCGAGTCCGCCCAGCCGGCTATAGCCCAACCTAATCGCCACGCGAGATTGAAGCTGTCTTGAATTGCCGAATTTAAGCCGGTTCCTCCCCTGGGCGCCACGGTGTGCGCGGCATCCCCGACCAGACAGACTCGCCCTACCACGAACCGTTCCGCCACCTCGCAGCCCATGCTGAAGGAGCCTAATGGCTCACACTCAATCGCTTGGTCTTTTAGATGGCTGAGCTCGCGAATGAGCTTCTTCGTGGCAGGTTGGCCTGCTTCGTGCGGCTGCGCAATAACCCAGCTATCCCCGCCAACTGGCCAAATGCTAGCGCGAGTATTTCCGTCCGAGCCCAGGAGGACGTACAGGCTGTGCCGCGGAAGAAACGGATGCTGGCTCCAAATTGGTGCCCTGAACCGAGAAGTGTGTTGCACTGGCGCTGTTGCAGGCCACGAACGGCGCGCGACCCTGATCACCTCCCGCACCTGACTATGGCCCCCGTCCGCCCCAACGACAAACCTCGCACGGACCCGCCTCTCAACGGACTTGCCGCCACCCTGACTAAAGATCACGGAGACTCCTTGACTGTCGTCTTCAAGCCCAATCAGCTCACAGCCCCGCATTATCATGCCCTCCAGGCCTTGGGTCAAGACGCTCTCTAGCCGGTCCTGGGGGAGGAACACCGCACCAGCCGGGCTCGTCAGTCGGGTAACTGAAGGAGGGGCGATCGCATACGACGAATGCATCGCTGGGTCCATCAAGCATTCCCCAACGGCAATGGAGAGCTCGATGGGCTCAGCTAGAACCCGGACAGCCTGTTCGAGTCCAATCATTCGCAGGACTTCCATGCTCCTGGAACTGACGCCGGTTGCTCTTGGCCGCTTAGTAAGAGCCACCCTTCGTTCAAGAAGCAGGACCTTCGCTCCGTATCGACCAAGACCATGCGCGAGCACCAACCCGGCTGGCCCTGCCCCGACGATAACTACGTCGAATTCCTCGTCGACAACGTTCCGTAGATAGTTCAATTTTCAGCTTTCCGAATGTGCGTCTGACGAATACGGATAAATCCTCAACCGTCACCGAATGGGACCGTCAGACCCGGTTGGTCCCCATCTAACTTCGACCTCCGAGCCTCAATGACAACATGCAGTTCTCTAGGAGACGAGTGCAGGAGTAGGTCTTGAAAGTCGAGATCCGTCTCGAATCGACTATTGATGTCAGATATCAGCCGAATTGCAGATAGTGATGAACCACCTGCATCAAAGAATCCAATGTCGGTTCCGGAATAGTCTCCTCCGAGCGAGTCACCAAACAGCGACATCAGCTCATTGCTGATCTGAAATCGTTCGCTGCCCAACTCAGAATGTGGCAATCCGGCCGGAAGCGGGCCAGAGATTGCCTTGCCAGATCGCCCGAACTGGATTTGTTCCACTTGAATGATCGAGGATGGGATATAGGACCTACCGAGATTCTTCGCGACATGCTGCCGCACCGCGGTCCTGTCGAGATCGGTGCCCGCCATGAGTTGAACAGCGAGGGAGAGAAAGGGGTCGCTGGGTACAGTGCGGTCGATCCAGGCGTGAGCAGCGAAAACACCTGGCAGCGACTTCACACTGGCCGCCAACTTCGTTGGATCAACGAACAGACCACGGACCTTTGCCGTGTTGCCCTTACGCCCAACCCAGTGAACGACCCCCTGGATATCTCGATATGCAAGATCTCCAGTTTTGTGGAACCAGCGCCCCAAACTGTCCACGAACAAGTCGTCTTCTAATTCATCATCAACATAACCATGGCTGACAAGCGGCCCACCCAAAACCAGCTCCCCCACGACGTACGGCGGGCACTCTTCGCCGTCGATTTCTTGAATCGAAACAGTTCCGAAACCGGTAGAGATCCCAAGGGGAAGAAACTCAGTTTCCTCTGAGATGGTCTGGCGGTGGGTCAGACTTACCATCCCACCTTCGCTCGTCCCATAGTCGACGTGAGCAATTGGTCCGGACACCTGCTGCACGAGCCGTGCTGTCGACCGATGAAGCCCTTCACCAACGCAGCGCACCATCTGGAGGTGTCGATACATCCCCAGGGACGCCATAGGAGCAAAAACAGCATGCGCAAGACTCGGGGTGACCGCCAGGATGGCATCTACCCGTTCGTTGGTGAGTGCACGGCTCAGAAACGACACTTGATCATCGTTGCGAACGTCGTTTCGAATGACAAGCGTCGCACCCGCGGCAAGCGTCGCCAACATCACACGCATCCCTGGATCAGTTGAAAGCTCTGAAACCAGTGGAATTCGCCAAGTCCTTTCGACTTGCCGGGCGAAGTCAATGGCAAAGTCCCAGAACGGCGAAAATTGCCGCGCCACGCGCCTAGGCGAACCTGTCGTGCCTGACGTGGACAAGATGTATCCAACCCCCGAGAAATCTGACCCCCGATTTGGCGAATGTCCGATTTCCGAATCAGGTTCTGCGTGTTCACTTTGACGGCACCAATGCGGCTCTGCTGCCCCAACGACGACTGCAATGGGCGCGGCTGACGACGGCGAGTAGACCTGATCTGATTCAAGAAATAAAACTGAACAATCTGAGACCCATGAGGCCAAGGTCCAGGAGATCTGATCCGCGACGGAGTCCGTCCTCACCCCCACAATTGAATTCTTCGGAATCCTGTTCCGTAGCAGATCAGAACGTCCGGCTACCGCATCGAAAAGCTCCCCATATGTTATTTCAATGGTCTCGCTCACGAGGGCAACATTGTCCTGAGGTTGCGCAGAAAGCAGCGCAATTACACCTTCACTAGATGAGCGGCAAGAAACAAGCAGACCGCTAGGACTTGGTGAAATCAGGCTCCCGCCATTACCGATGTGTGGAGGCGCGGGTTCGTTAGCCACTTCGAGTCCAAGCTTTCTGACCTCATCAAGAGTCATCCCCCATAACGCGCGCACCAAATCCTCAGAAAAATATGAGCTCTCAAAATGCGCCCAAGCACTGCACTCTCCATCAGGCGAAAACGGCTCAACCGTGAAGCTGAGCCCAAAACTCGTCGACGCACCTGCTCCTGGGATCGGCGCCCCCCGCAAGTCACCAAGGACGACCACGGCCTCACTATTCGCAAGTTGTTGAAAACACAACAGGCCGAAAGCGTTGTGACGTCGGTCTGTTCCACTCATACCCGATGCAGCCACGACCGCTTCTAAGTTTGGCGTACCGCTGCTGAATCCGTCGATGAGCTGCTCTAAAGTCGCTTGAAGCTGTCGGCCTGGATCAGCACGACTCGACGAGAAATACACTGGCAGAGTCCGGATGTAGAATCCAACGGAGTCTAGCTCCTCCGGGACCACTCGAGAATCTATCTGAGTACAAACGGCAAAGTGTTCCGACGCAGGATCGTAGCGCGAAATCGCGCGTGCAAATGCCGTAAGCAGCACCGTGAACGGTGTTACTGCGTAGCGTGAAGCCGCCATGGCAACTTGGTTCTGCTGCTGCAGAGACACAGCAAAGTCCACCCGGCTAGGGGCGCGCGCGTCGCCCTCAGGGCTGAGCTCCGTTCGCACAACGTCGATTTCCGGTACACGAGTAAGTAACTCACTTGCGACCGAAGGACGCTCTCTGCTGGAATACGCTCGATCGATCCCATCAGTTCCACTCCCTCCGTTGTATAAGCGAGCAAGTTCGGACCATAGAAGCTCAGTTGAACGGGCGTCACTGATGATCTGGTGAACCATAAGATAGATGTCAGTGGTGCCTCCCATAACCTCCAACGTCACGACACGGAACAGACCACCGCCGGCAAGATCTAAGAGACGAGATCCCTCTTCAAACAGGACATCATCCCGGCTACCTGATTCGAGCGAGTGAAAGACGCACAGTTCGCCCGGTTCCAGCTCTACTTCATGCCACCTCAGCCCCGCCGCGTCATCCGAAAACGCCCATCTCAGGACAGGGTGCCGCCGGGCCAGAGCTGACACCGAGAGGGCCAGCCGGCTCCGATCAACAAGACCTCCAAAACGACGGCCGGACCTAATGACGTAGCTTTGATCTTCCGGCCTCAGATTCTGATACACCCAAAGACGTACCTGTTCCGGTTGCGCCCATCCAGAATTAGTGTCAACCATCGTCTCGAACTACTTCATAGTGAATCAGAAACTCACCGTCAAAAAATTGATGATTAAGAACGCGCAACTTAGGTAACGTTCCAAGAGGGAGATCCTCTCCATCAACAGGAGTTGGCGAAGTACGCCCCCCAACAATATGGGGAGCAACTGTCAGTCGATACTCGTCAACAAGGCCGTGCCGAAACATCGAAGCAGCCAGACCACCACCGCCACCACAACAGACCCGCTCGATCCCAGCCTCACGCAACTCACCCAACATCGATGGGAAATCAACTTCTTGGCCTGTGCCACCAGGGCATACGATTACCCTGTCAAAGGCCTCCGTCACCTCAGGGGCAGGAACGCGAGCGCAAACCAGCCACCGAGGGTGAGACTCTTGAAAAAAGGGCCAGGTTAGATCGAATTTGCCGTTCGAGCTGACGACAATGTTCAAGCGAGAGTCGGTAATTGGTTCGCCCGACGACTGTAGATCGAAGGTCTGCATTGAACGTCGCACCGAACGCAGGGTTCCACTCCCATAGAGGACGGCGTCCGCCCGGACCATAGCGTCGTCCCACACTCCCCTATCACGAGGGGACGCAATTCGCTGCGGTGTCCTAGCAGCGTCGGCGATCTTGCCATCGGCACTCATCGCCAAGACCAGCTCGACATAAGGGCGTTCAGACATCACAGCACCTCGGATTCAAGTGCGTTTGCGATCCCTTCCGGGGTTCTCGAAATGAGGAAGGTTCGGAGCGGCACACTAATGCCGAGCCGATCGTTTATCTCCGAGATGGCTCGAATGGCCAGCAGGGAGTTGCCGCCGGCCGCAAAAAAGTCCGTCGAGTGATCAATGTTGCAGGACAAGATGACCTCGAACGTCTTTCGGATCGCCTCGGAATTATCATGAACAGCAGTCAGAGGGCCCTCGGTCGCTTGGCTACGATCGATCTTTCCGGCGGTGTTTCTCTTGATTGCTTCGACCAAGTTCACCCGCGTCGGGATCATGTGGACAGGGAGCCTTTGTTGCGCCAGCGCAATCAGGTCCGCCACGGTAACCGAATCATCTTCTAGTTGAATCTCAGCGCAAAGCAGGTTTCCAGTGTGCGTGCTCTGACCGAAAACACGAATGTCCTTGACATTCGGTAGAGTCTTGAACAAAAACTCTACTTCCTCGGGAACAACACTCATTCCGTTGATCTTGATACGTGAATCGACTCGTCCCAAAATTTCGATCAACCCTCCATCTAGTACTTTCGCAAGCTGCCGGGTATCCACTCGACGCTGCCCATCAATTGTTTGACTGAAGATTTCGTCCGCCACGGAGGCGGGCCCAAGATAGCTCCTGGATACTGAAGGGCCTACTAGGTAAAGCCGCCCGACAGATCCAACATTCGTTGGACGTCCGTCCTCAGACAAAACCTCCGCATGGCAAGAGCCCCGGCCATACCGTCGAAGTGGCACCGTCAAAGACTCCGCCGGCGGAATGGCTCCCGGAGCCGAGAAGAGGCCAGCGCACACTTCTGACTGCCCATAAGAATTAACAAGTGCGCCTTCGAATCGCGCTATGACTCGCGCATAAAGCGTCGCCGGTAGCGGCTCGCCTACAGACTGTATTAGACGTACATCTTGTAAACAGGACCACGCAACCGAATCGGTAATCAAGGCCTCTAGAAATGAAGGCAGCACCGCGAGCACCGTAACTTGGGCTGACCGAACTAGATATCCCAACTCCCTCGCGGACCACCTGGTTTCCGCCGGAATAACAATCTGAGCTCCAGCGAGTAACGGCCAAAACACCTCGCCCACGAGGCGCGCCGAGCTCGGTGGGCACGTCAACAGGACACGGTCATCTTGGCCAAGGTCAAAGTGGCACTCACCCGGTTTTTGTGCCGCCACGGCCGCGTCCAGATCAATCACCACCAACTTGGGGACTCCGGTCGTCCCCGTCGTAGGGAAGATCAGGGATGGCGTGTTGAGAACCCCAGTACCGGAGTAGTCTGAGACGGACTTCTTAGTTTCCCGGACGGCCCTGTAACTGGACACGTCAGATCCCTCAAATAGGATCGTTGCGCCTGCCAACGCCATAGATGAACTCACGTACTCCATCGGATGTGAGGGGTCTAGTACCAGGCACGAACGCCCAGCACGTAGGACTGCCAAGACCGTGGAGACTAAGCTGACACTCCGTTGCATCCTCACAGCTACGCACCTGTCCTCGGTCAAAGCGGCGAGCCGATCAGCCTCGGACCGAACGATTTTCTCGAGTTCTCCGTAAGTCACATCCGCTTCGTGACTCTGCAGAGCGATCCGATCACCATGCTCAGATCCAAGCCTCCCAAGAATCTCAGCAAGATCAGTCGCCATGACGCCCGCCCACTCCCGATTTCAGCTGCCCGATGCAAGCTCCGGGATCACTAGCTATCGCGCGAAGCGTTGATTCATAAGTATCTATAAGCCGCCTGGCCGTGCTGGGGTTGACAAGGTCGAGAGCAAACTCGGCCCAGCCGAACACTCGGTCCCCGACTGGCTCGATAAAGAAACCAATGTCGAGCTGCGAACCTACCGTCGGGGAGCGAAGCCCCATCGCTTCTACGCGCTCCGATGAGTGACTGTTTGCGTTAGTAAGAGTTAACCCACCAAACTGCCGTTCAACACCAACCGGGTTCTCCTGGTAGAAGAACATGAATCGGTAGTTGCTCGCGTCCCTTACTGCCTCATTCTGCAGGGGAAAAGGCCAGGGCGATCCTGTAGTCTCCTTGTGGCCCACAGCTTGAAGCACATTCGAACCTAGCTCCTGAATGAATTCCACTGCAGAAGCATTAGCCCGGTAGAAAGAAAGAATTGGCAGCCTAGTGACCAGATACCCGATCATGTTGTGATGGCGAAAGTGCTCACGGTTGTTGATCGGAGATCCGATAACGATACGGTCCTGGCCGGACCACTGATGAAGCACGATGAAGTATGCAGCCAGCATGACGACAAATGGCGTCACCTGGACGATTTCAGCTACATTGCGAATCGAGCGAATGAGGTTCGAGTCTAACTCGAACCCGATACTAGAACCGCGGAAGCTCGGATCTACGGGTCGTGGCCGATCATAGGGAAAGTTTAGTTGGGGAATCTCATCTCCCAGGGTCCGACGCCAGTATTCATGACATACTCGGACCTCATCCCCGTCCAGCCGCAGTCTTTGAGCCGCAGCATACTCACGATACTGGACCGGAAGGTCCGAAAGCTTAGCTTCACGACCAGTCATGTCAGCGTCGTAGAACTCGCAGAGTTCGTTAAGAAAGACTCGTTCGCTCCAGCCATCACAGGCCACGTGATGGAAATCGAGAAGAAATAGACACTCAGTCGAGGATCGTGCAATTGTGTCCGCTCGAACCACTGGACCCGTAGTCACGTCAAAGGGCCGTGCAATCAAGTTGAAAATAAGCGAATCGACCTCGCGTGCGTTTACTGCAGCGCCTTCCAGGTGCTCACCTACGACCACCTGTTGATGGTCATCAACAGTTGCAAGCCAGCGACCAGCGGAGACTTCGTAACGAGTTCTCAATACTTCGTGCCTGGCGACGATTTTGTTGATAGCCCGCTCAAGTCGATGAATGTCGACGGATCCGCTAATATGCATCAAGCGTGGCACTCCATGGAATGGAGCCTCGGGAGCTAAAAGGTCATAGAAAAGGACCCTCTCCTGCGCGACAGAAATCTCTTCATCTGTGAGCACCCTACTCATGACACCGCCCCGTCATGACCACTACCTGGTCTGAGATGGAAGATAAAAATGGCTTCCTAATTACCGCTTCCAGACTGAGCTCAACGTCGAGTAGTTCCTCGAGGCGTGCGATAAGTCGGATAAGACTGATGGAGGTGAAGCTCTGCTCCAGCAGCGAATACGAGCTCGAGATGGGCTCACCGCGAATCTCCTCTGCCGCAACCTTGACGATCTCTGCTATTTCTTGATTTGACCGAGTATTCAACTCAGGAACCTCCCTTTCCAGAGGATTTAATGGACATTTTGTCAGCCACCTTGATAGCCAACCACCCTCGAGATAAGCCCATGCATCGCTCGAACTCGGCCCAGAGAGTCCGTTTAAGGAAATCCACATCCTTTTCGGAGGCCCCGGCCACCGACAGGTCCACGTGTGGGTCCTCCATGACCCAACCGACTCTGGCGTGTGCATTTTGCACCAAATCGACCTGCAGTGCCATCCTTTCGACCGCCTCCAGATCGATCAGCACTCCCCCGATCTTCACCCTGCGGTCGACGCGGCCTAGAAATTCTAATTCGCCACTTTCGAGTAGACGACATCTGTCGCCTGTGATGTACCAGCCGTGATCAGAGAGCGGTTGGAGATCACGGTTTGCGCTGACCTGGGCGCCCCCCAGCAGCAAGTCACCCGTGTCATCGGCTGGTGATGCGAGGCGCCCGTCGATATTGATCAGAGGCTTTCCGATCGGCACCGTGTCACTCAAGGACCGGTGCGCAACGCTGACTTTATTCATGTAGGCCCCAATGGTTGTTTCCGCTGGTCCGTAGTGGTTAAACACCTTGATTCCTGAATTCGCGGCCATCAATGCCGCGGGTAGATTCCACGACAGTCGCTCACCACCGAAAACTACTGCTTCCCTCGCTGGAGGCTCGACTCGGGTACCTCCTCCAAGCAACGCCCCGGCAAGGGACGGAGTCACCTTCAGCACGTCCGGGCGACACGCCGAAATCCATCGTCGGAAAGACCTGGGCGAATCCGTTTCTATCGGCCCCAGGTAAAAGAAGGTTCCTCCCGAGGCCAAAGCCCCCAGCATCGATGTGTACGCCAAGTCGAACCAGAGGGGCGTGCAAGAGGCATAGGAAGTCAACCCATGTCCGAGACTCAGCCGGTCAAATAGGCCATCCAGGTACAGTTCCACACTCTGCCGACTTACAAATCTGCAGCGAGAACCGTCTGACGTCGTGCCAGTTGAGTATGTTCCGTAGGCAACGTTGCCAGATGCCTCAGACAACACGAGATCGCTCTCTGGAACCGACCGCGACGAAGAATCCACGAGCAGAAAAGGCTCACCCTTCAACAGCCTACTGACGACATATACGACGTCGTCCACCTCCCAGGTTGCTGCTCTGGAGCCTCGAGCGGCAGGCGACTTGCACAGTTGAAGACGCAACTGATCGTACGTGAGTTGACGTCGCCGGGTAACGACAGCCAGTTGATTCGGTCGTCGACGCAAAGACAAATCGATCATCTCGGCGAGATTCACATGCCCCCCTGAGAGTTCAATACTCGACGCTTGCAGGTCCGTCCCCCGCCATTGCCACTGAGAGCTTCCTCGGCGGCGTGTAAGGCTCCCGGGCATGGGCATAACGAACGTTGTCAAGAACGAGAACGTCTCCAGCTTGCCACCGCACTGCGAAGGAATTATCCGAGTACGCCTTACGGACAGCGTCCAGCATTGAAGGTTCGATCGCGCTCCCGTCGCGATGGAGGGCAGTCCGCGGCAGTTCTTTCATCGCGTATGTTCGCTCCAGCACCCGCGCGACGTCGGGTCCAAAAGAACTGTGGTGGAATAGATGGGCCTGATTGAACCAGATCGGACGGCCTGTACTTCGATCCCTGACGATAGCCGGTCGGTCCTGCACGGTCCGGAGGCTTCCACCAATCCATGCGAAGTCGATGCTGTTGGCCCGGCAATACTCTTCCACTTGCAAACGATCAGTCGTACCGAATGCCTCTTCCCAGGACACATCGACCGATGAGCTGAGGTTTCGTTGATAACGAACCCCACTTTCGAAGGCGGCGACGACATTCTCTGGAAGTGCGTCCAGTACCGACGCGCTGTCGGCGAACAGCGTCGCTCCCCCCTCGGCCGCCGGCGTCTCGCATGAAAACCAAAGGTGCTTAGGCCACTTAACGAAATACGACATCTCGTTGTGGAATGGAATAAGCTCATTCGGAGGAAAATCGGTTGAGCTGAAGACATTTCCATCGACACGTGTTCTTTGATTTGATCTGAACTCGTAATCTAGCGTCTGGCCTGAAACGGCTTCAACACACTGCTGAAACACAGATGGGCTTATTTGATCAAAGCCTCGAAATAAAACAATACCCCTCTGCTCAAGCTGCAACGAAACGTCAGCTAGACATGCCTTAATGTAGACCAACAGGTCAGTGGCACTCCCCCTGGACGGGCTAAATACCGCAGGACTAGCATTCATGACGCCTCAATTCTAGCGATGAGATTTTCAATCATTTGAGAACATTACCATTCACTTGAGAACATTACAGGGCGAACTAAAGCTGTAAACCAGCTCTTCGCATTTAGTCATATGTTAATTTTCAAATTTGCCGCAAATTCATTTGCTACTTACAGGTAGTTGATCGCGTGAAGTCTCATGCATACCCTCCAACGACGCAGCCACCGGTTGGCACGAAATTGTATGCAGAATTCGAATAAATCACAGCGCTTCGAACCACGGAATGGTCTACGACAAACTGGCCTGTGAATCCATCCAGAAAGGCACCACCGCAGACGGCCCGGAACGTCGCCGCGCCGATCCCGGCCTCGCCAGACAACTCCAAGTGAACTGTCACGTCTCTGAAGCCAAGCCACGTATGGTTGACCGGATACCAGGCTTTATAGAGACTCTCTTTCAAGCTGAACAGTGTGATGGGGCCATCGACTCCGAGCGCCGATCGCGTCATCCGCAGTTCGTCCTGGCTCATTATTTGACGAATTTCTGAACCCTTGAGTGTGTCAAGCTCTTCTACATCGATTCCGACCGAATTTAATCGATTGCTGCGCGCAATCGCGGCAGCCCTGATCGTCCTTGAATGAGTGAGGCTTCCGACGACTCCTGACGGCCAAACGGGATTACCCGCCTCGGCGTTGTGAATTGGGAGCGGAATGCGGAGTCCGATCTTCTTCCCTGCTTCAACGGCACAATGACGGACAATCACATGCTCATCCCGCGGAGCATTGCCGACATCTTCCAACATCAAATTCAGCTCGAGACCTGATAAATCTTGGTTTACGCCGACTTCGTGAAACCCAACAAATTCTGGAAGAATTGCCTGGAAACCCTTACGCGTGCCATCACGTTGGCTCTTTATAGATGTCATTAGCCCACTTCTTTGCATACTTTCGATTTGCTCCGAGGTATATGGCTCAGTCGACATCATTCCAGCCCAGTCCCGTTGACTAGACATAGCTTCGTGTCGGGGTGAAAAACCGCCCAGCTACACCCGCTTCCCGGAGCCACGCAGAGCCTACCGATCCAGCTACAAGCGTCGCATCACACCAATGTCGTTCTCCACGCAGAAGGAGTACTCCACGGCCCCTAGCTCCCTCTGGTCCTGCTGGAATCTCTTCACGGCAGAACAGACGGCTCCTCCGCAGTGTCCTACGACATCATCGAGGAGCAGCGTTCCGTTGTCGCCCAGGCATTCGGCTGCCAGCTTCAAGTCATTGAAAACGGCCTCCATGGAATGGTCACCGTCCACAAAAATGACGTCGAAAGGACCGCGGCTTCTGACCTCGGAAGTCAGCACCGGAGGGCGCTCCCACCCGATGTCGTTTCCGCCTCCCCATTCGTTGACGTACCTGTCCATATAGGTCGATGTTGCGCCGGAGAAGAATCCTTCCAGCACCGTTACACGATTCTGCACACCGAGTTCACTAAAAGCGGCCCTTGCGAAATCGAGAGAACCCCTTGTGGACTCCACGCCCCACTTTCTTCCGAGAACCGTAACAGGGTAGTTCGGATCGACAGTGCACACTCTACTGGTCGTGTTACTCAGCGCCATGCCTGCGGCCGAAACCCCGATGAACGTGCCGATCTCTAGGATGCTGCATTCTGGGATGCCAGTGATGTACCTGTCTAGAGTCGCCGTCTTCTTGTCTCGCCCGACACACATCCACTGGAGCAATTCATCGGGAAGCCCCAGCGTTGAGTAGTAGGCGTCCACAGTCCTCCAGTGCTCGGCAGGATTTGGCCGGGAGCTCATGTCTATTTTTCTCTCCTTCAATTGGGTGCCGTCCGGGGAACTCCCTGGACGGTTACCAGAATGCTAGGATAACGTTATCTTGCAGCGACAACGGCAACGATAACATGGCCCGGTGGCTTGTTTGGCCACACGGAAAGCTGTATCGGGTGCGCTGGCCGCTGAGAAACAGTCGGGAGTATCAGGTTGGTAAAGACGGACGTCCCTATACGAGCCGGGCTTACTTGGGCCCAATATTGGACTTGGTGGGCAGAACGTGAGGGTGTGATTCGCGACCCTGCAACTGCGCGTGCGCACTTAATGTTGACTTCCGAGATCAACCTCGGGGAATGCAGCAAGTTGGCAATGGTGAAGGCCGTTCAACATGTCGTTTCGTCTCACGAGGCGCTTCGAACGACCATTGAAACCGACTCAACGGGCAGGCCATGGCAAGTGATACATGATCCCAGTAGTCTGCACATCGAGTTAATTGACTTCGATGAAGAGAACGCTGGTGTTACGATCGCACAGCAACCTCTAGACCTTTCCACGCAACTGCCGATCCGAGTGGCTCTTCAACGAAAACCTTCCGGCGGCAGTCGGCTTATTCTAGTTGTCCATCACATCGCCGTTGACGGAACGGCGCTCGATCTAGTAAGTCAACATATTTCCTCCGCTGCCCTCAGCTACGACGGGCATGCAAATCATCGTTGTAACCCTGACCAATGGTCTCCACGTGATCAAGCGGACTTCGAGACGTCACCACAGGGGCAGGCGATGAACGCGCGTGCCCAAGGACATTGGATCAGCGCGGGAGATGAGATGCCACGGGATTTCCCCCCGGAACGGCTAGTCCAAGACGCCCTCGGTTGGTCTTCCATTCAAATTAAGTCGGCGCGGCTTTCGAAGATCTGCGCCCAAGCCAGACGGACGAATAAGTGCCTTCCGTCTGCAGTGTTACTTGCAGCCTTCGCCATCAGCATTGCACGGCAGAAAGGGCGCGACTCGACCTTGTTTGCCACCACGCAATCTAATCGGTCTGAGTCCCGCTTGAGAAGCTACATAGGCACCCTAATTGAACAGGCATGGATTGTCGTAAGAACGACGCCGGAAATCACGGTACGGCAGTTGCTGCAAAATACTTCCCGGTCCATCATGGAGTCCATCCATTTCGGGATTTACGATCCTGGACCTGTCTATCTTGCGAGTGTGGCCAGAGGCGTGAACCAGGCCAACGACGGCGCAATAGGTTGGAACTATCTAAAACGAAAGTGTGACTGCACGACCGCCACGCCGGAAACTGAGGAGACCATGATTCAGCCATGGCGAACTCAACGAAAGCAGAAGAACGGCGTGTTTGTTGTCGATCATGGATCTCACATGATCATCTCCATCCAGGTCTCAGGTTCCATCTATAGCGACGAGGACCTCGCCACTCTCGCTGCTAACCTGCCTACAGTAATCGAGCAATTTGACACTTTATCTGAACAGCCTTTGGAAGCCCTCGAGCATCCGTTCAAGACTCGTGTCCTGGACAGTCGGTGGGCTGACCGGGAAGGGGCCTGGATATATCTACCGGACCTTGAAAAGGTCGTAAGCCACTTCCCTGGAGTCTCTACCGCAAAGATCTTTTTCCAAGCGAACGATGACGAAACCCGCAACCTCCTCATCTGCTGCATTGAAGCCACAGTTGCCTTCGTGATGCCTGAACTTCGTGAACACATAGGGCGTTCAATCGGAGACCGCGTATGGTATGCGATGCCCGACAAGTTCAACGTCTACGCGAGCACTCCTGAATCGCCGTCAGATTTCTCCTCTTGGGATTCTTTGCCGATAACCGCTGAGTACGGTGCGGGAACTCACGGATCCCATTCAAGAAGAGCCGAGCATATTGTTCGTCAGGCGGCCACTTCCACGGGTATACCGGCTCTTCCCTCAGGACCGCTGACTTTGTCTTATGCAGAATCCGGTGCGGAATATGTCATGATGCCGGCGTTTACCGAAGCAATACACCATAGTGGTGCGACGGCGGTAAATATTTTCGACTTTATGACCCCTGCTGGTATGGAGACGATTATTGAAAGTGGCCTTGTTCGCGAGCACGCTGGCTTAATCGGAGATTGACTCGGTCTTGGTTAAAACAGTTTCGGGGTTGCCCCGAAGCCGTGAACAGTTAAGACAGGGGCGTGTGCCGTCTGAGGTCTTGCCGTGGCGAGGAATTGTTAGTGTTCCACGGGAGTGGTGTAACCCATGGCTGATTTGCACCCGTGGGCCCGCGCTAAGCCAAGGGCATAAGAAATCCCGGCTTAGATCTCAACGGTGCGCAAGGTGCCGCGTACCAGCTGGTATTCAGGGAAGGACACCCGGTAGCCGCCGATCGGGCAGCTGGGGTGGGTTGAAGCAACAACGATGCAGGTCTAGCTGAAGTCGTAACGACGGTGAAGTTCACCGTCGGGTGCCTCCGGAGGTGGAACCAGGTGAGAGGGCAGCTCCAGATAGTGCCTTGCTACCCAAATCAAGTCTTGCTGAGCAAGGAACGTCGCGATGTCGCCGCCACAGAAGATGTCGAGTGTTACCCCGTAGGACTTCCGGGCGGTCTGCTGTAGTTCGTAGGTGGTGCCCTCAGAGATGGAGTGCACGCTGAAGAACGTTACATGTTCGATCGGCGCGGCGTCTTCGGTACAGATACCAGCAGGGTCGCTGAGAACCTTTTACTTCAGGCCTGCTTTCTGGAGGGTGCAGGCCACCACCACTGGCGAGGTCGAGGCCGCAGCCACGAGCCTGTCGCATGGGGAAGCTTGGGTTCTTGCGGTGATTGCACCACCTAGCGGATGGGTGTTGTCATGGCGAGGTACTCAATTTACGTGCGACCGGATCTTCTGCAGCTGTTTTGGGTCGGGATGCAGGCTGGTGATTTCATCTCTGACGCTGTTGTGCCGATCAATTCGAACAGGCGGACCGGGCGCCGGCTCCTGGCGGAGGCAGGGGGTGTCAGGCCTCGCCGCGGCCAGGGCCTGTAGGGCAGGACCGGCCCTGTCCCGATCAGAATATTTGAGCTGATGCTTTTCTGAGCAACCCGAGTGGCGATCTCTTCGAATCGGTGGTGCTCGTTCCGCGACGAGAGTTCGTTTAGGCGGAACCGGATGTAGGCTTCCGCCTCAGGGATATGCTCAGTCACATCCCTATTCTCCCGTAGAAATCGTGAGCGGGCCGTCCCGGAAGCCCGAAGAGGCGACGGGCCTTCCTTGCGCTGACGGTATTCCGCAGTCTCTGGAGCTTCGGACCAGAATGACTTCCCGTAGCTTGGCACAGCGGCGGCATCGGTCATTGTCGTACGGGATCGCCGCACCCTAAGGGGTGTGGCTACTCGCGAAGGTAGTGATGGTCACGGCACAACGACGTCGCGGACGCACAGCTCCAACCAAAGGAGCGTTCGTAACTACCATGACCGGCCCACAACCTCGAATCGTCTGCCTTTGTGGGTCGCTGAAGTTCTGTTCGGAGATGAAGGAGCTACAGCAGCGATTGGCCATTGACGGGGATATCGTCGTAGCTCCCGTGAACTTCGCCAACCACGAGCAGCGGCTGACAGAAGAAGATAGGCAGCGTCTAGGGCGCATTACATCTTCGTAAGATCGATCTCGCCGACACGGTCATTGTTGTCAACCCACGCGGGTATATCGGTGAAACCACAACAAGCGAGATCGCATTGCCACCGAGCTTGGAAAAGCGATCGAATTTTATAGTCCGCCCGAACGGTGGCCGGCTTAGGCCCGTAAGCTTTCTGGTTGAGCTAGGAATAGCTACGGTCCCGAATAACTGACTCCGGCAGGCGCCCAAGCTTGCATCCCGACCCGCGGATGACCCCACACGCCTCAAGCACAGGCACCTCACGTCATTTTCCGACTAGCACCAGGTGTCGCTCTCAATGCAACACCTGCTGCTATCCGTTTGTGTCCCCGGACACTATTTGAGGAAGAGCTTTCGGAGCCTCATAGTGGTCAGCAGCATCCCCAGCGCGGTCATCACGAGGTAGTAGCCGACGTGGATCACCGTTTCGGCTGTGAACGTGCCGACGCTGATCTGGCGCAAGAGTTCCACCCCGTGCCAGAGCGGCATGGCCTGGATGAGCCACTGGATGTACTGGGGGTAGACGCTGAGGGGATAGAACGTGGCGCTGAAGAGGAACATGGGCATCATGATGAAGGTGATCCAGTTCATCTGCTGGAAGGTCTTCAGGAAGCTGGTGATGCCCATTCCCATGCTGGCGAAGCCTAAGGCGATCAGCACCGAGGCGGGGATCATCAGGATGGCCCAGGGGGTGGTGATCAGGCCCATCAGACCCATGACGGCGGTGAACCCGGTGGCGTACAGGAGCCCGCGCAGGAGTGCGAGGAAGGTCTCCCCCAGGGCAATGTCCAGCGGTCCTAGGGAGGTGTGAAGCATTCCCTGGTAGAGCTTGGCGAAGTTCATCTTGAAAAAGACTTTCCACGTGGAGTCGTAGACGGCTCCGTTCATGGCGGAGACGGCCAGCAGCGCGGGGGCTATGTAGGCCGCGTAGCTGATCTCCCCGCCCGGTCCTGGCACCGCGCCAATGATGGCACCCACCCCCAGGCCCATGGCGATCAGGAAGAGCACGGGCTCGAAGAAGCCGGAGAGCACCATCATCCAGTTGGTACTCTTCGTGGCCATGAGGCCGCGGGAGATCACGGCATTGGCATTGTGGGAGTACAGGGGTCCGAATGTCCTGTTGCGGGCCTGCTCTGTGACGCTGTGGCCGCCGGTGAGCACGCTCATTGGCCCATCCTTTTGACGAACTGGCGCTTGGTGAGGTTCCAGCCCAGGACTGCGAGGGCCAGCAGTACCACGATGTGCACGATGGTGAGCACCGACGGTTCCTGGTATCCGTAGGTGAAGACGCGGCCAAGCTGAGTGCCGTGCCAGATGGGCGAGATCCAGCCGATCCAGCGGACAGCCCACGGCAGAGTATCCAGCGGAAAGAACGTCCCGGAGAACAGGAAGAGCGGCATCACGATGAACCGCATCACCAGCGCGAACTGCCCCTTGTCCTCCTCGACCGACGCGGAGTAGGCCATCAACGGCAGCCCAAAGGACAGCCCCGCAACGGTTGCCACCAGGACGCAAACCCAGCCCCACCCTCCGGGCGAGGCCCCGAAAAGCGCCACCACCGCAAAGTAGATGGCTGACTGCAGGAGGAGGCGCACAGTCACCGCTATGATGTGTCCGGCTGCGATCTGCTCCGGTGTCAGCGGCGAGGCGTGCGGACCGTAGTAGGTCCGCCGCCACTTGAAGCCGCCCATGACCGGGAAGGTGAACTCATTGGCGGCAGTCATGACGCTGGCGGACACCAGCAGCGCCGGTGCGATGAAGGCCATGTAGCTGACCCCGCCGAACGCCATTGCACTGTCGGCGTCAACCAGCGTGGCGAGCCCGACCCCCATGGCGAACAGGTAAACCACAGGCTGCCCCACGCTGTACATCAGGATGGAAAAACCGTAGCCCTTCATCACCCGGAGCACCTGCTCGGCATAATAGAAGGCACCCCAGCGCCGGCCCCTGGCCGCCGAGATTTCCGGGGCGTGCGCCCGGGACGCAGTCTCAGTCAACCCGGCAGTCTCACTCAACGAGGCTCCTCCCTGTGAGCCGGAGGAACACGTCCTCCAGGGAGGACCTGCGCACCAGCGATGTCAGTGGCCGTAGGCCACGGGACGCCACCTGCTCGAGGGCCGCCTCGCCGTCGTGCGCGTAAATCAGCACCCTGTCCGGCAGCGCCTCAAGGCGCTCGCCGATTCCCTTGAGCTCCGGCCCAATGGTGCTGTTCCGCTCCGAGCCGAACCTCAGCTCAAGGACTTCACGGGTGGAATGATCCCGGATCAGCTGCGCGGGCGAGCCCTCAGCCATGATCCGGCCTTTGTCCACCACGATAAGCCGGTCGCAGAGCTGCTCGGCCTCGTCCATGTAGTGCGTGGTCACGATCAGCGTGACGCCCTGTTCCTTAAGCCGGAACAGCCTGTCCCAGAGGATGTGCCTGGCCTGCGGGTCCAGCCCGGTGGTGGGCTCGTCCAGCAGCAGGATGCGGGGTTCGTTGATGAGCGAGCGGGCTATGGTCAGCCGCCGCTTCATGCCGCCGGAGAGGGCATCGACTTTAGACTTCGCCTTCTCCGTGAGCTGCGCAAACTCGAGCAGTTCGTCCGCCTTCGGTTTGAGGTAGCTCATGGGCAGGCCGAAGTAGCGTCCGTAGACCAGGAGGTTGTCCCGCACCCTCAGTTCCTCGTCCAGGTTGTCCTGCTGCGGCACCACCCCCAGGTGGGCGCGGACCTCCGGACCGTTGCTGTCCGGATCCAGGCCCATGATGCTGAGGCTTCCGGAGGTCCGCTGGGTGACACCGCCGATCATCTTCATGGTCGTCGACTTGCCGGCCCCGTTGGGACCAAGCAGCCCGAAGGATTCCCCGGCGGGAACGCTGAAGGAAATGCCGTCGACGGCGGCAACATCGCCGAAGCGCTTGGTCAGGTTCTCCGCTGCGATAACGGTATTTTGCTTCGTCGGTCTGCCCGCGGACGTGCCGGAGGAAAGGAGGGCTTCATTGTGCACCTAAGCAGACTAGTGGAGCATTCCGGAATCTGGAAGAATCATTGTGAACGTTCACAAAGGTTACGCCACGAACGGGGTCAATTCCAGGAATGGCGGCCAAGTCTCATCATCACCCACCCCTAACGCAACCCTCCCCGTGAAGTTCGCGGCTGTTGAAATCCCATCGGCGCATCGAATACCTCAAATTGAACATTGGTGGTCACAAACTATTAGCTGGGGGTGGGTAAAGGAAATCGCGCTCACCTGCGGAAATGCCCGAATTTGCCCCGTTTTGAACCCATATCAAATTCCAGATTTTCTCACCAGTGAATGTTAGAGATAGGGGTGGGTGCTCGTGCTTCAGCGTCTACTGCTGTGACTTGACGAAGGAAATCGTTATCCCGAATAGGTCTGAAAAGGTTTGTTTTGCCAACTTTTTCCAATATGCTTGCCAGCCATGCACTCTAGGGGAATCGCTCAGCGCGGACAGACAAGCAATCGTCATCGCGAATTGCTCATCGCGGCTGGCTCTTTGACCGTCGCATTGGCTTCTGTAGGTGCCATCATGCAGGCCATACCGGTCAGGGATGTGGTTAATGCTTTTGGCCGTGAGGAGGCCCTGGGGTACTACGTCGAACAGGCAACGTTTGTAGCACTCTTGGGCGTCTTCACAGTGATCATGGGCCTCTGCTCTAAGTCGCTCTTTGCCAGGGCCGCCTTCCGTGAGGTGAGTGAAGTCCAGTCGAGTCTGTTCGCAAAGCTAATAGCCATGCCTCTACTGTTTTTCACCACCGTCAAACCAGGGGCAGTCGTCAGCCGCGTCACGAACGACGTGTTGGGCATGGAAACAAAGCTCACCCAAGTTCTTCCGAGCGTGATCTCAAGTGTCGTCAGCCTTGTTTCTGTCGCAGTAGTCCTGATGACCGTGAACCCGATTTTTCTACTGATACTTCTCATCGCACCAATAGCTCTGCTGCCAATTCGATACGCCGAGAAGAGGATCAATCAGCTCATTGATCAGTCATTTGCAGCTACGAGAGAAATGGCAGCCCTGGTGGGGTCCACAATGTCCTTGGGTGGCGCGGTTCTGACGCGGCAATCCGGAAGATCCGAGGACGAGATAGCCGAGTTCCAAAAAGTCGCTGTTGAACTATCTATGACTTCCGTCCAATCACAGGATTGGCGAGCCAAAATCTCAGCATCCTTCGGCTTAGTGTTTGCACTAATAACTTCAGTGTCCATAGTCCTTTGCGCATATGCTTCCCAAACGAAATCAGTGAGCCCGGGCGACCTCGTGCTGGTCTTCATCTATGCCCTGACAATCCGAGAACCGGTGATGGCTCTTATCGACACGCGGTACCCGCTGCTGCGGGCAAGAATGGCCAAGGAACGAGTGGCAGCCGTTCTTGATCATGAAGTACAGAGCCCTATTCTGATCTCGAGCAGTTCCGATGCCGGTCACGCCCTCAGCGGCAGACCTCAAGCCCCCAAAGACGAGCAAATCATAGCGGCTCTGACGGACGTCACGTTTCGCTACCCGAATGCGGATGCTTACTCCATTCCAGGACTCTCTCACGCCGGTGAAGCACTCGAGATTGCCGGCCTTCCACTCACGAAATCCGAGAAGGTAAACACCCCCCATTCTGACAAGCAAGAGTCCAGGACGGCTGTCAGTAAGCTCAGCTTGAGTGTCGCGGCAGGCGAGTTTATTGGCGTGGTGGGACCGAGCGGCAGCGGAAAATCTACCCTCTCCCTGCTGCTCTCCGGACTCGTGCTTCCTGACTCAGGAACTGTCACAATTGCTGGTTCCCCCACACACTCCCAGAGCCATCAGGAACTGGCTCAAAGTGTTGCCCTAATCACCCAAGACACGCACATTATCCACGGTTCTATCAGGAAAAACCTTCTGTACTCGGCTCCGCTCGCCGACGAAACCCAGATGGAAAACGCCTTACGAGCAGCCCAGCTATGGAACCTCGTCCAGGGAATGCCTCAGGGCATTGAGACGGAGATCGGAGAGAACGGTCATCGACTCTCAGGGGGAGAGCGCCAGCGACTTGCCGTTGCTCGTTCATTGCTGCGGGATCCGGCGATAGTGGTGCTGGACGAGCCTACTGCTCATCTGGATGTTGAAACTGAGCGTGAGGTCAAAGAAGCCCTTCGTGTTGCCCTTAGAGGACGAGCATCCGTGATGATCGCACACCGGCTCTCCACAGTTGTTGATGCAGATCGAATTCTCGTCATGGACAACGGAAGCATAGTCGGTAGCGGTACTCACCAAGATCTACTGCTTACGTGTGAAATTTACCGAAGGATGTTTTCAGTACAGGAACAACCTGATGACACTATGAGCCCACGTTGAAGCTGGAGAGTCAGGTTCCTGCGTCCACGGCGCGGTGGCTAGACGATATGAGGCAGGAGGGGCTCGCTGCCGAGGGGCGGTCCTTCTGAATGCCATTGTCGCCGGGGGCGGATCCGGATCGCCAGGTTCGTGGGGGCGCTTGTAAAAGTGTAGTGGCGTTCCGGATCCTGGTCCCGGCGCTGATGGCCTCTGCCAGAAGGACCAGGAAGTGTGGCCCGAAGGGGCTGGAACCTCCTTTTCAAAGCAAGGCGTGGGTTGCCTGCCACACTTGGCGGACAGGTAGAGCCACATTTGAAAATTGGAGGTTCCAGCTATGTTCGAGCGTACAAGCGTTGGCTTGGATGTCCATGCCCGTACCGTTGTCGCATGCGCGTTGGACGGGCAGACCGGTGAAGTCATTCCGCACCGGATGACTCCGGACCATGGCGAGATTCTTGCCTGGATCGTATCCCTGCCTACCCCGGTGAGGGTGGTCTACGAGGCCGGCCCGACGGGTTTCGGTCTGGCCCGGTTCCTGCTCGCGGCGGGGATCGACACGGTGGTCGCGGCTCCGTCCAAACTCCAGCGCCCGTCCGGGGACCGAGTGAAGACCGATGCCAAGGACGCACTCCATCTGGCCCGGCTGCTGAAACTCGGCGAGATTACGTCGGTCAGGATCCCGTCAGCGGACCAAGAAGCGGCACGGGACCTCGTGCGCGCCCGGGAAGATGTCCGCGGGGATCTGATGCGGTCCCGGCACCGGATCTCCAAGCTCCTGCTTCGCCAGGGCATGGTGTATTCGGGCGGGCAGGCCTGGACCGGAACCCATCAGCTCTGGTTGGCCCGGCAGCATTTCGATGCCCCTGCCCGGCAACTGACCTACGAGTCTTCTCTTGAGGCGATGCACGAGATCTCGGACCGCCGCGACCGCCTCGATGAGGCGATCACTGCGATGGCGTACGGGAGCGAATACACATCCGTTGTCCGGGCGCTGCAGTGCCTGCGGGGAATCTCGACCCTGACTGCCTTCGGATTGGCTGTGGAGATCGGTGACTGGCATCGCTTTACCGGCGCCACGATCGGGGCTTACCTCGGGCTGGTCCCGACAGAGCATTCATCGGGAGCGTCCCGGTCTCTGGGCTCCATCACCAAAACCGGCAACACACACGCCCGCCGGCTGCTCGTCGAGGCAGCCTGGCACCACCGCAGACCATACGACAACCCGTCACGGCTGATGCGGTCACGGTGGGAAGAAGCCAGTTCCGAAGCACGGATCCGCGGCCATGCCGGTAATCGGCGTCTGCACAACCGCTGGATCAACTATCTCGAACGCCGTAAGCGTCCGGTCATCGCCAACGTCGCCATCGCCCGCGAGCTCTCCGGGTGGTGCTGGTCCCTGGCCACCGGCGCACATCAGGCCGAAGTCGGCCCCCGCTCGACAGCTTCCGGCCCCTGATCCAGGGGGCAAGGAAAAACCCGGGAAGTGAAAGTCGTGAGTGGTCCTTGCAGCGCGTGGAGTAAACCCGCGATACACCTATGGGCAACCGGAATGGCCACGCCCGTCATTGCTAGACCAGCGGTAACCTCCAGCCGAACACTTCGTCCTGCGGTAACCAACCCGCGCATATCAGTCTGACCGCGCCGTCGCCAACGACACGCTGACCACACACCAACGCCCATCCCGGCCACAAAGGGAAGCGGTCCCAGGCAACTCAACCCCGGGACCGCTTCCCCATGCCTATTGACAACGCAGGACTACATATCAGGTGTAGTTCCCCGAGACGTTGCGAACGAGAGAACACGCCTAAGCGGGTTTGAGCGTTGAGAGTCTGCTGGCGATTCGTTTCGCGTCTCGTGGCGGTTCGGACGCTTCCACAAGGCGGTTGGGTTCGCCAGCCGCGAAGACGTGCAGTGGGATGTCTCGGTCGTAAAGGACATCGATGAGGTTTGCGAATCGCGCGAGTGGGTCCCGGTCTACGGTGGCCAGATCAGGCACGGCCGTTAGCGTGATTGTGCGAAGGCGCTCCGCTAACCAGAGGTATTGGCTGACTCCGAGGGGTTGCGCGCAGAGGTCTCTGAACGTGAAGACGGCAGTATCGTCTTCAATGCTGCGGGCGCTGATGATGTGGCCGGCAGCGTTGAGCTCGATGGCGGGGGTGTCGTCCGCAACAGGTATTTGCGTGCGCCAAGTTCCTGTACCGAAGCCTCGAGTCGCCGCCGCAAGTTTCAGGCGGTAGTCCTGGCCTTCGCCGAGGTGTACGACGTCGAGTTCGGTGCGGATGATGTTGATCGCGGGCCGGAAGTGCTCGTGGTAGAGCGGGTTAGGCATGAGATCCTCGGGCGCGTAGTTCGATGTCGCGAGGACGAGTATGCCGTCATCGAGCAAACTCTTGAGAGTGGCAGACAGGTAGACGCCGTCTGCGACGTCGTGAACGTGGAACTCGTCGAAGAATACTGCACGGGCGTTCCCGATGAGTCGCCGTAGCGATCTGTCGAGAGGCTCGCGCTCACGCGTGATCTGGGCATGGAGGTCACGAAAGAAGTCGTGGAAGTGAAAGCGGCGCTTATGGTCTGTGGGTATGGTCGCGAAGTAGGTCTCGCTGATCAGGCTCTTGCCTCGCCCCACGTCCCCCCAGAGGTAGTAGCCGTGGCGCGCTGGGGTGCTGAGCGCGTCGATGGCGGCGATCTGCGCTCTATCGAACTTGAGCCCTGAGCCACTGATAGCGGCATGAAAGGGGCTGCTGTTTGCACTCGCAATCTTATTTGGTTCGTTCGCAGTTCGTCGGTGGATGCCCAGTCTCATACTTCATTACTCTATATCTATAGAGTGATGAGGAGAGTTAGATGGCCAGACCCGGGGACCGGCGTCCGTTGATCACCGACCATGCGATCACTGTGCTCGCCAAGGGGGGTGCGCGCGCCCTCTCTCACCAGGCCGTCGACAGGGCGGCCGGCCTCGCGACGGGGTCCACGTCGTACTACTTCCGCACCCGTCGCGACCTCGTCATTGCGACCATCGGGCGCGTAAGGGAAAACTCGCGCGCGGCGTTCGACGAGTCGCACTTACCAGTGACGGTCACGCCGCGCACGGCTGCAAATTTCATGGAGGGTCAGCTTCTGTTACTCGCTGGTCTTCGCCGCGATGACGCCCTCGCGGTGTTCTCGCTGCTACCGGAGGTGGAAGGCGATCCCGAGTTGCGCGCGCAGTTGGCGGGTTGCCTGGTCTCCCGCGAGCTGGCCACGAAGCTGCTTGTCGCGCTCGGCGGAAGCGATGCTGACGGAGCTTCATTAGATCTGATCGACTTCTTCACCGGCATCCTCTTCGGGTTGCTTTTTGGGCAACGGCGAACGGAGGATGCGTCGATTGCCGAGGCATTGCAGCGGTTTCTCGTGATCAACGTCGACGCCGCGGGTAGCCGATGACACGACCTTGCTGCCCCACCCGCTTTTCCAGCGCCAGGACCGAGGCCCATGGACTGGCTTGCCCCTGGCGGAGCCAACTGACTTACTCACGCCCAAGGAACTGCAAGTGGGGCCCGGCCCGGGGAGTTGCCTGAGAGGGGTCTGAGAGCTGTGCAGTCTCCCTTTACTTCTCTGGAAGAGAGAGCAAGCTAGGAAGACAACTAGAAACGGCTGAGAGATAAAAGAAGCCCGACAGGGACTGTTAGAAAGCAGTGAGATGAGGACAGCGATGTGGCTCTTCGTGATCCTGTTTATCAGCACCATCGTCATGACCGCGGGATTATCCATCGGATCTGAGACCGCGGTCTCTGCCCTCCTCATGGTCTCAATAGGACTCGCGACATATATCACCCATGGGCAGGGCGAGCAGGCAAAAACGACTAAGTAGATGCTGAGTTCAAGATCGCGAACACATCCCTAATTCGGGCATTACGACGAGACTTCGCTGATACGCCTACAGAGTGTTCCATTTCCTTGGCAGTGGGCCTGACCCGGTAACTGGCAGGTGTGTGTTTGAAGAACCTTGGGTTCTTGTGGTGATTGCAACACTTACCGGATGGGTGTTGTCATGGCGAGGTATTCAAGAGATCGCGGTGTTGCGCTCCCAAGGACACTCGCTGCCTCGGATCGGGGCCGTGACCGACAGGTCGGCCGACCCTGTCCCGGGAGCTTCGGCGGCGAGGGCGGTGGCGAGTTCTTCTCTGGCGGGCGGGACGGGCTGGCCGGTCCCGTGAAGAGGTTTAGGTCGAAGGTGTCGGAACCGTAGCCGAAGGCCGCCGGCGGTAAAGCCAGGCCAGCCCCAGAATAGGCAGAACCAAGGGAATGAAGGCGTAACCCCGTCCGAAAAGCGACCACACGGTTTCGTGGGGGAACTGGACGGCATCAAACACGCTCAGTGCGCCGACCACCAGGACGCCGACAAGTTCCACGAGGACGGCAGCAACAGAGACCTTGAACCAGGTCCGCCCTGGTTTGGCCAACGAGACGGTAGCAATGACATACACGACGGCGGCAAAAGCTGACAGCAGGTATGCCAGTGGAGCTTCGGAAAACTTCGTGAGGATCTGGTAGCCGGCGCGGGCCGTGGCCGATATGGCGAAGACCGCATAGACGGCAATAAGCAGGCGACCAGGGCCGGTATTGCGCGTATTGCCGGCCATCTTGCCGGTACCCGTCACTGCGCCTGGAGATTCAGAGGATTGTGCTGCCACGTTTTGGGGTTCCTTCACGTCAGTACCAGATCTGATTCATTCGGGCGGCCATCACCAAGGCCGTGACTCCCACCGCTGCCAGGACAAAGTTGCTCCAGCGGGTGCGTTCAAGGATGGACCAGTAGATTGCCCCGACCGGGAGCATGAGCGCTGTGAGGAGATAGCCCCAGAACTCCCATGCCTCACCTGCAATAGGCTCCCCCGACGTGACCCTGATGATTGAGCCGATGAGGTAGACGAGGAGCGCGAGTTCAACTGCCGCAACGGACAGGATAGTGACGTCGTTTGGCCCTTTCCTTAGGATGCCGGCCGTAACGCAGATGATCGTGGACAGGAGGCCGACCACCAGGATGATGTAGAAGTAGGCATCCACAGCTACTTGTCCCTGCCGTCGGCGTAGGGAAGCCCGTTCCCTGGCGCGAAGACAAGCACAGGCTTGGCAAAGCTTCCAGCATCGGCCAGCAAGGCAACGAGCGTTCCGTCGGGAGCGAAGGCGGCGGCGGGCTTCTCCACAGTGGCTGCACCTGGTGTCCCCGCCGCAGGCCCGGCGAGTACCCGTCGTCCGAACGAAATCTCAGTGGTTTCAGCCTCGCTCAGCTGCCGGTTAGGCAGCAGGGCGCGGGCCGCCTCGGAGATTTCCAATACTTCGAGTTCCTCTGCCAGTTGCTCAAGGGTCCTGGCTTGCTCCAGAGAGTAAGGACCCACGTGCGTCCTGCGCAGCGCAGTCAGGTGCCCGCCAACACCAAGAGCATTTCCAAGGTCGCGTGCCAGAGCCCGGATGTAGGTACCTGAAGAACATTCAACGGTGACGTCGACGTCCACTACCCTGCCGTCGTCGACTGGCCTGATGCTGTGCACATCGAAGCGATGGATGGTTACGGGACGGGCCTTCAACGTGACCTCTTCACCGGACCGGACACGGGCGTAGGCCCGCTCCCCATTGACCTTGATGGCGCTGACACTGCTGGGAATCTGCTCAAGTTCTCCGGTAAGGGCGACGACGCCGGCCCGGATGGCTGCCTCGGACACGTCCACTGCGGTGTGGGTCGCAGTGACTTCGCCTTCAGCGTCGTCAGTCACCGTAGATTCGCCGAGCCGGATGGTAGCCGTATAGGTCTTGGACGTTCCGACGATGTACGTCAGGAGCCGCGTCGCCTTGTTGATTCCCACCACCAGCACGCCCGTGGCCATGGGATCCAAGGTCCCTGCATGACCCACTTTCCGGGTACCGGCGAGCCGCCGCATCCGTCCAACCACATCGTGGCTGGTCCAGCCTTGCGGCTTATCCACTATTACCAGTCCAGAAAGCACGCCTCCCAGTATATCTTTGCGGCTGCCGCCTCCTGACGCCCGGGCAGATCGGGGCAGCAGGGAAAGCCGCAGGCACCGCGTTAGGATGGCTCTCATGCCAGAGCTTGCCGCGCATGTCCGCGACGTTCCCGTCAACCAGATCCGTGAGATCACAGAGGCGGCGTGGCGTACTCCCGGCTCGCTGGTTCTCAGCATCGGCGAACCCGGCTTTGCAGTTCCCCGCCATGTCCTGGAGGCCGGGATGGCGTGCCTGGACCGCGACGAGACGAACTACACACCGAACGCCGGCCTTCCCGTACTCCGCGAAGCGTTCGCCGCCCGGTTCCGGCAGCAGACCGGGACGGAGATCAATGGCGACCGCGTGTACGTAGTGGAAGGGGCACAGCAAGGACTGCATCTGGCCATGAGCCTGCTGCTGGGTCCAGGTGATGAGATCCTGATCCCCAACCCCGGCTATCCCACCTTCGTAATGACCAGCAGCCTGTTGCACGCGGTGCCTGTCCGGTACCCCCTCTATCCCTACCAGCACTTCCAGCCACGCATTAGTGACATTGAATCCCTGATCTCCCCCAGGACAAAGGTTCTGATGCTCAATTCACCGTCGAACCCGCTGGGCGCCGTCATTCCCGGTGAGCTGATGAAGCAGCTTGTGGAGCTGGCCAGGGTTCATGACCTGTGGATCATTTCCGACGAGTGTTATGAAGCCTTCACGTTCGATGTTCCCCACGTGAGTCCGGCAGTTTTTGATGGCACGGAGCCTGGAGAAGCGCGGGTGTTCACCTCCCTGACGCTGTCAAAGACTTACGGTCTCACTGGTCTGCGGATCGGTGCGCTGGTGTGCCCTCCAGGGCTGGAGAAGCGTATGAACAACGTGATGGAGAGCATCGTGTCCTGCGTGGCTTCGCCGTCACAGTATGCTGCAGTTGCCGCCCTGACCGGACCCCAGGATTATGTGGCTGAAGCCCGCAATCACTATCGCGCCAACCGCGACGCCGCCTCAACAGTTTTGGCGGCAAAGGGCATTCCCTTCCTGGATGCACAGGGCGCCTTCTACTTGTGGGCGGACGTATCCCATGTCAGTGGCGGAGACGTCAGGGCCTGGGTACATGGCTTCCTCGCTGAGGAAGGTGTTTCTTTTGCCCCGGGAACTGCCTTCGGCTCCATCGGAGAGGGCTGGATCCGGATCTCCCTGTGCGGCCAGCCCCAGGACCTGATGGACGGCGTCTCCCGACTACCCGCCCGGGTCTGACCCGCTACCCACGCGAAGCTGACACTACCTACGCGCGCCTGACAGCGCCTTGTCCAACCAGGCCCGGAGTGCTGGGGCGGGCGCAGCGCCGACTTGCCGTGCCACCACTGTGCCCTTGATGATCACCATTAGGGTGGGTATGGACTGGATCGCGAACCGCGCTGACAGGCCAGGTGCCCGATCCACATCCACCTTGACGAGTTTGATCGCGCCTGCCTTCTCCTGCGCGAGCTGATCCAGGACAGGGCTCACCATCCTGCAGGGCCCGCACCACTCGGCCCAAAAATCAATGAGCGCCGGAACGCTCGATGCTTCAGCCACCGAGGCAAAATCTTCGTCACCTGCCACCGCTACCCAAGGCAGATCCTGCTTGCAATTGGCACAGCGGGGCCTGCCCGAGGCTGCACCAGGAACCCTGTTGGTCTTGCCGCAGTGCAGGCATTTGATCAGTTGAGAAGCCATCTACGTCTCGTGTCTCGCGCCGGTTGCCCTGTAAGGCTCGTCAACTGAGCCTTCAATAGTCAATGCGGTTGCGGTGGGCGTGCCAGGCCTCGAAAGGACGGTTCGACGTCGGGATGGCTGCTTGCCGGACCGGCAACAGTTCCGGACGGCTTCCGGCGAAGTATTCATAGAACACCGCGTCATCAAATCCGGCGGCTGCAGCACCATGGCGGTCCGCGGCAAAGTAGACGCTGTCCATCCTGGCCCAGAGAGCCGAGGCGAGGCACAGCGGGCAAGGCTCGCAGCTGGTGTACAGCACCGAGCCGCTAAGGTCAAAGTGTCCGGTACCGGTGGCCGCGTTCCTGATGGCTACTACCTCGGCATGGGCCGTGGGATCTTTGTCCCGAGTGACGCGGTTGACCCCTTCGAACCGCCGACCGTCCGGAGTGACCACCAAGGCACCGAATGGTCCGCCGCCTTCAGCAACGTTCTGGATCGCAAGGCGAATCGCCATGTCCAGATAATCTGTGGAACCTGAACCATTCCCTGAGCCGCTCATCTTCTGATCATAGCCAGACGGCGGCGATTTTCCCGGGCTTCCGTGCCATGCATTTACCGAGGCCCCACACCACCCTTTTCCGCAGGCATCGACATCTCCCGAAGTGCGGTACTAAACTACTCGCGTTTGGGGGAGACGCCGTTGTCGACGGGTCAAAACAAGGGTCTCAATGTACTGGATGCTCGCACCCCGACATTGGAGACAAAATGAGAAAACAACTACCCTTCGCTGCGGTTCTCACCACCGCGGCTGCACTCCTTATCGCTGCACCAGCCACCCACGCCTCCGAAGATGAAGCGCCTGCCGCACCGACAGTCTGGGCCGACGGCCTGTTCAGTCCTTTGCACATCGGCGACGGTCCAGGGGGCTCCGTCCTTGTGACGGAGCAGTTCTTGGGACAGCTGATTCAAATTGACAAGAATGGCCAACGCACAGTGCTCCACGACAACCCGGGCTGGAGCGTTGCCGGCAGCGACCTCGGCGGGGACACCATCTATGTTGCAGAAAGCCAGGGCGCGGGAGGCTTTGATGGTCTTCCCCTTGCGGGACACATCCGTGCTCTGAACCCTGACGGTACGCAGCGGACCTTCGGGGATCTGGCAGCCCTGGAGACGACGGAGAACGCCGACGGCGGGATCACCTACGGATTCGAAAACCTGCCGGCGGATTGTGCAGCCTTGTTGCCGGAGCATGCGCGGGCATCGTACACAGGCGAAATCGACTCCCATCCTTACGGCATCGACATCTACGGCAGCACCATTTATGTCGCTGATGCAGGAGCCAACAGCGTTGTCTCAGTAGATGTTCATACCGGAGAGACGAAAACCGTTGCCGTCCTTCCGCCTCGGCCTTTCCTTGTGACTGAGGAAGCAGCAGCCGCTTCGGGCCTCCCGGCATGCGCTGTTGGCCACACGTACTGGTTCGAAGCGGTGCCCACGGATGTGGAGCTCGGTCCGGACGGCTGGCTGTATGTAACCTCCCTGCCAGGAGGACCGGAAGACCCGGCGCTCGGCTCCCGGGGAGCGGTGTTCAAGGTCAATCCGGACAAGGGGCACGTGAAGGTATTTGCCGACGAGATCATGTCTCCGACCGGAATCGACATGGATGACAACGGAAACATCTACGTGGCATCCCTCTTCGGGGAGGGCGTTTTGAAGTTCTCCGCGCATTCCGGCAAAGAGCGGGTGGTGCTGACCGCCATGCTCACGGCCGATGTGGATATTCGGGGCGACACCATCTACGCCACGGTGAACGCGTTGCCCGGGGAACCCACCGCACCACCGGCAGGTCAGATAGTCACCCTTTGGCAAGGAGACCATTGAACCGTGCCTTGAGCAGCACACTGGTTGAGCAACAAATCCAGTTGAGCAGCACGTTTAACTGACTGTGGCCGGATCCGTCTGGATCCGGCCACAGTCTTGAAGAAGACTTCTACTTGCTGTTGTCTTCGTCGATCTCGTTGTCGCCGCTGAACTCGATGTCCTCGTCGTCGAAGTCGTCCTCATCGATGTCCACATCATCCTGCGGAGCATCTGTTTTGTAAGGATCGGCATCGCCGGCATGCTTGGCGTTCTGAGCCAGCGCAGCAACCTCGGCATCGCGCTTCTTGGCTGCCCGGAGCAGCTCCTCAAGGTTGGATGCCACGACAGGGATCTGATCTGCCACGAACTCGAGGGTGGGCGTCAGCCGGACAGTGATGTTGCGGCCGACCTCCTGCCGCAGGACGCCCTTGGCTTTGTCGAGACCCTTTGCAGCGTCCGCCTGTACCACCTGGTCACCGAGGACGGTGTAGTAGATGGTGGCGTGCTGCAGATCGTTGGTGACGCGGGCGTCAGTGACAGTGATGCCCTCAAGCCGGGGATCCTTGACCTTCCGGCCCAACGCCTCGGCAACAACCACCTTAATCCGCTGCGCCAACTTGGCAGCGCGTGCCGGATCAGCCATGACTTCCTCCTGGAAATAGAAAAATTAGAAAGGGAGGGGCCGCCGGAATAATCCAACGGCCCCGACCCGGGTTACTGCGCTGATTTCTCAGCAAAGAACCTTAGACGCGCGGCTTCTCGCGCATCTCGAAGGTCTCGATGATGTCGCCCTCGTTGATGTCGTTGAACGAACCAAGGCCGATACCACACTCGAAGTCCGTGCGGACCTCGGTGGCGTCATCCTTGAATCGCTTGAGCGTCTCAACCGTGAGGTTGTCGCCGATGACCTTGCCGTCGCGGCTGATGCGGGCCTTCGTGTTGCGTCGGATAACACCCGAGCGAACGATGGAACCGGCAATGTTGCCGAACTTGGAGGAACGGAACACTTCGCGGACCTCGGCAGTGCCAAGCTGGACCTCTTCGTACTCCGGCTTGAGCATGCCCTTGAGGGCCATCTCGATGTCATCAATTGCTGCGTAGATGACGGAGTAGAAACGCATGTCCACGCCTTCGCGGTCTGCCAGTTCGGCAACACGCTCGGCAGGCTTGACGTTGAAGCCGATGATGACGGCGCTGTCCACCGTCGCCAGGTTGACGTCGTTCTGCGTGATCGCGCCAACACCGCGGTGGATAACGCGGAGCTGGACACCCTCGCCGACGTCGATCTTGAGCAGCGCGTCTTCAAGGGCTTCCACGGCACCGGAAACGTCACCCTTGAGGATGAGGTTGAGGGTGTCGATCTTGCCTTCGGCGACGGCCTGGTCGAAGTCTTCCAGGCTGATGCGCTTGCGGCGCTTGGCCAGGGCGGCGTTGCGGTCGGCAGCTT
Source organism: Arthrobacter sp. R1-13 (assembly GCF_054161475.1). NCBI lineage: Bacteria > Bacillati > Actinomycetota > Actinomycetes > Micrococcales > Micrococcaceae > Arthrobacter > Arthrobacter sp. R1-13. The sequence continues at coordinate 1,535,920 of NZ_CP096420.1, read as the reverse complement.
CACGCTTCTCTGCGATCTGGCGGGCGGTACGCTCGTCAGCTGTCACGAAGAAGGTGTCACCGGCTCGCGGCACGTTGGACAGACCCAGCACCTGGACCGGACGGGACGGGCCAGCCTCAGTCAGTGCAGAACCGTCGTCGTCGAACATTGCACGGACACGGCCATGGGCCGTACCGGCAACAATCGTGTCGCCGACGCGCAGGCTACCGGACTGGACCAGGACAGTTGCCACTGAACCGCGGCCCTTGTCGAGGTTGGCTTCGATCGCGATACCGCGGGCGTCCTTATTCGGGTTGGCGCGCATGTCCAAGGCAGCGTCCGCGGTCAGCAGCACGGCCTCGAGCAGCTCGTCGATGTTCAGGTTCTGACGGGCAGAAACCTCAACGAACATGGTGTCGCCACCGTATTCTTCGGGAACCAGTCCGTACTCGGTCAGCTGGCCGCGGACCTTCTCCGGGTTGGCGCCTTCCTTGTCGATCTTGTTCACAGCCACAACGATCGGCACGTTGGCCGCCTGTGCGTGGTTGAGGGCTTCAACGGTCTGGGGCATAACGCCGTCGTCCGCTGCTACCACCAGGATGGCGATGTCGGTGACCTTCGCACCACGGGCACGCATGGCGGTGAACGCCTCGTGGCCCGGAGTATCGATGAAGGTGATCTTGCGGTCTTCACCCTCATGGGTGTGCGTGACCTGGTAAGCACCAATGTGCTGCGTGATGCCGCCGTGCTCGCCCGCCATGACGTCGGACTTGCGGATGGCATCGAGCAGGCGGGTTTTACCGTGGTCGACGTGGCCCATGACGGTGACAACAGGAGGACGTGCCTCAAGGTCTTCGTCGCCTTCTGCTTCAAGCTCTGCATCGAAGTCGATGTCAAAGGTGCTGAGCAGCTCGCGCTCCTCGTCCTCCGGCGAAACAACCTGCAGCTTGTAGCCCAGCTCTTCACCCAGGAGGGCGAAGGTTTCCTCGTCAAGCGACTGTGTTGCAGTTGCCATCTCGCCGAGGTGGAAGAGCACGGTAACCAACGCGGCGGGGTTCGCCTCGATCTTGTCGGCAAAGTCCGTGATGGAGGATCCACGGCGCAGCCTTACGACTGTGTTGCCGTCGCCGCGGGGTACGCTCACGCCACCCAGCGACGGAGCACTCATCTGCTCCAGTTCCTGACGCTTGGCACGCTTCGACTTGCGCTGCTTGCCGCGGCCTGCTCCGCCCTTACCGAAGGCACCCTGGGTGCCACCGCGACCGCGGCCACCCTTACCGAAGCCTCCGCCAGCGGGAGCTCCGCCACCGGCACCCGGAGCACCGCCGGTACCCGGTGCGCCGCCTGGACGGCCCGGACCACGGGCGCCGCCGCCGGGACGTCCACCGGCACCAGCAGGTGCGGGACGCTCGGTGCGGTTAGGCATCATGCCCGGCGTGGGCCGGTTTCCACCGGCGCCTGCGGGACGAGGACCACCAGTGCCCGGAGCGCCACCCGTGCGGGGAGCGCCGGGACGCGCACCGGCTCCGCCGGCGCCACCTGTACGGGGAGCACCCGGACGGGGACCGCCTGCACCTGCGGCAGGACGCTGGCCGGCGTGGCCGGGACGGTCGCCTTCAGTGCGGCTGCCACCGGGACGCGGCATGCCCTGTGAGGTTGCGAACGGGTTGTTGCCCGGACGCGGGGGACGTTCATTGTCGCCGCCGCGGCCCCGGGGCATACCCTGGGACGTCGCAAACGGGTTGTTGCCCGGTCGGGGACCGCCCGGACGAGGGGCTGAACCACCCTGGCGGGAGGGAGCCGCCGGCGCTGCCGGAGCTTCAGCCTTGGGAGCCGGACGCGCACCGGGCTTGGCGCCCGTGGACGGTGCAGCGGGTGCAGCCGGAGCTGCAGAGGCTGCTGGGGCCGCCGGAGCTGACGACGCCGGAGCCGGAGCAGCAGGCGCGGCTGCAGCAGGAGCGGGTGCTTCTGCCTTGGCGGCCGGTGCCGGAGCAGCAGGTGCCGGTGCCTTGGGGGCAGCAGGACCAGGCGCAGGCGCCTGGCGTGCAGTTGCCGGGCTGGCATCAGCCTTGGATGGGGCGGCGGCTTCGGTTGAGGAAGCGGCGGCGCCGGGGAAAGCGTTGCGGAGTTTCCTCACAACGGGTGCCTCAATGGTGGAAGAGGCGGAGCGAACGAATTCGCCCAGTTCCTGCAGTTTGGTTACTGCATCTTTGGAAGTAATACCGAGCTCTTTAGCAAGCTCATGTACGCGGACCTTGGCCACATTTCTCCTGTCTCGGTCCGCACCGAGCCAGGCACGAACCGTCTACTTCTTACTGCGGGCCTCCGCCGCACATACAGCTGGAAGGCCCATTGCAGAGCGCAACAAAGTTGTCATCGTTGCGCACTCATCGCTGGGAACTCATCGGGTTTCCATCAGTTTTCTGACCCGCTTTCAGGTTGGACGGTTGTTGCTGCGGCCACCGGGGTGTCCACGGCTTTCGTGCCTGCCGTTATCCGGCGTTCGACTTCGGCGGTTCCGGTTGCCCCGTTAAGAGCACGTCCGAAAGCCCGCCGCTTGATCGCCAGGGCCAGACACTTTTCGCTGGGATGCAGCCATGCACCCCGGCCAGCCATCCGGCGTCGTTCATCCACGATGACAGCGGAAGATCCACTGCCTTCGGCGACGAGCCGGAGTAACTCTGACCGCAATCCCTTCTTTCGGCATCCGATGCAGGTTCGCTGGGGCTGATCCTTCAAGCGTTGCGTTTCTGCCACTCTCGAGTATCTTCCTGCCAGTACATAACTGCTGCCTCCGATCATCCGTCGCCACCCATTGGGCAGCCGGCGACTTACTGCAGGCACACGAACACCGGCCGATAGGCGCGGTCTTGTCTATTCTAGCCCCACTCGGCCCATTGTCTTGAAACCGCGGCCGGGAAGTGGACGGGAAATACGGAACAGGGCCGGCGGCAAGTACTGCCCCCGGCCCCTCACTGGAAGTAATTGTTCCAGTTGTTTACTTGTTCCGGTCGACGGCGGCGTCGGAGACGATGTCTATCCGCCATCCGGTGAGCTTGGCCGCGAGACGTGCGTTCTGGCCTTCCTTGCCGATCGCCAGGGACAGCTGGTAGTCCGGAACCACCACGCGGGCAGAGCGCGTGGCTTCATCGGTAATGGTGACGGAGTTCACGCGCGACGGCGACAATGCACTTGCGATGAAAGTTGCGGGGTCCTCGCTGTAGTCCACAATGTCGATTTTCTCGTCATTGAGCTCGGTCATGACCGCTCGAACCCGCGAGCCCATTTCACCGATGCAGGCACCCTTGGCGTTGATCCCGGGAATGTTGGCCTTCACCGCAATCTTGGTGCGGTGTCCGGCTTCGCGTGCCAAGGCCACGATCTCGACTGACCGGTCAGCGATCTCGGGGACCTCCAGCTCGAACAGCTTCCGAACGAGCCCGGGGTGGGATCGCGACAGGGTGATAGACGGGCCTTTGGTTCCACGGTGCACGTCGATGACAAAGGCACGGAGCCTGTTGCCGTGGATGTACTTTTCCCCGGGGACCTGCTCGGGCGGCGGAAGCAACGCTTCCACCGTGCCGAGGTTGACCTGGATCATGTGCGGGTTGTTTCCCTGCTGGATGAGGCCGGCAACAAGTTCGCCTTCGCGTCCCTTGAATTCACCCAGCACGTTGTCGTCTTCAACGTCGCGCAGGCGCTGCAGGATGATCTGCCGTGCAGTGCTGGCCGCGATCCGGCCAAAGCCCGCCGGAGTGTCCTCGAACTCGCCGATGGGAGCACCGTCGTCGTCGATCTCAGTCGCCCAGATGGTGACGTGACCGCTCTTGCGGTCCAGTTCGGCCCGGGCCTTCTCGAAGGCGCCGGGCGACTTGTGATAGGCCACCAGCAGCGCTTGCTCGATGGTGGGAATCAGGAGATCCAGCGGGATTTCACGCTCACGCTCCAGGAGTCTCAGTGCGCTCATGTCAATATCCATTAGGCCTCCTCAGAAGGTCCGTTGTACTCATTTTCCAGACCAGCCTCTTCGAGGTGGCTGAACTCTATCTCGACTTTTCCTTGACGGATCCTGTCGAAAGGAATCTTGACGGGTTCGCCCTGCTTGGGCTTCATCCCCTTTTTGACGGCGAGTTCCGGTACCAGCGTCACACCGTCGTCGTCTACGGACACAATCCGTCCCGTGACGTCATCGCCCTGGATGACCTTGACCTTGACCAGCCGACCGCGCGCACGGTACCAATGGCGCGCCTCCGTCAGAGGACGCCCTACACCTGGAGAGGAAACCTCAAGGTCGTAAGGACGGTTGTCCTCCTGGGGGTCCTCGTCCAGCACATTGGAAAGTTCCTTGGAAATCTCGGCAATGACGTCAAGGCTGACCCCGCCGGTTTCTTCCTGCGGCAAATCCACCACTACGTGGACCACCCTGTTGGAGCCCGCGATGTTGATGTCAACATCCTCCAGATAAAGCCTGTGCGCCTGAACTGTGGGTTCCAGGAGCGCGCGGAGCCGCTGAGCTTCGCGTTGATGCGCAGCGGCGGGCCCGGCCGTTCCTGTCCCGGTACGGTCTGATGAAGTCGTGGCTTCTGCATTACTCACGATGCCGGCCGCCTTCCGCTAGATGATGTTGTGACTACTAGCGTAACGATTTTCCAGCGGCCTTGGTGCACGCGGTTGTCAACCGGCATGACAACATGGTCTGTTGTGAAAGACGACACCCGGGAAAAGCGACGGCCGCTCATGTATTTCCGTTACCTTCTCCTTGCCTGTGTTGCCGGACTGGTTATAAGCCTCGGCGTTGCCATGACGCCGCGGCCCGCTCCAGAACCGCCTGAACCGGCCTTTTCAGAGCAGGCCCGCGCCTCGGCCCTGGAAACTTCGCTCAGTCTGCGAAGCTCCGCCCAACTCCTCGCTGAGGCAGCGCCGGAGGCTCAGCAGGCTGCGTTTACCCGGGTTGTGAGATTGCTGACAACGCAGGCGAAGGCCCTGCTCCCTCCGGCGACGGCAACTCCGGATCCTTCTGCCTCGGCCAACGTCCCGCCCTCAGAAACGGCACCCTCAGCCACGTCGCCGTCGCCGTCGGCGTCGGCCACCGTTGCAACCCCCTCTGCGGGGGAACTGGTGGCCGGTTTGTCCGCCAGCGGCCTTCAAAGGACCAGTGACGCAGGAGCGGCCGACGGCGGGATGGCCAGGCTGCTGGCAGCGGTGGGTACTGCCCAACTGCTTGAAGCGTCGGCATTCGCGGGCGCAGTGGGCGTCCCGGCGCCCGAAGTCACAGTTGCAGGCTTGACGCCGGAAGACGCGAATCAGCTGAAGGGCGGAACGCCTAACTGCCTGGCCTCCTCATCAGTTGCAGGGCCATCAGCAGCTCCCTCGACAGGACCTCCGGCACCCCAAACAGCAGATTCTCCCTCTGCCCAGTCCGGGGAGCCGGGACAGACTGGACTCGGACAGCAGGGCGGCTCTCTCCTCGCAGCCGCCCTGTCCATAACTGTCAAAACCGAAGCTGAGACGATTTATGGCTATCAGGTGGCGCTGACCCGTCTGGAGAAATCCAATACGCAATCGGCGTCGTCGCTGATGGAGCGGCACGAACAACTGTTGCAGGAGGCCCAGGAGCTGAGCCGTCTGCACTGCGTAGACACCCCCCATCAGGAACCCGGCTATTCCCTGAAGCCGGAATTTCTGCAGGCTCCCGCCGCCGGGCTGGGGAGCCTCGAAGCGGAAACCCTGCCCGTCTATGCCGACCTTGTGGCCCTGGGCGAAGGACCGGCACGCCGCTGGGCGATAGCCGGCCTCTGGGAAGCTGCACGAAGGTCGGTGCAGTGGGGCGCGGATCCGGGCGCCGTGCCTGGCGTGCTATTTAACGTTGATCAACTGCCGCCGTTACCCGATGAGGCAGCAGCCGATGATGGACTGCGCAATGACGGGGCAGCAGCCGATGATGAGACAGCAGCGGAGCAGTCCTGACCATCCGACCCTGGTTACTGGAAAGCTTCCCGTCCCGGTGGTTTGCTGTTCACATGGATGATCCGCTGCCCGGCAGCCTCCACGACAACGAGCCCCACGGCAATGACCTCTCGCAGCGCCTGAACTGGCTACGCGCAGGAGTCCTGGGCGCCAACGATGGAATCGTTTCGGTAGCCGCCATTGTGGTGGGCGTCGCCGGCGCAACGGCCGCATCGGGGCCCATTCTGGCAGCTGGTGCGGCCGGGCTGGTCGGGGGTGCCATTTCCATGGCCCTGGGCGAGTACGTCTCCGTCAGCAGCCAAAGCGACAGCCAGAAGTCCCTCATCGAGAAGGAACGCCGGGAGCTCGAGGAGCAGCCTGTGGAGGAGCTTGCCGAACTCACGGCCATCTACCAGCAGAAAGGCCTCAGCGTTGAGACTGCCCGGACTGTTGCCGAGGAACTGACAAGGCATGACGCGCTGTCCGCCCACCTCTCAGCGGAGCTACACATTGACGAGGACGACATCGTAAGCCCCTGGCACGCTGCGTTCGCTTCGGCATCCGCGTTCGTCATCGGAGCCATCCTTCCGTTGCTTGCCATTCTGTTGCCACCCCAGGACATCCGTGTGCCCGTTACCTTTGTTGCTGTGCTGGTTGCACTGGCGGCCACGGGAGCTCTGGGGGCATGGATTGGGGGCGGCTCCAAGGGCCGTGCCGCCATCCGGGTGGTCATCGGAGGTGCCCTCGCCCTGGCCGCCACCTTCACGATCGGCAACCTGCTGGGAGCCAGCGGCGTGGTCTGAATCCCGGCCGCGGCCCGGGTCCTGGACTACGCTGGTGCTGATGATCCGGTCAGCAGAAGTACCCGTACCCGTAGACCTCACCCGGAGGTACAGCACCACCAGCTCCGGGCGCGCTTGGCTTGCGTCGCTTCCCGGGCTGATCCACGGCCGGCTGGACCACTGGAACCTCGAGCTTGACCTCCCGGAGGGCGCAGTGCCGTGGAACGGGCATGGAGCCATTGTTATCCCGGTGATGAATTCCGGCGTTCCAGCGGTCCTCAAGGTGGCCTATCCGCACGACGCAGCCCGCGTCGAGCGGCACGCCCTGGCCTTGTGGAACGGCCGGGGTGCAGTCCGGTTGCTGGATTCCGACGCCGGAACGTGCTCTATGCTGCTGGAGCGACTCGACCCCGTCCGCTCGTTGCAGGGAGCGCCCATGGATACTGCCGTGGAGGTGTGGGGTGGCCTCGTCCGCCAGCTCAGCCTGGTCCCCAGCGGCAACGCAGAATGGGCCGAATTCGAACATGTGGCTGCACTGGCCGAGCGCTGGAGCGACGACCTTGCCGCGGAATGGGAACAATTGGGCCGGCCCTTTCCACGATGGCTGCTGGAAGCTGCCTTGGAAGTATGCCAAACACGGGGCGCTGTGGGCCGACGCTCGGGCAGGGACGTGCTGGTCAATACCGACTTCCATTTCCTGAACATCCTGGCCCGCCCGGACGCCCCGGCACTGGCGGGACCAGGCGACTACGCGGCAATAGACCCCCAGCCCATGATCGGTGAAGCCGAGTTCGCGGTGGCGCCATTGCTCTGGAACCGGCTGGGTGACCTTTCCACCCGCGACCCGGAGCGGGGCCTCGTGGAGAGGTGCAGGGATTTCAGTGAGGCAGCTGGGCTGGACGCGGACGCCGCTGCCCTGTGGGCCGTGGCCCGGGAAGTGGACAATGCCTTGCACTATGCTGCCCGGCTGCGTCATGAGGGAGACCTGGCCCGCTCGCTGTGGGTCGCCAGCACAATGGCGGGCCGCACGCTTTCCGGGCTCCCCAACGCCCATGAGCTGCCGGAGCCCGGTGCAGCCCACGACTGGTCAGCCGGGCCATCCGGGTGGACCGCTGGAATGCTGGGGCAGGACAGCTAGGAGCGGACTGCCGCTACTGCGCTTTCGATTGCCTCAACTGCTACGTTGACGTCCTCGTCGCTGGTGCTCCAGTTACTGACCGAGATCCGGAGGATGTCCTTACCCTGCCAGCGGGATCCGGACATCCACACGTGGCCGTCGGCAATAATCCGGGCAGTGACAGCACGCGTGGTGGCATCGTCCCCGAACGCCAGCGACACCTGCGTGTAGTCAACATCGTTCAGCACCTCTATACCGCCCACGGCGGACAGCCTTTCCGCAAGCTGGGCTGCGCGATCGGTCAGGCCCCTGACCTGGGCAACCACGCCCTCCTTTCCCAAGGACTTCAGGGCCGCCCACACTGGAACACCCCTGGCCCGGCGCGAGAGCTCGGGTACCTTGTCGAAAGGATCGGCGGAACCATCCACGTCCTGGATCAGGTAGCTGGTGCTGACTCCCATGGCCGTACGCAGTGCCATTGCGTCTTTCACCACGGCAATCCCGCAGTCGTAGGGGACATTCAGGCTCTTGTGCGCATCTGTTGCCCAGGAATCGGCCAGGGCCAGGCCTTCAGTCAGCGCAGCGAGTTCCGGCACCGCAGCGGCCCAGAGACCGAAGGCGCCGTCCACATGGACCCAGGCGTCGTGTTTCCTCGCAACACTGATCGCTTCACTGAACGGATCAAAAGCTCCGGAATGCAGATTTCCAGCCTGCAGGCACACGAGCAAAGGGCCGGTTCCCTCAGCGAGAGCCCGGTCAAGTTCCGCCGGAATAATCCGGCCCTGCCGGTCAGAGGGAACAACTACCGGCGTCCCCAAACCCACAAACCGCAAGGCCAGGTCCACGCTGGCATGCCGCTCTTGGCCCACTACACAGCGGATCCGGGGCCCACCGGCGAGGCCATCGGCCTCCACGTCCCAGCCGGCGTTCGTCAAAAGCCGCCAGCGGGCGGCCGCCAGCGAAGTGAAGTTCGCCATAGTAGCTCCTGTGACGAATCCGACGTCGGACTCCGGCGGAAGGCCCAAGAGGTCAAGAAGCCAGTTCCCGGCCGCTTCCTCGATGGCCGCCGCCGCAGGGGTCGCATAGCTCATACATGTGTTCTGGTCCCATGCACTGACCATCCAGTCAGCGGCCAGGGCAGCGGGGAGCGTTCCGCCAATGACCCAGCCGAAGAAGCGTCCGGACGGCATGGCCATCAGTCCGGGTTCGGCATGAGTGGCGAGATACTCCACAACGTCAGCGGCCGCCATGCCTTCGTGCTGGAGCGGTCCGCCAAAGACTTCCAGCAGCTCCCCCGCGGTTTTCTTTGGCCCGACATGGCGCCCCGGCAGGCTGGCCAGCCACTCCGTGGCATGCCTTGAGGCCGCCTCCAACGCATCCCTGTATGGTTCTGAACCTGCTGACATAGGAGCATGCTACGCCTGCCCTTTTGCGTTCGGGAGGGCGATTGGGGAAGGATCCTCCCTAAGCGAAGGTGTCGTGCCAGACGTCGTAGCCGAGCTTGATGATAAGCGCGCCCACCACGGTCAGGAAAACGATCCGGATGAAGCGGCTCCCTTGCTTGACGGCTGTTCGGGCTCCCAGATATCCGCCGGCCATGTTTGCCACACCCAGCAGCAGTCCTATGCCCCACAGCAGTGAGCCGTGCGGCAGGAAGAAGATGAGCGCCCCGGCGTTGGTAGCCATATTGACGATCTTCGCCTTCGCGCTGGCTTCGAGGAAGGCATAGCCCATAGCGGATACCAGGGCAATGACCAGGAAGGAACCGGTCCCCGGGCCAATCAGCCCGTCATAGAAGCCGATGACAGCCCCGATCAGGCAGGCCACAACGTAGTGCGTGCGACCGTCATGGCGCAGCAGGGTGAGGTTGCCGACGTCGGGCTTGAAGGCCGTAAAAAGTGCGACGGCGATCAGTGCCGCCACAATGATTGGCTTAAAGACGCTGGCCGGGAGCGTGGCGGCCAGCACGGCTCCCCCGAAGCTGCCGGCCAAAGCGATGACGGCCATGGGGATGGCCGTCCATAAATCCGGCCGGACGCGGCGGTAGAACGTAACGGAGCTGGTGGTGGTCCCGAAGATAGAGCCCATTTTGTTGGTCGCCAACGCCTGGACAGGAGTGATCCCAGGCACCAGCAAGAGCGCCGGCAACTGGAGGAGTCCCCCGCCTCCGACAACGGCGTCCACCCAGCCCGCGGCAAATCCCGCCACGACCAGCAGGATGATTGTTGCAAGCTGAATCGACTCGAAGCCCGAGACCACGCCGTCCAAGGTGCTAGCGGCTGTTGCGGACGGCGTTGACCACGTAGTCAACGGCCTTGTCCACCGTCACGTTCTCGGCCTCCCCGGTTCTGCGGTCCTTGATCTCGACGACGCCGTCCACCAGACCGCGGCCGACGGCGAGGATGGTGGGGACGCCCACGAGCTCGGCATCGCCGAACTTTACGCCGGGAGAAACCTTCGGGCGGTCGTCGTAAATGACTTCCAATCCGGCGGCCTCAAGTTCGAGCGCTATCTTTTCAGCAGTGTCGAAAATTTCCTCACCGCGGCCTACTGCAACAACGTGGACATCGGCCGGGGCAACGGCCCGCGGCCAGACGAGTCCCTTGTCATCATGGTTGGACTCGGCCAGGGCGGCCACCGCGCGGGTCACGCCCACACCGTAGGAGCCCATGGTGACCACCACTTGCTTGCCATTCTGGTCCAGAACCTTCAGCTCAAGGGCTTCTGCGTACTTCCGCCCGAGCTGGAAGATGTGGCCCATCTCGATGCCACGGGCCGTCTCCAGCGGGCCGGAGCCGTCGGGAGCCTCGTCACCCGCGCGTACCTCGGTGCATTCGATGACGCCGTCCCAGCCAAAGTCGCGGCCGGCCACGAGTCCGTAAACGTGCTTGCCTGCTTCATTTGCGCCGGTGACCCAGGTGGTACCGCTGACCACACGGGGATCGACGAGGTAGAGCAGCTTGGCAGCGCCCTCCAACCCCAGGAAAGGTTCGTCCAAGGACAGGCCAGGGCCAAGGTAGCCCTTCACGATCAGCGGGTTCTTCTTCAGGTCGTCCTCGTTGGCCGCTTCAAGGCCAATCTCGCCGGCAACCGGCAGGAACCGGCCGATGTTCGCTTCGACGCGCTTCAGGTCCACTCCCCGGTCGCCCGGCAGCCCGATGACAACGATCTGGCGCTCCCCTGTTGGCAGGGTGACTGCCAACACAACATTCTTGAGGGTATCCGCACCGGTCCAGGCGCCGCCGTCGGCCTCGCTGCGGGGTACCAGCTGGTTGGATGCTTCCACCAGCGTATCGATGGTGGGAGTGCCCGGGGTGTCCAGGACCTCCGCCGCGGGAGCAGCGCTGAAGTCGATGTCATCCGGAACCACCGTGGTGACGGCCTCTACGTTCGCGGCGTATCCCCCCGCTGACCGCACGAACGTGTCCTCGCCGATCTCCGTGGGGTGCAGGAACTCTTCACTCTTGGAACCGCCCATCGCACCCGCGGTGGCGGCGACGGGAATAACCTCCAGGCCCAGCCGCTCGAAAATCCGGAGATAGGCACCCCGATGCGCGGCGTAGCTGGCGTCCAGTCCGGCGTCGTCTACGTCGAAGGAGTACGAGTCCTTCATGATGAATTCGCGGCCGCGCAGCAGGCCCGCGCGGGGACGGGCTTCGTCCCGGTACTTGTTCTGGATCTGGTAGATGCTCAGCGGCAGATCTTTGTAGGACGAATAAAGGTCCTTGACCAGCAGAGTAAACATTTCCTCGTGAGTAGGGGCAAGCAGATAGTCCGCGCCCTTGCGGTCCTTGAGCCGGAAAATCCCATCGCCGTATTCGGTCCAGCGATTGGTGACCTCGTAGGGCTCCTTGGGCAGGAGCGCCGGGAAGTGCACTTCCTGGGCACCAATGGCGGCCATTTCCTCACGAATAACCTGCTCAACCCTGCGCAGTACGTTCAGGCCCAGCGGCAGCCAGGTGTAGATACCCGGAGCGGCGCGGCGGATGTACCCGGCCCGAACCAGTAGCCGGTGGCTGGCCACCTCTGCGTCGACGGGATCTTCACGCAACGTGCGCAGGAAAAGTTTGGAGAGGCGAAGGACCACTGGTCGGTATCCGTTTCTGGGGGAACTGGCAAAAATGTCTGGATACCAATCTACCGGTTGGAGGCGCCTAAGCTATGCGCAGGCTGTGCTCTTGACCTGCCCGGACACAGAAGAGCCACGCCCTAACTGAAGGAAGCCCCTGGCCAGCTTGGCTGGTCATCCTGTTGTGGCGTGGCTCTGCGGCCTGAAAGGCCAACTAATTCTGTGCGTGTTCCTGCTTGGTACTGCTTTTAATGGCATCCGTTCTCCAGCCTGGCAGCCAGTCCGAATGCTGGCTGTTGCCTTAGGACGTGTCCCCTAACTTCCTATCCACTGCCGTGGCAAGGTCAACGCAAAGTGCCATGTTTGGGAATTCCTTCCTGAGAGACCGACGCGCCCCATCAGCGCGGCTACGTAGAAACTTATGTGATCCCCGCCACCATTTCAAGAGTTCTTAACGCAAATGACCGTTGACGACGACGCCCGTCAGGTCTAGCTTTTATTCATCAGGTGATGAATTAATCACCAGACGGAAGTACTTCCGGGAGGAAAAATGTCCCAGGCAGCAGCCGAGCCGCCGTCAGATGGCCGTGAACGCGGCGTGGAAGTCGAGAAGCTAAATGTCACCCGAAACGGGAAGGACATCCTCCGGAACATCAGCTTTTCAATTCCAGCCGGCCAAATCACAGGCCTTCTGGGGCCCTCTGGAAGCGGCAAGACAACGCTCATGCGGGCTATCGTCGGAGTACAGAAAATCACCTCAGGCTCGGTGCGGGTTCTGGGCAGGCCGGCGGGACATCCAAGCCTCAGGCACGACGTCGGATACGTCACGCAGGCACCCAGCATCTACATGGATCTCAGCGTGGAAGCGAACGTGCGGTACTTCGGAGCCATGCACAGCAGGAAACGCGAGGATGCCCGGCGGGCGATTGACGCAGTCGACCTCGGTGCCTTGGCGCACCAGAAGGCGGCTGACCTTTCCGGCGGAGAGCTCAGCAGGGCATCCCTGGCATGCGCTTTGGTGTCGGAGCCCAAGCTCCTGGTACTGGATGAACCTACGGTGGGACTGGATCCAGTGTTGCGGGCAGATCTCTGGCAACGGTTCCGCGGCATGGCTGAGGCCGGCACCACCCTCCTGATCTCCAGCCATGTCATGGAGGAAGCCAGCCACTGCTCGTCCCTGCTCCTGTTGCGCGGCGGCGGGCTCCTGGCCTGGCTCACTCCCGAGGAACTAAGCCGTCAAGGCAGAAGTGCTGACCTTGAACAGGCCTTCCTTCACGTAATTCAGCAGTCGGAAGCGACGGTGGCGTGATGAATCCACACATGATGCTGGCGACGACAGGCCGGGTTCTTGACCAGTTGCGACACGATCGCCGCAGCATCGCACTCATCCTGGTAGTCCCTGCACTGCTGCTGACCGCTGTGTACTTCCTCTATGAAAACGAGACCCTCCCGCCAGGCTTACCAAGGACGTTCGACCGGGTAGGGCTCATGATGCTTGCCATCTTCCCATTCGTGGTGATGTTCCTGGTTACGTCCATCACCATGCTCAGAGAGCGGACCTCCGGGACTCTCGAGCGCCTCCTCACCACACCGATCCACAAAGCGGACCTTCTGTTCGGTTACGGCCTGGCTTTCTCGATCATGGCCGCGCTCCAGTCCCTGGTTGCTACTGCCGTGGCTTACTGGATTTTCAATCTCGATATCCAGGGCAGTCCCCTCTGGGTGGTGATGATCGCCGTCATCAACGCGGTCCTGGGAGTCGCGCTTGGATTGTTCTGCTCAGCCTTTGCCCGGACGGAGTTCCAGGCCGTCCAGTTCATGCCGGTGGTGGTGGTACCGCAGATCCTGTTGTGCGGGCTCTTTGTGGCTCGGGACAGAATGAACGAGGTCCTCGAGGCAATCTCCAACGTCCTGCCGCTGACATTCTCCGTCGATGCGCTGCGGGAAGTGGCGGAGAACGCGGAGGCAACGGAACTGATGTGGCAGGACGTCAGCGTGATGGGCACGATTGTGCTCGGAGTGCTGGTCCTCGCCTCGCTGACATTGCGCCGGCAGACACCATGAGCGGGGGTCTTCCCTTGGTCAGGAGGGGCCGGCGCAAGGGCGGCATCGCGTCAAAAGACCAGATTCTGGGAGCTGCACGAAAGCTTTTTGCCGAACGTGGTTTTGATGGCACCAGCCTGCGGCAGATCGCCCGCGAGGCTGAAGTGGACCCGGCCATGGTTCACCATTTCTTCAACGGCAAGGATGAACTTTTTGCGCTGAGCGTGGAACTTCCGGCCGACCCGGCCCAGGTTCTGGCCGGAGTGGACGGCCTCGATCCTGAGCATCGGGCGGAGGCCATTGTCGGGGCCGTGCTTCGGCTCTGGGAGAGTCCTGCCCAACACAGCCTGGTTGCCTTTCTTCGCGGAACCATCGGATCCAAGGCCAAGACGGCCATGATGAGGGAGCTGGTCACGAGGACCGTTCTGTCCAGGATCATGGCAGGGGTCCCCGGCACAGCTGAGGAAGTGAGGTTACGCGGCAACCTGGTGGCCTCACAAATGGTGGGCCTGATGCTGACGCGCTACGTGATCCGGCTGGAGCCCGTGGCGTCGGCAACTGAAGAAGAGGTCATCCGGCTCGTTGCGCCCAACGTCCAGCACTACCTGACGGGTGAGCTGGACGCCGGGCGGGCAAACAAAGCGTCACTTCAGGAGGGCAGCAGCCTGGTTCATCATGGCTCCCGTCCGTGAAACGGCCTCTTCCTGGCCGGATCCGCCCGAAGACGTGACGGTGATAAGCACTCCGTGACTGAGCTAAAAGAGCACTGTAGCGAACGTACCCACCTGATGGAAACCCACGCGTTCGTAGGTGGCCCTGGCGCGGCTGTTGTAGTCGTTAACGTAAAGGCTCGTGACCGGTGCGAGCTGCTGTGCGTGGGTTACGACGGCGGCCATATAGGCTGCGCTCAGCCCTTTGCCGCGGTACGACGGATTCATCCAAACGCCCTGCACCTGGGTTACTTCCGGGGTCACCGCCCCCAGCTCGGCTTTGAACACCACTTCACCGTCATTGTTGAGGTGGACCAGCGAGTGTCCTTGCCGGATCAGTCCTTCAACTCTCCGGCTGTAGAACTCCCGTCCACCCAGGAACGGTGAGTACCCCACTTCTTCTTCGAACATCGCAGCACAGGCCGGCAGGATGCGGTCGAAGTCATCGAACCGGCTGAAGCCCAAGTGGACGTCGGGTTGCACTGTGGGCGGGCCTGTCAGTGTCAGCAGGGGCTGGATGGCCCTGACATCATGGGCCAACTGACCCAGGTCCTCGAGCCGTTCGTACATGGCGAGCACAGTCTCGGCAGGACCAAAAATGGAGGCGTACCGGCGGCCTGATCCATAGGCTGCGGCAGCGACGGCGCCTGCAAGATCCGGATCAAGTTGGATGGGCACCAGGTTAGCGCCTGCCCAGCACGCACCCACCAGGTCCTCGCCGTCGAACACTCCCAAAACGTTCGCTCCACCGGAGGTGGGTGCCGCCGTTCCCGTGCTATCCAGGTGCGCGAGGATAAACACATTTGCCACAACGTCCTGCCGGGCGAGTTCCTGGAGCTTGGCGGTGTCGGCCCCGCCCAGTACCCGCACGGAAGTGCCGGCTGGGTATCCGTCCTTACGAGACGCTAACCACGGGGCTACCCTTGACAGCATCTTCGCCATCGGCCTCCCCCATCTCTTCAGCGATACGCATGGCCTCTTCGATCAGTGTCTCAACAATTTCGCTCTCAGGAACAGTCTTTATGACTTCCCCCTTGACGAAAATCTGGCCCTTGCCGTTGCCGGAGGCTACGCCGAGGTCCGCTTCGCGCGCTTCGCCCGGTCCATTGACCACACAGCCCATAACAGCAACCCGGAGCGGAATCTCCATGCCCTCAAGTCCTGCCGTAACCTGTTCAGCCAGTGTATAGACATCAACCTGGGCACGGCCGCAGGACGGGCAGGAAACGATCTCGAGTTTGCGTGGGCGGAGGTTCAGGGACTGCAGGATCTGATTGCCCACCTTGATTTCTTCCACCGGCGGAGCGGAGAGGGAGACGCGGATGGTGTCGCCGATCCCCTTGGAGAGGAGCGCACCAAAGGCCACCGCGGACTTGATGGTGCCCTGGAAGGCCGGGCCGGCCTCGGTCACACCAAGGTGCAGAGGCCAGTCGCCCTTCTCGGCCAGCATCTCGTAGGCGGCCACCATGATGACGGGGTCATTGTGCTTCACAGAGATCTTGAAGTCATGGAAGCCATGCTCCTCGAACAGTGACGCTTCCCAGACTGCCGATTCCACGAGGGCCTCAGGAGTGGCCTTGCCGTACTTTTTGAGGATGCCCGGCTCCAGTGACCCGGCATTCACGCCGATTCGGATGGATGTCCCGTGATCCTTGGCTGCCCTGGCGATTTCCTTGACCTGGTCATCGAACTTCCGGATATTTCCCGGGTTCACGCGTACCGCAGCACAACCGGCTTCGATGGCCGCGAAGACATACTTGGGCTGGAAGTGGATGTCAGCGATGACGGGAATCTGGGACTTTCTGGCGATGATGGGGAGGGCTTCCGCATCGTCCGCGGACGGGCAGGCAACCCGTACGATGTCGCAACCAGACGCTGTCAGCTCCGCGATCTGCTGGAGCGTTGCGTTGATGTCCGTTGTAGGCGTGGTGGTCATGGACTGCACACTGATGGGCGAATCGGAGCCGACGCCGACCGAGCCTACCTTGATCTGGCGGGTCTTCCTGCGCGGGGCAAGAACAGGCGGTGGTGCTGACGGCATTCCCAGGCTGACCGAGGTCACGTGGACTCCTTGTTTCAAGATGTGTGGGTTGTGGTCCGGACTGGACTAGGCTGCGTGCTCTGAAAGCAGGCCGATAACCGGGTTCCATTCGGTGATGCGGATGGCCGAAATTACCTGTGCCGAAGCGAACGGATCCTGTTGCAGGAGGTCACTCAAGGCGGCGTCGTCTGAGGCATTGAAAATCAACAGGGCTCCCGCACCGTCGGAGTAGGGTCCGCTGGTGAGTAGCACGCCTTCCCCGGCAAGAGCGGTCAGCCATTCTCGGTGGGCGGGCCGGTGGGCATCACGGACCTGCCCGGAGTCGGCGTCGTATACGTACTCAACAGCAAAAACAGTCATAGGGCTACCCTATCTCGCCGCCCGCCAGAGTACCCATCCGGCCGAAGTCAGCTCAGAAACAAGACCTTGGCCAAGGCGGCAATACCGGCAGCCCAGAACATGGACGTAAGGGTTCCAATGATGAAGCGTTCGGCGGCAACTGGCGTCTCTTTCAGCTCGGCAAAACGTCCGAGCCCCTTGATGGCAACGACGTACGCGATGGCGACGGGTTGTCCTCCCAGAATGGCCAGGCAGACAGCAAGCCGCTCAAGGATACCGATGATCGCCCCGCCCCGAAGGATCCGCGTGGAGGCTGCAGGGGCTCCATTGTCAACCTTGCCCGGTGCGGGCTCTTCAGGTTGGCCAGTACCAGGTTGATCCCTTGCAGGAACTGCGTCCTCGGCTTTCGACGGTCCGGCCGGCACCGTGATTTCGCCGTCAACGGTAACGTCGGCTGAGGGGTCGTCGCCGTCGTCTGCCTTGGCAGTGTTCCGGGCCGTACGGGTGCCAGCATCCGCCTTGTCATCAATCGTCCTGGCGAGGCGGAAAACCAGCGCGGTAACCGGCCAGCCGGCGAATCCCGCCAAGACCATGGCCAGCGTTACCCAAAGAGCGTCCACGCGTCTGCTCCCGTCCCTTCAGTCGTGATGATCTGGTGTGCCAGGGCCAGCAGCATTTCAGCGGCAGGCCTTGCCGCCCATTCTTCCTGCCATCCGGACCGCAGCACTGCGCGGCTCACCGACTGCTCCGTGATTCCCAGTTGGCGGGCAGCGATTTTCTGGCTGCCATGCTTGGCCTCGCGGCCCTGCTGGACGGCTGCGAGGGTGTCGACGACTTTCCATTGCGCCTCACTGCGTTCCTGGATCAGCCGCCCGATGAGGCGCAATACCGCCTCTGCGTTGGCGCAGGCAGCAGCGGCGTGCGACGCGCGTGTGTCCGCAGTGGAGACGCCGTCAGTTTCCATGCGGATCGGCATGCCCGGCAGAACTGCCAATGGGACATGGCCGGCGGCGGCCTTAGCCCTCTCCACGGCATGGCGGGCCGCTACGAAAGCCGGGCCTGACCCTTCCCGCGGGCTTTGAGGCAACGGCATGTCCACTGGACCCATGCCAATGCCCACATACCAGTGCCCCCGCCTCAAAGCATGAAGCGCGATTGCCACAGCTTCGCCAGGATCCTGTACAACCCCCTGAATTTCATCACCCACCGAGCGCTCAAACGTTCCCGACGTGCTCAAGGGGGCTACGTCCTGGAGCAGCGATGGGACGCGATCAACATCCGCCGTGCTGCCGCGCTGGTCGATAGTCAAAACGAACATACCTCAACCGTAAATGGCTGATAATCAAATATCAATCATTTTTGGCTGATATCTTGTAAACAGCCGTTTGCGGCTGAGGAATGGGCTAAAGGGGTATCAGAAAATGCTGATGGGCTTAACGATGTCGGCATAAATCAACAACGCCCCCATTCCCATGAGCAGGACCGCCACCACATACGTCACGGGCAGGAGTCTGGCGATGTCAAAGGCACCAGGATCCGGCTTGCCGAAGAGCTTGGCCACCCTCCGTCGTGCACCCTCGTACAAGGCGCCTGCCACGTGCCCGCCATCCAGGGGAAGCAGCGGAATCAGGTTGAACACAGCGAGCGCGAAGTTCAAGCCGGCCAGAAGCCCGACCAAAACGGCCAGCCTCGATTGAACAGGTACCTGCTCCATGGCCGCCACCTCACCGGCCACCCTGCCCACGCCCACGACGCTGATAGGACCGTTCGGGTCACGTGGTTCCTCGCTGAAGGCCGCCTGCGCAACGCCCGCCACCCTTGCCGGGAGGTTAAGGACGACGCCGGCTACCTGCCGTATATTCTCCCCTGCCATGGGCAGCACGGAGGACGCCGGCTGCTGAACAAGTGCCGTCTGGGCTCCGATGCCAAGGAATCCCACCTCCTGATAGCGCGACTGTCCTTCAGCGTCCAGCGCCGGCCTTCCGTCCTCACCGATGATCGGGCGGGCGGAGAGAACCGGAGTGACGGTAGTGGTGACGGGAGCGCCGTCGCGTTCCACCGTAATGGTGACCTCCCTGCCTGCCGATTCACGAATCCAGCCGGTCAGCTGCTCCCAACTGGTGACAGGTTTGCCGTCGAAGGACGTAATGGCGTCCAGGGGCTTAAGCCCGGCCGCAGCGGCAGGGGTGAGCGTGCAATCCGGGGAATCCGGATCGACCGTCTCGCCAGCCTTGACCTGGCACCTGGAGACGTCGGCAACTGTGGTGGTGGCAGTTGCAATGCCGAAACCCATGAGCAGCACGGCTGTGAGCACGAGGCCTATCAGCAGGTTGGCAGCTGGCCCGCCCAGCATGATGATGATCTTCTTCCATACAGGCAGCTGATAGAAGAGACGCCCCTCATCGCCTGGCCCGACTTCCTGGTGAGCCACGGATCGCGCTTCGCTGGCAAGGGTCTGGAACATTCCCGTGCTGGAGGGACGTACCGCCCCGTCCTCTTTGTTGGGCGGATACATGCCGATCATCGACACATAGCCGCCCAGGGGGATGGCTTTGAAACCGTACTCAGTCTCACCCCTGCGCGTGGACCAGAGCGTGGGGCCAAAGCCGATCATGTATTTGGTGACGCGAACCTTGAACAGCTTCGCCGGCAGCAGGTGCCCCAGTTCATGAAGCGCAATAGACACTGCGATGCCGATGGCCACGAAAACGACACCGAGGATAAAAAGGAGGACGGGGTTCATGCTTGGCTGCTGCTTCCTAGAGACTGCTCATAGCTAAACGTTCATGGGTCCGCGCACGTGCCCACTTTTCAGCATCCAGCACGGACTCAACAGACAGCAGGGAAGACCCTGAATGTTCACTGAGGACGGCTTCGATCGTATCCACAATGTCCGTGAACCGGATTTTCCCCGCATGGAAGGCCACCACCGCTTCCTCGTTGGAGGCGTTGAAGACTGCCGGGAAGGTGCTCCCTTGCTTGGCTGCATCCTTGGCCAGGTCCACGGCGGGAAAAGCGGTGACGTCCAGCGGTTCAAAGGTCCAGCTGGTGGCCTTGGTCCAGTCACACGGGCGGGCCGCGCCCGGCACCCGGTCCGGCCATCCCATTCCGAGCGCGATCGGCAGCCGCATGTCAGGTGGGGAAGCCTGCGCAATGATGGAACCGTCGACGAACTGCACCATGGAATGGACTACGGATTGCGGATGGACCACGACGTCGATCCGGTCCAGCGGGATATCGAACAACAGGTGCGCCTCGATGACTTCCAGCCCCTTGTTGACCAGGCTGGCCGAGTTGGTGGTGACCATAAGCCCCATATCCCAGGTCGGATGGGCCAGGGCGTCGCTCGGCGAGACATCGTGAAGCTGCTCCCTGGACTTTCCGCGGAACGGGCCACCGGAGGCCGTAAGGATGAGCCGGTCAACCTCTGACGCCGACCCGGACCGCAGGCACTGGGCGATCGCGGAGTGCTCGGAATCCACCGGAACAATCTGGCCTTCGCGTGCAGCGGCCTTCACGAGGGAACCGCCCACAATCAGGGATTCCTTGTTGGCCAGGGCAAGGATGGCGCCTGACTTCAGTGCTGCAAGGGTGGGCGCAAGGCCAATGGAACCTGTGATGCCGTTGAGGACGACGTCGGCCTCCACCTCAGCGATCCGCGTGGAGGCATCTGCCCCGGTGATGATTTCGGGCTGGTAGCCAACGATGCCCGCTGCGCCGGCGGCAACCTTGATCAGGCGCTGAAGTTCAGCACCGTCGCCATCCGCGATACCTACAGCCTGGGCACCCGTATGGACCGCCTGCCGGGCAAGAAGTTCCAGGTTTCCGCCCCCGGCACTGAGGGCTACAACCCGGAAAAGGTGGGGAGCGCCGTCGACCACTTCGATCGCCTGGGTACCGATGGAACCCGTGGACCCGAGGAGGACAATTCTGCGTGGCTGCCCTGAAGTGGAATGGCTGGCGCCCGAAATCTGCATGATTCAAGTATCCCGCACTGCGAAGGGGCTCCGTCCCGGCTGTCCTGCTTTCAAGTCCGAAGGATTGACGGTATGCGCAGCCGGCGTAGCTTAAATGATGTGGACTGGGTGGGTTGGTTCGACGCGCCGGACTACGGGATTGCCCGGGAAGTACTGCAGCGGGGCATCGCCGCGGTTTACTTCATCGCGTTCCTGTCCGGCATGAATCAGTTTCCGGCGCTGCTGGGCGAACACGGCTTGCTCCCCACTCCCCGGTTCCTGGGACGTTATGGACGCATGGCCATGCCAACGCTCTTCCGCTGGCGCTACTCGGACCGCCTGTTGAGGGCTGTCTGCCTGACGGGGATGGCAATCGCCGTGACGCTGGTGGCCGGCCTTCCGCAGCTCGGGCCGCCGTGGCTTCCCATGATCGCGTTCCTTGCCTTGTGGCTGCTATACATGTCCATCGTGAACGTGGGCCAGACGTTCTACAGTTTCGGATGGGAAATCCTGCTGCTGGAAGCGGGCTTTATCGTGGCCTTCCTTGGCTCCAACCAGACTGCGCCGCCTAAGACGATCCTCATCCTGCTCGCCTGGCTGCTGTTCCGTCTCGAATTCGGCGCCGGCATGATCAAGATCAGGGGCGGAAGCGAGTGGCGGGATCTGACGGCGCTGTACTACCACCACGAAACCCAGCCTATGCCGGGCCCGCTGAGCAGGCAGGCGCACCTCCTGCCAAAACCGTTGCACAAGATGGAAGTCCTCGGGAATCATTTCGCCCAGCTGGTGGTCCCCTTCTTCCTGTTCGCCCCCCAGCCGTTGGCGAGCATCGCGGCCGGCATCATCATCTTCACCCAGCTGTGGCTTGTGGCCACAGGGAACTTCGCCTGGCTCAACTGGATCCCCATCGTGCTCGCCTTTTCCGCGATTAGTGATTCGGTGCTCCACTCCCTGGTGCCGGCCATTCCGCTGGACCTGCACCCCGCGGAACAGCATTCGGCAGCGGGAGCGGGAGCGGCCAGCGATACTCCCCTGTGGTGGCTGGTCATTGTCTTGGCTGCCTCCCTCCTGCTCGTGGTGCTGAGCTACTGGCCCATCCGCAATCTCTTCGCCCATCGCCAGCTTATGAACGCCAGCTTCAACCGCTGGCAACTCGTCAACACTTACGGCGCTTTCGGCACAGTGACAAAGCAGCGCATCGAGATGGTGGTGGAGGGGACCCTCACTGAGGATCCGGACGATGGCGACTGGCGCGAGTACGGCTTCAAGGGAAAGCCCGGAGATGTGTACAGGCTGCCGAGGCAGTGGGCTCCGTACCACCTGAGGCTGGACTGGCTTATGTGGTTCCTGCCCCTGCGCACTGTGCATGAGGAGTGGTTTTACGCTTTCCTCGGCAAACTCCTTGAAGCTGACCGCAAGGTTCTGAAGCTGCTGCGTTATGACCCGTTCGACGGCGCCCGCCCCCGCTGGGTGCGCGTCCGCAGCTGCCTCTACCGCTTCTCCACCCGGGCGGAGTACCGGGAGACAAGGCAGCGCTGGATCAGGACACCTCTCTACGAAGTGATACCACCGCTGTCTTTGCCACCGGATCAATAAACGGAAGCAGAACGTCAGGCAGCCGGCTTAAGGGCGTACCGGCGCTCCGGCCGCCCCGCGCCGTATTTGAGCCGCACGTCCACCCTGCCTTCGTCATTGAGATACTCCAGGTAGCGGCGGGCACTCACGCGGGATGTACCCAGCAGATCAGCCACCTCGGCGGCAGACAGATCAGTATCAGAGGAGCCAAGCACCTGCTCCACACGCTCCAAAGTTTCCGGGCTGCAGCCCTTCGGCAGAGGCCGCTGACCGCCCTCTACCCCGAACAAGCGGTTGACGTCGGATTGCTCTGCGACGTTTTTGGACGAATCCAGGCCCTGGTAGGCGATCCGGTAGTGCTCCAGCCGTTCCTGCAGATCCGTTTGGGAGAAGGGCTTGATGAGGTAGTGGACGATGCCACCCCGTAGGGCACGACGCACCGTTTCCACCTCCCGCGCTGCACTGATAACAAGCACGTCGAGCCTGGGAGCAACCTCGCGAAGCTGCAGCATGAGGTCAAGCCCGTTCACATCCGGCAGGTGGATGTCCAAAAGAACCAGGTCGGGCTGCAGCTCCCTGGTCTTCAGGATGGCGTCAGCACCAGTATGGGCAGCGCCAACGACGGCGAATCCAGGGGTCCGCTGGATGAAACCGGCGTGCACCTTCGCCACCATAAAGTCGTCGTCGACTATCAGGACTTTGATCACAGCTCCAGCCTCCGCTGTTTCAGTTCCGCTTTGAACACTGCTCCTCCATCATTGGCAACAGACAGCTCGCCGCCGCGCCTTCGGCAGACCACACGCGAGAGCGCGAGGCCGAAGCCGCGGCCCTCCTCGCTGCTGTGCTGTTTGGTGGTAAACCCCTGCCGGAAGATCTTTTCCGCGGCGTCCGGGGAGACGCCCGGGCCGGAGTCGCGGACGGTGACTGTCACGTCGTCGTCGCCCTCTTCCACGGACACCTTAACTATTGCCTTCGTCCTGCCCGTAACGGCGTCGAGAGCGTTATCCACGAGGTTTCCGACGACCGTTACCAGGTCCCGTGACAGGGCGTCATCCACGCGTCCCAGCAAGGAATCCGGGTCCAGCTGCAGAGTGACTCCGCGCTCGGTTGCAAGGCTGGTTTTGGCTATCAGCAGGGCAGCCAACGCCGGATCCTCTATCCGACTGGTGACCTCATCGTTAAGCCTGGTCCGGTCCAGGGTGGCGCCATTGACAAACTGCACCACCGAATCGTACTCACCGATCTGGATAAGACCTGATATGACGTGCAACTGGTTGGCAAATTCGTGCGCCTGGGCCCGCAGGGTATCGGTCGCCGTCCGGGTGGCGCCCAACTCACGCTCCAGGGAGGACAGCTCGGTGCGGTCGCGGAGCGTGGTGACGGACCCGATGTCGCGTCCCCGCGAGCGGATGGACACCCGGTTCAGCACCAACAGCCGCTCACCCACCAGGACCAGTTGGTCCGGGCTTGACTGCTCGCGGGTGAGGACGTCCTTTAAGGCCGCGTCCACCGGGAGCGTTGCCAGGTTCTTGCCCACGCAGTCGGCCGGCAGGCCCAGCAGTTCACGGGCGCTGTCGTTGGCCACGGTGATCCGTTCATTGGGATCGAGTGCCACCACGCCCTCCTTCAGCCCGTGCAGCATTGCCTCACGGTTTTCAACCAGCCCGGTGATTTCACTGGGCTCCATGCCCAGGGTCTGCCGTTTGACCCTCCGGGCCAGCAGCAGGGATCCGGCAACACCCAGCACACTGGCCACACCGAGGTAGGTCAGGAGATTCGGGGCGGCATCGCTCAGCCGCTCCAGCATGGACGGGTAGTGACGGCTCACTGACGCAATGCCGATCATGTCTCCCTTGTCGTCGAGAACAGGGACATGGGCGGACAGGAAGACGCTGCCGGCTTCATCCACAACCCCTGTCCATGACCTGCCTTGCAACACCCGGCTCTCGCCAAGTTCCAGGGGCTGGCCCAGCAGGCTTGGATCAGACGAGGCCACCACAGTCCGGTCAAGCCTGGCCAACGCAACCTGGGTTGCTCCGGAAACTGACCGGACGGACTCTGCCACGGCGGGAAGGGCCGCACCTTCCCGCGGCTCGGCGGATGGCAGCAGCGTGCGAACTGTTGGATTACTGCCCAGGGCCTCGGCGGCGGACAAAGCCTGGCGTCCTTCGATCCGTTCAAAGGCGGCGGCGCTCTGCGCTAGCGAAATGGCCACCACGGCCACCAGGACGGCAAGGACTATCAGCAACTGGAGAACAAGGTACTGACCAGCGAGGGACATTCCTCTACGTCGAGTCACTGTGGTTGTTTCCTCTGGTGGTTCAGCAGGTCTGCTGGTTCTGCAGTAGCGGCGATTGGGTAATCCGGTGCGTGTCCGCGCTGGCTACCGGAACTCTACCGCAGCGTTTCGGGAGGGGGACGCCGGAAACGTGAACGCAATGAACTTAACTTTTTCTGCTTACAAAAGCGTGATGCACATCACCCTTGGGCCTAGCATCGGATCACCAGTCAGTTTTGCTGATCATTTTAGCGAGAAGAGGAACACCATGCGCCAGAACCGCGCATTGCGAATTGCCGCCGTCGCCGCCGGCATCGCCCTGATGGCCACCGGTTGCGGTGCCACCGGGGGCAGCTCCACCAATACATCTACCCCCGGCGCTGCTGCCGGGCCGGTGACAGGGCTCCAGATCATGGTCCCCAACACCCCGGGCGGCGGTTACGACACCACTGCCCGCGTGGCAGCCAAGGTTCTCGACGACGAGAAGGTTGCAACCAACACTGAGGTCTTCAACCTTGCCGGCGCCGGCGGAACTGTGGGCCTGGCCCGCATTGTCAACGAAAAGGGCAATGGCGATCTCACCATGCTCATGGGCCTTGGTGTGGTGGGCGCGAGCTACACCAACAAGTCAGAGTCCAAGCTGACGGACACCACCCCGCTGGCCAAGCTCATCGAAGAGCCCGGCGCCATCATGGTCAGCAAGGATTCGCCCTACAAGACCATCGATGACTTGGTGGCCGCGTGGAAGGCAGACCCCGGTTCCATCAGCGTCGGTGGCGGCTCCTCCCCGGGAGGCCCTGACCACCTGCTGCCCATGCAGCTGGCAGGAGCAGTTGGAATTGACGCCACCAAGGTGAACTATGTGGCCTACGACGGTGGTGGAGACCTTCTCCCTGCCATCCTGGGCAACAAAATCGGCTTCGCTGCTTCCGGCGCTGGCGAGTACCTTGAGCAGATCAAATCAGGTGGGGTCCGCGTTCTGGCAACGAGCGGCGCCGAGCGCCTGGAGGGTGTTGACGCACCCACGCTGAAGGAATCCGGCATCGACCTGGAGTTCACCAACTGGCGCGGGATTGTGGCTCCTCCGGGAATCACCGACGACGACAAGGCCAAGCTGATTGCCGCCCTCGAAAAGATGCACGGCACCGAGGGCTGGAAAGAAGCCCTTAAGAAGAACAGCTGGACCGACGCCTTTATCACCGGTGACGAGTTCGAATCCTTCCTGAGCGAGCAGGACAAGCGGGTGGCTGACGTTCTCACGAAGCTTGGCTTGGCGTGAGCTCCTCACCATCTTTGACTTCCAGGCTCAAAGGCCGCTCCGAGCTTGGGGTAGCCCTCCTGCTCGGGGCGGCGGGCGTCGTCGTCCTGGTGGACGCCCTTCGCCTGGTAACCCCGTATTCCCAGTCAGATCCGGTGGGACCGAAGACCCTGCCGTACATCGTGGCCGGCCTGCTGATCGTCTGCTCCGTCCTGCTGGCACTGAACGTGCTGCGCGGCGGGCAGGGTGAAGCCGAAGGCGGCGAGGACGTGGATCTCTCCCATCCCGCCGACTGGAAAACCGTCCTGCCGCTGGTCGGAGCGTTCGTCGCCAACATCCTGCTCATTGACTGGGCCGGTTGGGTGATCTCGGGAACAGTCCTGTTCTGGGGCAGCGCATGGGCCCTCGGAAGCCGGCACTATATCCGTGACGGCCTCATCTCGGTGGCCCTGTCCGTCCTGACGTTTTACGGCTTCTACCTCGGCCTGGGCATCCCGCTGCCGGCCGGTCTCCTGAAGGGGGTTCTCTAAATGGATGTTCTCTCCTCCCTCATGGACGGCTTTGCCACCGCCCTGACGCCAATGAACCTCCTCTACGCCTGCATTGGCGTCATCCTGGGTTCCGCCGTAGGCGTGCTGCCGGGCCTTGGCCCCGCAATGACCATCGCCTTGCTGCTCCCGGTCACGACCGTCCTTGAACCCACCAGCGCGTTCATTATGTTCGCCGGCATTTATTACGGCGGTATGTACGGCGGCTCCACCACCTCGATTTTGCTGAATACACCGGGCGAATCGTCGTCGGTGGTCACAGCCATCGAAGGCAACAAGATGGCGAAGGCCGGCAGAGCCGCGCAAGCCCTTGCAACAGCGGCGATTGGCTCTTTCATCGCCGGCACCATAGGCACCGCACTGCTGGCAGTCTTCGCGCCGGTCGTCGTGGAGTTCGCCGTCAGTCTGGGCTCCCCGAGCTATTTTGCCATCATGATTCTTGCCCTCCTTGCTGTGACGGCAGTCCTCGGCTCGTCGAGATTGAGGGGCTTCGCTTCCCTGGGGCTCGGTCTGGCGATCAGTCTGGTGGGCATGGACAAAGTCACAGGCCAGCAAAGACTCACCTTCGGGCAGCCCTTGCTGGTTGACGGCCTGGACATCGTGGTGGTGGCCGTGGCCATCTTCGCCCTGGGCGAGGCACTATGGGTGGCCGCCCACATGCGACGCACTCCGTTGCAGGTTATCCCTGTTGGCCGTCCCTGGATGGGTAAAAAGGACTGGAAACGGTCCTGGAAGCCCTGGCTCCGCGGAACGGCGTTCGGCTTCCCCTTCGGTGCCCTTCCCGCCGGTGGAGCAGAGATCCCCACGTTCCTCTCCTATGTGACCGAGAAGCGCCTCAGCAAGCATCCTGAGGAATTCGGCAAGGGTGCTATCGAAGGTGTTGCGGGGCCGGAAGCAGCCAACAACGCCGCTGCCGCCGGCACCATGACGCCCCTGTTGGCCTTGGGCCTGCCCACGAATGCTACCGCGGCCGTCATGCTCGCAGCGTTCATCCAGTTCGGCATCCAGCCGGGACCGCAGCTGTTCGAGAGCGAGGGACCGCTGGTGTGGGCCCTGATCGCGAGCCTCTTCATCGGCAACTTCCTCCTCCTGCTCATCAACCTTCCCCTGGCTCCGATGTGGGCAAAAATCCTGCAGCTCCCGCGGCCGTACCTGTATGCGGGCATCCTGTTCTTCGCCACGCTGGGCGCCTATTCGGTAAACCTGCAGGCGTTCGACCTGGTGCTACTGCTGGTGCTCGGTGCATTGGGATTCATGATGCGCCGCTTCGGGCTCCCCGTGCTGCCTCTCATCCTCGGTGTGATCCTCGGGCCGCGTATCGAAGAACAACTTCGGAGGACTATCAAGCTGTTTAACGGAGATCCGGCCGGGCTTCTTAGTGAACCAGTTGCCGTCGTTGTGTACATCATCATTGCGGTCATCCTCATCTTCCCGTTGCTGATGAAGCTCTGGCGCCGCAACCATCCGGTCCCCAGCCTCTTGTCCGCGAACGACACGCGTGGATCCGAACCGACAGACGTCACCCGCGGCAATGTCACCCATGCCGGCCACCGCTCCGACGGAAAAGATGGCGCCGACGGCGGCGATGCGGGCGACGGCGACGGGTAGGCAGTACCCACTCCCCTCCACGCCAGAAGACCACAAGGCACAAACCACAGACCACAGGAGAAACAGTGAGCATCATCGTTGGCTACGTTCCCACGCCCGAAGGGGCAGCAGCACTGGAAGCGGCAATCGCCGAGGCGCGAAAAAACAAAGCGCTCCTCGTCATCATCAACTCCTCCCGCGGGGACGCCCTCGTGGACAAGCGCTACGCCCAGGTGGAGGACATCGCCAGCATCGAGCAGCGCCTGAAGAAGGAAGGAATCGAGCACATCATCCAGCAGCCTGTGCGCGGGAACGATGCCGCCACAGAGGTGCTTCAGGCCGCGGAACAGCACCGTGCCGACCTCGTCGTCATCGGCCTTCGGAGGCGCACCCCAGTCGGGAAACTGATTATGGGAAGCACCTCACAACAGATACTGCTCGAGGCAGACTGCCCGATTCTTGCCGTCAAGGCCGCTCCGGCTCACTAGGGGCACCTCCGGCATTGGAGGCAATAGGAACATCGACGGCGTAGCGAACGCCGAGTGCAGGCGGCGGGTGGAAAGGAATCACTTTCCACCCGCCGCCTGCTGCTGTCAGATGCAGACTGCCCTCATAATCGATTCATCTACTAACCGTGCAACGGCTACCCCTTCAGCTGCTCCCACCGGGGCGCTGGGAAGGACTCCATGACAAGGTTCCGCCTGGCCATTCTTGACGACTACCAAAACGTGGCTGAGGACTTCGCCCCGTGGAGTTCCCTGGCCGCCGACGGGGTGGAGGTGACAATATTCAACACCCCCCTTGGCTCCGACAGTGCAGTCGCCGCTGCACTGTCAGACTTCGAGGTCATCGTAGCCATGCGCGAACGGACCCCTTTCCCCCGCCAGGTCCTCGAAAAACTGCCGAATTTGAAATTGCTTGTCACTACAGGTGCCGCCAACGCTGCCATCGATCTGGAGGCCGCTAAAGAGAACGGGGTGGTTGTCTGCGGCACGGGCGGCTCCCCCACTGCCGCCCCGGAACTGACCTGGGCCCTGCTGCTGGCCTTCACCCGCAATCTCACCGCAGAAGAAACCTCCCTGCGGAATGGCCGGTGGCAGAGAACCGTGGGTTTCGAGCTGTCAGGGAAGACGCTGGGCATCGTGGGTCTTGGCAAGATCGGACACAGGATCGCCGCCTACGGGAAGGCCTTCGGCATGGAGGTGCTGGCATGGAGCCAGAACCTGACCGAAGAGACCGCAGCGGCCGCCGGTGTACGGAAAGTCAGCAAGGACGAGCTTTTCCGGAAGTCCGACGTCGTGAGCCTCCACCTGCGCCTCTCCGAACGGAGCGAGGGCATCGTGGGCGAACGGGAACTGCGTCTCCTCGGACCCGACGGCGTTCTCGTGAACACTTCGCGAGGCCCGCTGGTGGACCAGCAGGCCCTCCTCGATGCCCTTCACGCTGGGCACATCCGCGGAGCCGCGCTCGACGTCTATGATCAGGAGCCGCTTCCGCTTGGGCACCCGCTCCTCGATGCCCCGAGGACAGTTCTGACTCCTCATCTGGGCTACGTTACCCATGAGAGCTACAGGGCTTTCCTCGGTGGGGCGTTCGAGGATGTCAGGGCCTGGCTCGACGGCTCCCCGCTCCGGAGACTGGCTTAGGATCAGCGTCCACTAAGTGCCAAGTGGGCGAGTTCTGTTAGGCGCCAGTCGCGTGACTCTTCGTGCGCCGTGATGGTGATGACTGCGTTTTGGGCGTCATCGATGACCACATACTGCCCATATTTACCGTCGAGCCGCCAACAGTTGCCCGGCCCGTTCCATGCAGCGAGGCCGTAGCCTTCGGAAGGCGGGCTACCGCCGGTTTCGACCCACGAGCTGTGCATCCGGTCCACCCATCCTGGGTCGACGAGCTGCTTGCCTTCCCAGCGGCCGCGGTCGCGAAGCAGGCGGCCGATCCTTGAGAGCTCTTCTGTGCGCAGTTCCAGTCCGCTCCCTCCGACGATCCAACCCAGGGGGCACCGGTGCCATTGCGGGTTGTGGATGTCCAGCGGGTCGAACAGGCGGGGCATGAGCCAGTCCCGTACATCGCCGGCGACGGCACCGAGCATGCGCATTGCTACATACGTGCTCGCGTCGGTGTACTGGAATTTTGAACCAGGGCCGGAAGTTGGTCTTCTGAGCATCTCCTGGGCCAGGTCTGGCCAGGACACCGGTTGGTCGCCGAACCAGGCGAGCTTGTCTGGAATGTGCTCGACCTTCACTGACGCTCGTAAGCGGGCGTGAGTGTTGGCTTCCCGTCGTCCGCTCCTTAGCGGCCTGAGACGGGCCTGGTACCGGACCGGCGCACCATGGCTTCGGCATGCTTGAGAATGGGACCGTCGATCATCTTGCCCTTGAACTGAAAAACTCCCGACCCTGCGCTGGAGGCTGCTTCCAGCAGCTCGTTGGCCTCGGCGACCTCGGACTCGGAAGGCGCGTACGCATCCCGGACAACAGCCACCTGGTTGGGATGGATGCACGCTTTAGAACTGAAGCCGGACGCCACAGCATCGCGGCTTTCGGCAGCCAGGCCGTCGAGGTCGGGGATGTTCACGTACACGGAATCAATGGCTTCCTTGCCGTAGGCCCGGGCCGCCAGCAGCACAGCCGAACGGGAGTGCAGGGCCACGGCCCGGTAGCCGCCGTCGTCGTTCCTGCTTGAGGTTCCGCCCAGGGAGGCGAGCAGGTCCTCGGCACCCCACATGAGGCCCACCACGTTGGGTTCGGCAGCTATGGCGGGAGCGCTGATGATTCCGGCTGCGGTTTCGCAAAGCGCAATGACACTGAACCCTTCAAGTGCCCGGACCTGGGCCGCATTCTCGGTTTTGGCCAGCATGACTGTCCGGTAGGGCGTGTGGGCGAGGCAGTGCAGGTCCTTCTCAAACTCGTCCGTGCCCGCCGGGTTGAGGCGGACAATGGTCCGGGTGGGCTCGAGTTCCGGCACATCTCCCTTGGCGCCCAGCTGGGCGAGGATGGCGCCCCGGGCACGTTGTTTGTCTGCCGGCGCCACAGCATCCTCCAGGTCAAGGATGACGGCGTCGGCGCGTTCGGCCGCTTTCAGGTAGCGTTCCGGCCGGTCGGCAGGGCAGAACAGCAGGGCAGGACCCATCACAAACGTCATGAATTTATTGTCCCTCCACTTCGGTTCGCAGGCCTTCCTGGGCCTTGAGATGGGCGTCCCGTGTCCACATCAGGCAACTGCGCGTGGCCAGGGCAACCACCGTCCCGTCCTGGTTCCTGCCGGTGTGCTTCATTGTCACGATCCCCTGGCCGGGCCGGGAATCCGAAAGCCGCTTTCCGGTGATTAGAGTCTCCGTGTACAGGGTGTCGCCGTGATACAGGGGGTGCGGAAAGGAGACATCCGTCAGGCCCAGCTGGGCAATGATGGTGCCCTGGGTCAGCTGCGGTACCGATTGCCCCACCACCGTGGCGAGGGTGAACATCGAATTCATCAGCCGCTGCCCGAAGGGCTGCCCCGCGCTCCAGGCCGCGTCAAGGTGAAGCGCTTGCGTGTTCATCGTCATGGTGGTGAAGAGGACATTGTCAGTTTCGGTCACCGTGCGTCCCGGGCGGTGTGCATAGAGCACTCCGGTCTCCAGTTCGTCGTAGTACAGCCCGCGCTGTTCGATGATCCGCTGCCCGGGCAGTTCGGATTCCCTAAGGTCCTCCGTCATACCGTCAGTTCCCGGTCCTCTTCAAGGAGTTCGACGCCGGTGGCAGCGGCAACGTCCTCAACTGACACGTTGGGTGCCAGCTCGCGCAGGACCAGGCCGTCGGAGGTAACGTCAATGACGGCGAGGTCGGTGATGATCCTGTCCACGCACCCCTTGCCTGTCAGCGGCAGCGTGCATTGCTGGACAATTTTCGGCCGCCCGTTGCGGTCCACATGCTCCATCATCACGATCAGTCTTTTGGCGCCAAACACCAGGTCCATTGCCCCGCCCATGCCTTTGACCATCTTGCCGGGGATCATCCAGTTCGCCAGGTCGCCGTTGGCGGCCACCTCCATCGCGCCGAGCACGGCAACGTCCACGTGCCCTCCCCGGATCATTCCGAACGAGGTGGCCGAATCAAAGAATGCGGCGCCCGGATTTACGGTGACTGTTTCCTTGCCGGCGTTGATGAGGTCCGGGTCCACCTCGTCCTCGGCCGGATAGGGCCCCACGCCGAGGATTCCGTTTTCCGAATGGAGGACAACCTCCATTCCGGCAGGAATGTAGTTGGGAATCAGGGTGGGCATTCCGATGCCGAGGTTCACGTACTGCCCGTTGCGGAGTTCCTTTGCCACCCTTGCGGCCATTTCGTAGCGCGTCCAGCCCTTGCCGTCGGGGCTGGAGGCAGCAGCCCGGCGGTATTCGGGCCGGACACCTTCCGGACGTGGCGCCTGGGAGCTGTTCGGATCCATGGCTATGCTCCTGCCTGGTTTGAAGTGGAAGACGCCGACGCTGCTGAGACGGTCTTCTTTTCGATCCGCTTCTCGACGGCGGGAGCCAGCACCACCCGCTGGACGAAGATGCCCGGGGTGTGGATGTTTTCGGGATTCAATTCGCCCGGTTCCACGAGTTCCTCAACCTCGGCGATGGTGATCCTCCCGGCCATGGCACACAGCGGATTGAAGTTCATCGCCGTTGCGTGGTACATGAGATTTCCATGCCGGTCCCCCTTCCAGGCG
Organism: Arthrobacter sp. R1-13; assembly: GCF_054161475.1. Lineage (NCBI taxonomy): Bacteria > Bacillati > Actinomycetota > Actinomycetes > Micrococcales > Micrococcaceae > Arthrobacter > Arthrobacter sp. R1-13. The sequence continues at coordinate 1,502,994 of NZ_CP096420.1, read as the reverse complement.
TGCACCAGCCCAAAGTCGGGAGTGAGGGACTCCTCCAGGACATAGTCGGCACCATTGAAGGTGCGCACTTCCTTCGGTTGAGACGCGATGGCTATGCTTCCATCGGCATCGTACTTCTGCGGCAGCCCGCCTTCGGACACCTGAGTACCGACGCCCGCGCTCGTGAAGAAGGCGGGAATCCCAGCACCGCCCGCACGGAGCTTTTCCGCCAGGGTGCCCTGCGGGGTGAGGACCACCTCCAGTTCGCCTGAGAGGTACTGGCGGGCAAATTCCTTGTTCTCGCCGACGTAGGAGCTGACGGTCCGCCGGATCCTGCCGTCCTTCAGGAGAATGCCGAGGCCCCAGTCGTCAACCCCGCAGTTGTTGCTGACCGTTTCCAGGTCCCGGGTGCCGCGTTGGTGGAGGGCATCGATCAACGCCACCGGGATACCGCACAAGCCGAAACCTCCGACGGCGAGGGAGGCGCCGTCGGGGATATCGGCTACGGCCTCCTCTGCACTGGCAACAACCTTGTCAATCATCGTTGATCCTCTCAGGCCGGCTTCAATCCCAGTTCGCGGGCGATGAGCATCAGCTGAACCTCCGTGGTGCCCTCCCCGACTTCCAGGATCTTGGAGTCGCGGTAGTGGCGTGCCACGGTGAATTCGTTGATGAAGCCATAGCCGCCGAACACCTGGGTGGCATCCCGCGCGTTGTCCATGGCTGCCTCGCCTGCGACCATCTTAGCGATGGCGGCTTCGGTCTTGAACGGCTTCCCCGCCAGCATCCTCGCCGCAGCATCGTAGTAGGCCAACCGGGCAGTGTGCGCCCGTGCCTGCATGCGGGCGATCTTGAAGGCGATGGCCTGGTACTTGCCAATGTGGTGTCCAAAGGCACTGCGTTCCTTCGCGTATTTGACGGAGAGGTCCACACAGCCTTGGGCCGCTCCGGTGGCGAGGGCGGCGATGGCGATCCGGCCTTCGTCGAGAATGGACAGGAAGTTCGCGTAGCCCCGGCCCTGTTCTCCGAGGAGGTTTTCTTCCGGAACGTGGACGTCCTTAAGCGTTAAAGGGTGAGTGTCGGAGGCGTTCCAGCCCACCTTGTTGTACGCTTTCTCGGCCTTGAATCCGGGCGTACTGGTGGGCACCAGGATGGTGGAGATTTCCTTCTTGATGCTCCCGTCCTTGCGCTCGTGCCTACCCGTGACGGCGGTGACGGTGACCAGCCGGGTGATGTCCGTGCCGGAGTTGGTGATGAATTCCTTGTTCCCGTTGATGATCCATTCGCCGCCCTCCAGCCTGGCGGTGGTCTTGGTTCCGCCGGCATCCGAGCCTGCTTCAGGCTCCGTGAGGCCGAATCCTGCGAGCGCCGTACCGGAAGCCAGCGCAGGGAGCCATTCCTTCTTCTGGGCATCGGTGCCGAACCTGTAGACAGGCATTGCGCCGAGTGAAACTCCTGCTTCGAGGGTGATGGCCACGGACTGATCTACCCGGCCCAGCTGTTCGAGGGCGATGGCAAGGGCAAAATAGTCTCCGCCCATGCCACCGTATTCCTCCGGGAACGGCAGGCCGAAGAGTCCCATGTCGGCCATTTGGGACACCACTTCGTACGGGAAGCTGTGCTCTTCATCGTGTTTGGCCGAGACCGGGGCAACCACTTCGTCCGCAAATTCCCGGACAGTGTCGCTGAGGTCCTGGTATTCCTCACTGAGTTCAAAATCAGCCATGATGTGACTTCCTTGTCCTAACTCTGCTCTGTATCTGCGGCGCCCATGGCGATGGCAGCTTGTGTGGTTGATTCGGTGTCCGATACCTCTCCGGCGACTTCAGCGACCGGAGGATGGATGGTGGCCAGGACCTGCTCCGCTTTCACGAGATCGCCAGGGCTGACGCCGATATGCACTGTCCCCGCGGTGCTGGCGGTCAGCTGGTGTTCCATTTTCATGGCCTCAACAGCCAGCAGGACCTGTCCGGCGGCTACGGCTTCCCCGTCCTGGACAGAGACCGAGACCACTGTCCCGGGCATCGGCGAGCGGATTTCGGGATCGGCAACGCCGTCCACCCGCTGGATCGCAGCCAGGACCCTGGCCAGCCGGGATTCCCTCGTAAGGATTTCGAGCCGGCAAGACCAACCGTCGTGTCCCAGGAACAGGTCCCCGCTCGGCGACTTGGCCACGGAGTACTGCCTGCTCTCGCCGTCGAGGGTTATCGCGAGCTTCCCATCAGCGACGCCGTCCAGGGATGCCTCGTGTTCGGAGCCGTTCCCTGCCCGGACCGTCACGGAACCTCCGCTTGTAGAACCGAGGCGGAAAGTGACTACCTCCCCTGCTCCCCGTCCCAGGCTGACAACCCACGGAGCATGCCCGCCCAGCCGCCAGCCGCTGCGGGTGTTCCAGGGGCTGCCCGCCTTCCTTGCAGAAGCGGTTCGTTCCCGGGCCGTGCCGTCCGAAATCAGGTCTGGGACTCCGCCCTCCGAAATTGAGCTGCCCCGGCTCCCCCGCTCCAGAGCCTGCACGTAGAGTGCTGCGGCGATGAGTTCGGTGTCCCCGATCTGGCGGAAGGTGAGGTCCGGCATTTTCCGTTCGATCAGGGTGGTGTCGAGGCGTCCGGCCCGGACGTCGTGGTCATTGATCAGCAGTCGCAGATACTCAACGTTGGTCGCCACACCCAGGGCGGTATACCCGGACAAGGCCGCATCCAAGGCGTCCAGCGCTGCTTTCCGGTCGGTCCCCCACGCGATGACCTTGGAGATCATGGGGTCGTAATTTGAGCCAATCTCCAGCCCCTCGATCAGCGCGGAATCCACCCGAAGCTTCTGGCCGCTCCCCTGAATTGGTGCCGCCGACGGAAGCTCATCCAGCAGGAGCACCGTCCCGGTGGACGGCAGAAAGTTCCGTTGCGGGTCCTCCGCGTAGACGCGCGCTTCGACGGCGTGCCCGTTGAGGACGACGTCGTCCTGCGCCACGGTTAGCACCTCACCGGCGGCGATCCGCAACTGCCATTCCACCAGGTCGATACCCGTGACCATCTCGGTGACAGGATGTTCCACCTGGAGCCTCGTGTTCATTTCCATAAAGAAGAACTCGTCAGGAGCGTCATCGGAAACCAGGAATTCAACCGTGCCTGCCCCGCTGTAGTTGACGCTGCGGGCAGCCTGGCACGCCGCCTCCCCGATCCGGGCCCGAACCATGGCGCCGGCGCCGAGTGATTCCAACAGCGGCGACGGCGCTTCCTCGATGACTTTCTGGTGCCGGCGCTGGAGCGAGCATTCGCGTTCACCAAGGTGGATCACGTTGCCATGGTTGTCAGCGAGCACCTGGACTTCGATGTGCCGCGGGTTCAGCACCAGCCGCTCCAGGAAGAGGGTGTCGTCGCCGAAAGCGCTGGCAGCCACCCGCCGGGCCGTAGCCAGGGTAGCGGCGAGTTCGTCCGGGCGCTCCACTGTGTGCATCCCCTTGCCGCCGCCCCCTGCCGAGGGCTTGATCAGCAGCGGGAAGCCCACACCTGCAGCGGCTTCGATCAGGTCCTGGTTGGTGAGTCCGGGTTGGGCAATACCGGGGACCACCGGGACACCGTAGCCGGCCACATGGTTCTTCGAGCGGATCTTGTCGCCCATGATGTTCAGTGACTCGATGCCGGGACCGATGAACGTGATGCCCTCGGCCTCCAGGGCGCGGGCAAAGTCGGCGTTCTCACTCAGGAACCCGTAGCCGGGATGCACTGCCCGGGCGCCTGTTTCCCGGCAGGCCCGGACAATGGCATCGATCTTCAAGTAACTCTCCGAGGCAGCGGCGGGGCCGATCCGGACGGCGGTGTCGGCTTCGCGCACGTGCCGGGCGCCGGCGTCGGCATCGCTGTACACGGCAACGGAGCGGATGCCCATGCTGCGGAGCGTGCGGATTACCCTGCAGGCGATCTCGCCGCGGTTTGCCACGAGGACTGTCGGGAACAGGGCATCCTTACCGAACAGGCCTTCGCTGTGGTCGTTGGCTCGCGTTCGGTCATCAATGGTGGTCATGGCTCACATCCGGAAGAGGCCGAAGGAGGTCTCCGGCAGCGGGGTGCGGGAGACGACGTCGAGCGCCAGCCCCAGAACGGTACGGGTATCGGCGGGGTCAATGACGCCGTCGTCCCACAGCCGGGCGGTGGAATAGTAGGGGCTCCCCTGGTCCTCATACTGCTGCCGGATAGGAGCCTTGAAGGCTTCCTCGTCCTCGGCGGACCATTCCTCGCCCAGCCCCTCGTACTGCTCACGCTTGACGGTGGCCAGGACGCTGGAGGCCTGGTTGCCGCCCATGACAGAGATGCGGCTGGCCGGCCACATCCACAGGAACCGGGGCGAATACGCACGGCCGCACATTGAGTAATTGCCGGCTCCGAAGGAACCGCCAATGACGACTGTCAGTTTAGGTACCCGGGCGGTGGCGACGGCGGTGACCATCTTTGCGCCGTTCTTTGCGATGCCGCCCTGTTCGGAATCCTTGCCGACCATAAAGCCGGAGATGTTCTGCAGGAAGATCAGTGGAATGCCCCGCTGATCACACAGTTCGATGAAATGCGCCCCCTTGAGCGAGGATTCGCTGAACAGCACACCGTTGTTGGCCACGATTCCCACCGGATGCCCGTGAAGGCGGGCGAACCCGGTCACCAGGGTGGCGCCGTAGTTTTTCTTGAACTCGTGGAAACGGCTGCCGTCCACCAGCCGGGCAATTACCTCGCGTACGTCGTACTGGGCGTTCACATCTGTGGGCACAGCACCGTAGATCTCTTCCGAATCCTCCACGGGTTCGACGGCGGCCAGCACCTCCCACGCGGGATCGGCAGGAGGCGGCAGGGTGGCAACGATGTCGCGGACAATCTGCAGCGCGTGCTCGTCATTCTCAGCCAGGTGGTCGGTGACCCCCGAGATTTTCGAGTGGATGTCTCCCCCGCCCAGTTCCTCTGCCGTGACGATTTCACCGATGGCAGCCTTCACCAGCGGCGGACCGCCCAGGAAGATGGTGCCCTGGTTGCGGACGATCACCGTTTCATCGCTCATGGCAGGAACATAGGCGCCGCCTGCCGTGCAGGAACCCATCACCGAAGCGATTTGCGGGATACCGGCTGCAGACATCCTGGCCTGATTGAAGAAGATCCGGCCAAAGTGTTCCTTGTCCGGGAACACCTCATCCTGCTTGGGGAGGAAGGCTCCGCCCGAGTCCACGAGGTAGATGCAGGGCAACCGGTTTTCCAAGGCAATCTCCTGGGCGCGGAGGTGCTTTTTCACTGTCATCGGATAGTAGGTTCCGCCCTTGACCGTGGCGTCATTGGAAATCACCAGGACGTGCCGGCCGTGGACCAGCCCGATGCCGGCAATGACGCCGGCCCCGGGGGAATCGTCCTGATACATTCCGTTGGCTGCCAACGGGGCGATTTCAAGAAATGGGCTGCCGTTATCCAGCAGTTGATCGATGCGCTCCCGCGGCAACAGCTTTCCCCGTGAAACATGGCGTTGGCGGGATTTCTCCGGGCCACCAAGCGCTGCAACGGCCAACCGTTTCCTGAGTTCACGGGCCAAGGCAAGCTGAGCCTCCCGATTGGCCGAGAAGGCGGCGCTTGCTGCGTCCACCTGGCTGGCGAGTGTCTCCATCGACTGCTTCCGTTCCCGGATGGCCTAAGGGCATCCTGGCTATTTCGGTTAGTACCGCGTAACTCAAATTTAGGTTAGTCTCTATTAACTGTGATGTCCAACACGTTGAAGGTTGGCGAGGTGGGAACATCGCATGATTCAGGAGGTATTCAGCCCGATGGCCCAGCGCAGCCCCATGACCGGCTCCAACTCATTGGCGGCCGCACAGCGGTCAGCCGGCAAGGCCGGTACGGGGACCCAGCGCAGCCAGGCCAAGGAGAGCCGCCGTAAGGCTCTTTTGTCAGCGGCCGCCGCCTTGTTTGCCAGGGACGGCTTCAATAGTGTTTCGCTTGAGGACCTGGGGGCTGCTGCCGGTGTCAGCGGGCCTGCCGTCTACCGTCACTTCTCGGGCAAACAGGCTGTCTTGGGAGCGCTGTTGCTGACGGTCAGCGAGGACCTGCTGAAAGGCGGCCGGCGGGTTGTTGCGGATGCCCCCGACCCCCACGGTGCCCTCGCGGGACTGGTGGCATTCCAGGTGGATTTTGCCCTCAGCAACCCGGACGTCATTCGGGTCCAGGACCGGGATTTCAGCAACCTGGCGGAATCCGACCAGGCAAATGTACGCACCCTGCAGCGCAGCTATGTCGAATTGTGGGTGGATGTCCTCCTGCGGCTCCATGCAGGCGCCGAAGCCAGCGACCTTCGGATGCGCGCCCACGCCACGTTCGGGCTTATCAACTCCACACCACACTCAGTGCGCCACCATGGCCGCCGGATGGCTGCCGCGTCCGCCCGGCCTCTCCTGGAAAGCATGGCTATGGCCGCCTTGATGGTGCCGCCTGCCCCGGATCCGGAAGTTGAGCTAACCGGATCCTCCGGGCAGGAGGCACCTAGACCATAGCGAGCACTATGCCGGGGTCCGACAGGATGGACCCGACGTCGGCCAGGAACCTGGAGCCCTGTTCCCCGTCCACGAGCCGGTGATCAAACGACAGGCTTAAGGTCATCACCTGGCGAAGTGCCACCTCGCCCTGATATTCCCAAGGCATCCTTCGCACTGCCCCCATGGCAAGAATGGCCGCTTCGCCCGGGTTCAGGATCGGAGTTCCGGCGTCGATGCCGAACACTCCAATGTTGGTAATGGAGATGGTTCCACCGGAGAGGTCCGAGGGGCTGGTCTTTCCTTCCCGGGCCATATCCGTCAGCTCCGTCAGGGCTGCTGACAGCTCGGCCAGGGTCAGTGAATGCGCGTCCTTGATATTGGGCACGGTCAGGCCGCGGGGGGTTGCAGCGGCTATGCCAAGGTTGACGTAGTTGAATTGAACGATCTCCTGGCCATCCTCATCCCAGTGGGTGTTCAGGGACGGATTCCGTTTCAGGGCGATCAGGAGTGCCTTGGCCACAAGGGTCAGTGGAGTGAGCTTGTAGCCGGCAAAGGCACGGCTTTCCTTGAGCCTGGAGAGCAGCTCCATGGAGGGAGTGACGTCCACCGTGAGGAATTCCGTGGCATGCGGCGCGGTGAAGGCACTTGAAACCATGGCGGCGGCAGTGAATTTCCGGACCCCCTTGATGGGGGTGCGTAGCTCCCGTTCGCCGCCCTGCTCAGCGGCGCTTTCCCTGGCGTAGGACGCCGCGGACAAAGCATGGGCAGCAGCGGGCAGGTCTCCGCCGCCCACGAAGTTCCGGACGTCGTCTCTGGTGATCAGCCCTCCCGGGCCTGTCCCGGTGACCGATTCCAGCTCCACGCCCAGATCCTTCGCCAGTTTCCGTACAGGTGGAGTGGAGCGTGGCCGCTCTGTTGTGCTTTCAGCAGCCGCGGCGGGTCGAATGTGCGGTGCGGGTTCAGCTGGAGCTGGCTCGTGGGCAGCCGGTCGCTGTGCAGGCGGCATCGGCGAGTCCACGAAAGGAGCCGCGTCCTTTACGGCGGCAAGATGGCCCCGCACCCGCCGAACAGGGCGTCCGGAACTTTCGACGACGGCGCCGTACCCCACCAGGTTCGGCTCCCGTTTAGCCGGAGCCGGCTGGGCAGACTCACTTGGTTGGCCGGATTCACCAGACGCTGAACTGCCTGAATCAACGGGTGCCGGCGTGCCGCCGACGTCGTTCGCGATTTCAAAGGAAACGATCGGCTTGCCGACTTCCACGACGGTCCCCGGCTGCTCATGCAGCGCGGTAACCACGCCGGCGAACGGTGAGGGAAGTTCGACGACGGCCTTGGCCGTTTCCACCTCGGCGATGACCTGGTTGAGCGTTACGGTATCGCCCACGTTCACTTTCCAGCTGAGGATTTCCGATTCCGTCAAACCTTCACCGAGATCGGGCAGCCTGAATTCCTTGATCATGGCGGCCGTCATCCTTCCAGCCCGCTGAGTGAATTCGGACGGCCCAGCGCACGGTCCACGCCGTCAAGGATTCGGTCCAGGTCTGGAAGATGATGCATTTCGAGTTTGGAATAGGGGTAGGGGATGTCGAATCCGGTGACGCGTACAGGGGCGGCTTCGAGGTGGTAGAAGCAGCGCTCAGTGATGCTGGCCGCAATTTCTCCGCCGATACCGCCGAATTGTCCGGCTTCGTGGGTCACCACCAGCCTGCCTGTCTTCCGCACAGAGGCTTCCACAGTGGAGAAGTCCACGGGCGACAGCGAGCGCAGGTCGATGACTTCCACGGAAATCCCGTCGTCGGCAGCTGCAAGTGCGGCATCGCGGGCGGTTTTCACCAGGGGTCCGTAGGCCACAAGGGTGACGTCCTTGCCTTCGGCGACAACGCTCGCCTTCTCCATGGAAAGCGCGGAGGCCGGATCCACGGACTCATCCACTTCGCCTTTGTCGTGATACCGGCGTTTCGGCTCAAAGTAGACCACCGGATCATTGGAGGCGATGGCCTGCTGGATCATGATGTAGGCATCCTGCGGGTTGGAGACACTCACTACCCGCAGTCCGGAGGTATGGGTGAAGTAGGCTTCTGGCGATTCGGAATGGTGCTCCGGGGAACCGATGCCGCCGCCGAAAGGAACGCGGATGGTGATGGGCATCTTTACCGCCCCCTGCGTGCGGTAGTGCAGTTTGGCCACCTGGCAGACGATCTGGTCGAACGCCGGATACACGAAGCCGTCAAACTGGATTTCCACCACAGGCCGGTACCCGCGGTAGGCAAGCCCGACGGCGGTCCCCATGATCCCGGACTCGGCCAGCGGCGTGTCAACAACGCGGTGCTTGCCGAAGTCCTTCTGAAGGCCGTCGGTAATGCGGAACACGCCGCCCAACATACCGATGTCCTCCCCCATCAGAATTACTTTGGGGTCGTTTTCCAGGGATTTGCGCAGGCCGGAGTTGATGGCACGGGCAAAGGTCATCTGGGTCATCAGCGTGCACCTTCTTCAGAAGCGGCCTGTGCGGGGTCTCCGAACGAGGCCAGGTAACGGGAATAGTGGTCCTGTTGGCGTTCCAGCCAGGAATGCGGCGTGCTGTAAACATGCTTGAACACGTCGAGTGGCTGGGGGTCGGGCATATTGACGCAGCCACTGCGCATCTCCTGGGCCACGGCATCAGCCTTGGCCGCGACGCGGGCTTCCAGCTCTTCGCTCCAGGATTCCCTTCGTTCCAGAAGTGACCTGACGCGGGCCATCGGATCCTTCGCGGCCCAATCCTCAAGTTCGTTGGCGTCACGGTAGCGGGTGGGATCGTCGGCTGTGGTGTGGGGGCCCATTCGGTAGGTAACTGCCTCAATGAACGAGGGCCCTCCGCCGTGCCGTGCTCTTTCAAGTGCTTCCCGGGTTGCAGCCATCACGGCGAGCACATCATTTCCATCCACTCGGACGGAGGGAATTCCAAACCCTGTTGCACGGTCAGCGAGTTGAATGTGGGACTGCAGGCCCACCGGCTCGGAAATGGCCCAGTGGTTGTTCTGGCAGAAGAAAATGACAGGTGCCGTGAAGCTGGCAGCGAAGACCATGGCTTCGTTGACGTCGCCCTCACTCGTTGCACCGTCCCCGAAGTAGGCGATTGCAACGCTGTCCGCGCCGTCGTGCTGGATCCCCAGGGCATAACCCGTGGCATGGAGTGTTTGTGCACCGATGATGATCTGGGGTGTGGCCATGTTGATGGAGTAGGGATCCCAGCCTGAGGAGGCGTTGCCTCGCCACACTCGGACGATATCGGTCAGGTCCACTCCCCGGCAGTATGCCACTCCATTTTCCCGATAGCTGGAGAAGACGAAATCGTCGTCGCGAAGTGCCCTGGCCGAGCCGATCTGGGAGGCTTCCTGCCCGGCAAGCGGCGGCCACAGGGCCAATTCACCTTGCCTCTGCAATGCTGTGGCCTCGGTGTCGATGCGGCGGATGACAACCATGTCCTCGTAGAGCGAGGCAAGCTGTTCGTCGGTGACGTCCTTTACCCAGACATCGTATTCAGGATGGCTGACGCGTTCACCGCCGGGGGTTATCAGCTGGACCAGGTTCCCACCGGTCCGATAGTGATGGTTTGCCCAGTTGTCCAGGCCAGCTGCGGTGGTGCCGCCCTGGCTCAAATCGTCTGCGTTCATAGTTGCACGCAACCTTCTGACGTCGTGTGACCGGCGGTCCAGGAACTCGTGATCCCCGTGCGCGCCAGCCCGCCGGGCCCCGTTGCCCCGGATAATTGTGACCATACTCACAATGTTCATGGGGTACAACCACTTCAATTTGAACTGAGCATTGTGCACTGTCTGGAGCGCTGGCACCGTGCTAACGTTGCGCATTATGCAAGCTTTGGATGGCACTGATGCCCGCCTGCTTTCTGCCTTGGCACGCGATCCACGGCGGACTGTAGTGGCGCTCGCGCAAAAACTTGGCCTCTCCCGGAACACCGTGCAGGCCCGCATGGCTCAACTGGAGAAAAAGCACGTCTTCCTCTCCTTCGAACGGCGCATCAATCCTGTATCGCTTGGTTATCCGTTGATGGCCTTTATCTCCGTCCACGTGCAGCAGCAGAAGCTGAAACAGCTTGCGGTTGACTTGTCCGCGATCCCAGAAATCCTTGAAGGGTATGGGCTCACGGGTTCGGCCGACCTGTTCCTTCGGGTTGTAGCGGTTGACGCCGAGGACCTGTTCAGGATCAACGGCAAGATCCTGTCCTGCGAGGGGGTGGACCGGACCGACACCGCCTTGGCAATGGGCGAGCTGATTCCTTTCCGGATCCAGCCCCTGCTCGAACGGAATTCGGCGGAATCCGCTTAGCTGTATCGCAGAGTCGAAAGTTACAAAGACGCGGGCACTGCCGCTTGAAACAGCCGCGTGTGCGGGTGCCCGGGATATAGGCTGATTTTCATCGCACCCATGGACCGCCCCCGGCTCCTTGAACACCAGGCAGTGGCGCAAAAGGCTGCCGGAAAGGCACCCTCTTGAGCAATCCCCCGGACTCTGAACAGCCCGGCCCGTATGCCCGCCAATCGCCGAAGCAGGATCCGGGACAGTCTCCCCCTGAACCGCATCCGGAACAGGGCGGGCGTCAGGGTTGGCAGCAAGCGCCCGTCCCCGGATCCTCGGGACAAACCCCATACGCCCAGCACGGCTGGCAACAACCATCCCCGCAGCCTCCATACTCCCAACAGGACTGGCCGCAACCCCAATTCCCAGGGCAGCCCTATTACCCGCAGTCCCAAACCCAGTGGCCGCCACCCCCGGCCAGCAGCAAAAAGGCGCTGTGGATTGTGCTGGGGAGTGTGGGAGGCGTTGTGCTTCTGGTAGCAGCGGGGGTGGTGCTGCTGGTCAACGTTCTGGGCGCAACCAGTGACCAGGCCAAAAACGTGGCCGACGATTTTACGAGGCTGATGGTTTCCGGTGAGACCGATAACGCCTATGACAACTACCTTGATTCCTCATTCCAGCAGGAAGTCTCCAAGGAGGACTTCATCGCCAGCCATCAGGAGCTTCAACTGGGCGCTTCGTGCGAGCCTTCGTATGACTTCGTGGATTCGTACAAAGTGGACGGAACAAAGTATGCCGAAGTCTGGGGTGTGCTGGCCTGCGATGATCAGGACCTCGAGTTTGAGTACTTTCTGGAGGGAAAGAACGAGCTCAAATTGACCGATGTCTGGATAGGGCCCGTGGAATGAGGCCAGCCACCGGCTAAGACCAGAGTCAAGAGGCTAAAGAAACGGCAGGAGCTCCCGCCAATGTGCACGGGAGCTCCTGTCGCTTCGGGTCGTCAGCAGCTGGGGGCTAGTGGTTGGTCGCCTTCTCTGCGCCGACCCCCGTCAGGGAGCGGACCTCCATTTCGGCCTGCTTTGCGGTGTCTTCCCGCTGCTTGTCGAGAACTGTTCCAAGCCAGCCCAGGAAGAAGGCCAGCGGGATGGAAACAATGCCGGGGTTACTTAAGGGGAAGATCGCAAAGTTCGCGTCCTTGATCATCGAGGTCGCTCCGCCGGAAACCACCGGCGAAAAAATGATCAGGACGATTGCCGAGCCGAGCCCGCCATACATGCTCCACACGGCACCCTGAGTGGTGAACTTGCGCCAGAACAGGGAGTAAATGATGGTGGGCAGGTTTGCGGAGGCGGCCACTGCGAAGGCGAGCGCTACAAGGAACGCCACGTTCTGGCCGTTGGCGAAGATGCCGCCCACGATTGCCATCACCCCGATGACCACTACGGTGCGCCTGGCAACCTTCACCTCGGTGTCGGCGTCGGCTTTGCCCTTGGAGATGACGCTCGCGTAGATGTCATGGGCGAACGAAGCCGCCGCAGTGATGGTCAGGCCGGCAACCACCGCGAGGATGGTGGCGAACGCTACTGCGGAGATGAAGCCCAGCAGCAGCGGACCGCCAAGGTGGAAGGCCAACAACGGAGCCGCGGAGTTGACGCCGCCAGGTGCGGACTTGATGGTTTCTGCCCCGACGAGGGCGGCCGCGCCATAGCCCAGGACCAGGGTGAACAGGTAGAAAAGGCCAATGAGCCAGATGGACCAGACCACTGATTTGCGGGCCTCTTTGGCCGTGGGGACGGTGTAAAAGCGCATGAGGACGTGGGGAAGCGCAGCCGTGCCCAGCACAAGGGCAAGTCCGAGGGACATGAAGTCGAGCTTGGAGGTCTCCGACTTGCCGTACTGAAGGCCCGGGTTCAACACATTGGGGTTGTTGGCGGTCTCCACGGCAGCACCAAGCAGGTTGGAGAGGTTGAAGCCGTAAATGGACAGAACCCACAAGGTCATGACGCCGGCCCCGGCGATCAGCAGGATCGCCTTGATGATCTGGACCCAGGTGGTGCCCTTCATGCCGCCCATCAGGACGTACATGATCATGAGGGCGCCGACAACGATGATCACAAGAGCCTGGCCGCCCCAATCGCTGATGCCCAGCAGGAGGGAAATCAGACTTCCGGCTCCTGCCATCTGCGCGAGCAGGTAGAAGAAGCAAACAGCGAGGGTGGAAATGGCCGCTGCGATGCGGACCGGACGTTGCTTGAGCCGGAAGGACAGGACGTCGGCCATGGTGAACTTGCCGGTGTTGCGAAGCAGTTCGGCCACGAGCAGCAGCGCCACGAGCCAGGCAACGAGGAAGCCGATGGAGTACATGAAGCCGTCGTAGCCATTGATGGCGATGGCCCCGGTAATGCCAAGGAAGGAAGCGGCGGACAAGTAGTCGCCGGCAATGGCTGTGCCGTTCTGGGATCCGCTGAACGAACGCCCGGCAGCATAGTAGTCCGCGGCCGTCTTGTTGTTGCGGCTGGCCCGGAAAACAATGACCATGGTGACCGCTACGAACAGGCCGAAGATCGCCATGTTCAGCAGGGTGGTGTCCTTGAGGGCGGCGACATTCACCGCAGACGGAATTCCGATCATTTCACTGCTCCGCTCACAGGGTTGCCTGCCTTATCGAATTCGTGGCCTTCAATTCCCTGGCGGATTTCCGCGGCAATCGGATCCAGCTTCCGGTTGGAGTAACTGACGTACCAGCCCGTTATGGCAAAGGTGGACACGAACTGCAGCAGGCCCAGGATAAGGCCGATGTTGATGTTGCCCCAGACCTTCGTGGACATAAAGCCCACTGCGTAGTCGGCCAGCAGAACGTAGGCGAAATACCACAGCAGAAACGCAATGGCCATGGGGAAGACAAAGCTGCGGTGACGTTTGCGCAGTTCCTGGAACCGCTCCGTCGACTGGACTTCCTTGAAGTCCACGGACTCCGCTGTATCCGTGGTTTGGGCGTCGTTACCCATCATTCCTCCTCGTTGAGACTTGCTCATCCACACCGGTTCCAGAGTCCCCCGGCCAATGTGACTGCAATCACTGTGACCCGTGACCATGCCGGCCTTCCAGAGCCAGTACCGCATCCGTCGCCCAACGGTTGCGATGCTGCGACAAACGGCGGCTACGCTGGCACCATGCCGGACTCTCCCCTCTATACCGCCGCCGCAGTTGCCGTGATCGCCCTGGCCATCGCCGTCGTCGTGGGCGTTGGCCTGAAGGTGTTGCGCTCCTTCCGCGAGTTGGGCAGCGATGCTGAACGGGCAACCTACAAAACACTCCACGCGGCCTCCCGCGCCGGACAGCATCTGAGGACCGGGCTCACCCCATCCGGAGCGGCCAAGGCAAGCCGTCAGCTGCGGAGCCTGCTGGGCTGTGAGGCGCTGGCCATCACCGACACGTCAGGAGTTCTGGCCTGGGATGGCGGAGCCGAGGAACTGAAGCCCCACCTGATGGCCCGGGCCGCTGAGGTCCTGTCCGGCGGGCGCACCGCCGTCGTCCCGGCTGGAGAACTCCTGACTGTGGAGGCGGCAGTTCAGGCGGGAGCCACCAGGAACGGCCGGAGCGGGGTCAAAAACAAGGACATCGATGCAACAGAGCTTGCCGCCGTCATAGCGCCCATCAAGGCCGGCGGCAGGGTGGTGGGAGCGGTTGCTGCGTTCGCTCCCTCCGCCGGGTCAGGTCTTGTCCGGGCAACCGGCGAGGTGGCGGAATGGGTGGCCACGCAGGTGGAACTGGCAGAGCTGGATGCCTCCCGCACCCTCCTCATGGAAGCCGAAGTGCGGGCCCTTCGTGCCCAGATCAGCCCCCACTTCATCTACAACTCCCTCAACGCCATCGCCTCCTTCATCAACACCGACCCCGTCCGGGCCAGGGAGTTGGTGGTGGAGTTTGCGGACTTCACCCGGTATTCCTTCCGCCGCCACGGGGATTTCACCACCCTCGCGGAAGAGCTGCGGTGCATTGACCGATATCTGCTCCTGGAACGGGCCAGGTTCGGCGACCGGGTCCAGGTAAGCCTGCAGATCGCCCCGGAAGTGCTGAGCACGGTGATTCCGTTCCTGAGCCTGCAGCCGCTCGTTGAGAACGCCGTCCGGCACGGTCTTGAAGCCAAGGAAGGGCCCGGCCACATATCGCTGACTGCCCATGACTCCGGCGCTTTCGCCGAAGTGACAATTGAGGACGACGGCGTCGGGATGGATCCGGACGAGCTGCGGTCAATGCTTTCGGGCCACACCGACGGCGACCATGTGGGGCTGCGCAACGTCGATGCGCGGCTTCGCCAGGTCTACGGTGAGGACAACGGCCTGGTAATCGAGACTGCTCCTGGAGAAGGAACCCTGATCACCATGCGGATTCCAAAATCACAACCCCACCACGACGCCTGAACTCCGTTCCCGAACCTGCCGCCAGCCTGCCCATTTCCACCGTTCCTGTTGCACTGTCGCTGGGGCCACCGGCGCCCACTACCCTAGAACCATGATTAACGTTCTCGTCGCCGACGACGAGCTGCCGGCCGTGGAGGAGCTTGCCTTTTTACTGGGCAAGGACGACCGAATCGGCCAGATCCATCGTGCTTCCTCAGGTGCCGCCGCTTTGCGGGCGCTCGAGGCGGAAAATGTTGACGCCGTTTTCCTCGACATCCACATGCCTGCCGTGTCCGGCCTGGACATCGCCCGTGTGATTTCCCGAAGCTCCCGTCCCCCCGCCGTCGTGTTTGTCACTGCCGATGAGGACTGTGCATTGGAAGCGTTCGAACTTGCCGCCGTCGACTATCTGCTCAAGCCCGTCAGGGCCGAACGTCTGGCCCGTTCCGTGGGACGCATCTGTGAGCTGCTCAAGGACGGCGCGGAGCCCCCGGAGCTGATCACCGTGGATCTGGGCGGCACCACAAAGATGATCCGGCGCGACGACGTTACCTACGTACAGGCGCAGGGTGATTATGCACGGCTCCACACTGCCGAGGCGAGCTACCTCATCAGGGTCCCCCTTGCCGATCTGGAGCAACAGTGGGCCCAGGCCGGGTTTATCCGCACCCACCGCTCCTACTTGGTTTCGCTGAAGCATGTCACGCATATGAAGCTGGCGGCTGCGCGGCCCAGCGTCACGGTGGTCGGTGCCGAGCTTTCCATCAGCCGCCGGCACCTGCCTTCTGTCAGGGAAAAGCTGGAGACCACAAGGATCCGGCCACAGACATGACCCGCGTACGCGTTACAGCACCCCGCTCGCCGGCCAGGCCGGCCGCAGACAGCCGCGAGGCGGCCCAGGAATCAGAGGTGGGCCAGGTTTTTGTGAGGTCACTGATCCGATCGCAGTTGCGGTTGGGAATCGTGGTGGCCGCGGGCTTCCTGCTGATCCTCGTTGCTTTCCCTGTGCTCCTGGGTCTGGTCCCGGGGCTCGCCGCCCTGAGGATCGCCGGGATCCCCTTTGACTGGTTCTTGCTGGGGGCCGGGATCTACCCGGTGATGGGGATAAGCGCCTGGCTCTACATCCGGAGCGCTGCGCGGAACGAATCCCGGTACCGGGACCTTACGGAGGATAAGGGATGAGTCGATGAACCCGGTGGTGGGCATCGCGGCTTTCGTTGCTGTAACGCTGGCGACGGCGGCAATCGGCTTCTACGGGCTGCGGATCTCCCGGACCACCGGCGACTTCTACGTCGCCTCCCGTACGGTGCCGCCCTGGTGGAATGCTTCCGCGATCGGTGGGGAGTACTTGTCGGCGGCAAGCTTCCTGGGCGTGGCCGGACTCATTCTGCTGTCGGGAACAGATGCCCTGTGGTTTCCGGTAGGCTACACCGCCGGCTACCTCATGCTGCTCCTTTTTGTGGCGGCACCGCTTCGGCGTTCGGGCGCGTACACCATTCCTGATTTCACCGAGTCGCGGCTGGACTCCAAGGCTGTCCGGCGGGTCACGAGCCTCATTGTTGTCATGGTCGGCTGGCTGTACATCGTTCCGCA
Source organism: Arthrobacter sp. R1-13 (assembly GCF_054161475.1). Lineage (NCBI taxonomy): Bacteria > Bacillati > Actinomycetota > Actinomycetes > Micrococcales > Micrococcaceae > Arthrobacter > Arthrobacter sp. R1-13. Next base: position 1,486,230 of record NZ_CP096420.1, on the reverse strand, counting down.
GCTCCATGGGGCCGCCCTGACCATCCGTATCACCACGGGGCTTCCCTCCTGGGTGGGCTCGGTGGCGGTGGTTGTGGTGGTGTGTCTGACGGTGGTGGCGGGGGGCATGCGGTCCATCACGTTTGTCCAGGCCTTCCAATACTGGCTGAAGCTCACGGCTTTGGCCGTCCCGGTAATTTTTATGCTTCTCGTCCTGGCTGGAACCGGCGCCACTCCCCTCGCCGAGCCGGTCACCAACCCCACCGGGCTGCCGTCAGCCGGGCTGTATCAGAACATGTCCCTGCTGGTGGCGCTGCTCTTCGGCACCCTCGGGTTGCCGCACGTGCTGGTGCGCTTCTACACCAACCCCGACGGACAGTCAGCCCGCCGCACAACGTTGATCGTTCTTGGATTGCTGTCCGTCTTCTACCTGTTTCCCACCGCCTATGGACTGGCCGGACGGATGTTCGCTCCCGATCTGGCGCAAAGCGGCCAGGCGGATGCCCTGGTGCTGCTGCTTCCCGGCAGGTTAATAGGCGGCACAGCAGGTGATCTGCTCTCGGCTATGGTGGTGGCGGGTGCGTTCGCAGCCTTTTTGTCCACCACATCCGGCCTGGTGGTGTCGCTCGCTGGTGTCATCAGCCAGGATGTCCTTGGCGGCAGCGTCCGCGGGTTCCGGGTAGCGGCGCTGATCTCCGCGGCGGTGCCTCTGGCTTTCGCGTTCTCCACGGATTCCCTGGCCCTGGCGGGCAGTGTTGGCCTGGTCTTCGCCTTCACGGCCTCCACGTTGTGCCCGGTTCTGTTGCTGGGCATCTGGTGGCGTGGCCTGACAGATGCAGGCGCCATAGCCGGCATGGTGACCGGAGCAGTCCTGTGTGGCGGTGCGATGGTTGCCGGAGCTATCTTCGGCTCAGCGGCCACACCTTTCTGGCTGGCGCAGCCGGCAGCATGGTCGGTACCGGCCGCTTTCGCCGTCATGGTCCTGGCCTCCCGGGCAACCCGCAGCAGGGTGCCAGCAACCATCTCGCGCGTTATGACCCGCCTGCACACCCCGGAGCGCCCGCTCGAGACGGTACGCCAAACGGCCGAACGCCAAGCTGTGCAGGGCCAGTCATCCGAGCGTTAGTCGATAGCCGCCATGAGTTCCACGACGCGGTCGAGGAAGGCATCCACTTGGGATTCCTCGTAGCCATCCGGACCTGATGCCTGACGAAAGACGGCCTTGCGGACATTGTCAACGCTGAGGGGCCGGTCTTCCTCGAGGTAACCGATCAGGTCATGGCAGAGATTGTCGACGTCGATCCTGTTGTAGCTCCGCGTCCGGGACTTGGTTGGCCGGCGGAAGCGCTCACCATCTGGCCGGTGCAGGCGTCCCCTCAGGAGCCCGGAGAGCTTTCCGATTTCCCTGAGCCAGGCTTCCTCACCCCTCTGGGCAATGAGTTCATCACGTTCCCTGCGTGCGAAAGCGTCCTCCAGCCGGTCCAGGGCAGCGTCCACGCCGTCCGCGGCATAGCCTCCCTTGACCGGGTCAAAGGAAACTGCACGGACGTCGGAGCTTTTGATGACGGAGGCTGCAGCCTGCGGGTTTTCGAACGAGACCCTTGCGCGCTGCAGGAACTCGTCCACCTGCTTGGCGTTATAACCGTATTTATTCCGCTCTACACGGTCGAAGGTTGCGGGTATCTGCCGTTGCATGTCCACTCTCACGTTCTGTCCTTCAAGGCGGTCCAGCCTGGGTTGCTCCGCACCATTCTAGGGTGCCGGATACAACGGGTGCGAAGACGCGTCATGTTTGCGCGAAGGCCGCGAACAGGATGAAAGCGGCAGGGGAAGCGAACACGATCGAGTCCAGCCTGTCCATAATGCCGCCGTGTCCTGGCAGGACGCTGCTCATGTCCTTGATCCCCAGCTCGCGTTTGACCATCGACTCGGCAAGGTCCCCTGCCGTAGCCGCCGCTACCATACCGACGGCAAGGGCCACACCCACCCACCAGGGTTTGCCCAGCAGGAAAATGCTGGCCAGGATCCCGATAACCATGGCGCCCGCCACAGAGCCCGCGAATCCTTCCCAGGACTTCTTCGGGCTGATTTTCGGGGCCATCGGGTGCTTCCCCAAGGACGCACCAACAAGGTAGCCGAAGGTGTCGTTCGAGACCACCAGCAGCAGCAGCGTAACGATCTGCCAGGCACCTTGCGGCACCACGCCGTCGTCATACAGCCCCACCGGAGTGGCCCCGCCGGTCGCATGCAGCGGAAGTACGGCAAAGCTGATCAGGAAGGGTACCCAGGCGAGCGTGAAGACACCGCCGAAGATGCTTCGGGCGGACCCTTCGGCACTTTCAATGGATCGCCAGAGCAGAACAGCCACGCTGCTGAGCAGCATCGCGAACAGCAGGCTTTCCAGTCCGCCGAAATAGGCCGAGATGGGCATGGCCACGGTACCGGTCATCACGGGGACGATGGGGATCCTGGTTCCCGACACTTCGAGGGCCCGGAAAATCTCCCAGGCTCCCATCGCGGCAAATGTGGTGGTGACCACCACAAAGCCAAGCGGCAGGAACAGCAGCCCGCCGAGTACCGCAAAAAGCATGGCAAGCCCGACGGCGATAGCGGCCGGAAGGTTGCGTCCCGCCTTGGGGGTCGGGTTGGGCCGCTGCATCCGACGCACCCGGGGCTGAGCCCCCGAGCCCTGCTGTGCCTGACTCATCAGACCTCGAGCAGCTCGGCTTCCTTGCGCTTGAGCAGCTCGTCGATGCTGTCCACGTGTGCCTTGGTCATGGAATCGAGTTCCTTCTCGCCGCGGCTTCCTTCGTCTTCGCCAGCTTCGCCGTCCTTGACCAGCTTGTCGAGAGTCTCCTTGGCCTTACGGCGGATGTTGCGGATGGACACCTTGGCGTCCTCACCCTTGCCCTTGACGATCTTGACGTATTCCTTGCGCCGTTCCTGTGTCAGTTCAGGAATGGTGATGCGGATGACGTTGCCGTCGTTGGAGGGGTTGGCGCCAACTTCGGAATCGCTCAGGGCGCGCTCGATGTCCCGCAGCGCAGTTTTGTCATAGGGCGTGACCAGAATGGTCCGGGCGTCCGGAACGGCGAAGGAGGCAAGCTGCTGCAGCGGCGTGGGCGTGCCGTAGTACTCAACGATGACTTTGTTGTAGAGGCCCGGAGTGGCGCGGCCCGTGCGGATCGAGGCGAAATCTTCCTTGGCTACTTCGACTGCCTTGTCCATCTTGTCCCCGGCTTCGAGCAAGGTTTCTTCGATCACGATCTCTCCTCAGAAAATTAGTGCACTCCGGCTTGACTGCGAGTTGCACGGTTGTGGTTCCGTCTGCCTGTTCGTCCCGCCTGCGGGACCCGGCCTAAAAACATCCTAGCCGTTGCTAGGGCGTGACCAGGGTGCCCAGTTCCTCGCCACGGATGGCACGGGTCACGTTGCCCTCGCCCTCCATGCCGAAGACCACCATGGACAGGTCATTGTCCTTGCACATGGTCATGGCTGTCTGGTCCATTACGCGTATATCCCGGCGGAGGGCGTCGTCGTAGCTGAGCCGGTCCAGCTTTTGGGCTTTGGGATCCTTTTTGGGGTCAGCCGTGTAGACGCCGTCCACTCCGCTCTTGGCCATCAGCACGACGTCGGCATGGACCTCAAGTGCCCGCTGGGCAGCGACGGTGTCCGTGGAAAAGTACGGCAATCCTGCCCCGGCGCCAAAGATGACAACCCGGTTCTTTTCCATGTGGCGGATGGCGCGGCGCGGTATATATGCCTCGGCGACCTGGCCCATGGTGATGGCGCTCTGGACGCGGGTTTCGACGCCGGCCTGCTCCAGGAAGTCCTGCAGGGCGAGGCAGTTCATTACCGTGCCCAGCATGCCCATGTAGTCGGCTCGGGAGCGGTCCATCCCGCTCTGGGAAAGTTCTGCGCCGCGGAAGAAATTGCCGCCGCCGACGACGATAGCCACCTCAACATCCGGTACCGCGGCCGCGATCTGCTTGGCTACACCGCGTACGGTGTCGGGGTCGACGCCGAGCTTGCCGCCGCCGAAGACCTCACCTGATAGCTTGAGGAGGACGCGCCGTCGGTTCTTCTCCGATTGGGGCGAAGTGTTTACGGTTTCCATGGTGCCTTCCCGTTGGTGAACTCTGAGCTAGGTTATCGTGCGGCGCGGCAAAAGTGTCATTGCCGGCGCCTTTGGCCAGGCAATGGCCGCTGCCATCCGTGCATGCAAAAGGGGCGGTCACCGCAGTGACCACCCCTTGGCATGTATGACTAGGAACCTACGCGGAAACGCGTGAAGGCGACGGGCTTGACGCCGGCCTCTTCGAGAACCTGTGCCACGGACTTCTTGGCGTCCTTGGCGAATGCCTGGTCAACCAGGACCTCACCCTTGTAGAAGCCCGTCACGCGGCCTTCCACAATCTTGGTCATGGCCGCCTCAGGCTTGCCTTCAGCCTTGGCAGTCTCTTCGGCGATGCGGCGCTCGGACTCAACCAGTTCGGCCGGAACGTCGGCGCGCGACAGGTAGTTCGGTGCCATGGCAGCGATGTGGACGGCGACGTCGTGGGCTGCCGTAGCGGCAGCTTCGCCTTCGCCTTCAACGGCAAAGAGCACGCCAACCTGGGCCGGAAGGTCCTTGGAGGTCTTGTGCAGGTAGGCGTCAACCGTTCCACCCTCCACGCGGGAGATGCGGCGGACAACAACCTTCTCGCCGAGGACAGCGCCTTCTTCGACTACGACCTCGGACAGCGGCTTGCCGTCAACGTCGGTGGCCAGGAGGGTATCGAGATCGGCAGCACCGGACTCAACAGCAACAGCCAGAACCTTGTCGGCAAGCTGGATGAACTTGTCGGCCTTGGCCACGAAGTCGGTCTCGCAGTTGACCTCGACCATAACGCCGACGTTGCCCTCGACCTTGGCGGCAACCAGGCCTTCAGCAGTGGAGCGGCCTTCACGCTTGGTAGCGCCCTTCAGGCCCTTGATGCGAATGATCTCGATGGCCTTCTCGGCGTCACCGTTGGCTTCGTCAAGAGCCTTCTTGACATCCATCATGCCGGCGCCGGTGCGCTCGCGCAGAGCCTTGATATCAGCGGCAGTGTAGTTGGCCATGTGAACCCCTCTGTCTAGAAAATTATGTGTTTGTGGTCACCGACAAGATGGCTGCTCAGCGAGTGAGCAGCCATCCGGTCGGTAATCCCGGAGCTGCGGGCAGCCCAGGGATGGTCAAGCTTTGAATGCCTGCTTACTTGGCAGCGTCAGCTTCGGGTGCTTCGTCGGCAGCCGGGGCTTCCTCGGCAGCAGCCGGAGCAGCTTCGGCGGGGGCGGCCTCAGCGGCAGGTGCTTCTTCAGCCTTGCTGCCCTCAAGAAGCTCGCGCTCCCACTCAGCCAGCGGCTCTTCGGGGGTCTCGGCTGTGCCGGTTGCGCGCTGGTTGCGGGCGATCAGGCCCTCAGCAACGGCGTCGGCGACTACGCGGGTGAGCAGGTTCACGGAGCGGATGGCGTCGTCGTTACCCGGGATCGGGAAGTCGACCTCATCTGGATCGCAGTTGGTGTCCAGGATGGCAACAACCGGGATGTTCAGCTTCTTGGCTTCGTCAACAGCAAGGTGTTCCTTCTTGGTGTCCACGATCCAAAGCACCGAGGGCGCCTTGGTCAGGTTGCGGATACCGCCAAGGTTGGTTTCAAGCTTGGTGAGTTCGCGCTTGAGGAGCAGCAGCTCCTTCTTGGTGTACGTGGAACCGGCGACGTCGTCGAAGTCGATCTCTTCGAGTTCCTTCATGCGCTGGATACGCTTGGCAACCGTCTGGAAGTTGGTCAGCATACCGCCGAGCCAACGCTGGTTGACGTAGGGCTGGCCTACGCGCATTGCCTGCTCGGCAATGGCTTCCTGGGCCTGCTTCTTGGTACCGACGAAGAGAACGGTGCCGCCGTGTGCAACGGTGGCCTTCACGAACTCGTAGGCGCGGTCGATGTAGGAGAGCGACTGCTGAAGGTCGATGATGTAGATGCCGTTGCGCTCCGTGAAGATGAAGCGCTTCATCTTCGGGTTCCAACGACGGGTCTGGTGTCCAAAGTGGACGCCGCTGTCAAGCAGCTGGCGCATAGTTACGACGGGCATGCCGACGCTCCTTCCGGCAGGTCATTCATGAGAGAGCCCATGGCTCTCTTACCCTGCCAATAGTTGACGGTTGATTTAGCTTTGCCCAGGCGGGCTTTTGCTCCTGGCATCCCTTGTTCCTCTCATCAGGACCGTTGCCGGCACTGACCGCAAGAGGCGCAATCCTCCACAGCCGAAAGTCCGGACTAACCCGGACTTCAGAAAACGGAGGGCTGGATGCGCGTAGTCAGCTACTGCTCCCCCACACCTCTGAATGAGACGTGCCGACGAATGACAGCCTGCAGAACACGGACGCGGACGTGGCGTGGACTGAAGGCAGGCACCGTTGAGGGCACAGCAAACTGCTCCGTCAAGTGTACTACAGTGCGTTCGTTGCCAGAGACCAACTCCGGGGTCATCAGGACGTTCTCCACATAGCAGGATCGGCGCCTTACAACGCCACCCGAGGGCGGACAGGCTGGAGTCATGAAAGCACTAATCCTCGCAGCGCTCATACTGCTCACCGCGCCCCTGGCAAGTCAAGGCGCCGCTCCAGCGGCCATCGAGGAACCCCGGGGCAGCTGGAGTTGGCCGCTGTCTCCCGAGCCCGCGGTGCTGCGGGGATTCGACCCGCCGGACAAGCCATGGTTGAGCGGGCATCGAGGAGTGGACCTGAAAGCCGCAGATCCGGCGCAGGTCACGTCCCCTGAGTCAGGCGCTGTCACCTTTGTAGGCGTTGTGGTGGACAGGCCGGTCATCACCATCGACCATGGCGGAATCAGGAGCAGCTTCGAACCGGTGGAAAGCACCCTGACGGTCGGAACAGTGGTGTCCAAGGGCGATGTGATCGGCACGGTGCTTGCGGGTCATTGCGGGGACGCGCCGTGCCTCCACTGGGGAGTCCGCCGCGGCGAGGAGTACCTCAACCCGTTGTCGTTCGTCAGGGACATGCGTCCCTCCATCCTGCTCCCGCTGACAGCCCGAGGGCCTTAGATTATTGCCGGCTTAGACGATTGCCGAGATTCCGGTGATGGCTCGCCCTGTCACCAGGGTGTTGATTTCGTGAGTGCCCTCGTACGAGTAAATGGCCTCGGCGTCAGCGAAGACTTTAGCCATTTCGTAGTCCGTGACGATCCCGTTGCCGCCCAGGATGCTGCGGCCCAGGGCAACACTCTCCCGCATGCGGGCGGTAGTGAAGGCCTTGGCAAGCGCCGATTGTTCGTCCTTGGCTACGCCTGCATCCTCCAACTGGGAGAGCCGGACCATCATGCCCATTGAGCTCACGGCGTTCCCAAGGATCTGAACCAGCTGGTTCTGGACCAGCTGGAAGGAGGCGAGCGGCCGTCCGAACTGGGTCCGCTCAACTGCGTAGCGGCGGGCGACATCGAAGGCGGCAAGCTGCTGACCGACCGCCTGCCAGGCGACGCCCAGGCGGGTGACCTTGAGGACCTTGTTGGTATCCCTGAAGCTGTTGGCGTTCGCGAGTTTGAAGAACTCTGGAACCACCACGTTGTCGAGCACAATGTCCGCGTTCTGTACGGTGCGAAGGGAGATCTTGTTCTCGATCTTGGTGGCGGTGTAACCGGCGGACCGGGTGTCCACCATGAAGCCCTTGACCTGGTTATCGGCCTCGTCCCTGGCGTAAATCACCACCCAGTCTGAGAAAGTGGCGTTTCCGATCCAGCGCTTGGCACCGTTAAGGATCCACTGACCCCCGTCATATCGCGCCGTGGTGCGGGTACCGCCCGCTACGTCGGAACCACCCAGGGGTTCGGTGAGGCCGAACGCTCCGATCTTCTTCATGGAGTAGATATCGGGCAGCCAGGCCTCCTGCTGTTCCTGGGAGGCGAGGGCCTCAATGGAGCCGGTGAACAGCCCGTCGTGGACTCCCATAAAAGTGGAGATGGATGTATCAGCGCGTGTGACTTCGGCGTGGATGATGCCGGCGAAGAGGTTTGAGTGACCTTGGCGCCTCACCGGGCTGACGAGGTCAATCTCTGCAAGCTTGGGGATCAGGTCCATGGGGAACTCTCCCCGGTTCCAGCAGTCCACAGCAATCGGCTTTACTTCCCGCGCGAGGAACCCGCGGATTTCGGCAAGGCGGTCCTGCTCTTTGGTGGTGAGCATCTGCTCGAATCCAAAGAAGTCACCGTCAGCGTAGGGGAGGTTGTCAATGTCATTAGCAGCCTTGGACATGGTGTTCCTTCACATGTGGTCAGCAACGGCCGGAGGGGGCCAGGAGTCCGCGATCGGTAAGTTACCCGTGAGTAACATACTGATCAGTAACATACCGTATGCTGAGCCGAAAACAAAGGAGCCGCGGCTGATGGTCTCGCCATCAGCCACGGCTCCCGTGTGTTTTTCACATCCTGTTCAAACAGTAGGGCTACTCGGACTTGAACCGAGGACCTTAGGATTATGAGTCCCGCGCTCTAACCAGCTGAGCTATAGCCCCGTGCGCCCGGCGGCACCGTCCAGGCAGGACCGCGCCCCGGGGCAAAAACACTCTAACAATAGTAGTCGAGCATGCGTGGTGCCCACGCCACGCTGAACCCGCGGTGTCGTCAGACCTGGATGTCGTCGTAGCTTGCGCCCCTGTACAAATCTTCAAATTTCTGCAGGACGCCATCGATGCTGTGCGGTTCCACCATGGCGCGGCTCGCCTTGCCCATCATGGCCCGGTCTTCGGCCGGGAGGCTGAGCACCTGGGATATCTTCGCCGCGAGGTCATTGATGTCGTTGGGCCGGAAGAGGTAGCCGTTCTCGCCGTCGTTGACCAGGTGTGGCAAGGCCATTGCATCTGCCAGCACAACGGGAGTGGAAGCCGACATCGCCTCGAGAGTGACCAGGGACTGAAGTTCGGCTGTACCGGGCATGCAGAAGAGGTCTGCCTTGATGTAGGCCTCCCTGAGCTCTGCGTCACTCGCCAGGCCCAGGAAGGTCACCCTGTCCTTCAGCCCAAGGCGCTCCACCTGCGCCTCAAGCGCCGGCCTGACCTCGCCCCCGCCCACAATCTGGAGATGCACGTTCAGCTCTGCCGGAGTCTTTGCCACAGCATCGATCAGCACATCCACATGCTTCTCTTCCGCCAGCCGCCCGGCGAACAACACGGTGGGCGCTGAGTTTGGCTCCAGGGCTTCCCCCGGCTGGAGCTCGTAGGCTGCCGAATCTATGCCGTTGGAGAGGGGAAGGACCTTCCCCAGGAAGGCATGCTGGTGCATGGCCTTGGCCGCGAGCGGTGTAGGGGTGGTAACCACGTCCGCCTTACCCATGACCTTGCCCATGTCCTTCCAGGAGATGCGCCCGATAATGTCCTTGAACCACTGCGGGAAAGGCATGAACGGGTTGAGGTTCTCCGGCATGAAGTGATTGGTGGCCACCACCCTGATGCCCCTCTTCACGGCTTCGTAGAGTACGTGCTCGCCGATCATGTAGTGGCTCTGGATGTGGACAACGTCCGGCTGCACTTTGTCGAACAGGAGGCTGATTTCCTTCTTGATCTCCCATGGAAAGCAGATCCGGAAGTATTCGTGGGTGGGCACCTTATGGGAGCGCAGCCGATGGACCGTCGCCTCGTCCCGAAACTCGGTGTAGCTCGAGCCCTTGTCCTGCCGGCAGGCCAGCACATGCACGTTATGCCCGCGTCCGGTCATGCCTTTGGCCAGGCGGTAGCCGAACTGTGCTGCTCCATTGATGTGGGGCGGATAAGTATCCGCGGCGATCAGGATGGTGAACGGTTCCTGGCTGTCGGGCTCTTCTTGGCTATCGGGCATTGTCACGTGGAAAGCTCCTGGTGTTCACGTTGAGGACAGCGGCAGCCGCTGTTCCGTGCAGGGTGCCGGTGCCTGGGGCACCGGTTGCCGGCTGAGTCTTGTCGGCTGAGTGCCCTACTGGACCCGCCCCGCGGCCTTCCGCGCGTCCTTCTTGCGCTTTGTGACCTCGGGATGGTGCCTGGAAAGGGCTATCACTCCCACGATAGCAAGGGTTGCCGCCGTACCCATCGAAATGGCCATCACGGCGTGGACATCAGGTCTCAGTTCGCCGAGGATGGCAATGCCGATCGCGATCCCGACAATCGGGTCCACCACAGTGAGTCCGGCAATCACCAGGTCCGGTGGCCCGCCGGAATAGGCGCTCTGGACGAACCAGGAGCCCAGCCCTCCGGCGGCGGCGATTGCCACAACCGAGTACCACGGCACGTTGAGCAGTCCCAGCCCGTTCGGATCGAGAAGGTGCTTGCCGATGATGCGCGTCAGAACGGCCACGAAGCCGAACAGGACGCCTGCTCCGATGATGTACACAAAAGCGCTCATCCGGTGCCTGAACATAACTGCCAGTGACCCGAAGAGGCCCACAGCGAGAGCGAGGAGGAGCACGATGGTAAGTTCGTCGTCGGAACTCACATGATGGTTTTCCTGGGTCACGTTGACGGCCAGCAGGACGAACAGTGCGGACCCCGTCACACACGCCGAAATGGCCACCACCGTGGCCCGGTTGATGCTGATGCCCTGGTCTCGGGCGTTGACCACCGTGGTGATCACGAGGGCGATTGCCCCGATGGGCTGGACCACGGTGAGCGGTGCAGTGACGAGGGCAATGGAGTTCATCGCCATTCCGGCCACCAGCAGGAGCAGCCCGAATACCCAGCGGGGGTTACGGAGCAGTCGCAGGAACCCGTTCGAGCTCAAGGCGAGCCCGCCCGTGTCGGCTTTGACCGCGCTCCCCTGCCGCTGCGCACCGAAAGCCAGGAAAAAGGCACCCAATACCGCAAGGAAAACCGCCAGCCATACCATCAGCGACGTCCGCCGTCGTCGGCGCTTTGCATTTTGCCTTTCCTGACGATGGCCCGGAAGTAGTTGAAGGCGGCCACCCAATGCCCTAGAAGTCCAAATCCCAAAAATACCCAGGCAATGACGAAATACACCTCAGTCAGGGGGATGGGCAGTTTGGACAGTACCAGCAAAGGCGTGCCCACCAACAACAGGGCTGTACGGATCTTGCCGATGCGGCTGACGGGAAGATCGGGGTGGTTCCGGAAATAGAACAGGGAAGCTGACAGCAGGACGGCGTCCGGGACCAGCAACGCGGTGAGGTACCACCACTCCACCACTCCGGCTATGACCAGGGTGACGGCAACTGAGATCAGGGCCAGACGGTCGGCCATCGGATCCAGGATTCGCCCGAGCCTGGACGTCTGGTTGAAGCGACGGGCGATATACCCGTCGATCCAGTCGGTGCTGCCCATGATCGCCAGGACAAGCACGGCAAAGCCGTATTCCTTTCGGGCAAGCACGAGCCAGACAAAGAGAGGCACACCCATAAAGCGCAGGACGGTAAGGATATTGGGGACGGTGAAGATCAGGTCGTGATCGACCTGCGGCTGTCCCGGCCGGGCACCAGCGCCGATAAACTTCATCCGTTCACCCTTTCGATGCCGGCAACGGCGTTATGGCTGAGCTCAGCTCAGGTCCTAACTCTTGAACAGTTTCCGCAGCAGAACCAGAAAAACGGCGGCGGAGGCGGCAAAGGCGGCGAGAGGCTTCCATCGCAGCTCCGGCTTGCCTGAACTCCCCTTGGGGATAGAGGCGGACGCCGCTTCTGTGAGGGCTGCGATCCGGCCTCCAACTGTTGCCTGCCCGTCCTTCAGCATCGCTTGGGCTCCGGTAAGCAGTGCCTGGCCCTGCACCCTGACGTCGAGTTCTTCGCCGAGATCGTCTCGGACGCCGGTGAGATGGTGACGGCGCTGCGTCAGGCGGCGGCGCAGCTCGGCTTCGGTGGGGGCGGGAGCAAGATCGGGTTCGGCAGCAGCCTTTGCTTCCTTCTCCGCCTTGGCCATGGCGGCCTTCGCGTCCTTTTCGGCTTTGGCGGCCTTGACCTGTTCCGGTGAAGGATCCAGGATGCTGGCATCAAAGTCTGAGCCCTCCTTGACCACTCCGAGATCGTGCTTGAATCCACGAATGGTGTCTTCCGGCAGCAAGGGCATGGCCTTCTTGAACTTGCGCAGGCCCACCAGGGCTCCTATGAGGGTGATCAGGAGGAAGACCGCGCAGACGATCAGGGCTGCGAGCCAGGCGGGCATGATGGTGGCCAGGCCCATAATGGCGGCAACAATAAGTCCTGTCAGCAGGAACGCGGCGAAAACCAATGCCACGGCGAAGAAAGCAGCCGCCGTGCCAAGTTGAATGCCTTTACGCTTGATCTCCACCTTGGCGAGGGCGATCTCGTCGTTGATCTGGCGTGGCAAGAGCCTGATAACAAGCCTCACGGTTTTGGGCAGCGCGGTGAGGCGCAGTCCGTTGCTTGTCCGGCCGCTGTGACGTCCGCTCATCGGTACCGCCTAACTGGTTCCATCTTCGTTCCGCTATCGCTGGGTGCCGGGCCGACGCCACTATCCGCATCCCCCGTTGTCAAAACTATCATTCAGGGTGTTGACGGGCCTGGGGCGACAGCGCGCCGCGCGTCCTCCAACGCTGTAGAAGTTTTCTCAGGGCCCTAGGATTGACTTCCGTGACTATTCCCCCCACTCCCGGCGATTTCCTGAGCCGCCGCCGGAAGATCCTGTACATTCTTCTGCTCGGTGCCCTCACAGCCCTGGGTCCCTTCACCGTGGACCTGTACCTCCCGGCTTTCCCTGCTTTGGAGGCCAGCCTGGGAGTTTCCGAGGCGGCTGTTCAGCTGACGCTTACGGGCACGACTGTGGGGTTTGCCCTCGGCCAGCTGGTGGTTGGTCCCTTCAGCGACAAGTTCGGCCGCAGGCTTCCGCTGATCATTGCCACGACACTGCACATTGCCGCATCGGTGGGCGCTGCGCTCTCTACGGACATCACCAGCCTGGGGATCTTCCGTGTCCTCATGGGAGTAGGTGCGGCCGGAGGCGGAGTAGTGGCGATGGCCATGGTCCGGGACCTCTTCAGCGGGTATGCCATGGTGCGGATGTTTTCACGGATGGCCCTGGTCAATGGTCTGGCACCGATCCTGGCTCCGGTTATCGGTTCGCAGCTGCTGCTGGTGATGCCGTGGCCCGGCATCTTTGTCTTCCTGGCAGGCTACGGCAGGTGGTGGTTGTGGCTGCGATCTTCCTGGTGCGCGAGACCTTGCCCTCCGAGGCCCGCGGACGATCCGGGTTGACGGCAGGACAGCGATACAAGCTGTTGTTCTCCGACAGGATCTTCGTCGGGCTGCTGATGGTGGGAGGCCTGAACTTCGCCGGACTCTTCGCCTACCTTTCCGGTTCACCCTTCCTCTTCCAGGACGTGTACGGCTTCAGTCCCCAGGAGTATGGCCTGCTCTTCGGCATCAACTCGCTGGCAATTGTGGCAGGAGTGCAGACAAGCTCACGCCTCATAAAAAACATCCCGCCGCAGTGGATCCTCGCCTGTTCCACAGCCTGGATGTTCTTTATGGCCCTGCTGATTGTTCTCTTCGACCAGTTGGGATTCGGCCTGTGGGGCGTCCTGGTACCACTGTGGTTCTACATCCTGGGCACCGGCTTCACGTTTCCGTCCGTTCAAGTCCTTGCCTTGGCCAATCATGGCGCGCAGGCAGGGACGGCCGCCTCTTTGCTCGGTGCCGCCACCTTCATGCTGGCCGGCATCATCTCTCCCGTAGTGGGTGCCCTCGGCGTTGATTCGGCCACGCCCATGGGAGCAGTCCAGGCTGGCTGCATCCTGCTTGCCGCTGCTGCCCTCTGGCTGGTGGTACGGCCCCGGACTGTCCCTTCCATCCACGGGTAGGCTGAAATCATGGCTCAAAAACTCCACCGCAACGGGCGCGGGCTCTTTCTCGGAGCGCTGCTGGGCGGCGTCGCCGGCTTCTTTGCGGGGCGGATTATGGGGAACATCGCCCTCGGAATCATCCTGGGCGCATTGGTGGGAGCGGCCTTGCTCTACCGGGTGAATCCCGGCCCCTGGAACCGCGAGTAGTCCGCTCCACCAGTAGTCCCTGCGCCCGGATGCGCGATAAAGTTGTATATGCCCAACTGGCGGGATCGTCCTTCTCTTCCGGCCACGTGGCAGCGGTGCGACACCGGGATCCTGCCTCTGTGGTGGGAACGGCTGTGCAGCCAAACCAGCCCCCAATCAGCCGCCCTCTATGCGGCGGGCCTTTTCACAGAGGACCGTCGCCGTCCCATCGCCCAATGGTTCAATCCAGCCTTCAACGCCGCGCTCCTGGTGGCACCTGAAACGTCCCCGGAGTGGCCCGTGCAGCGCTTCGGGATCTTCTATGCTCCGCCCAACGCCGGCTTCACCCGCGTCCACTCAGCGCCTCATGAATGGCACCCGCGGAAACCCCGGGAATCCCCTACCGAAGACGAAGCCTTCCAGTCGGCTGTCGCGGAGGCTGAACGGTTTTTGCAGGTAGAGATGGATTTTGTCTGAATGGCCTCGATGGCGGCCGCCAATCCCCGCAATCTCCGCGAAACTGTCTGACAGAAGCTCACAAAAAAGGTCCCGCAGCGGGTTTTCACCTGCTGCGGGACCTGTGTGCTCCTCCTGCTGGACTTGAACCAGCAACCCTTCGATTAACAGTCGAATGCTCTGCCAATTGAGCTAAGGAGGAATGAAGCAGGTACGACATTAGCAAAGCTTTTGCCCCTATGGGAAATCGAGAGCCCTGGAGGGATAAATACCCCGCCGGGGTACGAAAAAGCCTCCGTCCGAAGAGTCCGGACGGAGGCTGTGCGCTCCTCCTGCTGGACTTGAACCAGCAACCCTTCGATTAACAGTCGAATGCTCTGCCAATTGAGCTAAGGAGGAATGAAGCGGCTATAAGCCTAGCAAACACTGGCCGTGGAAACGAAATTGGAACAGTTTCAGGCCTCAGCCCGCAGCGCCCGGCGCTCCATCTCCAGCTGCATGAGTTCCCGGTTCAGCCGCTGGAACTCTTCCGGGTCAGCCGAAGGGTCCAGCCGTTGCAACTGGCCCATCTTCTGGGCCTTGACCTTGGTGATCTGCAGCTCGAAGAGGCGCGCCAGGATGTCCTTGCAGTACTTCTGCACGCCATCTGCCGTGCTGGCAGGCAGAGGGACGACGGCGAGCTCGGACACCAGCGGGCGCAGCGGCTCGGGAACCTCCTGGCGCAGCTGCTCCACCCACCGGACGGGGTCAGCCGCGAACCCCAGTCCGGTGGCACGGATTGCTTCGTGAACAGCGAGGTAGGCGGGGGTTGAGAACCGGGCATCGCTGAAACGCTGCCATGTTTCGCCCTCGAGCATCCCGGGTTCCTGGACGGCGACCTCCAGGGCCTGCCGTTCCATGGACGCGACGGGATCCCTGGGATCAGGACGGTTGAAGGAGGGCAGGACTCCGGCCGGGGTGGCCGGAGCCACGCCTGGCCCCTGCGACGGCTGCAGTCCTTGTTTGGCGGCTGCATTGACCACCCGGAGAACTTCATTGGGGTCGGGCATTCCCAGCCAGCCTGTGAGAGCCTGGCAGTAACCCGTGCGCGTTGAGGCATCCCGGATGGCCGCCACCACCGGGGCCGAGGCCCGGAGTCCCTGCACCCGCCCCTCCACGGTGTCCAGGTCAAATTGCTTAAGGGTGCTTCGGATGGCGAATTCGAACAGGGGTCGCCGCGACTGAACCAGTGCGTGGACTGCGGCATCACCCTTTGTCTGGCGGAGGTCACAAGGGTCCGCGCCCGTTGGCTCCACAGCCACGAAGGTCTGGGCAACGAACCGCTGGTCCTCCTCGAAGGCGCGCAGCGCCGCCTTCTGCCCCGCGGCGTCGCCGTCGAACGTGAAAATTACTTCCCCGCCGCTGCCGTCGTCGGAAAGCAGCCTGCGGGCAATCTTGATGTGGTCAGTGCCGAAAGCCGTTCCGCAGGTGGCCACGGCGGTCACGATGCCCGCGAGGTGGCAGGCCATCACATCCGTGTAGCCCTCCACCACCACAAGCCGGCGCTCTTTGGCGATATTGCGCTTGGCGAGGTCGATCCCGTAAAGAACCTGGGACTTCTTGTAGAGGGTGGTCTCAGGTGTATTGAGGTACTTGGGGCCTTGGTCGTCCTCGTACAGCTTGCGGGCGCCAAAGCCGATGGTGTCGCCGGCGATGTCCCTGATGGGCCAGATGAGGCGTCCCCGGAAGCGGTCGTAGATTCCCCTGTTGCCCTCGGAAAACATACCCGTAAGCCTGAGCTCGGGCTCGGTGAAGCCCCGCCCGCGCAAATGCTTCAGCAGGGCATCCCAGCCCTGCGGGGCATAGCCGACACCGAAGTGCTCAGCAGCCGCACGGTCGAACCCCCGGGTCTGGAGGAACTTGCGCCCCTCGGCCGCGCCCGTGGTCAGGAGCTGCCCCCGAAAGAATTCGTCCGCTATCTTGTGGGCGTCCAGGAGCCGTTGCCGTTTGCCCACCTCTTCGCGGTTCGGCCCCGTTCCGCCGTCCTCATACCGGAGTTCGAAGCCGATACGCGCTGCCAGCTTTTCCACGGCCTCGTGGAACGTCGAATGGTCCAGCTTCTGCACAAAAGCAATAACGTCCCCGTCTTCACCGCAGCCGAAGCAGTGGTACCTGCCCACCTGCGGCCGCACCGTGAAGGACGGCGAACGCTCATCGTGGAAAGGGCAGAGGCCTTTGAAGGTGCCCATGCCAGCGCCCTTGAGGGTCACGTAGCCGTCCACGACTTCCTTGATGTCCGTGCGCTGCCGGACCTCGTCAATGTCTTCGCGTTTGATCAGGCCGGCCACAGAGTCATCCTAGTACGACGGTCCGACAGCCACTTGCCGGAAAAGGCGTTCGACGCCCGAACAGCCTTTAGCGGGCGGGTCACCAAAGCGAGGGCAGGCTGCCCACGAGCCGTTCATACATCGCGAGCGCGGAGCCGTCCGTCAGGGAAGCCACCTGGTCGATGACCACGCGTAGCCGGGCGCCGTCGTCGTCCGCGGCCCGCCAATCGGCAGCGAACATGGGCTCGAGGTGCCGGTCACCGCTGGCGTTCAGTTCCGTGACGAGGGCATGGAGCACTTCGCGCTGGCGCTCATAGATGGGCTGGCGGTGCTCAGTGGTCATCACAAAGGTGGTGGCCAGTCCCTTCATCACAGCGATTTCCATCACGGTCTCATCCGGCACGATCAGCTCGGCGTTGTACCGGGTCAGGTCCTCGGGACCGTAGACGGCACGGGTGGTCTCCAGTGCACTCTGGCAGAAGCGCCCGATCAGCTGGCTGGTCATGTCCTTCAGCGCGGCCATGGCCTTGCGGCTGCCGTCTGCCTCCCGGACCCACACTGACGTTGCCTCAAGCCGGGCCAGGGCGGCGTCGATGGCTTCGGGATCGTTGTGGGGCAGGTACCACTGCTTGGCGTAACCCACCACGCGGGCCCGGTGGTCGGGGTTGTCCATCCAGCCCAGCTGGAAGTGACCGGCGACGATGGCGTCCTCGACGTCATGGACGGAGTAGGAGATGTCGTCGGCCAGATCCATGACCTGCGCTTCAAGGCACGAGCGCCGTTCCGGGGCCTCGTCACGGATCCAGTTGAAGATGGGGAGGTCGTCCTCGTACGCGCCGAACTTGCTGGTGCGCTGCCCATGGATCACCGGTGCCTCAAGGGCGGACCAGGGGTATTTGGCGGCGGCATCAAGGCTGGCGCGCGTCAGGTTCAGGCCCGCGGGGCTTCCCTCCGCATCCAGCACTTTGGGCTCCAGGCGGGTCAGGAGCCGCAGGGTCTGCGCGTTTCCTTCAAATCCGCCGATGGAATGCGCCATCTCGTTGAGCGCGGATTCGCCATTGTGGCCGAACGGGGGATGGCCCAGATCGTGGCTGAGGCAGGCGGTGTCCACGACGTCGGGATCGCAGCCAAGGGCGCGGCCAAGCTCGCGTCCCACCTGTGCCACCTCCAAGGAATGGGTGAGCCGGGTCCGGACGAAGTCGTCGGTGTCCGGGGCAACCACCTGGGTCTTGGCGCCGAGCCTGCGCAACGCCGAGGAGTGCAGGACGCGTGCCCGGTCGCGTTCGAAATCCGAGCGGTAGGTGTTTTTGGGCGGTTCCTCTACCCAGCGGGCAAAGTCGTGGGCTTCATAGCCGGGAAGGACAGGAGCTGTGGTCCTGGTTTCAGCCACCAGAGACGTCCAGTTCCGCAGCGGTGATGTCCCGCGACTGGTCGGCGTCCATGCAGCGGTCCTGCAGCCAGTCCTTGGGCAGGGCGGGCTGTTTGGGTGAGCCTGCACGGCCGCGGGGGCCCTCAGCGTCGACGCCGGGGTACGGGGAATCGAGGTCCAGCTGGTCCAGTATCCCGCGCAACACCTCAAGGGTGGGCACGGTTGCCAGCTTGGTGCGGAGTTCGCTGCCCACGACGTAGCCCTTGAAGTACCAGGCCATGTGCTTGCGGATTTCCCGGAGCGCCTTGTATTCGTCGTCGAACGTCTCGATCATCAGTTCCGCGTGCCGGTAGACGCCTTCGGCCACCTGACGCAGGCCTGGCTTGTGCCGTTCGTCGCTGCCCTCGAAAGCAGACATGAGGTCCCCGAAGAGCCACGGCCGGCCCTGGCAGCCCCGGCCGATCACCACACCGTCCACTCCGGTCTCGCGGACCATGCGCACCGCATCTTCGGCTGACCAGATATCGCCGTTACCCAGGACAGGAATGTCCGGCAGCGCCTCGCGCAGGCGGGCAATTGCCGACCAGTCGGCCTGACCCGAATAGAACTGGGCCGCGGTGCGGCCGTGAAGAGCGACGGCGGCAACACCTGAATCGCGGGCAATCCGGCCGGCGTCGAGGTAGGTCAGGTGGTCCTCGTCTATGCCTTTGCGCATCTTAATGGTCAATGGAACATTGCCCCTGGAGGCTTCGCGCACAGCGGTCTGGACGATCGAGGTGAACAGGTCGATTTTCCAGGGCAGGGCTGCTCCCCCGCCGCGGCGGGTTACCTTGGGCACAGGGCAGCCGAAGTTCAGGTCGATGTGATCAGCGCGGTCTTCTTCAACGAGCATCCGCACTGCCTGCCCCACGGTTACGGGGTCCACACCGTAGAGCTGAACGGAGCGGACTTTCTCGTCGTCGTCGTGGGAGATGATCCGCAGCGATTCCGGGGTGCGCTCCACCAGTGCCCGGGAAGTGACCATCTCCGCTACGTACAGCCCGCCGCCGTATTCACGGCAGAGCCGGCGGAACGCGGTGTTGGTGATTCCGGCCATGGGGGCCAGCACCACGGGGGTGTCCACCGTGATGGGGCCCAGTTTCAGCGGAGGGAGTTCCAGCTTGGGGGCGGGAGGCGTTGCTACAACAGTCACCCGTCCATTGTCTCAAAGCGGGGCAAATCGGGCTGCAGCGTGTGCACCTGGCAGATGAAAACTTTGGGGAGCGGACTGCTGCCCGGTCAGGGCCGTTCGGCCGCCCGCCTTCCCCTCCGGGTTCCTTCTGTTGCTCCGGCGTCCCGTGTTCTGCCAGGTGATGCACTGCCAGGTGCTGAAGTCTCTCCAGAGTCTCGCGTCGCATCGCCGCGGG
This sequence comes from Arthrobacter sp. R1-13, assembly GCF_054161475.1. NCBI lineage: Bacteria > Bacillati > Actinomycetota > Actinomycetes > Micrococcales > Micrococcaceae > Arthrobacter > Arthrobacter sp. R1-13. The sequence goes on along the minus strand of NZ_CP096420.1, from coordinate 1,466,722 downwards.
CCACCGCTGCGGCCGCTGCCAGCGCGCCGGTGTCCTCGACGTCGTCGGGTTCTATGGCAGGCGACCCCGCCCGTGAGGCTGGCAGGCTGCTTGCGTCCCTGACGCCCGCTGCCCTTATCCCGGTGGCTTTGACAACGAGGACGGCGATAAGCGTCGTGACAGGGATGGCCAGCACCAGGCCGACGGAGCCAACGAGGGTCCTGATGACTTCCTCGGAGAGTTCGGCGCTGGTGAGCGCTTCGCCCAGAGGCCTGTTGTAGAGCATCACGATGATGAGGGTTGGCAGGGCCGCGCCCGCATAGGCGAAGGCGATGGTGTACACGGTGGAGGCGATGTGGTCCCGGCCGATCCGCATCGCCGAGGAGAAGAGTTTGCGGGCACTGGTCTCGGGCGCCAGTTCGTAGAGCTCCCAGACAGCCGATGACTGGGTGATGGTGACGTCGTTAAGGACGCCCAGCCCGGAAATAATGAGCCCGCAAAGGATGATCCCGGAGATGGAGATGTTGGCCGAAACATTGCTCAGGGTGGCGGCGTCGTGACTGCCCACTCCGGCAAGGTTGGCTGCATCAGTGGCCCACGCTGCCAACAGCGCGGTGATCACCAGGCCGAAGATGGTCCCCAGCAATGCCGTTGAAGTCCTGGCAGAGAAACCATGGGCAAAGTACAGCACCCCGATCATGATCACCGTGGAACCTACCAGCGCCAAAAGAAGAGGCGGCTTGCCCTCGACCAGGCCAGGGAGCATAAAGGCGACAAGAACGGCATAGGCGCCAATGAGTCCGACCAGTGCCCGGAGCCCCCGCCAGCGTGCCACCGCCACAACTACTACCGCATAAAGGACAGCAAGCAGGATGATGGGCAGAGTCCGGACGAAGTCAACGAAGATGTAGGCAGGCGTTCCCTGGGCTGAGGAGGCACCCTGGGCGTTTGAAAGGTTGAGGTAACGGATGTTGTCACCCACTTTGACGCCGTGGGACTTCACGACATCGGGATTGATGACCACCTTGACAGGGTTCCCGCCCTTATCCGGCTCGGTGTAGGCAAAGGTGCAGTCCGAACCCTGTTGGGACGGCTGAGCGCCGCTCTGCTCCCCTGTGTCCTGCTGTCCGCCAGGCGGTTCTCCTGCGTTCTGCTGCCCGCTGTTCTCTTGTCCGCTGCTGGCGGGGGCCTGGGTGCAGGATTCCACCACCACCCGCTGGATTTTGCCGGTATCAAACGTGACTCCTGGCGCGGCCGTGTAGGGGCTGGCGAGGGTAAGCCCTTCCTTGCTGCCGGAGGGCCACATCATGACCATGGCCGCCAAAGTGAGCAGGGTCAGCGGAACCAGGACTGCCGCGAGGAGCCAGTTGGCCCGTCTCCTGGAGGCGATGGCTTCCGGCGTTGGCTCCGAATGCTCAGTGTGGCCGTGCGAGTGTCCGGATCCCATCAGCAGTTCGACCTCATATCTTCAACTCTACGCGTGGTGCAGTGGCCCCCCGGAAGCGGTTAGTCCGAGACGACGAAAGTCTCGGCGCCCTGCCGGCGGGCCTTGCCCGATTCCAGCAGGGGTTCGACGACGGCGCGCAAGGCAGTCATCGAGTCATCCAGTTCCAGCAGCACCGGGTACTGGTAGGCGATGAGGGCCAACAAGTCACGTACGGCCGCCTGCGCCTCATCCGGAGCAAGCTTCGGATCATGGCCCAGAAAGACGTCCGACGGCTGGACAGGCTGCCCCGGTTCTGAGGTGCCCTGCGCATAACTGATGGCGAAGGCCTGCAGTTTGCCTTTTCTGCTGGCAGGCACGCCGGCCCCGAAGGCGCTCGCTTTGGGAGCCCTCAGCACGATGGCACCGTGCGCTCCGCTGAGATCATCGAGAAAAAGCCGCTGAACTGTGGAAACAGCGAGGTCCCCCGGGCTGTCCCAGTCGTGGACGGCCGTGTAATACCGCCCAACCGCGTCGCTGAGCTCCACGGAACCGGTGGCCAGGTCCTCCACCCGCTCGGACGCTGCTTCCTCTGAACCGTCCCCAAAGACCGGGAGCTTCAGGGCTGCCGGCTCCACCACTATCAGCTGCGAGCGCTGGATGGGAGTGAGCCCTGCCTGCGCGGCAAAAGCGGCAGCCGGTGTACCCGGCTCCACCTTGCATCGCAGTTTGGAAACGCCCGACGGCGCCGCCTTCGCTTCGTGCCGCAGCATGGTCAGCAGCGTGGAGCCTACGCCCTCCCGCCGGTGGTCGCGGGCAACCTCAATGTAGGCCCAGAGCCTTTCAGGGTGGAGGGACGCTTCGTGAACCACGCCTGCAGCCACCGGAATCGCGACGCCGTCAACAACGTCTTCGGCCACGATGCACCGGCGCCAGGGAGCATTTCCTGAAGGTGCGAGCGTTCCTCGGAACTGCCCCGCCTGGACAGTTTCGGGGTCTCCCCAGATTTCCAGCAGCGCGAGGTCATCGCCGTCGCGCCATTCCCTGTACTCAATGGCCATACTCAGGCACCCACCAGCCGGGCGGCGAGGTAGGCCTCCACCTTGTCGAGCGAAACACGGTCCTGGCTCATGGTGTCGCGCTCACGGATGGTGACCGCCTGGTCCTCGAGAGTATCGAAGTCCACGGTGATGCAGAACGGCGTACCGATCTCGTCCTGGCGGCGGTAGCGGCGGCCGATGGCACCGGCGTCGTCGAACTCGATGTTCCAGTTCCGGCGCAGCTGGGCGGCAAGGTCCTTGGCCTTCGGGGACAGGTCCTCGTTGCGGCTCAGCGGAAGAACGGCAGCCTTGACCGGAGCGAGGCGGGGATCGAGCCTGAGCACTGTACGGACATCGACACCGCCCTTGGCGTTGGGGGCCTCATCCTCGGTGTAGGCATCCACCATGAAGGCCATGAAGGAGCGGGTCAGGCCTGCGGCCGGCTCGATCACGTATGGGGTGTAGCGCTCATTCGTAGCCTGGTTGAAGTAGCTCAGGTCCTGGCCGGACGCCTTCGCATGAGTGGAGAGATCGAAGTCGGTGCGGTTGGCGATGCCCTCCAGCTCGCCCCACTCCGAGCCCTGGAACCCGAAGCGGTATTCGATGTCTGTGGTTCCCTTGGAGTAGTGGCTGAGCTTGTCCAGCGGGTGCTCAAAGAAGCGGAGGTTTTCCTCGCGGATGCCAAGGCCGGTGTACCAGGCCATGCGCTCCTTCATCCAGTACTGGTGCCATTCCTCATCTGTGCCGGGCTCGACGAAGAATTCCATCTCCATCTGCTCGAACTCGCGGGTACGGAAGATGAAGTTTCCGGGCGTGATCTCGTTGCGGAAGGACTTGCCGATCTGGCCAATACCGAACGGCGGCTTCTTCCGGGAAGTAGTGAGCACGTTGCTGAAGTTCACAAAGATGCCCTGGGCGGTTTCCGGACGGAGGTAGTGAAGGCCTTCCTCGTTTGCCACGGGACCCAGGTAGGTCTTGAGGAGGCCGGAGAACTCCTGCGGCTCGGTCCACTGGCCGCGTGTTCCGCAGTTGGCGCAGGCGATGTCCTTCAAGCCGTTCTCGGCCGGGCGGCCCTTCTTTTCCTCATACTCTTCTTCGAGGTGGTCCGCGCGGTAGCGCTTGTGGCAGGAGAGGCACTCCACAAGGGGATCGGAAAATACGTCGACGTGGCCGGACGCTTCCCATACCTGGCGGGGCAGGATCACTGAGGAATCAAGGCCGACGACGTCCTCACGGCCGCGGACCACTGATTGCCACCACTGGCGCTTGATGTTTTCCTTCAACTCGGCACCCAAGGGCCCGTAGTCCCACGCTGAACGGGAGCCACCATAGATTTCACCGGCCTGGAAAACGAATCCCCGGCGCTTGGCGAGGGAAATGATCTGGTCGAGGACGGATTTTGCTGCCATGGTAACTCCAATTTCTACAGGCCGCTGGGTGCGGTCCGCGTGGTCTGGCCCCGGATCCCCGGCTGGTTGCCGGGCGGGGCGATGCAAGGTTCGCAGTCCCCCAACCAGCAGTAGATGCGGTTCTGAGCCCTCAAAACGACATGCTACTTACTTGGGCGTGCGGGAAAGCTGTGCAGAAAAGCTGCGGTTCCTAGACTACCGGCCTCCCGGCGCGTTGGCTTGCCGGGTGGCCATCCGGCGACGCTACCTTCTGAGGATCCCCCGCGGCCAGGGCAAGGTGGCAAGGACGATTGCGCCGAGGGTCAGCAGAGTACCCAGCACCGTAGGGAGGGCTATCACTGTTCCAGGGGTGGGGAAGACCACGTCCAGGCCAATGGATCCCAGGAGTTGGCCCGCGATCATACCCAGCCCCGTCACCAGCACTCCGAGGCTGCGGACCAACAGGGCCCCAAGCCCGATGAAGACGCACCCCATCGGACCGCCAAGGTAGTACCACCATTCGGCGGGCAACGCATTGCCTGCACCCAGGACCGCAAGCTTCACCAGCCACGCCAGCCACAGCACCACGGTGCCGGAAACGAAATTGACTAGCGTGGCGGCCAGGGGTGTGCCGTAGTGGGCGGTGGCGGTGCCGTTCATAGCCTGCTGGAAACTTATGAAGAAGCCTGCCAGTACAGGGAGCAGCAGGGGAAGGAGCAGCTGGCTTGGTTCACTCAATCCCGCGTCTGCACCCGGCCCTGCCGGGCCTGTGGCCGTAGCCGCCGGCGCCCCGAACCGTGGCGATACCGCCCAGGCCACGGCGGCAATCGTGAGCAGCGAGCCCAGGATCCGGATACCGGTGACGGACCGCTTTCCTGCCGGCCCGATCCCCAGCCTGTCCACAAGGAGCCCGCTGAGGGTCTGCCCCGTTACGGTCGCCACGGTAAACAGGGCAACGCCAAGCAGCCCAATGGTCAATGACTGGGCGAAAACAAACAGGGCACCAATACTTCCGGCCATGACATAGACGGGCGGAAAGCGGCGTTCCTTCACGGCCGGAAGGATCTGTGCGAGGCCGGCCCGTCCCTTGGGCAGGATCAGGCAAATGACCAGCATCAGAATCAGTCCTGTAGTGAAACTCACCGTCGCTGCTGCGATGCCGTCGTCCAGCTTCGTGCCCAGGGCTCCGTTGATCCGGCCCTGGAGGGGAATGGCCAGTCCGGCGGCAACAGCCAACGGCAGTCCTGCAGCAAGGGGAAGGCGGGGAACGGAAGTCACCGGATCCACCCTACGTCAGGCATTATTGCTTGTATGAGCAACCCGGAGATTGAAGAGATTCCCATCCGTGACCAGATGATCCGCCTTGGCCAGCTGCTGAAGCTCGCCAACCTGGTGGAGGACGGTGTGCAGGCTACGGAGCTGATCAAGAACGGCCTCGTGCAGGTCAACGGGGAAATCGACGACCGGCGGGGCCGCCAGCTCCACGACGGCGACACTGTCACCGTCAACGGGCACACTGTCCAGATCATCGCGCCTTCCGACATTTAGCTGCGTTCGCTAGTGCATTTGCATCGGACGTTGGTGACAATGCGCTAACCAGGGGGCACCATCGAGTCATGACCAAATACCTCATCTCCTTCCCGAGCGAAGCCATGGTGCTCACCGACGAGGAGTTTCCGATTGTCTTCGCCGAATCCCACGCTGTGATCGCGGAGGCGAAGGCCGCCGGCGTCTACGTATTCGGCGGCGGGATCAATGAGGAAGTCGATCCTTTGCTGGTCTCCCCCGACGGGTCTGTGGGCACCGATGTCTATCCGGGCTCCGAGCTCAAGGGTGGGTACACCGTGCTGGAGCTGCCCACGCGCGAGGACGCTGTCAAGTGGGCGAGGAAGATCGCAGTGGCCTGCCGTTGCTCACAGGAGCTCCGCGAGTTCGGATACGACCCCGAGAGCTAGTTGGGGGCTACTTGTTCAGGACCTCGTGGGTGAGGAACTCGGACACGTGGCCGATCTCTTGCTGGTTGATCCCGTGCCACATTCCTGTGTAAAGCACCTTGGTGAGTTTTACGTGCTTGCGCACCCAGCCCATGGTGAACTCGATCTTGTCCGGCGTGATGACCGGATCCTGCTGGTCCCGGCCCCAGAACATCGGCACACCGCCGTCGAGCTCGTGATCAAAGAAGTCCGGATCGTCGCCGGAATCCACCACAAAACCTGAAAGCCCGACGACGGCGGCATAGTCCGTGGGGCGCTGCCTGAGCATCGTGGTGGCCATGGCCATGCCCATTGAGAACCCCAGCAGGGTCACGGACGGGTGGTTGCCTTTGATGCCGTCGAGCCAGTCCAGGACGTAGGAGGAGGCGATCTTGACGGCGTCGACCGAGTATTCGACGGATCCGGTCAAGGGGAACCACGTGAAACCCGGTCCCATGGCTATCGGAGCCCTGACGGATGCAACAACAAATTCCTCCGGCAGCATGTCCGCCAGGCTCAACAGGTCCTGCTCGTTGGCACCGTAACCGTGCAACAGGACAAGGAGCGGCTTGCCGGCCCGGGCCTCTTCGGGCTTGGACCAGAGAACAACAGGGGCAGGGAAGCTATCGGCTGAAGTCATGGGTCCATTCTTACAGTTACCCATTAGTAACAACCTACGGTGGCGTAGCTTTGGACTTGGAGGGCAGGATATGAAGGTGAGCCAAATCGAAGTCGCCTCCAGCCAGCCAGAGCCCATCCAGCCGCATCCCTGGAGCCGTTATGTAGCCATGGGCGACTCTTTCACCGAAGGCATCGGCGATCCCGAACCCGGCAATCCCGGTGGGCATCGAGGTTGGGCGGACCGCATGGCGGAGGAGCTCAGCCGCGGACACGAGGACTTCGCTTACGCCAATCTGGCCGTCAGGGGGCGCCTCCTCCAACAGATCGTGGATCAGCAGCTTGCCCCGTGCCTGGCCCTGAAGCCGGACCTGGTGACGCTCTCGGCCGGTGGAAATGATCTCATCCGCCCCGGGGGCGATCCGGATGCCCTGGCGGAGAAGCTGGACTCAGTGGTCCAGATCCTCAGCATGGACGGCGCCACGGTGGTGCTCTTCAACGGCCCGGACACAGGATCGTCGGTGTTGGGCCGGATCCGCAGCAAGGTGGCCATCTACAACGAGAATCTCCGCACGGTGGCTGCGAGGCACGATGCCATCATCGCCGACATGTGGTCACTGCGGCAGCTGCATGACCCGCAGATGTGGGACGCCGACCGGCTGCACTTCTCGCCGCTCGGTCACCACACCATTGCGGCGATGGTCCTTGATTCGCTCAACGTCAAGCACACGCTGGAACCGCTCGCGCCGAAACCATTGCCTCCACGCAGCTGGCGCGAGGCACGGACCGGCGATCTTGTCTGGGCCAGGGAGTACTTTGTCCCCTGGGTGGTGCGGCGATTACGTAACCGCTCATCCGGTGATGGAATCACTGCCAAACGGCCCACTCCCGGCCCGGTGTTCGGACCCGGCATGCCACTGGGCTCGGGTGAAGGCCCCCTTGCAACCGAGGACTCACGGCACTCGTAGCTTTCCCCGGCCGTTAAGCTGGAAGGAATACATCTGAGAGGCGTGACGTCGTGGACGCATTTTTCCTGCTTATCATCCTGGGGGTTCTGGTTCCCGTGGCAATCCGCCTGTTCCGCAGGTCCGGCGGCCGGAACCAGAATCAGGGCATTAACGGTCAGTACCCTGGCCCGCTGAACAACCAGAACAACCAGTACAGGGACGGTTACACCCAGCGGGACTATTACGGAGCTTTCGGCGCCTTCGACCAACCAGGCAACCAGCCCGGCAACCAGGGTCAATATGGACCGCCTCAGGTCCCGCCGTTCCAAGGACCAAACGGCTATCAGGATCCGAATGGCTACCAGGCTCCCGGCGGCTACCAGGCTCCCGGCTATCAGGCTCCCGGCGGCTACCAGGCTCCCGGCCAGCCCGGTCAGCCCTCGCAGCCCGGCCAGGTGCCTTTCGAGGACAGCCCGGAGTATCGGGAGTGGCTGGCCCGCCAACAGCCCCAGCAGCCTTCCGCCCCGGAAACCCCGCCGCCGCCGTCGGCCCCGCAGGGATACCGGGCACGAAAACTGGCTGAACTGGATCAGCAGTACAGCAATGGTGAGATCGCCATGGAGGAGTACATGGCCCGCCGGGCAGAGATCATGAAGGGCTAAGCTAGTTTGGCCGCTTGCCCCCGGCAACGTCGCCACCCGAAACCCGGCCGCTCTTCTTCTGCAGCCTGTCGATGTGCTTCGAGGCCTCTGCCTTGCTGATATTGGCCGGGATCTCTTCGCCGGCCTCCCTCGCCAAGGTGTCCAGATAGCTGCGCTGAGCCGCTGTCATTGGTTCATCACCCATGACCCAGTCCTCTGGATCGCGGTCCATTCCTGCTCCGGGTTCCGGAACCGGGCTGCCCAGAGTCTCGTCGTCCTTGTCCATAAAAACACTTTAGGACAAGCAACAATCCCGGTGTAGAGGCCTCGTTGTCATGCTCTGAAGACGGTCCGGCAGCGCTTCTCTGCAACGCGTCTGCAGCGCACCTAAGCCCGGAACAGCCTCCTGATTACGGTGCCTGCAGAGAGGGCGTCCAGTCCCTCGTTGATCTCCTCGAGCGGTTTGGTGTCTGTGTGGAGCAGCTCGAGCGGGAGCTTCCCTTCCCGCCAGAAACCGAGGTAGCGGGGGATGTCACGTTCCGGGACGGAATCTCCCATATAGGAGCCGAGCAGTCGTTTCCCTGCCCCCGCAAACTGCAACGCCGGGACAGCCAGCTCTGCCGACGGATGCGGCAATCCAACCGACACGACTGCCCCTCCCCTGGTCAGCAGGTCAAGGCACGCACCCATCACCGCTGCCGAACCGACGGCCTCAACGGCCACGTCCACTCCATCCCCCGTGGCCTCCTCGACGAGCCGTGCCGCCTCTTCAGGGGTGCCGGCCGCCGTCGCCCCGCAGTCCCTGGCGATCCGGTGCTTTCCCTGGTTCGGGTCTATGGCGATGATGTGCGCGGCGTCGGCCAGCCGGGCAGCCATTACGGCTGACAGGCCAACTGCACCAAGCCCAACGACGGCGACCGACTGTCCCGGCGTCGCTTCCGCTGTGTTGAGCACCGCCCCCATTCCCGTCAGTACAGCGCATCCGAACATGGCTGCAACGGTGTCCGGAACGTCGTCGGGGATGACCACCGCGGACTCCCGTGCAACCACCGCATAATCGGCGAAGGCCGAAACCCCGAGGTGATGGTTGATCCGTTCTCCGGAGGCGGTCCTCAGCAAGGCACCGCCGTGGAGGAGGTCCCCGGAGCTATTGACTTCCGCCGCGCGGTGACACAGTGCCGGCCGGCCTGCCAGGCAGGCGCGGCAGGAACCGCAACTGGGAACGAATACGAGCACCACGTGGTCCCCGACACTGACATCTGCTATACCCGGCCCGAGGGCCACCACCCGCCCTACCGCCTCATGGCCGAGAGCCATAGGTAAAGGCCTGACGCGCGACCCGTCCACCACTGAAAGGTCAGAGTGGCAAAGGCTCGAGCACGTAATGGCCACACCGATCTCACCGGCCCGGGGTTCCGGTTGGTCCAGCTCCTCAATTCTCAGGGTGTTTGCCTCGGTGTGAGCGGTGCCGGGCGGAACTGTTGCATGGAGGACGGCCGCGCGCATCAGGTCCTACTTTCGTCCGGCTGCCAGCAGATCCGCTGTTCCCCTGGCATCGGCGGCATCAACATCCAGCAGGGAGATCCCGCGGGTCTCTTTCAGGACGAGTACGGCAACGGCCGTCACCAGGCATGCACCCATGAGGTACAGGGCTACCGGGGTGGAGGAGCCGAAGGCGTTCAGCAGGGACGTGGCGACAATCGGGGCGAGCGAGCCGGCCACAATCGAGGTTACCTGGTAGCCAAGGGACACTCCGGAGTAGCGCATCCGCGTGGGGAACATCTCCGCCATGATGGCAGGTTGTCCGGCGTACATCAGGGCGTGGAAGAGCAGGCCGATGGTGATCGCGGAAAGGATGATGAGGTCGTTGGCCGTATCCATCATCGGGAAGGCAAAGAATCCCCAGGTGCCGCCCAGGATGGCTCCGGCAAGGTAGACGGGACGGCGGCCGAAGGCGTCCGACAGCTTCCCGACGAGCGGCACGGCGCAGAAGTGTACGAAGTGGGCAACCAGGAGCAGGAGCAGGATCCGTGACGTGTCTGTCTGGACAACCACCTTCAGGTACGTGATGGAGAACGTCACCACGAGGTAGTACAGGATGTTCTCCGCAAAGCGCAGGCCCATGGCGGTAAAGACACCACGGGGATAGCGGCGGAACACCTCGGCCACTCCGTAGCCCTTTTTCTCGACAGCTACTTCTTTACGGGCCTCGAGGAAGATGGGAGCGTCGCTGACTTTGGTTCGGATGTAGTAGCCGACGACGACGATCACCGCGGACAACCAGAACGCTACGCGCCATCCCCAGCCCAGGAAGTCAACGGACGACAGCACTGCCGAGAGCGTGAAAAGCACACCGGTGGCGAGCAGGTTGCCCACCGGCACGGCAGCTTGGGGCCAGCTGGACCAGAAGCCACGGGACGCGCTGGGGCTGTGCTCTGCGACGAGAAGCACGGCCCCTCCCCATTCCCCGCCTACAGCGAAACCTTGGACGAAGCGAAGGAAGACGAGCAGCGCCGGCGCCCAGTAGCCGATCTCGCCGAAAGTGGGGAGGCAGCCCATCAGGAAGGTGGATACGCCCACCAGGATGATGCTCAGCTGCAGGAGCTGCTTCCGGCCGAACTTGTCGCCGAAGTGGCCAAACACAATTCCGCCGATGGGGCGTGCAACGAAGCCGACAGCGTAGGTGACGAAGGCTGCGATGATGCCGTCCAGTTCCGTGCCCGAGTTCGGGAAGAACATCTTGCCGAAGACGAGGGTGGCGGCTGAGGCGTAGAGGAAGAACTCATACCACTCCACCACAGTCCCGGCCATGGAGGCGGTGACAACTTTTTTGAGCCCTGAAGCTTTGATATCAGTTTCTTCTAAACGCCTTGCGGCGGAGTTTTCCGTACTCATGATGCGAACTCCTTCAGCGTCTACATCGACGCCACGTGGAACCATTCGAAGGCGGACGCTGGTGACCTGCACCACGAACCGCCGGATTCATCGAGTATGGCCTCACATCAGTGCAGGCTCAACGGCGAAAAGTGCAGACATGCTCTGCAAAAATGCAGAAACTGCGCGCTCGAGGCCTGCCTAGGGAAAGAAGCTCCTGCGCAGCTCTTCGCTGAGCTGCCCGATCTCCGTGAGGAAACCGTCATGGCCAATCGGTGCCTCAATGACGTGGACGGGAACGTCGCCCGGCAGCGCCTGGGCAAGCTCGCGGGACTGTGCAGGAAAGTACAGCCGGTCCGTGTCCACCGCCGCCACAAAGAACTCGGCGGTCGCGGCAGACAACGCGTCCTTGAGTGGGCCGCGCCCCCGGCAGACGTCGTGGCTCATGAGCGCCTCGGTGATGGCAATGTAGCTGTTGGCGTCAAAACGCTTTACCAGCTTGCTGCCCTGGTGGTCCAGATAACTTTCCACCTGGTACCGGCCACGCTCCCCCAACGACATTGCCTGCAGCGGGCTTTCGCCACGCTGGGCATCCCGGCTGAATCTCGTGTCCAGTTCAGCAGCTGAACGGTAGGTGATGTGGGCGATGCGTCGGGCAAGGGCGAGCCCTGCTTCGGGCTCGGGCCCACCGTAGTAGTCCCCGCCGTTGAAATTGACGTCCTGTCGGATGGCAAGAGTCTGAGCCTGGGCAAAAGCGATCTGCTCTGCGGTGCTGCGCGCGCCGATGGAGATCACTCCACAGCGCTGCACCCGTCCCGGATGGCTGACAGCCCACTCAAGGGCACGGGCACCGCCGAGGGAGCCGCCCAGCACGGCATACCAGCTGCCGATGCCCAAGGCGTCAGCAAGGCGCGCTTCCGCCGCCGTCGTATCCCGCAGCGTCACCAGCGGGAAGCGTGAGCCCCATGGACGCCCATCGGGTGCCGCCGTCGAGGGTCCCGTGGACCCGTAACAGCCACCGAGGATGTTGATGGAGACGACGAAGAACTTGTCGGTGTCAACGGGGGCTCCCGGACCCGCCAGCTGTTCCCACCAGCCTTCCTCCTCGCTCTCACCGCGGGTAACATGCGTGCTCCCGGTAAGGGCATGCTGGATCAGGACAGCGTTGGAGCCATCACTGTTGAGGGTTCCCCAAGTTTCGTAGGCCAACGTGACGTCGGGAAGGTGGCCCCCGGCTTCGAGTTTGAGGCCGCCGATGGTGAGGAACCGGACAGTCCCGTCCGGAACGCTCTTCGGATGCGCAACGGGTTCCGTTGCAGGCAGTTCGGTTCCGGGCAGTTGGATTCCAGGTACGCCGGTGCGGTTGACGGCAATCGTCATAAGAGGACCTTTTCTACGCGCTTGCCTGCCATCAGCTGACTGACAGGCCAGGTCTTCACCCGGGGCACCCCACCGCGGAAGGAGGGTTGCCGGCCAGCAAGCCGGGGCTGTCGCTGGCACTCATGACCTTTTCAAAGTCTACGGAGAACGGTGCCGTAATAGCGAAGATTGTGACAGCAATATGACTCAGGAGGACAAAGGGCGACGACGACGCGCGATAGTAGCGCAGTTAGGTGACCCTAAGCTGAGAGGCCCATCACAAAGTGCCAAGATGAAGGCTATGCGCATGGATCACGTCTCTTACGCCTGTGAAAACGATGGCCTCGCGGCCACTACCGAACGAATTTCGTCCGCCTTGGGCGTCGAAGCTGTGAAAGGCGGGGTACATCCCCGCTTTGGAACCCGGAACATGATCATCCCGCTCGCCGGGCACAAATACCTTGAAGTCGTGGAGGTCCTTGACCACCCGGCATCAGATAAAGCACCCTTCGGACAGGCCGTCCGGGCCCGCTCGGCGGCTGGCGGGGGCTGGATGGGCTGGTGCGTCGAAGTAGACGACCTGGCGCCGTTCGAGGAGCGGCTTGGCCGTGCGGCCGTCAATGGAAACCGTAAATTCCCGGACGGACGCGAACTCGTTTGGAAGCAAATAGGCATCCTGGGACTCATCGCCGATCCCCAGGTTCCCTACATGCTCAAGTGGGAAGGTGACCCGTCATTGCACCCGTCCAACGCGTACCCAAGCAGCGTCAAGATGTCCAGCCTCACCATTGCCGGATCAGCCGAGCGGGTCACCGAATGGCTGGGTGAGCCCGTGGAGAGGCCTCTTGAAGACGTCGCCGTAAACTGGCTCGCACCGCACGGAACGCCGGGGATTCTGTCCGTCACGTTCGAAACCCCCATCGGAGCAGTCACCATCTGATCCAGCCACTGTTGGGAGGCTACCTCGTTCTTTGGAGAGAGCTCCCCCATATCCACGGGCAAAGTCTGCCCACAATACTTCGGCCGCCAACAGCGGGTGCCAATGACGTCACTTGCTGATGGTGGCCGAATTCCTTTACGCCCTTACCCCAGCCCGATTGCCTTGCCAAAGAGACTGAAGCCCACGAAGGCCACTATGTCCAGCAGGGCGTGGGCAATCACGAGGGGCATTACCCTGCGCGTCCGGGTGTAAAGCCATGCGAACACAGCTCCCATCACCGCGTTGCCGATGAAGGGGCCAAAGCCCTGGTACAGGTGGTAGCTTCCACGGAGCACTGCGCTGGTGAAGATGGCCAGCGGCACGCTCCAGCCGAACTTCCCGAGCCGGTTGAGCAGATACCCCACCACGATGACTTCCTCGACGATCCCGTGCCGGATGGCAGAGAGAATCAGAACCGGGACGGTCCACCAGTAGTCGTCAAGGGCGCTCGGGATGATGGCGGTGGTGATGCCCAGCTGCCTGCCAACGGCATAGAGCGCAAGCGAGGGGATGCCGATCAAGGCGGCGAGTCCCACCCCTTGCAGCAGGTCCTTCCCCGGCCGGGCCAGGTCGAAGCCCAGCTTGCCGAACGCGGACTGTCCCCGAAGGCCTGCGGGCCGTTGTTCCGTGAGGAAGTAGAAGACCAGGAGCACCGGCACCAGGGCAAAGGCAATGTCCAGCAATTGGTAGGTCAGGTCGAAGTATTCCCGCGTACTTTGGGAACGGTTGAGGGTGGACGTGCCCTGGGCCAGCGGCGCCTGGCTCATCTTGTCCAGCAGCTGCACACCTGAGTAAACGGCGGACTGGCCCAGGGAGAGGCCCAGGACAATCAACACTTCAATCCGCAGACGACGGCGGGATGGCACCAGCATGTTCCTATCTTGCATGCATTTGCTGGTTCTTTCCTGTACCCACCCGGTACAAGCCGGACCTGCCCCTATGCTTGAGGCTTATGAGCGCGCCCGGGAAAATCATCATGATCCGGCATGGCCAGTCAGCTGCCAACGCCGATACCTCGATCTACAACCGTGTGCCCGATTACCGCATCCCCCTCACGCTTGCAGGACTGGAGCAGGCCAGGAAGGCCGGGGACGATGTGCGCCGTCAGCTGGACGGTCAGCAGGTGTGCGTCTATGTCTCCCCTTACCTCCGGGCCTATCAGACCCTCGAGGCGCTGAACCTGGGCAACCTCGTTGAGCGCGTCATTGAGGAGCCCCGGCTAAGGGAGCAGGACTGGGCCAACTTCCAGATCTCCGGGGAGATCGAGGACCAGAAGGAGCTCCGCAACGCCTACGGACACTTCTTCTACAGGTTCCGTGAGGGCGAGTCAGGTTCCGACGTCTACGACCGCATCTCCTCCTTCATGGAAACCCTGTACCGGCATTGGTCCAAGCCCTCCTACGCGCCGAACGCCCTGCTGGTAACCCACGGGCTGACCATGAGGCTGTTCTGCATGCGTTGGTTCCATTGGTCGGTGGAGTACTTCGAGTCCCTCAACAATCCCGAGAACGCCGAAGTCCGGACCCTGATCCGCACCGAGCTCGGCAAATACGAGTTGGACAAGCCCTTCAGCCAGTGGGTGGAGCGCCGGGTGGACGAGACGGTGCTCGACGCTCCCCCGATGCTCTTCTAGCCGGTCCAGAGGCCTACCCCACGGCCTGGCTTTACTTAGCCCGTGCGCCGGCACGCCAGACAGCGTGCGTCAGCGGGATTCCCGGGCGGTAGGCGAGGTGAGTCGCCGAGGGCGCATTGAGCATGTGAAGGTCTGCCCGGTGGCCGACGGCGAGGGAACCCACCGCCCGTTCCCCGTCGACGTCGTTCCCCGACTCCCGGCCCAGCGCCAGGGCACCGCCGTAGCTCGCCGCGCGGACAGCTTCGTGGACACTGAGGCGCATCTGCAGCACGGCAGTGGTCACGCAGTAGGCCATGGAACTCGTGTAGGAAGTTCCCGGATTGCAGTTGGAGGCCAGGGCAATCGGGACTCCGGCGTCCAGGAGCTCGCGGCCGGGCGCAAGGGGCTGTCTGGTGGACAAGTCGCAAGCGGGAAGGCAAGTGGCCACCGTTCCCCGCTGTCCGTTTCCAGTGTTCCCGGACCAGCTGGCGGCGAGAGCGTCCACGTCTGCCCGTGACAGGTAGTTGACGTGGTCAACACTGGCTGCGTCAAACTCCACCGCCAGCTGAACCCCCGGGCCCTCGCCAAGCTGGTTGCCGTGGACGCGCAGGCCCAGTCCTGCATCCTTGCAGGCCTTCAG
Source organism: Arthrobacter sp. R1-13 (assembly GCF_054161475.1). Taxonomy (NCBI): domain Bacteria; kingdom Bacillati; phylum Actinomycetota; class Actinomycetes; order Micrococcales; family Micrococcaceae; genus Arthrobacter; species Arthrobacter sp. R1-13. The sequence goes on along the minus strand of NZ_CP096420.1, from coordinate 1,451,249 downwards.
CACCCGCCTTGACTGCTCTTCGGTGAAGGCGCCGCGCTCACAGAAGACGTCTGCCCAGCGGACGTAGGGCCGGACTGCCGTCAGCATCGGGCCGCAAACGAGGTCCGTGTATTCCTCCGCGTCCATTCCGTCCGGCACCAGGTGCGCTCCGAGAAAGGTCACTTCGTCGACGGCGGTGGCGGCGATGCGGGCACTCCGGGCCTCGTTTTCCACATCCAGTCCGTAGCCCGTTTTGGTTTCCAGGTACGTGGTCCCCTGGGAGACGGCCTCCGCCACCCGGCCAAGCGCCAGCCTGGTCAGGTCGTAGTCGCTGGTGTTCCGGGTAGCGCCGGTGGTCACCGCTATGCCCCCCGCGCTGTAGCTTTCGCCAGCCATGCGGGCCTCAAACTCGGCAGTCCTGTCCCCGGCGAAGATCAGGTGGGTGTGGGAGTCCACCCAGCCTGGCAGCACGGCACGGCCGCCGGCGTCCACCACATCGTCGGCCGCAGGGGCCTCTGCCGCCATGCCGATCCATGAAATACGTTCCCCTTCGATCACCACAGCGGCATTCTTGAGGACGCGGTGCTCCAGGTCCTGGGTCATCAGTTCGGCGATATTGGTAACGAGGGTGCTCATGGATCAATTCTTCAGCGCCGGATGGACCAGCGGGTGGCGGCCAGGGCTTCAGCTGTACGGGATACCGGACGCTTGCCTTCCCCGGTTAATTGGTGCCCGGCTTGTTCCTGCCCGGCGAGGATCTGCTCCGCTGCCAGTTCAGCAATCGCCGAGGAGGTCTGGAAGCCGTAACCGCCCTGTCCGGCGAGCCAAAAGAATCCGGGCGCCTCGGCGTCGAACCCCACGACGGGAAGGCCGTCGGCCGCTTGGGTCCGCAAACCCGTCCAAGCGGTCCTGACGCCGCTGATCCCCAGAGTGGTCACCGAGTTCAGCCGCGCGATCAGCGTCTCCACGTCTCCGGGGTGCGGCTTCGCGTCTTCTGGACCGCTGGGCACCGCTTCCGAAGGGGAAACCAGGACGTCGGCCCCCTCCCGGCGGAAGTAGAAGGATTCGTCGGCTGCCGCCACCATGGGGCAATTCTCCGGAAGTGAATGTTCGACGGCGACAATCGCCGCCGTCCGCCGGTACGGCTGCAGGCCAAGCTTTTCCACCCCGCTGATGACAGCAAGCTCATCGGCCCACGCGCCTGCGGCGTTGACCAGGACACCGGCCTGCAGCGCCTCCTGTCCGGCCCCGATCTGCCAGCCCGAGCCGAGATGCTGGGCCGAATGAACCCCCGCTCCCGTGATGATATCGACGCCCGCGCTCCCCGCCACCTGCCGGTGATGCTCCAAAAGCACCGGGGCATTGCAGCCGAAGGCTTCTGTATCCAGGCCTGCGGCGCTGAACGAGTCCGGTTCAAGAACCGGGCAAAGCGCCAGGGCCTCCGTGTGACTGATCCGGCGCATGGAGCCGCTGGCTTCTGCCCGGACGGTATCCTCATCCCCGATCAGCATGAAGCTGCGTGGTGTGAGGACTTTGACGGGCCTGGCCTCATCCTCTGCAGCGATCAGCTCAAGGGTACGGACAGTCAGCTGCTGCACCACGGCCGGGCCGTAGCTCGGAATCAGCTGCCGGGCCGAGCGCGATGAGGTGTGATAGGCAAGAGTCTGCTCGGCTTCGACCAGGGCGACCGTACATTTTCCCGCAAGGGCCGAGGCCAGTGAGAGCCCGGCGATGCCGCCGCCTACAATCACCACATCATAATTTGCTGACATTGCTCCATCCTTGCAGACGGTGGCGGTTGGCGCAGTGCAGTATCAGCTCAGGCGGCGATTCCGCCGGGGCGGGGCTCAGGCGGCATTCCGCCGGGGCCGGGCTCAGGCGGCGAGAGCCTCGCGGCTTTCCACGAACGCCCTCACGCAAGCTTCGACGTCGTCAGTGCTGTGCGCAGCCGAAAGTTGTACCCGGATCCGTGCTGCACCCTTGGGTACCACGGGGTAGCTGAAGGCCGTCACGAAGACTCCGTGCTGCAGCATCCGGACTGCCACCTTGGCAGCCGCCACTGCGTCACCGAACATCACCGGAACGATCGCGTGTTCGCCCTCTAGAAGTTCAAAACCTTCTTCAGTCATTCTGTTCCGGAACAATTGGGCATTGGCGAAGAGCTTGCTCCGCAGCTCAGCGGAATTCTCCACCAGGTCAAGGGCCTTGAGGGTGGCTGCAACGATGGAAGGGGCCAGCGAATTGGAAAACAGGTAGGGGCGCGCCTTTTGGCGGAGCATCGCCACAATTTCGCTGCGTCCCGAGACGTAGCCGCCGGATGCGCCTCCCAGGGCTTTGCCGAACGTTCCCGTGTAGATGTCCACGCGGGAGGATACTCCGGCGTGCTCAGGGGTGCCCGCCCCTGTGCCTCCCATAAAGCCCACGGCGTGGGAGTCGTCCACCATAACCAGGGCGTCATACTGCTCGGCAAGATCGCAGATGGCCTCCAGCGGGGCAAGGTAACCGTCCATCGAGAACACACCGTCCGTGACGATGATGGTCCTTCGTGCCGGTTTCTCACCCTGCGTCGCCTCAATCAGTTTCGCCTCGAGGTCTGCCATGTCCCTGTTGGCATAGCGGAAACGCTGTGCTTTGCACAGGCGGATGCCGTCGATGATGGACGCGTGGTTGAGGGCATCGGAGATGATGGCATCCTCGGCGCCGAAAAGTGATTCGAAAACGCCGCCGTTGGCATCGAAGCAACTGGAGAACAGGATGGTGGCCTCGGTGCCCAGGAATCTGGAAACCCGCTCCTCCAAGGCCAGGTGAACATCCTGGGTGCCGCAGATGAAACGGACGCTGGCCATGCCGAAGCCCCGCTCGTCCAGGGCGGACTTCGCCGCTGCAATGATCTCCGGATGATCAGCGAGGCCGAGGTAGTTGTTGGCGCAGAAGTTAAGGACGTCTGCTCCTGCCTCACCGATTTGGCCTGCCCGGATGTGGTTGCCCTGCGGGGAATCAATGTGCCGTTCGGTCTTGAAAAGCCCTGCGGTGCGGATCTCGTCCAGCTCGCCCTGCAGCTGGTCCTTGATGCCTGAATACATGGTGCTCCTTAGATTTCAGTCCAGTTGAGGACGACTTTGCCGCCGATGCCTGCGCGGGCGATTTCAAAGCCTTTTTCCCAGTCGGCGGCCGGGAGGGTGTCGGTGACTACGGCCGAAATGCCGGCGTGCAAAGCAGGGTTGGAGGACAGCATGGCGCTCATGGCATACCAGGTCTCGAACATCTCACGGCCGTAGATGCCTTTGAGGGTCAGCATATGGGTAACCACCTTGCCCCAGTCGATATCAATGGATTGGCTGGGAAGGCCAAGCATGGCGATGCGGCCGCCGTGGTTCATGTTGTCTATCATTTCGGGCAGCGCGGTGGGGTGGCCGGACATTTCCATGCCGATGTCAAAGCCCTCGCGCATACCAAGCTCCTGCTGCGCGTCCTTGATCCTCATTTTGGAAACGTCAATGGCCAGGTCAACGCCCAGCTTCCGGGCCAGTTCAAGCCGTGGAGCCGAGACGTCCGTAATGGCGATCTTCCGCGCCCCCGCATGCCGGGCCACGGCGATGGCCATCAAGCCGATGGGACCGGCCCCGGTGATAAGGACATCTTCACCGACGAGCGGGAAGCTGAGGGCGGTGTGGACAGCATTGCCGAAGGGATCGAAGATGGCGCCCAGCTCCGGGGTCACGGAGGGATCCTGATGGACCCAGACGTTCGTTTCGGGGATGACCACGTACTCAGCGAAAGCGCCGTCGCGCTGGACACCGACGCTGACGGTGTGGATGCACATCTGCTTGCGGCCGGCACGGCAGTTACGGCAGATCCCGCAGACTACGTGTCCCTCCCCGGAAACCCTGTCGCCCACCTTGACGTCCCTGACGCCCTCCCCTGTTTCCACCACTTCGCCGTAGAACTCATGGCCTGGGATGAGCGGGGCTTCGATGATGCTTTGCGCCCAGGCATCCCAGGACTGGATGTGGAGGTCGGTGCCACAGATGCCCGTGGTCATTACCCGGATCTTGACATCGCCAGGCCCGGCTTCGGGCTCTGGCCGGTCTGCCAGTTCGAACCCGGAATGGGCACCGGACTTATACAGAGCCTTCATTGGCTTCCTCCACTCTTGCTGGCCCCTGTCTCGGAGGCCATGAACTTCCTTCATTAGAGCCTCAAAAACGCATTAGCACAACCGGGAATTTCTCAATCGACGATTTAGCTTTTGCTTAGGAATACAATCATGCTTATGGAAATTCACCAGCTGGAGATGCTGCGCGAACTCGGTGCCCTTGGCAGTGTCAAAGCCGTGGCAGAAACGCTCCTGGTAACACCTTCCGCCGTGTCCCAACAATTGGCGTCTCTGCAGAAGAGCCTGGATGTGCCGCTTACCCGGAAGGAAGGGCGGAACCTGGTCCTCACCGACGCCGGGCAGGTACTGGCCGATGCGGGAGCCGCCGTCGTCAGCGCCATGGCCGAAGCCCGGCGCGCGATAGGCGCCTACCACGCATCTCCGGTCTCGCCGGTGACGGTGAGCGGTTTCCACAGTGCCGGCCAGGTTCTGTTTGCTCCCCTGGCCCGGCTCCTGGACGCTCCTGATACTCCGAAGGTGCTGCTCTCCGACGAGGACGTGGCCCAGCAGGATTTTCCGGCGCTGACCGCGCGGTACGACCTGGTGCTGGCGCACCGGATGGACCACAGCCCGCGATGGCCTGAGGAGAGGGTGGCCGTGATTCCGCTCGCGCGGGAACCTCTCGACGTCGCCCTGCCGGCCAATCATCCGCTGGCCCGGTTGCGCTCACTGACAACGGACGACGTCGCCGGCGAACCCTGGGTGACCAGCCGCGCCGGCTACTCCCCCGCGGACGTCCTGACCGCCGTCGCCGCCTCATCAAGCCGCGAGCTCAACATCGTGCACCGCATCAACGATTACTCCACTGTCGCGGCACTGGTGGCCGCCGGCAGTGTCATTGGCCTGCTACCGCGCTACACAGCCAGGCCGGCACTGAATCCGGGTATCGTGCTGCGCCCGTTGGAGGGCATCAGCACCAGAAGGAGGATCGACATCCTGGCACGCCCCGAAAACCTGAAACGGACGTCGGTCATGATGGTGTGCCATGCGCTCCAAAAGATCATGGACGGACTCGTTGACGCGGACGGGTCTCCGGTTTAGGACACGCAAAGGGCATCAGGACGCCGAAACGGTCGGAGGACACCTAAATTTGGGTGTCCTCCGACCGTTTGCGCGTCCCGAGCGGCTCTGGTGGCTCAGGCGCTCCACCTATGGTGCATTGCCCGGTGCCTGATTTTTGCCCAGGGCCTTGCCGTTTCCTTTGGCATGATCCTTGCCGGGCCGATGATCCCTGCCGAAGCCCATACCGTTCCCGGGTCCGTCCGGGGCTACCCCTGCAACGATCTTTTCCGCTGCAACCGAGTCGCCGTCCCTGATGCCCTTGGCGCGGACCGTGTCGCCGGCCTTAAGGTCCGCTGCGGTGACATCGGTGGGCTTGAGCCGCTTCCCGGACTCGTCAGTGGGTGGTGAGCCGTCCTCTGCCAGTGGCGGAAGTTTGACTATCCGTGTTTCAGCGCGAATGACGTAGGTCTGGCTGAACCCGTCCTCGCTCTTGACGGTGACGGAGTTCTCGCTGACTGATTCCACCGTTCCACGCTGGGAAACCTCGGTCTGGAAGGAACCGTCGCTGTTCTTGACCACGGTCTCGCTATGCAGGGCCTGGCCTCGCTGGGCTTTGTCCGGCCTGTTCTTCTGTCCCTTGTCCTGGGATTGGCCCGGCGGGGAGGCTGACTGGGACTGGCCATTGTTGGGCGGATCACCCGCCGACCATGCGACAGCAGCTCCCGTTCCAGTGAGCGCGACTGCAATGGTGCCCACGAGGGCAGCTTTACGTATGTTCCTGGGCTCCTGGGTAGCCATGGCACTTCCTCCCGCCGCGCCGGATGGACACCGGCGCCTTGTGAGCAGTTTACGACCGGAAGCAGCGGCGAATACACAAGATTGCCGCAAGTTCAGAGCCGGCAATCTGCTACAAACTTCCCCGGTCCCAAAGCCAACTGGGTCGCAGTTGTTGCTGTTTTGACGGCTCAAAACAACGTTAACTGCGACCCAGTTGGGAAGGAAAGAACGTTAGGCTTCGACTCCAGCTTCGACTAGCCTTCTACTCCCAGTTTTTCCAGGATCAGTTCGCGCACCCGGCCCGCATCGGCTTGTCCGCGCGTTGCCTTCATGACTCCGCCAACGATTGCTCCGATGGCCTGGACCTTGCCGCCGCGGATCTTGTTAGCGACGTCGGGCTGCGCGGCGAGGGCTGCGTCTATTGCTTCAAGGAGGGGTCCGTCGTCGGACACCACGGCGAGGCCGCGCTTCTCCACGATCTCCGCCGGAGTACCTTCGCCGGCGAGCACGCCGTCGAGTACTTCCGTGGCCATCTTGTTGTTGATCTTGCCGTCTTCAACCATTTTGTTCAGCTCAACGATGGTGGCAGGCGCAACACCCAGCTGGCCGGGGTCGACGTCGGCGTTCTTGGCGCGCCCGACGATCTCGCCCATCCACCACTTACGGGCCACCGATGCAGTGGCGCCAGCGGCAATGGTTTCCTCGATTTCGTCCATCACACCGGCGTTGACGACGTCGCGGAACTCCAGGTCTGAATAGCCCCAGTCGGCCTGCAGCCGCCTCCGCCGCTCGGCAGGGGGCTCGGGCAGAGTCGCCCGCAGTTCTTCAACCCATTCGCGGGAAGCCACGACAGGAACCAGGTCAGGCTCCGGGAAGTAGCGGTAGTCGTCGGCGTCAGACTTTGCACGGCCGGAGGTGGTGGTGCGGGTGTCCTCGTGCCAGTGGCGGGTTTCCTGAACCACAGGCTCGCCCGAGTCCAGAACCGCGGCGTGCCGCTGGATCTCGTAGCGGACGGCGTGTTCGACGGCGCGCAACGAGTTTACGTTCTTGGTCTCGGACCGGATGCCGAAGCGTTCGCGGCCGTGCGGGCGGAGCGAAACGTTGGCGTCGCAACGGACGTTGCCGCGTTCCATTCTGGCATCCGAAACACCGAGGTTTTTCACGATTTCACGGACCGCTGCCACATACGCCTTGGCCAGTTCCGGAGCCCGCGAGCCGGCACCCTGGATAGGCTTGGTGACAATCTCGACCAGTGGAACACCGGCACGGTTGTAGTCCACCAGGGAGTAATCGGCACCCTGGATGCGGCCGGCGGCTCCGCCCATATGGGTCAGCTTGCCGGCGTCTTCCTCCATATGGGCCCGTTCGATTTCGACGCGGAACACCGTTCCGTCGGAGAGCTCGATGTCCAGGTAGCCGTCATACGCAATGGGTTCGTCATACTGCGAAGTCTGGAAGTTCTTCGGAGTGTCCGGGTAGAAATAGTTCTTCCGGGCAAAACGGCAGTACTCAGCGATCTTGCAGTTGAGCGCGAGGCCGATCTTGATGGATGATTCCACGGCCGTCTTGTTAAGCACGGGCAGGACGCCGGGCATGCCAAGGTCCACCTCGTTCACGTTGGTGTTGGGCTCGTCACCGAACACGTTGGGCGCTGAGGAGAACATCTTGGTCTTGGTGTTGAGCTCCACGTGGACCTCGAACCCCAGAACGGGATCGTACTTCTCCATGGCCTCGTCGAAGGTCAGGATTGCGTCGGACATCAGCGTGAACCTCCGGGTGTCGTGACAAGCTCCGTGAGCGAGGGCGCGCTTGCCAGGATGGGACCGCCCCACTTCGCCTCGAGCAATGATTCAAGGACTGCACCAACGCGGTACAGCCGGGCGTCTTCACGGGCCGGGGCGAGGAGCTGGATGCCCACCGGGAGCCCGTCCTCGTCGGCGAGTCCGCCGGGGAGGGACAGGCCTGGTACGCCCGCCATGTTCGCTGGGATGGTGGCGACGTCGTTGAGGTACATGGCCAGGGGATCGTCCAGCTTCTCACCGAGCTTGAAAGCGGTGGTGGGTGCAGTGGGCGAAACCAGGACGTCAGCTTTGGTGAAGGCGGCCTCGAAGTCACGCTGGATCAGGGTGCGGACCTTCTGCGCAGACCCATAGTAGGCGTCGTAGTAGCCGGCGCTCAGGGCGTACGTGCCAAGGATGATGCGCCGCTTGACTTCGTTTCCGAAGCCGGCAGCGCGGGTGGCTCCCATCACGCGTTCAATGGTCATCGGCGCGTCTTCGGGGAGGACCCGCAGGCCGTACCGGACGCCGTCGAACTTGGCCAGGTTGGAGGAGGCCTCTGAGGGCATGATCAGGTAGTAGGCACCCAGCGCGTACTTGAAGTTGGGGCATGAGACCTCAACGATTTCGGCTCCGGCCTGCTTCAGCAACTCAAGGGATTCGTTGAATCGGTTCTCGACGCCGGCCTGGTAGCCCTCGCCGTGAAGTTCCTTGATGATGCCGATTTTCATGCCCTCGATGTTGCCGATGCGTGCAGCGGCAACAAGGTCAGCGAGGGGATCCGGCAGCGAGGTGGAGTCGAAGGGATCGTGCCCGCCGATCACCTGGTGCAGCAAGGCCGAGTCCAGTACCGTGCGTGACACCGGGCCGATCTGGTCCAGGGAAGAGGCCATGGCGATGGCGCCGTAGCGGGAAACGCCACCGTACGTGGGCTTGACGCCGACGGTTCCGGTCACGGCGCCGGGCTGGCGGATGGAGCCACCGGTGTCCGTGCCGAGGGCAAGGGGGGCTTCGAAGGCCGCGACGGCGGCCGCGGAGCCACCGCCCGAACCGCCGGGGATGCGGTCCAGGTCCCAAGGGTTGCGGGTGGGCCCGAAGGCGGAGTGCTCTGTGGAGGAACCCATCGCGAACTCGTCGAGGTTGGTCTTGCCCAGGATGGGCATCATCGCAGCGCGCAGCTTCTTCACGACTGTGGCGTCGTACGGGCTGTGCCAGCCTTCGAGGATTTTGGAGCCCGCCGTGGTGGGCTGGCCGACGGTGACGATGAGGTCCTTGACGGCGATGGGCACGCCGGCGAGGGCGTGGAGCTCCTCGGCCGCGGCTCCGCCGGCGGCGCGGATGTTGTCCACCTCGGCGGCAACGGCCAGCGCTTCTTCGGTGTTGACGTGCAGGAAGGCGTGGACTCCCCTGTCGCCGCCGTCTACTGCGGCGATGCGGTCCAGGTGCGCCTGGGTGACCTCGACGGCGGAGACCTCACGGGCCGCCAGCTTCTCAGCCAGCTGCGCGGCGGAGTTGCGGATGAGCTCGGTGGCACTTGTACCGGTAGCGTTGTATTCAGTCATGTCTCAGTCCTCGTCCAGGATTGCCGGAACCTTGAACCGGTTCTCATGGGCATCCGGCGCGCCGGACAATGCCTCTTCTGCGGTGAACGTGTGCCCCACGATGTCCTCACGAAAAATATTGGTGAGCGGGATGGGGTGGGACGTGGCCGGGACGTCGTCGCCGGCGGCTTCACTCACCGACTTCACGGCGTCAACGATGACGGCGAGTTCGCCTGCCATTCTGTCCAGCTCGTCAGGACTCATCTCGATGTGCGCCAGCCGCGCAAGATGCGCGACGTCGTCACGGTTGATCGCAGCCATGGATCTCCCCTGCAAGGTAGTTGGTTTCCCCCATAGTCTACGTGGCAACAGTGTGCCCGCCTGACGACCCCCAGCGGGCGTGAGACGGGCACAACTGGCCAGACGGCAAGCCGCCGGCAATCTCAGGTTAGCCGATTCCGATGGCTCCTGTAAGGACTCCCACACCGAGCATCACGAGGGAAATAACGGCCGTGCGCCATAGCACCTTCTTGTGGTGGTCGCCGAGGTCGACCTTGGCAAGGGAGACGAGCAGCAGGATGGCGGGAACCAACGGGCTCTGCAGGTGGAAGGGCTGGCCGGTGATGGAGGCGCGTGCCATGTCCGCAGCGCTGATGCCGTAGTGGCTGGCCGTCTCGGCCAGAACGGGCAGCACGCCGAAGTAGAAGGCGTCGTTGCTCATGAAGAACGTCATCGGAATGCTCAGGATCCCGGTGATCACGGCCATGAACGGACCCATCTGGGACGGGATGATGTTCACCAGCCAGGCAGACATGGCCTCGACCATGCCGGTTCCGGTGAGCACACCGGTCAGTACAGCGGCGGCCATGACCATGCTGACCACGGCAACAATGGACGGCGCGTGGGCGATGAGCTGGGTGGCCTGGTCCTTGACCCTGGGGAAGTTCACCAGCAGGGCGATGGCCGAGCCCACCATAAAGACGTACGGCAGGGGCACGAGGTCAGCGATGAGCATGCCCATGACGGCCACGGTCAGGCCAAGGTTGAACCACTGGAGCTTAGGGCGCAAGGTCTTGCGGTTGGGGTCCAGTGCGGTGTCCGCCATGGCTGAATCCCTGTCATCAACCAGCAATTCAGGATGGTCCAGGACAGCAACTGCTGAGCCCTCGACGGCGGGGCTTCCGCCGGCAGGTGCGTCACCCTTGCCTCCGCTGCGGCCGCCACCGGATGTACCCGTCGAACCCGAACCGCCGAGGGCCGGGGTGGTGCCGCCGCCGAACGCGTCTGCCGGATCCAAAAGATCGCCCCAGATCCCGGGAGCCGTTGCCCGAAGCCGGTTGCGCTCCTGAAGGCCCAGCAGCCAGGCGAAGACGAAGACTACAACCAGGCCTGCGATCAGGGACGGGATCATCGGAACGAAGACGTCGTTGACGTCGATCTTCAGCGCGGAGGCGGCACGTGCCGTGGGGCCTCCCCAGGGAAGGATGTTCATGGTGCCGTTGGCCAGGCCTGCCACGCAGGTCAGGACCACGGGGCTCATCTTCAGCCGGAGGTAGATCGGCAGCATGGCAGCCGTGGTGAGGATGAATGTGGTGGAACCGTCGCCGTCGAGGGATACTGCCGCCGCCAGAATCGCCGTGCCCAGGACAACCTTGGCAGGGTCGTTGCCGAGCTTGCGCAGGATGAACCGGACCAGCGGATCGAACAGCCCGACGTCGATCATCAGGCCGAAGTAGATGATGGCGAACATCAGCAGCGCTGCGGTGGAGGTCATGGACTTCATTGAGTCCATGACCATGTCGCCGATGCCCAGGCCAGCGCCTGCAAACAATCCGAATACAGTGGGAACAATGATCAGCGCCAGGACTGGCGTCAACTTCTTCGTCATGATCAGCACCATGAATACTGCGATCATGGCGAATCCAAGTAATACCAGCACGGCCGGCTCCTTTTCCTGTGAACAGCAACACAACAGTGTGATGCGCGATACAGACGTTATAGTGGCCTCGATCACGGCTGTGCCTTTGGCTCAATTGATTGGCATACTGCTTATTGGGAGCATTTTGCTCATTTAGCTCACAGCCATGCGGCAGACGCATTCAGCACCGGTTCGGCAAGGGCCAGTTGGATTGAGGGGATCGACAGGAGGATCATGAAGCGCTCCACCTCCCGTCTTCCCCTGCGGTTTTCGACACAAACCCTGTTCCTGCAGCTTGGCGTCGTATTGCTCGTAGTCCTGCTCAGCGCTGCAATGCACGCCTGGCTCACCTTTGACCGTTTAGGCCGCGAGGCGGAAAACCAGGCGCTCACCTTGGCCCGAACCGTAGCTTCGGATCCTTCGGTCCGTGCCGAGGTGCAGTCCATAAGCCGGAAGGAGGGCACTCCCCCGGCATCAGTGCTGATTAAGGGTCCGCTTATGGCTGCGGCGGAAGGTGCCCGCAACCGCACCGGGGCACTTTTTGTGGTGATCACTGACGAGACTGGACTCCGCCTGGCCCACCCTGATGCCGACCGCCTGGGGGAAAAGGTAAGCACAGATCCTTCCGATGCGCTTTCGGGCAAGGAAGTGACCACTCGGAACACAGGCACGCTAGGTCCTTCCGCCGGGGCGAAGGTGCCCGTTTTTGCCCCTGACTCCTCGGCTGTAGTCGGCGAAGTGAGCGTGGGATATTCCACGGAGAGCATCTCCCGGAGCCTTGCCCGGGATATTGTGCCCATTGGAGTGACCGCGGCCGGAGCCCTCCTGGCCGGCGTGTTGGCATCGTTCCTTTTGCGACGGCGTCTGCAGCGGCTCACGCTGGGGCTGGAACCGGAAGAAATCAGCACCCTTGTCCACGACCAGGTTGCTGTCCTTCAGGGTGTGGACGAGGGCGTTATCGGCATCTCCGGCGACGGCAGGATCAGTGTCTTCAACGCAGCAGCCCAGCGGCTTCTTGACCTTGACGATCTGACCGGGACTCCTTGGACCCAGGCCCCGCTTCCCGCCCAGCTGAAAGCACTGACGGAGCCCGACGCACAGGAGAGGGATGCAATCGAACTTGTTGTCGGCGCCCGGGTGGTCGTCGCAAGCGCACGGAAAGCCCTGCACCGGAAAGAGGACCTCGGCTGGGTCATCATGCTGCGGGACCGCACGGAGTTGCAGCATCTGACGCGCCAACTCGATGCTGTTGGGACCATGTCCACGGCGTTGAGGGCCCAACGCCACGAATTCGCGAATCAGATGCACACCCTTGCCGGATTCATGAGCATCGGACAGTTCCGGCAGGCACAGGAGTATCTGGGGCAACTGGTGGCGACGGGCCCTTTGAAATTTCCGGTGGACCAGGCTGAGTTGCTGCAGGATCCATATCTTCAGGCCTTTGTGGGAGCCAAAGGTGTGGAAGCGCATGAGCGGGGCGTGGCATTGCGCATCGGCCCGGAAACACTGGTGCGCGGACATGTCACAGATCCCCAGGACGTCACTACTGTGCTTGGCAACCTCATCGACAATGCCGTAAATGCGGCCGTCGCCGGTGCGGCTGCCGATCGCTGGGTTGAGGTGGAAGCTCTGGATGCCCCGGGCGAGGATGGGGGGACCCTGCATATTGTGGTGGCCGATTCCGGGGACGGACTGGACCCCGGACACGTTGACGATGTGTTTTCGGAGGGGTTTACCACTGCAGGAAGTTCGACGACGCCGGCTCGCCCGGCCGGGGGCCAGGGACTGGGCCTCGCCCTCGCCCGCCAGCTGGCCCGGCGGCGGGGCGGGGACGTCACGGTTCTTGAGAAGGGTACAGCCGGAGGACCGGGAGCGGTGTTCATGGCTACCCTCCCGGGTACAACGGACACCGGCATGACGGTTTCATCAGGAAGGGACAACGGTGTCTGAGGATTTCAGGGTGCTGATTGTGGATGACGATTTCCACGTGGCCAAACTCCATGCTGCCTATGTGGATTCTGTGCCGGGATTCCTGGCGTTGGCTCCCGTAGGTTCTGCCTCCCAGGCACTCAAGGCCATCCACAGCCTGCGCCCGGATCTGGTGCTGCTGGACGTGTACCTGCCGGACGCATCGGGGCTCGATCTGCTCCGGCAGCTCGACGTCGACACCATGATGTTGAGCGCCGCCTCGGACACCGGATCGCTGCGGCTTGCCTTCCGCCGTGGGGCCCTCGCGTACCTGCTCAAGCCTTTCACTTCGGAGTCCCTGTCCCAGCAGCTGCGCTCCTATGCCCGTTACCGCCGTATCCTCGCCCAGCCAGGAAACGTCGATCAGGAGACTGTCGAGCGAGCCAAACGCGCGCTGGTTCCCGGTGAGGTCAGCCCGTCTGCGCGGCCCCGGTCGGCAACGGAAGCAGCTGTTCTGGAGTCCCTGGTCCCTGGGGAACAGTATTCGGCCGCGGAGGTAGCAGCGCGGGTGGGCGTCTCACGAGCTACTGCACAGCGCTACCTTTCTTCCCTGGCGGATGACGGCTCGGTCGATATCCAGCTTCGCTACGGCACCACCGGCCGGCCCGAACACCGGTACGGACTGCCGCCTGCGCGAAGCTAGCTGGCGCCCTTCTGGGCCACAAGCTCGATTTCCACCAGCATTTTCGGGTCAAGGAACGGCAGCACGTGAACCAGTGACAGGGTGGGGCGGATTTCCCCGAAGACTTCGCCGTGGGCGCGGCCTGCCTCTTCCCATTGGCTGATGTCCGTCAGGTAGAGCTTGGACTGGACCACGTCAGAGAATTCAAACCCGGCATCGGCCAGTACCACGCCCAGCTTCTCGAGGATGAATTTGGTCTGAATGTAGAAGTCCTCGCCCACAATCCCGTCCTCGCCACTGGCAGCGGTAGCCGAGATGTAGAGCGTGTTGTCCACCTGTACGGCACGTGAATAACCAAGGATCTTTTCCCAGGCGGAGCCGGAGCCAAACGTCTTGCGCATCTGTGCCTTTCGCAGTGCTGCATCCCGGCAGACGGCTGTTTGCCGTCTCCGGATGCAGCAGGGTCATGGAGTCGGCACTACTTTAGGTCGCCGGGAGGTCCCGCCGGTAAACGAGCAGCTTTATGTCGGTGCCCGGGACCAGCCAGTCACGTTCAGGCACCCGCTGGAATCCGGTCTTCTTATACAGCCCATGGGCGCTTTCCCAGGTCATGCCGGTGGTCAGCGACACTCCCTTGATCCCGTCCAGGGAGCCTGCGTAGTCAAAAATGGCCTCCACCATGGCTTTGCCCGCCCCGCTTCGCTGTACCGCCGGATCCACCACCAGCATGCGGAACTCCAGTTCGTCCTCCAGGGCAATGTCCGCGAAGGGCTCGCCGGCCACGGCCAACGTCACCGAGCCAATCACTTTCCCCGCACGCTCAGCCACCCACACCGTAGCTTCCGCCGCCCGGGCATCTACTTGTTGAATCTGCCGCATATACGGGTGCTCGGCGGTTTCAAAGTAGCCGGCAGCGAGATAGGAGTCCCGTGTGATGCGGGCTACGGAATCGTAGTCTGCGGGGACAGCCGGGCGTATGAGAATCTGCGAAGGCACGTGGCAATGGTAATCGTGCGTTCCCCGTTACTACTGCGAATACATCATTTCCGTGACTGAACTATCACTCCCGGCGCCGGCACAAGGCTCAAAGGCTCAAAGGCTCAAAGCGGGAACTTGCCTGACATTTCCAGCGTGCCCGCACATGTCCACGCGGACAAGCGCTCCTCAAGGGAGGGACCGCCATCGAGCGGGCTGGTAAGACGGGGTCGGCGCACCCAGCAACCAGCCTCCTCGGCGATCAGCGCACCCGCCGCGAAATCGTGCTCGTTGAGCCCCCGCTCGCCGTAGGCGTCATGTGTACCGTCAGCCACAAGGCAAAGATCCAAGGCAGCCGAGCCGAGCCTCCTCAGGTCCGCGAAGCCCTCCATAAAGCCGGCCAGGGCGTTTGCCTGCTCGGCCCGCACCTCGGGGTCGTAACTGAATCCCGAAGCCAGGATCTGCCCGGGGCGACCGGGATCGGGGCCGTTCAGCCGGGTGACGCGGCCTCCCTCCTCCAGCCAGGCGCCCTGACCCCTGGACGCGTAAAACAACTTGCCCAGGGCAGGGGCGTTGACCACCCCGGCCAGCCAGACGCCGTCGGGATCCGCGACCGCCACGGATGTTCCGTAGTAAACGATGTTGCGGATGAAGTTGGTGGTTCCATCCAAGGGATCGATGGACCAGCGGTAACCGCTGGGCGACGCAGGCATGTTCGTGCCGTATTCCTCTCCGGTGATGGCGTCGTTGGGCCGGGCCTGAACGAGGACATCACGGACCGCGTTTTCGGCAGCGACGTCGAAGGCCGTCACCCAGTCGCCGGCAGCGCCTTTGTTGCTCGCCTTCAGCTCGGCGGCATTCCGGCGGGCCAGGACAGCGGCACCAGCGGCAGCGGCTTCCTTGGCCAGTTCCAGCAGTTGCGTATGGTCGGTACTCATTGAGCGCCTCCCGCCTCGTGGAGTTGCATCTCGTCGTTGTCCTCGGCGGGCTCAGTGTCCCCGCCGGGACTGCCGGCAGGGGCTGCGCCAGCGTCATGTGCGGCGGAATCAGGTTCCACGCCCATCGCTTTTGCCGGTCCGTTCGCCAGCAATTCCCGGAAGCCCTCCTCATCCAACACGGGAACGCCCAGTTGCTCCGCCTTGTCCAGCTTGGTTCCGGCGCTTTCACCGGCGACCAGATAGCTCGTGTTCTTCGAGACCGAACCTGACGCTTTCCCACCACGGATCAGGATGGCTTCTTTTGCTTCATCCCGGCTGAAATGTTCAAGACTTCCGGTGACAACAATGGTCAGCCCCTCCAGCGTCCGTGGCGTTGATTCGTCCCGTTCGTCCTCCATCCGCACTCCGGCCGCACCCCAGGCATCGACGATTTCCCGGTGCCAGTCTTCAGCGAACCACTCCGTCACGGCTGCCGCGATGGTTGGTCCGACTCCGTCGACATGGGCAAGCTGGTCCTCGGAAGCCCGGCGGATGGCGTCCATGCTGCCGAATTCAGTGGCCAACGCACGCGAAGCACGGGGGCCAACATGGCGGATGGACAGCGCCACGAGAACCCGCCACAGCGGTTGGGACTTGGCTTTCTCGAGTTCCTTGAAGAGCTTCTCCGTATTGGCCGTGGGTTTCGAGGGTGACTTGGCCGTGGGCTTAGAGAAGAAATACGGCACCAGTTCATATTCTCCGGTGCCCACACCCTTCGAGCGCTTCTCACGCCGGATGCGCACATTCGCCAGGTCCTCGGGCTTGAGATCGAAAAGCGAGGCTTCCGTGGTGAGGGGCGGGGTCTCCGGCTCGGCAGGTTGGGTAAGGGCGATCGCAGCCTCCCAACCAAGCGCCTCGATGTCAAAGGCACCGCGTCCCGCCAGGTGGAAAACACGCTCACGAAGCTGGGCGGGGCACGAACGCGCATTTGGACAACGGATGTCCACATCGCCCTCTTTGGCCGGCGCCAGCGGAGTTCCGCACGACGGGCATTCGGTGGGCATCACGAAGTCCCGGACCGGAGGATCCTGGAGATCGCGCAAGGCCAGGACCGGCCCCACGATTTCCGGGATGACGTCGCCCGCCTTCCGGAGGACCACGATGTCACCTATTTTCACGCCCTTGGCCCTGACAACATCCTGGTTGTGAAGCGTTGCCATTTCCACGGTTGATCCGGCGACTTTGACTGGCTCCATCACGCCGAACGGAGTCACCCGGCCTGTCCTGCCGACGTTGACAGCGATGTCCAGCAGCTTCGTGTGGACTTCCTCCGGCGGGTACTTGTACGCGACCGCCCAGCGTGGCACGCGCGTGGTGTAGCCGAGGGCGCGCTGCGTGCCGAAGTTATCGACTTTGACCACGATGCCGTCGATTTCATGCATCAGCTTGTGGCGCTTTTCGCCGTAACGGGCAATGAACTCAAGAATGTCCTCAAGCCCGTCGAGCACCTCGAAATAAGGGCTGACCGGCAGCCCCCAGCTCTCGAGCTGGCGGTATGTTTCCGATTGGCTCCCGGTGTCCAGGCCTTCGCGGGCGCCGATTCCGTGCACGAACATCCGGAGCGGCCGTTTAGCGGTTTCGGCGGGGTCCTTTTGCCGCAGGGAGCCGGCGGCCGCGTTTCGCGGATTCGCCAGCGGGGCTTTTCCAGCCTCGATCAGGGCTGCATTGAACTCCGCGAAGGCGTCGGAAGGAATGAAGACTTCTCCCCGCACTTCCATTTCTGCGGGAAAGCCGCTGCCCTTGAGCTCCTGGGGGATCTCCTTGATGGTCAGGACATTGTGGGTGATGTCCTCACCGGTGGTGCCGTCTCCACGCGTGGCGGCCCGCACGAGCTTCCCGTCCCTGTAAAGGAGGTTGACGGCGAGGCCGTCGATTTTGAGCTCAGTCAGCCATTTAGGCCGTCCGTTGTTATTGCCACCCAGCTTTGCCACGGAGGCCTCTGCCTTGGTGATCCACGCCTTCAGCTCTTCGAGGGAAAAGACGTCCTCCAGGCTGTACATCCGCTGCAGATGCTCGACGGCGGCAAAGGCAGCGGAAACTTCTCCGCCGACCTCCTGTGTGGGGGAATCGTTGGACACAAGTTCCGGATGCAGGGCCTCCAGTGCTTCAAGCCGACGGTAAAGCTCGTCGAACTCCGCATCCGAAATAAGCGGTGCGTCCTGCTGGTAGTAGGCGAAGCGGTGTTTGCGGACCTGATCGGCAAGGGCCTCATACTCTTCCCGCAGGTCCTCGGGTGGTACCGCGCCGGCGGAAGTTTGAACCGGTGCTGCCTTTTCTGCCGGTGCTGCGTCGTCTGCCAGTGCTTCATTTCCCGGTGCTGTGCTCACAGACCTATCTTGCCTTAATGGGCTGACAATGTCCGACCGCCAGAAAGCAGTAATTAGAGGCCGTAAACAGGAAGGCCCGGACCGCCGCTTGAACCTGCGGAGCACTTCCCGTGCCTTCCTGTCAGCGGACTCCGACCGCCGGATCTGCGTTAGACGCCGGCCGCACCCACCCCGCTGAGGGCTGACTCCCCGTAGGCACGGTCCTCCGGGGGCAGCGCCACCTGGAGTTTGCGCACCTTGCCCCTCCCCACAATGTAGCCTCGTCCGGGAATGAAGTCGGTGCTGATCCGGCCCAATGATGTATTGAGCAGGCTGTCCCCCTCAATATCTCCCGGGTTGATGAGCAGGCCCCGGCGCCCGGACTTGAACGGCTGCGCCAGGGACCAGGCCGAGGACCAGGTGGACGTTTCGGATTCGCCCACCACCCATTGGTCCGCCTTAATCGACGCCGTCACCAGGCGCCCGATGCCGGATTCCGCTATGGTGTCCGTGAATTCAGTGAGGCCCTCGATAAAGATGGCGAGGCTCCCCGGATTGCCCGTGGAGGATTCCGTAAGATCCTCCAGGGCCTCCTGGACATCGTCCACTCCCACGAACGAGCGGTTCCAGACGCGCAGAGAAGCCACTGCTGAGCGGCGGGATCCGATATAGATGAGCTCCGTGTTGGGATTGGAGCGGCGGAGGGCATAGGCCATGGTTACCAGGGCCACAGTCCTGCCGGCACCAGGGGGACCTGCCAACAGCAGCGGTCCCTTCGCGAGAATTTCGGCGGGTTGCAGCGTTTCGTCGTCCACGCCGATCACAGGCGCGTCCGGACGTCCCGCCGGAAGGATATCCAGGTCCACCTGGTCCGGCAGACGTTCGATCTGCGGTGCCTTCTCGACTCCTTGCCGAAGCATCGCCTGGGCGAGCTTGTGCACCTCTCTGGCCTGGAGAGCCAGGTTGGAGTTCCCGCCGAGCACGGCCAGCTGAACTTCGTTGTTCCCCAGGAGCCCGCGCCCTGGCGGAGACGTTTTGCTCAGAACGTCCTTGGCCACATCGACGGACATGTAGTCGTCCTCAGAAGACAACCGCAGGACAAGCCGCCGTTGGATGGATGCCAACAGCGACGCCGGTACCGAGTTGGGGCGGTCTCCGGACACCACAAGGTGGATACCGAGGGGCCGGCCGTCAGTGGCGAGCTGCAGGAAGATGTCCCAGAGCGCAGACAGCCTGCTGAACTCATACGTCTCGCGGAAGGCCGACATACCGTCCACAAGCACGAAGATCCGCTTTTCGTCAGGCCTGCCTGAGAGTTTGCGATACTCCACAATGGTGGATGCCCGCACTTCGGCGAAACGAGCTGATCGGTCATCGGCCATGTCCCGCAACCAGCGCAACAGGCGCCCTACGCGCTCGACGTCGTCGCCGCTGATGACCTCGCCGACGTGCGGGAGTTCATCGAGCATTTTCAGTCCCGAGGAACCGCAGTCAATGCCGTAAACATGAACCGGTCCACCCCGGGGTGTCACTGCCGCGGCGATGGCGATTCCCCTCAGGGCCGCCGACTTCCCGGAACCGCCGGTTCCGTAGATCGCCATGTTGCCGTCCCGGTCCGGCTCATAGAAGACTGTCGGTTGGTCCTGGTGCGCGGGATCGTCGGCCACCCCCAGCAGGAGCCGCTCATCGGTCCGGGGATTGGGAAGCTTGGAAAAATCGTAGGTGGTGGCGAGCTCGTTCAGCCACGGCTTTCGCGGGGATTCAATGGCAAGCACTTCAGCGGCCTTGATGATATTCGCCGTCATACGGGCAATATCATTGGGCCCGGCCGGCTCTTCCTTGACGGGGTTTTCCGGTGCAGGAGGCTCCCAGCTTGCCCCCGACCCGAAGGCCATTTCCACAATGTCGATCTGGGGACGCTGGGGCTTTTCCGTGGTCCAGCCACCCGCATACCCGGTCTGGAAGCCCTGGATGCGGCCTGGACCGGTCTTGGCAGCACCACGCCCGGGAATGGATGGGTCGAAGTAGGCGGCAGTGGGAACGCCAAGGATGTCTGTGGCGTCGTCCTCATCCGCCATTCGCAGGGCCACACGGAGGTTGGTGTTGGCGCGGAGGCTTTCCTTGATGACGCCTGCCGGCCGTTGTGTGGCGAGGATCAGGTGGAGTCCCAGGGACCTGCCCCTGGCCGCGACGTCGACTACGCCGTCCACGAATTCCGGAACCTCTGTGGCGAGGGCCGCGAACTCGTCCACGATGATGATCAGATACGGCGGCGCTTCAGGGTCAGCTTCCCGTTGAAGACCCAGCAGATCCTTGGCCTTCTTCCGGTTCAGCAGGTGTTCCCGGTAGTGCAGCTCGGCCCGCAGGGACGTCAGTGCACGGCGCACCAGGTGCGGTGACAGGTCGGTCACGAGTCCAACGGTGTGAGGGAGGTGGAGGCAGTCAGCGAAGGCCGCGCCGCCCTTATAGTCGACAAACAGGAAACTGACCCGGTCGGGACTGTAGGCGGCGGCCATGCCCATCACCCAGGACTGCAGGAACTCCGATTTGCCGGCCCCTGTGGTTCCGCCCACCAGAGCGTGCGGACCTTCGTTTTTCAGGTCCAGGTACAGCGGCTCTACGCCCTTCGAGCCAACCAGGGCGCGCAGTGTGCCGTTGTCCTTGCGGTTGGGGACGGCGGTGGCCCGGACGGAATTGTTTTCCTTCCAGCGGTCCGCCACAGCCTGCGGGTTGTCCATGAAGTCCTTCCCGATCAGCGTCGCATAGGACACTGCCCGGGGAAGGTCCGATTCGTCGTCGACAGGTTTACCGACGTCGACGACGGGCGAGAGCATCCGTGCAAGCTGCTGGGCGAGCTCGGCGTCCAGGCTCTCGCAGCTGACAGGGTAGGTGTGGCGCCCGAGCCGGACCTGGCCGGTAGTGGTACCGTGATCGCCGTCGACCACCATAAAGTCCCGGCAGGCTGCCGGCAGGGACTGAACGCTCGAAGCAACCCACATCACGTGCACGCCTGAATCCGGTCCACGCTCCACGAGCCGGGTGAGCCGTCCACGGTCCACTGGAGCGTCATCCTCGACAATGACCAGGACCGAGGGCAACACCGGGCCGGGAAGTTCCTCTTTGTCCGCCTCGATGGCCGGCCGCGACTGGGAACCCTGGGTCTTGGCCGCCGCCTCGCGCTGCTCGATCAGGTCTTCAAGGCGGGCCAGGAGGGTGGATCCGCTCGCCGAGCCGGCCGCGAGGTGGTCCCCGTTCAGCGGGCTATGCCCTGATCCGACGTGCGGCAGCCATTGCAGCCAGCCCCACCGGTCTTTTGACTCAGCCGAGGTGATGGCAGTGACCACCACCTCCGCGGGCGAATGCAAACCCACAGCCTGAAGGACTATTCCCCGCGCGACGTCGTCGACGAGACCCCGGGCTCCGGCCAGCCCGAACGAGCCTGCTGAACGGAGCTGGGACACCACCGGCACGCCTTCGATGATCTGGAACTGCTTCAGGCAGTCCTGGAGCTCCTGCATGAACTCCGGCTCGGTGTCGTTGCTGCCCGGTTCTTCAAGGGGAACTCTGGACGGAACAGTACCCAGGCCAAAACGGATCCCCAGGAAGCCAGCGTGTTCGGGCCGGTGGGTCCAGAGGAGCGGGCCGAGTTTGTAGATGGAGTCCACTGTGTCGCTGACCGACGGGGCCTCCTGGAGGCGTACTGAGCGCTCAACGTGCTGGAGTTCAGTGATGTCACGCCGGAACGCTGCCATCGATTCACGGAACTGCTTCAGTTGTTCCTTCCGCTCCCGCTTACTGCGCATCCTTTGGTCCACATAGTGCCCGACGATGAACAGCGGCATCATGGCCATAAACATCGCCGACATGGCGTTCTGGGTCACGATCCACAGAACCGTGCCCATCATCAACGGGGCGATGAGCATGATGAACGGAAAGGGGTGGTTATCCGGGCGTTTCGGCCCGGCCGGCAGCACGCGCTTGGGAGTTTCGAAGCGCGGCACCACCCTGGGGGAACGGTTGAAATCGACGAGGGGCGACGTCGGTGCTGCCGCCTGGTTGCGTGACAGGGACACCACGGCCACGGTGGTATCTCCAAGCATCAGGGTGTCTGAAGAGTTCAGCGTAGCCCGGGTGACGGGTAATCCATCCATGATGAGCCCGTTGGCGGAGTTCGTGTCCACGATCTCCACCGTCTCTCCCACCGTAATCCGGGCGTGCCGCTTCGACGTCATGGGGTCCGACAGCCTGATGTCCACGTCCCGGCCCCGGCCGATGTAGCTGGTTCCGGTGGGCAATGAAAATTCCTGGCCGACGTCGGGACCAGTCAGGATCCGGAGCGTTGCCGCGGCCGGACCCCGGTTGGCCCCCGGGACGGCGAACTGCTCACTGACCTGCGTCAGCGAAACAACGGAACCCGGCCGGAGCCCCGACTCTAAAAGATTGTCCGTCCTGTTGAGGACGTTGCCCGTCATGCCGCCGGCCACAAAGGCTTCATCGATGCTCAGGGTGAGGTTGGGGGGTGCCGGCGTGCCTCGCCGTTCCGGATCTGCAGTCCAGAGCTCGACGGCGATGTCCGCCACCGTGGCCAGGCCGTCCACGGTAACGGCCAGATCCTTAGCTTCGGCCGGGGCCCGGCGCAGCGTCAGTCGGATTCTCACCCTTCTTCGACTCCCCTCATCTTTTCGATCAAATACAGGTCATCGACAGTTACCAAATGGGATGTCACGGCATGTTCTACGAGACGGGCGCGCCTGTTGGTAGCCAGCTTCCCGCCTCCGCCGCGCAGTCCGGCAACACCGACCCGGTCCAGTTTGTCGCACACGTTGTCCAGCTTTCGGTTGAATCTGGTCAGGGCCCAGCCAAGTTTTTTTGCTGCCGCGGCCGAGGATGGAATGGCGCTGAAGCCTGTTCCTTCACGGCGGAGCATTGGTTCAGCCAGCGCGACGATCAGCGCCTTTTGGGAGTCTGTAAAGACCACGGGCCCGATGGTTGTATCCCCTCCGCTCTCGTCGTCCCGGATCTCCTGCCGGAAAGACGGGGTCTTCAGGTGCACGGCAAACTCGTAGGTAGTCGGACCAGCCGTAAAGATCACGTTGGTGTGCCTGAAGACGAGCGGGATCCGCGCCCCCGGCGAAAGCCAGGCCTGCATTCCCCCCGAACCGTCCGCGACGGTGGCAGAGAGCATGCTGCCGACGTTGCTGAGCCACCAGATCCCGTCATATTGGGCGATCTGGAGGAATCTCCGGTGCAGGTAGGGGTTGTCGTCCACCTCAAGGTCACCCTCGCGGCCGATGCTGAAAACGTCCTCGTCTGACGGCTCGTGCCACTCGCCACAGAAATCTATTGCTAGATCCCCCATATTTCCGTGCCTCCTCGTAGGGCAATACCGGATGCGTTCCATGAGCTGGTACGTGCGATTACAGTCAATGGCATTCGCGTGCGTCCAGCGACTTTCCCTCGGAAGCAGTGCCATCGCTGCGGACAAGGATCACCGTCATGCAGGTGAACTCCCCCGGCGGGTTTGCAACAATCTCAGCTCTTGGCTCGGTGGTTGACTCGACAGGTCCTCCGTCAAGATTCCACTTATAGACATCGCCCGGTTTCGGACTGGGGTTGGTCCACGTGAAAATCACCTTGCCCGGTGCTCCATCGACTGCCTTCAAATTCTCGATGTCAGGAACAACGCCATCGTCCAAGGGATCAGCGGGTGGCTGGCTGAACTGTTCAGTGGCGACTACATGCGGTTCAGGCCTCGTCTGGGACAGCGTTATCCCGAGGATGATCGCCACAACCAGAATGGTTCCACCGGCGATTGCCAGCCAGAGGTTCCGTTTCCCGGTGTCCTCGGGAACTTCCTTGGCATCTGCCTCACCCATTCCCCGGGGACGGTTGACCGTGGCGGCCAGGTCATTATCCCGGACGTCTTCATTTGCTGCGTACTGTCCAAGGGCAGCCTGTGGGCCAGGGCCGCCGGCTGGCCGGGCCGGAGCTACCGCCCTTGGTCCGCGCAGCATGGTTGCCTGGACCGAATCGTCCTGTTCGGTGTTGTTCCCCGCAGCGTAGCCGGTGGTGTTCCCCGCTGCGTACGCCGTGCCGGGACCCTGCCGTCCAGACTCCGTACGATCCTCGGGTTTGGGCGCGAACAACTGCCCCGGTACCTGGGAAGCGGGTGGCGGAGTCACCACGGGAGTAGGCGTCTGAGCCTTCGGCCCGGCCGGTTGACCGGCCGGTTGAGCGGCTGGTTGCCAGGCTGGTTGGCGGGTCGGTTCACCGGCGAGGGGGCGGGTCCGTCCGGGGAACGTGGGAGCGCTGCCGGTCAGCTCGGGGTCAATCGAAGCGACGCTCCGAACCCGGGTCTCTTCGAAGCCGTCATCCGGGTGGCCGTCGTCGTGCTGCGGCTCTTCCAAAACCTCAAAGGGCGTCACAGACAGGTTCAGTTCAGCCTGGATGCGCTGGAGTGCAAGAGCAAAGGCGTGGGCGGAGGAGTACCGGGAAGTCGGGGACTTGGCCATCGCCGTCGACAACGCCAGCTCAAGGGACTGAGGGACGTCGGCGCGGCCCAGCCGTGGAACCGGCATATTGGAGATACGCGAAATCAGCTCACGCTGGGAATTGTCAGCACCCGGCATGACAAAGGGAGAGCGCCCGGCCAGGAGGGTGTACAGCGTGGCTCCCAGCGCCCAAACGTCCACCATGATGCCATCCACCGGACCGTCGCGGAACTGCTCCGGCGGGGACCAGGGAATGGACATCCCGGCGTCCTCATCGGCATCGCTTCCCAGGGTCCCTGAAATCCCGAAGTCAGTCAGGGCAGGCCTGTTGTAGTCGGTGACCAGGATGTTGGCGGGCTTGATGTCCCGGTGGGCGATGCCGGCTCGGTGGGCGGTTTCGACGGCGGAGGCCACCTGGATGCCCACAGCAAGGACTTCGTCCACGCTGAAACGCTGCCGACGGTACCTGATGTCCAGGCTTGGCCTGGAACAGTACTCCATTGCCAGGTAAGAATGCCCGTCGTCAGTCACTTCGGCTTCGAAGATGGTGACGATATACGGGTGCGAGGACAGCTGAGCCATGAGGTTGGCCTCAGACTCGAACCGTCGTCGGGCACCATCAGTTTTCAGGCCCGAGAGCAGAACTTTGACGGCCACCTTGCGGCGGGGCCTGTCCTGTTCATAGAGGTACACATCCGAAAAACCGCCTGAGCCAAGGAGGCTGACGTAGGTGAAGCCGGCAATGCGGGGCGGTGGAGCGGGGGGACGTTTGGAACTCAACGGATCTCCTCAAACCGTAAGGAAATGTCATCAGCGAGTTGGGCGATGTCCCCGTCCAGGAGAATGGCCATCTCACCTTGAGCCAACCGCCGTGGAGATTGCCCCTCGCGGACCAGGACTGTGCCGTTCGTGGCCTTCAGATCGCATAACATAACGTGCCAGCCCTCGAGCCTCACCTCCACGTGGGAACGTGAAATGTCTCCGCTCGGGCTGGCCACCTGGACGAGCCTGGGCATGACACCGCCCTGAACACGGGAAACAGAAGGCTGCCGCCCCACAATCATCGACTGGTCCAGATCTATCAGCTCGCCAGTGGACACCCGCATCCGGCCCAGCGCAGGCCTCGGGACCTGGACTGCATCATCGGGAAGAGGCTGGTGGCATGTGGAGCACTCGGAATGAGTAGGAGGATTTGCGTGGTTTTGCGGGCAAACACGGGCGAGGACCCTGGGCCCTGTCCGGTCACCGTTCGCGTCACCGTTGCCGGGGACGGAAGCCTGGCCGGCTGCTGCCATCCCGGCCAGATCACTTTTCATGATGGTCTGACCGTCATGGTCGCTGTCATCCACCAGCGGCAGGACGGGCGCTACCACCAGGAGCGGCTGCTCGGACCGGTTGTTGGACGCGGGTATGTTCGGCTGCCCACTGAACGGCGCATTGAACGGTGGATTGGACGGCGCGGGATTGGACGGCGAGCTAAAGGAAGGAGGCGTCGAGACGGAGGACGCATTGGAAGAACCGCTGCGCCATGGCACCGAGTCGATCAAACCGCCCTGCTGGAGCGGCGCGGCTGATGGCTCAGCAGGCTGTTGGGCTGGCTCCTGAACGTGCTCTTGGAAGGAGACGGCCAATGGTTGGTCCGCTGCTTCAGGGTCCTCTTCAGCTGGTTCGTTGCCGGTCACCGCAGGCCCGGTGCTTGCCCCTTGGGCAGCCTCGTCGGCATCCGGGTCTACCCGAACAGCGGCATCCTCGATGTTCCGCATCACTGTCTTTTCCCAGAGGTGATCGTAGCTGCCTGTCATTTCGACAGCGGCGACCTCCTCGGGCACATCAGATACTGCGGCGGAATCAGGTTCTTCAACCGGTTCAGCAACGTCGGCGACGTCGTCGTCGTAGTCTTCATCGTCGTCGTGGATGCCCATTACGGTCTCCTGCGAGACCCCGTGATCAATCGCTACCTTCTCGGTCGCTCCGGGCAGGTTCCCTTCCGGCAGGTTCCCTTCGGGCAGGACCACGACGGCGGGAGGAGGCACCAGCTCCGGCACCACCTCTACCGGTCGTTCCGGCACCTGCGGCGCCTGGACCCGCGGTTCCGGCAGCTGCCGCGCCAGGATCTGCTGTTCGGGCACAACGGGTTCCGGCAGCAGCGCGGAGGGCACCCGAGCCAGCGGAACCTGCACATCAGAAACCCCTTCGCGGTCCATGCGCAGGCCCTGCAACAGCACAACCCCATCAGCCAGTGGCAACTCGGCGCCTCCGGCACTCCCGGCCGGAACCGTCACGGTGTACCACTGTGGATCCGCCAGGTGACGCTCAGTCCAGGTGGTGACATCGCGTCCGTTGAGTTCAACAGGGCCCTCGGCCAAGTGAGCTGTCAACTCGATATCGCCGCGGAGGAAAACGCGAAGGGAATGCTTGAAGTCCACAATGCCGAACGACGGGATCTGGGCCAAAGATCCGCCGGAAGCGCTAGTGACAGCATGGAGGACCTCATGGACCTCGGCGGAATTTCCCAACAGCCCCCAGAGGGAATGGACCAGCGCGGGGTCGGCCTCCGGACGCAGCAATACGGCAGTGCCGGACCGGACAACACCGATCCAGCTCCCCGGGCTGTAACTACTGGAGACCATGACCTTGCTCCCTGTCTTCCTGGACGGCGGCAGGGCTGCCTTCGGTCTGTGGCGCCTGGCCGATGTCGGTATCCGCCTTTGGCGTCGTCTCCGGCGCTGCCGCTGAACCGGCGTCTGAATCTGACTCCGGATCCGCTCCCGAACCTGGCGACTGGTCCTTTTCGCCGCCAGCCTCTTGGCTTTCCTGCTGGGGGTCATCCATTCCGGCGTTGATCCGGTTCCGCGGAAGCGTGTCCTCTTCCTCGGCCGCAACCACCGTGCGTGGTGCTGTGGTGACAGCGCCGGCGTCGTTCAAGACGTTCTTGGCGTCGACCACGATGACTGTGACATTGTCCCGGCCGCCGCTGCGAAGCGCGGATTGAATCAGGGCGTCAACAGCATCCTGGGGGTGGCCCACGGTGCTGAGGATGCGGAAGATGTGCTCATCGGTGAGTTCGGCATTAAGCCCGTCCGAACAGATGAGGATGCGGTCACCTTCTTCAACGGGTAGGAGCCAGTAGTCCGCTTCGGTTTCGTCGCCCGTGCCGAGGGCCCGTGTCACCACATGCCTGCGCGGGTGGACCGTTGCCTGCTCCGGGGTGATCTCACCGGCGTCAACCAGTTCCTGGACTTCGGAGTGGTCTACGGTGACCTGTGAAAATCCGCCCTGGCTGAGCCGATATGTCCGGGAGTCCCCGATGTTCATCACAAGCCAATACGGCAGGCCCATCTGCTCCACCACTACGGCACCGGTGAGCGTGGTGCCTGCCCTTGAGCCCGTGGCTTCCCGGATGCGCTCATCTGCAGTTATCAGGTACTGCTGTACGACGGCGGCCGTCGCGGTTCGCTCGCCTGTAGCAAGTTGCGGCATTCCAGCCAGGACACGAACACAGATGCCGCTTGCGATCTCCCCCGCCTCATGGCCGCCCATGCCATCCGCCACGGCAAACACCGGGTCCGATGCGATGAAGGAATCTTCATTGAGTTCCCGCCGCAATCCGCGGTCCGTTCCGTAACCGCAGCTCAGCTGCAGTCCGTGTTCGGTGTGCTGAGGAGGTGTGGAGGAGTCCGACTCGGTGTTCATGCTTGTCCTAGATGAAAAGTGCGGTCACCGAAGTGGACGGTGGAACCTGGGCGGACGTATGCCGGCTGGCCTGCCTGCAAAGGGGTGCGGACGCCGTCGGGGGTGGTGATGGCACTGCCGTTGGTGGAATTCCGGTCTGTGACCCAGACTCCATCACGGTCCGAAAGGAGATGAAGATGCGTTTTGGAAATGGAACGGCCCGGATCCTGAATCGCGAGCATTTGCGTGACCTGCTCCCCTGAATGCGCCGCAGGATTCCTCCCGATCAGGACAGTGCGGTCGAGCTCGAAGTCGCGGCCGTCGTCGAGTCGGATCCGGAGGACAGCCAACGGCGCTGGCGGCTGTGCGCCCTTCAGCTGGGTACGCTCGTGGTCGTCATCGGGATGGGCGGCGGCGGAATACGGCTGGGATGCCGGTGCCTGGGCCATTGGCGCTGGAGCTGGAGCTGGAGCTGGAGCGGCAGGCTGGTGTACCTGTGCGGGCAGCTGGACCTGGGCAGGCAGCTGGACCGGAGGTGCCGCCTGCCCGGCAGCCGGGGCCGACCAGGGCTGGGGTGCTGCAGGGGCCTGCCATTTGTTCGGGTCCAATGCGGCACCGCCTGGAGCCGGAGCTTCAGAGGCCTGGCTGCCCGGCAGGTTCAGCTGCTGGGCGTTTATGACCTGCGGTGCCGTGGAGGCAGCTCCGGCAACCGGGGACGGAACCTGTTGGACCGGCGGGAGATCCAGGGGGGCGAAGCTGTAAGGGCCCTGGATACCGCCGGTGGTGACAGGATTCCTGCCCGCCTTGATATCGAACACGAGTGCCTTCGCCACGGCATCGTGCCACCCGCGGAGGTTACTGTTCTTGTCCCAGGTGTTTGAGACAACCACGATGACAGCCCACGCGCTTCCGAGGAGGAACAGCGGAGCAACGATCCAGAGCGCTATATCGAACGCTTTCAGGGCTACCAGCACAATCGCCGCCAGGATGGCAAGGATGATGCCGGCCCCTGTAATAATGCCGCGGAGAAAGACGGGACCAGCGCCAGGAGCGTAGCCATCCTTATCGGCGCTGCGAATCCCCATGATCTGGTTTCCGAGCGTGTTGCCCGTGCGGCCTTCGATCCCCATCAGGACCAGTGCGTACACGAGCGCGAGAGCCGAGCCGACTCCGCCCAGGAGGACCACCGTAGACGTGTCGTAGATGATGAAACCTCCGCTGAGCGTCCGCGTCACGCCAGCGAAACCGATGGTGAAGCTGATTGCCAACACGGCAAAGGCCGGAAGCCAGTCGAGCACGGCGGCGCCAAGGCGTGTACCGGCAGCTGCGGGTACTACCTCAAGTCGTGCTGCCATTCCGGCTTCTCCCCCTCGTCCAAGGCCCCCATTTCCGTGGCCGGAATTGTGCCCTGTTTGACCAGGCACTATCGGGATATTACCGGGAATTGAGGGGCGGTGCGCGGACAGCCACTCCTCCCGTGCCTGCTGCCCGTGATTCGCGTTGCGGGTACTCCTGGCGGCCCTGTTGTTTAACGGGACGCCACATGCCATGCAAAAAGTGGCTCCGGCGCGGATCAGCTGCTGGCAGCGCTGGCAGCGCTCTGCGTCATGTGTCATTGCTCGTTGCGGTTCTTCCTGACAGTGGCGTCGTCCTCCGGATTGGACTGACCGCGAAGTTCGCGGCGTCCTCGTGGCGCGTCGCCGGATGGTGCCACCCCGGTTGGCGCGTTCCCGGAGGATACATTCCCGGAGGGTACAGAAGCGGCCGGAGGGGTCTCTGCCATAGCTGCGGGCTCAGTCTTTCCTTCAGGCTGGCGCCCGGCCCCGAGGACCGGCCGCAGCCCGCGCAGGCTGAGTGCCGTCCTGCCGTCGGCAAGGAGGGACCGCGGCGAGAACCTGGCCTGCTGGCGGCGCCAGAAACCCACAGCTCCCGTCATGTCCTTGAGTGATCCTTCCACGATGGTCCAGTATTCCCGGACTTCCGCTTCGCTCGGCTGCCCCGCGCCGAAGATGCTCGCATCGGCGCGGTGTGCCAGCAAGGTGGTAGTCGACTGGGTAGCGGGGAAAGCTTCAGCCAGGACGACGGCGGATTCACGCCGGGTGGCGCGGTGATCCACTCCTGCACCCATGTCAGTTGCGAGGCTCAGGAGTTCGTTCCACCCGCCGCCAACACGGCGGGCAGGATCGCCTTCCGTGAACCGGGCCTTTCGACGCCGGCCCTTCAGTAAGGCAATCAGCAGCAGGGGCAGCCCAAGGATGCCTATCGGGATCATGGCCAGGCCAATCGCGGCCAGAATGGGTCCCCAGAAGAGCCAGGGATTGTTCTTCTTCTGATCTGCATCCAATGCGTCCGGGGAGGAGTCCGGCGGCAGCTCAGCCGGCTCCTGTGGCGGGGGCGGCGGCTGCAGGACCTGGGGTTTGGGTTTGGACTTGCTCTCCGGATCCGGAGGGATGGGCACGTTGTCCTTAGGCGGAGTGGGGTCGAAAGCAACCCACCCCACGCGGTCAAAAGCGACCTCGACCCAGGCGTGCACGTCCTTACCTGTGATGTTGACTTCCCCGGCCCCGTTTTCAGGGCTCTTGGGATCGGGATAGAACCCCATGACCACCCGGGAGGGGATGCCGAGATGCCGGAGCATCAGTGACATGGCCACGGCGTACTGCTCGTCGTCGCCCAGCATCTGCTTGGCTGTCAGGAGGTTCCTGATCCGTGCAGAGCCGTGTCCGGAGACACTGGGCAACTGGCCCTCGGTGATGAGGCCGTTGCTGAAGGCGCCCTTTTTCTGGAAATGCGCTTCGATCTGGCGGACCCTGTCCACGGCGGTCGGAGCGTCGGCAGAAAGGTCATTTGCCTGGGATCCGACGACGGGCGGCACTTCAACGGCATCCGGCATGCTGAACTTGGCAAAGTCATATTGAGTGAGCTGGCCGTGTTCCAGTTTGACGGGATCCGCTACCTGGATGCTGTAGGAGTCTCCCTTGGACAGCCCTTTCGTGGTGACGGCGGTATCCGTGCCGGAGTTGAAGTACAGCCCTGCGGCTGCATTGCTCGAAGCCTGCGAAAAGCTCAGGCCCGTGGTTTTTCGCCCGCCCGGCACGAAGTAGCCCTGGTAGTCCTCCACTGTGATTTCCAGGGTGTAGTCAACGGTGGGCACGATGCCGTCAGTATCCGCCAGGGTGTTGATGGATCTGGCGTCGCCGACCTTGCTGAAGTTCCCTGAGCTGTTGGGATCGATGTTGTAGTTGGTTCCGTTGAACGCATCCAGTGCAGCAAGGCGAACGCGCCCGTCCTTGGGCAGGCCCTTGACCACGAAGAGCTTGTCGTCCTTCTTGTCCTTCACGAAGGTCCGGAAGCTGGCCAGCGGAGTGATGTAGTCCTTCGGGTCGAAGGGCGGAACGATCGTGTTCCTGAGGACGCGGCGGTCATCGCTAGCGGTGACCATGGGCGAGACTAGGGCCGTGATGCCGACGCTGAGTGCAATGACCCCCGCTGCCGTGGCCAACCGCCGGGTCCGCGCTCTGCGGGCGGTTGAGGCATCAGTCTGCGGGCTGTTGACTGAGACCTTGCGGGTATCGCTGCGCCGCAGGGCATCACGCCGGAAGGTAGCCCAGGCAATGGCCACCACCGTCAGGGCGATCCCTCGTTCCACCGTGAGGAAGCCTGCATTGGTGCTGAAGGCGATGCCGGTGACAAAGAGCACCAGGATCGGCAGCAGCGGCCAGTATGGCCCCTTCGAGCGCCAGGTCAGAAGGGCCGCGGCCAAGGCCGTGATGAAGGAACTGAGGAAGGGGACAATCAACACCCCGCCGGCGGTGCCAACGGGCACACCCACCGTCAGCATGTCCTTCCACGAAAAGACCACGCCCAGCAGCAGGGTCCGCAATGAATCCAGGGTGGGGATGAACCCGACAATGGCTGCGCCCGGAACCGCAACCACAGTACCGAGGACCAAGTAGGCGGCCAAAGCAATCGCCGCCGTGATCAGCAGGCCAAGCCGAAGGTGGGCGTTGAGGGCTGCTACGCCCAGGCCCAGGACGATTCCACCAAATCCGGCCACAAGGTAGTAAGGGTCGCCGCCGTAACTGAGGCTGAAGCCCAGCACGCCCAGACCCAGGAGTACGGTCAGGGCTGCAACGTCGACGGCGAAGTGCCACACCGGCCGCCCATCCAGGAAAGGGGACACTTGGGCGGGTGCTGCGGACTGGCGCCGGGTGCGGAGTCCGGTGGCGGAGCTCATGCTGCTGCCTTTCTGAGGACGATGGCCAGATCCGGCAGGTCTCCCAAGGTGAGAACAGTCAGGTCAGCGATGTTGGCACGTGAGGGCGCGGCGCCGGGCTGAAGGCGAACTGCCAGGCTTCGGACGCCTGCAGGGACGGAAGCAGCCGCCGATCGCAGTTGGGCAGGCGTGACCTGGCTGCCAACGATGAAGAACACGACTGAGGCATTGGGGACTTTATCGGCCAGGGTGCGGGCGAGGTCCACTGCGGTCTTGCGCATCGGGCTGCCAACGATCCTGGTCATGTCGTCGAGCATGTTCCGGCCGGTCTCGCAACGGAGCGGTCCTTTTTGGGTGAGGACATCAAGCTCACGCTGCTCTCTTATGGCTTGGCGGCCAATGGATGCAGCCACTGAAATGGCCATCTCGAATTCATGCTCGGAGCCATACTCATCGGTGTTGATGGACAGGGAGATGGCCAGGTGCGCGCGGCGCGTCTCCTCGAACTGGCGGACCATCAGCTTGTTGGTCCGCGCCGTCGTCTTCCAGTGGATATGGCGTCTGTCATCACCAGGCACGTAGTCGCGCAGCGCGTGAAAGGAAACGTCGGCGCTTGAGAGGTCAGTGGTGGGCATTCCTTCGAGGTCACGGATAAAGCCGGCAGCCGATCCGGCCAAAGCCACTGTCCTGGGGTGGACATAAAGGTCCTCGGGATCTGTCCACAGAACCTGCCTCCGCAGCAGGTGCAGGGGATCGGCCCGGACGGACCGGACCGGGCCGACAACGATGACCGCACGCCGCGCCGTAGGAATCGTGAAGAGATCCTCGTGAACCTGAGCGGGTTTCATTCGCGGCAGGTGGAAAATGGCCGTGGCTGCGCCCACCGGCAGTTCAAGGGCAGCCGGCAAGAGCGCCCGGGCTGAGGTGTTGGATACTGCGATGCTTCCTACCGCACTGTCGCCAACAGCCACCCTGGTGCGGGTGAGGTCCAGGATCACGCCATAAGATGACCTGCCAAGGACAAATCCCACCGCGATGACGAAGAGCACGAAGGCCGCTATGGCTGCTGCTTTGGCCTCCTGCCAGCCGAAGGACTGCCCTACCACCCACAGCAGGATGGACCCAGCCAG
This sequence comes from Arthrobacter sp. R1-13, assembly GCF_054161475.1. Lineage (NCBI taxonomy): Bacteria > Bacillati > Actinomycetota > Actinomycetes > Micrococcales > Micrococcaceae > Arthrobacter > Arthrobacter sp. R1-13. Next base: position 1,417,741 of record NZ_CP096420.1, on the reverse strand, counting down.
AATGGACCAGCCCAGCACGCTCACGATGGAGAGCACAGGCCAGACGAAGCGCAGCCACTGCGCCCGGACTACGCGCCAGACGGGCTCCACTGCGAGTTGGGCTGTGCTGAGGGCTTCCGTCCAGACTGCCGAGGGACGGAGGAGCTTGCCTCTGTTTTTTGTTGGAAGCAAGTGCCCTGCAGGCCGGAACTGGCGGAGGCGTTCAGCAAGCCGGTTCAACGGAGTGCTGCGGAACATAATGAGGCCTTTGATCGCGTACTGACTGGGATGGTTTTTGGGAAGGACTTTGCTACGCGTTTGCGCGCTGCTGGGGAGCTGCCACGTCGGCAAGCACACGCGCCAGAATTGCCTCGGGGGTGGCTCCGGAGAACTCGGCTTCGGGGTCCATCACAAAGCGGTGAGTCCATACGACGCCGGCAAGGTCCTTGATGTCGTCCGGAAGAACGAAGTTCCGGCCCTGGCTTGCTGCCCAGACCTTAGCCGCGCGGACCATGGCCAAGGCACCGCGTACAGAGACGCCCAGGCGGGTCTCAGGGGCGTTGCGGGTCTCCTCGCAGAGCCGGGAGATGTACTCGAGCACGGCGGTGTCCACGTGCGTGGTGGCGGCCAGGTCAGCCATGTCAGCGATGGCCTGGGTGGTGATCACCGGGGAAATGTCCTTGGAGCGGTCCTTCAGGTTGGTGCCTCCCAGGATCTGGACGGTGGAGGCGTGGTCAGGGTAGCCGATGGAAGTCTTCATGAGGAACCGGTCCAGCTGTGCCTCCGGCAGGCGGTAGGTGCCCGCCTGCTCGATAGGGTTCTGGGTTGCCATCACCATGAACGGGCGCCCGGCCTCGTACGTGACGCCGTCTACCGTCACGCGGGACTCCTCCATGACCTCCAGGAGCGCGGACTGGGTCTTGGGCGAGGCGCGGTTGATTTCGTCGGCGAGGACGATGTTGTTGAAGATCGGCCCCTTATGGAACTCAAACTTTTGGGTCTTCTGGTCATAGATGGTCACGCCGGTAACATCCGAGGGCAGGAGGTCCGGGGTGAACTGGATGCGGTTGTTTGAACCTTGAACGGTCGCCGCCAACGCCCGGGCCAGCGACGTCTTACCAGTGCCCGGGGCGTCCTCGAACAGCACATGGCCTTCCGCGAGCATGGCCGTAAAGGTCAAACGGATAACGTGTGCTTTACCGAGCACGGCGTGGCCGACGTTGGCAACGAGCTTCTCGAATGTTCCTGCAAACCAGGCGGCCTGCTCAGTTGTCATGGTCATGTGTAGTTCCTTTTTTCGTGTTCTGGTGAATTTCCCGGGCGAACTGATCTAAATTCGCCTAATTTCGGGTTAGTAGCTGGCCGGGCACGAGCCCATGCCTGAGGTCGAACTATTGACAGTGTCAGCCCGGATGAATCGGTATTCATTGGTCCAGCGGTTGCCGTCCTTGCTGTAGATATAGAACCAACGGCTCGATCCCCAGCCGTCGCGATAGCATTCCAGTTGCAAATTGGAGCCCTGCGGCATTTTGTACGAGGTGCAGGCGTCGCCACTCCAGTGATCGCCGGTGCCTTTTGCCTTCTCCAGGCAGCTGTTGACGTTAACCACCGCGGCCCAAGTTCGTGGTCCCGGCGGAGGTGGTTCTGCGCCGCTGCGAGACGTGTCCGCGCCAATCCTGCCCGGCTGTTCACCACTGATGGCCCGCACCTCAAGGCGATGAGCTTCGCCGAAGCCGACGCTATCGGAGAAAGAACGCTGCTGCGTGTTTTGCCAGCTTCCTCCGTCCATCCTGTACTGATAGCCAGACACCGGGCGGCCATTGCCGCTGGGTTGGGTCCAAGTCCAGGAAACAGTCCTATCCCCGACGCCGCTGCTGTTGCTCCCAGTTACGGTCGGCGCGAAGGCGAGCCCATAGGGATTAACCGCGTTGGATGCGGGACTGGCATCGCCAGCCGTGGAACTGCGGGAAGAGACAGCCCAGACCACGACCGCTGTCTCGGTGCCGTTGGCTGCGGGGACTACGCCTCCACCGGCAGGAATGTCTCCGCTGCCGCCACCCGTAGTCAACCGGTACTTATATGTAATCTCGCCAGCAGTAGATCCGTTGCGCTGGGCAGCGGTCAGCGCCGGGAATTTCACATCGATCTTTCCCCCGTCGCCATTGGTGTCGACGAGGCTAGCGGTCGGGGTCCCCACCATGTCCGGCTTGCCTGCTGCGCGGATGGGTGCCGACTGTGCGCTGTCACCACTGGTCCCCGCCTTGTTGGTGGCGGAGACCGTAAAAGAGTAGTCGGCTTCGGAGTTGGCCACCTTCACGTTCTGCGAAGTCCCGGACGTCACCGGTTGGCTCGATACAGCGGCTCCTCCATGCCACGTGGTGAGAGTATAGGAGGAGACGGCGTCGCCATTGTTGGCCGGGGGCGTCCACGTGACCTGGAGCTGGCTCTCCGCTCCGAGGGAACCGGCCTGCGAGGCTGAAGGCGCAGCGGGCGTTGCCGGCACTCCTGCGGGTACTTCCGACGCCGAATAAACGCTCCATTCGGACGGTTCCTTCGCATCATTGCGGGCGAGCACGCGCACCTTGTACGCGACGCCGTTTTGAAGGCCCTTCCAGACGTAGCTGGCTGCCGTGAGGTTTTGGATCTGCGCGTTCTGCCCGGCCGGAGCCGGAGAAATCTCCAGGTCATAAGACTTCACCGGTGAACCCTTGCTGGCCGGCGGCACCCAGGTCACCGTCAGCTCCTTGTCGCCGAACTTCAGCGCTGGGGCGAGTGGAGTGTCGGGCTTTACGTCGGGACGGACTTCAGCCGACGCCGGGGACCTGTCAGATTCATCGATGGCGTTGGTGGCCGTCACCTGGAAGTGGTACTTGGTGTTGTTGGTCAGCCCGGTCAACGTGCAGGTGTTTGCAGGGCAATCCTGCTGGTAGCCACCTTCTCCATAGACCGTATATTTGGTGATGGGAGACCCCCGGTCGGCCGGCGCCTGCCAGGTCAGCAATGCGCTTTCGTCACCGACGCTTTGGGCCTGCGGTGTGGTCGGAGCGGCAGGCTTGTCTTTGACCGTCAGGCGGATCCGGCCGGTGGCGTATCTGGAGGATTCCTCGGTCTTGTCTGCCACGGTATAGGACACAACCATGGTTCCTGTAAATCCAGTGGACGGTGTGACATTAAGGGAGCCCCCAGCCACTGCAACGTCTCCGGTGCCTGTTTCCGTAACAGCTGAGATGATTGTCAATGGCGTTTCGGGAAACGGATTCGAGTCGTTGGCGAGAACATTGACCGTCACGGGTTTTCCGGCCGCCGCATTCGGTTCAAGATCGTCGTTGGCTACAGGCTTAGGCCGGTCGGAGGCCGTAATAGCAAACTGGAACGTGGCCGTGGCTTCCAGGCCCCTTGGGTCCTTTGCCTTCACCTGCACGGCTCCAACAGCGCCGACATCGCTGCCATCGCTGCCGGAAATTCTCAATGACTTGCCGTCGATGGTGGTGTTGAACCCGGTGGGGTTGCCGCCAATAATCTCGTACTTCATGTTTTCGAGGTCGTCCCGGTCGGGATCTGCAGTCAGCTTGCCCAGGTCTGTAGTTGCCGAATCCCCCTTGGGTACATCCACTGACCCTCCGAGCAACGTTGGCGGGTTGTTCCGGTTGGGGTCGGGCAGCACCTTGGTCCGGATGCTGAGGGTGGATTTGAGGCCGGCCGGATCGTCGGGACCGGACCCGTCCGTAACTTCAAAGCTGATGGAACCAGGTCCGACGTAGTCCGCCCCGGCCGTATATTTCAATTCTGAGTTGTTACCGCCGATGGGGTCACTCCCATCGGCGCCGATGAGCTTGACGCGGTCACGTTGCGTCAGCCGTGGCGTATGCCCCTCACGGACCTTCACCCACTCATTCAGGTTGACCGTGACCGACTGCCCGGCCACCACTTCGAGGACTTCATCCTTGGACAGCGTGGGAACCTGCTGGCCGATTCCTGGCACCCAGATGATGGCCGTGGACTTTTGCCCGTCGACGTCCTCCACCTCGTAGGGAATGAGTTGTGGCTGCTCGGTGAGCTGCACAACCATGTTGCCTTCGGTTCCGGGAGCTGCCGTCGCGGTCTGGGCGGTGACTTTCAGGTTTTCCCCGACACCGTCCGGATCTTCATCGTTTTTCAGCACGGGAACGTCGACGGCGGTCTTGCCCAACGTCTGCGCGGAGGTGACACGGTCATCGCGGGCGATAGGTGCCTTGAGGGGTACCTCGTTGTCGGCCAAGACGCTAATGGAGGCTTTCGCCGACGCATCCCGATCGTCTGCAATCGTGTAACCGACATTGACTGTGCCCTCAGCGGAGGGTGCGAGCAGGATGATCCGGCCACTCTGCTTGCTGACAGTGGCCCGCAGTGCGGGATCTGCCTCGATACCATCGGTCAGGATGCGGATGAGGTCGCCGTCAGGATCACTGTCATTGCCAGTGGCATCAACGGCTATCTGGCGTCCCGGGCGCACCTTGACTTCGTCATCCACGGGCGTGGGTTGCTGGTTGGTGTCCCCTCGCGGAGCAATACCGATGGTCACGGTGCCGGTGTTCACGGCACCCTGGCGGTCCACCACTTTGTAGCGGAAGGTGTCGGTCCCCGCGCCGTCTCCCGCCGCCGTAAAGTCGATGAAGTTGCTGCCGACCGTGGCAGTGCCCATGTTGGGCGAACTGTCGATTCCCGTAAGTTGTACGGAATCGCCGTCGGGGTCTATCCCGTCCAGGGGCACCGGAATCCGAACTGAACCGGCAGCAACCACCCTCGCCGTCAGGTTCCGCGGCTGCGGACGTGAGTTCTCCGCCCCTTCAAGGGGCAGGATGTGGATGGTGACCGCTGCGGCACTCTTCTGGCCCTCGGGGTCGACGGCGTTGTAGATGGCGCGGACGGTCTTTGGCTGGCTCCCGGCAATGAACCGAAGGGAATTCTCCGACACGAAGCTCTTCCCGTCCTCCGCGGGAACCTCTTGCGGCAACACCGGATCAACTGTGAGCTTTTCGCCCTGCGGGTGGGTGTCGTTATCCAGGACGGGGATGGTCACGACGTCGTTGACGCGTACGTTCACTTCGTCCGGCTTGGGCTGAGGTGCTTCAACGACGGCGGGCGCAGGGACAGGAACAACGGAGACGCTGCCCGTGGCAGACTTTTTTCCATTGGACACGGTGTAACTGAAAATAAAGGGATCCTTGGTGCCCACCAGGTCGGTGATGCGCAGGACGCTGTGGTCGATGACGCTCACTGAGGCTGTGGAGTTTTCGGGCATGGATACCGACTGCAGCACCAGCACTCCCCCGGAAGGATCGGAGTCGTTCGCGAGCGGGTCCAGCAGCACGCTGCCGCCCACGGGCATGAGGGCGACGTCGTGGACAGCCACAGGATTGCCGGTGTCCTTCCCCGATTCAACATCGACACGGATCAGGCCCTGGCTGCTTTGGGGACCGTTGCTGGCAATATACGTCAGGTAAACCGGCCCCGGCGTCCCGCTGCGGAAAGTAAACGTGCCGCCTTCGGTAACAGGACCAGGCTCCGCAGGACCGGAGGCTTCCACCTGGGCGAGCCTCAGTGCGCCGCCGTTAGGGTCGACGTCGTTCTTCAGGGGTGCGATCACCAGGTCCTGGCCGACGACGGCGGTGACGTGGTCAGCATTCACAACCGGGGCCAGAGCGCCAGGGGGCTGAACGTTGATAACTACCTTGCCCGTAACTGTGGCGCGACCGTCCCAGATGGTGACCGTAACGTTTTTCTTGCCCGCGGCGGCTCCTGAGTCCTGATAGGTAAGGAGTCCATCCCGCCGCACCTTGACCTGGTCCTGGTCGTTGTCCGCCTTCGCGTCCATCAGTACGAGATCGTCGCCGTCGGGATCCATCCAGTCCGTCAGGATATTCTGGCTGACGGTTTTGCCCTGTTCCACAAGCATGGTGGTGGGTTCGCCGCGCTTGAAGACCGGCAGACGGTTCTCGTCCGGACCCACAACGTTAAGCGCGATGCTGCCACCCGCGGAGAGTCCCCGCCCGTCCGAAGCGTTGTAGTCAAAGGTTTCCACGCCCGGTTTGGCATCGGCCGGAATACTGACCTGGAATGCTGTTCCGCCGTAAATGTTCTCCAGATTCCCTGTCTTGGGGCCGGACGTTCCAACAGAGGCGGTGAGGACGTCGCCGTCGGGATCGGAGTCGTTGTCCAGCACCGGAAGGATGCTGGTGCGTCCCGGCCTGACTCCGAAGGCGTCAGGCTTGGTTTCGGGCGGGCGGTTCGGTTTGGTGCGGTCCGGCAGGATGTTGATGGTGTTGTTGTCGGCTGAGTCCTTGTCCTGCTCATCAGATTCATTCTTGGGTGGGACAACGTCGTCCCAGTTGTTCACCAGCTGCATGTTCTGGTTCACCAGCCACACATTGCCCGAATTCACATCATTAAGAACCACCAGATCCCGGTTCACCCGGAACACATACTCCGGAGACGCACTGGCCTTGGGAACATCAACGTTCTTGTCATCAGCGTCATTGACGCACTCGCGCACATACCTGTTCGCCCCCGACCACGCAGCATGCACACAGCCGCCCAGCTGCACCGGCGCCGCCGGAACACCCTCACCATTGAAGGTCACCGTCTTCGCCGTCGACCCGCCCAACGGCTGCAACAACAACGCCTTCGGAGTCGCCACCGCCACAGCATCAGAGGCAGGACCACTCTGCTGCAGCTTCGCGTCCTTCGCATCCGCCAACGCCAGCTCCCGCCCGCCCGGCAAAAACAGCTTCCCCCGCCCAGCATCCAACACCACCGGCTGATCCCCCACCACAGCCAACTGCAAATCACCGGCCCCCTTCAAGGCCTCCCACGTGCTCTCCTGAACCCCCGTGGACACACCCTCCGCATCCACAGACGTCACAGAAACCCTGCCTGTCTTCGGATCAGCACTGTAGATCCGGTCATCAGCGCCCACAGCCGACACCAAACCCTGCGAACCCACCACCACCGGCTCGCTGGACTCCTCATCAAAACCATTAACAGTGGACGGCGACAACGCCCACACCGTCCCCTTACCAGGATCAGTCACCGCCAAAACACCCCGGCCAAAACTCACATCCGCGGACCCCGGCAACTTCTTATCCCCACCCAGACGCATATTCGCCGCCGACACCTGATTCAACGTCGAACCCGTCGGATCATCAACAAAAACATCCCCGGCACTCTGCAACACATCAAAAGAAGTACTCGCCGGCGTCACCGCCCCATCCAGAACCCGCGACGGATAATTCAACCGCCCCACAGCATTCCTGGACTTACTCACAACCCAGACACCACCATCGTTCAACTCCACCTCAGTGGTCTTAAACCCCGGATAAACCACAGCACCAACCACCAACGCAGCACCAGCCACCGCAAAAACAGCCCCACTAAAAAAACCCCTGCGGCGCCGACGAGACCCAGACCTGCCGAACAGATGTGTCACAGCCCTACAATTCCCCCGCAATAAAAGCCACCAAAAAAGCAGCACAAGACCAACCAAAAGACCAGAAAGGACACGACGGACCCGATACAGGGCTCTCCGTTACCCGCCACAGCCTACCCAAGCATTCCAAAGCCTGCGATGGGGAGAACTTCCCGCGGCGCCAAGTGGCAACGCGTCCGTCAGCACGGTGGCACCCCTTGCACGCCGGGTTCTCCCAACGCCGTGGAGCCCGCGACGACGTAACGCCCCACGTTCCGCCCTGAGCCGGCTTCTATCCGGTACCAGGTTCGGATCGGGTTGGGGGTCCAATGGTCGCTTTGAATGATGTAGCAGCGCACCACAATGGGGTCGGCATCGGCCACGTAGAACCACGGCTCGCGATGGGCGTTGATGCCGTCACAGTCGTAGTACGGCGCAGGCCGGTAGTTTGCTCCGCCAAGGGTGTAAGTACAGGACCGCACAAAGTTGGGATCCGCTGTGCTCATCCTTGTTGTCCATTCCCCCATCCGACCGGATTGGGCACTGGCAGTGGCGATCGGCCCGCCTTGACCCAGTGAATTGAACGTCTGGACCTGGATGCTGTGCCGTTCATCAAAGCCCGCGGTATTAATAACCCGGCTGCCTGATGGAGCTACCGTTTCCCAGTTGCCCGAGCCGTCGAAACTTATCCTGGTCTGGGCGACATCGTTTGTGGCCGTGGGTGAGGACCAGCTCAGCGTCAGTGATTTCTGGTTCATTCCACCGTTGGTTCCGGATGCCGACGGCGTTCCTGGCGCCCCGTAGGGCGTGACGGACGCCTTGGTGCTGGCATCCGAACTGGGCGCCACGGTGGAATGGGCGATGATCGTGATATCGGTCGCCCTGCCGTTGGCGAAGCCGCCCACCGTCTGCCCCGGAAGGATGGGACCCGTCTGGCCGTCGGCCGTAGCGTAATAGGTGTAGGACACCTCGTTGGCAGCTGAACCGTTCCGCTGATCCGGTGTGAGCTGATTGAAGTTGATAGTGACCTCCCCGCCGTTGCCGCCCGTATCGGCCGGTGTGGCGCTCACCCCGGTCACTTGCCCGAGCTTTCCCGTGGCACGTCGAGGGGCAGATGGCGCGCTGACGGCTCCCTTGCCGGCCTTGTTTTCCGCCTGCACGGTGAAGGTGTAGGCGGCTTCGGAGTTGTTGGCGGTGAATGTGGCGGTCCGGACCGTTCCCGTGATGGTCTGGGTTTGAGCCGCTGAGTCCCCGCCGCTCATGGTGACGTAGTAGTTCCTGATCGGATCGCCGTTGGTGTTCGGCTCTGTCCAGTTGACCGTCAGCTGGTTCTGGTTGCCGACGGAGGATGCCACCGCCGAGGTTGGGGCCGCGGGTGCGCCCGGAACGCCGGCCGGATTATCCTCCGGCGAATAGAGTCCCCAGTCGGAGGGGCCAAGCTCGTTCACAGCCTGCGCCCTCACCTTGTACTTGACGCCGTTGGTGAGGCCGGGCCAGGTGTAGTTCAGGCCCGCCACATCGTTTTTGACGGCGATGCCGTTGGCCGGGGGCGGGGAGATCTCCAGGTTGTAGGTCTTCACGGCGGAACCCTCGGTCTGTGCCGGCTGCCAGGTGATCACCATGTCCCTATCCCCGGCTTTTACTGCCGGGGCATCCGGCGGCGAGGGCTTCTCGTCGGGCCGGATCTCGTTGGAGGGGGCTGATGGCGCGGACTCGTCAACCTCGTTGGTGGCCGTCACCGTGAAGACATACTTGACGTCGTTCGTCAGGCCAGTGAGGGTGCACGTCGTCGTGGCGCACTTTTGGGTGAACGAGCCGGACCGGACCGTATATTCGGTGATCGCTGACCCGTTGTCCGACGGCGGCTGCCATTTGAGCACCGCCGTCCGGCTTCTCACGTCGGTGGCGGCTGGAGCGGAAGGAGCATCCGGCTTGTCGCGTACCGTAAGCCTGATGCGTCCGCTCGCCTGCCGGGAGACGTCGTCCGTTTTGTCCATGACCGTATAGCGCACCACCATGACGCCCTTGAAGCCGTCTGCCGGCGTCACCGAAATGGAGTCTCCGGAAACGGAAGGCTGGCCCGCCGCCGACCCGGTTTCCACGGTTGCCGCAACAATCTTCAGGGCAGCGTCGTTGAAGGGATTGAAATCATTGGCGAGGACATTGATGGTTTCCGCACGCCCGGCGTTGGCCTTGTCCACGACGTCGTCGGTGGCAACGGGCATCGGCCGGTTGGAGGCGACGTACTTAGCTGAAATGGTTGCCTTCACTGCCGGGGAACGAGCGTCTGTGACGCGGACAGGGATGCTGCCGACGAAACCCAGGACGACGGAGTTTTCCGCGCTGACCTTGAGCTCGCTTCCTTCAATCGCTGCCTTAAACCCCGTGGGCAGCGTACCGTCGAGCTCGAACTTGAGCTTGTCCTGGTCCTGCTCGTCAACGTCTTTGGCGAGGCCCCGCAAGTCCACGGTGGCCGTTTCGCCCTTGGGTACGTCCAGCGAAGTACCGCTGAAGGTGGGCGGGTGGTTTGCGGTGGGGTCAGGAATGACCCGCGTCATGATGGTCAGCGTGGACGTGAACCCTGCCGGATCATCCGGACCCGTCCCGTCGGTCACTTCGAAGGTCAGGGAGCCTGGACCTGCGTAGTCCGGCTTGGCGGCATAACGCAGTCCGGTTCCGTTGGAGGTGATCACGTTGGACGGATCCGCACCCTGAACATGTACTTTGTCGGCCACGGTAATCCTTGGCGACCGTCCCTCCCGGACCCTGACGTACTCGTTTAGGTCAAGGGTCAGTTCCTTGCCGGCCATCACTTCCACTACATCGGAATTGGCCAGGGTAGGCAGCTGTTCCGCCTGCCCGGGAACCCACATCACGGCGGTGGCCACTTGGCCATCGGCATCTGTGACGGTATAGGGAATGAGTTGTTCCTGTGGGGTCAGGGTCACGACCACGCTGCCTTCGGCTGCGCGCGCATTCGGATTTCCATCCGGCAGACCGATGGAAAGTTCGGCTGCGACGCCGTCCGGATCCACGTCGTTCTTGAGCACCGGCACGTCCACCGCGGACTTTCCCAGGGTTTCAGCCCGGGTCACGTGATCATCTTCGGCCACGGGCGGTTTCAGCTCTGCGTCAAGGCTGATCTTCACCCTGATCACGGCGCCGGCGCTGGCACTCCTGTCATCCTGGATTGAATAACGAACGCTTTCATTCCCGGCAACAGCGGGAGCCGTCAGCAGGACCTTGGAGCCTTCCGCGGCCTGGACCTGAAGCTCCGGGCGCGCCTCGAAGCCGTTCGCCACCAGTGCTACCGGATCGCCGTCGGGGTCGGAGTCATTGGCGAGTACGTCGACGGCGATATTGCGGCCTGGGCGCACTTCCACCGAATCGTCGACGGCCAACGGTTTTTGGTTGTTCGGCTCCGGCGGTGCAATGCCCACAATCACCGTGCCCGTGTTTTCCGCTCCAATACGGTCGCGGACTATGTAGGTGAAGGTATCTGTGCCTGCTGAGTCACCTCCTGCGGTGAACTCCAGATATCCCTCCCTCACAATGGCAGTTCCCATCGCAGGCGCCTGGTCGATCCCGACCAGCTGAACGGAGTCGCCGTCGGGGTCAACGCCGTTCAGTTCAACCGGGATCTTCACTGTCATCCCAGCGACGACACGGGCCGTGAGGTTCCGGGGCTCTGGGCGCGTGTTCCGGGCATCGTCCCTGGCCGCAATCCTGATGGTGACCTGCTGGGAGTCTGTCTGTCCGGATTCATTCCGGACCTTGTAGATGGCGTAGACCGTCTTGGGTACCTCGCCGGCAATAAATCGCAACGAGTCTCCAGCGGTAAAGATCCGCCCGTCGGCGGCGTCGGGTTGCTGGGCAAGATCCGGAACCAGCGTCAGCTTCCCGCCATTAGGATCTGAATCATTGGCCAGAACAGGCACAGTGACAACGTCCCCCACACGGACGATTGCTTCATCCGGTTTGGCCTGCGGCGGCTGGAGCTTTTCGGGTGCCGGGACCAGCAGGATTGCTATCTCCCCGGTAGCGGACGCTTTGCCGTTGGAAATGGTGTATTTCATCGTTAGCTGGCCTTCAGCCCGGATGTCGGTAACCTTCACCACCGAGTGGTTCAGGACTGACACGCTGACAGGCAAACCATCGCCGGCAGTTACTGATTGAACCACCAGCACTCCCCCTGAGGGATCCGAATCGTTGCCGAGGACGTCCACCAGGACGTTCCCTCCGGTGGGGAGCAAGGCGATATCCCGTACAGCAACCGGCGCGCCTTGGCCGTTTGCCTCCACCACGTCAATGCGGACCAGTTGCTGCGCACTCGCGGGACCATTAGTCACAAGGTAGGTCACGTAGTGGGGCCCTGGAGTGGCGGAATTAAAAGTGAAGGTCTGCTGGTCGGCGCCGATGGTGGCTGATGACTGCGCATCAGGCGTTGCCTGGGCCAGCCGCAATGAGCCGCCCTGAGGGTCTACGTCGTTGCCAAGCGGTGCGATGACGGTATCGGTCCCCGCGACAGCTACAACATGGTCTGCATTGGCCACGGGAGGAAGCGCCCCGGGTGCCCGGACGTCGACGATAATCTTCCCCTCGGCGGCCTTGGACCCGTCCGAGACCGTCACCGTCAGAGTCTTTCGTCCAGGCGCCGTTCCCGAGTCTTGGAAGGACAACAGGCCATCCGGGCGGATTTTGACCTGGTCGCGGGGATCGGAGCTTGCCACCCCCACCGCGAATAGATCGTCGCCGTCGGGGTCGATCCAGTCAGTCAGAATATTCTGGCTGATGAGCTTTCCGGATTGCACCACCAAGGCAGTGCTTCGGTTTGGTTTCTGCTGCGGGGCAGCATTCTCGGCGGCAGGAACAATCCTGAGCGTAACGTCGGCAGTTGCGGAGAGTCCCCGGCCATCATCTACTGTGTACGTAAAACTTTCAGAGCCTGACTTCTCTGCGGGAACAGCAATCTGGAAGCCTGTGCCGCCATAGATCGCAGAAAGCGCACCGGATTTCAGGGCCTCCGGCGTCCTGAGCGTGAGGACGTCGCCGTCGGGATCCGTGTCGTTGTCCAGCACCGGAAGGACGGTGGTTTTTCCCGCACGGACACCAAACACGTCCGGCTTTGCCAGCGGCGGATTGTTGGGCTTTGTCCGGTCTGGCAGGACGGTCTGTTGGACTTCGTCTGCTGAATCCTTGTCGGCATCGTCGGAGGTCTGCTTGGGTGGGACAACGTCGTCCCAGTTGTTCACCAGCTGCATGTTCTGGTTCACCAGCCACACATTGCCCGAATTCACATCATTAAGAACCACCAGATCCCGGTTCACCCGGAACACATACTCCGGAGACGCACTGGCCTTGGGAACATCAACGTTCTTGTCATCAGCGTCATTGACGCACTCGCGCACATACCTGTTCGCCCCCGACCACGCAGCATGCACACAGCCGCCCAGCTGCACCGGCGCCGCCGGAACACCCTCACCATTGAAGGTCACCGTCTTCGCCGTCGACCCGCCCAACGGCTGCAACAACAACGCCTTCGGAGTCGCCACCGCCACAGCATCAGAGGCAGGACCACTCTGCTGCAGCTTCGCGTCCTTCGCATCCGCCAACGCCAGCTCCCGCCCGCCCGGCAAAAACAGCTTCCCCCGCCCAGCATCCAACACCACCGGCTGATCCCCCACCACAGCCAACTGCAAATCACCGGCCCCCTTCAAGGCCTCCCACGTGCTCTCCTGAACCCCCGTGGACACACCCTCCGCATCCACAGACGTCACAGAAACCCTGCCTGTCTTCGGATCAGCACTGTAGATCCGGTCATCAGCGCCCACAGCCGACACCAAACCCTGCGAACCCACCACCACCGGCTCGCTGGACTCCTCATCAAAACCATTAACAGTGGACGGCGACAACGCCCACACCGTCCCCTTACCAGGATCAGTCACCGCCAAAACACCCCGGCCAAAACTCACATCCGCGGACCCCGGCAACTTCTTATCCCCACCCAGACGCATATTCGCCGCCGACACCTGATTCAACGTCGAACCCGTCGGATCATCAACAAAAACATCCCCGGCACTCTGCAACACATCAAAAGAAGTACTCGCCGGCGTCACCGCCCCATCCAGAACCCGCGACGGATAATTCAACCGCCCCACAGCATTCCTGGACTTACTCACAACCCAGACACCACCATCGTTCAACTCCACCTCAGTGGTCTTAAACCCCGGATAAACCACAGCACCAACCACCAACGCAGCACCAGCCACCGCAAAAACAGCCCCACTAAAAAACCCACTGCGGCGCCGACGAGACCCAGACCTGCCGAACAGATGTGTCACAGCCCTACAATTCCCCCGCAATAAAAGCCACCAAAAAAGCAGCACAAGACCAACCAAAAGACCAGAACAAAAAATAATGGAGGCGGCCGGCCACGGTGATCGGGCCGACGGTCAGCTCCGACTATCTCATAAGACCATCAATTGTATGAATAGGGCGGCCGCGATCCAGGACCCGATCTGGTCCAGGACAAGGCCTAGTCCAGGACCAGGCCGCGGCCGCTTCCCCTCGAAAGCAGCACCGGAAGGATTTCGCCGAAGCCACGCACGGTCTCCACGGGCTGCGGGACCAGCACGAACCGTTCGTCACTGTCCAGAGCGGCGGCAGTCACAGAATCCACCAGTACGGTGCCCGGGTCCGCCAGTGCGGTGAGGCGTGCTGCGAGATTCACAGTGGGTCCGTAAATGTCGCCCAGTCGTGACAGGATCCGGCCCCAGACCAGCGACACCCTGGCCTCCGGCAGAATCTCATCCTGCGTAAACGCTTCGGCAAGCGCCAGGGAGATTTCTGCGCCGGCGGCCGGCGTCTCGGCGATGTACAGGACTTCGTCGCCCACTGTCTTCACGAGCCTGCCGCCGCCGACGGAGATGATCTCGGCGCACTTGTTCTCAAAGCGCTGCACCAGCTGGGCAAGAGTCTTTTCGTTCATCCGGCGGGAGAGACTCGTATAGGAGACCAGGTCAGCAAAGCCGACGGCACGGGCCAAGGGCAACGGCGCGTCATCTTCGTCCCCTTCGCGGCCTTCTTCGCTGGCCTGCAGCCCGGCTTCGGCACGGACGGCCAGCCTTTGAACGCCGGCGTTGAGCTGGCGGCGCCACGAGTAGACCAGCATTTCCTCCAGGGCGTCCACCAGGGCCGGAAGTTCATTGACCAGGCGCTTGCGGGCGACGGCGTCCGGAACCCCCTGCTGATGAACCATGTCTTCCACAAGGGCTTCGATCTGCCAGACCACCATGCGGTCGGTCATTTGACCGATGGACCTCGTCACGGAAATAGCCGCCTCTTCCGTCAGCTTTCCGGTCCGGACGAGATCAACAACGGTGGAGAGCGCAGCCTGGTCCCGTTCGGTAAAGGCGACGTCCTCGTCGCCGAGATTGGGAAAGCCCAGGGCCCTCCAGAGCTTTCGCGCGGACAACAAGGAGAGACCTGCACCGGCCGCGACTTCACGCCGGCGCAGCTTTCGCTCACCGCCGAGCAACCGGGCTTCCAAGGCTTTTGCCGCCAGACGCTCCGCCGAGAAAGTGCCTGTGGCCGGGGGCCCGGTCACGGGGGCGAAATCAGCAGCGTCGGATTGGGGACCGCGCTCAGCAGCAGGTTCGGCGAACGGCGAGGCAGGGGCCGTTTCCAGGACGGCGTCTTCGATGGTGGCGGCCTCTACCACCGGTTCAATGGATTCTTCCGGTTCCTGCGCTTCTCCGCGTTCCGGTGTTTCTTCGTGTGTGAGTTCGCGTTCCCGTGATTCTGCCGATTCAGGAGTCTCTCCCGGTGGCTGAGTTTGCCCGGAGGCCAAGGGCACAGCTTCAGTGTGCTCACTGCCAGCGTTCATCTCTTCCACCTTCTCTCGGTCTCCTGGGCCGCTGTTGCGAACGGCCCTCCCAGTATCTGTCCACGTCCTCGAGCCCGTCTCCGCGGCTGTCCTCTTCTAAAAGGACCGAAGCCGGCGGCAGTTCATCGATGGCCTCAAGGACAAAATCACGGAACTTCCCCGCCTCCGGAACGTCCGCCAGCACCGCTGGATCATGATGCCCGGTATCCAAGGATATATTCCCTGAACGCAATATGCGTTGGAGCACCGACTGAACCACCCACACCTGCCGGATAGCTGCAAGGGAAACCTGCCATTCCCTGCGCCGCAACATTCCGTACTTGGCAACTATGCGCTGACTGGTCAATGTGTAGCGCGTCGACTGCCACCGCAAAGTGCGCGGAAGGCAGTACCCGCAGAGAACCCAGGCGACAAGCAGGATGCAGGCAGTCACCAGCCAAAACGTCCAAGCGGAGGTTACGACTGGAAACATCCTCGCAGGTTCCCCTTTGACGATCCATGCCGTTGCGAAGGCACCCACTGCTGGGACTGCGATGAAGAGAGCGGCCGGGATAATCAAAGTCCTCGGCTGGGGCCGCGTGACCACTATCACCTGTTCACCCGGCAACAGCTGTCTACGCATAACCGCTCTCGGTCGAACCCCCGGAACCGCTTCCTGATTCTTTCGAATCGTCTTGCCCTGGCGGAGTCCAGGGACGGAGGTGGACGACGTCGCCGGCGGTCACCACATGCTCGTGCGAAGCCGCGTCAACCACAAGAAGGGATCCATACTCGTCAAGCCTGGTGGCGTGGCCGATAATTTCGTGGTCGCCCGGCAGTTGGGCGCGCACCTGCTTGCCTAACGTCACCAGAACGCCCTGCACCCGCTTATGCAAGGATGGCCCACCCGCCATCCCTGCTGCGGGGTCGCCGTCGGCGTTACAGAAGCTGCGGTACAAGGTGGCGAACCGGGAAAGATAGCTTTTCAGGAGAACGGTGCGGTCTACGGTTTGGGCCTCTTCGAGCAACACAGACGTAGCGGTGGGAACGGGAAGCTCCTCCTGGGTCAACGTGACGTTCAGCCCGGTTCCCAGGACAACAGGTGGCACGCCTCCATCCCCCATGGGGCCCAGTTGGGCCAAAATCCCGGCAATCTTTCGTCCGCGGACTATGACGTCGTTGGGCCACTTAAGTTCAGCAGGGATGCCGGCCGTCTCCAGGAGTGCCTCGCGCAGGGCCAGGGCTCCCAGCAGCGAGAACCAGGAGTAGCTCTGCGTGGGCAGCGGCCGGCCCTCCGCGTTTACAGGCCGGAGGACCACTGAGACCAACACCGAGCTCAGCGGCGGGGCTTCCCAGCTGCGGCCAAGCCGTCCCCGGGCGGCGGTCTGGTGCTCGGTCGTTAATACAGAAAGGTCGGGCCAGGACCGGGGGTCAGTCGTGACAGCTTCCAGCAGATCGGCATTCGTAGAGCCGGTGGAATCGACCACGGTGAGCTGCGGAATTCCAGTGGCGGCCAGGAAATCCTCATTTACCAGCGCTGTCCGGTCCAGGCCTTTACGCTCGACTCCCCGTGCGGTGTGCTCCGGAAAGTCAACGGGTTCCTGGCTGTTATCCGACTGGGGGGCTTCCATAGCTGAATCCTATCGAGTTGCCACGTCGACGGCGGCCTCCGCGCGCCAGGCTCAAAGGAAAATGTCAGGAACAAGCCGGTCCTCGGGCACACCAAGGCTGTAGGGGGAAAAGTCCATGACTCCGGCGGCAATCAGGACTTCCTCGTCTGTGTAGAAATTCCCGCTCTGGGAAGCGGAACCTGACACTGCATTGCTTCCGGTCAGCACCGCGTGGGCAGCATCGGCGACGATTTCGGGTCCACGGGCGGCTTGGACCAGGTGGCTGCCACCGGGCATGTTCCGTATGGCAGCGGTATCAATGAGGGTCCGGGGCCACAGTGAATTGACGCTGATGCCGTCTGCTTTGAGTTCTTCTGCGAGACCGAGTGTGGTGAGGCTCATCCCGTACTTGGCCATGGTGTATGCCAAGTGCATGCCGGCCCATTTCGGGTCGAGGTTCAGCGGCGGAGACAGTGTCAGGATGTGGCCGTTATCGGAGCGGCGCAACGCCGGGAGAGCCAGCTTGGACAGCAGGAACGTGCCCCTGACATTGATGTCCTGCATCAGGTCGTAGCGCTTCATATCAATGGTATCGGTGCTTGAGAGGTCAATAGCCGAGGCGTTGTTGATCACTATATCGATCCCGCCGAACCGCTCGATGGCGGCATCAACGGCGCCCGCGACGTCGGCGTCGTTCCTGACGTCCCCAACGATGGGCAGCGCCTGGCCGCCGGCTTTCACCAACTGCTCCGCGGCACTGAAAACCGTGCCTTCAAGCTTTGCATGGGGCGTCCCCGTCTTGGCCATCAGCGCGATGTTGGCACCATCCCTGGCGGCGCGCAGGGCAATGGCCAGGCCGATCCCGCGGCTTCCACCGGACATCAGGATGGTTCGGCCAGAAAGGGAACCGGCGGCCTTGTACGGCTCTGCTGCGGCGCCCGAAGCAACGTTGCTTGAAGTCATGGGAACACTCTAGCCGAAGTATGTTACTGGTGAGTAACATGTTCGACCAAGCCGACCGGAGCACTGAACCTTGTAGGTTTTCTACAGCCATGCGGGTCCAAAACGTTACTAGACTAGCCAGCAGGGCCCGGATTTTGTGTGGATGCTACTTAAGTTCTGCACCCGGGAGCCAGCGACTATCAGCTACAGAGCCGGAGACACTTGATGAGCCACGATCTGACCACGACAGCGGGAAAGATTGCAGATTTCCGCGATCGCCAGGCGCGTGCCGAACAGCCCTCCGGCCCCGAAGCGATCGAAAAGCAGCATGCGCGCGGCAAGAATACCGCCCGGGAACGCATCGATCTCCTGCTCGACGAAGGCTCGTTCGTCGAGTTCGATGCCCTCGCCGTGCACCGTTCCACCGCTTTTGGGATGGAAAAGAAGAAGCCGCTTGGAGACGGGCTCGTTTCCGGCTACGGCACGGTGGACGGGCGGCCGGTTGCTGTGTACAGCCAGGACTTCAGTGTCTACGGCGGGTCCCTGAGCCAGGTCAACGGGGAAAAGATCGTCAAGGTCCAGGAATTCGCCCTTCGCAACGGCTGCCCTGTAGTGGGTATCCTCGATGGCGGCGGGGCAAGGATCCAGGAGGGCGTGGCCTCGTTGGCAATGTTCGCCGATATCTTCCGCAACAATGTCCACGCTTCCGGCGTTGTGCCCCAGATTTCCCTCATTATGGGCCCGTCGGCCGGTGGCGCAGCGTACTCCCCCGCACTCACTGACTATGTGGTCATGGTGGACAAGACCTCGCATATGTTCATCACTGGCCCGGACGTCATCAAGACCGTCACCGGTGAGGACGTGGACATGGAAACCCTGGGCGGCGCACGCCAGCACAACGCCACCACCGGAACCTCCACCTACCTCGCCGCTGACGAAGCCGATGCCATTGAGTTCGTCCGCGAACTGCTCGACTTCCTGCCCTCGAACAACCTCGCCGAGGCCCCTGTGCTGGAGCACCAGCAGGAGCTCGAGCTCGACGACGACGACCTTGCGCTGGATACGCTGATCCCGGATTCCGCGAACCAGCCCTACGACATGCGCAAGGTCGTTGAACAGATCGTGGACGACGCCCACTTCCTCGAGATGCAGGCCCTCTACGCTCCGAACGTCATGATTGGCTACGGACGGGTCGAAGGCCACACTGTGGGCATCGTGGCCAATCAGCCCATGCAGTTCGCAGGCACCCTGGATATCTCCGCTTCGGAGAAAGCCGCCCGCTTTGTCCGCCATTGCGACGCCTTTAACATTCCCATCATCACTTTGGTGGACGTCCCCGGTTTCCTGCCGGGCAAGGACCAGGAGTTCCAGGGCATCATCCGCCGTGGAGCCAAACTGCTGTACGCCTATGCCGAAGCCACTGTTCCCAAGGTCACCGTTATCACCAGGAAAGCCTACGGCGGGGCGTACATCGTCATGGGCTCGAAAAAACTGGGGGCTGACCTCAATCTGGCGTGGCCTACGGCGCAGATCGGCGTGATGGGAGCGCAGGGCGCGGTCAACATCCTGTACCGCCGCGACCTCGCAGCTGTGGCGGCAGACGGCGGCGACGTTGAAGCCAAGCGTGCAGAAGTGATCAAGCAGTATGAGGAAGAACTTCTGAACCCCTACCAGGCCGCGCAGCTCGGCTATGTTGACGCCGTCATTGTGCCGTCCGAAACCAGGGTCCAAATTATTAAGGGGCTGCGGGCGCTGCGGGACAAGCGTGCCAGCCTTCCGGCCAAGAAGCACGGAAACATCCCGCTATGAGCAATGAACTTCCTGCTGGGAGCCAGGGCGAAGGAATAGCAGCACCGCTGGCGCCGCCGCTCTTCTCCGTGACAAAAGGCGATCCCACAGCCGAGGAGCTCGCGGCGCTGACCGCCGTCGTGCTTTCACTCGGTGGCGGAGAACAAGCCGAACCGGCGAAGCCTACCGTCCGCGGCTGGGTCAGGCGTCAGCAACTTCGGCTCGCACCCACACCAGGGCCAGGGGCCTGGAAACGCAGCCGCGGCTGAATCCGTCCCCACCGCCTCCCTAACCTCGCTGCGCTCGGCCAGGGAACCCTCGGCGGCGGAGGCCCCTGCTACAGAAACCTCGCTGCGCTCGGCCAGGGAACCCTCGGCGGCGGAGGCCCCTGCTAATGGTTCAGTAAGTCTTTCATAACTGGGTTTGCGCCGTTAGTCTCGTGAGGGTGACTAACGAAACCACTCCCATTCGGCCGCAGACCGCCATCGACAAGATCGCCGACGCGCACACTGACACCCTCATCAGGCTCGACCCCAGCTTCGCCATCACCCTCGGCGTTCCTGGCCACGAGACCGAATACCAGGACTTCTCCCCGGCCGGAATCGAGCAATTTGTCGATGCCGCCCGTACCACGCTCGCCGCCCTTGAGCAGCAGGTTCCGGTGGACGACGTCGACGCCGTGACGCTGGACGCCATGAAGGAACGGCTCGGACTCGAATTGGAAATCCACAACTCCGGCTGGGATGTTGCCAACCTCAACAACATCGCGTCTCCGGCCCAGGATATTCGTGCCGTCTTCGACCTGATGCCCACCGAGACCGTGGAACACTGGGACCACATTGCAGGCCGGGCCCACAACGTTCCCACAGCGATCGAAGGGTACGCGGCCTCACTTCTTGCTGCCCGGGATGCGGGGAAAGTTTCCGCCGTACGCCAGGTGGAGATTGTGATTGAGCAGACCAGCAAGTACGCCGCCGAGGACGGCTTCTTCGCCAAGCTGGCGGCAGGGGCCAAAACGGCGGAGGGACCTCTCCCTCAGGAGCTCCAGGACAAGCTCGACGCCGGTGCTGCCGCGGCCCGGCGCGCCTACGCACGGTTCGCGGAATTCCTCCGGCAGGAACTCCTCCCTGTGGCCCCTGCCAAAGATGCGGTGGGACGGGAGCGCTACGCCCTGGCTTCCCGCTCCTTCCTGGGGGCGACGGTGGACCTTGAGGAGACCTACGCCTGGGGCGTGCAGGAACTTCAGCGGCTGATCTCCGAGCAGGAACGGGTTGCGGAACAGATCAAGCCAGGTGCCTCCATTGAACAAGCCAAGGAGATCCTTAACAACGATCCCTCGCGCCAACTCAAGGGAACAGATGCCCTCAAAGCGTGGATGCAGGAACTGTCAGACAAGGCTGTGGCGGAACTCGCGGATGTGCATTTCGAGATTCCGGACGTCATGAAAACCCTCGAATGCCTCATTGCCCCCACTGACGAGGGCGGCATTTACTACACCGGACCGTCGGATGACTTCAGCCGTCCGGGCCGGATGTGGTGGTCCGTCCCGGCAGGCGAAGACACGTTCACAACGTGGTCGGAAACCACCACCGTCTACCACGAAGGAGTTCCCGGGCACCACCTCCAGGTCGCTACTGCCGTATACCAGCGTGAACGGCTGAACAGCTGGCGCCGCAACGTCTGCTGGACCTCCGGCCATGGCGAGGGCTGGGCCCTTTACGCAGAGAAACTGATGCAGGAACTTGGCTATCTGAAAGACCCGGGCGATCACATGGGCATGCTGGACATGCAGCGGATGAGAGCAGCCCGGGTTGTGTTCGACATCGGTGTTCACCTGGAACTCGAGGTCCCGGAGCGCTGGGGATCCGGAACCTGGACGCCTGACAAAGGACTGGAGTTCCTCAGGGCCAACCTCCCCATCAGCGAAGGGCAGCTGAAGTTCGAGTTCACCCGGTATCTCGGGTGGCCGGGCCAGGCCCCGTCATACAAGGTGGGCCAGCGACTCTGGGAGCAGATCAGGGCCGAGCTCGAAACCCGGCCCGACTTTGACCTCAAGGCTTTCCACACCAAGGCACTGAACATCGGCTCCGTAGGCCTCGACGCCCTGAAGCGCGCCCTCCTGTCCTAACTAACCCCGCGGGTCTAGTCCAGCGACGTGGCCGCCTTCCTCCGCGTGCTGCTCCTTCGTCGCTTTGACGCACGCATCCGGAAGACTGCCACGCCGCCGGATCAGCCCACAGCCGAGACGTTTGCCACACTAATGTCGGGAATAACTTCACAAACGGCCTTGAACTCCCAGTAATCACGGGGATTATCGGCGCGGTGACGCATGAACTGCCCGTAACATTTCTCAACGTTCGTTCGCGGTGGTATATGCACTGCCTTTAGCGTATTCGGGTGAGCACTCAAACAAGCATCCCCGCCCCTGCAGGAAAATCCGGGTTCCAGCTGCCCAAGTGGGCCGGCTCGTTCGGTTTTCAGATCATCGCTGCCCTCATCGTCGGCCTCGGCCTTGGCCTCCTGGCCAAGTACACCGGCAGCACTAAAGCAAGCCCCAACGGCCTCGGCGCAACCTTGCAGACCATTGGCTCAAGCTACGTCTCGCTGCTGCAGACCGCCGTCGTACCTCTGATCTTTACGGCTGTGGTCAGTTCCATCTCGAACCTGCGTGAAGTGTCCAATGCCGCAAAACTAGCCTGGAACACCCTTCTGTGGTTCGCCATCACTTCGCTCATCGCAGTGCTGATCGGCATCGGTCTGGGCGTTTTCCTTCAGCCCGGCGCCAATACGGGCCTTGCCCAGCAGGATGAGTACACCGGCAAGTCCGGAGACTGGTGGGCCTTCCTGATCGGCCTGTTCCCGAAGAACTTCCTGGGCCTCGGCGCCACCTCCACCGTGGCTGAGTCCGGCGCTGTCACCACGTCGGTCAGCTTCAACGTGCTCCAGATCCTGGTGATCGCTATCGCCGTCGGCATCGCCGCCCTCAAGGTGGGGAAGCAGGCCGAGCCGTTCCTGAAGCTCAATGCCTCTGCCCTTGCTGTGATCCAGAAGGTCCTGTGGTGGATCATCCGGATCGCGCCTCTGGGTACCGTCGGCCTGATTGGAAACGCTGTTGCTGTCTACGGCTGGGACACCATCGGATCGCTCGGCAAATTCACCATCGCTATCTACATCGGGCTGGCCCTTGTGCTGTTCGGTGTCTACCCCGCCCTGATCCGCTCGCATGGCCTTTCCGTCAAGCAGTATTTCTCAGGGGTGTGGCCCGCCGTCCAGTTGGCATTTGTTTCCCGCTCCTCCATTGGCACGCTTCCCCTGACCCAGCGCGTGGCTGAGCGAAACCTCGGCGTCCCCCGCGCCTATGCATCCTTTGCGGTGCCTTTGGGCGCCACCACCAAAATGGATGGTTGCGCGGCCATTTACCCGGCGATCGCGGCAATCTTCGTGGCCCAGTTCTTCGGCATCCAGCTGGACTTCAGCCAGTACCTGCTCATCGCCCTGGTCTCAGTACTCGGCTCCGCGGCAACAGCAGGCACCACCGGCGCAGTCGTCATGCTCACCCTGACGCTGTCCACCCTGGGACTTCCCCTCGCCGGCGTCGGACTCCTCCTGGCCATCGATCCCATCCTGGACATGGGCCGGACGGCAGTGAACGTGGCCGGACAGGCCCTTGTGCCCGCGATCGTTTCCAAGCGTCAAGGCATCCTGGACGAAACCCTGTACAACGCACCGCGAAACGGCGAGGCGTTCTCCGACGACACCCCGACGGCGGAAGACCCGTCATCCGCAGGCGGCACTTCTTCCCGTGAAGAGGAGCTTGAAACCTCGAAGGCGTAACTTCCACTGGCTTCTCCCTTAGGTTCTCCCCTGAGTTCTCCCTCCGGGAGATGCTGCCAGGAAAGCCGTCCAACACAGTGCCGCAGCACAATTCCCCGGGAACTTCCCGGGGAATTGTGCTTTAAGTGCCCTTAGGAAACTCCGCTTAGCGACCGCCTCCGATTACTCCCTTCTCCACCGCCTTGGCTGCACCGTCAGCCTCGGCCTGGGTCAGAGTGCCATCGGTGACTGCCTTATCAAGGCGGGTCTTGAGCGCAGCCGCACGTTCCGTCTGCGCCTCGGTGCGGAGCTCCTCCAGAGCGGCCGTCACTTTCGCTTCGTCAATCCCGAGGGATTGTGCCAAGGATGTTGCGAGGGCGGCGTCCATTGCTGAACGATCCGGCCTGGTGCCTGCAGCCTTGTCGCCGGATGTGGCATCAGGCTTGTTGGCATCGCGGAAGGCCTGCAGTGCTTCCCTAACCTTCGCTTCGTCAACGCCGAGCTTCGTAGCCAGCGCGGCCGCCTGCACGCCCATGCCGCCACCCCGTTTGCCGTGACCGCCCGGGCCTCCGCGCTGACCGTCGGTTGAAGCGTCCGCAGATGCGCTCGCTGAGGGAGTGGGGGTCGGCGTCGTCGTGGCGGCATAGGCCGCTCCCGAGACTCCCAGACCTGCAACCAGCGCGACGCCGGCGGCGCTTAGGCCAAGGGTCAGTTTCTTCTTCTGTGACATTGCTTTCTCCTGGATCTGCCGCCCGAAGGCGGCTCCGATGTGCGGCCGGCCGTTGATTGCCCGCCTTTAACCACTCTCGGCGGGCGACGTGTTAGAGAGCTGTCCCGAGACTGTCAGGAGACTGTGAAGCAAAGTTGCGCAGAGTGCAAACTTGCACGTAGTGTAGCGCTGTGAGTCCAAACGTGCCGGTAATTGTTGCCGAAACTCCCCCTCTTTCCCGGCGAGAGCTGAACAAGGCGGCAACCCGCCAGGCCATCACACGCGCCGCCATGGAGCTCATCCGCACAAAGGGTGTGGGTAACTTCACGGTGGAGGATATCGCTGACGCGGCAGGTGTATCGCGCCGCACGTTCTTCAACTACTACGCCAGCACCGAAGCGGCCATCGGGAACATCACGCATGAGTTCCTGGAGGTTGCGCTCCAGCAGTTCCGGTTGCGCCCGCGTGACGAGCCCGTGATCGTATCGGCCAAAGAAGCCATGATGGCCCTCGCCGATCCAATGGCCGTTGCCCCCGTTGCCGAACTGTTCACCCTGATGCAGCAGAATCACCAGCTCGCCCGCTCGGAACTCGAAGCGTGGGACCACTGCACCGGGCAGATCATCGAGGCCGCTCGTGAGCGCATGGCCGGCGAGACTGACGGCGAAATCGATGAACTTTATCTTCGGGCCCTCTCAGGCTCGGTAATTTCGTGTGGAAGGGCGGCCATGGATGTCTGGTTCAGGCGTTGTGGACCCGACCTTTCGGAAGCCTCCATGGCCACACTTCGTCAATTGATGATTGATTCCTTGGACCTCCTAGCCTCAGGCTTCGCCACGTCACCCTAGCTTCAATCTCCCCTTCAGACATGACTTCCTCCCAGGCATCTCCTCTCCCCAAAGATCGGCACTGACATGGCCCTGCTCCTGTACCGCCTAGGCAAGTTCTCCTACCGCCACCGCTGGCTCGTCATCTCACTCTGGCTGGCGGTGCTGCTCGCCGTCGGGGGCTCCGCCGCAGCTTTCCACGGCACCATGTCCAACAACTTCCAGATCCCGGGAACCGAAACCCAGCGGATGCTGGACAAGCTGAAAAAGGACTTGCCGGAATCCGCCGGAGGCACCGCGGGTGTCGTGTTTGAGGCCGACGGCGGGCAGTTCAGCCAAGCGGGCACGGACGCTGTAACGGCGGCTTTGACCAAGCTCAGGACGCTGCCGGATGTCCAGGGGACTGTTGACCCCTTCGCCACCCAGGCCCAGTTCGACAAGGCGGAGTCGGACCTTGTGGCCGGAGAGCAAAAAGCCGCCGAAGGGAAAGCCCAGCTGGAGAAATCAGCAGCCCAACTTGAGGCCGGAGCCGCACAACTGGCCCAGGCGGAACAGCAACTGACAGCTGCCGGTTTGCCTGCATCCGCCATTGAAGCCCAGCTGGGCCAGCAAAAAGCGGAGATCGCTGCCGGTCAGCAGCGGCTTGAGGCCTGCAGGAAAGAAGCCGAAGCAGGCGCCGCCCAGCTGGAGCTCGGCAAACGGCAGCTCGCCGCCTCTGAAGGCATTCGTTTTGTCTCCGAGGACGGTAAAGCGGCCATTGCCCAGGTTCAGTTCAAGACCTCCATCAATGCGCTCAACCCAGAGGTCCGTAAGGAAGTGCAGGAGATCGCGCAGGAGGTGTCCTCTGCCGGTGTCACTGCTTTCGCGAGCAAAGAGATTACCGAAGACGTCTCTGACGTGTTCGGGGTCTCCGAAATCCTCGGTGTCGCCGTCGCCGCCCTTGTCCTGATCGTGATGCTGGGAACGCTGATCGCGGCCGGCTTGCCTCTGCTCATGGCACTGGTGGGGGTGGCAGTAGGCGTAGGGGGAACGTTCGCGCTCACCAGCGTGGTTGATATGAGTTCCATCTCGCCGATGCTGGCCCTCATGCTGGGCCTGGCCGTAGGCATCGATTACTCACTCTTCATCGTCAACCGCCATCGCAGCCAGCTGTTGGCTGGAATGGACGCTGAGGAATCCGCGGCGTTAGCAACAGGCACTTCGGGCAACGCCGTGCTGTTTGCAGGCCTGACGGTCATCATCGCGCTTGCCGCCCTCGTTGTTCCCGGGCTCCCGTTCCTTGCCGTCATGGGTCTCTCCGCTGCAGCAACAGTGGCGGTCGCCGTCGTTGTTGCGTTGACCCTGACCCCGGCCGTCCTGTCCCTCATCGGCCGGAGGCTGATTTCCGCTCGTGGGTGGGCCAAAGCTGAACAGCACAACGCCGCACCTGGGCACGAAGAAGAGGACCACGCAAAAGAAGAGCACAAGAGCAGCCACGGCTGGGGCGGCCTCGTAACCCGGCACCCCATCCTGGCGATGCTGGCCGGCGTTGCGCTTCTTGGCGTGCTTGCCCTGCCGGCCGGCCAACTCCGGCTGGCATTGCCCGACGGCGGTTCGGAGCCGGTAGAGTCCCAGGCATACAAGGCGTATGACGTCACCGCCCGCAGCTTTGGAGAAGGCATGACCGGGCCGATCGTGGTGGTGGGCGAGTTCCCGGCCGGGCTTACCGAAACCGAAGCCCAGTCCATGCAGTTCGACGTCGCTGACATCCTGCGGGGCCTGGACAACGTTACCGCCGCTGTCCCTGTTGCCCTGAGCGAGGACCGCCGCACTGCCGTCTTCCAAGTGATTCCGAAGGAGGGACCGGCCAGCGCAAGCACTGTCCAGGTGGTCTCCGAACTCCGCGGTAGAAGTGCCGGGATCAAGGACTCGACCGGGGTAAGCATCGGCCTCACGGGGCAGACCGCCGGCAACATCGATGTTTCAACGAAGCTGCGCGACGCGCTGCCCCCGTACCTGGCGATCGTCGTCGGGCTGTCCCTGATCCTGCTGCTCCTCGTGTTCCGCTCCATCGTGGTGCCGCTGCTGGCCACCGGGGGCTTCCTGTTGTCCCTGTGGGCAGCGTTCGGCGCCGTCGTCGCTGTGTACCAGTGGGGCTGGCTGGGAACGATCTTTGATGTTCCGAACCCTGGCGCGGTGCTGAGCTTCCTGCCCATCATCCTGATCGGCGTGCTGTTCGGCCTGGCCATGGACTACCAGGTCTTCATCACCTCAGGGATGCGGGAGTCCTATATGCACGGTGAAAGCGCCAAGCATGCAGTCCGCACCGGTTTCAGTCACGCCGCCGCCGTGGTCACAGCCGCCGCCATCATCATGGTCAGCGTCTTCTCCGGCTTCGTCTTCTCACACCTCACAATGGTGAGGCCCCTCGGCTTCGCCATGGCCTTCGGGGTCCTCGTTGACGCCTTCGTGGTGCGCATGACGATCGTCCCGGCAGTGATGTATCTTCTGGGCGACAAAGCCTGGTGGCTGCCGAAGTGGCTGGACCGGATCCTGCCTGATGTCGACGTCGAAGGGGCCAAACTTCGCCAGAAAGAACCGGCCAGAGTTGCCGCGCAGGCCGAGCAGGCCGAGCAGGCACGTGTTGAAGTGAATTAGGCTGGAACCCGTGACCCGCTTGATTCTGGCCTCCCAGTCCCCCGCCCGCACCAAACTGCTCAGCGAGGCAGGCATCCGGCATGAGGTTCTTGTCTCGGACGTTGATGAGGACGCAGTCCAGGCCCGTTACGGGGTGACGGAGCCGCACGACACTGCACTGCTCCTGGCGCGGGCAAAAGCGGAAGCAGTGGCTTCGCTTCCTGAATCCGAAGGTGCGCTGGTGATTGGCTGCGACTCCGTCTTCGAATTCGAGGGCGAGTCGCATGGCAAGCCCTACACGCCGGACATTGCGCGGCGGAGGATGCTGCGGATGAGCGGCAACAAAGGCGTACTGCACACCGGCCATTGGCTCGTGGACTGCCGGGATACCGAGGCCGACGACGATCCGGAGTTCTCCCTTGGTTCCGGCGCGACAGTCGGAGCGGTGTCGTCGGCCGAAGTGCATTTTATGGAGATGTCAGGCGAGGAAATCGACGCCTACATTGCCACTGGAGAGCCGTTGCACTGTGCCGGCTCTTTCACTATCGACGGGCTCGGCGGGGCGTTCATCCGCAAGATCGACGGCGACCCCCACGCCGTCGTCGGGCTTTCCATTTCCACCCTTCGGGTCCTGTTGGGGCAAGCCCAAGTGGGCATCACCGAACTTTGGCCGGCCAACCCTTAGAGGTGACCCGCTGATCTTGTTGCCTGCCCATTTTGGCGGCGGTACCCTAGCGAAGTAGGGCAGGTGGTCGGAGCTACAAGGGTTCCGATGCTCCGGCCGGAAGAAGTCACAGTGACAGTTTCCACCGCTTTGGACCGCGGCCGGTCAGCCTTCGCAGAACGTCGGTGGCTGGATGCCTCCAGCGAGTTCGCCCTGGCGGTCCAGGAAGGCGGATTGCCGGCCGAGGATCTGGAACGTTCGGCCACCGCTGCCTTGCTGCTGGGCCGTTTCGACGACGGCATCAACTCCTTGGCGAAGGCGCACGAGGAATACCTTCTGGTGGGCGAAGCTCCTGCCGCAGCGCGCTGCGCCGCCTGGCTGGCCATGCAGTTCAGGTACGCAGGAAAGCCTGCCGCCGCCGGTGGGTGGTTGGCCCGGGCCCGCCGGCTGGTGGAGGAACACCCGGAGCCCTGCGCCGTCGAGGGATTCCTCCTGGTCCAACAGGCCCTGGCACAAATGTACGGCCGGGACTTCGAAGGTGCCCTGCAGATGTTTGCCCGAGCTGAACAAATCGCGGAGCGCTTCCAGGATCGCGACGTTCTGGCGCTCTCCAGGCTAGGGCAGGGTCAGGCCCTGATCAGGCTCGAGCGGGTCGACGAAGGAATGGCGCTGCTGGATGAGCTCTTGGCATCAGTCATGTCAGGCGGAGTCGGCCCCTTTCCTTCCGGAATCGTCTACTGCGCCCTTATAGAGAGCTGCCACCTCGCGTTTGACCTCGGCCGCGCCCAGGAATGGACCCTTGCCCTGGACCGGTGGTGTTCCTCGCAGAAGGACCTGGTGCCCTTCCAAGGCCAATGCCGGATGCACCGTGCCGAGATCTATTGCCTGCAGGGCGCCTGGTCTGACGCCCTCGCCACGGCACGCACGGCTCAGGAGTTGTCCCGGCGCGGGGACCGGAACGCGATGTACGGCGGCTTCTACCAGCAGGCTGAAATTCAGCGGTTAAGGGGCGAATTTACCGAAGCCGAGAATTCGTACCGGCAAGCGCACCAGGCAGGTCACGATCCCCAGCCAGGGCTCGCCTTGCTCCGCCTCGCCCAGGGGAAACCCGCAGCGGCCCAATCCCTCATCCGACGGGCAGCCGAGGAGGCGGGGACCTTCTCACGCCGGATGCTCCTGCCTGCGATGGTCGAAATCGAGGTGGCCGCGGGAGATCTTGTTGCCGCCCACGCTGCAGCGGCGGAGCTTGAATCCCTCGCCGAAGCCACCAGGATGCCCTGGGTCATGGCGCTCGCCGGTTATTCGACAGGAATTCTGTTGTTGGCTTCCAGGGACCCGCACGGCGCCGTGAAGGCCCTTCGCGGCGCCTGGGGCAACTGGTCCCAGCTGGAGGCGCCATATGAGGCAGCACGCTGTCAGTTGCAGCTCGGCATGGCACTTCAGGAACTGGGCGACGACGAATCAGCCCAGCTGGAATTCGCGGCTGCACGCACAGTTTTCAATGATCTCGGCGCGATGCCGGCATTGAGCTCCCTGGACCAGCTCGGAAACCCGGTTTCTCCAGCTCCCGTGGCAGACAATTGGCCTCTCAGCCCTCGTGAAGCCGAAGTGCTGCGGTTGGTCTCTGCCGGCATGAGCAACCGGAGTATCGCCTCGGCACTGTTTCTCAGTGAAAAGACGGTGGCCCGGCACGTCAGCAACATCCTGCTCAAACTGGATGTGCCATCCCGCAGCGCGGCGACGGCGTACGCCTACAACCACGGGCTGGCCGGACGCCTCCCCGGCAGTACATAAAAATACCCATTCCCCATTCCGGCACATCACATACTTTCCTCGATGTGCCGCCATGTAGCTGAAACGTAGCGTGAAGCCATGGAACTACCCCTCCATACCGTTTACATCCTCAGCTCGGAGGCATTGCCATGAACAACAATCATTTTTCCGGTCAGCCCGAAACCAAGGACACCGTCATTATCGGCGGAGGCCAGGCAGGACTCACGCTCGGATACCTCCTGGCCCGCCAACAAGGGGATTTCGTCATCCTCGACGCCAGCGAAAGGGTTGGTGATGGCTGGCGGAAACGGTGGGACTCCCTTCGTCTCTTCACCCCCGCAAAGTTTGATGGGCTTGTAGGGATGAGTTTCCCCGGAGACCGTTTGGCCTTTCCCACCAAAGACGAGCAGGCTGACTTTCTGGAGTCCTATGCCCAGCGCTTCAATCTCCCGGTGCTCAGCAATACCCGCGTGGACAAAGTGGAGCGCTCAGGAGAGGGCTACCTCGTCACAGCCGGGGACCGACAGTGGTCCGCCCTCAACGTGGTGGTAGCCACCGGGCCGGAAGAACTCGCAAAGCTCCCCTCCTTCGCCCAGGACCTCTCACCCACCATCCGGCAAATGCACTCCACCGAGTACCGCAGCCCCGGCCAACTCCAGGAGGGACCGGTGCTCGTGGTGGGGGCAGGCAACTCAGGGGCGGAGATAGCCTTCGAGGTGGTCCGGAGCCACCCGACGCTGCTGTCCGGAAGCCCTTCAGCAGAACTTCCCTTTAAGCATGGCCGGAATGCAGCAAGGTTCGCCCTTCCCCTGGTCCGGTTCGCCGGCTTGCATATCCTGAACCTGGATACACCCATTGGCCGCAAGGCGGCGCCCGGCTTCTTGACGCATTCCGCTCCCCTGATCCGCACACGTATGCGGGACCTGGCCGCAGCCGGCGTCGAGATCGTTCCCCGGATCACGGGTATCCAGGACGGTGTCCCGTTGACCGCTGAAGGCAACGCACTGGAAGTCTCCAATGTCATCTGGTGCACCGGCTACCGTCATGATTACAGCTGGTTGGACGTACCTGGTGCCCTTGACGCCAACGGGGTCCCGGTTCAGCGCCGGGGTGTAGCGGAGACCTCACCGGGCCTCTACTTCCTGGGTCTGGAATTCCTGTACTGCGCCGCCTCGTCGAGTCTGCCCGGCGTGGGCCGGGACGCGAAGTATCTCGCGGAACATCTTGCCACCCGTCAGGCAGCAGCTGCCGGACAGCGTCAGGACGTGGGCTAGCAACAAAGACGTGGGCCAGCAACAAACCAGCCAATTTGTAGCAACCCTACAAGTTCTGCGGCTGATACCTGCGGACGAACGCGTGATTCCTGCGGGAAACCTCAAATTCACGCTAGGCTCCACTGAGAAAAGAATGGAGCCTTCCCCACCATGTCCCACAGCGCATCCCGTAGTCTTCCCGCCTCAATGACCAAGGTCCTTATCGCCAACCGCGGCGAAATCGCAGTGCGCATCATCCGCGCAGCGCGGGATGAAGGGATCACCTCCGTGGCCGTCTATGCGGACCCGGACCGGGATGCGCTGCACGTCCGGCTCGCCGACGAGGCCTACGCCTTGGGCGGGAACACTGCGGCTGAGTCCTACCTCGTGATGGACAAGCTGATCGAGGTAGCGCAGCGCTCCGGTGCCGACGCCATTCATCCCGGCTACGGCTTTCTGGCCGAAAACGCGCAGTTCGCCGCAAAGGTGATCGCAGCGGGAATCACCTGGATCGGCCCCTCTCCCGAGGCAATCTCCGCCCTTGGCGACAAGGTCCAGGCCCGTCACATTGCCGAAAAAGTGGGGGCGCCGCAGGTCCCGGGAACGGCTGATCCGGTGGAGTCCGCCGAGGAGATCCTCGAATTCGTGGACAAGTTCGGACTTCCGGTAGCAATCAAAGCAGCCTTTGGCGGTGGTGGACGCGGCATCAAGGTGGCCCGTAACCGCGAAGAGATCCCCGAACTGTTTGAGTCCGCTGTCCGTGAGGCCACTGCCGCCTTTGGCCGTGGAGAATGCTTCATTGAGCGTTTCCTCGACGCCCCCCGCCATGTGGAAACCCAATGCCTGGCAGACGCCTACGGCAATGTGGTGGTGGTATCAACCCGGGATTGCTCGCTCCAGCGCCGCAACCAGAAGCTTGTGGAAGAAGCCCCTGCACCGTTCCTCACGGAAGAGCAGAACAACCGGCTCTACGAATCCTCCAAGGCCATCCTTAAGGAAGCCGGGTATCTCGGAGCCGGAACCTGCGAATTCCTGGTGGGCCAGGATGGCACCATCTCCTTCCTCGAAGTAAATACCCGCCTCCAGGTGGAGCACTGTGTTTCGGAGGAAGTCACTGGAATTGACCTCGTCCGCGAACAGTTCCGTCTGGCCCGCGGCGAGAAGCTCGGCTATGACGACCCGGAGGTCCGCGGGCACTCCATCGAGTTCCGCATTACCGGAGAAGATCCGGGGCGGAACTTCATGCCGGCGCCGGGCACCATCACTACCCTGAAGAATCCCACTGGTCCCGGTATCCGCATCGACTCCGGTGTGGAACAAGGCGACGTCATCAGCGGCAACTTCGACTCCATGCTTTCCAAACTCATCGTCACGGGGGCCAGCCGGGAACAGGCCCTCCAGCGTTCCCGCCGTGCACTTGAAGAGATGGTGGTTGAGGGCATCCCCACGGTGATCCCCTTCGACCTAGCAGTGGTTTCGGACCCGGCTTTCGCTCCTGCAGAGGGCCCTTTCAGCGTTCACACCCGGTGGATCGAGACAGGGTTCGTCAATAACATTCCGGCTTGGGGCGGAGCCGGGGGGTCCACCGATGGCGAGGAGGCCGGAGAGCGGCAGCGGGTTGTCGTCGAGGTGGGCGGCAAGCGCCTGGAAGTGGTGCTGCCAGCATCCCTGGGCAGCGTCGCCAGCGGCTCCGGAAGCACAAAACCCGCTAAGGCCAAGAAACGTTCCCGCTCCGGCGGCGCTGCTGCAGCGGCGAGCGGCAACGCGCTCAGCTCCCCCATGCAGGGAACCATCGTCAAGGTGGCCGTCAGCGAAGGCGACGTCGTCGTCGAAGGTGATCTCGTCGTCGTGCTCGAAGCGATGAAGATGGAACAGCCACTCACTGCCCACCGTTCCGGAACCATCACCGGACTTGCGGCAATCCAAGGGGAGACAGTTTCAGCTGGTGCGATAATCGCGACGATCGAAGACTAGTCTGCCGCCCCGCGCGGCGTGCACACTTAGCCTGTGAAGCCATTTTTGCTGTTGGCCTCCCGGGCCGAGGACGCTGCCGCCGAGGACGAGTACCAGGCGTACCTCCGGTATGGAAGGCTGGATCCGGAACAGCTGAAGCGGATCCGGATGGAAGCCGGACCTCTGCCTGCTCTGGACCTCTCTGACTATTCGGGCATCATCGTCGGCGGAAGCCCGTTCACGTCCAGCGATTCCCCGGAGCACAAAAGCCAGGTCCAGCACCGTGTGGAAGGTGAACTGGCACGCCTGTTGGACCGCGTGGTGGAGGAGGACTTCCCCTTCCTGGGCGCGTGCTACGGCGTAGGTACGCTCGGCCTGCATGAGGGTGCGGTGATTGACAGGACCTATGGCGAGGGGCTGGGCGGGACCACCATCACACTGACGCCGGAGGGCCTGGTTGATCCTCTGCTGCAGGGGCTCCCGGAATCCTTCACCGCGTTCACCGGGCACAAGGAGGCCTGCACTGTGCTTCCCCCGCATGCTGTCCTGCTGGCCACCTCCCCCGCCTGCCCGGTGCAGATGTTCCGCATCAAGGAGAATCTGTACGCCA
Organism: Arthrobacter sp. R1-13; assembly: GCF_054161475.1. Taxonomy (NCBI): domain Bacteria; kingdom Bacillati; phylum Actinomycetota; class Actinomycetes; order Micrococcales; family Micrococcaceae; genus Arthrobacter; species Arthrobacter sp. R1-13. The sequence goes on along the minus strand of NZ_CP096420.1, from coordinate 1,383,896 downwards.
CGCAGTTCCATCCGGAGCTCGACGTCGGCGGCCTGGTCACGCGCATCGACATCTATCGCCATGCCGGCTACTTCCCGCCGGAATCCGCCGAGGAACTGATGGAGAACGCCCGCCGGTTCACGGTGACCGAGCCAATGACCATCCTCCGGAATTTCGTGAAGCTGTACGGCCGGTAAAACAGCCCCGCCTGTTACTTCCGCCCGACGACGACGCCGCTGCCACCAGCCGCCCGACGTCGCCGTTCCCGCCCGGTTACTTCTGCCCGGATACAGGAATGCCCGGCGTGTTGAGCAAACACGCCGGGCAGTCCTTTAGTAACTGGGCGGGAGCGTCAGGCTACGTTGTTCTCGTAGTCCAGGTCCCGGGTTTCCTTGCTCAGGTACAGCGCCACCAGGGTCAGGACTGCCATGGCAGTCAAATAGATTCCCACGAGCACAGGGCTGCCGTCAGCAGCTTCCCAGAGGGCGACGGCGATGAACGGCGCCACAGCCGCACCAAGAATGCTGGAGACGTTGTAGCTTACGGCGGAGCCGGTGTACCGGACGTTGGTCGGGAACAGCTCCGGCAGGAGCGCACCCATCGGCCCGAACGTGAGCCCCATCAGGGAGAAGCCGATGACCAGCAGTGCCATGGTGCCCACGAAGCCGCCGCTGAACAGCGGGACGAACAGCAGCCCGAAGACAAAGATTCCACCGGTCACGGCCAGCAGCATCTTACGGCGGCCGTACTTCTCGGCCAGCGGTCCGGAAACCAGGGTGAAGATACCGAAGAACACGACGCCGGCAATCAGCATCCAGAGGAAGTCGTTGCGGGTGAATCCCAGTCCGGGAACGAATGCCGCGGCTGCTGCCTCGGTCATGGGTTTGCCGGCCTTCTCCGCAGCTGCTTTGGCGGCGTCCAGGGTGGCCGGGCGCGTGCCGTAGGTCAGCGTGAACGTGGTCATCAGGTAGAAGAGCACGTACGTGGCAAGCATGATGAACGTGCCCAGGATGAGCGGGCGCCAGCTCGTCTTGAAGACCCGGGCAAGCGGGAGCTTGGCCACTTCATTTGATTCGAGCACCTTTGTGAAAGCCGGCGTTTCGATGAGCTTCAGGCGGACGTAAAGGCCGATGATCACCATAACGGCGCTCAGCAGGAACGGGACGCGCCAGCCCCAGGCTTCGAAGTCGGCCGGGGAAAGGATGTAGCTGGCTACAAGGAAGATCACGTTGGCAATAATGAAGCCGATGGGCGCGCCAAGCTGCGGGAACGTCCCGTAGATCGCGCGCTTGTTGGCGGGGGCGTTCTCCGTGGCCAAGAGGGCTGCGCCGCTCCATTCGCCGCCGAGCGCGAGGCCCTGGGCGAAGCGCATGACCACCAGGAGGGCAGGAGCCCAGAAGCCCCAGCCCGGGACCAGTGCCGTGGGAAGGCAACCTATCAGGAACGTGGCAATTCCCATGGTCAGCAGGGAGGCCACCAGGGTGCCCTTGCGGCCGAACTTGTCCCCGAAGTGGCCGAAGACGATGGATCCCAGCGGACGGGCGATAAACGCGACGCCAAACACTGCGAAGGAGCTCAGCAGCTGGGTGGTTTCATTCTGGCCCGGGAAGAACAGCCTGGGGAAGACCAGTACGGCGGCCGTGGCGTAGACGTAGAAGTCGTAGAACTCGACGGTGGTGCCAATCAGGCTGGCGACGATCACGCGCCCGCGCGAGTTCACCGGGAGTGAAGACCCGGCTTCGGTTGATGTGGATGGGGAAGACATGAAGCTGCTTTCGTCAGTGTTATCCGGCGGGTGCGAGGCCGTCCGGCTGTGGAATACGTATTCCTAGATATTAGTTCCCGGAATCCGGACATAGGACGAAAGGTCCATGATGCGGAACTGTGCCTTTTGTCTCAGGCGCCGGCAGCAGTTCCCCGGCCCCGGACAGAATTCTCACGCCGTCACAAACACCCCGATAGGCAAATGTCACAGCACGTTAACAAACGGCGACGCTTGACGAAACGAGCAATCCCTAACGTGGGAGTACAACATCCCCCTTAGGAGGTACACCGTGACTGTTGACCGAACCGCCGAATCCGGCGCCGGCACTCCGCCTGAAACTGAAGCCGAGCCGTGGCACGGATCTGTTGCCACGTCCCCCGACGCGCAGCCCGGTTCCGCCCGCACCACAGACGCGGCAGCCCTTGAATTCCGTTCCGGCCGTTGGATCGCCGGCTGGGATGCCGAGAACAAGGAGCAGTGGGAGTCCAAAGGCCGTTCCATCGCCAAGCGGAACCTGAACTGGTCCATCTTCGCTGAGTTCCTCGGCTTTGTCGTCTGGCAGCTCTGGTCCATCGTAGTGGTCCAGCTCCCCGCGGCAGGCTTTACCTTCACGACGTCCGAAATCTTCTGGCTGATCTCCATGCCAAGCCTCGTCGGCGCAACGCTCCGCATCCCTTACACCTTTATGGTCCCGCGCTTCGGTGGCCGCAACTGGACCATCGTCTCAGCCCTCCTCCTGCTGATTCCCTCCATTGGCCTTGCGATGTGCGTCTCCAACCCGGAGACCCCTTTCGGTGTGATGCTCCTCGTCGCAGCGCTGGCCGGTTTTGGTGGCGGAAACTTCGCGAGCTCAATGGCCAACATCACCTTCTTCTACCCCGCACGTGAAAAGGGCTGGGCCCTGGGACTGAACGCGGCCGGCGGAAACCTCGGTGCCGCCGTCGCACAGCTTGCCGTTCCCATCGCCATCACGCTCCTGGCCGCCGGCACGGTGAACTTGCCTGTCGCAGGCCTGATGTGGGTTCCGTTCATCCTGCTCGCCGCGTTTGGTGCCTGGAAGTACATGGACAACCTCACCAGCGCCAAGGGTGACATCGCGGGATCGGTAGCCGCGCTCAAGGAACCGCACCTGTGGATCATGGCGTTCCTCTATATCGGAACGTTCGGCTCGTTCATCGGCTTCGCCGGTGTTTTCCCCAAGCTCATCAAGGACTACTTCCCCGATTTCTCCTCCATCGCAGTCGGAACTGTCGCTCTGTCGCTCGCCTTCCTGGGTCCGCTGGTTGGTTCCCTGGCCCGCCCCTTCGGCGGACGCATGGCGGACCGCATGGGCGGCGCCCGGATGACCGTGACCACCTTTGGCGCCATGGCCGCCATCACCCTCGTTATGATCTGGACGCTTCCGCTGAAGAACTTCTGGCTGTTCCTGGCGCTGTTCCTGATGCTGTTCACGGCCAGCGGCTTCGGTAACGGCGCCACGTACCGCATGATCCCGATCATCTTCGCCACCTCCAGCCGGGCCGCCAAGGCCGGTGCCAGCAGCGTCCACACCGCCAAGCTGGCCTCCGCTTCGCTTGGGCTGGTCTCCGCAATCGGCGCCTACGGTGGCTTTGTTATCCCGCAGGTCCTGAACGCCTCCAACAGCGCCAGCGGCTCCTACACCCCGGCGTTCTACGGATTCGTCGGAGCGTACGTTGTAATGCTCCTGGTCTGCTGGGCCTTCTACATCCGCCCCGCCAAACAGAACGCGATGGGACACGTCTAACATGACCAAAAGCGCCGACACGCACTGCCCTTACTGCGCCCTGCAGTGCGCCATGACGCTGAAGTCCCCAGCGGCTCTGACCCCGGCTAAACAGCCGGGGTCAGACCCCGTGACGGCTCTACCCGTTCTTGAAGCCCCGCCCCTTGAAGTGAGTGGTCGGGATTTCCCCACCAACCGCGGCGGCTTGTGCCGCAAGGGCTGGACCTCCGCTTCGCTGCTGACCCACCCGGGCCGTGTCACGGAACCGCTGCTCAAAGGTTCCGACGGCGTCCACCGCCCCATCGATTGGGACGAGGCCCTGAAACTCATCACCTCCGCAGTAAAGGAAACCCAGGCCCGCTACGGTGCGGACGCCGTCGGAGTTTTCGGCGGAGGAGGGCTCACCAACGAAAAGGCCTACATGCTGGGCAAGTTCGCCCGGCTGGCCTTGCGCACCTCGCGGATCGATTACAACGGCCGGTTCTGCATGTCTTCCGCTGCTGCCGCCGGGATGCGCGCGTTCGGCGTTGACCGTGGACTCCCGTTTCCGCTGGAAGACCTGGACGGCGCAAGCACCATACTGATGCTCGGCTCCAACGTGGCCGAGACCATGCCTCCCTTCGTGCAGCACCTTCAGGGCGCGCGCGACGCCGGCGGGTTCATTGTGGTGGATCCGCGCCGGTCCGCCACGGCTGCCTTTACCAGCGACGGCGGCGGGCTCCATCTGCAGCCCCTGCCGGGCACCGATCTCACCTTGCTGCTCGGCTTGTCCCACGTGGTGATTCACGAGGGCCTCGTGGACAACGACTACATCCAGGCACGCACCAGCGGCTACGACGCCCTGGTCCGCAGCGTCAATGCCTTCTGGCCCGAACGCGTTCAGTCCCTTACCGGCGTGCCGGCCGAGCTCATCCGCGAGACCGCACGGCGGCTGGCCGACGGCGCACGGAAGGGCGGCTCCTACATCCTCACCGGGCGGGGCGTGGAACAACACGTGGACGGAACGGACACTGCCACGGCCGCCATCAACCTGAGCCTGCTCCTGGGTCTGCCCGGCTCCACCCGCAGCGGCTATGGCACGCTCACCGGTCAAGGCAATGGCCAGGGCGGCCGCGAACATGGCCAGAAGGCCGATCAGTTGCCCGGCTACCGGAAGATCACCGACCCCGCCGCCCGCGCTCATGTTGCCGGAGTCTGGGGTGTCCCTGAATCCCTCATCCCGGGTCCGGGCCTGCCCGCTGTCCAGCTCCTGAAATCGCTGGGAAAGCCCGACGGCGTCCGGTGCCTTATTGTTCACGCCTCCAATATCGCCGTGGCATCCCCCGATGCGGGTTCCGTGATCGAAGGAATCCGCAGCCTCGACTTCATGGTGGTGTGCGACTTCTTTATGTCAGAGACAGCAGCCGAAGCCGACCTCGTACTGCCCGTGCTGCAGTGGGCCGAGGAGGAAGGCACGCTGACCAACCTTGAAGGACGCGTCCTGCGCCGGCGTCGTGCCCTGCAGCCGCCGGAGGGGGCCCGCAGCGAGCTCTGGATCATGGCGCGGCTTGCTGAGGCACTGGACGCTCCGTCCACGTACAGCGAAGATCCGGAGACTGTGTTCGAGGAGCTGCGCCTTGCCTCGGCAGGCGGACTGGCCGACTACTCAGGCATCGATTACGCCATGCTGGACCGCGGCGAGGCTGCCTACTGGCCCTACCCGGCGGGCAGCACCGGAACACCCCGATTGTTCCTGGAAGCATTCGCCCACGCCGACGGCAAGGCGGTCATGACACCGGTGACGCCCCGCCGTCGTCGTACCCCCGCCGTAAATCCGGACCCGGACGCCAAGACCATGACCCTCATCACCGGGCGGTTGCTGGAGCACTACCAGTCCGGCGCCCAGACCCGGCGGGTCTCGGAGCTCATGGCCTCCCAGCCGGAGGCAAAAATGCAGATCCACCCCGCCGCTGCAGCCGCCATGGGCATCACCGACGGTGCGTTTGTCTCGGTCGCCAACGAACGCGGCGAAGTCGTCTGCAGGGCGGAGCTGAGCGCCGCAATCCGGCCCGAAACGGTCTTCCTGCCTTTCCATTTTCCGGAGCTCGAGAGCGCCAACCGCCTGACGGAAGCCGCCACCGACCCCATTTCGGGGATGCCGGAGTTCAAGTTCAACAAGGTATGGGTCCAACTGGCCAAAAACGTACTTCAGACCACTGTTCTTCAGACGACGGAGGCCTCATGAGCGAGCGCATTGTTGTAGTTGGTTTCGGCCCGGTCGCTGCCCGGCTGATCGATGAATTGTTACCTGCAGTCCGCAGCGGCCTCGCCCACGTTACCGTTGTGGGCGAAGAGGACGACGCCGCGTACAACCGTGTAATGGTGGCCGATCTGGGCGTCGGGCGGACAACCGCCAGTGCTTTGGCTCTTGCTGATGCTGCCAGCCTTATTGCCGAGGGTGTCGATGTCCGCCTGGGGACGCGGGTGCGTCGCGTGGACCGCGCAAGGCAGCAGGTGGTCCTTACCGACGGTACCTCCCCGGGCTACGACCGGCTGGTGTTTGCCACTGGTTCCCGGCCTGTCATCCCAAACCTGACAGGGCTTAACCCTGATCCGTCCGCTCCTGTCCTACCAACAGGCGTTACGGCCCTCCGCGATCTTCGCGATGCCAATGTGCTCCTGGAAGCTGTTTCCGGAGGCAAGCGTGTTGTGGTGCTCGGCGGCGGTGTCCTGGGCCTTGAGACAGCCTTGGCCGCTGCAGAGGAAGGCGCCACCGTGACGGTGGTCCACAACGGGCCCCACCCCTTGGGCCGCAACATTGATCGGGGCGGCGGCGCTGTCCTTGCCGCAGGCCTGCGTTCCTGCGGCGTGAGGATGGCCGCAAATGCCAGGTCCACGGGGATCGAACACAACGGTCCCGACGGTGCTTTCTCCGCACTGTTGCTGGACGACGGCTCGGCCATTGACGGTGACCTGCTGGTGCTCTCATGCGGCGTCAGGCCCAGGACTGAACTGGCCGAAGGCTGCGGGCTGTCGACCGGTGTGGGCATCCTGGTGGACCACAAGCTGCGTGCCCACCACGAACAGCACATCTTCGCGATCGGTGACTGCGCCGAGGTGCGATGCCCCGATTCTTCATGCGTTGAGTGCCGGAATGCCGGTGGGCCCTCCGGCCTGATCGGACCAGGCTGGCGGCAGGCGGAATGGCTCGCTGAGTACCTGACACTGCTGGCCGAAGATTCGGCGGAAGGCATCCTGCCCGACGGTGTTTCCGCCGACCTGAGGGACACCGGTGCCCACCTCTTGGCGAATGCATTGCCTGAACTGCCTGCTGAGAAGCCAGGCGTCGTGATCCTGAAGGCCCGCGGACTGAATATGGCCGTGGCCGGGGATAACTCAGCGGAGCCCTGGGATGAAGAAGTACTCACGTCCGGTGCCGTCACTGGACGCCCCCGGCGGCAAATTGCGCAATGGGCAGATCCTGAACATGGCCGGTACGTGAAGATGACCACGCGTGGAGGCGTTCTCGAGGGTCTTGTTTCGGTGGGGATGCCACGGACGGCTGCCGAACTGGTACAGCTGTTCGAGCGCGGCGACGAACTCCCTGCCGACCGGTCCCTCCTGTTGCGCCTCGATGGTCCTGATCACCTGGCTGCCGCAGCAAACAACGACCCCGCACGTACCGTCTGCCGCTGCGCAGGTGTCAGCGGGACCAAGATCCAGGACGCTGTGGAACATGGTTGCTCCACGGTGGCGGAGGTGTCTGGCTCTACGCGCGCCGGAACTGGTTGCGGTGGCTGCCACTCGGACATCAAGGAGATCATCGAAAAACACTTCCAGGCGGCAGCAGCCGCCTGAGGTGAAAGCCTGAAAACCGGACGGGCCAATACGGGGAAGGCCTGACGCGGTCAGTCTTCTCATCGATGTCGGCGGCAACATGGCGGGCCTGGGAAGTGAAAACCAGTTGGAGGCCCTGGCTGGGATACTGGGTCGGGTGTAGGTCTGGTCCATTCGTAGGGGTCGTTAAATGTCAGACCCTGCTGAGATGCTTTTTCTATGGAAGGCACGGGGGCTTGGACTAGGACCGGGGAGGCTTTAGAGTCCCCCGGCGGGCTTGAGGCTGCCGAGGCCCTGGCTGCTGTTGCTGCATCCGTTGCCATTCTTGGGCGCATCATTGGACCGGATTTCCGTGGCGGAGCTGATGGCCCTGATGCTGATTACGGCCAGGACTCCGATCCCCTGCGGCGCCAGCTCGATGCCTGCCTGGACGCCTTGGCCGAGGTCGCCCGGTTCGAATCCAAGGCCGCGGCGCTGAAGGTACACCTGGTGGGCAAGTACGTCGAGGCCGCGGAGGCAATCGCCTCCCCTTCTGTTACCGCCCAGGACGCGACCGTGCAGGAAATGTCCACCATTGCAGAGCTCGCCTGCGTCCTCACAGTGAGCGAGCGTACCGCCGCGGCGCTCCTGGACCATGCCCGGCACCTGACCACCGGGCTGCCGCTCACCCTCACGGCACTCCAGCACGGGTCGATTTCGTGGCAGCACGCCCGCATCATGTGTGATGAAACCACCAACCTGGACCCGGCCGGAACTGCCGCACTGGAAACACACTTCCTTGATCCTGACTCACCCGACGCTGCGCGCGGATGCCACATCGGTGAGCTGGTCCCGTCCCGGTTCCGCACCAAAGCCCGGACCTGGCGCGAACGCCACCACCCCGACAGCATCGAGACCCGCAACCGCAAGAGCGCCCTGGACCGGCGGCTGGAATACACCCCGGACCACGACGGCATGGCATGGCTCTCCGCCTACCTGCCAGCCGCGACCGCCGCCGGGATCTGGGACCGGACCACCACCGCCGCCAGAGCAATCCAAGGTCCCACCGAGTGCCGGACACTCACCCAACTCCGCGCCGACATCGCCGCCACCTGGCTCCTGAACAACACAGGGGCCAACAGCGATACCCGCAGCCCGGGCCCCGCGGACATTGACGGGGCTGGCTTTGGCATGGGTGTGGGCGGCGGCCCGGTGGGCGTTCCCTCTCCCCGGGCCCAGGTGCTGGTCACCGTTCCTGTCCTCTCACTGCTTGGCGCCACCGACGAACCGGCAATGCTGGACGGGTACGGACCTATACCGGCGTCAATGGCCCGGGACCTCGTCGCCGACGGGGCCGATTCCTTCCACCGTGTCCTGATCGATCCCCGCGACGGGGCGCCGCTGGAAATCGGCCGCACCAGTTACCGGATCCCCAAATCCATGCGCCAATGGCTGCGTCTGCGCGATGCGAAGTGCCCCTTCCCCGGCTGCCACAACCACTCCCTCGACAACGAAGCCGACCACCTCCTGGCCTGGGCCGACGGCGGCACCACCGGCATCACCAACCTTGGCCAACCCTGCCGGAAACACCACCACCTCAAACACAGCACCTCCTGGACGCCAACCCAAGCCACCGCAAACCAAACACCCGGCTGGACCGCGCCCTCAGGCAGGCAGTACCCCAGCGAACAACAAGACTGGCAACCACCCACCTGGCCCGACCACACCGGCCTACCCGCGCCCAACCCGGATTTGGATCTGAATCAGCATCAGGCTCAGGCTCAGGCTCAGGCTCAGGCTCAGGATCTAGCTATGCCCATGGACCTTGATCCGGATCCGGCCCTACTTATGCCCGTGGACCCATTCCCGGAATGGCAACTATTGCCCGCGGTGGAAACGGATGATTGGTGGCTGTCGGCTGCCTGAACACCCCGCTGCGGATGGCTCCCCCGAAAGAGTTTGCCAAGGGCACGTCCTGGCCGTTTCACCCGGAATCATTGTCGTTTCGCTCCAGGCACTGTTAAAGCGAAACACCAGCATTGCCTAGGGGACTAGAAATTTTCGGCACCATCCCGACAGAATGGTAAGCAAGCTGACCATTCTGTCGGGAGCTCTGACAAAGAAAGGACAACCGCTCCGCGGATCTCTAGCCGAGCTGACAACACTACGAGGAGGACCAATGTCCAGGAATTTCATTCGCACAGCCGTCGTTCTGGCTTCTCTGGGGGTTTCGCTCCTGCTGGCAGGGCCGGCGCATGCGGCAATCGCCGCAGGGGCCATCTCAGCACCGGGAGCCGTCCAGGCCCAGACCACGTCTCCAACACCAACGGATGCACCCACAGGCGTGACTCCAGCCCCCACCGGAGTCGCGACGCCGTCGGAAGGCACGCCCACCGGCTTCGGCAATCCAGGAACGGGTGAAACGCAGCAGGCAGAAGACGCGCGGCTGGACCTGGCGCCGATCGTGATCGGGGCCATCCTCCTGGTCCTGTTGATCGTGGTTGTTATCTGGCGGCGCAGGCGTAAGGACACCACAATCGTTTAGGCGGAGCTGAGGTAGCGGAAAGTAGCCATCAGTGAATGAGACGGCGCGAGGAGGAAGGGCCCGGGTCTACAGCTGACGTAGGTATCGTTCTGGAGCCGGTTCGTCGAGCACCCAGAGTCCGCGCCCTTGGAAGCGATCGACTGCCCAGCTCGAGAAACGATTCACCATGGGACATCTCATGGAAAGGGATGTCCTGGCGCGACAGGCTCGGGTTCCTCTCAAGGTAGGTGAAAAAACCATGCATCGATTCCACACGCAGAAAGCTCAGATCGAGGCCCCTGTCCGGAACCTGGGCCACCGGTGGCAGAACAGCCGGCAATCGCCGACGGTCGAGAACGTTAGCCGGGTCTTCAGTCAAGCGTCGAATCGGAAGGCTACGGGCATTCTCCATTCTTACAGCCGCACTTCTCCCCCCACCCGCGGGAGCAGATCACGCAATCAGGCTGTTGAATCCTGGAGGAGCCAATTCACGGCCTCAGCCCGGTCCGTGAAGAAGAGCGTGGGGCATGGAAAAGAGTCGGCGCGGCGGAAGTTGGCAATGACCCGGTCAACTGGAGTCGAACCAAGCAGTGCAATCCGGGATGCGACAGAAGGAAGTGAAAATGCTGCACGGGCGTCGTGGCTGACACTCGTAGTGCCGCCCATGTCGACAAGCAACGGGTGAGGAAGTCCTTGGCAAAAGTAGTCCAAGCTGGCCATCGCAGCAGTAACGTCGGCCACTTCAAGGCTGACCTGGCGCTGCCACGTCAGACACACTATGCCGTTCTCAAGAAGTTCCAACGTGGCCTTCTCGCTGTCGTTGGAAGTGGGCTTCACTTTTGACTCCTTGCTTGACTGAGTTATCCACGATCTTAGCCATCCAGATGAGCTGCATGCTCCATCCCTGCTTCACTGAACACAGTCCCCGACCGTATCGAGGGCGTCAAGGACGTGCCTTGCGTCGGGCCCAACGCCGCGCAGTGTGGCGGAGGCGAACATCCATTGGCGCTCGAGCCCGACATAGCTGAGGGCTGGGACTGTGGTGGAAACGCCCCTGGTGTGCAGCGGGATCCCGGATGAATCCAGCGCCGCTACGGGGAGGAAGGAGACATCGGGCAGGAACCCGGTGGCCAGGATGATGACATCGCCGGATTCAAGGGACCCGTCCGCCCGCGTGACACCGTCCGCCGACAAGCGCTGTGCCCGTTCCGGACCCCGTACCGACCGGTCTACGTACAGGTCACACAGATAAGCGAGAGTAGCGCCATCCGTTATTATCCGGGCATAGGCCACCTGCTCGCCGGAACCGGTGCGGTACCCCGTCAGACTAGCCGTTAGATTGCGGCCAAGCCGTCCGAGAGCTGGGGAGAAGCTTCGATGCCTGCCTGCAAGGTGTTGACCGGAGCCGGGGACGCATGCAAAACCTTTGCCACTTTGTGCTCGCGGGCCGCAGCAACAAAGGTCCGGAACAGCGCTTCCTCTTCCGGCAGTTGTTCTGGATGCCATTGCACACCCAGGCAGAAGCTCTGGCCCGGATGTTCAATCGCCTCAACAATCTGGTCCTCACTCCAGGCCGCAGCGATGAGCCCCTCCCCCAGCCTGTCAACAGCCTGGTGGTGGGAGACAGGGACGGTGACGGAGTCTTGGCCGAGCAGACGGTTCAGGAGGGAATCAGCTTTGACCTCCACCTGAATGCTATTGAACTTATGCCCGCCAAGCTGGTAAACGCCGTCGCCCACAACGTCAGGGAGGTGCTGATGGAGCGTCCCACCGAGAGCCACGTTCAGCAACTGCTCGCCCCTGCAGATGGTCAGGAGTGGAACATCTTGCCGGATCGCTTCAAGGATCAGTGCCAGTTCCCATTCGTCCCGGGCCCGTCGTGGGGAATCTGTCGCCGGGTGGGCTTCCTGGCCGTACCGTGCAGGGTCAACGTCCCATCCTCCGGGCACCAGGAGACCATCCAAGGTGCTCACCAATTGCTCCACCACTCCCGCGAGGACAGGCTGGGGAGGCAGCAGAACAGGAATGGCACCGGCAGCCAGGAGAGGAGCGAAATACGCTTCGGGCAGGAAGGCAGAACTTACGCGGCCGCAGCCATCGGTGCCAGCCTCCTCCAGATAGGTGGTTAGCCCAATTAACGGCCGAACGGTTGTTTCCGGTGCGCTCATTTCCCTGTCCTTCCACATGCATCCATAAGCAAGGCTACGAGCGGTTTGTTTATTCCATGTTTCGTAACCGTCACCATTGGGTATCAAATGGGCCGGAGAGCAGCAGCGGAAGGGGTCATTCCGTGAGGAAAGAGGGACAGGCCAGTCTAGGGATGAGGGACGTTCAGCGGAACAACGGTGAACCGCCGGTTAGCCAGGGAGGGCACCCGTTGCCGCACTGACTGGAGCCGTTCCGTCGCGACGTCTGCGAAGATCACCCCAGACGCTTCCCCTGCATTAGCGAGGACCACCCCTGCTGGGTCCACGATCATGGAGTATCCGGTGCCCAACGGCGCCGTTTGGTTGGCCGCCACAACATAGGCCGTGTTTTCTATGGCGCGGGCTCGGATGAGGGTATTCCAGTGGTCTTCCTTCCCCGGGCCGGGAACCCACATGGCAGGGATCAGAAGTACGTTGGCTCCTGCATCAATGAGGCGGCGCGCACTCTCGGGAAAGCGGAGGTCGTAGCAGGTGAAGGCACCGAGCCGGAGATCCCCGAACGTCAAAAGGAAGGGATCACTGAAATCCCCTGGCGCTATGCCCTCGCTCTCCCTGTAGCCAAAGGCGTCGTACAGGTGGATCTTCCGGTAGGTGCCCGCGATGTTGCCGTCAGCGTCCACAGCAACCAGCGTGTTGTACGGTAATCCGGCGGGGTTTGCCTCAATGGTTCCGACAACCACGGGCAGGGCCAGCTTCTTGGAAACGGCTGCAATGCCGCTGATGAAGGGACCGTCCAGTCCCTCAGCCACGGAGGCCAGAACGGCGGCAGATTCAGGAGAGCCGTAGAGGCTGAGCTCAGGTAGCAGGAGCAATTCAGCTCCCCCTGCCGCGGCCTGCTCCATTAGCCCGGTGATGGTCTCAAGGTTGGCGGCTGGATCCTTGCCCGCTGTGAACTGCCCGGCTGCTACACGCATTCTGTCTCCTTTTTCTCACCTCACATCGTCCCACCCTTGCAGTCAGGATGGGTACCGGCAAATTTCCGGAGATGAGTCCGGCTCTTACCAGCAAATGACTGCCAACAAGTGACTGGATTTTTCAATTTAAACTTGACGGGCCCAACCCGGCAGTTCAAGGTTAAGGGAAGAAATAAGCATGCTTAGTATAAAAATAACTGGTGTTGGTCCCCCTGGGATCGACCCCGGAGCCCCGGGGGGAGCTGCCGGAACCTGGTGTGTTGAGTACCTTCAACACTTGAGGTGAGGAAGTTTTCGATGTGCGGGATAGCTGGCGAACTGGCCTTCGGCGGGGTGAGGGCCGGCATCGACCCAGTCAGAAAGATGGCGGCAGCGATGGAGTCCCGGGGGCCGGACGGTCAGGGAATCTGGCGTGAAGGCTGGGTGGCTTTGGGGCACCGCCGGCTCAGCATCATCGACCTCTCCGATGGCGGCGCCCAGCCCATGGTCGACGAGGACCTGGGGCTGGCCCTTGTGTTTAACGGCTGCATCTACAACCACCACGCACTGCGCCGCGAACTTGCACCCTACTACCGCTTCAACTCCACCAGCGATACGGAGGTGATCCTCAAGGCATACCACCGCTGGGGGGAAGACTTCGTTCACCATCTTGTGGGGATGTTTGCGGTGGCCCTCGTGGACTCTAAGCGGAACCTGGTGGTCTTCGCGAGGGACCGCCTCGGCATCAAACCCTTGTATTTTGCCGAGGCTGGAGGCAGGATCCGGTTCGCATCGACCTTACCGGCGTTGGTTGCCGGCGGCGGCGTCGACACGTCAATTGACGAGGTGGCGCTCCATCACTATTTGAGCTGGCACTCCATAGTTCCGGCTCCGCGAACCATTCTGCGCGGCGTCAGCAAGCTGCCTCCCGCCACGGTAAGGATCATCAATGCCGACGGCGGCCACCGGGACCGGGTCTACTGGAAACCGGCGTATGTGCGGGACCCACAGCGGATCGATTGGACCGCGGAGGACTGGCAGGAAGCCCTGCATGCGTCGTTGCGCACCGCCGTCGAGCGCCGGCTGGTGGCGGACGTTCCGGTCGGAGTCCTCCTTTCCGGGGGTCTTGATTCGAGCCTCCTGGTGGCCCTGCTGGCGGAAGCGGGCCAGCCGGGACTCAGCACCTTCAGCATTGGTTTTGATGGGGCCGGAGAGGAATCCGGCGACGAGTTCATGTACTCAGACCTCATCGCCCGTGAATTCGGCACAGACCACCACCGGCTGCACATTCCCACAGCCGAATTTGCCCCCGCGATCGGGGATGCTCTGGATGCCATGTCCGAACCCATGGCCAGCCACGACGTCACTGCATTCTTCCTGCTCTCCAAGGTTGTGTCCGAGCACCTCAAGGTGGTCCAGTCCGGCCAGGGCGCGGACGAAGTTTTTGGCGGCTATGCTTACCACCAGCCGGCCCTGACAGTTGAACGGGACGCTGCCCTGGACACCTTCACCGCCGCGTTTGCGGATCGCAGGCATGCCCAGATGGCGGAAGTCCTTGAGCCGGAATGGTTCTGTGGTGCGGATGTCAGCCGTTGGAAGCTGCAGTCAGAACTAGCCCGCCCGGGAGCCGAAACAGCAGTGGACGCACTCCTCCGCCTGGACACGCACGTCCTGATGCCTGATGATCCCGTCAAGCGCGTGGACAACATGACTATGGCGTGGGGTCTCGAAGCCCGCGTACCGTTCCTGGATCAGGACCTCGTTGCGCTTGCGGCCTCCTGCCCGCCCGAATTCAAGGCCGGAGGCGAAGGCAAATGGGTGCTGAAGGAATTGAGCCGCAAGCTCCTGCCCCCAGCGGTCATCGACAGGCCCAAGGGTTATTTCCCGGTCCCGGCATTGCGCTATCTGGAGGAGCCGTTCATCACCATGGTGGAGGATGCGCTCCACGCTCCCGAAGCAAAGCAGCGGGGACTCTTCCGATCCGACTACATTGAGTCGCTCCTGCGCAGCCCGAACGGCCAATACTCACCGGCGGGAAGCAATACCCTTTGGCAACTGGCAGTGCTGGAGATGTGGCTGCAGCAGCACAATGTCGGGTGAAGCTGCCACAAACTACATGTGGACGTGCAGGCGCCGTGCAGCCTCGGAGATGGATCCGCTCAGTGACGGGTATACCGTAAAGGTGCTGGCGACGTCGTCGACGTGCAGTTTCTGCTTGACAGCAATGGCGATGGGGAAAATCAGCTCCGACGCGTTGGGGCCCACAACCACTCCCCCGATCACCGTTCCCGAGCCCTTGCGGGCGATGATTTTTACGAACCCGTCCTTGTGGTTGCGCATCTTGGCGCGGGCGTTGCTTCTCAGCGAGAGTTTGATGACATCGCCCTGGTACTTGCCGGATTCCACTTCCTCTTCGCTAACGCCCACAGAGGCGATTTCCGGGGAAGTGAAGATGTTGGATGCTACCTGGTGCAGTTTGACCGGGGTCACGCTGTCGCCCAGGAAGTGCGCGATGGCGATCCGGCCCTGCATAGCGGCCACAGATGCCAGCGGCAGGACCCCGGTGCAGTCCCCGGCGGCGTAGATGTTGGGGGCCGAGGTGCGGGAGACGCCGTCCACCTTGATGTGCCCGCTCTCCGTAAGCGCCACACCTGCTTCCTCGAGGCCGACGCCGGCGGTGTTCGGGATGGACCCGACGCAAACCAGGCAATGGCTGCCGGTCACTTTGGAGCCGTCGCTGAGGGTGACCACGACGCCGTCGTCCGTACGTTCGACAGTCTCCGCCCTTGAACGGGACAGCACCCTGACTCCCCGGCGCTCAAAGACCTCTTCAAGGACCTGGGCGGCATCTGTATCGGATCCGGGAAGCACCCGGTCCCGGCTTGAGATCAGGGTCACATGTGAGCCCAGGCCGTTATAGGCGGAGGCGAATTCAGCGCCAGTGACGCCGGATCCCACCACGATCAGTTCCTCCGGCAGTTCGTCCAGATTGTAGATCTGCGTCCAAGTCAGGATACGTACGCCGTCGGGCCGGGCTGTGGGGAGCTCGCGCGGGTGGGCACCCACAGCAAGCAGGACGGCGTCCGCCTCAACTCTTTCGGTACCCTCCGCGGTGAGGACCTCGATGGTGTGGTTGTCCACCAGTTTCCCGGAACCCATCAGGATGCGAACGCCCTGAAGCTCCAGGCCCTTCAGGATGTCGGCCGACTGCTGCCGGGCCAGGTTCAGGAGACGATCATTGATGTGCTTGAGGTCCGCCCTCATGACTGGCACAAAATCCCCGCCGTCGACGTCGAACTTGACGCCCAGCTCCCCCGCCTCACCGACCCGGGTCATGAGGTCCGCCGTCGCGATCAGGGTCTTGGAAGGCACGACGTCGGTCAGTACAGCCGATCCGCCAAGGCCGGCCCGCTCGATGATGGTGACCTTCGCGCCCAGCGACGCGGCCACCATGGCGGCCTCATAGCCGCCGGGACCTCCACCCAGGATTGCGATACGGGGGGCGCGGAAATCAGGATGCGTAGTCACAATCATCCATTCTCGCCTATCCCTCCCTGCACAACCAATACCGGGCGCTTTCCGGCCCAAGCACCACGCGTGCTGGATAGCTAAGGGGACATGCGGCCGGTCAGAAGCGCGCGGGCAACATCGGGGCGTCCATTGCCCTCGGCAACAGCGGAAGGCACTTGAACCACTCACGGTGGGTTTCGGTCATCTCCTTGCGGGCCAGCAGGTCTGAGGGGCCCATGTTTGCCGGTTCTGTTTCGAGCACTTGCCGTTCGTGGTTTCCGCTGGACAGCTCCGGACAGCAAATCACCAAAGTTGACGATGCTGTCCACGCTGCGCTTTTCAATGTCGGCCAGCACTGCGTCAAGGGCCAGCAGGTTGCCATGGACATCGGAAATGACAGCGATTCGCATCTGCCCACCCTAATCGCTGTACTGTAATCGCTGCTCGAATCGCCCTACTGGGCAGGACGGCGGCGGCACGATAACTTGTACCAGTGAGTAATACAGACTTCCGGAACACTGATCCCCTTGAGGCTGATCCCTTTGACGCTGCGCGTCGCGCGGCCGAGTACATCGCCCAGGAGACAGACGTCGACCGTCACGATGTCGCCCTGGTGCTCGGCTCCGGCTGGGGAGGTGCAGCTGACCTGATCGGCCACACCACGGCCACCCTTTCGGCAGACGAAGTGCCCGGATTCTCGGCACCGGCCGTCGAAGGCCATGTAGGCACCATCCGTTCAGTGCTGACAAGGGACGGCAAACGCGCGCTGGTCCTTGGCGCCCGCACGCACTATTACGAGGGCAAAGGGGTCCGCGCCGTGGTCCACGGGGTGCGCACTGCTGCCGCCGCCGGTTGCAAGACGCTGGTGGTCACCAACGGCTGCGGCGGACTCAACGAAAACTGGGCTCCCGGCACTCCTGTGCTCATCAAAGATCACATAAACCTCACCGCTACGTCCCCGCTCGAAGGCGCAACGTTCGTGGACCTCACCGATCTCTACTCCTCGCGCATCCGGGCCCTGGCGCAGGAAGTGGATCCCTCGTTGGAGGAAGGTGTTTACGCGCAGTTCACCGGCCCGCACTATGAGACCCCGGCCGAAGTGCAGTATGCCAAGCGCATCGGTGCCGATCTGGTGGGCATGTCCACGGCCCTCGAAGCCATTGCCGCCCGGCACGCCGGGATGGAAGTCTTCGGCATCTCCCTTGTGACCAATCTCGCCGCAGGCATCAGCCCGGTGCCCTTGAGCCATGAAGAGGTCCTTGAGGCCGGCCACGCGGCAGGCGCCCGCATCTCCAAACTGCTGGCCGAAATCATCGCCAGGCTTTAAGCCCTGAAACCGTCAGTCCCCAACAACTGACCCAAACTGTGACCGTTCTCCCCCGCTTTCGAGGCAGGCTTCCTGAACGTTTGGGGCTAGTTTGGATCCTATGACCTCTATCGATCCCGAACTGCCGCAGCTGTTGGACTCCGCCCGTGAATGGGCAGCGCAGGACCCGGATCCCGCTACCGCAGCAGCTCTCTCTGAGCTCATCCTGCGTGTTGCTGATGGCGTTCCCGCTGCCCGCCAGGAGCTGACGGACAGCTTCAACGGCACCCTCCAGTTCGGTACGGCCGGGCTTCGCGCCCCGCTGGGACCCGGGCCGAACCGCATGAACAGGGTAGTAGTCCGCCGTGCCGCTGCAGGTTTTGCCGCCTTCCTCACCGACGCCGTCTCCACAGCGGCCCCCGGAACCCGGCCCCGCGCCGTCGTCGGCTACGATGCCCGCTACAACTCGGACATCTTCGCTCAGGAGACGGCCGCGATCTTCGCGGCGTCAGGCATTGAAACTTTCCTTTTGCCGTCGGCCCTGCCGACGCCGTTGCTCGCCTTTGCTGTGCGGCACCTGGATTGCGACGGCGGCGTGATGGTCACCGCCAGCCACAACCCGCCCGAGGACAACGGGTACAAGGTGTACCTTGGCCGCCACGCTGTGGAGGAAAGCGGGCGTGGAGCACAGATCGTGACACCCTACGACGAGCGTATTGCTGCCAAGATCAACGAGGTTGGCTCCCTGGACTCGGTGCAGCTTGCCGATGAAGGCTGGAACATTCTGCATCCCTCAATCATCGCGGACTACCAGTCAGCTGTTGCCGCGCTGGCTATGCCGGAGGCATTCCCTGCCCGCGAGCTGAAGATCGTCCTGACCCCTCTGCACGGTGTGGGCGGCGAGACCGCAGTGTCCGTCCTGAATGCTGCAGGTTTCAAAGATGTCACCCTCGTGCAGGAACAGGCGCACCCGGACCCCGATTTCCCCACCGTCAGCTTCCCGAATCCGGAGGAACCGGGGGCGCTGGACCTTGCCTTGGAGACGGCGCGACGGGTGGGTGCAGATATTGTGCTTGCCAACGATCCAGATGCTGACCGGGCTGCCGTGGCCGCCAAGGATCCTGATACCGGCGCCTGGCGCATGCTGCGGGGCGACGAGGTGGGGGCCCTTCTGGGCCACCACATTGTTACCAGGCTTGCCGGCCAGGCCATTGAAGGAGAGCAGAGCCAGGGTGTCCTGGCCAATTCAATTGTCTCGTCACGCCTACTCGCCCGAATCGCCAAGGCTGCAGGATATGCCCATGAGGAAACGCTGACAGGCTTCAAGTGGATCTCGCGGGTGCCGGGACTCCTTTACGGCTACGAGGAAGCGCTGGGTTATTGCGTTGCCCCTGAGCTGGTGCGGGACAAGGACGGCATTTCCGCATCAGTGCTCATCGCGGAGCTCGCAGCCGCCGCGAAGGCTGAAGGGAAATCGATCTTCGACACCCTGGACGAGCTCTACCTGTTTCACGGGGTGCATGCCAGCGACCAGCTCAGCATCAGGGTGGCGGACCTCGGGCTGCTCGGAGCCATGATGAACAGACTCCGTGTGACTCCCCCCGAATCATTCGGAGGATCCGCCGTCGAAACGTACACGGATCTCTCGGAGGGAAGCGAACACCTTCCCCCCACCGACGGCCTGCTGTACATCACCAAGGACCTGAGCCGCGTAATCATCAGGCCCAGCGGGACCGAACCCAAGCTGAAGTGCTACCTGGAAGTGATCCAAAGTGTGGGATCGGCGGCCGAACTTCCGCAGGCCCGCCAAGCAGCAAGAGCCTCGCTGGACAACGTGTTGCATGATGTCCGCGAGGCTCTGGGGCTGTAGCTCTGGGGCTACAGCTGCTGGGGCTGTAGCTGCTGTTAGAGCTCGACTTCGATGTAGCCGTCTACAACCTTGGCGTTGAACGTGGGCAGGCTCAGCTCTGCATTGCCGAAGCATTCCCCGGTTTCGAGGTCATAGACCTCTTTGTGCAGTGGTGAGGCGATGGTGGGCCTGTCTCCGCGGGAACCGAAGATGCCGCGGGCCATAACGTGGGCTCCGGTGGCCGGATCCTCCTGGGAAACGGCGTAAACCTCGTCCGAAGCGGTGCGGAATACCGCAATCTGGCGTCCGGCAATCAATGCTGCTTCGCCCCAGGCGGGCTCAAGCTCTGCAATGGGGCACACCCGGTGCCAACCTGTCGCAGCTGCGGTGGTTTCTTCCTGAAGTTCAAGTACTGCCGTCATTTTTCGGGCCCCTCTCACGTTGCCTTCTGTCCAGCGGGAAGCGTCTGTGCTTTTGTGGGTGCTGCTGAATGCTGCTTCCCGTGGAACCCGGACCGCCGACGCGGCCACATCATCAAAAGTAGGCGGCGGGTGTTTCATCGGCATGCAGTGAATGTGTCCGGCGGGTAAAAGAGACCTCACTTGCCGGGAAATCTGTTCGTGATGCAGAAGTTAAGTTCACGAAACAATTGGGAAACTGAAGCGAAACTGCCCTTGCCTAGTCTGGATGGACAAGCTGCAGAGCACCGTCTGCGGCCCATGCGAAAGGCCCACAGTGACCGGACAGACTTCAAGCACAGAGACACCACGCCGCGTCGTGGTCGCCGGCGGCGGCCCAGCGGCCCACCGTTTTGCGGACGCAATGCATGCCCGTGGCCTCGATGGCTGGCACGTTACTGTCCTCACCGAGGAAACCCACCTCCCTTACGACCGCGTGGCTCTCAGCAAGGCACTCACGGACAACGACTACGACCTCACCTTGGGTGAGGCGTCCATGTGGGACCACGGTTCGCTCGAGCTCAAGACCGGCGAGCGCGTCATTAAGATCAACACGGATGGCAAGTCCGTGGAAACCGCAGCCGGCAACAGCTACGAATACGACCACCTCGTCGTCGCCACGGGCTCGAACGCAGCCCGCCTGCCGATCCCTGGTGCCGAGCACACCCACGTCTACCGCACGCTCGAAGACGTCTGGGCCATCAACAAGGCTATTGCCGAGCTCACTGAAAAGCTGGGGCGCAAGGTCAAAGCGGTCACCATCGGCGGTGGCCTCCTGGGCCTTGAGTCGGCTGCCGGTACGGAGCAGCTGGGGGCCACACCCATCGTCATCGATGGCGCAGCATGGCTGATGGCCACCCAGCTCGATGAGGGCGCCGGCCAAGCGATGGGCCGCCTCATCAAGGCCAAGGGCTTCGAAGTCCACAGCGGCGTGTTCCCCTCCGAGGTGTTGTCCGACGACGACGGCCAGGTCACCGGTGTTCTCATGGCTGACGGCCGCATCATCGACGCTGACCTTGTGATCGTCGCCATCGGCGTCCGCCCGCGCGATGAACTCTTCCGCGCCGCGGAAGGCGAAGAGCAGATCTTCTCGCTCGGCCAGCGCGGCGGTGTTGTTATCACCGACGGTTGTGAAACCGAGATTCCCGGCATCTGGGCCATCGGTGAAGTGGCCAACTTCGGCGGCATGTGCCTGGGCCTGGTAGCCCCGGCCAACACCATGGCTGAGATCGTCGCTGACCGCCTGCACGGTGGCGAGGCCACGTTCCCCGGCTTTGACACCGCTACCAAGCTGAAGTTGTCCGGCGTTGACGTTGCCAGCTTCGGTGACGCGTTCGCCAAGACTGAGCACGCCCTCGAAATCGTCTACGCCGACCCCGCTCGCGGCGTCTACCAGAAGATCGTTACTACCGATGACGCCAAGACCCTGCTGGGCGGTATCTTCGTCGGTGACGCTACTCCGTACACAAGCCTCCGCCCGCTCCTGGGCCGCGAACTCTCTGCGGAGCCCGGCGCGTACCTCACTGCCGCCGGCGGCGGAGAGGCGCCCGATACCGAACTGCCCGATGACGCCATCCTCTGTTCCTGCAACAACGTAACGGCCGGAACCATCCGCGACACCGTTAATGGCTGCGGCGCTTGCGAAGGCAACGCCCCCGTGCAGGAACTCGGCGAGCTCAAGGGCTGCACGAGGGCCGGTACCAGCTGTGGTTCCTGTGTACCCATGCTGAAGAAGCTGCTCGAAGGCGAACTGACCAAGTCCGGCGTCGAGGTCTCGAAAGCCCTTTGCGAGCACATCGAACTGTCCCGCCAGGAGCTGTTCGACGCGATCCGCGTCCTGGAACTGACCTCCTTCGAAGACATCATGGCCAAGTACGGCAAGGGTGCCGGCTGCGACATCTGCAAGCCGACCATTGCCTCCATTCTGGCCAGCCAGCACAACGCCTATGTCCTCGACGCCGGCCGCGGCGCCCTGCAGGACACCAACGACCGTGCCCTCGCGAATATGCAGAAGGACGGCACGTACTCGGTGGTTCCCCGCATCGCCGGCGGTGAAATCACCCCCAAGAAGCTCGGTGTCATTGCCGCCGTCGCCGAAAAGTACAACCTGTACACGAAGATCACCGGCGGCCAACGGATCGATATGTTCGGTGCGAGGCTGGAGCAGCTTCCGGAAATCTGGAAGGAACTGGTGGACGCCGGGTTCGAATCCGGCCAGGCCTACGGTAAGAGCCTGCGTACAGTGAAGTCCTGCGTCGGGTCCACCTGGTGCCGCTTCGGCGTCCAGGATTCGGTGGCCATGGCCATCCAGCTGGAACTGCGCTACCGCGGCCTCCGCAGCCCGCACAAGCTCAAGATGGGCGTTTCCGGCTGTGCCCGTGAATGCGCCGAGGCCCGCGGCAAGGACGTCGGTGTCATTGCGACGGCGGACGGCTGGAACCTCTACGTCGGCGGCAACGGCGGCGCCACCCCGGCCCACGCCCAGCTGCTGGCCAAGGACCTGGACGACGAAACCCTGCTGAAGTACATCGACCGTTACTTCATGTACTACATCCGCACCGCCGACCGCCTGCAGCGCACCGCACGCTGGCAGGAAGAGCTCGACGGCGGCATCAAGCACGTCGAGGACGTGGTGGTGAAGGACACCCTGGGCATCGCCGAAGAGCTCGAGGCGGCCATGGCCAAGCACGTGGACACGTACGTGGACGAATGGGCTGACACACTGAAGGATCCCGAGCGCCTGCGCCGGTTCCGCTCCTTCGTCAACGCCCCCGATCAGAAGGATGACTCCATCACCTTCGTACCGGACGAGCGCGGCCAGATGCGCCCGGCCACCGCTGAAGAAAAAGGGAAAGTGCTCATTGGAGCTTCCATCCCCGTCCGGTCAGCCAACGAATCCGTCACTGAAAGCAAGGTGTAACCCATGCAGCTCAGCATCGATGTCAATGGCCGCGAAGTTCTCATCACGGGCTCCGACCATGCAGCCCGCCAGGCGGTCCGCCGCTACGAGGCTGCCGGCGCAGTGATTTCCAGGCTGAGCACTCCCCACGGTGCACGCCATGACGGTCCCCTCCCTGAGCGGCCGTTCCTGGTCGCAGCGGTGGACGACGGCCAGCCAGGCTGGGATGGGCTCCTGGAGCGGTGCCGTGAAAACGGGATCCCGGTCACCACTGAGCCCGCGGCCGGTGCCAACGGGCACGTCACACTGGTGGGCGGCGGACCAGGCACTGCCGAGCTGCTCACTGTTGCCGCTATCAAAGCGCTCCGGGACGCTGACGTCGTCTTCTACGACAGGTTGGCGCCGTATCAGGAACTGCCGTCGCTGACTTCGGCCGAGCTGGTGGACGTGGGCAAACGCCCCGGCCACCACCCGGTCAGCCAGTCCGGCATTGAGAAGCTTATGGTCGAGGCCGCCCTGGACGGCAAGAACGTAGTCAGGCTCAAGGGCGGCGACCCTTACGTCTTTGGCCGTGGAGGCGAGGAAGTAGCGGCCTGCGTGGCAGCCGGTGTTCCCGTCCGCGTGGTCTCCGGCGTTACCAGCGCCATCTCTGTCCCGGCGGCTGCGGGCATCCCCGTAACCCACCGTGAAGTGAGCCACATGTTCACCGTGGTTTCCGGTCATGCACCCCTCACGGAGAAGGAGCACATGCACCTTGCCGGCCTCGGTGGCACTATCGTGGTGCTGATGGGAATCGGAACACTGCATCAACTCGCCGCCGGCCTCCGGAAGGCCGGAATGAGCCCGGAGATGCCCATGGCGGTTATCGAACGCGGTTACCGGCCCGGCCAGCGGACCACCATTGCCCAACTGGGAACCATCGTGTCAGCGGCTGCAGAGTGCACCAACCCCGCCGTTCTGGTGATCGGCGAGGTGGTTCGCGTGGGGGAAGCCAACCGGGGGCATGCCGAAGCGTCAGCTGATCTTGACCGCCTTGCGGCATCGCTGCTGGGATCGTGACAGACCCCATGACTGCTGTAGATACGGTTGCCCCCTTTCCGAACCCTGCGCTTGCCTCCGCCGGCGCCCAGGAACTTCCCTCCGCAGAGGGGGGCGAGTTGCCCCTTGAAGGTTTCCGGATCGGCGTAACCTCCCACCGGAGGTCGCAGGACCTGATCGAGGCCCTGGAACGGCGCGGTGCTGAGGTGCTGCACGCTCCGGCTTTGAAGATTGCCCCCGTCCAGGAGGATTTCCGCCTCATTGACGACACGCGGGCCGTCATCGCAGCCAAGCCTGATCTTTGTATCGCGACGACGGCCTACGGCATGCGCCGCTGGTGCGAAGCCGCTGATTCGTTCGGCATCGGCGACGAACTCCTGGAGACGCTCGCTGCCTGCCGGATGTTCGTCCGCGGGCCCAAGGCGCGCGGCGCTGTCCGGGCGGCCGGCCTTGCCGACGTCGGAATCAGCAGCGATGAAACCACGGCGACCCTGGTGGACATGCTGCTGGCCGAAGGTGTCCGAGGGAAAACCGTCGCCGTCCAGCTGCACGGCTACACGGACGTCCGCCAGCTTGAGCGGCTCCGGATGTCCGGTGCCACCGTCCTCACCGTGACGCCGTACCGCTGGGTCAAGCCTGAGGGTGAGGACAAGCTCCCGCGGCTGATTGAGGCTGCCTGCAGCGGAAACCTCGATGTCCTGACGTTTACCAGCGCCCCCGCAGTGGACGCATTGTGGAGCACTGCCCATGAAATGGGCCTGTACAAGCAACTGATCGAGGCCCTGAAGACCACCGTGACCACCGCCGTCGTCGGACCGGTGACGGCTCAGCCGCTTATCGACGCCGGACTCTCACCGCTGGTTCCGGAGCGGTTCCGCATGGGTGCCCTGATACGCCTGGTGGTTGAACATCTCGCGTTGAACCATGTCCGCAGGCTGGATACACGCTCCGGCAACGTGGAATTGCGTGGCCGTTCCTTGCGGATCAACGGCGAGCAGGTGGAGATGGCTCCGGCACCGCTCCTGCTGCTCCGCGCCCTGCTCGGCGCGGGCGGGGCGGTCCTGTCCAGGGATTCGTTGTCTGAGCTCCTTGAACTCCGTGGCTCGGTGCACGCGCTGGACATGACGGTCAGCCGGTTGAGGTCGTCCCTGCCCGATGGACGCCTCGTGGAAACCGTGGTCAAGCGCGGCTACCGGATCCGCGTCTAGCCCCCCAGGATCCGCGTCTAGCTCCCCAGCTTCCGGCCCGTGGCACAGCGTCGTGTTACCGGCCGGTAAACAACCCAGTACAACTCGTAGTGCTTTCTCCAGGCAGCGGGACGTTTCGGCAACCGCGGGGAAACACGGGCGAAAAATGGACGGTCTAGCCTAGGTTCCATCACGAACCTTGCGGCCACACCAGGGCCGCACCATGAAAGGGCCTGCACATGTCCGCTCCGGCATCCTCACTCTCCCCTATAACTTCTTCACCCGCTGACGCCCCCTCGGCCGCGCCCCCCTCAGGTACCCCTGCCCCCAGAATTGTCATCGCAGGAGCGGGTCCGGCCGCCCAGGCACTGGTGGCCCAGCTCGCCCGTCAGCGCTTCGCCGGAAGCATCACAGTACTCAGCAACCGGGACGACGCTCCGCACGAGCTGCTTCAGCTCGCCGTCCTGCCCCGGGTATCGGTGCGCTTCGGCCAGCCTGCCAGTTACATTGACCCGGTCCAGCGTTTCGTGACAACGGCTGACGGCATGGAATTCAGTTACGACCAACTGGTCATAGCCACTGGATCAGCCCCCGTTCACTCCCCCGTTGACGGCTCCGCACGCTGCCTCAGCTACTCCACCATTGACGACGCCGGCCGGATCGGCGAAGCGGTCAAGGAAGTAACCAGGGTGCTGGGCCGGCGCCCCTTGGGAATTCTTGTGGGCACTGGTGCTGCTGCTGGCCAGGCCGAGGCAGTCCTCAGGGCGCGGGGTGTCCGGCCCATACGCACAACCCTCCGGCCGGCTTCTGTGGTGCCCACCATTGCAGGCTCCGTCCTACCCGCCGCCGGCATCGTCTTCGAAGACGGCAGCACCATGCAGGGCGACCTCGTGGTGCTGGCGGAAGAGCGCGTTGCGCGAAGCGCGCTTGCCGCCAGCGCCGGGCTGCTCACCACAGCCGACGGCGGAATTGTGATCGACAGGGAGTTCCGCACCTCAGCCCCTGGCATTTGGGCTATCGGCGACGCTGCTTCGTTCGACGGCGTCCGCCTGGGCCTGCTGGTGGCCGCCGATCCGGCCGCGGATGTCTGTGCAACGCAGCTGCTCCACGCGGCCTCGGCGGGGTCAGTTTCCGCAGCCGCTTGACAAGTCCCGGTTCCCTGCCCGGACACGTGGCAAGATGGTCACCTGAAACACCCACTGGGAAAGGACCATCATGAGCAACCAAGCCGCTGCGGCAGGCGCCGCCGCAGGGACTGCCGCAGGAGCACCCGCCGCCGGAGGAGCCTCCGCCCCCGGAACAGGCAGGGACATCGCCTCCTACATCGACCACACGCTCCTCAAGCCTGAAGCCAGTGAAGCAGAAATCCTCAAAGTTTGTTCCGAGGCCGCCGAATACCGCTTTAAGTCCGTGTGCGTCAACCCGGTCTGGGTCAAGACTGTGAAAACTGCCCTCAAGGGATCGGACGTGCTGACCTGTTCAGTGGTTGGATTCCCGTTGGGTGCGACGCCCAGTGACGTCAAGGCGTTCGAGGCCCGTGGCGCCGTCCTGGACGGTGCCGACGAGATCGACATGGTGGTCAACATCGCTGCCGCCAGGGCTGGGGACAAGGGCACGCTGGTAGATGACATAACCGCCGTCGCCGAAGTGGTGCACGCCGGCGGGGCCATCCTGAAGGTGATCATCGAAACCGCGCTCCTGAACGACGAGCAGAAAGTCATTGCCTGCGAGGCTGCGGTGGAAGCCGGAGCAGACTTCGTCAAAACGTCCACGGGATTCAACGGCGGTGGGGCAACCCCGGAAGATATAGCCCTCATGCGGCGGACGGTGGGCCCGGACTTGGGTGTCAAGGCCTCCGGCGGCGTGCGCTCGCTTGCTGATGCGCAGGCTATGATTGCTGCAGGTGCAACACGTATTGGCGCCAGCTCCGGAATTGCAATCGTTAAGGGTGAACAGGGTTCATCCGCCTACTGATGCGGCCGGCTGCCGCCAGAGTTTTTGAATGATGTTTTGAGCCCTTCGGGGCCGTATGTTTTGATGTTTGGAGCCCTTCGGGGCCGGGAGGAATGAATGTCCAAGATCGTTGATAGCCCCAAGACCCCTCAGAACGAGAACAGCCTAGTCGGCAGCGTCGTCGTCTTCGTGATCATGATGGCTCTGTTCCTGGGTTCCATCTACTCATTGTCCTACCTGACTCTCGGCAACCCTTGGCCGATGGCTGTCTGCCTGGGCCTTTTCGCTGCCTCCTTCTGGATCCCGCAGACCATCCTCGGCCGCTCCGATTCGGCCGGCGAGCACTAAGAAGCATTTCACGATTTCTCGCTGACGCCCCGGATATCCCGGGGCGTCAGCCGTTTAACCGGAGTCCTGGCCGGTGCCCAGCAAGGTGCTCATGAACCTGCTCCCGAAGGCCAGGGCGGCAGGAAAGTGCACATTTCCCAGCGCCCAGGCGGCCATGCACATGCCCACCATGCCATAGGCGCTCACGGGAATCAGGACCAGCCATTCACGTCGGGAACCGGCACGGCCCAGCAGCGGGATGGAAAACGCGCCATTGGCTTTCCAGACGTCCTTCAGCAAAGGCAGCTTCCGCAGGAATTTCGGCGGCTTGATCACAATCGGCCAAAGAAGCGGGACGCCTCCGGTGGTGATCATGTCCCCGACTATGTGGACCACCACTCCGGTCAGCATGGACACCGGGAGCCAGGTCCATTGGTCAGGTGCGAACCAGGTCACGAGGCCAGCCATCGTGAGGGCGAACAGCCAGTTGGTGATCCAGCCCGATTTCGGGAACAGCTTGAGGGCCTTGGCGGCGATGTTGATCAGGAACATGCACAGGAGCCCTGCCCCAACGGACAGGATCCCCCAGTCCGTGTGCAGCTGGATCTGTCCGGCCATCATGGCCAGCACCACGAAGAAGGCCCCGCCCAACAGGGAGTGCGTTCCCTGCCGGTGCCCACCGCTCGCGTTCTCTATTCCGACGGCGATCATGTTAGACAACGGAGGCAGCGACTGGGCCACTGTGCTGTGGCGGTGGTCCCAGTCGAGCACCAAGGCGGTTCCCGCCGTTGCCATCCCGCCGATCAAGATTCCGGTGGCGTCCAGCGGATACCAGCCCAAGGTGTAGGGACCGGTGGAAGCAATGGCTACCCACGCCGCGGCTCCCGACGCGGCATGGTGTCCTCCCATCACGGCTCAGCCCGCGGTCAGTTGGGCTGCTGGAGCGTCAGAGAAGATATTGCGGATGACGCCGTTGGCCCATTCGAGAATTTCGGCGTCCTGCAGGTCCCGTCCACCAATTTTCGCGGTCTTCGGCTTGGGAATCAGAACGGCGTCCAGCGCCGGCTTCGACTGGGCTCCCGGATACATGCGGTTCAGGCGCATGGTCTTGGACTCGGGCAGCTGCGCCGGCGAGAAGCGGATGAAGTTGCCCTGCAGCGCGACGTCAGACAGTCCGGCTTGGCGGGCCCCTACCCGGAAGCGGGCGACGGCGATAAGGTTCTGCGCGGGCAGCGGCGGCTCGCCGTAGCGGTCCACAAGCTCCGCCAGGACTTCGTCAATGGCTTCGTAACTGACGGCAGCGGCCAGCTTGCGGTACGCCTCCAGCCGGAGGCGCTCACCGGGAACGTAATCGTGCGGCAGGTGCGCGTTCACGGGCAGCTCGATCTTCATCTCGGCCGCCTTTTCTTCAGCATCCCCGCGGTAATCTGCCACGGCCTCGCCCACCAGGCGGATGTAGAGATCGAACCCGACGCCCTGGATGTGGCCGGACTGTTCCCCGCCCAGCAGGTTTCCAGCCCCGCGGATTTCGAGGTCCTTCATAGCCAGCTGCATGCCGGCGCCCAGCTCGTTGTGGGTGGCTACGGCCTTAAGGCGCTCCAAGGCCACCTCCCCCAACGGCTTTTCAGCCGGGTACAGGAAGTAGGCATAGGCTCGTTCACGGCCCCGGCCCACACGGCCTCGCAGCTGGTGCAGCTGAGAGAGCCCGTACTTGTCGGCGCCGTCGACGATCAAGGTGTTGGCGTTGGAGATATCGAGGCCCGTTTCGATGATCGTGGTGCAGACCAGGACGTCAAAGCGCTTCTCCCAGAAGTCGACTATGATCTGCTCCAGCCGGCTCTCGGACATCTGCCCGTGGGCCACTTCCACCCGCGCTTCGGGTACAAGTTCCCGGATCTTGGCGGCCGTCCGTTCAATGGTGGAAACCCGGTTGTGGACAAAGAAGACCTGGCCTTCGCGCATGAGCTCACGCCGGATTGCGGCAGAGCTCTGCTTGTCCGTGTACGGGCCCACGTACGTCAGCACGGGATGGCGTTCTTCGGGTGGCGTGGCCAGGGTGGATGTTTCCCGGATCCCGGTCAGCGACATCTCCAGCGTTCGCGGAATGGGAGTGGCGCTCATGGCCAGCACGTCCACATTGGTGCGCATCTTCTTGAGCGCCTCCTTGTGTTCCACGCCGAAACGCTGTTCCTCGTCCACGATCACCAGGCCGAGGTCCTTGAACTCAAAGTCCTTGGAGAGCAGGCGGTGGGTGCCGATCACGACGTCGACAGCGCCGCTCTTGACACCCTCAACCGTCTCTTTGGTCTCCTTCGTCCCTTGGAAGCGGGACAAAGGCTTGACCCGGAGCGGGAAGCCGGAGAACCGCTCGGTGAAAGTCTCATAATGCTGCTGCGCCAGGAGCGTGGTGGGCACCAGCACCGCCACTTGCTTGCCATCCTGCACCGCCTTGAAGGCTGCACGGACGGCGATCTCCGTCTTGCCGTAGCCCACGTCTCCCGAGACGAGCCGGTCCATGGGAATTTCGCGCTCCATGTCCGCCTTGACCTCGTTGATGGTGGTCAGCTGGTCGGGGGTCTCAACGTAAGGGAAAGCCTCCTCCAACTCACGCTGCCACGGGGTATCCGGGCTGAAGGAGAAGCCGCGGGATGCCATACGCGCTGAGTAGAGCCGAATAAGCTCACCGGCAATCTCCTTGACGGCCTTGCGCGCTTTGGACTTGGTGCTGGCCCAGTCCGAACCGCCCATCTTGCTGAGTACCGGAGTGTCCCCGCCGACGTAGCGGGTCACCTGGTCCAGCTGGTCGGTGGGGACAAACAGCCGGTCCCCCGGGGCTCCGCGCTTGGACGGAGCGTATTCCAGAACGAGATATTCGCGCATGCCGTCTCCGCCGCCGGAGACCTTCCGCTGGATGAGCTCCACGAATCGTCCGATACCGTGTTGCTCGTGCACCACGTGGTCGCCGGCGAGGAGTTGCAGGGGGTCCACAGCGTTCCGCCGTTTGGAGGGCATGCGCCGCATGTCCTTTGTGGAACCCACGGAGGTCCGCCCTAACAGATCCGCCTCGGTGAGCAGGCTGAGCTTGAGTCCCTCCAGCACAAAACCGCGCCCGACGGCGGCAGTTGTTATCTCGATGATGCCCGGCTGCGGTTCCTTGTCCAGCAAGTCCACTCGGGCGCAGGGAATGTTGTTGTCATGGAAAAGCTCCGCCAGCCGCTGGGCAGGACCAGGGCCCTCAGTGACTACAACAATGCGCCATTGGTCCCGGACGTGGGATCCAATGAAGTCCATCATCTCGGCCACATCGCCCTGGTAGCCGCGAGGTTCACGGGCGTGCAGATTAAGGACGTCAATGTCCGGCGCTATTTCCTCATCGGTGGCAAGGGAGGTGATGGACCACCAAGACACATCGTGAGCCAAAGCTGCAGTCCTGGTGTCCGTAAGGGAGCGGAAACTGGCTGAGTGGAGCGCTGCGGAGGCCGCAGAGCTCAAATCCAAAGGTGCCGTCCCGCCGTCGGATGCCGTGGACCACGCCGCTTCAAGGAACTCCTCGTTGGTGGCGGCCAGATCGTGGGCTCGTGTGCGTACTTTTTCCGGTTCAATCACCACGGAGATCGAGCCGGACGGAAGCTGATCGACGAACGGCACCATCGAGTCCACCAGCACCGGCGCCAAAGACTCCATACCTTCGACCGCGATCCCGCCCGCGATCTTCTCCAGCATGTCTGCGGCTGCCGGCATCTGCGCCTTGAGCGTTGCCGCGCGGGACATAACCGATGGCGTGATCAGGATTTCCCGGCATGGCGGGGCATGAAGCTCCGTGGGATGGTGCACGCCGGGGGCGGACAGTGAGCGCTGGTCGGCGACGGCGAACCAGCGCACCTGGTCCACTTCGTCGCCAAAGAACTCCACGCGGATGGGGTGGTCTTCAGTCGGCGGAAATACATCCAGGATGCCGCCGCGGACGGCGAACTCCCCACGGTGGGTCACCATATCAACGCGGGCATATGCGGCATCGGCGAGGCTTCGCACGACATCGGTGAAGGAGCGCTCCTGGCCAACCTCCAAGGTAACGGGGGTCAGTTCGCCCAGTCCTGCCACGATGGGCTGAACAACCGCACGGACCGGTGCCACCACTACGCGCAAGGGGCCGGTGGGCGAGGTTTCCGGGTGTGCCAACCGGCGAAGAACGGACAGGCGCCGGCCCACCGTGTCGGAGCGGGGGGACAGCCTTTCATGGGGCAGCGTCTCCCAACTGGGGAACTCTGTCACCGAGTCCGCGGGCAAATATGCCCTCAGCGCCTCGGTCAGGTCCTCTGCCTCGCGTCCGGTGGCGGTCACTGCAAGTACTATCGCTGCGTTTCCATTGGCACCTTGCTTTGCCAGGCCGTCGGCCATTTCAGCCAGCAGGGCAGCCCTGAGTCCTGACGGGGCGCTGATCTGGTAGTCCTCACTGCGGTCGTCAAAGCTCCTGGCCGCCTCCGCCTGGACCCTGGCGAAGGTTCTGTCTTCGGCGAGGACGCGGCGCAGACCGGTGAGGGATGGGCCGTTGAGGCTCATGACTGAAGCTCCTGGAGTGTTCATGGGATGCAGGCAACACGAAAACCCGAAATTCATGAGAATCCCGGGTGTTCCCAGCCTACCCCTGCCACAGGAGCATAGGCACCCGGGTTGTATAGCGACGCTGAGTGATTTCGCCCCCAGCAGTCATGCCCGTCCGCCAATCCCATTTCTGGCATCGCCGGCTCCAGCCCCAAATGGCTGGCCGTCCTACCGTTCCCTAGCCGGATTTTTACCGCAATGTCACGGAACATTACGGCAGCAGCTCAAGCACATACCGATGCGGAGGAGCGCCCGCAAACACCGTAGGATGTGGAGGGCAAAAAGCGATGACCACCCCCTTTCCTGACACACGGAGGAACAATGGCACTGAGTGCTTCCACTACCCTGCCGCACAACGTTGAGCTCGTAGCAGCTGTTTTCGTCAATGAGGAATTCCAGCGCCATACCAGCGAACTGGTCGGCGGGACCCTGGAATCCTTTACGGTTGACGGCGACGTCGCCGGCTCGTTCAGCACCACTTCCGTCCGGACGTTGCCCACCACCCGCCTGCCGGAAATTGCCCGCAAGTTCGTGGGCGACACGCTGAAGGTGACACAGCTGGAAACCTGGGAGGCCCCTGCCGCTGACGGCTCCCGCCAGAGCAACATCAGCCTCAAGATCGCCGGCGCTCCCCTCGACGTCACAGCCGTGCAGCGGCTGGTTGCCGACGGCGGCAGCACGCGCGTTGAGCTCGAAGGCAACGTCACCTCTTCGGTCCCACTCCTCGGCGGAAAAATCGCCGATGCAGCTGAGCCCATGGTGGGGAAGGCCCTCAACATCCAGTCCCAGCAGGCACAGGCCTGGCTGGAAAGTCACTGATCCCGTGCAACTGCCGGTACTGCTGTCAGTTGTCCTGATCATTTCGGGCGTGTGGTCCCTGGCCGTCTGGCCTCAGTTCCTGCGCCGGGTGATGAAAGACCCACGGGCACGCGATGAGGCGGGGAAGGCCACCAAATTCCTCACAGTCCACATTGTGCTGGTGACTGTCTCCATGGCCCTCGGAGCCGCCACCGCCGCGATTGGAATTGCTGCGCTGGTATAGCCGGCAACCGGAACAACAAAAATGCGCCTGCCCCGATTGGGCCAGGCGCATTTTTGTTGAGGCGTGCAAACTTCGTTTACAATCCTTTGTCCGGAAGTTGGGTCCGGGAAGTAGTGGTGGCCCGACTTATGAGGCCTGGTTGAGGGCGTCCTCGGCTGCAACCCAGGAAATCATGGCGCACTTGACCCGGGCGGCGTAACGGGCCACACCCTCGAATGCGGCTGCGTCGCCAAGGATTTCCGGATCCGCGTGGACCTTGCCCCGCGATCTGAGGACTTCCCTGAACGCCCCGATCGTCTCGTGAAGCTCATCAACGGTCATCCCCTCCGCCATTTCGCTGAGCACAGAGGCGGAGGCCATCGAAATGGAACAGCCTTCGCCGTCCCAGGAAATTTGGGCCACCTTCCCGTGATCGACGGCGACGCGGAGAGTTACTTCATCGCCGCAGACGGGGTTCAACTGGTGCGATTGCCCCGTTGATGCACCCTGAGGCGCTGCGGTGGCAGAAAGTCCGCTGCCGTACCTGGTCTTCGAGTGATCAAGAATGATCTGCTGATAAAGCTGGTCGAGGCTCATGTTCAGTACCTTCGGTGGTCCGGTGATCAGACACGGAAATAGGAGCGAACCCCGGAGACGGCGTCCAGAAATTGATCAATGTCGTCTGTGGTGTTGTAGAGGTAGGCGCTCGCCCGGGTAGTTGCAGTAAGGCCAAGGCGCCGGTGGAGCGGCTGGGCACAGTGGTGACCGACGCGGACGGCGATGCCGCGTGAGTCCAGAAACTGGCCGACGTCGTGCGCGTGGACTCCGGCTACGTCAAAAGCGGCCAGACCGATTCGTTCCACCCCTGCCGCCGGACCCAATACCCGGACCCCTTCGATTTGCTCAAGCCCCGCCACCATCCGTTGACCGAGCTGAGATTCCCACCGGTGCACCCGGTCAAGACCCGTTTCGCTGAGGTAGTTGACGGCCGTGGCGAGGGCGACAGCTTGCGAGATGCGCTGAGTACCTGCTTCAAACCGCTGTGGCGCGGGCAGGTATTCCGCCCGTTCCATCGTCACCGTGGTGATCATGGAACCGCCCGTGAGGAACGGCGGCAATGAGTCCAGGAGTTCCTGCTTCCCGTACAGCACGCCGATGCCTGTGGGGGCGAGCATCTTGTGACCGGAGAAGACGGCGAAATCGACGTCGAGGGTTTTGACGTCCAGGGCCAGGTGTGGCGCTGACTGGCAGGCGTCCAGCACCACGAGGGCGCCCTGCTTTCTGGCCATGGCAACCAGGTTCTGAACCGGATTGATGCTGCCAAGGACGTTTGAGGCATGCGTGAAGGCCAGCAGCCGGGTGCGGTCCCCGATGAGCTCTGCGGCCTGCTCCAGGTCCAGGGTTCCGGAATTGTCAACCGGGATGTACCGCAGAGTTGCCCCGGTCCTGAAGGCGAGTTCCTGCCAGGGGATGAGGTTGGCGTGGTGTTCCATCTCGGTGACAACGATTTCGTCCCCCGGACCCACGGCCAGATCATTCAGCCGCCTGTCCCCCCGGCCTTGGGCTGCCCAAAGTGCAGCATTGGAAAGCGCATAACTGATCAGGTTCAGGCCCTCGGTGGCATTGGAGGTCCACACCGTTTCCTCATAGTTGGCACCGATGAAATCGGCGACTGTCTGGCGGGCATCCTCGAAAGCATCCGTTGCCTCAACCGCCAGGTGGTGGGCGCCGCGGTGGACGGCGGCATTGCGCTGTTCGTAGAACTCCTGCTCGGCCTCAATCACGCTGAGCGGGTTCTGCGATGTAGCCCCGGAATCCAGGTAGATCAGTGGCTGGCCGTTGACCGTTTGGGAAAGGGCTGGAAAGTCATTTCTGATCCGCAGGACCTCCGCGTTGTCCATCGCCGGAACAGCGTGCTCCAGCGTGGTCGGCGTTGTTACTACAGCCATGAAACTCCTTGCAGTGTCAATTAGAAGACACTCAATTGTCCCATAGCGACTGTCCCATAGCGCCGCTGCCGGGCTACTGGCGCCAGGAGGGGATTGTGCCGGTCAGCTCGGCCAGCCTTTGGTCATAGGGAACAAAGTGCTCCATCAGGCGGTCCCTCACCCGGCGATCCAGCTGTTCGCCGGGTTGCTCGTTCCACGGACGCACAGTCTCCGGTTGCCACAATGGCAGGCCCAGCCAGCGCTGGATGCCTTCAAACTCCACATGCGGCGAGGCAAAGAACCTGTCGGCATCCACCACCCGCAACCGGTCCGGCCCCAGCAGCCGGTGGATCCGCTCCACTTGCTCGGCGTACTGGCTCCGTCCCAGATAAGCATGGTGGCGATGCTCGTAACTTTGGTACAGGGGATCCGCCAGCATACGCTCCACCTCGCCCTGCAGCCGTTTCGGTTCGAGTTCCAGCGCCCGCTCAAACGTCTCGGTTTCAAAACCCCTGTTGAACTCGTGCCGGTAAGCGGAATAAGCGCGGTTGACCGGGTTCCGCACCATCATCAGCAGTTTCACGGCCGGCATATCCTGGGCAAGCCGTTCGATCGCCAGTGGGTGGAATGAGTAATATCCGCTGCTCTCAAACGTAATCTTTTGGCCATGCGTATCGCCTGCTCCGAG
Organism: Arthrobacter sp. R1-13; assembly: GCF_054161475.1. Lineage (NCBI taxonomy): Bacteria > Bacillati > Actinomycetota > Actinomycetes > Micrococcales > Micrococcaceae > Arthrobacter > Arthrobacter sp. R1-13. The sequence continues at coordinate 1,348,223 of NZ_CP096420.1, read as the reverse complement.
CGCTGCCAGCGGAAAATGTCCGCGATACCAGCTATGCCCGCGATGGTAGTTCAGGTCAAAATAGCCCACACCTTTGGACGCCGTGGGACGGATCACGCCCGGATGGTCGGAAAGCAGGCGGTACAGAGTGGTGGTCCCGCTGCGCTGGGTTCCAACGATTATCAGGGAAGGCATCATGCGGAGTCCCGCGGTTACGGTGCCGGCTGCTTCGGCCGCAGCCCTGGCAGCATCGGCGATTCCGCTCGGGAGGTGACCGCTCGCCCAGTGGGACAAATCCCGAAAAGTATTAGTGGACATGCGCTGCCTTCTCCCCTTGGCTTGTTACCAGTTCCAGTGCTTCCAGCATGAGCCTGCTCTTGGTGCTGATGGCTTCTCCGCCTTCACCCTGCGCGCCCAGCAGATAGCGCAATGAAATCGCAGCCAGGTAGGCCCCAAGTACTGCATGTGTTCCGCGCGCCTGCCGGTGCGGGATCCCGAAGCCCGGGGCGCCCAACTCCAGTCCTTCAAGGATGGCGGCCAGTGTGGTGCCGGCCCGGCGGAGATGCAGGTTGAGCGGATAGTGCAACTGGTCCAACCCCACCGGGACACCTTCGTCAAAGCGTTCCCAGTCCCACAACTGCAGCCTGCCGCGACGCCTGGCCATGTTCCAGGGGGTGAAGTCCCCGTGCCATGCTCCGACGCGCAATATCTGGTCCGGAAAAGCCGTTTCCAGCCTTTCCAGGCACTGGCCAAAACGAAGGCGGACCGGGCCATCAGTCAATTGCAGGTATTGGGTCCGCAGGCCCACCCACAAGGGTGTTTGACCGAGCGGTAAATCCTCGTACGGAAAGGCCTCATTCAGCTCCAGCAATGCGCGTTCCCGGAGCCCTGCAAAGCGGGGTCCCCGGGCTGCCGGGACGGTGTTCAGGGCGGACATCACCAGCACGGTCATGGAACGCCACGAACCGAAATTGATCAGAGCCGGCAGTTCCAGCGTGGAAAAATCCTTTGCGGAGAGCAGGGCGAGGTTCTTGGCTTCCCGGCTGACATGGCTCGAGGCTGTTGCAGTATCGCCGACTTTGACGAAGGCGAGGCTTCTGCCTTTCGAATCGAAAACCTGCAGCACCGGTTTACGGTTGGCTCTCGCAGGTCCGATGCTCAAGCTGACCGACACCGGCTCGCCCAGGACGCCCTCCAGATACCCGAGAATGCTGCTGTCCCCCGCTTCGCCCTGCTGAAACCCGCCCAGCTGCGCCTGGTCCAACGGCAAAGTGTCTGACGGCGCACTGTCCAACTGCACCCTGTCCGGCAGAAGGGCCCGTCCTGCTCCAACGCCAAGGGCTGAAGCCAGAACCAGCCGCTGCACCGTCTCGGAAAGGGAAATTGCGGCGCTGTAGCGATGAAGTGCTGAGGAGGCGGCGCGGGCATTGCTGACTGGAATGAGGATTCGGGGAGCGCGTATGTGCGGCACCACCCAAAACCCTTCCCCGTTCGTAACCTCAGTGGTGGGGTTGTACGGGCTACGGGCCGGTATCACCCTCCCGGTTGATCCGGGCCACAGGTCACTCAGCGTTGCCAGCAAGGGTTTCATAGTGTCAGTTGGTTCCACTGATCCCCCATCTGACCGCCCGGGGCGGTCGCCTTTCGTCGTCGGATCCCTGGCGGGGTGGCCGGCAGTTCTTCCGCAGGAAATTAGAAGCTGTCTGATCCGCCCTGGGCTTGTCGCTGGAGAAATGCCTCAATGACTCCGGAAATGAACAAGGAGTCCTTGGAGCGCATCTTGTACGTGGACAACCTGTTGTTCTGGATCATCGAGACGAATTCAGCAATCGCGTAACGCAGTCCGTCTCCAGCAAAGGGAAAATGGAACGTCTGATCGCGGCTGGGGTCAGGAAACCGGACAAAGATGTCAGTTGTCTGCCACCATGGACCCGGGATGTAGATGGTGCCGCGGGTACCGGTAACCGTCAAATGCCCCTCGCTCTCCACTCCGAGGCCCACCGTGATGGAAGAGATTGACGAATCGAAGCGCAGGTTGATCCGGCTGAATTCGTCCACTCCATCGTCAGGATGAGGGTAGGTGGCAGCCTGCATATCCTGAAGCTGCGAATCAATGATTTTTGAAATGGCCAGCAGCGGCGTGCTTGCCAACCGCGCCACGCTGCCGTCAAAAGGAGCATTCGCCCGCAGACCCTCTGTCAGCCTTGTGTAGGTGGCATCGACACACTTGACCGTTCCCACCAAGCCACTCCGGGCGAGCGCAACGAGCCGGATGAATCCAGGACAATATGCCGTCCTGATCTCTTCCAGAAGAACTTTGCCGCGGTCTGTTGCAAGAGCGTACAGCTCCGCCGTTTCCTTCTGGCTCAGCGTCAGGGGACTCTCGCACATCACATGGACGCCGCTTTCAAGAGCCTGCTTTACCTGGTGGTAGTGAGACTGGGCAGGACTTGCTATGAACACTGCATCCACCGAGGCGAGGAAATCGTCGGAGTCCGAGAAGTGGTTTTGAATAGAGTTACTCTTGGCAAAGTCCCGGGCGATGGCTGCATTCGGGTTGAAGACCGATTCAATCTCCAGGCCACTGACCTTGAGGGCCTCGTCCGTGAACCAGTTCGTTGCGCTCCCCGTGCCGGAAATCCCTAATCGGACGATGCCCAGCTTCTCGGCACGTAACTGGGTGCTGGAAACGCCGGCCGTCCGCTCGAGATAGACCACTTTGCAGAAATCGTTGAGGTAGTCGAACTTCCCCAGCCAGTCGGAACCGATAGCGAAGATGTCAGCACCATGTTGCTGGATGTCATTGATCTTCTGGCCCTCATAGTCTTCGATGATCACCTCGTCCGCCAGGCCGGTTGCCTGCACATTGGCAATTCGGGTCATCATGCTGTCACGGACGTTGAGCTTGCCACGGGTTTCGTCGTAAGAGCTGGTGGTAATCCCGACTATCAGGTAGTCACCGAGTGCTTTGGCCCGGCGCAGCAGCCTGAGGTGACCCTCATGCAACATGTCGAAGGTTCCATACGTAATCACTTTCACAGGTGCTTCAGTGGTGTTCATCAGCTGTATTCCCCTCGATTGGCTGTGGTCTTCCGTGACATCCAAGGCCCCTTCGGTCTATAGGTTTCGGCTCACGCTCACGACGTACATTTCAGGGAGTCCCTGGCTGTCTGCAGGGAGGCCTGTGCTTCCTGGGACGCTTTGTCGGCTTCAGCGGTTATGCCTGCATCGTGGGCGGACAATGCCGAGCTCCACTGCCGGCGTACATCAGAGAGCACCTGCATCACTGGTTCGTACTGCTGATCCGAACTGGCGAGCGAACCCACCATGCCCTCCAGATTGTCCAGTCCGACCAAAAGCATCCGATACCCCGTGGGCCCCACGCTCTTCGCTGTCTCCTGGTACTCGGTCAGGGAGGACTCCAACGACGTGCAGTCGTTGACCGCTACTGAAGGCACGTCTACCGCGACATCCAATGGAACGTTGGCCGGTGGTGGATTGTCCGGCTGCTGCTCAGGTAGCGGCGCCTGTACCTGCGCTTCAGGCGCTTGTCCCGGCGCTTCAGGCGCCTGCGCAGGTGGCGCTGGTGCTGCGGCATCCGACGTCGCCATCGGTCCCGGAACCAGAATTTCCGGTGACGTGGCCGTGGAGGGACTCTCAGTCGCCGAAATTCCGGCAGGAGACTCCTGCGCAACAACAGCTTCCGTGGGGCCCTGGGAGCCTGCCCAGATGATTCCTCCGATGGCCGCGGCCGCAACGGCAACCATCACTATCCGATACTTGCGGAACACGTCGTTCCTCCCTGCCTTGACTTTTGCCGGGAGCACGTCAGGCTCCCGGTTGGAGCACGACGGACCACATGGCTACCTTGGTGGAAGCCAGCCCGGCCGTCGCTGTCACGCCTCCGGTAGTTCCTGCCCCGACGGGCCCTGTGTCGCTCAGGGCGGAGTTGATTGCGCCTCCGCCGCTTCCGACAGTGGTGGAACGCATAATCTGCGGGGCAGTCACCGTCCAGGTGTCGCTGGCGCTGATCTTTTCGGCCCAGTAGGACACCAGGGTGCTGCCTGCACTTGGGGCCTGCACTTGCGGTGTTGTGTGCTTGGTGGTTCCCGACACGTCAACCTCGGAGGCCTGTGCGGCCAGCCAGTTGGGGCCGGTAACCCCTTGGTACACCACCAGCTGCAGGGCCGTCTTGGACAGCAAGGATATTGGCACCGTCACCGTCTTGCCGGCGTCTCCGGTCTGTACGCGCCTGGCCCAGAGGAAGGACTGGATGGTGGCCTGGGACTTTGATCCCACCACCTGCCATCCGGTGACTCCGGTGGGGCTGGAAACTGTCCCGTCGGTGTTGTTCACCGTTGCGAAAAGCAGCATGGCGTCTCCGACCTGGGCGGAAGCCGGGACCGCGACGGCGGGGGCGGTGCTGTTGGTGTTCGACTGCGACGCCGCCCTGAAGGTCACCGACCCGGCCGTTGTCTGGCCAGGAACGGTCACCTGCTGTGCTTTGCTGTTGGTGGCACCGGCGTTATCCGTGACTGTCAAGGTGATGGTGTAGGTTCCGGCAGTTGCGTAGGTGTGCGACGCCGTCGCGCCCGTTGCAGTTCCGCCGTTACCGAATGCCCAGGCATGGGACGCCACCGTACCGTCCGGATCAGTTGAGCCGCTTCCGTTCACATTGACGGTGAAGTTCGAAACGGCTGCCGTGAAGGACGCCACCGGCGGCTGGTTCGCAGCCGTGACTGTCACGCTCTTTGATACCGAATGAGTGGCACCGGTGTTGTCGGTGACCTTGAGCGTTACCGTGTAGGTTCCGGCCGCGGCATAGGTGCGCGACGCCGTCGCGCCCGTAGCGGTACCGCCGTCACCAAACGTCCAGGCGTGCGAGGCGATGCTGCCGTCAGGGTCAGACGAGCCGGAGCCGTCAACGGTAAGTTTCAAACCGGCTGAGGTCGAAGTGAAGCTGGCGTTTGGTGCCTGGTTCACGGGAGGAGGCGGTGCCGCTTTGTCCCCCGCATACATAAACGCTTCGGTAGCAGCCCAGCTCTTCCCGTCGACCGTGGGGCCGGAGACGGTGGCTGGTGTCCCGCCGGCCACTGCCGTGTTGGCGTTCCATGCCCAGCGCTTCAGCGTCCCGGTGGAGTCAGCAACATAGAGGCCGTCGCCGTGCAGCATCAGCGATCTGGTGCCCGCCCATAGCGGGCCTGCCACATTAGTCGGTGCCACGAAGCGTACGGCACCAATAATGTTGATCTCAGTGCTGAAGTAACGGTAGAAGAGCCGCGAATCACCGCTCAGGGTGTAGTACAGCCGTGACGTGGCGGCATCGTAGAACATTCCGGTGATCTTGGCGACGTCAACCGGGAAATCTGTCAGGCCGCGTTGATCGACAATGGTTGGCGTGCCGAAGGTGGTTCCGTCGAACGACTGGACCCGGAATGTTCCGTCGGTCCGGCCGCTGTACAGCTTCTTGTCGATCATGAACGTGCCGCGCATTGAGCCGAACGGCTGGCTGGTGGCCATCACGGAGGAAGCCGTAACTGCTGTACCGCTGAAACTCCGCTTGATGAGGGAGGTGGACGGCAGCGCATTACCGGTGTCGTCGGTAGCTGCACCGGCCAGGTAGACGGTTCCCGGGAGGATGCCCGGATAGTCAGGGAGCAGCGGCGTCCCGCCCGCGACCGGCATGAAAGCCAAGCGGCCGTGATACTGGAAATTCGAGATGCGGTCGGTGTCACTGCCGATCCAAAGGCCGGTGTCGGTGGCCACAAAGCTGTAGACGCCGTAGCCGCGGGTGCGGCCGGGGTTCCAGGCGAGGGGCAGGCCGTTCCGGACGTCGACGGCGGCAAGCCCCATCCGCTCCACTGCCCCGGGGCCGACGCTGTCCGCAGCGAACGGATTGTTAAGCCAGCGTTGATGGCCGCCAAGGTAAACGGTTGTTTGCGTGACGGCAACGCGGGTCAGCGTATCGCCGCCGGTGTAGTCAACCCAAGTGGGTTTTACGTCCGCACCGCTGGCTCCTGTCTCAAACCTGGCCGCGGTGTCGCAGAGAGTGTCGGCGTAGTACGAGCCGGTGGTGACGATGACGAAGTACTTCCCGTCAGGTGAGATATCGACATCCCTCATATAGCTGTCAAACACCAGATTGCAGGTGGGGGCATAGCCCTCGGTGGACCAGTTGGCGAGCGATGTCGGTGACGTGGTGAGATCAGCAACCAGAACCTGTTTGCGGGACTGGCCATTGGCCATGGTGAAGTTGCCGATGCCCACCATCCGCGTTCCATCAGGGGTGATGTCCATGCGGGACATCTGCAGCGCACCCTTCCGGGGAACGCTGATGTTGAGGGAGACGTTGGGAGCCAGGGCTCCGGTGGTGGGATTCACCGCAGCGAACAGTGACCGGGCACTCTCCCCCGCCTTCATGAAGCGTCCGGCGAGGTACAAGAGGCCGTTCCGCAGGCGGATCTGGTTCACGCGTCCGTCAAAGGCAGGAGGCGCAAATGATGTGTCGCGCTGCCCTGTGAAGACATTGATCTTGGCAAGCCCGCGGGCCGTTGCCCCATTCACGGTGTTGAACGAGCCGGCGATCCACACATGCTTTCCATCGCCCACGGCGAGGACGTCCATTATCTCGCCGCTGACAGCCACGTTGAGGGAGGTGATGGTGTTGGCGCTGGTAAAGGCGAAGATGTGCGTGCGGGCTATTTCCGTGGTGCTGGAATCGTTTCGGACCCTGGTGAAGTTTCCGGTGGCAACCGTCAGATCGCCCACCTGGGCGAAGCCGGCCACGTAGCCATCCAGTACGTGCGGAGTTCCCCGCTTGGCGTTCGCGCTGACCACCACATTCTGGGTTCCCGGCTGGACGGCCGCAGCTGGTGATGGCGGAACCAAAGCCAGGAAGCCTGCACACAAGGCAGCCGCTACCACTGACCACAGCGCAACCAGCCAACGCGGCGTTTCGGAACGGCCGTGGAGCCGTCCGGGCTGGTTTGTGATGGGCCGGTGCACGTTTCCTACTTTCCGTAGCCCTAGCTGCTAGGACTTCCTTGCCAAGTTTCAACGTGGCGTCCTTAAAGACGGCACACGCACACGAAGTATCTGAAGTATTGACCCCTTGCCCAAGCCGGGAAAACAGGTAGTTGGCGGCACTTCGCGGGCATCAAAACAGGTAGTTTCCACGGTGTTTGCGCCGCACGCACGTGACTAGAGTCGGTCTCAACGCGTTGCACTGCGGCATTGACTGCGGCATGCAGGTCTCGGGTCGTACAGGTTAGGGGAATACGCCCATGGCAACAACAGCTGAGCATTCGGCTCGGACGGCAACTGCTCCGCTTCCGGGCGGCCAGGTCCTGCCGTCCAAGCACAATGCCTGGCCGTTGGTTGTTCTGCTGGCCGGATTTCCGCTGTGGTGGGTTCTCGGACTCAGCGCCCTGCTGCCCTTGGTTTTAGCTGTGCCTATGCTGATCCAGTTACTGCGCAATGGCCGTATCCGCGTACCGCGCGGCACCGGCTGGTGGTTCCTGTTCCTGCTCTGGGTAGTCGTCAGTGTTGTCGCACTCTGGGCTGATGCCCCCGGCGGCGTTCCTGGTGGAGGTGGCGCCGAGCGCCTCATGGTGTTTTTTTACCGCCTCGCCTGGTACGGAACCTGCACCATCGCATTCCTCTGGATCGGAAACGCCCGTGAGGAGGATGCCTCAACCCGCCGAGTAACCGGCTTGCTCGGTTGGATGTTCGTTTTCACTGTGGCCGGCGGCGTTCTTGGCATGCTCGCACCAAAATTCGAGCTGACCTCACTTGTAGAGATTCTCCTGCCAAAGTCCCTCACTTCGAACAGCTTCATTCATCCTCTGGTGCATCCGGCAGCAGCAAACCTGACCACCTTCCTTGGCCGGGAAGAGTACCGGCCCATTGCACCCTTTGAATTTGCCAACTCGTGGGGCAGCAACTTTTCCATCTACCTGCCCTTCTTCCTCATGACCTGGTTCGGCAGGGCGCCAGCCTGGAAGCGGCTCCTGGCCCCGATCATCCTGGTGGTGGCAGCGTTCCCGGTGGTCCATTCGATGAACCGTGGCCTGTGGGTTTCCCTGGGCGTGGGGGCAGGCGCCCTGATCGTTTACCTGATTGCAAAGCGGCGGATACGCTCGCTCGTCGCCAGCCTCGTGGCGCTCGGAATTGGCGCCGCCATATTTGTCGGAAGCCCCTTGGGAGCACTTTCAGCAGAGAGGCTGGAAAACGCCCACAGCAACGAACGCCGTACAGAGCTGCTCGTCGAAACAGTAACCAGCACCGTCGAAGGATCGCCAATACTTGGATTTGGCAGCACTCGGGATGTGAAGGGAAGCTTTTCCTCGATCGCTGGTGGTGGAAGGCCTGACTGCGATGGCTGCCAGGTTCCCCCGCTCGGAACGCAAGGTCACATCTGGCTGGTTATATTCTCGCAGGGCCTGGTGGGCATGTGCTTCTTCCTGCTTTTCTTTATTTCCCGCTTCCTGGCACACTGGCGCTCGCGAACACCGCTTGAATTTGCGGCGACAGCCATTTTGTTATTTTTCGCCATCCAGATGTTCGTCTATGACACCCTGGGCATGCCGTTCTTCACTATCATGCTGACTCTCGGACTGGTGTGGCGCCAACGGATGTCCGCCGGCGCCAGTAACGATGTACGCCTGCTGGGTAATTTCACCCGGAATGGTCGCCGCTACCTTCCTGTGCTGCTGATAGGGACCCTGGCCGGCACTGCCGCCGGCGCCGCCGTCGCTGCTTCCCGGCCTACCGCCCATGAGGCCTCCGTGACGTTGCTGCTGGCGCCCTCGCCGGTCTACCTGACCTTTGAGGGCACAGAGGACCCCCGGTCCGGCCGCATGACGATCGATACGGAGGCTGCGCTGGTATTGTCCCAAAGCAGTATTGATCCCGTGGCCAAAGCAGAGGGGATCAATGATCCGGAAACCCTTCGATCCCGCGTCGGCATTTCAGCCGTAAGGAATTCGCAGGTACTCACGCTGAGCTACTCGGGGACATCCGACGAGCAGGCAACAAGAACTGTCACCTCGTTGGCCGAGGCCTATCTCGCCGTGCGTAGTGAGGGTCTAAAACAGCGCCGGGAGCAGGTACTGCTGGCCCTGCGTGATCGCCTTGCGCGGCTGCAGGCCTCCATCCCCTTGTCGACACCCCTGTCCCCGGACAGCCGGGTCGGGTCGTCATATGCGTCGGAAGTTTCCGCCAATATACGGGCAGCCGTGGTCAGCCTTTCGGCTACGTCGACTGTGGCGGGCGAAATCATCCGAGCCCCTCGGACACAGACCCTTCGAGGACAGCCTGAGGTAGACATCGCCTCCGGTGCATTGTTGGGGTTTTTGGCGGCAGCCGCACTATCAGTTGCGATCGCTTTTGTCCGCTCCTTCAGGAGCGGGATGGACGGCCGACGTCGGTGGCTGACCAACAAACGCAAAGAACCCGGGCCTCTCATCCAGGGATATGCCGGCCCTGCCGGATGGGAAGGGGAAAAGCCATTAAACCCCTGACCACACCTCCCGCCACTATCGCCGCGGCTACCCCGGGCGTCCCAAGAATCTTCCCGCAGTACTGAAAGAACCGGAGAACGTCTCATGTCTCATCACTCACCAGAACCCACGGTCACACGGCCTACGCGCGAGCCGGGCTTTGAAACCCGAACGGCATTGTTCCGCACCGCAGTGGCCCGTACGTGGCCGGTCATCCTGGGCCTCACTGTGATAGGCGCTGTACTGGGAGCAACCGCCGGGGTTTCCGCACGCGAGCCCCAGATAGCCACCTCTGCCATCCTCCTCAGCCCGTTGGATGGCAACGCGTTCTATCCAAGCACGCGTGGTGAGCAGCTGATCAACCTGAACACTGAGGCCCAGGTACTGCGGTCCGACGCCGTTGCAAAAACCATCCCTGGCCGCCAGGACGCCAATGTCGAGGATGTGTTGGACCAAGTCACCGTGGTGGTTCCCGTCAACACGCAGATCCTGCAGATCAGCTACACGGATCCGGACCCGGCTGTAGCAGTAAGGCGGGCACAAGCCTTTGCTGAGTCCTACCTCGCATTCCGCGAGGCCCGGGCGACTGATTCGGTCAATAGCCGCGTGGAGGGAATCAAAGCTGAAGTCGCCAGGTACCAGAAGGATCTTTCTGGCTTGAGTTCGCGGTTGACCCGGGCTGGAGCCGGATCTCCCGAGGCGAGCCTCCTTCTGACCCAGGTCCAGTCCGTATCAACCCAGGTGAGTCAACTGAATGCGCAAATGGGTGATATCTCCACTACGCCGTTGTATCCGGGACAGGTCATTACGCCGGCAAGACTCCAGGGTGGTAGCTTCCTGAACCTGCCGCTACTGCTTACCGTCGCCGGGGGGCTTGCCGGCCTGGCCTTGGCCCTCGCTTTGGCCCTGGTACGGTCCCGTCCCAAGTCGGGCAAGGTAATCCGATCGGCAGCGGAAATTAAAGCGTTCAACGTTCCCACCATCGCGTCCCACCATGGGCACGACGGCTCGCCTGCACCCCTGTTCAGCAAGAACCCGCCTCCTGCCGTTCCAGGGCTCAACCGGTTGAATGCCAACGTCCTGGACTTCACCCGGCTCCACCGGAGCAATATCATCCTGTTGAGTACTGCCGGTAAAGACGCAGCGCAGCCACTCTCTGCAGTCTCAATTGGCTGGTCGCTTGCAGAGGCAGGGATCAAGACACTCGTTGTAGACACGACGGGCCGCCTGGTCATGCCACCCTTGGTCCGGGCAAATTATCCAGGCCTGGCTGATCTCCTGGACGAGAATATCGCCGTTGACGAAACCTTGGTGAGCCTGTCACCCACGCTTCAGGTCCTGGGCAGCGGTTCCCGGGAAGCAGGCTCTGCACACCACCGGATCACCCCCCGGCTTATCGGACTGATTGGCTCCCTGGCCCACCGTGCAGACGTTGTGCTGGTCGTCACTGGTCCTATGCTCAGCCCCAATACGCAGCTGTTGGCGAGCACTTTCAAATCCGTCATTATTGAGATCGCCTATGGCTCTACCAAGGTCACGGACCTCAACAGTTCTATTGAAGTCTGCCGGGAGCTATCCGTGAACCTGCTTGGAGCCGTGGTACTGGAAACGGCCAAGACGCGTCCCGCCAAGTCAACTTCCGGCAAGCCGATGGCGGGTAGCAAGAAGAACGGCAACGGAGCAGAGCGTCCCGCCGCTGCCAAAGTTCCAGTCGCCTCCAGCAGTGCCAGTGCTCGTGGGCAGTGAAGCGGCGAACACTGAAGCGGTCGACGCCCAGCTCTCGCATATTGCACGCAGTGGAGTGTTCAACCTCCTCGGGGCAGCCGTTTCCGCAGTTTTCGGCTTCGGTCTCATCGTGGTGGTCACCCAACTCTATGACCAGGCCACTGCCGGTATGTTCTTTGCAGCATCATCTGCGTTTCTGATACTGCTGGGTGCCGCCTCCTTGGGTACTGAAAGCGGACTGGCCCGCTTTATGCTCCGGTACGAGGCGACTGGCCGCACTGCCGATATCTCCCAATGTCTGTCGGTCGCCCTCAGGCCAGTCCTGCTGACCAGCCTCGTGCTGGCGCTGGGAACCGCCCTTCTGGCCGGCCAGCTGGCACCTTTGATCGGCCTGGATACTCCCCAGGGGTCACTGGTCCTGCTGATGTTTGCCGTGCTCCTGCCGGTGGCCGCCTGGGGTGATTTTTCGTTGGCAGGTGCCCGCTCCTTCGGAACGGTACGCAGCACCGTCCTGATCGACAAGTTCCTGCGCACTATGCTGCAGCCGCTGGGTGTATGGCTCGCTGCCCTGGCTGGCGGCGGAGTGCTCCTGCTCTCTGCCGGATGGGTGGCCCCCTACGCCATTGCAGGCGTGTTGTCGGTCCTGATCTTCCGCCGAATGCTTCGCCGCCGCGGTATTGATCATCACACGGCGCCGCTGAATGACCGCGCCATGGTGCGTCGGGAATTCTGGAGTTTCACCTGGCCCCGTGGAATCGCGCGTCTTTGCCAGATCCTGCTTCAGCGGTCCGACATCATCCTGATCGCCGCCCTGCTTTCTGTGCAGGATGCGGCGCTCTACACTGCGGCTACACGGTTCGTGGCCCTGGGCCAGTTCGCCACCCACGCGATTCAACAGGTCCTGCAACCCCGGTTCAGCCAGCTGCTTGCAAAAGGGCGGCACGCGGATGCTGCCGACATCTTCCGGATCTCCACAGCATGGAGCATGGCAGTAGCATGGCCGCTCTACATGGTCACAGGCGCGGCGGGCAGCTTCTATCTGATGATCTTCGGCGCGGGCTACAACGTGGAAAGTGCCGGAGCGGTGGTGATTGTGATGAGCATCGCCATGCTTGTAGGCGTTGCTGCCGGACCACTGGACACCTTGTTGCTGATGGCAGGCGGCAGCCGGACCAGTCTATGGATTGCATTGGCTACTTTGGCGGCGGATATCGGTCTTTGCCTGATCCTGATTCCACTGTGGGGAATTGTCGGTGCTGCAGTTGCATGGGGCATGGCAGTGTTGCTCAAGAACTTACTGACCCTGGAGCGGGTCAAGAAGCTCCTCTCCATGGACCCATTCGGCTGGAGGTCGGCACTGGTAGCGGTGGCCAATGTGGCTTGCCTCGGAATCCCGCTGCTGATCCTGAGCCTCTTGCAGCGGACACACCTGTGGGAGTTCTTCGGCGTCCTCGCCGCCGGCTGCCTGGCTTATGCCTTTCTCCTGTGGCTCTGGCGGGGGAAGCTGCGCCTTCCGACACTAAAAACCCTTCTCTCGAGAAAAGACTCCCCTTCCCCTGAAAGGTACGAGACATGAAACAGAAAACCGTTCTCTTTGAAAGCTGGCGTGGAAAATACTCCGACAGCCCCCGGGCCATTTCCGAGGCCCTGCAAAGGCTTCGCCCCGATCTGAAGCTGGTTTGGGTAGCGCACGAGTCAACCCGCTTGCCTGACGGCGTAGCGAGGGTGCGTCGGCACACCCCGGAGTACTTTGCCAGGCTGTACAGCTGCGACTATCTCATCAGCAATGACGTGGTCAGCAAACACTTGGTCAAAGGTCCACGGGTCAGGTACCTCCAAACCTGGCACGGCACCCCGTTCAAGACCATTGGTTTCGACGAGGAGTTCCGTACTTACCCAGGCGCTGCCGCCCATCAGAAGCGGCTCGAACGGGACATCAAAAAATGGGACTATCTGCTCTCCCCAGCTCCCAGCAGCTCCGACATTCTCAGGGGTGCGTTCCGCTTTGAGGGGGAGTTGCTGGAAACCGGCTACCCCCGTAACGACATCCTTAAGTCGGCCGAAGCGCCCAGGATCAGGGATGAGGTACGTAAGGAGCTGGGGCTGGATCCTTCCGCTCTAGTGGTCCTGAACGCCCCCACATGGCGCGATGATTCTCCCCATCAAGAAGGCAAATTCAAAGATCCTGAAGCGTTGGACCTGGATCTGCTGAAGAAGGCAACACCTGCCGGAACAGTGATCCTCAACCGCATGCACAGCGTGGTGAAGAGCGCGCCGCCTGGCCGCGAAGGCTTTACTCTCGACGTCAGCAATTACCCGGATATCGCCGAACTCTATTTGGCCGCAGATGTGATGGTCTCGGACTACTCCTCAGCCATTTTTGACTATGCCGTCACAGGAAAGCCGGTAGTTCTCTTCCCCTACGACCTGGCCCGTTACCGGGACAATGTTCGTGGGTTGTACTACGACTACGAGGAGTGGGCCCCAGGAACCATCGTGACGGACACTGAATCCCTGGGCGCAGCTTTGAGTAATCTCGAAAAGGACCACCGCGCCAACGCAGAGCGGTACCGGACCTTCGTCTCACGTTTCTGTCCGCTGGACGATGGACAGGCCTCAGTACGTGTGGTGGAGCGCGTGTTTGGATACTGACTGACAGTTGATCTTGTGGACACGGGAGAGGCGGCCGGAGCAATGCTCCTGCCGCCTCTTCCGTTGTAGACTGCCGCGAACACCCTGCCCGGTCAGATTCCGCGCCCCCGCTTGTGCAGCTCAACCATCACCCTGTCCGGGGACAGCACCCCGGCAGCGACGGCGATGGCCAGCGGAGCCCTCAGTTCAAGGGGGTTGCGCCTGAAGGCCGACACTGCCCACAGGAGGGCGATCCGCCGGTTCTTCAAAGCGGCGTTGGCGAAGGCAATCTGCCCCCGGATCCTGGCAGAGCCTGCAGGTGTAGTTTCAAATTCCGGGAATCTGTCGAGCAGGCAGGACAGCCCGTCTGACATGGTCTGCCAGCGTCGGAAGAAAAATGACTGTCCACCCCAGCGGACCACCGCCAGGACCTCGCGAACATGGGAAATCGCGTGGGACTTGGCGGCGCGGAGCAGAAATTCGTAGTCTTCGCCGAATCCGCCAGGGACCTCTTCGTCCACGAGTCCAAAACCAGTGATTGCCGCTGAACGCCGCATCAGAAAAGTTGAGGGGTGCAGCTCCGTATGCCGGTCCCGCAGCAGTTCATCGAAGGTCACGATGTCCCTGCCCAGCGGGCGGTCATGGGTGACGCCGTCGTACTGGACTGAAATTCCGCATGTGACAAACTCGACGCCGGAATCGGTCTCCATGCGTTGAACCTGGGCCGCGAGCTTTCCGGGCTTCCAATAGTCGTCGTCGTCGCAAAAGGCCACATAGTCTCCGGTGCCAGCCAGGATCCCGCTGTTGCGGGCCCCCGCCAGGCCGGGGGTGCGGGAGTTGCTGATCACCCTGACACGCCTGGTGCCCTCTGATAGTTGGAGTGAGGTGTCCGGGGCTGACTGATCGTAAACCACGATAATCTCGATCTCACCGTCGAAAGTCTGGTCAGCGACCGCCGCGATCGCCTCCCTGAGCATCTCGGGGCGGTCCCGCGTGGCTATGATCACCGACACTGTGCTCACGCCAGGTCCTCTCGCAGAAGGGGATGGAACTCCTGGGGAGCGCCCTGAACGGGCCAGGAATCGGGGAGTTCGAGTTCTTGGCCCACTGAGTGCAGGGCCTTCACGGGGTCGTTCAGATAACGCTTGCGCCCGATGACGGCGCGGGGAACGTGCCGCATCCTGAGGAATTGTGCCCCCATCCTCGATGACAGCCATCTCGCGGCTAACGAACCATGGACGTCGTCGCTGGTCACTGGCCGCCCCGTCCTTCCAGCCAGATACAGAATCCGCACATCTATCTCACGGTTGTGGCTCAAGGCGAAAGCCAAAACAGGGTCCGCACCGCAACACACCAGCACCTTCCCTCCGGTGATGTCCTGCACTGCCCGGAACAGAGCAAGGTAGTACGACGAGTGCTCAGCGAGCTGTCGGCGGAGCAAAGGAGGCTCAAAGGGCAAAACCCCCAGCATCAGCTTTCCAGCAGACCTGACGGACTGCCCCAGTCGTTTGATGGAGCGGACGTCCACATCCTCCCAGCCTCCGAAGGCCTCCTTCCCCACTCGAAGCCAGAACTGACAGGAGGAAAAAGCCGTCCCGCAGGCGCAGTTGGCGTTTTTGATTATTCCCTGCTCCCATAACTGCCCGATGTCCCCCAGCATCACGGCGCCTTCTGCACGGCTGAGGGCGGAAAGGTACGACGACGTCGCGGCACTTGCGGCGGAGACGTACAAGACCACGGGGGCGCCTGGTGTGGCTCGGTTGGTAGCAGTCCTTGCCTTCTCCAGGAGCAGCGGAAGGTGGCTTGCCGCGTCGTCACCCTGCCGCGCTCCATCGAGGTTTCCGCTCTTGGTCCCTGAACCTTCCCCTGCCAAGGCCGAGACCCGTTCCTGCAGCTCGGGCACCGAGACCACCTTGGTGACCAGCGATCTCTGGGCGGACCAGCTCGCGAACCGCTGCTGATGATCGTCAACATGCTCTCCCAGGGCCGGATCCCTTGGCAGCACCAGCGGTACGTGCCCCGCAGCCCTCGCCCCGGAGATAGTGGCAGGTCCGCCATGCGCAACAACGATGTCGCTCGTGGCCATGAGTTCCGCGAGCGCGGCAGGAGACATGAAGCTGTGTCCCTCGGCAGAAGCGGGTGCCCGGCTGTGGCCGAACTGCACCGTGACTTTGTCCTGCGGATGTTCGGCTGCCCAACCATCAGCCCAGTCGACCAACCGGGAAAACTCGTGATGGTCAGTGCCCACAAGAACACTGATGCTTCTCGGAGTGGAGGCATTGTCAGGCTGGCCATGTACCGGAGCCTCGTTCACAGCAGCCTCCCCAGTACATGGGCGTCACGGTAAAGTCCCAGCTGGTCATGCCACTGGACCAACATCAGGTCGGTAAATGGCCGGCACAGTCTTCCGGTGAGCGTGGGGCTGTCCACCCGGTCATAAACTTCGATGTACACAGTCGTGGTGGGCATCATCTTCGCAAGGGCAAAAAAGGGCAGGGCGCTTCCTGCTCCAGTCGAGATCACCACGGTTGGACGGAACCGTCGCATCAATGACCACGCCAGTTTTGTGTTCCGCAGAAGGTTCGGGATGTTCCGGGTGGTTGGGGAGTATGCCCACGTGATGTCTTGCTCATTCCGCAGGCCGAACTCGGCGTCGGGCGTTTTGAAGGTTACCCAGGCCCTCGATTGGTGCGCCCACCAGGGTTCAAGGGCCAGCAATTGCGCGAGATGACCGCCGCTGGATCCAACCAGCAGAATCCTCTCGGTACCGGGCGCAACGGGATGATTGCGGACACCATACCTGGCTGTTCTCATCGTCTCGTTTCTCCACGTTTCTTTGATGATCCGGTGACGTACCGGCGGATGCTTCAGACGGACAGGATCATTCCCGCGCCTACTGTTCGAAGGGTGTGTTCATCAATGAGGATGAAGCCGCCCGTTTCCCTGTTTCGGTGGTACTCATCCGCGAGAAGCGGAATGGTGGTACGCAGCCGAACCCTCCCGATGGCGTTGAGCTTGAGCTCCTCTGCCTGTTCGTTGCGGTGCAGGGTGTTGATGTCCAGTTCGTACTGCATTTCCTTGACGAGTGCCCGTGCCCGCCGCGTCGTGTGCTTGACCACCAGCTTCTGGCCCGGGCGCAGGGGCTCCTCGCTCATCCAGCAGATCATCGCGTCAATATCCTGCGAGACTTTTGGTTGGTTGTGCGGTCTGCAGATCATGTCCCCGCGTGAGATATCAATGTCGTCCTCGAGCCGTACGACGACGGACATCGGAGCGAACGCTTCGTTGACGGGTCCGCTTGCGGACTCGATCGAGGCGATGCGGGACGGAAGCCCGCTGGGCAGGACCACCACCTCATCGCCGACGCGCATGACTCCGCCGGCGATCTTCCCCGCGTACCCGCGGTAATCGGGGAAGCGGTTTGAATGGGGCCGGATCACGTATTGGACAGGGAACCGGCCATCCACCAGATTCCTGTCACTGGCTATGTAAACGTTCTCCAGATGGGTCATCAGCGACGTTCCCTGGTACCAGGGCATATTCTCTGAGCGGCTCACCACGTTGTCACCGGTGAGGGCGGAAAGCGGAATGACCGTCAGGTCAGGAATATCGAGCTTGGCGGCGAATTCCACGAAGTCATGCCGGATATCCTCAAAGACGTCCTGTGACCAGGCAACGAGATCCATCTTGTTGATGGCAAGCACCAGGTGCGGCACTTTCAGCAGCGAGACAAGGAATGCATGACGCCGGCTTTGCTCCTGCAGCCCCTTCCGCGCATCGACGAGCATAATTGCCATGTCCGCGGTTGATGCCCCGGTCACCATGTTCCGCGTGTACTGGATGTGTCCGGGAGTGTCCGCCACGATGAATTTCCGCTTGGATGTAGCAAAGTATCTGTAGGCGACGTCGATCGTTATTCCCTGCTCACGTTCGGCCCGTAACCCGTCGGTCAGCAACGCAAGTTCCGTGTAGTCCGAGCCCATGGCCTGGCTGGTCCGCTCAATGGATTCAAGCTGGTCAGTGAAGATAGATTTCGAGTCATAGAGAAGCCGTCCGATCAAGGTGCTCTTGCCGTCATCTACTGATCCCGCCGTGGCAAATCTCAGGAGATCCATTAGAAGTAGCCTTCTTTCTTCCGGTCCTCCATGGCCGCTGCACTGACGCGGTCATCTCCCCGGGTGGCACCGCGCTCGGTGACCCGGGTCGTTGCTATCTCAGCTACCACCTTGTCCACAGTGTCGGCATCGGAGCGGACCGCCGCCGTCAGGGTCGCATCCCCCACTGTCCGGTACCTGACTTTTTGCACTGACGTGGGTTCGTCGTCTTTAGGCCTGCAGAATTCGTTGGCCGCAAACAGCATCCCCCCGCGTTCGAAGACTTCCCGCTGGTGCGCGTAGTAGATCGGCGGAAGATCAATGCCCTCTTGACGGATGTAGTCCCAGACGTCCAATTCGGTCCAGTTGGAGAGCGGAAACACCCTGATGCTTTCACCTTGGTGGACCTCAGCGTTGAAGATGCTCCACAGCTCGGGGCGCTGGTTTTTTGGATCCCACTGCCCAAACTCATCCCGGAACGAAAAAACACGTTCCTTCGCACGGGCCTTTTCTTCATCCCTGCGCGCCCCGCCCAGTAATGAGGTGAACCCGTTCTTCTGCACGGTTTCGAGCAGTACAGGCGTTTGGATTCTGTTGCGCGAGCCGTTCGGTTCCTCCTGAACTATGCCGCGGTCCAATGCGTCCTGGACAGAAGCCACCACGAGGTTCAGCAAGTACTTTCCTACACAGCGGTCCCTGAACTCCAGGACTTCCGGAAAGTTGTGCCCGGTATCCACGTGAAGGAGGGAAAACGGCACGGATCCTGGAGCGAAGGCCTTCACTGCGAGATGGAGCATCACCGTGGAGTCCTTGCCTCCGGAGAACAGCATGGCCGGATTGTCCGTCTCGGCGACAACTTCGCGGATGATGAAGATCGCCTCCGACTCCAGCACTTCCAGCTGCGTCAACCTGCGCTTGAGCGGCTCTCTGGGAGTCATCAGGCTCTCCTATCCTGTGTATCTCCAAACCGGGACTGACCGGATGGACGCCGTTCTGATGCAGGCTGTCCCGATGTGCGCTGGTCCAGAGAACCCCTTCCGGACGGATCTTTCTGAACGTCCGCAATGGCGACCAGCAGTAAGTCGCGAATATCAGGATGGCAAATCAGCAGATCAGGCAGGCTCGGCGACTTCTGGTTGTAGCGCAACTCGGAACCGTCCACCCGGCTGGCGTGCAATCCAGCCTGGCGCGCAGCGAAAACCGGTGCCGCTGAATCCCACTCGAACTGGCCGCCCGAATGCAGGTAGGCATCTACCTCCCCGCTGATCACGGCGCAGGTTTTGTAGCCGGCTGACCCCATCGGCTCCAGTTTTGCGCCAAGTCGTCCGGCCACGGCTTCCGCCAACTGGGGAGGCCGTGAGCGGGAAACGGCGATTCGAAGCTGCCGGCCGGGTTTCCGTACCCATAGCCCGGCCTTGCTGCCAGTAACGTAGCCCAATGCAGGAACGGCAACCGCTCCAGCCGTCAATCTGCCGTGGGAGTGCAGCGCAACATGGACAGCCCAATCGCTTCGACCCTCAGCGAATTCCCTGGTTCCATCCAACGGATCGATGATCCAGACCCGATTGGCGGACAGGCGGGCCGGGTCGTCCGGGGCCTCTTCAGAGAGGACGGCGTCCCCTGGCCGGTGCTGAAGCAGGGCCTTGCTCAGCAGCTTCTGGGCGCGTGCATCACCCTGAGCCCGCAGTTCATCCCCAGCTAAGCCTGCCCCATCCGCCGATTCCCGGAAGGCGAGCAACATCGATCCAGCGACAGTAGCCAGCTCGCGGGCAAGCTCTTCATCGGCCCTGGACCCGGCAACGGCTGCGATTTCCCCAAGCAAAGTCAGCCGCATCAGATCGATCGGAATGCCCTTCATCAGTACGCTCCCTGTGGGTTGGTGAGCATTTTGAGGGTCCGCCACAGGATGATGATGTCGCCGGCAAGTGACCAGTTTTCGACATAATAAAGGTCCAGTCGGATACTGTCCTGCCAGTTGAGCTCGGACCGTCCGTTGATCTGCCACATTCCTGTCAGGCCTGGCTTGATGTAAAGCCTCCTGTGGACCCGGGCCTTATAGCCATCCACTTCCCGCTGCAGAGGCGGCCGCGGGCCTACAAGGCTCATGTCCCCTAGCAGCACATTCCAGAACTGGGGCAGTTCGTCCAGCGAGTATTTGCGCATCCAGCGTCCAACATCCGTAACGCGTGGGTCATGACGCATCTTAAACAGGACACCGGAGCCCTCGTTCAGGTCCAGAAGTCCGGCAAGATCATCCTCGGCCGTCTGCACCATTGACCGGAACTTGTACATCAGGAACTTCTTGCCACCCTGGCCAATCCTTTCCTGGCGGAAGATCACAGGGCCATCACTGTCCCGCTTGATCAGGACAGCGAGGACCGCGAAAACAGGAAGCAGGACGATCAAGGCCAAGGCGGAGAGAACGATGTCCAGGAGCCTCTTCAGGACGTGCTTCGCTCCTGAGTAGCGTGGAAGCTCCACATGCATCAACGGCAGTCCCTCAACCGGGCGGGAATGGATTCTGGGGCCGGCAACGTTCGTCAAGCCGGTGGCCAGCACCAGTTCCGTGGCGGACTCCTCCAGCTTCCAACCCAGCCGTTGAACATACTTACTGCCGCCCTTGACCGGTCCTGCCACAATCACTGCATCCGCTTCAAGGCGTTCAACCGCGTCCACGATGTTACCCACGGTCGCCACCACAGGAACCGGGCCGGATCCGGTGACCAGGAATTCCCTTTCCTCCGCATGCGGCAACGCTGCGCCTACAACGTCGTAGGCAGCGCCTGATTTCTTCTGGATCTGGTTGATGACATAGCGGACGTCCTTGCCACGCCCCAGGACTATTACGCGCGACAAATAGTGCCCATACGTCCGTTGCTTCGTGAGCCACTGGCGCAGGATCCAGCGCGAAGTGATCAGTCCCGCGATCCCCAACGGGAAGGCGAGCGCGAAATAGCCCCTGGCGATGTCCACTTTGAGAACTGCGCAAAGAATCGCCACAAGCCCCAACAGCGTGACGGTGGCGTTGATGACGCGCTTGTACTCCTCTGCGCCAACACCCACTACCCGGGGATCACGCGTGCGGTAAATACCAAGCACCACCATCCAGGCGACCGCAATCCCGATCGACAGGTAGGTGTAGGCAACCTCAAAAAATCCGACAGTCACATCAGTGTCGGCGAAACCGAATCTGCCCACTTGCGCAGCGGCAGCAACAACGGTCAGAACCAGCGCATCCGACATGAACAGAATCCGCTGATAGCGGCCGGCCCATCTGAGGCCTGTGGATTTGGTCTGCTGACGCGATTGCTCCAGTCGTGAGCTCCGACGTTCCGGATAGCTGTGCTGGGAGGGCGTCAGCTTCAGGCCTGGGCCCATGACAGCGGATTCGTCCAGGGGACTCATGCGGGCCGTCCTAACGGGCCGGGGAAAGTTTGGGGGGCCGACGACGACTGGGGGGAGAAGTCTTGGTCTCAGAAGACTTCAACGCCGTCGGCCCCGTCTTGGGGACCCGCAGATTACTGTGCAGGGCTAATTCGGGAATTACCGGAAGGAAGGGGGAAATAGGGTTTCTGGTGCGCATTGTGAGACCTGCTTCGGACCCGTTGCGTGGATGACTTGATACCAAAAGCCTAGGCGGGCCGGCGTTGCCGCACATGGGTAGCCCATACTCGTCTTTGGGGTGCTGCTTACGCACTCCGGGGCCGCTATTACCTGTCTGCCGGCACAGTGGATCCGGGAACTACCTGTTGGTTCTGCCGGGCTTCTGATTTAGTGTTTCGAAAGCACTGAGACCGGGTCTATCCGGCGCCGCCCGGGTTATGGAAAGCGCCGCAAACACTACTTGTTCCTCCGCCGAAAGTACTGCCTTTCCGCGTCGGCGCTACGCATTTCCGGCGGGTCCCGCCAGTGACAAAATCTGCTCTTATGGACATGATGCTGGTGTTCGCCGCCTTCGGCGTGGGAATAGTGGTCGGTCTTACCGGCATGGGTGGTGGCGCGCTCATGACTCCTGTACTCGTGCTGGTTTTTGGGGTTCCGCCCCTGGCCGCGGTATCCAGTGACCTGGTGGCGAGCGCTGTCATGAAACCTGTTGGATCGGCAGTCCACTTCCGCCGCGGCACCGTCAACCTTGAGCTCGTGAAGTGGCTGATGATTGGCTCTGTCCCGGCAGCCTTCTGCGGTGTGTTGATCCTGAAATGGCTGGGACCAGGAGATGCCGTTCAGACGACAGTTAAAACAGCTCTGGGAGCGGCCCTGCTGCTTTCCGCGGGCCTCCTGGCAGTCCGGGCTTACGTGAGGCTCGTGGAGCGGGCTAAAGACCGGAGCGGACAGGGCACCGGTCTTCCGCAGGCGCGTCCCTTGGTGTCCGCCCGCCCGCTGATAACCATAGTCCTGGGCATGATCGGCGGTCTGGTGGTCGGGATGACGTCGGTGGGTTCCGGTTCGCTCATCATCATCGGGCTGATGATGATTTATCCCGGGCTGAAAGCCGGGCAGCTGGTAGGAACGGACCTTGTACAGGCTGTCCCCTTGGTGGCCGCCGCCGCCGTCAGTCATTCCCTTTTCGGTGAGCTCAGCCTCGAGCTGACGCTTCCCCTGATCCTGGGAAGTGTGCCGGGCGTCTTTTTGGGTGCACAGCTCTCGAGCCGGCTTAACGGCGGATTCATTCGCAGGGCGCTTGCAGTGGTCCTTTTTGCCTCCGGCCTGAAAATGCTGGGGGTGGAGACGCTCCCCACAGCCATATTCCTGGCGGTAGCAGTCCTGGTGGCACCGTTGGTCTGGATGGCTATTCGGCGTTCGAAAGGTTTTCCCGCTTTGGCCACGAGCGAGATGCGCCAACGCCGCAGCGCGGCACCATCGGCCACTCAGACTCTTCACTCGATGGAGAGGCAGCCATGACCGGCCAAGCGGGCGCACTTCCGTGGCACGTACTTTCGGACGGGGCCTTGGATGAGCTTGAGCTCCTTCTGGGTGGATTGTACGCTCCCGCCGACGGATACTGCCTTCCCTCCAAGATTCCGGTACATTGGCCAACCGCGGTGACCCTGTTGCTGCCCCGTTCGGTCGGCGAACGCGCCGTACAGGAGTCTGCGCTGCTGCTATGCGATCCGGACGGCACTCCCCTGGCTCTGCTGACAGTTTCCGGTTTCGAGTCGGCTTCGGGGACGGGAATCTACCTCGCTGGGGCCCTGAGTCCGCTTAAGGCAGCAGAGCATCCGCCTCTTAGACACTTGCGTATAACAGGACCCTTGGCTTCCGCTGCTGGCCGGAAGCAAGTTGTGTCCGCCTTCTCCAAGCCCCCGCTGGCAGCCCAGATGGCCCGCACAGTTTCCGTCGCCGCAAGCCGCAACGCAGACCTGTGTCTGGTGGCTGTGACCGGTCCGCAGCAGCACGGGCGGTATACAGCGCTGGAGTTGATGACTGCCCTTGAGCAATGCGCCGCTGAAATTCCCGGTTCCAGTTCCAGGCTGTTGGTGCTCCGGTCGCCGGCCCGTTCGGGCGATAAACAGGACGAGCTGATCCAGGAGCTCGTCTTCCGGAACCTTGGCGCTAATGTACTTCTGGACTTTACAGCCCCAGATGAATCCCAGGCCGGCATCGACCGGCCGCGCTTCGGCCATCGTCCGAGCCAGTCAATCCCCGGCCAGTCAGTCCCCGGCCACCCAGTATCGGGCCACGTTGGGGCCGGCCACCCAGTATCGGGCCACGTTGGGGCCGGCAGCGCTACGGGTAGCGTCGTCTTCTTCACCGGGCTCTCCGGATCGGGAAAATCGACCATCGCCCGGGCCCTCGCGCAACGGCTGCAGGCAGCAGGTGAGAGGACTGTGACATTACTCGATGGTGACGACGTCCGTCGGTTGCTCTCGTCGGGGCTCGGCTTCTCGAAGGAGGACAGGGAAACGAACATCCGCCGTATCGGTTGGGTCGCTTCGCTGATTGCCGCTTCCGGAGGCGACGCTGTGTGTGCGCCCATTGCACCGTTCGATTCCACTCGAAGGGAAGTGCGGGCGATGGCTCCGGCAGGCTCCTTCATCCTGGTCCATATGTCCACTCCGCTGAGCGTGTGCGAAGGGCGGGACAGGAAAGGACTCTATGCCCGGGCCAGGTCCGGCCAGATTCCGGAATTTACCGGAATCAGCTCGCCCTATGAAGTGCCGGCTGATGCGGATCTGGTCATCAACACGGCCGAAGTCGGAGTGGATGCTGCCGTTAGCGCCATTATGGATGCCCTCAGTCTCCGTCGGACCCCGTCAGCTATGCAAATGATTCCCTGAGCTCGGCCCGTGAGGTCACCTGCAGCTTGCCGTAGATCTGGTAAAGATGGCCCTCAACGGTACGAACTGAAATATGCATCTTGGCTGCAATATCCTTGTTGCTCACCCCGGCGGCGGCCATGGCTGCCACCTCATTTTCGCGGGCCGTCAGTTGCCCCTCCCCGAGGGATGAGTGGCCGCCTCCCGCTGCTGCCGGCGCACCTCCCCGGATCAGCTGCTGCGCCGCCCTGATAGCGTTCCGGTCAGAAGCATCGTTGGCAATTTTGAGGGCTGCTCGGGCAGCGTCCCTGGCGAGTACCACATTTCCTGCGGTAGCAGCCTCCCTGGCTACCTCCAGGAGCATGGTGCTGTTCCGCTGAACAAGTCCCGTTCCATACGCTTCACATTGCCGGCCAAGAGTGCTCTGGACGCTGGACGCCACCGCCACAAGTCGCTCGGTCCCACCGTTACTGCCCAATCGCACGGCTGCGCTCAGGAACATCAGTTCCAGGGCAGTGGCGTGCCTGCTGCGGGCTTCATCCGCAAGCCCGAACAGCCGCACGATTGCCTTTTCCTTGGAAGCGAGTTCAGCGGAGGTCAGCAGCTGGAAGTAGGAGCAGACACTCAGCACCCATCTCGACGTCCGTTTTTGCTCCCGCTGGCTCGTATGCAGGTACTCCAAGGCAAGGTCTTTTTCGCCCTTCAAGGCATATACGTAGGCAATGGAGGCTGCTCCCAGCGCGGATGTGCTGTCAGGATCCAGTTGCTTCAGCTGGCTCAGAGCGGGGAGCAATCGTTCCAGAGCCTGTTCGGATCGTCCGCAATATGCGTCCAGAACGCCTGTTCCAAGCTCCCGTGAGGTGGCGCCGTGTGCCGCAAGGAAGATATTGGACCCGGCCGCAGCTGCCGCGGCGTCCTGGGATGCAGAAGCTGCCGGCAGCAACCCTAACAGTGCAGAGGCAGGCAAGGTGTGTACAGGCAGTGGTACGTCGATTTCGGAGCGAGACGCCCGTACCGACCTCATCAGCGATGAGGCCTCGGCCCCGCGCCCGGTTAGAGCCAACAGGGCGGCAAGCAAGCTTGCGGCCAGCGTGCGGCCTTCGGTGCTTCGCGCACCATCAACCAGACGGGTCAGGCCTGAAAGTGCCTCCCGGTACCGGCCATCATGGACGGCAACCTGCGCCTGGGCCAATGAAAGCTCCTCGCGCATATCCAACAGACCGTGGGCATCATGGTCTGAACCCGCTTCCTCCGCTTTCAGGCGGGCATGGACTTCGTCCAGCGGCGCACGCGGATCGCCCTCCGGCCTGTCATCGGAGCACAGCAATGCGCTTCGGAGCAGCATGATGTCAGCCCAGCGCCTCAAGGGCGCTTCCGCGACGGCGGCAGGGTCCAAAGCCAGGTCCCTCGCCTTCACCAGCTCCCCCAACCCGATAAGTGCCCTGATCTTTTCCGCCACAGCTGCAGCCTGCCCTGCCGGATCATGGAGCAAGTCAATGAGGCGGAGGGCCAAAGCCGGGTTTCCTGAGCGGTTGGCCAGGCCTGCAGCGTAGAGAGCCTTATCTGCTTCCAGCTGCATCCCGCAATCGACGGCCCATGCAGCCAGGGACAATTCTGCTGAAGGGGGCATAACGGAGAAATCTGCACAAGCAACGACGCCGGCAAGGAGTTCCCTGCTCCGGCCTGCTGGCACTTCCTTGCGGACAACGTTGGCCATCAGCGCATTCGTAAGGGAAACCGACGATGGATCGCCGTGCACTACGGTGACGTACCCGCGTTGCTGCAGGGCGTCAATGGCCGCCGGATCGCTGACGCTGATGAGATGGTCCAGGGTCAGGGTTCCCGCCAAGGCCAGCACTTCGGTCACGTGCTTCTCAGCAGCGGAAATTGAACTCAGCGCAGTGAAGACCGTGTCTGTCATGGTCCGGCTGTAAGCAAGCGGCTTGCCCGTAAGCACCCAGACGCCGTCGGAATGCACCAGAGTGGCCGCCCGGATCTGCTCGTCCAGGATGGCTTCCAGAAAGCGTGGGTTCCCGCCGCTGGCGTTGTAGAGCACCTCGCTGCAGGCCAATGACACGGGTCCGCCAAGTGTTGCTTCCAGCCACTGAGCTACGTCCCGCTGGCTGAAGGGTCGTACATCCACGCGGTGCAACAATCCGTCCTTCCACAGCCCCACGATTCCACGTGGAGCCTTGGGCAGATCCTGGCACGTGACGACGAGCTGCACGGTTCCGTTGGCCGCCAGCTGGGTGAGGACCATGGCGGCAAGTTCATCGAGGTCCTGGACGTTGTCCACAAACACGAGGATGCTCTTTCCGTCCGCCCTCCGCCGCAGGAGCTGCGTTATGCCCCTGAGTACGGCTAACGGGCTGGTGACCAGGTCTTCATCCAGTTCGCACAACAACGAACTCAAGGCGCCGTATGGCATGGCATCAGCGGCGGAGCTCCCCCGTATTTGAACAACGAAGGCCTGCCCGTCGAGTCGATCGATCGCCTGCCGCGCCAGATAGGTCTTTCCTGTCCCGTAGGCTCCCACCAAGACCACGCCGAGGTTCTGGCCCTGCACCAGAGCCGCCAGAACCTCATCGACCAAGGGCTGTCTGCAGTACGTCGACATGCCGTTGTGTACGTGCTCGCCCTGAAAAGCCTGAGGGCGTCGTAGGCCGGAGAGGGTGGCGGCGTCGGTATGAATCATGGTGAAGTCCTTCGTATCCCGTTAGGGGCCCGTGCTAACCCCCAACTTACGAAAGTCCCTGACCATGGACACGAGTACGAAGTACTCCATTTCCCAGTAGTTGCCGAAGTACGAAGAACAAGTGTACTCATGCCTCACTTGTTCGCCACCGAAAAAACAAGTAGTTCTGATCATTACTGTCTCTGCATGGACAGGTGGTTCCCGGCCTGATGACGGGTCAGAGGCGAACGGCAGAAGCGAGTTGATCCCGGCCGCGGATGCCCAGTTTGGCATAGCTGCGGTAAAGGTGCCCTTCAACGGTCCGGACCGAAACCATGAGTCTGTCCGCGATTTGCCTGTCAGTCAGCCCTTCGACCGCCAGCACAACGATGTCCCTCTCGCGCCGCGTCAGCTGCACACCGGAGGACGGCTCGGAGGCCGCCCCAATGTCAATGGTGACCCGGACTTCCCGATCACAATCATCCCTGCGGGCTGCCGCCTCCCGTGACCGAAGCCGATCGCCGGCAGTGCCGTAACGGTCAGCTGCCGCTGCAAACAGGTTCCGTGCAACCCGTATCAGTCCCGCCGCGTGCACAGCTTCTCCTGCTTCCAGGTAGTCCGCAGCGGTGCCTGAAAGATGCGCGGCGGCAAATTTGTGCCAAGCACCGGCCCAGGTACCTTCCATATTCTCTGTCAGGCTGGCAATCCGGGAGTAGTCGCCGTGATGGCCCAGTTCCGCGGCCACAGCGTGGATCAAAAGCTCCGCCCCTGGCGACGACACCACCGAGGGGTCATCAAGAAGTGCCAGCAGAGTGGCCGGGCCGCCATCACCGCCCCGTAGGACATCAGTGCTTGCAGCAGAAAAGACCCGGGCGTACTCGGCGTCGAAACCTCTCCCAGGGGTTTCCAGGTAATCAAAATCCTGAAGGAGGCGCCGGGCTTGCACAGTATCTCCCGTCCTGGCAGCGGCGTAAGTGGCCGCAGCGAGAGTCACGGGCAACAGGCCAAGCGGGTCATTCTCCCGCAGGGCTTCAACGGCCGGAAGCAGATATGCCCCCGCAGCATCGAGCTGATCCCGCAACAGCAGGGAAACGCCGCGCCAGCTTTGAACAGTCCCGCCGAAGGTAACCAGTGCATGGCTTCGCTGCCTTGTATACGCTCCAAGGTAGTCCTCCGCTGCTATCCAGTGTCCGGCGGCCATTGCTGCACCCAGCTGGCGATGGAGCACAAACTCCGGGAAGAAAAAGAGCTCGCTGCCATCCGCGCTAAGGAGTGCCTGAGCTTCAGCTGCAAGGTTCTCCGCAGACCCGGACCGTCCCTCCGAACGAAGCACTTCTGACCGCATTGCCAGCATAAAAGCCCGTCTTGCCGGCGACCCTCCACTTGGATCCTCTCCCGGCCGAAGGGATTCGAATTCATCCAGGTATTTGCCAAGCGACCGGTAATCGGCAGCAGCACTCAGAGCGAAGAGTTCCAAGACAGTCCAGTGCCGCATCTCGCTGCCCGAGGCATCGGACAATTCCTCTTTTTTGGCAGCATGACCGTTAATGTCCAGGAGTCGCCGGGCATCTTCGAGGAACGCCTCCGGAATGTGCCCCAAGGCGGCATGGGTGCTGGCCCAGAGGAGCACATCCCCAGGGTTCCGTGCAGGTTCCCCGTCCGCAGCAAAATGGAGATCCAGCTGCCTGGCTGCCTCCTCATAGCTGCCCCGATTGTAGTGGGCCCTGGCCATGGCAACCTGCCCGCGTTGCCTGAGATCGGGGTCACGGATCCGGGCGGCCGCCTCCAGTGCCAGCGAGTCCTGGAACAGTCTCGCGGCCAGGACAGATGCCTCCAGCAGTTCCGCATCGGGTACTTCGGCTCCGCACTCGAGGGACCAGCTGACCATCCGCAGCATTCCCTCGGCCGTGGTGGGGTGGTGATGGGCATGCTCAAGCAGCTGCTTGCGTAAATGGAGGCTTCTTGATGCTGAAACCATCCGGCGAATGGCACCGCTGTAGCTGGGATACCACAGCCTCAGCTCGGCCGACCCCCCTGGTGACTCCCGCACCAGCTGGTGTTCCAGGAGCGAACGGACGGCCGGAGCACCGCACACTTCTTCGATAAGTCCTCGTGGAACGGGCTCAGAGAGCGCGATCAGCTTCAGTGCCTCCTGCTCCTCAGCGCTCCTGCGCTGCAGCTGCTTCGCTACGACGTCGGTGAGCTTACGTCCACCCGACGGCCAGGAGCCCAGGAGCAGCCAGATGCCGTTCCGCTTCACCAAGGACCCGGATTCGATAGCGTCGTTCAGCAGGCAGTCCAGCAACAAGGGGTTACCCCCTGATTCTGCCCAAAGAGCCTGCACAGTGCTTTCCGGGACGGTGCCTTCCAGGGCATGGGCCACCGCTTCCGCCACCTGCTCCTGTGTCAGCGGCCGGAGATCGATCCGGTCCGCGAGTCCGTCGTACCAAAGCTGGTTCATGGCAGCAGGAAGGCCCGGACGGGAACGGCCAGTAGCCAGCACGCTTGCCCACCCCGCGGAAACCATGTCAACGACAATGCTTGCGGTGGCGTCATCAAGGTGATGGGCGTCGTCGACTACCAGCAGGAGCGGGCCGTCTTTGGCTGAGCGGAGTTTTTGGAAGTAGGTCCAGACAGACCTCAGCACAGCGACGGGAGATACGGCCTCCTCCGCTGACAATCCGGAGGTATAGGGCGCTAAAACGCCGAAGGGAACCTTGGCCAGCGACGAACTTCCATGGATCCGCAAGACATTCATGTCCCGGGTAAGCCGTTCACTGATTGCTTCAACCAAGGCGCTTTTACCGATCCCGGGGCCGGAGATCAGAAAAACTGCCTGGCTGGTTTTGCTAAGGATCGTCTGGCAGACGCGTTCCATCGTCTCCCGGCGTCCGGTCAGTTGCCGGTTCACCGAGCCTGACTTCGAAACGCGGCCGCTAGACGAGTCCAGGCAAATCACCCCGTGACGTCACGCCAAGCTTAGTGAAAACCTGGTAAAGGTGGCCCTCAACGGTGCGGACCGAGACGCCCATCTCCTGGGCGATGTCACGGTTGGAGGTGCCCCGGCCCGCCAGTCGGGCTATCTGCCGTTCCCTTGCGGTAAGGAGTGGACTTCCGCTGCTGGGGACAATGGGCAGGCTGCTGACTGTGGAAGAGAGATGGTCCAGCCGTGACTGCGCAGTCCGGGCAGAGCTTGAGTCGCCGGCCATGCGGGCAAAATCAACTGCAAGGGCCACACAACGTGCCTCCACGACGTCGAGCTCCATTGATGCGGCGAGCTCACCTCCGGCGAGCAGGACTTTGGCGTCCTTTGTCCGGGTGCCCATCGCTATCAGCCTCGACATTTCAGCCATTGGGCCCTGCCGATGCCCGGCCACGGTTTCCAGAAGGCGCAAGTCTTCCTCTGAACCGTTAACTGTTGCACCGAGGAGACTGATACCGGCCAACGTAAACCTGCCCTCGACAATGTCCTCGCGTGCGGAGGCGAGGAGCCTGTTGGTTGCCGCTCCATCCCCCAGCCACCGGCCTGCCATGTCGGCACAGAAGTTGGTGACGGTTCTGATCGCGAAGGTACATTCTCCCCGGGAGATGCGGAGCTTTTCAAGGTACTTGCGCGCCTGGCCGGCGTCGCCTATCTGTGCATAGGCGAAAGCCGTTGCCGCATAAGCTGCCTGGAGCGTGTTCATGACCGGCCGAAGCTCAAGCTGTGCCACGGAGGAAAGAAGGGACTCCAGGGCAATGGCTCCGCGTCCCGAATAAACATAGGCAAGCCCCGTGGACAATTCTGAAGCGGACGTCCGGAAAGCGAGGCCACGGGCGTCCTGGGACCTGGGAGGGTTGACGAGGTCCAGGCACTGCCGCCACCTGCCTGCCTGAAGCAACACGGTGAATGCCCGGATCGAGAACTTTTCGCGGAGACCAACGATGTGTCCGGCGTCGGAGAGCTGGCCGCCGAGCATCCGCATGAGCTGCAGAGCGTCCATCTCCCGGCCCATGGTTGAAAGGGCTTCCATGAGGATGATGGCTGACTGCATCCTGAACCAGAGGTCATTGTTCAGCTGGGGGTCGGCCGCCTCTTCAAGGTCCTGGATGATGTGGCCAAAATTTCCTGTGAAGGCGTGGTATTCGAATTCACTCAGGCTGATGCGGTTAGCGGCCGCAGCCAGCGGATCCGGCCAGGACAGCCTGGTGCCGCGCTTCACTCCGAGGCGCTCCCGTGCCTGCTCCAGGAGTTCGGGCACCTTGCTTTTATGTTCGGGCAACCACACCATCACGTCGCATTTGGCCGCAACAACTTCAGCGAAGTCCAGGTCAGCGAGTTCTTGCAGTTGAGTCGGCGTGATGTCCTTGAGGGCGGCCATGGCTTGCAGCGGAAGATCCAGGAGCAGATAGGATGCCGCTTTTTGGCGCTGCCCCGCCACCCATTCGTCGTCCGTTTTCTTCAGGCTGCCCGCACAGGTGAGTGCAAACCTCGGATCGAACAGCTGATTCGCCGCCTCAGCGGCCGCCAGCGCGACGGGCGGCCGCAGTTCGGCCTCGCATTCATGGGTCCACGCCGCGAAGCCTATGAGCTCTTCGAGTGTCATATGCGAGACGTCCGGCTCACGGTCGCCCACGAGCCTGGTCCGCAACTCCCTTCGCCGCGCCACGCTCAGCCAGGAGCGCACCACATCACCGAGGTACTGTTCCCTGAGGGTCACCCAGCGGTTGTCGGACCGGGCCACGCTCAGCACTCCTGCGTCTTCCATATCGGCAATGATGTCTGTGCCGAACACGCCGGTCAGTCTCGCCAAGGAAACCGTCCGCGCGCAGGACAGCATTTCAATGACTGCCCGTGTCTCGGGGGTTTCGCGGGTCCAGCGGGACCGGACGATGTCATCGAGCCCGGTGCCGCCGTCGAGAACCACTTTGTCCCGCAGCGTCCACACCGAGTCGGAAAGGATAAGGTTCCCCGCCAGTTGCTGCTCAGCCACAAGCGCCTTCAGGAGCATGGGGTTGCCGCCAACAATGGAGTGGAAGGTACTCACAAGCGAGGAGGAAACACGATGGCCAAGCAAAGAGAGCAGCACCTGCTTGGTCTGCAGTTCGTTGAGGTTCTCCAAACGGACCTCTGTGAGCCGCCGCTCCGTCAAAAGCCAGTGGAAATCCGCCGGCAGATCACTGATGTTCGGGGCAATCGCGATGATCCTCGCCGTGCGTGTCAGGAGGATGTTCAGCAGCACCCCGGCACTCATGTCATCCAGGCTGGCTGTGCTGTCCAGCGTTATGACGCACTCCCGTCCGCCGGCATCGTTCCGGATGAGGGAAGTGATGCCTTGGAGGATAGCGGTGGGCGATCCCATGGCGGCCTGCGGCAGGCGGGCGAGGAGAAATGCAAGGCAGCCGTACGGAGTCTTTGAGCCAGCCAAAGTGTTGCGCAGTTGGAGTGTAAAGACTTCGGGACCCAATTCCATGACCGCGGTCCTGGCCAGTGAAGACTTCCCGACCCCGCGTGCCCCAGTGATGACAACGCCCAGGGAATCGGCCTCGGTTAGTGCGGCGCGGATGTGGCCGAGATCAGCGCTTCTTGCCGGCAGTGACCATTTTTGATGCTCGTCCGGACCGGCAAACGTCACTGGATCAGCAAGCGCGCTACCAGTAGACCCACGTCCCCAGCTGAGTGGCTCGATTGACATGAACTTTTCCTTACGTCCCGCGTGGCGGGTATAAGGCGCTTATGACCTTCCCCCGCTTAGGAGCAAGACTACCCCGTGGCCCCGACTGTAAAACAGGGCAGCTGGCACCTAGATTTCATCAAGAATTGCGCATTCCGACGCCGTCCCGTGACGCCCCTGAAAGGGACGAACTCCTTTCCATCTCAGAGGCCTCTCCGTGACCTGCCGGACGTCACGCTTTGGCCGGATGGAATTTCTGTTGGGCCACTGTCAGGCCATCCCTGACGAGGAGTTCGACGGCGTCGGCGGCCTCATCCACGAGGAAGGGAAGATCCTTCTTTTCTGTCGTCGAGAAATCCCTCAGGACGTAGTCCGCCGTGTCCATTCGACCCTGCGGACGGCCCACTCCTACACGCACCCGCAGATAATCTTTGGTAGCCAGCGCCTTCGAAATGTCCCTTAGTCCGTTGTGCCCGCCCTCCCCGCCACCGAGCTTCAACTTGACGGTATTAAAGGGAATATCAATCTCGTCATGGACAACAACGACGTGCGCCGGATCCACTGAGTAAAACGCGGCCAGGCCTGAGACAGGACCGCCGGAGAGATTCATGTAGCTCAGGGGCTTGGCCAGCACCACTCGTGGACCCCCGGGTCCCAGCCGGCCCTCCAAAATCTGCGCTCTCGCCTTATGCGTCTTAAAGCTGCCCCCCAGACGGGCTGCAAGCTCGTCCAGGACCATTTGGCCCACGTTGTGCCTGTTGCGGCTGTACCCGGGTCCCGGGTTTCCAAGGCCTGCTATCAGCCACGTCTCAGTCATGAAATCCATCCTA
Source organism: Arthrobacter sp. R1-13 (assembly GCF_054161475.1). NCBI lineage: Bacteria > Bacillati > Actinomycetota > Actinomycetes > Micrococcales > Micrococcaceae > Arthrobacter > Arthrobacter sp. R1-13. The sequence goes on along the minus strand of NZ_CP096420.1, from coordinate 1,314,879 downwards.
GGTTGGCGAACGCCCTGTTTTTGGTAATGCAAGCTAAAGCGATGCCGGCTAAAGCAGTGCCTGGTTAGAGCGACGCCGTGAAACGGCAGTGGCCGGGTCCACCCGGACCCGGCCACTGTTTTAACTTGCCTGTGCTACTCGGCGGAAGCGGCCGCTGCCTCGGCGGCTTCAGCCTCTTCGCCTTCAGCGGACTCGGTAGCCTCGGAGATGTGGACCACGAGTGCGTCGGCGTCGGCCAGCAGGACGGAGCCCTTCGGCAGGACCAGGTCCGATGCGTGGATGTGCTCGCCGGCCGTGCGGCCTTCGATGTCTACCTCGACGGCGGTGGGCAGGTGGGTTGCCTCGGCCTCAAGGGAGATGACGGTGAGTTCCTGGTTGTAGACGTTGCCCGGAGCAAGCTCGCCGGTCACGTGGACGGGGACGTCGACGGTGACCTTTTCGCCCTTGATAACGGTCAGGAGGTCAATGTGCTCGATGATCTGCTTGATCGGGTCGCGCTGGATGTCCTTTACCAGGGCGAGGTGAACGTCGCCGTTGATGTCCAGGGAAAGCAGGGCGTTGGCCTTACGGACCGCGAGCGTGGTGGCCTTGCTCGGGAGGGTGATGTGGATGGGCTCTGCACCGTGGCCGTAGATGACGGCCGGAATCTGGCCGGCCATGCGTGCGCGGCGGGCAAAGCCCTTGCCGAATTCGGTACGTACTTCTGCTGCGAGCTTCTGCTCAGACATGTCGATCTCCTTGAAAGCTATTGTGTGTTCAGCAAGGGCGGAGGTCTGTTGCGACCTTCAACGCCGGCCAGCCTTTTGCGGCTGCCCTTCACGAAGGAGATTCAGACCCAGTCGATAACGGAGACTGCGGTATTGATCCGTAAGTTACCGGAACTCACGGCCGCTCTCCCTCGCCAAGGTATCGTCAAGAAGTTTACCAGCGTCGGGCCCGATTCCTGAAAACGGGCCCGACGCCGGCTTGTGCCGCCAGCCGGCAAAGCCGGCAATTGTTGCCGGCTGCGCTCAGGCGTTGCCGTCGAACAGGCTCGTCACCGATCCGTCGTCGAACACTTCGCGGATGGCCCGGGCAATCAACGGTGCGATGGAGAGCACTGTGAGTTGGGGGAAGCTCTTGTCGGCGGTGATCGGCAGGGTGTTGGTGACCACAACTTCGCGCGCTCCCGACTCGGAGAGCCGGCGTGCGGCCGGATCAGAGAACACGGCGTGGGTGGCGGCGATGATGACGTCCTTGGCCCCGGCGTTCTTGAGGACCTGGACCGCACCGGAGATGGTACCGCCGGTGTCGATCATGTCATCGATAAGAACGCACGTCCGGCCCTCAATCTGGCCCACCACGGTCTTGGAGACCGCCTGGTTGGGAACAGTGAGGTCGCGGCTCTTGTGGACGAAAGCCAGCGGTGCGCCGCCCAGGCGTTCCGCCCATTGCTCGGCAACGCGCACACGTCCGGTGTCCGGGGACACCACCGTGATGTTGTCAGCGTCCACGCGGGTGCGGATGTAATCGGCCAGGAGCGGGATGGCCATCAAGTGATCCACGGGGCCATCAAAGAACCCTTGGATCTGGGAAGTGTGCAGATCCACACTCATGATGCGGTCAGCACCGGCCGTTTTGTACAGATCAGCGATCAGGCGGGCCGAAATGGGCTCGCGGCCGCGGCCTTTTTTGTCCTGCCGCGCATACGGGTAGAAAGGGGAGACCACGGTGATGCGCTTCGCGGAAGCCCGCTTCAGCGAATCAATCATGATCAGCTGTTCCATCAGCCAGTTGTTCAGCGGAGCCGGATGCGCCTGGATAACGAATGCATCGGTGCCGCGAACGCTTTCGCCGGCGCGTACGTAGATCTCGCCGTTCGCGAAATCATAGGCGTCAACTGGCAGCAGTTCTGTGCCGAGCTCCTTGGCGATCTCGCGGGCAAGGTCGGGATGAGCCCGCCCAGCAGCGAGTACCAGCTTCTTCTCGCCGCGCGCCGTAATTTCGGTCATGGTTGCTTGCCCTCTTCTGTTGATGCCGGAGTATTTGAGGAATCTTCGCGGTGGGCTGCTTCTTCCGCCAGCTTTGCCGAGACGCTGCCTGGCCTGTTCGCTGCCACCCAGCCTTCGGCGTTGCGCTGCTTAGCCAGCGACAGAGCCAGTGCCCCGGCGGGAACGTTCTGCCGCACGACGGCGCCCGCTCCGGTGTAGGCTCCGTCGCCTACCTCGACAGGGGCCACGAAAACTGTATTTGAACCCGTCCGTACACCGGAGCCGATCACCGTGCGGTGCTTTTTCTCGCCGTCGTAATTTGCGGTGATGTTCCCGCAGCCGATGTTGGTGTCTTCACCGATCTCAGCGTCACCGGCATAACCAAGATGGGAAAGTTTAGAGCCGCGTCCGATCGTGACGTTTTTGGTTTCGTAGAACGCGCCGATCTTGCCCGTCTCGCCCAGGACGGTGCCGGGCCGGAGGTAGGTAAACGGCCCGACGTTCGAACCGGCTCCAAGAACCGCCCCGGAGCCGTGGGTCCGGATGACGGTGGCGCCCTCCCCCACCGTCACGTCGGTCAACGTGGTGTCGGGGCCGACGACGGCGTCCCTCGCCACGTGCGTGGCGCCGTGAAGCTGGGTATTGGGCAGCAGCCGCACATCTTCCTCAAGGATCACCGTCGAGTCGATCCAGGTCGTCGCGGGGTCAACAACGGTGACCCCTGCCCGCATCCACGCCTCGACAATGCGGCGGTTGTGCTCTGCACGCAGCGCGGAGAGCTGGACCCTGTCATTCGCGCCTTCAACCTGCCAGCGGTCCGAGGTGACCACGGCCGCAACGCGTCCGCCTGCCGCCCGGGCCAGGCCGAGGACATCGGTCAGGTACTTCTCGCCCTGGGCGTTGTCCGTGGTGATGTGGCGCAACGAATCCCGCAGGACTGCTGCGTCGAAGGCGTAGATTCCAGAATTGATCTCGCTGATGCCCAACTCGACGTCGGAAGCATCTTTATGTTCGCGGATCCCTGCGACAGTTCCATCGAGGTCCCGGAGAATCCGGCCGTAACCTGTGGCGTCGTCGAGTACAGCCGTCAGCACGGTGACAGCGTTCCCCTCCGCTTCGTGGACCGAGATCAGCTCGGAGAGCAGTTCCCCGGTCAGGAGCGGGACATCACCGTAGGTGACTACAACAGTTCCGGTGAGCGGCGCGGTGCTGTCCAGGGCTTCCAAGGCAACTTCGACAGCGCGGCCGGTGCCGGGAAGATCGTCCTGATCCACGATCAACGCGGAAGGATCCAGCTCGTTCAGGTGGGAAGCGACAAGATCACGTTCATGGCGGACCACCAGAGCCAGCTGCTTCGGGTTGACGGAGCGGGCAGTGTGGAGGGCGTGCCCCACAAGCGAACGTCCGCCAATTTCGTGAAGGATTTTTGGTGTGCGCGATTTCATCCGGGTACCGGCACCTGCAGCCAGGACGATCACGGCGGCGGGACCAGTATTTACGGGGCTCACGTACAGGGTCTCCTTGCTAGATTGCTCGGTGGATCGCGCGTTCAGTGTGCTTCGTGCTGGCCTATGATGCGGCATGCGATCCGGAGCTGCAGTCCGGTCGCGGCATCAAGATCATCCTACTGGACACGCTTTCATACCGGCCCGGGTTTCCGGTGACCCGGCTACTGCGGCAGTTCCGCCCATAGGATTCGAACCTATACTCCACGGCTCCAAAGGCCGGGGTGCTGCCATTACACCAGAGCGGACCGCGCCTCGGAGTGAAGCCCCGCGGCACGAGAATCAATTCTGCCATGAACGTCGGCGCACACGCGACTCAGCACCCCAGACGCCTCCCCCGGCCACCCCGCCTGATAGGGCATGATGGAGCAGTGAGCAAGAGCGCAGGCTTGCCCCGCGGGGCACAGAACCCAACCGGCACGCCGGCCGGGGAGCCCCGCCACACCCCGCGCTCCAGAATGACAGGTCTGCAGCGACGCACCCAGCTGATTGAAGTGGGACGCGGGCTTTTCGCAGTCCGCGGACTTGATGGAACCACGATCGAGGAAATCGCCGCGGCCGCAGGAGTGTCCAAGCCTGTCATCTATGAGCACTTCGGGTCCAAAGAGGGCCTCTACACGCAAGTAGTGGAATGTGAGTTCCGCATCCTCCTGGCATCCATCAATGAAGCCCTGACAGAGGAAGCCAAGCCCAGGGTTTTGGTGGAACGTGCAGCGTTAGCCCTCCTTACCTATATCGAGGACCGGACGGACGGGTTCAGAATCCTGATGCGCGACGCGCCGCCGTCCCAGCCGGAGGGCGCCTTCTCCACCTTGCTTTCCCATGTCACAGCACGCGTGGAGCACATCCTTGCCGACGAGTTTGCCCGCCGCGGCTTCAGCTCGGCCGACGGCGCAATGTACGCCCAGATGCTCGTGGGCATGGTGGCAATGACCGGGCAGTGGTGGCAGGACAGCCGCCAGCCGGACAAACGCGAAGTAGCCGCCCACCTCGTGAACCTGGCATGGAACGGTCTGACAGGCCTGCAAAAGGAACCAGAGCTCCACAGCGAGGGCTAATCCACCCGTCCCCCGCTCCCCCGCACCTACGCGATGCGCTCCTACACGAAGGTCCCCCGCACCGCTCTTGCCGACCGTTCCACAGCGTGAGGTGACTTCCATCGCCGGAAGCGGTTCTTCCGAAAGGAGCGCATCGCGGCACATCGGAGCGCGGAGGTCGCCCCGCGACCGAGCGCTCCCTATGTGCTGTGTCTAAGCGACGCGGAAGGGCCGGTTCAGGCACCCAGGGCGAGCAGAGGATGTCACTTGCTGCCACACCCAACGATGAGAAGAGACTATTCGCCGAGGACTTCCAGGGCTTCCAGCCATTCGAGCTCGAGGGCTTCCCGGTCGTCCGCCAGGGTCTTCAGCTTCTTGTTGAGCTCAGCCATGGCGTCGAAGTCGTTGTCGGCTGTGCTCTTAACCATCTGCGCGTGGATCTTTTCCTCTTGCTGGCTGACTTTGCCGAGCTGGCGTTCGATCCTGTTCTTGGCCTTGCGGGCGTCCCGCTTCTCAGCTTCGGACGCTCCGGGCGCCGCCGGACCGGTGCTGCCGCTTGCTGCGATGACGGGATTGCCGCCTCCAGTGATGGTGGAACCGGCGAGTGCCGATTCGCGCAGTTCCAGGTACTGATCCACGCCGCGGGGCAGGGCGCGGATCTTGCCGTCGCCCAACAGTGCCATCTGGTGATCGGTGGCGCGCTCCAGCAGATAGCGGTCGTGGCTGACCACGACGAGGGTTCCTGGCCAGCCGTCCAGGACATCCTCGACGGCGGCGAGAGTATCGGTATCGAGGTCGTTGGTGGGCTCATCCAGCATGAGGACGTTGGGCTCGCCCACCAGCAGCCGCAGGAGCTGCAGACGTCGTCGTTCTCCACCGGAGAGGTCGCGCACCGGTGTCCACTGCTTCTGGTTGGTGAAGCCCAACTGCTCCACGAGTTGTCCGGCCGTGAATTCCTTGCCGCCGACGTTGAAGGAGCGCTTTTCGCGCTCAATTACCTCGATCACGCGAAGGTCGGCGACGTCGTCGAGCTCCTTAACCTCCTGGCTCAGCACGGCCGTGACTACTGTCTTGCCGCGCTTGACCTTTCCAGAAGTCGGCTGGATCTCTCCACTGAGCAGCTTCAGGAGAGTGGTCTTCCCTGCCCCGTTTACGCCTACGAGTCCGAGCCGCTCTCCAGGAGCAAGCCGCAAGGTGATGTTGTCAAAGAGTTTCTGGCCGGGTTCCCCGCCCAGGAAGTCCAGGGTGACGTTCTCCAGATCCAGAACGTCTTTGCCCAGGCGGGCGGTGGCCATCTTGCTCAAGGCCATGGAGTCCCGAGGCTCAGGGACGTCGGCGATCAGCTCATTGGCTGCTTCGATCCGGAACTTGGGCTTGGCGGTCCGGGCCGGCGCACCGCGCCTCAGCCAGGCAAGTTCCTTCTTTACGAGCTGTTGCCGCTTGCTTTCCATGACGGAGGCGGACCGGTCGCGTTCGGCGCGTGCCAGGACATAAGCCGCGTAGCCGCCGTCAAACGGGTCCACGATGCCGTCATGGACTTCCCAGGTCTTGGTGCAGACTTCGTCAAGGAACCAGCGGTCGTGGGTAACCACCAGGAACGCGCCCTGGTTGGTCCGCCACCTGGTCTTGAGGTGCCGGGAGAGCCAGGCGACTCCTTCGACGTCGAGGTGGTTGGTGGGCTCGTCGAGCATGATGACGTCGTGGTCTTCGATCAGCAGCTTCGCCAGTGCCACTCGCCGCTTTTGTCCGCCGGACAGGGCATGGACGTTTGCGTGCCAGTCGACGTCCGAGACGAGTCCTCCCATGACTTCGCGGATCTGGGGGTTGCGGGCCCACTCGTAGTCGGCCTGATCCCCCACTATGGCGGCACCCACCGTCAGGTCGCCGTCGAGCACGTCACTCTGGTCCAGGTAACCGACGTTGACGTCGCCACGCTTGGTCACCCGGCCTGAATCGGGGGTCGAGCGCATCGAGAGCAGGCGCATCAGGGTCGATTTGCCGTCACCGTTCCGGCCTACCATGCCGATCCGGTCGCCTTCCTCCAGGCCGAGGGTAATGCCGTCGAGAACGGTGCGGGTTGCATACGAGACCGTGAGGTTCTCGCCGCCGAGCAGGTGTGCCACTGGGAACTGCTTTCTTAGGAAAAGGTCAAAACTGTCAAAAAGCTACTAAAGGAGCGTATCGGAGATGATCCTGGCACCAGATACCGGGCCATGGACAGCCTGGGCATTGAGGCCATGGTGGCGAAGGTCTTCCGCGAGGCCCTCTGCTGCTGTGGGATTACGGGCCAGCAACGCCACCGTTGGGCCGGAACCGGATACGAGGCCGGCGATGGCGCCACGGGATTCACCGAGTCCAAGGGTATCCCGCAGCCCGGGCGCCAGTTCAAACGAGGCGCGCTGCAGGTCATTGACCATCACCCGGCTGAGGGCGTCGGCGTCGCCGCTCCGCAGCGCCTTAAGGATCTTGGGATCGACGGCGGTGGGCTCGTCAATCGGGAGTCTTTCCGCGTCGCGCAACTTGTCCAGGGTCCGGAAAACCTCGGGAGTCGGCAGGCCAAAATCCGCTGTTACGAGCACCCAGTCCGTTTGCGCCTTGGCGAGGGCTGGCGAGAGTTCATCGCCCACGCCGAGCCCCACAGCTGTTCCGCCCAGCAGCGAAAACGGGACGTCAGCGCCGAGCTCAGCTGCCAAGTGAGCGAGTTCGTCACGGGAAAGTCCGCTGTTCCACAGTGCGTCGCAGGCCACCAGGGTGGCTGCGGCATCGGCAGAACCGCCTCCCATTCCGCCTGCAACGGGTACCCGCTTGGTGATTTCCAGATGCACGCCGGTGGAGTGCTCGGACACATCGGCCATGATCGCCGCAGCCTTATAGGCAAGGTTCCGCCCGTCGAGAGGAATGTCCACGTCGTCAAGGTCCAGGGTGCTGGCGGGGGCAATACTGACTGTAATCCCAGGGGTTGCGGTACTGGTGGCGGCTACTTCTTCATAGAGGGAAACAGCCAGGTAGACGCTTGCGACTGAGTGATAGCCGTCTTCCCGCAGCGGTCCCACACCCAGTGAGACGTTGACCTTGCCCGGAGCCTTGGCCCGAACAGTACGTGCTGCAAAGCGCCCTCTCACTGCGTTCATGAGTCCAAGCTATGGCATGGCAGGGCGGCGCTCCAAGAAACACCGGGGCGCAGGAACTCACACTTCCTGGATCGCATGGGCTTCTGCGATCCTGGCAAAGCCAGTGATATCTATGACCTCGCCACGCGCTGACGGGTCGATGCCTGCCGCCCGCAGGCACCGTTCGGCTTCCACCGCGCTTCCGGCCCATCCGGCGAGGGCAGCGCGAAGTGTTTTGCGGCGCTGGGCGAATGCGGCATCAATGACTGCGAACACCTGTTCCCGGCTGGCTGTCGTGACGGGGGCTTCCCGGCGGGTGAAGGATACGAGGCCCGAACTGATCTTTGGAGCGGGCCAGAAAACGTTCATGCCGATGACGCCGGCCTTCCGCATGCTGCTGTACCAGGCAGCCTTCACAGACGGCACGCCGTAGGTCTTCGAGCCAGGGCCGGCAGCCAAACGGTCCGCCACTTCATCCTGGACCATCACCAGGCCGTGCCCAAGGCTTGGGAAGTGCTGCAGGAGGTGAAGCACGACGGGGACCGCCACGTTGTAGGGCAGGTTGGCCACCAGCGCGGTCGGTTCCACCGGCAGGCTTGTCACCTTCATGGCGTCCGCAAGTACCAGGTGAAAGTCATCGGCGGCATGCGGGCGCCACGCCTTCACGGTTTCCGGCAGTTTTCCGGCCAACAGAGGATCGATTTCGACGGCGACAACGGCTTTGGCTGAGTCCAGCAAACCCAGGGTCAGTGAGCCTAGTCCGGGGCCAACCTCAAGCACTGTTTCATCAGCATGAATGTCGGCCACAGAAACGATCCGGCGGATGGTGTTTCCGTCAATGACGAAGTTTTGACCGAGGGTCTTGGTGGGACGGACCCCGATCTCCTCAGCAAGCCTGCGGATGTCGGAGGCGCCCAAAAGGGGTGCGGGCGCCGCGGTGCCGGGCGTAGCGGGAGTCGGTTCAGTCACCTAGGTATCCTATCCCGTCAGGCCAGGCAGGCCGTGGCCGTGGAGACGGGAAAGGCCGGGCCCGGATTGATCCCGGCCCGGCCTTGCGTCCCTTACCGCTGTGGTCAGCTGCGGTAAGGGACCTGCCTTCTTTACTTGCTTGAGCTTGTCAGCTGGTGGCTGCCCAGCCGCAACCCCAAGGCTGGAGTCCACGCTGCGCATAGACGCGGTTGGCGATGTCGATCTGCTGGGCTTTTGTTGCCAGGCTGGCATTTGACGCGTAGGCCCCGCCGCCCGAACCGATCCAGGTCTGGATATCGAACTGAAGTCCGCCATAGTAGCCGTTTCCGGTGTTGATGGACCAGTTTCCGCCGGACTCGCACTGGGCGATCTTGTCCCACATCGCTTCATTCATCATTGCCGGAGCCGCTGCCCCGGTGCTGGTGCCGGCCGGGGCTGCTACAGGTGCTGCCACTTTGGTCCCTACCGTCACTTTTTCAGTGACGGGCTGGGAAGTGACGTTCTCGGAGACGAGGGTCCGGGAGGCTTCGCGTCCATCAACAAGAACCAGCTTGAAGGTCTTGTCAACCTTGCCGGCGGTGCCGGCCTGGGTGACCTTCTTCTCCCCCTTGGGCAGGTCAGCGCTTTCCGAAGACAGGGTCTCAAAAGGGATCTCTTCGGAGGTGGTGGCAGTCTTGCTGGCGTCAACCCGGGAAACCTTGATGACCATGTCGCTCACAACCGGGGCGTGGGCGGGCTGCGAACTGCGATCGCTTGCGCCGAGGACGATGCCTGCATCCTCGAGAACGTCGGCGACAGTGGGGGCTGTCGTGGTGGTTTTGCTCGCTTTGCCGTCTGCCACAATGCTTACGTTCTTTGGTGTGGAGATAGTGACAAACGATCCAGAGACGGCCAGTTGCGAGTCCTTCGGAACAGACACGGAGGATGAACTGGCCACCCCAAGCTCGGTGACGAGGCCTTCGACGTTTGCAGAAGTGGTGCTGACTGTCTTTTCCGCGCCGTCCAGGTTGATCTTCACTGCCTTGACGCGGTTGACGTTGATGACTGAGCCGTTTTCAACCATTGCATCCGCCGAGGGGGATACACGGTCTGCTGCCTGCAGTTCCACCTTGGCGGCCTTTACCACTTGACCGACAGTGCCTCCGAACGTCTGGACGGAGCTTACCTGGCCGTCAACGTTCAGTGTGATTGTTTTGTTGTTGCCGACAAAGGCCACGAGTCCCAGAACGAGTGCAGCAAGCACCACCAGCTGTGTACCGACCTTGACGACGCTTAGCTTGCCGTCGGAAGTGAATAGTTTGACCACGATTGCCCGTAACTTTTGAACCATCCGGGCACGGGGAATAACGCACAGGCCTATTGCAAACTCGATTGCCCTCAGGGCAAAGCCGGACATCGTCCGAAAGCTTGCAGCACGCCTGTGCGCCGCCACACTTGAGCTCCCCGCGCGCGCGAACGGTGCGGCACGGAGAGTAGTGAATTATCCGAAGGCCTTCCCCGACCCCGGCTAATAGTTGTCCACTGTAACCGAAGCGTTATAAAGCAACCAAGAATTTTGCATACCCGGTATAGTCACCATCCCGTCAGGAGGGCAGGCAGTTCAGTCCCAAGAGCCGTAAGCCCGCAAGGTATTTGCAGCAATTCCAGAGCACAGCCCGGACAGCTCGGAGCCTGTCAATTCCGCCATCGCGCGGACTGTGTAAGGAATCATGTAGCTGGCATTCGGGCGGCCACGGAACGGGTGTGGGGTCAGGTAAGGGGCATCGGTTTCAACCAACACCCGCTCCGGTTCGGCTATTGCAAGTGCCCTCTGGAGATCGCGGGCGTTCTTGAATGTCAGCGTCCCGGCGAAGGACATGTACCAGCCCTCGTTGTTGCAGATTCGCGCGAGGTCCTCATCGCCGGAAAAGCAGTGGAAAACCACCCGTGACGGGGCGCCTTCTTCCTTCAGGACCTGAACGACGTCGTCATGGGCATCACGGTCGTGAATCTGCAGCGTGAGGTCCAGCCGCTTGGCGATATCGATGTGGCGTCGGAAGGAGTAACGCTGATGGGCAAGGCCTTCCCCCTCCGTACGGTAGAAATCCAGTCCTGTCTCACCGATAGCGCGGATCCTGGGATGCGAAGCAAGCGTTTCTATTTCCGAAAGGGCATCCTCGAGTTCCCCTTTCCGGGCGTACTCGGGTGCGTCATTGGGGTGAATCGCCACCGCCCCCAGGAGGCGGGAATCCCCTTCCACTGCCTGAACGGTAAACCGTGAGGACTCAAGATCGCATCCCACCTGGACAGCGCCCTGGACCCCAACAGCTGCGGCCGCATCCAGGGCGGCAGAGACATCCACTGTCAGGGATCCCGAACGGAAATCCAGATGCGTGTGATTGTCCATGACTGGTACGGGGAGCGGTTCGGGCGCGGGCGGGTAGCCGTGTCTGCCGGAACCGTCGCTGCCAGGCTCGCGGAAGGGCACGGGAGTCAGCGGGTTGAGCATCCCTCTACCTTAACCGGGCCAAGTCCCCAGATTTACCCGGAACTCTCTGTTAGGCCCGGCAGTTGTGTTAGTAGTCTGGTACCAAGACAGGCACACACCCGTTGGCGGGCGCCGGCTGTCCCAGCCGTCCCGTCGAGTTCCCCCAGGGCTGAAAGGTTGCCGATGGACCCCCAGCGACACATCACCGTAGATGAAGCGCTTCCCGAAAGGCAGGGCCTGGCTGTTGCTGCGGCAGCGGCCGGGCACGTGAACGGACACCGGCCCGCAGCGATGCGGGCCGAGGCCTTCCACGCTGCCAGCGAGCGGATTCTGACGGCCATCAACACTGTGATCGACGGGAAGGCAGACGCCGCCAAGCTCGCCCTGACCGTTTTGTTGGCCCAGGGCCACCTGCTGCTGGAAGATGTGCCGGGAGTAGGCAAGACGCTCCTGGCCAAGACGCTGGCGCGCACCATTGACTGTTCCGTCAGCCGCATTCAGTTCACCCCGGACCTCCTGCCCTCGGACGTCACGGGCGTGTCGATCTACAACCAGGCCTCACGGCTTTTCGAGTTCCGGCCGGGAGCGGTGTTCGCCAACATCGTGATCGGCGATGAGATCAACCGGGCATCTGCCAAAACCCAGTCGGCACTTCTGGAGTGCATGGAGGAGCACCAGGTCACGGTGGACGGCGATTCGTACCATCTGGATGAGCCGTTCATGGTGGTGGCAACTCAAAATCCGATCGAGATGGAGGGAACCTATCCCCTTCCCGAAGCGCAGCGGGACAGGTTCATGGCACGAATTTCCATGGGATACCCGGATAAAGACTCCGAAATAGAGATGCTGGAGACGCATCAGGCAACGTCTCCCCTGGCCAAGGTCTCAGCTGTGGTTACGGCGGCTGACGTCGCTGCAATGATCACCACGGTGCAGCAGGTGTATGTTTCCCAGGCCGTGAAGGAATATACGGTTGCCATCGGGCGGGCCACCCGGGAAAGCGCCCTTCTGCGCCTCGGAGCGAGCCCCCGCTCCCTGCTTCAATTGCTGCGGGCCGCCAAGGCCACAGCCGCCTTGGAAGGAAGGGACTTTGTTCTTCCGGATGATGTGATGAGTATTGCCGAATCGGTCCTCGCGCACAGGATCATCCTGGACCGGAAAGCGGCCAGCACCGGCGAAAGCCCGCAAAGCGTCATCCGGGGAATCCTCGCCAAAATTCCGGTCGAACAGGATGTTGCCCTCTCCGCGGCGAGGTTGGCTGGGCAACGCGGACTGGATCCGGGGCAAACCCTGCGGAACCGCAGTTAGCAGGAACGCACGTTGGCTCTCCTCGATCACCTTCCCAAGCACATTTTCAGTACCCGCGGCTGGGGCCTCCTGGCCACCGGCGTTCTGGCACTCCTGCTCGCGCAAGTGATGGGGCGGCGCGATCTCCTCACATTGGCCCTGTTGCTCATCCTGTTGCCGCTTGTGGCGCTGCTCGGAGTCAGGATCCTGAAGCCTAGGTTCCAGGTCTACCGGGAGTTCAACCCCTCCACCGTTGAAACCTCCGCCACCACAACCGTCAGGCTTGCCGTGGCGCGGACCGGGGCAGGCGCGGGTGTTGTGATCATGGAGGAGAAGCTTCCGCCGCGGTTCGGGGAGTCCCCGGCATTCCGGTTCCCTGCCCGCTCCGCAGTCGGCGGAACCAGCCGCTACGAGTACCACCTGCGGTCCGGGAAGCGCGGCCAATTCACCATCGGCCCGGTCACAGCGGAATTCAGTGATCCCTTTGGGCTCTCCCTCCACCGCCATTCCATTGACGACGGCGACACGCTCACCGTGACTCCCGCCGCCGTCGAACTGCCCATGACTGGGCTCGCGGGTGCCCGCGGCAGCGACGGAGTGACCGCCACGCGGATCCGGGCCAATCCGAGTGATGATGACGTCATGACACGGGAGTACCGCCACGGTGACCCCATGCGGAGGGTGCACTGGGCAGCAACAGCGCGGCACGGCGAGCTGATGGTGCGGCAGGAGGAATCAGTCACGACGCCGGAAGCCACCGTCATTCTCGATCAGAGGTACACCGCTTTCCACAACGGTCTTGGTTCGGTCTTCAGTGGAGCACATGGAGATCCCGGCCAGGAACTCGTCACCAGCGACACCTTTGAATGGGCCGTTACAGCGGCAATGTCCATCAGCGCCCACCTGGCTGAGCGAAACTACGTGCTTCGGTTCCTTGATGCGCACGGGGATCCTGCCTTCCTTCACTCCCCTTCGGCGCCCGACCCGGAGTCTGAGGACTTCAGCGGAGCCGCCGGACTGCAATCCGTCGCAGAAAGCCTCGCAGCAATCCAGCTTTCAGGTTCCCATCACATCCGCCGGGACTCCGGCCGAAGGGAAAGCGGGAGAAGAAATGGGGACCGCAGGGAGAGTGACACGGATGGCGAGAACCGGGAAACCCGGGAAAACTCCCTCCCGGTTGAGACCGGTCCCCGCCCATTTGACGACAGACTGATCGACAAGCTTTCCGCCCACCGCCTCCGGGGACCTCTCCTGGCCATCCTGGGAAAGGTGACCCTGCAGGAAGCCCGATCGCTGTCACAGGCAGCGGCCTTCGGCGCCAACGCCTTCGCCATCGTCATCACCGATCATCCGGAGGCTTCACACGATGCACTGGAGGCGCTGCGGCTTGGCGGCTGGCGGGCCATCGCGGTCAAGGCAACTACGTCCCTGCCCGCAGCCTGGGTCTCATTCGATGAGGGCGATGCCGCAGGCTCCACCGCGGCCGCTGATGTACGGCGTGGAGCAGGAGTAGACCGATGACCTTGACGCCACAACGGGCAGACACCTCAGCACCGGCGCTGGTCCTGGCTCCAACCGAGCCCGGCCGAGGTGCCCCTCGCCGTGTAGGCCCCTACCCTTGGGCGATGGCGGCGGCCGTGGCGCTGGCCGTGAGTGGTGCCGCCTTGTCACTTAACGGGGTGTTGCGCGGCTGGGCCTGGTACATGCCTGTCGTGACCACCGTGATTGTTGTGGTGGTTGCCATGGCGTTGCTGCGCGCGGTCCGGGCCCAACCGCTGCTGGTTGCTGCAGGCGGCTTCGTCTCCCTGGTCCTTATCCTGACCTTCACCTTTTTCCGAAGGAACAGCATCGCCGGATTCATTCCATCCGGCGAAACGACGGAGATGCTGGGGCTGTACGTGCGCAGGGCCACGGAAACAGTCCTCGCCGAAAGTGCCCCCGTCGCCCCCAACGTTGGCATCGTACTGGTCACCTGCGCTGTTCTGGGGCTGGTGGTAATCCTGGTCGATGCGCTTGCCGTCCCCCTCGGGATGCCCGCCACGAGCGGTCTCGGATTGCTTGCGGTCCTGGTGGTTCCGGCCATGATCAAGCCCCAGAGCGTCGGGCTTCTGGCGTTCATCGTCACCGCAGCTGGCTACCTGATGATCGTGGGTTGCAGCCAGTGGTTCTCAGCCAACCGCCTACAGGTGGGAGCGGGCAGGAATCCGGGGCAGTTCAAGCGCGCTGCCATGACAGGCGGTGTGGCGCTCCTTGCCACGCTCCTGATGCAACCACTGATTCCAGGGTTCGAGAGGGGCACGTTTCCGCAAGGCTCACGTTTGAACCCGTGGGGTTCATCAAGTGGCCTTAACCCCATGATCAGCCTGGGCAACAGCCTTCGAAGCCCGACCGGGGAGGGACGGATTACGTATGCCTCCACGGCTACCTCGCCGCTGTATCTCAGATCAGTAACGGTGGACCGGTTCGACGGGGAGTCGTGGGCGCCTGATGACCGTGATGACACGCGTCGGGGAGGCGTGGCAAGGCTGGATCCGGGCTACGAGATCAGCGCCACCGAGATGGCCCGCAGCATTACGGTCATCAACGCAGGGCAATTCACCAGCCCGTATCTTCCTGTGCCATATGCACCTGCGGGTGTGAACGGCCTGGATGGCAGGTGGAGCTGGGATCCTTCCACACTGAGCATCAAGGGCGTTGACACCAATTCCCGGGGCCAGCAGTACGTGGTGGTCTCCAGCATGCCCACCTTGACAGCAGACCGGCTGGCCAGGTCGTCCGCTCCTGTACGGGGGATTTCAGACGATTTCATCCGCCCGCCGGCAGGGGTCCCGGACATCGTCCGGACCACGGCCGACACAATTACCCGGGAAAGCAACACATCGTATTCCAAGGCCCTGGCAATCCAGAGATACCTTCGTTCATCAGAGTTCACCTATTCGCTGGAATCGCCTGTCCAAGGTGGCTATGACGGCAACGGGCTGTCCGTCCTGGCCGATTTCCTCGCCCAAAAGAGCGGCTACTGCATCCACTACGCGTCCGCGATGGCTGTCATGGCCCGGCTTGAGGGTATCCCCAGCCGTATCGCCGTGGGTTATGCCCCGGGCAGGCCAACCGGGCAGACAGTTTCGCTGGCAGGGCAGGGCGCCGTGCCTGAGTATGAGGTGGACGCCCGGGATGCGCATGCGTGGCCAGAGCTGTACTTCGAAGGCCTGGGCTGGGTTCCGTTCGAACCGACACCCTCACGCGGAGTGGTTCCGGCTTACGCCTCGGAGACAAGCATCTCCGGCGGGGCCAGTACGAACCAAAACAATGACGACCTGATCCCGTCAGGCGCTGCCAGCGCCGCACCGCTTCCCAGCACCGCACCGGTGCCTCTTCCCAGCGGCGGGGCCGCTGGGACTGCCGGCTTCCAACTGCTGCCGTTTCTCTATGGTGCCTTGGGCGTCCTGCTGC
Organism: Arthrobacter sp. R1-13; assembly: GCF_054161475.1. NCBI lineage: Bacteria > Bacillati > Actinomycetota > Actinomycetes > Micrococcales > Micrococcaceae > Arthrobacter > Arthrobacter sp. R1-13. The sequence continues at coordinate 1,299,081 of NZ_CP096420.1, read as the reverse complement.
TCGGCTTGCTCCTGGCTTCGCCGCGGCTGATCCGCACGGGGCTGCGCTCCCGCCGGCTAAGGCCAGGCCCTGCGGCCAGCGACGACGCTGCACTGCAGTCCTGGGCCGAGCTCCGCGATTTGGCCATTGACTACGGTGTACCGCCGCGGCCCAGTGAGACTCCCCGCCATTTCTCCGCCCGCCTACGCCGATCAGGAGCGCTGGGCGAGGAAGACGGCAGGGACGGTGCAGCCCATCGGGCCGTTGATTCGCTGGTGCAGGATTTTGAGCGCCGGGAGTATGGGCGGCCCCTGCGGTCACAAGCTGCACCCGGCGAGTCCCGGCCCGGTGGAACTCCTGCGGCAATAGCTGCCGCCCGGATAGACCTGATCATCGCTGCCCTGCGGGCTAATGCGCGGCGGCTGGTGAGGTTCCGGGCATCGTGGCTCCCGCCTGCCGTGATGGACCGCTGGCTGTCCACCCTCGGCACGCCATTCCGTGCAGTCTCCCGGAACGTTGCCTCCTGGCGGCGGGCCGCCGCACGAACATTGGTAAGGACGCGCGACGACCTGCGCCGGCTCAGGGAAGGCTAGCCAGGGAAGGCTGGCTGGAACGCCTGATACTGGAAGCCGGAGCGGAAGAGGCTATCCCGCGTAGGGATCAGCAATGCCGATGTACTGCGTGTAGAGGTACTCCTCGATGCCTTCGAGACCGCCTTCCCGCCCGAGACCGGACTGCTTCACGCCGCCAAAGGGAGCTGCGGCATTGGAGACGACGCCGGCGTTCAGGCCCAGCATTCCCGTCTCGAGGCGTTCTCCCATCCGAATACCGCGGTTGAGGTCCCTCGTGTATACGTAGGCCACCAGCCCGTATTCGGTGTTGTTGGCAAGACGGACGGCTTCATCTTCGGAGTCGAACGTGATGATCGGGGCTACCGGTCCGAAGATTTCTTCAGACAGGATCCGGGTGCCCTCCGTGACGCCCTTTAGGATGGTGGGCTGGTAGAAGTAGCCGGGGCCATCCACCGGGGCGCCGCCCGTTACGGTAACGGCTCCGGCAGCAACAGCGTCGGACACAAGTTCGTGCACCTTGTCCCTGCTCTTGGCGTCGATGAGGGGGCCGACCTTCGAGTTTTCTTCGGTTCCACGCGCTGTGGTCATTCCGGCCATTTTTGCCGCAAACTTTTCCGCGAATTCATCAGCCACTGACTCGTGCACAATGAAACGGTTGGCAGCAGTGCAAGCCTCGCCCATGTTCCGCAGCTTGGCGAGCATTGCCCCTGCCACTGCTGCGTCGACGTCGGCATCCCCGAACACCACAAAGGGTGCGTTCCCACCGAGCTCCATGGACGTCCTGAGGACGGTCTCCGATGCGTCCGAAAGCAGACGGCGGCCAACCTCAGTGGAGCCGGTGAAGGAGAGCTTCCTGAGGCGGGAGTCCTTGATCAGGGGGCCTGTGGTGGCTCCCGCCGTCGAGGTGGGGATGACGTTCAGGACGCCTGCCGGCAGCCCTGCCTCCATCATGACGGCTGCGAAGAGCTGGGAGGTGAGCGGGGTGAGGTTCGCCGATTTGAGCACCATCGTGCAGCCGGCAGCGACCGCCGGGGCGATCTTTCGGGTAGCCATGGCCAGCGGAAAGTTCCACGGCGTGATCAGCAGGCACGGCCCTACCGGCTTCTTCTGGACCAGGAGCCGGGACTTTCCATCAGGGGAGACTGAATAGCGTCCGAAAGCCCGGACTGCTTCCTCAGAGAACCAGCGCAGGAATTCTGCACCGTAGGTGACCTCGCCGCGGGCTTCGGCCAGGGGCTTGCCCATCTCGAGGGTCATCAACAGGGCAAAGTCATCGGCGCGTTCCGTCACAAGCTCGAACGCGCGACGCAGAATTTCCCCGCGCTCGCGGGCAGGAACCTTGGCCCAGGATTCCTGGGCAGCAGCGGCGGCATCAAGTGCTGCCGCGCCATCCTCTGGTCCGGCGTCGGCGATGCTGACCAGGGTGTTCCCGGTGGAGGGATCCTCGACGTCGAACGTCTTCCCGGACGCAGCCCGACGCCACTCGCCATTGATCAAAAGTCCAGTAGGAACAGAGGACAGCAACTCGCGCTCACGCTCCGCGGTTACAGTGTGGTGTGCAGTGACAGTCACGATGACTCCCTCGTCAGCAGTTGGGTATGGGTTCAGCCAGAAGCTGGATTACTGCCACCGTACTGCCCGGTTCTCGGGGGTGTCTACGAAATTGCGCACTGTGCGAAGCGGCTACTGCTGTGCACCTGCACAGCAGTCAGCGGGCAGCCAACACGGCCGAATACAGCTCACGTTTACTGACCCTGACGTCCTCAGCTACAGCTGCCACTGCTTCCTTGAGGCGGATGCCTTGGGAGATCAGTTCGTTGACTGCGGCAACATGGTCTTCAGGCTGTCCGGGTGCTTTTTCCGGCGCCCCGCCCACCACCACAGCTATTTCTCCCCGGACTTCCTGGGTCTCGGCCCACTCCAGCAACTCGCGCAGGGTCCCGCGTATCACTTCCTCGTACGTCTTGGTGAGTTCACGGCAGACGGCCGCCTGCCGTTCAGCACCAAACCGTTCATGCAGGGCACGCAGCATTGGCTCAAGCCGGTGCGGTGCCTCGAAGAAGACCATGGTCCGGCGTTCCTGATCGAGCTCAGCGAGCCGGGACGCACGCTCCCCCGACTTGCGGGGCAGAAAGCCTTCGAAGCAGAACCTGTCCGTAGGCAACCCGGACAGGGCCAGCGCAGTCAACACTGCGGACGGGCCCGGAACAGCCGTCACGGTGAGCCCTGCGGCAACCGCTCCCTCCACCAGGCGGAAGCCAGGATCTGAGACGGACGGCATGCCGGCATCTGTAACCATCACCAGGGTCTTGCCCGCCTTCACATGCTCAAGAAGCTCTCCGGTCTTTATGGCTTCATTGTGCTCGTGGTAGCTGATGATCCTGCCGGCGACGGTGATGTTCAGACTCTGGACGAGACGGTGCAGGCGCCTGGTGTCCTCAGCGGCGACGACGTCAGCCGTACCCAACAGCTCTATCAGCCTCGAGGATGCGTCGCCCACGTTTCCGATAGGCGTGGCCGCCAGTACGATTCGGCCCACGCCCCCGGCTTCGCTGCCCGGTTCATTGGCTGCGTCAGATGCATCCGTTGGCGCAGGGCTGAGGGGAGAATTGCTGAGTTGAGGATCCACATCAACCAGCCTACTGCCGCCAAGGAGTACAGCCGTAAAAGGTAGCATGGGGCACGTGACTCAGACCTCCCTGCAGCAGCCCGTCGAGGCCGAACCCGCGGCTCCAACAGCCACGACTCCCCCTGGCGGCGGCCGCAACCTGGAAGGTCACCATTGGATCGCCCGGCCCTCGGAAGCCTTTACTCCTCATGCCTTGAGGCAACGGCTGATTGGGGAGATCCGCAGCTGGCGGGACTACCCGCCGTCGCTCCGCCTCTGGTACTGGCTGATCCCGGCCCTGACAGCAGCCGTTGCCGGGGTCCTGAGGTTCGTCCGCCTGGAATCTCCCCGGAGCCTGGTCTTCGATGAGACCTACTATGTGAAAGACGGTTATTCGTACCTGATCAGTGGCTATGAACGGAGCTGGCCGGACAAAGCCAACGATTCGTTCAACGCCGGGAACCCGGGAGTGCTGCTGGAGACCCCCGAATATGTGGTCCATCCGCCGGTCGGTAAATGGATGATTGCAGCAGGAATGTGGCTTTTCGGCCCGGATAACCCCTTCGGCTGGCGGTTCGGGGCCGCTCTCGCGGGAACTCTCTCGGTGTTCCTGATCGCCCTGATTGCGCAGAAGCTGTTCCGTTCCCTGACATTGGGCGCCGTGGCGGGAATCCTCCTCGCGGTCGACGGACACCACCTCGTCATGTCCAGGACCTCACTGCTGGATATTTTCCTGATGTTCTGGATCCTTGCCGCTTTCGGCGCCCTGCTGATGGACCGCGACGACGGCCGACGGCGGCTGGCGGTACGGCTAGGAAGGCAGGCGGCAGCCTCCAAAGACGGCAGGCCATCCACACTCGATCTCTTGTCCGGTCCCTGGCTGGGCGTCCGCTGGTGGCGGGTGGCTGCCGGCGTGTGCCTGGGGCTGGCCGTGGGCACCAAGTGGTCGGGCCTCTTCTTCGTTGCAGCCTTTGGCCTGTTGACGGTCTTCTGGGACCTCAATGCCAGACGCATCGCCGGAATCCGCGGCTGGATCAGCGGCGGGATGATCAAGGACGGCATCCCTGCCTTCCTCGGAATCGTCCCTGTGGCGGCCGTGGTGTATCTGGGGACGTGGACGGGCTGGCTGCTTTCCAAAGACGCCTACTACCGACGGTGGGCGGACACCCATCCTTCAAGCGAGTGGGGCTTGCTCCCCGGGTGGGCCCGGTCATTGGCCCACTACCACCTTGAAGCCTACAAATTTCATCAAGGACTGAGCTCGGATCATCCGTATGAGGCCAGTCCCTGGACATGGCTGGTCATGGGACGGCCCACTTCGTTCTTTTACGAGTCACCCAAAGCCGGAACGCCCGGCTGTGATGGGCCGAATTGCACGTCTGCCATACTCTCCGTGGGCAATCCGCTGATCTGGTGGAGTGCGGCGATCGCCGTCGTGATTCTGCTTTTCTGGTGGGTGGGCAGACGGGACTGGAGGGCAGGAGGCATCCTTGCCGGCGTTACCGCCGGTTATCTTCCCTGGTTCCTCTACCCGGAGCGCACCACCTTCTTTTTCTACGCCGTGTCCTTCGAGCCGTTCCTGGTTCTGGCCTTGGTCTATTGCCTGGGCCTGATGCTCGGCAAGCGCACGGACAGCCTGCTCAGGAGGACGTCCGGTCTCTACTTCGTGGCGCTGTTCCTGGTCTGTGCCGTGCTTTTGTCCGCCTTCTTCTATCCGGTGTGGACCGCCGAGGTCATTTCCTACCAGCAATGGCGGTTCCGGATGTGGATGCCGTCCTGGATCTAGGAGACCACCGAGGAGCCTTTTACTGAGGCCTTGGACTCCGTCGCGCCTGCCGAGTCATCCACTCCGTTTACAGCGGGCTTATCTTCCGACACCAGTCCGCGGCGCTTGCGTGTTGGCCAGGTCAGGATCAAGGTGATGATGGCTGTCAGCAGGACCAGGGCCGCGATGACGATCCCGGCATCTATCCAGAACTGGCCGGGGAACAAGCGGATAAGGGTGTCTTCCAGCGCGAAAGTCCAGGATCCGCTGGCGAAGAATATCCGGTGGAACTCGGTGAAGAACTGTTCCCAGCCCAGAAACGCCAGCACGCCGAGACCGATGATGATCACCAGGGTGAGAATCGACCCGGCAAACAATCCGCGGCGAACTCCCCCGGTGCTGCGGCGGCGAAGGTAGATGATGGCGATGATGCTAAGCAGCGTCAGCAGAATCCCGGCGCCGAAAGCTGACAGGATCACGAGTTTGACGTCGGCCATGTGGCTGACCTCGCCGTCTTTGAACAGCTGGTCCCCGCTGCGGCTTACCAGTTCGCCGAGATACCTGGGACCGGCCCAGTTCCCGAGGTAGTCCACTGTGTAGGAACCGTACGTCATCCGGTCATCAGTGCTGAAGCCATAGCCGTCACCCGGAAACCCGGGCCTGTTGTACTCCACCCACAGGAACAAAGGGCTGGTGACAGCCCGGACCGCCAGGACCAGGAGAATGACAGGGTAGAAAACCGCCAGTGCCACCTGCATGACGCGGGGCAACACGGGCTTGGACTTCGCCGCCTGTTCCCGCTCCGCATTCCTGCGCTGTACTTCTTCCTCGGGAGGACGGACTTGCAGCGCGGAGGTGGGCAGGGGCTCCCGGAAGTGCGACCCTGCCCTGCTTGGGGCACTGCCCTTGCCGGATGCCGCACCGTTGGCGGTCGCCACACCGTTGGCAGCCGCGCTGCCCTTGCCTGGTGCCACAGGCTCGGCAGCAGACTCGGCTGCCTTACGATCGGCCCTGCTGCCCGCTTGGGGGAATCCGTCCGTTACGGGGTCACCGGTCTTGGGTGCGCTAATGGCTCCACTACCGCCAGCAGCCTGTGCCGGATCTGCGCTTGCTGGCGTTGCCTGAGCTGGAGATGCCTGAGCTGGAGTTGCCTGAGCTGGAGTTGCCTGAGCTGGCGTTGCCGGCTTCATCCAGTCGAACGCGGGCTCGTCGGAATCCGCTGAGGAGTCAAGATGGTGATCCTGGCGGTTAGGAGGGGTGGGTGTCTTTTCAGTCACTGCTGCATCGCTTCCATAGGGCTCCGCGTTACCTGTCGGGGGAATCGGCAACGCTACTTATCTCCTGACGAGCCTACCGTTAGGGGCTTCCGCCCGGCGAGATGCCACCCCTTCGGGGACCATTACGCTCCGGCAACGATTACGCCGGCGGCGGCGATTGCGCCCTGCTGCAGGCCACGCGCCCAAAAGGATCAAGCGGTGATTTCGGAGTAGCCGGCATCCTGATCATTGAGATCCCCGCGTGCGCCTGACTGGTAAGCCCTCTTCCCCAGCAGAAGGGTGTACAGCCAGTAGCCGGCCAGTACTGCAGCACCGATTCCCAGTTTTGCCCACACAGGCAAGAAACTGGGCGTCACAAAGCCCTCCACGATTCCGGAAATAAACAGGACCAGGACAAGCCCCAGGGCCACCGTGATCAACGAGCGGCCTTCCCTGGCTACCGCCTGGCTCCGCGTGCGGGGACCGGGGACGATCCAGGCCCAGAAGATTTTGAGACCCGCTGCTGCAGCTATGAAGACCGCCGTTAGTTCCATCATTCCGTGCGGAAGAATGTAGCTGAAAAACACGTCCGGCTTTCCTACGGAGGCAAAAACGCCGGCAGCAACTCCGACGCCCTGGGCATTCGCGAAGAGAATCATCGGCACCCAGAAGCCCGTAATACCGAGCGCCACCGCCTGGGCGCAGATCCAGGCGTTGTTGGTCCATACGGCACCCGCAAAGGAGGCTGCAGGGTTCTCGGAGTAGTAGTTGATGAAGTCCTCCTCCACGTACTGCCTCACCCTCTCGTCGCTGCCAAAAGCGGCCCGGAGGGCTTCGGGCGAGGAGCCGATCCACCAGGCGTAGGCTGCAGCGACCACACAGAAGGCGATTCCGCACCAGAGGGTCAACCAGCGGAGACGGTAGAAGGCTGCAGGGAGTGCAATCACAAAGAAGTTCGCGACGTCGTCCATAAAGTTCGACCGAGCACCGGTAAACCTGGTGCGTGCCTGGGCGAGGGTCGCGGAGAGGGTGGCGGACAGCCCGCTTTCCGGAGCTACCGAGCGGAGCAGGGAAAGATGCGACGACGTCACCTGATAGAGGCGCAGAAGTTCGTCCGCCTCCTGGCCGGTCAGACTGCGTTTGTACGCGAGGTCATGAAGTCTTGACCACTTGTCACTGTTGACCGCAGAAAACGCATCAATGTCCACGGGACCACCCTAGCCTGCGCAATAGACTGTCAACATCAGGATCTTTGCTGAGTCAGGATTTGCTAATAGGGATGGGGCCCGGCTTTGAGTTCAATCATCACGGGCGAGGCAGTCGTCCTGGAGTTGCGTCCGGCGTCCTTCGCGGCTCGCTCCTTGGGCTTGCTGCTCGACGTTCTGGTCAACGTAGTGTTGTTCATTCTGATCCTCATCCTGATCTCCTCCCTCTGGAGCGAAATCGACGAAGCTGCTATGCGGACTGTCGTTCTGGTCAGCGTTGTGTTTTGCTTTGTGATGGTCCCGGTGGCCATTGAGACGGTGACGCGCGGACTGTCGCTGGGTAAGCTGGCGGCTGGACTAAGGATCGTGCGCGACGACGGCGGAGCCATCCGCTTCCGGCACGCCGTCATCCGGGGATTGACCGGATTCATCGAGATCTACCTGACGTTTGGTGGCCTGGCCATCGCCGTCGCTCTGTTCAACGAGAAATCCAAACGCCTCGGTGACATCCTTGCCGGTACTTACTCATTGCGTCGAAGAGTACCCGCCGAGCCGGCCCTGCCCTTGTTCGTTCCGCCTCATCTGAAGTCTTGGGTGGCTTTGGCTGATATTGGCCGGATTCCCGATGGCTCAGCTCGTCGGGCAGCCCAGTTTATGCGGCAGGCCGGAAGAATGGCGCCGGCCTCACGCATTGGCATGGCTGCCTCCCTTGCAACGGAAATTGCAGAGCATGTGGCGCCGGCCCCTCCCCCGGGAACATATCCGGAGGACTACCTCGCTGCAGTCCTTGCCGAGCGCCGGGAGCGGGAGATGAACCGCCTGGTCAAGGCCCGGGAACGCAGTAACAGGATCGGAGAACGGCTTCACCGCCTGCCCTACGGGCGGGACAGCAGCTAGGCTGGACCCCGCAGGTGGCCGCCGATGGGTTTGCGGAAATCGTACGAGCCGGCGGTTCACCGAGGCAGGTCAGTTATCGCCTCAGGGAGCGCCAGTCAGCGCTTGGCGTACTGCGCCCAAGGGATGTTCCAGTCGCCATAGCCTTCAAGCGGTTCCACTGCCGGCGCTCCGGTGTTGAGGGTCTGCACAACATCGCCGGTCTTCATGTTGTTGAAGAACCAGGCAGCGTCCTCGGGAAGGAGACCCACGCAGCCGTGGGACACGTTGTATCTCCCGACAGCTCCCCAGGCAGACTCAAGAGCCTGATGGACATAGACGCCGGAGGATGTCAGCCGGTTGGCGTACTCCACGGTTAGCGGCGGGTAGTAGCCCTTGTCGCCGGGCTTCAGCCCGATGCTGCCCGCGTTGAACTTTGAGTGGCGCTCCTGCTCCATGATGACGGCAAATCCGGTGGGCGAAAGCCACTCGGGATCGCCAAGGGTCACGGGAGCCGTTTTGACCAGCTGCCCGTCAAAATAGACCTTCATGGTTTTGGTGATGTCATCCACGACGGCGAGGCGCTGTGGCCCTGTAGTGAAGGAAACCGTGGAGTTAAAGTTGCCGATCATTCCGTTCCCGAAATCCACACCGAACAGCTTCATGTCCACAGAGACCTTGCTGTTCGAGGCCCAGAAGGTTTCCGGCCGGATGCGGACGCGCTGGTCCGAGTACCAGTGCCAGGCAACGGCCTGCCCGGAGGAGGCCTTTACGGTGACTGCCTTTTCCATGGCTTCTTTGTTGATGACAGGTTCGCTGAACACGATTTCGATGGGCTGGCCTGAACCCACGGTGGCGCCGTTCTCCGGATAGACGGCTGCGTCAGCTTCATTCGCCTTCGCTACCGTGGCGAACGTCTGGGTCTTTTTGGTCTCACGGCCGGCCTCATCAACAATCGTGAAACTGTAGTTGTAGGCAGTATTGAAGGTAAGGGGGTCAACGGCCGTCCAGGTGGTGCCGTCCGCGCTCACTGAACCTTCAAGAGGCGTCCCGCCCTCGGCGGGGACCAGGACTACATCCTTTACCTGCCCGTTGATGGCTTTCACGGACGGGGCCGCAGCAGGATTGACGCTTTGCGCGCCGTCGGTGGGAGTGACGCCCAGCTCAACGGCCTTCACGACAGGCGCGGCAAGGCCCGGGGTGTTGCGGACGGGGCTGGCGGATTCGGAGGCGATAGCCTGGCCGGCCCAGCTGGGAGCCGTTGCGACTCCTATTCCGCCCGCGGCCACAGCCGCACACATCGCCACAACGGCAATGATTTTCCCGGTCTTCCGGTTGCTGATCTCAGTCATGCCAAATTCTCCGTGTCCCCCGACAGGCCCATGGTCAGCCCCCGTCTCATCTGTCCAGCGTGCACTGCCGACGAACCAATTTTATCCCACGTCCAAACTGCCCAAGACCAAAACGGGAAACCGGCACCAGCGTTGCGCCTAAACCGCAATGGCCCCGGATCGGTCCGGGGCCATTGCTGGAATCGGGATCAGTAGCGGTAGTGCTCAGGCTTGTACGGACCGGCAGCGTCGATGTCCAGGTACTCAGCCTGGTCCTTCGAGAGCTCGGTCAGTTCAACTCCCAAGGCACCAAGGTGGAGCCGGGCCACTTTTTCGTCAAGGATCTTGGGGAGGACGTACACCCGGTTCTCGTATTCCCGCTGCCCCTCGGGCTGATCCTTCTTCGTGAAGAGCTCGATCTGAGCGATGGTCTGGTTCGCGAACGAGTTGCTCATCACAAAGGACGGGTGGCCAGTGGCGTTGCCCAGATTCAGGAGCCTGCCTTCGGACAAGACAATGATCGACCGGCCATTCTCTTCCCCTGAGGAGTCATCAGCGAAGACCCACTCGTGCACCTGGGGCTTGATTTCCACTTTGCGGATGCCTGGTATCCGGGCCAGTCCGGCCATATCGATTTCGTTGTCGAAATGGCCGATGTTCCCCACAATGGCCTTGTTCTTCATGCCCGCCATGTGCTCGGCCATGATGACGTCCTTGTTACCCGTGGTGGTAATGAAGATGTCACCCTGTGCCAACACAGATTCGAGCTTGGCCACCTGGTATCCGTCCATTGCCGCCTGAAGGGCGCAGATGGGATCGATCTCGGTGACAATGACACGGGCACCCTGGCCGCGCAGGGCTTCCGCCGCCCCCTTGCCGACGTCCCCATAACCGCAGACGACGGCGACTTTGCCGCCTATGAGGACATCCGTTGCCCGGTTGAGTCCGTCCGGCAGTGAGTGGCGGATCCCGTACTTGTTATCGAACTTGCTCTTGGTGACCGAATCATTGACGTTAATGGCCGGGAACAGCAGCTTTCCTTGCTCCGCCAACTGGTACAGGCGGTGGACCCCGGTGGTGGTCTCTTCGCTGACGCCATGGATCCGGGCAGCCATCCTGGTCCACTTCTGCGGATCCTCGGTGAGGGTCCTCTTGAGCAGGTCCAGGACAATTGCGTATTCCTCAGGATCGTCCGCGCCAGCCGACGGGACTGCTCCGGCAGCCTCAAACTCCACACCGCGGTGAACCAGCAGCGTAGCGTCACCGCCGTCGTCGAGAATCATGTTCGGTCCCAGCTCCGGATCAGTGTCTGCGCCCGGCCAGGTGAGGATCTGCTCGGCGGTCCACCAGTACTCCTCGAGGGTTTCGCCCTTCCAGGCGAATACAGGGACGCCTTGGGGATCATCTTCGGTCCCCTTGCCTACGACTACAGCCGCTGCCGCTTCGTCCTGTGTGGAGAAGATGTTGCAGGAGGCCCAGCGGACCTCGGCACCCAGCGCCGTCAGTGTTTCGATCAGAACGGCGGTCTGGACCGTCATGTGCAGCGATCCGGCGATCCTGGCGCCCTTGAGGGGCTGAGTGGGGCCGAATTCTGCGCGCAGGGACATGAGCCCGGGCATTTCATGCTCCGCCAGGCGTATTTGGTGCCGCCCTGCCTCAGCGAGGGAAATATCAGCAACTTTGTAGTCGAGAGTCATGTGGATCCTTTGGTAAAGCCGGAGAGACGTACTGGAAAAGTTGGTGGCCGGGCGGGGCCAGGAGGCACGGCGCTCTGTTAGTGCTCGTCCGGGCGCCCAGTCGCCGTGTGAAGGACGGCGTCATGCTGGTCCGACGGTGCTGCAGTCGCCGCTGGCAGAAGTTCGGGCGGCAAGAGCAACGGGATGCCATCCTCGATGGGATAGCGGAGCATTTCGCCGGTTTCCCCTGGCATCGTCGATACGAGTTCATCGCCTTCTTGTACGAGTGAGGATCCCGTGACGGGGCAACGCAGGACAGACAGCAGTTCAGCACTGATCTTTGGCATGGTGGATGCTCCTGGCGGGCGCCGCAGCGGGGCGCAGTTAGCTGACGGATTTGCAGCTTCAAGCGTACCGCCAGTTGCCCTCAGGACGGTTCGCGGAGGATTCGCAAATGTCCCCGGCGGGTACCCTCTGGGGGAGCGGGAGCTTCAAGGAGGCCTGGGGATGAACGGTGGCCGGGCGTCGTTTCCTTTTCCGAAGGGCGGGAAGCCGCCTCCCGGACAGCATGTGCCAGCGCCAAGAGGTCATCCGGACCTGGTTGGGGTGGATGGGTGGGCATTGCCAGTCTCAGTACTTCCCAGCCGCGCGGAACGGTCAAGGATCCGGCGTGCTGCTCGCAAAGGTCGTAACAATGCGGCTCAGCGTACGTGGCCAAAGGACCCAGGACGGCCGTTGAGTCTGCATAGACGTACGTCAAAGTAGCCACCGCGGACTGGCGGCAGGCTGATCTTGAACATTGACGAATTGCACCCACGACATCACAGACTACTCCCCCTTCAGCCCAGCTCCCTGCATTGCGACGCCGCGGCTGCCACCGTGCCGTGCCGGCCGTTCCGCCTGATAAATCCAGTGGCCGTGACTGTGACGTTTTTGTCGCGAATTTCATTCCGCGGGTTTACAGTCAGTGTATGCAGTCATCGAACCACGATCCGGCTTTTACGGTCCGGTTGGCTGACCAGGCCGCCAGCCCTCAGGACGCCAGCCTTCAGGATTCCAGCGCCACCAACCCAAGGGGCAAAACCGTCGGCAGCAAGGGCTTCCGGCAGCGGCACCGGAACCGGCACGGGCGCGGCCTCCGCGGGGAACTGATGCTTCCGACACTGCCCGGTTACCGCACCCGCTCCGAACGCTTTGATGAGCTGGTCCTCGATTCAGCCCAGCGACTGCATGATATCTGGGGAAAGCCGCTCGACGGCGTCCGCTTTGCAGTGGATGAAATCCCGCCAGGGCTCGAACAACTTGTGGCCGATTCTGCTCCCGCGCCCATGGGCTCCTACGAACCCGCCACAGAGGATGAAGGCCCCGTTATCACTGTTTACCGTCGGGTTGTGGAGCAGGCCTGCACCAGCAGGGAAGAGCTGCAGGATCTTGTTCACGACGTGGTGGTGGAGCATACGGCAGAAATGCTTGGCGTGGCGCCCGAGACATTGGACCCCGTTTATCGGCGGCGGTACTGAGCCTCCAGGTCTATACACCGGCAGGTGATGGCGAACGCCAGCAGCCAATAATGCGGTGTCAGGAGGCAGTTCAGCACTAGTAACCCAGGGTTACCGGAACTTCTTCCTGGCCGGCTGCACCGGGGGCAAAAGCGACCACGGAGACGTCAGTACCTTCATCCTGCCCCAGCAGGACGGCGCCGTAAGCAGGGTCACCGGAAGCGGAGATGACGTAACCCAGCACCGCGGCCCCGTCCACTTTGTCGGGAACCTTGATACTCGCCGTCGTGCCCCCTGCAATGTCTGCGGTGCCCGCTTTACGGATCTTTCCGTCCTCGGTGATGGGCGTGTATGTGATCTTTGCCCGGTCCTCTGGCGCTCCGAACACAAGAATCCGCTCCCCCGTGCGAGGGACCGGCACCACATGCTCGCTGCCAAGCCTGGCTGAAGACGGTGACCATGCGACGTCGGACGCTCCACCCGATCTGGTCCCGCGGGTTACCCGTGCGGCAGCGGCAAAGGTGACATCAGAGGTGGCTGACACCGTGTACTGGCCGGCCGGAACCCCGGCGAGGGAAACCTCCGTTACTGAGCCGGCCTTCGCGGTGACCACACCTCCGTTGGGAAGGGCTTTTTGGCCGTCACGGCCAAAGAGCTTGACCTCCACCACGGCGTCCACGGGTCCGGGAACAGCCAATTGAAGCGCAGGTCCGGCATCCGCATAGCCGCTCTTTGACGTCTGGGATTTAATGTCGGCGGGGTCCTGAATGGACACGCCGGACACCACCTGCCGGGCTGACGGGGGCGCTCCTGGCGCTATGAAGTCCACACCGCCTGGGGTCAATCCACGGAGGACGCTTTGTTGGATTACGGCGGTGACAGGACCGCCCACGCTTCGGACATGGACGCCGAGCCTGTCCTGTTCAGCGGCAAGTCCTGCAAGGACGATGGCGCGGGTGCTACCCGGGGGAACCAGCAGACCCCGGCTTCCAGGAGCCTGGATTTGCCCTGCCTTGCCAAACAGATCCAGGCTCACGGTTGCCGGAGTGCTGGAAGCATTGCTCAGGTTCAGGACCGCTGTCCTGCCCACCGACGTATTTGCCCCCACCAGCCACAAATCGTTGGCAGGTTCCTGGCAGGCCGCAGCCGCGGACCCTCGAAGGTCTCCGTCCGTAGCTGTGTAGCTCATGACTGCGCTGGCGGTCGCCTGCTGGTTGTTGAGCGCATCGGCGCTCAACACAGTGACCGCATCGACGTCCCGCCGGGACACAACACCGGCCGCGAGGGCAGCAGCACCCGTTTTCGCCAGAGCGGCCTCCGCATCTTTCGACACCTCAGTCAGAGTTTTTCCGTCGAGGGCTGCCAACCGGCTTTCCGGAACTTTCCCTGCGCTGGTGCTCAAAACGGCAGCGTCAACCTGACTGTTGGCAGTACCGGATTCCGGGCTGAACTGGGGATCTGTTCCTACCGGTGTCCCTTCAAGGAGCCGGGCGGGTCCCGGACAGATTTCCACCTTGCTTCCTGCCGGTACCGCCGTGAGCGGCGCGTCAATGTGCCTGCTCCCTGAGGCGGAAGGAAGGAAGGACGCCGCAGTCACCAGGCCGGCAGCACATGCCAGGACGCCTACAGCTGACAGGACACGTTTCACCGTACTTCCATAGCCCCTCAGCCGGGATCCTTTGCTGTCCCTGTCCACTCGAGGTGCCTTCTTCGCGGGCTTGCCGGGCTTGCGGGGCTTGCGGGGCGATTTCCCAGGTGCTTTCGCAGACGGCACGGCCCTGCTGTGCCGCCCCGGTTTGGCCCCTGGTGCACCGTCCGGCTTGGGCGGCAGATCAGCGTCCGGCCCGCTGCGTGGTGCACCGTCCGGATTGGGCGGCAGATCAGCGTCCGGCCCGCTGCGTGGTGCACCGTCCGGCTTGGGCGGCAGGGGCGGAAGCCCCGGGGATTCCTGGGGCGGCACGCCGTCGTCGTCATCCTTATGCATTCTGGTGTTCCTTACGCAGCGAGCCCTCGTCCCGTGAAAGGCCGAAGTTCAGCCTGCGGGCGGGTACGGGAATGGCAAGAATGATGGTCAGTCCGATCACGATCGCCTGGGCCAGCCCGGAAGGGAATGCCCACGGATTCTCATAGCGGATGGTCAATTGCCCCCCTTGCGGCGGCAGTGTAAAAGCCTGCGCCCAGTCGGAGGTAGTTGACGTCAGGCGTCGTCCATCCAGCCACGCACTCCAACCGGCATCGGCTCGCTCCGCCAGGACAACCAATCGCCCTTCCTCGCCCGGGGATACCGGAACGTCGACGGACTCGAGACCGGAGGGAACCATGGCGACGGTTGTGCCCTTTCCGTCAACAATGCGCACCCGGTGGGCGATGTCGGCGGCATCGATGACTGGCTGGTTCAGCGGACTGATCCGCCACAGCCAGCCGACGTCCGTCTGGCCTACAGTGACAAGACCAGGAACGGCATCCATTCTGCTGGCCGTGAGCTGCGCGGCCGTGTCGGCGGCACGGAGAACCACAAAGCCGACGGCCAACTGCTCCAGCTCAGGACGGGGATCCACGCCCTGAGCCGCAACTATGGTGGCAACGGCTGTACGGAGGGAGGCTGTGGCGGCGTCGTCGTCCCTGACCGTTTCCTCCCCAGGCTCCCCCATGATGTTACGGGCGGCCGCGATTGTGGATAGGTCGTCAAGGGTGGTCCCCGCGCCGCGCATCAGGGTGGCCTCAAAGGAGCCGTCCTCCTGCGTACTGATCAGGAGAGTCCGGGTCTGTTCCGGCCCCACACCGCGGTCGATGGCAGTCGCAGGCAATATCCGTGGTTGGGTTGCCGCTATCAGCATTGGCGTGCCCAGCGGCTGGCCCTGCTCAGGGCCGTCCTCACGGGCGGCCTGGGGCATGACGTTTTGGGCCGTCCATGCAGTGAGACCGGCGAGCGGACCGGCGAGAAGCATGATGGCTGTCAGAATGGCCAGCGAACGGGTGGCAACACGCCTCCCCCGCAAATCTGTCACTCGTTCGGAGACGGCCAGCAGCCTCTCCGCTCCAATGACCGCTGCCCCCAGCAACGCAATGGAAGCGGCAGAAACAAACGGGCCAGTGAAGGGTGTCACGAGGGTGCCTGTCGACTCCCCGGTTGCAACCTTGCCAGCCAACCAGCCTCCCGCGAGCATTATCAGCGCAGCCACCCACAGGGTTCGGGCTGTGGCAGCGCCCGGACCGCGCACAAAGAGGGCCGCTACGGCAAGCAACAAGCTGGGCAGGCCAACAAGGATGGCCAGGAGCAGAGCCCACGGAATGGTGTAGCCGGAAAAAACGGGAAGGCCTGACAGTCCGCCAAAAACGTCAAACTCCAGTGGCTGTCCCAGTACTTGCTGCCACAAAGGCGCAGCATCAAATGCAAGGGGCAGTCCCGGGTCAGCCAACAGGGCGCGCGGACGGTCCAGCAAAGAAAGTCCGAAAGGAACGAAGAGGACAGCACTCGGCAGCAGCGCCCACCAAAGGGTCCTCCCGCGGCCGCGCAACATGACGCCCAGCAGGACTATCACTGCGCATGAAGGCAACAGCAGTGATGGCGCAGCGGCAGTTACAACTGCCAAAGCCAGGCCCGCCGCGGCAGCCGCAGTCCAGGAGGGAGTTCCGTTGATTCCGGGCTTGCTGGGCGGATTTTCGCGGAACCGCGACTCCCCCTCTGCAGGAAGACCGAACGGCCCACGGCCGATTGCGGTGCCCGTGGCACGCAACAGGGCAAGGACCAGCAATGGCAGCATTACGTGCGCCAGAAGAGCGCCCAGGCGGCCTTGGTTCAGCGCAACCTGAACGGCCGGGGCTCCGGCCCAAAGCAGCGCCGCGATGAAGCGGATCCTTCGGCGAGCGGTGAATCCCCCGGACGCAAACCAGGCCGCCAGGCCGGAAAGCGGCATCGCGAGGAAAACGAGCCAGGTAATAACCACATTGCCGTTTCCACCGCCGAGGACGCTGAGCACCCACAGGAGGAACGCGAAGGGGTCACTGTGGCCGGGCATACCGGCTCCCAGTCCTATCCACCAGCTCGAGGCGTGGTGCGAGACCTCGGCAAGGCCTGACGAGACAGGGAGGAGGGCTCCACCGGAAACGGCTTCAGCCTGGAACAGGGTCACCAGCCCAGTCACTGAAGCGACGGCGGCCAGGATGACCACGGCCAACGCGCCGTTTCCCACCCAACCTCGTTTTGTGGTGGTTAGAGCGGCAAAGTCATCGGTTGAATCTCCGCTTGGCTGCTCGTCCAGGGGATCGTTGGAGAGTGCATCGTCGGAATCGTGGGAGCCAATCGCTTCCATCAGCGAACGCCGGTGCGACCATACCTCGCGGCGGGGCGTTTGCAGGCCCTTGATGACGGAGCGACGGATACGCCTGGTACGTGCAGCTTCGCGCCGGCCCCGCAGTACGGCAGCCGGTCGGCTCAATGAAACCAGGGTGGCAAGCAGTTGGGAGAATCCGTGACCGGGATCCTTCACCGCAATGCTTAACACCAACTTGAACAGGCTGCCCAGCAATGCACCGATGGCGTGCCCGGGGACCTTCCACAATTGTGAATGCTTGAGCCGAAGGTAGACCTGGGCCTTTCTCGCCGCCGCGGCATTGCCCAAGGCATGCGGACGGTGGGCCACATGGAAGACCTTCGCTGAAGGCACAACCACCACCCGGTGGCCTGCAAGTCTGTTGCGCCAACAGAAGTCGACGTCGTCGCCCGTTCCCGGAAGGGCAGGGTCGAAGCCCTTAAGGTCCTCCCAGACATCGCGGCGCACCAGCATGCCGGCCGAATTGACCGCAAACGTATCTGTCCTGCCGTCGTACTGGCCCTGATCGAGTTCGTCAATCTCGATAAGTGTCAGTCGCTCACCCCAGCGGCTGGTGGAAAGCCCGACGTCGATGAGGCGGCGGCCGGCGTCCCAATCCAATTGCTTGCACCCTGCTACCGTCACCGAGGGCGCACGTTCGACGGCGTACAACAGCTCGGCAAGGGCGCCAGGATGGGGTGCGGCGTCGTCGTGCAGCAGCCAGATCCATTCGTTGGCCGTTTGGCTCTCCGGGTTCCACGGCGACTTAGCAGCCAGGCCGGCCCTGATGGCGCCTCCCATACCGGTTTTTGTACCGTTGAAGGAGACGACATTCGCCTGCCCGAAGGCTTCTTCCAGGAGTGCTGCCGAGTTGTCACGGGAACCGGTGTCCACGCCAATAAAGGCATCAACAGGGCGGGTCTGCTGCGTCAGCGCAGCCAAGGTCCGGGGGAGATAGCCACCGCCGTTGTGGGAGACCACAACGGCCGTGACCAGTACGTCCTGATGAATCAGACCGCTCGCTTTCTCAGCCGGCGACGCTCACGCTCGGAGAGGCCTCCCCAGATGCCAAACCTTTCATCGTTCGCCAACGCGTATTCCAGGCATTGAGAGCGAACATTGCATGCTCCGCAGACCTTTTTAGCGTCACGGGTTGATCCGCCCTTTTCAGGAAAGAACGCTTCCGGATCGGTTTGGGCGCACAACGCATCGGTCTGCCATCCGAGTTCGCCTTCGTCGTCGAAGCCTTGCTCGAAGGGTAGGCCGATCCAGACTGGCTGGGCGGTGGTTCCCGCATGGAGCGTCTGCAGCTCCATAGGCGGGTCAAGAGGATCGTCGTCCTGCTTCTGGGTCCCCACCAGAAGTGCCTCGTGCGCGGCCAAAAATGCTGTGGCCTGATCCTGCAGCGAATCTTTAGTGCTTTGGTCGTACCGTTCCGCGGCATCCGGGTCAGCCGGATCCACGTACCAGTCGCTTGGTACCCCCCTTGAACGGTATTTTGCCGTTGCCTGACCGGCGACGACGGCATCTTCCTGGATACGCTCAGCTTGCCCCATGGCGTCCCTTCCTGATGTTTCCGCCCTTGACTGCATCCTGTGGCACTCGGTTGTGTGCCACGTAGTCGCGCAAGGGCTTTCGATAACTAATTACACGTGTGTAAGTAGCGGTGCGTCAAGCGGCGTCCGGGATAATAATCAACGCCAGGCGCGTTTCGGCGCCGCGCCACGCCCGGGAATTTTTTGCCAGGACCCCGCAGCATCAAGGATTTTGACAGCATGCTGACTTATTTTGGAGGCATTTACCGACATCCCGGGGAAGTTCCGGTCACGGTTAAATAACACCACCAACGTTATTAAGTTAAACGTGTCGGAGGTCACGCAGTAAGTTCCCAGCATCCCGGTTCAAAGGCCCGGAAAGCCTCCCAATACAGCCGCAGCAGGTCTCGATTCAACGCCTTGGGTCCCGGTTCAACGCCGTGAGGGGTCGTGGCAAGATGGGAGCTATGAGCATCCCGGCGACTGAACTGATGACGGCCCTGCGTTCCGGACATTCCACCTCACCGCGGCTTACCTGGTACGGACCCGACTCAGAACGTGTGGAGCTTTCGGGCCGGGTACTGGACAATTGGGTGGCTAAAACCAGTAATCTGCTCCAGGACGAGCTCGATGCCGGCCCCGGCTCCCGCCTCAGGCTTGACCTGCCGCCGCACTGGAAATCGGTCATTCTGGCCTTGGCTGCCTGGCAGCTCGGGATGACCACAGTATTGGACGACGGCGAAGCGGACCTTCTTGTCACCGGAGAGCCCGGAGCGCAACGAGGTTCAGCCACATACGACGCCGTCGTTGCGGTTCCTCTGCCGGCATTGGCCATGCGCTGGCCCGGTGACCTGCCACCGGGCGTCGTTGACTACGCTGCCGAGGTCCGCTCCCACGGGGACGTTTTTATGCCCCATACCGATCCCGATCCCACGGACCCGGCCGTCACATCCGCTGATGGAACCACCTACCGTCACTCTGACCTGCTCGACGGCTTCGCCGTAAGCCATCAAAACGGGGCCCGGCTCCTGGTGAAGGCGGGCGAGGGGCTGGAGCAGGTCCTGATGCAGTCCTTGGGAGCCTGGCGGCAGGATGGGTCAGTCGTTCTGGTGCACACCGACGTGGAGATTACGGACAAGCTCCTCGCCAACGAGCGCGTGCAAGGCAGCTGACACTGCGCTCAACTCACAGAGCAGCTCAGTGGACGGACGTACTCAGAGACCTTTTCCTGGCCCGTCGGGATCCTTGACGGCCTTCCGGATACCCGCTTCCGAGGCATCCTGTCCCGGCACAGTGACTGCTTCCTTCTCGTGGGCGTGCGGGTGCAGTTCAATGAGCTCGTGATCGTGGGAGAACTCCGGCTCTTCGTCGAGTTCCTTGTTGAAAACGAGGAACCGGTAAGCAAAGAATCTCACTACCGTTGCCACCAGAATGCCAAAGACTCCTGCCAGGAAGAGGAGGTTCTTGTCAGTGATGTTGAGGCCGTACTGCGCCGCAGCCGTCAGGCCGGTGGAGATCCCGATGCCGATGCCATTGATAAGCGCGAACATGATGAACTCGCGTGTCACGTTGTCCTGCCGGCGGTGGCGGAACGTCCAGAGGCGGTTCGCAATCCACGAGAAGATGGTTGCGACAGTGGCTCCTACCAGCCGGGCCTTTGCATTGCTGTCGATCATCGGACCGTGCATGAGGTAGTAGGTCAGCCCGTTGTCGATAACAAACGCCACACCGCCCACAGCACCGAACTTGGCAACCTCGCGCCAGAAGAGCGAGGCAAGGCCCCGGATACGCTCTGCAACTGAGTAAAACATGGCCCTCCATGGCTGAATGAACATTAGGCCACTGGGCCGAGAGTCCATTTTAGCCCGGTAGGCTGGGAGACTACTCCGAATATCCTCCTTTTACGCGCCTGGAGCAGACGAATGAGGCGTAAAACACGTTCGTGGCGGGGTGGAAGTCCGCAACCGGCCCCCCGTTCTGTAGGCTGGCACATGTGACTTTTCCAGTAATCGGCGTAGTTGGCGGCGGCCAATTAGCGCGCATGATGGCCCCTGCAGCTACCGCCCTCGGTTTCGAACTCCGCGTTCTGGCCGAAGGGGACGACGTTTCGGCAGTCTCGGCGGTACCCACCGCTCCCGTCGGCGACTACAAGGACCTGGACGCCCTCTTGGAGTTCTCCCGCGGCCTTGACGTTATGACTTTCGATCACGAGCACGTCCCCACCGAGCACCTCCGCGCCCTCCTGGAGGCAGGAGTCAACGTTCAACCCGGACCCGATGCCTTGGTTAACGCCCAGGACAAGCTGATCATGCGTGCCGCCATCGATCGTTTAGAGCTCCCTAATCCGGCGTGGGCGGCTGTGCACGATGTAGGGGAACTTACTGAGTTCGGTGACAAAACCGGCTGGCCCGTGGTGTTGAAAATGCCCCGGGGCGGCTACGACGGCAAAGGGGTGCGGATTATCGCAACACCGGAGGAAGCAGCTGCTGCCGGCGATTGGTTCGACGCCATGAACCCCCTCCTGGCTGAAGCCAAGGTCGATTTCAGCAGGGAACTCTCGGCCCTCGTCGCCCGGACCCCGGACGGTGAATCCCGGGCCTGGCCTGTGGTGCACACGGTGCAGGTGGACGGAGTGTGTGACGAGGTTATCGCCCCAGCCCAGGGCATGTCGCTCGATGTGGCTGCGGCCGCCGAAGAGGCAGCGGTCCGCATCGCCAATGAGCTCGGAGTGACCGGCGTCATGGCTGTGGAAATGTTCGAGACGCCAGGGGTAGGCGCAGGTTTCCTGATCAACGAACTGGCCATGCGCCCGCATAACACCGGCCACTGGACCCAGGACGGATCGGTGACCAGCCAGTTCGAACAGCACCTCCGTGCGGTCCTCAACCTTCCCCTCGGCGCCACCGACGTCCTTGGCGCAGTGGCGGTCATGAAAAACTTCCTGGGCGGAGAGAACCAGGACCTATATTCGGCCTATCACCTGGCCCTCGCCGTCGAGCCGGCTGCCAAGGTGCACTGCTACGCCAAAGCGGTGCGTCCCGGCAGGAAGATAGGCCATGTCAACCTGGTGGGCGCCTCGGCGGCGGATGTTGAATCCCTCAGGGAACGCGCGACGACGGTCGCCGCCACCATCCGTGACGGCCGGCGTCCTGCCCAGGCAGCAGCTGCAACTTCCGAGGAGAACTCATGACCAGCGAATCTGCGGCTCCTTCCGGCACCGCACAGCCCGTTCCTATTGTGGGCCTGGTCATGGGCTCGGACTCCGACTGGCCGGTCATGGAAGCCGCCGCCGATGCCTTGGCAGAGTTTGGAATCCCCTTTGAAGCGGACGTTGTGTCGGCGCACCGCATGCCTCTCGAAATGATCCGTTACGGCCAATCCGCCCATGAACGCGGCTTGCGCGTCATCATCGCAGGTGCAGGCGGGGCCGCCCACCTGCCGGGAATGTTGGCGTCGGTGACGCCCCTGCCTGTCATCGGCGTCCCTGTTCCGCTGAAGACCCTTGACGGCATGGATTCCCTGCTCTCCATCGTGCAAATGCCGGCCGGAGTGCCGGTAGCGACAGTCTCCATCGGTGGGGCCCGCAATGCAGGGCTGCTCGCTGTTCGGACGCTCGCCTCCGGGACCGATGAACTCGCCCTCCGTCTCCGCGGCGAGCTGCTGGAATTTGCGCAGGAACTCAACAACGTCGCCACCCGCAAGGGCGAGGCCCTCCGCCAGAAAGCCGGCGAAGTGTTCTCCGACGGAAACGTCATTCGCCGGGGCAGCCGTTAGGGAGCACAAGATGTCCAACACCCAACTACACAGGGATGAGCAGCAAGGTGGCGCCCTGACGGACCCGGTACGTCATCCCGGCAGTGCAGCGGCTCCCGTCAGGACCAAGCGTGCCTTCGTCCTGGTCCTGCTGACATTGTTCGTGCCCGGCAGCGCGCAGATCGTTGCCGGCGACCGCAGACTGGGCCGGCGTGCCCTGCGTGTGACCTTGGCAGCCTGGGCGCTGATTGTGCTCCTGCTTGTCCTGGTAGCCACGAACCGGACGCTGTTGATCGGAATCGTCACCAACCCGGTCACATCCCTGATTCTCATCCTGCTCCTGGTTGCACTGGCGGTGGGATGGGCCATTTTGTTCATCAATACCCTCCGGCTGATCCGTCCCGTCCTTCTTGAGCCCCGCGTCCGGCCCGTCGTCGGCGCTGCGTTGGTACTTGCCATGGTCCTGAGCAGCGGTTCCCTGGGCTATGCTGCCTATCTGCTGAACGTCGGCCGAAACGCCATCGGCAGTATCTTCAATGCAACAGGGCCCGCCATCGAACCCTCAGAGGGCAGGTACAACTTCTTAATGATGGGCGGTGACGCCGGTGCGGACCGCACCGGACGACGTCCTGACAGCCTGTCCGTGATCAGCGTCGACGCCGAAACCGGCAAGACAGCCATTATCTCCATCCCCCGCAACCTGCAGAACGCACAGTTCAGCGAAGACTCGCCGATGCGCCAGATTTACCCTGACGGCTATGACTGCGGCAATGAATGCCTCATCAACGCCATCAACACCGAGGTCACCAATGAACACCAGGATCTGTATCCCGGTGTGTCCGACCCAGGTGCACAGGCAACTCTCGAAGCCGTCTCGGGCTCCCTCGGCATCAAGGTGCAGGCATACGTCCTCGTGGACATGGAGGGCTTCTCCAAGCTCATCGATGCCATGGGCGGCATCAGGATCAAGGCCGGAGGGTGGGTTCCCATGAGCGGCCCGATGGTGGACGAGGCGAACGGGATCCATGGCATGCCGGAGGGGTGGATTCCTGCAGGTGAACAGCATCTGGATGGTCACCACGCGCTCTGGTATGGCCGGTCGCGGGAATTTGTGGACGACTATTCACGCATCCAGCGGCAACAATGTGTCCAGCAAGCCATGCTGAAGCAATTGGACCCGGCTACCCTCTTGTCCAAATTCCAGGACATCGCCGAGGCCGGAACCAAGGTGGTGGACTCCAACATCTCGGCTTCCCAGCTGGGGAGCTTTGTGGATCTTGCAGTGAAGGCCAAGGGGCAGGACGTCGCCCGCCTGACTATCGGCCCGCCGGACTTTGATGCCTCCTTCTCCACTGTCCCGGACTTCGGCATTATCCACGACAAAGTGCGCCAACTGCTGGGCAGCCAGGCGTCCCCGTCGGCTGGTGCCCTGGACGACGCCATGATCCCTCCGGCCCGGCAGGCCGCCTCCGGCGGTTGGCCCATGGCGGCGGGACCGGTCACTGGGGTGCCCCTGACGCAGCCCGCTCCGGCGCCGTCGGACTTCACACCTGTGACCACAACGCCCGACGGGCAACCGATCACAGCGGAACTGCTGAATGAGTTCAAACGCAACGGCGACGAACAGTCGATCCGTGAGCTCGTAGCCACCAACGGCCAGTGCGCACCCTTATAAACCCTCCCGGCCGCCGACGACAGTAGGCCGGCCACACGATGCAGCCATACGAAGCAGCAAAAGATAGGGATTCCTGGTTTTGTACGAAATTGAGAATGTCCTCCGCCCTTACGCTTGGGGTTCGAAGACGGCAATAGCAGGCTTTCTGGGACGGCCGGTGTCCGGCGGACCGGAAGCCGAACTATGGCTCGGCGCCCACCCCGGCGCCCCTTCCGTCGCGAAGACGGCCGACGGAGGTATGCAAAGGCTGGACGCCCTCATCGCCGCCGACCCCGCGCACCACCTCGGCGCTGCAAGCATGGCTGAGTTTGGACCCCGGCTGCCGTTCCTCCTGAAGGTGCTGGCTGCCGAGAGCCCGTTGTCCCTGCAGGTCCATCCCACGCTTGAGCAGGCCAGAGAAGGTTTTGCCCGGGAGGAAGTTGCCGGAGTGGACCGCAATGCTGTGGAACGCAACTATAAAGACAACAACCACAAACCTGAAATGATCTTCGCGGTGACGGGGTTCGAGGCACTTTGTGGATTCCGTCCGATTCCCTCCAGCCTCGCTTTGCTGGAGCATGTTGCGCGTTCCATGGAGCAACTGTCGTTGGACGTTCCGGCTGTTCTAGGCCACGTTAAGGAGGACTTGAAGGGGAACCCGGAATCTGAAGGGCTCAGGGCAGCATTTACGCGCCTGATCAGCGGAGGCCAGGACGTTTCCGACGCCGTCGGGGACCTTGTCGGTGCGGTAAAGGCGGGCTTGATCCAGAAGCCCTACGAGAAGGAACTCACCACGGCCCTTGAGCTGAACGAGCATTACCCGGGCGATCCTGGTGTGCTGATTTCTCTGTTGCTGAACCGCATTTCGCTCAGGCCCGGCGAGGCGATGTATCTTCCTGCCGGAAACATCCACGCTTACCTGCACGGGTTGGGCATCGAGGTCATGGCGTCGTCAGACAACGTCCTCCGCGGCGGCCTGACGCCGAAATTCATTGACGTCCCGGAACTGCTCAAAACCATTGACTTCTCGGCTGTTGCGGTGCCCATGCTCGCGCCCGAGTTGTCGGGTTTGGGGCAGGAGCTGTACTGCCCGCCGTTCAAGGAGTTCCAGTTACAGCATGTCGTGCTTGCACCAGGGGCCGAGCCCGTGCCGGTCGCGCAGTCCGGGGCGGCCCTGATCATCGTGGTTTCCGGCTCTGTGTTGCTCGACTCCCCCAAGGGAGATCTTCACCTCGGCCGAGGCGGGAGTGCATATCTGCCCGCAGCGGAGGCGCCTGTGAACATCCATCCCGTGTCCGGGGCGACGGAAACTGCCCGTGCTTTTGCCGTGACCACAGCATTGAGGGCGTGATCGTGGAGTCTTTCCTGCAATCCCCTGCGTGGGCCGGCTTCCAGCGCTCCCTCGGCAGGGCAGTGCATGAGGAGTCCGGCCCGGGCTGGAGCTTCCTGGCCATCGAAGAGAAGAATCCGGCCGGGACGGTGCTGTACACGCCGTACGGTCCGGTGGCTGATTCTCTGGAGTCGTTCGACAAGGCCTTGGCAACGCTGGTGGCGCTGGCCAAGCGGTGCGGTGCAGTCTGTGTCCGGATCGAGCCCGTCAAGGCGGGGCTTCCCTCCGATGAAGCCGAGGCCCTGCTGCGGCGTCGTGGACTCGAACCGGCGCCGACGAACCAGCAGCCTGAACTGAGTTGGATTATTGACCTGGAGCCGGACTTCAAGGACATCCTTGCTGCCATGAAGCCGGTCAACCGCAATCTCTACCGGAACATCCACAAAAAGGGTGTGACCTTCCGCAGTTCGCAGGATCCGGAAGACATCGGAGTGCTTCTTAACTTCCTCCACATGACGGCCAGGCGGAACGGCTTCAAGCCCCAAAGCGATGAATACCTGCGGCAGGTGGCAGCTTCGCTCATGCCTGCAGGCGCTGCCACGCTGTACATCGCCGAACTCCATGGCGGGCCCATCGCAGCTGCCTTGGCCTATGATTCCGCGGACACACGGACGTACGCCCATGCCGCCCTGGACGACACCCATCGGAAGCTCAGCGCCGGGATCCCCTTGCTGGTGACCCTCATTGCCGAGGCCAAGGAAAAAGGGCTCAAGTACGTGGATCTCTGGGGCGTGGCCCCCTCGGACCAACCTGACCACAAGTGGGCGGGCTTTACCGCCTTCAAGAAGTCCTTCGGCGGCCACGAAGTTGCCTACGCCGGCACGTGGGATCTCCCGGTCAAGAAAATCCGCTACTCCGCCTACCAGCTCGCCCGCAAAGCCCGGGACAAGGCGAAAGCCCTCCGAAGGAAAGTCCCCGCGCGAACCGGGAGCTGAACCGCTCTCAACGCCGGGCCCCTAACGCGAGACGGCAGCCAATGACCGCAACCGTTGGGTTGGAGGACATTAGCTGCCTGTTCGCGGAGGGGCAGAGCGTGCGCGCCTAGCGGCGGGCGTAGCCTTCCCACTTGCTCGCCTGGTGCTCGCCGTCTACGAAGCGGATGGTGCCGGACTTGGAGCGCATCACGATGGACTGGGTGAGGACCTTGTCCTTGGCGTAGCGCACGCCCTTGAGGAGGTCACCGTCGGTGATGCCCGTCGCGGCAAAGTAGCAGTTGTCGCTGGTGACGAGATCGTTCGTGGAAAGCACGCGGTCAAGATCATGGCCGGCGTCGATGGCCTTCTGCTTCTCGTCATCGCTGGTGGGCCACAGCCGGCCCTGGATCACGCCGCCAAGTGACTTGATGGCGCAGGCAGCGACGATTCCTTCGGGGGTGCCACCGATGCCCATCAGGGCGTCGACTCCTGTGCCGGTACGGACTGCAGCAATCGCGCCGGCAACATCTCCGTCCATGATGAATTTGGTGCGGGCGCCGGCTTCGCGGATTTCCTCCACGAGCGGGCGGTGCCGGTCGCGGTCAAGGATCATGACGTTAAGCTGGTTGACCTTGACACCCTTGGCCTTGGCGATCAGGTGCAGGTTCTGCTTCACCGGTAAACGCAGGTCAACCATATCGGCGGCTTCCGGGCCGGTGACCAGCTTCTCCATGTAGAACACCGCAGAGGGGTCGAACATGGAACCGCGCTCGGCAACGGCCAGAACGGCGAGTGCGTTGTTGATGCCCAGGGCGGTCAGTCGCGTTCCATCGATGGGGTCGACGGCGACGTCACACTCGGGGCCCGTGCCGTCACCGACCTGCTCGCCGTTGAAGAGCATGGGGGCTTCATCTTTTTCGCCTTCACCGATGACCACAACGCCATTGAAGTGGACGGTCTGAAGGAAGGAACGCATGGCGTCGACGGCGGCACCGTCCGCTTTGTTCTTGTCCCCGAAGCCGACCCAGTGGCCGCCGGCAATTGCTGCAGCCTCGGTGACGCGGACAAGTTCAAGGGCGAGGTTGCGGTCAGGCTCGTCCAGCCCGACGGCGAGCGACGGAGAAAGTGTGGAGTACTTCTGGGTAATAGACGCAGGTGACACGTGGACCTCTTCTTTGAGTGGCGATCATTGAACCCGTACGGCCGGAAGTCCGTACGGTGATTCCTCTGCTTCGATCATAGTCGCGGCCGCAAGCGAAGGTCGCGAAATGACTCGGCCGGGAAATATGGCAGCATCTCACCGCCAAACGGACCGAGTGTGAGAACGTCCTGCGAATAAGCGACTATAGAGGGGTGAGTGATATGCAGGACAAGCCCGTCAGCAATGCCCCGGCACCAGCCGCGGGCACCGCTCCCGACGCCCCCGTCCAAACCCAGATCAAGCCCGTAATCCCCGCTGAAGCAGCGAAACGGGCCAATGCATCGGTTATCGGAATGATCATCGCGCTGGCCGTGAGCATTGCCGCGTTCCTTCCCATCGTCCTGATGAACCCCGCTCCGAAGAGTGACGGTTTCCGGCCCGACATCAACGTCAGTGCAGTGGCACAGAATGCTGCGGATGTGGCCGGATTCACACCGGTGGCTCCCAATCCCGGCGACACATACAGCCCCAATTACGCGCGGTGGGAATCCGGAACGGAAAGCGGAGTGCCCACTTGGGAAATCGGCTACGTCACGCCTAAAGAGGCGTTTATCGGCCTGGCCCAGACGGCACAAGCCAATCCGACCTGGCTGGTGCAGCAGGTTGAGAACGCCCCGGTAACAGGAAAACGCAATGCCGGAGGCCTTGACTGGGAGTTACGCGATTCCGGAAAAGGAAAGAAAAGCATGGTCCTGGTCCACCGTGGAACCACAGTGGTGCTGACCGGCGCTGCCCAGCTGGACGAGTTTTCGGTGCTGGCGGCCGCCGTCGTCCAGTCCCTGAACAGTAATCCACGCGAAACAGTTTCACCTTCGGCCGTACCTTCGCCGTAAGGTATTTGCCGTGGCTACTTATCTGACTCCCGCGCTGGCATGGCGCCGCCTGCGCGAAGGCAACGAGCGCTTTGTAACCGGTCAATCCTCCCATCCGAACCAGGACGCATCCCGGCGCTCCTCTCTGGTCGAGAACCAGCACCCTTTCGCGGTCATCTTCGGCTGTTCCGATTCCCGGCTTGCTGCCGAAATTATCTTCGACCTTGGCCTCGGCGATGCCTTTGTGGTGCGCACCGCCGGGCAGGTCATTGACGACGCCGTCCTCGGCTCGCTGGAGTACAGCGTCAGCGAACTGGCCGTGCCGCTGATCGTGGTACTGGGGCATGACAGCTGTGGCGCTGTCAGCGCCACCAAGACGGCCGTCGAGACCGGCAAAATGCCGATTGGCTTCATCCGCGACCTCGTGGAGCGGATCACGCCTTCAGTGCTGACGTCACTCCGGAACGACCAGCACGAGGTCAACGACATGGTGGTTGAGCACGTCAAGCAGACGTCGCAACGGCTCGTGGATAGTTCGCGTGTGATTTCCACCGCAATTGAAACCGGCCGGGTGGCGGTCATTGGGCTCTCTTACAGTCTTGCAGAAGGCCGCGCTCACTTTATTTCCGGAGTCGGAGACCTCTAAATGGGTTCCGGCGGGTCCAGCGCGGCTCGCGGGAGCAGCGGACAGCGGGGCCCTTCATGGTTTTCAGTGCAGGGCCCTAGCGACCTAAGCTAGCCCCATGACTTCCACTACTGAAGAGTTCCGCATTGAACATGACACGATGGGCGAAGTCCGCGTCCCCGTGAACGCCCTGTACCGCGCGCAGACGCAACGTGCAGTGGAGAACTTCCCCATCTCCGGCAAAACCCTGGAACGCGCGCACATTGAGGCACTCGCCCGGGTCAAGAAAGCTGCAGCCCTGGCGAACGCAGAACTGGGAGTGCTCGACGGCGAGCTTGCCCAGGCGATTGCCGACGCTGCCGATGAGGTCGCTTCGGGAAAGTACGACGGCGACTTCCCCATTGACGTGTTCCAGACCGGTTCGGGTACATCGTCGAACATGAACACCAATGAGGTCATCGCCGAGCTCGCCTCGCGTGCCCTCACCTCCGCCGGAAGCGACAAGGTGGTCCACCCGAACGACCATGTCAACGCCTCCCAGTCGTCCAACGACGTTTTCCCAACATCCGTCCATGTCGCCGCAACTTCGGCCCTCATCAACGACCTCATCCCGGCCTTGGGCTACCTGGCCGATTCGCTGGACCGGAAGGCCGTCGAGTTCAAGGACGTCGTAAAGTCCGGCCGCACCCACTTGATGGATGCCACCCCTGTCACCCTGGGCCAGGAATTCGGAGGCTACGCGGCGCAGGTCCGTTACGGCATCGAGCGGATCAACGCTTCACTCCCCCGCGTTGCCGAGGTTCCCCTCGGTGGCACCGCTGTTGGCACGGGAATCAACACCCCGGCAGGCTTCCCGGAGCGCGTCATTGAACTGCTGGCCGCCGACACCGGGTTGCCCCTGACCGAGGCCCGCAACCACTTCGAGGCACAGGCCAACCGTGACGGCCTCATCGAAGCTTCCAGCCAGCTGCGCAACATCGCGATCTCCTTCATGAAGATCAACAATGACCTCCGCTGGATGGGTTCGGGTCCCAACACGGGCTTGGGCGAAATCGCTATCCCTGACCTGCAGCCCGGCTCCTCGATCATGCCCGGCAAGGTCAACCCGGTCATCTGCGAAGCGTCCATCATGGTGTGCGCCCAAGTTATCGGCAACGACACCGCCATCGCATGGTCCGGCACCAACGGCGCTTTTGAGTTGAACGTCGGCATCCCGGTCATGGCTGCCAACCTTCTGGAATCCGTGCGCCTGCTGGCCAACACCAGCCGGGTGATGGCCGACAAGATGATCGACGGCATTACAGCCAACGTTGAGCGTGCCCGCTTCCTCGCGGAAGCTTCCCCGTCCATCGTCACCCCGCTCAACAAGTTCATCGGCTACGAGAACGCAGCCAAGATCGCCAAGAAGGCGGTTGCTGAGGGCCTGACCATCCGCGAAACAGTGGTGGCCATGGGCTTCCTCGAGCGCGGCGAACTGACCGAAGAGCAGTTGGACACGGCCCTCGACGTGATGTCCATGACGAGGCCTCCGCACAAGGCTTAGGTCCCTACCGCCTCCCTTGCTTCGCTGCGCTCAGCCAGGGAACCCTCGGCGGCGGAGGCCCCAGGCGGAGTTCGACGGCTTTAACCAATCCGACGGCGGCCCGGCATCTTTCGCACGAAAGGTAACGGGCCGCCGTCGTTATGGACAGAGTAGGGGCTGTACCGGGTTAAGCCAGGATCTGCAGCAGCACCTTTCGCTAGATGACTGATATATCAATTCTCAGGCGCGATGTTAGGATTGGATCACAGCAGAGTCAGTAGGCTTCACGAAGATTCCGCTTCGGCCAGATACCGAGGAATGGAGAGTCCCTTGAACGCACTTCCCGTCCTGCCGTCGGCAGAAGATACCGTCCTGTCCCAGGCAGAGGCAGCCTACCGGCAGTTGCGCGACAAGCTGATCATGCTGGAAATCAGGCCCGGCGAGCCCATCAATGACGGACAGCTGGCAGCTGAGCTTGGTTATGGGCGCACTCCTGTAAGGGAGGCCATCAAACGTCTTGAGATCGACCATCTGGTGGTCTCCTACCCACGGCGAGGAACGTTCGCCACCAGCGTGGACTTCACTGAACTTGCCGACGTCTCCGAGATCCGCGAACTCCTGGAGCCGCTCGCAGCACGTCGCGCCGCAAAGAGGGCAAGTGCCCCAATGCGGCAGGAGCTCCTGGCCACGGCCACGACCATTGCCACCATGGACCCCAGCCCCGCGGAGTCCCGGGATCTCATGCGGTATGACCTGACAGTTCATCGGTTGATCTACAAGGCCGCTGCAAATCCTCACCTCGAAGACACCCTGATCCGCTACGACAATCTCGCGACACGTATTTGGTGCCTGGTGTTGGACAAAGTCCCGTCGGTCAGTGGCCACATCACTGAGCATGTGGACTTACTCAAGGCAGTGGCTGAGGGTGACGCCGACAAAGCAGGCGAGCTGGCCCTTCACCATGTTACGAGCTTTGAGCAGACCATCCGCAAAGTTCTGTAGCGAGTGCCTACCTGCGCTTCCGGAGTTTCGGCCAGTTCACGTTCAGCAGCACCAGTGCCAGCAAGAGTGCGTCCACGGTCATGATTCCGGCTATAAGGTACGCCCATCCAGCCACAATAATCTCCTGACTTGGTCCCCCAGGCCGATCGATTTCTCAAGTGTCGCACGGCCGGGGCCCAGACGGAATGCCTGGTCGGAGACCAAAGAAACGCCGGCTTTGACCTGCGCACCAACTCGCTTAATGGAATGTCAGCTTGGTCACATTTCCCGGTCTAGGATCGACACTGTGGAACTAATCGAGAGAACCCTACAGGCGGCCGTCTGGCGGGTATGCGGACCGCAGAAACTACTCGAGAGTGTGGAAAATGGCTTCGAACACTGACCCTGAATCGGACATTGAGGCTGAGGGCGGGCAGCAAGGTGGCGTGCAGTCCGTAGACCGGGCACTTGCTGTGCTGGAGATCCTGGCCCGGGACGGCCATGCCGGCGTGAGTGAAATCGCTGAAGAGATGCACATTCACAAATCCACTGCTTCACGGCTGCTCGGCTCTCTGGTCAGCAGGGAGATGGTCCATCAGAACAGCGAGCGCGGAAAGTACCAGCTGGGCTTTGGCATCCTGAGACTGGCCAGCTCCATTCCGGGCAGGCTGAGCCTGGTGCGGGAGGCCCGCCCTGTGCTGGAGAACCTGGCCGAGCAATACAAGGAAACAGTAAACCTGGCCGTTCTGCGATCCAATTACGCGGTGAATGTGGATCAGGCAATGGGCCCCTCAACATTGGCTACCTACGACTGGGTGGGCAGTCTCACGCCGCTTCACGCTACATCCAGCGGAAAAGTCCTGCTGGCGGCGCTTTCAGCCGAAGAGAGGGACCGGATCCTGAAGGAAACCGGAACGCCTGCCAGGACTCCCCGGACCATCACCAACAGGGGAAAGCTGGAAAGCCAACTGCTGGACGTTTCGCGCAATGGCTACGCGGTTGCCCGGGAGGAGTTCGAGATCGGGCTCAACTCCATGGCTGTTCCGGTGTACAACCACGTGGGAACCGTAATCGGCGCCGTCAGTATTTCCGGGCCGGCTTTCCGTTTCGATCCGGAGAAGACGCAGGGACTCGCTGAGGCGCTGAAGCAGGCAGGGATGCAGATCAGCGCGAACATGGGCTTCACTCGGAGGTAAGGTACTCATTGCATCGGTTCCTCCACGCCGACGCTTGAGCAGCCGCCCCTACCACCTTGCCCCTGTAATGCCGCCCCCTCGGAAAAGAGGCCCTTGCCCCTATCTGTCACTGGTGATTTCCTATGAGGATGGCAAACAGAGAATCTCCAGAGAGCCTGCCTTCAGACGAACACCTGCGGAAGGATGTGGCCCCCGAGTCCGTGGGCGACACCCAAGACGCCGCAGAGAATGATTTTGCGCCGGGACAAACAAATGCAGGGCAGCAAGTGGCGGGTCTCGCTTCAGCCAGTGGCTACGGCAGTGACCTGGATCCGGATAAGCAGTCCGAAGGAAACAATCCCGTGTAAGAAGTGCTGCTTAGCCGGCCCACTCTCCTTTGTCCCGGACGCCAGTAAGGCGCGCCAGGTAATCCCGACGCGCCTTAGTGGAGTTCGCTGGTTACTGTGAAACCTTCGCCAGCGTCTCCCGCTCCGCTCCAATGGTGGTGTTGTCGCCATGGCCCGTGCGCACCACAGTCTCGGGAGGAAGTGTCAGCAGGCGCTCCCGGATGGACGTGAGGATGGTGGGGTAATCACTGTAGGACCTGCCAGTGGCGCCAGGTCCGCCGTTGAAGAGGGTGTCTCCAGTGAACACCGTTCCTTCCCTCTCCAACAGGAAGCATGTGGAGCCGGGCGAATGACCGGGGGTGTGGATAGACCGCAGAGTGGCCCCTGCCACCTCGATGACATCTCCGTCGGCAAGATCGCGCTCAGGCCTGTCGCCGGGATAGACATGTTCCCACAACATCTGGTCGTCAGGATGCAGGTAGACGGGCGCGTCAACTGCCTCAGCAACTTCCCTGGCCGCCCCGATGTGGTCGTTGTGCGCGTGGGTCAGGAGGATGGCTAGCACCTTCCGGCCACGGACCTGGCTGATGATTGCGGCAGCGTCATGCGGGGAGTCGATGATCACGCATTCGTCGTCGTTCCCCACGATCCAGACGTTGTTCTCCACGTCCCAGGTGCCACCGTCGAGCGAAAAAGTTCCCGAGGTGACCAGGTTCTCAATGGTCACGCCCATCAGAGCTTCACCGCCGCAGGGAGTTCAACAACGGACCGGAGGACCTTGCCCTCATGCATCCTTTCGAAGGCCTCCTCCACCTGGTCAATGGTGATCCGTTCCGTGACGAACGCGTCCAGGTCCAGGTTGCCCTGCTTGTAGTGCTGGACCAGCATCGGGAAGTCGCGGGACGGCAGGCAGTCCCCGTACCAGGAGGACTTCAGGGAGCCGCCCCGGCCAAAGACATCCAGCAGCGGCAGCTCGAGCTTCATGTCCGGCGTCGGGACGCCCACCAGCACCATGCGGCCGGCAAGGTCGCGGGCGTAGAACGCCTGCCTATACGTCTCAGGACGGCCGACGGCGTCAATCACCACATCGGCACCGTTGCCACCGGTCAGGGACCGAATAGCTTCGACCGGGTCCTCCTTTGAGGAATCAATCCCATGGGTGGCACCAAGGGTCCTTGCCAGCTCCACCTTGTTGGCGTCGATATCGACGGCGATGATCGTGGTGGCACCTGCCAGCTTCGCGCCGGCGATGGCTGCGATACCCACGCCGCCACAGCCGATCACGGCGACGGACTCGCCGCGCTTGACCTCTCCAGTGTTGATGGCGGCCCCAATCCCGGCCATCACACCGCAGCCAAGCAGCCCGACGGCCGCGGGATCGACGTCCTCATCCACCTTGGTGCACTGCCCGGCAGCTACAAGGGTCTTCTCCGCGAAGGCGCCGATGCCCAGGGCGGGAGAAAGTTCTGTTCCATCCTCAAGGGTCATCTTCTGCGTGGCATTGTACGTGGTGAAGCAGTACTGGGGCTGTCCCTTCGCACAAGCCCGGCAATTGCCGCAGACGGCCCGCCAGTTGAGGATGACACGGTCCCCGGCTGCAACCTCGGTGACGCCAGGACCAACGGCGCTGACGACCCCGGCGGCTTCATGGCCCAACAGGATGGGGAAATCATCGGTGATTCCGCCCTGCTTGTAGTGCAGGTCGGTGTGGCAGACCCCGCAGGTAAGGATGTCCACCAAGGCCTCGCCAGGACCAGGGTCCGGCACCAGGATGGTCTCTACAGAAACGGGAGCGTTCTTTGTCCTGGAGATAACGGCCTTTACTTTGTGCACCATTTACTTCTGTTCCTTTCGTTGATCGGACGAATATCGCCGATCCGACTAACAAATCCTAAGAGTTGCGGAGCCAGCATTGAGCTACCCAAAAGGGCGGCTGGCTGCACCAAAGGGATGGCTCCTGGGCTGGCTGGGATCCCTTGTCTGATCGAGACGGCCGCGAAGTGAACCTATCCTGCAATTGCGTATTACACAACAAGATGCAAATAGCGCGTACTGGAAAATATGACAGTCAGCAGGTAAGGGTGTCAATACAGTCCCGGAGCACCGCTTGCTGCAGAAGCAGGCCGAGGCTTTATCCAACCAGAAGGGCCGGGCGGGAAGCCGGGACAAGCATTAGAGTGCAACAGTTGGCAATTGGGCTTGGCGGTTCCAACGCAGGCACCACCAACTGACGTCGGCATGTACTGCACGGCCCTAGGGTTCGAAGTGAACGGCCTCGGCAGGATCCAGCGCGAGGTGGATACTCGCCAGATGGCCGGGCATGAGCTCCGGCAGTTCGTCCAGACTGAACCAGCCCACGGCCAGGGATTCGTCGTCGTTGACCCGAGGCTCTCCGGCGACGTGGCGGCAGCGGAAAGCTACGTCGAGGAATTCGCAAACATCGCCGTTGGGGAATGTCACCGGGCCCACAGTGCCTACGGAGACCACGCGCTCGGGTTCGGCGATGATCGCGGTCTCTTCAAAGATCTCGCGCACGATGCCCGGTGCGGGGTGCTCCCCTGGTTCGAGCATTCCCGTAATCAGCGCCCACTGCCTGTTGTCTGCCCGCTGGCCCAGCAACACCCGGCCTTCATCGTCGAAGACAATGCCCCGGACGGCCGGCAGCCATAGCGGGTCGTTGCCGATCTTTTGACGGATTTTGAGAATGTAGTCCGGAGTCGCCATCAAGCAAGCCTAGCTGAGGATCTACAACAGAAAGGGATAGGAAAGGTGAACGGCAGGGACATATCAAAGGCACTGGCCTAACCGTAGGCAATGGGCCCGGAATCCTTCAGCTCCACGGTGCCGTGGCTGTTCCGCAGCACCAGGGACTCCCCCGTTAGCTCCCAGGTCACGGCTTGATTGAAGAGCTCATGGGTCCAGTTTTCATAGCCGCCCTCCGGCCCCTGGCACGCCATCACCGTCGAGACAATATCACCGGGAATCAGTTGGTTTCCTTTGACGGTGACGTCCACACCCATCGAATTACAGGGAGTCTGCACACCAATGGACCAGGTGCCGTTCACGAAGATGGAGGACACCGCAAGGGGCTGGGCTTTAAGCCACTCGAGCTCGCCGGAGCCATCCCGTCCGCCGACAGAGGTAAACGTGCGGCACCCGAAGGGTCCACCCTCGCAACTGGGTTGCGGATACGGCGTGGTCGTTCCGGCGGGCATTGTCTCCTGGGGCACGCCGGGTTCCGACAGCGAATCAGGAGGCACCGGGGGTTCGGAGAGCGTGCTGGCTACAGGCACTGTCGGCTTCACAGCAGGTGCCCCGGGCAGATCACCGCATCCTCCCAAGGCAACTGCCAACGCCACCGCAAGAGGGAGTACCCGCGCCTTCCTGCTCAAAAGGCTGCCCGCCACTTTCACAGTCTCCCCCAATTCACCCTTAGGACCTTGTGTAGCGGTTCCCAGTGTCCGCCCACAAAGGTATGGAGGAAAGGCGTTCCGGTAACGGATTGGCGGCAATTTCGGCACCCGACAACTCCTGCTCGATGCAGTACTCCGCGGGGTCACCCAGAGCGCCAGTCGTTAGGCCGGAAGAAACACCATCGCCGTCGCGGTCCCGGCCAGCATAAACGGGCCAAAAGGGATGTCTGATTTGAGAGTTCCCCGTCGGGCGGCCAGCAGCCCGAGACTCCACAATCCACCAAAGAGGAAAGCGGCAAAGGTACCGGCAAAAACATGCGCCCAGCCAAGATAGCCGAGGTAGATTCCCAGCACTCCAGCAAGCTTGACGTCACCAAATCCCATGCCCGGCGGGTACACCAGTCGGAGAATGAAATAGAAGAGCCACATGACTCCAGCGCCTGCCAGAATGCGCAGTCCTGGTATCCCCCAAAGGGAAGCTCCGCCGTCGTCGGGCGCTTCCGAAGCCGCAAGTGCCCCCGACACCGCATACACCGTCGTGGCTCCCAGCAGGAGGGCGCCGGCCACACCATAGGAAGGAAAAACGATCCTGTTCGGCAGCAGGTGGTGTTTCACGTCGATGACCGTGAGCCACGCCGCCATGACCAGAAAATAGGCGCATGCTGCCAACACCAGCCAGAAGGCCAACGGTGTGGCCTCCCACAGTTCGTCCAGTCGTCGGATCACTCTCCGGATGCTACCGGCTTTTGACGGCCGGCGGCCGACGCCCGCGCGTAAACTGTGGATATGTGGTCGTGGGACAGCCAGCACCGGGCGGAATCCGCCCAGCAGAATGGCACCATGGACGCGCCTACACGGTTCCGGAACCTCTGCCGGTCCTCGCCCTGGAAGTGGCAGACCCTCCGCTTTGAGTACCGGGAACAGCCCTCTGGTTCCCCGGCAGCGGACGAAGTCCCTGAGGCCCTTATGGTCCGGGCATGGTTGCGGCGGCCTGGAGCGTTGCGCCTCGAATCAGCCGATGGCACAGTCCTGCACAGCACCACCGGCATCAACGACTCCCGCGACGGCCTTTACGTCAGTTCCACCAGGAAGTCCTGGCTGCTGCCGCCACAGCTTGTCACACCCGTTTACGACGACGGCGGGCTGGTCCGGCGCCGTCCCGAGGCCGCCTACGGTGAGCCCTGTTTTGGCAACGGCCGCTTCGCAGCCGCCTTGGACCCCGTCGAACTGGCCGGAAATTCCCCGGTTCCGGCTGAATTCCCCAAACTGAATGCTGTCGAGCTGCATTCCATCACTGAAGTGGATCATGAGGGGCGGCCGGCCATGCAAGCCATAGTGGTCCCAAACGCCGCTTATCGGCCAACTGATCCGTCAGCACCGCTCTGTCGCGAGGGCCGCAACCTGGTGAGGGTGGACGTCGGCACGGGCGTGTGCGTTGCCGCCAGTTGGCTGGATGGCCCTGCTGAAGGTCATTGGCTGAAGATCCTGGCGGTGGATGAGTACATGCTTGATGATCTGTTCCTGGCCGAGTCCATGAACCTGACGGATGTCCGCCGCCACATCAGCTGGGATATCCCCGATGGCGCGTGACTCTCCGGCACACTGGCATTCGGACTAGGCTTCCTGAATGACTGCTTTGAGCACCATCTGGCCCGCTTTTGGGCTCACCCTTACTACTCCGCGGCTTGAGCTGCGGCCGATTCGGGACGAGGACATCCCCGCCGCTCTGGAAGCGGCCGCCAGTGGCATCCACGATCCGGGCTCCAGCCCGTTCAGCAATCCCTGGACGGAGGTTCCGCCTGATGAACTGGGTGCCAACATGGCCCGGTGGTATTGGCAGTGCCGGGCCGGCACCTCTCCGGAGTCATGGATGTTACTCTTCGGCGTCTGGCATGAGGGCCAGTTGCTGGGATGCCAGGATGTTGAGGCAAAGGACTTCGCATCGTTGAAGTCCGTCTCGACCGGCTCTTGGCTCAGACGCAGCGCACAGGGCCACGGTTTCGGCAAGGAAATGCGCGCAGCCATGATCCTCTATTCCTTTGACTACCTGAAAGCGGACATTGCCAGATCCGAGGCGCTCGACTGGAACGCCCCGTCCCTCGGCGTGTCCCGCTCCCTCGGCTACGAATCCAACGGAACAAGTCGCCAAGCCTGGGCCGGTACCCGGCGCATCGTCCACCAGCTGCAGGTCACACCGGAAACATTCAAGCGCCCCGACTGGACTCTGAAGGTAGAAGGCCACGAGCCCCTGGCCCATTTCCTTAAACTCTAATCGGAGGAACTGGAGACACCGTCATAGCGCGGCTGCGGTTTCCCGCAAGGAGCGCATCGCCGACCAGAGCGGCTCGAAGGTCGCCAGCGACCGGAGCGCCGCGTCGGGAGGTGTCTAAGCGACGGCGGGACGCCGGAGCCGCGCGATGGTGACCTCGCGCGGCTCCTCGGCCTAGACTTCTGCCCCTTCGAGGAGTTCAGTGACAAGCGCTGCGATCGGTGAACGCTCAGAGCGGGTCAGGGTGATGTGGCCGAAGAGGGGGTGCCCCTTCAGGGTCTCCACCACGGCGGCGATACCGTCGTGCCGCCCTACGCGGAGGTTGTCCCGCTGGGCGACGTCGTGGGTCAGGACGATCTTCGAGTTCTGTCCGATCCGGCTCATAACAGTCAGCAGGACGTTCTTTTCGAGTGACTGCGCCTCGTCAACGATCACGAAGGCGTCATGCAGCGAGCGCCCGCGGATGTGGGTTAGCGGCATGACTTCGAGCATGCCCCGGTCCATCACCTCCTCCACCACTTCCTGGCTGACCAGTGCCCCGAGGGTATCGAAAACCGCCTGCGCCCAGGGGTTCATTTTCTCGGATTCGGAACCGGGCAGGTATCCAAGCTCCTGCCCGCCCACAGCGTAGAGCGGCCTGAACACAATCACCTTGCGGTGTTCGCGCCGCTCCAGAACTGCCTCAAGGCCCGCACAAAGAGCGAGCGCGGACTTTCCTGTGCCTGCCCGACCACCAATGGACACGATCCCTACGGAGGGGTCCATGAGCATATCGATGGCCAACCGCTGTTCGGCAGAGCGGCCATGTAGTCCGAAGACGTCACGGTCGCCCTTGACCAGCCGGACCTGCTTGTCCGCTCCCACCCTGCCAAGTGCTGAGCCCCTCGTCGAGAGCAGCACCAGGTTGGTGTTGACAGGCATTTCTGCTGCGGCCGGTATGAAGACGGGCTCGTGCCCGTACAGCGTTGCAACCTCGGCCTCGCTCGCGTCCACCTCGGCGACACCTGTCCAGCCGGAGTCTTTCACCAGCTCATTGCGGTATTCGTCCGCGTTGAGGCCCATCGCCGATGCCTTGACCCGCATCGGAAGGTCCTTGGACACCACTGTCACGTTGCGTCCCTCATTGGCGAGGTTCTTGGCGACGGCGAGAATCCGGCTGTCGTTGTCCCCGCTGCGGAACCCCGCGGGAAGCACCTCGCTGGAGATGTGATTCATCTCCACAACAAGCGTGCCGCCGTCGTTACCCAAAGGAATGGGGCGGTTGAGTCCACCATGCTGGACCCGAAGATCATCAAGGAGCCTTAGCGCCTTCCGGGCAAAGTACCCCAGTTCAGGATCGTGCCGTTTCCCTTCAAGCTCGGTGATCACCACGATGGGCACTATCACTTCATGCTCCGCGAACCGCAACAGTGCACGGGGGTCGGAGATCAAAACGGAGGTGTCAATGACGAAGGTCGAAACGTCGGCCCTGAGCCCGGTTTGTTTGCTGGAAACAGAAAGACCGGCTGCAGCATCTTTTTTCGCTGCACCGGTCTTTGAATTTGCTCGCTTGGCGCGAGAGGTAGCCTTCTCACCCTGATCGGTAATGACTTCGGGCAATTGTTCAGAAATAGCCACATCGACTCCAGCCCCGGGGCACATGCCCGGAATTGTTATTGGTGAGGCGGCTCGGCCCGGAGGCCGGGCGCGGCCCCCCATACATCCGGTGCGAAAATTCGCTCCATGTAGTGGCCTCCCCGATCAGCGGGCGGTTTACCTGCTGATGTTTCTAACGTAAATCGCGGACGGGAAATTTCCAACGTTATTCGCAGGCGATTCCTGCCGTGTCCAGGTGAACGCCCGGTGAGTGCCATGACTCAGGACCCGAAGCGCCGCTGCCTGCCGGTGTAGTCCCGCAGCGCACGAAGGAAATCAACTTTTCGGAAGGCTGGCCACAGGGCCTCACAGAAGTAGAACTCGCTGTAGGCGCTTTGCCACATCAGGAAACCGGAGAGCCGCTGTTCTCCGGACGTCCGGATCACGAGGTCAGGATCTGGCTGTCCCCGCGTGTAGAGGAACCGAGAGATGTCATCCACGGAGAGCTCGTCGGCCAGTTTGCCGATGTCTGCTCCTTTGTCCACAGCGTCGTGGAGCAATTCGCGGACGGCATCAACGATTTCGCGCCTCCCGCCGTACCCCACCGCAACATTGACATGAAGTTTTTCACGGACGGGTGTGCGGGCTGTGAGTTTGTTGAGGCGGTCCGCAAGATAGTCCGGCAAAAGTTCGGGTGCTCCCATGGCGTGCACGGAGATGTGTTCGTCTTCGTCCAGCTGGTCCAATGTGTTGGCTATGATTCCCATCAGCATGTCCAGTTCCTCGCCGGAACGGTTCATGTTGTCTGTGGACAGCATGTAGAGGGTCACCACATTGATGCCCAATTCCTTGCACCAGCCCAGGAATTCGTGGATCTTGTCTGCGCCGGCCTGGTGACCTTGGCTCGTTGGCGCATTGAACTGCTTGGCCCACCTGCGGTTGCCGTCAACCATGACGCCGATATGTTTGGGCATCCGGTCCGCATCAAGAGACCGCAGCAATTTGCGTTCGTAGAAATCGTAGAGAATACCGGGCATTTCCAACCGGAGACTCACCTGACTTCCCTTGATTTACGACGGCAGTGCAAGTCCTAGGCTACCTGCCTGGTGATGGTGCGGGGCACCGTTTAAAGGCCTCTTCCCTTTAGGCGCTCGATTACCAACCAGTAACTTACTGCCGCGTAGGTTATTCTGGAAGGCATGGGAAGCACAGCTGCAGAGGGTGGCATGCCACCAGGAAACGGCCGGGATCCGGGGCCTGCTGAGGACGTCGCAACCCGGATTGCCGAACTGCTGACGATCAAACCGAAATGGCGTGGCTGGATCCACACCGTCACGGCACCCTTGGCCCTGGCCGCCGGTGTCGTGCTGGTGCTGATCGCGCCCACTGATGACCGCAAGATCACCTCCGCCATCTATGCGCTGACAGGGGTCCTGCTGTTCGGAGTCAGTGCGGTATACCACCGCGGGAACTGGCCTCCGAGGGCAAGAATGGTCCTCAAACGGCTGGACCACACCAACATTATGCTGGTGATCGCCGGCAGCTACACACCCTTGGCCTGGGCCCTCCTGGAACGGCCCAAGGCGGTTTTCCTCCTCTGGCTCATTTGGTCCGGTGCGATCCTGGGCGTTCTTTTTAGGCTGCTGTGGACGAACGCTCCCCGTTGGCTGTACGTCCCGATCTACATTGCCCTTGGCTGCGGATCACTCTTCTACCTCCCGGACTTCTTCACAGCGAGTGTCCCTGCTGCCCTGCTGATCTGCGTCGGTGGTGTCTTTTACATCGCCGGCGCCGTTTTCTACGCCCTCAAAAAGCCGAACTTCAGCTATAAGCACTTCGGGTTTCATGAACTTTTTCACGCGTTCACCGTTCTGGCCTTTGCCGCCCATTTCGTGGCGATCGCTATCGCGGTTTTGAGCTGACACCCTTGACCAGGACGCCGTCGCAGTCGAAGGTCACCAGCTTGAACGGTGATTCACCTTGCCCGTGCTGAACTGAGGTGCCACCAGCGCTCATCGTGTCATTCCGGCCAGGCGATCCATCAGCTCGGGGACGGCGGCCACAGGACGCTCGCACACCATGTTCCGGCACAGGTACACCTGCGGTGCTCCGTCTGGCCCGGCAGTACGGGCATGAAGAAGCGGAACGGCGTCATCGTCGTCGTCGGCCTCGGTTGCAACGGCAATCACCAGACCGGGGCTCGGGGACTGCAACAGTGCCTTGTGCAGCGCATCGCGCTGTGGACCCGGAGGCCCGACGACGGCGGCCTCCACCGGGCCGGCCAGTTCAGCTTGCGCCGTGGCCAGCATCCACCCTGCAGCCCGGGGCGCCCGCGTGGCGAGTGGTTCAACCAGTGACAGGATCCTGCCTGCCTTTTCCCGATGGGAGAGGGAACCGGTCAACGCAGAATAGCTCAGGAGGGCGCCGGCAAAGGCGGCCGCACCGCTGGGTGTGGCATCATCGAAGGGATCCAGCCCATGCCGCCTCCCCTGGGCGTTGAAGACTTGCTCCGATTCAGCTGTGGTGTCCACCAGTGTGCCGTCTGCCGTGAAATGAG
Source organism: Arthrobacter sp. R1-13 (assembly GCF_054161475.1). NCBI lineage: Bacteria > Bacillati > Actinomycetota > Actinomycetes > Micrococcales > Micrococcaceae > Arthrobacter > Arthrobacter sp. R1-13. Next base: position 1,256,281 of record NZ_CP096420.1, on the reverse strand, counting down.
CCTCGGCCGTTTTCAGGATGGCCTCAGCAAAATGGAACCAGTGGGCATTCCCTGTCACGGCATAAAGCGACAAGAGACCGTCTGCGCAGAAGGCGTAGTCCTCGAGCAGGCCTCCGATCCCCCGGGCCTGGCCGGCGTGCGAGACCCGCATCAGCGTCCCTATACCCGTTTCTCCCTCCTGCCTCCAGTGCACGCGCTCCAGATACCTTGCGATCCCCTGCGCGGCCTCGATGAACTCCGGGCGGCCCAGCACGGCCCCCGCTTCTGCCAGTGCCGCGACGGCAAGGCCGTTCCAGCCGGCAACCACCTTGTCATCGCGCGCCGGCTGGGGACGGGCAGAGCGTGCTTCCAGCAGAATCGGCCGGACGCGCTCCCACAGCGCGGCCTCCCTGGGATCCAGGGCCCGCCCAGGGTGCAGCGGTGAAGCATCCGTTGTGACAGTGCCCTCGCCGCGGACGTTCATGATCCGGGCCACTGCGGCTCCGTCATCCGGCCCCAGCAATTGCAGCAGCTCAGCGGCCGTCCAGAGGTAGGACGCGCCCTCATGATGCTCCCCGTCAATGACTGTGTCGGCGTCCAAGGACGAGGCCAATGCCTGATCAGCACCATCTGGCGAGCCAGGCAAGGACTCGTGCCCGGATTGCACACCAAGGGAGGAAATCATCCACGCCGCGGTGCGCTCAGCTACGTCCGCTGCTTCAGCGGAGGGAAAAAGGGAGCCTGCAGAGTCGAGGGAAAGGTTGTCCAGCCGGAGCCAGTGGGCGTATACGCGCAGCAACTGCGCGTTGTCGTAGAGCATCTTTTCAAAGTGTGGAACTGACCAATCCTGCGTCACGGAGTAACGTGCGAATCCGCCGTCGAGCTGGTCAAAAAGAGCGGAGCGTGCCATGGCTGCAAGTGTTCTGCCAGCCATGTCGGCAGCAGCCTGCGCTGTTTCGGAGGGTACCGCCGCATGGCGGAGCAGGAATTCCAGCACGGACGACGGCGGGAATTTAGGCGCGCTGCCGAACCCGCCGGCAGGATCCTCAGAGCGGGCCAGGGCGCGGACGGCATCGGACAGGAGCTCCGCATCTACTGTTGCCGCTGGACCCGTCAGCTCTACGACGCCCGCTGAAGTGGCCTGCCCGAGTCCCAGGGCGAGCGACTCCGCATTCTGCTCGACGGCGTCACGTCGTTCAGTCCATGCGTCGCGAACAGCTTCGAGGACCTGGCGGAATGAGGGCCGGCCGGGCATGGGACGCGGCGGGTAATACGTGCCGGCGTGGAAGGCCCGGCCATCGGGGGTGAGGAAGACCGACATCGGCCAGCCGCCCTCCCCGCTGATGGCCTGGGTGGCAGCCATGTAAACACTGTCCACGTCCGGGCGTTCTTCGCGGTCCACCTTGACCGGAACAAAGTGGGCATTCAGGTAGGCCGCCGTTTCCTCGTCCTCAAAGGACTCCTGGGCCATCACATGACACCAGTGGCAGGCGGCATACCCAATCGACAGGAAGACAGGCACGTCTCGCCGGGCAGCGGCAGCGAAAGCCTCGTCACCAAAGGGACGCCAGTGCACGGGGTTGTCCGCATGCTGGCGAAGGTAGGCAGAGAGTTCCCCGCCCAGTGCGTTGCCTGCACCAGGACCGGATTCCGCCCATGGACGGTCAGCGCCCGGCTGGTCCTGCATTCCCGTTCGCGTCACTGTCATCAGAAGCGGCGGCAGCAGCAAGGCGCTGCTCTTCCACCTGGGCACGGTACCTGACCCTGCGGATGCGGCGGACCATGTCCACAATCAACAAGGTAGTGGCCACCACGAAAAAGGCGGTCATGATGAACCCCCAGAGACCCGGGGTCACCTGGTCTTCCGAAAGCCCGGCACGCAACGACGGCGAAGGAGAGGGCGGCGTTGTGGTTGCCAGGACGAGGAGCAAGTGTTGCACTGTCATTTACCTTCTGTGGAACGGGCCGGCATGTCTTCTACGCTGGATAGAAATGTCCCGTTGAGACTATCTTAGCCCGGCAAAAAGGTCCTTCTCGGGGAGTTGGGTCTGGACCCTGGACTTCACCAGCGTGTAGTCCTCCCACGGCCAGGCGCGGCGTTGCATTTCGGCTGAAACGGCGAAGAAGAATCCCAGGGGGTCCACTTGCGTGCGGTGTGCCCTGAGAGCATCGTCGCGGGCCTCAAAGTAGTCGCCGCAGTCAATCTGCGTGGTGGTTTGGTGCTTCGGCATTGGCGGCGTATGGCCTTCCGCGTCCGTTTCCAGCCACGCGGCAAGCCTTTCGGCGTACGGCGACTGCAGTCCTGCTTCTTCCAAGGCAAAGTGCAGGGCACGGAAGCGTTCAGGGCTGAAGGCGCGATCGTAGTAGAGCTTGCTCGGCATCCAGGGTTCGCCGATACCGGCATACCTGTCGGGGTCCCCTGCAGCTTCGAAAGCTTCAACGGCCACGCGGTGGGCCATGATGTGGTCGGGATGGGGATAGCCGCCGTTTTCGTCGTAACTGAGGATGACATGGGGCCTGAAGTTCCGGACCAGCCTGACAAGGGGTGCGGCTGCCCGCTCAAGGGGTTGAAGAGCGAACGACCCTGCGGGAAGAGGGGGAAGCGGGTCACCTTCCGGGAGGCCGGAGTCCACGAAACCCAGCCATCGTTGGCGGATGCCGAGTACTTTGGCTGCCTGCGCCATCTCCAGGTATCGGGCGCCGGCCATATCCCGTTTCGGATGCGGGGCAGTCTCCATTGCAGGGTTTTGGATGCCGCCGCGTGAGCCGTCGGTGCAGGTCGCCACCATCACGTCAACGCCAGAGGCCGCATACATTGCCATTGTGGCGGCCCCTTTGCTCGATTCGTCGTCCGGATGTGCATGGACGGCCAACAGGCGGAGAGTCGCTGGCGGATAGGTGGACGCTGTCATCTCGGACGGCTCCTCTTTCTGTTGTCGCTGCATTGGGTTTCACTGCATTGGCCTTCACTGAGCACTGGTCTCAACACTTGGCCTGAAGGCGCCGCAGCCCCCACGACGGGCCACAGCTGTACTGTCGCCAGCTATTAAAGCCCCCGGAAAATTCCCCTTCATATCCACACTAAACTGGATGGGTGACTTCCGAGGATCAGCCGGCCTCTGCCCGCCCGTCAAACACCAGCCTAGCCAATCGGTACGGCGGCCAAAAGCGCGCATGGACCGTCAAGACCAAGCGGCTTGCTGTGCTGTCAGCACTCATCGTAGGAATAGCTTTAATGGCGTGGATTTCGACCTCGTTTTCCACCAACAACGTCACCTTCAAGGACGTTGGCTACAGCACTCCTGACGCCACCCAGGCGGTGATCGACTTCCAGGTCACAAAGGGTCCGGACGTCTCCGTCAAGTGCGCCGTGAAGGCGTTGGATTCCAAGTTCGCAGTGGTGGGATGGGAAGTTGTGGACATCGGTCCGAACAGCGTTGACACCGGAACTGACGGCGGCAGGACGACCGCCCACCGCGTGGTCCTGAGGACGGAGTCCCAGGCTGTCTCCGGCGTTGTGGACAACTGCTGGATTCCGGACGCCGGAACATAAATCTGTTCCCCCATATGTGAGCCACACCGCACTCTTCTTGGGTTTGTCCACAGGATTGCCTACAATGGATCAATACCTTAGCCCTGCTGAGCTGGTTACTGCGTCCTGAAAGTGGCCTGTCCGGTGGGGCATTTGTTTGTCAGATCCACAAGAGGAGAAGTCCGTGTCTACCACCAACAGTGCGCCTGCAGCTTGGCTTACCCAAGAAGCTTTTGACCGCCTGAAGGCAGAGCTGGACCACCTTTCCGGCCCTGGCCGTGCGGAGATCGTCCAGAAAATTGAAGCTGCCCGGCAGGAGGGTGACCTCAAGGAAAACGGCGGTTACCACGCTGCCAAAGAGGAGCAGGGAAAGATCGAGGCCCGCATCCGCCAGCTGACGGCACTGCTCCGCGATGCTCATGTAGGCGAGGCACCGGCCGACGATGGAATTGTCGAGCCCGGCATGCAGGTTGTCGCGAAGATCGCCGGCGATGAGGAAACATTCCTGCTCGGTTCACGGGAGATCGCCGGTGATTCTGACCTGGACGTGTTCAGTGAGAAGTCTCCGCTTGGTGCTGCCATTGTTGGCCACAAGGAGGGCGACAGCCTCAGCTACATTGCCCCCAACGGCAAGGAAATTACGGTGGAGATCATCTCCGCCAAGCCTTACGTCGGCTAAGCCTTCAGGCTCAGCACGGCAGTGCCGGAACGACGGCAGCGCCAGACGGCATCAACAGAACGACGTCGGTCCTCCCCTAGGCGGGAGGGCCGGCGTCGTGCTTTTAAGCGGTTGCGCCTTTAGACGTCTGCGGCATCGCGGCGGGATCGATTGGTTCTTGGCCTCAAGACCATGGCGGCCGCAACGCCACCCAGGGCGCCGCCCAGGTGGGCCTGCCAGGAAACGAAATGGGCGACCGTGGGAAGGATCCCGAACAGGATGCCTCCGTAGACCATAAAAAGCACCGCCGAAAGCAGGATCTGCCACCAGCTGCGGTTAAAGAAGCCACGAACCAGCAGGAAAGCAAAAAAACCGAAGACCAGGCCCGATGCACCGACGGTGATTCCACCGTCGCCGATCAGCCACACCACCAGGCCCGATCCCAGCCAGCTCAGCGCAGCGGTGGTCAGGAACACCCGTAATCCGGACATCAGCACCAGGAAACCGAAGATGATCAGCGGGAAGGAATTGGAGATCAGGTGCCCGAAATTGGCGTGCAGCAGCGGGAACGTAAAAATGTCCAGAAGGCCGTCCGGGCTCCTGGGGCGCAGGCCGAACGTCAGGTTCAGCGAGTGGAACATCAAAAGGTTGACCACTTCGATGATGAACAGCAGGACAACGAAGGACCCGACCACCAGCAGGCCGCTCTTGGCACGCGCCGCCGGCGTGTCAAACCCTGGCTGAAGCCCCCTGCCGCGTGGCCCTTTTCCGCCTGCCTCCAGCATCATTGACCCCTAGTGCACCACGATCGGTTGGAATCCCTCGGCGCGGAGGGCACTGAGGACCTGTTCGCAGTGCTCGTGCCCCTTCGTCTCCAGGTTGACCGTGATGGAGACGTCGCCCATGCTGATGGAGCCTCCCACTCTCGTGTGGTCCAGACCTGTCACGTTGGCATCGTTCTCAGCGATGATCCGGGCAATGGTGGCCAGTGAGCCGGGCCGGTCGTCAAGCATCATCCGTACTGTCATGTACCGCCCTGCTGCTGAGAGACCACGCTGGATCACCTTGAGCATGAGCATGGGGTCGATGTTGCCGCCAGACAGGATCACTGCGGTATTGCCGGGGTTCTCGATCTTGCCGTCCATGAGCGCCGCGACCCCTACAGCTCCTGCGGGCTCCACCACCATCTTCGCGCGCTCCAGGAGGAAGATCAGGGCACGCGCCAGGGAATCCTCGCTCACTGTGACGACGTCATCGACGAGTTCCCGGATGATGCTGAACGGCAACTGCCCGGGACGGCCCACAGCAATGCCATCAGCCATGGTGGATACCCTCTTGAGCGGAACGAGTGCGTCGGCTGCGAGCGAGGGCGGATAGGCAGCAGCGTTTTCAGCCTGCACGCCGATGATGCGGATATCGCGTCCCAGTTCCCTGGCCCTGGCCTTCACTGCAACTGCCACACCAGCCAGAAGACCGCCGCCGCCTACGCCCATCAGGATGGTGTCGACGTTAGGGATCTGTTCAAGGATCTCCAGTCCAACCGTTCCCTGGCCGGCAACAACGTCGACGTTGTCGAACGGGTGGACGAACACGGCGCCGGTTTCGTTGGCATAGCGTTGGGCCTCGGCAAGGGCTTCATCAACGTTGTGACCGTGCAGGATAACCTCCGCACCGTGGCTCCGGGTGGCCGCAAGTTTGGGGAGCGCGACGCCGAGCGGCATGTAGATGCGGGCCTTGATTCCCAGGCTCTTTGCGCCTACCGCGACACCCTGCGCGTGGTTGCCGGCAGATGCCGCCACCACGCCTCTCTTCTTTTCCTCAGGTGACAGCCGGGCCATCCGGACGTACGCGCCGCGGACTTTGAAGGAACCCGCGCGCTGCAGGTTTTCGCATTTGAAGTAGACCTCTCCGCCGACCATCCCGCCTAAGGCCCGGGATGACTCCACAGGCGTCCGCGTAATGATTCCTTCAAGCAGCTTTTGCGCCTCCAGGACATCGTCCAGCGTGACGGGCAGGCTCTTGAGGGTTTTCACGAACTATTCTCCTTTAGGGGTTTCGGCTCGGGTATCCGGTCCGGCCTGGCCGTGGATACCTGAATGCTGCACGGCGCCTTTGCCGTTTCGGGAATTGGCACCCGGAAGGTGAACTTCCTTGAAGGTGTTGTCCCTGCTGGCGTCTGCGGTATCGCGGGCTGCCCCGGCGTCCGCGCCTGCCAACACTCCTTCATATTCCCACGTCCTGCCGGCAATGTAGCGTATTGCCGAGTTTGCTACGGCCAGGATGGGCACTGAGAACAGGGCGCCGGGGATTCCTGCAAGGTAGGAACCTGCAGCAACTGACAGAATCACGGCCACCGGGTGGAGCGCTACGGCCCTGCCCATGACGAGCGGCTGGAGGATATGGCTTTCGAGTTGCTGGACCAGGAGCACGATGCCCAGCATGATGAGTGCGTTGACGACGCCGTTGGCCACCAGCGCCAGCAGCACGGCAACAGCGCCGGTAACCAGCGCACCGACGATGGGGATAAAGGAGCCGATGAAGACCAGGACACTCAGCGGCAGGGCCAGCGGCACTCCAATGATGGCCGCACCCACGCCTATGCCCACAGCATCGACGAAGGCGACGAACATCTGGATTCGTACATAGCTGACCATGGATGCCCAGCCCTTGCGTCCGGCTCCGCTGGTTGCTGCCCTTGCCTTCCGTGGCAACAGCCTCACGAGGAACGCCCAGATTCTTTCGCCTTCAAGGAGGAAGAAGATGGTCACGAAGAGGGCGATAAGGAGTCCGGCGGCGAAGTGACCGGCGGTATTCCCGAAGGACAGAGCACCGCTCAAAATGCTGCTGGTGTTGTTCTGCAGTGCATCGGTGGCCTCTTTGAGGTACTGGTCAATCTGGGCCGCGGAGAGATGAAGAGGCCCCTCCGCCAACCATGTCTGCACCTTCTGGACACCGGCAAGCGCTTCAGTCCACAGCTCGCTGAATCCAGTCACAAGCTGCCTGCCAACCAGCGCGAGGGCGCCGGCAATGACCCCGATGAACCCGAGCAGGGTGATGGCCACGGCCAGCCCATTGGGCACGCCTTGCTGTTTCAGCCAAAGGGTTACCGGGCTAAGAAGGCCTGCAAGAAGGGCAGCAACCATTACCGGGATGATGAGGAAACTGATTCTGCTGAGAAGCCAGATCAGGCCGGAACTGACCAGCAGGATCAGGCCAATCCGCCAGGCCCAGGATGCTGCGATCCGGATCCCGTACGGAATGTCCTGGTCAAGTTCCCGGTCTGTTCGCGGCTTTGCCCCGGCGGCGGAACCAGCCCCGGGCAGCGGCTCGCGAACAGCGTCCGGTGCGGTCTCCGTTTCCGGAACCGTTCCAGCCTGGGGAACGGTGGCGGCATTCGGAGGCAGGCTGTCCGCCGGAACAGCCTCCGGGCCTACGGCAACAGGTACGACGGCGGCGTTCGGGTTTGCTGCGTTTGCACCTGGCGCTCCGGCTGAGGATCCGTTCGCAGCTGGGGATCCGTCCGCAACTGCGGATCCTTCCGCAGCTAGGGATCCCTCCGCAGCTGGGGATCCTCCCGTGACCGGAGTAGCGGGGCTGTTGGAGGGTACGGCGTCCTTGGCTGGCGTCATAGCCTAATGATTCACCAGCCGGACGCCGATGGGAAACCCGCGCACTCCTGCCGGCTTCGCGGTGTCAGGCGTGGCCGCGGGGTTCAGTCGGAGGAACCATGCGCACCGGCGAGGTTGGCATGAATCCCCCAGGTCATGCTGAACGTCTCTCCGGGAGCAAGCCAACGAAGTCCGTCGCCGCTGTTGAAGGCATTGGCCGGCCCGGTCATGGGTTCGATCGCCACCGCCTTGGCCCTTCCTGGGAACGTATCGGTCACGAACACGTGTACGTAGCGGCAGGATGCGTCCTGCCAGAGACTCACACTGCTGCCATCGGGTGCCGCCAGCGTGTGGCGGGCAACGCCGTCGTCGAACTCCAGATCTGTATACGCGACATCGAGGTCGAGGTCAGACACCCTGCGTGCGCCGCGTAAATCGTTCTCCCCTTCCACTGCGTCGGAGCTGCGGGGAATGAGCTGCGCATCCGCAACCAGACGGGTGGACGCCTTGACCGTGAGGACCAGATCTTCCGCGGGCACATCACCTAACCGAAGGTAGGGGTGGGCGCCGAGCACGAACGGAGCGGATTCCTGTGAGTCGTTGACGAGTGTCTGACGCACGTGAAGGCCCAAATCGTCCGTCAGTGAGTATTGCACCTGGTGCCGTACCAGGAACGGATATCCGTGCTGCGGGAACACCACGCCCTCCAGCGTGACCGAGGAGTCCGTCTCCTCCAGGAGCTCGTAGGCTGTGTTTCGCAGGAGGCCATGGCTGGCGTTGTTCCGTGAAACTTCGGTGATGTCCAGCTGCTGTTTTTTCCCGTTCAGCTGCCATACACCGTTTTCAACCCTGTTTGCCCAAGGCGCCAGGGTTATGCCCGTCGCACCGGGCGCGATCTGGGCGTCGCCGTAGCTTTCGGTGAGCTGGGTCCCCCCGCGGCGGAACACCCGCAATCCTGCGGCGAGTTCCGTTATTACTGCCAGGGCGTCGCCGCGGCGAAGTTCATATTGGCGTCCGGTGGCGCAACGCCTTGCCACACCGCAGGCGATGCCGGTGATGGGGTCCATGCTGGGATTCATGGCACCACCGTACAGGTCATTAATGTGCCCGGCACCCCTAACGACGGCTGGCTCCCGCCTGACCAGGTTCGCTCTGCCGGCCCCCTTTGTTATCTTTTGTTAGAAACTATTACTTTTTGATCGTTTGTGAAATAATGGTTCTCAACCCCAACCCCAAAATAAGGACCGCGCCGCATGACAGCTATCACCAGCACACAGCTTGCCGATGGCCGGGAGCTGATCTACTTCGACGACGCTGCCGATACCGCCTCTCGCCGGTCCCCCGCGGACACCGTTGACCACCGACCCTTGCCAGACCGCGGCGAGCCCGGTGAAGTCAGGTTTGATGCCCTGACCGACGAGTGGGTGGCAGTTGCCGCCCACAGGCAGAGCCGTACCCACCTCCCACCGGCAGACCAGTGCCCCATCTGCCCCACCACAAGCAATAACCCCTCTGAGATCCCGGCCCCGGACTACGACGTCGTGGTGTTTGAGAACCGTTTTCCCTCATTGGGCCCGGCATTGGGATCCATCCCGGATAATCCGCAATGGGGTACCACAGGCCCCGCGTACGGCCGCTGTGAAGTGGTGTCCTTCACCCCCGATCACACAGGTTCGTTCAGCGGGCTCACCGAGGTGCGGGCGCGGACCGTCATTGAAGCCTGGGCCCACCGCACGGAAGCCCTGAGCGCCATGAAGGGCATCAAGCAGGTCTTCCCGTTTGAGAACCGCGGCGCCGACATCGGCGTGACACTTCACCATCCGCACGGCCAGATTTACGCCTACCCGTACATCACGCCGCGCGCCGGCGTCCTCGGTGCAGCCGCCCGGAAGTTTTACGACGCCGCCGATGGCCGCGAAACCCTTACCGGTTCGCTCCTGCGTTCCGAGCGTGAGGACGGCAGCCGCATGGTGCTTGAAGGCGAAAACTTCAGCGCCTACGTGCCCTTTGCTGCACGCTGGCCACTGGAAATCCATTTGGTGCCTCACCGCCAGGTGCCGGATCTGGCCGCTCTGACCGGAGAAGAGAAGGACGAACTCTCACACGTTTACCTCGATCTGCTGAAACGGCTCGACACCCTCTACCCCACTCCCACACCGTATATCTCGGCCTGGCACCAGGCGCCTCTGGATGACATTCTCCGGCCTGCCGGCTACCTGCACCTCCAGTTAACCTCACCCCGCCGGGCCGCCGATAAACTCAAGTACCTGGCCGGCTCCGAAGCGGCCATGGGTGCTTTTATCAACGACACAACGCCCGAACTCGTTGCCGAGAGACTGCGTGCGGTTGGCACCCAGCCCTCCTCACTGAACCACACCCCGGAAGGTGTCCCTGCATGACTGCTCCCCTGACCGCCAGCCAGCTGGCCGCCCGCTTCACCGAGGCATTCGGCGCTGAGCCCGACGGCGTCTGGATGGCACCCGGGCGCGTCAACCTCATTGGTGAGCACACGGACTATAACGATGGCTTTGTCCTGCCCTTCGCCATCGACAAAACGGCCAGAATCGCCGTCCGGACCAGGCCGGACTCCGTCCTTCGCCTGCTCTCCACCTACGGGGACCAAGGCATGACGATGGCGGACGCGACTGCACTCGATAAATCCACTGCACGCGGGTGGACCAAATACCCCCTCGGTGTGATCTGGGCGCTGCAACAGCGTGGCATCACGGTCCCCGGCATGGATCTGCTGCTCGATTCCGACGTACCCCTGGGTGCAGGACTTTCCTCCTCCCATGCCATCGAATGCGCCGTCATCTCAGCCCTGAACGAGCTGACAGGTGCGGGCCTGGAAGCCGAGGAAATGGTCCTGGCAACCCAGCGCGCGGAGAACGATTTCGTCGGCGCCCCCACGGGCATCATGGACCAGTCGGCGTCGCTGCGCGGCGCCAAGGACCACGCTGTGTTCCTGGACTGCCGTGACCAGACCGTCAAGCTGGTGCCGTTCGAGGCGCACCCCGCAGGCCTGGTAATGCTGGTGATTGACACCAAAGTTTCACATTCGCATGCCGACGGCGGATACGCCTCCCGCCGTGCCTCCTGTGAACTCGGGGCCGACGTGCTCGGAGTCAAAGCCCTCCGCGACGTTGGTGTAGAGGACCTTCAGGAGGCCAGCGGGCTTCTGGATGAAGAAACCTTCCGGCGCGTGCGCCATGTGGTAACGGAGAACGACCGGGTGCTTCAAACCGTTGAGCTCCTGGCCAGCGAAGGTCCCCGCGCCATCGGGCCCCTCCTCGATGCCAGCCACGTGTCCATGCGCGACGACTTTGAAATCTCCTGCCGCGAGCTCGACCTTGCGGTTGAGACGTCCCGTTCCAACGGAGCGATCGGGGCCAGGATGACAGGGGGAGGTTTTGGCGGTGCAGCCATAGCACTCACTCCCCTGGAAGCCGAGCAACAGGTGCGCTCCGCCGTCGTGCAGGCTTTCGCGGACGCGGGTTACACGGCTCCCGATATTTTCACTGTTACTCCTGCTGAAGGGGCCATGCGGCTGGCGTAACCGCGGCGTAGGCTGGGGCCATGCCTGAAGCTGTCATTGTTTCCGTTGCCAGGAGTCCCATCGGCCGAGCATTCAAGGGCTCCCTCAAAGACGAACGGCCCGACGACCTGGCAGCGGCCATGGTCGTCGCGGCCTTGGGCAAGATCCCTCAGTTCAATCCTCGCGCCAATGATGGGGAGGGCCTGGACGATCTCTACCTGGGGTGTGCCGAGCCAAGTGGGGAAGCCGGCTCCAACATGGCCCGCGTGGTCACCATCATGACAAACCTGGATGATGTACCGGCAGCAACGGTCAACAGGTTCTGTGCCTCCAGCCTCCAAACCATCAGGATGGCCTTCCACGCCATCAAGGCCGGGGAGGGGCGGGCTTTCGTAGCTGGCGGCGTCGAGGCTGTTTCCCGCTACAGCTCCTGGGCGGGAGCCGGCGAAACGGATGCGCGCAACCACAATCCGCTCTTCGGAGCCGCCGGCCAGCGCACGGCCGCCCGGGCTGCCTCGAACACGCCCTGGACCAATCCCCGTATGGGCGACCGGATGCCCGATATCTATATCTCCATGGGCCAAACCGCCGAGAATGTGGCCACAACATACGGAATCACCAGGGCCGAACAGGACGAGTGGGCGGTCCTGAGCCAGAACCGTGCCGAGGCTGCCATAGACTCCGGATTCTTTGCACGCGAGATCTCCCCTTACACAAGGCGTGACGGCACCGTGGTCAGCAAGGACGATTCACCCCGCTCCGGAGTGACCCTTGAAGCAGTCAGTGCCCTCCAGCCGGTTTTCCGGAAAGAAGGGACGGTTACCGCAGGCAATGCTTGCCCCCTCAACGACGGCGGAGCAGCAGCAGTGGTGATGAGCGATACCCGCGCACGCGAACTTGGCCTTCAGCCCCTGGCAAGGATCGTGTCCACCGGGGTAAGTGCGCTGTCTCCGGAACTAATGGGCATGGGACCGGTGGAAGCCACCCGCCGTGCCCTCGCGGCTGCCGGGCTGTGCATCGGGGACATAGACCTCGTGGAGCTTAATGAAGCCTTCGCCGTCCAGGTCGTAGCCAGCGCCCGCGAACTGGGCATCGACCACTCCCGGCTTAACGTTCACGGGGGCGCAATCGCCCTGGGCCATCCCTTCGGAATGACAGGAACCCGGATGACGGCAACTCTGCTCAACGGGCTCTCCTCCACCGACAGCACCTTGGGGCTGGCTACGCTCTGCGTCGGTGGCGGCCAGGGGATGGCCATGATTGTGGAACGCCTCAGCTGAAGCACAGCAAAAAGCAGGGCCCCGCCTTTCGAAGTTAATCGAATGGCGGGGCCCTGCTTCAGTTTGGAATCTGCCTGCGGTTAGTCTTCGCCGCGGAGAATTGCCAGGAGTCGAATGATCTCGACGTACAGCCACACCAAGGTCACTGTGAGGCCGAATGCGGCGGTCCAGGAGAACCGCTGCGGGGCTCCGGCGCGGACGCCTGCCTCGATGCTGGTGAAGTCCATGACCAGAGAGAAGGCGGCAAGGCCGATAGCAAGGACGCCGATGACGACCCCAATAATGCCGCTCCGCAATCCGAAGGGCTGATCTACCACTCCCGTCATCATCATCACGAGATTCACCACGGAGAACAGTGCGTAGCCGACCATTGCAATCAGGAAGAAGCGCATGGCCTTGGGGGTGGCGCGCACCTTGCCGCTCTTGAAAAGCAGGAGCGTGACGGCAAAGACGGACAATGTGCCAACGACAGCCTGCAGGCCAACTCCCGGATACATGCCATCCAGGATGCGGGTCAGGCCGCCAAGGAACAGTCCTTCAAGGCCTGCATAGGCCAGGATGAGTGCCGGTGAGGGTTGCTTCTTGAACGTGTTGACCAGGGCGAGCACGAAGCCGCCAAGCGCACCAACGATCATCAGCAGGCTCGCAAGCCCCATGCCCACAACCAGCGTCACGGCGGCGCCGGCCACGAGGACTCCAAGGCAGGCGGCGGTCTTGACAATGACGTCGTCGAAAGTCATCCGTCCGACATCGGCACGTCCGGCTGCCGGCGCGTTGTACATATCCTGGAGCTGGTCCTGCGAAAGATTCTGAGGCTGACCGTAAGGGTTCTGGCCGTACTGGGTCTGGCCATACTGTGCCTGGCCGAACTGGTTCTGGCCATACGGGTTTTGACCGAACTGGTTCTGGCCATACGGAGCCTGCGGAACAGGCGGTGCCTGGGTGGCTCCACGGAAATTCTTTCCGTTGAAGATCGGGTTTCCGCCAAGTGCCATTGCGGGTGTCCTCCATATAAAGGGGTGGTTAATAATCCTTAAAGATCAAGGTATCAATTTCCACGAGCGGTGGGCAGATATTGTTCCCGGAAACGCTTACCCGCAACCGAACCGTGACATCAGACGCCGGCACTGCCCCCGAGCGAAAGGCGGGCAGTTTTGGCAGCGCTCACTTCACGCCCCTCCGATCAGGAGCCCAACCCCGCCGGTTGTTACCTTATTGCGACGTTGCCGCCCCTATAGGCCAGCATTTTTTGCATCTACCGGGCTGTAACATAGGCCAAGCAAGGTGACGAATCTCACAAGCCGTTACGGTTTGCGCATCGCAGTACCGCACCACCCTTTAGTTGCCTGCATCGTTCGCAGTGGTTGCAATGGCGCAACCCGATCACCCCCCAAGCGGAGGTTTTTTATTTTGAGAAGCACACCGAGAGGCACGCTGCACCGGAGACGGGGCAGGTTATTGAAAGCGGTGGGGGCCGTGTTCGCCGCCATCATCACAATCCTGCTCGTCGTCGCACCGGCATCGCAAGCCACCACTCCCTCACCCACACCGTCACCAACAACCACGGTGTTCCAAAACAGCATCAGCGGCTTCCTCCGGGATGACGAGCGTAAACCCATCGCAGATGTCACCATCACCGCCACAAGCGGCGATTTCACGGGAACCGCAAAGTCCGCCGCCAACGGCGCCTGGACTATCGGCGTGCCTACTCAGGGAACCTACGAAGTGGAGCTGGACGAGTCCACGCTTCCAGAGGGCATCAAACTGGCGGAAGGCCAGGAGAACCCACGCAGCGTTACGTTCAGCCAGACCTCCAACCTCTCGGTGATTTTCGCCTTTGGTAAGGGCATCGTGATCGAGGAGCAGAACTTCGCACAGAATCTCCTCAACCGTCTGGTGGCAGGCCTGAGCTTTGGCCTCCTGCTGGCCCTGGCTTCCGTTGGCCTTTCACTCATTTTCGGTACCACGGGCCTGACGAACTTCGCCCATGGCGAGATGGTGACCTTGGGTGCAGTGGTTATGTTCGGGCTCAGTGCCATGAATCTGCCCTTCTGGCTTGCGGGACTTCTTGCACTCATCTTCGGTGGGCTCGCCGGCTATGTTCAGGATGCCGGCCTCTGGAAGCCCCTGCGCGGACGCGGTACCGGGCTTGTCCCCATGATGATTGTGAGCATCGGGCTCGCCCTCGCCGTCCGCTACGTCATCCAATTCAACTTCGGCGGCGCAACCCAGCAGCTGCCCTTCGCCCAGTCCCCCGAGATCCAACTCGGCCCGGTGTCCATCTCCCCCAACAACCTGTGGTCGCTGATCATCAGTGCGATTGTCATCGCCGTGATCGGCATCGTCCTACTCAAGACCCGTCTGGGGAAGGCCACACGCGCTGTGGCTGACAACCCCGCCTTGGCGGCAGCCTCAGGGATCGACGTCGACGGCGTTATCCGCATCGTGTGGGTCGCGGGTGGAATGCTTGCAGCCCTTGGAGGCATTCTCTGGGCCTACTACCGGCCTGGAGTCACCTTCGATATGGGCTCGCAGATCCTCCTGCTGATTTTCGCCGGCGTCACCCTCGGCGGTCTGGGAACCGTATTCGGTGCCCTGGTGGGATCCATCATCGTTGGCATCTTCGTCGAACTGACCACTGTCTTCGGACTGGCTGCCGACCTCAAGTATGTGGGCGCCCTCTTTATCATGATTATTGTCCTCTTGTTCCGCCCGCAGGGTATCCTCGGCCGGCGTGAGCGTGTGGGTTAGGAGACAGCCATGGACTTCGGATTTATTTTTTCCAGTGCCCTCAGTGAGCTATTCACTCCGACGACGGCGGCATACGCCCTCGCCGCCCTCGGTCTCGCCGTCCATTTCGGTTACTCAGGCCTGCTGAACTTCGGCCAGGCCGGCTTCATGGCGGTGGGAGCCTACGGCTTTGCCATCTCGACACTGACCTTCGGCGTGCCGTTCTTTGTAGGACTGCTCATCGCCGTCATCTGTTCCTCGCTTTTTGCACTGCTGCTGGGTATCCCAACCCTTCGGCTCCGGGCTGACTACCTGGCCATTGTGACCATTGCCGCAGCAGAAATTGTGCGCTACATCGTTACGACCAACCAGCTGGATGCAGTGACCGGATCAGCCGACGGCCTCGGGGCTTTCGAAGGCGGTTTCTACGCAATGAACCCATTCCCCGAGGGTTCCTACATGGGAATGAACAATCGTGACTTCTTCATCCGGGTAGTCGCTTGGGCTTTGGTTATCGTGTGTTGCGTGCTCGTTTGGCTCCTGATGCGCAGCCCTTGGGGCCGTGTACTTAAAGGTATCCGTGAAGACGAGAACGCCGTCCGTTCCCTAGGGAAAAACGTCTACGCCTACAAGATGCAGGCGCTGGTCATTGGTGGCATCCTGGGCGCCTTCGCTGGCATGGTGTTCACCTTGCCCCGCGGCGCCGTCCAGCCCGCCAACTACGGGACTGAACTCACGTTCTTCCTCTGGACCTGCCTCCTGCTCGGCGGCATGTCCACGGTCCTGGGGCCCGTTGTGGGCGCCATGATCTTCTGGGTGGTCCTGTCCCTGACCCAGGGCATCCTTTACGGTCTCATCGAATCCGGCGCAGTGACCTGGCTGACCACGGTCCAGGCGGGGCAGCTGCGTTACATCCTGGTTGGCATTGCCCTGATGCTGCTAATGATCTTCAGACCCCAGGGTGTCTTTGGCAATAAGAAGGAGCTGGCGTTCGCATGAGCCACAGCGCACATTCAACAAGCAACACCGCAGGCAGCACCAAGCAGAACACCGCAGGCGTCGACTACATGACGGATACCAGTCCGATTGCCGCAGGTGAAATCGCCCCCGGCTGCAAGAAGAGGGATCCCATCGTGGTCGCGGAAAACGTGACCCGTAGCTTCGGGGGCATTAACGCCGTCGACGTCCAGTACCTCGAAATCCCGCGGCACAAGATCACGGCTCTCATCGGCCCCAACGGGGCCGGGAAGACCACACTCTTCAACCTCCTCACCGGTTTCGATACCCCGAATTCCGGAAAATGGCAGTTTGACGGCAAAAACATTGAGGGCGTGCCCTCGTACAAGCTGGCCCGCATGGGCATGGTGCGCACCTTCCAGCTCACCAAGGTCATGGGCAAGCTCACTGTCATGGAGAACATGCGGCTTGGTGGCGCTGACCAGCCAGGTGAACGGCTCTCCAAGGCACTGTTCAAAGGAATTTGGGGCAGTCGGGAGAAGGAACTCACCGCCCAGGCCGACGCCTTGCTCGAGAAATTCAAGCTCGACGCCAAAAAGGACGATTACGCAGCGTCTCTCTCCGGCGGCCAACGCAAGCTGCTGGAGATGGCCCGTTCCTTGATGGTCCGGCCCAGGCTGGTCATGTTGGACGAGCCCATGGCCGGGGTGAACCCGGCCCTGACCCAGTCGCTGCTCGACCACATCAAGAACCTCAAGGCCGAAGGCATGACCGTGCTGTTCGTGGAGCACGACATGAACATGGTCAGGCACATCGCCGACTGGGTAGTGGTCATGGCCGAAGGAAAGATCGTGGCCGAAGGTCCCCCTGGTGAAGTGATGAAGAACCCTGCTGTTATCGATGCTTACCTTGGTGCCCACCACGATGTGGATCTTGGTGACACCGAAGGCATCAAGGAACTGGAGGCAGTACTCGAAGCCGACGAGGAATCCATCGTGGGTACCGAAAACGCCGGCATCATCGCGGTTGATTCAGTAGGGCCCAAGATCAGGGAGGCTGACACCGAACAACCCGACCTCAGCCCCGAAGCCCACCAGGCTCCGGCCGCCGATGAGCCCAACTCCCCCGAGTCAGGCATGGCTGATCCCGGCCGCACAGACAAGGACAAAGAATGAGTGCAACCAGCGCAGCGACGTCACCTCAAATGGCGTCCACAGATGACGTCGTCGTAAAGGTTACCGACCTCGTAGCCGGCTATCTTCCGGGCGTAAACATCCTCAACGGCTGCAGCATCGAAGCCCGTAAGGGTGAGCTGATCGGCATCATCGGCCCCAACGGCGCCGGTAAGTCCACGCTTCTGAAGGCCATGTTCGGACTGGTCAAGGTCCATTCAGGCTCTGTTGTGGTCCGGGGCCAGGACATCACTGGGCTCAAGGCGAACAAGCTGGTCACCCAAGGTGTCGGTTTTGTGCCCCAGAACAACAACGTGTTTGCCACCCTCACTATCGAGGAAAACATGCAGATGGGCATGTTCCAGCGGCCCAAGGACTTCGCGAAAAGGTTTGAGTTCGTAACCAGCCTGTTCCCTGAACTGGGCAAGCGGCGGGCCCAGCGTGCAGGCTCCCTTTCCGGTGGTGAACGCCAGATGGTTGCCATGGGGCGCGCACTCATGATGGAACCGGCTGTACTGCTGCTCGATGAGCCCTCTGCCGGCCTCTCCCCCGTCAAGCAGGACGAGACGTTCCTCCGTGTCCACGAGATCAACCGGGCGGGTGTCTCCGTAATCATGGTTGAGCAGAACGCACGCCGCTGCCTGCAGATCTGCGACCGCGGCTATGTCCTGGACCAGGGGAAGGACGCCTATACGGGTACCGGCCGCGAACTGATGAAGGATCCCAAGGTTATCCAGCTCTACCTGGGCACCTTGGCTGACACAGTGGAGTAAGAAGTATCTGACCAGATAAACCGCAAAGCAGAAGGGCCGTCACCACCGGTGGCGGCCCTTCTGCTTTGGAGACCCACACTGCGGGACGGCGGCCGCGCCTTACACCGTTCGGCGGCCAGGCCTCACTTCGCACACGGTCGTCCCCGGGCAACAGGAAGGCCCCCGTCCCAGGCGTGGAATCTGCCTGGGCGAGGGCCTTCTATGGTGTCGGTTAGTGCTCGGCTTTACAGCTTGCCGAATTCTTCCTTCACGGGTGTGTACTTGTTGTCGTCCTGGTACTCGTAGATGCCGATGTAGGCCTCTGTCGGGTCACCAGCGTCCGAGAACGTCACGGGGCCGGACTGGCCGTCGTAGTCGATGTCCTTGCCATCGCGAAGCAACGTGACGCACGATGGGTAGTCGCTGCACTTTTCACCGGTTTCGGAGACTGACTTCAGCTGCTTGGCAATCTCCACACCGTTGGTGCTCTTGGCCGCTTCCGAGGCCAGTGCGATCAGGTTCACGGCGTCGTAGGACTCTCCGGAGTAGCTGTAGTCCTTCAGGCCCGGATCGATGGCCAGCAGCTTCTTCTTGAAGTCTTCCTTGGCGAACGTGCCAGGGATGGTTCCCTGGGCGCCCTTCAAGGTACCCGGCTGCAGGTCCTTGCTGTAGTCAGCCATGTTGCCGTCCACAAGGAACATCTGGTTTGCCTTGACACCCTTGCCCGTCAGAAGCGGAATGATGCTCTTTGCCTCGTCGAAGGTGATCAGAGCAATGGCATCCGGCTTCGCGGCGATGACCTTGTCAACCTGGCTGCTGAACTGGGAGTCACCCGTGTTGTACAGCTCTTCGGCAACAACCTTGCCGCCGGCTGCCTCGAAGGCTTCCTTGACGTTCTTCTGCAAGCCGGTTCCATAGGCGTCGTTCAGGACGATCATGCCCACGGTCTGGGCACCACAGGTGGCCATGTAGTTTCCAAGGACCTTGCCCTGCAGGACGTCAGAAGGCGCAGTACGCCAGTACAGGCCCTTGTCATCCCACGTGGTGAAGTCAGGCGAGGTGTTCGCCGGCGAGAAGTGGATGACACCCGCGCCGGTGATCTGGTTGATAACCGTCTTGGAGACAGACGATGAGGCTGCGCCGACAATAGCGCTGACTCCCTGGCCGAGCAGAGCCGAAGTGGACTGCGTCGCGATATCGGTCTTGGTGTCACCGGAGTCGCGGTGGATAACTTCTACAGGCTTGCCAAGGACACCGCCGGCAGCATTGACTTCCTGGATGCCGAGGTTAACACCGGCAATTTCGGGTGGGCCAAGGAAGGCCAGGTTGCCCGTCGTCGGCAGGAGCGAGCCGATCTTCAACGGTGTATCGGTGGTCGTTG
Organism: Arthrobacter sp. R1-13; assembly: GCF_054161475.1. NCBI lineage: Bacteria > Bacillati > Actinomycetota > Actinomycetes > Micrococcales > Micrococcaceae > Arthrobacter > Arthrobacter sp. R1-13. Next base: position 1,236,697 of record NZ_CP096420.1, on the reverse strand, counting down.
TCGATGCAGGGACGGAACCGGCTGTTGCCGCGGGCGGGGTGGTGGTACCGCCTCCTGCTCCTGCGGGGCAGGCGATCCCTGCGGACGGAGCCGTGGTGGTTTCTGTCGACCCGGGGGTAGGTGAACCGCCACAAGCCGTAGCCAGAAGAGCGACACCGAAGCTAAGCGCTGTGAGCTTAGCAACCCGCGGCGCTGCCTGGGGAATTGCAATCATTTAGAATCTCCTCGATCGAAAGGTGCGAACGGCCTTTGATGCGAATTACCAGGTGTTCCTGGGTTTAACTTTCAAGCTAGTGCAATTTAGGCCCGAAGATAAGTGACTACGGTCACATCCTTATAACACTCGTTGCCTATGGGAAACCTAACGGGCATGACGGGCCACGGTGAGGGACAGTGGGCGCCCATAAGGGGCGTCGTCCAGGTCTCGCTTGGATGACCTTGGGTTCCTGGCCGTACGTGGACCGACTAACCTTCTTTCCCTCTAGGGGTCCGGCTGCTCGGCTTCGTACACAGTTGACCCCGTCCTGGCGGAAGAAGATGATGCGATTGCCCACGAGCCCCCATGCTAGGCGCCTCGGATACCGGGTTGCCTCTGGTGGCGCTTAGAGAACGGCTCGTAAACTTTAACTGAGTACGTGGTCTCCAGGGCCGACTGGAGGCCCGAAGATCCCAGTAATTACCGGGATTTCGGGCCAGTGCCCCAGGTGGGACTCGAACCCACAACACGCGGATTTTAAGTCCGCTGCCTCTGCCAATTGGGCTACTGGGGCGCCCGGTCAATGTTATCCCGTCACAGGCGTGCCAGTGGCCCGGCATACCGAAATGTCCCATGGATGCCACCAGGCCAGACCGCCAGGGGCAGCAACTGGAAGTAGTCACCCCACTCGGGGCTGGGCGGATCAATACCAAGGGAGGTTGATGGGACAAACCCGAACCGCTCATAGTAGACGGGGCTTCCCAGCAGTGCGATGCCCCATTCCCCCGCTGCATTGGCCCGGACCACAGTCTCGTGGATAAGCGCCGAGCCTATGCCATGCCGCTGCAGCTTCGGTACCACGCCTATGGGGCCCAGTCCCAGGAGCTCCAGGTCATTAACCCAACCCCGGGTGCTGATAACGTGGCCCACAATTTCGCCGTCGAGCTCGGCAACGATGCTGAACTGCGGCAGGTATTCATCACAATCGAAAAGCTGGCGCAGCACCTCCACCTCGATTGGCTCGCCTTCAACCGGCATGCCCGTAGCCGGTGACACCGCGAAGGCCGCAGCAGTGAGCTCCAGCAGCGCTTCCCGGTCCTCCGGCTGCTCGTCTCGCAGCAGCAGCTGGGGCGCCGGCACATGGGCGTTCTCAGCCGCCAGCTCGGCCAGTACTGCCATGGCTCGGGGTGCGTCGGCCACAGGGACCAGCAGGTGATCGTGGTGGAAGCCGGCGAGTACGTTACAGCTGATCTTGGCTGCTGTCAGGGCCGCGCTCACGGCCGCCGTAAGGCCCACAGCTTCGAGGGCCGAGTGCACCTGGAGGGTGATCCAGGATGCCACGAAGTCGTACTTCAGTCCCTGCGCATCGGCCTCGCTACGCGGCAGCACGACCGTGAGGCCCTCGGCTTCCCGGACAGCTGCTTCAATTCCGCCTCCCAATGGCTTGCCGTGCGGCCAGAGAGCATAAACATAGTCGCCCTGCCGGAGAACGGGCTGCATTGTGGCCAGAAGTGCCTGGAGGTCTTTTTCGCCTGTCATGAGGCCAGTCTACGTAAACCGCCTTCCCGGCAAGCCAGCTGAAACGGCAGTGTCCGACGGGTTAACCACGACGGCGGCCGTCCCCCCAGAGGGAACGGCCGCCGTCGTGCTTTTACACAGTGTGTATCAGTGCAGTTACTTGCTCTCCGCTGAAACTGATTCCTTGGCCTTGGCCGCTGGAGATCCCTGTTTGCCTGCGGGAATCTCCGGCGGGGTGGCAGCGGCCGGCTTAGGTGCCGGTGTGGCTGCCGCAACGAAGGCCCCGCGCGGGTTGTCGAGGTCGATCAGTTGAGTGGTGTCGCGGCCCACAAAGAAGGCGACGATCCAGTTGAGGATGACCCGGAACTTGCGCTCAAAGGTAGGCATCGCCATTCCGTGGTAGCCGCGGTGCGCCAGCCAGGCGAGTCCGCCCTTGAGGCCAATGCTGCCGACCAGGTTGATGTTGGCAACGCCCTTCCATTCACCGAAACCGGCCACAGCGCCCAGGTTCTTGTGCTTGTAGTCCTTGAGCTGCTTCTCCCACCGGGAGGCCCACAGATTCTTGGCAAGCAGCTTGGCCTGACGCAGCGCGTGCTGTGCGTTGGGCACGCAGAAGCCGCCCACTCCCCCGCCGGAAAGGTCAGGAACAGCTGCGACGTCACCGGCAGCCCAGGCGTTTTCAACAATGCCTTCATCTCCGGCGATGCGAAGGTCCGGCAGCGTGCGGACACGTCCGCGCTCGTCCAAGGGGAAATCGGTGGAGCGGACCATCGGGTTTGCCTGCACACCTGCAGTCCAGACGAGGGTGTCAGCTTCGAATTCCTGCGCGAGCGTCTTATCCGGCAGGTTGATCAGCTTGAGGGCGCTCTCGGCGTTGTCAAGGGAAGTGTTCAGCAGCACCTCGATGCCGCGGCTGCGGAGGTGCTCCACTACCCACTCGGCCTGCTTTTCCGTGACCTCGGGCATGATTCGGCCCATGGCTTCGACAAGCACGAAGCGGATTTCGTCCTGGCTGATGCGCGGGTTGTTCCGGACGGCTGCGCGGGCCAGATCTTCCATCTCAGTGATGCACTCAATGCCTGCGAAGCCACCGCCCACAACCACGAAGGTGAGGGCCCGGGCGCGCTCGGCAGGGTCAGTCATTACGGAGGCGGCTTCGATCCGCTCTAGAACCTTGTTGCGGAGTGCAACAGCTTCCTCGATGGTCTTGAGGCCGATCCCCTTGTCAGCGAGTCCCTTGATCGGGAAGGTGCGCGTAATGGCACCTGCCGCAACAACGACGTCGAAGTAAGGAACTTCAAAGTTGGCGCCGCCATCTGCCGGCGCCACAACGGCCGTCCGGTTGGCGTGATCAACGGAGACGACACGGCCCTGGATCAGCTCGGTCTGCTTGAGGTGCTGGCGGTGGGAAACAACGGCATGGCGTGCCTCGATGTTTCCGCCGGCGACCTCCGGCAGGAACGGTTGGTACGTCATGTAAGGCAGCGGATCAACGAGGGTGACGATGCCACCGGCATTCGCGATCTTCTTCTGCAGTTTGAGGGCTACGTACAGGCCGACGTACCCGCCGCCGACGACGAGTACCCTGGGACGGTCCTGGAGCTGTGGGGTGGATGCCATGTTTCAAGAATACAGTACTTTGTGAAAATCTTCACTAACTAGGTCCTGCACTTGTCCGCTGACTGGATGGAACAGCTTCAAGGACTCCTGTATCAGGCTCTTCCGGCGCCTTAATGGGATTCCTGTAGGCCCGCAGGAACTGGAAAGTCCCGGCGCCGATGATGGCGAGGAACAGCAACCCGAAGCCCACGACTACCAGAGCGGGAAGGACGGCCTCCCCCGAGGAAGGCGCTTCTGCTGCAGGCACCGTGGCTTCGGGAAGCGTGGGAGCAGCGCTCGTGGGGCTCTCGTTCGGAACAGGGGCAGCAGGCGCCTCGCCTCCCCTTCGGTGTACACGAATCCAGTCTGAAATGGTGCCCAACGGGTTAACAGCGGCCTCCGGCACGTTGGCTTTCAGCGCCGCCTCAGCGTTCAGGACTCCAAACCCGTAGATGGGATCTTTGCCCGGGACACCTGCGTCTTTCGCCGTAGTGACGATGCGGTTGATCACCTGCTTCGCGCTCATCTCCGGCCACTTGGAACGGATCAGCGCGGCAACACCGGCAACAATCGGCGTCGCCCCCGATGTTCCAGCCCATTCCGCATAGCCGCCACCCGGCATGCCACCGAGCAGGTCTTCAGCGGGGGCAGCCACGCCTATGCTGATGCCTTGTGAGGACGAATCGACGCTGGCCAAACCCTTACGGTCCAATCCGGCCACCGTGAGCACCCCGGGGATGGTGGCAGGTGCTCCGACCTGCACGTTTCCTCCCACCCGGTTTCCGGCCGCTGCAACAATGACAACGTCCTTTTGCTCCGCATAGAGGAAGGCCGCGTCCCAGCTCTGGGGCCACTGGGGTGAAGTGCTGCCAAGCGAGATGTTGATGACCTGTGCCCCGTTGTCCACCGCCCACCGGACTGCGTCCGGAATCTGCTCCTGGTCAGTCCTGCCACCCGGGTTTGTCGAACCGAGCCAGGTGGAGACTGAAAGAATCTGAGCTTCAGGAGCGACCCCGACAATCCCGTCGGGGCCGGTTGCGGGTTCCGGTCCGCTGGTCGGCTTAGCGGTTGAATCCTTGGGCTGGTGTCCACGGCCTGCCAGCATCGTGGCGACCAGCGTCCCGTGTTCAGGCTTCGCTCCGATGCTTTTCCGTCCATCCGGGCTCCCGGCGCCGGAGGCATCAGAGCCACCCGAAACCACTCCCTTGAGGTCCGGGTGCTCGGCGTCCACGCCGCTGTCGATCACGGCTACCTTCACGTTGGCGCCCTTGGAAACCTCCCAGGCCTTCGTGATGCCGGATTCGGCCAGCCAGTACTGCTTGTCCCGCCAACTATCGGCATGTGCCACCGGCGCCGCAACCAGGGCTGTGGTCAGGCTGCCGCCTGCGAGGGCCACAGCCATGAGTGCGGAGGCGGTCCGGCGGTACCGGGCTGTTGCTCTGGTCATTCTGGTCCAATCGGCTGTACGTCAGGCTGCACGGGCGGTCTTCAGATGCTCCGGGTCAGGGGCGGGCGTCGCACGGAGGGCTTGATCTAGAGGGCACTGAGGGCAATTCCGTCGAGAATATCGTGTTCGCTGCTGACGGCCGTGCTGATGCGCCCATCGGTGACCTCCGCCATCCGTTCCAGGACGCGGCGCCACACCAGTGCACCGGCCCCGATAACGTCAACACGGCCCGGGTGCATGTAGGGCAAGGCCGCCCTTTCCGCACGTGTCATTCGCAGCAGGTCGCTGGCCGCCTCCCGGATGACCGTGATGCTCAGTTCAGTGCCATGGATGGCTGCCGGTGAGTAAGCAGGCAACCGCAATGCGTGCGCGGTGATCGTGGTGATAGAGCCGGCAACGCCGACGACGACGGCAGTACGTTCGAGGGGAACGATCAGGGCCGCTTGGCTGATGGCGGCGTCGACGTCGGCTTCCGCCGCCGCGATTTCTTCGGCTGTTGGCGGGTCGGTGAGCAGGTGCCGTTCTGTCATCCTGACACAGCCGATATCCACTGATTTCGCGGCAATCACCCCGGAGACATCGCCGAGCACAAACTCCGTGCTTCCGCCGCCGAGGTCCACCACCAATACAGGATCCTGACCCCTGGAGGGCAATACGCTGCTGGCGCCCGCAAAGGACAGCGCCGCCTCTTCATCTCCTGAGATGACTTCTGGCTCGACGCCAAGAAGCTCGCGGATACCGTCAACGAAGACCTGTCGGTTCGCAGCATCCCTGGTGGCGGACGTAGCCACGAATCTGACGTGGCTGGCCCCCTTGTCCCTGATCATCGACGCGTAGTCTGCCGCCGCAGCGAAGGTCCGATCAAGCGCTTCCTGCGCCAACTCCCCCGTGGCATCAACCCCTTGGCCGAGCCGAACCACCCGCATTTCCCGCACCACATCGGTCAGGGCGAACGTGCCGTCCTGGCGTGCGGCGTCAGCGATCAGAAGGCGGATTGAATTGGTACCGCAGTCAACGGCCGCTACACGGGTCATGGGAGATCCTTTTGTGCGGCCGGGCCGCGTACAGGGGCTGGGCGGCCCACGATGTCAGGCAAGCCCTGGGGGCCGTGACGGCTTAGTTCGCGTGAGGGCGTCTCGCCGGCGGTATCCCAGGCTCCATCGCAGTAGCAACGGTCGGTCGTCCACCATTCGGCGATGGCGGCCAGGGCTTCGTCACCGAGCGGATTCACACCGGGGCCTGCGGCCAGGGAGTGGCCCACCAGGACATGGAGGCATTTGACGCGGGTGGGCATTCCGCCTGCTGAAACGCCGTCGATCTCCGGTACCGCGCCGATTCCGCAGCGTGCACCGATCTCGTTCCGGGAGCGCAGGTAGGCCTCATGGGCTGACTGGTACCGCTCTGCGAGGAGCGTGTCCTCTGCTAGCCGCTCGTTCATCGTGGTCATCAAGCCAGCGGCCTCGAGCCGGGATACCGCGGCGGTGATCACCGGATGTGTCAGGTAGAACGTGGTGGGAAACGGGGTTCCGTTGCTGAGCCGGGGTGCGGTGGCTGCCACCAGGGGGTTGCCACAGACGCAGCGCGCCGGGATCTCGACAACGTCCCGTACCGGCCGGCCGAGCTGGCGGCTGAGGACGTCAAGATCCTTTTCTGACGGCTGGCGGAGTTCCTCGGGCGAGGCCGCTGCATTCGTTTCCACTGCTTTCCGTTCCACTGCTTTCAATTCCGCGCGCTCAATTCCACCGGGCTGCCGCTTTCCTTCCCGGCGGGGAATGTCCCAAGAACATTCCAATGGCGGTTCTGCTTCTAGTCTGTTGCCGACCGCCGGATGGACTCCCAGAGGGCATCCACCCATGGCAGGTTGGCGGGGTCTTCTGCTGATCCTGCACCGGCTTGGCCACTGCTCGTTACGGCAGGCTGATCGCTGCCAAAAACCCAGTAGCCCGTCTCACCTGGCATAACCATGTTAATGCGGTCCCGGGCCTGCTGTTTGACATAGTTGGGATCCTGCCACCGGGACACCTGCTGCTTGAGGCTGTTTTGCTCTGCCTTGCGTGCGGCGATGTCCGCTTCGAGGGCCGCTATTTCGGCTGACTTTTCAAACCAGATCTTCACTGTTGGAGCCAGCATCACGGTGATGGCTATCATCACCACTGCCAGCGCCAGGAACCGGCCGGAAAACGCCCGCGCGGGGACAGGATCCACAGAGTCGTCGCCATCCCGCTCGCCCGGCTGGAGTGGGCCACTCTTGGCGGTGCCGGATTTGGCCGTGCCACTCTTGGCGGTGCCGGTCTTCTCAGCTGCGGCTCTGGCCGTTCCCGATCTATCGCTGGTGGCTTTAGCAGCAGACTTCTGACGCTCGTCTGCCAGCACTCCCAGGCTTGCCGAACCAGGCTTCGTCCCTGGGATCGTAGAACCGAAATTCGCCTGAATGACATCGCCGCCGTCGGTCCCTTCCGCTGTGGGGGCCGCAGTGGTGATCCTGGGAACCTTGGGACGTCGGGTTGCCATGACACTCCTGTAATGCCCTTGTCCTTGCGGGCGGGGTCCTTGCGGGCGGGTTGCTGCTCTTGCTTTGCTGTTTGTTGCTCTTGCCGGCTCCTGTCGGGCCTGACTGCCTTCCCGGTTAAAAAAACCGGTGGCCATGGTCTTTTCAACCATAGCCACCGGTCAGGCGATTTTGCGGCTACTAGCCCTTGAAACGCGGGAAGGCGCTGCGGCCGGCGTAGCGTGCGGCGTCGTCGAGTTCTTCTTCGATGCGCAGCAGCTGGTTGTACTTGGCAACACGCTCCGAACGCGCAGGCGCGCCTGTCTTGATCTGACCGGCGTTGGTGGCGACGGAGATGTCAGCGATGGTGGTGTCCTCCGTCTCGCCTGAGCGGTGCGAGGTGATGGTGGTGTAACCTGCGCGCTGGGCGAGGGACACGGCGTCGAGGGTTTCGGTCAGTGAACCGATCTGGTTGACCTTAACCAGCAGCGAGTTTGCCGTGCTGGTGTCCAGGCCCTGCTGGAGGCGTACCGGGTTGGTGACGAAGAGGTCATCACCCACGAGCTGGACTTTGGAACCGATCGAATCGGTCAGTGTCTTCCAGCCCTCCCAGTCGTTCTCATCCAGCGGGTCCTCGATGGAAACGAGCGGGTAGTCGGCAACGAGCTCGGCGTAGTAGGCGCTCATTTCAGCCGAGGTCAGGGACTTGCCCTCGAACTGGTAAGCACCGTCGGTGAAGAACTCGGAGGAGGCGACGTCCAGGGCCAGAGCGATGTCCACACCCGGGGTGTAGCCAGCGTTCTTAATTGCTTCCTGAATCAGGTCCAGGGCAGCGCGGTTGGACGGAAGGTTCGGCGCAAAGCCGCCTTCGTCGCCCAGGCCGGTGGCGAGGCCCTTTTCCTGGAGGACGGCCTTGAGTGCGTGGTACACCTCAACGCCCCAGCGCAGGCCCTCCGAGAAGGTCTCCGCGCCCAGCGGGACAACCATGAATTCCTGGATGTCGACGTCGGAATCGGCGTGGGAGCCACCGTTGAGGATGTTCATCAGCGGCACGGGCAGAACGTGCGCGTTGGGTCCGCCGAGGTACTTGTAGAGGGGCAGGTCCGCAGACGCCGCAGCAGCGTTGGCAACGGCCAGGGAAACGCCCAGGATGGCGTTAGCGCCGAGCTTGCTCTTGTTGGGCGTACCGTCCAGGTCGATCATGGCCTGGTCGATGCTGCGCTGGTCCGTGGCGTCGAAGCCAATCAGCGCAGGAGCGATCTGGTCGATGACGGCGTCGACGGCCTTCTGGACGCCCTTGCCGAGGTAACGGCCCTTGTCTCCGTCGCGGAGTTCGACGGCCTCGTGCTCGCCGGTGGAGGCACCGGACGGAACTGCTGCGCGGCCGATCTGGCCGTCGGAAAGCAGAACTTCAACTTCTACTGTCGGGTTGCCGCGGGAATCGAGGATCTCGCGGGCGTGGATGGCATCGATAAGCGCCATGAATATGCTCCTTATGGTGAAGCGATTTACTGGGAATCTAGCTGAAAACTCGACGTACTCGTCAGGACAAGCGTAGTCGAGAGTGGTACAGGTTACGGAAACCTCTCCGGCACCTTGACGTCATGAAGGCGAGCCGTGGCGTTCCTGGAATTCGCGCACGGCCCCACGCAGGGCGCGTTCGGCGTCCAGACCGTGGGCCCGAGCCCGCGCCACAAGACCAAAAAGGAGCTCGCCGAGCTCTTTTTCGGAGTACCCGGCAGGCGCGGCCGCAGGCATTAATTCACTCAACTTCACAGGCGGCACTGCTGGTGTGTCCAGTCCCGCCCGCTCTGCCCGGTCCAGTGCTTTCTGGGCGCGGGCAAGAGCGGGTAAAGCGAGCGGGATGCCTTCGAAGACACCCGTGCCTGCCGGCTTTTCCGCCCTTTTAACGGCATCCCATTTCTGCACGATCTCGGCCACCGTGGCCGGGAAGGTGTCCTGGAGACTACCGTCCGGACGGAAAACGTGCGGGTTGCGGCGGATCATCTTGCCCGTGATGCTGCGGACGACGTCGTCGAAGTCGAAGACATCGCGTTCCTGGGCCAAGCGGGCGTGGAGCACAACCTGCAGGAGGACATCGCCCAGTTCGCCTTGGAGCTCGGCCTCATCAGCGTCCGTCTCAATGGTCTCGGCGACCTCAAAGGCTTCCTCCAGCAGATACTCCACGAGCGACTCGTGGGTCAGCGCCCCCATCCACGGGCAGTGCTCCCGGAGGGCTGCGACGACGGCAATCAGTTCTGCAACGGGAGTTCCTTTGCTTTCAGGAAGACCGGCGTCCATCACGGATCCGCCGCTATCAGGCAAGGTTGGCGTAGGCGTGGTTGATGTATTCGACGAGGGCTTCTTTCTCTTCGAGAGGCAGGAAGGCGGCCTCGGCGGCGTTGAGGGTCAGTTCAAGCAGGTCATCGAGGTCGTAATCGAACGTCTCAACCAGGAGTTCAAACTCATCGGTGAGCGTTACCCCGCTCATGAGGCGGTTGTCGGTGTTGATGGTGACGTTGAAGCCCAGCTGGTAAAGCATGTCCAGCGGATGGCTGTCGAGGTCGTCACCGAAACCTGCGATAGCGCCCGTCTGCAGGTTGGAGGAGGGGCAGATTTCCAAGGCGATGCCGCGGTCCCGGACCCAACTTGAGAGGTTACCAAGGGTCACGAGGCCCACGTTGTCGTCGTCCGAGGCATCTTCCGCGTCTTCGAACTCAACCATGATGTCCTCGGCAATGCGTACACCGTGGCCCAGGCGGAGGGCCCGGCCATCCACCAGCGCGGACTGGATGCTTTCCAGTCCTGCGGCCTCGCCGGCGTGGACGGTGGCCGGGAAGTTGTTCTCAGCCAGATAGGTGAAGGCATCCTTGAAACGTGATGGCAGAAAGCCGTCCTCTGCTCCGGCGATGTCGAAGCCGACCGCGCCATTGTCCCGGTGCCGCACGGCAAGTTCGGCGATTTCCTGGCCACGGTCAGCATGGCGCATGGCTGTGATGAGCTGGCCTACCTGGATGTCGCGGCCGCTTTCAGCAACGGCGTCCACGCCGGCCTCAAGGCCGGCCTGGACCGCCTCAACGGTCTCGTCCAGGGTCAAACCCTTCTGAAGGTGCTGCTCAGGTGCCCAGCGCACTTCGCCGTACACGACTCCGTCGTCCGCCAGATCCTCGACGAACTCCTTGGCGACCCGGAACAGGCCGTCTTTGGTCTGCATGACCGCAACAGTGTGGTCGAAGGTTTCCAGGTAGCGGACAAGGGAGCCCGAATCAGCGGACTCCCGGAACCACTCGCCGAGCGCCACAGGATCGGTTGTGGGCAGGGTGTGCCCCACTTCGTTGGCCAGTTCAATAATCGTGGACGGGCGCAATCCGCCATCCAGGTGGTCATGCAGGGAGACCTTGGGAAGGCTCTTCAGGTCGAAGTCGAGGGCAGGGGCAGCGTCAAGGATAGGCTCAGTCACGTTCCAACCTTAGGGTTGGCGGCCAGCTAATGCCAGCCGCTACGTTCCGCTTGCTTCTGCGTCCACTGCGGTAGAGGCGAGGATGGGAGAAGATCCGGATTCCAGGGTTTGCGCGCCGGCAGGACCGCCGTCCAGCCACTCATCAACCACTTCGGCATCATTGCGTGCGAGGTGCTTGTGCCACCAGCGCAGCACGTGGTCGATGAGGATTCCCAGCACGATGGCGAACACCACCGCAATTCCGGCGCTAAGCAGCGGATTGTGGTGGAGCCAGGGGAACGAGCTTGCCAGGATGCCGATCCCGATTGAGTAGCCCACCCAGGTGATGCAGGCGAAGGCGTCCAGCAGGAAAAAGCGGCGGTGCGCAAAACCGGTACTCCCGGCTACGTAGTTGACCGCCACCCGCCCCCATGGGATGTACCTTGCCGTGAAGATCAGGACAGCGCCGCGTTTTTCAAGTTCGTAGCGCGCCCAGCCGAACGCCTTTTGGACCTTCGCCCGGCGCATCCACTTCCAGCGTTCCAGGCCGATCTTCCGCCCCAGGAGGAAAGCCATATTGTCGCCGGCGATGGCTCCAACCAGGGCGGTCGCCCCAAGGATCCAGAGATTGGGTTCCCCGCTGTGCCGGGAGAAGGCCGCGAGCGCCACGATAAGGGTCTCACTGGGGACAACCATGGCGAAGCCGTCAACGAAGAAAAACAGAAGCAATACAGGGTAGATCCACCACTGTCCCGCCGCATGGAGCACGGCCTCATTAATAAACTCCACGCGGTGGTTCTCCTAGACGAAAAATCTCGCAGCTACATGTGATGGAAATCGCTCTTCAGTGTCCCACGGCCGGGGCGTCGTTCGCTACGCCCCGACCGGGGAAAACACCACTTTGAGCGTATCTTTATCTACCGACTGGAAGTATCCACTCATGGGCTGATATTCCAGCAACAAAAACTACCTCCCAAGGCTGAAAACCAGCTTGGGGACTCATCCTCAAGCGCCCGCTTCGCGCGATGCCTCACGCTCACCGGATTCTTCATCCGGCTCTTCCGGCAGCTTGCCGCGCAGCCTGCTGATCACGAGGTCCACCACAATGCCGAGACCGACCGCGCAGATGATGGCGATAACGGCCCCAAGCAGATGGTTGTCCTCGAACCATTGCCCGAAAAACAGGCCGATTCCTACGGAGTAAGCGGCCCACAGGATTGCTGACATCACGGTGAGAAGCACGAAGCGCAGGTGCGCGAAGCGTGTGGCTCCGGCGGTGAGATTGACTGCCACACGGCCTATGGGAATGAACCGGGCCACGAGGATCAGTGAGGCAGGCCGTTTCCTGAGCTCAAGCCCGGCCCAGCGGAAGGCCTTCTGCATTCGGCGGCCACGCATCCACCTCCAGCGGTTCGTTCCCACGCCCCGGCCGATCAAGTAGGCGATATTGTCGCCCAGGAACGCCCCGAGTGCTGCGACCACGGCGAGGAGCCAAGGATTGGGGACATCCGCCGTGGCCGCAACAGCAGCAAGGCCAACCACCACGGATTCGCTGGGTATGGGTGGGAAAAACCCATCAATCAGGCAACATGCCAGCACCAGGAACAGGACCCAGGGCTGCCCGGCCGCCGCGAGAATGAAGTCGTTGATTTCCTGCACAGTTTCCTAATGGCCGCCGGGACGTGTTCGCTTCTGCTTATGCTATGCGGTCAATAATGAGCTGCTGTGCCGGCCGGGAACCATCGGGGGCGATGGTTACAGCGTGTTCGAGGGCTTCCTTGGCCCGTGCAAATTTTTCCGGGGTATCTGTCAGCAGTGTCATCAGCGGCTCTCCTGCCCTCACCGTCGCACCCGGTTTTGCATGCATTCGAACACCGGCACCGGCCTGGACCTGATCCTCCTTGCGGGCCCGGCCTGCACCCAGGCGCCATGCGGCTACCCCCACAGCCAAGGCATCAAGTTCCACCAGCACGCCGTCGGCAGGCGCGTAAATCACTTCTGAATCCTTGGCCACCGGAAGCGCCGCACGGGGATCCCCTCCCTGCGCCTCGATCATGCGGTTCCAGACGTCCATGGCCCGGCCGTCCTTCAGGGCTGCCCGCGGATCGGCATCGTGGATGCCGGCGCAGGCGAGCATCTCCTCGGCAAGCCTCACGGTCAGTTCGACGACGTCGTCCGGACCACCGCCTGCAAGCACCTCGACCGATTCCTCTACTTCGATTGCGTTGCCTGCCGTCAGACCCAACGGCGTATTCATGTTGGTCAGCAGGGCCACCGTGTTGACGCCTGCGTCCTTGCCCAGGGCGACCATGGTTTCGGCCAGTTCGCGGGCCCGTTCCTCGTCCTTCATAAAGGCCCCGCTGCCCACTTTGACGTCGAGTACCAGTGAGCCCGTACCTTCCGCGATCTTCTTGCTCATGATGGAGGAGGCAATGAGCGGAATGGCTTCCACCGTTCCGGTCACGTCCCGCAGGGCGTACAGCTTCTTGTCCGCAGGGGCGAGGCCGGCACCGGCTGCACAAATCACGGCTCCCACGTCCTGTAGCTGGGCCATCATTTCCTCGTTGCTGAGCGCGGCACGCCAGCCCGGAATGGATTCGAGCTTGTCAAGGGTGCCGCCGGTGTGGCCCAGCCCACGGCCGGAGAGCTGCGGTACGGCGACGCCGAACACAGCAACAAGCGGTGCGAGCGGAAGGGTGATCTTGTCCCCCACGCCACCCGTGGAGTGCTTGTCGCTGGTAGCCTTCACGCCGCCGTCGGGACGCCGCAGTGCCGAGAAGTCCATCCGCTCGCCTGAGGCGATCATGGCGGCAGTCCAGCGGGAAATTTCCGCCCGGTCCATGCCGTTGAGCAGGATGGCCATATTCAGTGCCGCCATCTGCTCATCGGCAATGGCGCCCCGGGTATAAGCGTCGATGGTCCAGTCGATCTGTTCCGGGCTGAGCACACCCTTGTCCCGCTTGATGCGGATGATGTCGACGGCGTCGAACGCTTCAGTTTTGTTTGGGGTGAGTGTCACCGGGTTTCCTCCAAGTGTTGGGGACCAAATGCATCGGGAAGCACCTGGTCCATTGTCCTGATTCCCTGGGTGGTCATTAGTTCCATGTCCGGTGCGCGGAACTCATAGAGCAACTGGCGGCATCGCCCGCACGGCATGAGCACCTGGCCGTCGGCGTCCACGCAATAAAAGGCACGCAGCAGGCCGCCTCCGCTCATGTGCAGGTTGCCCACCAACGAACATTCAGCGCACAGGGTCAGGCCGTAACTGGCGTTTTCCACATTGCAGCCGCTGACGATCCGGCCATCCGAGGTAAGGGCCGCAGCTCCCACCGGGAACTTTGAATAGGGGACATAGGCATTGTTCATGGCAGCGACGGCGGCAGCCTCCAAAGCCTGCCAGTCGACTTCCGTGGCGGTCATCCCCGTCAACCCTTGACGTACGGAATGCCGCTGGCCGCAGGTGGTCTGGAGCGACCCACCAACCCGGCCACGGCCAGCACGGTTACCAGGTACGGCAGCATGGCCATGAACTGGCTCGGCACGGGGGTACCGATGATGGTCACGATGCTTTGCAGGTTGTCGGCAAAACCGAACAGCAATGCGGCAAAGAAGGCTCCGATGGGGTTCCATCGCCCGAAGATCAGGGCAGCCAGGGCGATGAAGCCGCGCCCGCCGGAGATCTCCTTGGTGAAGCTGTCGATGGCCACAAGGGTAAAGAACGAGCCGCCGATACCGGCGATCGCTCCGCCGAGGGTGACGTTCCAGAATCGGGTGGCGTTGACTTTGATGCCCATGGTGTCAGCTGCTTCCGGATGTTCACCCACCGCACGGACCCGGAGGCCCCACTTCGTCTTGAACAATCCAATCCACACCACGATCACCGCAATGTACATGAGGTAGCCAACCACGGATTGCCTGAAGAGGATGGGCCCGATCAGGGGAATGCTGGAGAGCACCGGGATGTCCACAATAGGCAGCCTGTCCGGCGAGTTGAACTGCTCCGGGTCGGCCTGCATCACCGTGCTGAACATAAATCCGGTCAGTCCGGACACCAGGACGTTCAGCACCACACCGACGATGATCTGGTTGACGAGGTATTTGATGCTGAACAGGGCAAGGACCATGGAGACGACGGCGCCGGCAATGGCCGCGGCCAGGAGTCCGATAAAGGGGTTCTTGGTAATGCTTGCGACGATGGCGGCCGTGAAGGCACCGCCGAGCAGTTGTCCCTCGATAGCGATATTCACCACGCCGACCCGCTCACACAAGACGCCTGACAGCGAGCCGAAGACCAGCGGAACGGCTAGCGTCACGGATCCGGCGATCAAACCGGCAAGGGAAATGTTCGGCGTGCGCGCGCCTCCCACCAGCCAGATCAGGAAGGCCACGACAAAGACGACGATGAACGCAATGGGAAGCCACCGCGGGGCGGACTGGTTCCTCGTCTTCAGATACACCGCATATCCGGCCAGGCCGAGAAGGACCACGGACAGCACAATGCCCGCAAGGAACGCCGGCACTTCGATGACTGGCAGCTGGAAGAAGTCGCCCGCCGAGGAGATCCCGAACTTTGCGGTCTGGTTGGGACCCATGACTCCAAAGAACACAAAGGCCACGAGGCCCAGCGCCGCCAGCAGAATGGGGATTTTCCAGGTGACCGGTTTGGCTGAGGAGCCCTGGATCCGGGTAGAGCCCGGCTGCGGGGTTCCTGGCTTTGGTGCTGTGGTTGTTGTGCTCATGCTGCACCTCCGGTGGTGGCTGCCGTTGTGGACTTACCGGCGGTAGCCGTTTTCTTCCGCCGCGGGTTCAACCCGAAGACGGCCCGCACCAGCGGCGGGGCGGCGATGAACAGGACGATGAGCGACTGGACCACCAGGACAATGTCGATAGGGGTTCCGGTTTGGATCTGCATCTGGACTGCGCCTGCGCGGAAGGCGCCGAACAGCAGGCCAGCTGCGAAGGTCCCCCACGGCGTCGAACGCCCCAACAGCGCCACAGTGATGGCATCAAAACCATAGGTGGCCGCGACCCCGTCGGTGAGGACCTTCTCCGTTCCCGCTACCTGGGCCACACCGGACATGCCAGCCAAGGCCCCGGCGAGGGCCATCACAAGGATGGTGGCGCGTGGAACGTTGATTCCTGCAGTCAGTGCGGCCTTGGGGTTGGCGCCAACTGCCCGGAATTCGAAGCCGATGGTGGAGCGGTTAAGGAGCCACCACACCAGTACAGTGGCCGCGATGGCAAGGACAAAGCCGAGGTGGAGCCGGTACTGCGTGCCAAAAATCTGCGGATAGACGGCCGTTGGATCGAGGATGGGGGAAATAGGGTTGGTCTCCCCCGGACGCTGAAATGCGGGGGTATTCAGCAGGTACCGGAGGAAGTACAGCGCTATGTAGTTGAACATGATGGTCAGAATCACTTCGTGGGCACCGGTGCGTGCTTTGAGGTAACCCACCAGGCCTCCCCAGATGGCACCGCCGATAATGCCCGCCACGAGGACCAGCAGCAGATGCAGGCCCAGCGGCAGATGCAGCGCGAAGCCGACCCAGGCCGCAAGGATACCTGCCATGATGATCTGTCCCTGGGCACCGATGTTGAACAGGCCGGCGCGGAAAGCAAGTGCCACACCCAAGCCTGCCGTGATCAGCGGCGTCGCTATGGTGAGGGTCTCCATGAACGGCGCGAACTGGGCAGCAGCCGTGTTCCCCCGGGGGTTGAACACTGACCCTTGGAACAGGGCGACATACGAACGTGTGGCTGCATTCCAGACCGCCAGGAGGAAATCACTGGGCCGGGCGAAAAGGTAGGTGGCTGTGGCTCCCACCTGCTTGTCCGTACTGGCAATGAGCAAACCGCCCAGGATCAGCGCCAGGAGAACGGCCAGGAGGGAAACCATCCCGCTGCCGGTGAAAATCTTACGGAGGAGGGTGTCAGGTCCGCCGGGCAGCGTTCCACTCTGGGCAGACACGGGCACCGCTGAAGGGCCCATCGCGCCGCCGGCCGTGTCCAGTGATACGGCAGCGGCTGTGTCCTCCGCGGGGGCCGGCGCATCAGCGGCGTTGTCGGAATTCTCGGCGTCTGTTGACTTCGTCGGCTTCTTCGAATGGTTGTCCGCCACGTGTTTGTGTTTCTCAGACATGGTCGCCTCCTTCGGCGCGGGAGGTGGAGGGTTCAGAAGATGATCCATCATCCGGTGATCCATGATGATGGGCGCGATCGGCGTGGGCTGCCTCATCGGGAGAAAGACCTGCCATCATCAGGCCCAGCACGTCCCTGCTGGTGCCGGCTGGAACAATCCCCACCAGCTTGCCCTTGTAAAGCACTGCAATCCGGTCTGCCAGCTCCATGACCTCATCCAGTTCAGTGGACACGATCATGACCGGAGTGCCGTTGTCGCGTTCGGTGACGATTCGCCGGTGCAGGAATTCAATGGAGCCTACGTCCACACCACGGGTGGGCTGGGAGGCGATGAAAAGACGAAGCGGACGCGACAGCTCGCGCGCCATGACCACCTTCTGCTGGTTTCCGCCGGACAAGGTGCCGGCGGCCAAAGCTCCGGACGGGGTGCGAATATCGAATTCCCCAATCCTGGACGTGGCGTTCTCCAGGACCTTGGCCGGGCTCATGCCGATTCCTTTGGCGAAGGGAGACTGATCGTAGAGGTCCAGTACCAGGTTCTCGGCGATGGAGAAGGTGCCGATCAGTCCGTCCACTTTCCGGTCCTCGGGAACGAATCCGACGCCGGCCTGGAGCACTTCCTTGACGCTGCGGCCAAGGAGTTCCTTCTCGTCGAGCAGGATGGATCCTTGGACCCGCTCCTGCAGGCCCAGAATCGCTTCGGTGAGTTCCGTTTGGCCGTTGCCCTGGACACCGGCCACGGCAAGGATCTCGCCCCGGGCGATGCTGAAACTGATTCCGTCCACCACGTGCTGCCCGCTGGGGGCAATCACGGTGAGGTTCCGGACTTCGAAAGTGGTTTCCTGGGGGCTGGCCGGCTCCTTGTCCAGCGTGAGGCTCACGGAGCGGCCCACCATCATGGAAGCCAGCTCAGTGGTTGAAGCCCCAGGAGGAGCAGTTCCCACCACCTTGCCTCGCCGGATCACCGTGATGGTGTCAGAGACTGCCTTCACTTCCCGGAGCTTGTGCGAGATAAAGACGATCGAAGTGCCGCCGCTCTTGAGCTGGCGCATGATGTCAAGCAGTTCGTCGGTATCCTGCGGGGTGAGCACCGCCGTCGGCTCATCCAGGATGAGGACCTTTGCATCGCGGACCAGGGCCTTGATGATTTCGACGCGTTGCTGGACGCCCACGGGGAGGTCTTCCACGAGGGCGTCAGGATCGACGTCGAACCCGTAGCGGTCAGAGATTTCCTTGATTTTCCGCCGCGTATCGTCCAGGTTCAGGAAGCCACCCGCTTTGGTGGCTTCGGCGCCCAGTGCGACGTTTTCGGCAACTGTAAAAACAGGCACCAGCATAAAATGCTGGTGCACCATACCGATGCCGGCGGCCATGGCGTCTCCTGGCCCGCGGAAGCTGACGGGTTTTCCGTCAATGAGGATTTCGCCGTCGGTGGGCTCGTACAAACCGTAGAGGACGTTCATCAGGGTGGACTTGCCGGCGCCGTTCTCACCCAACAGGCAGTGGATCTGACCGGGTTCAACAACCACATCAATGTGATCGTTGGCTAGCAGGGAGCCAAAGCGTTTGGTAATCCCCTTGAGTTCAAGTTTCAAAACTCTGACCAATCTCGAAGCGTCCGGCGCTTCTGGCCGGACGGGATATGTGGCTGCAGCATCAGCCTAGTACCTGCCGCTGTGGGCGGAGCCAAGCCATGCACAACGAAAAAAGGAGAATGCCAACGAAAAGCGCCACCGCCCGTCCAGTCGTAACTGTCCGGGTGGCGGCGCCTTGCGTTGGGATCAGGGCGTTGGGATCAGACCTTGGGGCTGGCGGTGGACTCCACCTTCAGCTTGCCGTCCACAATGTCCTTCTTGATCTGTTCCAGTTCCGTCTTCAGCTCTGCCGGGACGGCCGATTCCAGGTCATGGAAGGGAGCAAGCTGGACGCCATTGTTAGCCAGGGTGCCGACGTACGGGGTGTTGGAGAACGTGCCTTCCTTGTCTTCCTTCACCACGGTCTCGACAGCATCACCCATCTGCTTCATCACGGAAGTCAGCATGATGTCCTTGTAATCAGGAGCGGTGCGGAAGCCGTCAGAGTCAACCCAGATGAGTTTGACGTCCTTGCCTGCGGCCTTGGCTTCCTTCAGCGCAGCACCAGCGCCCTTACCGACAGGACCCGCGACGGGCATGACGATGTCCGCACCCTGATCCAGGAAGTTCTGGGTCAGCTGCTTGCCCTTGTCCTGCTTTTCGAAGTCACCGGTAAAGCTGCCGTCCTGGGCTGCCTTGTCCCAGCCAAGGACCTTCACGTCCTTGCCCTTCTGTTCGTTGTAGTACTTCACGCCGTCGGCGTAGCCGTCCATGAAGATGGTGACGGTGGGGATCTTGATGCCGCCGAAGGTCGCAACTGTTCCGGTCTTCGTGGTTCCGGCAGCCAGGTAGCCGGCCAAGAACGCCGCCTGCGCGGTGTCGTAGATGATCGGCTTGACGTTGCTGATGGCCGGGGTGTAGTTGAAGTCGATAATGGCGAAGTGGCTGTCCGGGTTGGCGGTGGCGATCTTCTTCGTGGCGTCGCCCAGGAGGAATCCGACCGTGAGGGTGAGGTCGCAGCCTGCCGTGACCATGGCGTTGAGGTTCGGCTCGAAGTCATTGTTGGTCTTGGATTCAACCTGGTTGACCTTGATGCCCAGGTCTGCTTCGGCTTTCTTCAAGCCCTCGTACGAGGACTGGTTGAAAGATTGGTCGTCGAATCCACCGGAGTCTGACACGATACAGCCGGCGTAATCGCTGGTCGTGGCAGTCGGGCCCCCCGCTTCAGGGGGAGCCCCGCAAGCCGTCAGCAGGAGAGCGGCCGCACCTGCGGTGGCAACGCCAACCATGGAACCGCGCTTGACGGTTGCACGCAGTGAGTTCTTCAATGTTCCTCCAGGAAAAAAGAGATAGGCGCTACGACGGTTCAATGAGTGTCCGTTTCTAATGCTCCACACTGAAATTCTGTTTTCACTGATGGGTTCGCAGCACTGCGCCGTAGCGCACTGATACAAGCAACTTTAGTGTCCTGGAACACGTCCTGGCCCATGCTGGACGCCA
The DNA here is from genome assembly GCF_054161475.1 of Arthrobacter sp. R1-13. Taxonomy (NCBI): domain Bacteria; kingdom Bacillati; phylum Actinomycetota; class Actinomycetes; order Micrococcales; family Micrococcaceae; genus Arthrobacter; species Arthrobacter sp. R1-13. The sequence goes on along the minus strand of NZ_CP096420.1, from coordinate 1,216,798 downwards.
TATCGGCATATCGTTGAGAACTTGTTACCTACGGGTAGGGGTGAGTGCAAGTCACATGACGCCGGTCCCTGAACGTCAACGGGGGGAACCTACAGGCGTACGAGCATTTTCCCGGTGTTTGCACCGTCAAGGAGATCCATAAATGCCTGCGGCGCGTTCTCCAGTCCGTCCACTATCGTCTCGTCATAACGGACGGCGCCGTCGGCCAGCCAGCCGGCCATCCTGCCGGCAAATTCGGCTGAATGCTGCCGCTGGCCGCCTACCAGGAATCCCCTCAAAGTGAGCTGCTTTCCGATGGCCAGCATCAGGTTGTGCGGGGCAGGGGTTGGCTCGGTGGCGTTGTACTGGGCAATCGCGCCGCACATCGCCACCCGTCCGCCGATGTTCAGGACGGACAACGCGGCCTCAAGGTGCTCGCCGCCCACATTGTCGAAGTACACGTCGATCCCGGCCTCGCCGGCCGCTTCCTTGAGCTGGTCTTTCACCGGGCCGTCGTTGTAGTTGAAGGCGGCATCGAACCCAAGTTCAAGCAGCCTGTCCACTTTTTCCTTGGAGCCGGCCGAACCGATGACGCGGGAGGCGCCCATTGCTTTGGCTATCTGGCCAACGAGGGAGCCCACCGCCCCTGCAGCGCCGGAAACGAAAACAGCATCGCCCTCCTTGAACTCGGCTACCTTTAACAGCCCCGCGTACGCAGTCAGGCCAGTCATCCCGAGGGCGCCAAGGAATGCGGAGGAGGGGGCCAAGTCAGTGCGGGCAATCGTCGTGGAGCCCGCCGCCGCAACAGAGTGTTCACGCCAGCCCAGTGAATGCACGACGACGTCCCCCACCTTCCGGTCAGAGGACCGGGACGCGATGACCTCGCCTACTGCTCCGCCGTCGAGCGCTTCCCCCACCGCGAACGGTGCCGAGTAGGACTTGACGTCATTCATGCGGCCACGCATGTAGGGGTCCACGGAGATGAAAAGGTTCCGCACCAGCACCTCGCCGTCTGCCAATTGCGGGACGGCGGCTTCTGCAAGACGGAAGTTCTCCGGCACGGGACGGCCTGAGGGCCGGGATGCCAGCTGGATGACACGGGTGGTTGTGACGGTTTCCTGGCTCATGCGGCCACCTCCAGGATCTTGATGTCGACGTTGATGTTGCCGCGCGTGGCATTGGAATACGGGCAGATCTGATGTGCTTTGGCAACCAGCTCCTCTGCCGTTGCAAGATCCAGTGCGGGAAGGGCGATTTCGAGTTCGGCGGCGAGGCCGTAGCCGGGTCCGTGCTCCAGTGCGCCGATGTGAATCCTCGCTGCAACGGCGGAATCGGTCAGGTCGGCGCGGTATTTACGGCCAACAGTGCGCAGTGCGGAGTGGAAGCATGCGGCGTAGCCGGCGGCGAACAGTTGCTCAGGGTTGGTCCCCTGGCCGTCGCCTCCGAGCTCCACCGGGGCGGCCAGAGTAACGTCCAGCTTGCCGTCCTTGCTGCGGGCACTGCCTTCACGGCCTTCGCCCGACGCCAGTGCTTCTGCAGTGTAAAGAGTCTTCATGTGGTACCCGATCTGTTGTGGGTGGTTAATTCTCAGAGATGACCGTGGAGGGCAGAGGTCAGCCTGTCCAAGGTTGCGCGCAGCTGTTCCAGCTCAGCGGCAGAGAGCTTGGCGGCATCTGCAAGGTGCTGGGGAATCCCGGCTGCCTTCGCGCTGAGGTTCCTGCCGGCGTCGGTCAGCGTAATTTCCATCCGGCGCTCGTCAAGGGCTGACCGGCGGCGCTCCACCAGCTCAAGCGACTCAAGCCGTTTCAGAAGCGGTGAAAGTGTTCCCGAATCCAGGCCGAGCTCCTCCCCCAGTTCCCGGACGCTCCGCGGCTCGTTCTCCCATAACACCAGCATCACGAGGTACTGCGGGTAAGTGAGCCCCAGTTCCTCCAGGATGGGCCGGTAAACGGCAGTGGCTGCTTTTGACGCCGAGTAAAGGGCGAAGCACAGCTGGCGGTTGAGTCTGGGAGCATCGGTCATGCCGTAACGGTAGCCCACAATTAGATTGTGCACAACTCAATTACCGGAAGAACCACCAAACCACCACTAAAGGAAAGCGCGGACTGGCAGCAGATGCTGCCAGTCCGCGCTGAAGTGACTATAGGTCGCGGATGGTGCGGAGCGCTGCAGCAGTGAGCACCTGGATGCCGTAGGCGAGGGCCCGCTCGTCCAGGATGTAGTCGCCGCGGTGGAGATCGTATTCTTCCCCGCCGGGGGTCTTGGTGCCTAGCCGCATCATTGCGCCCGGACGCTCGGCCAGGAACCAGGCGAAGTCCTCCCCGCCCATCGACTGCGGTGTGAGCACAACGGCGCCTTCGCCGATTTCGGCACGCGCGGCGGCTTCGATCAGGGCCGTTTCGTGTTCGGAGTTGACCACGGGCGGGACCCCACGGGTGTGCTCGAGGTGGACCTCAACCCCATAGGGAGCGGCAATCTCGTGGACAATCTCATCCAGGAGTTCGCCGGCGCTCTTCCACGCGTCGCGGTCCAGGCAGCGCATGGTGCCGGCCATGAAGCCGTTGGCCGGAATGGCATTGGGCGCCGAGCCTGCTGAAATCTGGCCCCAGACAACTGAGACCCCGCTACGAACATCAACGCGCCGCGACAGGACCGCGGGTACGTTGACGGCGATCTGAGAAAGGGCAAACACGAGGTCTTCGGTGAGGTGCGGGCGGGAAGTATGCCCTCCCCTGCCACTAAGGGTGATCTTGATGGTGTCCGAGGCTGACGTGATGGCGCCGATCCGTGTGCCGATCTTGCCGACGTCGATCCGGGGATCACAGTGAAGCGCAAGGATGCGCGGCACGCCGTCGAGCACGCCCTGCTCGATGCACGAGTGGGCACCCCCGGGCATGGTCTCTTCCGCCGGCTGGAAGACGATGCGGACAGAACCACGCAGCGGCGACTCAAGATGCATCCGGTGCAGCACGAGTGCAATCCCGAGCATGGTGGCAGTGTGCACGTCATGGCCACAGGCGTGCGTCACACCGTGGTTCTTGGAGGCGAACGGGAGGCCTGTTTCCTCAATGATCGGCAAGGCATCGATGTCCCCGCGCAGGGCCGTCGCAATGGGCCCATCGCCGACATCAACGGTGAGCCCGGTACCCTCAAGCCTGCGCGGTTTGAGCCCTGCTGCTTCGAGCCGCTCCACGAGCTTGTCGGTGGTGCGGAACTCCTTGAACGACAGCTCCGGGTGCGCATGGAGGTCACGCCGGAATTCGATCAGTTCCGGCAGGAGAGACTCCAGCCATGGCCCCACCAGGTCGGTGGGCTCAGCTTCAGTAGTGTAATTGCGCACGCAATAACTCTAGCGAGCGTACAAAGAATAGCGGCATCGCCGTCGGCCCGTTACGGTTACAGCCGGTTTTAGCCGGTCTTAGCCGACGGAGAAGCCGGCAGAGAAGGCCGTCAGAGGACGTCGGTGTCGCCGCTCGCCTTGAGCGCGTCAACAGCAGCCTTGACGCGCTGGGAGTGCTCCTTGGTGGTCACCAGCAAGGCATCGGGAGTGTCCACGATGACCACGTCCTTGATGCCGATCAGGGCAATGACGCGCTTGGTATCCGAGACCACCACCCCAGAGGCATTCTCCGTGAACACCCGGGCGCCTTCGCCGAGGACGGTGACATCATGTACTTCCTTTGCGCTGTTCAGCCTTCCCACCGAGGCGAAGTCTCCGACGTCGTCCCAGCGGAACAGACCAGGCACGACGGCGACGTCCCCGGCCGCCGCGGCAGGTTCAGCCACGGCATAGTCAATGGCGATCTTCGGAAGTGACGGCCAGACCCGTGCCGTCACTTCGTCACGTTCCGGACCATCCCAGGCCTGGGCGATTTCCAGCAGGCCCTTGAAAAGTTCGGGCTGGTTGGCCTCGAGGTGCTTGAGCATGAGGGCGACCGGAGCGACGAACATGCCCGCATTCCAGACGTAATCACCGCTGTCCACATACTGCTGAGCCACTTCTTCGCTGGGCTTTTCCACAAACTCCACTACCGCCTGGGCGCTGGGTGCCAACGGAACAGCCAGGTTACGTCCGGAGCGGATGTAGCCGAAGCCGGTGGACGGGTGGGTTGGTTTGATACCGATGGTGACGATCTTGCCGGCCGCGGCGGTGTGGATTGCCTGCCGGACTGTGTCCTGAAAGAGGTCGTCAGGGCTGATGACGTGATCCGCGGCGAAGGATCCCATGATGGTGTCCGGATCCCGCTGGTGCAGGATGGCTGCGGCCAGGCCGATGGCTGCGGCAGAATCCTTGGGTTCGCTTTCGAGCACGAGGTCGCTGTCGTGCAGTTCGGGCAGTTGGCTGCAGACAGCCGTCCGGTGCGCTGTTCCAGTAACTACCAGGACCTGCTTACCGGCCAGCGGCTCCAAGCGATCGTAGGTGGCACGGAGCAGCGTGCTGCCGGATCCCGTGAGGTCGTGGAGGAATTTCGGAGCTGCTGCCCGTGACAGGGGCCAAAGGCGGGTCCCCACTCCGCCGGCCGGAATCACCGCAATAAAACGGTCCAACGGTGAATTCTGGTTTGTCACATTGTCGTCTCTCATCACGGCCTACTTTAGCGGAAGCGCCTCAGGGCAACCCGCGCACCCTGCTTGTAAGCCTGCGCAACCCCTCATTATGTGGCATTTGTCTCATCATTTCGTGAAATCCGCGCTGTTACTGGCCACCAAGGAGGGCCTAAATTGAATAAGCTGTGAGCGAAGCCTAGATTTAGGCCCGAGCTACGAGTGCTCTCGCAGCAGGCGTTCCCCCCGCGTGGATCCCACGCCAGCGCCGCTGTGTTGCAGGGAGGTTTATTCAGTGCCGACAAAACCAGCTGGCACCTTGTACCGCGGCCGTGAAGGCATGTGGTCCTGGGTAGGACACCGTATTACCGGTGTAGTGATCTTTTTCTTCTTGTTGGTCCATGTCCTGGACACCTCACTGGTGCGCGTGTCCCCCGAGGCCTACAACCATGTGATCGCTGCCTACAAGAACCCGCTGATGGCCGTGGGTGAAACGGGCCTCGTCGCAGCAATTGTGTTCCACGCCTTCAACGGCCTGCGGATCATCGCCGTTGACTTCTGGAAGAAGGGTGCCAAGTACCAGCGCCAGATGCTGTGGACTGTCCTGGCTCTCTGGGTTGTCACCATGGTGGCCTTCTCCATCCGCCACCTTTCCCTCGCCTTCGGAGGTCACTAAGCCATGTCTGCAACAGAGATCCAGCCCCCACGCAGCGGCCAGATCAGTGGCAAGCCTGCTGCCGGCGTCGTTGCTCCGCAATACCGCCGAACAGGCGGCTCCCGCGGCAACTTTGAAATGTTCGCTTGGCTTTTCATGCGGCTCTCCGGCGTTGTCCTTGTTGTCCTGATCTTTGGGCACCTTTTCGTCAACCTGCTCGTGGGCGAGGGCATCAAGGCCGTCGACTTCGGTTTCGTTGCCGGCAAGTGGGCGGACCCGTTCTGGCAGGTCTGGGACCTTGCCATGCTGTGGCTTGCCATGCTTCACGGCACCAACGGCGTCCGCACCATCATTAATGACTACGCGGAAAAGGACTCCACCCGCTTCTGGCTGAAGATGGTCCTCTACGCCGCCACCACCGTCATCATCATCCTGGGCACCCTGGTGATCTTTACGTTCAACCCGTGCCCCATGATCGACGGCGTCCCGTTGCAGGGTGGCTTCTGCCCCGCAGTCTAGGGGCTGCCCTACTGCCTGCATTGGCGCTGGCAGTGATTTCACGTTTCAGGTTTTACGGTGCAGGCTCCGCCGGCCCGTGCTTTATAGCGAATTTTGAGAGAAAGAGCGTCTGGTATGCAGGTCCATAAGTACGACGTCGTTATCGTCGGTGCCGGTGGTGCTGGCATGCGCGCAGCGATCGAATCCGGTCAGCGTGCGCGAACAGCAGTATTGACCAAGCTCTACCCCACCCGCTCGCACACCGGTGCAGCGCAGGGTGGCATGTGTGCGGCCTTGGCCAATGTCGAGGAAGACAACTGGGAGTGGCACACCTTCGACACCATTAAGGGCGGTGACTACCTGGTTGACCAGGATGCCGCCGAGGTTATGGCGAAGGAAGCGATTGACGCCGTCCTGGACCTGGAAAAGATGGGCCTGCCGTTCAACCGCACCCCTGAGGGCCGGATTGACCAGCGCAGGTTCGGTGGCCACACCCGCGATCACGGCAAGGCTCCCGTCCGCCGCGCGTGCTACGCAGCTGACCGCACAGGGCACATGATCCTCCAGACCCTGTACCAAAACTGCGTCAAGCACAACGTTGAGTTCTACAACGAGTACTACGTCCTTGACCTCCTGACCGTCGAAGAAGACGCCCTCCGTGAGGATGGCACGCCGTACAAGCAGAAGCGCGTGGCCGGCGTCGTCTCTTACGACCTCGCCTCCGGTGAGCTGCACGTATTCCAGGCCAAGTCCGTGGTGTTCGCTTCCGGCGGCGCCGGCAAGGTGTTCAAGACCACCTCCAACGCCCACACCCTCACCGGTGACGGCATGGGCATCGCCTTCCGCCGCGGAATCCCCCTGGAGGACATGGAGTTCTTCCAGTTCCACCCGACAGGCCTCGCGGGCCTCGGCATTCTCCTCTCGGAGGCCGCCCGTGGCGAAGGCGCCATCCTGCGAAACTCGGAGGGTGAACGCTTCATGGAGCGATACGCCCCCACCATCAAGGACCTTGCCCCGCGTGACATTGTGGCCCGTTCCATGGCCAACGAGGTCCGTGAAGGGCGCGGTTGCGGTCCGAACAAGGACTACGTGCTCCTTGACCTGACGCACCTTGAACCGGCGCACATCGACGCCAAGCTGCCGGATATCACCGAATTCGCCCGCACCTACCTCGGTGTGGAGCCCTACACCGAACCGGTTCCGGTTTTCCCGACGGCGCACTACGCCATGGGCGGCATTCCCACCAACATCACCACGGAAGTCCTGCAGGACAACGACACCGTGGTTCCCGGCCTGTACGCCGCGGGCGAGGTTGCCTGCGTGTCGGTGCACGGCTCGAACCGCCTCGGCACCAACTCCCTGCTGGACATCAACGTCTTCGGCAAGCGTGCCGGCATCGCCGCTGCGGAATATGCCAAGACAGCAGACTTCGTTGAGCTCCCGGAGGATCCGGAGGCGTACACGATCGAGCTGCTGAACATCGCCCGCAACGGGACCGGTGACGAGAAGGTGGCTGTGATCCGCAAGGAGCTGCAGGACACCATGGACGCCAACATGCAGGTGTTCCGGACCGCCGAAACGTTGAACCAGGTTCTGCGGGACATCGCGTCCTTCGAGGAGCGGTACAAGCGCATCAGCGTCCAGGACAAGGGCAAGCGGTTTAACCTGGATCTTTTGGAAGCCGTGGAGCTTGGCTTCCTGCTGGAACTCGCCAAGGTGATGACCGTGGCTGCCCTCCACCGGGAAGAATCCCGTGGCGGTCACTTCCGCGAGGACTTCCCCGAGCGCGACGACGACAAATTCATGAAGCACTCAATGGCGTACAAGGACGAGCACGCACCTGCGGACGGAACCGGTTCCGCAGAGGCAATCGCCGGCATCAGGCTTGGCACCAAGCCCGTTGTCTTCACGCGCTACGAGCCGATGGTGAGGAAGTACTAAGATGTCCGCTGAACTTGCTGAGCCAGCCTCCAAGATCGAACTGCCAGCGCACGTTGGAGGTGGCGGAGAGATTCCCACATTCGACGTCACCATGCGTGTGCGCCGCTACAACCCCGAAGTCTCCGCCGAAGCGACCTGGGATGACTTCAAGGTCACCATGTACGGGACCGACCGTGTGCTGGATGCCCTGCACAAGATCAAGTGGGAAATCGACGGCAGCGTTTCTTTCCGCCGTTCCTGCGCCCATGGTGTTTGTGGCTCAGATGCCATGCGCATCAACGGCCGCAACCGCCTCGCCTGCAAAACGCTTCTGAAGGACCTGGACACGTCCAAGCCCATCACGGTGGAACCCATCAAGGGCCTCCCGGTGGAGAAGGACCTCATCGTGGACATGGAACCGTTCTTCCAGTCCTTCCGCGAGGTCATGCCGTTCCTCATCAACAGAGGCCACGAACCCACCAAGGAACGCCTGCAGTCCGCCGAAGACCGCGAGCGGTTCGACGACACCACCAAGTGCATTCTCTGCGCCGCGTGCACGTCCTCGTGCCCCGTCTTCTGGACCGACGGCCAGTACTTCGGCCCCGCTGCCATCGTGAACGCCCACCGCTTCATCTTCGATTCACGCGATGACGCTGGCGACATGCGTCTGGAGATCCTCAATGACAAGGAAGGTGTGTGGCGCTGCCGCACCACCTTCAACTGTTCCGAGGCATGCCCCCGCGGCATCCAGGTGACGCAGGCAATCGCTGAGGTCAAGCAGGCCATCCTGTCCCGCAAGATCTGACGCGTTTAGTACCAAGGTCTACTAACAAGGCTCTATAGCGACGACGGCGCCCCTCACCCCAGCGGTGGGCCGGCGCCGTCGTCGTTTCAGCAGAACTGAAAGGCAAGCGATGTCACGGTCGGAGAAAATCAGCTTCGAGGGAACAACGGGCGAGATCCTGTCCGGGATTCTCGACGTTCCCGACGGCCAGGTTAAAGGGTGGGGTGTGTTCTCGCATGGGTTCACGCTCGGCAAGGACAGCCCTTCGGCCTCGCGGATGTGCAAAGCCCTGGCAGATAACGGCGTGGGGATGCTCCGCTTCGACAACCTTGGACTGGGCGATTCAGCGGGGTTGTGGTCTGAAGGATCCTTCAGCCACAAGGTGGCTGACACGGTCCGTGCTGCCGAATTCATGCGTGCACAGGGAAAAACCATTTCGATTCTGGTGGGGCACTCCTTTGGTGGTGCCGCCGTGCTGGCCGCTGCCCAGCACATTCCCGAGCTCGACGCCGTCGCTACTGTCGCGGCGCCATTCTCACCGAAGCATGTTGCCCACGTCTTTGACGCTGCCCTGGACAAGATCCTCAGTGAAGGCAGCGCCGAAGTGGACCTCGGCGGCAAACGGGTGGAAATCCGCCGGCACTTCGTCGAGGATCTTGAAAACGCCGACCTTACCGACTGCATCAAGCGCCTGCACAAGCCGCTGATGGTCCTCCACTCCCCCACCGACAACACCGTGGGCATCGAAAACGCCAGCACCATCTTCCAGACGGCACGGCACCCCCGCAGCTTCGTCTCCCTGGAAGGCAGCGACCACCTGCTCACAGGCAAGGGGCAGGCGGCGCGTGCAGGCAGGATTATTTCTGCCTGGGCTGATCAGTACCTCGACGCCGGACGGTAGCCTCCAGCGCACGCTCCGGATCGACCGGTGTTTTGCCGGGCTGCACCCGGCGGGGGCCCCAGCCTGTTATTTTTCCGGCGGGCGCCCTTTTGAGGTCCTCCTCGCGTACCTTGGACCAGGCTGCAGCCATCAGATACACCTGGCTGACCAGGTTGAACCAGATCAACAAGCCGATAATGATCGCGAACGGGGCCAGGATCGGGTTCCGGCCGGCGCTTGCGAGCAATTCCGTGCTGAAGATCTGCAGGACACCGGTTCCCAGCGCCGCAAGGATGGTTCCCTCCAGCAGCGCCCGGCGGGACAGCCGCAACCCGCCTGCCAATCGGAACATGATGACGGCCGTGACCCACGCCAGCACCAGCGGCACGCCGATCTTAATGGAGGTGGTCAGCGGCCCGGAGAGCAGCGTGTCGAGCCGGAACTGCTCCGTCACCCAGCCGGCAGCAGTGCCGAAGACCAGGGATGCGCCGGCGCTGACTACAAGCGCAACACCGAGCAGCAGAAGTATTCCTGCCTCTTTGAGTTTGAGGAGCACAGGATTCATCGTCAGCGGAGGCAACTCATGGATTATGCGCAAGCCGCCGCGCATGCCGCCAATCCAGCGGAGGGACGTCACCACTGTTACTACGGCGGCTATGACGGCTGTCCATCCCAGCCCGTCAGGGTTTAGCAGTTCCTCCGGGGCCACCAGGCCTTCCCTGCCCTCCCTTGTCAACAGTCCAGGAGCGGCAGCCGATACACTGCTGACGATTCTGTCCAGGAGCACAGGCTGACCGCGCAGCAGCAGGCCTGCAATGGAAAAGCCCGTAGTGAGGAGACCAGTGATGGAAAAGAACATGTTGAAGCCAATACCGGCGCTCAGGAGTGGTCCGCGCTGAAGGTTGTACTGCTGCATGGCCCGTACGGGGCGAAGGGCGTTGAGCCGGGCGACGAGCCACTGGACCATCGCCGTCAGGGATTTGAGGGCGCCGCCGCCAGCACGGCGGGTTTTGCCCCACTCGAGCTTCCTGCGGATAATCTCCAGCTGCAGCTGGGCCAGGTTAGTGGGCAGGGGCCTGTCAGCGGGGGTCGGGTCAGCGGGACCGCGCTGAGCTGTCAGCCCCTCGGGGGTGGTCAGTTTCGATACCAAAATCCAACTCTTCCCGTAGCTGCCAGATGCCGTTGGTGTCGTGCTCGTAGAGTCCCATGCTAACCACAGGGAAGGTGGCCTTGTAGTCCTTCAACACCGTTTCGGCCTCGTCGAGGCTCTCGGGGGCGACATCGTGGGCGATGGTCACATGCGGGTGGTAGGCAAAAGGAAGGTCACGCTCAAGAGGGCCGGTCTGGAGCCTTTCATGGAGATCCACACAAGCCCCGAACCCGTCCTCCACGTTGAGGAACACCACCGGGGAGACGGGGCGGAAGGACCCGGTTCCGGCGATGCTGACGGTGAAAGGTTCCTGGTTCCTTGCCACTTCCCGGACATGGCTCAGCGTCGCTTCCCAGTCGTCCGTCAGTGTGGTGGTGACCAGCGTGATGTGCGCCGGGACCACATCAGCCATGGGGTCGCCAAACGATGCCCGCCACTGCTGCAATTCCAATGCGATGTCCGGCGGAAAGCCCAGGATGACCCCGACGCTCATGCCTTCCGTCGGTGTATCAAGATCACGCTGTGCTTCAAGGTCACGCTGTGTCGAACGGCCCCGCTGCGCTTCAACGTCACGCTGCGCCGAAAGTCGCCCTTGCGCGTTCTTCCGGGTCACAGCGTCATCAACTGACTTTCCCGCGCCACGTCCTGTGGTGTTGGAGACTTGGTTTGATGAGACTTTACTCGCAGCGGCCATCGGGTTAGCGGACTCCTTTGGCTCCGGCGTACGGCAGGAAACCCACCTTGGTGTAAACATCCTGCAGAGTGGCACCCGCGATGGCCCGTGCCTTGTCTGCGCCGTGGGCCAGCAGGCGATCGAGTTCAGCCGGATCCCCGAGCAACTCGTTGGCGCGCTCCCTGATGGGTGACAGATGCTCGGTGACAACCTCGGCCAGATCGACCTTCAGATGGCCGTACATTTTGCCCTGGTAGGCCTCAACGAGTGCTTCCACGCTCTGGCCGGTGATCGAGGAGTAGATAGTCAGGAGGTTTGAAACGCCGGGCTTCGTTTCCCGGTCAAACCGGATCTCGGTTTCGGCATCCGTGACTGCCGACTTGATCCTCTTGGCTATGAGCTTGGGCTCGTCCAGGAGGTTGATGAGGCCGGCAGGAGACTCAGCCGACTTGGACATCTTGGCTGTCGGGTTCTGGAGGTCATAGATCTTTGCCGAAGCCTTCTGGATGAAGGGTTCGGGCACCGTAAACGTTTCGCCGAAGCGGGTGTTGAAGCGGTTAGCGAGGTCGCGGCTGAGTTCCACGTGCTGGCGCTGGTCCTCGCCTACCGGAACACCGTGCGGCTGATAGAGCAGGATGTCCGCCGCCTGAAGCACGGGGTAGGTAAACAGCCCCACGTTGGCCTGGTCCGAGCCGTGCCGCAGCGACTTGTCCTTGAACTGGGTCATCCGCGAAGCCTCGCCGAAGCCCGTGATGCAATTCAGCACCCAGGCAAGCTGGGCATGCTCGGGCACCTGGGACTGGACAAACAGCGTGCACTTTTCCACATCGACGCCGCCGGCAATGTACTGGGCGGCCGTAATGCGGGTCCGTCGGGCAAGTTCCGCGGGGTCGTACGGGATGGTGATGGCGTGAAGATCCGGAATGAAGAACACGGCGTCGTATTCATCCTGCATCCGGACCCAGTTGACCAGCGCGCCGAGGTAGTTGCCCAGGTGCAGGGAATCAGCCGAAGGCTGCATTCCCGAAAGGATGCGGTGCCGCGCCGCCGTTTTCCGTTGACCGTCAGCAGAAGGCAAGGGCTGGGCGGAGGCCCCGGGGTTGGTCACGGTGGAAGGAGAGGTCATTCGGAGAAGCCTTAAGGGTTAGAGCCGGTAGTCCACTACCAGCGGTGCATGGTCGGAGAAACGGGTGTCCCATGAAGCGGCCCTGTCCACAACCGCCGAAAATGCTGCGGCGGCGAGGCCGGGAGTAGCCATGTGGTAGTCGATGCGCCAGCCTGTGTCCGCGTCGAAGGCCTTACCCCGCTGTGACCACCAGGTGTAGGGGCCATCAACATTTCCTGCCAGGCCCCTGTGGACATCCCTCCATCCGATTTCCTCACCAAAAAAACGGTCAAAGTAAGCGCGCTCTTCAGGCAGGAAGCCGGCACGCTTTACGTTGCCCTTCCAGTTCCTGATGTCCAGTTCGGTGTGTCCGACGTTCAGATCGCCCACCACCAAAGCGTGGTCGCTGTGCTTGGCCAGCTCCGGAAGTCGGGTGCTCATGACGTCCAGAAAACGGTACTTGTCGTCCTGCTTGGGTGTGCCGGCCTCGCCTGAATGTACGTAGGCACTGGCGACGGTCAGCTGCGCCGTTTGGCCTGCCGTATCGGTCACGTAGAAGTCCGCCTCAACCCAGCGGCCGGTGGTAGCGAAGTAATCGTCCCCGATACCTGAACGCGTGGCCACAGGCTCCGTGCGGGAAGCGATCGCGACACCGGCACGGCCTTTGGCCTCGGCTTCAGCATGCAGGATGTGCCAGCCCTCGCCGAGGAGTTCCCGCACGACGGCGTCCGGCGCGCGGACTTCCTGGAGGCAAAGGATGTCGACCTCGCGGGGCTCCAGCCATGCGGACATGCCCTTCTTATAGGCAGCACGTAGTCCGTTGACGTTTACTGATGCGATACGAAGGTAATCCTTCTTCAAAGCCGAGGTCACCCGCACTACTCTAGTCGATGATGGTTCCGCTGACGGGCTGGTCGTTACCGCCCGAGGACTTGATCATGTCCCTTGCATTGGTGGCTGTGATCTCGATTGTCTCCAAGGCACGGCCAATGGTGTCCTGATCAGCGGCTGCACCCTTTTCCCGCTCTTTCTCCACCACACGCACCTGAACCTGAACGATCTTGAAGGAGTGATCCAGCTTCAGGTCCCGCACCTCATCGGCATTGCTGCGCTCGGCCACCAGACGTGTTCCACCGCGGCCGGAGCTGGACGGTGAAGGCGCCAGGCCCGCGGCGGAGTTAAACGCGTTCTGCGCCTCTGTGATTTTTGCCCCCGCCTTTTTGGCCGCCCTTTGGATGCTGAGGACCACGAAGGCCGCCAAGGCCAGCCAGAAGAAGGCGATGATGGCGATAACCCAGCCCACGACGTCGTTCTGGTTTGCTGCGAAAATAACAGCGACCAGGAAGGCGATGATGAAAACCGTCATCCCCAGTCCGCTGATGCGGAACATACTGAACCCGCGCTTGGCCGGTTTGGAGTTACCTGGTTGGGAGGGGGACGCGGGATTGCCCAGAGATCGCATACACCAAGTATGGCAAACGCAACAGTGGCTCCATGCCCGCTTCCACCGCGGGCGAACGGACCAACGGCTTCAGGACAACTTGAGGAGCTTACTTCAGGAACAACTTGCGGAGCCGTCCGGTGGTCAGGAGTACACCCAGCACGATCATCACGAGGTAGTAGCCGATGTGGATCGGAGTGGCCGGGGTGAACACGCCCACGCTGATTTGCCGCAGCAGCTCGACCCCATGCCAGAGCGGCATCGCCTGGATGAACCACTGGATAGTCTGCGGGTAGACGCTGAGCGGGTAGAAGGTGGCGCTGAAGAGGAACATCGGGAGCATCACGAAGTTGATCCAGTCCATCTGCTGGAAGGTCTTCATGAAACTCGTAACACCCATGCCGAAGCTGGCAAACCCAAAAGCTATCAGCACCGCCGCTGGAATCATGAGCAGCGCCCACGGCGTGGTGATCAGGCCCATCAGGCCCATCACGGCGGTGAAGCCTGTGGCGTACAGCAGCCCGCGCAGCAGCGCCAGGAAGATCTCCCCCATGGCCACGTCCAGGGGACCCAGGGAGGTGTAGAGCATCCCCTGGTACAGCTTGGCGAAGTTCATCTTGAAGAACACATTCCAAGTGGAGTCGTAGACCGCCCCGTTCATGGCCGAAACCGCCAGCAACGCCGGAGCTATGTAGGCGGTGTAACTGATGTCGGAACCGCCCGGCCCCTGGACAGTACCAACAATGGCTCCGAGCCCGACCCCCATGGAAATGAGGAACAGTACCGGTTCGAAGAAGCCGGAGAGCATCACCATCCAGTTGCTGCTCTTGGTTGCCATGAGGCCGCGCGCCACTACGGCCTTTACGTTGCGTGAATAGAGAGGACCGAAGGACCTGTTGCGAGCGGCCTCGGTAACGCTGTGACCCTCCGTGAGGACGCTCATGAGGCCATCCTTTTCTCGAACTGACGTTTGGTCAGAACCCATCCCACGGCTGCCAGGCTGATGAGGAAAACGATGTGGACGATGGTCAGGAGCGGAGCCTCCTCGTAGCCGTAGCTGAAGACCCGCCCCAGCTCGGTGCCATGCCAGATGGGCGAGATCCAGCCGATCCACCGCACCACCAGCGGCAAGGTGTCGAGCGGAAAGAACGTGCCGGAGAACAGGAACAACGGCATCACGATGAAGCGCATGACTATAGCGAACTGGCCTTTGTCTTCCTTAATCGAAGCTGAATACGCCATCAGGGGCAGCCCGAAGGACAATCCGGCGAGAGTGGCCACAAGCACGGACACCCATCCCCAGCCGCTCGGCGAGGCGCCGAAGAGCGCCACAACCACGAAGTAGAGGGCGGACTGGACCACAAAGCGCAGGGTGACAGCCATGGCGTGCCCGCTTGCGATCTGTGAAGGAGTCAACGGCGAAGCATGGGGGCCGTAATAGGTGCGGCGCCACTTGAAGCCGTCCATCACGGGGAAAGTGAATTCGTTGGCTGCTGTCATCACGGAAGCAGAGACCAGCAGGGCAGGCGCGATGAACACAAGGTAGCTCACCCCGCCAAATGCTGAGGTGCTGTTTGCATCCACAAGGGTGGCCAATCCCACGCCCATGGCGAACAAGTAGGCGACGGGTTGCCCGACGCCGTACATCACGATGGTCCAGGTGTAGCCCTTCATCACGCGAAGGACCTGTTCCATATAGTAGAAAGCACCCCAGCGACGGGCGCGGGCGGCCGAGATCTCCGGAGAATGCGCTCGGCGGAGTGTAGCTGCACCCGCCCCGCCGCCTGAAGCAGTTGCTGCCTTAGGTTCAGTCAACGAGGCTCCTCCCCGTGAGGCGGAGGAACACGTCTTCGAGCGATGACCGGCGGACCAGTGACGTGAGTGGATGAAGGCCGCGGGCAGACACCTGTTCAAGGGCGGCCTCTCCGTCCTCGGCGTAAATGAGCACCCGGTCGGGAAGGGTCTCGATCCGTTCACCGATGCCCTCCAGCTCTGCACCGATGGACGTGTTGCGTTCGGACCCGAACCTCAGTTCCAGCACTTCCCGGCTGGAGTACTCCCGGATCAGGCTGGCAGGGGATCCTTCAGCCATAATCTTTCCCTTGTCCACCACAATCAGCCGGTCGCACAGCTGTTCAGCCTCATCCATGTAGTGGGTAGTCAGGATCAGCGTGACGCCTTGTTCCTTGAGCCGGAACAGCCGGTCCCAGAGGATGTGCCGCGCCTGGGGGTCAAGGCCGGTGGTGGGTTCGTCCAGCAACAGGATCCGCGGCTCATTGATCAGTGAGCGCGCAATGGTCAGGCGGCGCTTCATGCCTCCGGACAGGGCATCCACCTTGGACTTCGCCTTATCCGTCAACTGCGCAAATTCGAGGAGTTCGTCGGCCTTGGGCCGCAGGTAGCTCATAGGCAGGCCGAAGTAGCGTCCGTAGACCAGGAGGTTGTCGCGGACACGCAGTTCCTCGTCCAGGTTGTCCTGTTGCGGCACAACCCCCAGGTGGGCACGCACCTCAGGTCCATGCTGGTCGGGGTCGAGGCCCATGATGGTGAGCCGGCCTGATGTGCGCTGCGAGACGCCACCGATCATCTTCATGGTGGTCGACTTGCCCGCGCCGTTCGGCCCAAGCAATCCGAAGGCTTCGCCAGCCGGGACGTTGAAGGAAATATCGTCGACGGCGGTGACGTCGCCGTAGGTTTTGCTCAGGTTCTGCGCGGAAATGACGTACTCGTCTATGTCTTTGCGGTCATTACGGGGAGGGCGGGAGGATGCTTTTTCTTTCGACACGAGTTCTGGCACCCACCTAACGCTAGTACTCGTATTCGAACAAAGAAAGAGTTCTCTCTCGAAAAATTCATTCGATTTGGGATATTGTCCAGAGCTTGCCCGGAATGCCCAAATACGGGCCAGTCGTTAAACACGAGGGGTACCCGGCCAGTGAATGGCCGGGTACCCTTTCACGTTCAGAGCTCGCAAGCTTTAGGCGATTCCTGCGGGTCAGGCCAAACCTGCTTGCCGCTCCGCTGATTCCACTACGTTCTCGAGCAGCATCGCGCGGGTCATCGGACCCACGCCGCCCGGGTTGGGCGACAACCACGCCGCAACATCGGCGGCCTCGGGATCAACATCTCCGGTGACAACAGCCTTACCGTTGCCGTCGTCCACACGGCTCACGCCGACGTCGAGCACTATGGCCCCCGGCTTGAGGTCCTGCGCCTTGATCATGTGCGGCTGGCCGGCAGCAGCAATCACGACGTCGGCCTGCCGGAGTTCGGCGGGCAGGTCCCTGGTGCCGGTGTGGGCCAGAATAACCGTGGCGTTGACGTCTTTACGGGTCAACAGGAGTCCGACCGGTCGGCCGATGGTGACACCGCGCCCAACCACCAGCACACGCTTGCCATTGAGGTCGATTCCGTGACGGGTCAGCAACTCCACACAGCCCTTGGGCGTACAGGGCAAAGGGGATTTCATCGGTCCGCTGACGTTGGCTACCAGCCGTCCGAGGTTCATCGGATGCAGGCCGTCGGCGTCCTTGTCAGGGTCCATGGCCTCAAGGATGACGTCCTGGTCGATGTGCTTGGGCAACGGAAGCTGGACGATGTAGCCGGTGCAGTCCGGGTTCTCATTCAGCTCCCGGACAACCTCCAGCAACTCCTCCTGGGTGGCAGTATCCGGAAGGTCGCGCCGGATGGAGGTGATGCCAACTTCGGCGCAGTCCTTGTGCTTTCCTGCCACGTACCAGGTGCTTCCGGGATCGGAGCCCACCAGGACGGTGCCAAGCCCGGGCACCACTCCCTTGGCCGTGAGTGCGGCAACGCGCTCCGTCAGTTCCGTCTTGATGGCAGCAGCCACGGCCTTGCCGTCAAGAACCTGGGCAGTGCCCTGAGAGCCAGTGGAAACCACGCTTACCACTGCTCATGCTGCGGATACAGCGGGAAGTCGGCGGCGAGTTTGTCTACTCGGGCCTGGAGTGCCTGTACGTCAGTGGCAGCACCGGACTTGAGGGCGGTGGCGATGATGTCTGCAACCTCGGTGAATTCCGCCGCGCCGAAGCCGCGGGTGGCCAGAGCGGGCGTACCGATGCGCAGGCCGGAGGTGACCATCGGCGGGCGTGGGTCGAACGGGACAGCGTTTCGGTTGACGGTGATACCCACCGAGTGCAGGAGATCCTCGGCCTGCTGGCCATCCAGCTGCGAGTTGCGGAGGTCCACCAGGACCAAGTGGACGTCGGTGCCGCCGGTGAGGACCGAGACGCCGGCTTCGGCGACGTCGGACCCGGTGAGGCGGTCAGCGATGATCTTGGCGCCTTCAAGGACGCGCTCCTGGCGCTCCTTGAACTCTTCGGTGCCGGCGATCTTGAACGCGACAGCCTTGGCGGCAATAACGTGCATGAGCGGGCCGCCCTGCTGGCCCGGGAAGACGTTGGAGTTCAGCTTCTTGGCCCACTCCTGCTTCGCCAGGATCACGCCGGAGCGGGGACCTGAAAGCGTCTTGTGAACAGTGGAGGTAACGACGTCGGAGTGCGGCACCGGGCTCGGGTGCAGTCCTGCTGCCACCAGGCCGGCGAAGTGTGCCATGTCGGTCCAGAGCAGTGCGCCTACCTCGTCCGCGATGGAGCGGAAGGCAGCGAAGTCAAGGTGGCGGGGGTAGGCGGACCAGCCGGCGATGATCACCTGCGGCTTCTCTGCAATGGCCTGTGCGCGCAGCTTGTCCATGTCGATGCGGAAGTTGTCCTCTTCCACCTGGTAAGCGGCCACGTTGTAGAGCTTGCCGGAGAAGTTCAGCTTCATGCCATGGGTGAGGTGTCCGCCATGGGCCAGGGACAGGCCCAGGATCTTGTCACCCGGGGTGATCATGGCCGAGAGCGCCGCCGCGTTGGCCTGGGCGCCGGAGTGAGGCTGGACGTTGGCGTACTCAGCACCGAACAGTGTCTTGACGCGGTCGATGGCCAGCTGCTCAGCGACGTCGACATATTCACAGCCGCCGTAGTAGCGGCGTCCCGGGTAGCCTTCTGCGTACTTATTCGTCAGGACAGAGCCCTGGGCTTCCATCACGGCGCGGGGGGCGAAGTTCTCGGAGGCAATCATTTCCAGGGTGCCGCGCTGGCGGCCGAGCTCCTGATCCAGGACTGCTGCGATTTCGGGGTCAAGCTCGGCCAGCGATTGGTTGCTGACCACTGACGAGGTCGTGGGAGTGGAAGTAGTCACGAAGAACTCCTGGCTAGGGAACGGTTACTGCTAAAGGTCAGGCTACCGGCTGGCGAATGGCTCCGCCCGTTGGTTACGGGTCCCCTGGACACAGGACGGCCGCTACGGAGAACCACAGCAAGAGGCGGCAGCATAGTGCACTGCCATCCGGCAAAACATGACCCTCGGCCCAGGCGTACGATCCGTGGTCTTCGTGAGTGCCGCTCCCTGGTGGTTAGCCACCCAACGCCAGTTGCGACCGGTTAAGCGTACAACAGGAGCCATGCCCGCGCAGGTAGGCTGGTCTCCGTGACTGAAGACCTGCTGAACGACTCGTACGTTGTAACCCTCTCCTGCCCGGACCGTCCCGGGATTGTGCATGCCGTCGCCGGCGCTCTCCTGCTGGCCGGATGCAACATTAAGGACTCGCAGCAATACGGAAGCCAGGCAACCGGAACGTTCTTCATGCGGGTGGAGGCCACCACCACCGCCTCCCAGGCAGAGCTGCACACATCGTTGGATCCCGTTGCCCGGGCTTTTGACATGCAGTGGACGCTCAACCCGGCCGGACGCAAGGTTCGGACGCTGCTGATGGCCAGCAAGTCTGCGCACTGCCTCAATGACCTGCTGTTCCTGCAGCGCTCCGGAACGTTGCCGATTGAGATCCCCGCTATCGTCTCCAACCACCGGGACCTCGAGGGCCTTGCTGACTTCTACGGAATCCCGTTCCATCACATCCCCGTCACCCCTGAAACCAAGGTGGACGCCGAGGATGCATTGCGGGCCATCATGGCTGCGAACGACGTCGAGCTCACGGTACTTGCCCGTTACATGCAGGTCCTTTCAGACTCCTTGTGCACCGAACTCACAGGCAAGGCGATCAATATCCATCACTCGTTCCTGCCCTCCTTCAAGGGTGCGAAACCGTATCACCAGGCCCATGCCCGCGGCGTGAAACTGATTGGCGCCACCGCCCACTACGTCACTGCTGCCCTGGATGAGGGACCCATTATTGAGCAGGAGGTCATCCGCGTGGACCACCGCCAGACCGCCGAGCAGTTCGTGCAGATGGGCCGGGACGTGGAAGGCCGCACACTCGCGCAGGCTGTGCAGTGGCATGCCGAACACCGTGTACTGCTGGACGGCAACAGGACTGTTGTCTTCAACTGACGGTCGTTGACCGGCACTGGAGAGGCGTCCTCTAGGCTGTACCCATGGCTCCCCTCTACACCTTTGACGGCAACACCCCGGACGTCCACGACTCAGTTTTTGTGGCCCCCACGGCTTCGATCATCGGCAGGGCATCGCTTGCTGAAAATGCCAGTGCATTCTTCGGGGTCTCAGTAAGGGCCGACACCGCCGCGATCACCGTCGGAGCGGGAAGCAACCTCCAGGACAACGTGGTGCTGCACGCGGATCCGGGCTTCCCCTGCACTGTCGGGGCGGGCGTCAGCGTCGGGCACAGCGCCGTCGTCCACGGCTGCACCGTTGAGGATGACTGCCTTATCGGGATGAGCGCAACCATCCTGAACGGGGCAGTGATCGGCGGCGGTTCTCTCGTGGGCGCAGGCGCCGTCGTCCTGGAGGGGACGGTAATTCCGCCGCGTTCGCTCGTTGCCGGCGTGCCCGCGAAGGTACGGCGGGAACTGAGCGAGGAAGAGTTCGACGGCGTCCGGCGCAACGCCGAGCGGTACGTGGAGCTTGCCCGTGCCCACCGCCAGGAACAATCCGGGCTCTAAAGCTGGCTCACTCGACGCTAGCTGACGGGACACCATTCCGCCGCCCTCGGGTATGGTGTCTGAATGGTTCGTAGACTCGCCGATATTGGGGCCGAGGGCGTCCTGCTGGCCGGGGCAGGGCGTGCCATCCTGCTGCAGATTGCCAATCCCTCGATCGGCCACGCCGTGGCTGAGCACAGCAATTTCATGGAACGGCCGCTTGACCGGCTGCGTACCACCATGAGTTATGTCTATGCCGTGATCTATGGCTCACCGGAGCAACTGGCCGCCATGCGACGAAGCGTCAACCGTGCCCACGCGCCGGTCCGCCGCCAGGCTGGCGCCAATTCCAAGGGCTACAACGCTTTCGACGCCGAGTCCCAGCTTTGGGTGGTGGCCACCCTTTACGACACAGCGGTGACTGTTTACGAACGCATCCATGGCCCGCTCGACGACGATTCCGCCGATGCCGTTTACCGCGAGTACGCGAAAATCGGGACAGCCCTGCAGCTCCCGGACGAGATGTGGCCGGCTAACCGGTCAGCGTTCCGTGAGTACTGGAACCGAAGCCTTACCAACATGAAGGTGGACGAAGTTGCTGTTCGGGTGGCGCGGGACCTGCTGTATCCGTCGGCTGTACCGGTGTGGCTGCGGCTCACCATGCCCCTGGCCCGGCTCCTGACCGCTGGCCTCCTGCCTGACTCGCTTCGGGAGGATTTCAGGCTGCCTTGGAATAAGGGACGGCGTCGGCGCTTCGAAAGGATCGTGCGCCTGCTGGCGGTGGTCAATCCGCTTCTGCCGCAGCGGGTCAGGCATTGGCCGAGGGATTACTATCTGGGCCAAATCGACAGCGTGGCTCACCCACCCCGCTCAATCGTACCGTCAGCCGATCTACGCCGGGCAGATGCCTGAGCCTGCTGCCGGAGGCGACGGTACTTCCACCGAACAGTTCCTGCATCAACGGGCTCACCAGTACCTGGACAAGGTAACTCCATGGGGCCTACGTTCGGGGCTGGTCGAGTTCGGAGTCTTTGGACTGAAACAGGCCTGGGCGTGTGTTTTTGGCGCACTGCTCCTCGCCGTCATCCTGGCGGTGCGCCTCTGGTATCCGGACAGTGCGCTACTGGCCAGGAACGACTTCCTGACGTTGGCCGCCATAGCCATCCAGGTCCTGATGGTCGTCACCAGGCTTGAAACCCTCCGCGAGTTGCGGGTGATCTTGCTGTTCCACGTAGTGGGAACGGGCATGGAGCTCTTCAAAACGAGTGTTGGGTCCTGGTCCTATGAGGCTGACGGTCTTCTCCGCCTCGGAGCCGTTCCGCTCTTCAGCGGTTTCATGTATGCGGCCGTGGGCTCCTACATGGTGCGCGTTTACCGCATCTTTGACCTGCGATTTTCCCGCTATCCCAAGCGCTGGATCACGGCTGTCCTGGCCAGCGCCATCTATGTGAATTTCTTCTCCCATCACTATCTTGCGGATGCCCGGTGGATTTTGCTCGCCTCAATTGCTGTCATCTTCGGCCGGTGCATGATGCGCTTCCGGGTGTTCCGCAGGCACTTCAGGATGCCGTTGGTCCTATCGTTTCTGCTGGTTAGCCTGTTCATCTGGATCGCCGAGAACATCGCCACCTGGTCCAATGCGTGGCTGTATCCAAGCCAGGTGAACGGCTGGCACCTCGTGTCGCTCGACAAGCTGGTCTCCTGGTTCCTCCTGATGATCATCTCGGTGGTGCTCGTCGCCTGGGTCTACAAGCCTTATCCACCCGACCCCGAGCCCGCCGAAGGAACAGAAGAAGAAACAGGCGCTGGTCAGCCATCCATCGGGAGTTCAGTCGAGGGCGATCGGACCCAGGTCCTCTAGCAATTCACCCGGTCCCGGATTTTCCGGAGCGGACTGCCCGCCCAGATGGTTAACCACTCCCCAGACGGCGTTCAATCCTGTGGTGACTGCGCCTTCCGCCCAGCCAGCAGTAAACGAGACGTCGTCCCCGGCCAGGAAGATCCCCCGCTGGTGCTCCGGGAGTTTGTCCTGCTTGAAATGCGAGAAAAGCCGCTGCTGGTAGCGGTAATGCCCGGGCAGATTCGCCTTGAAAGCTCCCATGAAGTTGGGATCGGCTTCCCAGGAGACAGTGATGGGCTGTCCGATGATGTGGCTGGCGATGTCCACACCGGGATAGATCTGCTGCAGCGAATGCAGCATGAGTTCCACACGCTGGTCCGCATCCAGGGCCAGCCACTTGAGGGCGTCATCATTCCACGTATAGGACAGGAGAATGACAGCAGGCTTGTCGGGACCGTCGTCGAGCAGGTAAGTGGCCCGGTTCAGCCGGTCCGTTAGGGTCATCGAGAGAACTTCCCGTCCCGTGCCCGGATCGATGTCCTTCCAGAACGGCCTGTCCACCATCACGAATGTCTTGGACGACTGCATGTAGTGGGAGCGTTCAATTGCAGTCCACAGCTGGGCGGGAAACAGCGCCTCCTCGGTATGGATCCTCGTGGACAGCAACCAGGACTGGCAGGTGGTGACTACAGCCGGGTAGGCAGCCTCGCGGCCCCACCGCTCCCGGACAAGGAAGCTGCCAGCGGGGAGATCGGCACTGTTTGCACGGACGATCCAGTCAACGGCGCCGCGGGGCGATCCGGAATGCAGTGAGGAAAGGGAAGTGCCCTCCGGCCAATGGGCCATGCCCGACGGCGCGTGCTTCCACAGTGCCTCCGGCAGCCGCTGCGCGCCGCCGCTTATCATGCGGTGCTGATCGTCGGCGTCGGTATAAACAACCCGCAGGATTTCCAGGATGGAGTTGGGAAAGTCGGTGTCCCAGCCGCCGGTCCCAAAACCCACCTGGCCGAATGCCTCGCGGTGTGCAAAACCCGCGTCCTTGAAGGACTTGCTTTCCGCAATGAACCCGTAAAACGTCTGTTCATCAAGCTCGGGGAGCAGATCGTTCCAGATTTCCTTGATCCGGGCAGTGTCCCGCGCACGAATGGCCTGTTGCATCTCACTGAACCGGGCGCCGTCGTTCACTGCATGCTTCCAGGCCTCCGCCACCTCACGGAAGAACGGCGGCAGGTCCGCTGAAGTGGTGGCATAATGCTTCTCCCCCGCGAGCTCAATCACCGTACTGGAGGTGCCGGGGGCAAGCGGGTTGGGGAAATCCTGCGTCTGCAGCCCAAGCAGGTCCACGTAGTGATAGAACGCCTTGCCGGAAACCGGGAAGCGCATGCCACCCAGATCCGCCACCACCTCAGGGGCCGACGGGAAGTTGGCCGTCCGCAGCCGCCCACCGATCTGGTCGGCCTCGTACACCACCGGGCGCAACCCAAGTTTCATCAGTTCATAGGCCGTGACAAGTCCCGAAAGCCCGGCGCCGATGATGGCCACTTCTGCTCCATGCAGCTCCGGCGGCACCGAGCCGAGGCCATTGGGGTGGGCCAGATAGTGGTCGTAACTGAACGGGAAATCCGGGTTCAGCATGGTGATGGGGCCCGGAGTGTCCAGGGTGCTTGAAGGATCGGAAGCCGGCAATTCAGTGGCGGTGGTCATGGGAGGTTTGCCTTTGTCAGTTCAGGATTGGACTGGAGATACGGAGGTAATCACGAGGACTGATATTCGGAGGACCGGTGACGTGTTAGTTCACCGTATTCCTCCTGGCTCAGTGCGGCTACCCGTGAGTTGCGGCGGCCGTAGCTGAAGTATGCGGCGATGCCCACGAGCATCCACAGTCCGAAGACCACCCAGGTATCGGCACCGAGGTTGAGCATGAGGTAACCGCACATGGCCGCGCCGAGGATGGGAGTCAGCGGAAACAGCGGAACACGGAAGGTCCGCTCCAGTTCGGGCCGGGTCCGCCGCAGGTAGATGACGGCGACGTTGACCAGGGCAAAGGCAAAGAGGGTTCCGATGCTGGTGGCGTCCGCAAGGGCCCCGAGCGGCACGAGCCCTGCTGTGAGGGCGACGGCGATGCCCACGATGAGCGTTCCGGCCACCGGCGTTCCTGTCCGGCGGGAAACACGGCCAAAGATCCTCGGAACCAGCCCATCGCGCGACATCGAGAGCAGGATGCGGGTCTGTCCATAGAGGACGGTGAGCACAATGGAGGCGATGGCCAGGACTGCACCCACCGAAAAGACGAGCGCGATCCACGGCTGGCCGGTGGTCTCCTCAAGGATGCGGACCAGGGCGGCATCAGTGCCGTCGAACCAGCCCCAGGGCCTGGCACCGATCGCAGCCACGGCAACGAGGACATAGATGGTGGTGACGATGACCATGGACAGCATGATGGCCCTCGGCAGGTCGCGCTTCGGGTTCCGCGCTTCCTCGCCCGCGGTGGAAGCGGCGTCGAAACCGATGTAGGAGAAGAATACGCTGGAAGCGGCGGCGGAAACACCGGCTGCCCCCATCGGCAGGAGAGGCTCGAAGTTGCCGGCGTTGAAGGCCGTGAAAGCAACTGCGCAGAAGAAGACAAGGATGCCTACCTTGACGACAACGATCGCGGTGTTGATCCACGCGCTCTCCTTGGCACCACGCACCAGCAACAGCATGGCAAGCACCACGATCACCATGGCCGGGATGTTCATCATCCCGCCTTCACCCGGCGGCTGTGAGATCGCATCCGGAAGGACGTTACCGAAGACAGCGAGGGTTTCGTTGACGTATTGTCCCGCCCCGACGGCTACTGCAGCGACAGAAACCGCATATTCCAGGACAAGGCACCAGCCGCAGATCCACGCCATGCCCTCGCCCATGGTGGCGTAGCTGTAGGAGTAGCTGGAGCCCGCGACGGGCACGAGGCCGGCCATCTCGGCGTAGGAAACGGCGGACAGCAGCGCAGCGAGTCCGGCGATGGCGAAGGAGATCCAGATCGCCGGACCGGCCAGCGGTACGGATTCGCCGAGGATCACCAGGATCCCGGTTCCGAGGGTGGCTCCCACACTGATCATGGTCAGCTGCAGCACGCCAAAGCTGCGGACCAGCTTGGGAGCGTCCTGACTGCCTTCCGCCTCGCTAAGCATCTGACCGATCGGCTTTCGGCGGAGCAGCTGCGCCGTCAGCCCGGTGCGCTGCCCACCCCCTTCCGGTGCGGCGGCGGGCTTCTGTCCGGTGATGGTTGGCAGAGTCATCGTTGACGTCCGTTCGTGAGTAGTGAGCCAATTTCCCTCGACCAAGCTTGGCATGTGAGCCACCTCTCACAGTTGTGCAAAATGACCTATAGTGATCTGCCATGAGACAAAATGCACAGAACGCAAGCACTGCAGGCGCGGTGTTTTCAGGGCAGGTCAGCGTAGACCTCTCGGCAATTGCAAGCAACGTCCGTAGGCTCCGGGAGCTTTCACCGGGACGGCATTTCATGGCGGTTGTGAAGGGAAACGCGTACGGGCACGGGCTGGTGGACGTCGCCAGAACGGCAGTTTCCGCCGGCGTCGACTGGCTCGGAACGGCGCAGCTCACAGAAGCGATCACCCTTCGCAAGGACGGTATCACCGCGCCGGTGTTGTCCTGGTTGTACCTGGCTTCAGCCTCCAGCGAGGTCATCCGGGAAGCCGCCGAACACGACGTCGACATGTCAGTGGGCAGCGTTGCCCAGCTCGACGTGCTGGCCGGGGTTGCCCGTCTGGCAAAGCAGCGGGTGGCGGTGCACCTCGAACTGGACAGCGGGCTAAGCCGTGGCGGTGCGCGCGCCGAGGACTGGCCGGAACTGGTGTCTGCTGCCCGCGTGGCCGAGCTCGAGGGGACCCTCATGGTGCGCGGGGTATGGACGCACCTGGCCTGGGCCGATGTTCCTGCCCACCCCGGAAATGCCGCAGCCGTGGCCGCTTTCGAGGACGCAGTGCAGCAAGCACGGACAGCAGGACTTGAACCCGAACTGTGCCACGTTTCCAGTTCAGCGAACATCCTGGACCGCCCGGAGTTCGCCTTCGACATGGTCCGGGCGGGCCTGGCTATCTACGGATTGGCCCCGGCTGACCATCTCGACCCCGCAGCCTTCGGGCTTCGCCCCGCCTTGACCGTTACGGCACCGGTGGTACTGGTGAAGAAGGTGCCCGCCGGCACAGGGATCAGTTATGAACACCAGGCCATCACACACGAACCCCGGTATCTTGGCCTGATCCCGATGGGCTACGCCGACGGCATTCCCAAGGGCATTTCGGGTCGCAGCGTGGTGCAGTTGGGTGGGCGCCGCGTTCCTGTGATCGGGAAGGTCTGCATGGACCAGTTCATGGTGGATCTGGGCCCCGAAACGGGCGGCGTCTGCGTTGGTGACACGGCTGTGCTATTTGGAGATCCAGGCACCGGGGCCGCGAGCGCTGATGACTGGGGAGCTGCAATCGGCAGCCATGGCGATGAGATCATCAACCGGATAGCACCCCGTCTGCCGCGTGCTTACGAGTGCCCTGATTACGAGGAACTCCACAGAGGCGCCCCCAATGTCGCCTGACGCCGGAACCGAAGGGCTGACCGCCGTTACGCTCGAACAGTTCCTGGCGCAGTTGCCGCCGGAGTTAAGCACCCTGCACGACGGCGGCAACCGCACCACGACGCTGCGGTGGGTTGAGCCAAGCGAGCTGGAGGACCCAACGCCCTATCTGCTCGATGGCGAGTTCCTCCTCACCTCCGGCCTACCCTTCGTGGGCGAAGGCGGTGCCGCAGAGAAGGTGGATGCCTATGTGGCGAGGCTCGTTCAGGCCAGCGTGACCGCCCTTGGCTTCGGCCTGGAACCCTATTTCAAGGCGGTTCCGGACGCCGTGGTTCAGGCTTGCATCCGCCACAACCTGACCCTTGTGGAGATCCCGCACACGGTGCCGTTCGCGGCCCTGGGCCTTGAATTCTCCCAGCTGCTGGAATCAGATAAGGCCAGGCTGCTGCGGGAATTGGCGGACACCAACAGGCAACTGATGAGAGCCGTGCTTTCCGCCCGGCCGGAGCACGAACTCCTCGCCGCCCTTGTGCAGCGCGTCCCCGTGTGGGCTCTTCTGGTGGGTGCTGACGGAAGGGCCAGGGCACGTGCGGGTGCAGTCCCGGAGCTGGCCAAGCTCCAGCCACTGCTGGGCCGCCTTCTTTCCGGGAGCGGACCCCGGGTGGAAACGGATACTCTGGACTCCCCCGGCTCCTCCCAGGTATTCGGACACCCCTTGCGCAGCACGCGGGATGCCAATCTGGGCGGCCTGGTCCTGGGCAGCGACAAGCCCCTGACGCCAGCGCAGAACAGTGTGGTGTCATCCGCCGTCGGCCTCCTGGAACTTCTGGTGCGCCAGCGGACCAGCGGTTCCCTGGCGCCAAGCCAGCTGGCGACGGCGCTGCTGCTGCATCCGGACAGCCTGGCAACCGGGGGAACCCGGCACGTAAACGCCATGAGGGACCTGCTGGCGCAAAGCACAGGCTCCTCGCGCTCGGCATCTCTCCGCGTGGTTCAGGGGATCAAGACCGAGCAGGCTATCAAGAGGGATTCCCCCTCCTGGCCTGCGGGCGACAGTCCTGTCAGGGAGCTCCTGCAGTGGCGGCGGATGCTGGACACCAAGCTCGTGGAGATCACCGATTACGGCTTCACCGCAATCACGCGGCTGAAGGTGGACGACGCCCTTTTGGCCGACGTCGAAAAGCTCGGTTGGCGTCTGGCTATCGGAGATGCCACCGAATTGACCGGCCTTGCTGCCGCCCATCAGCGTGTGACCTCGCTTCGTCCCCGGGTCAAAACCACAGGCAGGAGCGCCAGGGTGGACGAGGTCAGCTGGTCAGTTGAAGGACTTTTGGGGCGCGACGCCGGGACGATGCTTGCCGCCCGGCTGTTGGAGCCGATCCTCAATCAGGACGCCGAGCGCCGCACCACACAGCTTTCAGTCCTGCGCGCGTGGCTGGGCGAAAACGGGAGTTGGGATGCCACAGCGAAGGTCCTGGGCCTGCATCGGAACAGCGTGCGCCGGCAGATCAACGCCCTTGGCGAGCTGTTGGACATGGACCTTAACCAGGCCCGCGTACGTGCGGAACTCTGGTTCGCACTCCAGTATGCCCACGAAGTTCCCGGCCTGCCGGAGGTTTCCGCCTAGTCCTCTGTGGCTCATCCCTCCCAGGAGCGGTAAAGGTCAGGCCTGCGCTCCCGAAGGTAGGGAACTGCAGACCGGGCGGCCTTTGCTGCCCCCGGATCAACGGTGGCAAACAGCAATTCGTCGTCTGAGCCAGCAGCGGCCAGCAGGGCGCCATCCGGACCTGCCACCACGCTGCCGCCAAGGAATGTGCAGCCGTCTTCCACGCCGCTGTGGTTGGCGTAGGCCACCGTCAGCTGGCTTTCGAGGGCCCTGGCGCGCAGCAGAACCTGGGGTACGGAGTCGAACCCTTCGGACAAAGCCGTAGGGACCAAGAGCAGTTCGGCGCCCCGGACCGCCGCCGCGCGTACCGGCTCCGGGAACTCGACGTCGTAGCAGATCAACAGCGACGTTGGAATGCCAAGGAAATCGACGACGCCGGGAGGCGCCTCTGCAGAGGTGAATGCCTCGCGCTCCTCGGCTCCGAACAAATGCACCTTTTCATAGCTGATTAGCTCGTTCCCCTGATCATCAACGAGGGTGGCAGCTATGCGCCAATGGCCCTCGTCAGTTACCGCGGGCAGGCTGTAGACGAGCGCAATCCCCTGCTTCCGGGCTGTTTCGGAGAGCATTCGCCGAATGGCGGGAAGTCTCTCCGGATCAAGCTCGTTCCGCACCCTAAGGGGCGCGTAGCCGACCGGAAAGAGCTCGGAGGTCAGCAGCAGGTCGGCACCGGCGGCAGCAGCTTTTCCCGCAACCTCATCCAGTGTGCGGCAGTTCGCGTCAACATCCAGCACCACCGAGTTCGCCTGCATCACGGCCAACAGCACCAGCACCACTCCACTTTCCCTGTGTGGATCCGCTCCCTCGTCGGATCTCCCTCTTCAGACTAGCGACGCTTCCGCCATCCAAGGGCGTGCATTTGGACCCGTGCGGCCGTCTAGGTGGGCAGTTTGTCCACGAGTTCTTGACCGCAGGCTTCGATGTTTGCGTTAACTTCTTGACTGCAAGGGCCGTGATGGTGCACGCTTCATTTTATGCCCGGCACACCGCGCTCGACGAAGAGCAGACCCCAAAACCCTGGTTCACAGTCGGCTCTGAGACATCTGAACCAACAGCGGATCATCCAGTGCCTTCTGAATGGTCCGTCGACCCAGGCTGACCTCGCGCGTCAGACCGGGCTCTCCACTGCCACGGTTTCCAACATCGTCAGGATCATGCTCGACGCCGGTCTGGCGTCCACCGAGCCGACCACCAGTTCAGGGCGCCGGGCCCTGAATGTTCGCCTCAACAGCAATGGCGCTGTGGCGGTCGGAATCGACTTCGGACGCAGGCACCTGCGGGTCGTCCTGGCCTCGCTCGGGTACCACATCATTGCCGAGGAAACGGTACTCCTGCCGCTGGGCCACAGTGCTGAGGAAGGCATCCGCACAGCAGTTGAACTGCTGGGAAAACTCCTCGAGGAAGGCGGCGTGGAGCGCCGCGCAGTGGTGGGTGCCGGCGTCGGCATACCCGGCCCTATCGACCGGCGGACGGGCACCGTGGCGCAGGGCGCCATCCTGCCAGAATGGGTCGGGATCAATATCCTTCACAGTCTGGAAGAAGCCCTCAATTTCCCCGTCTTTGTTGACAACGACGCCAATCTCGGCGCTCTGTCCGAGGTGACGTGGGGGCCTCATAGCGGAATCAGCAACCTCATGTTCATGAAAATCGGATCCGGTATCGGCGCCGGGCTGATCCTCAACGGTGCCCCCTATTACGGCAACGTTGGGATCACCGGAGAAATCGGCCACGCCACCATTCACGAACACGGGCTGATCTGCCGCTGCGGCAACCGCGGATGCCTGGAAACCATCGCTTCCACCACCACCATGATCGAGCTCCTCAGCAGGGGTGAGGAGAAGCCCCTGGCCCCGGAGGACATCGTCCGGAAGGCACTGGCGCGGGACTCGGCAACCCTTCGGGTAGTCGATGATGCGGGCCTGGCTGTGGGCCGAGCCTTGGGCAATGTGGCCAACCTGATCAACCCCGAAGTCATCGTTGTGGGCGGTCCGCTGGCTGGACTGGGCGCCCTGCTCCTTGACCCCATCAGGCGTGGGCTGGTCCGGCACGCAGTACCCGTCATTGGCGAAACCACCACCTTGACCATGTCCTCCCTGGGCAACCGGGCAGAAGCGCTTGGAGCTGCGGCTTTGGTATTCCAACACTCGGGAATCAGAAGGGAGTAACGTTTTTGTTATCGGCCTGTTGCGTTAACTACTTGACGACAAGGGCAGCGATCCAGTTTACTTTCTCATCAGACGGCCCTGCGATTTGCTGGGCGGACAACGAAGTCAATGCATTGGAGGCGTAAGGGCAAATGACGTCCCTGGATACGCAAGGTGAATCCCTCAGCACAGACAACGAACCGACAATCCTCGAGATGCGCTCCATCACCAAGGAGTTCCCCGGCGTTAAAGCATTGGCCGATGTGAACCTCCGTGTGAAGGCCGGCGAAATCCACGCTATCTGCGGCGAGAACGGTGCCGGCAAATCGACTTTGATGAAAGTCCTGTCCGGTGTCTACCCCTACGGCAGCTACAGCGGCGACATCGTTTACCAAAACGAGGTCCAGCATTTCAAGGACATCCGGGCCAGCGAGCACGCCGGCATCGTGATCATCCACCAGGAGCTCGCCCTGATCCCGGAACTCTCCATCATGGAGAACATCTTCCTGGGCAACGAACCCACCAAACGCGGCGTGATCGACTGGGCGGAAGCCCGCATCCGTTCCACCGAACTGTTGGCGCGGGTGGGGCTCCGCGAGGATCCCGATACTCCCATCAAGGAGATCGGCGTCGGCAAACAGCAGCTCGTGGAAATTGCCAAGGCCCTGAACAAGTCGGTCAAGATCCTGATCCTCGACGAGCCCACCGCGGCGCTGAATGAATCGGATTCCCAGCATCTCCTGGACCTGATCCTGGGCCTGAAGGGCAAGGGAATCACGTCCATCATCATTTCCCACAAGCTGAACGAGATCGAGCAGATCGCCGATTCCATCACCATCATCCGCGATGGCAAGTCGATCGAGACGCTGAACGTGAAGGCCGACGGCGTGGACGAGGACCGCATCATCAAGGGAATGGTAGGCCGGACCCTCGAATCGCGGTTCCCGGATCATGAGCCCAAGATCGGTGAGGTTTTCTTCGAGGTCAAGAACTGGACAGTGGGTCACCCCCAGATCCAGGACCGCTTGGTCTGCAAGAACTCCAGCTTCTTCGTGCGGCGTGGCGAGATCGTCGGCTTCGCCGGTCTGATGGGGGCGGGGCGCACAGAGTTGGCGCGCTCGGTCTTTGGCCGCTCTTATGGCAGGTTCATTTCCGGGCACGTCTATAAGGACGGCAAGGAAATCCATCTACGCAGCGTCCGCCAGGCCATCGACGCCGGGCTGGGCTATGTCACCGAGGACCGCAAGAGCCTCGGACTGAACCTGCTGGATGACATCAAGACCACCACCGTCTCGGCCAACCTGAAGGCAATCAGCAAAAACAGCGTGGTGGACACCGATAAGGAATTCGCCGTCGCCGAGCAGTACCGGAAGTCCCTCCGGACCAAAACGCCTTCCGTTCAGGAAGGAGTGGCCAAGCTCTCCGGTGGCAACCAGCAGAAGGTGGTGCTCGCCAAGTGGATGTTTACTGATCCGGACCTGCTGATTCTCGACGAACCCACCCGCGGCATCGACGTTGGGGCCAAGTACGAGATTTACGGCATCATCCAACAGCTGGCCAACCAGGGAAAGGGCGTCATCGTCATTTCCTCAGAGTTGCCTGAGCTCCTGGGGCTCTCTGACCGCATCTACACCATCTTCGAAGGCTCCATCACAGGGGTCCTGACCAAAGACGAAGCCAGCCAGGAGAGCCTGATGAAACTCATGACCTCTGCCCGCAAGACCGCCTGATCGATGGAACTCTCCAGATCCTTCCAGATAAGAGGACTGAAACAATGAACCCGCTCAAGAAGCTATTTGGCGGAAACACCCGTCAATTCGGCATGATCTTCGCCTTGGTCGCGCTGATCATCTTCTTCCAGATTGCCACAGGGGGCATCACGCTTACCCCGGGCAACGTCATCAACCTCTTCAACGGCAACTCGTACATCCTGATCCTCGCCATCGGTATGGTCCTGGTGATTATTGCTGGCCACATAGACCTGTCTGTGGGATCGGTCGCTGCCTTCGTCGGCGTCACCGTGGCGCTGGCCATCCGCGACTGGGGTATCCCTTGGTACCTCGGTGTGCTGCTGGGCCTCGGACTGGGTGTGCTGATCGGCGCCTGGCAAGGGTTCTGGACTGCCTACGTGGGCATTCCTGCGTTTATCGTGACCCTGGCGGGTATGCTGCTCTTCCGCGGCTTCAACCAGTTTGTGGGCAAGTCCAACACGATCCCCGTTCCGGCCGACTTCCAGTATCTCGGCTCAGGCTACCTGCCAGAAGTAGGCCCGAATCTCGGGTACAACAACCTGACCCTGCTGTTGGGCCTGCTGGCCGCCGCCTTCGTGGTTTTTGGTGCCGTGCGTTCGCGTAACCGGGCAAAAGCCCTGGGCGCAGAGGTCCCGGAAATATGGGTCACAGTCCTGAAGCTCGTACTGATCTGCGGCGCCATCCTATACGCCACATACCTGTTCGCAACCGGGCGTCCAGGCACCTCGTTCCCCATCCCGGGCCTCATCCTCGCCGTGTTGGTCCTGGTTTACGGGTTCATCTCCTCCAAGACGGTCGTCGGCAGGCACGTCTACGCAGTCGGCGGAAACCGGCACGCAGCAGAGCTCTCCGGCGTCCAATCCAAGAAGGTCAACTTCCTGGTCATGATGAACATGTCCGTCCTGGCCGGGCTGGCAGGCATGATCTTCGTTGGCCGCTCCACAGCCTCCGGCCCGTTCGACGGCGTGGGCTGGGAACTGGACGCAATCGCGGCCGTCTTCATCGGCGGCGCCGCTGTGACCGGCGGCGTGGGTACCGTGATCGGCTCGATCGTCGGCGGCCTTGTGATGGCCGTCCTGAACAACGGACTGCAGTTGCTGGGTGTCGGCGCCGACCTCACCCAGATCATCAAGGGCATGGTGCTTCTCATTGCTGTGGCGTTCGACGTCTACAACAAGACCCAGGGAAAGCCATCAATCATCGGCCTGCTGACGAGGAACTTCAGCCGCCCCGGCGGCCCCAGCAGCCCGCTCCAACCCGACGAGACCACCTCCACCAAAGAGGTCATTTCCAAAGAAGCCTGAAATCAGGCTGCAAAGCACTTCCGCACTCCCCCTATAGAAAGTGAACCAAGAAATGCAACTGATTGGTAAAGCAGGAAAGGCGGCAGCAATCGCTGCCATTGCGGCACTGGCGCTGACAGCCTGCGGCCGCGCCGAAACTCCCACCACCGGAGGAACCGCCGGAGGCGAGGCCTTCCCCAAGGACTCCTCCATCGGCGTCTCGCTTCCCCAGAAGACCAGCGAGAACTGGGTACTAGCGGAGAAGCTGTTCAACGACGGCCTTTCACAGTCCGGCTTCAAGCCTGACGTCCAGTTCGCCAATGGCGGCGTGTCCGAGCAGCAGAACCAGATCAGCGCAATGATCACCAAGGGTGCCAAGGTCATCATTGTTGGCGCAATCGACGGCGCTCAGTTGGGAACCCAGCTCAAGCAGGCCAAGGACGCCGGTGCCACGATCATCGCCTATGACCGTCTGCTGCTGAACACCGAGAACGTGGACTACTACGTGGCCTACGACAACTTCAAGGTGGGCGAGCTGCAGGGTAAGGCGCTGCTGGACGGCATGAAGGCCAAGAAGCCCACCGGCCCGTACAACATCGAACTCTTCGCTGGCTCGCCTGATGACGCCAACGCGGCTGTCTTCTTCAACGGCGCCATGAGCGTGCTCAAGCCGGAAATCGACAACGGCAACCTGAAGGTGCTTTCCGGCCAGACGACCTTCGAGCAGGCAGTCACCCAGGGCTGGGAGGCAGAAAACGCCCAGCGGCGGGCCGATACTCTGCTGACTGGAAGTTACGGCACGGAGTCTCTCGACGGCGTTCTGTCCCCGAATGACACCTTGGCGCGCGCGGTCCTGACTTCGGTCAAGGCAGCCGGCAAGCCGCTCCCTGTCATCACCGGGCAGGACTCGGAAGTTGAGTCCGTCAAGTCCATCATGGCGGGCGAGCAGTACTCCACCATCAACAAGGACACCCGCAAGCTCGTTGAGCACGCCATCACCATGGTGAAGGACCTCCAGGCAGGCAAGACGCCTGAGATCAACGACGACAAGTCCTACGACAACAAGGTCAAGGTGGTCCCGGCCTACCTGCTGGAGCCGGTCATTGTGACCGCCGCCAACGTCAAGACGGCCTACACTGACGATCCGGTTCTCGGACCCATCACCAAGTAGTTCGCCTTTAGGCAAGTAGCACCGGAGCCCTGGCTTCCCTGGTTCGCTAAGGGGGCCGGGGCTCCTTTCTCTAAGACGAGCGACTCTTTAAGACTGGCTAGGGGCTAGGAGAGTTGCCGGCTCATGGCGTAGTTGGTCAGGATGACTCCGTCACGGAGGATCCGGCGATGTTCACCAACCGTAAATCCGTGCTTTTCAAAGAACTTTTTGGCAGCTTCACTGGCGTTGGTGCTGAGGCTATTGGCCCCTCGTCTGGAGGCTTCAACAAAAATCCAAGACATCAGAGCTGTTCCCACACCCGTCCGGCCATGTTCCGGCGCCACGAACATCATGTCGATGTATCCCTGCGCGTCAACATCACTAAAACCCGCAACTTCACCGTCCACTTCAGCGACAACACCATTGCGTGTGGTCTGCTTGCGCCCCCAAGACTCCACATCGATATCCTCAGGAGCCCACACCGCAATCTGCTCAGGTGAATAGCTTGAGGAAGCAGTCACATGAACGGCCCGATAGAAGATGTCCAGGGTCGCTGCCGCGTCCCGGGACTCATAGCGGCGGAGAGTGATCGTCATTGTTCCAGCATAGGGATGTCGCTTTGCACTTTCTTCCTGGCTTTCTGCGAGAGGCGCTGGCAGATCGGTAGGAGGACCGGGGTCAATGCGAGCAAGGCCGCGCAAAGTCCAGCTACGGCCAGCATCGCTCCACGAAGGCCGGCGGCTTCGGACCATAGGCCAACATAGACCGGACCAAGGAGAAACCCTAAGTAGGACACGGTGGCGAGGAGGGATGTGGCCCTGCCTCGGGCTTCCTCACGGATGGAGCAGGATAGCATTCCCAACAGCGTCGGATACAGAACGGCCGTGCCTGCAGCGGAGACCGCCAGCCCGATCCAGGCGGTGCTGGTCGTTGTCGCAATGGCCAGAATTGCCGCGCCGAGGCTGGCGCCGACCGCGCCAAGGATCAACATGCCGCGCGCCTGGGTTGCTTTCACGGCTCCGGCACTGAAACGGGTGATAGCGACCACGGTCGCGAAAACAGCAGGGGCCGTGGAACTCAATCCGGGACCGGTTCCCAGCTCGTCTTCAAAGAACACAGCTGACCAGCTCTGATGGGCATTTTCGCCCGCGAAGGCCAAGGCGCCGAGAGTTCCGAGGAGGAGGACGGGTAGCACGGCCACAGCAGGTCTGGCGCTGTTACTGTCGCGGTCTCTCGATTCAGTTCCCTCTTCCCTCACCCCTGGATCGGCACCGGGTGGAGTCTGGACAGGAAATGCGCGCAGAAGAAACAGACCGACAAGAACCGACGCCACACCAACCACGGTGAAGGAGAATACGACAGTTGCACCAAGCGTGGCTGACAGACCGGTGCCAAGGCTGGAGACGACCACGAAGGCGGAAAACATGCCGTGGGATCGCGTAATTACCGGCCTTGCTGCTGCCTGCTCCGCAGCCCCCGCCGCGGCGTTGATTGCGACGTCGGCCGCGCCGCTGGCCGCACCTACAAGGAGCAGGCCAAGACATAGGGTAGTGAAGTCCATCGCACCCAGTGCGATGACCAGTCCTGAAACGCCTTGGGCAGTAAGGGCCGAAGCGGCTGTGAGGCGGACCCCCAGCCGATCAACCACCCGGCCGACCAGCAGCATGGCGGGCAGTGCCCCGGCACCAATGAACAACAGAGCCATCCCCAGCTGGCCGTCGGAAATGCCAGTCTGTGTTCTAAGGCCCGGAATCGACGCGCCCCAAGTGCCCCAAAAAATGCCAAATGCTGCGAACGACGTATAGGAGGCCAGAGGCAGGTTTGGAGCAGCAGACATGGATAAGCGATTCATTTGTGTAACGATACACAAGTATGCTGGGTTTATGCCATCTTCCCCTTCGGGCTCCCGGGTCACGCTCAGTGAGGTGGCCCGCACAGCAGGGGTCTCCGTGATGACGGCTTCATACACTTACAACACTCCATCGCGAGTGTCTGCTGCATCCCGGGAAAAAGTTTTGGCCGCTGCGGAATTGTTGGGCTATCCCGGACCGGACCCCAGCGCAAGATCCTTGCGTCGGGGAACCAGCGGGGCGCTCGGAGTGGTCTTGGGAGAGAGCCTTCCCTACGCATTCGACGATTCCCAGGCAACACGATTCCTTGCCGGGATAGCCGATGTTTGCGCCCGGCACGGACTAGCCATGACCATCCTTCCCACCAACGGTACGACTGAAGACGCTCAGCGCATCCGAGCGGCGGCCGCCGACGGCTTTGTGGTGTGGACGACTACGGATGATGACCCGGTCCTTGACGCCTTAGCTATGACAGGCCGCCCGGTCAGCATCCACGGCGGGCCGCTGAGAAGCGAATTCAGCCTGATAGGTATCGACGATCGGGCGGCGGCACGGGCTGTCGCCGAGGAGGGGCTCCGTCAAAGCAACCGCCCGGCCATCGTGAGCTTTCCGTTTTCGAAACTAAGGGCTGAAGCGCTCACTCTGGGGCTGCACCCCGCAGAAGCCACCTTCCCTGTGACCCGGAACCGGCTGCTTGGATTCCAGGACGCCATCACCGCCGCTGGGTTCCACTGGAGCCGAATCCCCATTGCAGTATGTTCGACCAACAGCGCCACCGAGTCAGTTCGTGCCGCCGAAAGGCTGCTCAGCAGCGGCGACCGACCGGATCTGATCCTCACAATGAGTGATGAGCAGGCCCGAGGAGTCCTCGATGCCGCTACCCAAGCCGGCATCCAGATTCCAGCGGACCTTGCCGTAACCGGCTGGGATGCTTCCGCCAGTGGGCAGGAACGGGGCCTCACGACAATAGAGCAGGATCTCCGTCAACAGGGAGCTGCCTGCGCTGAGTCCGTCATTACCGGCAACCGCATATTCCAGTCGCAACCCTGGCGCCTGCTTGTCGGGCGAACCACGCGCTAACCGCCACGAATTCTCACTACATCTCGAAGTGAAGTTGCTTCCAGCAATGGAGCGTGCAGGTCTGGTGCCGGATCACATCCTGCACGAGATACAGCGCCGAAAATGGGCCTTTATTGTCAGTGGTCGCTGAAAGACTCTTTTCATGGGGAATATGCAGGGGTCTGCGGCGGTACCGGCTTTGGCGGGCAGCCGCGGCAGGTCTGTGGGGCACGCGCACGTGAGTGTCGCGTCTGTGGGCGTCGTGTCTGTGGGCGATGTGCTGTCGGCCTTGGCGGGGGTTCGTCCCTGCGGTGACGGCCCCGGGCTCATTGAACAGTTGCGGGACCTGGAGGACCTGAAGTCCGCCGCGGCCGCGCTGCAGGCCCGCATCGCCGTGGCGTTCGACACCGACCAGCGCCGCACCCAGCGGGCGGCCGGGGTGCCTGCTGCCGAACTGGGCAGCGGCGTGGCCGCGCAGATCGCCCTGGCCCGGCGCGAGTCCCCCGCCCGCGGCGGCCGGCTCCTCGGCCTGGCCAAAGCCCTCGCCACCGAAATGCCCCACACCCTCACCGCCCTGCAGACCGGACAGCTCAACGAATGGCGCGCCACCCTCCTGGCCAGGGAAACAGCCTGCCTCACCGCCCAGGACAGGTGCGCGGTCGACGAAGAACTCGCCGCAGACACCGGAGCGCTCTCCGGGCTCGGGGCCGACACCCTCACCACCACCAACACCGGCACCGGCGGGGAGACCGGCCCGGATACCCGGTCCCGCGGGCAGATCATGGCCGACACCCTCGTCGAACGGATCACCGGAACCCCCGGCGGGATCACCGGCATCGAAATCCAACTCGTCATGACCGACCGCACCCTCCTCCAAGGCCACAGCGAACCCGCACGCCTGCCCGGCTACGGCATCGTCCCCGCCCACTGGGCCCGCACCACCATCCACCCCACACACCTGCAGCCCACGGACCCCGGGCACACGGGGCCCAGCCAAAACGCTCTCAACTCCACGAACAACGCGCTCAACCCCACGGACCCCGGGCAAGCTCTCGAGGCCACTCCCGACACCGGCCCCAACACAAACAAGCCCCTGAACGTCTGGCTCCGCCGGCTCTACACCGCCCCCGACACCGGCGACCTCATCGCCATGGACTCCCGCGCCCGGCTCTCCCCACCCAGGCTCCGCCGCTTCATCCAGACCCGCGACCACACCTGCCGCACCCCCTACTGCGACGCACCCATCCGCCACGTGGACCACATCATCCCCTGGCACCAAAACGGCACCACCACCACAACCAACGGCCAAGGCCTCTGCGAAGCCTGCAACCACACCAAAGAAACCCCCGGCTGGACCACCCACACCCACCCCGGCCCACGACACACCACCGAACTCCACACCCCCACCGGCCACACCTACCACTCCACCGCCCCACCCCTCCCCGGCACACCACTCCCGGGCACAGCGTTACCCGGTGCTCCCCAACGCGCTGCTCCCCAACGCGCGGCCCACCGGCAACGACGCGATCTCCTCCACCGCGCCAGGACGCGGAAGCGCGCCCGCAACAAGGAACCTGCTGCCGCATAGGGCACCCGGGAAACCACCCCTGTCCAGATGACCATCTCCCTCCTCACAGGCAATCCATAGCTTCTCCCGGTGCCTCACACAGCCGTTCGGAGAAGTCTTGGACCAGATGCCAAGCCTTCGGCCGGCCCAAATTTTCGAGGAGTACTGTGAGCGTCCTTGCCCGAAGTGTAGGCAATGCCTTCAGAAACAAGATCAGGACAGCCGCCGTCGTTGCTGTCCTTGCGGTGGCAATCGGTCTGGCCCTTGCCATGCTGGTAGCTAACCAGGCGGTTGCCGCGAAGGTCACGGAGTTGAACGCCTCCGTCGGCACTGTCCTGACCGTCAACCCCGCCGGTGGTCAGGGTTTTGAAGGAGGCGGGGAACCTTTGACCGTGGAGCAGGCGGCCACCGCCGCCGCAGTTCCCAATGTGACTGACGTTGTGGGCACAATGGCCCTCCGGCTTCGAAACGCCGCAGAGGTGGCAGCTCAAGCAGCTACAGGCCAGACTGGCGGGCCAGGCGGAGGTCTCGGGGGCCAAGCCACAACAACAATGACCACGAGCCTCACCCCGGCAGTTGACGCCGGGACGCTCGGCAACCGGAACCAAGAGACCGGAACAACCGGAAATCAGCCTCCGCGCACGTTCGCCTTGCCCATTACGGCTACAGGAATCGGAGCGGAGGTGGACAGCACCGGGAGGGCGCTGCAGATAACCGAAGGAACAGGGCTCGGCGATTACAACACCGCCTCTACCAGCGCCCTGCTCGGGACCACGCTGGCGGAAAAAAACAGCCTAAAGGTGGGCTCCACTTTTACCATCAACGATCAAACCTTCACCGTCGCAGGACTCTTCGACGCCGGGACGGCCTTCGGCAACAATGCCCTCTACCTCACGCTCCCCCAGGCCCAGACGCTGGCCGCGCTGCCCGGCGAGCTCACCACCATGATCGTCACCGTCAACAGCATGGAGAATGTTGACGCCGCGAAGACCGTCCTCCAGGCAACGCTCGGCGCGGACAAAGCAGACGTAACCCAGAGCCAGAATCTGCAGACAGCAGTCAGCTCGCTGGACAGCGTCAGGAACATTTCATTCATGGCCTTCGTCGCCGCCCTCGGTACCGCCGGCCTCATCATCCTGCTGATCATGGTCATGCTGGTCCGTGAACGCCGCAAGGAAATCGGAGTACTCAAAGCCATAGGGGCACCGAACAGGACCATCGGGCTGCAGTTTGTCCTCGAGGCTCTGGTGTTGGTGACCTTGGGCAGCGCGGTGGGCGCCGCCGTCGCCTCCTTTGCCAGCGGCAGCATTGCTACCGCCCTCATCGGCTCGAGCACAACCACAACAGCGGCGCCTCCAATTCGTGGCGCCGCGGGCGGATTCGCTGGTGGAGGCGCGCTCGGTGGTGCCAACCAACTCCTGACCTCCGTCACGGCAAGCGCATCACCCGGAGTAATAGCCGCCGGCATCGCCGCTGTGTTCGGTGTGGCCATCATCGGGGCCTTGGTCCCGGCCTTGCTTACCGCCCGCATCCGTCCTATCGAAGTCCTCCGAGGAGAGTAGCCATGATCGAAGTCAAGAACCTGGTCCGCACGTTCCAGAGCGGCGAACGCACCATTAAACCCGTCAACAACGTCAGCTTCGAACTCGCCGAGGGAACACTCGCGTCCATCGTTGGCAAGAGCGGAAGCGGCAAGAGCACACTGTTGTCCCTGCTAGGGGCGCTGGACAAACCCACCAGCGGAGACGTCGTCGTGAACGGCGTCAGCCTGGCAGGCATGCCAGACGGCAAACTGACGGAATACCGACGGCGGGACATCGGCTTTGTTTTCCAGCAGTTCAACCTGATCCCCAACCTCACGGCGTTGGACAATGTGATGCTGCCGATGGAGTTTGCGGGAGTCCGCCGTTCCGTGCGGACGAAGCGGGCTAAGGAGTTGCTGGAACAGGTGCAGCTGGACGTGGACAGGCACGATCGCCGGATCAACCGCCTCTCCGGCGGAGAACAACAGCGCGTTGCCATCGCCCGGGCCTTGGCCAATGAGCCGAAACTGATCCTCGCGGATGAGCCCACCGGCAACCTTGACGAGCAGACCGGCGGGCACATCATTGAGCTCCTGAGCTCGCTAAGGCGGGAGCACAACACCACAATCCTGGTAGTCACCCATGACCGTTCCCTGGCCAACAAGACCGACAGGCGTTTCCGGCTTCAGCAGGGTCGGCTGACGGAGGAAACGGCACCCAAACAGGCTCAGGGCATGGCTGCCGCCGACCCAAAGGCGGTGGCGGCAACGGCAACCGTGGGCTAAGGGACCAGGGCGTAGGATTCGGCTGAGCATGGTCGCCGGAAAAGGTGGGCGGCGGCCCGGGGTTTTTTCCGGACCGCCGCCCCAACCTTGTCCTTAGAAACGTATGGCGTCGATGACCTTGACCCGTACCGCAACCGTTGCCGGTATGGCACCCGCGAGCGCCCCGACCAGCACCGCCGCACCCAGGCCGAGCATCGCCGCCTCAATGGGGAAGGGCGGATATTCGGTGAGCCCGGGCGCAATCTTGGACTCGATCCACGGGTTTTTCACAATGGCGACGCCGATCATCACACCGATCACGCCGGCCACAGCCGTCGCCACTACCGATTCCATCATGACCCCGAGGAAGATCCGCCGGGACGTTGCGCCGAAGCTGCGCCGGATGCCGATTTCCCGCACCCGGTACCGCACAGTGACCATCGAGATGTTCAGCATGCCGACGGCGCCCAACAGCAGCACGAGGCCTGCCACCCCACCAATGGCAAGTTGGGCCACGGCGAAGGGATCTCCGTAGCTGGCGTAGTCCATACGGTCCACGTGAATCTGCATGCCTGGAAACTGCTGCTCGAGATCGGAGGTGATGGCAGCCTTGAGGGGTCCGGCCTGAGCGTCCTGCACCCAGAGTTTGAATTGCCCGCCGTCGGTTGCAATTCCAGCCCGTTCCGCAGCACCCATCAGCATGAAGGCCTGAGGCGGAGCCTGGGGATGCTGGTCCGCGACTACGCCGATCATGACGGCTGTGGTTTTTGGATCGCCGGCAAGTGCAACCTTCGGGTGAGTAACCAGGCTGGGGCGGCCGGCCGCGTTGTAAAAAGCCTCTGACACCACTACGGCTGGAGCAAGGCGCTCTTCGTCGTTGGCGGCGAACCAGGATCCGGCACTCACGTCCACGCGGTGTATGACTCCATACCCAGGATCCACCAGCTGCATCTGGACTTGCTGCACTCCATACGGAAACTGGAAGCCGTGCTGAGTGTGGCCGACGTGGGTGTAATACTCCACCCCATAGCGCTGGATTATGCCCTTGTACGCTTCCTCGAGTTTGACGGGATCCGGCATCGTAGGTCCAAAAACGCTCATGCCCAATGTGGCAGACCGGCCGCCGTTGCGCTCGGAGCTTGCCTTGAGCCCTTCACGTGCAACGTCGCCCACCCCTACCACCGAGGTGAGTGCCCCTACGGACAAAGCCACGCCAATGAGTGCGAGCAGAATACGGGTTTTGTTGATGCGCAACTCCTGCCACGCTTCAACGAGGGCGGACACAACCCCGGTCATGCGGGCACTCCCACGGGAACCTCAGTCGGCGTCAACACACCGGAGTCGAGCCGGTAGCTGGCACGCGCAAGGGCAGCCACATTGACGTCGTGCGTGATGGTCACCAGCGCAGCTCCCGATTCGGTGGCCACTGTATCGAGAAGGGCCATCACAGCCTGGCCCGTGTCGACGTCGAGCGCTCCGGTCGGTTCGTCGGCGAGGATCAGCCGTGGTCCGCGGACCAGCGCCCGTGCGATCGCAACGCGCTGCTGTTCCCCGCCCGAGAGCATGTTGGGAAACGTCTCTGCCCGGCCGGCCAGGCCAACCCTGTCCAGCATGTCCATGGCCAGTTCCCGGCGCTTCCAGAAGTGGGACGGGCCGGCATACAGGAGTGGTGTAATCAC
The DNA here is from genome assembly GCF_054161475.1 of Arthrobacter sp. R1-13. NCBI lineage: Bacteria > Bacillati > Actinomycetota > Actinomycetes > Micrococcales > Micrococcaceae > Arthrobacter > Arthrobacter sp. R1-13. The sequence goes on along the minus strand of NZ_CP096420.1, from coordinate 1,173,414 downwards.
GTTGTCCAAGGCGCTGCGCCCAGGCAAGAGGTTGAACTGCTGGAAGACGAAGCCTACGGAGGACCCGCGGAGCCTCGCCCTGGCGTTGCCGCGGATCTGCTCCACCGGAGTCCCCTGAAACCGAAGTTCCCCGCTTGTCGGCGTGTCCAGCAGTCCGAGGAGGTTCAGCAGCGTGGACTTTCCGCAACCGGAACGCCCGACGACGGCGGTGTGGTCACCGCTGTGCACGGTCAGGTCCACACCACGCAAAATGTGGAGCTCCTGGTCGTCCGGCAAGAGAACTGTCCGCGTTACTCCGCGCAGGGAGACGAGTTCCTCCACAGCTCAGCCTCCCATCGGGCCGGGGCCGAACTGCGCTCCGGGCTGCTCCTGGGCGGGGGCACCCGGAACAAACTCCAGCACGGACTCGCCCTCGGCCAGTCCCGAGACTACCTCCACCACCGTGCCGTCGTTGAGGCCGAGCTGAACCTTCCGCTGTTCCGGAGGCGCTGCATTGGCAGGCGCTCCCTGCGGCGGACCTGCTGCAGCACCATCAGCACCTGGTCCCGCCGGAACGCCCTCGCCTCCTGGGGCTGGGGCGCTTCCGGCTGGAGCGAGCCAAACAATTCCATCCTTAACACTGCCCTGAACAGCAGTAAGCGGCACGGTCACGACGTTGGCGGACTCCCCCGCCGTCACAGTCATAGTGGCGCCCAAACCTGCAAATACTTCGACGCCGGACGGGATGGCGCAGCTAAGGGTCCCGGTGGGGGTGGTGTCCTGCTCAGGCGCCGCCCCTCCTCCGCCTGGACCGGCCTGGGCATATGGCACTGAACGCCCCACGCTTCCCCCGCCGGCACTAGCGAGACCGCCACCGGCATTCGCAGGAGTGCCACCGGCAGCGTTGTTTTTCAAAACAACGCTGGGACAGGTGAAGGGGGCAGGTCCACCCACAACCGAGACCAGCGCCGATCCCGGCTTGGCAAGCAGCCGGAACTGCTGGGCGGCGTTGACGGAACCGGAAACCGTGAACGTGCCGGGGTTTACCGTTCCCGTCGCTTCACCCACGCCCACCTGCTGCTTCAGCAATACGGTCAGCGTTTCCAATTTCCCGGAGACAGGAGCCAGCACATCGGTGTACGTGTAGAGCGGAACGCGGGCCGTCATCTGTTGGGGAGCGGAAGCACCAGGCTCCCCCGCCGTCGTCGTACTCTGTACCGTTTCCTCGGTGGGTTCGGGCGGAAGCTCAGTGCGAACCTGGTAGAGGCGGTCTCCGAGCGCAACCTTGGCACCGGCTTCCATGAAGATGTGCGACACCACACCGGCGGCTGTGCTTCGGACGCCGGCAGGGGCGTCGCTCTGGACGGTCGCCTTGATTTCCACCGAATTGGTGACAGTGGCGCGCGCCGCCTGCACCACCGGAATGGCGACCTGGGCGCTTGGCCCGGCCACGGCGTCGTCGGGCTTCAGGCCGTCCACAAAGGCGATTTTCACCAGGGTTACGGCAATGACGGAAAACACCGCCAGCCAGGCCACGGGCAAAATGACGCGCCTGAATACTCTCATCTCTTCTCCATTCGGTGACTCCCCACAGAACCTCTCTGCGAGAGATGCCCTCACAGCCTAACCCTCGCCGAGGACTGCCAATGGACGCGGGTCTCACCACGCCCAGGCTTTCCTCGCTGCAGTGAGAAGATGGGCACCATGACTGCCCCGATCGCAAAGCCATGGCTCTTCAGCCAACCTGACCAGGATCCCCGCACTGCCACCGGCCGGACATTGCGCTGGGGCATCATAGCCACTGGCGGAATCGCTAATTCGGTGTCCAAGGACCTGGCGCTGCTCGCCGACGCCGAAATTCATGCCGTCAGCTCACGGACCCAGGGGGCGGCGGACGCATTCGCTGCCCAGTTCGGAATTCCCCACGCCTTCGGCGACGACGACGCCACCGGCTACCAGCGGTTGCTCGCCCAAGAGTCAGTGGACGTGGTGTACGTGGCCACTCCCCACGCCAATCACTTCCAGATCACTCTTGCTGCCTTGAACGCCGGCAAACACGTCCTGGTCGAGAAGGCCCTGACCATTAACGCCAGGGAGGCTGCCGAACTCATCGCCCTGGCAAGGTCCCGGAATCTCTTCATGATGGAAGCTGTCTGGAGCCGTTTCCTGCCCAGCATGCAACGAGCCTTCGAGATCGCCGCGTCAGGAGAACTCGGGCAGATCCAGTGGGTGAACGCCGATCTCGGCTTCCCGGCGGAGTACTCCCTCACCGCACGCCTCTGGGCCGTGAAAGACGGTGGCGGTGCCCTACTGGATCTTAGCGTTTATCCCCTGCTGTGGGCGTTGGGCACCTTGGGCTTCCCGCAAACCGTCAGCGCCACCGGCTCAGTGAACGACGACGGCGTGGACGCCCAGAACGCGCTGACGCTCGGATACAACCATGGCGCCCAGGCCCAGCTCACCTCATCACTGTTAGCTCATGGGCCACGCGCCGCCACTGTCGCAGGCAGCCTCGGCTACCTTCACACCATCGGATCCATCAACAATCCGCGGGAGCTCACCGTGAAGATCGGCTTCGAGGCACCGAGGATGGAGCACTTCGACGTCGTCGGGCGGGGCTATTCGTACGAACTCCGTGAGGTCACCCGGTGCATCCAACAAGGTCTCACGGAAAGCCCCGTGATGCCGCTTGATGATTCGTTGAACGTTATGAGGCTCTTCGACGGTGTGCGAGCACAGCTGGGCGTCACCTACCCAAACGACGCGCACTGACTCGGTGTGCTGACAGGGTGTGCTGATCCGGTTTCCTGAGCCGTGATGGCTTTTGTGACTCAGATTCTTCCATTCGACAGATTTCTGCACTGTGGCTATGGACTCTGGAAGGCGTACCGGCATACGCTGTTGCCAAGTCGTCATAAATGGGAGGGGGGCGACCATCTATGGGTTTTTTTGAGCCTTCTTCGCGTGCGCCCCGATCCCTGCGGTCCCTTCGTTCCCTGCTTTTGGGCGGAGCAGCAGCCGTCGCGTGGCTCGCGCTTTCTTCGCCTGGAGCCAGCGCTGATGCAGGCTCTCAGCCAGACTCAATTTTGGGCGGACTCACGACACCTGTTTCTTCAGTAACCTCAGCCGCCGCTGATGCCTTGTCCGCTGTTCCTCCGCATTCGCCTGCGGCTGATCCGTCTCCTGCGCCTTCTCCCGCGTTTGGCTCGAGAGGGTTGCTGCAGCCGCCGGACGATGCAGTTACCAACGTTACTTCGCCGGTGCGCATAGCCGCCGAAGGTGCAGTCGGCGGTCTTGCGGAAGCCGTAATTCCGCCCGTCACCGAAGCAATTCCAGTTCTGCAACCCGTCCTGGCCCCCGTCGCCGACGTCATTTCGGGTGGACACGTGACCTTACCGGAACCGGTGGCAGGTGTCGTAACGGAGTTTGTCGGCCAGACCGCTATACCCGGACCGGATTTCCCTGACGTTTCTGACGCAGCAGGGGACCCGGAAGCGGCTTTGCCGGACATAGCTGAACCAAGTGCATCTGCTGCCGCCCCGAATGTCACTGCAGCCTTCGCCACTGGAGCTACTGGCAGGTTCTGGTCGGCCTCCATGCTGGCACATACCTCCGGTGGAAGCGGTGTTTCCGGCCAAACTGGTCCACCTGACGGAAGCAATGGACCTCGCGGACCTGAGACGGTTCCAGCCGTACCCGGATCGGGATCAGGCAGCGGCCAATCATCCGGCGGGTCTTCCGGCGGTGCTGCCTGCCTGACTGATGTCTCCCTCAATCTTCCGCAGCCGGGAAGCACGGCGGCCGACGGACCCCTTCAGCATGCTCCTGCTCCGGTGTCGCTCGACACCGGTTCATCTCCTGACTAGTTGGATCCTTCCTGCCTTTTTTCGCGGCAGAAACGGCCATCAGGGCAGCCATGGGCTCCCTACACCAACTCTCCAGGAGAACTTCCTATGCATGCACATCTTCGCAGAGGGCTGCTAAGCACCCTCTTTGCCGGCGGGCTACTTGCCCTCGGCGCAACCGCTGCCAATGCAGCGGACACCACCAGCGCAGCGGACGAGTCCGTAACCGCTTCGGTCTCAGCGGCTGTGGCCGCAAACACGACGTCGTTGGGCCTGCTGGGTGACTCAACGCCGTCAACCTCATCCGGGCTGAACGCCACTGCAAATCTCGCATTGGGCACGGCAGCTCCTGTCACCACCGGTTCAACGGCACTCGTGGCTGACGTCGCAGCGGACGTGAACCTGGGCGCAGGAACAGGCACCGTTGACGACACCACCGTCCTAGCTGATGCTGCCGCCGCCCTCAGCCTGGGCGCAGGAACAGGCACCGTTGACGACACCACCGTCCTAGCTGATGCTGCCGCCGCCCTCAGCCTGGGCGCAGGAACAGGCACCGGCACAGGCACAGGCACCGTTGACGACACCACCGTCGTAGCTGATGCTGCCGCCGCCGTAAGCCTGGGCACCGGAACCGGCACAGGCACCGTTGACGACATCACCGTCCTAGCTGATGCTGCCGCCGCCCTCAGCCTGGGCGCAGGAACAGGCACCGGCACAGGCACCGTTGACGACACCACCGTCATAGCTGATGCTGCCGCCGCCCTCAGCCTGGGCGCAGGAACAGGCACCGGCACAGGCACCGTTGCCGACACAACCGTCATAGCTGATGCTGCCGCCGCCCTCAGCCTGGGCGCAGGAACAGGCACAGGCACAGGCACCGTTGCCGACACAACCGTCGTAGCTGACGCCGCTGTTGACCTCGGTGTGGGCGCAGGAACAGGCACCGTTGACGACACCACCGTCGTAGCTGATGCTGCCGCCGCCCTCAACCTGGGCCTCGGCACCGGAACCGGAACCGGCATCCTTGACAACACCACCGCCGCCGCTGACGCCGCTGTTGACCTCGGTTTGGGCGCCGGCACCGGAGACACGGGCACCGGCACCGACGTCGCTCTGGATCTTTGCCTGCGACTTGGCCTAGGCTCCGCTGTGGATTGTGGCGGAACTGCTCCCGGCACCGACGGTCCGGGCACCGATGGTCCCGGCACCGATGACGGAACAACCGGCGGTACTGGCACGCCAACCACCCCCGGCGGCAATACCGGCACCACGCCTGGTGGCACCTCCGGCACTCCCGGAAGCACCACGGGAACGGTGCCCGCGGGCTCGGGTTCGGGGCTGGTGGTGAACACCGCGGGTCTGGTGAAGGCTCCTGCAGTCGCCGCTGCTGGTGCCGGTACGGCTGCAACAAGCCAGCAGACCCTTGCCAAGACAGGCGTTGATTCATCGCTGGTTCCGGTAGCCCTGCTTCTCTTGTTCGCGGGCCTGCTGATGATCCTTCGGCGTAAGAAGGCGTGACGGGGCTGTTTACTCACATCTCTTAGAGGGAAACCATGGCAGGAAAGGAGGCGCCTAGAAGTCAGAAAACACCTACGTCCTTGTTGCGTCGGCGGTTCGACCGTGAAGGGTCCTGGATTCTCCACGGTCGGACCATCGGCATGCCCGCTTTGGGTCACAGAATGGTGTTGAGGACCCCTCGGCAATGGGCTGAAAGCCGTCACCGTATTATTCTTGAAGTACGGCGCGACATTGTGCCCAGTAGGAGATGGGGACGACGGTGGTGGATTCGCCAAGCGACACCAAGAGCGAGGTTGTCGGCGGACGCTACAGACTGGGTGAGGTGATCGGGCGCGGCGGAATGGCCTCCGTCTACAACGCCCGGGACGAGAATCTGGGCCGCGATGTGGCCCTCAAACTGTTCGCCCCGCAGGCCCCGGACGCCGAAGAGCTTAAGCGTCAGGAAGCTGAAATAACGCTGCTGGCCACCCTTAACCACCCTGGCCTGGTCACCTTGTTCGACGCCGGAATTGATAACCGCATCCCGGACGAACCAAGGCCCTTCCTCACCATGGAGCTCATCGAGGGCGAGGACCTCCGGACAAGGATCAGACGCGGCCCGGTGACGCTGGATGAACTTGCCGTTATCGGAGCAGGCATTGCCGATGCGCTTGCTTACGTCCATGGCCTTGGCATCATCCACCGCGATATTAAGCCGGGAAACATCCTCTTGGTCCCAGGCCGGCCGGGCGAGCCAGATCGGCCGAAGCTCACAGATTTCGGCATTGCCCGCATCGTCGACGGCACCCGTTTGACTGCCACCGGGACCATGGTGGGGACCGCGGCATACCTCAGCCCGGAACAAGCCAAGGGCGCCGAAATGGGCCCGGCCAGCGATATTTACTCCTTGGGTCTGGTGCTTCTGGAGTCCATCAAAGGCACCGTGGAATATCCCGGCAGCGCTGTGGAGTCCGCTGTGGCGCGGCTTTACCGCGCACCAGAAATCCCGCCGGATGTTCCTAAGGAATGGGCTGATCTGCTGAGGGCAATGACTGCCCTTGATCCCTTGGAGCGGCCTACTGCCGCCGACATCGAAGTAGCTTTGCGGCAGGCCCTCTACTCCACTGAGTCCGTTCCGGGACCGCTGGTGGAAGAACATACCCGCATGCTCCCAGCCATTCCGTCCCGCGCGCCGCTGTCCTTGCAGGGGGATTCGCAGGACTATGTCTCCGATATCTCACCCTCCCCTGCCTCGATGGGGAATGGTGACAACCGTGAAGCTGGTAAGTCCAGGATCCGGCAGTTGGGGAAGCGCGGGCGGATTGCCCTGGCTTTGCTTATCCTGGCAGTCATCGCCGCAGTATCCGCCGTCGGACTTTCCCTCGCCGCCCCCAAGGCTCCCGACGTCGTCCCGTACCCGACCGTCACCGGAACGCTCGGCGAACACCTCGAACAGCTGCAGAAGAGCGTGGAACCATGAGCCGCCATGCACTTCGGCGGGCTTGCGCCGCCGTCACAGGCTGCTTGCTGGTGTTCTCGCTGGCGGCTTGCGGACCCACAGAGCCTGAGTTGGGGCACGACGCCGCCAAGCGGCTACAGGCCCGGGTCCTCACCGTGACTGATCTTGCGGCTGCCAACGACCCGGCTGGTGCCCTCGTCGCCTTGGCGGAGTTGGAAGAGCAGCTTGACGCTGCCGGGGCCAACGGTGAGGTGTCCTTCAAACGGCATCAAAGCATTACTACCGCCATAGAGGCTGTGCGGACTGATCTTCTTGCCGCCCAGTCAGCCGCTCAAGCCAAGGCCGCCGCCGATGCTGCTGCGGCTGCAGCATCGTCCTCTCCCATACCGACCGCTCCCCCGCAGGACGCGCAAGTAGAGGGGCCCAAGAAGGACGACGGCGGAAACGATAATAAGGGCGGCGACCAGGGCAAAGGCAAGGACGGCTAGCCTTGTCCTCCGGCTACAGCCTGGCACTTTTGCTCAGCTAGCTTACTATTTTTTCTCATTCCGGCTACGTTGGTTAAGCAGGCCCATGAAGCCTGCGGAATCAGAACCGCGGACCGCAGGTCCGCCAGCTGAAGGAGTGAACTACGCATGGCAACAGTTCAGGAATCCATCAACGTCAACGTCCCGCTCAGCCAGGCCTACAACCAATGGACGCAGTTTGAGGACTTCCCGCATTTCATGAGCGGCGTCGATTCTGTCACGCAGATTGACGACACCACCGTCCATTTCAAGACCAGCATCGCCGGCGTCAAGCGGGAATACGATGCCGCGATCACGCTCCAGGAACCAGACAACCGCGTCACCTGGGAGAGCCTGGACCAGCCAAGGAATGCCGGAACCGTCTGGTTTGAGGCGCTTGGCCCAACAGAAACGCAGGTCACCGTTGAGCTCGTCTGGGAACCGGATTCAGCCGCCGAGAACATTGGCGCAGCCATCGGGCTGGATTCCCGCCAGGTAGCTGCAGACCTCAAGCGTTTCAAGAAGTTCATTGAGGAACGGGAAGTGGAAACCGGTGCATGGCGCGAAAGTGTAAGCGGTGGCGAGGTGAGCGGTTCTTCCGCCTCGGCTTCCGGCATGACATCCGCCTCGAGCACATCAGGAACCACCGTGCCCATGGAGGAAGAGATGGGCTACGGCGCCGTCCCAACCGAGCGTCCTGTGAACACTGATCCGGATATGGCTCCAGACGCTCCCTACGGCCGGCCAACCGACCGCTAAAAGGTACTAAGACAACAAAACGCCTCGCTGCTTCCCAAGGAGCAGCGAGGCGTTTTTCGTTATTAACCCGGCCGGGCTACTTCAGCGCGGCGAGGACTTCGTTGAACTTGGCAGAGGGACGCATGACGGCGGCTACCTTCTCAACGTCGGGGCGGTAGTAACCGCCGATGTCCACGGGAGAACCCTGCACAGCGAGCAGCTCGCCTACGATGGCGTCCTCGTTGGACGTCAGCGCCTCGGCGATCGAGATGAAGGACTCGGCGAGCTCGGCGTCGTTGGTCTGCCTTGCCAGTTCACGGGCCCAAAACTGAGCCAGGAAGAAGTGGCTGCCACGGTTGTCGATTTCCCCTACGCGGCGGCTCGGGGACTTGTTTTCCAGCAGGAACGTACCGGTGGCCCGATCCAGGGTGTCAGCCAGCACCTGGGCACGGGCATTGCCCGTGCTCGTGGCAAGGTGCTCGAAGCTGACGGCAAGGGCGAGGAACTCACCAAGGCTGTCCCACCGCAGGTGGTTTTCCTTCAGGAGCTGCTGGACGTGCTTGGGGGCGGACCCGCCGGCCCCGGTTTCGAAGAGGCCACCACCGTTGATCAGCGGAACGATGGACAGCATTTTGGCGCTCGTACCGAGTTCGAGAATCGGGAACAGGTCCGTGAGGTAGTCGCGGAGGACGTTTCCGGTGACGGAGATTGTGTCCTCGCCCTTGCGGATGCGCTCCAAAGTGAAGGCGGTGGCCTTCTCCGGCGACATAATTTCGATCTGCAGGCCTTCAGTGTCGAAGTCCTGCAGATACTCCCGTACCTTAGCGATCAGGTTTGCATCGTGGGCGCGGGTTTCGTCCAGCCAGAACACTGCGGGAGTCTCTGAGGCACGGGCCCGGGTGACAGCGAGCTTGACCCAGTCGCGGATGGGCACGTCCTTGGTCTGGCAGGCGCGCCAGATGTCGCCGGGAAATACCTGGTGTTCGATCAGGACGTTGCCTTCGCCGTCCACGAGCTGCATGGTGCCGGCAGCCTGGACTTCGAAGGTCTTGTCGTGGCTGCCGTATTCCTCGGCGGCCTGGGCCATGAGGCCTACGTTCGGAACGGTGCCCATAGTGGTGGGATCGAAGGCGCCGTGTGCACGGCAATCGTCCAGGACCACCTGGTAAATGCCTGCGTAGGAGCTGTCCGGCAGGACCGCCAGGGTGTCGGATTCCTTGCCGTCCGGGCCCCACATGTGGCCGGAGGAGCGGATCATGGCAGGCATGGAAGCGTCCACGATGATGTCGCTGGGAACGTGGAGGCTGGTGATGCCCTTGTCCGAATCGACCATGGCCAGTGCAGGGCCATCTTCCAGGCCCTTCTTGATGGCAGCCTGAACGCCTTCACGGACGTCCTCGGGGAGGTTTTCGAGCCCGTTCAGGATAGCCGCGAGACCGTTGTTGGGGTTGATGCCGGCGGCTGTGAGCTGCTTGCCGTATGTCTCAAACAGTTCTGCGAAGTAGGCCTTCACTACATGGCCAAAGATGATGGGGTCGGAGACCTTCATCATGGTGGCCTTCAGGTGGGCGGAGAAGAGCACGCCCTCTTCCTTGGCGCGGGCTACCTGGGCAGCCAGGAACTCGTCCAGGGCCGCCGCACGCATAACCGTACCGTCAATGACCTCGCCGGCGAGGACGGGGAAGGCCTTCTTGAGTACCTTGACGGTGCCGTCTTCGCGGACCTGCTGGATCTGGATGGTGCCGTCGGCAGGAATAACCACCGACTTCTCGTTGGAGCGGAAATCATCCGCTTCCATGTGAGCGACGTTGGTCTTCGAGTCGGGGCTCCAGGCACCCATGGAGTGAGGGTTCTGGCGGGCATAGTTCTTCACCGAGAGCGGAGCCCGGCGGTCCGAGTTGCCTTCGCGCAGGACCGGGTTTACTGCCGAACCCTTGATCTTGTCGTAGCGGGACCGGATGTCGGTCTCTTCGTCCGAGGTGGGGTTGTCCGGGTAATCCGGGAGCTGGTAGCCCTTACCCTGCAGCTCCGCGATGGCGGCCTTCAACTGCGGCAGTGACGCGCTGATGTTGGGGAGCTTGATGATGTTTGCTTCGGGGGTCTTTGCCAGCGCGCCGAGTTCGGCGAGATCATCATTGATGCGCTGCTCGTCAGCGAGGAAGTCTCCGAATGCTGCGATGATACGACCAGAGAGCGAGATGTCCCGGGTCTCCACTTCCACACCGGCAGTCGAAGCGAACGCTTCAATCACGGGCAAGAACGAATAGGTGGCCAGCATGGGCGCTTCGTCAGTGTGGGTATAGATAATCTTGGCCATTCAGGTGTCTCCCTGGTGTATGCGTATAGCTGGAGTCTGTGTTATTTCAACAGGTCTAACTTACCCGAGGACGCGAGGTTGGCGCCCACGCCTGTGTCCAAAAGCACTTGCGTTACCGCCGCGCGGCCGCCTGGGCCCGGAAGGACCTCGTTTAGAAAGCAATTCTCCGCAACAGGTCCCTGAGCTGGGTACGTTCGGTTGCGGTGAAATTACCCATGGCCTGGTCTTCCGCCTGCTGTGTGGCCACGGCCGCCTGGGCAAGCAGCCGCCGGCCCTTGGCCGTGCCTTTGATGACCTTGGAGCGGCGATCCTGGGGGTCAGTTTCCCGTTTGACCAGCCCCCGTTGTTCCAGCCCGTCCACCAGGGCCACGATCTGGCTCGGATCCAGCAGCAGGAATTCAGCGAGTTCGCGTTGTGACGGCGCCGCGGCGCTGCAAGCTAATGACAGCACGGCGTACGACCTGATCTTCAGGTCCAGTGGCGCCAGCAGCGCGTTGGCCTTGGCACTCCCCAGCGCCCGTGCACGCGCCGTCAGGAATTCGATCTCGGTTACGAGGGGACTTCCCAACAGCCGCTCGAGGCCTCCGGGCGGCGGGATCTCCGTGGTGCGGGGCCGGGTCATTGCTGAATCCTATAGTTGATAGCCGCCACGATCCCGCCCTCGCCGATATCCTGGTTCCGGTGGAATGCATGGCGGAGTAGTGCGCGGAGACAGTGCGTGAAGCCCAAGCCACTCCGTTGCTGCGCCAGGCGTATGTGGAGCGGCGGAGTTCGTGACTTCCACCCTGAAGAGTTCTTCAACGACCGACTTTGAAATATGGGGCGGAAGCTTCCTTGAGCATTGCTTGAGCAAACAGGCGCGAAACCTTCGTTTACAAAGTGGTCATATCTGGATAGGTTCAAGCTCACTACTCGGGCGGCTATTTGGGGGCCGCCCTTCCACGGGTGTAAGGAAAATGATGAACAGGTCCAGGTCTCTCGCCACGAGTTTGCTCAGCCTTTCGGCTGCAGCGCTCCTTGTTATATCAGCCGGAGGGGCGGCTACGGCTGCACCTGCCGCGGTGGACGAAGGCGGTTCGAGCGGCGTAACAAGCAAAGCGGTTAATGCTTCAGGTGCCGCCGAATACTGGACCCCGGAGCGGATGCGTAATGCCATCCCTGGCGACGTTCTGGCGAATAAGGCCGTGGCCCGGGGCAACAGGTCCAGCGCAGCCACCGTGGAGAGGGGCTCAAGCACCAAAATCTCCGGCCAGGAGGCGCCGAGCAAGTCCAGCCTGCACACTGACGAAGCGCCGGTGTCCCACATCGGGAAGGTTTTCTTCACTCTGCCCAGCGGGAACTATGTCTGCTCGGGCAACTCCGTGGCGTCCGCCAACGGAAGCACTGTGTCCACCGCGGGCCACTGCCTTAACGAAGGCCCCGGCGCTTTCGCCACTAACTTCGTTTTCGTTCCCGCCTATCTGAACGGCGCGGAACCGTACGGCAGGTTCGCTGCCACCTCCCTGCACACGCCCACCCAGTGGAGCTCTGCAGGTGACATGCAGTACGACACCGGGTTCGCCGTCGTCGCCCCTGTTAATGGCAAGACCCTGGCGGATACCGTTGGAGCCTCTGGCGTCGAATTCAACGCCCCCCGCGGCCTGAGCTACACGGCTTACGGCTACCCTGCCGCAAAGCCCTTCGACGGCACGTCCCTGGTAAGCTGCACCGGGACAGCCAGCGATGATCCTTTCAACCCGCAGTTCAACTCCCAGGGCATTTCCTGTGACATGACCGGCGGGTCCTCAGGCGGCCCCTGGTTTATCGGCTCGGGGTCCGACGGCGTCCAAAACTCAGTCAACAGCTACGGCTACGGGAAGAAGTACCCCATCATGTACGGCCCGTACTGGGGATCAGTCATCCGTCAGGCGTACTCGGATGCCTCATCAGCCAGGTGAGTCCAACGACTCAGGCCATCCCCAGGTCACTTCCCATCAGGTAGAGGAGACGCCTGAGGAGGTCCTTGAGTACTGGACTCCCGAACGGATGGCGCAAGCCAAGCCGGCAGGGCGGACCCTTGAGGTACCCGACCCTGCGAACGGCTCCGCCCATGATCAGGCCCAGGATCAGGACGGCACGGAACGCTGAGGTCAACAACTGAACATACGACGACGGCGACCGTCCCGCGAAGGGGCAGTCGCCGTCGTACTGTTCCCGGGTGGTGCCCGGTGCTGGGCCCACGCCGCCCGGGTTCCCTAGCCGAGCGCAGCGAGGCTAGGGAGGCGGTGGGGATTAGTGGAAGAAGTGGCGGGCGCCGGTGAAGTACATGGTGATGCCGGCGGCGTTGGCCGCGGCGATGACCTCGTCGTCCCGGACGGAACCGCCGGGCTGGACGACGGCGCGGACGCCGGCGTCGATCAGGATCTGCAGGCCGTCAGCGAAGGGGAAAAACGCGTCTGAAGCAGCCACGGCCCCGCGGGCACGTTCCGGCGCTCCAGTGGCGTCGGCGTTTGAGGCGCCCCCGGCCCCTTCGACATCCGACTGCACACTGACACCCAGTGTGTTGGCCCGTTCTACGGCGAGGCGGCAGGAATCGAGCCTGTTGACCTGGCCCATGCCGATGCCGACGGCGGCACCGTCGGACGCGATCAGGATGGCATTGGACTTGGCTGCGCGGCAGGCCGTCCAGGCGAAAGCGAGGTCGGCCAGGGTCTTCTCGTCGGCTGCCTCACCGGCGGCGAGGGTCCAGTTGGCGGGGTTGTCGCCGTCGGCGTCCACCTTGTCGGTGACCTGGACGAGTACGCCGCCGGAAACCTGGCGGATTTCGCTCGGGTAGCGGCCGTAGCCCTCCGGCAGGGCGAGCAGGCGGATGTTCTTCTTTTTGGAGAGGATTTCCACGGCTTCCGGCTCGAAGCCCGGAGCGATGACAACCTCGGTGAAGATGCCTGCGACGGTCTTGGCCATGCCTGCGGTTACGGTGCGGTTGGCGGCGATTACGCCACCGAACGCGGACACCGGATCGCAGGCGTGGGCCTTGGCGTGGGCGTCGGCGAGCGGGTCAGCCGAATCGGCGGAACCAACGGCGACACCGCACGGGTTGGCGTGCTTGATGATGGCGACGGCTGGCTCGGCGAAATCGTAGGCGGCGCGGAGGGCGGCGTCGGCGTCCACGAAGTTGTTGTAGCTCATGGCCTTGCCGTGCAGCTGGTCCGCCTGGGCGATGCCGGCGGGAGCTGCCTTGTCCACGTAGAGCGCGGCCTGCTGGTGCGGGTTTTCGCCGTAGCGCAACACCTCTGAGCGTTCCAGGGAAAGGCCGGCGTAGGCAGGCCAGTCGATCACGCCGTCGCCGTCTTCATCGAGGAACTGGCTGGCAGTCCAGGTGGCCACCGCGTTGTCATAGGAAGCGGTGTGCGCGAAGGCCTTGGCGGCCAGGCGGCGCCGGGTCTTCAGGTCGAAACCGCCGTCGGCTGCCGCGGCCACCACCTCGCCGTAGAACTTCGGGTCAACCACAATGGCGACGGCGGCGTGGTTCTTCGCGGCCGAGCGCACCATGGCGGGACCGCCGATATCGATCTGCTCCACGACGTCGTCCGGTGCCGCACCGGACTTCACGGTCTCCACAAAGGGGTAGAGATTCACGACGACGAGGTCGAAGGTTTCGATCTCCATGCCCGCGAGGGTTTCCATGTGGGCCGGGACCCGGCGGTCGGCAAGGATGCCGCCGTGCACGCGGGGGTGCAGGGTCTTGACGCGGCCGTCCAGCATTTCCGGCGAACCGGTGACTTCTTCGACTTCCTTCACCGGGATGCCTGCGGCGGCGATCTTCTTGGCGGTGGAGCCGGTGGATACGAGGGTGACGCCTGCTGCGTGCAGGCCCCGTGCGAGCTCCTCCAGACCGGTTTTGTCGTAGACCGAGATGAGGGCTCGGCGGATGGGAACACGGTCAAGCTGCGTGAAGCTCACAAAAGTCTCCGTCGTATGTGGGTGGGATGAAGCCAGTTTATCGTGTTGCGGGGCCCGCTCATCTGCAACGTAAAGTTCTCCTTGGAGGAGGCCGAGAGATGAATACTTACACCACTGTGCCCAGCGGCGAACAGGTGGTCCAGGAACTGCCGTGGCGTTGGAAAGTACAGGGCCGGATCTTCCTGATTGGCGGCCTGGGCTTTATGTTCGATGCCTGGGATGTCACTCTCAACGGAATCCTCATTCCGCTCCTCTCCACGCACTGGGCCCTGGCTCCCGGTGAAGCCGCCTGGATCGGCACCGCCAACCTCATCGGCATGGCCTTGGGCGCCTTCGCCTGGGGCACCATCGCGGACACGATCGGCCGCAAGAAGGCCTTCACCGCGACCCTGCTGATCTTCTCGCTCTTCACCGTCCTGGGCGCCTTCTCCCCTGATTTCGTGTGGTTCTGCGCGTTCCGGTTTATGGCCGGCTTCGGCCTGGGCGGCTGCATTCCCGTGGATTACGCGCTGGTGGGTGAGTTCACGCCCCGGAAGCAGCGCGGCAAGGTCCTCACGGCCATGGACGGCTGGTGGCCCATCGGCGCGGCTCTGTGCGGCTTTGTTTCGGCCGGACTGATCGCCCTCTTCGCCGACTGGCGGCTCACCATGCTTGTCATGGTGCTGCCGGCGCTCCTCGTGTTCTGGGTCCGCCGCAGCGTCCCCGAATCCCCGCTGTTCCTCATCCGCAAGGGCAGGCGCGAGGAAGCCGCAAAGGTCATCGACGACCTAGTGCTCGCAACCGGCGCGGAGCAGCGCGCCTACAGCCTTCCGGATGCCCAGGAAGCTCCACGGCTTTCCGCCGGCAGCGCCTGGCAGCAGTTGCGCCTGGTGTGGCAGTTCAACTGGAAAATCACGACGGCGGCCTGGGCTTTGTTCTTCAGCATCCTCCTCGTGTACTACCTGTCGCTGACCTGGATGCCCCGGATCCTGATCGGCGCCGGTTTCGAGGAGTACAAGGCGTTCCTGACGACGGCGGGAATGGCCGCCGTCGGACTTCTCGGTGTAGTGGTGGCGGCAGCGCTCGTCGAGCAGGTGGGCCGCAAATGGATCCTCGCCATCACGGGGCCGCTGTCGGCTCTGATCCTGGTGATTGTGGCGTTTGTGGTGGACATTCCCTCGGCGGCGGTGTTCTGGTTGCTGGCCTTCGGCTTTGTGGTGCAGGTGGCCATCCCCGTCCTGTACGCCTACGTATCCGAGCTCTATCCGACGGAACTGCGCGGCAGCGGCTTCGGCTGGGCGTCCACGTTCTCACGGGTGGGGGCAGGCCTGGGTCCGCTGATCTTCGCGAGCTACTTCTGGCCGGAGCTGGGGCTGGCTTCATCGTTCGCCTTGGCCGGCGGGCTCGTGGTGCTGGCCGTGCTGTGGATGGTGTTCTTCTCCCCCGAGACGAAGCAGCGCCGGCTGGAGTAAGCGCCCCCTCTCCCCCATCTCCAATCTGAGCGAGCGGCCTTATGTACCCCTTGAGTGAACCCTTCAACCATGGCCTGCTCGACGTCGGCGACGGCAACCGGGTCTACTGGGAGGTCTGTGGCAATCCGGCCGGCAAACCCGCCGTCGTTCTTCATGGCGGACCTGGCTCCGGCTGCACCCCTGGCTGGCGTCAGTTCTTCGACCCCTCTGCGTACATGGTGGTCCTGTTCGACCAGCGTGGCTGCGGCCGGAGCGAGCCGGACGCGGGCGAGTACGGCGTCGACCTCAGCGTGAACACAACCCATCACCTGATCCGGGATATCGAACAGCTGCGCGTGCATCTCGGCATCGACAAGTGGCTGGTGCTGGGAGGCTCATGGGGTGCGACTCTCGGCCTGGCTTATGCCGAAACCCATCCGGACCACGTCTCTGAGATGGTGCTTTTTAGTGTCACCAGCACGTCCCGTCGTGAGGTGGACTGGGTTACGCGGGATATGGGCCGCATCTTTCCAGCCGAGTGGTCTATGTTCCGCGACGGCGTTCCGGCAGAAGACCGCGACGGAAGCCTCGTCGACGCGTACAGCAGACTGCTGGAGGATCCCGACCCTCTGGTCCGCAAACAGGCGGCAAAGGACTGGTGCCGCTGGGAGGACACGCATGTCGCAACCCACCCGAATTACAGACCGGACGCGCGGTATGAAGATCCCCATTTCCGGATGGTGTTCGCCCGGTTGGTCACTCATTACTGGCGCCACGCTGCCTGGCTTGAGGATGGCGTCCTGATCCGGGAAGCGGGGAAACTGGCCGGAATCCCGGGCGCACTGGTGCATGGCCGATTGGACATCAGCGGCCCGGCAGATATCGCCTGGCACGTCGCCCAGGCATGGCCGGACGCCGAACTCCATTTGATCGACGAGGCCGGTCACGGTACCGGTCATCCAGCCATGGTCGAAACGGTACTGGAAGTCCTGGATCGCTTCGCCCGCCTGGGCTCGCCCTTGTGAGTGAAAACCCCGCTGTTTAGCTGCGGGGCGCCACTTGGCCGGTCTTGTGCTCGGCTGCCAGCATGGCCAGGGTCGACACCAGCAACCGTCGCTCCACCAGCTTGATCCGCTCGTGGAGGCTCTCTTCGGTATCGGCGTCCTCGATGGCCACGGCCTCCTGCGCGATGATGGGGCCTGTGTCCACGCCGGCATCGGCCCAGTGAACAGTGCAGCCCGTAACCTTCACGCCGTAGGCCATGGCATCGCGCACTCCATGGGCACCCGGGAAAGCGGGCAACAGGGCAGGATGGGTGTTGAGGTATTTGCCCTCGAACGCCTCGATGAATCCCGGGCTCACAATGCGCATGAATCCCGAGGAGACCACAACATCCGGGTTGTAAGCGGCGACGGCGTCAGTCAGCGCCGCGTTCCATTCAGCACGGTCGGAGTAGGCCTTGAAATCGACCACAAAAGTATCGATGCCAGCTGCGGCTGAGCGTTCCACGCCGTAGGTCCCGGGACGGTCTGCGCCCACAGCGGCGATCTCAACATCCAGCTCGCCTGCCTTGACGGCGTCGATGACTGCCTGGAGGTTGGAGCCGGTGCCGGAAACGAGGACTACGATGCGCATGGCTCTAGCTTAGGGGCCGCTCGCGTAGGCTTGAAAACATGAACCCCACACAGGATCCCGGCAGCATGCAGCGCGCGAGGCAGCCGCTCAGCGAGGCCGCCCAGGCCTCGCTCGCCAAGACGCACACCCTCTTCCGCCTTTTTATCGTGGTGGTCCTGGGGTCCCTCTTCGTGATCCAGCTGGATATCGCCTACGTCTGGCTGTCGGCCATCCTCACGGCGGCCAGCCTTGCGCTGGGTGTCATCGTGTTGATCCGCGCCATCACGCGGAAGGAATCCAAGCTGGTGCTGTTCGGGGTCATCACCGGGCTGCTGGTTTCCGGCGTCATGGTCATGGTGCTCCTCATGGTGGGCGCGTTCTTCAATCAGTTCAGCGATTTCCAGCAGTGCCAGCGTGAAGCCCTGACCCAGCGGGCCACCTCTGAGTGCCGCACGGAGCTGGAGAACAAGCTGCCCGGGATGTCCTGACCGGCTCGAGCTGCTGGTGCACAAATCGCCGGAAGGGAAAAGGCGCTAAACAGCGCTTTGCAGATCTTCTTCCGGCACGTTCTGTTGCCGTTCCAGCCAGGGTCCTGCCGCGTAACCGATCACGACGCCGGCGCCCACTTCCGCTGCCAGCCAGACTGCCGTCCACAGCGGGTCCGGGCCGATGTCGGTGAGCCGTCCCATCCCGGCGGAACCGCGTGCCAGCCAGGCCAATGCGCCTGCCAGGACTCCGGCCACGCCACCGATCATGGACCCCAGGGCGAGGGTGGAAACCGTGGCAGTAAACCAACGCGCCCGGATCTTGATAGCCAGCCATTCATCGAAGTGGTTCTCCCCTGCCCGCAGGAACCACCAACCACCCAGGACCCCCGCCAGGACAGGCACCACAAGCGCCACAAACCCGTACTCGAGGTAGCCCGCAGGCAGGGCGGCGAAAACGGGAATGGACGGCAAGGGACCCACGGCGGTGGCCAGCGGCCCGGCCTGGGATCCCACCCCGAGGGCAAAGCCCGAGCCGGACGTCCATGCGAGCGCGTAAATGGCAAGGTTGGGCAGGTATCCCAGTTGCGCAATGGTGAGCACGGCACCGCCGATCGCCCCGGCGTCGAGCCCTTCATACACCGCAATGATCAGGTCCCAATGGATCAGCAGATTCGCAGCCAGCAGCGCCGAGGAGAGGGCGAAGGCGGCAATAACTGCCACTGTGGCTGCTTTGACGACTGATGCAACGTACGAGCCCGCCCAGCGGGAATGCTGGCTGGTCCGCGAGATCCAGGCCACGGCGTCGACGCCGATCAGCCGGCTCCAGGAGCCTGCTTCCCGGCGGGCGCCAACCACCATGCCCAGGGCGAAAGGCACAAGCGGTATCAGGGCAGCGAACCAGAGGTTGATCGCGACGTCGGCAGTCCGGCACACGAAACCGGTGGCGGCTCCGAACGCTCCGTATACCAACCAGGAGCCCAGCAGAGCCTGCCACAGCTGATCGGTGTAGGAGGCTCTGGCGAGGCGGCGTCCTGCACGCCAGGCGAGCAGGAACGGGATGAGGGTCAGTCCCAGGGGCGTCAAGGAGAGCGTACCGCCGTCGGCCTGGCTTGCTACAGAACCTTCAACGGTTGTGAGGTGCAGCGGCACTCCGTGAATCAACAACCATGCCTGTCCTGCGAGGCGGGCCAGGACCTCGAAGCCGGAGTTTTGGAAGCCGGACGTAGCCCAGACCGCCACGATGGGTGCAACCACCACCAGCGCTGAAATGATGGCTGCCTGCGCCGACTCGAGCGCTCCCTGCATCCACAATGGCATGGGAAGGCCACGTTCTCCGGTCTGATCAGCGCGCAGTTTCATCGTGTTCCATCGTGCCATGTAGGGGGCACTTCCCCCGGTTTCGACAGGCACCCCGGCAACTACCAGAGTTCGTAAGTGTCCACCCCTGATCAGGAATCCATGGCCGGTCCGCAGGTGGGCGCAGGTGACGGCGCCAGTCCAGCAGAAGAGACCGGATCTGTCGCTGGGCAAAGGTACCCATCGGGCAGTCCCGAAGGAGGCGCTATCCAGCGCTTTTTACGTCCACGCGCCGTAAACTTGTAGTGTCCGCAAGTCAGTGGTTGGAGGCAGAAATGACTACCGCATCCCCACATGCCCACGGCATGCATTTTGGACGAACAGACGTCCAAAACGTGGGCATGGGTGTTGGTATCCTCTTGATCGTGGTCGGCATCCTGGGCTTTATCCCGGGTATCACCACGCAGTACGACGAACTAAGGTTCTTTGGACCCGATTCGCAAGCGATGTTCCTTAACCTGTTCCAGGTTTCCATGCTGCTCAATATCGTGCACCTGGTTATCGGCGGTATTGGTTTGGGAATGTGCCGCAGCGGTATGGGCGCCCGGAACTTCCTGATGGGATTTGGTGCGTTGTACATCGTTCTCAGCATTTACGGGCTTAGTGTCGGAGTGGATTCGGCGGCCAATTTCCTGTCGCTGAACACCCCTGACAACTGGACCTTCATGGTGTTGGGTCTTTTGATGATTGGCGCCGGCTGGATTCTCTCCCGGCATCTGGCCGAGGACCGCAGGTAACCCGGATATTCGTAAGCCGGGAATAAGGAGCCGCGAATGAGGAAAGATTCATAGCAATCTGAAATGTTCGTAACTACCGGTCGGTGCAGTTGTTCTGCGATTCCCGCAGGCAACTGCACCGACTTTGTGTGTGCATGGATAGACTTCCGAATAAGTCACAATGAGGGTTATGCGGGGTAGCAAGTGCGCCATCGTTTGAATTTGGCAGTTGTCGAATACAGATCGAATCCAAGGAGCAAGCCATGATTCCAGAGATCAACTTTTGGGCCGTGCTGTTGGCCACGCTTTCCAGCATGGTGGTTGGCTCCGTCTGGTATACCCCCAAGGTGTTCGGCAATTACTGGATGAAGACGGCAAACGTCAAACCCAGCGGGAACTCGCGGGATGCCATCCGGCCCATCGCGATAACCCTCGTGGTCAGCTTCGTGACGGCCTGGGTTCTGGCCGGTTCGGTTGCCATTGCCCAGGGTTTTTACGGCGGCAGTTTCCTGGCCAACTCACTGATCACCGCCGCGATTCTGTGGGCAGGTTTCACCGCTGCCCGCTTCATCACCCACGACGCCTTCGACAACCGGCCAGCCGGGCTGACTGTACTGAACTGCGCCCACGAACTGGTAACCATCCTGGTTATGGCCCTCATCATCGGGCTCTTTGGCATCAGCGGAGCCTGAGCGTCCTCTTTCCTGCGTGGCCGGCCCATCGTGTCCCCCTGCCCGTAACTGCGGCGCAGCCGTAAGCTCGTGCCATGGCCAGATTCTTTGATGTTCATCCTGAGGACCCCCAACCGCGCGCCATTAACCAGGTAGTGGACATGCTCCGGGACGGTGGGCTCATCGCCTACCCCACCGACTCCTGCTATGCCCTTGGTGCACAGCTGGGCAATAGAGAGGCATTGGACCGGATCCGCACCATCCGCCAACTGGACAGCAAGCACCACTTCACCCTGGTGTGCAGCGACTTCGCGCAGCTGGGGCAGTTCGTGAACATCGGCAACGACGTCTTCCGCCAGATCAAGGCTGTGACGCCTGGCAGCTTCACTTTCATTCTTCCCGCCACCCGGGAGGTTCCCCGCCGTCTCCTGCACCCGAAAAAGAAGACGGTAGGCGTCCGGATCCCGAACCACAGGTTTGTCCACGCCCTTCTCGCCGAGCTGGGGGAACCCTTGCTGACCAGCACGCTGCTGCTGCCGGACCAGGCGGAGCCGCTTACCCAGGGCTGGGAAATCAAGGAACGCCTGGACAATGAAGTTGATGCCGTCATTGATTCCGGCGACTGCGGAACGGAGCCGACGACGGTGGTGGACTTTTCGGGAGGAACCGCGGAAGTTGTTCGGCGCGGAGCAGGCGATCCATCCCGGTTCGAATAGGCGCCCCGGTTTCGCTTAGGGGAAGCGTTCAATCAGGGGCAGAGTTGGATTTGAGGCAGTGGAGAGTTGAGCCATGACAGCCGTCATCCTGGCATGGAATCCGGATCGCTGGCACGACTGGGACTATGAGGCCGTCAGGAAACAGGTGACCGAAACGGGCCAGTTCCTGCGCAGCTGGAGTGTGGGCGGGAACCAGGACATTCCCCTGGGAGCAGACGCGTGGCTTCTTTTGCAGGGCCGCCTCGGCCGGGGGCTCATTGGTCACGGCAGAATCCTCTCTGAGCCGTACGCCACTGCTGGCGAGGCGTCCCTCAGCGTTGACGTCGCCTTCGACGCGTTCTTGCCTTTCGGTGAGCAAATTGCCCCGGAGGTACTCCTGGATGCAGTCCAGGGTGTGCCCTGGGAGGGCATTTCTGGTTCCGGACTCACCATCGAGCCGTCCGAGGAGCTGAAAGTCCGTCTGCTGTGGAGCGAGTTGGGGCCGCCGCCAATCGCCGATCCCACCCTTCCTGCGCCTGGGACATATCCGGGAGAGGCCCTGAGCCGGGTCGAGGTGAACCGCTACGAGAGGGACCCGGAAGCCCGTCGTGCCTGCCTTGCCCATCACGGCACGGCCTGCGCCGCCTGCGGGTTCTCTTTCGAAATCACGTATGGCGAGATCGGGAAGGACTTCATCCACGTCCATCACATCGTTCCGGTCTCGCAGCTCGGGGTGGACTACGAGCTGGATCCGGTGACAGATCTCGTTCCGCTGTGTGCCAATTGCCATGCGATGGCCCATCACGGTGTGGGCATCCCCCGTACAGTCGCCGAGCTGAGGAGGATCATCTCCGGCGCCGGTTTCCTCGCGGGCCAAACCCTGACCCCCGAGGAGCTGGAGGCGCAGAACGAGGCCAGGCGAATCCTCGGCCCGCCGTAGCCGTGCCCGCCTTGGCTATACCGGCGGTAGCCGTACCGGCCTTAGCGACACATTTCAGTGTGGGCAGCAGGAGTCGCCGCGCCAGGCTTCACGGCCTTCCTTGATCGCAACTCCGGCGATGACCAGGGCAGCGATGGGGTCGGCCCAGGTCCAGCCGAGAGTGCTGTTCAGAACCAGTCCGGCGAGCAGGACCGCCGAGAGGTAGGTACACAGCAGTGTCTGCTTGGAATCGGCCACGGCGGATCTGGACCCCAGTTCCCGTCCGGCACGGCGCTGAGCCCAGGAAAGCACGGGCATAACAGCCAGGCTCACGGCTGCCAGGCCGATACCCACTGGCGAATGCTGCGGTTCGGCAAAGCCCAGCAGGCTGCGCGATGAATCGATCGTCACGATGGCGGCGAGCGCGAAGAAGGAGAAGGCAACGAGTCTCAGAGCCGTCTTCTCCCTGGCCTCTGAGTCCGGGCCGGCGAACTGCCAGGCAACTGCGGCCGCGGAAAGAACCTCGACGATGGAGTCAAGACCGAAGGCCACAAGGGCGGCAGAAGAGGCCACCGTTCCCGCACTGATGGCCACCACCGCTTCGATGATGTTGTAGGTGATTGTTGCCGCGACAAAGAACCTGATCCGCCGGGACAGGACGGCGCGGCGCTCCACGGTGGATGCCGGCGGGTGCAGTGCCTCAGCGCTCATCAGCAGCAGTCCTTCGAGTCGCCGCCGCAGCTGCACTCGGGCGCCACGGCAACGACGCCGAGCAGGTCGGTGAGCGCGTGGCCCAGTTTGGGGTCCGCCAGTTCATACTTCGCCTTGCGGCCCTCGGGGGCTGAAACCACCAGCCCGCATCCACGCAGGCAGGTCAGGTGATTCGACATGCTTTGGCGGCTGACCCCAATCAGCTCGGCAAGGTCACTCGGATAGGCAGGAGCCTCCCGCAACGCCAGCAGGATCTTCGCCCGTGTCGGGTCCGACAAGGCATACCCGAATCTTGCCAATACTGCCGAGTGCGTGAGTGTCTCCATGACAGCCAAACGTACAGGGATGGCTGGATTCACGCAAAGCTGTACAGTGCATTTCGTAAAGCTTGGGCTTCACCTGTTCGTGCGCATGTGGAATAGTGCCATCAATAAATGGGGGAATAAAAATGAAGAAACGCAGGCGTTGGCTGGACATCGCAGTACCGACTTTTCTTGTAGCAGTAGCACTCACGGGGTGTGCGGCCCAAGCCCAAACGCCAGGCGAAAACCTGCAGGCATTCAGCTCCATCGATGAGGCCTACGCCGCCGTCGATGAGCTACTGGACTGCACGCCGGATCCTGTTGGCGAGCCAATTGTCCCGATGGGCGATGGCGTCCCGCTGACGTCAGGGCAGAAACTGTGCTTTGAAAATGTCCAGATAGACGTCTACACGGACCAGAAGGCCCTTCAGGAGAGCTACAGGATGTTGTCTGACTCCAATCAGGGCAAAGTCCATCTCGTGCACGGCAAGAACTGGATGGTTGTGGATCACAGCGAAATGTCGACCGGCCAGCCGTCGACGAGGGACATTGAACACCTGGCCAAGGAACTGAACGGCCTGTACGCCGTCGTCGGCGTATAGCAGGAAACCAACCCCAGCCGTTTCCGATGAGCTCTGGTCACGCTGGAAGTTCCAAAGAAGGGGCCTCACCTTGAAGCGTCAGAGATATCAATTGCTGAGTTTGTGCCTGTTGACCCTTGCCTTGGGAGGCTGCGGAACTGCTCCAGGCGAAACAGACATCACTCCCGGAACCTCTGACCGCTGGTTCGTGAGCCTGTTCGACTCGAGGGGTATAGGGCCAATAGACCAGTGTTTGGAAGATCCAATTATCGAAGAATCAATTGAAAGCGCGAATCTGCCATCGACGCACTTGAGCATCAAGTTCAAGGAAGCAGCGACACAGGAGGACGCTGAGCGAATCGCAGACTGCCTTCGACAGAGCTCGGGCGGCGGCAACGTATCCATAACCAGCCCAAAAAGCTGACGGCCCTTAGACGCAGAGAATAAGCGGCACTCTTTATGCGTAACTTTTGAGCCCGGCGGCCCAGGCCAACCCCTAGATCGCGCGGAACTCTCTCCGGCACAGCCCTAAAAGTCACGCATTCCGGTCGGCAGCAGACCTTGTTAACCAAATCTTCCCCTCGCCGTCACGCTCCCTCCCCCGCCGGGTAAGCCGCCGCCAGCACGGTGGAGGGGTGAGGATCGCAATTGTTGCCGAATCATTCCTGCCGCTGATGAACGGGGTTACGCACTCCATCCTGCGGGTGCTGGAGCATCTGCAGGAACGGGGGGATGACGTGCTGGTCATTGCGCCGTCAACACAGGACGTGGAAGTCCTCGATGTTGTCCATGGCGCCTATGTTCACCGGCTTCCCTCGGTACCGCTGGCCGGGTACACCAACGTGCGGGTGGCGCTGGGAGGTGTGAATCGGGTCAAGCGAATCCTTGCCGATTACGCGCCTGACGTCGTCCACCTCGCCTCTCCATTTGTCCTGGGTTGGCGGGCCGTCCAGGCGGCACACCAGCTCGGCATCCCGTCAGTGGCCATCTACCAGACTGAGGTCCCCAGCTACGCAGCCCGCTACGGCGTCCCGTTTATGGAGAACTGGGCCTGGAACCGCGTGGAGAACATCCATCTCCTCGCCAGCAGGACGCTGGTGCCTTCCACTTTCGCGCTGAACCAGTTGCGCGGGCGCGGGATTCCGCGGGTGGATTTGTGGCGGCGCGGTGTGGATACCGCGCGGTTCAGCCCTGAAAAGCGCGACGACGGCTGGCGGGCTTCGGTGGCACCCGGCGGTGAGAGGATCATCGGCTATGTGGGGCGATTGGCGGTCGAAAAACAGGTGGAAGACCTTGCCGTCCTGGCCGATATCCCCGGCTGCAGGCTGGTGATAGTCGGCGACGGCCCCCAGCGCGAAACCCTCCAGGACGCCCTCCCCCAAGCTCTGTTCACCGGATTTCTCGGCGGCGACGAGCTGGCCCGCGTGGTGGCTTCCTTTGACCTTTTCGTCCATCCCGGCGAGCTGGAAACCTTCTGCCAGACCATCCAGGAAGCCATGGCCTCGGGAGTACCGGTGGTGGCTACCGGCCGCGGCGGGCCCCTGGACCTGGTGGAAAACTCCCGCACCGGCTGGCTCTATGAGCCGGGAAACCTCGCGGAGCTGCGGCGTCGGGTGGTGGACCTGACCGGCGACGACGCCAAGCGCCGCGCCTTTTCAGCGGCAGCCCACTCTTCGGTCCAAGGCAGGACGTGGCCCGCGCTCAGCGCCGAACTGGTGCGCCACTATCGGCAGGTCATGGCCGGGCAGAGCACTCCAACCACTCCGACAGTAAGGAACCCGGCATGAATATCTCCGTGATTGGCTGCGGCTACCTTGGCGCTGTCCACGCCGCCACACTGGCCTCAATGGGCCACAGCGTGGTGGGAATCGACGTCGACGCCGCAAAAGTTGACCACCTGGGGCGTGGCCTCGCACCGTTCTACGAACCCGGCCTGGACGAACTCCTGCAGCACGGGCTCACCACGGGCAAGCTGAGGTTTTCCGCCGACTTCGCGGACGCCGCCGACGCCCAGGTGCACTTCCTCTGCGTCGGGACACCGCAGTCCAAAACATCCGGCGACGCCGACCTCAGCTACTTGCTCGCCGCCACCGAGGCGCTGCTCCCCCATCTGGCCCGACGCGCCGTCGTCGTCGGTAAATCGACCGTGCCCGTCGGCACTGTCGACGTGCTCGGCGGTATCCTGTCCGGACGCCCTGACGTGCTCCTCGGCTGGAACCCTGAATTCCTGAGGCAGGGAACCGCGGTGAAGGATTCGCTGGTGCCGGACCGGCTTGTGTACGGCGTGCCTGGCGGGAAGAACTCCGTGGAAGGCCGGGGCGTAACGGCCGCCCTGGACACCGTATACGAACCCCTGCTCTGCGCCGGGATCCCGCGGCTCGTCTGCAACTACGCGACGGCGGAGCTCATCAAGTCGGCGTCGAACGCGTACCTGGCCACCAAGGTCAGCTTCATCAACGCCATGGCCGAGCTGTGTGATGCCTCCGGCGCTGACGTCAACGAGCTCAGCAAAGCGATGGGCATGGACCCGCGGATCGGCGGCCGGTACCTGCATGCCGGGCTGGGCTTCGGTGGGGGCTGCCTCCCCAAGGACATCCGCAGCTTCCGGACGCAGGCCGTGGGGCTGGGCGTGGACTCTGTGGACGAGTGGATGGGGCTGGTGGATTCCGTCAATGTCGGCCAGCGCGCCCGCACCGTGGAGATCGCCCGCGAGCTGTGCGGCGGCAACCTGTCGGGCCGGACCGTTACCATCCTGGGCGCCGCCTTCAAACCCGACACCGACGACATCCGTGACTCCCCCGCCCTGGACGTGGCCCTGCAGCTCGCGGTGGCAGGAGCCCACGTGACGGTGACCGATCCAAAGGCCATCAACAACTCCTGGATGCGCTACCCGCAGCTGCGTTTCGAGCCTTCCCTCGAAGCTGCACTCGATGATGCCGAGCTGGTGTTGCTGCTCACGGAGTGGGATGAATACCGCAGGCTGTCTCCCGCCGTCGCCGGAAAGCTCGTACGACGCCGGGTGGTGCTGGATGCGCGCAACGTCCTGGACCCCGGGTTGTGGCAGGCGGAAGGGTGGACCCTTCGTGGTTTGGGGAGGAATGCAGGGCTGAAGAGCTCTTCCCTTGCGCTTTAGTCTCTGCCCCCTATGATTTCCACAAGGGGGAGGAAAACAAGATGGCTCGATTTAGTACCGAATACCTTGTTTCTATCGAATGATGTCGGATGCCCAAGGGGATGCGTCCGCTTCAGAGCTCGATTTCAGCCCGGACGCGCTGCTGATTCTTGGCCGTGACGGCACCATCCGCCGGGCGAACCTGGCGGCGGAGCGGCTGTTTGGACGGTCCAGGGAAGAGCTAGTGGGGTCGGACCACCGGATCCTGCTCGCCGACGGGTTCCTTGAAGCCATCGTCTGGGAATACGACGTCCTGCGGAAAAGCTCTGATGCGGTTCTCGGGAATCCGCCGATCGAGCCCGTTTGCCTGCGCGGTGACGGTTCCGAGTTTCCGGCCGAAATCGTCTGCTCACTGCTGCCGGCATCACAACTGCCGACTCCGTCCGGAAATGCGGCGCCGTCGCTGGCAGTATCCGTGCGGGATGCCACGTACCGGAAGGCGGGCAACGCGCTGGCAGAGGAGGCGTCCCAGCTGCGGGCGATGGCATTCCAGGATCAACTGACGGGGCTCGCCAACCGGCAGTTGTTCAACGACCAGCTGGCGCAGGCGATGCGGCGGCCTCGGCACATCGCCGTCGATCTCATCCTGCTGGACCTGGACGACTTTAAGGAGGTCAACGACATCCATGGCCACCAGGCGGGCGATCAGATGCTGATCGAAACGGCCCGCCGGCTGCGTTCCTGCGTCCGGCCCAATGACACGGTGGGGCGGCTTGGCGGGGACGAATTCGTGGTGCTCCTGACCAACGTCGCGGATCCGGCTGCAGTGGCGGAACGCATCATGGAAACGCTGAACGCTCCGGTGAGCATCGGCGGGGCGCACCTCAAGCCGAGCCTCTCACTGGGCCTCGCGTCCATGAGTGAAACCACCATGGAGCCTTCGGACCTGCTTCGGCAGGCGGATGTGGCTATGTATGCAGCCAAGGCCGGGGGCAAAAACCGGTACATGCGGTTCCGGCCCGAGATGCTTATGGTCCTGGCCCAGCGCAACGACATGGAAGCCAGGCTCCGCGTCGCGGTGCTTCATGGCGAAGTGAAGGTGCAGTATCAGCCTGTTGTTGCCACAGGTTCAGGGCGGGAAGTGCAGCTGGAGGCGTTGGCCCGCTGGGAGCGCGACGGCGAATTCATTCCTCCGGGGCAGTTCATTCCCATGGCAGAGCGCAGCGGGCTGATCAGCGATCTGGGCAACAGCGTGATGGCGCGCGCCTGCGTTGAGCTGCAGCCGTGGCTTGCCGCGGACAAATCCCGTTCCCTGAGCTTCAACGTGTCCGGCGGCCAGCTGCACGAGCAGGATTTCGCCGACGTCGCGCTGCGGATCGCTTCCTCCTGTCGGGTTGATCCTGCACAGTTGGTGCTCGAGGTGACGGAGAGTGTTTTCCTGGATCCTGGCACGCAGGTGATCGACCAGCTGAAGCACCTCCGCCGGGCACGGATGCGGGTGGCGCTCGATGATTTCGGCACGGGCTATTCGTCACTGGGTCGGCTGCAGGACCTGCCGGTTGATTCAGTGAAGATCGACGGCAGTTTCGTCTCCATGGTGCGAACCGGCGCGGAGAAACTTCCGCTGCTCAGTTCCATGATCACCATGGCGCACGCCCTGAACCTGTCCGTCACTGCTGAGGGCATCGAGACCCCTGCACAGGCTGAGTACCTGATGGACCTGGGCTGTGATTTCCTGCAGGGCTATCTCTTCTCGCGCCCGGTTTCTGACAACAGATTGGACATGGCCATGACGAGGGCAGAGACGGCCATGGCTTCTGTGCGGGGGCTGCGCGTTGGTGGCCCTAGGTGAAGCTGGAATGGCTACAGGAGAACCCGAAGAAATGGAACGCAGAATTGATTCGCCGCCATTGATAATTGACCTTTGCACCTTATGATGTGCTTGGGGGAAGGCGCATTATGAATAATTCTAGGTCTCAAAAAAAGGGCTCTATGGAACCGTCTTTACGCCGAGCTGCCGATATCAGCGGTGAGGTAATTCCCATTTCGGGGATTGAACACCGCTCTGTGCTGGAGTCTAGCCCGGACGCGGTCCTCGTCCTGTCCGCGGACGGCACCATCAGTTTGGTGAATTCGGCAACTGAACGCATGTTTGGTCATTCACGGGCTGACTTGATTGGCGCAGATCACCGGATACTGCTGGCTGAAGACTACCGCCATGGATTCCTCAAAGTTTTCGATGCCCTCCGGCGCAGCTCGCCGGATACTCCCCTCCAGCCGTTCGAGGCGTACGGTCTAAGGGCTGACGGCAGCGAGTTCGCCGGCGAGGTGGCATGTTCCCTCTTTGAAACTTCGACCGGGACCTATATGACGGTCACGGTCCGCGACGCCGGCCACCGGAAGGAAACGGACGCCAGCCTCCGCCAAGCGATGTCGCTGCTCACGGCTACGCTTGAGTCGACGGCGGACGGCATCCTGGTGGTCACCAGCGACGGCCAGATCGCCGGGCTTAACGATCAGTTTGTGTCCATGTGGGGCATCCCCCGTGAATTGCTGGACACCCACGACGACGAAGCCGTGATGAAGTTTGTGCTGGAGCAGCTTTCCGAACCAGAGAGTTTCCTGGAGAAGGTCAAGGAGCTCTACACCAATCCGGATGCTGAAAGCCACGACGTTTTGGAGTTCCTCGACGGCAGGACCTTTGAAAGGTACTCCCGCCCACAAAAAGTCGCGAATGAGGTTGTCGGACGCGTCTGGAGTTTCCGCGATGTCACGCTCCGGCGGAAGGCGCAGGAGCAGGCCAGGAAGGCTATGAATGACCTGGCCGAACAGGCCGCACAATTGAAGGATCTAGCCTTCAAGGACCCCCTGACGGGGCTGGCGAACCGGCAGTTGTTTAACGACCAGCTCACCGAAGCCCTGCGGGATCGGGCAGGCAGTTCCGTGGACGTCCTGCTGATTGACCTGGACGATTTCAAGGAAGTTAATGACATCCTCGGGCACCATGCCGGGGATCAGATGCTCATTGAAGTGGCGCGCCGCCTTCGCTTCTGTGTGCGACCCAACGACACCGTGGCCAGGCTGGGCGGTGACGAGTTTGTGGTGCTGCTGACCGATGTTGAGAACGCTGAGGACGTGGCCGAGCGGATTGTCGATTCCCTCAATGTTCCCGTCTTCCTTTACGGCACCATGCTCCGGCCGAGCCTGAGCCTGGGGCTGGCTTCCCTGAGCGAGAAGCCGGTTGAGCCCTCAGACCTGCTCCGGCAGGCCGACGTCGCGATGTACGCGGCGAAAGCTGCCGGCAAGAACCGCTACATGCGGTTCCGGCCGGAAATGATGGCGGCCCTCGTCCAGCGCACCGACATGGAAGCAAGCCTGAGGCTGGCCGTGGACCGTGGCGATATCTATGTGAACTACCAGCCGGTGCTGACTCCGCGGCTTGACGCTGTGGTGCAGTTTGAGGCGCTGGCCCGCTGGGACCGCGACGGCGAGATCATCCCGCCCACCCAGTTCATCCCCCTTGCTGAGCGCAGCGGTTTGATCGGGGCCATCGGAGCGCTCGTGCTGCGACGTGCCTGCACCGAGATGGGCCCGTGGCTGGCCGAGGACAGTACCCGCTCCCTTGCCGTGAACATCTCCGGCGTGCAGATCCAGGAACCGAACTTCGCCGAAGGCGTGCTACGCGTTGCTGCCTCCTGCAACGTGGATCCTGGGCAGATGGTCATCGAAGTCACCGAGAGCGTGTTCTTCGATGCTGACTGCGGGGTGCTGGAGCAGCTGAACCAACTGCGCGACGCCGGCGTACAGGTTGCGCTGGACGATTTCGGTACAGGGTACTCGTCGCTGGGGCGGCTGCAGGAGCTTCCCGTGGACGCCGTGAAGATCGATCAGTCGTTTGTGTCCATGGTCCGCACCGGGGCGGAGAAGCTGCCCATCCTGAGCTCCATGATCAACATGGCGCATAACCTCGGCCTCCTGGTGACTGCCGAAGGCATCGAGACCCCGGAGCAGGCCGCGTACCTGCTGGATCTGAAGTGCGATTCCCTCCAGGGCTTCTACTTCTCGCACCCGGAGCCGGAGGCCGGCCTGGAAATGGCCACCCTGCGGACTCTGCACGCGTTCGAGTTGATCCACAAGCTGCGGGTGAAGCCGTAGCCTGGGACGCTCCCTGGCCGTTACGCGTCAGCTCTGAACGTACTGGGCAGAAAACTCAGCTGAGGGCTCAATGGGCTGGATCACGTCGATGAGTACTTGATCGGGTCCTATAAGGATGAAGTGACGCTGCCCGAAATCTTCCGATCGCATCGGCGGAACGTGCTCTGTCACGCGTTCTCGGTTCCCTGAGATCCCCTTGAGTTCGGCGCTAGCTGTCCAGCCTGACCATGCGCTCGCTGCGGTCCCAAAGCTCGCGAGCCAGGTCGGCGTCGTAGGCCTGCTTGTTAGCCTTCGCCAGCGCCCGCTTGGCGTAGTATGCGCCCGAGACCCAGTCCTCCCCCGGCTTTGACGTCGCGAGCCAGACGAGCGTGTCCGCGCCCTGCTCGGACGTGAGCAGGAACCGGTGCAGGATGGTTTTGTAGGCGTGCCTGAAGGGGCTGGTGGACTCCGCCGCGAAGTTGGTGGCCACGACGCCGGGGTGGAACGCCGCCGTCGTGATTCCTGTGGTGGTTCCTTCCAATGCGGTTCCGTGAGCGCCGAAGCGGCGGTGGAGCTCGCTGGTGAAGAGGATGTTGGCGAGCTTGCCGGAGCCGTAGGCGCGGTTGGTGGAGTAGTTGCGGGAGGAGTCGAGATCGGCGAGGTCCAGCTTGCCGAAGCCGTTGGCTGCGCTTGCGGTGTTGATGACGGTGGCCTGGCTGGCCGTGAGCACGTCCATCAGCAGGGTGGTCAGCAGGAACGGGGCGAGATGGTTCACCTGGAAGGTCTTCTCGTAGCCGTCGACGGTGAGTTCCCGCCTGCCCATGATGCCACCGGCGTTGTTGGCCAGGACGTCAATCCTTGGGTAGTTACTCCTCAACGCCGCGGCGAGCTCCCGCACCTGGGAAAGGTCCGCGAAGTCGCTCACGAAGTAGTCGGCGTCGAGCTCTTTGGCCACCGCCTGTGTCTTCTCCGGTGAACGCCCGACGACGACAACCCGCTCCCCCGCCCTGCTCAGCGCCCGCGCGGCTGCTGCGCCGATGCCATCGCTGGCTCCGGTGATGACGATGGTGTGCTGACTCATGGGGTCCTTTTATTTGGGGCTTTTGGGATGGGTTTCCGGGCGTGCTGGCGCTGTTACAACGACGGCGCCGCCGGATCCGTTCCGCCTCCCCTGGCGCCGGGCGGGCGGAACGGGCACCCGCATCCTCAGAGGCAGCGTGGCTGGTAGGCCGGATCCGCTGGTCCGGAAGTCCTGCCGAGGGCATGGGTGACCAGCTGGTGGACTACAGGATCGTTCGGTGTCTGGTCGTGTTCGAACACGTCGGCGGGGCACTTGTCCTGGATGGTGATGTTGGTGACCTGGCGGGCGGGGCCTGTGAGGAACTGGCTGTTGTAGGGGATAACAATCTCGTCGTACCTGGTCGAGATCACTGTGTATGACGGGCCCGCCACGGTATCGCCGATCGAGTTCAGCTTCTGCATAAACGCCGAGTCGGCCTGCTGGTCGGCACAGGCGGCGCAGTCGAGGGCGTCGAAGTCCGCCTCCGGGAGGAAGCTTGGCGGCGGCACGATCACACCCTCAGTGCCGTGGTTGGAGGGGGCAATGCCGACGAGCTGATTAACGTACTTCGCTCCGCCGAGGAAGCCCAAGTAGTAGCGGGGCATCATTCCACCCTGGCTGTGGCCCACCAGATTCACCTTTTTGGCTCCGGTTGCGGCACGGACGGCATCCACGAACGGGGCCAGTTCCCTGGCTGAGTCAGCCACCGGCGCCGTTGCGTAGACGCCATTCGTCTCGCCGTAGTTGAGGGCGAAAACGCAGTAGCCAGCGTTCTTGAGATAGGGCGACAACGTGATCCAGTTCTTCGCCATGCTCTCGAACGTTCCGGGAACCAGGATGATCGGATAGGGGTGCTCCGCACTCGGTTTACAGGACCAATCATTGGCGCCAGGAGGGGAAATCTCGACGACGGCGGCCTGGGCCGGGACCACCGTCAGGGAGGCAGCCAGAACGAGGCCAGCGGCGAGGGACGTGATCTTCTTCAGCGGTGATTTCTTCAGCGGTGATTTGCTGGCCTGGGTCTGCTTTGACAGCGACATTGAAACCTCATCGTTTTAGTGTCTATTGGTGCCGGGGTGAGAACTGAGGACGGGCGGGAGTGTGAGCCTCGTCATCGAAGGTTGGGTGTTTCGATATTAGGGAGGGCGGCCGCTTTCTCGATGCCACTTGCACGAACGTGCGGCAAGAAATGACCAAGCCCTGGGCGCCCGCTTCGACAGCCCGCTCGACCTCTGGCGGCTAAGTTACTGGCGAGTAGAGCCTAGTGTGGCCAGCGCGGCAGCGCGCGCCGTTCACGCGGCGTGCACGAATGTTCACACAACCAAAAGCTTCGCCCACCCTCTTTGCGGCATGGAAGCACTCTCGCTACGCTGGAAAGGTAAGCATGCTTAGCGTCATGCCGAAACGCTGGATTCCAGCCATAGTCCGTGTTCAGACCAATCTTTGCGGAGGAGCACCATGACCGATCAGTACACGTTCCAGAACCCTGTCACCGCCTACGAGCACATCGAACCGCCCAAGCAGCACCAGCCCGAACCCGGCTTGGACGCCAAGCTGCAGCCGAAGGCCGACCTGGGCGAGGACACCTACCGCGGCACTGGCCGCCTGGACGGCCGGAAGGCGATCGTCACCGGTGCGGACTCTGGCATCGGAGCAGCGACCGCCATTGCCTTCGCAAGGGAGGGCGCCGACGTCGTACTTTCCTACCTTCCCGAAGAGGAAGAGGACGCAACCCGAATCGCCAACCTGATCGAGAAGGCCGGCCGCAAGGCGGTCAAGGTGCCAGGGGATCTCAAGGACTCCACGGTCTGCCGCGATCTGGTGGAGACGGCCCTCCGCGAACTTGGCGGAGTGGACCTGTTGGTGAACAACGCCGGGAAGCAAGTGGCGCAGGAAGATATCGGTGAGATCAGCGACGAGCAGTTCGACCATACGCTGAAGACCAACGTCTACGCCATGTTCTGGCTCACCAAGGCCGCGGTGCCGCACATGCCTGCCGGCTCCACGATTATCAACACGACGTCGGTCCAGGCGTACAACCCGTCGCCCACGCTGCTTGATTACGCCACCACCAAGGCCAGCATCAACAACTTCACCAAGGGCCTCGCGCAACAGCTGGCCCCCAAGGGCATCCGCGTGAACGCTGTGGCGCCCGGGCCAATCTGGACGCCACTGCAGGTGAGCAGCGGCCAGCCGAAGGAGGCGCTCCCGGAGTTTGGGCAGAGCACTCCCCTGGGCCGTGCCGGGCAGCCGGCGGAACTCGCCCCTGCCTATGTGTTCCTGGCGTCACCGGAGTCGAGCTTCGTGATCGGCGAGACCCTTAACGTCAACGGCGGCAGCCCCACGCCTTAGGTGTGATCGAAGCCGGACGGGCCCTTCCTCATTGCACGGGGGAAGGACCCGTCCCTTTCAGATTCTGAAGGAAACCCCGGATTTCGCGCGGGGCCCAGCCGGTTGAGACGGAGAAGAGCATGGCAAGGATCAGTGTTTTCCAGAGCATTACCCTCGACGGCGTTATGCAGGCTCCCGGACGGCCGGATGAGGACACCCGGGGTGGCTTCAAACATGGCGGGTGGGCCAACGGCTACCAGGATTCGGTTTCGATGGAGTTCGCGGCGGAGGGAATGGCGGCCGGGGGTGCTCTGCTGTTCGGCCACCGCACATACGCAGACCTGCTCGGCTTATGGACGACAACGCCGGAGCCAAATCCGTTTACAGACGTCCTCTTGAACTCGCAGAAGTACGTGGTCTCCCGGTCCTTAAACACTCAATTGGAATACGCCAACTCGACTCTGCTCGCCGGCGAGGCCGCCCAGACTGTTGCGGCACTTCATGAGAACGACGACGCCGATCTCACCATCCTGGGCAGCGGGGAGCTCGTCCGGACGCTGCAGGCGGACGGGCTGATCGATGAGTACATTCTGCAGATCCACCCGATCCTGCTCGGTTCCGGCACAAAGCTGTTTGATCAGGGCGAACGGATCGATCTGATTCTGGAACGTTCAATCACGACGACGACGGGCGTCATCATCGCTCAGTACTCGACGCACTGATACTGGAATCCTCGAGGCTAGGGCCTACTTGTTGATCGGTTTATTCAAAGCCAAGCTGATGGTTTGTCCTGGTGCGAGCTCTCCTGACGGCACGTCATTGTAGTCGTACCAGACTCTGCCGTGGCCAGTGAGTGGACGGTTCGCCCATCCCAGGTCCGCCTGGCCCGTCAGGCCGAAACGGAACACTATTTGCTTCTCGATGTCCCCCGGTGCGGTGGTGTAGGTGAGCGGGGTCCCCTCGGCATCGGCAGTGAAGGTGCCTTGGGCGCCATCGATCTTTTGATCGCCGTGCATCAGACTCACTTTGGTGCCCGCGGGAATCGGCTTGTCAGCCACGAGGAAGGGGTTGTATTGCAGCAGTTGCGCAGTAGTGGATCTGAATTGGTAGCCGAGACTGTCGAATGAGTCGCCATCCACGGTGGTGTAAAAGATGGTGTGGCCAAAGGAGTTATTGACCATTTTTCCCTTGCCGGACCTGCTGTCCACAGGGTTCTTCTGCAGCTGGATGTGCTTACCGGCGCGGACAAAATATTGGTTGCCCTGCTCATAGACGAATGGGACCTTGTTCGCTTCTGCCAACTGCTCCTTGGTAAGTCCGAACCGGTAGATGATGCCGTCAAGAGTGTCATTGGCTTCGATCACATAGGTGACGGGAATGCCATTGGCGTCAAATGTAGCGGCCCCCTTCGCGCCGAGGATCGGGCTTGGTGCGGGGATGAGGCGAAGCTTCGTATTCGGCGCCAGCGGGGTCCCTGGCTCCATCCCATTGAACTCACTAAGTTTCGCTTCGGAGATCCCGAAGGCCGCCGCAACCACGGCAAAGGTGTCCCCGGAGACGGTGGTGTAGAAATCCGCGTTGCCGAAGGAATCAGTAATTGTGGGCCCGGCCAGTGACGGCTTTCCAGGATGGGCCGGTGCTGTCCCTGCAGCGGTGGCAGTGGGTGTCACCGTCGTCGGTTCCGGAGAGGCCCCAGCGGACGTGCACGCTGCCAGTCCTGATGCCAGGAAAATTGCGAGTACAGCAACTCCCCAGCCCTTTGACCCGCACGTCCTGATGTCTGAGAAACCGCAAATGTCCATTGCCAACCCCCAAAGTGTCCGGAGCCAAGCCTAGCGGGTCAGCGGGGTCCTTCTGGGCCCTCGACCTGTGCGGTTGTGAACCCTAAGATTGTGATGCTGGGGCTAGGGCGCCGGGCGAACCTTGACCGGGGGCGGCGTCGCGCGGTCTTTCCCTGTTCGTGTCGATCCCCGGCGGTTGCCATGCACCCCAAGACACGTTTCTTCCCGGCATTCATCACGGCAACCGTACTGGTGCTCGCGGGGACGCTGACATCTTGCACCAGTCCCAGCCCGTCTCCGACGCCGCCGGCAGCTCCACCCCCGGCAGAGGCAGAGTCCCTCGATATGGCCATGCGGTCCGTCGTCGAAAAGGGCGCGACTGCTGTCGTTGCACAGGTCCGTTGGCCTGGAGGGGAATGGTCCAAGGCCTACGGCGTCCGCGACCTGGATTCCCGGAGCCCCGCGCAGCCCGGGGACAGGGTGTCCATAGCAAGTGTCACAAAAACAATGACCGCGGTATCGGTCATGAAGCTGGTCGATGATGGCCTGATCAAACTCGATGACCCTGTCAATGACATCCTGGAGAGCTTCACGACTGTGCTGAAGCCCCCGCGTCCGATCACGGTCCGTCAACTCCTCGGCCACACGTCAGGGATGCCCTCGTACCAGGACGCAATGTTCAAAACCGTCGACGACATCCTTCCCGCAACCAAACAGAGGCTGAGCCTGCAGCGGGGCCTTCAAATCACCGGCACACTCCCATGGGAGTACGTTGGTAATTTCCGCTATTCAGACTCGAACTACCTGGCCCTTGGCCAGCTTCTGGAGAAGCTGCGAGGCAAGCCCTTCTCCCAGGTTCTCGACGACGACATCATCAAGCCGCTGGGCCTGACCCACACAACTGTCGATAACCCCCTCGATGGGGCTCCCGACATGATCCAGGGATATGTCACGATCAGGGGCGAGCGCGTGGGCGGCGGACCAACACCTGACCAGCTCGGTTCACCGGCCCATGGCGTCGTTTCCACCATGGCGGACGTCAATACGTTCCTCGCGGCACTTTTCCAGGGCAAGGTGGTGTCGCCCGGCTCGCTGGAGGAGATGAAGAAGACCACCCGTGAGCCCTCCATCGGTTTAGGCCTTTGGAAATGGTCGCGGGACTGTACCGGCGCTCACAGATATGGCGGCAGGGGCGGCTACCTGACCTACCGCACGGTTGCCATCAGCAGTGCTGACGGCCGGTATCAGGCAACAATGACTATGGTCCCTCCGCCCCTGCCATCACCCCTTGAGGACCCGGAGGCTGAAAACAAGCGCGGCTTATGGACGGACCAACTGGAGTCAGCCCTGCTGGAGGCCCTGTACGGGCTCTGCGAAGAGAACATCCCCGGCTAACGACGCCACAGCGCTCCGAGCGAGGAATGATAGCCACGGACCCCCAGTAATCTGGGCTAATGACTCCGCCACCTTGCCCTTGCGTTCCGACTTGAGAAGGACCGCGTGCATGAGCAATTCCTTGGCCCCCGAACACCCGCCGAGGAAGGGCAAGACACTTCTGGCGCGCATCATCATTGACGTCCGCTTGCCTGACGGTAGCGAGTACAGCTACGTCATCCGCGCCAACTCGGAGTACTGTGCGAGTCTCACTCCCGGGGCAACGATCAGCATCAACAAAGGCGAGGTCGCCAACCCGATAGCGCGCCGAAACCAAAGACTACACCTGATATGTAGTCCTGCGTTGTCAATAGGCATGGGGAAGCGGTCCCGGGGTTGAGTTGCCTGGGACCGCTTCCTTTTTGGCCGGGATGGGCAGCCGATGGGTGGTCAGCGTGTCGTTGGCGACGGCGCGGTCAGACTGATATGCGCGGGTTGGTTACCGCAGGACGAAGTGTTCGGCTGGAGGTTACCGCTGGTCTAGCAATGACGGGCGTGGTCCGTTTCCGGTTGCCCATAGGTGTATCGCGGGTTTACTCCACGCGCTGCAAGGACCTCTCACGACTTTCACTTCCCGGGTTTTTCCTTGCCCCCTGGATCAGGGGCCGGAAGCTGTCGAGCGGGGGCCGACTTCGGCCTGATGTGCGCCGGTGGCCAGGGACCAGCACCAGCCGGCGAGCTCGCGGGCGACGGCGACGTTGGCGATGACCGGACGCTTACGGCGTTCGAGATAGTTGATCCAGCGGTTGTGCAGGCGCCGGTTCCCGGCATGGCCGCGGGTCCGTGCTTCAGAGCTGGCTTCTTCCCACCGTGACCGCATCAGCCGTGACGGATTGTTGTATGGTCTGCGGTGGTGCCAAGCGGCTTCAACGAGGAGCCGGCGGGCGTGTGTGTTGCCGGTTTTGGTGATGGAGCCCAGAGACCGGGACGCTCCCGATGAATGCTCTGTCGGGACCAGCCCGAGGTAAGCCCCGATCGTGGCGCCGGTAAAGCGATGCCAGTCACCGATCTCCACAGCCAATCCGAAGGCAGTCAGGGTCGAGATTCCCCGCAGGCACTGCAGCGCCCGGACAACGGATGTGTATTCGCTCCCGTACGCCATCGCAGTGATCGCCTCATCGAGGCGGTCGCGGCGGTCCGAGATCTCGTGCATCGCCTCAAGAGAAGACTCGTAGGTCAGTTGCCGGGCAGGGGCATCGAAATGCTGCCGGGCCAACCAGAGCTGATGGGTTCCGGTCCAGGCCTGCCCGCCCGAATACACCATGCCCTGGCGAAGCAGGAGCTTGGAGATCCGGTGCCGGGACCGCATCAGATCCCCGCGGACATCTTCCCGGGCGCGCACGAGGTCCCGTGCCGCTTCTTGGTCCGCTGACGGGATCCTGACCGACGTAATCTCGCCGAGTTTCAGCAGCCGGGCCAGATGGAGTGCGTCCTTGGCATCGGTCTTCACTCGGTCCCCGGACGGGCGCTGGAGTTTGGACGGAGCCGCGACCACCGTGTCGATCCCCGCCGCGAGCAGGAACCGGGCCAGACCGAAACCCGTCGGGCCGGCCTCGTAGACCACCCTCACCGGGGTAGGCAGGGATACGATCCAGGCAAGAATCTCGCCATGGTCCGGAGTCATCCGGTGCGGAATGACTTCACCGGTCTGCCCGTCCAACGCGCATGCGACAACGGTACGGGCATGGACATCCAAGCCAACGCTTGTACGCTCGAACATAGCTGGAACCTCCAATTTTCAAATGTGGCTCTACCTGTCCGCCAAGTGTGGCAGGCAACCCACGCCTTGCTTTGAAAAGGAGGTTCCAGCCCCTTCGGGCCACACTTCCTGGTCCTTCTGGCAGAGGCCATCAGCGCCGGGACCAGGATCCGGAACGCCACTACACTTTTACAAGCGCCCCCACGAACCTGGCGATCCGGATCCGCCCCGGCGACAATGGCATTCAGAAGGACCGCCCCTCGGCAGCGAGCCCCTCCTGCCTCATATCGTCTAGCCGGCAATGACTCTCGGCGTTCACCGCTCCGGGCGCAGCTCCTTACTCCACAGGACACCGCCGTTGGCGTTGCGGAGGCTGACCGTGAAGACGTCGTCCTCGCTCAGCTCCACGTGCCCGAAGTACTGGCTCTCGCCGCTTCGAGGTGATTCGTTAGCGTAGGCGCCTGCCTTGAAGAAGGCCACCTCGGGCCCGAAGGTGCCGTCCAGTTGGCCGGGGCCAAAGGTTCCGGCGTTGATAGGGCCAGCCACAAATTCCCAGAACGGATCGAAATCATGGAAGGCCGCACGCTCGGGAGAGTAGTGGTGTGCGGCGCAGTAGTGGACGTCGGCCGTCAGCCAGACCACGTTTTTAACCCGGTTGCGCTTGAACGCCGACAGCACACCCGCGATCTCGAGCTCCTTGCCCAAGGGGGCTCCGGCGTCGCGGTTGGCGAGAGATTCCTGGTTCACCGGGCCGTCAGGCACGATGAGTCCGAGCGGCAGGTCTGCCGAGATGACCTTCCAGGTGGCCTTGGAGCGGCTGACTTCCTTGACGAGCCAGTCGGCCTGTTCCTGGCCCAGGATGTGGGTGAGGTGCGTTTCTTTGCCGTCCGTGTTCGGGTCCTTGAAGGTGCGCATGTCCAGGCAGAAGATGTCCAGCTGCGGGCCACGGGAAATCTTGCGGTAGATGCGGGCGGGCTCGAAGCCTGTGCTCCCGTCGCTCAAAGCAGCAATCGGCTGGTACTCCTGCCACGCCTGGCGGCCCCGCGCCGCGAGCACGTCCACCCTGCGTTCGGTGTAGCGGGCGTCGGTGAGGATCTCCCCCGGGTACCAGTTGTTGGTGGTCTCGTGGTCGTCCCACTGGGCGATCACCGGAACCTCCGCGTACATCGCCCGCACATTTCGGTCCATGAGGTTATAGCGGTGCCGGCCGCGGAACTCGCTGAGCGTCTCGGCCACCTTGGACACTTCCTCGGTAACCAGGTTCCGCCAGATCTGCCCGTCCGGTTCGGTCACCTGGGCGGCGATGGGTCCATCTGCGTAGATAGTGTCGCCGGCATGGATGAAGAAGTCCGGGCGGGTGGCGTGCATGGCCGCGTAGCCGCGCATCCCGCCGATGTCCTCGTTGATGCCCCAGCCCTGGCCGGCGGTGTCGCCGGACCAGACGAAGCTCTGCCCGCGGCTCGCCCGGCCGCCGCCAACCCCGCCGCCAACGCCTCGGCCGTTCACGTTGGGACCGGGGGCCGTGCTGAACGAGCCCTGCGCAGCTTCCCCGGCGTTACCTTCGGGATCCTCGAAGTGCATGGTCAGCGCGAACCGCGTACCGCTGGGCAACTGTTGCGCGTTGATCTTCGATGTGAAGTCCGTGGCTTCGCTGGCGGTACTCCCCCGCAGCACCCGCTGGAAGGCGCGGCCGCCGCGGAGGGGCGACCCGCCGTCGTCGACCGCCAGCAGTCTGGCCACCAGCCGGCCCGGACCCGACGCGCGGGACCAGAGGACACCGGAATCGGCGGTGACATCGCCGGTGGCAATCCCGCATGGGAGCAGCAGCCTGTTACGGACCAGTGCGACGGCGGACGGGCGGGGAGCGTACGCAGCGGCGGTTCCAGCCGTGGTGGGAACGACGGCGGCACCACCGGCAGCGGCAAGGGCACCCTTGAGGATGTTTCGGCGGGTGAAAGCAGTCATGGGTTCATCCTTGACCGCCGGAGTGAACCGCCGGTGGATGGGGCGTGAACGTCAGTGCAGCTTTCGCTCCTCGTTAGCCGTGCCGTTTGAGAAACCCGAGGTAGCGCGGAACCCTTTCCGCGTACTCCGGGTAGGACTCTGGAAAGAGCCCGGCGACGTCGGCCTCTTCTTTGAGGACACTGGGGTGCTCCACAAACAGTTCCGCCGGTAGCGTCGCGAGGACCCAGGATGTCCCGGCAAGAACTCCCGCCCCCAGTTGGATGAGCCACCAGCCCACATACATGGGATGGCGGGTGATTGCATACGGGCCGGTGATCACCAGCTCCTCCGGCCGCTCCAATGCAAACGGGCCCGTTGAATGACGTCGCCGTTCCCCCAGCGCCCAGACATTCAGGCCGACGCCGGCAAGCACTAATCCTGCCCCGGCTGTTCGGTGGAGGGAGCGGCTGCCGGGAAGCGGCAGCGGGCGGAGCCGGTGAAGGAGAAGATCCAAGGACATTGCCACCACGACAGGCAAAGGCAGCGGGAGATTGTCGTAGTGCTCCTTCAAGCGCCCGCCCAGAGAGCTTGCGGTGAGGTGCGTGATCGCCCTGTTCTTGAGAGGAGTGGTTGGGTTGGCGTTCACGATTTCTCCATTCTTAGGGGCAGGCCCTCCGTTGTGACTCCACCCTAGATTCTAAAAGCAGCCGAGGCTAGTCTTGGAGTTGGAGGCCGGGATCGTCTTCGCCTCCCACGGTATGGTTCCAGGGAGGCGGGCATGGAGAGCAGGGCAAAGGCAGCAGGCCACGCAATTCACCAGCAGTTGGTTGTCTTCCCGCTGGGGTTGCTCACGGGAGCGGTTGTCTTCGACATCATCGGGTTGGTGCTGAACGACGGCCGCTTCACCACAGCCGGGTACCTGATGATCGCGGCAGGTGTCCTGATGGGCCTTCTTGCAGCGGTTTTCGGACTCATCGACTACCTCGCAGTGCCTGGCGAGTCCCGGGCCAAACGTGTCGGCCGGCTCCACGGAATCGGCAACGCCCTGATGCTGGTGCTATTCGCAGTCAGCTGGTTCCTCCGTGGCGGCACCCAGGACTACGTGCCAACCGCCTTGCCTTTCGTGCTTGAACTGGTGGCCATTGTTATCGCCACCGGCACGGCCTGGCTGGGTGGCGAGCTTGTCAGCCGGCTGGGAGTGGGAGTGGACGACGGCGCCAACCTCGACGCACCCGCCAAGCTCACCACCGGCATCTTCCTCAAACGTGGCGCAGGGCGGACTCACTGAGGAAGCCATAGTAAGCGCGGACATGGCCCCCAACAGCCCATACGCCATGTCCGCGCAGCCTAGTTGTTGCCCACGCATCCATCTGACTGCTGCTCCATGTCGTGACAATATGCGCGGAGTTGGAGTTCGTCATCGATGATGCGCAGAAGGTCCCGTGACGCATCCGGTCTGTACAGGTCCTGGGATTGCCGCAGGCAGCGCTGTAACTTCAGGAGGTCTCCGGTGGGCAACAGCGGCCACCTTCTGTATTTGTGGAACATGCGCTGGCCCTGCGAGGCCGTGCCGTTGCCGGTCATGCGGCCAGCCGTCCCTCGCGTCGAAGGAACCGTGAGCCATGACGCGTCTCCACTGGACCTGGCCGAAGCGTACTCAGGCCAGCGTCAGCCAGGGCTTGAAGTGCCTCAGGGGAAACGGCACGCAGCCGGCCCAAATCAACGTGGACGGTCAGGCTTGGAAGCATGCGCCGAGCGCGGCGTGCAATTGCAATGAGTCCACGCACATTTTCGGGAGTCAGGGTGCCGGCAGTTTTCAGCGTGACAGCCGTAACATCCAGGTCAACTGCAACAGTGACAGCAAGCTTGGTGGCCATAGAAAATACCTCAAGGAAAACCGGGTGGCCGCCTGCATAACCACGTCCAGATTATCAAAAGTGGTCTGTCACCGAAAAATTCTTCGTAACGT
The DNA here is from genome assembly GCF_054161475.1 of Arthrobacter sp. R1-13. Taxonomy (NCBI): domain Bacteria; kingdom Bacillati; phylum Actinomycetota; class Actinomycetes; order Micrococcales; family Micrococcaceae; genus Arthrobacter; species Arthrobacter sp. R1-13. Next base: position 1,130,184 of record NZ_CP096420.1, on the reverse strand, counting down.
AGGACACAGACGGGCACCATGAGCCCTGGCCATGTCATCCGGAAAAGGCGTTTTAAAGCAGATGCAGGCTCCCTGTCTCAGGGGGAGCCTGCATCTGTTGTTACGGCCGCTTCTTATCAGCGCCGTTTCCGGTCACCGCTATATCGGGGGTAGCGGTGAACCGAAGTTTTAGATTGTGGGGGTTGCCCTTTCCTTTGTTTGTGTTGCCTGGCGCCGCCTGACGGTAACCAGAACGGTACCGGTGAGCAGTGCGAGCAGTGCAAACAGCGCTGCGCCGGTGATGGTGGCTCCGGTGTTGGCCAGTGGTGCCGGTGCGGGCGGTGTGCTGATCGGGTTGGTGGTGCAGAGGGGATCGCCGGTCACACACGCCGTTGCTGGTTGGCCGCCGGTCTGGAACAGGAAGTTGGCCAGCGTGTTGTCTCCGCGGGCGCCGTCCTGCTTGACCTGCACGGTGTAGGTCACGGTCGCGGTCTGGTTGGCTGCGAGTTCACCGGTGATGGTGAACGCGCCGTTCGTTATGGCCGAAGCAGCCAGGGCCGGATCCGAGGATACGGGGGCCGTGGTGATGTCCGCGTCGTCGAGCACACCGGCGATCAGGTCGGTGTAGTCCACGGCAGACGGGCCGGTTCCGGTGTTCTTGAACGTCAGCGTGTAGGTCAGCTTGTTTCCGGCGGCTGCGGCTGTGCCGGATGCCGGATCAACGCTCTTTGTGACAGTCAGGTCCGAGACAAAGTGCGTGGTGCTCCGGTTGCGGGTGGTCCCGCCGGGTGTTTCGGCGGTGACCGTGTTGGTGATGGTTCCGTCGCCGGTGCCCTGCGGGGCGAGGGTGACGGAGTAGGTGATGGTGACCACGGCGCCGACCGGGAGGTCCCCGGTCCAGGCCAGGGTGGGTGAGGTGAGGTTCACGGTTCCCGCGGACGCGGTGGCGTCGTTGTTGAACGTGGCGTCATCCAAAACGGCTGAGAGGTCATCGCTGATGCTCACCCCGGTCAAAGCCCCGGGTCCGGTCTGGGCCACAGTGATCGTGTAGGTGATCTTTTGACCGGGGGTGGCGGTGGCGCCGGAACCGGGGTCCGAGGACTTGTCCACCGTGTAAGCGCCCACCGGGTGGGTGGTGGTGCAGTCCGGGGTTTGACCGTTGACCGGAACGCATCCCGGGGAGGTCACGACGTTCGTCAGGATCTGGTCTCCTGCCGGGGGCGTATTGACCGTCACGGAGTAGGTGATCGTGGCCGTGCCGCCGACAGGGATGGTGCCGTTCCAGGACAGTCCGCCGTCAGCAACAGAGACAGCGCCTACGGAAGCGGCGGCGTCGTTGTTGTAGGTGGCGTCATCCAGAACAGCGGTCAGGTTGTCCGTGAGCATGGCGTTCGCGGGAACAGAACCGGTCTGGGTCACCGTGACCGTGTAGGTGACTTTCTGGCCCGGGACAACGGTGGATCCGGTGGCCGGGTCAGAGGTCTTCACCGTGGTGTAGTTGGCAACCTCAATCCCGGCGGAGTCGGAGTTGATCGTGGGAGGCACCTGCGAGTCAGCCGGGGTGTCCGCGGTCGCCGAGGCCGTGTTCACGAACGTCGACGCCACGCCTGCTCCCAGGGTGATTTCGAATTCATGGGTCTGGGTCGCGCCCGGAGCCAGGGAAGCAATGGTGAATCCGCCCTCCGCCGGGTACCTGTCATCGGAGACGACAACGTTTGTCAGTGTGCCCTGGCCCATGTTCGTGACCGTGATCCGGTACGGGACCGTATCGCCGGTACGGAAGGTCGGGTAGTCCACCGCGTCGTTCGCGTCGTGCCAGACACCGTTGGAGTCCCTGACTTCCTTCTTCAGCGATGCCGAGTAGTAGTTAGCGACCGTGATCGCCGCTGAGGTGCGCATCACCAGTTCGGTGTGCTCGGCCCGGCCCTGGGCCCGGTTCACCAGCACATCCCCGCCGGTGACACCGGCGGTCTCGATGGCAACAGTGAAGGCCTGGGTAGCCCCGGGTGCCAGTTCCGGACCGATCACGCGGACCGCGGTCGGGTTGGCCGGCTGGGTTGTGGTCCACCCGACGGTATTGCCGGTGACGTTTCCGGCAGCGCCGTTTCCCGCATGTGCCGGGTCATCGCTCAGCGAGGCCGGATCAGCCGTGGTGTAGTACACCGTGGAACCGGCGACGGCGGTGACTCCCGTTACCGCGTACGAGCCGCTGTAGGAGGTGCCGCGGCCGTCACCGTTGTAGGGCAGGATATCGATGGTGTCGGTGAAAGACTGCGGCAACGGGTCAAAAGACTTCATCGTGACAGTCCACGAGCCCTCGCCAACGCCGTCGCCGTTCACGTTCGGAATGAACGCCTCGTCAGCGGTCTTGCCTATCGAGGTGAAACCATTTGTCGCAACAGTGACCTGCGCCGTTGCCGGCCCGGTTGTAATGCCGCCAAGGGAGGCAGTTGCAGAGTTCGTGAGCGTCTGCCCCGGCGTGACCGTGCTGTCAGCAACAGCCTGGTAGGTCAGGGCGTGATCAGCATTCGTGCCCACCCCGTTCAGCGTCCATGTCAGCACCTGCTGTCCCGAACCATTAACACTCACAACAGGTTCCGGAGTGGCTGATCCGGCAACATAAGTCACTCCCGACGGGAGGGTGTCCACGATCTGGTAGCCATCCACAGTCGCCGGGATAGCACCTGCACCGTTCGCCGAATACGTGAGCGTGTAGGTCGCCGCGGCACCCGGGCTCACCACACTCCGATCAACGGACTTGGCGATCGCGGGCGCAGCCGTCACGATCCGAAGCACGTCCCGGAAGCCCGTGGTGCAGGGGTACCGCGATCCCGACGTGGGCGTAATGCACCCGGTCCCGTTCCACCAGTTATTCAGCGGGGCATCGAGAACGCCCGAGAAGAACGACCACACGTCCGTCCCGGCGGGCGTGCCCGGCCGGATCGTCTGGGTGACCACCGGGGTGATGTGCGGGTAGCTCGAAAATTGCTCGAACTGTCCCTGGGTGCCCGTGATGCGCATTGCCTTGACAGTGGTGAGGTCTGCCGGCTGGCTGGTCGTCCAGCCACTGCTGGAACCGCAATCGAACACGTTCGGGTCATAGGAGAGGCTGGCTGGATCCAGGGTGGGGTCGTTGCCGACGTAGTACTCGGTCGTCGTTCCGATGCCCGCGGCGGCGGGTTGTCCCCAATGCCATCCAGCAAAGGTTACGTACTTGGTGTCGAGGGCCGAGCACATGCCCACGATCCTGTCGTCAGGTCGGTCTGTGTGCAGTTGCATGGCCGTGTCCATGTACTGCCCAACTGTCGTACCTGCGGCCACGCGGTAGGTGTCGTCCCATTGGGTGCCACCGCTGCCGGTGTAGCCGCGGCCCCAGCCTGACGAGTAACTCCCGGGCGTTGTCCACGCCTTCGACTCTGTGTTGTTCGACGTGTCATCCTGCGCTATCTGCCCGGAAACCGACGTGTACGTGGGCGCATCCGACGTCAGGAGTGCTGAGCCTGAAGACGCCGTATTTACCCGGAGCCAAATCGAACCGGACGCCAGCGCGACCTGGTCCACGGGCAGCCGATTGCCGGCCGAATCAAGCGTGGGTGGATTGGCCGGTGCATAGTCGATACCGGAGATCGTCAGCTGGAACGTTGTCGGACCTGTCTGAATGATGTTGCAGGTGCCCGCGGGCGCCGTCATCTGATTGGCGGGATGGGTGCCCCCGGACCATGGGTGACCGTCTGCAACGCCCGGGCCTTCAAAAGGCGTGCAGCCCTTCGGATCAACGGAGATCGCACCACCCTGAGGGGAGGCAATAATCAGGTTATAGGTGATTGACTGCGGCCCGGCCTCACTTGCCTTCGCCTTACTTAGCGTCCACTCGTAGTCAATCAGGAAACCACCGTCGCCAAAGGAAAAGTTCGGCGTACCAACGCCCCAGCGCATGTCCATCCCGAAGGTGTTGACGATGTTGATCGGGCTCAAGTCGGCAGTCTGGCTGTCGATAGTGCCTGCCGCGGTGACTTGGCTGCCCGTGGGGCCTTCCGCCACTATAGGCGTCTGGATCACGACGGCGGTGCCTTGGTTAAGGGTTCCCAGGTTGCAGGTAAGTGTAGTTCCGTCAGCCGAGATGGATGAGACGGGGGTGACGCCGGTGGTCAGGCACAGGGTTGGAACGGCATCGAACCGCCCATTGGCGACTGTCGCCGTGAAAGTGACGTTCTCAACTGGGGCATTCGATGGAGCGGCGGCGTCGTCATTGACGTTCAACCGCCAGATGCCGGTGACGACATCTCCAGAAGTGACCGAGGCGGGAGTTCCAGCCTCCCAGGCAGCCGTTAACTCATATACCGGGGCTGCATTCGCTGCACCCGCCGGAAGCAACGCCAGAGTCAAAGCTGAAATAACCGTCACCACGCCGGCTGCGAGTCCGCGTTGCTTTCCTGTCCCCTTGGGAGGACCGTCCGCACGGGGCACACCACCCCGGAACTTCCCAAAACTCAGCGACTTGCGTAAAAGGTTCAACGGACTACCACCTGACGGTTGGATCAGGGTACAACTCGACCCCAATGGTTCTTTGGGTCACACCATTCGCAGCTGAACGCGCTGGAATTTGCTCCCCCCCATGTATGAATAGTAGATGCAAAAAGTTCCATGTCAATTATCTTGATTAACGCTAACAACCGAGACACAAATGTAAGGCTGCTTAGCACTTCTGGGAAAATAAGGCTACTTATAATAAACACAGGTTTGTCCTAACAAAGCTGCAGCCTGGGCCCGTTTGGCAGGACTCATGCGCCCAGAGTTCGGTCACACAGTCTTTGAGTAGGGAGGGTCTCTTGCCCGCTAACCGTTCCTTAGGTGCGCTCTAACGTTCCGACCGACCGGTTTTTTATTTCCCGCAAAGGTGCATATGATTTTCGCCCAATACGTGCAAGGAAAACTAAGCCAAGAATTCATTCGCTCGACATTCATACTTTGTTTATCTTCGGGAATGTCAGAACATCAGCAGAACGAACCCGCCCAGGGTGCAGACCAACCCGGTCGCGGTTAGGATCCACCCGATGGTCATGACGGTGTTGTCGGGCCGGTGCGGGCCGAGGCTCCATCTGCCGGGGTGGCACACGTCGTAATGGAGCGCCACTTCGCTGCCGGTTTCGAGGCCCTTCGTTTCCTCTGCGGTGAGAAGGGAATAGTGGGAGGTGTTGTCCCCGTCGGACCAGCGGAAGCCCTTGAACCCTCCGGCTTCGACAACCTCCGCAGTGGTCACAGTCCACGGGCAGCGGCGTCTCGCAAGCACCCAGCCGGCGATCAGCAGCGGGATACCGGGAATGAAGCCCACCCAGGTCATCAGTTCCAGGATGGGTCCAAGAACTTCTACGGGTCCGGGCATGATTCGATCATATCCGCCGATTTCGCAGAGCTCTGCCCAGGAAGCGCGCGGAGGACTAGAATCCAGCCCACCGGATGTGCCGTTCCTGACGCCAGGAGGATGCTGTGTCTACCTTCCTCTTTGCAACGCTCGACGCCGGCGGGAACCTGCCGCCCGCCGTCGGCATCACCCGCGAACTGGTGAGGCTCGGGCACCGGGTGCGTTTCCTGGGCCATCCCCGGCAGGAGGCTGCGATTGAGGCATCGGGCGCGGAATTCCGGCCTTACAGCCATTCGCCGAGGATGGCGTTGGCGGAGCAGATGCCCACGCTGCAGCAGATCTCCATGCTGGTGTCGGTGTTCACCGACGCCGGCATCGCCCAGGACGTGGTGGAGGAAGCCCGGAGGGAACGGACTGACGTGGTGATCGTGGACTGCCTGCTGCTGGGAGCCCTCGACGCCGCCGCCAGGGCCGGGCTCTTCACCGTGGCGCTGGTGCACAGCTTCTACGCGTTCTTCGACGGCCCGTTCCGACGGACTCCCATCACGACGATGTTGGCGATGCGCGGGTTGGGCCCGCGCCGGGTGATGAGCCGCGCCAACCGCATCCTGGTGTGCACCGACCGGCGGCTTGATCCGGCCGGACGCCCCGGCAGGAAGGGCGCAGGGGACCAGAACGGGAGGGTGGTGTGGTCGGGAGCAGTGGTCGACGTCGAACGCCCGGTATCTGCTCCCGCCCCCGGTTCCACACCGCGTGTACTGGTGAGCCTGAGCACCACAGCCTTCAACGGGCAGGAAGCGTTTATGCAGAAGGCGCTGGACGCGGTGGCGGACCTGCCGCTCGAGGTGATCCTGACAACCGGACCGGCGATCAACGCCGCCAGAATCTGGGCACCGCCGAACGTCACCGCGCACGCTTATCTTCCGCACCGAGAGGTCATGCCGGAGTGCGTTGCGGTGCTCGGGCACGGCGGGCACGCCACCACCATGCTCGCTCTGGCGCACAATCTGCCTCTGGTGATCGCCCCGATGCATCCCCTGCTCGATCAGCGGATGGTGGGCCAGGCTGTGCAGGATGCCGGGGCAGGGCTGTTGATCAAACCCTCGGCGTCTGCGGAGGAGATTGCCACTGCCCTATGGACAGCTGCGGAGTCGGCGAGCCTGCATCTTGGTGCCGCGACTGTGGGGCGGCGGCTCAGGAGGGCCGACGGCGCCCGCACAGGCGCGCTGTTCCTCGAGGACATCGCTTGCTGATCACAGCCGCTGGCCTCTCCCCCGGCCCCAGTCCAACCATGCGGATCGCTGCTGGGCTAGGCTCACATTATGACGCCTTCCGTCGGCCGCCTGCGGCCTAACGATTAGGGATAATGTATGGACCTGTTTGAAACAATCATGTTTCCGTTCCAGTGGCTGGTGTCCGTCATTATGGTCGGCTTCCACGAGGGCCTGAGCAGCATCGGGATGCCGCCGGCCAGCGGCTGGACGTGGACGTTGTCCATCATCGGGCTGGTGCTGGTGATCCGCGCGGCTCTGATCCCGGTGTTCGTCAAGCAGATCAAAGCCCAGCGCGGAATGCAGCTCCTGCAGCCCGACCTGAAAAAACTGCAGGACAAGTACAAAGGCAAAAAGGACCAGCTGTCCCGCCAGGCCATGGCGCAGGAGCAGATGACCCTGTACAAGACACACGGCACCAACCCCTTCTCGGCTTGCCTCCCCCTCCTGATCCAGATGCCGTTCTTCTTCGCGCTCTTTACTGTGCTCGCGGGCATCAGCCCGGCCCAACAAGCCGGTGAGGGCATCGGCGCCATGAGCCCTGAGCAAGTGGCACAGTTCGATGCGTCCACCATCTTTGGCGCGCCCCTGACTGCCACGTTGCTTCACAATCCAGAGGGCAACCCCACCGCGGTCATGATCCTGACCATTGTGATGATCCTCGCTATGACGGCCACGCAGTTCATCACGCAGAAGCAGATCATGGCCAAGAACATGTCCGAAGAGGCCATGGCCAGCCCGTTCATGCGGCAGCAGAAGATGCTGCTCTACATCCTGCCGATCGTGTTCGGGGTGGGCGGCATCAACTTCCCCATCGGCGTGCTGATCTACTGGACCACCACCAACCTGTGGACCATGGGGCAGCAGTTCTTTGTGATCCGCCGGATGCCGACGCCGGGATCCCCCGCCGCGAAGGCCCTCGCCGAGCGCCGTGCTGCTAAGGGGCTTCCGCCCGTGCCCAACCCCGGAGGAAAAAAAGACCCTCACGCTGAGACCGCCGCTGCAGCTGCCATTGCGCATGCCAAGGGCCACCAGCGCGTCCAGCCGCACCGGAAGAAGAGGAAGAAGTAGCGCGTGACTGTGACTTACGGGTTCCGGGGCGAGCTATGGCATCTTCCCGAGGAAGCCGGATGGCACTTCGTCACTCTGCCGCAGGACCTGGCGGAGCAGCTCAGGGAGGATTCAGCACCGTTCCGGAAGGGCTTCGGTTCTGTAAGGGTCAACGCTTCCATCGGCGGGCACCGCTGGTCCACTTCGGTGTTCCCGGACGCCAAGACCAGCTCGTACCTGCTTCCGGTGAAAAAGGCGGTCAGGACGGCGGCGGGCATCCGCGCCGGAGACGAGGTCGACGTCGAACTTTCCCTGCTGCTCGATAGCTGATTTCGTTCCGGGGGGCTTCGCCCGCAGCGCTTTACAGCGGCTCTATCCTGCCGCATTTCACAGGACTACTATGCAGGTGCGGTGCTGACACCGCACAGCGGCGATTGCCGAAGCAACTTCATGGAAGGACATTGTCATGGAATGCATCACCTGGTTCGCTCCGATCCTGCCCGGGAGGATGGACGAGTGGAAGTCGCTCATCGAGGAGATTCACGGCCCCCGTGGGGAGGATCACCGGCGTTCGCGTGAGCGCATGGGTCTGACCCGGGAAGTAGTGAGCCACATGCAGACGCCGCAGGGGGACTTTGCCTGCCTGTTCCATGAGGGCGAGGACCTCACCAGGTCCTTCCAGGCGGTGGCCAACTCAGACGATCCGCACGATCAGTGGTTCAGGGAGAAAATCCAGGCAATTCATGGCATCACGGATGACATGCTGCAGGGCCCACTCCCTGCGTCTCTCAGCTTGGACTTCAAGACCGCCTGAGCCGCCGTCGTGGAACCCGCGGGTTAAACAAAAGCAGGGCCGGTCAATGACCGGCCCTGCTCGAAACCTTTACGGCTCCGGACTCAGAAGAGTTAGCTGAAAGCTAAGTCTTAGAGAGCCTGGATGTTTACGGCCTGAGGACCCTTGGGGCCCTGCTCGGTTTCGAAGGAGACCTTCTGGTTCTCTTCGAGTGAGCGGAAGCCGGAGGAAGCGATCGCAGAGTAGTGTGCGAAAACGTCCTGTGAGGAGTCATCGGGGGAAATGAAGCCGAAGCCCTTTTCAGCGTTAAACCATTTGACGGTACCAGTAGCCATTATTTTTGTCCTTCGTGAAGGTGGAGGAAAAGTCCCGACTTTCGGGTCCTCCGGTGTGGGGTGTTCAAAACCGCTACTTCAGAAGAACGCGGACTTTCGACCGCGCGTACTGCCTGAACTACGAACTGCTAAAAACACAACAACAAAAACGACTCTACACGAGATATTGCGGTAACGCTTAAAACCTCTCCGCCCGGGCGCGTCGTGCAGGTTTATAAGTTGCCAAGCGGCCCCTCTTAATCTGCCTCCCAGCTCCCCTTGTAAACGGAGCGGCCGGGCGTATGGTTCTTCCATGGGACCGATTAGGGCCATCCTGCTTCCTGGGGGCGTGCTCCCCGCCCGGCCTGCCTACGAAGCGCTGATTGGGGCCTTGGGATCCGACGTCGAGGCGGTTGCCAAGGACCTGGAACTCTACGCTGACGACGAGCCTCCACCCGGCTGGAGCCTGGACACCGAGATCGAGGGCGTCCTGCGCGAAGCCGACGCGCGGGGCTGGGAGACGTTCCATCTCGCCGGGTACTCCGGCGGCGGGGCGGCTGCCTTGGCCTTGGCTGCGAAGCATCCCGAACGCCTGCTGAGCCTGACCCTGCTCGAACCGGCGTGGGCCGGGAACTGGGACTGGAGTCCGGCGCATGCGGAGTTCTGGAAAAAGTTCGAAGCGCTGGAAACACTTCCGCCCGAGCAGTTCATGCCCGCCTTTGTGAGGCTGGGAGTGAGGCCCGACGTCGTCCTTCCGCCTCCGCCAGTGGGTGACCCGCCGCCGTGGATGGCCAAACGGCCGGCGGGGATCAGGGCGTTCCTGCAGGATTTTAAGAGCTACGACCTGGACAGGCCCAGTCTGGCTTCCTTTAGCCGGCCCGTGTTCTTCGCCCTTGGCGGCCTCAGCAACCCGGATCATTACGGTGAGATTGCCAGCCGTCTGGCAAGAGTGTTCTTCCCGGACTTCCACTTGGAGGTGTTCCCCAAGCGCCACCACTTCGACCCGCCCCACCGGATCGAGCCCCAGCGGCTGGCTGAATTGCTGCGGAGGCACTGGGAACAGGCGGAAGCGGCCTCTGCCTGACTCCTGACGGTCTAGCCCCTCCTGGCTAACAGGCATATTCTGCAAGCAAGTCAGAGCCAGCCATCACGCCTTTTCGCGACCCGGGGAGAAGTTCACATGCAGATGCCCAAAGCGTCCGACGCCGACAAGGAACACTTCCGCTCCGTCCTGCCACAGGACGCCGACATTGTGGTCAAGCCGATGTTCGGCAATCTCGGCGCCTTCGTCAACGGGAATATGTTCGCCGGCCTGTTCGGCCCGACCATCGGGGTCAGGCTTTCCGACGCCGACCGTGCCGAGCTTGAAGGCACCGAGCGGACTGTTCCGTTTGGTCCGGCTGACCGTCCGATGGGCGGCTATGTCGGGCTGCCGGAAATGTGGAACGGCGACGGCGGCGATGATTCCGCAAGGGAAAGGGCATGGATTTCGAAGGCCTACGCCCATGTGTCCCGACTGCCCCCGAAGGCTCCCAAGTAGACGGCTCCGCCGTAAAAGAGGAAGCAAACCCGGAAGTGTAAGCGGGGTTTCCCAGGCAACGCCAAATGGACTAACACCTTTACGTTGTGAGAAGCTTCACAGGTTTTGGTGTGGTGCGCGCCACTGCGTCCACCGGCCACGCGCAGCACCAACCGCATCACCCGCGCTCTTCCTGGAGGGAACCCACACTTATGAGCGATGTCTTATCAGCCATCAATAGCGTGATCTGGAGCGACTGGCTTGTCTATCTCTGCCTCGCCACCGGCGTCTACTTCTCCATCCGCACACGCTTCCTGCAGGTCCGGCACGTCAAGGGAATGATCCAGCAGCTGGTTCGGGGTGAGAAGTCCGCCTCCGGCGTCTCCTCGTTCCAGGCTCTGGCGATGTCCCTGTCCGGCCGCGTCGGCACCGGCAACGTCGCCGGCGTCGCCACCGCGGTCGCCTTCGGCGGACCGGGCGCCCTGTTCTGGATGTGGGTAGTCGCCTTCCTGGGCGCGTCGACGTCGTTCATTGAGTCGACCCTCGGCCAGATCTACAAGACCCGCGACCCGCTGACCGGCGAGTACCGCGGCGGCCCGGCCTATTACTTCTCCCGCGCGTTCGCCCACACCAAGGGCGCCGGGTTCTTCAAGGTCTACGGCTACGTCTTCGCCGCCGTGACCGTTCTGGCCTGTGGCGTCCTGATGCCCGGTGTCCAGGCCAACTCGATGGCCACGGCAATCGGCGGCGCTTGGACCATTGAGCCGTGGATGGTTTCCGTTGGCTCCGTTATCCTCCTGGCGTTTGTCATCATCGGTGGCGTGAAGCGGATCGCCAGCGTCGCGGCATTCGTTGTGCCGTTCATGGCTGTCGGCTACATCGTCCTCGCCCTGATCGTCGTCTTCATGAATGCCGGCCAACTGCCGGAGATCCTCGCCCTGGTATTCCGCAGCGCCCTGGGTATGGATTCCGCCCTCGGCGCCATCATCGGCCTGGCAGTGATGTGGGGCGTCAAGCGCGGCGTCTACTCGAACGAGGCCGGCCAGGGAACGGGTCCGCACTCCGCGGCCGCCGCCGAGGTGTCGCACCCCGCCAAGCAGGGCCTGGTCCAGGCCTTCGCCGTCTACATCGACACGTTGTTTGTGTGCTCGGCCACCGGCTTCCTGATCCTCTCCACCGGCGCCTACCGCGTCTTCTCCGGAGGCACTGAAGACGGCGAGATCCTCGCTGAGGGCGGGCTGCTTTCGGCCACGGCCACTGTGGGCCCCCAGTTCGTGCAGACCGGGTTCGACTCCGTCTTCCCCGGCGTCGGCGCGGCATTCATCGCGATCACGCTGATCTTCTTCTGCCTGACCACGGTCATCGCCTACTACTACATGGCGGAGACCAACCTGCGCTTCCTCGTAGGCAACTCCTCGAACAAGATGATTCCGGGTGTCCGGGCCAGCATCGGCCGCGTGACCACCACCGCCCTGCAGGTGTTGATCCTTATCGCCGTCGCCTACGGCTGCGTGAACACAGCAGCCGACGCGTGGGTGATGGGCGACATCGGCGTCGGCCTGATGGCCTGGCTGAACATCGTGGGCATCCTGATCCTGCAGAAGCCTGCCCTCAAGGCGCTCAACGACTTCGAGAGGCAGCAGAAGCTCGGCCTTGACCCGGTCTTCGACCCGCAGCCCCTCGACATCACCGGGGCCACCTTCTGGGAGTCCTACAAGACGGCCCGCGCCGAGAAGGAATCCGCGCGGATCTAGCCTGCACGGCACCGTGCGCCGCGCCGTTCACGCGGCGCGCGGTGGCTGTAACTACCGAACGGCTCTGTCAGCGTTCACGCGGCCGTTTGCCCAGTAGGTGCCCGTGCCGGCAATCTTGTCGGCGGTTGATTCAAGCTTTGAGCGGATTATCGTGTGCGTTGCACTTGGAGTGGAGCTCCAGGCAAGCGCGGCAGTGGCAGCGACGATCGGTGAGGACATCGAGGTTCCGTTACCCACGTCGTAACCGAATGAGCGCTTGTTCTGTGTGCCGAGGACGAAGGTGTGGTTCGGGAAGGTGGAGTAGACGTTCACGCCGGGCGCTGCGAGGTCCACCCAGCTGGCGCCGTAGGTCGAGAACGATGCCTTGGCGTCGTTGTTGTCGGTAGCTGCGACGGCAATAACGTTGGGGTAGGCGCCCGGGTAGATCTTGGTCTGATTGGCGCCGTTGCCTGCTGCGCCAACCAGCACAACGCCTTTGTTCCAGGCGTTGTTGACGGCAGCTTCGAGGGTGCGTGATGCCCGCACGCCGAGGCTCATGTTGATCACCTTGGCCCCGTTATTGACGGCCCAGTTGATCCCGTTGGCAAGGGCCGACGTCGATCCGATCCCGCTGTCGTTCAGTACTTTGCCGTCCAGGATGCTGCACCCGGGGCACGTACCGGCTACGCCTTGGGTGTTGTTGTAGGTGGCGGCGACGATGCCGGCAACGTGCGTGCCGTGGCCGTAGTTGTCGTCACCTGTTTCGCCACTGGTGAAGTTGGCTCTTGCGTTAACTTTCGGCGTGATGTCGGGGTTGTCGTTTGCTACACCCGAGTCGAGGACGGCAACTTTGATGCCGGCACCGGTGGTGACGTTCCACGCTTCGACGGCGTCGACGTCGGCGTCCGCTTTGCCCCCTGGCTGAGTCAGCGTGCCCGCGGTATTAGTGAATGACTGGCCGGTGTTTTGCAGCGCGTACTGGCGGGGGAAGTATTCGTCAGCCGTGGCGGCGGTCACTAGCTCGTCCGGCTCGGCGTACTCAACTGCCGGATTGCGGCTCAGAGCTTCGATCAATTGACGTTCTTTGCCCGCCGGTACGTTGATCAGTTTCGCCCTGGTACTGCCAATACTCTTGCCCTCGCTAAGGCCGTGCTGGCGGAGGGCGCCTGCCGCAGCATGATCGTCGCGGAACTTGACGATGATTTGCCCGTCGACGGGCGGCGGCGCAACCGCCGCGTTGCCCGGGGCTGCAAAAGTGATCGCGCCAAAGCCCATGGTCAAAGCGGCGAATCCGGCCAGGACAACTTTCTTCATCTCATCATTTTGCTCCCTGACACCATCGGCTAAATAGGGCCTGCCGGCACATTGACATGCGGACCTAGCATCCGCCTCCCTGCCGGATCGTTTCTTTCAAGCCTTCCGCTTGCTACGATTGCTACGGAGGCAGCCATGACAACCATTCCGCACCGTGAGTTGCGCAACCAGAGCAGCAAGATCCTGGACCGCGTCAAGAACGGCGAGACGATCGATGTAACGAACAACGGTGAAATAGCGGCAACGTTGATCCCGCCTTCAGCATCGCCGTTTGAACGTCTTTTGCAGGCGGGACAAATACGGCCAGCCGCTAAGGACGCCGTGGACTTCAGAGTTCTGCCACGAATCACGTCTGCAACTAGGACGGCAGAGATTCTGAATGATCTTCGCGGGGACCGTTGATCATTTACGTGGACACGTCAGCTGTCCTGAAACTGGTAGTCGAGGAAAAGGAATCGTCCTCCGCCGCGGAGTATCTCACAAATGCCGCAGCCGATGGCCATCAGCTGGTGGCGTCGATGCTTCTCTACACAGAGCTCCACTGCGCAGGGCATCGCCGCGGGATTCCCGGCGAGCTCGTAAATGCGGTCGTAGGCGGCATCAATCTCCTAGACGTTGCACGATCGGACCTCATGTACGCAGCCGCCTTGCCGAGCGGACTTCGAAGCGCGGACGCGATCCATCTGTCCACGGCGATACGGTTGCAGTCAGATCTTTTGGTGGCTTACGCCGCTGAGCTGTTGGACGTGGCCGTTGAGGTGGGCCTCAGCGTCCTGTCACCGGGTGCGGGGAACCGCCCGTAAGAAGCGGGCGGCCGTTGCACCGTTCCCTGAGAAATATCAAGCACAACCATCTTCCCCCGCCTGATTGATCTTCGGGTTCGCCTAATTGTTTGATAAATTTTGATTGCCGCTCCGCAATGTGCGGGCCGGGGGGACCCACCATTCGGAAATTGAAAGGCACTATTCATGAGCACTCCGCAGTACCAGGGCTACGCGCCCGCACCCGTGCAGGCCAAGACCAACACGCTGGCTATCGTGGCACTTATCTCAGTGTTCTTCATCAACGTGCTCGGGATCATCCTGGGGCACATCGCCCTGAACCAGATCAAGACCACAGGTGAAGGGGGTCGCGGCCTCGCTATCGCCGCTCTGATCATCGGTTACTTGTCCGTGGTCGTCGGGATCATCGTCGTCATCGTTGTCCTCGGAGCCGCGGCTTCCCAGCGCTGACCGTACTTCAAACGCCCCCGTCCGGCATCTGCCGGACGGGGGTTTTTGCGTCTTCCCGGCAGTGGACCTGGCGGCTACTTCCCGCGCCGCCACCTAATGGTGTCGCAGCGTTGCCGTCCAACGGATTTGTTCTTTACAAACCAACTTTCTTGACCTTTGTGTTGGTACGTTGTGTTTGCCGCTCCGCGATGGCGGGCCGGGGGACCCATATTCGGACAAGGCAGGCATCGCCCATGAGCACACCCCAGTACCGGCCGCAATACCAGGGCTACGCCCCTACGCCGGCCAAAACCAATGCGCTGGCCATCATAGGGCTGATCTCAGTGCTGTTCATCTACCCGGTGGGCATCGTCGTGGGGCACATCGCCCTGAGCCAGATCAAGACCACTGGTGAACGCGGACGAGGCGTGGCCATCGTCGCCTTGGTTATCGGCTACGTGTTGCTGCTCGCGTACTTCCTTGGGGGCATCATCCTGCTGTGGGCAGCGCACCAGTCCGCCCAGGCCCCCTAGCCCTGCTTACTGCATGTCACTCACGACTCCATGGGGGGACGACTGAATGCTGGAGCTGAAGCGCATCTATTGGACCAGGCTATGCCTCCGCCTGGCGTACTTAGCGGTGGTCGTGTGGGCGAACGGCGGTCGCTCCTCTGAGACACATCAAGGGTGCGGAAGCCCCTGGAGATGACGACGTATTGAGACACTGATCGTCCGCACGGGAAAGTCGGAGTTCGGGGAGGGCGCAAAAGGGGCGAGCTAAACAAAAATGCGGCAAGGATTCCAGCCTTTACAGAATGGGATCCTTGCCACATTGAAATTCAAGAATAGACAGACAGCCTATTTCAGATTCTTGTCGTCCTGCGGTGGAGTCTCACCATGAGGGCTAGATAAAAGCGCCTTAGACTTAGCCTTTCGATACGCCTTGGAGACGTAGTAAAAGACAATGGCCAGTGCCGCCAGAAACATCAAGATCAGCGGGCCAAAGGAAAGGACTGCTTCCGAGAAAGTAGGAACTACAGGGTCCATAACTCTAAATCACACCCATCCGCAGGAGACGACTCCGGGGCCACTGGTTACCAGCCTGAGGTTACCGGACCGTGTGGAGTGGTTCCACCCGAAAAGGCTCCGGGTCACGGTGACGGTGGTCTGGAATTGACCTCGTCCGCCGGAAGCAGAGTGGCTGAAGTTGCTAAAGGAGACACTCGACCCGGGTTCGTAGGAGTGCATCACATAGGCAGTTGCGTTGCTTGTTGACAACACCACACCGCTTCCCGTGACGTACGATCCGGTGAGGCGTACCTTGGTCACGCTGACTCCCGCAAAGCTGAAGTCGGCGTCGCAGTTGGCGGTCACGCTGTATGTTGACTGGATCGAGAACATCCCACTGGCCCTTGCAGCAGGGGATGTGCAGTCGCCCGTCCGCAGAACCTCAACGCCGCTACCAGCACGCTGTGAGGCTTGAACCACTCCTTCACCCAGGATGATCCTGGCGAGTTCTGATTTCTTGTCCTTCCCGAGGCTGTCCAGCGCTGCCAGGGAGCTTGTAGCTGCCGCGTCTCCTGTATTCGCCGCTGAAGTCAGCTTCTGCCTCAGCTCAGCAATAACCTGGTTCTCTGCTGCCACCCCCGACGGAGCTGCTGCAACCTTCCCAGCTGCTTCCCGCGAGGTGTCTGCGTACGCGGGAGCGACTGTCCCCGCCGCCATCAAGGCGGACAGAGAAATGGCTACGAGACCGGCTTTGATATATTTCGACAAAATAGTACCCCCAATTACAGAATTTGACCTTACCAGGCAAACACATATTCATACCACTGGCCAATTGGACATCGCCCATTATTTGGCTACTGCAAAACCAGCTGCATCACAAAAGCATGTGACTGGAGTATCAGAATTTATTCTGATATGGTTTATATGCGGTACTTATAATTCACGCAACGAATTGAATAGTATCTAACCGCGTATAAGAATTGATGGCACCCCAAATGGGCCAGTACCCGGTTAGCAGCTTTTGCCGCGCCGTTAACCGCGCATTCACACCATCCTTAGAACCTGTCCAACCGGCCTTCCTACGGTTGAAGCCATGGACAACATTTCACGCAGGTCCCTTCTTTCCGTCGGCCTCGGGGCCGGACTGGTCGCCGCCTTGCCGGGTGCCGCCGTCGCTGTTTCACCAGCGGACGACGCCGGTCTCCGCACCGATCCGTTCCTGCTGGGCATCGCCTCCGGCGAGCCGTGGCCGGACGGCTTCGTGATCTGGACCCGGCTGGCACTGGACCCGATCGCCGAGGACGGGCTGGGCGGCATGCCCTCCCGCAACGTCGCGGTGGCTTGGGAGGTGGCCGAAGACGCAAACATGCGCAGCGTAGTAGCCCGCGGCGTCGAGCAGGCCAGGATCGAAACTGCCCACTCCGTCCACGTGGAGCTGAAGGGTCTCAGGCCCGGGCGCGAATACTTCTACCGGTTCCGCACCGGCAAGCACATGAGCGCTGTGGGCCGCACCCTCACCAGCCCGGCCCCGCACGAAACCCCGGCGGCGCTGGCCATGGCGTTCGCCAGCTGCTCGCAGTACGAGCACGGCTACTTCACGGCCTACTCGCGGCTGGCTCAGGACCACCCGGACCTGGTGCTGCACCTGGGTGACTACCTGTATGAGTACAAGAAGGACAGCTACGTGATCGGCGGCGGCAACCCGCGCGACCACCAGGGTCCGGAGACCTCCACCTTGCAGGGGTACCGACAGCGGCACGCGCAGTACAAGTCCGACGCCGATCTGCAGGCAGCGCACGCCATCGCACCGTGGCTGGTGGTGTGGGACGACCACGAGGTGGACAACAACTGGGCGGACGAGGTCCCGGAGAACACGGACGCAGCCCAGCTGAACGACACCACGGAACGTTTCCGGCAGCGCCGCGCGGCCGCGTTCCAGGCTTACTACGAGAACATGCCGCTGCGGGCCTCGTCCGTGCCAGCCGGGTTCGATATGAAGATCTACCGCACCATCCAGTGGGGCCAGCTGGCCAACTTCCACATGATGGACACACGGCAGTACCGCGACGACCAGCTCGCCGGGGACGGCTGGAAGAAGAACGTGGCCGAACGCCTGGCCGAGGACCGCACCATCACCGGCGCGGAGCAGGAGAAGTGGCTGCTGGACGGCTTCAGGACTTCCACCCAGCGCTGGGACATCCTGGGCCAGCAGGTGTTCTTCGCCGAGCGGGACAGGAACCAGGCGCCGGAGATCGACGACGTCTCTATGGACGGCTGGGACGGCTACGCTGCGTCCCGCCGCCGGATCACGAAGGGCTGGGTGGACGCGAACGTGCGCAACGCCGTCGTCCTCACCGGCGACGTGCACCGGAACTGGGCCAACGACCTCAAGGTGGACTACAAGGACCCCGCCTCCCCCGTGGTCGGCTCGGAACTCGTCTGCACCTCCATCACCTCCACCGGCAACGGCTCAGGCTCCACCACGGACCCGGTGATGGCATGGAACCCGCACCTGAAGTTCTACAACGACAACCGCGGCTACGTGAACACCCGCATCACGAAGGATGCGATGACCGCTGACTTCCGCGTGCTGGACTACGTCACCACGCCGGGCTCCCCCGTCAGCACGAAGGCCTCCTTTGAGATCGGGGACGGAGTGCCGGGGCTGGTGGCGCGGGGTTAGGGCTGGACCACGTTCACGAGCTCTGACCGGCTTCCTGTCTCCAGGTCCTCGGTAAGGACCAGCGCAGCGACCTCGGGGCAATGATATTTATGCTCCCGGGCATTCTTTTCCAGCGGCGTCCAGTCATAAACCTTGACGCAGTTGGTGTAGGTGCGGTTTTTCGTGGTGACGGTCTCGCCGGTAGCTACGGTGTCCCTGATGTCTTCGGCATGGCCAATGTAAAATTCCATCCTGTATGAATCGCCGATGCGCTGTTCGGCCTTCATCCAGATGCCTGCTTTTGCCCCGTCTTTTCCGTGGAGGAAGCTGCCGGCGCGGTTCAGCAGTATCCCGTTCCAGTAGTTGTTCACGTCCTCGCCGAAGTACCACACATCGCCGTTTTTGTGTTGCGCCAGGTAGTCCCGGGTTTCCTCCACGAGCTGCCCGTTCTTGTATTCCTTATCCAGGTAGACCACTGCCTCAACGCCCTCTATGGTCTTGGTCTCCGCCAGGATTTCGATTTCGATCCTCTCGGTGACTTTTCCTTGCTCGGTGGTCTCGTACGTCATTTTTTTGCCGACAGGGAGGGCGAAGTATTGATTGGTGATGTTAGTGGTGAAATCGGCAGGGTTGATCTGGGGGGTGTACTCCGCGGCCCTGCTCCTTTTGGTGTTGTCAAAGAGAAAAAGCGCCGTCCCGCCACCAATCAGCAGCAGCACGACGACGAGAGCAAAGATTATTCTGGTTCGTTGATTCATGACCTTTCCCACTCCTTCTGAGTAGAAATTCCTGCCGGCGGTCAGAGCACCGTTGCTTGCCCATGGCCATAGGAAAAAGGTAGTGCAGTCAGTCCTGAACTTGAATACCCTCGGCGAACACTCCACGTGGACCGGAACCGCCTCCCCCTGGCGCCGGTGAAGGTACGATCTGTCTCAGCGAGCGGGACAAATGCACACGTCACTTTGCGGAGTCTTCTGGGGGAGACCAAATGCTTGAATTGAAGCGCATCTACTGGACGCGCCAGTTACTCCTGTTGGCCAGGGGTGCGTTGACAGTGTGGATCTTCGCCGCTGTCATCCTGTCGCTCGCGCCGCGTTCCGGGAACATAGCTGCGGGCGGACGGCCTGGTACCGTGACGGCCGTTTTTACAGGGATGTTCGACGGCGTGCTGGCGGCCGTCGCGCTTCCTGGCATACTCGCCGTCGTCCTGACGATCGCGGCGGTCATCATCCGTTTCCAAGACGTCCGACGCCGGGATCCTGTCCGCCGCTTCACCCGGCAGCAGCGCCGCGAAGGCATGGTCCGGGCGGGCGGTCAGTGCGAGATGGAAGCCGGCTTCCGCCGTCGTTGTTCCCGGCCCGCTGAGCACGGCGACCATTTCTATCCATGGTCAAAAGGCGGGTCCACCAGCCTGCAGAACTTCGTCGCCGCCTGCAGTCGGTGCAACCGGGCGAAGAGCGCCAGGATTCCCTCGCCCGGCCGGCAGGAAAGACTGGAAGGACGACGGCGGACGTACTTCGCGCTGGAGGAAGCGGTTAGCGTGGGCGAACGGCAGCCGCTCCCCTGACCGATTGACGCCTGACGCCCCGAAACCTCCACCGGCGAATCCTCACCTAGCCAGCAGCCGGAACTGGCCGTTATAGACATCGATCCGACGGTGGTGGAAGACGTCCGCGCAAAGCTGCCCGTGCTGGCCAACGCCCGAAGCCTCTGAAGCGAAACAACTATAAATACAAGGTAGACCCCCGGGCCAGACTGGCCAGGGGCCTCAACGGGATGTACTCAACCTTGATGGACCTTGGTCCGTCGAAGCCCGGCCTAAAGACTGTGCCGAAGCTGAGTGAGATCGAGGTCGCGTCGCCAGGCAGCTGGTCCGGAAAGTTGATTGTTCCCTTTCGCTGGCCACCTGCCGGGATCCGGGGCTGCCAGTTGCTGCGGAAGGGATCGGCGTCGAAGGTGGTGCCGTCAGGGGCGGTGAGCACAGCATTGGCAAAAAGGGGCAGGGACATCGAACTGCTGGTCCCGTTGCGGACGCGGATCTCCACCCTGGTGAAGTGGGCTGTGCTCTGGACGCCCAGGATTGTCACCGTAACTCCCTGGTCTTCGGTGGCCACCTGGCTTTCCAGCCGCTGCACCCTGTCTTCGTTCCCTGAGAGGTAGCCGACGGCGTAGCTCACCCCCGCGGTGACCAGCCAGCCGCCGCCGCCCAGCACCAGCAACGTGACCAGGACTGTCACCCCCACCGGCATCCGGGGCGCGGGCCTGACAGGGAGTTTCGGGTCGGGGTGACCTGAAGGCCCGGGCGGCGCGCCTTGAACGCTCCGGTAATAGTCCAGCATTTCTATGCCCAAGGCCACCAGCAATCCCATAAAGGGAGTGATGAACCACGTCCAGGTGGGCGTCAGTTCAGTGAGGAACGCTGCGAGGCTGTTGCCTAAAATCCCCACCACGTTGATACCGGCGGCGACCAGCAGTGCGGTACCCAGCCGCTCCCGGGGCGGCTGCGGAGCCGGACTCTTCGTTTTCATTCGGCCGCCCCCGGAGGCTGCGCCCTGGGCGCCGTCGCGTTCCTGTCAATGAGTCGCAGCCGGACCTGCCCGAATTGCACCAGGTCCCCGTGGGCGAGCTCTGTCGGTAGGGTGATGCGGTGCCCGTTGACCCAGCTGCCATTCCCGGACTGCTGATCGGCAAGGATGGTCCGGCCGTCCGTTGATGTCAGAAGCGCGTGGCGGCGGCTGACTCCGGAGACGGGGAGGCGGAGGCGGGAGCCTTCCCCGCTTCCGATGGTGATGTTCCCGTGCGGAATGATGATCCTGCTCCCCGCCGCCTCACCGTTGACGACGATGAACTCATTCCTGAAACCAGGCCCGTCCATGGCTGCCCCGCTCTGCCGACCCCACGGGCAACTCGCCCCCGCTGGGAACCGCTCATCCCGCCCTTGCCCCGAAAGCAATCGAGGACGATGTAGGGCAAGTCTTCTCGTGGGCGGAATTCCTGACAAGGGCGTAGTTGCCACGCAGTTAACCGATCATTCACATCATCCTTAGGACCCGTCCAACCGGCCTTCCTACGGTTGAAGCCATGGACAACATTTCACGCAGGTCCCTTCTTTCCGTCGGCCTCGGGGCCGGACTGGTCGCCGCCTTGCCGGGTGCCGCCGTCGCTGTTTCAACAGCGGACGACGCCGGTCTCCGCACCGATCCCTTCCTGCTGGGCATCGCCTCCGGCGAGCCGTGGCCGGACGGCTTTGTGATCTGGACCCGGCTGGCGCTGGATCCTGTTGCCGAGGACGGGCTGGGCGGAATGCCCTCCCGCAACGTCGCGGTCGCCTGGGAAGTCGCCGAAGACGCAGGCATGCGCACGGTAGTAGCCCGCGGCGTCGAGCAGGCCAGGATCGAAACTGCCCACTCCGTCCACGTGGAGCTGAAGGGTCTCAGGCCCGGGCGCGAATACTTCTACCGGTTCCGCACCGGCAAGCACATGAGCGCTGTGGGCCGCACGCTCACCAGCCCGGCGCCGCACGAAACCCCTGCGGCGCTGGCCATGGCGTTCGCCAGCTGCTCCCAGTACGAGCACGGCTACTTCACCGCCTACACGCGGCTCGCCCAGGACCACCCGGACCTGGTGCTGCACCTGGGTGACTACCTGTATGAGTACAAGAAGGACAGCTACGTGATCGGCGGCGGCAACCCGCGCGACCACCAGGGTCCGGAGACCTCCACCTTGCAGGGGTACCGACAGCGGCACGCGCAGTACAAGTCCGACGCCGACCTGCAGGCAGCGCACGCCATCGCACCGTGGCTGGTGGTGTGGGACGACCACGAGGTGGACAACAACTGGGCGGACGAGGTCCCCGAGAACACAGACGCGGCCCAGCTGAACGACACCACCGAGCGTTTCCGGCAGCGCCGCGCCGCGGCGTTCCAGGCGTACTACGAGAACATGC
Source organism: Arthrobacter sp. R1-13 (assembly GCF_054161475.1). Lineage (NCBI taxonomy): Bacteria > Bacillati > Actinomycetota > Actinomycetes > Micrococcales > Micrococcaceae > Arthrobacter > Arthrobacter sp. R1-13. The sequence goes on along the minus strand of NZ_CP096420.1, from coordinate 1,108,023 downwards.
CGCTGCGGACCTCGTCCGTGCCAGCCGGGTTCGACATGAAAATCTACCGCACCATCCAGTGGGGCCAGCTGGCCAACTTCCACATGATGGACACACGGCAGTACCGCGACGACCAGCTCGCCGGGGACGGCTGGAGGAAGAACGTGGCCGAACGCCTGGCCGAGGACCGCACCATCACCGGGGCGGAGCAGGAGAAGTGGCTGCTGGACGGCTTAAGGAACTCCACCCAGCGCTGGGACATCCTGGGCCAGCAGGTGTTCTTCGCCGAGCGGGACAGGAACCAGGCTCCGGAGATCGACGACGTCTCCATGGACGGGTGGGACGGCTACGCCGCGTCGCGCCGCCGGATCACAAAGGGCTGGGTGGACGCCAACGTGCGAAACGCCGTGGTCCTCACCGGCGACGTGCACCGCAACTGGGCCAACGACCTCAAGGTGGACTACAAGGACCCGGCCTCCCCCGTGGTCGGCTCGGAACTCGTCTGCACCTCCATCACCTCCACCGGCGATGGCACCGGCTCCACCACGGACCCAGTGATGGCCTGGAACCCGCACCTGAAGTTCTACAACGACAACCGCGGCTACGTGAACACCCGCATCATGAAGGATGCGATGACCGCCGACTTCAGGGTGCTGGACTACGTCACCACGCCCGGCTCCCCCGTCAGCACGAAAGCGTCGTTCGAGATCCGGGACGGTGTGCCTGGGCTGCAGGCGCGGTAATAGGGAGCCGACGACGGCGGGACGGCAGGCTCTTCAGCTGCCGTCCCGCCGCTGTTGTTCAGTCAGCCGTGGCTGGCGAACCGGTCATTGTGCGGGATTGGGCCCGGCGATACGATGCTGGCGGGGAGAGGTCCTTGTCTCGCACATCGACCGTTAGGGACGTCCAATGACTGATTTCTTCACCATGCAGCCCGGCGAGACCGCAGCGCCGTTGCCACCGGGGCCCGTCCTGTGTAGGGGAACGGCCGGCATGCGGCGCATCCACCGCTTTTTTCTGTGGGCGTACGAGGAGGCGCCGGGACTGGTGCGCTCCGCTGCAGCCGGTGACACCGCCCGCGCCGCTTACGTGGGCGACGTGCTGGGGAACTTCGACAAGGTACTCCATCTGCACCACGATGGCGAGGACCAGCTCATGTACCCGCAACTCGCGGAAAGGGCACCGGCATGTGCGTTGCACGTGGCGCAGATGCTTGAGCAGCACCGGCAGGTGACCCAGCGGCTCGAACGCATTGAGCCGGTGCGCCTCCGCTGGATGGAGACGGCAGATGCAGAGGTTGCCCGGGAACTCGCTGAGCGCTACGAGGACTTGAAGACCGTCCTCAACGTTCACCTGCGCCGCGAAGTCACCGAGGTGATGCCGGTGGTGGACAGGGTGCTGACCGAGAAGGAATTGCAGGAGGGCGCGACGCACGGGATCGATCAGCTCGACAAGAAGTTCCTGGTTGGCTACCTCGGGATGGTGTTGGCCACGAATCCACGCCAGGACCAGAAGGAAATGATCAAGGACATCCCCGCCCCGGTGCGGCTGGGCTACCGTCTCGTCGGGCGCAGGATGTTCCGGAAACAGTACGCGACGCTCTTTCCCGGGCGCCCGATTCCGGAGACGCTGTAGCCGTCAGCGTGCGGGCTAAGCGCTGCCCAAGAGGAGCAGCATCTGCCGCGGGCCACAGCGGCCAGCGACGTCGAGCCGATCGTGTTCAATGAGCTAATGGATGTACTGCCCGGCAATTGGGAAAAGAATGTCGTAGCCATCGCCTAGAGTGAATTGGACGACGTGACGCGCTAAACACGGGAACCCAATGGACTTCTACGCCATCAATTCCCTCCGGGAAAACCATGCAGGCTGGTCGCTGCTCCGTGCCCAGAATGCGCCCCTGGCATTGACGTTTTTCATGGCGGCGTTCACGGGACCCAATCAGCGCAATCTCGGCCGGCAGGAGCTGATCGATGTCCTGGATGACGTGCTGTTCGGCCTCCGGGACAGTGAGGGCGAGGATAGGTTCCCCCGCACCGCAGCAGAATACCTGGACGACTGGGCCGCGGACGAACGCAAATGGCTAAGGAAGTACTACGTCCCCGGCGAGGACGAACCGCATTACGATCTCACGGCTGCTGCGGAGGACGTGGTCCGCTGGGTGGAGAACCTGCGCGGACGGGACTTCGTTGCCACGCAGTCCCGCCTCACCAGCATCTTCGCGGTGCTGAAGCAGCTCGTGCAGCAGTCTGAGACGGACCCGGAAGTGCGGCTCGCTGAGCTGCAGCGCCAGCGGGACGGGATAGACGACGAGATGCAGCGGATCCGCGACGGCAACATCCGCGTCATGACCGGCCCGGAAGCGCTGGACCACCTGCAGCAGCTCACGGCCCTGGCCAAGGACCTGCTTTCCGATTTCCGGGAGGTGGAGCAGAACTTCCGTAAGCTGGACCGACAGGTACGCGAGCAGATCGCCACGTGGGACGGTACCCAAGGTGAACTGCTGGAATCGATTTTCGACAACCAGCAGGACATCAGCAGCTCCCTCCAAGGGCGCACCTTTCAAGGGTTCTGGGACTACCTTATGTCCCCCCAGCTGCGCAACGAGCTGCAGGACCTGCTCCAGCGGGCCACTCGGATCGAAGCCCTGGCCGAAACGGAAAGCCTGAACGCGGTAGCCAACCTCCACCAGGACTGGCTGCCCGCCGTCGAACAGACCCAGGCCACGGTCCGCCAGCTCTCCCAGCAAATGCGCCGACTCCTGGACGACAAGGTGTTTCTGGAGAACAAGCGCATCATGCAGCTGATTCGCCGCATCGAATCCGGTGCACTGGGCTTCCGGGAGGCACGGCCGTCAGGCACTTTTATGGAGATTGAGGCGCCGTCGGTGGACGTTGTGCTGCCCTTTGAACGGCCCCTCTATGAACCCAGCCGCAAAGTGATGGTATACGACGCCGTCGAAACGGCCGACGACACCGATGTGGACGCATCGGCATTGTTCGGTCAGTTCTTCGTGGACAAAGAACGCCTGCGGGCCAACGTTGACGCAGTCCTTGCCGAGGCGGAGCAGGCCACCCTGACCGAAATCACCGAGGTCTACCCTCTCTCCCAAGGCTTGGCGGAAGTGGTGGGGTACTACCAGCTGGCCACCGAATCGGACTGGGCCACCATCAATCCAGAGCAGACCCAGGAGCTGTCCTGGCAGCTTCCGGACGGCACCTTCCGCGAAGCCACCATCGAACAGATCATCTTCGGAAGGCCGGCATGAACCCCGCCACCCCAGCCACAGCTGACACTGAATCCCGCACGCCGGAGGAGCTTCCGTCCGTCGTCACCCGGCTCTTCAAGGGCGTGCTGTACGCGGAGAACGATGAGAAGGTGTGGCAGTCCCTGCTCGGACTGACTTCGCATGTGCGCGACTACGTCTCGGTGCTGGGTTTGGACCTCGTCCTGGACGAATCTGAGGGCTACGCGTTCCTGCGGTCCAAGGATGATCCGGACGGCACGCTCCCCCGGCTCATCGCCCGCCGCACCCTGACCTTCAACGTCAGCCTGCTGCTGGCCCTGCTCCGCCGCCGCATGATGGAGTTCGATATCAACAGCAGTGAGGTCCGGCTCATCATGACCGAACAGGAGATCGCGGACATCGTCTCCGTGTTCCTGCCTGAATCCAGCAACGAGGCGCGTGTCTTGGACCGGCTGGGTGCTGACATCAAGAAGGTCGTGGAACTCGGCTTCCTGCGCAAACTCAAAGGGCAGGCGGACACGTACGAGGTGGCCCGGATCTTGAAGGCGTACGTGGATGCGCAGTGGCTGGAAGAGTTCGACGCGCGGCTTGCTGACTATCGTGCGACGCTCGCCGGTGAGCCGCCCACCACAGCGGAGACCGCCGGAGCACGCGAAGCCGGACGCGGCACTGGGGAGGGCCAGTAATGGCGGATCTCACATCGGACCTGCAGGAGAGCCTGTTCAGTCTCGACGACACGGCAGCCGACGGCGGCACTCCTCCGGGTTTCCGGCTGCACCGCTTGGAACTGCTCAATTGGGGCACGTTCCACAAGGGGGTGCGCACGTTCCGGCTGGACGGCGCCAACAGTCTGCTCACGGGCGATATCGGTTCGGGAAAGTCCACGGTGGTGGATGCGATCACCACGCTGCTGCTTCCGGCCCACAAAATCGAGTACAACAAGGCCGCGGGAGCGCAGAAGAAGGAACGCTCCTTGATGTCGTACGTCCAAGGCTTCCACAAGAGCGCCCGGAGTGCGGGCGGGGAGTACTCCAAGCCGGTGGCACTGCGCGGTTCGGGGCAGCTGACAGTGGTGCTGGGTGTCTTCCACAACGCTGTGCTGGGCAAGTGGGTCACGCTAGGCATAACACTCTGGGCCACGCGGGAGGCGGGGCAGCCCAACCGTTTCTACTCGCTGGCGGAAACGGACCAGAGCATCGCTGTCGACTTCAGCAACTTCGGCCAGGACCCCCTGAAGCTGAAGAAGAAGCTGCGCGCCGCCGGTGTGTCAGTCCATGACTCATTCGATCCGTATGCCGCGGCCTTCAAGCGCCACTTCGGGATCAGCGGTAATCAGGCCATGGAGCTGTTCCACCGCACGGTGTCCATGAAGCAGGTGGAGAACATCACCTCGTTCGTGCGCGGCAACATGCTGGAGGACGACGACGTCGCCTCCCGGATCACCAACCTGATCCACCACTTCGATGATCTGAAGAAAGCACACGACGCCGTCCTCCGGGCCAAGGACCAGGTCGCCCTGCTGACACCCATCAAAGAGGGCGCAGCGCTGCACGCCGGACTGACGGCAAACGACGAACTGGCCCGCCGACAGCGCGACCAGCTGCACCCCTGGTTCACGGAACGGAAGCTTCAGCTGAGCTTGGAGCACCAGACCGAGCTGGAGCGCACGGGCGTGCGGCTGCAGGAGGATTCGGATCGGCTGACCTGTGAGATCAAGCAACTGCGCCGGGACCTGGCTGGGGTAGAGGAGGACATCCGAACCAACGGTGGCGGCCGGCTTGCTGCGATCGACGCCGAGCTGGCCGCTTTGTCCGCCAAGTCCGCCGAGCAGAAGCAGCGGTTCGATGCCTACTCTTCGGCCGCAGCGGACCTTGGCCTGCAGACCCCGGAAGACCGTGTCCTCTTCGACGCGAACCGGGCCGGGCTCGCCAGGGTGGAGCAGGATTTGGCGGCCCGGTCGGACGCGTTGCACAAGGAGCTCACCCCGCTGTCAATGCAGCAGGGTGAACGCACGGCCAGGTCGGAGGAGATTAAAGCTGAGCTCACCAGCCTCCAGGCCCGGCGCAACCTGATCCCGCTCCCCCAGCTGGATATTCGCCGCCGCCTCTGCGAAGGCACCGAAATAACCGAAAGCGACCTGCCTTACGTGGGTGAGCTGCTCAAGATCCGCGACGGCGAGGCCGGCTGGGAGGGTGCTGCTGAACGGACGCTCCACGGGTTCGCCCTCTCCCTCCTGGTCCCCGCGGAGCACTATGCCGCCGTCAGCAGCTGGGTGGACGCCAATAACCTTCGCGGCCGGCTGGTGTACCTGAGAATCGGCGAGTCAGATACAGGCTCGGACAGGCACAACCGCCATCAACCCGAGCCTGGGACCCTGGCTGCGAAGATCGCTATCAAGCAGGGCACTCCGTTCCGCGAATTCCTGCAGAACGAGCTCAACAGCCGGTTCGACTACTTCTGCTGCGAGAACCTGGCAGATTTCCGCCGTTACCCCAAAGCGGTGACGGCCAACGGCCAGCTGAAAGGTGGGCGCGGCCGCCATGAGAAGGACGATCGCAAGGACCTGGCGGACCGGCGCACGTACGTGCTGGGCTGGGACAACCACGACAAGATCGCTGGGTTCCGAGCCGAACAGGACGAGGTACAGGGCAAGCTGAAGGTCGTGGCCCGGCAGTTGGACCGGGTCACCGCGGAGCTGGGGTCGCTGGGCCGGCGGAACCGGCAACTCGGCATGGTGGGTTCCGTCACGGAGTTCGGCGAGATCAGCTGGCAGGCCACGGCCCGCAGCATCGAGGACCTGAAGGCGGAGAAGCGGGCACTGGAAACCACCAGTGACGTCCTGCAGCAGCTCATGACCAAGCAACAGCAGGTCACGGGCGAGCTGGAGCGGCTAGAGGACAAGGCGGGCAAGCTGCGGGAGCGGTTGGGCGCCAATGAGAAGGACGCCAGGGACATCGGCGAGGCAATTGATGATTGCCGGGCCAGCTTGGGTGAAACGCCGCTGACGGGCGACGCCGGGGTGCTGGCCGCCGTCGAACGCCTCGCCGAAGCAGCGCTCGACGCCAAGCCGCTCACGTACAAGAACACGGCGACCGTGGAAAGCACCGTACGGAACGGATTAACGGACACCATCGACGCTCTGTCGAAGAGGATCGCCCGTGCAGCGGAGAGCACGGTCCGGCTGATGGCGGACTTCCGCAACAAGTACCCGAACGAAACCACTGACATCGACGCTTCTCTGGAGGCCGCGTCGGACTACAACCAGCTGCTGGAGCAGCTTGTGGGCAACGACCTGCCCAGGTTCGAGAATCAGTTCAAGGACCTGCTGAACCAAAACACCATCCGCGAGGTGGTCGCGTTCAATGCGTTCCTGGATAATCGGCGGCAGAACATCATTGACCGGATTGGTGAGATTAACGAGTCCCTGGCAGGTATTCCTTACAACACGGGCCGGCATATTCAGCTGGAGCACCAGGCCACCTCGGATCAGGACGTACGCGAGTTTGGCAGCGATCTGCGTGCGTGCTCGGAGGGGACCATCGGCGAGACGGACCAGTACTCTGAGCAGAAGTACCTACAGGTGGAGCGGCTGATTGACCGGTTCCGCGGCCGCGAAGGGCTGACGGACCTCGACCGGAAGTGGACGACGAAAGTGACCGATGTGCGGAATTGGTTCACGTTCTCGGCTTCGGAGAAGTGGACGGAAACCGGCGAGGAGTACGAGCATTTCACGGATTCCGGCGGGAAATCCGGCGGACAGAAGGAGAAGCTGGCGTACACCATCCTGGCAGCGGCCCTAGCGTTCCAGTTCGGGCTGGGGTCCGGCAAGGGAGCGGGCAGGAATGCCGGCAGCGGCAGGAGCTTCCGGTTCGTGGTGATTGACGAGGCGTTCGGTCGCGGCTCTGACGAGTCCGCCCGGTACGGGCTGGAGCTGTTCCAGCGGATGAAACTGCAGCTGCTGATCGTCACTCCCCTGCAGAAAATCCACGTGATCGAGCCGTTCGTTTCGCATGTGGGGTTCGTGGCGAACACCAATGGCGACGATTCCCAGCTCCGCAACATGACCATTCAGGAGTACCGCGAGGAGAAGGACCGGTATGTCGGCTGAATCCTGGACCACGCTAGCGGACCTGAGGGCCCTGTCCCTGAAGGCGTGGAACAGCGGTTCGCTCCTCCGCGAGCTGCTGGAGCCCACCGGCCTGTATCCCCGGCGCCGTCCGTTGAAGCGTCCGACGGCGGCGGCCCTCCTCAATGACTACACTGCGGCCCGCGCATGGGCCGGCGAGCTGGTTGCCGCCGCCCGTCCGTTCAGCCTGGAGACCGCCGAAGTGGGCCGAAGCACGATCGGTTCCAATCAGCTGCCGGCCGCTGCAGTTTTCGCATCGGTCGGCGATGAGGTTGGGTTTGCCGGGAAGTCAAAAGACGCTGCCCGGTTCCTGGAGCTTGCCGCGCGCATGGCTGACCTGGCCCCCGCCTTTCGTCAGTGGGTGCTGCGGCGGCCGCTCAAGCTGTTGGATCTCGGAGCCGATGCGCTGACCGCCGCCCGGGTGGCGCTGTGGCTGCGGGGCAATCCTGATCCAGGGGTATACGTCCGGCAGCTCAGCCTGCCCGGAGTGCACACCAAGTTCATCGAGAACCACCGAAGGGTGATCGATGAACTGGCGGAGGCCCTGCGTCCTGTGGCGCCCCCGGACGTAACGCCCGTTGGCGAGGACCTGTCGGAATTCCCGGCGGAATCGGATTCCCTGCTGGGGCAGGTTGCCGCCCGGACTCCCGCTGCCCGTTTCGCGGTACGGCACGGGTTCTTGCATCCACCCGAGCTGGTCCGCTTCCGGATGCTTGACTCCGCGGTTCCCATGCTCGGTGGTGCCCGGGACATTACTGTTACAGCGGCGGCGTTCAGCTCGCTGCGGCTGCCGGTGGCGTCCGTGATCGTCACCGAGAACCTGGTGAACTTCCTGGCCCTGCCGGAGCGAACAGGCACGCTGGCAATCTATGGCGGGGGCTACGGATTCTCTTCCCTGCGCGATGCGGCTTGGCTGCGTGACTGCGAAGTCCTGTACTGGGGTGACCTGGATACCCACGGCTTTCGCATTCTGGATGAGCTTCGGGCGGTGCACTATCACGTGGTGAGTGTCCTGATGGATGAGGCCACCTTGCTGGAGCACCGGAACGTGTGGGGCAACGAGCCGCAACCCACCACGGCTGCACTGACCCGGCTGACCGAAGATGAGTCCGCACTGTACCAGGCGTTGGGCAATCGCACCTTTGGCCAAGCTGTCCGGCTGGAGCAGGAGCTGATCCGGTGGGACTGGGCCCAGCAAAAACTTTCGATTGGAGCGCGCGCCCGGTGATGACCGCGCAGCGCGCCAGGACCAAGTTCGGAGGGATTCCTTTCGGTGACCCCGAGCTGTGTTTGGTCGTTCATCATGGCAAGCATGCCGGAATACTGCACTGATGTCGAAGCGGTAGAAACCTTTTTCGTCTTCAGCCCTTTTCCGGTGCAGAACGAATCTTGACGAGTACTTGCATGACTCTTTCCTATTTATTTCCCACGGGATCCCTAGGATGAATCAGCGTCCAGGCATATCGCCGTCTACCAGAACGGGGCGTCAATCCTTTGGGGGAAAATTGAATCACAAAGCTCTTGCCCTGCTCACTGTCATTCTCGCACTGACAGGCTGCACGTCTGCGACGCCCGTCTCAGGTTCGGTGTCCGCCTCTGGCACGTCATCTGCGGTCACCACGGCGGAGACGGTTCCTGCTACACCTACGCCGACGACTACCGCGACGCGTCCATCTGCTCCGACGCCCACTCCCACCTTCACTCGGATGGCGGGGATCGGGGACGTTGCGATCAATGGAGGAATCCACATCAAGATCATTTCGGCTGTGGCTTCCCCTACTGTGACACTCAATACCTCCCGCTATAGGTCGGGCACTGGCAGTGAAACTTATGAAAATGTGCCTGCACAGGCCGGCGGGAAATACGTAATTGTTGAGGCGATGGTGACTAACAATGCGACAGCGCCGATAGATTTGACCTGCAGTTACCCCATCGACTTCAAAGTGGTCAACTCTTCCTCGCAGGTTTACAGTCCGGTTCAGGAACTCTATAAAATCAAGGGCAATCCGGAGTGCAATGCCCAACTGCAGCCGGGTTTCGAATCTCCAATGATCTGGGCTTTTCTGGTGCCTGCCGCGTCGACCATTGATGGCGCAACATTTCGTGAAATTGACTTTGAAGCACGCGGTTATCAGACTTCCACCTACATTTCATTTGGTGCCGGTCTGAACTGACCAGGTGGGAGTGGCGAAAAGAGGGGCTCGTTGCTGCCATCAGCTCACCGCAAGACATACCGCCACGACAATCCACGTGACGACGGCGCGCTCATGACGACGGCGGTTGCTGGCTTTGTTGCCACCCTCCGCCGCTTGGCCTTCGTGGCTCCCCTTGACGGCAAACAGCCAGATCCAAACCTGGTCCAAATGAGGGGCGTCACTCAGGTCTTGGGCTGACATTTGGACTGCTTGGACAATCCTCACGGCCGAATTCACAGGTTGGATGTCAGCAGCGGCGCGGTCCCGACATGCGGGGCGGGTTGACCTACCCGGAGGCACTTCACAGGACGGCGGACCCCCGCCGTTGTCGTTTTGCAGCATGGGATCGAGCAGGGCGACCAAATTCCCTGTGCGGCCATCCGGTGGGTGAGTCCGTCGAAACCTACGCGCCGCGGCCCGCAGACACCAGTTCACGCTCCGGCACGCGCTCACGGGCCGGGCGATCGCCCTCGGGCTCCAGCCTTTTGTTTGCCCAGCGGCGCAGGGGCTGCTCCACCAGGCCGAAGGACGCCCACGCCATCAGCACGGTCAGGGCCGCAGCCAGCGCGATGCGTAGCGGCAAATCCGGGATCAAAGGAATCAGCAGAAGGTACACCGGAATGTGCCAGAGATACATGGCGTAGGACAGGTCACGGCCTGGTCCGGCAAGCCAGGGGTGGCTGAGGACCCGTGCCATGAAGCCGGCGGGTTGCAGGACAAGCGAGCCGATCAGCATCGCGGTCAACAGCGAAAGCACGGTGGGCCCGGCGGTCCAAAAGGCGTTGAACCAGCGGCCGGGCGTGTCCGGTTCCTTGAGTACGAACAGCGCTGCCACCAGCGTGAGGGCAGCCAGCGGCGCACCCCACCGTGCGGCAGACTGCAAGGACAGGTGGAGCGTGGAGCCTGGGCGGATACTGGTGAACAGGAGGGCCAACGCGCATCCGATCAGCAACTCGTCGGCCCTGGTGTCCGGCCCGTTGTACAAGCGCCCCAGCGGTGCACCGGCCAGAACCAGCAGGGACCGTTCCAGCAGGAAGGCTGCGGCCAGGCCGGCAGTAGCCCAGGCGACGGTGCGGACCCTCCAGAACCGCAGCATCACCAGCAGGAGCAGCGGCCACAGCAGATAGAACTGCTCCTCCACGGCGAGCGTCCAGGTGGGACCTAGGGTTTCCCCGGTGATGGAGCCTCCGAACACGCCGACGTGGGCCAGGTTCATCACGTACGCGGCCGCTGGCAGGACAAACCCCGCTTGACCTCCCCACCCGGAGTCCGGAAATACTAAACCGACAACCAGGATCACCGCGCACAACGCCAGGAGTGCGGGCCAGAGCCGTGCCAGCCGCTTGGCATAGAAAACGCGCAGCCGCAGACGGCCGGTGGCGAGCCGCTCCTTCATGATCAGCAGAGTGATTACAAAGCCGCTGAGCGTGAAGAAGACGTCCACACCGATGAAGCCGCCCGGAACGAGTTCCGTTGCCGTATGAAAGAAGAAGACACCGACCACAGCCACCGTGCGAAGCCCGTCGAGGGCATGCTTCCGCCCCGAGATCAGCCCCATTGCAGGGGATACAGGACGTTCTTGGACTGACAATTTTCCGCTGCTCGACCTAAAATCCATCCGTCCAGCCTACATAACGTTTCGGTAACTCCCCTGAACGGAGTCTGGGTGCAGGCTTGGAACGTGGGGTGAGCCCTTCGAAATCACACTTCTTGATCGCCAGACCCAGCCGGCTCGGGCCCCACCGACGACGGGGTAATGGCCGTCCACCACAGCACCAGCGCAACACCCTCTATCGGGTCAACCATCGGCCCAAAGTCGCCGGCTTGGGGCGATTACAACCTTGGTGGTGGCCATGTACCACGACCATCGAGGAGAATATCCTCCTCGACACCAGCTCCATCGTGGGTGCCCTGGCTCATGAACTTCGGTTTCGAGAAGCTGTCCGTCACCACTCGAGCATCAACACCAACCAGGAACTGGCCGACTCCGAGGGCGTCAAGATGGGCTGCCGGTGTGGCTGGCTCCTCAGCGTCAAGTCAAAACTTTGCCGGGGCCTAGCCTAGTCCACGCTGGGGCGGGTGAGCCTTGATCGCGCTTTCCTGCGTGTAGAGGACGGTGTCCGCGAAGTCGACCACGCCTAGGCCCGCCCTCAAGGAACACATTGCCCGCCACAGCCTGTCAGTATACGTCCTGGGACTCCTCCAAGCTCGGGCTGCGGCCGTTCCACGCCTCGGCCGGCTGGCGCACCGGTAGACTCTGGACCACGGCTCCGACCCCGAGCAGGTAGAGTTCCGGGACGTGAGTGTCACGGGTGAGGTGGCGGATGTCGCTTCTAAGTCACGCATACTCTCACCGGACGGGCCGGAGTAGCGCAGAGGGCTACGCATCTCCAATCTGCATATGCTGCCAGGCGAAAGCGGCAGAGTGCAGTGACTGCTCGGCATGCTGGAGATTACCGAAGTGGCCGAGGTAGCGGCTTGGTATGCACCACGCTGACTGCTCGGTTTGCCCGGGTAAGTGCGGTATAGAGTAACCCATGCCGCCCAAAATTCTCAGGAAAGTCCGCTGGTTCGATGACAACGACGCCGTCGAATTCAAGGCCGCGACTGGCATCGGGCTGGAGGACGACAACACGTTTCTCACCGAGTTCCCAGATGCAAGGGTTATTTCGGGACAAAACCCAGCCAGCCTTTCTAAAACCATCCGGCACGCGCCTCGGATTGCAGTCGATGACAGCGACAGTTCCATGAGGATAATTGGTCAGCAGCTGCTCGCATTCGACAATGCTGGACGTGCCCAGGTCTTCGGCGCGCACTTTGTGAACGGACGGGGGTGGTCCTTCGTGCTGGAAAGCGAGCAGCCTTCGCTCGGACCGTGGCAGGAGACGATTGGCGAAAGCGAGGATTGGTTTGGTGCTACGGTAGCCGCGGTCGAGAGTTCGAACAGGTACCTCGCTCGAGTCCTTTTCTATCACGTCAATGACGTGCTGCCAGCTCGACCAGGTGTGATCGGATCTCCTCTGGTTGAGGTCGCCCATGATGGTCCAAGAGCCGTGGTCATTGATTGCAGCAAGCAGATACCATTCGAGAGGGGTGACATCCTGAGCTTCGTCCACGATGATGTGCTGGATGTTGACTAAGTCCTTGATTGCTTGAAGTTTCCACTGAATGAAGGCCAGCAACGCATTTTGTGCCCGATATCTGATCGCCTCGCTGTAAACAGGGATCGATTTTAGATAAGAAGACCACTCGTCATCGTGAGTGATCCTCTTATTCGTTGTCCCGTTCACACGAAGGTGCTCATAAACGGCCTGCACCGAGGGCTTGCCGCCGCCTCTAATTAGCTCTTCAATTGCAGACCACGCGTACTTCGCCAGCTGTGTATCAACTTCACGCCAATTACGGGATACCCGCCCTTGGAGTTCCCCTCGTAGTCCGAGAATCTGCTGTGTTAGCTCGGGCATGGCGAGAATCTTTATGTGCGAAGAGTTTCTCGACAAGCGGTGGATGGCCTCTCGAACATGGCTGCTGTACTCCCGTGTAGGTCCGATGATCAGGACGTCGCCATCGAGCGCGCTTTGAGTGGGGGTCTCTTCGTTCACCAAGTAGGCGGCCCGGTGTGAAGCGATGATTGTCTTGCCTGTTCCCGGCTTCCCCTCCACGATGATGCTTTCTCCAGCAGCAAGGGTTACAAGTTCGTATTGGTCCGGTTGCAGCGTACTGAGTACAGGAACAAGGCGTTCAGTACGAGGAGATTGAAGCTGCCCCATGAGGAGCGTCTCGACTCGGATACCCCGTTCACTCAATGGAGTTTGCTGACTGGTTTGGCTATTCAGATCTCCTGTACGCAGGTCCACCCGCGTCACAGGAGTTACAGGGGGACTGGTCGGGTTTAGCAAGTTGCCGACGGAAAGCTCAGAGTCTCCGGAGCCTGGCTTCTTGGGCGCAAGCGGCACGGATAGCCCACGCCTGCGAAATGGTTCGGCGGGAGCGTCGTCGCGGACCTTTTCGTCGTCGAAGTTCACAATCTCGCCTTTGCGATGCACGAAAGCCCGGACCACTGCAACCTCATCGCACAGTGCATGGTGCTCCTTTCCGCGGAAAAACGTGCAAGCCACGGGTGCAGCCCAACCGAAAACCTCAACTCCATTCAGGTCGCTGCAATGACGCTCACCAATGTAGAACTCGGAGTTACCGTCGATTATCGGGTGAGGCTGCGCCAATGCGATTCGTCCAACTAGCTGGCCGTCAAAGACTAGAGGCTGGGGACGAAATCCAGTCCCGGTCCATTGATTGTTGCGGGGCCCCGAAAAGCTGTTGGGATATTGGCGCCCCTCTTCGAGTTTTTGGGCGTACCGTTTCTGGGCAGCGCGTTCATTCTCAAGTTCGAGTTCTCGACTTGTCCTCATTTCCCCTCCTTTTGAGCAGCGACCGTTATGACACAGGCGGCAAAAGCTTCGAGTCGGATTTCGGGCTGGCTCTCTTCTGCCAACAACTGGGACAGGTGTGAGAAACGTTGTTCAGCCCGGTTGATCTGGCTCTGGAAGAGTGCGATCATACGCGGGTCTCGGCCTCTCTTTTCAGCAGTCGCCACACGAGTGCGAATAGCGTTCACCCGTCGCTTGTGCTGTTCAACAAGAGTTACTACGCGCGTTTCCTGGAGGGCCTTGAATTCCCGGTCTCGCGTGTCTTGTTCTCGGTCGTGCCTCCGATGCAGATCATTCAGCGCCCGCTCGGCAAGCTGTGGAAGCCTTTCAAGATCAGGGAGAGGTGCATCCGCTAGCGTTCCGTTTGCAAGTGCGGCAAGCAACGCATCTACGGGCCCGTCGCCGCAGTGACGACCACTGTCTGAGACGGCAGCTCCCCATATCTCGTCGCCTCCGCGTGAAGCCGACACGGCTTTGGCGAGCACAACTATATAGGTGCCGGATGGGACGTCGTGAGCGGGCGTCAGCAATCGGAGCGACGCGAACCGGGCGTAGTGATGACCCGGAACATTCACAGCGGCCATCACCAAAGGGCTCGTGGCCGTGAGGAGCGTGCCGCCGCTGGTGCGCGCCAGCTCCTGATCCAATACGAGATGGATAGGTAGCTCGCTGCGAAGTTGTGCGGATAGTCTGCCCGTCTCCGCGCGCGTTCTCCGTGCGCTTCGATTTAGAGCGTCCACGCGTGAGGCCATGCGAGCATTGCCTCGGAGCTCAAGAGTTTGGCCGTCCGGCGCCAGTTTAGTGGCGGGCCCTTCATCGATGTGAGCCCAATCATCCAAGAGAAGCGCGAGTTCTCGTTGACCTATGTATCGGCCAGTCCGGACCAGCTCGTCCTCTAGGCCTGCAACGTCTACGTCATTGCTGATCAGCAGGGAGCTCGACGAGTCCGCGACATCTTTCAGCCCGGCCTTCTGTTCTTCCAATGCTGCCAGGACCTCGACGATTTTTTGCTCTCGCTGTTTGGGAGAAAGAGTGAAATCGAACCCCACTTGCAAGGCTTTGGGTGCGTTCGCCGCAATGATTGGCTCGAGCGACCCAATCGAGGATTCAAAGATTTCGATGCGGTCTAGGAGGCGTGAGAGTATGCGTTCGTCTATCGTCGCCTCATTCACGAAATTGACGACTAGAATCGCTTCTTCCTTCTGGCCGATACGGTCTATTCGACCTATACGTTGCTCGATTTCCATCGGGTTCCAAGGAAGGTCATAGTTGATCACGGCAGAACAAAACTCGAAGTCCAAACCTTCGCTCGCCACTCGGTTTGCAAAGACAAAATCGAAGATTCCATTCCGAAACTCAGCCATGATCTCACGTCGTCTTTTGCGCGGGACACTTCCATGTAGCTGGGCGATCCGGTAATTGGCCGAGAGTTTGGATGATAGATATGCGAGAGTCGGGCGTGAGTGGGTGAACAGCAGTGCTTGTCGCCTTTGGTGGTGGAGAGAACTTAGAACCTCGCCGAGCATGTCCAACTTTGTGTCAATGCCCTCAGAAAGTTGAAGAGCAGCAGCGATGAGCTCCTCGTGGGGTTCGACGCGCAGAAGGGATTCGCCCGAATCTGCGTCAGTGAGTGCTCCGAAAGAATACGGATCCAAGACTGCACGACGTGCCATGGGCAGGCATGCGCTTGCTAGGCGCAGTGGCATTTGCATTGCAAAGTGCAGAGGCCGTCCGACTTCCGCTGCTCGTTGTTGACACCACGCCAGATACTCCATATAAAAGGTTTGCTCAGGAGCGGTCCAGTGGACTTGTCGGCGATCTTCCGTTCGTTTCGCCTTCCGGTCATCAACTTCGACTTTTTTTGTTCGTGTGATGACTGTGGACAGGGTGTTCAGGTCTGCTAGGTACCTCTTGGCCTCGACGACGTCGCGCGGACTGAGGGCTTCCTTCGAGAGTTTTTCTGTGAGCAGAGCAAACTCCGGACGGCCCAGCAAGGTGGCGCCAATCCGGCTCGTCCGTAGCTCCTGAAGACTTTTCAAGAGTTGGCTTGGAGCAGTTCCCTTTTCGACGAGGCGTCGTGCGACCGAATTGATCACCTTGTTAGGTTCGAGACGAAGCTCCAGATCGTTGATGTCGCCAAAGTCCTCTGGGGCTAGCAGTTCGAGCAAATTGAGGAGATCTTCCTGCCTCAGATTGATCGGAGTCGCCGTGAGGAACACGACGTTGTCAGCCCATCCGGTTACTTCTGAGCCGAGGGCGTAGCTTCTTGTGTCCGAATTTCTCATCGAATGAGCTTCGTCGACGATGACAAGGTCAAATGTCGGTGGAGAGTCTTTCAGCTCGTCAATGCCTTGCCAGGTCCGCAGCCGCTCGAGACTACAGATGTAGGCACGCCGCTCGGGTAGACGGTTGGCGCGGTGTCGTTCGAGAAATCTTTCGAGCTCCGTGCCGTCCAACTCTGTCAGGCTGAATTCAAAGCGATCCTCCATCTCCTCCTGCCATTTGCCGACCAAGCTTGAAGGGCAAACGATGAGCACGCTGTCGGCTTCATGGCGTGCCTCTAATTCTGTCCAGATGAGGCCAGCTTCAATCGTCTTGCCTAAACCGACCTCGTCAGCAATCAGGAGACGTGCCTTTCCTGTCTGCAGCAATTTCAGGACCGGCTTGAATTGATAGGGTCTAAAGGTCGTCCGCGTTGCCCGGAACGAGAACAGCGTATTGGAGAACTTTCCGTTCAGCTTCGCACGCGTTAGGGTTGCGCTGAACCGGGCGGCAGGTGTTGGCTCGGCTGCGACCCAGGAACGCGGGCCGTCCAATTCTGGGCGGCGCACGAGGCCCGTTTCAACGACGTCTTGGACGCGCCCGTCGACCCATACGGTGTACGACCAGCGATTGCCCGCGAACTTTCGATCGCGGACGATGGCATCGATCCCTGTTGGCTGTGTGACCACACCTTCTTGTAGGGCGAACTGAGGGTGTGGTACCTGGCTGGCCGACTTCCACAAAATTTCGGCCCATCTCCAGGCTTCAATTAGTGGGTGATCGTCCGTGAGTGTCGCGATGGCCGTCAACATCGCATCCCCTGGCATTTCGCCTGAGCCGACTTGGAGCAACATCGGACCTTCGGGGATTCCACAGAACCAGTACAGTCCTTCGGGCAGTGCCACGTCGGGATTCCAGAGGATCCTACAATCCGGCACACTATCCACCAGCGCCTTCACCGGCGTTTCAATCACTAGTGCCCGTGCAAAGCTGGCGCTATGAAGAGCGACTTGTACATTTTCGTAGTCCGGGTGATACCCGAAAAACTGCTCCGCACCGCCGTGCAATTCTGGTCTGCTTGACATGCCTGGTGTCTCCCTCGTGCCTTCCCTATGGAGCGCGGCTTTCGACTTTGATTCGATCGATGCTGCGATGCAAGCTTGCCCCCAGATCACGACGACATCGAACGTGAGACATCACTTCGTGCCCCTAGCGGTATCCGACCTCGGCATCGGGAGCGAACCACGAGAGGGCTTTATATGCCGCGTTCGTTCCACGGTTGGATGTCGCTCCAGTGGACAGCCTCGCCAGCGGCGTCCGCTGCTTGACCACCCCTGCAGCCGTAACAGAAGCATTCAGTCCCTCCCAGCAAAAAAACGTGGCCCCACACGTTCGATGTTCAGAGCCTTGCAGGTCGGCAGCCCGTACGCCACACGTACCTGTACTTGATTTCAGCTGCCACTGTCACGACTCAGGCAGGTAATTCATGTGCCAACTCGACGATGAACCGTTCCGCCCACGCGGGCGGCACCGCTATCGCGTTCACTTGAGGACGTGAGAGCGTTGTGCGGAGGGGAGGGTGGGTGACCTCGTATTGGTCCGTCGAGATCTCGTGGACATGCAATTCAAACTAGAGCCGGAGCCGGCCCAAGCTTCGCGTCGTCGGCAGTTTCGGTCACTCACTGCATCGCAGGCGGCCACGGGAGGATCCGCTCCGATCCGGTTCTGGAACTGGACCCTACACCCAACAGTCAGTTGATGGCCGCGCAAGCGACGTTCGCAGTCTGTGGCGATGGCACCTGGTTATTCAACGACCACGTGATTATCTGCCGTTCAACGCCGGAATTTACTCCCAGTTCCTGGGTTTCAGCCCTAGCCCTTAGCTAAAATCACTCCATGCCAGATTGCTTGCAAGTGGGTGGGGCACGGATTGAATTCGGGCATTTGCAGGTCGTTACCTCACCAATAAAGGTGAAGCCTGGGCTTATCCCGCCTACGACGAATATCCAGGCCATTCCGGCCCAAACCTTGGGCCCGCCGACCTACGGGCACCGGCACTGCTACATGCCCATCATCACCCAATGGAGTCGTACAACGGGCTTCAGCCGCTTATCCCAGTTCTCAACGGGCGGCTCGCAGATCGAGCACTGACTGGAACACCTGCAACCGCAGAGAAAAGAACTATCAAGGCCTTGGTCAGACTCTTCCGAGTCCTTGACGAGCCCACGCGCCAGGTCAGCCTCATCAAGCTGTCCAAGATACTTCACCGAAAACGCCCGGAACTCATACCGCTCTACGATACGAATATATGGACGTGCTACGTAGAAAAGGGGAAGATCCCGAGATCGCGCAAACGTAGCTGGCAGGAACTTGCGGGACTCTTCATCCCCGCACTCAGGCATTACTTGTAAGCCAGATGGATCAGTGGAAAGAGGTTGGGGCACTAGCGCCGACACCGGCGATCACACCTCTGCGTGCGCTAGACATCATCGGCTGGCACGTAGGAGGGCAGACGCCCGTCTCTGACGACGCTGACATTGAAGTTTTTGGAACAAAGCAGAGTGGTTCCAGGCGTGGCGTACTACGAGAACATACCTCTGCGGGCCCTCGTCCGTGCCGGCCGGGTTCGACTTGAAGACTCGATCAACACGGTCGAGCCGGACTAATTATCGAGGAAGGTGGCCTGGATTCCCAGAGCGCCGAACATGCCGGTCAGCATAGCTTTGGTGTTGTCGGTAGCCTGCTCCCGTAACTCCGACTCCTCCGCGGCGGTGGTCATCTTGGTTTCGGCGAGCTTGAAAAACTGCGCTTGCTGGGGCACCTCGATCGCGTCGGCGATCTGGTCTAAAACGCCCCGGTCCTGGCTGAACACATAGGACCGGTCGTGGTCGAGGTTGGGCTTGTCGAGCTGCGGCTCGGGCAGCCGCACCGTCACCGACTTGCCGTCCGGGGACAACGTCAGATCCTTGTCGGCGACGCCGGATAGATCGACATACGTGTTGACTGTGCCCGCCGCGACAAACAGCGTTCGCCGTCCGGCGATGATTTCGGGCATCCACTCGACGCCGTCCTCGACGTCGATCACCACCTCAAAGTTGCCGACGGCTGCGTGGTACTGACTGACGTCCTTGATCGATTTCAGCAGCGCGGGCTGGCTCCGGTCGGTCTGAAGCGACTGGAACGGGTTGAATCCACTCATGTTGGCACCGACAACTGCCAGCACCACAGCGAGCGCACCAACCACAACCAACGCGATCGCCTTAATAAGCTTGCCGATCATCGACCCCTGCCCCCTTGAAACGCCCCAGGAGCCGTTCCGATCCGTTTTGCCCGTCCGGCGGGTGCCGGGCGGGCTAATTCAGCCTTAGTGTAGCCCGTGAACTCGACTCGAATGGCGTCTGCATGCCGAGGTTACAGTGCCGTCAGAGCAGGCTGACACATCCCCCGAACAAAAGGCGCAACGGATTAGGAACAGGACGGCTCCGAGTCAAGGGCGCCAGGTGGATCGCAAAATGCTTCGCCAACGCGTTCACGTGGACGCCGCTCTCCCGGCTTGTTACCGGCCTGCCGTCGTCGGCTGCTCGCTGTGCCAGAATGCTCACATGAACGAAACGACTGAAGTTGGCATCCATGTCTCCGGCGACGCAGCTGTCCTGACCGGTGACCGTGCCCTGTTGGAATCCCTGATGGCAAGGATGGACGTTGACACCACGCGTGCAAGTGGATTGGGGCAAGGATCTGCTGACCTCCTGGCCCAGGCAACGGGGATGGCCGCAGTAGTAGCCGCCATAGACGGAAGCTGGGTGCAACTCACCCCGGAGTCCACCCGCAAGCTGGCAGAACTTGCCCAGTTTAATCTGTCCCAAGATGGCTTGTTCACCGGTGTCTTTCGCGGTTCCATGGGCCGCATTGATTCGTTTGCGCAGTTCACCAGGGGCGGCATCAATCCAGTAGCCATGGCGAACCTCGCCACGTTGACGGCAACGATGGCGTTGAGGAGCGCAGTTGCCCGGTTGGAAGATCTGGCGGAAGCCATGGACGTCAAGCTGGATCGGCTGCTCGACGACAACAGAGCCAAAGCACTGGGAGACGTGCAGGGCCTTACGGTGGTTCTGACTCGCGCATTCGAGCTTTATGAGGCGACGGGACGGATCAGCGAAACAGCATGGTCTCAGATTGCCGGTCACGCCACGTCTCTGGCCCAGGCCAGCTCTCATGCCCTGGCCCAGATCGATACCATGACGCAGTCGCTCAACGCCAAGTCGCTGGCCGAAAAGGCCTCCGCTGCGGAAACTATTGCCGCCAAAGAGCTGCGCTCGTGGCTCGTTATCCTTGCCGCAGCCCAGGCAAACCAACAGCGGCTCGAGACCCTCGAACTTGTTCATGTACGTCAGCACGATGCCGACGCAGTTGAGGCGCACGCTGCTGCCATCCGATCTGCTGCAGCCAATCGATCCGTTGCTGTCACCGGCAGGATCCAGGAGCTGGTTGATGCCTTGGCCTCAGCAGCCAATGTGAGTGACTTCAATCGGGTCCGCAGCCCGCAGAAAACCAGAATACTGTTGGACTCAGCCGAGAGTGCTGGAGCGCTGATAGGCGTCTTCGCTCAGATCTACGGTTTGGACGGCCTGATTACCGGAGAAGTGGAACGGGAATCCTGGCGCAAGTCATTGACGGACTTCGCCAAAACCACCACAACGGTGGTCTCCTCAGGAGCCCGAGCCGTGCCGGTGGGCATCGCGAAGGTTAGTGGAGATGCGGTTATCCGCGTTGCTGGCCAGATTGAAGCGCAGCGGACTAACGGTTCGGAAAAAGTGGAGGCCGTGGAGTCTCGTCGTGATGACGTGAAACCAACAGCTTCCCCGAACGGCGACGACATCTAAAGGCGCCAGGCACATTCTCCCGCAGTGCTAATCTCACCTGACGAACGACTGACGATACGGAGTAATGCATGGCTGAAAAGGTAAACAAAGCCGCAGCCCTATTTAAAGACACCAAGGTCAAAGCCAAAGCCAGCGGAGCCAAGGTTTACTCCTATGCGAAGGACCCCGACACGCACGCTAAAGCCAAGAAACTGCTTGAAGACGGTAAAAAGATTTATCGAGCAGCCACAAGCCCCGAGGCCAAAGAGGCCTACCGTCAGGCAGCTGAAATCATAAAGAGGGCACGGAAGAAATAACCTCACATCTTAAGGACTCGTGGGTAGCTAGATATTGCGCCGTCTTGGCCGCCCCAGCAAGCCGCCCTACCCCGACCTCGTCTGCAAATTCAGATTGTTATGTCGGAGCGGACGTCCCCTCGCAGAGTTGCTGGGACGCTCGGCATATGGAGGTTCAATAGCTTCCACCCAACTCCCAGCTGGGTTCGCTCGACCTCATTTGCAATCGAGCGGAGCCTGAGGCCACCCTTGTGGAGATCTTCGATTTTTCGAACTTCGTCTGTGGCGTATTTTTTGCCGTGCCGGGGACAGCCGCTTTCGTCCTCGATGTTTCCAGAGGGAGAAAGCAGCAATCGAATGAGCCGAATGGCTACTTCCTTCTGATCTATCCGCATTTCTGCGGCGATCCCGGGTATGTCACGTCCTCGCTCATAGTGATCCAGAAGCTGCACCTGGTCACTGCGAGTCCAGCGA
This sequence comes from Arthrobacter sp. R1-13, assembly GCF_054161475.1. NCBI lineage: Bacteria > Bacillati > Actinomycetota > Actinomycetes > Micrococcales > Micrococcaceae > Arthrobacter > Arthrobacter sp. R1-13. Next base: position 1,086,158 of record NZ_CP096420.1, on the reverse strand, counting down.
CGTTCAGTTCCGGCATAGGGGTCGAGGAGCCTGGCGCCAGAGTCATTAGTCGAGGTTCTCGTCACGATCGCCGGGGCGCTGGGCCTTTTTGTACCCTCCGAGGAACGGAGCCGCGGCACTTGAGGTACGGGCTTGTCCAACCGCCGCAGAGGCTCTGGGGCGTCTACCGTCTTGGCCGCCTCGACGCCTGTTGACCCTGCCGTCGGCACTGTTGTTGGCGTCAATACTGGACCGGGCGTCACCGGTGAAGGCTTCGCTCTTTCCAGCCGTTGGACATCCTCTGGGGAGGCCCGTTGAGCCGTAGATACCGCCTGCTCTCGCCCGCGCCCGAAGAGCCAACCGGCCAAACATGCCAAGGCAACGGCTAGCAGAGGTTGCCAGTGCCGCTCGCTTGAGCTACCCCACAAGGTGCACCAACTCACCGCGCAGTTCAAGTCGGCCTGTGTCTACGCCGTACTGCAGCCCCTCGTTCAGTCGTGCTGTGATGCCCGCCGTCAGTCGTTTCCCTCCGAAGACACGGATCGTGTCTCGGTGAAGTTCGTCAACCGATATTCCGCCGGAGAACCGGACAATTTCGACCATAGCGTTGCGGATCTCAACGACGCTCACGTGCTCGAGTTTGCGGACCTCTTCGGGTCCGTTGGGACGAAACTCTACCCAGGCCTCCGTGTCGATTGCTGCATCCCACACGAACCCGTCAGCGTCCCGCTGATGGGCGTTCTTATCAAGTAGCCGCAGTACTGAGTTCATCCGCTGTGTATTCACCTTGTTGAGGTTGAACGCGGCGCAGGTCAGCTTTGCCAGGCGTTCGACGTGGATCGGCCCCTCGGCCTCGACGATGGACTGCATCGCCTCCCGGAGGGCCGCAACGGACCTTCGGGACTGCAGATTGTCCAGGACGTCTATAGTTCCGAAGTTCCCGATCACCCAGGGTTTGTAGCCTGCACGTGCCGGTTCCACAGTTAGGTTCTCGTCGTTCCGGAGCCCCCCGGACGCTTTCAAAAGCTGTCCCCCGCCAACGACGTCGTGATCCCCAACCGCCTCCACAGAGTCCGAAGAACCCAGAATCTGAGGCACCTCTTCGGCTTGAAGCACGTCGTCCCCACCGGCCTCAGAATCTCGTGCGTGGCCAGTGGAGCTCACGGCGGCCTTCGCAAACGCAGCCTCCAGCTTGTCCAATACTGCGTCCCTGTCGCCGATCCATGCTGGCAACCACACGCGCTCAACAGCGGGCCAGCGCATCATCCGGGTCAGGACATCGCCCGGAAGGCCATCCCTATCTCCCGCCGTTCGGCGGGCCGCCCACGCCGGACTGTCCAGCAGGACAGCCATCATCGGTCGGTCAGGCCTGTCCGGAGTGGCAACACTAATATCCACTTTGAAGTCCGACAAACCCACATCGGTGGCTACTACAAAACCGCGGTCCCGCAGCGCGTCTGCGATCTCTTCCCGGTGAAGGTCCACCGCAGGGCTTCGGCGTCCGTCATAGGGCAATGCACCCGTCCCTTGCTCGGCAAGATCAAGATAGGAGCGCAGGTGCTTGATACCCACGGAACTCGTCTCCTCGGCTCTCAACTCGGAAGGGCTGAAGCTGGAGAACACAATGACCTGCCGGCGCGCACGTGTCACGGCGACGTTGAGCCGCCTCTCTCCCCCGGCACGGTTCAGCGGTCCAAAGTTCAGCGGGAGGTAGCCTTTGTCGTTTTTGCTAAAGCCCGTCGAGAAGAGAATGACGTCGCGTTCGTCACCTTGGACGTTTTCAAGGTTCTTGACGAACAACCCTTCGGGATCTTCGTCGAGGGCTTTGATAATCTGAAGGTCGTCTGTGTCTCGTAGCAGCCCCTCAATCAAAGCCCGCTGCTGCAGATTGAAGGTGACTACGCCAACCGACGGCGAATCGCCGGCACCGTTGAAGTGCTTCCGCACTTCCTCGACGATGGCCTCTGCCTCCACTGGGTTGGTGCGCAGCACTTTGGAAGGACCCGAGCGATGGAACTGGCCGTTGACCCGAACGAAGTTCACGCCATGACCGTATAGCCCCGGGTTCGGGTGCTCCATGCGACGGACCGGGGAATGATGAGAGTTTGCTGTCGTAGTACTGCTGGTTGCTGAACGCAATCAGGGACTCGTCCTGGCTGCGGTAGTGCCAGGAGAGCCACTGCCTTGGCACCCGGGCCTCGACGCACTCGGAGAGAATTGACTCCATATCCTCGACGGCTGTGATCTCAGTCTCCACATCATCCAAGGAATCGCTGGACGATTCGGCAAACGATGTAGGCGGCATCTGCTTGCTGTCCCCGACGACCACCGCAGATGCGCCCCGCCCCATGGCTCCGACAGCATCTGCCACACGGATCTGTGAGGCCTCGTCAAACACCACGATGTCGAAAAGATCGGATCGGGCGGGGAAGAACCGCGCCACCGAATCAGGGCTCACGAGCGTGCACGGCATGATCTGTGTGATCAGGTCGGCATAGCCTTCCATCAGCTTGCGGACGGTGAGGCCACCGCGTTGCCTAGTCAGCTGTCGTTGCAGCTCCCCCATCCGGCCGGAGGTCGAGGACGAGGATACTTTCCGGGAATTTACGACGCCGGCTGCCAGGTTCCGCTTCAGAAGCTCACGTACCAGCGTGGCCCGCGTCGTGAATCGGTCAATGGTGCGCTCGTGGGAGGTGGCGTCGAAGTCCTGAAGACCGGTTGCCAGCTTCCGTTCTTCGAGCGAGCTTTCGGCGAGTCCGCGCTCGAAGGCTGTGGCGGCGTCGTCGGCTTCCAACTCGCCGTTCAATATGGTCGAGCGGACATCGTGGAGGCCTACGGAACGCAGTTGCTCAACATGGCGCAGCAGTTCAAGCCAACGCTCCAAGGTCCGAGATCCTGTGGCGTCGATGGCCCGTATGGGACGCGAACTGGCCCAGACCTCCAAGAACGGAGTGGTTCCTGTCCACCGGTTCAGCTCCGCAGCGTCAACGGCAGGAATTCCCGTCAGGGCGTCCCAGGAAGCGGCCAGCTCGTACAGCCACGCGATCAGGTTTGCATGCACCGGTTGACCACCCTCGAGGAAGGCTCGCAGCCGGGTCTGAAATGGCGCCTCGTTGCTGGCACCTGGCTGGACAGCGTGCGCGGCCCAACGCAACCAGCCGAGCCTCCGGTTGAGAGCCTCCTGACCGGATTCAGTCAGCGGGTTCCAGCCCTCCGGCACCGCCACACCAGGGACTCCCTGAGCCTCGGCCTGAAGCCCACGGATCTGATGCTGCGCATTCGCAAGATTCTGCAGCAGGGGCACAAGTTCCTTATGCCGAATGGCCGCCCCCTGATGCAGAACGGCGCCGAGCTCAGCAGCCACCGCAAGCAGCCTCTTTTTCCGACCAAAGAAACCGCTGGCCAACGCCTGTTCCGCGCGTCCGAGAATCTCCGGAAGGGGCAGATCCATGGCCTCTGGGCCTACTTTATCCAAGCCGGGATGATTCACAGCGGCGAACGCTGCCACCAGGTTTTCAAGATGCTGCGCCCCAGCTGACCACTGCCCCGTTCAAACATCGTCGAGCGTGCCAATCGGGACGCTGCGGTCCTCAAGAAGGGCGGCAAGGACGCGAATCTCTGCGGACGACCTCGCCGACGACACCACTGCAGGCAGTTCATGAACTGAACGGACGGCGTCAAGCGCTGCATCAATGCGACGGCCGGCAACGACAATCTGATCAGCAGCTGCTGTATCGGGGACAGTGGCGATGAAGCGCCAGGGATGGTGCTGCGCGGGACGTGCGCGGTCCGTGAACTCGGGCAGCTCACGGAGCAGCGTCCGCAGCGGTTCCAGCACGTTGTCATTGGCCGTGGAAGTGAAGGCCGTGCTCAGCGGGAGCACGGGGTCGGTTGGATCGAAAGTCAGTGCCTTAGTACGGGCGCTGTACAGAGAAAGTTGGGCACCGTTTTCCTCATGGAGGTGGCTGGCGTAGCGGACCAGTCCCCTGCGTGCAGAGGCCAAGTCTGTGGAAGCCGTATCCAGTCGCTGCTGATCGGAACTGAGGCTAAGCTCCAGCGCATGCTTGATTTGGGCGCGGACCATGGCTGGTTTACTTCCCTTGTCATGCAAGTCGAGAGAGAAGGGACCCATGCCCACCTCTTCGAGACGCTTCTGAACGACGTCCAGCGCGGCCCGTTTTTCAGCAACGAAGAGGACTCGCTTGCCTTCCACGATGGCCCGCGTATGGAGGTTGGTGATGGTTTGAGACTTCCCTGTTCCCGGAGGTCCTTCAAGCACGAAGGTCTGGCCCCCTACGGCGGATGCAACCGCCTGCAGTTGGGATGAGTCTGCGGGGATTGGGCATTTCGCGGCGAGGGCGTCGAGGGCGGGCTCCTCGGCCGTTGTCATGGGGTCGTGAAAGAGCTCGGTCGGGCTGGTGATGAGGTGGTGCACGAGGCGGTTTTTCCCGAATTGCTCCCAGCTCTCGTCCAGGTCTTTCCAGAGCCGAAACTTTGCGAACTGCAGCATGGACAGGTCTGCCGTGTTCTCCACCCGGAAAGCGAGGCCCTTGGCGGAGACGGCTTCCCTTACGGCATGGAAGGCGGCATCGAGGTCTATGCCGGATCCATCTTCTGAGGGTTCGGCGAGCCCTGGAATCTTAAGCCCGTGAGCCTGGGAGAGCTTCTCCAGCAGGCAGTAATTGGGCGTTGACTGACCCGTCTCGTCAAGGGTGACGCGGTAGAGGCCCTGCCTGCCAGCGGAAGTCAGGTTCACTGGCACCAGAACCAGCGGCGAGCGCAGGGTGCGGCCATCGAGTTCCCAGAGAAGGCTGCCGAGGGCAAGGTAGAGGTTGTTGGCACCGGTCTCTTCCAACTGCGTTTTGGCTTTGTACGCCAGCCCCCGCATCTTGGAGTTGTAGGCGTCCTCGGAAACCTCGGCGAAGACTGCCTTCTTCGAACTCAGCAGGCTAATCAGCTCGTCCTGAGGGAGATCCCTGCCGAACCGGATACCCCGTTCCTGATGGATGGCGCTCAGCTGGTTCGACGGAAGAAGGCTGATGGGAGTGCCGTTGTTTACGAGATCTTCAAACCGGCCAATCCACGAGCTGGGAACTGCGAGCGGGAATCGGGCTGTGTCCGTGAAGTTGATCAGCCGGTTGCGGAGGCTGAGGTCCAGGAGCGCGTTCTTCCACTGGGTAACCCGGGGCGGAATGCTCGACGTCGAACGGCCGGGCGCCGAGCCTCGGCCGTGTTTTTCGGGCACCACTGGCGCGGCTTTGGCTTCCGCAACGTAGTTGGTGACTACGGATGCCCCGGTCTCGTTGGTTGTCCGCGCGGGAAGGGGGTAAATTCCGTCCAATCGCGCACGCCGGACGTCGGTGACGGCTTGGATCTTGGCTTGGATCTTCTCATGACCCGCTTCGATGTACTCAGATTCAGGGCGACTCCTCAGCAGTGCGAGCGTGATCGGGTGGCCGCCGGTGAGCATCGTTGTCTCGACGAGGCCAATGAAGCCCCGCTGGACGAGGCTCACAAGTTCGAGGACGTCCTCTGATGCTGCCGTCGGCAACGTCCTGTCTTCGCGCCAGTATCCGAGGAAGGCGTGACCGTTAACGACCCATAGGAGCGGTGCGATTCCGCAGAACTCCAGCGCCGCTGCCATCACCACTGTGGTGTCCAGACAGGTGCCTAAGCGGCCTTCAAGGACTTGGGCGGGCGTACGCACCCGCTGGCCCTGCACACCCCAGCTCGCGGGCGGCATGCTGTATCGGATGTCGCGGTTGCTAGCTGCCTGGGTCAGAGCGAAGACGATTTCGTCCACGCGCTCTGCACCTTCTGTGTAGCCGTCCAAGCTGCTCCGGCCAGTGACTTCTCCCAGGGCATCCGCAGCTTCGGAGACAAGCGTCGAGATCGCCGGATGATGCGGCTGGACGTATGCTGCAAGGAACTCATAGGAGACGAGGCCCTTGCCTGCGATCCAGAGCTGGGCAGGGAGGAGCTGCAGGCTAGCCTCGGCTTTGCCGATTTCGGCGGCTTCCGCTCCTGCAGCTGCGGACTCGATCGTCACCAGTACGCGCCCTGGCTGTTTGTCGTTGAGCTCATACACGGTCGTGGCGGCAACCTGCACGTCGACATCGTCAAGGACCATGGACTGGCCTGCCGCAAGATCGACGTATTGCTGGAAGTCTTCTGAAATCTTGCCGGCGCTGGAATGGACCTCGATTCGGACGACGGCGCCGCGGATCTCGACACCAGGGTTCGTAATCTTGATTTGCCGCACGAACTTGAAGCCGTTGTGCACCATGGCATAGCTCAGCGACTCCGCTGCCGTGATCTCAACGGTGACCGCATGCTGCGTGAACTTGTGGACTTCAAGGTCGGGTTGGCCTGGGGATTCTTCGGCTTCACTTCCACTGATGGGATCCGTCCTTTGGGAAACTACAACAAATTCTTCTCGCTTCTCGAACTCATCGAGGAGAGCGCCGAGCTCCTGGGCAGTGCCCGTTAATTCCAAGTGCTTGGCTAGCCGGCCAGCCGTGTCTAGCGCACGGTAAGTGTCTGCGTCGTCGAATGCCTCGTTATGGGCCCAGAGATTACGGGTCTGGCGGAGCTCGGACGTGTAGCTCCGAGCGTCGTGGGAGAGGTTGAATGGATAACCAAGGGATCCCAAAGGTTCAGTCATCGTCCGGAGCTGCACGCTCAAGTCGTGGGGTGAGTAATTGCTCGTAGTTCTACCCGCGGTGACATCCTTGTGCTCTAGAATCCTGGGCCAAGCCACGCCCGGCGCCAGTGGTGCCAAGGCGGACTCAATGTACGAGCCCAGACTGGCCGCCAAGGTGTCCAGAGCACGGCCGACGTACTCACGGTTGGTATGCCCCATTGTGTTCCCCCATCTTCGGCGACTGCCGAGCATCAACTCAGCTCAGAGTAATGTGCCCTGACACATCCCCCAACCCCGGCAAATGAAGGGCACTTAGCTTGAAGGTAAGGCAAGGCACCGACAATCCCGTCCCGCCGGTGAGCTCCCGTACCCGGCGGGACGTCCGATGATCAGGCTATGCCGACGCGGGTCAGGCCAATGATTACAGCGCGCGATCCGCGACGAGAAAATCCGGTGCTGTGGATAGAATACGCGGGTGAAAGCGCCTCAGGTGGTCATAGACCTCAATAGGAAATCTCGGATAGTCCTTCGAGAGGGGCTCCTCGTCGACCGCAGAGGTGCTGAGTTCACTGTTCTTTGGAATGACGGATCAACCGATGATGTCAGACTCGGTGTTGATGGGGACCACAAACGTTTTGCCACCGCGGCTGGTGGGCTACGACATCGAAATTACGTCGACCCGGTTGGCACCTCAGAGCTCGTGCGCTCATCGCCTGAACAGGCTTTTGCGTTCGCCCTTCTCGACTCATCGAAGCCGGCGTCGAGTAAAGACCTAATGGGGATTGTCGCGGAGGTCTTCACTGGGGATGTCAGCGCCCTGTGGAAGCGAGCTCGCCCGATTTTCGAGGCGAACGAGAATGTCAAGGCATCGGGTAAGGGTGCGAGCCTCAAGTACATCTGGGCTGGGGAGGCTCCGCTCGATGCAATCTCGGCTGACTTAGGCGTCCACATCCGCGGATTGACAGCCATGAAGGACAACACCGTGACGGTGGGGCTCGATGCCGGAAATGCAGAGCAAGGCGGTGACGTTGCTCCCCAGGTCGCCGATGGCGCTGTCGACAGGCCAATGGATTCAGGAAACCGGAACGAGGGCCGAGACAGGGCACAAAATGCTGAGGGCGGGCAAATTCACCCGGCTGTCGAACTCGTCCAAGCCACTTCGGTCTCAGGCCAACGGCCTGAGAACTGGGCTGAGCTACTGGGCAGTGCCCTGCGGAACCCTTTGGCGGCTGGGCTCGCTGTGGACTCGCTGTCCGACGATGCGCTTCAAGCGGCCGTTCCGGCGCTCGGTCAAGCTGCATTGATCCTGCAGGCCCTGCCGAGGGACAGCAAGACGATCAAGGCAATTGATGCGGTGCAATTGGCGGGACCCGAAGCTGCGGCCGCTCTAATAGATGCGGCAGACGCCGAGTTGCGCGGTCTTGAGCCGGCGAATGCCAGAGCGCAGGAGCTGCGGCACGCCAAGGACTTCCTGATTCGGAGGCTGTTGAACTCGCCCTCGGTTGGTCTCCTCAGCCTGAACACTGTCCTTCGTGCCACCCGCGAGATGGAATCGCCGAAAGATGCTGCCAAGAAGGGTGAGTGGGTCGCTGAGGTTCTGGCGACCGTCATAGGCGCGATGGATCAGGGCTCTTGGAAGAATCTCTCGCTCCAGGACAAGTCGGCGGTGGCCCGGCGGCTCACCTCCGTTCCGCTGGATGCGACCGGCTCGAGAGCACGTGTGCTGGGGTGGATCTGGCGCAATCATCCAGCAGATCTCGCCGACGACATGTGGTGGCGGGGCGTGGAGTTTGACGATCTAGCTGCGGTCGCCACCACGCCCCTGGCCAGCGCGCTCGAGAGCGATGCCATAGCGTCCGCCATAGTCAAGCCCTTGGTGGTCAAGAGGCTCACGTCAGCCACCACGAGGCGTCAGCTGCTGACGTCGCTCGCCGCCCCCACTGCACTTGCTCGCCTCATGGATGAAAGTGACGTTGACCGAGCATTCGACCGAGTCCTGCTGGATGACAACATCGGCCGGGCCTGGCTTGTGCGCCTCAGGAATGAGACACAGATATCCGAGCTTGCTCACCAAGTAGAGACCCTCACTCGCCAGGTGAGGGAAAAGACGGAGCTGCTCGGCAAGGCCCAGGAAGCCGTGCGGTTAAGTGATGACCGGCTGTACCGCATGGAGGCACGACTTGGCGAGGCCGCCGCGAGCACCAACGAGCTTCGCGAATCTCAGTCGCGCCAGATCCGGATCGATGTCATGCGCGCCTTTGCGGAGCTCTGCGCGTACGTCGACGACGCTGCCGACAGTCAGTCCGCTCAGCGCGTCCGAGAGCGGGTCAGGCGGATGGCAGCCCGTGAGGGACTGATTCCGTCGGGTGTCCAAGGCCGGACGGAGCCCTATGACCCACAGCGTCACGATGTCATAGGGGAGCCGCCACTGCCGGACACACCAGTAATTGTCACGGGCATCGGATATACATGGGGCGAGGGGGCCGATGAGATTGTTCTCGTGCGCGCGCTCGCTGAACGAACTCATTAGGAGTTGGAATGGCTCGAGAGCAGTTTCTGGGTGTCGACTTTGGCACGAGCACGACGCTGATCGCGGAGAGCCTGCCGGCGGGCAGGCCGACGGTGGTCCCAATCGGTCATGCCGAATCGTGGATGCCGTCCGCTGCTGCGGTCAGCGGTGCCGCCTTGGTGGTGGGCGAGGAAGCACTGACTCACAATCCCGCCGCTCTGATCACTTCGGTCAAGCGCTGCATCACCGGACGCGCGGTAGTCGCGCGAAGCGCCGACGGTTCCGTCGAACGCGACGCCGACGAGGTCATCGGCGCGGTCCTTCGCGAGATCGCGAACCGTGCCCGCGCTGATCGGCTCCCTATCTCCGATAAAGGAGTCACGCGACTCGGCTGCCCTGCAATGTGGGACGCGGAGCAGCGTGAACGGTTGCTCGGCCTCGCCGAGATGGCGGGCTTCAACGTCGGCCCCTCGACTCTGATCGATGAGCCGATCGCCGCTGGACTGAACTGGATCGGCCAGCGGACGCAACAGCGGGAGTACTTCGACGAAGAGCGCGTGCTCGTGTTCGACATGGGCGGAGGCACGCTCGACGTCGCCGTCCTTGACGTCACGACCGGCCCGCTCAGGGATCCCGAAATCTACGTCCTCGCCTCAGACGGCCTCAACGAGGCCGGTGACGTGCTCGATGGAACGATCGTCGCTGACCTGGAGATTGCTCTCCGCGACCAAGGGATCGAGCTCGAGGCATTGCCCGACGCTGATCTCGCGAGGGCTTATCTGATTCGCGCAGCAGCTGAGGCGAAGGTTGACCTCTCGACACACCACGAGACTCAGGTGCACGTCGGCTATCAGGCCGGCAACCTGCCCAGCCTCCACTACACCCGCGAGCAGCTGGAGGACGCCATGCTTCCGCAACTGGAACGCGCCTGGTCCCTGATCCTCTCGACTCTGCGCGGATCATACCTGACCCGTTCCGAAGGTGCGGTCACATCTGCCCTGCGCCAGATGTCGGAAGAGAGCCTCACCTCAAACGTTCATCACGTTCTCCTTGCCGGGGGCATGAGCCGCGCCTCCGCAGTGGAGAAATTCCTTAGCAGGAAGCTACCCACCGCCAAGATCCACACCTTCCCCGGCAGGAACGGTGCCCGGGAGGCGATCGTTGCGGGGCTTGCCGAGAACACTTCCTACGACCAGGTCAATCTGCATCGTCCCGCCTTCGACTTCGTGCTCGAGTTCTCGGCGGCAGGCGGGGACCTGACCCGGGTTCCGCTCTACCGAGCACACACGAAGCTCTACGAATGGTGGCAAGCACTGAGCCGGGACCGGCTCAGGTACGAGTGGCCAAACGGCGCCACCGCGGTCAATCGCGATTCAGCTCGATCATTGCCATCAACCGGCTACGGCCGCCTCGCTGTTTATGCGATGGACGGAACACCGGTCGATCTGCGGCATAAGGAGACCGATGTGCCCGGATTAAAGGTTGCCTTCGGCTATGGTGCTGTCCGCTTCGACCTGTCCACCGAGGGGCGCGTCAACATCACCGACGGACAGGGAACGAGTCAGTCATTCCGAGTCACACGCTGGCCTGTGCTCACGGCGGGTTTCGCCCGCCTCGCCCTTCCTGTCAAGGAACCGGACTGGCAGCCAATGGAACGCCTCTGGTGGGACGTCAAATAGCGGGACCGACGAGCTCAATCACTGCGACCGTCCTGCGGCTCATCGAGAAGGCCCGATGCTTTTCCAGCTCGGCCTCAAGCTGCTCAAGGTCTTGGCCGAGGTTGCGGATGCGACCTTCTGCCATCCGGATGACTCGCGGATCGCGTTCCCGCTCCATAACGACGTCCAACGTGGCTCTCGCTTTAAGGATCTTGACCTGAAGACTCGCCTTGCGCGCGTCGAGGCGGGCCCTTACCAACGCCTCATTGTCCAAGCGTCTGCGTGACTCTTCCTCACGGTGCCGGGCCCAGCTGACCTCCTTCAGCGATGCCAGGAAGGGCTCCATTGGCGTTGGAGTGGCTCCAGCAGCTTCCTCCAGTGATCCGCTCGCCACGGCCTCCAGCAACTGAACGCCGATGTCTGGCGCAACGGCCCCGGTCTGGATATCGATCGCAGTTGACCACAGTTCCTTGGTCGGCCTCACTCCGGTCGACGAAACCAAGTCCACCGTGACGGCATAGCGGGTGCCGGACGGCAGCGTTGCAAGCCTGCCTATGCCATAACGATGCAGCCCGAGCTTGTCGTTTTCCAATTGGTGAACTGCCACGTCCACGATGGGATGTCGGAGAGATAGGAGTTCCACGTCTCGCGTGCTTGCCAGGTCGGCGTCGAAGGTCACTTCGATTGGTTCTCCGTTGCTAATACGGCCTTGAAACAGTACCGCTGAACGACGGCTCGCTCCCTGAGTGCCTCGAAAGCGATAGATGAGGTCGGAGAGCTTTTTACTTCCCCGTAATAGCAGGATGCCGGGGTGCTTCGAATTCTCGAGCTCGCCTCCAGTGGCTCGCAGTAGGTGTTCAATGAGGGGGCGCACCTCTGTTGTTCCGACGTACCTGCCGTCCGCTGGCCCTGATTCTGCGAGGCCTTCCACCTGCATCTCATCAATCGTGGACAGAGTGGCGCGCTCCTCATTCAGTCGCCGAAGGTTCGCCGCCCTCGTCTCGATGGCTGTTGCGATTTCTTCCGCTCGCTGCCTTCGCTGGGAGTCGTCCAGCCGTGGATCAAGGATTTGGTTAGCTAGGTCACGGAAGTCGTCCCTGAGGATGGGCTCGAGGTCCCCAATGGAGTTCTGAAATACGCCAATTCGGTTGTATAGGCGTTCCAAGATGTCGGACTCGATCGTCCCTGGCACGTGCATGTTGAGGATAAGGACCTTCTCGTGCTTTTGACCGAATCGGTCCAAACGACCGATTCGCTGCTCGACTCGCATGGGGTTCCAGGGCAGGTCGTAGTTTACTAGTACGTTGCAGAACTCGAAGTCCAGGCCTTCCGATGCCACCTCGCTCGCAATGAGGAGGTCGAATTTCCCATCCCGAAAGGCATCGATGATGGGCTGGCGATCCACCATGTGGATACCGCCGTGGAGCTGCTCGACCCGGAAGTCTGAACTCAGGCGTTCTGCCAAGTACGCGATGGTCCCGCGAAAGGTGGAGAAGATCAGTGCCTGACGCAGGCCTTGTTCATGCAAGTGCGTGAGCCGCTCGAGCAGGGCTTCAAACTTCGAGTCCTCGCCGTGCCATGCGAGAGATGTCCAGTCCTCGCGCATTTCCGCCAAGTCCTCTTCGCCGTACTCCTCGTCATAATCCTCCACAGAGCGCGCGAACTGGTCTGCATTGGCAGAGAGCCGCTTCTGCATGGCGGGCAGGCAGCTCGCGACTTGGCGCAGCGGCATCTGCATGGCGAAGCCGGGCGGCGTTCCGTGCGCACGAGCCCGAGACATGAAGTGGTCGACGACGCGGTCGTAAAAGCCCTTCTCATCCGGCGACCAGTTCACGACTACCTGATGGGGTTCGCGCACTGCCTTGGCGTCAGGAACATCCACCTTCCGGGTCCTTGAGAGCACACCACTCAAGGTGTTCAGCTCGGAAACAAGACGTTTAACTTCGGCCCGTTGGCCGGCTACCAGAGGTGCATCGGTGTCAAGAAGCTCCTCTAGACGCAGGTAGTCCGGGCGGCTCGAGACGGCGCGGCCGAAGGGCAGTGTCTTAATCGACCGCAGGTGGTGTCGCAGTGCTGAGCCGGAGGAGCCGTGAGAGATGCCGCGTTCGATCGCGTTGAGGTGCTGATTCGGCTCGAGCTGCATATGGAAGATTTGGGAGTCCTGGTACATGCCGTCGTCGAGCAGAGTCAGCAGGTTGTACAGGTCGTCAGAGCGCAGATTGATGGGGGTGGCCGACAGGAACAACAAGTGATCGGCCCAATCGGACAGCAACCCGCCTAGCAGGTTCGACCTCGTGCCGGTATTGCGCAAAACATGGGCCTCGTCGACGATGACCAGATCAAATCTCGGTCGGATCCGGGTCAGCTGCTCCAGCACGTCACTCGCACTGCGGAGGGACTCCACCGAGATGATCGCGTGGATGTCCGGGTCTCGGCCGGCGAGGAGATCTTCGGCGAGGTCAGCCAGCTTGCCAGGCTTGATAACCTCGAGGTCACGGTCGAAACGCCGGCTCATCTCATGCGCCATTTGTGCGTCAAGGAGGAAGGCGTGACCACAAGTGTGCGACGAAGCGGTGACCTCTGCTCCAGCTCGCTCCATACCAGTCCCGCCTCTATCGTCTTTCCGAGACCCACCTCGTCCGCCAGAAGTAGCCGCCCGGTCGGAGAGTTAAGGATCTTGAGCGCAGGGATGAACTGGTAGGCACGAAAGACCGTTTTTGTCGCTCGGTAGGAGTACAGGGTGTTCGAGAGAGGCTCGCGCAACTTCGTACACGTCAGAGTCATTGCGATCTCCCGTGCCGAAGCGGGTGCCGAGGTTACCCAGAAGGCTGGATCGCGTGGGTCTCCATCCACCTTCTGGAGGGACTCTGGCGCGACGTGCTGAAGCTCCCCGTCGACACTCACTTCAATCACGTAGCCAGCGCGCGTGCGAGTAACCCGCCGCACACGACCAATGCGATCGGACCCGAGCACCTTCACGACATCCTCGGGCGCAAATGAACTTGTGCCGATGAAGGGCAGACCGTCTTCCCACTGCTCAACCAGGTCCTCTCGAGCCTCCGCGAGGTGACGCATCCCTCCGTCCGCAGTGAATCGATGGCGGGCGGTTGCATTTGGCCTTTCTTGGCCCTCTCCACGGATGACGAGGGCCTCCCATCGACCCTTGCGGTAGACCCCGTACACACCGTTGAAGAGATTGCCGCCGGGATATCCGGGCGGGAGCTGACGGACGTCGGCGTAGAGCGCTTCCAACTCTTCGACGTCCAGCCTCGTTACTTCACCTCGAACGAGGACCCGCTGAGCTCCGATCTCTTTCAGCCAAGCAAGCCCAGATTTCAGGCCCCGATAGACCAGGTCATCCATCGACATCAGACGCGGACCCTCCCTCGTAGGGATCTGCCCCGAGTTTGGTTGACGCTCGGGGATTTGATGGTGATCGGACCGCTTCTGCGGTTGCCCAGATCATCTCAGACTCAACGGGGTGAGAATCTTGAGGAGATCGATGTCGTCGTGTGATCGGCAATTTCCATACAGCCATCTTCCCCTGCAGACCACTGAGAACAATTTCCGACACTCTGTTGTCTATAGGAACATATCCACCGCGTCGTGGGCTACGGACAGCAGCGGCTCAATCAGCGCCGCCTCGTCCAGCGGGATGTCGCCGATGGGGTGCACCCACCGCGCGTCCACAACGATCTTCCCGCTCAGCCCTCCCCCGCCGCCAGGCAGCCCGATGAAGCCCATCTGCCGGCACAGGTGGTAGTTGTCCGCCTGGCACATGTCGCAGTCGCAGTCCACAAAATAGGGCTCGACGACGACGGTGTCCCCCTTCGCCAGGCCCGTCACCCCTTCGCCCACTTCAGAGAGAGTCCCGTAGAATTCGTTCCCCAGGCCGCGGGGATTCCTCGTGCGAGCGGGTGGGGATGGCCGGGCCGAGGCAGAAGATGGGCCCTTCCAGGTACTCGTGCAGGTCGGTGCCGCAGATTAGGCTAAAGCCGGTAGCGCGTCGAGGGCAACGAGACGTCGGCCGCTGCTAGCAGTTTATGTTCATGGCCGGGGACTACGGCGCCGAGCCCAGGTAGGTGCAGAAGTTCCCGCGCGCCAGCTGGTTCAGGGCCAAGCCACACATCGAGTCGCGACTCAAAAGCGCGGTGGACCTGTCGATCAGAGTCCCGCGTCAAGAAGCCGCCGCAGAACGTCTGTTCCGAGCGCGATCCGGTCAACCGCGTCGATTCCGTCCACCTGTTTGATCTCAATGATGCCGTTCTCGGAGGCACCGAGCTCGCGCCGGAGCGAATCGTAGACTTCCGCGATATCGTCCACCGCAGGTCCGGACAGCTCCAATCCTTGCGAAACTGAGCGGATCCCGACACCGCTGCGCGTAAGCTTCAACCGCCGCGGAGTAGCTTCATGCCCAGTGAACCAGGGGTCGTCGACGTCGTCGGGGTTATCAAGATTACGCCAAATTGCAAGGAGATATGGATCCCGGTACCTACTATTGAGCGTGCTGGTACCGCCCCGGAGCATACATATTGAGTAGCCCAGCGCCCCGCCTTCTGAGTAGTAGATTCCAGAGCCGCCCTCACGCATGGCCGAGTATTTCACTAAGTAGTATCGCCAATCGAAAGAGAGCTCCGATTCACGCTGGGCGAGCCACTCCGATTGCAGGGCAACCAGCGTCGGCTCCAATTCGTCGCAACAGCTGATGGCGTCCAAGAGCTTGGCCAAAGCGGATCGCGTCTCCGAAAGCGCCTCACGATCTGCACCCGTCAACAGTTCTCGCCAGGCATTCTCGTACCGCTTGAACCCGGTTCCGAATTGAAAGCTTCTATTGTTTTTGGTTGTTCGTTGATACTCGCCGGCCGCTAGCAGCGCCCCGGTGACCTCGGACCAGGTCCCGGGCTCTGCCGCCAACCGAAGGAACGCGTCGGTTCTAGCACCGAACTTGTCCGGATCTAAACAGAAGGCGCCTATCGATCCGCGCAGGAGGTGACTGTCTTCCAAACGATGAAGCGACTGGGTGAGCTCAGGATTTGCGGCCATGAACTCTCGTTTCAGCAACTCCTCTCCAACCTGCTGCTTGTTGAAGCTTTCGAGGTCGCTGAGAGCGCCGTCAAGTACAAGTTTTTCAACGTCCCGGAGCAATCTGGGCATCCGGTCCACACGCAGTTCATTCGTGGAAGCTTCTATGAGGTTACGCAGGGAACGGATCCGGGCGTGAAGTGTGTCTGTCTCATGCATAAGGTGAAGAAGTACGGCGAATAGCAGGAGGCTCTGACCGAACGTGAAGATCCGTGTTCTCCCGCTTGTTTCACCAAACGTCCGGCAGCAAACGTCGAACAGATTGATCCGCTGGTCCCGGAAGAACAATACAATTCGATCGGCTTCATCCCCATCCTGCTCCGCCGTGCCCCTGAAGAGCCCGGTAAACAGGCCGGCGATGTCTCGGCCCACCCACACGTCGAATGCCTTAAACAGGAAGTCCAATGACTCAGATCGTCTGGCATTCGCCTCCCCGAAGACCCGCTCAGTGCTCCGGCTGAGAAGTTCCCGACGCTCACGAACGTCAGCTTCTGGATCGCCCCACTCGCACAACTCAGTGATGAAGCCGATGTAGCATATGAATTCGTCGTCGACCAAGTCGTCTTCGCCGCGGAATCCCCAGAGTAAGTCCGACCACGCCCCGTCAACCCTTTGGGCAAACTCTTTAGCCCTCCGAGTTGATCCGATTGACTTCTCAAAATGCGCTTTGAAATTTTCGAATTCCGTCAACGGCTTACCCCGTGAGTTCATCTTGATGTAGAGGTCCGCAGCCGAGCCCATATCAGACGGTGCGAGCAGGAGGAAGGAAACCGCCGGCTTGATCGGATCTACGAGTCGCACCCAGGCCGTCTTGGCGTCCGTGGTCCGGAATCGCATGTGAATTGCGTCGAGCACCACAAGCATGGACTGGATTGTCGGATCATGGCGCCAAACGAAGAGGTACCACGGCTGATCAATGACCCATGCCGACGGCTGGTCAGTTGCGCTTGGCAGCGGGGACACTGCAAGGCGTTCGCAGAATAGTCGTGCGCTCGGTCGAGTGGTGTATGTGAACTGCGCCCATGGCTGAGGAGAGTGAAGCTCTCCCGCTCGCGACGCCAGATACCAGTGCAACAGGAATAAAATCGTGAGCCGCTGCTGACCATCGAGAGGCTCCAGCACACGAGACTTCACTTCACCGTAAACGAAGTCGAGGTGGACCGGAGCCGGATTCTCTCCGGAGACGGCCCCGTGAAGAACGTCGATGAAGTTGTTTCGAATCTCTTCGATAACGTCATCTTCACGGCCCTGCGCGTAATCCCGCTGAATCAGGGGTATTTGGATCGCCCTAATTTGTTCCTCATCATTGGAAGCGAAAAGGCCGGCGAACGTCATCAAACGGCTTGGCGTATTCATGCTTCACTCACTTCTTCCATCAAGTACCGGCCGATTTCACTGCGGAACGCGTCCAAGTACGCGCGGCGATCCGCTGCGCTCCAAAAGTGGATTTGCTGGGTACCCTCCTCCGTGTAGTACTTCAGGAACACATTCCGTGTACACACGGGTATGTACGAGCCGACGCGGTCCCTTCGAAGTATTTCAAGCCTTTTTACTTCAAAGACCGCGTTGCTCAATGCGCTGTTGTCTCTGCCATCGAGAAGTGCAAGGTTGTCAATGACGTGGACGTCACCCTCCGCACCCTCGTCACCGGAAGAAAAGATCGCGTTGACCTCGCGCTGCAGCTCAGGGAACGTATGCCGGCTGATGGTAGGGAGCGCGTCGTCGATCCGGCGGATCATGTCGTGACGACGCTCCTCGTCGATCGGCAGGCCGACTAATGCGTCACGATGTAGGCGGAGCCAGCTCGTCCACTGCTCGGCCGTATTGAGTGCTTCGGCATTCTGAGCGTGAATATGCTCCAGCGACCATGCCCCCGCTGCGTGCGCACGAAACGAATAGCGCTCCGAGGAATGTTGCATCTTGCGGATTGTTTCGACGTTCATCAAAAGCAGTGCTTGGGTCGCCCTCTCCCGTCCTGCCGGACTTTCGTAGGAGAGCCCGGATAGTGCTGTATCTGTCAGGTCCAATTTCGTCTTGATCATGTCGTCGAGCGACGCTTCAAAGCTGCTCTTGGTTCTGCCCGCTGCGACAGCGACGAGCTTGCCAAAAGGAGTCCCAGTTGCGACCAGGTATCCGACCTTGTGGAATAGGTCTCGGTCCTCATACCAGCCCACAATCAGGGAGTGGAGGTCGAGGACTTTGTTCCAAAAGATCTTGTAGTCAGAATCGATCTCGGCACGTAGCGAATCAAACGTCTTGAAGGTCGTTGTTTCGTGTCCGGTCGATGCACCTGCAAGATTGTCGAGCAGCAGAGCTATATGGTTCGAATGGCTGTTTGCATGTCCTGTCACAAATGCCCACAGCTCGGGCGCACGAAGGTCGCGTTCAAGGATGTCCCACTGCGCGGCGGTTTCCTGTGACCGATCCGGCTCGTCCACATGCCCTCGAGCGCGGGTCAGCAGAAGCGCCTTCACCAGCTCCGCGTCCGTCAACGGAATGCGACCAATATTGAGACGCGTAAACAGGTCGGTCGAATCCATCCCAACCGGCGCCTCGTACCAGATCACCTTCACGCGACGCGACAAATCGGTGTAGAAGTCGATTGCCGCCTGAGTTTCGCCGGACCCCAGAGATTCGAACCACGATCTGATCGTAGAAGCTGCCTTGTGGATGTGAAAGAAGTCGATGTTGCGAGTGCTGCCCGCCTCGTCAGGTTCCTTCAAATACTCCTCGCTCCCTCCTCGCGTCTCATATTCGAGCTCGAATTGAACCTTCGCCGACGGCAACGACCGGCGGATGTCCTGCAAAATGAGGAACAAAGTAGTAAGTCTCTGTTGGCCGTCTACGAGCTCCCACTGACCATCGGCCATGGGCTTCACGACAATCGGTTGCAGGTAGTACGTCGATTGATGACGGCTCTCCGCAATATCTTCGAGAAGGCGTTTGACTTCCTCTACGCCCCAGCGGTACCCACGCTGGTACGCCGGAATGAAAAACCTGCCTTCAATATCGCCGACAAATCGGTCCTCCAATAAACCTGATATCCCCATGCCCGCAACTGTACCCAGCGCCCCCGGCATTGGACGCAGGTTTCGATAGCGTTTCACTATGTCTCGGGTTCGGAGCCTGGCGGCGCGGCCTCGCTGCGTTCGAGGCGTATTAAAAGAACACGCCGTTGCGTCCGCTGTCGCCCATGCCCTTCAGGACCGAGGCGTCAGGAGCCCGATCGGCCCAATCCGCCTATCAGCGCCGTGCCGCCCGCCTTTACGCCGCTGGACGCCACCGCATGATGGGCCACGGACAGCGGCTCGATCAGCGCCGCCTCGTCCAGCGGAATGTCCCCGATGGGGAGCACCCACCGCCCGTCCATCACGATCTTCTCGCTCAGCCCTTCCCCGCCGCCGGGCAGCCCGATGAAGCCCATCTGCCGGCACAGGTGGTAGCTGCCCGCCCGGCATATGTCGCAGTGGCCGTCCATAAAATAGGGTTCGACAACGACGTTGTCCTCTTTGGCCAAGCCCGCCACGCCTTCGCCTACGTCAGAGACAGTTCCGGAGAATTCGTGCCAGGGCCACGGGGATTCCTCGTGCGAGTGGGTACGGATGGCCGGGAGGAGGGCAGAAGATGGGCCCTTCCAAGCACTCGTGCAGGTCAGCACCGCAGATGCCGCACCAGGCCACGTCGATCTTCACCGCCCCGGCACGGAGTTCCGGCTCGGGGGTGTCCTCGATGCGGATGTCCTTGCGGACGTGGAAACGTGCTGCCTTCATTGCGGGTCTTCCTGAATATTCTCCAAGGTCACGGACACCCACTAGTCGTTAGGGAGTCTGGACCTGGGGTAGCGCGAGCGAACATTCCCTCGCTGGAAGTCGAAGAATACCTACGGCTGCCTGCATCAGTAGACCTGCTCTGCAAGAGAATGACCTCAGCGGACTGGGCGACGGCCCCGAATTCCTGCTATACCATCAGCACAAGCATTAGAGCGTGATCATACGCAGACGCTTGTGGACGGAACTACTGCTGCTATGAAGGAACATTTCGTTGACAACCAAGGATCAAATCGCCCATGACCTCGCAATGGCCTATATCAATAACAGATATGGTCCCGAAGTAAAGGGCGAGTTCTCTGTTAGCACATGGGAAAAAGACGTCAGTGGATCTGGGCAGGTTGAGACTATGCGCCTTCCAGACGTCAACCAGATTCGCAACGTCAAAGTCGGAACGGGCGAAAGGCATCTGTTCGGCCTTCGTGAAAGAAAGACGTGGATTGCGTCAGGCTTTGAGGTCGATGACGTATTCACAAATATGATTGAAGATTACTACGAAGCGCGCGAAAGATTTCTGGAATTGCTGCAGCAGCGATAATCACTTTTGCTTACTGGCAACAAGTTCGACTATCGAAGCAGGAGCCTGCCTCCCGCTGGGTAGGGCCTCGTATAGGGAACTCCGGCGGCCAATACTGCCGCCTCGGCCTTGACGACAGCCTGTGGTCAGAGTCTGGCTGGCCACGTCATCCGCAGTTTCCGACCGGCGGCGTTTAGTCCGGGCCCCACTCCAAAACAGGTTGATCTCCCAAAGTGCCATTCGGACCTCTGTCTTGCAGGTACTTCGACAAGACTCGCGCAAACGTATCGGCCCTAGTCACGAGCCATTCCACAAGTTCCTGGGACTGGGCTTCCTCAAGGAAGTCGCCGGGCCGTCTGCTGACAAGCTTGGAGGCCTTCCGGTCGGGCTTGTCGTCCCACTCCACCTCAAACGCCAGGTCAGCCTCGATGGCAGGGCGCTGGGCAAGCAACTTCGCGTAGAGACCTTTGTCGTAATTGATCCAGAACTGCGCTGTGACGAGCTTGCTCTGGGAGTTAACCGAAAGCGAGATCACTGCACGAGAATCTCCGAGGCTCACGTCATACCAGTTTTGTGGCGATGGTTTACGCCACGTTCCGATGTTCGTAGCATGTGTAAGCCCGTAGTTGCGTACGCGCTCGAAGAAGTCCAGCTGGGCGTTCTTCAGGTCCACGTTGTTTCCGGCCCGAGCATGACCGCTCACCCTGTTGCGTCGTGCGGCGATCACATTCTCGTCGACGTCCAGACCCGCGGCTTCAGCAAGCTCCTCTGCACCAATAAATTGGTCGCGATCCGCGCGTCCTTCAGCATCGAATCTAATTCCTTCCTCCTCGAGGACCGCCCGTGGGTCATCATTGCGGCCGGGCTCGAGCCAGCGGAAACCTGGCGAGATGGTTCCGCCACTTTGCAGTACTCGCCAGGCGTTCGCTATCGGATAGTTCGCGAGCATGCTAGCCAGTGGCTGTGGCCATGTGTTCGCCACAATGGCGACATCCCCATAGGAGCTCCATCGGCCCGCCGGGATCTCGGCCACGACCGCGGCAATTTGGCTGCGCAGAGCTGACGGCTCCTCGCCCACAGCAATAGTGCTTTCGTCGGGGCCAGGCCACAAATCGATAATCTTCTCTGCCAGTTCAGCGCTACGCGCGTTAATCTCGTCGGCACCCCAGGTGGTGTGGTCGGCAATCGCTTGATTCATCGAAACGCCGCTCTTGGCCAGCAACTCCCGCTTCTCGTGGAATGGCCTGTTGCTGAGCTCGCTGTTGTACCCGCTGAGAGTCAGATTGCCGAGCGTGTGTACGACGCGCTCATGCTCGTAATCGATGTCCGCGTCTGCGTCGAAATCTTTTGCGAACGCTTCCCGTACGGACTCAGTCATCGTTTGGGGTAAAACATGCTCGATAGTCAGGTGCCGTGGGTCGAGGTCCAGGATCTCCTTCGGGCGGTAGGCCTCTTCGAGCCACTGCAGGATGAGCGTCTTCTGAGTTCCGCGGCCCTGCCAGTAGAAAGCAACGGTCTGAACTGCCTCTCGGACCTGCTGATCGGTTGCAAAGTACTTCCGGCCCTGGGACAGGTAGTCGCGTAGAGCCAGCGCGACGTCGATGTGGTCGGCATCACTGATCGCAGCTACAGCCTGGAGCAGTGTTCGGTTCAGGTTCGCGGTGGCGCGCCCGATCACCACGCGCCGCACGAAGTAGGACTCCAGGTACGTCAGGGCGCGCACGACTTCATCGTTAGCAGCGGTGCCGGCAGCGCGTCGGGCGAGTATTTGCATCACCACTGGATATGCGGTTGTAGAGCCCCAGGCCTTGATCCTGGTGAGGCGACGGCGTATCTCGGTGTGTTTCTCCTCCGCAGGCTTAAGAATTGTCGCGAGCACGTCACCCAGCTCAGCGATACGGATTATCTCGGCCTCTACCTCGTCGATGGTCTTGAGCTTTTCAAGCCGTTTATGCTGTCCGACGTAGGTATCCGACTGTTTCGCCCGTTCGTCGCGCTGCGCGAGTTCCAGCCAGAACAACAACTCGAGGTTCTCAGAGTCGAGCTTCTTCTCCAGCGGTAGCCAGATGTTGTCGTAGACCGTCTCTGCACGGTCCCCGAGCCGCATGAACAGATAGTTCTTGAGCAGATCGCTTTGTGTCAGGCGAAGGCCGGTGTTGTTCAGTGACTCGAAGATGCGGTGCGCGTTGTCTGACGGTTCGGCCGTGACGACGACGAGCGCCAGACCGCCTACGACGGCGGCCTCGAGCAGTTCCAGGTCATGTGGGTCGTCGGGGTCGTCTGCCGCGGCGATCTTCGAGCGGAAGAATCGGTAGGCGTCGCCGACAGCATCCTCCCCGCCTGCCTGCGGCGCACGGTTGAGCACCGCCATGTAGGCCGGCCGATCTGTCTGAGTCGGCATGACTTTAATTGGCTTGCCGTTGTCGTAGACGTTGATCAGGTATTGCGCTTCGATGCCGCTCGCCCGGACTGCATCCCCGGTCTCAATCAGGTGGTCGCGGAGCGCAGCCAGAAGGAGTGTAAGCGTGGTCAGGCGCTGCTGGCCGTCGACAACGAGGAACTTATTAACGCCAATTGCGCCGAAGTCAGGGCTGCTCGCCAGTACGAGGGAGCCGATGAAGTGCGAGGCCTTCGGATCGTCGCCAAGAGTGCGCTCAAGTTCGACTACGTCCGACCACAGCTGGTCAAGCTGCTTCTTGCCCCATGAGTAAACGCGTTGGTAGAGGGGAACCTGATACTGCTTCTTGCCTTCCAGAACACCTGCTAATGTCCCGTTCTCCGCGTGAACCACACACACCTCCTAGGGTCTTGGCGGTAATGGAAAAAGACTACAGGCAGAGGTCGTCGTGTGCCTCAGCGGCCGCCGCGTCTAAGAGCCCGAGGCCAGTTCTGCCGAGTTCGCTATTCGCGTGCCCGCGAACTGGTCGTCTCCGGTGTTCGCGCCCGGAGATTCCTAGCAACCTCGCGGCCTCGTGGCGCCGCTCCATGACCCTGAGCATCGGCCCAGACCAGCACAGCCCGCGGCACCTGCACGACGCCGCCGACATCCTGGAGCGGCGGCGGGAGCACCGGCTGCAGGAGGTCATGCCGGCGCTCAACGACCTGCTGGCCGACGATTCCGGTTCCGGCCGGCACCTGGTGGTGCTGACCGACGCCCGCGGCGAGATCCTATGGCGGTGGGCAGCCCGAAGGTGCTGCGACAGGCGGACCTGGCTTGAGTTCTTCGAAGGGGCAGACTATTCCAAGGCCGGCAGCGGCACCAACGCCATCAGCGAAGCCCTGGTCACCGGCCGGCCGGTGCAGCTGTTTTCCGCCGAGCACCTGGTCCGCACACACCATAAGTGGCCCTGTACGGCGCCGCCCATCACGGACCCGGCCACGGGCCGGCTGCTGGGCGTGCTCGACGCCTCCGGACCGCTGGGACACCCTCAGCGCGGACACCCTGGGCATGGTGCGGTGCACAGTGAGGGTCGCGGAGGCTCTTTTGGGAACGTCCGACGGCGGGACCCCCGTGGGTGCCCCCACGCGTCCGGGGTGCGTCCAGGCAGGCCGTCCGCCGGCCGGTGGCGTCCGTAGAGCGTCTGGAACTTCTTTGGGACAAACCAGCCGGGGTGTTCCGGGACGGCAGCCGGGTGCCGCTCACGCTGCGCCGAGCGGAAATTATATCGCTGCTGGATTCCCGCACCCAGGGCTGGACCGCCGAGGAGCTGGCCTATGAGCTTTACAGTGATGCGGGCAGGCCGCAGGGCATCCGCATCGAGATGTTCAGGGTGCGTTCCATACTGGGCGGTGCCGTGGAGTCGAACCCTTACCGGGTTCGTCACAGGCCTGACTGGCTGCTCGGATTCAGGGCGGGTCCTGCAGCCGCTGCACGAAGGCGGGTGGCTGACGCGCAGGAGGCGTACACGGCTCCCCTGCCCAGCCGCTCGGTGCCCTGGCAGTGCAGCTGCTTCGGGACCAGCTGGACCTGGCCCTCGGATCCGCCGTGCGGTCCAGTGGCGACGCCGGGCTCCTGGTCCGGTGGCTATCCACGGATGCGGGGTCCGCAGATTCAGAAACTGGGACGGCTGGTCGGTTGCTGGGATGCGCGATATCTGTCGTTCCGGGCGTCCGCCGGGGTTAAGCCTTCTTCGCGAAAGGTCGTGCCTCGGTAAGTGCGGTTATTCTTTAGGACCCCACTACACGCGCGCCGTCCAATGGGCCGGTGTCTCCGCCAAAGAACGTTGTTCGTCCCGCCTTATGAAAGTCTCGATCGTTTGGAGATACATAGTCAGGACGCAATGATTGCCAGGAGCCTTTGGTGGTCTGCGGGCAATACCTAGAGTCGAGGCGTCGAGCTGAAAAACGTCCGCACCGCAGTACCGAAGGAAGGAAGGTCCTGTCCCGTGCTCATGCCAGTCCCGCAGCCCGCCTGCGTTAAGATTCCAAGATAGTGGGATGGAGGCTGGAGATGATGCTGAAGTCTCTTCTGGCGCTCTTGAGCTTCGATGGCGTCACCTGCAACTTAGTTGCTGCAGCCTCAAAGCTAAGAATCGTAACAGAAGGATCCCTCGAGGTTCGAACCAAGTACAGGCGTTCTTCGTCGGTCCATGGGTCAGCGTAGAATTTTGCGTCTTTGAGCATGGCCTTGACCGTTTCAAACGAACACTCCATTTTGGCCGCAATCTCATTTCGCGTATAGCCGCTCTCTTGAAGCCGTAGTGCGCGTTGTGCTCGCACCAAGCGCTCGTCCTTGGATGTCTGGTTCTGCTGAGGCAAGCGGTCCACTCCATTCAGCTCTAGAACACGTTTGATACGGGAGTCTGAACATCCAAGTTCACGCCGCATTGCACTGATTGTCGCGCCAGCCTTGTGGAGGACCAATACGTGTGCAGCGAAGGTCTCTTCGGCCGCCGCTTTTGCCGCACGTTTCTCTTCTCTAACCCGCTCACGTTCCTTTCTTGCCTCTTGGCGCGCCGCCTGTTTTTCCTCCAAGATCCGCGCACGCTCGATCTGATCACGTTCAATGAGCCGCCGATAAAGAGCAGTTGGGTATCTGTCCTCATGGCGCGATCCTCGGCTCGAGTGCCAATTCAAGCTTGGGGCCAGATTCTTCTTGGATCTCAGGAGCTCCACATCTGCGGCACTCAAGCCAAAGCGTTCAGACTCTAATATTCGATCCCGGGCCTCCTCGGGCAGGGCATCAATTACAGCATCACATTCTCGGAAAAGCCCCAGTTCTGACATCAATTGCTCAGCGTCGTGAAACCCCGGTAGAAGAACTGTCAGTCCGGTCTTACCTTCGTCGTACGTATGGACAAAGGCGTCAGCATAAACTGCCGATCCGGCGCGGTTATAGGCGAAAACCACGTCGTGCCACAGACCTGAGTCCTCCGCGGAAACGTAACCTACTCGTCGGCCTTGGAGGTGGAGGGCCACCGCCCAACGGTCGTAGGGATTGCCGGGTTCGGGGACTAGTTCAAGCTCGATTTCATCGCCTGCCTTAAGACCGGCGAAATTTTCCGCGTGAAAACTCGCTCCGCGAACGTAGTGATTGTCGACCCACGTCTTAGGCTTCAACTCGACCCTTCCGACCGGACGAACGTACTCGTCCGCTGATGGCGTATAGCTTCCCATCTGGAGCGCTCCCCCCTATCCCTACAAATGCTCGACTCCCGGAGAGACTATCCGAAAGAACGCTGAAGTCTGGCGGATCGCGTCGAAAATGCGCTGCGATCCGCCAGTCCGCTACGTCTGCAGTTCGGCAACGCTTCCTTCAGTTGGCCGCAACCTGCTGATCTTTTCAACAACAGACTTCGGAAATGTTGTGATCAATAGTTCCTCTGAGCCATTGCGAGTCCCGTTAGACGCGGCGGTGTAGCGCAGCGTAGTTAACTTCTTCGAGACAACGAAGGACTTGGCCCCGAGTTGCCGGGCATTCCTATCTGGAGTCATTCTTGAGCGCCCGTATAGAAGGCAGGAATCTGTGAGTTCGGTTTCCACGTCGTAAGAAAGAATCCACCGATACGGGATCCGGCTCATGAGGTATGCGGCCAACCGTAGGTGGGGGCCCTGCCCTTTCCAAGAAGCGTCAGCTTCGTCCTCGAATGAAACGTTGTAGAGCTTCGACGATTTCTCGAGATACGGCGGGTCGAGATATACCAGTACAGATTCAGGTCGGACGGTCTTGTACGTGGACGCTACCTGGTCGAGCGTCGCACGCCAATCGCCGCACCAGACGTCCGCGATACGTCCCTTGTTGTACAGTTCGCCGACGTATGCAATACGAGTCTCTAGGGCGTCAGGTATGAACCGGCAGCCGATGCCATATTCCGATTTCTGGGCTCGTCCGCCGATTGGACCAGCGCCACCGTGTAGGATTCCCGAAAAAGTCGTCCTATTGAGGAAGAGGCACCTCATAGCCGTTTCGAACCGTGCAGTGCCCGTCTTCATACCTGGTGGGACTGTCCATTCGCGCCAGTAATCCCACCGTTCCAGAGCGGCGCAGCTCCCCGGTGTGATAAATGTCGCGTGCTCTTCTCTCATTCGCGCGATGAGTTCGGCACTGTCGCTCGCGGCCACCTGCCAGAACGCGGCCACAAGCGGGTCTGCGTCTGCGAGCAGGGCCCGCCGAACCGTCCCGTTGCCAAGGAGCCGGAGCGCAGTCGAGGACCCGCCAGCGAACGGCTCGACGAAGAGCTCGACTGGTGGAATGGACCTCGAGGCCCTGGCGGTGTCAATCAGTTCCGCCACGACTGAGGCAAAGCCTGTCTTCGCCCCCGGGTATCGAAGCGGCGATTGATGCCGCATTCGCGCCTGGGCTTCGGCCATTGAATCCACACTCGGAAAGAGTTGGCGCGGTTCATCGCCAACAAAGCTCCGTGCGAACGATGCGGCGCCGAAGTGTGCGCCGTCCGGCATTAAGCTCGTAGCGGCTGGGGGCAGGCTGGGCGGCGATGCGGAATCCGTCGGACGTCGAGTGATCTCGATTGTCACGACCACTCACCTACCTTCCATAAGTTTGTTTCGCCCGTAGAGGAGTCGATTGAACGACGCCACCGCCGACATTTTGAACTGCGCGCGTGACCTTTGAACTCCAAAGCATGGCGCAGTTGTCTTCGTTCACCTAAACGGCGATCGGTACCGAATCTGGGAATCCTGCGCCACATGAATCCCGTTCTGAGCCATCGCCCTCAATACCGAGTGACCGACGCCGAGCGGAAG
The DNA here is from genome assembly GCF_054161475.1 of Arthrobacter sp. R1-13. Lineage (NCBI taxonomy): Bacteria > Bacillati > Actinomycetota > Actinomycetes > Micrococcales > Micrococcaceae > Arthrobacter > Arthrobacter sp. R1-13. Next base: position 1,058,740 of record NZ_CP096420.1, on the reverse strand, counting down.
CGACGCCGAGTTGTGGGCGAGGGCGACTGGAATGACAGCGTTCGGATAAAGGCGAGTCCGCACTCCATCGAGAACTTCGCAGACAACACGAAGGGTGGGATAGCTGTCATACTCTTCGGCCGCGTCCCCTTCGTATGGCAGAACGCCGGCCTTGGGCGGAACTGTGATCACCAGTGGGTCCCCAGATGTCGTTCTGAAGATGAACCTGCGTCCGTAGAACTCGTCCCGACCATACTGATGGCCCTCCGGGCGGCCAGTCATGCGATTTATATAGTCTGTTGTGAGCCGCATAACACTGCCTTTCGGGATAAGGTCCGCGATGAGCTCGGCATGCTCGACAAATCGGCCCGACTTCTCTATTCCAACGAGCAATGGCGCAGCGATGCCCTTCGTCTCGCCCCACTTATTGAGGGCGTCATTGTATGTCTGCAGGCGACGCTTGAGCGGCGCAACGACCCCGAACAGTGCCAACGGACCGTCGGTGATGAAGATCGTCCGCCGGAGAACGTCTTCTGGCGCATCGAGCTGCGTGTAGAAATGCTCGAAGTAGCTGAGTGTCATCAGCCGCTCCGCGACGAGCATGACTCTAGTCAGAGCGGTCTGGTTCGAGCCCTCTGGTAAGTACTCATCGTGGGTGCGAAGGACATCCGCTAGGTAAAGGAGCCCACTGCACTCCGAGCATGTGCCACCGGAGGTAGTGACACGCGGCTCGGTTCCGGCAGCGTACTTGAATGCACAGGTCGGACAGGTACGAATTGCCACATCCTTCGCTGGTTCCCCCGGTGTGCCGTGCATTGCAAGCAAGGCATCAGCCAAAGTGCTGTCCGAGTCCTGGTCAAAACGGGTGTTCCGGAGGAAATGGTCGATTTCCTGCCGCCAAGTGTCTCGCCCGTTGTAGCCCGGCCGGATTAGACCGGATCCTGGCAATGCGGCGTCGAACGCAGCTTCGGAATGGGCCCCGCGAATCTTCACCGGGTTCACGAAGGGTCCCTCTCCGGCGGCGGCAATCTTGTCCAGATCTAGAAAAGAACCGGCAATGCGGAGATACCCAACCTTGATTGACGGATGCTGCCTGGTGACTTCGACCTCCGAGTCCGAGCCGTCTACCGTAATCGCGAACTTGACGTCCGAGGCCGCCGTGACCCTGTGGAGGGAGTCGACAGGAACGCACATCGATGTCACGCGGTTACTGTCCTCCGGTTTCGCCTGAGCCACCTCCCAGCGGGCAAACGCCTCCTGGACCGCGTGGTTGCTGACCGTCGGGACGTGACCGAGCCGGGAGGCGCGCTCGTTCGAGTACGGCATCGTTAGTCGCCTTCAGTAGTGTCAAGAACGTGCGGGATGAGGCCCGCGATCATGCGAGCCCTGTTGATCATGTCATGGTCGAACTTCGCAATTTGCACCGGAACAATGTACTTTCCGGAGTACGTCTTCATCCGCACAAATCCGACGTCTTCACAGCGGCGCAGACTATCGGCCCAGGTCTTGAAGTCGTAGTAATGCGAGAGCTCCCGGGTTTCGTTGTCCGAGTTCAGGTGCGCCACGAGCCAGTTTGAGGTGTTTGAAAGAACCCGCTGGTCTACGCTCGACACCTCCTGAGTGGCGTACATCATGCCGACCTTGTACTTCGCAGCCTCCTTCGAGAGCCGCACCCACGGGTCGGAGTCTGTCTCCCGTTTGCCGCGTTCGAATAGGTTGTGTGCTTCTTCGACAACGATTTGGAAGGGCCGAGGCTTCTTACCTGCAGCGAACTCGTCTCGGGCGTGATCAAGAAGTGTCGTGACGATGCGCTCGGACAAGGTCTTGACTACGCTGCCGTTTCCCTGCGAGAGGTCGATGATGACGAGCCGACCCGCTTGCATGTCCAGCCAGACGAGCTCGCCGATCTCGCCGATTGCGGCTGGGTCGTGAAACGGCTTTAGCCGCTTGATGGCGGCGTCGCCGGCTTGTCCCTCCATGGCCTTAAGAATGTCTTTCAGCTCGCCCGAAGCGAAATCTCGCTTCCAGGAATCAGTGAGGGCCCCATTCTCATTCTTCGCGCGCAGCCATTCGAGCAACTCCATGGCCGCTGCGGATGTGGAAGCCCACGCGTACTTGTCTCGTCCAGTCACCCCAGAGATCTGGGGACCTGGCTCCGTCAGGTCCTTGACTAGTGCGTTCGTCAGCGTCACCCGAACCCTCGCGAGACGACCCGACACACCCGCCCGGTGAAGAAGAGCGTAAAACGCAAGTCGGTTCCTTTCAAAGTGGTTGAGCGCCCCCATATCACCCGCCGCTGGCTCTGCCATATTGACTGCCCGGAATCCGGCCATGTATTGGGCCCCGGCGGAGGCGGAGGCGGCGACTTCCTGCTGGACCATCTGCCAGACGGTCTGCAGGCTCGCAGGGTCAAGAAAGTTTATGCGCAGCGGCTGCTCAACCGGTTTGGCGGGGTCAGGCTTCTCCTTATAGATGCGTACCTCGTTAGCGGTGTCGCCCAGGAGGCGCAATCCAGTCCCGTCTTGCTCATTCACGTTTGCGTACTCGCCCTGCGGATCGAAGATGAGCTGGCCGATGCGCTCTTTCCGCGCGACTCCGTGCTGGAAGACGGCGGTCACGACAGTCTTGATGGTGTTGGACTTCCCCGTACGGGTCATCCCGAACACCGCGGTTTTGCGCGAGATGAAGTCGGAGACGTGCACGCGAACTTCCGCCTTGGCTGTCCCTGCCATCCGGGCCCGACGCATGGTAGACGCGAATCGGACGGTGCCGAGCGGCAGAGTGTTGTCCTCGCCGGTCTCGGGATAGGAGGCGAGCCAGGAGAGGACATCCGGCGAAGGGAGGAAGACTTGATATTTCGCGGAGGAGACGACGTTATCGATGTCAGCTCCAAATTCGAGAGTGGCGCTTCCTTGGTCGACGGCGTAAAACGTCCCGATGACTTCGCAGTCGAATGCCGACTGCTGCAGCTCGTCACGAGTAAGAGTGTCAGTGACGTCGTCGAAGGAACGTCCACTCGTCGTGGCATCCCTAACGACCGCGAGCCGGGTCTGGACCAGGTCGGCCTCATTCGGTAGCGGGGCCGTGCCACGCACACGGAGGAGAATGAGCTCTTCATCGTCAAGGACGAAACCCTCGCTGGTCTGGTTCCCCGCGGCCGCGAGAAGGTAGCCGCCAAGCGGCACGCCGCCGGCTTCGTGCTTCCGGTAGTCATCGGTGAGGACAACGGCCTGTGCGTAATCCAGGCGGTAAATTCCGCCGATGGCGACGCACTTCTTGTTGATTAGCTCCGCGAGCGGGCTGATGGCCTTCGTCTTGTTGGCCACGGCGGTGACGATGCTTGTCATTGCTACCTTTCCACACGGTTTGATCGTTGAACCATAGTCAAAATTCTCTTACGGATGCCTGACGCTTCGGCCTCACCCCAGACTACCGAGCGGCCTTGCCGTGATTCCTAACGTCACGCGGGCGTCAGAACCTTCGAAGGAGAGAGTGCTAGCACGTTGCGCTGGATCGTGCCTTATTAAGCCAAGGCGGCCGCTGCTGCTGTCAGCACACACTCGCTTCGCGCATACCCGGGCCGGCCCTGTCCTGGCCTACGCCTAGGGTCCCCCCCCAAGGGACGCGTCTGAATCGGTAGCCCATCGTCTGGTCGGGCAAGTCATCATTTTCCCCATACCGGGAATACTAGCGACGACGGCAGACATTGCTACTGTGCCACGGCTTCTGTCGCATCCACATCAACAGGCATCTGACCGTGGGATTTCGCGGCCCGCTGCGAACGGTGACCATTTCTGTCGGCGGTACACAGGCCATCAACCAGGCTCTAGCATTTGTCGCGGCATGGGCTACGGATACGGCGAAAGCGCCCACAACCCCTCACCGCCCAGCCGGCACCTGTGTCCCTGTATTCTCGTAATTGTGACTGACCCGCTATTCAAGTTCGAACCAGACGAAGAGCTCCCTCGAATCACAGATCCGGTGGATCAGCCGATTCGCGACGACCAAGTGGCTGCCATTCGCGAGGCGTTCAGTTCAGCCGGGATCAACAGCCAGGAACGCCGCCAGGAAATCGTACAAAGCTGCTTAGTGCGTCCCATAACGTCGCTACGAGAGCTCACAGCAGCGGAAGCTCATCGTGTTCTGAAGCGGATAAAGGACAACTCTGTGGCCAGGCCACGAGCCGCCGGAGCTTCGGAATGGGACCTTCGGGAAGAAGATACTTGGATCGACAAGCTCTAGTTCATACCGTGGACCTGAAACGGCGGTCCTCGGGCGGCTTGGCGGCGAAAGCTTAAGTCTCGTTGTCCTTGATGTCGGACAGTGGCTGTATGATGCAGCTCGAGTGGATTCAGCATCAATTCGAATGCCACCTAATGACGTGGACACGGTGTCGCAGATCGGGCGACCGTCGATATTGCAGATAAGCTTCCTCAACGACTGTTCGTACGCTGCAGCTGCCGACAACGCCGGAAAGTCATCGATGACTTCGTGGCCGCGGTAGATCCAAGCAGTTATCGGCATTGCCAAGGGGAAGCGCATGAAATTCAAATGGGTCTCGGTACTCAAAGAAAAGAAGGCACCGACGCCCGCGCCATTCGCTGTCAGGCCCGCTGCCGCATCTGCGACGTTGGCTGATTCGCCCGTTGTCACCCCGCCGAAGCAAGTGGCCGCCAGATCAGATGCAAGCGATTTAGTGGTCCCGGCTGAGTCTCCGTCCACCATGCCATTAGGAGTGGGCGACCCTGTCGCCGCCCCGAGTCGTCCCAAGCCATCGACCTCAGGAATCCCCAAGTTAGAGGGCGACGCGGCGAATGCGGTTGCTCATCGGGGAAGCCACATTCAGATTATTGCCGCGGCAGGTTCCGGTAAGACGGAGGTTGTTTCCCAGCGAGTCGCTGCGCTGCTCGCTGAGGGCGAGCCGCCGGAGTCGATCGTCGCCTTTACATTCACCGAGAAGGCAGCTGCAGAGCTCAAAGAACGTATCCGTGAACGTGTGACAGCTGTCCAAGGCGCAGAGGCGACCGACCAGCTTGGACGGCTGTTCGTCGGTACGATCCACGCTTATTGCTTTCGAATGCTGCAGACCTATGTTCCCCGCTACGAGACGTACACACCCCTGGACGCAAACCAGCTGACGAACCTGCTGTACCGCGAAAGCTATTTGCTCGGCATCAAGAAGCTGTCCGCCACACACGGCACGTTCCGAAATCTCGCGACGTTCCAGCGCGGCGTGGACGTACTCGAGAACGAGATGATCGACATCGGCTCGCTCCCGGAAGATGACTTCACGGCTGCAGTCGCCGAGTACTACGCGATGCTTGACCGTTACCAGTTCATGTCCTTCGGTACCCAAATCGTTCGCTCAGTAGAGGCTCTTAAGGTCCCCGAAATCCATGCCAAGGTCACCGAGTCGCTTCGGCACCTGATAGTCGACGAGTACCAGGACGTAAACCCTGCGCAGGAGTGCCTTATCACGCTTCTAGCGAAGCCACACGGCACAGCTGACGTTGTCGTGGTGGGTGATGACGATCAGGCCATCTACCAGTGGCGCGGCTCGGCTGTCGAGAACATTGTGACATTCGAGAAGCGGTACCCAGACGTCAAACAGTTCCGATTGCTGACAAACCGTCGATCCTGTCCTGGCGTCGTCGAGCTCGCCAACGCGTTCGCCAAAAGCATTCCCGGGCGAATCGAAAAGGAGATGCGGCCGTTCCGTGAAGGCGTCGGGCCATCCGTCGCCTTCACCAGCAATCCAGGCACTGAGAATGATGAAGCGGAGGAGATCGCCAAGCAGATCCTCGAATTCCGCGAGATGGGCGTCACTTACAACGACATCGCGATCCTTGTGCGGGGCAGGGCAGCCTACCCAGCAATCCTTGAGGCCCTCGCTGCCCGCCGGATCCCCGTCCAGCCGGGCGGCCGCACGGGCCTGTTCGCCCAGCCTGAGGCTGAGGTGTTCGCGGCGACATACGCTTGGATTGGCGGAGTCGACTGGTCGCCCGAGCAGTATGCCGTTCGGCAGGCTGTCACATTGAATCGCCTCCTGAATGACTACACTCATATCTTCGACCTGACGTCGGCCAGTCGCACAGCACTGAGTGAGCTACTGGTTTCGTGGAAGGCCAAAGCGCTGGCCAGCCAGTTCAACGAGAGCCTTGTTGGGGACTTTTACATCCTCGTCGAAACGCTCGGCGTGAAAGGGTGGGACCTCAGCGACGGTATTACGAGGAACAGACTGGGCACGCTTGCTCGTTTCACCAATGTCCTGGCCGATTACGAGGGCGTTAGCTGGAGGGCCCGCAGGGACACGAAGAACCCAGGAGAGCAGGTCGGTGCCAGGAGCGGAGGCGAGTGGTTCTACAAGAACTTTGCGATCCTGCTCTCGAACTATGCGGTCGGCAGCTACGACGACTTCGCCGGTGAGGAGGATCTCTTCAAAGACGGCGTTTCGCTCGGAACGGTCCACGGAGCCAAGGGGCTTGAATGGCCAGTGGTCTTTCTCCCATCGCTGGTGAAGACCCGCTTCCCCTCGAGCAAGAACGGCAACAGCCAGGACTGGCCATCTGCGCTGCGTGGCCGCTTCGACGTCGGACGGTACGAAGGTACTGATGCGGACGAGCGACGTCTGTTCTACGTCGCCATCACGCGGGCTCGCGATGCCGTCTTACTTTCGGGCCACGCACGCATGAAAAGCGGTCGCAATCGTACTGCCTCGCCCTACTACGACTTCGCCCGTCACGTCTTCACGAACGAGGGCGTGCCAACCTCCGTCCCCGGCAAGGCTGGCACATCCGGCGGGGAGCTCGCCATCACGTACAGCGAGCTCGCGGCATTCGACTCCTGCCCTCGGAGCTACATGCTGAAGAATCAGCTTGGCTTCATGCCGACTATCCAAGCCGAACTCGGCTACGGCAACGCTGTGCACCACACGATGCGGGTGCTCGCGGAGAGGACGAAGGCCACCGGAACACTCCCAACGGAGATGCAGATCAACCAATTGCTCGACTCCGAGTTCTTCCTCCCCTATGCCAACAAGGTCGGTCACAAGGAGATGCGCGAAAAGGCCCGCAAGCTGGTTCATCGATACGTTACTGATCATCAGTCAGACCTCTTGCGCACGTGGGCTACCGAACGCCCGTTTGAACTCTACCTGGACGGGGTAGTCATTTCCGGCAGGGCGGACGTGATCTACGACGAGCACAACGGCCAAATTGGCAGCCTTGCAATCGTCGACTACAAGACGTCAACGGGAGAACAAACCAGTCCTCTGCAGCTCCAAATTTACACCGATGCCGGCCGGCGAGAGGGGCTCGACGTCTCAGCAGCATTCATCCATGACCTGGGCACGACACGAAGGCAGAACATTAGCGTCGATCAGCAGGCCATAGCGAAAGCGGAGGCCAGTGTCATCGCAACAGTCGAGAGCCTCAAGCGCCGCGAGTATGAGCCGAGGCCGGAGCGCACCAAGTGCCGGATGTGCGACGTCCAGCGGCTGTGCAACGCAGCGTCGCTCCGGTAGGCCTTCACGGGCTACCTGGCCGTCCCTTTGCCCATCAGCGTTTCATTGCACCACGGTGGCTGGTGACGTCCGAGGAGTCATATTCCACAGCAATGTCTGAGTAGTAGAAGTCAACTGCCGACTGGTTCCCGTGACGAACTGCATCTCGAACTTCGGAGACCTGCATATCAAGCACACGCATCGAGTTGTCGAGCTGGCTGATGGCCTCGATTCGGTAGAAACTCTCGCCGTACTTCTCGGCGAATTCCGCCAGCGCTCTTAGTTTCGTGACCGCATCCTCAAGATGATGACCGTGGGGGTCAACGATGGACGCCTTAATCTGACCGTTGACGTCGTGGAAGAAAATGAAGTCCGGGTGCATTGACCGCCAGTTGCCTTTCCCGTCACGGTACGCGATGCCAAGCGAGTCGACAGCGGCACGCGACGGGTTTCGGTACCAGCCGACGGCATTCGGACGAGAAAGTTCCGTATTGACGACGTCGCGTTCCCACTTGTTGAGCGAGCTGAGTGGGAATTGTCCTTCATCATCCGACATGAGGTGCAAGCTCGCCAGTGGCGCGACGCTGAGTTGTTCGTTGTCGTCGACTACCTGGTAATCCTCCATGCGGGAGCGCGGTCGACCGAGGACCCCCCGTTGCGGGTCGGTGGACATCGAACGGATGTCCTCATACTCCTGCTGTCGCTCGTCCCGCAGTCCCTTCAGATCCACACGGCTCTCGGCAAACCAACGATCCACGATCTCGGTTGCTTCTTGATCTACCTTTTCGCGGACTTCCTTGACCGTTGCGAGGGCTGCCGCTTTCACAAAAGCGTCGCGCAGTCCGTCGTCTGCTGCGTCTTCGTCGTCAGGGCCAGCGAGGTAGTTGACGTATGACTGCGCAATGTCGGCGCCAAAGGCTTTCTTGGCATCCTCGAACGCGGTACGGATCGCTCGGTCGTCAGCACGTTCAGAATACTCGCGATAGCTGAGTTTTGATGCGCCTACTTTTCCGGAAATTTCTTGTACGTCCACACGCCAGACCTGCTCGACGGCTTCATCGAGCAACTTGGAGTACCGTGCGGCATAGCCGTCGAGGATGGCGTGCAACTCGGTCTCCACATCACGCAGAGCTTCCGGCCTTAGTCCGTCCATGGCGAGGGCCTGAGCCAGGGCAATAAGTCGCTTCACCGGACGTGCACCGCGCTTCGGAAGTGTTTCAGTTGGCAGCTCGTCCCATGCAGCCCAGACACTGTCCGGAATGGTGGGGTTGGCCAGCAGTTCTCGTCCGTCGAGCAGGATTTTCTTGCCTGCGGTTCCCGGCATTTCCTCCAGCTGACCGGTAAGGTACTTGACTACCTGCCCGGCGGTAGTTCGGTCGAAGAATGGCAAGATGCAATCAACCGAATTGAGCCGTTCGTCGCCGGGCACTCTCCGGGCGAGTGGGCTGCGCACCATACGACCGAGCAACTGCGTGATGTGAGTGGTGTCCCTGGCTGGCCGGAACGACACCATTACCTCGGCACGTGGGCAGTCCCAACCCGTCGAGATCGCATCCTTCGCGATCAGAACTCGAACCTTGTCGTTCTCCTCAACGTGCTGAGGCTCGATCCACTCGACTTCCCAGGCACCGAATCGCTGAGTCGTGTGTTCACCGAACACATGGCGAACGTTATAGCCGTTGAGCTGAGGATATTCTTGGGCGATGGCGTCAAGCGCGCGTCCAATGTCATCGCCCTCCGGCTTGTTAGGCGTCTGCAACACGAGAAGTGGCTTTACGACCTCGATAGCGCCTTGTGATCGACCGTATCTAGCCCACCGCTCGGTGGACTGGACGAGCTTTCTTGCCGCAAGTCGGACGAGAGTAGTGTCGAAGTTGCCGGCTTCGTTTGGAATGTTCAATGCCACGACATCCTTTACGAGACCGGACTCCTGAACCCGGGAAGGATCGACCGCGACAGAAGGGTACGCACGGCGATCTTTGCTCGCGTCGGCCGCCTTCATGGCCTCTTGAAAACGTTCGATCGTCGCAGAAATACCCCAAACGATTGGGATCGGGGGGTAGCCAGCATGACCGTTGACAAGCTTTCGAACGATCGTGGGTTTGTCTCCGCTCACTCTGGTATTGAACCCACGATGCGCTTCATCGAGGACAAGATAGAGCGTGAGATTGTCGTCAGCAATTGTGTTGGCGATGGTCTCCCAAATTGTCCACCCCTGCATGTCAGGTGTGGCAACGTCGACCAGTCCTGAGAGCTGCTCGTCGGGGTTCTCGTCATGGCCGCGTGTGAGCAGAGAGTTCTTCGTTAGCTTGCCGGTGTTGAGGAAGTAGACCTTGCCCGGATCCAGACGCGGCTTGGCGAACGGTGGCTGGATGGTCACGAGATCCGATGACGAAAACTTCTCGGATGCATCCATCAGGCGCATTCGGGTTTGGTCATTGAGGTTTGGGTCATCGGAAAACCAGATTACGACGGCGCCGGGATCCGGCTCGAAGTCGAAGCGCTCGCTTCCGTAGAAGAGTGCTTCAATCGCGGCTGCCGCCATCACGGTTTTGCCTGCACCGGTGGCGGCAGTTAGGGAGAACGATGATTCTCGCCCGTCTCGTTCATACTCCGTCTTGGCGCGTTCGAGGTTGGCGAGTACATCAGCGACGGCGTCGTCCTGATAGTCCTTAAGTGTGAACTTCACTGTGAGTTCCTTCCCGTCTCGATCTCGAAGTTGCGCAAGTACGCCTCGTAGAGCCGCACCGGCTCGATATGCTCCGGCAGCTCTCGGACCATTGACTCGAAAAGCCGATCCTCGTCGGTCACGATGTAGACGAGCCTCACGCCTTCGTTTGATGCAACTCCCTTGAGGAACACCTCCGTCTGATTCAAGTCCGCAATGACACCGTACGTTTCGGTGACGTCCCATCCCATAGTTATGTCATCGATGCGCCGGCCCTGGGAGCCTGCGCGCATCCATAGGAGCGGTGCGACCCTGACAAACTCGCGGTTGGAGGAGACGCGGAGCGGAGATTCGTATGTGAGGGTGAAGAACTCGGCGTTCTCCTCGAACCCGTCACTCATGGGAAAGACATCTGTGAACTTGTAATCGCCCTTGATCGGCTCGTCCGCTGGAGTACTACCGGTGATGGCCGCTCGTATACGAGGCTTTGTTATGTGGTCGCAGATACCCCAATGCTCCCATTCCGGATCGCCTGGTCGGAGGCCCTTACCCCGCAATGATTTCTGCTCGTCCGCTGACACCTCATTATTTGTAACGGATATGCACAGACGCCGACCGCCGTCCTGCTTATTGAGCCGCATTACTGCATGGGTGGTCGTCCCTGACCCAGCGAAGAAGTCGAGTACGACAGCCTCAGGTTTGTCTTTCACGAAGAATCGCAAAGTGTCTTCGACGGCGTAGAGAGACTTCGGGAACGGGAACTTGCGGTCCGGCATCATCTTTCGGAGCAGTTTGCTTCCGTACTCTCCGGCCTCATGAGCGATGCGATTCCATATGGTCTTTGGCGCACGCTTCTTGGCTCGAAGGTCTCCCAGCTCCAAGCTCAACGCCCCCCGATCATCACGCCCCGTTACGACAATTTCTCCGGATTCGATCTGCGCGATAGTGCCGCGACGAAGATAGGTAACCGACCGCACTCCGCCGCGACCGATTCGACCGATTCTGACATATCCCTTGTCGACGTAGTCGATCAGCGAATCTCGGCTTAATTGCCAACGGCTCTCTCTACCGGTCCCAAGGAGGGGCCATACGACCTCCAGGCCAGGCTCGGGCGGGGCAATAGTCGCGCGATCTACATGGAGCGGCAGCGGCTCCCCCACGGCGAACACGGTCAGCGAATTAGGGTGAACGAAGATGGGGTAGAACTGGTTGGGCGCATTCTCGCGGAAGGGATCAGTCCCACTCCTGATCAGTGGATACCAAACTTGTGGACTGTGGCGTGGTCCAGTGTCAGCGTCAGCAGGAGTGAGCATGTCGTCAGTGGACCAATTGACGCGCGATTTGCCGAACTGGACGGTGTAGATGTACTCATCCACTCGAGAGAGGGCATCAGACCGGGGCGTTCCCTGAGAATTGATGACAATAGAGTTCATCTGAATCCGCGCGTTGGGAAACGTCTGTTCTAGAAGCATCCCCAGTCGCAAGTACTCCTTCTCGTCAATGGTGACAACTAGGGCAGAGTCGTCGGGGTTCAACAACTCCTTGGCCAAAAGTAGCCGTCGCTCCATGAATGCAAGCCACTTTGAATGACGATAGAGGTCGTCACCCTCCACGTAGTCGTTGTTGTACTTCCAGTCCTTGGCCCCAGTGTTATAGGGCGGGTCGATGTAGATGCAGTCGACCTTGCCGCGATGGGTAAAGAGCAGCGTCTGAAGCGCGTGGAAATTCTCAGCGTTGATGACCGTGTGGAAGGGCTTGTTGCCACCACGTTCGACCTTCCCCGTCGACACAAGGCCAGGATAGATCGGATCCCGGAACTCAGCGACGACAACCAGGTCGTGGAGTGGAACGGTCTGGGTATCCTCGCCGTCGATTAGTGCGAGATTCGTTGTCGTCGGCTCATCCGCTCGATTGACAGACAGGACTCGCCAAAGGCGGTTGTTCTCCGCCATTCTATGTGTTCCGCGTTGCGGCAAGACCCGTACTTTGTCGCCCTTGCGCACCCTGCGTCCGGGGAGTTCAACGGCCTCGGGCACGTGCCGCTCAAAGTTCAGGCCGAAAGAGCGGCGGTCCGCAAGGGCATCTACCTCGCGCGTGAGGTCGGCAGCTAGCGCGGGGTCGCTGGTGGTCAACCGTCTGAGCAAGTCATTGAGCCGGGACATCGAATTCCTTCATGTTTTTGCGTGTGTGGTGGAACTAAATTCTTTGCGAGCGGCAGGGTCGTTGGCGGATTGGACTAGGTGCGTCCAACACGTCACCGCGCCACAGCCGCTAGCGAACGCTAACCGTCATCGGACACATCGATCCGTCCGCGAGCGAAGGTCGCTAGAATCCGCTGGTGGGTTTGGCGAGGCAATTGCCGGTTTCCAGGTTCGCCGAATGGTGTGCCAGGCCTGGCGGGCGCTTCGGCGAGCAGTTCGTCGAGGCCCGGTCGTGCCACGATCAGGAGCCCGTGGGTGGCGCGGGTGCAAGTCACAGCAAGTCGCCCGAATGCAGAGTTGAACGAGTCCAGTTCGGCCGCTCCGTTGAGCGGATGAATAGCGACTGTGATTCCGTTCGTCTGACCTTGGTAGGAGTCTACCGTCGAGCTCACGATGTCTCGCTCCGTGAGGTCGTACTTCTCGTGCAGTCGCTCCACTACTTCTGCGGCGTCGTCGACCGCCTGGTTGCGTGTCGCAAGGATCGCAACCAACGGGTGTCCATGGTTATCGCCAGGCTCAGCGCCCGAGTGACTACCCCTCGGTGACCCGTCGTCGCGGTAGTCCGCCGTCCTGAACGTCACGCCGGCAGCGAAGAGCTCATCGAGCAACACCTCGACGAACGCCATCAGCGGGAGGTCCACATCTGCAGCCTCCGGATTGGGCAGGCCGTCGACTTCGAGCAGCGTAGGCACGCCGCTGCCAACCTGCCGCCAGATCTCGGTAATCGATCCGTCCATCGCCCCAAGGTTCAGAGTTCGGTCACCGGGTGCTGCGACACAGTCCAGCGAGTCCCACTCAGGGTAGAAAGCCCGCCAGAGGCCGAGGTGCCCGGCAGCTGGACGCCACACAGCCGGAAGTTCTCTGGCCCACGTATGGGCGTCGTCGTCATAGTCAGTCGGCCAAGCACGGTAAGGATTGTATCCAGAGTCACCCCGCCAGGGATTCTCGCCGATTTCGAGCGGTGGGAGTTGGCCGACGTCGCCAACCGCGACACACTTGGGCGCAGCCTTGGTGACCTTATCGAACAGGTGGTGCGGTATCTGCCACGCTTCGTCGACGAACATGACGTCAAACGGCGCCGTTCCATTGTGTCCGGGACCCAAGCGATCGCGCAGTCGATTGACCTCACCGGGTGCGCCGAGTCGGCTGCAGGTAGCGACGATGACAGAAGCTGTGTCGGGAATGTTCGACGATGTCATGACAACTGTGGCTGCGTCCAACACCTCCTGAGGTACCTCACCCCACTGCTGGGCGGAAACCAAGAGGCAAACGCGGTCGCGGCCTAAATCCTTACCCAGCGAGACCGCAAGGGGACGCACTTGCTTGTTCGTGAATGCAACGACGACGGCCCGCTTGCAGGCAGGGTGCGCATTAGCCTCGGCTACGAGACGCTTCAGTACGTGCGACTTGCCCGCGCCGGCTGCGGCTTTCAGCAGAATACGGTCGATGGGGGACGCCCCCGAAAGAATGTCGGCAAGTTCGCGACTAGCATCGTCCGAGACTGCTGCGTTGAGCGCTGCCGCTGCATCGTGGTGAGTGGTACCTGTGGCCGTGATTTCTGGTGGTGCGAAGTAGTCAGTCATCGTCACTCCAGGTCATCGATCGTCAGGTCGGCTGGAACCGTTTCGTTTGGCTCTGAGTAAGGGTTGCCAACACTGGATCCAGAAGCGGAGACTTCAAACGCATCGCCGTCCCGAACTGGTGGCCATACCTGTGGGTTGAGTTGGCCGCGGGCTCTGCGGTCGGCGAGGACGTCAGACCACTCCGCTTCCCGACTCTCGTGAGAACGGCAGCACCACCGGTGGAGCTGCGGCGTGTCGTCATATGAGCTGATCCCGCAGTCCGACCTGGGCGCAGACTCGGAATCCGGCCCAGGCTTGGCAACATGGAGGTAGCGGTTCCCTCGGAGTTTCGAAAACCACTCAAAGTCAGCAACTATCAGCCGGTCCCCCACTGTCAGGCGGGGTATGACTTGCGGTGACCAGACGAGATGCGAGTTGGTCGCTTCGTCCGAAACGCCGGCTCGGTGAAGCGGGCCAATGCTCATGCCGTCGATCTTGAACGCGTTCTTGGGTAACACTTCCACAGAGGTGGCCGCTGCTTCTATGCGGGCCTCGTCGTCGTGAACGACCATGACGATTCTCGAACCGTCCACAATCCGACGCGAATCAACGTCCAGGATTATCGGAGATGTCGATACCACCGTCGCAAATGCGATCTGTCGAGTGCCTGCTGAAGTCGCAAGGTCGTGCGCTGCTTGAGGGTTCGACAGCGCCAGTAATTGCGCGTTGCACAGTCCGTCATCTTCGATCATCCGGACCTGCGAGTTTCTCCAGAATCGGTAGGTGCGCCCGAACCGGACGAGGTCGGACGCGTGCAACGAAAGTCTCCGACGCCAGACTTCTTGGGCTGCACTCTCGAGTGTCCGATACGCCTCGCGGAGCTTTGAGACCGGGAGACTCTCGATCACATCCAGAGCGCGGTCGAGAACTCCGCACTTGTAGGCGAGTTCGTCCATAACCAGGTCCTTATACGACTGCGGATCGGCTGGGCCACTTCCGGACGCCCGACCACGTGTGCCTGTCAGCGACACGTGAATCGCGTCTGAAAGGGCGTTCGCAAGGCGGGCACCGGGAGTATGGATGCTCTCCTCGATCTCATCGGCAAACGCACGGTGATCCAGCGCGCCCCGTTTCGCGGCCTCGGCCCATCCGACGAGGTAGTCCAGACGGCCTGAGTTCGCCGTCGGACCGCCGGCGACGACATACCTTGCGAGTACCGCGCGAACGTCGATGATGGGGCATCGGAGTGAGAACGCACGGGCGCGGTCCTCCTCGAGCAAGAATGAGATTGCAGTCCTATCGGTCTCGTTGATTGCTGCGGGCATCTGGGCTGGCTCGCCATCGAAGGTCAGGGCCGGGCGTGCCATGTCCTTGTCGCGCTGCCAACGCAGCCGGCTCAGCTCAACACCAGCGAGGTTGTCAGCTATAGAAACAAGAACGTCGGCAGTAACCCGGTCAGGGACTACGATGTGGATCGCGCCCGGCGACTCGGGGTTGATTATCCGCTGCTCGCGCATCGCCAGGTTCAAAGCCCTTCCGAGGGTCCGCAGAACACGGCGTCGAGTTTCCGGGGACTGGGGGTCGTCGTAGGTGAATTTCTGCCACTCCCCTCGGCCGTCTGGGGCGACACGCTGGATGGCCAGACCGTGAACGCCGAGAGCGGCGGCGTCTGACTTGGCGATGACGACGTTCACCGTACCGGGGAGGCCCACCTGGTCGACTCGCAGCTGACCAGTCAGCTGCGCTGTGCCGTGGACTGTTGCAGCGATATTCGCGGCCACAGTCGCAGGGACTCGGCCGACCTCGCTCGCGCCGTCGACCAAGCCCAGGGCCTGTGTACGCAAGTCGCGGCTGATTCCGAGCTCGATCAGCAGGTTGCTCGGCTCCTTGGACGTCCGGAGCTCGTTGCGGCAGAAGGAAAAAAGCGTACAGGTCGTGCAGGCCGTTGGGTCGAACGTAGCTTTCAGGTGTGACACGAATTCGGGCAGCGGCGTTGCTTCGTCATGGTTGGCAGCAGCGGCTTCCTCGCGGCGTTCCGCAATGCGGAGCAGCACCTCCTCCCTGTGATCGTGAAGGTTCTCCACCACGGGCTCCGGCTGCAGGAAGGAGTTCCGGGGGACTGCCAGGACACCATGGGTGTGGACGTCCATTCCCGTCGGCAGCTGGGACCAGCCCTTGCACGACTCGGCACCGACCGCGACTTGAAGGAACCCCTTGAGCATACGGGAGTCCTCGATGCGCGAACGCAGTCGCTCGTAGTCCTTGGCGTCGCCGACGATTAGCCAGGTGCCCGTTCCACCCCCCGTTGCTTTGCGCGTGACAACGGCGAAGTCTGGCTTAACGTCGGTTGCCCGAGAGTCTTCGAAGCCGACGAAAGGAACGGCCATGTCGTAGATGAGTGTGGCCGAACCAGCCAAGAGTGCGCGTTCGTGGGCGTCAGTCAGCAGTTTGGCTGTCGTACTTACGTTGACGTGGGCGTTGACGGTAAAAACCTCGCTCGGGCGGTCGAGTCCGAGGTACCCGACGGCCGACGTTGCGATCTTGCTGGCAAACGTATCTTGGCGAATTAGTCGCTCGAACGTCATGGCACGCATCCACCGTGCTTGCGGGATACCACCAGCCGTGTCAGCAAAGCCAACAGCCTTCGCGAGATTTCGTCGCGTCAATCCTGTGATGAGCGGATCTGTGCCTCGGAAGCGTGCGCAGGCAGCGTGCGCCGAAGAGGCAACGGCACTTGAGCCGCCGCCGACTGACTTCGTTGCCAATGAACCTCCCCAGTTGCTTCGCAGTTCACCTTATCGCCTGCAAGGGTGATCTGAACTAAGACTCGCGCTCAAGGAGCTTGTAGGTCACTGGGGTATCAGCCATCGCCGTCACTTTCCTTGGGCGGGCAACGCAAGAGGCCGTTCCCGCCTACTGTGCTACGGCCGCCGCGGTTGCAAACACATCTGCTGGCATCTGCCGGTGCAGCTTCCACGTGATCGCTACCGGCTTCTCCCCCAGGTGCTGCACATAGTCCACTTGACCGAGGCAGGTGTAGGGAACAGTCAGACCTGTATCGTCCTCGGATGTATCCCTGGTGAAGATTAAGACGTTCGAGCCGTGGGCAGCCCTATCCAAGTAACGTCGTCCTGTCCGGCTTCCCGACGACGTCGCATTCTGCGATTCCCAATGGAACAACTCTGAGCTGATCGCGAAGTCCTTGTACATCGTAGTCGCGGAGTGCTTCTTGTCGTCCTTGTTGAGGGTCACAAAGAAGGCGTCGGTGGACGTCGCTGGGCACCACGCCACTCCTTCGCGATGCTGGATGTTCTTGCCCAGCTCGAGGGATCCGTACTGAAGAGCAGCAAGGATCTCCTCGCGTCGGTAGGTTGCATGCGACAACAGCGGTATGTGCTGCAGCCCGGCGCCAAGCCCCTTGGCCGCATGCCTGGACCTCGCGACTCCGAGCTTCACGAGCTGGCGGATCTCGCTGCAGACAAACTGGTACGCGCGCAGATAGTCCAGACCGGCGTCGTACGTCTGGAAACCGCCGCCGTCGTCCCAGAAGGTGTAGAACAACATTCTGGCGAAGGTCTGCTCACGCATCCCAAGCTCCGCGTAGCGGGGCGCATCCAGGTCTACGAGCATGGAATATGCCTCTGCCCGCTCCTGATCGTCCACATGAATAAGCGCGGCCATGCGGCCAAGCAGCTTCTTCTCCTTTGTATCGGTGAGCTCCTGCACTCTCCCTCGGAGCACGGTCTCCAACGGTGAGAATCCCGCGATCAGGCCGGCCTGGCGCAGGTAGCCCGTCCAAGAGTCCCTGGTGGAACGGTAGATGGACTTCAAGTCGTTCCCCGACTGCTCGAGATACGCTTCGAGCTCGGTCTCCGCATAAGACGCGATATCCCGGACCAATTGCACCTTGTCGAATCGCAGCTGCGCCTTGACATTGTCTAACACCACTTTCTGCGCCACGCGGTCCAGTACGATCTGGGATCCTGATGGCAGGTAAGGGAACTCGTCCTCGACTGCCTTTTCAAGTTCCTTGCGCCCATAGCCGGTGAGTGCCCTGTAGCGGAGATCGAAGCGGAACTCACGCCGTTGCTGGCCGATGAAATCCATGACCGTCAGCACCGCCTTGCCCTCGGCGCGGCGCAGCCCCCTCCCCAGCTGTTGCAGGAAGATTGTGGCGCTCTGAGTGGGCCGGAGCATCAGAATAGTGTCCACTTGCGCCAGGTCCAACCCCTCATTGAAGAGGTCCACCGTGAAGATGCAGTTGATCTCCCGGTCCCGGAGACGTGACAGCGCCAGCGCGCGCTCGGCGTCGTTCGTTCCTCCGTGGATGGCGACCGAAGCAATCCCGGCCCTGTTGAACACCTCCGCCATGTAGTGCGCGTGCTGCACCGAAACGCAGAAGCCCAGAGCCCGCATCAGTTCGGTGCCGGTGACCTTGTCCCGGAGTTCACGGATCACCTTTGCGGCGCGGGCGTCGTTGCCGGTGTACAGGCGGTCAAGCTGCGCGGTGTCGTAATTCCCGCGCTTCCATTCCAACTGGCTCAAGTCGACGTCGTCCGAGACACCGAAGTAGTGGAAGGGCACCAGCAGGTCCGCATCCAGGGCGTCCCAGAGACGCAGTTCGCTCGCGGTGCGGCCGTCGAAGAACTGCTGAGCGACATTAACCCCGTCGCCGCGTTCCGGCGTAGCGGTCAGCCCGAGTAGCTGCTGCGGCTGAAGATGATCCAGCAGCCGGCGATACGTGGGTGCCATCGCGTGATGGAACTCGTCGATGACCACGACGTCGAAGGAATTAGACGCCAGCTTGTCGATGCCCAGGGAGTTGAGCGATTGAACTGAAGCGAAAAGGTGCTTCCCCTGTTCGGGTTTGTGCTCTCCGACGTAGAGTTCGCCGAAGGCGCCGTCCTGCATGACGTCGCGGTAGGTTCGCATGGCCTGCTTCAGGATTTCCTGCCGGTGAGCAACGAAGAGCAGCTTGAGGTCTCGGCCGGCTGCCCCGCACAGGCGCTTGTAGTCCAGCGCGGCGATGACGGTTTTGCCGGTGCCGGTGGCGGCGACCAGGAGGTTCCGGTTGTAGCCCTTGAGCCGTTCGGCTTCGAGGTCCTCCAGCATTTCCTCCTGGTGGAGGTACGGCTGGACTTCGAGGCCGGTGGCGGCACCTGGTGCGGCCGTGCGCCTTCCTCCGTTGCGTTCGAGCGCCGCATCGAGCTTCTCACCGTCGCGCTCCGGATCGTAGCTCTGGAAGGCGCGTTGTTCCCAGTAGCTGTCGAACGTGACCTCGAACTTCTGCAGCAGGGTGGGCGTGCCGACCGAGCTAAGCCGGACATTCCACTCGAGGCCGTCTAGCAAGGCAGCCCGGCTGAGGTTTGAGCTCCCGACGTAGGCCGTGTCAAAGCCTGTATCCCGGCGGAAGAGCCAGGCTTTTGCGTGGAGGCGGGTGGCCTGCGTTTCGTAGTTGATCTTAACTTCGGCCCCATAGCGGTTGACGAGTTCGTCTATGGCACGGCGCTCAGTGGCACCCATGTAGGTGGTGGTGATGACCCGGAACTTGGCACCGCGCTCCTGGAGCTGTTCGAGGGCCGGCTGGAGGAGCCTCAGCCCCGTCCAACGCACGAAGGCGCACAGGAGGTCGACTGTGTTGGCCGACTCGATCTCGGCTCGGAGCTCGGCCGCGAGGTTCGGCTCATCCTTGCTGTTGGTTAAAAGGGCGGAATCGCTGAGTCTGGTGGCGGGTCGGCGCAAGTTACGGCCTTTGAGCGCGCCCGGGCGGTGAAGGGACTGGAGTTGGATGGGGCCTTCTGCGATGCGCTCAGGTGTATTCAGTACCTGGAGGAGCCGATTGGCTAGAGCAACCCTGTAATTTGGCTTGGCTGCGGCCAGGGCCTGGCGGACGGCGTCGGCGACGTGACGGGAGAGGATGTCCGGGGTGTCTTCATCTTCTACCTCCGCGAATGTTGGTCGCAGTTCTGCTGATTGGTTCAGGCGTATGTCGAGTAGATCTGTGCTTAGAAGTTCATACAAGCCCTCGGGCAGCCGCTCGACCGCATCTCCCCCAATAAAGTTAGTCACTGCGCCAGGATAATTCATTGGTGCTGATGTACGGTTCCGGTCGAACTCCAGACCTGGCGCCGCGACTCAACAGGCCGCAACCTTACAGGAGACGGTCGGGGTCTCGGAATAAAGTGCAGGCCTCGAAATTCTGTAAGTGTCGCGCCGCACGATTATATGAAGACCTACTGCAGTACCGGCCCCGGAATCCTTGTCTATTAGCAGCCTGCGGCATCGAGCGCTGAAGTTTATATACTGCACTCCCGATATTGCCAAGGTTTACCCTGGCTTGACTCGGTTTGGGCATGAATAATAGGAGCTTTACGGCCCTTGAATTTCTCCCGGCACAAATCCCAACTTAGTAAGAGCGCGCTTCACCACCGAAAAAATCTCATCATCTGACATACAAGATAGTAGGATTACACCTTGCTCTAATGCACGCTCTTGTTGTTCGTGTGTAACGGGCGATGTAATCAACAGGACAGCCTGCTGGGATCTGCACGCATCCTTATACCTGACGACTTGTTGGATACTTTGCCGCATGAAGGCCGAACTGGCCTGCCGTGGCGCTTTCAGTTCCAGCGGAACCCGGAGATGTTTAGAGCTTGACTCCAAAACGAAGTCTGGACGTAGAGGCACGCCCTCGGAAAACGGAATTGGGGGTTCGACGGCCACGTCAAAGCCATAGCGGCGACTGAACTGTCTCAATTGAAGCTCGACATGAAACTGGAAGTCTCGCTCGTTCTCAAAGGATTTCGCTGTCGCTATTTCGTCCACAGCCTGGACAATCCGATCCACAGCCTCCTCAGGGACGCTCCTGTCCGAAACTGTTTGGGTTATTACGTTTTCCAACGCTTCCACCCTGCGCTGCGTTACGGCCGCCAACTTAAATCCGTCTTTGTCGAGCTGCATGAGACGCTGCCCCGAAGCCGCAACATATATGAAGGCTCCGCCAAGAAGCAATAACAAAATTACGCCCACGCCATTGGTGTCAGGAACGAAAACACCTACAGCTCCCGAAGCACCGGAGGCAGCCCCTCCAACGCCTAAGAACCATCTTGGCCATGGTCCAAGAGGCTCCATCGCTCGACCTGACGGTTGATCATCTTCAGAGTCCGAATTTGCAATGTCAGTATTAGTGACTTGTCCTTGAGTCAACGTTTCCCCCATGAAAATTTGGTGAATCCCAAGGTTGTTCTGGAAATCACTGATCCGCCGAAATACTACCCGAAGTCATATAGGTTTCATGCCCGCGTTCAAAGTCAGCCACTGCTCCGTCACAACGAACCGGAGTCCCCTTGTTCGAAAACCACCGGGGCCGTGGATGATCCGGGCTTGATGAACGTGGACTCCGCGAAGCCCTGCGCGTCGAAAGGTGGACCTTCCCGTAGGAAGCCAGCCGGCCGTCGTCGAGCCCGAACGGCACCAGGGTGTTGTACGCCCCGGCCCGGCCCCTCCGACGTCTCCTCTACGCCCGCCACCAGCATGATGCGGTGGCGGCGGGCGATGGCGGCGAGTTCCCGGGAGACTGGTCCGCCCAGTGGCCCAGCGACTTCGGGGAATGTCGCACCACCTTCTATTTCTAGTAGCTGGCCTACTCCGGGAAGGCGACCAGCGGGGCGCCGTCACGGGCCGCCTCGGCGGCGGACCGATCGATCACCTCGAAATTGGCCCGGATATCGGCACGCCTTATAACCGCGCGTGATCAGGGCCGGAATCACAACGCCCAGCACCCGCCAAGACACGCCCAGCGAAATGGCGTTGCTGTCCAGCTGGGAGAGCAGGTGGGCCCAGATGATCGCGCCGATCGCCGGGACACCGGGTTCAGCTGGTGTCCGGCCGGCGCTGGCCCACGTAGTGAAACACCACCAAGGCGTTCACCGCCGCCCACCGCATACAGCAGGCGGGAACGCTGGCCTGCTGCGAGGCCGGACGCGAGCTGCGCCACCACCAGGCCGGCGAGGAACACGCCCCGAACAGCTGCCCGCCGATCTGCAGGGCGATCGAGCTGGCCGCGGAGGCCGAGTCCTCGAACACGCCCGCCGGGGTGGACCAGCTGGGTCACGTAGGACACCACCACGAAGATGCCGCCGCCGATCAGGGCCACCAGCGTAATGGCGCGCGTGCACGGTCCGGCGCGGGTTGATGGTTTCCTCGGTGAGGGTGGTGACGGCGTCGAACCCCAGGAACGAGTACGCTGCAATGGCCGCACCGGCGGAGATGGTGATGTCGTTGAAGAACGGCTGCGCGCCTGCCAACCCCCGGGCGCCGTTGGCGGACACCACGCTGCCGATGGCCAGCGCCACGAAGAACATGAGGACCAGCAGCTGGAACGCAATCAGCACGTAGTTTGCCTTGTCCGCCACCCAGGATGTTCAGCAGCATGGTGATGAGGATGAAGCCCACGATCCAGACGCCGATGGGGATGCCGGGGAACTGGGGGCTCAGGGAGGAGCCGCCGATGAGCAAGACGACCATGGGCAGGAAGAGGTTATACAGCAGCACGCCGAGCCCGCCAGGAACCTCACCAGGAGTCGATGGGGCGGCGGACGTAGGTGTAGGCGGAGCCGGCATCTGCCCGGCCTGACAGAAGTGTTCAGCCGGTTCAGATAGGTAGGTGACGTGCCATGTCCGTGGGCGGCCGTGGGTGATTCCTCTACTGGCTGTGCGACGACCTGCAGAATTGAGCGGGAGCTACGCGGTCAACGTCGGAATGGGCTCTACTAGGCACTAGCCGTGCCGTTCGTTCACCAGATCGCCCTGAAAAGGCGTCGTAGTGAACCAGCACGAGCCGTTTGTGGCTGCCCGACTACGGCCTTGGCCGGTGCCGCGAGAACTTTGAGTTTACTTAGCATCAAGGCACACAATTCCTCGCGTCGCTTGAGGTCGCAGTATTTCCGGAGCCGTGCAGTTGATCTTGCCCAGATATTGAAGGTACTCAATATGATTCCCAGGCCAAGGAATGCCACGGCGAGGGACATCAGGCCAGGAGTGGCTGGCCGATGGTCCATCGCATGGATTGTAGTCATGTATGCCACGCTCAGGATGGCTGCCACTGCCGGCAATAGCAGCCAGAGGGTTCTCCAAGGGTGTCCCAGGATCATGGCTCGCACCATCCGCGGGCTTGTAAGCAGCGCCAGGCGCCTGAACGTCGTATCTCGATAGTTGCCCTTTAGGGTCAGTTCGATGGCGGCCTGAAAGCGCGGGTCGAGTGGACGCTTGGATGACATCATTGATCTGCCGCCATCGGTTGCCTTGAAGCCTTCCAGCCATCTGTTGTGAAGGGCGAGGGAATGCCTGCTCAAGGTCTCTTCTTCCTGCCAGGACTTTCGGAGATCGATCTGTAGGTCGTAAACGGTTGCGGGCGCTTCGCTTGCCACTTCCAGTCTGTAGGAGACGAGCGCAGCAATGGCTACAGCGATGAGGGACACCGCTGGTGAGTAAGTTGGAAACTCCGGCCAGACTTCTCTCCACATGTCTGGCTCCAGGAAAATGACGGCAGCTATGGTGGCTGCGCTCGAAGTGAGGACCACCTTCATGACGTTGTTGACATATTGTTTGCGGTGCTTGGCGGCTTGCCCAGTGCCTTGTTCCCGGAAAAAGGCTAGCTCGATCGCGCCGATGAGAACTGTTGGAACGGCAAGAAAACAGAGCAGCGCGAGCAGCAAAATCGGTATAACAAAGGGATTCTGATCCATAAGTCTTTTCCTTTAGACAGGTCGGCCCAGCCGGATGGAGATAGTGTTGAGCGCCGGCCTGCATACTCGATGGGGGTACTCCGCTTACAGCCGGGCTGCGCAGATTGTTTCATCGACTGCAACGGACCCCTTAGCGAAGCGAGCGCAAGCCGCCCCCAGCTGTGCTGGGGGCGGCTTTCCCAGTGCGGAACTGACCGCCTTCCTTCAGCCTAAGCGGGGTAGGCGTATGTGAAGGTGATTTTGGGGTCGGCTTGGAAGGCCCATCCGTAGGCCTTTTGAGCTCCTACGAGCACGGGGGCATCGCTGCCTGCGACCACATTTGCGGCCGGCTGGTTCGGCATCGCTTCGACGAGTGGGGTATCGATCGTCGCGTTGAAGTCCAACGGGAAGATGACGGTTGCCCCGAGCCGGACGTTGCCGACAGGAGCCAGACTGAGCTGAGGCGCGTACATGACGAAGCGGTACTTCCGAGGGTCCCCGCCGACAGGCAGGAGCACCTGGCTGGCATGGATCCTCAATACCTGCCGGCCCGCCGGGATCTTCAGGTCAGCGACCTTGTACTGGGCAGCGTGTGCCTCGAGCTGCTTCTTTTCATCAATTGCCGGATCCAGCGCGATCCCGGCTTTGGCCAGGATCGGACGGAT
The DNA here is from genome assembly GCF_054161475.1 of Arthrobacter sp. R1-13. NCBI lineage: Bacteria > Bacillati > Actinomycetota > Actinomycetes > Micrococcales > Micrococcaceae > Arthrobacter > Arthrobacter sp. R1-13. The sequence goes on along the minus strand of NZ_CP096420.1, from coordinate 1,034,439 downwards.
AATTTCCGCGTCCTTCTTGGCGATGCGTTTGAACTTTGCCGGATTCTTGAAGTTCTCCTTGGTGCCGGAGACGACCCGGGCGATGGCAGAGGTCCCTGCTTCGATGTCGGCGGCGAGAACCAAGCGGTAGGTCGCTTCAGTGGGTGATTCGACGGTTGCCGTGATCGTCATGTTAGCCACATCGTAGGCCTCGGTATTGAACCCCTTGGTAGGGGCGATGGACTCGATGTCGATGTTGATGCCCTGGTTGTAAACCACCAGGTCAGTTGTGATGGGGATAGTAGTCATGGGTGTCCTCCTAAAGAACACTTGACCGAAGTAGGAGCGTCGCCTTGTGGCAACTGATGTCTCCGTTAGAATCGCTAGTACCACTAATCATGGAAACTTGCGGTTCTCACCTCGAGTTGCAAAGCGGGCCCGTTGGAGCGGGTCCGCTTTTTTGTGCCCCTGGCACACAATCAACGTACTCGAAGTATGACATCACCGCAACAGGGAAGATCTCGTGCGAGGTATTCAGCCTTACACTGAAGTATTTGAGCGAGATTGGGTGTATTCTGTTGTCATGCACTAGCAACGCCCTCCTGTAGGCTCTATTCACACCAAGGGTGAAGGCGGCTTACAGATGCAGGTTGATTACGAGGATGAGGACCTTGAACTCCTTACTTACGAGTCGACCCACATCACCACACGGTGGTCCACAAGTGTTACGAAGGCTTTTCGGCGCCGCATTCAGCAACTTGAAGCCGTTGTAAGTGAACAGAACCTTCTTGGGCTCAAGACCCTCCACTTTGAAAAGCTGAACGGCAGTCGCAAGGGCTTCTATTCCATACGGATTCAAATGCAGTACAGACTTATATTTAGGTTCGATCCCGGTGACCACCAACGATTGATCATCACCGGTACCGAACCCGTCCACGACCAGCAGAGGAGTGATACTCATGGCACGGCAGCTCGCTGAAGCGTTTCCTCCAGGAGAATTCCTCGCCGAGGAGCTCGAAACCCGCCATTGGTCGCAAAGCGACTTCGCTCAGATCCTTGGACGTCCGGCGCAGTTCGTTTCGGAAATCATCGCCGGGAAGAAAGAGATCACCAGAGAGTCAGCAGCGCAGATCGGCGCTGCTCTCGATACCCCTCCTCAGTACTGGTTGAACCTGCAGAATGCATACCTCTTATGGAGCCAAGCGCAGAACCTAGAGAACCGCAAAGAACTGGACGATGTTCGCCGACGTGCTCGAATGAACGACCTGGCCCCGGTCGCACTCTTGCGCAAACGCGACCTGATAACGGGTGACACGTTGGCCCAACAGGAAGCTCAGATCCTGGACCTGTTCCAAATTCGGAGCCTCGATGAAACTCCCAAGTTTCTAGCGGCAGCTCGTCGTTCAAACCGCAACGAAGAACCAACACCTACACAGAAGGCATGGTTGGCCTGCGCGCGCAAGAAAGCCCAGCGAGTAGAGACTGCCAAGTACAACAAAAACAATCTCTGGCAACTCGCCAGTGAGCTGTCCCGAATTGTCGCTGAACCTGAAGAGTTTAAAAGCCTACCTGAGCGGTTTGCCGCCGTCGGAGTACGCCTCGTCTACATTGAAGCCTTCCCGGGAAGCAAACTAAACGGAGCCTCATTCCTACTGGATGACGACCCTGCGCGGCCCGTCATTGCTCTGTCGGGCCGCGGCAAGCGCTTGGACGGCGTCCTATTCACGTTGCTGCACGAAGTGGCACATATAGTTCTCGGCCACGTATCCCCGGACCAGTTATTCATCGATGAAGGTGTGGGCCAGGCCGACGAGCCGCAGGAGCAAGAGGCCGATCGGCAGGCAGGGGAATGGCAAATCCCTGGCGGTCTTCCCAAGCCACCTAACGTCATACGAAAAGGCTGGATTCAGACTGTCGCCCAGCAGACCGGTGTGCATCCCGTAGTGATTCTCGGTCGCCTGCAGATCGACAAGCTCTTGGAATGGAGAACGGCTCTAGCCAAGGATGCCCCGACTGTCGATGCCTACTTAGAACGCTGGAACTAACTCGGTCAAGATATGAATGCAGGAGCGAGTCACCCTTAGCTTCACCCAAAAAGGCCGAAGGCGCGCCCGGCCAAAGCCGGACGCACCCCCGTACGCAAGCAACCGCGAAGTGGTTCACGACGCCTGATTCAGTCGATGAGCACTGGAGACATGGCGCTGTCCGGCGATCCGACAGCAGGCGGAACCTTGCCGGAACGGTGGTGGAGCCAGTTAGCAACGGCCAGAAGAGCCACGAGTCCGAAGGTGTTCAGGAGCTGGGGTCGGGAATCCTCGCCGATGAGGCCCACCGTGAAGATCGCCGCAAGGATGAGGAGACCGAAACCCGTGAGCCACCGGAAGACGGCCATCCGCAGGGGAAGGTCCGTCCCGTCACGGTCTGCGCGGAGGCGAAGGGCGAGCTGGGCCAGCAGCGCGGACGTCCACACCAGCAGACAGGTGGAGCTCACAATGTTGAGCAGGACCGGAAGGACCATCTCGGGGAAAGCCACTCCAGCACAACCGTGACAACGCCGAATAGACGCTGGCCAGGACCGCAACAACCGGAGCCAGGGCCTTGGACACGGAAGCGAGCAGGCGTGGCGCTTCGCCCCGCTCCGCTCCGCTCCGCGAGGGAGTATGCCATCCGGGAGGCACCGTAGACGTTGGGGTCGAGCGCCGAAAGCAGCGCTGCGACGGCTACCAGAGTGATGGCAGCCACTGCGCCAGGCATGCGGGTGGCCTCCAACACGGCGACAAACGGGCTCTTCAACCCTGCCGAACCCACGAGAACCACCGCAATCCCCCGGCAACCAGACCAAGTCCTGCCCCACCAAGGAACCACTCAGGGTAGTGGAGGAGGTCCTGGAGTGGGAAGCGCGCTTCCCGAGGTCCTCCAGCAATGCGGAGCTACCTTCAACCACCGCAGGGCGTCGATTCAATCGACTGAGCTGAGCAGTTGCACCCCTGCCTCACCAGGAGCATAATGGTTAGCGTAGCTAATTAGCAATGCTAAGCATGCAACCAGAAGGAGCAGCGGCATCATGAGCATCACCGAAACGTCGAACCTGGAGCCCAAAGACAGCATCAAGCCGGACAACCTGGCCATCGACCTTCGGACGGCCGTGATGCGCACCTCCCGCAGGCTCCGTGTCGAGGCGACGGGCGACGTCATCACACCCGGCCAATACACGGTCCTGGCCCAGCTGAACGCCAACGGCCCGCAAACCCTCCGCACCTTGGCGGACCGCGAGCACGTGCAGGCACCGTCCATGACCAGAATCGTCAACGCCCTCACCGAGCAGGGCTTTGTCACCCGGACACCTCACCCCGACGATGGCCGCCAGGTCCAGGTGGGAATCACCCACGCGGGAAAGGCGGTCTTGGAAGAGGCCCGCGAACAGCGGACAGCATGGCTTGCCCAACGAGTCGCCGGACTCAGCGACGAAGACCGCCAGATCCTCAGCCGCGCCGCCCACATCATGCAGGAGATGGCAGGCAAATGAGCGCCATGTTCAGGGCTCTGGAAAATCCCAACTACCGCATCTGGGCAAGCGGGGCACTGGTGTCCAACGTCGGCACCTGGATGCAGCGGGTGGCCCAGGACTGGCTGGTCCTGACGGTCCTCACCAACCACTCGGGCGTCGCCGTCGGCATCACCACGGGCCTTCAGTTCCTCCCCATGCTGCTGCTCGGACCGTACGGCGGCGTGCTGGCCGACCGCTACCGCAAGCGCACCATCCTGCTGTGGACCCAGCTGGCCATGGGCCTGTGCGGGCTGGCCATCGGTCTCCTGGTTGTCACCGGCACCGCCCAGCTGTGGCACGCCTACGTGGCCGCCCTCTGCCTCGGACTGGCCAGCGCCATCGACGCACCGGCACGCCAGTCCTTCGTCTCCGAACTTGTGGGGCAGGACAAAATAGCCAACGCGGTGGCCCTGAACTCAGCGTCCTTCAACACCGCAAGGCTCACCGGCCCCGCTATCGCTGGTGTCCTGATCGCGTGGGTCGGCACCGGCCCCGTGTTCCTCCTGAATGCGGCCAGCTTCGCCGCCGTCATCATCTCGCTGTTCCGCATCCGCACCTCCGAGCTGGCACCTTCCTCCCCCGCCGTCCGCGGCAAGCATCAGGTTGCCGAGGGCGTGGCCTATGTGCGCCGCCGCCCGGACCTGGTGCTGATCCTCGTCCTGGTAGGCCTCCTCGGAGCTTTCGGCATGAACTTCCCCATTACCAATGCACTGATGTCCACCACGGAGTTTGGAGTCGGGGCGGGCGAGTTCGGGCTTCTGGGGTCCATCATGGCCGTCGGAACACTGGCCGGTGCGCTGTTCGCAGCCCGCAGGGCGGGGCCGCGGCTGCGGTTCCTGCTCGGCGGGGCGCTGGGGCTGGGGTTCTTCACGCTGGTAGCAAGCGTCTCGCCGTCGTTCTGGCTCTATGCGGTCATCCTGATCCCTGTGGGCCTGGCGTCCATCACCTTCCTGAACAGCTGCAACACCAGCATCCAGCTTTCGGTGGAGCCGCAGTTCCGGGGACGCGTGCTGGCCCTGTACCTGGCCGTGCTTCAGGGCGGGACTGCCCTGGGGGCTCCCCTGATGGGATGGATCGGCACCGAATTCGGCGCCCGCTGGTCCGTGGCCGCCGGCGGCATCATCGTCCTGCTGGCCGGGCTGGCTGCCGTGATCGTGGTCAGCCGGAGGAACCGGCTGACCTTCCGGGAGGCGCTTCGGGTCGCGTTCAGCAGGAACAGACAGCCCGCCGTTTAGGGACCCGACGACGGCGACCCGCCAGCTGGGCGCGTAGCTCCGAGGGGTGGCAATGGCCCCCTCCCGGGCGGAAAATTGGAATCCAAGGCTGGAGCGAAAGAGGCGGCTGGAAAGGAACCATCGCAGTTCCCCGTGGGAAGGGCGGAATGGACAATTACGAGGGGTTCATCGAGCGGCTCGACTCTGCCACCGCCAATCTCGAGAGGCGGAGGGACCTGCTGGATAGGTCCCTGGACGTCGTGCAGGTGCTGTTCAAGCAAAACATTACCGGCCTTCAGCTGTGGAGCCAGCGAAGAGGGCGTGTCAGCGATTTGCTGGACAGTTACAGCGGGCAACCAGCCGGATACCGCGCCCTCAGCGAACTGAACGATGCCGCCGTCAAGATGGAGACCCTGTTCCGGAACCGGACGCGACGGATCGATGAGCACATCGCGGTCATGAGTGAACGCTCCAACGTCATCGATAAGTCGCTTGCCGAATTGGAAAAAAGCAGGGGGAAGCTCCACTCTTCCCGGATCGTGTCGCAGGACAGGGAAAATCTCAACAGGGCAATCGCGGAGCTCTCCGGCACCGCTGACAGGGCCATTAGCGCCGTGCCCGACGCCGGCCTGCGGGATGCTCTTCAAGAAGCGCGCCAGGCCATCATTCTGGCCGAGGCACTATTGGAAGTTAAAGGAATCCAGCCATGACGCTTTCAACACCCGAGCGGAGAGTTCTCGCCGACTTCACGTCCCAACAGTGGAGCGGGAGGCCAGGCCAGGAGGCTTTCAGCCGATTCATCGGAAACGGCCTGATGGGCCTGGTTGTGTGCCTGCTCCTGATGATCCCTGTTCCGTTCCTCAGGAACCCCGGAGCCCTGATCCTGTTTACCGTCCTATTTGCAGCCTTGTTCACCACCGTGACGGTCAGAACCAAATTCTCCAATGAAAACCAATTCCTCCAGGAACTGACGGCCGACGTGAACGAGACCATCCTCCAACTCACCGGCAACCCAAAGGACCAGCTGTCAGTCGAAGACTTTCAGGAGCTGATCGAGACAGGGAACAAAGTCCCGCTGACCATCAACGGGCTCTCGGGAATTGACCTCCGTGTTATCCAGAAACGCACGGAACAGGCCCGGGATCCTGCTGCAAGGAGGAATGCACCTGTCACCACAACAACCCGTGTGGTCCTGACCGTCACGCCTCCCGATTACGGGATTGAGAGCTTCGACCGTTTACTGGCCGCTGCCACAGATACGTGAGCAGTTGATGTGAGCGGGCCTGTCGCCGGCATCGTGGTCAGCCGGAGGAACCGCAGCCGCCGGGCTTGGGATAATGGATTCATGACCCATCAGGATCAGGACCGGGACCCCTGGGAGGAATTCGACCGGCTTAAGCCCGCCGCCCCGGACCGCGTCACAGGCTACCCAGGCGGAGAGCCGCTGGGCTTTGGCTTCCGGACCGGCGTACGCAGCGCACGGGTGGCCTTGGCGTTCGCCGTTTATGCCCTGGCTCTCGGCACCGCACTGGTCCTCACCGGCGTCGTTGTTTTCATTAGCCAGGGCCAGTGGCTGCTGCTCGGACTGATGGTGCTAATCGAGGCCGTCTTCATCTTTGGTTTCATCCGGCTCGTGCACCAGGCCCGGAACCGGCGCTGACCAAGTAGCCATTGTGCCTGCAGGGCGATCCCAGCCATGATTCCCCCTGCGCGCCAAAGGCCCCCCGCTGATGTTGAACGGTCCACCGATAGTTGGACCGGCTAAACAGGATCCTAAGCCGCGAGGGCCGGCGTCCGGGATTACCGCGTCGACACCGCCGCGATTGCAGGCGTTCCCCTAGTATTAGTCAAACGAATTGAAAAATGTTCATTGATTCGGACTGTTGAATACACACCGATAGACATCTCCGCTCAACCCAATCAAAGGAAAATTACATGGCTGAGTCTAAACTTGTTCCGCAGAAGCCCACTGGAGCATTCATCGGCGCTAGCTGGATTGCGTTGCTGATCGGTGTGTCGTCCTATCTCATCGGTCTTTGGAACGCAACGAGCATGGAGCTTAACGAGAAGGGATACTACTTCACGATCCTGCTCTTCGGACTGTTCGCGGTAATCTCGCTTCAAAAGACAATTCGAGATCGCACTGAGGATATCCCGGTCACGAATATCTATTACGGCGTGGCATGGTTCTCCGTTATTACGTCACTTTCGCTACTGGTAATCGGTCTTTGGAACGCCGATATGCTTCTGTCTGAGAAGGGCTTCTACGGTCTGGCTATGCTGATGTCTCTCTTCGGAGCTATCACCGTTCAGAAGAATGTGCGAGACATGGCAGTGTTTGCCGAGGTCGAGAAAACCGAGAACCCAAAGCGAAAGCTCCTCTCGGGTCAGGACAGTCCTGCCGCAACGCCTGGGTCTACCAGTCGGCCTAACTCGAATCTGACCCCCGGTCGACCAGAATGAGTTGAGAGCCTTCATACACTTAGGCGCTCCGGTTCCGGGGCGAAGAGCAGCCCGTCTACCGGAAGGTTGATGGCTGTACTCCCTGTTCTCATGAGCGTCGGTTCTGAAACAGCACCGATGGCACCATCCGGATTAGAGGTCGACAATGTGGAAGTCGACGCCTTACATTGCTTCACTCACCCTGGCCGTTGGCCTTTGCAGCTGCACGTATGACTACCCCGACCCTGAGGAAACTTCAAGGGCGGCTGGATCATCAGCTACACAGACCACCGCACCGGTCGGTACAGGATCGTCACCCATTGCAGGCCCCGAGCCCACGCCCTTCACCATGGATCCCGGATATGTCCCCGGCATGTGGGGCGACCTAGCCGGCGACGGCGGAGTCAGGGTTCTGGAAGAACGCGGCCTCACGTACCGCGTGGTTGAGTATCTGGGCCCGGGCAGCGGCTATGGCAACGGCAGGGATGTGGACCTCAGTACAGGGCTTCAAGGGTGGGTCATCCTGTATACAATTCCCGGATCCGGAAGGAACGTTGACGTAAAAGCCGGTGAACCGGTCCAGATTCTCGTCATGCGGTCAACACCACCCCCGGCCGAAACGCCTCTCGCAACGCCATCGCAGCAATAGAGTCCCGCCGCCAGCCGAACGAGACCACTGCCCGGCATGCGCGGTGAAGGGCGCGCCCGACCAAAGCCGAACGCGCCCTCCAAGCACGCAACCCGCGAAGCGGTCTACAGCACCAGACTCAGTCGACGAGCACCTTGTCACGCTCCGGCGATTCGACAGCGGGCGGAACCTTGCCGGAACGGTGATGGAGCCAGTTCGCCACCGCCAGAAGCGCTACGAGTCCGAAAGTGCTCAGGAGCTGGGGACGGGAATCCTCGCCGATGAAGCCCACCGTGAAGATCGCCGCGAGGATGAGCAGACCGAAACCCGTGAGCCACGGGAAGCCGGCCATCCTCAAGGGAAGCTCCGTCCCGTCGCGGTCGGCCCGGAGCCGCAGCGCGAGCTGGGCCAGAAGCGCGGACGTCCACACCAGCAGGCAGGTGGAACCCACGATATTGAGCAGGACGGGAAGGACCATCTCCGGGAAAGCCAACTCCAGCACAACCGTGACAACACCGAAGGAGACGCTGGCCAGGACTGCGGCAACCGGAACCCGGGCCTTCGACACCAAAGCGAGCAGGCGTGGCGCTTCCCCCCGATCAGCAAGGGAGTACGCCATCCTGGAGGCACCGTAGAGGTTGGCATTGAGCGCGGAGAGCAGTGCTGCGACGGCCACCAGGGTGATGGCCGCTGCTGCCCCGGGCATGCCCGCGGCCTCCAACACGGCGGCAAACGGGCTCTTCAGCCCCGCTGACCCCACGGGAACCACCGCCGCGATAATGAAGATCGCACCAATGTAGAAGACCAGGATGCGCCACAGCACTGTCTGGACTGCTTTCCGCACGCTGCGGGCCGGCTCCGCGGTCTCAGCTGCTGCCACGGAAACGATCTCGGTGCCGCCGAACGCGAAAGCCACCACGAACAGTGCCGTGGCGATCCCGGCAAAACCGTTGGGAGCGAATCCGTCTCCCATGAAGTTGGCGAGGCCCGGCGACTGAACGCCCGGCAGCCAGCCGAAGAGCAGGGCAGCGCCGACGAAGAGGAACGCGACGATCGCCGCCACCTTGAGCAGGGCGAACCAGAACTCGAACTCGCCGAAGTTCTTCACACTGGTGAGGTTCACTGCGGTGAGCACCACGATGAACATGAAGGCCATAAGCCACACCGGCAGGCCCCGGAAGATGGTGGACAGCAGCCCTGCCGCGCCGAGCGCTTCCGCGGCGATGACCACCACCAGCTGCAGCCACCAGAGCCACCCCACCGTGGCACCGGCCACCGGCCCGTAGGCCTTGGCGGTATAGACGGAGAAGGCACCGCTGTCCGGATTGGCCGCGGCCATCTCGCCGAGAGCCCACATCACCAGGATGATGAGGGTGCCTGCAACGAGGTAGGAGATCAGCACCGCGGGGCCGGCAGCCTGGATACCGGCGCCGGAGCCGATGAAGAGGCCCGCGCCGATGGCGCTTCCGAGCCCCATCATGGTGAGCTGGCGCGGTTTGAGTGCGGCGCCGAGTGCACGGCGGCCAGACGTCATTGTCTGTTGTTCCATGGGGATTCCTCTGGTTGTTGGTGGAACCGATTAGGTTTCAGGTCAGTTGTTTGTCAGGGCGTGTGGGCTTCCAGGAGCCGGAGCACACGGTCATTGGATGCGGGGCCGGCAACGGTGATCCGCACGCCGTCGCCCTGGTACGCCCGGACCAGGATGCCTGCGCGGTCAAACGCTTCCAGAAGCCTCGCCTGGACGCGGTCATCCGCACGGATCCACAGGAAGTTTCCTTGGCTCGCGTGCAGCTTCCAGCCCTGGGCTTCCAGTTGGGCGGTCATCCGTGCGCGCTCCTGCTTGACGACGGCGACCCGGGCTTCCATCTCCTCCCCAGCGTCCAGCGATGCAATGGCTGCCTTCTGGGCCAGCGCGCTCACCGCGAAGGGAAGGGCGGTCCGGCGCAGTCCCTCAGCGATGGCCGGCGCGGCCACGGCGTATCCCACGCGCAGGCCAGCCAGTCCGTAGGCCTTTGAGAAGGTGCGCAGGATGGCGGCGTTCGGGTACCGGCGGTAGAGCGCCAGGGAATCGGGGCCGCTGCCCGCTTCGGCGTATTCCACATAGGCCTCGTCGATCACCACGAGGATGTCGGAGCGGACGGATTGCAGGAAAGCCTCGATACGTTCATGGCTGATCGGGACGCCGGTGGGGTTGTTGGGGGTGCAGAGCAGGATCACTTTCGTGCGGGCAGTGACGGCCGCGGCCATCGCATCGAGATCGTGGCCCTCAACGCCGTCCAGCGGAATACGGACCGGCCGGGCGCCTGCAAGCTCAATCAGGATGGGATACGCCTCGAATGAACGCCAGGCGAAGATCACCTCATCCCCGGCATCACAAAGCCCGGTGACCATCTGCTGGAGGACTCCGACGCTGCCGGGTCCCACCGCGATCTCTTCGGCTGTGACGCCGAGGTGGCTGGCTATCCGTTCGCGGAGTTCGACGGCGGCCATGTCGGGGTAGCGGTTCATCGTCCCCGCCGCTGCGGCCACCGCAGCGGCGGCAGCGGGAAGTGGTTCGTAGTGGCTTTCGTTGCTGGCGAGGGCTGCGGTGTCCGGGCCGGCGCTGCGCCGGCCCGGGACGTAGGGCGGGAGCCCGGCGACGGCGTCGCGAAGGGTGGGAAGCGCGGTATCCGGTGCGGCCAGGAGCTGATCACGGGTCATGAAGATCGATCATGGGAGTGACCTGCCCCACATTGCAAGATACGCTCTACACATTGGGACTTCTGCTCAACTTCTACTTTCTATGGTGAAAATATGACCACCCCGAACCCCCGCACGCTGGATTCTCTCGATGGCAGGATCATCCTGGCCCTCGACAAGGATCCCGAAGCCAGCGCGTTGGCACTCTCCCGGACGCTCGGCGTCGCACGGAACACTGTCCACGCCCGGCTGGCAAGACTGGAGCGCAGCGGCGCACTCCGCACCTTCAGCCGCAGGCTCGATCCAGCCGCTCTTGGATATGACCTGATGGCCTTCCTCTCACTGTCCATAAGCCAGACCCGGACAGGCTCGGTGGAAGACGGGCTCGCCGCCATCCCGGAGGTCATCGAGGTCCACGCCACCACCGGGGACGCGGACCTCATGGCCAAGGTAGTGGCACAGGGCACCGCCGATCTCTACCGCATCACCAACCAGATCCTGGAAATCGACGGGATTGAACGGACCAGCACGGCCATTTCCATCCTGGAACTGATGCCGCCCCGCTAGGACGGCCTCCTGAGCCGGCTCTCGAAGCAGGAATCCAAGCCTTCCGACTAGGGGCTGGTGATGCACGCCACAGATGGGCATATTTTCACTCATTCCGGTACTCTTCTGCCAATTGTCCCAATGAGAATACAGTCTCTTGCCTATCCGTGAAGCAGGCCACAAGATTCCTGCATGACTTCACTTACCGTCTCCGGCCGCGTGGCGCAGGTTCTCAGCAGCTATCTCAGCGACGTGTTCGGCGTCATGGGCAACGGAAACGTCTACTTCCTGGACGCCGCCGAAAAGCTGGGCCTCCGCTTTTCCGCCGTCCGCCATGAAGGCGCCGCCATCGCCGCGGCCGACGCTTACTACCGGGCGTCAGGTCGTCTCGCCGCAGGCACTACCACCTACGGCCCCGGCTTCACCAATGCCCTCACCGCCCTCGCCGAGGCGGTCCAGGCGCAAATCCCCGTCGTGCTTGTTACCGGGGATGCGCCGAGCAGTGGCGCCCGGCCCTGGGACGTGGACCAGACGGCCATCGCCGGGGGCCTCGGAGCGGCCACCTTCACGGTCACCCGCGAAGCCGCGGGCTCCATCACCCAGCAGGCGGTGGAGTACGCGCTCACCAAGCGCACCGCCGTCGTGATTGCCATCCCCTACGACCTCGTGGCACTCGAGGCTGCGGACGAAGAGCTTCCGGCACCGCTGGCACCGGCGGTGAGTGACGACGTCGACGGCGGCCTCGTGCAGGTAGCCCGCCTGCTCGCCGGGGCGAAGCGGCCGTTGATCCTCGCCGGCCGCGGTGCCCATCTCGCCGGAGCCGGCCCGGAGCTCGGGGAGCTCGCCGACCGTCTGGGGGCACTGACCGCCGGAACCGCCCTGGCGCTCAACCTCCTGCAGGGCGAGGGATACCTCGGCGTCGCTGGAGGCTTCGGCACGGATACCGCTGCCGGGCTCATGGGTGAGGCCGATGTGGTGCTGGTGGCCGGGGCGAGCCTGAGTCAATTCACCATGCGGTTCGGGCATCTCGTTGGCCCGGACAGCACTGTCATCCAGATCGATACCGCCCTGCAGCCGACGCACCCCCGGGTGGATACCTTCGTCCGTGCGGATGCCAAGTCTGCTGCGGGACACATCCTCCGGCTGCTGGATGGCACGGCCCCGCCGAACGCCGGCCGCGCAGAAGCCTGGCGTGCGGAAGCCCGCAGACGCCTGGCCGAAGGACCTTCCCATCATCCAGGCTCCGCCCAGACCCCTGACGGTCGGCTGGACCCACGATCCCTTGCCACGGCACTGGATGCGATCCTTCCGGAGCGCCGCACGGTGGTCCAGGACGGCGGGCACTTCCTCGGCTGGGCACCCATGTACTGGAACATCCCGCGGCCCCAGGACCTGGTCATGGTGGGGACCGCCTACCAGACCATCGGGCTCGGCCTTGCCAGCGCCGTCGGGGCAGCCCGCGCACTCGAGGACGGCCGCACACTGGTGCTGGCCTCCGGCGACGGCGGTTTCCTGATGGGCCTGTCCGACCTCGAATCACTCATTGGAGCGGCGAGCAGCGCCGTCGTCGTGATCTACAACGATGCCGCCTACGGAGCCGAAATCCACCAGTACGGCTCCCAAGGCCTGACCGAAAAACCCATGCTGATCCCGGAGGTGGATTTCAGCGGCATTGCCCGTGCGCTCGGTGCCGAGTCGGCGATCGTCCGCTCGCTGGCGGACCTTACCGCGCTTCAGGACTGGATCGACGACGGCGCCAAGGGAACCTTCGTGGCCGACTGCCGGATCACCGCGAGCGTGCGGGCCCCGTGGCTGAGCGAGTGGATGGAGGCCTCGCAGGCGGCGAAGGCGGCGGTGGCCGGCTAGTTGCGCAACTGCAAGTCCACCCACACGAGACGGTGATCGCTACTCGGGAAGGGATAGACGCCGGTCAGCTGTGAGAGAGCGTCTGCCTGGGTCGGCCAGAAAACACCGGATCCGAGCACCGGGGTCCTGCGTGAGGGCAAGACGTAGTCAGCCCGCAGGTTTCCCGGCGCGGTGTCGGCGAAGTCAGCGGTGTCATAGCGAGGGTCACCTTTATGGGCGGCGTTGGCTCCGCCCTGCAGGGCCGCCGCCTCTCTGGCACCATCAGACGCTGGCTGAGGGTCGACGATCTGCTTGGAATCGAGGAGTTGGTTGATCGCGGCATCTACGGAGTCGCCGTCGAACGGGTCCGCGTTCTGGTCACCGACGATGACGAACGGTTCGGACGGCAGGAGCCCGCGCTTTTTACCCGCATCGTCCACGATGTACGACGAGTTGCTTGGGGTGACGTAGTCAGCCCAGAACCGGATCTCATCATGGTTGCGGCGACCGTTCCGGTCCTCAGCACCGTCAAAGGTTGGCGGTGTCGGGTGGGAGGCGAGCACGTGCACCGTTTCGCGACCAGCCTTCACCGGAACATCCCAATGCGACTTGCTCGACAGGCGTACCACCTCGAGTTCCTCCGGGGAAAACCAGTCGGCCGGTTCGGGCGTCGCCGCGTTGTCCGGCAAAAGCGCCCCTGGCATGTCCTTCCACAAGAAGTTCTGGAACGTCCTCACGTTCTCCGTGTCGATGGGGTACTTCGACAGGATGGCCATGCCGTATTGACCCTCGAATGCACCGAACCCAAAGGCGTCGTCTCCGCCACCGACCTGACCGTTGTTGTTGAGATCGAACCCGCTGGGGATCCCAGTGTTCGACGACGCTACGTAGGCGTACGGGTAGTTGACCGGATTAGCCCCGCCCTGCCCGATCCCCAGGTAGTTGTCGCGGAACAGATCGGCGGCCCGCATCCCGGGGACGTAGTCGAACTCATTCAGCAGGATGACGTCGGGGTTCGCACGCTGGATGACCTCGGCAACGGTGCGCGCCTGCTGGTCGTCCGGAGTGCTCAGATCGGCCTCGAGTTCGCCGGGGCTGGCCCGGTTGAGCGACAGGTTGTACGTGGCAACCCGCAGATCCACCGTGTGGTCCTTTTTGGGCTCGGCTTTGGCATCGGCGGCGGCCGGAGCCCCGCCGAAACCAACGGCGAGGCCGCCGAGAACAGCAGCGGTGACGGCAGCGGTGAATGGGCGTCTCGTGGACATGGGACTCCTTGGCAGCGAAAGTGTGGCGGTAGGAACGACGGTGCGTTCAACGTATGCCTCCGAGGTGACCACGAGAAATACCTCAGGCGAACGGAAATGGCATGGAGCTGATGCTCCGGCAGCCGTTGACGCAAGCCGGCGCCATAGGAACTCACAGGTCCGCGGCCTAACATGTCCCACATGAAAGCTGCCCGGGACGCCCGCTCTGCCGCCGTTGTGATCAACGCCGGATCACGCCGAGGCGCGGCCCACGAACTTGCGGTGGACACAATGCGAAAGGCAGGCGTACCGGTCTCCGCCGTGCACCACGTGCTGTCCGGGGAAGAACTGGCCGGGACGCTTGATCGAGTGGTTGCGGACGGGCACGACCTGATCGTTGTCGGTGGCGGCGACGGGACTGTGACCTCCGCCGCCGGCAGCGTTGCCGGCACCGACGTCATGCTCGGCGTTCTTCCACTGGGCACCGCCAACGACTTCGCCCGCACGCTGGAGATACCGAATAATCTTGCCGAGGCGTGCGCTACCGTCGCAGACGGGAAAGTGGTGGACATCGACCTCGGCCGGGCCAACGGCGAGCCATTCCTCAACGTCGCGTCCGTTGGCCTCTCCGTGGCTGTTACCGAAGCTCTCAGCCCCCGCCTGAAGCGGTACATCGGGCCGCTGGCATACGCCATTGCCACCCTGAGCGCTTATGCCCGGCACAAGGCGTTCCCGGCCCGTCTCGAGTTCCCCGACGGGGACCACCAGCCGCTGGAGTTCGAAAACCTGCTTCAGGTGGCCGTCGGCAACGGCCGGCACTACGGCGGCGGCAACACGGTCTCCCCCACGGCAGGGATCGACGATCACACCCTCGATATCTACGCCATCCTGGCGGGGCCGCTCCGTGAGCATGTGAGTATCGCCCGGCTGCTCAAGGACGGAAGCTTCATCAAACACGACCGGGTGCACCACCTGACCAGCCGACGTGTCCGGCTGGTCACCGAGCAGCCGCTGCCCGTAAACCTCGACGGCGAAATCGCCACCTCCACGCCCACCGACTTCACCGTCCAGCGCAACGCCGTCCATGTCGTGGTACCTCAGAGCAGCACCGGCGCCCTGTTCGACGGACCCGGCGCCGGGAACAGGCCGCCCGTTTAGAAAGCTTGTTGGCTCACGGCCCTTGAAGGCCCTTGCCTCAACCGCCTATCCTGCACGGAAAGACAGCGTGATATGCCGGTCTTCGCTTGGGAGCGTGCGGATGAACCTACTGAGTCAGATCTTCGCCGGGGCAACCGCCTTGGCCCTGATCGTCGTCGGCCTTCTCGAGATTTTCGCTCATGGCGACCGCCGCTTTTACCGGATCTTTTTGATCAAATCTGAAGATGTTCAGGCCGTCCGGATGTGGGCGATGAACATTGGCGCCTACAACATCGCCTTTGCCCTGGGCATCGCCACAGGACTGTGGATGGTGAACTTCTCAGGCGATGCTGCCAGTGGGTCAGCAATCGTGATCTTCTGCTGCACGGCCCAGGTCCTCCTCGGCATCTGGTTGTGGATTACAGAGAAGAGGCTGCTCACCAGTGCTATCGGACAGGCGCTGGGTCCAGGCCTGGCCCTGATCTTCTACCTATTCTTCCGATGATCCCGGAATGCATCACAGCAGTTAACGCATGCCACTTCGGTTCGATGGCTGCCCGCCGTCGATATACTCCAAATATGCCGATTACACGCCTCGACAGAGGCATCCACACTCAGCCGTCCGCCCTCGAGCCGTACGGGGACGACCTGTGAGCGGCGGTCTCGTCGCCCTGCTGGACGACATCGCAGCCCTGGCCCGCATAGCGGCCGCCTCGGTGGACGACGTCGCTGCCGGAGCGGCCAAGGCGGGGGCCAAGGCCGCCGGCGTCGTAATCGATGACGCCGCCGTCACCCCGCAGTACGTGTCCGGGGCGGACCCGTCCCGCGAACTGCCCATGATCAAGCGGATATTCTGGGGTTCGCTCAGGAACAAACTGCTGATCATCCTGCCGGCCCTGCTGCTCGTCAGCGCCTTCGCCCCCTGGGCCATCCCGTTCATCCTCATGCTGGGCGGCACGTACCTCTGCTACGAGGGTGCCGAGAAGGTCTGGCACAAGATCCGCGGCCACCACACCGCGGAGGAAGAAACGCCGGCGGTCGAACGCGGCCCGGAGGCCGAGGCCAAGGTCATCAAGGGCGCCATCACCACCGACTTCATCTTGTCATGCGAAATCATGGTCATCTCGATGAACGAGGTGGCCGCAGATTCCCTGTTGTCCCGGGCTACTATCCTGGTGGTTGTTGCCATCGTGATCACGGTGGCCGTGTACGGCGCCGTCGGACTGATCGTCAAAATGGACGACATCGGCATGCACCTGGCCGCCAAAGATTCCGCGGGTTCCAAGCGCGCCGGCGAGCTGCTGGTCAAGGGGATGCCCGCCGTGCTCACCGCGATAACCTTCGTCGGGACCATCGCCATGCTGTGGGTTGGTGGCCACATCATGCTGCAGGGAGCATACGACCTCGGCTGGCACGGCCCGTATGACATAGTCCACGTCCTCGAGCACCCTTTCGAGGGGATCGCGGTTGTGGGCGCCTTCCTGGCCTGGCTCGTAAACACCTTGTGCTCGGCCATCATCGGACTCGCCTGGGGCCTCGTCGTCATGGCGATCGTGCATCCGCTGCTGAAAGCGCTGCCGTTCGGCAAAAAGAAGGGCGGGCACGAGGAGGGCGACATCCGCGCCGAACTTGCCGGCTATCGGCCGACCAAACATAACGCTGATCCCTCGCCTTAGCTCGTATTCACCGGGGGAAAGAATGACGCCCGGCGACAACTGACGGCCACCCCATCGCCGCGGGGTGGCCGTCAGTTTCAGTGCGCTGCAGGTGTTAGTGCTCGGCTTCTCGAGTTGTAGCCGAGTCCCACCCTACGCGTGCAGCCTCCCAGGGTGACGGCCCGAAGGGTCATCAGCGCCTAAGCCGAGTAGGTCTGCCTCCGGCAGGTGGAGTGTCGATAGTCACTGCCTCTGGACCGGGAGAAGGCGTAAACGTCGGGTAAAATTGAGGGAGGAATTGTTCGGCCAGCAGCGCCCGGTTCCCTCCTCTCCCCCTTGAATGGAACCCCTCCCCCATGTCCTCCGCGATTTCCGCGCCGGCGCCCCGGCGTTTCCCGTTGGCAGCCATGATGGTCCTGGCCACCATCGCCTTCACCGCCATCACCACTGAACTGCTTCCCTCCGGCCTGCTCCCCCAGATCAGTGCCGGCCTGAACGTGTCCGAGCCCGTAGCCGGCTACCTTGCCGCCGCCTACGCCGCCGTCATCGTGGTCACGGTGGTGCCCGCCGCGCGGCTGCTCGGCAGAGTACCGAAGCGGCCCCTGCTCGTGGCGCTCGTCCTGACGTTCGCACTCAGCAACGCCCTGGTGGGCCTCGCCCCCGACTTCACCGCGGCGATGGGAGCCAGGCTGGTGGGCGGTCTGGCTCACGGACTGCTCTGGACCACCATGGCCCCCTATGTCACCCGAGTGGTCCCCGCCCACAAGGTAGGCAAGGGCTTGGCCATCGTCTTCAGCGGCAACAGCCTGGGCCTGGCAATCGGGGCTCCGATCGGCACCGCACTGGGCGGTTTCCTCGGCTGGCGCGCGTCATTCCTGTTCCTCGCCGGCTTCAGTCTGCTGCTCGCCGCCCTGGCCTTCTGGCTACTGCCGTCCTCCCGCCGCGCCGCCGGCGAGGCCCGCCCCTCGCTGCGCAAGGCCATCGCCCAGCCCGGGGTGAAGCCCATAGCAATCGCGTGGCCGCTGATGATCCTGGCGCACTTCGCGCTCTTCACCTACATCGCCCCCTACATCCGCGACGCGGGCCTGCCCGACTACGCCATCAGCCTCGGACTCACAGTCCTGGGCGTCTCAGGCCTGCTCGGCATCTGGATCGCGGGCCTCACCGTTGATTCCCATCCCCGCCGTTCGCTCCTGATCACGACGGCGGCAGTCGCCGTCTCGATGCTCCTGTTGCCGTTTGTGGGTGGCAGCCTTCCCTTTGCCCTGGTGCTCATGACGGTCTGGGGCGCAGGCCTCGGAGCCATCGGCATCTACAACCAGTCCGCAATCCTCCGGGCTGGCCGCGAAAACAAAGACGCCGCCAACGGCCTCACTGTCCTCACCATCCAGCTGGGCATCACCATCGGCGCACTTTACGGCTCCGCGGCCCTTCTCGTCGCTGGCCCGCTGCTGGTGCCGGCTGCCGCAGCGCTTCCGGTCATCGCAGCCCTGCTCGTCACCTTCGGTGGCAAGACGGCTGCCTATCCGCCAGGCCCGCGTGAATCTCTCTGGAAGAGGCCACGGCCGGTCGACGAACCCGACAGCAGTCGCTAGACGGACGGCCGCTACCGCTGCAGAACCAACGATATGCGCGGGGGTTAAGCATCCCCATTTTGGGAGCGATGCTTTAGGGTGGTCGCATGATTCATCCCCGACTCGATTTCATCACCCTCGGCGTACGCAATGTGGACGCTTCGCGCAGATTCTACGCTGACGGCCTTGGCTGGCCCATCCACAAGGAGGTTCCCGGCGAAGTGGTGTTTATTCAGGTCAACCACGGCCTGATGCTGTCCCTCTGGGATGCCGGGCAGATGCAGGCCGAGGCGGGCGTGGATGCTCCCGGAGGGGTTCCCTGCTTCATGTTCAGCCACAACGTGGAAAATGCGGAGGACGTAGACAGGGTGTTGTCCGAGGCCGAACTCGCCGGGGCTACCATCGTGGCGCCATCCAAGACCCAGCCTTGGGGCGGATGCGCCGGCTACTTCGCCGATCCAGATGGCTTCCGCTGGGAGGTGGCCTTCAATCCCACCTGGCGAGTGGACGACGAAGGGAATGTCACCGTCTAAAACACCAGTCCTTCAGACGGCGCGGATCGATGTGACCTCATAGACCAGGGCCGAGCTCATGGCGGTTCCGCGGCAGGTCAGTTGGTGGGGCTGGGCGCGGCGGGCCTGCAGTTCGACGTCGACACGCGCCGGGTGGGGCGGGGGCCCGGTAATGCTGATCCGCCAGTAATCACCGTCGCGGAAGGTCCCCGCGACCAAATAGTCATTCCGACCGGCCGGGCCGAAACGGCTTAGCATGGCCGCGACTGCGGCCTGCTGCGCTGGGAAGAGATCCGTGTAGCCGCGCAAATACTGCGCGTGGATACGTCCGGCGAGGTGTTCTTCGATGGTGGCGACAGATGACTCGGCATCCAGACGGCCGTAATAGACGCCGTCGGGCGCGACAACGACGTTGCCCGCGAACCTGTCACCGCCTACGTGCGAGCACTCCCACACGAGCTCCGGCCAGCGCTCGCTCAGTGCACGCCCCACGGGCCGCCCCCAGACGGCACAGCATTGGTCGCGCTGACTGTGGGTGCAGACCAGGATGACGGGCTGATGGCCGAGCTTTCCGGGGCTGCTGAGGGCAGAGGCAATCTCCGCCAGATCCTCGTCCTTGCTCCACGTTCCCCACTGCTGGCGATAGGCCCCGGAGTTCTCACGGCGCAGTACGGCCCAATGGCTCTGACCCTCACGCCGGCGGGGGCCTGGCCGCCTCACCAGCAGCACCCGCGCCCGCGCCGCCTTTGCCGCGGAGAGCACGAGTGCTTTGGTCTCAGGCTCGACGTCAAGCCCCTCGAATCCGTTAAGCGGCCACCCGCCCCGGTACTCGATGAGGACCCAGACAACGCCATGCGACGCCGTGCCTGCAATCGGGTCGCCGCGCAACCGTGCGCTTTCAGAGCAGAAGAAGCGCTCCGTGGCCGCCACTGCGGCGGAGTCACTGTTTAGATCACTGGTCAAATCACTGTTCAAGGGGAAACGAGGACCCCCGCGCGCAAAAGTCTTTCAACGAGTTCGACGCCGAGATCACCAGCGGTGTGAACCTCCCCGTCGAGGAGGCGCGTCACGGACGGCAGATCCGTCTCCGGGAAGTCGAGCCACCCCACACGCGTGGTCAGGCGCGATCCCTCCAGCCGTGCTCCCATGGCACCGCGAAGCCGGACGTGGGACTCGGGGCTTAGGCCGTCGACGGCAGCGAGCTGGGCCAACGGACCCAGCGGTGCCGGGCGGGCCTGTCCTCGCCGGGTGCGGTGGAACAGGGCAGTGGAATCAGCTTCAGCGAGGGCAGCGGCAAGGTGCTCGCGGACGACGTCGATCTCGGCACCCGGTCCGTCAACGCCCAACGGCAACGTACGGCGCATCTCGGGATCGTCGCCCAGCGCTGCAAGAGCGGCCTGCGCGAGTTGTTCGGCCAACGCGTAGCGGGTCCAGCTGTGGACTCCGAGCGTGAGGTGGATGGAGACCTCGCCCTGCGCCTGCGCGGCATGCAACCAGCCACGCGGCAGGTAGAGGACATCCCCTGGCTCGAGCACAGTGTCAATGTAGGCCTCGCCCTTCGCGGCCTCGGCGACGGCGGAACGGCGATCGGTCCAGGGCTGATCACGCAGCGGGTCCGGGTGGACGGGCTCGTGAATGATCCAGCGCTTGGTGCCCTCAATCTGCAGAACGAAGACGTCGTGAACGTCATAGTGATCGTCGAACCCACGGTTCTGGGGCGGCGTGATGTAGGCATTGGCTTGCACGGGATGCCCGAGCTCGGTGCTCAGCCTGCTGCTGAAGTCCGCGACCGGCTCCCACGTGCGGTGCAGAGCCTGCAGCACGAGCGTGGCACCGTCGGCGAATTTCCGCCAAAGAGCGGTGTCGTCGAGCTGGTCGCCGATGGTGGCGCCGACGCCGGCGGGAGAAGTGAATGACGAGTCCGGAAATGTAGTGCCGCCCTTGGCGACGCGGAGAAAGGGTGTGCGCAATCCCCGGCGGGAGATCAGTTCGTCCGCGGCGTCGGCAGAGAACAGGTCGGAGAAGTCGCTGATGCCACGCGTGAGCAGCGCTGTGCGCCCCCAGATGTCCCCAGCGAACCTCTCACGGCCAACGTTAATAAGACGTGTCTCCAGGACCCCGGCGCCTTCCATGGCGGCGGGGTCCTGAAAGTCAGTGCGGGTAGTGCTCAAATTCACATGCCCCGTTCTGCGGCTCCTCCGTCAGCGCCGCCGTCGGCTCCGCTATCGGCACCTCCGTCGGCTCCGCTGTCCGCACCACCAGCGGCTCCGCTGTCAGCACCACCGTCGGCTCCGCTATCGGCACCTCCATCAGCTCCGCTGTCCGCACCACCATCGGCTCCGCTGTCCGCACCACCGTCGGCTCCGCCGTCGTGCATACCGGGGACGCCGGCCGCGCCACCGTCGGCGGGGCCTTCCTGGTTCGGATCCTGCTCTGGACTGGTCATGCTTCCTCCCGAGAATCGAATCGCTAGGATCAGCTCCGTTTACCGGCACCTGATCACCCAACCGGGCGATCCTTCAGCGGCACCGCCCGTGATCACACTAACGGCACGGGCCTACTGCGGAACAGTCCTTTTGCACCTCTGAAGTCAGAATCTTAGGGGGCCGCGCTTGGGGCGGCGAGCGCCGCCGTCGTACTCTCCCGCTGGCCTGACAACAGGGCAAGCCCCGCGCTCAAACTAGGCGAGCGCGGGACTGCCCTTTTTCGCTAGCGGCCGAAGGATGGGCTGGTTCCGGCCATCATGCCCAGAACGTAGTCCCTGTTGCCCAGCGAACCGATGCTGAAGAGGCTGCCGGTGTTCGCTTGGAATGCGATCTGGTACCCGCCGTTGGCCTGTGCTGATACGGCGGGACTGGTTCCCGTCATCATTCCCTGGCGGTGGTCAAACGCTCCTGCTGTACCGACCGACATGAGGGACCCGGTGTTAGCCTGGACCGCTGCGATCCATCCCCCGTTGGCCAGGGTGGTGATGCTGGGGCTGGAGCCCTTCATCATGCCCAAGCTCCAATCCTTGGAGCCAAAGTGGCCGACCGTGATGAGGCTGCCCGTATTGGCCTGCACTGCTGCCTGGTAATTATTGCCAACGGTTGCTATCGCCGGGCTGGTGCCTGCCATCATGCCGATGCGCCAGTCCTTAATGCCGTCCTGCGCGACAGTCCATAGCGATCCGGTGTTGGCCTGGAATGCCAATGCCATGCTTCCGTTTTCGAGAGTTGCAATCGCTGGGGATGTCCCGGCCATCATGCCCAGTTCCGTGTTTCTGGTGCCCTCTGGACCGAAGGTCCAAAGCTGGCCGGTGTTCGCTTGGGCGGCCACGCGGTAGCCTCCACCTGGAATTGCGGCAACACTGGGGCTGGTCCCGGCCATCATGCCGAATTGGTGGTCCTTAACCCCGTCCGGACCGACCGTCCACAGTGAACCTGAGTTGGCCTGGAATGCGTAGACTTCCTGACCGTTGGCGAGCTTGGCCACACTGGGGTTCGTGCCCTTCATCATCCCGAACCCAAGAGGCGTACCTCCCGAGGAGGTCGCCTTCCACAATTCTCCGGTGTTGGCTTGGACGGCGATGGTGTCCGAGTATGGCGTCGTCGGCGATGTCAGATTCTTGGGCCGCAGGTAGCCAGCCAGTCCGTTCTTTGTAGTCTGCTGAAGTTCGGAACTCTTCAGCGGATAACCGTTTTGTTCGAAGACCAGAACGTTGGAGCCTCTGTCCTCCATAACGATGGCGATGTGGGAATAATCGTGGGGGTAGATGCCCCATTTCCAGATAGCAACGTCGCCCTTTATGGGAGTGGACGATGCGGAGATCTGGTTGTAGTGGGGTGCGGCGCCATTCTGTGAATAACCGTCCCAGATTCCGATCGCATAGCCCGGATGCGCCGAGTACTGCGTGCTGATGCCGGCGACTCCGACCACGTCACGGCTGTACCTCTCCCAGAGATCCCAGCACTGGGCACCGTACGCCCCGTCAACGTCGACGTACTGATGAAGGTAGGTTGCAACGAAAGTGTCGATGGTCATCAGTGCTGACGCTGCCATGAGGGCTGAGGCGGTCATGCGGTCCGGACTGGCCGTCTTAGCCTTCAACGCGTTTTCGTCGACGTGGGGCGTTTTTCCTGTTTTCGGCTTGTTCGCGGCGTTGGCCGGAGTTGCGCCGAGAAGACCGGCCGCGCCTGTTGCTCCGGCGATGGCCAAAAGTCTGCGTCGGTCGATTTGAGGCCTGGTTGTAGGCATGGTTATCCCCCACTGAAGTCACAATAAAGAGCCGCCGAGTGGCAGCCCGGATGAATATAACATCGATGGATAAATTGTGCTTGTCACAACGTTCGGTGCCCGCTCGGCGACGGCGAGCGCCGCCGTCGTACTCCCCCGTTGCAGGCAGCAGGGGCGTTGTTTTCCGGCTGACCACGCCCTACCGTGAAGAGACCGTCAGCCGAACTGACCACCTCATCACCGCGGGAGCAAACCATGGCGAGACTGACCGGCCGGACCGTGCTGATCACCGGAGCGACCGACGGTTTGGGCTACGCGCTTGCCCACCGTCTCGCGGACGACGGCGCCGCGCTGGTTCTGCACGGCCGTCGGCCCGCCGCCCTCAAACAGACCGCCGACGACGTCCGCCGTCACGGCGTCGAGGTGTCCGCTGTGCTGGCCGACCTGGCCGAGCTCGACCAAGTACGCACCATGGCTGATGAGCTAACCGCCGAAGGAATCAGCATCGACGTCCTGGTGAATAACGCTGGCATCGGCGTCGGGCAGCCTGACACCACCACACGGGCCAGCACCGTCGATGGCAACGAGCTGCGGTTCGCCGTGAACTACCTCGCGCCTGCACTCCTGATGGCCCGGCTCCTCCCGGCCATGCGGCAACGGCCGGGATCGCGGATTGTGAACGTCGCGTCCGCGGGACAGCAACCCATCGACTTCGACGACGTCATGCTCACCCATGGGTACGACGGAACCCGTGCCTACCGGCAAAGCAAGCTCGCGCTCGTCACCCTCGGGTTCGTCCTCGCGGAGCGGGTCCCTGCACGTGAGGTGACTATCAACAGCCTCCACCCTGGGACCTACATGCCAACCAAGATGGTGCTGGAATCAGTGGGCCGCAGCATCGACACCCTTGAAACAGGGGTCGAGGCCACCGCACGGCTTGTCGGCGATCCGGGCCTCTCTGGCACGACCGGCGAGTACTTCAACATCACCCAGCCTGCCCGCGCCAACGCCCAGGCCTACGACAACACTGCCCGTCAGCAGCTGATCGAGCTCACAGAATCCCTCATCGGCCAGCCCATTCTCTGAGGGCCGTCGTACGCTCCCCGAAGGTGCCGCACCGCCCGGACCCATCCCGCTCCCCGTGTGCATCGAATCACAAGCAACCAGCGGGAAAGCCTCGTTGGCCCCTGACGAAGGAGTCAATTGTGAATCGAAATATCAAGGTGGCCATCGGGGCTTCCGCCGCTGCACTGGTCGCCGCCGCATCGCTGGGAGCGGGGCCGGTCCTGGCCCAGAACTCCAAAGGGTCGGAAAAGACCGTCACCCTCACCGCCGACCTGAAAGAGCTGAATGGCTCCGGTGCCTCCGGCACTGCAACGGCTGTGGTGAGTAACCAAAAAATCAAGCACATCGAGGTTCACGCCCAGGGCCTTAGTCCTGATGCCCCGCACGCGCAGCACATTCACTACGGCGAGCAGGCCATGAACGAGTGCCCCACGCTCGCACTGGACAGCAATGACGACGGACGCATCAACACCGTGGAGGGCATCCCCGCCTACGGTCCCGTCGTCGTCTCCCTCAACACCAGCGGGGACACCACTCCCGCCAGCTTCCTGGACGTCAGCCGGTTCCCCGTCTCCATGGACGGCAGCTATGACTACAGCCGCGACAACATCGAGTTCACGGATGTTGCAGGCACGGGATACCCCGGCCCCGGCGGGACAGGCACAGCCAAGCAGATCGCCGACTCCATCCGCGCCGGAGAAGGCGTCCTGGTAATCCACGGACTGGACCACGACGGGAACGGCACCTATAACTTCAGTGACCCTGAAGGGGCAAGTGAGCTCGACGCGAATCTCCCGGCAGAGGCGACCGACCCGGCGGCGTGCGGCGTCCTGCGCTAAATCCACCGCCGAACCGTCCCAGGCTAAACCCCCGATGGCCCGTCCTCAAAGACGGGCCATCAGTCTGTTTACCGGCAGCAGTTCGAGCACAGCAGCGCGCTCGTCGGGGTTTATTGTTTTCGGCTTGGCCACGCCCTACCGTGAAGGAACGATCAGCGGAATGCGGGTGGGGCATGCGAACTAGTTCTTGGTCATCGCGACGCCTTCCGTCGTGCCTTCTGGTTGTCCTTCTCTTCGGCAGCCTCAGCGTGGCCGCCGAACCGCCCGCAACCGGACCTGGCACTGCTACTGAGCAGGGCTACGAAGCATTGGACCGCTTCCTGCAGGAGCAGATCGACGGTATCGGCATTCCGGGAGCTGCCGTCGTCGTCGTCCAGCACGGTGTCCAGGTGCACTCCGCTGCGTTTGGCAACGCTGACTCCGGACGGCCCATGACGGCCCAGACCCCGGTGCTGCTGGCTTCAACTACCAAGTCCCTCACGACCATCGCCGTGATGCAGCAGGTCGAGGCCGGCCAGCTGCAGTTGGACGAACCCGTCCAGACCTACCTGCCCTGGTTCACCTTGAAGGACAGCCGCAGTTCAGAGATCACCGTCCGGCATCTGCTGCATCAAGCCAGTGGAATGGCTACCAAGGACACCGCGTTCGAAGCCTCCACCGCCCAGGACCCTGCCGCGCTCGAAGAAGGTGTGCGCGCCTTATCAGATTCCGCTCTTGCAGGCGTCCCGGGTGAAGCGTTCGGGTACGCCAACGCTAACTTCAACATCTTGGGTGTCCTGGTGCAGACGGTCTCCGGGCAGCGGTTCGGGGATTACATGGAGCAGCACGTCTTCGAGCCCTTGGAAATGGCGCATGGCCATACGACCCGGACCGACGCCCGCGAGGACAACATGGCTGCCGGTCATTCGCTGTGGTTCGGCTCATTCTGGCTTCAGACCGAGGTACCCGCGGGCACCACCGGAATGCCCTCCACCACCATGTTCGCCTCGGCCGAGGACAAGAGCCACGAGCTGATCGCTCTGCTGGATGAGGGCCTTTACCGGGACCGGCGCATCCTTCAACCCGAGAGCGTGGAGGCCATCCTTGAGCCGCGGGTGCGGATTGACGAGTCCAAGGAATACGCCATGGGATGGTTCACCCGGCCGCTGGTGGAATCCGTCGATCCTAGACTGCAACCCGATCCTGACACCTTGCCCTTGCTGGTGGAGCATCAAGGGGAATGGGGCAATTCGCACACTTACCAGGCCTTGGTTCCAGCCTCCGACCTTGGCGTCGTCCTGATGATCAACGGGAACGACACGTCGGCCCCGTCCCGGCTCAAGGCCATCGATACCAACGTTCTGCGCATCCTTCACGGACAGTCCCCCATACCGACGGTGGTGCCAGAGGACTGGCTGCAGCGCTACAGCTGGGCGGTCTCGCTGGGGCTGCTGCTGGCCGAGCTGCTGAGCTTGTGGCTCTCCTTCAGCTTTCTCCTCCGTCGGGATCCCCGGGCCCGACGGCGGTGGCCGCCTCTAGCGCTAGGTGCTGCCGCGTTGGTCCTCGACGGCTTCGCGCTGTGGCTGTGCTTCATCTACGCGCCCACCAAGTTCGACACCAGCCTGGCCGTCATCGTCCGCCAGTTCCCCGACGTCGGGCTCACTCTGGTGCCGGTGCTCGCGCTTGCCATTATCTGGCCGGTCCCCCGTACCCTGTGGCTGCTCCTGAAGATGCGGGCACGTTCATAGCTGCGTCGGGCAGATCCAGGGGTGGCGGCAGTCCTGGACCGAGCGTACGCAAACTGCTTGACATCCCAAGTGACGAGGCCGATGGTTGGCATGTCCAGCACATCCAGACCATCCAAGGAGCAGATATGGAAGCCACGCCCTATGGTGTAGTGCACTTCTTTCCGGGAGGCACCAAGGAACAGTACGAGGCGTCAATTGCCGTCACCCACCCAGGCGAGGGGCGCCTGCCCGAAGGTCAGATCTTCCATGCCGGAGGCTCTTCTGCCGGTGGTTGGACGATCATAGGTATCCATGAGTCGAAGGAGAGCTGGGAGACATTCCGTGACAGCATCCTGCTTCCCCGGATGCAGCAGGGCATCGAGGGCGGATTCACATCCCCGCCCGAGGAGACGGTCGTCGATCTGTACAAGATCATGCCGTAGCGAACCTGGTCAAAACGTGGTTCTGGGTCAGGGAATCTGACCCGGGCTCCTACGTTTCGGCAACCACTGACACTCTGCGCAAGTATTGATTGAATGCTGACCGATTCCGGTGGGCACCCCAGAGGTTGACCCGGCAACGTTGTGCCTGCCGGCCGTATTGGCCGGCTGCCGTGATCGTCCGAGTGGCGGTTCCGGCAAGGGAACGGAGCTTGGGGGGTCCGATGATGGGCACAAAAGTTGGTTCATGCCGGCGGGCTGGAACACCATCTACCGGCCAAGCCGCCGCAGGGCATGGTGCGCGGGTCATCCCAACAGCACTCGTCGTGTTCTGCTCGGCGGTCCTCGTCGCGAATCAGGCGCTCCCGGCTTCCGCCGCCGACACCCTGACCACCGTTACGGTTTCGCAGGGGTCGCTTGGCTTCAGTTCTGCTCCCGGTTCTGCCACCCTCGGTCTCGTGGAGCCGGGCACCACAGCCGCAATAACCCTGCACAGCATTCAGGTGAGCGACAGCCGAGCTGGAATCTCCGGCTGGAGCGCCAATGTTGTCCTCACGGATTTCACGGGTGATGCGACTGGCGCTCGTCTATCCGCCGCAGGAGCCGTTTACACCCCGACGGCAGCCACCACCACTGGCACCGTCGCCGTCACGGCAACCCCGGCGGTCAATCCAACCACGCCCAGGATCATTCAGACCGCGACGGGAGTGTCCGGCAACAACACTGCAACCTGGGACGCGGGACTGACCGTAGACGTACCAAACGACACCGTACCGGATACCTATACAGCAACGCTGACATACTCCGTTTCCTAACCAGCCGTCAAATCTCCGCGAAGCGGCTGGCCTACATGGTGGGACAATAGAGAAACAAACGGCGCCAGCCAGCAGGAGCTACCTGCAGGTCTCCTGCGCGGCCGGCCACAGGAGCCCGTGATGACGCGAATTCTGATGATGGGTCCTCCCGGAGTGGGCAAAGGCACCCAGGCGGCGCGACTGGCAAGCCACCTCCAAGTTCCATGGATCTCCACGGGAGACTTGTTTCGTGAGCAAGTGCGCAACAAAACGCCGCTCGGCCTCCAGATTCGGGACTTGATGGGATCAGGGCACTACCTTCCAAACGAGATCGCAGATGAGCTGGTTTCCCGCCGGCTCGCCGAACTCGACGCACAGGACGGATTTATCCTGGACGGCTACCCGCGCACGGCAGCGCAAGTGCAGGCACTGGATCTTGTGCTCACTGCATCATCCGTGCAGCTCACCGCCATTGTCGTTCTGGATGCCGGCAGATCTGACATCATCGACCGACTTCTCCAGCGCGCCGGCGAGCAAGGCCGCGCCGACGATACTCCCGAGGTGATCGACCGGCGCCTGCAGGTTTATGCCGACGAGGCCGCGGAACTTTTCGGCTGTTACGCCGATCGCGGTGTCCTGCTCCACGTGGACGGCATGGGACATCCCGACGCCGTCGCGGAGCGAATTTGGGAGGCACTGCAGCTACCGGAAGGCTGAGCGAGGCGCCAAAGCCAGGCGCCGCCGTCGTACTCCCTATGCCGCCTTCTTCTTCACCTGGAAGGTGAGGTCCAAGCCCCAGTCCTGGGGAGCCGAGGGGCCGAGTTGCCAGACGTACTCGTTCTTGAGCTTCGCGCCGTCGGAGCGGAACGGGCCTGTGTGCAGCGGATAGAACGCAACGGTGGGGAGGCTCGTGTCAGGTGATGTGAGGATCGCATTGTTGAAATCGCCGTTCATGCGCCTTAGTTGCTCGACGATGTAGGTCCTGTAGGCAGCCTCGTCCAGGGTGCCATCTTTGCTGGCTTTCGCGGTCAGCTGCAGCGCGATGTGAAGTTGCCGGTCTCCCCGCTCGTCTTCGAAACTGACCAGACGGTGGTTCTCTACCGCTGAAAGAAGGGCCTGATCGCCGCTGAGGACGTCGCGCACTGCATCCGGCGCGACGACGGCTCCGTTGAAGTCGACGGACAGGTCGCTTCTGCCGTAGTGGAAGAGCAGTGGGAGATCGAGGAACTGCTGCCTGATGACGTGTTGCAGCCCGAATTCCTTGAGCACGGCATTGAGGTCGCGCACTCGCATTACGTGCCCGCGGTCATGGATGTTATAGCGGATCCGCGGATTGACGTTCTCTTTCCGCACGATCGTGACCACCAGCTCTCCGTCCTCGTTTGTTTCCATGAGGTAGTCGTAGGGGTTGAACTGGAAGATCATCGGCAGCACACCGTACTCCGCCTGCTTGGTCAGGCGCGCTGACAGTTCAGGGTTGGCGGCAATGGCCTGACGGAGCGCCACGGTGTAGTCCGTCTCGATTGCCAGGTTGATCTCAAGGTCGGAGGCCCCGTAGGAGCCGAAGGCACTGTGGGCGTACTTGGTGATGTGCGCCCGCATGTTCTCGCTGATGCCCTCGCCGCCGAACGCCGCCACGATGTCATAGGCTTCCCAGTTGATCCGGTCATCTTCGAACAAAGCCTTCAGGAACGGCGGGTAACTGAGGATGATGTATGTGTAGTCCGTCCCGAACTCCAGCATCGTCGCGATGACCTTGTTCCGGTCCGGGCCGATGGATTTGATCATGGTGACGTCAGTGAGGGAAGTACTGACGTTCATTCCCGTCGCCCACGCCCCGAGCGAAAAGCAGTTGAGCACGAACGGCTGCTTCGTGAGGGTCTCCGCAGTACGCGAGAAGCCGACCTGGAGCAGCTGCCGGGTGGCCAGGCGTTCGTCGAGGCCGCGCACCCAGCTGGTGGGAACGCCTGAGCTTCCCGAGGATTCATCAACCACCACACCGTGGCGGGGAAGTACGCCGTTGACGCTGCGGGCCGGAATGGGCCAGCGTTTGATGTAGCTGTCTTTGTCCATTTCCGGCAGTGCGGCGAATGCCTTCGCAAGGGTGTTGCCCTTGAGGGAAAGCCTTCCCGGCACACCACGTTCGAGGAGGAAGGCTTTATAGGCCGGCACCCGTTTGGCGGCCATTTCAAAAGTCCGCCAGGCCCTCCAGCGTCCGGCGGCCCACCGGAAAGGCTCAATGCCCGGCATCAGCAGGATCCGGTGAGTGGACACCCTCGGCGTGAAAAGCCCAACGAACCTGTCCATCAGAAACACGAAGGTGAAAATCAGCACTTTACTCATGGAGTGGCTCCTGTGGAGACGTGTCCCTCGGGCAAAAGACCGAGCAGCATCGAGGTGGCGGGGCGGCGGTGTGCAGTTGGAGGCGTGGAGCTGTAACCGAATCTGAAGAGCATCCACGCCATCCTGTTGCCGGTTTCGTGGATTCCTGCCTCCGCAACAAAATCCGCGTGAGAATCCGGGTTGGTGATGACTGTGCCGAAGGGATGCAGGTAGACGCCTCTTTCAGTGAAGAAGAGCCAGACCCGCATAAAGGTACGCCCGGCTTCGAGATAATGGGCAGGTTCGGCGAACGGCCCTTCGAGCCATCCGAGCTGTCGCACTCCGCGCATTGTGCGCAGATACATGGACCGGATGAGGCCGCCGACTATCGGGAAGGACCACAGCCCGCGGTTCCGCATCGCGAAGCGAAGGACCCGTCCCGGCATGATCATGGTTTCTGCGCTCAGCCCGTCGGACTTTGCCGCCGCTTCATCCTTTGAGAACCGCAGCCACTGCATGATCTCCGCGTAGACGGCGTCGTTCCCTAGGTCAGAAAAGAGAGTCTTCTGATTGATCTGCACCAGCGAAGAGACCTTGCGGGCATCAGCCGTCGAGCGGAAATCGTATCCTTGATCGGCGGCGATGGCGGAGGCTGCCTTGAGAATCTCGTCGCCCACAACCCTGTTGTCATAGGGCCGCCGGGACGTCTGCCTGGATCTGAACACAGCCAGCTGACGTTCAGCCGCAAACCGGGCTTCAACGTTCTGGCTGGCCGGTTCGAGCCGCACAGTGCCAATAAGATGCAAACGGTCTACGGCATCGAAATCCATCTCCGAGTGGTCAATGGTCTCGACGGCGCTGTAGCCGCGGGCTGCAGCGACCACAGACAACGACTCCAGGAAGACGCCTGCGCAAACGTGGGCGAAAGGGATACCAAACGGTTCGGCAGGCAGTCCGAGGTCAAGGTCATAGTAAATCTGTGCCGTTGTCTCGTTGATGGGCCGGAGCTTCATCGGCTGGGAGTTGTGGGGCGAGGGATACCAGCGGACGTCCTCGACGATATCGAGCCACACAGCCTCGGCATCGCTAGGCACGTGGCCAGCCTCTGAGACACCAGTAACCACAGCTAGTCACGGGAGCACTTCCCTTCGGTGAGTAGTTCGCAGAAACCAGCGAACTGAGCCAATTAGGACTCCGGGAGCGTCGGCACAGG
This sequence comes from Arthrobacter sp. R1-13, assembly GCF_054161475.1. Classification (NCBI taxonomy): domain Bacteria; kingdom Bacillati; phylum Actinomycetota; class Actinomycetes; order Micrococcales; family Micrococcaceae; genus Arthrobacter; species Arthrobacter sp. R1-13. The sequence continues at coordinate 1,002,843 of NZ_CP096420.1, read as the reverse complement.
CACTTGCGGAATGTCGATCATCCCCCGCCATGAACGTATCCTGAGGCGGCCACCTGCAGTATGAAATTAAGGCAATCCTGCGGTAATCTTGCGGCCGGGGCTGCCTCGCCGGCCCGGGTGGATTCCAGACGACGGCGATTACAGACGACGGCGGGCGAAGTCCCGGATCACTTCGGCCAGGAACGCCCCGCGGGCGGAAGATGGGCCCTCATGGCCGAGGGACGGCACAACGGCCAATTCGGTATCGGGCAGCGTCTGATACAGCCTTACCGAGAGCTCGAGCGGAATCAGTTCGTCGCGGTCGCCGGCAAGCACCAGCGTCGGGGTCTGGATTGCCTGAAGCTCCCCTTGATCGAGACCTTCGTAGCCCAGCCACATCTTCGCGGTCTGTTCGATCAGCGTCTGCCAATGCAGCTCTCCCCCGCGGTGCAACTTCTTGACTTCGGCTGCCCACTCGCCGAGTTGGGCGTCGAGGTACGCGAGGTCAGGGACGCCGTCGTCGTCAGCTCCAAGCAGCGCCCGGTGAGCCTCCCGGAGGCCGCCGGCGTCGAAGTCAGGATAAGCGGCTCCCACGATGAGCGCCCCGGCGAGCGTAGGGTGACGGGCGGCAAGCTCCATGGCGACCTGTCCGCCGTCGCTCCATCCACCCACCAACGGGCGCTGCAGTCCCAACACTTCAATGAGCGCCGCGATGTCGTCCGCGATTCCGCCGTAGGAGAGCTTCCCGACCGGGTTGGTCGACCGACCGTGCCCGCGGCTGTCCGGCGTGATGACCCGGAACTCGCCGTCCAGCAACGAGGCAATCGGCCTCCATTCCGATCCTGCGCCCAGCCCACCGTGGATCAGGATGACCGCTGGTCCGTCGCCGCGGTCCTCGTAGTAAATCGAGGCGCCGTTCAGCTCGAGGCGGCGGCCGCCCTCGTCGTCGTTTATGCCCTCCAAAGACATGCGCTCAATCGCCGAGCGGGGGCGGCGGGACCTGGTCGTCTTTCCCGATGTTCTGGGTGCCGACCGGTTCGCCCGGCTGGTTGTTGGATCTCCTCGTGATCAGCCAGGTGATGAACCACAGCACGATACCGAGGGCCATCAAACCTCCGGCCACCTGGTACTGGATCGGGTTCCGGCCCACCCATGGACCGGCGAGGAAGGCACACAGCAAGGCCGCCAGCAACGGCAGCTGCCCCGGCGAAGTGAAGAACACCTTCCGGTCCGGATCCCTCTTGCGGCGAAGCACCAAGCAGGCCACGTTAACCACAGTGAACACGCAAAGGAGCAGGAACGCCGTCGTGCCCGAAAGGTTGGCGACAATATTGCTTTCGGGATCACTGCTGACGTACCAGATGAGCCCCAGCGCGAGGACGGTGGAGAACACGATGCCGGCCCACGGCGTCCGGCGGGTCGGCAGCACCCTTCCCAGCGGCCGCGGCAGGACGCGCGCCTTGGCCATGCCGTAAATGAGACGGCTGGCCATCAGCATGTTGATCAAGGCGGTATTGGCGACGGCGAACACCGCCAGGAACGGGAAGATCCTGTCGATCGGGAAGTCCGGTGAGCCCTTGTGCACCACTTCGAGGAGCGCGGCACCTTCCGCCTCGCGGATGTTCTCAAGCTCGGTGGGCGAGAGCACGCTGACCACCGAAACTGCCACCAGCATGTAGAGCAGCACCGCTATGCCGAGGCCGGTGAGCATGGTCCGCGGGAAGATCTTCTCGGGCTCCTTGGTCTCCTCCACCATGTTCACCGAGTCCTCGAAGCCCACCATGGCGAAGAACGCGATGGAGGTGGCTGCGGTGACGGCCAGGAACAAGCCCTTGTCCTGGTAATCGTTGAAGACGAAGATCTCGCCGGCATTCCCGGTGCCCTGCGTCAGCACAAAGAAGCCGACGCCGATCACGATGCACAGCGCGATCATTTCCACCAGGGTGAGCACCACGTTGAACTTCACGCTCTCCCCCACGCCGCGCAGGTTGATCGCCGCGAGCAGCAGCATAAAGCCCATGGCGACGGCGGTGATCGTCTCCCGTCCGGGCACCCCCATCCAGCCGTTGATCTCCATGCCGCCGAAGAAGTTCTGGGCAAGGACGTTCGCCGAGGTGGAGGCGCTGGTGATGCCGGAGCAGACGACGGCGAACGCGACCAGGAACGTGACGAAGTGGATCCCGAACGCCTTGTGCGTGTAGAGCGCCGCCCCCGCGGCCTGCGGATACTGTGTGACCAACTCCAAATAGGAGAAGGCCGTTAGCGTCGCCACAATGAAGGCGAGCAGGAAGGGCAACCAGACGATCCCGCCGACTTGGCCTGCCATCGTTCCAGTGACCGCGTAGACGCCGGCGCCGAGGATGTCACCGACGATGAAGAGGAGCAGGAGCTTGGGTCCGAGGACCCGTTTGAGCTTCGGTTCGTCCTTCTCCGGCGTTACGTCGAAGACTTCGTCACGTATGGTGCTCATGGCTGACCTCCACGGCCGGTACACGTTCCCCTATAGGCGCGGCCGGGCTCCCGGCCCCGATGAGACCTACTTCACTGTCTCTCTGTGGGTGCCGTTTTGGCAAGATGGTGGCGGAACCCCTACTGGCTGGCTGGAGCGCAGCAATCCATCCGCTAACGGTGTGGGGGCTGTCCCTGCCACGTCTGCATCATCCCTCGATCGGGCGCGCTAACTTCCCAGGCGGGACTTGCCCGCCTGGCTTCAGGAGCGCAGTGTTCAGTCTGAGGAAGCGCTGATGACCTCAAAGCACCTTTTCGGCCAGAGGCTGGCCGGGCGCCGGAGGCTGTTGTGGCCGGGCAGCTGAGGCGCTGGTGCCCTCAGCGGCAAAATCAGAACCCTCAGCCGGATCCTGGGAGTGGGAGCGGATCTCGGGAAAATCCCGGGAGTCGTCTCCTTCAACCGGAGCCTCGCTGTGGATCCGGATATCGTCTGGATCTGATGTGCCCATTTCCCCATCCTTTGTTCGCTCGTATCTGACAGGCCTACCGGCGTCGCCAGTCCAGAAGAAAATAAGTGCCTGTTCCCATCAACAGGAACCCAGAGACGCCGACGACAACAGTCTGCGCCGCCACTCCTGCAATGAGAAGCACTATTCCGATCAGGCAGGCCATGGCCGCGAAGTAAGTACTTGTCCCGGGCGGGATTAGCCTCCCCCGCACTCCCGCCGATGGGGCATGCAGCAGTGCTGCCGCGCTGATAGTTGGCGACTGTCCCGTGCTGCACGGGCGGGGCAGAATGACGGCCCTCTAAAGTTGAATATCGTGAACTTAGAGTGCTAAACAGGTTCCGCCAAACCTATGGAGGTGTTTGAATTTCCGTATGAATTCCTCATCAGTTCCAACCCAGGGTCCGGACGCGATGTCGCTGGCGGACCCTGTACGGCGCTCTCTTTACCAGACACTGATACGCAGCCCCGCCCCCATGAGCCGGGACCAGCTGGTCAGGATGCTGAACCTGGCCCCCAGCACGGCCACGTTTCATCTGGAGAGGATGGTGCGCGACGGCCTTCTGGAAACTGAAAGCAGGAAGCTCGGCTCCAAGACCGGGCCTGGCTCCGGGCGGCCCACCAAACTGTATAGACCGGCCGCCGACGAGATCCACGTTTCCTTCCCCGCCCGGGAGTATGAATTGGCAGGCCGCCTGCTGGCTTCTGCCATCCAAGCTTCGATCCAGACCGGCGAACCTGTGGAAGCGGCCTTGCAGGCCGTCGCCTATGCCGAGGGCCAAAAGTTAGGGCTTCTAGCAGGAAACCTTGAGAAAGCCTTGGTTGACAACGGTTTTGAACCGGAGGCCGACTCCCAAGGGCTGGTCTTAACAAACTGCCCGTTCCACCGCCTCGCCAAAGACAACTCCCGGCTCATCTGCGGACTCAACGCCGCCCTCCTCGAAGGCACTCTTGATGGCTTTAATGACAAACAGCACCGCGTTGCGCCAGCATCCGAGGGCTCAGCCTGCTGCGCCCGGCTCACGACAACAGAATGAACCAGGCCGCGGCATGTGCCATCCAGGCCTTCGTGGAAGAGCTTGCTGCAACCAAAGCCGGTCAGAACAGCGACAATTTCTTCGACTTCACTAGCCCGGACAATGCCGGGCGCCGACGTAACCTCGAGCTGTATCTGCAGGAGATGTTTCAAAGGGAACCAAAGGTGCTGCTGCTAGGGGAAGCACCCGGATTTCGAGGGATGCGAATTACTGGAGTCCCGTTTACCAACACAAACATTCTCCAGGGCGGAATTGACCACTTTGAACTATTTGGGCCGGGAAAGGGCTACATCCTTCCGCCCGGAGCCCCAGCTGTAGCACCGGAACCGACAGCCACCGTGATGTGGCGAGTACTGGAGGAACTTGATTTCCTTCCCCTGCTTTGGAGCGCCTATCCGCTCCATCCCCACCTGCCAAACCGATGCCTATCGAATCGCACTCCCACTACCGCTGAAGCAACGGCCGGTCAACCTTTTTGGCTGACCCTGACACATTTGTTCGGCATCACCTCAGTGGTGGCCGTCGGAAACGTGGCCTACGGCAGCATTCTTGCCAGCGGAAGATCGGTGCCCAAAGTGCGGCATCCCGCCCACGGGGGCAAGGCCAAGTTCCGGCTGGAATTGCAGGAGCTACTGGATGCAGGGATCACTCCTTAGCCCCGGCCCCATCCGTGGCGGGCCCATGGTCCTTCATTCAAAGGTTGAGATTGGACCTTCTTGGCGACCATCGTTCACCTCGGCGCTACCTCCAAACCCGGCTGAGCGGCCTCTCGGGCTGAACCGTCCCACCAAATTGCTCCCGGCCCGGAGCATTGGCATACTTCACGCATGTCCTCCCTCCCCGTGACGGCCGCCGACGACGTCATCAACCAGCCAGCCCGCGCCCAGTTCGAGGCGTTCCTCAACGAACACCGCAACGCACTCAACGCCTGCCTCGACGGACTGACCGAGGAGCAGGCTCGCAGGTCCCTGGTGCCGTCCCGCACCACGCTGCTGGGTCTGGTGAAGCATGCCACGTTCGTGGAGAAAGTCCTGTTCGACGAAGCCATTACATGCCGTCCCCGGTCCGAGATCGGTATCCCCGCCACTCCCGATGAGTCGTTCATCCTCGACGACGGCGACACAATCGCCACGGTCCGACAGGCACACCTGGAGGCCTGCGAATCATCGCGCCAGCTGGCTGCCTCACTCGGCCTCGACGATCTGCTCCACGGCAACCGGCGCGGCCCGCTCCCACTGCGGTGGATGTACCTCCATTCGATCCGCGAATTTGCCCAGCACTGCGGCCACGCAGACATTCTGCGTGAGCAGCTGATCGATCAGCAGACGGCTGGCGCCTGAGGGCACCCACTCTTACCGTGGCCACTTTCTAAGGAGCGGCCACAACCAGCTAACGGTGTGTCGTACCAACGCTGTCCAAGCGATCAGGTGAGCGGAGCCATGCCAAGGCGCCAAAGATGAGGGGCAACTGTGCCAGGGCGTATAAACCGTGGGACAGGTAGTGATTGAGAGTTTGCTCCGGCGAGAACGGGAGAAACGGCAAAGGCAGGACGCTGAGCACGCCGCCGCCGAAGAAATGCAGCAGCCCCCAGAACAGCAGGGCAATCGTCGCCGGGCGCCGAAGCCGCGTGAACCATCCGGCCACCAGAAGGGCAGTCACCAGGAACGGGATGAACGATTCCGGACTTAGAAAACCCTGCCCGGGCAACTCGGTGAGGTTGTGAACGAACATCCCGGCCCAGCCGATCCCTGCGCCCGCAGGCACAACAAGTGCCCGAATTGAGGGGCTCATGCCGCTGCCCAACGGTTCTCGGCCTCCAAACTGCACATGCTTGCTCAGCCTGCGGCCACGGTGGCCATATACGGACGCTCCGCCATCGTCCACATGAAAGCCCCGACAGTTGCCACTGCCAGGGCAAAGGGTATCGCCAGGAGAACAGCTGCCGTTTGCTCATTGGCCGCCAGGAGAAGCACGCTGCTTACAAGGAGGAAAATGCCAAGCCAGCGAGGGAGCACGCCGGAGCGAAGAATAAAGACACCGATAAGCACGAAGCCGGTAATGACAGCCAGCAGTCCTGGAATCACGAAGAACGGCATCCAGGGAAAATCGCCATTGAAGAAAATGGCTTGGATGAGTCCGCCAAGGAACAACACGGCGAGGCCGGCAAATGCACACATCACTCCCCCATCCGCCAGTTTCTTGAAGCGGCTGATTTGACGGGCCACCCAGGTTAGACCGGCAATCCCGATCAGTATCAGAATTGTTGCCACTGGAGAGATCAGCGGAACAATGCCCGTAGCTGAACGCATTTCCCCAGTTTCGCGCTGGAGGCCAATACATCCGGTGGGTTCCAGGGAATGCAAGAAGACAGCAAGGCCACAGAGCAGCCCGCCCAATACCGCAGCCACTCCGGTCCAACGGGGAATCTGTTTCTTCCAGACCCGGTCTTGGGAATCTCCTAGGGTCATGGCCGCCCGCAATTCATCGGGAGACCAAGGGATAAGTGCTCTCATGGTGGCCATCCGCTGTCTTCCAGAAAAATGGATGTGCTTCATAAAGGAAGGCGACGCCATATCGAACTGCCGATACTTAGCGCAAGGGTTAACTGTTCAAGGACCGTGCCCGGTTCGGTGCGAACGCCTAAACTGAGACTTAAGGTTCCGCCGTTCCCGGGAGCACATCATGGAGACCGAATTCGCCGACGTCACCGGTCATGATGTCACCACCATCACCTGCGTCTGCGGGAACACTGTCGACGGCGAGGGCCTGATCCAGGCCAATGCACAAGGTATCCCTGTTCACGGTGACGACAACACTCCTGTTCCAGCCGGGCTGGCAGAGTGGCCGGAAGATGAGGACATCTACACACTCTGCCCCAAATGCGGCCGGGTATACCGCGACGCCGTTATTGAAGAGACAGGCACTGCGCCGGTGGCTTTCCGGGTGGACACAGCCCACGGTCCGGTTGCTGAGGCCATCCGCATCCACTGGGAGCAAAACCCGTAGATCAAAGCCAATCCTGCCTTTCTCAGCGGGGCGGCTCTCCGACCGCTGCTGCGGCGACTCGACGACCAAGGTGAAGACGGAAAACCGTGACCCTGGCAAACAAGCCAAGGGTCACGGTCTTTACAATCGCCTCCCGGCGCTGTGTGGAGGCCACCAACTCCGGAAGGGACTCAGCTCAAATACCCGTTCGGGTCCAGGACATACTTAGTGGCGGCACCGGCGTCGAACTCCGCGTAGCCCTTGGGCGCCTCCTCCAAGGGGATGGCCTTGGCGTTCACATTCTTGGCAATGCTCACCTTGTCATGCAGGATGGCCATCATCAGCTGCCGGTTGTACTTCATCACCGGGCACTGCCCCGTGGTGAAGCTCAGGGACTTGGCCCAGCCCGTGCCCAGGCTCAGGCTCAGGGAGCCCTTCTTCGCGGCCTCATCCACGCCGCCGGGATCGCCGGTGACATACAAGCCCGGAATGCCCAGCGCGCCGCCTGCCGCCGTGATCTCCATCAGCGAGTTCAGCACCGTCGCCGGCGCCTCCTTGGCGTCACGCCCGTGGCTGCGCGCTTCGAAGCCCACCGCATCAACACCACAATCCACCTCCGGTACACCCAGGATCTGTTCAATCTGCTCCGCGGGCCCGCCTTGGGTCAGGTCCACCGTCTCGCACCCGAAGCTGCGTGCCTTCTCCAGCCGCTCCCCATTGAGGTCGCCCACGATCACGACGGCGGCACCCAGCAGATGGGCGCTGGTAGCCGCTGCCAAGCCAACAGGTCCGGCACCGGCAATGTATACGGTGGATCCCACGCCCACCCCCGCACTCACGGCGCCGTGAAAACCGGTGGGGAAGATGTCCGAGAGCATGGCCAGGTCCAGGATCTTTTCCATGGCCTGATCCTTGTCCGGAAACTTCAGCAAGTTCCAGTCCGCGTACGGGACAAGCACAAAGTTGGCTTGGCCTCCCACCCAGCCGCCCATGTCCACGTAGCCATAGGCGCTGCCGGGGCGGTCCGGATTCACGTTCTGGCAAATGCCCGTCTTGCGTTCCTTACAGTTGCGGCATCGGCCGCATGAAATGTTAAAGGGGACCGAGCATATGTCTCCCACCTTGATGAATTCGACGCCGGGACCCACCTCCACCACTTCGCCGGTGATTTCGTGCCCCAGCACCAGGTTGGTTGGTGCCGTTGTGCGTCCGCGGACCATGTGCTGGTCGGAACCGCAGATGTTGGTGGCAACAGTTTTAAGGATGGCCGCGTGAGGCACCGGACGCCCCACGTTCGCCGGATTGACGCCCGGTCCGTCCTTGAGTTCGAAGGTCGGGTAGTCGACGTCGATCACCTCGACCTTGCCTGGCTCTTTATAAGCAACGGCTTTATTGCCAGTCATTTCAATCTCCCTCTTGTCCTCACGGCCGAGCGATAGGGCGGCGCCGTGATTTTCGACATTTTCGATGGACCTCAACTGGTGGGCATTTCCGACGCAATCAATTGCTGCGGGCTTCCAGGAGTTGGGGATCTGTCCAGTTTAAACAACCCGGTGCGGGTAGTCTATGACACTCGAAAAGTCTCCTCTGCGAAAGCGCTTTACGCTCCCGGCCTCCATCCACCCCCGTTAACCTCGGCTCCAACTCCCGGCACACAGCAGGCCACTTGAACGGCATACGTTGGACGGGTCCAGGCACCGTGCCGGCCATTCCTTACTCAGGAGGAACCCTTCCGATGCGAAAAGTTCTGACAGCAGCGGCTGCCGCCGCGCTCCTTGTTTCCCTGGCAACCCCCGCTGTCGCCTCCCCTAACGCAGAAGCCAGCCCCGCGCCGTCATCGAATGCACCGTCGTCGAACACTCCGCCGTCAGACGCTTCCGGAGACCCGACTGCCATCAAAACCAACGAGCGGAACGGCTCCTTCGATATGCAGTCCCACCGCGGCGGCCGCGGCGAGTGGACCGAGGAATCACTGGCCGCGTTTGCCAACTCCCTCGAGCTGGGCGTGACCACCCTGGAGCTGGACACCCACCTGACCGAGGACGGCAAGGTTATCGTCTGGCACGACGACACCATCCAGGCCAACAAATGCACAGACACTGCCCCGGCTGTTCCGGGCGACGCCGAATTCCCGTACGTGGGCGACCGCGTTGCGGAACTGTCCCTGGCCCAGGTGAAAACCCTGAACTGCGGATACACCCAGCTGGCCGGCTACCCGGAACAGGACGTGATCGAGGGCAACCGGATCGCCGAGCTCAAGGACGTCTACCAGCTTGCCCGTGACTATGACGCCGGGAAGGTCCGCTTCAACGTCGAGACCAAGGTGGAAGAAGGCAAGGCTGGCGGCCAGGGTATGGTGGCCCTCACCAAGGCGGTGGTCGCAGAAATCTACAAGGCCGGCATGGCTGAGCGCACCACCCTGCAGTCCTTCGACTGGTCCTCACTGAACCTCACGCGGGAGATCGCGCCGGACCTTCCTCTCGTGGCCCTGTCCAGCGGCGATGCCTGGCTTGAGGTCGGGAAGCCTGGCGCCAAGCCCCAATCTGGGCGGCCTCGACATCGACGACTACGACGGTTCACTCGCCAAAGCGGCAGCCGCCCAGGGTTACGACGTCGTCTCCCCCACCTTCCGCTCCGTCACCCCAGACATGATCGCCGAAGCCCACCAGCTGGGCCTGCCCGTTATCCCGTGGACGGTCAACACCACCGAGGACATGGAACGCCTGATGGACCTCGGCGTGGACGGAATCATCACCGACTACCCCACGCGCCTGCGCACCCTGATGGACGAGCGCGGACTCAAACTGCCGAAGGCGTACAGAGCCACCGCCTAAGACCGCGCCGCTTAGGACCGCACCGCCCAAAGGCCAGGAGTACGACGGCGGGCCTGCTGCAACCGCAGCAGGCCCGCCTTTTGTGTCGGTCAGCCTGCTTCTAGACTGACCCGCATGGTAGAGACCACTTAGCTTTTATTTCTTTACCGTGACCTTCACAGTGGCCACCGGATCCCCGTCCGAGCCCTTGGCCGTGATAGTTGCAACGCCTGCCGGGGTGTCAGCGGGGATGGTCAGGGTGACCTTCGCCGCGCCCTTCTCGTCCGTCAACACCGAGCCGAGCGTGGTGGCCGCGTTGCTCAGGACCACCTTGTCCCACCTGTCGAATCCGGCCACTTTGAAGGTCAACACACCGCCGGGTTTGACGCTGTCCGCGCTGGCCTTCAACGACGGCACCACGTCCGCCGTGATCTTCACTGTGACGGTACGGATCTTGTCGGCATTGCCGGCCTCGTCGAAGGACCGGTAGCTCACCACAAAGTCACCCACAGCGGAGAATTTCACCGAGCCACCTGCCGGGACACCGGTCCAGGCGCCCTGGTTCAGGGTGTACTCGATCCTGGCGATGCCGGACAACGTGTCCCTCGCCGAGAAGAGCACACTCACCGGGTTCCGCGGCGTTCCAACTGCCGAGTCGGGTGTGGTGAGAGCCGTCGTCGTCGGCGTGATTTTGTCGATCTTCACCGAAGCACTGCCTTCGGATCCGTTCACCACCGCGTTGCTCTTCAGCAGGCGGTGGTCAACCGTATGCGGTCCGCTTGTGGAGATGGTGAACGGCTGCGCCGCGGACGTCCAGTCCCCGCCGTCGAGACGGTACTCCGCCACGGAGCCGGAGGGCGCCGCGATGGTCACAGTCACGTCCTTCGCGTACCAGCCCTCGGCAGAGGGCTGAGCTGCCGATGCCAGTGAGACAGTTGCCTTCGCGACGGCGGCTGCCGGCACCAGCGCTGACTGTGCCGCGCTCACGTTGCCCGCAGCATCCACCGCACGGTACTCAACGGTGGCCGCCCCTGCACCGACTGTGAGCTCGGCACCAGCACCTGCCACTGCCGTCCATGCCTCGGCGCCGTCAACGCGATACTCCAGGCCAGCCACACCGGACCCTGGCTCCGCGTCGGCTCCCGCGAGTGTGACCTTCCGGGCAGCGGCATCCACCACTGCCGACGCTGACGGAACCACACGGTCGATCTTGAAGGCACGGTCCACGACGGCGGATACGTTACCCGCCGCGTCCACGGCACGGAGCTTCAACGAGGGACTTCCATCAGCGAGCACCAACGGGGCGAACACGTCCCAGGTCACGCCGCCATCGCGGCTCACCTCGATCCGCGGTGCCACACCGCTGTCATCAGTGGCAGTTGCCGACACGTTCACAATCGACTTCCACCACCCGTTCGTCCCGTCAGGGGCGTCAGGGGCGACCGTCACGGTCAGTTCCGGCGCCGCCGAGTCCGAAACCACAACCTTGACCTGCACGTTCTTATGCGCATCAGCCAGCTCTTCGGCTGCTGTCATGTTGAAGACCGGCTGGCTGTCAAAACCGAAGTGCACCGTTGCTGCCCGGGCATGCCGCCCTGGATCAAACAGGCCTCCGTCACCCTGGTCTCCCGGGCCGGATACCTCTCCGATGGTGCGCGAGTGGAAGACGATGACCGGGTTTCCGTGCTCGTCCACAGTGAAGGAGTTGTGGCCGGGGCCTGCCTGCCCGGGAACGTCCGCAGTGGTCAGGATCGGATACGGGTTCTTGGTCCATGACGCCGGGTTCATCAGATCGGCACCCTCAGAAGCCGTCAGCAACCCGATGCAGTAAGCCGCGTCCACGGTCGCCGCCGAGAAGGTAAGGAACACTTTCCCGTCCTTCTTGATCACGGCCGGGCCCTCGTCCACCGACTGGCCCGCGTTCTTCTCCCACGCCATGGTGGGCGTGGAGAGCAGGATCGACTTGCTGGTCAGCTGCGAGGGATCGGCGGGATCGATGGTGGCCATCCGCAGGTTCGAGGCACCGGGCTTTTCGGCCCACACCACATAATGCTTGCCGGCGTTCTCGAAGTACGTCATGTCCAGCGAGAAGCCACGGAAGGCCTCCGTGTCACCGGCTGCGGGCTTCATCCGTCCCAGTTCGCTCCACTTGCTGCGGTCCATCAGGTCGCTGCCATCGAGCTTCAGCACCACGGGCCGGATGCTCCACACACTGCCGTCGATGCTGGCCGTGAAGAACACGTACCAGCTGTCGCCCACCTTGTGCAGTTCCGGCGCCCAGATGTACCGGTTCAGGGCGGAGGTGTTCTCGTCCCAGATGGTGACCTCGGGTGCAGTGCCCAGCCCGGCGATCGTCGTCGCCCGGCGCAGGGTCACACGGTCGTAGCCCTCCGGGTCTCCGCTGCCCACCATCGGATAGGAAGCGGTGAAGTAGTAGTACCCGTCATCGCCCTTGATCACATCCGGATCGGCCCGCTGTGCAACGAGCTTCTCCGGGTAGGTGGGCCGCTGCACCGTGCCGTTGACCTTGTACGTTCCCGGCTTTCCGGATTCGACGGCGGCAACATCGGCAGCGTTCCACTGCACACCCATCTTTGTGGTGGAGCCGTTGTTGTACTGCACGTCCGACGTCGTGGGCAGCGCGAGCTGCGCACCGCCGTCGAGCTTCACATCACTGAACGGAGCCACACCGGTGTTGAAGAGACGGCCGTACTTGGCGATGACGCGGTCGTACTCACCCTTGGTAAGCCCGATGGACGACGACTCCAAGGCCCCCGCGGGGAACGTACCTTGACCTGGTGCGGGCACCGCCGGCACCTCAGCCGGGTCGGTGAAGGAGGTGAAGTTCTTCGTGGTGACCTGGTACGTCTTGCCGTCGCCCAGTGCCACAAACGTCAGCCTGTAGGCCGCGATGCTGTTGTCGTACTTCACCGCAACCGACTTCGCCGCCAGGTTCCTGCTGTTGAAAGCGACCAGCCGCTCCCCTGTGAACGACGTCAGGTCCGCCGAGTCGTAGACGTAGATGGACGAGGAGTTACTGTCCACCGTGGCCACGAGGCCGAAGGACCCGTCAACCTTCCGGAACAGCGTCGGTGAACCGAACTTCACAGCACCAAGCGTCGGGTAGAGCACTGCACGACCGTTGTTCAGGCCGGCGTACGTGCCGTCTGCGTTCTGGGAAGCAAGATGCAGTGCATCGGTGCGGGCGGTGTTGCCCGACTGGATGTACGTGCCGATCCGTCCGGCGTCCGCTGCCAGCACCTTGACGGTGTAGTCGCGGACCTCGGTCAGGCTGTCGGCGGCGAACGTCGCCGACAGCACGACCTGGGCATCGCTAGACGGCCGGGTGATCCTGCCTTCGGTGGAGAGCACCTGCGTGTTCGAGGACTCCCAGGAGACTGTCACGTTCCCGACGGTTGTCGGGAGACTGATGTCTTCCGTCACCACCCCGAGGGCGGGGTTGTAGGAATCGGCGACCAGTTTCAGGTCCTTCTGCGGGGTGTTGGCCACCACGGTGAACGTGAAGGTGCGGGTGGTGGTTTGGCCTGCGAGTTCCAGCGTCGCGGTCAGGGTGACCGTGGCGTCCTCGGTGGCGGGCCGGGTGACCTTGCCGTTCGCGTCCAGGTGCGCCGGGTCCGAGCTGGACCAGGTGATCCTAGACCCCTTGGTTCCGGCCTGCGGCAGTGTCAGGTCAGCCGCGATGGTCTCCGGGCCCAGGTTCAGGGCGGCAGCATCGGCATCCAGGGCAGCCTTGGCCACCGCCGGATCCGAACCCGCATAGAAAGCGTTCGCCACATCAGAGTCAGAAAGCGCCGTGCTGTAGACCGACACGTCCCGTACTCCGCCCTTGTAGAAGTTATCCGGATATGATGACCGGCCGATGTACGCGACCAGCCCGCTCCCGAACTCAGACACGTTCCGGGTGGTGGCAACGGTGCCGATCTTGACCCCGTTGTAGTAGCCGGTGATCGAGCCGGGCTTGATCACCGTCGTGTACAGCGCCCAGTCAGTGCCCGTCGCCGGACCCGCAATTCCCTTGGACGCCGTCGTCGGGGAAATACCTGCCTCGGTGCCCCACGGTGCTGAAGCATTCAAAGTGTCAGTGATGACCGACTTGAACAGCCCCTGCTGGTTCCGTGGGTTCAGCAGCCAGTACTGGCTCGGCGGGTTGGCGGCGGAGCCGAAGAACATCGCCGCGTAGTTCCCGGACCCTGTCTCATTCTTCAGCCACGTGGAAACCGTCAGGGTGTTCTGACCGTCAAACATTCCGGTGGGCAGCTTCACGTGTGCGGCGCCGCTCGTTGAGGAACCACCGGGCAGCATCAGGTCCTTACCTGAAACCGTCGCCCCCGAACCCACAATCGTCGCCGTCTTCCCGTTCCCCGAAGCATCAGGAACAGACGTCCCCGCAACGGCCGAGAAATCGTAGCGGGCCAGCAACTTCTGCCCCACCACCTCCGGCGAGGATTTTGCCGACGCCGGGGAATCACCAATGGCGTTCGTGGCCACTACCGTTGCCTGGTAGCTGCCGGTTTCCAGCTCAGAGAACCGCGTGGAGGTGACGGAGGCATCCACCTGGGAGGTCCGGTAGACGGCACCATCCGACCGGTAAAGGGTCACGTTGTAACCCGTAATGGGCGAGCCGCCGTCGCCCGGCTTTACCCAGGAAGCAATCAGTGCGGAGGGGCCATCCACCGTGAGCGACGGCGCGGCCGGAGCGGCCGGAGCCACCGCCTGACCGGTCGAGGAGACGGTTACGGTGATGCTGACGGCAGCCTTGTCCGGCGCCACTTCCTCGCTGGTGCTCATGTCCAGGACGGGGCGTCCGTCCCCGGCCCAGTGCACGCGGCGCAGGTAGGTGTCCCGGAAGGAGGCGTTGGAGGATTTGGCGTGGTAGACCATCACCAGGTTGCCGTCCTCGTCAGTGGTGAAGCTGTTGTGGCCCGGACCCAGTTGGGCGATCGCCGGATCGCTCTTGAGAACGGGGGTGTTGCCCTTCGTCCAGTTGGACTGCTCGGTCAGGTCCACTTCCGAGGACGCGGTGAGCAGGCCGACGGCGTAGGTGGTGTCGATGTTGGAGCCGGAGTAGGTGAGGAACACTTTGCCGTCGCGCTTGATGACGAACGGACCCTCGGCAACGTTGCTGGTGTTGGTGTCCCAGCCGTACTCCGACGTCACCAGCTTCTTCGGCTCGCTGATCAGGCGGGTCGGGTCGGCCGGGTTGACCGTGGCGATCCAAATCTCGGCGTCGCCGGTCTGGGTTCCGATGTAGCGCTGGGACCAGGCAACGTAGGACTTGCCGCCGTCCTCAAAGTAGGTCATGTCCAGGCTGATGCCGGGGTGGCTGGCATCGCGCTGCAGCGGGGTGCCGTCGGCCTTCAGGACCGGCTTTGCGGGTTCCCAGTCGGCGGCAATCGTCGGATCGCCCCCGGTCTTCAGTTTCTGGACGTGGGCCTGAACCTTGGTCCAGCTGGCCTGCCCGATGCACGGTGCGAAAAAGGCGTAGAGCTCTCCGGCCACCTCGTGCAGCTCGGGAGCCCAGAAGCAGCCGGCAATGTTTGCGCTGCCGCCCGTTGTAGCGACGGAGTGGTCGGCCGCCGTCTTCAGGCCCTCGATGGTGCTGGCCCGGCGCAGGTACATGTTCGTGGCGTTGATGCCGCTGCCGGCGTCGTCAGTGGAGATAAAGAGGTAGCTGTTCTTCCACTTCAGGATGGCCGGATCCGCCTCCGCGCCGATGAACGGACTCGAGTACGCCCGCTGCCGGACAGTTCCGCGCACTGTGTAATCGCCGGGCACCGCGGTGTTGACGGCGGCCAGGTCTTCGGCTTTCCAGTCCACCGGCAGTGAGGCCTTGGAGCCGTCGGAGTAGTCCAGCGCCGCGGCGAGCCCGTTGAGGTCCACCTGCGAGTTCCGTTCGACTTCCTGGTTCGGAACCGAGACGGCAGTGTTGGTGATCCGCCCGTACCTCTGGCCGAGTGCGGTGGCCACGGTTTCCGTAACCGGGAGGACGTTCGACGGCGCGGCGCCGGGAATCGCGGTGGTGACAGCGGCGTCGTCGAAGGTCAGCGTTCCGGTCCCCAGGTCACCGCGGCTGCCGGGGATGCTGAGGCTTCCGAACGACGTGTGGTAAGCCGTGCCGTCGTCGGCAGTCCACGCCACGCGGTACGCCGACGCCGCGGAGTCCCATACGGCCTTCGGCTTGTTGACCCCGCTGGTGACGCCCAGGTCAACCAGACCGACCTCCGTGAACGTCTTCAGGTCCGGGGAGGTGAAGTACAACAGCGAGCTGGCTGTGGAGGAGTCATCGGATCCGTTGCCCAGTGCCCGGGTCGCGACGATTCCGTACCCGCCGGCGTCCAGCTGGAAGACGTAGGGGTTCCGCAGGGTGCGGGTGTTCAGAATGTCCAGCGAGCCGGTGGGTGCCGCCTTCGCGAACAGGACCCCGTAGTTGTCGTTCAAAGCCTTGAAGTCCCCGGTTGAGGTGCCGAGGCCGAGGTGCATGGAGTAGGCGAGCTTTCCGCTGTAGGTGGCGGTGTCCACCACTGCGCGCTCGTAGCTCAGAACGTACCTGGCCAGTTGCTCAGGCAGGACTGTAACGGTGAAGTCCTTGGTGACCTGGGCATCGATTGAGGGGTCAGAGGACCGGAGCGTCAGGGTGACCTTGGCGGTCACAGGGGTGCTGCCGCTGGTGCGCAGCACGTTGTCGGTGACGGAGACATCGGCCGTGCCGGTGCTGTAAGCGACGGCGTGTCCGGCCTGCGCAGCCGGCAGGGTTGTCCCCGAGACAACGGTGGGCCGGAGCACGTAGCGCTTGGCGGCCAGGGTGAGGTCGGCCACCGGGTTCTGGGCAACAACCGTCAGCTGGTACTGGCGAGTGACGGTCTTGGTGCCGAGCGTAAGGGTTGCCGTGAGCGTTACCTGGGCGTCGGCGTCGGTGGGGCGGGTAACCTGGCCGGTGACGGAGATGACGGCAGGATCCGACGACGCCCAGCTGATGGCCGATCCCTTGGCGCCGCTCGTGGGGAGCGTGAGGTTGCCCGTCACCTGGGTCGGGCCCAGATTGATGGCGTCGGCATCTGCCTGGAGGGCGGCGTCAACGACCGCCGGGTCCACGGTGCTCAAGTAATAGTCCTTTATCTGTTCTGCTGTCTTCGCTGTGCTGTGCACGAGGACATCCTTGACCCCGCCCTTATAGAAGGGGTCGGGGTAGGACGACCGGCCGATGTAGGAGACCAGGCTGGTGCCGAAATCACTTACCTTGCGCGTGGTGGGGACGGTGCCGATCTTGGTGCCGTTGAAATAACCGGTGATCTGGTTGGGTTCAATCACGGTGGTGTACAGGCCCCAGGAATTGTCCGTCACAGGACCTGCGACGCCTTGCGCGGCGTTGGTCGGTGAGATGCCGGCCTCGGTTCCCCACGGCGCAGAGGTGCTGTTGCCATTCGTGATCACGGACTTGAACCGGCCTTGGGAGTTGCGCGGATTCAGCAGCCAGTACTGGCTCGGCGGGTTGTTTGCTCCGCCGAAGAACATTGCGGCGTAGTTTCCGGAGGCAGTCTCGTTCTTGAGCCACGCGGAAATGGTCAGGGTGTTCTGGCCATCGAACGTGCCGGTGGGCAGCTGCACGTACGCCGCCGTGCTGTTGGCCGCGCCTCCGGGCAGGGTCAGGACGTTGCCGGCGACGGTGGCACCGGTGCCTTTGATTGCGCCGTCCCGTCCCCAGGGGGACGAGTCCGGAACCACGGTGCCGGTGACCTTCGAGAAGTCATAGTGGAGCAGGGTGTCGCTGCCCGCAGGGATCATGGAGATGGTGGCAGTGGCGGTCAGGTCCGTGCCGGTGACTGCTCCGGTCACCGTGACGGTACCTTCGCGGGTGTAGTAGTCAGCGGGTGCCGGAGCGTTCCAGGCGACGGCGAGATCCCGGCTGCTATTGTCAGCAAACGTCACCGTTGCGGTGCGGGGCAGTTTGGCGGGGGTTCCGACGACGGCGGCTGTCCTGACCTCGGCGACGGACGTCGCCTTGGGCAGATAGGCGCCCATGAGGGCCTTCTGCTCGGCAGCCGTGATGGGCATGATGGTTCCGTGCCGCGGGGCCGGGGACGGCAGGGAGTATCCGGTCGGGACCGCCCAGTTGGCGTTCTGCAGGCTCTGGGAGAACAGCGGAATGTACTTACGGCCGCCGAATTCGTCAACGAACAGGTAGTAACCGGGGCCGTTGACATCGCCGTCGTTCGCCTTGAACACGGTGGGTCCTTCGACGGCGGCGGTCCCGGCGTTCTTGCCGATGCAGGTGGCGTCGAGCTTCCAGGTGTCAGAGGTGGCGGAGGTAACTGTGGTCACGGCGGTGAGGCTGGTGGAGTGCTCCTGCATGATGTCCAGGCAGCCGCTGGCCTGGGCCTCGTCCTTGGTGAACCGGTAGTAGGTGCCATTCTCGGCGATCACGGTGCTGTCGATCCTGGACTTGCCGGTGTTCTGCCAGACCTTGGCCGGGCTGAACGTCACGAAGTCCCGAGTGGTCGCGTAGAGCATCTGGTTCGGCTGACCCTCGCTGTGGTCAGCGGTGGTGTACAGCTTCGATGCCCAGAAAACAACGTATTCGCCGAGGGTGGCGTCATAGTAGGCCTCGGGCGCCCAGGTGTTGCCGGCGTTGTCCGGGGAGACCTTCACGTGGCGCTGATCCGACCAGTTCACGAGGTCATTGGACTCCCAGATTTCGATGTACTGGCTGCCCTGCCGCTGGGAAGCATCCCAGGTGGTGCCGCTGCCGATCGAGAGGTCCGTGGCAATCATGTAGAACTTGTCGCCCTCCGGGGAGCGGACGATGAACGGGTCGCGCAGGCCCTTGGTGCCCATGGTGGAGGTCTTCACTGGCTGGCCGCCGTTGAGGGTCAGCCAGTTGCGGGCGTCGTTGCCGTTGCTGGCGCCGAAGTAGATCTTCTCACCGGCGATGGAGTCGCCGGTGAAGTAGGGAAACATATACGCCTCGAACTTCGGCGTCTCAGGGAGGGCCGGAACCACGGCGCTGAACGTCTTCGTGGTGGACGCGTCGTTCCTGGTGATGGTGGCGGTCAGCGTGACTTCGTCAGTTGCCTGTCCGGTCGCGGGGCGGTGCACGACGCCGCTCGGGTCGACCACTGCGCTGTCCTCTGAGGCCCACGCGATCGAGGTGCCTTCCGCGCCTGCCGCTGGCAGAGTGAGGTTCCCGCGAACATCGTTGATGTTGGTTACACCCAGAGCGCTGGCAGCTGCCTGCACTGCGGCAGCGTCCTCAGGTGCGACGGCGAGCGCCGGTTGCGCCGGCACGATCACCAGGGTGGAGGCGATGCAGAAAGTAGCAAAGGTGGAAGCCACCCGTAGCCAGGTACCGCTCGTTGTCATGAACACTCCTCTGTGTTTGACTCCCGCCCGGTGCATTTGGGGACGTAGCTTGCACTGCTGACGGGTCGAGCGATGTGAGCGCTCACAAGTTGGAACTTTAGAGCGCCTGGGGACTTTAGGCAATAGGCAGGTACCAAAGTTGCCCGGTGCAAGGGTAACGGCGGTGATTGTTACGCGCGTCCCCATAGGCAAAGGCGGAATCTGTTACCTGAGGCGAAGCAACGGGTTGTAAAACGGATGCAGGCTCCCTTTATTCGGGAGCCTGCATCTGTTCGACAGCTGGTTGCCTCAACCAGTGTCTCGTTCCGGTCATCGCCGCGTCGGGGGAAGCGGTGATGACCGAAGCTTGGGTTAGAGCAGAACTCCTTCTTGTTCCTGTGCGGCCTTGCGGCGGATAAAGATCAGGCTTCCACCGGCGGCCAGGAGCAAGGCCCCGAGGAGCAGGAGTCCGCCGACGGCTTGGGCGCCGGTGTCGGCAAGATCAGCTCCAGGCGGGATGACCGGCACCATCAGGGGATCGATGGGATTGTCGGTGCAGAGCGGGCTGCCTGCTGCGCAGATGGGCTCTTCACCGGTGGCCGCAACAACGTTACCGAGGCTGTGGTTGGCACCTTGGGCGTAGGGCTTAACCGTGACAGTGTAGGTCACTTTGGCGGTGTCTCCGGAGGCCAGGGCACCTGTGAACAGGATGGTCTCGCCGCTGGTGGTGGCACTTACGCCGTTGCCGGTGCTGTTTGGCCCGGCCTTGAGGGTCGCGTCGTCGAGAACGTCCTTCATATGGTCCGTGTACGCGATGACCGCTTCAGCCGCTTCCTCATTGGTGGAGGTGTTGGTGAACGTCACTGTGTAAGTAACGTCCTGTCCATCCATGACCTTCGTCCCGGACCCCGGATCGGCGGTCTTGGTTACCACAATGTTGGAGACGTAACTAAGCGTGCAGGCTGGGCGTTCTGCATTTGTTGGTACACACTCCGCCGCAGGCTCGGCACCCTCGTTGACCAGGAAGTTCCCGAGCCGGTCATCACCGCGTTCCCCGTCAGGGTTGACTGTCACAGCATAGGAGACGGTGACCAGCTGGCCGGGCGCCAGCGAACCGGCGACGGTGAACCGGCCGTCTGCCACGGGGGTAAGGGTGAGGGCAGGGTCAGAGCTCACCGGTGCGCCGGTGATGGTTGCGTCATCCAGTACCTGGGTCAGGACGTCGTCCTTGTTCACCGCCACCTCGCTTGTTCCGGTGTTCTGGAAATGCAGGGTGTAGGTCATGACCTTCCCCGGCTGCACGGCTGTGCCGGATACCGGGTCAACGGTCTTCCAGGCATCAAGTTCACCAATGAAGTGCTCGGTGGCCGGCGGCGGGCAATCCTGCGCAACCAGACACATCGGTACGTCCGGAGTGAGGATGTTCCGGCCGCTGTTGTTGCCCCGTTCGCCGTCAGGCTTGATGGTTACCTGATAGGTGACGGTGACGGTTTGTCCCGGCTGGATCATGCCTGTGGTCCGGATCTGGTCCCCCGACCTCACCGCCGTGACGGCCGGGACTGAGGAGAGCGGCTCCGAGGACACGATGGCATCGTCGAGGACGTCCGCGAGGTTATCGGTGGAGTCCACCGGACCTTCCGCCTGACCATTGTTAGTGAATGACAGGGTGTAGGTTATGGCCTGACCGGCCCTCACTCCGCTGCCTGTGGCCGGGTCCGAGGACTTGGACGGCACTACGTGGGGCAACAGCGTGATTACATTTACAGGAGGATCACAGATCTCCGGTGCCGTGCATAGAGCCTGGGCGGAGTTGGAGAGCGAATGGTCCCCGGCGTTGGTTACTCTCACGGTGTAGGTGATGATCGCGCTCTGCCCGATGCCCAAAGCTCCCGTCCAGTTCAGGGCCGGTGCCGAGTAGGAGAGCTGGCCGGTGGTTGAGGTTGCATCGTTGTTGAATGCCGCATCGTCCAGAACTCCGGTCAGATCATCAACCGCCGCGGCGGGTGCATCTGCTGGATAGTCAGCTGCGCCGTCGTTCGTGACCGTCACGGTGTAGGTCACGGTTCCACCGGTGTTCACGCCTGTGGTGGCATTGGAGGTCTTCGTCACCGAGACGTGATTGATGGGGTTGGTGGTGCGGCAGGTTGTGTCGTTGGGAAGGCAGTTGGCATCCCCGCCGAGCACGTTTGCGAGCACATGATCACCCTGCTGGGCGAATGCATTCACCGTCACCGTGTAGGTGATTGTATAGGTGGCCCCTGCCGGGACGGATCCAGCGATGTCAATCCGTGATCCGTTCACCACAGCGGTGAGGGCAGGATTGGACGCTGTCGGGCCGGTCGTTATAGTCGCGTCATCGAGGACGCCGGAGGCATCATCGAACTCGGCTACCGTGGCGGCAGCCTGGCCGGTGTTTTCGAAGTGCAGCGTGTACGTCACTGCCTGACCGCCGGTCACAGATGTCCCGGAGGCCGGGTCCGCACTCTTGCGTGTCTGCAAGGCCGAACCGGGAATCCGGACCGACCGGCAGGGATCGACGGCGTCCAGGGCGAGTCCCGCCGGTACACACGCGACGTTCACCAGACTCTGGTCCCCGCCGGTTGAATCGTAGGTCACCGAATAGATGATGGTCGCGGTGCCCCCGGCAGCAAGCGGACCGGACCAGTTGAGCTCCTGCGCCCCGGAGTCAAAGGAAATCGTCCCCGCACTAGCGGTGGCGTCGTTGTTGTAGGCAGCGTCGTCGAGAACGTTGGAGAGGTTATCGGAAGCTGTTCCAGGGGCGGCGGCCGTGAAGTCACCGGGTCCGGCGTTGGTGACGGTGACTGTATAGGTCACAACTCCGCCGTGGACAGGCAGCTCTGTTGTGTCCGCGGTTTTCGAGATGGTCAACCGTGGCAGCTCCGTCGTCGTGTCTGCACAAGCCGAACCGTCTGCTTCAGCGTCCGGGACGCAGGCACTGTTGTTCACCTGACCATCGCCGCCGGGCTGCAACGTGGCGGTGTAGGTGATGATTGCGGTCTCGCCAACCTTCAACGGACCGGACCACGTCAGACTGCTGCCGGTGAGTGCCGGCTGCGCCGAGGTTGACCCGTCGGAGAAGGACACTGTGGCGTCGTTGTTGAACTCCGCATCATCCAGCACACCCGAGAGGTCATCAGTGATGGTCGCCGGCGCCCCGGCAGTGTAGTGGCCGGTTCCGGTGTTTGATGCGGTCACGGTGTAGGTGACCGTGTCCCCGGGGCGGGTGTCCGCGGTGGCGTCCGAGATTTTCTCAAGCGACAACGCCGGATTTAGTACGGTCACAGCGTAGTCCTCGACCTCACCGCCGGCGGCGCTGCCTGTCGGCTGGGGATCGCCGATGACTTCACTGAAGATCCGGAACCGGGCATAGGTGTCTGCCCTGGCGGTTCCGCCCGGAAAGTCCAGCTGGTAGCTGTTCGTCCCTGAGTTCGCCGGGACCGTCACCGTCACCCGTTCCGTGGTCTGGAAGGCACCGTCACCGTTCAGGTCGATCCAGCCGGCCAGCGTCACGTCAGCGTTCGAGTCATTCGTCGCGGACACCGAGACGGTGGAGGCCTGGTTCCGGGTGATGACGATAGGGCCTGCAATGCCGTCCTCGTCAGCACCGTCGCCCGTTGCGGTGGCACCTGGCTGACCGTCGGGCTCGATGTCCCGGAGAGTGCCCAGGGTGGGGCCACTGGCGACATGCGCTGCACCGTCGGCGGCAATCAGCGTGCCGTAGGAGGCGGGTGCGTCACCGAACTCACACGTGGGCATGAAACTGATGTCGTCGATCGCCAGGTCGTTACCGCTGCCGCCGGGTGCGCTGTTCATCAGCTCCAGCCGTACTGTTGACTGCGAAGCTGCGAACTGCAACGCGAACCGGTGCCACTCCAGCGACGAGGTACCCGCAATGTCGCCTGTGTCCAATTCTGACAACACCACTCCCGTCGCGGGATCCACTACCCGGAACTTCACGTTCGGCAGAATGGGAGATCCTACGTTGTTCGCATTCGTGATCCACGCGGCGAAATCGTAAGTGGTACCTGGAACCAATCCAGTGAACGTTCGCTGGAAAAAGAGCCCGGGAGTGAATGAAGCGTTGATCACCATCATCCGGCCGTTGGCATCGTCCATTGTGTGATCTGAGGCTGTATGCCACCACCCGCCTGCGGCACCCGGCAGGGCTGACAGCAGCGCATATTCGCCGTCGTTAACAGCGGCGGAACCTTCGTAGAGGTACGTCGTCTGACCACCGGGCAGGGGTGCACCGTAGCCTGTCCCTGCACCGAAGGTCTCTACGAACGGCGCCGCGCACGAGACAGGAACCAAGGTGGCGACGCGCGCGAGGTAGTCTTCCACCTCTCCGTCGGTTGCTGCACCCAATGCGCGTTCGTCTACGGCCGGGGTGTTGGGATCGTCCAGGAGCTGGTCCGTTGTGAGACGTAACCTGATGGGCGGCGTAGCGCCATCCTGGAACACAGCAAGCCCGGAAAAGTCCAGGCTGGCGCTCGTCGCACCGGATGGCACGGCAACGGAGGCAAACTCGTTGGCTTCGAAACTGCCGTTGTCGTTCGCGTCGATCCACCCATAGAGGGTCGCAGCGGCGCCGGAGCTGTTGGTGACTGACACCGGAAGTGTCGTGCCTGTCGCGCCGGGGTTCAGGGTGACCGGACCGGTGATACCGTTTTCGTCTGCGCCGTCACCGGTGGCGGAAGCGTTGGGCTGGCCGTCGTCTTCGAGGTCGATTGAGGCTCCGAGCATCAAGGGTGCAGTGCCGGCGACCGAGTCAAAGCCTGGGACGATGTGGCTCGGTCCATCATCTGCCTGGAGCGTCCCTGTTGGTGCGTCGCCGAAGTCCTGGCAGGGGCTGTCGCTGCCAAACCGGAAGTTGTCCACGAACAGACCCGTGTTTTG
Source organism: Arthrobacter sp. R1-13 (assembly GCF_054161475.1). NCBI lineage: Bacteria > Bacillati > Actinomycetota > Actinomycetes > Micrococcales > Micrococcaceae > Arthrobacter > Arthrobacter sp. R1-13. The sequence continues at coordinate 978,801 of NZ_CP096420.1, read as the reverse complement.
CATCGCCGGTGCGGTCTGGTTCTGCAGGTGGATTGTTGCCGATGTGCCTGTGGCGGTGAAGGTGTGGGTGAAAGTCTGCCACGTTACCGTGTAGTGTCTGGTCTCCGGCAATCCGTCACTGCCATTAAGTACGCCGTTAGTGGAGGGTGAGAGCGTGGCCAAGGATGTGAAGGGCCCACCTTGACTCAGCAGCACGGACCCACGCGAGGCCCCCGCTTGGAGACCGCTGTAATCGATGGAGAACGTGTACTCCGCTCCCGGGACCAGACCAGTGAACGTCTGCTCCATCGTCGCCGGCGCAGTGCCCCAAAGATCGATGCTCTGATCCCCATCGCTGGCGTTGTTGTAATACCGGAGAATGTCGACCGTACCCGCGACCGTGCTCCAGCCACTCATCGTGGCTTGCGAGGTACGGAACATGTTGTAGCCGCTGATGTAGGCGTCGCCTGCCACCCGGTTGTCCGGGTCCTGGATGTTCGGCGTCTCAAACGAACCGTTTTGGGCAAGGCTGCATGCCGCAGATACTGCTGCGCTGGCGGGGACCGCGGTGGTAAGGGCGTTGGTGAACGTCAAAAGGCCGAGCAGCAGCATAACAACTAATGATGCAGCGACGGTGCGGGTCGCTTGGGGCAGGCACCGTAAATTCCCCATGACTAAATACGGACTCTGACTTGGATAGTTCAACTGCGTACCACCTGACGGTTGGATGAGGGCATCAACGCGCCCTAACGATTCTTGGGGTCGCATCATTCACAGCTGAAGGCTCTGTAATTTGCTCCCCCAGCGTAAATACTAAAGGTAAATTTTGGTCTGTCAATTATTCTGTTTTAACGCTAACAACGGCAAGAGAATGCAAGGTTACTTACTAGTACAAAATCATAAGTTGGCTTGTTTATAGGCCGTCTTTGTCCTGACATGGCCGGGCAGCTTGGCCACTAGATCCCGTTCCTTCAAGGAACTAGGCGGCAGCCCTCCTAAGGCACAGCCAAATACATAAGCACTTCAATTCCTTTATTGACTTCAAAGGGAAGCGACGACTTTGCAGAAAGGATATAAAGCCTTCCTTGGAGATATATGTATCAGGCAAATGTCCACTTTTATCAGCAGCAAACAAGGCAGCAGGGAACTCTGACGGGCGCCCACACAGTTCTAACCACGGAGAGAGTGAAAGATGACGCCGCGGCTGGGATGGATGCCGGCAAGCTCTCTCCGGTGACTTAGCGGACGAAGCCTTGTAGTGTCTTGGGCACCGGACCAGCGCATGTATTCGTGCGCACATCCCAAGCAAGGAGGAACGATGGCTGCCGCCGATGACGAACTACAGATCCTTAATGAGTGGAGCCAGCGGCTGTCCCAGGCTCTGCAGCTCCTGGATCTCGAGATCGACCAGGAATTGCTCCTGGATCTGGCCAGGAAGTCTGCGGATTCGGTGATCCACGCATCCGCTCCGGTTACTACCTTTTTGGTGGGCTACGCTGCCGGACTCGAAGCCGGTACGGGAAGCGCTGGCTCCATAGCGTCGTCGGGAGCCGCGATCCGCAAGGCCGCCGATGTCGCCTTCCAGCTGTGTGATCGCGGAGCCGACGGCGGCCCGGCCAGCAAGGGCTGGGCGGACACCGCGCAGTAGCGGCATGTCCGCCCCACCTCTGCATCACCGGGGAATGTGAGCTCCCGCTGGGACAATCTGTCTCTCAAGCTCCTGGCTTGGACAGGGATTCGGAGAGCAGTCCGAGTTGTCCCAGGAACTCCATCTGGTCAAAGTAGAACGTGTGCTGTTTAATCAGGCCACCCTCTACGTGGGCAACGTCGCAACTCCTGACCCTGATGCTTTTGCCTGTGGGAGGCAGGCTTTCGCCGGATGGCAAGGGCAGCGGTCCTGTGTTCGTTCCAGTGACAAAGCCCTCATCGATCGCTACATCCCCAGCCTCATACTTCGCCACGTACTCATAGTCGACGTCAGGGAATGATTCCCCGAATTGCGACAGGTAGCTGCTGATTGCTTCCTGCCCGGTGATCTCGCCCTGATCGGGAGTTATGGCCACGGCATCCGCTGCGTAACATGCTGCCTGTGCGCCTTTATCTTTAGCTGTCATGGCCGAGGTTAAGCGGTCCATTACCTCGCGCGCCTGTCCCATTTTTCGACCTCCTTCTAAAGGGCGGCCGCACGGAAAGGGCGGGCCGCTCCATGGCTGGGCTTCTGTTCAGGCAGAAGCCGACTCCAGTACACGCCCGGCAGGGGAGAGAGTCAATGGCTCCAGCCAGGAGATGCTGTGCCGCAGTCCGTCTCCCCAGCAAGGCCTGTTAATGGACCTAGTTGAACTCTAGAAGGCTCAGTTCCTCGGCCGGTTTGAAGCCCAAACGCTCGTAGAGGCGGCGCGATTCGGAGGAGGGCGAGAGGACGATTCGAGCCGCTCCGATACTCCGCGGGGATTATCGTCAGTGGTTCCCTCACGAATAATCAGCATGGAAGTACTTTAGTGGGCGCCGTCAACCGACGGTGTCTACCCGGCTGCGGACGGCTCATCGGCCAGCTTCGCAGCTGGCTCCAGCCGGACAATGACTCCCTTGGAAACCGGCGTGTGGCTTCCCTCGGCAACGCTCTCCAGCGGAACCAGCACATTGGCTTCGGGGTAGTAGGCTGCCGCGCACCCGCGGGCGGTGGGATAGGAAACCAGCCGGAAGTTCCGCAGCACCCGATCAACGCCGTCAGCATAGACGCCATGGACGTCAACGTACTGCCCGTCGCTCAGGCCAAGCTCGGCAAGATCCTCCGGGCTCACAAACACCACATGGCGTCCCTTTTTGATCCCCCGATAGCGGTCGTTGTGCCCGTAGATGGTGGTGTTGAACTGGTCGTGTGAGCGCATGCTTTGCAGGATCAGCGTCTTGTCCGGCCGCTCCAGGTATTCGAGTTCGTTGACTGTGATCATGGCCTTGCCCGTTGGCGTGTTGAACGTCCGTGAATCACGCGGGCCGTGCGGCAGAAGGAAACCGTCCCGCTGCCGGATCCGTCCGTTGTAGTCGTGAAAGCCCACCACCACGCGCGAAATGTGGTCACGGATGAGGTCGTAGTTCCGTTCGTAGCCTGCCCAGTCCGCCTGGATCCGGTCACCTACCACGTTCGCTGCGAGCCGGCTGATGATGGCCACCTCGGATAGAAGCTTCGGCGCCACCGGATCGACTTTCCCGTAGGAGGCGTGGATCGCGCAGACAGTATCCTCCACTGACACAAACTGTTCGCCGGACTCCTGGATATCGATCTCGGTGCGTCCGAGGGTGGGCAGGATCAGCGCTTCCTTGCCAGTAACAGTGTGCGAGCGGTTGAGCTTGGTGGAGACCTGGACTGTCATCTCCGTGTTTTCCATGGCCGCTTCAGCGGCCTTCGTGTCCGAGATAGCAGCCACCAGGTTGCCACCGACCGCAACGAAAACCTTGATCCCGCCGTCGCGCATCCGCCGGATTGTTTCGACTGAATCCGCGCCGTGTTCACGCGGCGGCTCGAAGCTGAATTCCTTGCCCAAAGCTTCCAGGAAAGCGGGCGGCATCTGCTCCCAGACCCCCATGGTCCGATCGCCCTGGACGTTGCTGTGGCCACGGATCGGGGAAGCTCCGGCGCCGGGTTTGCCGATGTTTCCGCGCAGCAGCAGGAGGTTGATGATCTCCTTGATGGTGGCGACAGCCTTTTTCTGCTGCGTGAGCCCCATAGCCCAGGTGATGATGACCTTATCGGCCTTCAGATAGCGCCCGGCCAGTTCGTCGATTTCTTCGCTGCGCAGGCCGGTGGCCTTGAGCACCACGTTTTCGTCAAGGGTGGCGAGGTGATCCTTAAGCTCCTCCAGGCCCTGGCAGTGCTTCTGGAGGAAGTCGTGATCCAGCACTGTTCCGGGGCTTTTTGCTTCGGCTTCGAGCACCCGCTTGGAGATTGCCTGCAGGAGCGCCATGTCGCCACCGATGCGGATCTGCACGAACTGGTCCGCGAGCTCCGTCCCCCGCCCGATGATGCCCTTCACCTTTTGCGGATTCTTGTACCGCATGAGGCCGGCTTCAGGCAGGGGGTTGATGGCGACGATCTCAGCTCCGGCCTCCTTGGCTTCCTCCAGTGCAGTCAGCATGCGCGGGTGGTTGGTGCCCGGGTTTTGGCCCATCACAATGATCAGGTCCGCCTTGGCGAAGTCGGCGTAGGTGATGCTGGCTTTGCCGACGCCGATGGTCTGGCCCATGGCCCAACCGGAGGACTCGTGACACATGTTGGAGCAGTCAGGGAGGTTGTTGGTGCCATAAGCCCGCACGAACAGCTGATACAGGAAGGCGGCCTCATTGGACGTCCGGCCGCTGGTGTAGAACGCGGCCTCATCCGGGCTGTCGAGGCCTTTGAGCTTGTCCGCAAGGATGGAAAAGGCGTCGTCCCAGCTGACCGGGCGGTAATGGTCCTCCCCGGCCGGCTTGTACACAGGTTCAGTGAGGCGTCCCTGCATCCCCAGCCAGTACTCGGTTTGCCCGCGAAGTTCGCTCACGCTGTGCTCGGCCCAGAACTCCGAACCGATCACCACCGGCGTGGCCTCCCAGGTGACGGCCTTGGCGCCGTTCTCGCAGAACTCGAAGGTCTTGCGGTGGTCAGGATCCGGCCAGGCACAGCTCATGCAGTCGAAGCCGTCTTTCTGGTTCAGCGCCAGCAACGTCTTCCGCGACCGTTCGAGTCCCATATGCTCAATTGCCGGCTTCATGGAGTGGTACACACCGGGGATGCCTGCCGCCCACTTCTTCGGGTGGTCCTTCACCTCGACGTCTTTCTCGTCGACCTCTTCCACCCGCGGGTTTTTGTCCGTCACGCTGCCCACCTCTTGGCTGTCAGAACGGCATTCAATCGGCTCCACGTATTCAGCACCGAAATGCGGCCGGTTGCCGTTATTTCAGGATTAGCAGGTGCGGACAGGCGGCGCAAGCACAGGAATCAGTCCCGCTGGCCCGCGGTGGCGTTACTGTCCGAATCAATCGAACTGTCCACTTCATCTTCCAGGCGCCAGGAGTCGATTTCCCCTTGGGACGGCAGGACAAGACCGCCTGAGCCCTTGATCACCGTCCAGTAGGTTTCGGCCAACTTTTCGTTGAGTTCGGGAAGCTTCTCGTCGTCGTACTCAAAACGAAGGGAACTTGCCGGTGAAATCCAGATCACTGTGGTGACCGGCTGGCCGTCAGAATCGCCGGAGCTGCGAAGGAACAATCCGTCGCCCAGGGAAAGCCGCCGGATCAGTACGTTTTGTACCGCCCGGCATACTTCATCCTCGAAGTTCATTACTATGTCACGCCCGTAGCCCCCCACTATCAGCCTTGGCATAAACGATCCCCTTTGCTTGGTCCGAGATGACGATGTACTCCAAACCCTACACACGCCGACTGATTACCGGGCAGTACTACTCTGTCCGCTCCCGCCACAGAAGCGCCACCACGAAAGCCACGGCGCCGAGCCCCAGCATCACAAGTACCATAAGGCCCCAATTCGCCTGACTGACGCCGCTGCCATAGAGGAGGCCGATCAATACAGTGGCAGTGATCGCGCCAAGGTACCGGGAGGTCTGGTAGATCCCTGCCGCCACTCCCCTTTCCTGCGGCCTCGTGGAGACGAACATTCCCTGGCTGGAAGAAATGCTCACCATTCCGTAGGGCACACCCAGCAGCGCGGTGAGTGCAAGCACCAACGGAACGGCGAGGGACCCGGTCAGGGACCACATGGCGCCGGAGGCAAGGGTCAGGAGTACGACGCCGGCGATCAGCACCCGCCGCACACGGAACCGCTCGATCGCCCGGACGGCGAACGGCGTCGAGACCACTGACATAGCTGCCAGGGGCAGCATCAGCAGGCCCACGATTCCGGGGTCGTAACCCCCTGCTTCCTCCAGCAGTTGAGGCAGCCCGAAGAAGGCGAAGTAGTAGAGGCCATTGAAGAGGGCGAAGCCCACATAGACCAGCAGGAGCGGCCGGTTCCTGCCCAGCAGCCGCAGGTCCAGGAACGGCGGGCTGAAGCACAGCTCACGCCAGACAAACAGCACAGCCAGCAGCATACCGCCGGCCAGAAGCCACCAGCGGAAGTCAGGAAGAACGTTCAGCAGGGACATCATCACCAGCATGAGTGAACCTACGAAAGCCAGGATTCCCGGAATATCGGAGTCGCGCAGCAGCTCGGATAGTTTGCCGCGCTCCCGCTCGGTATCGGCGGGTGCGTATTTCCAAACCAGGAACAGAGCTGCGAGCGATAACGGGACATTGATCAGGAACAACGCCTGCCACCCCAGCAGGCTCACGAGCACACCACCGATGACCGGCCCGACTGCAGCTGCGGAGGTGTTGGACATCTGGATCCTGCCAAGCGGCCGGGTTGACTCGACGTTCGCCAGGCGAGCAAGTGGCCCCACCATGACCACTGCACACGGATAGGCGCTCGCTGTCCCCAGCGCCATGAAGGCGCGGGCAACGCAGACCAACAGGAAGTTCGGTGAGAACGGGGCGAGGGCACACGTCACAGCCACCAAGGCCATACCGAAAAGGTAGAGCCTCCTCGGTCCGAACCGGTCCGCCAGCCGGCCCATTACCGGCTGCCCGGCAGCTGAAGTGAGGTAGAAGACGGTGATGACCCAGGTGACGGTAGGGACATCGAGCCGGAAGTCCGCGCGCAGCACCACCAGGGCGACGGCGATCATGGACGAGTTCAGCGGGTTCAGCGCGGTGCCGAGGCTGAGGCCGGTGACGGCGAGTCCCGTCCGGGGAGTGTTGCTCACGGCAACAGTCTGGTCCACAGCATGGATGCACCACGAGTGTTACAAGTGATTTGCGTCCTAGCGGTGCTGTCCAGGATGTGATCAGAGGCGATTGTGAGAAAATCGGAGCTATCGTTTCTGGTCTGATGCAGCTCGGACCTTCGGTGATTTCAATAGTGTTGGGAAGCAATGAAGAGAGTCATGGCTTGCGGCATATTGCTTGCCATCGCCCTGTCAGGCTGCAGCGGAAGCCCCACCCCGCCGTCGGATGGCAGGTTCTTCGACCTGCAATCGCACCGCGGTGGCCGCGGCGACTGGGCAGAAGAGTCATTGACTGCCTTCGCCAGGTCGCTGGAGCTGGGCGTGACCACTCTTGAACTCGACACCCATCTGACCGACGACGGCAAAGTGATCGTGTGGCACGACAGGGTCATCCAGGCCGCCAAGTGCAAAGACACGGCCCCGGCCACCCCCGGTGACATGGAGTTCCCTTACGTCGGTGACCGTGTGGCCGAGCTGTCCCTGGCGCAGGTCAGGACGCTGATCTGCAGGCCTATAGACGTCGCCGGCCAAGCGAATCAACACGACGGCGAAGGCAGCAGGATTGCCGAGCTCAGGGACGTCTACAGACTGGTCCGCGACTACGATGCCACGGAGGTCCGGTTCAACGTGGAGACCAAGGTCCAGCGGGGCAAGGACGGCGATGACGGAGCACTGACCAAGGCAGTGGTGGACGAAATCTACCGGGCCGGAGTGGCAGAACGGACTACTGTGCAATCCTTCAATTGGTCCTCGCTGAACCTGGTCCAGAAGATCGCCCCGCAGCTTCCCCTGGTGGCCCTGTCCCATGGGCCCGAGTGGCTGGGAGTCGGAATGCCCGGGGAGAGCCCCGAGCTAGGCGGCATCGACATTGACGACTACGATGGCTCCCTCGCAAAAGCCGCTGCCGCCCAGGGCTACGACGTCATTTCGCCTGCGGTCGAATCGGTCACCCCTGAGATGATTGCAGAAGCCCACGACTTGAAGCTGCCGATCATTCCGTGGACCGTCAACTCTACCGAAGAGATGGAACGCCTGATCGATCTGGGCGTTGACGGGATGGTAACGGACAACCCCGCCCGCCTTCGGTCTGTCATGGAGGAGCGTGGGCTGAAGCTGCCGAAGGCCTACAAACGTAAAGCCTGAAACGGCAACGTGATGGCTTCAGGACCTTGCGCCTTGGGCAAGGGCTGCATCGAGGAACTCCAGGTGGGCCGCCGTGACCGGGACCCTGCTCTCCTCGTACTCCGGGTGCTTGGTCAGGAATTTCTTGATGTACGGGCAGACCGGGACAATCTTCAGGCCCGCCGCCACCGTCTCATCAAGGGCGTGTACAGCCAGCCTTTTCGCAAGACCCTGTCCGCCATACTCCTCGTTAATGACCGTGTGGTAGAAAATGCGCTGGCCAGGGTCCGCGGCGTACGTCCTGTACGCGGCCCTGCCAATGACCTTGCCGTTGTCCAGCACTTCGAATCGTTCGCGCTCCGGGTTGTGCCGGATGGTAATCCCCAACATCTGCATCTCCTTGGTTCTTGAGGCTTACTACTGCCTCGCCTGGTTGCCCCCAGCCTAGCCGTGGCCAGCACGGGAAGTGGAAGCCCGGGCTTTGCCCGCACCTTCGCTCCAGCTACTCTGTAACTCACGGCTAAAGCAACCTGGCCGAGGATCGTTCCGCCGGGGAGCAGCACAATGACGCACCAGCCAGCCGACACCGAACTTCGAGAGACAGCCTCAGCCTGCTTCGGTTGGGAAACGCTCAAAGATGGCCAACTCAGCGGTATGCGCGCGCTTGTCGCGGGCCGCGATGTGTTGGCCGTGATGCCCACAGGCTACGGAAAATCAGCCATCTACCAGGTCGCAGCGCTTCACCTGCACAGCGAAACGCAACGCCCCGCCGTCGTGGTTTCCCCTTTGATTGCCTTGCAGGAGGATCAGGTGGACGGACTGCTCGAGGTGCTGGGACCCGGCGCCGCGGTGGTCGTCAACTCCTCGCACAGTGACTCGGAAATCCAGGACGCGTGGGAATCCGTGGAAGACGGAGATGCCGCTTTCCTCTTTCTCGCACCGGAGCAACTCGCTAAAACCGGAACGGTGGAGCGGCTCGCAGCGCTGAATCCGTCGCTGTTCGTGGTGGACGAGGCCCATTGTGTCTCTTCCTGGGGTCACGATTTCCGTCCGGACTATCTGCGGCTGGGCGAAGTGCGGGCTCAGTTGGGCAACCCGCCGGTGGTCGCCCTCACCGCCACCGCCTCTCCCCCGGTCCGCGACGATGTTAAGCAGCGCCTGCGGATGAACGATCCGCTGGTCCTGGTGCATGGTTTCGACCGAGCCAACATCGGACTGGAAGTGATCCGCCATCATGAGGATAAGCAGAAGCGGAACACGGTCACAGAGCAGGCGGCACAACTCGTATCCAGCCTCCAGGGTCCCGGACTCTTGTATGCGGCCAAACGCAAGGACACGGAAAAGTACACCCTGAAGCTTGCCCAACTCGGGCTCCACGCCGAGGCGTATCATGCTGGCCGTGCCGCCTCAGATCGCGAGCGCATCTATGACGACTTTATGGACGGCAGGCTCGACGTCGTAGTCGCCACCACCGCGTTCGGCATGGGAATCGACAAGCCCGACGTCCGTTTTGTCATCCACGCGGATATCCCCGAATCCTTGGACAGTTACTACCAGGAGATCGGGAGGGCAGGGCGCGACGGCGGGCCGGCCGTGGCGGTCCTGCACTACCGTGCCGAGGACCTGGGCCTGCGCAAATTTTTCAGCACGCACACTCCTGATGAGGAATCCCTGCTGGCAGTCCTTGAGGCCCTCCGCGCCGCCGACAACTTCCTCACTGCGAAAGCACTGGCGGAATCAACAGGTTTTTCGGCCCGGCGAGTCACTGGCTTGCTGAACCAACTCCAAGAGACCGGCTCCGTCAAGAGCGGCAAGAAGGGCGCAAAGCTCAAAGCGAAAGCCGCGCTGTCCGAGGTGGTGGACCGCGCCGTCGAACAGGCCGAAGCCCGCCAGCGCGTGGATACTTCACGCATCCAAATGATCCGCGGTTATGCCGAAACAGATGGCTGCCGGCGTCAGTTCCTGCTCAGCTATTTCGGCGAGGACCTGCCGGAGCCGTGCGGAAATTGTGACACCTGCACAGACGGGTCGGCGTACGACGTGGATGACACTACGAGCAACGGTGAAGACGAACCCTTCCCGCTGCAATCCAGCGTGGTCCATAAGGAATGGGGCCCTGGGCTGGTGATGCGGCACGAGGACGACGTGATTACAGTCCTGTTCGAGCAGGAGGGCTACAAAACGCTTTCCCGCCAGGCTGTGGAGGAAAACCACCTGCTCAAACGAGAGGCCTGAGTTCGTCCAGGGTCAGGAATTCGTGCTGGGCTGAGGGCGACAGGGTGAGCCGGACAAAGGCTGCCAGCTCTTCAACGCGTTCCGTTAGGTCCTCGCGGGCCGTTAGAACGTTCGACACCATCTGAACACCGGTGAAGCTTGCCACGAGGTACCTTCCAAAAGCGCCCGCGTCTACCTTGCTGGAGATCTCCCCGGAGGCCTGGCCCTCAAGCGTGAGCTGTTCCATGATTTGCATCCAGTCGGTATAGGGGCTCCTGATGCGTTGACCGAAGGTTGATGACTCCAGAGTCAGCCGGATCCCTGCCCGCACCACAGGATCAGTCTGGAGAAGGCTGGCAAAACATGAGCACAGCGCGCAGATAGTTTCAATCGGTCCCAGGCTGCGGGAAAAGACGTCGGCAGCTGACTCTTTGGTCCGGGCATGCTGGTCTTCAATGACGGCCAGGGCGAGGAGCTCCTTGGATTTGAAATGGAAATAGAGGGCGCCCCGCGTCACTTCCGCTGTCTCCGCAACCATTTGAAGGCTCGCAGGGCCGTACCCCACGTCTTCAAATACGGCGGCCGCACCGCGAACTATCGCCTTGCGGGTTTCCACAGCCCGGTCCTGAAGTGGCACGCAGATTTCCTCTCCCCAGTTTCCGCTGCTTTCCCAGCTTCCTCTGCGCAGGGTCCGGATCCGGAGGCGCAGCGAACATGGTCAGTCTAGGCGTATCTGCGGCCGATCAGTCGACAATCCGGTCAGTCGACAATCCAGAACTCTTTGAATTCCCCGGTCGCCGGCGTCACTGACTCCTCGACGTTGTCCACGCGGCCAGGCGGATGGCCTGACCTAAGCCAGTTCCGGAAATCCAGCACCAGCGGCTGGGGACCTTCGACGACGACGGCGACAGTCCCGTCGTCGTCGTTCCTCACCGTCCCGGTGAGTGCAAGCTCGTCTGCTTTGCGCTGGGTCCAATACCGGAAACCCACGGCTTGGACCATGCCTTCAACACGTGCCGTCAGCCGCACATTTTCTGCTGCGTCCGGTCCGGAACTCTCACCCATGCCTCCAATGTAACCGCCGTTCTCGGGCCGTAGAAAGAGCCCCTGTCCCGGGACCCGTTCCCGAGGCAAAGGCTCTTTCTGCTGACCGCACCGACCTGCTACGCGGCCCTAGCTGGCTGGCCGCAGCGAGGTGATCATCTTCTTGATGTCCTTGTACTCCTGGGTTTCCATGTAGGCGTGCGGAGTGTCCACGTGCGGCTCATTGCCCGGGGTGGTGTCGAAGGGGTTGTAGACCCCGGAGAACATAGCGGCGTTTGGCGGCCAGGTGAAGAACTGGAAAATCGGGCAGGCGTCAGGGCCTGTCGGTTCCGGGCCTGAAGTGATCCCGTAGGCGAGAACATCCATCTTCATCGGATCCGTCTGGGTGGCATCCATCCGGGATTCGAAGATGAAACGCGGGGTCTCACCGGACTGTGCCAGAGCGGGAACGGGTTCGGAATCCAACATTGCGTATGGCTGCCTGTCGGTGCACGTCGAACCGACGGCCATATGGGTACGGAGGGTCGCCAGCGGCTTTCCGTTGGGGTTCGTGATCTCCAGGAAGACGCCACCACTGGCAGGAGTTTCACCGGCCGGATCCTTGATGGTCCACGTTGAGGGGTAGTCAAACGTCAAATCGCCGTCGGTCGTGGTGTACGTGGCCCAACCTTCTGATGGCGTTGATGCTGTCTCGGTGGCTGAAGCGGTGGCCGTCAGTGTCGACGTCGACGTCGGGCTTGCGGAGGCCGTGGAAGTTGCGGTGGGGGTTGGGGAACCGGCCGCTCCTGTTCCGGGGGCCGACGCCGGCGCTCCGCAGGCGACCAGCAGGAAGGAGAGGCATAGGGCCCCTGAAAGGGCAAGGACGGATGGTGCGGTGCGGTGCATCTGTAGCTCCTGGTTATTCATGAGACCGCCAATAATTCCTCAATTGTGGACTGCCGAAACTTGGGGGAGAAGCATTAATTCCAATCGATATCGAAACGTTGCCGACGTAACGAAAACCGCTAAACAGGGCGGCTGCAGATGGAGGGTTCGTTGCCCGCTTGTGGCATCTGTTCAATAATCGGAACCGTTGACCAAGGCTAAATGAGGAGAACTGCGATGACGATCCAGATGGAACCGGCAAACGAATCTTCAACAAGCATTGAGGACGACAACGGTGAACTGGAGGCCGGCCGGGACTGGTTCCACAGCGCCGTCGTATACCAGATCTACCCCCGCAGTTTCGCTGATTCCAACGGGGACGGGATTGGCGATCTGCGCGGCATCATCAGCAAGCTGGACTACCTTCAGAAACTGGGGGTCGACGTCGTTTGGATTTCCCCCATCTACGCCTCGCCGCAGGACGACAACGGCTACGACATCAGCGACTACCGAAATGTCGACCCCATCTTCGGCACCCTTGGAGAGCTTCAGGAATTGAGCGACGGACTCCACAAGCGGGGAATGAAGCTGGTCATGGACCTAGTGGTGAACCACACCTCGGACGAGCACCCCTGGTTTGTGGAATCCCGCTCGTCCAAGGACAACCCGAAGCGGGACTGGTATTGGTGGCGCCAGCCACGCGACGGCGTCAAGCCCGGAACTCCGGGCGCGGAACCCAACAACTGGGGGTCCGCTTTCTCCGGTCCGGCTTGGGACTACAACGAAGCCACCGGGGAGTACTACCTGCACCTTTTCGCAAAAAAGCAGCCCGACCTCAACTGGGAAAACCCCGAGGTGCGGGCAGCCGTGTACGACATGATGAACTGGTGGCTGGACCGGGGCGTGGATGGCTTCCGCATGGATGTCATTAACTTCATCTCCAAGGACACCTCGCTACCCGACGGCCCACGCGCTGACGGCAAGCTTTATGGCGACGGCAGCCCCTACTTCATGTCAGGGCCTAGGATCCATGAATTCCTCCGCGAGATGCACCGGGAAGTCTTCGCAGGCCGGGACAAGCCCCTGTTGACTGTGGGGGAAATGCCCGGCGTTACGGTGGAGGACGCCATTCTGTTTACGGACCCTGCCCGGAAAGAAGTGGACATGGTGTTCCAGTTCGAGCACGTCGCTTTGGATCAGGAGGGAGGCAACAAGTGGCGCCCCAAGAAGCTGGAACTGACCGAGTTGAAGCGTTCCCTTGGCCGCTGGCAGGATGCCCTTGCCGACCGGGGCTGGAACAGCCTTTACTGGGGCAACCACGATCAGGCCCGCGCAGTTTCAAGGTTCGGCGACGACGGCCAGTACCGTGAACTGTCCGCGAAGATGCTCGCCGGCGTCCTGCACCTCCACCGCGGCACACCCTATGTGTACCAGGGCGAGGAACTGGGCATGACAAACATGACCTTCGGCGCTATCAGCGATTACCGGGACATTGAGGTGCTCAATCATCACCGTGAAGCCACAACCCACCTGGGGCACACTGATGCCGAGGTCCTCGCTGCCCTGGCTCCGCTGAACCGGGACAACGCCCGCACGCCGGTCCAGTGGGATGCCACCCGGCACGGCGGGTTCACCACGGGATCCCCCTGGATCGCGGTTAACCCGAATGCCAACCACATCAACGCTGCATCCCAGGTGGACGATCCGGACTCGGTGTTCAGTTTCTACCAGAAGGTCATCGCGTTCCGTCATGAGGATCCGGTGATCTCCGACGGCGACTTCACCATGCTGCTGCCCAATGACCCCCACGTCTACGCCTTCCGGCGCTCGCTGCCGGGCGTTGAAATCCTGGTGCTGGGAAACTTTTCCGGCACGGAACAAATTGCCCACGTGGATAAAAGCTGGGCCCAGGCAGAACAGGTGTTGGGCAACTACACCTCCAAACCTGACCTTCTCCTCAAGCCGTGGGAACTGAAGGTTTTCCGCCGGCTCGGCTGAGGTCTGCGGGACGGGTAAGGGCTGTCGGGCGTGGCCTGTTCTTCCGAAGCTGGCCTGTTATTCAGAATCGTCCGGACGTATCCTGATGTCGCCGTCCAACAATCGGAACCGAGCCACCATTGAGGGGGCACCATGACTATCCCACCTACCCGCGAACCTGATCCCTTCCCGCCGGAACCTGGCCCCCATCCGGGATCACCCGATCCTACGAACCCATTCCCGCCGGAGCCGACTCCATCACCGGAGCCAAATCCAGCTCCGTCCCCCGGGCCCCTACCCATTCCGGATCCCGGGCCTGTTCCGCCGCATCCCGATCCCACAAGGTTGTAGCGGAACAATGATGTTTTAGGGGCAGCATCGCATTCGACAGGACAACCCGCCAGTGTTTTAAGCATTGACGGGTTGTTCTATGTTGAGATCCCCGGGGGTCAGCTTGTCATGGCCGGCTGGTGGCCGATCCCAGATTCACCGGGTCTTCGTCGGTGAGGTACGCATCCTCGGCGTGGGCGGCGAGGTCGATGCCGCGCAGCTCATCCTCCTCGTGGATCCGCAGGCCAATCGTCATGTCCAGGACCTTTGCGATAACCCAGGTCAGGACGAAGGAATATGCAAGCACTGCGCCGGTCGCCACAGCCTGGATGCCCAGCTGCTGCGGCCCGCCGCCGTAGAAGAGGCCGCTGACTCCATTGGGGGCGCTATCCGTTGCGAAGAAGCCCACCAGGAGTGTGCCGATGATGCCACCCACCAAGTGCACACCAACGACGTCGAGCGAATCGTCGAAGCCGAGCCGGAACTTCCATTCAATCGCCAGTGAGCAGACGGCACCGGCGATGGCGCCGATGGCGACAGCACCCAGCGGGCTGACGGCCCCACAGGCAGGGGTGATTGCAACGAGCGCCGAGACGAGCCCGGAGGCCGCGCCCATGCTCGTGGCCGCACCCCTCCGCAGCCGCTCCACCAAGGCCCACGCGAGTAAGCCAGCAGCCGCCGCGACAGCCGTGTTAAGGAAAACTACGGACGCCGACTGCCCGGCGCTCAGGGCCGAACCGGCGTTGAAGCCGAACCATCCGATCCACAGCAGGCCTGCACCAACGAGTACCAGGGGCCGGCTGTGCGGCTTGCTGTGTTCCATCTTGGGCCAACCTGAACTGCGGCCCAGGACAAGGGCCAGTGCCAGGGCCGCGACGCCGGCATTCATGTGCACTGCTGTTCCACCGGCGAAGTCGATAGCTTTGATTCCGCTCGCTATCCAGCCACCGGTGACTGAGCCGTCCGCGGAGGTGAAAGCAAAGACCCAGTGGGCGATCGGGAAGTAGACCAGCGTGGCCCACACACCCGCAAAAACCATCCATGCCCCGAATTTCATGCGTCCAGCAGCGGCACCGGCAACCAGGGCAGTGGTTACGCAGGCAAAAAACAGCTGGAAGGCTGCGAAGAGGGCCGGAGGTATGGCCGCGTCGGGGTCCTCCACCAGCAACTTGTCCATGCCCAGGTACTCGCTCACATCCCCAACGAGGCCGAGTCCGCCAACAGAGTTTCCGAAGGACATCGAATAACCGAAAAACGCCCACAGTACGGCCACCAGGCTGGCACCGCCAAAGCACATCATCATCATGTTCAGGATGCGGCGCGATCCCACCATGCCACCGTAAAAAAGTGCCAAGGCGGGGATCATCATGCAGACCAACGCGGAACTCGCGAGGATCCAGGCGACATCTCCAGGGTTCATTGGGGTAACTCCACTCATAGTCGGGTCCGGGCAGCTTGCTGAGACCGACGCATGCCGTCACCCAACATCTTTATTCCTGGACGATGCCTTTGGGTTTCGCCAGCGTTTAATTCGTTGGAATGTTGGGTTACCTGATGAACCGTGTACGGCGATGATGATGAGTGGAATCCCACTGCGGTGGAAAGCACAAGAGCCGGATCCGTTGACCGGATCCGGCTCTCAAACCCCGAGCAGCAGGGTCAGGCGAAGGTGCTTACGAGTAGCGGATATCGTGCGTGCGGTGATCGTACTGGATGGTCAACGGTCCGCCGACGTGGTGCAGCTCATGGTTGGCGCCGTCGAACGCTCCAAACGCACCGTAGTTCTCATCCCAGGAACGGTTGAGCGCGATCTTGAAGGTGTAGTACCCGGCGGGCAGGTCAGCTGAAAGCTTCCACAGCTGGTCCAGCTGATCCAGCTCCAGCTGGACCTCGTCATACTGCGGTGCCCAGTTGTCCGGGGCACCCAGGAGGGTATTGAAATCACCGGCGACGGCGACTGCCTCCGGCTGGTCAAACGTCTCGACGGTGGTTGCCGGTGCCGTATGGTCAGCCGAGGCTGCGTCGACGTCGGGAACAACCGTCGGAGCAACGGACCCGGACTTCTTGGCAGCAGGCTTGCGGGTGCGGACGGCCTTCGCCACCGGCTTCACAACGTCCTCGATCAGTTGCGTGGCTTTGTCCTGCACCTTGTCTGCAACCTTGGCAGCTTTCTTGGCGGCAGGCTTTTTGGCTTCGGCCTTTTTAGGCGCCGCCTTCTTCGCCGCCAGGTGGGCAGGTGCCACCGTGGGAACGGGAAGATCGGCCGGAACGGGAGTACCGGCGTCGAGCGCTGTCCCAAAAGCGGAAGGGTCCGGGAAGGCGACAGTAGCGCGCAGGCCGTCGTCGGTGATGGTCCAGCCTGAACGGCCTTTGACCAGCCACCCTGCCTTCACGAGTTTGGCGGTTGCCGAGGTAAGGGTCTTGTGTCCGCGGGGAATGCCACCGCTCAGCAGCACGCCCTCATGTTCGTTGAAAGGAACGCGGGCAGTTGCTTCGCCCAGCACGGCGCCGGCGTTCGCCGATTCGCCGGACCACACCCCTTCGGCTAGAACCTCCAGCACGGCTTTCAGACGAAGGTTGGTGTTTTCAGCGGTGTTCCCCATGGGTCTCCTTTAGAAGCGATTGATGCACCAACAATTTTGCCAAGGAAATATTAAATTAGCCCACTGAAAACGGTTAACTCTGTGTGTCGTGAACCACTGTGACAGCAGAAACGGGGCGTTTATCCTGTTTACCGGTCAGTAACCGTTATTGTGTCGGCTTTACCGGGGGCTCGGCCGCTTGGCCGTTGGAGAGCACATCAAACGGCACACCAATCAGACGCCTGAAATACCCAGCTCCGCCAGCAGTTCGGCCTTCCGCTCCTCCGATGCAAACGAAGACCGGATGGAATTCGAGGCGAGGCGTACGCGGTCAAACTCCGACAGCCCCAGCACTTCCTGCAACTCCCTGAAGTTGTCATCCATATAGCCGCCGAAATAGGCAGGATCGTCCGAGTTCACGCAAACGTTCAGCCCCACCGCCAGCATGTCGGGCAGCGGGTGTTTAGCCAGGGAATCCACCGCCCTGAGCCTCACATTCGAAAGCGGGCACACGGTAAGCGGAACCCACTCCGCCACCAGACGTTCCACCAGCGCAGAATCCTCCATGCACCGGATTCCGTGGTCGATCCGCTCCACGCCCAGAACGTCAAGGGCCTCCACAATATACTCCGGCGGCCCCTCCTCCCCGGCATGGGCAATCAGGTGGAGTCCCGCATCCCGTGCCATCGCGAAGAGCCGCTCGAACTTCGCTGGAGGATTGCCTACTTCAGCTGAATCAAGCCCTATGGCAGAAATCGGCGCTTCCATGGCGAGCAGGTGCTCGAGTACGGCGAGCGCTGACTCCTCACTCAAATCGCGAAGGAATGCAGCGATCAGCAAGGTGGATATTCCGAATTCTTCTTCCGAGGTGGCAAGGACCGACGCCACCCCGTTGACGCACGTTTCGAGCGGGATGCCTCGCGCCAGGTGGGCCTGCGGATCCATCATGATTTCCGCATGGCGAACGCCAGCCTGTGCAGCCCGGGCCAAGTACGCACGGGTCAGGTCCGCGAAATCCTGCTCCGTCTGCAACACGGACATGTTGGCGTAGTAGAGATCCAGGAAGGACTGAAGATCAGTGAACTCGTACCGTGCACGGAGCTCGTCCAGATTCGTGTACGGCAGCTGGATTCCGTTGCGCTCGGCAAGCGCGAAAATGAGCTCCGGTTCAAGCGTCCCCTCAATGTGCAGATGCAATTCCGCCACCGGCAGCATCCCCGATGGCATGGGTTCCGGCTCGGGCGAAAGGGAGTCATCAAGCGGCAGGTCAGCGCCGTCGTCGTGCGTGGTCATCTCGCAAGAATAGTCGTCCGGCGCCAAAAAAGATCGGGGGTGATGAACTGGCTTCAGCGGAGGGCCTCAGGGCCGTACTGGGGCAGGCTCGGGGCCATTGGTCGGGCGGGATTGGCTGCCGTTCGGCGGCTACCCGCGACACACCTTCCGGCTCACGATTTGGCTTCCGCAACCACCTGTCTTAGCGTGGAAGACAGGCCCGCCAAGCGGGACCAGGCCCGCCAAGCGGGACCAAGAATGCCCGGTGCTGCCACTACCAGATACTGCCCGGCCGGCAGACACCGAATACGACCTCTATTTGTCAGGGGCGGGCAGTGGCGCAACGACCTCCGGGGACGGATCGAGCGCAGGTGGCCCTCAGGAGCATCCTCACCCATGAAATCATCAACTCTCACTACTGCCGCGCGCCGTGGAATCACTGTGGCCGCCGTTTCCGTTGCAGGGCTCGCTCTATCTGCAAACGCAGCCAACGCCACAACCGCTGCTCCCACAAACACTTGGGACGCCCTTGCCGAGTGCGAGAGCGGCGGGAACTGGAGCACCAATACGGGTAACGGCTACACCGGCGGCCTGCAGTTCAGCTCGAGCACGTGGGCTGCCTACGGAGGCACGGGGTCAGCAGCTGATGCGAGCCGCGAACAGCAGATCGCGGTAGCTGAGCAGGTCCAGGCCAGCCAGGGCTGGGGAGCCTGGCCATCCTGTGCAGCCCAGCTCGGTTTGAGCGGGGGCGCGACGGCGACGGTTCCGCAAAGCGTCCCGGTCCAGCAGGTTCCCACTGAAGTTCCGGCCACGGCAGCCGTGGCGCCGGTTGAAAGCGCTCCGCTCGAATCCGCTCCTCGCCACGCCGCCGCCGTTCCGCTCAGCGGCGAGACCTACACCCTGGAGAAGGGCGACACCCTCAGCAAGGTCGCCGAAAAGCTCAACGTCACAGGCGGTTGGCAGACCCTTGCCGACGCCAACCTCGATACGCTCGCGGACCCTAACCTGGTCTTCGAGGGACAGGTACTGCAGCTGCCGGCGTAGCCAGGCAAACGGGTAGTACCTCGTCCAAAAAGAGAAGTACGACGCCGGAGCGTCCCCCATGAGGGAACTCTCCGGCGTCGTACTGCTTTGGGTTATGGGAAAAGCTCTTGCTTCTTGTGGGCTATGCCGTTTGGTGGCTATGCGGCGACGGGCAGTTCGCGGACGATCCGGACTTTCCACGCGGTGTCGTCGCTCGTGTCCAGCAGCGCCACGGTACCCAGTGCAAGATGCAGGGCGACGCGCTTGGCGGCCAGCAGCTCCAGATAGAGCTGTTCGTTCATGCGCGAAGGAGAATCAATGACAAACTTCACGGCGTTGCGCATTTTGCGGTAGTTGTCGCTGCGCTCACGGTGCATGTGGAGCTCCAGCTCATGACGCTGGCGGAGCTTCGGCTCATGCTTGTTCAGCCAGGAAACTGAAGCATGGACTCCAATTACGAGGGCAAGCGAGACTGCGTAGATCCACCAGCCGGTGGACAGCAGGAAGAGCGGAAGGTTGGCGATAGCCACAACCGCAATGATCACCCGGGCCGCCACAATGCGGTTCAACGCCTGCGCCACAGAGCCGAGGGCGGCGCGGAAACCGTGCTGCTCCTTGATCGCTGCGGCGGGATCAAGGGTGAATTCGTCAAGCACCAGAATGCCGTTCGCGTCCGGGCTGAGCATCTGTCCGTACTTTGGCTGCGGTAAGGCGGCTGGAGTGAGTGTCATGGGAGTTCTTCCGGGCGGCTGAATGAGGGTCCATTAATTTTAGTCCTGCTACGGCGTGTTGTCGCTGGTGTCTCACCATATGGTCGAGTAGGCTACGCCGCACACTTCTCCAACCATGATAAGGCATCCCATTTTCTGCTATCGGGCGGCCATTTGGACTCTAACCGCGGCGGCTCCACACTGGAAGGATGCAGACCTTCCTCCCGTACCCAGATTTCCACCAGAGTGCCGCGGCTCTTGATCCCGCCCGGCTCGGCAAACAACGCGTCGAAGCCTTGCAGATCCTGCGCGCCCTGGTCATTCCGGAGTACGGCTGGCAGTCCCACCCCGCAACCCGGATGTGGATGGGCTATGTCCCGGCCCTGACGCTCTACGGCCTGGCCATGGTGGACGAATGGACCATCCGCGGCGGCCCCGACACAACCCGGGACAAGATCATCGAGTTTGCTCCGCAGGCCGCCCATCCTGCCTATGCCGAAAAGATCCCGATGCCTCCGTGGCTTGGCGATGCAGATCTTCACCTGAGCCACCGCTCCAAACTGATCGGCAAGGAGCCGCGCTTTTACACCGAGGTTTTCCCCGGGACGCCTGCAGACCTTGAGTACGTGTGGCCCGAACCAAAGCATGTGTTCCTCCCTGAAGACCCCGAGGAGAACCTGCTCTGGATTCTTCGGGCGCCGGTGGGTGATTCCGATCCCGAAAAAATCGACACCGTCAGCCTGCCGGCAGTGAGCCGCTCCGGGGCTGTGGCAGCTCCCGGCAACGATCCCGAGGGCGAGGACTACCAGTTTGTTTACGCCGAGACGGGATCGAGGCGTCCCGCCAAGCAGGCCAAGAAACTGCCGCCGAAGCAACTCGTGAAGAAGCCGTCCCGGAAGCGCCAGCGCCAGGAGGAGGCCTTCCGCACCCTGCCCGGCAAATCAGACGTTGCCATACCGCTGGGAGAGGGAGGCTCTTTCGCAGTAGGCAAGGTTCTGGGACGCCCCATCACGCTCCCGGACGGTAGCTTTGGGCGCAACTTTGAGGTCACAGAAGTCATCAGCCGCTCCGCGTTCGACTACCCGGCCCTGCTGCAGGATCCCCGGGTGTTCTTCCCGGTTCCCGCGCCGCTGGCCTAATCGCCGAGGTACGCCCACCGGCGAAGTACGCCCAGAGACGAAGTAGGCCCACGAAAGAGGGCTCTGGCAGACTGGCGGGCATGACAGTGCTTATGGCCGGTTGCGGCGATCTTGGTACCGAGGCGGGGCTGCGTTTTGCCGCTGCCGGCCATCGAGTGGTGGGTTGGCGACGCTCGCCCCAGAAACTTCCGGGCGAAATTGAGGGAGTCGCGGCCGACCTCACATCGGCCGAACTGCCGCCCGTCCCTGCTGACACCTCATCTGTAGTCATTGCCGTTGCTGCGGACTCGTCAACCGAGGCAGCCTACCGGGCTGCCTACGTGGACGGGCTTGGGAATGTTTTGGATGCGCTCAAGCGTGATGCCGTCAGACCCCGCCGAGTGCTGTTTGTCTCCTCGACGGCCGTCTACGGCGACGCCGACGGCGGCTGGGTGGATGAAGACACTACGCCGGCTCCTGGCGGATTCTCCGGCCGCATCATCCTCGAGGCAGAAGAACTGCTGCGTGGCCGCTTTGAGGGCACTGACACGGATACCGTGGTGCTGCGCCTGGGCGGGATCTACGGCCCCGGGCGGACGCGCCTGATTGATCAGGTCCGCAGCGGTAGCGCAGTCATCCCAGCCGAAGTTCGCTACACCAACCGCATCCACAGGGACGATGCAGCTGCCGCCATCGTTCACTTGTGCACCATGGAAGCCACTCCCCATCCCGTTTACCTGGGAGTGGATAACCATCCCGCCGACATGGGCGAGGTCCTGCTGTTCCTGGCCGAGGAACTGGGACTCCCCCACCCACCATCCTCACCACGGGAACTTGAGGGCTCAGCTGGCCAGCCGGGCCGGGGCGGCAACAAACGGTGCAGCAACAAGCGGCTCCTAGACACAGGCTTCGAATTCAGCTTTCCCACTTTCAGAGAGGGGTACCGGGCACTTTTGGAGGGCAAAGGCGTCCGGCACCCGTAACGGCGGGGCACCAGCAACGGCGGGGCACCAGCAACGGCGGGGCACCAGTAACAACCGAGCGCCGGTAACAATACGCAATTGCGTGTGCGTATATTGCAACACTCTGTAACGAATGCGGAGGCTGGGGCGCTCTCGACCTAGCGTGAGGGGGTCCGACTTCCCGGCCCCTCCCCCTGAACCGGAGCCCACAGATGCCGCAACACCTAAGCACGGCCTTGCAACCACCGCAGGCGAGCGCGTCCACAGACTCGTCGGTTGAAGACCCGTTGGCCGCAGATCCGTTGGCTCAGGAAGGCAGCGGGCTGCTGCGAACCATGGGTCCGCGGCACCTGATCATGATTGCCATGGGCGGCGTGATCGGCTCCGGACTCTTCCTTAGCTCCGGCTACACCATCTCGCAGGCCGGTCCGTTTGGAGCAGTGCTCGCCTACCTTCTTGGCGCCCTCCTGGTGTATCTGGTGATGGCCTGCCTGGGCGAGCTTGCTGTCGCCTATCCAGTCGCGGGAGCCTTCCACATCTATGCTGCGAGGTCCATCGGCCCAGCAACCGGGTTCGCTACGGCGTGGCTCTACTGGCTCTGCTGGGCAGTGGCTCTGGGCTCTGAATTCACGGCCAGCGGGATTCTGATGCAAAGGTGGTTCCCGGGAGTTGACGTCTGGATCTGGTGCGTGGTGTTCGCCGCGCTGGTTTTCGGCCTCAACACCTTCTCCGCCAGGTTCTTCGGCGAAGCAGAGTTCTGGTTCTCGCTTGTGAAAGTTTCGGCCATCGTGGCGTTGATCGTCCTCGGCGGTGCGGCCCTGTTCGGCATCCAGCCCCTGAACGCCGACGCCGGCCCTCCCCTCCTGCTCACTAACTTCGTGACGCCGGACGGGCTCTTTCCCAATGGACTGACAGGAGTGCTGGTAACCACGCTTGCGGTCTTCTACGCCTTCTCGGGGTCGGAACTGATCGGCGTTGCCGCTGGCGAAACCAAGGATCCGTCCACGTCCATTCCCAAGGCCCTGCGGGCAACGGTACTTCGCCTCCTGATCTTCTTCGTCGGCGCAATCACCGTCATTGCGGCGACAGTTCCCTACGGGCAGGTGGGCCTGGATGAAAGCCCCTTCGTCACTGTCTTCAGCGGTCTGGGCGTGCCTTACGCTGGCGACATCGTGAACTTCGTGATCATCACAGCCCTTCTGTCCGCCGGTAACAGCGGCCTTTTCTCATGCGGACGCATGCTCTTCTCTCTCGCCGACGAAGGCCATGCGCCGAAAGCCTTCCGTCGCGTCACCCGGCGTGGGATCCCGCTGATCGCCCTGGGCGTGAGCATGGTGGGCGGCCTGGCTTCCCTGCTGTCAAGCGTGATGGCTGCCGAAACTGTTTACCTTGTGCTCGTTTCCATTGCAGGCTTCGCAGCGGTGGGCGTCTGGATGTCCATCGTCGCCTCGCACTTCTTCCATCGTCGGGCTTTTGTGCGCGACGGCGGCGACGTCACCACGCTGCCCTACCGCGCCCCGTTCTTCCCCTTTGTACCGTTGCTGGCCTTTGCCATCTGCCTCATATCCCTCATTGGGCAGGCAATTGATCCCAATCAGGTAGTGGCCCTGGCCTTCGGCTTGGCCTTTGTGGCCGGTTGCTACCTGTACTTCCGCTTGCGCTACGGCGCGGGCAAAACCGGGCCACGCACCGCCGTCGACCCTTCCTCCACAACGAAAGAAAGCGAAGTGTCCCGATGAGCTCATCCACCTCTCCACTGCTTTTTGCCCTGTACGAACAAGCGAGCGCCGGCTGCGGCGGGGCGCCCAGCTTGTGGACCCACCCGCTCGATGACCGCCTGCAGGTGAACTCCTTGGACCGGTGGCGGAACGTGGCAGTAACCGCCGAGGAGGCCAACCTGGACGCCCTCTTCTTCGCGGATGTGCTGGGCCTTTACGATGTCTACGGCGGCTCGGCCGACGCCGCGCTCGAATGGGCGGTCGAGGCGCCCGCGAACGATCCCTTTATGTACGTGCCGGCCCTCGCTGCTCTGACCGAGCGACTTTCCTTCGTCATCACCGCCTCAACCACCTACGAGCACCCCTTCTCCATGGCCCGGCGGTTCGGCACCCTCGACCACCTCAGCAACGGACGCATCGGCTGGAACATCGTGACGTCCTACCTCTCTAGCGCAGCCCGCAACTTTGGTATGGATGAGATGCTCAAACACTCAGACCGCTATGCCCGCGCCGACGAGTTCATGGATGTCTTTTACAAACTGTTGGAAGGCAGCTGGGCGGCGGACGCCGTCGTCGGCAGTAAGAGTCAGAAGCTGTACGCCCGGCCCGGTTCTGTGCGTCCCATAAAGCACGACGGCGAGCACTTCCGCGTCGACGGACCGTCGCTGACGTCGCCGTCACCCCAACGGACGCCGACCCTGTTCCAGGCAGGCTGGTCACCGCGCGGCCGCGAATTCGCAGCGAAGCACGCCGAAGTGATCCTGCTGCCCAAGAAGGACCCGCAGGAGATCGCTGCAGGGTTGGCGGATATCAACCAGCGAGCGCTTGCCGTGGGCCGGCCCGTAGGAGAGGTGCGGTCAATGGCTTTGGCGCGGATCATCACTGCGCCCACCGCCATTGAGGCGCAACAGAAGTACGACGAGCTGCAGCGGAACTACCATGTGGAGGCCCAGCTGGTCAGTTATGCAGGCGATACCGGAATCGATCTCAGCAAATACGCGGACGACGAGCCGCTCACCACGGTTTCCAACGGGCTGACTTCATACGTCGTCAAGGGTGGCACCGGAGAGAAGCCCCTGACCGCTGGCGATGTCCGTAAGAAGTTCGCCGACGTCACCCGCGGCACAGACCTGCTGTTCATCGGCACGCCGTCAGATGTTGCCTCCCAGATCCAGGATCACGCTGCCGTGTCCGGGCTGGACGGATACATGATCAACCCGCTTGTGAGCCCGGGATCGCTCAATGACTTCGCGGAGCTGGTGGTTCCGGAACTCGTGGAGCGCGGGCTGTACAGTGCCGAGCTGAAGCAGGGGACGTTGCGCTCGAGGCTTCGCGCTGATGGTTCTGATCTCTTGGCTGATTCGTCGTACGGTGCGGGATTCAGGCAGGGCGTGGAAGTTTAGGCGTACTCGCGATGATCGTCCTCATCCGGACGTTCCTCAGCTTCTCCCTGGAACTGGAAATAACAGGGCGGTGGCCATGGCAAAAGACATCTCACGGTGACCGGGAGCGTGGGCCTGCGGGTGCGGGTGCTGGTTCGGGTGCTGCAGCACGGGGGTAGGCGCATGGCGACAAGACAGCACGCTAGGCTCGCCCTATGACTGCATCCACCACCGCAAAAGCCGCCGAACTCCTTCGCCTGCATGAGGCACCCCAGATTCTTCAAGTCGTGAATGTGTGGGACTGCATTACCGCCAAAGTGATTGCAGACCTCCCCGGTACGTCCGCCCTGGCAACGGCCAGCCATTCAATCGCGGCGTCACTGGGCTACAAGGATGGCGAAAGCATACCCGTGGATCTGATGGTTGAGGCTGTAGGACGGATCGCCGCGGTCACAGAACTTCCCGTTTCAGCTGACCTCGAGGCAGGTTACGGCGATCCTGGTGAAACCACTCGGAAGGCAATCGGCGTCGGGATTGTCGGTGCCAACATCGAGGACCAAATGCAGCCCATCGACGACGCCGTTCTCCAGATGACCTCCGTCATCAAGGCTGCGGAGTCCGAGGGCATTGATTTCGTCCTCAACGCCCGCACCGACGCTTTCCTCAAGGGTAAGGACCGCAACCGGGCCGACGTTTTGGCTGACGCAATCGAGCGCGGCCGAAGGTATCTCGACGTTGGCGCAACTGTTATTTTTGTTCCGGGCCTCCTCGACGAAGCCACTGTTGCTGCCCTTGTGGAGGGAATCGGCTGGAACAAGGTATCAGTCATCAATGTGCCGGGGTCCTTGCCGCCCGCAAAGCTCCAGGAACTGGGCGTATCGAGGATTTCCTATGGTCCTTGGACCCAGCGCGTAGCCCTCACGGCATTGGCGGATACCGCCGCTGAGCTGATGGCTGGCGGCACCCTGCCCGAAGGGATTCGGGTACTTAACTAGTTCTCGACTCGGCTAGGTCATTCCTTGCGATGCCAGTCGTATCGTTTGCGTTTTCGGGACTAACTAGTTCGCGTTTTGGGGTTTGACCTTTCGCATTTCGGGCTTGAAACCTGGGCTTATTTTGTCAGACCCTGCTGACAGAGTTATTCCATGGAAGCCGTTGGAGAACACGCCCCGAACCAGGCCACGCGCCTTGGGCTGTTCTCCAACGCCCGCTTCCACCAGGAATCAGCTTTTGCCGTTGCAGCCTCCAGCCTTCCTGGGTCCAGCCTTCCCGGGTCCAGGCTTCCGGGGCGGGCTGCGCTGCGGGCAGTGCCGTCCGCCGCGGCATCCCAGCCGGGCGTGGTTCCGGAGGAGCGAGCCGTCCCCGTGACGCCGGCTTTGGACGGCGGCGTCTCCGGTGCGGTGGCGGCCAGTCTTGAGCTGTTAGGAACGGCGCAGACGACGGCGGCCGGTGAGCTCGCGCTGTCCGGCTTCACCGACGCGGCGGACTTCGCCGGCCAGGTCGAGGAACTCTCCCGCACCGTGGAATACCTCCAGGTCCTCGCCGCCGCAGCCGTGGACCGCACCCGCCACGAAGCCGCCCGCCCTCAAAATTCCACAGCAGCCGGTTCCACCAACGGCTGGACCACCGGCTGGGGCACGGAAACACCCGAGACATCTCCCGGGTCTGCTGTGCCTGTTGGGGACGGGTGCAGGAACACCGCCGAGTTCCTCCGGGCCAGGCTGAGGATCAGCGCCGTCGAAGCACGACGCCGCCTGGCCCTGGCCGCAGCGCTCGTGCCCTCCACCGGAATCACCGGCCAACCCGTCCCGCCCGCCAGAGAAGAACTCGCCACGGCCCTCGCCGCCGGAACCATCCCCTCCCGCGCCGCGACCATCATCACCCTGGCCCTCGAACGCGCCCAACACATCGCAGACCCCCACACCCTGGCACGGATGGAACACGCCCTGACCCGCACCGCCGCCACCGAAGACCAGGACTTCCTGACCCGCATCACCCGCCGCTGGGCAGACGCGATCGACCAGGACGGCGCCGAACCCTCCGAAGAAGAACTCCGCCACCGCCAAGGCGCCTTCATCCGCCCCACCCGCCGCGGACTCCACCACCTCGAAATCTTCGCCACCACCGACCAATTCGAAAACCTCCTCACCGCCATGAACACCGCTACCAACCCCCGCCTCCACACACCACCAGAACCCGGGACACCAGGAGCCACCGTTGGCGGAGCGACAGGAACACCTGCAGCTGCAACCGCGGCGGAGACAGGTGAGCGGGGAACCACAACGTCAGTGGACGGCGCAACCCGAGAGACGGTAGCCCTGGACCGCCGGACCCGGCCCCAGCAACTCCTCGACGGCCTCATCGGAGCCTGCAAAGCAGCCCTGACCACCACCAGCCTCCCCGCAGCCGGCGGCCTCAGACCCCAGATCATGGTCACCATCGACTACCGCGACCTCCTCACCCGCCTCCCCAACCCCACGCAGACAAGCGCCAGCACCAGCGCCGACGATGAGACAGGCCCCGGGACCGGTTCCGGTTCGGGCACAGGCACGTTCGCGTTCACCGGGCCCGTGACCGCCTCCACCATCCGCAAAATCGCCTGCGACGCCGACATCATCCCCATCCTCCTCGGCAGCGAAGGCCGCATCCTGGACATCGGCCGCACCACCCGCATCTTCCCGCCCCACATCCGCAAAGCCATCACCGCCCGCGATCAAGGCTGCACCTTCCCCGGCTGCACCATCCCCGCCCCCTGGTGCGAAGCCCACCACACCACCTACTGGTCACACAACGGACCCACCAGCACCGAAAACGGCACCCTCCTCTGCACCCACCACCACCACCTCATCCACAAAGAACAATGGACCATCCACATGCCACACGGCATCCCCTGGTTCATCCCACCACCACACATCGACCCCACCCAACAACCCCGCCAAAACCACTACTTCCACCAATAACCACGGAAGCCGAGCCAACAACCGCAAAGTGGATCAAACGCGGGTGCAGCCGTCCTCCCGGTGACCGATGAGGGAGGGTTTACGGGGACACAAGAATGCCCCAAGCGGAACCATCAAATTCCGATTGGGGCAAACTTGCCTTCGGGAAACTCGTCGCGTGCGCCGCCCAGAAGCTTGGACGGACTTGTTTGCCGGGCCCTCTCTTCATGAGTGCTGCTTCGCAACCTTCACGGAAGGGCTTGCCCGAGCCTTAGTCCTCAGGCAGCTCAGCGGGCTCGTAGCCTCCAGGCTGAGCGTCCTGCCAGCCGCGGTCTTCCACATAGGTAGCTACCAGCGTTCCCACTCCATCCTGCAGGGAATTAGACGGGTCATCATACAAAGATCCTTCCGTAGCCCGGCTGTGGAGAATGAGTTGTTCAGCCTCCATCTTCGCTTCCGGAACTGTCGCCCCGACGATCGCCGTTCGGGCAGGCAGTTCGGGAGTATGGATGATTTCGGCGCGGGTCTCCGAGAGGGGAATGGTTTCCCCGGCGTTTATTTCATCGTGCGGGAACTCGAACTCGGCGTTGTCCGGGGCGGCAGGAATCGTGTACTCAAGGAAATACGTCATTGACCCAGCCTTGCAGAAAGCCCGTACAGCCGGAAGCCCAAACCTCGTGGCGCGTCCAAGTCCCCGTGGAGGCCAGGGGCCCCAAATGAGAGACCCCCAGACAAGGGTTCATCGCCCGGCAGCATACCCTTGGGCGCCACGGGGATTGGCCGCAGCTTGCAGTATCCCGGTATGGGGATCCCGGGTCACAGCGGACAATCGGCCTAACGTCCATCCTCCGGCCACGGTGATCCGATGCCCTCGGTGCTCCAGAGCGGCAATGACGTCAGCACCTAGCCGATCTTCGAGAACCGCCCCACCAGGTTCCCACGTACGAGGCCAGAACGAACCGGGCATAGATGTTGTGTGAAACGTAGGCGCATCGATGGCCTGTTGCGGTGAGTAGCCACCCACGATGGTCCGCAAGAGGTAGGGCAGCTGCCACTGGTCCTGCTGATCACCGCCAGGAGATCCCAGAGCGGCCACCGCCTTGCCGTCACGAAGGACCAAACTAGGGGTGAGAGTCGTCCGCGGCCGCTTTCCGGGCGACAGAGTTGAGGGAGTTCCGGGCTCCAACCAGGTCATCTGCAGGCGCGTGCCCAGGCAGAAACCGAGTTCTGGAATCGCTGGCGACGACTGCAGCCAGCCACCAGAGGGAGTTGCAGAGATCATGTTCCCCCAGCGATCAACGACGTCAATATGACAGGTGTCGCCGCGGGTCTCCCCCGTCGGCTGCACTGTAGGTTCGCCCAAACCTGGGGGCACCTGTCCCGGTGTCGGCGGAAGGTAATCTCTACGAAGAGGTGGCATGTACCGTCTTCGGCCGGGCACACTTCCCGGCCGGAACTCCAAAGAGGCGTCCTCTGTGATGAGTCGCCTGCGCTCCTCGCAGTACTCGGCTGACAGAAGGTACTCGAGCGGCACATCCGTATCGCCGTAATAGGCCTCGCGGTCGGCCAACGCCAGTTTTTGCGCCTCTAAAATCGTGTGGATTCCAAGTTCAGTGGAGGGATCAACGTACTCGTCGTCGAATGTCTCAAGAATCGCGAGCGTCTGCAGAAGCGCCGGACCCTGCCCCCCATGGTCCTGTCTTCGCTATGGTGTGGCCGCGGAAATCGAAAGTCGTCGCGGGCTCGTAAGCCGCCTCAAATCGCGCGAGGTCCTCCAACGCCAGCACCCCCGAGTGATCACTGCCGGACGAATGCCGGTGCGGGGTCTTCACCGAATCCGCCATCGCATGTGCAATGAAACCCTCCCGCCACTCACGTCTGGCAGCATCAATCCGGTCCTCCCTCGACCCCGGGCCGGAACTCCCAGCCTCGACCAGTCGCTGAAGCGTGCGGGCATACGCCGGGTTCCTGATGAGTTCACCATCCGTGGGTATCCTGCCGTTCGGAATCCATAATGCCGCCGACGTGGGCCAATGGTCTCTGAACAGCTCAGCGACGGCAGCGATAGTGTGCCCGACTCGCCCCAGCATCGGATGACCGTCCCGCGCGTATCCGATCGCAAACTCCAGCACGGATTCCAG
Source organism: Arthrobacter sp. R1-13 (assembly GCF_054161475.1). Lineage (NCBI taxonomy): Bacteria > Bacillati > Actinomycetota > Actinomycetes > Micrococcales > Micrococcaceae > Arthrobacter > Arthrobacter sp. R1-13. The sequence continues at coordinate 948,609 of NZ_CP096420.1, read as the reverse complement.
CTCCCACGTTCCGTGGTCCCGCAAGAGCAGAAGCCAGGCGTCGACGGCGGCAGGAACCGCTGCGGCCAGCGCCCCTGATCCCGGAACCAGGTCAAGGCCTTGAGCCAAATAGTGTTCCCGGGTTGCCCCCAGTGGCGCCGGGCCTTGGCCCATCAGAACCACCGCCTTTTCTGGTTCAGCCGCAGTGGCAAATACGCCGGTTACCTCACCGCCCGGCCCATTCAAGTGCGGTTCGACAACATGGAGCACGAAAGCGCCTGCGGCGGCGGCGTCAAAGGCGTTGCCTCCACGTTCAAGCACGGCTTGGGCTGTTGCCGTCGCCGTCCAATGGGTAGAGGCACTCATCCCGAACGTGCCTTGCAGCGTGGGCCGCGTAGTGAACGGAGCCGGCTCGGTGAAAGTCATGCGTCAATGCTAATTCTCGCTGGCCTCACTGCCTCGGCCCCGCGCTGAGCCGTTGGTTGGTTCGGCAGGAGCCAGCCGTGTCCTATTTCCCGAGCCCGGCCTTCCGCAAGGCTTCAGCCATCGCTGTGTTCACCGGCGCAGGTTTAGTGGATTGTGCCGGTTTGCTGGATTGGGCCGGTTTGCTGAACTGGGCCGGTTTTCCGCCCTGAGCAGGCCTGCCGGACGATGCCGGTTTGCTGGATTGGGCGGCCTTGCTGCCGGAGGCAGGGCGAGCAGGGCCCGGTTCGTCTTCAAGCCTTAGGGTGAGTGAGATCCTTTTCCGCTCAGGATCTGCTTCCAATACCTTGACGCGGACAACCTGGCCGGACTTCACCACCTCACGGGGGTCTGACACAAAACGGTTGGCAAGCGCGGAGACGTGGACCAAGCCGTCCTGATGCACTCCCACATCAACAAAGGCGCCGAAGGCTGCCACGTTGGTGACCGTCCCCTCCAACACCATGCCGGGCCGGAGGTCCGAAATCTTCTCGATCCCCTCAGCAAAGGCCGCAGCGGCGAAGGCGGGCCGCGGATCACGCGCTGGCTTCTCCAGCTCCGAGATGATGTCCTTCACCGTGGGCAACCCGAAAGCGCCCTCGACAAAGTCCTGGGCGTTGATAGTCGCCAGTGAACCCGCGGCAATGGAAGTACCGTTACCGGCACCGGAAGCAGCCGTTTTCACACCGGCGGCGGCCATGATTTTGCGCGCCACTGGGTAGGCCTCGGGGTGAACACTTGAGGCATCAAGGGGCTCAGGTCCGCCCGTGATGCGCAGGAACCCGGCACACTGTTCGAAGGCTTTGGCTCCTAGTCTCGGGACTTTCTTGAGCTCGCTGCGCTTAGCGAACGGCCCATTCTCGTTCCGGTAGGCAACGATGTTCTCGCTGAGCAGCGGACCCACTCCGGCTACCCTGCTGAGCAAAGCCGGCGAAGCCGTGTTGACGTCCACACCCACGGCATTGACGCAGTCCTCCACCACAGCATCAAGGCTGCGGTCCAGCTTGGCGGGCGTGACGTCGTGCTGGTACTGCCCGACGCCGATCGCCTTCGGCTCGATCTTCACGAGCTCGGCCAGCGGATCCTGCAACCGCCGCGCAATGGATACGGCACCGCGGAGCGAGACATCCATCCCGGGCAGTTCGGCCGCCGCGAGGGCGGATGCAGAATAGACGGAAGCCCCGGCCTCAGACACCACGAGTTTCTGCGGTTTCTTGCCTGTGCCGGCACCCACCCTTTTGATGAGTTCAGTGGCCAACTTGTCCGTTTCCCGGGATGCCGTTCCGTTGCCGATGGCGATAAGTTCGACGTCGTGCTGCCGGGCCAGGCGCTCAAGACTTGCCAATGACTCGTCCCACTTGTGTGCCGGAGCGTGGGGATAAATGGTTTCCGTGGCCACCACCTTGCCGGTCCCATCCACCACCGCAACCTTCACGCCCGTCCGGAGTCCGGGGTCCAGGCCCAGCGTGGACCGGTTGCCGGCAGGCGCAGCGAGCAGGACATCACGGAGGTTATTGGCGAACACCCGAACGGCTTCATCTTCGGCGGCGGCGAACATGCGCGTCCGAAGGTCGGCAGTCAGCCGGGCAAGGACACGGGACCTCCACGCCACCTGGGCGGTCTGGATGAGCCAAGAGTCCGCGGGGCGGCCACGATCAGCTACCCCGAGGAACCTGGCCACAGCGGATTCGTAACGGCCGCGCGCAGCGGCGAGGGCGGCGTCGTCGGACGGTTCTGCTTCGGCGAGATCGAGCTCCAGGACGCCGTCCTTCTCGCCCCGTAAGAGCGCCAGTACGCGGTGGGACGGCATGCCGGAGGGGGCCTGGGAGAACTCGAAGTAGTCTGCGAACTTCTGGCCTTCTGACTCCTTGCCCTTCCGGACTCGGGAAACCATCCGGCCCTGGGCCCAGAGCCGTTCCCGGAGAGTGGCGGCAAGATCGGCGTCCTGCGCGACACGTTCCACCAGAATGGAGCGCGCTCCGGCGAGCGCCGCAGCGGCATCATCAATAGAGTGCTCCGCGTTCAGATACTTACTGGCCTCGCGCTCGGGATCCAGTTCGGGCCGCTTCAGCAGGGACTCCGCCAGCGGCTCCAAGCCAGCTTCCCGGGCAATCCGGGCTTTAGTGCGCCGCTTGGTCTTGAACGGCAGATAGATATCCTCGAGCCGGGACTTGGTGTCAGCCGCGACGACGGCGGCGCGGAGTTCCGGAGTCAGCTGGCCTTGGGCAGTTATCGCCTCCAAGACAGCCCGACGGCGGCCCTCCAGTTCACGCAGGTACCGGAGGCGTTCCTCAAGCTCACGGAGCTGGGTGTCATCCAGCGTCCCGGTGGCTTCCTTGCGATACCTGGCGATGAACGGCACCGTTGATCCGCCGTCGAGCAGCTCCACAGCAGCCTTTACCTGCCAGGGCTTGACTCCGAGTTCCTGGGCGATCTGGGCATGGATCGCGGCGTCAGGCGAAGCGGAAGGAGACGGTTGTTGCTGTTGCTGGTTCACCCGAATCATTTTGCCTTACCCCGCCGACATTCTGTCAGGCCAGCCCCGGAGGGCTGTTCGATCGGGGCACTTTTGGTGCAGAAAGAAGCGCCACAGAGTTGTCTCCGTGGCGCTGGTTTGCCTATGAGTTTGTCTGACTCACGAGCTGCTGGACTGCATCCTCTTGCGTTCCGAGATGTGCTCCACCAGTTCGCCCACTTTCTCCTCAGAGTAATTGCGGGCGATGTCTCCTTGGCTAATGATGCCTACCATCTTGTGATCGGCAATAACCGGGAGACGGCGGATCTGATACCTTTCCATCATTTCGATGGCTTCGTCAATGTTGGCGTCGGCGTCGACCCAGTGGGGCTTGCCGGTGGCGAGCTCGCGGGCCATCATCTCGCCTGGATCACGGCCAGCTGCAACACATTTGAGCACGATGTCCCGGTCGGTGATCATGCCCTTCAACTTGCCGTCATCACCACAGATCGGCAACGAACCGCAGTCAAGGTCCATCATCATGCGGGCGGCATCCACGAGGGACTGATTTTCAGTAATACACTGGGCGTTCGTAGTCATGAATTCACGGACTGCACTCATTGGTCCTCCTTCATCGATTGGAATATCGACGCAGGCCCCCGGCTTGCGCCGACAGATCCAGCCTACGCCGGGGCGCTCACCAAGTCGACGGGGTATAAGCGCCTCCTCTGGGGTCCTCAACGAGGTGGTTCAGCGAAGTTGCTTTGTGAGACGCGTGCAGGATCCCGGCAGCCTACTCGGCGATGTCCTCTGCCCAGAGCTCGGGGTGTTCCTGCTGGAATGCCACCATCATGTCGATGCACCGTTGATCATCCAGAACCACCACCTCGACGCCGCGGGAACGCAGGAGCTCAAACTCCCCCGGGAAGGTCCGGGCCTCGCCCACCACTACCCGCGGAATCTTGAACTGAATGATGGTTCCTGTACACATCGCACACGGTGCAAGGGTGGTGTACAGCGTGGTGTCCCGGTAACTCTTCTGCCGGCCGGCTGCGCGAAGGGCTGACATCTCCCCATGGGCAATGGGATCGCCCTTCTGGACGCGCTCGTTGTGGCCACTGGCAATCACTTCGCCTCCCCGCGCCAAGGCCGCACCGATAGGAATTCCGCCTTCTCGCAAGCTCTGTACGGCGGCATGGACCGCTGCTTCGAAGCCAGGACCGTCGGCCAAGAGGGCGGCAGGGCGCACTGGTGCGCCGGGCTGGTTCAGGGAGGGCTGGTTCAGGGAGGGCTGGTTCAGGGAAGGCTGGTTGAGGGAGGGCTGCTGGTCAGTCATATGCCTCAGACCCTACCTGTCTGGACCGGGTCGCAACAGAGCTGCTGATCCCGAGGCAATAATGTCAGCCGCCTTTGATAGCTTGGCAACAGAACGTCAGCCAACGGAGTTAGCGGAATTTTGCAACCCAGCTCCAGCCGACGGCAAGGTGGCAGCAAATGTCACGACGCATCAACGAGGAGCGGGGACAGCGTGTTTCTTCTTGAACCAGAAGGTCCTGGGCGGGAACAGGACCTGGTGTTCTCCGCGAGCGACCTCGTGACAGCGGCCACGTGCGAATATCAACTGCTTCGGAAACTCGACGAAAAACTCGGACGATCCCCCAGCGCTATCTTCCCGGCCGACGCGATGTTGGAGCGAACAGCGAAGCTTGGCGACCTTCATGAACACAAAGTCCTGGACAAGTTCGTTGAAGAGTTCGGTCCTTGGGACCCGTCCCGGCAACGCGGCGTGTACGACGTCGCGCCCGCCTCTGAAATGGACCGCGCCACGCTGCTGGCCAAACATGCAGAGTCCATCGCCGCTCTGGAATCAGGCGCCGACGTCGTTTTCCAGGCTGCTTTCTTTGATGGCACCTTCCACGGGCGCTCTGACTTTCTCGTGAAACAGCCTGACGGCCGCTACGCCGTTTACGACACCAAACTCGCCCGGCACGCAAAAGTCACGGCATTGCTCCAGTTGGCTGCCTATGGTGATCAACTGCTGGGAGCAGGTCTCGAACCCTATCCCCTGGTCACGCTGATCCTCGGTGCCACAGTAGTCACCGCGGATGGCAGCTTTGAGAATGTGCGCAGCAGCCACAAACTCGCGGACATCCTTCCGGTTTTCCGGGAGCGGCGTGAGCGCTTTCTGGAACTTGTTGGCGAACACCGGGCTGCCCCGGCCCCCGTGAGCTGGGGAGCATCTGGAGTCGTTGCCTGTGGAAGGTGCGATTACTGCCAGGAACAGGTGAAGGCGACGGACGACGTCTTGCTGGTGGCCAGAATGAACTCCAGCCAGCGCAAGAAACTTCATGAGCAGGGTATCTTCACTGTGCATCAGCTCGCCGAAGCAGATTTTCCTGACGCCAATCCCCCGCTCCTGCGGCTGCAGGATCAGGCGCGGATGCAAACCGGTTTCGGTCCGGTGGACGGAAGCGTCCGTTACGTCAAGGACGGCGAAGAACACGCCCTGAGCTACCGTGTGATGCCGGAAAACAGCTTGAGGGAGCTGCCACCTCCCAACGACGGCGACATCTTCTTCGACTTTGAGGGAGACCCCCTATGGCAAGAAGATGCAACCGGCACCTGGGGGCTTGAGTATCTGTTCGGTGTGGTTGAAGCGCCTCTCAAGCCCGGCGTAGCGGGAGTGTTCCGGCCCTTCTGGGCCCACACCCGCGCCGCCGAAAAACAGGCGTTCCTGGATTTCCTTGACTATGTCCAAGACAGACGGGCCACATATCCGGACATGCACGTCTACCACTACGCCGCCTACGAAAAGACGGCGCTGCGTAAACTCTCGGTGATGCATGTCGCCGGTGAAGAGATCGTGGATCAATGGCTCCGCGACGGGCTCTTGGTGGATCTCTACCAGACCGTCCGCAACAGCATCCGCATCTCCGAGAACTCCTACAGCATCAAGAAACTTGAACCCCTGTACATGGGCAACAATCTCCGTTCCGGAGATGTCACTGACGCCGGAGCTTCTGTGGTTGCCTACGCTGACTTCTGCGAAGCACGCGACAATGGACTGGACGATCTTGCGGCTGAAATCCTCGCCGGAATTTCCGACTACAACCAGTACGACTGTGTTTCCACGCTGGAACTGAGGAACTGGCTTCTCGGCCTTGCCCGGCAACGTGGCATCGAACCTGATGTATCCTCACCGGCAGTTTTAGCTGACTCCTCGCAAGCGGATCACTCTTCAAAACGAAGAGATAAAAGTCAGGCGGTCGCGGCCGGTTCTGGCCCTAGGACCTCGGAAGTCGTCCTGCACACGTTCTTGGACGAGTGGGCAAAATCCCGGACACAGGCCGCAAAGGTTGCCGGCACCATCGAGGACAGCGGGCCCGACGCCGATAGCCATGCCGTTGCGATGGTGGCAGCGGCTGTCAGCTATCACCGCCGCGAGCGGAAGTCATTCTGGTGGGCCCATTTCGACCGGTGCGAGAACGGTCCCGAAAGCCATCATCACGACCGGAATGTCTTCCTGGTCGAGCGGGCGGAAATCTTAGACGACTGGCGCAAAGAGGGAACCAGGCTGCCCGAACGCAGAGTGAAGCTCACGGGCAACGTCAGTGCCGGGTCCGATCTGCGGGTCGGCAGCACATGGTTCCGAATGTACGATCGCCCGCTCCCGGCCGGGCTGAAAGGCACGGGGAAAGACGGCTCCGGTCGCGGCGGATGGTTCGGAACGGAGATCCTGGAGTTGGGGCATGAAGATGGCCAGGACACCGTCGTTATCCGGGACAGGCTCCACAAGAAGGTCGACCCCTATCCGGCGGTACCCATAGCCCTTACAGAAGACCAGCCTCTCGCCACCAAAAGCTTGGAGCAGGCTCTGGCATCGTTGGCTGACCAGGTCGCTGCCTCACTGTTGGACAGCAAGCCAGGCCACCCTCGTTTCCCGGAGCATCCGGGCCTGGATCTGGTTCGCAGGGTTCCGCCACGCCTTCGGAACCGTGCTGCTCTGCCGGACGTCGGACAAGGCCCGGACCGTTTCATCGATGCCATCACCGATGCTGTCCTGGACCTCGACCGCTCCTACGTGGCCGTTCAGGGCCCTCCTGGCACGGGCAAGACGCACGTGGGTTCCCACGTGATCGCCCGGTTGGTTGACCGTGGCTGGAAGGTGGGGGTAGTTGCTCAGTCTCATGCCGTGATCGAGAACCTCATGCGGACTGCCGTGCAAAAAGCGGGAGTGGACCCGCGAAAAGTGGCCAAAGACGTCAAGCACAGCGAGTCCCTTCCGTGGGCCAACCGATCTGCCGCCGATGTGGAGCGGCTCCTCAGTTCCCCCGATGGGGCGCTGGTAGGCGGAACTGCCTGGACCATGACCGGGGCCGCGGTCCCCGCTGGTTCGCTGGACCTGCTGGTGATAGACGAGGCCGGCCAGTTCTCGCTCGCCAATACCTTGGCAGTGGCTCAAGCCAGCCCTCGGCTTTTGCTGCTCGGCGACCCCCAGCAGCTTCCCCAGGTAAGTCAAGGAACGCATCCGGAGCCCGTTAACGAGTCCGCACTGGGCTGGATTTCCGACGGCCATGCGACGTTGCCGCCCGAGCTGGGTTACTTCCTTGCGGACTCGTGGCGGATGACTACAGAGCTGTGCAGGGCAGTCTCAGAGCTTTCCTACGACGGACGACTGCAGTCCTCACGCGCAGCGGATCAGCGCATCCTCGACGGCGTCCCGGCCGGAATCGAGACCGTTTTTGTTCCCCACACCGGAAACACCACCTCCTCCGTAGAAGAAGCGACAGCAGTAGTCCAGCAAGTCCAGCGGCATCTCGGGCTTAAATGGCACGACGACGGCGCCGGGAGCCGTCTGCTCGGCGAACCGGACATCTTGGTGGTCGCAGCGTACAACGCGCAGGTAAACGTGGTCCGGGATGCCCTGGACCTCGCCGGGCTCAGAGCGGTACGGGTGGGAACCGTGGATAAATTCCAGGGGCAAGAAGCCGTCGTGGTGGTCGTCTCGATGGCATGTTCTGCCGTCGCTGAAGCTCCCCGGGGCATCGAGTTCCTGCTATCCCGGAACCGGATCAACGTTGCAGTTTCCCGGGCCCAGTGGCGTGCCGTGGTGGTGCGATCTCCCCAGCTGACAAACTACCTTCCCTCCCATCCGGAGGGCCTGGCGCAACTTGGCGGATTCATCGGCCTGTGCCAGCGGGGAACCGAACACAGTTAGATGCACCATCACGGTGCGACCGTTTGCGGTACCCCGCTGCCACTGCAGCTGGATGTTAGTTCTGGTACGCGGGGTAATCGGTATAGCCCTCGGCACCATCACCGTAGAAGGTCGCGGGGTTTGCCTCGTTCACGGGAAGGCCTTCCCGCCACCGGCGGACCAGGTCAGGGTTGGCGATAGCCGGGCGACCGACCACGACGGCGTCGGCATGACCGTCCGCCACCAGCCCCATAGCCTCATCGCGGGTGGTCACCATGCCGAAGCCGGAGTTGACAAGGAACGGTCCCCCGAAGCGCTTCCTGAGGCCCTGAATCAGCTCCCCTGAAGGATCCTGGTGGAGGATGCTCAGGTAAGCGAGGTTCAGCGGCTCGATCGCATCAACCAACGCTCCATATGTGGCCAGGACATCGGATCCGTCCGTTTCCAGAACGCCCTGAATATTGTGTTCCGGCGAGATGCGGATACCCACGCGGTCGCCGCCGACTACAGCAGCCACAGCCTGGGCAACCTCGATGACGAACCGCGCCCGGTTTTCAGGAGAGCCACCGTAAACGTCATCGCGCTGGTTGGATGCCGGGCTGAGGAATTCATGGAGAAGGTAACCGTTGGCGGAGTGAAGCTCAATGCCGTCGAAGCCAGCCGAAATAGCGTTCACTGACGCTTGAACGAACTCCTGAATAACTGCAGGCAGCTCCCCTGTTCCCAGCGTGCGGGGCTTTGGGTAGGCCAGCTTGCCCAGCGGAGTGTGAATTTCGCCTTCAATCGCAATGGCGCTCGGGGCGATTACTTCATACCCGCCGTTCACAGCTTCATGACTGACCCTGCCGGCGTGCATGATCTGGGCGAAGATTCGGCCTCCTTCGGCATGAACAGCTGAAGTGACTCTCCCCCATCCTGCCTGCTGCGCTTCAGTAACGAGTCCGGGCTGCCCCGAATATCCCTGGCCTGCATGGCTGGGGTAGATTCCCTCGCTGACGATGAGCCCCAATGAGGCCCGCTGGCGGTAATGCTCCGCCACTAAAGATCCTGGAACACCCTCTTTTCCTGCACGGACGCGGGTAAGGGGTGCCATTACAAGCCTGTTGGGCAGTTCGAGCTCGCCAAGAGTCAGCGGAGAAAACAACATGTGCAAATCCTTTGGTTGTGAAGAGTGTCCACCCACCGCAACTTGTTTGCACAAGCAACTATTCCGCGTGAGACGCAGATCACCCTCCGGCCCAATACGGGACTACGGGATGCTTGGAACGCCAGGACATCCTTGGCCCTGTGGATTCTCAATGCAGTCGTCAGCGTAGTTGCGCGTGGTCGACCTCCACACGCTGATCGTTTGGGGAGGCGAACTGAATTGACCCTCTTCCGGGATAGGCAAAGCCGGTCCATTGTTTACTGAGTAGGTGCCCTGGAAATAGGTGGTCAGGACAACCTGAAAGTCTCCGGTTTCGGTATAAACGTGGCTTGTCCGGGTCTTTTCGCCCCAACGGTCCTCGGGCAGAGGACCACCCATCAAGGTGGTGGGCCCAAGGCTACCGCCATCCCCGTAATCCCATTGGTATTGCACGGGTTTTACGACGATCGCGACACTCTGGCCGAGCATATCGACGGTGAAAGTCTGCTCCGCCGCTTCTGCATAAAAGTTGGTCTCGGCGCCCTTCAACGTGTGCGGATTGGGCTGGATCCCCGAAGTTCCTGCCACAACAGGCAATTGCTCAAACTTGGTCTGGATCTGAGCAGCAATCTGGCCTAAGACATCCGCGGGATCTTCTGTGTAAATGCACCGGTCCGGCCTGATGGACGACCAGATGGGGGGATCGAAGACTCGAAGCGATGAGAACCAACGCACTGGCCTCCCTGACTCCCCCTCGTTACATTGAGGAGCGCCGGCAAGACAGGCGACGTCGTAATTGTTCTTCCCATCATCAAGACACAGGTACTCAAATTTATAGGTATTTGGGTCGTCCGGAAGTGTGTTCGGTGAATCCACCCAAACCCCTGATCCCGGATCGAATCGCCAGACCCCGATTCCGGGTCCATTCCACGACAGATCCGAATCTCCTGCTTGAGCCTTCACCGCCGGCAGATATCCCAGCGTAGCGAAAGCCAGGAATGCAATGAGGGTTGACAATGACAGCGCTTTCCTCCCCCAGGATTCCATCCACTATCCGCCTAATCTGTCGACATTGGTGACTAACCATTCGCCGCTGACAAACTTAGCAATGAGCAGGTCACCCAGCATGCTCGTTTCCTCGACGGTTTGACCGACGGTTGAATCCGCATTGCGAAGTGTCCCTGCACGCTGTTGGGACTGAATAGCAACTTGATACTCTCCTGAAGGCGTCTGCGTAAACTTCGTTTGTAGTGCATGGACTTCGATGCTTGCCCCTTCAACCCAGCGTCCCTCGCTGTTCCACTTCTCTACGGCTGGAAAGATCTTGTCGCACATCGCGCATGAGGAGGCCGGAGCTGCCAGAGACTTGATAGGTTCCAGGTTTCCTGTCTCGTACGCATAATTCATCAGCGCGTACCAGTACTTCGCGAACGCTTCCAGGCCTTCCTTGGTCTCGGCCTTCGCCGCCTCGGGCATAACCGGCAGCGGGACGTTCTGCGCCTTGCCCTTAGCATCAGCCGGTTTGTAGACAGCAGTGGGAGTCGGCGAAGGAGTTGGGGCCGATGTTGACTGGGTAGGCGCGGGGGTCGAGGGCGTTCCGCCTCCGCCAGGGGCGCCGCCGGCACATGCTGAGAGTGCCAACGCACCGGCGGTGACCACGGCTGCCGCTAGAACACGTAGACGCATATAGACGGAATTGCGAGCAGTCATGAGCAGCTGTCCCCCGATAGTTTTCGTGACACGTGGTCCGAACAATGCTTAAAGGGTAGCTGAGGTGACATTTACTAAGTCGAAGTTATCCACAGGCACCTGAAGTAGCTTTTTACCACCATGGCGCCCAAATTAGAAGTCACATGGAGTGGGACAAGGCCTAAAGCCTCCATGACTGGAGAATTCTCGCTGCAAAACGTCGTTTATCCAGCCCCGGCGTCCACAAATTACATTTCCTAAACACAGCAGAACCGGAGAACAGTCTGCGAGACCGCGATGCACATCGCTCTGCACCCGGCTGCATCGCACCACTGGGAGAACGCGAGGAGAGCCCGGGAAACCTAGACTGGAACCATGGCAGATCGGCTGACCCCTGAACGGCGCAGCTGGAACATGTCCAGGATCAGAGGCAAAAACACCAAGCCTGAGATGCTGGTCCGCCGGTTTCTGCACGCCAAGGGGTACCGCTACCGCCTACATGGGATCGCCTCCGGCGGAAAACTGCCCGGCAGGCCAGACCTCGTCTTTGCCAGTCGCCGCAAGGTTATCTTTATCAACGGCTGCTTCTGGCACTTTCATGAGTGCCGCGTAGGGCAACATGCACCAAAGGCCAATGCAGACTTCTGGGAAACCAAGCGAACCAAGACGAGAAAGCGCGACGCCGAACAACGCCTCCTGCTGGAGGGCTCAGGTTGGGATGTGCTCACCGTATGGGAATGCGAGCTCAAGAACCTGACCCAATTGGAACATCAACTGGATGAGTTCCTGTCAGCTGGCTAAAAGTTCCTGTCAGCCGGCGCCTAAAGCTGAATCATTCCTGGGATGGAGCAAGCCTGTAACCAATGCCCCTGACCGTTTGCAGCCACCGGGGGTTCTGCGGAGTGTCGCCGAGTTTCTTTCGCAGGTTTCCCATGTGGACCTCAACGGACCGTTCGTCGGCGTCGGAAATGTACCCCCCGACGTCGTACGGCTCGTCGCGAAGCCGGCGCACCAGCTCCGATTTTGTCCGAACGCGCCGTCCGGCTTCCAACAGCGCGTACAAGAGCGTGAATTCAGTCCGTGTCAGGTTGAGCTCCACCCCGTCCACAACGACCGTTCGTGCTTCGTAGCTCAGCTCCAGGCCATTGTGCACAATCAGCTGCTCAGAGGACGGTGCAGCCGCCGGTTCGGACGCGGGAGCATCTAAACGAGGCCGCCGCATCATCGCCGCGACACGAGCACGCAGTTCCCTTGGCCGGAATGGCTTAGTCAGATAATCGTCCGCACCGGACTCAAGACCGATGAGGGTATCGAGCTCTTCCGCCCGCGCGGTAAGCATCACAATGTAGGCGTCAGAGAACTGGCGGATCTGCCGGGCAACCTCAAAACCGTCGATATCGGGCAGGCCAAGATCCAAGGTAATAACGGCCGGGTTCAGCCTCTTGGCCGCCTCAACGCCTTCTGAACCGGTACTGGCAGCATGCACGTCGAACCCTGCCTGCGCCAGGACGACACGCACGAGTCCTCGAATGTCCTCATCGTCTTCAATGACAAGACCTACACGTGATTCGCTCATCGCAGCCCCCTCAGTCCGCTAGCCCCGTCTGCAGTATAGCTCCCGACGGATACCCTGTTGTTATGAATGCAGATAACCGCCCCATTTCGGCATTATGCGCATGAGTGTAGACAAAACATGGAATATCCCTTCGGGGCGCCTGATGTTTTTCAGGCGGCCTTTCCATAAGTACTCTCTGCGTGGCCGCGTGGGCCTCAGTCAAATGCCGTTGTCAGTGACGACGGCCCTTACTGCGGTGCTGGTTATCGCCTATTTTCCGTCGTCCCTGGCCCATCCGCTTTTCATCAGCTTTCTGGTTTCACAGGCTGTCATCCTGGTTCTTTGTTACGCCGTGCCTTGGGAGCGGCTCCTCTACCCCAGTTTCCTCATCGTTCCGTTACTGGATTTCGTTTCCATTGGGCTGGGCCGGGAGGGCGGCCAGGAAGGACTCGCCGGCATCAGTCTGATGGCCGTTCTCCCTGTGATCTGGTTGTGCGCCTCGGGCCTGTATCCCCGTGCGGCCATCGCCGCCTCTTTTTTTGCTCCCCTGGCCATCATCTGGGTTCCGCTGGTTGTCCACGGGCACTTCAATGGGCAGGACTTTGCCCGCTCCCTGCTGCTGCCTGTTGTCACCTTAGGGATCGGCATTTCCGTTAGTGTCCTTACGCTCAGCATGATGCGGCAGCAACGGGATCTTGAGGCGAAAGACGAACTGCTGAGCACCGCCCTGGCCGCGAGCACCCGGCAGGAAGACATCCTCAACACCGTGCTGGAAACCGTCCATCTGGGCGTCGTCGCCGTCGACGCAGACGGCCACGACATCCTGATGAACCGCAAGCAGCGCGCGCACCACAGGCTCGCCACTCCTCCCGGCATCAGCGATCCCAATGAAACGCAGCTGCTGGTCTTCGAAGCCGACCGCGTCACCCCGGTGCCGGCCGAGTCCCGCCCGGTCCGTCGCGCTGTTAAGGGAGAGACGTTCACGGACTATCTGGTCTGGTTGGGGAAGGGCGAGGACCAGCGGGCCATGACTACCAGCGCGCGGGCCATGAAGGACCGGGACGGTAACTTCGCTGGCTCTGTAGTGGTTTTTGGGGAGGTGACCGAACTCGTCAACGCGCTGGCGGCAAAGGACGATTTCGTGTCCAACGTTTCGCATGAATTCCGCACACCACTGACGTCGATTCTGGGATACGTGGAAATCCTGATGGACGAAGGCAAGCTCACGGAAGCGCAAACCTACTTCCTCAAGATCATCAGCCGCAACTCAGAGCGCTTGCTGTCCCTTGTTTCGGACCTGCTCGCCAGCCGGAGGGGACAGCTCATCGTCAGTCCGCGTCCGGCAGACATGGCCGAGCTGGTGCGGGCAAGCGTGAGTGCTGCCATCCCGCGTGCCGACAACTCCGGCGTGCGGCTCCTCGCGGAAACTCCGCCAACGATGGACGCCCACGTGGATTCGTCCCGGATATCGCAGGTATTGGACAATCTGGTCTCCAACGCCATCAAATATTCTCCTAACGGGGGCGAGGTGGTGGTCTCACTGAGGCCGGACGACCGGTATCTGGTGTGCGAGGTCAGGGACATGGGGATGGGAATGAGTGAACATGACCAAGCCCACGCCTTCACCAAGTTCTTCCGGTCCAGCACTGTGCGCAGCACCACCATCCCCGGGGTGGGCTTGGGGCTGTCCATCAGCAAGGCAATTATCGAAGCCCACGGCGGCACGATCGAGCTCGAAAGTGCCGTGGGCGAAGGAAGCACCTTCACATTCAGAGTCCCGGTGTAAAGCCCCTGTGTAAACCCGCCCGTGTAAGCCACTGGACAGCCAGTTCCCAGGCAAGCTCACAGGAGACAGAACCCACTCCTGCCGGTACCATTTATTCAAACCGGCAGGTGGTCTCGCCAAAGGTAGAACTGACCTAGGAGAGTAAGCGATGCCCCGAAAACGGATGACCAAAGCAGGAACGCCTGAGAGCGGATCCGACGCCGGTAACCCGCTAGCGACCGACAAATTCCTTGATGTTGAAACGCTTCGCCATCAGGCGTCGGACATCATCGATTCGATCCTCGGCGAGACTGAGCCGGAGGGTTCAGAAATCCGGGACAGGCTCAGGTTGTGCCTGAGCCTCAATGCCGGAAATCCAGAGCGCGCGCTACTTCAGCACCTCATGTCCCTCCGCAGCCGGAGCCAAGCAGCCCGAAAAATTGCCTCAGAAGTAGGGTGACCGCAACTGTAGGATGACCCCAACCGTCGGCGGATCTCCAAGCGGGTTGATCTCAGGCGGGCTGTGATTGCCGCACCACATCGCCCCACGATTCCCGGGCAAGGTCCGCAATGGAAGCCAGGATCTTGGGCGCGGGCAGGGACAAGTCAATGGGATACTCCACGACGTCGATATCCGTGTTCAGGATCCGGCGCAGCTTAATTTCGCCTTGGCCCGCGTACACCAGCCAGGCGGTGGGAACCTGCAGCGCTGTGCAGTAGGCCAGCATCTGGAAGTGGTCCGCTGAGACTGATGCCCCAATGTCCGACGCCGCGCGGTACTTTGCGTCGTAGACCGCCACCGGCCGGCCGCCCAGTAGGTGGACGGCGTCGGGAGTGACCGTGAGCCGGTCAGAATCCCTGACTGCCTCGTTGAGCATGGCGTCGTACCGCAGCCTGGTTTCCCCAGGGTAGGCAGCCATGGCTTGCCGAAGCGCTGTCCCCACGAAGTCGGCGAAAACCCGCGACATGTCCACCACAAAAGCGGCAGTGTGCTGGTCTCCCTCTCCGGCCTCGGCCGAAGCATTCCTGAGAATGACTTCAGACAAGCGGAGCACAGCGTGATACCGCAGGTTCATCCGGCTTGCTCGCCAGCGCGGCAGCGGAGCGCCCGACTGAAGCCGGGTGACGGCGTCGAGCTTTCCTTTGAGCTGGCGCAGCCTGCTCAACACGTCCGGACGCACCCCGGGGACTTTGGACATGCGGTCAAGGGCAGCCCGGAGGATTCGGTTTTCCGGGATGTCCTCAGTGAACTCGTCATAGGAAACTTCAAGTGGTACCAACATGCCCGGGCGGCGGGAGATCTGGTCCGAAATCCGGATCCGTCCCTTCACTGTACGCAGGGATTCATCGACGTTCAGATAACCCTGTAACAGGCCGCGGGTCAGTGCGCGCTCCGCCAATTGGGCGAGGGATTCGGCCAGAGCGCTCCAGAGCTCGGAGTCCTCCACTGCGTTTACAGCGTCGTCGCGGAAGCCCTGATTGCCTGCGTAGCTCAGCAGGAAAAGGAGCCGGCTCAAACCCAGCCGGTCTTTGGGCCTTACGTCCAACTGAACGGTCCCGGTCCGGACCGACCCCACCATTCCCACCGCTTCGATCCGATATAGGCCGAGGCCCATCGGCGACGCCTTGGCCAAGCCGCTGGCGTTGATGAACGCAGCGCTGGCGGGGTCGAGCTTGTCCACGACGCCGCCGGACAGCTCATCCAGGACTATGTGCTGCCGCTTTTGGATTCCCCTCCCGGCCGACTGACTCTGCTTGGCCAGCTTGGCAGTCTCCAAGATGCGCTCACCGGTCTGCAAGGCGCTCCAGCAGCTGGTCCAGCCCGAACCGCTCTTCCAGTTGAGCCCGGTTCAGCTGGCCGTGATAGTGCTCCTCCAGGAGCGGCATCAGCTCGTACTTCCAGATCCGGCGAAGCCCTGAGGGCGTCTGGGCCGCCTTCTTCATAAAGTACGACGGCCCGATCATCAGGTCACGGTCCCACTCATCGATGGCCTCGTTGAGCGCGTCCAGGAGCAGGGCCGGTGTGGTATCCAGCTTGCGGGATTGCAGGAAACGCAGCAGCGTGCCCTTCACCGGCTCAGTTGTCGGGTGCAGCTCAATGAAGGAGAAGCGACGGCGGATGGCGGCGTCCATCATCGCGATCGAGCGGTCGGCGGTGTTCATGGTGCCGATGATGTAGAGGTTGTCCGGCAAAGTGAACGGCTCGTTGGGGCTGTATTGCAGGTAGATGCGGTCGTCACGGTACTCCAGGAGGAAGTACAGCTCGCCGAAAACCTTGGCCAGGTTGGCCCGGTTCATTTCGTCGATGATCAGGAAGTACGGCTTGGTCTCATTGCCCGGCTTGGCTGCCTCCTCGGCCAGCCGCCGCAAGGGCCCGGCCACCAGCTTGAAGGACACCTGCCCCTCGTCGGTTTTGTCCGGGCGGAAACCCTCAAAGAAGTCCTCGTAGGCGTAGGAAGGGTGGAACTGGACCAGCTTCACACGCTCGTCGGTGGTGTCCCCGGCCAGTTCCGCGGCGAGGTGCTTGGCCAGGTAGGTCTTACCCGTCCCCGGCGGCCCGTAAAGGACCAGCTGCCGGTTTTCCTCGAGAAGTTCAGCGATCTCCTGCAGCGGTTCCAGGTCCATGTGCAGCGACGCGGCGAATTCCGGCGTCAGCGGACGGAACCCCTCCGGAACGGGATCGACGACGGGGGCCTGTGCGGCGTCGTCGTCCTCGGCTTCCGCCTCGGCCGGCAACAGCGCCTGCAGGGCCTGGATCACCCGGGTCACGTCCACGATGATGCCGGAGGCGGCGAGTTGCCGCTGGACATGGCGGGGAAGGTTGGTCATGATGTGCGTTTCGTCGAACCAGCGCACCTTCCGGTGCATCCGCCGGTTGTCGTCGTTCTGCTCCGGTTCGCCTAGCACCACGCCTATTCGGACACTGCCGGAACTCTGGTAGAGGGCAAGGTCGCCGGGCTTCATGACGCTCAGGAAACCAAAGACCGCAGTCTTGGTGTCTTCGCGTTCCACGTAGCCAAGGTGCTTGTAGTCCTCATCCACCGCATGCTGGACCAGCCCAGCTGTAACGCCGGGGTCAAGCAGGCGGAGGTGTTCGACGTCGAGAGTAACTTTCTCATCGCCCTGCCAGGAGGTGAGGAGCTCGCTGTTGTCGTGGTGCGTTCGCAGGAGCCAGGCGCGGCGCCCAGGGTCCCCGACTTTTCGCCACTGGCTCACAAGCTGCCGGGAGTACCAGTCGATGCGCTGCCCGGCCTGATCGTCCAGGTGCAGGCGGATCCTGTGAATGTCAGCGGTGATTTCCTCATCGCTGTCACCTTTGGCCCCGCCTACCAAGGACGCGAAAGCGTCCCTGATTTCCTGGCGCTCAACATCAGCTACAACGGGCTCGAAGTAGCTGGGCCAGGCGAGGTACTCAATGCTTCTACGGATAGCCGGCTGATCCTCAGGCGTTCCGACCGCAAGCTGGTGGAAGGACAGGGGGTCCTGCAGCGCTCCGGCGATAACAGCTGTTGGCTGCTGGTCCACGTGCTGCACAAAGCGGCAGAGCCACTTCAGGTGGTCCCAGATTGTCCAGTTGAATTCGGCGGTGCGGTCCCGGATGACGCCATGGTCCGTCATGCCCTGGTACAGCTCGTTGGGCAACTCCAGCGGGGGTTCCAGCCAGGAAGCTGCTTCGGCCACCCGTGCGCGCTTGACCTTGAGCGACTTGACCTCGTGTGCCAGCGGCAGGGACTGGAGGAACAGCAATTCCACGGCCAACTGCTTGGCGTTGCGGGAAGCGTCCTGCAGGTTCTCCCGAAGGTTGGTCATCATAGGTGCTTTGGAGTCCGAAACCCCGCGCTCCAGGCGTTCCAGGAGCTCTGATGCAGCGTCAGCGGTCCAGGTCAGCGTGAGGCCGTCCAAGGCCGAAGGTCTCCCCTGCAGACCCGCCCCAAGTACGAACCAGGCAGCATCTTCGATCTCCTTGGAGATACCGAGGGCACGGGGCATGGAAGTCTTTAGGGCAGGGGTCATCCGACAAATTTACAGCCTTAAGCTGGGTGTCAGCACCATAAAAGTTATATTTCAGAAGCCGCAGCGGCGAGTCGTAGCCCACACGGCTTCACTTGCTTGCCGGCTGGTTACTTTACTGTTGGTAACTTCTTCCGGCCGAAGGCAAAATAGCTTCCCGGACCGATGAAATTGATTAACGTGGCAAGCCTCCACATCGTCTTGCTGCCCCTGATCTGTTCAGCTGGACGCCGGGAGATGTCACGCTGCGCGGCAAGGAGCAGGGTGAGCTGGATGGCTCCCACCACCACCGTCCCAAAGCGCGCCTGGGGCGGCATGTCCTTCCACTTCATCCGGTTGAAGGATTTCTTGTCAGCCCGTCTCTTGCTTGCCATGCTCGGCTCCTCTTCCGGTTCTGATTCCTACGTTGAAGCTAATGGACGAAGGGAGCAAGCCTCTGCTTTTGATCGGGGGTCAGCCTCAACACCCGTCCACTCGCCTCATCCACAAAGGCCAGGTGGGTGGTGGCCTTGACACAATCCTCGCGAGTGACGGGATCTTGCACAAGGTAGTGGATATCGAAACTGGCGCCTTTGACTGCACCGATCCAGATTTGCACCACCGCGGGCACATTCCGGTATTCGAGGGTACGCATGTAGCGGATCCGATGCTCCACCACCAAGGCCAGGGTTCCCTCCTCAACGTCGTTGAAGAGGGCAACCTGGGGTTCGATTCCGGGCAGGCCTGCTCCACGGGGCGGGCCGAAGGCGGCAATCCGTGCCTCCTCCAGCATGCGCACCACTTGCACGTTGTTGATGTGGCCGTAGGCATCCATGTCCCCCCATCGCATGGGTACGAGTACCTCGAGGCGACGGGCTTCCGGGGCGGTCAGCTGCGCACCCCTGCTGACTCGGCGGTGAAGGCCGATTCTTCGGCATCCTCACCAGCGAACTGAGACATGTACAGGCGGTAGTAAGCGCCCTTGAGCTCCAGCAGCGCCTGGTGGTTGCCTTGCTCCACAATCCTGCCGGCTTCCATCACGAGGATGGTGTCGGCGTCGCGGATGGTGGACAGGCGATGCGCGATAACAAAGCTCGTACGGTCAGTCCTGAGGGCTGCCATCGCCTTTTGCACCAGGACCTCGGTACGGGTATCCACCGAGCTCGTTGCCTCGTCCAGGATGAGCAGCGACGGATTGGCGACAAAGGCTCTTGCGATGGTGATGAGCTGCTTCTCACCGGCGCTGACGTTGTTGCCCTCCTCGTCAATGACGGTGTCATATCCCTCGGGCAATGCCCTGACGAACCGGTCTACGAAGGTTGCCTTGGCTGCTTCCATCACCTGGTCATCTGTGGCGTCCAGGTTCCCGTACTTGATGTTGTCGTAGATGCTTCCCCCGAACAGCCAGGCGTCCTGGAGAACCATGCCCACCTTGGACCTCAGTTCGGACCGGCTCAAATGCGTGATGTCCACGCCGTCCAGGGAAATACTGCCGCTGTTCAGTTCGTAGAAGCGCATCACAAGGTTCACGAGGGTTGTCTTGCCCGCACCGGTGGGTCCCACGATCGCCACTGTGTGGCCCGGCTCGGCGTTGAAGGAAAGGTCCTCGATGAGGGGCTTGTCCGGTGTGTAGCTGAAGGTGACGTTGCGGAACTCGACGTGGCCGTCAGTCTTGGCCGGCAGGTGCTCCGTGGCTGTCTCGGCGTCCTGTTCGTCGGCGTCGAGCAGTTCAAAGACCCGCTCGGCGGAGGCGACGCCGGACTGCAGCATGTTGGCCATACCCGCCATCTGCCCCAGGGGCTGCGTGAACTCACGCGAGTATTGGATGAATGCCGTGGCGTCGCCCAGACTCATCGCGCCGGAAGCCACCCGCAGGCCGCCGACAACGGCGATGCCGACATAGCTCAGGTAGGAGACGAACTGCATCACGGGAAAGATGATTCCGGAGACGAACTGGGCTCCGAAGCTTGCCTTGTAAAGAGCCTCGTTCCGCTCATCGAAGCGGTCCAGCATGTCGGCGTCACGGCCGAAGACCCGCACGAGGTCGTGACCGGAGAAAGACTCCTCTATCTGACCATTGAGCTGGCCGGTGTTCTTCCACTGGGCAGCGAAGAGCTTCTGACTGCGGCTGCCGATGATTCCCGCGGCGACGCCTGACAGCGGCAAGGCCACCAGGGCAATCAGGGCGAGCTGCCACGACACAATGAACATCATGATCACGATGCCGATAACGGTCAGGAGTGAGCTGATCAGCTGGGCAAACGCCTGCTGGAGTGCCTGCTGGATGTTGTCGACGTCGTTGGTCACCCTTGAAAGGAGGTCGCCGCGCTGCCGGGTATCGAAATAGTTCAGCGGAAGCTTGTTCAGTTTCTTCTCGGTATCGTCTCGGAGCTTCCGGACGACGCGCATGACCAGGACGTTCAGGACATACCCCTGCAGCCAGAGGAACACGTTGGCCACAAAGTACATCATCAGGACGACGCTGATCAGGAAGGCGAGTTTCTGGAAATCGATGCCCACTCCGGGTACGAGTTCCATCCTGCTGACCATGTCGGCGAAGTTATCCTGGCCCTGGCTCCGCAATCCTTCGACGAACTGGTCCTTACTGACGCCGGCAGGAAGTTGTTTTCCCACCACACCGCTGAAGATCACGTCCATTGCCTGGCCGAGGATCTTCGGAGCGACCACATTCAGGACCACAGCTACAGTCACCATGGCCAAGACCAGGTAAATACCCGCGGCCTCGGGCTTCAACAGGCCCATCAGCCTCTTGGCGGAGGGCCAGAAGTGTTCAGGCTTCTTAGCGGGAACGGATCCGAACATGCCGCCGTCGGCCTCGCCTGGTACAAACTCTTCCTCGACGAAGTCATCGTCGTCTTCCAACGCATCCGTTACTGGTGCGTCCGCTGGCTGGGCGAGATCTTCCTCGCCGGGGCGGGTGGACATCTTCTCGTTGGTGCTCATGCCACTTCCTCCGCGCTCAGCTGGGACTCAACAATTTCCTGGTAGGTGGCGGAGTTCTCGAGCAGTTCATCGTGGGTGCCACGGTCCACGATGCGGCCCCTGTCCAGCACCAGAATCTCGTCGGCGTCGGCGATGGTGGACACGCGCTGGCCAACGATGATGACAGTGGCATCGGCCGTTTTCGCTTTCAGGGCCCGGCGCAGACGTGCGTCCGTTGCGACGTCAAGCGCCGAGAACGAATCGTCAAAAAGGAAGACCTTGGGTTCCGTCACCAGTGCCCTGGCAATGCACAACCTTTGCCGCTGGCCGCCGGAGACGTTGGTGCCGCCTTGGGCGATCCTGGCGGCAAGACCATTCTTCTTGTCCCTCACGAAATCCGCCGCCTGCGCTACCGTCAGGGCGTCCCATAGTTCCTCATCGGTGGCCTCGGTCTTGCCGAAACGCAGGTTGTGTTCGATGGTGCCGGAGAACAGGTAGGGACGTTGTGGCACCATGGCCACCCTGTCGGTGATTTCGGAGCGGTGCAGGTTGGTGACAGGTACGCCGTCGAGCAGTACTTCACCGGACGCGACGTCGTAAAGCCTGGGGAGCAAGGACAACAGACTGGTCTTACCCGCACCGGTTGAACCGATGATGGCCAGGGTTCTCCCTGGCTCAGCCGTGAAGCTGATGTTGCTGAGGACAGGCTCCTCGGCCCCCGGGTAGGCGAAGGAAACGTCGCGGAATTCGACGCGGCCGGATTTGTGGGTTGGCGCCACCGGGCTAAGGGGCTCATGGATGGACGGCTCGACGTCGAGCACCTCGCCGATGCGGTCAGCGCAGACTGAAGCGCGCGGAATCATCATGGCCATGAAGGTGCCCATCATCACGGCAATCAGGATCTGAAGGAGATATTGAAGGAAGGCTGTTAGTGCGCCTACCTGCATTTCGCCTGCCTCCACCCGCTGGCCGCCGAACCAGAGGACAGCGGCGGTGGAAATATGCAGGATCATGCCGATGGCCGGGAACATCAGGACAAAGAGGGCACCGATCTTCAAGGAAACGTCGGTGAGTTCCTTGTTGGCTTCACCAAAGCGCTCTGCTTCATGCGGTTCCCGGACGAAGGCGCGGACCACTCGGATGCCGATGATCTGCTCGCGGAGGACTCCATTGATGCGGTCTATCTTCGTCTGCATCGAGCGGAAGAGCGGCATCAGCCGAACCACGAGGTAGCCCACAACCAGAATCAAGACCGGTACTGAAACCCAGACAAGCCAGGACAAGTTGAGGTCTTCGCGGAGTGCCATGATGATGCCGCCGATGCACATGATGGGCGTGGCCACCATAAAGTTCAGACCCATCAAGACCAGCATCTGCACCTGTTGGACATCATTGGTGCCACGCGTGATCAGCGTAGGCGCACCGAAAACGTTGACGTCCTTTGCCGAGAAACTGCTGACTTTCCGGAAAACCCCACGGCGAAGGTCGCGGCCGATGGCCATGGCCGCCTTGGAGCCGTAGTACACCCCCGCTATCGCAGTAGCCACCTGTACCAACGCGACGCCCAGCATCAAAGCTCCGGTGCGCCATATGTAGTCTGTATCGCCGCGCGCCACGCCTTCGTCAATGATTTGGGCGTTGAGGCTGGGAAGGTAGAGGGCGGCGATGGTTGATGCCAACTGCAAGGCGATGACGGCAACGATGTACGGCAAATACGGCTTGGAAAAGCGCCGTATGAGGGTGAGGAGCATGCCCACGGGTCCTTAAAAGAAGAAGAGCACAGATTGGATAAGAGAAGTAATAGCAGCCAGCGCTGACAGTATTAGCGTTCTCACTCTACGAAATCTGTTGCCTGTGCGAAACATTCTCCGGAAAAGATCATCCGAATGGAGTATTTCATCGCGCATGCGTGGTTGTGGCTTCCCCAGTCGCCACTTAGGCAGTTCCTGCTGGTTCCGCTGGAGCTTACTGGTCCAGGTGAGTGGGGGCGAACATCTTGAGCAGGGTCTCAACCACGACGACGTTGGGTCCCTCTGCAGCAAAGGCTGTCTTAAGGGCGTCCCCCACTCCCTGCGGTTCAACACGGGTGGCAGGAACGCCGAAAGCTTCGGCAAGCTTCACGAAGTCAGGTCGGGCAAGCTCCGTGGCGGTTGCCTTTCCGAATGCATCGATCATGTACTCACGCAAGATGCCGTAACCGCCGTCGTCGACGATCAACCACGTAACCGGCACATTATGCTGTTTGGCGGTGGCCAGCTCAGAGATGGAATACATGGCTGAACCATCGCCCGAGACTGCAAGCACCCGCGCAGCGGATCCTGATCGACCCGTTGTGGCCAGACCGACGGAACCACCTATGGCGGCCGGGAATCCAAAGCCGAGGCCACCGGCGCCCTGGGCAGAGTGGAACTGCCCATCCTTGGCGTCCCAACAGCTCCAACCCCAATAAGCGGAGATGGTCATGTCCCAGAAGGTCTGCATATCCGCCGGGACGGCCTCGCGGATATCAGCCATAAAGGTGAGCTCCTTGGCCAGGTCCTGGGATTCCAGCCGCGCCCCGACTTTGGCCAGCGTCTCCCGGACCAGGTCCTCGGGGGTTGAACCGTGCCAGTCAGGTGCGACGGAGACGCCGGCACGTTGCAGGGCTTCGTCCAGGGCGCTGAGGGCCTGCCCTGCGTCGGCGCGGATCCCCAGGCCGGGGCGATTGGATTCGAGGACCCGGGGTTCGGCGTCGATCTGGATAATGCGGCCGCGCGGTTCAAACGTGAAGTAGTTCGACGTGACCTCGCCCAGTGACGAGCCGATAACAATCAGCACGTCGGCGTCTTCGAGGACGTCTGTGACGAACCTGTCCTCGATCCAGGACTGCAGGGAGAGCTCGTGGTTCCAGGGGAAAGCTCCATTTCCGCCTGGAGTGCAGATCACGGGAGCCCGAAGCTTTTCGGCCAGGGCCAGAAGGGTTTTCTCCGCCCGGCCACGCCGCGTGCCGCCGCCGGCAATGATGGCGGGACGTTTCGCCGTCGCCAGCCAATTCACTGCCTCACGGATCAGCTCCACGCGCGGCGGATTATCAGCGGCCTCGGCGAGCGCGTCCTCAACCGGGGGCACCATGATGGGATCGAGCAGGACATTCTGCGGAATCTCCAGCCAGACCGGCCCTTGCGGGGAGGAAATGGCCTCTGTCCAGGCGTCCTGAATGGCCGACGGGATCCCCGAGGCGTGCTGGATGAGCCGTTGGCTCTTGGTGACGTTGGCAGCCGACGCCTTCTGGTCGTCAAGCTGATGGAGCATGCCTTTCCGGCGTGCCCCAAGTCCTTCGAGAGGAATCTGGCTTGCAACCACCACCATGGGAACCCCGGTCGCATAGGCTTCCTGCAGCCCCGCCAGTGACATGAGGGCCCCGGGGCCGGTGGACAGGAAGAGAACGCCTACTTCTCCGGTTGCCCGCGAATAGCCGTCAGCTGCAAATGCAGAATTGTTCTCAACCCGCGAGGAGACGAAATGCAGGTTTCCCCGGCCCATGGCATCAAAGAGCCCCAGGGCGTGCTGGCCTGGAATGCCGAAAACGGTTTTGGCACCGAGCGCCTCGAGGGTTTCGACGACGAGATCCCCGCCGTTGCGGACTGGCGCCTCCGTACCGGTCACTGCGCATACTCCTCGGTGGAGGACGGCGCGAAGCCGGCAGGCCGGTGCGATTCCTGGCCGAGGGCCTGCTGAGCGTATCCGTTGGCGGCTCCGAAGCGGTCCCCTTCGACGGCATTATCTGCCATCAGCGTCACCATTTCGTAGGCCACGTGACTGGCGGCGACTCCTGTGATCTCGGCATGGTCGTAGGCCGGAGCGACTTCGACGATGTCGGCTCCCACGAGGTTCATTCCACGGAACCCGCGAAGAATTTCCAGCAGTTCCCGGCTTGAGATGCCGCCCGCTTCCGGGGTGCCCGTGCCTGGTGCAAAGGCAGGATCCAGGACGTCGATGTCCACCGAGATATACAAGGGGCGGTTGCCGATCCGGTCCCGGACTTTGGCCACTGTCTCCAGAACGCCTTGGTAGTAGACGTCCGCAGAAGTGACGATGCCGAACCCAAAGCGGTGGTCGTCGTCGAGGTCTTTCTTGCCGTACAGCGGACCACGGGTACCAATGTGGCTTATGGCTTCGGTGTCAAGGATGCCCTCCTCCACTGCTCTGCGGAAGGGCGTCCCGTGCGTGTATTCGGCGCCAAAGTACGTGTCCCAGGTGTCCAGGTGGGCATCAAAGTGGAGCATGGCGAGGGGCGCGCCGGCACGTTCCGCGGCCGCCCTCAGCAGCGGAAGTGCGATGGTGTGGTCCCCGCCGAGGGTGACGAGCTTACTCCCCCGGGCTGTGAGATCGAGGGCGTTCTGCTGAATGGTCTCGATGGCCTCGTTGATGTTGAAGGGGTTCACAGCCATGTCCCCGGCGTCCGCCACCTGAATGTTCTCGAAGGGGCTCACGTCCCAAGCAGGGTTGTACGGGCGAAGCAGACGGCTGGCCTCCCGCACATGGTTGGCGCCGAATCGTGCGCCGGGCCGGTAGGAAACTCCCGAGTCGAACGGCACGCCGACAACCGTGACATCGGCCGCAGCAACCTGGTCCAGCCGCGGCAGACGCGCGTAGGTGGCTGCCCCTGCATAGCGCGGAATACGGGCCGAATCGATCGGTCCGATGTTGCCATTTGCTTCAATACGGAGCTCTTCCAAAGGAATGCCTCTCCTTCGAGGATGGATCACTGGTTGTGACTGCCATCATACACTCGAAGTTGTCTTATGTGCATCAACTGTTTACTTCCCCGACTGGGTTTGGTTCCGCTCCCGGCGCTCCCGCCCAGTTACTGAATCCCTGTAGGGGAATTCGACGGCGGTTTGCCCCCGACACGCGTTCGGGCCACCG
This sequence comes from Arthrobacter sp. R1-13, assembly GCF_054161475.1. Taxonomy (NCBI): domain Bacteria; kingdom Bacillati; phylum Actinomycetota; class Actinomycetes; order Micrococcales; family Micrococcaceae; genus Arthrobacter; species Arthrobacter sp. R1-13. The sequence goes on along the minus strand of NZ_CP096420.1, from coordinate 922,540 downwards.
GTAACTGGGCGGGAAGGTGTTTGCACCGGCCTGGTGGGACCTTGCCCACTCAGTCTGACCGAGACCCCGCGGGGTTATGCACATAGCCGGCTCTGGCACTTTCGAATCGACACCTCCCCCGGTCTCCTTGAGGCATGGATCCCGTCCTTTACCTCAGGGAGATGGGCGGCGTGGCCCGAGTCCACCAACTGACGAAGGCGGGTTTCAGCCGCGGCGATCTTGCCTTCCTGGAATCGGCAGGAGCGATGCGGCCCAAGCGTGGAGTCCTGGCGCTCCCCGGTTGCGACCCGGATTTCCTGGCGGCCGTCAAGAACAATGCACGGGTCAGCTGCGCCAGTGCTGCAAAGCACTACAGCCTATGGTTGCGGCGCGCCCCGGACAAGCTGCACCTCAGTTGTAATCATGGCCACGGCGAGGGCTTTGTCCGTCACCGGACCGAGCGCTTTCCGATGTCGGGCCCCACCCCGCTTGCCGCCGTCGAAGACGTCATCCTGCACGCGCTGACCTGTCTTCCCGTTCCGATGTCTACAGCCCTGGCCGCTTCCGGGATGAGGCTTCACGGTGTACCCCTCGCGCTCCTGGAGTCCGAGTTGACTGCAGACCGGTCCGGAACCGCCCTATCGGCACTTCGGCTCGTGGATCCGAGGTGCGAGTCATTGGTTGAAGTCGAGGCGCTTCAGCTGTTTTCAGGCCAGGGGTGGCATGTGGAACTTCAGGTACCTCTGGAGGGCATTGGCCGGGTGGATTTCCTGATCGAAGGATTCCTCATCGTGGAAGTTGACGGGTTTGCCTACCACTCTTCACGTGAGGCAATGCGTAGGGACGTTGGCAGAAACAACGCCTCGGCCCTGAGCGGCTATCCAGTGCTCCGCTACATGCCCGAACACGTTTGGAACGAACCCCAGAGGGTCCTGGCGGAAATTCGCGCAGTGCTAAGAGGCAGGATCATCCGCTGAATGTCGGTCCCGACCCTTCCCGCCCAGTTACTCCCTCCACCCGGTCGGATTCGCCGGCGTTTCCCGGGCGACACGCCAATCCAGTACCAGTAACTGGGCGGGAACGCAGCGAGGGCCGGGGCGGGAAGGCAGCGGGACTAGCGGCTGGCGGCAGGAACCAGGATCCAGAGCACTTCCACAGGCTCATCGGTCGGGTTGACCCAGGTGTGCGGCTCGCGGCCCGGGAAGGTCACGGTATCGCCCGAGCTGAGCTCATACTCCTCGTTGGTGAGGATCAGCTTGATGGTTCCCTTAATGACGTGGAGCACGTCAACGTCGCAATCAACGGCGTAGAGCTCGGATTCGCCCCGCCCTCGCGGCTCGATCACGGCCTGGATGAGCTGAATCCGCCGCTCCGAGCGAGCCGTAAGCAGCCGCTCCACAATGCCCTGGCCACCAAGGGAAATACGCGGGCCGTGATCCTTCTTCGTCAGGTGGGTTTCCGGGGCTGCAAACAGATCGCCGATGGAGATGGAAAGCACCTGGCACAGAGTCACCAGGGAGGCAACCGACGGCGAGGTCAGGTCGCGTTCGACCCTGCTCAGGAAGCCTTTGGTTAGCCCGGTGGCGTCTGCGACCTGTTCGATGGTGAGCCGCTGGGATTGACGCGCTGCACGGATCCTTGAACCGATGGCAACCGGAATATTGCTGGGTTCAACTGGTAGAGCCTTCATTTCTGAACCTTTCACGGCTGGCCGCTCGGCCCATCTCAGGAGTCATCCTAACGGCCAGGAACGAGTGTGACGCGGCAATTCGTCACCCGTTACCGCGCGTCTTGACCGTTACCCACGTCACAGCTTACTCTCTTAGGCAACAAGTGTTGTCTATCAGCAAACTCAGTTGATCCGGGCAAACTGCCTAGTCAGGCGAGTAGGCGAAAATCCCGGCAATCCGTCCTCACAACCAAGGCGGTCAGCTGCAGAGACGAACCCGTCTCCAGGCGAACTGCGTGCACTTCTCCGTGCCTCCCCTCCAAGCAGCGGTTCCCTCTACGTCGGCAATTTGCCGTCGAAGAGGAACCTCCAGGCAGCTCCAAGGAGCCCTTCTCATGGATGCAAATTTCATCAATATCGCCATCGTGGTGGCCTATCTGGTCGCCATGCTGGCTTTCGGCTGGTGGGGAAAGTCCCGCACCAAGAACAACAGCGACTTCCTCGTAGCTGGCCGCCGTTTGGGCCCGTTCCTCTACACCGGCACTATGGCAGCGGTGGTCCTCGGCGGCGCTTCGACTGTGGGCGGCGTTGGCCTCGGCTACAAGTTCGGAATCTCCGGCATGTGGCTGGTGGTGGCCATCGGAGCCGGAGTGCTGCTTCTTAGCCTTCTCTTCGCCGGAACTATTCAAAAGCTGAAGATCTACACCGTGTCCCAGATGCTGACCTTGCGTTATGGAAGCCGGGCTACGCAAACATCAGGAATAGTGATGCTCGCGTACACCCTGATGCTCTGTGCCACATCCACCGGTGCGTACGCCACCATCTTCGTGGTTCTCTTCGGCTGGGACAGGGCTCTCGCCATCGCGATCGGCGGGGCAATTGTGCTGGTGTACTCCACGATTGGGGGGATGTGGTCAATTACTTTGGCTGACCAGGTCCAGTTCGTGATCAAGACTGTGGGCATCTTCCTCCTGATGCTCCCCTTTACGCTCAACGCAGCGGGTGGCCTGGACGGCATCCGCAGCCGTGTGGAAGACAGCTTCTTCCAGATCGACGGCATCGGCATTCAAACCATCATCACGTACTTCGTGGTCTATACCCTTGGGCTGCTGATCGGTCAGGACATCTGGCAGCGCGTCTTCACCGCCAAGACACCCCAGGTTGCCCGTTGGGGCGGCGCCACTGCAGGCATTTACTGCATCCTCTACGGCGCAGCCGGGGCGCTGATCGGCCTCGGTGCCCGTGTCGCACTGCCGGGGATCGACGTCGCGAACCTGGGCAAGGATGTGGTTTATGCCGAGGTGGCAACCACCCTGTTGCCGATCGGGATTGGCGGACTGGTCCTGGCAGCGGCTGTTGCGGCCATGATGTCCACGGCTTCGGGGGCCCTCATTGCAGCCGCTACAGTAGCCCGTGCCGATGTACTCCCCTTCGTTGCCAGTTGGTTTGGCAAGGAGATCAACACCGAGGACAGCGAGAATCCCGAGCACGACGTCAAAGCGAACCGCATGTGGGTACTGTCGCTCGGCGTGGTGGCCATCCTGATCGCGATCATCACCCAGGACGTCGTGGCCGCCCTGACCATCGCCTATGACATTCTTGTAGGCGGCCTGCTGGTGGCAATCCTCGGTGGCTTGGTCTGGAAACGCGGAACAGGAGTTGCTGCGGCGACCTCCATGGCGGTCGGTTCCGTTGTGACATTGGGAACCATGATTGTCCTGGAAATCAACGCTGCCGCACCATTGGACGGGATCTACGCTAATGAGCCCATCTACTTCGGTCTGATCGCTTCCGCCGTGTTGTACGTCGCAGTATCGCTGCTGACCAAGCCCACAGACCCCCGCGTGATGAGGACCTGGTTTGCCCGGGTAGCTGGCCGCACAGAGGTGGAAGAGCCCGTTCCGGCTGACGCACTGCAGCCGGCTGTCAGGAACACGGTCCTCTAACCCGCTGTTCCTCAGAATAACTGACCTTCAAAACAAAGTGCCCTTCAAAAAAAGGCACAATGCGCGACGGCGGTACCTCCCAGGGTGGGACCCAACCTTCGGGACGTATCGCCGTCGTGGCTTAAGCCTCGGCGTTAACTGTCAGTCTTCCTCGAAGTCCGGCTCACGGAAGTCGTCGTCCGTGTCCAGCGGCACCACTCTTTCCTCTTCGTCTAGGGCATCGTCCTCCACATCCCATTCCTCCACAGGTACGTCCTCGGCGAAGTCATAGGCGGGATCGGATTCGACAGTCGGCCTGACGGGCTGGTTGTTGGGAACTGGTTCAGTGGAATCCATAGTGCAACCTCCGTGTAGTAAGACATCGATCGATAGGACTGTAAAAACATCACAACACTGACGGCACAGGGGGTCAATAGCGGGAGAACGCCCACTCGCACAGCCGGGTCCGTGCCGTAATTTTGAGGCATTCCTAAACTTCACCCTAAGGATTACCGGCCGAAAATCCGCGGAAATGCGGGGTACGCTGGAGAGGCAATGAGGCCGAACCATGCCTCGTCAAGCCCAGGAGTCTTCGTGTCTCAGCACGCTAAATCTGATCACCCCACCGATCCACTGCCCTCAGCGGCCGGAACCCCCAGCCCCGCCGATCTCAAACGGTGGCGGCAGTACCTCGCCGATGAGCGGGCCGAAGCCGCCGTTTACCGTGACCTCGCCCAAAACCGCAGCGGTGAAGAACGCTCCATCCTGCTGGCTCTCGCGGAAGCTGAAGGTCGCCACGAAGCACATTGGCTCAGACTGCTCGGCGGCCACGCAGGCAAACCCCGGCCGGCATCATTCCGGAGCCAGATCCTCGGATTCCTGGCCAGGCATTTTGGTTCAGTGTTTGTCCTTGCCCTCGCCCAGCGTGCTGAAGGCCGTTCTCCTTATGCCGAGGATCCCTCGGCCACTCCTGCCATGGCAGCTGATGAACAGATCCACGAAGAAGTAGTGCGAGGCCTCGCCACGCGGGGACGAAACCGACTGGCCGGCACCTTCAGGGCAGCAGTCTTTGGGGCCAACGACGGGCTGGTCAGCAACCTTTCCCTGGTAATGGGCATGGCTGCCTCAGGCGTGGGCAGCCAGGTGGTGCTGCTCAGCGGCGTTGCCGGATTGCTCGCAGGGGCACTCTCCATGGGGGCTGGCGAGTTTATTTCAGTGCGGTCCCAGCGGGAACTCCTAGCAGCCACCCGCCCCACCCAGATCACCCTGGCCGCTGCCCCCTCGCTCGATATCGAGCACAACGAGCTCCTGCTGGTGTACCTGGCCCGGGGAATGTCCCGCGAGGCTGCGGAACACAGAGTCAAGGAACGCATGGGCATGCTGCCTTGCGATTGTGATCCGAGCCTGTCGCTCCATCCTGAGAGCGGCGAGGCTCCCGATCAGCATGAAGCCGTGGGCACGGCGTGGAGTGCAGCCGCTTCGAGCTTCTGCTTCTTCGCCTCCGGGGCCGTGGTGCCCATCCTGCCGTTCGTGTTTGGCCTGACGGGTGTGGCGGCCCTTGTGGTGGCCTGCGTGCTGGTGGGCCTGGCTCTGTTGGTGACAGGCGGCATCGTAGGCCTCCTCTCGGGAACGTCTCCTGCGTCCCGCGGACTGCGCCAGTTGGCCATCGGCCTTGGTGCAGCCGCCGTCACTTACCTCCTGGGCATGGCCTTCGGCGCGGCAGTGACGTAGGTGGTGACGTAGTGGACGGACCTTCCAACGGGGACAATCTCCGGCAGCACATGACACCTCACCCACCGCCTAAGCACCGGAGTCCCCTCCGGAAGGCCGGGCATTGGCTCCGGAACGTTCTGGTCACTCTGCTGATCGCCGCGACGGCGTTTCTGGTGGCCGGGCTGGTTTACGACGATCCCCGGGTGACCGGACTGTTGGGAATGGATTCCGGGAGGCACTCTCAGTCTGAGCCTATTGCTACAGCACCCGTACAACAGACCGAAGCTGCGGGGGTGGCCAGGCCGGCCGACGCCCCTCCTCCAGGGCTCGAGGAAAGTGACGCTCCCCTGGGTGTCCCGGAATTGCAGTCGGTTACCAGCCAGTCCTACAAGTTCCTGGTGGTGAACGACGACGGCAGTCCGGTGGGCTATTCGCCTTGCCGGCCGCTGCATTACGTTGTGAATGAAACCCTTGCTCCTGAGGGCGCCGCCCATCTCGTTCATGACGCCATCCGCACCATAAGCTCGGCAACAGGAATCACCTTTATCCATGACGGCGAAACGGCCGAAGAACCCTCGGGTGAACGTGATCCCTATCAGCCTGCCACCTATGGAGACCGCTGGGCCCCCTTGCTGATTTCCTGGACCACGCCGGAAGCCGCTCCCAAGCTCAAAGGCCAAGTGATCGGGACCGGTGGAAGCACCCATTACAGCTTCAACGGCGGCCCCAAATCATTTGTCACGGGCAGCCTGGAACTGGATGCTCCCCAGATTGACCTTGAGTTGGAACGCGCGGACGGCGCCCAGTACGCGACTGCCGTTATTCTCCATGAACTCGGCCACGTAATGGGACTGGAGCACGTGGATGACCCTCTCCAGCTGATGTATCCGGAAATCGGCACTCCTGACGGACTGGCGGCGGGAGACCTGAGCGGCCTGAAGGAACTGGGACAGACCCAGTGCCGCAAGGACCTGTAGACGCGGATCCCTGCTGGGCCTAGGCTGACTCCAACCATCAGTTCCGGCCACCTCCGTCAGCCGCCCAGAGGGCAGGGGGTCATCAAAATTCACATGCCATCCGGGCCATCTGGCCCTTCCGCTCAACACTTGCATCAACGGGTGACGCACTGGGGAACCCGGCTGATCGCCTTCTTTGCCGCAACCGTTATGTTCATTTCCGTCGGCGTGTTTCTTTATGGCGGTTTCAGACCCCTGACATTGCTCGGCCTGGGTTCCGGTTCTTCCGGCTGGGCCCCGATGATGGGCCAGCGCAATGCACCAACACCAGGCCTGGACGAAGGTCCTGAGCCATTGGGCGCCCCTGCACCTTTGACAGAGCTCAGCAGCTCCTACGTTTTCCTCCATTCCAACGAAGGCACGCCGGTGAGCTACTCCCCGTGCCGGCCCATCCACTACGTCGTGAATGCCGAAGCGGCACCACCCGGCTCAGGCCCTCTGATTGAGGCTGCGGTACGGCGGATCAGCGAGGCCTCGGGCTTCCGTTTTGTTTTTGACGGGCACGTAGATGAGCGGCCTGCGATGGACCGTTCAAGCTTCCAGCCCGACCGCTATGGGAACATGTGGGCACCCGTCCTCATTTCGTGGACTGATCCTGAAACAGTTCCCCAACTCAGCGGGGACACGGTGGGGGTCGGCGGCAGCACCCGAGTGAAGCATTCGTCCGGACACGTGGGCTACGTCAGCGGGCAGGTATCGCTTGATGCGCCACAAGTTCGGAAAATCATCAGGACCACGGGTGGAAGTGCACGGGCTATTGCCATCATCCTCCACGAACTCGCCCACGTCCTGGGCCTCGGACACGTTCCCGACCCTTCCCAGCTGATGTTCGAGCATGGAACGCCACTGAGGGACTTCGGGCCGGGCGATCTGACCGGACTGGCCAGGCTGGCGGAGGCACCCTGCACCAGAATGCTATGAGCACTGATTGAGGCCCTGTTCCGGTGTCAGTAACCCTCCAGGACCTGAAGTGCTTCCTCCACCGTGTCAACCAGATGCACTTTGGCAGCCATCTCGCGGCCCTCAGCCAGGCCGGCCAGCAACTGCCAGGCGGGATACCGTTCCTGCCAATGCGCCCGCCCCACCAAGATCATGGGTTTGATGGTCTCGGGCACCCCATAGTAGTTCTCACACGCGTCCTGGAAGATCTCCTGGACTGTACCGGCGGACCCGGGCAGGAACACGATGCCGCCGTCGCACAACTCGAGGAGGATGGCCTCCCGGATCGCGTTCGCGAAGTACTTGGCAATGTGGCTGGCGAAGTAGTTGGGCGGCTCGTGGCCGTAGAACCAGGTCGGAATCCCCAAAGACGGCGTCCCGTCCGGATGGCGTTCGACGACGGCGGCCGCCTCCCGCGCCCAGGCAGAGACCGAGGGCCGGTATCCGGGAACGGCCGCCATGCTGGCAAGCTCCTTGCGGAAGGTTGCTTCCGGAATTTCACTGAGATAGGCCCCCATGTTTGCTGCCTCCATGGCACCCGGACCGCCCCCGGTGGCTACGACGTGACCGCTGCGGGCGAGCAGGCGTCCAAGGGTTCCCGCCGCCGCGAACTCAAGTGTTCCACGCTGGGCAGCGTGCCCTCCCATCACCCCGACGGTCACCTGGCCTGTGCTCGTCCCGTTGTGCCGGAATGCTTCGAGCGCCTCCCCGATTGAGTGGTCATGAAGGGCTGCAGCGAGCGTCGCGTCGATCCGGCGGCGCCCTGGTTGGATGCTCCACTGATACACCTTGGCGTCCGGTGAGGCCTCGTACGGTGCGTCAGCGATACCCTCATAGAGTTCGCGGGCAGTGTAGAGACGGCTGCGGTAAGGGTTGAAGGGAACGCCGTCCAGGCGCGGAAAAATCAGGGCTCCGCGGCTACGCAGCGACGCCTCCACGCCGTCGTCGAAAGTGCAGCCGAGGAAGATGCTTCCCTCGGCGTCGAGGCTCAGCAGCGGCTCCGCCCTGCCGCGAAGATCAAGCGATTGGGCATGCCACCCGTGCATGGAACGGGCACCGGTAACCACCAGCCTGTCGAAGCGTTCCAGGCTGTCCACGTCCAACGTCCGGGGGCTCGGATTCAAGCTGCCGTGGGCGTCCATGGAGCCAGCCTAGCTGTATTGACCACGGACATTAGTGACGCTCGGCGTGGTTTGGTGACATGAAGAAGACCTCCGGGTGGAGTGGGGCTTGCCTAGAGTCCAATTCCACGCACGGAGGTCTTCATGTCCCACCCTAACGCTTTCCTCACCCCACGTGGCAGGCTGCACCTCGCGCAATGTGTTGTTAAGCAGGGCTGGAGCCTGCGCCGCGCAGCTGAGCGGTTTCAGGTCTCGGTACCCACGGTTGCGCGCTGGGCACAGCGTTACCGCGAGCACGGTCCGGCCGCGATGACCGACCGTTCCAGCCGGCCGCACTCCTCGCCGCAACGGACCGCAAGGCGTACGGAGCGGCGGATCATTGCCGTGCGCGTGAACCGCCGGTGGGGTCCGGCAAGAATCGGGTATCTGCTGGGCATCCACCCCTCCACCGTGCACCGCGTCCTCTCCCGCTACCGGCTGGCGAAGCTGACCTGGCTGGACCGAGGCACAGGACGAGTGATCCGCCGCTACGAACACGCCCACCCCGGAGACCTGGTCCACGTTGACATCAAGAAACTCGGCAGGATCCCCGACGGCGGCGGGCACAGGGCCCTCGGCAGGGCCACCGGAATACAGAACAGGACCAGGACCCCGTCCAACCGAAGGCCCGGCTACCACTACCTCCACAACGCCGTCGATGACCATTCTCGCCTGGCCTACACCGAAATCCTCACCGACGAGACAAAGGAAACTGCAGCAGCGTTCTGGCAGCGAGCCAACGCGTGGTTCCAGTCCCGTGGCATCACGGTCCAACGGGTTCTGACCGATAACGGAAACTGCTACCGGTCCCGCCTCTTCGCCGAGGCCTTGGGCCCGGATGTCAAGCACAAACGCACGCGCCCCTACCGGCCCCAAACCAACGGTAAAGTCGAACGGTTCAACCGCACCATGCTCGAGGAATGGGCCTACGCCCGCCCCTACCGATCAGAAACTGAGCGTGTTGCCGGATTCCCGGACTGGCTCCATGCCTACAATCACCACCGAGCCCACACTGCCCTCAAAGGTCAGACACCGGCCAGCCGCGTCACTAACCTCTCCGGTCAATACACCTGATATGTAGTCCTGCGTTGTCAATAGGCATGGGGAAGCGGTCCCGGGGTTGAGTTGCCTGGGACCGCTTCCCTTTGTGGCCGGGATGGGCGTTGGTGTGTGGTCAGCGTGTCGTTGGCGACGGCGCGGTCAGACTGATATGCGCGGGTTGGTTACCGCAGGACGAAGTGTTCGGCTGGAGGTTACCGCTGGTCTAGCAATGACGGGCGTGGCCATTCCGGTTGCCCATAGGTGTATCGCGGGTTTACTCCACGCGCTGCAAGGACCACTCACGACTTTCACTTCCCGGGTTTTTCCTTGCCCCCTGGATCAGGGGCCGGAAGCTGTCGAGCGGGGGCCGACTTCGGCCTGATGTGCGCCGGTGGCCAGGGACCAGCACCAGCCGGCGAGCTCGCGGGCGACGGCGACGTTGGCGATGACCGGACGCTTACGGCGTTCGAGGTAGCCGATCCAGCGGTTGTGCAGGCGCCGGTTCCCGGCATGGCCGCGGATCCGTGCTTCGGAACTGGCTTCTTCCCACCGGGACCGCATCAGCCGTGACGGGTTGTCGTATGGTCTGCGGTGGTGCCAGGCTGCCTCGACGAGCAGCCGGCGGGCGTGTGTGTTGCCGGTTTTGGTGATGGAGCCCAGAGACCGGGACGCTCCCGATGAATGCTCTGTCGGGACCAGCCCGAGGTAAGCCCCGATCGTGGCGCCGGTAAAGCGATGCCAGTCACCGATCTCCACAGCCAATCCGAAGGCAGTCAGGGTCGAGATTCCCCGCAGGCACTGCAGCGCCCGGACAACGGATGTGTATTCGCTCCCGTACGCCATCGCAGTGATCGCCTCATCGAGGCGGTCGCGGCGGTCCGAGATCTCGTGCATCGCCTCAAGAGAAGACTCGTAGGTCAGTTGCCGGGCAGGGGCATCGAAATGCTGCCGGGCCAACCAGAGCTGATGGGTTCCGGTCCAGGCCTGCCCGCCCGAATACACCATGCCCTGGCGAAGCAGGAGCTTGGAGATCCGGTGCCGGGACCGCATCAGATCCCCGCGGACATCTTCCCGGGCGCGCACGAGGTCCCGTGCCGCTTCTTGGTCCGCTGACGGGATCCTGACCGACGTAATCTCGCCGAGTTTCAGCAGCCGGGCCAGATGGAGTGCGTCCTTGGCATCGGTCTTCACTCGGTCCCCGGACGGGCGCTGGAGTTTGGACGGAGCCGCGACCACCGTGTCGATCCCCGCCGCGAGCAGGAACCGGGCCAGACCGAAACCCGTCGGGCCGGCCTCGTAGACCACCCTCACCGGGGTAGGCAGGGATACGATCCAGGCAAGAATCTCGCCATGGTCCGGAGTCATCCGGTGCGGAATGACTTCACCGGTCTGCCCGTCCAACGCGCATGCGACAACGGTACGGGCATGGACATCCAAGCCAACGCTTGTACGCTCGAACATAGCTGGAACCTCCAATTTTCAAATGTGGCTCTACCTGTCCGCCAAGTGTGGCAGGCAACCCACGCCTTGCTTTGAAAAGGAGGTTCCAGCCCCTTCGGGCCACACTTCCTGGTCCTTCTGGCAGAGGCCATCAGCGCCGGGACCAGGATCCGGAACGCCACTACACTTTTACAAGCGCCCCCACGAACCTGGCGATCCGGATCCGCCCCGGCGACAATGGCATTCAGAAGGACCGCCCCTCGGCAGCGAGCCCCTCCTGCCTCATATCGTCTAGCCTGCCGGGAGGTCCCGGCGCCCAGACCCTCTAGCGGTCCACTTCCTGCGCCACAGTAACCGGGATCCCCGATTCAAGGGAGGCCTGGGCAGCATCGGCTACGCGTGAAGCAGCAACGGCGTCTTCAGGAGTGCAGGGGTTCTCCCGCTTGCCCAGGATGACCTCCATAAAGGCCACCAACTCGGAGCGGTAGGCCTGATGAAATCTCTCGGCGAAGGTTTTGTGCGGTGTTCCTGATGGGAAGGTGATCCCCGGCTCCGCAGATGCCAGCGCTGCCTGGTCATCCAGGCCCACCATGACTGATCGGGCGGAGCCTTGAATCTCCAAGCGCACATCATGGCCGGCCCCGTTGTAGCGCGAGGCAGACACCGTTCCTACAGTGCCGTCGTCGAACGTCACCAAAGCGAGAGCCGTGTCCACGTCCCCCACCGCGCCGATGGCGGGGTCACCATTGTTCGAACCCTTGGCATACACCTCGACGATTTCCCTGCCCGTCAGCCAGCGGAGAATATCGAAGTCGTGGACTGAGCAGTCCCTAAAAAGCCCGCCGGAAGTGGCCAGGAACTCCACGGGTGGCGGTCTCATGTCGCACGTGACTGCCCGCAAGGAGTGGATCCAGCCCAGTTCCCCTGCCGTGAAGGCACGTTTCGCTTCGACGTATCCGGCGTCGAAGCGGCGCTGGTGTCCGATCTGGACGACTCCGCGATTTTGCCTGATGTGCTCCAGCACGGGCAGCGAGTCCGAAACGTTCATGGCCACGGGCTTCTCGCAGAACACAGGTATTCCAGCCTCCACCCCGGCCCGGATGAGGCCGGGGTGCGTGGCAGTACCGGTGGCTATGACCAGGCCGTCAATGCGGGAATTAAGGAGCTCCTGGACGGTGGGTACGAAGCCGGCACCCAGTCCGGCCGCCACGGACCGGGCATGCTCGGCAGCGACATCCGTGACCTTCAACCGCACCTCGACTCCGGCCATAGGACCGTCGGATCCCTCGTTCAGGGAAGCGATGTTGTTGGCATGCATCACGCCAATGCGTCCCACCCCAACGAGTCCTAAAGTAATGCTGTTCATCCTGCTCCTGCGGGTCTGTCCGGGGTTCTGGTGCGGGTTCGGTCTGTGAGACCGGTGTGTGAGGGGCTGGACTAGCGCGTCGTTCCCGCGACTTCGGCCTGGACTTCCTTGACCACATCGCTGTGGCCGCCGAGCTGTTCCAGTTCGTGGGCAAGCTCGGCGAGTTCGGCGCCGCCTGCCATTTGCGCCGTCAGTTCATCGAGCGTGATGTCCTTTTTGTCGTAGTAGCCGATTGACTTGCCGCGTTTGAGCAGCAGGAACCGGTCGCCGACGGGGAATGCGTGGTGCGGGTTGTGGGTGATGAAGATGACGCCCAGGCCCCGGTCCCTTGCCTGCAGGATGTAGCGCAGCACCACGCCGGACTGCTTGACGCCGAGCGCGGCGGTGGGCTCGTCCAGGATCAGGACCTTCGCGCCGAAATACACCGCCCTGGCGATTGCGACGCACTGGCGTTCACCGCCGGAGAGCTGACCGATGGGCTGTTCCACGTCGCGGAGGTCGATGCCCATCTCTGCGAGTTCCTTCTTGGTGATGTCCTTCATCTTCTGAACATCGAGGCTCTTGAACGGACCGAAACCGCTGGTCAGCTCCGAGCCGAGGAAAAAGTTGCGCCAGATGGGCATGAGCGGAACCACGGCGAGGTCCTGGTAGACCGTGGCGATGCCGGCGTCCAGGGCGTCCCGGGGAGAATCGAATTTCCGTTCCTCACCCATGATGTGGAGTACGCCTACATCGTGCTGGTGGAGGCCCGCGATGATCTTGATAAGCGTTGACTTGCCCGCGCCGTTGTCCCCGAGCACACAGGTGACGCGGCCGTTGTCCACAGCCATGGTGACATCACGAAGGGCCACGATGTTGCCGTAGTGCTTCCCGACGTTCTCCAGTGACAGCAGGTGCACCGGGGTGTGGGTCAGCGGGTCCTTCTCGTCCTTGAGCAGTTGCTGCTGGTCGATCTGTTTGGCGTTCATGATGTAAACCCCTCTACTTAAGTTCCGCGCGGCGCTTGACGATCAGGTTGACGATGGTGGCGAGCAGCAGCATGAGCCCGAGGAAGAACTTGAACCAGTCCGGGTTCCACTGCGCGTACACGATGCCCTTGTTGGCCATCCCGAAGATGAAGGCACCGATAGCGCCGCCCACCGCTGAACCGTAACCACCGGTCAGGAGGCAGCCGCCGATAACCGCAGCAATGATGTAGAGGAACTCGTTGCCCACACCCTCGCCGGACTGCACTGAGTCGAAGGCGAACAGGTTGTGCATGCCAAGGATCCAGCCACAGAAGCCAACGGCCATGAAGAGGCCGATCTTGGTGCCCTTGACGGGTACACCCACGGCGCGCGCTGCGTTGGCGTCGCCGCCCACAGCGAAGATCCAGTTGCCCACCTTCGTGCGCAGCAATACCCACGAGGCAACGGCCACAAGGGCAATCCAGATGAACACAGTGATCTTGACGTCTACGCTGCCGATCGTGACGGAGGAGGCGAAGATGGCCTGGGCGGACTTGAACCCGTCCATGTTGGAGATCGACGGCGACGAGACTGAGCCTCCAATGAGGCGGGTCAGGCCCAGATTCAGTCCGGTCAGCATCAGGAACGTGGCCAGGGTGACAATGAAGCTGGGGAGCTTGGTCCTCATCAGGATCCAACCGTTTACATAACCGATACCCACGGATACGACCAGGGCCAGGATGACGCCTACCCAAACGTTCGTGGAGAAGTACCAGCTGAACATCGAGGCAGTGAGAGCCGAGCTGATGACCGCCACACCTGTGGAGAGATCAAACTCCCCGCCGATCATCAGCAGGGATACGCCCACGGCCATGATGCCGATGGTGGAACTGCCGTAGAGGACGGTGGCGATGGCGTTCGGCTGCAGGAACGTCTGGGAAACGAGGGCAAAAAAGACAAACAGTACGACGGCGCCAACCAGCGCGCCCACTTCGGGTCGCCCCAGCAGATTCTGGAGAGGATTGCGGACAGCCACGCGTTCATCGACGGCAGGCGGTCGGATCAAAGTCTGAGTCATGATGGTTCTCCTTAGTGCCTGGCCCGGGAGCTCCCGGGCCAGGCTGGAAAGCTTGATCTAGCGGATGCCTGCTTCGGCGAACTTAAGGGCGTCTGTTGCTGCAGCCTTATCGATGATGGCCGGTCCGGTCAGCACCGGCTGTCCGCCACCGATTTCGAATCCGCCGCGCTTGTTCTGCCAGAGGGAATCGATGGCCCCGTACCCTTGGAGCCACGGCTGCTGGTCCACAGTGAACTCGATCTCGCCGTCGGCGATCTTCTTGGCAAGTTCCGCGTTCAGGTCGAACGAGGCAACCTTGGCCTTGCTGCCCGCCGAGGAAATGGCCTTCAGGATGGTCAGGGTGTAGGGAGCTCCCAGCCCAATAACGACGTCGGCATCAGCTGTGGCCTGGAGCTTGGCAGTAACGGTGGAGGAAACCTGGGTCATGTCGGTTCCGGTCACGTACAGGATTTCAGTACCGGGGACCTTGGCTTTCACGCCGGCACAACGGGCCTCAAGTCCTACGTGGCCCTGCTCCTGGATCACACAAACCGGGTGCTTCAGGCCGAGAGAGCTCAGCTTGGTTCCAACGGCTTCGCCGGCCAGTCTCTCGTTCGAGCCGAAGTGAGTGAAGGCACCCAACTGTGCGGAGACTGATTCACCGGCGTTGAGGCTGACAATGGGAACTCCTGCATCCGAGGCCTTCTTCAAGGCGTCCTTCAGGGCATCGGGCTTGGCCAGTGTCACCGCAATACCGTCAACCTTCTGGTCCACGGCCTGCTCAATCAGCTGCGCCTGCCGGCCACCCTCAGGATCCGAGGTATAGAGGAGCTCCACATTGTCCTTTGCCGCTGCTTCCTCGGCACCCTTCCGGACGATGTCCCAGAACGTATCTCCAGGCGCGGCGTGGGTGATCAAGGCAATCTTGATCCTGTCCGTGGAAGCCACTTGGCCGGCTGCCCCGGCGTTCCCTGAATCGGAGGGCTTGCCTCCCGTGCTCGAGCAGGCGCTTACGGCCAGTAATGGAACAACGGCCGCCGCCAGGACAGCCTTCCGCCACGAAAATCTCTTCACGTTTGATCTCCTTAAATCGGCTTCGTCGTCAGCTCCGTTGCCTCAGCCCGCTCGCCGTCTGTAGATGATCTTGGTAAGTGGCAGCAACAAAGTCAATAGTTTGTCCTGACATTAGGATGTTTTTACGAAGTAAAGCGCTTTCCCTTGCAGTTATTACCGCCGCCAGATGCGCTCCCTGCTATTATTCAGAAAAGGCAGTATGTCCTATCAAGCGAACATGCAACCTGACAGGAGCGGCCTCCTGAAGGCAGGTACGCCGCAGCAAAAGGGAGCGCTCATATGGCGAAGCAGCTAAACCTCAGTATCGACCGCTCATCCCCGGTGCCGCTTTACCACCAGGTGGTCCAAGGTATTGAGTCAGCAATTCATTCCGGGCTGCTGGAGCCCGGAAGCCGGCTGGAAAACGAAATCGACCTTGCCGCCCAACTGAACCTTTCCCGGCCCACCATGCGCAAGGCCATGGATGAACTGGTCCGCTCAGGCCTGCTGGTCCGTAAGCGTGGAGTGGGAACGCAGGTGGTGTCCAGCCAGGTCCGCCGCCCCCTTGAACTCTCCAGCCTCTACGACGACCTCACCAACAATGGCAGCAAGCCAACAACAGATGTCCTGATGTTCGCCCATGACGAGGCGGATGCTCCCACCAGGGAAGCGCTGCACTTACCGGCGGGCGCGAAGGTCTACCACTTCACGAGGCTCCGGAAGGTAGGTGGTAAGCCGCTTGCACTGATGGAGAACTGGGTTCGTGACGATATCACCACCATCACTGAGGCCCTCCTGCGGGAACAGGGCTTGTACGCCATACTCCGCAACGCCGGCGTTAATTTCCGGCTGGCAACACAACGCATCGGGGCGCTCGTGGCCAACGATTACCAGGCTCCCCTGCTCGAAACACAGGTGGGCTCAGCACTTGTGAGCATGGAGCGCACCGCCGTGGATGACACCGGCCGCAATGTTGAGACGGGTCATCACGTTTACCGGGCAGATTCCTACAGTTTTGAAATGACCCTCGTCCAGCGCTGAGCGAGGACTGACACGAACCGGAGAGTTTACTTATGGCCGAATGGGTGTACCCACTGGGAACCGCTGCTGAAGGTGAGTGGGACGTTTCGCTCGGAACCTCGGACTCATCCCTCGCTGTTGAAGGATGGGAACATACGGGGCTGAAGGTGGCCACCCTGGCCGCCGGCGCCGTCGTCGAGCTTTCCGCAGCGGCGGAGGAGCGGATCGTCATCCCGCTCAGCGGTGCTTTCACTGCTTCCGTAAATGGCAGTAAGTACGAGCTGACCGGCCGGGCGGACGTGTTCAGCGGACCCAGCGACGTGCTGTATTCCGGCACCGGCAACGCCGTCACCATCACAACGGCCGACGGCGGGAGGGTGGCAATTGCGACTGCCCCCGCCAAGGTCGAGTACCCGACGAGGCTTATTACCGCTGCCGAAATACCGGTCGAACTCCGCGGTGCGGGCAACTGCTCGCGCCAGGTCCATAATTTCGGCACCCCGGCGGCATTGGAGGCGGACCGATTCATCGTCTGCGAGGTCATTACGCCCGCAGGCAACTGGTCCTCCTACCCTCCCCACAAGCACGATGAGGAGAAAGAAGGCGAAACGCGCCTCGAGGAGATCTACTATTTCGAGACGCAGGTGGCCGCTGGCGGCTCCGGCCGCGGATCTGATCACAGATCTGATTATGCGTACGGCAATGCCGACGCTATCGGCTACCAGCGGGTCTATGCCTCAGATGAGCGCCCCATCAACGTGACGGCGGAGGTCCGTACCGGCGACGTCGTCCTGGTCCCCTATGGCTGGCACGGGCCTGCCATGGCCGCCCCCGGCTATGACCTGTACTACCTCAACGTCATGGCGGGTCCCGGCCGGGTCCGGGACTGGCTCATCAGCGATGACCCCCACCACGGCTGGATCCGGCAGACCTGGGAGGGCCAGGACGTGGATCCCCGGCTGCCTTTCGGAGGCTAAACGGCCTGATCTGCTCCAGGTGCTGACCCCTTTCAAGGAACCGCCTGTCAGGGGACGGCAGCAGGCTCGACATCGACGTGCTTCTTTTCGGAATCCTGTGACTCCCGCTCGGCATTGGACTGAACCGCTGCGGATGGAGTGGACGCGCTTTCGAACGCCGCGCTTGTCCGGGCACGCGCCGCTGCGAATGCCATCACTGCAAGCCCCAGCAGGGTCATCACCGCCCCGGCCCAGATAGGTGAGGTATAGCCCAGGCCCGCAGTTATAGCGACCCCGCCCAGCCACGCGCCAAGCGCGTTGCCCACGTTGAACGCGCCGATATTTGCGCCGGATGCCAGTGTGGGCGCACCCTTCGCGTACTTCATCACGCGCATTTGCAGGCCTGGGACAGTGGCGAATCCGAATCCGCCCATCAGGACAAGGGATGCGACTGTCAGCATCTGGTTGCCGGAAGTCAACGCGAACATGACAAGCACCGCCACCAACACGGACAGCACCACAAGGAGAGTGCGGTCCACGTTTCGGTCTGCAGCCTTGCCGCCCACCGTATTGCCGATGAAGAGGCCCACGCCGAAGACAATCAGGAGCCACGGCACAGCAGAAGCGGAGAAGGCGGAGACCTCTGTAAGTGTGTAGGCGATATACGTGAAGGCACCGAACATTCCGCCGTAGCCGAGCACCGTCACCACAATGGACAGCCAGACCTGGCTCGAGCGGAAGGCCAGCAATTCACGGCGCAGGCCACCGGGAGCCGCATCTGCGTGGCTGGTTTTAGGAACCAGGGCCAGAATGCCCATCAGCGCAAGCACTCCTATAACGGTGATGGCCCAGAAAGTGGAACGCCAGCCTGCCGCTTGGCCGAGCATCGTTCCGAAGGGGACGCCCAGCACGTTGGCGGCAGTGAGTCCAGTGAACATAATGGCGATGGCACCGGCCTTTTTGGTGGGGGCAACCATATCTGCCGCCACCACAGCTCCAATGCCGAAGAAGGCACCATGGGCCAGGGCTCCGATGATGCGCCCGAGCAGCATGATTCCGTAGTCCGGGGCAACGGCAGAGATGAGGTTGCCTGCGATAAAGAGCACCAAAAGCGCAGCCAGCACGGGTTTGCGTTCGAAGCGGGTCACTGCCGCAGTCAGCAAGAGCGCGCCGACTACTACCGCGAGGGCATAGCCGGAAATCAACCAACCGGCTGATGCTTCAGAGACGGTGAAGTCGGCTGCCACCTCCGGCAGTAATCCCATGATGACGAACTCTGTCAGTCCGATACCGAACCCGCCAAGCGCGAGGGCGATCAGGCCAATGGGCATAGTAGCTCCTGGGAAAGTGCGCGGAAGAGTGCGGGGCGCGTAGGCTAGTAGTTGCACGCGCGGTATTTATTGTTGCACAAGTAGATATCACGCGCAAGAAGATATAACGCGTATGCAACTATTATCTGGCAGGCGTGCCTACACACGCTGCCTGGGAGGAAAAGCTGATGGGCATCAAGGATGACGCCGTTGAGGTTCGGGCGCAGGGCTGGCGCACGCTGGCAGCGCTGCACGGCCTTATCGAAGCCGAACTGGAGCGCTCTCTCCAATCCCAAGCCAAGTTGTCCGTTGTGGAGTACACCGTACTCGATGCACTCAGCCGACAGGATGGCTGGCACATGCGAATGCAGCAGCTCGCGCGGGCCACCGCCCTGAGCGCCAGCGCGACCACCAGGCTGGTCAACCGCCTCGAGGACCGCGGCCTGCTGACAAGGATTTTGTGCGCCGACGACCGGCGCGGCATCTATACAGAACTAACGGAAAACGGCGTCAAACTGCTGGAGACGGTCCGTCCGGTCCACGATGCAACGCTCGAAAGGACACTAAGTAAAGCCCGGGAGATTCCTGAACTCGCGCCGCTGGTTGACACGCTGCCGCAGCTGCACGCGGGCGTGTAAGGGCTATGCGCTGACTTTTTGCACGTACTGCTTCATGGTTTCCAGCTGGTAGCGGGAAACCTCCTCGGCTGCGTCGTCTTCGGCGAAGACGCTGGAGACCATCACGGTGTTGTCCCTGTCCAGGAAGCCGATCTCCTTGAGGCCGCTGAAGAATTCGTCCCAGTTGACGTCGCCGTCGCCGATTTTCAGGTGCTGGTGCACCCGGACAGGGTTTCCCGGCGGGTTCGTGATGTAGCGCAACCCATGCGAGGCGTGATGGTCCATTGTGTCCGCGACGTGGACCAGACGCAGCTTGTCCCCTGCGGCCCGCATGATCTCCAGCGGAGCGTCCTTCATATGGAAGCTGTGCGAAGCGACGTACACCATCCCCACGTTCTTGGAATTCAGCCCACGGATCACCCGGATGGCGGCGAGTCCTTCCTCCACAAAATCGTCCGGATGCGGGTCGATGAGCAGGTCGATGCCTTCGCGTTCGATGATCGGGAGGAGCTCCTCCATGGAACGATAGAAAGCACGCTCGGACTCCTCAGCCTTCTCCGGCCGTCCGCTGAACTCAGTGTTGATGGTCCCCACGCCGAGGTCCACCGTGATCTGGATGGCGCGCTTCCAGTAGCGGACTGCTGCTTCACGGGCATCTTCATCGGGTCCGGACCAGCGCAGCACCGGCAGGACCGAGGCGATCTCAATCCCGGCGTCCTTGCACGCCTTCCGCAACTGGCCTACCAGCTCGTCGTCGGCCTTGGGATGGTTGAAGAACGGGATGAAATCGGCGTGGGGTGTCAGCTGCATGTACTGATAGCCGAGGTCGGCAACCAATCCGGGGAATTCCAGCAGACTGTGGCTGTGATGGAAAGGCGTGGGATCAAGGGCGATTTTCAAAGCGGTGGCTCCTTCACGTTCTAGTTGTAGAGTGCCGGCTTTGCGTTCAGCTTGACCGCTACCTTCTCGCCGTTTTTCTGGGCTTCCACGCCGGCTTCACAGCAGGCGGCGGTGGCGTATCCGTCCCAGGCGGAGGGACCGCCGAGTTCACCACGGCGCGCCGCGTCCACCCAGGACTGGATTTCGACGTCGTACGCTGCCACGAAGCGCTCCTCGAAGCCTGGGGTCACCTGACCGCCCCAGCGTCCGGCGGTCCGCGTGTACAGGCCCCGGTCACCGCCGATATTGACTACGCCCTCCTCGAAGGTGGCTTGCGTGGCGACTTCATAGCCGAACCGGGCGTTGACGAAGATTTCCACATCGGCGAGGACGCCGGACTCGGTTTCGATCAAAACGTGCTGCGGATCGTGCTGGCCGGCCGGAGCGTTCCTGCTGGCCTTGCCCAGACGGACCTGCACACTGGTGATTTCCTCGCCCGTAAAGAAACGGACGGCGTCGAACTCGTGCACCACAGAGTCGTTGATGAGCATCTCGTTCGTGAAGCCCGGCGGGGTGTCCGGGTTCCGGTGCTGGTGGTGAAGCATCAGCAGTTCGCCGAGATCGCGGTTGCGGATCACGCTGCCCAAGGCAGCGTATTCGGCGTCGTAGCGCCGCATGAATCCGACCTGGATGCGCTTGTGTCCCAGTTCCTGCTCCGCCTGCACCACCCGCCATGCGGATGCGGCGTCCGGCGTCAACGGCTTTTCGCACAGGATGGGGAAACCCTTGGCCAGCGCTTTGAGCAGGATCTCCTCGTGCAGAAAGCCGGGGGTTGCGATCAGGACCGCGTTGACGTCGCCATTATTGAGGGCCTCCTCGGCATTTGTCAGCGCCACAGCTCCCGGGATATCCGCCACGGTGGACTGAGCGCGTGCCAGGTCAACGTCGACGACGGCGGCGACTTCAGCGCCGTTGATGCGGCTGTTGAGACGCTGGATGTGGTCCGCGCCCATGCGCCCGGCGCCGATGACGGCAACGCGAAGGGTTTCAGTCATTTGTTCGTTCCTTTGAGTGAAAGTTGCTAGTTGACTGCGGTGCGTGAGCCGCAGGAGAGCAGGTAGTTACGCGTGCGCTTGGCGATGGGCATGGGCACATCAAAGGCCACGGGATACATGTCCTGTTCAACGATGCCAAAGATCGGCCGGTTCAGTGCCTCGACAGCCTCAATGACTGCGCGGAGATCGGGCAGACCAGTGGGTGGCTCCGTCATTACGCCTGCCAGGTTGGCGGCCGCCCAGGTCATGTTCTCCTCGTTCACCTTTCTGAGGATGTCCGGGTTGATCTGCTTCAGGTGCAGATAACCGATGCGGTCCGGGTAATTCTTGATGAGTTCCAGGCTCGAA
This sequence comes from Arthrobacter sp. R1-13, assembly GCF_054161475.1. Classification (NCBI taxonomy): domain Bacteria; kingdom Bacillati; phylum Actinomycetota; class Actinomycetes; order Micrococcales; family Micrococcaceae; genus Arthrobacter; species Arthrobacter sp. R1-13. Next base: position 901,050 of record NZ_CP096420.1, on the reverse strand, counting down.
GCGCCGCAGTACTCAGCGTGGCCGGTGTCCAGGCACAGGTTGAGGTACTTGGTGTCGGTGGATGCCAGGAGGGTTTCGATATCCTCCTGCGCTCCGACGTGGGAATCGGCGTGCGAGTGGAACTGCTGCTTCAGGCCGAAGTCCTCCAGGAGCGTCTTGCCCAGCCGGTTGTGGCCTTCGAAGAGATCACTCCAGCTCTTGTCGGTCAGCTCTCCGCTTTCCACCGCTTCCCCGGTGACGTCATCGCGCCACATCGCCGGAATCACCACGATGTGCTCACCACCCATGGCCGCAGTGAGCTCGGCAACCTTGCGTGCGGGCTCCCAAGCCGTTTCCCACTGGTCCAGCCCTCGATGGAAGGCGGTGAACACGGTTCCTGCGGTGACTCTCAAGTCCCGCTGCTTAAGTTCCTCGGCGAGGCGTGCGGGGTCTGTCGGCAGGTAGCCGTACGGGCCCAGCTCAATCCACTTGTAGCCGGATTCCGCCACTTCGTCCAGGAAGCGTTCCCAGGGAGTCTGCTTGGGGTCATCTGCGAACCAGACACCCCAGGAGTCCGGGGCGGTGCCGATGATCAGCTTGTTATCAGTCATGTTCTTTCCTTTTGCATCGCTTGCTGAGTTGATGCCCTTTTGGAGGTGCAGAAGGGCATCTGCTCAGCAATCGATGGTGGTTAGTGGCGAGGGTGGCGGTGGGGGTTAGTTGGAGGGGAAGTTGTAGGAGGCGCCGGAGGCGTGGGTGGGTTCTGGCCAGCGGGAGGTGACCACCTTGCCGCGGGTGTAGAAGGAGACGCCTTCGGGGCCGTAGATGTGTTTGTCCCCGAACAGTGAGGCTTTCCACCCGCCGAAGGAGTGGTGCGCCACCGGGACGGGCAGCGGGACGTTGATGCCGATCATGCCCACGTCCACGGAGCGCTGGAACTTCCGGGCGTTCGCTCCGGAGGAGGTGAAGATCGCTGTGCCGTTCCCGTACGGGTTCGCGTTGATCAGGGCGATCCCTTCGTCCAGGCTGTTGACGCGGACAACGACGAGGACCGGCCCGAAGATCTCCTCCGTGTACGCGGTCATCCCGGCCTTGACGTGGTCGATCACTGTCGGGCCCACCCAGAACCCGTCCTCATGCCCGGGAACCACCAGGTCCCGGCCATCCACCACCATCGCAGCCCCCGCCTGTTCGGCTTCGGTGACGATCCGCACGATCCGGTCCCGGGACTCCGGCGTGATCACAGGGCCCATCTCCGCCCCGGGCACCGTCCCGTTGTCCACCTTCACGGCCAGGGCCCGCTCCTGAACCTTTTTGACCAGCAGTTCAGCGGCGTCCCCCACGGCGACCGCGACGGAGATGGCCATGCAGCGTTCCCCGGCGGAACCGAACGCGGCCGCGGCGAGATGGTCGGCGGCGTTATCCAGGTCAGCGTCGGGCAGGATGATCGCGTGGTTCTTCGCCCCGCCCAGGGCCTGCACGCGCTTCCCGTGCCTGGTGGCGGTTTCGTGGACGTACCGGGCAATGGGGGTGGACCCCACGAAGGAGATTCCGTCCACGTCCGGGTGCGTCAACAACCCGTCGACCGTTTCCTTGCCCCCGTGCAGGACCTGGAACACCCCGTCCGGCAGGCCGGCGTCCTTCCACAGCTTCGCGATCAGCATCGACGCCGACGGGTCCCGCTCCGAAGGCTTCAAAATGAACGCGTTCCCGGTCGCGATCGCCATCGGCGCCATCCACAACGGCACCATCACCGGGAAATTAAACGGCGTGATCCCCGCCACCACCCCCAACGGCTCCCGGAACGAAAACACATCAATGCCGGTGGAGACCTGGTCCGAATAATCGCCCTTGAGCAACTCAGGGATCCCGCACGCGAACTCCACCACCTCCAGGCCCCGCCCGATCTCGCCCTTCGCATCAGAAAGGACCTTCCCGTGCTCGGCAGTGATCAACGCCGCCAGCTCATCCACATGGGACGCCACCAGCTCACGGAACCTGAACAACACCCCCGTACGCTTCGCCAACGAAATATCACCCCACGAATCAGCCGCAGCCCGCGCCGCAGCAACCGCCGCGTCCAAGTCAGCACGGTTCGCCAACCGCAACTCCCCGCTGACGGCCCCGGTAGCAGGATTGTAAACGGGCTGGGTGTGGCCGCCCTTACCCGGCGTTTCAGCACCGTTGATGAAGTGGTTGATCGTGGTGGTGCTCTGGTCAGTGATAGCGGTCATGATGCTCTTCCTTGAGTTCTGGAAAGTTCGAAGGGGGATTCAGCCGAGCAGCTTGCGCTGACGGGTCTTGTGGTCGGTGTAGGTCTTGAAGGCCTGCCGCGTGGATTCCAGCTCGGAAACCTGGGAGACAGGAACATCCCACCAGGATTCAGAGGCGGGAGCGTCCAAAAGCGGATCAGATTCCACATGGATCAGGATGGGGCCGCCCTTTTCCGGCGCAGCCTTGGCGTCGCGGATGGCCTGTTCGAGTTCGGCGATGACCTTCTCCCCCGGCTCGATCCGGATCACCTTTACGCCAAGGCTTTCGGCATTCAGGGCCAGGTCCACCGGAAGTCTGTCACCGTCGTCGAAGCTGTGCTGTTCCTCATCCAGCGCCCGGTACTGGGTGCCGAACCGCTGGGAACCGAGGGATTCGGACAGGGACCCGATGGAGGCGTAACCGTGGTTCTGGATCAGGACCACAATCAGCTTGATCCGTTCAGCGACGGCGGTGACCAGTTCGGTGTGCATCATCAGGTAGGAGCCGTCCCCCACCATCACGACCACGTCCCGGACAGCTCCGCCAGAAGCGGCTTCGGCCAGCGCCGCGCGCTTCACCCCGAGGCCACCGGGAATCTCATAGCCCATGCAGGAGTAGGCGTATTCGACGTGGTACCCGAACGGGTCGCGGACACGCCACATCTTGTGCAGGTCCCCAGGGAGGGAACCTGCTGCGCAGATCACCACATCCTGCGCTTCCATGGCCCGGTTGGTGGCGCCGATGATCTCGTTTTGGGCCGGCAGCGGGGTGAAGCGTGTGTCGAAGACTTCATCCACGGTGGTGTCCCAGCGCTGCTTTTCCGTCGCAATGGTCTGCTCCAGGTCCGCACCGACGCGGTACCCGCCCAGGGCCCGGTTCAGCTTGACCAGAGCCTTGCGGGCATCAGCCACGATCGGCAGCGAGGTGCCGTGCTTGTAGGCATCGATGGGTGCCACGTTGATGTTGATGAACTTCACGTCCGGGTTCTGGAACGCCGTGCGCGAAGCGGTGGTGAAGTCCTCGTAGCGGGTGCCGATCCCGATGATGAGGTCTGCTTCCGCAGCAATTGCGTTGGCCGCCGTCGTGCCCGTGGAACCTATGGCCCCTAATGAAAGTGCGTGGTCCCAAGGCAGGACGCCGACGCCGGCCTGGGTGTTGCCTACCGGGATTCCGGTGAGTTCGGCGAACCTGGCCAGTTCATCATTGCCGTAGGCGTAGAGCACCCCGCCGCCAGCGATGATCAGCGGACGCCTCGCAGCCTTGATTGCCTCTGCAGCGCGGCGGATATCGTCGTCGTCGGCATCGGGGCGGCGGATTCGCCATTCATGCTCGGCGAGAAACTCCTCCGGGACGTCCAAGGCCTCTGCCTGGACGTCCTGCGGAAGGGAAATGGTGACAGCGCCGGTCTCGGCCGGGTCGGTAAGGACCCGCAGCCCGTGGTGGAACGCTGAAAACAGCTGCTCCGGCCGGGAGACGCGATCAAAGAATTTCGACAACGGCCGGAACGCGTCATTAACAGTGATGTCGTAGGCGTAAGGCTGCTCAAGCTGCTGCAGCACCGGGTCAGCAGCGCGCGTGGCGAACGTGTCGCTGGGCAACAGCAGCACCGGAAGCCTGTTGGCGGTGGCAAGCGCAGCGCCAGTGAGCAGGTTCGAGGAGCCCGGACCGATCGAAGTGCTGACAGCGAACGTCTGGCGTCGGCGGGTGTGCCGGGCGTAGCCCACGGCCTGGTGCACCTGGGCCTGTTCGTTGCGGCCCTGGTAATACGGCATGATGCGGGGATCCTGCTGCTGGTACTGCTTGAGGGCCTGGCCCACACCGGCGACATTGCCGTGGCCAAAAATTCCGAACGTTCCAGGGATCAGCCGGTCCCGGTAGTCAACACCCCCGATGGAATCAACGGTGTACTGCTTGGAGAGATATTCGACGACGGCCTGCGCCACTGTCATTCTGCGTGTAGCTGTTGCCATATGAGTTACTCCGTTACTTCTGCTGGTGTGCCAACGCTGGCATGGCTGAGGCGGCTGTTCCGGAGGAGGGAAGCGGCAGTGGCTACGGCGCCGGCCACGTCCCCATCCTGCGGGTACAGCAAGGTGCGCCCGACCGTAAGGCCCTGCACGTTTGGCAATGACAACGCAGCCTCCCAGCTGGCGAAGATCTCATCCTGGCTACCGTCAGGATCGCCACCCAAAAGAACCGTCGGCATAGTGGTGGCGGCCATAACCCGTTCCATGTCGGCCACCACGGGCAGCTTCATCCAGGTATAGGCGCTGGTGGATCCCAGTCCCTCGGCGATGGCCACCGACTTGATAACGGCTTCGGTAGAGAGATCGTTACGCACCCGGCCATTCTCGCGCAGGGACAGGAACGGCTCCACCATGGCGATCAGCTTTCGCTCTGCGAGTGAGTCAATGGCCTGGGCTGTTGCTTCGAGAAGCGATACCGTGTCCGGATCACTGAGGCAGATACGGGTAAGCATCTTGCCACCGTCTGCACCCAGCGCCTCAAGTGCCGCCGCGGTGTGGCCGGTGAAGCGGTCATCGAACTCGTTGACGAGACCCGCCAGGCCGCCTCTGTTCATCGAACCGAACATGAGTTTGCCGTCAAGGGCACCCAGCAGAAGCAGGTCATCCATCACGTCCGGCGAGGCGAGGATCCCGTCGACGTCCGGGTTGGCCAGGGCTATCTGAAGGCGGTCCAGGAGTTGGCGGCGGTCCGCCATGGCTATTGGATCAGCGCCAACGCTCAAGGCTCCCCGTGCGGGATGGTCGGCGGCCACAATGAAGTTCTGTTGGCCGTACTTGGGGCCCGGGTGGCGGCGCCTCGTTTTCGCGGCACGCGCTATGGCATCAGGGTCCTCAAGCCGGATGGTGCTCAGGTGCTCATAGCGGCGGGGATCGTCGTTGACCGTCCCGGTAGCGTTTCCGGCGGCGACCGTCACAGCGATGCTCCTTCTGCGGCATAGTTGCCCTCTGCGTACTCCGCAGGGACGAGGCGGCCGCGTTCCGACAGCAGGGAGGTCACCTCGGCCGGTGTGGGCATGGCATCTGCGCAGGAGAGGCGGGAAGCCACGATGGCTCCGGCCGCGTTGGCGTAGTCCAGGATCTGCGGGAGGGGCCAGCCGGCAAGGAGTCCGTGGCAGAAGGCGCCGCCAAAGGAGTCCCCCGCCCCCAGGCCGTTGACAGTAACAACAGGTACGGGTGCGGACACCACACGTTCAGTGCGTGTCTTGGCCATCACACCCTCCGGTCCGAGTTTCACAACGGCGATTTCGACGCCCGCAGCCAGCAGGCGGTCTGCCTGCTCGTCCGGCGTTCCCTCGCCCACAGCAACCGCGCATTCCTTGTCATTGCCGATGGCGACAGTGACGTGCGGCAGCACCTTTGCAATTTCTGCACGGGCGGCAGCCTCATCGGGCCAGAACATCGGACGGTAATCGAGGTCAAGGATGGTGTGCTGTCCCGCTTTCAGGTCGGTGCGGGGCCGGGCCCCGTGAGCCTGGAGGTGCGCTTCCCTGCTGGGCTCCTGGCAGAGGCCTGTCACCGTGGACCAGAAAATCCCGGCTTCCTTTATTGCGGCGAAGTCCAGCTCATCACCGTTAATCTGCAGGTCAGGCGCGGTTGGAAAGCGGTAAAAATAGAGGGGAAAGTCATCCGGGGGCTTGATGGCACAGAAGGTTACCGGCGTCGGCCATTCCGTAACCGGGAGGACAAAGGAATCATCAACGTTGAACTTGCGGAGTTCCCTGTGGAGGTAGTTTCCGAAGGCATCGTTTCCGGTCCGGGTGATCACAGCAGTGCGCCGTCCGTGGCGGGCCGCGGCAACGGCAACGTTGGAGGGAGAGCCGCCGAGGTACTTTCCGAAGGAGGTCACGTCCTCAAGGTCAACGCCAATTTCGTTCGGGTAGATGTCTACGCTGATTCGCCCGATCGTGAGCAGTTCGTGGGTCACGGTAATCGCGGACCTTTCTGGTTTCAACTCTGTACCACTAGCAGCCAGGGTTCCGGCAATTTCAGCCCCGTCCGAAGCGGAACTACACGCTCTACTTTGCCCTATGTCTCATGTCCTGTCAAAGGTTTGTACTGACATATTTACAACTTGTTTTTTCACAAATAGTGGCGAATGGAGCTTGCGGTATCCCCGCTCTTTGATTAGTCTTAAACAACCAAAAGGTTGATAAAGCTGTTGGTTGATTACGCTTCTAAAGGAGCGAATGGAAGGGAGGTGGGGAAACCGGAATGGACGGCGACGACGCACTCCTCAACTCGGCATTCCTCGCCTTGGCTGACCCAGTGCGCCGCCGCATCATCTCCCGGCTCAGCCGGGGGCCTGCCACAGTCAACGAGCTGGCCGAACCGTTTGAGATCACCAAGCAGGCCATCTCCAAACACATCCAGGTTCTCGAACAGGCGCAACTGGTCACCCGGACCCGTGATGCCCAGCGCCGCCCCGTACACCTGAATCCCGCACAGCTTGAGGCCCTTACCGCATGGATTGACCAGTACCGCCTGGTCCGGGAAGGGCAGTTCCGAAACCTCGATGCCGTGCTCCGTTCCAATGCCGCCGCGAGCGGCAACCAGGCAAAGGATTGATCATGAGTAACGCCCTGAAACTCACCGTCCCGGACGGTGCGCCCTTTATCGACTTCGAACGCGAGTTTGATTTCCCGGTGGCCGACGTCTTCCGGGCCCACAAGAGCCCTGAGCTGATCGCTCAATGGCTCGGTCCGCGGGGCACCAGCGTTGAAATCGACCACTACGATTTTCGAAGTGGAGGCAGCTACCGGTACCACCACACCGGGCCCGACGGCGTGAGCTACGCCTTCAGCGGTATCTTCCACACAGTGCGCGAGAACGAGTTCGCCATCCAGACCTTCGAGTTCGACGGGTATCCGGATGTAGTCAGCATCGAGTTCCTCACTTTTGAGGACCTGGGCGGCAACCGGTGCCGGCTGAAGGGCCACTCGGTATACCCCAGCCAGGAAGCGCGTGACGGCGTGGCCGCCTCCGGCATGGAAGGCGGCATGTCCGAGGGTTACGAGCGCCTCGATGAACTCCTCGGCAGCGCCGTTCACGGCGATCAGGGCAGGTGAGCATGTGAGCAATTCACTGAAGCTCGTCGCCCCGGAAAACGAGCCCTTCGTGGACACCGAGCGTGAGTTTGAGTTCCCGGCGTCAGCCGTCTTCCGTGCACATTCCGATCCAGAGCTGTTCCGGCAGTGGATCGGGCCGCGCGGCTTGAATACCAGGATTGACGTCTTCGACTGCCGGTCCGGAGGAGCCTACCGCTTCGTCCAAAGCGGTGATGACGGCGTCGAGTACGCCTTCCGGGGTGTCTTCCACACTGTCCGCGAGAATGAGTTCGTGCTGCAGACCTTCGAATATGAGGGATACCCCGATGTGGTCACGCTGGAGTTCGCGAGCTTCGAGGATTTGCCGGGCGGTCGTTCCAAACTCACCGGCCGCTCCGTGTACCCCAGCGTGGAAGCCCGCGAAATGTACCTCTCAGACGGAATGGAAGCGGGCATCGCCGCAGGCTATGAACAGCTGGAAGAGCTGTTGGGCCCAGGAAACACGAATTAAAGTACGACGGCGTCCGTCACCTTCCCATGGAAGGCGACGGACGCCGTCGAGTCCCCAGGCGCTACCAGTGCTCGCAAGCTCGCAGCGGGTCCCTTGCGCCTGTGGGCCCTTGGTTTGCAGTGCCTAGAGGGCTGCGTAGACCTCGCGCAGCAGCTTGGCGGTCTCGGACGGCGTCTTGCCGACCTTCACGCCGGCCGCCTCGAGGGCTTCCTTCTTGGCCTGGGCGGTTCCAGCAGAGCCGGAGACGATGGCACCTGCATGGCCCATGGTCTTGCCTTCGGGAGCGGTGAAGCCAGCGACATAGCCGACTACCGGCTTGGTGACGTTGGCCTTGATGAAGTCCGCGGCGCGCTCTTCAGCGTCGCCACCGATTTCGCCGATCATGACGATCGCCTTGGTTTCCGGATCAGCTTCGAAAGCCGCCAGAGCATCGATGTGGGTGGTCCCGATAACCGGGTCTCCGCCAATGCCGATGGCAGTGGAGAAGCCGAGGTCGCGGAGCTCGTACATCATCTGGTAGGTCAGGGTGCCGGACTTGGACACCAAGCCGATGGGGCCCTTACCCGTGATATTGGCCGGGGTGATGCCCACGAGGGCCTCACCCGGAGTGATGATGCCGGGGCAGTTGGGGCCGATGATGCGCGTGACCTGGTTGCCTTCGGCGTCAACCTTGGACTGTGCCAGTGCCCAGAACTCGGCGGAGTCCTGCACAGGAACGCCTTCAGTAATGACGACGACCAGGCCAATGCCTGCCTCGATGGCTTCGACGACGGCGTTCTTGGTGAATGCCGGCGGGACGAAGACGATGGAAACGTCAGCGCCGGTCTCGGCCATGGCTTCCTTGACGGTGCCGAACACGGTGATTTCGTTCTCGCCGTGCAGCACGGTGGTACCGGCCTTACGGGCGTTGACGCCACCCACGATGTTGGTGCCCGCCTTGAGCATCAGGGCGGTGTGCTTGGTACCTTCGCCACCGGTGATGCCCTGGACGATGACCTTAGAGTCCTTGTTCAGATAAATAGACATGTCAGTCCCTTACTTAGCTGCGTAGGCGAGCTCGGCGGCCTTGTCGGCGCCCTCGTCCATGGTGGCGGCCAGCGTAACCAGCGGGTGGTTGGCCTCGGCCAGGATGCGGCGGCCTTCCTCGACGTTGTTGCCGTCAAGACGGACCACCAGCGGCTTGTTGGCTGAGTGTCCCAGTTCGGCGAGTGCGCCAACGATGCCCTTGGCAACTGCGTCACAAGCTGTGATACCACCGAAGACGTTCACGAACACGGACTTGACCTGCTCGTCGCCCAGGATGACGTCAAGGCCTGCAGCCATGACCTCAGCGGAAGCTCCGCCGCCGATGTCCAGGAAGTTGGCGGGCTTGACGTTGCCGTGGTTTTCACCGGCGTAAGCTACGACGTCCAGAGTGGACATCACCAGGCCTGCACCGTTGCCGATGATGCCAACTTCGCCGTCCAGCTTGACGTAGTTCAGGTCCTGCTCTTTGGCCTTGGCCTCAAGAGGATCGGTGTCTTCCTTGTCCTCAAGGAGGGCGTGCTTTGCGTGGCGGAACCCGGCGTTTTCGTCCAGGGACACCTTGCCGTCCAGGGCAACGATCTCGCCCGCTCCGGTCTTGACCAGCGGGTTGACCTCCACCAGGGTGGCGTCTTCCTTCTTGAAGACATCCCAGAGCTTCAGGATGACGGCGGCGACTTTGCCGCGCAATTCCTCAGCGAAGCCTGCTGCAGCAACGATTTCGTCAGCCTTGGCCTGGTCGATTCCGACGGAGGGATCGATCGAGATCTTGGCGAGGGCCTCGGGACGTTCGACGGCGAGCTGCTCAATTTCCATGCCGCCTTCAACCGAGCACATGGCCAGGTAGTTGCGGTTGGCCCGGTCCAGCAGGACGGAGAAGTAGTACTCCTCGGCTATGTCAGCACCCTGGGCGATCATCACCTTGTTGACGGTGTGGCCCTTGATGTCCATGCCCAGGATGTTGGTGGAGTGCTCAAACGCCTCATCGGCGGACTTGGCAACCTTGACGCCGCCGGCCTTACCGCGGCCACCGGCCTTAACCTGTGCTTTAACAACAGTTACGCCACCGATTTTCTCGGCAGCTGCCTTTGCTTCTTCAGGGGTGTGCGCCACGATGCCAGCAAGCACGGGTACACCGTGCGCCTCGAACATATCGCGCGCCTGATATTCAAACAGGTCCACGGTTTAGTGTCCTTCTACGTCGAAGTAGTTTCTGTACAGCCGGACCCCACGTACTCGCGGTTACCGGGCTGCGGATTGAAAGCACCCTGGGACAAGCTTGGAAACGAGCCACACGGCGCAGTGCTCCTTCCGGAACTCTAGTCCTTCGCGGGGACCAGCCCGTTCCAGAGTACCGGTTAAGTGAGTAAGGACACTATTCTATGGAACGTAGAAAAAGTGCGGGATTACGGCGTTTTTCCGGCTTCCGAGGGGCTTGGTGAAGCTGTTTTACCGCTGTCAAAAATAAGTTCGTAACGGTCCCGCGAAACGAAGAAAGCGACCCCTGCGGAGACGTTACCGCAGGCAACACCGCCGTTGTAGGCAGAGCAGCGCAAACCGTTGCGCTCAATATTCTGGCCGTCAGCCAGAACAGGAAGCTGTGAGATCGGGCCGCTTCCTGTGCCCTTGGGGCCGGCTTCGGATTCCAGCTGGGTCACGCCGGAGCGGCACTCGCCGTACCCTGCCTTCTCCGGTGTGAGCAATGCAACCCCGCCCAGGTATCCCACTCCCGTACCGGCGCAGTCATCCTTCACGTCAGCTGGCTCAGGTTTGGGATAAACAGCCAGTTCGCAATGGGCTACGGGCACGGTGGGGAACTTGTTGTTGGCGCTGTCACCGTAGCCGTTCTGCTCATAGGGCAGATTGATGTGTTCCCCCTTCGCAGAGGTCAGGGAGCACGCGGCGTTCCCGTCAGCAGTGATGAAACTGACGGCGTCCCCGCCCGAGGAAAAGGGTGCAGGGTCTGCCAGCGGAGCCTGTTTCAGTTGTTCAAGGGCAGTCAGTGGCGGCGGGGGGACGTAGTTCGGATCCTTCTCCTGAAAGCTGCAGCCGGTGGCAGCCAAGAGCAGGAAGGCGGCCAGTATCCCCAAAAACGTCCGTCGCATGGCACCCATTATGCCCGTGAGCAGACTGTGCCTGTTGATGGAGAGAGGACTAGGGGTGCGGTGAACTGGCCTTGCCGGCTGAGCGGACAACTTCTTCGATGACCTCTACAGCCCCACCAGCCCCGTCCTCTGCCTCGAACTGCTCCTGAATGGCGCGGGCACGGGACTTCCACCCCGAGTCGGTGAGTATGGCATCTACCGCTTTTGCTATCGCCGACGGAGTGGGAGACTCAGTCTTCAGGTTGATACCCGCCCCCGCGTACTCCAACCTCGCGTTGACGTCGCTCTTGCCCTCGTTGATCCCGGCAGCCACCACCGGCACACCATGGGACAGACTCAGCAGCACTCCCCCAAAGCCCCCATTGGTGATAAAGACGTCAGCTAACGGAAAGATCTGGTCGAAATCAACGAAGTCTTCCACCACCACATTGCTCAGCGGATAGCGTTGCCTGAGCTCCGCTGTTCCCACGCCTCCGGTGGCCACAACAATCACGACGTCCCGGTCCTTCAGCGCCTCTATCGCAGGAATCATCAGCTTATTGGGGTCCTTGTTGTCCACGGTTCCCTGCGTTGCCACGGCGGTATGGGCGTAGCGCCCAGCGGGGATGGTTGCTTCGGAACCATCCCCCGCCACCCCGTAGGGCAGAAGCGCACCGACGTACCGGACTTTGGGATTGACGTTTCTGCGGGGGAAATCAAGGGAAGCAGTTCCGGTTTGAATCACGGCATCAGACCATCGGTATGTCTCGTCGGCTAAAAGTCCTTTACGGCTTGAGAGCCCGTAGTGTTTCAGCTGCCGGACATAACTTATCCACGCGGGCCGGAGGACGATTTGGGTTGACGCGAGTCTTGCGGCGGCCTGAAGCATTTTCTGGGGAAGTGTTTTTGCGGGTGAGAAGCCGAAAAACAGAGGAGGGACGAGTGGGTCGCTTTCCATGTTTCCCACCGCGACGAAGCTGACGACAGGCTTGCCCAGCAAGGTGCCGACGAGCCGCTGGATGAACATGGAACCGTCCATGACGACGGTATCGAATGGAAATTCCTTCTGGACGTCCCGGATATCCTCAAAGAATCTCGAAGCGTTGCTGGCAAAGATCCGCTCTGCGTCGAAGCGGATGGCTGCCGGTCCTTTGAGCTTGGCCCGCTGCGGATAAAGCTCATTAAGGTTGTCAGCCGTGTGCTCAATGGCCCGGTCAAAAGGGAAGTGCCGGACGCCGAGGTCAGCCAGCTTCCCCGCGAACACTTTGCCAGTGTAAAAGCCGACGTCGTGCCCGCCGTCTTTCAGGCGTTTGGCGATTCCCGTCATGGGATTGAAGTGCCCCGCGATTGCCTGGCTGGCCAGCAGAATCTTCACACCATTGCCCCCTAGCGTTCCTCAGCTGACTGTATGCCTGTTGGCACTCCCCCACAATGCCCTTGGAAAGACGGTCAGGCGTCCAGCTTGGTCAGGGGCGCGTACCGCAGCAGGAGCCGCTTCTCACCCACGTCGAACTTCACCTTCGCTACGGTCTTGTCCCCGGCGCCTTCCACGGCGAGCACCGTTCCGTTGCCGAAACTCGTGTGATTGACTTTGTCCCCGACGCTGACGGCAACAACTTCCTTTTGGGGTTGCACCCTGTTCTTGGCGACGGCGGCCGGAACGTCGGCGTTGAAGCCGGCAGTTGGGCTGGCTGCCGCACCCCGCGATGTCCCCGCTCCCCAGAATGATCCACCGTAGCGGCTGGAACCGATGGGGGCACCGCTCCCCCAGCCTCCGGACTGGCGGATGGAACCTTCCCGTCGCCATTCCACGAGTTCGGCCGGGATTTCCTCGATGAACTGGCTGGCCGGGTTGTACTGGCTCTGGCCCCACATGCTGCGGACCTCCGAACGGGTCACGTACAGGCGCTTCCGGGCCCGGGTCAGGCCTACGTACGCCAGCCTGCGCTCCTCGGCAAGTTCCTTGGGATCAGTGGCGGAGCGCTGGTGCGGGAACAGCCCGTGTTCCATACCGGTGAGGAAAACCACCGGGAACTCCAATCCCTTTGCGGTGTGAAGGGTCATCAATGTAACCACCCCAAGCCGCTTTGCTTCGGCCACGGCGGCGTCGATGTCGGCTCCCGGAGCGTCGGGAATCTGGTCAGCGTCGGCAACCAGCGAAACCTGCTCCAGAAATGCCTCGAGGGAACCTTCGGGGTTGTCACGTTCATATTCCCGTACGACGGCGACCAGTTCCGCGAGGTTCTCCACGCGGGACTCGTCCTGCGGGTCAGTGCTGGAACGCAGTCCGGCCAGGTAACCGGTCTGCTCGAGGACAGCTTCCAGGGCTGCGGCGGCGCCGGAACCTGCTGCAACTACTGAGAGGTCATCGAGCAGTTTCACGAACCCAAGCACTGCGTTAACGGACCGTGTGGCCATGCCCGGGGCTTCCTCGGCGCGCCTGGCCGCAGCCATGAAGGACATCCGTTCGCGCGTGGCCAGCGCTGCCACTGCACCCTCGGCGCGGTCGCCGATACCGCGCTTGGGTTCGTTGAGCACACGGCGAAGGTTGACGTCGTCGTCCGGGTTAACCAGGACCCGCAGGTAAGCGAGCGCGTCCTTGATTTCCTTGCGTTCGTAGAACCGGGTGCCGCCGACCACCTTGTAGGGCAGCCCGACCCGGACCAGAACATCTTCTATGGAGCGGGACTGCGCGTTGGTGCGGTAGAAAATGGCGACGTCGCCGGGACGGAGGTTGTCCTCGTCCTGCAGACGGTCGATTTCCTTGGCGATGAACTGGGCTTCGTCGTGTTCGTTCTCACCCACGTAGCCGATGATCTTCTCGCCGTCGCCCTCTGCCGTCCAAAGCCTCTTCTCAGGCCTGTTGGGATTGCGGGAAATGACCGAGTTCGCGGCATTGAGGATGTTCTGGGTGGAGCGGTAGTTCTGTTCCAGCTTGATGGTGCGGGCATCCGGGTAATCGTTCTCAAACTCGACGATGTTGCGGATATCCGCGCCGCGGAAGGCATAAATGGACTGGTCGGAATCACCCACCACGGTGAGCTCGGCTGCCCCTTCTCCCTCTCCCACGATTTCCCTCACCAAGGCATACTGGGCGTGGTTCGTGTCCTGGTATTCGTCCACCAGGACATGCCGGAATCGCCGCCGGTATGACTCGGCTAACGCCGGGAAGGCGCGGAACATGTAAACGGTCTCGGCAATGAGGTCGTCGAAGTCCATGGCGTTCGCCTGGCGCAGACGTTGCGTATAGCCCTTGAATACCTCCGCAACGGCCTGTTCGAAGGGGTCGTTGTAGTTGGCGCTGGACGCGTAGGAGTCAGCGTCGATGAGCTCATTCTTGAGGGCGGAGATCTTGTGCTGGATGGCCTTGGGAGCGAAGCGCTTGGGATCCAGGTCCAGCCCTTTGGACACCAGGGTGATGAGCCGGAGCGAGTCGGCGGAGTCGTAGATGGAGAAGTTGGATTTCAGGCCGACGTTGGGTGCTTCACGGCGCAAAATCCGCACACAGGAGGAGTGGAAGGTGGAAATCCACATGGTCTTGGCCCTGCCGCCCACCAACGCCTCAATGCGTTCACGCATTTCCGCGGCCGCCTTGTTGGTGAAGGTAATGGCCAGGATCTCCCCGTGATGGGCACGGCGGGTGGCGATAAGGTAGGCGATCCGGTTGCTGAGAACGCGTGTCTTGCCGGAGCCCGCGCCCGCAACGATCAAAAGGGCACTGCCCGAGTGCTTAACAGCCTCTTCCTGCTGCGGGTTGAGCCCGTGGAGAAGTTCGGCGGCGTCAGGGTTCCTGGGCCTGCCCTCCCGTGAGGTTTTCTCCGTTGAAAGGTGGCTTCCGCTGTCCGTTTCAGGTTCATTGCCGCCGCCATTTTCAGGCGCCGAGCCACCGCTGCCGGCGCGCACTTTAGTCAGTGCAGCCGGATGGGAGGCAGCTTTGAAAGGACCGTCCGCGTACGGGTCAAACAACATATCCATGATGGGTACAAGTCTAGGCGGTGGGGCCGACAGCAAGTTCGCACAGGCAATCCAGGCCCGAATCACTCCAGTTCAGGCTCCGGTTCCCGGCTCTGATCTCAGACCGGGGTTCTTATCCGACCGAACCGGACAACAACGCCTCACGGAGCTCGCGGACAGCCGTCTGCCCTCCGGCCATAAACCAGTCCAGCCCGTTGACCCGAACCGTATCCGCGGAGCCGCCAGCGGCCCGGACGATCGCTTTCCCCGGGAGCCAGTCCCACTCGGGGCAGCTGTGCTGGAACCAGCACCCCAGTTGCCCGTCAGCCACGCGGCCCAGGTCGCAGGAGCCGGAGCCGAGCATTCGAAGGGCGGCAGCGGACGTGGCAGCAGCGTGCCACGGCATCGCGCACATGGGGTCCGCCAGCCAGCCGGGGTGGATGTACGTGGCTGCGCCAAGTTCCGCCAAGGGAGTGCCGGAGCGCCCTGCGCCGTTGGAATGAAAGGTGGAAAGGCGTTCACCGTTCAACGTTGCGGTCCGGGCAAGCCCGCCAAGCCACAGTTTGTCCTCCTCCGGCTGGAAGATCGCGCCCAGCACCACCCCGGACGCGTCTTTCAAAGCGATAGCGGAGCACCAATACGTCGAACCGTGGAGGAAGTTGTAAGTGCCGTCCACGGGGTCGATCACCCAGGTCCGTCCGCTGCTCCCGGCGATTGAAGTACCCTCCTCCCCCAGGATTCCGTCCTCGGGGCGGCAGCGCTGCAGCTGCTCCAGCACGTAGGCTTCAGCTGCGTGGTCTGCTGCCGTGACGACGTCGGAAATCGACGTTTTACGCTGGCCTTCCAGCCCTCCCTGGCGCATCATCAGGGCGAGGGTTCCGGCTTCCCTGACCAGTGCTTCTGCCAGCTGGTAGTCGTCCATGGACGCGGAAAGTTCCGCGGCGCTGTGCTTGCCAAGTTTGTGTCTTCCAAGTTCGGTCACGCGTCCCAGCCTATCGGCACGGGCAATAATGGAGCCATGGCCAAAACACCCGCACAGCGGATCAAAAAGCATGGAACCAAGGCTGAGATCCCTCAGCACCATCTTCCTGCTGTGATCAACCCAAGCACGGCGCGTAGCCCCCAGAAGGCGCAGAACAACAGCAATCTGATCCTTATTGCCGGTTTGGTAGCCAGCCTCTTCCTCTTTTGGTATCTGCACCTGCTTACCCTCGATCAGCTGACCCAGCTTTCGGGCGGGCTGGCTATGCCGGATTCCCTGTTCGGCGGCTTTGATGCCTCGTACGTCGAGCAGTTGCGCCAAGCCATGGATGCGGATGCCGTGGGACAGCTCAACTACCTGCACAAGACGGCTGGAATCCTGTTTCCCCTCATTTTCGGCTTTACCTGGCTCCTGCTGATCGGCACGAACGTTGCCCGAAAGCCGCTCCGCTGGGCTCTCTGGGCCATCCCCCTTCTCTTCGTCGCTGTCCGTTTGTGGGGCAATGCGGCCATCGATTCCATGATGGCGATGTCAACGCCCGACGCCGGTGCTGTTGCGCTTGCCTCCACGCTCACCGTTGCCGGCTGGGTGCTCTTTTTGCTGAGCCTGCTGGGCGGCGCGGTTGCGTCTTTCCTGGGACGGAAGCCCCGGAAACACCGATAGAAGGGTCCCCGCTTACTGAGCCTGGATCCGCGCTGCTTTCCGGATCTTGCGCTCTTTGTGGACCCGCTGGGCGATCACCAAGCCCGCCGCTGCAATGCCAGTGGTCACCGGATAGCCCATCAGCCGCTCCAGGGTACCTGGCTCCGGGACGTCCATCCGGGTGATGCCACCCACCACGAGGGCAGACAGGGACACCACTCCGCAGCCGAGGATGAACCATGCCAGCGGTGTCTTGTTGACCCAGATGGCACCAAGGGTAGCCAGTCCCAAGGCACCCGCGATGAAAAACATCAGCGCCCCGGCAAAATGCAGCGGAGATCCAACGTCCTCCGGAACCAGCCCCACCAGCATTGTTCCGGCCCCCGCTGTCGCCATGAAGAGCCGGACCACTATGGCTGCATGCCAGGGTTTCTCGCCCGGCAGTGCTCGCACGCCCGGCCTGGCTGCAACGCACAGCAATCCTGAACTGAGCAGCAGCGCGCCCAGCAGAATGCCAAGCCCTTGGACAAAGAATGAAGCGTTCATGAGGAGGTGCAGCGGAGAGCACACAGCCCGACCATCGAAGATTCCGCAGGTCACCGCGCCCAGATCGCTGATAAAACCCGTTCGGCGGTCATACGGCTGCGGGCCTGCCCAGGCACCGATGACGGCCGATTCAGCCGCAAAATACTGAAGAACACTGAGAACGGACCAGGCTCCGATGTACGTCCGCGTCGAGGCTGTATCAGGAATATAGACAAGGGCGGTGGCTGGCAACGGGGCAGAACTCATGCCAAGAGCGTAGTACGCGCCAGCACCTTGTATGCTTGTAACCGTGCCCGAACAGGATGGCCTCGTGCCGGCCGGTTCGGACGCCCGCCCTCGTAGCTCAGTGGATAGAGCACGGCTCTCCTAAAGCCGGTGTCGTTGGTTCGATTCCAATCGAGGGCACTTGAATTCGCACACGCCGGACGCCGCTTCCGCTGTAGACCTGCGCGCGTATCTTGTTGGCTCTTGGTCGGTGGACCGTACCCTGTGGGATCGGTCCGCGGACACCCGCGGTACGTTCACCGGCGTCGCCATTTTTAGTGAAACGGACGACGGCGCCCTCCGCTTTCGCGAAGAAGGAACGGTGCACTGGGCAGCTCCTGGCGGCGAACCCTTCACCGGCCCTGCGCAACGTGAGTATGTTCTGCACACCTCTGACAGGCCCGACACCCTTGACGTTTTCTTTCCGGACGGACGCCCCTTCCACCGGATGAGTTTCCTCCCCGCTGATGACTCCGAACTCCATTGGTGCGATCCCGATACCTATCGAGTGAAATACTCGCTGGTCAGCCGGGACGAATACCGCTACAGCTGGGACGTCAGCGGTCCCGCGAAGAACCTCTTGCTGGAATCGGTGCTGCGCCGCGCCGTCGTGCCAGGCGCCGGAGGCGGGCGATGACACCGCGCATCGTGGTTTCCGCCGTCTGTGTCTTCGACGACGCCGGGCGCCTGCTCACGGTCCGCAAGCGGGGCACCGACAAGTTCATGCATCCCGGCGGCAAGCCTGAACAGGGCGAAACTGCGGCGCAGGCTGCTTCCCGTGAGCTCCTCGAGGAGGTAGGGATCGCCGTCCCGCCGGAGCATCTTCGGCTCATGGGGGTCTGGATCGCAGCGGCTGCGAATGAGGCCGCCACGGACATCGAGGCTACTGTGTACACCGCTCCCGGCGTCTGGTCGGCCCACCCCTCAGCAGAAATTGCTGAGATCCGCTGGCTGGATCTCACCGCCGAGCTTCCGCGGGATCTGGCTCCGCTGCTCACAGACCACATCCTGCCGGCCCTGTCCGGGACAACCTAGAGCTCGGGAACGGCCTCTTCGGCAACGGCGTGGGCCTCTGCGAACTGCGTGTGATAGAGCTCGGCATAGCGGCCATCGGCTGAAAGCAACTCGGTATGCGTCCCGCGTTCCACGATTCGGCCTTCCTCCACAACAAGAATCATGTCCGCTGCACGGATGGTGGACAGGCGGTGGGCAATCACGACGGCGGTGCGCCCCTCCAGCGCAGCCCCCAACGCAGCCTGGACTGCTGCCTCGTTGGTGGAGTCCAAGGCAGCTGTAGCCTCATCCAAAATCACCACCCGCGGCTGTGCAATGAGCAGGCGGGCAATGGTCAGACGCTGCCGTTCGCCGCCGGAGAGCCGGTATCCGCGCTCCCCCACAACCGTGTCCAGTCCGTCCGGGAGGGACCTGATCATGTACTCCAGCCGCGCCCGGCGCAGCACGTCCCACATGTCGTCTTCTGTGGCCTCGGGCCGGGCAAGGCGTAGGTTGGAGGCGATGCTTTCGTGGAAAAGGTGCCCGTCCTGGGTCACCATTCCCAATGTCGCCCGCATCGAGTCGAAAGTGACGTCGCGGACGTCTACTCCGGTGCCGGGCAGGGTGCCACCGAGGCGCACGGCGCCGGAATCGACGTCGTACAGCCTGGCGAGCAGCTGGGCGATGGTGGACTTACCTGCTCCCGAAGATCCTACGAGTGCTACTGTCTGGCCAGGCTCCACCCGGAAGTTGATGCCGTGCAGCACTTCCTCCCCACCCCGGGTGTCCAGGGTGGACACGTCCTCGAGGGAAGCCAGCGATACTTTGTCCGCGGATGGGTAGGCGAAGCGGACGTCGTCGAACTCCACGGCCACCGGTCCCGGTGGTACCTCGACGGCGTCGGGTTTCTGCTGGATGAGGGGCTTGAGGTCCAGTATTTCAAACACGCGTTCGAAGCTGACCAGTGCACTCATGATCTCGACGCGCGCATTGGAAAGGGCGGTCAGGGGCGCGTAAAGCCGTGTCAGCAGCAATGCCAGCACCACGACGTCGCCCGCGGCCAGCTGGCCGCCGAGCGCCAGCCAGCCACCCAGCCCGTACACCAAAGCGAGCGCCAAGGCGGAGACGAGTGTCAGTGCGGTCACGAACGTGAACTGAAGCATGGCTGTGCGGACGCCGATATCCCTGACCCGGCCGGCGCGGACCGCGAATTCCCGGGATTCTTCATCCGGGCGCCCGAAGAGCTTCACGAGGGTGGCACCGGGAGCCGAGAACCGTTCGGTCATCTGCGTGCCCATGGCCGCATTGTGCTCGGCGGCTTCGCGTCGAAGGTCCGCCAGCTTCGACCCCATCCGGCGGGCCGGGATGAGGAAGATAGGCAGCAGGACCATGGCCAGCACTGTCACCAGCCAGGATTTCTCCAGCATCACTACGAGGGTCAGCAGAAGCGCCACCACGTTGCTGACCACCCCCGAGAGGGTTCCGGCGAAGGCCGCCTGCGCCCCGATCACATCGTTGTTGAGCCGGCTCACCAGCGCCCCGGTCCGCGTCCTGGTGAAAAACGCTATGGGCATTTTCTGGACGTGGTCAAACACCCTAGTGCGAAGGTCAACGATCACGCCCTCGCCAATGGTGGAGGAGAGCCAGCGTGTCAGCAGGCCGATGCCCGCTTCCGCCACCGCGACGGCGGCAATCAGCACAGCGAGCCAGATCACTACTGAAGCCTCAACTCCAGCGATGATCGCATCCACCACCTGGCCCGCAAGGAGCGGAGTCGCCACAGCCAGGACCGCCATGACGATCGAAAGCAGCACGAAGACAAACAGCTTCCGACGGTGCGGGAGGGCAAAGCCGAAGACCCGCTTAAGCGTCTCCTTGGAGAACGATCTGGAGCCGCCTGAGGCCCGGCTGATCTTGTAGAGGGAGCTCCAGGCCACCCCGTCCATGCTCATCGGTTACGCCCGGTCCTAGCGGCGGAACGGTCTTTCGCGCTTTCAACAAAACCGCTCCCGGACGATTCCGTGACCGTTCCGGCGAGGACGTGCCATCTGACATCGAGACGGACATTTTCGAGCAGGCGCCTGTCGTGGGTGACCAGCAGAAGAGCCCCGTCGTAGCTTTCCAGGGCCTCCTCCAACTGCTCGATGGCGGGAAGATCCAAGTGGTTGGTGGGTTCGTCAAGGACCAGCAGATTGACTCCCCGCGCCTGGAGCAGGGCGAGCGCAGCCCTGGTCCGCTCGCCAGGGGACAGTGAGTCGACAGGCCTGGACGTATGATCCGCTTTCAGCCCGAACTTGGCCAACAGTGTTCGGACCTCGGCCTGCGTCATGTCAGTAAGCACAGCCTCCACTGCGGAGGAGAGCGTCAGGTTTCCGGCAAGGAGGCCACGGGCCTGGTCAATCTCACCGATGGCCACCGAGGCACCCATTGACGCTGTACCCTCAACGGGTTGCTGCGACCCCAGCAGGAGCCTCAAAAGGGTGGACTTTCCGGCGCCGTTCGGGCCGGTTATCCCGATCCGCTCCCCCGCATTGAGCTGCAGGTTCACGGGACCCAAGGTGAACTCCCCCTGCCGCACCACAGCGTCCCGCAGCGTAGCCACTACGGAGCTGGAGCGGGGAGCCTGCCCGATGCTGAACTGGAGCTGCCATTCCTTGCGGGGCTCCTCCACTTCATCCAGCCTGGCGATGCGCGATTCCATTTGGCGCACTTTCTGGGCCTGCTTTTCCGATGATTCGGTGCTGGCTGCGCGCCTGATCTTGTCATTGTCCGGGCTTTTCTTCATGGCGTTCCGGACACCCTGGGAGCTCCACTCCCGTTGCGTACGGGCGCGCGACACCAGGTCGGCTTTGGTGGACTCAAACTCCTCATAGCGCTCCCGGGCGTGCCGCCTTGCGACGGCGCGCTCCTCAAGGAATGCCTCATAGCCGCCGTCGTAGACGGAAACGGAATTCTGGGCAAGGTCCAGCTCGACGATGGTGGTGACACAACGGGCCAGGAATTCACGGTCGTGGGAGACCAGGACCACACCGCCACGAAGGCCCTGCACAAACGCCTCAAGCTTTGCCAGTCCCTGAAGGTCCAGGTCGTTGGTGGGCTCGTCAAGGAGGACGACGTCGAAACGGCTGAGCAGCAGAGCAGCCAGTGCCACCCGTGCTGCCTGGCCGCCGGAGAGACCCGTCATAAGGGCATCGGTGCCGGTTTCGAGGCCGAGATCGGCCAGGACCGGAGCGATACGCTCCTCCAGGTCCGCTGCCCCCGAAGCCATCCACCGGTCAAAGGCCAGCGAGTAGGCATCCTCGGATCCCGGCGCTCCGGATCCCAGGGCTTCGGCCGTCGACTCCATGGCGGCAGTGGCCTGCGCGCAACCCGTACGGCGTGCAATGTAGCCGCCGACGGTCTCGCCGGCGATCCGTTCATGCTCCTGAGGCAGCCAGCCCACAAAGGCATCCGACGGCGCCAGGCTGACGGTGCCGTCCTGCGGCTGATCCACACCGGCCAGAAGGCGAAGCAACGTTGATTTTCCGGCTCCGTTGGCTCCAACTACTCCTACAACATCGCCCGGTGACACTGTGAGGGAAAGGTTTGAGAAAAGAGTGCGGTGATCGTGACCGCCGGAAAGGTCTTTGGCAACAAGGGTTGCAGTCATTGGTCCATCCTCTCACCGCGCCAAACAGCGGAAAAACATCCGGACGTAGAAGAACCCGTTGATCCGGACTTGGGGGGTGTACGGACCAACGGGTTCGACCATCTAGCATAGTTGATACATCCCGCCGGCGCAAAGCCGGGCACTCCTCCCAATGCAGGAAGCCGTCCATGCCAGTCCCCGCCAAGGCTTTCCAACGATGGCTCCAAGGAGTTGCACCATCGGCGAGCATGGCCGATATCAGCCGCCTATCGGGCATCAAGCGCACCACCTTGGCGCAGCAACTGGTTCGTGGCAAAGTGGCCGAATCAACCCTCGTCAGCGTCAGCCGCGCCGTCGGCATCAACCCCGTGACTGCACTTGCCGTCTTTGACACGTTCGCAGACCTGCGCAAGGAACAATCACCACCGAGGCCGGAGGAGCTGGTCAGCCAGATCGCCACGACTGATCTGCTGCATGCGGTAATTGCACGTTCGATCCCGGACGATCCGGGATCGCCGCCGGTGCCACAGCCGCCGCTCATCCCCGCACCTCACGCAACCTCGGTGAGGAACTGGGTGGACGCAATCGACGACGGCGAGTTGAGGCACCGGGTCTCAGCCGCTACAGGTATCGCCCCCCAAAATTATTCTGCCCAGCTGACAGCCAACCGGCTGACCCCGGAGCTGGCAATTGCAACTGCCGTGGCAGCGGGTGTGGCTCCAACGAGCGGTTTGGTCGCAACCGGCCTCATCACCGAAGAGGAGGCAGGGTGGGCCCCTGAAGCACGGCAACGCGCTTTGGCCGGTTTGTCTGACGGGGAACTCGCTTCCTTGGCGGGAGACCGGCTGCAAGCCATCGGCAGGACACTGCGCCGCCAGGAACAGGACCATGAGCGAACAGAAAAAATTTGGGAGAACCTCGGATGATCGAAATCCTGCAGTGGTCCACGCTGGCGGTATGTAGTGCTCTGGCTCTGGCCCGGATACCCAGCGCCCTCCGTGGCCGTAACCGCTCCCTGTTCGCCATCTTTGTCCTTGCTACGCTGGCGATCCTCCTGAGCATCGACGAGCCGTACATGGCCGTGGATTTCTGGCTGGGTTCCGAAAACTACGCCAACCTGGTTCTCCGGTTCATCATCTATGTGACCGTCTTTCTTGCTGGACGGGGCGCGGCCAAGGCATTCGATGACTCCCGGGCCCTGCGCCGCCTTACCGGGCCTGTTGGTGCGGGCGTTCTTGGCCTCATCATGCTTGCCACCGTTGTTCTTTTTCTCCTCGCAGACACAGCCGGTTCCTCTACCGGACTGGCAGCCCTTCCCGGCAGGAGCCCGGAAAACGGCCTGCTTATCGGGCTTTACGCTGCTGCCGGTCGGCTCTATCCGGCGTATGTAGCGGCATGCCTGTTGCCAGTGACGCTTAGGGCTGTGACCCAGTCACTCCCGGGCGCCGTTCGCTTCGGGGCGGCCCTGCTGTCCCTTGGATTCGTTGCACTGATGCTGGGCATGCTGTTCCCCGTCATCCCGGCCTCCCTTGGATTCCTCCAGCCGGTCATCAACTACACGGCCGTCCTGGCCCTCATGGCCGGACTGGCCAGCATTTGGATCGGCAGGGTCCTGCTGAGGCGGACCAAGCCGTCACTGAGGTCATTTACCGAAAAGTAATTACAGGGACTTTCACAAAATCATTAGAACATGAGAGAATCATGAATGTGTGAACACCTTGTAGCGGCGTCGGGGGTAGGGATAATGTGCTCGATGCCCGCTCGGTGTAAGCAATGTTGGGGGGATGAGTGGTGGCGGGCTGTTGGGGACCGCCCCCACTCAGCCTATTTAACCGCCTCGTCGAGGTAGAGAGCGTCCGCTACCGCACGAACCTCAGCGTCACCAACTGGAACGGCCGCAGTGTCAACTCAGCAGAATCATTGCCGGCGCTGACGCCAGGGGCATCAACCGGACGTTCCAGCAGGTCAACGGAGTGCACCGACGCAACCGGGAAGTTGGCTGTAATCAGGCCAGCGGACCGTTCCCCCAGTGATTCATAGAGCCTGACAATCACATCCCCGGAGCCGTCTTCTGCGAGTTTGACGGCCTCAATTACCAGCGCCTGGTTGAAGACCGAAAACAACGCCTCCACAGGCTGCCCGCCCCTGACGATCCGCGGGGCCAAGTTCGTGCGGTAGCCCTCTTCGACTGCGTCCGCTATCGTCGCTCCCGGACGGATGCTGACTGTGAGCTCATGCACCCCCCGGTCGGCTGCAGGATCAGGAAACTTCGCAGCCCGGAGCAGCGAGAGGCGAACGGTGGTGGTGGTGCCGCCGTCGTTCCTTACACTCCGGGTCACGTCATGGCCGTACGTGGAGGAATTCGAGATCGCCACGCCGTAACCGGGTTCGGCCACGTGGATCCACCGGTGGGCGCAGATTTCGAATTTGGCGGTCTCCCACGATGTGTTGAGGTGGGTCGGACGGAACACATGGCCGAACTGCGTCTCGGACGCAGAGCGGTCGGCCCGCACATCCAGCGCGAATCCGAGCTTAAGCAGCTTTTGGCTCTCCTGCCAGTCAACGGCAGTTGAAATGGTCAGGGAGTCGGCTCCCGCCTCCAGGGAGATCCGCTGGGTCACCGCTGATGAGCCGGCCAGCCGCTCCACGACGACGACGGCGTCCCAGCCGCCTCGTTCGAGCGTCACAGACCGCGCCTCCTGCAGTGAGGTGACGTTGCGCCGGTAGAACTCATCGATGTCCCAGGCATCCCATTCGTTGGGAGTATCGCGGTGGAGTTCCAGATGGTTGCCGAACTGGCCGGGTGCTATCGCTTCGCGTCCGCTCGAGTAATCCATGAGTGAGGTCAGGAGTCCGTTGCCATCCACTACCGCTCGGATGACGCCGTTATCCAGGACGTACCCTCCTGCTTTTTCCGTCACTGTCACCGGAGTCTCTGAGCGCACTGGTTCCGCTGCGGCGAGCGCCGGGACCCCATTGCGTTCATGAGGCGCGGCATTCAGGAGGAACTTTTGATCGCCTTCCCCCAGCAGGGCAGCAGCTGCATCTCCGATGATGGCGTCGAGGCTTTCCATGACGGCCGCGTAGTTCCGCTCGGCATCCTGATGGACCCAGGCGATCGAACTGCCGGGCAGGATGTCGTGAAACTGGTGCAAAAGAACCAACTGCCAGAGCCGTTTCAGTTCGGCCTGGGGATAGTCAAAGCCGCCGCCGGTGCGCACGGCGGCGGTTGCACACCACAACTCCGCTTCCCTCAGCAAATGCTCGCTGCGGCGGTTGCCCAGTTTGGTCTTGGCCTGGCTGGTGTAGGTGCCCCGATGCAGCTCCAGGTACATTTCGCCCATCCAGACGGGCAAGGGGCTGTACTCTGCTTCGGCTTCGGCAAAAAAGCTTTGGGGGGTCCCGATGCGGACCCGCGGCGAGCCCTCCAGATCAGCCGTCCGGTGAGCCGCTGCGACCATTTCACGCGTCGGTCCGCCTCCGCCGTCGCCATAACCGAAGGGAACGAGGGAAACGGTGCCGCGCCCGTGGTCCCGGTAGTTCCGTTCGGCATGGGCAAGGTCCCGCCCACTCAGTTCCGAGTTGTAGGTGTCAACCGGCGGGAAGTGCGTAAAGAGGCGGGTACCGTCGATTCCTTCCCACTGGAACGTGTGGTGCGGCATCCTGTTCACCTGGTTCCAGGAAATCTTCTGCGTCAGGAACCACCGGCTTCCGGCCGCTTTCACGATCTGCGGAAGGGCAGCCGAGTAGCCGAACGAATCAGGAAGCCATGCCTCCTGGGAGTCCACGCCGAACTCCTTCAAAAAGAAGCTCTTGCCCTCAATGAACTGGCGCGCCATGGCCTCTCCGCCGGGCATGTTTGTGTCCGATTCGACCCACATTCCCCCAACGGGGACGAACTGTCCGGACGCGACTTTCTCCCGGATACGGCCGAAAAGCTCGGGGTAATACTCTTTTATCCAGGCCATTTGCTGGGCCGACGAGCAGGAGAACACAAAGTCAGGGTATTCGTCCATCAGCGCCACAACATTTGAGAACGTCCTGGCGCATTTGCGGATAGTTTCCCGGACGGGCCACAGCCAGGCTGAATCGATGTGGGCGTGACCTGTAGCAACGAGCCGGTGGGAGGACGCGTAGGCCGGCCGGGCCAGAACGGCGGCCAGCGCCTTACGGCCCGCAGCAGCAGTACCGGCGATGTCCTCGGGGTCCATGACGTCCATCATCCGCTCAAGGGCCCGGAGAATCTCGTGGCGGCGCGGAAGCTCCATCGGGAGTTCGTGCATCAGCCCATGGAGCGTCCAGACATCCTGCTGAAGCTCCCAAACGGTCTGGTTCAACTCAGCGATGGCGATGGTGCCGAGCCTGTACTGGGGCTCAGTTCCTGCGGTTACCTTGTCGCCATAGGGAGAGGGCGCAAAAGTCCAGCCCTGGGCCACGTCGGGGTTGGCGGCGGCTTCCACGTAGAAATCAATCGCCATGCCACTGCCCAGGAGCTTCAGCGGAACGTATTGGTTCCGCGGCGAAATGGCCTTAATGATGGTGCCGTCGGGACGCCAGGCGATCCCCTCACACTGGAAGCCGGGAAGTTCCGTGGTGAATCCGAGGTCGACGACGATTTCCACCGTTGTGTCCGGCAGCGTACCCCAGGAATCCGGCACCTCACCCTGCAGCCGAAGCCATTTTGTACTCCACGGCTTTCCCCAGGGGGCTCCGTGCTCCTGGGGCAGGAACTCCTGCCGGAGGGCTTCCATGACCGGAACGGGCTCGTCAGGAACATCCCAGCTGCTCAGGGACAGTTCTGTGGTGCGGGTATATACGGCAGCACTGATACGTTCGCGCATAAAGCGGTCGAGACGCACTTCCGTGATCCGGCGGTCGTCGTGCACGTGATTCCTCTTTAGGCTCGTATCCGGGTAGCTGCTGGCAAAGTCTCTGGCTGGGCCGTCACAATCAGCGTTCGCGCGGTCCAGTCATCCTCCCTGGCAGAAGACTGTTTCCATTCGATGGATGAAATCTTCTTGTCGGAAAGGGTAACACCAAGCCCGGATCCTATCCTGCCAGCGGCGTTGGAACCGTGATCCTGTGCTCCCCCGCGTAAACGTTAAGGCTGGTTGCCCGGCTGAAACCCACCAGCGTCATTCCGCTTGCTTCAGCCAGTTCCACAGCAAGGCTGGACGGAGCGCTGACCGCAGCCAGAGCCGGAATTCCCGCAAGCCAGGCCTTCTGGACAAGCTCAAAGGAGGCCCGTCCTGAGACCTGTAGTACGGTGCCGGCGAGGGGCAGGAGCCGCTCCCGCAATGCCCAGCCCACCACTTTATCCACAGCGTTGTGGCGCCCTACGTCTTCCCTGAGGCAGAGGAGTTCAGCCTCGCCGTCCTCCTGTATCCGGAAGAGGCCTGCAGCATGGACTCCCCCCGTGGCGTCAAACAATGACTGGGCCGCGCGAAGCCTCTCGGGAAGGGAAGTGAGGGTGGCGAGCGGTATCGGCGTGGCGTCTGCCGCCGGGCTGAACCGGGACGATTTCCGTACGGCTTCGATTGAGTCTGTGCCGCAAATGCCGCAGGAACTTGATGTGTAGACGTTCCTCCCGGTTTCGGGAACTGCTACGTCAGGCCGCAACTGTGCCTCCACTACGTTGAAAGTCTGCACCCCGTCCTCGTCCTCGCCGGCGCAAAACCTCAAGGAGAGGAGCTGATCCGGATCCCAGATGACACCCTCGGAGACGAGGAATCCGGCCACGAGGTCAAAATCATTCCCCGGTGTCCTCATAGTTACGGAGAAGGAGAGAGTTCCGAGCCTGATCTCCAGAGGCTCCTCGACGGCCAGGACGTCCTCTTTGTGCCGGACCGGAAAGTCGATTGCGCCCGGAGAGCCGTCCATCACGAACTTGCGGATCTTGCGGCGTACGCTCATGCGTCCCATGGGTTAACCCTGGCTTTCGTTCATGTCTCCATCATTGCAAGCGCGGGCGGGCTATGCCAGCGAGCGCTGTTCACAAGGAAACGAGCGCTGTTCACAAGGAAAACGGTCAATCCAGGAGTGCACTCCAGTCCACAGGACCATCCGCCGCTGCGCCTTTCCTTGCAGTCCTTTTGCCGGGCTTTTTCCCCGCTGTCTTCCCGGCTCCCGCGTCGGCACCGGATCCCGGGGCGGCAACGCCTGATCCCCAGGGCAGGGCGAAAGCGGGAACCAGCTCCCCGAGTTGCACCCCGTGAGGCGGCACCACCAGCACGCCGTCAGCCGAGGCAAGTCCGCGCATCATGCCCGGTCCCGCATGCTTCGCCGGCGACGCCATGCCATAGAGCAACCGGTAAGGCATCAGCCGGGTCCGCCCGGGGTCAGGCTCGATGGTCGTCCCGCTTGGTACTTCACTGACGGGCGGCATCGGCTGGTGTCCAAGGGCAGCCAGAAGGGGTGCCCCCACGGTGGACAGGGCCAGCATCGCTGCCAACGGATTTCCCGGCAACCCCAGTACGAACCTGCCGTCAGGCAACTCGGCAAGCACCACCGGGTGGCCGGGCCGCATGGCCACTCCATCAATCAGGAGCCGTCCGCCCAGGTCGGCAACTGCCTGCCGGAGATGGTCGGTGCCGCTGCGTCCTGTGCCTCCGGTGGTGATGACGACGTCGGCCGGGAGGCTTTCCGGGGCCGGCAGGCTCTCCGCTGCAGGCAGGCCGCCGTCCGGTTCAGGAACGCTGTCTTCCAGGCCCGCGCGCCAATCGGCATAGCCGTCCCCGATCCTGGCCTGGGACGCGCAGATTCCCCCCAGCATGGCCACGACGGAGGCCAGTTGCGGTCCGAACGTATCCCGAACC
Organism: Arthrobacter sp. R1-13; assembly: GCF_054161475.1. NCBI lineage: Bacteria > Bacillati > Actinomycetota > Actinomycetes > Micrococcales > Micrococcaceae > Arthrobacter > Arthrobacter sp. R1-13. The sequence continues at coordinate 872,305 of NZ_CP096420.1, read as the reverse complement.
TGCCCCGGCGCAGGCAAGCCGTCACTGACCACCTCCGCGCCTGTCAGGAGCAGCTTTACCACTGGTTTGCCCAGAACTTCGACGGTGTCATGGCCGGCAAGGGCGGCAAGCGCAATGTGGGCGGGGTTCAAAACCGTGCCGCTCCGGACAAGCGTCTCCCCGTTCATGGCCTCCTCCCCTGCCCTGCGGATGTGCTGGCCATTCCGGGGCTCACCTGGACATGCGCTCCCGCCTACAGCAAGGACCGGAAGGCCGTCCACGTCAGTTGTCAGAACTCCGCTCTCACTCCGTAACACCGCTTTTGCGCCGGGCGGGACAAGGCCCCCGGTCACAATGGGGCTGGCCTCATGGGGAGCCAATCGCTGTCCCGGTTCGGAGAGGATCCACGGTCCCGTGCCATTCACCGCCCAGCCGTCCATAGCCGAGGACGCGTAGTGGGGGATGTCCTGCAGCGCCACAATGTCTGTTGCCAATGTCCTGCCAATGGCATCGGCTAGCCTGACTGGCCCGGCCGGAATGGGGCTGGCGCAGTTGAAGGAGGCCTGCCTGGCCTCTTGCCAGGTGTGGGCAAGGTGCTGGGGAGGCGTGTCGACGCCGTCGTCGGGCGATTCTTTCTCTGTGCGGGGCTGGGAGTGGTCAGAGGGACTTTCCCCTTCGGCCTCCGGAAGACCCGTTGTCATGCGCTGGGAACTCCAGTGTTTGCCGGCGGCTCGCCCGCGTAGTCCTTGGCCACGGTGCGGGCCACGCCCAGGGCGGCCTGCATCGAATGGGCATCGTTGGCCTGCCCGGAACCCGATGCCAGGCCGGCGGCAAAACCGGCAATGAACGTGGTCAGCGGGGCAGCGGGTCGCACGATGGAGTGGGCCGCTACTCCGGCCACGGCGAGCACTTCGTTGATGTCCACTTCGACGTTCTCCAGTTCGAAGGCCTGAAGCAACGCCCGGCACCACTCTTCCAGCGTCTCGTCCTGGCTTTTCACGAAGTGCCTCCAAATTCACCTGCCGTTGCGGACGCCACAACCAATGCGGGCCTTTACTGCTCCCGGTTGGACACCCCTAATGCGGCGGCATCGTCCCACGTGTCCACGTCGTCCGTGGACCCGGCAGGAACGGTAACCAACCTCACGTCAAGCCTAGCAAGGAGCGAGAAAACGGAGGCGTCGCTGAGTCCGCCCCGCAAACGGGCCTCGTCGACGGCGCGTTGCAGTGAATTCGTCCGGTAGAGCCCGGCCAGAGGCTGTTTCCTGCCTTGCGGGCTCACCGCCATCACTCCGTCGCTGCCGGAATCCGGGTTGGCGGCAGCAGCGGAAAAGCCAAGGTTTTGCCGGAGCACACCTACCGCGACGGCGGAGCGGGGCATGTCGCACGCCAGAATCAGTGTCAGCGGTGACGGCCTGCCGGTACGCCCTTCGGCCAGCGCTGCCACCCCTGCGGCAATCGCCGACGCCGGACCCGAATACGGCGGGTCCTCCCTCACGGCGAGGACCCCTGCTGGCAGCCCTCCGGGGTCCGGGCCCACTACCACCGTCTTAGCCGCTCCTTGCGCGGCTGCAATCGCACGCACAAGGAGGGTTTCGCCGTCGTACATCAACCCGGATTTGGGCACTCCGCCCAGACGAGAGGAACGGCCTCCGGCCAGGATCAGGGCATCAAAGGCCGCAGACATTGGTTCCACAAGATAAGCCTAAGCGGCCGGTGCGGCCAGAACGCAACTCTGCCCGCGGGCTCGTGAACTCCCTACGCGGCGGATTCAGGGAGGAGGAAGGGATCCCATTCGGGCGTGGGCTTCTCAAGTTCTTTGATCTGCCAGATGGTGCCTACCGGAGGCGCGGGGGAAAACCTCAGCTTCCAGCCCATCTCGGATGGGGTGTGGTCTCCCTTGGCGTTGTTACAACGCAGACAGGCGGCCACAAGGTTGTCCCACGAATGCGCGCCACCCCTGGATTTTGGGTGGACGTGGTCAATGGTGTGGGCTGCCTTGCCGCAGTATGCGCAGCGGTGTCCGTCGCGGCGCAGCACGCCCCGCCGGCTCACTGCCGTCGCAGTGTTGTACCTTGGCCGGATATAGCGGTTGAGCAGGATCACGGACGGTCGGCCCAGGATCTCCTGTGGCCCGACGACGGGATCGTCGCCCTCGGCCACCACGCTGGCTTTTCCAGCGAGCACAAGCACCAGCGCCCGGCGGAAGGTGACTACCGCCAGCGGTTCATATCCAGCATTCAGAACGAGTGTGCGCATGCGCATACCTCTTCACGGCCGCACCCGTCAGGGGCACGAGGGCCGGCTGCCCTCGGCATGTCCGGGCTAAGGATCGACATCACCAGAGTAAACACTGAATGCCCGAATTGCCGAATCCAGCCTTTGCGGCGAGCCGCAATTCCGATTACGCTCCGTCTCAGAATCCTTGGGCGATGGGCAACGTCGTCGTGAAAAAAGCAGAAAGACCCCCGTCCTAAGACGGGGGTCCTTCCGAGAAGTTTCTCCTGGCGGCAGTTCCAGACCGTATGGGTCCAGAGCCAGGATGGGCTGCTGTTTGCTTGGAGCCGGTATTAGCCGCCTACGCGGATGAAGACCGGGCCGGAGCCGACGTTGACGCTGAACAGGGCGGTGGTTCCGCCGTTCCAGCCACCGTGGACTGCCTGGCCGTTGCCGACGTAGACCGCGATGTGGGCCATGCCCATTCCGCCGTTCTCGTAGTAAGCAAGGTCACCGGGCTGAGCTTCGGCAGCGCTGACCGTGCGGCCGAGGGACAGGTAACCTGCCGGCCAGCCGTGGTAGTTGATGCCGACGGCAGCCAGGGAGTTGGTTGCCAGCATGGTGCAGTCCTGGGCAACGCCGAGCTGGGCGTAGGCGGCAGCGGCGATTGAAGCGCCCATGCCACTTGAAGCTGCGGGTGCGGGAGCGGTAGCAGCGACCGTTGCCGTAGCGGCAGCGGCGGGAGCTGCCGGGGCGGCTTCCTGCACCTCGACGACAGGCTTGGGTGCTTCGACGACCGGAGCCGGCGTCGTGGAGACAGCAGGCTTCTCGTACGAGATAGCAATCGTGGAAGCGGCTGAAATTGTCGCCGGGGTGGCCGACTTCACTTCGAGGGTGGACGCAGAGGTGGATTCGCGCTGAACGCTCGTGTCTGCCGCGTTGGCGGCAATTCCACTGGTCAGGACCAGGCCGGAGGCAGCAGCGATAACCGCAGCCTGACGGCCCACACCACCGGCGTTATCGCCGACGGACTTGGCAATGACAGCCAGCGAGTTGGTCTTGGTGACCTCGGCGCGGTGCCGTGCAATGGTTGCACGTGTAGTCATTAATTTTCTCTCTTTCGTATTCCTCGGACCGCGCTGGGCAGGCCGTGGGCTATGGACGTTCCGGCATCTTGGGGGTAGGCCGGAACGCCCCGAACGGGTTACTTAGCGAAGGGTGTAAAACGAGGAGGTGCCTGTTGCAGACACCGCGTGCAGGATGGTGCCCTGCGAGGGGTTCAGCGCGCTGATCATCATGCCGTTGCCAACGTAGATACCAACGTGGGCACCGCCGTTTTGCATGACCAGGTCACCGGGGGCGGGAGTGGAAGTGGGCGTCATGGACGTCCAGGCATTCGTACGGGGGATGCTGATGCCGGCCTGGGCGTAGACCCACTGGGTAAAGCCTGAGCAGTCCCAGCCGCTGGGAGTGGTGCCGCCCCACAAGTAGGGGCTGCCGATGCCGGTGTAGGCGATTGCTGCCAGGCCCGATGCAGCCGCTGACGAGGCGGCCGGCTTGTCGGTGGTGGCAGTCAGCTCGATTGCCGGTTCCTCGGACTGTGCCTGGACAGTCTCGATCTTCGGCGCTGCTTCGGTGGTCACGGACGGACGCTCAAAAACGACCTTGGCGGTCGGCTCCGCGGTTACCGCGATCTGAGTGGACTGTGAGCCTGATTCCGCGGTGGCGGCAACTCCAGGATTGCCCTCCGCCGCACTGGCTGGCAGGCCGGCAGCAAGAATGAGCCCTGAAGCAGCTGCAATGACAGCAGCTTGGCGACCAACGGTTCCCGCGTTGTTAGCAACGGCTTTAGATACGGAACCCAAGGGGTTCATGCGCACCGATTGAGCACGGTGGCGCGCAGCATTGTGGCGTGAAGACACGAAAGTAGCCTCTCCCAATGCCTACGAGGTGAGCTGTCGGATTCGGATGGGAGTCACCCGGCCACTTGGCTTCGTGAGAAGCTTCGCGACTTAACCCCAAGGTCTTCTTTCGAAGACCAAAATTGGTTCCCCCGCCTCTGCCAGACGATGTAATGCGAACGGACCTTGAGCGGTGGCAGAGTTAGGCAATCCACTCAAGAGCGCCAACTTCGGAAAAGTTGGCGTGGTTTAGACGGTACAGGACTTTGGATTGAATGTCACATTCAGGTCACGGCATGTCACAGAAATGTGAGAGTAATCCATCATCTAAATCAGAGCCAGCCCATGGGGTCGACAACTTCGCCGTTGACCATTACTTCGAAGTGGAGGTGGCAGCCGGTTGACGCGCCTGTGGTCCCGCTCAGGGCCACAGTGTCGCCCCGGGTTACTGTCTGGCCCACCTGGACATCGGACGAGGACAAGTGGTTGTACGTGGTTTCGAGCCCGTTACCGTGATCGATGACCACGCGGTTTCCGCCTCCGAAGGGATGCCAGCCGGCAAAAGTGACCGTGCCGCTGGCTGCTGCATGGACGGCGGTACCGCACTGGGCAGCGAAGTCCTGGCCGCGGTGGAATTCTCCGTAGCCGCCGGTGATGGGGCTGACGCGGTAGCCGAAGGGGGAGGCAGTTATGAGCGAATCCAGTGGGGCCCCAAGGCTTCCGGCAGACGCTGCCCGGCTGACGCTGCCGGCGGACTGTGCGCTGAGGAGTTGCTTGAGCTTGCCGTCGGGATCACCGGTGGTGGAAACGGTGGTGCGGCTGAAATCAACCTTTGCGCCCGCAGCTGCGGAGACTTCAGGCTGGACAGAGGCGGAAAGGGCAGCACCCGTCGAGCCGACGCCGCCGGTGGCTGCCAGGGGGCTTGTGGCCGGAACCGTGACTGTGAGGATCAAGCCTGTGGCTGCCAGGGCGATGCCTGCCTTTTGCCCTACACCGCTGGCGCCGGCGAATTCTGTGACCTGACGAAAAGGGCTGCGTTTGCGGCGTGCATCCCGGTGCGGGTCCCGGGGACGGCCAGCGGCGGCGACAGCTTCGGATACTTGCAGCTCCAAAGCAGGACCGGTCGCACGGCGACGGCCCCTGGCGTTCTGGGTGGTCAAAGGTCTTCCTCTCTGGATAGCCTGCGAAGTTAGCTGTCGGATTCGGATCAGAGAGTGCAAAGATCCGGTCCGCCACGCAAGCTTTCCGGCACAGAGGAACCCTAAGAGGGACCCTTCGTTGGTGTGCTTGCTGCTGGCGGACTTCACCCCAAGGCTGTTTCTCAACAGCCGGTTGTGGTTCCTCCACCTCTGCCAGTAGGTGACTCGTGCACCTGATCTGCTGGCAGAGCTCGGCTTCAGATCAGGTAACGCTTTAGTATCGGCGCTAGTGCTCAACTATAGGCGATTAAATGGCGCAGTAATAATTTCGTTATATTTGGTCTGCTCCACGCACACTGTCCCGGGCGGCCGCTGATGAGGGACGGTCAGCTGACCGTAACAAACACGTGAGCCGCAACTTCGGGCGGAAGTTCCAGCGCACCTTCGATGTCCGGCACGCGCACTGAGATGTATTCGCCCACTCGCTCCAGCGAAATGGTTGCCCCGGGCCGGATGCCACCTTCGTCCAACTGAACGAGGAGTTCGGGCTCCACCTGGATCGGTTCGGCAAGCCTGCTGATCCGGACATTGGAGTTGACCCGGTAAGCCGACATTGCCACCAGGAGATTAACTGCGCCGTCGCTGAGGGGCTGCGAGGCTTCCCCGCCCAGTGCAGCGAGCCCGGGGATGGGGTTCCCGTATGGGGACTCCGTTGGATGGTCGAGCATTTCGTAGATCCGACGTTCCACCCGCTCACTCATTACATGCTCCCAGCGGCATGCTTCATCGTGGACGTATGCCCAGTCCAGACCGATCACATCGGCGAGGAGGCGCTCGGCCAGGCGATGCTTGCGCATGACCTCAGTGGCGCGTTTCCGGCCTGTTTCCGTCAGCTCCAGGTGGCGGTCACCCGAAACAACCACAAGCCCGTCCCGCTCCATCCTCCCAATGGTCTGCGAGACAGTGGGCCCCGAATGACGCAGTCGCTCTGCAATGCGGGCACGAAGCGCCACAATGTTTTCTTCTTCAAGCTCCAAAATCGTCCGAAGATACATCTCGGTTGTATCGATCAGATCCGTCATCCAGCTCAGCTCCTCGAGCTCAGTATCTTGCGTCCGTCAGCCGTACCTCATGCCGGACCGTGCCGGCGGTCCCATGGGGCCTCCGCAACGCAGCCCGGCCCCGGTGCTGTACGTCAGGCCAGCTTAACGTATTTTGAACTACTCCGGATAATCACTACCCAACCAAATGAGCGGCGGTGTTGGTCATGACCGCAGTGTGACGATCAAATTCCGTCAGTGGGCCCCGTCAGGCAGAATAAACGGGAGTCTTAGTTGCAGCAACCGTTACCTGCCGGGCCATCTCCTACGTCCAAAGTCGAAAATTGGAGCCATTGTGAGCGACACCAGCATCACTATTCCCGCCAACCTCCTACCCAAGGACGGACGGTTCGGTGCCGGCCCTTCCAAGGTCCGCCCGGAGCAGATGGCTGCACTGGCCGCGGCTTCGGCAACGCTGCTGGGAACGTCCCACCGCCAGGCACCTGTAAAGAACCTTGTTGGATCCGTCCGTCAAGGCCTGAGCGAGTTTTTCCAGGCCCCGGAAGGCTACGAAGTCATTCTCGGCGTCGGCGGGTCCACTGCATTCTGGGATGTCGCCGCATTCGGGCTGGTGGAACGGAAAGCCCAGCACCTGTCCTTTGGTGAGTTCGGTTCGAAGTTTGCCGCTGCCACCAACAAGGCGCCCTTCCTTGAGACCTCCTCAATCATCAAGGCTGAGCCCGGCACCCGGCCCGCCCCTGCTGCTGAAGCCGGCGTTGACGTCTACGCCTGGCCGCAGAACGAGACCTCCACCGGTGTTGCCGCCCCCGTCAAGCGTGTCCTCGGCGCTGACGAGGGTTCACTGGTCCTGGTGGACGCAACTTCCGCCGCGGGCGGGCTCGCCGTGGATGTGGCCGAGACTGACGTCTACTACTTTGCGCCGCAGAAGAACTTCGCCTCCGATGGCGGCCTGTGGCTCGGGCTGTTTTCCCCGGCAGCTTTGGAGCGGGCAGCCCGGATCAAGGCGAGCGGCCGGTGGATCCCCGATTTCCTCGATCTTCAAACGGCAATCGACAACTCCCTGCTGAACCAGACCTACAACACGCCCGCGTTGGCCACGCTGGTGACATTGGACGCTCAGGTGCAGTGGCTCAATGCCAACGGAGGCCTGGACTTCGCAGCGAAGCGGACAGCAGACTCTGCCGGCCGCATCTACGACTGGGCGGATGCTTCCGAGTATGCGACGCCGTACGTCGTCAATCCTGAGGACCGCTCCAATGTCATTGCCACCATAGACTTCGATGACTCCATCGACGCTTCCGCGATCGCCAAGGTGCTCCGCGCCAACGGAATCGTTGATACCGAGCCCTACCGCAAGCTGGGACGCAACCAGCTGAGGATCGCCACATTCGTTGCCATCGAGCCCGATGACATCACCGCATTGTTGGCCAGCATCGATTACGTGGTAGCTGAACTGAAGAAGTAGCAGCCTGCAAGTCCTGCAGAGAAAAGATCTAAAGACAGCGTCCGACGGCGCCGCCCGGGATTACGTCCGGCGGCGCCGTCGCCGTCTTTGGTTAAACGGTTCCCTCTGTGGAAGGGCCGGCCTCATCAACGGGCTCAGCCTCATCGAACGGCTCGTCCTCATCGAAAGACTCAAACGACTCGGCTGAAGGCGCCGTCTCTGGATCGGAAACTTCCGGCACAGCGTCAGCCACTGCTGCGGCGATCAGCCCCTTTGCCGCGGCGTCAATCCCGGTGTCCGCTTCTTCAGAATGTTCTTCGCTGATAATCTCATCGTCTTGGCGGGCATCCTCGGGGCGCACGCGCTCCGCCCAGGGAACCCATTCAGGGGCAAGAATCGAGTCCTCGGACGGAAGCAGACCCAGTTCATTGACGGTTACGGTCTTGGACCGGGAGTTCCTTGTCAGAACGGCGTACCACTGCCAGCCCTGATAGCCGGCAAGCTTCGATTCGAAAAGGTGCGTTACAACACGGTCCCCTTCCGTCCGGGCAGCCAGATGCCGACCGACCTGCGAGGCCGGGGCGATTCCCTCTACTGCTGTCCTGGCAACATCCACGGCCGCAGCCAGAAGCGCATCCGGTTTTCCGGTACGCCAGACCGGCACGCCTGTACGTCGCTTTGCAGGCTTTGATTCAGACTGATCGGATTCCGAAGTCATGTGGGGGCCTTAAGCGTCCAGCTCGTCGGCGACCTTACGCAGGGCAGCGGCAATGGCCTTGCCCTTGTTACCCTCCGGGTACTTCCCGGCGGAAAGCGTTCCCGAGAGGTTGTCCAGCACGGTCACCAGGTCCTGGACCACCGGCGCCAGGTCCTTTGCGTTGGTGCGCTTGGCCTTGGCTATGGACGGCGTCTTGTCCAGGACACGCAAGCCCAAGGCCTGGGCGCCCTTCCGGCCATCCGCTACGCCGAACTCAACACGTGTTCCTGCCTTGAGTTCCGTGATGCCCTCGGGCAGCGAAGACTTGGGCAGGAACACCTCTTGGCCATCTTCCCCTGCAAGGAAACCGAAACCTTTGTCCTTGTCGTACCACTTGACCTTGCCGGTGGGCATGCAATCAACCTTCTTCATTCTTCTGCGACTGGGAAACAGCCGTCCGCCGCCGCTAATTGGGCGGGTTTGGGCATGACGCCTGATCCATATTGGTCTGTTACGTCAACATTATCCTGCCGGGCCCCTGTTTCCTGCTTTCAGCCCGTCGGAGCCAGGCTGTTAGCGTTGCATCATGATTCCCTCCCGCTTCCAGCGGCCCTTCCAGATCTTGGCCGCTGCCGTGGCCATTCTGTCCCTGATCGCAGTGGGCGCCGTTATGGCCCTGGCTTTTGCAGGCATTGTTGCACCTGTCTGGATTACGTCGACGGCGCTGTATGGCTTACCGCTCGCGTTCCTGCTGATGCTGGCCCTGATTGCAGACGGAGTGGTCCGCCGGCGGGCAGGAAAGCCGTCCGGGCGGTAACGTTGGACTGATGTCCCTTATTCGCGCGCTCAGCAAGGAATTGGAGGCGCGCAGCGATGAATCGTTGCGGGCTCTTTTCTCCGCGCGACCGGACCTCATCTCTCCTGGCGTACCGGATTTCGCAGCCTTGGCGGCCCGCGCCAGCGGCAGGGTCAGCGTCCAGCGTGCCTTGGAGCGGCTGAACCGCCCCCAAATGCAGGTGCTGGAGGCACTGCACCTGTGCACCAACACTGACACCGGCCACAGCGCCTCCGCACCGGTCCTGAAAAAAGTGATCGCTGGTTCCACCCTCTCGGTGATTGAGCAGCTGCTGCACTCGCTTCAGGAGCTGGCACTGGTGCAACGTGCCGAACCTCCCCACGGTACGCCGCCTGCGGCCACCAGGCATCGCTTTTATCTCCCCGTTGGGAGCCTCAGGGACGTCGTTGGAATCTATCCGGCAGGGCTGGGTCGGAGCTATACCGAACTGGTCCGCCTGCAACCGGCCTTTTCCCAACGCGTAGTGCAGATCGTGGCAGAGCTGCGGGCAGCAGGTGCAGACATCCATCCCGCCACGACCCCCATGGACGCGGCCCTGTCCCTTCAGCATTGGACCTCGTCGCCCGAGTCGCTTCAGGAGATCCTTGCCTCTGCCCCGGGCCGGACCACTGCCCTGCTCGCCCGGTTTGGAAACTGGGCGATGGGAGCTGTTCCCCAGGCACAGCGCCGGACGTCGCTGGCAAACGAAGGTCACGACGTCGGGCCTGTCGACTGGCTCTTGGCCAGGGGCCTGCTTGTCCCCCTGGACGCTGCCCATGTGGAACTCCCCCACAGCGTGGGCATGTCCCTCCGCGGAGGGGCAATCATCGAGCACTTCACCCTGAAGCCACCGGTACCGAAACTCGGGTTCACCACCTCGGCACTGCGCCGCAACGCCGCCCTTGGCGCGATCGCCGAAACCCTTCGCCTCACCGGCGAGCTGCTCTTTGTTGTCCGTGGCCAACCCCTGGTAACCTTGCGCAGCGGCGGCGTCGGGGTACGCGAAATGAGGCGCCTTGCAGAGGCGCTGCGGATTGAACTGCAGCAAGCCAACCTGCTCGTTGAGCTGTGCGCCCTCGCCGGGCTCTTACGGCTCGACGTCGACAGTTCTTCGTGGGTTCAGCCGCCGCAGCTGGAGTGGCTAACGCTTCCCCGCCAGGAACAGTGGCTGTGGCTCGTCAATGCCTGGCTTGCCAGTGAACGTGCTCCTTCGCTCGTCGGTCAGCCCGTGTCAACCCAGGGAGCCGCCACAAACCGAGGAGCGGCGGGCAGCGTCATCAATGCACTGTCCGCGGAGGCCCAACGGCCCGATGCCCCGATCGTGCGCAAACGGATCCTGGAAATACTCCATGAGTTGACTGTTGAGGCTGCGGCGCCTGACGGGAAGGCCCCGGTGCTGGATGCTGCCGCAGTCCTGGAGCGCGCCGAATGGGCCCAACCCCGGATGGCCCGGCGCTTCGGCTCCCTGATCCGTGGTGTCCTGGCCGAGGCCGAGATGTTGGGCTTGATCGGATCCGGGGCACTCAGCCAACTTGGCGCTGCCGTGGCCTCAGGCCGGCCTGACGATGCTCTGGATATGCTGGGCGAGCACCTGCCGGCTGCCCTGAACCATGTGCTGCTGCAAGCGGATCTTACTGCTGTTGCGCCTGGCTATCTCGCGCCGGAACTCAGCGAAAAGCTCCTCGTGATGGCCGACGCGGAAGGCCAAGGACCGGCAACCATCTACCGCTTCTCCGTACCCTCCATCCGCCGCGCCCTCGACGCCGGAATGGACGCCTCCATGCTCTTGGAATTCCTGCGCAGTCATTCCGCCACGGCGGTCCCCCAGCCGCTGCAGTATCTGGTGGAAGATACCGCGGCCCGGCACGGGAGGCTCCGTGTTGGGGCGGCAGCAAGTTTCGTCCAGGCCGATGATGAAGACGCTCTCCTGGAGCTGCTCAACAACTCCAACGCTTCCGGCCTGGGTCTGGTCCGACTCGCCCCGACAGTCCTCGTTTCGTCCTCCACTCCCCGGGAGACCGCCCAGGTTCTGCGGGACTTGGGTCTCTCTCCAGCTCTGGAAGACCACGAGGCCGCCGTCGTCCGGTTGCGGCGGACCACCGCGGTGGCCGGCAGTGGCGTTCCCGTATATACGGCGCCCAGAACAGCGCCACTGGAATCGGATGTGAACGCCCAGCTCGCGGTTCTCCGGCAGGACCGCAGTGAAAACGGCGCGCGGCAGTCAACCGTTCCTGGGGATTCCCGGACAAAGGGCCTTGCAGAGGGGCGCAATAACAGTGAAGAGGTCACTCAACTCGGGCTGGAGACGCTCCAAAAGGCGATCCGGCTCAAGCAACGCGTCACGATGAACATTGTGGACAACCTCGGGAACGCGAACAGGGAAACCGTTGTTCCGGTAGCTGTATCCGGCGGCAGGGTCCGTGTGTTCGACCCCCACAAAGAAATTGAGCGGGTTCTCTCCATCCACCGCATTATCGACGTTGAACCAGCAGAGGAATAGCAACAGTGTCTGACGGCCCATTAATCGTCCAGAGCGATAAGACCATCCTCCTGGAAGTGGACCACGAACTTGCCACGGAGGCCCGCCATGCGATCGCGGCGTTTGCCGAGCTGGAGCGGGCCCCGGAGCATGTCCACAGTTACCGCCTCACTCCCTTGGGTCTCTGGAATGCCCGCGCCGCGGGACTCGACGCCGAACAGGTCCTTCATACGCTGCTGAAGTATTCGCGGTTCCCCGTTCCCCATTCGCTGCTGGTGGACGTCGAGGAAACAATGTCCAGATACGGCCGGCTTCGTCTGGAGAAGGACCCGCAACACGGGTTGGTTATGCGCACCGATGACTATCCCGTGCTCGAGGAGGTCTCGCGGGCGAAGAAGATCCAGCCGTTGCTCGGCCCCCGGATTGACGGCGAGACGGTGGTGGTCCATTCGTCCGCACGGGGGCAGCTCAAGCAACTGCTGCTCAAAATCGGCTGGCCCGCAGAAGACCTCGCAGGCTACGTTGACGGCACACCGCATCCCATCCTCCTGAACGAGACAGGATGGAAGCTCAGGCCCTACCAGCAGCTGGCGACCGAAAACTTCTGGGCCGGCGGCAGCGGCGTCGTCGTACTTCCCTGTGGTGCGGGAAAGACAATCGTTGGCGCGGCGGCCATGGCCACCAGTTCCACCACTACGCTCATTTTGGTGACCAACACGGTAGCGGCCCGGCAGTGGAAGGACGAACTGCTGAAGCGGACATGCCTGACTGAGGAGGAGATCGGCGAGTACTCCGGGTCCGTCAAGGAGGTCCGGCCTGTCACCATCGCCACATACCAGGTCCTGACGACGAAGCGAGGGGGCCTGTACCCGCACTTGGAACTCGTGGACGGAAATGACTGGGGCCTCATCATTTATGACGAAGTCCACTTGCTGCCCGCTCCGATTTTTCGGATGACAGCCGATCTTCAGGCCCGCCGCCGCTTGGGTCTCACCGCTACCTTGGTCCGGGAAGACGGCCGGGAAGGCGAGGTCTTCAGCCTTATTGGTCCCAAGCGCTACGATGCGCCGTGGAAAGACATCGAGGCCCAAGGCTATATTGCTCCCGCCGATTGCGTCGAAGTCCGGCTTGATCTTCCTCGCGATGAGCGGGTTGCCTACGCCATGGCCGACGACGCCGACAAATACCGCCTGTGTGCGACGTCAGAAACGAAAACCCGGCTGGTGGAGGATCTCGTGGGCCTGCATCAGGGCGAGCAGCTGCTGGTGATCGGACAGTACATCGATCAGCTTGACGACATTGCGGAGAGGCTCCAGGCACCTGTGATCAAGGGTGAGACGCCGGTGCGGGAGCGGCAGAAGCTTTTTGATGCCTTCAGGTCCGGGGAACTCACAACCCTCGTGGTCTCCAAAGTGGCGAACTTCTCCATCGACCTGCCCGAAGCCTCGGTGGCAATCCAGGTTTCAGGGTCCTTCGGCTCCAGGCAGGAGGAAGCCCAGCGGCTGGGCAGGCTCCTCCGGCCGAAACAGGATGGCCGCTCGGCCCGTTTCTATTCTTTGGTTGCCCGAGACACACTGGACCAGGATTTTGCCGCCCGCAGGCAACGTTTCCTGGCCGAGCAAGGTTACGCATACAGGATCATGGACGCCAAAGATGTCGGCAGGAACCCCCAGGAAGCCTGAGGGACGAAGGCTTCCGTTGCCCGTGAAACATACTGCTTTCGTCCAGAAAACTCCCAGACACTGGGAGCATTATGGGAAGTATGAAAAAGAATGGGCCCGAAGCCAAGCTCCTTGTTGTCGATGACGAACCGAACATTCGCGAGCTGCTGTCCACCTCGCTTCGATTCGCAGGCTTCGAAGTGGTCTCGGCCGGGAACGGACGGGACGCCCTGGCTGCAGCTGACCTCCATGCGCCGGATCTCGCCGTCCTCGACGTCATGCTGCCCGATATGGACGGCTTTACTGTCACGCGACGCCTTCGGGCCGCGGGCAAACACTTCCCCGTCCTTTTCCTTACTGCCAAGGACGACACGGAAGACAAAGTGACAGGGCTGACCGTTGGCGGCGATGACTACGTGACCAAACCTTTCAGCCTGGACGAGGTGGTTGCCCGCATCAGGGCTGTGCTGAGGCGCACCCAGCCGCTGATCGACGACGATGCGGTCATCCGTGTAGACGATCTGGAGCTCGACGACGACGCACACGAAGTCCGTCGGGGTGGAACCGTTATTGAACTCTCCCCCACGGAATTCAAGCTTCTGCGGTACCTCATGCTCAATCCGAACAGGGTGCTCTCCAAGTCCCAGATCCTGGACCATGTGTGGGAGTACGACTTCAACGGAGACGCTTCGATCGTGGAGTCCTACATCTCCTACCTGCGCCGGAAAGTGGACATCGACCCCGATGCCCCGGCGCTCATCCAAACCAAGCGCGGCGTTGGATACGTACTGCGAACGGCTGAGAAGCGCTGACGTTGCTGCACCGCTGGAAGTCGGCCTCCCTTAGGTCGCAACTCGTGGCCATCATGATGGCGCTGATGCTGGTCGCCCTGACTGTCACCGGGGCTGGAACCCTGACGCTTCTGCACAGCTATCTGCAGGGCCAGGTGGATGACAAGCTCAAGGCTGCCCTCGACTCCGCGCGCCGGCAGCAGTCATTCAGCCAGTTGCAGGAACAGAACCCGTCTGTGCCCACCGACTACTCGCTCATCCTGTACAGCCCCGGCCAGCAGCCCTTCCCGTTCGGCGGCAGCAAGGTTTCCCGTCCTGCCATCGACGGCATTTCCCCTGCCCAGGCTGATGCACGCAAGAATGTCCCGTTCCAGGTGCGCGGGACAGACGGCGGCAATTGGAGGGTCGTGGCGGTTAATGTGCTGGATGGAAACCAGCGCAATGCAGTGGTGATTGTGGGGCTTCCGCTGGCTCCCGTGGACGAGGTCATGGAGCATGCCGTCCTGGTGGTCGTTGGCGTGGGGCTCCTGACATTGGTGTTGGCGTTCTTCATAGCCACCTGGACTGTCTCGCGCTCCTTCCGGCCGCTGGGGAGGGTTGAAAAAACAGCTGCGGCGATCGCCGCCGGAGATCTTTCACGGCGAGTGGACGTTGAAAACCCCGGTACCGAGGTTGGCAGGCTGGCAAGCTCGCTCAATGCCATGCTGGCGCACATCGAATCGGCCTTCGCTGCACGCCTCGCCTCAGAAGAGCGCATGCGGCGTTTTGCAGCAGATGCCTCCCACGAGCTCCGCACACCCTTGGTTACCATCCGCGGCTTCTCGGAGCTGTATCGCCACGGCGCCCTGGCTTCAAAGGAGGATGTGGGCACCGCTATGGGCAGGATCGAAAGCGAAGCCAAGAGAATGGGCAGCATGGTGGAGGACCTCCTGCTCCTGACGCGCCTTGATGAACAGCGCCCCCTGCAACAAAAGCCGGTTGACCTGATGCTCATTGCTCACGACGCTGTGGTGGACACCCAGGCCAGCCAGCGTAAGCGGGACATCAGTTTAATAGGGCTCGACGGCGGCCCCACCGCACCGGCGCCCGTCCTGGGAGACGAAGCCAAGCTCCGCCAGGTTGTGGGCAATCTTGTGGGCAACGCCCTCCGGTATACCCCCGAGGGCACCCCCATTGAGCTCGCTGTGGGCGTCAGAGCCGACCACGAGGGCGGCCGGCGCTCTGTTATTGAAGTTCGGGATCATGGACCCGGCATCCCCGACGAGGAGGCACCCAGAATCTTCGAGCGCTTCTACCGCGCGGACACCTCAAGGACCCGCGAAACGGGAGGCAGTGGATTGGGACTGGCCATCGTGGCTGCCATTGTGGGCTCTCATGCCGGAACTGTCAGGGTTGAACACACCGAAGGAGGAGGCGCCACGCTGGTTGTCACCCTCCCGCACCATGATGGTCTGGCTGACACGAAGGATGACGTCGAAGTTATCCACATACAGGGATAGGCCATGGCAGTGGCCTCCGCCGTCTCC
Organism: Arthrobacter sp. R1-13; assembly: GCF_054161475.1. NCBI lineage: Bacteria > Bacillati > Actinomycetota > Actinomycetes > Micrococcales > Micrococcaceae > Arthrobacter > Arthrobacter sp. R1-13. The sequence goes on along the minus strand of NZ_CP096420.1, from coordinate 856,576 downwards.
GTAGGCTTGATGCAAGGGCCGGGACAACCGGTTTTGTGTTACTCACTAACAAGCATCGAGAGGCATCTCCATGACCATCATTTCCGTCGATACCGAACTTCTCCAGGTCAAGTCAGCAAATGTAAAGGCCACCGTGGACCGCATCAGCTCGGATGTCCAGACAATGAAACGCGGCCTGGACGAGCTGCAGGCCACATGGCGTGGTTCGGCTGCCACCAACTTCCAGTCCCTTGTTACCGAGTGGACGCTGACACAGGGCAAAGTGGAGGCGTCCCTGGCATCCATAAATCTTGCCCTGAGTTCGGCGGCTGCCAGTTACGCGCAGGCTGAACAGGGCAACGCTCAGCGGTTCAGCTAGGTGCCGTTTCTGTTAGTGCCCTTTAGGTCAGCTCCGACAGCGTTGCCTGCTGGCATCTCCGCTCTGCCCACTCGTCAGGTCACCGCCGCGAAAGCTATGCTCGGAACTGAATCGCCAACCTGCAGGGTCGGTGAACGAGGGGATGCGTGTTTGCCATGGGATTCAGCAAATCTTCCATCCGCGTAGGGCTAGCGGCAGTCTTGTTCTGCCTCGGCATGACAGCTTGCCAGCCGGCCTCACAGTCTGATGAAAGATCGGTCCACTTCACTGCGGCAGGAGATATCGGCGTCGGCAAAGGTGCAACAAGGGTCCTCGACGTGATCGCTGATTTGAAGCCGGACCTCAATATTGCACTTGGCGATCTTTCCTACGAGGCCGGCATCGAGGAAAAGTTCTGTGACATGGTGAAGGAAAAACTTGGCATGGAATTCCCGTACCAGCTGATCACCGGGAACCACGAAAGTGACGGGCATGACGGCGATATTGCCAACTTTGTCAAATGCCTGCCCAATAAACTGCCAGGGCTGCAGGGAGAGTACGGGACTCAATGGTACGTAGACGTCCCGCAGGATAAGCCCCTTGTCCGATTTGTTCTGGTGTCACCTGGAATTGATTTCCATGGGGGCGAGCGGCTTGATTACTCCGAGGGAAGCGAGCGTTGGAGGTGGACTGAGGCCGCCATTGACGGTGCCCGGGAGGCAAACATTCCTTGGACTGTGGTGGGTATGCACGCTTCGTGCTTCAGTATGGGCCGCTACGAATGTGAGCCCGGAGCACCCTTGATTAACATGCTTGTCAGCAAGAAAGTTGATTTGGTTCTCTCCGGCCACGAGCACGTTTATCAACGGACCCACCAATTGAATGTTAATGACAGCTGTCCCCGACTGGTTCCGGGGAAGGTATCGGGAAATTGTGTGGCGGACGACGACAACGAAATGAAGGAAGGTCAAGGAACGGTTTTCGTTACCAACGGCGTTGGTGGAGTTTCGCCTAACGAAGTTTCAGATACTGATTCTGAGGCCGCGTATTTTGCTGTCTGGTCAGGAAAGAACCGGGATCCTGCACAGGGAACGCTCGACGTAAGAGCCACGGCTTCCCGGCTCGATGTCCGCTTCGTCCCTGCGGCAGGATCTTCCTTTACGGACGATTTCGTACTTGAGAGGTAGCTGAAGCTGAGGGGACTGGTGCGCTTATGCTTCCTCTGTCCCCTGGTGAAAGCGGATCCGCCATTGAGCCCCGTCAAGAACCCAGAGGGAGCTGCGGAGCGTCGTCCCGGTCCGCGTGTGGCTGCGGTAGGTCAAAAGCACCGCAGTGGGGCAGATACGGTCGGCTGCCAGAAGTTCCAGCTCAGTCCTCGGCCCCGGATTCTCCTCCAGCTCCGTCATCATCGCGTCCCGGGTCCAGAGCCGCCCTGAGCTTCCGATCTCAGTAAAATCCCGATGCAGCAAAACTCCAGTCCGCCCGATGTCTGCCCGCACTTCCGGGCTGAGTAACTCGCGTTCAAGCTCCTCCACGATAACTTCCGGGGCAGGCTCGGCGGCAGACGGCAGGGCAAAAGGATCGGCGTCGAGTTCGCTGAAAAGGTCAGGTTCCTCGTAAAGTGCCGCCTCCCCGTAGCCATGTGAGGGTTCCGGGCGTGAGGCTCCCGCCTTCGTAGGCACGGGAGCTGCAGGTAGAGCCTCCAGGGGCTCCCTGCGGGGGGTGGCTTCGCTGGTGCCTGTCCCAGCTCCGTGGACGCCGGGGAAACCGGGTCCGGTTCGGACGGCAATACCCTGCTGATAGGCGGTAGCGGCTGCCCGGGCACGTTCATCGGCAGCCTCGTTCAGCTCGTGACCGGCATGCCCCCGTACCCACTCAAAAGTGTAATTGCGTCCGGTCAAGGCCTTATCAATCTCTTTTAGAAGCTCGACGTTGAGCACAGGTTTGCCGTCCGCCTTGCGCCAGCCCTTGCGCTTCCATCCCGGCATCCACTTTGTAACCGAGTTGATGACGTACTGGCTGTCGCACAGGATCCGCAAGTCCTCGTCCGGCAAATGGGCGGTTGCATGGAACAAATCCAGCACGGCCATGAGCTCGCCTTGATTGTTGGTGCCTTGCGGCCATCCTCCGGCTCGCCAGCAGTCCTCATCTACGAACCAGGCCCATCCGGCCGGACCAGGATTTCCTAAAGCCGAACCGTCGGCCGCTGCAATTATCGTCACCTGAACATCCTGCCAGAACAGTCCGACAGTGAGCAGCTTGCCCCATGTTTGGTGGCGACCCTGGCACTGCCGTCAGAGCACCTCTGGCCCGAACACTACGAAGACGACGGCAATTATGACCTGATTTTTTTCTCGGCCTCCTCGTAGCTGCCCGGCCAGGTTTTGTAACAGCCAATGATGAAATAGCAGGTCCCCCGGGTTCTAGGGGCAAAAGGCCCGGTTTTTAAGTGACGCAGACCTCAAAATGGCATTGTTAGCGCGCGCACATACACATCGTTTCAATGTCATCTGAAAGACAGGCCGAGCACCCTAATGCCGTTACCAAAGTGTGACATAGGGGATACCCGCTGGTAGTCTCGGCTACCGACATCGACGGCCGCAACGCAATGGCATCCATTGATGCCCGTGTCGACAGCCGGTCCCCCAGCCAAGGAAGTAGTTCAAACTTGAATACGACCCCCCAACGAGGACGGCATGTCCTCGTCCAATCAAACACGCCCCCGGCAGCTGAACGCCGCAGGTTGTCCCCCCTGGCAGCCAAGGCCCTTGCCCTCGGAGGCGCGGTGTCTGTCCTCGCCACCGCTATCCCTGTTGGCCTCGCGGCAACGGCAGCCACATCGGAATACGTAGTCAATGGAGGCTTCGAAAACGGCACGACGGCCTGGAAGACCAATACGGCAGCCCAGAGCATCACTGCTGTTTCCGGCGGCCGTACCGGTCAGGCAGCATCGTTGGCGACGTCCACCAGAGGTGACGTCGTCCTGAACGACAAAGTCGCTACTATCCCCACGACCACCAGCGGAAAGACTTATTCCGTAAGCGCATGGGTAAAGACTCAGACGCCTGGTGTCTCAGGCCAGCTCCGTATCCGCGAAGTATCTGCATCCGGAGTCAAATCTCATTCAACACCTTTCAAGCTGAGTGACACCCAATGGCACGAAGTGAAGCTTTCAATGACCACTAGCTCCAGTGGCGGCCACCTGGACCTGAATGTTGTGGGCACCTACTTCGCCACAACAAGTAAACTCCTCGTCGACGACGTCTCTCTGAAGGACGCCTCGACCGGCTTGGCTACTACCTCGGCAGCACCCGCCCCGACGACGACGTCCCCGGCGCCCACCACCTCGGCACCCGCACCCACGACGACGTCCCCCGCGCCGACGACCTCGGCATCCGCACCCACCACAAGCACTCCGGCACCAAGCACCAGCGCCCCGGCACCCGCACCCACCACAAGCACTCCGGCACCGGCACCAACGACGGCCGCTCCGGCGCCGGCGCCGACGGCGGCTGCACCCGGTACAGCGACCCTCACAGGTACCCAAACACCGGAGATGGGGATTCCCAGCAAGGTACTGGTCGGAGCCGCCTATGGCGGAAATACAGATCCTGCCGATTTTGAGCAGAGGATCGGCGGAACCCTCCAAATCCGACGGACTTTCTGGCGTGGGGACAACGTTGACTCAGCCGTCCGCATGGCCACCGGTGACGTAGCCAAGGGTCGTCTCCCATGGCTCAGCTTCAAGCTGCCGTACACCTGGTCAGAGATGGCTGCCGGTAAAGGCGACGCTTGGGCCAAGGATCTCACGCAGAAGCTGGCCGCCCTCAACGCGCCTGTCTGGGTCGCCTTCCACCACGAGCCTGAAGGGGACGGGGACGTCACCCAATGGGTTGCCATGCAGCGAAGGCTGGCACCAATCGTTCACGCCAACTCCAACAACATTGCGTTCAGCACCATTCTTACCGGCTGGCACCAGTTGTACGGTGATTCGCAGTACTCCCTGGACGCCCTCTACCCCGGCGACGGATTGGTAGACATCATGGGCTTTGACCCGTACAACGAATACGGGGTAGTCAAGGACGGAAAGACCATCACGAATCCGTTCAAGTTCAATCTTCCAGCTCTCTCGGCCTTCGCGAAATCGAAAAAGGCGGCCTGGGGCCTAGCTGAAACAGCATTGACTGATGAGGCTTCCAGGGTAGACCCGACCTGGATGGACCGGACCTACTCCGAGCTTTCCGCCAACGGAGCAATCGCCATGACGTACTTCAACACCGAAGTCAACGCCTATGGTTCCTGGCTCATCAATGACCCGGCCAAGACTCAGCAGTTTGCTGACATCCTCAGGCGCGCAGAGGAATAACACGTCAGCGCTAGAATCAGACTCACGAGCTTGAGCAAGCGTGGGGAGGGTGCTGGGTGAAAGTGATCGCCGCGGTCAGGGCCGTCCGGCTCGACGGCGATCGCGCACGCCGCACCCTCCTCTCGCCTCAGCGTTGTGTCAATGAAAAAGCGCTTGGACCAACGGGCAGCATCCTTGCCCGGAAGCTGATCCGAGTGGCCCTCGCGCTGCTGCTTCTCATCCAGCTGGTAGCGTGCGACTTCCCTTTCGGCCGGGATCCCGGCGCAGCAACACCCGTTCCCCCGGCCTCCCCCACCCCCGTTGTAGAACCGATGCCGGCCTACTCGCACCCACCCGAAATGGGAATTCCGAACAAAGTGCTCGTGGGCGCGTCCTACGGAGCAAATACGGATCCGGCCGAATTCGAGCAGAAGATCGGCGGAACTCTGCAGATCCGCCGCACCTACTGGGATGGAGACAAGGTGGACTCCGCCGTCCGGACCGCGAGTGAAGACGTCGCCGTCGGACGTATCCCCTGGATCAGCTTCGAACTGCCGTACAGCTGGGCAGAAATGGCCGCAGGCAAGGGCGACGACTGGACGATAGACCTTATCCTGAAGCTTGCCGCCCTGAAGGCGCCCGTTTGGATTGCCTTCCACCATGAGCCTGAAGGCGATGGGGAAGTCAGAGACTGGGTCGCCATGCAACGTCAGTTGGCGCCGATAGTCCATGCCCACTCCGACAACGTGGCGTTCAGTACTATCCTCACAGGCTGGAATCAGCTCTATGGTGAAGCGCAGTACTCCCTCGACGCCCTTTATCCCGGGGACGGGCTCGTGGACATCATGGGCTTTGACCCCTACAACGAATACGGCGTAGTCAAGGACGGCGTGGTAATCACTTATCCGTTCGACTTCGGCCTTCCGACCCTCGCCGCCTTCGCCAAATCAAAAAAGGCGGCCTGGGGCCTTGCGGAAACCGGCTACACGGACGACGCCGCGATGGCGGATCCGCTCTGGCTGGACCGCACTTACTCTGAGCTCTCGGCGCATGGGGCAATAGCACTCACCTACTTCAACACCGAACTTAACGCTTATGGATCGTGGCTCATCGACAGCCCTGCCAAGATCAAGGCTTTCTCCAACATCCTCAAGCGGGCGAAGGAAAAGTAGCAGCTTCGCACCTCGGCAGGCCATGGACACATAAAAGTACGGCCCCCTCCAAAGAGGGGGCCGTACTTTTGATCTTCAGGCTAAAGCAGGGGGTTAGAAACCGCCCATGCCGCCCATCTCGTCGCCGCCACCCATGGCCGGAGCGTTCTTCTCCGGCTTGTCGGCCACAACGGCCTCGGTGGTGAGGAACAGTCCGGCGATGGAAGCCGCGTTCTGCAGGGCAGAGCGGGTTACCTTGACGGGGTCGTTGATGCCGGCAGCCAGCAGGTCGACGTACTCGCCGGTTGCAGCGTTCAGGCCGTGGCCGGCAGGCAGGCCGCGGACCTTGTCCACAACAACACCCGGTTCGAGGCCGGCGTTGAAGGCGATCTGCTTCAGCGGAGCGTCAATGGCTACACGGACAATGTTGGCGCCTGTGGCCTCGTCGCCCTCGAGCTGCAGGTTGGCGAATGCCTTCAGGCCGGCCTGAATCAGAGCAACGCCACCACCGGCGACGATGCCTTCTTCAACGGCAGCCTTGGCGTTGCGGACAGCGTCCTCAATGCGGTGCTTGCGTTCCTTGAGTTCAACCTCGGTTGCGGCACCGGCCTTGATGACTGCAACGCCACCAGCCAGCTTGGCCAGGCGCTCCTGCAGCTTCTCGCGGTCGTAGTCCGAATCGGAGTTCTCGATTTCGGCACGGATCTGGGAAACGCGGCCAGCAATCTGGTCTGCGTCGCCTGCACCTTCAACGATGGTGGTCTCATCCTTGGTGACAACAACCTTGCGGGCACGGCCAAGGAGTTCCAGGCCGGCGTTCTCAAGCTTGAGGCCGACTTCCTCGGAGATGACCTGACCGCCGGTGAGGATGGCGATGTCAGCCAGCTGGGCCTTACGGCGGTCGCCGAAGCCAGGGGCCTTGACGGCTACGGACTTGAAGGTGCCGCGGATCTTGTTGACGATGAGTGTCGCCAGGGCTTCACCCTCGACGTCCTCGGCAATGATCAGCAACGGCTTGTTGGACTGCATGACCTTTTCCAGGACAGCAACCAGTTCCTTGACGTTGGAGATCTTGGAGTTGACCACCAGGATGTACGGGTCCTCCAGGACGGTCTCCTGGCGTTCTGCGTCGGTGACGAAGTACGCGGAGATGTAGCCCTTGTCGAACCGCATACCCTCGGTGAGCTCAAGCTCGAGGCCGAAGGTGTTGGACTCTTCGACGGTGATGACGCCTTCTTTGCCCACCTTGTCGAGGGCTTCGGCAATCAGCGCACCGATTTCGTCGTCACCGGCCGAGATGGAAGCCGTGGCTGCGATCTCTTCCTTGGTTTCAATTTCCTTGGCATTGTCCAGCAGCTCGCGGGTTACCGCTTCGACTGCCTTCTCGATGCCGCGCTTGAGGGACAGCGGGTCCGCCCCGGCTGCTACGTTGCGCAGGCCTTCCTTAACCAGGGCCTGTGCCAGCACAGTTGCCGTGGTGGTGCCGTCGCCAGCGACGTCGTCCGTCTTCTTGGCAACTTCCTTGACCAGCTCGGCGCCGATCTTCTCGTAGGGATCGTCCAGCTCGATCTCCTTGGCGATGGAAACACCATCGTTGGTGATCGTGGGGGCGCCCCACTTCTTTTCGAGGACGACGTTGCGTCCACGCGGGCCGAGGGTGACCTTGACGGCGTCGGCGAGGGTGTTCAGGCCCCGCTCGAGGCCGCGGCGTGCCTCTTCATCAAATGCAATGATCTTGGCCATAACGGCAGTAGTCCTTTCGGGACAGTCGTTAAGAATGAACCCAGCTGCGGTGCCCGCGACGGACGATCCTTCCCCCTTGGCCTCTGTACACCAATGGTTGGAATCTCACCCCAGTCAGGTATTTCTTTCGCTCCTGTGTCCGGCTTCCGTACCCGGCGACCGGCCTGAACCGGACACCGCATTAGCAGTCGATACATAGGAGTGCTAACTCAATAATTAGCACTCCACCGGGGAGAGTGCAAGCAGAAGCCATCAGAGCGGTTCAATACCGGGGCAGGCTTCACTGCCAGCGATCATCCTGCGTCCTTGGCTGCGGACTCGGTACCGGACATTTTGGCCGTATTATCCGCTCCGTAGGTGAACACCATGTAGTTGGCACTCGTGATGTCCCCGCTGGAGTCAAAAGCTATGGCACCCGATTCGCCGTCGTAATCCACCGTCTTCCCCGACCGGATTCCGTCTGCACACTCCTGATATGTCTTGCAGGCCAGCGCGTCCGCTGCCCGATCGGCTTCGCTCGCCGCCCGTCCTCCCGAGACGGCAAGCAGGTGTGAGGCGATGGAGGCGCCGGCGTCGTCCTGCGCTGCGGCCGCCGCGATGGCGGCCAGATTTACGGCATCGTAGGTTTCCGCAGCGAAGGTCATGTCTTTGAGCTGCGCGTTGACCGCCACCAGCTCGCCTTGGAAGTGGGCGGACGGGAAAGTACCCGGGAGCACTCCACGGGAGCCATCGAGGGCCTTGGAACCAAGCCTTGAGCCATACTGGTCCACGGCCCCGTCGCTCAGAATCAGCTTCTTCCCTCCCAGGCCTGCATTGTTCAGTTCAGCAATTGCTCCGACGGCATCCTGGCGCGCAACCAGTATGACGGCGTCGGGCGCCGAATCCTTGGCCTTCGCCGCGGCCCCCCGCGCATCCCCTGGCGTGAATTCAGCATCCACGGCAATATCCAGATCGGCCTGGCTGGCCGCCGACTTCAGTGCGCCCGAGACGTCGGCCCCATAGCTGCCTGCTTCATGAATCACCGCCACGCTGCGGGCACCACCGTCCTTGGCGAGTTTGGCCAGCACCGAAGCCTGGGCGACGTCAGCAGCCGCGGTGCGGAAGTAGTAGCCGCCGCTCTTATATTTGCTCAGTGCCATTGCCGTATTGGCCGGCGAGATCAGGGTGACGTTGGCACGGGCGAGCACATCGATGGCTTCACCTGCATGGCTGGAATCCGTTGGGCCGATCACGACGTCAGCCTTGGCAGCGACCAGTTCCCTGGCCTGTCCGGAGGCATCCTCGTTGACCATCTCCGGCAGCAGCTCAACAGGCTTCCCTTTATGGCCGCCGGCAGCATTGATCTCCTGCACCGCAAGCCGGGCGGCCGTCCGCTGGGAATCATTGAGGAACGACCGGTCCCCCACGTTATCCAGGATCAGGCCAATCCGCAGGGTTCCGTCACCGCTTGCCTCGGCCTGCGCCAGACGCGCGTTTCCGGCCTGACCGGCGCATGCAGTAAGGGCAAGGACAAGGCAGGCACACGCCGTCATGACCGCCCTGGCGGCGGCTCGTTCGGCCCCCATCAGGCAGGCCGGACGTTTTCTGCCTGCGGGCCCTTCTCTCCTTCGCCCACTTCCAGCTCAACACGCTGGCCCTCTTCGAGCGCGCGGTAGCCGTCGCCCTCTATCGCGGACCAGTGGACAAAGACGTCATCCCCGGATCCGTCCACGGTGATAAAGCCGTAGCCCTTTTCGGCGTTGAACCATTTGACGGTTCCCAGAGCCATGTTGTCCACACTTTCATTGCTGCTTCCGGCCCACGTCACTGTGCTGCGGTCGCGTTATTGCCGTCGCTGTGCTGCCCATACTTCAAGGCGTCGTTAATCACTGTAACGAACCCCGGGCCCGCTGTCCGGCGGCTGGCCGAATGGTGCCCAATAGTTATTCAGGCCTAACTGACACCTACTCGTAGCCGGGTCCGAGAACCACCACAAGGGGCTGCTGGAACTCTGCCGAATCGACCAGAGTGGGGATGCTGAGCAATGTCCCCAAAGCCGCAGCTGCTCCCTTTTGGCCCTCGCCCTTGTAGTAAATGACGGAGGTCTGCTGCGGCAACCCGCCCCAGTTTCCGATCGGGTCCGTCGTCCAGCCGTCTTTTTGGATCTGCTCTGCCACTCGTCCGGCCAATCCCGGCGTCGTGGTCCCGTTGTAGACGGCGACAGGCTGGCTCTTGTCAACCAGCGGAGTGGTCGGCTGCGGACTTGGCGATGGAGGGTTGGATTCCGCGGTGGTAGCCAGCGGAGCCGGGCTCTGGGACGGCTCAGGCGTTGTCGAGGGGGTGGCGCCGGCCTCAGTCGTGGGGGCGGATCCGGAGGCGGAGCTGGATCGTCCGAACATGGCCAAGGGATCCGCAGTGGAGAGACCAAGTTTTGGGAAAAAGAAGAAGGCCGCCAGTCCAACGGCCAATGCGGCTACGCCAACAGCCAGCACGGGACCCAATTTACGCTTGGAAGGACCAGCAGCCACCCGGTGGACACCTTGGCGCGACGATGCCTCCGGAATTCTGTCAAATTCATCCCGTGCGTACTTGGTCATGATTGAACGGTGTCCTTGCTGGTAGTCGCTGATTGCTCAGCGCTGGCTCACTTTAGGCGTCCGAACCCAGGCGGCGTGCAGTACGTGCCCGCTGGCGTGACGTACGTAGTCTACGCAGTCTCTTCACGAGCATCGGGTCATGCGCCAAAGCAGCTTCAGTATCAATCAGTGCATTCAGGATCTGGTAGTAGTGCGTAGCCGAGAGGTCAAACAGCTCCCGGATGGCCTGTTCCTTGGCACCTGCGTACTTCCACCACTGCCGCTCCAGTGCGAGCATCTGCTGCTCCCGATCGCTCAGGGATGACTCGCCGCTAGGCTCTCCTGCGGGCTGTACCTGCTGAAGCAGATAATCCTGTACGGGTTCGGCCACGGCACGGTCCTTTGCTGGTCCTGATGAATGCAACTGATTCTGCAAGTGGGTAGCGGACTGCGCCTGGCTGGTTCCGGCGGAGAGTCCCGCTCCCATATTACGGAGGAATAACACTCTTGTCATTTGGGCTGCAACGACTCGCTTCTTCTTCAACTCGGAAGTGGCCCGCATATGCCGGGCATTCGCCTGCTACCTGTCCAACCTTGGGTACCCTGCTACCTGTCCAACCTTGGGTACAGGGACAATAGGAACTGTGTTTGACTCAGATGCTTTGTTCGACCTCGAGCCGGCGGCTTCGGACTCTATGGGATTTGCCGAGCTTGCGAGCCTCCCGCTCTCCGGCCTGGTAGCTGAAGACTGGGCAGAGGCACTCGCCCCGGTGGAGAGCGAATTGCGCAGCGTCTTGAGCTTCCTCGCCTCCGAAGTGGAGGCCGGGCACACTATTCTGCCATCGCCGTCGAACGTTTTGCGCGCGTTCCGGCAACCCCTCATGGCGGTAAAGGTCCTGGTGGTGGGGCAAGACCCCTATCCGACCCCCGGTCACGCCGTCGGATTATCCTTTTCGGTGGATAGGGCTACCAGGCCCATTCCCCGGAGCCTGACCAACATATTCACTGAACTCCAAGCTGATCTTGGCCTCCCCCCGCGGGTTCACGGAGACCTCAGCGGTTGGGCGGATCAGGGAGTCCTTTTGCTCAACAGGGTAATGACCGTCCGGGCCGGTGCTGCGGGGTCCCACCGGGGCAAAGGCTGGGAAAAGATTACGACGGCGGCCATCGCCGCTGTGGCCACGCGCAGGCGTGCGGACGGCAGCACCCCTCCCCTCGTGGCCATCCTTTGGGGCAAGGACGCTGACACCGTCCGTTCCCTCCTGGGGAACACACCGGTAGTGGCCAGCGCTCATCCGAGCCCGCTGTCAGCGTCCCGGGGGTTCTTTGGTTCCCGCCCGTTCAGCCGGACCAACGCCCTGCTGCAAGAGCAGGGCGCCGAGCCGGTTGACTGGGAACTTCCGGTCCTCTGAGTCAGCTCTGTGTGGAGCCCCCCAGCCTTACGGGCATGTCTGCGTTGGTGCATTGAGCTGCTGCCCGGCCATCCGGAAATAACGGGCGGCTGAGTGGGTGCTCCCATGTCCCCACAGATTGCCCGGGGAGCCCCGGAACGTGTAGCTAGCGGCAGTAGAGGTGCAGTTTAGTCCCTGCAGCATGCCACAACGGGTTCATAAGTAACCATGTGCGGCACGCCATTAACTTAGCCTAGGCTTACCTCCATGACGTCACTTCCCGCTGCCACCTCCGCGACGCGCAACTCGCGCCCTCAGACCGCACTTACAGTTCTCCGGCGGGAAGAGCTGTCACCGCACATGGTTCGGATCATCGCCGGTGGTGAAGGATTCTCCACGTACACCAACAATGCGTTCGTGGACCGTTATGTGAAGATCGCCTTCCCGCAACCCGGGGTGGCCTATCCGGAGCCGCTGGATCTGTGGACCATCCGGGAAACCATGCCACGCGAGCAGTGGCCGCACACCAGGACCTATACCGTCCGCTGGGTTGATGAAGGGGCCCGGGAACTGGCCATTGATTTCGTGATCCACGGAGACGAGGGCCTGGCAGGACCCTGGGCAGCAGCAGCGGCGCCCGGTGACACCATCATCTTCACCGGCCCGGGCGGCGGTTACAACCCGGATGGAGCAGTCGATTGGTACCTTTTCGCCGGCGACGAGGCGGCCTTCCCTGCCATTGCCGCTGCCATCGAATCTTTGCCGCCAGAGGCGCTCGGTAAGGCCTATCTGGAAGTAGACAGCGAGGCGGACATCCAGGCAGTGGCGGCGCCCGTAGGGATGGAGCTCAACTGGCTCCTGCGTCGCGGAACCGCGGCGGGTTCCAGCGAGCTCCTGATCGATGCTGTACGGAACGGCGAGTGGCTGGACGGGCGGGTGCAGGTTTTCGCGCATGGGGAACGGGGCTACATGAAGGCCCTGCGTGACGTGTTCTTCGTCCAGCGTGGCCTTGAGCGTTCCCAGGTTTCCCTGTCCGGCTACTGGGCCAAGGGAAGAGTGGAAGATGACTTCCAGGCCGAGAAACAGCTCCCGATCGGAAAGATCTGAATGGATGAGATCTGGAGCTGACGCGTCGTGAACAACGCGACACCTAGCGGCGTCTCGCCCTCCTGCGCTCATTGCTCGCCAGATTCCGCGTGAGCGGTCTGGCCAGGGTGTCGCCCAAGACGATTCCCGCGGCGACTCCGAGGACAATAGCGCCGGCGTTCAGCATTCCCCCGGCACCAATGAGGATCTGCGATTCCTCGATGGTCAGCACGTACATGGAGCGGAATATGGTCAAGCCAGGAAGCAGGATCAGGGCAGCCGGGACAGCGACTACAAGTTGGGGAGCCCCCATTTTGAGCGCCACAACGCGTCCCAGAAGGCCTATGACCACCGCTGCCAGAGCCGGAGAAAACCTGTCGCCGACGCCGAGGGCAGTTGCCCCCCACAGCACCAGATAGCCGACGACGCCGACTCCGGCAGTAGGCAACAGGAGCTTCCACGCGGTTTGTTCCGTGATACCGATGGCCAGTACGGCAACAGCCGTGAGAATGATCAGGGCCCACCAGTCGTACGCCGGCGGGAATGTTTCTGTTACTTCGATTTCTTCCATGCCGGTGACGGTACCCACTACCAGCGCAACGGCAATCCCAGCGACCAGGGCCCCGAACGTGAGGACCGTGGAGAGGAATCGACCCGCGGCAGTCACCGGGAATCCGTTAATGGCGTCTTGGACCGATGAGACGAGTCGGCCCGTGGGAAGCAGCAGCAAAATACCTCCGACCACGACGATAGCTGGCTCGATCGGGACGCCGGACTGATACAGCAGCAGTGCTATGAACGTCACGACAAAAGCGCAGGAGGCCGTGATGAAGAAGTCCGGTACCCGCCGCTTGCTGAGCTGGCGGGCCAGCAGGCTGATGAGCAGGTTGGAAAGAAAAGCAATTCCGGAGGCGCCCACTCCGCCACCAAGAATCCCCACAAAAACAGCCGAGAACACCCCGAAGGCGACTGTCACCATCCAGCGCGGATACGGCTTGGAGCTGTGGATGATTTCATCGAGACGACGGACAGCTTCATCCCGCCCCACACCGCCTGCCACGACGTCCGTCACCAGCTGGTGCACCTGGGCGAGCCCTGCGTAGTTGTTGGTCCAGGACCTGACAACGCGCAGCAGGGAAATGGGGGTCTGGTCCTTAGGCGCATAATTAATCGCCACCGACTGATTGGTGATGTCCACCTCGATGTTCTTCAGTCCCAAGGCGGCCGTTACGGCAATGATGCTGGTTTCCACCTCGAGGGCACCCGCACCGTACCGGAACATCGATTCAGCCAGGTGAAGGGCGAAGTCGATCGTCTTACGGGCTGACGTATCCACTCCGCCAACCTGGATCATCGGGTTGGCATAAGGGCTTCCCGCCAGCCGGTCAACGATACTCAGGGGCGCCGTGGGCGGATTCTCCCCCTGCACGAGCCGGCGCAGCATGCGTTTGGCAGCGACATTCTGCTGCAGTTGCGACGGCGAGAGCGGCTCAGTCTTGGGCAGCCCGTCCGTGTGCGGCTTACGCCGGCCGTCTGTTTCCTTTGTCATTCGGCCTCCCTCCCTGGCGTTGACGCTGACTTAATAGAACTGTTGTCCTGTCCGACGGGTGTAGAGCTGGCGTGCCACTCGTTCTCCGGCCACCATCCACGCCCTGTATTTCAAGGGGTTCAGGATCTGGTCATAACAGCCCACGAAGTCCGTCACCGTCTTGCTGAAGCTGGTCTTGAACAGCCCCAGGCCGTGGAACGGGTTGGACGTGTCCTTGAGCTGGTCGCTGGGCGGAGTCCCACAGAAATCGTATTCAGTGCACCCGAGGTTCTTCAGCTGGTTGATGGCCGTCCATTGCACCAGGTGGGAGTCGCCATACTGACTGCGCTTCTGCAGCGACCCACCGTCCTTGTACGTTCCTTTGCGTCCGTAGTTGACCACAAACGCACCCACGGACGGAACTCCGTTCTCGTAAACGAAGAGCAGCCTGCCTTGACCCCTGTTGATGAAATTCGTCCAGAATTGCCGGTAGTACTCGTACTCACGGACCCGCACCTGGGATTTAGCCTCGACAGTTGTGGTCATGAGCGAATACATGGCTTTGAAGTTTTCTTCGCTGGGTTCCACATTCTGCACTTCAACTCCCTCCCGGATAGCACGGCGCACAGCGTTCCGGCCCCGGGAATGGAGGTTCCGCAACAACTGGTTCGGCTCAGGGGAGATATCCAGCAAGGCGGTGGAATCGTTAGGCTGCAGGTTATGCGTCTTGCTCAGGCCTGCACCTTCGATGACTTGGCGCGCAGGATCCGACAGGACAATGTCGGGCTCGATCTTCACGGCAAAGACGCCCAGCTTCGCCCTCTTGATCAGATCAGCGTTTGCTGCGGCGATCCCGGGTATGTCCTCGACGTCAGCAACATCCGGGCCCTTGATGAGGTACCAGATCTTGCCCAGCAGCGGAATGGACTTTTCCAGGGCCAAGTTATAGCTGGTGTAGTCAGCGGTCTCATATACGAGGTGCAATGGCTTCCAGCCGAAGTGCTGTTTGACTTCAGCGAACGCCTCGGACTGCAGCAGATTTCCACCATTGGGATTTGCAGTCACATGGTTGTCCCAGTTGGCGATCTCCTCGGCGGAGGCAAAACGGGCAGTAAATTCTCGCAAGTCTGCGGTGTCCAATCGTTGCGTTCAGTAAGGCGGCTAGTCCCAGGCGTGCAGCCTCAAGTGTATCGGCCGGCCCTGACCCAAGGACCAACCGCAGCTCGGATCCGGCACGGCCTGCCAATGGCTGGTACGTCAACGCGGACAAGGCACCCTGGAGCCCGCCTAATGCAGCCTTTGGCCCTGTGGACTTTGCGTTTGCGGGCCTCAGCACTCCACTACGTTGACCGCAAGGCCGCCCATGGCGGTTTCCTTGTATTTGGAGCTCATGTCCCTGCCCGTTTCCCGCATGGTGACGATCACTTCATCGAGTGACACGCGGTGTGATCCGTCACCCCACAGCGCCATCTTGGCGGCATTGATTGCCTTGGCTGCGGCAATGGCGTTGCGTTCGATGCAAGGCACCTGCACCAGCCCGCCAATCGGATCGCAGGTGAGGCCCAGGTTGTGTTCCATCGCAATTTCGGCAGCGTTCTCCACCTGGGCGGGAGAACCGCCCATCACTTCGGCCAGACCTGCCGCCGCCATGGATGAAGCCGAACCAACCTCCCCCTGGCAGCCAACCTCTGCCCCGGAGATCGATGCTTGTTCCTTATAAAGCACGCCGACGGCGGCCGCCGTCAGCAGGAACCTGACCACGACGTCGTCGCGATCAGATTGGGTGGCCTCTTCCATCCCCGGCGCAAAATGCAGGGCGTAGTAGAGCACGGCCGGGATAATCCCGGCAGCGCCATTGGTCGGCGCAGTGACCACCCGGCCGCCCGAAGCGTTTTCCTCGTTCACCGCGAGCGCGATCAAATTGACCCATTCCTGCCAATACTTCGGGTCCCGGTCCTTGTCCTCCTTCATGAGCCGCTCATGCCAGTCGGGCGCACGACGGCGGACCTTGAGTCCGCCGGGCAGCAAGCCTTCGCGTTTAAGACTGACGGCGACGCAGCTCTCCATCACCGAATAGATGTGAAGCAGCCCCTGCCTGATCTCCTCTTCCGATCGGGACGCCCGCTCATTGACGAGCATGACCTCGCCGATGGACAGTCCGTTGGCCTGGCAGTGACGCAGGAGTTCAGCGGCGGTCCGGAAAGGAAACGGCAACTCCTTCTTGGATTCTTCGAGCTCTTGCTGGGCCGCGTCTTCTTCTCCCTCGCGGACAATGAAGCCGCCACCAACAGAGAAGAAAGTAGCCTGATGCAGAACCTGACCAGCCGTATCGGACACGGCAAACTTCAAGCCATTTGTATGCCTCGGCAGGATGGTAAGCGGGTGCAGGATCATGTCGTTCACCGCATAGGGAAAGGACACCGAGCCCGCCAGCTGCAGTTGACCCGTGTCAGCGATGGCAGCCAGTCGTTGCTCCACCTCAGCGGGAAGGATCAGCTCCGGGTGGAACCCTTCCAGCCCGAGAAGGATGGCTGTCATGGTCCCGTGGCCGTGCCCGGTTGCGGCGAGGGAGCCGTAGAGGTCCACCCGCAGACCAGCCACGCGGTCAAGGACTCCGCTGGCCCTAAGTTCCGCCGCAAAAACAGCGGCAGCCCTCATAGGACCCACAGTGTGTGAACTGGACGGTCCTATGCCTATTGAAAAAAGGTCAAAGACTCCAACAGCCATGATCTGTTCCTAACTGGGTAAAACTTTGTTCCGGCAGAGGACTCTGCCGGATGCCCTCGCTTTTACGCGAGGTTTGCGACGCGCGGGTAGAGAGGGTGGGCTGCGGCGAGCGCCTCTACGCGCGAGCGCAGTCCCGAAAGGTCAGAGCCGGCGTCGGCGATCAACGCCTGGGCGATGATATCGGCTACCTCCCTGAAGGCGCCTTCCCCGAAGCCGCGTGTAGCGAGGGCGGGCGTGCCGATGCGCAGACCGGAAGTCACCATCGGCGGACGCGGGTCAAACGGCACAGCGTTGCGGTTGACGGTGATGTCGATTTCCGCAAGCCGGTCCTCGGCCTGCTGGCCGTCCAGTTCACAGTGGCGCAGGTCAACCAGCACAAGGTGCACGTCGGTGCCGCCGGAGATCACATTGATGCCCTTTGCCGTGACGTCCGGCTGGACGAGGCGTTCGGCGAGGATCCGTGCTCCGACCAGGACGCGCTCCTGGCGTTCCTTGAATTCGGGCGATGCGGCAATCTTGAACGACACGGCCTTGCCCGCAATGACGTGCACCAGCGGGCCGCCCTGCTGACCCGGGAAGACGGCCGAGTTGATCTTCTTGGCGATGTCGGCGTCGTTGGTGAGGATGATTCCACCGCGGGGACCTGCGAGGGTCTTGTGCGTCGTTGAGGTGGTGACGTGCGCGTGGGGAACCGGTGACGGGTGCAGTCCGGCGGCGACCAGGCCCGCAAAGTGTGCCATGTCCACCATGAGGTAGGCCCCCACGGAGTCAGCGATCCGGCGGAACTCAGCAAAGTCGAGCTGGCGTGCATAAGCGGACCAGCCGGCAACGATCAGCTGGGGTTTGTGCTCGTTGGCGAGCCGCTCCACCTCTGCCATGTCAATCCGGTGGTCCTCTTCGCGTACCTGGTACGGAATGACGTTGTACAGGCGTCCGGAGAAGTTGATCCGCATGCCATGGGTGAGGTGGCCGCCATGGGCCAGGTTGAGGCCCATGATGGTATCGCCGGGCCTGATCAGGGCGTGCATAACGGAAGCGTTGGCCTGTGCGCCGGAGTGCGGCTGGACGTTGGCGTACTCTGCGCCAAAGAGGGCCTTTACCCGGTCGATCGCCAGCTGCTCCACCACGTCAACGTGCTCGCAGCCGCCGTAGTAGCGCTTGCCCGGATACCCCTCGGCGTACTTGTTGGTCAGCACCGAGCCTTGGGCCTGCATCACGGCGACGGCGGTGTGGTTCTCCGAGGCGATCATCTCCAGGCCGGTGCGCTGGCGGGTCAATTCGTCGTCGATCTTCGCAGCGATTTCCGGATCCAGATCAGACAGCTGTGCGTCAAGGCTGGGTGAAATGACCTGCTCGAATGCCGCCGGAGCGGTGCCTGCGGCCGGGGTGCTCACAGTTCTCCGCCGTTCTTGGAAGCGTAGTCCTCCGCGGAGAGCAGGGGGCCCTCGGACTCCGCAGCCACCTTGAACAGCCAGCCCGCACCGTACGGGTCGTTGTTAATCAGCGCCGGGTCATCGACGACGGCGGGGTTCACTTCAGTGACTTCGCCGGTCACGGGGGCGTACAGGTCTGAGACGGACTTGGTGGACTCGACCTCGCCGCACGTCTCCCCCGCCGTCACCATCGATCCGAGCTCGGGAAGGTCAACATAGACGATATCGCCGAGGGCATCCGTGGCCACGGCGGAAATCCCAATGGAGACCAGGTTCCCGCTTTCGCGGGCAACCCACTCGTGCTCGTCGGAGTACTGCAATTCAGGGGCAACCTTTGCCATGTCTTTTCCTTTACGTTTGAAATCTAGTGGTTCCGTAGAACGGCAGGAAACCGAATTCCTCCGCGTGCTCGCTCGTTCCTCGCTTAGACGCACGCTTCCGGAATCCGCTCACCTGCCGCTTCGTGCCAGTGTTCCGTTGGAAAAACACTGGCCCTTCAAGATCTATTAGTCCGAGCTATCTCCAGGCCGTGGGTTTCGACTAGCTCAACCCCCGGCAGGCGCTCATCCCCCAGCACCTTCGGCTTTCGAAAGCGGAAGCTGCCGTGTACGGAAGGTGAGCTGTCCTCGAGGGGCTGGCTGGCCCCTTGGGGCCGGCATCCGGCAGCGGGCGTCTAAGGGAGCGTCACGTCCGCCCAGCGGGCGTCTTCGCGACCGAGCCCGCAGAGGATGTCGGTCCCGACGGGCTGACGCAACCAGCCCAGGATGTTGGATCCTCACCGGATGGTAGGGCTACTTTGCGCGCTTGTAGAACGGCAGTGCCACTACTTCGAACCGCTCCGCCTTACCCCGGAGGTCGATGTCCAAGGCTGTGCCAATTTCGCCGTGCTCGACGTCGACATAGGCCATCGCTACCGGATAGCCGAGCGAGGGGCTTGGTTGGCCTGAGGTCACTTCACCAACAACGGCCCCGTCCTTCAGTACCGGGTAGTGCCCCCGCCCGGCACGGCGCCCCAGTCCTTTGAGCCCCACCAGCTTGCGTCCGGTGCTGACGCCGGCGCCGGCTTCCTTTTTGGCGGCCAGGGCGGCCTTGCCCACAAAGTCGCCTTCCTTGGACAGCGCGACGATTCCGCCCAGGCCGGCAGCGAACGGATCGCCGTCGATCGAGAGCTCGTTGCCGTACAGCGGCATGCCTGCCTCGAGGCGCAGGGAGTCCCGGGAGGCCAGGCCTGCCGGCATCAGCTCTCCCTCGTCAGCAATCGCGACGATGGACTGCCAGAGAGCAGCGGCGTCGTCGTTATCAATGAAAATCTCGAAGCCGTCCTCACCGGTGTAGCCGGTACGGGCCAAAAGCAGCTCCTGGCTGCTTCCCCCCACGAGGAAGGGGACCTCGACGGCTGCGTAGTACTTCAGCCCCTTGACCAGTTCGTGCTGGGCGGCAGGAACCAGGCGGAGGAGGATTTCCTCAGCTTTCGGTCCTTGGACGGCGATCAGGGAAGTAGCGGCGGACACGTCCCCCACGACGACGTCGAAATCCGCAGCGCGCTGCGCCAGCGCCTCAGCCACTGTCTTGGCGTTGCCTGCATTCGGCACCACCAGGAACTTGGTGTCCCCGCGGCGATAGGTGATGAGGTCGTCGATGATGCCGCCATCCTCGTTGCAGATGAGGGAGTACTTGGCCTTTCCTACGCTCATCGCAGAGATCTTTCCCACGAGGGCGTAATCCAGGAACGCAGCAGCGTCAGGCCCGGTGACCCAGACTTCGCCCATGTGGGAGAGATCGAAGATACCGGCCGATTTCCGAACTGCGTGGTGCTCCGCCAGCTCGGAGCTGTACTTGAGCGGCATCTGCCAACCGCCAAAATCTGTGAAGGAGGCGCCGAGCTTTTTGTGCTCCTCGTACAGGGCAGTGTAGTTCTCAGTCATGGTTGCAGTCCTCAGTTGGCGAAGTCGGCGGAGTGGTCCTCGAAGGCTTCGAGGGGCGGGCACGAGCAGATCAGGTTCCGGTCCCCGGCAGCGCCGTCAATTCGGCCCACCGGCGGGAAGTACTTGTCCTGCTTCAGCGAGTGCACGGGGAAAACAGCCTGTTCTCGCGGGTATACCCGGTCCCAGCCAGTGCTGATCGCTGCCGCTGCCGTGTGGGGCGCATTCCGGAGCGGGCTCTCGGCCACGGAGAAGTCCCCGTCCGCCACCTGGTCGATCTCGGCGCGGATGGAGATCATGGCCTCAATAAAGCGGTCCATTTCACCGAGATCCTCCGACTCTGTGGGTTCCACCATGAGTGTTCCTGCTACGGGGAAAGCCAGCGTCGGAGCGTGGAAACCGTAATCGATCAGGCGCTTGGCAACGTCCTCAGCCGTGACGCCTGTCCTTGCCGTGAGCTCGCGGAGGTCAAGGATGCACTCGTGCGCCACCAGCCCTCCTTCGCCGGTGTAGAGGACCGGGAAGAAGTCGTTCAGCCTGGCAGCAATGTAGTTGGCTGCGAGCAGGGCAGATTTGGTGGCGTCGGTCAGGCCCTGGCCGCCCATGAGCTTCACATAGGCCCAGGAGATGGGCAGCACGCCCGCGGAGCCAAAGCGCGAGGCCGAAATGGGAACGTCGTTGCCTTCGGTCCAGGTGGCCGCGTTCCCGGGCATGAACGGGGCCAGGTGTGCCTTGGCTGCAACAGGTCCGACGCCGGGTCCGCCCCCGCCGTGCGGGATGCAGAACGTCTTGTGGAGGTTGAGGTGGGAGACGTCGCCGCCGAACTTGCCGGGCTGGGCCAGCCCTACGAGTGCATTCAGATTGGCGCCGTCGATGTAGACCTGTCCACCCGCTGCGTGGATGGCATCGCATACCTCGCGGACGTCGGCGTCGTACACACCGTGTGTGGACGGGTAGGTGATCATGATCGCGGACAGCGCGTCCTTGTGGGCATCGATCTTCGCCTGCAGATCAGCGTGGTCAATCGTTCCGTCGGAGGCGGTGGCAACAACCACCACTTTCATTCCGGCCAGGACAGCAGATGCCGCGTTGGTGCCGTGGGCGGAGGCGGGGATGAGGCAGATGTTGCGTTGGGAATCGCCGCGGGAGCGGTGGTAGCCGCGGATGGCCAGCAGGCCGGCAAGTTCCCCCTGGGAGCCTGCGTTGGGCTGGATGGAGACCTGGTCGTAGCCTGTAATCTCCGTCAGTTCGGCCTCGAGGTCTGCGATGAGTTCCCGCCAGCCCTCAGTCTGGGAATCGGGAGCGAACGGATGGATGGAGGCGAATTCCGGCCAGGAAATGGCTTCCATCTCGGCTGTCGCGTTCAGCTTCATGGTGCAGGAACCCAGCGGGATCATGGTGCGGTCCAGGGCAAGGTCGCGGTCAGAGAGTTTGCGGACGTACCGCAGCAGCTGGGTTTCGGACCGGTGGGTGTTGAATACAGGGTGCTGCAGGAAGTCGGAGGTACGCTCGACGACCGGCTCCAGCCCAAAGGACTTCTCTGAACCGGTGCCTGCCTCCACTACTGCGACGCCGAAAGCGGCACAGACCGCGGCGACGATGTCTGCCGTCGTCGCTTCATCCGCGGAGATCCCCAGGGTGTCCGCATCGATGGCGCGGAGGTTGATCCCGCGGGCCTCGGCAGCGGCAAGGATTTCAGCAGCCTTGCCCGGAACCGAAACCGTGATGGTGTCAAAGAAGCTGGTGTGCAGCACGTCCAGGCCGCCGGCTGTCAGGGAGGCGGCCAGGGACTTCGCGTGCCCGTGAGTGGTCTCGGCGATGGCTTTCAGGCCGTCCGGACCATGGTAGACGGCGTACATGGAAGCAACGATTGCCAGCAACGCCTGGGCCGTGCAGATGTTGGACGTGGCCTTCTCACGGCGGATGTGCTGTTCACGGGTCTGCAGTGCCAGACGGTAGGCCGGGGTGCCTGCGGAGTCCTTGGAGACTCCCACCAGGCGGCCGGGCATGGACCGCTCGAGGCCCTTTTGGACGGCCATGTAAGCCGCGTGGGGGCCGCCGTAGAACAGCGGCACACCGAAGCGCTGGGCCGAACCGACGGCAATGTCTGCGCCCTGTTCTCCCGGAGGAGTGATGAGGGTCAGTGCCAGCAGGTCGGCAGCGACCGTTACCAGGGCGCCCCGCTCTTTGGCGTCCGCAATGACCGCAGAGTGGTCAAAGACCCTGCCGGAGACGCCCGGCTGCTGCAGCACCACACCGTTGATGACGCCGTCGGGCAGTCCCTTGGAGAGGTCCGCCACCTCCACCTCGAAGCCCAGGGCCTCGGCCCGGCCTTTGACGATGGCAATGGTTTGCGGCAGGCAGTCAGCGTCGAGGACCGTTTTGCCATCAACTGCAGCCTTATTCTTGTTGGCCCTGCGCATCATCAGCACAGCCTCTGCCACCGCGGTGGCTTCGTCCAGGAGCGAAGCGTTGGCAATGGGCAGGCCCACCAGGTCCTGGACCATGGTCTGGAAGTTCAGCAGGGCCTCGAGGCGGCCCTGGGAAATCTCCGGCTGGTACGGGGTGTAGGCCGTGTACCAGGCCGGGGCCTCGAGGATGTTGCGGCGGATGACCGGCGGAGTCAGGGTGTCGTAGTAACCCTGGCCGATCATCTGGACGGCTGTTTTGTTCTTCGCCGCCAGCTTGCGCAGCTCCGCCAGGGTTTCAACCTCACTCAGTGCCGGAGAAAGCGCCAGCGGAGAATCCTGGCGGATATCTTTCGGTACCGCGGTGTCCACCAGCGCATCAACGGTGTCGTAGCCCACTGCCTTGAGCATGGCGTCAACGTCCGACTCGTGGCGGGCGCCGACGTGCCGATCAACAAAGGACGTGGAGGCTGATTTAACAGTCACAAGGAACTCCAAAACTAAGGCGGCGCAGGGTACGCCACATTGACTGGGTTCCTCCCCGCTCTGTATTGGACCTGAGAGTTTCCGCGCAGCCGTGCTTTCGCATGGCTCCGCTTGCACCGTCGGTGAGCACAGTTTGTTCGGCAGAAGCCCGGATATGATCCCGGTGCTGGAGCGGACAAACTTGCTGCTTTCCAGAGTTGCCTTGCCGCGGCGGTACGTGGGCCTGAGAGATTCCTGGGGAGGGTTTGCTCCTACGGCGCCTGCTTGTACCTACTTGCAGGACTCTCCCGCCGCAGATCAAAGGCATATATTTAGTTTGCGGTGACAACAGTCACAGAGGCTATTGTCCTATGTCCCGGGCTGTGGGGCAAATGTGAGTTTGGCGGGCCCGGTCAATCGCTTTCCACGTAGATCTTCAGAGCGTCGAGGAGGCCCTCTGTACCCTCTTTGCGTCCTTCGACGTCATCTTCGCTCGTAAAGTAGACGCCCTGTTCGATTAATGTCAGCTTTGTGCCGCTCCCGTCGGGCTCAAGCTCCACGCTGCTCAGAGACACAGACACTCTCTGGCCGTCGATAAGCATTTCGTAGCTGTAGACGATCCTCTCGTCCTGGACGATGTCGTGATAGGTCGCATGCATGGTGGAGACGAATCCGCCTTCCGGCCCTCCGACATCCGTCTCACGGCCACCCTCGCGGAAGTCCAGGCTGGATTCGCCCTGGACCCATTCCGGTGGCCCGCCGAACCACTTCTTCTTGCTCGCAAAGTCGGAGAACGCATGGAAAACGCGCGACGGCGGGGCGTTGAGTTTGCGCTCGAGTGTGAAGCTTGCGTGCGTGATGGGAGTCTTCATCGGTTTCTCCTAGTTGTCTCGTGCCTAGTTGTCTTCTGGTTGTGATTTGGATGGATCATCTGATTCAAGGAATGCTTCGAGCCGGTCCATGCGGCGCTCCGCAGGAGTCCGGCAGGCAGCGAGCCAGTTCTCCGCAAACCGGAGGGTCGCGGCGACGATGCTGCAGCTGCGGACCCTGCCGATTTTTTCGGTGTGGATGAGCCCGCAGTTTTCCAGGACCTGCAGGTGCTGCACAATCGCAGGCAGGCTCATCGCAAAAGGTGCTGCCAGGTCCGACACCGAAGCCGGCCCTTGGCAGAGCCGGACGATGATCGCCCGTCGGGTTGGGTCCGTCAGCGCCTGGAAAACAGAATCAAGCTGAGCTCTTCCGGACTGGTCGGCATGCTGATTGTTAAGCACATACTTAAGTATCGGCTAAACGCTCCGGATGTCAAGAGTGGCTGAGCGCTCCGCGAGAAACACAAAAACGCCCGACGCCGGGGGAAGTCCCGGCGTCGGACGCTCTAGGCGCGGCATGGGCCACGCGGACCGCTCTGTGACGTGAGTACAGAACGTGGAGTTTGGACGGACCTACTGTGAATCGGGTCGGGTCACACTGGCGGTCGCCTTCAGGTTCTCGGCACCAACCAACCAGGCGAATTGCTCCAGCTTTTCAATGAATGTGTGAAGCAGATCAGCCGTCGTCGGGTCTTCGTCATCCACCTCGTCATGGACTTTGCGCATGGTCCCGACGGCAGCCTCAAGGGCTGCGACAATCCGGTCGATGGCGTCTTTGGTGCTGATCAGGCCTTCCGGGAACTGGGCCAGGCTCGTGGACTCGGACACCGTTGCACTGCGTCCGTCCGGCAGGGCATGGAGTGCCCGCATGCGTTCAGCCATGTCGTCCGCAAACAAGCGTGCCGCATCCACGATTTCATCCAGCTGAAGGTGAAGATCCCTGAAGTTGGTACCCACGATGTTCCAGTGGGCCTGCTTTCCCTGGATGTGCAGTTCGATGAGGTCCGCAAGCACTGCCTGCATGTTGTTGGTCAGGGTGGGTGACGCTTTCATATGCTCCTCCTGAATGCTTTTCCGCCGTATGTTCCGGTCCTTCGAAGCTATCCCAGCGGCAGCGCCGGTGCCAGCAAATCTCGCCCGCGGCTTAAATCAAATGAATTTTGTTCATTTTTCCCTTGCCCTACGCCTCAACCTTGGGGATACTAAATGAACGTCATTCATTTAGTGACGACCGTCTCACTGGAGAAATCACCACCATGATTGAAATAACCTGCCTCGCGCCTCTGGCATCACCTGCACGGATGACGCCTTCCACTCGTCTGCCCTTAAGGGTCGGCGTGGTTCAGCACCGCTGGCACTCAACCGCGTCAACCCTTCGGGCGGAACTTGATGAGGGAATAGAACGCGCCGCACGTCTGGGAGCCACTGTTGTCTTCCTTCCCGAACTTACTCTTTCCCGCTATCCCGCAGATGTTCTTCCCGAAAACGACCTGACTCTCCCGCACCAAACCCGGCCACGGCCGTCCGACGCAGCCGAGGACCTCATGACAGGCCCCACCTTCCGCTTTGCCGCTGAGGTTGCTCGGCGACACGGAGTCTGCGTCCATGCCTCGCTCTATCAGCAAGCGGAGAATCCCGACGGCTCCGACGACGGCCTCGGCCTGAACACCTCGATCCTGGTGTCCCCGGAGGGAGAATTGCTGGCACGGACCCATAAGCTGCACATTCCTGTCACGGCCGGGTACTACGAAGACAAGTTCTTCCGCCAAGGCCCGGATGCCGAAGATGCCTACCAGGTCCACTCCCCTGCCGAACTCGGTGGCGCAAGGTTGGGTATGCCCACATGCTGGGATGAATGGTTCCCCGAACTCGCCAGGCTCTATTCCCTTGGCGGAGCAGAGTTGCTGGTCTACCCGACTGCCATCGGTTCCGAGCCGCTGTTCCCGGACTTCGACACCCAGCCGTTGTGGCAGCAAGTGATTGTCGGCAACGGAATAGCAAACGGGTTGTTCATGGTTGTTCCGAACCGCTGGGGACAGGAAGGAAGCCTGAACTTCTACGGTTCTTCGTTCATCTCGGATCCCTACGGAAGGATCCTGGTTCGGGGACCCCGGGATGAATCGGCCGTGCTGGTAGCGGACCTGGACCTTGACCAGCGCCGGGACTGGCTCACGCTCTTCCCCTTCCTGGCCACCCGCCGGCCTGACACTTATGGGCGTTTGACCCAAGCCATCGATCCGTCGGCCCCGCTCGGCCTCGAGGCCGCTGTCCCCGTGGAGGCGACGGCGTGACATCCTGGCGCATGCCCGCGGAGACTGAGGACCAAGATCGGATCTGGATGGCCTTCCCCACCGGCGGCTATACCCTCGGGGATGGCCGCGAGGCCGCCCACGCTGCACGTAAGACCTGGGCAGCGGTGGCCAACGCCGCTGTCGTATTTGGACCTGTCACCATGCTGGTTAACCCTTCCGACGTCGGCATCGCCGCTCATTACCTGGACCCGGCCGTCGAGGTGCTCACGGCAGATCTCAACGACGCCTGGATGCGTGATATCGGTCCCACATTCGTCCTCGACAACCGTGGCCGCCTTGGCGCGGTGGACTGGGTCTTCAACGGCTGGGGTGCGCAGGAGTGGGCAAGCTGGGACAAGGACGCCTTGATAGCCGGTGAAATCGCGGGAAGGTCAGGAGCTGAACATGTTGTCTCACGGCTGGTCAACGAGGGCGGCGGAATCCAGGTGGACGGACAGGGAACCGTGCTGGTCACCGAGACCGTTCAGCTCGATCCGGCCCGCAACCCCGGCTGGGGGAAGGCGGAGGTTGAAACTGAGCTTGCCAGAACTATCGGCGCCACTCACGTGATCTGGCTTCCCCGCGGCCTGACCAGGGACTCCGAACGCTTCGGTACCCGCGGCCACGTGGACATTGTTGCGGCCATTCCCGCACCGGGAAAGCTTCTGGTCCACTCCCAGCAGAACCCTGAACACCCCGACTTCGAGGTATCGCAGGAAATTATCGAGTTCCTGCACACCACCCGGGATTCTGCGGGAGGTGAATGGGAAGTCACCGAGGTCCCCGCCCCTGCTGTCCTCACAGACGACGAGGGTTTTGTGGATTACTCCTACATCAACCATCTGGTGGTCAATGGCGGAGTCATCGCGTGCAGTTTCGAGGATGCCATGGATGAGAAAGCACTGCGCATCCTCGCCGACGCTTACCCCGGACGCCGCCTCGTCAGTGTTGACGCCCGCGAGCTCTTTGCCCGCGGCGGCGGCATTCACTGCATTACCCAACAGCAGCCTGCTGCCTTCCAGAAAGGGCTCTCATGAGTCAGACAGTTCAGCGCCATGAGGATGCCGCTACCGGCGGCCCCTCCTCCGCTCACGGTATCTCCGGCAAAGGCCTGAAAGGCGGACAGCTTGGGCTGCTCGCCGTCGTGGTCCTCGGCATCTCCACCATCGCCCCGGCCTACACGCTTACCAGCGCCTTGGGCCCCACGGTCAGTGAAGTGGGGTTGCAATTGCCCGTCATTTTCCTCATCGGTTTTATTCCGATGATCCTGGTGTCGCTCGCTTACAGGGAACTCAACGCCGATTCCCCTGACAGCGGGACCACCTTCACCTGGGTGACCAAAGCCTTCGGCCCGTGGGTGGGCTGGATGGGTGGCTGGGGCCTGCTGGCAGCAAACATTATTGTGCTGTCCAACCTGGCGGGTGTGGCGGTGGACTTCTTCTACCTCTTCCTGGCGCAGCTGACCGGCAATGCCGAGCTGGCTGACCTGGCCGCAAACAAGCCGCTGAACGTGATCACGTGTTTTGTCTTTGTGGCCCTGGCCGTCTGGATCAGCTATAGGGGGCTTCACACCACAAAGATCGTCCAGTACGGATTGGTCGGATTCCAGTTGCTGGTGCTGGGGCTGTTTGTGGCGATGGCGTTCGCTAACTGGTCAGCGTCGGAGACCGCCATCCCCTTCAGCTGGGAGTGGTTCGACGTCACAAGGATCGAGACTTTCGGCCAGATCGCTGCAGGGATCTCGCTGTCGATTTTCGTCTACTGGGGCTGGGATGTGTGCCTCACCGTAAATGAGGAGACCACCAACGGCAAGAGGACGGCGGGCGTCGCCGGCACCCTGACGGCCGTCGTCGTCCTGGGCATCTATCTCATGGTGACCATCGCCACCATGATGTTCGCCGGAGTAGGCACCGAAGGGCTGGGCCTGAATAACGAGGAAAACCATGCAAACATCTTTACGGCTCTGGCATCGCCCATCATGGGACCGCTGGCCATCTTGATGTCGCTTGCCGTCCTGTCCAGCTCCGCGGCGTCGTTGCAGTCAACGTTCACCTCGCCTCACGGAGCCTGCTGGCCATGGCGCATTACGGTGCTTTGCCCAAGCCATTCCGGCGGATGACCAAGTTCGCAACGCCTGGTTTCGCCATCTTTACAGCAGGCATTCTCTCTGCCGGCTTCTATGCAGTGATGCACGTGATCAGCGAAAACGTCCTCAATGACACCATCCTCGCCCTTGGCCTTATGATCTGCTTCTACTACGGCCTGACGGCGATTGCCTGCGCCTGGTACTTCCGTCAGAGTGTCTTCAGCAGCACCCGCAACTTTCTGCTCCGCCTCGTCTGCCCCCTGGTGGGAGGAGTCGGCTTGTTTGTGGTGTTCTTCCAGACGGCGGTAGACAGCTGGGCGCCGGAATTCGGCAGCGGATCCGAGGTATTCGGCGTCGGACTCGTCTTTGTCCTTGGCATCGGCATCCTGGCCATGGGCGCAGTGTTCATGGTCATCATGGCTAAGTTGCGTCCCGGATTCTTCAGGGGCGAAACCATCCGCAGGGACACGCCCGCACTGATCGTTCCCGAGTAGGGGTTCTGCGCCAGTAGGGGCCGCTCAGAGGGAGAACGGCCGACGACGAGCCCTGGCGGGACTACCCGCCAGGGCTCGTCGTGGTTGGCAGTGCGTCGTCGCCTGCTGTCCGGTTATCGGATCACCAGAAATGCGCGACGTCGACGACAAGGCGGGAACCGGCGCCCGGACCGTCCAGGGTGAAGACGCGGAACGGAAGCCGCGCCCGGACACCCAGGCCAATGCTCGTGTAGCCTTCAAAGCTTCCTGCAAAAACTACTTGCCGGAAGGTCTGGTAGCCCGAGACATTGGAGAGTTCAGCCTTGGCTGGCGGGTTATAGGTTGGGTTGTTGTTCTGATCGTAGGACGGAGCGTTGACCGTAGCCTGGATCCTCGCGCCGCCGTTTACCGGAATGGTAAAACCGGAGCCATCTTGAACAACTGCTGGGACGTAACTCACCGTATAGCCGGCGACCGGACCGTTGAGGTCAACAACCAGCCGGTCAAAGCAATAGTGGCGCCCCGTCCGGACGTTGGTGACAGACGCGGTGCTCATTGCCGGATTGGATTCCGTCGTTGACCCCCACACCTGCCCGCAGTATGCAGCAGCCGAGGCGGGCCCCGGTGCCAATAGGCCTAGCCCGGCTGCCATAAGAATGGCAACGAGCCACGCATGAATTTTTTTCATTTGGGCCACCCCCTCGAGTGAATTGGATACCTCAAGCGTAGGAGCGGAAAGCGCGGCAGCCGAGGGATGTATCCGCTTCGGCACCTAACCGTTAACAGCAGGTTTTGATGGTCACAAGCCTGTAATGAACCGGGCGGTTTGGGCCCCCAATGACCCTTTCCTGCCCGCCTTTATGACCGTTTTCGTTACCTCGAATAACGACGACGAAGCGCCGGCGTCCTCGATGGACGGCCGGCGCTTGTGCTGTTGCTGTTTAGTTTGGGAAAGGTGCAGTCCGTGACCGCTGTTGCGGCCTTCTAGCCTTCGCAGTCGCGGCAGTACTTCATGCCGTTCTTTTCAAGGGCAACCTGTGACCTGTGACGGACCAGGAAGCAGGACGAGCAGGTGAATTCATCCGACTGCTCGGGTACAACAATGACCATCAGTTCTTCGCCCGAGAGATCAGCGCCGGGAAGGTCAATGCCCTCGGCCGTATCATTCTCGTCGACGTCGATCACAGCGGTCTGCGCGCCGCCGCCACGAGACGCCTGAAGGGCCTCCAGCGATTCAGCGGGGGATTCTTCTTCTGTCTTGTTGCGTGGGGCGTCGTAATCGGTAGCCATAGCGGGGGTTCACTTTCGTTGCTGCGCAGCGCCATTTCAGGCACCTCAGTGAAGCAGTTTAGGCCATTATCACGTGAGTTGAAGAATAGTGTGTTCAACCCAACAAATTACGTCGGCAGAAGACAGTTTAAGTCGCAAAGCCCGGGCGCCGAACATGGTGGCAACTCTCGCCTCAGACGGTCACTCCTCAGGAGCGTTGACCGCTGCTTCATGGGCCTTCCTGGCATGGTCCCCAGCCAGCGATACACCACTGAGCGCCGGCAACCATGCCCAGCGGGTGACGTCGGCCAGTTCCGCGTAAGACCTGCCTTCCATGGCGGGGCCGGACAGGGCCGGCGCCGTATCCCGCTCGACCAGGGACTGCAACCATGACCGCGTCCGCAGCAACGTCCTTTTCGTCATGCTGACCAAACTAGGGCCGAATTATTGTGGGGACGTTTCCGCACGATCTCCCCAGGGTTACATCCCCGCACAGAAGGTTTAGCTTTGGATAAGGGACTCGAACCGCTGGTACACCTATACGGAACGCTGGAGGCAAAGCGATGGCCGTCAAGCTGAACAAGAGGGCACTGGAGCACGCGCGCAGCCTCATCAAGAAGGGGAAAGTCGAACGGGATATCCGTGACGACTGGAGCGAGCATGCGCCTTCCACTGATGACGACAACAAGTACCTCGACAAGCACGGTTTTGACGACTTCGCGAAATGGCATCTGGGACTTGACGGCGAGAAATCCGAGGGCACAAAAGGGAGCGTCAGCTTTCCCTTCGGCGACTTTAAGAAAGCCCACCGTTGCGCGATCATCTCCCTTGAGAGCCGCGCCGCACAGTACGACCACGATGTCATCGCCAAGGCAGCGAAAGAGTTGCTTGAGCTGATTGACGGGGAGTAAAAAGTGAGCCCCCTGTCGGATTCGAACCGACGACCCCCGCTTTACAAGAGCGGTGCTCTGGCCAACTGAGCTAAGGAGGCGTTGCGCCGTCATATTCGACAGGCCGTCAGAAACAGTCCGTCAATTCGGCGCTAGACAAGGTTATCCCACGGACGGGCTGCAGGTAAAAACGGGGCCGGCCTGAGGTTCAAGAACCGCGGGGTAAAACGATAGGCCCAGCTCCGGAATCTTCCGAAGCTGGGCCTCTGCCCGGGCTAGTGCCCAGGATCGAATCCCTCGGGTTAGCCCTTGGCGTCGATCGCTGTCTGAACAAACGGGATGAGGTCGACGTTCGCGCTGTCTCCCTTGCCCCACTGCTTTCCATCAACAAATGCGGTCGGAGTTCCCGTGACGCCTGTTGCTGCGGCCGCCTGCGTCGCGTACTTCACGTAAGGACGGAATACTTTGTTGTCGACACAGCTGTCGATGTTCTTTGCCCCCACATCGGTGGCAAGCTTCTTCAGCTCGTTGTCAGAGAGGCCGGCTCCGCCTTCAGCAGGCTGCTTTTCGAACAGCGTGTTAAGGAAGTCCGCGTATTTCTCGGGGGACTCGTTGACTACACAGGCGGCGGCATTGGCAGCGCGTGAGGAATAGTTGGTGGTCGACTTGCTGTCCAGGAAGCCCAAGGGACGGTACTCCAGGCTGATCTTCCCTTCGTTCCGGAGGTTGGTGAGGTCGGCGCCGTACGTGTCCTCAAACCTCTTGCAGACGGGGCAGATGAAGTCGATGTAGACCACAACTTTTACGGGCTTGCCTGCTTCTGCGTCAGCGCCCGGGGCTTTGATTTCCGCAGGCGGTGTAGCCGGGGCCGCCGGGATGTCAGCAATGTTGACGGTTGCGGGATCCGACTTGGCAACTTCTGTATTGGCCAGCAGGGTGACACCGCCATGCACGTTTGCGTTGGCAGGGGTTGGTCCTTGGTCCGCAATGGGAGTGTTGTCCCTCATCGACGTTGTGATAACCAGGGCCACCACGGCCAGAATGGCCACAACGGCAACCACGATGCCCCAGCCGATCAGCAGGCGGTTGCGTTTGTCTTTCGCCATCTGTGCCTCACGGATCTTGCGGGCATTCTCGCGTGCCTCAGCAGTGCGTTCTGCCTTGGACTTCCGGACTTCGTTTGCGGGGCTCATTAAGTTCCTCGTGTCGATCGGGTCCGGGGACCACCCGGTAGCAACTTCACTATTTTAGGCGAGAAAGCTGGGAGCTTGCACTTTCAAGTTTCTCCTCCACGTTCCCAACGGACGAATAGCTCCGAAGATTCCGTGCAAGTAGGGTGGATTTGAGCCACAACAACCCCAGGGAGCACCAATGCACAGACCTGCACGCGGGACAGACGATGCACAGGCAGGTGGCGCGCCGTCCGGAAAAGGCCGGGCATCTTCCGCTAAATACGACTTCATGGTGGTGTCCAACCGCCTGCCGGTGGACCGCTGCCCCAAGGAAGACGGCGACGGCTGGCGGCGCTCTCCCGGCGGACTTGTCACGGCATTGGCCCCGATGATGACCAAGACCGAAGGTGCCTGGGTGGGATGGCACGGAGCACCTGATGAAACCGTCCAGCCGTTCAGCCACGACAACATGGACCTGATTCCCGTACAGCTGAGCGAGGACGACGTCGAGCTGTATTACGAAGGCTTCTCCAATGCGACACTGTGGCCGCTGTACCACGATGTCATTGCCCCGCCGGAGTTCCACCGTACCTGGTGGGACGCCTACCGCAGAGTCAACCGCCGGTTCGCCGACGCCGTCGTGCGTCACGCCGGACACGGGGCCACTATCTGGGTGCAGGACTACCAGCTTCAGCTGGTTCCCCGCCTGCTCCGGGAGGCCAGGCCCGATCTGCGGATCGGCTTTTTCAACCACATTCCGTTTCCCCCGCCCGAGATCTTCGCCCAGTTGCCTTGGCGCCGTGCGATCATCGACGGCCTGCTCGGTGCGGATCTGGTGGGCTTCCAGAGAAACAGCGACGCCGGAAACTTCATGCGGTCCGCACGCCGGTTCCTTGGTGCGAGCGTTAAGCAGCAGCAGGTCCATGTAAAGGGCGGCGACGGCGAAATCACCCACATCGCGCGCGCCCAGGCCTTTCCCATCTCCATCGATGTCAAGCACATCGGCGAACTTGCAGCCAAGCCGGAGATCGTTGAACGTGCCCGCCAGATCCGGCGGGACCTGGGCAATCCGAAGATCATCATGCTCGGCGTCGACCGTCTGGATTACACCAAGGGGATCAGGCACCGGCTGAAGGCCTACGAGGAACTGCTGAACGAAGGCAAGGTGAAGGTGGAGGATGCCACCCTCATCCAGGTGGCAAGCCCCAGCCGTGAACGGGTGGAGCACTACCGGCTGCTGAGGGAGGAAGTCGAAGGCACCGTTGGCCACATCAACGGAACCTACGACACCATCCAGAACACAGCCGTCCGCTACCTCCACCACAGCTACCCGGTAGAAGAGATGGTGGCGCTCTATCTGGCCGCCGACGTGATGCTTGTTACGGCGCTGCGTGACGGCATGAACCTGGTGGCAAAGGAATACGTCACGGCACGCACCAACAATGACGGCGCCCTGGTGCTCAGTGAATTCGCCGGTGCGGCCGACCAACTGAAGCAGGCCCTCCTGATGAACCCGCACGATATTGACGGACTCAAAGACACCATCATGCGGGCCGTGAACATGACAGAGAAGGAAGCCGCGAGGCGGATGCGCTCCATGCGCCGTCAGATCCTTGACCACGACGTCGATCATTGGTCTGCGGACTTCCTGCGCGCGCTCAACGAGAAAGTAATCCGCGATGACTCCTGATCCCATTCAGCCCGATGCCGCTGACTCCCCAGCCGCAGGCAAGGCACAGCTCACCCTGGCTCCGGAGCTCCTGGATGCCATCCGCCGGATTGCCTGCACCGACCACCTCCTGGTTGCCATGGATTTTGACGGCACGATGGCACCGCTGGTGGACCATGCCGACGACGCCCGCGCCCTCCCGCAATCGGCAGCCGCCTTCGCGGCACTGGCGGCCCTCCCCCGCACCAGCACTGCACTGATCTCGGGCAGAGCGCTCGACAGCCTCCGGGCCGTGGCATCACCGCCCGCTGAAACCCTTTTGATCGGAAGCCACGGGGCAGAGGCCTGGCTGGGCCCGGACTCTGCACAACTGACCCTCGACGCGGAACAGCGTGACCTCCTCGCTGACGTCCGAAGGATCCTGGAAGAGATCGTCGACGTCGCTCCCGGAACCCTGCTTGAAGACAAGCCTGCCGGGGTCGTGCTCCATACGAGGCTGGCTTCGGACGACGTCGCCGAAGACGCTGTTGCCGCCGCCCGGGCGGCACTTCAGGACCGGCATGGTGTCTACCTGAAAAACGGCAAGCGCGTCCTGGAGACGTCCGTGGTCCATGCCTCCAAGGGCGAAGGCGTGGAGTTCCTGCGGCAGTCCTCAGGCGCTACAGCCGTGGTTTTTGTGGGGGACGACACCACGGACGAAGACGCCCTGGGCCGGCTTGTCCCCGGCGACCTTGGTGTCAAAGTCGGCTTCGACTTTACGCAGGCGGAGTTTCGGGTGGAGGCCCCCGTCCACGTAGGAGAGTTCCTTGAGGCGCTCCTTCGGGAAAGGACCCGATGCCTGGCCCTCGGCGCTGATCCGGAAAGTGCCGCAACGGACAAGCCGGACAACGCCGGGTAAGAGACCTCACACGTGACATTCGTAACATTTATGACCGAATTCACTTTTTCTGACATACTCTTCAAGGTGATGTGGCGCACATAACCGTGCGGCGTCACTCGATGCTCCCCGGCTTCCTTTAGCGGAAAACGGGGAGCATATAACTGAATTACATGAACCATTCACTACGGATCGTCCGGCACGTACCTGCCGGTGAAGGGATTGATAACTGTGGCAACAGTTACTTTTGATAACGCTACGCGTCTGTACCCGGGCACAGAGAAGCCCGCTGTTGACAAGCTCAACATTGAAATCGCCGATGGCGAGTTCCTGGTCCTCGTTGGCCCCTCCGGCTGTGGCAAGTCCACTTCCCTCCGCATGCTTGCGGGGCTGGAAGATGTAAATGCCGGCCGCATCCTCATCGGCGACCGCGATGTCACCGATGTTCCGCCGAAGGACCGCGACATCGCGATGGTTTTCCAGAACTACGCGTTGTACCCGCACATGACTGTTGCTGACAACATGGGCTTCGCACTGAAGATCGCCGGCGTTTCCAAGGAAGAGCGCGCCGAGCGTGTTCGCGAAGCCGCCAAGCTTCTTGACCTCGAGCCGTACCTGGACCGCAAGCCGAAGGCACTGTCCGGCGGCCAGCGCCAGCGTGTTGCCATGGGCCGTGCCATCGTGCGTAACCCGCAGGTGTTCCTCATGGATGAGCCGCTCTCCAACCTGGATGCCAAGCTCCGTGTCCAGACCCGTACCCAGATCGCATCCCTGACCCGCCGTCTTGGCGTCACCACCGTATACGTGACCCACGACCAGGTTGAGGCCATGACCATGGGCGACCGCGTTGCTGTTCTCAAGGACGGTCTGCTGATGCAGGTCGACACCCCGCGCAACCTCTATGACAAGCCAAAGAACGTTTTCGTTGCAGGCTTCATCGGCTCCCCCGCCATGAACCTCCTCGAGCTCCCCGTCGTCGACGGCGGCGTTCAGTTCGGTGGAACGGTTTACCCCGTTCCCCGCAACGTCCTCGAAGAGGCACACGGCAGCACCGTTACGTTGGGATCCCGCCCTGAAGACCTCGAGACGGCCCCCGCCGGCGAAGGCCTCAAGGTTGAAGTGGACGTCGTCGAAGAGCTCGGTGCCGATGCCTACGTCTACGGCCACACCACGCTTGACGGCAAGGACCACGACATCGTGGCACGCGTCGACGGCCGCCGCCCCCCGATGAAGGGCGAGGTCATCTACGTCCGGCCGCAGTCGGGCCACGTACACCTGTTCGACACCAAGACAGGCGATCGTCTGGGCGCCTAGTCCCCACCGGTTCCCTAACCTCGCTCCGCTTCGGCCAGGGAACCCTGCCGGCGTG
Organism: Arthrobacter sp. R1-13; assembly: GCF_054161475.1. NCBI lineage: Bacteria > Bacillati > Actinomycetota > Actinomycetes > Micrococcales > Micrococcaceae > Arthrobacter > Arthrobacter sp. R1-13. The sequence continues at coordinate 820,520 of NZ_CP096420.1, read as the reverse complement.
GGCCCATCCACCGGTTCCCTAACCTCGCTCCGCTTCGGCCAGGGAACCCTGCCGGCGTGGGCCCAGGAAAAACAAAATGAACGACGGCGGCCCTCCTCACCGGAAGGCCGCCGTCGGGCGTTAACGCCTGTTCCTGACCAGGATTTAGGCTCGCTGGCCCTCTCTACGGAAGAATTGCTTCATGACCGAGGAAAACAATGCCCAATGGCACGACGAACCGACCGACTACGGCCAGATCGGGAAGCTGCCTCGGTTCCAGGCGGCCAGCGCGAATGATGAAAAACACGCAGGCGTATCGAGTTCCCTGAGCATTACCGCTGCAGCCGCCGACCCCGAGCTCTTGGACCTTCCGTGGCACATTGCGTTGGAGGAATGGCCGGCGGAGAATCTCGCGGCCCTCCCCCGGGGCATCTCGCGGCACATTGTACGCTTCGCACACCTCGGTCATTCGGTCATCGCCATCAAGGAGACCTCCGAACACGTCGCCCGCCACGAATATCACATGCTCCGCAAGCTCGCCCGGCTCGATGTCCCTTGCGTCGAACCCGTTGCGGTCATCACGGGCCGCACCACCCCTGACGGCAGGCCGCTGAACCCGGTGCTTGTCACGCGGCACCTGAAATTCTCGATGCCATACCGGGCCCTGTTTTCGCAGATGCTCCGAAAAGACACCCTCACCCGCCTCATTGATGCCCAGGCACTTCTGATGGTGCGGCTTCACCTCATCGGCTTTTATTGGGGCGACGTTTCGTTGTCGAACACCCTGTTCCGCCGTGACGCAGGCGCTTTTGCTGCTTACCTCGTGGATGCTGAAACCGGGGAACTCTATCCTGACCTCTCCACCGGGCAGCGCGAGTACGATCTCGAAATTGCCAGGGTGAATATCGCCGGAGAACTGATGGACCTCCTCGACGGTGGCCTCATCGAAGACAAGGTGGACCCGGTCGCCACCAGCGAGCTCATTATGGACAGCTACCGCCGGCTCTGGGCAGAACTCACTGAGAAGGAATCCTTTGAACTCGGCGAGCGGTGGCGGGTGGGCGCACGCATCAGGCGCCTGAATGAACTTGGTTTTGATGTGGAGGAATATGCCATCAAGACCACCCAGAACGGCTCAACCATCCAGCTGCAGCCCAAGGTAGTGGATGCCGGCCACCATCAGCGCCGCCTGCTGCGCCTCACGGGCCTGGATGCCCAGGAAAACCAGGCCCGCCGCCTCCTCAACGACATGGACACCTTCCGCGCGGACAACAATCCCGGGATGGACGAGGAATACAGCGCCCACCTTTGGGTCAGCCAGATCTTCGAACCGATCGTCCGCTCCATTCCCCGGGATCTCTCAGGGAAGCTGGAGCCGGCCGAGGCGGTTCACGAGGTCCTGGAGCACCGCTGGTACATGTCCGAAAAACAGGAGCGCCACATACCGCTGGCCGAAGCCGTTCAGTCCTATATTGACTCCATCCTGCGCCATCGCCGCGACGAGGCAGCCATCATGCTGAATCCCGATACCGAGCTTCTGAAAATCCTGGAAGTGGAAACTGAAGAATCACGGTACGGTGCCGACGAATCCATCGACGAATATCCCGACGTTGACGACTGACTAAGATCGCAACGGCCTTTCGATCCACGGAAGTTTTAGCACTAGCGGGTTAAGTGGAATGGCTTAGATGGCCTTGCCGGGGTTGAGGATTCCCAAGGGGTCAAAGAGCTCTTTGATGCTGTGCTGGAGCTTGCGCAGCGGTTCGGGCTGCTCGAGCCCGAGCCAGCGCAGTTTGTACTGGCCGATCCCGTGCTCTCCGGTGATGGTTCCCCCCATGGCCAAGGCCACGGAGATGGATTTGTCCAAGGCCTCGTTCAGCCGCTTCATGTCATCCTCGCCTACGGAGGCATCCGTCCGTTCCACCCAGAACGTCGGATGAAGATTGCCGTCCCCTGCGTGGGCCACGACCTTGAGCATCACGTTGAACTCTGCGGCCATCAGCTCCAGGGCGGCTACATAGTCCACCAGTCTCGAGCGCGGAACAGCCACGTCTTCGCCAACCCTGTATTCGTCGTCCACCTCAGCGCCGCGGCTGTGGCGCCTCAGGGCCACCAGCCTCTCGGCTTCCTCGCTGAAGGCTGTGCTGACCAAGGCCCCTCCGGCTGTCAGAACATCCCGGATGATTTCGGCTTCCACGGCAGCGCCGAATCCGTCGGTCTGGATCAGGAGCAGGGATCCTCCCCTGGCGCTCAGGTCCGAACCATGGATGGCATCCAGCTGGCGCAGGGTGGCGCCGTCGAGCAATTCCATGATGGCCGGCTGGACCCTCGCCTTACCCACCGCAAGGACTCCGGCTGCTGCGCTTCTGAAGTCGGGATGAAATGAAGCGATGGTTTGAACTTCAGGGGGAAGGTACCTGAGCCGGACAGTCACGCCAACAACTATGCCCAACGTGCCCTCCGAGCCAACAAACAGCCCGGTGAGGTCATAGCCCGCAACGCCTTTGAACGTCTGGTGGCCGGTGTGCAGGAGCGATCCGTCTGCCAGAACGACGTCCAGGGCAAGGACGGAGTCCCTTGTCACACCGTATTTTGCGCACCTGAGGCCGCCGGCGTTGGTCGCAACGTTGCCTCCGATTGTGGAAACCCTGTAACTTGCGGGGTCCGGTGCATACATCAGGCCGTGTTCCGCGGCGGCATCGTTCAGCCGGGAGTTGATAACGCCCGGCTCCACCACGGCTGTCTCATCCTCCGGGTTTAGAGCCAGGATGCGGTCCATTCGTTCAAGGCTCAGGACAACGCAGCCTTCGCTGGCGTGGGCACCGCCGGAGACACCGGTCCCTGCCCCGCGGGCGACGATCGGCACGCCGTGGCTGGCACAGAGGCGGACCACTGTTTGGACGTCATCAACGGATTCCGCCCATACAACGGCCACCGGAAGGTGGTAATCCAGCACCGGTGCCTGATCCACCGCAACAGCAGCGAGGGACGAGTCGTCCGAGGCTACCTTCCGGGGATCCAGCATGCTCCGCAACCCTTCAATAATCGTGGACACACTGCCTCGCTTCCTGTCACAACCCGGACTCCAGTCTAAACCGCGCCCGGGCACCAAAGCGGAAGACCCCGTCACGTCACTGACCAAGCTCCAAATCGCCTGCAAACGCTTCCACTATTTGGCAATAAAACAGGTCGACAGGAATGTTTATCTGTTTATTCCTGAAGTTGAACCTTGACGATCTTCAGTCGCTATTTTGCCGTGTTTCAGGGGAAATAATCAGTTTGCTTCGCGTCGAAAATCCATTCATTTGTGTGACGTCGATTACTGGAAGCGTTTTCAGTTTTTTCGTGAGGAGGTCTACCATCGATGCATGTCAGTCGACTCTCTACTTCAGACGCCCGCTCCTCTCGCAGGACCCCTGACCCTGATTCATGGGAAAGACGAGGCTCCGGGGTGGTGGCGTTCCGCCGTCATCTATCAGGTGTATCCGCGATCGTTCCGGGACCTGAATGGCGACGGAATCGGAGACATCGCGGGAATCACCGCCGAGCTCCCGCAGCTCGCCGATCTCGACGTCGACGCCGTGTGGTTGTCACCCTTCTACAGGTCCCCCCAGCGGGATGCCGGATATGACGTCAGCGACTACTGCGACGTGGATCCCCTCTTCGGGACGCTCACCGACTTCGATGTAATGATTGCAGAAGCCAACCGACTGCATCTGCGCGTCATTGTGGATCTTGTCCCGAATCACTGTTCTGACCAGCATGTAGCCTTTCAGGCCGCGCTTGCATCCGCTCCCGGCAGCCCCGAACGGGACATGTTTATCTTCCGGGACGGGAATGGCGCTTCGGGCGAAGAGCCGCCGAACAACTGGGGGTCCCACTTCGGCGGACCTGCCTGGACCCGAGTCAAGGAGCCGGACGGCACTCCCGGACAGTGGTACCTCCACCTCTTCGACTCTTCCCAACCGGACTTCAACTGGGATAACCAGGCGGTCCATGAAGAATTCGAACGGGTCCTGCGTTTCTGGCTTGACCGCGGCGTCTCGGGCTTCCGCGTTGATGTTGCGCACGCGCTCGTCAAAGCACCCGGACTTCCGGATTGGGGAGGCAGGGCGGACGGCGGCAGCTCGGATGGATTCCCTGGCCATGAAGCCCCAATGTTCGGGCAGCCTGCGTTGCACGCCATTTATCGCAGGTGGCGCCAGATCCTGGAAAGCTACGGTCCGGACAGGATCCTTTGCGCCGAGGCCAATGTTGATCCGCTGCCGCGTCTGGCTGACTGGGTCCGTGCCGACGAGATGCATCAGGCCTTCAACTTCCCCTATCTTCACGCGGGGCTTGATGTCCACCGCCTTCGCGGCGTCATCACAGAATCGCTGCTCACCCTCGACGCCGTGGGTGCCCCCAGCACCTGGGTCCTCTCCAATCATGACGTCGTCCGCCACGCCAGCCGCTTCGGTTACAACGGCCCTGGACCCCGGGACGGAGACGGCATAGGGGTCTGGGATCACCAGCCCGACGAAGCCCTGGGCCGCCGTCGTGCAGCCGCAGCATCCATGTTCATGCTGGGCCTTCCGGGTGGCGCCTACCTTTATCAGGGTGAGGAACTCGGACTCCCCGACGGCATCGACATCCCCGATGCCCAGCGGCAGGATCCCACCTTTGCCCGGACCGGCGGAGCAAGACTGGGCAGGGACGGCTGTCGCGTACCCCTGCCTTGGAGTGCAGAGGAGCCGCACAACGGCTTTGGCAATGGGCAGGAGCCTTGGCTCCCCCAGCCCGAAAGCTTCAAGCAACTGGCCCGCGATGCTCAGGCTGCATCCCCATCGTCGCACCTGAACCTGTACCGCCGCATGCTTTCCACTCGACGGGAACTGGGGCTCGGCGCCGGTTCCCTGTCCTGGTTGGAGAATTACTGCACTGCCTCATCCCTCGCCTACCTCAATGGCAGCACGCTGGTCGTGATGAATCTCAACCACGAGCCCCTGGACTTGCCGGGGGGAAGGGTGCTTCTGCGTAGCGGGTCTGCTGCACCTGTAAGTGACCAGTCCCTTGCCGACCTCGGACATCGGCTAGGCTCAAATGAAACTGTTTGGATGAAGATCACAGTCGAGGACGCGGAGAACTAGAGTATGGCCGGCATTAAGGACGTAGCGGAACGGGCCGGCCTCTCCATCGCCACCGTTTCCCGCGCCCTGAGCGGGAAGGGACCTGTCTCCTCCCGCAGCCGGGAACGCGCCCGGGCTGCCGCCGCCGAGCTGGGTTTCGTGCCTTCCTATCATGCCTCCAGCCTCGCCTCCGGACGGAACCACAATATAGGCGTGGTGGTTCCGTCCGTTCACCGCTGGTATTTCTCCTCGGTGATGGAAGGCATTTCAGCGACCCTGATCGACGCCGGTTACGACCTCACGCTGTACAACGTCAGTGAAGGGCCCAAGCATCGCCACAGTGTCCTGAACGACTTCCTCCTGCGCAAGCGTGTGGACGGCGTCATTGCGGTAGCTCTCAAGCTAAGCGAAGCCGAGATCCGCAAGCTGCTCGCCGTCCACAGACCGCTCGTTGGCATCGGCGGAACACTGCCCGGGGCCGCCAGTATCAGGATTAATGATTTTGACCTCGCGGCGGACGCCACCAATCACCTGATCCGCTTGGGCCATACCAGGATCGCGCATCTGACGGGTGGATCCGCTTATGAGCAGGATTTTGAACTGCCCGGCACCAGGCAAAGGGGATATGAGAAGGCTATGCGGGATTCCGGCCTCGCTGTTCGCCCTGAGTGGCATATCCCGGCCGATTTCACCATCCAAGGTGGCTACGCCAGCGCGCGGGCACTCCTAGGAAGCATGGCGGAACGCCCCACAGCTATTTTTGCCGCGTCCGATGAAATGGCTATCGGGGCAATTCTTGCTGCCCGCGATTTCGGCCTCCGTATCCCTTATGACCTTTCCGTCATCGGCTTCGACGGCCACGAGCTCGGGGAGGTGTTTGGCCTGACCACCATTGACCAGGGCGCACGGGACCAGGGTTCCCTTGCTGTTAACATGCTGCTCTCGGGGCTCGAGGGCGATGCCGGCCACGTCGCCGCCGAGGCCGAGTATCCTGCAAAGTTCCTGATCAGGTCCAGCACCGCGGTTCCCCCGGAGGATTCTCCGCGCACCCGCCACTAATTTGTTTGTAAGGGCTCGTCCTAGTCCGCTGCTCCGCCCATGAATCGGACGAACCGGCCCAAGACTTGGGGCCAGGCCCCCATCCACTTGCTACGGGCCTGCAGTGGATCGTCAGAACCTTCCCAGCCACTGTGCACAAGCCTGACCTCTGTTCCGCCATTGACAGCCTTGAAAGCGACCCGGAGCTCTGTGGACCAGACGGCAGTGCTGTCGGGGTGCCAGCTGGCATGGAAGGAGAGTGGTGGCTGCCAATCGTCAATCGACCCCCAGACGGAGGTGCGGCCATCAGCGGCCGTTTCGAGTATGAGGTTCTCTTCGAACTCCACATAGGATCCAACGCCAAAGACGCTGATGGTTTCCATAGGCCACCACAGGTGGGTGTGCTCCGTGAACCCAATGAACGCCTGGGAAACCGGGCCTGGTACCACCACGGTGTTCACCACGGGTTCGAGCGCTTCAGACGCCGGCGGTAGATCATCATCCAGGGGCGCGTGGCTAAAGAGGTTGTTCATGGTCACCAACTGTACCGGCCCCTAAAAGACTCAGGCCCTTAAAAGACTCAGGCCCCGACATTCCTTGTCGGGGCCTGAATCATAAATAATGTCCGGCGGTGACCTACTCTCCCACACCCTCCCGGGTGCAGTACCATCGGCGCTGTGGGTCTTAGCTTCCGGGTTCGGAATGGGACCGGGCGTTTCCCCCACGCTATGACCGCCGTAACCCTGTGTCCCGTACCCCTGTGGGGGGTGGGAAATCTGGTGGTTACAACATGTTCTCTCTGCCCTTTTGGGGGGCAGGTGTGGTGTTGTTATTCAGTTGTGTTCCCTTGTCAGCAAACCGGTGGTGCGGGTTTGTTGGTTGGGAACCACATAGTGGACGCAAGCAGTCTTGTTTTCTTTTTACCGCCCCCTGGGTGCAAACGCTTTTGAAGTTCGTTTGCGGGGGTGGTGTGTGGTGTAAGTTATCGGCCTATTAGTACCGGTCAGCTTCACGAGTCGTTAGTCCTCGCTTCCACATCCGGCCTATCAACCCAGTGGTCTGGCTGGGGGCCTCTCACACACAAGGTGTATGGAAATCTCATCTCGAAGCGAGCTTCCCGCTTAGATGCTTTCAGCGGTTATCCCATCCGAACGTAGCTAATCAGCGGTGCACTTGGCAGTACAACTGACACACCAGAGGTTCGTCCGTCCCGGTCCTCTCGTACTAAGGACAGCCCTTCTCAAATTTCCTGCGCGCGCAGCGGATAGGGACCGAACTGTCTCACGACGTTCTAAACCCAGCTCGCGTACCGCTTTAATGGGCGAACAGCCCAACCCTTGGGACCTACTCCAGCCCCAGGATGCGACGAGCCGACATCGAGGTGCCAAACCATGCCGTCGATATGGACTCTTGGGCAAGATCAGCCTGTTATCCCCGAGGTACCTTTTATCCGTTGAGCGACGGCCATTCCACAATGTACCGCCGGATCACTAGTCCCGACTTTCGTCCCTGCTCGAGATGTCTCTCTCACAGTCAAGCTCCCTTGTGCACTTACACTCGACACCTGATTGCCAACCAGGCTGAGGGAACCTTTGGGCGCCTCCGTTACTTTTTAGGAGGCAACCGCCCCAGTTAAACTACCCATCAGGCACTGTCCCTGACCCGGATTACGGGCCGAAGTTAGATGTCCAAAGTGACCAGAGTGGTATTTCAACGATGACTCCACCCGAACTGGCGTCCGGGCTTCAACGTCTCCCACCTATCCTACACAAGCCACTCCGAACACCAATACCAAACTATAGTAAAGGTCTCGGGGTCTTTCCGTCCTGCTGCGCGTAACGAGCATCTTTACTCGTACTGCAATTTCGCCGAGTTTATGGTTGAGACAGCGGGGAAGTCGTTACTCCATTCGTGCAGGTCGGAACTTACCCGACAAGGAATTTCGCTACCTTAGGATGGTTATAGTTACCACCGCCGTTTACTGGGGCTTGAATTCTCAGCTTCGCCTTGCGGCTAACCGGTCCTCTTAACCTTCCAGCACCGGGCAGGAGTCAGTCCGTATACATCGTCTTGCGACTTCGCACGGACCTGTGTTTTTAGTAAACAGTCGCTTCCCCCTGGTCTCTGCGGCCCCTGCACGCTCCGGACAGCAAGTGTCCATCACGATGGGGGCCCCCCTTCTCCCGAAGTTACGGGGGCATTTTGCCGAGTTCCTTAACCATAATTCTCTCGATCGCCTTAGTATTCTCTACCTGATCACCTGTGTCGGTTTGGGGTACGGGCGGCTAAAACCTCGCGCCGATGCTTTTCTAGGCAGCATAGGATCACCGAATCCCCCCTTACGGGAGTCCCATCAGATCTCAGGCATCATGAACGGCGGATTTGCCTACCGTTCGCCCTACATCCTTAGACCGGGACAACCATCGCCCGGCTCGGCTACCTTCCTGCGTCACACCTGTTAATACGCTTACCTCCCAGGATCAGGTCCCGCGCTCCACCAAAAACCTCACACCACAAGGGTGATCGGTCAGGTCTCGGGCGGTTAGTATCCCCTGTTCAGCATGGACGGTTTTTCGCCGGTACGGGAATATCAACCCGTTGTCCATCGACTACGCCTGTCGGCCTCGCCTTAGGTCCCGACTTACCCAGGGCAGATTAGCTTGACCCTGGAACCCTTGATCATTCGGCGGACGGGTTTCTCACCCGTCTTTCGCTACTCATGCCTGCATTCTCACTCGTGTAGGCTCCACCGCTGGTTTACACCGCGACTTCACTGCCCACACGACGCTCCCCTACCCATCCAGACGCCTGAACCACAAGGGCTTAGCAAAAATCTGAATGCCACAACTTCGGCGGTGTACTTGAGCCCCGCTACATTGTCGGCGCGGAATCACTTGACCAGTGAGCTATTACGCACTCTTTTAAGGATGGCTGCTTCTAAGCCAACCTCCTGGTTGTCTTCGCAACTCCACATCCTTTCCCACTTAGCACACGCTTAGGGGCCTTAGTTGGTGGTCTGGGCTGTTTCCCTCTCGACTATGAAGCTTATCCCCCACAGTCTCACTGCTGCGCTCTCACTTACCGGCATTCGGAGTTTGGCTGACGTCAGTAACCTTGTAGGGCCCATCGGCCATCCAGTAGCTCTACCTCCGGCAAGAAACACGCAACGCTGCACCTAAATGCATTTCGGGGAGAACCAGCTATCACGAAGTTTGATTGGCCTTTCACCCCTACCCACAGCTCATCCCCTCCATTTTCAACTGAAGTGGGTTCGGTCCTCCACGACGTCTTACCGTCGCTTCAACCTGGCCATGGGTAGATCACTTCGCTTCGGGTCTAGATCACGCCACTGCAACGCCCTGTTCAGACTCGCTTTCGCTACGGCTTCCCCACACGGGTTAACCTCGCGACGTAACACTAACTCGCAGGCTCATTCTTCAAAAGGCACGCCGTCACAACTACACAGCAAGCTGCGGCTGCTCCGACGGATTGTAAGCACACGGTTTCAGGTACTGTTTCACTCCCCTCCCGGGGTACTTTTCACCTTTCCCTCACGGTACTGGTCCGCTATCGGTCATTAGGGAGTATTTAGGCTTATCAGGTGGTCCTGACAGATTCGCACGGGATTTCTCGGGCCCCGTGCTACTTGGGATACTCTCCAGGCGGTACACAACATTTCGGTTACGGGGCTCACACCCTCTCTGGCCGGCCTTTCAAGACCGTTCACCTATGCCCGTACTCTCACCTCACTGTCCCGGCAGAGACAGAACGGAAAGTCCCACAACCCCGACCATGCAACGCCCGCCGGCTATCACACATGGAACGGTTTAGCCTGATCCGCGTTCGCTCGCCACTACTAACGGAATCACTGTTGTTTTCTCTTCCTGCGGGTACTGAGATGTTTCACTTCCCCGCGTTCCCTCCACGCACCCTATGTGTTCAGATGCGGGTCACCAGATCACTCGCGCGTCTGGCGGGGTTTCCCCATTCGGACACCCTGGGATCACAGTCCGGTTATCGACTCCCCCAGGCTTATCGCAGATTCCTACGTCCTTCTTCGGCTCCTAATGCCAAGGCATCCACCGTGTGCTCTTAAAAACTTGACCACAAAAGATCAAAAAAACATTTCGAGAGAACCTATGGAAACCACACCACAAACACAGCCACACCAAACCCCGAAGGGAACAGCACAACCACATCCGCAGCACAGATCCAGGTTCATATTCTTGGAAATTGCTTCTTATAAAAGATGCTCGCGTCCACTATGTAGTTCTCAAACAACAACCCCATGCCACACACCCCACACACACCCCCACCAAAGGGAGCAAAAAACGTGCATGATCGGTCCGACCAGGAAACCAGAAACAAACAAACCCGGACAAAGAGTCACCCCTTCCCCCGGCCCTGTTGCCTCAGGACCCAACAGTGTGCCAAACACCACCCAACAACCCGCACCGGAAACCTTCCTGAACCCCGCACCCCACCCCAACAAAGGAGAAGAGCAACCAGGATCCGTACTAATAACCGGCCCGTGCCACCAGGCACCTATTCGTTGATATTCCACCCTTGAGCACCCACCGCAGAACAATCGCCTGCGCAATGGGCCTTTACTCCTGACAACCCCTCCACACTCACATACATGAGGCAAGGTGACTGTAGGTGCTCCTTAGAAAGGAGGTGATCCAGCCGCACCTTCCGGTACGGCTACCTTGTTACGACTTAGTCCCAATCGCCAGTCCCACCTTCGACAGCTCCCTCCCACAAGGGGTTAGGCCACCGGCTTCGGGTGTTACCAACTTTCGTGACTTGACGGGCGGTGTGTACAAGGCCCGGGAACGTATTCACCGCAGCGTTGCTGATCTGCGATTACTAGCGACTCCGACTTCATGGGGTCGAGTTGCAGACCCCAATCCGAACTGAGACCGGCTTTTTGGGATTAGCTCCACCTCACAGTATCGCAACCCTTTGTACCGGCCATTGTAGCATGCGTGAAGCCCAAGACATAAGGGGCATGATGATTTGACGTCGTCCCCACCTTCCTCCGAGTTGACCCCGGCAGTCTCCTATGAGTCCCCACCATCACGTGCTGGCAACATAGAACGAGGGTTGCGCTCGTTGCGGGACTTAACCCAACATCTCACGACACGAGCTGACGACAACCATGCACCACCTGTGAACCGGCCCCAAAGGGGAAGGACTGTTTCCAGCCCGGTCCGGTCCATGTCAAGCCTTGGTAAGGTTCTTCGCGTTGCATCGAATTAATCCGCATGCTCCGCCGCTTGTGCGGGCCCCCGTCAATTCCTTTGAGTTTTAGCCTTGCGGCCGTACTCCCCAGGCGGGGCACTTAATGCGTTAGCTACGGCGCGGAAAACGTGGAATGTCCCCCACACCTAGTGCCCAACGTTTACGGCATGGACTACCAGGGTATCTAATCCTGTTCGCTCCCCATGCTTTCGCTCCTCAGCGTCAGTTAATGCCCAGAGACCTGCCTTCGCCATCGGTGTTCCTCCTGATATCTGCGCATTTCACCGCTACACCAGGAATTCCAGTCTCCCCTACATCACTCTAGTCTGCCCGTACCCACTGCAGAACCGGAGTTGAGCCCCGGTCTTTCACAGCAGACGCGACAAACCGCCTACGAGCTCTTTACGCCCAATAATTCCGGATAACGCTTGCGCCCTACGTATTACCGCGGCTGCTGGCACGTAGTTAGCCGGCGCTTCTTCTGCAGGTACCGTCACTTTCGCTTCTTCCCTACTGAAAGAGGTTTACAACCCGAAGGCCGTCATCCCTCACGCGGCGTCGCTGCATCAGGCTTTCGCCCATTGTGCAATATTCCCCACTGCTGCCTCCCGTAGGAGTCTGGGCCGTGTCTCAGTCCCAGTGTGGCCGGTCACCCTCTCAGGCCGGCTACCCGTCGTCGCCTTGGTGAGCCATTACCTCACCAACAAGCTGATAGGCCGCGAGTCCATCCAAAACCACAAAAAGCTTTCCACCCCCCACCATGCGATGAGGAGTCATATCCGGTATTAGACCCAGTTTCCCAGGCTTATCCCAGAGTTAAGGGCAGGTTACTCACGTGTTACTCACCCGTTCGCCACTAATCCAGGAGCAAGCTCCCTTCATCGTTCGACTTGCATGTGTTAAGCACGCCGCCAGCGTTCATCCTGAGCCAGGATCAAACTCTCCGTTGAAGTAAAACAAAAACGAAACACAACCAGGAACCACGGGAAAACGCGGAAACCCGGCCGCACAAAATTTGAAACCAGCCAAAAAAACCAGACCATCCACGGGGTGGACAACCTGGCCAATTCAACCAATCAATAAAACAATTGGTATCAACAAACTTGGCACACTATTGAGTTCTCAAACAACAGACACACCCGGCACCACCACAACCAAAACCCAGCCGTGGATCGCTCCGGAGCAACTTTTCAAAGCTACCCGCTAGCTTCACCCTAGTCAAATCGGGGATCCTGACTCATTCTTGCCTGAGGCATCTGGGTCATCTTCACCGACCAACTCCGGGGAGCAGCGCGGGTATTAACGTTACCACCACTTTGCCCCGGAGACAAAACCTCTCAGCCAGGAGGGCCATCCGACCAAAAGGAGCCCGGAATCCTCTCGATTCCGGGCTCCCACTGGTTGTCTCGGCAACTGTTCCAGCTCCCGCAGGCCGTTCTTTACATCACGATGGCCGGCGGCAAACCTGGCAGGGTGTCGGTAGCCGGCTTGAAGTAAGCAGCCCCGAGCGGAGGCAGCGTCACTTTCAAGCTGGCCGGCTGCCCGTCGACGCCGGGCCCGGTTGCTTTCAGGGTGCCCTTGTTCTCCACCCCGGAACCGCCATAGGCAACCGCGTCCGTATTGAGAACTTCCTCCCAGACGCCTGCTGACGGAACCCCGAGCACAAAGTCCTGATGCGGGCCGCCGGAGAAGTTCACAGCCACCACCACGGGACTTCCCTTGGTATCCCAGCGGATGAAGGTGAGGACGTTCCGATCAGCGTCACCGCCGTTGATCCATTGGAAGCCGCCGGGTTCGTTGTCCCGTTCGTACAGAGCCGGCGTCGAGCTGTACAACTCGTTGAGGTCCTTAGTCAGGAGCTGAACTCCACGGTGGGCAGGGATGTCAGCAAGCCACCAGTCAAGGCCGTGCTGTTCGGACCATTCGGCTTCCTGGCCGAATTCGGTGCCCATAAAAATGAGCTGCTTTCCGGGATGCGCCCACTGGAAACCGAGGAAGGCACGGAGGTTGGCCAGTTGCTGCCAGCGGTCACCGGGCATCTTGCGCAGCATCGACCCCTTGCCGTGCACCACTTCATCATGGCTGATGGGCAGAAGGAAGTTCTCGGTGAAGGCATAGACAAGGGAGAACGTGACAGTGCCGTGGTGCCATTTACGGTTTACGGGGTTTTCGGAGATGTACTTGAGCGAATCGTGCATCCACCCCATGTTCCATTTGATCCCGAAGCCCAGTCCGTTGTGGCTAGTGGGCGCGGTAACGCCGGGGAAGGCCGTGGATTCCTCCGCGATCATGACAGCACCGGGGTGGGTCTTGTAGACGGTGGCGTTGGCTTCCTGGAGGAAGGAGATGGCTTCAAGGTTTTCCCGGCCGCCGAACCTGTTGGGCTGCCACTGGCCGTCTTCCCGCGAGTAATCCAGGTAGAGCATTGACGCGACCGCATCCACCCTTAGCCCATCAATATGGAACTCATCCAGCCAGTAGAGGGCATTGGATACCAGGAAGTTGCGCACTTCAGTCCGGCCGAAGTCGAAAATGAGTGTTCCCCAGTCGGGGTGCTCGCCCAGGTTGGGGTCTGCGTGCTCGTAGAGTGGCTGACCGTCGAACTGCGCCAGCGCCCATGAATCCTTGGGGAAGTGTGCGGGGACCCAGTCGAGCAGGACACCGATGCCTGCCTGGTGGAGGGCATCGACGAGGTGGCGGAATTCATCGGGGTGCCCGAAACGTGACGTGGGGGCGAAGTACGATGTGACCTGGTAGCCCCAGGATCCGCCGAACGGGTGCTCGGCAACAGGCATAAACTCGACGTGCGTGAAGCCAAGCCATTTCACGTATTCCACGAGTTCCTTGGCCAACTGGCGGTAGTCCAGTCCCACACGCCAGGAGCCCAGGTGGACTTCGTAGACGCTCATGGCGGAGTTATGCGGATCGCGCTCCGCCCTGGCAGCCATCCATTCGGCGTCCTGGAAGTTGTAGCTGGAGTCAACAACGCGTGACGCCGTCAGCGGCGGAACCTCGGTGCCGAAGGCCAGGGGATCAGCCTTCTCGACCCAATGACCGGCCTTGGTCTTAATTTCGAATTTGTAGCACGCCCCTGCTACAACGCCGGGGATGAAGAGTTCCCATATACCTGAGGAACCGAGTGAGCGCATCGAGTACTCCCGCCCGTCCCACGCGTTGAAATCGCCCTTCACGCGTACAGCCTCTGCGTTGGGTGCCCAGACGGCGAAGGAGACGCCGCGGATCTCTCCCAATGAAGAGGCGTAATTCTGGACATGCGCTCCCAGTACTTCCCAGAGCTTTTCGTGGCGGCCTTCGCCGATGAGGTGCAGGTCCACTTCTCCGACAGTTGGGAGGTAGCGGTAAGGATCGTCAGTGGCCTGCGGCAACCGGTCCTCGTAGGTGACCTCGAGGCGATAGTCCGGAACATGGCCGGGATCAAGGGGGTCCAGGACAGCGACCCATATGCCGTGTGCTTCATGGGACATGGGGAAAGTTCCGGTAGCGGTGACAACGGAAACAGCCTCCGCCAGGTGCTTCACCGTCCTGATGGTGACGTGGCCGTGGTCGTCCAGGTGTGCACCCAGGACGGAGTGGGGAGCGTGGTACTCCCCCGCAGCGACTTTCGCCAGGACATCGGGATTCACGTGTAGAGGCGCCCCGGGCCGTTCGGTGCGTGCTGAGCCTGTCATGTTCTTGTTACCTTCCGCTGCCGCTCCGGCGGATGTGCCGGAGCCTGTACTGCTGAGGAGACGCTGGGATGCGTTCACTGGAATGGCCAGCCAACCTGGCCTGTTCCGCAATTCATAAACGACTTCGTAAAGTGCCTTATCCAGCCACAATGCCACGAACAAGGGGGATTCGCGGTCAATCGTTCCCGGTGTGACCTCCGCATAGCCAGCGAGGAACGCCTCGGCGCAGTCATCCACCCAGGAAACGGGCACTTCGGTTCCTGCTTTTTCCCGGACGGCTGCACCGGCGGCGTAGTCGAAGGACCGCAGCATGCCCACGACGTCCCTGAGAGGGACGTCTGGCTGGTTTCGCTCGGAAATGGGACGCAGCGGTTCACCCTCAAAATCCAAAATCGCCCATCGGGCGTGATCTTCTCCGGTTCCGGGAACCTGCAGAATCTGCCCCAAGTGGAGGTCCCCGTGGATCCGCTGCAGCGGGCCTGCCTCACAACCGTCCAGACGTTTGAGCAGGACTGCCAGTTCGTCGTCGTACGGCCCGACGGCGGTGCCGGCCTCCGCCCAGGACTGCCGCACGCGCTGGGCTACCCCAGGTGCGATGTCCTGGCCCGGGGAGGACTCAGCCGTGAGACCAAGGGTCTCGGCGAGCCTTCGGTGCACGGTGGCTGTAGCCACGCCAAGATCATGGGCTTCCCTGGAGAAATCCCTACCGCTGGTAGCGGCATCCACTGCGAGGCGCCAGGCATCAAGCCCCCCGGCAAGAAACTCGTGGGCCACGGCGAGTTCCCCGTGCACCGCCTCTCCCTGCCCAATGTGAGAGGCGGCCACCCCATCCGGTCCTGTGACCGGGGCTTCCCATTGTCCGGTGACCCAGCCAAGGGTGGCAGGCACTTCGACGGTGCGGGCAGCAGTCAAGGCTGCCCCCACCTCCACTTCGGGGTTGCGTCCTGCAGTGAGAACACGGAAGAACTTAAGGATTGCTGCCGATTCGCCGTCGTCCACGATGACAGAACTGTTGGACTGCTCACCGGAGAGGACCCGGACCTTGCCCTCGGCCGTTGGCAGGCGAAAGCCCGAAGGCACAAGGTGGCCCTCGGCAGTTCCGCCCGGGGCTGTGCTCTCGGTCCGCATGAGGTCCAGCCAGGAAGAAACGAAGTCGCGGTCGTGCACGGCATCGTAGATCCAGCGGTGTCCCAGGTCGGAGTGGACACTTTCGCCTACGAGGGCTGATTCGGCTCCCGGCAAGGGTTGGTCACGGTAGCTGAGGGGCACCTGAACCACATCCGTGCGGCTGGCGCCGTCGGCAGTTGAGTAGGTGACAGCAACCATGAACACTTCATGGCCGCTGCCTTCCCTTCCTTCCAAGGTGAGTCCGCCCACGGGGGCAAGCGAAAAGTCTGCGCCTTTAACTGGGAACCACCGCTGGGACGGAAGCCAGGCCGTGAGGAGTTCGCTGAGTGGCGGGTTGAGTGTTGTTGTCCTCATGTCAGCCCTCGATGGAAAGGATCGGCATCGCCTGGGTGTAGGGGGACGATGGGTTGGACGCCGCCGAACGTACCCGCAACCAGAAAAAGTCGTGGCTTCCCAGGGTGAGCGTAAGGTTTCCATCGTCGCCGATGGGTGGGAACGTCTGGCCGCCGAAGACGTCGCGGAGCCCGCGGCCGGCCAGATGCGGCACCCGGAGCGTGGTGGCTACGGGATGCTGCGAGAGGTTGAAGGCGCAAAGAATGGTTTCGCCGTCCTCCCCTGCCGAATTCCCCTCCGGGAGTTCACGCAGATACGCAAGTACGACGTCGTGATCCGCTTCAATGTGCCGGAAACCGCCGAGGCCGAAGGCCGGATGGTTCCGGCGGACGCTCAGGATTTGCCGGGTCCACCGCAGCAGCGAGCCCGAGTGTGCAGCCTCAGCCTCCACGTTGGCCATGGAGTAGTTATACACGAGGGACTGAATGACGGGCAGGTACAGCTTGCCCGGATCCGCATGGGAGAAGCCGGCGTTCCGGTCCGGGTTCCACTGCATCGGAGTGCGGACCGCGTCGCGGTCTTCGAGCCAGATGTTGTCCCCCATTCCGATCTCGTCCCCGTAGTACAGGAACGGGCTTCCAGGCAGGGAGAGCAGCAACGCGTTGATGAGCTCAATCTCCGACCGCGAATTGTCCAGGAGCGGGGCAAGCCTGCGGCGGATGCCGATATTCGCCCGCATCCGGGGATCCGGAGCATACCAGCCCAGCATTGCCGCGCGTTCGTCCGCTGTGACCATCTCGAGGGTGAGTTCATCATGGTTCCGCAGGAACGTTCCCCATTGGGCGCCTTCGGGAATGTCCGGCGTATCCCTCATCGTCTCGATGATGGGTGCAGCCTTCTGGTCCCGAAGTGCGTAATAGAGCCGGGGCATGATGGGGAAATGGAAGGCCATGTGGCACTCCGGCTCTTCCTCCGTACCGAAGTATTCCACCACCTCGTTGGGGGGCTGATTGGCTTCGGCGATGATGACGCGGCCCGGATAGTTCTCGTCCACCATTTTCCGGAGCCGGCGCAGGAACTCGTGGGTTGCGGGCAGGTTTTCGCAGTTGGTCCCCTCCTCTTCAAAGAGGTAGGGAATCGCATCGGCACGGAAACCGTCGATGCCCTGGTCGAGCCAGAACCTAACCACATCGAACAGTGCGTCGATGACCCGGGGGTTCTCAAAGTTCAGGTCCGGCTGGTGGCTGAAGAAGCGGTGCCAGAAAAACTGCCGGCGGATGGGATCGAAGGTCCAGTTGGACTCTTCGGTATCGACGAAGATGATGCGCGCGTCCTGATACTTCTCATCGGTGTCGCTCCAGACATAGAAATCTCCGAACGGCCCGTCCGGATCCTTCCGCGACTCCTGGAACCAGGGATGCTGATCGGAGGTGTGGTTCAGCGGAAGGTCGATGATCACGCGGACTCCGCGGGCATGTGCCTCTGCCACCAACCGCTTGAAGTCGCTGATGGTGCCGAACTCGTCCAGGACGGAGTTGTAGTCCGAGATGTCGTACCCGCCGTCGCGCAGCGGAGACTGGAAGAACGGCGGCAGCCAGAGGCAGTCCACACCAAGCCACTGCAAGTAGTCGAGCTTTTCGATCAGTCCGTGAAAGTCCCCCGAGCCGTCGCCGTTGCCGTCTGCAAAACCACGGACAAGGACCTCGTAGAACACGGCCTTCCGGTACCACATCGGATCATGGGGTAGTCCGGGCGCGTTCAGCTCGAAGCTGCTCTTGGGCGTGAAGTGATGGGTAGGGTTCTGCGGGCTGAAACTCACTAGGCTACCTCCGGATGCTGAAAATGTGGGCAGGTTCGATGTGCGCGTCAAGCCTTACGTAGTTGTACTCCCCCCACTCATAGCTCTCCCCGGAAACCAGGTCATCCACCCGGAACCCGCCGCCGGGCATCAGGTTTTCCGGATCAAGGTCCAGCGCGGCCAGATCCAGCGCCACCGTACTCTCCCGGGCGCTGTGCGGATCCACGTTGACCACAATGATCAGAGTGTCCTTGGTGCCGTCCGGGAGGGTTTTGTGCTTGGAGTACACGACGGTTGCTTCGTCAGTGCTCTGGTGCAGAGTCAGGTTCTGCAGGTCGCCGAGTGCAGGGTGGGTGTGCCTGATCTCATTGAGCCGTGTGATGTACGGCGCCAGGGTCCGTCCCGAGGCGGCAGCGGCATCCCAGTCGCGGGCCTTGTACTCGAACTTCTCGTTGTCGATGTACTCCTCGGCTCCGGGGCGGGCCACATGCTCATACAGTTCGTAGCCGGCGTACATTCCCCAGATCGGGCTTGCCGTTGCCGCGAGGGTGGCCCTGATCTTGAAAGCGGCCGGGCCTCCGTACTGCAGGTACTCCGTGAGGATGTCAGGTGTGTTGACGAAGAAGTTGGGCCGGAAATAGGCCGCAGACTCATGACTGACCTCCTGGAAATACGTCTCCAGTTCGGTCTTGGTATTCCGCCAGGTGAAGTACGTGTAGGACTGCTGGAAACCTGCGCGCCCCAATGCGTGCATCATGGCAGGCCGGGTGAAAGCCTCGGCCAGGAAAACAACTTCGGGGTGTTTTTTGTTGACCTTGCGGATCAGCCACTCCCAGAACCAAACCGGTTTGGTATGCGGGTTATCAACACGGAAAATCTTGACGCCGTGGCTTACCCACAACAGCACAATGCGAAGAATCTCGTTCGACAGCCCTGAGGGGTCGTTGTCGAAGTTCAGGGGAAATATGTCCTGGTACTTCTTTGGCGGGTTCTCGGCGTAGGCAATGCTGCCATCCACCCGCGTTGTGAACCATTCCGGATGTGACTGCACCCAGGGGTGGTCCGGGGCTGCCTGCAACGCCAGGTCCAGTGCAACTTCAAGGCCCAGTTCGCCTGCCCGTGCCACAAAAGAGTCGAAGTCCTCGAACGTGCCGAGGTCCGGGTGGATGGCGTCATGGCCGCCTTCCTTAGCTCCGATGGCCCAAGGTGAACCGGGGTCGTTGGGCCCGGCGATCAGCGTGTTGTTGGGCCCCTTACGGTGCTGCACACCAATGGGGTGGATCGGCGGCATGTAGATGATGTCGAATCCCATGGCGGCCACGGCTTCAAGGCGCTTTGCGGCGGTCTGGAAATTGCCCGAAATCCACTCGCCGGTCTCGTGGTTCCGGACCGCGCCTTCTGAGCGGGGGAAGAATTCGTACCAGGCGCCGCGGCCTGCGAGATCGCGCTCCACCAGGAGGGGGAACAGCTCTGAGGTGGTAACCATGTCCCTGATGGGCTGGCGTTCGACGACGGCGGCTACTTCTGCGCTGAAGCCGCCAGCCAAGCGTTCCTCAGGGGACAGCGACGTGTCCGACAGCACTACGACGGCGGTTCGGAGTGTGCGCCGATCGGCCGAGTTCCGGCTCGAGTCCTCGGCAGCTTCGGCGAGGAGTGCAGCACCTTCGGCGAGCATAAGCTCCACGTCAATGCCGGCCTCGACCTTGACTTCGGCGTTGTGGTGCCATGTTCCGTAACGGTCGTTCCAGGCCTCAATGACAAAAGACCAGTTGCCGGTGGACGTTGGGGTCAGGATGCCTTCCCAGAGGTCTGTGCCCTTGCCGCGGTCACCGCGGGGCGGAAAGAGCCGGACGCGCTGCCGCTCTTTGCCCTTGGGGTCCAGGAGCACTGCGCTGACGCCCAACTGATCATGGCCCTCGCGGAAGGCGGTGGCTGCCACCACAAGATCTTCGCCGGGCAGGGCCTTGGCAGGGAACTTCCCGCCCTCGACGACGGGCTTCACATTTGTGATCGGGAAACGGCCGAATTGCAGGCCGTCCGTGATCAGAGCCTTGGGCTTTTGCTTGGATGAGGCACTGGTTCGGGAATTAGTCACAGGCTCGACGTTATCGAGAAATCCGCTGAAATGCTAAGGAAGCGATCTTTTTTCGGCTAAGCGATTCGTCATTTACACAAATGAAACCTCCACATGTTCCGAGGAGTCCGAGTTGTCCGTTAGTGTGGCGCAGGTGAAGGCAATCCGCAGATTTACCGTCCGAACCGTTCTTCCGGAGTCGATCCGACCGCTGGCCCGATTGGCGGGCAATTTGCGCTGGTCGTGGCACCGTCCCACGCGTGAGCTGTTTGAAGGATTGAACCCCAGGATCTGGCGCGAAAGCTCCAACGATCCGGTGACATTCCTTGGGCTGGTGAGCCGTGAAGAACTTCAGCGGCTGGCCGCTGATCAGGATGTTGTCCGCCGGGTCCAGGAGGCGGCCGAGGACCTGGACCGTTACCTTGAACAACCCCGCTGGTACCAGGGCCTTGGCGAAGACGCTCCGGCCTGCATCGCCTACTTCTCCCCCGAATTCGGCATCACTGAAGTGCTTCCCCAGTATTCGGGCGGTCTCGGGATCCTGGCCGGCGACCACCTCAAAGCTGCCTCCGACCTCGGAGTCCCGCTGATCGGTGTGGGCCTGCTTTACCAGGCGGGCTATTTCAAGCAGTCCTTGTCCCGTGACGCCTGGCAGGAGGAAACCTACCCCGTCCTGGATCCCGATGGGTTGCCCTTGACGCTCCTTCGGGAAGCATCGCCCGATGGCAACGGCAAGCCCCTGCAGATCTCGCTTCCTCTCCCCCATGGCCGGCGCCTTCTGGCGCATATCTGGCGTGCCGACGTCGGACGCGTTCCCCTTTTGCTGTTGGATTCAAACGTTCCCGGAAACGACGACGCCGCCCGCAGCATCACGGATCGCCTTTACGGCGGAGGCGGGGACCACAGGCTTCAGCAGGAGCTCCTGCTGGGAATGGGCGGAGTCAAGGCTCTGCGCGCCTACCAGCTGCTCACCGGCATGCCGGCCCCTGAGGTGTTCCACACGAATGAAGGCCACGCCGGATTCCTGGGAATCGAACGCATCCAGGAGCTCATGTCGGCAGACCACCCGCTCAGCTGGGAGGAAGCCTTGGCAGCCGGGAGGGCGTCCACGGTTTTCACTACCCACACTCCCGTGCCCGCCGGAATCGACCGCTTCGAGGCTTCCCAGATCCAGCACTTCTTCGAAGCCGGCCTGGCCCCGAGCGTCCCCGTCTCCAAGATCCTGGACCTGGGCCGTGAAAACTTCGCGGGCGGCAACGCATCCGTCTTCAATATGGCAGTCATGGGCCTGCGGCTGGCGCAGCGGGCCAACGGCGTGGCAAAACTCCACGGTGTGGTTTCACGTGAAATGTTCTCGGCTCTCTGGCCGGGCTTTGACCATTCAGAAATTCCCATCACGTCCGTTACCAACGGCGTCCACGTTCCTACCTGGGTTGACGGGCGCGTCTCCAAGCTCGCCAGGGAGCAATTTGGCCCTGAAGCGGAGGCCGCGGGCCGCTGGGACCTGGCCTACAACGTCAGTGACGAGGATGTCTGGGCACTTCGCCGCGAGATGAGGGTGTCCCTGGTGGAGGATGTGCGCCGCAGGCTCCGGGCGTCATGGAAAAAACGCGGCGCGGCCGACGCAGAGCTCAGGTGGACCGATTCCGTGCTGGATCCGGACGTGTTGACCATTGGTTTTGCCCGGCGTGTTCCCACCTACAAGCGACTCACTCTGATGCTGCGTGAACCTGAGCGGTTGAAGGCGCTCCTGCTCCACAAGACCCATCCCATTCAGCTGGTTATCGCCGGCAAGTCCCATCCTGCCGACGATGCTGGCAAGAAGATGATCCAGGACCTGGTCCGCTTCACCGACGATCCCAAGGTGCGGCACCGGATCGCCTTCCTCCCGAACTACGACATCGCGATGGCCAGGACGCTCTTCCCTGGTTGCGACGTGTGGCTCAACAATCCGCTGCGCCCGCTGGAAGCCTGCGGAACGTCGGGAATGAAAGCTGCCATCAACGGCTCGCTGAACCTCTCGGTGCTGGATGGCTGGTGGGATGAAATGTACGACGGCGAGAACGGCTGGGCCATCCCGACGGCCAACAATGATGCTTCTCCTGAGGAGCGCGACGACATCGAGGCTGCTGCACTCTATGAGCTCCTCGAAACCCAGGTAGCGCCGCGGTTCTATGGCTCTACGGTGTCTGAAGGCGCAGGGGCGGCGGGACCCTCCCAGACCGCGCCGGAGAAAGTTCCAACGCACTGGGTATCGATGATCAAGCACACCATGGCACACCTGGGGCCGGCCGTCTCGGCAGACCGGATGTTGCAGGACTACGTCAATACCTTGTACAGGCCTGCCGCCGTTGCCGGCCGGGCTGCCACGGCCCACTCGTTTTCACAGGCCAAGGGCCTCGCCGCCTGGACGTCCAAGATCCGGGCTGCTTGGCCCCAGATCCAGGTTGAGCACGTTGACTCCGTCGGCGTATCCGAGGACCCGCAGATCGGCGACACCCTGCAAGTCAACGCGTACGTGGCACTGCATGAGCTGACCCCGGACGACGTGTACGTGGAGGTTGCTTACGGCCGGGCCGAAGAGACGGACGAACTGGCGGATATCACGGTGGTGGAACTTGTTGCCAAGGAAGATCTGGGCAAGGGGCGGCATCTCTTCAGCGGCTCCCTGCTGATCGACCGCTCGGGCTCGTTCGGCTACACAGTGCGGGTACTTCCGAAGCACGAGGCTCTGGCTTCGAAGGCCGAGCTGGGCCTGATCGTCAACGCCTGATCGATTAGCTGAAGTAGTCCTGCAGGTCAGTCATCCTCTGCGTGCTCTCTCGTTCCTCGCTTAGACGCACGCTTCCGGATAACTGACCTGCAGATGCGATCGTTAGCCGGGGCTAAAGGCAGACAGTGATTACGGCCAGGTCCTTGCCTGCGTAGCTTTCGGCATCCTGGAGGGTTTCGCAGATGATGCCGAAGAACCGGTCTGTGCGGAAAGTGGCCGGTACCTGCCAGATGACAGTGACCGGCTTGTTCCCGTTTTCTGCGACGGCGTCGGCAAAATCGTGGAGCGAGTCGTTCAGGTCATCGAGGTCCAGGGCGTCGTATTCGGGGAGGTCCAGGGCCTCGCCGAACGTCGCCAGGACAGCTCGCTTGGTGTCAGCCGCAGGGATCAGGAGGAACCGCCGCCCGGCGTCGTCTGCCTGGGCCTTCAATTCATCAATGGTCCACGTGTCAGCGGAATAGATTTTCACAAAATGCCCCTACGTACGTTCAACCAAAGTTCAGCAACCAGGAAGCCATCCGGCGTCCGGCGTGGGCTTAGGTCCGGTAAATACTGATCGTATTCGCTTGGACTACATCCCGCTCACCTGAGGACACCATGACGCCTTGGCGGCGGTCATGGAGTGAGGAAGTAGTGAGGCGCAGCTCGAAGGCCCGCTTTCCTGTGCCCTCCTCATTAAGGACCTCGGGCAGCCTGATCTTGAAGTCCTGATTGCTACCGTTGATCACTACCAGACCGTCCACCTGGCCGTCTTCGGAGCCCAACAGGAGCTGCACAACGCGGTGCTGGGGGTCGTTCCAGCGTTCCATGGACATCGGATCGCCGTTCTCGTCGAACCAGTGCAGATACGCCTGCTTGTCCCGGGCAGGGTAGTCATGAGGCTGGCTGGCCAGGAATTCTTTACGCAGGCGGATCACACGCTTGGTGGTGCGGAGCATGGCGTGTTTTTCCGGTGTGTTGGTCCAGTCCAGCCAGGTGATGGCGTTGTCCTGGCAGTACGCATTGTTGTTGCCCTGCTGGGTCCGGCCGATTTCGTCGCCCGCAGTGAGCATGGGTACCCCCAGCGAGATCATGAGCGTAGCCATGAGATTCCGGCTCGTTTGGGCACGTTCTGCAAGGATCGCTTCATCCTCGGTACGGCCTTCGAATCCGTGGTTATAGCTGCGGTTGTCGCCGTGGCCATCACGGTTCTGCTCGCCGTTTGCCTCGTTGTGCTTACGGTCGTAGGACACCAGGTCCGCAAGTGTAAAGCCGTCGTGGGCAGTGACGAGGTTGACGGAAGCCATCCTGGAACGTCCCGAAGGCTCGAAGAGGCTTGCGGAACCCGAAATGGAATCTGCCAGGCGTGCAACGGAGCCGCCGTGTCCCCCGGCATTCATTGCGGCACGATCTGCAAGCCAGAACGAGCGAAGGGCGTCACGGTAGTGGTCATTCCAGTCCACCCAGCCTGGCGGGAAGCGGCCGGTCTGCCAGCCGCCGTAGCCAACGTCCCAAGGTTCGGCGATCAGCTTGGTTTCGGAGAGAACAGGATCGGCCGCTACCGCCACCAGGAACGGATGCCCTGGGTCAAAATCGTTGGCGGCATTCCTGCAGAGGGTCACGGCCAGGTCGAAGCGGAAACCATCAATATGGAACTCATCCACCCAGTACCGCAACGAATCAAGGACGAGCTGCACAACGCGGGGTTCCCCGAAGTTCAACGTGTTGCCGCAGCCGGTGGTATCGATGTACCTCCCGTTGCCGTCATTGCGGTAGTACTGCATCTCGCCCAGTCCGCGGAAACTCAGGGTCTGCCCGTCGCGCCCGCCCTCGGCAGTGTGGTTGTAGACGACGTCGAGGATTACCTCGAGCCCGGCAGCGTGGAGAAGCTTTACCATTCCCTTGAACTCGTCCTGGACGGCATGCGGACCCGCCTGTTGGGCGGCTCGGGTCGCGTAACCGGGGTGGGGGGCGAAGAAGGCGGCAGTGTTGTAGCCCCAGTAGTTGGTCAGACCCAGGTTCTGAAGGTGTGGCTCGTCCAGATGGAAATGTACGGGCAGCAACTGGATGGACGTCACGCCGAGGCCAGTGAGGTGCTCGATCATTGCCGGGTGCGCCATACCTGCGTAGGTCCCGCGCAGTTCCTCCGGAATGTCCGGATGCAGCATGCTTTGCCCACGGACGTGTGCCTCGTAGAGGATGGTGTTGCGCCACGGTACGCGAGGGCTTCTGTCGGAGCCCCAGTCGAAGCCGTTGGCCATGCGGACGCTGGTAATCAGCCCTTCTCTCTGGTCCACCGCCCGGCCGTAAGGGTCAAGCAGCAGCGGCTGGTCACCGGCGTCGTCAAAATCAATGGTGGGAAGCGAAAGGGGCAGGGCCCTTTCTCCTTCAACTGGCCGGAAACCGTAACGGGACCCCACGGGCATGCCCTCTACAACGCCATGATGGACGCCGTTGGTGAGGTTGGGCAGGGCCGCCAACTGCCATTTTCCGCCAGGCGGCTGGAAGGCAACCTCCAAAGCTGACACGCCGGGAGCGTAAACAGCGACGTTCACGGAGGCATGGTTGTGTTCGTCCGTCGCCGGGGAACCCGTGCGATGAACGCTAACACCGAGGGGGAACGCCCGGGAGGCGTCTACGGTTGAAGCTGTGTCCAGTAGCGGCATGACCATCGATTAAAGCTTAGCGGGACGGAACAAATGAACTGTCTTATCAACTTAATTATTGGCTGGCGGTGACTCCGGACGCGGAAATCCTCCCCCACCTAATGGTGAGGGAGGATCTCTGTTTTTTAGTGCAAATGTGAGGGAGGGTTTCCGTTTTTATTGCGAAAGGTGAAGGAGCGCCTCCGTTTCTATTGCGAAAGGTGAGGGAGGGTTCCCCCTGCTGGCGCTTACTTTGTGGCGCGCTGCCTGGACACTTCATAAAGCGAAATGCCCACTGCCATGGAAGCGTTGAGCGACTCCATGGCCGAGTCGATGGGGATGGAAACGATCTGGTCGCAGTTTTCGCGAACCAGGCGGCTGAGGCCCTTGCCTTCAGAGCCAACGACAATGCAGACGGGCTCCGTTGCGAGGGTCAGGTCCGGCAGGGAGACGTCGCCGTCGCCGTCGAGGCCCAGGACGAAGATGCCCATGCTCTTGAACTGCTTCAAAGCGTTGTTCAGGTTGGCCGCACGGGCTACGGGAACGCGTACGGCTGCTCCGGCGCTGGTCTTCCAGGCCGAGGCGGTGACTCCAACGGAGCGGCGTTCCGGGACGATGACGCCGTGGCCGCTGAAGGCAGAGACCGACCTGATGATGGCGCCCAGGTTGCGGGGGTCCGTGATGCCGTCGAGGGCAACGAAAAGGGGCGCGTTGGCTACGTGGCCCTTTTTCCAGCGGTCAACGGTCTGTTCTGCGAGATCGTAGGCGTCCTGGTATTCGTAGGGCGGGATCTGCAGCACAAGGCCCTGGTGAACCGCATCTTCGGTCATACGATCCAACTCGGGCTTGCCAGTCTCCAGCAGCGGGATGCCCCGCTCGGCAGCCAGCTTCAGCGATTCCTTGACGCGATCGTCCATCTCGATGCGGACGGCCACGTGCAGAGCCTTGGCGGGGATGCCGGCGCGGAGGGCTTCGACTACCGAATTGCGGCCGGTGACTACTTCTTCAGTAGCCCTTCCCTTGGGGCCGGTCCGTGCGGCCCCTGCGCTGCGGGCGCCCGTTCCCCGCTTCGCTGCCGACCTTTCGGAGAGCTGCTTGCTTTTGTGTGCCTTGTGATACGGACGGTCCTCCGCCTTGGGCGTGGGGCCCTTACCCTCTAGGGCTTTGCGGCCGTGACCACCTGTACCGACGGTGGGGCCCTTCTTTGCTTTGACCGACCGGCGACCGTTGTTGGCCATGAGTTCCACCCTTGATTGTGTTGACTAAGTCTGCATACCAGTCTACTGAATCAAGTTAAATCGAATTCCAGGCCTGCTGGGGCCATACCCGTCAGTCCCGCTGCAGGCTCCAGGTGGCACCGTCAGGCCCGTCTTCGACGATGACGCCCGCCGCCTTGAGCGTGTCCCGGATGGCGTCAGACTTTGCCCAGTCTTTGTTGGCGCGGGCCTCCGCCCTTGCCTCGAGCTGTGCCTCGACGAGCTCCGTCAGGGCAGAGTGTTCCTTGCCCTGGATCGCTTCTGGCATCTGCACCGCGTCCAAACCCAGAACCTTGGTCATAACCAGGACGCTGTGCAATGCCGCTTGGACGGTTAGGTCTTCGCCATTGGCAAGCGCCGTATTCCCAGTGCGGACCGCGTCGTGCAAGGCCGCCAGGGCCTGCGGAACATTCAGGTCATCGTCCATGGCTGCCGCAAAGATCTGCAGCCACTCCGTTGAAGGCTGCTCCTGCAGCTTCGCCGGCCCTCTGGCCCCGCCCAGCTTTGCCCCGGCCTTCGCGATGAACCCGTCAATGCGCTCAACAGCCGCTGCAGCTTCCTGAAGCGACGTCGGCCGGTAGTCCAGAATCGAGCGGTAGTGGGCCTGCCCCAGGTAGTAGCGGACGACGCGCGGCGGCGCCAGTTCCAGCATTTCCGCCGGACTGACGGTATTTCCAACAGATTTGGACATTTTTTCGCCCTGATAGGTGACCATGCCGTTGTGCATCCAGAAGTTGGCGAAGCTGTGCCCGGCCGCCTGTGACTGGGCCATCTCGTTTTCATGGTGGGGAAAACGCAGGTCAAGGCCGCCGCCGTGAATGTCGAACTCTGTGCCCAGGTACTTCGTGACCATGGCCGAGCATTCAAGGTGCCAGCCGGGGCGGCCGGCGCCCCAGGGCGAAACCCAGCTTGCCGTCGTCGGCTCCCCTTCTTTGTGGCCTTTCCACAGGGCGAAGTCCCGCGGATCCCGTTTGCCCCGGGGATCAGCATCCGTTGCGCCTTGCATGTCATCGATGCTTTGCCGGGTCAGGGAGCCGTATTTGCTCCAGGATCGGACATCGAAGTAGACGTCACCGGAGCCATCGAGTGCAGGATAGGCATGGCCGCGCTCAACCAGCTGCTGGATGAGCGCGTGCATTTCAGGAATGTGGCCAGTGGCACGTGGCTCGTAAGTGGGCCGGGAAACGCCGAGGGTGTCGTAGGCCTTGAGGAACTCCTGCTCGTACCGGTAGGCCAGGGCCCACCACTCTTCCTCACGCCCAGAGCCTTCCTCGTCCTCGAAGTCCGGCTCGAAAGAGGCAGCGGATTTGGCGAGGATTTTGTCATCGATATCTGTCACGTTGCGGACCACGGTCACGCGGAAGCCGCTGTACTGCAACCAGCGTGTCAGCTGGTCGAACGCGATGGCTGAGCGGATGTGCCCTACGTGGGGCATGCCCTGGACCGTGGCACCGCAGTAGTACAGGCTCACTTTGCCAGGTACCAGGGGAACGAAGTTCCGGACTTCGGCGGATGCGGTGTCGTAAAAGCGGAGGGTCACCGCTCCAGATTAGCCGATGCGGCTGCAGGCCCTTACTTGCAGACCTCGCC
This sequence comes from Arthrobacter sp. R1-13, assembly GCF_054161475.1. Classification (NCBI taxonomy): domain Bacteria; kingdom Bacillati; phylum Actinomycetota; class Actinomycetes; order Micrococcales; family Micrococcaceae; genus Arthrobacter; species Arthrobacter sp. R1-13. The sequence goes on along the minus strand of NZ_CP096420.1, from coordinate 791,886 downwards.
GATCCTGTTGTTCTGCTCCTTGAGCTGCTGCGTCTGTTCAGTGCTCTTGGTGCCCAGCGAAGTGCCCGCTGCCTTTTTCATGATGTCCGCCATTTTTTGGATGGGATCCGCCACCTCAGGAGCCACCTTGTCCGCGACTTCCTGATAGTGCTTGGCGATCTGGTCGGCCTTCTGCTGCTCGTTTCCACTGGGCACAAAGGAGTCGCCGCTGAGGAACTTACAGCTTTCCTCCACGCTCATCTTCGGGGAGCCTGAACAGCCAGTCGGCAGTACTGCTGCAGCAAGTACGACGGCGGCCAGCGGCTTGTTCACGGGAAGTCTCCTGAAAGGTCTGGAAGCAGGGTCAATCATTAAGGGTAGGCGACTGTGCTGGGTTAGCCGGTCCGGGCCGCGTCGGTCCCGTTCAGCTGATGCGGTAAACGAGCGCGGTGGCCATAGCGGAAATGCCTTCTCCGCGGCCTGTAAAGCCGAGACCGTCACTGGTGGTGGCGCTTACGCTGACAGGCGCTCCGGCCGCACGGCTGAGGACGGCCTGGGACTCTTCGCGCCGTGGACCAAACTTAGGCCGGTTGCCGACGAATTGAATGGCTATGTTGCCGATTTCGAAGCCCTCGGCCCGAACGATTCTCGCCGCCTCGGCCAGCAGGGTTACACCGGACGCGCCGGCCAGTTCGGGTCGGCCTGTTCCGAAATGGGTTCCGAGATCACCTACCCCGGCTGCGGAAAAGAGTGCATCAGCCGCGGCATGTGCCACAGGATCACCGTCCGAATGGCCGGCCAGTCCGCGTTCACCTTCCCAGTGCAGCCCGCCCAGCCAGAGGTCACGCGGCTCGTTTTCAGGCGCGAAGGCGTGAACGTCTATCCCGATGCCTGTCCGCGGAACGAGTGGAATGATTGGTTCTGCCGCAACCATGTCAGCCCTCCACCCAGCGGATACCCAAGGGACCTTCGAGCAACCCCTCGGCAAGGATGAGGTCCAGTGGTGTTGTGATCTTCAGAGACTGGCTGGCTCCGCGGACGGCATGCACCGGGACGCCCAGAAGCTCCACCAGCATGGCGTCGTCGGTAATGGCCGCGGACTGCTCGTCGTCAAAGCCCTCTGCAGCCTCGTGGGCCCGAAGCAAGGTGCCCAGTTCGAAGCCCTGAGGTGTCTGCACTGCCCGCAAATATTCACGGGGAGCAGTTCCGGTGACGATTTCGGGAGCGATCCGGGCGTCGTCGCCATTGGTCACCGCGACTGTCTTGACGGTGTCCACCACAGGGATCACGGGGATCACGGCAGTAGCACCGGCTGCCAGCGCGTTGACCACCCGGTGAAATACGGTCTCGGGGGTCAGCGCCCTGGCTGCATCGTGGACCAGGATGGCATCCGTGCCGCTTTCAACTGCACGAAGGGCGGCCCGGACAGAATCAGCCCGGGTAGCGCCGCCGTCGACCATCGTAAGGAGGGGTCCGCCGTCCACGAGTTCAGTGCTGAACTCTTCGCACAATCTGCGCAGTTCCGCGTCACCCTTCGGCAGTGCTACGCAAACCTGGCGTGCGACGCCTGCACCAACGATTCCCCTCAAGGTATGCATCAGGATGGGTTCGCCACCAAGGGGGACCCGCGCCTTAGGGATACCGTAACCAAGCCGCTGCCCTGATCCTGCAGCTACAACGATGACAGCGACCGCGGGCGTAAGTGAGGCGGCTCCGGAATCCAGTCCTGTCGCCGCAGATTCTTGTGGTGAACTCATGGGGATAACACTACGTGGCACTTCCCCAGCCGCATGAAACAGGGCAAAAAGAAACCCCGGCGGCACCTTGCCACCGGGGTTCAATTCTTAGGAAGCCAAGACCTCGTCGAGAACGCTTGCAGCCTTCTCTTCATCGGTCTTTTCAGCCAGTGCCAGTTCTGAAATCAGAATCTGGCGGGCCTTGGCCAGCATGCGCTTCTCGCCTGCGGAAAGGCCGCGGTCGTGATCACGGCGCCAAAGGTCACGAACGACCTCTGCTACCTTGATGACGTCCCCGGAAGCAAGCTTCTCCAGGTTTGCCTTATAACGACGTGACCAGTTGGTGGGCTCTTCAGTGAACTCGGCTCGCAGCACATCAAAAACGTGCTCCAAACCTTCTTTGCCCACTACGTCACGGACCCCAACAAGGTCAACGTTCTCTGCTGGAACTTCAATGGTCAGATCACCCTGAGCCACCTTGAGCTTGAGATACATCTTCTCTTCGCCCTTGACAGTGCGCATCTTGATTTCTTCAATTTTGGCTGCACCGTGGTGAGGGTAAACTACTGTCTCGCCGACCTCAAAAACCATGTGGACTTTCCCCTTTCCCGCAGACCAGTTTATCACGATTCAGGCATATGACCGGCACCGAAGGGGCTCCGGAACCGCATGAATACAGGGAAAAGGGGCAGAATCAGGTTCCTGTGACCCCTTGACGGATGCGGATAATAGTGCATGCGGCCGGTGCTGCCAAGGATCTCCCCGTGGCCGCCGCAGCCCACGAGTCATCCCCCGCGAGGTCCTGAATGGGGCTTATTATGTACAACCGGAATCCTCGTTTCGTAGTGTTTACGGCTAGGCTATGGCCTGAATAATGTTTCAAACTCTCGAGGAGTACTTGACGTGCGTTTCACTGCGATCATCCGGGGCCAGCGCGGCAGGCTTGTAATGGCTACTGCCGCTCTTGGTGTCAGCCTGCTGTCAGTGACAGGCTGCGGTTACATCAACCCTCAGCAGACCGCCCAGCAGTACTCTGCGTCCGACGGGATCCGTGCCGACGTCGGACCGCTGCAGATTCGGAACCTGATGATCGTCTCCACAGGCGAGGACCAGCCAGGCCGGGTCGTCGGTGCTATCTACAACTCCTCATCGGCCGACGTGAAACTTACCCTCAACGGCGCGGCTGGGTCACAGACCGAGATCCCCGTAGCCAAGAACTCCTACACCCTGCTGAACGAGAGCACGGACCCGGCCATTCTCAGCACCACCGGAGGCATTCCGGGCTCCCTGGTGGAGGTCAAGTTCCGGGAAAGCGGAACCGGCCAGGACGCAGAAGCGATGGTCCCCGTGCTGGATGCCACGCTCCCTGAATACCAGGAATACCTGCCCGAGGGCAGCGAACCCACCGGCACTGCCTCCCCGGAGTCGACGCCGACGCCGACCAGCAGCGCCAGCCACTGACCTTCCGCAGGCGCAACCGTCCGGGAAGCAAATTTAACGAAAAGGAGCGGCTCCCAAAAAGGGAGCCGCTCCTTTTCGTTTCTGGACTTCTTACGGTTCGAACTTGTAGCCAAGGCCCCGCACTGTTACCAGGTATCGCGGGTTCGACGGGTCCGGCTCGATTTTGCTGCGGAGTCGCTTGACGTGGACATCCAGGGTCTTGGTGTCGCCGACATAGTCGGAGCCCCACACGCGGTCAATCAGCTGCCCACGCGTCAGCACCCGGCCGGAGTTACGCAGGAGCATCTCCAGCAATTCAAACTCCTTCAGGGGAAGGGACACCTGGGCCCCGGACACGCTGACGACGTGCCGCTCCACGTCCATCCTGACCGGCCCGGCCTGCACTGTGTTGGAGATCAGCTCCTCGGGTTCCGCCTGCCGCCGGAGCACCGCCCGGACCCGGGCAACCAGTTCCCGTGATGAGTATGGCTTGGTGACATAGTCATCGGCCCCCAACTCCAGGCCCACCACCTTGTCGATCTCAGAATCTTTGGCAGTCAGCATAATCACAGGAACGCTGGAGCGTTGGCGGAGCTGGCGGCAGACTTCGGTGCCGGATTGACCGGGCAGCTGAAGGTCCAGCAGCACCAGGTCGGCGCCGTTGCGGTCGAATTCGGTGATGGCGTCCAAGCCGTTATCGACCACTTCCACTTCAAATCCTTCCTTACCCAGCAAGAAGGAAAGGGGGTCGCTGAACGATTCCTCGTCCTCAACAATCAGAATCCGGCTCAAGCACTGGCTCCTTGCTCATGGACGCCTGCGGCGTCGCGTCGTTGTTGTGTCTTTTGGCGGCCGGGCGCGGCTGCTTCGGTGGGCTTGGCGGAGTCAGCTGCATCGCCGTCGTCCTGCCCTTCCATTTCGGGAAGCCGCAAGGTGAACGTGGATCCTTGGCCGGGCTGGGACCAGAGCGTTACTTCGCCTCCGTGATTCGAGACGACATGTTTGACGATGCTAAGACCAAGGCCGGTGCCTCCGGTGTGGCGGGAGCGGGCCGCGTCAACACGGTAGAACCTCTCGAAAACCCTTTCCTGGTCCTCGGGTGAGAGTCCGTCGCCTTGATCGGTCACGGACACCGAGATGAGGCCATGGCTGGCTTTCACGCCGATGCCCACCCTGGTGTTCTCGGGGGAATAACGGATGGCGTTGTCGATCAAGTTCCGCAGCGCCGTGACCAACAGGTCCTGGTCACCGAAGACCATGGCTTCCACCCGTCCGCCGATCACGATTTCGATATTCTTGCTCTCGGCTGGCAACTGCGATCGGTCCACGGCCTCGGAGATCACTGAATTGATGTCCACCGGATGCCCCTGTTGGGCCACATTCGCGCCCTGCAGCCGGGATAGTTCGATGATGTCCTGCACTAGGGCCGCCAGCCGGGCTGATTCCTTATGCATCCTTTGCGCGAAGCGCCGCACAGCCTTCTCGTCGTCAGGTGAGGCTTCAAGCGCCTCCGCAAGCAGGGAGATGGCACCGACGGGAGTCTTCAGCTCATGCGAGACGTTTGCGACAAAGTCGTTGCGGATCTCTTCGGTCCTGGTGATTTCAGTGCGGTCGTCGGCCAGCAGCAATATGTACTCTTCGCCGAGCATTGCAGCCCTGAGCTGGACAATGATGGTGCCTTGCCCCAGTGGCCCGCGGGGCAGTTCCAGCTGTTCTTCCAGAATTACGCCGTCCCGCCGCACCCTGGCCGTCATGTCCAGCAACTGCTTATGCACGACGGTATGGCCGCGGACCAGCCCATAGGCATAGGCGGCTGGACTAGCGCGCACGACGCCGTCAATGGCATCGACCACAAGGAAGGCACGTCCAAGCACAGCAAGGACTTCCGCGGCCCCATCGGGCAGGGCCGGCTCATCGAAGTCGCCATCGACCAGTTTGCGCTGCTGCTCGCTGATCCGGAATGCGAGGACGCCAAAAATGCCCAACGACAGCCCGACCAGGCCGGCGATAACACCGATAAGCATAGGATCCACGGCTCCAGCTTATGCGGTACAACTCGTGGGAAACGGGCAATAGCTGCGATTGAGCCAGCGGTTCAGCTAACGTTCACTTATTGACGCCTAACAGTTCACCGGACGGTGACAGAGTTATCAGTTGGACTGCCGGAACGGTGACACGAAACCTGCCGGTCACACTGGTGGCTTGCACAGTTTCAAAGGAAAGGACGCCTAGTGCGTAAGGTTTTTCAGGAAGAGCTGACCCAGGTGGGCGTACAGCTCGTCGAAATCTCGAAGCTGGTCAGCGAGGCCATAGAGAAGGCGACGACGGCCTTTGAAGGCGCCGACGTCGACCTCGCCCAGGATGTTATCGCCGCCGACGCGCGGATCGATTTCCTGCAGAACAGCCTGGACGAGCGTGCCATCGACATCCTTGCACTGCAGGGGCCGGTAGCCAGCGACCTGCGGATGATAGTGGGTTCCCTTCGAATGAGCGCTTCGCTGGAACGCATGGGCGATCTCGCCAGGCATATTGCCCAGCTTGCCCGGCTTCGGTTCCCGGCCAACGTAATTCCAGACCAGCTGTCCGAGACCTTCAAGCATTTCGCCGAGCAGGACCTACTGATCGCGCGCAAGCTCACGGAGCTCCTGGAAACCCGCAACCTGGAAGTCGCCCGTGACATCCTCAAGGCCAACAGTGTGGTCAACGACCTCCACCTGAGCGTCTTCAAAGCGATTGCCCGGAGTGATTGGAACGAGTCCCCGGCGACTACCGTGGACGTCGCCCTCGCCAGCCGGTACTTCGAACGGTTCGCTGACCATGGCGTGTCGGTGGCCCAGAAGGTCACCTACCTTGTGACTGGCGCCTGGCAGCCGAACAGCTCAGAAAACGCCTGACTCTGCGCCCGTTGAGGGCAAGCAGAAAGTCCGACGGCGGGCGGTCCACTCAGTGGGCCGCCCGCCGTCCTTCGTTTAACTATTGCAAAGTCAGGATCCCGGCTGAGCTGCGTCCAGGACGACAGAGCAGCCAGCGGGATTCTCGACGAAGCGCTACCGCTTGCCCTGGTTGGCAACCGCCATGATGGACGCAGCTGCGGCGTCGGGGTCAAGGTAAGTGCCACCCGGGATCAGGGGCTGGAAGTCCTCATCCAGCTCATAAACCAAGGGAATGCCCGTGGGGATGTTGAGGCTCGCGATGTCCTCGTCGCTGATGCCGTCGAGGTGCTTGACCAGGGCCCGGAGCGAGTTGCCATGGGCGGTGACAAGAACGGTCTTGCCCTTCTTGAGGTCTTCCTTGATGTCCGATTCCCAGTAGGGCATCAGACGGATCAGGACATCCTTGAGGCACTCCGTGCGTGGCACGGCGTCGCCGAGCTCCGCGTACCGGGGGTCTCCAACCTGGGAGAATTCAGCGTTGGCGTCCAGCGGCGGCGGCGGAGTGTCGTAGGAACGGCGCCACATCATGAACTGCTCTTCGCCGTATTCAGCGAGGGTCTGGGCTTTGTCCTTGCCCTGCAGCGCGCCGTAGTGGCGTTCGTTGAGGCGCCAGTCGCGCTTGACGTCGATCCAGCCGCGATCGGCTTTGTCAAGTGCAAGATTGGCCGTGTTGATGGCGCGCTTCAGACGCGAGGTGTAAAGAATGTCCGGGAGAATATCGTTCTCTACCAGGAGCTCCCCGCCCCGAACTGCTTCCTCACGGCCTTGCTCGTTAAGGTCGACGTCCACCCAGCCGGTGAAAAGGTTTTTGGCGTTCCATTCGCTGTGGCCGTGGCGCAGCAGAATCAGCTTGTAAGTCATGGTTTTCATCCTAGCCGAGCAGCTATGCGTGCTGCCGAGCGTTACATCCCGTTGCCTGAAGGCCGTATACCCTTGCAGGGTGGTGCAGAAAGCAGAGCGGGTGATTGCACCCTTTGGAACCCGCGACCTAGCGGCTCCCTTGGCGCGGGCAGGAAATCAGCGGGCAGGAAAACCGGCGCGGGCAGGCAAGCCGATTGGCAACATCACCCGCGGCACCACCAATCCCAACCGCATGCGCCGCCTGGACCGCTGGCTTACCGGCCCCCAAGCATGGCGTCTGCGTTCCGCCGGGGATCCCCTCGTGGTCGATCTGGGGTACGGCGCAACGCCGGCAACCGCCGTCGAACTGTTTGACCGCCTGTCCACCGTCCGCCCCGACGTCCGTGTCTGGGGAATCGAGATTGAACCGGAACGGGTCCGGGCAGCCAGGGCCCTTGAACGGCCGGGCTTGGGTTTTGTGCTGGGTGGCTTTGAGCTCCCCGTTCAGGGCCGACCCGTACTGGTGCGCGCCTTCAATGTGCTGCGCCAATATGAAGAAGCCGACGTCGAAGGTATCTGGCGGCTGATGCAGGGCAGGCTTTCAGCGGGAGGGTTGTTCATCGACGGTACCTGCGACGAGATCGGACGGCGCGTCACCTGGATTGCGGTCGGCAGGCAGGGGCCTCTGAGTCTCAGTATTTCCTTGCGGTTCGGTAGCTTCGACCTGCCGTCAGAGGCTGCGGAACGATTGCCGAAAGCGCTGATTCACCGCAACGTTCCCGGTGAAGCGGTCCATGCGCTGCTCCAGGCTATGGACAAGGCCTGGCTTGATTCCGGACCGTTGCAGCCGTTTGGGCACCGGCAGCGCTGGATATCCATGTGCAGGGCACTCCGCGACGACGGGTGGCCGGTTCAGGATGGTGCGTCACGCTGGCGTTTGGGGGAAATTACCGTGGATTGGGAAGCTGTGGCTCCCGGACCCTGACCCTTACCAGGGACCGTAGGGGCCGGTGTTCCGGCTCCCGCCACGTCCCGCATCCTTAACGGCAGGGCGGACATCAGCCAGGTAAACAGAAGCGGCCGTGACCGCCGCGAGCCCGAAGAGGCCAAGGGTTCCGAAGAGGCCGCCACGGGGTCCTGTGAAGACCGACAATGCACCTATGGCAAACGCGACGCCGGTCATCCCAAGCCAGAACGTCTTGGTCCGCTTTGACACGGCTTCAAAGGCGTTGGCCCTGTGGCGGAGGCAATCGAAGAAAGCCCACGCCTCAATGCCGAAGGCAACAACGGCCAGGAGGAAGTACACTCCGTTTTCGACATACGCAATCATCAGTTTTCCGTCCACCACTCCAGCCTAATGGTCCAGAGCGTCCAGCGCCTGCGCCACGTCCGCCCAAAGGTCCTCCACATCCTCAATCCCCACACTCAACCGAAGGAGGTTATCCGGAACGCTTTCCGGCTCGGCGGTGTGGCGGCGGCGCCGTTCCATCAGGGATTCAACCCCGCCCAGGGACGTTGCCGGCAGCCACAAATCCAAGGCGGCAATGACCCGATCGGCCGCTTCCTCACCGCTAACCCCCGCCGACGCCGCGACCTGAACACTGATGATGGAGCCAAAGCCTTTCATCTGGGCCTTGGCCCGCTCGTGACCCGGGTCCGATTCCAGCCCGGGATACCGGATGCTTTCGATGCGCGGATGTTGGCCGAGACGTTCGGCCAACACGGCCGCTGATGCCTGGGACTTCCCGATCCGCAGGGCAAGAGTGCGCAGTCCCCGGAGTGCCAACCAGGCCTCAAAGGGCCCGGCGATCCCGCCGTGGATGGAACGGTGCTGCAGCAGCGTCTCCCTGAGACCGGCGTCGGACGTCACGAGGGCACCCAGCACCACGTCGGAGTGGCCGGCGAGGTACTTGGTCACCGAGTGAAGGACGACGTCGGATCCGAAGGCGAGCGGCTGCTGCACCAAAGGAGTGGAGAAAGTGTTGTCGGTAACCACCAGCGCACCCACAGCATGGGCGGCGTCGGCCAGGACTGCTATGTCGGCGATGCCAAGCATGGGATTCGTGGGGCTTTCCAGCCACAGCATATTGGCGGCCGATCCTCCGGCGGGTGACAGCTGTTCCTTAACTGCCTCTGTATCCGCTATATCCACGGTACGCAGTTTAATGAACCCCTTGCCTGCCAACTCCTGCGCCATCGCCAGTGAACCCGAGTAGCTATGGGTCGGCATGACCAGAATGCCTCCGGCCGGGATGAGTGAGAATGCCGAGCTGACTGCGGCGAGGCCCGAGGAGTACAGCAGGCCCGGGAGCTCAGCACCCTCCAACTGCCCCAAGGCCTCCTCGAACGGCTCCCAGGTGGGGTTGGAGTAGCGGCCATAGCCTCTGTCGCCGGATTCCACCGGGCCGGTGCCAAAGTAGGTGGAGGAGAGCACCACAGGAGGATTGACCGGTTCATTGCGTTCACGTGGTGGGCGCCCGGCGGCTACAACCACCGTTTCGGCTGAGAGCGCGGCGACCTGCTGTTGGGAGAGAGTCATGGAGAAAGCGTACGTCGGGTGTCCTCAGCGGCTAAATGAACCTTGGTGGCCTGCCTGGCGCAGCTTGTTGGGCCGGGAACGCTGTCGATAATTTCTTAGCCCTGATGTATATCCACTGATATAGATGTTTGTAGCACCGCATTGATCAAACAGACAAGAGTCCACCCGTTCACGTGTCTTGCGGGAGGCGAATTATGTCGTGCATTATCGGTAGGCTAGTCAAGTGACTACCCAGAGCCCCGGACTGTTCATCGCCTTCGAGGGCGGCGACGGCGCCGGCAAGTCAACCCAGGCGGCTGAGCTGGCCCGCACGCTGGAGGCAAGGGGCATGACCGTCTTGCGCACCCGCGAACCAGGCGGAACACCAATTGGGGAAAAACTCCGCTCCCTGGTGCTCGATCACGGACACGGCCACATTGACGCCCATACTGAAGCCCTGATTTTTGCCGCCTCCCGCGCGGCTCACGCCAGCCAGGTCATTCGGCCCGCCCTGGAGCGGGGTGAAACAGTTCTCACCGACCGGTACATAGATTCCTCGGTCGCGTATCAGGGTGCAGGGCGGTCCCTTGGCGCTGACGCTGTCCGCAGCCTCAATGAATGGGCCACCTCCGGTCTGCTTCCGGACCTGACCGTACTGCTCGACGTCGATCCCGGCGTCGGACGTCAACGCCGCACAGCGGGGGATGCTGCCGAAGACCGGCTGGAATCCGAAGCCGACGAGTTCCACGCACGAATCCGGGAAGCCTTCCTGAATCTTGCCTCTGCCCGTCCCGAACGCTACTTGGTCCTCCCCGCGCATCTGCCGGTGGGAGAACTTGCGGCCAGGATCCTGGCGAGCGTGGACGCTCTGCTGGCGACATCCCAGCGGAGTACCGCGTGAGTGTCTGGGATGACCTGCAGGGCCAGAGCGCGGTCGTCGACCAGCTGCGGCAGGCCGCCGAGGGTGACGGTTTGACGCACGCCTGGCTATTTACGGGACCACCGGGGTCCGGCCGCTCCAATGCCGCCAAGGCGTTCGCGGCCGCACTGAACTGCGACCAGGAAGATGTCACCAAGCGCGGCTGCGGCACCTGCGCGGCCTGCCGGACCATTCTGGGCGAGACGCATTCAGACGTAACTTTCGTCCGCACCGACAAAGTCACCATCACTATCCAGGAGTCGCGCGAGCTGGTCGCCAAGGCCGGCAACAGGCCATCCTCCGGTCGGTGGCGGGTCATCGTCGTCGAAGACGCAGACCGCATGGCGGAACGCACCACCAACGTGCTTCTCAAGGCCATCGAGGAGCCCACGCCCCGCACCATCTGGATGCTGTGCGCCCCCTCCCCCGCTGATGTCCTGGTCACTATCCGCTCCCGTTGCCGTCCCGTAGCGTTGCGCCTCCCGCCGGCGGCGGATGTTGCCGCCCTCCTGGTGAAGCGCGACGGCGTCGAGCCGGGACTCGCCGAACGGGCGGCTCGCGGGGCCCAGAGCCATGTGGGAATCGCGAGGCGGCTGGCCCGGGATCCGCAGGCACGGGAGCGGCGGCTGGAGACCGTTCGTTTCCCTTTGGGCCTGCGCGGGATAACGGCTGCAATCCTCATGGCCGAGAAACTCGTCAAGATTGCCACGGAGGAAGCCAACAGCTCCAACGAGGAGCGCGATGCCGCGGAAAAAACCGCCCTCCTGGCGACGCTCGGCGCACCCGAAACCGGAACTCTGCCCCCGGCTATGAGGAGCCAGGTCAAGCAGCTCGAGGATGATCAGAAGCGGCGGGCCAAGCGGTCCATTACGGATTCCCTTGACCGTACGCTCACCGATCTGCTGTCCTTCTACCGCGATGTGCTCATTATCCAGATGGGGAACGCCGTGGAACTGGTGAACGTTGAGTTGAGGAGTGAGCTGGAGGAATTCGCGGCCCGCTCCAGCGCCGAAGCAACCCTCATAAGGATGGAAGCCATCAACAAGGCCCGCAATCGAATTACCACCACCAACGCGGCGCCTCTCCTGGCAGTCGAGTCCATGGCCGCAAGCCTCATCTGATTCAGCCAGGCGTCCGCTGACAGCGGAGCATACAGTGAGCCTTCCCGGCCGGCACGGCCGATCGGGGCAGGCCGATATTTTGAAGGAGAACCGCATGAAGCCTGCACGACGCCTGCCCGCACCACCCAGATCGGTGGTGACCGCAGCGCGGACTGCCGGCGCGATGGCGCTGGTTCTGCTGCTGGCATCGTGCAGCTACTTCGGACAGCCCAAGGACTCGAAGCGGGATGACGCTGCAGGACAGGCTGACCCCGCCATCATCGACGCAGCCCCGGCAGAACTGCGTACATACTATGGGCAGCGTGTCTCGTGGACATCGTGCGAGGAGCAATTCCAGTGCGCCACAGTGAAAGTGCCTTTGGATTACAACCGGCCCGAAGGCGAAAGCATCGAGATCGCCGCCTTGCGCCTGCCTGCCAAGGGCAACAAGAAGGGGAGCCTGCTGGTGAACCCCGGCGGCCCCGGCGGTTCCGGCTATGACTTCGTCAAGGATTCTGGGGCCACCAACATCTCTGACCGCGTCCGGTCCAACTACGATCTTGTGGGTTTTGACCCCCGCGGTGTGAAACGCTCTGCCCCGGTCACCTGTCTCACTGACCAGGAACGTGACGCCGTCGCGCAGCAAAACTACAATCTGGACCTTGACGCCGATCTGCAGGCCTACCTTGAGGCCAACAAGGCAACAATCGCCAAGTGCGTTGAGAAGACCGGCCCGGTTCTGGCCCATATCGATACCATCAGCGCAGCCAAGGACCTGGATATCCTCCGGGCAGTGGTAAATGACAGCAAGCTCAACTACCTCGGCTACTCATACGGCACCTTCCTCGGCTCCACTTATGCCTCCCTTTTCCCCGACAACGTTGGGCGCGTGGTGCTCGACGGAGCCCTGGACCCATCGCTGAGCAACGAGGAACTTACCCGCGGACAGGCACGTGCTTTCGAGAAGGCCATCCGCGCCTACGTTTCAAGCTGCCTCCAGCAACAGGGCTGCCCCGTGACGGGAACCGTGGATACAGCCGTGCAGGAGATTCGTGACCTCATCCAGAGCGTCGCCGCCAATCCGCGCCAGGCAAAGGATGGCCGCGTTGTCACGGGCTCGACATTTGTGAGCGGCTTCATCCTGCCCTTCTACAACGACGACAACTGGCCGCTGCTGACAAAGGCCCTCGACGACGCCATGAAGGGCGACGCGTCAACCATGCAGCAGCTCGCGGACTTCGGCGCTGACAGGAATCCTGACGGCACTTACTCTTCGAACAGCGGCTTCGCCTTCACCGCAATCAACTGCCTTGACTACCCCATGGTCACAGACACCGAGGGCATGCGGGCGGAGGAACAGTTACTGAAGCAGGATTCACCCACACTGGGCTATTTCTTCGCGTACGGCGGCACCAACTGCAAGGACTGGCCATACAAGAACGTCCGAACGCCGGCACCAGTGGAATACCCCGGTTCCGCTCCCATCGTCGTCGTCGGCACCACCGGTGACCCCGCGACGCCGGTTGAATGGGCAGAAGCCCTGCGCAAGCAACTCGGAAATGCCTCACTGGTGACCTGGAAGGGCGAGGGCCACACGGCTTACGGGCGGTCCAACAGCTGCGTAGAGGACGCAGTGGACCTCTATCTCATTGACGGCAAATCCCCGGTGGACAACACCGTCTGCTGAAACTGGTTGCTGAAACTTCCAAAACCCCCGTCACGTTCCGGCCTGCAGATGCTCTTACTAGTTAGACGGGCTTCAAACCGTCTGTAATGGGAGCTGTTTTGCGACTGGGGCGGCCTAAACATGGGGGGCCGCTTTAATCGTAGAAGGTCCGGAGCCAGGTAATCAGGCTCCGGACCTGCTTCATTTTGACCCGGAACCTTGAACTCGATTACAGTTGTTTCTTGCATGATCCGGCCGGTTCGTCCGGCTGAGTTCGTGCGGTGCTTCCTTAGCTCAGTCGGTAGAGCGTTTCACTCGTAATGAAAAGGTCATCAGTTCGATTCTGATAGGAAGCTCGAAAAAGACCCCGTCGTTCCAAGGAACCGGCGGGGTTTATTTTTCACCTGACCCATACTGACCCCCTGAATATCGACGGCAAACAAAAAACTCCACCGGTACACTCGGAGCAGAAGCACCAACAGGGGGGGTCTTCATGTACAGAATTCCGTGTGTGGCAGTCTACGGAGCGGCTACCGGCCCGGTACTTGCCTTCCTGCTGCGGGCAGGCCGAAGCCGCGAGAAGCTGCAGGAGTTGGGCCCGTGAGCTTCTTCCAGGATCTGCCTCAGCCACCAGAGCGTCCCCGGGCTCCCCGGCACGTGACCCCGGTGTGGCTTGCACCCCCGGCAAATGAACTTCCTGGTGTCTTCCACGTCGGAAAGTTCCTCCATCGCGCGCCCGGTTTCGTGATGGCGGTCAAAAGCGCTGAGGTCTTCTCGACCGGGTGCGCGATCCATGTTGTTTGGACCGTCCGCAGGACTAACGAAAGCGACCGGGAGTGGGCTTCAGCGAATGGGCGGTTTTTCCGGCATCCTGCACCGGGACCGGGTTACGTGGAGGATCCCGACTCGACGCTTCTCTTCGGAGTAGCTTTTCCTGACGGCCGGAAAACCACGTCGACGCACATCAGGCCGGGAATGTTCGACGGGAGCGAACCGGTTACCGGCCCGGTCCTGATGGCCAGCGGTGAAGGCGGCAGTGGCAGCGAGGACGAGCTTATAGGTTCCGCAAGGTTATGGGTGTGGCCGCTGCTGGAAGACGGCGACCTTCGGCTCGTGGCGCAATGGAAAGAAGCCGGAATGCCGGAACAATCCATCCTTCTCGAAGGCCAAAAAATCGCGGCTGCAGCCCGGGACGTCCAAGCGTACTGAGAGCTTGGCCAACTCCCTACCGCGGACACCTTTACATCTCTGCTTCTCCTCGCCCACAATGAGTCGCATCAGCCAGCACTGGGCCAGCAGCGCGCTGTCACTCAATACATGCCACATCAAAGGGGCCATGACATGGATGACAACACAGATGTTAAAGAGGCGGACCGGGCGCTGAAGCAAAAGCACCGGGCCATGTGGGCCCAGGGCGACTACCCGGCCCTGGCCAGTGAACTGATTCCGGACCTCGGGGCCATCCTCGTCGACACCTGCGGAATCAAGCCCGGTCAGCGGGTCCTGGACGTTGCCGCGGGCGCAGGCAATGCCGCTATTCCCGCCGCGATGATGGGCGCCCGGGTAGTGGCCAGCGACCTCACACCGGAACTCTTCGACGCCGGCCGCCACTTGGCAGCCGATCGCGGCGTCGAGCTGGAATGGATCGAAGGTGACGCCGAGGCCCTGCCGTTCGAGGACAACGAGTTCGACGTGGTTATGTCCTGCCTGGGTGTCATGTTTGCGCCACGCCACCAGGCGGGCGCGGACGAGCTGGTCCGGGTATGCAAGCCCGGCGGGACCATCGGACTGTTGAGCTGGACGCCCGAGGGGTTCCTCGGGAAGATGTTGGCAACGATGAAGCCGTTCGCTCCCCCGCCTCCACCAGGCGCCCAACCCCCTCCCCTCTGGGGCAGCGAGGACCACGTTCGGGAGCTCTTCGGCGACAGAATCACAGACGTCCAGGCCCGCAAGCAGACGGTGACCATCCGGACCTTCCACAGGCCGGAGGACTTCCTTCATTACTTCAAGTCCCACTACGGCCCCACAATCTCCGTCTACAAATCCCTGGGGGACGACGCTGAGAAGGTCAACGCATTGGACAAGGCCCTCACGGAGCTGGCCGAGGCTTTTAGCGACACCCACGGCGATTCGTCGTCGCAGATGGAGTGGGAATACCTGCTGTTCACCGCCAAGAAAGCCCGCAACGGAGTTTAATCCTGCAGGTCACTTATCCCGGTGATGTAGGCAACGGTGGCCGGTCCAGGGCTTCCGTCGAACGTGTAAGCGTAGTCGACATAGGAGCCCCCTGGGTGGGCGCCCCAGCCACGAACTGATCCGTCATTCAACAGTGCAAACGTACTTACGCCTTCGGTGCTCTTCACTTCCTTCACATGGGTCAGCCCCAGTACCGGCGTGGGCACAGCTACGTCCGTCTCGTCCCCGCCCGTTCCAAGCAGGATCTTGGCGTGGTAACCCCAGGCTCGGACGGTCCCGTCATTCAGAACTACGAAGGAATTGTTCCGGTTGCAGGTAATGTCCTTCGCGTTTTTGATACCGATAGGCTCAACCGGCAGCATGCTTGTGGTTGTAGTTCCATCGCCAAGCCGCCCGCTCCCGTTCCAGCCCCAGGTTCGGACCGTTCCATCACCCATTAGCGCGCACCCGACAGCTCCAGTGGAGATTTTTCGTGCCCCAAAAAGTTGGGGAACCTCCACTGGCGAGGAGCTGCCTTGGTACGAGCCGTCACCAAGAGGCGAGTTGCCCCAACCCTTTACCGTTCCGTCCGCAAGGAACGCATAGACGTTGCGGCCTTCAGCGGAGACCTCCCTGACGCCCGCCAAACCCTGGATTTCGACGGGGGTGGACGTGGGGCTGTACCCTGTGCCCCGCATTCCCCAGGCCTTGACCGTCCCGTCGTTCATCAGCGCATGGACAGTGGAGTCATCGACTGCAATGGACTGAACACCGGTTAGGCCGGGAACCTCGGCAGGTATGGACCTCGTGGTTGTGGAGTTAGCGCCCGTACTGGTGCCATCACCAAGCTGTCCATACTGGTTCTGACCCCAGGCCCACACAGTTCCGTCGTTTCGCACCGCATAGGCGTTGGCAACGTCGATTGCCACCTGCTTTACGTCTGTGAGCCCCTTTGCCTGCACCGGCAAGCTGCTATGGGTAACAGTTCCGTTGCCGAGCACACCGGTCGTGTTGTAACCCCAGCCCCATACGGTCCCATCCTTGAGTCTGGCCAGCTTTGTGCCGGTTCCGGTGACGGAAGCAACACCGGCAAGTCCCTTGACTTTTGATGGGTAGTCATGGGCGGTGGTTGTTCCGTTGCCGAGCTCGCCGTAAGTATTCCGTCCCCAGGTATAGACCGCATCGATTGGCGTCCCCGCCACAAAGTAGCCGGCTGAGTCGGCGATGAGGTGCACCGGAAAGTCGGAGTTGTTGGTCAGTAAGATGGTGCCGTCGCTCCCCACGAGGGTGTTGACGAGGTTAGGTACGGTCTGGCCCCGTACGAAGTTCAGGTTTGATGTGTCTGGCTTGTGTGTCCCACCCGGGTAGACGGTAATATTCCCGGCAGATCCGGGGCTGGTGACCGTGACATTGAGTGCCATGGCTGCAACGCCGACGGCCGGTATTCCGCCCCGGCCGGTGACCTTCACACGAATGGTTCGATGTGCCTCAACAGCCGAATTGTAGCGGGTATCCAATTGCCGGAAAGGCGTGCGGGCAGCGAAGGCGCCTGCTTCCGCGGCGGTACCGGCGAGGTAATACCCTGCGGTGTCTGCCAGGAGGTGGACCGTTGAGTTCGAGTTGTTCGTGAGAGCAATGGTTCCGTCAGCTCCGACAGGACTCTGGACGAAGTTGGGTACCGTCTGGCCCGCTACGAAGTTGAGATTGGAAGTTCCCGGCTGGGACGTACCGCCGGCATAAACAGTGACGTTTCCGGCGGTTCCCGGGTTGGTCACCGTGACGTTTACGGCCACTGCCGAAACACCCGAGACGGGAATCCCCCCGCGGCCGGTGACTTTGACACGCATCGTTGCCCACGGTGCGATGGCATTGTTGTAGCGCGTGTCCAGCTGCCTGAAAGGAGTCTGCGAGGAGAATGCTCCGGGGTTCGTGACGGCACCGCCCAGGTAATAGCCTGAACTGTCCGCGATGAGGTCCACGTTGGAATTCGAATTGTTGGTAAGGGCGATGGTGCCGTCCGAGCCAATAGGAGAGATGACGAGGTTAGGGACTGTCTGGCCTGTGTTGAAGTTGAGGTTTGACGTACCTGGCTGTGCAGTGCCGCCGGCGTAGACGGTGATGTTGCCCGCTTGCCCCGTGTTGGTGACCGTGACGTTCAGTGCAACGGCGGACACCCCGGAGGCAGGAACTCCGCCCTGGCCCGTCACCTTGACCCGAATGGTCCCCCAAGCAGGAACAGGACGGCTGAATCCACCGCGCCCAGTACGCGTGTCCAGCTGCCGATAAGGCGTCACCGAGACAAAGGCCCCTGGAACGGCAGGATCAGGCCTGCCACCGAGAACGGCAATATTGTCGGAGTCGCTGCCATCGGCGTTCGCCGCACCGGACACTGCAATGGAAGTGCCGAGCAAGGCCAGAATGACGGCCGCCCAAAGAACAAGCCTGAAAACGAATGCGCGCACGAAGGTCCCCCCGCCAAGCGACCGCGGAGTGCCGTCGTTATCGCAGAGTATAGCCTGTGAGCGCCAACAATGCTCCACTCTGTGCGAGACAGAGGAAAGGCTGGTTGGTCATGCGTGAGCTATGCGGACGGTTCCTCGACCTTTACAGCGGAGATCTCAAACTCAAGCGTGATTTTGTCGGAGATCAGGACTCCGCCGGAGTCCAGCGCCGCGTTCCAGGTCAGGCCGAAGTCCTGCCTGTCAATCCGGCGCGACCCTTCAAATCCCGCGCGGAGGTTGCCCATCGGGTCACGTTCGACTCCCATGAAGTCCAACGGGATCGCGATGTCCTTCGTCACGCCGCGGATAGTGACATCACCGCCCACAATAAAGTGGCCGTCGTCGACCTGGTCCACGCGGTTGCTTGAGAACGTGATCTCCGGAAACTGCGGTGCGTCAAAGAACTCGTTAGTGCGCAGGTGCTGGTCCCGGTCCGCGTTGCGAGTATCGATGCTGCCCACCTGGATGGTCATGCGTGCGGAGGAACGCTCAGGGTTTTCGCCGTCGACATCGATGACGCCCTCAAAATCATTGAACGCCCCGCGGACCTTGGTGACCATTGCGTGGCGGGTGGAAAACCCGATGCGGGTGTGGGTGGGGTCAAAGCGCCACGTGCCCGAAAAGTTCGATGATATTTCAGCCATTGGAGTGCCTCCTGTGCAGGCGTGCCGGCACAGGGACTGTGCTGCGGAAAGGTGTAGCAACAGTAACAGACCGCCGTCCCTCGCCTGTTGGGACGACCGCACTGCCGCTAAACGTTACGCCCCGGATCCCTGCCCGGAGCCTGGCAGTTGCACACCTCTGAGAGGCCTGGAAATATCGTACGGCCCGGACGGGTTGGAGCGTTTGAGTGCACCACCGCCTCAACAGGGAATCGAGACACATGAAATTGTTTTCACTGCTCAGGGAGGACCTGCTGGCAGCACGGTCCCAAGATCCCGCTGCGACGAGCGCGGCTGAGGTAGGCCTGCTCTACTCAGGGGTGCATGCCTTGTGGATGTACCGGCTGACGCATCTCCTCTGGCAAAGGCCCAGGACAAGGGGTATAGCCCGCCTGCTTTCGCAGGCAACTCGTGCTTTGACGGGCATTGGGATACATCCGGGCGCTTCAGTTGGGCGTCGTCTCTTCATCGACCACGGGACTGGTGTTGTGATTGGTGAAACAGCCGTTATCGGCGACGACGTCCTCATCTACCAGGGTGTAACTCTCGGCGGGAAGGCCCTGGACCAGGAGAAACGTCATCCGACTATTGGCGACAGGGTCATGCTGGGTTCTGGTGCAAAAGTGCTCGGCCCGGTGGTGGTCGGAAGTGATTCGGCGATCGGCGCAAATGCTGTTGTTGTTACCGATATCCCCGGGGGTGCGATCGCCGTGGGCATACCGGCTCACTGGCGCTTTCGTGATGCAAATGAAGTTGTCCCCCGGGATGTCTTCATTGATCCGGTACTCCTGACCTGATGTGTCACTTCTTCGGCCGACCCATTCCAACACCTACGCGATGGGATGGATTAATGGGGCACAATGAACCCATGTGCGGCCGATACGTGATGTCCCGAGCCACCGGCGATCTCCTCGCATACTTTGATGCCCAGGAAGCCGAAGGACGCCCAGCACCTCCCAGCTGGAATGTGGCGCCCACCAATGACGTCCCCATCATCACTGAAAAACCCGCCGAGGAAGCCCCGAAGCGCCGTCTCCTAATTGCCAAGTGGGGACTGGTGCCGTCCTGGGCCAAGGACACGAAGATCGGCTCCAAGCTCATCAATGCCCGGAGCGAAACCATCCTGGATAAACCTGCGTTCAGGAAGGCCGCCATCAAGCGCAGGGCACTTATTCCCGCCGAGGGGTATTACGAGTGGGAGAAGACAGAGGATGGCAAGAAAATCCCCAACTACCTCTACTCCCAGGACGATGAACTCCTGGCCTTCGCGGGACTCTACGAGTTCTGGCCGGATCCGGCCTTGCCCGAGGACGACCCAAACAGATGGCTGCTCACGTTCACAGTGCTGACCACCACTGCTCAAGATTCCCTTGGCCATGTCCATGACAGATCACCCGTTATCGTTCCGCGGGAGATGTTCGCAGACTGGCTGAACCCGGAACTGAGTGACAAGGAAGAAGTGCAGCAATTGCTGGATTCCATGCCTGAGCCGGTCCTCACTCCGCGGATTGTGAGCGACCGGGTGAACAGTGTGCGCAACAACGGCCCCGAGCTCATCGATCCAGCCGATTGAGGCCGGATGAGGCCTTTGGCTTAGTCGGATGAGGCTTCGGCCTCAACTGGATGGGTTGGTGGTCCTGTCCTCCTCCGCAACCAGTCCTAGGGCGATGGCTGCGGGACCTCACAATTGATCTGAGGGTTAGCCCCGACATAATTCAGTGGACCAGCGACGATAGTCACCGCAATGGTTCCTGCCTCAGCGCACGTAGCAGGTGAGCCGGCGAAATATCCTCGCTGTGCACACGCCGCCACGCCGATTGCCAGCCAGAGTACGAGCAAGATCCCGACAATACGCATGTTGTCCTCCAATGCCAGACGGTACCTCACTCCGAATTATCCTCCCGAATGGAGAAAAGCCCTAGGCATATGGCCCCCAAAAACCGGCTTACTGGCAGGATGGGCCAGCCCTTACCTCCGCGGCTCCGGAATGAACCTATGATGCTCGCATGGGAGAGAAGCAGCTGATGGACCAACGGCTGGCCGAGATAGCCCAAGAACTCTATGGGCTGCCTCTGGAGGAGTTTGTGGCAGCACGCACAGCGGCCGCCAAATCCGCGGACAGGGAGATGGCGACGATTATTCGTGGCCTTCCTAAACCTTCCGCAGCGGCCTGGGCTGTGAATATGTTCGCGCGGCATGATCCTGATTCTGTCCGCCAGCTCAGCGAATTGGGCCAGTCCATGCGTGCCGCCCAGGACAGCCTTGATGCGGTGGCCATGCGGGAGCTTGGCCAGGAGCGCCGGCGCCTGCTATCCGAGGTCATGGACACTGTCCGTACCGCTGCCGAACAGCGCGGCAGGAAAATAAGTGACGCCGTGGCCACGGAAGTGGAGGAGACTCTGCGGGCGGCCACCGCTGACAGCGGTGCTGCCGCTGCCGTCCGAAGCGGCCAATTGCTGAAGGTTCTGTCATCCGACGGCGTCGATCAGGTGGACCTCGACGGCGCCGTTGCGGTTCCTCAGGTGCTGACCGATGCGCTACAAAGTGAGACGCGGAATGAGGGCAAGGGTCAACGTCGGCCCGAGCCTGCGACGACGATCATAGCCGGGCAACGATCGGCAAAGCGAGGCGGCCAGGATCGCGCTCGGGATAGCGCCGAGCGAAACGTTAGGCGGGCGGATGGACGAGCGGACAAGCCTCGCCTCCAGGCAGTCCAGCCGACGCGTCGGCCCGCCTTGCCTTCTGCCCTTGAGAAAGCCCTCGCTTCCCTTGCCGAGGCCGAAGCCGTGACACGCTCGGCAGGTGAGGACGCCGCAGCAGCTGAAAACCGCCTGGAGGAGGTGGAGGCGGAATTGGGCCGGCTTGCCGAACGATCACGGAAGCTCAGGGAGGAACTAAAAAACCTCGACCGTGAGCTCGATAGGGTCCGCAAGGAGCGTGAAACGGCAGCCATCGAAACCCAGCAGGCCAGCCGGGCGGCCGACAAGGGACGGCGGACGGAAGAGTTGGCCCGCCAGCGCGTACTGCGGCTTCGCAACACGCAGAACTGAAATCTCTAAATTGTCGGAGCCCCGCTTCACACTGGATTCATGAACAGGAAACAGATCAACAGCATTGAAGTCAACGGCGCGGAACCGCTGGCTGCCGCAAACGCTGGCGACGCCGCGGGCGGGCAGGAGTTCCATGTCACTTTCTACAATTCCCAGCACGGACGCGTCAGCACTGAAATTTTCGACGACGCCGCCAGCGCCGAGCGCTTCGCGGCCCGGATGATCTGCGAGGAGGACGATTGGGCAATTGTCGATCCAGTCCCGCTGCAGCAGAACCGGATCGCGGCATAAGAATATTGCTTATGCCATCTTGAACATCGCGGCATGAAAAGGGTCCCGTGCACCCAGGCACGGGACCCTCTCAAGTCAGATGGCCCCAGATCACTGCAAGACCCAGCTCTGAAATCTAGGCGAAGTCGGAAACTGCCGGATCCGGGCCGATCCGTCCACCGCCTTCAGCCGTCTTGTCCAAGGCGTTGATGGCCTGGATATCTTCAGCATCAAGGATCACATCCAGGGCAGCATAATTCTCCTGGATACGGGATTCGGTGACGGACTTCGGAATAACAACGTTCCCAAGTGCCAAATGCCAGGCGATGACAACCTGAGCGGGGCTGGCATTGTGCTTGTCGGCAATCGCGGTGATTACCGGGTGCTCCAGAAGCTCCCCGCCCTGGCCCAGCGGAGACCATGCCTGGGTCAGGACGCCCAGGGAGTTATTAAAGGCGCGCAGCTCGGCCTGGTTGAAGAACGGGTGAAGCTCGATCTGATTGATTGCGGGCACAACGCCGGTCTCATCGATCACTCGCTGCAGCCCCTCTTTGGTGAAGTTGGAGACGCCAATGGACTTAACCCGCCCGCGCTTCTGGAGTTCGATGAGCGCCTTCCACGTGTCCACATACTTATCCTGCTTGGGCTGCTCCCAGTGGATCAGATACAGATCCAGGGACTCCAGGCCCAGGCGTTCCAGCGAGTCCTCAAAGGCCGTCAATGTTGATTCATAGCCCTGATCGGAGTTCCACAGCTTGGTGGTGACGAAAATGTCCTCAGGCGCGAGACCGGAACGCTCAATGGCCCTGCCCACACCAGCCTCGTTGCCGTAAATCTTCGCGGTATCAATGTGGCGGAAGCCGGCTTCAAACGCCTGGACCACTACCTTCTCAGCTACATCGTCCTCAACCTGCCAGACCCCGTAGCCGAGCTGGGGAATGGTATTGCCGTCATGAAAGGTCAGTACGGGTGAAGTAGTCATGCATTTCATCGTGCCAATAAAGCCGGCGGTCCGGCCAGCGCACGCGCCCGGATCAGCTACCCGCGTAACCGGGAATAAGCACCGTCCGGGCTAACGCTGAGTTATGACTCCGGCAAGGAATCTGCCAAACGCTGCTCGGCGTCGGCAATCTGCTCGAACACTGCTTCCGCCCGCCGTCGTACGGAAGCCGCTCCGACGGGCACTGGACCGACAGCGAGGCGCAGCATAGCGGCAGCCTCCGCTGTGGTGGCCAGCGAGTTGCCGGCCTTGGACAGTGAACGGTGCACACCCGCAAGGGCACCCGGAATATCGAGGCCGTCGCTGGGTGAGCGACGCTGGGCCTCGACGCAGACCAGCCGGACGCGCGGAGAGAGCGCAGCAAGTTCATTGGCAATGTCCACGAGCTCCTCGTAGAGCTGCGGGTCTTCCACGCCTTCCAGGACCTGGTGGTAGCGATCCAGGCCACGGTGGAAGCGGTCATGGGCGCGACGCCAGAGACCCTTGCCGAGTTCAGCGTCGTCTTTCCGCCCTTGCCGTGCGGAGGTGAAAAAGCCCAAGCGATGCCCTAAAGGTACTGGCCAGGACCGTGGTCCGGGTCCTCCGGCCTGCCGGGGACGGGAGCGCCCTGCCCGGGACGGGCCGCGGGTGCACGTTGGGGCTGGCCATTTTCGCCTATGACAACCCCCGGGGCGATGACAGTACCCGGCGGCAGCTGGCGCAATTGCATCTGGGCCATGGAATGTTCACGGGCAGCGTGCTGGGCGGCAATGGCGGTTTGGATCCCGTGGAAAAGCCCTTCGAGCCAGCCGACCAGCTGCGCCTGGGCAATACGAAGCTCGGCGTCCGAGGGAGTCGCATCATCGGAGAACGGAAGGTTGATCCGCTGTAATTCCTCAACGAGTTCCGGGGCTAGCCCGTCCTCGAGTTCCTTGATGGAGCGCTCATGGATTGCAGCGAGCCTGCCGCGTGCGGCGTCGTCCAGGGGAGCCGACTTCACCTCATCCAGGAGCTGTTTGATCATGGTGCCTATCCGCATGACCTTGGCGGGCTCATCCACCAGATCCTGGACGGCGTTCCTCGGTTTGGAATCCGGCCCGGCCGCCGCTACCTCCACAGAGGGCTGACTGCCGTCATCGATGGGTGTCCCCTCCACAGGGGTCTCTTCTACTGACTGAGTGTCTGCGGGATCGCTCATGGGTTCATACTCTCATGACCGGCGGATACGTTACGCCTGTCCGGTGAGGGATGAACGACGGGGCCGTTCATCCCTCACCGTTTACTTCAACAGCATCGTCCTTGCGGATTGTTGTCCTGACGGTCGGTCCTGTCGCGCCAGAACTCCCGCTCGCTCAGTGGCGGGCCGTCATGCCCGGATGCCTCGTGGTGCTCCAGGTATTTCCGGTACGCGTCGGCACCGACCAGGGCGCCAAGATACTGGGCAAAGCCGCGGAACCCTGCCTTCACTCCGTTCATCAGTGATGTCCGGATCTCTCAAGCCGCTTATCCGCAGGAAGCTTGTTCCATTCCGCCATCAGCGCACGTTCTGAAGGGGTTGGAATCAGGCCAGCGGGTGCGTAGACCCGGGATGCGCTCGCCTGGTCCTCGTGATCCTTGTTGGGGATGCCCGAGGCTGCGTTCCTGAAGGCCTTCACAGTAGCCCGCACCGCGGTGATGATGACGATGATGCTCAGCGTCACGAAAATCACCGACAGCCAGCCCTGCACGGTGGTGTTTCGCACAACGGCTTCCATCGCTGTCACCGTCTTGGCCGTACCGAAGGAGGTCTTGCCCTCGTCGAGTGCCTTGGAGAATGCGGCGTTATTCGCGAAGTAGCCCACAGCGGGGACCGGAGAGAAGATCTTGTGGAAGCTCGCCGTAATGGTGACAACGGCAGCAAACGCAAGCGGCGCCGCCACAATCCAGATGTACTTGAAGGACCCGCGCTTGGCAGCAATGGCCATGCACACCGCCAGTGCAATGGCGGCCAGCAGCTGGTTGGCGATTCCGAACAGCGGGAAAAGTGTATTGATGCCGCCGAGCGGATCGGTGACACCCATCAGCAGAACAGCGCCCCACGCTCCGACCATGACGGCTGTGCAAAGCCAGGCCCCGGGACGCCAGGACGCTTCCTTGAATTTGGGGACAAAGTTTCCGATGGAATCCTGAAGCATGAACCGCGCAACACGCGTGCCGGCGTCGACCGCTGTGAGAATGAAGAGCGCCTCGAACATGATGGCAAAGTGGTACCAGAACGCCATCATCGAAGTGCCGCCGATGAACTGCTGCATGATGTGCGCAAGGCCCACGGCCAGCGTCGGAGCCCCGCCTGTCCGGGAAACGATGCTTTCTTCGCCGACGTTTGCCGCTGTCTGCGCCAGGAAGTCCGGTGTGAGGTTGACGCCGGACAAGCCCAGGCTGTTGACCCAGGCCGCTGCAGTTTCTATGGTTCCCCCCGTCAGGGCGGCCGGAGAGTTCATGGCAAAGTACAGGCCGCGGTCGATGGAAATGGCGGCAACGAGGGCCATGATGGCCACGAACGACTCCATCAGCATCCCGCCGTAGCCAATGAGCCGGGTCTGGCGCTCCTTTTCGATGAGCTTGGGGGTGGTACCGGAAGCGATGAGGGCATGGAACCCCGAGAGCGCCCCACAGGCGATAGTGACGAACAGGAACGGGAACAACGCGCCGGAAAATACCGGGCCGTTGTCCCGGCTGGCGAACTCGCTGAAGGCCGGGACGGTAATTTCCGGGCGGACCACAATGATGGCCAGGGCCAGCATCACAATCACGCCGATCTTCATAAACGTGGAGAGGTAGTCACGCGGCGCCAGGAGCAACCAAACGGGCAGGATCGCAGCAATGAAGCCGTAGACAATGAGGCCCCAGGCGATAGTGACCTTATCCAGGTGGAAGAAGGCGGCACCCCACTCTGTGCCAGCCACAGCACCGCCGCCAATGATTGCAGCCATCAACAACACGAATCCGATGATCGATACTTCCAGGACCTTGCCCGGACGGATGAAGCGCAGGTACACCCCCATAAAGAGCGCAATCGGGATGGTCATGCCCACCGAGAAAACGCCCCAGGGGCTTTCGCCGAGGGCGTTCACGACGACGAGCGCCAGGATGGCGACGATGATCACCATAATGAGCAGCGTGGCCACGAGGGCGGCAGTGCCGCCGATCAGGCCAAGTTCTTCGCGGGCCATCTGCCCCAAAGAACGGCCACCGCGGCGCATGGAAAAGAACAGGACAAGGTAATCCTGGACGGCACCGGCAAGAACGACGCCGATGATGATCCAGATGGTGCCCGGAAGGTATCCCATCTGAGCCGCGATGACAGGTCCGACGAGGGGACCGGCGCCTGCGATGGCAGCAAAGTGATGTCCGAACAGGACGTTGCGGTCAGTGCGGACATAGTCTTTTCCGTCCGCCTTGTATTCAGCTGGTGTGGCGCGGCGGTCATTCGGCTTGGTGATGTAGCGTTCGATCACCTTCGAGTAAAAGCGGTATCCGATCAAGTACGTGCAGACCGAGGCAAAGACAAACCAGATGGCGTTTACCGTTTCGCCCCGGACAATGGCGAGCATGAACCACGCCACGCCGCCTAAAAGTGCAATTGCTACCCACAGCCCGATCTTGGCCGGGGTCCATTTAGCGTCTTCAGCTTCCTTGGCCTCATTCACCGCGGTAGCGGGAAGGGCCGGATCGCCTTCCAAAAGATCCTCCGACAATGTGTTCGGCGATTCTTCTTCGTACGTTTTTCCCACGTCTCCTCCTTGAGAACCCGGTAGAGCGTTGTGCTCGTTTTCGCCGGGCGGAGCCCCACATCCCCCGACGCAGTGCTCACAGTACTTGACGTCACCGCTCGTCGGAACATCATTACAAAGGGTCAAATTGCATGACAACCGAGCCGCCCTGGGGTTGACGCCAGCTCACGGGGCAGGCCTGGCAATCGAAGGAGGCCCACCGTTGGCTTGGCTTAGGCCGGCTTGGCTTGGGCTGGCTTGGCTGAGGCTGCCCGGGCTCGTGTTTCCGGCGCTCCCATTGGAGTTCTGCGAGAGCTGGATCATGCGGGCTTCGCAGAGGTCAAGCCACCGGACCTCCGCCTCTGTCTGGAAAATCAGCGAGTCCAGCACAAGCAGCGAGGCGGTATCCACGGTGCGCTGGTTCGCCGCTGTGTCCCTGCGGGCTCTGGTGTACTCCTGGAGCGCAGCCATTGAAGCTGTCCGTTGAACCTGAATGATGGCACTCACATCTACTCCCGGCAGGGTAACCGCCAGGGCGAGTTTGATGGCGAGTTCGTTTCGTGGCGGACTGTCCCGCTCCACCGGCGCGGCGAACCAGCTCTGAACCTGTGTCCGGCCCGCCTCGGTGATGCTGTAGATGACGTGGCCGGCGCCGTCGTCGCCGTCTTTCTTCACGAGACCGTCACGCTCCAAACGGTCAAGCGTGGTGTAGACCTGGCCGATATTCAGGGGCCAGGTGGCCCCGGTCCGGTCCTGGAATTCCACCCGTAACTGGTAGCCGTAGCGCGCCTGGTCCTGGAGCAGGGCCAGAAGACTGTGACGAACGGACATTCGGCTCCCGCTGATAGCCGGACACCGGTACGCACGCGCCCCCAAGCTAGACGCGTGCATACCGCGTATGGAACAACCCTAGCGTTGTGGAACCCCAGGACAAAAACCCACGCCGCAAATCTCGGATTTAGATGACGAGCAGGACTTTGCCCATGTGTTCACCCGAGTCGAAGTACTCGTGGGCGGCGCGCACCTGGTCCAACGGGAAAGTTTTGGCTACCAGAACCTTGATTCTGCCATCGGAGAGCAAGGGCCAGACTGACTCTCGGACGGCGTTCATGATGACGGCTTTTTCCTCCGATGGCCGCGGACGCAAGGCGGTCCCGACGATCGCTGCCCGTTTGCCCAGGAGTTTCCCGAGGTCCAACTCCCCTTTGGTCCCGCCCTGAAGGCCAATCACGATCAAGCGTCCATAGTCAGCGAGCGCGTCGACGTTCTGCTTCAGGTATTTGGCCCCGACGACGTCGAGAATCACATCCGCGCCCCGCCCGCCGTTTTGTGCACGGAGGCTCGCACCAAAATCTTCCTCGGCATAGTTGATGGCGATATCGGCGCCGAGGAATGCTGTTGCGGTGCTGACCTTCTCCGCCGTTCCGGCAGTTGTGGCAACTTTGGCCCCGAAGGCCTTCGCCAACTGGACGGCCATGGTTCCGATGCCGCCGGTGGCACCATGGATCAGCACAGTCTCGCCGGGCTGCAGTTGCGCCGTCATCATGAGGTTGGAGTAGACAGTAGCCGCTACCTCGGGCAGCGCGGCTGCAGTGACCAGGTCTACGCCGTCGGGGACCCTCAGGACCTGCCCGGCGGGCACGGCCACCTGCTCGGCGTATCCCCCGCCTGCGAGCAGCGCCACTACTTTGTCCCCCATGCTGAACGGCTTGGCAACGTCGGGCCCAAAGCCGGCGATCCGTCCTGATACCTCCAGCCCGGGAATTTCCGAGGCACCCGCCGGAGGCGGGTAATAACCCTTCCGCTGCTGGACATCCGCCCTGTTAAGGCCTGCGGCGACGACGTCGATAAGCACCTCACCGGGACCGGGAACCGGTGCGGGGACGTTCCGGATTTCCAGGGCTTCAGGCCCTCCGGGCTGCGAGATGTAGACGGCCTTCATTGAAAACTCCCCGTTACCTAGCTGATTCCTGCGCCCGGACCCTGGTTCCGGCTGCACTTTTTCCATTGTCACCGAAAGGCTTGCCGGAAGTGTTTCAGCAACACTGTTTTTGTCGCAGCCAACTGCCTATGAAACACTACTGTTACTGGAAGGTTGTCCGAGCGGCCGAAGGAGCTAGTCTTGAAAACTAGTGTGCGGTAACCCCGTACCAAGAGTTCGAATCTCTTACCTTCCGCGAACAAGTGCCCCAGGTTCTGAATTTCATCAGAACCTGGGGCACTTTTCGCTTAAGAGCCATTGAAACGGTCGGTGCCTCGGCATAGTGTCTGTCCTGTCGCCCGCTGCCCCAACAACCATGCGGTGGTGGCCCATCGCTGTTGATGCACTCAACACTGACTATCTAGGAGCAATCATGCCCACTCCTGACATCCACCCAGGTGATCCCTGCTGGATCGACCTCATGACCTCGGATGCGGAAAAAGCGAAGTCCTTCTATGGCGAACTCTTCGGCTGGACTTTTGAGACCGGCGACCAGGAGATGTACGGCGGCTACGTTTCGGCCGCCAAGAACGGCAAGGCAGTAGCCGGCATTATGCCCAAACAGGAAGACCAGGCCGGCATGCCCGACGCGTGGTCCACCTACCTCGCCGCGGAGGACGTCGCGGCGACCGCCACCGCCGTCGCTGAACACGGCGGTCAGGTGTTCATGGAGCCCATGGATGTGCCCGAGCAGGGACAAATGGCATTCTTCGGGGACCCGGCGGGTGCTGCCTTCGGTGTGTGGCAGCGCCGTGAGCACAAGGGGTTCCAGATTGCGGCCGAACCCGGCGCCCCGGTCTGGCACGAACTCCATGCGAAGGACTACCCCGCCGCGATCAGGTTCTACCAGGACGTTTTTGCCTGGGAGACGGAGGTCATGAGTGACGCTCCGGATTTCAAATACATAACCCTTGGAGCCGGGGATGGAGCCCGGGCAGGAATCATCGACGCTTCACTGTTCCTGCCTGAGCAGATTCCGTCCCACTGGCAGGTGTATTTCGGGGTTGAGGACACCGATGCCGCCGTCGAGAAGGCGGTTTCCATGGGGGCCTCCGTTCTGGAGCCGGCCCAGGACAGCCCGTTCGGCCGGGTAGCTACCCTCGCCGATCCTACGGGCGCCACCTTCAAGATCATTGAGGCTGTGGACCAGGGCGCCTAAAGCAGCCAAGGAGGCCTCCGGGGCGCCTAGTTCCGCACCTTGGAGGCCTTTCAACAATTTGCTGTAAAAATACCGGCCGGGAGCTTCCCTCGAAGCTACTGGCCGGTATTCTTTTGGCATGTCAGGGGTGAAACGTTTCGCTGGGGGACGTTTCATCGAATGCACGCCCAGGTCATCCTGCGTTCATTTAACGCTGTTTTGATGTGCCGGAAACTACTTGACCAGGAGTACAGGCCGGTCCCGGTGTCCGTTGGTACAACCCGGATGCCTTCAATGAGGTCCCTCACCCAGGGCCACCTAACGAGAGTCAGAGCGAATGCACCGTACACCTTGGAAAATCGCGCTGGGTACAGCACTGGCGGCGGGGCTCATCGCCCCGCTGGCAGCTGTTCCGGCCGTTGCGGCAGAGGTCTCACCAGCCGCAGGCAGTTCACCAGTAATCATCAACGAGGCCTACCTCAGCGGCGGAAGCGCAGGGGCGGCCTATAAGAACAAATTCGTTGAGCTTTACAACGGCTCCGACGTCGCAGTGCCACTGGACGGCTGGTCACTCCAATACAGGGCGGGCGGAGGTACAGGACTGCCCAACAATGTGGCTCCCCTTAGCGGCAGCATCCCCGCCAAGGGCCACTACCTGATCAAGGGCGCCACCAACAGCGCCACATCAACGGCAGCCGAACTGCCCACCGCAGATGTTGTGGCCACTGGCTTCAACCCGGCGGGAACCACCGGAACAATCGTCCTGGCCAGGCAGACAACCGCCATAAACCCGTTGCCTACGGGTTCAGTGGTTGAAGCGGCGAACATCGCTGACCTGCTGGGATATGGGACCACCAACACCTTCGAAACCCAGGCAGCCACAGCCCCTGGCGGAAACACAGACGTTAAAAGCCTCAACCGTACCGGCGGGGCGGACAGCAACAGCAATTCAGCCGACTTCACCCTGAGTGCCTCGATCACCCCCACGGCCGCCGGCGGAACAGGAAATCCGGGTCCAGGAGATCCTGGCCCTGTAGATCCCGGTCCCACCCCGGCGCCCATGGTGAAATCAATCGCCGAAATTCAAGGCACAGGCCCCGCCAGCCCTCTTGCCGGCAGCACTGTTACCACCAGTGGCAAAGTCACAGCCGCCTTCCCTACCGGCGGCATCGCCGGTTTCTACCTCCAGACGGCGGGAACGGGTGGAGACCTCACTCAGGCCAACCACCCGGCGTCGGACGCTGTTTTTGTCTACTCGCCCTCAGCGGTGGGGTCAGTCCAGATCGGCGACTTCGTGGAGGTGACCGGCGCAGTCAGCGAGTTCTTCGGAATGACGCAGCTCACGGCGTCTGACGTGGGCCAGGTGCGCAAACTGACTGAACCTGCCGCCGAGGTGAAAGCCACCGGGTTCAGCCTTCCCGCAGAGGAAACCTTCCGGGAATCCCTCGAGGGCATGCTTCTCGCTCCGCAAGGTCCAGTCACCGTCACTGACAACTACTCACTGAACCAGTACGGCGAGATCGGCCTGGCGGGCGGCACTGCCCCGCTGGTCCAGCCAACCGCAGTGGCCCCTTACGGATCCGCTGAGTACAACGCCGCCGTCGCCGCCAACGCTGCGCGCGGCATCAAGCTCGATGACGGCGCCACCACAAATTTCCTCAAGGATGCGGCCACCAAAGGACAGGTCCTGCCGTACCTCACTGCCACTGATCCTGTGCGGGTCGGAGCCCCCGTCACGTTCACCACCAACGTGGTGCTCGGCTATGCCAACAACGCGTGGAAGCTCCAGCCGCTGACAGCATTGACCGCCGGTAACGCTGCCACTGCCCAGCCCGCAACCTTCGGTGGCACCCGGACAGACGCTCCCGCGGCCGTCGGAGGAAACCTGAAGATTGCCTCCTTCAATGTGCTGAACTACTTCCCCACAACCGGCGACCAGGTGGCCGGCTGCAATTTCTACACCGACCGCAACGGAAACCCGATCACGGTCAAGGACGGCTGCAACGTCCGCGGGGCGGCCAACGCTGAGAACCTTAAGCGCCAGCAGGACAAGATCGTCGCCGCCATCAGCAAAGCCGGCGCCGACGTCGTTTCTCTTATGGAGGTGGAGAACTCCGCCCAGTTCGGCAAGGACAGGGATGACGCCCTTGCCAAGCTTGTTGAGGCCCTCAACGTCGAAACGCCAGGGGTGTGGGATTACGTCCGCAGCCCGGCCAATGCTCCGCCGCTGGCTGACGAGGACATGATCAGGACTGCTTTCATCTATAAGAAGGCCACCGCCCTCCCAGTAGGCGAATCCATCATCCACAACGACACCGTTGCTTTCGCGAGCGCCCGCAAGCCGCTGGCGCAGGCGTTCAAACCGGCAGGCGCGGCTGATGACAAGAAATTCATCGCCATCGCCAACCACTTCAAGTCCAAGGGCTCACCTCCCCCGGCAGATCCCTCGGACACGGACAAGGGTCAGGGCAACGCCAACCTCGCACGTACAGAACAAGCCAAATCCCTTCTGGCATTCTCCAACGAGCTCCAGCGCTCGCAGGGCACTGACAAGGTCTTCCTGATGGGAGATTTCAACGCCTACGCACAGGAGGATCCGCTCAACGTTTTCCGGGCGGCCGGGTATGTAAACCAAGACGAAAAGGCCCGCAACACGGACGGCTCAGCCAAACACTCCTACCTCTTTGGCGGACTGGTGGGTTCCCTTGACCACGTGCTAGCCTCCCCCGCCGCCAATGCGGTTGTTACCGGCGCTGACATCTGGAACATCAACTCTGTGGAGTCAGTGGCTCTGGAGTACAGCAGGTACAACAACAACGTGACCAACTACTACGCTCCCGATCAGTTCCGTGCCAGCGATCACGATCCCGTGGTGGTGGGCCTGGACCTGACTACCGAAACTCCCGCGACCGCAGAGCTGAACTTCCTGGGCATCAACGATTTCCATGGCAGGATCGACAGCAACACGGTCCTGTTTGCCGGGACCATCGAGAAACTGCGTGCCGCTGCACCGGGTCCCACCGCCTTCATCTCGGCGGGCGACAACATCGGTGCCTCACTGTTCGCCTCGGCTGTCGCCAAAGACCAGCCCACCATCGATGTCCTCAATGCCCTCGACCTGAAGGCCTCGGCAGTGGGAAACCATGAGTTCGACGGCGGTTTCGCCGATCTCCGGGACCGAGTCATTGCCGGGGGTGCCAACGCCAGGTTCGCGCACCTTGGGGCGAATGTGTACAAGAAGGGCACCACCGAGCCGGCGCTGCCGGAGTACACGGTGCTGGACATGAACAGCGTCAGGGTTGCTGTGATTGGAACCGTCACGCAGGAGGTTCCGTCGCTGGTCACTCCCGGTGGGATCACCGAACTGGAGTTCGGTGATCCCGTCGACGCAATCAACCGCGTCGCCGCCCGCATTACCGCTGAAGACCTTGCCGACATCATCATCGTCGAAAACCACGACGGCGCCGGCTCGGGAGCACCCGAAGGCGCCACTCTGGAGGAGGAAGTCGCAGCAGGCGGCCCCTTCGCACGGCTCGTCAACCAAACATCCGCAGAAGTGGATGCCATTTTCAACGGGCACACGCACAAGGAGTACTCCTGGGACGCGCCTGTTCCCGGCGTCGAGGGCAAGACACGCCCCATCGTCCAGACCGGCAACTACGGCGAGAACGTCGGCCAGATCCAGCTCACGGTAGATACAGCCACCATGGCCGTGACCGGGTACAAAGCCGGCAACGTCAAACGGTTCGTGCCCACTGCCACTGAAACGGCGGCGGACATTGTCGCCAAATACCCGCGCGTGGCAGCAGTGAAGACCATCGTGGACAAGGCCATCGCTGACGCCGCGGTAATCGGTAACCAGCCGGTCGGCAAGGTCACCGCGGATATCACCACGGCGTTCAGCCCTGATCCCGCCGGCGGTCCTGCTAAGCGTGATGACCGCGCCAGCGAATCCACATTGGGTAACCTCGTGGCCGATTCCCTCGCTGCCAGCCTGGGAACGGCGGAACTCGGCGGCGCGGAGATCGGCGTCGTGAATCCCGGCGGTTTGCGGAACGAGTTGTACTTCGCACCTGACGGAACCATCACCTATGCCGAGGCCAACGCCGTACTGCCGTTCGTGAACAATCTATGGACGACGTCCCTGACCGGTGCGCAGTTCAAGACGCTGCTGGAGCAGCAGTGGCAGACGAATCCCGACGGCACGGTGCCCAGCCGCGCCTACCAGCAACTGGGGCTTTCCAAGAACGTCAACTACACGTTCGACGCCGCCCGGCCCGCCGGAGACCGCATCACCTCCATCCGCGTGGGCGGGGTCCCAGTTGATCCGGCGAAGGCCTACCGGATCGGGACGTTCAGCTTCCTCGCCACAGGAGGGGATAACTTCCGGGTCTTCAAGGAAGGAGCCAACACCAAGGACTCGGGACTCGTGGACAGGGATGCGTGGATCAAGTACCTGCAGGAACACAATCCCGTATCCCCCGATTTCGCGCGGCGCAGCGTGGCCGTAGTGAACACGACGGCCACTGACGTCAAAGCGGGCGAGCCTATCTCGCTGGCTGTCTCCAAGCTGGATCTCGCCTCACTCGGCAGTCCGGTGAACACTTCCCTGAAGGCCGTCTTTGTTGACGCTTCCGGTGTGTCCACCGAGCTTGGCAGCATCGGCGTCTCCGGCGGCGCCGCCACTGTGGACGTCAAGGTACCGGCCGGTGCCGCGGTAGGAACGGCAACGCTTGTCCTCACCGCTGCGGAATCCGGGACAGTGATCAAGACCGATGTCCGTGTGGCGTCCAGCGGACCCGTTCCTCCTGTCTGCACCGCACCGGTTCCGCCCGCCAAGTGGTACGACGTCCGCGGCTGGATCAGGTACGCCTTCGCTCTCATTGAGTACCGGAAGTGCCTGAAGGGCTGATCTATCAGAAGCAGGGGCATGCCTTCCGATAACGGGAGGCATGCCCCCTTTGCCTTGCCCTGACGGCATCAGGAAGGAGGGAAGCCTCAGTCAGGCAGAAAGTCAGAGTCCCAGGATGGCGCGGGCGATCTCGTCGGCGTCCCGCAGGGTCCGTTGCCCGCTCGGGTAGACCGGTCCATGTTGCTGCCTGGCTTCGGCTGCAATCGCGGTGCCCCATTGCGCCGCCGATAACTGCAGGCCAAGAACATAGAGGCCGTTTGTAACAGAGCCGTTCGCGGCCACAGCCCGGTAGGGATGCGGCTGCACATCCAATCCGGAGGTTTCCACCGGAGTACCCTCCGCTGTCATCATGAGCCGCGGCCTGACGAGCCCGTCGGCCAACAGCTGTTCCAGCAGCGTGGACTTGTTTCGGGCCACCCTGTTCGCCGGGGCCAGCGCTTCAAGGAGAGTGCTGGCCTTGACGCTGCCGGTCCTGACCCAGGGGGAAGCGGCCGAGAACTGCCGGGACGTCCTGTCGAGGTAGAACTTGGGATCGGGGCCCACAAAACTGACCACTCCGGCACGGGCGAGAGCAGCCAGCTGCTCCGAGCGAATGGCAGGCGGACCGCTGGCCAGCCCTTCGACGAACGACTCGAACCAGCCGCGCAGGCCGCCGACCCAGGACTCATCGGTGATGCCGCCGTCGGCCACTGCCGATTTCAGCACCGCCCGCCCGTGATGCAGGGCGCCAATGGTCATTTTGACGGGATCGTCTTCACCGAGGGCTGAGCGGCGGGCGTCGTCCTCCAGATAGTCCACGACGGCGGCGTCGAGGTCACTGCGGGATGCGAAGGACCTTCCGGCCAGCGGGGCGGCCAGCCCTAGAAGGTCAAGTCTGCCGGAAGGCACCACATGCGCCGCGACCACCCGGTCCACTTCGTTTTCCCATTTGACGGTGCTGTGCGCGTGGGGACGCAGAACCTCCTCAAGCGCCTCCAGGAACAGAGCCGGTTCGTTCACGGCAACGGGGCTCGTCCTGACCAGCGTTGTGTAGTAGGCCCAGAGGGCATCGCGGTGCAGCAGCGGCCACAAGTCATGGTCGAACGAGGGGACAATGCCGGCTGAGGCAAACCTGGCCAAGGCTGCGTCTGTCAGGTATCGGAGGCTCACGGCATGGGGATAATAGCCCGCCAAGGCTGCCTTGGCGCGGTACGGCGTCCCCCGGCGGGAGGCTGCGATGATCTTTGGCTCTTGGCCCGAGGGCAGGTACTCCAGTGCGTAGCGCCCGGAAGAACCGGGAGCGCCCTGACTCACGGCATCCACGTACTTCCCGCCGCGTCCCTCGGTGAGTTGGCCCATCACGTCAAAGAAGTTCAGACCCATCCCGCGGACCAGCACGGGTTCGCCCGCCGGGACAACGGACCAGTCCACATCCGCTGGTGCCGCCGGAGGGAGGTAGAGCAGACCGAACTGGCGGGCGCCTGCCTGCAGGGCGCGCTGCTCCGCGTTGAGCCTTGCCTCCAGGTGCCCCAGGGCCAGGACCACTGACTGAACGGCGAGGGAGCCGCCGTCGTCGAGCCCGACGTCGAACGTTCCGTTGCCGGTATGCCGAACCGAAACGGCTGAGGTTTTGTGGAACTGGATGGTGACGCCGTCGGGAAGACGGCCGAGCAATTCCTCCAGCGTGGTGCTCAGGTACCGGCCGTACAGGGCACGGCTCGGAAAATCTCCGGCTGCGAGGGTGGAGAGCTCGGCCCGTTCCTCGGCAGTCAGCGATGGCAGGGGCTGCTGCTGCTGGTCCTGGCGCCACCGATCAAAAGTGCCGCCCGCCAAAGGAGGGGCCAGCTGCGGGTCCTCGGGGATCAGCGTTGGGTAAAAGGACTGGGTGTTCATGAGATAGAGCCTGGATTGACCTGACTGCCACACATGGCCTGGTCCGGCGGGATAGGGGTCCACAACGTCAATGTGGAGGCTTCCAGCATCGGGATGGCCCTTTTCGGAGGCAGGGCGGGCTGCCCAGTTGGCCAGCAGGCGTTCCAACACGCTGGTACCCCTGGGTCCGGCGCCTATCAGTGCCGCCCGGATCCTTTGAGATATGCCCACGGCATCCAGCGTATCCGCATGTGGCGTGCCTGCTTGACTTGCTAGCGGTGTACCGATGTTGCTTGGATGGGCCCATGACCACCACCGAAGCTGACCAACAGCCCACGTCCGGCCACACCTCGGCTCCGGCGACAGCCCCCGAGCCCATCGACGAGAACATCTGGCTGGAGAAGATTTACGGCGAGGAGCAACTGGCCTGGGTCCGCGAACAGAACGCCCGCACTGAGGATCTGCTTGAGGACTCCGACTATGCCGAACTGGAGGAGCGGGTCCTCGAAGTCCTTGATTCCACGGAC
Organism: Arthrobacter sp. R1-13; assembly: GCF_054161475.1. Taxonomy (NCBI): domain Bacteria; kingdom Bacillati; phylum Actinomycetota; class Actinomycetes; order Micrococcales; family Micrococcaceae; genus Arthrobacter; species Arthrobacter sp. R1-13. Next base: position 754,957 of record NZ_CP096420.1, on the reverse strand, counting down.
AAGATCCCCATGGTGGGCAAGCATGGAAGTTGGTACTACAACTTCTGGAAGGACGGCAAGAACCCCAAAGGCCTGTGGCGGCGCACGTCTTGGGACAGCTACCGCAGCGGGTCCCCCGAGTGGGACGTTCTCCTTGACGTTGATGCGCTGGCTGCCGACGAAGGAGAGGAATGGGTCTTCCATGGAGCTGACTTCCTGAGGCCGCCTGCAGGCGAACAGCACCGGCTGGTGCTCCTCGCCCTCTCCCCCGACGGTGGCGACGCCAACCGGTACCGGGAGTTCGACGTCGTCAACCGCACCTTTGTTGACGCCGCTGATGGCGGCTTCGACCTGCCTACGGCAAAGGGCAATGTCTCCTGGCTGGACGCGGACACGCTCCTGGTGGCCTCCACCGCGGAAGAACTGCCGAAAACGGCATCATCCTACGCCCGAACGGGTGTGATCCTGCGGCGGGGCGGCTCGCTGGCCTCCGCTGAGCGGCTCTTTGAGATCCCCGAGGACCACATGATGGCGCTCATCTCCCACGACTCCACACCGGGGTTCGAGCGCACTTTCGCCGTTGACTGGATCGATTTCTTCAACCGGCAGACATCAGTACTCCGCGATGGCTCCTGGCTGCGGATCGACGTTCCCACTGACGTCAACCTCAGCCTCCACCGTGAATGGTTGCTCTTCAGGCCGCAGGGCGACTGGACAGTCAACGGCACCACGTATCCTGCCGGATCACTGCTGGCCGCGGACTTTGAGAATTACCTGTCAGGCGGACGGGAACTGGTGGTCCTGTTCGCTCCTGACTCAAGCACGTCTCTTCAATCGTGGAGCTGGACCCGCAACTTCCTCCTGCTGAATCTGCTCCGGGACGTTTCCTCCGAGATCCGCGTCCTTGATCCGTCACGGCCGGCCGAGGAAAGCGGTTCAGCCTGGGGTTCCTCCGCACTGGACGCCTGCCCGCCCCTCCATGACGTCACGGCCTACGCCGTGGACGATGAGGATGAGGACCAGGTCTCCGCGGACGACTTCTGGCTCGTCGCAACCGGGTTCACCACCCCCAGCACCCTGACCCGCGGAACGTTGAAGCGCGAGGGCAATACGGTGGGCAGCACCCATGAAGTGATCAGGTCCTCGCCGTCGTTCTTTGACGACTCGGCCTACGAGGTCCAGCAGCACTTTGCGGTATCCGAGGACGGCACCAGGGTGCCGTACTTCCAGGTGGCATCCAGGGACCTGGTCCTCGATGGGCAGAACCCCACCCAGCTTTCCGGTTACGGCGGCTTCGAGATTTCCCGGACCCCCGCCTACAGCGGAGCCATCGGACGGGCCTGGCTGGAGCGTCGCACTGTTGGCACCGCAGGCTCTGACAGTGGCGGTTCTAAGGGTGGTAAGGGTTCAGACGGTGCAGCCGGCCACTCCCGTGGCGGAGTTTTCGTGGTGGCGAACATCCGCGGCGGAGGGGAATACGGCCCTTCGTGGCACCGGGCTGCGCTGAAGGAGAAGAGGCACCGCGCCTATGAAGACTTCGCCGCGGTGGCAAGGCATCTGGTTTCCCGGGGCGTAACGTCACGCGAACGCCTGGGCTGCGTGGGCGGTTCCAATGGTGGGCTGCTGGTGGGCAACATGCTCACGCAGTACCCGGAATTGTTTGGCGCCGTGTCCTGCGGTGTGCCCCTCCTTGATATGCGGCGCTACACGAAGCTGTCCGCTGGCCACTCCTGGATTGCCGAGTACGGCGACCCCGACAACCCTGAGGACTGGCATTTCATCAGGACCTTTTCGCCGTACCACCTCCTCAGGGACGGCGTGGACTATCCGGAAACATTCATCTGGACGGCAACCTCAGATGACCGTGTCGGCCCGGTCCAGGCGCGGAAGATGGCGGCCCGCATGCAGGCCATGGGGATTCCCAACGTCTGGTACCACGAAGCACTCGAAGGAGGCCATGCAGGTGCATCGGACAACCGCCAGGCCGCAGCCCTCCAAAGCCGAAGCCAGCACTTCCTGTGGCGGGCCCTTGCCGGACGGGCCGGATGATCCAAGCGGGAACGGGCCGCTGTCCGTCGGCAGGGTGGACTGAAGGATGCAGAGGAGCTTTCCGGCGTGCACTTCCAATGCTGCGGGCCGCATTCCCGAACCGTTTTGCACTGAATGGCCCGTTCTGCGTATCCTTGGTGGGCTAGTAATAGCAATTGGAGACGTGCCAGAGCGGCCGAATGGGCTTCACTGCTAATGAAGTGTGGGGCACAACTCCACCGGGGGTTCAAATCCCCCCGTCTCCGCGTTGGGTCCCGGTCATCGACCGGGACCTTTTGCGTAGGGCGACAACCTGACGCAGCCCTCCAAAGGACCGTGTGAGGATAAGCGGATGGCAAACAACAGCAGTGTGGCGGCAGCCTCCTGGAGCCCCCGGCTTGCCTTGCTTGTGGCGGCCACCTTCTTTATGGAATTCCTCGACGGCACCGTGCTGGTCACCGCCATTCCGAGTATCGCCAGAGATTTCGGCGTTGCACCAACCGACGTCAACATCACGATGACCGCCTACCTCATGACGGTGGCCATGGGGATTCCCATCAGCGGCTGGCTGGCGGAAAGGCTCGGGGCCCGGAACGTATTCTGTGTCGCCATAGCCACCTTTACGGCAGCTTCCCTGCTCTGCGCCCTCAGCCAGGACCTGACAATGCTGACGTTGAGCCGGATCCTGCAGGGCGCGGGCGGCGCGATGATGGTCCCGGTAGGAACACTGGTGGTGCTCCGCGGGACACCCAAGCAGGACCTGCTGCGCGCCACCGCCTACCTCGTCTGGCCCGGGCTCCTGGCACCGGTGTTGGCTCCCGTCATCGGCGGGGCGCTGACCAGCTACCTGTCGTGGCAGTGGATCTTCCTGATCAACATTCCCCTGGGGCTTGGCGCCTTCCTGGTTGCGCTGCGGCTGATTCCGCAAGGAGCCGGCAACCGGGACCGCCGCCTTGACTGGCCCGGGCTGGCCCTCACAACGTTGGGCGTGGGGTCCGTAGTGGTGGGGCTGGAATATGCAGGCCATCATCCCTCCGATGTCCTCCCCTGGGCTGTCGTCGGGTTCGGGTTGGCGCTCCTCGCCGCTGCTGCCGGCTGGATGCGCCGCAGCGGGCATCCCCTCTTCGACCTGGGAGTTTTCTCCACCAGGACATTCCGTGCAACGGCCACCGGAGGCTTCATCTACCGGCTCACCATCAGCGCCATCCCGTTTTTGCTTCCCCTGATGTTCCAGGACGCCTTCGGGTGGGACCCTTTGCATGCCGGAGCGATGGTGGCCGCCGTATTCGCGGGAAACATCGGCATCAAGCCAGCCACCACCCCGCTGATCCGGCGTTTCGGCTTCAAGCCTGTGCTGGTGTTTGCCTCCTTTGCCTCGGCCATCACCTTCGTTTTATGTTCAATGCTCGACGCCGGCACTCCCGAAGCGCTGATTGCTGTGCTTCTGGTGGTCAGTGGAGCTGCCCGTTCCATTGGCTTCTCGGCCTATGCCTCGGTGCAGTATGCGGACATCGTCCCGGCGCAACTGCCCTCAGCCAACGTGGTGTCCGCGACCCTGGTGCAACTGGCCGCAGGCTCGGGCATTGCTTTGGGTGCCCTCTTCCTGCGTATTTTTGAAAGCACCGGCGCCCTGGGCTGGGACTCCATTGCACCGTACCGTGGCGCGTTCCTGGCGATGGCTGCCCTGATGCTCTTGAGCACTTTGGACAGCCTGTCCCTGCAACGCCACGCTGGCGCCGAAGTAAGCCGCGGGCGGCAGCCCGAGCGGAAGGCAGCGCCTTAGCTCCTAGCCTGCCTGCGCCAGCACCAGGGGCAAAACTGCTCCGGCGCCTGCTCGTCGGAGGGCGCGGGCAGCAACCGTGACGGTCCAGCGGCTGTCGGTGAGATCGTCCACGAGCATGATGCTTTGGCCGGAGAGTGGTTCCAAAGCGGCAGCGAGCGCCGGTCCCACAGCCAGGCGATCCCAGACGCCGGCGAGCCGGTAAGCGCTGTTCCCTCCCCTGGCGCCGGTAGGACCTCCGTGCTCTAGCTGAAGCTGGCCCAGATACGGAATGCGGCCTACCCCTGAAATGCCTTGGGCCAGTGACTCCACCAGGACCGGCTTGCTCCTGGAGGGAATACTGACGATTCCAGCAGGCCTGCCTGCCCCGCTCCAACCCGGCGCACGCTCGCTGCCCGCACCCCACTCCCGAAGAACCTGGACGCACGCCTGAAGCATGGCCGGGTCGATCTCCCGGTCAGGGGCGCCGGATGCGAAGAGCTCGCGCAGGGAACCGCCCCAGCCAAGGTCTGTGAGCCTTCCAAGAACACGTCCCTCAGCTACATTCTCATCCGCTTTGATTTTGCCCTTCACCTGTACGCCCAGCCGGTCCATCCCGGTGGGCCACTGAAGACGGGCCTCCAAGGCCACACCTGCGCGGCTGAGCGTGGCCCCCGCAGCCTCAGTTGCTGAGGAGTTGATGTCGGTAGGGAACCAGCGCCCCGCACAGTTGTCGCAACGTCCGCAAGCCCTCGCCGTCGCATCATCGAGGACCGAGGTGATGTACTCCATCCTGCATCCGGCGGTGTCCTGGTAAATGACCATGGAGTCCTGTTCGTCCACCCGTGCTTCAGCAATACGGCCGTATCTTTCTGAGTCGTAAACCCAGGGCATCCCGGTGGCGCGCCAGCCTCCGCCTACCCGCTCCACTGCTCCATCCACGGCCAGAACTTTCAGCAGCAACTCCAGCGGTGTCCGGCGCAGGTCCACGCGTGCTTCCAAGGCCACCGTGGACACAGCGCTTCCGGCGTCCGCCAGGGCAGTGAGGACAGCAGCAGCCTTTTCTTCGGAAGGCATGGACGCCGTGGCAAAGTACTGCCAGATATCCCGGTCCTCGGATCCGGGCAGAAGAAGTACGTCAGCGTTGGCCGCCCCTCGACCGGCACGGCCAACCTGCTGGTAGTACGCCACGGGCGATGACGGGGCTCCAAGGTGCACAACGAAGCCCAGATCCGGCTTGTCAAAACCCATGCCCAGCGCGGAGGTGGCAACCAAGGCCTTGACCTGGTTGTCCTTAAGCTGCTGTTCCGCCCGTTCCCGGTCCGCGGGGTCAGTTCGCCCCGAATAGGCCAGGACCTTGTGACCGGCTTCAGCCAGCAGCCGCGCGGTATCCTCCGCAGCGGAGACGGTAAGCGTGTAAATGATGCCGCTTCCTGGTAACTCCGCAAGATGCGTCAGCAGCCACCCGAGCCTGTCGCGGGAATCGGGGAGGTTGAGTACCCCCAGCCGCAGGGACTCCCGGCCCAGGGCGCCACGAATGGTCAGTACATCCGCGCCGAGCTGTTCTTCAATATCGTGAACCACCCTGGAGTTGGCGGTAGCTGTGGTCGCCAGAACCGGAACAGTAGTCGGAAGTTCGGTGATCAGGTCTGCGATGCGCCGGTAGTCGGGCCTGAAATCGTGCCCCCAGTCCGAAATGCAGTGGGCCTCGTCAATGACAAGCAGGCCGGTCCGCCGGATCAGTTCCGGCAACTGATTCTCCCGGAACGAGGGATTCGTGAGCCTCTCGGGTGACACCAGCAGCACGTCCACCTCATCCGCCGCCAAGTGCTCCCGGACGGTATCCCACTCGAGCTGGTTGGCCGAGTTGATGGCGACAGCCCTGACTCCGGCCCGTGCCGCGGCGGCCACCTGGTCCCGCATCAGCGCCAGCAGCGGGGACACGATGAGGGTGGGCCCGGCACCGCGACGGCGGAGCAGGAGTGATGCCACGAAATACACGGCGCTTTTCCCCCAACCGGTGCGCTGGACCACGAGCGCCCTGCGCCCGTTGCCAACGAGTGCCTCGATAGCCTCAAACTGGCCATCGTGGAAGTCAGCACCAGGATGGCCAACAAGCTCCCGCAACACTTCAAGCGCCTCGCCGTAGATGGCAGAAGCGGATGAGGATACAGATCCGGCATCGGCGGCAGGAGCGGAAGGAAGAGCAGTGTCTTCAAGAGCAGGGGCATCTCGGTTGGTGAGCATTGCTTCAGTATCCCAGCCACCTCCGACAGCCCAAAAGAAAGCGCTCCTTCCATGTGGATAACGGGACAGGTCTGCCCCGGAAAGGGGAACAGGGCGTTTCCCGCTTCAACGTAAGATGGAACGCGTGACTAGCGACCAGACAAAGACTTTTGACCTCTCGGCGGCCTTCAAGGCCTATGACGTTCGTGGCATTGTGGGAGAATCCATCACTGCGGAAATCGTCGAAGCCGTTGGGGCAGCTTTCGTTGACATCCTGGCCCTTGAAGGCAAGACGGTTCTTGTCGGCGGGGACATGAGGCCATCCTCTCCGGAGTTCAGCAAGGCCTTTGCCAACGGCGCAGCCACGCGGGGCGCCAATGTCCAGTTGCTGGACCTGATCTCCACCGACGAGCTCTACTACGCGTGTGGCGCCCTCGATGCGGCAGGGGCCACATTCACGGCCAGTCACAACCCCGCGGCCTATAACGGCATCAAAATGGCCAAAGCCGGAGCCGTTCCCATCTCCTCGGAAACCGGGTTGAAGGAGATCCAGGCACTCGCTGAGGAGTACCTGGCAGCGGGCACGATTCCAGCGGCACCCAGCCGCGGCCAGATCGGCGTCCATGACGTTCTCAAGGACTACTCCAAATACCTTCGCAGCCTTGTGGACCTCACCGGTTCACGCCCGCTCAAGGTAGTCGTGGACGCAGGCAACGGCATGGCCGGCCTCACCACTCCTGCTGTCCTGGGCGACACCCTGCTGCCCAAACTCCCCCTCGAGATCGTCCCCCTTTACTTCGAGCTGGACGGTTCCTTCCCGAACCACCCGGCCAACCCCCTGGAACCGGAAAACCTCCGCGACCTCCAGTCCGCCGTCGTCGAGCACGGGGCAGATATCGGCCTGGCCTTTGATGGCGACGCTGACCGCTGCTTTGTCATCGACGAAAAGGGCGAGCCGGTGTCGCCGTCGGCCATCACCGGGATGGTGGCCCGGCGCGAAATCGCCCGGGCCAAAGCCCTGGGCGAAGAAACCCCCACCATCATCCACAACCTCCTGACATCAAAGGCAGTGGCCGAACTCGTGGAGCACGACGGCGGCCGCGCCGTCCGCACTCGGGTGGGCCATTCCTTCATCAAGGCAGTCATGGCCGAGGAAGGCGCCGTCTTTGGAGGCGAGCACTCGGCACACTTTTATTTCCGCGATTTCTGGAACGCGGACACCGGCATGCTCGCGGCCATGCACGTGTTGGCGGCTCTGGGCGAACAGCAGGGTCCGTTGTCGGAGCTAGGCCGCGAGTACGAGCCTTACGTGTCTTCCGGAGAGATCAACTCCGAGATAGAGGACAAAAACGCGGCAGTGGAACGGGTCCGCAACAACTTCGAGAACGAAGATGTTGAGATCGACTACATGGACGGCAGCACCTTCACCGCCAGGGACGGCAGCTGGTGGTTCAACCTCCGCCCTTCAAACACTGAGCCGTTCCTCCGGCTCAACGCTGAAGCCGTAGACAGGGCCACCATGGAAAGCCTGCGCGACCGCGTCCTCGCCCTGGTCCGGAGCTAGTCCGCCCTTTGCCATGACTGATGCATCCCCGAACACCAGTACAACCGGCGACGCCGCGTTCCACGGAACATCCCGGCCTGAAGCCTCCGAGCCTGTAACCTCCGACCCGGAAACCTCCTGGCGCAGCTCGGTGGCCCCGGCCACTGCGACGGATCTGGAAAACCTGCTGGGCACCGGAGTCGGCGCCGCCCAGGAACAACTCGGACGGAACGGCGGGTTCCTGCCTTTTGCGCTCGTGGTGGAGAACGACGGCGAGGTCCGCCTGGTGGCGGTCACGCCGTCGGACTCCCCGGCCGGGTCCGACGCCGACTTTGATGCCGATTCGATGATCAGCGACCTGAGGGAGCTGCTCAAGCAGAACCGGGACGATTTCCGGGCAGCGGCAGTGGTTTGCGACATCACCTTGCTTGAAGAGGACACCGACGCTATCCACGTGGCAACGGAGCACCGGGACGGGGCTGTCTTTTCCGCCGTCCTTCCGTACACGACGGAGGCCGACTCGGGCGAGCTGACTTTCGGACAGCTCGCAGCCGACTCAGATGAACCCACCGTCTGGGTGGACTAGCCACCGCTGCCAGTCGGGTTAGATCCAGGCCGTCCTTCGCAGTGGCGGCTGGTCCCCTCCGGCCTTCTGAACCAGAATCTGGTTGACGCCGGTGGTGCCGTCCTCAAAGCCGAGGGCACTTGCGGCCATATACAGCCGCCAAACCCGTGCGCGCCCTGCTCCGCCGGCCTCTACCGCTTCATCCCAGTGATCTTCGAGGTTCCGCACCCAAGCCCGGAGCGTGAGCGCGTAGTGCCGGCGGAGGGCCTCAACGTCCAGCACCTCCAGGCGGGCCGCCTCAAGGGCCGTGACCATCTCGCCCAAGCTAAGCATCTCGCCATCGGGGAAAACGTAGCGGGGAATGAAGGAGTCCGGGTCCGGATCCGTGGGCCCGGCGTTCCACGAGATGGCGTGGTTGAGGAGCCGGCCGCCGGGGCGCAACAGGTCGCGCAGCTGGGACGTGTACCGTGGCATCTGCTCGCTGCCCACATGCTCAGACATTCCAATGGAGCTGATGGCGTCAAACGGGCCATCGTTGACGTCGCGGTAGTCCTGGATCCTGATCTCCACTCTGTCGGTCAGCCCGGCTTCAGCCACCCGCTTGCTGGCCAATGCGGCCTGTTCTGCCGAAAGGGTGACCCCGACGACGTCGACACCGTAACGCTCGGCGGCATGGAGGGCGAAGCTGCCCCAGCCGCAACCCACGTCCAGCACGCGCATGCCGGGTTCCAGGCCCAGCTTGCGGCAGACAAGATCGAGTTTGGCCTCCTGGGCGGCCTCAAGGCCGGTCTGCTCGTTCTCCCATACAGCGCAGGAGTAGACCAGTGACGGACCGAGCACCATGGCGTAGAAGTCGTTGCCGACGTCGTAGTGATGGGAAATCGCCGCGGCGTCCCTTTTCTTGGAGTGCCGGCGGCCGTGGCGTCCGACATTCGCTTCTTCCGGGGGCGGTGCCGGATTGGGCCCCAGAGCACCCAGCCGGAAAGCCGTCCTGACCAGCTTCAGGATTTCACGAGCCGTCAATGAGCGGGCAGGGGCACCCTCGGCAAACTTCGCGATGGAATTCAAAGCGGCAAAGGTCTCAAAGATGTCACCGGGAGCATCGATATCGCCGGAAACGTAGGCGCGGCTCAATCCGAGCTGCCCCGGGGCCCACAGTATCCGTCGCAGGGCCCGCCTGGATCGGAAGATTACCAATGGAGCCTCAGGCGGGCCTGCCTGTGAACCGTCCCACGCCTGTACACGAACCGGGATGTCCTCGGCTCCCAAGACAATAGCCAGTGCTTGAGCGAGCCGTTGTGCCACACCTGTAGTTTTCGTCATCTGCATTGCCTCTCTCCCCATGCCATGGCCTGAACTCCAACCTACTCCCCAGAGGTATCAACGTGAGGTGACCGCGGCCGAAGACACGCCCGGTCGCATCATGTGCCAATCGACGTGCGCAATCAGCGTCTAAAGGGACCGCGGGGCAGGGCGTAGCTCCGCGTGTACCTCGCCCGCTGCCCAAAGGCGGACCATCGCACTGAACAGTTCTTCGTTTTCAACATTCCAGACATGATGCATTCCCGGCGCGATCCTGAACACTGCGTGCGGCAGCAGAGAGCCCAAGCCAGCGAAGGAAGCAGACACAATTGCCGGCTCCTTCTCCCCTGCCACGGCCAGCAGACGGCCAGGGAAGAATCCCAGTTCTTCAGGGACTGCGCCCGCATACACCTCCCGGAGCATCCGTTCCGCATTGGAACGCCGGACCGACAATCCATGACGGACGTACAACTCCACGGAATCTTTCGGCAAACGGAACGCCTTTGCTTGTCCCCGCCAGAACCAGGCCCTCTCCCAGAACGCGAACTGCAAGGCTGCAAGCCATCGCGTAGGCCCCCGCACCTCTGCCATCACCGCTCCGCTAACCAGCACGGAAGACGCAATTCCGGGGTGCCTGGCGATGAGGTGGAGAGCGACGACGGCCCCCATGGACAGCCCCACGACGTGAACCGGCCCTGGTTCTGCCTGCTCGGCGATGAAGGCGGCCACTGCGTCCGCTGTCCCTGCCAGATCTGTCCATTCCTCTGCCACCCTGCCTCCAAAACCAGGCAGGTCAGGGGTGAGGATCCAGTAGTCACGAAGTGCTTTTACCTGCGGGTCCCACATCCAGTTGGCGACGTTTCCGCCGTGCAGGAACACAATGGTCCCGCCGGTCGGAGCCCCGGCATCTGCTGTGCGGGGATGGACCTCGGGGTAAGTATCTGCCTGCGCACTCATACCAGTTCCTTTTCGATGTCCTGCAGCCATTCGAGTTCTGCTTTCAAGTGCCGGATCCCGTTCCTCAAGGTGGCAAGCTGAAAGTAGAGCGCCTCCCCCGGCGTAGCGGCACGGCTTGCATCCAGCTGCTCCTGCAGCGAGGCAAGATAGCTGAGGGCAGCCCCCCGACGGCGGTCAAACAGATTGTGCAACTGCTTCTCATCGAGCTGGGCGGCGAAAAACACCCGCCCAAGGAAGGCATTCCGTTCAGCGTCAGGTGCCGGATCAGTTTCGAGCCACTCAAGGAGCGCCGCCCTCCCACGCTCAGTGATCCTGTGCACCTGTTTGGACGGCAGACCATCTTGCTGCACGGTTTCCGCGCTGCAGAACCCATCTTTGACCAGCGCTGTCAGAGTCCTGTAAATCTGCGCCTTATCGGCGGACCAGAAGTGGTTCACGGTCGCGTCAAAATGCTTCTTGAGCTCGTAGCCCGTCATGGGCGCGAGGCTGAGCAAGCCCAGAATCAGGCGGGAAAGTGTCATAACTTATGGTGACATATCTACTAGTAGATTTGTCAACTACTAGGCTTAGGAAGGGCAGTACGCGTTCTCCTGACTTGTCCACCTTCGAGGGCATCTATTCAGGTAGAAATACAGCGGCTCCGCACCTTTCCAAAGAAAGGTGCGGAGCCGCCGTCGTAATCAAAGCCTCCGTCTGGATCCACGCTGCCGAAGGGCCCCAATCGAGTTGCGAGATTGGGGAGGCAATGGGGACTAGCTGAGACGGGCCTTAAGGCGGGCCAGTTCAGCCTGGAGCGCATCCGGCAGCGAGCCACCGAAGTTGGCGTACCACTCCTCGATGGAGGCCAGCTCGGTTGCCCACTCCTGCGGGTCCACGCGAACGGCTTCTTCCACCTGGGCAGGGGTCATATCCAGGCCGGTCAGATCAATCGAATCCCCGGTGGGGACGAACCCGATGGGGGTTTCGACGGCGGCCGCCTTACCCTCGAGGCGCTCCATGGCCCACTTGAGGACACGGGCGTTGTCCCCGAAACCGGGCCAGGCGAATCCGCCTTCCGGCGTGCGACGGAACCAGTTGACCAGGAAGATCTTGGGAAGCCGCGCCGGGTTCGCCTTGGCCGAAAGGTTGACCCAGTGGTTGAGGTAGTCACCGGCGTCATACCCGATAAACGGAAGCATGGCCATCGGGTCACGGCGCACAACGCCTACGGCGCCCGCCGCTGCCGCGGTGGTTTCGGAAGACAGCGTGGAGCCCATGAAGATTCCGTTGGACCAGTCAAAGGACTCGGTGACCAGGGGAATAGTCGTCTTGCGGCGTCCGCCGAACAGGATCGCTGAAAGCTCGACGCCGTCCGGGTTGTTGTACTCCTCGGCCAGCATGTCGATCTGGTCGATGGGCGTGCAGAAACGCGAGTTGGGGTGAGCCGCGGGCCGGTCCGAGTCCGGCGTCCACGAGTTCCCCTGCCAGTCCGTGAGGTGGGCAGGAACGTCATCGGTCATGCCCTCCCACCAGACTCCGCCATCGTCGGTCAGTGCGACGTTGGTGAAGATGCTGTTGCCCTTGGCGATGGCGCGCATGGCGTTGGGGTTGGTGCCCCAGCCGGTTCCGGGAGCTACGCCGAAAAGGCCGGCTTCCGGATTGACGGCGCGCAGTTCGCCTTCCTTGCCAAACCGCATCCAGGTGATGTCGTCACCAAGCGTTTCGACTTTCCACCCATCAATGGTGGGATCAAGGAGGGCAAGGTTTGTTTTGCCGCAGGCGGACGGGAAGGCCGCCGAGACATAGTACGTTTTCTGCTCAGGTGAGGTCAGCTTGAGGATAAGCATGTGCTCAGCCAGCCAGCCCTCATCGCGGGCCATGACTGAAGCTATGCGCAGTGCGTAGCATTTCTTGCCCAGCAGGGCGTTGCCCCCGTAGCCGGAACCGAACGACCAGATGGAGCGCTCTTCGGGGAAGTGCACAATCCACTTGTCAGGGTTGCAGGGCCAGGCAACGTCGGCCTGGCCGGGGGCGAGAGGTGCGCCGAGGGAGTGGAGGGCCGGAACGAAAAAGGCGTTGTTTGCCGTAATACGGTCCAGGACCTCGGTGCCGATGCGGGCCATGATGCGCATTGAGGCGACAACGTAGGCGCTGTCGGTGATCTCGACACCGAACTTGGGGTCCTCGGCATCGAGGTGTCCCATGACGAAGGGAATGACGTACATGGTGCGGCCGCGCATGGAACCAGCGAAGAGGCCGCGGAGCTTCTCCTTCATCTCATCCGGGGCCATCCAGTTATTGGTGAAGCCAGCGTCGCGCTTGTTCTGCGAGCAGATGAAGGTCTGCTCCTCGACGCGTGCAACATCCGCAGGATCGGAGAAAGCTGCAAAGGAGTTGGGGAACAAATCCTGGTTGAGGCGGGTCAGAGTGCCGGCAGCGACGAGTTCCTCGGTGAGCCTGGTATTTTCCTCTTCGGAGCCATCGACCCAGTGGATGCGGGCAGGCTGGGTAAGTTCAGCAACCTCCTCGACCCACGCCAGCAGGCCGGCATGTGTGGTTGGTGCTTTCTCAAGCAGCGGCAGTCGCGCCAGATCGCCCATTGCGGTTCCCTTCCTCGGGTTCAGTGGTGTGTCCTAAATGCTAGGTGTCCAACCGCCTGTAAATTTCGCCCCGAACGCAGGGTCGAACATAGGTGCCTATGGAAAAACCGCGTGAACTCAATGAAGAGCGCTATCAAAATGCTGGTTTTTTGTGAGTAAGCTCACATAGACCGGTCTAGTCGCGCAGATTACATGCGTTTCGATTTGGAAGTACGGCCGGATCTCGCGTAAAGTAATTCGAGGTTCGGCAGAGAGCGAAGTTCTCGAAGAGCCGCGAATGCGCCCATAGCTCAGCTGGATAGAGCGTCTGTCTACGGAACAGAAGGTCAGGGGTTCGAATCCCTTTGGGCGCACGATACACGAAATCCGCACCGGTTCGCCGGTGCGGATTTTTTTGTGTGCTGCATCAGGAGCGCCGCTGCAGAATCATGGGGCCGCGCTTGGCCTCAGCCACGCCTGGACTCCCCGATAACGCTCTGTCGCCCTCCAATAAGCAGCTGCGGCCCCGTTTGTTCCCCCGTTTGTCACGGAGTCGGGAGCGTCATTCCGGCACCCTTCCAGCAACGGCCCCGACGGTCCGGTGCAGCATCTCCCCTACGCGGGCGTCCACAGGCATGTCATTAATGTCCCAGGTGTGAGCTAAAGCTATATACCGGTCTAGGCCTTCAGTGTAATGCCTCGTCATGATCGCCTTGACGATAGTCTTTCGCCGCCTTCAGACACACCCTCGTCCCGGGCGTAGTCTGGAGCCATGATGGCGCAAAACGTACGGGAGTTCGATGTCATTGTTATCGGGGCGGGGGCAGCCGGGGAAAACGTCGCGGACCGCGCCGTACAAGGAGGGCTCACCACCGTGCTGGTCGAAGCCGAGCTCGTGGGTGGCGAATGCTCCTACTGGGCTTGCATTCCCTCCAAGGCATTGATCCGCTCGGGAACAGCGCTTCATGGCGCCCAGACAGTTCCGGGGGCTGAGGAGGCAGTCACCAGAACCCTCGACGCCGCTGCCGTCCTCAAGCGCCGGGACTACTTCACCGCCAACTGGCAGGACACCGGTCAGGTCAAATGGGTGGACGATTCGGGTATTGAACTGATTCGCGGCCACGGCTGGATCACGGGTCCACGCAGCGTTGAGGTAGCAGGACTCGACGGCGTCAGCCACCTGCTCACAGCCCGCGAGGCAGTTGTCCTCGCCACAGGATCCTCGCCTCACACTCCTCCGCTGGAAGGCCTGGGCGACCTGGACTACTGGACCACCCGGGAGGCAACCTCCGCCCAGGCGATTCCGAAAACCCTGGGGGTCCTGGGCGGCGGCGTGGCCGGGACTGAACTCGCGCAAGCCTTCGCCAGGCTGGGATCTTCAGTCACTGTGGTTGCCCGTGGCACCTTGCTGGGCAGCTTTCCCCCGGAAGCTGCCCAACTGGCAGCTTCCGGCCTCCGTGCTGACGGCGTCGAACTTCGCCTCCATACGAAAACCGTCAGCGTTACCGGCAACGACGACGGTTCAGTGACCCTTCTCCTTGACGATGGCACCACGGCTACCGTGGAAAAGCTTCTGGTCGCGACAGGCCGCCGCCCTGCCCTCGAGGGACTGGGGCTGGAAAGCATCGGGCTTGAACCGGACGGACATGGCATCCTGCAGCTCAGCACTGATGCCAGCGGGCTAGTGGAGCATCCGACCAACAATGGCGGATCCGGCCCTTGGCTGTATGCCGTGGGTGATGCCGCAGGTGCCGTGATGTTGACGCACCAAGGCAAGTACGAGGCCAGGGCAACCGGTGACGCCATTGCCGCCCGGGCCAAGGGCGAGCTGGAAGGAAGTCCGGCCCCCTGGAGCCGTTTTGCCCAGACCGCCAACGAGCACGCGGTCCCGACTGTAGTGTTCACAGACCCCGAACTGGCATCGGTGGGAAGGTCCGTGGCCCGCGCGGAAAAGGATGGATACCGGGTCTCTTCAGTAGAGCTGCCAATCCAGGTTGCGGGGTCTGCTCTCCATTCAGAACGCTATGAGGGATGGGCCCAGCTAGTGATCGACGAGGACCGGCAAGTCATCCTTGGCGCTACGTTCGCTGGACCCGACGTTTCGGAACTCCTCCACGCCGCCACCATCGCCATTGTCGGTGAGGTTCCCTTGGACCGGCTCTGGCATGCCGTGCCATCATATCCAACGATCGGCGAGGTCTGGCTGCGTCTGCTGGAGAAGTACGGGCTCTGAAGCAGGAGCTCTAACTCTCAAACTCCTGCAAGCGGCGTTCCCCGGTGGTCGTTAGCTGCACGGCGCGGCTAGCCGTCCCAGGCATTCCTTCCAGGTGCTATCCGTTGAGGGGCCGGAGCGCCGACTCCACGAGGACGAGTTTGGGCCCGTACTTGGCATCCATTTCGTTTTGAAGGGCGCCGTCGTCATAGAAAACATTGAGGATGAGGTATCCATTCGCGGTCCAGGAAACCAGGATGGACGACTCATGGGAGCTGTAAATTTCGGCTCGAATCAGTTCGAGCTGCACCTCGCTCCCTGGTCCGGCAGACTCCTCCCATAGTTTGGGTCTGGTAGGACCAGGCGGGTCGTGGAGCGACAGTGGGACCGGATCTTTTGTCTGGGTGAAGTGGACCCCATCCCACGTCCCGGCCACCGCATACGAGCCCCACGTGTAGCCGGAAGCGGTCTCCTCGTCGTTCACCTTCGACCAATCCCAATTCGCCAGAGCGGGACCGCTACATTGCGGCGGATACGACTCCGCAATGAAGCCCAGACAGAGCTGCGGCGGTTCGGCCCCCTTCTGCAGAACCATTCCCTGCCCCTGGAGTTCCCCTGCCACCGGAAGCGGCGCGGTGGTACCCGTTGGATCTCCAACCGACGCCGCCGGAGTGGCACAGCCGCTCACCAGGAGCGTTCCGAGAGCGATAGCGCCCCACTTCCGGAACCAAGGTGCGGCAGTCATGAGTAACTCACGCTCAGCAACAACGTCTTGAGCTGGGAGTACTGTTCACTGCCCATCCAGGCCTTGGCCGCCTCCCGGCTGGGGAAGGCCAGGTGCGGCGGCGGGTTGAAGATGGCCCCGGCCATGGCGCCCCCGTTTCCCATCACAAGCAACCCGCAGCCGGAAGTCACTTCTCCCTCGTCAAAGTTGCTGGACCTGCTGAGCGACATGCTGTACCAGTCTTCACCCCCGACGTTTTCCACCTTGAACCCGAACCAGGGGGTAGTGCCGTCAGCTTGACGCATGTCGGGAGCATCTGCCTTGTCCAGCACCGTGCGGTGGACGGGTCCACCCGCACATCCGATCCCGTCTGCGCCGCTTGAGACCCGGAGGAGATCATTGCCTGTGCCGTCGGAGACGATCGCCTCAACAGGCTGCCATGGAGGCCCGTCCCGGCCTGGCCCGCGCTCGGTTCTGACGGACCAGCCGGCCGGGTAGGAGAAGGAGATATGCCCATCCGGGAAGGTGAAGGACTGCAACGAGGGCGCCACCGGTTCCACAGGCGCCACCGGCTCCACGGGAGCAGGCGCTTGAGGCGCTGGAACTGCTGAAGGTGCAGCGGACAACAGGGGCTCCGGGCCAGCGGGAGCAACAGTGGCTGACATCGTAGGTTCCCCGGTTGCAGTGGAGGTCACCCCGGGAGCCTCCCTTCCGGCATCTGCGATCTCAACTCCCCTCTGGGGACCGCAGGCGGAAAGGGTAAGGCTGATGGCGAGACCGGCCATGGTTACTGCCCCTAGAAACCCGAGTTTAGATGTCATTTTTTATGATCCCCCAAAGGTGTGCGTTGACTGCGGAGTTCCTTGCGCCGCTTGACCTTTAAGTGTCCAGGTGAGGCCTATTGGTTACAGGCCGGATCCGAAAACATCCGGGAGTTCGCTTACTTGAACTGACTGGTCAGTTCAAGTAAGCTTGGAGCAGATTCCGTCCTTGAAAGGTCCTCATGCTCTCCGTAGAAAACCTCCGTGTCCAGGGCCGCAGGGAGGACCTTCTGCCCGCCACCTCCCTTCAGGGCCGGCGAGGTGAGCTCCTGCTGGTCACTGGTGAACGCCAGGACCAGCGGACAGCTTTGGCCCTAAGCCTGAGCGCACGAATGAAGGCAACGGCAGGCTCCGTCAGCTGGGATGGCGCCAGCAAGACGAAGAAACTCCGGATCGCGAGCGCACTGGTGGACTCCCCCGGAGTCAATGAACCCGAACAGCACCTGACCGTCCGTGATCTCGTCACTGAGGACCTTGCCCTGATTCCACGCCGGTACCGCGGGGCTTTGCTCAGCAGGCCCTGGTTGAAGATCAATCGCTTCGAGGACATCGCCGAATTGTGGACTGAGCAGCTTCCACCGCTGCGACGTGTTGAACTGCTGACCGCTCTGGCCCTCGCCAACCCCGATACGGACCTTTTGGTGGTGGACTCCCCCGACCGCCACAGTGCAGACCCGGGAGGCTGGCTTTCGAGGTTGGAGGAACTGGCGCACGACGGCGGGCGGCCGCTCGCCGTCGTCGCCACCGTCAGCACCCTCCCGGACGGCTGGACGGGACCTTCAGCGGTCATCGGTAACGACATCCTCGAGAAGGAGAACTTCAAGTGACTGTGCTTCGGCTGGCCCGTTCCGAACTCAAACGCATGACCGGCGGGCTGCTGCCGAAACTAACCCTTCTCGCCCTGATCATGGTGCCACTGCTCTACGGCGCGGTGTACCTCTACGCGAACTGGGATCCCTACAGCAATCTGGACCAGATCGATGCTGCCCTGGTGGTGGAGGACACGGGAGCCATGTCAGGCAACGGCACAGAGCTGCAGGCGGGGAAGGAAGTGGCCGATAGCCTGGTCAAGGGCCATGTGTTTAACTGGGAAAACGTCAGCAGCAGCGATGAAGCCGATCAGGGCGTCGCAAGCGGCAAGTACGCCTTCGCCCTGAAGATTCCAAAGGACTTCTCGGCCAACCTCACGTCCCCTGGCCGTTTTGATGCCGCCAGCCAAGCCATGCTGAACGTGACCACCAACGACGCCAATAACTACCTCCTCAGCACCATCGTGGACAAGCTGACCACCTCCGTTCACGCCTCGGTTGCCCAGGAAGTGGGCGAGGAAACCGCCAATCAGCTCCTCACCGGCTTCGGGATCATCCACACCCAGGTCACCAAGGCCGCAACGGGAGCCGGACAACTCTCCGGCGGAGTGAGCCAGCTCCGTGACGGGACGGTGACGCTCCATACGGGGACGAGCCAGCTCAGCCAAGGTGTTGCTGAGCTCTACGACGGTCAGCTGAAACTTAGCGACGGCGCCAATCAGCTCGCGGCCGCAGCAGGACAGCTCGACGGCGGGCTGCAACAGCTGAAGGACAAGACGGCCACCTTAACCACCGATTCTCAACGGCTGGCCGACGGCGCAGCGCAGGTGGCCGCGGGAAATGCCGCCCTGAACACCAAAGTCCAGGACGCCGTCGGCCAGCTGACTGCAGCGGATCAGGGCTTGCGGGAACGCCTAGTGGCTTCCAACGCCAAGCTGGTGGAGACGGGCGTGCTCAGCCAGGAACAGGCCAACAAGGTCCTGGCAGACTTCGAAGCTGCCGCTGCTTCCGGCCCGGTGGCAGATGCCACATCAAAGATTCAGGCGGACGCTGCGCAAATCCAGCAGCTGGCGGACGGATCTGCCGCCGTCAGCGACGGGGCTTCCAAGCTTGCCGCCGCCGCCCCTGCCCTGACCGACGGAATAGCCAAGGCATCGACGGGAGCCGATCAGCTGGCATCGGGTTCAACTGCCATGGCTGCGGGACAGCAGTCCGCCCTGGACGGAGCGGCCCGTTTGTCCACGGGAGCACAGGAGCTCGATTCCGGCGCGGCCAAGCTTGAAAGCGGCGCGGGAACAGCAGCCGACGGCGCCACCACCTTGGCCGACGAGCTCGCCAAAGGCGCGGGGCAGGTCCCCAATCCCGATGACTCCCAGAAGAGCAGCCTGTCCAAGGTCATTGCGGATCCGGTTGCGGTAAGCAGCGTCTCCCAGGCCAAGGCCAATTCCTATGGTGCGGGGCTGGCTCCGTTCTTCCTCACGCTTGCTTTGTGGATCGGCATTTTTATGCTGGTCCAAGCCATGCGTCCCATCACCCAGCGGGCACTGGCTTCCAACGCCCCTGCCTGGAAAATCGCCGTCGGCGGCTGGTTGCCGTTCCTCACGGTTTCCGTGTTGCAGGCGAGTTTGCTCACTCTGGTGGTGGACGTCGGGCTGGGACTGAACCCTGCCCATCCGGTTCTGATGTGGCTGTTTATGCTGGCGGCCGCCATGGCGTTCAGCTCCCTCATCCAGGGCATCGTGGCGCTGCTCGGCTCCCCGGGAAAGCTGGTGGTACTCATCCTGCTGGTGCTTCAGCTGGTCTCGTCCGGCGGCACCTTCCCCTGGCAGACCACGCCGCAGCCCCTCCATGTTGTGCACGACGTCCTGCCCATGGGCTACGTGGTGACCGGGATGCGCCACTTGATCTACGGGGCCGACCTCTCGCTGATCCTTCCTACGGTAACGGGTCTCCTTGGCTACACTGTGCTGGGGGCCGTGCTGTCCACACTGGCAGTCCGCAAGCACAAGTTCTGGACCCTGAAGTCGCTGAAGCCGGAGATTGCAATATGAGCACGCAGGAAGCCGGAGAGCGGAAGTTACGCCCCGGCAGGACCAATGCCACGAGACAAAAGTTGTTCGAGGCTTCAATGGAACTGATCGGCGAGCGCGGAGCGGCCGGCGTCACGGTGGATGAGATAGCAGCGGCAGCAGGCGTTTCTAAAGGGACGGTGTACTACAACTTCGGCAGCAAGTCCGATCTCATTGCCCAGCTGCTGCGCCATGGTGTGGACATCCTGCTGACACGGCTGTTGAGTGCGCAGGACAATTCGGCGGACCCGCTCGAAGCGATGGAACAGATGATCGGCCAAGCCATGGACTTTATGGCGGAGTATCCTTCGTTTGCCAGGCTCTGGGTCAGTGAAAACTGGCGGACACCCAGTGTTTGGCAGGACACCTTCGCTGAACTCCGCGCCGTCTTGCTGGAGGTCATCGGGGCGGCGGTTGAAAGGGTGACTGCTGCGTACCCTGTGGATACGTCAATCTCCCGCGGAAGCCTGGAAACTGCGATTTTTGGCGCCTGCTTTGTGGTGGGCCTGGATCGGCAGACGTACCACCCGGAACGGACCAGGGAACAAAGCATTGCGGCGATCATGGCAATTATGCGCGGCTATGTCCTGAAATAGCCCACCCTTCGGGGAAGATGGGCACCATGGGGAGCAGTGGGAGGACAGCGATCGGCGCGGCCTTCGCCGCCGTCGGCCTGCTGGTCCTGACTGCCATCACGCTCGAAGAAGCGGTCCTCTTCGCCTTCCTCGGAGCAGTGGCGCTGGGTTACCTGGCGTCTGTGGTCCAGGTGGTCACCCGCGGGCGGAACCTGGCCCTGCTGGCGGGAGGCATCGGGACGAGCCTGTTCATCGGCTTCGCGATCGCCTTCCTGCGGATGTGGGGACTGGCTTTCAACCAGGATGCGGCGGCACTTGGTACCGCCGTCACCACCCAGGATTCGGACATCTATTTCTACTTGGCCGTTGTATCCGGCTCGGGAACATTGCTGGTGCTCTTTGCCGGAGCAGTGTGGCCTCCGGGCAAAAGGCTTCCGTCCGCCCGCAAGTCATCTCCGTCCTCGCGCAGGAAGCCCGTTTCGGCCTCCCGGCGCCCCGTCTCGACGTCGTCCGCCTCCAAACGGCCCGCTTCCACGCCGTCAACCGCGCGGCCACGGAGCTCCTCAGCGGCGTCCAAACGCGCACCAGCCGCACCCAAACCCAAGCCTCCAGCCAAGGGCGCCGGGGCAGCGAAGGCCACGTCCCGCCGCTGAGCGTGCCAGCGACGCTGCCCGGGCGTGATCAGCGGCCCCACTGGTCCCAGGACAGCGGTGGCCACCCCTCCCAGCAGGAGCACCCCACCAGCCACTTCAGCGGGAGACGGCACTTCGTTCAGGACCAGCCACGCAGTGCTCATGCCCGCTACCGGGACCAGGAGCGTGAAGGGAACTACGGCCGACGACGGGTACATGCTCAGCAGCCGGTTCCAGATTCCGAAGCCCACCAGAGAGGCAAACACCGCGGTGTAGATGGCGCTCAGCACTGTGGCAGGCTGGAGATTGGCGAGCGTCCCGATCACCGCATCGGATCCGTCCACCAAGAGGGACAGGCCGGCAAGCGGCACCGGCACTAAAGCTCCCGACCACACCACCAGGCCCAGCCCCGAGGTGGCCTTCGCCTTCCGCACGATCACGTTGCCGACAGCCCACGACAGGGCAGCGGCGAGCACGATGATAAACGGCAGGACAGGCGCCACCATGCTGCGGCCCGCCGCCACTACGGCCAGCCCTGCGATGCCCAGGACGACGCCGGTAAGTTGGCGGCCGCTGGGCCGCTCCCCCAGGAACCCGGCCGCGATCAGCACCGTGAGCAGCACCTGGGCCTGCAGTACCAGCGATGCCAACCCTGCCGGCATACCCAGTGCCATGCCCACATACAAGAGGGCGAATTGCCCCGTACTCATAAACAGCCCGACGCCGAGGATTACGGTCCAGCTGACGTCGGGTTTGCGGATGAAGAAGATGCACGGGAGAACAACGAGAACGAAACGCATCGCCACGAACAGCAGCGGGGGCACGTGGCCGCCACCCTCGGGGTGCAGGCCAAGATCGATCGCTACAAAATTGACGCCCCACAGGACGGCAACGAGGACGGCCAGCACGCTATGACGTATGTTCACGCTCCCACTGTGCCAGTTGGAAGCCGAATATCACGCGAGGTAATGCTGATCCTGGGGCGAGCCCTCACCGCCGTCGAAATCCAGGGGCATCCCGCCCCCTCTAATGCGCTCGCGGCACCTTGAAGTGGGTGAGCCGGGCGTCCTGGCCATCCAGTTCCGCCCAGGGCTTTTCGGTCTCCAGGACAGTCAGGCCGCTGGTGGGAAACCGGGTGGCTGCATCCATATAGGCATCGTGGTCGGAATCGCGGGAGGCCAGATGCATTGCAAGATCCTGCACGCCGGGCATATGCGAAATGACCATAAGTGTGGTGACGGTGTCCGGCACATGGTTGATAACGGCCAGCATCCGCTGGGCCGACGCCGCGTACAGTCCGCCCTCAAGCTTGGGAGTGGGTGCTTTATCTCCGAGTTCGCTGCACACCCACGTACAGGTCTGCCGGGTTCGCAGGGCACTGGAGCACAAAATAAAGTCGGGAACCACGTCATGTTTGAGCAGCCATTTGCCGGCCAGCGGAGCTTCCCGGTGACCCCGCTCTTCAAGGGGCCGGTCGTGATCGGCAACCCCGCCAGGCCAGTCGGCCTTGGCATGGCGCATGATCACCAGCCGCTTAATATGGTGCTCACTCATGCCCCCAAGCCTATAGCCGAGTGCCAGTGGCTGCTGCCCACTCGTAGGGCCGCAGGGACAATGAAGGGTTAGCCGCATCTATTGCGCCTACCACCGCCGGCGGGCTGCCCTTACGCCGGCCCGTTAGCCTCGGCGAGCGTAAGCCCTTCCGGACCTTCAACTATGTAAAAGTTGACGAATGCGTCTGCGAAACCGTGGACGTTGTCGGCGACCTGAGTGAATGCCATGGTTGCTCCCTCGCCGCAGATCCTACAGCGCGCTCTTTAGCCTGTGTGGCGCCCCGTGAGCTTGTCCAGCAGCCGGTCAACCATTCCAACACCTGGGCCAACAGTCTTGTGGAACAACTCGGAGTGCGGCGCAGCGGGGTGTGGACGGGTAGGTGCCAATTTCTTGGCCTTCTGTACTTTTTCGCCCATATCAACGAGTCTTTCGGCAGGAATGTGAGCACGTAGTTTCGGGAACTGTTCGGACTCCTCGTCATTCGCATGGTGACGCAACTTCGCCTCCAACTGCTGAACCAGTTCCATAAAGGTCGGATCAGAAGGATCCACGCCTTCCACCTGCTTCATCAAGTGGACAATCTCGTCGTGTTCCTTCTTGTCGTGCTCGACCTCCTCGGCACCGTTTGGCACGTGCTCTTCTATCGCAGGGTAAACGAACATCTCCTCGGCGACGGCATGGCGCATCACTTCGGCGATCAAAGTATCGGCCAAGTCTCTGCGCTGGCCGGCATCTGACGTTGCCTCAATCTGTCCGAACAGCTCCACCATCTGCTGATGGTCAGCGGTGAGGATGTCCACCACATCCGATCCTTGGCCACCAGCGTTGGACTGGTTCATGACACGCACCTCCTGCAGATCGTTTCTCCTACCCTGGGTAAGAGGTCAAGCTACCACCGCACGTCAGTGGGATCCATAGGTAAGTCTTCTCCAAGGCTTGCCGGGATCGGCGGTCAACCGTCTCCCGCCAGGAACCTTAGCCGCGGAGGCACACACTCAATAGTCACGCACAAAAGCGGCATTCTGCGTAGTGCCTCATCGCCGTCGGCCCACGCCGTCAGGGTTCCCTGGCCGAGCTTGCGAGGCTAGGGAGACGGTGGGGAGGAACGAAGGAGGAAGCGAGCTGGCAGGATTCCTTGTCCGAGCTTGCGAGGTCAAGGAAGCCAGCGAACGCTATGGCACGGCAGAATGCCGCTTTCGTGCGTAGCAGAGGCTAGATCGAGTATTCCGGAGCGGCCCAGACAATGACCTCCGGGTGCTCATAGAAGCGGTAGCCCTGGCCGCGGACGGTGCGTACAGTGTTGGCCAGACGGCCCAGCTTTGAACGGAGCCGGCGGATGTGGACGTCGATGGTGCGCTCGTTCGGCACCTCTTCGGCATTGCGCCACAGGCCTTCAAGGAGTTCGTCGCGGCCAACGGTTCGCGTGCCGTTTTCCACCAGGTAATTCAGCAGTTCGAATTCCTTGAACGTCAGGTTCAGCGATTCGCCATCGAGGTGGACTTCACGGCGGGCAAGGTCGATCAGCACACCGGAAGGGCGGGGATCCTGCGGCTGGGGTGTGCGGGCCGTCTCGGGGCGCTGCCGGGAGTTCACGGTGGGGTCACCGAAAGTTGAACGGACGACGTCGAGTGCGGATCCGGGGGCGTTAGAGGGCGCTACGGCAACGGCGGCGTAGCTTTCAGCACCGGAAACGAGGGACTGGGCGTAGGCGCGGATTTCCTGGGCCAGCTTGGCGATGGAAGTCCCGGACGCGGCGGCAGTTTCCTCGTCAATACCCATGTACAGCACAAATCCGCGGGCAACGTTCTCATTGGGAACAGGACGGACAGCCGAGCCGTTGGCCGGAGCGATTACCGGAGTGGGGGCGGTGGCAGGCGCCGGATCGACCGGTGAGACAGCGCGGAGCTGGCCGTAGGAGGTGGGGTTGTAACCCTGCGGGACGAAGCCGGGCGCGGCGTAACTGCTGCCGGGAGCCGCGGGAGCGAGGGCAGGGCGGCCACCAAGACCTGGGCGGACACCGGCGGGCGGAGCGCTCTTGTTGGCGTTACGGACGGAGATGTGGACGTATCCAGATGCAACTGACATGAATGCTTACCTCAATGTGAATGGCCGTCATCGCGGCTCGAATGCTCGATTACCCCGCAATGAGAACTGGGGAGGGGCGCCCGACGCTGGGCTGGGGGCGAATGCCTAAACAACTGTTCGGGGTAGGAAAGTCAGGCGTGCATTCGACAACAGCGCATGTCAAAACCAGCGGATGTGCTGGTCTGAGATACTGCGGCTGCAGGTGCTGTTGAGTTCTTGTTCACAATGAGAGTGTGCAACGTAACAATGACAACTTGCAAGTAACAATGGACCGGTTCGTCCGCATCGTGAGACAAAAGGGCGTTATGTGATGTTAATCACCATTCTGTGACGGCGATAAAATAACAGTTGTTTTTCTGTATGAACGTTCGGGAAAGCAGCTTTTCCGAAGAAAATTCTCACTTTTGCCCACTTTTTTCGCTTATATTCAGTTGCTTTTCTAATACCGAAACACACTGCCTCTAACAGCTGTCAATGTCCAGCCCCTTTACACCGCCTCCTGAAAAATTCGCTCAATTTGCATCTGCTAGGCAATGCGGGAAGGCGATGACCCTCACAGGCTGCACACAGGAAGCGCACAGCCCTGGCAATTCCGCAGGGCCAAAACTTGAAGGTATGCCAGCACCTCACACCACAAATCTGCCGCAGCTCACCCACCCGGACGGCTCCCCCATCCGAGCCCTCGTAGTCGACGACGAACCAAGCCTGTCTGAACTGATGAGCATGGGCTTGAGAATGTCCGGCTGGACAGTGGCAATAGCAGCGGACGGACCGGCAGCGGTAAAGCTCGCCAAGGAGTTCCGTCCCGATGTCCTGATTCTGGACGTGATGCTTCCCGGATTCGACGGCGTTGAGCTGCTGAAGCGGATACGCACCTTTGCTCCTGGGGTCCCGGCGCTGTTCCTGACAGCCAAGGACGATGTGCAGGACCGCATTACGGGTCTGGCGGCCGGTGGAGACGATTACGTGACAAAGCCATTCAGCATGGAGGAGGTCCTCTTGCGCCTGCACCGGCTGGTTCAGCGCTCAGGCGTTGCTGCCATGGACACGGCCGAACTGGCCGTGGGTGATCTCCTGCTCAATCTTGACACTCGGGAAGTAACCCGGGGAGGCGAGGACCTGCAGCTGACCGCCACCGAATTCGAGGTGCTTCGCTACCTGATGGAAAACGCCAAACGCGTTGTCAGCAAGGCGCAGATCCTGGACAACGTCTGGAATTACGATTTCGGCGGCCAGGCCAACATTGTGGAACTCTACATTTCCTACCTGCGGAAAAAGGTGGACGCCACCCTGCCGCCAATGATCCACACAATGCGCGGTGCGGGCTACGTCATCAAGCCGGCGATCTGAACCACCGTGCCGTCCCTGACCTTCTCCGGCAACTGGCGCCGGCCGTCGACCTGGCACCTGCGAACCCGGCTCGTCCTTGTTGCCATGGCCCTCCTGGTGGCTATTTGCGGAGCGACCGGAATAGTCAGCTACGCCTCCATGGACTCATTTCTCACCGGGCAGTTGGACGGCAACCTCAAGGTGGCTTCGGCTAACGCTGGCAGGCCCCCTTCCAGTAATCCCAACGGATCCCCGGATCCGCTGAATGCACGCGGGTCCGGGGCAGGCACTATGTTCGCCCGAATCCAAAACGGCAAGGTCAGCAGTGCCGGATTCGTGGCCTGGGGTGCAGGCCAAACGGACCTGTCCCCCCAAGACAACGCTGCTCTGCTGAGCCTGCCAATGGACGGCAAACCAGTTACGCGGACACTTGCAGACGGGGACTATCGATTGCTGGCACTACACATGCGGGATGGGGGCGTGCTGGTAACCGGCCTCCCGCTGGCAGCCAAGGAGAGCACACTCAACTCGCTGGTCTGGACCATGACGGCGGGGTCGCTCGCGGGAATACTGCTGATCGGTCTGGTGGGGACAGGGATAATCCGCCGCAACCTGAAACCCCTTGAGCAACTGTCCGATGTGGCCACCCAGGTCTCCCGGTTACCCCTCGACGCCGGCGAAGTGGCACTCGCCGTGCGGGTCCCGCCGTCGAGCGCTCATCCCGGAACTGAAGTAGGCAGGGTTGGCCACGCCCTGAACCTCATGCTGGACAATGTTTCCCGGGCGCTTGAGTCCAGACAAAGGAGCGAAACTAAGGTCCGGCAGTTCGTGGCGGATGCCTCCCACGAACTGCGGACCCCCCTCACCGCGATCCGTGGCTACACCGAGCTGATGAGGATGACGGAAAAGCTGACTCCCGACGGAACGAAATCCCTCGCAAGGGTTCAGAGCCAATCCGAGCGGATGACTGCCCTCGTGGAGGACCTGCTCATGCTGGCCCGTATTGATGAAGGGCAGCAGCTGCGACTCACTGATGTGGATCTTACGCAGCTGCTGGTCGAAACGGTCAGCGATGAGCGGGTAATGGCGCCTGACCGGCATTGGAAGCTGGAGTTGCCGGGAGGTGCCGTAATCGTGCGCGGCGACACCTCGGGATTGCGTCAGGTCCTGATGAACCTTCTTTCGAACGTACGGAAGCACACGCCGCCCGGCACCACGGTGGTGGCTGGTTTGACGAACTCCGAGGAGGGAAGTGTCGTGATTTCCGTTACTGACGATGGTCCCGGCATCGACCCGGGATTCGTTGACACCGTATTCGCACGTTTTACGCGTGCTGATGCCTCGAGAGCCAGCAATCGCGCTGGAGGAAGCAACCGTGAGGATGAGGGATCCAGCGGGCTCGGGTTATCGATCGTCCACTCGATCATGGAGGCGCATGGAGGCAGCGTTGAGGTCGCTTCCCGACCTGGCAGGACCAGATTCTTGCTCAGGTTTCGTCCGCAAGGCACCACGCCGCCGTCGTGATCTCTGTTACCAAAACGTGACTTAGGCCTTCAATTCCTGTAGCGTCGTTGGGGTGCGGCTACCGTTCTGGCCGCATTTCCGGTTGGACGCCAAACTCTGCCGCTTCCCGGATACCGCATGACCAGGCAGAGACGGGGGACCCAGAGTCTCCGGGCATTTGCGCAGCATTCCGCCCTTGGGGTGAAGCCGACACGTGATTTTCCGTGCGGCCGGATGACCTCATCCGAACCCGACAGCTAACTCCGTAGGCGTTGAGAGGCAATCATGACTGAACCCTTGGTACAAACGCGCCCTGATAACCATCCGGAGCACAAGAATGCACCGGATCAGCCTTCAAAGCATGGGATCTCAAGGCACCGCGCGGAAAGCTCGAAAACCCCTTTTTCACTCTCCCGGTTCAGTTCAGGCCTGGGCGGCAACGGCTATCGTCTGGCTGTCGTCGCTTCGGCCTGTGCGGTACTGATTGGCGTGGGTGCCGCCGGCCAGGCCTCAGAGCCCGCCACGCCGGCTGCTGCTCCCACGGCGCAAGCTCCCACCACGGCCGACGCCGAATCACGAATCGACTTCGAAAAGTCCCTGGTCAGGGCGAAGGCCGCTCCTTCTCAGGCGCCGGTGGAGCCACAGGCAGCTCCAGCACCTGCCCCGGAGCCCGCACCCGCTCCCGAGCCCGCCCCCGCACCTGTAGCGGTTGACGATCCTGCAGCCGCCCAGGCGTACGCCGCGAGTCAGCTAGGCGCCCATGGATGGGCTGCGGACCAGATGCAGTGCCTCACCACACTGTGGACCAAAGAATCGGACTGGAAGACCACTGCCACAAACCCCAGCAGTGGCGCCTACGGAATCGTCCAGTCGCTTCCCGCCGAGAAGATGGCGAGTGCCGGCGCTGACTACGTGACCAACTTCCGGACCCAGATCAACTGGGGCCTCAACTACATCAAGGAACGCTACGGCTCCCCCTGCGGCGCGTTGAACTTCCATTACGCGAACAACTGGTACTAAACCAACCAAAGTTCGAAACCGCCGGATTCTCATCGGGCATACTGTGACCATGAAGTTCACCACCACCATCATGGGCAGCGGTAACACAGCCGGAATTGTGGTTCCTGCCGAAATCCTGGAGGCGCTCGGGGCGGGCAAGCGTCCGCCGGTCCTGGTAACAGTGAACGGTAAGAGCTACCGCAGCAGCATCGCCGTCATGGGCGGGCAATTCATGGTTGGTCTGAGCGCCGCTAACCGGGAATTGACCGGGGCTGCAGCCGGAGACACCGTGGAAGGCGGGCTGGAGCTCGACACCCAACCACGCGTCGTCGAGGTCCCCGACGATCTGGCTGCGGCGCTCGCCGCTGAACCTGAAGCGCAGGCTTTTTATGCGACCCTGAACTACAGCGCGCAGCGTCGTTATGTGGAACCTGTCGCGAGCGCCAAGCCCGGGGACACACGCTCGCGCCGGATTGCGAAGGCAGTGGAGAACCTCAAAGCCGGAAAGAAATAACGTTTTTCCCATTGGGATCCAGAAGGACTGTGGCGGAGACTGCTGAATAGTCGCGGATGTGCAGGACGCCGTCGGGAAGCTCTCCGGTGTTAGGCCCGACAGCAATGGTGCGGATGCCCGCCGCTACACCGGCCGCGATCCCGGCGGGGGCGTCTTCAAATACCAGTGCATCACCGGGGTCAACCCCAAGGAGCGACGCCGCCAGGAGATAGCCCTCAGGGTCCGGCTTGCCGCGCGTAACGTCAGCGGCGAAGACTGCAGAGACGGGGATGGTCAGCCCGGCTGCAGCCATTCGCACTTCGGCCAGCCCTCGGAAAGCCGACGTCACCAGCGCCACAGATGCAGCCGGAAGACTGGCCAGCAGCTCCACAGCCCCCGGCACCGGAACGATCCCCCTCGTCTCAGCCAGCTCCATCCGCCCGAGCTCCTCGGTGAGGGCTTCGACGTCGGATCCGGCGGGAGCATAGCGGCGGACGGTATCGATGGCCTGGACCCCGTGCGAGGTCTGCAGGATTTCGGCATAGTCGAGGCCGTAGCGGCCGGCGAATTCGCCCCACACCCGCTCCACGATGCTGGTGGAATCAACCAGGGTGCCGTCCATGTCGAACAGGACACCGCGGGCGGTCAGAGTGGTGCTGTGCAGGCTCATCCGTTATCCGGCGATCCCGTACAACCTGTCGCCGGCATCGCCCAGACCGGGCACGATGTAGGACTTGTCGTTGAGTTTTTCGTCGATGGAAGCCAGAACGATTGTGACATTGGCGTCCGAGAGTTCTTCCTCGAGCCTTGCCAAGCCTTCGGGAGCTGCCAGGAGGCAGATGCAGGTGACGTCCGAAGCGCCGCGCTTGAAGAGGAACTTGATGGCTTCACGGAGTGTTCCGCCGGTGGCCAGCATGGGGTCCAGCACGAAGATCTGCCGGTTGGTCAGGTTCTCCGGGAGCCGTTCCGCATAGGTGATGATGTCCAGGGTTTCCTCGTCCCGGGCCATTCCCAGGAAGCCGACCTCCGCCGTCGGGACCAGCTTGGTCATCCCTTCCAGCATGCCAAGACCTGCGCGGAGGATGGGAACCACCAGCGGCGTGGGCTTGGTGAAGGCTGTGCCCACCGCAGTGCTCACGGGTGTCTCGATGGTCACAGGCTGGGTGCGGACATCCCGCGTGGCTTCGTAAGCCAGAAGAGTTACCAGCTCCTCTGTGAGCTGCCGGAATACCGGCGAAGGGGTCTTTTTGTCCCGCAGAACGGTGAGCTTGTGGGCGACCAGTGGGTGGTCCACGACGAGTGTGCGCATGGGGTCAAAACTATCACCCGGGGTTCTGCTCTCCACGCCGGCTGCGCACCACATCATCCGTCGCGGAGTCGGTACCGTCAACCCCGGGCTGCACCAGGTGTGCGGGTTGGTCGAACCTAGGTGCCGGCCCCGCGTGTTCGCGGCGCCGGGTGAGATGGAAGAGCCTGTGGGCCAGGATCACAAACCCCAGCCAGGCCAGGCCGAGCAGCCAGGCGAACATGACGTCTGTCATCCAGTGATGGCCTAGGAACACCCTGCTCATCCCCATGGCCCCGGCGAAAAGGATGCCTGCCACGATCGCCGAAAAGCGGATCCACACGTGGGCAACCTGGAGCCAGAGCAGATATACCAGGACGCCGATCACCACAGTGGTATTCAAGGTGTGGCCGCTGGGAAAGGACGGCGAAGACTCATACGGTGGCACGGCATCGACGTGGTCCGGCCGGATGCGCCCGAACATCCCTTTACCCACATTGGTGGCAGTCATCGAGACGGCGGCAGCGCCGGAGACGAGGATGATGGGCCGCCAGGTCCTGCTGTGATAAGTCAGCCAGGCGGTCAGGATTGTCGCAAGGATTGGCATCCCGATGCTTCCGCCGATATTAGTAAAGCCCGTCACGGCTGCGTTCAGTTCAGGAGTCCGCAGCTGCTGTGCCCAGGCGAGAGTGGGTTTATCCAGGCCGGCAACCCCGCTTTCGTCCACGACGTCCGCATATACTTCTGCCCCCAGGAGCGCCAGCATAACGATCACGGCGCCGCCGATCAGGAGGGTAAGCCACAGGGCGGCATATGGAGCCACCCAGAGCCCGAATCGATCAACCACTGTTTTCAGGACTCGGTCAATAAAGGGCTTCATGATGCCTCCCCGTCTCCTCCGCTTACAAGGCTGCCTATCATCGAAACTATCATTGAGCAATGACTTCCCCGGAGCCCCGCCATGCCGAATGGATGGGCCTTGCCCTGACTGAGGCCCGGCTGGCACTGGCCACTGAGGACGTGCCGATCGGCGCCGTCGTGATCGGACCGGATGGGACTGTACTGGGGTCGGGCCGGAACGAACGCGAGGCCCTCGGCGACCCGACTGCGCATGCCGAAATCGTGGCCATCAGGGAAGCAGCAGCCCGACTTCGAACGCGGCCGTCCCGGGATGGCGGTGCGGATAATGGCTGGCGTTTGGAGGACTGCACCCTTGTGGTGACGCTTGAGCCGTGCGCCATGTGTGCCGGCGCGATTGTGCTGGCCCGCATTCCCCGCGTGGTGTTCGGGGCCTGGGACGAAAAAGCCGGAGCTGCCGGTTCGGTGTTCGACGTCCTCCGCGAGCGCCGCCTCAATCATTGGGTGGAGGTCTACGCGGGCGTCCGGGAGCAGGAGTGTGCCGCACTGCTCCGTAAATTTTTCGCTCAGCATCGGGGCATCTGACTTTTCGCAGCCTGGCGCTTTCATCGCCCGGCTTTCATCGCTGGCTGCTCATCGTCTGCCACTGCACGGCGTTTCCATCCAGAGTCGCCAGTACCGTCCGCGCGGTGTCCTCCCAACCGGGAAGCCGCTCCCTTGCGGCCAGCGCTGCCTTCCGCCACTGTGCGCGAAGCCCTGGATCCGTCAACCAGCTCCGGAGAACCTCCGCCAGCGGCGTGGGATCGGTGTCGAGCCCGACGGCGGTGCCAGGGAAGGTCCCGCGCTCTCCTTCGCCCCAGGATTCCTCGTCATTCCCTTGGTTTGACCCGGCGTGCAGCGCCTCCACTGCTCCCGTCCCGGCCCGGACTATGACGGGGAGCCCGTGGGCGAGGGATTCAGGGACCACCAGTCCATAGGCTTCCGAACGGGACACCAGGAAGCTCAAGTCTGCCGCCTTCCATTCGGCGTCGAACTCCTCGCCGCCCAACTCCCCCGCCAGCCGGACGCGTGAACCAAGGCCAAGGCGTTCGACGGCGGCTCGTACCTCGCGCCCGTACTCTTCGTCCGCCGAATCCGAGCCGATCAGTGAGGCTGTCCACGGCAGGTCCACCAGCTGGGCAAGGGCGCCCAGCAGGATCAGCTGGTCCTTGTTGGGCAGCAAGGCAGCAACGGCAATGAGATGGGGCGGGTTGGAACCCACGGCAAGCGGCGCGGGCTTCGTGCCGGGCAGGGCAGCGGTCACGCCGTCGATCCCATGCCGTTCCTTGACCAGGGCAGCCACGGAAGAACTTGTGGTCATCACTCCGGCTGCGGCCGCAAGGGCGCGGCGTTCCAAGGCGGGACCTTCCACTTCCGGCGTCTCCAGCGGCATGTGAAGCAGTACCCAGACGGGCCGCCCGTCAGCTGCTGCTCGCTCCATTTCCTCCGGCGCTCCGGAGGCAACCAGTCCATCCACGATGGTCACCGCCGTAGGATCCTCTGCCGCGAGTTCCGACAGCAGCGAGCCGAACCGCCGTCGGTCCTCCTCGCTGCCGATTGGCCACTCACCGTCGACCCGGTAAGCGTCCACCTCTGCCCCGAGGGCGATCAGCCTCTCGGTGAGCGCTGCGTTGTAGACGTTGCCGCCCGAGTTGTGGAGGACGTTTCCGGGCACCACCAGCTGGATCCGTCTCCTGGGCTTGGGAGAGGCCGCGGGCTGGGACGCAGGCACGGAACTACTCTGCCTCGAAGTCCAGAGAGTAGCCGGCCCAGGCATCAGGCGTTTCGCGCAGGGTCACCTCGATACCTGCAAGTTCCCGCCCGTCCGCACCGTCCCGGATTTTGGCGGCCACGGCGTCGGCTATGTACTGTGCCAGGGCCTCGGTGGTGCTCAATTCACCGGCAAAGTCAGGGTGCTCGTCGAGGTTGCGGTAGTTGAGCCCCTCCAGAACTCCACTGAGGACGTCGCCCGCCTCACCGATGTCCAGGACAATCGCGTTTTCATTGAGCTTCCGACGGCGGAACGTCACCTCTGCGACGAACGTTGCCCCGTGTAGCCCCTGGGCAGGACCGAAAACCTCTCCCGGAAGGCTGTGGGCGATCATGAAATGATTCCGGACGGTCAGGCTGAACACAGTTACCTCTTGCTTTCGGTGGAGTTGCTTTCGGTGGACTTGTTTTCGGTGGAGTAGTCGAGGACGTGGCACAGGGCGTCCAGGGTTCCTTCTGAAAGCCTGTCCACCACCCCGGGAAGGTCCTCGAAGTTGGACGTTCCGGTCAGGAAATGGTCAAAAACGGGATCGCTCAGCAGCGAGACGGCCAGATCCAACCGGTCCGAGGTACTGCGTCGGTGGCGGCGCGAGCGGGCCACGACTCCTACCTGGCTGGCGCGGATGGACAGGCGCCGGGCGTGGAAGTCTTCGCCCAGGGGAACGGAAACTTTTCGGTCGGCGTACCAGGACATCTCGATGATTTCGCCCTCGTCCCCTGCCAGTTTCAGGCAACGCTCCAGTCCTTCCTGGGAGGCGGAGCAGTGGAACACGATGTCGCAGTCGGCCAAGGCGTCGTCGGGATGGCTGAAATCTATGCCCAGTGCTGCGGCGAAGCCGCGCTTGGAGGGGTCGACGTCGATGAGCTGCAGCCGCTGAAGCGGAAAGTTCCGCAGGAGTGTGGCTACCATGCCTCCCACGAGTCCTGCCCCGACGACGGCGATCCGGTCTCCCAGCCTCGGCCCCGCCTCCCACAAGGCGTTGACTGCTGTTTCTACGGTGCCCGTCAGCACTGCCCGCCTCGCTGGGACATTGTCCGGGACGATGGTGAGCTCATGGGCAGGGACAACGTAGCGGTCCTGGTGCGGGTAGAGGCAAAAAACGGTCTTGCCTTCCAGCTCTGCGGGGCCCTGTTCCACCATCCCGACGGACAGGTAGCCGAATTTCACGGGGGACGGAAAATGGCCTTCCTGATGCGGAGCGGCCATCCGGTCCTCGATGGATTCCGGTACTCTCGCTGAATGCACCACCATTTCGGTGCCCTTGCTGATGCCGGAATAGAGGGACCGCACCAGCGCCTCCCCCTCTGCCGGTTGCGGAAGGTCCTCTGTCCGGAGTTCCCCCTTGCACGGGCCGACGGTCCAATAGGCGGTGGCTTTTTGCGGCGTCTCTGAAATGATCATCTTGCTTATGAATGTAGTCTCGCTGGCTCACCCGGGGAAGCACCCTGGCCCTGCGTGTGCCGCCGTTTTGGGGATGGGCGCCCTGCTCCGGTAACCTGTATGGGTTGGTGACGTGTCCGAGCGGCCGAAGGTGCAACACTCGAAATGTTGTTTGGTGTCAAAGCCAACGTGGGTTCAAATCCCACCGTCACCGCCACATAGCGAGGCCCCTGCTTCCCTTTGTTTACAAGGAAAGCAGGGGCCTTTTGCTTTGCCTGAATTATGGGTTTGCCCACATTTTTGCCCACATTCGACAGTGAAACGGCGTCATCTAGGGCGTCCGAAACGGCGTCCAGATCCCCGTCAAAGAGATCCGCGTAAGTGTCCAGCGTCATTGCCGCAGAGCTGTGGCCCAGCATCTTCTGGACCACCTTCACGTTAGCACCCGCCGGTACTGCATAGCTGGCTGCCGAGTGCCGCAAGTTGTGGGGAGTGATTCGAGGGACGTCCGCCCGCTTGATCGCGTAAGCAAACCAGCTCATGTTGTCCTCGTGCACCCGCGCAGCCTGCAGGTAATGCCCGTGCTCATCCGGAAATACCCCGATCAGGATTGCTCAGTGTCCGCCTGTTGCTCACGGCGTCGTCCAGGATCGCGCCAGTGTCCCGTAGGACCGGATAACCAAAGTATCGCCTGCCCTGATTCGTCTCGTAAGGCTCAATCGTGGACATCGGGGGCCGCACTTCCTGGTGCCCCGCTCCAGGGCGCCCCGCAGAGCCTCGACGGACTCTTGCGCCTCCTGGCGCGCCTTCTCGGATCCACGTTTTGTCGCTATCTCGGACCACTGGCGAATTTCTTCACTGAACTCTTGTCGCCGCCATTCTGGCCAAGCGTCACTGAAGAAGGCGTACCGCTTCATTCCATCCCGGCTGGCCACAAGGGGAGTCCCGGCACGCATCCATTCCCATACGTGCCGGGCGGGGAGTTTTAAGGTCCATGTTGCGCCGCAGTCGATTGACCGTGCCGTGAAGTGCGCCAAGGCATTGTCGGAGCGGACCACTGCGAGCAGGTCACCCTTGTCCGTGAAGATGATGTTCGGTTCCTGATGACGTCTCTACCGCGGACATTCTGCTGGTTGATTCCATCGTGCCGGAGGATCGGACAGCGCCCGGACTGTGACCTGCCGCGAAGGGCACCGTCTACATCGCCGCATCCGCCGCCGTGCAGGTCCAGGGCAGGGTACTGAAGAACGGCGTTGCCGTGGGCATCCCCGGGCTGAGAGACAAGAAGAACCCCGTCTCAGGACAGGACTCACTCGTCACCGTCACGAACACGCTCTCACTCAACGCCGGGTTCCCCTTGTTGGCGCCCCTGCCTGATCGCAATTAATGACCGGGCTGTCAGCTGCCCGGCCCTTCGATGGCGACGTTAGATAGTGCATCACGGATGGCTGCGACAGTGGGGTCGGTGGATGGGTGGACGAGGATTGATGCGGGCCTCCCACCTATGTGACCTTCTACTAGGTACATATCTCCGCTACGGGTGACTGTTGCTGACTCGTTCACCCAGCCGGCACCGGAACTGACACCGAACAATGCAGGTTTCACCATATCCGCTACCCCCTTTTAGGGGACCAACATTAATTGCCCTACCTCCTGGAGCAAGGGGTGGAGGCAATTCTTCCGCCCGGATTTTTGCCGGAATAAGAAGTAGGCTTATTATTTCCTCAAGCCTCTCCTCGAAGGCACCGAAGGGAACCAAACAAAATGCCAGACCCGATCCGCTTCACCTACCAGTGCGGCGAATGCGGCAAAGACATTAAAGACCGCGAAGGATACTTGTGGATCAGCGTCACTGATGCCTACCGGGTGAAGGACGAGCGGAGGAACTGGCAGGCAAATCATCCTCCCGCTGACGACAACCAGAATCCTGGCCCCTCATTAGGTGGTGACATGAGGGATCCGGACGAGGTGCACTGGGCTCCTCTCCACAGCGCATGTGATCCCCGCAGCGGTGACGTTGTGGAGTACACGGTGGGCGTCGAGGAAGTCCGAACCTCACTAGATCTACTCAATTGGGCACTCGCCCTTTTGGATAAGGACTGGTTCGAGTACACGAACTGGAACACATTGGTCCATGAAAGGATCGACGCTGCCGTCGGTCGATCATCGGTTACGTCGACAACTCGGGGGCAGCTCGTGAGTAAAGGCGTGCTAGATCTGGATCCAGACAGATGGGATCTGTCTTCTAAACCTCGTCCGGAAGTGGACTAAAGGCGCCGAATCGAGCCTCTTTGCGGCCGGCGTAACCCTAGGGCGGAACATTGCGGATTAAGTGCCCCCAGCTACAAAACCACGGCTGGGGGCACAACCCAGAGCCCCTGCTATGACTCAGGCGGCGGCTCGCCACCCCCCAACGGACTGAACGAGCCGCCTACCACCAACACCCCAACCGTGTCAGTGGTACTAAGTCCTTACCCGCAGACAGAGAGCAGTAAACGACTAGTCAGACCTCGTCGGATACTTCGCCCGGCTGCTATCCGTTCAGCCGTCACCCGGTACGCCTGGTTCGTGCGTCCGCTCTACGAGGAACTCCTGCAGCGCGGCTGCGCGTTTCGCTTGGGCCCGTCAGCACGAGTGGCCGGCAGGGATGACCGGCTATCTTGCCTTCTTTCGGGAGACAAGGGCCGTGTACCTCCAAGCACCGGACCCCCAGGCGCATGCCCCGATCCGAAATGGCGGCGCCCGAAGGCCTTCAACTCGCTACTGCTTATTGCGCTGCCACTGCACTGCATGCCAGAAAAGCAGTCCGATGATTGCCAGCGTGCCGCTCAATACCGCGTAGGGCGTGAAGTTCATCAGTACATATGTCATGGGCATTTCGGTAACCGGACCATAGACGCCATCAGGGCCGAAGGGGCCATCGGGAGGCGACGTGACATCCATATGGACCCACACGCCGCCAACTACCAGGAAACAGGCAAGCGCCCAGAGGACGACGATGAACGGATTAACGAAAACCCTTTTGGGTTCCCTCCCCTCCGTGCCGGATGAGTCCATGCCCGAGGTTGCTGTTTCCTGATCCAGCGGATTCCCATTCTGGTCCAGTTCACGGAACGAAATCTGGTTAGCCTTGGCCTGCTCCACGTTTCCCCCTGCCGGTTCGCACTGCTACCCCTGCCACTACTCAGACCTTAGTCTCCTAGCCAGGCTTGTCCGGGTAAGCGGGGAATTTTCTCTAGTGGCTACCAAAAGCCGGGCATAAACTGGGAATTGGCTACGTAATGAACACGGCTTACGTGTTTGATGTGCCCCTTGGAACGGAGAGCAATTATGCTCAAGACCCTGATGTGCAAGCTGAATTTACGTCATGCCTGGCACATAGAAAGCAATGAAGATGGCGGCCGTTACAGGCGATGCAGCCGCTGCGGTAAGTTCGACACGCGGGGTGGTGGGTCTGGCGATTGGGCCGCTCCGATTGGGATGTGATGACCCCTGCACGGCCTCGAGGCGGTCAGCGGGAGCCACACAACGAACTGCCCATGCCGTCCTGGATTCCGGATCAGGACTCCTGACGCTGAGTGATCCATTTGAGGAGTACGGGCTGGTGACGCCCGACGGCGATGCCGGGCACTCGTTTTCGCTTGCGGTTTATGTGCCCATACAGACAAGACCCTGGCTGCAGCGGAGGCCGCCCAAGCCACTGTTGGTGAGCCGGCCATGACTTTCGACAGTGGTGACAGGTTCGCCTCCATCGTTGACCAGCTGGTTGCCCTTGCTGTCCGTGACGGGCGAAAAGCGCATGAAGTTCCTTCGAAAGGAGTGACTAACGATCATCTCAGTGCGTACTCCACAGCCCCGGCAGTGCACCGCGTAGTTGGTTCTTGGAGAAGCAAGTACAGGGGTGCCACCCCGCGCTAAGGGGAGGTCAAAGTCGAGTACGTCTTACTCGTGTGGCACTGAGGACTCCGGAGTTCACTGGGAGTGGAAGCCAGCACCGCTGGCTTCCACCAGGATTAGTGAGAGAGCCACTTTCGCACCTGGTGCTACTCCGGGGGGAGTGCGGAGATGAGTAAAGCCGAGAAAGAGAAGCTACGTTACTGCGATTACTACTGGTGCATGTCGCTCAAGGACTTCACCGAATGGGTAGAGGCTGAAGACGGCCCCGAACCCGGATTGTCGTATTCAGACAACGGCTGATGCTAGCGAAGGACCGGAAAGCTCAGTTTTCGGTCTTGATCAGGAGCAGTTCGTAGCCCTCGGGCACTTTAGCCTCGAGTTCTTCCCGACCTTCATGAATGGAGTCAGCCTCCACCTCGATGGTGCTGGTTTCTGTGGAACGGATCACGCCAATTAGTTTCACCGCAACACTTTATACGTTCGGAGGCTCGGCGTCCGGCCTCTGGTCTCCCTTATGGCCGCGCAGGTTTTCCTGGACCTTGCCGAACAGATCCTTGATGGTGGATTCAGTATTAGTCAACATGTCAGGCTGCAGGTAGACATTTTGCGACGGCGGCAGGCTGTAGTGGGACGGTAGTCCCCCGGCGCCGTCGACCCCCTCCAAAGCAATAGTTACCCCACCTTCCTTACGGGCGATCGCTCCGATACGGCCGAAAACCACCGTGAACTCGTCTGGTTGGAAACTGACAGTTTGGCCAATATGCATGCGGTTCAACTCCGCGGCAGGAAGGGCCCTTTCATTGCCGGTCCCGAGATAGTCCATGTTTTTCTCCTAGAGCTAGGTAGCGGCTTATGCGTGCAGTCTAGTAAAAGGGCATGGATGGGAGATAGGGCTGGAGGACTCCACGATCCACTCCCTGAATCGACGACCAGAAGGGCGCGATGATTGCGATGCCTGGCAATGACTACGATTTTTTCAGCGTGTGGCGCGTCCCCGGAACCGTGGACGAAGTCCTCGCGATCCTGACCGATGCCGGATCCTTGCCGTTCTGGTGGCCCTCCGTCTACCTCAGCGTCGTTCCCGAGCCTTCCACTGGAGGCGATTCTGCAGAAGGAGACCCAGGGCAAGACGGCGACGGCGATCCCACCGGCGCCGGGCAGAGATACCATCTGCACACCAAGGGATGGCTCCCCTATACCCTCCGCTGGACAATGACCCCTGAAGGACCTGCAACCAGGGAAGGTTTTGCCCTCAGCGCCACCGGTGACCTGACAGGAACCGGCCGATGGTCCTTTAGCCAGGACGGGCCCGAAACTGTTGTCACATACCGTTGGCAGGTCAGCGCCGAAAAGCCACTGCTTCGGCGGCTGGGCTGGCTGTTAAAACCTGTCTTCAGCGCGAACCACCGGTGGGCCATGGCACGTGGCGAGGAAAGCCTGACCCTGGAATTGCGGCGCCGCCGCCACGCCGAGGCAGGTACCTTGGATGATGTTCCCCCTCCCCCGGCAGCAACTTTCCGCTTCTCGAAATCCGGCTAGAATCGAAATCACGTGTCCAGCCAATGAGCCGTGAGGAGGTTTCCGTGGCACCCGTGTCCGCCCGGATCCCCTTCCATCTGCTGCGCTCTACCACCGTCGCTGCCACCATGGTGCTGCTCGCCGCCCTTGCCCACATCCTCGGCGGCGGTTCCCTTCCCGGAGCCGGAATCATGGGGGCAATCCTGGCCATGACAGGCCTGGCCTCAACGCTGGCCACCAGGCGGCAACTCAGGCTACCGGCCATGACAGCAGTCCTTGGTACAGGGCAATTGGCCCTCCATGAGGTCTTCACCGCACTCAGCGTTCCGCCATCAGGGGCGGCTTCGGTGGTTAGGGAAAGTCATCACGCCCGAGGCCAGGCGGGCTTTGCTGATGAGGCCGGGTTCTCGTTGACGGAGGCTGCTGCCCAGAGCGCCGGGCATGCGCACCAGGTTGATTCCCCCTTAGCGGCGCTGATGCTGACAGGCCACGTGGTGGCCACCCTCGTCTGCGCCACGTTACTTGCCCGGGGCGAGGCAGCGCTGTGGTTCCTGGCAACCTGGCTCCGCCCGCTCGTTCAGTTACCGTCTCCGCTGACGCTCGACGGCGGGACGCTACCCGCCGTCGTCAGGGCCGATAGGGACTTCACTCCCCTTCCCTGGCGGAACCTCAGGCAAGACTGCCGACGCGGACCGCCCGCCGCCGTCGTACTTTCCTGACTCAACCCGGCACTGCCGACTCCCGCGCTCCTTTCCATCGCCCGCGGTCAAGTGACGGGTTCCTTCCCTCACTTCAGTGCGCCCCGAATGGGCGCGCACCCCGAAAGGCATTTCCATGAACAAGTCCATCCTTCGCCGCGCCATCTCAGTGACCGGTGCCATCGCCGGAACAGCGGCCCTGATGATGGCGGGTTCCGCGGGGGCGTCTGCCCACGTGGGTATCAGCCCGGACAAGACCACCGCCAATTCGTACGCCCTCCTCACGTTCGGCATCCCGCACGGCTGCGACACCTCAGGAACCACCAAGGTGACCATCACCCTGCCTCAGGAACTCAACGACGCCCAGCCCACCGTGAATCCCAACTGGACCATTGAAAAGGTTGAAGAGGAGCTGGCCTCGCCGAAGAAAACTGCCGATGGGGCAACCATCACCAAGCGCACCAGCAAGATCGTTTACACCGCCAAGGCACCCCTGGACGCGAAACTGCGGGACGCCTTGGTGTTGTCGGTCAAACTTCCTGACGCTGCCGGCACAACTCTCTACTTTCCGACGCTTCAGAACTGTCAGGTGGGCCAGACGGACTGGGCTGAAATCCCCAAGGACGGCCAGGACCCGCACTCACTTGCGGCACCCGCTCCCTCGGTGACCATCTCGGATGGCTCCCCGCAGGCAGAGGGATCCCATGCCAACGAACAGCATTCCGGCACCTCCGCCGCCGCCGTTGATTCCGCCGCCGATCAGGGTGCGGAAGCGAGGAGCTGGGCCGGCCTGGCCGCCGGCGTGGGAGGACTTGCCTTGGGCGGCGTAGCCTTCATGCGCAGCCGGGGCACCAAAAAGGCATCGCTCCAGTCTGCAGATCCTTCAAGCTAGCAGCATCAGTTCGATGCCTGGAATTACAATCCGGGCGTCAATCCCCCGCCGTCGTCGTGGCATCGTTGACTCGCAGGACCTCTACCGTAAGGGTGTAGCCATGAGGTCTCAGAGAATCAGCATTGTGTCTGCAGTCATGACGGCGGCGGGGGCCGCTCTTCTTCTGACGGCCTGCGGTCCCAGCCAACCGCAGTCGCAGCAAACAACCCCGGCAGCTTCCCCCTCCAGCAGCTCCTCATCGGCTGTTCCGAGCGAAACGTCCACTCCCAGCAGCAGTCCCCCGGCGCCGTCGACGCCCACGGCGGGGGGAACGCCGCTGTGCCAGGCCTCGAACCTCACGGCCAGCACGGATTCATCAGGCGGAGGGGCAGCCGGCAGCATCAATATGCAGCTGGTGCTCACCAACTCAGGCTCAACCCCTTGCATACTTCGGGGTTTTCCCGGCGTCTCGCTGACGGCGGACGCGGGTGGCGAGCCGATCGGGGCGCCGGCCACAAGGGACGAGTCCACGCCGGCAGCCGACGTCGTGCTGGCGCCGGGTGCAGCGGGAACGGCGCCTTTGCGCTATTCCCAGGCCGGAAATTTCCAGGACTGCACGCTCACGCCGGCAGCCGGCTACCGGATTTATCCTCCCGAAGACAAGGCCTCCCTTTTTATCCCGCAGCCCACAGATGCGTGCAGCAATGCCGCGGTCACGTTGCTCAGTGTGGGAGCCTTCCGGGCCCAGTAGCACCGTCCACTTACCGGTGTTTGAGCTGGACTCAGCCGGTTCATCAAGCGGTTAAATCGCCAGGGGAGGCGTCAGATATGGCGTCGGCGGAAGCGTCGGCCGAAGCGTCTGCCGTTTTCGGCGGACTCACGGCATCGCGGGCAAAAGCCACGCCCAACCCGATCAGGCCCAGGCCGAATGCCACATGCAGCCAATTATCGGCGCTGCTAAACGGCACCACGTTGAGGGGGGAGTCATGGGGAATGATCAGCCCGAAAATCCACAACACCAGATAAGCCACTCCCGCGCCGATGAGGAAGGTACGGGCCTGCATGGCCAGCCGCGCCATGAACAATCCAACAACTCCTGTGGCAAGGTGCACCAGGTTGTGCAGCACTGAAACCTGGAAGACACCGAAGAGCAGCGCGCCGGAATGATGCCCCCAAAACGCCATCGTGTCAGTGCCGCTGGTGATCCCGGGAACGAACCCCAAGCCTCCCATCAGGACAAATAAGATACCAGCAGCCAGAGCGGATTTCTGAAGCGCAGTCCGCTTGCTAGTGCTCCGGCCGGAAACGTGGACTGCGTTCATGGTTGCGCTCCTGCTCCTTGGCGGCTGTTCCTTCACAGGTACATGGTAAGTATACTTATGAAATCTTCCGACGCCCCGCTGAAGGAAATCGGGGCACGAGCCGAGAGGCAGGCGTGAACCGATGACTTCACTGTGGCTGGACCGCCCGGACACTTTCAAAAGCGACGAGTTTCTGCCGGGAACTTCCTATGACACGGCAATTGCAGGCGCCGGACTGACCGGCCTCGTCACCGCGCTCCTTCTGGCCCGATCCGGGAAAAACGTTGTCGTCCTGGAGGCACGCACTCCGGGCGCGGTCACCACGGGAAATACGACGGCGAAAGTAACTCTCCTGCAAGGCACTGTGCTATCCCAGCTTCGGGGCCAATACTCCCAAAAGCTGGTCGATGCCTACGTCGAAGCCAACCGCGAAGGCCAGGCCTGGCTCCTGCGGTACTTGGACTCGAACAACGTCACTTACCAGACCAGGGATGCCTACACCTATGCAGCAACCCTTGATGGGGTCGAGAAACTGCGCGAGGAATTCACAGTCGCTCTTGCTGCCGGCCTGGACGTGGACTACACCAAGGATCCCGGCCTTCCGTATCCCGTCAGGGGTGCAGTTGCTTTGGCCGATCAGGCACAGATTCACCCCATCGACGTGTTGGATACGTTGATCGCTGATGTCCGGAGGCACGGCGGAAAAATTGTCTCGGGCGTCCGGCTGACAGGGGCCCAGGGCACGGGGCCACTCGACATCGAAACCACCCGCGGAAAGGTCCGGGCCGAGGAACTGGTTCTGGCCACGGGTACGCCGGT
Source organism: Arthrobacter sp. R1-13 (assembly GCF_054161475.1). NCBI lineage: Bacteria > Bacillati > Actinomycetota > Actinomycetes > Micrococcales > Micrococcaceae > Arthrobacter > Arthrobacter sp. R1-13. The sequence continues at coordinate 711,798 of NZ_CP096420.1, read as the reverse complement.
TCTGGACCGGGGGCTCTACTTCGCCAAACTCAAGCCGGGGCGCTCCTACGCAGCAGCCCTCCGGCTGCCCGGATCGATGACACCGCCCAACGGCATGTATATCTCCGTTGAGCAGCCCACACGCTCCTTGCGCAATTACCCTCTCGATGGCGAGCGGCTTCTCCTGGTCGGCGGAAACGGCCACGCTGGAGGCCGCATGCAGTCCGCCAAGGCGCACCTGGACGGACTCGTGGAGTGGGCCCAAGGCCACTATCCGGGAGCGGAAACAACGCATACCTGGTCTGCCCAGGACTATCAGCCAGTGAACCTGATGCCCTTCTTCGGCAAGATGCCCCGGGGCAGCGGCAGGATTTTCCTTGGCACCGGCTACAACAAATGGGGCATGACGAATGCTGTTGCGGCGGCCTTGGGAATATCGGCGGATATCCTTGGCGGCCAGATTCCCTGGGCCGACACCATCCACCACAAGGTTACTTCTCCCCCCGGTGCTGCATCAGCCGCGTCCCTTAATGCCGACGTCGCTGCGACTGTTTTCAAGGACTGGAGCAAAGTCGGGCTGAAACGGCTCGACGAAACCAGCCAGGTTCCAGCCGAAGGACGCGGAGTGGTGTCCCGGCAAGGCCGCAAGCCGGTCGCGACCTCCACGGTGAGCGGCAGCGCGTGCAAGCTTTCTGCGGTGTGCACGCACATGGGTGGAATTGTGCGCTGGAACGACGCCGAAAAATCCTGGGATTGCCCGCTGCACGGTTCACGTTTTACCAACGAGGGCGACGTGCTTGAAGGTCCAGCTACGCATCCTTTGGCAAAGCTTGATTGAGCTGGCATTCCTGTCAGTGCCTTAAGGCATGATGGAGAAATGGAGGGTCAGGAAGCCGGGCAGGGGAATCGGGAGAACCAGGGGATCCATGGGAACAGGCGGGCCGGAACCATGGAACGGTTCAGCCAGTCCACCCGGGAGTGGTTCCTGGGTGCCTTTTCTACGCCCACTCCCGCTCAGGAGGGCGCCTGGAACGCCATTTCCTCAGGTTCCCACGCCTTGGTGGTGGCTCCCACAGGATCCGGGAAGACTCTCGCCGCGTTCCTCTGGGCCCTGGACCGGCTCCTTGCTGCTGACAGGGTCCTGACTGAGACTCCCCCGGAGGATGCTTCTGCGGTTGAAGCCGTTGCGCCCGGCGGGGAGGGCTCGCGGGGAAAAGGCAGAAGGATCAAGGCCCTGAAGCGGAAAACACGGGTCCTGTACATTTCCCCACTCAAGGCCCTTGGCGTCGACGTCGAACGCAACCTCCGTGCGCCCCTGATCGGCATCACACAGACAGCAAAAAAGCTGGGGCTGCCTGCCCCGCTGATCACGGTGGGGGTCCGCTCAGGAGACACCACGACGGCGGACCGGCGCGCATTGCTGACCAATCCTCCTGACATCCTGATCACCACGCCGGAATCGCTCTTCCTCATGCTGACGTCCCGGGCGCGGGAAACCCTGGCTGAGGTGGACACCATCATCGTCGACGAGGTCCACGCGGTGGCCGGAACCAAACGCGGAGCCCATCTTGCTGTCTCACTGGAACGCCTTGATGCACTTCTGCCCAAGCCCGCCCAGCGGATCGGGCTCTCTGCAACCGTGGAGCCCAGGGAGCTTGTGGCACAGTTCCTGGCAGGTTCGGCACCCTGCGAGATTGTGGCGCCTCCGTCGAAAAAGAACTGGGACCTCACCGTCTCCGTTCCGGTGGAGGACATGTCGGATCTGCCCGGGGCCGCAGGGGCCTTTGATTCAGGCCCGGCTTCCGGACTCCAGCCGCAGGCCTCCATCTGGCCGCACGTCGAGGAAAAGATCGTGGACCTGGTGCTGGCCAACCAGTCCACTATCGTGTTCGCCAACTCCCGGCGGCTGGCTGAACGGCTCACCGCCCGGCTTAACGAGATCCACGCTGAGCGCCAACTGTTAGCTGCCGGCGGAGGATGGGAGGGCGCGCCCACAATTTTCGATGCCCCGGCCCCGTCCTCTTCTTCATCCCCTTCCGCAGGCCCGGCCTCCCTTGCGGCGGGCGCGCCTAATTCCGCTGCTACCCCTACTTCCACCGCCACCCCGGCCCACATGATGGCCCAGGCCGGCAGCACCTCGGGTGCCGATCCTGTCCTGGCCAGGGCCCATCACGGGTCTGTATCCAAGGACCAGCGCGCCCTCATCGAAGACGACCTCAAGTCTGGACGGCTCCGCTGCGTAGTGGCTACGTCATCCCTGGAACTCGGCATCGATATGGGCGCCGTTGATCTGGTGGTGCAGGTGGAGTCTCCGCCCTCCGTGGCCAGCGGCCTCCAGCGTGTTGGCCGTGCCGGGCACCAGGTCGGTGAAATCTCCCAGGGCGTCCTGTTCCCGAAACACCGTGCCGATCTCGTCCACACAGCCATCACCGTTGAGCGGATGCTCGGGGGCAAGATCGAACGCCTTAGTGTGCCTGCCAACCCCCTGGATATCCTGGCCCAACAGACGGTTGCTGCCACTGCCCTCGGCAGCATCGACGTCGAGGAGTGGTTTTCGACCGTCCGTCGTTCCGCTCCCTTCTCGAGCCTGCCGCGGTCAGCTTTCGAGGCCACGCTGGATCTGCTGGCCGGCCGGTATCCTTCCGACGAGTTCGCTGAGCTCCGTCCGCGGATCATCTGGGACCGAAACGCCGGCACCATCGAGGGGCGCCCCGGCGCCCAGCGCCTGGCAGTGACGTCCGGCGGCACCATTCCGGACCGGGGGCTGTTTGGCGTCTACATCATCGGAACCGAAGTGGAGGGGACGGGCTCCTCCGGTTCCTCTGCCTCTTCCGCCCCAGGAAGCCCGGCGCCAGCGGGCTCAGCGGCCAAGGGCGGCCGCCGCGTGGGTGAGCTCGATGAGGAAATGGTCTATGAGTCCCGCGTTGGCGACATCTTCGCGCTCGGTGCCACCAGCTGGAAAATCGAGGACATCACGCACGACCGTGTCCTGGTTTCACCGGCTTTTGGCCAGCCCGGAAAGCTCCCCTTCTGGAAGGGCGACTCCCTGGGCCGCCCGGTTGATCTGGGCCGCGCGCTGGGCGCGTTCGTCCGTGAGCTCTCCGCGTCCGACGTCGGGCCTGCCACTGAGCGGTGCAAAGCCAGCGGGCTTGACGACTTCGCGGCCAACAATCTTCTGCAGTACCTCGCTGAGCAGCGGCAGGCCACCGAAGTGGTGCCCAGCGACACAACGCTGGTAGTGGAGCGGTTCCACGACGAACTGGGCGACTGGAGAGTCATTCTGCACAGTCCCTTCGGTATGCCCGTCCACGCCCCCTGGGCCCTGGCCGTCGGGCAGCGGCTCCAGCAACGCTACGGGCTGGACGGATCTGCCATGGCTGCTGACGACGGAATTGTGCTCCGGGTGCCCATGATGGAAGACGAGCCTCCGGGGGCCGAACTCTTCCTGTTCGATCCGGAGGAACTGGAACAGATCGTGACGGCCGAGGTAGGCGGCAGCGCCCTCTTTGCCTCGCGGTTCAGGGAATGCTCGGCTCGTGCCCTGCTGCTCCCCCGGCAGAATCCCGGAAAGAGACAGCCGCTCTGGCAGCAACGGCAAAGATCGGCCCAGCTGCTCGATGTCGCCCGGAAATACCCGTCGTTTCCGATCGTCCTGGAGACCGTCCGTGAGTGTCTCCAGGACGTCTATGACCTCCCGGCCCTCAAGGACATCGCAGCATCGGTTGAACGCCGCGAACTCAGGATCGTCGAGACCACTACCCAGCAGCCGTCACCGTTCGCCAAGTCCCTGCTTTTTGGGTACGTTGCCCAGTTCCTTTACGAGGGTGATTCCCCGCTCGCCGAACGCCGGGCAGCGGCGCTCGCGCTGGACTCCACGCTCCTCAACGAGCTCCTGGGCCGGGTGGAACTCCGGGAACTCCTGGACCCCAAGGTCATTGAGGCGACCGAGCGGGAACTCCAGCGCCTTGCATCTGATCGGCGGGTCCGGGGAATGGAGGGTGTGGCCGACCTGCTTCGGCTCCTCGGCCCTCTCACGCCTGAGGAAGTCTCCTTCCGCCTCGACTCAGCCGGCGCGCATGCCACACCAGCCGACGCAGCCGTGCACCTTGCCGCCCTGCAGCGCGCCAACCGGGCTCTCAAAGTCAACATCGGCGGCGGCGAACGCTTCGCGGCAGTGGAAGACGCCGCCAGATTGCGGGATGCTCTCGGCGTGCCACTCCCCATGGGTGTCCCCCTGGCCTTCATCGAACCCGTGGCCGACCCGTTGGGAGACCTTGTGTCCCGCTACGCCAGAACGCATGGGCCGTTCACCTCTGCCGAAGCGGCCAACCGGCTGGGACTTGGCGTCGCCGTCGTCAATTCCGCCCTAAAGCGTCTGGCGGCGGACGGGCGCGTGGTTGAAGGGGAGTTCCGTCCCCATGTTGCACCTGAGGAGAAGCCGGACGTTCCTCCCGAGGAAGCTTTTTCCGGGGCGGCCTCGGCACCCTCACCTCCGTTGGCTTCGCCTGCTTCGGTGTCCGCTGCGCTGGCCGGCACGAGTGAGTGGTGCGACGCCGAAGTCCTCCGCAAGCTCCGCCGCAGGTCCTTGGCTGCACTCCGCGCGGAAGTGGAGCCCGTCGATGGCACAGCCTACGGCAGGTTCCTTCCCGCCTGGCAGAATGTGCTGACGCCGGGTGGCAGGCGTGGCCAGTCCGTGCTGCGCGGTCTGGACGGGATCATCACTGCAGTTGATCAGCTGTCCGGTGTGCCTATCCCCGCCTCGGCCTGGGAGCCACTGGTTCTGGCAGGCCGCGTCGCCGATTACCAGCCGGCGATGCTTGACGAGCTCATGGCTGCCGGGGAAGTCCTCTGGTCCGGGGCAGGGGCGCTGCCCGGCAACGACGGCTGGGTGAGCCTCCATGTGGCAGATTCTGCGGAGCTGACACTGAATCCGAACCCTGACTACCAACCCGGCGACGCCCAGCTCCGCCTGCTCGAACACCTCCAGAACAACGGCGGCGGCTACTTCTTCCGTCAGCTGACGGACATCGCAGGCGGAATGGATTCGGTCTTAAGCGATTCCGATGTGGTCACCGTACTCTGGGATTTGGCTTGGGCGGGCCGGGTCACCGGTGATACCTTCGCTCCGGTGCGTGCTTTGATCGCCGGTGGCCATACCGCCCACAGGCAGGTAGCCCGGGCGCCACGTGCCCGCGCTCCGAGGATGAGCCGCCTGGGCCGGGCCCATGGAACCGGGCTGCTTGGATCTCCGGGGCTGACCGGCGGTAGGTATGGGTCGCTTGGCAATGCAGCGCCCACTCCCCCTCTGGCCGCCGGGCGCTGGTCGGCGCTGCCGGCACCGGAACTTGACCCCACCATTCATGCCCGGGCCAGCGCCGAGCTCCTGCTGGACAGGTACGGAGTGGTCACGCGCGGTTCGGTCATGGCCGAAAACATCTTGGGTGGCTTCGGACTGATGTATAAAGTCCTGGCGAGGCTGGAGGAGGCGGGACGTTGCCGGCGCGGCTACTTCATCGAGCACCTTGGGGCTGCCCAGTTCGCAGTCCCGGCCACAGTGGACCGGCTCCGCTCGTTCGCCGAGGACTCTCAACTGGCCAAAGCAGAACCCATTGCCTTGGCCCTTGCAGCCACCGATCCTGCCAATCCCTACGGCGCGGCTCTTCCGTGGCCGGTACTTAGTGTTGAAGCCGGCAGCGGCCACCGCCCGGGACGGAAGTCGGGAGCCCTGGTGGTGATGGTCGACGGCGCACTGGTGTTTTACGTGGAACGCGGCGGCAAGACCCTGCTCGCCTTCAGCGAGGACACCGCGATCCTGGCCTCTGCCGCAGCGGCGTTGGTGGGAGTGGTACGCCGCGGCGCCGTGGACAAGCTAGTGATGGAGAAGGTCAACGGCCACGACATTCGGGAGACCCCGGCCGCCGTTGCGCTGACCCAGGCCGGCGCCTACACCACCCCTAAGGGACTGAGGATCCGTGCCTGAGGGGAGGATCCGTGCCCGAGGGTGATTCAGTGTGGCGGGCGGCTGCACAATTGCACTCCGCCTTGGCTGGCCAGCAACTCCTGTCCTCTGACTTCCGGGTGCCGCGCTTCGCTACGCTCAAGCTCGACGGGTGGACGGTCAGCGAGGTGGTGCCCCGTGGCAAACATTTACTCATGAGGCTTCAGGGTCCCGCGCAGGAACGGCTCACCATCCATTCCCACCTCAAGATGGAGGGCGCCTGGCAGGTGTACCCGCCAGGCGGCCGGTGGCGCAAACCGGGGTTCACGGCCAGATGCGTTCTGCGCACGGCTGCGGCAGACGCCGTCGGGTTCTCCCTGGGAATACTGGAGGTGGTCAAAACCGCGGACGAGGACTCTGTGGTGGGTCACCTGGGACCGGACCTCCTGGGCCCTGACTGGGACACTGACGAGGCCCAGCGCCGCATACTCACCCGCCCTGAGGTACCCATCGGAGTGGCGCTCCTTGACCAGCGGAACCTCGCCGGCATCGGGAACATTTACCGCTGTGAAGTCTGCTTCCTCTCGCGCATCCACCCGGCTGCGCCCGTCTCCGCAGTAGCCGACCTTCCCGCCCTCCTTGAGGACGCCAAGCAATTGCTGGAAGCCAACATCGGGTCTGCCCGCCGCACCACCGTGATGAGACCACAGGGAAAACCCGTAGGCCGCAGTGGAGGGCGTCCCGGCTACTGGGTGTACGGCCGGGAACACCGGCCCTGCCTGCGCTGCGGGGCGCCCATCCGGTACGGCGTCCTTGGGAACAGTGCCCAAGGAAGAAGCAGCGCCATCGAGGAACGGGACATCTACTTCTGCCCAGAGTGCCAGCCGGAGCCCGCAGCCTCCTGACCATGAGTACTGTGGCACTGCGGCACCGGGATCCTGCGGGACTCAGGCAGCCTGGACGGGCATCTGCTCCTCGTCGTCCACGGCATCCAGTGCCACCGCCGGAAATTCGGGAACCATGAACTTCGGCAGGAGAAGCTGCACCAGCGGCCCGATCGCCAATGCGTAAACTACCGTGCCCACGCCGATGGAACCGCCCAGCAACCACCCGGCCGCCAGCACCACAACTTCGATCCCCGTCCTTGACAGGCGAACTGACCAGCCGGTCCTGCGGGCCAGGCCTGTCATCAGCCCGTCCCTGGGCCCTGGGCCGAGGCGTGCACCGATGTAGCAGGCGGAGGCGATCCCATTCAGGAGCACCGCGCCCACCAGCAGCGCGATCTGCCCGCCAAGGTGGGAGAACTCCGGGATCAGGAGTAATCCGACGTCGGCAAATACGCCCACCAGCACTGCATTGCTGAGCGTGCCGATCCCAGGCCGCTGCCGGAGCGGAATCCACAGGAGCAGTACAAGGAAGCTCACCACCACAACCACCATGCCGATGCTCCAGCCCACCTTGCCGGCAAGGCCTTGGTGGAAAACGTCCCAAGGGTCCAAGCCGAGAGCTGCCCGGATAAACATGGACAGGGAGAATCCGTACAAGGCAAGGCCAATAAAAAGCTGAGTCAATCGTCGTGTCATCACTGAACCATGTTCTCCACAACTGGCCTTGTAATCCATAGCCAGTCTGCAATACTGGCCTTATGGCTGGCTCCTTGAACCCCAGTGCGCTGTCGCGTCTCCTCGGTGAGTGGAACCTTGGTGCCGCGCCCGCCTATCGCGAACTGGCCGACGTCGTCCGCCTCCTGATCCTGGACGGGAGGGTGCCGCTTGACGTGGCCCTTCCGAGTGAGCGGACCTTGGCATCCACTTTGGATATCAGCAGGACTACGGTCACCGCCGCTTATGGAAGCCTGCGGGACCAGGGATTCCTCAGCAGCCGGCAAGGCAGCCGCGGCCGCACATGTATCCCGCAACGCACACTTCCGGGTGAGAATCCGGCAGGGGCCGCCGGGGCCTTAACCGCCAGCCCCGGCCTGGCGGTACCTGAGGGGCTTCTTGACCTCGCTTACGCCTCGCTGCCGGCCAGTGGCGAGGTGGTCCACCGGGCGTTCGCGGCAGCAATCACTGAATTGCCTGCGCTGCTGCCGGGGTTTGGGTATGACACCCTGGGCGTGTCGGCTCTCCGCCAGGCCATAGCAGCCCACTACAGCAGGGCAGGTGTTCCCACTGATGAAGAGCAAATCCTGGTCACATCCGGAGCCCAGCACGCCCTGAACATTGTGTTGCGCACCTTGGCAGGCCGGCAGGACCGGGTACTCGTGGAGCAGCCCACGTACCCCAACGCCCTTGACGCTATTCGTGCCGCCGGCTGCCGCCCGGTTCCCGTTCCCTTGCCTTCTGCTGGCGGTTTGGGCTGCGACCTCGATGCCCTGAGTTCCACCATGATGCAGCTGCGCCCCAAGATGGCCTACGTCGTCGCTGATTTCCACAACCCCACCGGCAGGCTCATGCCGGATTCCCAACGACGCCAACTGGTGAAGGCGGCAGCAGCGTCCGGCACCGTTCTGGTGGTGGATGAAACGCTGCGGGAACTGAATCTCGATGGCGTGGTCACCACCCCCGTGGCCGGGTTCAGCTCCGCCGTCGTTTCCATCGGATCACTCAGCAAATCCCACTGGGCCGGTTTGCGTTCAGGATGGATCCGCGCAGACAGGACCTTGATCCAGAAGTTTGCCGCCGCAAGGAGCACCCTTGACCTCGGCGGCCCGGTGGTGGAGCAGCTGGCTTCGGCGCATCTGGTCCGCTCGCTGACTGAACCCTTGTTTGGCCGGCTCTCAGCTTTGCGGAACAACCGGTCGGTGCTGCTGGAACTCCTTCAGGAGCACCTCCCGCAGTGGCAGGTGGAGCGGCCGAGTGGCGGCCTCTCCGTCTGGTGCCGGCTGCCCACCCCAGCCAGCACAGCCCTGACAGTGATCGCTCCTGACTTCGGCATCAGGCTCGCTGCCGGGCCACGGTTCGGCGTTGGTGGAGCCTTCGAGCACTACCTGCGTGTCCCCTTTACCCTCCCGCCTGCACAGCTCGAAACCGCGGTCCATGCACTGCGTTTAGCCCAGGACCGGCTCAATGCCGCCCCGCAGCTCCGGCGAACCCTGAAGGAACCCAGGCAATCGGCCATCGCCTAGGGCCGGCCCCGGACGCGCAAACTGGCCGGGACACGGATATGCCTGCTGGACACGCAAACGGACCGAGGACACCCGAATCAGGGTGTCCTCGGTCCATATCCGCGTCGCCAAACCGTATGCGCGTCCTCGTGGCCCACGCAGCTAGACGTACACCCTCTGGAGGAAGCCGCCCCACGCCGCCGCAATCTCCTCTGAGCTCGTCTTCCCACTGAAATCATGGACTGTCATCCCCACCGGGGCGCCGAACGAGTTGCGGCCGAAGAACCGGTACATGGCCTCGGATGTGCGAAGCCCCAGGAAGTGCTCATTGGAGAAGTCCAGTTCGCCGGAAAGCCGCCCGACGCCGTCGAGCTCCAACTCCACGGACTGCCCCTGAACGGCGTCCCCAACTCCGAGTGATTCCTTGAGCCGAATAAATCCCTGCGACTCCTGTGAAGAGGCGGGTGCCTGGATGTCAGCGAACGCGACGGGCTTCCCATTGAAATACTTCAGGTACTGGCCGAGGGTGTGGAGGTAGAACTCGGTGTGCTTGCTCGCGCCGTCGTACTGCTGGTCCCAGTCGTCCGTGAAGATGCCGCTGTGCACATAGTGAAGCTTGGCCCGTCCGCCCTCCACCGGTTCCAGAACGTGCTCCAACTGGTTGAACCAGCCGTCCGGACCGTCCATGCGGGTGACCAGGTGGCGGGGATAGTCGTCCACTGTCCTGACGGCCGGCCACTGGTCCGTCGGGAACATCCAGGCGGGCGTGTCCTTGGTGACGGCTTCCCAGACCTGCTCCGGCGTTCCGGGCAGCTCGGTATCGACGACGATCTCGAATTCACGGTTGTTGTCAGTCATTGCCCTGCTCCTTGGCTGGGGTTGTGGATGGGTTTTTCGATGGTTTGAGTGTCGGGTGGAGGGCGACGACGAGCCTGTGCTTGCGTCCCCCGGACCCTTCGGTGCCGGACCCGCCGTCGTGATATTTATCTACGAGTTGTGTCACAGCAACGCCGAGCTCCTCCGCGAAAGCGGCGCGATCTGCCGCGGTCCGGAAGGTGATCTCGCCGTCGATGGCGAACGTGGCGAGTTTCTGCCTGGCTGCAGCAGCCCCGGCAATCAGCTTCCCCATCTCCTGGACTGTGCGGCCGGCGAGCGCCAGCAGCCAGAAGGCGGAGAACCGGTCCGAGAACCGGTGAGGATCGGGAGCTACCGACGCAAGCGCCACCGGCGAGATCAGGTACGACGCCGCCGTCGCCTGAAGCACGCGCTCCGTGACGTTGCCTTTGCGCCGCTCCTCCACAAGTTGCACCAGCCCGTGCCGCTCAAGCGCCTTGAGATGGTAGTTCACCTTCTGGCGCGGGAGGCCTACCTTGGCTGCCAGTTGCGTGGCCGAGCCCGGGTCCGCCAACTCTTGGAGGATGCGGGTGCGGATGGGGTCCAGCGACGCTTCGGCGGCGGCCGGATCCTCGATCACTTCGATGTCCAACATGCTTAAAGTATGGTTACCGACAACTTTACTTGTCAAGAACTATTTTCCTGTCGGCGCCGAGTTCGCGGGAACCAGCCGAGGTCGCCGGAAGGTTCCGGCGGCTGGGACGGTTTCCGGCGAATTCGCCATCCCAGGGCCCAAGTAGAATGGACCCGTGATGCAATCCCCCCTCCCCGTACGCGACGGCGTGAATGCGACCCGCCTGCGCCTGCCGGTCGAGGGCCCGTGGACAACGGCAATGGATTACATGATGCACCGTTGGGGGCACATTGATCCGCAGGGAATTGAGGACCGGTTCGACGCCGGGGAGATTGTGGGAGAAGGCGGAATCCCCCTTAACCGGACCACAAAACTCGAGGACCACACCTTCATCTGGTACTACAGGACGTTGCCGCCGGAAACGCGCATCCCTGTGGAACTGAACATCCTGCATCACGACGAGCACCTCCTCGTAGTGGACAAGCCGCATTTCCTCCCCACAACTCCTGGCGGCACCTACATCCAGGAATCGGCCCTCGTGCGGCTCCGCAACCAGCTCAACCTCCCCGACCTGATTCCCATGCACCGCCTGGACAGGATGACGGCCGGTCTTCTGCTCCTCTCTACCAATCCTGAGACCCGCGGAAAGTACCAAGTGCTGTTCGAGAAGCGCCAGCTGCAGAAGGAGTACGAGTGCGTGGCCGCAGCTGAGCCCGCCGCCGGGTACGCCGCCGTCGAGTACCCGGTCGTGGTGCGAAACCGCATGACCAAGTCCCGCAGCTACCTGCTGGCTGAAGTCATCGAGGGTGAACCGAATGCGGAAACCCGCATTGAAAGGATCACAACGTACGACGACGGCGGCCGGCATCGCGCGCTCTACCGCCTGGAACCGCATTCAGGCAAGACCCACCAGCTCCGGGTGCACATGGCCTCGCTGGGGCTCGGCATCCTTAACGACGCCTTCTACCCTGACCTGTTGGACAAAGCCCCGGACGATTACAACAGGCCCTTGCAGTTGTTGGCACGCGGCGTGCGGTTCGTGGACCCCATCACCAAGGAACCCGTGGAGTACCGCAGCAGGCTGCAACTCAGCCATGCTCCCGCTGTTGCCTAGCGTTCCGCCGACGTCGGTCCTCAGCTGTGCCCCGATGTCCCTCGCACACATCCCCCGCACACCCCTGAGCTAGTCAAAAACGCGCCGGAACGAATCCGCCGTCGAGGCGCTGAAGAGCACGAACTCAACGAGCTCAAGTGAGCTTGCAGGCGTCTCCCCGGCGAAATTATCCAAGGCTGCCGACGCGGCTTTCGCAACCTCCCCCGCATCCCAGCCGTAAACTCCCGCACTGATGGCGGGAAAGGCGATGGATTGAGCTCCCAGGGAATCCGCGGCCCGAAGGCTCTCCCTGAAACACGATCTCAGCAGCATCGGATCCGTCTCTCCCACATGCCGGTTGGGTCCCACGGTGTGGATAACCCAGCGCGCTGGGAGGCGGAATCCGGGGGTTACCACCGCTCCGCCCACCGGGAGCCCTCCGGGCAGGAGGGTTACCCGGATCTCGCGGCATGCCTCCAACAAGTCGGGACCGGCCGCACGGTGAATGGCGCCGTCCACTCCGCCTCCGCCGAGCAATGACGAGTTGGCTGCGTTGACTATGGCCTCCACGGGGCGGGTGGTGATGTCGCCTTCAAGGATCTCGATGCGCATGGCTTAAGTCTGGCATTTACGTCCAACGGAAGGCAGGCAGGCCCTGCCGGAGAGCCGCGAGCAGGCATAGAATTGCCTTCGAGGTGGCGGTCCTACGCCGCTTGGGTCTCATGAGGTGAAAGGACCCATCATGGACCTCCCGAGGGAAATTCCCGGTGACCGGATGGCGGCCAAATATGCCTACGCTGCCGCAGGACTTGGCGTCGTCGGCGTTGCGACACTCGGGCTGATGTTCGCTATAGAAGTGCCCAAGAACGGCCCTTTCATTTTTGGCACAATGAATGATTTCACCGGTGGCCTCTTCAACCTTGTGGTCATTCCCGTCATTCTTCAAGTGCATCGCCGCCTGGACCCCTCGCTTTGGACGCAGATCGGTAAGTGGGCCGTTGTGACTGCATGCGTGGCGGGCTCAGCCAGCTCCTTCCTGCTGGTTTTCGACCAGCTGGATTTCGCCACCTCAACAAGTATCTCCGTGACGGCGATTATGATTCAGGGTGCGTGGTTCTTCCTTGCCCATCGGAGGCTGCTCAGGATGAATGGGTATCCAAGCAGCCTGGCCAAGCTCGGAGTGTTCATCGGCGGAGCGATGCTGGCTGCCCTCCCGTTGTCGGCTGTCGCCTTCACGGAAGCTGCGCCTGAGTGGTTGCGTTGGACTGTCGGCAGTGCAGGGATCGCCTTGGGGGCAGCCGCATGGGTTGCCTGGCCCTACTGGTATTTCCGGGCCGGCAAGCACCTGAGCCATAGCGGCGCAAAAGCTCAACTGCCCACCGCCATCCAGGAAGCGTGACGCCCGAACTCCGGACGGCACGGAACCAACCCGCGGCAAGTACGGTATTTTGTGGCCATGGACATCGGCAATGCGGACAGCTGGGGAGCCGCGATCTATTTCTGGCTCATTCCCATGGTCTTGGCCGATGCGGTATTCCCCCTCGTCCCGTCCGAGATGGTGGTGATCACCGGCGGAGCACTCTCGGCCGACGGGCGCGCCAACGTTTTCCTGGTGGGACTGGTAGCCGCCTTCTCCTCCTGGATCGGCGATGTTGTGGTCTTTCAGCTCTTCAAACGCCGGCTCAGTCATGTGCTGGACAGATGGTCGTGGGGGCGGAAGGTCCACCAGGGCATGCATGACGCCATTGCGAAGGCCGGGCGTTCCTCCACTTACGGTGCCATCATCGGCGTCAGGTTTATCCCGGGGGGCCGGCTGGCGACGTCGGCAGCCGCCGGGATTGCCGACGTCACCACGCGCTCCTTCAATCTTTGCGCCGGAATCGGCGCCGTCCTTTGGGCCGTCTGGCTCGTGGGCCTCGGCTATTTCACGGGCACCGCCACTGGTTTACCGTTTTGGGCGAGTTCACTGATCGGCGTCGCGGTTGGCCTGGTCATCGGCGCGATTGTGGGCATGATCGCCACCCGCCGCCGAGGCAGCCGCTCCCCCGTGGAGGAACCTGAAGCAGATCCCAGCCCGTCCTGACTGGCATAACCTAAATCGGCGCCCAGCGTCCTCGGTTCCGGCGAAGCACCTGCAGGGAGCCCGTCATCGCAACCCGTTCGACGGCGTCGCGCATCATCGACGCCGACAATCTCGCCTGACTGTTCTCACCGTTGTACTCCGTCGCGTCCACGAGAAAGCGGAGGTTCAGCTGCGGCACGCCACCAGCGATGTTCAGCTGGTTGGATTCGACGTGATGGTGCGTCTCCAGGGCTTCAACTGCCGCCGCCATCACCGCTTCCGGTGGGTTACCAGGCCGCAGCCCCGTGATCTTGAGTCTGGTCTGGAACGACGGCATAAACCCCACCCTAACGCTCCCTCACCTTTCGCCCCCAAAACCCCAACCCTCCCTCACCTTTCGTGAGGTCGGTGGAATTGGGTGCAGGATGTGAGCGAGGGTCACCCAACAACCCGCGAAACATGAGCGAGCGTCACCCAAAACCCGCGAAACGTGAGGGAGCATCACCCAACAACCCGCGAAACATGAGCGAGCGTTGCTGAGAAACCTGCGAAAGGTGAAGGAGCGTCGGGGCAGGAGGAGGAGCAGGAGGAGGTGGAGGCAAGGGGCCTAGCCGGTGTTGCGGAGCCCTGCCGCCACACCGTTGACCGTGATGAGCATTGCCCGCTGGAGGCGCTCGTCGATCTCGGCGCCGGAAATGCCCTCTGTGGCCTCGGCCCGGATGCGGCGCAGCAGCTCCACCTGAAGGTAGCTGATGGGGTCAAGGTACTGGTCGCGGATTTCCAGGGACCGCTTCAACGTGGGCTGGGCGTCGAGCAGGACGTTTTCGCCGGTGAGGTTCTGGATCTCGGTGACCGTGAGCTCGTACTCCGCCCGGATGGTGCGGAACAGGTGGTGCAGGTCTTCAGGGACCAGGGAGGAAACGTAGTAGCCGGCGATGTCCAGATCAGTCTTGGCCAGCGTCATTTCCACGTTGGACAGGACCGAGCGGAAGAAGTGCCAGCGGTCCATCATTTCAACCAGCTCGTCTGCATGGCCGGCTTCCCGCGCGGCTTTCAGCCCGGAGCCGACGCCGAACCAGCCCGGCACGATCTGCCGTGACTGGGTCCAGCCGAACACCCACGGAATGGCACGCAGGCCACCCAGCCCGGCACCGGAATCCGGGCGCTTGGACGGGCGGGAGCCGATGTTCAGCGAGCCGAGCTGCTCCACCGGCGTGGATGCCAGGAAGTAGGCCGGCAGGTCAGGATCATCAATAAGCGTCCGGTACTGGTCAAATGCGGCGTCGGAAATGATCTCCATAACGTGGCCGTAGCGAACACGCTCATCATCGGACGTGCGAGGGCTGCGGTGCAGAGCTGAGCCTTGCATCACCGCGGCCAGGGAAAGTTCGAGGTTCTCCCGTGCCAGTTCTGGCAGTGAGTACTTGTCCGAGATGACCTCGCCCTGCTCGGTGAACTTGATTTCGCCTTCCAGCACCCCGTTGGGCTGGGCCATGATGGCATCGTAAGTAGGCCCGCCGCCACGACCAACGGAACCTCCGCGGCCGTGGAAAAGACGCACGCGGACACCGTGCTTGGCGGCAACATCACGCAGCTTCCGCTGGGTCTTGTGGATCTCCCACTGGCTGGTCATCACGCCGGATTCCTTGTTGGAGTCCGAGTATCCCAGCATGATTTCCTGGATATCCCCGCGCAGCCGGACCAGTTCCCGGTACGACGCGTTGGAGAGCAGTTGGTCCACGATTTCGGCCGAGGCCCGGAGCTCTTCAACTGTTTCCAGAAGTGGCGCGAACCCGATCCTGGCGTACGGCGCCTCACCGAAGAGGCTAACGAGGCCGGCTTCGCGCGCAAGCACAGCCGCAGCCAGCACGTCATCGGCTCCACGGGTCATGGAAATGATGTACGTCTCGATGACATCCGGGCCGTAAGTGCGCAGGGCGCGGCGGATCTCACGGAAGACGTCGTACGTGCCGTCGGCGGCGCCGTCGAGCTTAATGGGGTGACCGGACAGCGGACGGCGGGAGGCAAGTTCAGCGCCCAGCACGTCGAAACGCTCGGGGCGGCTCAGTTCGGCGTACCGGATCCCCGGTCCCCCGAGGCGGTCCATCAGCTGACCGACGGCGTCATGGTGGTGATCGGCATGTTCGCGGATATCCAGGGTGGCGAGGTGGAGTCCGAAGGACGAGATGGCTCGGCGGACCCTCGCGAGCGCACCATCCGCGGCAAGGGATGCGGAGTGGTGCCGCAGCGAGTTTTCCAGCAGCTCGAAGTCTTCGATGAGCTCGGCTGTGGAGATGTAGTCCCTGCCGTGCTCGTGTGCTGAACCGGCCCCCACCCGCTTGACCGTGTTCAGCAGCTTCGCCTTGATGCACGTCAGCTTGAGCCGGTACGGTTCCTGCGCGTTGAGTTCCAGGACGCGCCGGTCCAGCCCGGGCAGCTTGGCGAGATCCGCCTCGATCGAGTCGAGAAGTTCCTGGTCGGCACCGGCGAGTGCTGTGGAGTTTGACAGGATGGAAATCAGCTCGTCGATCATGGTGATGCTGATCCGGACGGCGTGCTGGTTCTGGAGTTGGAGGATCTCCCGCGTCACGGAGGCCGTCACGTTGGGGTTGCCGTCGCGGTCACCGCCGATCCAGGAACCGAAACGGATGGGCGCGTTCTGAGCCGGCAGCGTCACGCCCTGTTCGGCCAGGAGCTCGGAAAGATCGGTGAGCATTTCCGGCATCGCGTCGGTGAGGATGCTGTTGAGGTAGTAGATGGCGTTCCGGGCCTCGTCGACAGGAGTGGGACGGACCTGGCGGAGCTCGTCGGTCTGCCACATCTGGTCGATAACTTCGGAGAGCTGCCGGTCCTGCCGACGGCGGGCGGACGTTCCTTCCTCCGTGGATTCGGCCAGGATGTCCGACAACCTCCGGATCTTATCCAGCACTGACCGACGGGATGCCTCGGTGGGGTGGGCCGTGAAAATGGGGCGGACGTCGAGCTCATTCACCACGGTCTGCAGGACGGCGGGACCTGCCTGGGTAGCGATGTCGGCCACGGCCTTGGCCAGCCAGCCATCCTTCTCCTGCCGAGTGCGGAGACCGCGGACCCGGTGGACCTGCTCAGCCGCGTTGGCGAGGTGGAAGTAAAAAGCGAAGGCGCGCACCAGATCTGTTGCCTGCTCAAGCGGCAAGGAGCCGAGCAGCTCGCGGACCTGGGCGACGACGTCGTGCGCGCTCCACGGGCCTGTTGCCTGGGCGCCGCCGCGGGCCGCTTCCTTCGATTCCTTTGTCAGGAGCCGGACCTGCTCAACAAGGTCCAGCAGCTCAGGGCCATGCTGGCGGACCAGGGATTCGCCCAGGAGGGTGGACACGCGCCGGACGTCCGCGCGCAGTTCGGAAGCCAGGTCGGTGCTGGCGAAATCGGTGCTGGAATTCAAGGCAGTGTCAGCCATGGAAGCTATCTTTCGGAGGTTCGGAAAGGGTTCGGACTTGGCTCGTACACTGCGCTGGATACTGTGAGCCGGGTTACTTGTTCCTAGGGGATGTTACCCGCAGCACCCTTAGTGATGGGAATTTGTCTCAGAAAATGTCAGCGCAGCGGGCAGCTTGGTGCGGGAGGATGAGGGCGTTCAAGTGCGGCTGGAACCCGACGGGTCCGGGAGGGAAATCTTTCCCGAGTACACGGTGGAGGGATCCAATCCATTCCCCGACGACGGCGCCTCGTGCTTGTGTTGTTTCATTTCCTCCCGGGCAGCACCCGGAGCGTAGGTGGGTGCGCCGGTGGACGGATCAATGACCCCCAGCGCACTGCCCAGCGTTCCAGCCGCGCCCTTGGTATTCACACCGTGTTTCAGCATTGACATGCCACCCAGGGTAAACAGCACCACCAGAGCCACGCATACCAGGACCGTGATAAACGCCTCCGCCGCCATATCCTGAGCCTACGCCTGCAAGCGGGGAATGGACCATGATGGACTGCTGTTGATGCCAACGCAGGAGCATGCAGGAGCAGACGCAGCAGCGACCGCAGAACGTGAGGAACCATGAGCACTACGCCTGATGCCCAAGTGGAGCGTTGGCAGCGCTTCCGGAAGAGCCGGAATGCGGCCCTCGCCAGCGAACACGGCTGGCTGACGCTAACGTCCTTCCAATGGCTGGAGAACCGGCCGGCCCGGGTCGAGCTTGTGCCCGGACTCTGGTCAACAGACGGTACAGGCTCAGCCAAAGGCGCGACGGCGTTCCTCACCGCTGCGGCGAAAGACCGGCTCACACTGGTGGAGACCGGGGAGCCCGTTGACGGCACAATTTCTGCCTCGTTAGCGAACGAGGAATCGCTGATGTGGGTGCAGTTCGGCGGCGGGGACGGCAAGCAGGTGGTGGTGGAACTCGTCAGGCGGGCCCACAAATATGCCATCCGGACGCGTGATTCACGCTCGCCCTTATTCACGGAGTTCGACGGCGTGCCCACCTTTGACTACGATCCCGGCTGGGTAATCCAGGGAAGGTTCGAGCCCTACCCGGAGCCCGTGGACGTGCCGATCGCCACTGCTAATCCCTTAGTGGACGGCGTTCACCGCTCAGTGGGGGAAGTGGTGTTCCGGGTCCCTGGGATTCCGCACGAAATCCGCCTCCATGCTGAGGAAGAGAAACTCGGGGCCCTCACAGTCACATTCCATGACGAAACGAACGGAATCTCCACGGATGAATGGCGCAAGGTCTTCATCCCGCGCCCACGCCCCGACGGCTCCGTGGTCATCGACTTCAACCGTGCCATCAACTACCCCAGCGCCTTCACTCCGTACGGCACCTGCCCCATGCCGGTCAGGGGAAATTCGATCGACGTCGAGGTGACAGCAGGCGAGAAGCTTCCGGCGGGAAGCCTCGGCTAGCACCGCTGGGCGGACAACTAGGCGATCGCAGACACCCCGGTCACCGCCCGGCCCACAATGAGCGAATTGATCTCGAACGAGCCCTCGTAGGTGTAGATGGCTTCGGCGTCGGCGAAGATCTTGGCCATCCGGTAGTCCGTGACAATCCCGTTGCCGCCCAGAATGGAACGCCCCAGGGCAACGGTTTCCCGCATCCTCGCGCTCGTATAGGACTTAGCAAGGGCCACCTGCGCCATGTCCGCCTTGCCCTGTTCCTGGAGTTGGGCGATCCGCACCATCATGCCCAGGCTGGCGACGGCGTTGCCGAGCATTGTCACCAGTTGCTGCTGGATGAGCTGGAACTTCGCCAGCGGTCTGCCGAACTGTTCGCGGTCCAGCGCGTATTGACGGGCGACGTCGAACGCCGCCAGCTGCTGACCCACCGCCTGCCAGGCCACCATGATCCGGGAACCGCGCAGCAATTCCTTGGTGTCTTCGAAACTGCTGATGCCGGAGAAACGGTCAGCCTCGGCAACCCTGACGTTCTGGAAAACAATGTCAGCGTTCTGAACCGTGCGCAGGGCGATCTTGTTCTCGATGCGGCTCCTGGTGACGCCCGGCAGTGTTGCATCCACAATGAAGCCCCTGACGGCGTCGTCGGATTCGTCCCGGGCCCAGAGCAGCAGGTAATCACAGAACGTCCCGTTGCCGATCCACCGCTTTGCGCCGTTCAGTACCCAGCTGTCGCCGCCGTCGTCGGCCTCCCCCGTCGCGGAGGAGATCCGCCGGGCCCGGGTCTCCATTCCGCCGGCCACATCGGAGCCGTGCTGCGGCTCGGTCAGGGCGAAGGCCCCCGTGGTGCGGAGGTTAGCGGCGTCATGGAGCAGCCGCGCCCTTTGCTCTTCAGAGCCGAACCCATACAGCGACTGCACAAAAAGGTCGTGATGCACCAGGAAAAAAGTGGCGATCGACGTGTCAACCCGGGTCATTTCCGCAATAACAAGGCCCGCGAAAAGGTGGCTGTAGCCGCGTTGCGCAGGGGTACTCAGCTGGAGTTCCGCAAGCTTGGGCAGGATGTGCGCCGGGAATTCAGCGTCGTTCCACCACTGGGTCGCATACGGTGCGATTTCATCAGCCAGGAACTCCCGCAACTCGTTCAGCTTGGCCTGTTCGGCGGGGTTCAGTAACGACTCGAACTGGAAGAAGTCCGCCGTCGGCAGCGATTCCAGCGGTGGAGAGTCAGCTGACAACCGTTCGGCCCTCATTTGGGCCCCATCCGGATGGCGCCGTCGAGGCGGATGGTTTCGCCGTTGATCATCGCATTCTCCACGAGGTGGGCAGCCAGGTTGGCGTACTCCTCCGGCCGGCCCAGGCGCGCGGGGTGCGGCACCTGCTGGCCCAGCGATTCCTGCGCTTCCCGGGGCAGCCCGGCCATCATCGGCGTTTCGAAAATTCCTGGGGCGATGGTGTTCACCCGGATCAGCGACCGCGCCAGTTCGCGGGCCAGTGGAAGGGTCATGGCTGCGACAGCACCCTTGGACGCAGCGTACGCAGGCTGGCCGATCTGCCCCTCAAAGGCGGCGACCGAAGCCGTGTTGATAATGACTCCGCGTTCGGGCCCGCCGAGTTCCGTGGTCACCGGCTCAGTGGCCGCCATGGCTTCCGCAGCGAGCCTCACTACATTGAAGGTGCCCACGAGATTGATCTGGATTACGCGGTTGAAGGCCTCCAACGGGAGCACACCATCGCGGCCCAGGACTTTACCCGGTGTGGCGATGCCCGCACAGTTCACCACTATCCGCAACGGCCCCAGCGCCGTGGCGGCGTCGACGGCGGCCTGAACGTCACGTTCGTCGGTGACGTCTGCTGCCGCAAAGACGGCAGAGTTCGACGGCGGGCTCCCGGCGTTCGTGGGCCCGGGGAACGCGCGGCCGGGGTTCGCGCGGCCGGAGAACGCCCTGCCCGCTTCGTTGAGCTCAGCGGCGTAGGCGGCACCGGAGGAGGAAGCGAGATCCAGGAGGACCACTGAAGCTCCCGCCTGGAAAAGACGCTTGGCCGTCGCTGCACCCAACCCGGAGGCTCCCCCTGTTATTAGCGCGACAGCACCGCTGATATCCATGCATCCTCCTTGATGTGGAACCCGGCCCGCCTCGACCGTTAGTTAATGCATGTTAACTGGAATTCCCGGAGAAAGCACCTCCGCCTGTTGTCGGCAGGACCCGTTAGGCTGGCAGCATGAGTGACCCCAACGCTCCACCGCCTCCGTACGCCAAGGATTCTGTTAGGGATTCACTCTGGGCTTCCCGGGCGGACGAGGCTGCCAGGTCGGTCATCCGGATGTTTGGGCATCGCGTGTGCTTCCTTCCCGGAACGCATCTTGCCGCCGTGCAACGCCCCTCCGGCCGCCTGCCAAGCCCCACCAAACCCTGGCATTACTGGTGGCAGGCCCATTACCTCGATTGCCTGGTGGATACAGGCAGCCGCGAGCTGGCCCACAAACGCCCGGTCGACGGGGCTAGACGGCCGAGTGCCGCGAAGTTGGCTTCACGCCTGGTCACTGGCATCAGGCTCCGAAACCTCCTGACCTTCGTCAACAGTTACTACGACGACATGGCCTGGCTTGCGCTGGCTGCGCAGCGCCTCCAGAAGCTGGCAGAGGAATCCCGGGGAGTGGGTCGCCGCAGAAATGAAAGGGCACTGAGAGCACTCGAGCTGCAATTTGATTCCGCCTCAACACACCACTTGGGCGGGGGCACTTTCTGGAACACCACGCGCGACTTCAAGAACACTCCCGCCACAGCGCCAATAGCCCTCTTCTACGCACGGAACGGGAACACAGCCAAGGCGCAGGAACTGTTGGATTGGCTGGCTGCAAGACTGTTCGACCCCACCAAAGGACTGTATCTCGATGGGCTGCGAATACGCCCGGACGGCAGCGAGGAGCTGGTGGATGCCGTTTACACCTACAACCAAGGCCCTGTACTGGGAGCCTTGTTAGAGCTGGGTGGCGTCCAGAACCTGAAACGAGCGGCGGCTTTGATTGAAGCAGTTGATCGCGAGCTCACCCGGCCGGGGCACCCAGGAGCAGGTAAGGACCTCCGGGTACTCCGCGGGGAGGGCACTGGCGATGGCGGACTTTTCACAGGAATCCTGGCAAGATACCTCGCGTTGGCAGCGGCCGATCGACGGCTTCCGGCATCCAGCCGCACAGTTGCCTCCCAGCTGGTCGTGGACACTGCCGGGTCGTTGTGGCAAGGCCGACGCCTGATCGCAGCCGGAGAACCATTGGCGAAGTACGGAGGGACGATGGTTTTTTCTCTAAACCCGGAAATTCCGGCGACCGTCACCTGCCCGCCGGGTGCCGCCCTCGAGCTTTCCACGCAACTGCAGGCATGGATGATTCTGGAGGCCGCCGCGACCGTCGGGGACGCGGCTAGCAGTGGGTACTTCAATTAGGGCACGCAACATTGCGGTAATCCTTGTGATACTGGTCACTTAATCCGACTGCGACTTGGAAGTAAGGTTTGGCTAACCTACAGTTTCCCCGTGAGCACCCCTGATTTTCCTTGGCTCACGGGACTCCGGTCCGCTGACTTTTCCCCAGAAAGAAGCCCCCATGAAGATCCGCACTAACGCGCTGGCAGGAATAGCACTCCTCGCCACCGCCACTCTCGGCCTGGCAGCCTGTGGCTCCGGTTCGGCCACTCCCGCGGCAACCGGAGCCGCCGATTCCGGTGAGATCACCGTCTACAACGCACAGCACGAATCGATGACCAAGGCCTGGGCCGAGGAATTCACCAAGGAGACCGGCATCAAGGTCACCCTGCGCCAGGGCAAGGACAGCGAAATGTCCAACCAGATCATCCAGGAGGGCGACAAGTCCCCCGCGGATCTCTTCATCACCGAGAACTCCCCGGCAATGACGCAGGTGGAGAACGCCGGGCTGTTCGCTGACCTGACCGACGAGGTCAAGAAGCAGGTTCCTGAGGAGTACCGTCCCTCCACCAACAAGTGGACCGGCGTCGCTGCACGCTCCACCGTGTTCGTGTACAACAAGGAAAAGCTGACTGAAGACAAGCTGCCCAAGTCCCTCGCGGACCTGGCTAATCCTGAATGGAAGGGCCGCTGGGGCGCCTCCCCGTCAGGTGCCGACTTCCAGGCCATCGTCTCCGCCTACCTTGAGCTCAAGGGCGAGGCTGAGACCGAGAAGTGGCTGACCGCCATGAAGGAAAACTTCAAGGGCTATCAGGGCAATGGTGCCGTCATGAAGGCCGTCAACGCCGGCGAGATCGAGGGTGGCGTGATTTACCACTACTACTACTTCGGCGACCAGGCGAAGACCGGCGAAAACTCCAAGAACATCGCCAGCCACTACTTCAAGAACCAGGATCCAGGCGCATTCGTCTCCATCTCCGGCGGTGGCGTACTCAATTCCTCCAAGAACAAGGCGAACGCCGAAAAGTTCCTCGCTTTCATCACCGGCAAGAAGGGCCAGGAGCTCCTCCAGACGGGCAAGGACTTCGAGTACGCGGTTGGCTCTGACGTTCCTTCCAACGAGAAGCTCACCCCGCTGGCAGAGCTGGAACCTCCCACAGTGGACGCGTCCAAGCTCAACTCCAAGAAGGTCACCGAGCTGATGACCAAGGCCGGGCTTCTCTAATAATCAATTCCCCGCAGTGATCGCATCGCCAACCGTCGCCACCAGGGCGGCCAAACCAATGGCGGGCAAGGGTAGCAGCCCTCGCCCGCCATTGGTCGTTGCATTACTGGCCATAATTTTGGCGATTTTTGCCCTGCTTCCGCTGGGCTATGTGATCTACATGACGGCGGTCACCGGCTGGGAAACAAGCATCGAGCTGGTTTTCCGGCCCAAGGTGGGTGAGCTGCTCACCAATACCCTGCTGCTGATGCTGATCGTTGTTCCGGCAACCCTGGTGGTGGGTGTGGGCAGCGCGTGGCTCGTGGAGCGCACCACGCTCGGTGGCCACAAGGTCTGGGCGGTGCTGTTGGCCGCACCGCTGGCAATTCCGGCATTCGTCAACAGCTACTCCTGGGTATCGGCCATCCCTTCCCTGGAGGGCGTCTGGTCCGGCTCCCTGATCGCGGTACTTTCCTATTTCCCCTTGGTCTACATTCCGGCCGCTGCCACGCTAACGCGCCTTGATCCTGCGATTGAACAATCCGCCGCTGCCCTTGGGCTGGGGCCATGGCAGGTCTTTTTCCGGGTGATCCTCCCCCAGCTGCGGCTGGCCATCACCGGCGGAGGACTGCTTGTGGGGCTCCACCTGCTGGCCGAATACGGCGCCTTTGCCATGATCCGCTTCGAGACCTTTACGACGGCGATCATGCAGCAGTACGCTTCCACTTTCAACGGCACCGCCGGGAACATGCTTGCCAGCGTCCTGGTGTTCTTCTGCCTGATCCTGCTGGTGCTTGAAGTCCGGAGCCGCGGCAGCGCGCGCTACGCCAGGATCGGCTCAGGTGCCCAAGCCAAGCCGCACAGGCTCGCCCTTGGCCGGTACCACATGCCAGGTCAGCTGGCCATGACGGTGCTCACGGCGTTGTCGCTGGGCCTGCCATTGTGGTTCGTGATGCGCTGGATCGTGGCCGGCGGGGCCGAAATCTGGGACCTTGATGAACTGCTCTCCGCGCTGCTGCAAACCCTGGGACTGGGGCTGGCTGGCGCAGTGGCTGCCACCGTCGTCGCGTTTCCCATGGCGTACCTGGCCGTGCGCCACCCCGGCTGGTTCAGCAAGTCCCTCGAGCTTTCCAACTACATCACCAGCTCAATGCCCGGAATCGTGGTGGGCCTGGCGTTTGTGACGGTTGCCATCAATGTCATGCCGGACCTTTATCAAACCACCGGCTTGTTGGTGGCAGCCTATGTCCTTCTATTTATCCCGCGCGCCCTGGTAAATCTCCGGGCCGGATTGGCGCAGGCCCCCAAGGAGCTGGACGAGGCAGCCAGGGCCCTCGGGAAGTCGCCGTTCCTGGCCTTTGTCAGGGTTACGCTCCGCTTGAGCGCCCCGGCCGCGGCCGGCGGAGCCGCGTTGGTCTTCCTCGCCGTCGTGACGGAACTGACAGCGACATTGCTGCTGTCCCCCAACGGCACCACCACCCTGGCCACATCATTTTGGAACAAGAGCAGCGAGATCGACTATGCCGGCGCAGCGCCCTATGCGCTCCTCATGATCCTGCTGTCCGCACCCATGACCTACCTTCTCTTCCAGCAGTCCAAGAAAGCAGCGGGACAGTGACAGAACAAGCGCCCTCACGCCTCCCCGAACCGCGCATCTCCGCCTCGGTGGAGCCTACTACCAACAGTCACCTGGTTATCGAGTCAGTCACGAAAAACTTTGGTTCCCAGGCCGTCCTCAAGGGCGTCAACCTCTCGGTAGCCAAGGGCGGAACCACCGCGATTGTTGGGCCTTCAGGCTCCGGTAAGACCACGCTCCTCCGCCTCATCGCAGGCTTCGAGCACCCCGGAACGGGGACCATCGAGCTGAACCGGAAACCTGTAGCGGGCGACGGCGTCTGGATCCCCGCGCACAAGCGCCACGTCGGGTATGTGGCCCAGGACGGCGCGCTGTTCCCGCACCTGACAGTGGGACAGAACATTGCGTTCGGACTCGAGCACCGGAAGCTGGCGGGAGGCCGGAGGGGTATCTCGGCACGGGTCGGGGAACTGCTGGACATGGTCTCCTTGGATGGCTCGATGGCGAAACGCCGGCCGCACCAGCTCTCCGGCGGGCAACAACAGCGGGTGGCCCTGGCCCGTGCCTTGGCGCGGGAGCCGGAACTGATGCTCCTCGATGAGCCCTTTTCGGCACTCGACGCCGGCCTCCGCGTGGCCACGCGGCGCGCGGTTGCCAAAGTACTCAACGAAGCCGGCGTCACCACCATACTGGTCACCCACGACCAGGCCGAGGCGCTTTCCTTCGCGGACCAGGTGGCGGTGATGCGGGGCGGCAAGCTGGCCCAGATCGGCAACCCGTTTGTGGTGTACACACGTCCCACCGACCGGGCCACGGCCGAGTTCCTGGGTGACGCCGTTATCCTGGACGCCTGGATGGAAGGGTCATTGGCCACGTGCTCCCTCGGGGGAATTCCTGTCCGGAGGCCCCCCGCCCAGGGCCTGGTCCAGCTCATGCTCCGGCCCGAACAGATCCGCATTGCCGAAGACGGGCCCATCCGCGGCGTAGTTGTGGACACCGACTATTTTGGGCCCGAGACCACAGTGCGGCTGCAGCTCGCCATTCCACCGGAACTTGCGGCAGGGGCGACGGCGGATCACCGGTACCCGGGTGGAGGCGAAATTATTACCATCCGCCACTGGAATGCCTCCATTGCCCGGCCCGGCATGGAACTCTGCCTTCGCGTGGTGGGAGAGGCTGTGGCTTTCCCCGTAGGCGGCTAGGCCTAAGGGTAAGAAACCAGCTGATCGTTGAGCTCCTGTGCCTCCCGGTAGTAATCCAGCAATGTCAGGTTTGCCGCCGCGGCTGGGTCCAGGATGACGACGGCCTGAGGATGCAATTGCAGCACTGAAGCAGGGCAATGGGCACTCACCGGCCCTTCGACCATCGCACGGACTGCATCGGCCTTGTTGGCGCCCATTGCCACAAGGACCGCCTGACGAGCTTCCCGGATGGTCCCCAGCCCTTGGGTCAGGCATAGTCGCGGGACACTCCCCTCCGCAAAGAAGCGCGCATTGTCCTCCCGCGTCGCTCCCGCCAGGGTTTTCACCCTGGTCCGGGACTCCAGGGACGACGTTGGTTCGTTAAAGCCGATGTGGCCGTTGGCGCCAATACCCAGGATCTGGACGTCCACCCCTCCGGCGGACACAATGGCGGCATCGTAGCGCTCTGCCTCTTCCCTCAGGTTGCAGGCGTCTCCGCTAGGAGTGAAAAGGTGTTCGAGCGGCAGGTTCACATGATCCACGAATTCCCGCCGGATGGTCGAACAATAGGACTGTTCATGTTCGGCCGGCAGCCCGGCATACTCGTCGAGTGTGAAGGCCCTGACCTGGCTGAAACTGAGTTGCTCCTCGCGGTGGCGCCGGATGAGCTCCAGGTACGTCGTCCTTGGGCTGCTGCCGGTAGCCAGCCCAAGGACTGCCGGGCCGCGCCGGATGCGGGCTTCAATAATGTCGGCAGCCCGCGCACCCACCTGTTCGGCTGATTCACACAGCACTATCTGCACGATCACTTCCTTCCTGTTTAATTTGTGCGCCGCATCGATAGACCTGCAGCACTTCCAGTTCGTCATTGGCCACAAGCAGGTCTGCCCTGTATCCCTTCACGAGGGCGCCGACGTGCTTAAGGTTCATAAGGCGGGCCGGGGTGAAGGACGCGGCGGTGACGGCATCAGTCAGCGGTATTCCCCATTCGACGCACCGCCGCACGTTTCCCAGAAGCCTGCTGGTTCCGCCTGCGATGGCCCCGGGCACCCCCTCTCCGCGGATCGGGTCCAGCCGGGCAATTCCGCCACGAACCGTCACTTC
Organism: Arthrobacter sp. R1-13; assembly: GCF_054161475.1. NCBI lineage: Bacteria > Bacillati > Actinomycetota > Actinomycetes > Micrococcales > Micrococcaceae > Arthrobacter > Arthrobacter sp. R1-13. The sequence goes on along the minus strand of NZ_CP096420.1, from coordinate 684,800 downwards.
CAAGCTGCCAAGGGTGTACGGGCCATCAGCCATCCCTGCTGCTGCCATCGCATCTGTAATAAGCGCGATTGACCGCGGACCTACGAGGGCGAAGACCATACGGACGATCTCAGGGTCAAGATGAACGCCGTCGGCGATGAGCTCCAAGACCATCTGTTCGGGGTTTTGCTGGGCTGCCTGCAGCAGGATGGCAACCGGTCCGGGCAGGCGGTGCCCGAGTGGGGGCATCCTGTTGAACAGGTGGGTGGCAGACCAAGGCTGACCGCCGTCCGGAGATGTCTCCGCCAAGGCTTCCCGTGTCCGGGCTGCCGTGGCATCCGTGTGACCGAGCGAGGGGACCACCCCAAACTCCCGGCACAATGCCACCAGCTCGGCAAAGTGCGCCGTCTCCGGGGCGAGGGTAAGGGAACGGACCGTGCCGCGGCCGGCGTCGAGCCACTGCTTCAGCAGCGCAGGGTCACCGTCAATAATGGCCGCGGGGTCCTGGGCCCCGCACATGCTTTTGGTGATGAATGGCCCTTCCAGGTGCAATCCGGCCAGGGTCCCCTCCTCCACCAGTTCCCTGAGCACCAGGATCTGTTCAAGCAATACCGCCGAAGGTGCCGAAACGAGCGAGGCAAGCAGCGACGTCGTCCCGTTCGCAGCGTGTTGACCGGCCGCTTGTCTTGCTGCCAGGTGGTCTGCCGAAAAGGTGTGCCCGAAGCCGCCGTGGCAATGCACGTCGACGAGCCCGGGCAGGATCAAAGGCACTCGCGTTATTTCGACGCCGACGCCGGTGGGCAGTTCGGCCGTCGGGCCGCACCACATGATGCGGTTACCTGCGATCACCACCGTTCCGTCGTCGATCACATCGTCGTCCGGCAGGCCGGTGACGAGCCGCCCCCGCAGCCCCAGCCCGCCGCCGTCGTTCTCTCCCAAAGTCAACGAACTGTCAGCTGGCATCGGCTTTGGCCATAGAGCCGTTCTCGTCAGTTTCGTCTTCGCGTCCCATTGTGCGAAGGTTCCAGCGCCTGATGACGAACCGGAAAACCACATAATAGACGGCGGCGTAGCCCAACCCGATGGGGATCAGCCACAACGGATTCTGGGCGATGCCGAAGTTGAGGAGGTAGTCAATGGCTCCGGCGGAGAACCCAAAACCATGATGGATGCCGAGGAAATTGACCAGCATCATCGATGTCCCGGTCAGTACGGCGTGAACAAGATACAGGGGCCAGGCCACGAACATGAAAGAGAATTCCAAAGGTTCCGTAATGCCGGTGAGGAAGGCGGTGAGACCTGTGGACAGCATAACTCCGCCGACAATCTTCTTCTGGCCTGGCTTCGCTTCCTGCCAGATTGCCAATGCGGCCGCCGGCAGGGCGAACATCATGATGGGGAAGAATCCGGTCATGAAGACACCCGCAGTCGGGTCGCCAGCGAAGAACCGGTTCAAATCGCCGTGGGCACCATCGTAGTCACCGATGATGAACCAGACGATGGAGTTCAGGATGTGGTGCAGTCCCAGCGGGATGAGCAGCCGGTTGAGCGTGCCGTAAACTCCGCTTCCCACCACCGTGTTATCGGCCACGGTATTCCCGACAGCAGTCAATCCCGTATTGAACAACGGGTAGAGGAGAGCCATAACAACGCCGATCACGATGGCTGCAAAGGACGTGAGGATGGGTACCAAACGGCGGCCTGCAAAGAATCCCAGCCAGTCAGGAAGGGTGGTGCGGTGGAACCGCTGCCACAGCCACGCCGTCGTAAGGCCCATCACGATGCCTGCCAGCACTCCGTAATTGATGACCGGATCTTTGCCGCCCTCGGGCGCAGCGCCAAGCACCAGCGGGGCCATAACTTTGAACACGTTGATCAGAACCAGGAAGCCGACGACGGCGGCCAGCGCCGTGGACCCGTCACCCTTCTTGGCGAAGCCAAAAGAAATGCCGACGGCGAAGAGCAGCGGAAGGTTCTCAAACAGGGCGCCACCTGCTGCACCTATGACCTGGGCAACTGTGGTGAGGGACTCGAACCGTCCGAGGAGGTCATCCTGGCCCAGGCGCAAAAGAAGGGCCGCGGCCGGGAGGGCTGCAATGGGGAGCATGAGGCTGCGCCCGAACCGCTGCAGGTTCTGTAGGGCCTTGCCGCTGCCCTTGCCGGCTTTTCCAGGGGCGGGCGCCGGCTCGGCCAGCGCGCTGCTTCCGCTGGGAGGGGCGGTGTTTTCTGAGCTCATGGGATCCTCATTTCAATGCTGTTCGATGAAGCTTGTGCGGAAGTGGGGGATTCAGTAGAGTCATTCCAGCTGGTTATAACCAGTGGCATTCATCACTTTGAGGTGTGCAGGGCTAAGTTGTCAACCACGATCCCGTAATGGGCATCATGACTCGCCAGCCAAATCAATGTGGGAACGACAAAACCTGAATTGGACAAGGAGTGGATATGTCGAAAGCAGAAATCATCCTCGCCGCCTTGGGCGGAGCGGACAACGTGGAAGAAATCGAAGGGTGCATCACGCGGCTTCGGACCGAAGTCATTGACGCTGGCCGTGTTGACCAGGCGGCACTCAAGGCCGCCGGCGCGCACGGGGTCATGATGGCGGGTACCGTGGTGCAAGTGGTCGTCGGCCCCGAAGCCGAGAGCCTTGCTGAAGACATCCAGGACCTGATGTGAGCACCGCCGCACAGACGGACGCGCTCACTGTGGCGGCTCCCCTGCCCGGTCTTCTCATTCCGCTCAGCGAGGTGCCGGACCCTGTCTTCGCCAAGGGTCTTGTCGGCGGTGGGGCCGCCATCATGCCTCACGAGGACGCCGGCACGCTCACAGCCGTCGCCCCTCTCGACGGCATCGTTATCAAGGTCATGCCCCACGCCTACATCGTGCAACACCCCTCCGGGCCAGCCGTGCTGGTGCACGTGGGAATCGACACCGTCAAACTGCAGGGCGAAGGTTTCATCGTGCATGCGCAAAAGGGCGACCATGTCCGCACCGGCGACCCCATTATCAGGGTGGACGCCACCTTTGTGCGGTCGAAGAACCTCAGCATGTGCAGCCCCGTTGTAGTGCTGGACACCGCACCCGATGCCGCAGATGTTCCCGCGACCGGCGCCCGGGTCGAAGCCGGCGGATACCTCTTCGCTCTGCCGGGAAAGTAAGAGATGGATACCGCCGGCGAGCTGAAGCATGTATGGGTGCGCAAACAGCTACAGGAACTGGTTGCCACTGAACTGAGGCCAGGGGACGCACTGCTGGGCGAGCGCCAGCTGGAAGAGCAGTTCGGAGTCTCCCGAATTACGGTGCGCCGGGCCATCTCCGATCTCGTCCAGGACGGAGCCCTGGTTCGGGTCAAAGGCAAAGGAACGTTCGTCTCGCACGGGCTGGTGCGATCAACGTTGCATCTGGCATCGTTCAACGAGGACATGCGGGCTGCCGGTTTCGAGCCCAGCACCCGCGTCATCACTGCCGCCGCTGCAGTGCCGCCGGATCCGGCAGCCGAGCACTTGGGGTTGGCAGCAGGGCAGGAGGCTTATCAGGTCAGCCGGGTCCGGCTGGCCAACGGGGCGCCCGTCAGCGTGGACGAGTCCTGGCTGCCGCCCCGGCTGCTGCCCGGATTGCTTGAAGAGGACCTCACCGGATCCCTCTACCGGATCCTGTCAGCCTCGGGCTATCCCGTACAGCATGCGGAACAGACCGTCGAAGCCGCAGCGGCATCGGAAACCGCAGCCGCCCTGCTGGACATCGAGCCAGGCGCACCTGTCCTGCTTTTCCGGCGCCGTTCATTCACCGGACCCACCGATCCGGGCACCCCAGTTGAGTACTCCACCTCTACATACCGCTCCGACCGGTACCAGATCTCCATGCGCCTGGAGCTCGGATAGGCCTGAGCCCGCCCGCGCCTGCTTGGAACACTCCCGCCTAGGGCTGGGGTTTGTCGCTTGTGCTGGCCGGCCTCTTCTTCTGGGGAAAGGGGCTTTCATGGCGGGCGAGCATCACCACGAAGTCCTCAATCCTCTTGGCACGGGTTTCGGGCTGTTTCGCGGAGGTGGTCCGGTAGAACAGCGCATACCGGTTGACTGAGGTCAGGACATCGAACATGGACTGCGCCTCGGGGACCGCGGCGATAGCGGCCGCGAGGTCCTCTGGAATCACGGCCGAAGCCTGCCCTGGATAGGCGGCTTCCCACCGTCCATCGGCCTTGGCGGCGTCGACGGCGGCGCGTCCTGCCGCAGTCATCCTGCCTTCCGCCTCCAACCGCTCAACGTGGCCGACGTTCCGGAGCGACCAGCGGCTCTTCGACCCCCGCGGGGTCATCCTCTGAATGTAGCTCGCGTCGTCGCGCCGCTTGACCTGGCCATCGATCCAGCCGAAGCACAAGGCCTCGTCCAGGGCGGCGTCGTAATCCAGTTCAGTGACCGAGCCGCCTTTCTTATGCAAGACCAGCCAGACCCCGGGACTGGAACCATGGTGGTCCTCCAGCCACCGGCGCCATTCGGTGGCGTCCTTCACCAGGAGTTCCTCGAGTTCAACAGCCATGGCTCAATTGTGCATGCCATGATGGCCCTATCCGACATCCAGCGCCAGCCCGAGGAGGCTTCTATGTTGCGCGTGCGCCCCATCCACTTCACTTCACACCTGGATCAGTGGTCGCTATTGCTCACCGCTTTGGGGATGGTCAAAACCGTCGACGACGGCGAATGGCAGGAGTTCGACGCCGGTTCCGGCCGGCTCGCCCTGCGGTGGGCCGATCCAGGCTCGGCTCAGGACGGAACCACTGTTTTCGGCGTCGAGGTGGGCGACCTGGACGAGTTTGCCCGCCGCACCAACGAAGCAGCGCTGGAAGCCGAAGGGGCCGATGCGGGCCGGGGCAGCCCTGCAGCCGCTGAAGGTATGGCCACCCTGGTCGACGCGGACCAGGGCCGCACCTGCCGGATACGCGCCGGAGACGGCTTCAGTTTCTTCGCCGATCCCGCGGCCCACGGCGCAAACTGTGCCGACGCGGATCCGGCGCTTACCGTCGTCGCTGTCTGGTTCACGGAGGATACGGCAGGAGCGGCATCAACATTGCGGAGCATCGGCGCGCGGCCACGGCCCGTTCCGGACAACGATGAGACAGCTGATTTCACGGCGAAAAACGGCGGCGTGCTGATGGTGCGGCCCGGGGCGGCTCCGGCAAGGGCAGGTCTGGGTTTCGAATACAGCGGTGACCTGGATAGCATGCGGACACAGATCGAGTCGGCAGGTTGGGACGTTTCCGCTACCGAGGAAGCATTTAGCCGGACACTCCAGGTGCCAAGCCCCGACGCGAGCACAGCTGCGCACCACCCGGCCCTCTGGATTTCGGGGCAGAGGCCCGGCATCTGAAGCTTGTGTTCTCGCAGATCCCACAGGAGTCGGCAAGGAGTTCAGGCAGGGATGCGGTAGAACTTAACCATGAACGTGCGCACCCCTGACCCGAATCCCGGCTGGCTGTCCCCTGAGGACCTCTTCGAGGCCCGTGGACGCCTCCCCATGGTTTACGTGGAAGCTGTTCCCGTCCGACTGGACCCGTTGGGATTCGTGAACGAGGTCGGCACCCTGCTGCAGGCTGACGAGGACGGAACTATGATCCGTTCTCTGGTCTCGGGCCGCGTTCTGTACCGCGAAACCATTCGGGCAGCATTGTTGCGCCATATGGAGAAGGATCTGGGCCCGCTGGCCTTTCCGCAGCTTCCCATCAGCCCCGTGCCGTTTACCGTGGCCGAATACTTCCCCGCTCCGTCCCAGACCGGCTTTACGGATGACCGTCAGCACGCCGTCGCCTTGGCCTATGTCATCCCGGTGACCGGCGAATGCGAACCCCGCCAGGACGCTCTGGAACTCACCTGGATGACCCCCGAAGAAGTGCTTAGCCCCGGAGTCCAGCTCGAATTCAGCGGTGGCCGCGGAGCCTTGATCAGGCAGGCGTTGGCCTTCGCAGGCGTGGGCAACTAGGCTCCTCCGGAGTGCCGGTTCCTTTCGACTGCCCGGAGTCTGAATTGGACCGCGAACCTTCTCCTGATCTGTGGCCGGGACTCTCGCGGTTCCGGCGCATCCCGGACAGGGGACCGGCTCCTTTGTAGACTGTAGGGCGGACCGCAAGAGAACTTTAAGGACTCCCGATGACCCAGCCCCCAGCCGCCCAGCACTACCGCGAACGCCAGGCTGGAGCCCTGCAATCCGGGGACCACCTGATCCTGCCGGGCGGTGACAGCTCGGCTGAGCTGCAGGAAGTGGAGCTCGAAAAAGACGACTTCGGTGCCCCGGCCCTGATCATCGCAACCCTGCCGGACGGCGTCACTCTCCGCATAGCGGTGGGCTCGTCGGTCCTGGTCGCCGACTCTCCCGCAGCGTCCCTTCAGCTGGTTAAGCACCCCAACGAGGAGGACGACGACGTCACGGCGGCTCCCGCCGTCGTCGTACCTCCGCTGCCGCCCACCCTCCCGGCCACCGTCGCTGGGGCCGCTGAAACTGACGCCAGTCCCGCAGCAGACGAGGAACTGGCACTCATACCCGAACAGCAGGGCACACCCGAGACTGTCGTGCAGAGAGCCGCTGAAGCGCACCCGGACGCTGAGGGTGTCCTGTTGCTCAGCGAACGGCTGATCAAAGGCATCAACACCAAGTCCGGAAGCTGCCTGAAGGACCTCAGCGACCTTGCCCACGAACTTTTTATCCTGCTCCAGGACCCGGAAAACGCCCTTGCCGTGGCAGATTTGCTGAACGTCCTGCCGTACGACGGTAATCCGGGCCGCTGGAGTTCAGTGGAGGCGGCGCTGGCCCTGTCCAGCTATATCTGCCGCCAGACCGGGCAGGAAGAGCGCGCTGAGATCTACGAGAAACTCCTGCGCGCACCTGATTCACAGGAGTCGGATCCGTTCAAGGCACGGGTCAACGCCCGGGTGCGGCAGCGCTCCCTCAACGAACCAAACCTGTACGACAAGGAAATTTTCCGCTCCATCGATAACTCGAATCGGGATGCCGAGCGGGAGTGGCGGTTCCTCAGGCTTCAGGCGCTGCTTTTCCTCCGCGCCCACGGGGGCTCCGAAACCATCGGCGGCCCCGAACTGAACCGCAGGATCAACAACGAACTCGAGGCAGTGCGGGCCTGAAACTACCTGTTATCGGTAGCGAATTACCCCTGTACCCCCACTGGCAGGCATTGTAGATTCAAGCGCATGACCAACAATCTGAGCGTTGTCATTAATGCCGATGCACCCCAGGTGTGGACCATGTTGCGGGAGCCCGCCAAGATCGCCCAGTGGCACGGCTGGGAGGCTGACGACCAAGCCGAGGAAATCAACGAGATCTACTTCAAAGACACCGTGGTCGAAAGTCCTGACCACACCTCATTGACGGTAGATGGCGGGGACATCTTTACCCTCAAGCCGGTACCCAACGGAACCCTGGTCAGCGTGACCAGGTCGGCGTTGGACCACAATTCCGAGTGGGCCGCCTGGGACGAGGACATCACCCAGGGCTGGCTGACGTTCCTGCAGCAACTGCGTTTCGCTTTGGAACGCCATCCCCACGACAAGCGGCGAACTTCTTTTTTCTCCGTTCCGGGAACCTCCGGCTCGGCCATTGCGAAACTTGGAGTTAAGGACGTTTGGGCGCCGGGCGAGGATTACTCGCTGACGTTGGGCACCGGTGAGGAAATCTCAGGGCGGGTGTGGTTCAAGAGCAATCACCAGGTGGGGCTCACCGTGCACAGCTATGCGGAACACAACGACGGCCTGTTGATCGTCGCTGACCAGCCGGTCATCGAGGATGTCAGGCCCGACGGCGGATCGCTGGTGATCATTTCCACCTACGGGCTCGGGGCGCACAAGCTTGAGTCGATTCGGGCACTGTGGGACGAATGGCGCGGTGAGAACTACCCGTCGTCGGAGCCACTGCACTAGCGGGGGTTGGCTGAGCGGGGTTGCGGGTTCTGACTGCGGGCGCTCCGCTGGGCCCTCATAACGGTTTTCGGCGTACATGCTGGCACACTTGAACCGTGCCAGCCAACCGCTCCAAAATGCCTTACGAGTCCCCGGAGTCCTCCCCCACTCCGTCTGTTCCTGCCCTAGCTGTGCCTGCTCCAGCTGTGCCAGCGCGTGCTGTGCCTGCGCGTGCTGTGCCTGCGGGTGGACGCGGCTTCGCGTTCGCGGTGGGCAAAAGGCTCAGTGATACCAGCCAACCGAGTGCGGAACAGGGAGCCGCCAACGGCGGGGAGTTCCTCGGCCGCACCGGAACCATCACCACACCGCATGGTGACATCCAGACGCCGGCGTTCATCGCCGTCGGCACCAAAGCAACGGTCAAATCCGTGCTCCCGGAAGCGATGGCGGACCTAGGAGCGCAGGCCCTGCTTGCCAATGCGTACCACCTCTACCTTCAGCCGGGCGCGGAAATCCTGGATGAGGCCGGCGGGCTGGGCGCTTTCATGAACTGGCCCGGCCCTACCTTCACCGATTCCGGCGGCTTTCAGGTGATGAGCCTCGGATCAGGCTTCAAAAAGGTCATCGACATGAAGACGACGCCCCTGCCGGATCAGGCTTTGTCTGACGACGCCGTCGCTGCGGGCAAGGAACGGCTCGCCCATGTCGATGAGGACGGCGTGTGGTTCAAGAGCCACCTCAATGGAGACCGGCACAGGTTTTCACCGGAGATCTCCATGCAGGTCCAGCACCGGATCGGCGCGGACATCATGTTTGCCTTCGACGAACTGACCACGCTGCAGAATTCCCGCGGATACCAGGAGGAGTCGTTGGAGCGGACCCGTCGCTGGGCGCTGCGGTGCATCGACGAGCATTTCCGGTTGACCGAGGAGCGCGTGGGCAAGCCGTATCAGGCCCTTTTCGGCGTGATCCAGGGCGCGCAGTACGAGGATCTGCGCCGGAAAGCCTGCCGGGACCTTGGTGCAATGCCGTTTGATGGGTTCGGCATCGGGGGTGCCCTGGAGAAGGAGAATCTGGGCACGATTGTGCGTTGGTGCAATGAGGAACTGCCGGAAAACAAACCCCGCCATCTCCTGGGCATCTCGGAACCAGACGACATCTTCACGGCCATCGAAAACGGCGCTGACACTTTCGACTGCGTCTCCCCCACCAGGGTGGCCCGCAACTCAGCCTTTTACACACCTAAGGGCCGCTACAACCTGTCCGGCGCCAAGTACAAGCGCGATTTCAGCCCGCTGCAGGAGGGCTGCGACTGCTACGCCTGCGCCAATTACTCCCGCGCATACATCCACCACCTGTACAAGGCCAAGGAGATGCTTTCGGCCACGCTAATCTCCATCCACAATGAGCGCTTCGTGGTGAAGATGGTGGACGACGCCCGCCTGGCCATCGAATCCGGCGACTTCTTCGCGTTCAAGGAGCAGACACTAGGGCAGTACTACTCCTGACGCCCCGGGCCTTCCCCCGCCATCGAAATCGCCGGAAGGTTGCGAGATCGCCGGAAGTTCGCGGCGACTGGGCAGCGGTTCCGGCGACTTCGAGTTTTCCACATAGCGACGGCCGGCCCTCCCGGTGGCCTTGATCTGCACGGAAGCTTGTTCCATGACCCAACGGGAAGCCCTTTCACTGCCTGGCACGGGCAACATCTGGCGCACCGAGCAGCTGCTGGATCTCGGTTACGGTTCCCGTGCCATCAAAGCGCTCCTGGATTCCGGCTCCCTTATTCGGTTGCGCCACGGCTGTTATCTTCGCGCCAGCATCTGGAACGAGCAGTCCCCGGTCGTCCGGAGCAGGCAGCTGATCTATGCACACGCGCACGGAACGCGCACGACGTCGACCGGAAGCTTTGTTTACAGCCACACTTCTTCGGCCCGTCTGCATCGCCTGTTTCTCTGGGACGTCGATGACCTCGTCCATCTCCTGCAACAAGTTCGGCCATCGAATGAACGCCATGGCAAAGACGTCCGATGTCACACGCGTCCCTTTGCCGAGCACGAGGTGATTACCCTGGGCGGGTTACGCACCACATCTCTGGAGCGTACGGCCGCGGACTGCGCCATGATGCTGAACTATCGACAGGCGTTGATCGTAATGGATCATGCCCTTCGTCTGGGCGCAGATGCTCAAGTGCTGCAGGCTATGTCGCAGTCATTGGATGGGCGTCGTGGGATCCGGACATTCCGTCGGGTACTGGAGACAGCCGATCGTCGTTCCGAATCCCCCGGCGAAACGCTCTCGCGGGAGCTGATTCTGAGGCTCAAGATCAAACCGCCCGAGCCGCAGTTCGAGGTCGCAACCCGCATCGGCAGGCATCGCCTCGATTTCGGGTGGAAGGAGGAGAAGCTGGCCCTGGAGTTCGATGGGAAGACAAAGTATTTCGACTACAAACCCGCGGCCGAGGTGCTCTTCGAGGAGCGGCGAAGGGAGAATGCGCTGGTCGAGGCAGGCTGGCGGTTCATCCGGGTCGAGTGGAAGGACCTCTTCCGGGAACAAGAGTTCAAGAACCGGGTGTTGAGCGCCTTGGCTAACCTTCCGCGCTAACCCCCGATTTCGCCGGAAACCTGTCCAGTCGCCGGGAGTTTACGGCGAACCCGGATGTTTTCGGCGATTTCGATACGGCAGTGCTAAGACGCCGGCGGGGACTTAGGCGGCGTAGCTCGGCTCACGCTTCTTGATGTAGCCGATCACCAAGGAGGTCACAGGAACAAAGAGGAACTCAACAAGGGTCTTGTAGAGGAAGCCCACCACCACGTAGTTCACGAACCCGGCAAAGTCGTTGATGCCGATGACAGAAGCGGCAATGCTGCAGAAGATCAAGGTGTCCACAAACTCACCGGCTACAGAGGAACTCATGATGCGGGCCCACAGCGACTTCTCGCCGGATCGTGCCTTCATCTTCACCAGAATCCAGGAGTTGATGGTCTGACCGGCGAGGAATGCCAGCAGCGAGGCAAGGACGATTTGCGGAACCGGGCCCAGGGCTCCTTCGAGGGCGGATTGCTTGGTGGTGCCGAACTCGTCGTCGAAACCGGGGAGCGCAATGATGATCCAGTAACAGAGGGACGCGAAGACAGACAGGGCGAAGGTGGTGATGATGGCTTTGCGCGCCACCTTGAATCCGTAGACCTCACTTATGACGTCGCCAAGGATGTAGGCCAGTGGGAACAGGAAGAAGCCGCCGTCGGTGATGATCGGGCCTATGGCGACGCCTTTGGACGCTCCGATGTTGGACAGGATGAGCACCACCGCCATGAACGCGAGCAGGATTCCGAAGTATGGCGAACCGATGGAGGCGAACTTTGGGAGGGTTCGGACGGAACCGGTCAGGGGCAGGGCGTCGGGGCCCGGGGTGGAAGGCATGGGAGTGTCCGTTCGTAGTGGTTCGCTTGGCGGAGGGTGTTTACGTCCACCGGCTGTATTAGCACTGTCAGGTAATTCTGCCACTGACCCGGCCACCCGGCGTCGTGCTTAATCAAGTGCCGTCAAGCAGTAGCCGTCAGACAGCGTCCGGAACTGTCAGGCAGCGTCCGCCACCAGCGACGCGGCCATCAGGGTCACCGTGCGGACAACAAAATCACGACGGCGGGCAAGGCGCCCGGGAACGGAACCGGCCATCAGCGCATCGAGCTGGGGAAGGACGGTCCAGCCATCACACAACGTCACTACAGTCAGCAACAGATCGGCCGCGTCAGCCCGGTCGATTCCCGGCAGGACTTGGAGCATTGTGTCGATCTTCGCTGCACAGTGGCTGGCCCGCGCTTCCCGGTTGACCACGTAGTCACCCCGCTCGAGACCCTCCCAGAACTGCAGGCGTGGCAAGATGCCGTCCTGGCTGTGACGATCGAACAGTCTGCCGGCGTAGTCCCCCAGCGCTGCCGGCCCCTCTCCCTCAAGGGGAACTTCCGTTACCACCCTGACCAGTTCGGCGGCCAGCACCGCATCGAAAAGTTCATCCTTTTTGCCGAAGTACTGGTAGATGCGTTCTTTGTTAATCCCGGCGGCAGCGGCAATCCTGTCGATCCGGGCGCCAGCAAGCCCTCTCTCGCTGAATTCGGCCGTGGCTGCCTGCAGCAACAGAGTCTTGGTCCGTTCGATATCCCATGCCATTGCTCGAGTCTACCGTTTCCAACTAGATAGTTGCAGTTTTCGGCGGAACCGTCTATCGTCAGAAGCACCGAAAATGCAACTAATTAGTTGAAGATTGAATATGAAGACGAATGCAGCCAGCGCACAAAGCAGCATCACGACGACGAGGGAGGCTTATGCTGCACCCGCCACTCCATTGGCAGCCGCCCACATGCCGTCAGTTCATGTCCGTGCACTGATAACCTGGCTGGCAATTTTTCCGCTGGTCGCCGGGGGGATGGCGGTCATTGCACCATTCGCCGAAGGCTGGCATCCGGTCCTCCGGGCCTTCGCACTCACACTCGTTGTGGTCCCGCTCGCTGTGTACTTCGTAGTGCCACGGCTGTTTAAGGGCTATGGCGTGTTGCGTCGGGGTCGTACGTCCAAGTAATTCAACGGGACTTACGTCAGCGGGGCCCTCAGCGGGGGTCCGCCACCTTGCCCATAAAGAGCGGCAGTCCCGTCTCGGTGTGGACGATCTGGTAGTGGAAGGGCCGGTCAAAATGGATCTCATGGTCCGGCATGGGTGGGGCGCTCGTGGCCCGACCGTTGATCTGGGTGACTGCAGCCGCGACTGTGCCTTTTTCAGCTACGGTAATGTTTGCGGCCTGAGCGGCCTGGGTGATGACCATCCCGGGCTGAATGTTGTCGAAGTCCTTGTCCGTACTGAGAGTCTCCTGCAAGCCGAGCGATTCGAAGACCTTGCGCAGTTCAAAACTGCTCTTGTGATCCCATTTGGGCAATGAAATCTCTACCATTTCAGGCACTGCACCATCCACGGAGTCGGCAATCTCTGAAAGTTCCGCAGCTCCGATGTTCAGGGAATCCCCGTTCGCGCCCGTCGCAGGCAGGACAAGCCGCATCACGAACCCTTCGGCGTAGGGAAGATCCACAGCCTGCCATCCAGGGCCTTCGGCGTAGGCCATTTCTGCGAGATTATTCATGGTGGGCACCACGATCTCCTCGCCGTTGGCCTTAGTAAACGGTGAGTCAGCGGTTCCGTTAGCATCAAACGGCGTTTCCCAGGCCGAGGCAAAGTAGAGCGCATTCAGCAGGCTGAACGTATTCTCCGGATCATAGGCGGCGGGCGCCTTTTTGATCCGGCCACCTGTGTTCTTGTCCACCCAGGCGTCCAGCGCGGGGGCCGTAGCTGCTTCGTCACGGAATTCCACGGGGTAGACACCCGTGCCGTAATGCAACGCCAACGTCTTGAGGTAGTCGGGACCTGTGGGAACGTTCTTGTCGACAAAGAGTCCGTTGGCAACATGCATGACAGGAGTCCTGGGCGGGTTTTCCTCATCGACAGACCCGGGATCGCCGTCGAACTTCTGCAACGACTGAAGCAGGGCGTTCATGCCCTCGTCCCGCCCCTCCTCCGGAAGCCCCAGGACCCGATCAAGTTCTGCCGCTGTCTCCCCTGATGCACCTGCACGCAGCATTGACAGGGCGATCAGCAGGCTACCGGGCGAAGAAATCACATTGCCGTTACCACCCTCCCCGCCGTCGTCCAAGAGGGCCGTTCCGAGTGCCAGGGCTGAGTTCCGGTACTGCAACAGCTGGGTTTCATAGTCTGCGCGTTCCACGGTGACCCGCGAGACGCCGTCGGCTTTCAACAGTTCGGGAGCCGACGACGACGAACATGCGGTAAGTGCCAGCGCTGCACTCACAGCAACCACCTGCGCTCTAAGATTCTTCACTGCTGCCCCCTCAGACACCTTGGATTTCAGTCAACCAGTTCGGGCTTCAGAGAACGATGCCGGAGGGGTCACGGTTTGCTGTCGTTTTGGTATCGATGCTCCCTCACCTCTCGCACCCCAAACACCAACCCTCCCTCACCTCTCGCACCCCAAACACCAACCCTCCCTCACCTCTCGCACCCCAAACACAAGGGAAGCCGAGCACGCTCGAGCGTGAAGGAGCGTCCCGAAAAATCCAGCGAAACATGAAGGAGCGTCCCGAAAAATCCAGCGAAACGTGAAGGAGCGTCGGGTGGGGCGGGCGGGCGGAACTAGCTCCCCGAGTGCGCCTGCAGGAACGAATAGACCTCGGTCTCGTCGACGCCGGGGAAGGCGCCTGGAGGCATGGCCGCCAGCAGGTGGGAGTGGGCACGGGCCGAGGGCCAGGCGTTTCCCGCCCACTCCGAAGCCAGCGACACCGGCGGACGCTTACAGCAACTTTCATCCGGGCAGGCCGACTTGGAGCGCTCGGTGGTGTCCCGCCCCCGGAACCATTTCACGTGGGCATATGGCACACCCACAGACAGCGAAAACTCACCAGCTGCGGAACGCTCGGTCCGGGCGGTGCACCAGTACGTTCCGGCCGGGGTGTCGGTGTATTGGTTGTACGCGCGGAACTTGTCCGGAACGTCGAACACCACCCGCGACGTCCAGTATTTGCACGACGGCTGGCCCTCGATGGCGCCTGTGTGATCCTGAGGGAAGGTCACGCCGTCGTTCTCGTAAGCCTTGTAGATGATGCCGCTCTGGTGCGTTTTCTGGAAATGCGTCCGGATGCCCAGGTGCTCGGTGGCGAGGTTGGTGAAACGGTGTGCGGCTGTTTCATAGGAAACGGCAAAAGCGTCCCTGATGTCCTCGACGGCGATTTCCTTGGCCTGCTTGGCCTTCTGCAGGAACTCGACGGTGGCCTGCTCGGGGAGCATAAGGGCGGCAGCAAAGTAGTTGGTGGCCACCCGCTGCATCAAAAAGTCCCCGTAATTGGAGGGTGTCTGATGGCCCAGCACGTAGTGTCCCAACGCCTGAAGTAGCACTGAACGGGGGTCGTGATCCGTCCGCTGGTTCTGGGTGAGATAAATTCGGCGGTTCTTAAGATCTGTCACCGACCGCGTGGAATGGGGCAAATCGCCCACATGGTGAAGGCTGAATCCAAGGTGTGCGGCGATGTCGGCAATGACGTGCTGGGACAGCGGACCGCTGGTGTGCCCCACATTCGCCAGCACCTTCTGGGCCTCGGCCTCGTACTCCGGAAAATAGTTGTTCCGCTCACGCATCATCGCGCGCAGTTCAACGTTGGCGCGGCGGGCTTCTTCCGGCGTCGCTATCTGCTCATTGAGCTTGCGTTCCAGCTCCTGCTGCAGGCCGACCATGGACTCCAGCACGTCCATGGGAAGCCGCGAGCTGATACGGATTTTGGGCAGGTTGAGGGATTCGTAGATTGGGCTGCGCTGGTAGCGTTCCAGCTCGATTTCCAAGGCCGCCCGCCGGTTGGGCGGCTCCGCGCCCAGCAGCTGCTCGATGCCGACATTGAACGCCGCCGCGAGCTGCTGCAGCAGCCCGAGCTTGGGCTCACGTTTGCCATTCTCAATAAGGCTCAGCTGGCTCGGGGCGGTGCCGACGGCGGCACTGACGTCGTCGAGCGTCATACCTGCCGCTTTACGCAGGTGGCGCACGCGGCGCCCAAGGCTGATGACGTCCAGTTCGCCCGAAGCAGAGGACGACGACGGCGGTGCGGCTTTCCGGTTCCAGCTTGGAGTAGGCATTTCTGAAGAATACGGCAAGAAGTGCATTTCTTTCCAGCAATTACCCCTAGCAAGCGTCTTGTAAGTGCAGAAAAGTAAGTCTCACGGAAAGAAACACCGCACCGGAAAGGCCGGCCCGGACTGCAACGGAGCAGAACGGGCCGGTCGGGGAACCAATACCGGCGCTAACCCGGATAACCGGATAAACAAGGAGACAAAGATGACTGCAGCATTTGAGCCCACCCAGCCGTCCGGCCAGGACATGGCAAGCGAGCAGGCTGCCGCCCTGGAGCTCGAGTGGGCCGCCAACCCGCGCTGGGAAGGTGTGACCCGGGACTACAAGGCCTCCGACGTCGTCCGCCTCCGCGGCCGCGTCTCCGAAGATCACACTCTTGCCCGCCGCGGTTCGGAGAAGCTCTGGAAGCAGCTCACCGAGGAGCACAAAACCGGCCAGTACACCAACGCCCTGGGCGCCCTCACCGGCAACCAGGCAGTGCAGCAGGTCAAAGCCGGCCTTCGCGCGATCTACCTCTCCGGCTGGCAGGTGGCCGCGGATGCCAACAACTCGGGCCATACGTACCCGGACCAGTCCCTGTACCCGGCCAACTCGGTACCCACTGTTGTCCGCCGCATCAACAACGCCCTGCTCCGCGCCGACCAAATCGAATACTCCGAGGGCATCCAGACCGTTGAGGACTGGATGGTGCCGATCGTCGCCGATGCTGAGGCCGGCTTTGGTGGCCCGCTGAACGCCTACGAACTCATGAAATCCATGATCCAGGCCGGCGCCTCAGGGGTTCACTGGGAGGACCAGCTCGCCTCGGAAAAGAAGTGCGGTCACCTCGGCGGCAAGGTCCTCATCCCGACCCAGCAGCATGTCCGCACCTTGAACGCTGCCCGCCTTGCAGCCGACGTCGCCGGGACCCCGAGCGTCGTCATCGCCCGCACCGACGCCGAGGCAGCCACGCTGATCACCTCCGACGTCGACGAGCGCGACCAGGAATTCATCCTCCGCGAGGGCGGCCAGCCGGTCCGCACCCCCGAAGGCTTCTACAAAGTCCGCAACGGCATCGAACCCTGCATCGCCCGCGCCAAGGCCTACGCCCCCTACTCCGACCTCATCTGGATGGAGACAGGCACACCGGACCTTGAGCTCGCCCGTAAGTTCGCCGAGGCCGTCAAGGCAGAGTTCCCGGACCAGATGCTCTCCTATAACTGCTCGCCATCGTTCAACTGGCGCAAGCACCTGGACGACGCCACCATCGCCAAGTTCCAGCGTGAACTCGGCGCGATGGGCTTCACGTTCCAGTTCATCACCCTGGCCGGCTTCCACGCCCTGAACTACTCGATGTTCGACCTCGCCCACGGCTACGCCCGTGAAGGCATGAGCGCCTACGTCGAGCTTCAGGAAAAGGAATTCGCCTCCGAATCCCGCGGCTACACCGCAACCAAGCACCAGCGCGAAGTCGGCACCGGCTACTTCGACGACATCGCCACTGCGCTCAACCCGAACGCATCCACCCTCGCCTTGGTCGGATCGACCGAAGAGGGGCAGTTCCACTAATCCCCAGCCGCCCCCTCCACTCGTAAGCTCGCGAGGGAACCCGGCGGCCGTGGGCCCAACTTCCGACGGCGGTTGAGTTCGACGCCGGTGCTTGCGTCCGGCCTTTGGACCGGCATCGCTCGGCGTGCTATTCCCCATGGCCGGCTTCTTACCTCGCAGAGCGAGGACGAAGCCGGCCACAGGGCCCCTTTTACGCAGGCTGACGGATGCCCGGACCGCCGTCTTTGTGCCTCGCTCAGCGACAACCGCCGTCGAACTCCCTTCTCGTCTTTAAGGAGACAGAAATGAACAGCTTTACCGACAACTTCACTATCAATGGCATTACTTTGACCGCGCAGCCTATTTGCCGGCAGAACGAGGTTCTTACTCCGGATGCTTTGGCGTTCGTCGCAAAACTGCATCGGGCCACGGCTGAGCGGCGGCAGGAGTTGCTGCAGGCTCGTCGTGACCGGCGGGGACAGATTGCCAAGGGGCAGGACCCGCGGTTTCTGAAGGAGACCGAAGAAATCAGGAATGATCCCAACTGGCGTGTCGCTCCCCCGGCTCCTGGATTGGAGGACCGGAGGGTGGAAATCACCGGGCCGGTGGACAAGAAGATGACGATTAACGCACTGAATTCCGGCGCTAAGGTGTGGCTCGCCGACATGGAGGACTCGTCTACGCCGACGTGGCGCAATGTCATCCAGGGTCAGCTGAACCTGACGGATGCGATGGAACGCCGCATCGACTTCACGAGTACCTCCGACGGACGCAGTAAGGAGTACAAGCTCCGTCCTGCCGAGGAACTGCCCACCATCGTGGTCCGCCCCCGGGGCTGGCACCTGCCCGAAAAGCACCTGCTGATCGACGGCGTCCCCATCGCCGGCGGCATCGTGGACTTCGGGCTGTACTTCTTCCACAACGCCCGCCGCCTCCTGGCTCAGGGCAAGGGACCGTACTTCTACCTGCCGAAGATCGAAAACCGGCTCGAAGCCCGCCTGTGGAATGACATCTTCATCCTGGCGCAGGACGTCCTGGACATCCCGCAGGGAACCATCCGCGCGACGGTGCTCATTGAAACCATCACCGCGGCCTTCGAAATGGAGGAGATCCTCTACGAACTGCGCGATCATGCCGCAGGCCTGAACGCCGGTCGGTGGGACTACATCTTCTCGCTCATCAAGAATTTCCGTACCCGCGGGCCCCGTTTCGTCCTCCCGGACCGGGCCCAGGTGACCATGACGCAACCCTTCATGCGCGCCTACACGGAGCAGCTCGTTCGTGCCTGCCACAAGCGGGGCGCCATGGCGATCGGCGGAATGGCAGCGGCGGTTCCCAACCGCAAGGATGAGGTTGCCAACGCCAACGCCTTCGAAAAGGTCCGCGCCGACAAAACCCGCGAAGCCAACGACGGCTTCGACGGTTCCTGGGTAGCCCACCCGGACCTCGTTCCGATCTGCCGCGAAGTATTCGACGTCGTACTGGGCGAGCGCCGCAACCAGCTGGACCGCCTCCGCGAGGATGTGATCCCGGACGACCGCGCGCTCATCAACGTGGCAGCCACTGAAGGGACCATCACCGAAACCGGCATCAGGAACAACATCGAAGTGGGCATCCGCTATATCGAGTCCTGGCTCCGCGGTAACGGTGCCGTCGCCATCCACAACCTCATGGAGGATGCGGCCACGGCGGAAATTTCCCGTTCCCAGCTCTGGCAGTGGATCTACGCACACGCGATCACGGACCACGGCGAAATCATCACCCGCCAGTGGGTGGAGGATCTGCTCGATGAGGAGTTCGCCAAGCTTGAACGGTTCGACGGCGACCGCTTCACTGATGCCCGTGACATCTTCGAAGAAGTCACGCTCAGCGACCAGTTCCCCACGTTCCTGACCCTGCCTGCCTACGCCCGCTTCCTGACCGAAGCCCGCGAAGAAGCGAGCGAAGAGGAACTCTCCGCCGCCTGATTTTCCGTTAGCTGGGCTGCCACGCCCTTCGCAACAGGCATCCCGATGGCCGGGAGGCAGCCCAGCAACGGAAGCACCCCCGAGCGGGATTTAAGCGGACGACGGCGCCGGCCGGCTGAACGCTATTTCGGCGCCTTTCGGACCGAAAGGGTGGTGCCAAGGAAGAACGCCAATACCGATCCGAGAATCATCAGGAGCGGCACTGTCCAGGAGCCGGTAAGTCCGTGCACGTAGCCCAGAAGGGTGGGGGCCACGGCCGCGAAACAGTAGCCGGTGCCCTGGACCACAGCCGACATCCTTCCCGCCGATGCCTGATCCCGGGCCAGCCTGATGATGGCGATGAAGATGATAGTGATACCCCCGCCCTGGGCGATACCCCCGAACGAGCACCAGAGCCACCACAGTTCCGGGGCAAGCAGCAAACCCAGGGGCACGGCCAACCAGAGCAATCCCAAGGTGACCGCCACTGCCGTCGTACTGGCAATCCTGGCTGCGAGCGGGACTCCGAGTCCGCCCACAATGGCGAGGATCTGGAACAGCGAGGAGCCGGCACCTGCCGCTGACGGCGCCATCCCAAGCTCGTCCGCCAGCAGCGTCGGCAGCCACGCCGTCACCCCGTAGTAGGAGAATGCCTGCCCCGCGAAGCCAAGAGTCAGTCCCACAGTGATCCACCGCGACGCCGGGCGTCCCGTTGCCGGCAGCCTTATACCGGCGTCAGCCAGGCGGGGACGGAACGCGTCGCCCATCCCCACCGCCAGGATCCAGAACACCACGGCAGCCACCGCGAACAGCCCCGTCGCGGCCAGCGCGAACCTCCACCCCACCGCTTCGGCGATGGGAGCCGTCACCACGGACGTGAGGAATGACCCAATATTGAGGGCCGCCGTGTAGATGCCCATGGCCGAACTCTGACGGCGGGGGGAAAAGTCGCGGCGGATGATCAGCGGCACGGCGATGTTGCCAATGGTGATGGCAATGCCGATGATGGCCGTGCCCGCCATCACCAGAACGCCGCTTCCTGCTGAGCGGAGGACGACGCCGGCCAGGACTCCCAACAGGGTCAAAGTGATGGCGAACTCGGCCCCAAACCTGCGCGCGGCAAATGATGCAAGGGGTGAAGCCAGCGAAAAGCACAGTACCGGGATACCCGTCAGGAGGCCGAGTTCGACGGCGGAGAACCCCAACTCCCGCTGCATAGCACCAACCACAGGTGCGACGGCGACAAACGGGCCTCGCATGTTGAGGGCAATCAGGCCAATGCAGGCCAGCAGTATCAGCCCCTGCGGAATCCTGGATAGAACAGGTACTCTCGGCAGGAGTGACGCCCTCATGGGGTCCGAGCCAGGGAACGGGTCATCGATTTCATCATTTCCATTGCTATCACGCCAGGCAGCTTGCAGTCGCTTTCGCGGGAGCAGCTTGCAGCGAGCGAGCCTAGCCGACAGCTTGAAGCGTTGCCTCGACGACGGATGGAGACAGCACGTGCTGCGTCACCATCTGGCTGGCACCGAGTACTGCAGCCTGGTCCCCCGCCATGGACGACGCGATCCGTAAGTGGCTCGTGGCCAGCGGAAGTGAACGGCGATAGACCACTTCGCGCACACCGGCCATCAGGTGGTCTCCGGTCTGTCCCAGGCTCCCGCCGATAACTATCAGCGATGGGTTGAGCAGGTTAACCACGGTAGCCAGCACGTCACCGACGTCCCTGCCGGCCTGGCGCAAAGCCTGAATGGCCTGGGGGTTTCCCTGATTCACGAGCTCGAGCACGTCGCTGCCTCTTTGAGCAGCCAGGCCCTGGGCCCTGAGCTCCCCTGCAACGGCGGGACCGGAAGCGAGGGCTTCGAGGCAACCGTAGTTTCCGCAGCGGCAAAGCACCGTATCACCCCGCGGCACGCGGACGTGGCCAAGATCGCCGGCCGTTCCGTCTGCGCCACGCTGAAGGGTTCCGCTGCTGATAATCCCCGCACCGATGCCGGTAGCCACCTTGACGAAGAGAAAGTTCTCCTGCTCCGGCCAGTAAGCGTTCCGCTCCCCCAGTGCCATGATGTTGACGTCGTTGTCAACAAGCACCGGTACCGCCAGCGAGCGCTGAACGTAACGGACGACGTCGAACCCGTCCCACCCCGGCATGATAGGCGGCTTGACCGGCTTTCCGGTGGCATGTTCCACAGGTCCGGGCAGGCCTATTCCAATGCCGGCCAGGTGCGACGTCCCTACACCGGCTTCAGCCAACAGCAGCTTGCCTTCCTCCACAACCCGGCCAAGGACGAGTTCCGGACCCTCCGAAACCTCCAGGGACAGCCGGCGTTCGGCAAGGATGGTCCCGGCGAGGTCGGTCACTGCGACGATGACGTGGGTGGCGCCGATATCGGCGGCCAGAATCGAGCGCGCGGACGGGTTGAATGCAAAGCGCGACGGCGGCCTGCCGCCGCTGGAACTGGCCTCACCCGCGGGCCCTACCAGTCCGGAAAGCATCAAAGCGTCGATACGGGACGCAATGGTGGATCGTGCCAGTCCAGTGGTCAGCGCCAGTTCAGCCCGAGTACGGGGCTTGCCGTCGCGCAGGAGCTGGAAAAGGTCCCCGGCCCGTCCAAAGCCCCCTGCTGGTTCCGTTGCAGCGGCGTCAGCAGGTTCCCGGCCTTGGGCCCGGCTGGCAGTTGATGTCATGGAACAGTGATAGCACGAATGCTTATGAGTGTCACTCTGAAGAAAGAGTGAAAAGCTATCTGCAACTTTTGCTTGACGTTCGACAGAAGTCCCTCTAGCTTGATCTGTGAGGCCGCTCACTGCCGGATGTACTTTCCCGGTTTCTGGCAGCAGCCCCACGACCCCCCGAAGACGAGGAGAGACAGTGTCATACTCGATCCAGCTCTACACGGTCCGAAAGGCCCTGGAAGAGGATCTGGCTGGAACCATCCAGCGACTGGCCGACATAGGCTTCACCAAGGTTGAGCCCTACCGTTTCGTTGCAAAAGCCGCTGAGTTGAAGCTCGCGATGGCCGAGAACAACATCACTGCCCCGTCCGGGCACGCCCCTCTGCTCAGCGACGACCAGGACGAAATTTTCTCGGCCGCCCGGGAGCTGGGCATTGGAACTGTCATTGACCCGCACGTACCCCAGGAGCGCTGGAACTCCCTCGAAGACATCAAAGAAACAGCGGAACAGCTGAATGCAGCTGCGGCCAAGGGAGCCGAGTACGGCGTCCGGGTTGGCTACCACAACCATTGGTGGGAGCTGGAGTCCGTTCTTGAGGGAAAGACCGCACTGGAACACCTTGCCGATCACCTCAACCCCGACGTTGTCCTTGAAGTGGACACCTATTGGGCAGCCGTTGGCGGCCAGAACCCTGCTGAGCTCCTGGCCCGGCTGGGCGACCGCGTGAAATTCATCCATATCAAGGACGGGCCGCTCACGTCCGACCCGTCCAGCCAGACCGCCGTCGGCGACGGCAAGATGGCCATCTGGGACGTCTTGGACGCTGCGGGCTCCCTCGAAGCCGCCGTCGTCGAGCTGGATGATTTCCAGGGCGAGATGTTCGATGCCGTCCGGGACAGCTACAACTACCTCAGCACCGGGAAGGTGTCCGCATGAGCAGCGACTTCAATACCGGGCCAGTGGGCGTTGGCGTCATCGGCGCCGGCACCATCAGCAAGGAGTACCTGGACAACCTCACCAGCTTCGCCGATGTGAAAGTGGTTGCAATCGGTGATTTGTTTGAGGCTGCGGCCGCGGCTCGGGCTGCCGAGTATGGCATCCCGCTGCATGGCGGAGTGGAGACTGTTCTTGGCAACGCCGACGTTGAGATTGTCATCAACCTGACCATTCCCGCCGCCCATGTGGAGGTGGCGACGCAGGCGGTGGCGGCAGGCAAGCATGTCTGGAGCGAGAAGCCCTTCTCGCTGGACCGTGAAACCGGCAGAGGACTGCTGAAGGTCGCCGATGCTGCAGGCCTGAGGCTTGGCTGCGCCCCTGACACTTTCCTGGGTGCCGGGCTGCAGACTGCCCGCCGGATGATCGAGCGCGGGGACATCGGCGTGCCGCTGACAGCCCTGACGCTGATGCAGTCCCCCGGACCGGAATCGTGGCACCCGAACCCCGCTTTCCTGTTCCAGGACGGCGCCGGGCCACTCTTCGACATCGGCCCCTACTACCTCACCACCCTTGTACAGACCTTCGGCAGTGTCCGCCGTGTGGCCGCCTTCGGCTCGAAGTCACGGGAAACCCGCGTGATCGGATCCGGTCCGAAGGCTGGTGAGGAGTTCGCCGTGACGGTCCCAACGCATGTGAGTTCCATCCTCGAATTCGGCGGCGGAGAATCTGCGCAGAGCATCTTCAGCTTTGATTCGCCATACCCGCGGGCCGGGTTCGTGGAGATCACGGGAACCGAGGCAACCATCGCCTTCCCCGATCCCAACAGGTTCGACGGCGATGTCAGGATCTGCCCTGCAGGCTCGGACGACTGGATCACCCTACCCTCCGTCGGTTCGACCGCCAGCCGGGGAGCCGGCGTCCTCGAAATGGCGCGGGCAATCCGGGAAGGACGGCCGCATCGCGCCCAGGGCGAGCTGGCTTTCCACGTGCTGGACACCATGGCCTCGATCGCCGAATCCATCGAGACGCGGAGCTTTATCGACGTCGAAAGTTCCGCTGCCCCTGTCCCCGCTTTGCCGGAGGACTGGGACCCCGCCGCCGCCACGCTCTAAGCGCCAGTCACCGCAAATTCTCACGAGACGCACTTTTTGTGCTGCCTCACGCCCTAAAACATCCTCAGCTCTAAAACATCAGGTACCAGCTCGACGACGAGAAGAACCGGAGCAACCATGAAAAACCCCCTGAAAGTCCTGACGGCACTTGCCGCCACTGCAACAATGGCGCTGGGACTCAGCGCCTGCGGCGGCGGCAGCCCTCAGGCCACCAGCGACACCATCACCTACTGGGCCTCAGACCAGGGCAACAGCCTGGATGACACCGCAGCCAAGCTGAAACCGTCACTGGACCGCTTCACGGAGAAGACCGGAATCAAGGTCCAGCTCGAAGTCATTGGCTGGACCGACCTCTACAACAGGATCCTCACTGCCGTCACAAGCGGCGACGGTCCGGATGTCTTGAACATCGGAAATACGTGGGCAGTGACGCTGCAGGAGACCGGCGCCTTCGAACCGGTGGAAGGTGCCCTCCTGGAGGCGGTGGGCGGCAAGGACCGCTTCCTCCAGACCAGCTGGGCGACCGGCGGCGCCGAAGGAAAGACCCCGACGTCGGTGCCGCTTTACGGCCTGGCATACAACATGTATTACAACACCAAGATGTTCAAGGAAGCGGGCATCGAAAAGGCTCCCGTCACGTGGCAGGAATTCGTCGAGACTGCCAAGAAGCTCACCAAGGACACCAACGGCGACGGCAAGCCTGACCAGTGGGGTTTCACTGCCGCAGGAGCTTCGGTTTCAGCCAACTCACACCAGGCCTTCGTTCGTGGCCTGCAAAACGGCGGGACGCTCTTCGACGCCGACGGCAAACCGACGTTTGACAGTGAACCGCAGGTAGCGGGTGTCAAGCAGTTCATCGATCTGATGGCCACTGACAAGGTGATGTCGCCGTCGGACGCTGAAATCAGCCAGGGCAGCCAGAAGATTGACAACCTCATCAACGGCAAGGCCGCGATGCTGTTTGACCAGAGCCCGGTGAAGAACTTTGAGGCCCGCGGTTTCAAGGATTGGGGCGTCGCCGCCATCCCCATGATGGAAGCCGGAGCAACCGGCGATGTCAGCACCCAGAGCCATGTTGCAGGCATCAACCTGAGTGTCTTCAAAAACAGCAAGAACAAGGAAAATGCCATTAAGCTTGCCGGCTTCCTTACCAGCGATGAAGAGCAGGTCGCGCTGAACAAGGCCTACCGTTCGTTGCCCGTGGTCAACGGCGCATCCTCGGACGCCGCGTTCCAGACCGAGGAAGTCAAAGCCAAGCGGGATGCCCTGGCCAATCACGCCCTGCCCATGCCGCTCATTGCCAAGGAGGGCCAGATGGAAACCCTGACGGGGACTGCCATCAAGAACCTCTTCGCCAAGGCAGCTACCGGTACCGTTTCCGAGTCGGATATCCAGGCGGCCCTTAAGGACGCCAACAACCAGATGGCTGCGGCCCAGTAGCAGGCCCGACCGGTGCGGGGCAGCCAGCGCTGTCCCGCACCCCGGCTTAGGAGTCCTTATGTCCCACTCAGCCATCGAAAGCAGCCCGGCAACTGCCGCTGAAACTGCCAGCACACCCGCTCCGGAGCAGTCCGGGAAGGGTCCCGAGCTTCCGGTCCGGAAGCCCCGGCGGTCCTTCCTGCCGTACGGGCTGATCATGCCCGCGGTCATCCTGGAAGTCCTGATCCACATCGGGCCCATGATTCTGGGGGTCTGGATCGCCTTTATTTCCCTCAATCAGCTCAACCTCACCAACTGGCTCAACGCGCCGTTCGTAGGCCTCCAGAATTTCGTCAACGGCCTCAATCCGGAAAGCACCATCGGCCAGGCGTTCTTCAGCACCGTCGGGCGGACCATGCTTTATACCGTCACGGTGGTTGGCTTCTCCTGGATCCTCGGCATGGCAGGCGCGGTCTTCCTGTCCTCGAACTTCAAAGGCAGGGCCATCCTGCGGACGTTCTTCCTGGTTCCCTACGCACTGCCGGCCTACGTGGGCACCATCGCCTGGGCGTTTATGTTCAACCAGCGCGACGGCGCGGTTAACCAGATCCTGGTGGATACCCTGCACCTCTTCGGCGATGAACGCCCCTTCTGGCTCCTGGGCGGAAACTCCTTCGGCGCCATGATTATGGTGAACATCTGGCAACTGTGGCCCTTTGCCTTCCTGATGCTCATGGCGGCGCTGCAGAACGTTCCGAACGATGTGTATGAGGCGGCAGCCATCGACGGTGCCACCCTGTGGCAGCAGTTCCGCACGATCACCCTGCCAATGGTCCAGCCGGCCAACGGGGTGTTGCTGCTGGTGATGTCGCTGTGGACGTTCAACCAGTTCAACATTCCCTTTGTGCTGTTCGGTGCGGCCTCCCCCAAGGAAGCCACTCTCGTTTCGCCATTGATCTACCAGAACTCGTTCGGCAGCTGGAACTTCGGCCTGGGCGGAGCCATGAGTGTGCTGCTGCTCATCGCCCTGTTCATCGCTTCCATCTTCTACATCCGTATGGTGCTGCCCAAGGGAGGCGACAATGATTGAGACCCGCAACTTCCGCATCCTGAGAAATGTGGTGCTGAGCATTCTGGCCCTGTGGGTAGCCATACCGCTTTACGTGGTGGCCTCCACCTCGATGAAACCGCTCAAAGACGTCTCCGGGCTCTTCCAGTGGCTCCCGCGGGAGATTACCCTGGCCCCGTACTTCGACATCTGGACCACCGTCCCCTTGAGCAAGTACTTCCAGAACAGCCTCATCATTACGGTCAGCGCCACCGCATGCTCGGTGACTGTCGCTGTCCTGGCCGCGTACGCCGTCGCGCGTTTGCAGTTCAAGGGAAAGCGGGTGTTCAGCCTCACCGTCCTGTCCACGCAGATGTTCCCGGGAATCCTGTTCCTGCTTCCGCTGTACCTGATCTTTACGCAGATCAGGAACATCACGGGGATCCAGCTTCAGGGGTCCTATCCCGGCCTGATCATCACCTACATGACGTTCACCTTGCCCTTCGCCATCTGGATGCTGTCCGGATATTTCGCGTCGATTCCCAAGGAGCTTGAAGAAGCGTCGATGATCGACGGGACGGGCCGGATGGGCGCCCTCTTCCGGGTGGTGCTTCCCGTCGCCAAACCGGGGATCATTGCCGTGGCGGTGTATTCGTTTATCTCCGCCTGGGGCGAGGTTCTGTTTGCCTCCGTCCTGACAAACGAGGCCACCAAGACCCTTTCGCTGGGACTCAAGTCCTATGCCAGCGAATCCGATGTGTTCTGGAACCAGCTCATGGCCGCCTCCGTGGTGGTCAGCCTGCCCGTTCTCATCGGCTTCATCCTGGTTCAGAAACACCTGGTTGCGGGCCTCTCAGCCGGCGCAGTGAAATAGATAACCACTCATAATCCCTTTGAGGAGTACCAGAATGACGACGGCACAGGCTCTTACGCCGCCGCACGGCGGCACCCGCCCGGAATCGAAAACGCTGGGGGTGGCAATGATCGGCTATGCGTTTATGGGTAAGGCCCATTCGAACGCCTGGCGTAATGTGGCGAGCTACTTCGACGTCCCCGCCTTCGAGCGCAAGGTGCTGGTGGGCCGGGACGCCGAGGGAGTGGCCGCGGCTGCTGCCGCATATGGCTGGGCGGGATCGGAAACTGACTGGCGTGCCGTTCTGGATCGGGATGACATCGACATTGTGGATATCTGCGCCCCTGGTTTCATGCATGCAGAGATCGCGGTGGCGGCGCTGGAGGCGGGCAAGCATGTTCTCGTCGAAAAGCCCCTCGCCAACACTCTCGGTGAGGCCCAGGCCATGACGGAAGCAGCGCAGGCAGCCCGTGCCCAGGGCGTGCAATCGATGATCGGCTTCAATTACCGCCGCATCCCTGCCCTGGCCCTGGCGCAGGAGCTGATCGCCGAGGGCAGGCTGGGGAACATCAGGCACGTCCGTGCAGCCTACCTCCAGGACTGGCTCGCGGATCCGGACGCACCCATGACGTGGCGGCTGCGGAAGGACAGGGCAGGATCGGGGGCTTTGGGCGATATCGCCTCCCACGCCATCGACCAGGTGCTGTTCCTCCTCGGGGAGCAGGTCACCGAAGTCTCCGGCCGCACCCATACCTTCACCACTCACCGGCCGGGAGCCGCCGGTCTGGACGGCGCACTGGAAGAAGTGACGGTCGACGACGCGGCCTGGGCCACCCTGAACCTCGCCTCGGGAGCAATCGCCTCGGTGGAGGTCTCCCGGGTGGCTACTGGCCGGAAGAACTCGCTGAGGCTTGAGATCTATGGAGAGAAGGGTGCGCTGCTGTTCGACCTTGAATCCCTCAATGAACTCGGCTTCCTGGATTCCACAGTGCCCGTCCGCGAGCAGGGCTTCCGTAGAATCCTCGTGAATGAACCTGAGCATCCCTACCTTGAAGCGTGGTGGCCGCAGGGCCATGTGCTGGGGTGGGAGCATTCGTTTACGCACCAGATCCGGGACTTCCTCGTGGCGATCGGCAGCGGAACCGAGCCGTCGCCGTCGTTCGAGGAAGGCCTCGCCGTTCAACGCGTCCTGAGCGCTGTGGAGGAGAGTTCCGCAGCCAAAAGTTCAATCATCCAGCTGACCGGACCACCGACCGGCCCCACCACCCTTGAAGGAGCCTGACATGTCCCGCCCTTACACACTCTTTACCGGCCAGTGGGCCGACCTTCCGTTTGAAGAGGTCGCGAAGCTGGCATCCGGCTGGGGCTATGACGGCCTGGAAATCGCCGTTTCGGGAGACCACCTCGATGCGTGGCGCTGGGATGAGCCCGGCTACGTCGAGTCCAAACTCGCCGTGCTGGAGAAGTACAACCTGAAGGTCTGGGCCGTCTCCAACCACCTCAAAGGCCAGGCAGTGTGCGATGACCCCATCGATTTCCGCCACGAGGCCATCGTTGGATCCAGAGTCTGGGGAGACGGGGAACCCGAAGGCGTCCGCACCCGCGCCGCCGAAGAAATGAAACACACCGCCCGGCTGGCCCAGGCGCTCGGAGTGAACACCGTCGTCGGGTTCACCGGTTCCTCCATCTGGCAGTACGTGGCAATGTTCCCGCCCGTCCCGGAAAAGGTCATCGAAGCCGGCTACCAGGACTTCGCCGACCGCTGGAACCCCATCCTCGACGTCTTCGACGAATGCGGCGTCAGGTTCGCCCACGAAGTCCACCCCTCCGAAATCGCCTACGACTACTGGACCACCGTCAGGACACTCGAAGCCATCGGGCACCGCGAAGCATTCGGCCTGAACTGGGACCCGTCCCACTTCATGTGGCAGGGCATCGATCCGGTCTCCTTCATCTGGGACTTCAAGGACCGGATCTACCACGTGGACTGCAAGGACACCAAGCTTCGGTTCACCGGCCGGAACACCGTCATGGGCTCGCACCTGCCCTGGGGTGACCCGCGCCGCGGCTGGGACTTCGTCTCGGCAGGCCGGGGCGACGTCCCCTGGGAATCCTCCTTCCGCGCCCTGGCCGCCATCGGCTACGACGGACCCATCTCCATCGAATGGGAGGACGCCGGCATGGACCGCCTCCACGGCGCCCCGGAGGCCCTCGCCGCCCTCAAGAAGTTCGACTTCCCGGCGTCGAGCACCTCCTTCGACGCCGCCTTCAGCACCAAAGACTGACCGTTACCAGGACTGAAACCGCGGGCTTCCGGTCTAGAGTTTTTGATATGGCGCACATCATCCGAAAAGCAAGAGAGGACGACGCCGGCCGGCTGGCAGAGCTGGCCGGCGTTACCTTTCCGCTGGCCTGCCCGCCGGGTTCTTCCCCCGCCGACATCGCCGCACACTTGGCGAACACTCTCAGCGAGGAACACTTCCGCGCCTATGCGGCCGACCCGGACATCACCATCCTGGTCATGGAAGCGGGCCGCGAACTGCGTGGCTATAGCATGCTCGTGGCACGGCCTGCCCAGGATCCGGACGTCGCCTCTGCCCTAAGCCTGCTGCCGTCCACAGAGCTCAGCAAGTGCTACCTTCATCCGGACCATCACGGACTCGGCGCTGCTGCAGAGCTGATGCATGCAACGGTGGAATCCGCGGCAGCTGCAGGCGCTCTGGGACTCTGGCTGGGGGTCAACAGCGGGAACGCCAAAGCCATCCGCTTCTACGAAAAATCCGGTTTCAGCAAGGTGGGAACCAAAACATTTAAGCTTGGCAATACCGTTGAGCACGACTTCGTGATGGAGCGTGCGCTTCCGGCTTGAGCGCCTGGGGACATGCCCTGTGACCAAATCCATAGGCCGTCATGGGAATGCGTGCAGGGACACTGGGGTTGTGGCAAGCATGAAGATTGAGATCTGGTCCGATGTGGCCTGCCCCTGGTGCTACATCGGCAAACGCCGCTTCGAAGCCGCCCTCGCCGAGTTCCCCCACCGTGATTCTGTCGAGGTGAAGTGGCGGAGCTACCAGCTGGATCCCTCCCTGCCGGAGCACTACGACGGCACCGAACTGGACTATTTGAGCACCCGCAAAGGCATGGCTGCCGCGCAGGTGTCGCAGATGTTTGACCATGTTGCCGCCCAGGCCAAAGGCGAGGGACTGGATTTCCGCTTCGACACGATCGTTGTGGCAAACAGCTTCACAGCACACCGTCTCATCCATCTCGCCGCTGCCCATGGCCTGCAGGATGCGGCAAAGGAGCGTCTGCTCAGCGGGCACTTCGAGCAAGGCAAGGACATCGGCAGCATGGAGTACCTGACCTCAGTGGCGCTGGAGTTGGGGCTCGACGCCGATGAGGTGGCCGGGCTGTTCTCCACAGACAAGTTCGCCGACGACGTCCGGCAGGACTTCGCTGAAGCCCGCGCCCTGGGTATCAGCGGCGTGCCCTTCTTCGTCATCGACCGCAAGTTCGGCCTCTCCGGTGCGCAGCCGGTGGAGACGTTCCGCCAGGCTCTGGAGCAGGGCTGGCAGGAATCCCACCCGCTGGTTATGGTCGCTGCGGGTGACAACACTGGTGCCGGCACGGCCGACGACAGTGACGGCGTCGCCTGCGGTCCCGATGGTTGCGCCATTTAGTCCTCGCCACCAGCTGAGCGGGAACCGAAAAGGCAACAACTGAAAAGGAAGGTCCCGCAGACGCGGGGCCTTCCTTTTTCACTTCGACCTCCCGGGGCCGTCACACCTTCTCGCGTGTGCGGTCAACTACCGGTTCAGGAGCAGTAAACTCCCGATGGCGGCGGGGGAAGGCCCAGAACTTGAAGTCCTTCACCTCAACACGGGGTTCCGGCTTTTCTTCAGGTTGCAGGCGCTCTTCAGGTTTCCGTGAGGCATCCTTCCTGGTGTCACGCCCGAAATCCTTGTTGTATCCGTAGCACATCACTGACCTCCTTATGATGGATGCCCTTTAATCGTCCTCCCAATTGCCGGAGAGCAAAAGGGTCCTGTTATCCGCCTGGCGCCTTCCGCCGTCGAGGAGGTTTGCTGACAGATAACGGTAATGTGTCTGTATGCCTAGGATTTCGGCGCCCACAAACGCCGCCCAACGTGCCGAAACCCAACGGCGTATCCTGACCGCGTTCGGCGAGCTCCTGTTTTCGCATGGGCTGCCCGGCCTCACCATGACGGATGTCGCCCGCCATGCAGGCATCGGCCGCACCGCCGTGTACAACTACTACGCGGACATTGAAGAACTGCTGATCTCTTACGCGCTGGATGAAACAGAGCGCTTCCTGATCGGACTCCGCGAATCACTTCAGTCCTTGGACAACCCTGTGGAGCAGCTGGCTCTGTACGTACGGGCGCAGGTGGAGGACCTCAGCCGCCGCCATCTCCCGCCCGGCCCTGCAATGGGCGCCGTGCTTTCCCCGGCCTCGTTCGCCAGACTGGCAGACCACGTCGGAGAGCTGAGCCTCCTCCTTCAGGACATCCTCCGGGAGGCCATGGCCCAGGGCTACCTGCCCGCCGCCGACGTCATCCAGCTCGCGCAACTGATTCACGGCACGCTATCCTCCAGCGCAGCACGCGGGGACGGAACACCGGACGCCGTCGAACGGACCGTCCGGTTCATCCAGCTGGGTGCCGGAGCCAGGTTCGACGACGGCGGGAGCCAACCTGTCCGGGTCACCCAACCCGCGGCTTAGGTAGCGGCCATTTCGACGGTTCCGGGTCAGCCCGCCGGCGGGACAACAGGCCACTTTGAGTCGTCCACGATGCGCCGGGTTTCACGCGGGCAGCTGAGCTTCCCGGGTGTCTGGTCAACAAGCCCCGGTGGCGTGAGTGCCTGGTAGTCGTTGGTCAGGATGAGATCCACGCTTGCATCCGTCCGGTTGTCCTGGAAGTAGTCGGAGCCTTGTAGGTTCCGCTGGACAGTAAAGGCGGCGGACTGGCCGGCTGCTCCCGAAATCACGGCGGCAACGCCGCGGTACCCCGTTTCCTGGTTCCCCACGTTCCCCACTGCGAATTTCCGGGCCAGGAGCTCGTCCGCCACGGTCCTGGCAAGTCCGGCGCGGCTGGTGCCGTTGAAGACGTTCAGGTTCACTTTCTCATGCGGCGTGTAGTCGTGGATCGCCGTCGGGCAGAGCGTGACAGGTTCCTTGCTGGGCTCCGCCGTCGCTATGGTGACCTGGCCGTTCCAGATTGCCAGGGCCACCACCACGCCGCTCGCGATCAAGGCCATGAGCAGCACTAGCACCACGCCGTGAATGATCCTCCGGCGTACTCTGATGGGCCTCAATTGGCGCTCGTCATGTTCAATTAGCGTGGCCCGCAACTCAGGGCCTGTTACCACGTGGTGCCCGTGGAAGGTAGAAGGGTCCTGCGGTTTCTTAGCCATCTATCACCAGCACGCGGGCGTGAATGGCGTTCCGTTGATGAAGTGCGGTCCGGACTGCGCGATGCAGCCCGTCTTCCAGGTAAAGCACCCCCCGGTACTGCACCACATGGGGAAAAAGGTCACCGAAAAACGTTGAATCCTCCGCCAGCAAGGCTTCAAGATCCAGAGTCCGCTTGGTGGTCACGAGCTCGTCCAGGCGGACAGGGCGCGGAGGAAGGGCAGCCCATGCTTTGGGCGTGTTGTAACCATGGTCGGGGTAAGGGCGTCCCTCGCCCACAGCTTTGAATATCACTCTGTAAGCCTATGGAAGAAGGAGCACCAACGGAACGAATGACCCCCGCCGCAAAGAGGTTGTAGCCAAACAGTGACCATTCGTCATGGGGTGCGACGTTCGCGGCCCTGAACGAATCTCGTGGAGGCCTGCTGACACAATGGGTGCATGACTGCATCCGAGACTCCTGTGGCCGCTGCCCCGCCGTCGACTCCCCCACTGGCCCTGCTGCTCGACGTCGACGGGCCGGTAGCAAGTCCCGTCACCCGCAACGTCAAAGCAGAAATTATCGCCGACCTCGTT
The DNA here is from genome assembly GCF_054161475.1 of Arthrobacter sp. R1-13. Classification (NCBI taxonomy): domain Bacteria; kingdom Bacillati; phylum Actinomycetota; class Actinomycetes; order Micrococcales; family Micrococcaceae; genus Arthrobacter; species Arthrobacter sp. R1-13. The sequence continues at coordinate 651,719 of NZ_CP096420.1, read as the reverse complement.
GCCCTGGCCACTGCCGGGATCCCGGTCATTTTCAACACGGGCCGCTCGGACGCCTTCATTCGCGAACAGGTCATGAACCCCATGATCGCTGCCGGAATCCCGGCCGGGACCATCATCCATGCCATCTGCGAGAAGGGCGCCGTGTGGTTCAGCTACACCGCTGACGGCCCTGGCCCCATCCACGTGGACCGGGAGTTGGCCGTCCCTCAGGCTTACGGCGACGACGTCCGCCGTCTCGTGGCGGAGGACTACGCCAGCCATATGTTCTTTGACGAAACCAAGCGGGCCATGGTGTCGGTGGAACAGCACATCACGGTGGCGAACGCGGACTACCTGGACGAACAAAAACTCTTCGACGCGGACGCCATGGAGCTCATGGTCAGGCACGGCCTGGGAGTAGTCCGGCTGGACCACCATGAACCGGATTCGGACGACCAGGTGGACTACCGCGTGGATCCCACCATCATCTCCACCGACATCGAGTCCATCCGGCTGGGTAAGGATCTTGGGGCAAGCCGGGCTGTTGAGCTGCTGGCCGCCCAGGGCATCACCCCGCAAGCCTGGCGCACCGTCGGAGATTCCCGCACGGACTACGCCATGGCTGACTGGCTCCACCACAACGACCACCCTGTGAAGCACGTGGACGTCCGACCGGCGGATGGCGTTCCGGAGAAGCCGTACGACATCCTCACAGCGGAGGACCTCGGGTTGGACAGCACAATCATTCACGACGATGCCGGGGGTGCTTTCCTGCGCGGCTGGCGGGAGGCATTGACCACCTGAACGCATACTTGCAGGCTAACCGACGTTTGACTCGCGTTTTTTATTCTCCGTTATTATGCAGGTAGAACCCCTCGTATTAAACAGCTCGGAGAATCGCCATTACAGACGCACTGGTCCAGGATGAGATCTACTACGGCAGCCAGCCATCCGACGACGTCCGGAGCCATCCGGAAATAACGTCGCCGGCTGCTGTCGCCCGCCTCAAGAACCGCCCCGACGTCATCAGGCACAGGGGCCGCTATGCCCTCATCAACTCCAATCGGACGCCGTATCAGGCCATGGTCGAGGATCTTCTGTTCCTGCGCAATGTGCTGGCCTCGGCCGGTCTGGACTATCTGCTGGTCCGCGGCAACAATGACCGTCCCGTCATCGCACTGGATTGGAAGGACCGCAAGACACTCCGCTCCGCGCTAGTCGAAGCCTGCCTGGACGAGCCCTTCTATTCCATGACGGTGGACGTCAAGAAAAAGTCCTCGGTATTGGTCGCCGACGGCGAGTTGTCCACCAACCGTCAGGCGAGGATCTTCCGCCTCTACCGCCCCCGTGTTGAGCCTGAGGGCGGCTTCGAATTCGGCGCCTCAGCAGGCGTTCAGCTGGAATTGTGGAGCTTTGAAGGCAACCAGCTGATCTTGCCGATCGAGAACTCGCTGACCAGGCGTACCCTGCTTGCCCAGGACGCAGTCCGCGGCACCGTGGAGCGCTATGGCCACACTTGGCCGACTATCGAAAACATGTTTGCGGACCATGCGAGCGACATCAGCTTTGACATCGACATGGTTTTCTCGTGGGTGGACGGCAATTCCCCCGAGTACATTGCAGCCCGCCGCGCCCGGATGGCCGGAGCCGTGCTGGGCGAGGGCGATGACCACGAGGCCCGGTTCAGGCAGATCGACGAGCTGAAGTATGCCCTGCGGTCCGTCTACATGTTCGCGCCGTGGGTGCGGCGGATCTTTATCGCTACCGACTCGCCGGCACCTGCATGGTTGGCCGACCACCCGACAGTGACGATTGTGCGCAGCGAGGAATTCTTTGCTGACCCCTCCGTGCTGCCCACGCACAACTCCCAGGCGGTCGAGTGCCAGCTGCACCACATCGAGGGCCTCTCCGAGCACTTCCTGTATTCCAACGACGATATGTTCTTTGGCCGGGCTGTCGCGCCGGACATGTTCTTCACTCCAGGCGGAATCACCAAGTTCATCGAGGCGGAAACCCGCATTGGCCTTGGCGATAACGACGCAGAGCGAAGCGGATTCGAAAACGCCGCCAGGGTCAACCGGAAACTCCTCTGGAACCGCTTCGGCCGGATCACCACGAGGCACCTGGAACACGCTGCAGCCCCTCTGCGCCGCAGCGTGGTGGCACGGATGGAGAAGGAATTTCCTGACGAGTTCACCAAGACGGCGGCCAGCGTCTTCCGGGCAGCCGACAACATCTCGGTGACCAACTCCTTCTACCACTACTACGCGCTCTTGACCGGAAGGGCCACCACCCAGACAGCCGCGAAGGTACGCTACATCGACACCACGGTGCGGGCAGGGCTGAACTATCTACCCAAGCTGTTGGCCAAGAGGAACATGGATTTCTTCTGCCTCAACGACGGCAGCTTCCCGGAGGTCCCGGCTGATGAGCGCGCTGACCTTGTTACTGACTTCCTGGAAAACTACTTCCCCATCAAGGCGCCTTGGGAGAAGTAAGCCCCGGCTCAAGAGCCCCCCACACGGACAGGCCAAGCGGGGTATGTCAGGGGCTGGTGACGACCTTGGGCTTGGCAATTCCCTGGGTTTTTGCCCGTTCGGGGATGACGATTCCGGCTGCTGCGAGCCGCTTCTGCGTATCCTCTGCACTGACGAATTCACCAACAGTGGGAGTCTGCCCCAGCGGAACCACGGAATGGACGATGGTGTGTTCGTAGACATGAACCAGGTTGAATGCCTGCCCGCCGTCCCGGCCACGGGAACCGCCTACCTGAACGTTCAGGTCCTGGGTGTAGCACGTCGCTGAAGCGACTGACACGGGAATTCCGGCGAAGCTGGCGGTGGTGGAATAGTGCAGGTGGCCGGCCAAAATAGTGCGAACATCCGAGCCTCGCAGAACGGCCGCCAACGACGCCTGGCTGCGCAATTCCACCAGCACGGCAAGGTCTAGCACCGACGGGACCGGGGGGTGGTGCAAGGCCAAAATGGTGCCGTCCGGCGCCGGCGTTTCCAGCTGGTCGGCAAGCCACTCGAGCTGGGCCCCGCTGAGTTCGCCGTGATGGAAGCCCGGCACTGAGGTGTCCAGGGTGATAACACGAAGCCCATTGACGTAGTAGCTGCGGTCCACCGGGGAGTCATCTGCAGGCTGGTCCAGCAGTCCGGTTCGAAAATGTTCCCGGTTGTCGTGATTTCCCATGGCCCAGATGACCCGTGCGCCCATCGCCTCGCAGGCCGGGTCAACGATGGCCCTAAGCTTGGCGTAGGCCTCCGGCTCGCCCTTATCGGCGAGGTCTCCGGTGAATATGACGGCTTCAGGACGCACCCCCGAAGCCTGTACTTCCTGGAAGAGCTGGGCCAGGCGGGATTCGCTGTCGATCGCGCCGTAAAGGGGTTCGGGACCTCCCATCAGGTGGGGGTCGCTCAGGTGGAGTAGAAAATGACGTGGCCGGGGGTGTTCGGCCTCGATGTGCTCCATTACTGCCTTCGTGGTTGGTTGGAAGCGGCGCTTCCAGTGTCCCTCTCAGTAATCTTTATCCAACCAGACTTTAGGCAAACAATGTGCAAACTCCGGCTGGCATGTTGAATAATCCTGATTTATTGGCCTCCGTGGGGATCGGACATTGTTCGCTCATTAAGGGGTAGGTGTGGCTTCTGGTTCCAGTGTCACCGTCGGCTCGGCAGACGCCAGAGCTGTTGGTTCCCACGACGGGACCGGCTCTGTAGGTGTGCCAGGCTCCGCTGCAGCGCTGAGTGTGGACGAGGGACTTGGCTCAGCGGTCGCTGACGACGACGTTGATTCTGTCGGCGTCGGAGTCGGATTGGGCTCTGTCGGTGTCGGCGTTGCGGGCGTCTCCGTTGCAGGCGGCGCCGTCAGGGTCGGCGTAGCCGTCGTCGGCGTGGGAGTAGGCGTCGGTGTGGGAGTAGGCGTCGGTGTCGCAGGCAGCGTCGGCGTGGCAGGCGGCGTCGGCGTGGCAGGCGGCGTCGGCGTGAGCACAGCAGGTGCGGATGGGCTGGGCGAAGGAGCAGGTGAGGGCGAGTTCGAATCCTGGCCGGATGTACCCTCGTCAATGCCGGGATCAGAATGGTCGTGTCCGCCGTCGACTTCGTGTGCTCCATCTGCCGCTACGGGAATCGCCCACTGTGGAGTTTCGGCACCGTCCGGACGCTTTTGGCCCGGTGCGTAGCTGACCATCTCCACGGATCCGAGTTCATCAACCTGCTTGGTGGGCAAGAGCTTCCAATCGGCTGGATTGGCATGCTTCCCATTGAGAATGGTCTCAAAATGGAGGTGGCAGCCCGTGGAAGAACCTGTGGTTCCAACCCGTGCAATGACTTCCCCGACCTGGACCGATTCCCCCTTTTTGACTGCGATTGCCTCAAGGTGGTTGTACGTGGTGATGAGGCCGTTGCCGTGATCGATTTCCACCCTGTTGCCACCACCCCACAGGTGCCAGCCCACGGCCCGGACCACACCGGCGTCGGCCGAATAGACTCGTGTGCCGCACGGAGCAGCATAATCCTGCCCCCAATGGAATTCACCGGCAGCTCCGGTCATGGGGCTCGTGCGGAGGCCGAATGGCGAGCTCGGAACCAGAACTTCCAGCGGAGCCATGAGGGAACCGGCAGGAGGGCGCCGCATATTCTGGATGGCAACGTTCAGTTCATGCTTGCCGTCTTTGGACGTCGTCCTGACAATGGAGCGGCTAAAGGAAACAAGGGCGGCAGGATCGGCAGTGAACCCGACGGGAGCATGAACGCCCGCACCCTCTGCGGAACCCGCGGCGCCGGGAGTGATACCCGACGCCGGTGAGCCCGGGTGCGCCGTCGACGCCACCGGATTTTGACTTCCGGGACCCTGGACGCCGAAGGCCCAACCGGCGAGGGCAACCGTGACAGTTGCACCCAGAATACGGACAGCAAGGGCGCAAGGGCCGTTGGAACGGCTGCCCGGCCCGGTTGCTGCGGCGTGATTTCCCACTCAAGACTCCCAAAATACTCGGCCCGCCAACCCCAATCTGCGGACTTACTAACCCATGGGACCACAGGGCCTGGACCCTGTGAACCCTGATCGACCAAAATCCGCTCAAGCTTAGAGAACTTTGCGGAACTCCTGAGGTTATCTTGCGAATCCCACTGAGAATAATTGATTGAGTGAGAATAGAGCATGCGTAACATCCTCAAGGAGTGGCAGGCCGAAATCAGACGGACTCTGAACGGCAACCCGGTATCACTTCCGGAGTGGGTGCCGCGGCTGGCGGAGGGAAATGACACCGGCTACTTCACCCCGGATTCCGCTGTCTGGACCGTGCACGGCTCCATGAGCACCATTGTGGCCGGCATCCGTGCGCTGCTGATGCAAACGCTCCATCCCGGCGTGCTGGCTGGCGTCCGCGAACACTCCCACTACCGGGAGGACCCACTGGGGAGACTCGCCCACACCATCCGATGGATTATGACTGTCACCTACGGTTCAACCACAGCCGCGAGGGAAGCGTCGGACTGGGTACTCAGGCTTCATGAGCAGGTTCGCGGCGAATACGTTGACGGACACGGCAAAGCCCGCTCCTACTACGCAAACGATCCTGAACTCCTGCGCTGGGTCCATATCGCTTTTACGGACGCTTTTCTGGAGACCCACAAAATCTGGGGCGGGCCCATCCCCGGAGGCCCTGACGCTTACGTCCGTGAGTGGGCCCAGGCGGGGCGCCTGATGGGAGCCGAGGCGCCACCCGTCAGTGAGTTCGAGATGAAAAAGCAGTTGGACAGCTGGTTCGACGCCGGGGACTTACGTTTTGATGAAAGCGTCAAGGAAACTGTCGATTTTATCCGGAACCCCCCTTTGCATCCGATGTTGAAGCCCGGATACCGCGTGCTTTTTGCCGCCGCCGTGTCCAGCCTTGAACCAAAGTACCGGGACCTCCTGAGGCTGCAGCCCGCGCGCCTGGGTCCGCTCCCCCTGCCAGTACGGCTGGCTACGCGAGTTACGCTCGGTGTCGTGCACGTCGCCTTGGGACGTCAGGCTCCCAGCGAGCAGGCAGCCTGGCGCAGGCTTCGCCGCCTGGGATATCAAGGATAAAGCCGGCTGACGTTCCACCGGCTCTGGAGCTTGATCCAGATACCTGAAAACGAAAAAGGCCCGGCACGCAAAAGGCCCCGGTCCAGGACCGGGGCCAAAACGCGGAGAATGGGGGATTTGAACCCCCGAGGGCGTTAACCCAACACGCGTTCCAGGCGTGCGCCATAGGCCGCTAGGCGAATTCTCCAGTAGCTTTTGAATCAAAAGCAGATACTAGACTACCTGAACTTTTCGGCATCACCCAATTGAGGAATTTGGGTGGATTTCCGGCTTGGCTGGACTGCAGCGGCTGGCTGGCTGGAAAGTGGTCTGCGGAACCGCGACTGACTTTAACGTCAAAATGGACGCCCCCAATGCGCCCACTCCGCGGCTTCACCGTTGAACTACTGGGTCCAACCCCCATGCCAGGCCCACTGACTCACAACCTTGAGATTGCCCAATCGGTTTACATATGCAATGTTGCGCCGTGCGCCGCGGATAAGCAAGGAATTTCTGAGAAGGTCCGCTGGCAGGAGAAAGATCCGGGCTGGGATGATGGCCATATGCCGCGATTACATGCCCTGGTTACGTACGTACCGGAGAGCCATGCCGACGCCGTTCTGGCGGCAATTGGAGATGCTGGGGCCGGAAGGATCGGGAACTATTCCCATTGTTCCTTCGCCGTCCGTGGCGTGGGGAGGTTCACTCCGCTCGATGGCGCCGAGCCTTATTTAGGTGCCGTAGGCCAGCCCGAACGCGTTGATGAGGTCCGGGTGGAATGCATCGTGGAAAGCGAAAAGCTCGACGACGTTGTGCTGGCGCTGCGTGCTGCCCATCCTTATGAGGAACCGGCCCTGATGAGTTGGCCGGTGGACGGCCACTCCCCCTGAATCCTGTTTGCGCCGTTTCGTGTTTGCTACAACCGGTGCCGCACTTCGATCGTCTTCCACTGGGGTGGGCCTTCGATTTGGCGACGTCAAAACTTCAGGTAAAGTTGCTGACGGCCCCTCATGTGGCGTCATCCTGTTGAACTCCCCCAGGACCGGAAGGTAGCAAGGGTAAATGGGCTCTGGCGGGTGCATGGGGGGTCTTTTATGTCTGTCCCGATTGGTAGGGTTTTCTCTGTGACTGTTACTACTGCCCTCTACCGTAGATACCGCCCTGACTCGTTCGCGGACGTTATCGGGCAGGAACACGTCACCGAGCCCCTGATGACGGCTTTGCGGAAGAACCGCGTCAACCACGCCTACCTCTTTTCGGGTCCGCGTGGCTGTGGAAAGACCACCTCCGCCCGCATTCTGGCCCGCTGCCTCAACTGCGCCGAAGGTCCCACCGATACGCCGTGCGGAAAGTGCTCCAGCTGCATCGAGCTTGCCCGCGGAGGTGCAGGTTCCCTCGATGTGATCGAAATCGACGCTGCCAGCCACGGTGGGGTTGACGACGCCCGTGATCTTCGCGAGCGCGCCACCTACGCCCCGGTGCGGGACCGCTACAAGATCTTCATCATCGATGAGGCCCATATGGTCACGTCGGCCGGCTTTAACGCATTGCTCAAAATCGTGGAAGAGCCGCCCGAGCACATCAAGTTCATCTTCGCCACCACGGAGCCGGACAAGGTCATCGGCACCATCCGCTCCCGCACGCACCATTACCCCTTCCGGCTGGTTCCGCCGGAGCCGCTCATGGCCTACCTTGAGTTGCTGTGCAATCAGGAGAACGTCCCGGTAGCTCCCGGGGTACTCTCACTGGTCATCCGGGCGGGCGGCGGCTCCGTCCGCGACTCACTGTCTGTCCTCGATCAGCTCATGGCAGGAGCCGGACCCAACGGCCTGGACTATGAGCTGGCGGTGGCGCTCCTGGGTTACACGCACGCCTCCCTGCTCGACGACGTCGTAGATGCCATAGCAGCTTCCGATGCCGCCACAGTCTTTCGCGCGGTGGACCGGGTCATCCAGACAGGGCACGATCCCCGAAGGTTTGTGGAGGATCTGCTGGAGAGGTTCCGCGACCTCATCATCGTCAAGGCAATGCCTGAAAGCGCTCAGTCCATCCTCCGCGGCATGCCTGCTGATCAGATCGCACGCCTCCAGAACCAGGCCCACAACCTGGGCTCCGCCGAGCTTTCGCGGGCAGCGGATGTGACAAACACGGCACTCACTGAAATGACAGGTGCCACCTCCCCACGGCTGCATCTTGAGCTGCTCTGCGCCCGGATTCTGCTTCCGAGCACTGAACAAACCGAACGTGGCATCGCTGCTCGGATAGATCGTGTTGAGCGGAGGCTGAGCTTCGCCGGAAACGATCCCGCTGCCCCTGCCGCTTCTGGCTCTGTCACGGCTCAAGCGGGGCCCTCAGCTACCTCCCCTTCAACCACGGCCTCAGCTCCCGATACCACTGCGGCTGAAACCCCTGCTGTTGATGGCACTGGGGTTGATGGCGCGCGGCAACGCCGGGCATCAACACCTTCCGGACCGGCCGCAAGCCACCCTGCCGCACCTCAGATTGCCGCAATCCCGCCCGAGCCGGCCGCAAGCCAACCTTCCGCACCTCAACCTGCAGCGTCAACAGGATCCGGCGCTGAAGCCAGAGCTGCATCTCCGGTTGCCCCGTCCATGGAAGCGGCAAGCCCTCCTGCCCGTGCAGAGTCCGCATCTTCGGCAGCGGCCCGGCCGGGGGCGAGCTCGTCCGACGTCGAGGTTCTGCGCCGGGCGTGGCCGGACATTCTGCAGACGCTGACCAAAATCAAGCGCAGCACGTGGGCTTTGGTTGAACCCAATGCCCAGGTTGCCCGGTTTGACGGTCAGGTACTCACCATCGCCTTCACTACATCCGGCTTGGCAGGCGCCTTTGGCCGGGCTGACCACTCCGACAACCTCCGTCAAGCCATCCATAAGACCATCGGCATCGACTGCCAGATCGAAGCTGTCGCGGGCGGAACCAAGAGTGCAGCGAGCGCTGAGCCAAACCCAAAAGCGCCTACTAACCGGGGCGTTCCGGCAGCATCCACTGATGCTGACTGGGGCCTCGATCCGGCCCCGGCTGCGGCATCCGCTCCTCCCCCAACTCCCGCTCCGGCACCGGCTGCTGCGCCCAGTACCGCCGTGGCACATGCCGCCGTCGCCAATACCCCTGTCCCGAACGAGCCACGTGACCCAGCTGCCGCAAACAACGACGCCGCCAACGTCACTGCGCCTGATTCGGCAGGTTCCTACTCCTATCCTGACGACGACTGGGGTCCGCCCCGCGACGAAGACGCTCCGCCGCTGGACGATGAGCCCCCAATGGAGTGGGACCCTCCCGCCGAACCCGGACAGCACATACCTGCCCCGCAGCCTGCAGCCAGCGCTGAAACCAAGTCGAGGCCGGGACCACCTGCGCCCTCAAAGTCTCCGACTACCGGCCATGATCCCGCCTCTGAAGTAAAACCGCCCGCCACCAGCGACCCTTGGGCACATGCACGCGAGCAGGCTCCGGGAGTCTGGGTCATTGCGGCAGAGTCCAATGTTGGTTCCCGGAACGGATCAGCCGATTCGCCTGTGTCTGCGGCCCCCTCGTTGCCAACGCCTGCGACTCCCGCAACCATGCCGGCAGAACCGCCCGCACCGACTCCACGGTACGAGCCTGCTGCGGCGCAGGTCCCGCAGCCCGTGGGAGCCATGGCTGGCCCGGGAGGTGCCTCGGCAACCTCGCCCGCGCCTGCGCCTGCGAAGAAGCCCGCAATAACCAGCTCACCAACTCCAACCAAAAGCACACCTTCGGCCTACACAGTCTCGGCAGCCACGTCGCCGGGTGAAACAGCCGTACGGCAAAGCTTGTATCAGCGGCTGTCCAGCAGCCCGGAGGCGGAGGCTGGCCGGGCCAAAGCTCCCGCGCGCACCGCTGACACCGGCGCGGCATTCGTCCAGGACGTCCCCAGCGCTGATGATGAAACCATTGAAGAATCCGGAGTCTTTGGCCGGGCCGCCGTCGAGCGTATTCTGGGCGGAAAGCTCGTGGAGGAGCGCACCCTGGATGGCAGTCCCCTTCCACCGCGCTTCTAGTTCCCATTCTCGGGGTTTTCGGCTGAGAGCCAGAAACTGCGCGCGGGGTTGCGAATCAACCAGCACGATCCATCCGAACAAGATCCATCCGAACAAACGAGGACACAGTGTACGAGGGTGCAGTTCAAGAGCTCATCGATGAGCTGGGGCGGCTGCCCGGCGTCGGTCCAAAATCGGCCCAGCGGCTGGCATTCCACATCCTCGAGGCTGATCCCCAGGACATGAAGCGACTGGTGGAGGCGATCACCACTGTCAAGGAACGTGTGAAGTTCTGCACCGTGTGCGGAAACGTCACCGAGCAGGAGCTTTGCAACATCTGCCGCGATCCCCGCCGCGATCCCTCAGTGATCTGCGTTGTTGAAGAATCCAAGGATGTTCTGGCGGTCGAACGGACGCGGTCCTTCAGGGGCCGGTACCACGTGCTCGGTGGAGCCATTAACCCTATTGCCGGGATCGGCCCCGAGCAGCTCCGGATCCGCGAACTTCTTACCCGGCTCAATGACGGCGCCATTCAGGAAATCATCATCGCCACTGATCCCAACCTCGAAGGTGAAGCGACGGCAACGTATCTGGCGCGCATGCTCAAGACAATCGGCATAACTGTCACCCGGCTGGCATCGGGGCTCCCGGTGGGTGGGGACCTCGAGTACGCCGACGAGGTCACGCTGGGTCGGGCCTTTGAGGGGCGCCGAAACGCCCTCACCTAACGGCGCCGGGGACCGCCTCCGCGCCTTTGGTCAGGAAGATAAAAGCCATTCGCGACGCCGTGAAGCGCCTTGACCGGCAAGCAGCAGGGTACCGGCCATGGCCAGTTGAGTACCGATGCCGGTGAGTGCGAGAGGAACCTGACCCCCAGTTTCCCTCTGCTCATTCACCCCGGCAGTTGCAGACCCCACGCATGGAATCTGGGTCCCCGCTCCAGCAGTCTCGAGCTCGGCTGGAAGCCAGCCAAGCGAAGCGGTGCCGGGGGATGCCTCCCCGGCAAATAAAGCGAAAATGAGCAGCGGGTGCGAGACCCCCAACCAGACGACTCGTTCCGTGTGGAAGACCTCGACAATGCCCAAGAACTCCGGTGAGCACTCGTAGGAGGCGATCCGGCCAAAATCGTCCCGCTGTACGTTAAGGACAACCCGGGCTGGTTCGTACTGCCGCACAGCCGGAAGTAAGGCGATCACGGCGGCGACGTTCCCAAGCAGCAGAAACGCAGTCGTCGACCAGGCAAGAAGCTGTCCGCCTCTCCCGGGCAGCCACCATGCCGCACCGGTCGCTATCCCCGCGAACACGACAGACTCAAAGACCATAACGCCCGCCGCGACTCCGGCAAGCTCGGCAGGTGCGTTCGAGGCTGTGGCGAGAATGAGCAGTCCTCCGGTACTGGCAACGGTGAAGGCCATGCCCCGCGCAGCAGCGAAGAACCATGCATGCAGTAAGCCGGTAGAACCGGCATCATCCGCCCTTTCAGGGATCGACAAGCCCCAAAGGAAAGCCAGCAACGAGGCTCCCAGCACGAGCAGTGCGGCAGTGAGGATGTACGCCCAGAAGTGGGCGTCAGTGGTGTAAGTCCCGCCGGTCACAAGCACAATGACGAGGAGGACTGCGCTGGCCCATGACAGCAGGAAGACAGCGAGCGCCTGCAACCAGAAACGGAGGCTCCGAACTGATTCCCAGCAGTCTTTGAGTGCCCGCCGCACGGCAACACCTGCTGCGCCTTGGAGTGCCGGCTGCACCGCTGCTGCCTTCCCCGGCGCCAAGCCCGTGGCCAGATTGGAAACCAGGGGCTTCCTCCCCGATCAGTTCATAGACCGGCTCGGGTTCGTCCTTGTCCTTGTCCTGGCTCACGTTCCAATCGTGAGCCTCTGCCCGCAGGCTGTCCAGCAAAGGAACGCGCCGGCTGGGCAGGAAGGGCTCAGGCGATGCGGGTTCCCCGCGCCAGCTTGTGGGCCGGAGTAAGGAGAGACCGCCAACCCAGCCAAATGAGCAACCCGGCGAGTATCAGTTGGAGCCCCAGTCCCAGGGGCCACATCGGCGTCGTCTGGCTCAGGTAAGGTTCCTGCGGCTCACCGTTGGCACAAGGGTACGTACCCTCCGGTCCGGCCACTGCATAGCGCGCGCCCTGGCTGATCGATTCAATGGCGCCGCCTGAGTAGAAGTAGCCGCCTGCCGCGCGGTCGGGGTAGGGAATGGCGTCCGCCACCACAACATAGGGATTCATTGCGAGCAGCCAGGCCACGCGCTCTGTCCGTGGCACTCTTTGCTCCTGCAAGGGTCCGCTGCAGGTATAGGCAGGAGGAGCCGGCGTGCCTTCCGGGACGAGCGGGCTGGAGTTGGAATAGGTCGGCTGGTTCGCTTGGATGGTTCCCTGCGTGAGACCCGTGCCGAGGCCAAAGGAGATAACGGTGCCAAAAACCAGCGCGGCCACGGCCAGGTAGGTAGTGACAATGGAAAACAGCGGACGTGCTGTCAGCGCTGAAATCCCCACGCCCACTGCGCACACGATGCCCACTTCGACGGTGAGCATCAGCAGGGCGACAATCACATGCCCCGGGGTCAAGCCGCCCTGAACGACGCCGAAAATCAGGAACGGGGTGCTGGTGACGAGGAATGCAAGGGCAGCCAGCCAGGCGGCGAAGAACTTTCCCCAGAGTATCTGCCCCGGCGTGAGGAGGGTGATTTGAAGGATGGCAAGGGTTCCGCCGCTGCGGTCCCCGTTGATGGCATTCGCCGAGAGCGCCGGCGCCACGAGCAAGGCAAAAAGTAACACGAAGGCCAGCACTATCTCAAAAATCATGGAACCCGGGCCTGTTGGTCCCGCCATAGAACCAAAATCGCCGCCTTGGGTGCGGTACGCCTGACTGGCATTCCAGCTTGCCCACGTCAACCATGTCACCAGGGCAGTCAGGAGAAACCAGATTCCCAGCATGATGTACCAGCCGCGCGACCTCAGCCGTTGTTTGAGTTCGAGGACTATGACGTCCCGGATACCGCCGGCATAGCCAGCGGCATTCATGTCCGTTGAGGCGTTGTGCGACCCACTGATTGTCTGGCTCATCGCTGTTCCACCTCAAGGGTCATGTAGGTTTCTTCAAGGGCTCCGGATGCGGGAGCGAACGAAAGGACAGGGACGTCGGCCAGGACGAGTTCCCGCAGGAGCCGCGCGGCGTCGTCGTCGTTCATCAGCATGAGGCTGACGGCCGGCCTGCGGCTGCTTTCGATGCGGAAGGCGAGTCCAAGCTCGGTGAGCTTCCGGGAAAGTGACTCGGTGTCGACGGCGGAAATTGCATACCGTCGTCCGCGCGCCGTCGCTTCCTCCACAATCTGCTTGTTGACGGTGCGGCCCTGGTTGACGAACACTGCGCCGTCGGCGATTTCATCCAGCTCGCTCAGGACATGCGATGAGACGACAATGGCCTTGCCTGCCTCCGCGAGTTCCCGCAGCATGATGCGCAGTTCCACCCTTGAACCAGGATCAAGGCCTGAGGCCGGTTCGTCCAGGAGAAGCACTGATGGGTCATGGATCAGAGCCCTGGCGAGACTCAACCGCTGCTGTTGCCCGCGTGACAGGACCCGTGCCGGCTGGTCGGCGAGGTCAGCCAACCTGACGAGGCCAAGCAAGTCCGCCACGCGGTCGGGGATCCCCTGCTTGGGGAGGCGGTAGAAACGGCCCATCTGGGTGAGGATCTCACGGGCTGTCAGTGACTCCCACACTCCTAGAGTGTCCGGCATCCACCCCACTCTTCGCCTGACTTCAGCGCGCTGGGTGGAGGGGTTCAGTCCGTCAACGGCAATGGTTCCGGCATCCGGGGCCAGGAGCGAGGCCAGCATCAGCAGCAGGGTGGTTTTGCCTGCACCATTGGGCCCGATCAAGGCGGTCACTTTGCCTGCCGGTGCGTGAAAGTCCATATGCTCGACGGCGTGAACCGGGCCGAAGCTCCGGCTCACCCCTCGGGCGATGATTCCGCTTGCTGGTCCTTCATCGAGCGCACCATCAGCGGGTGGCCCAACAGGGGATGACACCTCCCTGATAGGACCAGCTGCTGCCTGACTGCCGTCATTGTCCATGCCGTCTTGCACTTGTCCCCCAACAATTTTCGTGACCCCGGGACTGCCTGAAAGCTGCGGTGCTTCCAAGACACAGGTTGTCCATGATCATTCGATGCTACGCGGGAAGCCCCTCCTAAGCTCTTCCGCCGCGGCCACCATTCGGTCACAATTCAGCGGTGGACCTCCCCCGGCGATAAACTGAGCCAATAAGTTACGCCGTCGTGCCGCCATGGCCGCCTGGCCTTCAGAAACCCGATTAATCAGTGAGGGTGCGCGCATGAGTATGCCCACTACCGAAGTGAATACCGAGTCCCAGTCACAAGGACTGCCCGACAACACTGGCATCACCAAGCAGTTGATCGTGCAAAAGTTCGGCGGCTCCTCGGTTTCCGATGCGGACGGCATCAAGCGGGTAGCCAAGCGCGTGGTGGATGCGCAGGAGGCAGGCAATGAGGTTGTTGTTGTGGTCTCCGCCATGGGCGACACCACCGACGAACTGCTTGATCTTGCTTCCCAGGTGACCGATTCAGCACCCGCCCGTGAAATGGACATGCTCCTCTCCGCGGGCGAGCGTATTTCCATGGCCCTGCTGGCAATGGCCATTAACAAGCTCGGAGCCTCCGCTCAGTCATTCACCGGCTCACAGGCCGGAATGATCACCGACGGTATTCACGGTAAAGCCCGCATCATCGACGTCGACCCGCACCGGATCCGGACCGCCCTGGACAAGGGACACATTGCCATCGTGGCAGGTTTCCAGGGCATGAGCCGCAGCACGAACGAAATCACCACGCTTGGCCGTGGCGGTTCGGACACCACCGCTGTTGCCCTGGCCGCAGCGCTGGAGGCGGACGTCTGCGAGATCTACACAGACGTCGACGGCATCTACACAGCTGATCCGCGGGTAGTCCCCTCTGCCCAAAAGATTGACCGTATCTCCAGTGAAGAGATGCTGGAGCTGGCAGCCTCCGGCGCCAAGATCCTTCACCTGCGTTGCGTGGAGTATGCCCGGCGCTTCGGCGTTCCCCTGCATGTCCGCTCGTCCTTCAGCCAGAACGAAGGCACCTGGGTCATGCCCGGTGCTGATGACAAGATCACCACTCAAGAGGGAGTTGCCTTGGAGCAGCCAATCATCTCCGGCGTTGCACACGACCGTTCCGAAGCAAAAGTCACCGTGGTTGGCGTTCCGGACATTCCCGGCAAGGCCGCGGCGATCTTCCAGGTCATCGCAGACGCGCACTCCAACATCGACATGATCGTGCAGAACGTCTCCACGCACGGCACCGGCCGCACCGATATCTCCTTCACGCTTCCCATTGTTGAAGGCGCGGATGCACTGAAGGCGCTGCATGCTGCGCATGCAGAAATCGGCTTCGAGAGCGTCGAATACAACGAGAACGTCGGCAAACTGTCGCTGATCGGGGCTGGTATGCGCTCCCACCCCGGTGTCTCGGCCACCTTCTTCAAGGCGCTGTCCGACGCCGGCATCAACATCAACATGATCTCTACTTCTGAGATCCGCATCTCGGTGGTGACCCACGCCGACCTCCTGGATGACGCGGTGCGCGCGATCCACAAGGCGTTTGATCTGGACAGCGAAGACGTAGCAACCGTGTACGGCGGCACCGGACGCTGACCCACGCCTGCCTCTGATCCAGCCATACCCCTGCATCCAGCTCAAGGATCACAAAGAGAAAGCACCGGTTGCCTGGCAGCCGGTGCTTCTCTTTCGGGCTTCACGTACCGTCTTTACGAACGGCGTAGTGATGGCCATGGGAATCTGTTTCGACCTCGAAATGCGACAATTCCTCCTCGGAAGCCCTCTCGAACTCGTCATGCTTGTGAACAACGGGCGAATCAAAATCTCCGCGAGTGGCAGGGCCGAAGAAGAACCTGAGCCTCTCCGTCACGTTGATAAAGCCGTTCATTACGCGAGCCACAATTACCACCCCCTTCCCCGCATTCCCGGTCCAGCAGAGCTCCTGCTGTCTGGCGGTTCCAGTGAGCCAATTTTACGCCCGAAGAGCCGAAAAAGCCCCGGAGGCATAATGTTTCCGGCCTGGCCGAGGCCTAACGGAGTGACTTGTCCCCGGGGTTTTTGGGGACGACGTAGGTGCTTCCGTCCGGGCGTTTCACCGTTTCCCACTGCTGGCTTTCGGTTTCGCGGCTGGCCAGCAGTTTTTTGTTCTCTTCGGTCATTTCGTGGGAAAGGGAACTGCGATTGGCCGGGCCGAAAATCGCCCGCAGCTTTCCTGTTGCACGCATAAACCTCTGTGCCCGGTTTTCTTTTGCGGCCATCTGAAATCCTCCAGGTTTTGTCTTCTTACCGTTGCTACCGCAGGCGCTGCCACGCCGCCCGCACCAGCCGGCCTCACGCACTCTCTCCATAAGTGTACGCTAATCATTAGCGCACTAACTTAGGAGAATCATGAAGCAGCAGCTTGCAACCGGCCAAGGGCAGATCAGCGAGGTGAAGGTCACCGACGGTCAGGCCAACGATGACGAACTCCTCCTCTTGGAGCATCAGTTGTGCTTCGCGCTCACAGTGGCAGCACGCAATGTCGTGGCCGCGTACAAGCCGGTGCTGGAGAAGCTGGGACTCACCCATCCGCAGTATCTGGTGATGCTGTGCCTGTGGGAATCCAGTCCACGGATGGTTCGGGACATCAGTGGCGCCCTAAGCCAGGAACCGGCCACCATCTCCCCTCTGCTCAAGCGCCTCGAAGCCGCAGGCCTGATCACCCGTGGCCGCGCCGTGGGAAACGAGCGCGCCCTGGCCGTCGAACTGACCGCCAAGGGAGCCGCCCTCCGTCAAAAGGCAACGGCTGTGCCTGGCACCATGATGACGCGGCTCGGCCTGACCCGGCAGCAGGTCACTCAGCTCCATGCGTCCATGATGGGCCTGATCGCCGCGTCTGCGGAGCCAGCGGCAGACGCATTTGCAGAGTAGCCAGCTGCCCCGGCCGCCGCTTCCGGGATGGCCGGCGATAGAATAAGGAAAACAGAGGGGAACGGGTAATGCGCAAGGGGCTCATCCACGGATTGCTCACGGTGTTCGCTGCCGCCGCTCTCGCAGCGTGTTCCCCGGGCGGCGGCACTGCAGGCCCCACACCAACGGGGACGGCCTCGAATGGCACCGCTTCTGCTTCAACCCAGCCTTCGACTCCGGCCACGCCTACAGTCCCACCCGACATCGAAACTACCGAACCAGCACCCTCGCCGCCCTTAGAGTCCCCGCTTGGTACCGGACCAGGGCAAGGCAACGTGGAACTTGCCATCGTGGTGACCCCTTCGGAAACCGAACCGGCCATCAATTACACGCTGGTGTGCCAGGACGGCGCGCCTGCCGAGGAAAGTAAGCACCCCCAGGCCGAGGTTGCTTGCACAGCGCTCAAGAATCACCCCGCAATACTGAATCCGCCGGCCCGCAGCACGGATCGGGCCTGCACCCAGCAATACGGCGGCCCGCAGCGCGCCACAGTCACGGGAATCGTGGATGGAACACCCGTAGACGTAGGCTTCTCCCGCACGGACGGATGCGAAATTGCTGCCTGGAATGCCGCCAAGGATGTCTTGGGCCCAACCGGCGGAGCCCTCTAGCGCCATGCGATTCCCTCAGGTCAACTGGCCGCAGCAGGAGCATGTGCTGTCGCCGGACAACTGGATGGCCCGTGAGGCAGCCCATCAGCTGCGGGTTCGCCAGTACTCCGAGCCGTATATTGCCCGCCGTTCCGCCGGGCAAAAGCACCCGGTGGAGGACTTCCTTTTCACTTACTACACCCAAAAACCCGGCCAGCTGATGCGCTGGCACCCCGGGGACGCCGTCGTACTTTCCGGGACGGAGGCGCAGACACGAGCCGGGTGGAAATACTACCGGCAGCTCGACGACGCCGAACTCGCCTCAGCGGGGCTGCCTCCAGGCAGTGTCGCGCTGGCTTTTGACCGGGCGTCATTCCTGCGGGACAGGTTCGAGGCGGTGCGGTTTGCGGGCATCATCCTGCAGGGGACTGCACTGCGGCCTGGCCAGTTCGGCTGTTTCGGACTCCACGAATGGGCCATGGTGTACCGGCAGGACAAATTTCAGCTCCGCCATGAGTACCTGCAACTGCGGCTGGGAAGTACCGGAACCGACCGCGTGGTGGAGGAAAACCGGATCCGCTGCTCACATTTTGATGCTTTCCGCTTTTATACACCCGACGCCATTCCACTGAACGATCTTTCCCCGAGCCGGGAAAACCAGCGGTCCCTGGAGCAGCCAGGCTGCCTCCACGCCAACATGGACCTCTATAAATGGGCCTATAAGCTATCGCCCGCGCTTCCGAGCGAACTGGTGATGGACTGTTTCGAACTGTCCTGGCGGATCCGGGCCATGGACATGCAGGCATCGCCCTACGACCTCGAACAATGGGGCTATCCCGCCATCCGGATCGAGACTGCCGCAGGCAAAGCGCAATACGTGGAGCACCAAAGGGCCTTCTCGGCCGAAGCCCAGGCGTTGCGCGGGCGGCTCCTGGAGGCGCTGAAACCGTTACTCGAGGCTGCCGGTGCGATGTCGCCCCCAGCTCAGCCATCCGAGGCGAAACATGAGCGCCCTGCCTGAATCCGCGGAGGTGGATTTGACGGCAAAGGTGAGCGGTCTGCCGGACGGCGGGGAGAGCACTTTCCGGCTTCTCATCCGCAATGGATCCGTCTCTCCCGAGTCCACGGTGCCGGACCCCGGCGCCGCGTTGGCCGCCGTCAAACGGTTCGGTGAGGAGATCTTCTTCGCCCCCCGCCGGGCGGACATGATCTGCACGCAGCAATACGGCGGCCCCCAGGTTGCGCTTGTGACGGGTGTCCTCCATGGGCGGCGGGTCAGTAGCAGGTTCAGCCTCACTGACGGCTGTGAGATCGCCCGTTGGCGTGCAATGGAACCGCTGCTGGGCGGGCCGGCCTCCCGTCGCGGCCTCGTGTAGGTCTCCGAAGACCCGCACAAAACCCCCGCCAAACAGGCCGACAAACAGAACGTCCCGGGCAGCGTACGCTGCCCGGGACGTTCCCTTTGCTCTTACTTTGTTCCAGTAACCTCCTAGACGCCTGGCACCGCGTCAACGGACGACGTCGTAAGGCCGCCGGCGGGAGCTGCCGCGGAGGCAGCACCCACCTTGACGCTGACCCACGTTGTGATGCCGTTGGGGCCCAGGTTCAGGCGTGCCAGGTAGGAACCCTCGGCCAGGCCGGACCAGTTCACCGCGGCCGTGGTCGCTGCGCCGTTAGGCGCGACTATCGGATTAGGGCTCACCGTAAGGTTTCCTGCGTTCCCGGCCAGAGACACAGCCTGAACACTGGATGTGGCAGCACCGTTCTCGGGAGAGGAGTAAAGGTTTGCGACGATGTAGTAGGTGCCGGCCCGAGGTGCATCCAGATCCAGGAACTCGCTGGCGGACGCAGTAGCAACCTGCGTAGGCTCAAGACCTCCATTGCCGTCCGGGGCGTAGACCACCATGTCCCAGTCGACGTCTTCACTCTCCGCTTGGATACCCAAGCGGGTGAATTCCGTTCCTTCCGGAACGGTCACCTTAATCACCGCATTGTGCTCATCGTTCCTGGGAGCGAAAGCACCGGGGGTCTTGGTGACGGAGGTTTCCGCCAAGGGAGCCAGGCCTTCCACTGCTACGGCAATGGGCGCATCCGAACCGGAGACCAGGTCAAGAGTTCCGCTGCCGTCTCCTGTGCTGGAGCTGAAGGAGAACGATGGAGCGATCTGAGCGTCGACCGGACGGATCGCGATGGGCGAACTGACGGTCCGAGGCCCCTTCCAGGTAAGCGTGCCGGTGCTGAACTTACCCATGGGAGCGCTGACGTTCCGGATGGTGATGGTGACTTCGCGGGTTTTGCCGGCCTTGGCGAAGTTCAGGACCTGCGGCTCAACGTGGACATCGAATCCCGGCATGTTCACTTCGGGCGTGTACTTGCCCGGGACCAAGGCAGTCAGTTGGCGCTTGACGCTGACTTCTCCAACCAGGCTGCCCAAGGCAATGGACGGCAGGTTAAGGTCGCGTGCTGGGATACTGCCTGCTTCAGGCGAACCGGTATCCATGCCCTGGCCGTTGAGGAACGCGAGCCAGTCCTTGACGCCGGAGTTGTAGACCAGCCCGGGGTCGAGGACACGGGTCGAGTCGATGTGACCGGCGCCGCCTGCAAACGGATCCTTGTTCGGCGAGCCGTCAGCATTGACCAGCGGGTAAGCCGTTGTCATCATGGCGGACTTGACCATGGAGGGGGTCCACTTGGGTTGCTTGCCGAGCACCAGGGCACCGAAACCGGCGATGTGGGGGGCAGCCATGGACGTACCGGACATAAAGCCGAACTGCGCGCCCGCATTGCCGATCGTGGATACGCCGGCCAGGACGTTGACGCCGGGAGCCGAGACGTCCGGCTTCAGGAGGTCTCCTCCGGAGGCCAAGCTTGGGCCGCGGGAAGAGAACCCGGCGATCTGGGGAACGGCCGGCAGCGGCTCACCGGTGAGGTCACCCTGGACGAGGCTGACGGTCAGGGCCGGGTTGGCAGCCAACTTGGACTTGAGCTCAAGGCTCTTGGGTGCGTTCACGTGGACAGTGGGCAGCGCATGGTTGTCGGCGTCCTCAGAGCTGGCGGTGAGGTTAACCAGGATCATGCCCACGCCGCCGGCCCTTTGGACTTCCAGGCTCTTGAACGTACGGTCGATCACGCCGCGGTCACAAACCACAACCTTTCCGGCGACCTTTGCTGCATCCAGGGTGTCCGGACCGCAGAGGTTGGCCGTAGTGGCTCCGGAGGCAGCGGCGTCGGCCGCCACCACAACGGGAGCATCCTTGACTTCTGCCTTCATGATGGAAGCACCACGGTACAGCGAGCCGTCGGAGACCTTCACTGTTCCCAGCAATTCGCTGGGGAATGTGGAGGCCGCCACAGTTGTGAGCCACGGGGCAGCGTGGTTCACGGTGGAAGCCGTGGGGCCTGAGTTCCCTGCCGAGGCTGAGACGAAGACTCCCGCTGCGGCGGCATTCAGGAACGCCAGGGAAACCGGGTCTGTGGTGCTGTTGGTGTTTCCTGAAATTGAGTAGTTGAGCACATCCACGCCGTCCTTGATGGCGGCTTCGATGGCATCGATGGAGGCGGAGGAGTAGCAGCCGCCGGTGGCCGGATCATCGTCTTCCCAGCAGATCTTGTACACAGAAACTTTGGCAGCAGGAGCGACGCCTGAACTCTTGCCGAAGCTCTTGCCATCGATCGTTTGTTCGACATTGGCATTACCCGCGGCAGTGGTGGCTGTATGTGTGCCATGGCTGCCGACGTCGACCGGTGAAATCAGTTCCTCGGGAGCACGGTGCTCCGGCTCCACGCCCTCCAGGAACGCGTCCGCGAAGTAGCGGGCGCCGATGACTTTTGAATTGCAGAGGCTGCCGTCAAAGTCGGCGCCGGATTCGATGCCCTTCTGGCATTCGCCCTGAAACGTGGTGCCGTCTGCCTTCAGCATGGCAATCCGGCCATCCGCAGTCCGGTAGGGCACGCCGACTTCTGCCTTCCCCTTAAGGGGCTGCACTGCTTCTCCGGCAAGGAACGGGTTGTCAGGGGCGTACCCCGAATCGATGACGCCCACCACAACCCCCTTCCCGGCATTGGCCTCGCCGCCAAACTGCTTGGCCCAAACCCCGTCAGGTCCGGTGAGCTTCAGGAAATCGGTGGTGGTGTAATCCGGAGCGTTCTGCGTGTCGGGGGCAACCTTAAGCACTTTGCTGTCTTTTGCCAGATCGGCAGCCTGCTCGGCGGTGAGCTCGGCAACGAAGGCGTTCAGGGCGGCTGTGAACTGCTTCTGAGGAGTAACCCCCTGCTGTGCCGCGACCTCCCGCTGTGACTTTCGCAGATGGGCATCGTAGGCCTTGTAATTCTGGCCCTCCGCGTCGAGTTTGCGGCCCTGCTGGGGTTTGGTGGCGGGCAAGCCCGCTGTTCCGCCTTCGTAGGCGGCCGCTGCCTTTTCGGCAAGCACCACGATGTACCGGCCATCCTGGTAAACGGTAGGGGCGTCGTTTTGGGTGGCTGCGGCATCGGGAGCTGCTGGCACCGCTGTAGCGGGGCTGACAGCGACGGTTCCGAGGAGCAGCGGAAGACCAAGGGCTAATGCCGTTGCCTTCCGAATTCCTCTACCCCTTGTACCCATTGGGGTGCTGTGTCGTGGTGATTTCACGGGTGGGTGAGACCTTTCATGAGGAATGGTCCGGCGTCGCCGGTCTCAACATGGCTGGGCGCAACAACTCGATGACAGTTCCTGTAATCAGAGTGAGACCAGCCCTGTCACAGAGTACAGACTGATAGCTGAATATGACATAGCACACACCTTTCGTAGCCGTTTTGTCACCTGAAAAGAGGGCAGGCTTAAACGGCGGTGCGGGCCCGAGGAAAGAACAAGCGGGTGGCTCCCCCCAGTGAGAACCACCCGCCGATGTGGGTTGCCTGTCATCGCTGGTTTCTGCCTTTGGCAGTGTCCCCGTGACTGGAGGCAGAACAGCACATAAAAAATCAGGCAACCGGCTTTTCGCCCGCGTAATAACGCCGGGTTTCAGCGCAGCGCGGCAAGGTGCCGATATGAAGAAAAATACCATCGTCGCAGGGAATTTAACCTGCGGAATAAGAACAATTAAAGTTTTTGGCGGTCCTTTTCAGGAAATTATTCCCGCGGTGTCCTCACCACATCACTGATCCATGCCCGCGTTTTCTCGTCCATGTCACCGGCCACATTGACCTGCCGGGCGGCGCGGTTGGATTGCCGGACGGCGCGGTCCGCCTTCAGTTTCTGAAAAACCATGCGTCCAAGTCCCGCAAAAACTGCGGCCGCCATGATGGGCAATAACAGGGATCTCGGCTTATCAACCATGGCGCCATCCTAATGAGCGGCGTGGGGCAAGACCAGAGCCCGCCGTCGGCCATTGTCCAAGGCTGCCCGCGCCCCTTACCAGTTCCCTTAATCGTCCACTTATTCGCTCGGGGCAGCCCAAGTCCGGTTCACCTGAACCGCCCGAATACGGCGCGGGCCACTATCCCCGGTAGACTGGTCTAGCAAGCTCGCGGAGCGCCCTTTTCACGCTTTTTCGGTCTGTCCAGAGAGGCAGTTCAGGCAACAGCGGAACGGCGTGAGACGGCACCCCTCCGCTGCGCCCTTACCCAATGCTCACGCACAGGAGTTACCGGATGCCCCGGATCGTTGTTGACGTCATGCCCAAACCCGAGATTCTGGACCCGCAGGGGAAGGCAATTGTGGGTGCACTCCCCCGGCTGGGTTTCACCAGCTTCAGCTCTGTCCGCCAGGGCAAGCGCTTTGAACTGACCGTGGACGGTGAGGTGACGGATGCCGTCCTCGCACAGGCACGCGAAGCTGCCGAAACGCTTCTGTCCAACCCGGTGATCGAGGACGTCGTCAACGTCGAGGTCGTCGAGGCCTGAGATGACTGAACTTCCCCTGATCGGCGAAGCAGCCGCGGCTCCCTCCGCCGGCTCTCCTGATACCAGCAGGCTCACCGGCGCCAAGATCGGCGTGATAACTTTCCCCGGCACCCTGGACGACCGCGACGCCGCACGCGCCGTTCGTCTCGCAGGCGCCACTCCGGTTGCGCTCTGGCACGCGGACACTGGCCTCGGCGACGTCGACGCCGTCGTTATCCCCGGTGGATTCTCCTACGGGGACTACCTTCGGGCCGGCGCGATCGCGCGCTTTGCTCCGCTGATGTCCAAAATCATTGATGCTGCGAACTCGGATGCGAAGCTCCCCGTCCTCGGCATCTGCAACGGCTTCCAGATCCTCACCGAGTCACACCTGCTGCCCGGGTCGATGATCAAAAACGACCATTTGAAGTTCATGTGCCGCGACCAGGTGTTGCGCGTGGAGAACAACAACACCCACTGGACCACCGACTACGCAGCCGGCCAGGAAATCACTGTGCCGCTGAAGAACCAGGATGGCCAGTACATTGCGGACGAAAAGACGCTCGACGCCCTTGAGGCCGAAGGTCGTGTTGTATTCCGCTACGTCGGCTTCAACCCGAACGGCTCGAGGCGTGACATTGCAGGCATCTCCAACACGGCCGGCAACGTGGTGGGCCTTATGCCGCACCCGGAGCACGCAGTGGAGGTGGGTTACGGCCCCGAATCCCTCGACGGAATCGGCGGCACTGACACCGACGGCCTCGGATTCTTCACCTCCGTCCTTAACAAGATTGTGGGAGACGCCAAGTGAGCACCTCAGCTGAAACCGTCAGCAAGAAGTTCAACATCGACACCGTCGAGAACGCAGCCAAGACTCCGGACACGGAATTGCCCTGGGCCGAACTGGGCCTGAAGCAGAATGAGTTCGACGAGGTAGTAAAGGTTCTCGGCCGCCGCCCTACCGGCGCCGAGCTCGCCATGTACTCCGTGATGTGGAGCGAACACTGCTCCTATAAGTCGTCCAAGAACCACCTGCGCCAGTTCGGCGAAAAGGTCACGGACGAGATGAAGAAAGACATGCTCGTGGGCATCGGCGAGAACGCCGGCGTCACCAATCTTGGCGACGGCTGGGCCGTGACGTTCAAGATCGAGTCCCACAATTCGCCGTCGTTCGTGGAGCCCTATCAGGGTGCCGCGACCGGCATCGGCGGCATCGTCCGCGACATCATCTCCATGGGCGCCCGCCCTGTTGCCGTGATGGATCCGCTGCGTTTCGGTGCCATTGACCACCCGGACACGGCCCGCGTTATGCATGGAGCTGTGGCAGGCATCGGCGGCTACGGGAACTCCCTGGGTCTGCCCAACATCGGCGGCGAAATGGTGTTCGATTCCGTTTACCAGGGCAACCCGCTGGTCAACGCCCTGGCTGTCGGCGTCATGCGCCACGAGGACATCCGCCTGGCCAATGCCTCCGGCAAGGGGAACAAGGTGGTGCTGTTCGGTGCCCGCACCGGCGGTGACGGAATCGGCGGTGCCTCCGTGCTGGCCTCTGAGTCCTTCGACGACACCAAGCCGTCCAAGCGTCCCGCTGTGCAGGTGGGCGACCCGTTCGCGGAGAAGGTCCTGATCGAGTGCTGCCTTGAGCTGTTCAAGGGTTCACTGGTCGAAGGTATCCAGGACCTGGGCGCGGCAGGCATCTCCTGCGCAACGTCCGAACTCGCCTCTAATGGCGACGGCGGAATGGAAGTTGAACTGACCTCTGTCCTGCTGCGTGACCCCACTCTGACTCCGGGCGAAATCCTGATGTCCGAGTCGCAGGAACGCATGATGGCCGTGGTCACGCCGGAGAACATTGCTGCTTTTGAGGCAGTCATGGACAAGTGGGCCGTTGAGTACTCCTGGCTCGGCGAGGTGACCGATACCGGCCGCCTGATCATCACTTGGGAAGGTGAGGTCATTGTCGACGTGGACCCGCGCACTGTGGCCCACGACGGTCCCGTCTACGACCGTCCGTATGCCCGCCCTGAGTGGCAGGACGCCGTTCAGGCCGACTCCTTCACCGGTTCGGTACAGGATGCGGGCCGCCCGTCCGCCCCTGCTGAACTGGCCGCAGCTGTCACCGAGCTCATCTCCTCGCCCAACATGTGCGACAAGTCCTGGATCACCAACCAGTACGACCGCTACGTGGGCGGCAACACGGCAATGGCCATGCCCGACGACGCCGGTGTGGTCCGTGTGGACGAGGAAACCGGTCTTGGCGTGGCCCTGGCCACTGACGCCAACGGACGCTACACCTACCTCGACCCTTACCACGGAGCACAACTCGCGCTGGCCGAGGCGTACCGCAACGTAGCCACTGCCGGGGCTGTGCCCATGGCCGTCAGCGACTGCCTCAACTTCGGTTCTCCCGAAGATCCCGACGTCATGTGGCAGTTGGCCGAGGCCATCCGCGGCCTGTCCGACGCCTGCATGGTGCTGGGCATCCCGGTCACCGGCGGAAATGTTTCGCTGTACAACCAGACGGGCAGCACTCCGATTCATCCCTCGCCGGTGGTGGCCGTTCTGGGCAAGCTCGACGACGTCGCCCGGCGCACGCCGTCGGGTTGGCGCGAGGATGGCCAGGCCATTTACCTGCTGGGCACTACCTCGGCAGAACTGGACGGCTCGGAATGGTCCAACCTGCGTGGACATCTGGGCGGTCTGCCGCCCAAGGTCGACCTCGCCGCCGAGCGCGCACTGGGTGAAATCCTGATCAACGCCTCACGGGACGGCATGATTGACTCCGCGCACGACCTCTCCGAAGGCGGCCTCGCGGCAGCCCTCGTGGAGTCCTCGCTGCGGTACGGCGTTGGTGCACGCATCGCTTTGCAGGACGTCCTGGACCGCGACGGTGTTGACCTCTTCACGGCGCTGTTCTCCGAGTCGCAGGGCCGTGCCGTTGTGGCTGTGCCCCGCTCCGAGGAGATCCGCTTTAAGGACATGTGCACCGCCCGTAACTTCGAGCACCTCCGGATTGGCGTGGTGGACGCTGCCAGCGGGAAACTGGAGATCAACGGCGTCGAGCCTTTGCCGCTTGACTCGCTCCGCGAAGCCCACGAGGCCACCCTGCCGAAGTACTTCGACTGATCCCCACCCCATCGATTGCTCCGTAACTGCCCTTTTGAACGCTCAGAAGGGCAGTTACGGAGCAATCGTTTCTTAACCGGTACGGAGGAATCGATAGAAGGGTCAGTCCTCGCTGCTCAGCTCGCGCCGCCGGGCGCTGAGCAAATCCACTTCAGGGCGGGCAGCAACAAAGCGCTCGACGGCGTCGAGCACCTCTACGATGTGAGCCCGGTCGGCCGCTACGAGCCCGGCGCCGATAACCGTCCTGCGATATTGGTCCTGGAAGCCAGCCTCGGCCACAGAGACGTCGAACCTGCGTTTGACCTCGGCGATCAACGGCCGCACGACTGCACGTTTTTCCTTCAGGCTATGAACATCGCCAAGGAGGACGTCGAATTCAATCCATCCGATCCACATGATTCACCTACTTTGCTGCCGCCAGTGCCTGTTCGCATTCTTCGATGGCCTCACGGGCCTCCTGCTGTTGCCGGGGCGTCCCCACCCGCTCGGCCCATTGCTCGGCAAGCTGGAACTCCACCAGCGCCTCGGTAGAACGTCCCGCGCGGTGAAGAATCCACCCCAGGTTGCTGTGCAGCTCAACCATCCAGCGCTTGGTCCTCTCGTCGTGAGCTGTGGAGGCATACTCCAAGGCACTTCTTGTCCAGGCCTCGGCATGCGCCGAGTCTGCTATCGCCAGCATGTGGAGGGCATCGACTGCGAGGTAGTCCTCACTCAGATGATCAGCGAGTTCAGCAGCCTGTTCGAACAAAGGCACGGCCATCGCTTCATGCCCGCTGGAGTTCAGGAGGCGGCCGCGTTCAAGGAGCACGCGGACAGCAACGGTTGGTTCGTCGCCGTCAATGGTGTCCAGCAGCGCATCCGCTTCCTCGAAGCGGCCTTGAAGTCCAATAGCCCGCCCCAGCTGCGTTGCAAGCTCGGCGAGCTCATCGGCGTCGTACTGATCCTCTGTCATCTCCGCGCGGAAGCGCGCCTCCGAGGCGGCGGCGTCATCAAAGTTCCATAGGTGGTCAAGGTTTTTCTGCTCCAGCATTCGCTGCTCCTGATCCGCTCTCGGTACTAAAAAAACGTTGGTGGATTACTCCGCAGAATTGGTAAGGCGTGCCCAGCCCAGTTGCTCCTGCTGCTTGCGGGTCAGTGATGCCACCACCAGATCGTAGGAATCCTCCACCATGTCCCGGATCATTTCATCCGGCAGGGAACCATCCAAACGGACGCCGTTCCAGTGTGTCTTATTCATATGCCAGGCGCCCGTGATCTCCGGGTGGGCTGTCCTGAGCTGTTCGGCCAGGACGGGGTCGCATTTGAGGCTAACTGACCAGTTCTCCGGGTCCATCGAGGACAACGCGAACATTTTTGCATGCTGGGTGGCTCCGCCTGAAATTGCCGCCCGGACTTTAAAAACGGAGAATTCCGGCCCGAAGGGAAAGTCTTCAAAGGCTCCGGGAAATCCCAGGCAGATCTCGCGAAGTGCAGCGACGTCCATGAACTGAGCCTACTGTTAGTCGACTGCGCCGGGTACAGAAGATGACTTCAGGCGCCAGGATTCCTGAGCCGGGCAAAGGTTCATCACCACGTCCAGTCCGGCAGCCTTCGCCCGTTCCGCAGCGGCTTCGTCGACGACCCCCAACTGCAGCCACACAGCCTTGGCGCCTACGGCAATGGCCTGGTCCACCACGTCCCCCACCCTTTGGGAGTTCACAAAACAATCCACGACGTCGACCGGCAGCTTTTCCGCCGGGATGTCACCAAGGCGCGAATAACCTACCTCGCCGTGAACGGTGTCCGCCGGAAGGTTGATGGGGATGATTTCCATGCCCATGCGATCTCTTATGAACAGGGATGTGTCGTAGGCAGCCCGCCACTCATGGGAGGTGAGGCCAACGATGGCCCATCTTCCGGGGGTTAGCATGAGGCGTTCGACTACATCCGGATCATTAACGTGCGCCATGGTCCCCAGCCTACGCTCGCAGCCCGAGCCTGCCCGGTCGCCGCACCGCATCGGCAGCGCCGCCCGGCGTGCCTCCGACGCATGTCAGCGATGGTTTTTCTTCAGCCAAGTTCCAACGGAGTCAGCGACTGAAGCCACTGACTGGGGCGGGGGTGTCTGGGAGAAATGGCGGCCACTGGGAAGCCGGCCCGGCCCCGGTCCAGCTGATTTCTCTACAGACTTGTCTTGGGCCGGCACTGCAGCAGCTGATGGTGCGGCGGCTGGTGACCCGGAGGCTGGTGACGCGGCGGCTGGCAAGGCTGAGAGGGCAGCACCCGGCAGCGCACCCTGAAGTGCCGCTGGGTTGGTGGCCGATGGCGACACAGGGACCCGCGGTGTAGCAGCAGGCCCGGCGGCGGCCGGCCCCGAGGCACCCGGCTCTGCGGAACCCGGCTCTACGGGCGCCTCACCATCAGCTACAAGCCAGTCACTCAAATCCAGCGAGGCATCCCAGAACGGGACTCCTTGTACTGCCGCCCGCTGCAGCATCGGACCACGGCTCTCTCCGTCTGCCCCTGGGTATCCTGCTTCCTCTGTGGCCGCTTCGCCGGAGGCCGAGGCCTTGTTGTTCTCCCGCTTTTCCCCGGGGCCGGCTAATGCCACGTGACGGCCCGACCGCCCGGGTTTCGCAGGGACCAATCCAGTTCCGGTCTTGGCGCCATCTGGTAAAGCGCCCGCGGACGCTACAGCACTTCCGCCGCGCATTGCTCGAGAGCCTCCGGCGGGAGCGCTGGCGTCGAGGTGTGCGGCTTCTACCAATCCAGCGGGAGCATCGTCAGGCAGTTCTGCTGCGGCGTAGGGTCGGGAATCCGGCTCCGCGAGTGATCGGCCTTGGAACGCCTGATCGGGGCTTGCAGGCGTCGCCGAGAGTGGCACGGACGCACCTCCGAGAGGAGCTGCCAGGGCAGGGGCCCACCCGCCGTCAAAATTCTGGATCGACACAAGGCCCTGACGGATACCAGGGTTTGGGCTGGTAGCCGCGACCCCGCTGACCCCCAATCCCATGCCCGCAATGACTGCCACGGAAACCACGGTGGGACGATGCTTGCGCAGGGGACGTTTGCGTGCCAGTTCGTCAACGCTGCCAGCCAGCAGGGAAGCGAGTTCGGCGCCCGGTGCCGGCAACGGCAAGTCAGCCAGGGAACGGAGGTTAAGGAGGTAGGCCCTGAGTTCGGGCGCATCGGCATGTCCGGCATCGAGCAGGAGCTCTTCCACCGTTGAGCGGGTTGCTTTCTTCGAATTCGTCATTGCGCCACATACTCCTTCACCGCGGAATGGTCACGGAGTTGGTCTAATGCACGCCTTTGAAGCTGCTTCACCGCTCCTGCGCTCTTCCCCATGATTTTTGCTACCTGATCCACCGTTAGGTCGGCAATGATACGCAGCGTCAGGACTTCCTTCTGGTCCTCGCCCAGCACGTTCAACAACTGCAGCACCTCACCCGGCGAAACCCTCGACAGGGCGTCGCTCTCCGCAGACCCTGACTCCCGGGGATCCAATTCCGGCTCGAAACTCTGCTTCAGCGGTGTTCGGCTCTGACGCCGGCGATCATCAACCATGCGGGCGTGGGCGACTGAAAATACAAAGGTCCGTAGTCCGCCGACTCCTCCACTGATGGAATCAATACGCGGGAGAACGGCCAAGAAAACATCCTGCATTGTTGCCTCCGGATCCTCTACGCCGCGGGCTGTCAGGTATCCAAGGACCTGCGAGGCGTAGCTGCGGTAGACGGCACTGAAAAGTTCGGAGTCACGTCCCCGAAGGGCGCTTAACGATTCGTCAGTCAGCGCGTCAGTCACAGACCTAGGCTTTCGTTCCGGGGAGGATGGCTACATCATTGTAGGGGCATGGTGGGCCATCTGTGACGAACTTCTGCGTACTAACTTTACTTTCGGTAACCACACTTTTGTGAAACCGGTTACCGCTAACAAAGGTTCCGAAGATTACAAAAGGGCCGGGCTGGAACATGATGGGGGACAAATTCCAGCCCGGCACCTCTTGGTGGTTAAAGCGCCGGTTCGAACATGATGGGGGACAAATTCCAACCCGGCGTTTCATAGTGGTAATCGTCACGGCCCCGGCGAGGGTTACGCGAAAACCAAAAATCTTTTGAAGACTTTTTAAGGCCCTGATTACGACGCCGGCGGGCCACCTTTTCAGGTGACCCGCCGGCGTCGTAAATCGGTTGGTGTCAGTCATTGATGAGGTCGTTGACCACGATGGTCTGATCCCGGTCGGGCCCTACACCGATAGCCGAGAACCGCGTCCCTGAGAGCTTCTCGAGGGCCAGCACGTAGTTCTTGGCGTTCTCAGGGAGGTCCTCGAGTGTGCGGGCAGTTGTGATGTCCTCAGTCCACCCCTCGAAGTACTCGAAGATGGGCTTCGCGTGGTGGAATTCGGTCTGGGTCATCGGCATCTCGTCATGGCGAACGCCGTCGACGTCGTAAGCGACGCAGACGGGAATCTGCTCGATGCCGGTGAGGACGTCCAACTTAGTGACGAAGTAGTCCGTGAAACCGTTGACGCGGGAGGCGTGGCGGGCCAGGACGGCGTCGTACCAGCCGCAGCGGCGCGGCCGTCCGGTGTTCACGCCGAACTCGCCGCCGGTCTTCTGCAGATACACGCCCATCTCATCAAAGAGCTCGGTGGGGAAAGGGCCGGCACCAACGCGGGTGGTGTAGGCCTTGATGATTCCTATGGAGCGCGAAATGCGGGTGGGACCGATGCCGGAACCGACCGAGGCGCCGCCGGCAGTGGGGTTGGAGGACGTGACGAAGGGGTAGGTGCCGTGGTCGACGTCAAGGAACGTGGCCTGGCCGCCTTCCATGAGTACTACCTTGCCTTCATCCAACGCTTTGTTCAGTACCAGGGTGCTGTCGATAACGAGCGGGCGGAGGCGTTCGGCGAATGAGAGGAAATAGTCCACGATCTCGTCCACTTCGATATCACGCCGGTTGTAGACCTTGACCAGGAGTTCGTTTTTCTGGCGCAAGGATCCCTCCACTTTCTGGCGAAGGATGGAGGCGTCAAACACGTCCTGGACGCGGATGCCGAGGCGTGCCACTTTGTCCATGTAGGCAGGACCGATTCCACGGCCCGTGGTTCCGATGGCGCGGCTGCCCAGGAAGCGCTCCGTCACCTTATCCAGCACTTGGTGATACGGCGCCACAAGATGGGCGTTCGCAGAGACGCGCAGTTTGGAGGTGTCAGCGCCGCGGGCTTGAAGCCCGTCGATCTCCTGGAACAGGGCCTCAAGGTTCACCACACAACCGTTGCCGATGACCGGGACGGCGTTTGGGCTCAGGATGCCGGCAGGAAGGAGCTTAAGCTCGTACTTCTCACCGCCCACGACGACGGTATGCCCGGCGTTGTTGCCGCCGTTCGGCTTGACCACGTAGTCAACGCGTCCGCCAAGCAGGTCAGTGGCTTTACCTTTGCCTTCGTCGCCCCATTGGGCTCCGACGATCACGATTGCTGGCATGGGATCCTCCCCCATTCGTTCGGGCCATTCCGCAGACAACCCATTCAATTAGGTCAGCCACGGTCCTGCGCCGTTCATGAGAATGCCCCGAATATCACCGCAGCGCCCTTGGCCTGTTGACCGGCGGGCAAATGCAAGAGATCCGGGGCTCTTACGACCCAAGTTTAGCCGATGTCAGCGGCAAGCAGCGTTCACGGTTTGACTGCGTGCCACTCCCGCCTTTGTGAGGGGCATTACGTGGCTTCGAAGCAGGGGACCCACATTTTGCAGGGCTTGCTAAGCTGGTAGAGAACGATCAGGGAATCGTTCCACACAACATCTTTTTCAATCCAGGCTGTACTCGGCGTGCCCGCTTACGGTCCGGCAGCGTGACCTATCCCCGCAGGAGACCCAGCAATTTATGACAGCCTTGGCCACTGAACCTTTCCACGAGCAGCTTTTGAGCCGCCGTTATGAACCCAATGTCGCAGCCGTCAACGAACTGTGCGACGCCCTCCAGGCCGCCAAGCCAGGCACGCAGGTTCCGTATGTGGACCCGATGCACGATGTGGACGAATGCCGCATCATCAGCCTGTACTCCAACATCGGCACCGCTGACGACTCCGGATTCATCACTGCCGGGGATGACGAGGCAGCCACGCGCATGCTGGGGGTTCAGTGGAAACTTGGACTTCGACCGGAGTTTGTCATGCCGTGGAACGTATACCCGTGGCACGTTGCCGGTGAACCCAATGGCAAGTTCACCCCGGACCAGATCGCAGCTGGCCTCAAGCCGCTGTTGAAGTTCCTGGCCCTCGTCCCGCGCGCGTCGGTCATCGTGGCTCATGGCACGGAGGCAAACCGCCTCGCCGGCCTTCTCCTCAAGACCGAGGTGCCTTTGCTGTGGCGCCGCGGCCTCAAGACCTACAAAGTCCGCTCACTCAGCGGCCGGGCGTTCGCAGGCACCCCTGTGCGCCAGCAGCAGTACCTGGACGACATGCACGTCGCTTATGCAGACGCCATGGCCCGTACCGGGCTCACGAAGCCCAGCTAGCACCTGATGTAGCTTGGGCCCATGCCCAGGCGCTAATGACGTCGGGCGCCCACCTTTTTCTTAAAGGTGAGCGCCCGACGTCGTGTTTTAATCTGGTTCTTTAGCCGCGGCTCTTGGCTTCTATCGCTGCTTTCGCAGAGGGATCCGAGTCCTGGAGGAACTTCTCGATGCGCTCCGGTTCCTCAGCCTCGCCGATGGCGGCCGAAGCCCTGCCCAGCGAGTACAGCGCGCGCAGGAAGCCCTGGTTGGGTTCGTGCTCCCACGGGACGGGTCCGACGCCACGCCAGCCATTGCGGCGCAACGAGTCCAGTCCGCGGTGGTAGCCAACACGGGCGTAAGCGTAGGAATCGATGGTGCGGCCTTCGCTCCACGCTTCCTCGGCCAGCACAGCCCACAACAGCGACGACGTGGGGTGCTTTTCCACCAGATCGAGTGCTTCCTGGCCAGCCTCCAGCTGCTCGTAGACCTCAGTCTCAGCAGGCAGGAGGGTGGGCTCAGGACCCATCAGGTTCTTGCGGAATTCGTCGGACATCCTAGAACGTCTTGCCGAGGGAGCCGAGCTGCTTGGCAGCTTCCACCACGCGGGCCGACAGACCGGCTTCAGCCGAAGCGCCCCAGACGCGGGGATCGTAGAGCTTCTTGTTGCCCACTTCGCCGTCAACCTTCAGCACGCCGTCGTAGTTCCTGAACATGTGGTCCACCACCGGGCGCGTGTAGGCGTACTGGGTGTCGGTGTCGATGTTCATCTTGATGGTTCCGTAGGAGACGGCGTCAGCGATTTCCTGGTCAGAGGAGCCTGAACCGCCGTGGAAGACGAGGTCGAACGGGTTGTCCTTGCCGATCTTGGCACCAACCTGCGCCTGGATGTCCTTGAGGATCTCCGGGCGGAGCTTGACTCCACCGGGCTTGTACACGCCGTGAACGTTGCCGAAGGTCAGCGCGGTGATGTAGCGGCCGTTCTCGCCGGCACCCAGGGCATCGATGGTGGCCAGTGCGTCTTCGACCGTGGTGTACAGCTTGTCATTGATGGCGTTCTCCACACCGTCTTCCTCGCCGCCCACGGTGCCGATCTCGACCTCGAGGATCATCTTGGCGGCGGCAGTGCGCTCCAGGAGTTCGCGGGCAATCCGCAGGTTCTCCTGCAGGGTTTCTGCGGAGCCGTCCCACATGTGCGAGTTGAACAGCGGGTCCCGTCCGGCCTTGACCTCAGCCTCGGAGGCAGCCAGCAGCGGCAGGACGAAGCCGTCAAGCTTGTCCTTGGGGCAGTGGTCCGTGTGGAGCGCGATGTTGACGTTGTAGTTCTTGGCCACCTCGCGGGCGAATGCTGCGAAGCCAAGCGAGCCGGCAACCATGTCCTTGGTCTGGGCGCCGGACCAGTAGGCGGCACCGCCTGTGGAGACCTGGACGATGCCGTCGGACTCAGCATCTGCGAAGCCGCGCAGGGCTGCATTCAGTGTCTGGGAGGAGGTGACGTTGACCGCCGGGAATGCGAAGCCGCCCTCTTTTGCGCGGTCGATCATGTCGGCGTAGATCTCTGGGGTTGCAATGGGCATGCTGACTCCTAAGTATTTTCGTCTGCGGGTGTGGTTGACCCTGGAGAGTGAACCTCGTCGGCTACGAACCATCCTAGTCATTTCTTGGCAAAGGGCCGTGGTCCGGGTCACTCAGCCTGGTCATACTTGGCTCCGATCACCAACGAGATGGCACTTCGCGGCAGTCCCGGCGCCTATAACTGCTGCCAAGTGTCATTTCGCGCGCCAGCCCCTGCTCTCCAACGCCGTGCGAACTTTACTGACGACGGCGGGGCGTCCGCCTGCCAGATCGAACTTAGACACACGAACTTCAATCCAGCCACATTCAGTTGTTGTGTCCGCCCGCCGTATGTCCTTCAAGTACTGATCCGATCCGTTGTGGTGAGCGCCCTCATACTGCAGGGCGACGCGCTGCTCAGGATAGGCGGCATCTGGCCACAGCGCGGGAGTCCCGTAGGCCCCCAGCACTCGGTGGTTCAGAACCGGTTCAGGCAACCCTGCCCTGACGATGCACAGTCGCATCCTCGTTTCCGGTGGGGAATCCGCTCCGACCCTGATGAGCTCCACGGCCGCCCTGGCTGTCCGCACGCCGCGGACCCCCGGATGTCGCTCGACCATGGACCGGAGCTCATCAACAGTGCACAGCGCCTCGCGTGGCATTGGGAAGTCGGGACCGTGCGAACATACCAGCGAATCACCGGCAACCACGAGTTCGTCCAGGTTCAGAATCGAGGCCAGATCAAGCCAGGTCCTGGCAGGGGAGGTGAGCCGGACGCCGTCGTGCTCCACAACCTCATCCGGGAGAAGCGTGAGGAGGTGGCCCACGACGTTCGCCCTCCGTGGCATGCTGAAACCGCGCCGTCGGGCCACATGGACACGCCAGTCGTCCTCCAGCCACGAGGGCAGGGCAGCCTGCACAATCCGGGCAGCAGACCCGAACGAGAGGACCGAGGAATCATCGAGCTCTGTGTACGCCCGAAGTGCTGCTGCTCCTGCCGCTGCCGAACCGAGGTGCATCCGGATTCCCCGTGAAACAGTGGCGAGGTCTTTGGCCTCGGTACGCGTCCTGCTGACTCCGGCCTTGTCGGACGCGCGAAGCGAGAAGGAGCCCTTCATAAGATGTTCCGGGAGTGGCGCCCTGTGCATGCTCAATTGCGGCCGCTCCATGGCCCCTCCCCTGCGTTATCCACAGGGCAACGCTCGGTCCGGAAACGAGATGGCACTTCGCGGCAGTTGCACGGCCGAACACTGCCGTCAACTGCCATCTCGGGGGGGCGGGGTGGGGTGAGAGGCGGGGGGCTAGGGGTGCTGGTTGAACACGTGCCGGCGAATCCACGCATGCATCGCCACGGCTGCTGCCGATCCTGCATTGATGGAACGGGTCGAGCCGAACTGCTCAATTGACAATGTGGCCTCTGCGGCCGCGTGGACCTCAGGAGTCAGGCCCGGCCCTTCCTGACCGAAGACCAGCACACAGTTCCTGGGCAGCTCATAAGTCTCCAGCGGCACGGAGTCGGGGAAGATATCGATCCCGATGATCGCCAGGCCCTCCCCCTGCGCCCAGGCCACGAAATCATCAACAGTGGGGTGGTAGCGGACGTGCTGGTAGCGGTCGGTGACCATGGCGCCCCGGCGGTTCCACCGGCGCCGGCCGATGATGTGGACCTCCTTGGCGAGGAACGCATTGGCGGTGCGCACAACAGTGCCGATGTTGAGGTCGTGTTGCCAGTTCTCAATAGCCACATGGAATTCGTGACGTTTGGAATCCAGGTCAGCAACGATCGCTTCATGTTTCCAGTAGCGGTACTTGTCCACCACATTCCGGCGGTCACCGTCGGCGAGGAGGTCCGGATCCCAGTGGTCCCCTTCGGGCAGCTCACCTTCCCAGGGGCCGACGCCGACCTCCGGCTTGGGCTCCTGCTCCTCCTCGGACGGGGGGATGGGCAGCGTAGGGGTCTGGGGGTGGTCAGTCACGCCTCAACTCTAGCCGCGTCCGTCCCGCCCATCCGGCGTCATCCGGCACTGTGCCTGCGTTCGGACGGAATCCAACAACGCTAGCCAGCCAGCTTCCAGCGGTTGGCGCGGTAGGAGTTGCCAATCTTCTCCAGCAACTCCGGGTTGGCGCTCCAATAGCTCTCGTGGCCGCTCACACCCACCATCTGTGGGGTGCCCCACGGAGTCACCGTGAACAGGTTGACGGCCCGGATGGCATCGCCCCAGGCGTTGGTGCACGTGAACTGGACCACGACGGCCTCAGAGCGGCGGAACTCGCGGATTTCCGGCGTAGACGACACAAAATCTGCGGCGCACTTGTGGCCCACGAGATGTTGGGGCAGTTCAGCAGCGGGGATGGCTTTGAGCTTTGCCTCAATGTCCTTGACGGCTGCTTGGACCTTTGCAGGTTCCTTTCCGAACTTTCCTTCCTCTGCTTCGGCGAAGAAAGCGAAGGCCGTCGAGATGCCGTCACCATCACGCTCTTCGGTGCCTTCCGCCTTTTGCTGCATCGGGGTTCCGGAGACAGGGTCCTTGCTGATCCCGAACGTGCCGTCGCTGCTCCACGAGGCCAAGTAGGCGAAGGACGATTCTCCCGTGACAAAACGGGTGAACTGTGGATCGTCGGCCGCCGGAACGTTGGCGGGGCCCTGCCGCTGATCCCACCCGTCGGGAAGCGGTACGGACCCGGCGGGCATGTCGCCAGCGGAGTTCTCCGACGGTGCGGCGGTTCCCTCGGGCGTGCTGGTCTCGTCCGCCGCTTGGGGAGACGCGGCTTCCGAACCCGAGGCCGTGGGCACAGGATTGTCCTGTGCCTGCGGCTGGCTGAACCCTGGAATGACCCAAACGAACACGGCGACCAGCGCAACGATCACCGCAGCTGCGACGGCGCCCAAAATAATAATCAGATTCTTGTTGTTGTGCGGCGGCGGCTGCTCGTGCGGGTACTGCTGGTGCGGGTACTGCTGGTGCGGCTGCTGCTGCGCGTACTGCTGGTGCTGGGGGTAGGGCTGCGTAGGATCCTGGATGCCATACTGCTGGGTCGGGAGGTTCTGGGTCGGGAGGTTCTGGGTCGGGAGGTTCTGGGGCGGGAAGTTTGGCGGCGGGTAGGCCTGGGGATCTCCGGACTGTTGTCCGGGGAATGAATCTCCGGGTGGCGGCGGTGCGCCATGGCTGTTGCTCATTGCGAGCCCTTTCAGGTGCTTGCTGGCATCCTGCGGTTCCGGATGCCAGGAGATGTCCGGCTTCGGGGACCTGCCGGCACGGGTCCGGCACAACAAACCACCGCAGATATCCCCCGATCCGCGGCCGCTGGCACTGATGCCAGCTATGAGCCTAGTGGACGGAGCGGCAAGGGCTGCTCCGTCATGTTCCGGCGCCGGATGTTCCGCTACCCGAAGAATGAAAGACTGGGTCCGGAAACAGCGTCTCCCCCAACTAGTGCCGGAGGTCCCCCATGGCAGAGTCAGACAAAGTGCGTTCATCGGCGGCGGTGTACCGCAACAATCAGGAAATTGAGTGCTGGCTCACTGACATGGACGGTGTGCTGGTTCATGAAAACCAACCCATCCCCGGCGCAGCCGAACTCATCCAGCGATGGGTGGATACGTCCAAGCGTTTCCTTGTCCTCACCAACAACTCCATCTTCACTCCCCGCGACCTCGCTGCCCGTCTCCGGTCCTCAGGGCTCGAGATTCCGGAGGAGAATATCTGGACTTCAGCGCTGGCAACCGCCCAGTTCCTGAAGGACCAGGTTCACGGCTCGGATTCCGGGAACCGCGCGTACACGATTGGTGAGGCAGGGCTCACGACGGCGTTGCACGAGGCGGGCTTTATCCTCACCGACCAGAATCCGGACTTTGTGGTGCTCGGCGAAACACGGACCTATTCCTTTGAAGCCATCACCATGGCGATCCGTCTCATCCTTGCCGGCGCAAGGTTTATTGCAACGAACCCGGATGCCACCGGCCCATCCAAAGACGGTCCGATGCCTGCCACTGGAGCCATTGCAGCCCTGATTACCAAGGCAACCGGCCGGGAACCTTACATCGTGGGAAAGCCGAACCCGATGATGTTCCGCTCTGCCATGAACCAGATCGACGCCCACTCCGAAACCACAGCCATGATCGGCGACAGGATGGATACCGACATCATTGCCGGCATGGAGGCTGGGTTGCACACAGTTCTGGTGTTGAGCGGAATCACCCAGAAGCAGGACATTGCGGCCTACCCCTTCCGCCCCAACCAGATCCTGGACTCTGTGGCTGACCTGAAAAACCAAATCTGACCGGCGCGTTGCTTCCTGGCAAGGGCCACAGGCTTCCCGACAGGACCGCTAGTAAGCCGTCACACGCCCGCCGCCGCCAGGCAGGGGGAAAAGCTGTTCCTCGAGGTCTGCCACGACACGGCTGTACAGGGAAGGATTCCATTGAGGGCTGGCGTGGGCCGGCACTGCACCCTCCGTCAGCAGTTCGTTGGAAGTCATGTACTGGGAATAAGTACGTGACCAGGACCTGCGGGCGGTTTCATAATTGACGGTCTTGTCCCGCGGGTTTCCGATAAAAGCCATGCGCGCCTTGCCAAGCTTGTCCACAAAGCGGGTGGCATCAAAGTGGTAGATGTAGGCGGATTCGGACTGGATCAGGATGCTCGATGGCGCCAGCGGTGACAGTTGCTCAAGTGTCTGGTCCATGATCTGACGCCAGGTGCGCTCGTCCTTGTGCACGATCCGTTCGCCGAGCTCATAGCCCCCACGCAACACTGTAGGCACCCGGAAACCACTCTCGTACAGGACCACCACTCCTTCGAACCAACTTTGGTCCAAGACGTCGTATTTGCTGTAAGGGCTGGAGTCCAACAGAATCAGCTCGACACCCACCCCGTGGAGTTCCAGCAGCCTCGCGGCCACCTGCGTGGCGACCATACCGCCAAAGCTATGGCCGTAGAAGTAAAGCTTTGTCAGCTGCCTTGCCCGGACATGCTCAATGATGGCAATGACCAGCTGGTCAATGTCCAGCCCCTCGTTGGAATACCCGACGGCGGCGAGCTGGCCGCGTTCGCGCAAGGCACCACGGAGCGAGTTGAGGATCCACTGTGCCTCCTCCCAGCTGGTTTTGTAGCCCGGGAACAGGATCCAGCTGGAGTTGGGAAAGTACTTCTCAGCAAAGTCGTCTTCCACGGTGAGGATCTTGTTGACCTGGCGCTCGCGTTGCACACGGCGGGTGAACAGCATGTCTGCGGCCAGGACGGAGGATGCTCCGGCACCAATAAAAAAGCTTCGACGGGAGAAGGTTTTGAGCTCGGCGGCGTGCCGGAGTAGACGGACCCCGTCAGGGCTGGGGCCACTGTTGGGGTCCACATCCTCCACACGCGGCATACTCCTACCGTATCCACACGTGGCCCCTGTGGTGCAATTCCCAGGACGCGGCGGCGGAGCGGGGGGAGTACGAATTACTCGATGAGGGATTTACGTTCGGATTCTCTCTCCGAGGGGCTGCTTTGGCGCCGTTCAATCTCCATGCCGATGGCTTCGTACTTCGCCAGCAGCTCAGATCCGGTCACGGAAGCGGGATCGTCCAGCATACCGAACACGGAATCACTGGCAGCGAGCAGCTCGTCGTCAGAGTACTTGGCGAGCGGATGGGAACCTGAGGGATCGATTGAAGCCAAGAATTCTCCTGTAACTTCAAGCGCCTGCGCGTCATTGTCACTGTCTTGGTGGGAATCCAGGCCGCGCTGGATCAATTCCAGGGACACGCCGGTGGCGCCTCCGTCAATGGCATTGAGGTCGTTGCGAAGGCCTGCGAGAGCGGCGGATTCAACGTGCATGGCGCGGAAAAGGTCAACGCGGATGTGTGACTTGATGCCCATGCGGCGGATTCTGC
This sequence comes from Arthrobacter sp. R1-13, assembly GCF_054161475.1. Classification (NCBI taxonomy): domain Bacteria; kingdom Bacillati; phylum Actinomycetota; class Actinomycetes; order Micrococcales; family Micrococcaceae; genus Arthrobacter; species Arthrobacter sp. R1-13. The sequence goes on along the minus strand of NZ_CP096420.1, from coordinate 611,132 downwards.
GGATGACGTGCACCAGGGCAGAGCGGGAATCCTGTGTGAGGTTTCCCTGGACGTCAATCCGGACAACGTCAGACACGACGTCGAGTTTAACGAGGGCTTGCAGCTTGCGGTCCATAGGTACTCCAAAAATGGATTTCTATGGCCGACGGCTCAACCGTGGTCAGCTTATCCCGGCTGAAGAGTTACTACAAGCCGCAGGGTTCCAAAAAGACTTCAGCCGGCCTGGCTTTTCTCGGGCTCCTGGTAATGGGTTCGCGTGGCCGCTCCGCCTACCGATTCCACAAGCGACTTTGCGATATCCCGGAGTTTGACATTGCTGTTGCTCGAGGCATCCGTGAGGATCCTGGCTGCCGAATCCTGGCTGCAGCGGTTCTGTGCCATCACGATTCCTACGGCGATATCGATGGTGGTGCGTGATTCCAGAGTGGCGCGAAGGTTGGTGGCACTGTCGGCGTGAAGGGAGAAACGCACAGCGAGCCGGAGGGCCTGGGAGATCTCGCGGGTATAGCCCCGGGCCTTCGCCGCAGCCTTCTCATCGAACTTGTTCGGAGCATCCGAGTACAGGTTCAGGGCCGCCTTGGCATCACCCTGGAGATGGAACGGAAGCGACAACACGGAGCGCAGGCCATGGGCAGCAACCGCGTTTGCATAGTCCGGGCCCCACCGGTCCTCTTCGAACAGATCAGGAACGTGGACTTCCCGCTCTTCCTCGGCAGCCGTCAGGCATGGTCCCTGCGACAAGGAATACTGGATTTCGTCCACCTCGCGGGCAGAATCACTGCTCCAACCTATGGTAGCGGCCTTACGGTCCCGCAGGAGGGTGATTCCGCAGAGCGCGTCGTCGCCGTCGCCGGCCATTTGGTGAGCTGAAAACCGTGCCAGTTCGTTCAGGAAATCCTCGAAGTCAGCGCTCTCCAGAATCAGGTTCTGGATCTGGTCAACGGTGGTCAAGGATTTTTCTGGCGGGGCCATGGCACGGTTCTCCAAAGGGCAGGTACTGACGTGTGGATAGGCAAATGATAGGTCACTGCCGAACTGCCGTCCACACGCAAGCGCTAGCTGAGGCCGAGCTCATCCTTGCCAAAGGCGAAGAGGTAAGGGACTCCTGTTTCGGCTTCAATCTTCTCTTTGGCACCGGTGTCCCGGTCCACAATGACTGCTACGGCCACTACATTGCCGCCGGCCTTGCGGACGCCCTCCACTGCGGTCAGGGCTGAGCCTCCAGTGGTGGAGGTGTCCTCCAGTACGAGAACCTTGCGGCCTTCGACTGAGGGGCCTTCGACCTGACGTCCCATTCCATAGGATTTCTGCGCCTTCCGGACCACAAAAGCATCAACAGCGCGGCCGGCATCGGAAGCCGCATGCATCACTGCCGTGCCGACAGGATCTGCCCCCATCGTGAGCCCACCGGCGCACTCAAAGTCGATACCGGCGTCGTCAACGAGGGAAAGCATGACCTGACCCACCAGCTTCGACGCTTCGTGGTGCAGAGTGATGCGCCGTAGGTCGATGTAGTAATCGGCCTCGGCACCGCTGGAGAGGATCACCTTGCCCCGGACTACGGCGAGTTCCTTGATCAGTTCCAGCAGGCGGGCGCGGGCAGCGGAAGCGTCAGCTGCAAAGTCAGGGGTGGAAGTCATGGGTTCCAGTTTAGTGGCTGCGCGTAAGTGCCCCCGCCTTGGACAGACCGGCCAGCGCCTCTGTCACCACGCCGTCAACCGAACCTGCGATATCCACCACCACGCCGGGTTCGTCCGGCTCAAGTGGCTCGAGCGCTGCCAGTTGGGACTCGAGCAGCGTTGCGGGCATGAAGTGGCCGCTGCGGTCTTGCAGGCGTGAGGCAAGGACCTCCCTCGCTCCGTCCAGGTGCAGGAAGACGGTCTGCGGGGCGTAGGCGCGGATGGCGTCACGGTAGCTGCGTTTCAGTGCGGAGCAGGCAAGCACCACGCCCCGCGCTCCGGCGCCGGCCAGCTCACTCCCTATGACGGCGAGCCACGGCCAGCGGTCTTCATCCGTCAAGGGCGTCCCGCTGGCCATTTTGACGACATTCTCCACGGGGTGGAGCGAATCGCCATCGAGGAAGGGGATGCCGAGTTGCCGTGCCACCAGACTACCGATAGTGGTCTTCCCGCAACCGCACACCCCCATCACCACAATGCCGGAGCTGCCAGGCACCGGCAGCCCCTCCTCACCAGTCATGGACGGTTCCGTCGACGAGGCGGTTGTAGGGCAGGTACGCCTGCTGGTAGGGGAAAGCAGCAGCTGCTTCCTCGTTAAACTCGACGCCGATGCCCGGCTTATCGCCCGGGTGCAGGTAGCCGTCCACGAACGTCATGGACTGCTCGAAGACGCTGTTCGTTTGCGGCGAGTGCTGCATGTATTCCTGGATGCCGTAGTTGTGGATGGCCAGGCCCACGTGGAGTTGGGCGGCGAAACCGACCGGGGAGATATCGGTGGGGCCGTGGAAGCCTGACTTGATCTGATACTGCGCGGCGAAGTCCATGACTTTCTTTAGCGGCGAGATCCCGCCGAAGTGCGTGGAGGCTGCCCGGACGTAGTCGATCAGCTGTTCCTTGATGATGGTCTGGAAGTCCCATACGGTGTTGAAGATTTCCCCGATAGCCAAAGGCGTGGTGGTGTGCTGGCGGACCAGGCGCAGCGCCTCCTGGTTCTCGGCCGGCGTGCAGTCCTCCAGCCAGAACAGGTCATACGGCTCCAGGGCCTTGCCGAGCTTCGCCGCCTGGATGGGGGTCATCCGGTGGTGGCCGTCATGCAGCAGCGGCAGCTCCGGGCCGAACTCGTTCCGGACAGCCTCGAACACACTCGGAAGGTGGCGCAGGTAGGCGCGGGTGTCCCAGTCCTCCTCCAACGGGAAGGCTCCGCGGCCGGCCGGCTCGTAGTCGTAGCGTTCGCCCGTGGCCTGCACCTGGGAGGCAACGCCATAGATGGACTTCAGCGAGGGCACCGCGGTCTGGATCCGGACAGATTTGTAGCCCAGTTCCAGGTGCTCGCGGACAGAGTCGAAGAGCGAGGGAAGATCCATGCCCGAGGCATGCCCATAGGCGCGCAACCCGTTCCGAGACGCACCACCCAGCAGCTGGTACACCGGCATGCCGGCCATCTTGCCCTTGATGTCCCACAGCGCCATGTCCACGGCGGCGATCGCCGCCATCGTTACCGGCCCACGGCGCCAGTACGCAGAGCGGTAAAGGAACTGCCAGGTATCCTCGATCCGTTGGGGGTCCTTGCCGACCAGCAACTGCGCAACATGCTCCTTCAGGTACGCGGCGACGGCGAGTTCCCGCCCGTTGAGCGTGGCGTCACCGATGCCCGTGACGCCGTCCTCAGTGGTGATCCTGAGCGTCACGAAATTACGGGACGGGCTGGTGACAAAAACTTCGGCTGCGACGATCTTCATAATTTCAGCTGTTCCTTCCGGAAATCTTTTGCGGGGTGGGACTCATGGTGCGCGTTGCGCCAGGGGCGAAGGCCCCAAGAAGGCCAGCCACGAGCGAGACGATCTGCGGGTCAGCGGAGAGTTGCGGGCTGACGAGGCTGAGGAGGGCTGCCACCCGGCTCTGTCCTACTAACCTGTTGGCTGCGCGGAGAGCCCCGGCTTGCGGGTCCTGCGGCTCGTGTTCTTGGGCGAGGTAGTCAATCCAGGCCGCGAGCATCAAGGCGCTGCCGGCACCGGAGCGGCCCTGGGCTCTTTCGGCGGCCAGGACCGGAAGAGCCCTCATCCTGAGCTTGGTGGTGCCGTCCGCCGCGATCTGGGAAAGGTGGTGGGCGATGCGGCCGTTGCCGAACCTTTCCCGCAGCGCCTGGCGGTATTCGGGGATGTGGAGGTCTGCACCGTCCAGGTGCGCGGCCGCCTCATCCCAAAAAAGCTCCATGGCCTGCCTGCACAACCTGTCGTTGAGTGCTTCCGACACTGTGGTGTGGCCACGCAACCGCCCGGCATAGGCTAAAAGCGAATGTGCGCCGTTCAGGAGCCACAATTTCCGGTTCTCGTACGGCTCGATGTCATCCACAACAACGGCACCGGTGTCCTCCCACCGAGGGCGGCCCGCCGGGAAATCGCCGCTGAGCACCCAGTTGGAGAACGGCTCGGCCACCACCGGCGAGTTGTCGCGGTAGCCGCAGCTCTCCTCAACTTCGGCGACGTCAGCCGCCGTGGTCCGCGGCGTGATCCGGTCCACAGAGGTACTGACAAAACTGACGTTCTCATCGATCCAGCCCGCGACCGACGAGTCCCAGGCTTCCGCCATGCCAAGAACAGCACGACGCGCCACGTCACCATTGCCGGAAAGGTTGTCGCAACTCACGACGGCGAGAGGTCCCGCTCCGGCGTCCCTGCGGGCGGCCAGGGCCAGGACCAGGCGGCCCAGCGGCGTCGTCGGATTTTCGCTGCCGGCAGCGCGGGCGGCGCCACGGGCGCCACCCCTAAGCCGGGCCAGATCCCCCGCCACAGCGGGCGATCGGGCGTCGAAACTGCCGTCGGAGGCCAGGCCGTAGGCGGCCTCAGTGATGGTCAGGGTGACCACGGACGTCTCCTTTGCAGAGACCAGCTCACAGAGGCGTCCGACGTCGGCCCCGTCCACTGCCTCGACGATGCTGCCGATCACTTCAAAGCTGTCCTCCCGGCCGGAGCGTTCAATCAGCGTGAACAGGCCATCCTGCTCCGCGAGCGCGTCCGCCGCATCCGGGCGCCTGCCGGTGAAGGCGGCAATCCCCCACTCAGCACTGTCCCGGGAATGCTGCGTGTACCAGGCCTGATGGGAGCGGTGGAAGGCACCGAGCCCGAGGTGCACTATCCGGACCGGAGCTTTGGGGAAGGATAGGAGCGTCCGGTCCAGCACAGGCGGGTTCCCGCTCATAGTTTGAAGACCCTTCGCGGGGAGGAATCCACTATGTCCAGGATGAGTTCGTGGGCACGCTCCTCGGTAATCCGGTGCTCAGCCACAAGCCGGGCCAGGAACGCGGACTCGATCCGCCGGGACGTATCGTGGCGGGCGGGGATGGAGCAGAACGCCCGGGTGTCGTCGATGAAGCCGGAGGACCTGGAAAAGCCAGCCGTTTCCGTGACCGCGGAGCGGAAACGCAGCATGGCGTCAGGTGCGTCAAGGAACCACCAGGGGGCGCCGACGTAGACCGAGGGGTAGAAGCCGGCCAGCGGCGCCAGCTCCCGTGAGAACACAGTCTCATCCAGGGTGAACAGCACCAGATGGAAGTCCTTGGCGGTACCGAAGTCCTGCAGCAGGGGGCGGATGGCCTCCGTGTAGTTTACGGCGAAGGGGATGTCGTGCCCGGTGTCAGCGCCAAAGGCCTTGAAAGTGGGTTCATGGTGGTTCCGGTACGAGCCGGGGTGGATAGTCATGACCAGCCCGTCCTCCACAGACATCCTGGCCATCTGGTACAGCATGTGGGCTTCAAACACCTCGCGGTCCTCAGCGCTGGCCTTTCCCGCGCGGGCCCGCTCGAAAATCCGGCCGGCCTCGGCGTCGTCCAGCTTGAGCGTGGCCGGTGTATGCACACCGTGATCGGCGGAGACGGCGCCCCGCTCAACGAAGTAGCGCCGTCGTTCCGCCAGGGCCGCAAGGTAACCGGCATAGCCGGATGACCCCGGCACCGCCCCCAACAGCCTTTCGACGTTCGTCTGCCACTGGGGGTGCGCGATGTTCAGGTAGGCATCCGGGCGGAACGTGGGCAGCACGCGGCCGGCAAAAGCGCCGTCTGCCGCCAGGGCAGCGTGGCTGTCCAGGCTGTCCAGGGGATCGTCCGTGGTGGCGAGGACCTCTATGTTGAATTCCTTGAAAAGCTCCCTTGGACGGAACCCCGGTTCAGCAAGCTTGGCGGAGATGGCATCGTAGGTCTGGTCCGCCGTCTCCACGGCGGGCTCCTCCCTGATGCCGAACACGTGCTCGAACTCCTGGCGGATCCAGTATCCCGAGGCCGTCCCTTCGAAGAGCGGCCATGCCTTGCAAAACTCATGCCAGATTCGCCGAGAGCCGGCTGCTGAAGACCCCAGCCCGAGCTGATCAAGCGGGACTCCGGACGTATGGATCAGGCGCGTCACGTAATGGTCCGGCGTCACCAGGAGTGCTGCGGGATCCGGAAACGCCAGGTTCTGTTCGATGACGGCGGCGTCCACGTGCCCGTGCGGGGAAATGATGGGCAAATTCTCCACTCGGGAAAGCAGCGAGCGGGCTATCTGCCGCACTCCTGGGTCTGCGGGGAGAAGTCGGTCCGGGTGGGCTGCTATCGGCTGTGGCATGGTTCAAATCTTTCGGGTGGTCAGGAGCGGCAGCTGTCCGGCGGCCGTTCTGGTCTGGTTCAGCGGACTCCGGCACCGACGGTGAGCCCGGCCAGGGCTGCCGTGCGGCGCAGGTAATCGAGGTTTCCGGCTGTACGTTCCTTGAGCGGCAGATCGGTGGAGAAGTCCTCCACCGTGACCCAGCCGTCATAGCCAAATTCGGCGAGCGCGCGGAAATACCGGAGCACGCTCCCCTGCCCGGACTGCAGCGGAGCCCACTCGCTCTCCCAAACCGCAGCACCGGATTCATCGGTGGCCTCCCGGCGGGCCCAGCGGGTGTTCTTGACGTGGATGTGGGCCAGGTACTCCCCCAGCAACTGGAAGCCTGGCAGCGGGACTTCGTACCCCTCGATCAGCAGATTTCCGAGGTCGTGGATGACGCCTACATGCCGGGGGTCCAGGCCTTCGAGCAGGCGCCGGGCGGCCGACGCGGAAGAGGTCACAGTGCCATGGTGGAGCTCCACCAGGGCCTTGACGCCGTGATGCGCGGCCCTTTCCGCGACCCACTCGTAATGCTCTCGGGTCTCCGCAAACAGCTCCGGGTACGGGATGCCGGTGGGTGGCTGTGCCGCATGTCCGGCGGTTCCGAGCGGAAGGACGTTGACGCGGACCTGCCGGGCACCCAGGGCGGCCGTCGCCGACAACATGCGTTCGACGTCGTCATGGTTGTCGCACCGCGCATAGCCGCCGAGGCCCGAGTACTCCAGTCCGGCGTCGGAGGTCACGCGGGCAATCTCGCCGAGGTTGTCCTCCAGCCCTGTCAGCGGCCAGGTACAGCGGTTTCCTGCCCAGAAGCCAGGCTCCGGAGCCTCCGCCTGGTCCGTGATCCGCCATTCGACGCCGTCCCAGCCTTGCGCCGAGAGTTCTGTGGCTGCCTCGGCCGGGGTCCAGTCCGGGGTGGAGGCGGTGAATACTGAGAATTTCATGGCTTCAGACCCTTTCCGATGACGCCGTGCCGGTCTGGGCCACGAGATCGTTGTACTTTCCGGCCAGAACGTCCTCGAAGAGCACGGGCTGGTTCAGGGTGGCCGACACATAGACGGCCCGGACTGCCGCCAGCGCGTTGACAGCATCTGTAACGGTTACCCCGGGCGCACGTCCTTCCTCGATGGCACCGAGAATGTCCCGGTACTGGCGGACGTGCCCTGCCGGGTTCACAGTGGGATCCTTCGCCTCATAGTCCTCAGCCGGGTAGTTGGCCAGTTCCTGTGCCGCCTGGTTACCTCCGCCTGCCAGTCCCATGCTGGAGGCTTCATCACTCGCATCGGCAGCGTGGAAGTAGGCAAGGAGGTCATTGTCCACGACGGCGGAACCCTCAGAACCCATCAACTGCACGCGGACCGTCAGTCCCGGATACGCCGCGGTGGTGGCGTGGAGCACGGCGAGTCCCCCGTTTTCGAACGTGATGGTGGCCACCGCGGTGTCCTCGACCTCGATCCGGTCATGGGCCAGGCGTGCTGTCCGGGCATTGATCTCCACGGGACGGCCCATGAACCACAGCAGCAGGTCCACGGTATGCACGCCTTGGTTCATCAGGGCTCCGCCGCCGTCCATCGCCCAGGTGCCGCGCCAGTCGCCGGAATCGTAGTACCCCTGGCTCCGCCACCAGGCCACGGAGGCGATGGCCGAGGTCAACCGGCCGAAGCGGCCCTTGGCGACGGCGTCTGAAACAGCAATGCTTGCCTGATCGAAACGGTGCTGGCTAATGACTGAAGCAACAACGCCGTCTGGGGTTGCTGCCTCGACGGCGGACTCAATCTCCTGTGCTCGGCTCAGGTCGACGTCGAGCGGTTTTTCGATCACAACGTGCTTGCGGGCGGCGAGCACCTCGAGGGCCTGCTGGATATGAAGGCCGCTCGGGGTTGCGAGCGCAACGAGGTCGACGTCCCGGGCAGCGAACGCCTCGGCCTGGGTGGCGTAGACGCCGGGACGCGGCTGTCCGCTGTGTTCGATGTAGTCCGCCAGGGATTCGGCGGCGGCCGGGATCGCGTCCACGAGCGCCACGATTCTGGCCTGCGGAAACTCCTGCAGCGCAGCGGCGTGGGTGCGGCCGATGATCCCGCAACCGGTGATGGCAACGTTCAGGGTGTCTTTCATGCTGTCTGGACTCCTGCCTCTGAGGTGACTTTGGCAAACGCCCTGGCTGCAATTCCAAACGCCGTAGGCCCTGAGAAACCGCCCAGGCCGTGAGCCCCGGCCAAATGGGGTTCCAGGGATGCGAATCCGGTGTAGCCGTCGGCCTTCAGTGCTTCGACCGTCCGCAGCAGGTCCCCGTCGCCCTCGCCTGCAGGCATGACGTGGCCGTTGGAGAACAGGGCGTCCTTCACCTGCAGATACACAAGATGGGGGCGGAGCTTCCCGTAGCCTTCGTCGAAGGGTTTGACCCCCACCTGGACGAAGTTCGCCGCGTCCCAGGCCACCTTTAAGGCAGGCGAGTTCACGGTCTCGATGATGTCCAGCACGCGGTCAGGTGTATCGCCGTAGATGTCCTTTTCGTTCTCGTGCAGCAGCACAACGCCGGCTTCTTCTGCCACACGGGCGAGGGCAGTCATCCGCTCCATGACCGCATCGCGGATGCTCTCCACTGCGACACCCTCGCCGTAGTAGAAGGAGAAGATCCGGATGTACTGGGCTTCGAGCACCTTGGCGGCATTCACGGCCCGGTGCAGCCGCTCCACCTCGTGCTCAGCGGGCAAGCTGACATCGACCTTCCCGATCGGGGAGGCGATGGCGGAGACCTTCATGTCCTTCTCGGCCAGGAGCTCGTTCAGCCTGTTTAGCTGTTCCTCAGAGAGATCCACAATGTTGGTGCCCCAGGCGCTGCGGACTTCGATGTGGCTGGCACCGAGGGCCTGCAGCACCGCGATCTGAATGGCGGGGTCGTCGTCGATCTCGTCTCCGAAACCGGATAGCAACCAGGTGGGTGAAGTGTTCTCACTCATAAGTTTTACTTGACTCCTCCGGCGGTCAGTCCGCCAACTAGGTAACGCTGGAAAATGAGGTACAGGATCACCACTGGCGCGGCACACACCAGGGCGGAGGCCATCATCTGGCCGTAGAAGGGGATGGCGCCGCCCTCTGCCGAGGACCCAAAGACCTGAAGCGCGACGGCGGCCGTCTGGCTTTCCGGCCGGGTCATGACAGAGGCGAACAGGACGTCGTTCCACCCGAGTAGGAAGGCGAAGATGCCGGACACGACGATTCCGGGCCAGCTCAGCGGGAGGATGATCCGGAACAGGACGCCCAGGTTGCTGGCGCCGTCGATCCTTGCCGCCTCTTCGAGTTCCCGTGGCAGACCGCGCAGGTAGGTCACCATGACCCACGTGGAGAAGGGCAGGGCGAAGGTGAGGTAGGTCAGGAACAATCCCCACTGGGTGCCGATCACCCGGACGCCGAGGTAGGTGGCCGCGGAGGAGAAGAGAACGAAGACGGGGAGCAGCATCAGGGTGCCGGGAATGGACTGCAGTGCCAGCAGCCCACGAAGGATGGTGAGCCTCCCGCGGAACTGGTAACGGACCAGCACGTAGGCGGTGGAGACGGAGACAGCCGCCGAAACGACCGCCGTCGAACCCGCCACCAGCACACTGTTCATCAGCCCGTTAGCCAGGCCGACGCTGGTCCAGATCTTGGAGTAGTTCTCGAACGTGACTTCGGCAGGCCAGAAGTCGCCCCGGGCGACGCTGATGTCCGTGTTGATGGAGGCCAAAAAGATGTACAGCATGGGCACCAGCACGATGGCCGCCAGGACAGCGATGACGATCACCAGCAGCGGGGTGGGGAGCAGTCGCGTCACCTCATGCTGGCGACGGGAGCCGGGGCGGAACGTTGCTGTATCCCGGCGGGTGGCAGTCGAGGTGCTCATTTGCGGACTCCTGGAGTTTCCGCATCATCGAGCTTGACGGCGCGGAGGTAGACGAACAGCGGGATCGCGACGAGCACCAGCGACACGAACGCCATGGCGGCGCTGAGGCCGAAACGGAAGCTCTGGAAGCTCGTTACATATGTCAGCAGCGGGAGGACTTCAACGTCGCTGGGGGCTGGCAGTCCGAAGAGGACGAACGGCAGCGTGAAGTTGTTGATGTGGTGCAGCATGCCGATCAGGAAGGCCAGCGACAACGGACCCTTCAGGTACGGGAAAACGACGTATCTTAGCTTGTTCCACCAGAGCGCCCCGTCAATTGCCGAAGCCTCGTGGACTTCATGGTCAACTGCCTGGAGCCCGGACAATGCCAGCAGGTAGATGAAGGGCCATGATGCCCAGACCTGCACGATGATCAGGGTCCAGTAGCTGTTCGGTCCGTTGAGCCAGAGTCCTGACTCGATGCCGATGCCCTGAAGTGCGTTGTCAATGATGCCGCCAGGCTGGAACATGGTCCGCCAGACGGTAGCCACCACAAACGCCGGCAGCACGTACGGAATGAGGAAGACGGAACGGACAATCCCCCGCCCCTTGAAGGAGTTCTGGGTTGCCACCGCTGCGGCGATTCCGAGCGGGAGGGTGATGATCATGGCCACGAGTGAGTAGCTCACACTGAGCCAGATCGCCCGGATCAACGGTGTTCCCGTCAACGCTTCAACAAAGTTCTCGGCACCGATGAAGGGAGCGCTGACCCAACGGCGCAGGGAGTACTGGTCCAGGTTCAGGGTGGCCATGTAGATGCCCAGGAGCATCGGCAGGACCACGATGACGACCATCAGGGCACCGCCCGGGATCAGCATCCACAGTGGGCGGTTCTTTTCACTGGACATCCGTCGACGCCGTTGCCCGCCCTTCCTGCCACCGGGTTCAAGGTTTTCCGCCACCGGAGTCACTGATTCCACAGGACGTGGCGGGGTGACTGTTACTGAGCCCCCCTCGAGCAACGACTCTTCTCGTGAATTGATGGGCATGGCGTCCTAGCCTTTGGCTGCCCGGTCAAGGGAGGACTGGACCTTGCCCTGGCCCTCTTTGAGCCGCTGAGCAAGGGCCGAATCCGGAACAGAGCCACCGGCGAGTTCCGGGACTGACTGGACCACAACATTCATCAGGCCCAGCTGGAAGTCTCCCCAGGCGCCGGTGAACGGCGTGGCCTGCGATTTCTCGGCGGCTACGGTGATGGCGTCGAGTTTCGGATCCGTGCTGAGTTCCTTCAGAGCCTCGGCATTGGCGGGCAGGTCGCCGAAGATCTTCTGGTAGTTCAGCTGCTCTTCCTTGGAGGTGATGAGCTTGATGTATTCGTAGGCAAGGTCCTTGTTCTCCGAGTAGTCAGCCACAACGAGGTTGTCGCCCGAGAGGATGCTCGCTACTTCCTTGCCGTCCTGGGGCTTGGTTTCACCCGGAGCGGCCACAGGCATGAGGGCATAGTCGTACTTGTCGGCGACGGCGGACTTGTTCAACGTGGGGACGGACCCGGAACTGGTCATTGGGAAAAATGCGGCCTTGCCGGCAGCGAATTCCGCCAAGGCCTGGGAGTTGGTCCAACCGACTGAATCAGGAGAGACCACCTTTTCCTTGGTGAGCCAGCCGAAGTACGTTTCGTAGGCTTTTTTGGTGGCGGGGTCGTCGAGTTTCGCGGTGTCGCCGTCAACAAGGGGGTTACCGGCTTGAACTGACATCGCCCAGATGAATTTCCAGGGGTCGAAGTTGTCCTTGTAGGCCACGGCCATTCCATAGGTTCCGGCGGATGCGTTGGTGGTCTTCTTTGCCTGCTCCACCAGGCCATCCCAGGTGGTGGCGGGCTTGTCGATGCCCGCCGCTGCGAGCAGTTCCTTGTTGTACGCCATGACAAACGGGCGGCTGACGAAGGGGATGCCCACCTGGTGGTCCTCATCAGGCCCGGAGATTCCCAGGGCGGCCGGGTTGAAGCGGTCCTTGCCGCCCACCTTCTCCCACTCCGCATCGCCGAGGGTCACAAAGGCCTTGGTGGAGTAGGCAGTGGGGGTGAAAGTGGTGCCGAGGCCATAGACGTCGGGGCCCTCTCCGGAAACGACAGAGGTCTGGATGCGGGTCAGCTCTTCGTTCGCATTCGCAAACGTCTCGAACTTGACCTCCGCGCCGGTCTGTTCCTTGAACTTCCCTGCGATGTCAGTCATCCAGGTCTTTTGCTGCTCCGGGTAGGCTGCGTTGCTGGCGACCAGGACATTGAGGGTCTTACCGGCTCCGTCAACAGCTCCCCCGGGGCTTCCGGAGCCTCCTGATCCGGAACTGCAGGCTGTGAGTGCCAAGGCTGCGACCGCAACGACGGCGGACAGGCCTTTCGACGATGCAAACTTCATTGTTTCCTCCTCTGAGCACCTACAAGGCCACAGCTTCATGTGGCACACGTCACTGCAGGCGACCGGGTTCTAGTTTAGGAAGTGGCAACAACGGCGGCAAGCGTTTGCCAAAAGTTGCCAAAAGTGTTGAAATCAGAAGAGCGGGTTCCCGTGGAACCTGCCTCCCCGGGACGCTAAACGGGGATTGGTACTCGGAGGGGATGGCCATCATGGAGGCACCAAAGCAAGAACAGGGCGAGCCTACCCGCCTGCCCACCATCAAAGACGTTGCCGAGCTTGCCGGAGTGGCCACTTCCACTGTCTCGCGGGCCTTGTCCAATCCGGACCGCGTGAACCGACGCACCAGGGAACGCATCGAAGAGGTTGCTGCCCGGCTTAACTACGTACCCAGCTCCCAGGCCCGCGGCCTTAGTTCCGGCCGCACCAACGCCGTCGCCGTCCTGGTTCCGGACATCACGAATCCCTTCTACTTCGACATCATTCGCGGCACCCAGCATCAGCTCAAGGCAGCCGGCTTCACCCAACTCCTGGTGGACACCGAGGAGTCCAGCGAGATGGAACTTGATGCACTGCACAAGATGCGACGATCCGCCGACGGCTTTATCCTTGCCGCTTCCCGCCTGACGGATGCGGAACTGGCCGAGGTCTCCGGGACCCAGCCACTGGTGACCATCAACCGGGCCTCAGCCATCGCGCCGTCGGTGGTGATCGACACGCCGTCCGCCATCATCCAGGCACTGGAGCACCTGGCGTCCCTGGGCCACCAACGCGTCTGCTACGTCAGCGGGCCTCCAACCTCCTGGTCTAACCACATGCGCTGGAAGGTGTTTGAAGAGGAGTCGGCCCACCGGAGCATGGAGACCCACCGCATCGGGCCTTTTATCCCCAAAACCACTTCGGGGGCTGCCGCCGCCGACGCCGCTGTCCGGACAGGTGCAACGGCATGCATTGTGTTCAACGACCTTCTCGCTATCGGCATGCTCCAGCGGCTGCGGGAACGAGGGATCCGTGTACCGGAGGACATCAGCATCGTTGGATCAGACGACATCTTCGGTGCTGACTTTTGCAATCCCCCGCTCACCACCATCGCGAGCCCCATTGAACAGGCGGGCCGGGTGGCGGTCTCGATGCTTCTGTCCCAGCTCAATCCCACCCCGGGCCGGTCCAGCCGCCAGCTTGCCGTCATGCCGACGCACCTCACCATCCGCGCTTCCACAGGCCCTGCCCCGGCTCAGGCGTAGCGGCAACCGGCTCAGGCGTAGCGGCAACCCCAATTGAGAACCAGGCGAGGGGGAAAACGGACGTCGCAGTTGAGGGCAGTTGACACTCCTGACTAGGCTGGGACACATGCGCGAACTCCAGGCCAAGATCATTGAAGAAATGGGCGTGCAGCCCCAGATCGATCCCGCGGGGGAGGTGCGCAAACGCGTCACTTTCCTCAAGGAGTACTTGAAGGCCACCCGCACCAAGGGCTTCGTCCTGGGGATCTCCGGAGGCATCGATTCCTCCCTCGCCGGCCGGCTCACCCAGCTTGCCGTGGAGGAACTGAACGCAGAGGGAGTGGACGCCGACTTCATTGCCGTCCGCCTGCCTTACGGTGTCCAGCATGACGAAGACGACGCCCAGGCTGCCCTGGAATTTATCCAGGCCAAGACTGAACGAACCTTCAACGTTTCGGCCGCCGTCAACGGCATTGAGGACGAGTTCGAAAAAAGCACCGGCTCCCCCATCTCTGACTTCCACAAGGGCAACACCAAAGCCCGTGCCCGCATGACCGCGCAGTACGCCTTGGCCGGTGAATTCAACTACCTCGTGGTCGGCACGGACCACGGTGCGGAATCAGTCACCGGGTTCTTCACCAAGTACGGCGACGGCGGCGCCGATATCCTGCCGCTGTTCGGCCTGAACAAGCGTCAGAACCGGGCCCTGCTCGGCGAGCTTGGCGCCCCCGCCCGGGTCTGGGAGAAGGTCCCCACAGCTGATCTTCTTGACGGCAGGCCCGGCCGCACTGACGAGGATGAACTCGGCGTCACCTATGACCAGATTGACGACTACCTTGAGGGGCGTGAGGTGCCTGAAGGCGTAGCCATGCTGATCGAGGAGAAGTACTTGCGGACCAGGCACAAGCGCACTGTCCCCGTCACCATTTTCGATTCCTGGTGGAAATAGCGGTTCCGCCGCCTACCTTTCAGCTGTGCGCAGTGCGGTTGTGATCCGGTGCGCTTCCTCCATGAGCAGCCGGCCCAGGAATTCCTGCCTGTCCTCGCGGAACCGCGGCTCGATACCCGTCAGCGATAAGGCACAAGCCGGACGGCCCTTGGCGTCGAACACTGCCGCCCCCATCCCCCAGCTTCCCTCCAGCACAAGCCCCGGGTTCACAGAGTAGCCAACATGGCGCGTCCGCTTAAGGTTCTCCCTGACCACAGAGGCCGGATGCCCCTCGGCAAATGTTCCAGCGTGGCTATTCCATCGGCCCAACAGCTCCTCCTGTTCCGCTTCGGGCAGGAAGGCCATGATCGCCGTGCCGGCTGAGGCAACGCCAAGGGGGAAGCGGACGCCTTCATGCAGCACGAAAGAGCGGATCGGGAAGCTGCCCTCTTCCCTGAGCACGCACACCGTTTCCAACCCGCGGCGGATTGAGAAAAACGCGCTCTCCCCGGTTTCCTCGGCCAGCCGCCGCAGGCTGGGCCGGGCCACTTCCTCCAAAGGGAACCGGGCGGTGGCGACGGAGGACATCAGCAGGATCTCCGGCCCCAGCACCCAGTTGCCCGTCCGGGCATCCTGATCCAACAGCCCCTCGGAAGCAAGCGACGTCAGCAGCCGGTGAACTGTTGGCCTGGTCAGCCCTGATTCCCGTACTACCCCGACGAGCGGAACCCCTTCGGGTTTCCTCGCGACGATGCGAAGCAGGGCTGCCACCCTGCTCACTACCTGCGCCCCTTGAACTGGTACCGACGTCA
The DNA here is from genome assembly GCF_054161475.1 of Arthrobacter sp. R1-13. Taxonomy (NCBI): domain Bacteria; kingdom Bacillati; phylum Actinomycetota; class Actinomycetes; order Micrococcales; family Micrococcaceae; genus Arthrobacter; species Arthrobacter sp. R1-13. The sequence continues at coordinate 595,604 of NZ_CP096420.1, read as the reverse complement.
CTGCTTTCCCACTTTCCATCCAATCCGTCCATATTATGGATAGCCCCAAGCATATCGTCCACAGTGTAATCACGCGAGTTCTGGCCCTATTCCGTTCCTTGACAGAAGCCTCCGAGCAACCCTAGGCTCCTGAGTCAGGACTCTCCGTCCACAAAGTGGAGAGGATAAACCACTCAATGAGGAGATGCGATGTCAAAGGTTCGATCCAATCCGGCGGCTGCGCTACAGGACGTGCTGCGAGACGGCATGACCCTGGCTGTGGGCGGCTTCGGCCTGAGCGGCATCCCCGCAGACCTCATCGAAGCTGTGCGGGATTCACGTGTCCGGGACCTGACCGTGGTGTCCAACAACATGGGCGTTGACGGCAAGGGACTCGGCATCCTCATCGAGGCCGGACAGGTCCGCAAAGTCATCGCCTCCTACGTTGGTGAAAACAAGCTGTTCGCGGAGCAATACCTGGCCGGCCTCCTTGAAGTGGAATTCACACCCCAAGGCACCCTGGCCGAGCGGCTCCGGGCAGGCGGCGCCGGAATCCCCGCCTTCTACACCAAAACGGGCGTCGGAACCCTGGTTGCCGAAGGCAAACCGCTGGCAGAGTTCGACGGCGAAACGTATGTTCAGGAGCGCGCCATCAGGGCCGACGTCGCACTCGTCCATGCACACACCGCAGACACCGACGGGAACCTCATCTACCGCTTCACCGCCCGGAACTTCAACCCGGTGGTGGCAACCGCCGGCACAACGACCGTCGCTGAAGCAGAGGTGATCGTTGAACCCGGGGTACTTGATCCCAATCACATCGTCACTCCCGGTGTTTACGTCCAGCATCTGGTCCAGGCCAGCGGCAGGATCAAGGACATCGAACAACGGACGGTCCGGCAGCATACCGGATTCGTTCCCGCCTGATCTGCTTCCATGACTACAAAGGAGAAAACCGTGGCCTGGACCAGGGATGAAATGGCTGCGATAGCAGCCGAAGAACTGAACGACGGCGACTACGTGAATCTCGGCATCGGGATCCCCACCCTTGTGGCCAACAACCTGCCCGACGGTGTCCGGGTGGTCCTGCAGAGTGAGAACGGGCTGCTCGGCATGGGCCCCTTCCCTTACGAGGGTGAGGAGGATGCAGACCTCATCAATGCAGGCAAGCAAACGGTGACGGTCCTCCCGGGCGGAAGCATCTTTGACTCAGCGACGTCCTTCGGCATGATCCGCGGCGGGCACGTCAAGGTCGCAATCCTCGGCGCCATGCAGGTCTCCGGCAGCGGCGACCTCGCCAACTGGACCATCCCCGGAAAGATGGTCAAGGGCATGGGCGGTGCAATGGACCTCGTGGCCGGCACGCCGCGCGTGGTGGTCCTCACCGAGCATGTTGCCAAGGACGGCACACCAAAGATCGTTTCCGAATGCAGCCTGCCGCTGACAGGACTGGGCGTTGTGGACCGGATCATCAGCGACATCGCAGTATTTGACCTCATCAAGAACGACGGCGGGCGGCAACTCACGCTAACCCGCCTCGCCCCCGGCGTGACCGAGCAGGAGATCCGCGAAAAGACCGCGGCCGAATTCACGGTTGCCCTCGAAACTGAAGGAGCAGCCGCATGAGCCTGAAAGAACAGTTCGGCAAGGACATCCTGCTGACGGGATGGGGCCACAGCCGCTTCGGGAAACTGAGCGATGACACCCTGGAGTCACTCATCGTCCAGGTTTCCACCGAAGCGATTGAGAATGCCGGTATCGAACCCGGCCAGATCGACGAAATCTACCTGGGACAGTTCAACTCCGGAATGGTGCCCTTGGCGTTTCCATCCTCCCTCGCCCTACAGGTTTCGGAGGAACTCGCGTACGTTCCTGCCACCCGGGTGGAGAACGCCTGTGCCTCAGGTTCGGCCGCCTTTCAACAAGGGGCAAAAGCACTGCTGGCCGGAACTGCTAAAACCGTCCTGGTGATCGGCGCGGAAAAGATGACCCACGCCGGCGCGGACATCGTCGGCTCCGCCTTGCTGGGAGCGGATTACGACATGGCAGGCAAAGCCTCCACCACTGGCTTCACCGGGCTCTTCGCCGAGGTGGCAAAACACTATGAAAAGCGCTTCGGGGAACGTGGCTACGGCGGCTCTTTCGGAAATCTTGGCGACGTCTTGGGCACTATCGCAGCCAAGAACCACCGGAACGGGGTGGACAATCCTTACGCCCAGCTCCGCAAGGACCTCGGCGAGGAATTCTGCCGAACGGTCTCGGACAAGAACCCGATGGTGGCCGACCCCCTGCGCCGCACCGACTGCTCCCCCGTCTCTGACGGCGCCGCCGCCGTCGTCCTCTCTGCCGCGGCGCCACAGAGGTCAGCAACAGGGCCGGTCCGCCTGGCGGGCTTCGGCCATGCGAACGACTTCATGCCTGCCGAACGCCGGGACCCGACAGCGTTCGCCGCGACCCGTGGCTCCTGGCAGCGGGCACTGGCCATGGCCGGCGCCCGGCTGGAGGATCTTGACTTCGCCGAGGTGCATGACTGCTTCACCATTGCCGAACTGCTCATGTACGAAGCCATGGGGCTCACCGAGCCGGGCCAAGGCGTCCGTGCCCTGGAGGAAGGCTGGGTGTTCAAGGACGGAAAACTCCCCATCAACATCTCCGGCGGACTCAAAGCAAAGGGCCATCCGGTTGGTGCCACCGGAGTTTCGCAGCACGTCGTCGCCGCCATGCAGCTCACCGGCACTGCCGGGGCCATGCAGCTGGCCAATCCGCGCCGCGCCGCCGTGCAGAACATGGGCGGGGTGGGCATAGCCAACTACGTCAGTGTGCTGGAAGCCGTGTAGCCGACCTGGGTCAATTGGGGCCGCGGACTGACCAAAGCCGCCTCCACCATCCCCGGCGGACTTCCGGTTCAGGCTCAGGCGGGCGCGCAGCTGCGGCCGCGATCCGCCGTTCGCGCCAGCGATCCACCTCATGGTCGACGTCCCTCGTTTTGGTAATGACCGGAGGGCCTCCCTGAAGCTGCCGGCGGGCCTCAATGACACGCTTGTTAAAGCTCTCGACCGTTTCGCGGACCTGCTGTTCGGAGTAGCGGCCATCCAGCAACGAGTCCAGTTCCGCATCCTCCTTGCGAAGCAGAATTGCAGGTGGTCCCAGCCCGGTGAGGTTCTCACGGCTGATGAGTCCCTTGATCCACCAGTCAGGATCGGTGTTCTCGCCCAGGCCAGGGATGGGTTTTCCTGCATATTTGAGGTTGTCGAACTCGCCCCTGGCCATGGCGTCCCTGATCAGGTAGTCCGCCCGTTGAGCATCACTGATCTTTCGACGTTTCTGGCGTGCGTCGGCGTCCGCAGCAGCAGCACCGGGTTCGGCCTCCTCGTGGGGGGCCCGGTTGGAGGTTTGGGCGGCCCGAAGTTCAGCTGCCCGCTCCAGTCGCCGCTCGTTATTCTCTGTGGCCCTGTCATTCATCGCCTGCCTCCGCCCCGGCTGGTCAATCGCCCCTTCCATTTTCGCCGATGGGGCAAGGGCGTCCAAGGCCATTCAAGTTTTGCGGTCATTGACCTTGGTGCCATTACGAAGAAGAAAATAGAAAACACGGAAAGGAGGCAGCCATGATGGAACGGCAACCGGGAGCGTCAACCGGCCATGTGGTCCTGCTCGGAGATTCAATTTTCGATAATCAGGCGTATGTCGACGGCGCCCCCGATGTTGTGCAGCAACTTCGCCAGGAACTGCCCGGTGACTGGAGTTGTACGCTCCTCGCCGTGGACGGGGACAGAATTTCCGACGTCGACCGGCAGCTTCGCTTTCTGCCGCCGGACACCACCCACCTTGTGGTGAGCGTGGGCGGGAACGACGCGCTCGGTTTCGCTCCCTTGCTCGAGGAGGACGCCGGAACTGTCACCGACGCCCTCCTCATCCTGGGCAAGGCACAGGACCGGTTCGCCGCCGACTATGCGGCGATGATCGACGCCGCAGTGGCGAAGGGACTGCCCACAGCCGTGAGCACTATCTACGACACGCCCCCGTCCGCCCCAGGGCAAAGGATCATCAGAACTGCATTGGCGCTCTTCAACGACTCCATTACAAGGGCTGCGTTTGACCGCGGCGTCTCTGTCATCGACCTCCGGCTGATTTGCAACGAGGATCAGGACTACGCCAATCCCATTGAGCCCTCAGCCCATGGAGGACAGAAAATTGCCCGGGCCATAGCCGCCCTTGTACTGGCCAACGGCACGGCGCAGCGGTCGATAGTCGTGGCGGCGGAACCGGCTGATCAAACCGTCTAGCGGACGGCCCCTCAGTAGCGCGTTGGGGCAGGCGGCACGATCGGAGGAACGGTACCGTCGTCGCCGTCCTCGTTCTCGCGGTCGGCTGCACTCTTCGCCTCGCTCCCGGCCATTTCGTCCGACTCGCCAAGCGTGTCCGCCAGGCCGTTGGTCTGGTCGAATGGACGTGCAATCCGTTCAGCAGATGGATCCGAAGAGGCACCGGACATTTCCCTTGCCGTTCCTGTGCTCATCCCGGAGCTACCCGCCATGGATGCCCCGGGCGCCGGGGCCGCATCTGTCCGCGAAGTGTCAACCCGGGTGACGTCCTCCTCCATTCCCTTGTTTTTTCCTTGCGTCGCAGCAGCAACTCCCGCCGCAGCCGCTGCAGCTACCCCGACTCCGGCAGCAACCTTTCCGGATACTCCTGCCTTGCCAGAGTCACCATGTGATCCGGCCGCATCTTCAACGCCCGGCGTCCCGGCTGAGGCACCTTCATTAACTGAGCCACGCCATGCCCCGCTGGCATATCCTTCGGCCTCAATGAATTCCTTAAATCTCTTTAAATCGGCTTCAGCCTCGTTTTCAACCACATTAAGCTTGTCACCGACCTTTTCCACGAGGCCCTCGGGCTCGTACTCCAGGGTCAGCTGGATGGACGTCTGTCCTCCGCCCACATCTTCGAACATGACTGCGCCGGCATTGGTTGCTCCTTCGGTGGCGGCCCAGGCCACTTTGCGGTCCGGTACCTGCTCCAGGATTTTGGCTTCCCAGCGCCGCCGGACACCTGCGATTTCCGCCACCCATTCGAGGCGGTCGTCGCTCAGCTGGGTCACGCTCTTAACGCCTCCCATGAACTGGGGGAAATCCTCAAACTGGGTCCACTGGTTATAGGCAGTGCTTACGGGAACGTTGACCAGAATGCGCTTCTCAACCTTCGTGCTCACAGCGTCTCCTTCGACTAGAACAGGTCACGACGAAAGCAAATCCATTTCGTCAGTATGCTTACTATATGCCTGCTTCGAGCAGTCAGCCACCGTCGAAAGTGACCAAAATCGCACCTCGAGGAAGAGTGAAGGCGCCTTTATTACCAGGCCAAATCGACAACTACGATAGGTAAGGCTACCCTCAGTAGGCGGCCTTCGTTCCAGAAGCGTCTTGAGAATCCTATGAAGGTGGTTTTGTGCGTTTTCCTGTCCCGTCAATGGTGGCAACGGGCGCGGCAGCAGTCCTCGCGCTTTCCGCTTGTGGTTTCACCCCCGAGAACAACGCCTCAGCGCAGCCTGTAGACACGAACCAGCGCATTGTGGTGGACAACTTCCGCGCGCCGGTGGCCGGCTGGGAGCTGGAGACAGATTCTGCGTACATCCTTTCCCTGGCCGGGTGCCTTGAGACCCTGACGAAGTACGACCAAGCGCAGGGAAAAGTTGTCCCCTCCCTCGCCACCGAGTGGAAGCAAGTCTCGCCGCTGGAGTGGGATTTCACACTTCGGGATGACGTGAAATTCCAGGACGGCACGGCTCTCACGCCGGAAGCCGTAACGGCTTCCCTCCAGCACGTGCTCGGCGCCAAAGTGCCCGCGCGCGCCTTCAATCCCAAGATGGTCAGTGGAGTCAAAGTGCTGGATGCACACACGGTGCGCGTCACGACCCCCACTGAGAGTCCTCTGGTTCCCTACCGGTTGGCCAGTGTAAACACCGGCATCCTTGCCCCTGCCGCGTATGCCAAGGACACCATCGATCCCTTTGGACACTGCACGGGTCCCTTCAAACCCGTCTCCGAAAAAACCAAACAGTCCTTGACGCTGGACCGCAACGAGGATTACTGGGGAGGCCCGGTCCAACTGGCGGGTGCCGAGATACGCTTTATCACCAATGGCGCCACCCGCGCTGCCCAGGTTCAGACCGGGGAAGCCGATGTGTCCCTTTCGGTTCCTGTTTCCAGCCTGCCCGCCTTGGAGAAAGCCCCCGGTGTTGGCATTTTGAAGGCAGACTCACCCAGGACTGCCACCCTCTATATGAACAACGGCCGTGCGCCATTCAACAACCTCAACTTCCGGAAAGCGATCCGCACCGCCTTGGATCTCGATTCGCTGGCGGCCAGCGTCTACGAAGGCGCAGCGTTGCCGGCCACCGGCCCCTTCGCTCCCACCGAACCCTGGGCACCCGCTGGTGTCGAATCTCCCAAGCAGGATCTTGACGAAGCCAAGTCACTGCTGGCAACAGCCGGTTACACAGCCGAACGGCCCTTGGAAATCATTGCGATCGTGGAGCGGGCGGAGTTCGCGGACGTTGCAACCGTGATCCAGGAGAACCTGAAGAACATCGGTATCCCGGTCAGCATTCAGACCAAAGAATACGCGTCGGTGGAGCCGGACCTGCTTGCAGGGAACTACGACATGGTACTCAGCCAGCGCAACCGCCTGATCGACATCGCTGATCCGATCGGCTTCCTCACTGCTGACTACACGTGCGCCGGCACGTACAACCTGAGCCATTTCTGCGATGCGGAGTACGACAAAACCATCGCCAAGGCAGCTCAGACCAACGACACTAAAGAGCGTCACAAGCTCTATGCCGAGGCCGGGAAGATCCTGGACGCGCAGGCAGTCAACGCTTGGCTGGTGAACGAACAAGCCACCGATGCCGTCCGCACCAGTGTGCAGTCGTACGTTCAGGACCCTCTGTCCCGGTACGTCCTCACAGCCCAGACAGCGAAGTCGGGGTCCGGCTCGTAGGGAGCCTGACGCCGTAGCAGAAACGCATGATCTCCTTTATCGCCAGGCGGACGGCGACCCTTGTGGTCGCCGTCCTGCTGGCGTCCATCGCGGTCTTCATGGTCCCGTATGTGACCCCCGGCGATCCTGTACGCAAGATCATCAGGTCACGGGTTGCAGGCGATGTGGTGGACGCCTCCTCGGTCCAGGCTTTGAGCGATAGTCTCGGGCTGCAGGATCCACTGCCCGTGCAGTACTTTCGTTGGCTGGCCCGCTTCTGCACTGGCGACATGGGGCTGTCCCACATCAGCCGGACCCCTGTGGTGGAACAGGTGCTGCCTGCCCTCGCTGTGACGGTAAGCCTGGTGATCCTGGCCCTTGGCGCAGCAGCGTTGATCTCCTTGCCGTTGGGGATCACGGCCGCCCTCCGGGAAGGCCGGCGGACTGACAAGATCATCACTACGATCACTCAGTCCTTCATTGCGATGCCCGAATACTGGCTGGCTCCCCTGCTGGTACTGGTGTTCGCCCTCCGCCTGGCAGTGCTGCCCTCGGCAGGATGGACGGGTCCGGCCTCCATGGTCTTGCCCGTTGCCACGCTGGCCCTGCGTCCGATCAGCTATTTCACCTCTGCCGCACGCTCAGGGATGATTGACGCCTTGGCAGCCGACCACGTCAACGCCGCCCGAAGCCGCGGATTGAGCTATCCGCAGGCGGTCCTCAGGCACGTAGTCCCCAATGGCCTGCTGCCGCTGACCACCTTGTTCGCTGTGTGGTTTGCCGGGTTGCTGGGCGGATCGGTCATCGTTGAAGTGATCTTCGCCGTTCCCGGAATGGGCAGGCTGCTTTACGACGCAGTCCTCAACAGTGACATTCCGCTTGCCCAAGGAGGCGTTGTTGTGGTTGTCGCTTTGGCTGTGGTGGTAACAACAGGCGCCGATTTTGTACACCAACTCCTGAACCCGAGGCTCGGTGGACGTCTTGGTTAGGAAACAAACGGCCGGCTGGGCCGCCGTCGTGATCCTGGCCATTATTGTCTTGGCCGTGACCTTCTCCCCCTGGCTCATGCCGCATCCCCCGGGACAGCAGAATTTGGCGCTGCGCCTGAGCCCGCCAAGCCTCAACCACTGGTTGGGGACTGACCACCTGGGCCGGGATACGCTCAGCCGCCTGCTGGACGGTGGGCGGTTCTCTATGTCGATAGCAGCGTTGGCCACCCTGCTGACCGGTCTCCTTGGAACGGCAATAGGCGTGATCAGCGCTCGACGCCGGGGATGGTTCGATGAGTTCTTCACCCGTACCAATGACGTCCTCCTGGCGCTTCCCGAGATGGTGATTGCCCTGTTTATCGTCGCGGCTATGGGCACGGGTTTTCCTTCCCTTCTGCTTGCCTTGACGATAACTGGCTGGACTCCCTTCGCGAGGCTTGCCAGGACGCTTGCCTATGACGTGTCAGCGGAGGGGTTCGTGGAGGCAGCCAAGGTAGTGGGCTGCCCGCCGTCGTTCATCATTTTCCGCCACATTCTCCCGCATCTGGCGGGGCCTTTGCTGGGACAGGCAACGCTGCGGTTCGGTCAACTGTTGATCAGCGTCGGCGCTCTTTCTTATCTGGGCCTCGGTGTCCAGCCGCCACAATCGGACTGGGGCTCCATGCTCGCTGCCGCACAGCCATATTCCGAGCGGGCACCCTTGGCAATCCTGGCCCCGGGGCTCGCAATCTTCACCGTGGCATTGTGCGTAACGCTGACCGGCCAACGTATCTCCCACATGGCGGGGAGCCGACTGCTTATTCCCACCGGGGCGGTGAAAGATGACTGAGGGACTCGTTATAGAAGATCTGCACACCGGCACAGGTGGAGCGCGTTCAATTCTGGCCGGTGTCAGCCTGTCGGTAAATCCGGGCGAATTCGTGGCCCTGGTTGGCGGGTCCGGTTGCGGGAAGACGATGACGGCGATGTCCATCCTTCAGCTGCTTCCGCCCCACGTACACCTCCAATCGGGGAGCATCCGCCTCGGATCCCAGGAGCTGACGACGGCGGCTGAGGGCGTACTGAACAGCGTTCGCGGTGGCGGCATCGGAATGTTGTATCAACAGCCCAAGCGCATGTTCAATCCCCGCAAGACAATAGCCAGCCATCTGAAGGAGCCGCTCAAGCGCCATTGCGGGCTGCAAGGAAAAGCTGCCGACGCTAAAGTGCTGGAACTGCTTGCTGAAGTCGGCTTCGACGAACCCGAGTTAGGAGCCCAGGCCAAAGCACATCAGCTCTCCGGTGGAATGGCCCAACGGGCCATGACTGCCCTTGCTTTGGCCGGTGCACCGGACATCCTGCTGGCCGATGAACCGACCTCCTCACTGGACAAGATGCTTGAGGTCCAGGTCCTGCAGCTGCTTGACCGGGAACGCCGGGAACGGGGTCTTGGGATTCTCTACATCACCCACAACATCCGCACCGTGGCACAGTTTGCCGACAAGGTCCTGGTGATGGAGGCCGGCACGATTGTTGAATCAGGCCCTGCCCAGGAGGTCCTCAACTACCCTCGTTCCCCGTACACCAAGCGTCTGCTGGAGGCTGCAAGCCTTGCCCCCGAAGGGAACCGCGGCCCGCGGCAGGGCCAGGTTGCGGAACAGGGGATTCAGCAGCGCCAGGGCCAGGAGCTCCGCGAAGTGCTGACCCTGGAGCGTGTCAGCAAAGACTTCAGGGCGAAGAAACGGGCAAGCAAACGCGGAAACCGGCCGGCCTTAACCGATATTTCCCTTGGCCTTGGACAGGGTGAGATTCTCGGAGTTCTGGGGCAATCCGGTTCGGGGAAGAGCACCCTTGCCAGGTCGATCATCGGCCTGGAAAACATCGACCGCGGAAGAATCAGCCTTAATCTCCGAGATGCCGGTCGCCAAGATCCTGGCTCCCAGGATGTTGGTCTCCAGGATGCAGGGAGGGCCGTTCAGCATTCCCGGGTTCAGCTCGTGTTCCAGGAACCACACGATTCTTTTGATCCACGCATGCGGCTGCAGACCAGCCTGGAAGCACCCTTGCTCCGGCGCAAGGACCTGACGAAGGACGAGCGTTCCTCACGCATTCTTCAGGCAATTGAGGAAGTAGGGCTTGACCCGGGACTGCTGGATCGGCTCCCCGGCCAATGCTCGGGAGGTCAGCTCCAAAGGCTCACCATCGCCAGGGCGCTTCTCCTGGAGCCCTCAATCCTCATCTGTGATGAGGCGACGTCGGCGCTGGACGCCCTGACTCAGCGGCTGGTCCTGAACCTGCTCCTGCGCTTGCATCGGGACAAGGGTCTGTCCCTCGTCCTGATCAGCCATGACATGGACGTCATCCGCTATATGAGTGACAGGGTGGCTGTGCTGTTCAAAGGCCGGCTTGTGGAGGTAGCCGAAACCGGGGAGTTCTTTACGCGCCCACAACACGAGCACAGCCAGGCCCTGGTTTCGGCTGCGCTGCCCGTTTGCGAACTCTTGAGCCGGACCGTGCGCCCTCCGACCACCGCCAGGTTGTTTCCAGCCGAAGCAACCTGAGCAGCCCAACAGCTATTCCGTCAGCCGCCAGCCTTCCTGGAAATCAGGGTGGTCCGAATAAGGGAAGGCAAGGGCGTGCAGGGCCAAGGCAGTCCACGCTATTGCTTCTGTGACACCGACGGTCTCGCCCGGCGATGAGGCCACAATCCGGGCCAGGCTGGCCTGCCGGGCCGATTCGATGACCGCGATGAGACGCCGTTTTGCTTCGCATTCACGCAGCAGCCGATGCTCGTACCATCGCCCGGATTGGGAGACAGAACGGTCTCCGAGGAGTTTTTGCGCGGCCTTCTCATCTTCCTTGATTCGTTCGAGCAGGAACTCCACAACGTCCATAGGCTGAGCCTACCCGCGCCGGGACAAAGAGTAGCGGCACGCAGGGCAGCAGCCTGTGGCCCAGTTCAGGCCCGGCCGGATCAGGTAAAGGCGGATTTCCCGGTGACGGCGCGCCCCACAATGAGCGAGTTGATTTCGTAGCTGCCTTCATAGGTGTAGAGGACCTCAGCGTCCCCGAACAACTTGGCCATTTCAAAATCACTGCTGATGCCGTTGCCGCCCAGGATGGATCGCCCCATGGCTACTGTGGAGCGCGCCAGCCGAGTGGTGGTGGCTTTGGCCATGGCCGCCTGGGCCATCTCCAATTTGCCCTCGTCCTGAATCCGCGCGAGCTGGACCATCAGGGCAAGGGAAGCAGTGGCGTTTCCCAGCATGTCGGCCAGCTGCTGCTGAATGAGCTGGAACCGCGCAAGTTCCCTGCCGAACTGCTTGCGTTGCAATGAATAGGCACGCCCGACGTCGAAGGCGGCCAACTGGATTCCGGCACCTTGCCAGCCCACCCAGGCGCGCGAATCCCGCAGGAGGCTGTTGGCTTTTGAAAAGTCGGTGGCACCGGGGAGCAGGTTGGCCTGGGGGATCCGAACCTCCGAGAGCGTGATGTCCGCGTTCTGCATGATCCGGAGGCCGATTTTGTTGCTGATTTTCATGGCGGAGTAGCCTGGGCGGTCGGTTTCGACAATGAAGCCCTTGATCTGGCCGTCTTCAAGGTCCCGGGCCCAGACCAGCGCGAAGTCAGCGATAGTGCCGGCGCCGATCCATCGTTTGGCGCCGTTGATCACCCACTCCTCGCCATCGAGCCGTGCAGTGGTTTCCAGCCCGCCTGCGATGTCCGAGCCATGATCGGGTTCGGTCAGGGCAAAGGCGCCCAGGTGTGTGAAGGCAGTGAGGCCCGGTAGCCATTGCCTCTTTTGCTCGGTGGAACCGAGCTGATCGATCATCCCCACGATGAGCTCGTTGTGGATCCCCACCAGCGCCGAGAGTGATACGTCAGCACGCGCCACCTCGACGTACATCAGGCCCTTAAACAGTTGCGAGCTGCCGTCCGTTTGCAGGCCTCCCAACCCATATTTCCCCATTTCCGCAACCAGGGTGAAAGGGAATTCCTCCCGGTTCCAGTAGTCGATGGATGCAGCACGGATCCGGGACTGCAGAAACTCCCTCACTTCCAGATACCGGGAACGCTCGGCAGCGGGCAGGAGTCCGGCGATGTACATCAGATCGGCGTCCGCAAATGGCAGAGGGGCAGGGATCCCGGCTGTTGCCGGCGGGTCCGCGGCCGGCCCCTCATGACGTCCTGATGGCTGCACCCGTCCCCCGGCCTCTTCGCTCTTCCAAACCCTTGGATGTCCTAGTATATTGCACAGTGATGTGGATCACTAGGCTGAGCAGACGCCCTGGCCGGGCAAGGCTAAGGAGGAACGGTGGGAACTCCACTTCCCCGTGACCCCATCGCGGATGCCCAGCAAAACTGGGAAGGCCACGGCTGGGTAAATGAGGCAGCCCCCATGGCTGCCGTCACGGCCATCATGCGCACCCAGCAGATTCTGCTGGGACGGATCGAGGCCGTCCTCAAACCCTTCGGCCTGACATTCGCGCGCTACGAGCTCCTGGCGCTGCTCAGTTTCGCCCGCAGTGGAGCACTCCCGATGAACAAAGCAAGCGCGCTCCTGCAGGTCCATCCGACCTCGGTGACAAACGCGGTCGACCGACTGCAGGCCGCAGGCCTGGTGGTCCGGTCCGCCCACCCTACTGACGGCCGGACCACCTTAATAGAGCTCACCTCCGAGGGGCGGACTCTTGCCAAGAGCGCGACGGCGGCGCTGAACTCTGAGGTATTCATCCAGTCGGGATTCGCTGACCAGGATGTGGACCAGCTGATCAGGATCCTCAGTGCGTTTCGGAAGAACGCAGGCGATTTCACCTAACAGAGCCCTGAATCAAGACCCCACGCGCATTTGACCAGTCCATTTTTGCGCTTGGGGGTCTTTGATCATTTCAGGTCAGCAGGACCGGTTTGATCACGGCTCCGGATTTAGTGTCTGCCACGGCCTGGTTGATATCTTCCAGGCGATAGGTCTGCACCAGCCGTTCCACGAGAAACCTCCCCGATTCCATCAGGGTGATGATTGAAGGAATCAGGGTTTCAATCTCGCTGTCACTCAGAGTCACTCCCTCGATGCGGCGTCCGGGCATCATGAAGTTCACGTCCACGGCAACAGTGGCCCCGAACGCTGGAGCTCCGATCACCACAATGTGTCCCCTCGCCCGGGTGGCGCCGATGGCCTGTTCGAGAACCCTCGTGTTTCCCGTGGCCTCGATGGCCGCGTGAGCACCTCCACCGGTGATTTTGTGGATCTCCTCCGCAACGTCCATGGATCAGTCCTTCGCCTTCCCACATGGCACCAGTAACTCCCTGTTCACCAATGGGGCCAGGCGACTGTGCTGGATCCCCGGACGGGGCCGGCAATGACAAGGACGAAAGATACGACGGCGGGAGCAAAACTTGCTGTTCATCGGAACACCCTGGTTTTCGACATTGAAACGGAGGGAGGTAGCCGCAAAGGTGCTGCTGCTGCCATGTGTTGTGGATCAATTATCAGGATTACTGATAATCAGGAAACCTGCCCATGACAGGAGGGCCGACGTTCCCCCACGTCAATAGAAATCTGCTTCTTACCGCCCTGCCGGTTTCGCCCGCACATGCATCCGCTCCCCCTGCCGGCCGAACAGGCTCAGGAATTCCACAGCCTGGGTATCAGCCCGTCCGAACCAGTGCGGCACCCTGGTGTCGAACTCAGCAGCTTCACCGGCCGGAAGAATCAGGTCCCGCTCACCCAGGATCATCCGCAGGTTCCCATTGAGAACATAGAGCCACTCATAGCCCTCGTGGACCTGCGGGTCGGGCTGCTCAGGCCCGCCAGCGTGCAGGATGTGCTTATACGCCTGTACTCCACCGGGCCGGCGCGTCAGCGGGATGATGGTCATCCGCTTCTTCACAATGGGGCGCAGGTGAACCCTGGGGTCTCCGGTGGCAGGAGCGCCCACCAGTTCATCAAGCGGCACCTGATGGGCCTTGGCGAGGGGCAGCAGTAGTTCCAGGTTGGGACGCCGCTGCCCCGATTCCAGTCTGGACAAAGTGCTCACGGAAATGCCCGTTGCGTCAGACAGGGAGGCAAGGGTGGTTTCCCTGCTCAAGCGCACTGCACGGAGGCGGGGCCCCACCGCGGAAAGAACGTCGTCGATCATTTCATCCATACCGATAGTTTGCCATTTCAGCAATATCATTTGCCACTCCAGGCCGGTGGCGAGAAGGATAAGAACAACGAAAAACCCTGAAAGGAAACGCTATGTATGATGTGGTAATTGTCGGTGGAGGCGCGGCCGGCCTGAGTGCAGCCCAAATGCTGGGCCGTGCCCGCCGATCAGTGCTGGTGATCGACGCCGGGGAGCCGCGGAACGCTCCTGCCGAGGCAGTCCACGGCTTCCTGTCCCGCGACGGCATCAACCCCGCCGAATTGCTCAAGGTCGGCCGGACTGAGGTGGAGTCCTATGGGGGCCGCATCCTCAACGGGCGAGTCGTCGCCGTCGAACGCCTGAACGGGGAACACGGGGAATCCGGGGGCTTTGAAGCACGGCTCCAGGACGGGACGGCTCTGGCAAGTACGATTAAGGGCCGGCGCCTGCTGATTACCACCGGACTGGTGGACGGGTTGCCTGATATTCCTGGCATCCAGGAACTTTGGGGCAAGGACGTTCTGCATTGCCCGTACTGCCACGGTTGGGAGGTCCAGGACCGGGAAATCGGAATCCTGGGAACCGGACCGATGGCCGTCTTTCAGGCACTCCTGTTCCGGCAATGGAGCAGCAACATCACACTGTTCCTCAACGGCTCCGTCAGCCCTGACGAGGCTGAGCTGGAGCAATTGGCGGCACGGAATATCACGGTGATGCATGGGGCGGTGGAGCGGCTGCAGATGGATCGGGGCAGGCTCAGCGGAGTGAAACTGGCCACTGGCGGCGTCGTTTCGGTTGACGCCCTGGCGGTGGCGCCGGTTTTCACGGCCCGTACGCACGTCTTTTCCCGTCTCGGACTCAGAATCCAGCAACATCCCAGCGGAATGGGCGAATACCTTGAGACCGACGCCGACGGCGCCACTGGCGTTCCGGGTGTATGGGCCGCGGGGAACGTGGCGGATCTTCGCGCCCAAGTGCTGTCGTCAGCAGCAGGGGGCGCCGCGGCCGCCGTCGCGATTAACTCCGATCTGATGGCAGAAGAACTCCGAGCGGCGGTGGCCGCCTACCGGCACCGCGTCTCCGTGTAGCGCCCGCGGTATAACGCCTGGCAAGGGCACGCTCAGTAGAGGAAGATATCGATCCACTCTCGGTTGTGTGCGTGGACCAGGACCAGGAACAGGACAAAGTCGAACAGCAGGTGGACGCACACGATGTACAGCAGGGATTTTGTAATCGTGAAGAGTCGGGCCTGGAGCAGCGCAAACGGAAAGATAAAAAACGGGGCGTAGGCGTGGAATCCCAACTCCCAGAGGAAGGAGGTGAAGAGGACCGCCTGGAGCAGGTTGGCCTGCCAATCCGGAAGATGCCGCCGCAGAAGGGTGAACGCGGTGCAGATGAAGAAGAGTTCATCCCAGATGCCTAAACCGTTTGTTCCGATGAAAAGGCGGGCAATGCCCTCAGGGTCACTGACCGCAGGCCAGTTGTTGTAGACACCGGTCTGGATCATGTACACCGGGATCAAGGCATAACCAATCACGACGACGGCGGGCAAGTACCATTTCTCGGCCCGGGTCCAGGGCTGGCCGGTACGGATGGGGAATCTTATCGCATAGTCCTTGAGGACAAACCGCGAGACGGAGTACGGGATTCCAACCGCCAGGATCATGGCCGTTCCCATTACCAGCATGTGCTCGGTGCTGATGTCCGTGGTGATGGGAACGGCGCTCATCGCAATCAGGCCAACCGAAATCAGCGCGAGGTCCGTGAGAAGGGACCGGTTGATGATCGCGGCGAGCACCAGGGCTGTTCCCAACACGAGGTATCCAGCGGCGCGGTCCTCCAGGACGAAGAGGACAAAACCTGACAAGGACAGCAGCGCTGCAGGGACCAGGCTCAATGAGGTCCTGTCCGCCTTACCCGGGCCGAAGGTCCGGTCCGCAGCCGGCGCCTTGGGTTGATGACTCATGGTGGCCTACCTGTGCTTAAACTCCGGCGTGCGCTTCTCGCTGAACGCCGCCATGCCTTCTTTCTGGTCCTCAGTGGCGAAGAGGGAATGGAAGACTCTGCGTTCGAAAAGAACACCCTGGGCCAGTCCGGTTTCAAAGGCTGCGTTGACTGCTTCCTTGGCCATCATTGCCACCGGCTTGGATTTGGAGGCAATGACTTCTGCGGCCCGCAGCGCTTCCTCGACGACGTCGGCGGCCGGAACCACCCGGGATACCAGTCCTGAGCGCTCAGCCTCCTGGGCGTCCATGTACCGTCCGGTGAGAATCATGTCCATGGCTTTGGCCTTGCCCACAGCGCGGGTAAGCCGCTGTGAGCCACCCATTCCTGGCAGGACGCCGAGATTGATTTCGGGCTGGCCGAATTTTGCGTTGTCGCCGGCGATGATGAAGTCGCACATCATCGCCAGCTCGCAGCCTCCGCCCAAAGCGAAGCCGGAAACAGCCGCCACCACCGGGATGCGGAGCCTGGTGAAATCCTCCCAGCCGCGGAACCAGTCCGCGGAGTACATGTCGACGTAGCCTTTCACCGCCATCTCCTTGATATCGGCTCCGGCGGCGAAGGCTTTGGCTGAACCGGTAATGACTACGGCACCCACCTCTGGATCGCTGTCCATAGCGCCCACGGCTGAAACGAGTTCGTCCATGGTGGCTTTGTCGAGGGCGTTCAAGGCTTGGGGCCGGTTCAGGGTCACCAGCCCTACCCGTCCACGGCGCTCGACCAGGATGTTTGAGTACTGTTCGGTCATCCGTGGCCCCTCGCCTGTCGCTGATCCTGGTCCTGTTCCGCCGCCCGTTCAGGCTCTTGTGCCTGACCGGATTTGTCCCGGATGGCCGTGATGATTGCCGAGAAGTCCTTTCCGGCACCGCCCTCCGCCGCAAACGTATCGTAAATTTCGGACGCCAGGGGACCCACCCTGGCCGCGACCCCGGTGCTTTCCAGCGCGTTCAGCGCCAGCCGTAGGTCCTTGGCCATCAGCGCGCCGGCGAAACCTGGCTGATAATCGCGGTTGGCGGGACTGCTGGGTACAGGGCCCGGAACAGGGCAGTTGGTGGTCAGCGCCCAGCATTGGCCTGACGCCGCCGAGGCAACATCGAAGAGAGCCTGATGGGTGAGACCAAGCTTCTCTCCCAGAACAAAGGCCTCACTGACTGCGATCATGGAAACCCCGAGGATCAGGTTATTGCAGATTTTAGCTGCCTGCCCGGCCCCATGGTCGCCGCAATGGACAACACGCTTGCCCATCACTTCCAGCAGCGGCCGGACCGCCTCGAAATCTTCAGGAAGTGCGCCAACCATGAACGTCAGGGTTCCGGCCTCAGCCCCCACAACACCCCCGGACACAGGGGCGTCGACCGAGCGGTGCCCGGCATCCACAGCCAGCCCTGCCGCCTCCCGGGCCTCATCCACATTGATGGTGGAGCAGTCCAGGAACATGGTGCCCGGTGCAGCCACTGCCAGCAGTCCGGGTTCCCAGCCTCCTCCGGAGGAGAAGTCACTCCCGGCGGAAAAGTCGCTGCCGGTGGCGGAGTCCCGCCCCCTGTACGCATCCAGGAGATGCTTGCCGCTGGGGAGCATGGTCAGCACCACAGAGGCACCCTCAACGGCGGAAGCAGCCGTGTCCGCCGTCGGAATTCCGTGGCTCCGGGCGGTTTCCAGGGCCGTGGGCATCACATCGTAGCCCACAACACGGTAACCGGCGTTGACGAGGTTCAGGGCCATCGGAGCGCCCATATGCCCGAGCCCCAGGAAAGCAATGGTTCCGGCTCCATTGGGTGATACCTCAGGCATTGTCCGTCTCCTTTACTGAAAGATTCAGCTCGCGATCCCCGAGCGGTTCAAAATACCTGACGACGTCGGCGTCCCGCACTTCCGCCAGTGTGGCCGGACGCCAGCGCGGGTTCCTGTCCTTGTCCACTACCTGGGCCCGGATCCCTTCGCGGAAGTCAGGACCGGCCAGGCAGTGCAGGCCCACCGTGAACTCCTGCGTCAGAGCCTGCTCAAGAGTCATCCCCCGCACCCTCCGCAATGACTCCAGCGCAACCTTCACGGCGGTCGGCGATTTCGACTCTATGGTCTCCGCGGCCACGACGGCCTCCCCGCCGAAAGCGCGCAGCCGGCCGAGGATTTCTTCAACATCATTGCCGGCGTAGCACTCATCGATCCAGGTCCGCTGACCTGCCAGCGCGGAGTCCGGTGCCCGTTCTGCAAAGCGGCCGACGGCGTCTTCCGCTGTCTCGCTCTCGAGGGCAGCGGCCAGCGCTGGAAGGGTCTCCGAGCGGACAAAGTGGTCGGCCAGCCCGAGGAACAAGGCATCGGCGCCGTCCAGGTGGGCGCCGGTCAGGGCGGCGTGGGTGCCTGTTTCACCCGGCGAGCGCGAGAGCAGCAAGGTACCGCCGACGTCGGGCACAAATCCGATGGTGGTCTCTGGCATTCCTGTGCGGGTGCGCTCCGTGACTATCCGGACGGAGCCGTGCGCCGAGATCCCCACACCTCCGCCGAGCACCAGTCCGTCCATGAACGCCACATAAGGCTTGGGGTACCGGGCAATCATCGCGTTCAGCCGATACTCCGCTTCCCAGAATTCGGCCGTCCCGGACCCTCCTGTCAGCATGTCCTGGTAAATGGCCACAATATCCCCGCCGGCACAGAACCCCCGGCTCCCGGAACCCTGGACCAACACAGTGGCAACGCCGCGGTCCTCCGCCCAGTCAGCAAGCTGTTCCAGCATGGCGTGAACCATGCCTGTCGTGAGCGCATTGACGGCCCTGGGACGGTTCAGGGTGATGATGCCAAGGTGCCCCCGTTGTTCAACGAGCACCTCGTTCGGGTCGCCGCCAGCCGGCTCGCCAGCCGGGTCGCTGCCTGCCGGGTCGCTGCCAGCCGGGTCGCTGCCTGCCGGGTCGCTGCCTGCCATCAGCTTCCTTCCGGCATGATGAAGCTTGCGCCCTGCCGGATGCCCGAGGGCCAGCGCGTGGTCACGGTCTTGGTCTTGGTGTAGAAACGGAACGCGTCGGCGCCGTGCTGGTTGAGGTCGCCGAACCCGGAGGCTTTCCAGCCACCGAAGGTGTAGTAGGCGATCGGCACTGGGATGGGCACGTTGATTCCGACCATCCCCACCTGAACACGGCTCGCGAAGTCCCGGGCCGCATCACCGTCCCTCGTGAAGATGGCCACGCCGTTGCCGAATTCATGCTCGCTGCAGAGCCGCAGTGCCTCCTCATAGTCCCTGGCGCGGACCACGCTGAGCACTGGGCCGAAGATCTCCTCCCGATAGATTTTCATGTCCTTGGTGACGTTGTCGAAGAGGGTCGGTCCCACCCAGAAGCCGTTCTCGTACCCTTCGACTGTGAGCCCACGTCCGTCGGCAAGAAGGGTGGCGCCCTGATCGACGCCGGACTGGATGTAGCCCTCGATCCGCTCTTTAGCCGATGCAGCAACAACAGGGCCGAAGTCCGATTCCTTGTCCAGGCTGTGGCCCACCCTCAGGGCCTTGACCCGTTCTTCGAGCTTGGCCACCAGCGCATCCGCTGTCTCCCGCCCAACAGGCACCGCAACGGACACGGCCATGCAGCGTTCGCCGGCGGAGCCATAGCCGGCCCCGATCAGGGCATCGGCGGCCATCTCCAGATCCGCGTCCGGGAGGATGACCATGTGGTTCTTGGCCCCGCCGAAGCACTGTGCCCGCTTGCCGTGAGCCGCAGCCGTGGCATAGATGTACTGGGCAATAGGGGTTGAACCAACAAAACCGATCGCTTTCACCCGCGGATCCCCCAGAAGAGAATCCACCGCTTCCTTGTCCCCGTTGACCACATTGAAGACGCCGTCAGGAACCCCCGCTTCGCTGTACAGTTCGGCGAGCCGCAGCGGAACCGACGGATCACGCTCCGAGGGTTTGAGGATAAAGGCGTTTCCGGTTGCGAGCGCAGGACCGGACTTCCACAGCGGAATCATGGCAGGGAAGTTGAAGGGGGTGATGCCTGCGACCACCCCCAACGGCTGCCGGAGGGAGTGGACATCGATGCCGGCACCGGCGTCGTCGGAAAATTCACCCTTCAGCAGATGCGGGGCGCCGGCGGCAAATTCCACCACCTCGATTCCCCGCTGGATGTCGCCTTTGGCATCAGGGAGGGTCTTGCCGTGTTCAGAGGCCAGCAATCCGGCCAGTTCGTCCATGTGTCGGTTGACGAGTTCCACGAACCTGAGCAGGATGCGCCCGCGTCGTTGCGGGTTCATCGCTGCCCACTCCGGCTGGGCCTTTTCGGCGCTCGCTATTGCCCGCTGGACTTCTTCCCCCGCCGCCAGCGCAAGCCGGGCCTGCACGTCACCCGTGCAGGGATCATAGACCTCTCCCCAACGTCCTGAGGTACCTTCCACCCGTTGTCCGTCAATGTAATGGCCTAGCTCGCGAACCATGATCGATGCTCCCTTGCATGTGGGTCCTGGAATGCCGGTCCGGCAGCAGATGCCTTGGGTCCCCTGCCACTGGAACATGTGAGCCCGGTGCAAGTGCGACCCACGCCATCTGCTGCCGAATATACTCGGACTTCCTACTAAATTCCAGAGCCGTTGCGGGTCGCTGCCTACCCTGCGTTGTTCGCCGCGCAACGGCCTGTGGGACCGGCCGAGGGGATCATGGGGGCCAAGTTCGGTAAGTTAGGAACTGTGAAGATTGCTACCTGGAATGTGAACTCCCTCCGTGCCCGAGCCGACCGTGTTGAGGCGTGGCTTCGCCGCAGTGACTGCGATGTCCTGGCGATCCAGGAAACCAAGTGCTCCGACGACAACTTCCCCTGGGAGCTCTTTGAGCGGGACGGCTACGAAGTAGCCCATTTCGGCCTCAACCAGTGGAACGGCGTCGCTATCGCTTCCCGCGTGGGGCTCGACGACGTCCAACGCACCTTTCTGGACCAGCCGGCATTCGGCAAAGCCGGGAAGGATCCGGTGGCGGAGGCCCGTGCTATCGGTGCCACCTGCGGCGGCGTCAGGATCTGGAGCCTGTATGTTCCCAACGGACGGTCGCTCGACGACGAACACATGCCCTACAAGCTCAACTGGCTGAGCACCCTCAAGAACCACGCCGAGAGTTGGGTTACTGAAAACCCTGAGTCCCAGATTGCCCTCATGGGCGACTGGAACATCGCGCCGCAGGATGAAGACGTCTGGGACATCGACCTTTTCCTTTCACAGGGTTACACCCACGTGAGCCCGCCCGAACGTGCTGCCTTCCACGCCTTCGAGGCTGCCGGATACACGGACGTTGTCCGGCCCCACACACCTGGGCCAGGCGTCTACACCTACTGGGACTACACCCAGCTCCGCTTCCCCAAGAAGGAAGGCATGCGGATCGACTTCGTCCTGGCCTCCC
This sequence comes from Arthrobacter sp. R1-13, assembly GCF_054161475.1. NCBI lineage: Bacteria > Bacillati > Actinomycetota > Actinomycetes > Micrococcales > Micrococcaceae > Arthrobacter > Arthrobacter sp. R1-13. The sequence continues at coordinate 574,179 of NZ_CP096420.1, read as the reverse complement.
CCGCACTGGCGGCAAGGGTCACCGGCGCCTCGATCGACAGGGAAGAACGCAAGGGCAAGGGTGCTTCAGACCATGCGCCGGTTATTGTTGAGTTGACTGACTGATGAACGCAACGCAGGGGATGATCGGGAGGTGGCTGCCATGACCGGCAACCTTTACCGGGGACAGGCCGGGCTGCCTTTCTCCTCAACCCTGCGTATCTACGAGCCTCTGACTGCTTTTCCGGAGGAGCAGCGCGCTGCCATCAGGGCTTCCGCTGCCCGCGCGAAATCGCGGGCCGCTGTGGAAAACGCCGAACTCCTCGCGTCACTGGGACGCATCACCAGGCCGGGCGGAGATCCGTTCCCCACGGGACGCACCGATCTTGTCCGGGTGATGCCCCTGACCGGGAAGCCCGACGGCGGCACCCCCGAGGGGAAGCCCTCCGTCACGCTGTTGTACTGCCCCAGCCAGCTGGTTCTCCGGGCAGGCCTGGCAGCGAATGCACTGATGGAAGGCATCCACGGACCGCTGGCAGAATTGCTGATCGCGGAAGAGCAAAGGGACCGCCATCAGGAACGCATAGACCTGGTGAAGGCCAAGGAAGGCGTCGGCAAGGTACACACCCGTGCCTCCACCTGGGGAATTCCGTTCAGCTGGTTCTCGCTGTTCCAGGAATCCGACCATAAGGACGTGGTGGAATCAGGTGGCCGCATCCTCACCGTCCGAGTGCGGACCAACATCGGTGATGCGCTGGAGCGGGTCCGCTACGCGGTGGCCAACCTTGCATTGGCTGCCCCGGACCTGGATATGCTCGATGATCTTGCCCAGCTGACTGAATGGTTGGAACTGTTCCACAGCGACTCCTGGGTGGAACTCGATTACGGAGCAGTGGCGGACAAGGTTTACCCTGACGACTCCCCCATGGACGTCCGGCTTGGCATCGAGTGCCTTGCCGAAGGTGACATGACCGGAGCTGCCGCAGCCTACCGCAGGCTGGCTTCCCGCTGGATTCCCATCCGGCAGCTGGCGCGCGCGTCCTAGGCTTTGACCGGGCGGGGCTCCCTCTGTTCGGGTGCACCGTGAGCCGGCGGGGGCGCCGTCGTCGAACGAACAATGAGCTGGTGCGGCGCAACCATGGAGCGGACGGATCCGGTGCGGCCATCCAGCTCATCCAGCAGCATCCTGGTTGCCAGCTCTGCCTGCACGTCCGGGCGTTGGCCAACGGTGGTCAGGCCCAGAGTCACAGAGAAATCGTGATCGTCGATGCCGATCACGGATAGGTCCTCGGGAACGCGTACGCCCCGGCGGTTGGCCTCGAAAATAACGCCCATAGCCATCTCATCCGAGGCGCAGAAAATGGCTGTGGGCTTGGGACCGGAATTCCCCCACAGCTTGATAAACGCCTGCTGCCCGCTCCTGACTGTAAAGTCCCCCACCTCATCCCACTCCGGACGCAGGTCAAGCCCTGATGCGGTCATTACGTCCTGGAAGGCCTTGATGCGGACCCGGGGGACGTCGAAATTCAGGTCCGTCTCGTCGTCGCCATGGAGCAGGGCGATGTCCTTGTGACCCAGGCTGATGAGGTGGCGGACAGCCGTTGAGGCAGCGGCGTAGTCATCAATGCCGATGTAGGCGCATTCCTCCACGTGGCCCCCCACCACCACAAGGGGAATATCGATTTTTTGCAGATGGTTGAGTTCTTCGTGGGTCAGCGCCATACACAGGACCAACAGGGCATCAATTTGCTTGTAAACCATGGTCCTGCTGAAAAGACGCTCGCGGTTACTCCCGTGCCCGCCCAGGTTGAACAGGGACAGGTTGTACTGCCGGGCATGCAGCTCCCGGTCAGCTCCCTCAATGGCTTTGGAGAAGAACCAGCGGCTCACAAAGGGCGCGAGCACTCCAATGGTCTTGGTACGGCCCGTAGCCAGTCCGGAGGCTGAGGAGGAAGCAACATAGCCGAGCTCCGCGGCAACGCGCAGGATCTTCTCCCGTGTGGACGGCGAAACCCTGGGCAGTCCCCGTACCGCCCGTGACACCGTGGCCGTGGACACTCCCGCTGCGGCTGCCACGTCCTCAATGCTGACACCGGAATGGCCTCCCCGTTGGGCCCTCTCAGTTGTCCGTGCCACGATCTCCCCTTATTCGGTTATGCCGCGGAAGTCGCTGCTGTGCTCCCTGTCCGCAACAAATGAGTCTAGTGCCCGCGCTCCAGCTGGGCCGCCTGAGGTCCGTACGTTACAGACGGCACAGCCGGAAGCGGGTCATGCAGAGGATCAGCCCTTGAGGCCTCCGGCAAGCAGACCTCGGACAAAGTAGCGCTGGAGGGCGAAGAAGACCCCCAATGGAATGATGATGGACACGAAGGCAGCAGCGGGGTTCAGGTAGTCCCTCGCGCCGCGTGTGCCGGAAATTTCCGCAAGCCGCTGGGTAATAGGAGCAACGTCCGGAGTTCCGCCGGAGAAGACCAAAGCCACCAGCAAGTCATTCCACACCCACAGGAACTGGAAAATCGCCAGGGAAGCCAGAGCCGGAACGGACAGTGGCAGGATGATTCGCCAGAAGATTGTGGTGTGTCCTGCCCCATCGACCCTTGCTGCCTCAATCACTTCCCCGGGGATCTCGGAAATGAAGTTGTGCAACAGGAAGATGCCCAACGGCAAACCAAAGATCGTGTGGGCAATCCACAACTGGGCATAGGACCCGGCCGGCAGTTGCAGGACCTGCGTGAAGAGCTGCAGCAGAGGAATCAGGGCCATCTGCAGGGGGACAATCTGCAGGGCGAAAACGAAGATAAACATCGCATGGCGCCCCCTGAAATTGCCCCAGGCGAAAATGTAAGCCGCCATCGATGCCAGCACCAGGACGAACAACGTGACGGGGATGACGATCGCCACCGAGTTGATCAAGTACTGGGACAGATTGGGTGACTGCGACCCTGCAGCGGCGGTCGCATCGACATAGTTCTTGAAAGTGAACTGCCCGTCAAAAAAGGCATTCCACCAACCGTCGGAGCGGGGGCCCACCTGTTTTGCGGCCGGACGGAACGATTGAACGAAAAGGCCAAAAGTGGGCACAGTCCAGATTGCGGCAATGATGAGGGCGGCAGCGGTGGCAAAAGGCGAGGTGAGCTTGGTTTTCACACGGCGCATGATGGGCTCATCGGCGGCCTGGAGGCCCTTCTCGCCAAGAGGAAGACCCACCAGGGCCTTATCTGCCTCGTCCCGTGCTGGCGTGGCGGTCATCGGATCTCCCTTTGCTGACGAAGGACACGTGCGTTGTAAACGACGATGGGTAGGACCAGAAGGAAAAGTACAAGGGCCAAGGCGGCACCACGGCCGGGTTCGTCGGCGCGGAAAGCCTGGGTGTACATTTCATTGGCCACCACAGAGGTCTCGAAGTTACCGGCCGTCATGGTGCGGACAATATCGAACACCTTGAGGGTGGCAATGGTGATGGTGGTCAGCACCACAACCAAAGATCCACGGATCCCGGGGATCGTGACGTTACGGAACTGCTGCCACGGGTTGGCTCCGTCAAGCCTTGCCGCCTCAACAAGTTCCACAGGGACACCCTTAATAGCGGCTGAAAGGATCACCATGGCGAAACCTGTCTGGATCCAAACCATGACGATGATCAGGAAGATGGTGTTTTCCGGAGCATCGAGGAGGAACTGTTTGGGCTCCATCCCAACTGCCACACGCAGTGCGTTGAGAACGCCCGTTTGTTCGATGCCGGCGCCGCGGAAGTCGTAGACCAGCTTCCAGATAACGCCTGCGCCCACGAATGAGATGGCCATAGGCATGAATACCAGGGCCTTCAGGATCCTCTCGCCCCGCGCTTTGTCGATGAAGACCGCATAGGCGAGGCCGAAGACTGTTGATAGTAGGGGGACGAGTACGGTCCAGATAACGGTGTTCCGCAGCGTGATGACCGCCTCAGGCTGGGTAAACATCCAGACGAAGTTGTCCACTCCGTTCGGCGTCCCCTTCGCGTCTGTAAATGCAAGGTAGGACGTTTGCACCGCGGGGTAGACCAGCCCGACGATCATCAGGATGGCCGCCGGCGCTAGAAAGCCGATGACTGTAACTTTGTCTCTTGTTGATTTTGGTGCCCTGTCTACAAGCAGCATGATGAGCCCGATGACGGCTGCGAAAGCCGCGATCGCGATCCCTACTTGGAGAAGTTTCCCTCCGACGAATTCCATGGCCAACCTCCAAGGTGTGGGTGGATGAGTTGATTGAAGACAAAATGCTGCGTTCCCCCACGGGTGCTCGTGCAGGGGAACGCAGCACTGCAGCTCTTAGCTCTTAGGCCAGCTGCCTTCAATACTGTCGGCGACCTGCTTTGACGGGGTGCCGTTGATCCACGCCACGATTCCCTTCCAGAAGGAGTTGGAGCCGACGGCTGCGGGCATCAGGTCAGAACCGTCGAAACGGAATACCGTCTCGGGATCCTGAAGGAGCTCAACAGAAAGCTTGTCCAGCTCTGTCTGGGCGTTAGCAGGGTCCAGGCCCTTGTTGGCGCTGACTACACCGCCGAGCTTGACACGGTTGTTCGCGAAGTCCGCACTTGCCATGTACTGCAGGAATGACTGAACCTCGGGCGTGTCCTTGTAGGCGCCCACCATCTCGCCGCCGCCGGTGATGGCCTTGCCCTTGCTCTCGTCGATGGGAGGTGTCATGAAGGCCCAAACATCACCATCGGGAGCCACAACGGTGCCTTCGGGCCAGTTTGCGGCCTGGAAGTTGGCCTGGTGGTGCATGGCGCACTGGCCGTCAAGGACAGGTTGGCCTGCCTGGGCGAAGCCGGTTGTCAGGATGGAACGGACATCGCCGAAGCCACCGTTGACGTAGTCCGGGTTGAGCAGGATCTCACCGGTCTTGTCCATGGCCGAAACAATCCGGGGATCGTTGAACGGGATCTGGTGGGCGACCCACTGGTCGTAGACCTCTGGGCCTGCCTCACGGAGGATGACGTCCTCGATCCAGTCAGTACCCGGCCAACCTGTGGCCTCACCGGACTCGAAGCCCGCACACCACGGCTTCATGGCACCGTCGTCCGCGATGGTCTTTGTCAGGGTCATCATTTCGTCAAAGGTCTTGGGAACTTCCCAGCCCTTGTCCTCGAATGTCTTTGGCGCGTACCAGACGAAGCCCTTGACGTTGGCAAGCATGGGGGCCGCATAGAACGTTCCGTTGACGGTTCCGTACTTCTTCCAGTCGGCCGACCAGTTCTCGTCTACGAGGTCTGAGACGGCCTTCGGCGCCGGCTTCAGGTTGCTGGCCTGAGCGGCCAACAGGCCGGGCTGCGGGAAGATGGCAACGTCCGGTGGGTTTCCGGCTTGGGCCCGCACACCGATCTGCGTTTCGAATTCCTTGCTGCCTTCGTATTTGACCGTGATGCCGGTGCATTTTTCGAAGTCCGCCCAGGCTGTCTCAAGGTTCGTGGCTTCAATGTCGACGATGGTTGAGTAGACCGAAACAGTCTTGCCTTCGTGCTTGCCATAATCGGAGTAGGCGGAGCAGTCAGCAGCCTCGCCACCCCCGCCGCCACCAGTTTCGGGACTACATGCCGTAACGGTTAGGGCCAGGACACCGACCGCTGCGGCCGGAATTAGGAACTTTGGGCTTTTCATTACTGGAGACTCCTCGCTGAGTGACAAGAGAAAATCGCGGTGCAGACTTTGTGACCTCAATCACCCTAGTAAGCCTGCGTACAGAAATGCAAGCGTTTACATAAACCTTAATCGAAAGGAGACCTGATATCAGAATCGCAACACAGCGCAGGCTTTAGCGGACGCGTTCGGCCCTGCTGAAACGGGCACGAGTGCCTGCCCCGAGGTGAATCAACACGGGGGTACGTTTGCCAACAACATGGTCCAGGGCCTCCACGAGCGCCGAAACTTCGGCCGCCAACGCGTTCGGAGCCACCCCCAGTCGCGGTTGCAACCTGATTCTCAAGGCAGGTTCCCCACGGATCTCGTACGTCGCTACAGATACGCCAGCCAGATCCGGACGGTCGGCAAGGGCTGCCTTGAGCGCCTGCTCCGCCACGCCGCCGCCGATCCGGACATCACCCGGCACGCTACCGGGATCCTCCTCAAACAGGATGAGATCGGCCCGGCCCTTACCCTGTTGAGCAATCCACGCCACCATGGCGCCGATGAGCAGCACCAACAGAAGCACCAGCAGGATCCACACCCAGCTCTCCTGACGGCCCGGAAACCTGGTCTGGTCAAATAACTGCTGGGCGCCGGACCACAATCCCGCAGACCACGACTGCCACCAAGAGGCGACAGCAGGGACGCTTGCCAGCAGAACCAGGAGGGCGCCGACTACCAGCAGAACCAGTCCCAGAATGCCGATCAGGATTCGGTTAAGAAGGCGGGGCGTGCTGTTCATGCTCCCACTACCCCGGACGTCGCCAGGTTCACCCGAACGTCCGGCATGGGCGACGGTGCCATTCGGGTGAGTTCATCCTGCACAGCCGCAAGAACGTCGTCGTGCCTGACGGGCACGCCGGACGTGGGGCGGACGTTGACCACTGCCTGATATCTGGACACGACCACCATCACCTGTTCCGGTGTGACGTTGGCGGCGAGCCGGGCCCGTCTGGCCAGCGCGGCGGCAATAATTTCATCGTCCACCAGCACGCCCGCCCGGGGATCCTGGAGGATGTGCCGGGCTTTGCGTCCAGGAAGCACCGCGCTGAGGAAGAAAAACAGTCCAGCCATGAATACGACTCCTCCGGTGACTCCCAGGAGAAGTGGCGGCATACCTTCAGGGAGGGCGACTATCCGGTGGGCGGCGGTCTGCGGATCGATAAGCCAGGGCGGCTGCCCGATGGCACGCACAGCAGCCTCCAAGAGTGCATAAGCGCAAAGAATGATTACCAGCACACCGGCGATGACGGCGACACCGGCTCTTGACGACTGTGTTTCGCGCTGGAGGATCCATGGCATCAGGGAACCGGGGCCGTAATCTGCCCCGTCTTTATCCTTCAGCTCACGCTCAGGCCCGGCGATAACTTCGGTGTCTTGTTCTGTAACAGGAGTTTGTGCCTCGTCGGGTTTGTTTCCGTAGGCATGGCTCACAGTACCCGCCCCCTTTCGGAAACGGCTGTGCCGCTGATTCTTATGTCCACGCGGCTCAGCTGGGCTCCGCTGAATTCCATGACCCTGTCCAGGATGACCGATTTGGCAGCAACAGCCCTGTCCCGGATGGAACCCCCAAAGATGGCCACGCGCTCCGGGTTCCGCAGTACAGAAGTCAACGGCGGGATCCTGATAGGGGAAACCAGTGACAGCGCAAGCAGGCCGTCGTCGTCGGACCAGTCAGCGCGGACATCGTGGGCCTCCACACCCAAGGCCTCAGCGGCTGCGGCACGGGCCAAACTGGTGAGGGCCTGCGTGCTGATCCTGTTGTGCCCCGCCAGTACCCGGCCCTGCTCTGTCATCGGGGCCGTACTGCTCATGATGAAGAGCGCCGGCCCGTAATGGCGTCCATGACGCTGCGCAGATCCAGTTTCCCTTCCGCTGCGCGGCCCAGCAGGGCCCCGATCCCCATAAAAAGGAGGGAACCCAGGAAGCCCCAGACTCCGAACTGGAAGGACATGAAGGCGACGAAGGCACCCATTGCAATTCCCGCAACAGTCAGGCTCATGGGATTGCCTCTCTCTCCGGACGGCTTCCGGGGACTGCCGGAGTATTGAGTACTGGACGCGGCTCCGGGTTGGTTCCGGGTTTCACCGGTCCCGGCACGTAAATGTCATTGATCTCGACGTTGACTTCTATCACCTGCAGGCCCACAAGCTCTTCCACCGCCGAATAGACGGCGGAACGCACTTGGTTGGCAAGGGAATGAAGGGGGGTGCCGTAGACAGCCACCAAGTTGAGGTCCACGGCGACCTGGGTCTCACCGACTTCAGCATGGACGCCTGCGGCGTGGTCAGAGTTGCCGACGGCGTCGCGTATGGCGCCCAAGGCCCGCGACGGCCCCGTCCCCAGGGAATAGACTCCTGGGACTGCGCGGGCGGCGATGCCGGCAACTTTTGCGACGGCGGTCTCGGAAATAACGGTACGTCCACCGCCTGGTACTGCAACGGCGGCGTCCGCACGGACCCCCTGGCCGGGTTGTGGGTTCTGGTATTCCATCGAGCACTCCCCTCTTCTTGGAACAACCCTATCCCTTGGCCACGACAACCGCGCGGACCCCGGCCGGTGTCCCTGGACGGAGCCCGCGGGCAATCACACGTCGTGCCTATTTACAGTTAGTGGCCAGCCACGCTGTCACCGGCCCCATAGCAGCGTTGAACTTCCCGCTGGAAAAGACGGTCTGGTCAGTGAGGCCTGCGACAGCTACCTCATTGAGGTGTACGAAATCGGCCTTAACGCTGTCTGGCGCCTTCTCCGCTGTTTCCGCCAGTTCGGCTTTGAGCTGTTCAAGTTCCTGCGTCTTGCCCTGGGCCGCCGACATCGGCAACAAGGATGCTCCCGTGGCCTGCTGCGAGATGGTGGTGCATGCTTCTGCAGCGCTGGCGAAACCTCCGAAAGGGCCGGAGGACATGGTGGGGCTGGGTGTCGCGGAAGGAGCTGCAGCCTCTGACGCCGGCGCGTTGCCAGTGCTGCTGGCTTGAGGTGCCGAACATGCGGACAGTGCGAGGACAGTGAACAGGGCGGCGGCAAGAGGGCGTGCAAAGAGTTTCACAAGTCACATTTCTGTTGAGGATAGTTTCTGTTGAAAGTGCACCACCGGTCGTTTCCGACGCTGGCGGCAGCATATGTCCCCGGCGTGCGAGTCTAGCCCGGAATGCTGTCCGGTTTCCAAGCGGGGTGACTTGTGGGAGGGGCCTGGTGCCGAAAAATACGGGCATCCAGCAGCAAGAAAATTGTCGCTGCAACAAGGGCCGGCAGCGGAAAGGGCGGCATCAGAAAGGGCCAAGAGTGGAGTCAAAGGGAAGGGCCGACGACGGCTGGGGGGGAGCCTCGGTCTCAGAAGGCTCTGCCATCGTCGGCCCCGTCAATCTCCCCGGCCGTGACCTGGGAAACCCTCTCGCGAGACCTGGGCAACTGGCGGAACGGTCCAGGTTCGGTGGGGCCGCCACTAACTGCCGTTCTCAGTTAATCGCGCAGTGGCACCCCTCCACACGCGTAGTGTGTACTCGTTTTTTTGGCCCAGTAGAGGCCAGCACCACTTGCTTTCTCCGGCGCTCCTGGCCGTCTGGGCTACTGCCCCGATCTTGACCCTCGCGCCAACTTTGGATCGGCGCTTAAAGAAGAAAAGCACCAGTTCCGAAGAACTGATGCTTCCCAGTGGTGGCTCCGACCGGCGTCGATCCGGTGACCTTTCGATTTTCAGTCGAACGCTCTACCAACTGAGCTACAGAGCCTAGGTGACATGTCACCATGACAGCCGGAATTTCTTCTGGCAATCAGAGCGACCCTGACGGGACTTGAACCCGCGACCTCCGCCGTGACAGGGCGGCGCGCTAACCAACTGCGCTACAGGGCCTTGCTTTTTTCTTGCTTTTCTGCATCACCGATATGAATACCGCTACTGCAATTTTTCAAGGCTTTTAGCCTACCAGACTTTCACATCCGGTTTGACCGCGTTCCTTGCGTACCCCCAACGGGATTCGAACCCGTGCCGCCGCCGTGAAAGGGCGGTGTCCTAGGCCGCTAGACGATGGGGGCCAGAACTCAATCCGCCTGAACGAGGGCAAAAATTAAGGGCCGAAGCCTTCCGTTTTTGTCCTTTCGTTTCCGTCGAACTGGACCTATAAAACTATAGGGGCAACCCCGGGATTATCCAAAATCGGCGAGATGGGGCCCTTGTCACAGGAGGGAAGGGCTCTCCAAAAGTTGGCAGTTTTTCGGGTAGACGTGGCCGATTTCCGCCAGCCGTTCCATCCCCGCAGCGGTTAGATTTGCCTGATGGCAAGCACAGCCGAAACCAACCCCGCGCAACCGTCCCGCTCCCCTGAGGTGACTCCTGAGGTGACTGCCGCCGCGTCCGCTCAACAACAGCTACCCACCGGCACCGTCCCCACCGGCAAGGAACCCATCAACAAGCTGGGCGTCGCCGCCGTCGTCATCACCGTAGTCCTCTGGGCGTCCGCCTTCGTGGGCATCAGGGCCATCGGCCCCAGCTTCTCGCCCGGCCCGCTCACCTTGGGCAGGCTGGTGGTCGCCGCCGTCGTCCTGGGCCTGTTTGTGCTCCCCACACTGCGCAGGCTTCCCCGTGGCCGAGAGTGGTGGCCGATCCTTGCCTACGGTGTGATGTGGTTCGGCGGCTACAACGTGGCCCTGAACGCCGCCGAGCACCTCCTGGACGCGGGGACCAGCGCGATGCTTATCAGCGTCTCCCCCATCATCGTGGCGGTTCTGGCCGGCTTCATCCTGAAGGAAGGGTTTCCCCGCTGGCTGATCATTGGGAGCACTCTGGCGTTCGGCGGTGTGGCCATGATCGCCGTCGGCTCCGGTCAAAGGTCGACGGCGGACGTGGTGGGAGTGTTGCTGTGCCTCCTTGCCGCCGTGCTTGCCGCCGTCAGCGTGATCATCCAGAAACCCGTGTTGAAGAAGTTCCCTGCAGCCCAGGCAACCTGGTTCGGGATCATGGTCGGGACAGTATGCTGCCTTCCTTTCACGGGGCAGCTCGTCACAGAGGTTCAGCAGGCGCCCATCCCGGCAACACTGGGGCTTCTTTATCTGGGAATCTTCCCAACAGCCATCGCCTTCACCACGTGGGCCTACGCGCTGTCCCTGATCGACGCCGGCAAGATGGCCGCCACCACCTACCTCGTCCCAGGCACCACCATTCTGATTTCCTGGCTGATCCTGAGTGAGGTCCCCACCATTTGGGGCCTTATCGGCGGCATCATCTGCCTTGTAGGCGTGGGCCTGACGAGGCGCAGATCCCGCTAGAGTTTCGGGTATGCAAGCAAACCTGCCGCCGGGCCTTCCGATCGTCCCGGATGGCGGCGATTCCGCACCCTTTCCAATGTCCGCTGAGGATTTCGAAGCTGCCGTAAGCGCCGCCTTGGAACGGATTCCCGCGGACATCGCAAAGGCGATGGACAACGTGGCGGTGTTCATCGATGACGACTACACCCCTCAGCCGGGAGAAGACCCGGACACCGTGCTGCTGGGGCTCTACGAAGGCGTCCCCCTGACCGAACGGGACGGCTGGTGGGACGCAGGATCGTTGCCCGACCGCATCACCATCTACCGGCAACCGATCCTGGATATCTGCAGCTCCCGTGAAGAGGTGATCCAGGAGGTTGCCATCACAGTTACCCACGAGGTTGCCCACCACTTCGGCATTAGCGATGAGCGGCTTCACGAGCTGGGCTGGGGCTGAGCGGAGCACTGACTCCTGGGGGTTCGCCGCTCCGGCACCTGCACCGTTGGGACTAGCCTTGTAGGCATGGGACATGATCATGGCCACACACACGGGATGACGGCGACCGGGCGCCACCGAAACCGGCTGATAGCCGTCCTGGCTATCACGCTGGCAGTGGTCCTGGTTCAGATAGTGGGCGGAATCGTTTCGGGTTCGCTGGCACTGCTGGCGGACGCGGGCCACATGCTGTCCGACGCCGCCGGGGTGTTCGTCGCACTGTTGGCCGCGTGGATTGCCGCCCGTCCGGCCAGCGACCTCAGGACGTACGGCTACCAGCGAGCCGAAGTCCTTGCGGCCCTGGCCAATGCCCTGGTGCTCATAGTCATCTCCGTGGTGATTTTCATCGAAGCGATCCGTCGGTGGGGCTCCGAACCTGAAGTCCAGACTGACGTCATGCTGTACGCGGCAATTGTGGGCGCGGCCGCAAATCTGATCTCGCTCCTCATCCTGCGCAGCGCTCAGAAGGAAAGCCTGAATGTCCGCGGTGCCTACCTTGAAGTGCTGGGGGACCTGCTGGGTTCGTTCGCCGTCATCGCAGCGGCCCTCATCATCATGTTGACCGGGCTTCAGGCGGCGGACACCGTTGCCTCAATCATCATCGCGATCATGATCCTGCCTCGCGCCTGGCATCTGCTGCGGGACGTGGTGGATGTCCTGCTCGAAGCAAGCCCAAAGGGTGTTGAGGTTCAGATGATTCGGGAGCACATCCTTTCCGTCTCGGGGGTGGTGGCTGTCCATGACATCCACATCTGGACCATCACATCCGGCGTGCCCGTGTTCTCCGCCCATGTGGTGGTGGAGGACGAATTGCTTAGCGCAAGAGGAGCGGATCAGGTCCTGGACAAACTCACCACCTGCCTCGGCTCCCACTTCGATACAGAGCACTGCACGTTCCAGTTGGAGCCTGCAAGCCATGCCGAACACGAGTCCCACCAGCACGCCTGAGACCGACACGCCGGGGCCGCTACCAGCCTCCGGAGCCCTCTGGTGTTTATGTTAACGATGAGACTCTTGTTGCCAAAGTGGTTTGAGAGAACGTAACCTCGGGTTTGTTGCACGATTCGCCGAGGGACTTTCTGCGCGCAGAACCTCCACCTCGTCAGCTACAGCCCGACACAACGAGGTTTGCCCATGGCTTGGACCGGTTCCGCCCGAAGATCCGCCGTGCTGTGCAGCGCCATCGCGCTCCTCTTTTCCGGCACTCTGCCCGCAGCGGCCACTCCGACGAGCCAGGCAGTGGCTGGACAGGTCTTCACGACACGCTTTCCGGCTGCGCCTGAAATCCCGTCACCCGAAGACATCGCAGCTGCCAAAGCCAGTGAAAGCGCGACGGCGGATGAGGTCGCCAAAATCGACGGAATCCTTGCAGCGACCGCTGTCGAGCAAAATGTGACGGCTGCGGCCTCGATGCGCGCGAACAACGCCTACGGTGACGCGCTGGTAGAGCTCCGATCCCGCCAGGAAACCGCAAGCCTTGCCTTTGCCAAAGCCAAGGCCGCCGGGACCGAACAGGAGAACACCCGCAAGCAGGTTGGCCAGATCGCCGCCGACCTTTACCGAAATGGCGGGCTCAACCCTGCCCTGAGCACCGTGCTCTCGGGAAGCGGCGAGAGCTTGCAACAAGCTGCCACCCTCGAGGCAATCTCAGCGAATCGCAGCCGCGCCTTCGAGTCCGCCGAAACAGCTGCGGCAGCAGCGGAGTCTTTGACTGCAGCCGCAGAGGACGCGAACCAGGCGGCGGAAGAGGCGGCCAAAACAGCCGAGGACCGCAAGTCGGAGGCCGACCAAGCCAATGCTGCGCTGTTGAAGAGCATCACCGACACCAAGGCTCAGCGCACCGTACTGGTCAGCCAGCTCGCCTCTTTGAAGAACACCACTGAAGCGCTCGAGTCCGCCCGGGTTGAGGCGATGGAGCGGCAACGCCAGCAGGAACAACTGGCTGCCGTCACTGCCGCCAGCCAACAGCAAGCCGCAGGATCCCCAACAGGGCAGGCGCCTCCTCCCCCGGCCGCTCCCCCGGCGCTGAACCCCGGACCTGCACCCGTCCCGGCCCCTGGAAACCCGCCGCCTGCCCCTCCGGAGCCGGCCCCTGCGCCTCCTCCTGCACCTGCCCCTGGGCCAGCACCGGCACCGTCACCAGGAGCAGGCGGAAACCAGGCTGCGATCTCCGCGGCCCTGGGTAAGGTCGGCGCACCGTACTTCTACGAATACGGCGGCACGGGGCCCTTGGGTTTCGATTGTTCAGGGTTTGTGCAGAATGCCTTCGCTGCCGCTGGAAAGTATCTGCCCCGCACAGCAGCCCAACAGTTTGCCCAGGCACCCGGCCGTGTTCCTCTCGCGCAGGCACAGCCGGGCGACCTGCTGGTGTGGGGATCGCCGTCAGACTTCAGTCACGTTGCGATCTACCTGGGCAACGGGCAGGTGGTGCAGGCCTTAAACCCGCAGGCCGGGATAGAGGTCACGCCACTGAGCTGGATGGCGGGAATGCAGCTCTACCCCTACGCTGCCCGATACTGAGGCACCTCTGGCGCTGCCGCGTCGTCCTAGCTGACGCGCCTGGCTAGGACAGGATGTCTTTCGTCACGAACCGGCTGTACGCGAGGGCGCCGAAGACGGCCACATAGCCGGCCTGCAGCCAGGCATTGCTGGCGAAGGAGTCCCATCCGATGGGCTGGCGAAGCAGTTCAGAAAACCCCAGCCAATAGTGGCTGAACAGCCACGGATGCAGCCACTCAAGCTGGGGCAAGGCGTCCAGCACCTGGGACACCACGGACAGCACCACGGTGGCCGCCATTGCCCCGACCGGGACGTCGGTAAGGGTGGACATGAATAGGCCAATGGCAGACAGGCCCAACAATGACACGGCGATGTAGGCAGCAATCAGGATCAGCCTGACCACAGCTTCGGCCGGAGCTATGGTGTCTCCGGATAGCAGAGTCACCCGTCCTACCGGGAACAGAGCCGCACCGATTGCCGCACCGGTGAGGGCAACCACCAGGGGTGCGACGATGCAGAAAACCACTGCGCCGGCGTACTTAACAAGCAGGAGCTTGACCCGTCCCGCCGGAGCCAGCAGCAGGTAGCGCAACGTGCCCAGCCCAGCCTCGCCTGCTACGGTATCGCCCGCCACCACGCCCACGGTGAGGGGCAGGAAGAGCGGGATGGACACCAGCATTCCAGTAACGCCGACAAAAAGGCCGTTCTGCGTAATCCTGTCCAGGAATGCCGGGCCTCGCCCCGGCGGCACGGACGAGGAAAGCCGCACGGCGACGGCGATCAGAATCGGGATAGCCGCGAGCGCCACCAGCATGGCCCACGTCCGGCGACGCCGGAAGAGGACCGACAATTCTGATGCCAGGAGGGACGACGCCGACGGGCGGCTCGCACTTTCCGGTGCAGCGCTGCCGTGCTCACCGGTCACTCCACCGGTCAGGCTGTCATTGGGCAATGTCGAACCCCTCCCCCGTCAGCGCCACAAAACGGTCTTCCAGGCTTCCCTGCTCCACAGCGAAACCCCTGACCCGCACTCCGGCGTCGACCAAGGCCGCCACAATGTCCTCGGGAGCCACCCCGCCGTCGGAAGCCGCCATGCCGTCCAGGTCCGGAAGTGCCGCCGTCAGCACCCCTGTTGCCCTCGCTGAGCCGTCTGTAACCGGGGTGATGCCCAACCGCAGGAGCACGGCAGAGGCCGTTCCGGCGTCGGGCGTTAACAAACGAAGAGTTCGGCCGCCGGACTGACGCAGGGAAGCCAAGGTCCCCTGCGCCACCAGGCTGCCGGCGCTCATCACCGCGGCATGCGTGCAGATCTGTTCCACTTCGGCGAGGAGGTGGCTGGAGACGAACACGGTGGCGCCATCGGCAGCCAGGGAACGAACCAGGTGCCTCACCTCCCTGGTGCCTTGGGGATCCAGGCCGTTGGTCGGCTCGTCCAGCACCAGCAGTTCACGAGGAGACAACAGCGCGTTGGCGATGCCGAGGCGCTGCTTCATCCCCAGGGAATAGGCCCGGACTTTCTTTCCCGCTGCATGGGTCAGCCCTACCCGTTCGAGTGCCGTCTGCACACGCGCTGCCCGGGTTGCCCGGACAGAATGGGGATCGGCCGCATCGAAGCGGTGCAAATTAGCTGCGCCTGACAGAAAAGGGTAGAAAGCGGGCCCCTCAACCAAGGCACCAACGCGGGGCAGCACGTCCTGCAGTTGCCGCGGCATCTCCTGGCCCAACACGCTGATAGTCCCCTCGGAGGCAGCGGCGAGACCAAGCATTATGCGAATGGTGGTGGTCTTTCCAGAACCGTTCGGCCCGAGGAATCCGAATACGGACCCCTTGGGCACGGCGAGATCGATGTTGTTCACTGCCAGCTGGTGGCCGAACCGTTTGCTCAGCCCCTTGGCCTCGATGGCAAGGCCATCAGCCGAACCGGCACCCGTCACCTTGGCGTGGCTGCAGCCTGCAGCATCTCCACCGGAACTGCACCGACAAAGATCCGGCCATCGTCGGTGAGCAGCACGTTCAGTAGGGATGTCGACAGGACCTTTCCGCCAGGAACAGCGACCATGGCCTGCTGCAGCAGCGGCTCCCTCGTTAGGAGGCCTTCGGCGGCAAGGGCATCCTCTCCCACTCGGAATCCGACGACTGTCTCCCATCCGCTGCCGGTCACCTGGGGACGTCCGACGTCGGACCCGCCGGTGTGGCCGTCCAGTTCGGGATGAACTCCGAGGGGACGCGGAGGTGGCTGAACTTCCTTCACAGTGGTGCCCGGAGGCGGCGTGAACTCAAAGAGCGCCGGATCAGGGGCACCCAGGGTCAGGCTGCTGTAAGCAAGCGCGAAAGCCGGCTCGGCCTGTCCGCGGGCCGCCACCTGAAACGACAAGGGCAATCCGTTCTCGCCGTCCACGGCTATGGACACAGAGCCCACCAACGTCTGCTGGGAGCGGGGGGTCAGCACCAGGTTGTACGCAGAACGGCCGGCCACCTGGACATCGGTTCCAACCGAGATGTCCGTACTGGGATCGAGCTTGGCCAGCAGCTTATCGGTCAGCTCCGCGGGGGTAGGCATGGTGGAGGAGTCCGGGAAACCAGGCTCAACCTTCTCCGCGGGCTCTTGCCCTGCCGGGGCTGCGGCCGGATCCGGCAGCGTTACGTGAACCGCCGACTGGTCCTTCGAGCTGTACCACCACAACTCCCGTCCGTTCCGCACAAGATCCCGCTCGGCCATCCGGTCAAGGATTTGGATCCTCATTTTGGCGGGACCGTCTTTATAGACCCGTGCGGTGTGCGGCCCGGAAAGGAGCTCAAGCCAGGACGTCTCCGCCGAAGCTGAGGGGCCAGTCTGGGGAACCTCAGGCAAGCCAAGGTTGGAAGTCTGCTCGACTGTCCCGGAGAGAGCCTGCACCTTGTGCTCGGCCACAAGCGCCAAAACCTGCGCAGGACTCTTGGCCGGGAGTGGATCCACCGCACTTGCCGGGAGAGAACCCACCGCAACACCGGCCGCGATGACGGCAGGAACCACCACAGCCGGCATCCACCGCAGCCAACGGCGGTTCATTTCAGTCCCGATCCAAGGTCGCAACTCATGGTTCAAGATTACGCCCCGAAGGTCAGGCACGCCCGGGGTTAATCCCGGTTGTTTCAGGCAGCTGTTTTCAGGCGGCGCCGAGCATCGGGCCGAAGTTGGGCCGGTCCGCCAGCCGCGGGTCTTCCTTGTCCGGAACCACCAAAACTGGTCCCTTTGCATGATGCAGGACACCGTCGGAGGTGGAGCCGAGGAGCATCCCGGCAAAGCCGCCCCTGCCCCGGGTTCCCACTACAACGAGCTCCACGTGTCTGCTCGCCTCCACCAATACATCAACCGGAGTTCCATCCACCAGCTGAGTCTCAATGGTCAGGTTGGGATAGTGACTTTGCAGCCAGGCCGCACCTGCATCCAGCTGGACCCGGATGTCAGCGAACAGGGCTTCACGGTCCATCGGCGCAGGCACCCACGCCAGGGAGCCGCTGTATTGCGGCACGGCGCACACGGCCCGTAGCCTGGCTCCCATCCGTTCAGCCTGGGCAGCTGCTTCCAGAACAGCCACGCGTGCCTGCTCGGAGCCGTCGACTCCCACGACAACAACGTTCTCCACCGGCTGGCTGCCGGATTTCTCCTGCTCAGCGCGGACGCGTTTGTCTGTGGTGGTTTCGCCCAGGCGTCCGGCGCAGACAAGCGGCACTGTCACCGTGGGGCATTTGGCGTGAGCGGGCAGCGCACTGCTGACTGATCCCAGGAGCCGCCCGACAAAGCCGCCGCGCCCGCGGGTACCGAACACCAGAAGCTCAGCCGTCTCCGACATTTCCAGGAGGACACCGGAAGCATCGCCGTTCTCAACTGAAGCGTCCACATCGATGTCGTAGGAGGACACCTTGTCCACAGCCTGCTTCAGAATGGCCTCTGCGCCTTCCCGAATGACGGAATCGTCCACGGTCGCGTATCCGCCGTCCAGCCCTGAAGCTGCGAAGATCGGTACTGAATATGCCGTCACAATATGCAAAGGACGACGGCGACGTTCTGCTTCGCGTGCAGCCCACACCAGGGCGCACTGGCTATGCTCGGATCCATCAACACCCACGACAATTCCCTGCGGGGCGACGACCTCGTCATCCCCCTCCGGTTCGGGGTGCATCTGTTGTCGGGCCATGTGGTCCGCCTCCTCGCGATACTGCCTGATGTTCCGGCTATTCTGCCAGAAGATTCAACCCTAGGATGACACTTAAGGCGAGGACCTGCAGCTACCCGGAAAAGCCGTTCCTGAAACTCACTATTCTCGTTTCCCAGACACTTGGCAAGAGCCCGTAACGGAGGGTTTGCAGGCAGGAAATCCGGCCGAAACAATGGGGCCGGACCTCCCCCGTCCTCCTGGTGGACACACCGAATGGAAGAACAGCCAATCTTGGGTGAACCCTTTCCAGAGCGGGAAAAGTTCTGTAGTCTTCGAGGCGTTGTTGAAGCGGATGCGTGTTTCAGAACATGATTCCAATTCAGTCAGGCGGCCGCACTTTGGGGGTAACGGAGCGCGTGCGGAACAGCACCGCTCCGCATTTCGAACCATCAAGGAGGATCCCGGTAGTGTCAAGCATGCCTATATACGACGGGGCCGAGAAGACCACCACGGTGATCATCGGCACGGGTCTCTCCGGACTGGCCGTTGCCAGTGAACTTCGCCGCCACGGGGTGGCATCCATCATTGTCGAAGGACTTGACGCCGCGGGTGGCTCCCCCTCACCCCTGACCGCTTCCCTCCCGCGCTGCGACGCCGGAGATGCCGGGAGCAGGCAGGAAAGAAACGAGATCCTCCGGCATCTGCGTAACTACGCAGCCAGCCATCACCTCGATATCCGCAATCAGACCTTCGCCGTGCAGCTGGACAGGATTGCACCCGGGGGCTCCGACGGTTCAGTTCATCAATGGGCCATCCACACCGCGGACGGTGTGCTCTTTGCAGACCACATTGTGCTCACCCGGTGCGGGCAAAGCCAGCTCCGCCGGATGTTGTCCGAGTTGGGAATGACCGTTGGCCAGAATTTTGCCGCGGCCATGCGGGCGGTAGGGATCTATCTGGTGGGCGTGGGCGAGTTGTTGGCTCCCACCCCGAAGGAAGTCCTCAGGCAGGCCAAAGTAGTAGGCCAGGCCATCGCTGCCAAGGTTCACCCGGACCGGGTTCCGTCCATCCTTACCGGCAGCTTTGCCGCCTTGCCTTCTCCGGCCTAGAAGTGTTATCGCTCACGTAAGTCAGGGCCGTGGCGTGAGCCAGGCCCCTGGCGCGCGCCCTTAGGGCCGCGAGGACGGCAACTGGTCACCCTGCTCCAGCTCCTCCTCGTCAGAGGGAGCGAGCCGCCGCTTGGCCAGAACAGCGAGAGCCACCAGGATGCCCAGTGCAACCGCGGCGAAAATCACCAGGCTCCAAGGAAACGGCTCCGAAGAATCTGCCTCGAATTCTGCCGGTGGAGTAACGCCTGGCTGGGCGGTCCCAATGGTAGGGACGGCTCCCTGGGTCCCGGGCGGTGACGTAACTGCCGGCGTCGAACCTGCTCCGGGAGCCGTTGCGCCCGGGGTAGCAGCGCCGGAAGTAGCAGTGAAAGTGAAACTTCCCTCGATGGGATGCGAATCTGAGCTGACCACCCGCCAGATCACCGTGAACTGCCCGGCCGGGGCACCCTCTTTGAGCTTCTGAGACGCCACGTTGTCCACGATCTCTACGTCGCCGTCAGCCCAATCCGTTCCGGCTGCGTCATTAACCCGGATCTGCGAGCCGAGGGCCAACGGATTGTTGTTGAACGTGATGGAAACCTGCTCGGGCGGTGTCGGGACTGTGGCACCTTGCGCCGGGCTGCTGGACTCGGCCACGTCATGGGCTGATGCCGGTAAAGCCCCGAACAGCATGGTGGCGGCAAGAAAACAAAGGCCGAGGAAAATTCCCAGCGGCTGGCGGGTGAAACGCATGACGGGACAGCTCCTGTGTGTTGGCTTCCTTACAGACTAGGCGATTTTGTGCGTCGGCCCCGGGGCGCCCTAATAAGATTCAATGCATGACTTCAACGCGCGGTGGTCTCATGCTCAAGCAGGGCTCGGCCCTGGACCGGTACTTTATGATCTCGGAACGGGGCTCCAACGTGTCCCGCGAGATTCGTGGCGGCTTCGCCACATTCTTCGCCATGAGCTACATCGTGGTGCTCAACCCGCTGATTCTCTCCGGAGCTGATTCCAGCGGCGCCACTCTGGGCTTCCCTGCGGTGGCCGCTGTCACGGCTTTCGTGGCCGGCATCCTGACCATCCTCATGGGAGCGTGGGCCAAACATCCCTTTGCGATGGCCACCGGACTCGGGGTCAATGCTTTCGTCGCGGTCACTGTGTCCACCAACCCAGGCCTCACCTGGCCTGACGTGATGGGCCTCGTGGTCATCTCGGGCATCACCATGCTCATCCTGGTACTGACAGGGTTCCGCACGGCTGTCTTCAAGGCCGTGCCCGACGGCTTGAAGACCGCCATCGTCGTGGGCATTGGCTTGTTTATCGCCCTGATCGGTTTGGTAAACGCAGGGTTCGTGAGGCGGATCCCGGACGTCGCGGGCACCACTGTGCCGGTGGGACTGGGCTTCGATGGAAAGCTCCTGGGCTGGCCCACTCTGGTGTTCGTTTTCGGCCTGATCCTGACCATCGCGCTTGTGGTCCGGAAGGTCAAGGGTGCAATCCTCATCGGCATCATCAGTTCCACCGTGCTCGCCGTGATCCTCGAATTCACCCTGCACATCGGCCCGAGTTTCGACGGCAAAAACGTCAACCCGCAGGGCTGGTCCTTGGTGGCTCCCACCTTTACGGAATGGGCGGCACCTGACCTGTCACTGATCGGCAAGGCAAACCCGCTCGGAGCCTTTGACCACCTGGGCTTCGTGGCCGCAAGCCTGCTGGCCTTCGTGATCCTGCTGAGCATTTTCTTTGATGCCATGGGCACCATGGTGGGCCTGGCCAACGAGGCCGGCACTGTGGACGAGAAAGGCAACATCCCGGATGTGGACCGCGTGCTGATGGTCGACGCCGTAGGTGCCATTGCCGGTGGCGGCGCGTCCGTCTCCTCCAACCAGATCTACGTGGAATCCGGCGCAGGAATCGGCGAGGGCGCCCGTACCGGCCTTGCCTCGATCGTTACAGGCCTGCTGTTCCTCGTCGCCATGTTCTTCACACCACTGATCAACCTTGTTCCGTTCGAAGCCGTAGCCCCTGCCCTGGTGGTGGTGGGTTTCATGATGGTGTCACAGGTGGGCAGGATCGACTGGCAGGACTGGGGAATCGCCATTCCCGCCTTCCTGACCTTCACACTCATGCCGTTCACCTACTCGATCGCGAACGGCCTCGGTGCAGGGTTCATTGCATTTGTCCTCATCCGCACTTTCCAGGGCCGCAGCCGGGATGTCCACCCCCTGATGTGGGCTGTGGCAGCGGCTTTCCTGCTCTTCTTCGCGATCGGCCCCATCGAACAGGCCCTTGGGATTCACTAGCAAACCACTAGAGCCCCTCACCCCTCCTCCGAGAGTGCACTTCACGGCAATCCGAGCCGTGAACACTGCCGTGAAGTGTATTCTCGCCGGATTTACACCGGCATTTTCCGGTATTCCGGACAGGGCGACGGCGGCACGGCTGGTTTTGGCGCTAGCGCCGGTGTGAGCTTGGACTATGGATTTCACTGCACTCGTTGTGGACGTGCCGCCGCAGCTCTGGACGGGCCGTTTCGATGGCGAAGAAGAGGAACACCGCCGCTGGTGGCAGGTTGTCAGGCCGTACCCGGGGATCCCGCCTGCTGCGGCTGCCGGCGGAACGGCCACAGCCGCTGATGACGCCCTCCCAGCGACTTTTCCGGCCGTTCCGGACAGCCGTCCGGCAGTGTTGCTGGGTTTCAGCAGTGATGAAGGTGTCCGGCGGAACAATGGTCGCGTCGGAGCGGCTGCCGCTCCGGCCGCCCTCCGGGGTTCCTTAGGTTCACTCGCCTTCCACCTGAACCGCCAGGTCTTCGACGCCGGCGACGTCGCGGTGGCCGGCATGCGGTTGGAGGCGGGGCAGGCCCGCGCAGGACTGGCAGTGTCTGCAATCCTCGACGCCGGACATCTCACGGTGCTGCTGGGCGGCGGCCACGAAACAGCGTTCGCCAGTTACCTTGGCGTTGCGCATTCGGCGGCGGTACGCCAGGGCCAGCGGTTGGGAGTCCTCAACCTGGACGCCCACTTCGACCTCAGGGACCATCCGGAACCGACCTCGGGCACCCCGTTCCTCCAGATGGCCAAGGCTGAAGCCGCCGCTGGGCGCGAACTCAACTACGCCGTCGTCGGGATCTCCGAGCCGAACAACACCGGGGCACTGTTCAACACCGCAAGGCGGTTGGGAGTGAAGTACCTGCTGGATGAAGACTGCTCGGTGGAGCGGACGCGGAACTTCGTAGCGGAATTCCTGGATGATGTGGACATCGTGTATCTCACCATCGACCTGGACGTTCTCCCTGCCGCTGTGGCTCCGGGTGTCAGCGCGCCCGCGGCCTACGGGGTTCCGTTACCCGTCATCAGTGCCGTCTGCCGGCAAGTGGCTGCCAGCGGCAAGCTTTTCCACCTTGATGTGGCTGAGCTGAATCCGGCTGTGGACATCGATCAGCGGACCGCGAGGGTGGCGGCACGGCTCATCCACACCCTGCTGTCGAACTAAGACTCAGGGGAATTCGACGACTGCAGTGGACCACGGCGCCAGCTCGAAGGTGAGTACGCCGTCGTGGTCCGGTTCGATTCGTTCGCCAGAGCCTGTTGCCTCGCCGATTACCGTGAGCCGGGCGGAAGCAGCAGTGCCGGAACGGCCAGGTGCCCCGTCCGCGAAGGATACCTGCACCGTCTCGATGCGCGGCCCCAGATTCCCTGCGAACAACCGTAAGCCGGCGGGGCCAGAGACGGGATAGAGAGTCACCGGGCTGTCCTCAGGAGAGTCCGTCCCGACCGAATGCAGGGCCTCGCCCTTCAACCCTGCCAGCTGCCTCAGAAGCTCGCCGGAGGGCGTTAGCCTGCCATCATCCGTACGGATTCCCCTTGGAGGCCCGGCTTCGAAATAGGTAATAGATGCCACTCCCTCCAGGGTCAGGCTGCTGATGCTGGCGAGGGTCCACGCCGCTGTGAAGACGTGGTCCTGCAGCTCATCGGAATCGGGCGTCTGGCCTGGTGCATGAAGCCGGGGCTTCAGGGTGATGGGTCCGACGTGAACGGGCTTCCCTCCCCCGATGCGCAGGGCGTTCAAGGCCGTGAGCCGCTGAATGGGGATAGTTTCGACGATGTGCGCAATCTCGGTGCTGTGCGCCTGCGGTGTGGGGCTGTACGTCAAGGCATCGGCATCGCGGAACGCCGCCGCGTCCTTGGCCCGCTTGTTCAGCTCGGTGAAATGGGAACGCGTTCCGGCGAGTATTTCGCCGCTGAAACCCGTGGCCTCAAGAGTCCTCTTGAAGTCGGGGAGCAAAGCAGGGTCGGTGCAGTGTGTGGCCGGGCTGAAGATCCCCAGCCGCCGGACGGGCCTCAGCTTTTCCGCTTCTGCAAACAGCTCGGGCAGCCCTTCCAGATCCTCAGCCACGATCCGCACATCCAGCGCGGCGCCGTGAACGGCAGCCTCGGAGGCGGCGACCTGGAGGCGTGCCGCCCGGACCTCAGGAGGCCCGTAAAGTTCGACGACGACGGCGTCCAGGCCTTTGAGAGCCGGCACCGGTTCGGTGTGGGCCGCGGCCACCTCCCCCTGGGTGCCTGTCGGATCAACGGAAACGCCGAGGGGAGGGACGGTGCCAGCTGCTGGGCCCACCGAGAATACCGACAGGGCAGGCTCCAGAGACACAGCTGTCACGTCCGGAGATTCGATGCTGGCAGCTTCCAGGCTTACCGATTGACGGACAACATCGCCTTCTTCAACGTCAACGGGGATAGGGTCTGCCGACGGCGTGCTGTAGGTCTTGAAGGAGGCATCGGTCCAGTTCCGTTGATCCTCTGTTTCGAAAACGTCGCCGGCAAAGGAGAGGTCAAAGGCCGTTCCGGCGTCCGCCCACTCGAGGGAGGCGATGTCGGTGAAAATCAGCTCCGGGCTAATGTCCTCGGGAAAGCGCCTGGTGGTGACATTGCCTGCCGGAGTAACGGCAGTGACTTCCCGCCCCGATTCGCTTGCGGGGTGCAGCACAACAAGCCCGATCCTGTTTCGCCGGAAAGCCGTCTTGGCCCTGCCGTTGAACTCCACATCCACTGTGAGCGGGGTTAAGCGCACCTTGAGCATCGACTCATAGCGGGCCTCCCCGCCGGCATAGTCCACATGGAACCTGACGGTGACGCCGTCGTCGTCCTCCAAAAACGCCACGTCCCGGACTGCGGGCTGAAGTGTGCGCCATTGGTGGTCCCGGATCACTCCCTTGATGGCCCGAAGTACCGGACGGCCGGCATACGTGATGTTAGCCAGTTCGTCCCCCACGAGCTCAGCGGTCCAGTTGCCAACGGCGAACGTCCGGGCTTCCGGGGCCAAACGGTTCTGCAGGGACGTGGTGTGATTCAGGTCCGGGAGGCTCATGGTTTTGACCCTATCCGAAGGTGGCTGGGCCCTCAACGGAGCGTGGGAAGATTCCTTTGAGGAAAAATGCCAGTGCGGCGAACCGGGAGCCGCACGCAGAATCATGCGGGCAAAAAAGGAAACTTTTGGCCACGTCTTGAATGTGGGCCCCGACACATGACATCATCAGGCCACAGGATAACGATTTCCTCAAAGCTTTTGGGAGCGGTCCTCGAGGTTGAGGTTCCTGCTTGACAGGATCTGGGAAATTTCCTTGTCCTCAGCTTTTTCCATCCCTTTAGCGTAAGTAAGACCTGCATCCCAAGGAAGTGAACAGATGAGAACAGCACACAAGAAGGTGCTTTCAGTAGCTGCGGCAATCGCCGCAATCGGTCTTGTCAGCGGTTGCGGCAGCGCCACTGCCCCGACAGCCCCGGCAGCAGACGCGGGTCCGGTAACAATCGATGTCTGGGGGTGGGACGCCGAGTCCACGCCGAACGTGGTGGCCGCATATAACGCCAGCCAGGACAAGATCAAGGTCAACTACGTACTTCAGGCCAGCCTCAAGGCCACCCAGACGAACTTCAGGAACGTCATGGAGTCGAAGAAGGACATCCCCTGCTACTTGCCGGGCATCGGACCCATGGCCACCACGCTTGTCAACGGCTGGGCCCAGGACGTCACCGAGTACGTAGAGCCAATCAAGGACGTTTACAGCAAGGGCGCGCAGGCGGCCGCACAGGTCGAGGGTAAGTTCTTCGGCTTCCCGGCGGGACCCTCGGCAACGTTCATGATGGCCAACAAGGCTGTTTATGAGAAGTACGGGCTGGCCGTTCCGAAAACGTGGGAAGAGTTTGTCACCACGGGTAAGGAGCTGAAGAAGCACGGCGTCACGGTGATGAACCTCGCCGGAGAAGACCCCTCGACACTCCTGCAGATGTCCCAGCAGGCCGGTGCCAGCTGGTTCGAAATCGATGGGGACAAGTGGAAAGTCAACCTCCAGGACGACGCCACCATGAAGGCCGTGGACATCATCCAGCAGATGGTGGACAACGACCTGGTAGCCCACCAAACCTACCAGGACAGGCCCGCGCTGTACTCCTATTTTGACAGTGGCCAGCTTGCCACGGTTCCTCTCGCATGGTGGTCCATGGCCGGATACCAGACGAACTTCAAAGCCTCCCTGGGCCAGTGGGAAGCAGTCGACGTTCCTCAGTTCAAGGACGCCAAGGAATTTCTGAGCTCCGGCATGGCAGATCCCGGCTTCGTTCCGGTCGGCTGCGAAAACCCCGCCGCTGCCATCGAATACGTCCATTGGGTAGCCAGCTCCAAGGAAGCCATTGAAGCCGGCAGAAACAAGAAGACCGGGGCAATTGGAGTTCCCGCTCACCTGGCTGACGTTTCCACCTACACGAAGGACGTTGTCCCGGACAAGATCTTCGGTGCCCAGCCGGCCGCCGAGGTCGGCAAGGTAATCGCCAAGGCGCAAAATGCCGCCGTCGGCAAGTTCGAGCGCGGCCCGAACTACGACGCCTGGTTCCCCGAGATGCAGGACCAATGGGGCAAGGCCATGGCCAAGCAGATCACCCTGAAGGAGGCCATGGCCAACGTCCAGACCTTCATCACCAAGGACCTTGACAGCAAGGGCATCAAGTACGAGGTCAGCAAGTAACCACCCCGGTTCTCTTCGGGGATCCGCTACAGAGAGGAGACGCGGATGTCTTCCAGTTTAGAAGTCCGTAATACCCTAGACGGCAAAAAGCAGGAGCCCTCCAGGCCGGCACGGACACAAGGAAGCTCCGCGTCTCCCCGCTGGTCGTGGCGCAGCATCCAACGGATCAAAGGGGCATCGTTCACTTGGCCATTCGTTGTTGGTTTCGCAGTTTTCACCATCCTGCCGGTGGTGGTTGGTCTGGCGCAGAGCATGTACGCCTCCAAGACCAGCGGCTTGGGCTTCGGGGCGGCGACCGTCAGCTTTGTCGGGTTCGACAACTTTGCCCGCGGGCTCGTGGATGTGGTTTTTTGGGAGTCCATGCTGCGGGTGAGCATCTACGCCATGGTGATCGTCCCGGTGATCCAAGTGGTCAGTTTGGTGCTGGCCCTTCTCATCGACGCCGTTCAACGCCGTGTTGCCAACAGGTTCCGGCTGATCCTGCTGGTCCCCTACATGATTCCGGGGATCGTGGCCACCATGATCTGGATCTATCTCTACAGCCCCGTCGTGGGGCCGTTGAAGCCCTTCCTCGGATTCTTCGGGCTTGACGTCGACTTCTTCAGCGGCAGCATGATCTGGGTGTCCATCGGAAACCTCGCGTTGTGGGGTGCCATAGGTTTCAACATGCTGATCCTCTACGGCGCACTGCAGGCTGTCCCCCGGGAAATCTTTGACGCCGCCAGAGTGGATGGTGCCTCGGAGTTCCGAATCGCGATGTCCATCAAGGTCCCCTATGTCCAGGCGTCCCTGGTGTTGACGGGGCTCCTGTCCATCATCGGAACCCTGCAGATCTTTGCTGAACCGACGCTGTTCCGGTCCATCTCGCCGGAGACCATCACCAAGGACTTCACGCCCAGCATGGTCATCTTCAACCAGGCATTCCAGGTGGGAAACCTTAACTATGCCGCAGCCCAGTCCATCATCCTCGCCGCCGTGGTGGGGGTAGCTTCGGTGATCATTTACCGACTGACAAAAAAGGTCGACTCATGACCCTCGCTTCCGTCACTGCCGACTCACCTCGAACCGAAGAAGAGGTGCAGAAGTCCGTCCTCAAGTCCCGCCGTCGCCCCCGTCCGAAGAAAATCCGGGAGGCTGATGACTCATCCGAACTGAGTGGTAAGCGTGGCGGTTCCAGGATGGTGGTCATCATCGGTCTGGTGTTGTTCGCCCTGTATTCCATAGGTCCCGCCTGGTGGTTGATAGTTTCATCAACCAAAACCAAGGAAGACCTCTACACCACGGACGCCCTGTGGTTCGCCAACTTCAGCCTGTTCGACAACCTGTCCTCCCTTTTCACTTACCAGGACGGCATCTTCGGAGTCTGGATGTGGAACTCCACCCTCTATGCCTTTGCGGGTTCCATCGGCCATACCCTGGTCTCCCTGGCGGCGGGGTATGGGCTGGCCATGTACTCCTTCCGGGGCAAGGGCACCACCATGGGCTTTATCATCGGCTCGTTTCTGATTCCAGGGGCCCTGCTGACCATTCCGTCCTACCTGCTCTTTGTGCAGTTGGGCATGTACGACACCATCTGGGCCATGATCATCCCGGCGTTCTTCAGCCCGTTTGCGGTATATCTTGCCAAGATTTATGCCGAGGGGGCGGTGCCCGGTGAGTTACTGGAGGCCGCAAGGATTGACGGCGCAGGTGAATACCGGATCTTCTTCCAGATCGCGTTCCGGCTCATGACCACCGCGGGCGCCACCATCTTCCTCCTGCACTTCGTAGGCTCCTGGAACGCCTTCTTCGGCCCGATGGTGTTCCTGCGCGGAGCGGACAAGTGGCCAGTCATGCTTGGTCTCTACTCATGGCTGCAGCGCGGAACCGACTCCACTGTGGACCTGACCGGCCTCGTGATCACCGGTTCCCTCGTGGCCACCATTCCCATGGTGATCCTGATGATTGCAATGCAGCGCTACTGGCGCTCCGGCGTGGCCATGGGCAGCCTCAAGTAGGGCCAGTCCCGTTCGACGGCAGCTGCTTAGACAGCAGTGCGGGGCGCTTCGCCCTCGTCGCCAAACTTCTCCACTGCCTTCTCCACGCGAAGGCGGTCAAGCCAGTTCATCACCGGTGCTGTGGTGGCTCCATGAAGGACCACCGACGCCGCCACCACCAGGCCAACAAGGGCCCAGAGCTGGCTGGCTTGACCGCCGAATTCGCCTTTACCAAGGGCGTAGGCGAGGTAGTAGAGGGAGCCGATACCACGGATCCCGAAGAAGGAAATGGCGATGCGTTCCCGGGGGCCGGTTGTTCCCCCCAAGAGGCCGATCCAGCCCGCGAGAGGGCGCACCAGCAACAGGAACATCGCGGCCATGGCAACCTCAGCCCACCCGATTCCCGCGAGGAGACCCCGGGCGATGGCGCCGCCCAACAGGACAAGGATGACCACCGTCAGCAACCGCTCCAGCTGTTCAACGTAAGTGTGCAAAATCCGGTGGTAGCCATGTGTGTGTTCAGCTGCCCTGATAGTCACAGCGCAAACAAACACAGCGATAAACCCGTAGCCTTCCACCATCTCGGTCACACCGTAGGCGAGGAACGTTGCCGCCAACGCAACGAATCCCTCTGAATGATTCGACAGCCGCACACTTTCATGGCGGGCGGAAAAGAAGATGCGGGCGAAGACTTTCCCTGCAGCAAATCCCAAGACCAGGCCGACGCCGATGCGCCACAGTACATCCACGCCAAACCACTGGGGCAACCAGGCGTCCGGTGACGTGCCCACGACGCTGAGGGCGATGGCCAAGTACACGAAGGGAAAGGCAAGGCCGTCGTTGAGCCCGGCTTCTGACGTCAGCCCAAACCGGACCTCATCCTCCTTATCGGCATCCTCCTCTTGGTCCGCAGGCTCCCCCACCTGAACTTCCGAAGCCAGCACAGGATCCGTAGGGGCCAGGGTTGCCGCAATCAAGACGGCGGCCGCCAGGCTGAGGCCCAGGAGCCAGAGACCTAACAGCGTCAACCCTAGGATGGACAGGGGCATGGCGATCCCCAGCATGCGCCAGGTGGTGGCCCATCTCAACCTGCCGAACGGCCTGTCCAGCGCAAGCCCGGCCCCCATGAGCGAGATGATGACGCAGACTTCAGTCAGGTGCGTCACCAATTCGCCGTGGGCCATAGGGTCAGGATCGGGCAACTCCGGGATGATGCTGAACGCCAGGAGTCCCGAACCAAGAAACACCATAGGCATGGAGAACGGGGCCTTATGCAGCAGCTTCGGAGCAATGGCAGCGACAAAAACGGCTATTCCCGCTGCTACAAAAATGATGCTTGGAACCTCAAACACCCTCCACTTCCCCTCCTGCCCAACGCCCGGCCCGCTCCAATCCGGGCATTCGCGAATCCCGCGGTTGCTCAGGAACCCCAGTATGAAGCCTTCCAGGTCAGCTCGGCCAGAGCCTCCTGGCCGCGAAGCCCCGGGTGGAAGTAGTCAAGGGTGCTCACATCCTCAGCCGCGAATCTGTAGCCGTAAACAGCTCCGCCGTCCCACCTGCAGTTCCGAAACCGGGAGCATGAAGTCGCGAGGACCAAGTTGAACGCCTGCTGACGTTGCACCACCATTTGCCGGTCTGCTTCAGTATTGGACGGGCTCAGCATTGACTGGCAAATGTTCGAGCCCGCCCACTTCCCGCTGGCCGAGGGGTTTCCGTGCAGCACCGCCCACAATTGATAGAGGTCCGGGACGCTGCTGAGGAATATGCGGGATCGCGGCAGCCTCTCGTCAAGCGTGGCGAGAGCGCTCATAACGTGCCCTTCGAACTCTTCGACCGACGTCATGCTGGAGGGGGACGAAGCACAAAGATCATTCGCTCCTATCAGTATGGTGACGTAGTCGGCGCCTTGGGATGCCGCAGCATTGGCTTGGGCCGGGAGGTCAGCTGCCGTGGATCCGCTGACAGCATTGTTGTTCCGGGAGAGCCCGGGTTGCAGCTCGAGCAGACGCCTGTAGTGGCTGTAAATACCTTCCGCAGCACTCGAGCCGGTAGACCAGGACAGTTCCGGCTGGTCCCCGGGGTGGCAGCAGGCTGAGTGGGCACGCGTGATCGAATCCCCCAACGCGGCCATGCTCCGGGGAAAAGAAGCCTGGGGCGGCTGGATTCCGACGGCCAACAGCACCAATAGCAGAACCACCAGTATTTTCGTGAGGTTGCGCATGGAACCGCCTCGAAGCGTCGGCACTGCCCGCCCGTCTTCAATCCGAGCTACACCAGTGACGGTACGCGAACTGGCCCAACCGTGTCGATGGTTGAAGAAAAAAACAGTAAGTATGCTGTCTAGTAAGGGAACAGCCGAGTATTAGGGGATTCGCGGGATGACGTTATGGGCGGTCGCGAGGGTATTGGTGCTTCTGTGCACCCTGCTCCTCCTGCCGGCCTGCGTCCAGACCATGCCTGCAGACCCCGAGGGGACCCTGGAACGCGTCACCGGCGGAACACTCAGGGTTGGCGTCACGGACAATGGCGACTGGGTATCCGTGCAACCAACAAGGGAACCTGAAGGAAGTGAACCCGAGCTCATCCGTCAATTCGCCGGGAGACTCGGCGCCTCAATCGAATGGTCGGCGGGAAGTGAGCAGGTACTCGCCAACGTCCTGAAACACGGGGAGTTGGACGTCGTGATCGGCGGCTTGGATGCCCATACGCCCTGGGAGAAGCACGCCGGGCTCACCATGCCATACACGGAATCCAAGGACGAACGCGGGGAGACTCACAAGTACGTCATGCTTGTCCGTAAGGGCGAGAATGCCTTCCTGCTGGAGCTGGATAAGTTCCTGGCCGAAGCGGAGCAGTCCCCATGAAAAGGAGCCAACAGGAGCAGCCACGGGACGCTGTGAAATTCGGCAACACCGAACTTCCGGATGAACAGCAGGTGGCCCTCCGCAAGGCCATCCGGATCGAGTGGATCACCATTGCTTTCCTCACGGCCTCAACGCTCCTGGTTTACCTCGTTCTCGGAAACTCCCAGGCGATGAAGGCAGCGTGGGTGGAGGACATGCTGTCCATATTGCCCCCGGTCTCATTCCTGATCGCTGCACGGGCCATCCGGAAACGGCCCAGCGAGGAGCACCCGTATGGATTCCATCGTGCCATTGGGATCGCGCATGTAGTGGCAGCCGTGGCTCTTACTGTGATGGGCGCCTATCTGATGGTGGATTCCGCTGTTGGGCTCGTGACGGTAGAGCATCCCACCATTGGCGGTTTCGACTTCTTTGGACAAACCATCTGGCTGGGCTGGGTGATGATCGTGGCCATGGTCCTCACGGCCTTGCCTCCCGTCTACTTGGGCCGCATCAAGATGAAGCTCGCGGAGAAGCTGCACGACAAAGTCCTGTATGCAGACGCAGACATGAACAAGGCGGACTGGATGACCGCATTGGCTGCCGCAGTAGGCGTAGCCGGGATCGGAGTCGGCTGGTGGTGGGCTGATGCCGTTGCCGCCCTGGGCATTTCCGCCAGCATCCTGCACGACGGCGTCAGGAACACCAAGGCCGCAGTCTCCGCACTGATGGACAGGCGAGCCCGGACCTACGACGATACGGCACCGCACCCTGTTGCGAAACGGCTGGACGACTATCTCAAAAGCTTGGACTGGACCACGGATGCCAGATCCAGGATCCGCGATGAGGGTCATGTATTTCACGTGGAATCGTTCGTAGTCCCTGTGGGCGGCAGAATGCCATCCTTGAACCAGCTCGAAGGCGCCCGCCTTGCCTGTGTTGAACTGGATTGGAAAATCCAGGACATGGTGCTGGTTCCGGTGTCCGCCTTGCCTCCCGAGTTCCTTCCGGGTGTCCCAACACCTGGTGGGGAAAGGGCGTAGGGGAAGCTGGTGAGAGGGCCATAAGGGCAGCAGATATGCCAGACGTCTTACCTCCGATAGGCGCAGGGTCTAAAATTGCCTAGTCCCTTAAGGGCACGCCCCAACAAGAAAGCCGACACCATGAGCTCTGCAGCCATCGATCCCCTGGCCATCCCGCCACGGTCAATCAGCCTCAACTTCGCAGCCGCGGACGAAATCCACGTCGGAATCGAAAACGCCGTCAAGACCCTCATCATCGCAGCCAGCCAGGACGGCACCTGCGGCATCCGGGTAACCCGCCACGAGCCCGGCGCCTTCACCGTTGCCTTGGATGACACAGTGCCCTTCGGCGAAACGTACGAGGACCTCGCCTGATTCCGGGCCCGGCAGTTTCAACCAAGACTCTGACCTTAAACGGAAAATCCCCGCCCTCTCAGCACCCCCTCATGGGGGAACTGCTGAGAAGGCGGGGATTTTCTGAGCGCCTGCTTGAGCGCCTGGTTATTCGGTGTTTAGCTCCGGCGCACCCTGACGCCGTCGGACTTCATAAACAACTGAGTCTCCGAGGGCCCCGTTGGCACCAGCCACAAGACTTGGCCGCTGAGCGAGACTTCCTCCACTTCGCCTGAGGCGACGACATGTGCGTGCTTGAGAATTTCCACCCGCTCCCCCGGCTTCAGTGTTCCCCAGTCGGAAACCGTGCCGGCGTGCGCGATGCGCCTGGACAGAACTGTCCCGCGTGCTTTCATTGAACTTCTACCCCTTTGTGGATGTTCGCTGCCACAACATCTTTGGTGCGGCCTTTTGTTACACCTTCATTTTTACTACAGATTCCGGGCCCCCGTTGACCGTGTCGCCTCTTGTTTCGGTGGCGCCGGTGGTTCTGCAGCTTCTTTGAATCACCTTCGGCTTCAGGCAAGATTTCCGACGGCGGATTCGGCGGCCTCGCGAACCGCTCCTGAGGCCACCAGCCGGTCAGCCGCTTCCAGTTCCGGCGAGAGGAACCTGTCGGTGCCGGGGCCATCGACCACGGCGCGCAACGCGGCGATAACCGCGGAGCCCGCGGGTCCCGGGGTAAGTTCCCCGCCGGAGTCCTGCGTGCGGATGTCGAGGGCGCGGGCTGAGGTAACCAACTCGATTGCCAGCACGCGGCGCAGGTTCTCCACGGCCCGGCGAAGCTTTCGTGCCGCATGCCAACCCATGGACACGTGGTCCTCCTGCATGGCAGAGCTCGGGATGGAATCCACCGACGCCGGTACAGCCAGCCGCTTGTTGTCGGAGACGAGCCCCGCCTGAGTGTACTGGGCGATCATCATTCCGGAATCGACGCCGGGATCGCTCGCGAGGAAGGCGGGCAATCCATGGGAGCGTGCGGGGTCCAGCATCCGGTCCGTGCGGCGTTCGGCAATGGAACCGAGGTCCGCGACGGCGATGGCAAGGAAGTCCAGCACGTAGCCGACCGGTGCCCCATGGAAGTTCCCGTTGGAGCTGACGCGTCCGTCCGGTAGGACCACGGGGTTATCAATGGCAGCCGCCAGTTCACGCGAGGCCACCAGGGCCGCATGATCAACGGTGTCGCGGACGGCACCGGCCACCTGCGGGGCGCAGCGCAGTGAGTATGCGTCCTGGACCTTGGTGTCGTTGATGCGGTGAGAGGCCACAATCGGTGAGTTTGAGAGAACCCGAAGCATGTTCTCCGCACTGGCCGCCTGCCCCGGATGCGGCCGGAGTGCGGCGTGGAGCTCGGGCAGGAACACCTGGTCCGTTCCCAGTAGTGCCTCCACGCTGAGCGCCGCGGTGATATCCGCCGTCGTCAGCAGTTGCCGGATGTCCGCGATAGCCATCAGAAGCATTCCGAGCATTCCCTCGGTGCCATTGACTAACGCCAGTCCCTCTTTTTCGGCGAGGGTCACGGGGGCGATGCCGTGCGCGGCGAGCAGTTCGGCAACCGGGCTTTCGCCGCGCCCGCCGTACGTCACGCCGTCGGGTCCTGCCGCTTCCCCTTCGCCCATGAGCACCAGGGCACAGTGCGAAAGCGGAGCAAGGTCGCCGGAGCAGCCCAGCGAACCGAATTCACGGACCACCGGCGTGATGCCGGCGTTCAGTACGTCCACCATGGTCTGCAGGACCACGGGGCGGACGCCGGTACGGCCGGAAGCAAGCGTCTTCGCACGCAGGAACATGATGCCGCGCACCACTTCGCGCTCCACTGCCGGACCCATGCCGGCTGCGTGGCTGCGGATCAGCGACTTCTGCAGTTGCGTGCGCAGCTCATTGGGTATGTGCCGGTTGGCGAGGGCACCAAAGCCGGTGGAGATGCCGTAGGCCGGGACGTCACTGTGGGCCAGGCCATCAATATGGGCGCGGACTTTAGCCACTGCAGCCAGGGCTTCCTCTGAAATTGTCACCTTCGCGTTGTTGCGTGCGACGGCGAGGACATCTTCCGGAGTGACGCCGCTGGAGCCGAGGGTAACGGTCAGCGGTTCATGGGTAATCGTTGTCATGGTGGTGTTCCTACTTCTTTGCTTCTGCAGAGTCCGAGGACTCCTGCATCGGGATGCGGACGCCGCGTTCTTTGGCGACGTCGAGGGCGCGGTCGTAGCCGGCGTCGGCGTGGCGGATGACGCCCATGCCGGGGTCGTTGGTGAGGAGCCGTTCGAGCTTTTGGGCTGCGAGGTCGGTGCCGTCCGCCACGGAGACCTGCCCGGCGTGGATGGAGCGGCCGATCCCCACGCCACCGCCGTGGTGCAGCGAGACCCAGGTCGCGCCGGAGGCGGTGTTGAGCAGCGCGTTGAGCATGGGCCAGTCAGCAATCGCGTCCGAACCGTCAGCCATCGCCTCGGTCTCCCGGTACGGGGAAGCCACCGAACCCGAATCCAGGTGGTCACGGCCGATCACGATGGGGGCCTTGACCTTGCCGTCCCTGACGAGCTGGTTGAACAGCAGGCCTGCCTTGGCCCGGTCCCCGTAACCGAGCCAGCAGATCCGCGCCGGGAGGCCTTCGAACTCGACCCGTTCCTGCGCGGCGTCGATCCAGCGGTGCAGGTGCTTGTTCTCCGGAAAGAGTTCCTTGATGGCCTCATCGGTGACCCGGATGTCCTCGGGATCGCCGGAGAGCGCCACCCAGCGGAACGGGCCCAGGCCCTCGCAGAACAGCGGCCGGATATACGCCGGAACGAAGCCGGGGAACTCGAACGCCCTGGCGTAGCCGCCCTTGCGGGCCTCATCCCGGATCGAGTTGCCGTAATCAAAGACCTCCGCCCCGGCGTCCTGGAACTCCACCATAGCCTGCACATGCCTGGCCATCGAGGCCTGGGCCTTCTTCGTGAACCCCTCCGGGTCCGCCCCGGCCTCACGGTGCCACTCCGCCACGGAGATGCCCTCCGGGAGGTAGGACAGCGGATCATGCGCGGAGGTCTGGTCCGTGACAATGTCCACCGTCAGTTCGCCCGCGTTGTGGCGTCGGAGGATCTCCGGGAACACCTCCGCGGCGTTCCCCACATACCCCACCGACCAGCCCCGCCGCTCCTCCTTGGCCGCCAGGACTTTGGCGATCGCGGCGTCCAGGTCCGTTTCCACCTCGTCCAGGTACCGTTTGCCGGCGCGGCGGCGGAGGCGGGTCTCGTCGACGTCCACTATCAGGCACGCGCCCTCATTCAGCGTCACCGCCAGAGGCTGGGCCCCGCCCATTCCGCCGCACCCCCCGGTCAACGTCAACGTGCCCGCGAGCGTGCCGTCCTCGTCCCCGGTCAGCTTCCGGGCGATCGCAGCGAACGTCTCAAACGTGCCCTGCAGAATGCCCTGCGTGCCAATATAAATCCACGAACCCGCCGTCATCTGCCCGTACATCATCAGACCCTCGGCCTCCAGCCGGCGGAACTCGGGCCAGTTCGCCCAATCCCCCACCAGGTTCGAATTCGCCAGCAGCACCCGCGGCGCCCACTCATTCGTACGGAACACACCAACAGGCTTACCCGACTGAACCAGCAGCGTCTCATCCGCCTCCATGGTCTCCAACGTCCGGGTGATCGCGTCGAATGCTGCCCAGGACCGGACGGCCCGGCCCGTGCCGCCGTAGACCACCAGCTCATCCGGCCGCTCGGCCACCTCGGGATCCAGATTGTTCATCAGCATCCGCAACGGAGCTTCAGTCTGCCAGGACTTAGCAGTCAACACGGTGCCGCGGGCAGCTTTGACCGGGCGGGCACCGGTAGTGAAATCGGCGGTTGCCATGGTGGCTCCTTCAGATGTCAGGTTGGTTCAACGGATAAGTTCTCCTGTATCTACTAAAGCCTGTCCACAAGAGCGTTGACAGGGGTTCCGCAAGGGTGGTGTCCGGTATCTCAGACGCGTGCCCGTACGCAAGTCAGTTAGCAGTTGATGCTGTCTTGAGTGGCCAAAACAACACCGACTGCTACCTGTTTGGGTGGCGGGCTAGTTGGGTTGCGGGCGGCCATGGATACGGATCGAGAGATCGTCGGCTACCTTTTGGATCCGCCATGCGAGCTCGGGCCATTGATCGGCCGGCAGTTTGTCCTCCAGGAACGTCACGGCGACTGCCGCCGTCGGCCACCCGACATGATCGGTCACGGCAGCAGCGATGGAACCGAAACCGGGCGTCACTTCACCATGTTCGGTGGCGTAGCCTCGTTGCCGGACCTGGTCCAGATGCGAGGACAAAGCGGAATACTTCATGATGGCGCCCTCCACTTCGTGGCGCGCGGTGAAGGCGGCAGCGTTGGGGTACAGCGCACGGACCTGCGACTTCGGCAAGGCAGCAAGGATGGCGCGGCCGCTGGCGGTGAGGTGACTGGGCAGGCGGACGCCGACGTCCGTCACTAGGGAAGGCCTGTTCTTAGCGCGTTCCTCCACGATGTACAGCACGTCCCTGCCGTGGAGCACTGCCAGGTGGGCGCTCTCCCCCAGGATGTCAACGAGGGAGGCCAGCATGGGACGGCCCAGGCGTGAGAGGGGTTCCTGCCGTGAATAGGCCGAGCTCAGCTCGAAGGCGCTGATACCCAGGCCGTAGCGCTGCTCTTCGTGCAGGTGCAGGACGAATCCGTTGGCCTCCATCACGCCCAGCAGGTGATAGACGCTGGAGCGCGGCAAGCCCAGTGCGGTGGCAATGTTCGACGCCGCCATCGGCCCACGCTTGGAGGCCAGCAGCTTGAGGATCCGGAGCGTGTTTTCAGCGGCGGGGACTTTGGACGCAGCCTTGTGTTGGGAGGTTCTGGGGCTTGCTGGGGTGGTGGCGCTGCTGGCTTGCATAGTTCTCTTCGCTCCTGAGTGTCCGGTATCCCGTACTCAAGGATGCCCTACGGCGAACCTGCGGCCAAGGCGGATCAGCGAACCTCCAGTCACCTTCTGCGCTGCCGGAACCTGTTCAGGTAACGGAGTGCAATCACTAACCCGCCGCCGGTGACCATCCAGGGACCCGCGACTATCAAAGGATCGATCCACTGGTGGCTCAGGTCAGCACGCTTCTTCCCGAATCTGGAGGATAAGCCGTGGCGCCTGAACTCACTCAGCACACCTGTCTCGGTTACCGGGTTGTCCGGCCTCGTTGAAATGAATGACCGCAGATGGTTTTCCCAGGCATCAATCCGGTCACCCGCCAGCAGGAGCAGCCAGTGCGCCGCCCTTCCCTCACTGTACCGGTACGCGTATTTGCGAACGGCTCCGGAGAGTCCTTTCGGCGGACAGGAAGTACCGAAGACCGGCGGAAGGATCTTGTGCTCGATCGACCGTTCACGCGGCTGCTTCTCCTCTTGGCGGTCCGGAAAATCCCAGTGAGCACCGCTAACCAGGTCCATCCGCTCCCTTGGAACAGCGGGACGGTCCAGGGGATCCAAGTCCACTCCCCAGCCCGGGATAGTGGCCCGCAGTTCCTCGCTCGACTTTCCCTGACCGGGCTTCGCTGCCAGGTACGGCATGAAGTCCTCCTTTCAGCGTGGTTTGCACATCAGTCCAGCACCCGATCCAAAAGTTCCATTCTCAACTGGCGCCCGGAATTATCAGTGGCTTGATGCAGTTATCGAGCTTGGCGGAAAAAATGTGGTAGCCCTCGGCGATATGCTCCAGCGGAATTCGGTGGGTCACAATATCGCTTGGCTTGAGGTAGCCGTTGCGGACGTGCTCGAACAGGCGTGGCCACTGTCGCTTCACCGGGCACTGATTCATCCTGAGCGTCAGGCCCTTGTTTACGGCGTCTCCGAATTTGACTGCGCTGAACATCGGCCCGTAGGCCCCCATTACCGACACAGTCCCGCCCTTGCGCACCGAGTCGATGGCCCAGTTCAGCGCCACCGGCGAGCCACCCTGAAGCTTGAATTTGGTGGAGGTGACGTGCTGCGTAAAGTTTCCGTCCGCTTCTGCACCCACTGCGTCGATGGCGACGTCCGCCCCCAGGTATTCTGTGATCTTCTTCAGGTGCACCACAAGGTCGTCGTACTCCACAAAGTTGTACGTCTCGGCATGCGCGAAGGTCCGGGCCTTTTCCAGCCGGTACTCGAGATGGTCAATCACGATGACGCGCCCGGCGCCCATCAGCCAGGATGATTTGGCGGCAAAGAGGCCAACCGGGCCTGCACCGAATACCACGACGGTGTCGCCTTCGCTGATGTCGCCAAGCTGGGCGCCGAAGTATCCGGTGGCGAGTGCGTCAGTCAGCAGGACGGCATCTTCTTCCTCCATCCACTCGGGAATGATGGAAGGCCCGACGTCGGCGAAGGGGACGCGCACAAACTCCGCCTGGCCGCCGTCGTACCCTCCACAGGTGTGGGAGTAGCCGTAAATACCGCCGACCGCGGTGGCGTTGGGATTGACGTTGTGGCAGTTGGAGTAGAGACCCCGAGAGCAGAAGTAGCAGGAGCCACAGTAGACGTTGAAGGGAACCATCACCTTGTCGCCTGCTTTAAGGTGCTGCACCGACGGCCCAATCTCGTGGACAACTCCAACGAACTCGTGCCCAAAGGTCATTCCCACCCGGGTGTCGGGCATCATCCCGTGGTACAGGTGCAGATCAGAACCGCAAATGGCCCCCAGTGACACACGGACTATCGCATCATTGGGATGCTCAATCCGTGGAAGGTCCTTTTCCTCCACGCGTACCTTATAAGGACCGCGATACACCATCGCTCGCATCATTGCCGCCTTGAAGTTGCTTGCAGTCCTCCAATAGTAATCATGCTTACTATTTAGTGTCAGCTACTTTTGCGGTCTTCCGGCGGCTCCACATGACGATCCAGGCAAGCTCCACAGCTGCGTCCACAAGGTACATCCGGCTGATATGGCCGCGAGGGGCGTAGGCAAGATCGATTGACGCAAGTGTCGCTGCTGTTCCCAGGCCAATAAACCGTGCCGCTTCGACCCCTTGCCCTGCGGGATGAGTCCGGAGTTGCACCAGGCCGTTTACCAGAAGCAGGCCTGCGACAGTACGGACGAGCCATTTGTCCGTCTTCGGACCGAAGACAGCTTCAAAACTGTGCATGTGCAGGAGTGGCCACAAACCGTTGAGCACGTTGAAGATCCCGTGCAGTCGAGCCAGAGCTACGATATTCATAGGCCTTCCAGACCTTGCAGACACTTACCCCCAGATTACTCTCACCATGAGAGCCTGCGGATGTCTTCTGCCGCATTGATTTCCTCAGAATCCTCGGGGAACAGTCCGACGATGAAATCCGCCGCCGGCCCCGCAGGCCATCCGAATGCGGTGTGCCGTTCGCCGTTTCCCCCACTCATTTTCGGGTGCTGAAACTTCATTGCAGAAACCGCCAAGCGGTCCGTGGCTATGGAGACTAATTCTCGCTTCTTCATGAGGGGTCCTTATGCGTTTCTAAGCTTTGCGGACAGGGCAATCGAGGGGGTGAGCTTGCTAACCACTAACTATTGTTCAACAACAGATATTGTTGAACAATCTACTCGCTTTGGCTCTTCGTGACAAGGGAAATTACCTCGGGAGTTCAGCGCAGTAGCGTTCAGGAGCGGGAGGTGCTCCCGGCCGGGCATGCTCGGGCAAGGCGAACTGACGAGTTAACCTGCGTCGAGTTCGCGGGTCTCACCAAAAGGAACAGAGTCACAAAGGGCAACCGTGTAACGGTTAGGGCCGTGGCGCGTGACCAGTACACCTGCGGTGCCTGCAATGACGGCACTCGGCAGAAGGGCAGCTTCCGCGTCTGAGAGAAGGTTATGCAGCTGTTCTGCGTCGCCGACAAGCACCTCAACACGGTTGCTCACTCGATGGGAAACATGCTGTTTCATGGGGCCGATTGAATGCATCACAAGACCGGCTCCTCGCAGGTGATCACTACGGCATCAGCCACGCACAACATTTTGCGACCCATGCCGTCGTCGGGCCAGATCCACACAATCGAGCCGTCATGCATGACATCGTCGATTACGCCGGCGCCCTTGAAGCCATCTGCTTCAAACAGCACTCGGTTACCAACAGAAAAGCCGTGGGGCTGATCTTTTCTTACTGCAGCACTGGAAAGTCGGGCTTCATCAAGCTTGCTGACTTCCAGAACCGGCAGAACCTCACCTTTTATTGGCTTGGGAGGGGGTGTCCGTACCAGGCCTCGCCTGACACGTTTGGTCTTTGAGAGGGAGGAATGAATTGACATTGGATTACCTCATGTACTGGGGGAAGTTGGGGAGAGCTGGCGGTAAAGGGGTGCGCCACCCGGAGGATAACCGGCTGTGACAAGACGCAGGACTCGCTCTTCGCACCCGAGCTGGGGTCTCCAGCCGAGCAACTGCTTGGTTCCATCCTAGCAATTGTCAACAATCTACGATAGGTCATAAGGGTAGTTATTTTTTGCAGCCCCTCCCCTCTGACGATCAGGTGGATTCGGATAACCCGTCATCAGGCACAGAATCACTGGCGCAGCCATCTCAACGCCCCACTGGAGCACTCCCTTGCAGCAGCCAGTCGGGGTCTGGCATCAGAGGGCAAGCGGGAGTAGCGTCGATTGAAGAATGCGTCAAGCAGGTTCAGCAGCAGGATCCCCGGCAGGTCGGGGGCGAACGTTCGCTGGTGCCAGTCTGTTGAAGGAGCCTAGGATGGCTGGATGGAATGCTGACACGGCGGCAGGTCCTCTGGGGGCCACGGTCACTTTGGTAGAAGGATCTTCCTTCTGTATCTCGCTGCCAAACGGGGACATTTTTCCAGAACATCCGCACGGCGCTTTCTACCTCGATACCCGGATCCTGTCCGGCTGGCGCCTCACGGTAAACGGCCAGGCAATTGAACCCCTCGCGGCGGAGACAAAGGAGCCATACCGGGCCCTGCTCGCCGGCCGGATTCCCCGCGCGGACGGGTATGCCGACAGCCCGCTCATCGTGGAGCGGCTGCGAGAAGTGGGCGCCGGCATCCAGGAGCAGGTCACAGTCCGCAACTATTCGGTGGAACCCGCGGAATGCCTGATCAGGGTTGAGGTTGAGGCAGACTTTGCCGACCTTTTTGAGGTGAAAGAGGCGCGAATCCAACGACGCTGGAAAGAAACCCGGGAGGTTAAGGGAGACACGCTGTCCATCCGCTCTGTCTGGCAGGACATCCGGAAGGGCATTCTGGTGCAGGCTCCTGGAGCCGAGGTCACACCGGAAGGTTTGGCCTACCGGGTGACCGTGGCACCGCACGGGCAGTGGAGCACAGTCCTCACGGTGGTGCCCAGCAGCGACGCAACAAGTCCTCCGCCGCCGTCGTTCGTTCATACTGACGCGGAAGGGCTGTCGCCCCGGGACCTGAGGCGGCGCGAGTGGGTTGAGAAGATCCCCGAACTGCACATGGGAAACCGCTCCATCGAGCGGACGCTGCGGCGCAGCTATGACGATCTGGGTGCCTTGCGCATCGAGGACCCGAACCATCCCGAACGCGTGGTGGTGGCAGCCGGGGCACCGTGGTTCATGACGCTGTTTGGCCGCGACTCCCTCTGGGCCTCAATTATGGCGATGGCCGTGGATCCTTCCCTGGCCCTGGGGACGCTTCAGACGCTGGCAGACCGGCAAGGCAGCGTGGTGGATCCCATGAGCGAGGAGGAGCCGGGAAAGATCCTTCACGAGGTGCGGCTTGATGTATCCAGCGGCTTGTCCCTGGGAGGCAAGTCCGTCTACTACGGCAGTGTGGACGCGACGCCGCTGTTCGTCATTGTGCTCGGAGCGGTCAGCAGGTGGGGGTTTGCTCCCGATACCATCGCCGCCCTGCTGCCTCACGCAGACCGTGCGCTCGAGTGGATCGCTGACCATGGGGACAAGGACGGCGACGGATTTGTCGAGTACGACCGCCTCAACCCCCAGGGGCTGATCAACCAGGGCTGGAAGGATTCCTGGGACGGCATCAACTTTGCAAACGGCAAGATGGCCGAGGGGCCAATCGCCCTCTGTGAGGTGCAGGCCTACGTCTACGACGCGTACATGGCCCGTTCCTGGCTGGCGTACGACGCCGGTGACGAAACCTTCGCGGCCGAACTCGCCGATAAGGCTGCAGAGTTCAAGAAGCGGTTCAACGAGCAATTCTGGATGCCTGACCGGGGGTATTACGCTGTAGCCCTCGACGGCAAGAAGCGGCAGGTCGACGCCTGCGCCTCCAACATGGGCCACTGCCTGTGGCACGGCATCGTGGACGAGGACAAGGCGCCGCTCGTGGTGGAGCGGCTAATGTCCCCGGAAATGTTCAGCGGCTGGGGCGTCCGAACACTGGCGAGCGACATGGGTGCCTACAACCCTGCGAGCTACCACAACGGTTCAGTCTGGCCACACGACAACGCCATCATCCAGGCGGGCCTGCTGCGGTATGGCTTTGTGGCGGAGGCACAGCGAATGTCCACGGCCCTGCTGGAAGCGGCCGACTATTCCGACGGCCGCTTACCGGAGCTGTTTTGCGGCTTCAGTCGGGAGCAGTTCGCGGAACCTGTGCCCTACCCGACAGCATGCTCGCCCCAAGCCTGGGCAGCTACAACACCAATCCAACTGGTGACGAGCCTGATGCGTTATGACGCCCACGTTTCCCGCGGCGGAGTCTGGCTGGATCCTGTAATTCCGGAATCCTACGGGCACCTTCACATCACCAATGCTCCCCTGGCGGGTGGCCGCATCACCATCGACATCGCCAATTCTGTGCCGAAAATCCAGAACCTGCCGGAAGGGATGTTGTTCCACCAAGGGCACCGGCCGTGGCTGGCCGAACTTGTGGAGCAGGAGCGCCTACGCCGAAATGCTTAGCTGCCTGTATGAGGCACCGGTCAGGGTGCGGGGACGAATCCGAGTTGTTTGTCCACGATGTTTTCCAGTGGTTCGTTGTTGCAATAGCGTTTGAGGTTGTCCACGAAGAGCTGGCCGAGGTCATCGAGGTAGTCTTCGGTGTCGCCGCTCATGTGCGGGGTGATGATGACGTTCTCCATGCTCCAGAGCGGATGTCCGGCGGGGAGCGGTTCGGGGTCCACAACGTCCAGGGCGGCGCCGGCGATCGAGCCGGTGGCCAGCGCGTGGGTCAGGGCTGCGGTGTCCACGAGCTGGCCGCGGCCTACGTTGATGAGCCGGGCTGAGGGTTTCATCGCTGCGAGCACGTCGGCGCCTGCGAGGCCGGTGGTGTCGGCGGTCAGCGGCGCGGCGAGGACGAGGTAGTCGTAGTCTCCTGCGACGCGGGCCAGGTCCCGGGAGGAGTGGATGACGTCGAAGTCCGCGTCTCCTGGCCGGGTTGTTCTTCCGGCTCCGCTGACTTCCATGCCGACGGCGCGGAAGAGGCGGGCGATTTCGCGGCCGATGGATCCTGTGCCGACCACGAGGGCGGTTTGGCCCTGGATTTTGCGGGTGATCCGGTGCTGCCAGCGCTGTTCCTGCTGGAGACGGTAGGACCCGTGGGAGTCCTTGGCCATGTCCAGGACGAAGCCCAGGGCGAACTCGGCGATGGCCCGGCTGAGCACTCCGCGGGAGTTGGTGTAGACGACGTTGCTGTGGACGAGTTCGTCGAAGAGGAGCTGGCTGACGCCGGCGGCGGAGACGTGGATCCATTCCAGCGTGGACGCGGCGGCCCAGTTCTCCTTCAGCGCGGGTGAGAAGGAGTGCCACTGGTAGAGCACGTCCGCGCCGTCCATGGCTTCGGCGAGGCCATCGGCTTTGGTGAGGCGGACCTCTGCGAGTTCCTGGACTTCGGCGATGCGTGCCGGGAGGGCCTCGCGGTAGAGGGCCGCGACGACCGGCCGCCTGGGCCCTGCGCCGGCGGGACCCGTCGTCGGGCTCTGGCCGGTTGTCATGCTGTTACCGGGATGAGGGCGTCGATGGCGGTCAGGATGGCTTGGGTGAATTCGGTGGTGGTTGAAGTGCCGCCGATATCGCGGGTGCCGTGCCCGTGGCGGAGCGCTGATTCGAACGCTGCCTGAAGGTGCGCTGCGGCGTCGGGGTGGCCGAGGTGTTCGAGCATCATTGCCCCTGACCAGATCTGCCCTACCGGGTTGGCGAGGTTCTTCCCGGCAATGTCCGGGGCGGAGCCGTGGACGGGTTCGAAGAGGGAGGGAAAGTCCCCTTCGGGGTTCAGGTTCGCGCTCGGTGCCAGTCCGATGGAACCGGTCACGGAGCTGCCCAGGTCAGAGAGGATGTCTCCGAAGAGGTTGGACGCGACGATAACGTCAAGGGTCCAGGGCTTCAGGACCAGGTGCGCGGCGAGGGCGTCCACAAGTTCGTGGGTAACAGTCACGCCCGGGTACTGGGCCACGGTTTCGGCGACGACTTCGTCCCAGAACGGCATGGTGTGCACGATACCGTTGCTTTTGGTCGCGGACGTCAGCCTGCCCGTGCGGGTAGCGGCGAGGGTGGCGGCGTAGCGGGCAGCGCGGGAGACGCCCAGGCGGGTGAAGATGGTTTCCTGCACGGCGCTTTCGTGCGGCAGGCCACGGTACATCCTGCCGCCGACTTCTGAGTATTCACCCTCGTTGTTTTCCCGGACGATCAGGATATCGACCGGGTTGGCCGCGGCGAGTGGTGA
This sequence comes from Arthrobacter sp. R1-13, assembly GCF_054161475.1. Lineage (NCBI taxonomy): Bacteria > Bacillati > Actinomycetota > Actinomycetes > Micrococcales > Micrococcaceae > Arthrobacter > Arthrobacter sp. R1-13. The sequence goes on along the minus strand of NZ_CP096420.1, from coordinate 529,231 downwards.
CTTCACGCCGTCGAGCGTTTTGACCGGGCGGAGGTTGATGTATTGCTGGAATTCCCGGCGGATCGGGATCAGCAGACCCCACAGCGATTCGGTGTCCGGGACCTCGGGTGAGCCGACAGCGCCGAGGAAGATCGCCTCATGCTTGGCGAGCTGGTCCAGCCCGTCAACGGGCATCATCCGCCCGTGCCGGCCGTAGTAGTCAGACCCCCAGTCAAAATACGTGAACGCCAGGTCCAGCCCGTGGATCGAGGCGATCCGCTCCAGGCAGGTGATGGCCGCGGGAACAACTTCTTTGCCGATACCGTCCCCGGCGATCACCGCGATGCTGTGGCTGCTGGTTTCGTTGGTCATGGGGTGGTCCTTTCTGTCAGGCCGCCGAGGACCTGCCAGCGGGCCTGTGACTCGCCGAGGTTGATGATGGTGTTTTTGGGTTCTGTCATTTCGCGGACCGCGTGGCGGACCCCTTCACGGCCTACCCCTGATTTTTTGAACCCGCCAAAGGGCATGGAGTCGATCCGGACGTCGCTGGTCTCGTTGATGACCACGGCGCCGACGTGGAGCTTTTCGGCGATGGCCAGGGCCAGGTCGATGGACCGGGTGAAGACCCCGGCCTGGAGGCCGAACTCGGTGTTGTTCGCTTCGAACACGGCGTCCGGGACCTCGATGAACGGCAGGATGCTGACCACCGGGCCGAAGACCTCGTCCCGGATGACCCGGGCGTCGGAGGGGACATCGGTCAGGACGGTCGGTTCGTAGTAGGCGTTCCGGCGGATCCCGCCGGTGTGGACGGTTGCGCCGGCGGCCGTGGCTTCGTCCACCCATTCCTCTACCCGCCGGGCTTCGGCTTCGGAGATCAGCGGGCCAACGTCGGTGGCCCGGTCAAGCTTCGGCCCCGTGCGCAGCTCCCTCGTCCCGGCCGTGACCAGCTCCAGGACCTGATCGAACAAGGAAGTGTGGACGTAAACGCGCTGCACGGACAGGCAGTTCTGCCCGGCCACTCCGAACGCGCCGGCCACGATGGCCTTCGCCGCGGCCTGCGCGTCAGCGTCCGCGCACACGATCGTGGCGTTGTTCCCGCCAAGTTCGGAGAGGATCTTTTTCGCTCCGGCCGCCGCGGCGATCCGTTCCGCGGTCGCGGGGCCGCCGGTGAAGGAAATCAGGTCCACCAGCGGGTCAGTGACAACAGCCTCGGACACGCCGGGGCCGGTGACGATCGCGGCGATCCGTCCCGACGGGACACCCGCCTCCAGCAGCAGCTGGACAAAAGCCAGCCCCACCAGCGGGGTGCGGGTCGAGGGCTTCAGCAGGACCCCGTTGCCGCCGATGATGGCCGGGCCCAGCTTGTGCGCCACGAGGTTCAGCGGATCATTGAACGGCGTGATCGCCGCGACAATCCCCACCGGCTTCCGGTTGTACCAGCCGATCTTGCCAGCCCCGGCCATACTGTCCTCAAAACCCAGGGTCTCCCCCGCGAGCTCCTCAGAAGCAGCGGCGGAAAGCCGCAAGGTCTCCGCGCAACGCCGCACCTCACGCTCCGCCTCGGTGATCGTCTTGCTGCTCTCAGCGGCAATGATGTTGGCGAACCGCTCAGCCTGCTGCCCCAACAACACCACCGCCCGCTCCAGCGCCTCCCGGCGCAAACGGAGCGGCCACTCGTCCGCCTGAAGGTGGCGGTGGATGTGCAAGGTGGCACGCTCCACGTCCTGTGACGTGGAGGTGCACACCCGGCCGAGCAGGACACCGTCTTCAGGATCCCGCACCTCCAGGGTCAACTCGGAGGTCTGCCACTGACCTTCGAAAAAAGCTCCCCCTGGCAGGTTGGCAAATCGTGCACGCCTGTAGGCAGATTCCTCTGTAGTTTTTGGGCGCGCTTCAGCGACAGTTGGTGATGACATGGGGACCCTTATCTTGCCTGGAGGTGAGAAACGTCTACTTGACTCGGTCGATTATTTTTGCTGCTGCGCCGATTAAGGGCAGGAACCATGGCGGGCCGAAGTGTCCAGGGACGGGAGGATTCTTCAAGTCTTCCCACACGTTCGCGGACTTGTCGCCGGCCATGTAATGGGCCATCCGCTTACCCATGTGCGCTGCCATCTGCACACCGTGTCCGCTGTAGCAGAGTGAGTAGAAGAGCCCATCGTGCTGGCCTGCATGCACCATCTGGTCCATGGAGAGGTCCACCAGTCCGCCCCAGATGTAGTCCACCTTGGCGTTGGAGAGGTACGGGAAGAGTTCGAGCATGGCCTTGCGGAGGATCTCGGCGCTCTTGACGTCCGAATCCGGGCTGGACAGAGCAAACCGGGCACGGCCACCGAACAGCAGCCTGTTGTCCGGGGTGATGCGGAAGTAGTAGGTCAGCATCTTGCTGTCCGATGCCTGGCGACGGTTGGGCAGGATACGGTTGACCACGTCTTCGGGCAGCGGGTCAGTGACAATGATGAAGCTTCCCACCGGGATAACCCTGCGCTGCAGCCACGGCGTGACGTTGCCCGTGTAGCCGCTGGTGGCCACCAGCACCTGCTTCGCGCGGGTAATGCCCCGGGTGGTGTGCACGTCATGCACAGTACCGGAGACCTTCTTCAGCTCGGTCACCGCAGCGTTCTCGCAAATATCGGCTCCGGCTGCAACAGCCACTCCGGCTAGACCATGCACGAACTTGCCCACGTGGAGGCCAGCCCCGAGCGGATCAACCATCGCGCCCTGGTAGAAGTCCGTTCCGATTTCACTGTGGATCTCGGACTTGGGGATCACGGTGACATGGTGGTCGGCCAGTTTGGCCAGCTTTTCCTGCGACTTCAGGAAACCCTCGTAGTGGGACTTATGGAAGGCCAGCGAGAGCTTTCCAAAGCGGTTGTAGTCGCAGTCGATGCCATTGTCATGCACCAGTTTTTCGATGGTGTCGATGGCGTCGTTGTATTCCTGGAACATCTCCACGGCACGCGTGGCGCCGTAGCGCTTGACCGCCGTGCTGAAGCTGATGGCCAACCCGGTAGTCGCCATTCCCCCGTTGCGTCCCGAAGCGCCCCACCCCACGGTGTGGCGTTCGAAAACGGCAACGCTCGCGCCTTGCTTGGCAAATTCCAGAGCCGCTGACAGCCCGGTAAATCCGGCACCGATGATGGCGACGTCGACATTCTCCGGTACCGGTGTCTGCCGGTAGTCTCCGGATGCTTCGGCTGTATCCAGCCAGTAAGGAATGAGTTTCACGGTTTGACCTTTCGCCTCGAAGCCGGTTTAGAGACCGAGGTGTTTGTTGATCTCGTCCAGGGACTTGGCAGTGTTCAGGTCATAGCCCGGGCCAATGGGGTCATAGCCACGGTCCAGCATCCAGAGGTTACGGAAGCCCATGTCGTGCATCGGGTGCATGTCGTAGCGGGTGTGCGAGGAGATGTGCAGGAAGTCCTCCGGCTTGGCGTTCAGGGTATCGAGCATGTACTCGAAGGCCTGGTACCGCGGCTTGTAGGCCTGGGCCTGCTCAGCGGTAAACACAGCGTGGAACTCAGCGCCGAGCTTGGGAATGCTGATGTCAAGGAAGCTGGTGTCCGCGTTGGACAGAGCCACCAGCTTGTAGTTGTCGCCCATGAGCTTCAGCGGAGCTGGCACGTCTTCGTGGGCAACCCAGCCGCGTACAGCGTCAGCGAACGCTGCGCCGGCGCCTTCGGTCGGTCCGATGCCCCAGCGCTTGCATACCCGGTCAAAGGAATCCTGAAGGATAGCCTCGTAGGGCTTGTAATCGCCGCAGACCTCGTCGAACCGGTAACCGCGGAACTGCTTCTTGAAGGTAGGCCACTGCTCTTCAGAGATGCGGCCATCAAGCAGGCGACGGGTGGTGGGGTCAATGTCGAAGTTGATCAGCGTGCCGTAGATATCAAAAGAGATGTACTTCGGCCGGGAGTTGGTGTCTGCCATGATTCGTCCGTTTCATTGAGTCTTGAACGGGAGGCCCGGATGTATGGCCTGCCGCCTTCCTGTAAGTCTGCACCAGCGTGTTCCTGGGGTTCGTCAGGGCTTCTTTGCCGGCTGTTCTCGACTCTAGATCCGCAATTGTAGATTGTCAACAGTTCTTTTTGAGATCCTTTCGCAAGTAGCACGAGACGAGAGAAATACTGAATTTTTTTATCGTCAATTGTTGACAATCAGCGATTCTGACTGTTGCATTGCTTTAGATGCGGAACGAGATCCTGATCACAACCGCATGTAGCAAGAACCACCAGCACCGCCCGGGAGATCCTGCAGCAAGGGATCCCGACACGGAAAGTCCTGGAAAAGAATGCCCCCATTTCAGCAGATCACTTTCAGCTGAACCATTCGAAGGGAAGCACCATGAAGACCATCAACAAAGTTCAGACCGCAGCCGCAGGGCTCGCCGTCGTATTCGCCCTAAGCGCCTGTGGCGGCACTGCCACCGGCACCCCGGCCTCTGAAGACACAAAGTCAAAGACCTCAAACACGACTGACGTCTCGGAGGGCATCCAGCCGGACGCCGCGGCGGTTGCCTTGTTGCCACAGTCCTACAAGGACAAGGGCGAGCTCACGGTCGCAATGGACCTGCACTACCCGCCCACCACCTTCCTCGCTGAGGATAACACCACCCCGATCGGCCTCAACCCGGACGTCGCCCGGCTCCTTGCGAAGAAGCTTGATCTGAGGCTGAAGTTCGTGGACACGAAGTTCGACACGATCGTCCCAGGCCTCGACGGTGGCCGCTTCGATTTCACCGCTACCACCATGTCCAAGACCGAAGAGCGGCTCAAGGTCCTCGACATGATCGACTACTTCAAGGCCGGCACGTCAGTGGCCGCAGCTGCCGGGAACCCGCTGAAGCTAACCGTCGAGACCCTGTGCGGCAAGAACATCGCCGTCACCCAGGGCTCCACCGGCCAGCTCAAGCGCCTCCCTGCCCTCAACGAGCAGACCTGCACCTCCAAGGGACAGCCGGCGATCAACGCTGTGACGCTGCCCAACGTTCAGGAGGCCCTGACCCAGCTGCACTCCAAGCGGATCGACGGCGTCCTCTACGACACCACCTCGCTCGGATGGGCCGAGAAGCAGCAGCCGGGCTCATTCACCATCATCGGCCGGGTTAACGTCGGCAACAGTGACGTGACTGCCATTGGCGTTAAGAAGAACTCTGCACTGACCCCGGCCCTGCAGAAGGCCATGCAGTCCGTCCTTGAAACTCCCGAGTACAAGGAGTCCCTCGAGAACTGGGGTCTCGAGTCCGGGGCCATCACCGATGCCAAGCTGAACTAGCGGGAGGCCTCCATGGTCACAGCTACTAATAAAGGAAAGGAAGCGACGATGAGTAGCATTGAAGCAGCGCTCAAGCCACGGATTCGGCTTCGGACTCCCGGCGAGTACGCGGGATGGGTCCTCAGCATTCTCGCTGGCGTCGGGATCCTTGTCTCGGTCCTGACCAACCCCAACTTCAAGTGGGGCGTGGTCGCCCAGTACTTCACGCATGAATCCATCCTCCGTGGGCTGATGCTCACCATCTTCCTCACCCTTGCCAGCATGGCCCTGGGAACGCTGCTGGGGCTGGGCCTGGCGATCATGCGCTCATCCCATGTGAAGCCGATTTCCATCGCCGCAAATATCTACATCACGCTTTTCCGCGGCACACCGGTCCTGGTGCAGCTGATCTTCTGGTTCAACATCTCCGCGCTGTACCCGAACCTGACGATCGGGATCCCGTTCACGAACATCGGCACCGCGATCGACACGAACGCCCTGATGGCACCCATCACCGCAGCCCTGGTGGGCCTGACCCTGAACGAGGCCGCCTACATGGCCGAGATCATCCGTGGCGGGTTCTCCTCGGTGGGCAAGGGCCAGATCGAGGCCGCAGACTCGCTCGGGATGAGCGCCGGTACCAGGATGCGCAAGGTCATCATCCCGCAGGCGATGCCCTCGATCATCCCGGCCACCGGTAACCAGGTGATCGGCATGTTCAAGGGAACCTCCCTCGTCAGTGTGCTCGGCGTCGCGGAACTGCTCCAAAGCGCCCAGCTCATCTACGCCCGCACCTACGAGACCATCCCGCTGCTGCTCGTGGCCAGCCTCTGGTACCTCGTGATGACGCTTCTGCTGAGCTACCCGCAGTCCAAGCTTGAGCAGAAATACTCCCGCGCAACCTCCCGGCTTCCCCGGAAGGCGAAGAAGGTTGTGCTGACAGAACCGGAAGGTACCCTCCGATGAGCAAAGACGGCACGATACTTGCCCAGAAAATCCGGAAGTCTTTCGGACCCAAAACCGTCCTGAAAGACATCAACCTGGACATCGCCAGCGGAGAGATCTGCTGCATCATCGGCCCCAGCGGCTCGGGGAAGTCCACCATCCTGCGCTGCATCAACGGCCTGGAGACCGTCGACTCGGGTGTGCTGAAAGTCAACGGCGAGGACTTCGGCTACTACGAGACCGCGCACGCCTACCACGCACATAGCCCCAAGAAGCTCGCCGAGCAGCGCACCAGGGTGGGGATGGTGTTCCAGTCGTTCAACCTGTTTCCGAACATGACCGCCCTGGAAAACGTCATGTCCGGACCTGTCCTGGTCAAGGGCGCAGATAAGAAACAGGCGGCCAAGCGGGCCCAGGAACTGCTTGCCAGTGTGGGTCTGGCCGGGTTCGGGGACTACTACCCGGCCCAGCTCTCCGGCGGGCAGCAGCAGCGCGTCGCGATCGCCCGGTCCCTTGCGATGGATCCGGAGATCATGCTCTTTGACGAACCCACCTCCGCACTGGACCCGGAAAAGGTCGGCGAAGTCCTGGCCGTTATGAAGGACCTCGCGAAGAAGGGCATGACCATGGTGGTGGTCACCCATGAGATGGGCTTCGCCCGCGAAGTGGCCGACTCGCTGATCTTCATGGACGACGGCTACGTCGTCGAACGCGGCGACGCCCGCGAAGTCCTCTCCAACCCCCAGGAACCCCGCACCCAGGCGTTCCTGCAGCAGGTGCTCTAACCGTGGATGGAAAACTCGCCGTCATCGGCCTGGGCAGCATCGGTTCCATGGCGCTCTGGCAGGCCTCCCGGCTGTCCGACTCCGTCACGGGATTCGAAGCCCATGCTCCCGCCCACGGCCGCAGCGCCGTGGGCGGCGACACCAGGCTCTTCCGCATGCTCTACCGCGGAGTCCCTGACTTCTACCCCATCCTCAAGCGCTCCCGCAGCCTCTGGGCGGAGCTCGAAGCCGAAACGGGCCAGAGCATTCTGACCCGCTGCGGTGGACTCTCCATCGGTACCAAAGATGGGCCCTACATCCCAAGCCTGCTCGCAACCACCAGGGCGAACGGCGCCGAGCACCAGATCCTCAGCCGCGAAGAAATGGCCGAACGCTACCCCCAGCACAACCTCCGCCCGGACGACATCGCCGTCTACGACCCCAACGGCGGCGCCCTGCGCACCGACCGTGCGGTCACGGCGGCAGTTGCTGCGGCCCAGGCCAACGGCGCGACAGTCCACAGCAACACCCCGATCGACAGCATCACCGAAACCGCCGACGGCGTCGTCATCACCTCAGGCGGGAAGTCCTGGACCTTCGAGAACGTCATCGTCTCCTCCGGCGGCTGGTCCCAGCGCCTGATGCCCGACTACCTCAAGGCAGCAAGCGAAACACGCCGGAATTATCTTTCCTGGTTCGTTGCCCGGGACGCAGCAGATTTCTCGCCGGAAAAGTTCCCGATCTTCATCCGGATCTCCGGGGACCGCTCCATGTACGGGGCGCCGGCTGTTGACGGCGTTACCGTGAAAGCGACCCTGGATGGCAGATCGGAACAGGCGTCCGGACCAGATTCCGTCGTCAGGGAACTAACAGCCGCGGAGATCTCGGAAACCATGGAGACGGTCACGGAGTTCTTCCCCGGGCTGTTCCCCAACATCGTCCGCTCCGATGCCTTCCCTGATCTCTACACCAAAGACGGCAATCCCCTGCTCGGGCACCTGAATGAGCAGAGCAAAATCTACCTCGCCACAGGATTTTCCGGCGGGGGCTTCAAAATGGCTACGGGTTACGGAGAGATCGCCGCAAACGAAGCCTTGGGCAAGCGGACCTTTGATGGCCTGGCTTTCGTCAGGCCTGAACGCTTCAAGACGAGCTCTAGTCGTCCAACAAGTGTTTGACGCGGATCACTCCGCTAATTGTTGACAATCTACAACCCCTACGAAAGTATGAAGCCATGGCAACTCTCAGTCCCCTCCTCAAGCAAGCTACCCCGGTCGTCGTAGACCATGCCCTTGGCAGCTGGATCCACGCGACCGACGGCAAAAAGTACCTCGATTTCACCACTGGAATCGGTGTCACCAGCACGGGTCACTGCCACCCCGACGTCGTAGCGGCAGCACGCGAGCAGGTGGGCAAGATTGTCCATGCCCAGTACACCACTGTGATGCACAAGCCCTTGCTTGAGCTCACCGAGAAACTGGGAGAGTTCCTGCCCTCGGGGCTGGACAGCGTTTTCTACGCAACGTCCGGCTCCGAGGCAGTGGAAGCTTCAGTACGCCTGGCACGCATGGCCACCGGGCGCCCCAACATCATCTCCTTCCACGGCGGCTTCCACGGCCGCACAGTGGGAGCCGCGTCGCTCACCACTGCCGGCACGAAATTCCGCTCAGGCTTCTCCCCCCTCATGGGTGGAGTGCACATCTCACCCTTCCCGCACTCCTACCGGTACGGCTGGGATGAGGAAACCGCCGTCAACTTCGCGCTGAAGGAACTGGACCACCTGCTCCTAAGCATCAGCAGCCCTGCAGACACTGCAGGTTTCATCATCGAACCGGTCCTTGGCGACGGCGGGTACATCCCCACTCCCCCCGCCTTCCTGCAGGGACTGCGGGAGCGCGCTGACCGCCATGGCATCGTACTCATCCTGGACGAGGTCCAGGCCGGCGTCGGACGCACCGGAAAGTTCTGGGGCCACGATTGGGCAGGCATCACCCCTGACGTGGTCATCACGGCGAAGGGACTCGCCAGCGGCTTCCCCATCTCGGCCATCGCAGCCTCCACCGAGCTGATGGGCAAAGCCTGGGCAGGTTCACAGGGCGGCACCTACGGCGGAAACGCCGTCGCCGCCGCTGCCGGTGTCGCAACCCTCGGCGTCATCGAGCGCGAGAACCTCGTCCAGAATGCCTTGCTCCGGGGCGACGAACTGCGCGCAGGACTTGACCTGCTCAAGACAGAATTCACCGGAATCGGCAATGTCCGCGGCCGCGGCCTCATGCAAGGTGTCGAATTCACCGCTGCAGACAACACGCCTGACGCTGCTACAGCACTGGCCGTCCAGCAGGCAGCCATCAAGGAAGAGCTTCTCCTCCTCACCTGCGGACCCCACGGCAACGTGGTCCGCATCATCCCGGCGCTGAACGTCACCAGCGACGAGATCCAGGCCGGCCTGACCAGGTTCACGCAGGCGCTGAAGACGGCCACCTCCTAATCCTTCCCTTCCATCATTGAAAGCGTGACATGAGCACTTCATTTGATTCCAGTACCCTCTACACCGACCTGTTCATAGATGGCGCCTGGCAGAAGGCCAGCAGCGGGGCGACGTTCCCTGTTGAGAATCCGGCCACAAATGAAGTCATTGCCCACGTCGCCGATGGTGGTCCCGAAGATGCTGCCCTGGCCATCCAGGCAGCGGGCCGCGCCCAGGCAGCGTGGGGCAAGTCCACGCCGCGGGAACGGGCGGACATCCTGCGCCGTGCCTTTGAGCTGGTCATTGCCAACACCGACCGGTTGGCTGCGATCATGACCGCTGAGATGGGCAAGCCGCTGGCCGAGGCGAAGGGTGAGGTGGTGTACGGGGCCGAGATGCTCCGCTGGTTCTCGGAAGAGGCTGTCCGGATCGGCGGGGACAACACCACCTCGGTGGACGGCAACACCCGGATTATGATCACCAAGGAACCCGTGGGTCCCTCGGTGCTGGTGACCCCGTGGAACTTCCCGCTGGCCATGGGGGCGCGCAAGATCGCCCCCGCGGTCGCGGCCGGCTGCACCATGGTGTTCAAACCTGCCGAACTGACCCCGCTGACTTCCCTTGCCCTGGTGGACATTTTCCGCCAGGCGGGCCTGCCGGACGGTGTGCTGAACGTCGTGACCACCGCCAGCGCCGCCCCCGTGGTGGAGAACTGGACCGCCAGCGGCATCGCCCGCAAGATCAGCTTCACCGGCTCCACCGGGGTGGGGAAGATCCTGCTGAAGCAGGCGGCGGAGAACGTGATGCGCTCGTCGATGGAACTGGGCGGCAACGCCCCGTTCATCGTCCTGGCCGACGCCGACATCGAGAAGGCCGTCGACGGGGCCATGAAGGCCAAGATGCGGAACATGGGTGAAGCGTGCACCGCAGCGAACCGCTTCTTCGTGCACCGCTCAGTGGTCACCGAATTCAGCGAGAAGTTCGCCAAGAAAATGTCCGAACTGCAGGTCGGCAACGGCGCCCTGGCCGGAACCGACGTCGGCCCCCTGATCGAGCAGAAGGGCCTGGACAAGGTCGAAAGCCTCGTCGCCGACGCCGTGGCCAAGGGCGCCAGCGTCCTCACCGGCGGGAACCGTCCCGAAGGTCCCGGCTACTTCTACACCCCCACCGTCCTGACCGAGGTGAGCCTGGACGCGGACCTGATGAACACTGAGATCTTCGGGCCCGTAGCCGCGATCACCACCTTCGATAGCGAAGACGAGGTGCTGCGCGTGGCCAACGACACCGAATGGGGCCTGGTGGGCTATGTGTTCACCGAAAGCACCGCCAAGGCCCTGCGGTTCTCCGCCGAACTCGAAGTCGGAATGGTCGGCATCAACACCGGCCTCGTCTCCAACCCGATCGCCCCCTTCGGCGGCATCAAGCAATCCGGACTCGGACGCGAAGGCGGAAAGATCGGCATCGAGGAATTCCTTGAATACAAATACACCGCAATAGCAATCTAGAAATTATGCAGTAATGCCGAAAAGTGAGACGAGGGGGATGTCAATGGCGGCACCAGGAGCACTGTTTGCACTGGAGGGAAGACCCACAGCGCAGCTGATCGCAGACCAACTGCGCGAACAAATTGTCCAGGGGATGTTCCGTCCGGGAGAACAGATCAATGAATCTGTCCTTGCAAGCCAGCTCAACACGTCACGGGGACCAGTCCGTGAGGCGTTGCAGCGGCTGTGTCAGGAGGGGATCTTGGTCAGCCGCAGGAACCGGGGAGTGTTCGTCCTGGAGCTTGCCATTGACGACATCAGGGAGATCTACGCGGTGCGCGAGGCTGTGGAAACAACCGCTGCGGACGCACTGCTGGATGCGGGCCAGGACCAGGTGGACGACACCTGCCAGGTCTTGACATCAGTCATCGAAGACATGGCCAAGCAGGTAGCGGTATCGGACTGGCAGGCAATTGCGCGGCTGGATATGCAGTTCCACACCGCCTTCGTGTCCGGCGCAGGCAACACCCGCCTCATCCGCATTTACGAGACCCTCGCAGCGGAGTCGAGGATGTGTATCCTCAATCTCGCCGTCGCCTACCCCAGGATCGACGTTCTGGTCCAGGAACACCAGAACCTTCTGGATCTCCTGGCGGCCGGCGATAGGGAAGCCCTCCACGATGCCATCGCACGGCACATGCAAAAGGCCGTTGAGGATCTCACGTCGTCCGCAGAAGATCAGGAAAGCACCGTCTAAGCCTCCGGCACAATTCCATCCGCGAGAAGGCCAGATCCACCGGATCTGGCCTTCTCTTTGCTTACTGGCCACCCCCAAGGAGATCCCGCAAAGAAAGATCATGTGAACTGTCGACGATGTGCTATTTGGGTGGTTGCATTGTAACTACAGAGCGGCAGGGGGACGTGCAAAGGAGGTAAGCATGAAACCCAGAAACAAAGTCAGGGCTTTAGCTGCAGCAGCGACAGCCTTGATGGTACTCAGCGCATGCGGCCCGAGCGCCAGCAACGACCCCGGTGGTAACGGCTCCAAGACCTCGAACACCGCCGATATCTCAGAAGGGGTCCAGCCTGACGAGGCCGCCGTCAAGCTCCTGCCGCAGTCCTTCAAGGACGAGGGAGAGGTGACGGTGGCAATGGATCTGCACTACCCGCCGACGACATTCCTGGCTGATGACAACACCACCCCTATCGGGCTGAACCCGGATATGGCGCGCCTGATTGCCAAGAAGCTTGGACTGAAGCTGAAGTTCGAGAACACCGCGTTCGACACGATCATTCCCGGTATCGACGGCGGCCGCTATGACTTCACCGCCACCACAATGTCCCCCTCGGAGGAGCGCCTGAAAGTCCTGGACATGATCGACTACTTCAACGGAGGACTTTCTGTCGCAGTTGCCCACGGTAATCCCCTCAACATCAGCAACGACGATATGTGCGGCCGGAACATTGCTGTCACCAAGGGCTCAAACGCCCAGCTGAAGCACCTGCCGAACGTCTCGAAGTGGACCTGCGAGGAGAAGGGCAAGCCTGCCATCAATGGAACAACGCTTCCCAACATCCAGGAGGCCCTGACGCAGCTGGCCTCCAAGCGCGTTGACGGCATCTTGTACGACACCGTTTCACTCGTCTGGGCAGACGAGCAGCAGCCGAATACTTTCACTGTTCTCACTCCACAGGTGGACACCCGTTCGGATCATGTGGTTGCCGTTGCTCTGAAAAAGAACTCGCCATTGACGCCCGCCTTGCAAGCCGCTGTTCAGTCCGTTCTTGACAGCCCCGAATACAAGAAGTCACTCGCCAACTGGGGCCTTGAAGAAGGCGCCATAACCGAAGCCAAGCTCAACTAGAGGGACGCTCGTGTTGAAAATAGTTCGTCAATCAAATGAGACATTCACGGGTGCCATGGACCCGGCCCTCAAACCCCGGCTAAGGCGTCGAAGTACCTTCGAGTACATCGCATGGGTGCTGTCCACCCTCGTAGGGCTGGGCATCCTGATCTCCGTATCAACCAACCCCAACTTCAAGTGGGGTGTGGTGGCCCGGTACTTTACCCATGAAACAATCATCCGCGGGCTCATGCTCACCATCTTCCTGACAGTGGCCAGCATGGCCCTCGGAACCCTCCTCGGGCTGGCGCTGGCGATCATGAGGTCCTCCAGCATCAAACCGATTGCAGCCACGGCGGGCGTTTACATCACCATTTTCCGCGGTACGCCTGTCCTGGTGCAGCTGATTTTCTGGTTCAACGTTGCTGCGCTCTACCCGAACCTGTCGATCGGAATTCCGTTTACCGACATCAGTACAGCAATCGATATGAATACGCTTATGGCGCCCATCACGGCGGCGCTGGTGGGCCTGACCCTGAATGAGGCCGCGTACATGGCCGAGATCATCCGTGGCGGGTTCTCCGCCGTCGGCAAGGGCCAAATTGAAGCAGCAGATTCTCTGGGCATGAGCGGCTCCATGAAGATGCGCAAGGTCATCATTCCCCAAGCTATGCCCTCGATCATCCCGGCCACCGGAAACCAGGTCATCGGGATGTTCAAGGAAACCTCGCTCGTCAGTGTCCTGGGCGTCGCGGAACTGCTTCAAAGCGCTCAGCTCATCTACGCCCGCACCTACGAGACCATTCCGCTGCTGATTGTCGCCAGCCTCTGGTACCTCGTGATGACGCTTCTGCTGAGCTACCCGCAGTCCAAGCTCGAACAGAAATACTCCCGGGCAACCTCGAGGCTTCCCCGGAAGGCCAAACCCGTTGTGCTCACTGACCAGGAAGGTATTGCCCGATGAGCGACGACGGAACGATTCTTGGCCGGGGAATCCGGAAGTCCTTCGGCGCCAAGACAGTCTTGAACGACATCGACCTGGAAATAGCCAGTGGCGAGATCTGCTGCATCATCGGACCCAGTGGTTCCGGTAAATCGACGCTGCTACGCTGCATCAACGGCCTGGAGACGGTGGATTCCGGCGTCCTGAAGGTCAATGGCGAGGACTTCGGGTATTTCGAGACGGCACACGCCTACCACGCCGTGAGCCGCAAGAAGCTGGCTGAGCAGCGCACCAGGGTGGGCATGGTCTTCCAGCAGTTCAACCTGTTCCCGAACATGACCGCCCAGGAAAACATCATGTCCGGGCCGGTCCTGGTGAAGCGCGGCGACAGGCAGGAAGCCGCCAAGCAGGCCCATCAACTGCTCACAAGTGTCGGACTGAGCGGGTTTGGAGATTACTTTCCCGCGCAGCTCTCCGGCGGCCAGCAGCAACGGGTAGCGATGGCCAGGTCGCTTGCAATGGAACCCAGCATCATCTTGTTTGATGAGCCCACCAGCGCACTGGATCCCGAAAAAGTGGGCGAGGTGCTCGCCGTCATGAAGGAGCTCGCGAAGAAGGGCATGACCATGGTGGTGGTCACCCACGAAATGGGCTTCGCCCGCGAAGTGGCCGATTCGCTGATCTTCATGGACGACGGTTTTGTTGTGGAACGCGGCGACGCCCGTGAAGTTCTCGCCGACCCCAAGGAAGCCCGCACCCAGGCCTTTCTGGACAAGGTGCTCTAATGGACAAGGTGCTCTAGTGGACGGACAACTCGCCGTCATCGGCCTGGGCAGCATCGGTTCCATGGCGCTCTGGCAGGCCTCGCGCCTGTCCGATTCCGTCGTCGGCTTCGAAGCCCAAGTACCCGCCCATGCCCGCAGTGCCGTTGGCGGCGACACCAGGCTCTTCCGCATGCTCTACCGCGGGGTGCCGGACTACTACCCCATCCTGCAGCGGTCACGCGATCTCTGGGCCGAACTTGAGGCGGAGACCGGCCAGAACATCCTTACAAGGTGCGGCGGACTCTCCATCGGCACCACGGACGGCCCCTACATCCCCAAGCTGCTGGAAACCACCAGGATCAACCGGGCTGAGCACGGAATCCTCAGCCGCGAGGAGATGGCCGAACGCTACCCGCAGCACAACCTCCGCGCTGATGACGTCGCCGTCCACGACCCTTATGGCGGTGCCTTGCGCACGGACCGGGCAGTCACTGCCGCCATCGCCGCAGCCAATGCGAACGGCGCAACGATCCACACCAACACGCCCATCGACAGCATCACCGACACGGCCGACGGCGTCATCATCACCTCAGGCGGGAAGTCCTGGACTTTCGAGAACGTCATCATCTCCTCCGGCGGGTGGTCCGGGAAGCTCATGCCGGACTACCTGCAAAAGGCCACTCAGCCCAAACGGATTTTCCTGACCTGGTTCGTCGCCCGGGATCCAGTGGAATTTTCCCCGGAACGGTTCCCCATCTTCATCAGAATCTCCGGTGACCAGTCCATGTACGGGGCTCCAAGCGTCGATGGTGCAACCGTCAAGGCGACCCTCGATGGCCGCGGCGGAGCAACCCCGGTCGCTGACGCAGTACCCAGAGAACTGACCCAGGCAGAAATCACAGAGACCACCGAAACCGTCACGGAGTTCTTCCCTGGCCTCTTCCCCAACATCGTCCGCTCCGACGCCTTTCCGGACCTCTATACAGCCGACGGGAATCCCCTGCTCGGCCCGCTGAACCAAGAGAGCAGAATCTACTGCGCCACCGGGTTCTCCGGAGCGGGCTTCAAAATGGCTACCGGCTACGGCCAGATCGCAGCAAACGAGGCGTTGGGCAAGCGGACCTTTGAGGGCCTCGAGTTCGTGAGACCCCAACGGTTCAGGGGGACATGACAGGAGCGCTTCAGAAAAGTGATTCTGCCAAGCCTCGCGCCTGATGCTGCGTGTAGGGCTCCGAGTCCAATACTGTCTATGAAGGTAATAGCCCAAGAATGAAGTGAGGGGATAGCAATGGCGGCACCTGAGGGACTGTTTGCACTGGAAGGAAGACCCACCGCGCAGCTGATCGCTGATCAGTTGCGGGAACAGATTGTCCAGGGAATCTTCCGCCCAGGTGAGCAGATCAATGAATCTGTCCTGGCAGGCCAGTTGCATTCCTCCAGGGGCCCGGTCCGTGAGGCACTGCAGCGGCTGTCCCAGGAGGGGCTCCTCGTCAGCCATCGCAACCGGGGGGTGTTCGTCCTGGAGCTCTCCAACGACGACATCAAGGAAATCTATGCGGTACGCGAAGCTGTGGAAACAACGGCTGCTGAGGCATTGCTGGCCGCCGGCGCGGAACGGATAAAGGACACCTGCCAGATCCTGACGGGCATCATCGAAGACATGGCAAAGCAGGTTGCTGTATCAGACTGGCAGGCAATTGCCCGGCTGGACATGCAATTCCACACCGCCTTCGTGTCCGGCACAGGCAACTCGCGGCTGATCCGGATTTACCAGACCCTGGCAGCGGAATCGAGAATGTGCATCCTCAACCTGGAAGTGGCCTATCCCCGCGTAGACGCCCTGGTGGAGGAACACCAGAACCTGCTGGATCTCCTTGCGGCGGGCAACAAAGCAGGGCTCCTCAAGGCCATCAAGCGGCACATGCAATCGGCCGTTGACGATCTCACCGCACAGAGGGAAGAGAAGGCCCTAAAAACGCCTCGGGCCTAGCTCCAAACACTCCGGAGACCACCTCGTTCAAGGAAACCCGGGCGGCATCAGAGCTGCTGCCGTCCGGTCCGTGCTGCGCGGCATCGAGAATCGAGTAAATCTGTTTTCCCTCTAGTAATTGTCAACAGTTGACGATAGACTCGCTGAGGACATTTCGTCCAATGTACAAGGGTGGAAACGGAAAGGTGGACGAGAATGTTACTAAACGTTGGTGTATCTTCGTGGGCGTCATGTTGAGCCTGGCGGTACTCATCGCCGCCGCACTCCTGACCAGCTCATGCGCAGTTTTACGCTCTCCGCGCTCAGCTCCACACGCAAGGCGGCGGAAGGCATTCAGTGGCAGCTCCCTGTTGCAGGTCTGTACCGGGATCGTTGCCCTGAGCTCCCTGCTCTTCGCCGTGCATGTTGATCTGGGGATGTTCCTTGGCTGAGGCATTGTTGGCCGGAGCTCTCTCTCCAATTGGACCCGAGCTGATCTTCCATGACCCTCTCTGTCCTTCCGGACCTGCCTCCGAGCCCGGGCCTGAGCAACCAGCCCTCTCCCGCGTCCCCGCAGTGCCTCACCACTGTGAGCCCGGACTGAAACGCCCGAAGAGAATGCCTGCTACCCGCGCCGATCGCCTGGAAGCTGTTGCCAGGGAACTTATTCTCCTCGGTCGGGACCGGCGAAAAGCGGCTGGCTGACGCCGAGTCCCGCGGTCCGCACTGAGAACCAGCGGGTGAGAACCTACAGGTGCTGACCAAAGCCAAGGCCGAGGACTACCATCAAACATGGTCCCCTTGAGTAACCTCGTTGCTTTCTCACTTGCTGCCTTTGTGCTCATTGCCATTCCCGGCCCGAGTGTCCTGTTTGTCGTGGGCCGCTCCCTGGCCCTTGGACGCAAAGGGGGGTTGCTGAGTGTCCTGGGCAATACCCTCGGAGAACTTGTCCAGGTGGCAGCGGTGGCCGTGGGCCTCGGCGTCGTCCTGACCCAGTCGGTAGTGCTGTTCACTGCGATCAAGTTCGCTGGCGCAGCGTATTTGGTCTACTTGGGCATCCGCGCCATCAGGCATCGTGGACAGGGAACGACGACGGCGGAGCCGGTCCGCGGATCCTCCACGGGACGGATCCTCAGGGAAGGCACCCTTGTGGGGGCCACCAATCCAAAGTCATTGATGTTTTTCGTGGCCGTTCTGCCGCAGTTCGTGGACTACTCCGCGGGCGCGATCCCGTGGCAGCTTGCCACGCTGGGCTTGGTGTTCCTGCTGATAGCCGTGGTGTCCGACAGCGCCTGGGCCCTTACCGCGGGGACTGCGCGGCAATGGTTTGCGCGCTCCCCCCGCAGGGTTGCGGCTGTGGGAACTACCGGCGGTGTGATGATGATCGGCTTGGGCGGAACCCTTGCCCTGACTGGCACTAAAACATAGTTCCCGGCCGACCCCACCGCTATCGTCCTCCCCACGATTCAACCCTCCCGAGGACTACCGGGCTGACCAGCCGCCATCCATCGTGTAGCTGGCACCGGTCACCATCCCGGCCTGCTCGGAGGCCAGCCAGGCAACCAGTGAAGCTACCTCCTCAGGTTCAACGAGGCGCTTCACTGCGCTCTCGGTCAACATGACCTTGGCCAGGACTTCGGACTCCCGAATACCGTGGGCCTTGGCTTGATCTGCTATCTGCGATTCCACCAGCGGCGTGCGGACGTAGCCCGGGTTGATGCAGTTGGACGTGACCCCGTACTTCCCTCCTTCAAGGGCCGCCACCTTGCTCAGCCCCTCGAGCCCGTGTTTGGCGGCGACATAGGCTCCCTTGAAGGGAGACGCGCGGATCCCGTGGACCGAGGAGACATTGATGATGCGCCCAAAGCCGTTGGCGTACATGTACGGCAGCGCTGCACGGATGAGGAGGAACGGTGCTTCCAGCATGAGGGCCAGGAGGTGACGGAAATCAGCGGGGTCAAACTCGTGCAGGGGGTTGATTCGCTGGATTCCGGCGTTATTGACAAGAATGTCGCAGTCCAGGCTCAGTGACTCCAACGATCCCACGTCAAGCAGGTCAACTGCCCAGGCTGTGCCGCCCACTTCGTCTGCCAAAGTGGTGGCGCCGGCCTGGTCGACGTCGGCGACGACTACTTTTGCCCCTGCCTCCGCAAGGGCCCGCACGCACGCCGCTCCGATTCCGCTCGCGCCGCCCGTGACCAGCGCTTTCCTGCCGTTCAGCATGTTTTCCTTCTCTATGGGTCAATCAATCCTTAACTCCACCCCCTCCCACCAGGCAGGTTTGTGCATTCCTGAGTATTACTTTCCAAATGTCGCGGTTCAATGGGCAATGAAGCACCGCTCGTGTGCAGAATTGCAGATATGGACATTAATCCTGACGACCTGCTGGTGCTGCTCGCGGTGTCCCGCTCGGCAAAATTCACGACGGCGGCCCAGGCTCTCGGGCTGAACCACACCACCGTTTCACGCAGGATAGCGGCATTGGAAAAGACTCTCGGAGGCCGGGTGCTGGCGCGCGCAGCGGGGGGCTGGGAATTGACCGAACTGGGCGCCCAGGCTGTCGCCGTTGCCGAGCAGGTGGAGGCGGCCGTCGATACGCTGGGGCCGTCTGGCAGGGCACCTGACCCGATTACCGGCGTGGTCCGCATGACCGCTACCGATGGCTTCAGCGCCTATATCGCCGCCCCGGCAGTGGCGCGGCTGCGCAAAAACCACCCCGGGCTGAGTGTGGAAATCGTCACCGTGACCAGGCGGGCACTGCAGCAGCGCTCGGGCCTGGACATTGAGGTTGTGGTCGGAGAACCGCAGGTCCACCGTGCAGAAGCGTTCCGTTTGGGTGAATATGTGCTCGGAATGTATGCCTCGAGGAGATATCTCGCCGCCAACGGAACCCCGGCCACAGTGGCGGAACTGGCCGTACATCCCCTGGTCTACTTTGTGGACTCCATGCTGCAGGTGGATGACCTGGATGCTCCGCGCAGACTGGTTCCCGAGATGAAGGATGGACTCAGCTCCACGAATGTCTTCGTCCATGTGGAGGCCACCCGGGCCGGAGCCGGCATCGGTTTCCTGCCGTGCTTCATGGGGGACCTTCATGAGGATCTGGTGCGGCTGATGCCTGGGAAGTTTGCCGAGCGACTCCCCTACTGGATGGTCCTGCGGCCGGATTCCATGCGCCGGCCCGCCGTCGCCGCCGTCGTCCATGCCTTGCGCGAGCAGACGGTGGCGCACCGCAAGGCACTGCTGGGTATGGCCCAGGGGATTACCTAGGGGACGGCCACGGTTTCCATCGGATCCTGCAGCTCGACAGGATCGTGGCGGATCGGTGCTCCAGCGGCAAAAGCACGCACCTTGGCGTCGTCCCAGATGTGGGCAGGAACGCCGCCGCCGAGGAGCCGGCGGGTCAGTTGGGGATCGTCGTCGAACGGCTGGTCGCTCCCGGCCATCACCATGTTGCCGTAGCGGCGGCCCTTCAGCATGGCCGGGTCCGCAATAATCATGGTGTGCTCGAAGGTAGCCGCAATGGTGGCGGCGTCCTCCCTCGCGTTTTTCAGGTCAGGCGCATCTCCGGAGTTCACAATGTAGATTCCTCCCGGCGCGAGGACCCGGCGGGCGTGCTGGTTGAATTCCCTGGTGGTCAGCGGCCGCGGCGTGAATGCCCCGGCGAAGACATCCCGGATGATGACGTCCCTCGTTTGCGCGGTGAGGGTTTCCGTGACCTCGCGGGCTTCCCCTACTCGCAGGCGAAGCATGGGGGCTTTCGGCAGATCGAACCAGCCGCGGACGTATTCAGCCAGCTTGCCGTCCAGTTCCACCACCACTTGGCGCGCCTCAGGATACGAGGCATGGAAGTATCGGGCCAGGGAGCACGCGCCACCGCCAAGGTGCAGAAGCCGCAGCTTTGGCTTGGACTCCGCCGGCCAACGTGATTCAACCAAAGCGGACATCCAGCGCATGTATTCGAATTCGAGAAGCAGCGGGTCGGCCAGGTCGATGTGGGAGCTCATCACACCGTTGATCCGCAGGAGCCAACCCGTTGAGTTGTCCTGGTCAGCGATGAGCTGGCAGTCACCGGTATCGATGTAATAGACACCTTCCGCAGGTCCTGCCGGACGGGTTCCCTTGGGTATTTCAACCACTCCCGGCACTGACTTTCCGGCCATCGCACTTCCGGCGGTTTTACCGGCTCTGCCCTTCCGCCCCATCAGCCGGCCACTGCTTTACTCATGCCTTAACCCTAAGCGCTGATGCAGGAACGCTAGGTCACAGCACCGCCACTAACGGCACCGTCAACGGCACTGTCTCCAAGAGCAGCGCTATCGCCCTTCCTGATTCGCTCCACGACAGCGGTGGTGGACAACTCGGCGACGTAGTCCAGGATGGTAACTTTGCCGCCATAACGTTCAACAGCCGGGGTTTCGGCGAGCATTTCCGGAGTGTAGTCACCGCCTTTGGCGTAGATCTCGGGCTGGACCATCTCGATCAACGGGATGGGGGTAGGGGTGTCGAAGACTGTCACGTAGTCCACGCAGCTCAGCGCGGCGATGACGGCTGCCCGGTCAGCCACCGTGTTGATCGGCCGGCCGGGACCTTTGAGCTTCCGCACGGAATCGTCGCTGTTGAGCGCAACCACCAGGATGTCACCCAATTGCTTAGCCTGGTTTAGGTACCTTGTGTGGCCGCGGTGCAGCACGTCGAAGCATCCGTTCGTCAGGACGATCCTGCGGCCTTCGCTGCGGTGACCTTGGACATGGCGCACCAGCTCCTCAGCGCTGAGGGCAGTATCCGCGAAGCTTTCGAGGTACCGGCTAAGCTCCGCTGTGCCGCAGACCGAGGTGCCGGCATGGTGAACCACGACGTCGGCGGCAGCTTGGGCGAGGTCAAGGCTGGTGGTGAGGGGCAGGGAGGCGGTCCGAGCCAACGTCAGGGCAGCCACGAAGGTGTCCCCGGCCCCCGAAGCCTGCTTTTCGGTAGCTGGCCGCGCCCAGGTGCGGTGGGTGGTGCCGGCCGCGGGCAGCAGCAACGTGCCGTCCCGGTCCAGAGTGACCACCACGGCCTTTGCCCCCGTTGCTTCAATCAGGCGGTCCCGGTTGCTCTCGATGACGGAGGGACGGTCGTCGTCGTCGGACAAACGAAGATCCAGCAGCCGTGCTGCCTCCTGCGCATTGGGAGTCACAAGGTCCGGTTGAAGGTGGGCCCACGGGCGGGGATCATGCGCGTCCACCACCGTGAGAAGTCCAGTCTGCCGGCCGGAGAGCACATCCAGGAGGGCGCTCCGGACCGGACCTTCAAGCGCGCCGGAACTGTAATCGCACAGAACAACGGCATCCTGGCCCCTAACGGAATCGGCCACTGCGTCCGCCAGCGTATTCAACGCCTCTAGCGGAATGGCCCGGGCGGCATCATCGAAACGGAGCAGGACCTGCCCGCCGCTGCTGACGCGGGTCTTGGTAGTGGTCACCATGTCCGCGTGGTCCACCAGATTCCTGACGTCCACACCTGCGTCCTGCAGCTGCCGCTTGAGTTCCCGGCCTGCCTCGTCCCGGCCGATGATTCCCGCGATCCTGACCCGGGCCCCCAAGGCAGCCAGGTTCATGGCGGTATTGGCGGCGCCACCGGGTGCAAAGTCCCTCCGGTTGATTTCCACCACCGGTGCCGGGGCTTCACGGCACAAACGGTTGATGGCGCCGCTCCACCAGCCATCAAGCATGACGTCGCCCATCACAGTAATGGCGGGAGAGGTAGCGGCGAGCCTGCCGGGCAGCCATTCCGCGAGTCCCCGCTGCTCGGAGAGTTCCGTCATGGCTGACCGTCCACGCTGCCGTCTACTACGGCGGCGCCTTCTGTGCGAACAAGCGCAATGCTCGCCGGAGCGGCAACGTGGGGAGCGGAGTCAGCTCCAACAGAAGAATCAGCTTCCGGGGAAGGGGCAGTTTCAGGGGCGGCAGCAATATGGACCACCTTGACGCGGGTGAATTCATCCAGCAGCTCCGGCCCGTACCCGAAGCCATCGCCGCTCTCGCCACGCGGTTGGGCAGAGCCGCCGGGCGCCCCGCCAAAGACCTCGTTGATCTTGACCGTGCCGACCGGCAGCCCGGCGATGGCGCGCTGGGCGTGGGCGATCCTTCCCGTCAGTAGCGTGGCGGCCAAGCCATAGCGCCCGCTCGCAGCCAGGGCAAGGCCCTCGTCGAAGCTGTCCACCACCTGCACTGGTGCCACCGGCCCGAACGTCTCTTTTGTCATAATGTCCATGCTTCCGGTGCAGTCCACGAGGACGGTGGCCGGGTAAAAAGCACCCGGGCCCTCCGGAACCTCGCCGCCTTCGACCGCGCGGGCTCCCTGCTCCACGGCAGCCTCCACCTGCTGGTGAACGGCCTCCCGCATGCGGAGATCCACAAGCGGAGCCAACGCACCGGCCTCATTCCGTTGGCGCGCTTCCGCTTCCAGGGCTGTGCAGAATGCCTCCGCTATGGAGCGGTGAACGTAGATCCGCTCTACTGAGGTGCAGATCTGCCCGCTGTTGCTGAACGCGCCGATGGCAGCTTGCCTGGCCGCCCAGACGGGATCGACGTCGTCATCCACCAGCAGGGGATCGTTGCCGCCGTTTTCCCTGATCACGTGCGCGGCGTTCTGCAGCGAAGTGCGGGCGATCTGCGCCCCTGCTTCGCTGGAACCTACGTGCGCCACCACTGCCACTCCCGCCTGCTCTGTGAGAAGCGTCCCGATCTCCGGGCCCCCGGTGAGGGTTATGAGGACATCCGGCGGAAATACCGGAGCCAGAACCTCGCCAAGCAGGCGGCCGAGGTGCGGGCACCGTTCGCTGGGCTTATGGATTACGGTGTTCCCGGTCACCAGGGCCGCCCCGATAAGGCCGCAGGCGACAGCCACCGGATCATTCCAGGGAGTCAAAAGAGCAGCAACGCCACGGGGTTCGGCGACGGTGTAGTCAGACGCCAGGAGATTACCCCTCAGACTGTGTCCGCGATGGACAGGCCCAAGCTCCGCATACTGCTCCAGTGTTGATACACCTGCCGCGATTCCGGCCAAAGCTTCTTCCACCGGCCTGCCGGTCTCCCGGGCGTTCAAATCAGCCAGCTTGGCCGCCGCCGAGTCCAAGGCGAGCGCGGCTTCCCTCAGATACCTTCCGCGGTCAGAGGGAGACGTGGCACCCCACTCTTCCTGGGCGTCGCGGGCAGCATTCACCGCTCGCCGGATATCCAACGGAGCCGCCTCCTGTAAGGTACCCAGCAGATCTCCGGTCCGGGGATCGTAAATGGTGATTCCTTCCACGGCGGCGGTACGGGCTCGCTGGACAACTGTGGACATGGCGTTCCTCCTCGGCAGGCGCTGACCAGCCCCGGGTAAGGGGTGGGAAGCAGTGGGTCTGCAAGACGTTCTTATCCCGTTTCCGTACCCCTTCATCATGCCCTTTAGACACCGAAACAGAGACTCATTTTGGAGCGGAACGGGAGGGTACTTTGCCAGTAGCCAGAGGCCGCTGAAGGGCCGTATGGTGGCTCCACGGGGAGCGGCGGCCAAGCCCTCCAAAGAGACGATCAGCAGCATAAGGAGAGCAGAGTGGAGCAGCTGACGGCAGATTTTGGTGGAGCGGGCATTGTTGGAACCGGAGTTGGCCCCGTCCTGGAAAAGTTCGAGGGAATCTCGAGGATTGCTGTGCTCCGCGGAGGCGGGCTCGGGGATCTGCTGTTCGCCGTTCCCGCCATCGCCGCGCTCAAAACTGCCTATCCCGGGGCGGAAGTCACCCTGCTTGGAACGCCAATCCATCAGCAGGTGGTCGAGGCGACTGTCGGGCCCATCGATAGTGTGCGCATCCTGCCCTATGCAGAAGGGGTCCGTCCGGGCGAAGAGGACCCGGAAGGGTTGGAACGCTTTTTTGCTGAGATGCGTGCAGAAGAGTTTGACCTCGCCGTGCAGCTCCACGGAGGAGGACGCTACTCCAATCCGTTCCTGCTGCGGCTGGGAGCCCGCCACACGGTGGGCACGCGGACAGTGGACGCGGCAAGCCTGGAGCGCACAGTCCCCTACCTCTATTACCAGAATGAGCCGCTCCGCGCGTTGGAGGTGGCGGGCTTTGCAGGAGCCCCTCCCGTTGACCTTGAGGCGAGACTGGCCCCGTCCGCCAGCGTGGATGAGGCCCTGGTGAACAACGAGGCCCAGGCGCTGGTTGTGATCCACCCCGGCGCTACGGATCCTCGGCGGCGTTGGCCTGCCGAACGGTTCGCGGAACTGGCCGCGGCCTGCGCGGCTGATGGATGCCAGGTGCTGATCGTGGGCGATTCGAGTGAGCAACCACTCGCTGAACGGATCAGGGAACTCGCCGCCGTCTCCTCCCCCGGGATGGTCAGGTCAGTAGCAGGCGAGCTTGATGTGTCCGGACTGGCAGCACTGCTGGCCAGATGCACCGTGATGGTGGCCAATGATAGCGGGCCCCGGCACCTGGCTCAGGCGTTAGGCGCTCCCACTGTCGGCATTTACTGGGCAGGAAACGTTATCAACGCCGGCGCTCTGGGCCGGAGCCTCCACCGCGTGCATGCCTCCTGGACCACGAAATGTCCAAGTTGCGGGATTGATGTGACCCAGGTCGGCTGGACGGCCCCCCGCTGCAGCCATAACGACTCCCTGGTGGAGGAGGTTGCGGTCACCGCAGTCTATGAGGACGTTCGGGGCCTTACGGCCAGGAGCCCTCGTCTTCGTGGCAGATGAGCATCTCCCGGATTTCACATCCTTGAGGCTGTGACAGCACAAAAAGAATGGCCTGTGCCACGTTGGCCGGATCATTCAAGCGGGAGTCGTCCTGGGGTTTGTACTGTTCCGGACGGTCATCGAAGAATCTGGTTTTCATTCCGCCTGGGATCATGGTGGTGACGCCTATCTCGCCGCCCGTCTCGGCTGCCAGAGCGTGGCTGAAGCCCACCACTCCGAACTTTGAGGCGCAGTAGGCCGAGGCCTCAGGCAGCGCCCGCTTTCCCAGGGTGGACGCGACGGTCACCGCCCTGCCTCGGGACGCCTTCAGGTACGGCAGGGCTGCGCGGACAACAGAGACCGTACCCAATAGATTGACCCCGATGACCTTCTCCCAATCCTCCGCGGCCACGTCCTCCAGTTTTCCGCAGCGGTCAATCCCGGCAGCGGTGACCACGGCATCAAGTCCATCAAGGGTCTCCGCCGCCTGCCGCACCGCCTCCTCGACTGCCCTCCGGTCAGAGACGTCCACTTCGTAAGCCTTTACGGCCGAGACGTTGCTGATGTCGCGGTCCAACACCACGGGGGTCCCGCCGGCTTTCAGGACGGCGTCGACGACGGCGGCACCGAGTCCGGAGGCTCCCCCCGTCACCAGTACGCGGCCGGGGCGCATTGATTCTGCAGTCATGGTTTTCCTTCCGTTGGTGAAAAGTGGGGCGCTCAGCCAACTTTCAAGAGCGCTTCCGCAAGGTTCGACGTCGATCTGGCAGGGTGGTAAGGAACGGTGGTGCACCGCCCGCCCCAGCTTTCAACGAGCGCTGCTTCCGGCAATTCCGTGACGTCATAGTCTCCGCCCTTGAC
This sequence comes from Arthrobacter sp. R1-13, assembly GCF_054161475.1. Taxonomy (NCBI): domain Bacteria; kingdom Bacillati; phylum Actinomycetota; class Actinomycetes; order Micrococcales; family Micrococcaceae; genus Arthrobacter; species Arthrobacter sp. R1-13. The sequence goes on along the minus strand of NZ_CP096420.1, from coordinate 503,255 downwards.
CCATAGATCCGGCCGCAGCTTGTCCAGGCATAGCATGGGCGTGTCCTCATCGAACACCATCACGGCGTCCACATATTCGAGGGCAAGGAGCATCTCTGTTCGGTCCTCCTGGCTGATGATGGGCCGGTGCTCGCCCTTGATGCGGCGTACTGATTCATCCGAGTTCAGGCACACAATCAGGCAATCCCCCAACTTCCGTGCAGCGGCGAGCGCCCGTGTATGACCAGCATGCAGCAGGTCGAAGCAGCCCCCTGTAGCAACCACAGTCCCGCCCGCCTCGTGCACATTGCGGGCAAGGGCCAGGGCATCGGTACCGCTGCCGTGCAGCTTCACGGGTTGGCGTTCCCCCGCCAGAGTGGCAACGCCGCCTGCTCCGAGGAACGCTGCTGCCTCCCGGACGGCCAGGACAGCGGAATCATCCACATTGTGGCCGGCCAGCAGGTGCACAACGAGGCTGGCGGCCAAGCGGTCGCCGGCACCGCAGGGGTCTGACACTGAGGTTGCGGGCGCGGGAATGGTCAAGGCAGGCCTGCCGTCCTCCCGCACGAGCACGGCTCCGCGCGCCCCCATCGTCACCAGCACCGCTTTACTGTGCCAGTTCCGCAAGAGTGCCGCCGCAATGTACCCGGGGTCTTCGCTTCGTTCACCACCCTTGGGCTCACTGCCCGTGAGCTCCCCTGGCCGTGCCGAGAAACCACGGGCTTCACTCAGGTTGGGGGTCACGGCCTGGACGCCGTGGACAGGCTGGGTCCCTGCCGGATGCGGGTCCCAGACGATGGGGATCTGCGAAGCCAGGGACTCCAGGACCATCCGAAGCTCCGGCGCGGCCGTCAGTCCCCTGCCGTAGTCCGCCACCACAATCGCCTTGGCCTGTTCGAGAGCGTGCAGCATCGGTTGGGTGACCGCAGGCACCGGTGGGGGCTCGCAGCCCTCGTCAAAGCGGACAACGGGGTGGCCGTCGGCCCGCACCCTGGTCTTGACAGGCGTCGGCGCTCCCGACGGTCCGGCGATGACGGTGACTCCGTCCAGGGCACGTTCCAGATGCGAGGCGGATTCGTCGTCGGACAGGACAGTCACCAGGGTGACGTGATGCCCGTCAGCGGCCAGCATCTTCGCCACGAGCCCTGCACCCCCGGCCCGGCGCTGGACAGACCCAACGTCCACTACGGGAACTGGGGCGTCCGGGCACAGACGCGTGGCGTGGCCGGCGAGATCAACGTCCAGCAGCACATCCCCCACCACCACTATCCTCACGGCCGGACCTCCCCGGACCGAAAGTGCGCAGGAGAGCCGGCCGTAAAGCCCGCTGCCCGCCTCGATACTTCAGCGTCAAACGCCCGGCAGATTGCGTGCAGTGCAATCAAATGCCCCTCCTGCGCATTGGCTGAAATGGCGTCAACAACCACCGCTTCATCGCAGGCTTCTGAAAGGGGATTGGGGCCAGGTCCTGTCAAGGCCCATGTGCTGATGTTCAGGGCGGCGGCGGTTTCAGCAGCCCTCAGGAGGTTGGGGCTTTTGCCGCTCGTCGAGAGCAGGATCAGCACATCCCCTGACCTGCCATGGGCCCTGACCTGGCGGGCGAAGAGCTCCTCAAACCCGTAATCATTGGCAATGGCTGTCACGGCCGACGTCTCCGCATGCAGGCTGATGGCCGAAAACGGCACCCTCTCGCCGTCGAACCTTCCTACCAGCTCGGCCGTCAGGTGCTGGGCCTCGGCAGCCGAACCGCCGTTGCCGGCGGCGAGAAGCCGCTGGCCGCGCAGCAGCCGCTGCGCCAGCTCCTGCCCCCAGGAAGCGAGCCGATCGGCCTGGCCGCGCAGGGATTCCAAGGCCGGGAGGACATTCTGCAGGTGAGCCTGCACAGCCGCCAGTGACTGATTGCCGTTGCTATCCACCAAGGGCACGGTTGCCAAGGGTGGGAACGGAAGCAATGCCGGAACGGCACCCTCCTTGACCTTCCATTCAGTAGTCACAGCGCTGCTCCTTTCACATGCTCCAGCTGACGGGATGCGGCGTTTCCTGCCATTGCCTGTTGATAGGCCTTCTCCGATTCCGCTGCCACCCTGTCCCAGGAATAGCGGGACCTGGCACGCTTCTCCCCGGCCTTGCCAAGGTCGGAGCGCAGCCCCGGGGCCCCGAGCAGTTCCGCCACCGCAGCCGCAATGGCTTCCGGATCCTTCGGTGGCACGTGCAGTCCTGTCTTGCGGTCCACCACTGTGTCCCTCAGCCCGCCTACAGCAGCAGCCACAACAGGAACACCGCAGGCCATGGCTTCCAGCGGCACAATTCCAAACGGCTCATACCAGGGTGTGCAGACCACGGCGTCGGCGCTGCGCAGGATTCCCGGCATAACCTCCCTGGGCAGTTGCCCGCGGAGGCTCACCTGATTCGCCACTCCAAGCTCCTGGGCAACGGCCATGAGCCGGCTGCCTTCCGGATCGGCACCGGTGACGGCTGCGTCACCCTCGCCGCCCACAATCAGCAGTTCGACGTCGTCGAATCCAGCGGCGCGAAGGAGCGGCAAGGCCTGAATCACCAGATCCACCCCCTTACGCGGAACCAGGCGCCCTACGGAGAGGATGCGGTAGGTACGGGGCCGCGTTTCGGAGTCGCCTGTGGCGGAAAACAGCTCCAGGTCCACGCCGCAGGGAGCAATTGAGATTTTCCCGGTGTTGATGCCCATGGCCTTCAGCTCGAAAACTTCGTCCGAGCACGTGGCGATGATCCTGTCAGCGGCCCGGCCCACGTACGGTTCCAGCCACTCGCGCTCTGCAGGGCTGGTGTCCTGGGCGCCCTGGTGGCGTCGTTTGACTGTTCCCAGGGCATGGAAGGTTTGAACCACGGGCACGTGCAGGCCTGCGTCTCCCCTTCTGGCTGCATCCAGCGAAGCCAGTCCGGACATCCAGAAATGCCCATGGACCACGTCGGGACGCCGGCTTCCCCAGTCCTGTGCAATCCCGTCGGCCAGCTTGCCCATAAAGGGGAGCAATTCATCCTTGGGAACGTGCTTCGCCGGACCCGCATCAACATGGACCACTTCGAGGCGAGGCATAATCCTGACCCTGGCCGGCAGATCGGCGGCGTCGCGGCGCGTGTAAACAGTGACGTGATGGCCGCGGCGGGAAAGAGCAGTTGAGAGAGCTGCGACGTGGACGTTCTGCCCGCCCGCGTCCACTCCGCCCAGCGCGGCCAGAGGACTCGCGTGCTCTGACACCATGGATATTCTCATTGCATTTTCCTCTCTTGCGCCGGAACAAGTACTTGTCCCCTCCGGAAACGCCGGCACGGAAGGCTGTCCAGCAACTCGTCCCAGGCAGCGAGGAAGGCATCCAGGCTGTAGTTCGCCAGGGCCGCCTCCCGCGCCGCCGCTCCCATCCGCTGTGCTTCCTCGGGATCAAGGATCAGCCTGTGCGCCCAGCGCCGGAGCTCCTCAACCTCGGTTGAAGCGACGCCGGCCCCAGGAGGAACCGCGCGGGCTGCCTCCGTCGTGGCCAAGACAAGCACGGGCATGCCGAGATGCATCGCCTCCAGCAGTGACAGTCCCAGAGATGTCCAGCGCATCGGATGCAGGTAGACGCGGCAGCGGGCCAGTTCACGGTGGAGGGAGGGCGTCGGCAAGTCCCCGCGAAGCTTCAACCGCGACGGATAGATTCCCGTTTCAGCCGGCAGCCCGTCTCCGCCCATGCCGAACACCTGAAGGGGGGCGACCGACGCAAATCGTGCCAACAGGTCAGTGCCTGTCACCCTTCCACGGCGCACCGGTTCATTGACCACGACGCCCAGATCCGGGGTCTCCCCTGTGTAGAGGTAGCCCGGATCCGGGATGCCGTGCTCAATCACCACAGTGGGGGCCGCCCCGCTGTCCCAGAAGAGGTCGTTGAAATGGGTTACATGGACGATTGGAATGTTGTTCTGACTAGAGAGCGGGTGGCTTGTCCATGGCACGTCACCCTTCGGTGTGTTGTGTTCCACATACACAGCCGGAAGCTCCGTGCCGGGCCTGCGGCCCAGAACACGCTGGACTTCGTCAATCTCTTCAGGCCGTTGGAGCACGACGGCGTCAATGCTGTCCGCGTCCAACGTGGCCAACGTGACTTCAGCCACCGAGGCAGGCCAGTTCCTGCCTGCGCGGCCCAGCCCCCATGGACCTCCTTCGGGAAGGGCCGGCAGGAGGTACTCGTGGCGTCCGCGGACGAACGCGTCCGTCCAGGAGCCGTGAACATGCCACATCAGGATTCTCATGGATGCCAGACCTTTCGCCGGGTACTGAGGGAAGACACTCCGCTGATCAGCCGTTCCACAGCATCCGCCACCTGCTCAGGCGCTACCGAGCTGAGGCAGGGATGCCCTGGTACCGGACATTCCCTTGCCCTGCTGAGCCTGCAGGCGGCGTTTTGGTCACCCAGCAGCTCCAGCGGAACTCCGTAGGGGGCCCAGCGGACGGCGGGAACCACGGGGGAAAAGAGGCAAACCACCGGTGTTCCCACAGCCGCGGCAAGGTGCGCCGGTCCGGTGTTTCCGGTCACTACGGCCTTGGCCCGGGCTAGGACACCGGACAGGGTCCGCAGGTCGGTGCGGCCGCCGAGGTCGATCCCGGACGGCCCTGCGACAGTTGCCGTCAGCGCCCTTTCACCCTGAGCGCCGGTCACCACCACCCTGTGGCCTGCACCTTCGAGCAGTTCCACGGCAGCAGCATGATGCAGCGGCGGCCAGGCGCGTGCAGGCGCTGTTGCCCCCGGATGCACCACGATGTACGGCTCCTCCCCCACAAGGTCCGTGACGTCGGGGACGGGAACCACTTTGAGCTTGCCGTCGTCGCCCGGGGGTAGTTCGAATCCGGCGGCGCGTGCGATGCCAAGGGCACGCTCGGCCTCAGGTTGATCCTCGGGAAAATCTTCGCCCGGCCGAAGCCTGACATCCAGGAGAGAGCCGGGATAGTCCGTTGAGGCGCCGGTGATGCGGGTGACTCCGGCCAGGCGCAGCAGCAGTGCCAGCGGCAGCGGAGATTGATGAAAGGACGTGAGGATGACGGCTTCTGTAATCCTTGAGTGCCGGATGAAGTCGGTAAGGGTGTCCAGGTGCCGTGCGCTCACAGGTGGGGCAGGATTGGCGATCCAAGGGCACGCCCAGCTGAAGACCTCGGTGACGTCGGGAAGAATGGACGCCGCCGCTTCGCCCTGGGGCCCGCACAGCATGACAACGTCGTTGGCCCGTCCGGCGCCCGAGCGCCGGCCATGGGCAACTGCCCGAACGGCAGGACCCGCGAGCAGGACGTCGCCAACGCTGTCGAGGCGGGCCACCAGGACGCGGCTCACGGCGGACCGTCCAGGAGCATCCGGATTGCAGCGCTAAGGTCGGCGGCAACGTTCCCGACGGCGGCTTCCACCTCTTCGGTACGGGTCGCCGGGGTCGGGACAAGGACACCCCTGACACCAGCGGCTACCGCGGCATCCAGATCAGAGCCGATGTCGCCTATGTAAGCCGCCTCCCCGGGTGAGATTCCCAGGCGGCGGCAGGCGGCAATGAGCATTCCGGGGGCCGGCTTCCTGCAGCCACAGCCGTCCTCGGGCGCATGCGGACAGATCTCCCAGACATCGAAGGGCCCCAGCAGCTCCTCGATGCGCGAATTGACGCTGCTGACCTGGCTTTGGGTCAAGAGACCACGGGAAATTCCGGATTGGTTACTGATGACGCCGGTGGCCAGGCCCAGTGCGCGCAGCTCCCGCAAAACAAGGGCGGCATGGCCCATGGGTTCCACCAGGTCCGGGTTCCCGTTGTAGGGCACGTCCTGTACCAGCGTGCCGTCCCGGTCGAACAGGACAGCCCGAAGCGGTAATGAGTTGTCACTTCCCATATCCAGTCCGTTCCCCGTTACAGTCCTTGCTAAACAAGTCGGGCAGTACTTCTCTTGGAGCTAGACTCCAAGCTTGGGGAAAGGACACGGATTGAACGGTCATTCGGTGCAGCAAGACAAGCCTGAACTGCTGGTGTTGAGGGCCCTCAAACTCGGAGACCTGCTGGTTGCGGTGCCGGCGTTGCACGCGTTGCGCCGCGCCTTCCCTGACCACCGTCTTCGCTATGCTGCCCAGGGCTGGCTGACCGAGGCACTCCAGCTCGTCGGTGGTTTTGAACTTCTGCCGACCCATGGGCTGGACGAGCCGATTGCGGTCGAGCCCGGCACCGTGGACGTAGCAGTCAACCTGCACGGAAGCGGCCCGGAAAGCCAAGAGCGTATAGAAGAACTCAGGGCCCGCCACACCATTTCCCACGTCTCCGAGCGCAGGGCCGGGCCGCGGTGGCAACCTGATCTCCATGAGCGGGAGCGGTGGACGCGGCTGCTGCAGTGGCATGGCATCGAGGCTGACCCCCTGGACTTTCGCCTCAACCGTCCGGCAGTGCATACAGATACGCCCGGTGCCACCGTAATTCATGTAGGCGCGGCCTACGGCAGCCGGCTCTGGCCTGTCGACAGGTTCGCTTCCGTGGCCTGGAAGCTGGCGGCCTCAGGGCACAGCATCCTTTTTACAGGAAGCTCAGCCGAACGCGAGCGGGCGTTGATGGTCTGCCGCAGGGCTGGCCTCGCCGCTACTGCGGTGGTAGCTGGGCAACTGACACTGAGCCAGTTCGCTGCAACCGTGGCCGACGCCCGGCTGGTCATCTCGGCCGACACCGGGGCAGCACACCTGGCCTCCGCTTACGGCAGGCCGTCAGTGGTGCTGTTCGGCCCCGCGCCACCCGAGATCTGGGGCCCCCCGCCGGGCCCGCATGTAGTGCTGACCAAGGCAGAGGCAAGACGTGGAGACACCTTTGCCGCTGATCCTGACCCCGCAATTCTGGGCGTGACCAGTCAGGAGGTGCTGGAGGCCGTCCGCGGCCTGGGCCTGCTGTGAACGTCGCCGTCGAGCAGCCGTTGCTGAAGCTGGACCAGAATCTTCGAGAGCCGTCGCGAGACCTGCATTTGGGTCATCCCCACTCTCTGGCCCAGTTCACTTTGTGACTCTTCCAGGAAATAGCGCCGGTACAGCAGCTGCCGGTCCGCTTCGCTGAGTTCCTGGATGGCTTCGCTGAGGCTCAGAAGTTCCTCGAGCCGCTCAGGGGAGGCATCCGGAGAAACAAGCATCTCAACGGGAGGCGGTGCATCACCGTGCACATCTACTGCATCCAGGGAGTCCGGACGCAAGCTGGCTGAGGCAGCCAACGCTTCCCGGACAGAGGCGACGTCGGCACCCAGTTCCCGGGCGATTTCGGCGTCCGTGGGCGTCCTTCGCAACCTCTGCGACAGCAGCGGCTCGGTCCGCAGGATCTCCGTGCGAAGGTCCTGGATGTGACGCGGTGGCCGGACCACCCAGCACCGGTCCCGCAAGTATCGTTTGAGTTCACCAGTGATGGTGGGGGTCGCATAAGCGGGGAAACTCCCGCCCCGGCTCTCATCGAAGCCCCGCGCGGCCTTCACCAAGCCCAGGTAGGCAACCTGATTCAGGTCCGCCCGCTCGCGCCCCCTGGAGACAAACCTTGCGGCGAGGGACTCCGCAAGGTCCAGGTAGGTGAGAACCAGGTGATTCTGGAACGTGAGTTGAATCTGGCCTTGCTGGTTCTGTCGCGGCTGGTTCTGTCGCGGCTGGTTGTGCCCCGGCTGATTGTGCGCCGGCTGATTGTGCCGTTGCTGGGTGTGCGCAGGCCGGGCATGTACAGGCCGGTTTTGTGCCGGCCGGGTGCTTCGTCCGGTTGCCGGGAGCAACGGCAGGGAAGGCTGGGTTTCCCGCATGTCGTTCGTTCCTTCGTGCTGGAGCGTTCGAAAAGCCCGTGGCAAGACTTATCAGTAGCGAACCATAAGGTTGCTTATTAAACAATGCCCGGTAGCGTTATTCGAAGAACTTGTCTGAACCTGGGAACGGTGCCATTGGCACTTCTGGAGCCTGGCCACCAGTTGAACGGAAGGACCATCCGAGATGCGCGTCGTTATCGTAGGAGGCAGCGGCAATGTTGGAACGGCCGTGCTGCGCAGGCTTCAAAAGGAGCGTTCGGACAGGCCTGATCTGGAACTGGTCGGAGTGAGCAGACGCGTTCCCGACTCCTCCAAGCCACCATTTAACGGCGTTTTGTGGCACGCCCTGGATGTTGGGGCAGAAGAAGACGGACACCGGCTCAGTGCGGCCCTCAAAGGTGCAGATGCAGTGGTGCATCTCGCATGGCAGGTTCAACCAAACCACGATCTGGACCGGCTCTACCGCACCAACGTGACTGGCACGGCAAACATGCTCAGGGCAGCCAGGGATGCCGGCGTAAAGCAAATCGTGTGCGCTTCCTCAATCGGCGCATACAGCCGGGCGGCCAGCAAGGAATCCAGGGTAGACGAGAGCTGGCCGGTTGGCGGCATCCCCGGCTCGCACTACAGCAGGCACAAGGCGGAGCAGGAGGCCCTGCTGGACAGCTTCATGGCAGAGAACCCCGCCGTTGTCGTGGCCAGGCTAAGGCCGGGTCTGACTTTCCAGCGTGATGCGGGATCCGAGATCGGAAGGTACTTCCTCGGCCCGCTGATCCCGAAACTCCTGCTGGGCAAACCCAGGACGCCCATCCTTCCCGTTCCCCCACAGTTTGTTTTCCAGGCCGCACACGCCGACGACGTTGCTGACGCCTACTGGCGGGTTCTTGACCGCGGAGCGGAGGGCGCCTTCAATATTGCCGCCGAACCCGTGGTGACGCCACAGGGGTTGGCTGCGCTGTTCCACGCAAAGCGCTGGTTGCCTATCCCTGTACGCATGGTCCACGCTGCAGCGGATCTCAGCTGGAGGCTCCATTTACAACGAACCGACGCCGGCTGGGTGGACATGGCGGAAGGGGCTCCCATCATGGACACCACCCGGGCCAAGGAAGTTCTCGGCTGGACACCCCAGGTATCCTCACTGGATGCCATCAGGGAAGTACTGGCAGGGCTCGGCTCGGGGCAGGGGGTAGCAGCATCGCCCGCCATGCACCCGCGGCCGCTACCGGGACCGGCTGGGCTTCGGAGGCAGGCGATGCGCAGGGTGGCGGTCCGCAGTGGAGCCTTGCGAAGCGAGGCTTTACGTCGCCAGGTGCTCCGTACGCCCGGCGGACAGTAGCAACAGGCCTAAGCGCAAGTAATGCCTGGCTGCCAAGCCGCCAGGCATTACTGAGGGGCCTGTTTCAGTGCCCTAACGGCCGCCGTCGTCCTGCCTGCCGCTGTCTTTGGCTTCACGGTCAGCGGCATCGCGGTCAGCAGGGCCCCGGTCAGGAACACCATGTTCAACATGGCTCTGATCACGGCCGGGGGCCTGATCCCGCCGGCTCTTTGAGTCAACGTTGGGATCCAGTGAATCAGCACGCTGCCGCCGTTCGGCCGACTCATCGCGGAGCGACTCAGCCTCCTTTTGACGTTTCTCAGCTTCCTGGCGCATCCTCTCGGCATCAACCTGAGCCTGTTCGGCATCTGCGCGGGCCTTGATGGCATTGGCCTCACGCTCGCGGGCGTCGAGTTCGATATTTTCTGCCTTGCGGCGCATCTCGTCCGCCTGTTGACGCTGTTCGGCTACGTGCTTGTGGTGTAGTTCCTCTTTGCGCTTCCGGGCAGCCATCAGTCCCAGAACGAGCGCCGCCACAACGATGATTCCTATCACGATCCACACCCAGGCCATTGCATCCATGGGATATTCAACCCTTTCAAATTCGCGCAAGATCCGGCGATTTTTCATTGCCGTCCTTACTGTTCAGCAGTACCCAACCCGTCCGCTTGAAAGATCTTAGAAAGGGTACTTACTATTCGATAGTAATCATGCTTACTATTTAGTGCCAGTAATGCTGGTTCTTGATCAGCAGCCGACCTTTTGAGAAAGAGAGCGAAGATGACAGAGAACCAATGGCCGCAGGACGGAAGCTACGGCACCGCTCCGGCCGATGCGCGATCGACCGACCCGTACGACCCCGCTTACCCAGCAGGAACAACCACTTCCGCAGGGATGCAGTCCGGTGAGGAGACCGGGTCATCCAAAAAGGACGCCATGAAGACTGAGGCCGGGGAAGTCGGCAGGCAGGCCAGCGACTCTGCCAGGAATGTGGCGGAAACGGCAAAGACTGAGGCATCAAATGTTGCAACAGAGGTCAAGACGAACGCCAAGGACCTGCTGTACCAAGCGAAGTCCGACCTGACAGACCAGGCAGGAACCCAACAGCAGAAAGTAGCTGACGGGCTGCGCTCCATTTCCAGCCAACTGCACTCCATGGCCTCGGCTCCTGATGAACAGGGTGTTGCATCGGATCTGGTCCGACAGGCAGCAGAACGCTCCTCCTCAGTTGCTTCCTGGCTTGAAGCAAGGGATCCGGGCTCGCTGCTGGATGAAGTAAAGTCCTTTGCCCGCCAACGTCCGGGAACCTTCCTCCTGCTCGCGGCCGGAGCAGGCGTCCTGGCTGGCCGCTTGACCAAGGGCTTGACCGCCGGTTCAGCTGATTCCGGAATGGGCACCAGCACCGGTCGCAGTACCGGAATGGCTGAGCCAATGCCCGGAGGGATGGCAGTTCCACCACCGCCGGTCCAATATCCGGCTCCCACAACGAGCACGGCAGGCGCCGCAACAGGGACTGGAGGCCAAACGTATCCGCCGAATCCCGTGGAAGGCGCAGGAACCACGAGCGGTCAGTGGGCCGATGACCCGCTGGCAGGCGACCGCGTTGGTGAGAGCCCCTTATCGGGAGGCACAACTGACGATCCATACCGCGACGATCCGTTTGATGGTGGGCGTCGATGAGCAGCCAGGTACCGGAGCCTCCTCCCTCTGAGGCGCACATGAAAGCGGACAACTCCTCACTGGGCGATCTGCTGGGCGATGTCACCAGGGATATTTCCACCCTGATGCGCCAGGAAGTTGAGTTGGCCAAGGCTGAGATCAAGCAGTCAGGAACCCGGGCCGGGAAAGGTGCAGGTCTTTTGGCCGGCGCCGGCGTAGCCGGACATTTCGTCCTGCTGTTCCTCTCCGTGGCTCTCTGGTGGGGACTGGGCAACCTGATCGGGCACGGCTGGTCCGCCGTCGTCGTCGCCGTAATCTGGGCCATCATCGCAGCCATCCTCGCGTCCATGGGCCGCAAGGAACTCAAGGCGATCAAGGGCATGCCGCAGACAGCGGAAACGCTCCAGGAGATTCCACCCACCCTGAAACCAAATACCTAGATCGAGCAAGGACACACGATGACCGAAAACCCGGACGCAATCCGCGCCGACATAGAAGCAACCCGCACGCGGCTAGGCACCAATGTCGATGCCGTGGCAGACAAAGTCACACCGTCCAATATCGTCCACCGCCAGACCGACAAGGTAAGGGAAGCCGTTTTTGGAGTTAAGGAGAAAGTCATGGGAGCAGCCGAGAACACCGCTGACCGTATGCATTCAGCCCAGCAAGGCGGCGGCTCCGCCCTTAGTGACGCCGGTGCCGCCATCAGTGACGCACCCCAGCAGGTTAAGGCAAAAGCCCAGGGTAATCCGCTCGCTGCCGGGCTGATCGCGTTCGGCGCCGGAATGCTCCTCTCTTCACTGATCCCGGCAAGTGAGAAGGAACGTGAGGCGGCCCAGCAAGTCAAGACAGCCGCCGAACCCCTGACCACGCAATTGACGGAAACAGCCAGGGACATGGCCCAAGGACTGAAGGAACCTGCCCAGGAGGCCATGGAAAACGTCAAGACTACTGCGGCAGAGGCCACCGAACACGTCAAAGGCGAGGGCCAGATGGCAGTGGAGGACGTCAAGTACAAAACAACAGACGCCAAGGACAACGTACAGAAGGCCTGAGCATGCCGCGTTCGGCCAGGCCGGCGGCCCGCATTCGCGGGCCGGCCGGCCTGGCCGTTTACTCTTCCCCTCACTCCTAGCGAAAACGCCCCACAAGGAAATCCGGCAGATTTGAGGATCGTTCCCATGGCCAGAAACAACTTCTCTGCGAAGAACAGCTCAAACGCAGGCACCGAGTCAGCTGACAACAGCACAGCGAAGGCCCGAACAGCCCCGGCCCCCGATGATCCGCGCAAACCGGACAGTCCCGACGACGTCACCAAGCCTTCCTGGAAGTACATTGCACGGAAGACGCTCCGGGAGTTCACAAGGGACCAATGCCAAGACCTGGCTGCGGCCCTGACCTACTTTGGTGTGCTGTCGCTTTTCCCTGCTCTGCTGGCGCTGGTGTCGTTGCTAGGTGTTTTTGGCCAGGCGGAAAGGACAACTTCCGGCCTGCTGGATATTGTGCAGGGTATTGCGCCCGGCGGCACGGTCGACTTCATCCGGCAACCGGTGGAGGAGCTGGTCAACTCCCCCGCTGCTGGTTTCACGCTGATCATCGGCGTCCTGACCGCCCTCTGGTCTGCATCCGGATATGTGGGAGCCTTCGGCAGGGCAATGAACCGGATCTATGAGATCGACGAAGGCCGCGGCGTCGTCAAACTTCGCGGCACAATGCTGGGTGTCACCGTCGTGACCGTGCTTCTCGTGGCGGTGATCGCGGCCATGCTGGTTCTCAGCGGTCCTGTTGCCGAGGCCGTAGGAAGCGCCATTGGATTGGGCGGAGCCTTCCTGACCACCTGGAACATCCTGAAGTGGCCAGTCATCGTGCTCCTGGTGGTGGTGGCCATTGCCATCCTGTACTACGCCACCCCCAACGTGAAGCAGCCCAAGTTCCGCTGGATGAGCATGGGCTCGTTCATTGCCCTCGTGGTGTCGTTCCTGGCTACTCTCGGCTTCGCCTTCTATGTCGCCAACTTCGCCAACTACAACAAGACCTATGGCGCCCTCGGCGGCGTCATCATACTGCTGCTGTGGCTCTGGATCCTGAACATGTCGCTCCTCTTTGGGGCAGAGTTCGACGCCGAGATGGAACGCGGACGGCAGCTCCAGGCGGGCATTGAGGCCGAGGAGACCATCCAGCTGCCGCCCCGGGACACCAAAAAGAGCGACAAAATGCAGGAAAAGGAAGAAGAAGACATCCGCCAGGGACGGGAACTGCGCGAACAGCACGCCGGCCAGCAGGAAGGCAAAAACAACGGCGCGGAAGGCAACGGCCGGCCCCGCGGCCGCTAGTCGCCAGTGCCAGTCGCTAAAAATCATCAGGCATGGGCCTCTGCCCTAGTAATCCTGCGGCTCTTGGCGTTTACTTGGTTCCACCTTCGCGCCGATGCAATCCAGGGAGGCCGCAATGCCGGGAGCCGCAGAATGGAACGAGAACCGCATCCTTGCGGTGGGTTTCGACGGGTCCGAACAGTCCCAGCTTGCTGTCAGGTGGGCAGCTGAACATGCAGCTGACCAGAACCTGAAACTGCGGATAATCCACGCCTGGGTGTGGCCTGTGTTCACCAAATCCCTCGGACCCGTCAAGGGTGTATCTGGCAGCGGGCTGCGCCATGCCGCTGAAGCTACGTTGCAGGAGGGTGTGGACCTGGCGCACGAGGTATCGGGCGAATTGGAGGTTGAAGGCGTTTTCGAGGCAGGCCTCCCGGGTCAGGTACTCAGGGACGCCACCAAGGACGCCCGCCTGCTCGTGGTGGGGCACCGGGGCATAGGCGGCATCGTTGGCCAGCTGGCAGGTTCAGTCTGCCTGGACCTCGCCGGGCACTCGCCGTGCCCCCTTCTGGTTGTGCGGTATCCCCACCGGGGAGGCGAGCCGGTGCTGGCAGCGCTCAGCACTGCACCCAACAGCGAAGCCGTGATCGTGGACGCACTCAGAATGGCGCGCGCATTGAAAACCTCGCTGGAGCTGGTCCACGTCGACGTAGAAAACGGACACCACCACGAACCTCACGGCCGGCACTCGCCGCTCCATGGGCAAGCGCTGGTGGACCATGCGGTTGAAGCCGCCCGCGAATTGGCGGAAGATGTGGCTGTTTCCGGCATCCTTCGGCAAGGCCACCCCATCTCCCGGGAGCTTGCCGCCGCGTCAGCCAACGCGGATCTGCTGGTCCTGGGAGCCCACCGCCGGGAGGGTGGACCCGGGCGCACCGTTTCAGCCCTCCTCCCGCGGGCACTGTGCAATGTGATGATCTCGCGATAAGGGATTACCGGGTCAGCTGATTACCTCACCACGGCAAGGGCGAAGCCGTCCCAGCCCTTGGAGCCCACGGTTTGGATCACAGTCGCATCCAGCCGGGGGTTCTCCCCCATGATGTGCAGCGCATCAAGGATGCCGGGGGCGTTGACGTTGTCCAGTTCGGGCTCCAGCACAGCGCCTTCCCATACCACGTTATCCATGACGATGGTGGTTCCTGGCCGGCCAAGGCGGATTGCCCAGTCAAGGTAGTGCGGATCGTTTTCCTTGTCTGCATCGATGAAGACAAAATCAAAGGGTCCCCGCGATTCAGCCTCCAGCAGGGGCAGAGTCTCCAGCGCGGCGCCTACCCGGATCTCCACTTTGTGTCCCACGCCTGCAGCGTCCACGTTTGCCCGGGCAACTTCGGCATGCCGTTGGAGGTATTCGCACGTCACCAGCCGGCCGTCGTCGGGCAGTCCCTGGGCCATCCAGATGGTGCTGAAACCGGCCAGGGTGCCGATCTCCAGCACATTGCGGGAACCGGACAGCTGCACGAGCAACTTCAGCAGCTTCCCTGCGTTGGGTGCCACCTCAATCCTGGGCATGCCCGCTGCGGCCGCGGACACCACCGCCCGCTGAAGCCCAGGATCAGGATGGACGACGACGTCGGTCAGGAAGTCTTCCACTGCGGTCCAGTTTGACTCGGCCTTGTGCTCGATCATCCGCCCAGTCTGGCAGTTTGTAGGCACGCGCGGAAGCATGCACGCGGAAGACGGGATTTATCGGCTTTCGCTGATGGCCTTTTCCAGGCGCTCAACTTTGCCGGACAATTCTCCGGAGTAACCTGGCCTGATATCCGCTTTGATGACAAGGGACACCCTGCTGCCGAAACGGCCCACGGCTTCGGTAGCTTCCTTCACAACAGCGAAAACCTCGTCCCACTCACCCTCAATGGTGGTGAACATGGAGTCCGTCCGATGGGGAAGTCCCGATTCCCGGACGATTTTCACGGCGGCGGCGACGGCGTCGTGAACGGAACCGTCAGCAGCGTTAGTAGAGGAAGCAGCAGAGGAAGCGGGGTTTCCTCCGGCGGGCGTGCCCGAAGGGGCGACGGAGAATGCAAGCAACATGCGTCCAGTGTTTCATGCCCCCTGCGTCATATAGAGTGCCTACCAATCAGTAACCCATAACCTTGAAAAATGAACGTGGCAGTAGAGCGTAAGCCCCTCCGTGCTGATGCTGCACGCAATGTAGATAAGATCATCAGTGCCGCGAGGCAGTGTTTCCGTGAGCATGGTCCTGACGTTCCTCTTCAGACCATTGCAGAAACGGCCGGGGTTGGACCCGCAACACTTTTCCGGAACTTCGCCGACAAGGAACAGCTGGTGTTGGCCGCTCTCAACCGACAGCTCCGGCTTCATGTCGATCCCGTCATCGACGAGGCCCTCTCCGGACAAGATGCCGCTGCAGGCCTCTTCAGCGTCATAGACGCCCTTATGACCGCAGCCAGCGAGGACGCCAATCTGCTCGGCGCTGTTGCCGGGCGGAGGCAGCTGCTCACCGGCATCACCGGCGGGCTCATCGAGTCTGTGGGTGTCCTGCTGGGCCGGGGGCAGGGCCAAGGAACACTTCGCGAGGACATTTCACTTACGGACCTCTTCAGGCTGCTGGCCATGCTGATCGGGGTAGTGGACACCATGGAGCCCGGCTCTGACGCCTGGCGCCGCCCCGTTGCGCTGATCGAGGACGCCATACGCACCGAGCGTCCCCGGCGCCCTCTGCCTGCCCAATCCCCGCTGCCGGGTCTGCAGCTGGCCTGACTGGCAGCCCTGGTGCCCGGCGATGCTCGCAGGTAGTTTATTGAGGTCCCGGTCTACGCGGGTCCCGGTCTACTCCGAGTCCCCCGGCTCATTTTCCGTACGTTCGCCGTCGTCGTGGGCGCGTCCGGCGTCCTCTGATTCCCTGCTGTAGGATGCGCGCCCACCCCGGGAATCAAGCTCGTCCAGGCGTTCGTTCAGTGCATGGCTCAAGATGTCACGCTGAAGCGGCGGCAAGGCTATGGCTCCATGGATGTAGGCCTCGACTTCAAACTGGCCTGCAACCCCTCCAATGCTGAAATACCTCAGCCAAAGCTCTTCAATCCGAAGGTCCGCGTCCCTCAGCGTCTCTTCGAACCGAAGCCTTTGCTCATCCTCGTCTTTGCCCAGGGCCAAAGCGCACCCCCCCCGATCACCTGCCGGCTATGCGGGTGGAAGAAACCAGTTCCGCTGAAATCTCGCGCAATGGTTTCCGGTCCCGCCGCGATTCTGTCAGCAGCTGCTGCATGGCAGAGGCCTCATCCATCCCATACCTCGCCATAAGGACCCCTCTGGCCGCCGCAATCATTTCGCGCCCCGCCAAGGCATCCTGCAGCATCTCGCTGAGGCTCTGAGCGCTTTCCCGGGCCTGGACGTTGATGATGAAGATGGAGGCCTGTGCGGCAAAAAGTTCCATCAGCTCCACGCTTGACGCGTCGAAGGTGCTCGCCTCACGGGCGTAAACCTTCACAGCGCCAAGGACCGAATCACCCGCAAGCAGAGGCGTACTGACTACGGACGCCAGCCCAAGCTCAGCAGCGGCTTCCAGCCAGTCCGGCCATCGCGTATCCGTGCGGACATTCTCAACCAGCACCGGCTTCCCGGTGGCCCATGCCTGAAGACAGGGACCCTCTTCCACAATGTACTGCGCGTTATCGGCTGCCTCCACCAAAGGATCAGAGGCCGCGGCGGTCCGCTTCCGTCCGGCGGCGTCCACCAGGGTGACACCGGCACCCACTGCGCCAGGTATTGCAGCCTGGGCTGCGGCAGTAATGAGTTCGAGGGCACGGGAAACCGTCTCCTCGGTAAGGAGAAGATCATTTGCCCTCGCGAAAACGGCGGCAAGCTCGTCGGCAAGTGGAAGACCTACCACCATGACTGCCTCGATTGCACCAACCCCGCCACCTTCCATCTCTCCCAAGCCCACTTCCAGCATATCCCCGTACCGAAGCCGGAGCGCCGGATGACTGCGCCTTGTTTGCAGGGCTGCCGTAAGCCTGCGGCAGCCCGTCAGAAGTCAAAGTGCGTGCTGTTATCGCCTGACAGTGAGGTGTCGTAGTTCCGCAGGATCTCCTCGGCAACAACCCGGAGCTTGACGTTCCGGTTATTGGAAACCCTGGTCAGGATTGATATTGCCTCGGCTTGTGTGCACCGGCTTTGGCCCATGACGATACCGGACGCCAGATTGATGCTGGTCCGGGACTTCATGGCGGCCAGGACATCATCCCTGAGCTCCTGCGAGGCACCTATCCTGACGGCCAGCCTGAGCGCTTTCCCCCCTTGGCAGGCATAGGTCTGGCACTGGCGGATGATCTCCTCAGTAAAGGCATCCGCTTCCGGGGCGAAGAAACTCAAAGAGGCAGTGGCCCCGTGCTCGAGCGCCAACGGGACCCCGAGGATACTCAGCTGGCCGCGATCAGCGACCAGCTGGTTGTAGCGGCCCCACCGTGTGTCTGTCCTGGTATCACGTACCACCACGACAGTGGACTCCCGCACAGCCTGGAGGCACGGGCCGTCCCCGAAGGCCTGCTGGATCTCGTCCAGTTGACGTGCCTCCGGGCAGCTGCCGGCCACCGTCACGGACTTACGCATACGGGTAAGGGCTACTGCACAGCTGACGGGAAATCCTGCTGCTTCGGTAATGGATGCCGCAGAAAGCACGGACATCTCCTGCAGGAAAGCGCCGACGTCGTTGCTGTCCAGGACGAGGTCCTGCAGGCGCTGGAAAAAAATCTGATCCACTTCAACCCCCTTATGGAATGGATCCAAACTCAGAAAAAGAAACATGCTGTTGTGGGTCGCGCCACATTTCAATAGACTTTTTGTGGGTTACGCAGTCAGCCCCAGATCCTCGGTATTGGAGCTAGTAATGTCCGTGCAACTGCAACGCGATCTCCAGCCCGACTGCTTCCGCCTGGAATTTCCACGTTTGGCAGCCCGGCGACTCAGCGCCCCAACCTCTTCGCTACGGCTCACGGCGGCGACATCATGAACCGCCCCCAGCTGATCCACTACATCAATGACTCCCGGGATCCCGGGGTTGTCCTCTCCGAAGCTACGGTGAGGGAACTCGAGCAATTGGTGGACGCCCTGTACCGGAACCTTGACACACCCGAACCTGAGTTCGGCGCCCAAGTCTGGTACGAGCTCGCTTCCGAAGAGCTGGAACGCCGGAAGGATCGGAAGTTTCCTGACGCCTATGGTGCCGCCTGAAACAAGACTCACTGAGCCGTGACCGTCAAAATTGTGGTCACCTGAACTCAGGGGCGCGATGGGCCATCCTGTCATTCGGAAGGTCCGTCTTGTGCCCCGGCAGGTTTATCCTGCGCTTCCTTCAAGTGCTGCTGCAGCTTCTCTTCGGAGTCCCGTCGACGGCGGGACACATCCTGTAAGTCACGGTTGGATTCGGATCCCGTCATGGGCGGAGAAGGCCGTGGCTGCGCGCGCGTATCGTCATCGTCCCGCGCTTCAGCCGGGACGTTTTCTTCAGTCATTCTCGAATACTGGCATATTTCAAGTTTCGCCGGATAGGGCCTTAGGGCCGTAGAAAAGAGCGGCATTCTCCCCCGCGCCTTCATCAAGCCCTTCATCGGAGGCGGGAACGGCCCCAAATGGCCCGTTGAAGGCTCGAGTTAATTCCAGCCCAGGAGCCTTAGCCCTGCTGCAGCCGCAGCACCGGCCAGGACCACTACGAGAAACGGCGCCCTGAGGCAGAGCGCTATTGCTGCGGCGGCGAGCGCTCCGACTCGGGCGTCGAGGGTCACTGATTGACCTGCTGCCACCGTGTTGACGATGGTCAGGGACGCCAGAAGTCCGATGGTCATTGTGCCGGCGATCCTCGACATACGCGGGTTCCTGAGCAGGCTGGCCGGAACAAAGTAGCCAGTTAGCTTCCATAAATACCCCAGGAGGCAGGAGACCAGAAGCCAGATCCAGAGGCTCATCGCGCACCTTCCTCAGGAGCAGTCTTCTGCCCTGGTGCCGTGGCTTCATGCCGGGGGTGACTGTGAAGGTGGTGATGATGGCGTTCGGCATAGGGATCCACGTCCGGCTCCATGCCCTCGTCGCTGCGACCATGGCTGAACCAGCCAATCGCTGATGCGACCACCGCCGCGATCAGAATCGGCACCCCTGACGGCACCAGAGGAACCGCGAGCACGGTGGCGAGAGCGCAAACAGCAGCGATGGCAACCGGCTCCCGGCCTTTGAGCCGTGGCCACAGCAGACCCAGGAAGGCGGCCACGGCTGCGCCGTCGAGGCCCCATTGCTTCGGGTCGCCAAGGGCGCTTCCGGCGAGGGCTCCTACCGCTGTAAAGATGTTCCAGAGGACATAGATGCCAATCCCCGCCGTCCAAAATCCACGCTGCTGCTCAGCAGGATCGGTCTGGCCGGTACTGGTCGCTGTGGATTCATCAATGGTGATGTGCGCTGCTACGTACTTCCGCCATCCGCTTGGCCGAAGCAAGGCGTTGAGCTGCATCCCATAGATGCCGTTTCGCATACCCAACAGGGTGGCGGCACTCATGGCGGCAATCCCGGTCCCACCGCCTGCAACAACACCGATGAACGCGAACTGCGAGCCGCCGCTGAACAAGAGCAAGCTGAGTGCCATGGTCTGGAAAAAGTCCAGGCCGGAAGACACGGACAGTGCACCAAAAGAGATGCCGTAAAGGCCTGTGGCGATGCTGATGGAAATGCCCACGCGCACAGCCGGGGACTTAAGGAGGGTCATGCTCTAAATATCCGTTTCCTAAAGCTGTGCCAAAACCTGCGCAGGCCGGTTGGTGGTGATTTCGTGAATCCCCAGCCCTTGGCAAAGCGCCACATCATTTTCTGAGTCCACCGTCCACACCCTGAAACGGCGGCCCGATTCAAGCCAGCGCTGCACTGCCCTGGCGTGCTGACGGACGTAATCGATCCCCGGACCCGCCATGCCTACTTCACCCTCGTCGAGAATTCTCTCCCCTTCGAGCTGGGCTGCCTTCATGACGTTGGCGACTGCCCCGCCGGTGAACGGGCCAAGTCCCAGTTCTTCGCGGATCTCTTCAACGTTGATGTCATCCACCAATTGGCAAATGTAGTCACCGGGTACGGATTTCCGCAGATGTCTCACGGAGTCGGGGCTGAAGCTCATGAAGGATACGGAAACGTTGTCCACCGCGGAAGAGCGCGAATCCCATCCCTCGGCCCTGAGCACTTCAAGCACCCGGTCCTCGAGCTTCAGCTGATAAGGGCTCGGGTGCTTGAGCTCAATGGCCAAGCCGATGGGCCTGGCCGCTGCGCGGAGGATATCCAACAACTCGGGCAGGGTCAGGAACTGTTCTGACCTGGCACCGTACTCGGTGGGAATTCTGGCGCCCTTCCAGGAGGAAAAATCCAAGAGCCTGAGCTCGTCCAGGGTCCGTTCCGCCACGGGCCCGGTGCCGTCGGAGGTACGGTCCAGGTTTGCGTCGTGCAGCAGGACAACGTGCTGGTCCTTTGTGAGGTGGACGTCGCACTCCACACCGTCGGCACCTTCGGCAATAGCCCGCAGGTACGCCGCGCGGGTGTGCTCGGCGAAAGCGGCACTCGAGCCGCGATGGGCATAGACCAGGGGACGAACGGGTCTGGACTCGTCGATTGTCATGCTGCCACGTTATCCGACACCTGTTAAAGATGCGGCGCTAGGCTGGGCACATGCAGGTGAATACTGAGGCAACCACCGTTCCGACCGCTCCCGGACGCGTATCCAACACCGAAACCGAGGCGGCAACCGGTGACGCCATCAAGGCTGCTGCCCTCCGCAGGATGAAACTGCTCGCATTGGCGATGCTCATTGCCATGGCCGTTATCTTCGTCTTTGCGTTCGCCCTGCAGGAGGAATATCCGTGGCTGCAGTATGTTCGCGCGGCTGCTGAGGGCGGAATGGTGGGTGCGCTTGCTGACTGGTTCGCGGTAACTGCCCTGTTCAAGTACCCCATGGGTATCAGGATCCCGCACACGGCTATCATTCCCCGGAGGAAGGACCAGATCGGCGCCTCGCTCGGTGAGTTCGTCGAGACCAACTTCCTGTCCGAGCAGGTGGTGCAGGAGAAGCTTGCCAGCGTGGATGTCGCGAGGAAGGCGGGCTCCTGGTTGGCTGGCCCGGGCGGTGCCGAACGAGTCGCGAAGGAGGGTGCCGCCGTCATCCGCGGGGCGTTCAAGGTTCTGAATGACGACGACGTCCAGGCAGTAATTGAAGGCATGGTCCGGAAGCACCTGCTGGCGCCGCCGTGGGGACCGCCCGTAGGACGGCTCGCCGAGCGGATTTTCGCCGACGGCCACCACCATACCCTCGTGGACCTTCTGGTGGACAGGACCGTGGATTGGGTAGCGCAGAACCATGAGACGGTGACCAGGCTGGTCTCACAGCGCTCCCCGCAATGGGTGCCGCAGTTCGTGGACGGGCTGGTGGGCGACAAGGTGTATGTGGAGGTGTTGAAGTTCGTCCGGGCAGTGCAAACGGATCAGCAGCACCAGGTAAGGAAGTCGATCGATACCTATCTCAACGACCTTGCGCAGGACCTCCAGCATGATCCCGTGATGATCGCCCGGGCAGAAGGGATCAAGGCCCAGGTGCTCGGCGATCCCGAAGTCCGCGAGCTTGCTTCCCGCACGTGGGGCACGGTGAAGCGGGCGCTGCTCGACGCCGTCGACGATCCCCGCAGCGAACTGACCATCAAGTTCAAGGCCGCCGTTCGGGACTTCGGTTCCCGCCTGGTGGACGACGACGAGCTGGCGGGCAAGGTGAACGCGTGGATCGGTGACGCTGCCGGCTACCTTGTGAAGACTTACCGCTCGGATATTGCCGCGGTCATCACAGACACCGTAGCCCGCTGGGATGCGGAAGAGACTTCACGCAAGATCGAACTGCAGGTGGGCAAGGACCTGCAGTTCATCCGGATCAACGGCACAGTGGTGGGCGCGTTGGCCGGCTGCGGGATCTTCACTGTGGCCCACCTGATCTTCGGCTGATGCTTTGCCTGAGCTCCTGTTCACGGTGGGGCACGGAACTGCTTCCCAAAAGCGAGACCCTGTGGTGGAGGTGCCACCGGCGACTGATCGCCGATCATTGCGTCCTGCTCGACGGCGTCGGGGTTAACCACCTCATGCCTTCCGGAAAACGCGTGCCGCACCAACCCACCGAGGGGGTCCGGGTTCTGGGACAGGACCTGGTGTACGACGTCGTTGTTCCCGGCGGCATTTCTGGGTAGCATCTAGAAACTAAGCTTGCTTAGTTTTAGCCAAATGCTTGAGCTCTGATGAACTTGGGAGACCAAGATGCGGACAAGAGATTCTGTTGTTGTCATCACAGGCGCATCCAGCGGAATTGGCCGCGCCACAGCCCTCGCCTTTGCCCGGAAGAAGGCCCGCCTGGTCCTCGCTGCACGGCGTTCGGAGGCGCTTGATTCTGTGGCCGGAGAGTGCCGGAAGCTTGGCGCCAAGGCAGTGGCTGTGCCAACCGACGTCTCCGATGCTGCGGCCATGGACAAGTTGGCTGCCCGCGCCATAGAGGCGTTCGGACGGATCGACGTCTGGGTCAACAATGCCGCCGTGGCTGCGTTCGGACGCTTCCAGGACGTCCCCCTCCGGGATTTCGAACGAGTGCTGGAAGTGAACGTTATGGGCTACGTGCATGGGGCCCGGGCGGCGCTCCCTCACTTCCGGATGCAGGGATCCGGAGTCCTCATCAACGTCTCTTCGGTCGTCGCTGCCATCGCACAGCCCTACGCAGCGGCGTACTCCATCTCCAAGGCAGCCGTCCGGGCCCTGGGCGTTAGCCTGCGTGCCGAACTCATCCTGGACAGACTTCCCGACGTCCATGTTTGTACCGTCCTGCCCGCAGCGATCGACACCCCTATTTTCCAGCAGGCCGCAAATTACACGGGCCACAGAGTGAAG
The DNA here is from genome assembly GCF_054161475.1 of Arthrobacter sp. R1-13. Lineage (NCBI taxonomy): Bacteria > Bacillati > Actinomycetota > Actinomycetes > Micrococcales > Micrococcaceae > Arthrobacter > Arthrobacter sp. R1-13. The sequence continues at coordinate 480,244 of NZ_CP096420.1, read as the reverse complement.
GCATTGCCACCCGTCCACACTCCGCAAAGGGTGGCCCGTACCGTTGTAAAGTTGGCACGGAAACCCCGCCGGGAGGCTGTGGTGGGTACAATCGGGCGCTTCATGCTGCTCCAGTTCAAGCTGACGCCGGGGACGATGGAAGCCGTGATGGCAAGGCAGGTGGACAGAACACAACTGTCCCGCAGACACGCTGCTGGCGCCTCGTCGGGAAACCTTTACCGCCCGTCAGCGGTGAAGCGAACAGCCAGAGTGGAAGGTGGGTGGCATGGTCGCAGCCGGACAGCCCGACGTCGGCTTGTGGCTCTCACGCTGCTGGCAGGAGCAGGGAAGGTCCTCAGGAAACGTCAAGCCGCTGCCCGGGACCTGGACGTTCAGGCGAAGGCGTCAAGCTCCACGCCGACTTGAAGCAAGGCCTCCCGCACAGCGGAAGCTGTCCTCGTTGAGTTCCGAACGTCCGCCGAGAGATAAAGCGAATCGGCACGAAGGCGCAGCAAGCTTCCATCAGCTGCCTCCACCTCGCCTTTCAGCGCAAGGCGGACCGCCCGCTCTACAATCTGTTCCTCATCGACGAGTACTGCTCCATCCTCGTCCCGCCTCATGGGCCGGCCGTCGGGAAGGTACACCCGGTCGATATACGCCTCGTGGAATACGGGCTGACCCCCTTCTGCGGCCAACGTCAGCAGGGCAGAGTCCGGCACGCCCAGCACAGGAAGCCCGGGATCATAGGCTTGGATCGCAGCGATTACAGCGGAGGCCTGCTCGGCGTCGTGCAGGGTGCGGGCAAAGAGGGCGCCGTGGAGCTTGACGTAGTCCACTGACGCACCGACAGCATGGGCCACTCCGTCCAGGGCGCCAAGCTGGTAAAGCACATCACCAAAAAGCTCATCAAAGGACACGTCCAGGAAACGACGTCCGTAGCCTTGCAGGTCGCGGTAGCCCAGATGCGCACCGACGGTGACATCCAGTTCGACTGCGGCGCGGCATGTGTCCAGCATGGTCACGGGGTCTCCGGCGTGCAGCCCGCAGGCGACGTTGGCGCTGGTCAGCAGAGGGATAAGCGCGGTGTCATTCCCGGCTGCCCATGGGCCAAATGATTGCCCTAAATCGGCGTTAAGATCCAAGAGTTTCGCCTTCCTGAACAGGGTTCCCCTGAATCATGTTTCCCCGTTCCGGGTTTCCCGATGTGAAGTCTCCGGTTGCTGCTCCACCTGTTGGGCCGGCCCTCAGCTCCCCCGGAATTGTATCCGGCATAGGACCAAACGCCTTTTTCGCATTGGCTACAACGGCTCGTCCCATCATGCGGTTGCCCACTCCGCCAACTACAGCGCCCACACCGAACGGCAGGGCTCGTCCCAACAAGGCTGTGCCTTGGCGTTTCAACAGGTTGTGGAGGAAGGCCTTCTGGATGCGCTCACGCACCGTTCCGCCGGAAAACGGGGTGGCGCGGGCAAAAGCGGAACCCCAAGCCTGTGTTGGCCCCCTGCCTTTTCCTGTCGCCTGGCCGCCGAGTGAGCCGAGCAAGGACGTGCCCTCCTCCCCCAGCATGATGGCCATAACCAAGGTGCTTGCCTTCTGCGGGTCCACCATCCGTACACCATGGAGTTCGGCGAGGGAGGTTGCGTACAGTGCCGTTGCCTCCAGGAATCCAACGGTTGCCAGGGCCGATAGCCCCAATGCAGCCACCGTTCCAACTCCTGGAACCACTGCAGAGCCGCCCACCAAGGCGCCGCCCCCTGTAACGGCAGCAATGTAGTCACGCTCAAGTTTGTCCGCCAGCTGTGCTGCGGTGGCGGTCGGATACTTCCGCTGGAGACGCCGGATGTTGGCCAGGACAAGGGGCCGCTGGACCTCAACTGCACGCAAAAGCATGCTGTGGACTCCGGGTTTGGGCTTCCCGCTGGCATCGAAAACCGCGTTCCGTGCTGTCTTCTGCGCAATCTTCATTGCCGGGTTTTGTCGCATGGCCATCATCACCTCATGTGGGATCGGGAACACTTGTCAGTTGTCATATACCCCGCAGAGCGGAAAACTTTCATCCACCACCACCCTAGGCCACCATGGATGTTCCTCGCGGCAATGTCCTCGCCAGCAGCGGACTAGGTCATCCATGATTCCGCCACTGCCATGTAGGCCGACGACGACGGTCCCCGCGGTCCCGAATACGTGACTGGGGCGCCGGGCCACCGGATTCCCAACTCGCTCAACCGGCCGGAGCTGCAGGGCAGGTATACGTTATTGAGCGTCCCGCTTCCGCCGCCAAGCGGAAAGTCGGGGGCTGCAAATTGCCGGCGGTCAAGGACGCCGCTGATTTCAAGTTCGGACCTGCCGCCGATCGCCCGGAAGCCGCGTTCAAGGTCAAGTTCGACGTCGAACTCGTCCTGCGTGTGAGTCAGTTCAGTAAGCGGAAATCTGGCGGCTTCCGGGAAGAAGCGGGTGAATTCAGAGGCCATGGATGCTGCAAAGAATTCGTTGGGTCCATAGCTCCGCCAACCTTGCGTGGTAGCGATCAGCAGGGCCTGTCCAGCACCCCAGCGCGACCAGTCAGCCATCCAAAACGAGGCAAAACAGGTTGCCGGCTCTCCGGGGATATGCACGCCGTTGCCGTCCACGGGATGTAACGCGAGCCCAGGGTTTGCCCCAACAAAGGCCATGGCCCGCCGTGACGATCCCGGCCGAGGAGGCCCCTGCGGGAACGGTCCCGGTACGGACGATCCAGTGGTGCTTTTCCCCGTGCCAAGTGTCCCCATACCGGGAGCCTAACGCGAATTGCTGGAACCCGAGGGGGTGCAGCAGCCTAGAATTGCCCTATGCCTGCCCCTCGAGCCCTGCGTCCGTTTGCGCATCGGGAGTACCGCGTACTGATTGCAGCCCTGGCTGTTTCGATCTTCGGCTCGGGAATGTGGGCCGTAGCCATGGTGTACCAGGTGATCCATCTCGGTGGCGGGCCGTTGGAGCTTTCCTTAGTGGCTGCAGCCGCCGGAGTTGGTTTGGTCGCATTCGTCCTGGCCGGAGGCATTGCAGCGGATCGTCTTCCACAGCGGCTGCTCATCATTGCGGTGGAGGGCACCAATCTCGCCGTCATAGCGGCGGTCACCGGTTTGTCCTTTATGGGCTGGCTGCAACTGTGGCATCTCGCGGCGGGTGCGTTTGTGTTGGGCGTGGGTGCGGCCTTCTTCTTTCCTGCCTACTCGGCCATCCTGCCAAGGATCCTGCCGCCGGAAGATCTCTTGGCCGCTAACGGCATGGAGGGCACCATGCGGCCCATCCTGCAACAGGCGGCAGGCCCGGCGCTGGCAGGAATTATCGTTGCCGAACTTTCTCCATCACATGCCGTCGCCGGAGTTGCCCTCTGCCACGTGACTGCATTTATCGTTCTGAATTTCCTGGGGCAGCATGCACTGGAAGCGCCCGGCCATGACGGCCAGCCCACCCCGGAGCGAGCCAAGACGTCGGTCTTCCATGACCTCCGCGAGGGCGTGAGATACACAGTCCGCACACCCTGGCTGTTGTGGACCCTCCTGTGGGCATGTATTTCGGTACTTTTCCTGATCGGGCCCATCGAAGTGCTGCTGCCGTTCGTGGTGGAGGACCAACTCGGCGGGGACTCAAAAATGTTCGGTTTCCTGCTGGCCATCATGGGGGTAGGAGGCGCAGTGGCCTCCCTGGCCACAGCATCATTTCCACTGCCCAGGCGCTACCTCACTCTGATGATGGTCGCCTGGGGAGCCGGGGCACTGCCGCTGGCCGCCGTCGGGTTCATGGACAGCTTCTGGGCGGTGGCAACTGTCCTGTTCGTGTTCGGCGCGACCGGTGGCGTGGGGATGGTCATCTGGGGAACCCTGCTGCAGCGGCGGGTACCACCACACCTGCTCGGCAGGATCTCGAGCCTGGACTTCTTCGTATCGCTGGCCCTGATGCCCGTGTCCATGGCCCTCGCCGGCCCGGCAGCAGAAGTGGTGCCCATCTGGGTGATCTTCCTGGTGGCCGGAACCGTCTGCCCCGTCATGTCCGTCGTTGCGCTGATCGCGGCCAAGATGCCGGAAGACGAACTTGCCCACCCCCTCGACAGGAGGCGGGCAGTTGTGACCCATCAGGACGCTCGGGACGCTAGCCTCCTCGAATAGAAGCCTTCCGAGGTGAAGATGGTTCCGCCCCAAGCTGGATGCTAGGCGCGCGCCCGTACGATCGGGATGCTCGCCGTCGGAAGTCCGCTGGGGAAGACCGTAGGCTCGGGCACTTCAACCGGCTCAAGTGCCAGGTGCACCGGGTCGGTTCCCACTGTGTGGACTTCGCCCCGGACACTGACGTCTAAAGGTGAACCCTCACGAACGGAAAGGACGATTCCTTCGTGGCTAAGGTCCACATACAGAAGCCTCCCCTGGAGCTTCAGATGGAACGAAAGCCGCTCCCATTCACTGGGCAAGCGGGGATCGAAGAACGGCAAGGCTCCCTGGTCACGCATCCCGGCAAACCCGCACACGAGTGAACTCCAGACCCCGCCGGTGGAGGCGATGTGCACACCGTCGATCGTGTTGCCGTGGGTATCATCCAGATCGATGAACAGGGCATTGGTGAAGTGCTCCAGCGCGGCTTTTCCATAGCCCACTTCTGCGGCCATGATTCCCTGGACACAGGCGGACAGTGTGGAGTCTCCCGTGGTGATGGGGTCGTAGAAATCGAACGCGCGCCGCTTTTCCTCAGCGCTGAAGTCCGCCCACTGCAGGAACATTGCCAGGACCGTGTCCGCCTGCTTCAGCACCTGGTGCCGGTAGATCACCAAGGGATGGAAGTGCAGCAGCAGCGGGTACTTGGAACGGGGAGTGCTCCAGTCCCAGCCCTCCAGGGTCATGAAGTCGTTGTCCTGGGAGTAAACCTGGAGCCGCTCATCGAACGGCAGCTGCATGCGGTCCGCAGCAGCCGCCCAAAGCTGCCGCTCGGCGTCGTCAATCCCCGCGTGGTCCAGTGCTGCAGCAGCGCGCAGGTTGAAGCGCGCCATAACGTTCGTATAGAGGTTGTCATTGACAACTGCCGTGTACTCGTCCGGACCGGTGACACCGTGGATGTGGAACTGCCCGTCCTTCCCAAAGAAGCCAAGGGATACCCACATGCGTGCCGTTTCGATGAGCAGCTCGGCCCCCATGCCCGCTTTGAAGTCCTCATCCCCGCTGGCCCAAAGGTATCTGTTGGTGGCAAACGCAATGGCGGCGGCAATGTGGAACTGGGCGGTTCCTGCAGCGTAGTAGGCGCTGGCCTCCAATCCATTGATGGTCCGCCAGGGGAACAGGGCACCGTCCACGCTGAGTTCCTTGGCCCTGACTTTGGCATCGGGAAGCATTTCGTGACGGAATTCCAGGACTTGGCGGGCGCCATCGGGGTTGGTATATGTCAGGTAAGGCAGGAGGTAAATCTCCTGGTCCCAGAAATAGTGCCCTTCGTAGCCCGAACCGCTTACGCCTTTGGCGGGAATGCCGGCCACGTCGGCACAAGCAGTTGCCTGGGCCAGCTGGAAGAGGCTCCAGCGGATGGCTTGCTGAAGTTCAGGTTGCGCACCCACCACAATGTCCGTTGTGGCCCAGTAATCGGCATAATGCGTCTGGCTCTGGGCGAAAATATCCGCCACCGGCAAGAGCGCCGCCTCCGCGAGCTCGACAGGGTCCTGGGCTGAAGCGTCACCAAGTGAGGGATCCACGGCTCGTGCCACGGCATAGCTGACAGACTTTTCCAACCGGAACGGCCGGTCAGGTCCCACAGCCAGAACGTAGCGGGCATGGCTCTCGTCCGGGCCCACGGGAGTATCGAAGGGCTGGAGCACGGGAGACGTCACGTGATCCACGGCGAGCCCAATCCGTTGGCGCGATTCCGCAGCCTGCCATGACAACCGCAAAGATCCGTCGCCGCCCTCAAGCTGCGCCGGAAGCAGCACGCGCCCGGCGTGCCGGCCGGCACGCCGGGGATCATGCTCGGACTGGTCCTCAACGGGCTGATCCTGGCGGTTGATCACGGAGGACGTTACGTCGGCGGAAATGTATTGGTCTGCGTAAAGCTCCAAAGTGATAGCCATGCAGCCGCGGGACTCAAAACCCACGGCCCTGCGCTCAACCGTTGTGACTACAGCACCGGAGCGGCACAGCCAAGTGACCCGACACTCGTAGACACCGGTCCCGAAGTCCACGCTCCGCTGGTAGTCCTGCACGGCCGATTCGGCCAGGCTCAGGGTCTCGCCGTCAATGATCACTGTGAAGTTGTTGACGTCCGGAATGTAGAGGATCCGCTGGCCTGTACGAGCGAAGCCGAAGGCATTTTCGGCATGCTTGATGTCCCAGATCTCGTGGAACCCGTTGATGAAGCTCCCGGGGAGTTCGGTGTCGGCGGCGGCCCAATGTCCGCCACGGATGCCGAGATGTCCGTTGCCGAGGCAGAAGAGCGTTTCCAGGGTTCCGGCGTTACCGGGTTCGTGGGCAGTTTCGACGAGCCGCCAAGGGTCGTTGGGGAACCGGGAGCGGTCGGAGCTGATGAGTGCCATGGTGTTGGGGGTCCTTTGGCGTGAATACCGTGATTAATCCGGGGAAACTGCGGCGGCCTACACCAGTTCGATAAGGTCGTTAACCACAAAGGTAGCCCCGGCGGCCAGCAAAATCTGCCGCCCGGCACCCCTGTCTACGCCGATGACGGAATGGAACTTTCCGGAGTTGCCGGCCTTCACACCGGAGACCGCATCCTCCACCACAACACACTCCTCACTCGGCAGCCCCAGCAGCCGTGCAGCGTAGTCGTACGTGGCAGGATCCGGCTTGCCCGGCAACCCTTCCGTGGCAGCCACAACGCCGTCTACCACCACAGGGAAGTGGTGCGAAAGCCCCGCTGCTTCCAGCACGGCGGGAGCATTCCGGGAGGAGGAGACGACGGCGAGCTTAAGTCCGCGCGCAAGCGCTGCTTCAATGAAACGCACCGAACCTTCATAGGGCTCCACTCCCGCAGCCACGATTTCGTTGAAGACCAGGTTCTTGCGGTTGCCGAGACCCTGCACAGTTTCGTTGGCGGGGTCGTCGTCGGCGGGCCCTTCGGGAAGCACGATGCTCCGGGAAGCGAGGAAGTCCCGGACGCCGTCGAACCGTGGTTTTCCGTCGATGTGGTCGAAGTAGTCGCTTTCGCGGTATCCCGCGGCGCTGGGCACCGACTCGAGGTAACCGTCGAACAGTTCCTGCCATGCACGCTCGTGGACCACGGCGGTGGGCGTCAGGACGCCGTCGAGATCAAAGAGGATGGCTGAGGCCGTGGTCCAACTGCTGACCTGGGCATTTTGGGCGCTGCTGTGAAGTTTAGGCATGCGGATACTTGTCCTTTCAGACGTGAGGCATGGTGCATTGGGGTGCGCCTTTGGCAGAGGCGTCTTCGCCGCATGGCCGAAGTCGAGTGTAAGCGCTTGCAATTCCGCTTGCAAGTGGTTTTTTTAGTTCCTAAACGCTAAGACAATGATAGGAGGGTAGACGGCACATCAAGGCGGCTTATTACGGCCGGTTCGGCCCCCGGCGAGGCGCCTCCGCGCCGAAGCGCGCGCAGGCACTACCATGGGGCCAGATGCTCACTGGGAGGGAACGGCATGGAACCTATCGTTATCGACGGCGGCAAGGGCACCGTGGCGCTGGGTTCCGACGGGGTGATTCATCTCGTGTGGAAATCCAAGGTCAGTATTGACCGCAGAGACTCTGAGGCCGCGATGGCAATGGTTAACGAGATCAGTGGCGGCTCTGAATATCCCATGCTCGTGGACATGGCCACCACTGAATCGGTGAGCCGCGATGCCCGTGCCGTGTTCTCCATTCCCTGCGCAGCCAACCGGATCGCCTTACTGGGCTCCAGCCCGGTGGATCGTGTGCTGGCGAACTTTTTCCTTGGAATCTACACCCCTCCGTGCCCCACCCGGTTCTTCACCTCCAGGAGCGATGCCATGACCTGGCTCAAGAACACGGACTCCTGAAACCACCTGTGCGGCCGAGCGATCAGCGCAGCACATAGTGGCGAAGGAAAGCGCTGACGTCCACCATCTCCGCCTTGCACATCCCGTGTCCCATACCAGGGTAGGTGCGCGCCGTCAGCTGTGTGTTCCGGTGCAGCCACTCGTCAGTAAACGCAATCGCTTCCTCATTGATGACCAGGTCTGCTTTATCCCTGCCCCAAAAGAAGGGCGGCGGAGAGTCAAAGGATTCACTCATCGACAGGAGTTCGTTGTCCAGGACAAACCCGGAGAGCCCGACGACGGCCCGGTACTCCTGGGGTCGAAGCCGCAACAGCGTACTGGCCATAGCCATCCCTTGCGAATATCCCAGCAGGCTGACACTGGTGTGCTGTCCCTTGACGGTGTTGATCCAGTCCCCCACCTTGTTGGTGACGGCAATGACATCGGCAAAATCATTGGTGAGGAAGTAGTCCAGCAGGAACCAGCCATAATGGTCCCCGATGTCCGTGGGAGCCCGGAGCGCGGCGCACGTGAAATCCTGGGGCAGGTGGGGAAACAGGTTGACCATGCGGGATTCGTCGGTGCCGTAGCCGTGCATCATGACCAGCAGCGGTGTCCCAGCGCGTTCATGTTCGGGCTTGGACCATACGACTGTCTCCATCGGATCAGCCTAGCTTTTTCCGTGGAGTGCCATCGCGGCCGTCGCGACGCGCCGGAGAGGCGGACGTTGAATCAACAGGTGGCCGGATGTAGCCTGACAACAAGACAGCATGCTTAGCATTGTTGTCGCCAAGTCCTCCATGGACTTGTCCCCGGACAAAAGGAGAACGTCATGAGAATCGGTTCCTCCATCTTCCTGATCGCCCTCGGTGCGATCCTGGCCTGGGCAGTAACCCCCGGCCTCATCCCCAACGTCGACATGACCCTGATCGGTTACATTCTCATGGCTGTCGGAGTCATCGGCCTGGTCGCGTCCCTCATCCTGGCGTCCCCCGGGCGCAGCCGCAGGGTCAGCGAGACCCGGTCCGTCGTCGACCCGAACACGGGAGAACAGATCACCAGGAACGAAAGCCGGGACGGCAACATCTGACAGAGGGTACGGCTGACGGCAGCCGGCACGAGCGGCAGTCGTAGGGGCGGCCTCACCGGCCGAGGCCCCTACTGCGCCAAGACACTACTCCGCTAGGACACGCCTATGGCGACACTCCTGTGCGCGGCGAGGAAAGCAGCAATCCTTCGTACTGCTTCCCTGATGTCTTCTACGGACGGAAGGATCACAAAGCGGAAATGATCAGGCCGTGGCCAGTTGAAGGCTGTCCCGTGCGAGACGAGGATCTTTTGCTCCCGCAGCAGGTCAAGGACAAACTGCTCGTCGCTTTCGAAGGGATACAGCTCCGGGTCCAGCCGGGGAAAGAGATACATGGCGCCGGCAGCAGGGATGCAGGTCACGCCGGGAATGGCGGTAAGGAGTTCAAAGGCGAGGTCCCTTTGTTCGCGCAACCTGCCTCCGGGCCGGATCAGCGCCTCAATGCTCTGATACCCGCCCAGGCAGGTCTGTATTGCGTGCTGGGCAGGGACGTTCGCGCACAGGCGCAGCGACGCCAACAGCTCCAGCCCTTCACGGTAAGCCAGGGTGGCTGCACGGGGACCCGTGATCGCAACCCACCCTGCCCGGTATCCCGGCATCCGGTAGGCCTTCGAGAGTCCGCTGAACGTCAGGCAACAGATGTCTTCCGCCACGGAAGCGGTGTGGATGTGCTGGGCATCCTCGTACCGGACCTTCTCGTAGATCTCGTCGGAGAACAGCACCAGATCGTGCTTGCGGGCCAGTGCAGCAAACTGTTCCAGAATGTACCTCGGGTAAACGGCTCCGGTGGGGTTGTTCGGGTTGATGATTACCATGCCTTTGGTGCGGCTGGTGATCTTTGATTCAACCTCAGCCATATCCGGCCACCAGTTTTCATTCTCATCGCACACGTAGTGCACCGGCTTGCCCCCTGCCAGTGTCACCGCCGCCGTCCAGAGCGGGTAATCAGGGGCGGGGATCAGGATTTCGTCGCCATTTTCCAAAAACGCCTGCAGGGTCATGGAGATCAGCTCACTGACACCGTTGCCGATGAAGATGTCCTCGACACCAATCTGCATCAATCCCCGCGTCTGGTAGTACTGGGAAATGGCTGTGCGGGCCGAAAATATGCCTTTGGAATCGCTGTAACCCTGCGCTCCGCGGAGATGGTGAATCATATCCAGCACAACGGACTCCGGAGCTTCGAGCCCAAACGGCGCGGTGTCTCCGAGATTCATTTTGAGGATCCGGTGCCCCTCTGCCTCCATCTCCCTTGCCGCTTGGAGGATGGGTCCCCGGAGTTCGTAGTTAACGTTCTGGAGTTTGCTGGAATGTTGCATCGGAGGCATGGCTAATCTTTTCACAGCAAGCGAAGATGCCTCGAAAAGTCAACACCTTTTTCCTGAACGTTCCGGAAACGTACTGGGCTTCTGTACGGGCTTCTACGGAGTGATGGTCAGTGGCTTCATTGGCGTGGCGCACGAGACCAGCTGGAAAGCTGGCACCACTCCACCCGCACGATTGTTCCTGCCAGTGTCATCGCACCAGTCGACGGCATACGGGGTGGCTGTGACGAAGCCTTCTCCGGGTGCCGCGTGAAGCGGGATCTCAAAGCTGTAGGTGAACCCGCCGGCGTCGTTCATGTCGGCAGTTTCGTCGATGATCTCCACCCCGGCAGCGTCGGTGACCACCACCCAAATAAGGGCATTTTCACCGTAACGGGGATCGCAGTCAGCGTCAGATGCGGTCACCCTCACGGTCTCACCCCGGCTGGCACTTGACGGATCCACTGAGTAAGCGGGAGGCATACAGGGCGGCGGTCCGTCCCCCGACGACATAACGCAGCCGGAGGCAGCAATCACCACCAGGATCCCGGTGGCCAGGGTGGCCCACAATCGAAGGGTTCGAGGGTTTCGAAGGCCGGCGGGTTCCCCTGAAATGAGCGTCATTTTTTCAGTATTCGCGCATTGGCTTTGATTGATCCCCCAGGCAGAAAATTCGTGGCCGTATCGTTGCCGGATAAGGGACTGCGCTCACTTGCCCCTCGACAACAAGGTTCGGAGCAAAGGCAATGCCCCCGCTTTGCAGGGGCATTGCCTTTGCTTTTTGTGCTTATTAGCTGAGCAGAGTGGTGATGAGCCTCACGGACGAGGCCAGGATAGCGATAAGGCCGATAGCGCCGAGGAGATTGTGCCACCAGCGGTTCCGAAGACTGCCCATCAGCTCGGGCTTGTTGCTCATGATGAAGAGCAGTAAGCCCAGCATGGGTGCAATGAGTACGGTCAGTGACTGGGCAATAACAATCAGGCCTACTGGCGAGGACTGGAACAACAGCGTGATGACCAGGCCGAACGCCAGGATGATTCCGGTGACGACGCGCGCCGTCGTTGATCCTGCCTTGGCACCCCGGCCGAGGGCGTCGGAGAGCATGGTGCCGCCGGCGGTGGCATTGGCGATCATCGAGGAAAATGCTGCACCTGAGAGGCCAAGTGCGAAGAGCATGGAACCCACAGGGCCAGCCAGGGGCGCAAAAACTGAGGCGAGGGCGTTGATGGTTCCCGCTTCTGCCCCCGTCTTGCCCAAAACCGAGGCGGCAACGATGATGACCAGTGCCGTCATGATGCCGGGGGCTACGATGCCGGGGATCGTATCGACGAGGGTGATGTCGCGGTAGTCGGCCCGGGTGCGGCGATGTTCCTTGACACCGTAGGAGGTATAGAACGCAGCATTGATGGAGAAGTTGGTGCCTACCAGCGCCACGATAAGGATTTCACTTCCAGCCGGCAACTGCGGAACCATTCCTTCCATTGACCTGTACCAGTCGGGCTGCGCGACAACAGCGCTGGCAGCGAACGCCACCGCCATAAGGGCAACGATAACCAGCAAGGCCTTTTCAATGATTCCGTAGACATTCCTGAAGGCAAGGACGAACGCGACGGCGGCAGTGCAGACAACCGTCCACATGACCGGAGAACCGCCGAAGATCAGGGACAGACCCAAGCCCGATCCCACGGCGTTCCCGACTGAAAACATCAGCGTGATTCCGAAGACGCCAAATCCTGCCAGGACGCCCACCCACTTACCGAGGTGTTCCTTGATGGAGGTGATCAGGGACGTCGGTGTAACAATGCCCAGCCGGACGCTCATGTCCGTGAAGAAGATCATGAGGACGGTGGATACTGCAATGACCCAGACAAGGGTGTAGTCGAACCGGCTGCCGGCCTGGACGGCGGTAGTGAGGTTGCCGGGTCCGAACTGCCAGGCTCCCACCACAAAGGCCGGACCCATAAGCGCAAGGTAACCAAGGAACGTCCGGCGTTTGGCTGGTACGGCCGGAGCGGCGTTGTCCTCGTGGGTGACCATCTGACCTCTTTTATCCAGGGGGTGGATGGTCTTATTCTGCTCGCTCATTGCGAGTCCTCCTTCTCCAGCGGCATTGCTGGGGGTCGTCGTTGACCGATGGTGGAGACCGAAAAGTTCTTCGCCGAGATGGCACTTCACGGCAATGCTGGGCGTCAGCACTGCCGTGAAGTGCCTTCTCGCGTTGGGGGTGTTGGGACCAAGATCAGGCGGAAACGGTGACGTTGCCCAGATTGGCCGACCGAAGGGCCAGGCCGATTTCGTCACTGGCACCTGGAGCCAGGGGAAGCAGCGGCGGTCGGACGGTTGCGTGCTCGAGAATACCGCGGGCCACAAGTCCTTCCTTGAGGGCCACTGTGCCTTCCATGTGGGATCCGCGGTGGTAGACATTTTTTGTCACCGGAAGCAGGCGGTCATGGATGGCCCGCGCCGCAGCGTAGTCCTTTGCCTTGCCGGCAGCGATCAGCTCCACCAGCGGTTCGGGGGCGAGTCCGCCATACCCGACCAGCGCGCCGTCAACGTCAAACATGGTGTGCAGCAGATACTCGTCGTGGCAGGTGAGAATCTGCAGGTCCGGGTAGGTTGCCCGCAGGACCGGGATCTCGGTGTCCCAGCGCTTCATGTTTCTGACACCGTTCTTGGTAGCAAAAACGCCTTCCTGACCCGCAATCTCCAGCTGGGTCTCGAGGTCGTAAGTGGCCTTCGTGGCATCGGGGTACTGGAACAGGATCAGCGGAAGGCCGGAAGTTTCGTAAATTTCCGTGTAGCGGGTCTGCGGTGCACCCTGCTGATATCCGAAGCGCAGCCACCCGTGCGAGGGGTATACCAAGCCAGCAGCTGCGCCGGCATCGACTGCCCGCTTCGCCTCGAGGGCAGCGACTTTGTTGCCCTCGCCTGTGATGCCGGCGATGATCGGCACGCTGCCGTTCACGGCATCCCGGAAAGCGGAGATCACGAGCGCCTGCTCGTCCTGGGTCAGGAAGGTTCCCTCACCAGCGTGCCCAAGGACGACGAGGCCCTTGACGCCATCAACGCTGGCGAGCCAAGCGCCGACCCGGTGGATTGCATCGACGTCGACGCTTCCGTCACGGGTGAAAGGGGTTACTGGAGCGGGAACCAACCCGCGAAGATCGATGGTCATTTTGAACTACCTCTGTCTTGTCATTCGTAGTCCCGCCCTAGGGGTGCAACGCGGATGAGAACGTTTGCGGGAACGTTTTCAGGAACGTTTTCATTTTGCGACGTGGTCCGCGTCACTGTCAAGGGCTGATTTTTGAAAAGAGGAAATAGAGTGTCTCCTAGGACCGTCTTAAACAGGAGAATGCGCATGGAACCATCCGCCCCAAGCACAAACGTCACCCTTAGGGACGTTGCAGCGGCCAGCGGCGTGAGTCTTTCCACTGCAAGCCGGGCTCTTGACGAACGCGGCACGGCCTCGCGCTCCGCCGCCGCAGCGCATGTTCGAAAAGTCGCAGAGGAGCTCGGCTATCGGCGGAACTCATTCGCATCGAGTTTGCGCCGCGGCGAGACACGGACTTTGGGAGTACTGGTCCCGCGCCTGAGCGATACCGTCATGGCGCTAATGTTCGAGGAAATAGAGCGGGCAGCATCGGACCGCGGCTATTTCGCCATGGTGGCGACCAGTGGCGATGACTCCGAAGACGAACGACGTGCAGCGGAAACCCTTTTGGATCGGAACGTGGATGGACTGATCCTCGCCACCGCCCGGCTAGATGACCAGCTTCCACGCCTCCTGCGGGAGCGTGGCGTAGCGCACGCCCTCGTCCTGCGAACCGATGGAGTCAGCCCCTCAGCAGTGGGCGACGACGAAGTCGGCGGATATCTGGCCGTTCGGCACCTGATCGACCTCGGGCATCGCGACATAGCTGTGATCACCGGCCCCTCATTCACATCCAGTGCGATCGCACGCCTGGCAGGCGCCCGGAGGGCCTTGGGGGAGGCAGGGATTGATCCCCGTGAGCAGTGGATGCTGGCAGCCGGCTACGGGATTGAGAACGGGTTCTCAGCCGCGGAATCTCTGCTGGGTAAGAAAGTCGACAAACGACCTACTGCAATTTTCGCGGCCAACGACAACATAGCCTTGGGAGTCATTGCAGCTGCCCATCGTTTCCAGATCACGGTGGGGCAGGACCTGGCACTGGTTGGCTACAACGACACCCCTCTCTCGGCCAGGCTCTCAACGCCGCTGTCCTCAGTGCGCGTGCCTCTCGATCAGATCGCCACCACTGCTATCGACCTCATCGTCAACCCCGGCAAAGAACCGATCATACGGAAGTCGATGCCGACCCTGATGCCGCGCGAATCGAGCGGACCTCCCAGGCACATTGCAGGAAGTGGCCACTCCAGCTAGGACACTCTGTGGATGACGGCGACGCATCGTGTGAAATCCTGTATACGACCAGCGCAGCCTACTTATCCCGTTCGTCCTCTAAGGCAGCCCATCCACCCGGCCGAGGCCGCCCCGGGCAACGACGTACCCCCAGAACAACAGTGCGTGTGGACGGGTTCCGCGCCAGCTCAAGGGGAGAGAATCGCCACTCTGCTCGACGACCGTAGCTGTCCACCGGCGTCGTACCAGCCCGGGCCGGCGCAGCCGGAGCTTGCTGAGGGAGGCGTATGGGATCCATCTGCCTGTATGACGCTTTGCAAGGCCCACGGCACGAGCTGACGAAACGGTGGCCCGCTGAAAGTGTGGGTTCTCGCTGTGGTCCAAGGGACCGTGCGGGATGGTGCCGGCGGGCAGGATGAGGATGCCGTTCCGGTTGACCCATATTTGAACTCTTCGGCCGTCACTGGCGGCGTCATCGGAGACCAGCCGGCACAAGTCGTCGTCTTCTGGAGGTTCCACCGTCTGTGCAGATTGTGTTGCCTGAGGCGTGGCCGCTGGCAGGGGCGGGGCGAAGCCGTCTCCGGCCGGGCTCCCCGGCTGATCAGCCAGATGCGGGTCGCGGGCCCTCCTGTTGGCAGCAGCGACGGCCTGCATAACGGCTGCGCGCAGTCCATCGGCACACAACCGGGGCGCTTCAACAGCAAACACTTCCCGATCGAGCTGGACAACCGAGCGGACGCCGACCTGCTCTCCCAACAGGTCCGCCAGGTCGTCGTGATCGGGGCGAACGAGCAGACCGACCCCGTCGTCCAGTTCCACCAGCCAGCCGTGGTTGGCGATCTCGGGTTCGTCCTCGGACTCGACGGAGATCCAGTCCGCCAAATCGGCCGGCTGAACAGGCGTACCCTCTTCCTCCGCGACGCATGGCACGAGGAGTCCCAGACGCTCGATAACTTCAGTGGTGTGGAGAGTACAGTCATGCTTCTTCAGCCAGTGTTGCACCATTCCCGTCCGTCCCCACACGAGCATTGACCATCCTTCGCAATCGCGAGTCTACGGCACCTGGCGTCCGGGACAAGGGGTTATCCTCCGCGAGAGCCCGCCCCTTCCAGTGACCGGACCTAACCCGCGGATATTTCAGCAGCCTCCTACCCCCTACCGTATGCCCGGCTTGGCCCTGCTCGTCCAGTTCTGCTGATGGAGCCGCTCAAAGCCGTCAAGGAGGAGGTCCAGGGCAAACTCGAACTCGAACTGGTCGTCGCATCCAGTGCCAACGGCCGTTTCCTGTTCGTGAGACCCCGCCGTGGCAATTTCAATGATGTACGGATACTGCGCTGCCACGTGGTGGAACAGAGCTGCCCGCTCTTCAGGATCCGCGGGCGGGGGCGGCGTGGGAAACACCTCCTGGGTAAATCCCCACATCCTGCTCCCGAGAGCGTGCATCACGTGGTGGGTAAGGTCGGCCGAAAGTCCCCCCGCCCGAAAGAGACGGATCAACGAATCCATATACTCGAGCACCACCGGCGGCGCATGCGTGCGGGACTCAACCACCTGGGATGCCCAACGGTGGCGCAGCATGGCTTCCCGGGCGGAGAGGATCCGCAGCCGTACTGCGTCCTTCCAGTTCTCGTCCCGGACCCGGGTATCGATCTCGCTGACGATAACCTCCACCATGCCATCCAGGAGCTCTTCCTTGTTCGCCACATGTTTGTAGAGCGCCATCGGCACAACATCGAGCTTTTGGGAGAGCTTACGCATGCTGAGAGACTCAACTCCCGCTTCATCAGCGAGGGCGACGGCGGCATGCAGGACCCGCTCCCTGCTCAGGGGCGCGCGGCGCTCAGAATTTCCAGACTGAGCCAAGGGAACCACCTTTCGTTAGAAGTGCGGCCTGTCTGTTGACAAGTGTACAACGTACACCTATCGTCATATTCACCGCTGGTGTACGCCGTACACCTCTAACCGTAGGAGAGACGAAATGATTTCAACCCGAAGAATCGCCCTGGCTGCCGGCATCCTCTTCCTCGCCACCCACGTCAGCTCAATTACGGCACGCGTCCTCTACCTGCCTGTCCTCAGCAATCCGGCCTACATTGACGGCGGAGGCCAGGACAGCCAGGTGTTTTTGGGCGTACTCCTTGAAGTGGTCCTGGCCCTCACGATTGTCGGAACCGGAGTGGCCCTCTACCCCGTGATCAAACGCCAGAACGAAGGGGTTGCGCTCGGCTATGTGGCGCTACGGACCCTTGAGGCGGGTGTCATAGCCGTGGGCGCAATACCCCTCCTTACTATCGTGACCCTGAGGCAGGATCTGACAGACCTGGCGGGCACCAACACCATCCCCCTCGTGAGCGCCCTGGCCGCCTTCAACAACTGGGCATTTTTGATCGGGCCCAGCCTGATCTGCGGAACCAACACGGCGCTTCTTGCTTACCTGCTGTACCGGTCCGCCCTCGTGCCCAGATTCATCGCCGTACTCGGACTGATCGGCGGTCCGCTGGTGTTCACCTCGGGCATCGCCCAGATGTTCGGCGCCTATGAGCAAGTTTCAGTGTGGGCAGGAGTTGGGGCCATCCCGGTATTTGCCTGGGAAATCTGCCTCGCCGTCTACCTCATCGCAAAGGGCTTCAAGCCGGCGCTCCAAGCTGGCCTCAATGCTCAACCAGCTCCGGCAGTGAAGGCATAACCCAGCATCCCGATTGCACCCTCTGCCCAACAGAAAGGGCCGCCCTTCTTTCGCTGAGCAAGCCAAGCGAGAGGAGGGCGGTCCTTTTTTGCTGATCTTTGTTTGTGTGGTTTTTTCATTGACAAACCAACACGATCAAAGATAAAGTCAAGGTATTCAACATCAGTGTGATGCCTGTCACGGGCACCAAGGAACCATCTTCCGGGGAGTCACACTTTCAGCTTCCCGCAGTAATCGACCTGTACGCAATGGAGGGTAAGTGTTTGCTGAAGAGCGCCAGCAGTTGATCGCAGGGCTTGTCGCTGAGAGCGGCCGGGCCAGCGTCACTGATTTGGCGGAGCGGTTCAGCATCACCACCGAAACCGTCCGCAGGGACCTTGCGGCCCTTGAATCGGTTGGAAGCCTGCGTCGCGTCCACGGCGGAGCAGTTGCCGCCGATCGATTCAGCACCACCGAGGAAAGCATCCTGGTTCGTACGGTGCAGAAGCAACCGGAAAAACTCAGGATCGCGGAGGCTGCTTTGGCCTTCGTTCCGGAAGGCCCGTCGGGAAGCATCCTGATGGACGCCGGCTCCACCACGGAAGCGCTGGCGGATCTTCTCGCTCTTCGGATGTCTGATCCGTCTTCGGCCCCGGCCGTGGCGGACGGCAACGAACTGGTGGTTATCACCAACGCGATTCCCATCGCGGGAAAGCTTGCAGGAGAACCCGGAATTGCCCTCCAGATCCTGGGAGGCCGCGTCCGCGGACTGACCCAGGCCGCAGTGGGCCAGTCAACAGTGGAGGCGGCGCAACGAATTCGTCCCGACATCGCCTTCATCGGCACCAATGGAATACACGCAGCCTTCGGGCTGAGCACTCCCGATCCTGAAGAAGCCGCCGCCAAGGCTGCCTTCGTCCAATCGGCCCGCCGCATCGTTGTGTTGGCCGATTCGTCCAAGCTGGATGCAGAGACCCTGGTCCAGTTCGCTTCGTTGAAAGATCTGGATACCTTGATTACAAACAGTGAACCCAGCCCGGAACTGGCAGCGGCCCTGGCCGAAGCCGGCGTAGAGGTGGTGATCGCATGATTGTCACCCTTACAGCCAATCCCAGCCTGGACCGCACCGTGGCGCTGCCATCACCCTTGGAACGCGGCGAAGTCCAACGAGCAGTTTCAGTAAGCCAGGAGTCCGGCGGGAAAGGCGTAAATGTCTCCCGTGCGTTGGTTTCTTCTGGACTCGAAACCATCGCCATACTTCCAGGCGGCGATGGGGATCCCGTGCTGGGAGGGCTGCGGGATGGCGGTGTTCCTTTTGCCGCGCTTGCCATCGGCGAGCCGTTGAGGACCAACGTGGCACTGACCGAACCAGGCGGTGTGACGACCAAAATCAACGAACCCGGCCCTGCGCTGAACGCCGAACAGCAGGAGGCCCTGATCGGGCTGCTGCTGGAACGCTCTCACGGCGCCAGCTGGGTCGTTCTGGCTGGCTCACTCCCACCCGGGGTCCCCGCCGACTTCTATGCCACCGTTACCCGGCGGCTCCGTTCCATGAGTAACGGTCATGATGCCCCCCGCATCGCCGTCGACTCCTCTGGTGAACCACTGAGCGCTGCCATATCGGGGGATGAAAACGGCGGCATCTCCGGTAAGCCGGACCTTCTCAAACCCAATGCGGAGGAACTTGCGGAACTGGCCGCAGCCGCCGGCTTCACGACGGTAGTTTCTGCCGAGGAACTTGAAGCGGATCCGCTGGCAGCAGCAAACGCGGCTGCCGCCGTCGTCCGCTCCGGGGTGGGTGCTGTTCTTGCCACCTTGGGCTCCAAGGGCGCGGTTCTTGTAACGCCCGACGGCGCGTGGCTGGCTACTCATGCGCCGGTCAAGGCCGTCAGTACCGTCGGCGCCGGCGATTCCTCGCTCGCAGGTTATCTGCTCGCTTCCAGCCAAGGCGCGGCCCCGGCCGATTGCCTCCGTCAGGCTGTGGCACACGGTGCCGCCGCCGCTTCCCTGCCGGGCTCCACAGTTCCGGCAGTCCACCAAACCACCCCCGATGCCGTAACCATCACGGCCCTCCGGAAGGACTGACATGACTCAGCTCATCACCACCGAATTGGTCATTCTTGACCAGGATCTGGGCAATTCGCCCGAGGATGTGATCCGGCACCTCGCCAGCAAAGTTGCTGCGACCGGACGCGCCACTGAGGTTCAAGGACTCTTTGCGGACGCCTTTGCCCGCGAACAGAAGACAGCAACCGGTGTGCCGGGTGGCATCGCCATTCCGCACTGCCGCTCCGGTGCCGTTGTTGTTCCCACGCTGGCCATGGCCCGGCTCTCCCAGCCTGTGGACTTCGGCGCGAAGGACGGCCCCGCCGACCTCATCTTCTTCATTGCGGCACCGGACGGAGCGGACCAGGAGCACCTGAAGCTCCTTTCCAAGCTCGCCCGGTCCCTCATCAAAAAGGACTTCACCGGTGCACTCCGCGCGGCATCCACTGAAGCGGAAATCGTCGAGCTGGTTGAGGGAGCTGTAGCCGACAAGCCTGCAGCACACGCGGCCGCTACAGCAACCGGCGCCACAGCTGCCGGCGCTACTGCCGGAACAACCAGCGAATCCGCCGGGTTTGCTCCTGTCACGGCAGAAGCCCCGGCCTCCGGGAACGGCGTTAAGCGCCTTGTGGCTGTGACGGCGTGCCCCACCGGCATCGCCCACACCTACATGGCCGCGGATTCCCTTGTGGCTGCGGCCAAGGAAGTCGGCGTGGACCTGCAGGTGGAAACGCAGGGTTCTTCAGGTGCCAAGCCGCTGGACCCCGCAGTCATCGCGGCCGCCGACGCAGTAATCTTCGCCGTCGATGTTGACGTGCGCGGCAAGGAGCGGTTCGCCGGGAAGCCTGTCATCAACGCTCCCGTCAAGCGCGGCATCGACGAGCCGGGCAAGATGGTCCAGGAGGCACTCGCGGCGGCAGACAACCCCAACGCACGCCGTGTTCCGCACTTTGGTGCCGAGGAGCAGGCCCAAAACGCCGAGATGGAAAAGGGCGAGCACATCGGCCAAAAGCTGAAGAAGGCTCTCCTCACGGGTGTCAGCTACATGATCCCGTTCGTGGCCGGTGGCGGTCTGCTTATTGCTCTGGGCTTCCTGCTTGCCGGTTTCGACATCGCGCTGGGCACGAAGGCCAATGACATCCTGGCCAGCAGCACACTCTTCAACCTTCCCGACGGAAACCTCGCCCTTTACCTTGGGACAGTTGCTTTCAAGATCGGCGCCTTGTCTATGGGCTTCCTGGTTCCCGCGCTCGCTGGTTACATTGCCTACGCCATCGCTGACCGGCCCGGTATCGCGCCCGGCTTCGTTGCAGGTGCGGTAGCCGGGTTCATGGGTGCCGGCTTCCTCGGAGGTATCGTTGGTGGTCTCCTGGCTGGCTACGTCGCGCACGTCATCGGTTCATGGGCGGTGCCGCGCTGGCTGCGCGGACTGATGCCGGTTGTCATCATTCCGTTGCTCGCGTCGATTGTTGCCTCCGGACTGATGTTCCTCGTTCTTGGCGGCCCCATCAAGAACCTCACGGATGCCTTGAACGCCTGGTTGTCCGGTATGAGCGGCGCGTCCGCAGTGATCTTGGGCATCATTCTGGGCCTCATGATGTGCTTCGACCTCGGTGGACCGGTCAACAAGGTTGCCTACGCCTTTGCAGTTGCAGGACTCAGCGCCGGAAGCGCCACCAACCAGGCTCCTTGGCAGATCATGGCAACTGTCATGGCTGCCGGCATGGTCCCTCCCCTGGCGATGGCCCTGGCCACCGTGCTGGATAAGAAGCGCTTCAGCCTGGCCGAACGCGAAAACGGCAAGGCCGCCTGGCTGCTGGGCGCGTCCTTCATCTCCGAAGGCGCCATCCCCTTCGCTGCGGCCGATCCCCTGCGTGTCATCCCTGCGAGCATGGTCGGTGGTGCCGTCACAGGCGCACTCACCATGGCAACAGGGGTCACCTCACAGGCCCCTCACGGCGGCATCTTCGTTTTCTTCGCCATCGGCAACCTGGCGATGTTCGTCGTCGCGATCATTGCCGGAACCGTCGTCAGCGCCTTCGCAGTTCTGGCGCTCAAGCGCTGGGCCGTCCGCGAACCCGTTGATACGGTGGAGAAGGTTCCCGTAACTGTCTGATCCGTCTGAAAACCTTCACTAACAGAAATCCGCGTACAGCAATGCAAGGAGCAGAAATGCCAGAACGTACCGCAACCGTCGCCAGCCGTGTCGGCCTGCACGCCCGTCCCGCCGCTATCTTCGCCGAGGCAGCCGGGGAGTTCGATCTCGACATCACTATCGCCCGTGAAGGCGAGCCCGTAGACGAAGCCATGGACGCAGCCAGCATCCTGTCGCTCATGAGCCTGGGAGCATCCCACGGGGACGTTGTGGTCCTGCGCGCTGACGGTGACGGCGCAGACGCTGCCCTGGACCAGCTGGTCCGGATCCTGGAAACGGATCACGACGCCGAGTAGCAGCACCGGAAGAACCAGCTTCTAAAACCGTGGCCGGCTCCCCGCAAAGCAGACTTTTTCCCTCCAGGAAAGGCTGCAGCGGGGGGTCGGTCACGGTTTTTTGCTGCGATTATGGGAGCCTAAATCGATAAGCTTCCTTACTAAAATTGCTTGTTTTTGCCTGGGAGCCCAACTAGCGTGGAAAACCTAGGGAGGAAAACACCATGGCAACTTTGCATGAAAGCATCGAGGTGGAAGTACCCGTAACCACCGCCTACAACCAGTGGACCCAGTTCGAAACGTTCCCGAAGTTTATGAGCGGTGTCGAATCCGTAGAGCAGCTCGATGAGACCTCACTTCGCTTCCGAACCGACATCGCCGGTGTGAAGCGTGAATACAATGCCAAAATCTCGGAGCAGCTGCCGGATCGGCGTATTACTTGGGTCAGCACGGACAAGCCGCGCAATTCCGGCACCGTCACTTTTGAACCCTTGGAAGATCAAAGGACCCGGGTCAACGTGGAAGTGTACTGGGAACCCGAAGGCCTGGCCGAGAAGGCAGGTTCTGCCCTTGGGGTAGACAGCCGCCAGGTGAACGCCGATCTCAAACGCTTCAAGGAATTCATTGAGTCAAGGGGCATAGAAACTGGGGCTTGGCGGTCCACTGTGGAGCAAGGGGAAGTTGATGATCCGCCCTTTGAAACAGCTGCTTCCGGCATTCCGTCAAGCACTCCGGCTGTTATCCCCTCTGCGGTTCCCTCTCCGGAGCGTCCGGCGGGCACTGATCCCATTATTGACGACGACGAGCCAGTAGATCCGAGATAGCCATGCCTGAGAAGAAGAATCCGAGCGTCAAAGACCCCAAGCTCTACGAAAAGCTTCGGGACGACGGCGCCTCCAAGCAAAAGGCAGCCAGGATCTCCAACGCGGCCGCCAAAAAGGGCCGCTCCTCCGTGGGGAAAAAAGGGGGCAAGGCCGGTGATTACGACGATTGGACCGTTGCGCAACTGAAAGCCAAGGCCAAAGAGATCGGCCTGACAGGCTACTCAAGCAAGAAGAAAAGCGAGCTCATTTCAGCGCTCAGAAACTCCTGATCGCGGCGATGAACTGCCGCGAGCGGGAGTGCCGTCAGCGGATCCCGCTCTCAGGCGCCCTTTCGCCTGCTCTTGGTTTCCGTGGCGGTTTCGGCTTCCTGCTTCTTGGCGGGCGCCTTCCTGGCGGTGGACTTGGTCGCAGGAGTGGACTTGGTCGCCGTCGACTTTGCAGCAGTCGACTTGGTGGCAGTCGACTTCGTGGCGCTGGACCTGGTGGCGGTCGACTTGGTTGCCGTCGCTTTTGTCTCACTCGACTTACTCGCTGTGGACTTTGCCGTTGCGGACTTGCTGGGGGCAGCGGCAGGTTTCTCATCCCCGCCTCCGCGCTTCTTGTCCAGGCTCCGCTTGAGAGCCTCCATCAGGTCGATGACTTCGCCCTTGCCCGCGTCATCGGCAGTGACTCCAAACGTCTCCTCGGTATCGAGCGATTCGCCCTGCTCAAGCTTGGCCTCAATGAGCTGGCGCAATTGCTCCTGGTACTCGTCAGTGAAGCGCTCCGGCTCAAAGTCGCCTGCCATGGACTCGACAAGGGCGGCGGACATTTCCCTTTCCTGGGAGGAAATCTTGATGCTGGTATCCAGCGACGGGAACTTCGCTTCACGCACCTCATCCGGCCACAGCAGGGACTGGAGCATCAGTACATCGTCCCGGATGCGCAGTATACCGAGGCGGGTCTTATCACGGAGTGCAAACTGGACGATGGCAACCCTGTCTGTGTCCTCGAGTGCCCTACGCAGAAGCATGTACGCCTTTGGAGACTTCGAGTCAGGCTCCAGGTAGTAACTCTTCTCGAACATGATGGGGTCCATCTGCTCGGACGGCACAAACTCCACCACTTCAATCTCGTGGCTGTTTTCTGCCGGAATGGCTTTCATCTCGTCGCGCGTGAGAATCACTGTGCGGCCGCCCTCTTCGTAGGCCTTTTCGATGTCCGCATAGTCAATGACCTCGCTACACACCTCACAGCGACGCTGGTAGCGGATCCGTCCGCCGTCGGCATTGTGAACTTGGTGCAGACTGATGTCATGGTCCTCAGTGGCGCTGTAAACCTTGACCGGGACGTTCACCAGTCCAAACGCGATGGCGCCTTTCCAGATGGCTCTCATGGATCAAGTGAACATCAGACTGGGGCGGAGGTGAAGCCCTATGGCCGGTAGCAGGGAACGTGTCCGCGTCGGGGGGCGCGAATTGGTGGTCACCAACCTGGACAAAGTGCTGTACCCGGAGACTGGCACCACCAAGGCGGACGTCCTGGCCTACTATGCAGCGGTGGCCCACGTCCTTATCCCTGCCGGGAAAAACAGGCCGGTCACCCGGAAGCGGTGGGTCCACGGAGTAGGAACGGCTGAGGAGCCCGGGGAGGTGTTTTTCCAGAAGAACCTGGAGGAGTCCGCTCCCGGCTGGATACCCCGTGCCTCCATTACACACAAGGAGCGCACCATCCAGTACCCGTTGGTCAACGATCCCGCCACCCTGACCTGGCTGGCCCAAATAGCGTCCTTGGAGATCCACGTGCCGCAGTGGCGGATTGACTCCCACGGGGATCCCCTGCCGCCGGACCGGATGGTGCTGGACCTGGACCCCGGCGAAGGTGCGGGCCTTGCTGAGTGTGTCGAAGTTGCCAAGCTCGCCCGCGTGATCCTCAAGGACGTTGGACTGGATCCGGTACCCGTGACCAGCGGCAGTAAGGGTATCCACCTGTATGCAGGACTTGACGGCACTCAGAGTTCCGAACAAATCTCAGCGTTTGCAAGGGAACTGGCGCGTGCTTTGGAAGCCGACCATCCGGAGCTTGCCGTCAGCGACATGAAAAAGACGCTGCGCACCGGTAAGGTCCTGGTGGACTGGAGCCAAAACAACGCTGCCAAGACCACGATCGTGCCCTACTCCCTCCGAGGCCGGCTGCACCCCACTGTCGCAGCGCCGCGGACATGGCGGGAGCTCACCTCACCATCGTTACGCCAGCTTGACT
The DNA here is from genome assembly GCF_054161475.1 of Arthrobacter sp. R1-13. Taxonomy (NCBI): domain Bacteria; kingdom Bacillati; phylum Actinomycetota; class Actinomycetes; order Micrococcales; family Micrococcaceae; genus Arthrobacter; species Arthrobacter sp. R1-13. The sequence continues at coordinate 455,305 of NZ_CP096420.1, read as the reverse complement.
ATGAGGAGGTCGTACGGCGGGTCAAGGACGGCAAGGATCCCTTTGCTCCGATTTCCGATATAGCCGGCCACCCGCACGTAAGCAGCTCTCACGGAACCTTCACCGCCGTCGAAAGTTCCGCAGATATCGCCGAAGGTGAAAGGGGCGAAGGCGAACGGGGCGAACGCGACGGCGGGACCGCCGATCCCCGGCTCGAAAAGTACCGCTCAATGAGGGATCCCGGCGAAACCCCCGAGCCCTTTGCCGCCGACCAGCACCGGGCTTCCGCGGACCACGGTGGAACGCCACAGGAGATCTTCGTGATCCAGGAGCACCACGCCAGCCGGCTGCATTTCGATTTCCGCCTGGAGCGCGACGGTGTGCTGGTTTCCTGGGCCTTGCCGAAGGGCGTGCCCACCTCGAGCGACAAAAATCATCTGGCGGTCCAGACCGAGGACCATCCGATGGATTACGCCACCTTCGAGGGGACCATACCTAAAGGGCAGTACGGGGCCGGCTCTGTCACCATCTGGGATCGCGGCACGTACGAATGCGAGAAATGGATCGCCGGCAAGGAGGTCATTGTCACCCTCACCGGGTCAGAGGGCGGCAATTTGGGCGGCACGCGGAAGTTCGCCCTCATCAACACCGGAAAAGGCAAGGACAACCAGGGGCAGTGGCTGATCCACCTAATGGACCCCGGCGGCAAGTCGCACCACCCCCGCAGGTCCTTCCCTGACGACGCCGTTGAGCCGGGCACCGATCCCGCGCCCGCCGATCGTCCTGCCCCCGGACCCAAGGCCGATCCCCCACCCGACGTCGACAGTCTCAGCCCGATGCTGGCCACAGCGGGTGCTGTCGCTGATGTGACTGACAGCCACTGGCGGTTTGAGCTCAAATGGGACGGGGTACGGGCACTCGTTATCGGTGAGGAAAGCAGGATCAAACTCATCAGCCGAAATGGCAATGACATGACCGCAAGCTACCCGGAGCTCGTTGTCCGGGAATGTTGGCCGCCAGGTGACTTCGTGGCGGACGGCGAGATCATCGCCGTCGGACCTTCAGGAAGACCTGACTTCGGGCTGCTGCAGTCCCGCATGAAGCTCACCAAGCCGGCCGACGTCCGTAGGGCCCAAAAGGCGACGCCGGTGCGGCTGATGCTCTTCGATCTGCTGGTTCACGAGGGCGAAGACCTCCGCCGCCGCCCGTGGCATGAACGGCGGGAGCGGTTGGATCGGTTCTACCAGCCGTCCGACTGCCCGGTGTACCTCTCCGATGTCATTGACGACGACGTTAGACACATTTTGGAGAGCGCCCGGGAACTGGGCCTGGAAGGTGTCATGGCCAAGAGATCGGACAGCCGGTATGTCACGGGCCAGCGGAGCAAATCCTGGCTCAAGCTTAAGGTGGAGCGCACCCAGGAAGTAGTGGTGGGTGGCTGGCGGCCGGGAAACGGGTCACGCAGGAATTCGATCGGTTCATTGCTCCTTGGTATCCCTGAGGGCTCCTCGCTGCGGTACGTGGGCCGGGTCGGAAGCGGGTTCAGCTCTCAAGAACTGGAGGAACTGCGGGAACGGCTGGAGACCATTTCACGGAAAACCTCCCCGTTCAGCGACATTCCGGCCGCCGACGCCTCCGACGCCCGTTGGGTCACGCCCGGGCTGGTGGGGGAAGTGACCTATGGCGAATGGACCAGCAGCGGTAAGTTGCGGCACCCGGTATGGCGTGGCTGGCGGCTGGACAAGGAACCCGAGGACGTGGTGATAGAGGCGGTGGCTTTCTAGTGCTGGCGACTGTGGTGTAGGCGGTGGGCGCTAGGGACGCGCAAATGGTCGCGGGATGCGCAAACGGCCTGCCGACACCGATATTTGCGTGTCGGCAGACCGTTTGCGTGTCCTCAGGTTATTTCCGTGTCCCGCCGGCTCTAGGAAGAGTGAGGCATTTGGGGCCTGCTGGTCCTATGGATCGCAGTCACGGCCGCCCCCTGACCCATACGTCCAGGGCCGTTGCCTCTCTCTTTGGCGTGGCGGCGCTTGCCATTCCCTGCCGGCCACTGCGGTCCTTCGCCGGGGATCTTGGCCAGCCCGAGTGGCGTCCGCTCGGGAAGCGGTATCTCATTCATAGAGGCCACCAGGTGCTCCGCGATGTCGGCTTTGATTTCTTGTTCAGCCTGCTGTTCAGCCATTGCTCCTCCTTCCACGATGAAATGAAATGCACATCCAGCGTCAGATGTGCCGGAACTGCTTAGATGCTGTAGCTCTTGCTGCCAGGATTGCTATACCTACCAGCGGACTTTCTTCTCGGCGGGCCCCTGTTTTCCGCTCGTGTGGGTGGGCTTGTGGTTGTGGCCGACGCTTTGGGATGTTGTTCCGCCCCGCGATTTACTGGCCAGCATCTCCTTCTGGGCTTCTGTCAGCTTGGACTTGATGCCCTTGGAGCGGTCCTGATCCTTGCCGGAATCCTTTTGCTTGCTCATGGTTTGTCTCCTTCCATGCGCCCTCGGCAGACCGAAGCCCCTTGGTACCGCGTGGACCCGGATACCCCACGGCAGAAAAAGCCCCTAGGGAGAATCGTCGATGACAGAGCATCAAGAATGGGAACAACGCGAAGGAATGGTCTCTTCAAGCGCAGACTTTTTGGTGGTTACGTGGCGATCGGACCATCGATACCTTCGATGGAGGGCGACCGGCCTGGCTACTCAAAAATCAGTGTTCCCATGGCTCAACCATAAACAATAATCAGACAACTTGTGAACCCCGCAACCGGGATTAGTTCGGGACGCTCTCGTCGCCCTTACGTTCCGCTGGGCCCACCAAAAATGGCCAATTGAGGCCGTGTTTGACGGTCATCCCCAAAAATTTTGGATGGCGAACGCGCAAATACGAAAAATCCGCACCAGCATGCGGCAAGACCGGCCACAAATATGTCTGATATTTGCGTCTGACGGACGCTTAAAAACATGAGCTTACGGCACCAGAATCGGAAAAGCCATAGACATCGCGTAAAATTGAAGGCCTGCCCGGAGCGGGGCAGCTACAAGTCGCAAGCAAATGACCTCCACGGGAGTTGCCCAAATGCCCAATGACCGAAGCATGACCGACTCTTCAGCAGGCGCTACAACCGCCAGCGGAACCAACAACATCGCACCAACAGGTGTAAGGAAAAAGCTGATACCGCGTCGACGACTCAAGGAGTCCGACGTCAACGTAGTGAACCAGCCCATGCTCAAAAAAGCACTCGGCGGCACCATCGTTGGAAACACCATGGAATGGTTCGACGTCGGAGTGTTCGGCTATCTGATCACCACGATGGGACCTGTCTTCCTGCCAGAGGCCGACGCCGAAGTGCAGACGCTGTTCCTTCTCGGAACCTTTGCAGCAACCTTCATCGCCCGCCCGCTTGGCGGAGTTGTCTTCGGATGGCTTGGCGACAAGATTGGCCGCCAGAAGGTGCTGGCAGCAACCCTGATGCTGATGGCGGCGAGTACTTTCGCCGTCGGTCTCCTGCCCGGCTATGCGCAGATAGGTATCTGGGCGGCAGCGCTCCTGGTGCTGCTGAAGCTTGTACAGGGCTTCTCCACCGGCGGTGAATATGCCGGAGCCACCACCTTTGTCAGCGAATATGCCCCCGACAAGCGCCGCGGATTCTTCGCGAGCTTCCTTGACCTGGGCAGCTACCTGGGCTTTGCCATGGGCGCTGCGCTGGTTTCGGTCCTGCAACTGACTCTTGGTCAATCCACCATGGAGGAATGGGGCTGGAGGATACCGTTCCTGGTGGCCGGTCCGTTGGGTCTCATCGCCATTTACTTCCGGAACAAGATCGAGGAATCTCCCCAGTTCCAGGCCACCCTTGATGCCCAGGAAGCCTTGGGCAAGGATGCCGCAGCAGGTGATGTTGACGCTGCCAAGGGTCCTGTAGGCATCATCAAGGCCTACTGGCGCTCGCTCATAATTGCCATGATCCTGGTTGCCGCCGCAAACACCGCCGGTTATGCACTGACCTCCTACATGCCCACTTACCTCACGGAGTCCAAGGGCTATGACCCGGTCCACGGGACGCTGCTGACCATTCCGGTCCTGGTGATCATGAGCCTGTGCATTCCGCTGACGGGGAAGCTGTCCGACCGCATTGGACGCCGTCCGGTTCTGTGGATCGGCGCCCTCAGCACAGTAGTCCTGGCTACCCCGGCGTTTCTGCTGATCGGAATCGGAGAAGCTTGGTCGACACTCGCTGGCCTGTCCCTGATCGCTTTCCCGGTGGCGTTCTACGTGGCCAACCTCGCCTCAGCTCTCCCGGCGCAGTTCCCCACCGCCAGCCGATATGGAGCCATGGGAATCGCGTACAACTTCGCTGTGGCCATTTTCGGTGGGACCACGCCCTTCATCGTCGCAGCACTCATCAAGGGCACCGGCGACGACATGATGCCGGCGTACTATCTGATGGCCACCTCGGCCATCGGTGCGGTAGCAATTTACTTCCTGAAGGAGTCCGCTCAGCGTCCCCTGCCCGGGTCTATGCCCAGCGTGGACACGGCGGCTGAAGCCAGGGAACTGGTTGCCACTCAGGACGAGAACCCGCTGATCGACCTGGATGACATGCCGTTCGATCCTCCGGCATCAGAGCAGGAGCCGGAGAAGGTCCCGGTCGGCGTCTGATCAAAAGGCGTCTGATCAAAAACTGTTAGGCCCGCTTTGCGTGCTCCCACTTGGGGGAAGCACGCAAAGCGGGCCTGCAGCGTTAACCGGAGCGCACGGAGGTTGTAGGGAGCACTGATGGATTCAGCTATCTGACGTAGCCAAACACGTCCACCACCAGGTGAATCGGCCCGGTCGATGAGTTGCGCACGGTGATCCTTCCGTCCGCCCCGATGGGGACGATGGCGAAGTTGGCCACCGTCAGACCCTTTGTAAAGTTCACGTTGGAGACCCCCGGCAGCGCAGTACGGGACGGGTAGGCAGTGAGATGGCCCGGAGCCGAGGGCTGGGTGACGGTCAGGTTCACCATGGCAGCCTTCGCACCGGCAGGAATGCCATGGGCCCCGCCAATCGGAATACTCACATCCCTCCACGCATGCACCGGCCCTGCCTCCAGGCGCGAGTCCTTCAACCGGGTGGGCACCATTGCCTGATAGCTTCCCTCAACAGTGCTGGCTCCCGGAAGGAAGTACCCCATCACGTCAACCACAACCCCGGTCCTTCCCGGCGAGGTGTTGGCGATGCTGATCTTGCCATCGGCACCCACAGGAACCACCGCCATATTCGGCACGTCCTTGAAGGGTTCGTAGTTCACGTTGGAAGTGCCCGGCCGGCTGGTTCCGCTGGCAAACGCCGTGAGGTGCCCGTAATTCAGGCTGTCAAAGCCAAAGCGGGCCGCGGTGATGTTTACGACGACGGCGGCAGCACCGGCGGGAACCCCGCCAGCGCCTGCAACCTGAACGTTCAGCGTCTGACCGCCCGCGACACCGCCTGTGCTGCGGCTGTCCACCGCCCGGAATGGCCTCAGCGGCGAATACGTGCCCGGCAGAGCTGCCGAACCGCCCCCGGTAAAGTACCCGGCGATATCAGCGATCACGTGGGCCGAGCCGGTTGACCCAGAATCGATCCCGATGACAATCTTCCCGTCAATTACGGGGACCACTGAATAATTCGGCACTGTCTCCCTGTCGCCATAGTTGACGGTGGAGGTGCTGTCGACAATGGCGCCAAGGCCGGTGGCGGATGCCACGCCACCCCCATAAGGTTCAGTGACTGTGACGTTTACAGCGACGGCACTGACGTCGGCCGGTATGCCATAGCGGCCTCCAACGTCAATCACCTGGGTTCCACGATTGATGAGTCGGCCCAAGGTTTGGCGAGAATCGAGCACTCGAGTAGGCGTCACGGCATGGAACTTTCCCGCCGCCTCAGACGGATTCCCCATTCTCTCGAATGACAATATTCCAACGTCAACAGCCTGTCCGCTTTGGATTCTTATCACCTGAGCCTTGCTGCGTTCAGTCGCATTTCCGGAGTAGATGGTTCTCCAGCTGACACCTTGGATAATCTCCGGCCGAGCGACTATTTTGAGGATGAATTCCCCGTCCGGCAGTCCTTGGAGCAGAAATCGCCCTTTGTAGTCAGTCAGCCTTTCCCTGTCTTGCCCGCCGTTCACGGGACTGGCTCGGACAATGGCTCCGTACACCGGAACAGCTGTTTCACCAAGCACCGTTCCTGAAATGGACGCGCCGGGTGTGACTTGGAAGTCGATACCGCCCGTGGCGGAGCCTGCAGTCACTACAACTGCAGCACCAGCCTCCCTATTGGCGACTCCCGGATAGAACTGGGGTGCGACCTGTCCGGAGGGAAGAGGATTCGTATCTGTGAAACGCACTTTGTAACTGCCGGGGGCAACCTTAGCGACAACGTAATCTCCCGCGGAGTTAACTGGCGCCTGCTGGAGCATGTTTCCAAGAGAGTCAATCAATTGGACCCTGTGATCTGCCCTACCTCCGTCGACGTGGCCGCTAATAGAGCCCGCCTGGAGCATGGTTGCCGCTACACCGGTGCGCTGTTCCCCTTCAGCCAGGACGATCGTTTCCGCCGTTGCACGCTCGAAAGTCCCAGGATGCCAGGTAGTGCCGGCAAGGGCAGGATCCATGGACCCGAACCGGAGCGTCAGCGGCCCCGGGGGCAGTTGAGTCAGGGTAAAAATACCGCTGGAGTCGAAGGCCGCGCTGGAAACGGTGCTGCCCAGGGACGAAGAGGCCGATACATTTCCGGGACCTGGGGCCACACCGCTGGGAAAGGCCACTGTCCCGCTGATTGAGGCAGGCTTTTTCAGATCAATGGCGAGGCCGCTTCTTGTTTCACCTTCAGTCAAACTCACCGAAGTGGCGGCGGCATCCTCGGTGGCCCCGCCGTACCAAGTGGTCAACAAACCCGATTCACCGGGCTCCACCCGGACCTTGTAGTCATTTGCAGAAAGGCCCTTGATCTGGAAAGTTCCATCAACCGAGACAGGCACCGATTTCTTCAGCTCCGTTTCGGCTCTCTCAAGGACGGCGGTGATGTGCGTACTTTCAGCGACCACCGTGAGTTTTGAAGCGTCGAAGCCAGCAGGAACCGATACAGATCCGGAAATTATGGCGCCCGGGGCCATGGTGATGTTCAAGCCCCTGTAATGCCTGCTCTGCAGCGAAATTTTGGTTGCATCCTGCAGCCGCGGAGCATCCCCGAACCAGGTATCCGCCAGACCGGTTTCCCCGGGCAATACTCGAAGGGCTGTATGTCCGACACCGTAACTGTAGGGAAGCCGGAAGCGTCCACTTGTATCAACGGGGACTTCTCCCCACGCTGAGGGCGAGTCAATGTCTGAGTGCGCGACGCGGAGTTGGTTCATGCGGGTGCCGGGAGGAGCAGAGACCTGTCCCTCAAGATAAAAGGTCCACCCGTCCGCGGCGGCGGGAGCGCCCGCTCCCGCCAAGCCAACTAAGGCTAAACATCCACATAAAATTGACGCCAATATGCGTCGCGACGCGTTGCTGTGCACGCTGCCGCCTTTCAATCAAGGCGGCATAACCGCTCCCCCCGCTTATTGCGGCAGACGTCAGTATAGGGGTTTTCGGAAGAACTGCATATCACGTTCCACCGTGGCCCCTATCTTGCCCTGCGAGGGGGTCCCGTCGTCAGCCGCGCCGGCAACATTTGTGCCGCCGCCATCATGACCCTGTATCTCTTTGAGGGGATCCAAACCGCCTTCCCGTGCTCGCTCGCGGCAAGGCCTTCACGGACTACCCGGTCGGGGTGCAGCCACATCCACGGAGGGGCCACGGACTTGTCCATGTCCATCCGGTCGTGGAACTCAGTATGGGTCAGGCCAGGGCAAACGGCCGTGACGGTGACGCCCTGCGGGGAATAGGCGAGGTTGGCCCAGCGGCTGAAGGCGACGAGCCAGCCTTTGGCTGCGGAGTAGGTTCCCCGAGGGAGGAACGCGGCCACGCTGGCCACGTTGATGATCTTTCCGGAGCCGCGTTTCAGCATTGCTTTCAAAGCAGCATGGCTAAGCACCATCGGCGTCTCCACCAGCAGTTTCAGGTGCCTCTTCTCCTCCTCGATGTCATTCTCTTCGAATGACTTGAGCAGCCCGAACCCTGCGTTGTTGACCAGGATCTCCACCGGATGCTCGTCGTCGGACAGGCGTTCGACGACGGCTGCCACCCCGCCGTCGTCCGTAAGATCTGCCACGATCACCTCTGTCGAGATGCTGTACAGGTTCTCCAGCTCCCCAGCGGAAGCATCCAGCCGTTCCCTGTCCCGTGCCACCAGTACGAGGTGATGTCCTTGTTCGGCCAACTGGCGGGCAAACTCCGCGCCCAGGCCAGCAGTGGCGCCGGTGATCAATGCTGTTGTTCCTGTTGGCATGCCCATGGTCCCAGACTAACCGGGTGGCTTAACTTGCGGCAGGGACCGAGCCGGGCCAAGGACCACTGGTCCTGAACAGCCCGGCTCGTTCCTGGGTGGATGCGGCTGGTCAGCCGGCGAAGGTGGCCAGCGGATTCCTCAGGCGCCCCGCCATCTGGAGTCCGCCTGAAGGATCAGAGATGTCCAGCATCTGCTGGTTGTTCCGCAATTGGAGGCGGTTCAGACAGGAGAACTGAAAGTCATCCGCAAAGAGGTCATGCTTGGAGAACTGGTCCGCGAGTTCGGGATGCTCCGCCTGATAGTCGCGGATGGCCTCGGCTGCGGTGCGCCAGAACGTCTCCTGGCTCATCACGGAATCTTCCTCCAGGAGAGCGCTGAGGAACCTGAAGATGCAGTCGAACACGTCGGTGAAGATTGCCAGGACCTTCTCGCCGTCGGGGACGTCAGCCTTGACCCGGCTTAACTCCTCCGGCAGTTCCATCCTCTCCCCCATCACCACAATCTCCTCAGCTATGTCCTTCATAATGGCGCGGACCGGAACCCCGTCCTCAAGCACCAGGATGACGTTTTCGCCGTGCGGCATGAATGCCAGCTCGTAGCGGAAGAGGCAGTGCACCAGCGGGATGAGATAGGCCTCGAAGTAGCGGCGCAGCCAGTCCGACGGCGCAAGCCCGGATCGCCCGATAAGGGCAGAAACGAAGGGTTTTCCTGAGCTGTCCACGTGAAGGAGCGAAGCCATAGTGGTCAACTGCTGGCCGTCCTTGAGCAAGGGAAGCGGACTTTCCCTCCACAGCGCCGAGAGCATCTTTCGGTAGGGCGAGCCCTTGGCCGAGGCGGCCTCGTAGTAGCCATTGTGGTAGCCCATGGCCGCCACTTCCCTGATCACGGCCAGCCCCCGCGATTGGAGGGCCTCGTCGCCGGTGATCAGTTCCTGCAACCAGTCATTGATGGCAGGGGTCGCTTTCATGTAATACGGCGAGAGACCCCTCATGAAGCCCATGTTCAGCACGGAGATGGCCGTTTTGACATAGCATTTTTCCGGCTCAGTTGTGTTAAAAAAGGTCCTGATGGACTGCTGGGCCTGATAGGCATCGGCCCCGATCCCGAGATGCACAATGTGCTGTTGCGCTATTTCGGCAGCGAAGGTCACGGTCAGTTTGTTTTCCCACTGCCAGGGGTGCACCGGCATCAGGAAGTAGCTGGACGGTTCGAGGCCCTGGCTTCGGAGTTCGGCGTCGAAAAATGCGGCATCGCTGCCCAGTTCCGCCTCGAGGTGCTCGCGGTAGTCTAACCCTTCGCTGGACGTGAAGACCGCTTTGGTTCGGTGCACCGCGATCCAGTCGAGCTGAACGGGCGCTCCAGCTTCCGGCGCAAATGCACGGAAATCCGCAATGCCGAATCCAAGGCGGCCATTGTTGGCCACGAAGCAGGGGTGCCCCTCGGTCATGCTCCGCTCAATGGTTTGGAAGTCGATGCTCGGATTTGCTCCGCCCGTGACCCCAACAGCAAGCTCGGCCGAGGAAGGCTGCCCGATCCATTGCTTGAAGGCATGGCTGGCGAGCGTGCTGCTGATTTCCTCCAGATACACCGGCAGCATCTCTTCCCGGATACCCAGTGTCTCCCGGAATTCGGTGATGAAAGTCAGGGCATCAACGGTTGCTTCAGTGCCATTCCGTGTGCAGGCGATGGTGGTGCCGTCAATGGACCAGTGCTCCAGTTCCAGTCGCCGTGCCGTAAACCTGTACTCAGCAAGGCCGTCGTCGCTGACGAGACGGTAGGAGTGCGCCGTCCCCGCTCCCTTGGCGTCCGCACCAATGGCAGGAGCGACCTTCTCCGGGGACAGGATTCTTTCATGCGAAAATTCGGCGAGCGCTTTGCGGACCAGGTGACGGTTGGCCTTTGCCCACAGTTCCGGTTTAAGGTGAGCGGCCGAATGTCCTGCCGCCAGTACGGATTCGAGTTCAATGGTGCTCATAAGGTGGCTCCCTGGAGGTCGTGTTCGATGAGGTCTCGCGCGGCGTGGAAGTCCGCGCGGGTGCAGAAGCTCAGCAGCGCCTGCTTATCCGGAAGGTCCACGACACCTGCTGGTTGGAAGCCCAGCCGCTCATTAAGGGCGTGGATCTTGGTGTTTCCCGCATCCGGCTCAACAACCACGCGCTCAATGCCGGGCTTCTGGAACAGGTGCTCCAATACCGCCGTCATGACAGCAGTGGTGTAGCCGGATTGCGGCTGACCCGGGGGCGGTGCCACCAGAAGGTGCATGCCGATGTCACCGGGTTGCACTGCGTATACGGCTGCAAGGGGTGATGCTTCCGGCTGGTATTCCTCCATAAGGAAGGCGGGCTCATCGCCGTCGAGCCCCAGCAGCGCATGGTGATGGCCGCTCGACTGGATTCTGGAGTATTCCTCCACAACGTCGTCGAGGGTGGCTGTCAGCATTCCCCAGAATGAGGCATAGGGCTTGGTGACCCAGCTGTGAAGCAATGGAGCGTCGTGGACAGCATCGAGGCAACGGAAAGTGAGACTCATCCCCGGACCGCCAATGCATCCGGCAGACGCGCTGCACGCGAACCTGCCGCGTGCTCAGCTGCGGCTCCCTGCCCTGACACGTCTTGTCCCGGGGCACCGAACTGCTGGAACGCGATGCTCCGCTCCACCGGGTACACCTCAGTGCCGGTCATCTCCCGCAAAATGCAGGAGTTGCGGTACGCGGCCATGCCGAGGTCAGGGGTCACAAAGCCATGTGTGTGGAGCTCCGCGTTCTGGACAAAGATTTCGGCGGGTTCGACGCCGGTGCTGTAGTTGCGGTCCACCGCGAACCGGCCGCGGGAGTCGCGTTCGATCCGGTCCTGGATGCCGGCAAGGAACCCTGGCTCGCGGTAGCTGTAGCCGGTAGCGAGAACCACGGCCTCGGTCTCCAGCGTGTAGTCCCGGCCCTGCTCCTCGTGCCGCAACTGCAGAGTGTGCGATGCGGCGGAGGTGTCCCATGATGCCGCGGTGAGCGCGGAATGAGTCAGCAGCTGTGTATCCACCAGCCCGGACAGGCTCTTGGTGTAGAGGAGATCGTAGATGGCGTCGATGAGGTCGGAGTTGATGCCCTTGTAGAGGTTCTTCTGGCTCTTGATCAGCCCGTCCCGCTGCTCCTCCGGAAGCTCGTGGAAGTAATCCACATACTCCGGCGACGTCATTTCCAGTGTGAGCTTGGTGTATTCGAGCGGGAAGAATCGGCCGGACCGAGTGACCCAGTTGAGCTGGTACCCATAGACGTCGATTTCCTGCAGCAGCTCGTAGTAGATTTCTGCCGCACTCTGCCCGCTGCCCACAATGGTGATGCTGGCCTTGGACTGCAGCTCACTCTTCCTCAACAGGTAGTCCGCGTTGTGGCTGACAAGTCCGCCGGCATCAACCACCCCTGCACAGGACTCCGGCACATAAGGTGACGTGCCAGTCCCCAGCACCAGCCGCCGTGCCCGGAGCACCTCGGGCCCTTGGGGACCGTTCAGCGACAGTGTGTAAACGCCGTCGTCGTACGTGATCTCCCGGACATCAGTGCCAAACCGTACAGCCTCGAGCTGCCCGGCAACCCATTGGCAGTACTGGTTGTACTCCGCGCGCAGCGGGTAGAAGTTTTCCCTGATATAGAAGCGGTAGAGACGTCCGGTCTGCTTCAGGAAGTTCAGGAAGGAAAACTGCGACGTCGGATCGGCCAGCGTCACGAGGTCTGCCATGAACGGTACCTGCAAGTGCGCGGGCTCGAGCATCATTCCCGGATGCCAATCGAAGGACTCCCGGCGCTCGAGAAACACTCCGTCGAGCCCATCAACAGGCTCGCTCAGGGCGGCCAGTCCCAGGTTGAAGGGCCCGACGCCGATCCCGGCGAAATCGTAGACGCGTCCTGTTGGATTGCTGTGGTTCATGACTTCGGAGGCTGACGTGTTCATGCGCGCACCCCTGCCGTCAATTCATCTAAGTTGGCAGCGGGCACCTCCGGCAGGAGGCTTTCACCGGTGTTCCGTAGCAGGTTGATGATTTCCACGATGTCCTCAAGGGTGGCCTCTGCGTTGAGAAGAGTGAACTTCAGGTAGTGACTGCCGGCCACCGTTGTACCGGCCACCACGGCCTTGCCCGATGCGAACACAGCTGAACGGATGGCCGGGTTGAGGACGTCAGCCGTATCTTCCTGGAGGCGCGAACCATCGGCGAGGAGCGGCCGGTAGCGGAATACAAGAGTGCTGAGTTGGGGTTTGGCCGCCAGTTCAAAATCGGGATCCTCCGCCAGCACCTCCCCCACCCGGGCAGCAAGGTCTATCGCCTCGTCAAAGAGCGCACCGACAGCGTCCGCTCCCATGATCCGCAGGGTGAGCCACAGCTTGAGGGCATCGAACCGTCGCGTGGTCTGGATGCTCTTATCAACCTGGTTGGGAATTTCGGCGCGTGCGGCGCTTTCCGGGTTGAGGTAATCGGCGTAGTAGGTCACGTGGCCCAGCATGGACGCCTCACGAAGCAGGAGAGCACTTGAACTTACCGGCTGAAAGAACGTTTTGTGGAAGTCAACGGTGACCGAATCGGCGAGGCCTGTTCCATCCAGAAGCTGGCGGTAGGCGCCCGACACCATCAGTCCGCCACCGTAGGCTGCGTCAATGTGGAACCAGGCTCCGTAGGCGCGGGCCAGCGCGGCGAGTTCGGCCAAGGGGTCAACAGCGCCAAAATCAGTTGTCCCCGCAGTGGCCACAACAGCCATGGGGACCAGTCCGGCGTCGTGCGCTTCCGCCAAAGCCGAGGCCAAAGCCGTGGGATCCATGCGGTGTTCGGAATCGCACGGAACGGACACGACGGCGTCGTACCCGAGGCCCAGCATCGAAGCTGACTTCCGGATGCTGAAGTGGCTGTCCGCCGAAGTGAAAATCCGCATCTTGTCGAGCAAAGCGGGAAGGCGCGGGGCTGTGGTTCCGTCGCCCTCGGCGTTACGCCGAAGCTCGGCTGCTGCATGGTTGCGGGCGATCAGAAGCGCCTGGAAGTTGGACTGGCTGCCTCCGGAGGTGAAGATTCCATCCGCTGCAGGTCCCAGCTGCAATCGTTCAGCAGCCCAGTCGATGAGGCGGCGTTCAATCATGGTGGCCCCTGCGCTTTGGTCCCAGGTATCCATGGAGGAATTCACCGCGGACAGAACAGCTTCACCGACCAGCGCCGGAATCACGACGGGGCAATTAAGGTGTGCGGCGTATTTGGCGTCGTGGAAGTAGATCGCATCCCTCAGGTAAAGCGCTTCCAACTCCTCAAGGGCGGCAGCGGTATCCGGGAGAGGCTGTTCCAGGTTCACCCCGTCCACCCTCAGCTTCAACTCGCCGGGCTGGACGCCCGTGAATGGCCGCGTGGTGCGGTCCAGTTTGGTGGCGACTGCGTTGACTCCCTGCAGGACCTGGGCCACATACCGGGGCGAATTGCGGGCGTTGAAGAGCTGATTTGTGGCTGAAAGCGCCAACTCGAGGCGGGAACCAAAGTCCTGAGCGGGCTTGGCCGGAACGTCGGCAGGCATTTCATCCAGAGGGGACGGCAACGTCACAGTGGTCTTCCTTTGATCGCATTGTTGGGTGGCAGGGCAAGGTAAGCCTTACTTAGGTTCCCCTTTACGTCAAACTCATGTGATGTAATTCATTTCACACAATGGAATGCGGGTACTTTAGCCGTCATTGACTTTTATGCCGGGAGAAATCAGGGCAGAATTCCGCTTCGGCCACGGCAGGTGCCAGCAGGGTGAGTGTGAGACCTGCGACATCACACCCATTCGGGCCGGCCGGGAAGTTAGGGTTAATGACTCATGACGGAGGGAAACCGCTTGCTGATTGTGCTGACAGGAATTGACGGCTCAGGAAAGACCACCGCCGCCCAAGCCCTGGCTCGGGATCGAGGAGCGCTGCTGCTGAGCAATTATGCTGGCCGGCGCCGGATGTCACTGCTCGCAGCCAGATTTGGGCTCCGCTTCCATGCACGCCTGGCTGACGCTGTTGAAACCATTATCCGCACCTTCAATGTGCTGGTTTCCCATGCACGTGCACAGAACCAGCCCGGCCTGGTGGTCATGGACCGGCATCTGTATTGCCAGCTGGCGCTACGCCAGGCAAAAGGGCTTCCCCGCGGCCGCTTCCTGCCCTGCCTCCTACGCAGGCTTCCGAAACCGGACATGGTGGTCCACCTGGTTGTTGATCCGGAGCAGGCACTCGGGAGAGTCCTGGCGCGCGGCACTGACACGGAATCGCTCGAGGAGCTGAGCGGCCTTGATGCGGCCTATCGTTCGCTCCCGGAATACCAGGACTTTCTTAAACTCGATGCCAGTGGCACCCCTGATGACGTGCTGGCCGCGCTGTCGCAGCTCCTCGAGGCATACGCAGCAGGACGGCCTGCCCTGACAGCAAGTCCGCGTTAGCTTCCTGCGGTGTCCTGGGTGGCGCTCCTCTTGCACAACAGCGTCCACTTGTTGCCGGCGTCCTGCTTCGCCTAGGAGAACTCGAACTCTGCACCAAAATAGGGAGAGCGAACAGGCCCGGCCGAGCCCGTACTGCTCTAGCCCATGGCGAGCTCGTCTTGCGGCGGGGCGTCCGAGCCCTCTGCATGCCGCCGCTGCAACTCGTCGGCAGCAAAGTCATACCAAGTATGGGCGCCGAAGAGTGGCTTGCGGGTGTCCAGGTGCCGGTACAGGGTGTCGGCCAGCTCCGCCAGGCTTTCGTCCGACATGGCGGCCACCGTCGACGCGGGTTCGAGAGTGCCCTCGAGGTAGAAGGAGAGGTCTGCTCCGCCCTCCGAGGCAGGCTTTGCATGACCTACATGGGAGCTTCCGGAAACCGCACCGAAGGCGGCTTCATTAAGCGACAACATGTTGTCACTGCCAAGCCCGGGAAGAATTTCGCCGTCGAGTCCGGCCATCCGCTCCCCGGCCATGCCTGCGTGGACAAGGCAGACCGGCAGCTCTATGGGCTCGATCAGCGTCAGCTGGAATGGATGGGGAGCGGACGGGGTGTCATCCCCGTCGCTGCTGTGGTTCAGTTCTGTTTCCCTGCCCTCCATGTGCCGAAGGTACTCCAGTACTTCGAGATCGAGATGGGAGGCCTGGGTCAGATCCACCTGGATGGAAGAGCGGCTGGCAAGCTGTTGGGCGCGACGCATGATGTGCAACAGGACCGGATAGTTTAACCGTGTAAGGCAACCTGTAGAGACGAGGGTTACGTGTCCGGGGTCAATATCAACGCGAACGGTGACACGCAGTTTGTGGTTCACGGGTTTCTCCACCTGATACTTCAAGAGAACATCCAAGAGCCAACTGCATAACTCCCTTACACCCTATGAGGCTTGTATTGTGGGTCACAAGTCAGGGCCTGATTCTTACGGTGCATTTCATCCAGTGGAACTAGAATTGGCTAATGGACGACATGGCGGTTGATACCTCAGTGGCTGAACGTCTTCAGGACCTTGTCATTGACAGCCCTGACGTGAGCAGCTTCCTCGCGGAACTGTGTGAATTGTCGGCTGCCTCCCTCTCCGAGTCGATTGGTCTGGACGTCACTTGCGCCATCACCCTGCAAAGGCGGCACCGGACCGCCACTGCGGGCTGGAGCAGCGAGGCTTCCCGCGCCTGCGACGAGATCCAGCATAATTTCGGCGAAGGCCCCTGCCTTCACGCGATGAATACCGGGACCACGGTGCTCGTACGGGACACACGAACTGACATGCGCTGGCCCGAATACGGATCCACCATCTCAGCAATTGGACAGTTCAGCGTGCTCGGAGTCCCCTTGGGGCTGGATGAGGGCGCCGCTGCCGCTCTCAATGTTTTTGCGCCTGTGCCCGATGCCTTCGACGCCACGGCCATCGGCCTCGCCGAAACCTTTGCCCGTCACGCCGAAAAATCGCTGAGACTCGCTGTGCGAATCGGAACGCGGCAGCAGCTGGCCGATGATCTGCGGGCGGCAATGGAGTCGCGGACAGCCATCGACCTCGCCGCAGGAATCATCATGGCGCAGAACCGCTGCACTCAGGAGGAGGCGCTGAGAATCCTGGCAAAGGCATCGAGCGGGCGGAACAAGAAGCTTCGTCTGGTTGCCGAGGACCTGGTGAAGAGCGTTGCAGCCTCCGCGCCGTCAACGCATTTCACACCCTAGGCAAAGAACGGATTACCCGGTGCCAGCCGGTGTCTCGGGCCAGTCGATGAAAAGTTCGTAGGCTTCGTGTTTCCGTAGGTAGCCGGCGATGAAGGGGTCGTGTGGAATGATCCGTTTTCCGGAAGCCAGGACGTCGTCCAGGGCGAAGTGAGCCAGTACCTTGGAGTGACCTTTTCCTTTGAACTCCTCGGCTGTTTCAGTCTGGATGAAGTCGATGTGACCGGGGCGGTCGATGAAGCGGGTCTGAACCGCGAGTTTGCCGCCCACCCGCAGCTCATAGCGGTGCAGGGCGTCGTTGCGAAGGGTTGAAACGTCCGGGCTGAACGTGTCCTCGGTGGATACCATGTTCTCCGTCATGGTTCGACATTGGCACTAAATGGCGGCGGTGGCAATGCCGTTTCCGAGCGGCCGGTCCCCTTCGCTTCCGGCACCCGGGCGGGAACCCGGCCAAGTAGGAGCGCGGCGAGGGTAAAACAGGCCGCTCCCCCACCAAGAAGTCCCAAATTGAGGCCGTTGAACGCAGCATCAGTCACCGGGATGAAGACGACGACGGCGGCGGTCACCACCGCCGCGGCGGGCCGACGACGGGCGTGGACGGGCGCCGTCGGACGATCCTCCAGCCGCCCAAAAACCGCCAGTACCGGAAGCAGCAACGTGATCAACCCCAAGAGCACCACTGAACGGGACCACCACCACTCAGCCGTTCCGCCCGCCGGTTTAGGGAAATCCGTCAGGAGCCACAAGCCCGACATGGCGGCAAGAACGGGCAGGTGCCACAGGTAGACGGTCATGGACCGCCGGCCGGCAACAGCCAGGACCTTGTGCACCCAAGCTGCAGAAGCCACCGAACTGAGCCCGGGCCGGAAGAGTTCAAGAGCAGCCGCCTGAGAAATACCCAGCAGCAACAGGGTCAGGTTCGGCGGGTTCAGGTTCACCAGCATGTTCCCCGAGTAAAGGCCCAACCCGGCCAGAACGGCAAGGAGAAGATTGCTCAGGCCGATGAAGGCCACCAGCATTGAACGGCTCAGTCTCCTGACATGGCCGTCGGCAATGACGAATCCCAATTGCTGCACTGTGCACCAAAGGAACACCATGTTGGCGTAGGCCAGGAGCGGCAGGACGCCGCGGAAGCAATCGACGGTCACCACCAGTGCCGCGAGGCCGCCGAGCGTGAGCCATGCTGAGCGCTCATGCAGCCTGGCCAGGACGGGGATGCTCAATTGCGTGGCGAGGTAGGCAGCCAGAAACCACAGCGGCATGCCCGCCCCCGTGGCAAGAAGCTGGATCACCTGTGGATGCACTCCGAGCAGCAGGGCGGTCCAGAGGCCCGTGAACATCACCGCCAGCAGGGCCGCCGCGGGGCGGATGAGACGCAACAACCGGGCCTGGGCGAATTCGAGGCCCGTTCCGCCGCGGTTACGCAGCCGGCGCCAGGACTGGAGCCCGGTGATGCCACCGGCCACGAAAAAGAGCGGCATGACCATAAAGATCCAGATGACGGGTTCGAACCAGTCCTGGTTTCCCAAGGTGTTTTCGGAGGTCACCGTGCCATCGGGATGAAGGACCGGGCTAACCATCATGGTGTGGCTTACCACTACCAGTACCAGGCAGAAGAAGCGGGCAAGATCGATCACCAGGTCACGTGGCGGCGTTTCCCCCGGATCCCCGGCCTGCGGCTTCCCACTTGGAAGGCCCATTGAGCTCCCCTATGAACACGGGTTCAGAACCCGACTGCTTACTCTCATTCTCCGCCCGGGGCGGGTTAAGGACCAGCAGCGCCGCGCCCAGCGCCGATACCCGCACTGTCAGTCTCAGGCAGTCAGCAGGGCCAGGATTCCCAGCACGACGGCGAGGAAAGGCGTTGCGCCCTGTGTTGTGGCCGCGCGGAGATACTTTCGCCCGCTTAGGGCCAGCACGAGGGCGGCCAGCAGCATGGACCCGCAACTGCTGAAAATCAAGGTCCACCCCACAACGGGCTGGCCGAGGGCAACGGCTGCGATGCCTGCGAATGCCCCAATGGCCAGGAAGAGATTGTAGAAGCCTTGGTTGTAGGCGAGAAACCTGGTGGTGTCGGCGTCAGCCTGGGAGGTGATGCTGAAGCGCTTCCAGGTTGCCGGCTGGGTCCACGTAAGGGACTCCATAGTGAAGATGTAGACATGGAGAAGGGCTGCAATGGTCGCGAAGATAAGGGAGGCCAGGATCATTTAGCTGATCCTAGCCCCCCTCAAATATTTGATTGTCCCGCCTTTGATTTCAACTCCGCCGGCGAGGCGGATTTCAGCGTGTCAGCGTGGCCAGTGTTCCGGCCGCGAAGTCCTTGGCTGACTGGTTCCATAGCCTTAGCAGGCCTTGGAGGTTCTCTCCATCCGCCCGATAATCACTGGTGTTCGCCTCCAGCGTTGCAAGCACCCCCGTGCGGAGTTCAGTGTTGAAGTTGACCTTGCCCACGTTCATGGCAGAAGCCTTCACCAGCTCCTCAGCGGGAATGCCTGACGCACCGTGCAGCACGAGCGGTATATGGGTGCGTACGGCAATGTCCTGCAGCACGTCCCAGCGCAGTTCCGGTTCGCCGATGTACTTCCCATGGACGTTCCCGACGGCGACAGCGAGGAGCTGGGCGCCCGAGCGGGCCACGAAGTCCTCCACTTGAGCGGAATCGGTGAGCCCGGCCATCCTATTCGCGGCGGATAGGTCTTCGACTCCAAACGCCCTGTCCTCATCGCCCGCGAGTCCGCCAAGTTCGGCTTCCATGACAACCTCGGCCCGGCCTTGGGCATCCAGGACTGCCCGGACCTCCCTGACCAGCGCAATGTTGTCCTCGTAAGGAAGTGCTGAACCGTCCACAAGGACGGAATCCGCCCCTGCCTTGACGGCGTCGACGATCACCTGGACGTCCGTGGCGTGATCCAGCTGGACAGCCACCGGCACCGCAGCGGAGTCAGCAACACCTCGCAGTGCGGCTATCAGCCGGAGGCCGTCCGGGGTGGCAGCCGTCTTGGGTGCCACGAGCAGAATGGTTCCGCATCCTGCCTCCTCGGCCGCGGCCACCACTGCCAGTGCGGTGGTGAAGTCGTAGCAGGTGAAGGCGGGAATTGCTGCGCCCTTCTGCAACGCTGAAACAACCAGGTGATCGAGTCGGGTGCGCATCAGACGCTAAGACCTCCCGCCAGGATCCATACCAGGTAGGTGAGGATGAAACCTGCGACGCCCAGAATGGTGGTGAGCACGGTCCAGGTCTTGAGCCCATCGGCCACCGACAACCCCAGGTACCGGGTGACAATCCAGAAGCCGGAGTCGTTCACGTGGCTCAGGCCGAAGGCTCCGAAGCCGATGGCAAGGAGAATCAGGGCGGTCTGCAACGGTGAGAATCCGCCGTCGGCCACGGACGCTGCCAGGAGGCCAGACGTTGTGATGATCGCAACGGTGGCTGAACCCTGGGAAGCGCGGAGGATGGCAGCCAGGACGAAGGCCATCAGGATTACCGGAAGACCAGCGGTCTGCAGGCCTTCGGCCAGTGCCTTGCCGATGCCGGAGACAGTCAGGACCTTACCGAAGACGCCTCCAGCGCCGGTGACGAGGATAACGATGGCAGTGGGAGCCAGGGCGGAGTCCATGACTTCACCGGTGTGCTGTGATGACCAGCCGCGGCGAATGCCCAGGAAGTAGTACGCCATGCCCAAGGCCGTCAGCAGGGCGATGAGCGGGGCGCCAATAAAGGCAACAAGGCTTGACGCGAAGCTGTCCTTGGGCAGGATGACTGCCCCCACCGTTCCCACCATGATCATGAGGATGGGGAGGACGATCAACGTGATAATCATGGCAGGGCTCGGAGGCGCCTTGACGTGGGTCTTGGTTGCAACACTGGAGCCGCCGCCTGCTGCATCCTGTTCCACCTCGGACTTGCCGGAACCGAAGAGGCGGAACTGCTCGGCCGTGGCAGGCAGCATCGTGAATTCGCGGCGATTCAGCTTGCGGGCAATGAAGTAGCCCAAGACGCCGACGGGGATGCAGATCAGCAGGCCGATGATGGTGACCCAGCCGATGTCCGCCTTGAGGATTCCGGCGCCGCCCACTACTCCGGGGTGCGGGGGGACAACAACGTGGATGGCCAGCATGATGGCGCCGACGGGGAGGCCGATCTTGACCGGGTTGACTCCGGCTGCCTTAGAGAAGCCGTAGATGATGGGGATCAGGATGATGAATCCGACGTCGAAGAATACCGGGATGGCCAGCAGGAAAGCTGCCGCGGTGAGGGCAGCAATCACGCGGCGCGGACCAAGTATGGAGGTGAACTTGCCGGCCAGGGCCTGCGCTCCACCGGAAATTTCAATCATCTTGCCCAGCATGGCGCCAAGGCCCACGAGGATGGCGACGTATCCGAGCGTTCCGCCCATGCCTTCCGTGACCGTCTTGATGATGTCCTGCAGCGGGATTCCGGCTACCAGCGCCACAGCGACGCTGACTACCAGCAGCGCCAGGAAGGCTGGGATCTTGAACTTGATCACGGCCACGAGCAGCAGGACAACGCCGGCTACTGCTATGGCCAGGAGAGCGAGTGCGCTCATGGTGTGTCTCCTTTGACAAGCCAGCCTACTTCCAGACCGGCGGTGGGGATACGGGGAACTTGCTGATTGTGGGTGGAACAGCGACGGCGGAGGGGGACCGCCGTCGCCGGATCTTAGGGGGTCAGGACCTTTGGGTCTTGGACCTAGACAGTGCGCTTGGTGGGCGCGACAACTTTGATGACGGCAGAATCATCTGCGGCGGCGAGGCCTTGGGCCTGGCCCAGGAGGTACAGCTGTTCTGCAGCGGCGGCGACGGGAGCTGCGAGTCCAGCGGCGCGGGTGGCCTTGCCCACGATGCCCATATCCTTGACGAAAATGTCCAGGCGGCTCAGCACTTCGGCACCTTCCTCGGTGTAGGCCTCGAGGATGCGGGGGCCGCGGTTGGAAAGCATAAAGGAACCCGCTGCCCCGGCCTCGAGTGCCGCCAGGGTCTTGGCTTGGTCCAGGCCAAGGGCATCGGCCAGGGCCATGGCCTCTGCAGCGGCCGCGATGTGCACTCCGCAGAGCAGCTGGTTGACGGTCTTGAGGGCCTGGCCGTCACCTGGCTTGTCACCGACAACAGTCAAGGTTGAGGCGAGGAGTTCCAGGACCGGGCGGGCAGCTTCGTAGGCTGCGGGGTCGGCGCCCACGACGATCAGCAGATCGCCCTCGCCGGCACGCTTGGGGCCGCCGGAGAGGGGCGCGTCTACCAGCGCCACGCCGAATTCGGCAAGCCGCTCGACAGTTGCAGGAATGGCTTCAGTGCCGACGGTGCTGGTCAGGATCACTACGGCGCCCGGCTTCAGCACGGAGGCCACGCCGTTCTCGCCGAAGAGAACGTCATTGAGCTGTTCGCCGTTGCGGACGGCGAGCAGCAGGGCATCGGTTTCCTGTGCAGCTTCCTTGGCCGTTGTGAAAGTGTGGACTCCGGCCTCGGCAGCAAGCTGCAGGCGCGCCTCCGCGATGTCGAAGCCGTGGACGGTCAGTTCTGATGCGAGGCGGGTGGCCATTGGCAGGCCCATGGCTCCGAGGCCAAGGACGGTGACGGTGTACTGGTCGCTCATGATGTTCTCCGTTGAATGGTGGGACTAAAACGTGGTGCTGAGTTTGCGGGTGACCTGGGCCAGGGACTGGTCATCGCCTACGTTCCCGGCAAACACGATGTACGGGATGCCCTTGGCAGGTCCGTCCACCGGTTCCCAGAGGCTGACGATTCCTGGGAGCATGGGGCCCCGCACAATGGCGTGGCGGATTTCCAGCCCGTGCGCGGCGACGTCGGAGGAGGTGATGCCGCCCTTGGCGATTACAAAGCGCGGCGGGAAGGTTTTGAGGGTCCGGTTCACGAGAGCAACGACGGCGGCGGAAACAGTCCGCGCGATCCTCAGGCTGTCGGCGGCGTCGTCCGTCTTGATGAGCAGGCGGCTGGTGTGAACAATGACGTCTCCCTGCCGGAGTGCCTCCGCTACGGCGCCGACAGTGGCGTCAAGGTATGCCTCGGCTTCGTAGCCCAGGAGCCTTTCGACGTCGACCTCCACGATCTTTGCCGAACTGTGCTGGTCGGTGAGGACTTTGAGCTGGCGGGTTGTGACACTCACATGTGACCCCACCACGATCAGTCCCCCCGCAAGGGAGGGCGTGTTGCCTGCATAGGCCTCTTCACCGCTGAGTTCGCTGCGGATCTCCTGGCCGATGCGGGCACGCACGAAGGGCGGGCCTACCCGGTAGAGGAGCTTCTTGCCGCGGCGTTCGGCCTCTTCCAGTCCCAAGGCCAGCGCGCGGAGGTCATTTTCAGTCACGATATCCGCCACGATGGGCGTCGATCCGCTGGCCGGTGCGATCGCGTCGGCGATGGCCTTCGCTGAAACCTGGGGATCGCCGTCCGGGCCGGCGGCCCTGATGATGTTCAGGTCCAGGACAATGACGGAGCTGGCCGGATAGCGGCCCTGCGATTTCTCGGCCACGTACTCAGCGAGCTCAGATTTGGCGAACGCAAAGCTGGCATCCTTGGAAAACTCGGTCTCTGAAACAGGGGTCAGCCGCCCTGCTTCGGTACCGGTGCCGCGCATGTAATGGACTCCGCCGATGGTCACGCGGCCTGCATCCGGGAAAGCCGGAACGATCACGACGCCGTCGGTAACCTCGCCGCTGGAAGCCGCCAGCGTAGCGGCGATGGTGTCGGGTTCCAGGGGGAAATGTCCGCGCAGTGTGGAATCTCCGCGGCTGACGAAGCCCACGCGGAGGGGGAACTCGCTCTTATCCGCTGCGAGGAGGGCATTACGGACAATTTCCTCGTTCCGGGCAGCAGCCTCGGCCGGGTCCAGGCTGCGGGTGTTTGTGAGGACATAGACGGCGGGCTTGCCCTGGGCGAAAGCCCAGGTGAAATCGGCGGCATCCCACCGGGTCAGCACGGGCAGGTCCGAGACCGACTGCGTGCCTGTTGGATCGTCGTCGAGCACCACCAGCACCTGCGGAGTGACAGCGGCGGAAGCGGCCACAGCTTCGGCAACGAGCTGAGCGGGAATCTGGACCTCTGCCGGGTAGGCAGCCAGCACATCTGCTTCAAGGGGCACTTTGCACTCCATTGTGTGGGTAATCGCTACTGTTGGGACATTTGTAAGATGTCAGACATCTTGCATCTGCTGATAGTGTGGCATAAGGCACACAAAAGACGCAAGTAGGCTTGACCAATACGTTGGCAAACGCCGCAAGGGGGCAAAATGGCACGGAAATCACTCGTCGAGATGGTGGCAGACGAGCTTCTGGACCGGATTATCGCCGGCGAGTTTCCGCCAGGCACCAGCGTGCCTGGCGAACTCGAGCTCAGCGCTAAGCATGAAGTGAGCCGTATGACGGTACGCGAAGCCATGAAGACCCTGGAAGCCCAACGGATCCTCAGCGTGGAACGCGGGAGGGGAACATTCGTGAACCCCTTGAGCCGCTGGTCCTCCCTGGAGGCCGTGTTGCGCGCTGCGTCAGAAGGCGTGGACGACGCTGCAGCCGCCGTCCAACTGATCGAACTTCGCCGGATGCTCGAATCCGGGGCCTGTGAACTGGCGGCCATGCGTATCAGCGATGTCGATGTCCAAACCCTTCACCGCCATGTTGCCGCCATGCGCGCCGCCCACAAGATCAACGACGTCGCAGCCTTCGTTGAAGCCGATCTGGCCTTCCACGACCTGATTCTGCACGCCTCGGAAAACGTCTTTGTGGCCGTGCTTTTTGAACCCCTTCACCGCGTGCTCCAAAAGCGACGGACGCAGACGTCGCGTGTACCTGAGATCCAGGCCCACGCAATCGACCACCATCAGAACATCGCCAATGCCCTTGAGACCCGCGACCCCATGCAGTCCCGGGACGCGATGGATGCCCACATGGAGCAAACCCTCAACGATCTGAAAACGTACGTCCTCGAGGCCCAGGCAACCCCGGCATAGGCCTAGCTGGACTCGCCTCCGTCCGATACTCTGCAGAGACGGCCCGGCCGGCCCGGGTATCGACGAGGATCACGAGGAGCTACGTTGCCTAACCACACCTATAGCATTTCTGAAATTGTCGGAACATCCACTGAAGGCGTCGATGATGCCGTCCGCAACGGCCTCGCTGAGGCTGCCAAAACACTGCGCAACATGGACTGGTTTGAGGTCAAAGAAATCAGGGGCCACCTCGAAAACGGCGCCGTTGCCGATTGGCAAGTGACCATCAAGCTCGGATTCCGCTTGGAGCGCTAGGCAGCTCCCGGGCTTCATCGGCCATAAATCCACCCCCCGCGGAGGAGACAACTGCGGGGGCTGCTTCGTTAACTGAGCTGACTCAGGTTTTCCTGGAGCAGGGTCCGGTGAGCGACGGCGGCATCCGCATGCAAGGCGCGGCCGGCATCAGTAAGTTCGAGGAACAGTGACCGCCTGTCATCCTCGCAGGAGTGCCGGGTTATCAGGCCGGCTTTCTGCAGGCGGTCAACCACCTTGGACAACGCGCTTTGGGTCATGGGCGTGCGCTGCCCCAGCTGCTTCATACGACAGGCATCGGCGTTGTCGGCCACGAGGTCCAAGATCTCGAACTCATTGAGCCCGATGTTGAACTTCGCCTCAAGCTCGCGGTCGATGGCCCCGGCCGTGCGGAAGTAGGCGCTCTGAATGTTGCGCCACTGCTCCACCAGCTCACGATCCTGTGCCATTTCCATGGCCCCATCCTAGTAGATCAGGCAAATAATGTCCACGTCATAATATTCCTTGTCATTAGATGACACGTCATATAGATTGGCCGTTATGACTTCACTTTCCACTCTTGAAAGATCAGCTGGAGAACAGCCCGGACCCGCCCGCTGGAACCGTGCACAATGGATGCTGCTTCTGGTTCTCTGCACCGTTCTTGCACTCGACGGCCTTGACGTCTCCATGGTGGGCGTGGCATTGCCCTCAATAGGCCAGGAACTCAACCTCGGCACCGATTCCCTGCAGTGGATCGTCTCGGCGTATGTACTGGGTTACGGAAGTCTCCTGCTCCTGGGTGGCCGGCTGGCCGACCTCCTGGGCCGCCGTCGTATCTTCCTGATTGCCCTCACAGTCTTCGCCGCGGCATCCCTGCTGGGCGGACTTGTGGATGATCCCACCCTCCTGATCGCTACCCGCTTCATCAAGGGACTGGCTGCGGCCTTCACAGCACCTACCGGTTTTTCCATCATCACCACCAACTTCGCCGAAGGGCGGGAGCGTAACCGCGCCCTGTCCATCTTCTCCACGTTCGGTGCCAGCGGATTCTCGCTGGGCTTGGTGGTAGGCGGACTCATGACCACCATGAGCTGGCGCTGGACGTTCTTGGTCTCGGTACCGGTCGCTATAGCCGTCGTTCTTCTGGGCCTCAGATTCATCCCGAAGGACAACCCGGCAGATCAGGAACAGGACAGTGGCCACGATATTTGGGGCGCGGTGACCCTGGCTTTGGGCATGCTGGGCCTGGTGTACACGTTGGTATCGGCACCGGAGCGGGGATGGGGATCTGTGGCAACTATCGCCGGGTTCGCAATCTCCGCCGCGATACTGACAGCCTTCGCCGTGATCGAAAAGAGAGTTGCCCATCCCCTTATCCGCTTCAGTATTTTGAAGGAAGGATGGGTGGCTCGCGCCAACCTGAGTGCTGTAGGCCTCTTTGGCTCCTACCTCAGCTTCCAGTTCATCGTGACCCTGTTCCTGCAGTCGGTCCTCGGCTGGAGCCCGCTGAGCATGGCGCTGGCACTCCTGCCCGCAGGCCTCCTGGTGGTCGCCACAGCGCCATTTGCTGACAAATTCATTGACAGGTTTGGGGCTCCCCGGCTGATTGTGGTTGGCCTGGCTGCGCTGACTCTGGGCTACATCCTGTTCCTGCGCGTCGGAACTACGCCGAACTATGCAATCGACATCCTTCCCTCCATCCTTCTGCTCGGCGTCGGCTTTGCCCTGGCATTTCCCTCCATCAACGTCCAGGCGACGGCCGGCATCCGGAACTCCGAGCAGGGATTGGCTGCCGGCCTGATTCAGACCAGCACCCAGGTTGGTGCAGCGCTGGTACTCGCCGTCACCACAGCCGTCATCAGCGGG
Organism: Arthrobacter sp. R1-13; assembly: GCF_054161475.1. Classification (NCBI taxonomy): domain Bacteria; kingdom Bacillati; phylum Actinomycetota; class Actinomycetes; order Micrococcales; family Micrococcaceae; genus Arthrobacter; species Arthrobacter sp. R1-13. The sequence continues at coordinate 428,657 of NZ_CP096420.1, read as the reverse complement.
CACGGGACCGATGTCCAATCCAGTGCTGCCGAAATGCTTACCCAGTACCGTCCTGGACTGATCCTCAGTGGCGTTGTGGCCATCGCGGCCCTCACGGTGGCTGCGGCTCCGACGCGGCGCTCAAAGGTGCTGGCGACTGTCGGATAGCCGCTCTCGGCAGGGTCATCCAGGCTGACGACGGCAGGAAAGGCTCAGGCCCGCAAATACGCACCAGGCATATTTGCGGGGCCTGATCCTGCTGACAGGACGGCGGAAAATGTTTAGGCTCGATACAGAGCCTGAGCGAAAACGCTTTCTCAGACCGCCGTCGATCGGAAAGAGCCCAACAGTGTCAGAATCTGCAAACAGCCCACAGACCCACGAGACAGGGGAAATCCTCATCCCGGACATCGCTCTCAATAACGGAGTCAGGGTCCCGCAACTTGGATTTGGCGTGTTCAAGGTCCCGCCGGAAGTGACTCAACGGGTAGTGGAGGATGCACTGGAAGCGGGCTACCGCCACATCGATACGGCGGCCGCTTACCGAAACGAGGCCGGCGTCGGTGCCGCCATAGCAGCCTCGGGCGTCCCGCGCGAAGAACTGTTTGTCACCACGAAGCTTCGCAACGGGGAGCAGGGGGAAGCCCCGGCAGCGTTCCACAACAGCCTTAGAGCGCTTGGCCTTGATTACGTGGACCTCTACCTCATCCATTGGCCGGTTCCTTCCCAGGGACTCTTCGTCAGCGCCTGGCAGGCGATGGAAAAGCTCTATGCCAACAACCAGGCGCGGGCGATTGGCATCTCCAACTTCCTGTCGCAGCACATCGACACCCTCCTTGCCCACGCCGACGTTGTTCCCGCCCTCAACCAGATCGAACTCCACCCCACGTACCAGCAGCGGGAACTGGCAGCCAAGTGCAACTCTCTGGGAATGGCCACCGAGGCCTACAGCCCCTTAGGCCAGGGAGCGGACCTTGAAGCCCAGGTGGTGAGAGAACTGGCCGCCAGCCATGGGGCCACTCCCGCACAGATCATCCTTGCGTGGCATCTCGCCCAGGGCACCATTGTCATCCCAAAGTCTGCCAACTCGGCGAGGATGCGGGAGAACCTTGGTGCCACGTCCATCCCGCTGACCCAGGCGGAATTGGAATCCATTACCGCCTTGGAGGCGGGGGCACGCATGGGGTCCGATCCCGCCGTCGCAGCCTTCACGCAAATGTAAGGAACTGACTATGCAGTACACCCACCTTGGCCGTTCAGGCCTGAAAGTCTCGCGCCTGTGCCTGGGCACCATGAACTTCGGACCGCAGACTGAAGAAGCCGCTTCCCATGCCATCATGGACTCCGCGCTTGACTCCGGCATCAATTTTTTCGACACGGCCAACGTCTATGGTGGGGCTGAGCACCGGGGCTGGACGGAGGAGATCATCGGCCGCTGGTTCGAACAGGGCGGCGAGCGGCGTGAAAGGACCGTGCTGGCCACCAAGCTCTACGGCACCATGACCGACCGCCCCAATGAATCCAGGCTGTCTGCCCTGAATATCCGGCGTGCCCTTGATGCGAGCCTCAAACGGCTCCAGACCGACTACATCGACATTTACCAGTTCCACCACGTTGACCGGGACACGCCTTGGGACGAGATCTGGCAGGCAATGGAGGTCGCTGTACAACAGGGCAAGATCCTGTACGCCGGCAGCAGCAATTTCGCCGGCTGGCACATTGCCCAGGCGCAGGAATCCGCTGCCCGCCGCAACTACGCGGGACTTGTCAGCGAACAATCCATCTACAACCTGCTCACCCGCGCGGTGGAACTGGAAGTCCTTCCCGCTGCCCAGCAATACGGGCTGGGACTGATTCCCTGGTCTCCGCTTCAGGGCGGTCTGCTCGGTGGCGTTCTCAAGAAGGAGAACGACGGCGTTCGTCGCACCCAGGGCCGCGCCGCCCAGGCTTTGGCTAAACACCGGGACAAGATCCAGCAGTACGAGGACCTTGCGGACGACCTTGGCCATGAACCAGGTGACGTTGCCCTCGCGTGGCTCCTGCACCAGCCGGCGGTCACGTCCCCGATCGTGGGTCCGCGTACCCAGCAGCAGTTCGACGCCGCTCTCCGCGCTTTGGAGGTGAAGCTGGACGCTGATGCCCTCAAACGGCTCGACGACATCTTCCCGGGGCATCGCACAGCTCCGGAAGATTACGCCTGGTAAGTCAGGGAGCTAATCACCGAGCGACGACTTAAGCTCAGCCTCCGGCCTCGACTTCAGTGAGCGCTCCTACGCGGCGAAAGCGTAAGGGCCGAACCGACCCCACGCAACTGCGCCTGCCAGTACCAGCAGGACGACGTTGACGATCACCATCTGCGATTCCCTGCGCCTCGCATGGGTGATGATGGCCCCGGCCATGATCAAGACCAGGCCCAGCGCGGCCAGGGGTGCCAGTATGGGCGCGATCCCCAGAGCGGCCGGCAGGATCAGGCCAAGGGCAGCAAGAATTTCCAGTCCAGCGATCGCTTTGATGGTCCCGGGGCTGAAGTCCTCGGTCCATCCCATCCCCGCGGCCGCAAGCTTTTCCTTCGGCTGGATGAGCTTCATGGCGCCAGCTGCTAGGAAGGCGAGGGCAAGTACGGACGCGATGATCCAAAGGGTGATATCCATGATGGTTCCTATCTCTAATTACTTCAATGTTTAAGTGAACGTTAGACGTATTAACTTAAACGTGCAAGCAACTAGTAACATCAAAATGGTTAATGCGTGAAGTGATAGTCTTGTTTCTATGGAAATCGCACCGGAACCACGCTGGCTCGACGGTGACGAGCGGCAAGCATGGATGGCCCTCGTTGCAGTCATGATGAGACTGCCGTCCGCCCTGGATTCCCAGCTTCAGCGTGACGCAGATATCAGCCATTTTGAGTATCAGGTAATGGCCGGATTGTCCGAGTCTCCGGAGCGCACCATCCGCATGAGTGATCTTGCGGCGATCTGTGAAGGCTCGCTTCCCCGGCTCTCCCAGGTTGTTGCACGCCTGGAAAAGCGTGGCTGGATCCGCCGTTCGCCCGATCCGACCGATGGCCGCTGCACCCTCGCGATCCTTACGGAGGAAGGCTGGGAGAAGGTAGTTCAGACCGCACCCGGCCATGTGGAGGCCGTGCGCGCCCTGGTCATTGACCCCCTGACCAAGGCCCAGAAGCATCAACTGGCCAGCATCGGCCGCCGCATCCTCCACGCCATCGACCCCGACGACGACTGCATGGGGCCGCGCTCGGCTTGACCCGCCTCATTCGAGGACGTTCCCGCCCACTTACCGGCGTGCATAAGGCGTGTTGCGGCCAAACCGCCGTCGAAATTGGCTCCTGAAATGAAGTAACTGGGCTGGAGCGTCAGGAGCAGCAGGCAAGGCACGGCAGCCGGGGGTTCGGGACAGCAGACCAGGAGGCCACGCAACCCTTGACCCGCAGCACGGGCGCTATTACGGTACTGGGGAAGCGTTTTCCCGATTCCGAATTGAAAGGATTCACTGATGAATCCGAGCAAAAAGTCCAAGCGATACCTATCGGTCCTTGCTGCCACCAGCGCCTTAGCCTTGGGCTGCACGGGAGTGCCCGCGAACGCCGTCGAGCCTTCCGCACATGCCACCTCCGGAGTGCAACTGGACTACCTCGACCGCGGCCTGGTGGCTGCCGGCACTTCCGAGGGAGTCTTCCTCAGTTGGCGGCTCCTCGGCCACGAAGCAAGCGGTGCGTCCGCAACAGGCCTGACGGGAACGGACTTCGCCGTATACCGGGACGGCCGAAAAATTACCACCGTCACCGACAGCACCAACTTCCTTGATCCTGCAGGAACAGCCACCTCTAAATACTCTGTTGCAGCCATCAGTGGAAACCATGAAGTAGACCGCAGCGCTGACGTCACGTCCTGGGCCGGCAACTTTAAGGACCTGCCGCTGAAGAAGCCCGCGGATGGAATAACGCCCAAAGGTGAGATTTACACCTACTCCGCGAATGACATGAGCGTGGGCGACGTCGACGGCGACGGGCAGTATGAGTACGTCGTCAAATGGGACCCCTCCAATTCCAAGGACGTTTCACAGGTGGGCTACACAGGGCCCACCTACGTGGACACGTACACGGCCGACGGTACGCTCCTTCACCGGATCGATCTCGGCGTCAACATCCGCTCCGGCGCTCACTACACGCAGCTGCTGGTGAACGACTTCGACGGCGACGGCCGTTCCGAGATGATGTTCAAGACCGCCCCTGGCACCAAGACTCTGTCCTTCAAGGATGGAGCGGTCAAGGAAGAACAATTCATCTCGCTTCCCAAGGCAGACCAAGAGGCCGGCTACTCGCATGCCGACGACTATCGCATGAGTGCCGACGACTACTACCGCCATATGGTTGAAACGTTCCAGAACTGGACGGAACACCCCGAAGTGAAGGCTGGCAACTGGCCCTCGACGCTTGAGGAAGCCTTCGGGACGACACCCAAATACCAGTACCCGCTCTCCGAATCCGACGCTGAGGCCCTGACCGACTACTTCATGGACGTCTACGCCCCGTCCCGCAGCTCCAAGAACAACTTGCGGGCCTTTGAAGGCTTTATTGTGTCCGGTCCCGAATATCTGACGGTCTTTGACGGTGCCACAGGCAAAGAATTGCAAACAGTGGCGTACAAACCGGACCGCCACGACGACGGCCTGATGTGGGGCGATTACGCCATGGGCCGGATTGAACCCGGCAACAGGGTGGACCGATTCCTCGCCGGTGTCGCCTATCTGGATGGTAAGAAGCCAGCAGCTGTTTTTGCCCGCGGCTACTACACCCGCACCACCCTCGCCAGCTACACCTGGGACGGCCGGAACATCAGTGAAGTCTGGAACATTGACAGCGGCTGGACTCCCATGACGAATCCCTTCAACGATTCCCCTCACGGCCGCGACGGCACCGATCCGGAATACGGCAAACTGACCACGCAGGGGTTCCATTCGCTGAGCGCCTCCGACGTGGATGGAGATGGCAAGCACGAGATCGTCTACGGCTCCGCAACCATCGACGACGACGGCTCGCTGCTCTACAGCTCCTTCGACCAGCTCCCGGCGGGAAGCGCAGCGCCCGGGGAACAGGCACGCCTCGGCCACGGTGACGCGATGCACGTCACCGACATTGATCCGGACAGGCCCGGCAAGGAAATCTTCACCGTCCATGAAGGCGCTTCTTGGGCGCCCTACGGCTATGCCATGCGTGATGCCGCTACAGGAGAGGTGCTTTTCGGCGCCTACTCGGGGAAGGACACGGGGCGTGGCATGATCGGCGATGTTGATCCCGCCGTCCGAGGCATCGAAAACTGGGCTATCGGGATGCAGTCGGCCGACGGCGATAAGCTGTCGCCGACTGCCACTCCGGGCACCAACATGAGCATCAAGTGGGCCGCGGACATGACAACGCAAATCATCAACGGCTCGGGCGGCCAGACCCCCTCGATTGTGGACTGGAAGCGCGGGACTTTGCTCACCGCCGTCGGCACACGCACCAACAACGGATCCAAAGGTACCCCGTCCCTCGTTGCGGACGTTCTGGGTGACTGGCGCGAGGAACTGCTGGTCCGCACGGCAGACAGTTCAGCTATCCGGATGTATCTCAGCACCGAGGTCACCCAGCACAAGTTGTACACGCTGATGCACGATGCTCAGTACCGCGCGGAGGTAGCACGGCAGAACACCACCTACAACCAGCCTTCCTACACCGGGTTCTACTTCGCGTCCGACATGGACTTCACGAAGGTTCCGTTGCCCTCGCTGTGGACTCCGGGAAGCGTCACCGGCCTGCAGTCCAGGCTCCAAGCCCTCGTTGGATCCGGTGAAGTGAGCGGGCCCGTCGCCAAGCAGCTCTCAGCAGTTCTTCAAACTGCCGTAGCGGCTGTTGCCCGGGGCGATGAAGAGCAGGCGGGACCGGCAGTCGAAAGATTTGTAGCCTTCCTGGACCAGCGGAAACAGACTGATCACGTGTCGGAGAGCGCCCGCGGGACACTGACACATCACGCTTCATCAATTCTGAAGATGCTGGGCAGGTAGGCAGCGAAGCGCAGGTTTGTTTATTCACCCCCGGTTCCCGGAAGGAACCGGGGGTGTGCAAAAGCGATGCCATAGGAGAGACTGCTCAAATGTCACTTTCACCCCTGATTGAGCTCAATGATGGATCCAAAATCCCCCAGTTGGGGTTCGGCACCTGGCCGCTGAATGACGAGGAGGTGGCCGACGCCGTCGTGTCCGCCGTGGAGGCCGGTTACCGGCACATTGATACTGCGGTGAAGTACGGCAACGAGGCGGGAGTCGGCGAAGGTATTCGCAGAAGCGGAATCGACCGCTCCGAGATCTACGTGACCACAAAACTCGACGGCGAATTCCAAGGACAAGAGCGGGCCGTCGAAGGATTGGAGGGTTCACTGGAACGGCTGGGCATGGACTCTGTGGACCTTCTCCTCATCCACTGGCCGCTCCCTCGACGCGGTGAGTTCGTCTCCACTTGGAAGACGTTCGAAATGCTTCAGGCGACGGGGAAAGCCCGCTCCATTGGAGTCTCAAATTTCAAGCCTACGCATCTTGATATTCTCCTCAGCGAAACAACGGTTGTACCTGCCGTCAACCAACTTCAAATCAATCCTGCGATCCCCAGGACCTTCGAACGGTCCTACAACGCGCGGCAGGGGATCCAGGCGGTCGCTTACAGCCCCCTTGGCGCCAGCAGCGAACTCCTTCACGCGCCTGTGCTGGCACGCATTTCGGAAAAACATGGCAAAACTCCTGGGCAGGTGGTGCTCCGTTGGCACGTTCAGCAGGGGCTAGTGGCGATCCCAAAATCGGCGAATCCGCAGCGTATCCGCGAAAATTTCGAGGTATTCGACTTCGAACTCGATGACCGGGATTTCGAGGCTATTGCAACACTGGACGCCGGGCCTGACGCGGGGGTGGACTCAGATATCCAGGGCCACTAAGGCAGCGCTGACTGGCAAAAAAATACTAAGCATGATTACTATTGGGGAGAAGGATGAAGCGCACCCGGCAACCCGGGTGCCTCCTTAAGAAGAAGAAGGAACGATAAAATGGGTTTTTTCGCATTTCTGATTCTGGGCCTTATTGCCGGCGCCATCGCTAAGGCAGTCCTCCCCGGGCGTCAGGGTGGTGGCATCTTCATCACGCTGCTGCTGGGTGTTGTTGGGGCCATCCTCGGCGGCTGGATCGGCGGAATGATCTTCGGCACCGGCCTCCAGGAGTTCTTCTCCTTGCAGACGTGGCTGCTGGCCATCGGTGGTGCGCTCATCGTACTGCTGGTCTACGGCATGATCACCAAGCGCTCGCACCGCTAATCACGGTGCGGCCTGAAACCGGCTCCAGGAACCATCCTGGGGCCGGTTTTCTCGCTAAGGCTCAGCATGGCTGATAGCAGCCGCTGGGGCCAGGTACAAAAACCTTCTCACAGAGCAGGAGTACATCATGAAGAAAAAGCTTCTCTTCGGAACAGGGATGGCCGCAGGATACGTTCTCGGTTCACGCTCAGGGCGCGCCGCCTACGAAAAAATCAAGGCGCGGGCCGCAAGTATCTGGGACAGCAAGCCCGTCCAGGACAAAGTTTCGGCGGCCACCGAGGCAGTTAAGGAAAAGGCGCCGGAGGTTACTGACCAATTGACGGAAGCAGCCAGGCGCGCAGGGACGGTCATCAGTTCGGCCATGCACCGGGATGACGGGAAGTCCGGCGGTTCGAACGGGCACAAGTCCGACGGCGGCACAGTCACCGACACCAGTATCCCCGCTCACAGCACCCATCCGGAAACTGCCAACTTGGGCACCTCCAGCGACGAGGGTCCGGCTGTAGATCCCGGCAAGAACATCTAAAACTTCCTATAAGCCACTGGTACGCGAGTGTCTTCTGCGTGAGACCAGCTGGCACTGCGGCCAGCCGGATATCCCCGGCTGGCCGCACGGCTGACTGGCGGCGTTCATCTGCGTCTGATGATCCGCCACGTGAGACTTGATCGCCAGAATATAGGGGCTCCCACAACCGGCTAGGGAATTGCTGGAAATTGTCGGTGCAAGCGCTTACAGTGTGAGTTGGCTCTCAGTAGCCGGTCTCCATAACGACGTCGTCTCACTCTGCCCTTCGCTGCAGCAGCGCCGCTAACCGGAAGGATCCCTATTGTGTTTTCCCGCTCCCTGCCCTTCTTGCAGCCCAGACCAAACCGAGTATCCGAGCAAAGGACGGGCATAGCCTTCCGTACGGGGATGACCTTCCTCGTGGCTGCCGCTACTGCTGCTGCCGGCATGAGCACAGCGCATGCCGGGCCGAAATCCGAAGATCCGCAGTCGCCGTCGGGGATCCACTCCCTCAGGGCGCCGGTAACAGACGAACGGTTCTACTTCGTGATGGCGGACCGCTTCAGCAACGGGAATACCCAGAACGACGACGGCGGCCTTGGTGCGAACCCGATGGTGTCCGGGTTCGAACCGACCAAGAAGGGCTTCTACAACGGCGGGGACCTCCAGGGCCTACGGGAACAGATTGACTACATCGAAGGGCTTGGCACAACCTCAATCTGGCTAACCCCCAGCTTCAAGAACAAGGCCGTGCAGCCAGAGGACAAATCGGCCGGATATCACGGCTACTGGATAACGGACTTCACCCAGATTGATCCGCATCTGGGCACCAACGCCGAATTGAAAGCTCTGATCGACGACGCCCATGCCCGCGGCATGAAGCTCTACTTCGACATCATCACCAACCACACTGCAGACGTCATCGGCTACGAGGAAGGCGACCGCACAGCGTACGTCTCCAAGGACGTGGAGCCGTACGTCAACGCCGCCGGGGCGGAGTTCGATGACCGGGATTACGCCGGAACCGGGGAGTTTCCGGAACTGGATCCGGCCACTTCATTTCCCTACACCCCCGAGCTCCAGGCCGGGGAGCAAGACCTGAAGGTCCCGGCGTGGCTCAACGATCCCACGCTGTACCACAACAGGGGTGACACCACCTTCGCCGGGGAGGACGCCTACTACGGCGACTTCTTCGGCCTGGACGATCTGTTTACAGAACACCCCACGGTGGTGAACGGTATGAAGGAGATCTACAAGACGTGGATCCGTGACTTCGGCGTGGACGGCTTCCGGATCGACACCATGAAGCACGTCAATGACGAGTTCTGGCAGGACTTCGGTCCGGATGTGCTCGCCTACGCCAAGGAACAAGGCAAAGACGAGTTCTTCATGTTCGGCGAGGTATTCGATACCACCAAGAGCTTCACCTCCCAGTTCACTACCCGGAACAAAATGCAGGCAGTCCTCGATTTCCCCTTCCAGGAAGCGGCCCGCAACTTCGCTTCACGCAGCCAGGACGCCGCACAATTGGAAAGCTTCTTCGCCGGCGACGACTGGTACACGGACGCCGACTCCAACGTCTATCAGCTGCCCACGTTCCTCGGAAACCACGACATGGGCAGGATCGGCAGCTTCATCAGTGCTGACAACCCGGGTTCGGACGACGCCGAAAAAGTGGCCCGCGACAGCCTCGCGCACGAGCTAATGTACTTCTCGCGCGGCAACCCGGTGATCTACTATGGCGACGAACAGGGCTTCACGGGCCCCGGTGGAGACCAGGATGCCCGGCAGACACTGTTCGCCAGCAAGGTCCCCGAGTACCTTGACGACGACCTCCTAGGCACCGACGCCACCCACAGCACCGACAACTTCAACACCGCCCACCCCCTGTACGGCAAAATCAGCGAACTCGCTGCCCTGACCACTGAACATCCCGCACTCCGCGATGGCGCACACCAGCACCGCTATGCCTCCAAAGGCCCGGGCATCTACGCCTTCTCCCGGATCGGTGCCGAGGATCAGCGCGAATACGTGGTGGCACTGAACAACAGCGAGCAGCCCCAGACGGCCAACGTTCCTACATACCTTGGCAAGCGCACCTTCACGAAGATTTATGGAGACGCCGCCGCAGAGTCCAAGACCAGCCCGGACGGACGGCTCACCGTCACTGTTCCGCCGCTGTCCGCCGTGGTGTACCAGTCCTCAGGCCGCATTCCGCACTCAAAGGCGGCTCCCGGCGTCGTCCTCCAGGAGCCAAAACCCGCGCAAGGCGACAATGGACGCCTTCAGATAGCGGCCGACGTCGACGGTTCCTCGTTCTATGAAGTCACCTTCGAAGCACGGAAGTCCGACGCCGGATGGGAGCGGATCGGCACCGATGACACCGCCCCGTATCAGGTGTTCCATGACGTCGCGGCGCTGGAGACCGGAACCGCCGTGGAGTACCGCGCCGTGGTGCTGGACAACGGAGGCCACTCGTCTACAAGCGAAGTGAAGAGCGGCACTGTTCCTGCTCCGGCCCTGAGCATGCAAAGGCCCGCGGCCGGAAGCAGCGTCGAGGGGAGAGTTGAAGTCAGCGCCGTCGCCAGCCCAGAAAAGGCCGACCATGTGGTGGAATTTGAGCGGAGCATCGACGGTGGGGACTGGACGGCCATCGGCAGCGACAGCTCCTCCCCCGTCTACACGGTGTTCGATGACGTCGCGGCCTTGGGGCTGGCAGACGGAACCGAGCTGAGGTACCGGGCCACCATGGACGCAGCCGGCGCCGGAACAGTGACCAGCGACGTCCGGACCGTAGTGGTGGGCGAGATCCCGCAACCCGATTCGGTCACCGTGGCCGGCGACCTCAACTCGGCAATGGGCTGTGCCGGGGACTGGCAGGCCGATTGTGGGGCGGCGTTCATGACTCTTGACCCTGCCGACAAGGTCTGGCGCCTCACCATTCCGTCCCTGCCCGCGGGAACTTACCATTACAAGGCCGCGCTGAACGGCAGCTGGGATGAGAACTACGGTGCGGGCGGCAGCCTCAACGGTGCCAACATCGTGCTGGAGCATCCAGGTGGTGCCGTCACGTTCCGCTATGACCACAGCACACACATCATTAGCGCCGTCTACGCCTCGCAGCAGCCCGGCGCTGTGGCTGTGGCCGGAAGCCTCGATTCTGAACTGGGGTGCCCCGAGGATTGGATGCCCGGCTGCGACCAGGCCCAGTTGACTTTGGACCCGGCTGATCTGGTGTGGAAACTGGTTGTTCCCGATCTTCCCGCGGGAAGTTACGAGTTCAAGGCAGCGCTCAACCGGTCCTGGGACGTGAATTATGGGGCTGGCGGAGCGCCCGCCGGCGCCAATATCGCCTTCAACCACGACGCCGGACCGGTGACGTTCCGGTATGACCATGTCACCCACGTCATGACGGCCCTCTGACGTTGTAATCCGGCATGCTCCGTCCCCGGCTTCAAGGGAAGATACGGACGGAGCTACGCGGAAAGCTCGTTGGAAGCGAAGAGTCCCCTGATGAGATCGCCGAGGTGTGACCAGTGTTCCCCTGACATGGTGGCCGCCGCTTCGGCGTCGCCTTGTTCACAGACGAGGATGAGTTGGTCGTGGTGATTGATGGTTTCCTCCCCACCCAGGAGGCCGGAGAACTTCCGGTAAAGGATTCTGTGGAGTTGCGGGTGGAGTTGTTCGATGATGCGTTTGATGACAGGGTTTCCGGCGGCATCGATGATCACACTATGGAACGCGTCGTCCGCGGCCAGGGCCTTGGAGACGTCCTGTTTTTTCACAGCGGCGGCAAAGTTCTTGTTGGCCTGGCGCATCACGTGGAGGTCACGGTCCGTCAGTCGTGGAACCGCCGATTCCATGGCCAGGGAATCGAGTGCCTTGAGAACGGCAAGGTTTGCGGCAATGTCGTCTTGATTTAGCGTCGAGACTCTTGTGTAAACACCCGGCTTGGCCTCTATGAGCCCACTTTCAACGAGCCGGGTGAGGGCTTCGCGCACCGGGGTCCTGCTGAGTCCAAGCATTTCTGCCAGATCGGAGTCTTTGATTTTCTCGCCGGGGGCGAGCTCACCCCGGACAATGGCATCCCGGAGCCGGTCATAAGCTGCGTCGCTCATCTTCGGTCGGTCAACGGTGCTGGTGTGGACTAGCGGCATATTGGACACAGTACTCTGCGTCACCGCTCAGCAAGGACAAGGCGGACCACCGTGACGGCGAGAACTTCCGCGGGATCGATGAACGGCACCGGGATATCGTCGGCCGACAGGCCAACGGGAACTTCCGTGCATCCGGCGATAATTGCCTGGGCCCCAGAGTGGATAAGACCCCGCGCAGCTTGGATGAATAGTGGCCGGGCCGCGCTGGTGTTTCCCGCTTTAATGGCGCGAATGGGGTTCATCACCAGATTCTCCTGGCTGTCAGCTGCGGGCGTGATGACCGAGATGCCCTCCCTGTCGAGCCAGGATTGGTAAAGGCCGGCCTTCTGGGTTCCTGTCGTTGACAGCAGTCCCACCTTTTGAACGGTTGGTGAGAGCTGCCGGACGTACTTTGCCGTCTCTTCAATCATGTGAATGATGGGGATTTCGACCTCCATCTGCACGGCCGCGAGGAAGGCATGCGCCGTGTTGCAGGGAACGGCGAGCATCCCCGCCCCCGCCTCTTTCAGGAGCCTGGCTCCGGCAATGAGGGCCGGTGTTGGGTCCTCACCTCGCGTCAGCAGCGCGTCTGTCCTGTCAGGAATCGTGGGGTCGGACCAGATCAGGACCTGAAGATGCTCCTGATCGCGTGTGGCGGGAGTTGCGTGCACCAGTTTGAGGTAGAAATCGGCCGTCGCTTCAGGACCCATCCCTCCAAGGATCCCCACGACGCTGCGGTGGTGCGAGCTGGCTTTCAATCCGCGATCCCCAAGCGGCGGCAGTGAAAAGAAGTGCGCGGGAGATGCGTTTTGCGGGGCGGTCCGAGTCTTCATTGGAGTCATCTCTAGGGAGCGGTCTGCGTGATATCCAATATATTACATCCCCCCTGCTTTGGTATGCAATATATTGCATACTCATTCCGCCTGAGGAGGCTTAGCCCACACCTTGGTCAGCAGATCTTGATGACCGCCATGCTCTAGCTGAGCAGCAAAGGCATGGCCGGGGTTCCCCGCGGCAGAATCACAACAACCCTGCCGCTGTCTTGGATGACGCCAAACTGACATCAGTCAGGTAACCGCAAACAAAAAAATGGAGGGCTGGGGTCCGTATAGTGGATCCCAGCCCTCCAATTGCGCCCTTGCTAGGCCGCGCAGGCCTTCTTTAGCTCACTGACGGAGGCTGCGGGAACTTCCTCGCCGGCCTCGGCGATCTGCTTCATGGGGTCTGTGATGTCCGCTGGCACTCCGGCGGTCTCTGCTCCAGCGACCAGGCCGACGAGCAGCTTCTTATCCTCAACGCTGATAAGTCCGTCCTCGATGACCGCGCACACCTGCCCCTTCACTTGGTCGGCGGCAGCGCTGGCCACTTCCGTCACTGCGGAGCTGGCGGCGTTCTGGGCCGCTTCCTGCACCTGGCCGCAACCAACGGCGAGGACTAGAAGCGGGATCGTGGACAGCAAGGCAAGGGAACGTTTCATCCATCCACCCTAACAATGTCCGGCCCGCCGCTTTCAGTCGTTCGTCCGCTAGCGTACGGAAAACCGCCCCTGTCCATTGCGAGCCCTGGGATCGATGGGGTAGCTGAGCTCCTCGAGATAGCTAAGTACACGGTCCGGCGCATAGGTGTAGAAAGTCCACCAGAGGCCTTCCTTCCCTACAATCACCAGGGCGTGGAAGGTGTCCAAGCCCTTCAGCTCTCTATAGACAAGGGTGACGTCACCCCTGTTCACCTTCCAGGGGCCAAAGAAATGATGCAGCGTTCCCCTCACGGTCCACCTCACAAGGGCTTTGCTCGCGTCAGAAGCGGCGGAGCCAATCCACCGGATAACCAATTTCCTCGAGAGTGAGGAGCACTGACTCCGGATGGAAGGCGCCGATCCTCCAGCCGAGGCGGTGGGCGCCCTCGACAGCTATAGAAGAGGTGAAGAAAGTCCGGGTTTTGTACATCGCCCTGATCTGCGCGCGCTCCAAGCGCCATGGACCCAAAAACCGGCCAAGACCAAACCTCGCATAAAAGTCCAGCCGCTCCGATTTCGCTGTCATCTCGATGAGGGGCCAGGAAGCATCGAACCATTGATCGTAGAGGCCGACGATGACGCGGCATCCCGCGTCATCTCTTTCTTCCCCCGGAGTCGCCATGGACACGATCCTAGAGGACAGATCAAGCTATTTACACAGCTTCAAAGGCGGTCAGTCCACAGCGTCCAGCCAGGTCAGCACGGAGCGGTCCTCCTCGATGTGTGCAGCGAGCTCTCCGTTGAACTTTGCACCGTAGTCTGCGGTGATGTGCTCCTGGAACGCGGCATCGTCCGCATAAACCTCAAAGACGAAGTATTCACGTGGATTCGTTTGCCGGGTGTACGGCAGGAAGAGCTGGTTGCCGGGCTCCTGCCGGACTTTTTCGGTGAGTTCGCGCATCATTTCCGCCACCCGCACCTCGCTTCCGGACTTTACGGTGAACTCGGCATAGAGGGTTTTGGTCATCATGTTCTCCTTGGAGGTTTCTGGGTGAGGCAAAGTTGATTTGTCAGAGATGCGGGGCCGGTAAGCCCGGAGGCGCGAGTTCGCCAGACCCCCGGACAATAAGTTCGGAGGGCACCACGTAGGTTTGCGGAGCCGACTGGTCGCCGTCGATACGGGCCAGAATTCTTTCCGCAGCCAGTTTCCCGATCCTTTCCGGGTGCTGTGCAACCACCGTGATTCCGGGGTCCATCATGTCCGCCAGGGCGAAATCGTCGAACCCGACCAAGGCGATCCTCTTGTTGGCGTTCAGCTCCTTCAACCCGCGCATCGCCCCGAAAGTGACGAGGTTCTGGCTCGAGAAAATGGCTGTGGGGGGATCGTCAGAACCAACCAGCTCACGTGTTGCCTGCCGGGCAGACTCCTCGTCGTGGAGGCCCTCGCGGATGGGAACAGCGGACGTCGCGATGCCCGCCGCAGCCAGAGATTCCAGAAATCCCCGACGACGTTCGCGTGCCGTCTGGATGTCCGTCCGGTCTCCGAGGTAAGCAAGTTTCCGGTGCCCCCGGCTGATCAGATGGGCTGCTGCCTTTGCGGCTCCCGCAGCGTTATCTGTAACCACGGCGTCCGCCTCAACGCCTACTGGTTCCCGGTCAATGAAGACGGTGGGCAGGTCCCTGGAGTGTTCCGGAATAACGTAGGCCTGGCTCCGGGCGATGGGCGTCAGCACCAACCCGTCCACGCGCCTGCCCAGGAAGGCCGCCACCAGGGCCTTTTCGCGTTCGGGGTCGTCGTCCAAGCTGGCGGCGAATACAGCGATGCCCCGCACTGACAAGGCATCTTCCATGGCCCGGTGGATCTCACTGCTGAAGGGGTTGGAGACGCTCGGCAGCAGCAGCCCCACGGAGAGGGTCTGCCGTCCGGACCTGCGCAGGCTTCCTGCGGCCATGTCCAACTGGTAGTTCAGCTGCTGGGACGCACCGACGACGCGCAGCCGGGTGGCCTCGGAGACACCCGGCTCGTTATTCATGACGCGCGAGACAGTCTTTATTCCGACGCCGGCCAGCGCCGCAACGTGTCGCATCGTGGGCCGGCTCTTCCCCACTTCAGCTTGGTAACGATTAGACATCGTTGTCACAACCTCGTCCTTCATCATCGACTTTCCCTTGACTCTACCCTGTGATCCTGATTACATGAGGGCTGACAACGTTGTCATGACACCACGCCTCAAACCCAGGAGATTCAATGTTGAGTTCCAAAGCTCCGCGTTCAGCCGCCATCCGTACGCTTGCCGCAGGCGCCGTCCTGACGCTCGCCACCCTTAGCCTCAGTGCCTGCGGAGGGAGCTCAACAGCCACTTCCACCGACGGTTCAGAGAAAATTGGCGTCTCGCTCATCGTGAAGACCACCAGCAACCCCTTCTTCGTCTCCATGCAGGACGGCGCCAAAAAGGCCGCCGAAGCAGACGGCGTCGACCTGAAACTTGCGGCCGGCAAGGCCGACGGTGACGAGGACACCCAGATCCAGGCCATCGAAAACGCCATCTCCAAGGGCGACAAGGGCATCCTCATCACCCCCAACGGCCCCGCAGTTGTTGACGCGCTGAAGAAGGCCAAGGACGCCGGGCTGTTCGTCATCGCCCTGGACACGCCGCCGGACCCCGCCGACGCCGCTGACATCACCTTCGCGACCGACAACTTCGCGGCAGGCGAGCTGATCGGCAAGTGGACGGCGGCTCAGCTGGGCGGCAAGAAGGCCACCATCGCACTGCTTGACCTCTTTGACGACAAGGTGGTGTCCGTCGACTACAACCGCGACCAGGGATTCCTGTCCGGCCTTGGAGTAGACACCGCTGATGCGAAGAAGAACGGCGACGAAGCCAAGACCGGCAAGTACACCGGCGGCAAGGGCGGGGAGTACGAAATCGTCGGAAGCCAGGCCACCCAGGGCGCCGAGGACGGCGGACGTACGGGTATGGAAAACCTGCTCTCCAAGAACCCGAACATCAACGTCGTGTACACCATCAACGAACCTGCCGCAGCCGGTGCCTTCGAAGCACTGAAGTCGGCCGGCAAGGAAAAGGACGTCCTGATCGTTTCCGTTGACGGTGGCTGCGCCGGCGTGGACAACGTCAAAACCGGCGTCATTGGAGCCACTGCCCAGCAGTACCCGGTAAAGATGGCAGAACTGGGCGTCAAGGCCATCGTTGAACTCGCGAAAACAGGCAAGAAGCCGGCCAACTCCGAAGGCCTGGACTTCTACAACACAGGCGTTGAGCTGGTTACGGACAAGCCTGCCGATGGCGTCAAGAGCATCACCACCACGGCGGCAACCGACATCTGCTGGGGCAAGTAAGCATGACGCAACAACAGACCGCAGGCCCCCCTGCTACAGGACGCACAGACCTGGCTGAGGAATTCCTTGACCGCCAGACCACGCTCAGCCGGATCAGGAACGTCCTCCACCGCTACCCTGCCCTTAGCCCGGCGGTGGTCCTCCTCATCGCAGTGGTGGTATTCGGGCTCCTCAACGACCGGTTCCTCCGCGTCGAGAACCTATCGCTGATCACCCAGCAGGTTGCGGTGGTGGGAACGCTTGCTATCGCGCAGACACTGATCATCCTTACTGCCGGGATCGACCTGTCAGTGGGCGCCGTCATGATCCTCTCCTCCATGGTGGTGGCCCAACTGGCAGTTGGCAGCGGAATTCCGGCCCCGCTGGCACTTCTGCTTGGGCTGGTGATGGGCCTCGGGGCCGGGGCACTGAACGGTTTCCTGGTCACCCGGCTCAAGCTTCCGCCCTTCATCGTCACCCTGGGCACACTGAATATCTTCGTCGCCCTCACTCTTCTTTATTCCAACGGCGCCACTGTCCGTGGGTCCAGCATGCCCGACATGCTGACTTGGACGGGCAGCACGTTCCCTGTTGGCCCTGTGCGCATCTCCATCGGCGTCGTCATGATGCTGCTGCTGTACGTGGCCATGGCCTTCATCCTGGGCAAGACCGCCTGGGGGCGGCACGTGTACGCCGTCGGCGACGACAAGGAAGCCGCACGGCTGGCAGGTATTCCCGTCAATCGCGTCCTGATGAGTGTCTATCTGGCTGCCGGCGCGGTCCTCGCCGTTGGCGCGTGGATCCAGATCGGCCGTACCAATGCCGCGAGCCCCAACGGCGGCGTCGACCTCAACCTTGACTCCATTACCGCCGTCGTTATTGGCGGGACGAGCCTGTTCGGTGGCCGCGGCTCCATCTGGGGATCGCTCCTCGGAGCGCTGATTGTGGGCGTTTTCCGCAACGGCCTGTCCTTGGCCGGGCTCGACGTGCTGTACCAAACCCTGGCTGTCGGCGTCCTCATCATCGTTGCGGTGTCCGTGGACCAGTGGATCCGAAAGGTGAAATCATGACCGCCGCAGATCTCGAGAGCACCGCCACCAAAGTGCGCCAACCCATCATGCAGGCCAGGAACCTGGTCAAGACCTTCGGCAGGGTGGTGGGCCTGGACGGTGTAAGCCTGGACCTCTACCCCGGCGAAGTCCTTGCCATCATCGGCGACAACGGTGCGGGCAAATCAACTCTCATCAAGTGCCTCACTGGAGCGGAGATCCCGGATTCGGGTGAGCTCTTCGTTTCCGGCGAGCAGGTGCATTTCAAGCGGCCCCAGGATGCGCGCGTTCACGGGATTGAAACCGTGTACCAGAACCTGGCCGTATCGCCGGCGCTGGATGTCGCATCCAACCTGTTCCTGGGCCGGGAGGAGCGGTTGGCCGGCCCCCTCGGCACGATCTTCCGGATGCTGGATACCAAGGGCATGCGGCGCAAGGCCAAAGAGGAGCTCACCCGCTTGGGAATCTCCACACTGCAGGATGTCACTGTGCCCGTGGAGAACCTTTCCGGCGGTCAGCGCCAGGCTGTTGCAGTGGCGAGGGCTGCGGCCTTTGGCTCCAAGGTAGTGGTGTTGGATGAGCCGACGGCGGCACTCGGCGTCCGTGAGTCCAACCAGGTGCTCCAGCTCGTCAGGGACCTGCGGGACAGGGGGCTGCCGGTGATTCTGATCAGCCACAACATGCCGCACGTGTTCGACGTGGCCGACAGGATCCATATCCAGCGCCTCGGAAAATGCGCGGCAACCATCACACCCGAGTCACACACCATGACCGACGCCGTGGCCATCATGACCGGCGCTGCCACCGCCTGATCCCGGCGGCAGCCCGATTCCACCCATCCCGTCCTGCACTCCGTCCGCGGACCTGCCAAAGGTCCGCGGACGGCTCCACGAAAGGCCTCCTCATGCCCAGCTCCCCCAGCCCTGCAGGGACCGCAGCATACTCCGACGTCGTAGTTATCGGCGAAGCCCTGATTGATGTTGTCGCCTCTTCCGACGGAACGGTGGAGCACCCCGGCGGGTCGCCGGCGAATGTTGCCTACGGGCTGGGACGCCTCGGAATCAGTACCGCGCTGCTCACGTCAATCGGCGACGACGAACGTGGCTCTGCGATCGAACGGCACCTCGGCAGGGCAGGAGTCGCACTGCTGCCCGGTTCCAAGCATCAGGGGCGTACGGCGTCTGCAACCGCGACGCTCGCCGCAGACGGCTCAGCCCGCTACGAGTTCGACATCAGCTGGGAACTGCAGCCCGTTCCGCCCTCATACCTCCCCAAGGTGATCCACACCGGTTCCATCGCCACCTTCCTGGCCCCTGGCGCAGCCGCGGTCCGGTCCCTGCTGGAGCAGGCCCATCGGGAATGCGTGATCACCTACGACCCCAACATCCGCCCGGCCTTGCTGGGCGGTCAGGCCGAAGCAACAGCCCTGTTCGAGGAACTGGTTCCCCTGACCGACGTCGTCAAGCTAAGCGACGAGGACGCGCAATGGCTCTACCCGCGCAAACGGCTGGAGGAAGCGGCAGCACGCATCCTGCAGCTGGGCGCCGGGCTGGCAGTCATCACCAAGGGTTCGGAAGGTTCGCTTCTGGCAACCCCGGCAACCCAGCTCCACATTCCATCAGTCCCCTCAGTGGTGGCGGACACTATCGGTGCCGGTGACTCCTATATGGCGGCGCTGATCTACGGGCTGCTCTCACGCGGTGTGGACGGGCTTTCATCCGAGGTCCTGGAATCTCTGGGACGCACGGCATCCAAGGCGGCTGCCATCACTGTCCGCAGGGCCGGCGCAAATCCCCCGACGGTTGAAGAGTTGCTTGCCGGGCTGAAGGAGTCAGAGGCAGTCGCCTAGCGGTGGTGCCTCGAGAAGGCTAGGCATAGACTGCCCTTGTCCACCCTTGCCGGAGTCAACAGGACCAGTCATGAAACTCGTGCTCTCGACTGTCATCAACAGGCCTCCAGATGTCGTGTTTGACTTCTTCGCGGTGAACCATGTGGACAACCATCCACGCTGGGATCCACATATGGAACTGCAGCAGGTTTCAGCTGGACCTATTGGCGTGGGCACTCAAATACAACGCCGCCAGACCCGCATGGGCCCTCCCATTGAAGGCACGATGAACATAGTTGAGTTCGAGCCCGCACGCGCCTTCGGCGCTGTAATTGTTGACCAAACGCCCAACGGGCCGTTGGAAATCCATTCCCGGGCGACATTGGATCCCGTCGACGGAAGCGGCACAAAACTGACTTTTCATCTGGACATTCCTGCTATGGACACCTCGCCCGACCCGAGCATGATTGAGAACAGCCTCCGCCGGATCAAGGAACTCATCGAAGCCACTGAATGAGCCTGGCGGCAGGTGCGCCGGTCACGAAGGCTGGTAGCCGACGTCGTCGTCTTCCAGGTGTTCCACGAGCCCACTCCGCAAGTGGTCTACGAGGGCGGTAACCCGCCGGGGAGTATGCACCGCGGCGGGGTAGACGGCGTGAATGTCCGCGGCCGGGGTTGGCACATCTGCAAGAACCTGTTGCAGCAGGCCTCGGCGAAGCATCGGGTTCACGTGCCAGGTGGAGCGCATCATCAACCCGAGTCCCTGGAGGCACCAACCGGCAACCACTTCGCCGTCGTCGCTGACCATATTTCCCTTCACCCGGACAGTGTGTTCCCGGCCGTCGGTCCCAAAGCGCCACACCGCGTAATCACTGTTGTCCTGCCGCAGGACGATGCAATTGTGCTGTTCCAGGTCAGCAGTCGTCTGTGGGGTCCCGTAGGTTTCGAGATACTGCGGCGAAGCGCAGACCACCCTGCGGCTTTCCGCCAGGCGCGTGAATTTAAGCCGGGAATCCTCCAGGCTGCCCACACGGATCCCGATGTCAAAATGACTCGCAGCTATGTTGAGCGGAAGCGCCGACATCTGCAGGTCGACTGAAACACCCGGGTGCTCACGAATAAACGCACCCAGCAGCGGGGCAATATGGATGCGGCCCAGGCCGACCGTGGAGTGCACAGCAATCCGGCCGCGGAGCTCGCCGTGTTTTGGTGACATTCCTTCGTCAAGATCCGTTTTTTGCTGAAGGATCGCCAGCACCCCGGCCGCATAGTGTTCCCCTTCCGGCGTGAGGGTGAGTTTGCGCGTGCTCCTGCGGACCAACTGGACTCCCAGCCGCGATTCCAACTGCGTCAGCCGTCTGCTGACCGAGGGCAGAGACATTCCCCAGATTCTCGCCGCTTCAGTCAGGCTCCTCGAACGGGAAATCTGTTCAAAGAACTCGAGGTCATCCACTGTTGCCAGGTCCATTGTTGCCCTTCTTTCACCTGAAGAAACAATGCCTTACTAATAATGCCAGACTCCGGTGTTTATTAATCCGTAAACTGGTTCGACAGGAAGCACAAAGCGAGTAAGCCTGCCGCCTGGTCCGCCTCGCCCGAAAACGAAAGCTGAACCAGATGAACCGTGCCGGAACTGAAAGCCTCGTGCGAGACCTGGAGAAGGACGGCGTCGAGGTTGATGCCAGCAGCCGCAGGTTGTCGGAGTACTCCTATGACGCCTCGAACTACAAGGTGCGCCCCATGGCTGTGGCCTTTCCCCGCTCCAGCCAGGACGTCGCTGCAGTCATCCGCGCCTGCCGACGCTACGGCATCCCGCTCACCAGCCGAGGCGGTGGAACCAGCATGGCGGGAAATGCCATCGGAAGCGGCGTCGTTATCGACTTCTCCCGTTACATGTCCAGGCTCCTGCACCTGGACCGCGACTCCCGGACCGTCACAGTCGAGCCAGGCATGGTCCTGACCACGCTGCAGAAACAAGTGCAGGCCGCTACCGGCGGAGCCCTGACTTTTGCCCCGGATCCATCAAGCATGGGCAGGGTGACGGTGGCCGGAGCCATCGGTAACGACGCCTGTGGAAACCACTCCGTCAGATACGGCCGGACCGTAGACCACGTCGTTTCTGTGGACCTGGTGACGGCGTCGGGCCATCTTGTGACTGCCGGGCCTGATGGGGTGCGTGCCATTGACCAGGCTGACGAGTCCGCCGTCGCGGAAGCTGCGCGCATCGATGCCGGCCTGAAGCAGCTGAGGGACGCGAACCTCGGACTCCTCCGCACAGAATTCGGTCGCATCGCCCGGCAGGTCTCCGGCTACCAGCTGGCCAACCTCCTCCCCGAGAACGGCTTTGATGCCGCCAAGGCGCTCGCCGGAAGCGAGGGTACCTGCGCTGTCATCGTCTCCGCCACCGTGAAGCTGGTGGATGTTCCTGCCGCGGCACTGCTTGTCTGCCTTGGATACCGCGACGTCGTCGCGGCGGCCACCGATGTGATGGAGATCCTGCGGTTCAACCCCGCGGCCGTTGAAGGCATCGATGACGCCATTGTGCAGACCATGCGTGAGCGGCGCGGTCCCGACTCGGTCGGTGCATTGCCCGATGGTACGGCTTACCTGTACGTGGACCTGGACGGCAGCGATCCCGCGGAGGTACGGGCCAAGGCGCACGATCTGCTGAGGACGCTGAAGCAGCGTGGCAACGTGGTTGACGGCGTTGTGGTCTCCGATCCTGTGGACAGGGCCAACCTCTGGCGTGTCCGGGAAGACGGAGCAGGGCTGTCCTCGCGACTCGCTGGTGGAGTCCAGTCCTGGGCAGGCTGGGAGGACGCAGCCGTCGCACCGGAAAACCTGGCCGCCTACCTTGGCGACTTCACCCGGCTTCTTGACGAGCATCAGCTCCGTGGCGTGATGTATGGGCATTTCGGCGCCGGCTGCACACACGTCCGGATCACCTTTGACCCCCGGACCGAGTCCGGGAGAGCCGTTATGGATAAATTCCTCCGCGCGGCTGCTGACCTGGTAACCCGCCACGGCGGATCCCTCTCCGGCGAACACGGCGATGGCCGGGCCCGCTCCGCACTTCTCCCCATCATGTACAGCGCGGCAGCGCTGCAAGCCTTCGGCCGCTACAAGGCGGTCTGGGACCCGGACGGGGTCCTTAATCCGGGCATCATCACTGACCCTGCTCCAGTAATGTCCGACCTTGCCCTTGCAGCCGCCCCTGCCCGCGGTTTCCGGACGTCCTTTGCCCTGGAACCGGCCAACTCAGGCCGGGAGGGGTTCACGGATGCCGTCCAGACCTGCATCGGCGTGGGAAGGTGCAGGACCACTTCGGGCGGCGGGGTGATGTGCCCCAGCTATCGAGCGACACGGGACGAAAAGGACTCCACCCGGGCACGGGCGCGGGTTCTCCAGGACATGATCAGCGGATCGGCCAGCGCGAAGGAAGGCTGGAAATCAGAAGACGTGCGGGAATCCCTGGACCTGTGCCTCTCCTGCAAGGCCTGCTCCACCGATTGCCCGGCCGGCGTGGACATGGCCACGTACAAATCCGAGTTCTTCGATCATTACTATGAAGGCCGTTTGCGGCCCATAGCCCACTACACCTTGGGCTGGCTGCCCACCTGGCTGAAAATAACCAGTCGGATCGCTCCGTTGGTGAACGCTGCCCTCGCATCACCGCTGCGGCCCCTCATTGCACGGATCTCCGGCATCACCACCCATCGCAGGATGCCGGACTTCGCCTCCCGGGCGCAGTTGCTGAAGGAGATCGGGAACGAGCCTGCCCGCGGTACCGAAAAAGCTCCAGCCGATACAGTCCTGTTCATCGACAGCTTCACCCGCGGCTTCCGCCCTTCAGTCGCCGGTGCAGCCAAGCGCGTACTCGAAGACGCCCAGCGGACCGTGGAGTGCAGTGCGGACCTGTGCTGCGGCCTCACCTGGATTTCAACAGGACAGCTGGACACAGCCCGCAAGATGCTCACGCGGACGGCAGAGGCATTGGACGACGGCACGGACAGGCCCATAGTTGTCATCGAACCCAGCTGTGCGGCTGCCCTCCGCAAGGACCTGCCGGAACTGGTTCCAACAGAAGCGGCACACCGTGTCGCCAACCGTATTCAGAGCTTTGCCACAGCGGTCATAGAGCAGACCAAAACAGGCTGGCAACCGGCGTCGGTCCCGGCAGCGGTGACCGTCCAGACCCACTGCCATGAGTACGCCGTCTTCGGTTCCGGAACCCAGGCCAATGCGTTGGCCGCGCTGGGCATCACCACGGTCAAGGAAGCCACGGGCTGCTGCGGCGTCGCAGGAAACTTCGGCTTCGAAGCACAGCACTACGACGTAAGCATGGCAGTCGCCGAGCAATCACTCGCCCCGGCTCTGAAGGGAACATCGGACGGAACACCCATCCTGACCGACGGATTCAGCTGCCACATGCAGGTGCGGCAAGTTCTTGATAACCACTCGAACGGTGCGTCCAGCCATCTAGCGGAACTCATCGATCCAGGAAATCAGGTAACGCCGCTTCCGGAGTTGGCTACGAGCCGTCCCTCACCTGAGTGATCGTCTTGGCATCGAAGGCGATATGGCTGAATGTCGCCGTCGTGCCTTCTCCTGAAGGGGACTGCGCCACAAACCCGATTTTCACGGACTCGGGTGCCGGTTCTCCCATGGCGAAGTACCGGACCATGTTCCACCGTTCTCCGTCGACCGAAGCGTGGAGCGCGAACGCCGGGCCCAGACGGGAGATCCGCAGGTAGGTCCCCGCCGTGTCGATGGGCCAGCTGTCGCAGTCATCGGACTTACCGTCGCGGGTCACCACTGAGACCACTCTGGTTGTTCCGCTCGGATCCAGCTCCGCGCAGATCTTGAACCAGTTCAACGGATCCAGGTAGCCAATCAGGACTCCGGAGTCGAAGTCACTCACAAACACGGGGCTCACGAATGCGCTGAGCTGGAAGTCGCCCTTTACCGGCGAGACAAATCTTTCGGCATCAGCTGTGCCTGCGGATCCGGCGGGGTCAAGGAACATGTCTGCGCCCGCATCGGCTGTCAGTGTGAGCATCCGTCCCTGAAGGAGCGGGGCAACCTGTGATTGCGGCCCTTCACCGAGCAGAGCGAACGGCAGGGAATCGATTTCCAGTTCTCGGGGGTTCTTCACAGACCAAACCTATCGGCCCGGCTTATCCAACCAGTGTCCCTCCAGGGAGCGTTTCGGCAATCTCCCCCGGCTCTCGTGCACCTGTCAGGGGCCACACGACGTCGTGGTCCCCTACCTGAAGGGCGAAGCCTTGCTGCCCTGCAGGAACGAATAAGTCCTGCCCGTCAGGAAGGCCAGCGGGGGGATGAGAATTTGGGGCCGGCAATAGATACGCGACGACGGCGGCACCGTCGGGCAGCGCTTTGGCGTAGTCGGACGGATGGGGATGCCCTATGGCGGGCAGTTCAACGTAGACCCTGCCGTCATTGCCCTCTGGCATCGCTCCTTGGACCACGTTTTCGATGTCTACAACCACGACAATAGAGCCAAGGGCGTTCGTGTCCGTCCTTCCTTCCCGGATACCCGCCACGGTTCCCTTGACAACCACGCCGCTCACGCTGGCAAGCGCCTCAGTGGTTGGTTGCCAACCGGAGTCCTGCACATGGCCAATGATTTGGCCGGGGGCTTTTTCAGGGGTTTGGGCGCTGAAAGCTGCCAAAGTGTCCTCTGGTTTATAGGAAGCGAGTACGACACTTTGAGGGCTGGCCTGCTCTTGGCCGGGTGGTGCAAACAGCCCTGCAGCCCCGGCCCCCATGCCGCCGAGCAACAGGACACCGGCAGCCACCCCTACCGCAGCCCAGGGCCGGGCGCGTCTCTCGGGCCGGGAGGCTGTTTTCTGGACGCGGGAGACCAGTTCCGCCCGCAGCGCGTCGCTGAACGTATCATCCAACTCTGGCTGCCTCATGACAGCTCTCCTTCCAGCTCAGGAGCGGGCACAGGCTTGCCTTCTCTCATGATGGCCTTCTTCATCTGCTGGCGTGCCCGGTGCATACGCGTCTTAGCCGCTCCTGGTGTCAGGTTCAGCACGGCGGCGGCAGCCGCGAGGGTGTAGTCCTCAAAGACCACAAGGCTCACCAGTTGCATGTCCAAGGCATTCAGCGTCCGAAGGGCATTTGCCACGTCACTCTCCATGGCGTCCAGGAAGACAGATTCGCCCGTAACGTGGGAAATGTCCTCGGTCCTGGGGAGCGAATTGAGGAGCCTGCGGTAACGGAATACCGAACGTCTACTGTTGCGTGCCAGGTTCGTCGTCGTGACCAGCAACCAGGGAAGAACTGATCCCTCAACAAGACGCACGCTGTCCCGGCGCCGCCAAAGTTCCAGGAAGGCTGCGGACATCACGTCCTCGGCATCGTGCCGTTCCCCGCAGAGGCGGTAGGCATGGCGAAAGACCCGGCCGCGGTGCCGATCGAACACCCTTCCGAAGGCCTCGCCGTCGCCGTTCAGGCTTCGCAGCCACAAGGCCTCTTCGCCGGACTCAGAACTCCCCATGCCCTGTATTGTCCGGCAACTCCGGAAAGGTTTCACGGGAATCGAAAAAAGAGAAAAGGATTCCCCGAGGTGGCACCACTGTCAGACCAAGATCTGCCTGCTCATTGTGGAATCGGCTTCAGCCTGTAGTTGAGCAGGACTATGCCGGAGGGGAATGGGCGGCATTCCAGTAGTTCAAGCCTCGTCCACCGTCTGATCCCCCGGAAGAAAGGCACGCCCCCACCAAGGATGACGGGCGCCACTGAGATCCCCAGTTCATCCAGCAACCCCGCCTCAATGAACTCAGACACCAGCTCACCGCCGCCAAAGAGACAAATGTCTTTATCCTCCGGGATGGAGGACTTTATCCGCGCCACTAATTCGGCCAGATCCCCTGAGAACAGCCGGGTATTTCCCTTCGTGACCATAGTGTCATCGTGGGTGACAACATAGGTTGGAACAGCGGAACCCAGGCCACCCATTCCAGCAACCTCACGGTAGGTAGTGGCGCCCATGACATAAGCACCTGTCCTTAGTGTTGTCGCCTCAAAGCCGTAGTCCTCATCCTTCGACGTTGCATCGTTCAGCCACGACAAGTCGCCGCTATCCGAGCGTATATACCCGTCAAGACTGGCTGCCATCCCGCCGAAAACGGTGCCCATGAACGCGACGCTATCCACGCCGGCCGGCATGGTCAAGATCCTGCGACGGACCGGGCTACCCGGGACACGTCCCCTTCACCTTCCAGCAGGCCCAGTTCATCCGGGATGGTCGCACCCAGATGGAACATCAGAGACACGTTCTTTTTCGAACGGGGAAAGAAGGAGGCGATGTTGCCCTTGTACATAAAGGTGGGTGCCTGCCATTTGATTGCTTCGGTCACCGCCAGATCCACGGCCAGGATAAATTCCCTGATCTTGCCCACTAGTTCGCGCTGAGGGTTGTCGTACTTCTCAAACCACGCGTCGACGTCGGGGTTGCGGTTTCCCATGGCACAGGCACAAACCTTAGTCCCGGCCCCTTGCCCAACCAACGCCTTCATCCTGCTGGTTTTGGGCCTTCAAGCGAGCATGCAGCGCCGCCACCGCCCACACCCCCAGCAAGATGGTAATCAGCAACAGGCCGGCGTCGCCAAGATCTACTGACCCCAGCCATCTGGTGAGCGGATCTTCCCATCCGAAGGCGGCATTGAAGAAACCGCCCAACGTTATCGCCGCGATGAAAAGGGCGGACGCAGCAGAGATGCCGGTGATCACTGCGTTGAATCCCAGCTTCTGCAGGGGACGGCGGATCGCAGAGCGGTACATGCGCATCATGGCCGCCCCGTTGATCGTGTCGCAGAACGTCATCGCTGCCGTGAACGCCAGTGGCAGCGCCAGCAGGGCCAACGGGGAAACACCTGCAACGGAGGCGGAAACGGCCATCATCAGCAGCGCAATGGTGGTGGCGGTGTCGAAGCCCAATCCGAACAGGAAGCCGATCACATAAACATTCCGCGGCCGTTTCACCCGTGAGAGCGGTTTGGCCAGCAGCCGGGCCACCAGACCCTTGGCCTCCAACTCCTGTGCCGTGACGGTCAATCCCGAACGGGCCTTGAGGTAAGAACGCGTAGCTGCGACAAATGCCGAGCCGTTGAACGCGCCCATCAACAGCAGGAAAATCCCCGAAACTCCGCTGCCGATGAGCCCGAGCACCAGATTTTCGCCAGTGCCTCCGGTTAAGAACTGGCCCATCACGGACGCACCACCCACCAGCAATACCCCTGCCAGCATCACGACGGAACTGTGGCCCAAGCTGAAAGCGAAGCCCACACTCACCGGATCCTGGTTTTGGGCCACGAATTTGCGGGTGGAGTTGTCGATAGCGGCCAGATGGTCCCAGTCGTAGCTGTGCTTGATGCCGGCAAGATAGGCAGTGATGACCAGGCCAATCGCCAGCGCTTCCGCGGCCCCCAGCAAGAGGAGCACGACGGCGGCCGCATGGAGCGCAGCCACCGCACCCAATGTGCAGGCCAGCCGCGTACGCAGCGGCAACTGCTCACGGTCGCGGTAAAGCTGCCGGGCTTCGGCTGGCCCGATCATCAGTATTTCCTGAGGTCCAGGGGAGGCTGCCCGTACCAACGTCTGCGCAGCAGGGTAGTACACGATTGCAGCAGGCGCTGGAGTTCCTCGGTGCTGTCGGACAGCGAGCGCAGCACCAGCCCGGTTGTTCCGGCTACGCTGGCCGTCAGCGAAACGCCTGTGTACGCCTCGTGCGTCCTGGTCAGCTCATGCAGTTCGTCCGCGAGCGCCTGATCCACTCTCCGGTCCACCACCAGCAGCGAACCCACGTGACTGTAGCCCTCCATAAACCCCGTTCCGGTCACGTCATCATCCGAGGGCACGATCAGAAGGTTGTCCAGCGCCAGCAGCTGCCGAGCTTCCCCTGCATCTACCGTAATCTCGGTTCGCAGGCGCACCTCCTCATACCGGAACGCCGTCCCGTCCGGGGACCATCCCGGCGTGACAACTTCGGCCATGATCAGGCTTGATGTTGGCCGTACGGTTACGCGGGTGTTTTGGCGGTAGCTGGCCTCGCGGTAGGCAATCAACTGGTCCGGAGCCAACTCCAGCTGTGCCCCTTCCCCCAGCACCAACCGCATCCGTTGCTCAGCAAACGATCCCGGTGTCCGGTAGATCTTCGTCGCGGACTGCGTGGTCAGAAGCAGGCGGGCCGCATCCTCCACCTCCACCTCCATGACATAAAGATCGGCCCCAAGGTAAGCCCCACCAGGATTCACAAGAACAAAACACACCTGCCCGCTGTCATCCAAGTAATGCGGCCGCAAGACCCTCAAAGCGCCCTCGTGAAACTGCCGTGAGGCGATGGACCGTCCGTTGCGGTCAGTGACGACTAGTTCAAGACGGCCCCTCTCGGGCTGATCAGCCGCCGGCGGTGAGAGAACACTCGAACCCAGCCCAACCGCCGTCGTGCTCATGACGCCAGATCGAGCATCAGGACATCGCGCCGGATCCAGGCGATCACGGCGTCGAGCCCTTCGTCCGTTTTGAGGTTGGTGAAGCAGAACGGTTTGGTGCCCCGGAATTCGCGGGAGTCCCGTTCCATGATTGTCAGGTCTGCGCCGACGTGCGGCGCGAGGTCCGTCTTGTTGATGATGAAGAGGTCGGACTTGATCATGCCCTGCCCGGCTTTGCGCGGGATCTTCTCCCCCTGCGCGACGTCGATGATGTAGATGGAGAAGTCCACCAGCTCCGGGCTGAAGGTGGCCGAGAGGTTGTCGCCGCCGGATTCCACGAAAATC
The DNA here is from genome assembly GCF_054161475.1 of Arthrobacter sp. R1-13. Classification (NCBI taxonomy): domain Bacteria; kingdom Bacillati; phylum Actinomycetota; class Actinomycetes; order Micrococcales; family Micrococcaceae; genus Arthrobacter; species Arthrobacter sp. R1-13. The sequence continues at coordinate 399,206 of NZ_CP096420.1, read as the reverse complement.
ACCTGCAGGTCAGGATGCCTCGCCTTGAGCTCTTCAATCGCTGCCGTGTTCATTGAGGTGTCTTCGCGGATGGCGGTGTGCGGGCAGCCGCCGGTCTCGACGCCGATGATCCGGTCCAGCGGAAGGATGCCGTTTGCCGCCAGGATCTTGGCGTCCTCGATGGTGTAGATGTCGTTGGTGATGGCCGCCATGGAAATCTCGGCGCTCATATGGCGCGTGAGCCGCTCCACGAGCTGCGTTTTGCCGGCTCCTACGGGTCCGCCGATACCGATCTTGATGGGTTCAGACATTTGCTCTCCTGACAGTCCAGCCGTGCAATCCAACTAACTCATAAACATTCGTGCGCGTTGCCGCTCGTGCCGCATCTGCGAAATTTCCAGCCCTGGACTTACTGCCCCAAAATCGTCCGGCGTCAGTTGTCCCACCCGCTCAACGGCGGCAGCAACGGCGTCGGCCGCCTGGCGCAGTAGCCGCTGCCCGGCGTTCTGGCCCAAGGGCACCGCACGGACGGCGTTTTGCGTCAGGGACGTGACGGCAGCAAAAAGGTAGGCAGCGAGCGCCTCGTTCAACGGGACCCCGAGGGAACGGGCGACGACGGCGAATGCCAGCGGCTGATGGCCGGAAGCACGGCCGCCGCTCACCAGCCCGCGGTACTCCTCGAGCTCCGGCGAGGGAAACACTTCAGCGCCAATCTCGAGCAGCCGACCGCCCATTTTCAGGCTGGCCTCGCGCAGTTGCCGTGGCAACAGCTGGGCAGTCAGCAAGGAGTCAAGCTCCCTAACCGGATGATCCTCGTAGACGAGGCGGATGGCCAAGCCGTCCGAGAATGTAAGCTGCTGCCGCACAAATGCAGAAAGCCAAACCCCGAAGCTGGCCTCGTCCCGCACCAGCCCGCGCTCAATATAGGTCTCAAAGCCCAATGAATGAGCAAACGCTCCCGTGGGCAACGCGGAGTCAGTCAACTGCTGCAATGCAAGCTGATAGCCGGGAGTAGCTTTCATGCAATCAGTGCGAGTGTTCAGCGTGGCGGAAAGGCACCGGCATCACCCGTTCCTGGCGGTCATAAGGCACTCCGACGTGTTTGAGGTAGTCCTCAACGGTGTGGTCATACTGGCACACCATGACCTCGGCACCGTACTCGGAGGTGGAGTCGAAGAACTGGGCCTGCAGGTGGCGGTTTCCTAGGGAATGGGCCACCACGCCCATTTCGGAAATGGTTCGCGGCGCGATCACCAGGACGTCCGTGGGCAGCACCGACACCACGATCATGTTGGACTCTGCCACATGCAGGATGTCGCCGTCGCGAAGGTCCACGGAGCCGGCCGCCAGCCGGATGCCCAGCTCCTTGCCGTGGTCTGTCGTGACCCTCTGGATGCGCTTAACCAGTTGGGCGCTGGGCAGCACCACCTTCTCCTGGTGCAGGCCGGCGTAGGTTTCGGCCGCACCGCCGGGCAGTTCGTGCACGTTGCCGAGGACTTTCTCGATGATCACGTCAGCTCCAGGGGTTCTAGAAGAGGAAGTAGCGCTGGGCCATGGGCAGTACGTCAGAGGGTTCGCACGTGACGTTCTCCCCGTCTACCGTCACCTGGTAGGTCTCCGGGTCCACCTCGATGTCCGGCGTTGCGTCGTTGTACTTCAGGTCGGCCTTGGTGAGGTTCCGGATCCCTGATACGGGACGGATCACCTTCTGGAGGCCGAGCTCTTCGGGTACGCCGGCGTCGATAGCGGCCTGAGACAGGAAGGTGATGGAGGACTGCTGCAGCGCTTTGCCGAAGGTGGCAAACATGGGCCGCATGGTCCGGGGTTGCGGCGTGGGGATGGACGCGTTTGCATCCCCCATGAGGGCGTAGGCGATCTGCCCGCCCTTGAGCACAAGTTCCGGTTTGACGCCGAAGAATGCCGGATCCCACAGGACCAGGTCAGCGAATTTTCCTTCCTCCACGGATCCGATCGAGTCCGCCATGCCGTGCGCGATGGCGGGGTTGATCGTGTATTTTGCCACGTACCTCTTCAGGCGGAAGTTGTCGCTGCGGGCGGAACCGTGGACACCGCCAGTGTTGTCCCTCTGGGGGTCCTCCAAAACTCCCCGCTGCTTCTTCATCTTGTCGGCCACCTGCCAGGTGCGGGTGATGACCTCGCCCACCCGTCCCATGGCCTGCGAATCCGAGGAGGTGATGGCAAAGATGCCCATGTCCTGGAGCACGTCCTCCGCTGCGATGGTTTCCGCACGGATGCGTGAATCAGCGAAGGCCACGTCCTCGGGAATGTCCGGGTTGAGGTGGTGGCAGACCATCAGCATGTCCAGGTGCTCTTCGATGGTGTTGCGCGTGTACGGCAGGGTCGGGTTGGTGGACGCGGGCAGCACATTCGGGAGGCCGGCGATCTTGATAATGTCCGGCGCGTGCCCTCCCCCGGCGCCTTCCGTGTGGAAGGTATGGATGACGCGGCCGTCGATTGCCCTGATGGTGTCCTCTACGAAGCCGCACTCGTTGAGAGTGTCTGTGTGGATGGCCACCTGGATGTCGTATTCGTCGGCGACTTTGAGGGAAGTATCGATCGAGGAGGTGGTGGATCCCCAGTCCTCATGCACCTTGAGGCCGATCGCTCCGGCCCTGATCTGCTCAGCGAGGGGTTCGACCGCGGACGCGTGTCCCTTTCCGAGAAGTCCGATGTTGATGGGAAGGCCCTCGGCGGCCTGGAGCATCCGCTGGATGTGCCATTTGCCGGGCGTTACGGTGGTCGCTTTGGTGCCTTCGGCCGGGCCGGTTCCGCCGCCCAGCATGGTGGTCACTCCGCTGCACAGCGCCGTGGGCACCTGTTCAGGGGAGATGAAGTGGATGTGCGAATCAACGCCGCCGGCCGTGAGGATTTTCCGTTCGCCGGCGATGATCTCGGTGCTCGCTCCGATGACGATGTCCACGCCGTCCGTGATCTGGGGGTTTCCGGCTTTACCGATTTTGAAGATGTGGCCGTCCCGGAGGGCTATATCCGCCTTGTAGATGCCGGTGTAGTCCAGCACGATCGCGTTGGTGATAACGGTGTCCGGCACACCGCCGCCGGAACCAATATCGTCACGGGTGAGCTGGCCGTTCTGGCCCATGCCGTCCCGGATCACCTTGCCGCCCCCGAACACCACTTCCTCGCCGTAGCGGGTGAGGTCATTCTCGATCTCCAGGAACAGCTCTGTGTCTGCGAGGCGGATGGCGTCGCCCGTCGTGGGCCCGTAGAGGTCCGAGTACTGCTTGCGGGACAGTTCAAAACTCACGCGGCTCCCCCAGCAGTGGATGCTCTCGCAGCGGATGCTGGCCCGCCGGCGTCGAGCGTTCCGTTAACCGCGTTGCTGAGTCCGAAAACCTCGCGGCGCCCTGCGAGCTCGATCAGCCGGACAGTCCGGCGGTCGCCTGGTTCGAACCGTGCAGCCGTGCCGGCGGGAATGTCCAGGCGCCGTCCGTGGGCCGCCTGGCGATCGAACTCGAGTGCACTGTTCGCCTCGGCAAAGTGGTAGTGGGAGCCCACCTGGACGGGACGGTCGCCGGTGTTCAGTACGACGACGTCGATCGCGTCCCGTCCGGCATTCACCACCACCGGTTCAGGCCGGAGGACGTATTCTCCTGGGATCATCTGTTGCCCCTAGCGGATAGGATCGTGGACGGTCACCAGTTTGGTGCCGTCCGGGAAGGTAGCTTCGATCTGCACGTCATGGATCATCTCCGGGATGCCTTCCATGACGTCCTCGCGGGTGAGCAGCGTGGTCCCGTAACTCATCAATTCGGCCACTGTCCGGCCGTCCCGGGCGCCCTCGATCAACTCGTAGCTGATGATGGCCACGGCCTCCGGGAAATTGAGCTTGAGCCCACGGGCCTGACGGCGCCGTGCAAGGTCAGCCGCCACCACGATCATGAGCTTTTCCTGCTCACGGGGTAAAAGATGCATCCGTAATCCCTTCAGCTTGTGACCAGAGTAAGCCCGCCAGGTTTCGGAAAGATTTCGGCTCACTGGCAGAATGGCCCGGGTACGTTCCCCTCCAGCAAAGGAGCATGCCTTGCCCGAACCGGATTGGGTGCAGCACGCAGTGTGGTGGCAGGTCTACCCGCTTGGATTCGTTGGTGCTGAGCAAAATGCCTTGCCCCCTGGCGCGCCTGTGGTTCATCGGCTCCCTCAGCTCATCTCCTGGCTGGACTACGCCGTAGAACTGGGCGCTTCGGGCATCGCGCTGGGCCCGGTGTTCGCCTCGGAAACGCATGGCTATGACACCACTGACTACTTCCGCATGGACCCCCGTCTAGGTGACGACGCCGACTTTGACGAGCTGATCCGAGAAGCGCACTCCCGGGGCCTCCGTGTGCTTTTGGACGGCGTCTTCAACCACACCGGCCGGAGTTTCCCACCCTTCCAGGAGGCGATGTCGCAGGGCCCGTCCGGGGCCAAGGCCTCCTGGTTCCGCTTCAAGTGGCCTGACTCCGGCTGGACTCCCGGGATGGAGCCTGAGTACACGGATTTTGAGGGACACCACCACCTCGTCGCCTTGAATCATGCCGAACCGGAAGTTGCCGGATTCGTTGCCGGGGTCATGAAGCATTGGCTGGCACGGGGAGCTGACGGTTGGCGGCTGGATGCTGCGTACGCTGTAAGGGCGTCGTTCTGGTCCAGCGTCCTGGCCGAAGTCCGGGCCGAGTTTCCCGACGCCTATTTCGTCGGCGAATACATCCACGGCGATTACGCGGCGGCGGTCAGTGACGGCAGCCTGGATTCCGCAACCCAGTACGAACTCTGGAAAGCCGTCTGGAGCTCGCTCAACGACCGCAACTTCTACGAACTCGCCGCGGCCTTGGAACGGCACAACTCGTTTATGGCTGGTTTTGCACCGCTGACCTTCATCGGGAACCATGACGTCACGCGCATTGCCAGCAAGCTTCAGGATCCTGCCCTCCTGCCCCTCGCTCTTGTGGTCCTGCTGACGGTGGGAGGCACACCATCGATCTACTACGGGGACGAGCAGGCCTTTCGCGGCATCAAGGAGGACAGGGCCGGGGGCGACGACGCAGTGCGGCCTGCCTTCCCTGCCTTGCCTGCTGATCTCAGCCCTGAGGGATGGCCCACCTATCGGCTCTACCAGGAGCTGATCGGAGTACGACGGCGGCATGCCTGGCTCCACTCGGCCCGCACCGCTGTGTGGTCGTTGACCAACGAGCAGTTCATCTTCGTGGCCGAAAATGATGGCGACGCGCTGGTGGTGGCGTTGAACCTTGCCGATGAGCCAGCAGACCTCGAGGTAACGGCGGACATACGGGCATCGGCGGTGGCCCTGCTTGCTCATGCGTCGCTGCTTGCAGGAACCGGAAGCCTCGACGCTCAGTCCCGAAGGGTGAAGTTGCCACCACGAGGGTGGGCGATCTTAGGCTAGGTTGCGTGGCGTAAAGCGGTAGAGACACACTCCGTGCGGGGCAATCTCGAAGCTCAGCACATCCCCGCTCACTTCCAGTTTCTCCTGGGTCCACGACTCGAGCGCTGCCCAATGCTCCCATTCAGCCGTCTCGCCGAGGCCGAGATCCCGGAGTGGGATGTCCCGGCGAAGCACCTCAGTCCCGGTATTGAAGACAGCACCAAACCGGTCCTCCGACGTCGTGCTTTCCGCTGCCCAGATCACCAGGTTCCCCTCGCGGAGGAGCTCACGGTTTCCGGTGCTGGCCTTCAGGATTTCAAGCGCATCCCGGTTGGTCAGCAGACCGAGCGTTTCCGGCGGGGAGCTTGGAAGGTCGCAACCCAGCATCAGGGGCGAGCGGGACATGCACCAGAGCGTCATCATGGTGCGCTGTTCGTCCAGCGTGAGCCTGGTGACCCTTTCGGGGCCGCGTTCGGCACGCAAGGCGATCCGGCCTACCGGCAGCATGTCGGCGTCGGCCCACGCTCCTGCTCTCTGATGGGGCGCCCAACGTGCCATGCGCCCAAACTGCGCCTCGACGTCGTCCCAGTTGTCCCAGAGATCGTCGGAAACACGCCACATCTGCGAGTTTTCACGGAGGTGCTCAAGGTGCGCCAGGGACAGGGCGCGGCCCGGCGAAAGGCTGAGGATCATCTCCCGGCCCGAATTCCGGATGGCCTGCTGGTAGGACCGGATCTCTGCCGCCAGGTAGGGACCCACCATGTCATCGGCTTTGATGAAGTCCACACCCCAGGCTGCGAAAAGCGCCAACTGGGAATCGTAATAGGCCTGGGCGCCGGGATGGTAGTGGTTCAGGCCGTAGTTGTCGGTGTTCCAGTCGCAGACCGAATCGAGGTCTGCCACCTGGTCTGCGGTGAAGCCCGTGCAGGCTACAGGCAGTTTGTCCCGGACCGCTTGCCGGGGGATGCCCCGCATGATGTGGAGGCCGAACTTGAGGCCAAGGGCATGGATTTTCGCGGCCAGCGGAGCGAATCCCCTTCCCTCCGCCGCTGAGGGGAAGCGGTTGACGGCAGGCATTTGCCGGCCCGCGTGGTCCAGGACCAGGGCCGCGCCATCGTTGTAGCCACCCGCTTTTGCCGCCGGCTCATACCACTGGATATCGACGACGACTGTGCCCCAGCCGTAGGGGGCCAGATGGGCGGCCATGTACTCCGCGTTGGCCAGGACTTCATCCTCAGTGACCGTGGTCCCGTAGCAATCCCAGCTATTCCAGCCCATGGGAGGCGTATGCGCTAACAACATTCCTACAACGTTATAGAGCGTCTCCTGGAAACGGAAGAGCCCGTAAGATTTTGTTACTCGGTCTCTGGTTGCGGTGAGCTGATCTAGCCGTGGTTAGTCAGCCTCTTCCTCAGCAGTTCCTTGATTTGGGGCGGAGTCAGAACCGCCTGACGGTAGCCCTTGGACAGGATGGATAAAACCGCTTCTGCTGCCTCCTGATCCTCAGAACCGATGGCTTCACGGGCATAAGCCACACGGATATTGTTGGCGAAGGCGTCAGCTGCCGTCTGGGCGATGCAGTTGTGGGTGGAGACACCGCCGAGAATGATCTGGTCAACGCCCCAGTTCCGCAGGCGAAGTAACACATCGGTGCCCATAAAGGCGCTGTCCCTGGTCTTTGCCAGGCAGGGCAGGTCTTCAGTCCTCAGTCCCGGCACGAAATCGGCCTGCCCGGTGCCTCGGAAAATGAAGCCCTGGTCGTCGTCGAGCATGCTGAGGGTCCATGTTGACTTGTCCCGCTCATGCTCAGTCTTCACCAACAGCACCTTGCCGCCTGCTTCTTCAACGACGTCGATGAGGTCATTGCAGGCAGCCACCAACTCATCCTGCTGGGCTGCCAGGTCCGGATTCTCGAAAAAGGCGTTCTGCATATCGATGATGAGGGCCGCGATCATGATCCACTCCTTTCAGTTGGACTCGAGCACTTCCTTTAGTTTCCGGAGGTCCTTCCGCATTGCCCGGCGCATCATCGGAGCCATAACGGCACCAGCGAGCTTGGAAAATCCGGCGGGGCTGCCGGTATTTCGCAGGACCATTCTGGTGGACGTTGTCCCCTCGGGAGTCCAGGCGTAGGTGGTCTGCATCGGGAACGGGCCTTGGGCGGTGCGCATCACAAGGCGTTGCCCGGGGAGGAGCTCAATGATTTCGTAGACGTAGTCCAACGTCCGGCCAAGGAAGCGGGCACTAAAGGCAAGCTTCGAGCCGACAGCCATGGGTGGTTGTGTCTGCCACTTGACGCTTTTGATGTTGGAATACCACTGCGGGGCGTTATCGGGGTTTCCCGCATACTCGGCAACATGGTCTTGCGGCCTGTTGATGACGGTCTCCACCTGGACATCCACCATTGCCCTTGTCCTTCCTCGCAGCCTTAAGGAGCTGAGTCCCGGATCCTGAGCTCGAAACCCGCTTCCAGCTGGAGTCCTTCGGCTTCCGGCGCCGTTCCTTCAATCCGGTCTATCAGCAACCCTACGGAGCGCTCTGCGATTTCGTCCATGCCCGGGGCCACCGTGGTGAGGGAGGGAGAGGCAAAACGGGCCTCGTCAATGTCGTCAAAGCCAGCAATGGCTACTTCTTCCGGCACTTTCACCCCCTGCATCAGTAACTCATGCAAGGCCCCCAGTGCCACGGTGTCGTTGAGCCCGAACACGGCATCAAACTGGACTCCGCTGTCCAGTAGCTGGCGGACGGCGGAAGCCCCGGCGTCCCGCCGCCACTGGCACAACACAGCCAGGTCGGGATCGAACTCCAGCCCGGCAGCCATGAGGGCCTGGCGGTAGCCCACCATGCGCAAACCCGAACTGCCGGTGGTGTCTTCCGGAGCAGCACCGAGAACAGCCACCCGACGCCGCCCGGACGCCAGGAGGTGGGAGGTGAGAGCCTGCGCGGCTTCAGTGTTCTTCATGGTGACAAGATCAAAGCGGGGGTCTGCAATATGCTCCCCCAGCAGCACCAAAGGCTTGTCGCCTTGGGCAGCCGCGACGTCGTCGGGCCCCAGCGCCAGGGGTGTGAACAGGAGGCCGTCGGTCAGCTGGCGAAACTGGCCCTGCAGCGCGGCAAGTTCATTCTCCCTAGTCGCCGCCGACTGTTCCACGAGCACCCGGTATCCCCTTGCTGAAGCTACTTTCATGAGGTGGGAGGCCAACTCGGCGTAGTACGGGGAGGAGAGATCGGAGAGCACCAGCCCCAGCATGCGCGTCTTACCGGAGCGGAGGCTGCGTGCCGTGAGGTTGGCTTCGTAGCCCAGCGCGGCGATTGCGTCCAGCACCTTCTGCTTGGTGGCGGGCCGGATGAACTCGTAGTCATTGAGCACATTGGACACCGTTTTGAGGGAGACGCCGGCTGCTCGCGCGACGTCGTTCATAGTGACAGCCATAGCTGGGTCCTTCGTCCGGCAACTCTTCCAGTTACATCGTTGCAGAAATATCCATTACTCGTGGACTCCAGGGAAGGAAGATGTTCACTCACTCACCAATGCACTGGAACACGGAGTGACGTCAAAGCGATGACAGGACTACGTAGGTGACGATAACTGCGCCAAAAATGACAGGCAGGCCGGCTACAAAGAGCCCGCCGAGGGCCCACCCCTCGTCGCCTCGTTTAATCACCCAGATAGCAAGGATGCACGTGAACACCAGAAGCAAGAAGGACAACACGGTTAGCATAAAGGCGCTGTCGACTGCGGGGGACCGTGGGGCAGTGCAGGAAAACAGGCAGACGGAATCAAAAAAGAGCTTGATCCCCCAGGCAAAGCCCACCACGCCTACGACTGCAGTGGTGAAAACCGCCGGACCTGAATATTTGCTCCCCATACCCGTAATCATGCGTGAGTTTGAGAAAAAGTCCAAACAATGGATTAATACCGACGCCAATTGCCTGCGTATGCCCGACTGGGCCCCTCTTCAACTCTGGAATCCGCAGCGGATGCGTAGTGAGCTTCCAGCTCATCCATATGCTTCGGGGTCCTGAGGAGACCTCCACTAATGCTGGTTGCCCGGAAACGCGATGTTTGTTGCCGGAACAGGAGCTCAAGTGCAGCCTTGAAGTTACGCACCACCAATGACATCACAACGATGGCAGGACTATTTTGGCGGTCCAATGGCGGCCGCGACTCCCCAAACCATGACGCCAGAACAGACAGGAACAGGGTCATGGTCAAAGCACTGTTACGGCGGGTGAATTGCTCCCAAAGAGGTGGGTCATGGCTGCCCACTGGAGAAGAATGACGGTCTTGCCGTCGACGATCCTGCCATCGGATGTCATCGCAAGTGCTTCATTGAAGGGAATCTCGAGTACTTCGATGTCTTCACCTTCTTCCTGCAGACCGCCTCCGGGCGTTGTCCGGTCGGAGGGGCTGTAGGCTGCGGCGTAGAAATGGACGGATTCCGTGACGGAACCGGGGCTCATATAGAGGTCGAAAACATGTTGCAATTCCCCCAGCGTGACTCCGAGCTCTTCGCTGGCTTCCCGTCGGATCGCAACTTCGGGGGCATCGTCATCAAGAAGGCCCGCGGCCGTTTCGATGAGCATGCCGTCACGGTGCCCGTTGACGTAGGCCGGGAACCGAAACTGCCGGGTCAACAGAACCGTTCTCCGAAAAGGATCGTAGACCAGAATTGTGGCACCGTTGCCCCGGTCGTAGGTTTCCCGCTCTTCCATGACCTGTCGCCCGTCGCGCCGGCGGTAAGCGAAGGTGGTCCGGCGCAGAACGTGCCACCCGTCTGACGTTACTTCAACCCCGGTGATCCTGACGTCCGGGTTGCGATCCAGGCCGACACCCGCACGGTCCAAGCCTGTACGGCCACGGCTGTCCGGGACGTCCACGCCGGGCTGTCCAAGAACAGGATACCCGCCATTCGGTCTCACTGAATGGCGTCCGTCTGTGTCAGTACGGCGCCGGGGATCTCGTCCAGGCTGTAGTAAACAGGTATGCCTCGGTCTCGGGCAATCGCAACGTCCTGGTCGGCTCCTCGCGACTCGCCGGCCAGCCTGAGGACCGCATCACATCGCTGGAGAAGGCGTTCAGCTGTCGGGTACATCACCTGACCAGCTATCGGATCCGAGAGATTTTCCACGCCCGCACTCCCCAGAACGGGGAGCGCCACCCACTCTCCGATCATGGGTAAATGTCCGGCTTTGAAGATCGGCCAAGCCACCTGTTCAAGGCGGGAAAGGTTGCGGCGCAGCAGGTCGGGGTCATCCCCCGTCCCGGAACGGTAAGGGCCAGCAATCAATATCATCATGGACTTGGTCATGCACATTAGAATAGTGCAACAACATGCATGAATCGGAAGGAACATGAATGCTAGCCGCTGAACGCCAGTCAATCCTGCTCAGTCGCCTTGCCGAACATGGAAAGCTGATAGCCAAGGACGTCGCGGCTGAGTTAGGTCTGTCCGATGACACCATCCGCCGTGATCTCAGAGAACTTGCCGCCGCAGGGCTGTGCCAACGGGTATATGGAGGAGCCCTGCCCGTTTCGCCGGCGGCCGCGGCCTACGCCGCTCGCATAGGTGTTCAGCCGGAGAGCAAAGATCGGGTCGCCCGGTGCGCTGCCCGCCTCATCGATCAGGGCAGTACCGTCATCCTCGACGGCGGCACAACCACCCTCGCCGTGGTTCGGACACTAACGCCTTCCCTCAAGTGCACGATCATCACGCACAGCCCTACTATCGCCGCAGCACTTCTGCCATTCACGGGAATCGACGTCTTCCTCCTCGGAGGTCGTCTGTTCAAACATTCGGCGGTGACCTGCGGTGCCGCCGCAGTGGAGGCAGCACGGGCGATCTCCGCTGACCTATTCCTTCTCGGGGTGACAGGGGTGCACTCCTCGGAGGGGCTGACCACGGGGGACGTTGAGGAAGCGGCCATGAAGCGGGCCCTGGCTGGGCGGGCAGCCGATACCTACGTTCTTGCCAGCGCAGAAAAGATCGGCGTCGCCTCCCGCTACCAAGTCCTGCCCCTGACTGACATTGCAGGCATCATCACCGACCGACCAGAAAACGATCCGACTCTCAAAGCGCTCCGAAGGGACGGAATCACCCTTATCGATGCGAACACCTGATCTCTGCAGCGCATATCCGGTACACAAAGGGACGGAGGCCAGTCTCGGGAGATACTCCATCCGGCAGGACGAAACCCCGTGGTCCGAACGTCCCATTCGCAAGTCCCTGCCCTAAACCCTGCGTTCATCGCCCGCGTCAGTCTGATTCGGGGCCAAGGTCCAGTTCTTCTTCGTCGCCATCGCGGACAGCCTGGTTTGCGATCAGGTCCATGCGGTCAGCGGCCATCAGAGTGTCATCTCCTTGGATCTCTGCAATGTCTTTGCTGTCGATCGCCTCGGCCGATTCAGGGTTGGATTCGGACATCGTCGTCTCCCTCGTGGTCCATCAACGCTAACTGGGATGGCCAGAATAGCCCCATCAATCCAGCCAGTCCAGTGGTCCCTTCCCTCGGTTTCTCCAACGTTGTAAACTCGTCGGCATGATCCCTGAATCCCCACTGTTCCGCTGCCCCGTATTCGACGGCGCCGCCGATCCCACAGTCATCCATAAGCGCGACACTCAGGAGTGGTGGATGTTTTACACCGCACGCCGGGCAACACTTGCGGCCGGAGGATGCGAATGGATTACGGGCACCCGTATCGGCATCGCAGTCTCCTTGGATGGTGGATCCTCCTGGGAGTACCGCGGCGTAGTGGAAGGTCTGGATCCCGAGGATTCTCCCGGCCTCAACACGCATTGGGCTCCCGAGGTTGTCTGGCACGAGGACAGGTACCACATGTTCCTCACGTGGGGTGCTGGAGCACCCGGAACCTGGGCTGAACAGACAGAACGCCGCGTGGTTCACTTCACTAGCGATGACCTCCAGCAGTGGGACTTCAGCGAAACGATCGACGTCGGCTCAGAGAACGTCATCGACGCCGCCTTCGCCGTGGTGGGGGACGGCCAACCACGCCTATGGTTCAAGGATGAAGTGGACGGTGCCACCACATGGTCAGCCGTCTGTAACGATGCAACACGCCTCACCGGCTGGCGGTCTGAAGGTCAGGTAATTGGCCGTCCCGCCCACGAAGGGCCCAACGTATTCCGGCTGGGAGGGTGGTACTGGATGGTGGTGGACGAATGGCGCGGCCAGGCGGTGCACCGCTCTGCGGACGGTCTGGCGTGGGAGCGGCAGGAGGCCAACAACGGACTCATCCTCGACGCTCCGGGGAGCGGCGCCGATGACGCCACGTACGGCCGGCATGCAGATGTTGTCACCCAGGGCGACCACGCCTACATTTTCTACTTCACCCACCCAGAGTGGCAGGACACCGAGATGGCCAACGGGCTGCTGGACCCTGCCGAGGCCCTGCGGGAGCAGCGCACCAGCATCCACGCTGCACGTCTTAACGTAGAGGAGGGAGTCCTGGTCTGTACACGAGACCTGGACTCCCCCATCAACTTGGACCCTGCCCTTATCTAGGCAATATGGCCTGACTCCTAGTCGCCCCTAGGCGTTCACGGCAAGGCGGATCATGCTCCAGGACACCGCCGGAAGCTCGGCGGTGAGCCGCCCGCCGTCGAGCTTTGCCGAGGTGTTTTCGGTGGGCAGGACCGACGTCGAGTCGTCAGCAGTGGCCTGCCAGTACGGTTCCTTGTTCGAGTAGGTCACAGCCTCGACCACCCGCACGTTGCCGAGTCCGGCCACAGCGGCGTCCAACGTGAGCGCGTCCGTCACCGATCGGTTGACGGCGAACACCACTGCCTCGCCCGTCTCGGAGTCGAAGGTGGCCACCGCGGAGAGTGCGTCGAAGTTCTCGGTTTTTCCGGCATTAAGCGACGGCGATTCCAGGGCAAGCTTCAGCACGGTACCGGCGGCATGGCGGGATGTGAGCGCGAAGGGGTGGAACGTGGTCTGCTTCCAGGCACGACCACCCGGTTCCGTCATGATCGGGGCAATAACGTTCACCAACTGGGCCAGGCTGGCCGAGTGTACACGGTCCGTGTTCCGGAGCAGGGTGATGAGGAGATCACCGACGACGACGGCGTCCGCCACCGTGTACCGGTCCTCCAGCAGCACGGGTGCAACGGGCCAGTCCTTGCCGCTCGGGACCTTGGATTCAGCCCGGCTCCCGTGCCAGACATTCCACTCGTCAAAGGAAATGTTCACCTGCTTGGAGGACTTCTTTACTGACTTCACGTGGTCAATGTGGGACACGGTGTCGCGGATGAAGTGTTCCATCTTGTGGCCCGCGGCAAGGTGCTCCTGCAGGTCACCGAAGTCTTCAAAGTATTGATGGGCGGAGACGAGGTCCACCAGGTCGTAAGTCTCCGTCAGGACAACACGCTCCCATTCGCCGAAGCTGTCCATCCCCGGTGAGGAGCTTCCGCATGCCACCAGTTCGAGGTCAGGTTCGATCATCCGCATGCCGCGTGCAGTGTCGGCAGCAAGGCGTCCGTACTCCAAGGCGTTCTTGTGGCCGATCTGCCAGGGGCCGTCCATTTCGTTGCCCAGGCACCACATCTTGATGCCATAGCCGGTCTCCGCGCCGTTGGCCCTGCGCTGGTCCGAGTAGGCTGTTCCGCCGTCGATATTGCAGTATTCGAGAAGGTCCAGCGCCTCCTGGGTGCCACGGGTTCCCAGGTTCACTGCCATCATGGGTTCGACGCCGGCCTTCGCCGTCCATTTGGCGAACTCGTCCACGCCCACATGGTTCGGGTCAGTTGAGTGCCAGGCCAGGTCCAGACGGACCGGACGCTTTTCCACCGGCCCCACGCCGTCTTCCCAGCGGTACCCCGAGACGAAGTTTCCGCCCGGGTAGCGGATGGTGGAAACTCCGAGCTCGCGCGTGAGCTCCAGGACGTCGGTGCGGAAGCCGTCCTCGTCCGCGGAGGGATGGCCGGGCTCAAAGATGCCCGTATATACACAGCGGCCCAGGTGCTCCACAAAGGAGCCGAAAGTCCTCCTGCGGACCGGCCCGACGGTGAAGGCGGGGTCGATGGTGACCTGTGCCGTGGCTGTTTCAGTATTGCCCGTATTGCTCAAGGGAAGGATCCTCGCTCTAGTTTCTACAACGTTATAGAACATTGTTGAAGGTTGAGCGTGATTCGTCAAGGGTCAGGGGTATCAGCCCTGGGAATTCCTCATCAGGATTGAAGCCGCCGCCGCGCCCCCCAGCAGCGCGGCGACAGCAGGCGCCGAATAGAGAGAGGCCAACCGGTCTTGGCAGCGGGTCGATCATCGGTTGGGCTACCAGTCGGCTTTTGATCCGATTGCTTCTCCAGGCCTTGTACCGGGTGTCTGACCGGACTGACCCGCCCGGCCAGACACCCCGTGTCGAAGCCGACTAACTACTGGAAGCTAGTCGGTCGGGACCAAAGGGTCCGGCCAGTTGCCGACGGCGCCCCGCACCGCATGCGGCCACCAACCGATCCGCCCTCTGGTGGAGGATCGCTCCCGGGCTATGGCCCGGGCGCAGTCCAGTTGGGTGCAAACAGACATGAGATTCTCCTGACTGAAGTTTCACTCCGGACGCTGACAGCGTCAGGGGTCTTCGTCTGCCTGGAAATGGGCAGAGTTAACCCGTTCAGTCGGGGGTGGACCCGGGATCAAAGGGTGGGGCGACGGGCGGAAGCTCCTGGAGGCTGGGCATTCCGGAAAAGTGAGATGCCAAGGGAACTGCCCAGAACTCTGCCACGTCCGCCCAGGCTTGGGCTCCGCCTCCGGCAGATCCGGTAGATGCGGAGCCTGGACCGGCAGCAAGGGCAGCCTGGAGGTGACGTTCTCCGGGGGCAGGTGCCTCCGGTACCGGCACTGATCCACCGGAGTCTCCCATAACGGCCAGCGTGTGTAAGGCAGGCGGGATCAAAAGCGCTTGCCCTGTTCTGGTTCCATCCGCGGTTTGGGTAGCGGAGGTGCCACTCTGGGATGACGGCGTCAGCACGTTTGCGGCAACCGCTTCGGCAGCGGGCTGAGCGGTCGGCACCTCACTGCTTTGGCTGTCATTTAGAGCCTCTTGACCCAGCAAAATAACGCCCGGAACCGAGGGAAGAGGTTCAGGCAAAACGGGAGGCACCATGTCAGGTCCAGGCAAGGGAGCGGTCGGGATAACGTCCGCTAAGCCGCCCACGATTTCCCCAACTTCCGTGACCACCGGCTGGACGGGATCTACCGCCGAGCCAACGACGTCCACCACGTCAGCGAGTCCGGCGTCGACGGTGGGGGTGATGTTGGCGACAGCGCCGCTGACGGCATCGGCCACGGGAGCCGTCACCGGGGACGCTGTGCCGATGACGGCGTCTGCCACCGGAAGCAGCGTGCTGGTAGGAAGTTGGATTGGGGCAGGAAGTGCTGCTGCGCCCGTGGAGGCATCCTCGAGAGTGGTGGCGCCGGCCTGCGTCAGCTGAGGCACGAGGTCAGGGTCCGGCAGGGCGGCGTTCGCGGTTCCAGCGCCCCAGATCAGCCAGGCGAGGGCAGCGAAGGCGGCAAATAAAAGAGGGCGCAGGACACTTCGGCGACGTTGATTTAGCGCGAGGTCCATACTTCACCCCCACCTGCACAATGGGAGATCAGAATACGCCCGCCCGAAGAACCGCGTCTAGACCACCGCGCTGCCTTTCAGAACATGGCTTACCCCGCCACGCGGCGCGTGCGGGCACGGTGACGCGGCGGTGAGCCTAAGGTCGGGTGTGCTTGGCCAGGAAATCGAACGTCTGGTCCCGCGCATCCTGGGCGGCTTTGTAGTCCAGGTGGAACTGGTACTCATGCGGAAGCGCCGGTTCGTGGTCGGCAGGAAAGAACAGCTCTGTCACTGGCACCCCTGCAGATTTCAGCCGGTTGCTGTAGGGGATGGATTGAAGCCATGTGAGGCCATCGCCGTTCCCGCCGCTGATGAACGTGGGTGGGAAATCATTGGTGACGAACTCCACCGTTGACATGGTGCTGCCCGCATAAGTGTCCGACCAGTCCTTGGTGCCCGTGTATCCCCAGAGCGATACTTTGAAGCCCCAGGCTGCAATGCCGTTGAGATCCGCCATGGCCTGAAGGTCATAAACGCCGCAGTGCAGGATGGTGGCGGCCAGCTGCTTCTTGTCCAGCGCTGGCTTGATACCCAGCAGGTTGGCATAGGCGGGGTTGACGGTGAGCGTGGTGAGCTGGCTGGCCAGTTGCCCCCCGGCGGAATCTCCGGCGAGCACAATCTTGTTCGGATCCACTTTGAGCTCGGCAGCGTGCTCCGTGATGTATCCGAGTGCCCTGTTGAGGTCCTCCACTGCAGCAGGGTAGGTGGTTTCCGGGGCTATGGGGTAGTCGAGGCTGATGGTGGTGTACCCCTTGGCGGCGAGGATCCGGAGATAGGGCTCCACATCCGTTTTGTTCCCTGAGATCCATGCCCCGCCATGGATCCAGACGACGGCGGGCAAGGGTCTGGCGGCGCTCTCCGGCGTAAAGGCGTCCAACGTACCGCCGTCCATGTACGAAACGTCCCTTCTTTCTGCCAAGGGAGTGTCAGGAACGTACGGAAGCATCTCTTCGACGGTGGACTTCGCTCCGCCCTCGAACACGCTGCGGATAAGGAGTGCGGACGGCCAAGGAGTGATGGACAGGGCAATCAGTGCCACGAGGACCACCACTACGACGACGTCAAGTATCCGGAACCTTCTCCGCCTGGCCTTTGGGACATTGGCCGTCTTCTGCTCGAAATCAGCCAACGGAGCGTCCACCACATTTCGGCGCTCAGTGGTGGTGTCAGTCGGTTCTAAAGGTCCCATTGCACGCTCTCCCCCAGTTAGGCGTTCAGGATCTGTTCAGAGCTTCAGGATAGGGCAAGCGACCGGACTTAAACAGGAGCGGGGCGTGGTGGGTGTCCACCGCGCCCCGCTCCGTTTCCAAAGAATACAGTCAGCTCTTAGAGCCCACCGGCCAGCTTGTAGTAGGCGGCGTTCCAGTTCAGTTCTTTCTTAAACTGTTTGATGGTGGTGTTTTCGTCGATGGTCAGCAGTTCCGTCTGGGCAATCTCAGCGAAGTCCTCGAACACATCCATCCCGACGGCGGTGGAAAGCACCGTGTGGTGCGCCGCGCCGGCGGTGAGCCAGGCGGCAGCAGACGTGGCGAAGTCCGGCTTGGGCGACCACAGCGCCCTGGCAACCGGGAGGTTGGGCAGGGGCTCGTCGAGGTCCACGACGTCCACGGCGTTGGCAACCAGGCGGAAGCGGTCGCGCATGTCGGACAGGGCCACCACAACTCCGGGGCCGGCGTCGGTGTCAAAGACCATACGGACGGGATCTTCCTTGCCGCCGATGCCCAGCGGGTGGATCTCGACGCGCGGCTTGGTGGCGGTCAACGACGGGCAGACCTCGAGCATGTGTGCTCCGAGGATCTTTTCCTGGCCGGGCGTGAGGTGATACGTGTAGTCCTCCATGAGCGAGGCACCGCCGGGCAGCCCAGCACCCATGACTTTGGCCGCGCGGACCAGGATGGCTGTCTTCCAGTCGCCCTCGGCACCAAAGCCGTAACCGTCAGCCATAAGCCTCTGCACTGCCATGCCCGGGAGCTGCCGAAGCTCGCCGAGATCCTCGAAGGAGGTGGTGAACGCGGCGGAACCATTGGCTTCCAGGAAGCTGCGCAGGCCGAGCTCGATCCGTGCACTGTAGCGCAGCGACTCGTGGCGCGCACCGCCGGCCTTCAGTTCCTCGGCCACCTCGTACAGGTCCTCGTATTCGGCGACGAGCTTGTCGACGTCGGAGTCGGAAGCGCCATGCACGGCGTCGGCAAGTTCGTTAACTGACCAGGTGTTAACCGACACACCGAAGCGGAGTTCGGCTTCGGTCTTGTCGCCCTCGGTGACCGCGACGTTGCGCATGTTGTCACCAAAACGGGTCAGTTTCAGGGTCCGGACGGCGGCCCAGCCTGCGGAAGCGCGCTGCCAGACACCCACCTGGCGGGTGACCTCGGGGTTGGACACGTGGCCCACAACAGTCTTGCGCGGGATGCCGAGGCGGGACTGGATGTAGCCGAATTCCCGGTCGCCGTGGGCGGCCTGGTTCAGATTCATGAAGTCAAAGTCGATGTCCGCCCAGGGCAGTTCGACGTTGGCCTGGGTGTGCAGGTGCAGAAGCGGTTTGCGGAGCAGGTCCAGGCCCTGGATCCACATCTTGGCTGGCGAGAACGTGTGCATCCAGGCGGTGACGCCGATGACCTGATCGGCGGAGTTGGCTTCCAGCGCGGTGCGCCGGATGGCGTCCGAGTCGGTCAGGACGGGCTTCCAGACCACCTTGACCGGAACGGAGGATGAGGCGTTGAGCTGGTTGGCGATCTCCTGCGACTGCGCTGCGACCTGCTTCAGAACGTCCTCGCCGTAAAGGTGCTGGCTGCCGGTCAGGAACCAGACTTCATACTGCTCGAGCGAGGTGTTGTTGGCGTTGTTCATGATGTCTCCTGAAAAAGTGGGGGCCTACTGGCCGTAAACGTTCTGGTAGCGGGCGTAGAGGGATTCGATGGCTGCTTCATCGATGGGCAGCGGTTCGCCCAGCTGCCGGGAAATATGGACGGTGCGTGCCACTTCTTCGCACATGACAGCCGCTTTGACGGCGGATTTGGCGTCCTTGCCGATGGTGAAAGGCCCGTGGTTCTGCATGAGGACCGCCGGGGAATGGGAGTCCTTGAGGGTGTCCACAATGCCTTGGCCGATGGAATCGTCACCGATGAGAGCGAACGGTCCCACGGGGATGGAACCACCGAACTCGTCACTCATCATCGTCAGGACGCAGGGGATTGCCTCACCCCGCGCGGCCCAGGCCGTGGCGTAGGTGGAGTGGGTGTGCACCACGCCCCCTACTTCGGGCATGTGCCGGTAGACGTATGCATGCGCGGCAGTGTCCGACGACGGCGCGAGGGCCGGGTTGCCCCACTCGCCTTCCGCCGGGTCACCGTTCACGGGGGCCCCAAACAGATCCGTGACCACCATGGATTCGGGGGTCAGATCATCGTAGGAGACACCGGAGGGTTTGATGACCATCAGGTCATGGCCCGGGACTCGCGCCGAAACGTTGCCTGCGGTCCACACCACCAGTTCATACCGGGTCAGCTCCGCATGCAGGGCACAGACCTCGGCGCGGAGCCGGCCGATAGTTTCCAGGAGGGTACTCATGCGTTCACCTTCTCATCCCGCTCGGCTGCGTCGGATTCGCTTGCTTCAGTGGAGGGACCGCCCAGGCCGGGTTTGGCTGCCCGCTGGATTGCCTTGAGCCGGTGCATCACGTCGTTTGCGCCGCGGCCGAAGTAGTCGTGCAGGGTGCGGTATTCCTGGAACAGGGCTTCGTAGGCCGCCACGTTCTCGGGGATGGGCACATAGACTTCTCCGGGCTCGGACCCCATGGCGGCCGCTGCCTCCCGGATGTCCGGATAAGCGCCGGCTGCCACAGCGGCGTGGATGGCCGATCCAAGGGCAGGTCCCTGGGTGGAACCGATGGTGGAGAGCTGCAGCCCGGTGGCATCCGCATAGATCTGCATCAGGAGCTTGTTCTTCAGCAGCCCGCCGGCCACGATGAATTCCTTGACCGGAACTCCTGAATCGCGGAACGCATCCACGATGGTGCGGGTGCCAAAGGCCGTAGCCTCCAACAGGGCACGGTACGTGTCCTCCGGCTTGGTGGCAAGGGTCTGGCCAACCACCACGCCCGAGAGTTCGTGGTCCACCAGCACCGAGCGGTTACCGCTGTGCCAGTCCAGGGCAATAAGGCCGTGCTCGCCGATGGCCTGGCGGGAGGCCAGTTCGGTCAGGTACTCATGGATGCCCAGACCCGCGGCGGCTGCTGCCTCATGGTACGCCGGGGGAACACCGTTCTTGGTGAACCAGCCGAAGATATCGCCCACGCCGGACTGGCCCGCCTCATAGCCCCAAAGGCCGTCGACGATCCCGCCGTCCACCACGCCGCACATGCCCGGAACCTCATGCAGCTCCGTTCCGTTCATGACATGGCAGGTGGAGGTTCCCATGATGGCCACCAGCTGGCCGGACTCAACGGCCTTCGCGGCCGGTGCCGTCACGTGCGCGTCAACGTTTCCGACGGCGACGGCGATGCCCTCCGGCAATCCGGTCCACGCCGCAGCCTCGGCAGTGAGGTAGCCGGCGGCGTCGCCGAGGCGGCCGATGGTGTGCTCGAGTTTGTCGCTGACGAAGGTCTCGAAAGCAGGGTTCAACGCGGTAAGGAAGTCCGCGGAGGGGTAGCGGCCGTCCTGGTAGATGCCCTTGTAGCCGGCGGTGCAGGCGTTGCGGACATAGTTCCCGCTCAGCTGCCACACAATCCAGTCGGCTGCTTCTACCCAGTGATCCATTGCTTCATATGCCTGCGGATCCTCTTCCAGAAGCTGCAGGCCCTTTGCGAATTCCCACTCTGAGGAAATGAGGCCGCCGTAACGGGGCAGCCAGCTTTCACCCAGTTCAGCGGCGAGGGTGTTGATGCGGTCGGCCTGGGGTTGGGCGGCGTGGTGGCGCCAGAGTTTTACGTAGGCGTGCGGGCGGTTGGCGAACTCGGGCAGTTCGTTCAGCGGGGTGCCGTCAGCCTTGACGGGGACCATGGTGCAAGCCGTGAAGTCGGTGGCGATACCGATGACTGCGGCGGGATCGATTCCGGCGTCGGCAATAGCGGCGGGAACTGCGTTGCGGAGCACATCGCGGTAGTCATTCGGGACCTGAAGGGCCCAGTCAGCGGGAAGCCGCACGCCGCCGTCGCCCGCCACATCGGCAGGCAGCGCCTCCGTGACCACAGCATGCGGGTAATCAAATACACCACTGCCCAGTTCCTTGCCATCGGCAACGCGGACGACCACGGCGCGGCCGGAGAGCGTGCCGTAGTCAACGCCGATGACGTATTGCTCAGCCACGGAACCGTGGGGAGCGGGAGAGTTTTCGTTCTGCATATCTGCCTCCAGGGAAGAGGCAACGACCTCTTTTGCCTTCGTTGGAAATTGATGGTTAGTACTAATTGTGAACGCTAACACGGGCAACGTCAAGACGCTGATACCGCTTACGCAAAGGTGATACCCAGCCGTCGGAACCGGCTGGGTATCACCTGGGCCTTACTTGGCTTTTTGTCCGTCAGCTGGCGCAAGCCGGATGAATGTCACGGATTTCGGTTGGAAGTTGTATGTGAAATCAGTGCCTGATCCTGTGAACACACTGGTTGCCGGAACCAGGTTTTGGCCATCACTCGTAGTGGTCAAGGTGGTCACCGCTGCGCTGGAGCTGATATTTGCCGTCCCGGCGACTTTGATGTCGACGGCGGCAGCCTCACCCGAGGTGTTGACCACCTTGACGATTGTGTCCCCCGTTTCGGCATCCTTGGTGGCGACGGAGTAGATGGGATCCACGGGAGTCTCATCGATCGTTCCCCAGAGGACATCGTCGAGGTACAGCTTGGCCGTCGGTCCGGTGACTTCAATCCGGATGTCGTACTGGCGGCCGGTCTCAATGGTGGTGCCCGTCTCGATCAGGGTGCTCTTTGCCCCGTTGACAGCCTTCTCCACCACGGATTTGCTGTTGTTCCAGCCGCCGAGGTTCCACCAGTAGTAGTTTCCGGTGTCCTTCACTCCGAAAGCGATGAGGAATCCTTCGGCGCCGGCCGTCTTGGTGGCCTTGGTGTTGAGCGTGTAATTGCTCCACGCCGGGTTTCCAGCGGTGACCATGGTGTTCAGTGCTGTGGTGCTCGACTGGACGTAAGCGCCGTCCTGGACTGACCAGCTTCCCACACCGTTGCCTGTCCACGCCGAGGCGGTGCCGGAGAAGTCGTCAGCAAACAGCTGGCTGCCGTCCGCGCCGGTGACCGTAACGTCGTCGTACTTTGCCGCGGTGGCCCATGTAGAAAGCCCGATCTGCCCGGTGATGGGTGCCGCCAGGCTTGGCGGGTTGTTCTGGGAACTGGGCACAACGTTGCTTCCGACGTTGTTCATAAAGAGCTTTTGCACTTCGAAGTTGGGCGTGGTCCTGATGGAGGTGCCGTTGAAGAATATGAGGTCCGGACTCCATTGGACGTTGGCCTCATTGGCAATCAACGGGGCGTAGGACGCCATCCTGACAACGTCGGCGTTCCGTTCGAGGCCGGTCATGAAGGACGCCTCGGCCAACGCGTTCTCAGGCTTGTTGGCCAGTGACGCGAACTCGCCCAGGAAGACCTTGTAGCTGTCACGGTCGTAGGAGTCGTAGCGGTGGTTGTTGGTCAGGAACCAGTCGGGCGAGTTGTAGTAGTGCTCGTCGACGAAGTCGACCTTACGGTCGGCGTTGAACTTGGAGAGGTCATCGAAGTTGGCGCCTTGATCGTCCGGGCCCGTGTTGCCAATGACCTTGATATCGGGATAGGCGGCCTCAACGGCATCCTGGAACTGGGTGAAGTACGCCTTGAACTCAGGCTTGTACTCCTCATTGCCCAGGCTGATGCGGTCAAGGTTGTAGGGGGCCGGGTGGCCGTAGGCAATGCGCTTGGCACCCCATTCGGTACTGGCGTCTCCATTCGCGAATTCGATCAGGTCCAGGGTGTCCTGGATGTACTTGTCCAGGGTTGCCTGGTCAGGTACGGCACGGTTGTCGCCGCAACCCGTGACACCCACAGGCACCACCGGAACGGGGACGGCCTTGAGGTCTTCAGCCCACTGGAAATACTCCATGTAGCCGAGCCCGTAGGTCTGGTTGTAGCCCCAAAAGTTCCTGTTGGCGGGACGCTGCTCAACAGGACCAATGGTTTCCTTCCACTGGTAAGTGCGGGACCGGGTGTAGTTGGGCGCAGAGTAGGAGTCGTAACTGCCGGTGTTGACGATGCAGCCACCGGGAAACCGCAGGAACCCCGGGTTGAGCTCAGCAATCTTTTCGGCCAGATCCTTACGCAGCCCATGGCCGTTCCAGGTCTCCTGGGGCATCAGCGAAATCATGTCCAGCCGTACGGTGCCGGTTCCTTGGACAACGGTGGAAAGCCGTCCCGACGCCGTCGTGGACTTAGGCGAAAGGGTCACGTTGTATTTTTTCCAGGCATCGCCCCTGACCTTGATGCTGGTGAGGTCGAGCCGGGCGCCTTCCGGAGTTTCCAGTGCGACGGCGAGGGTGGAACCGGCCGGATTGGAGGTTCTGGCCCAGACGGAGTACTCGTACTTCTGGCGGGCCTCCAGCCGGTGCCCGCCATTCCAACCGCTGTTACGGACCCCGACGCCGGCACCGGCGCCCGCGGCTGCGGTAGCCGCCTCGACCAACAGGTAGTTCCGGTTGTTCTCATTGAGGCGATAGTCATCGTTCTGGACAGTGGCCGTACCGGCGCTTCCCCGCTGGAGGACCTCCCAGGCACTGAGTGGGGTATAGGCGCGATTGTCCGTTGAATTGAATTCGAAGGACCTGTTCTGCACGAGTTCGGCGTAGATGCCCCCGTCCGCACCCTGGTTGATGTCCTCATAGAAGGCCCCGTACATTGTTGGAGCTATGTCAGGACCCGCTTGGTCTGCATGGACTGTAATGGTGCGATTAGTGGTTTCAGCGTGGGCGCCAGGCGCCGGTGCGAGAGTGAGGGTGGCTGCCGCGAGCGATCCCGCAAGGGCCATGGTGCAAGCCCTCTTTACGGGACTCGGACGAACTGTGCTTTGCATCGGAGGTGAGAGCCCTTTCTCCATTGAATGGTTTGCCGTCCGGCATCCATGTGAACGCTAACAAGGCGGAGGCTGTTGAAAGTATTGTTCAGCCTCCGGTCAAAAGTAAAGGGGGCCTCCGGCAACCTGGCCGCCCGCCTGCGTCATAAACCGGCAGTGTCCCAATTGTGATCTTCACTACTTGACGCACCTCGTTGTTAGCGTTCACACTGGCTGGCAGAGCAAGCAGCTCACAGCAATGGCGGTGTTGGGGTCTCCCGCCTGCATGTAACTAACGCTTCCGGGAGGATGTTGTGTTTAAGAAATCTCTAGTAGCCGTTTTGGCCGCGTCAGCTATTGCCCTTACTGCCTGCGGAGGTGGCGGCCAGGCCGCTTCGAGCACCGGAGGCGCTGAGAAGAAGATCGTGATGGGCTTCGCCCAGGTCGGCGCGGAAAGCGGCTGGCGCAGCGCCAACACCAAGTCCGTTCAGGAATCCGCCAAGGAAGCCGGCATCGACCTGAAGTTCTCCGACGCCCAGCAGAAGCAGGAAAACCAGATCAAGGCGATCCGCTCCTACATCCAGCAGAAGGTCGACGTTATCGCCTTCTCCCCCGTGGTTGAATCCGGCTGGGACACCGTCCTGAAGGAAGCCAAGGACGCGAAGATCCCCGTGATCCTCACGGACCGCGCCGTGGACTCGGCCGACAAGTCCCTGTACAAGACCTTCCTGGGCTCGGACTTCGTCCTCGAAGGCAAGAAGGCCGGCGAGTGGCTCGTTGCTGAGTCCAAGGCTGCCACAGACACCGTGAACATCGTCGAAATCCAGGGCACCACCGGTTCCGCGCCGGCAAACGACCGCAAGGAAGGCTTCGAAGAGGCCATCAAGGCGGACCCGAAGCTGAAGATCATCGCCTCCCAGAGCGGTGACTTCACCCGCAGCGGCGGCAAGCAGGTCATGGAGGCGTTCCTGAAGAACAACCCCGACATCGACGTCGTCTTCGCCCACAACGACGACGAAGGCCTCGGCGCGATCGAAGCCATCGAAGCCGCCGGCAAGGTCCCGGGCAAGGACATCAAGATCATCACCATCGACGCCGTCAAGGACGGCATGACCGCCCTGAGCCAGGGCAAGATCAACTACATCGTCGAGTGCAGCCCCCTGTTGGGCACCCAGCTCATGGACCTCGCCAAGAAGGTCCTCGCCGGCGAAACAGTCCCCGAGCGCGTCGTCACCGAAGAAACCACCTTCACCCAGGAACAGGCCATCAAGGCCCTGCCTACCCGTCAGTACTGAGCCCCCGCTCACCTGATCGTCCGTGCGGCGGCAGTACATGACACTGCCGCCGCACGGATCAATCCGCCACCGCACGGATCAACACAGAAAAGATACATAGGATGAACGAACTCGTTCCGGTCGTCGAGATGACCGACATTGCCATCGGATTCCCGGGGGTCAAGGCCCTTGACGACGTAAGCTTCCGTCTCTTCCAAGGCGAAGTACACGCCCTCATGGGCGAAAACGGGGCGGGCAAATCCACCCTTATTAAGGCGCTGACAGGCGTCTACACCATCGATTCTGGCCGGATCACTGTCCTCGGCCAGCAAGAACACTTCTCCACTCCCGCGGAATCCCAGGCGGCCGGCGTCAGCACCGTCTACCAGGAAGTTAATCTCTGCACCAACCTCACCGTCGAAGAGAACGTGATGCTGGGCCGCGAGCCCCGGCGTCGCGGATCGATCGACTGGCGGGCAGTGCGGGCGCGGACCCGGGAGGTCCTTGCCCAGTTGCACCTGGAGCAGGTGGAACCCGGTTCCCTGCTTTCAGAACATTCCATCGCCGTCCAGCAACTGATAGCGATCGCCCGCTCCGTGGAAGTCAACGCGAAGGTCCTGATCCTGGACGAGCCGACGTCGAGCCTTGACGCGGACGAAGTGAACCAGCTCTTCCGCGTGATCCGCGACCTGCGCGACCGCGGGGTTGCCATCCTGTTCGTATCGCACTTCCTGGAGCAGGTGTACGAGCTCTCGGACCGCATGACCGTCCTGCGCAACGGCAAGCTCGTGGGTGAGTACATGACCCGCGACCTTTCCCGTATGAACCTCATTTCGAAGATGATCGGCAAGGACCTTGAGGTCCTCGAGGAACTCGACCAGGCTTCCACCCGATCCCAGGCCAGGCTGGCAGCTACTGCCGAGCCCTTCATGGAAACCGCCGGGCTCGGAAGAAAAGGCTCGGTCTCCAACGTAAACCTCTCCATCTACCCGGGCGAGGTTGTGGGACTGGCCGGGCTGCTCGGAGCAGGGCGCACGGAAACTGCCCGGCTGCTCTTCGGCGCGGACAAGGCCGACGAAGGCTCCCTCAAGATCAAGGGGCAGCCGCTGAAAATGCGCAGCCCCCGCACCGCTATCGACCACGGCATTGGTTTCTGCTCGGAAGACCGAAAAGAGGAAGGCCTGATCGGCGACCTCACAGTCCGGGACAACCTTGTGCTCGCGATGCAGGCCACCAAAGGCTGGGCCCGCCGGATCCCCCGCCGCGTACAGGACGAGCTCGTTGCCGAATTCATCCAGGCCCTCGACATCCGTCCGGCAAACCCCGAGGCCCTGATCCGCAATCTCAGTGGTGGCAACCAGCAGAAAGTCCTGCTTGCGCGCTGGATGGTGACGTCCCCGGATCTGCTGATCCTGGACGAACCGACCCGCGGCATCGACATCGGCGCAAAGACCCAGATCCAGAAGCTGGTCAACCGGTTGGCGTCCGAGGGGATGTCCATCCTGTTTATCTCCTCTGAACTTGAGGAAGTGCTCCGGCTCAGCGACCGCATCGCCATCATCAAGGACCGTGCCATGGTCGCGGACATTAGTAACGACGACGTTTCCGTCGAGGACGTCCTGACAGTCATCGCCGGAGGCGCACAATGAAATCAATTCTGAAAAATCGGCTGGCCTGGCCAGTCGTAGCCCTGGTCGCCCTGCTGGCAGTAAACCAGATCTTCCGTGCAGACTTCCTCAGCCTCCGTATGCAGGACGGCCACCTCTACGGGAGCCTTATCGACATCATGCGCAACGGCGCTCCCACCATCCTCATCGCGCTCGGCATGACACTGGTCATTGCTTCACGTGGCATCGACCTTTCCGTCGGCGCAGTGGTGGCGATCGCCGGCGCCGCTTCATGTGCCTACATTGCGGCTTCTCCTGAACCCGCTTCACCGGTAACTGCAGCCATGGCTGTGCTCATTGCTGTTGTGGCCGGCCTCGTCCTTGGAGTTTGGAACGGCTTCCTGGTCTCTACTATCGGAATCCAGCCCATCATTGCCACGCTGGTGCTCATGACCGCCGGGCGCGGCATCGCCCAGCTCATCACGGACGGACAGATCGTTTCCGTGACCAACGACAGCTACAAGGCTATCGGCGCAGGCTACCTCTTCACCCTCCCCATCTCGATCCTCATCACCGCCGTCGTGTTCGTCCTGGCCGCTGTCCTGACCCGCAGGACCGCTCTGGGCACGCTGATCGAGGCAGTGGGAATCAACCCGGTTGCCAGCCGGCTGGCAGGCCTCCGCGCCCGCAACATCATCTGGATCGTCTACATCTTCAGCGCATTCTGTGCAGCCATCGCCGGACTCATGATCAGTTCCAATGTCACTGCAGCAGATGCCAACAACGCCGGCCTCTACATCGAGATGGACGCGATTCTCGCCGTCGTCATCGGCGGCACCTCCCTTGCCGGCGGCCGCTACAGCCTCGTGGGCACAGTGGTGGGAGCATTCATCATCCAGACCCTCACCACCACCGTTTACACCCTTGGCATACCGCCGGAGGTCACTCTGGTGTTCAAAGCCCTGGTGGTCCTCACCGTCTGCCTGTTGCAGGCGCCCAAGGCCCGGAACCTCCTGAGGAACCTCAAGCCCGCAAGCCCGCTCCGCACTAAGGAAAAGGTCGCAGTCTAATGTCTCCCCTCTCCACAGTGGCCCCGCCCACCGTCAAAAAAACCTCGTCCGTCGGGAGCCGCCTCCGTGGCGGCGCCCGCTACGCCCCCACCCTCGCTACCCTTGTCCTCTTCATCCTGATGTTTGTTGTCGGCGCCGGAATGTACCCGAGCTTCCTGTCCGGCCAGGTCCTGCTGAACCTCTTCATCGACAACACGTTCCTGATCGTGCTTGCCGTCGGCATGACCTTCGTTATCCTCACCGGCGGAATTGACCTCTCCGTGGGCGCCGTCGTCGCGCTTTCCATGATGGTTACAGCCACCATGCTTCAGAACGGCTGGAACCCCGCGATAGTGATCCTCGCCGTGCTGGTGATCGGAGGAGGACTGGGCCTGCTCATGGGCATGGTCATCCAGTATTTCGACATCCAGCCCTTCATCGTGACCCTGGCAGGCATGTTCCTGGCGCGCGGGCTTTGCTACGTGATCAGCCTGGAATCAATTCCCGTCACGGATCCCTTCTTCACCGAAATGGCCCAAGCCAGAATCCCGCTCTCGGAGGAACTGTTCATCTCTCCCGGCGTATTGATCGCTCTCGTCGTCGTCGGGCTCGCGTTCTTCATCCTGCACCACACGCGCTTCGGCCGGACCGTCTACGCCATTGGCGGCAACGAGAACTCCGCCATGCTCATGGGCCTCGCGGTCAAGAGCACCAAGATCCTCGTTTACTGCGTCAGCGGCCTTTGCTCTGCCGTAGCCGGAATTCTGTTCTCCTTCTACAGCCTCTCCGGGTACAGCCTGGCGGCACAAGGCATGGAGCTGGATGCCATCGCTGCCGTCGTCATCGGCGGAACCCTGCTGACCGGCGGTGTGGGCTACGTGCTGGGTTCGGTGGTGGGTGTCCTCGTTCTGGGCATCGTCCAGACCTTCATTGCCTACGACGGAACGCTCAGCTCCTGGTGGACCAAGATCGTCATTGGCGGATTGCTCCTGGTCTTCATCCTGCTGCAGAGGCTCTTCACAAGACGAACAGCCTAGATAGGACAGCTTTACAGCCTCACCTCCTGAACTCACGTGTGACTTGGGCCCTGCTTTCTGCGGGGCCCAAGCCATGCCAAGGCACAAACGAAAGGACACCTCTGCAATGACTGCTTTGCCTCCATCCTCCTTTTCCCGCCGTTCCTTCCTGGGTACCGGATCAGCCGCAGCTGCCAGCCTGCTCCTCGCCGGAGGCACAACGGCCGATGGCCTGTTCCACGCGCCCTCCGCCCATGCCGCCACCGGACCACAACCGGTGATCAACCCCATCGTCAATCAGCGTGCTGACCCATGGCTCATGAAACATACGGACAACAGGTACTACTTCACCGGATCAGTTCCCGAGTATGACCGCATCATCATCCGGTCCTCCTCCACCATCTCCGGACTTGGCAGCGCCTCCGAGACAGTGGTCTGGAGGAGGCCGCCCTCGGGAACCATGGGCGGCCATATCTGGGCTCCTGAACTGCATCACTTCGACGGCAAATGGCATATCTACTTCGCGGCCGGTGACAGCACCGACGTGTTCCGCGTACGGATTTACGTGATCTCGACGGACTCGGCAGATCCGGCCACCGCAGTCTGGGAACCGCCTGTCCGCGTCTTCACCCATGCCGACACCTTCTCCCTGGATGCCACCACCTTCGAACACGCCGGTACACGATACCTGGTGTGGGCCCAGGCGGATGCCGGGGTGAACTCCAGCCTCTTCATCTCCAGCATGGGCTCGCCTTCTACGCTTTCAAGCACGCCCGTCCGCATCGCCGTGCCCACGTTGGACTGGGAGACCCGGGGCTTCCGTGTTAACGAAGGCGCAGCCGTCATCAAACGGAACGGCAGGATCTTCCTGACCTTCTCCGCCAGCGCCACCGATGCCAACTATTGCATCGGCCTTCTGACCGCGGACGAGGACGCAGATCTGCTTGATGCGGCGTCGTGGATCAAAACGCCGACGCCGGTATTCACCACCTCCGATGCGACCAAGCAGTACGGGCCCGGCCACAATTCGTTCACTGTGGACGAGTCAGGCAATGATGTAATCGTCTACCACGCCAGGTCCTACCGGGCCATTACGGGTGACCCCTTGTACGATCCCAACCGGCATGCCCGGGTGCAGCGCCTGCACTGGAACGCCGACGGCTCGCCCCAGTTCGGCGTTCCCGTCGGCGATGGCCCGCTGCCGTCCCGGTGGCAACCAGCCGAAGCTCCTGAGCTGTACCTTGCCCATGACGGAACCACCGTCACAGCCTCCGCAACACCATCCCTGGCTGCCTCTCAGTTCCGGATTCTCCCGGGTTATGCGAAGAAGAACTCCGTCCTGATTGAACCCGTCCTGACCAAGGGACGCTGCCTGAGGATCGAGGGTGGAAACCTCGTCATTGCATCCGCCCCCGGCGCCTCCTCCGCCTTCGTCCAGCAGAAGGGCTTGTCGGATAGCGCGGGTTTCTCTTTCGAATCAGTGGACATCCCGGGTTCCTACCTGTGCCTTAACCAAGGCGTCCTGACGGTGTCGAAGGTCGGCAGCAGCCAAAGGGCAGCCGCCACCTTCAAGTTGACGTCTTGACCCGCTGACCCCGCCGCGGTCCCAGGTTACCAAGCGGCGCAGGTGATCCGGGAGGTTCCCACTTCCCGGATCACCGCTGTGGCTATCCATCCGTGTGACGCACCCATACCCTCTGCGGCCTAGTTGACCATCAAACGCTCCGGCAAGCAGAGCGTTGCTACGACCATCCGACTTTGCCCCAAATCTGAGGGCATCGGCTTGCCACTTCGTGGCCCCTCATCTTCAACCCATTGACGCACGTCGCATCCCGTGAAACGATGTGGGCAGTTGTGATACCGGTACCAACCAGTATCGGTGCCGACTCCCAAGATGACGAAAGGACCACCTGTGCTTGGTTTCAAAGAAGAGGAATTCCTCACGCAAACTCGTAGCGCCCTGGCTTTGCAAGGCCAGATCGAGCAACTTGCAGACGCCCTCCAGGAACGCGGGTTTGAGAACCTGTTCCTCATCGGCGCCGGGGGGACCTACGCTGCAATGCTGCCCTACGAGCACCTGATTCGCTCCAGGTCCACCCTGCCGGTGCGTGCGGCCATCGGAAAGGAGCTCATGCTAACGCAGGACCCGGCCTTCGGTCCTGGCTCAGTTGCAGTGTTCGCCTCGGTTTCGGGCACCACAGAGGACGTTATTGAAGCCATTGATTATGCCAGGGCTCGCGGTGCTTACACGATCGGATTCACTGGATTCGGTGACAGCCCATTCGCCAAGGCCCTCGACGTGGCCCTGATAACGGAACCGAAGACCTGGCCGTTCGACATTCCAATGTTGCTGCTCTCCACCCGGCTCCTCTCGGCACGCGGAGAGTTTGAGGGCTATGAGGAGTTCGCCAGCGAGCTCCAGAGCATCCCCGAGCTCCTGGTTGAAGTTGCACGACAGGCTGAACCCTCCGCTGAGAGTTTTGCCGAGAGGAACAAGGACGCCGACTACCACTTCCTGGTGGGAGCGGGAAACCTTTGGGGCTTCACCTACCTCTACTCCATGTGCATCCTGGAAGAGATGCAATGGCTGCGCACCACACGGGTGCATGGGGCCGAGTTCTTCCACGGCTCGCTTGAACTCATCGAAGAAGACACCAGCCTGCTCCTGTTCCTTGGGGAAGATGAGAGCCGGCCACTCATGGAGCGCGTGGTCAAATTCGCGGAGAATTACAGCAAGAACACCACACTGCTGGACACCAAAGACTATGCGCTTCCGGGAATCAGCCCGCGCTTCCGCGGCTTGCTCGCCCCGCTGGTTCTGGACACAGTCACGGAACGCATCAGTAAACACCTCGAGCGAGTCCGTAACCATTCCCTTGAACTCCGCCGGTATTACCGCGTCGTCGAGTACTGAGTAATCACCCGCCGCCGCCAACAGCCTGCGGGCATCCCTGCCGCGGGCCCTCTCCTTCCGGGCCCGCGGCGTCGAGACAGGAACACCATGAAAGTAGTGGGCTTCGGTGACAACATCGTCGACCGTTTCGTTGACCGGCAGGTCATGTACCCGGGCGGAAACTGCGCAAACTTCGCCGTCTTTGCCCGCAGGCTCGGAGTGCCATCCGCATATATGGGTGTCTTCGGATCCGATGCGCTGGGGGACTTTGTGCGTGCCGCCCTGGTTGACTGCGGGGTCGAGCTGGATCGCTGCATTGTGCGCGAGGGCCTGAACGGCGTCACGGACATCAGGGCGGTTAATGGTGACCGTGTTTTCCTGGGCTGGAACGACGGCGGGGTCACCCTCAGTCATCCATTCGTTCTGTCGCCGGACGACCTGCGCTATTTGGCTACCGTCGACCTCGTGCACTCCAGCGTCTATTCGGCCTCAGAATCACAACTACCGCAGCTGAGCAGGGCGGGGACCCTGATCTCCTTTGACTACTCGTCCGAACCCGAGCACCGCACCGACGCCTACTTCGCTCAGACCGCTCCCTTTATCGACCTTGCCCTGTTGTCACTCGGCGATTTGCCGGATCAGGACGCCGCAGACGAACTCCTTCGCGTTTCCGCCGCCGGAGCTTGCCTGGCACTAGGAACCCGCGGCAATAAGGGGGCCCTTTTCTATGACGGTGCCAAGTTCTACCTTCAAAAGGCCGCCCCCACTGAACCGGACCGGTTTGTCGACACCATGGGCTGCGGGGATGCTTTCCTCACCGGACTTACCGTCAGTCTGCTCCGTGAGGGGTGGAACCGCAGCAACCAACCTCGGGAACCAGCACTGCGCCGGGCGCTGGCACTGGCAGCTGAAGTAGCGGCCGAGCAGTGTTATGCCGAGGGCGCCTTCGGATACGGGCGTGCGGTCGGCGCACCAACTAGGATCTGATACAGGCAGTTCAGCAAATGGGAACGTACGCAACGTTCCAACCGCAGAAGGGGTACATCGGATGTCGTCGGAACGTCAGCACCATACGGCTGCTCCGACCATCTCCGAAGTGGCGGCCGCGGCCGGGGTGGGTAGGGCAACCGTCGCCCGCACCCTTGGCAACTACGGCTCCGTTAGCGACGCCACCCGCGCGCGGGTGATGCTTGCAGCAGAGCGGCTGGGTTATCGGCCCAACACCTTGGCTCGCAGCATGACCACGGGTATTACCAAGACCCTCGGCATCGTCCTGGCCGACGTCGGCAACCCTTTCTTTTCCGGCGTGCTTCGGGGCATTTCAGAAACCGCCAAGCGCAGCGGGTACGACGCCATCATTCTCAGCACGGATGAAAAACTTGCCCTTGAGCGTGATGCCATTGACGTACTTATCGCAAAACAGGTAGACGGACTTGTCGTCGCCTCCGCGGCAGGACGAGGCGACGACGTTACTCACCTTTCGGCCGCGATCCAGCGAGGGATTCCCATGGTTTTGATCGACCGCCTCGTTGACAAACTGGATGCCGACTCCGTGGTGATCGATAACCGTGAGGCGGCCCGTTCCGCCGTAGAGTCACTAATCAGAAACGGTCACCGGCGTATTGCTTTTGCTTGGGGTCCGGCAACCTTGAGCCCGGCGACGGATCTGGAGCACATGCACCGGATCCTCGACGGATCCTTGTGGAGCGACGGCGAACGCCTCCGGGGATATCTCGACGCCCTCCAGGATGCGGGGATTCCATTCGACACCGCCTTGGTGACCCACGTCCTGAAGAATCAAGAGCAGGCCGCCCGCGCAATGACGGGAATGCTGGCCCTCGCCGATCCGCCCACCGCGGTCTTTACGACTGAGACTGAAGCAACTCTAGGCACGCTTCAAGCCATACGGGCGCGTAATCTGCGGATGCCCAAAGACATCTCCCTGATCGGATTCGACGACAGCGCCTGGGCTGCTGTCATGGAACCGCCTTTGACCACTATCGAACAACCGATGCGCCGCTTGGGGGCACTGGCTGCGGAACAGCTGCTTCTGCGCATCGACGGCGAGTCGTCTTCCCTCGAACGGCATGTGCTGCCCTCACGGCTCATCTCGCGGGCCTCTGATGGGCCTGCCCCCGCACGTTAACCGCGGCTTGCCTGTCTGTAACACCTCCCGGCTCGCAGGACCGGTCCATCAAGCAGACCGACTTTTTAGGACTGGCCTCTTCCCCCAATTCATCATGTGTGATTCACTGTGGTACCGGTATCACGGTGCACCACAAACGAAGTAGTGGTCCGCTGTCACCACAGATCCAATGAGGGGTCCACTCGTTCCCTCAATCTCTTGGGGCGGCTTCCGCTTCAGGACCCTAGCGAAAGTAGGAACGAATGCGTAAGAGCACCCACGTTAGGACAGCCCTTTTCGCGGGCGCGGCTCTGGTCCTGTCCGGTTGCGGAGATTCGCCGGCTTCAGCGCCGCTGGACCTAAGCAAGGAACCGGAATATTCGGGCACCCTGAGCATCCTCACCAAATTTGGCGGAGACCCCCTCGAGCCTTACTTCGAGGAGGTGTCCGCGGAGTACAGGAAGCTGCACCCGGACGTGTCTTTCGAACTGATCCAAGAGACCGATCAGAGCATCAAGGACAAGACCAAGACCCTGACCGCATCCCAGGCCTTACCAGACATCTACTTCACCTGGGCCGGAAACTGGGCAAACAATTTCATCGACGGAGGCTTGGCCGCCGACCTGACCGAAGTAATCGCACCAGGCACGGAATGGGGAGACACCTTCGGTGAGTCGGCGCTGAAAGCGTTTGAAAAGGACAACAAGTACTTTGCCGTTCCTCTCTACAACAACGGCAAATTCATGGGCTATAACGAAAAGATTTTCAGCAAATTGAGCCTGACACCGCCGTCGACCTTCGAGGAACTCATTTCATCCTGTTCCGTCCTCAAGGACGCAGGCTACGAGCCCATCTCGTTCGGAAACAAGGATGGCTGGCCGGGACTGCACTACCTGCAGCAGTTGTTCGCCTACGAGGTTCCCGCGGACGTGCTGGAAGCCGACTTCCATCCACAGACAGCCAAGCTTGAGGACAAGGGTTACATAACGGCCATGGAACAGTTCACCACCCTGGTAAATGAGTGCACTGGAAGCGGCAAGGACTCCAACGGCGTGCTGTACACCACAGCTCAGCAGGCGCTGGCCGAGGGCAAAGCGGGCATGTATTACCAGGAAATCCTGGAGTTCGACACCACGGCCTCTGAAGAATCGCAGTTGAAGAAGGACGGTCTGGGGATTTTCAAGCTTCCCGCGGCAAAAGGCGCCAAGGGAGATACCAAGGCCATTGAAGGTTCCCCTGAGGGCTACATCATCAATGCAAAGTCCAAGAACGCTGCCCTCGCTGCGGACTTCATGAAATTCGCCACGAGCACCGAAAATGCCATGAAGTTGTCCTCTCCCCCCTACGGTCAGCCGAGTGCAGTGAAGGGAGCCGTTTCGGAACAGAACTCCAGCCGCCCGGTCATCGCCGGCATCAAGCAGGTCAATGACGCCTCGGATGCCATCATCTGGCTTGACTCAGTCACGGTTCCCGACGTCGCCGACGCTTGGCTCGCGGGAGGAGAAGCGCTGGTCACCGGGGCTCAAACCCCCGAGCAGGTCCTCGCTTCCGTCCAATCTGCCTCCACCGCAGCCAAGTAGCGGGCGGTGCGATGACAGTCTCCAATACTGCCCGGAGGCCGGTATCGCCGGCCTCCCGGCCGGGACCGAACAGGCTTCCTGCCCGGCAACCGGTAAGGAAAGTACTTCCACGGCGGTGGCGCGGCGTCATGTGGGTGCTTCCCGCCGTCGTGCTCCTGTGCGTCTTCGCGTACCTGCCGCTTGTGCAGAACCTGGCTTTCAGTACGCTGAAGTGGGACATCTACAGCGGCCGCCAAACCTTTGTCGGGGCAGACAACTACGTGAAGATGCTCAACGATCCGATCTTCTGGAAGTCACTCCTCAACAACACTATCTATGCCGCGATCTCGATCGTCTTCCAGGTGTTTGGAGCCCTCATTCTTGCGGCGATGATTGAAGGACTGCGCAGCCCACGTATGCGGGGCATCCTCAGGGCGGTTTATTTTGTACCCTCGGCTGTATCCCTCACCGTCGCAGGACTGCTTTTCTACTTCATCTACGAGCCACAAATGGGCATCCTGAACGCCGCGCTCACAAACCTGGGCCTGGGAAACTTCACTCAGGCCTGGCTCGGCCAGGAAAACACTGCGATCTACGGGATCATCGCCATGAGCCAGTGGCAAGGGTTTGGATACTGCACCTTGCTGTTCGCCGTGGCACTGCAGCGGATCCCGACTCAGCTGTATGAGGCAGCTTCGATCGATGGCGTCGGCCCGATCCAGCGCTTCTTCTCCATTTCGCTGCCCCTCGTCCGCGAAATGAGCAGCCTGATGATGATCGTTACCGTCTCAGGGTCTTTCCAGGTATTCAACGAAGTCATGGTGATGACCACCGGCGGCCCGAACAATTCAAGCCAAGTCCTGGGCACCTGGTTGTACCGGAGTGGCTTTGTCCGCAACGACTTTGGCTATGCAGCAGCGATAGCCACGGCTCTATTTGTTATCACGCTTGTGCTCGCGGTACTTCAGCTCCATTTGTCCAAACGCAGGAGGGTGGAATGGTAACCCGCACGTCTCTACTTCTGATTCTCGGCCGGGTGTTTGTCCGGGCTTTTCTCCTGGCCTTGGCAGTAGTCGTCATCTACCCCTTGCTGTGGATGCTGCTGAACGGGGTGAAGTCCAATGCGGAGCTGTTCGGAAACCCGTTCGCCCCACCCGTGGCCTGGCGGTGGGAAAACTATGTGACGGCCTGGAACCAGGGAGTGGGTGACTATCTCACCACCAGCGTGCTGGTAACCGTGGCCTCCACTATCGCAACTGTATTCATTAGCGCGTGGGCGGCCTACGGACTGACGAAGGTAAACATTCCATTCAGCCGTACGGTGCTCATCCTTATTCTCGCCGGGCTGATGCTCGCTCCAACCGTGGCGCTCATTCCACTGGTGAAGATGTTCCAGGCTATGGGGCTCTACAACAGCTTTTGGGCGCTTCTCATCCTCTACACGGCCTTCCGCGTTCCGTTCACCACCTTCCTGATCCGGGCCTACATGATGGACCTGCCGGCGGAGGTTGACGAGGCAGCGGCCGTGGATGGAGCGTCCAAGTGTCGGGCTTTCTGGCAGATTATCCTCCCCATGTGCCGGCCCATCATTGTTTCCACCGTGCTGCTGAACATCCTTTTCACTTGGAACGAGTACCTCTTCGCGATGATCTTCACCAGCGGCGGGGCACTGCAAACCCTTCCGGTGGGGCTTACCAACCTCATGTCCAAGCATGGAACGGATTACCCGGTGGTATTTGCAGGGATGGTCATTGCCGCCGCTCCCGTGATCCTGCTCTTCTTCGTGGGACAGCGCTATTTCATCCGCGGGCTGGCCGACGGAGTGGGCAAATAGGACCGTTCGCGAGAAGAAGAAAGGCAAGGCATGCAAGGCATCAGTCGAGCACAGATTTCGGGCTCAAACTTTTCCTATCAGCACCATACTCTTGAACGTTGCCTGGATGACATGGTCCAGCTGGACCTGCAGAAAATAGAGCTATGGTGCGTAGCCCCGCACCTTCATGTTCCAGACGCAGGTCCGTCCCAGGTTGGCGCCCTGCGACGGAAACTTCGTGAGCGCGGGCTCTCCCTCGTCTGTTTAACGCCGGAGCAAGTGGCTTATCCGGTGAATATCGCTTCCGGTGGCTCACGGCTGCGGAAGAACAGTGTGCAACTATTCCTGCGCGCCGCTGAAATCTGCAGCGAGCTTGAGTCGCCGCTGCTTTTCCTGACCAGCGGCCGCGGCTATGAAGACGAAGACCGGATGGTTGCATGGGGGCGGTCCGTCGAAAGCCTGCAACGAATCACCGCACGAGCATCCTCCTTGGGAGTGGACTGTGTGCTGGAGCCCCTGCAACGCACCGAATCAAACCTGGTTACTACAGTGGCGGAGCTGCATCAGATGATCAGCGACGTTGGGTCCCCTCGATTGGGGGGAGTGCTCGATACTGTCGCAATGGCAGTTGCCGGAGATGAGGTGAACGACTACACAGCGCTGCTCGACGGCCGGTTACGTCATGTGCATCTGGTGGACGGTAAGCCTGCCGGCCATCTGGCGTGGGGAGATGGCAGTTTGGATCTACCAGGCGTCCTGCGCCATCTGGGGCTCCACGGCTATGCAGACTCGATGACATTCGAGCTTTTCGGTGACGGCAGCTATGGCCTGGACCCACTCGCGGCTTTGACTCGCTGCCTGGATGCTTTCGACGAGGCGGCAGCTGTCGGATTCCCCGCGCGAACTGGCAGGTGACTCCCTCAGATTCGAGGAGATTGAGGGCGTCTGCTCCCGGTTGGCCTGGATTCGCGCGGGTGGTTCGGGCGGGTTGGACGGCCTCGGGCAGGTGTGCGCGCGGGAAAGGTAGCTGACTAGCTCTGCAGCACTGCTGCGACAGCGGCCGTGCTTTTGCGGATCACCAGTTCGGGAGTAACGACGACGCCGCTGACCTCGGCCCCTTGCTCGATTTCGCCCACCATGGCATCAACGCAGCGGCGGCCGAGTTCTTCGAAGTCCTGGCGCACGGTGGTCAGCGGCGGGACAAAGTACGCTGCCTCCGGCTGGTCATCAAAGCCCACCACGGATACGTCTCCGGGCACGCTGACTCCTGCCTCGCTGAAGGCACGCAAGAGCCCGAGGGCCATCTGGTCATTTCCCACGAAGATGGCAGTGGCTGAGCGTTTCTCAGCCAGTTTTCGGCCGATTTCGTAGCCGCTGCCTGCGCTCCAGTCGCCTTCCGCGATGAGGTCGTCCTCCAAGCCGGCCGCACGCAGTGTTTGGCTCCAGCCCTCGGCCCTCGCGGCGCCGTCGATCCAGTCCTGCGGGCCGGAAATGTGGCCGATGCGGCTGTGGCCCTGGTCGATGAGATGCCTGACGGCGAGCTCTGCGCCGCGCTTCTGGTCCACCATGACGCCGCTCACGCTGTCGTTTCCGAGGGAGCCCACAGCCACGACGGGAACGCGAAGATCCATCTCGTCCAAAGCGTGCAGTGTTTCCGAGTGCGGCACCACCACCACGATTCCATCGACGGACTGGTCCTGGAAATGCCTGAGGGCGTCGGAGATGGTTTCCCGGTTGACCGTTTTAAGGGCGGCAATGCTGACGAAATATCCGGCGTCGCGGGCCGCCTGCTCAACGCCCAGGATGGTATTGGCGGGACCATACTGGGACAGTTCGCTCCCCAATACTCCAATGGTCTGGGAACGGCGGGTCACCAGGCTCCGCGCGGCGGAGTTCCGGCGGTAGCCGAGCTCCGAAATGGCTACCTCCACGCGGGCCCGGGTTGCCTTGCTGACATTGGGATGGTTATTGACCACCCTGGAAACTGTCTGGTGCGAAACACCAGCCAGTTCCGCTACGTCCTCAAGGCGCGGCAGCCGCCGGCCGTTGGTGTTCGCCACGAAGGGACCTTTCCACTGGGAGAGTATTGATCCATATCCTATGGCCCACGGCTGCTTACACAGTATCTATTTCCGCCGCGCCAGAAGTGCGTCAGCAAAAACACTGGGGATATCCTGGGGCGCCCGGGCCACGTAGCTTGTTCCACCCGTTGCTGCAGAGATTTTCTGCAGTGTTTTGGCGTCAGCATCCTCGGTAATGCCGATGGTGACGATCACCACCGGCTTCGCCGGATCCCGTTCACGCTGCAAAGTCTCCAGCAGCTGATCAAGTTCGAGTGACTCAGCGTCGTCGTTGGCTCCATCGGTGAAGAGGATGTCGCCGTTGATGGCGCGGGGTCTCCGCGATCCGCGAGCACTTCAGATGACCTCTCAGGACAGAAGCGACAAAAAACCCCCGGCCTCCTGCTGACAGGATGCCGGGGGTTTTCCACTCTTCGCTAAAAGAGTGGGCCCTGTGGGGCTCGAACCCACGACCCACGGATTAAAAGTCCGATGCTCTACCAACTGAGCTAAAGGCCCCAACCAACGACCGCAAAACGGTCATCAGCCCATTCCATTTCTGGACGTTAACACTGTACCCCAGACTTGTGGCTGCTTTGACGCGACCGGGCGCACGCCGTCGTGCTTGCCTCTGCGCCATTTCGGCGGTTCCCTGCCCAAATGACGACGCCAGCCGAACGTTGAGCCAGCAGGGAACCATCGAAACGGGCAGCACTCCCGTTCCCTTGCCTGGCAAGGGAAACCTGTTTAGGCCATGCTCGATTTCCCATACGCCACAGGAGTAGCGTGGGGGGCATGAACGAGCAAGCGGGATCCAGCCACTACGGCGGAGCGAACAGGCACCATAAGCCGAAGCCCTTCGCTCCCATCGATTTCGAGCCGTTCGCTGGCGGCGCGGATCCGGCGCGCGTCTCCGAAGCGGCCCATCTCGCTGCCCAGGCGCTGGTGCAGCATGGCCGGGACAGCGATGACCCCCAGATCACCCGGAGGCTGGTCAAGCTGGCAGATGAACAGGGCCTGGAAGCCATAGCCGAGATGTGGGCGGAAAGCCCGGCACGCTCCCTGCCGGGAGCATTATGGCGGCTTTATGCCCTGCGCGCGGCCACCATTCAGGATCCGGAGAGGATCTCCCTTTACTTCCGGGCGGGCAAGGATACTGCACAAGTATCGAACGTAGTGGCGGGCGCTGCTGAACCTCCGGGAGCCCAGGAATTGAAGGAAATGGCTGACGCCATCCTGTCGGGAGCGTTCGACGGCGAGTTCGACGTCGCGCTGGAACGTTCCGCTGCCTTCTGCCGCGTGGTAGCCCTTGGTCAGGCCACCCTGGCGGACAATGCCGAGCACAGCAACGAGGGGCATGCATCGAAACTGACCAGGAATTCACACCTGCTGGTAAAGACTGCAGAAGACCTGGAACACGCCGCGAATGCCTGGCGCCTCGGCGAACTGGACTGAAGGCAAAGGCCGCTGCAGGTTAGCTGAAGGACCTCGATATCGGGGCTGTGAGCCTGCCACGGTACGCCCTTACTGTCAATGTTGACTTGGTTGGGGCAACGTAGAACACTGAGACTGGTGCCGAACCGCGAAACCCCCGGGCTTCAACATTCAGCCGCCTAGAGCGGCCTACCGCCGAGAGGCGTATCCGGTTCGGCGCCACTTTTGTGTCCGCATCCGCCACTATGTTCCACCTCCAGATAAACAGCCCTGTCAGTTCCTCCCCAAGACCGGAAAACCCACGTGAAACTGCGCCTTTTCCCCCAGGAGCCCGCCGGGCTGAACCTCCTCGCACAGATGGCCCGCCAGATCGTCCTGGCGACCGGAACCATGGCGGAAATCCTCGGAACGCCAGCGGCGGAGCATGGCCGGCTTGTGGAAGACATGCATAATCACGAGGCAAAGTCAGCGGAACTGCACTTCGCACTCCTGACCCACATGCGCACCAGCTTCGTGAACCCGCTTCCCCGTGAGGACATGTACGCCCTCTCCCGGTATCTCAATGAAGCCATCGAAAAGCTCGACGCCGCCGCGGAGCTGGTGGCCCTGTACAAGCTTGACCGCCTGCCGAAGCGGGCTGCGGATCAGCTGGAGATCATCAGCCGGCAGGCCGAGCTCACCGTGGAGGCCATGCGGGGACTAAATAATCTCGACGATCTTGAGGATTACTGGATCGAGATCCTCCGCCTGGCAAAGCGGGCTGAACGAACCCACCGCGTCTGGGTGGCCGACATGCTCAAGGACATGAAGGCCGCGCAGTACGCCCGCAATCGCGACGTCGCCACCCAGCTTGTGGATGTCACCAAGGACATGCGCCGTGTCGCCACCCAGGTAGGCAGCATCATCGTCAAGGAATCTTGAGGTGACGGGGGTCTTTTTCACGCTGGTGGTCCTGTTCGCCGGGACCTTCGCCTTCCTCAACGGTTTCCGCGATGCCTCGGCCTCCGTGGCGCTGGCCGTCCGTACCCGGGCACTGACTCCCACTGTAGGGGTTCTGCTCGCTGCTTTCTTCAACTTTATTGGCGCCGCCTTGAGTGCCGCCTTCGCCCTGACCGTAAGCCACGCCTGGGTGACGGTCCCCAGCGGGGACGGCGGACTAACCATCCTGCTCTCAGGACTCATCAGCGCCGTCCTATGGGGCCTCTACACGTGGCGGCGAGGCATACCGTCCTCATCCACCCACGCACTGGTGGGAGGGCTGGCCGGAGCAGGGCTGGCGAGCCTCGTTCTGGGAGGCCCCGGCGTCGGCGGGGTGGACAACTCCATGCTGTTCCAAGTGGTGCTGCCACTGCTGATTTCACCCATCATCGCGTTTGCCGGCGCCTACCTTTTGGTGTGGCCGGCAACCTGGGCCGCCCGCTATACCCCGCCAAATGTGGTCAACAGCCGCTCCCGCCGGATCCAGTCCGTTGCTGCCGGAGCAGTTGCCTTCGCGCACGGCCTTCAAGACGGGCAGCGCACCAGCGCCGTGCTGCTCCTAGCGTTGCTGGCTTCCGGGATGTCCGACGGCACCACCCTGCCGGGTTGGGTGGCTCTGCTGACTGCCGCAATGCTGACCGCCGGGACACTCGCGGGAGGTTGGCGCATCTCCCACACCATCGGTTACCGCATGGCGAGAATTGACCCTCTCCGTGGGTTTGTGGCCCAGATCTGCAGCTCACTGATCCTGCTGCTGGGCGCCATCGGGCTCCACTGGCCCATTTCCACCACCCACACGGTGACCACCGCGACCCTGGGTGCAGGGAGCAACCAGCCGTTCCCGGACACCAACCGCCGTGTGGTTCTGAGAATCCTGTCCTTTTGGGTGCTCACGCCGATCGTTACCGCAGCCACTGCCGTGGTTCTGGCGCTGGCGCTATCCCCGCTTCGAGGCAGCTAGCGGCCTTCAGGATGCCCCCGAAAGCGTGTTCTCAATGACCGCTATTGACGGATCCAGAGTCTTCATAAATACTCTAATCCAGCCTATGTTAGCCCTAACAATTTTTTTCAGGCATCTTGATTGTCCAGTAAATGATAGTGAACTTGTCTCGTAATCCGAGACAGGATGCTCTGAAATAACGCCTTCTCGACGACGACGGGCGTTGGTAAGGCGGCAGGGCGCCGTCGGCCCTTCCGTTCAGTCACGGAGTCCGTTCGGTCAGGCTCCCCAGTCAAGGACACCCTTCAGTCAACGACTGAAACCCACTCGGCACCAGCCATCCATACTTGGCTGCCGCATGCTCAAAAGTTTTTCCCAGCCGACCGGACCACCGTCCGGTGGGCGCCACCCATGCGATCTGGACCTTCCCCTTCACGGCCAAGGCCAGTCCGCAAGCACGGAAAGTAGCAATGAATGCGACAAAGACGACGTTTACGCTCCCGCCTCGCAGGAGGCATCCTGCTGGGGCTCCTGGTCCACGGAACTTCCCTGCCAAGCATGGCCACCGCGGCGGACAGCCGCCTGGTCCTCGAATACCAACTGAACGAAGCAGCGGGCACCCGGGTGATTGACTCGTCCGGCAAAGGAAATGACGGCACGCTGGTCAATGGGGCCGCCCCCTCAGGCCCTGCTGGAGTAAAGCTGGACGGTGTAAATGACTACGTCCAGCTTCCAAACAACATCCTCTCGGGCCTGAGCGCCGTCACGGTCAGCACCGAAGTCCTGATCGATGCCGACCAGCAAAATCCCTATTTCATTTACGGCCTCGGGAACTCCACCAACGGAGCAGGAAACGGCTACCTCTTCACCACCGGGAACAACTACCGCACCAGCATCGCCACTGGGAACTGGTCAACGGAACAGACCGTGACAAGCCCGCAGGCTCTTCCTCGTGGTGCCTGGAAAACCCTCACCTACACGCTGTCCGCCGGCACAGCTGTCCTTTACCTCGACGGAGTGGAAGTCAATCGAAAGACCGGGGTCACTATCACGCCGGGTTCAATCGGCGGCGGCACCACCACGGCGAACTGGATCGGACGGTCCTTGTATTCCGCCGACAAGTACCTAAAAGGCAGCGTCCGGAACTTCAGGATCTACAACGCCGCCCTCACCCAGCAGGAGGTGACCGCGCTTTCCCCCACCGACCAAAGCCGGGCAACGGATGCGGCGAATTCAATCACTGTAGTCAACGCCAGTGATGTGCGTGGGAATCTCACGCTACCTTCATCTGCCCAGGGCTTGCCCGTGACCTGGACTTCCTCGAATCCCTCGGTGGTATCCACCACTGGAGTGGTCACCCGTCCTGCCACCGGCACCGACGTTACCCTGACGGCCGAAGTAACTTCCGGCTCTGCCCAGGCCACCAAGACGATTGTGGCCCGCGTGCGGGCAGCGGCAGTCCTCGCACCCTTCGCCGGATACGCTTTCAGCTACTTCACCGGGAACTCCATCGCAGGCGAAAACATCTACTTCGCAGCCAGCAACGGAAACAATGCCCTGGACTGGACCGAAGCCAACGCCGGCGAACCCGTCCTTACCTCCACCGAGGGAACCAAGGGCCTTCGCGACCCGTTCATGGTCCGGTCCCCGGAAGGCGATAAGTTCTACCTGATCGCGACCGA
This sequence comes from Arthrobacter sp. R1-13, assembly GCF_054161475.1. Lineage (NCBI taxonomy): Bacteria > Bacillati > Actinomycetota > Actinomycetes > Micrococcales > Micrococcaceae > Arthrobacter > Arthrobacter sp. R1-13. The sequence continues at coordinate 354,751 of NZ_CP096420.1, read as the reverse complement.
CCTTTCCATCGGCAGCGGGACCACCTGGGATGCTTCCCAGCGCACCGGAAGCAAGTTCCTGGAAGTCTGGGAATCCACAGACCTTGTCACCTGGTCCGCCCAAAGACATGTGAAACTGGCGCCGGACACAGCCGGCAACCTGTGGGCTCCCGAAGCCGTTTACGATCCTTCCCTTGGTGCCTACGTGGTCTTCTGGGCCTCAAAGCTGTACGCCGAATCGGACGTGAACCATACGGGCAGCACCTACAACAAGATGATGTATGCCACCACACGCGACTTCGTGACCTTCTCCACACCCCAGATCTGGGTTGACCCGGGGAGTTCCGTCATCGACTCCACCGTGCTTAAAGAAGGCAACTTCTACTACCGCTTCACCAAGGACGAAGGAAGCGCCTCGGGCTGCACTGACATCATGCAGGAGCGGTCAAGCAACCTCACGGCTGTTGACCTTCCCACCACCTCCCCCAAAAACTGGACCCTGATGGACTCCTGCATTGGCAGGGACGCCGGCACCAAGGCGGTTGAAGGCCCCACGGCCTTCAAATCCAACATCGAAAACAAGTGGTACCTCTTCGTGGACGAATTCGGTGGCCGCGGCTACATTCCGCTGGAGAGCACCAGCCTGGAAAATCCGAACTGGAAGATACCGGCGTCCTACAAGCTTCCGGCCAGCCCGCGGCACGGGACGGTCATCCCGGTCACGCAAGCCGAACTGACAGCGCTCAAGAAGGAGCCCGCCCCGAAATCGGGCAACACCAACGGTGAAATCCTGCGGTACTCCTTCAACCAGACCACCGGAACCACCGTCACCGACTCCTCGGGCAACGGCCTCAACGCCACGGCTGTCGGTGGAACCACGTGGCAGACGGGGGGATCCCTGAAGCTGAACGGCACCGACGGCCACGTTGACCTTCCGGATAACCTGCTGGCCGGCATGGTGGACGTGACCGTCGAAGCGGACGTCTTTGTGGACGCTGCCCAAAGCGGAAGCTACTTCCTCTACGGAATAGGCAACACCAACTCTTCAGGCGTCGGCAACGGCTACCTCTTCGCGACAGGCAACTCAACTTACAAGAACGCGATCGCCACCGGGAACTGGGCCACCGAACAGAGCGTCAGCGGCACGGCCGCGCTCCCCCGCGGGACATGGCAGCACTTGGTCTACACCCTCAAAGGCGACGTGGCCACCATCTACAGCAACGGCGTACAGGTTTCACAGGCGAGCGGAGTAACCATAGATCCGCGTGACATCGGGGGTGGCCTCACGAAGGCGAACTACATCGGCCGTTCCGTGTATTCGGCCGACAAATACTTCTCCGGCCAGATCAGGGAATTTGCCATCTACAACCGGGCACTTACCAGCGATGAAGCAATCGCACTCTCAAGCAAGTAGCTACCTCCAAGAAAGAAGTCCCATGTCTACTCCTCAGGCAACACCCCGGATCAGCCGCCGGGGAATCCTCACCGGCCTTGGCGCAGCAGCTGCTGCCGCCGCATTTCCGCCACTCGCCCTGGCAGGCGCCACAACTGCCTTCGCCGCTGCTGTCAGCCAGACGAACCCGTTGATCCTGAAGCGGGCAGACCCGCACATCATGCGCCACACAGACGGGCGGTACTACTTCACGGCTTCCGTGCCGGAATACGACCGCCTGGTGATTCGCTCTGCATCCACGCTCGCCGGGCTCGGTACTGCCACGGAAAAGGTACTCTGGACCCGCTCTGCAGGTTCCATGGGCGGACATATCTGGGCACCCGAGCTGCACTTTTTCAATGATCGCTGGTACATGTATTTTGCGGCCGGGACATCCGCTGAGCCTTTCCGAGTCCGCCCCTACGTGCTGCAGTCCAGTGGTCCGGACGCCATGACCTCCACATGGTCTGTACTGGGACGAATTTTCACCGCCTGGGATACGTTCTCCCTGGATGCAACAACGTTCGTGCACAACGGCCAGCGCTACATGGTGTGGGCCCAGCAGGAAGCAGCAGTCGGCCAGGGCACCAACCTCTACATCTCGCGTATGAGCGGCCCCGCCACCCTGACCGGACCGCAAGCCCGTATCTCCGTTCCGACGCTTGCTTGGGAACGTGTGGGTCATGTTGTGAACGAGGGGCCTGCGGTGATCATCCGCAACAACCGCGTTTTCTGCACCTACTCTGCGAGTGCCACCGATGCCAACTACTGCATGGGCCTGCTTACGGCATCCGCGACAGCGGACTTGCTGGACCCGGCGTCGTGGACCAAATCTCCCAACCCGGTCTTCAAATCCTCGGAGGCAACGAGCCAATACGGGCCGGGACACAATTCGTTTACAGTCGCAGAAGACGGAGTGTCTGACATCCTCGTGTACCACTCCCGTGACTACCGGGACATCAGCGGGGAGCCGCTTTACGACCAAAACCGGCATACGAGGGTGCAGAAGGTTTACTGGAATGCAGACGGTACGCCCAACTTGGGAATTCCGCTGAAGAACGGGCCCTTGCCCTTTCGGCTGATGTCCTTTAACTTCCCGAACCGGTGCGTCCGCCATTACCTCAACGAGGCTCGCCTCGACGCGGACGTGACGCTTCTTGCAGATTCGCAGTTCAACCTCACCACGGGTCTTGCGGGAGGAACCTCGGTTTCGCTGGAATCCGCAAACTTCCCGGGCAAGTACCTAGTGGACAGGGGAACCTCTGTCCGATTGGAGGCATCCGACGGCAGCGCGTCCTTCGCTGCAGCGGCATCCTTCAACAGGCGGGCGGGCCTGGCCTCGAGCTCGGGCGTTTCCTTTGAATCTGTGGCCAACCCCGGGAGGTACTTGCGCCATTACAACTACAAGATGCTGGTTCAGAGCGTCAGTGCAGGTCTCGGCTACCAGGACGCGACCTTCACGCTGGACTAATGTGCTCCTGCACTCACCGCACTGACTGTCCGTTTGCTGCCGGTTTCCTTTTCGGGGACCGGCAGCAGACGACGGCGGCCGGGCCGCACTTTCCGGGCAGCCGTAGCAGGCGGGCTGGGGTCTATCCGAACCGGCCGGAGACGTAGTCTTCCGTTGCCTTCTGGGTCGGGTTGCTGAAGATGGTGTGGGTGTCGCCGACCTCGATCAGCTTGCCCGGCTTACCTGTTCCGGCGATGTTGAAGAAGGCGGTCCTGTCCGAGACGCGGGCTGCCTGCTGCATATTGTGGGTAACGATGACCACGGTGTACTGGTCCTTGGCTCTGTTCCTGCAAACCCCGCAACGCTGAAACCACCGTGAACCTGGTGGTCAATGGCCAAACCGTGCTGACGGCCACTGGAGCGGATAGCGAACACCTGGACTGGGCCGCATGGGACGTCAAGGAATTCCGGGGCAGCCAGGCCACTATCAGAGTGGTGGATTACAACCGCAGTGGGTGGGGACATCCCCTTGCGTATGAGTTCGTACTCTCGGACACGGAAGCGCTTCCATGCATGGAGGAGCATGACTGGCTGGACTGGGGCAAGGACTTCTACGCCACCGTGTCCTTCAACAACACTCCTGACGGCAAGCGTGTCCAGCCGTGCGACAGTAAGAACGGGGCCTCCGCCTTCGGCCGCGCTCCTCTCTGTAGACTGACCGGGAGCACGCGAAACGTTCGCGCAAACGATTCACCGAGGGCGGCGACGATGACGACGATGGTAAAAGTGGCGAAGCTTGCCGGTGTGTCGATCTCCACTGTCTCCCACGTCCTGAACGGCACCAGATATGTGGGCGATGAAACGCGGGAACGCGTGCTGAAGGCCATCGAGGAGACCTCCTACCGGCAGGACGCACTGGCCCGTGCCATGCGTCGCTCCAGGACTGACAGCATCGGCCTCATTGTTTCCGACGGCGGGGAACCGGCCTTCGCCGAAATGATCCGAGGCGTGGAAGAGACGGCTGCAACCCAGGGCATCACATTGCTCCTGGCCAATTCCGCTGAAGACCCGGAACGTGAGGCGCGGGCCGTCGAGGCCCTGCTGGAGCGCCGGGTGGACGGCCTCATCCTGGCCCGCGCGGCGGGCTCCGGCCCCGAGGCCCTCTCCGAATTCGCCAACCACGACACACCTTTGGTGCTGATGGACAGGCTCTCCGATGACCCCTACGACCAGGTGGGAGTCGAAAACCGCGAGCCCATCAAGGAGTTGGTTGAGCACCTGGTATTGCAGGGCCACGAAAGAATTCTGCTGGTCGCCGGAGACACCAGGGTTGCCACGCTGCAAGAACGGCACGAGGCCTTTACGGAAGCGATGGCCGCAGCCGGGATCACACCATCCGGCCACCTGATAGTCACAGCTCCCGACGCCCGGAAGACCAGCGCCGACATCGAGGCAGCGCTGTCAGCAGCCGAGCCTCCTACGGCTGTGATCGCCTGCAGCACCGTCCTCGCTGCAGCCGCACTCCAGCAAATCCAACAACGTGGGATTCGAATGCCGGAGGATATCGCCTTCGCTACCTTCGACGGCTTTGCCTACGCGGACCTTTTCGAGCCCCAGCTCACCACCGTCCGCCAACCGGCGTTCCAGGTCGGGGCCACAGCAGCAGAGCTGTTGACCAAGAGAATCGCCGACAAATCGGGCGACCCCACGACAGTGCGGCTTGCACCCACGATCGAATACCGGGCGTCCACGGGCTCGGGGCCTTCCGCCTAAACCCTCAGCAAACTCCCTCAGTATGACTGCTGAACGAAGCGGAGAAAACTCTTTTTCTGTGAGCTATTGCACATCGAAACGTTTGTCTCTACCATCGAAACGTTCGCGCAAACGTTTCGCTGGAAGGAGTCGATGTGGCAACCATCGTCGATGTCGCATCCCTTGCTGGTGTTTCGACGTCGACTGTCTCGCACGTCCTCAACGACACCAGGCACGTTGAACCGGAAACCAGAGCCCGAGTCATGACGGCAGTCCGGGCAACGGGTTACCGGCGGGATGCACTGGCCCGTTCGATGCGGCGCACGAGGACCGACTCCATCGGCCTTGTTATCTCCGATGCCGGAGAGCCGGCATTCGCAGACATGGTGCACGGGGTCGAAGAAGCCGCCGCGCAGCAGGGCCTGTCCCTGTTGCTGGCCAACTCGGCGGAAGATCCCGCCAGAGAGCTCTCGGCGGTAGAGGCCCTGCTTGACCGCCGCGTGGATGGGCTGATTATTGCACGGGCAGCTGGCTCGGCTGCCGGGCTGCTCGAAAGAATCCGCGAAGAGAAGAAACCCCTCGTCCTCCTGGACCGGCTCGCAAACCTGGACGTGGATCAGGTAGGGGTTAACAACCAATCCGCCATGGCAGCCCTCGTTGACCACCTCACCACAGGAGGACACCAGCGGATTCTGCTCGTCTCAGGGGACCTGCGCGTTTCGTCCCTCCGTGAGCGTTATGACGGCTTCCACACCGCCATGCGCGAACGGGGATTCGAGGTCCCGGAGGGCTTGCTCTGCGAAGGCACCATCACGGCGGCATCGACATTTGAGCGTGTCGGAAAGCTGCTGAGCTCTTCCGCGGAGCAGCCCAGCGCGATCCTGGCCTGCAGTACGCTTCTGGCCGCAGGGGCCTTGCGTGCCGTCCAGCACAAAGGCCTTCAGGTGCCCGGAAACCTGGCCTTCGCCGCCTTCGACGGTTTCACCTACTCAGACCTGTTCGAGCCCCAGATCACCACCGTCCGCCAACCGGCTTTCCGGCTCGGCGAGAGCGCCGTCAATCTGCTCATGCGGCGCCTGGGCAACCCCTCGGCGCCGACGAAGATCCTCAGACTCGACTCCGAAATCGAATTCCGCCGCTCAACGCAATAGTCACTCCATCAGAAACCTGCCTTTAAAACCCCCATCCCATCCAACCGCGCACCTTCCTCCGGTCGCAGAATGCAAAGGAGCATCACATGAGAAAAGCACTACGCACCACCATCGCCGCAGGGGCAGCCGCTGCCCTGCTGGCCCTCACCGCATGCGGGAGCGCCACGGAGTCTGCGGCCCCGGCAGCGGATGGGCCCTACTCCGCACCGGCAAAGGACATCACGGCCACAATCTCGGTCTCGAACTGGGGCGACCCGGGCGACAAGGCCGTGTACGACGGCGTCGCCGAGCGCTTCAAGGAGAAGTACCCGAACGTAACCGTGAACAACAACTTCACCCCCATCACGACGTGGACAGAGTACGTCAACAAGCTTGTCACCCAGGCTGCCGCAGGGCAGGCCCCGGACGTCATCAACATCGCCACTGAGGGCGTGGAGCTGGGCCTGGCCAATGAGCTGTTCACGCCGATGGACGGTTTCCTCAAAAACGACCCCGAGGCGAAGTCCCTGCGTGAGGACATCGATCCGAAACTGCTCGCAGGCTTCAGCAAGGACGGATCCACCTACCTGATGCCCAATACGTTCAACACGATGGTCATTTACTACAACACGAAGATGTTCGAAGCAGCCGGAATCGAGCGGCCGAGCGATGACTGGACCTGGGATGACTTCCTTGAGATCTCCAAGAAACTGACCACAGGAACCGGTGGGGACAAAGTGTACGGGTTCGCCATGCCGTACTACTCCTTCGGCATCACCCCCTGGCTGTATTCCAACGGCACCTCGATGATGAGTGAGGATCTGACGACAGCCCAGCTGACTGACCCGAAGGTCAAGGAGACCTTAGGTTGGGTACGGGACCTTGTCACCGAGCACGGGGTGGCACCGCAGCCTAAGGGATCAGACCCCTACCAGCTGTTCCCAGCAGGCAAGGCAGCCATGACCGGAGCGGGCCACTTCGTGACCGGCGGCTTCGAAAAGGCCGGCTTCGCCGACTACGACATCCTGCCTTGGCCGAAGGGAACCACCAAGTCCACCGTCTTCGGTGCCGGAGCGTTTGCCATCTCCAAGACCTCCAAGAACCAGGAGCTGTCCTGGGAGTTCATCAAGATGCTGACGGACCAGCAGACGCAGAAGAAATGGGCCGACGCCGGTGCCGCCGTACCGTCCACCAAGACGGCTGCTTCATCACCCGAGTTCCTGGCCTCCCCCGAACACGCTGAAGAGTTCTACAACTCACTGTCGTATGCGAAGCCCGTGGCCGCCCCGGGGGCTTACAACGTGCTGGATCCAGCGTTCATGCGGGCCATGGATGAAATCATGTCCGGCCAGGACATCGGTTCCTCGCTGGAGAAAGCCCAAAAGGATGTCGAGGAGGCGTTGAAGCAGTGACCCTGACAGCCCCCACAACCGAACTGCCACCCGCGCCCCCTCAGGGGCGCGGGGGGCGCCCAGGGCAGCTCACCGCCACCCGCCGTCGTGAAGCACTGACGGGCTACCTCTTCACCGCACCGACCATCATCGGCTTCCTTGTTTTCGTCCTTGGCCCACTGGTCGCCGCCATCTTTCTGAGCCTCACAAAGTACAACATCCTGACGGCCCCGAAGTTCGTGGGGATCGAGAACTACGTCCGAATGTTCAGGGACGAACGGCTCGCCACAACCTACGGCAACACCGTCCTGTATGTCGGGGCAGCCGTCGTACTTATCAACGGCTTCGCGCTCCTGTTCGCCGTCCTGATAAATCAGCGGCTTCCCCGGGCTTTGACGTATGTCTTCCGCTCCGCGTACTTTTTCCCGTACCTCGTGGCTCTGGTGTACGTATCCATCATCTGGCAGGCACTCTTCCAGAAGGACACCGGCATTCTGAACTACTACATCACCGCGTTGGGAGGAGAACGCATCGACTGGCTCAACAGTTCAGAGTTCTCCAAGGTATCGGTGATCATTGTGGACACCTGGCGGAACGTCGGGTTTGCCATGTTGATCTTCGTCGCTGCCCTGCAGGAAGTCCCCAAGGACATGGTTGAGGCCGCTCGCATGGACGGGGCCAACGAATGGCAGATCTTCCGCCGCATCACGGTCCCGATGATCAGCCAGGCCACATTCTTCAACATCACCATCACCATCATCGGCGCATTCCAAATCTATGAATCCATCATCGTGCTCACCAGAGGCGGCCCGGGCGACGCCAGCCGCAGCGTGGTGATGTATATCGCCGAAGTTGCCTTCAACAAATTTGACATGGGCTACGCCTCAGCCATCGCAGTGACACTGTTCCTCATCATCATGCTGGTGACGCTGGTCCAGTTCCGCCTCAGGAAGTCATGGGTGAACAATGAGTGACACCAACGCCCTCAGCGCCGGCGGGGGTACCGCCAGGCGCAGCAGGCCCCGTCCCGGAATCGGGAAGAGTATTTCCGTGGCGCTGCTGGTCCTCGGAGCCATCGGCATGGTTGCTCCCTTCCTGTGGATGTTCACCACCTCACTCCGCGACGCCAGCCAGGCCTACGACCTGCCCCCGCAATGGCTGCCCACCGAGTGGGACTGGACCAACTACGCCGATGCGGTCAGCGGGCCGGTCCCCATCCTCCGAAACATGCTCAACAGCGCCGTCATCGCCATCGCGGTCAGCATCGGCATGATCATCACGGCACCCATGGCTGGATATGCCTTCGCGAAGCTCGACTTCCCTGGACGCAACTCAATCTTTGTCGCCTTGCTGTCCTCGCTGATGGTACCGGCGCAAGTGACCATCATTCCGCTGTTCCTGCTGATGCGGACCTTCGGCCTGTTGGACAACCCTTTGAGTCTCATCTTGCCCGGTGTCACCGGGGCCCTCGGCGTCTTCCTGCTGCGGCAGTTCTTCCTGGGGCTGCCGCAGGAAATCATCGACGCCGCCCGCATGGACGGTGCCACCGCTTGGCAGACCTACCGCCTGATCGCACTGCCGCTGGCAAAGAATGCCGTCAGCACCCTCGGTGTGATCACGTTCCTGGGCAGCTGGAATGCCTACTTCGCACCTTCCATCTTCCTTAACAGTACGGACACTGCCACCCTGCCGCTGGGCCTGGTCCTGATGCTCGGGCCGTACGGTGCCGGAAATGTGGCCCAGGTCATGGCGGCAACCACCATCGCCATCGCTCCCGCACTCATCGTCTTCCTTGTGGCGCAGCGGTGGATCATCGCCAGCCTCACCCAGTCAGCCGTCAAGGGCTAAACAACAAGCACTCTTTGAAAGGACACATACCCATGGCAACATCGCCGCGCTCGGGCCTGCTCTCAAGCCTGACAAAACTCTCCACCGCCCGCACCGCCCGGGCGTCCAGCTGGGACCAGACCGGCCGCAACAGGGACAACTGGATCATCATGCCCGGCGAGGAACGCGTCCTGGCTGATATCGAAGGACCGGGCTTGATCACGCACATCTGGATGACCCAGTCCTGCCGGATCCAACCGGGCCCCGGGCAGATCTCCCCGGAACTGGTGGGCGTGCCAATGCTTGAAATCCACAACGCCCTCGGTGTCAGCTGGGAAGTGGTTGACCCGGACTACTACCGGAAAATCGTCCTCAAAATGTACTGGGACGACCAGGAAACCCCCAGCGTTATCGCCCCGCTGGGTGACTTCTTCGGCCTGATGAACTCCCTCTCAGGGTCCTACGACTCACTGCCACTGTCGGTCTCCGCAAAGGAGGGCGAACTGAACACCTTCGGCGGCAGCGCGGCGTTCAACAGCTACTTCGAAATGCCCTTCAACTCCCGCGCCCGGATCGTCGTTGAAAACCAGAACGACATCCCCTACCTGCAGTACTTCTACATCGATTACGAGCTCTACACCGAGCCCCTGCCCGAGGACACCGCCTACTTCCACGCCCACTGGCGCCGGCAGAAGCCCAACGCCGGCTGGGGCCCTGACCTGCAGACCAACAGCATTGAAGTGGCCATCCCCAACCTCACAGGCGATGACAACTACGTGGTGCTCGAAACCGAAGGCCAGGGGCACTACGTGGGCTGCAACCTCGCCGTCCGCCACTTCCAAGGCTCATGGTGGGGAGAAGGCGACGACATGATTTTCATCGACGACGACACCTGGCCGCCCAGTCTTCATGGCACAGGGATGGAGGACTACTTCGGCCACGCCTGGGGCATGCAGCACAACGCTTTCCTCATGAACGGCACCATGGTCCACGAAGAGAACGTACCGGGCTTCCACCACAGCTACCGCTTCCACATGACCGATCCCATTAGGTTCCAGAAACGCATCAAGGTCACCTTCGAACACGGCCACGCCAACCACCTCTCCGACGACTGGTCCTCCACCGCTTACTGGTACCAGAGCCTCCCCTCGCCCATCCTGGACATCGGTGCTGTCGGAGATCGCCTGCCGCTGCGCCCACGTGACCAGGTGGAAGAGATTCCCCTGCCGGAACTTAGTCCGGCCCAGACGGCCGCCCGAAACGCCTCCGCTGAACGCATGCAACGGTTTACCGAAGCGCGGGACGCTGTCCGGAACGAACGCCGGTCGGAGATCGACGAGTGGGAGAAGGCCAACGCCGAGCAGGCCAGGGATGTCCGGCAACGGTTCCTGGCCGCAGACAGCGTCCCGGCCCGGTAATTCATCCAGCAGACAAGGATCAGCATGAACACGCAGGAACCCCGCCCCGCCTTCCACTTCACAGCTAATGAAGGATGGATCAACGATCCCCTCGGCGTGACGTGGAAGGACGGCCAGTACCACCTCTTTTACCAGTACGTCCCTGCCCGCACCACGTGGGCTTTCAACTGCCACTGGGGCCACGCCACCTCCCCGGACATGATCGCCTGGAAAGAACTGGGCATTGCCATTGCACCCGGAGAAGGGGACGACGGCGTCTGGTCCGGTTCCATCGTGAACGGTCCGGGCGGTGACGCTACGATGTTCTACACTTCGGTCACCGAACCGGATATCGGCATTGGGACAGTCCGGACCGCCACCCCCGACGATGCCTCCTGGAACACCTGGACCAAGGGCACCAGGCTGATGACGGCTCCCGATGCCAGTGTCCTGGCCTACCGGGACCCGTTCGTTTTCCGCGACGGCGGGCAGTGGCGCATGTTCGTTGGCGCAGGGCTGGAAGGCGGAACCGCGGCCGCGGTTTCATACAGCTCAGCGGACCTGTCCAATTGGACCTTCGACGGTATCGCCGCGGAGCGCCCCGGCACGGCGACGGATCCGGTGTGGACCGGCACCATGTGGGAATGCCCGCAGCTTTTTGAGATTGATGGCTCCCACGTCCTGGTGACCTCCATCTGGGAAGACGACGTCCTGCACTATGTGGCCTATGGCGTAGGAAGCTACTCCGACGGTCGGTTCACTGCCCGATCCTGGGGCCAGCTCACCTACGGCAAAAGTTACTACGCCCCTTCGTTCTTCCGGGACAAGGACGGCGCCCCTTCCCTAATTTTCTGGGTGCGCGGGGTCATCAGCCCGGAAGGGCAATGGGCCAGCGCGCTGAGCATCCCGCACACGCTGACACTCGACGGCGATACACTGGTGGCCGCCCCGCACGCCGACCTCGAGAAGTACTTGCAACCGGGATCCCTGGAGCAGGTTAGCGATGGGGTTTTCGAGACGGTGCTCGAGGACGGCGTGGACCTCCGGTGGGCCATTACCGCTGGGACGGTTATCAGCCTCGCCACGCTGGACGGGCCACTCGCCACGCTCCGGTACGAGGGGAACGGCCTCCGGGTCACTGTGGCAGGGAATAGGGACTTCGACAACGCGTTCTTCCCGGCCGCCGAAGGCTCCGAGTTGCGGGCCATCATCGACGCGGGTGTACTGGAGATCTCCGGCCGCCAAGGCATCATGGCTGTCCCCCTCCCCATCGTGGCCTCACCGGTCACGCTGACGATAGCCGATGCCGCTTTGACTCCCCGACTCCGCACGGTATCGAAGTCGAGAGCCCACAACGCGGGAACGGCCCATCAGGCCGCACTTTCCGGACAGCCGTAGCAGGCGGGCTGGGTCTATCCGAACCGGCCGGAGACGTAGTCTTCCGTGGCCTTCTGAGTCGGGTTGCTAAAGATGGTGTGGGTGTCCCCGACCTCGATCAGCTTGCCTGGCTTGCCTGTTCCGGCGATGTTGAAGAAGGCGGTCCTGTCCGAGACGCGGGCTGCCTGCTGCATGTTATGGGTAACGATGACCACGGTGTACTGGTCCTTGAGGTCGTTAATGAGGTCCTCAATAGCCAGGGTGGAGATGGGGTCCAATGCCGAGCAGGGCTCGTCCATGAGGATCACCTGGGGCTCAACAGCAATGGCGCGGGCGATGCACAAGCGCTGCTGCTGCCCACCGGAGAGGCCCGATCCCGGCTTCTGGAGCCTGTCTTTGACCTCATTCCACAGGTTCGCGCCACGCAGGGAACGCTCCACCAGGGCATCCGCCTCGCCCTTGGAAATCTTCTGGTTGTTCAGCTTGACGCCGGCCAGGACGTTGTCGCGGATGGACATGGTGGGGAACGGGTTGGGACGCTGGAACACCATGCCGATCTGGGAACGCACGGTCACGGGGTCAACGCCGGCGCCGTAAAGGTTGTCGCCGTCGAGCAGTACTTCACCTTCAACGCGGGCACCGGGAATGACTTCGTGCATCCGGTTCAGAGTGCGCAGGAAAGTCGACTTCCCACAGCCGGACGGGCCGATGAAGGCCGTGACGGATTTGGCTTCGATGTTGATGCTGACGTCTTCGACGGCAAGGAACTTGCTGTAGTAGACGTTCAGGTCCTTGACGTCGATGCGCTTTGACATTTTGTTCCTTCACTAACTGAGGTACGGATTGAAGTTTAGTTCCAGCGGGGCTGCGGTACTAGCGGCCGGCCTTGGGCGCGAAGACCTTGGCGATCAGGCGGGCGCCAAGGTTGAGCAGCATTACCAGGATGATGAGCACCAGGGCCGCTCCCCAGGCACGCTGGGATGACGGATCCGGGTTGGAGGGCGACGTCGGGTTCAGGATCTGCGTGTAGATGAACGTGGGCAGTGACGCCATCCAGCCGCTGAAGACATTGGCGTTGATCGCCGTCGCGAATCCGGCGGTGACCAGGATGGGGGCCGTTTCCCCGATAACACGGGCGATAGCCAGGGTGACGCCTGAAGCGATGCCGGAAATCGCCGTCGGGATCACCACTTTGAGGATGGTGCGCCACTTACGAACGCCCAAGGCGTAGGCCGCCTCGCGGAGCTCGTTGGGCACAATCTTCAGCATTTCCTCACTTGAGCGGACCACCACGGGAATCATCAGGACGGAAAGAGCGACGGCGGCCACCGCGCCCGTTTTGGTTCCCGGCCCCACGATGGCGAAGAAGAACGCGGCAGAGAAGAGTCCGGCGACGATGGACGGGATGCCGGTCATGACGTCCACAAAGAACGTGATGGCACGGGCAAGCGGCCGGTCAGCCCCGTATTCAACAAGGTATATGGCTGTGAGCAGACCGACAGGAACTGAGATGAGCGTAGCCAGGAGGGTGATCTCCAGGGTTCCGAGCAGGGCATGGTAGATGCCGCCGATAATTGGCGCGCCCTCTTCGACAGCCCTGTTGTCATAGGCCCCGGTCACGCCGTTCATCGAGTAAGTGAGGAAACCAGGCGTCAGCAGTCCGGGGATGCCGTTCACCAGCACAGTCCAGATCACGGATACGAGCGGCAGCAGAGCCACGATGAATGCGCCACTGACAAGGCAGGTGGCCAACTTGTCCTGGGCCTTGCGGCGGCCTTCGACCACGGCGCTCCAGCCCACCAGACCGGTAGCGAAGAGGACGCCGGAGACGATTCCCCAGCCGAACGCATTGAAGCCGACGAGAGCCAGGATGGCCGCGCCAATGACCATGGCGAGGACGAGGACAATAAATGGTGCCGCTTTAGGTAGCTGGCCCTTCGTGAGGGCAGACCGTTTGCGGACCGGGTTCGGGGTCATGGTGGCGGTCATTTAGTTGGCTCCAGAGAATTCTTTGTGCCTGCTGATGATCCAGCGGGCCACGATGTTCACGGCGAGGGTGATGAGGAACAGCACCAGACCTGCGGCGATCAGGGTGCTGACCTTAAGACCGCTCGCTTCGGGGAAGTTCAGGGCGATCTCCGCGGCGATGGTCTGGTTTCCGGACTGGATCAGGCTCGCGGTAAGGGCTCCTGAGGAAAGGACCAATGCAACAGCCATCGTCTCGCCAAGCGCCCTTCCGAGGCCCAGCATCACCGCGCTGATGATTCCCGGCCGGCCAAACGGCAGCACAGTCATCTTGATCATTTCCCAGCGCGTAGCGCCCAGTGCCAACGCGGCTTCCTCGTGCAGTTTAGGGGTCTGCAGGAAGATTTCACGCGTGAGGGAAGTGATGATGGGCAGGACCATCACAGCGAGCACGATGCCGGCGGTGAGGATCGTTTTGCCTGTTGCGGAGGCAGGGCCCTGGAAGATGGGCAGCCATCCCATGTTGTCCGCGAGCCAGTTGTACGCCGGTGATATTTCCTTGGCCAGGAAAGCTGCACCCCAGGCGCCGTAAACCACTGACGGAATGGCGGCGAGGAGATCGATCACGTACCCGAGCCCGGAGGCGAGCTGGCGCGGAGCGAAGTGGGAGATAAAGAGTGCCACTCCGATGGCAATGGGGGTGGCGATCACCAGTGCGATGAGCGCAGCGATCAAGGTACCGATAACGATCGGCCAGATGTAGGCAAAAAACCCTTCGCCGCCTTGAATCTTGTCAGCGGGTGCCATGAACGCGGGGAGGGCCTGGATAACAAGAAAAAGGGCAACGCCAAAGAGCACCGCAAGGATCAGGCAGCCTGCTGCCAAGGCGGCTCCGGAGAAGACTTTATCCCCGGCGCGGCCTGCGCCCCGGGAACGTGTCAGGGAGGTGATGGTCACAAACGATCCTCTGGGATCAGAACCGCTTGCCGGGAGGCCTGCTCTCCTTCCCGATAAGCGGTGAATCTGGTGGTGCTTCGGACAACAGCCAGAATCCCTGCCCCCGGCGGACGGTCCGTGACCGCCCAGCCGGAGCAGGGAACCTGGTTCAGTTTGGTTTTTCCACTATGCCTTGCAGCAGTCGGGAATCCCTAGGATTTGACCCTAGGACTTGACCTTGATGGATTCTATGGCCTTGACGGCCTTCTCACGGAGTTCTGCCGAAAGCGGTGCCGACTTGGCGGCATCGGCTGCGGCTTCCTGGCCTCCCTCGGAAACAACGTAGGTTTCGAAGGCCTTGACGAGGTCAACCGTCTCCTTGCTGTCATAGGTGGAGCAGACAACGTGGAAGGAGACCAGCACTACGGGGTAAGCACCTTCGACGGCAGTCTTACGGTCCAGCTTGATGGACAGATCGTTCGCAGACCGGCCCTCGACGGGCTTGCCGGCATCGACTGCCTTGGCGGCGGCCTCGGCGGAGATCTTGGTGAAGGTCTCCCCAACCTTGATCCTGGCGATACCCAGCTTGCCGCTCACTGCGGAGTCGTCAGCGTAGGTAACCGCACCCGGGGTGTCGGTGACGGTCTTGACGACGCCGGAGGTTCCCTTGGCGTTTTCACCCTTCAGGGAGGCCGGCCAGACGCCGGAAGCCTTGTCGGTCCAGGCTTCCGGAGCCGCTGCAGCA
The DNA here is from genome assembly GCF_054161475.1 of Arthrobacter sp. R1-13. NCBI lineage: Bacteria > Bacillati > Actinomycetota > Actinomycetes > Micrococcales > Micrococcaceae > Arthrobacter > Arthrobacter sp. R1-13. The sequence goes on along the minus strand of NZ_CP096420.1, from coordinate 339,370 downwards.
AGGTAGTCCGTGAAGTTGGTGGTGGTGCCCGAGTCATCGGAGCGGTTCACGGGAGTGACCTTGAGGTCAGGCAGGCTCGTGTCAGGGTTCAGTTCCGAGATTGCGGGATCGTTCCAGTTTTTGATCTCGCCACGGAAGATTTTGGCAACTGTCACGGCGTCGAGGTTCAGTTCCTTGACGTCCGGAATGTTGAAGGCGATAGCGATCGGGGAGATGTATACCGGAATGTTGATGGCGCCGTCGGGACCGCAGATCTCCTTGGACGATTCGTACTCGTCGTCCTTCAGGTAAGCGTCCGAGCCGCCGAACTGGGCCGAACCATCCAGAAGTGCCTTGCGGCCAGCGCCTGAGCCGTCCGGGGAGTACTGGACGGTGGCGCCCTGGTTTGCCGAAGCGAACTCTGACTTCCAAACATCCATTGCTGCGCCCTGCGCGGAGGAACCGATACCGGTCAATGTGCCGGTGGCGTTGGAACCGGACTTGGCCCCGCCGTTTGCGGCGGCTTCAGTGGGGTTGTCGGAACCACAAGCTGTCAACGCGAGTGCCCCTGCTGCGATGACTGCAATGGCCGCATGGCGGCCGAAACGGAATGCCTTCACTCGATGTGCCCCTTCCAGGGAATCATTCGCGGGCCGGGCCGGAGTCGCCCTGGCTCGCTGATGCGTAGTTCTCTACCTTCATTGAAGGTATGGGCATCAGGTAAAGGGAATAGCCGTGAAAGGTGAACGCAGGGTTAACGACGGCGGCATATTGGCTGACAGATGGCCGGTCACCGTTGCGTCAATGATTTGGGAGGCGTAAAGGTAGCGGTGCCGCTGGTGGCACCGCTACCTTTAGACACCCGACTAAGGAACTATCACGTCTTGGGATGGCGGTAGCGGTACATGAATGCTGCCATCTGGTCCCGGAGGACGGCCGAGCCCGGGCGGAACGTCTTTGAACCATCGGCTTCCCCCCAACCGCCGCTGATTTCCATCTTGGCAAGCCACGCAATTTCTTTGTAAAAACCGTGGTTAGTAGGAATGTCGGCGAACGGAGAAACTGCCGGCGGCACATACTCCGGCTTTCCTGCATGGCGGTAAATAAAAGCGGCCATCTGGTCACGATTCACGGGTGTGCCCGGGCGGAAGGTCTTTGAACCGTCGGCTTCACCCCAACCGCCGCTGATTTCCATCTTGGCAAGCCACGAAATCTCCTTGTAGAAGTTGTGGCTGGTCGGCACGTCGGCGAAGGGCGACTTTGCCGGCGGAACAAACTCGGCCGGACTTCCTGCCAGCCGGAACAAGAAGGCAGCCATCTGATCCCGGTTCACAGGCTGGGAAGAACGGAAAGTCCGGGAACCGTCCGCCTCAAGCCACCCCGAAGTGATTCCTTCTGTGGCAAGCCAGGTGATTTCCTTTGAGAAGGATGACCCCGCATTGATGTCGCTGAAGACACGGGAGTCGAAAGTGACGGTCCAGGAGGCAACACTCCCTGTCACTATGGCATAGCCGTGGGTCGCCCGGGCATCCACACGGAGAGCGCCGACGCCAGGGTAAGTCCCTGGTGCCACTACGCTGCCAGCCACCACGTACTCCACGCCCTCAGCCGAGGGCACCGTGTAGGTGTCGTTGGGGGTCCCGATTTTGTCGGTGAACTGAACCGGCGCTGGCACTACCCCTGTGGCGACGACTGCAGTTTCCGCGCTGCTGCGTTCCTCCGAGACGTACGCGTCCTTAGTACCCGTAGCTCGAACCGAGAGGGTCTTCCCCTTGTCTTCCGCGCTTACCCGGTAGGTGTTGGCCACAGCAGCGGGGATTGGGGCACCGGCCCGATACCACTGGTAGGACATCGAGACGGGCGCCGGTTCCCATGTCCCCGCGTACGCAGTGAGGAGTCCACCCACAATGGCCTGCCCATTGATTAGCGGGTCATTTGGCACAACCAACGCTCCAGGCTCAACCGGAGGCGTCGGCGCCGAGGTCTCGGACACGCTGGTCCCGAAGAACCGGCTCCCTTTCACCGTGGCTGTCAAAGACGCCCCGACGTCGGCCGGCTGCACGTCGTAGCCCGCTCCCTGTGCTCCTTGGATGGGCGTGCCGTTCCGGTGCCACTGATAGGAAAAACTGACATCGCTGGGGATCCAGCTGCCGGTCTGGGCGTAAAGGGAGTTCCCGACGACGGCCGTTCCCTGGATGATGGGCGTACTTCCGGTTATTTCCCGGTCATTCTTGAAGTTCAGTGCCGCTGTTCCATCCAGCACGCCGCTTCCGCATGTCTTGGGTGGCTGGCAGGCCCAGGCGTACTTCCGTGAGGTGGTTTCCATCCTCGTCTCCACATTTGCCGGTGTGGCCAGGTCTCCAAGCCGCGACATGAGGAGCGCCGCAAGTCCCGACGCATGCGGGGCCGCCATGGAGGTGCCTTCGGAGAAGGCATAGTCTTCACTGCCGGGGACCTCGCTGCCGGCATTGAATGTGACGACGATCCCGTCCGGGAGATTATGCGTCATCGCTGTCATGTCCCCACCTGGCGCCGCAACGTCAACGGCAGAGCCATAGTTGGAGTAGGGTGCCAACTGTCCAGTGCGGGCAAGAGCGGCGACAGAGACGACGTTCTCGCAGTTCGACGGGCTTGTTTCCGCAGCCAGTATCTTGTCGTTGCCTGCCGCCGCCACCACCACCGCCCCGGAGTTGTAGGCAACGTTGACCGCGTTCTGGAACGTCACAGAGCAGCGGGGAGACACGCCGCCGAGGCTGAGGTTGATGACGCGGGCCGGGTTGGGATTGACAGGTATTTCCTCCTCGCCCTCCTCCACCTCAACGGTCTTACCGGCAGCCCAGATGATTCCGTCCGCGATGTCTGACGTGTAGCCGCCGCACGGTCCCAAGGCGCGGACCGGCAGGATCTTCGCCTCGGGCGCCACTCCTATCATGCCCTGAGCGTTATTGCCGACAGCGGCGATGATGCCGGCAACCTGAGTGCCGTGCCAGGAGGAGTCGCTGGCCGGAAGGCCGTCCTGGCACTCATTTGCGGCCGTCCAATCGCCTTCATCGCGCGGGTTGGCGTCGCGACCATCGGAGTCTCGGGAGTAGTCGGGATCAGACATCATGTCGTAGCCGGGGAGCACGTTCCCGTTCAGGTCCGAGTGGCTGGTGATACCGGTGTCCACCACGGCCACCACTGCCCCGGCGCCTTTGCTGACTGTCCAGGCACCTTCCATCCTCATCCCGCTGTTCTCCTCGCCGAGGCCCCACTGTTCCGGTCCCCACACCCCCGAATAGTAAGGATCGTTTGGCGCTGCCGCCCGATGCATCCGGTGGTCCGGCTCGGCGTACTCGACGGCGGGATCCGCCCTCAGCGCGGCCAGCGCCTTTTCGATTTCGCCCGGATTCAGTGCGCGCTCTGTCCGCAGCACACGTGCCCCCGCTGACGTCGCGCGGAGGTCCTTCGCCGGGGCCCCTGCGATCTGGGCTACCTTGCCGAAGGCCTGCGCCCGCATGGCAGAACCCGGGGCGGCTTTAGCTTTGAACTTAACGATGATCTGGTCGGTGCCAGCTGCGGCGCCGACGGCCGGGGCGGCGGGTGCAACAGGAAGTTCCGACGCGGCCTGGGCCGGGAGGGAAACAACAGAGCCGCAGACGAGTGCCAGCACACCTGGAATCAGGAGACGTGAGGACAGGCGTGTGCGCAGAGCATCAAACATTGCGAAATCCTAGGGTCTAGGCGTCCACCCCCCCAGGAGCCGGATCGCGCAAGAATAGAGACCGCGGAACCCGCGTCACGCATGATTGTAACAACGTTTTGCCTTATAACACCCGCGAAGTTTAGCCGGGCCCTCAAGGCCTCGTCGGGGCAGCACCACTACAATCACCAGCGGGGGCAAGCGCTCTCAAAAGACCGGCAGCAGCCAGCCGCCGGTGAATGGCACTTACAGCCAGTAAACCGAACCGCAACCTCCTCCAAGGAGCAGTTTCCATGCCTGAGCTCACAGAAGCAGACCAGATCCTAAACCGGAAGGTGCTTGACGCCGTCGCCCGACAGGCAGGCATCGGACGTGGAGATCAGGACTGGACCGACTTCGAGCGGCGCTTCGGCAGGCATTTTTCTGACTTATCCCGGTTGTTCCATTCGCTCTATGGCCAGCGGCGGGACTTTCAGGACCAGCTGACTTCGCTCCTCCTCGAAATCGCCCGCTCGTGGAAGGAAAGGCCCGCAGATCTCAAGACCATCGACGTCGAGCGGGAGGGCAACAGCGACTGGTTCCAGTCCAACCGGATGCTCGGCGGAGTCTGCTACGTGGACCGGTATGCTGCCGACCTTGAGCGTGTCCGAGCGCGGATCCCGTACTTCAAGGAACTGGGCCTCACCTACCTGCACCTGATGCCGCTGTTCCTGGCGCCCGAGCCGCACTCCGACGGCGGTTACGCCGTCTCCAGCTACCGCGAGGTCAACCCCAAGCTCGGCACAATGGAACAGCTGCGCGAACTTGCAGCTGAACTGCGCGCCAACGGCATCAGCCTGGTGGTCGACTTCATTTTCAATCACACTTCAGACGAACATGAATGGGCCCGCAAGGCTGCTGAGGGCGACCCGGAATACAGCGGCTACTACTGGATCTTCCCGGACCGTACCCTGCCCGACGAGTTTGAGAAGAACGTCCGCGAGATTTTCCCCGATGACCACCCGGGCTCCTTCATTCAAATGCCTGATGGTCGGTGGGTCTGGGCTACTTTCCATTCATTCCAATGGGACTTGAACTACTCCAACCCTGAAGTGTTTCGTGCCATGGCCAGGGAGATGCTCTTCCTGGCGAATCAGGGAGTGGACATTCTCCGGATGGACGCTGTGGCCTTTATCTGGAAGCAACTCGGAACGACGTGTGAGAACCTGCCAGAAGCCCACACCCTGCTGCAGGCGTTCAACGCCGTTTGCCGCATCGGCGCCCCCTCCCTCCTCTTCAAATCCGAAGCCATCGTCCACCCCGATGAAGTGGCCTTGTACATCGATCCGGCAGAGTGCCAGCTTTCCTATAACCCACTGCAGATGGCCCTGATCTGGGAAGCGATGGCCACTAGGAACGTCTCTCTGCTCTCTCAAGGATTGGAACGGCGCCACAACATTCCGCCGGGGACGTCCTGGATCAACTATGTCCGCAGCCACGACGATATCGGCTGGACCTTCTCAGACGAAGACGCAGCAGAGTTGGGCATCAACGGCTTCGAGCACCGGCGGTTCCTGAACTCCTTCTACGTCAACCGGTTTCCGGGGAGCTTCGCCCATGGTGTCCCCTTCCAGGACAACCCCCGCACCGGGGACTGCCGGATTTCCGGAACAACGGCGTCCCTCTGCGGCCTTGAGGACGGTTCCAAGCAGGCGCTGGAGAGGATCCTGCTGGCACACTCGGTGGCGTTCAGCACCGGTGGCATCCCGCTGCTCTATCTGGGCGACGAGGTGGGCCAGCTGAATGACTACCAATATGCAATGGAAGAAGGTCACGCAGCCGACAGCCGCTGGGTGCACCGGCCGCACTACCCAGCGGAGCAATATAAAAGACGGCACGACCCCGCGACGCCGGAAGGCACAATCTTCGCCGGGCTGCGGAAGATGATTTCAGTGCGCGCTGCCACCCCGGAAATCGCAGGCACGCGCCTCGTGGACTTCAACACCCATAATCAAAGCGTTCTCGGCTATCAGCGGCCGGGGAACGGCTCCGCAATCCTCGCCCTGGCCAACTTCAGCGACGAACCCCAGGACGTTCCGGCCATGACGTTGTCTGGATTTGCACTGGAGGCAGTGGATATTCTGTCCGACAGTCCGCTGAGCCTCGGCCAAGGAATCACCCTCAGCCCGCGCGAGTACGTTTGGCTCAGGGTCCGGCCACAAGCCTAGGATCGTGCGGTTCACATCTCACTCTGTTGTTTCCCTGTTCATCGGCAGTTCACCGCTTGGGCGTATGGTCTGCCGGTGAACGTATTCGATCTGTCCAGCCATGGCTTCTCCGTGCTCGACGATGATGATGATGACCCGGTTCTCGTCAGTCCCCACGGCGCCCCCGTCGACACCTGGCGGGAAGGCTACCCGTACGCTGCCCGGATGACGCGGGAGCAGTACGAGATGGAGAAGCGGTTACTTCAGATCGAACTACTGAAGCTGCAGAAGTGGATCAAATCCACGGGCCGTCGCCTGGTGGTGGTTTTTGAAGGACGGGATGCAGCCGGTAAAGGCGGGACCATCAAGCGCTTCACGGAGCACCTGAACCCCCGCGGTGCTCATGTTGTGGCGTTGGAGAAGCCCAGTGAACGTGAGCAGTCGCAATGGTACTTCCAGCGATATGTGGCCCATCTGCCGGCTGCAGGCGAGATCATCATGTTTGACCGCTCCTGGTACAACCGGGCGGGGGTTGAGCGGGTCATGGGGTTTTGTACCGACGTCCAATACCAGGGGTTCCTTCGCCAGGCTCCGGCCTTTGAGCAGGTTCTGACGAACGACGGTATCGACGTCGTGAAGTTCTGGTTTTCGGTATCCCGCACCGAGCAACTGACGCGGTTCACCATCCGTCAGGTGGACCCGGTCCGGCAATGGAAGCTCTCGCCCATGGATCTGGCCTCTCTGGACAAATGGGATTCCTACACCGCAGCCAAGGAGACCATGTTCCGGGCCACGGACACAGCGTGGGCCCCCTGGACGGTGGTCAAGAGCAACGACAAGAAACGCGCCCGGCTTGAAGCCATGCGCCATGTCCTGCACATGTTTGAGTATGAGGACAAAGACACCGAACTTGTCGCGGCGCCGGACAGCCTGATTGTTGGCCCCGCTTCAAGGATCTTCGAGGACGGTGAAAGTCCAGGTGGAAGCTAGGCCTGGGGTTGACACGCCTGTTGCAGGCATAAACGGGCTCGTGCAAACCCACAGCCCGCAGCTGAAAGGTGCGCTGAAGGCTTCCGCCCCGCGCACCCTTGTAGAAATTTTTGAAGATTCTGTTGCCGCGTACCCTGACTCGTCGGCCCTGGACGATGGCCGTGCCAGCCTCAGTTACACCGAGTTGCAGGCCGAGGTCAGGGCCTATGCCCGGCTGTTGCAGCGCTCCGGCATTGGCGCGGGGCACAGAGTGGGCGTGCGGATTCCGTCAGGGACCAACGAACTGTATGTGGCGATTCTTGCTGTCCTTTTTGTCGGAGCGGCCTACGTCCCGGTCGACGCCGACGACCCGGATGAGCGCGCCAGGCTGGTGTTCGCCGAAGCGGGCGTATCCGCCGTTCTGGGCGCCGGCGGTATCCAGGACAACCCCGTCCCCGGCGGTTCCTTGCCGGAGCCGCGTCCGGCAGCACCTGATGATGACGCGTGGATCATTTTCACGTCCGGGTCCACGGGGACACCCAAAGGCGTGGCGGTGACACATCGCTCTGCGGCAGCATTCGTCGACGCCGAGGCACGCCTCTTCCTGCAGGAGGAGCCCCTCGGTCCTGCTGACCGGGTACTGGCAGGCCTCTCCGTTGCCTTTGACGCATCCTGCGAAGAGATGTGGCTGGCATGGCGGCACGGGGCATGCCTGGTTCCGGCTCCTCGTGCCCTGGTAAGGACAGGAATGGACCTGGGTCCCTGGCTGGTCACCAAGGGCATTACTGCCGTCTCCACCGTGCCAACGCTGGCCGCCCTCTGGCCGGTTGAGACACTTGACGCCGTCCGGCTGCTGATCTTCGGCGGCGAAGCATGCCCGCCGGAACTGGCCGCCCGCCTTGCAGTGCAGGACCGCCAGGTTTGGAACACGTACGGACCGACTGAGGCTACGGTGGTAGCCTGCGCAGCCCTAATGGATGGATCCGGGCCCGTCAGAATAGGCCTTCCGCTGGATGGCTGGGATCTCGCCGTCGTGGATCCCGAAGGCATTCCGGTGGCTGAGGGCGATATTGGAGAACTGATCATCGGCGGAGTAGGACTGGCGCGGTATCTCGATCCGCTCAAGGACGCCGAGAAGTTTGCCGCCATGGAAAGCCTGGGATGGGACCGCGCCTACCGCAGCGGCGATCTCGTACGCTATGAACGCGAGGGTCTTCTGTTCATGGGCCGGGCCGATGAACAGGTCAAGCTCGGTGGCCGGCGCATCGAGCTGGGGGAGGTAGATTCCGCCTTGCAGGCCTTGCCCGGAATCCACGGGGCAGCTGCCGCAGTGAAAAACACCGGTGCGGGACACCAGGTTCTGGTTGGCTACCTTGCCCCGGGGCCAGGCATCGAACCCGACCTTGCCGCCCTTCGTGAGGTGCTGGCCCTGAAACTTCCGGCCGCGCTGGTTCCCATGCTCGCCGTCGTCGACTCCCTGCCTGTGAAGACCAGCGGCAAGGTGGACCGGGCCGCACTGCCGTGGCCCCCTAAATCCGTGGCGGAGGATACATCTACCGGGACAGTGACCTTGGATCCTGTTGCCGCGTGGATCGCCGAGCACTGGACCGCGGTGCTGGGTGGGACTCCCGAAGGCCTGGAGGCCGACTTTTTCGCACATGGCGGAGGCAGTCTGGCAGCGGCCCAGCTGGTGTCCGCGCTGCGCACCAGATATCCCACCATCACGGTCGCTGACATCTACTCCCGGCCGCGGCTGGGAGCACTGGTGGAGCTGGCCCTGACATCGGGCGGCGGAGGGGCCGCAGTCCCGGCACCCGAACGTACCGTCAGACCAACCGCCCGGAAATCCCAGGTCTTCCAAGTGCTCATCAGTGCGCCCCTTCATGTCCTGGTGGGGATGCGCTGGCTGACCTATCTGATGGCCGGAAATAACGTGTTGTCCATGCTTGGTCTTCTTACGGCTGCACCCACCGTCTCCTGGTGGTGGGTGCTGGCGTCCTGGGCAGTTTTCGTCAGTCCTTTGGGACGCATGTCAATCGCTGCGGCGGCCGCCCGAATACTTCTTCGCGGCGTTGTCCCAGGCGCCTATCCCCGATCGGGGAAAGTGCACTTGAGGCTCTGGCTGGCAGAGCAGATCGCTGATCTTGCCGGGGCTGTCAGTCTCGCCGGGGCCCCCTGGATTCCGTACTATGCCAGGGCGCTGGGCGCGAAGATCGGCCCGAATGTTGACCTCCATTCCGTGCCCCCGGTCACCGGGATGCTGTACCTAGGCCCGGAATCCTCGATTGAACCTGAGGTGGATCTCTCCGGCTGGTGGATCGACGGGGATCTGGTCCATATCGGACCCATTCATGTAGGCCGGGGTGCCACGGTTGGCTCCCGCAGCACCCTGATGCCCGGTGCCCGCGTGGGGGCCGGAGCAGAGGTCTCCCCTGGTTCCGCGGTTCTAGGGAAGGTCCGTGCTAACCAGCACTATGCCGGGTCTCCGGCCGTCAGGATAGGCAAGGCCCGCCGCGACGTCCCCGCGTACCCTGCGCTCAACAAAGGATCCAGCTTTTGGTTTCCCGCCTACGCGGCCGGGTCGACCCTGCTCGCCGGGATTCCCTTTTGCTCGGTGTTGGCGGGCGCCTCGGTGGTGGCTTGGGCGGTTCGCGGCCAAGGTTCCCTCGCTCAAGCCTGGCCGACTGTGCTTGGAGCTGTGCCCGTGGCGGCTGCCGTCTGGTTCATCGCCAACCTCCTGCTCATTGCCGGCGTGGTCCGTATCCTGGGGATCGGCTTGAAGGAAGGCCACTACCGGGTGCGCAGCCTTACGGGATGGCGGATCTGGGCCACAGAGCGGGTGCTGGACGCAGCCCGGGATCTGCTGTTTCCGATTTATGCCAGCCTGTTCACCCCTCTCTGGTTGAGAATGCTCGGTGCAAAGGTAGGACGCAATGTCGAAGCCTCCACCGTTCTGCTCCTGCCTTCGATGACCACGGTCGGCGACGGCGCTTTTCTGGCCGATGACACGATGATCGCCTCCTACGAACTCAGCGGGGGCTGGATGAAAGTAGCTCCCGCAAAGATTGGCAAACGAGCTTTTCTGGGGAATTCCGGCATGACCGGCCCCGGCCGCAGCGTTCCTAAAAATTCCCTCGTCGCTGTACTCTCCGCTACGCCTGCCAAGGCCAAGTCAGGCACGTCCTGGCTCGGCAGCCCTCCCGTGAGACTCAGGAGGTCAAAGCTCGACGCCGACCAAACCCTGACGTTTGATCCGCCGCTGCGGCTAAAAGTATTTCGTGCATGCTGGGAACTCTGCCGGGCGATTCCCGTGGTCCTGACCGTAGGCATCGCCGCCGGGGTTCTGCTGGCCTTGGATCTTCTGGCAGGCAGCGCCGGAGGCTACATCGCCGCGGCCCTTTTGGGTGGAGTCATCGTCTTGGCCGCCGGAGCCGTGGCGGCGGCGGCCTCCGTCTTCGCGAAATGGACCCTCGTGGGCCGCATCGAAGCCAGCGAACATCCACTGTGGAGTTCTTTCATCTGGCGCAACGAGGTAGTGGACACCTTTGTGGAGATGGTGACAGCACCTTGGTTCGCGCGATCCGCAACAGGCAGTCCTGCCCTCGTTTGGTGGCTTCGCGCCTTGGGTGCGCGCATTGGCTCCGGTAGCTGGTGCGAGAGCTATTGGCTGCCCGAAGCCGATCTGGTTACCCTGGGGGAAAACTCCACAGTCAATCGCGGGTGCGTGATCCAGACGCATCTGTTCCACGACCGCGTCATGAGCATGGCAGCAGTGACTCTGGAGGACGGGGCCACCATAGGTCCCCACGGCGTGATCCTGCCCGCAGCGCGTATCGCAGCCGGAGGCACCGTCGGCCCGGCGTCCCTCGTAATGCGCGGGGAGACCGTCCCCGCAGGCAGCTATTGGATCGGGAATCCCGTCAGCCCCTGGGCGGTGGGGCCCGGCGGGCCGGGTCAAGTTACGATGATCGGGTGAACCGACCTTTCGCTTCCCCTGAACTGGGCCGGGCACTCCTTCCGGATCCGCTGCCGGACCCCTACACCCCGGGCCACGGTTCCTCGGACTTTAGCGTGTCACGGTATGAACTGCACCTCGACTACCGTGTGGTCACGAACCGCCTCGAGGCGCATGTAACTGTTTCCGCGACCGCAAGCACGCAGCTGACGTCCATCATGCTGAACCTTTCAGGACTGCGCGTGGTGAAGGTCAGGGTGGACGGCCAACGTGCCGCACGCTTCATCCAGCGCGAGGGCCGCGTCGTCATCACCCCCGCTGGCCCCCTCCCGGAGGGATCCGACTTCAGCCTGGACATCCGCTACGAAGGACGGCCCGGCCCCCTGCGGGGAAACTGGGGCGACGTCGGGTGGGAAGAACTGACCGACGGCGTCCTGGTCGCCGGACAGCCCACAGGAGCACCGTCCTGGTTCCCTTGCAACGACCACCCCAGTCGCAAAGCCAGCTTCGGGTTCACTGTCACCACTGATGCGAACTATCAGGTGGTGTGCAACGGGACCCTGGTTTCCAGGCACGCGAAGGCCAGCCGCGAAACCTGGGTATATGAACAATCAGAGCCGATGGCAACTTACCTGGCTACGGTACAGATCGGCCGCTACGAGATCGCCCCACTGGCAGACTCTCAAGAGCCTGGTGCCGGCGGCCGGAACGAACCAGCCGCCGGAAGCAGGGTCCGGCAGCTCGTCGCGGCGCCGGCAGTCCTGATGAGCCGAGCACAGGCAACGCTTGCCCGGCAGGACCAGATGATGGCCACGTTCGAATCCTGCTTCGGACCGTACCCGTTTCACTCCTATACCGTCGTCGTCCCGGACGACGAACTGGAAATTCCGCTTGAGGCGCAGTCCCTGTCAATCATCGGGCGCAACCATCTGGACCAGCGGTGGGAATCACAGCGCCTCATCGCCCATGAACTGGCGCACCAGTGGTTCGGGAATTCTGTTACAGCCTCCTCCTGGAAGGACATCTGGCTCCACGAGGGCTTCGCCTGCTATTCAGAATGGTTGTGGTCAGAAGCCTCCGGCCACGGAACGGCTTCATCCCGGGCAGAAACTGCCCGGGATGGTCTCGCTGCCAAACCGCAGGACCTGGAGATCGGAGACCCCGGCCCGGAACTGATGTTCGATGACCGCGTTTACAAGCGAGGTGCTTTGGCCCTGCATTCACTGAGGGGGGCCATGGGCGATTCGCTCTTCTTTGGGTTCCTCAGGGCCTGGACGGAACGGAACCGCTTCGGATCAGTGACTACCGCTGACCTTATTGGGCTGGCACAGGAGTTGTCCGCGGGTCTGCCAGGCTTTGACGCCGAGAGCATCCTTCACCCTTGGCTCTACCAGTCACGGCTGCCTCAACGCTGAAGCCCCCTGGCGAAATCGATCAGGGCCGGCCAGCAAGAGTTGCCAAAGCTGCGACGATTCCGGAGGGAAGCCCCAGCCGCTCGGGATCCAGATCAGCCAGTGAAACCCCCTCAAGCCGGTCCCCGGTTACGTCACATGATGCAGGGTCCCGTTCCAGCCCTTCGCCGATGGCCTTGACGAAGGCTTCCTTCCGCGCCCAGAGCCGTGCCCGCTGGCGATGCCCCTCGGCTGTCGTTCCCGATGTGAGGCCGCTGAGTTCGTGTGAAGTCAGGACAAGTGCGTCAAAGCCAGGGAATGCTGTCCTGCCGATCTTTTCCGCATCCACCCCAACCCCGCCCAGGGATCCGCCGCCAACGGCGCCGGCCAGAAGCACCCACCCGCTTGTGCGGCTCAAACTCAAAAGAGGGCCTGGATCCCCGCCCCTGAGGAGGTACCCCGGCCTGCCATGATCCGCTGTTTCGCCGCCGCAACGCGGGCATTGGAAGTCTGCCACCAATGTCTCGGGAGAAACGCCTGCCAGTTCAGCAGCGAAGAATCTCAAGGCCAGCCTCCCGGCCAGGAAGGCAGAAGCATCCGAAGGGTTAACAAAACGCCTGGCGCGCCGATGTTCTAAGTCGTCGAGCAGCGTCAATTCTGAAGCACTGGGCGCCTGCAGAGCTACCGCCCTGACTGCAACCCCTCCTAGCTCCGTATCGCGCACACTAGCCATTGTAAGGATCGACAATCGTCCCCAGGGGTCAGCCGCGCACCGGTTGTAACAGGATAAGTAGCCTCTGCTGACAGGGTCCGCCTGCAAGGCGAAAGGTCGGGGAGCACTTACGCTGCGCCCCGACCTCTCGGTGTTCTGCTGCTACCTCAGTTCCGTGGAGCGTCGCTTACGGGGTCACCCGAAATTGCTGGCAGGTGTTGTTCAAGTTGGACCACTGGTTTATGCGGGTTCCGTTGGCCAGGCCGCAGCCAGCCAGGTCAAGCAGCTTCCCACTGTGGGCAGCGACGAAGTTGATAGTGCCGTCCTGCCGGTGATCGATGCGCCATCTGGTTCCGTTTTCTGTGCAGGCAGTCTGGGCCACACCTGCTTCATCGGCCGTGCTGGACGCTGAAACGCCCAGGCAGAGGCTCGGCGCGGACTGGGGATGGATCTGGACGTACCCGCCTGCTGCCTGCGAGAAGCTCCACCGCTGGCAAGGGCTGCCAGACCACTCCCATTGCTGCAGCAACGCTCCGCTTGCCGTGGAGCAACCGGGAATATCAAAGGACTTACCGCTCGCCGCGGACACGATCCCTACGTTGCCGACAGGCCTTAGTGCCCACTGCTGGCAGGCGTTGCCCAGCGAGGCCCACAGCTGGACCTTGGATCCGGAGGCGACGGAACAGCCCGCGGCGTCAAGGACCTTCCCGCTGTTGCGGTTTGTCAGCGACGAGTAGCCGTCGACGGCGAAAGCGGGTCGCCACTCCTGGCAGGCGTTGGCCAGCCAAGACCATTGCCGCACCTGGGTTCCGTCGAGGGTGCCGCAGTTGGCAGCATCCAGAGATTTATTGCTGGATGCGCCCACCAGCCGGTAGTAACCATCCGCCGTGGAATCCAGCTTCCAGCTGCTTGCAGGATTGCCGGTACAGGTTGTCTGCACCAGGCCGGCACCGTCCCCGCCGGAACCGCCGCTGGCAGTGGCGCACAGGCCACTGTTGCGGTTGACGAGCTCATACGCGGCGCCGTTCACCGGCGTCGTGATGGGTCCTCTTTCTCCGCTGGGAACGCTGAGTTCGGTTGAGGTGGAAACCGGCTGCCCCAGCAGGGGACTTCCGTCAGCACCCCAGGAAACGGGCTGTGCCCGCGTAGAGCGGGTCGTGCCGCAGCCGTCTCCTGATGAATCGTTGCCGTGGTAGGCGTTCCACACCTGCGTACCGTCAGGGGATGTGAAGAAGTCGTTATGGCCTGGTCCGAAAACGCCGTTGGCTTTGCTGAAAATCGGATCGGCTCCCTTTGTCCAGGAGGCTGCAAGGACGGGGTCGCCGCCGTTATAGGTGAGCATGCCAAGTTTGTAGTCGGGGGTCCAGCAGCCGCTGGCTGAGTAGACGATGAAGGTCTTTCCGTCGCGCTGCAACGGGATGGGGCCCTCGTTGACTGCGCCTCCCGCGGTCTCCCAGCTCAAGGTGGGTTGGGACAGGATTTGTGCAGGCCCGGACACTGTCCAGGGGTTGGACATGCGTGCAATGTAATTGCTTTGGCGGCCGTCCGGAGCGGGGGCAAATTGCGACCAGACTGCGAACAGCTCGCCATTCAGCTGCAGGTACGCCCCGTCGATGTTCCATGCGGTGGTAGGGACGGGCTGACCTTTATAGGAGTAGGGCCCCAGCGGGTCGTCGCCTGAGCTTTCGAGCACGTGCAGGTGCTGGTTGTCGAAGTTCCCCGGCGTGCCCATGGTGTACATCAGGTACCAGCGCCAACCGTTGGGCCCCTGCAGCCTCTGCAGTTCCGGCGCCCACATGTTCGATGACCGGCCTGTGGCCGTATCGGAATAGACGACGACGGGGGTGGCCGTTTTGAGATTCGCCAAAGTAGGCGCCTTCCGCATGGTCACGACGCCGGACCAGGTGGTGGCTGCGGCGTAGTAGTTCCCGTTGTAATACTCAACGGTGGGATCGGCCTCGGTGAAGAGCGCGTTGGTAAAGGTGGGCTCACCCACACTTTGCGCTGGCGGGGTGAAGGGAAGGGCCGCAAGGCCAAAAACGAGGGCAGTGGCTGCGGAGGCAGCCGCGAGCCGGAGCAGTCGCTTCATGGCCATCAGGATGTGACACTGACACAGATACGGGCTGATGCCGGCTGAACCAACTGTGTACCGGGCGGAAAGTACGTTGAATAAAGCGCTGAACCGGACATCCTTGTCCTGCTTTCTCTTAGACCGTGAAATTGAATTGTGAGCGTTAACAACGCCGCGCTCAATCATCTACGGTGCCGCAGTTCCCGTCAAGGGGTGTGCCTGCGTTCTCGAGGCTCGCCCGCGCACCAGCTACGCAAACGGTCTGGGACGCGCAAACGGTCCAGGGTCACCCATATTTACGTGTCCTCGGACCGTATGCGCGTCATGCCAGCTCGGGCTTTGCTCTGCCTGGGGCACAGGGAGGACCCCGAGCCGAGGGATCAGGCCAGGCGGCCGAGTGCCTCCGTCAGCGGAACGGTCGGACGTCCCGTCAGCCGGGACAAGTCGCCTGTGACGGATGCCAGCTCGCCGTCGCGGATGTTTCCGTCGAGTGCCACGAGGAAGCCGGCCGTCTGTTCGTCCAGCCCTGCAGCCGTGAGGATTGCCAGGTGCTGGGCGGGATCCACAGCCTCGTAAGTCACCTCACGGCCCAGGACGGTGCCGATGGCTTCGGCAAGCTCTTCGAAATCCCAGGCGACATCACCCGTCAACTCGTAAACAGCGTTGTGGTGCCCGTCGGTCGTGAGGACGGCAGCCGCGGCGGCAGCGAAATCCGAGCGGGCCGCACTGGCCACTTTCCCGTCGCCGGCACTCGCCACAACCTTTCCGGTATGGCGGGCCTGCTCCAAGGCAGCTGCATAGTTCTCGGAGTACCAGCCGTTGCGAAGGATCGTGTAGGGAAGACCAGACGCAATGAGCGCTTCTTCCGTGGCCTTGTGCTCGGGCGCCAGGATGAGCGTTGTTGTGTCGGCCTTCGGTGCGCTCGTGTAGACGAGCTGGTCGACGCCGGCCTTCCGGGCGGCATTGATAACGTTGATGTGCTGCTCTACTCGCTTTCCCACCTCGCTACTGGAGACCAGGAGAACCCTGTCGCCAGTCTGCAAAGCTGCACCCAAAGATTCCGGCTCATTGAAATCGATCCGGGCTGTTCTGACGCCCTTCGCTTCGTAGTAGGCGGCCAGTTTTTCCTGGTCCCGGCCGGCGGCTACAAGCTCCTCCGGAGCTATGCCCAGGTCCAGCAGGCTGTCGATAACGAGTTTTCCGAGTTGTCCGGTAGCGCCGGTGATAACGATTGCCATGGGTACGTCTTCCTTTAGATAGGGGTCTCTTTCAAGCGATCCAACCGCTCGATCACACCTAACAACCTCGGGCATTTCCGGTACATTCCAAAACGCCTGTACGCACTTTTTGGTAAGCTCCTTTTATGCCCCTCAACCAGTTACGGAACATCCTGGCCGCCCCAGGCACCGAAAGTGTTATTGAAGGCTTTGCGGACAATGTGTTTGCGGAGCAGTGCCCGTCGAGGACTCTGCTTACCCACGTCACCAACAAGTGGGGAACCCTGGTCATTCTGGCACTGTCAGAAGGGACCCTCCGGTGGAGTGAGCTGTCGCGGATGGTGGGCGGAATCAGCGAAAAAATGCTGGCACAGACCCTCCGCACCCTCGAAGCCGACGGTGTGATCCGCCGCGACGCCCGGCCTGTTGTCCCGCCCTTCGTGGAGTACAGCCTGACCGACAGCGGCACCGAACTCAGCCGCCTGTTGATTCCGCTGGTCCAATGGGTAGCTGTACACGCGTCCGAGAATGCCCAGCTGCAAAATCCTTAGCGAGGACGCCGAAACGGCGTGTCGGCATGTGGCCAAATGCTGCACTAAATGGAGCAGGATAACGCGGTTCGTCAAGCCAAGTGCAACTTAAAGCCCATTCGCTCTAGGGTCGAATAATGAATGATTCCCGATTCACCACTGAACTGGACAGTCACGGAAGGCTCCTGCGGGACCGCGAAGTATGGCGCCAAGCCACAACTCTCGCCGCCGCCGGGGAGCTCACCGCCCGATGGCTTGAAGGCAACAGCCGCTACCAGGCCGGAACGTTTTCTCCGCAGATGGATGAGGAAACCCGGTCCATAGCTGCCGGGTTGGCGGAGCTCAACCGCAGCGGATTCTTCACCAAGGAATCCCAGCCGGGCCTCCTGCTGGATACCGGTCAGGCGCAACGTCAGTACGTAACAGGCTTCTGTTCTCCGGAAGCTGCGCGGCGCTTGCTTCAGCTTTCGACACATACGGAACTCATCGCCGTCGTCCATTCCCCCGGCGAGATGAGCCGCTCCGCTATACCCGTCACCGTCATCGACGGCGAAGTGGTCACCGTCCTGGGCACCAGTGAGAGCCCCATTGAGGCTGGACAGATGAGTGACTGGGCGGAGGAAAGCAACGACGCCCTGGCACTTCTGCTGGCTGAATCCTGGTACGTCGAGTTGCTCGACCCCATCTGGGGCCGGAACGACCGCCTGCTCCCTGCAGTAGTGAAAACAGTTAAAGAGACAGCCAACATTTTTTGACGGATTGGGTCTTTCGATGAACCTTCGAGACCTTCAGTGAAGGTCCAAGACTTCGGGTGAACGTCCAAGACCTGCACCTTTGTCAGCGGTCTGCGGCCCTACGTAATCTCGTTCCAACATCCAGCCGCATGATCGAAGGAACACCATGTCTACCCCTGAGAATGACCCAGGATCCACCCGGATCTCCGCAGACGAGCCTCGCACCCCCAAGCGTTCGCTTCGGTTCAAAGTCGCTGTCACTGTCGGATTGCTTGCCCTGGCCGGTGCCGGAGCCGCCGTCGCCACGACGGCGGCCGGCACCCCCCAGCCGGCCGCGAGCTCAGTGGGTTCAGGTCACGCTGACGAGCTAAGGCTCGGCTACTTTGGCAACATCACCCACGCTCCGGCGCTTTTGGGGGTCAACCAGGGCTTCATCCAGGAGAACCTTGGCTCCACCAAGCTCAGCACCCAGGTATTCAATGCCGGCCCTGCTGCCGTGGAGGCGCTCAATGCCGGCGCCATCGATGCGACGTACATCGGCCCCAATCCCGCCATCAACTCCTTCGTGAAGAGCGATGGAGAATCGATCAGCATCATTGCAGGTGCCGCTTCCGGTGGTGCGCAGTTGGTGGTCAAGCCGGATATCAAGTCGCCTGCCGATCTGAAGGGCAAGACGCTCGCGTCACCGCAACTGGGTGGGACGCAGGATGTTGCGTTGCGCTCGTGGCTTGCCCAACAGGGCTTCAAGACCAATCCCGACGGCGGCGGCGACGTGGCCATCAACCCCACCGAAAATGCCCAGACGCTGAAGCTCTTCCTCGACGGAAAGCTCGACGGCGCGTGGTTGCCGGAACCCTGGGCGTCACGATTGGTGCTCGACGCCGGGGCAAAAGTTTTGGTTGATGAAAAGGACCTTTGGGACGGCTCACTGTCCGCTAAGCCAGGCGAATTTCCCACAACGATCCTGATCGTGAACAAGAAATTTGCTGCCGAGCATCCTGAAACGGTCGAGGCCCTCCTCAAGGGCCATGTGCAGTCGGTGAAGTGGCTCAACGACACCCCCGTCCCCGAAAAAGCTGCCAAGTTGAATGCAGCGCTGGAAAAGGTGGCGGGGAAGGCGCTGCCCCAGAATGTTATTGACCGCTCCCTGCAGAACATCGACTTCACAGTGGACCCCCTGGCCGGGACTTACAAGAAGCTGCTCCAGGACGGTGTGGAAGCAGGCACCACGAAGCAGGCCGAAATCAACGGAATCTTTGACCTCACCACCCTGAACGGCGTCACAGGAGAAAAGACTTCGTCTGCAGGACTCGGCAAGGAATGACCTGAACGCGTTCGCGCGTCGAAGCATTTCCAGACAGCAATAAGGCAGATCCGGTGGTAACCATCCGCCGGATCTGCCTTATTGCTGCCGTCTTCCCGTCCTCTGCCCTCGCTCAGGGCGATTCAGGGGAAGTCAGTGTGCCTCAGGGGGCGTCCACGAATAATAGGGAATCTGGTCCTCGATCAAGGAATAGTGGAACACCACGCCTTCCGGTGTTTCCACGGACTCGACGAACTCGGCTGCCATCCATGAGCCGCCTGCAACGGCCTCGGCCCAGGCGTGGGCTTCCTCCCAGTGATGCTGCGAGATGCTGCCATCGCGGTGGAAGCGCAGGGCAACGGAAACGCCCAACCCGCTCGTTCCATTGCCGGACGTGCGAGCGACGAATCCGACTACGTCAACGGATACATCAGGGCTGGTGAGGGACCGCCGTCGCCACATCGCTGTTGCGGCACAGTCCAGGCCACCGGTCCCGATCTCCTGCCTGGAAAGCGCGTGGACTTGGTCGAGGAAGAGATCGAGCTCTTCCCGGCACTGACTCCAGATCCTGTGGGCCAAGCGTGTCATCATGGAACCTGTCCAATCGGGATCGGTGGCAATATGCCCCCAATCAATCATTCGGTTTGCTGCTTCTCAATGCCGTGCGACACCCATGGACTCGCGACGCAACATTGCTCAATTCATCGCAGTATGGGGTAACAAAGTGTGTTGCCTCAGCATCGTTCTTTCCCTCGGCGGAGCAGGACTCTGCTGCGATGCGAAGTTGCGTTCAGCGGGTGGTAGCGTGTCCGCTATGCGCCTTCTTTCCGCCACAAAGCGAAGCCTTGGCGCTCTAGGCGGAGGGTCCTTCCGTGCAGCTTTGAGGGCCAGAAGCCGTTTCAGGGACTTCTCAAGGGTGTTTGCACCCAGGCATCCGACCCAGGTGGTGGTGCTGGGATTTGCCGGCGCGATTGCGGTCGGCACAGGTTTACTGATGCTTCCCGCAGCCAAGGAAGGACCCGGCGGGGCCACCTTTCTGGAAGCCCTGTTCACCTCCACTTCCTCCGTTTGCGTAACAGGCCTCATCACGGTGGACACGCCGGTTTTTTGGTCGGTCTTCGGGCAGACGGTCATTCTCGTGCTGATTCAGCTCGGCGGGTTCGGCGTGATGTCGTTCGGTGCCCTGCTGGGGGTGCTCATGGCCCGCAGGCTGGGACTGCGGTCCAGGCTGCTTGCTGCAACCGAAACCAAGTCCGGAGGCCCCGGTGACGTGCGCCGCGTTATCCTCGGGGTCCTTGCCATCAGCCTCATCACTGAGGCGGCCCTGACCCTCATCCTGATGCTTCGGTTCATGAACGGATATGGCTACTCGGCGGGCGAGGCACTGTGGCATGGCGCTTTTCATTCCATATCCTCGTTCAACAACGCCGGGTTCGCCCTCTATTCGGACAATCTGATCAGCTTCGCCACCGACCCCTGGATCTGTCTGCCGATCGCTGCGGCCGTCATCATCGGAGGCCTCGGATTCCCCGTACTTTTTGAGCTGCGCCGCCAGTACCACAGGCCCATTCACTGGAGCATGAACACAAAGCTCGTCCTGTCCGGAACAGCGGTCCTCCTGGTTGCAGGTACAGCCTTCCTGACCGCCGTCGAATGGGACAATCCCGCAACGCTGGGTCCCATGCAGCCGGGGGAAAGGGTCCTTGCCGGTTTCTTCCAGTCCGTCATCACACGCACGGCGGGGTTCAACAGCGTCGATATCGCCCAGATGCATCCTGTGTCGTGGATGGGTATGGACATCCTGATGTTCATCGGCGGCGGCCCTGCGGGTACTGCGGGCGGCCTGAAGATCACCACCTTCGCCGTCCTGTTCTTTATCCTCACCACCGAGCTGCGCGGCAACACTGCGGTCAACATCTTTGGAAAACGGCTTTCGCGGGCGGTTCATCGGCAGGCAATCTCCGTGGTTCTGCTGGCTATCGCGCTGGTGGTTGGCTCCACAATGCTCCTCATGCTCATCACTGATTTCGGCATGGAGCGGATCCTGTTTGAGGTTGTCTCTGCCTTCGGCACGGTGGGGCTGTCCACCGGCATCACTGCATCGATGCCTCCCGTGGCCCAGATCGTACTAATCCTGCTTATGTTTGTCGGACGCCTCGGACCCGTAACTCTCGGAGTAGCGCTGGCCGTTCGAGAGCGGCCGGTACTCTACGAATACCCGAAGGAAAGGCCCCTCATTGGCTAAGAACATCTTCACCCGTCCCCCCGAGCGGCTGGCTCAGGCGGATTCAGTAGTCGTTATTGGGCTGGGCCGTTTCGGCGGCGCGCTGGCGCTTGAACTCGAAGCACAGGGAACCGAGGTCCTGGGCATCGATGCCAACGAGGAAATCGTCCAATCCTTCAACGGACGGCTAACCCATGTGGTCCGGGCCGACTCCACCAAAGAAGAAGTGCTCCGCCAACTCTCCGTGCACGAGTTTGACCGTGCCGTAGTGGGCATCGGCACGGACATCGAGGCCAGCATCCTGACCACATCACGCCTGCTCACCTTCAAGGGCCCCCAGATCTGGGCCAAGGCCATCAGCGAACCACATGCCGAAATCCTGGGCCAGCTGGGCGTGGAGCACGTCATCCGGCCCGAGCATGACATGGGCAAGCGGGTGGCCCACCTGGTCCGCGGCTCCATACTCGATTACGTCGAGTTCGAGGATGACTTCGTTATGATCCGCACAAGCCCGCCCTCCGTGGCACGCAACAGGCCACTTGGAGTTCTTGGCCTCAGGGACCAATACGGCATCACCATTGTTGCGGTGAAACGGCCAGGCGGAACCTGGGGGCACACAACAGCCCAGACGGTTCTTTACGACGACGATCAAATCATCGTGCAGGGCAGCAAGTCCCTGGCCGAGAAGTTCAGCACCCTCGCCTAACGAATGATCTGCACCTGGCTGGTAAACACCTAACACACTGCAGGGGGAGGGTCCATGGCTTCAAGAGGGACGTGCCCGATATCAACGGACTCGACGTCGCGGCCAAGAAATGAGTGATCAGTACGCAGGAATGGCAACAGGCGCCGCGGGATACCTGATGAAACCGTTCCGGCCCGTCCGACTCACATCGCTCGTGAACCAGCTCTGCCCCCAGGACAAAGTGCCCACTGCCGCTGTCCCCTCAGAAGTTTCCGCACCCGAATAGCCATCGGTTCAGAAGGCCCTCGCTGCCTGGGCCTAAGGTCCCAGCACGTTGCTCGGACTCTTCGGCGAACAACGTGCCGTTCGGATCCCTGAACTGATATGTGGGGTAGGAGCGCCGCCTCGGACCAATCTTCAAAACGGTCCCCCGGTTTCAGTCATCAAGAAGTACATCAGCTCGGATCCCTCTTTCCGCGAAAGAACTGCGCCGCGGCTTCTACAGCCTGGGCTCCGCATGTGATGCCCTTCTCAAAAAACAGAGCAAACCACACGCCCCTGACCTTGTACTCCCTGCCCTTCCCGGTATGTTTAGGGAAGGGCAGGGTATCCGCAGCCGTTGCCCCGCTGGTGTCGGCAGAGACAGATGTGAAGTTAAGGAAACAGACATGGCTACAGGAACAGTTAAGTGGTTCAACTCCGAAAAGGGTTTTGGCTTCATTGCCCCCGACGACGGGTCCCCGGACGTATTCGCCCACTACTCAGCTATTGCCAGCAGCGGCTACCGGTCACTTGAGGAGAACCAGAAAGTCGAATTCGACGTAACCCAGGGGCCGAAGGGCCCCCAGGCAGAGAACATCCGCCCCCTCTGACAACGCTGCTGTTTTAGGGCAATCTCTTAGGGGCAAGTTCCTTAGGCGCATATCCGCGTCAGTTTTGCACGCGGACGGTCACTTGGCAGTCCGCCGGAGTGTTGCCTTGGGTGCCAAGCGTCAGCACATGGCTCCAAGGCGCACCGCCAGCTTCAGAAGCCGGGATTGGGAGGGTCTCCACAGCACCCGGCTGCAACATGCCTTCGCCAACGTCCGATGCCGCGACCGGAGAGCCCGCAGTGTCTGGCCCGAGGGCAGTCCACTCGTACTTCAGGCCATCGCAGCCGGCACTTTCCGTGCCGAGACTGATCGAGTGCGCCGCGGTGGCGTCAATCAGCAATCGTGTCGGAGCGGGCTGCGTTCCCGCCCGGGTGGACCATGCCGCCAGTGTCTTCGCACTTGGCCCTTCGGTCCGGCGGTCCTGGTCAGTGAGTAGTGCAACCGCACCGGGCAGCCCCTGGACCTCATTTGCCGGCAGGTAGGGCCTGATTGCCGCGGCGAAGGCGAGGGCATCGGATTCCGGGATTACAAGGTGGACGACGTGGAGGTCTGCCAATTGCCCGGGAACTCCGGCGTCGAGGGGTTGCGACGATTTGATCCACTGCTGAGCCGCAGGCGAATCCAGGAACTCGTTGACTGCTTGCAGGTTTCGGTGTCCCTCAGGCAGGTCGGGAAGCCATTGCTTGGAGACGAGCACGGTACGTCCTTCATCGCCAATAAGCCCGGACCATGGCTGCGCATCCCGCAGGTCCACCTGAGGGAGCTGGTAGATGTCGGGGATCGGAAATCCGGCCTGTTGAACGTACGTCTGGAACAGCAGGCTTGAATTGAACGCAGTGGATGCGATCGGCACGAGGACCGGCCCATCGGTTTCAGACAGGGCCCGGACGGTATGGGCCACCTCGATGAGGTTGTCGAGATTCGTCTGAACGAATGGCGCAGTGGCGTTCGGGTACAAACCTGCCGGCAGCTGCGCCGCCGTATGGCGCAGCCCCGTCAGAGCCGGGGCCGGTGCATACATAAACGCGAAGAGCGCCACCGCGATGGCCAGCGCGACCCCCTTCCGGACAGCCAGTCGTATTCGGGGCACAATCCGCACTAGCCCTGCGAAGCCAAGCGCCATTAGCAGCGGCCACACATGCACTTGGTGGATGATTCCGGCCTGCTTCTGGACGAGCGCCCACAGCACCTCGGACACGGTCAGGAATGCGGCCACAAACACAGCGTTGCGTGTGACCGAAAGCGATGTCCTGCGGGCAATGACCACCGTAAGCGCCACTACGGCAGCGAGGGCAAGGACGAGCGCCACAAAGCCCCCGGCATAGGACAGGTTACTGGTCAGCGCATCCGTCAAGGTGGTCTGATAGCTGATGTAGAAGAGCGAGTTGTCGCGCGCGAAGATGGACGAAAGGGTCCCCGGGGTGAGCACTGCTGTGCCGGCAATTACTGCGCCCACAGCAAACAGCACCCGCAGGCTCAGCATCTCCTTGAGCAGGATTCGCCATCGTTCCGGCGGCCGCCGGTATCGGACGGCAGAGATCGCATAGGCAATGAGATAACACGCCACGACGGCCGCAAGATCGAAAAGGAAGTTCTTTTTCACCAGCAATGCCCCTGCCCCGACCACCAGCGCCCAGAAAAGAGTGGACCGGTGCATCGGACGGGACATGAGTATCCAGATCGCGGCAAGAATCAAAGACATCCCGATCAGGTCGGGCACACCCTGCACACACACGAGGAACGCCAGGGGATTCAGGCCGGCCACCAACACCATCCAGGGCGTAACCCGCAGTCCCAGAGTTCGGCAGGCGATCTTGGCCGTGAACACAGTCAATGGGAGCAAGCCGAGCAGGCCCATGCCGATCTCGTAAGGCACGCGGAGGTTGAGAACTCCGGGCGGCAACACCGCCAGCGGCAATGACCAGTACGGCGGATACTCGGTGAGCGATTGCACCCTCAGCCAGGTGTATAGGTCGTGCGGCCCACGGCGAAGGGCTTCGGAAGCGCCTATTGCCACTTCCTGGTAGCCGCGGGGGTCGTAGAAGTAAATGCGTTGCTCGCCCGCTACATATAGTGCCAGGATCGCCAGTACCGCGCCTAGAGGCAGCACCCAGGTAAGCAGAAACACTCGACGCGGGACAAGCCGACCGCTCGCGCTTGCCGTTCGGCGGAGCAGGCTGGGGACGCCCTCTCTCAGGTCTTGAAGCTGTTTCAGGGAAGAGACTATTGCCCTATTCCGCACCATATTTACTTCGGGATCCATTTCTTCCGGGAATCCCAACGCTATCAGCAGCTATGCAGCTGCCTTTAGAAGGCTACGTCCGCACCGGCACGATCACCGCCTAGGCATGTCTGGGCCGTGATACACGGCCTGGTCTGCCGATCGAAGCGTGGTGGCGGTAGCGCGTGATTCAGCTGTGCCGGGATTCCGGCGCAAAGCGGGGGGATGCCCCGCTGGAGACCTGAATCCACTCTGACTTGGCGCGTTGCAAATTGTTGACTGTTTACAGTTTTGTCCTTACTGTTATCAAAAAGACGTCGACGGCGACCGAAGGCATGAGAGGACGGGCACTGCACGTGGCACCTCAAATAGTGGAGTTCCAGTCAAAAGTCACCGCGGACCTCATCGCTGAGTATCTGCGTGAGCGGATCCTCGACGGGACATTCGCGCCCTCCTCAAACATCAATGAAGTACAACTCGCCGCCCATCTGAACATCAGCCGGGGACCGCTCCGCGAAGCCGTCCAGCGGCTTGTGCAGGAAGGACTCCTCCTCTGCACACGCAACTACGGCACCTCCGTTGTGGACCTTGGGCCGGCGGACATCGAGGACATCTACAAGGCGCGCATGGCGATCGAACTGGAGGCCGGCCGCCTCGTCCTCCAGGAAGATACTGCTGAGCTGGCCGCCAAACTGAACACGGTCCTTGAAAGCATGCACAATGCTTTGGAGGAGGACAGGTGGCAGGACGTGGCCGCCGAGGACGTCAAGTTCCACCAAACCATCGTGCAGGCTACCGGCAGCCCCCGGCTGGAAAGAATGTTCTCAACCCTGGCGGCCGAAACCCTGCTGTGCATCCGCCAGTTCCGACACATTCACGGACGCAGGGAAACCGTTCTCGAACAGCACCGCCGTCTACAGGACTCTATCCGGACGCGTGATGAAGCCAGCTACCTCACCGAGATCGAATGGCACCTGAAGAACTCCGTCCCCATGTTGGAAGCAGCGCGAAAGCACGCAATTCCTGATCTCGTGCCAATACCGGCTGCCAACGCCAACTAACAAGCCACAGAGCCATCCAACGAGCAATCCATTACCGAAAGAGAGAACCAATGAGCCTCGTTTCCGACGTCACTACGCCCCTGATTGCGGCAGACCCCGACAGCCTCCGGCAGGCAGACGCCGTCATCCGATCCATCAATCTCCCCAGCTCCGGCATCGCAGTCCAGGATCCTGCCACGGCCGAGACCATAGCCCATGTCCCCGACCATGATGTTGAGGCTGCACTGCAGGCTGTGGGGAAGGCCGACGCGGCAGGAGCTGACTGGGCAACGAGCAGCCTCCGCCAGCGCGCCGACGTGCTGCACGCCTGGTACGACAAGCTCGTTGCACACACCGAAGATCTGGCACACCTGATTTCGCGCGAAATGGGCAAGCCGCTCGCGGAGGCCCGCGGCGAGGTCAAGTACGGTACCGACTTCGTCCGATGGTACGCCGAGGAAGCAGTCCGCCCCGCAGGAAACTTCCGGGAAACCCCTGACGGCGGAGCAAGCCTGCTGACACGCCGCTCCCCCGTAGGCCTGGCCGTGCTGATCACCCCGTGGAACTTTCCCCTGGCCATGGCAACCCGGAAGATCGCACCGGCCCTGGCAGCAGGCTGCCCCGTGGTCATCAAACCCGCCACCCTCACGCCCCTGACCACCTACTTCGCGGTCCAGCTCGCCATTGAAGCAGGAGTGCCCGAAGACCTGATCCAGGTCATCACCACCTCAAAGTCAGGCGCATTCAGCGAAGCCGTCCTGACTGACCCGCGCGTCCGGAAGGTCTCCTTCACCGGCTCAACCCCGGTGGGCCGCCAGCTCCTGAAGCTTGCCTCCCAGAATGTTCTCCGCAGCTCCATGGAACTCGGCGGCAACGCACCGCTTATCGTCTTCAACGACGCCGACCTTCAGCGGGCAGTGGACGGAACCTTCGCAGCGAAGCTCCGCAACGGCGGGCAGTCCTGCATCGGCGCCAACCGCATCTACGTCCAGGACGGGATAGCGGATGACTTCGTGGGCGCACTCACCGAACGCTTCGCCCAGATAACCGTCGGAAGCGGCCTCGGAAAGCAGACCGGGCTCGGCGCACTCATCGATGACCGTGCCGTAGCCCAAATGCAGGCCTACACCGACAACGCCGTCGCCCTCGGAGCAACACTGCTCACCGGCGGCCACGGCTACGACTCGCCCGGCAACTTCTTTGCCCCGACCGTGCTGGACCGGGTCACGGAAGACTCCGACGTCGCCCAGTCCGAGATCTTCGGCCCCATTGCCGCGATCCAGCGGTTCAGCTCAGAAGCCGAGGCAGTCACCCGGGCCAACGCGACCGAATTCGGCCTCGCAGGCTATGTCTTCACCGAGAACCTCGACCGCGCCCTCAACGTCGCCGATCGTCTCGAGACAGGCATCGTAGGCATCAACCAAGGCGTACCGTCCAACGCTGGCGCCCCGTTCGGAGGCGTCAAGCAGTCAGGCCTTGGACGTGAAGGAAGCGCCGAGGGCCTCGAAGAGTACGAAAACATCCGCTTCTACAACGTGGCGCGACGCGAGACTGCCTAGCAAAAGTTGCCAGGACGCGCATACGGTCCGGGGACACCTGAATATGCGTGTCCCTGGACCGTTTGCGCGTCCCTGGACCGTTTGCGCGTCCCTGGACCGTTTGCGCGTCCCCGGGCCTAGACTTCGCCTGTTCGCAGTTTTGCCGATCGTGTGCCCCGGCTGTGCACCCGGAGGCTAGTCCCGCCGGGCCAGTCTCGCCATCTCGCGGGCCATAATCTTGGCTCGGGACTCCGGAGTGCGTGCCTTAAGCAGCGGCAGGATCACGGCGTACCGCTCGGATCGTCCCAGCTTCTCAAAAGCAGCGTTCGCTGCCGCATCGGCGGCCAGGGCCTCCGCGAAACCGGGAGGGACGACGGCGGTGCGTTGAGACTCATAGGCAGCCTCCCACCGCCCATCAGCAATAGCAGCCTCGATCTCCGCGAATCCGGACTGTTGCATCCGCCCGGCCGCTATCAGTTCCT
The DNA here is from genome assembly GCF_054161475.1 of Arthrobacter sp. R1-13. NCBI lineage: Bacteria > Bacillati > Actinomycetota > Actinomycetes > Micrococcales > Micrococcaceae > Arthrobacter > Arthrobacter sp. R1-13. The sequence continues at coordinate 311,579 of NZ_CP096420.1, read as the reverse complement.
CGGCCTTAGCCACGTTGACCCTCGACCAAGAGCTCCTCGCCCGGCGTCGCGAGTAGCGCTGGAGGAATGACACGTCGTCGTGGGACTTGCGCTGGCCATCGATCCATCCGTGGCAAAGAGCGACGTCGAGCGCTTCCTCGATGGTGATCAGAGCCGTCCCCGAACGGCGCTTACCGATCAGCAGCCAGGCTTCAATCTGTTCATGCCGGTTGGCCCCGAGCCAGGACTCCCATTCTGCGGCGTCGCGGAACTCGAGGGCCTCCACGTCACTTCTCCCCGTGCGCAGTGATCGGCTGGTACTCCGTGGCGCCCATCGATTGCAACCGCTCCACAGTGGCCTCGAGGTCGTCCACATGCCAGTGCATTAGGGCCCCTCCGCGCATGATGGTGAATCCTCGCAGGCTCATTGTGTCGTTCCCTTCCCCGGAAACCAAGATGATGTGTATTTGCGTACCCTATGACGAGGAACCGGCAGAATGCACGCACTTACCGAAAAACCGCGTATGGACTCAGGACCTCCAGCTACGCGGTGAATGATGTGATGAGGAACAGAAGGCCGGGCAGGTAAAACACCCCTGTGATGGTTTGCAGCGTAATGGTTGATGCCATCAAGGAAGAGTCTCCCCCGAGTGCCTTGGCCATGACGTACGCCGAGGATGCCGTGGGCAGGGCCAGGAAGAGGACGACGATGCCCGCCGGCGGCCCGGCCAACCCCAACAGCAGGCATCCTGCGACGGCGATTGCCGGCAGTACCAGGAATTTGATGGCGGACGCGTAGGCGATGGGGAGAACATTGCGCCCGATGTTGTTGACTTGGAGTCCTGCACCGACGCAGAGAAGTCCAAGGGGCAGAGATGCGCTGCCGAGCGCGCGGACAAGTTCTGCAATCCCTACCGGGAGTCCGACGCCGGTGAGGTTGAGGACGATTCCGGCGGCGCACGCCAGGATCAGCGGATTCGTACAGATGCTGCGGAAGGTTCCCGTGGCGGACAGCGGATTGCGCGCGTGGCGGGCAAAGACGATGGTGCAGAGAACGTTCACCAACGGGACGAGAATTGCGTTGGTGATCGCCGCCAGGGCCACTCCTTGTTCACCATAGAGGATGACGGCAATGGAGAGCCCGAGATAGTTGTTGAAGCGGATGCTTCCCTGCACCACTGAGGTAACGGCCGGCCCGTCAAAGCGGAATCTCCGCTGCACCAGGGCCAGGGCCAGGGCAGTCACGATGACCGATCCGGCCAGAACCGGAGCCATCGTGCCAATCGGCAAGTCGGCCAGTTCGGTGGTCGCCGTCCCGTTAATGAACAGGGCGGGTAGGAGTACGAAGTAGCAAAGCTTTTCAGCCTGAGGCCAAAACTCGGGGGTGAGGAAAGTCCTCGTCTTCATTGCGAAGCCGCCACCGATTAATCCCAGCATTGGAAGCAATGCCAACAGGCTGTGGGCTATCACAGGACTTTGTAGTTCACGACGGCGGCCAGGAGGGTTTCGGTGGCCTCCCTTAACTGCATCGTGTGGGCGCCGCAGCGGCAGTGGGAATAGGTGACGGTTCCGGAAGACGTGGAGTGCTCGGATTGGATTTGCCAGTGATGTTCATGCATAAATCCAGCATCCTGTAATGGGTTGGTGCCGTTCAACCATTACACTAGAGGGATGGCCTACAGTCACGAAAATCAGGTGGGAGCCCAGCTGGCCGCCGCTCTGGTCAACGCCCCGGAAGGGCAGAACCTGGAAGCGCTGCTGCAGGACTTCAACATTCGCGAACCCATGCTGGACGCCAAGGCGGAGCAGGGTCTGCACACGTGGGCGGGCGAACTCAGACCAGCCTTTGCCGCCCAAAACGTGGATGAAAGATGCACCGCAATCAATTCCCTCCTTGATAGCGTCGCCGGCACCATCTCCTTGACCACCCATGACGGTTCCCGCCCCCACCTCCACCTTTTCCCTGAAGGCGATGACGTCCTGTCACGAGTCAAGGCTGTCACGGCGGGTGGCCTGGCCCTGTTCATAGCCTGGAGCGGCGGCGAACGGATCGGCAGCTGCGCACGGGCGACCTGCTTCAAAGCATTCGTGGACAATTCAAAGGCCGGACGGCAGCGGTACTGCAGCGCCCGGTGTGGAAACACCGATGCCGTAGCCAGGCACCGGCAGGCTGCTAATAAGGATGCTTCCCGCCCCATCCAACGAGCTGTCCAAACATCTCGTTAACCACAGCTGGCACTCGCAGGAACCACGGGTGCCAGCTGATGTATTTGAGGCCTAATGCCTACCGGGTTGCGGTGATTTCGGCTTCGAACTTGCAGTCCCGGGCGAGGCTTGCGACGCCTACGGTGGCCCTGACCGGAGGGTTTACGGAGAAGACCTCGCGGAAGATCTTCTCCATCTCGGCGAAGTCTGCCCAGTCGGTGAGGTAGCAGACGCACCGTACGACGTCCTGGAGGCCGAGTCCGACGTCGGTGAGCAGCTTTTCCACGCTGGCGATTCCCGCCGGGATGCCCTGCGCGGCGAAGGACGCGATGGCCTCTTCAACTGCACGCACCTCGTCAGCGGCCCATCCCCGGCGAGCGTCGCGGGATTTGCCGGCATGCCCGGGGTAGGTGAAGATCCCGGCAACATCCAGGCCCAGCCGAATCCATTCGGCAGCGAGCTCCCCGGCTTCCTGCGGGCGAACCTCGCCCCGGCGGGCTCCGTCGATCTCCACCAGCACGCGCAGGGGCCGCGGCGATCCCTCGGTGGCAAGCTGACACCGCTGTTTGCTACGAAGTCCTGCATCCGCTTGATGTTTGCGGCAATGACGTCACGGTCAATAAAGACCGCCGGAGTCTCTATCCCGCTTGGCGGCTGGAGCAGTGCCTGTTCCAGTTGGGTGTTCACCATGGCAGCGGCGAACGCTCGAAAAAGAAGCCGCCGGAAGGGCCCCCATCAGGCAAGGTGGCCAGCCAGACGGGAGTATCGGCACCACGCTCGACGGTTTGCGTCGCCTTGGGGCTCATGTCGGTCCGCGTGTAGCCGGGCGACGCTGCGTTGACCAGGACACCCTCGCCACGAACCTCAGCCGCGAGGACAACGGTCAACATGTTCAGCGCAGCTTTCGAGATCCGGTAGGCGGGAGATTCTGCATCGCCGGTCAGTCCCAGGGAGGCCATGTTGCTGGTCAGGTTAACGATCCGGCCATAGCCGGCAGCCCGCATGTGCGGCAATACAGCTCCGGCACACGCCCAGGCACCAATCAGGTTGGTATCCAAGGTTTCCCTGATCTTCTCGAAGCCGGGATCGGAAGGCACATGCTCCGGCCCGTCGATGGCAATCCCTGCATTGTTGACAAGTACGTCGATCCGGCCGAACTCCTCGATCACCTCCAGAACAGCCCGCTGGACCGAACCGGGGTCCGTGACGTCAAGTTCGACGGCGGAGCTGGAGTAGCCCTGCTCCTCCAGTTGCCCTGCCGCCTTTTCCCCGGCGCCATTGTTCCTTGCACCCAGAACAACGTGGTGGCCGTGACCCGCGAGCTGCCGGGCTATCTCCAGCCCGATCCCGCGGTTGCCTCCCGTAATGAGGGCGACTTTGCCCTTCTGTTGAGAACTCATGCGTTTTCCTTTACAGCCCGAGGAGCTTATTGACTCGTCGAGGGAGTTGACGGTGGTGTAGTTGTAGGCGGGGCTGTGGGGATCGTAGCCGCCTGCTCTGCCGTGTACACAGCGTGGAAATCTGCGCCCAGCGGGGGAACGGATGATGAGCTTGTAGTTTTCACCCATGGTCTTCAGTGGCTCGATGACGCCATCGTGGGCTCCCCACGTCCTCAGAGCGGCGCCGAACTGCTTCCCCCGGCGTCCTCATTGGGTTCGATATTTCATTTCCTGAGACGCGGTTCCGTGCATCATGGACCACCTGCTCGTAAGGGTAGTAGTCGCGGCACACCTGGCGTAGCGGAACTATCGCCAATCGCGCATGAAGGATTTATTTGCTCTTCGGGTACACGGCCTGCAAGGAGGGGACGGGTCGCCGCCTCAGTCTGGTAGTTGATGAGGGTGCCGTAGCAGCCGAAGGAAACGTGCTCGGGCCGGAAGCTGGGGATTGTCATACCGCGACTCTAGGGAGGTGATTGTTAACAGTCAACAGTTTCAGCAGATCAAAGGTGATGAGAATCATTACTGCGTAGCCATTTATCCTTTCCCTCTTGACGACAAGCGCCAAAGGGGAGACTATGTTTCGTATACGATTTCATACTCGATGAGGAGAGAACCTGTGCAGCAGGTCAATGGCGACACGCTAGGCTCAGCCCGGAAGGTCATCGCTGTGCATTTGAACTACCCCAGCCGTGCCGCCCAGCGCGGACGTATCCCGGCCCAGCCTTCCTACTTCCTCAAGCCGCCGTCTTCCCTGGCCCTTGGCTCGCCCGATACTCCGGGAACTGTCGAGCGGCCTGCCGGTTGCGAGCTCCTCGGCTACGAAGGTGAAATCGCGCTGGTGATCGGCAAGCCCGCCCGCCGCGTCAGCCTTGAGGACGCCTGGAGCCACGTCGAATGGGTGACTGCGAGCAATGACCTTGGTGTGTACGACCTCCGGTATGCGGATAAGGGCTCCAACGTCCGGTCCAAAGGCGGAGATGGCTTCACCCCCGTTGGCCCGGGCCTCATTCCCGCCGAGGCAGTGAAGCCCACACAACTCCGCATCCGAACCTGGCACAACGGGGAGCTCATCCAGGAGGACACCACAGCGCATCTGTTGTTCCCGTTTGCCCGCCTGATCGCAGACCTTTCGCAGCTGCTCACCCTAGAGCCCGGGGACATCATCCTCACGGGGACGCCGGCGGGGGCCTCTGTTGCGGTGCCGGGCGACGTCGTCGAGGTTGAAGTGGATTCCCCTCAAACGGGGCACAGCAGCGGGCGCCTCACCACAACCGTTACGCAGGGAACGACGCCGTTCGCGGACTTCGGCGCCCAGCCCAGGACCGATGACGTTCAGCGTGAGGAAGCCTACGGCTCCAGGGCAGCCGCCGGCCTGCCGGAACTAAAATCCGTGCTGACTCCGGAGCTAAAGAAGAAGCTCGAAAGCGTTGCCACAGCCACGCTTTCCTCTCAACTGCGGAAACGGGGCCTTAACAACGTCAGCATCGACGGGCTGCAGGCCACCCATCCGGACCGGCGCGTGGTTGGCCTCGCCCGCACGCTTCGCTACGTGCCGAACAGGGAGGACCTCTTCGAGGCCCACGGCGGCGGTTTCAATGCCCAGAAAAGGGCCATCGACTCGGTGAATGACGGGGAAATCCTGGTCATGGAAGCGCGCGGAGAAAAGGGCACGGGAACGATCGGCGACATCCTCGCTCTCCGCGCCCAGATACGCGGTGCGGCTGCCATCATTACCGACGGCGGCGTGCGGGACTTCTCGGCTGTGGCAGGACTGGAAATGCCCACGTACTTCGCCAATCCACACCCGGCAGTGCTGGGCCGGAAACACATCCCCTGGGACACGGACATCACCATCGCGTGCGGTGGCACCACCGTTCAGCCGGGTGACATCATCGTGGCAGATTCGGACGGCATCCTGGTGATCCCGCCGTCGCTCGCCGAAGATCTTGTTGAAGACTGCATCGCCCAGGAGAAAGAGGAGGCGTTCATTTTCGAGATGGTCAAGCAGGGGAACAGTGTGGATGGCCTGTACCCGCTCAACGCGGAATGGCGCCGTAAATATGAAGCATGGGAAGCAGGCAAGGTCTGATGACTGAAACCCCCACCGCCGCCACGGCTGTAATCACAGGCAGCAATACGGCCACCGCCACAGGCAGCAAGTCCCAGCAGGCCTACGACGCAGTCAAAGCGCGGATTGTTGATGGCACCTACTCCCCCGGCTATCGCCTGGTGCTCGCCAAAATCGCGGACAACCTTGGAGTCAGCGTGGTCCCTGTCCGCGAGGCCATCCGCCGGCTCGAAGCCGAAGGACTGGTGACTTTCGAGCGGAACGTGGGCGCTACCGTTTCCGGCATCGATCCCACCGAATACCTCTACACCATGCAGACCCTGAGCATCGTGGAGGGTGCGGCCACTGCCCTGTCGGCTCCGCTCATCGGCAGAACGGACATTGAGCGAGCCCGTGCGGTGAACGCGGAGATGCGCGAGTGCCTGGAACACTTCGATCCTGTCCGCTTCACCCTGTTGAACCAGGAGTTCCACAGTGTCCTGTTCGAGCACTGCCCCAACCCGCACATCCTTGATTTGGTTCACCGAGGCTGGAACCGCTTAGCTTCCCTCCGGTCCTCCACCTTCCGTTTCGTGCCTGGCCGCGCCCACGACTCCGTGGATGAACACGAAGCCCTGCTCCGGCTCATCGAGTCCGGCGCGAGCCCTGACGACATCGAAAAGGCCGCCCGCCTGCACCGCTCCGCCACCCTGGACGCGTACCTGAGCCAGGCCAAAAACATCTGACCAGCTTCCCCACCGGAGGCAAAGACCCGCAAAGCAGTAAGGAAACAACAATGACGTTCACTGCAGAAGAAACCAAAGCCCATTACGTGCCGCAGGATCTGCCCGCGCACATTCAGCACTACATCAACGGCCAGTTCGTGGATTCCGTCGGCGGCAAGACCTTCGACGTCCTGGATCCGGTGTCCAACCGGAACTACGCGACTGCCGCAGCCGGGCAGAAAGAGGACATCGACCTCGCGGTCGCAGCAGCCCGCGAGGCGTTCACCAACGGCCCGTGGCCGAAGATGAAGCCCCGTGAGCGCGCCAGGGTCCTGAACAAAATCGCCGACGCCGTTGAAGCCCAGGAGGGACGGCTTGCCGAACTGGAGACGTTCGACACGGGCCTGCCGATCACCCAGGCGAAGGGCCAGGCCCTCCGTGCGGCCGAGAACTTCCGTTTCTTCGCGGACCTGATCGTGGCGCAGTTCGACGACGCGATGAAGGTGCCCGGCTCGCAGATCAACTACGTGAACCGCAAGCCGATCGGCGTCGCCGGCCTCATTACGCCGTGGAACACGCCGTTCATGCTGGAGTCCTGGAAGCTCGCCCCGGCGCTGGCCACCGGGAATACGGTGGTTCTCAAGCCGGCTGAGTTCACTCCGCTCTCGGCATCGCTGTGGGCGCAGATCTTCAAGGATGCAGGCCTGCCGGACGGCGTCTTCAACTTGGTCAATGGCCTCGGCGAGGAAGCCGGCGATGCCTTGGTGAAGCACCCGGACGTGCCGTTGATTTCGTTCACTGGCGAGACCACTACCGGTCAGACGATCTTCCGCAACGCTGCGGCCAACCTCAAGGGCCTCTCCATGGAGCTCGGCGGAAAATCGCCTTGTGTGGTGTTCGCCGACGCCGATCTGGATGCCGCCATCGACTCCGCCCTGTTCGGCGTCTTCTCCCTCAACGGCGAGCGCTGCACCGCAGGGTCCCGGATCCTGGTGGAGCGCCCCGTGTACGACGAGTTCTGCGAAAAGTACGCCGCCCGCGCGAAGAACATCGTCGTCGGCGATCCTCACGACCCCAAAACCGAGGTCGGCGCCCTGGTCCACCCGGAGCATTACGACAAAGTGGCGTCCTACGTGGAGATCGGCAAGTCCGAAGGTCGGCTTTTGGCCGGCGGCGGACGGCCGGAGCACCTGCCCGAAGGCAACTACATCGCCCCGACAGTCTTCGCTGATGTCTCCCCCGACGCGCGGATCTTCCAGGAGGAGATCTTCGGTCCCGTCGTAGCCATCACCCCGTTTGAGAACGACGACGAGGCGCTGGCTCTGGCGAACAACACCCGTTACGGCCTGGCTGCTTACATCTGGACGCAGAACCTGACCCGGGCACATAACTTCTCCCAGAACGTCGAGGCCGGAATGGTGTGGCTGAACAGCCACAACGTCCGCGACCTCCGCACCCCCTTCGGCGGAGTGAAGGCCTCAGGCCTGGGCCACGAGGGCGGCTACCGCTCCATCGATTTCTACACCGACCAGCAGGCCGTCCACATCACCCTCGGCTCTGTTCACACTCCTAAGTTCGGCAGCATCGAAGCCTCGGCCGCCAACGAGGGCTAGCCTGTACGGCTGCCGTCCCCTACCTCCTCAAAGAAGAGAGAATCACATGACCAACTTTGTTCCCACCCCCACCGTTCCCGCTCCGGACATCGTGCGCTGCGCCTACATGGAAATCGTGGTCACGGACCTCGCCAAGTCCCGCGCGTTCTATGTCGACGTTCTGGGCCTGCACGTCACCGAAGAAGACGAGAACACCATCTACCTGCGCTCCCTCGAGGAGTTCATCCACCACAACCTGGTGCTCCGCAAGGGCCCCATCGCCGCCGTCGCAGCGTTCGCCTACCGGGTGAAGTCCCCAGCAGAGGTTGATGCTGCTGAGGCGTACTACAAGGAACTGGGCTGCCGCACCGAACGCCGCAAGGAAGGCTTCACCAAGGGCATCGGCGATTCCGTGAGAGTCGAGGACCCGCTGGGGTTCCCCTACGAGTTCTTCTACGATGTGGTGCATGTGGAGCGCCTCACCCAGCGCTACGACCTCTACTCCGCCGGCGAGCTTGTGCGCCTGGACCACTTCAACCAGGTCACCCCTGACGTCCAGCGGGGCCGCAAATACCTGGAGGACCTCGGCTTCCGCGTCTCAGAAGACATCCAGGATTCCGACGGCGTTTCCTACGCCGTGTGGATGCATCGCAAACAGACTGTGCACGACACAGCACTGACCGGCGGCAACGGCCCGCGCATGCACCACATCGCCTTCGCCACTCACGAGAAGCACAACATCATCCAGATCTGCGACAAAATGGGCGCGCTGCGCATCAGCGACCGGATCGAACGCGGCCCCGGCCGGCACGGCGTATCCAACGCGTTCTACCTCTATATCCTGGACCCGGATGGGCACCGGATCGAGATCTACACCCAGGACTACTACACCGGGGACCCGGACAACCCGGTGGTGACCTGGGACGTTCACGATAACCAGCGGCGCGATTGGTGGGGCAACCCGGTAGTGCCCAGCTGGTACACCGAGGCTTCCCTGGTGCTGGACCTGGACGGCAATCCGCAGCCTGTGATCGAACGCGAGGAAAAGAGCGAGATGGCAGTGACCGTGGGCGCGGACGGGTTCTCCTACACCCGGGAGCCGGGCCAGGAATCCGGCGGTTCCACAGAAAAGACCACCGGGTTCAAGCTCGGAGCGCAGGTCTAGCATGCTGGATGCCAAGACGATTGAGGCCATTGCGGACGAACTGCTGGAGGCCGGACGTTCCCGGACTCCCGTGCCCCGGCTGACTTCCCGCTATCCGGAGATGACCGTGGAGGACTCCTACGCCGTGCAGCAGCTGTGGCGCCGCCGGAATGAGGATGCCGGCCGGACCCTGGTTGGGCGGAAGATCGGCCTCACGTCGAAGGCCATGCAGGCCGCCACCGGGATCACTGAGCCGGACTACGGCGCCATCTTCGATGACATGGTGCTGGAAACGGGCTGTTCGGTTGAATGGGACAGGTACACGCACCCGCGGGTGGAGGTGGAGCTGGCGTTTATCCTGAAGGACGGGCTCAAAGGCCCGGGCTGCACCATTTTCGATGTCCTGAAGGCCACCGAGTACGTGGTTCCGGCCCTGGAGATCCTGGATTCCCGGATTGAGATGGAGGGCCGGACCATCGTAGACACCATCGCGGACAACGCCGCGATGGGGGCCATGGTGGTGGGAGGCCGGCCGGTCAAGCCCGACGCCGTCGACCTGCGCTGGGTGGCGGCCATTCTCTACAAAAACCAGACCGTGGAAGAAACCGGCGTCGCCGCAGGCGTCCTGGACCATCCCGCCAACGGCGTCCACTGGCTGGCCAACAAGATCGCCGCCCACGGAGACAGCATGAAGGCCGGCGACATCATCCTCGCCGGGTCCTTCACCCGGCCCTTGTGGGTATATAAAGGGGACACCGTCCATGCCGACTACGGACCGCTGGGGAGTGTCACATGCCGCTTCGACTAGAATCGGACAACACCTTTCGGGATGCGCTGCGCCATCAAAAGGGTAAAGCCGGCCGCCCGCTGGCGGGCATGTGGGTCTGCTCCGGCAGCCCGCTGATCGCGGAACTCTGCGCGGGCTCCGGCCTCGACTGGCTGTTGGTGGACGCCGAGCACAGCCCGAACGGCCTCGAATCCATCCTCGCCCAACTCCAGGCCATCCACGGCTACCCCGTCCACACCCTGGTGCGTCCGCCAGTGAACGACACCGTGCTCATCAAGCAGTACCTGGACCTGGGCGTCCAGAACCTGCTGATCCCCATGGTGAATTCGGCTGCTGAAGCTGAGGCTGCAGTGGCCGCCACCCGCTACCCTCCCCACGGGGTCCGCGGGGTGGGCTCAGCCCTGGCCCGCGCCGCCCGCTGGAACCGCATTCCGGATTACCTCGCCAGAGCCGGGGAGACCATAAGCATCACCGTCCAGATTGAGTCCACAACGGCAGTGGACTCGGTGGCAGAGATCGTCGCCGTGGAGGGTGTGGACGCCATCTTCCTTGGCCCCTCGGACCTCGCTGCCTCCATGGGTGTGCTGGGACAACAGGAACACCCTGAGGTCCGTGCCGCCGTCGAACATTGCCTCGGAGCCGCGAAAGCGGCAAGTAAACCGGCCGGCGTGAACGCCTTCAACCCCGATACCGCACGCCACTACGTCGACAACGGCGCCAGCTTCGTTCTGGTCGGGGCGGACGTCGCACTGCTGGCCCGCGGCTCCGAAGCCCTCGCCGCAGCTTTCATCAAGCCAACGGAAGAGCCAAAGTCTGAAAGCTACTGACCGCTCGCCTTAGCTGGCAGGCGCCCTGGTGAGTAGTGTCAGCGGGTGGCCGCAATGATGGCGTCGAACACCCGCTCAGGATCCTCGGCGATGCGGTTCAAAACATAGAGCCACCACTCGCCGCCGAAAATGGAGTATTCACGGGTAGTGAAGCCTTCAGCATGCAGGCGGTCCAGGGTGGACGTGCCCAAGCCCAGGAGCATCTCGAACTCCACATCCTTCGCCTCACTGAGGTTGGGGTGCCTTTCGAGGATTTCAGCGATCAGCGCGGCGTCATGGGTCGCGATGGAAACGGGATGTCCGGCGTCGATGATCAGCCCGGCAAGGCGCAGATAATTCTCTTGGAGTTCAGCGCTGCCACGCGGGTAAGCGATCCCTTCTGGTTCGAGGAACGCACCCTTCGCCAGCCTGATGGTTCCCGGTTGCTTCAGCAGACGCTCAAGATCCCTTTCGCTGCGGTGCAAACGGGCCTGGAGGGTGACGCCGACGTCGACCCTTTCCTCGCTGAGTGCCTCGTAGAGGTCAAGCACCAGATCGGCCCGATCGGAACCTTCCGCGGAGATCATCAGTGACGTTCCGAGCGGCGCCAAGGCGTCTGCCATCCGTCGCGCGTTCTCCAAGGCGAGCGCCGGACTGACAAGGGAGCCGACGTGGGAGAGGTCAAAGGACACCGTGGCAGGTATCCCCGCCTGCTTCAGCTCGGAAATCAGCTCCAGGAATACTCCCGTCTCGGCCTCTGCAACCTCGGCGTCGCGCACGCTTTCACCTGCGTACTCCAGACTGACCAGGTGACCCCGCGCCATGCTTCGTTTGGCAGCTTCAATGGCATCCCGGACCGTCTCGCCCGCCGAGTAGTTCGCCGCAATCTTCTGGGCAACAGCAGCCAGCGGTGGCGACGACATCACCCGCTGTTTCAGTTCCTCATCCAAAGCCCACCCGCGCAGCACATCTGCGGCTTTCTCCCGCGTGGCATCTCCCACAGAACACCCATTCCCTGCCTTGTTTGCCGAGCAGCGTTTATCCGATCAGCGTTTATCCGATCAGCTTTTATCCGATCCTAAAGAAAAACCCGGCCTTGGTCCGCCAGCGACGGTCATGTGAAGGCGAGTCTCGGCGGGCAGGCGTTTTGGTCCCTGGGTGGCTTGTTCCTGGTTGATTCGCCCGAGCAGCGCAGGATGGGGATCAAATATTCCCATGAGCTGGCCCTGCAGGACTGGCTGGGAGCGGCTGGCTTCGACAGGGCCGAGGATCACTGGCCACGAAATCGGGCTGGCAGCGGCCGGAATGCGTAACTTTTGGCGGAACAAGGTGCCGAAGAATGCTGGCATCCCGCGCAAACATTGCCTCGGGACCAGCACTAGCCAGCCAAAAGTCACGCAATTCGGTCGGCGGTCCGGTTCCATTAGGCGTCACACGGAACAAATAGACTGGGGTTCATGGCCGTCACTGGAATATCCGCAACCAGACGATTCCTCCGCGGCCGGGCCCGGACCGGTCTGGTCAGGAGTAAGAACTCGCTGGTCCCTGCCCTCCAGATGACGGTGTGTGCGGTGGGAGCCTACGCCTTTGCCCAGTATGTCCTGGGCCACTCGGGGCCTTTGTTCGCGGCGACGTCCTCGTTGATTTCCCTCGGTTTTTCCCGCGAGCCGCGCCTGCGCCGGGTTGTGGAGGTAGGGCTGGGCTGCACCATCGGCATCGCAGTGGGTGACCTGCTGCTCCACTGGCTGGGCGACGACATATGGGTGGCCGCCGTCGTACTTTTCGTCTCCATCCTGCTGGCAAGATTCCTGGATGGCGGCAACATCTTCACCACCCAGCTGGGGCTGCAGTCCCTGCTGGTGGTGCTGCTGCCGGCGCCGGCGGGAGGGCCGTTCACCCGGAGCCTGGACGCCGTAGTGGGTGGGCTCTTTGCCTTGCTGGTGACCATCCTGGTGCCCAAGGATCCCCGCCGTGAACCCCGTAAGGACGTCCGGAAGCTGCTGCATGAACTGGCCGAGGTGCTGCGTGAGTGCGCCTCTGCCCTGACCTACAGCGACTCCACCCAGGCATGGCATGCTCTGGTCCGTGGCCGTAATTGCCAACCGCTGGTGGATGCCATGCGCCAGACCCTCCGGGCTTCCGGCGAAGTAGCAACCCTGGCTCCGGCCTACCGCAGGCATCGCGATGAGCTCGACCGGCTCGAACAATCGCTGGACTACATCGACCTTGCCCTCCGTAACAGCCGGGTGTTCGCCCGGCGCCTCACGAGTGCCATCAATCATGCAGCCCTCTCCGATGAGGCAACGGAAAACCTCGCTGAGGTGCTGCGGGAAACAGCGGACGCCATCGATGAACTTTCGCTGGGTCTTGGCGAGGTTCACGACGGCGTTCGTCGCGCCCATTTGCGCGCCGCCCGTAAAGATCTCAGTTACGTCGCCGGAAGGCTGCACCCCCGGATGCTCGACGTTGACCGCTTGGAAGGCGAAACCGTGGTGATGCTCTTCCGGCCGCTTATGGTTGACCTGCTCGAGGCTACGGGGATCGATTCAAAGGAAGCCCGGGACCTGCTGCCGCCACTGCAGGACGAGAGCTAGCTGTATTGACCACGGACATTAGTGACGCTCGGCGTGGTTTGGTGACATGAAGAAGACCTCCGGGTGGAGTGGGGCTTGCCTAGAGTCCAATTCCACGCACGGAGGTCTTCATGTCCCACCCTAACGCTTTCCTGACCCCACGTGGCAGGCTGCACCTCGCGCAATGTGTTGTTGAGCAGGGCTGGAGCCTGCGCCGCGCAGCTGAGCGGTTTCAGGTCTCGGTACCCACGGTTGCGCGCTGGGCACAGCGTTACCGCGAGCACGGTCCGGCCGCGATGACCGACCGTTCCAGCCGGCCGCACTCCTCGCCGCAACGGACCGCAAGGCGTACGGAGCGGCGGATCATTGCCGTGCGCGTGAACCGCCGGTGGGGTCCGGCAAGAATCGGGTATCTGCTGGGCATCCACCCCTCCACCGTGCACCGCGTCCTCTCCCGCTACCGGCTGGCGAAGCTGACCTGGCTGGACCGAGGCACAGGACGAGTGATCCGCCGCTACGAACACGCCCACCCCGGAGACCTGGTCCACGTTGACATCAAGAAACTCGGCAGGATCCCCGACGGCGGCGGGCACAGGGCCCTCGGCAGGGCCACCGGAATACAGAACAGGACCAGGACCCCGTCCAACCGAAGGCCCGGCTACCACTACCTCCACAACGCCGTCGATGACCATTCTCGCCTGGCCTACACCGAAATCCTCACCGACGAGACAAAGGAAACCGCAGCAGCGTTCTGGCAGCGAGCCAACGCGTGGTTCCAGTCCCGTGGCATCACGGTCCAACGGGTTCTGACCGATAACGGAAACTGCTACCGGTCCCGCCTCTTCGCCGAGGCCTTGGGCCCGGATGTCAAGCACAAACGCACGCGCCCCTACCGGCCCCAAACCAACGGTAAAGTCGAACGGTTCAACCGCACCATGCTCGAGGAATGGGCCTACGCCCGCCCCTACCGATCAGAAACTGAGCGTGTTGCCGGATTCCCGGACTGGCTCCATGCCTACAATCACCACCGAGCCCACACTGCCCTCAAAGGTCAGACACCGGCCAGCCGCGTCACTAACCTCTCCGGTTAATACAGCTAGCTGCAGGACAGGGCTAGCGCCGGCGGATGCCTGCCGCGCTTCCCTCCGGTGCCGGGGATTGCTCTCCGGCGGGAGACTCGTCATTTTCCACCTGCTGCCCGGTTTCCTTCCCGCCCTCTTTCGGGCCCGGCGGGTAGCCTGCCTTGCGTCCGGCTATCACCGCAACAAGCGCGATGGCGGCGGGCAGCGCCGCTGCGACGGGAACCAAGAGCGGCCCGGCCAAGGACAACGCCAGCCCGCCATATGCCGCCCCTATGGCGATCCCCAACTGGGTGGCCAATACCATCAGTGAATTGGCGGCGTCGCTATGTTCCTTCCCAGCCCGAAGAATTGCTGCCTGGTTGTAGATGCCGCAGGCGCCCAGGGCCGCTCCCCAGACGGCCATCAAACAATATGCGCCTGGCAGCGTGGTGCCCGCCCAGGGCAGGAGCAGGCAGGCAGCCACAACAGTTCCTGCGGCGGCGATCAGGGAACGCCGTGGCCGGGAGTCAACAGTCATGCCGGCGATCCAGAGCCCGGCGAAGCTTGCTGCCCCCACCACGGACAGGGAGATGCTGATGGCCTGGGACGGCAATCCCGCAGCGAGAATGAAGGGTGCAATGTAGGTGAAGATTGCAAAGCGGGCGAAGAGCATCAAGGGCCAGGCCATAGTCACCGATTTCACGCCGGGTTGGCGGATGGCCCGCAGCACTGACGGCGGTTGTCCCTTGCGGCTGCCCCGGACTGATGGAAGCAGCCAGAGGGCCAGCAGGGCCAGCACAGCTCCGGTGGCCGCCATGATCAGGAAGGACGTGCGCCAGCCTACCCAGGCCCCCAGCGCCGTTCCCGCCGGTGCGCCAAGGGCAAGGCCGAGACTGTTCCCGCTGAACACAACGGCCATGGCCCGTCCGAGCATGTGCTCGGGCACCAGCGCCGCGATGTATGGAGCCATGGTGGACCACAAGAGTCCGTGGGCCACGCCGCCAATAAGGCGGGCCACCACTGCTACGGAAAATTCGGGACTGAGGGCAAGGAGCACATTGCTCAGGGCGAAGATCACCACCAGGCCCAGCAGCAGCGCCTGCCGCGGCAGGCGTGCACATAGCCGCGCCATGGGCAGTACGGTGACCACCACAATGCCGGCATAGGCCACGGTGAGCAGCCCGACCTGTGATTCGCCGACGTCGAAGTCCTCAGCCATCTGCGGCAACAGGCCCGACGGCAGGAGCTCGGTTGTGATGGCAGTAAAACCGATGGCGGCCAGAACGAGCATGGCGGCAAGCGGCAGCGATCCTGTTTTTGAGGCGGCTTTCGCGGTGGCTACAAAGGGCACGTTCAGATCAATTCCGGCTCGCAGGATCGCTTAATAAGTATGCTTACAATCCAAAGTATCCGGGTCTGAGAGGTGAGGTCAACGGGCAATGCCAGCATTACGGAACGCAGTGAACTGCCGCTGTGAGCCTGCCTTCCGATTCCGCCGGCGCGAAACTTGTCCGCCCCCGCGGCTACTGTGTACCCATGGCAACCAAGACTTCCCGGGCGTCCAAAGCCCCGGCCTATAAGTGCGCCGAATGCGGCTGGACCACCGTCAAGTGGGTGGGGCGTTGCGGCGAGTGCCAAGCCTGGGGAACAGTTGAGGAGACCGGTGCAGCTGTTGCGCGTACGACGGCGGCCGCCACAGTTGTCGAGCCCGCCCGCCGAATCGCTGAGGTGGATGCCACCACGGCCGCTTTCCTGCCGACCGGCGTTGACGAACTGGACCGCGTGCTGGGTGGAGGGCTGGTTCCTGGAGCGGTGATCCTGCTCGCGGGAGAACCAGGCGTGGGAAAGTCCACTCTTCTGCTGGATGTTGCCGCCAAGTTCGCGCGCAGCGGCCAGGACGTCCTGTACGTCACCGGCGAGGAATCCGCCGCGCAAGTAAAACTCCGGGCCGAGCGGATCGATGCTGTGGCGGACTCGCTTTATCTCTCCGCGGAAACTGACCTCGGCCAGGCCCTGGGCCAGGTGGAGAAGGTGGAACCCCGGCTGTTGGTGGTCGACTCGGTCCAGACCCTCAGCAGCGCCGACGTCGAGGGGAGCTCGGGCGGGGTTTCGCAGGTTCGCGACGTGGCGGCGTCCATCATCGCTGCAGCCAAGCGGCGCAACATGACCACCCTGCTGGTAGGCCACGTCACCAAGGACGGCTCAATTGCGGGTCCTCGGCTCCTGGAGCATCTGGTGGACGTCGTCTGCCAGTTCGAAGGCGAGCGCCATTCCCGGCTCAGGCTGTTGCGGGCAGTCAAGAACCGGTATGGCCCAACGGACGACGTCGGCTGCTTCGACCTGACCGAGGACGGCATCGTGGGCCTTGCCGATCCCAGCGGGCTATTTGTCACTCGCACCAAGGATCCTGTGTCCGGTACATGCATCACCGTGACCATGGAGGGCAGGCGTCCCCTGCTGGCCGAGGTCCAGTCACTGCTGGCCGAGAGCGCCAACTCGCAGCCGCGGAGAGCCACCAGCGGGCTGGACAGTTCACGGGTGGCGATGCTGCTGGCTGTACTTCAGCAGAGGGCCGGATGCTTGCTGCACAAGGACGACTCCTACGTGGCCACGGTAGGCGGGGTGAAGCTGAGCGAACCTGCTACTGACCTGGCCATTGCTCTCGCGGTAGCCTCGGCCAAAGCCAAGAAGCCGCTCCCCCAGCGACTCATTGCATTCGGCGAAGTGGGCCTGGCCGGTGAGGTCCGCCCCGTCCCCGGCATCAACCAGCGAATCCACGAAGCCCACCGGCTCGGCTTCACCCACGCAGTAGTCCCACTGAGCCCTAGCGGGCCCGGCACGGTTCCGGCTGGTTTCTCGGTCAGGGAAGTGGGGCACCTGACTGAGGCACTGGGGTTGCTGATCAGCTGACTGGCTGGCCCTTGGCGGCGGCTATGTGGCGGGCGTAGGCCAGTCCGCTGTCCTTGATGGTGCGCTCCAGGGTGTCGTAGTCCACTCGCACGATGCCAAAGCGCTTTCCGTAGCCGTAGGACCATTCAAAGTTGTCCAGGAGCGACCACACAAAGTATCCGCGGACGTCAGCCCCCTGTTCCATGGCCTGCCTCATCGCTTCAATATGGTCCAGGATGAAGTTGGTCCGCTCCAGGTCATGGATCTTCCCGTCAGGGCTGAGAGTGTCCTCGTAGGCAGCACCGTTCTCGGTAACGTATAGCGGCGGCAGGGAAGGGTATTCCTTGCCCAGCCGGACGAGCAAGTGGCGGAGGCCGTCGGGGTTTACTTCCCAGTTCATCGCTGTCCGAGGCAGGCCCCTGCTGGGGAACGTGATGTCTTCCGAACCCACCCAGGGTGAGGCAGCCTTCCGCTCCGCACCTCCGGAATGGCCGTCAATGTTCGGCTGGTCCGGATGCCCGCTGACAAGGTCGTCGTGATAGTGGTTCACGCCCAGGAAATCGAGCGGCGCCCCGATGAGCTCCATGTCTCCCGGGTGGATCAGCTCCGGAAGCCCGAAGGGTGTCAGGTCCCGCAAAGTGTCCTCCGGATATGCCCCGCGGAGCAGGGGATCAAGGAAAATGCGGTTCTGCAGTGAATCGAAGCGCCGGGCAGCATCCAGGTCCAGCGGATCATTGGGATCCCGGGGAATGGCGTTGCTCAGATTGAGGGTGATACCCAGGTGCTGGGCACCCTGCCGGCGCAGCTCATCGAGGGCAAGCCCGTGGGCCAGGTGCTGATAGTGGACAGCTGAAACGACTGCTCGAGGCTCCTGCCGCCCTGGCGCATGCACTCCTGAGCCGTAGCCGAGCAGGGCCGAGCAGAACGGCTCATTAAAGGTGGTCCAGTGCTGCACCCTGTCACCGAGTGCGGCATAAACGTCGTTGGCATACTCCACGAAGCGGTAGGCGGTGTCCCTGCTGGTCCAGCCGCCCTCATCCTCCAGCGCCTGTGGCAGATCCCAGTGGTAAAGGGTCAGCCACGGCAGGATTCCAGCCTCCAGCAGTTCATCCACCAGCCTGGAGTAGAAGTCCAGGGCCTTGGTGTTGGTGAAGCGATCACCCGGCCGCACCCGGGCCCAGCTGGTGGAAAACCGGTAGGAATCAAGGCCCAGCTCCTTCATCAGCTGCACGTCCTGCGGCATCCGGTGGTAGTGGTCAACTGCCCGTTCCAGATTGTCTCCATGGGCTATTGCACCCGGTAGGCGGGCGAAGGTGTCCCAAATGGAGTCTTCTTTCCCGTCCTCATGCCCGGCGCCCTCAATTTGGGCGGCCGCAGTGGCGGATCCCCAGATGAAGTCCTTTGGCCATGACTGCGCGTTTGAGCTGGTTGCCATTTGCCCAGTGTTCCACGAACCTACCGGAGCGACCAGTGCCTACCGCGCGGGATTTCGGGCCTGGCCTGAGCGGGGCAGACAAAGGCCCCGGTTGCTTGTTTTCACGAGCAACCGGGGCCTCAATGAGTGAACTAAGTGGTCTTGGGCTTGCCAGGAACAGCCAGTTTGAAGACCTTCGCCCACGATGACCCGACCTGCTTGAGCAGCGGGCCGGTGGTGTACGGAAGGTTGTAGCGCTTGCAGATCTCCTGCACCTTCGGGGCCACCTCGGCATACCTGTTGGACGGAAGGTCAGGGAAGAGGTGGTGCTCGATCTGGTGGGACAAGTTGCCGGTCATGAGGTGCATGAACTTGGAACCTGAGATGTTGGCGGAACCGATCATTTGGCGCACGTACCAATCGCCGCGGGTCTCGCCTTCCACCATTTCCTCGGTAAAGGTGTCCGCGCCGTCGGGGAAGTGGCCGCAGAAAATCACTGCGTGGGCCCAGACGTTGCGGACCGCGTTGGCTGTGAGGGTGCCGTAGAGCGCCTGCTTCCCTGAACCGGTGAGCATGGCTGCGGCAGGGGTAGCGGCGTAGTCCTTGGTGAACTGCTTGAGTGCCTTTTTCCCAAGGGCCTTGAGGTCCCGCATCAGGGCTTCCTTGGTCTTCTTTCCCTCCTGGTAATCAGCGAGTTCGAGGTCGTAGATGGCGATGCCCCACTCGAAGACGGGAGCCAGAAGCGCGTTGTACAGCGGGTTGCCCAGGTTAAAGGGCTTCCATGGCTGGTCGGCGTCCATGCGCAGCAGGTTGTATCCGACGTCGTTGT
This sequence comes from Arthrobacter sp. R1-13, assembly GCF_054161475.1. NCBI lineage: Bacteria > Bacillati > Actinomycetota > Actinomycetes > Micrococcales > Micrococcaceae > Arthrobacter > Arthrobacter sp. R1-13. The sequence goes on along the minus strand of NZ_CP096420.1, from coordinate 292,086 downwards.
CCTTGCCCACAACGTTCGTCCAACGGTGGTGGAGGTCATTGTGGGTGTGCTGCCAGGAGCGTGCCGGGGTGACGAAGTCCCATTCCCAAGTGGTGGAGTGGATGTCCGGGTCACGCATCCAGTCCCACTGGCCGTGCAGGATATTGTGGCCGAGCTCCATGTTTTCCAGGATCTTGGCGAAGCTGAGCAGCGTGGTACCCGCCACCCAGGCCTTCTTGTTCTTGCTGAAGAGAAGGGCTGCCCTGCCCGAGATCTCCAGAGCGCGCTGGATCTTGATCATCCGGCGGATGTAGTCGGCATCCGAGCTCCCGCGCTTGCCGAGAATATCATCCTTGATGGCATCAAGTTCACGGCCCAGCTCCGCCACCTGTTCGTCGGTGAGGTGGGCCGCAGCGGGTGGGCGTACCAGCGGACTGCCGGTTGTTGCAAGCGCGCCGGGGCGCGTTTTGGCGCCTGCCGGAGCTCCGGCTGCCGTTGCCTCGTGGGTGCGATTTGAAACAGTTGTCATTCGATGTTGCTCCTCAGATGTCGAGGTTAACGGGTCCGGCGGCTGCCGAAACACACGTCTGGATCAGTTGGCCCGGTTCGCCATGGACTTCACCGGTGCGGAGGTCACGGACGTGACCTGCGCGCAGTGGAATGAGACAGCTGTGGCAGATACCCATGCGGCATCCGCTGGGCATCAGCAGGCCGGCGTCTTCACCGACGTCGAGAAGAGGAGTGGCGCCGTCAGCCTCAACTTCGCGGTCGGAGGCCTCAAAGGTGACCAGTCCGCCGTCGTGCGCGTCACCGCCGGCGAGGCTGGTGGTGAAGCGTTCGATGATGAGGTTCACCGGGTCAGCGGCAAAGGGCCCCGCGGGAGACTTGCCTCCGTTCCTGGCAGCGGTAGCAGCCTCGGCCGACCACAGCGACTCGGCGTCGTCCAGGAAACCCTCGGGCCCGCAGGCATACGCGGCACGGCCGCGCCAGTCGGGGCAAAGCGCATCCAGCTCTTTCGACGAGCTGAAGTCGAACCTGCCACGTTCGCTGGTGTACCAATCGGTGACCAGCAGGTTCGGGAACTGGTCCGCGAGTTCAGCCAGTTCCTCCCTGAAGATACTGTCAGCTGGAGTCCTCGCTGAGTGGATCAGCACGACGTCCGAATCAGGACGGTGCGGCACCAGCGTGCGGATCATGGACATCACGGGGGTGATCCCGGCGCCCGCGGTGAGCATCAGCAGCGGCCGCGGATGCTCGGGGAGCACGAAATCGCCCTGTGGCGGCGCGAGGAAGAGGACGTCACCGGGCCTGGTGTTGCGGACCAGGGCGCCTGATACTGCCCCGACGTCGGAGACAGTAATGGCAGGGTCCTGCCCGGCGGGAGCACTGAGCGAATACGAGCGCCAATGGAAGACACCATCAAGCTCGACGCCTATGCGGGCCCATTGGCCGGCCTTGTGGGCCTGCCAGCCGCGGCCGGGACGGAAGAAAATTGTGGCGGAATCGGCGGTCTCCGGAACCACCCTGGTAACCACGCCACGAAGTTGTCGCGTGGAGAAAACAGGGTTGAATAGCGCCAGGAAGTCTTCTGGAGCCAGCGGGGTTGTGAACAGAGATGCGGCGCGCGCCAGCTTACGGAGCCGGATCATAGACCTAAGCTTATGTCGGAACGAGGCATATTACTTCTCCCAGGGAATACGATCGAACGTTCTAAACTGTTCCCCCGAAACAACTTATGGAAGTCTCTCATGAACCATCCCTCCAAGAAGAGTCAAGCCACCCCGGCCCATGAACCTCCCTGGCTGGAGCTTCCGGTGGAAGTCAGCGAAATACTGCGGCCTCTGATGCCCGGCATTGTCGAGGCAATCATTGAGTCCGTACCCCAACTGGTGCCCGCCTATGCGCGCCCCATTGAAGGCCGCTTTGGCCGCGGGCTGCGGCGCGGAGTGGGAGCCGCCCTCGACAGGTTCCTCCAGCTCCCCGGCACCAGACTGCCTGCACTCTCTGAGGAAAGCAGGCAGCTGGTTGCCGGCCTGGGAAGCGGGGAGTTTCGGCAGGGCAGGAGCATGGATGCCCTCCTCAGCGCGTATCGCATGAGCGCCAGGGTGACCTTCCGGGAGATGTCGAGGATCTCCATGGACCGGAACCTGGGGCTGAACGTGGTTGTGGCCCTCGGCGAATCCATCCTCGCCTACATTGACGAGCTGTCCGCCGTCAGCGCAGAGGCATTCGCATTTGAACAGTCCGAGCGTGCCGGAGCTGTGGAACGGCGGCGCACCGAACTCTTGGAACTCCTGTTGTCCGGCCAGGCCGATGAGGCTGCCCTCCGGCAGAAGGCCTCCATGGCGGACTGGGCCATTCCTGAGGAGCTGAGGGTGGTGACCATGCCGCTTGACCGTACCGCCGGGCTCCGGCTCCAGCTTGGCGCCGGAACGCTGGTGGTGGAGCGCGAAACCGACGTCGTGGCACTCGTTCCCTCCCGCAACTCCCCCGCAACCCGCGGACAGCTGGAAAAGGCACTCCGTGGACGCTCCGCCGCTGTTGGGCCTGCCGTCGGCTGGGAAAAAGTGCCTGATTCCCTGCGGCTGGCGGTTCTGGCCGCCTCGGTTTTGCCACCGCGCGAAGGACCGGAGGAAGGTCCGGTGTGGGCCGACGACCACCTCTCCAAGATCATCCTTGGTTCCGAACCGTCGGCGATCGCTGAACTCGCAAACCGGCGGCTGGCCCCCTTGGAGGCCTTGCGCCCGGCCCAACGCGAGCGGTTGGCGGAGACGCTCCTGTCCTGGCTGCGGCATTGGGGCCAGCGAGGCCCCGTTGCCGCCGAGCTGGGCATCCATCCACAGACAGTGGGCTACCGGGCCGCCCAGCTCCGCGAACTGTTCGGCGAGGATCTTGAGGATCCGAAAGCACGCTTCGAGCTGGAGTTGGCCCTGCATGCGGGGCGCAGGTGAGGTGTGTCAGGCGCATGGCTAACTTACGACTGAGCTATGAACGGTATCCCGTGCGTTCCGGCCCTACGGACTGAGAGCCTCGGAGGAGGACGGACATCGTATCCTCACCGCAGGACTTTAATCCGGGCAGCAGCATTCCGGCGGCATGAAGCTGCCTGCTGCGGATTGCCTGCTCAACGGCCAAGGCCAATCTGGCTAGGTTAACGGCGCCCAGCATTTCGCTGGAGGACCTGAGACTCAGTGCAGCGTCCATGGCCTGGTCCCAATCATTAACCCGGATGGAGTGAGCCAACCTTCCGTATCGCCCGGGCCACATCTCCGTGTAGGTGCGGATGAAACTTGTGTACCCGGCAGGATCTGCGACGTCGTCGCGCAACGTTGACTGGACGGTCCAGGATACGAGGGGTGGCTTTCCGATATGAGGCTTTCTCACGTGGCGTTTCTCCGTATTCATTGCGAGAGGTGCTCGCCAGGTTGAGTAGTTTGGCCGCCAGATCCCGCCATCCGACACCTTTACAACCCCGCGAGACGGAAATCATGACGGACTCCGCGCTTCCTGTTGAGGACTTTCACGTCACGAATGGCTTCCAGAACGGTCAGCGTCACGATCCGGACTTACGCGCGTCAGTCCCGTATGAGAGCTGCCCCTGTGAATCCCGTCCTGCAGCTGGTGCTTGCGGATAACCGGGGCGACTGCATGAGTCTTGGCCTGTTTGCCCACCACGTCAGTTCACTTTCCGGCTGCCCGGATGGCCCTGAGCTGAGGGAAGAGGTCATCGGGCAACTCGTGACCGCCCTGAAAACCGGGCTCCTCAGCGTTGGAGACATGATCGGCACGGACCATTTTCCTTGGCCGGACACGCCCGCTCAAATCATCGCCTGGATAGGGGCGGTATGGCCCGATGACACTCTTCCCTCCTCCTTCGAAAGGCTGCAAAACATCTGCTGGCTGGCGAATACGCCGGCAGGAGATCAGGCTGCAGGTGTCTCGCCAAAACTTCCCCCACACGAGTTGGCATCAAAGGATGAAGTCCCGGCATAGGCACTGGGTTCAAGGAAAGAGCAGGCGCTTGCTGCCGAAGATTTCCCCCATTGTCCAGGCGTCGAAACGGACCACGCGGACTGTGCCTTCCATGGCCTCGAGGCTGACGCCCCCTCCGCCAAGCCGCGGATACACGCGTGCCGTGAGGGGTTTGCCGTTCGCAAAAATCTCGACGGCGGAACGGTCCACGATGACACGCAGCGAAACCCGCCCACCAGGCATGGACACCGGCCCCTCCCTGGGATCAGTGTCGACGTCGGCTTCCATGCTGCTACGGGTCCGGTCCAGGCGCAGCGTGCCCTGACTGGGTGCCTCACCGCAGCGTTGACTGGCGTCCCCGCGGGAAAGCTCGACGGCGGTCTGCTCGATTGAGGACCCGTCTCCATCCCGTGTCTCCAGCACGCCGAGGCGGACGACGGCGCCCGGGTCCAGTTCCAGCTCCAGCTCAACGTCCAGTTGGAGGCCCGAAACGCCGGTGACGACACGGGGTCCCGAGGTGGATTCCGTGATCACGGCCGGGCTCACACTCATGTGCTCCCGGCGGAGGGCAGCGACCTCGGGCACCGGTGCGAAGAACAAGGAACCGTCAGAGTCACGCGAAACAACCCGCGGGAGGCTCATCACTCCCGACCATCCCGCCTCCACGGAGGTATCCTCGCAGCGACCCTCCTGCAGCCATCCGAACATGATCCGGCGGCCTGACTCGTCCTGGAACGACTGCGGTGCGTAGAAATAACGGCCGCCGTAGTCGAGCCGGTGCAGGGCGTGCGGCTGGAATGCGTCGCCCGAGTATCGCCCCGTCCAGTAGAGGGGATGGTGCGTCACGCCGTCGTCCCAGGCCGAGAAGACCAGCACATGCGAATCCCCACCCGAAGCGCCCGAGGTGTCCGGAACCTGACCTGGTGCATCGCCGTCGGCACGGAACAGGTCCACGCACTCCCACATGGTGCCTGTCCAGTCCGAGTCGGTGCGTCTGCCCTGTGACGAGTCGCCGATGCAGAGCGGACCAATGTACTCCCAGCTCCGCAGATCCGCCGATTCGTAAAGGAACGCCGTTCCGCCGCGCCCGCGGATGCCTGAGCCGACCAGCTGCCGCCACCGGCCTCCCTCCTCCCAGACACAGTGGTCGCGGTAGGCGGTGATGTCGACGTCGGCAGGTGGGGCGGCTATCACAGGGTTCTCGGCCAACTTGGTCCAGCTGAGCAGGTCCGGGCTCCCAATCGCGACACAAGGCAGCTCATGCTCCCCGTGCCGGCCGGAATAGACGATGGTGGGCGTGCCGCCGTCGTTCACCAAAACCCCGGACCAGCAACCGTCAGCGTCGGTGCTGTCCGGACCGCCCGCAGACAGCGCCACAGGCTGGTCCTTCCAGGTAACCAGGTCCGTGCTGGTGGCATGGCCCCACTGGATGCGGTGATGGAAGGCGCCCTGAGGGTTGTACTGGTAGAAGAGGTGGTAGGTGCCGTTCCACTGCGAAACCCCGTTGGGGTCGTTGAGCCAACCCGCCGGGGATACAAAGTGGAAGCGGGGCCGGAGCGGGTCGGCTGCCGCCCGGGCGACGAGTTCGTCCCGGGGCACTGTGGCCAGCGGGTGCGTAAGTTCTGTCATGCGGAAGCTCTGTTGCCGGTAGGTTCAGTTGCCAGGGCATGGCCGCCAGCTCCAGCTTGCGGGCGGTATGGGTGGCAGCGCACCCAGTGACTGTTTTCGGGGTCGCCCACGCGGTGGCGAACGGGTTCCTCGGCCGAGCAGACCTGGTTTGGGTCGCCGTCGAAAGTGCAGGTGGTCGAAGCCATCACAGCCTGCCGCAGCTCGGCACGGCGGACGGGATCGTAGGATCCAGCCCGGGCCGGATCCGGGACGGCTGTGACCAGCAGTTGCGTGTAGGGGTGGGCAGGGTTGGCCAGGAGGTCCAAAGACTCGCCCTCTTCAACGAGCTCTCCGGCGAACATGACCGCCGTCCGGTCCGCGAGGTATCGGGCCGAGGCGAGGTCGTGCGTGATGTAAAGCATGGAGATTTCCTGTTCATCGCGCAGCTTCCGCATCAGGTTCAGCACGCCGATCCGGACCGAAACATCCAGCATGGAGGTGGGTTCGTCGGCGAGGATGACCTGTGGTTCCACGGCAAGGGCCCGGGCAATCGCGACTCGCTGGCGCTGACCGCCGGAGAGCTCGTGCGGGTAGGAGTTCAGTATGTCCGCCTGCAGGCCCACGGTGGTCATAAGCTCCTCGAGTCGCTGCTGTGTCTCTGCCTCGGAGCTGCCGCCCTTCCGGTGTATTGCTAGGGACCTTCGCAGGAAGTGCTCCACTCTGTGGGCAGGATTCAGCGAGCCGAAGGGATCCTGGAAGACCATCTGCAGTTGGGAGCGGAAGGCTCGGGATGCCTGGAAGCGGTCTCGCTTGAGGACGTCGACGCCGTCAATGAGGATCTGGCCGGAGCTCGGCTTTTCCAGCCGTGCAACGCACCGGGCCAGGGTGCTTTTACCGGACCCGGACTCTCCCACGAGGGCCACGATTTCGCCCCGGCCAATGGTCAGGTCCACGCGGTGCAGGGCCCGGACGGAATCCCGGGAGAATAAACCACCTATTGGGAAAGACTTTCCTAGTCCGCGGACCTCGAGGGCTGGAGCATCGGTGTCGGCGGAGGGGTCCTGGGATGACAGTACAGCGTGACTCATCGTGCGGCTCCTTCCATGATGGCGGTGTCAGCCGCTGAAGCGTCGGCACTGACGGGTGCTACGAAATGGCCGGGTGCTGCTTCGGTAAGGTCCGGGATGTTCCGGAACTTCACGCCGTCGGGTAGCCCCGTCAGCGGGACCCGCGGACCGGTGAGCGGCGGGAATGCACTCATCAGCGCCTGAGTGTAGGGGTGGCGGGGGTTGGTGTAGACGTCCTGGGCCTTGGCGGTCTCCACGATGCGGCCGCCGTACATCACGGCCATGCGGTGCGAGAGCTCCACCATGAGGGACATGTCGTGGGTGATAAAGAGGACGGAGAAGCCCAGTTCGCGTTGGAGTTCCTTGATTTGGGCCATGATTTCCTGCTGCACCACCACGTCCAGAGCGGTGGTGGGTTCGTCCAGGATCAAAACGGACGGTTTGAGCGCCACGGCCATGGCGATCACCGCACGCTGGCGCATGCCGCCCGAAAGCTGGTGCGGGTAGGACTTGAGGCGTGCGGAGTCGATCCTCACCAATTCGAGCAACTCGCCGGCTCGCCGCAGCGATTCCTTGCGCGAATAGCCCGAGTGTGTGGTGAAAATGTCCACGATCTGCTCGCCGATGGTCAGCACCGGGTTCAGCGAGTTCATGGCCGACTGGAACACTATGGCCACGTCCTGCCAGCGGAAGCGCCGCAGCTCCTCCGGGCTCATGGCCAGGACGTCCTTGCCGCCGAAGGAGATGCTGCCGCCGGCGATCTTCGCGGGATCCTTCAGCAGCCGCATGATCGAGTTGGCGATGGTGGACTTCCCGCAGCCGGACTCGCCCGCCAGCCCGAACACCTCACCGGTGCCGATGCTGAAGGAAACACGATCGACGGCGGTTGTGGAGCGGGTGTCACCGATGTACTTGACGGTGAGGTTCTTGACCTCAAGGACGGGCTCGTGGGAGCCGAAGGAAACTTGGGAAACTGTCACTTTGCGGTGCTCCTTTCGCTAATTTTTGGGGCTTTGATCTTCCGCAGCCGGGGGTTGGTGACCTCGTCCACGGCGTAGTTGACGAGCGCCAGTGCGAACGCGACCAACGCGATGCAGACACCCGAGGGAACAAAGACCCACCAGCTGCCGGTCAGTAGGGCGCCCTCATTGCCGGCCCAGAAGAGGTTGTTGCCCCATGAGACGGTGCTGACGTCACCCAGGCCAAGGAACTCCAGTCCGGCCTGGGCGCCGATGCCGTAAATCACGCAGGCCAGCAGCGTACCCATGACGATTGAGGCCATGTTCGGCAGGATCTCCCGGAACATGATCCGGCCGGCCCGTTCACCGGACACCACGGCCGCGGCCACAAAGTCCTTTGAGCGGATGGACAGCGCCTGAGAGCGCAAAACACGTGCCGACCCGGCCCAACCGGTGACCACGAGGACCAGGATCACGGTTCCCAGACCCGGCGGCAGGAACGCGGCCAGGATGACAAGAAGCGGCAGTCCGGGAAGGAGCAGGAAGACATTGGTCACCAGGGACAGTGCTTCGTCAATGAACTTGCCAAAGTACGCCGAGGCCAGGCCCACCAAAATGCCGATGAAGGTGGATGCGAAGCCCACAGTCAATCCAACGAACAAGGAACTGCGGGAGCCGTGGACAGTCAGGGCAAGCACGTCCTGACCTTTGGCCGTGGTGCCCAGCCAGTGCTCGGGGGACGGTTCAAGCGAGGCCATCGCGGTGATCCGCGACGGGTCTCCGGGGAACAGCACGGGGGCCAGCAAAGCTAGCGCGATGAACACGAGCATCACGATCATGCCCACTAGTGCCTTCTTGTTGGTGATAAGCCCGTGGACGAAACTGCGGTTGGGCTTGCGGGCAGTTGTGGGCTGAGTGGGCTGCTTCAGAATTGCGGTTGTCATGATGGGTCCCTCAGTTGCTGCGCACGCGCGGGTCGAGGCGGACGTAGAGGATGTCCACCAGGAAGTTCGCCAACAGCACGGCGGCGGTGATGGTCAGGAACAGGCCCTGCATCAGCGGGTAGTCGAGGCCTTGGACTGCATTGAGGAGCTGGTAGCCAACACCGGGGTACGCGAACACCACCTCGGTGAGCAGCGCACCACCCACCACAAAGCCCAGCCCTATGCCGAAGCTCGTGACCGACGGCAACATGGCGTTCCGCGCTGCATAGCGGAGCATGATCCGGCCCGGCCGGAGACCCTTGGCCTCGGCCATGGTGATGTAATCCTCCGAATTCGTGGCGATCATGGTGTTCCGCATGCCCAACATCCAGCCGCCTATGGATACCAGCACAATCGTCAAGGCCGGCAGTACAAGGTGAGCACCGACGTCGCCGATGAACTCCCAGGTAAACGCGGGCTCCAATCCGTCCGTGAACGCGTGGCGGATCGGGAACCAGCCCAGCACCACGCCGAACAGGTACAGCGCACCCATCGCGAGCCAGAAGTACGGGAATGAACCGATAAACACCAGCACCGGCGGCAGCGCCGAATCGATCACCCCGCCCCGTCGCCAGGCCGCGAGGATACCGAGCAGGTTGCCCACGACGGCGGCAATCACCAGCGCGGTGCCCCCTAGCAGGAGGGTCCAGCCGATCTGGGACGAGATAACCTCGGTGACCGGAGTGGGGAAACGGGAAATGGAGACGCCCATCTGGCCGGTGAACACGTTTTGCAGGTAGCCGATGTATTGCTCCCAGAGGGGCCGGCTATCCACTCCGAGCAGCTTGCGCAGAGCGTCGATCTGTTCAGGCTGCAACCTGTCCTGGGAGCGGGCAAACATGCGGGAGACGGGGTCGCCGGGCATGAAGCGCGGGAGCAGGAAGTTCAGGGTGATGGATGCCCAGAAGGCGATCAGGTAGAAACCAAGACGGCGAAGGATGAAGCGCACAGTTTCCCTCCATTTCGGGAATTATGGAACGTTTGGGGCCACGCCCGGCTGGCTTGTCCCTCGATACGGCGAGGCGCCGCCGGGCGTGCAGTTCAGGGCTGGTCGCCGGGTTGCCGGCGACCAGCGGTGGGTGGGCCCACGCCGCCCGGGTTCCCTGGCCGAAGCGAAGCGAGGCTAGGGAGGCGGTGGGTGGGCCCACGCCGCCCGGGTTCCCTGGCCGAAGCGAAGCGAGGCTAGGGAGGCGGTGGGGACTACTTCCGCGGTTCCAGCGAGGTCAGCACCAGGACTGTGGTGGGCGCACGGACCGAGAGGGTTGCGTACGGGTTGTCCTGGGTGGGCCAGCCGGTGAAACGGGTGTCGTTAAAGGCCCCCCATTCCGGGCCGGAGAAGAGCGGGACCAGCGGAGCGGCGTCGTTGTACTCTTCCTGCAGCTTGTTGGCGATATCCTTCTGCTTGGACTCGTCGGACTCTGCCGCGAACTCGGCCAACAGGGCATCAGCCTTGGTGTCGCCGAAGCGGTGGTAGTTGTCGAACGTCTTGGTGCCCACCGGCTTCACGGTCGCTGTGCCCATGGACGTGTTGAAGTACTTGTACGGGCTGGGGTCGTTGGCACTCCACACAATGCCGGAGTCAAAGTCCCCGGTCTCGTAGCCAGCCACCACGGCTGCCCAGTCCGGCGAGTCAACGCTGACCGTCACGCCAACCTCGGCGAGGTTCTGCGAGATCACGTTGGCAACGGACAACCAGTCAGATGACGTCGCACCCACGGAGATCTTGAACTCAAACGGCTTGCCGTCTTTGAGCGTGCGTTTGCCATCAGCACCCTTGGGGTAGCCGGCCTTGTCCAGGAGGTCGTTTGCCGCCTGCACATCAAGTTTGGTCCAGGTGCAGTTGTCCTTGACCTCACTGTTCTTCCAGGTTTCGTAGTTGCCGGAGAGCCCTGTGCAGTCGGCGGGCTTGGCATAGCCGCTCATGCCGATCTTGGTCACCTGATCACGGTCAACAGCCATGCTCAGCGCCTTGCGGACGTCAACATCGTTGAACGGCGCCTTGGTGGTATTGAGCTGCCAGTTGATCATGGCACCCGTGGCCGGGAACCAGTACTGACGGTGTTCCTTGTCCTTGGAGACGAACGTCTTTTCAATGTTCGGAATGTACTGCGGAGCCCAGTCCACGTCGCCGTTAGCAGCGGCAAGGTTGGCCCCATCGTTGCCCGCAAAGGCGAGCATCTTGATACCGGCTATCTTCTGCTTTTCCGGCTGCCAGTAGTTGGGGTTCTTCTTCAGCACGAAGGACTGGGCCTGGAAGCTGTCCACTTCTGTATACGGGCCAGTACCAACAGGCTTTGCGTTGGCGTCCTTCTCCGGGTCGGTTAGCGCTGACCAAACATGCTTCGGCAGGATGCTGAGCTGTCCGACCTCGTAGAGGGCCGGCGACCATGGCTTGTTGAAGTTGAACGTGACCTTGTTGGTGCCTTCAGCGGTTACCTTGTCCAGGTACTCGAAGCCGCCTTTGATCTTCTTCTGGAGTTCGAACGTGTAGGCGACGTCGTCGGCCACCAGCGGCTGACCATCGGACCACTTCACGCCGTCGCGCAAGGTGAAGGTGATGGACTTGCCGTCTTCGGCGGCCTTCCACTCCGTGGCGAGCCACGGCGTCGTGTTTCCCTTAGCGGGGTTGAAGATCAGCAGGGATTCGTAGATCGATTGCTGAACCATCGGATTCACGGTGGGGGCGAACGGGTTGAAGTTCTGTACGAACGTCCCCATGTCCTCACGCGGGATGGTCAGGAAGGCGTTCGCGTTCGCTCCTGCATCGGTGCCGGCGGGCTTGTTGACGGTGGCAACGCAGCCAGTGAGCAGCATTGCGCCTACCGCCAATCCGGCCGCTGCCACGCGGGCAGACCTCAGGTATCGGGGTTGTGTCATGATGGGTATCTCTTTCCTATCTTCATCAGCAAGGTGAAGGGGTGGGTAAGGGTTAGCTCTTCGAAATTGATTTCACGGTCAGACCGAAGAGCGTTCTAGCAGCGGACAGTCGACCAGTTGCTGGTCGGCAGTGATCGGCTGTCCTGCTGTCAGAGCGGCGAGCGTCCGGACTCCCAGAGCGCCCATTTTTTCGAATGGCAACGCAACCGTGGTCAGCTTTGGCCTGAGGTAGGCCGCAATCAGTTCCTGGTTGTCGAAGCCGATCACAGCGATGTCCCCGGGGATGGTCAGTCCCCGTTCCTTGATGGCGTCATATGCGCCCATCGCCATGCGGTCATTGAGGCAGAACAGGGCGGTTGGCCGTTGATCTTTTGGATAGCGGTCCAGGATTTCGCAGGCCGCCTCGTAGCCCCCATCCGCCGTCGCATGTCCGGACACCACCAGCTCCGGATCCAGTTCCAGCCCGGCGCCCGCGAGTGCTTCGCGTGCACCCTCCAAACGCCCGACGGCCGCCGGGATGTGCGGGTCCAGATTGATGACTCCGATCCTGCTGTGGCCAGCCAGGAGCAAACGTTCGACGGCAACCCTGCCGCCGGCGCGCTCGTCCGGGACGATCGAGGGCAGCTTCCCGTCCGCATCGAAACAATTGATCAGCACAGTGGGAACCTCGTGGGCGCTTTCCGGAACATGCACGCCGCGGTGGTATGTTGCCGCGTACAAAAGCCCTTCCACTCGTTGTTCCAGGAGCTTTTCAACGGCAGCATCTTCCATGCCTTGGTTGGGTCCTACGGCATCGGCCTGGTCGGAAGGGGCAATGAGAAGGAACCGGCGGTCAAGCCAGGCTTGGTCCTGGGCGCCCTTGATGACGTTCACTGCAAACGGAGCCGTTACGATTTCGGTGACGAGCCCGTACCAGTCGCTTCGCTGGGAGGCCAAGGCGCGTGCGCCGGCGTTTGGGCGGTAGCCCAGTTCCTGCACCGCCTCAATAATGCGCTTGCGGGTTTCCTCCGAGATATTGGCAGTAGACCGGCTGTTCAGAACGAAGGATACGGTGGTGCGGCTGACGCCCGCATAGTTCGCGACGTCGTTCATGGTGACGCCCCGAGCCCGCACTGCGGCCGACTTCGTGATGGGGCCGTTCTTCGCCATTGGAATTCTCCCGTGGTCTCCGTTGACGCCGGCACTGTGACTGGCGATGGTGCTTGGTCTGGTGTCTCTTGGATCCGCGTCCACCTCGTGAGTAAAGCGCGTTACTAAGACGTTGGATCGAGGTTACGCGCGTTACTAAAGCGTGTCAACAACTTTTTTATTCATTGACTTGTCCCGTGGACTTAGCCTAGCGTTCCCCTCACTGACAACGTTGTCTACTGGGGAAAGGCACGCGCAATGAAGGGCGAATTCAAAAATATGGACACGAAACGAACGGCAAGGTTCCACTCTTTTTCGGCCATGACGCTGGCCGGGCTGACGCTCGCCGGCTTGCTCGCCGGGGCAGGTCCCGTCTCGGCCGGAGAGTCCGACGTCGGAAGTCCCCAAGGTGGCCTCGGGCAGGAACAGTACCGCCCGGCAGTCCATTTCTCGCCGGAGAAAAACTGGATGAACGATCCCAACGGGATGGTCTACCACAAGGGCGTTTACCACCTCTACTACCAGCACAACCCCTCAGGCAACACCTGGGGGAACATGTCCTGGGGGCATGCCACGTCTCCGGATCTGGTGCACTGGAAGGAGCAGCCGCTGGCCATCTCCACGGACGATCAGGAGGACGTTTTCTCGGGAAGCGTCGTGGTGGATAAGGACAATTCCTCGGGCTTCGGAACCGCAGAAAACCCGCCTTTGGTGGCCATCTATACCAGCGCGTACAAGGACGCCTCCCCGCACCGAGGATTGCAGGCGCAGTCGCTCGCGTACAGCCTGGACGACGGCCAGACCTGGACCAAATACAGCGGAAATCCAGTCCTGAACCGGAATTCGGCCAACTTCCGCGACCCCAAGGTCTTCTGGTACAGCTCCCCCGACGGCGGCGGCTACTGGGTCATGACAGCCGTAGAGGCAACCGACCACAAGGTGCTGCTTTACAAGTCCACCGACCTCAAGGACTGGACAGCCCTCAGCGAATTCGGGCCAGCCAATGCTACGGGAGGGCTGTGGGAGTGCCCGGATCTCTTCCCGCTAGCCGTGGATGGCGATCCGAACAACGTCAAATGGGTCATGGTGGTCAACATTAATCCGGGCGGCGTGGCCGGGGGCTCGGCCGGACAATACTTCGTCGGCAGCTTCGACGGCACCACCTTCACCTCCGAAAGCACCAAGCCAAGTGAGACCCTGCCGGCCGGAACTCCGATAGCCGGGTACAACGACGGGACCTACAACGGCTGGACGGTGAATAATGAGCCCGGCAACTGGAAGAACGGACCATTCGGAGACGCCCCGGCTGCCGGATCGCTCCCCGGCCAGAGCCCCGTCACCGGTTTTGCCGGCGCTGGCCTGATCAACTCATTCAACGACGGCGATTGGCCGCTGGGCTCCATGTCCTCCCCCGACTTCACCGTGGACAGCGACTACATCAACTTTCTGGTGGGCGGCGGGCAGCACCCGAGGGTGTCGGACAAACTGGACAACACTCCCCCGGCCGGCGATCTGCTGTTCGACGGTTTTGAGGTTCCCGAGAGCAGCACCCTCGCCGACGCCGGCTGGACTGGCACCGGTGACCTCGCGCCGTCGTTCCAGCCCGCCACCTCCGGCGGCGACTACTACCTAGGCGCCAAACGCATCAACACCTGGGAGACCGGCGCCACCCCCGGCGATGATCGTCAAGGAACCCTTACATCCCCGGAGTTCACTCTCACGCGCAACTTCATCAGCCTTCTGGTGGGCGGCGGCCAGCGCAACCCCGGGAGCGGCCAGGTGCTTGAGGCCCAGCTGCTGGTGGACGGCGTCGTCGTGCGGACCCTCTCAGGGGACGGCTCTGGCCAGCTCAACTGGAAGGGCTGGGACGTTTCGGAGTTTGCGGGCAAGCAGGCGCAGCTGCGGATCGTCGATCAGGCCACCGGGGGCTGGGGGCACCTCACCCTGGACCACGTCATGCTGACCGACCAGGCAGCGGTGCCCCGCTCGGACGAAACCAGCGTGAACCTGGTGGTGGACGGCCAAGTGGTCCGGTCCACAACAGGAGCAAACAGTGAGGTTCTGGACTGGGCCAACTGGAACGTCTCCGAGTTCAAGGGCCGTCAGGCGCAGATAAGAATCGTGGACAACAACCGCTTCGGCTGGGGCCACATCCTCGCGGACGAATTCATCGCCTCGTCTGCACCGGCAAGGCCCCGGATCAACTCCTACGACTGGCTTGACTACGGCCGGGACTACTACGCCTCGGTCTCCTTCGGCAATATGCCCGAGGACAAACGAGTCATGCTGGGCTGGATGAACAACTGGGACTACGCCAACACCATCCCCACCTCACCGTGGCGCAGCGCCATGTCCCTGCCGCGCGAAGTCTCGCTGACGCAAACCCCGGCCGGCCCCAGGCTAGCCCAGAAGGCCGTGAAGCAGGTGGACAAACTAGGCACCAAGGCGAGCTACAGCGACAAGAAGGGCGCCAATATTGCCCCGGGCACGCACCCCCTGCCGGCGTCGGCGTCCGGTGACGTCCAGCGGATCGACGTAACGTTCGCGCCCGGAACAGCAGCAAAGTCGGGCATCACAGTCCTTGGCGACGGGACACACTCCACGGTGATCGGCTACGACGCATCGAGCGGCGAGGTCTACGTGGACCGGGGCAACTCCGGAAACACCGGATTCCACCCCCTGTTCACCTCGATCGACTCAGCCCCCGTCACGCTGAACGCCGACGGCACCGTGACACTGCGGATCTACGTTGACCGGTCCTCGGTGGAGGTTTTCGCCCAAGACGGCCAACGCACCATCACAGACCAGGTGTTCCCCGGTTCGGGTGCAGACGAGGTAGCACTGTTCGCCGACGGCGGCACTGCCCGCCTGAAGTCCCTGACGGTCACGCCTCTGGAACAGTCGATGTTCGGGTAAAACAAAGCGCCCCGGCCGGGAGGCGGTCGGGGCGCACCGACCACTACAGGGGACTGGACGACGAACTGTTCGGCCACGGCCACACTTCTTGGGGAAAAATAGCCTTGCCAGGGACAGCCTGATCAGTCGTGCTTTTGACGTATCAGCCCGTAGGGGACGGCAGGATGAGCCCGAACTATGTAGCGTCCTGCGCCGATCCGTGTGACCAGGATGCCCATCCGGTACTGTGTGGCCGCTTCGGAGACTTCGCCAATGGCATCCCTTATCGCCTGGTCCACTTCCTCCGCCTTCGTCACGCTGATTTCCAGCATTCCTGGTGAGGGACGGGTGCCTTCAGCAGGCGGGATCATCCGCCTGTCAATTCATTCTCTTGTGGTGCCGCGCAACAGGGCCGACGGTCAAGGATGGGATGGTCAAGAGGGATTTCCTGTTCTTGGGAGCACATTAGGGGTATCCAGATCAAAGCCCCATTGGGGCAGGAAACATCTGGGCACGGTCAAAGGACCTGCCCTCTTTTGTTGCGGTCGATTTGTTGTCTAAGAAGTTGGGGTGTTGGCCAAGGGTCCTCCGCCGTCACGCAGCACGAGCCGCGGAGGAAGAAGCAGGTGCTGGGGTTCCTTCGCCTGATTCGCGGGACCGTCGAGGATGGTTCTCATGATCTCGACTACCTTCTCGGCCACCTCTTCCACCGGCTGGGAGATGCTGCTCATCCCTACCGCAGCGGCAACTGGCGTGTCGTCAAAGCCGATAACAGCCGGGGACTTGTCCGGAAAAGCGGCTCTGAGTCGCTCCGACGCCCCGAGCGCCAGGGAGTCGCTGGCGCAGACTATCGCCGTGGCGCCGTTCCTCAGCAGGGTCAGGGCTCCGGCTGCACCCTCACGGATCCTGTCGGGCACGCCCACGGACAATGACTCCAACTCCCCTGATTCGAGATGGGGTGCGAGCGCCGCTTTCCAGCCTTCGCGGCGGTCGCGTCCGAGTTCATATCCGGTGGGACGGTCGCGTGCGAGTTCTTTGCCTTCGGGCCAGCCAAGAAAGCCTATGCGACGGTGGCCCTGACTGAGCAGGTAGTTGGTCGCTTCAGCAGTTCCGACACGTCCGTCGACGTCCACCCAAGAGTGAGGGCAGCTGTCATTGTCAGCGATCCACGGTCGTCCGAAAGTGACAAACGGGACTCCCCTGTCCATCAGCCAACTCGTCCGGGGATCGTCCTGTCGGGTATCCGCGACGATGAATCCGTCAAGTTCTGCGGTCTCCAGAAGCTCCTCGTAGGCTTCGATCTCGGCGTCGTCGTTTGAGACGGCAAATACAGTGACGCGGTAGCCGTGCTCATACAGCCTCTCTGTCAGGGCGTGGAGGAACCGGTCCATAATCGCTGCATTGATGCCGTCCGCGGACGGAAACAGCCGGTAGCCAAGGTTCCGGGATCGCCGGGTGCGCAACTGCCGGGCGGCACTGTTTGGCCGGTATCCGGACGCGGCAATCAGCTCCATAACCCGCTCCAGAGTGGGAGGGCTGACTCGCTCAGGGGCGTTGATGGCGTTGGAAATGGTTTGCCGGGAGACTCCGAGCTGCCCCGCCAGGCTCGCCAGGGTTGGTCGGGAACCCATTGATCCTCTGCTTCCTTGCTGATAGACGTAAATGTCAGGGGTTAGTTGAACGATCAAGCCTTGTTTTCTTTAGTGTATGGCGGCGACGGCGGAAGGCTGGGAGCTTTGGACTGGAGTCTGGTAGCGGACTCCAGTCCAAAGGCAAACGGCCTTAGGCCGACGGGCCGATTACTCCTTGAGCGCCCCTGCCGTGCTGTTCATGATCCTTTTCTGGAAGATGAAGAACACGATGGCCACCGGGATGGTCATGATCGCTGCCGCCGCCAGTTTGAGCGGATATTGCGTTCCCGCACTGAGCTGACCGGACGAGAGCTGGGCCACGCCCTTGGTGATTGTTGTCAATTCGGGGCTCTGTGCGGAGATGATGAAGTGGCTCAGCTCGTTCCAGGATCCCTGAAACGAAAGAATGACGATGGTCATGACGGCCGGCATGGACATAGGCAGGACGACCGACCAGAACGTGCGGAAGGTTCCTGCGCCGTCGATTCTGGCTTGTTCCTCGACACTTGCCGGGATGGACTCGAAGAAGTTCTTCATAATGAACACACCGGCCGCGTCAGCCATGAGCGGAATGACCATGCCCGCGTAGGAGTCGTAAAGCCCCAACTGGTTGATCACCAGGAATTTCGGGATAAGGAGAACGACACCAGGGACTGCCATGACAGCCACAACTCCGGCAAAAATCACTGACCTTCCGCGGAAGGGGATGCGAGCCAAGGCGTAGCCGGCGAGCAGATCGAAGAATACCCGCCCACAGGTGACGAAGACCGTAACCACCACGGAGTTCCCGAACCACAACGGAAAATCCGAGTTGAGGAAGAGCTTCTGGTAGGCCAACGTGGACCAGGTTGCCGGAAACAGCGACAGGGGATCGCTCGCGGCGTCCGGTTCGGTCTTGAATGACGTCGCGAGGTTGATGAGGAACGGATATATGTAGACGACGGCCAGTGAAATAAGGACTACATAGGCCAGCCAGATGAATTTTCCCTGACGTTTCCTGCGGGTCTTGCCAGGCGCCGGGGATGCCGGGGCGGTGGTCTCCGGCGTATCCGATATCAGCGTGGTCACAGTACTCTCCCCCTGCTGGGTTCTGGATTCATTCGCTTGCGGCGGGGCACAGTATTACGCTCTCGGAGCACCACCCGCTGGATCACGGTGAAGACGATGATGATCGCGAACAGCAAGAAAGCTATGGCTGCGCCCTGCCCCCATTGCTGGTTGTTGAAGGCGGTGCTGAAGGACAGGTAGGCAGGGGTGATGGTGGTCTTGGCTGGGCCGCCTTCGGTTCCGGTGTAGATCTGATCGAACACCTGCCACGACCCGATCAGACCGAGCGTGATCACGGTGAAGAGCGTGGGGCGGAGCATGGGCAGGGTTACGTACCAGAAACGCTGCCAGCCGGTGGCGCCGTCGAGCATTGCCGCTTCTTCAAGCTCGCCCTGCAGGTTCTGCAGAGCGGCGATGAAGAGGAGCATGAACGTCCCGGAGGTGGTGAAGATCGCCATGAGGATGAAAGCGGACATGGCCACGGACGGCCCGGAGAGCCACTCCCACCAGCTCACCCCCAGGAACGTTCCGGACTCCATTGCAGGGGGCGGGCTGCCAATGCCAACCGACTGCGCCAGGAGATGGATGATCCCCTTAGGATCCTGGAACCAGTTCGGGCCGGTAATTCCGAGCAGTGACAGGAATTTGTTCACAGCGCCTGTGGCATTGAACAGGAACAGCCATAGGACCGTGATCGCCACTGAGCTGGTGACGGAGGGGAAGTAGAAGGCGGTCCTGAAGAAGCCCTTTCCCTTCAGTAGCCTGCCGTTCACCATCACCGCCAAGAAGAGGGACGCTATAGTCTGCAGCGGAACAACCAGCACAACGTAGTACAGGTTGTTCCGCAGGGCGGTACCGAAGTCCCTTTCTGCCAGACCGCCGCCGGAGATAACCGCTTCGAAGTTCTTTGCTCCCACGAATTGTGTGGTGCCGGCGAAGGGGCTCCCCCTTCCCGTCCAGTCCGAGATGCTGACCCAGGCTGCCATGATGACAGGCAGGACCAGGAAGAGGCCGAGGATGATCAGCACGGGAGCCGTGAAGAGCCACCCGGTAGCGTTCTGCTTGCCCTTTGCCCCGCCGCCGCCGGACCGGGTTCTGGGGGCACCGGTCCTGTGGGTACTGCGTGTAAGGGTGCTCACTTTGACAACGTCGCCGTCATTTCGGTCTGGATGGAGTCCAGAATGGCCTTCGGATCTGACGTTTGCAGCGTTGCCAGTTTCGCGTTGAAGTCCTTGAGTACGTCAGCAGCGCCGGGCTGCGATGGGAGCGTCTGGGCATACTCGACGCCTGCAATGGATGCTTCCTGTTCCGGGAATTCCTTCTTGAATTCGCTCTCTGCAGAGACAACTGACGGCATGACGCCGAAGGCCTTCGCGAAGGTCATCTGGGTCTGGGTACCGGTCAGCTGCTCAACCAGGGCCTTGGCTGCGGGTTTGTTCTTACTGTCCGCTGCGATGCCCCAGCAGTTGGTGAACTGCAGAGTGCCCTTGCCCTTGGGGCCTGCGGGAAGCTCTACAGTGCTGTACTTGATGGAGGGGAAGTCCTTGGAGAGGGCTCCGGAGATCCAGTTGCCTTCGATTGTCATGGCGGAAAGTTGTTTGCCGAAGGCTTCGCCTCCCCAACCGGCACCGAGGTCAGAGGAGAACTTTGCTGATCCGTCGGTCAGCATCTTCTTTACAAAAGTCAGTGCCTCCACGTTCTCGGCGCTGTTGACGGTGGCTGTCTTACCGTCCGGGCTGAGCAGGGACCCGCCTGCCTGAGGGAAGAAGGCTGCGACGCGTGCAATTTCAGGGCTGAAAGTGAGGCCGACCGTGTTGCCGGATGTGAGCTTCTTGGCTGAGCCTTCGAGTTCATCCCACGTGGTGGGAATGTCTGCATCAGTGAGGCCGGCCGCTTTCCAGAGGTCATTGTTGATAACCAGGGACAGGGTGGAGGAGTCCTTGGGCGCGCAGTAGAACTTCCCGTCAATCGTGAAGGCCTTGGTCAGGCTCGGCTGGAAATCGTCCTTGTTGGCAAGCGAGTCCGCGTAGGGCTCAAGGGAACCGTTGGCGGCGTAGCCGCTGAGCTGGTCAGGGGACAGGTAGAAAACGTCGGCAGGCTTTCCGGAAGCGAAGCCCTGACTGAGCTGCTGGATCAGATCTGAAGCTACGTTCACGGAGGCTTCCGTGCCTGAGGTCTTGGACCAGTCAGCAACGGCAGCTTTCACTGCAGTTGCCTCGGCATCGCCAGAAGCACCGATCAGCACGCTGATCGGCCCGGAGCCCGCATCGGATGATTCGTTGGCGGAGGGGCTGGCGAACCCGGAACCGCAAGCGGTAAGGCCGAGAGCCCCGGTGACGCAAATGGTGATCGCTGCGGCGAGGCGTGAGGCGCGTGGTGTTTTCATTCGGGGGATCCTCTGTTTCGGAATGCGTCCGTCGATGGGCGCATTGAACGTGGCTTGCGTGCACTTCGGGTCGGCCGGTCCGTGGGTGCCGGGCTGGCCAGGATTCCTCGGTCCCGGGTAGTGCAGGCCGCGGTTGATGCAGCGGGCGCCGGTGGTGTGTCATTTGGGACCGGGGGCTTTTGATCGATCAAGTTTTGCTGTAAAACTGTATTTGAACGATCAAATGGGTGTTTCACAATGATGGTTGTGAGTTCTGCCACTGTCAAGGCCCAAGACGTCAAATTGAGTGAGACGGGAATCTCGGTTCACTTTGCCAGCAATTTTCAACAGCGCACGTGCAGTGCCCGAAAGCAATGTTCCGCGCTTGCGGCCAAGGAGTATCAATGAACAACAGGCAGCCGTTCCTCCACGATCTGAATGTCCTTTTGGCCGCCCCCATGCAGGTCTGGTCCGAGCATGACGGGCAGTTGCGGCGCAGCGGCGGTGTCCAGGGCATCTACTGTGCAGATACCCGGGTGATCGATGAAGCTGTCCTGACGGTCAACGGCGAGGAACCCGAATCCGTGGGCTCCAGCTCGGCGCAGGGCTCGGTTGTTTCCTTCCACGCCCTTATCCGGACCCTCGGAAGCGAGAATCCCGATCCTCTGGTAAGCCTGACCCGTCGCCGCAGCATCCTCACAGATCGCGTCAGCGAGGAAATTATCCTGCGATCCGATCTGAGCAAGGACGTCACAGCCGTGATCGAGATGGAGCTCGGGTCCGACTTTTCACCGTTGGAGTCGGTAAAGGCCGGTGGCAGGGCCCACCCTGTCCCGCCGGTATTGGACGGCGGGGTTTGGAAGGCAGCTGCGGAAGGCGTCAGCTCTTCGATCAGCGCGCCAGGGGCTGTGATTGAACCGAAAAACAGTCAGCTTCGCCTCAGGTGGGAATTGAGGATTCCGGCCCGCGGTACGGCCCGGGTTGGCTGGGAGGTGCAGGCCAAGGACAGTCTTGCCCCCTTCGTTGCTGCCCAGCCCACAACTGCATCATTCCGTGTCCGTGCTGATGACCGGCGCCTGACCGCACTGGCAGAAAAGGCCCTCGGAGATCTTGAAGGGCTGCGGATGTCCGCAGTTTCTTCGCCGCAGGATGTTTTCCTCGCCGCCGGGGCTCCGTGGTTCTTCACGTTGTTTGGACGGGACTCCCTGATCGCAGCCAGAATGCTCCTCCCCATTGAGCCGTCATTGGCAGCAGGAACGCTGCGCACGCTCGCTGCCCGTCAGGGCACAAAGTACGATCCTGCCACTGCTGAGCAACCGGGCAAAATCCTTCACGAAGTGCGCCGCGGCGAGCTTCGGATGCCCGGGGACGTCAGCAACGGGGAACTCCGGCTTCCACCTGTGTACTACGGAACGGTGGACGCCACACTGCTCTGGATCTCCCTACTCCACGACGCCTGGAAATGGGGCATGCCGGAGGAGGAAGTTAAGGATCTGATGAGCAACCTGGAAGAAGCATTGCTCTGGCTCCGGGACTGGGCCGACCCCGACGGCGACGGCTTCCTTGAGTACATCGACGAGACAGGATTCGGGCTGGCGAATCAGGGCTGGAAAGACTCCGCCGACTCCATCCGCTGGAACGACGGTTCGCTGGCCACTGGCCCCATCGCGCTGGCCGAAGTGCAGGGTTATGCCTATCAAGCCGCAACACATGCAGCCGATCTCCTGGACGCGTTCGGACTTAAAGGGGCTGAGGAATGGAGGGCCTATGCAGCAGCCATGGCTGACAAGTTCCGCAGCGCGTTCTGGTGCAGGGATGAGATCGGCGCTTACCCGGCGATTGCTCTGGATGTGGATAAGCGGCCGGTTGATGGAGTCGCAAGCAACATGGGTCACCTGCTGGGCACCGGCATCCTGAATGAGGAGGAAAGCGAGCTTGTGGCACGCCGGATCATGCACCCCACCATGTTTTCCGGTTACGGCGTCCGCACCTTGGATACAGGCAACGGAGCCTACTGGCCCCTGCGTTACCACTCCGGATCCGTGTGGGCTCATGACACGGCCATGACCCTCGACGGCCTGACAAAAGCCGGCTTTAACGACGAAGCAGCCCTCCTGGCCGCCGGTGTGATGGATGCGGCCGAAATCTTCGACTACCGCCTGCCTGAGCTGTTCTCCGGTCACAGCTCAGCCCAGGGCGGACCTCAGCCGTACCCTGCCTCGTGCCGCCCCCAGGCTTGGGCAGCAGCATCCGCGGTGCCCCTGATGCTCGCAACGCTCGGCCTGACCCCGCAAGGCCCCGGGCTGCTGCCCGAGGTGACTGCCGCCGTCCCCGTGCCGTTTGGCGCGTGTACCTTCGAAGGGCTTCAAGCAGGAGGCCGAACTTTCAATGTCGACGTCGATCGGCACGGCGCAGCCACCGTTATTCCGGCCTAGCTCACAGCTTCAGGGGAGACGTGCACATGGAGGACCACGAGCGGCTGTTGGCGGCCTTAGAGAAACGTGAGTTCCGTTGCGGCGGCTCCGTCTGCCCGGATGACGACAGGCGCCTGCTGGGCGTATCGATCCCCGGTCGGCATCCAGCCGCGTCCGGGGGAGACGAGAATCAGCATGCCGTGGATGTCACCGACAGCTGCGAAACCCTCGCCCGGCGGGCCCCCATATGGCTCGATCCCCTTGGCGTACAAGTGGTCGACGCTCGCGAGAACGTCGGGCACGGCCACACCCACCTCGCTCACACAAAGGAGGCCACCCGGGCCGAACTGATCGGCGATCGTATGCTGCAGCCCGCGTCGCTCGATGAGCTCGAGGACCTGGTCATCTGGTCCATCGAAGTACACCGAACGCGAGTCCCAGCTGGCCGGCCCCTCAAACTCGACTACTCCATCTCGTCCAAGCAGCGTCGCCCGTTCCGCGATCCAATCCTTGGCCTGCGTGAACATTCCTGTCGGGATCGTGAAGGCCAAGTGATGGGCGCCTTCGTAGGCACTCTTCTCGAACACTATCCGCGTGCTTCCAAGCATTACGGTCATTCGGGTTAGATCACCCACTGTATCCAAGCCCAATACACCTCCGTAGAAGCGCTCTATGGTTTCTGTGTCTCGTGCTGGAAGTACTACTTCTCTGATGTCCATAACGCCATCAAATAATCTCAAGTCCACTTGAGGTCAAATTCTCTCGATGAAAGACTGAGCCGATGCCACACATCGCGCCCAACGAATTGCTCAGCATCGGGGAACTCGCCAAGCGCGCTGGCGTCAGCGTCCCGACCCTTCGCTACTACGAAGAACGCAATCTGATCGACGCCGTTCGGACCACTGGCGGGCACCGAGCCTTTCCCCGCCACACCCTGCGCCGGCTCGCACTAATCGCCGCCGGTCAGCGCGTCGGACTCAGCCTCCAGCAGATCGCCAACGCCCTGAACGACCTCCCCCGAGACCGCCCGCCCACCCAGCGGGACTGGACCAACATGTCCCGCAATTGGGCGCGCCTCGTCGCGATGCGCATCGAAGTGCTTCAACGCCTCGCGTCTGACCTCGACGGCTGCATCGGCTGCGGATGCCTCTCCCTCGGAAAATGCACGCTCTTCAACCCCGAAGATGAAGCCGCAGCCGAAGGCTCCGGCTCACGGTGGGTCCGCAGCGCCGAGAGACTGGGCGATTAACCGGACGAATCCGCCAACCTGGCCTATGCGGGGTTTAAAGGGGCCGCCACCTTGGGCAGATGGTTTGCCTTCCTGTCAGTCTGCCGACAGGCTTGCTCCATGGGAATGCATATCGGCCAGCACCACGTGGACGATTCGATAGCCAGGCGGTTGATCCGGCACCAGTTTCCGGAGTGGTCCAAGCTGCCCGTAAAGCCGGTCGTCGGGTCGGGAACTGTCAACGCCATTTTTCAGATTGGATCGACACTGGTAGCACGTTTCCCACTCGTGGGGTCGGATCCGGTTGAGACCCGACTGATACTGGAAAGAGAAGCGGCGGCAAGCGTTGAAATGGCAACGGCTAGTGTCTATCCGACGCCCACGCCGCTGGCCATCGGGTCTCCAGGAGATGGCTATCCGCTGCCTTGGTCTGTCCAGACCTGGCTGCCGGGGGAAACTGCCACACCGCGCACCTCGGGTAATAATCCGGCATTCGCCGGCGACCTTGTGACTCTGATCAACGGTTTCCGCTCGGCAGATACGAAGGGGCGTCTTTTCTCTGGTTCAGGCAGGGGCGGCCAGCTGACCGATCACGATGATTGGATGGAAAAATGCTTTCGCGAAAGCGAAAGTCTCTTCGACGTCAACCGATTCCGGGGCCTGTGGTCGGAGTTAAGGGAGCTGCCGAGCAGCGGGTCGGACGTGATGTCCCATATGGACCTCATCCCCGCAAACTTATTGGTTAGAGACGGTCGGCTCTCCGGCGTGCTGGACGGAGGGGGCTTCGGCCCGGCCGACCCTGCATTGGATCTGGTGGCCGGTTGGCATCTCCTGGATGAAAGACCCAGGAACAAATTTCGGGAGTCGCTGGGCTGCGATGACACCGAGTGGGGTCGCGGCATGGCATGGGCACTAGTGCAGGCCATGGGTCTTGTCTGGTATTACCGCCAGACTAACCCGACCATGAGCGAACTGGGACGTAGCACGTTAAGCCGCATCATGTCAGCTTGGGAGCCGATGCGGACAGTAAGGCCATCAACGTGTTGAGCGCACATGTGGGTAGGCACATAATCGTCGTCGGCGCCGGCATCGTCGGCGCGTCGGTGGCTTATCACTCAGCCCGGGCAGGTGCCTCCGTGACATTGGTCGACGCCGGGCAGCCAGGCGCCGGCGTGACGGCGGACTCGTTCGCTTGGGTCGGAGCGTCCGGCGTGCGTACAGGTCCGGCTGCCAGGATACGGGCCACCGCGATGGAGGAATACCGCCGAGTTGAGGCCGAGTTGCCGGGACTCCCGGTGAACTGGTCTGGCTCCCTTAGCTGGCGCACAGAAGGCGGCCCGCCAGAGGCCGGGCCGGGGCAGGAGATTGTGGACGCCACCACCGTGATGACGCTCGAGCCCAACCTTCGACAGCCTCCGGAGTGGGCCGTATGGGCACCCGGCGACGGTGCCGTCGACTCGATGGGCGTTACCCAGCGGCTGGTCGCGGGCGCCCGCGACCATGGCGCCCTGATACACCTGGACACCTCAGCCGTCGGTGTCCGCCGGGGCCCAGCGGGCCAGGTTGCGGGGGTCGACACCGCCGTTGGACCCCTCTCCAGTACGACTGTGGTGTTGGCCGCCGGCATTGCCACGCCCGCGCTGGGCGCGCCGCTCGGCTTGCGTGTCCCGGTCGAGCCGTCGCCGTGCCCGCTCTTCCGGCTTCGGGCTCCGGCTGGCCTGGTCAACACAGTGGTCAACACTCAGGACTTCGATCTCCGGCAGGTCGCCAGGGACCGGCTGATCGCGGCCGCGGACTCGCCCGAACGGACCCTCGCCGCCGTCCGGTCGGGTTTCCGCGGCGCCGGGAGCGTTGAACTGATCAGCACACGACTCGGAGTACGCCCAATGCCGGCCGACGGTGAGCCGATCATCGGTCCGGTAGCGGATGTGCCTGGTCTCTACCTGGCGGTGATGCACTCGGCCGTCACGCTTGCGCCGGCCGTGGGCCGCCTTATTGCGCGGGAATTGGTCGACGGCATCGCCGAATCTGCGTTATCAGGTTGCCGCCCCGATCGCTTCTAGTACCCAATCTGCATCTCACTTACGGCTGGCGCCCGGTAGCTTGGGAAGCCCCTCGATGATCCGTTGCGCCATGTCATCCGACGATAGTTCCTCTGTGTCGAACACAACGTCATGGGAAATGTCAGTCCGCGTCCGCTCGAACCGTTGATACATCCGCCGGAGAAATTCCGGCTCCTTTGACAGCCCCCGGGACGGGTCGGAGCTGGCCCGTGCCAGCGCTGTTTCATACTTAGCTGTGATCAGCACCCTCTGGACGCTGACATCCGGACCAACATGAGCCATGATCTGCCCAATCTCCTCAGGGGTTTCGGGCCCCTCGGCGATGACGGTCGGAATCGGAGTGTCCAGCCAGGCCCCAACCAGGCGCCCATGGACCTCGTGCGCCCAGGTCCAGTCAGGCAAGGTTGGCAGGGCCATCTCCGCCACAGTATCTAGTCCAACCACGACCACCGTCTCGCCACTCCTACGCAACTTGCCTGCAAGGGTGTCTGCCAATGTGCTTTTTCCCGAGGCAATCGGGCCGATGATGAGCACCAGCCGGCGCTCAGGAACCCCAGCCTGGGAGGGATGCGCGTTCATTCCGCAAGTCAACCCGCACCCCGTCGCTGCCTGCAAGTCCGCCGGAATGGATCGGCAACGGCTGAGCAACAGGCACTGCGGAAAGCCAACAGAATATAACCGTCCGGAACGGCACCATTCTGCTCGAGCTTGAGCTCTATTGACGCTGCTTGTGATGCAGGATACGGTTTCCGAGTTATACGAATAACTGTTCTCATTAGTGGCCCAGGGAGGTGCCCATGGCTGGATCACGGCCCAAGTCGGGCCCCACGATGCACGATGTTGCCGCAGCCGCAGGAGTCTCGCAGGCCACCGTATCTTTGGTGCTGAATTCAGCCGGTGGTTCACGGTTCTCTGCAGAAACCCAGAAGCGTGTACAGGATGCCGTGGACACACTGGGTTACCGCACCAATGCTCACGCAAAAACCCTGCGGGAGGGCGTGGCCGGGATGATCGGCTTTATTGGTGACTCCGTAGCCACATCCCCGTTCGCCGGCGCCATCATCGAAGGGGCGCAACAGCGGGCATGGGAGGACGGACTTCTCCTGCTCACGGTCAATACCGGTGGCGACAAAGGGCTTGAGGGCGCATCTCTTGAGACTATGCTCTCGTACAAAGTTGCCGGAGTGGTTTACGGCGCCATGTATCACCGGCGACTGGACGTTCCGGAGGCCTTAGCCGGTGTCCGTGCCGTTGTTCTCAACTCACAGGACAAGGCCGGACGACTTCCCAGCGTCGCACCCGACGAGGTACGCGGGGGCTACACCGCCACCCGCAGGCTGCTGGACGCGGGGCACTCCCGGATAGCGTTCATCGACATCCAGAGCTTGGAGAGCGGACTCCCCGCCGCCGTCGGGCGCCATGAAGGCTACCTCGCAGCCCTCGGCGAGGCCGGCTTGGAACCCGATCCGAACCTCATCCGCTTTGGGCGCGGCGGCGAGGAAGACGGCTACACCCACACGATGGAACTGCTGACCGCCGGCAAACCACCAACCGCAATTTTTTGCGGCAATGACCGCGGCGCCTGGGGTGCCTACCAGGCTGTGTCAGACCTGCACCTTTCCATCCCCCGCGACGTCTCGATCGTAGGGTTCGACAACCAGGCGATTCTGGCGCCAAACCTGCGTCCCGGCCTGACCACCCTTGAATTGCCGTTTATCGCAATGGGCCGGCGGGCGGTCGAATTGATCCTCCAAAATACCGAACCAGACGGCCGGGTCGAGCTGATGGAGTGCCCTTTGATTGAACGCAAGTCAGTCACCCACCCTAAAGAGATGTCATAGCCGCACCATTCCATTGACCTCCGATGTGATGCAGGATACAGTTCCGTCAGTTATACGCATAACTAATCGACATACCTGCGTACCGGAGGGCAATTTCGTCCTTGTAGGCGTCGGTTTGCTGCACAGTCGCTGCGTCGAAAATCTCTTCGCTTCCACGTGGGGCGCACGACAGTTATACGTATTACTCGCACCCGCAATTTCCCCAACACAAGGAAGTGGTTTTGTGAATTACCCTATCCAAGGCCCAAGCAGACGTCTCCGCAGAAGGCGCTCGGCCACCGCAGTCGCCACCGTTGCGCTGGCCCTTGCCGCCACTATGGCCACCGGGGCACCCGCCTCCTCCGTAGAACCCGAACCCGCCCCCTACACCGAGCAGTACCGACCCCAGTTCCACTACACGCCGGAGAAGAACTGGATGAATGACCCGAACGGGATGGTGTTCTACGAGGGCGAGTACCACCTCTTCTACCAGCACAACCCCTCGGGCAACCAATGGGGGAACATGTCCTGGGGCCACGCCGTAAGCACGGATATGGTGCACTGGAGCGAGCTGCCCGTCGCGATTCCACATGACGACGCTGAGATGGTTTTCTCGGGCAGTGCCGTCATCGACACCAACAACACCAGCGGGTTCGGCACCAAGGACAACCCGGCCATGGTAGCGGTGTACACACGTCTGGACAAGGCCACGGGCATCCAGTCCCAGGCACTGGCCTACAGCACCGACCGCGGCCGCACGTTCACAAAATATGCTGACAACCCTGTTCTGGACATCGGTTCACGTGACTTCCGCGACCCGAAGGTGTTCTGGTACGAACAAGGCCAGGAGTGGATCATGAGCGTGGCCTTGAGCGCCGAGCGCAAGGTGGCCTTCTACCGCTCGAGTGACCTGAAGACCTGGGAGCATCTCAGCAACTTCGGTCCGGCCGGCGCCATCGGCGGGGTCTGGGAGTGCCCGGACCTCTTCCCGCTTCCTGTGGACGGCGACAAGAAGAAGGTCAAATGGGTACTCCTGGTCAACATCGGTTCGGGCGGCATCGCCGGCGGATCGGCTAACCAGTACTTCACCGGAACCTTCGACGGCAAGAACTTCGTCGCGGACGACAAACCGTACGTCGCACCGACCGGAATCGACGTCGGCAGTTTCGACGACGGAACGTACAGCGGATGGGCACCCGACGGCACTGCCTTCGGTACGGCTCCCGCCGCCGGGAACCTGCCGGGACAGGGCGGTGTCTCCGACTGGGTCGGAGCCGGACTGGCTAACAGCTTCAACAACTTTGACGGGGGCACCGGCACTCTGACCTCTCCCGAGTTCACTGTTGACGCGGGATACCTTAACTTCAAGGTGGGCGGCGGCAAGCACCCCTACGTGCCCGGATCAACCCTCAACCCCTCGCCTCCTGCGGGAGAGGTCTTCGCGGACTTCGAAGGTAGCGGGTACGGCGATGGCTGGGTAGCGACAGGCGACTTTGCCGGCACCGCTCCCGTGAAGGGCACTATCGGTGACCAGCAGCAGGTCACCGGCTACGTCGGCGAGCAGCTGGTCAACACCTTCATGGACCACGACACCTCACAGGGAACCATCACCTCCCCGGAATTCACCATCGCCAAGATCCACATCAACCTGCTCGTCGGCGGAGGCAACCACCCCTTTACCGCAAGCGAACCCACCTCCGTTGATCTGGTGGTCGACGGTAAGATCGTCAGGTCTGCCACCGGAGCCAACAACGAGGCACTCAACTGGACGGGCTGGGACGTCTCGGAGTACGCCGGCAAGACCGCCACAATCCAGATCGTCGACAGGAGCTCCGGCGGCTGGGGACACATCAACGTTGACCACATCATGTTTTCCGACGAGGCAGCGGCAGCACGCGCCGTCGATACCTCGGTGCGCCTAGTCGTCGACGGCCAAGTGGTCAGGACGGCCACCGGCTCAAACAGTGAGGCGCTCGACTGGAACGGCTGGGATGTGCGCAACCTTCAAGGTAAAACCGCCCGGATCGTGCTGGCAGACAACAACACCGGCGGCTGGGGCCATATCCTCGCAGACCAGTTCAACCTCTCGGACACGCCAGCGCTTTCCAGCGTCCGGCGGGCGCATTGGGTCGATTACGGCAAGGACAACTATGCGGGTGTGACCTTCGACGACGCTCCCTCTGACCGCCGCGTCATGATGGGCTGGATGAACAACTGGGACTACTCCGGATCCATCCCGACCGACCCCTGGCGCAGTGCGATGACCGTGCCGCGCGAACTGGGTCTCCGCAGCAGCGCTGAAGGCGTGCGTCTGGTACAGCAACCCGTCGCCGAGCTGCAGGACCTGCGCGGGGAAGCAGTGCTGAACGCAAAGAACGTGGCCGTTCCTGCAGGCTCTGCACCACTGCCGGCCACAGGCACGGCCTACGAGCTGACGGCAACCTTCGTACCTGGTACGGCCAGCGAATTCGGGGTGAAGGTACGCACAGGTAACGGCCAGGAGACCAGGATCGGTTACGACCGGTCAGCCGGAGAGGTCTACGTCGACCGGACCAAATCGGGCGATGTAGGCTTCAGTACCGATTTTGCCGGCGTCCAACGTGCCCCTATGAAGGTTGGGTCCACCGGCGAGGTGACCCTGCGGGTTCTGGTCGACTGGTCCTCGGTGGAGGTCTTCGGCCAGGACGGCTCGGTGGTTATCACGGACCAGATCTTCCCCGACGCCGGCAGCGACGGCCTCGAGGCATTCGCGGCTGACGGAGGTGCAGTCCTCAAATCGGTGAAGGTAACGCCGCTGCGGTCCGCCTGGACCGACTAGGCGGAGAGCCCCGGAGTGGGGCGTCGGAACGATGTTTCGGCGCTCCACCCGTTCGTTCAGTTCACTCGCGCCCGTCGCATCCCTACGCCTGGCCCTCACTGGACGTGCTGCCATCAGATCTGGAGAGCGACTGCAGCTCATAGGCGGCGCGGAGTCCGGCGCGGGCACGGATAAGCAGAGCTGAAACAGCATTCGGTTGGATGCCAAGTAGCGGGGCGATGTTCCTGGGCGGTTCGCCCATCACTTCGGCATGCCACAGCACAGTCCGCCACCGTTCAGGTAGTGATCGCATCGCCGCGGCAATGCGGTCATGTTCGAACACGGAGAGGATTGTTTCCAGGGAAGGGTCGTCCACCGCCTCGGGATCCAAGTGGTCCAAACACGAAGGGCTCTCCTGCGCGCGTTTGGTCCATAGGGAGTTTGCCGCCGACCGAACGGAGGTGCTCAGGTACGCTCCGAAGCTATCTGTCGGACCAAACCCCCTTCGGATAGCGCTAACAGTTTTGGCAAAGGCTTCATGCAGAACGTCCTCTGCATCCTCGGGAGAGTTGAGGAGGGACCTGGCAAATTTCATTCCCTGTTCACGATGCCGCTCGTAGAGCTGAGCCATGGCAGCCTGTTCCCCACTCCTCACCCCCTCGATCAGGTGGGACTCGGAAGCGCCGGAGATCAACGGATCGATCTGCAGCGCAACCTTCCCAGCGGGAGCGATGCTGCCCGCATGAAAACGCGAATGTTCTTGCTGTGGCGGTTCCCCAAGCGCCATGCCCCCATGATTCTGCACAGTCATTCACCCCGTCGATGAGCCCCAACTGCTTGAGGCGATGACACTACTTTGCACCTACACGGTCGAAATGACCTTTCATGACGCCAAATCCGCCAAAAACTTACTTGCTTCGACCCCGCCTGCCAATCCCCGCCCGTATGGGGCAGGGATTGGCAGGATGGAACCCGCTATGGGAACTAGTGTCCTGCCCTGTTGCCGGCAGTCCGCTTGCCTTGATGACGGCGGTTCAACCCCACGGCGAGGGCGCCGCCAAGCATCAGGACGAGTGCGACGGCGACAATCCAGGCACGGTCGAAGCCAGTCTCTGCGAGCTGATCTGATGAAGCGCTCTGCAGTGTCCCGGTGGTGCTGGGGGCTGAGGCTTCAGACGTGGAAGCAACTACCGGAGCAGTCGTCGATGGCGTGGGGCCTGCCGACGACGTCGGGCCGACGGTGGCGGCTTGACCCGGACGGGTGACGGTGGGCTCAGGAGTGGACGACGGCGTAACCGTGACCTCAGGGGACGGCGTAACTGTGGCGTCCGGCGTCGGCGTAACCGATGCCGACGGCGCCACGGTCACCTCGGTGCAAGCCGCCGCTGCATGGCTCCAGTGGTGGATCTCGCCTGCCGCGGTGATGTTGATGCTTTCCGCAAGGATCTGGCCACGAAGCGGGTTGTTGCGGTTGTAGTCGAGCGCAGCGTCAGGGGCCAGCAGCATACCGCTCATTTCTGTCGCACCAACAAGGCGCAGGTTTTCCCAGCCCTCGAAGTTCCAAACCACCCAGGGGGCAAAGTATCGGTCCGAGACGGGATCACCGTTGAACCGCACTCCTCCAACCTCTGTGGAACCGTCGGGGATGACGTTGATAACCAGCCGCGTATCATCGCTGGGAGTGGCTCCGTCGAAGTTTACTGCGGTGACACTAGCCAGACTGGTAGCGCTAACACTCCACACATTGGTTTCTCCTTCTTGGAGGACCAGCTGGACCTCGCCGCTACCTGTAGTGGAAACCTGGGCGACGTCATCGCCCCCGGTCAGAGTCGAGTACTGAGTCGACAGAGTGCGCAACCGGTTGAAATAGTCAGCGGGAAAAGCTTCGCTGTACGTCTCGGCGGCTGCCGTGTAGTCGGTGAGACTGCTCTGGCCGGCACCGAACTGCGATTTCACATAGCGGTTGGCGTCATGCTGCACGAGCCTCCCATCGGCTGTAACACTCAGGCCGCTGGTGTCGGTGATCTTGCCGAATCCTGCATTCAGGTCAAGCTTCTGCCCGCTGCTGTAGTCGATACTTCCTCCCACCAGGAGCTGGGTCGCAGAACTCCCGATCGTCGGCAGCGCGCTCCCATCGGAATGGTCCAAAAGGTTGTACAGACCAAAACTGACGTCCCCGCCAGATGCCAGGCTTCCCTCGATTTCGCCACCCGCACCCGTTGAGCCAAGAGCAGCGTTGTCTTCCACAATGACTGTGAAGTTGTGAGTTTGGGCGAGTGGGTTGACGCAGGTCGGTGATCCTGATGTTGCGGACGCGGCAACGGCGGATCCAACGGTAACGGCTATCAGAGCCGCGCCCCCTGCGATAACACGGGTGAAGCTTGAAGCGGCCAGGGGTCTCCGGGCGGGAAGGTTTCTAGATCTGAGCATCGTAGAGTGAACTTTCTTTTTTGAGCGCGCCGATTCTCGGATGGAGGCCTGGCGGCTGTTTGTAGGGCCCAAATTCACGTTGATCGTGGTCAGGCTGCCACCAAAAGAACACAGCGGCAATGAGAGATGCTACTGACGAGTAGGTGTCGAATTGTTCGAATCGACGGTTCTTCGCTGTAAAAGTCTCCTTTTTGAGCGAATCTTGATCGGCCGTTGCGCTGGGCGTCACATGGGGAACTGGCGGTCGAACTTACGTCAGGACGTTCCGTAAAGGGGTGCCTGAACAAGCTAGTCCCGCCACAGGGCTGTGAAGCGGGCCTCTGACCTAAAACCTCCAGCGGATATTTTCGCCTCCCACAAGATTCAGGGACACGCTTGTCAGGCCTTTCCCGGCTTCGTTGAAGACCATAAAACATCCTTCATCTGCTTCCCCGGCAGAGAGCTTCTGGCTGCTGATCTGAGGACAAGGCTGAAGATCGTCACCCAATGGGATGCCCTGCAACGTTTCTCCTCCGGAGGAAACGGCTTCCCATTGGTCGACCGTTATTGGGAACGGTTCCCCTGAATGCAGTGAACCGGACGTGATTTTTGATCTGAACCAAATGTAATGAGGGATCTTGTCCTGATCTTCAGATGGGATATCGAATCTGTTGAGGTCATCAGTGGATCCTGGACGGACACTTGTAACTGCGATTCTGAGAGTCACTTTTTCCGATCCGGCTATCACCTGGACCTCTCGGGCAGTCCCTGCCTGACTTCCAAGGCTGTCCGCGGCCCGCGACTCGATGTAGTAAGCCACAACCACAAGGATGCCGACTATCAGAGGTATCAGAACCAGCAACCGCACCACCGCCACCCTGTTGAGGGACGAATCTGCTTTTACATGCATTGGCAACCCGACTTCATCATGGACTGTAAAGCTGGACCCGACGGTATCCAAACAGCGAGATGACGGCAGATGAGACTACCTGCAGTCCCTGATTAGACGATCAACAGGACCGATCGTGACGGTGCGGTCCTGGCTGGCTGCTTGGCGTCACGACCCCGCAGGGATTCTCGTCTATAAGGCAAATGGATATTTGGTTGTGTTTCCATGACACGAACGTGTGGTGGTGTGGGACGGGCGGTTCAGTTCTTCAGGATCTCTGTTCCGCCCGTCCCCTTGGGCGGCAAGGAGTCTCACGTCTTGGCGCCCTGAGCGGGACTCTCAAACTCCATCCGGGGGGATTTGCATGAGAGATCCGGGCATCAACCGCCCGCACATTTGGTTAACCCGGGAGAATGCAATTCATGACGCAGTTTTGCCGGGGAAAATTCGCCCGGGCGAACGGCGTCTGGGAGCAGAGCAATACTGTTAGGCAACAGTTTTAGTTCGGGCCGATGGCTGGAGTCGCTGCGCACTCAGGCGCCTGCTTGGGCCTGTCCGTGCCCCGATTGATCTTTCCCGGTTCCCGGATCG
Organism: Arthrobacter sp. R1-13; assembly: GCF_054161475.1. NCBI lineage: Bacteria > Bacillati > Actinomycetota > Actinomycetes > Micrococcales > Micrococcaceae > Arthrobacter > Arthrobacter sp. R1-13. Next base: position 257,364 of record NZ_CP096420.1, on the reverse strand, counting down.
TTCCTGGGGATAGTTGGCCTTTCCCGCAGCGGCCTGGCGTAGTGCCTCCTCCATCGGCAGGACCGGCTCCAGGGCGTTCCTCCGCTTACATTCCCCGCCTGGCGGCTTGTGCGGTGTGCGGCGTTTGATGAAGCGGACCCCAACAACGGTGAGCCATGCCGTCCCCAAGATTAGGAAGGCGCTAATGGCCACGAAGGATGCCCCTGCGAGGAAGACCAGGAGCACTCCGGCGTAGGCGAGGTGATGGGCATCAATCATTGCCTGGCCTTTCCTGGGTCTTCGGTGTGCTGCTCGGGGGGCTGCTCGATGGTGGAGAGGATAGTGCTGACGGACTGGAGGACGTCTCCGGTGAGTGCCAGGATCTTCACAGGGTCAAAGGGGCCTGCCAAGGCATGGCAGTATTCCGCGTAGGATCCGGCAAGGTCCTGAAGCAGCATCCCCTCGACGCCCACCATGTCACTGGGAAAAAGACCTGCACCCATGGGTCTCCCCTCGTATCCCTCAGTTGAGTCCACCACGCTCGGCGCCTTCCGGTTCTGTCATTGGGAGGATCTGATGTTCGTAGGCGGCGCGAAGCCCGGCACGGGCCCTGATCAGGAGCGATGAGACCGCATTAGCTTCGATGCCCAGCAAAGGGGCGATGTTCCTTGGCGGTTCTCCCATTACCTCGGCATGCCAAAGCACCATGCGCCACCGCTCCGGCAGAGTCCGCATTGCCGCCGCGACGTGCTCGTGCTCGAAAACACTCAGCACTGTTTCCAAGCCGGGGTCTTCGACGGCGACGGCGAGAGGGTCCAGGTCTTCGAACGGTGACGCCCTCTCCTTCGCCTGCCTCTTCCAGGCATTATTTGCGACCGAGCGCACACAGGTATTCAGATAAGGCGCAAATGTGTCGCTGGGTCCGAAGCCGTTACGGATAGCGCGAACAGCGTTCGCGAACGCCTCATGGAGAACATCTTCAGCATCCTCCGCCTGAGACATCAGCGACCGAGCAAACCTCAGCGCCGGTTCCCGGTGCCGCTCATACAGGGCAGCCATCGCACCCGGCTCCCCGTTCCGCACACCACCGATCAGCTCCGCCTCCGACCCAAAGACGCCAGCGTCCTCGGGTACCAGTTCCCCCACTATCTCCACAGCATTCTTCCAATCACTCGCCCAAACCAATTAGCGATGACTACCGCTCTCCCCCTATACGCGGGCGGCTTCCGTTTTATGACGCGAAACTTCTTGGGATGCGTAAACCACTGCTGTGAAGCGTTTGGGGGCAGAAGCGAAAGACCTGCAGACCATGCTGGTGAAGGCCCGGCAAACATCAGGCCGCCAATGCACAACCACACCACCGGAACGTGCTGCCGGCTATCTGAAAGAAGTGTCTAACTTACAACGTGTAAAAGCACAAAATCCCGACGGACGGCTCTAAAGTGTTTCAATGGGACTGAGATATGATGACGCCGGCTTGGCTGCGGTGGTTATGACGAAAATTGCGGCCAAGGAATCAGAAGGGCCGGGGCAACTGACCGCCCGCATGACCGAACTGGTCAGTGAGTTGGTAAAGCGCAACGGCCCCAACGCCGCGACAGAGCTGGCCATCGCTCTGGCCAGGCAACACTTCACCATGCTGTCCGCGGCCGCCCAAGCCATCAACGTCCCTGTAACGAAGCTTCTCGCCGCCTTGGAAATGGAGCAGTTGGCTGGGCTGGAAGACGGCGACTAGCCCGGTTGATCTATGCCTCCATCACAACGGAAGCGGGATGGGGCGTACTCAGCATGGGTATTGCCACGGCAGGTTCGCTGATCGCGCTCCAACCGCCTGGTCATCGCGGCCCATATCGCTGGATTCGTAATCCGGAAATCCATCAGACCGGTCTTCCCGGGTGTAACTTTGGCGACGCCTGAACATTGTCCATTTGAGTTAGGTTAGCTTTACCTTCTAATGTGATGCGGGTGACTGTACAGCCAGAGCTGGCCGGTGTCTCATTCGCGGCCAAGCTGGCCCGCTTCGGGGACAGCACCGCCATCAGGACAAAAAACCAATCAGTGAGCTACCGCGAGCTGGCACGACGTGTCGAGGATATGACCCGTGCGTTCGGACCATCGCGGCGCTTGGTCGCCCTCGAGGCCGAGAACTCCCTGCCGTCTCTGGTGGCATACCTCGCTGCCCTTTCCTCCGGCAATCCATTGCTCATCCTGCCTACCGGCGGCGGGACGGCCGCCGAAATGCTCGTCGCAGCCTACGATCCCGATATCGTGGTCCACGCCTCAGACGGCGAGGCGGTTCTGGACGTAAGGCGGGAAGAGACCCGTCATGAGCTGCACCCGGAACTGGCGCTCCTGCTAAGTACCTCGGGCTCCACCGGTTCGCCCAAACTCGTCCGCCTGTCCGCCGAATCAGTCCAAGCCAACGCGGCGGCGATAGCTGAGTACCTGCACCTGCGTCCCAGCGACACAGCTGCAACCACACTTCCCCTCTCGTACTGCTATGGGATGAGTGTGGTGAACAGCCACCTCCTGGTTGGCGCATCCCTGGCACTAACGGACTTCTCGGTAGTGGACCCCTGTTTCTGGGAACTGGTCTGCGCCGAAAACGTGACGTCCTTTGCAGCAGTTCCCTACACCTTCGACCTGCTGGAGCGGGTGGGGTTTGAGCACAAGGACCTGCCCAGCCTGCGCTACATTACCCAGGCGGGCGGGCGGCTCGCCCCGGACCGGGTGCGTTCCTACGCCGAACTGGGCCGGAGACAGGGCTGGGACCTGTTTGTCATGTACGGCCAGACCGAGGCCACCGCCAGGATGGCCTACCTGCCTCCTGACATGGCAGCAGAACATCCGCATGCCATTGGAGTTCCCGTGCCCGGAGGGTCCTTCCGGCTGGAGCCAGTGCCGGGCCTCGACGCCTCTGAGCTTGTCTACACAGGACCAAATGTGATGCTGGGATACGCCGAAAGACCGGAGGACCTTGCCCTGGGACGGGTCATCACAGAGCTTCACACCGGCGACCTGGCCAGATGCAGTTCGAACGGCCTGTACGAAATCGTCGGCCGTCGCAGCAGGTTCGTCAAAATCGTTGGCCTCCGGGTGGACCTGGGCCAGGTGGAACGTCTGCTGGCCGACCTCGGCCTGACGGCCGCGGCTGCAGGCACTGATGACGCAGTGGTCGCAGCGGTGGAAGGAAGCCACAACCTCGCCCTGATCGCCAAGTCCCTCGCACATGACCTAGGCGTACCGCGCGCAGCCATTCAGCTCCGTTCCGTCCAGGAGATTCCCCGGCTGGCCAACGGTAAGCCTGATTACCCAGCGGTCCAGGCCCTTGCATCTCGCGATGAGGGCCGCGACCGAGACACTGTTCCAGCAGAGGACACGGGAGAAACCCGGATTGACGTCCGGAGGATTTTCGCCGAGGTCCTGGAACAGGAAAACGTCGCCGACACGGACACCTTCGTTTCCCTGGGCGGCGACTCCCTGTCATATGTAGCAGCATCGCTCCGGCTGGAGCGTGCCTTGGGCTACATCCCGCAGGGCTGGCACCTGATGCCGCTTTGCGAGCTTGTTCCCGCCCCACACCGCCCGCAGAACCCCGCAGCCGCGCCGGCGACGGGCACGCCTGAATCCCGGCAACCGATGAGGGTCGGACGCATAGCCCGCGATGTGTACCGGCGGATGTTTGCCCCAATGGAGACGGGGATCGTGCTCCGGGCCATCGCCATCATCTTCATCGTCTCCACCCACGTCGGGTTCTTCCACTGGGGCGGCACCGCCCACGTACTCATCGCCGTCGCCGGCTATAACTTTGCCCGGTTCCAGCTCACCGGCACCCGCCGAGCCCGGCTCCAACGGCAACTGCGAAGTATCGCCCGGATCATCGTGCCGAGCATTGCGTTCATCGGCTTCGCGTTCGCTGTGACAGATACCTATACCTGGGTCAATGTTTTCCTGCTGAACCCCCTCCTTGGACCGGAAGGCTGGGGCAACCATTCCAGGTTCTGGTTTATCGAGATCCTCGTACACATCCTGCTGGGCCTCGCGGTTCTCCTCGCCATACCGGCCGCCGACCGGGCCCAGCGCCGGTGGCCGTGGGCCTTCGCCCTGGCGTTGATAGCTGTGGATATGCCGCTGTTCTTCGGCTTGATTGACTCCCGCTACCCAGGCCAGGGCCCCGTTCTCTGGCTGTTCGGTCTCGGCTGGGCCGCAGCCGCATCCCGAACGCTGTGGCAGCGGGCGGCCGTAACGGCGATTGCGCTCCTGACCATCCCGCTATCCTTCAGCGACCAGTACCGCACCGCAACAATGCTGGTGGGATTCCTCATTCTGCTCTGGGCGCCCACTCTGACGGTGCCGCGCGGACTTCACCGGCTCATCGCCCTGTTGGCCAGCGCCTCCCTGTATATCTACGTCACTCATTGGTTGGTATATCCGCTCGTCGAAGAATCGGGCAAAGGCCTCGCTGTCCTCGTTTCCCTGGCAGCAGGAATCCTCTACTGGGGCGCGGCGACCAGAACGATGGGATGGGCGGAACGCCAACTTCGGCGGCGCAGGGCCAGAGCTCAAAGCAGACGAAACTACGACGTCGCACCCGTCTAGACCTCTGCCCTCAGTCCCCGGGATAACGTGGTATCCAACCAATCGCCCGCGTCCTCGTCACGTGTGCGTGCAGGTCAAGAGATACTTGTCTCTGGTCGTGGGGCCGTCTGGCTCGATGCAAATCCTAAGGGGGAACAATGATTGAACTACTGATCGGCGGGGGCGTGCTCGTCCTCCTGCTCATTGCCGGTTTCATGTACTACGTCATGAGCATTCGGTTCGCTAAGCCGAACGAGGCAATGCTCATCACCGGTAAGAGCGACCCCAACCCAACCGAAGATATGTCCGAGGACCAGTCCCGCGTCGTGATCAACAACAGGGCCTTCGTCAATCCCATCACGGAACGCGTCAGCCACATCTCCCTGTCCTCGCGCCAAGTGGAAGTAACCATTGAAGCAATCTCCAACAACGGCATCCAACTCCGCCTGGCTGGCGTTGCACAGGTTAAGGTCGGCGGCGACAAGGCATCGGTCCGCAAAGCAGCCCAGCGCTTCCTCGACCAGCAGGACGCCATTGACCATTACACCCAGGAAACTCTCTCCGGATCGCTGCGGTCCATTGTGGGTACGCTCAGCGTCGACGCCATTATCAAGGACCGCGCCCAGTTCGCTGCTTCGGTCAAGGAAGAAGCCGAACACTCGATGACCAACCAGGGTCTGGTCATCGACACGTTCCAGATCAAGTCCGTCGAGGATTCCAGCGGCTACCTCAAGAACCTTGGCCGCCCTGAGGCCGCTCTAGTGGCCCGCAATGCGAGTATCGCTGAAGCTAACTCCCAACGGGAAGCTGCGGAAGCCAAGGCTCTCGCCGACCAGAAGACAGCCGAAGCTGAACAGAAGCTGGCACTCCGCCGCGCTGAACTCAAGCAGGAAACGGATGCCCGACAAGCAGAAGCTGACGCAGCCGGCCCTCTGGCGCAGGCCGAGCAACAGCAGGCAATCATTCTCAAGAACCAGCAGGTGGTTGCACGTCAGGCCGAGCTCCGCGAAAAGGAACTGGACATCGAGGTCCGCAAGCCCGCTGACGCAGCCAAGTACAAAGTTGAAACGGAAGCTGCGGCCGATCTTGCGCGCCGCACACGCATCTCCGAAGCCACCAAGGTCGAAGCCGCTGCCGAGCTCGAAACGCGCAAATTGAAAGCAACCGGTAACGAGGTCGAAGCAAGGGCTCTGGCAGCAGCAAACACCGCCAAGGGCAATGCCGAGACCGAGATCAACAAGATCCGTGGCCTTGCCGAGGCCGAGGTCATCAAGTCCAAGGGTGTGGCAGAAGCTGATGTCATTGGGCTTCGCGGCAAGGCGGAAGCAGGAGCCATCGAAGCCCAGGCCAAGGCGTACAGCGAGTTCAACGAGGCCGCCATCCTGAACAAGGTCCTGGAGGTGTTGCCGGGCATCGCCAAGGAGATCGCCGCACCGATGGGGGCCATCAGCAACATGACGGTCATCTCCAACGACGGCGCAAGTCAGTTGAGCAAAAATGTTTCCTCGGGCGTGCAGGAGACTGCACAGATGCTCAAGGACACAACGGGCTTTGATGTCATTGAGATGCTCTCCGGCTTCGGCAAATCACGTCCGGCAGAGGAGGCCAAGCGCACCGGGGATGGTGCTGTTGACGAACCGGCGCTGACCGCCGTCGTCATTGACACGGCAAAGGACAAGTAACTCCCCAAAAACAGGAGCACGACGCCGGGTGGCTAGCCGCGCCGCCCGGCGTCGTTGTCGACTCCTGGAACATTCTGATCAGAGATTACGGTGCCGGCCAACCGTTCCAGAGAACGGAGCAATGAACCGGTCTGCCGCATTGCCAGAACAGGATCCACCGGCCTCGCCGTCTGGGTTACGTCGAGATAAGCAGCCCAGGCTCCTTGAAGGTTCTCGAATTCCCGGCGTCCGACAGAAACAGTGAGCCGCCTTCCTGATTTTTCAGGCATGTGCCACTCCTAATGATCCGATCAGTACTTGGCCTCAAGGGCGCGATGGGCAGCCTTCCGGGGGATGAGATCGTGGCCCGCCCCCAAAAATGCGCTGCGCATTGGCCACAGTACTAGCCTGTAACGGAATAAGCCATACGACCGGTATGCTTTTGCCACCAGCTGGTTGAGGAAGGGGGACCATGCATTTTGGTCGTGGGAGACGCAGCGGTGCGCCTGCTTGCGATGGAGGTGTCACGTTCAGCAGCACCGTTCCACGGGAGTTGGTACACCGCTGGGGACTTTCCGAGGTCTTTATGACTGATATCCGCAGAGCAGGCGACGGCCGCTACATTGCAGGCGCTCAATGGCCACGAATGCACACCTTTTACCATCCGATTCCTCGGGTCTACGACTCGGCGTTGATTGTGGAATCGCTTCGGCAGGCTACGATCCTTTCAGCTCATTCGATGGAGGGCGTGCCCCTCGGTCAGGTCTTCCTCTTACCGGAGATGGCCGTTCAAGCCCTCGACGGGTACTCTCGCGATCCCAGCACACCGACAAACGTTCATATCAGTCTTGACGTGGATGTCCTGCAACGGACTCCCCGGGGACCCGCGAAATTACATATCAAGGCACGGTTTTATGTGAACGGCGCTTGCATCGCGACAGGGACAGCGGGTGCCCGTGTGGTAGACCCCTCCGCATATGCCCGCATGCGGCTCCGATCCGAAACCCGAGATCCGCCCAGGCCGACCGTCGCAGTGCCACCGGAGCAGGTGGGTCAGCGGCACTCCGGCCATGTGGTTATCGGCGAAAGCTCCCGCGATGGGACGTGGCCGCTGCACGTCGACAAGACGAATCCCATCATGTTTGACCATCCCCTGGACCACGTCCCGGGGGCTCTCCTGCTGGAAGCCATCCGCCAGGCGCTCCGGGCTCACACGAGGCAGCCTCACCTGGATTTTGTGAGCTTCGACGCCGCGTTCCTGAAAATCGTTGAGCTCAACGACAAAGCTGACGTTTCTGTCTTCCCCAGCAAGAGCCATCACAACCGCACTAAAGCCACCGCCGAAATCAGGGTCGACGCGGATGTGTGCGTGGTGCTGACGTGCGAGTTTGAGCTCATGCCTGAGAGTTCGGATGGAACTCTGTGTCCGCGACACTCAGACGGACCAGCTTCAGGAACTCATCCCGTTTCGAGTCTGGCACCAGTGAGGGGAGCAGGATCGACCACATGTCCTCAATCCGCTCCAGCACATCCGCGCGTTCAGTGAGAATCGCGGACAGCATCTGTACTCCAGTGAATGACGCCACAAGGTACCGGGCGAAAGCAGCAGCGTCCACTGCATCTTTGATTTCACCTTTTGCCTGGCCCTGCCGGGTCAAGCTCTCCATAGTGTGGATCCAGTCGTGATAAGGCTTAGTGACCTGCTGCCCGAAAGCGGAGGCTTCGAGAGTCAATCGCACACCTGCACGGACTACTGGTTCCCTGACCAGTTGTCTGGCGAAACTTCCACAAATCATGACCATAGTAGACAAAGCATCGCGTCCATACGATGCCGTACGCCTGGCTTCTTCAGTAACAAGGGCATGCTGTGCCTCGATGACAGCAAGGGCCAGGTCTTCCTTGGAACTGAAGTGAAAGTACAGGGCACCCTTCGTCACACCTGCCCGTTCGGCTACAGTACTCAGGCTCGCACTGCCATAGCCTGCTTCTTCGAACACTGCAGCGGCCCCGGCAACTATGGAGCCCCTCGTCACCCTCGCACGTTCCTGCACAGGCATATATACAATTCCTCGTTGACTGGATGTGCCACCAAACTCGGGGCGTCGTCCCACACAAGACCAAGAACCCTCCCCGCCTGGCAGAGCGAATCATGAAAAAAGGTTCGCGGAAGCCGATAGTTCTGCTCACAGGCGCATCCGGATTCATCGGCCGCAGCATCCTTGAAGCCATCACCGCACGCGGCGAAAACGACCTTCGCATCTTGGCACGTCCGACGACAGTCCTCCCGGAGAGCAGTAAGGCCAGCATATACGTCGGGGACATTACAGACGTCGACAGCCTCAACAGTGCGCTCCCTGGAGCCGACACAATTGTTAACGCTGCCACGTACACCGGCGCAGACGCTACAACGGCCACTGAGGTCAACTCGGACGGCACCGGCAATCTTCTCGATGCCGCCGCCCGAAACAGTGTCTCGCGGTTCATACAGATCAGCACCACGTCCGTTTACGGAACAGGCCCACACCGAGGAGAGGGCACTTCACTCCCCTATGCACCCGAATCCGCTGCAAGCCGCTCACGGGCGTCAGCTGAACGTCTGGTCCTGAATGCCGGAGGCAGTGTAATTCGCACTGGGCTGATCTACGGCCAGGGAGACAAATGGTTTATCCCGGCCCTGATTCGCATGGCTACCGTCGTCGGTGGACCAGTTGGTGACGGCAGCACAAAACTGTCCGTGATCGACGTAGGGCATCTGGGCCAGCTGATCGCAGCTCTAATAGGTCCGGGCTTAGGCGTCGGGATTTCGGGGCCATTCCACGCCGCTGAACCAGAACCGGTGAGTGTTGCACGGCTACTGCTTGACATCCAAGACAAGATCACCGGGCCACTGGGGTCAGCCTCGACGGATTTTGAACGCTCCCTTATCCTCCTTCTCCAAAGCGGATTCACCTGTCACCAGGCCGCTCTGCTCTCGCAAGACCATTGGTATGAGTCGGACCGGTTGTGGGCCCTCACCGGCCTGAAGCCCCGAGCCTTCACGATTTCTGCGGAAGCGGCCCTCTGGTACCGCCATTTCACCAAGCGCTACTGACAGAGCCTTTCGGACTAAGCCCGCTGCCTGTTAAGCGGCTCGACGGCGTCCTGCGTCACGATTAGCCGTTTTCACAGTCTTAAGGAGTGTTCGGGCACAGGCATATCAGCTGCCCGCATGCATTAATCCGCCGAGGATCCTGCAGTACGCCGGCGGAGGGGGATTCTGGCGGTGTAAGCGCTGGATTCCTGCGGCCGGTTGTGAAGCAGTCCGCAACCGGCCGCACCTGCCAGCACAGACTCTGAATAAAGGATGACTTTCATGGCAAGAAAGATAGTGACCGAATTCGTCGATGATCTGGACGGAACCACGGCCGACCGAACCGTGTCTTTTATGATTGATGGGACTGATTACGAAATTGATCTATCGGCCATGAATGCCGCTGCATTGAGGGAGCTGCTTACGCCCTACATGACAGCTGGGCGGAAGGTAACTGCCAGGAATCGCCGAGAAAAAGCCGTCCGCCAAGCCCGACGAGCTCCGTCCAACCCGTCCAGCATTCGTGAATGGGCTGAACGAAATGGCTATGCAGCCAACAGCAGGGGAAGGCTACCCGCTGAGATCTTGGACGCCCACGAGCTAGCCACTGCCTGACTTTAAGAGGCAAAACCCCTGGCTAGACGATATGAGGCAGGAGGGGCTCGCTGCCGAGGGGCGGTCCTTCTGAATGCCATTGTCGCCGGGGCGGATCCGGATCGCCAGGTTCGTGGGGGCGCTTGTAAAAGTGTAGTGGCGTTCCGGATCCTGGTCCCGGCGCTGATGGCCTCTGCCAGAAGGACCAGGAAGTGTGGCCCGAAAGGGCTGGAACCTCCTTTTCAAAGCAAGGCGTGGGTTGCCTGCCACACTTGGCGGACAGGTAGAGCCACATTTGAAAATTGGAGGTTCCAGCTATGTTCGAGCGTACAAGCGTTGGCTTGGATGTCCATGCCCGTACCGTTGTCGCATGCGCGTTGGACGGGCAGACCGGTGAAGTCATTCCGCACCGGATGACTCCGGACCATGGCGAGATTCTTGCCTGGATCGTATCCCTGCCTACCCCGGTGAGGGTGGTCTACGAGGCCGGCCCGACGGGTTTCGGTCTGGCCCGGTTCCTGCTCGCGGCGGGGATCGACACGGTGGTCGCGGCTCCGTCCAAACTCCAGCGCCCGTCCGGGGACCGAGTGAAGACCGATGCCAAGGACGCACTCCATCTGGCCCGGCTGCTGAAACTCGGCGAGATTACGTCGGTCAGGATCCCGTCAGCGGACCAAGAAGCGGCACGGGACCTCGTGCGCGCCCGGGAAGATGTCCGCGGGGATCTGATGCGGTCCCGGCACCGGATCTCCAAGCTCCTGCTTCGCCAGGGCATGGTGTATTCGGGCGGGCAGGCCTGGACCGGAACCCATCAGCTCTGGTTGGCCCGGCAGCATTTCGATGCCCCTGCCCGGCAACTGACCTACGAGTCTTCTCTTGAGGCGATGCACGAGATCTCGGACCGCCGCGACCGCCTCGATGAGGCGATCACTGCGATGGCGTACGGGAGCGAATACACATCCGTTGTCCGGGCGCTGCAGTGCCTGCGGGGAATCTCGACCCTGACTGCCTTCGGATTGGCTGTGGAGATCGGTGACTGGCATCGCTTTACCGGCGCCACGATCGGGGCTTACCTCGGGCTGGTCCCGACAGAGCATTCATCGGGAGCGTCCCGGTCTCTGGGCTCCATCACCAAAACCGGCAACACACACGCCCGCCGGCTGCTCGTCGAGGCAGCCTGGCACCACCGCAGACCATACGACAACCCGTCACGGCTGATGCGGTCCCGGTGGGAAGAAGCCAGTTCCGAAGCACGGATCCGCGGCCATGCCGGTAATCGGCGTCTGCATAACCGCTGGATCAACTATCTCGAACGCCGTAAGCGTCCGGTCATCGCCAACGTCGCCGTCGCCCGCGAGCTCGCCGGCTGGTGCTGGTCCCTGGCCACCGGCGCACATCAGGCCGAAGTCGGCCCCCGCTCGACAGCTTCCGGCCCCTGATCCAGGGGGCAAGGAAAAACCCGGGAAGTGAAAGTCGTGAGTGGTCCTTGCAGCGCGTGGAGTAAACCCGCGATACACCTATGGGCAACCGGAAACGGCGACGCCCGTCATTGCTAGACCAGCGGTAACCTCCAGCCGAACACTTCGTCCTGCGGTAACCAACCCGCGCATATCAGTCTGACCGCGCCGTCGCCAACGACACGCTGACCACACACCAACGCCCATCCCGGCCACAAAGGGAAGCGGTCCCAGGCAACTCAACCCCGGGACCGCTTCCCCATGCCTATTGACAACGCAGGACTACATATCAGTTGTACTGACGGATACTTTGATTGAGTGGTTCACTCGCCACGACCGTGTACCGGTCTCGCGTTCGCTGGGGGTTCTCCGACCTCGTGGATAGTGTGGCCGCTGCAGGCCGCCTTAGTTACGGTGGCCTGCTCGATGCGCGACACGGTAAACCATCGGATTGCGTCGCGCATTCGGCACCATCCAATTAGGTACCACTGGCCGTTCGTGGAGGCGAACAGCACGGGCTCGACGTCGCGGGTGGTCGTGGTCTCGTCTCTCGATGTGTAGCGAATACGGATTACTCGCTGCTCGGCCATCGCCTCCTCCAGTGCCGACTTGATTGCGCGCGAGGACGAGGGAAGCGCATTGACCCAGACGCGGTGGGCCAGCTTGTCGGCTCGTGCGCGGGTTTTGGGATCGAGGACGTCCAGGATCTTCTGGATACCTGCTGCTGCCAGATCGGCGTAGGGGGCATCGGGTGCAGCGGACACGGCTGACATGAGCGCCACTGCCTGCGCTGGGGACAGGCTGACGGGTGGCAGGGACGCGCCGACAGCCAATCCGTAGCCACCGCCCGGACCTGGGCGCGACCATAGAGGGGCACCGCTGTTCTCCAGCGCATCGAGGTCTCTCTTGATTGTGCGCACGGACACCTCGAACTCTCTCGCCAACCGTTCGGCGGAGACCCCCCGCGCGCCGTTGCGGCGCAACATTTCTGATAGGGCATGGAGCCGTTCTGCTCGCTTCACTGCTCTGACCCAGGCAAATTCATGACATAAATAGTGACATACCAATGTCCATAGGGCCTGCGAGAGTTGTGACATGACAACCGCCATGAGCAGTCCGACCATCATTCTCATCGCCGGCCACTGGCTGGGCGCTTGGGCGTGGGATGAGGTTCTTGAACACCTGAAAACCGACCATTCTCGTGCCATCGCGATGACACTGCCCGGTCTCGACGCGCACGATCCTGAGCGTGCGACTAAAACCCTCGACGCCCAGGCTGAAGCAATCCTGGACGTCATTACTCAACACGGTAATCAGCCTGCAATTCTCGTCGCCCACAGTGGGGCTAACGCTCCCGTCAGCCTCGTCATGGACCGATACCCTGAGCTTGTCCACCGGGTAGTGTGGGTCGACTCCGGCCCTGTAGCGACGGGAAGTGTCTTCGCCCCAGACCTCCCGGAGGAGTTGGAGGAGCTTCCGCTGCCGCCCTTCGACGTCCTCGCACAGCAGGCGAGCCTCGAAGGCCTGAGCGAAGAGGCGCTCGAGCAGTTTCGGGCCCGAGCCGTCCCTGAGCCCGGCCCCGTGCTTCGTCAGCCCATTGAGCTCACCAACGACGCCCGCCGCAAGGTCCGGACGACCCTGGTCTGTTGCTCAATCTCTAGTGCGCAGGTGCTAGAGCTGGCCCAAACCGGTCATCCCATGTTCACCGAAGTCGCGAACCTTGAACACCTCGATGTCATTGACCTCCCGACGGGCCATTGGCCTATGTGGAGCAGTCCCCGCGACCTCGCCAAGGCCATTCAGTCAGAGGCTTCGCGAACCAACTGAACTGCACGCACAGTTCAAGGGGTCAGCCGAATCCGGCTGGCCCCTTTCCATTTCTGGGGGAATTCATGACCCACCCAAACGCTGCTCTCACACCGCGCCACCGGCTAAAGGTCGCCCGCCTCGTCGTCGATGACGGTTGGGCGATCAGCGAAGCTGCCGCCCGATTCCAGGTCTCTTGGCCCACGCCGCCAAGACACCCGGCAAACCGCGCAACGAACACAGTGACCCACTTCTGGGCTACGCCTATGTCCACACGTTCATCGACGGCCATTCCCGCGTCGCCTACGCCGAAACATGATGAAGAAACCGCTCAAACTGCCACAGCGGTGCTCGTTCGCGCTGTCGAGTGGTTCAATCAGCGGGGCATCACAGTTGAGCGCGTTCTGTCTGACCAGTACAGCTAGTCCTCTAGTGGTGGATTTACTACCCCTTGGCTCTCTTCGGAGAGCACGTTGGCGTAGGCCTCCCGTAGTCCGGCCCGCGCCCGTCTTACCAATGCGGACACTGCGTTGGGTTTTATGCCCAGGGCAGGTCCTATCCGCCGAGGCGGCTCCTGCAGGACATCGGCATACCAGAGTGCGGTTTGCCACCGCGCAGGCAAGGACTGCAGAGCTGCCAGTATTCGTTCGTTGCCATCCCGTTCGAAAACCCGGTGCAGCCGATCGTCGTCGGTAGGGCCCTGTGTTGCATCCAGCACGCCGGCTTCCACCGGCACTTCCCTCGAATTCTTACTCCACCACTCCGCGGCACAGCTCTTGATTGCCGTAAAGAGGTAGCCCAGAAAATTCTCATGCGGCCCCTTTCCGTTAGCCACCGTACTGATGGTTTTGGCGAAGGCCTCCTGCACAAGATCTTTCGCGTCATGCTCGGTCCGAACCAGTCCCCGGGCAAATGACAGTGCATCAGCGGCATGCCGCCGATACAACACATCTGCCGCTTCCTTGCTCCCAGCCCTCAGCGCCGTTAGCAGCGCGGGATCCCCCATCCCACCTGTTCCAAGCCGTGGTTCGCCTGAAGCCCCTTGTAAAGCCAACCTGGTTTGTTCCGTTCGTTCATCAGTACAGGCCCGACGCCAAGTACCCAAGTAGTTGGAACTAACGGGTGGTAATTCATGACGTGATCTTTTGAATGATCCACATGCTGGGCAGGCAGATCCCGCATAGTGGTCGTTTTCGACCGGCCAATATTCATCCCGACGTCGATTCTCAATCCATCCATCATTTCCTTCGCGTCACGATTCGCTTTCCCGGGAGTCAATCAGGGCATGAATGAAGAACACCTCCAGCTGAAGAACGTTCAGGAGGCAGCCACAGTGACAGCATCGGTGGGTGCCAGGCAATTCGGAAAGCTGAAGCACGAATGGTCCGAATACTGTTCCATCACAGACCCGCGTAACGGACCGATTGATCCAGTTGAGGCCCTGCACCGGACAGGAACTCTCATCCACGCCGTCGGTGAGGTGATTGTTTCCGCAAAATCCACCAATCAGGGTCCCTCATAAGTCCACTCGTCTCATGACGAATCAGCGCCGTCATGAAAAGCCGGCATCGAGGTTATACAGCTGTGCAGGATGGCTACGCAGCCCTTGTCCTGCGGTAAGTCCCCTTTACCGCAGATGGCACTGCACCGAGGCGGAGCAGCACAAATGCTTCCGCAAGGGGCTGGCGGTATCCGCAAACCTTGAGACGTGATCGGATACCGCCTGCCCCAGATCAGGCCAGGCCTGACCCTCACATGGTCAGCCCGGGCTGCGCCTTTCCATTCTCGGGGGCAATGCCCGTGCCCGCTGCACGCAGAAGCACACTGGCAAAGGCCACTCGGAGGGCTGTGCGCGCATCTTCAAGGACGGCTGAAAACAGCTCCGGACTTATCTGCAGTAATGGTCCGGCCTCGGTCGGAGTCAAGCCCTGCATATCGGAATACCAGAGGGCCCGACGCCAATCTTCCGGAAGGGTGACAAATGCCCCGATCACGTAAGTACCCGCTGCCTGCCTATGGCAAACCCCAGCCCTCTCCGTCACGGACGGCGCTGATGGGAAAGGATCGATTCTGGACATTCGGGCTCCGCAGGCTTGGGGTCCCGAGCAACTCGGAACAGGGGAATGCCCCAACGCAACCACCCGCAGATAAATCGGGTGACTTTTGGTCATAAAGAACACGGAAAAGTCATCGAATGACGCGGGTCTTTAGATTTAGGCCCGTTGCGGGGCATCCTCGCCATTGGATCCGCCCAACCTGGTGTCCGGCTCCAGCGTGCTCATTAGCTGCTCCAAGGCCCGGAGAACAGCACCTGTCCTCTGCATTGCCAAGACCGGGTCGACTGCTTCAAGGCTTTTGGTTGCCTGGAGGTAAGAGGCCCAAGCACCCGCGAGTTCTTCGAACTCCCGACGGCCCACAAACAAGGTAAGCCGCCCTCCCGATTCATCAGGCATGCCTATTCCCCTCAAAATTGATACGTATGCTGATTAATTCCCAATACTACGGGCTTGAAGGGCCGACCCCTCCAGTAGCAGGCCCAGGAATCGCGGCGATGTTCAAAAACCTCCCCGGTCGCCTTATAACTCGACGTAGCCTGGCTTCTATGCTGGCTGTTCCTAAATGCTGAAGCACAAGTCAAAAATGATGGGGCAGATTGGTTCACGCGGGGGGTCAGTAGGCCTAACGGTCGGAGTCGGGGTGGGGGTCGGGGTTGGCGTGGGGGCCGGAGTCAATGTCAGTGTCGGAGCAGGGGTGGGGGTTACTGTCGGAGTCGGAGTCCGCGTTGGTGTAGGCGTTGGAGTCTGTGTGGCCGGTGGGGAGGTTACAGCGGTGGGCGCCGGTGCTGGAGTCGAGGTGGGAGACGCCGTCGGCCTGGCCGGAACACCTCCCCCAGCACTACGCGGGCCAGCGGCAGGAACTGGCGGCCAAGGCCCCACAGGTGCCATTCCGTGAAAGGCGCCGGTGTCAGGTTCAGCGAATCGGGACCCTGCCGGGTAATCCGAGCCCGGTGAGCCGGGGTCCTCCGCAGGCAAGGGCCCGGAGGTGGGGGGCGGCGCTGTGTTGGTGATTGCGGGAGGCAGCTCCGGACTTGCAGGAACTGCTCGGCTCAACTCAGTTTCATGCGGGGGCGGGGCAGCGTTCGGCCCGCCGCTGACGAGACCACCCGCTACGGCGACGGCGGCCACAGCTCCGACTGCCAGAGCCGCTACGCCCGCGGCAGCCGCCGTTCTTGGCCAACGCGAAGGGAAACGGTCTTGCAGAGAGAAGCGGGCGCCGCCCAGGGCAGGGCCAAGGAGCACAAAGGGGGCAACGATGCCCCTCATTGTCGCTCCGACGTCGGTCAGCTGAGCCAGGACTTTGGCGCAGTCTTCACAGTCGCGGGTGTGTTCGTTCACCTTCCGCCGATCACGAGCGGAGCTTGTCCCCAGCACCGTCGCTGCAAGGTAGGGAAAAGTCGGTTCGCAGCCTGACCGCAGGGGGGCATCCACATAGGCGCTGAGATAAGCCTCGCGAAGCCCTTTCCTTGCCCTTAAGAGCAGTGCTGAAACAGCCCCGGGTTCCATGCCGAGGACTGGGGCAATCTTGCGGGGTGGTTCCCGTTCCACTTCCGCATGCCAGAGGACAGTCATCCACCGCAGCGGGAGTGACTGGAACGCTTTCATGACCAATTCGGGGTCATCCCGCTGCAATAGGGAGGCCAGCGAGGCGTCTTCCACCGGGATATCACCGGCGTTTTCCGTGGGTGTCTCCTTGGCCTGGTTCTCCCAGTTGTCAGCGGCGACGGTGCGCACTGCCCTCAGAAAATACGGCCTAAATGCAGTTTCCGGCCCGTTGCCGCGTTCCATGGCCGAGACGACTTTGAGGAACGCTTCCTGGGTGACGTCCTCGGCGTCTGCCTTGTTGCCGGTGAGCCGCCGCGCGAACTTCAGACCGGCGTCGTGATGCCTGTTGTAGAGGACCTCCAAGGCAGTGCGGTCGCCGTCGCGGCCGGAACGGATGAGATCTTCGTCCGCAACTTCCGTTGGTTTCTGCACTGTCCTGGCACCGCCTATCAATCATTCGACTCGCGGTTTTCGCTTGAGACTCCCCGCCGCCCCACTCCGGGCTCATACTTAACCCACTCCTCACGAAATCGTGACGCCGATGCCGGCCCGTCAGGACATCTGTAAGCGGCAGAAGGCCCGGCGCATCCCAGCGCCGGGCCATGTCCCCCGTTGGTTATACTCCGGTCCACCACAGAAGCGACCCCGGAAAACGGATCACTGCGGAGTTACGTACGCTCCCGAGATTCCGCCGTCCACCAGGAATGTGGAGGCCGTCATGAAGGATGAGTCGTCACTGGCCAAGAAGGCCACTGCGGCGGCAAGTTCCTCGGGTTCGGCGAACCTGCCCAAGGGAATATGGACCAGGCGCCTGGCCGCCTTTTCCGGGTCCTTGGCGAACAGCTCCTTCAGGAGCGGCGTGTTGACCGGGCCCGGGCAGAGGGCATTGACCCGGATGCCCTGGCGGGCGAATTCGACGCCGAGTTCCCGGCTCATGGCCAGGACTCCGCCTTTGGAGGCACTGTAGGAGATCTGCGAGGTTGCCGCCCCCATTACCGCGACGAAGGAGGCGGTATTGATGATGGACCCCTTGCCTTGGGCCTGCATGTATGGCAGGGCATATTTGCAGCAGTAGAACACCGAGGTCAGGTTCACTTCCTGGACTTTGCGCCAGGCGTCGATGCCTGTGTTCAGGATGGAAGCGTCATCCGGCGGGGAGATGCCGGCGTTGTTGAAGGCAATATCAACACTTCCGTAGGTCTCGTTGGTCACGGCGTAGAGGTTCTTGACGTCCTCTTCGCTGGTGACGTCCACTTTTACGAAAAGGCCTCCCACTTCTTCTGCAGCGCGCAATCCGGCGGTGGGGTCGACGTCGGCGATCACTACCTTGGCCCCCTCAGAAGCGAGGCGGCGGGCTGTCGCCAGGCCGATTCCGCTGGCTCCACCGGTGATGACGGCGCTGCGGTCCTTGAGACGGTTTGAGATTACTTCGAACATTGCTGGCATCCTTGCTCTTGCTTAGGCGCTAAGCCCGGGTGGAAATAAAGACGTTTTTCGTTTCGGTGAAGGCGTTCAGCGCATCCGGTCCGAGTTCGCGTCCGAGGCCGGACTGTTTGAACCCTCCGAACGGGGTTGAATACCTGACCGAAGAGTGCGAGTTCACGGAAAGGTTCCCCGATTCCAGGCCGCGAGCCATCCGCAAGGCGCGTCCGACGTCTCGGGTCCAGATGGAGCCCGAAAGCCCGTATATCGAGTCGTTCGCCAGACGCAGGGCGTCCGCTTCGTCGTCGAACGGGACGACGGCGACGACGGGGCCAAAGATCTCCTCGTACATAACCCTGTCGCCGGGGGACGGAGTTAGGACTGTTGGAGGAAACCAGAAGCCCTTCCCGGTCGGAGCCGAACCGCGGAACGCAACAGGTGACCCCTCCGGGACATACCCGGAAACCGTCTGGTGCTGGGCCGCGGAAATCAGCGGACCCATGAAAGAGGACTCATCCCCCGGGTCCCCCACGTTCAAGGCCTCTACAATCGGCTGCAGCAGACCGAGGAACTCTCCATACACGCTGCGCTGGACCAGGATCCGGGAACGGGCACAGCAGTCCTGGCCTGCATTGTCAAAGGCTCCGCCCGGTGCAGCAGCAGCCGCTTCTTCCAGATCGGCATCAGCAAAGATGATGTTGGCGCTCTTGCCACCCAGTTCGAGCGTGACAGGTTTCAGCTGGTCCGCGCAGCCAGCCATGATGCGCTTGCCCACCGCTGTGGATCCCGTGAAAACCACCTTCCGGACTGCCGGATGAGTGACGAACCGCTCCCCTACCACCGAGCCCTTGCCCGGGATGATGGTCAGCACGCCATCAGGAATACCGGCCGCACGGGCGAGCTCGCCAATCCGAACGGCTGTCATCGGTGTCAGCTCTGCGGGTTTAAGGACTACCGTGTTACCCGCGGCCAGCGCGGGGGCGAAACCCCACGCTGCGATGGGCATGGGAAAGTTCCAGGGAACGATCACACCCACGACGCCGAGGGGTTCGTTGAAGGTCACGTTGATTCCCCCATCCACGGGGATCTGCTGGCCGAGGTGCCTCTCCGGCGCGGCAGCGTAGTAGGACAGAACGTCCCGGACGTTGCCCGCTTCCCAGCGGGCGTTGCCGATGGTGTGGCCTGCGTTGAGCACTTCCAGCTGGGCCAGATTCTCCAGGTCGGAATCGACGGCGGCGGCAAAGCGGCGCAGCAGCAATGCCCTGTCTGCGGGTGCCACGTGACGCCAGCTTTCGAACACCCGTGCGGCTTTTTGAATGGCCCTGTCCGTCTCTTCCAGGGTCGCCAGCTCCAGAGTGTGGATGACTTCCTCGGTGGCAGGATTTAATACCTCATACGTACTGCTGGACATCAGCAGAACCCTCCATTCGATGTGTTCTGTAACGGCGTGCTTCCTCAATGAACCCGCTGAAAAGCCGCAGGTCATTCGCGTTTTGTTCGGGGTGGAACTGGACGCCGAGAACCCAGCCGCCGGATGTTGTTTCGACTGCTTCTACCGTGCCGTCCAACGCCTCCGCTGTGACGCGAAGACCGCGTGCCACCTCATCGATGGCCTGATGGTGGTAGCAGGGCGCGCTTGCCCGCGGACCCAGCAGCCGCTCACTGATACTGCCGGAGGTTGTGGTGAATTCGACGTCCCCGAATACCCCGGGCGCAGGTTGATAATTTGCCTCAGGATTCACATCCGGAATGTGCTGGATCAGGGTTCCGCCCAACGCGACGTTCAGGATCTGGGCTCCGCGGCATATCGCGAAGAGCGGCACCTGCTTGTCCAAAGCGGCGCGGGTCAGGGCGATGTCATGGTGGTCCCGGTCGGCCTGGGAGCGTGTCAGCGAGTGAGACTGTGCCCCGTAGTGTTCAGGGCCGACGTCGGATCCCCCTGAGATGATCAGCCCGTCGAGCAACTCAACAATCGAGGGATCTGTTCCTACCGGTGGTAGCAGGACTGGAGTTCCTCCGGCCGCCACCACCGCCTGGACATACGTTCCGGGCAGGATGGCAGCTTCTGAGGTCCAGACACCCCAGGAGGCCTCCTGGTAGTAGGTGGTCAGCCCGATACGCGGACGGTACGAACCAGAATCAGAGGCGCTCAAAGACACGCTTGCGCTCCCAGTCCGTCACTGCACTGTCAAAGGCCTTCAGTTCGACGTCGGCGGCGTGGACGTAGTGGTCCACCACCTCATCCCCGAAGGACTTGCGCGCAATCTCGCTGCCTGCGAGCAATGCCCGGGAATCGCGGAGGTTGCTGGGGATCCTGGCCGAATCGGAGAGGTAGGCGTTGCCGGTCATGATCGGTTCGAGCGTGAGTTTATTTTCAATGCCGTGTATCGCTGCGGCAATCAGTGATGCTGCAGCCAAGTACGGGTTGACGTCTCCTCCGCCTACCCGGTTTTCGACCCGCATCCCCCGGCCGCGGCCCACCACGCGCAGGGCGCAGCTGCGGTTGTCCAGGCCCCAGGCGATGGCGGTCGGCGCAAAACTGCCCTCGACGAAGCGCTTGTAGGAATTGATGTTTGGCGCCTGAAAGTAGGCCAGTTCCTGCAGCGCAGCCAGTTGTCCCGCGATGAAGTGCTCCATCAGGGGGCTGAAACCATGCTCGCCATCCCCCGGCAGTACTGGGTTCCCGTCAAGGTCCGTAAGGCTGAAGTGGATGTGGCAGGAGCTGCCCTCGCGTTCGTTGTACTTCGCCATGAACGTGATGCTCTTGCCGTGCTGATCGGCGATTTCTTTGGCGCCGTTCTTGTAGAAAGCATGGTTGTCGCACGCCGTCAGCGCCTCGGCGTAGCGGAAGGTGATTTCCTGCTGGCCGTAGTTGCACTCCCCTTTGGAAGATTCGACGACGAGTCCCGCCTTTTCCATGTTGGTCCGGATGCTGCGGATCACCGGTTCCAACCGTGCGGTGGCAAGCAGAGAGTAATCCACGTTGTAGCTCGTGGATGGGGTCAGGGCCTCGTACTTCTTGTCCCATGCTTCGGCATAGCTGTCATCGAACATGATGAACTCAAGTTCGGTGCCAATGTGCGCGCGGTAACCCAGGTTCTCCAGCCGTTCGATCTGTCCCCGCAGGATCTGCCGCGGAGACTGCACTACCGGGCTCCCGTCGAGCCAGAGGATGTCGCACTGGATCATGGCGGTACCCTCCAGCCAGGGAACCAGGCGCAGGGTGGAGACATCGGGCCTCATCACCATGTCCCCGTACCCGTTCTCCCATGACGACATGCTATAGCCGTCAATCGTGTTCATCTCCACGTCCACGGACAGCAGGTAGTTGCAGCCTTCTGCTCCGTGGCCCAGGACGTCTTCGAGGAAGGATCTGGCACCGCACCGCTTGCCCTGTAGCCGGCCAAGGGAGTCGGTAATGGAAACTACCACTGTGTCGATTGTTCCGGCAGCCACCATCTCCCTAAGTGCGTCGACGCTCAACGGGGCATTTGATACTGATCCAGCTGATTTGTCTGAACCATCTGTTCCATTTGATTGATGTGTCATTTTCTTCCGTTACCTTGTCTTCATCAGGGACCGGGAGCCTGGGTCCACGGTCTAACCTGAGTTGTCAGTGCTGAAGTTCGGCCTCGGCCGCTGCCAGGTGTGCGAACTCTTCTTCGGGGGCACCAGCCACTATGTGGTGGCGGCTGTAGAACCAGTAATAGAGCAGTGCCGCCCCGAAAATAGCTGCGGTAATGGTTGCGGCAAAGACGTCTACGACGAACGTGGCCACGACCGCCACGAGCGCCAGCACCAACGCGACCGAGGTGGTCCAGATGCCACCTGGGGTGCGGTAGCCGCGCGGCAGGTCAGGCTCCTTTATGCGCAGCACGATGTGGGACAGGTTAAGCAGCACGTAGGAAACTGTGGCACCGAAGACTGCAATGTTGATCAGCAGCGCGCCGTTGCCGGTGGTTGCTGCCAGAATGAAGCCGATGGTGCCCGGCACAATGAGCGCCAGGTAGGGGGTGTGCCTCTTGCCTGTCAGGGAGAGCCACTTCGGCAAATAGCCTGCCCTTGAGAGTGCGAACATCTGCCGCGAATAGGCGTAGATGATGGAGAAGAAGCTGGCTATCAACCCGGCGAGGCCTGCATAGTTCACGAAGTCGGCCAGGAAAGTGTTCCCACCGTACGCCAGGCGAAGGGCCTCCGGCAGCGGGTTGTTTGACGTGCTCATGGCCGTGGAACCGGCTGCCCCGGGGACAAGAACCAGCATCAAGGCGCCGAAGACCACGAGGATCGCCATTGCCGCAATGATTCCGCGGGGCATGTCCTTCTTCGGATCCGCGGTTTCCTCAGCTGCCAGCGGAACGCCCTCAACGGCCAGGAAGAACCAGATGCCGTAAACCAGTGCACCAATAATTCCGCTGATTCCCATCGGCAGGAAGGCGCTGGATGCGGGCGAGCCATTGGGAACTATGTCAAACAGCTTGGCTGCTTCGAAGTGCGGGATGAGGCCAATTACCACAGCGAACAGGGCCACCACCGCCACTGCCGTGATGCCGAAGATCAGCTTCAGTGCCTCGCCAACACCCCGGAGATGGATGCCGACGAAGATCGCATACGTCACTAGATAAACGGGCCAGGAGTTGGTGAGACCGAAGAGCCCCAGCGCCTCCACATACCCGCCGATAAAGATGGCGATGGCGGCAGGAGCCACGGCGTACTCGATCAGCACTGCCATTCCGGTGGCGAAGCCTCCCAGCGGGCCCAAGGCCCTGCGGGCAAAGCCATAGCCGGCGCCCGCGGTGGGGAGGGTGGAGGACAATTCCGCCAAGCCGAACACCATGCAGGCGTACATGATTCCCATCAGTACGAATGCGATGAGGAGGCCGCCCCATCCGCCTTGGGCCAACCCAAGGTTCCAACCAGCGAAATCCCCGGAAATCACGTAAGCAACGCCCAGCCCTGCCAGGAGAATCCAGCCCGCTGCACCCCGTTTCAGCTGTCTGTGTTTGAGGTAACCGTCGTCGTCCTTGATTGAATCCGCGCTGGAGGGTGACATCCTGTTTCCTTCTTTCGAGGGACCATGGCTTCAATGGACTATTTTTAGTCCACTGGCTCCTGCCCAAGTGTGGTAGACGTCACCGCGTGAGTCAAGCTTTTTCTTTTGCTGCCAATGTGCCGGGCGTCGGCGGTCCGGCCTATTGGTACTTTTCCGGCGGTTTAGGATGGAGGAATGGATCAGGTGCCGTTCGAAACCCAAGCGTCCCTGCTCCGGCCTGTCAGGCATGGAAACGCCTTTGAGGAAACCATCGAACGTCTCCTCCAGACCATCAAGCTGGGCCTGTTTGCCGCCGGCGACAAATTACCTCCGGAGCGTGAGCTTTCCGAGCAACTGGGCGTTTCCCGTGCAACCCTCCGTGAGGCTCTGGCTGAACTTCAAAAGGCCGGGTACGTCGAGGTTCAGCGCGGCCGCTATGGCGGGACCTATGTTTCCCTGAAACTGCCGGCAGGACGCGGCAAGGGCACGGTACTGGATCCAGCCGAAGTGGACGATGCCCTCGCCTTCAGGAGCGTATTGGAACCGGCCGCGGCTTCACTTGCTGCCAGGGCCAAGCTCTCCCCGCGGGAGCGCCGGCATCTGCTGGACACTTTGGCGGACGTGGCCACCGCCCCGGCGGAGCTTTACAGACCCAAGGATGCGCGCTTCCACGTCGCTGTAGCCGAACTCGCCGGTTCGCCGAGCCTGGCAGCTGCGGTGGCTGATGTGCGTGCCCGGATCAATGACCTGTTGGACCGCATCCCTTTTCTGGAGCCCAACCTGGAGCATTCCAACCGCCAGCACCAGCGGATCGTGGACGCCATCCTGCGTGGCGACGACGAGGAAGCGCGGCGGGCCATGGAAGACCACCTGCTGGGCACGGCGTCTTTGCTGCACGGATTCCTGGGCCCAGGGGAAGAATAAAGCAGGCTGCTACTTGGCGGGGTTATGCGTTCCGATGGGAACCAGGGTCAGCTCGGGAAGGTTCTTCTCGATCCGCCGCAGCGCCCAGACGTCGTTGAACAAAGCGAGGTATTCGCCGTCGGAACGCAGCAGCACCTCAGCGCCGGGGACATTTGCGAGCGCAGGCATGGCATCCGCCGTCGAGATCCTGGCAATTGAGTAAGGGAGACGCTCCAGCCGCATGGGGGCGCTGAAGTCGTGGGCCATGCGATCCTCCACTACCTCGAACTGCATGGGGCCGACGGCGGCCAGCACCGGCGCCTGATCACCGCGGATGTCCGAGCGCAGGACCTGGATAACGCCCTCGTGTTCGAGCTGCTCGATGCCCCGCCGGAATTGTTTGAAGCGGCTCGGATCCTTGGACCTGGCAACCTGGAAGTGCTCAGGCGCAAACAGCGGGATGGCCGGGAATTCGACGGGCTGCTCCAGGAACAGGCTGTCTCCCACCCGCAGCGACGACGCGTTCACAAGACCAACAACATCGCCCGGGTAGGCCTCGTCGATCACTTCGCGTTCCCGGCCGAACACCTGCTGGGCGTACTTCGTCGCGAATGATTTGCCCGTACGCGTCTGCGTGACCACCATTCCGCGCTCAAAGACCCCCGAGCACACCCGGATGAAGGCAACGTGGTCCCGGTGCGCTTTGTTCATGCCGGCCTGGACCTTGAAGACGAAGCCAGCGAAAGGAGCGTCAACGGCCCGGGGCGCACCGTCTACATCCGGACGCGGCGCTGCCGGAGGAGCAAAGTCCACGAGGGCGTCGAGGATTTCCTTGACGCCGAAGTTCAGGGCGGCCGAGCTGAAGAGGATGGGGGTTGCCTTGCCGGCGTGGAAGCTGTCGACATCGAACTCCAGGTTCGATTCGATCACGAGACCCGCCTCATCCACGGCGTTATCCCAGTCGTTGCCCTGGCTGGCAGCGGCCTCTTCCGGGGTGAAGTACTCGGTGAGGGCGATGTTCGCGCCAGCGTTGTTGCGCTTGAACTGCGCGAAGCGGTCGTTGCGGAGATCCCACACCCCACGGAAGTCGCCGGAGATGCCGACGGCCCACGTCAGCGGCATGGGAAGCAGCCCGGTACGTTCGGTGATTTCGTCCATCAGGGCAAGGGCATCCAGGCCCGGACGGTCCCATTTGTTAATAACGGTGATGATGGGGAGGTTGCGCTGCTTGCAGACCTCAAAGAGTTTCATGGTCTGCGTTTCCAGGCCTTTCGCCGCGTCAACGAGCATCACAGCGCAGTCAACGGCGGCCAACACGCGGTAAGTGTCTTCTGAGAAGTCGGCGTGACCCGGGGTGTCCAGGAGATTGATGACCGTATCCCGGTAGGAGAACTGGAGGGCTGCGGAGCTGATGGAAATACCGCGGTCCTTCTCCATCTGCATCCAGTCCGAGACCGTTTCCTTGCGGTTGGCCTTGCCGCTGGAGGCCCCGGCGGTTCCGATCACTTTGGCATGCAGGGCAAGCGCCTCGGTGAGCGTCGACTTGCCGGCGTCGGGATGGGAAATAACAGCGAACGTCCGACGCCGGGCCGCCTGCTTGTGAATCTCGTGGACTCTGGCGGGGCTAAGGACTTCTTGGGACACGGTGCTACTTTCGCTGCAGTCAAGGGGAACGCGGAGGGGATCTGGGAGCCGGGTGCGTGGTGCACACAGTGGTGCAGTCCGGTTCCCCAGTTTATCGCAGCCCACCCGGGGATGCTGATGGGCGGACTAAAACGGCCCTTGGTGAAGGTTCCCCGGAGGCACCTGCCTGGCTGTTTCCGACGAGAGCAAATGAGGCACTTTAAGGCTTGCCCGTGCGGTTAATGGGCGGCTTTACCTCTATCATGGTGCTTGCGGGAAAACGAGTACTTTTTATCCTGTCGGAGCTCTTCGAAAACCGGCATACCTGCGGGCAGCGGCCCGCACCTTTGAAGGGAAAATCTATGGCTCGGAGCCCTGAAGATTCACTCAAGGCGACTCTGGGCAGAGTGGCTCCCGGAACAGCGCTGCGCGACGGACTCGAACGCATCCTGCGCGGACGCACAGGCGCTCTGATCGTTTTGGGCTCTGACAGGACCATCGAATCCATCTGCTCAGGCGGTTTTGACATCGGCATTGATTTTTCCCCGACCCGCCTTCGGGAGCTGGCCAAGATGGACGGCGCAATCATTTGCGATAAGGATGCGGGCAACATCCTCCGGGCCGCCGTCCAGCTTGTTCCGGATTCCAGTATCGAAACCCAGGAATCGGGCACCCGCCACAGGACCGCCGAGCGCGTGGCCATCCAGACCGGCGTTCCCGTCATTTCCGTCAGCCAGTCCATGCAGATCATTGCCCTGTATGTGAACGGCCTGCGCCACGTCCTGGAAGGCTCAGAGAAGGTCCTGGCCCGCGCCAACCAGGCACTGGCAACTCTGGAGCGGTACCGTTCTCGTTTGGATCAGGTCACCAGTTCGCTGTCCGCCCTGGAGATCGAGGCCATGGTCACGGTCAGGGACGTTGCCGTCACACTGCAGCGCCAGGAAATGGTGCGGCGCATCTCGGAGGAGATCTCGCAGTACGTGCTTGAGTTGGGCGAAGACGGCCGTCTGCTGTCCCTCCAGCTCGATGAACTCACCGTGGGCCGCGGTCCGGGCAGTGATGTGATTATCCGCGACTACGCCGGGCCGGACGCCTCGCCTGAAGACATCGACGGCGCCGTCAATGCCCTGGTCAGTCTTGGGCCCACCGAACTGATCGATCTGGGCAAGATCGCCCACATCATCGGTTTCGCCGGAGGTGTGGAAACGCTCGACGCCGTCGTCCAGCCCCGCGGTTACCGGCTCCTTTCGGGACTCAAAGCTGTCCCGAAAGCGGTGGCCGACCGCTTGGTGGACCACTTCGGCGGGCTCCAGAACCTTATGGCTGCCACCATCGACGACCTCATGACCGTGGACGGTATTGGCGATCAGCGTGCCCGGACCGTGCGCGAGGGCTTGAGCCGCATGGCAGAAGCCAGCCTGCTGGACCGCTTCCTGTAGGCCCGGCCACCGCTCCCGGACTTTGGCCTCCCGCTTTGCAGCGTGCGCAGGGGGTAGGGTGTCTTTGCCCTCCCGATGCTTGAAGAAAGACAGAACAATCGCACACCGCACCGCTAAAGCCCTGACCTCGCTGACCGCTGTTCTGTTGATCGGAGGGCTGGCGGGATGCGGCACGGTTAACACCGCCGTCGCCGATGCGGTGGAGGCGGTTCAGGAAGCGGGGCCTTCAACCCCCGCCGGGGCCGCTCCAGGATCCTCGGCGGCCGGCGAAGCCGCCGCCGCACTGGAGCAACTGGCAACCATCCCTGTGAAGGGCCGCGCCCCTAAGACCGGCTACAGCCGGGAGGAGTTTGGTGCCGCCTGGGCCGACGTCGACCATAACGGCTGTGATACCCGCAACGATATCCTCGCAAGGGACCTCGAAGGTGAGACCTTCAAGCCAGGCACGCACAACTGCATAGTGCTGACCGGAAAGCTTGCCGACAAGTACACCGGCACCACCATCAGTTTCGTCCGCGGTGCCAACACCAGCTCCGAAGTCCAGATCGACCACATCATTCCGCTGTCCCTGGCCTGGCAGACCGGCGCCCAGCAGATCAGCGAAGAACAGCGACGGCAGTTCGCCAACGATCCACTGAACCTCATGGCCGCCGATGGCACGGCGAACATGAGCAAGGGCGATAAAGACGCCGCGAGCTGGCTGCCAGGCAACAAAACGTTTCGGTGTGAGTACGTGGGGCGACAGACGGCGGTGAAGGCCAAATACCAGCTGTGGGTCACCCAGCCGGAACGCGATGCTATCGCCCGAATTCTCACCGCCTGCAAGTAGGTCTGGAGTCGACTGATCTAGGACCCTCAGGGGTTCCGGCGGGCGGCCGCACGGCGGGAGGACAGGCCTTCAGCCACGCCGACCAGCAGCACCGAAGCGATGACCGCCACGATGAACCCGAGGAAGTTCAGTTCGAAGATGTCTCCCGTTCCCAGCAGGCTGGCAATGCTGCCACCGATGACTGAGCCCACAAGGCCGAGCAGCAGTGTGGCGAGGAGGCTGAGGTTCTGCTTGCCTGGTTTGATGAGCCGGGCCAAAGCACCGATAACGAGGCCCGCAACAATGAATCCGATCATGATGTGCACCCTTCTCGTCCTTCTGTCCACGCTCCCGGGATCGCTTGGCTGCCCGGGGCCTGCTCTTCTGTCGATCATAAACGTGCGGTTCCCGGATGTCCCGTGAGCCTTGACCCAGTTCCCCTCCAGACCTCGTTCTTTGGGATAGCCTCAGGGGAAATAAGAGCCTGAGGGGGCAGTGCAATGAATCGGTTTCGGAATCGTCTGGTCACACTGGTGATCGGCTTAGCGCTGTTGATGAGCGGTTGCTCGGTGCAGAACGGGCTGCAGGCTTTGGACCGAGCGGCCACACCGGACGACACCCTTCCGAGTGGCGTTGCACTTGGCGAAGAAGTGAAGGCAGGCGGAGAACGTTTGCTCGCCACTCGTTCCGGCGTTAGGTACTTTGCCGGCGAGAACGAGGAGGGAACGGTGGCCTGCCTGGCCATGATCCCGTCAGGCGCCGACCTCTCGGGGTCCGCCGGCTGCGGCAACCAGGTCGCCTCGGAACAGATAGTCCTTGTTACAGATACCGGCCTGGCGCTATCCGCCATGCTCGTCAAGGACGGCGTTGACACCAGTCAGCTGGAGTCCGCGGGATGGACCAGGATCCACGAAAACGTCCTCGTCGCTGAGCAGTAGCCGATCCTTCTCCGGGTCTCTGGCCGGGGTCTCCACGTCTCGAACCGGGCAAGTCAGAATGGAAAAAGACAGTGGCGAAGGAGGAGCATTTTGAACGACCCCCAACAGTGGAAAGGCGTGCTGTCCATCCTCGCCAATGAGAACCTGCGGCTGGCAGCAGCGGAACTCATCCTGGAAGAAGCGGCCAGGTCAGGCCGGTCCCTCTCCGAGGGAGAGCGGAGGAAAGCCCGGGACCGTCTTGTGAAATCGGGCCTGTTCCGGAGCGAGGATGCAGCCTTCAACTCTTCCTTTATGAAGGACATTCTCGAAGCCGCTAAAGAACCACGTGGCCCTTCCGGAGTGGAACGCTTTCTTACAAAGGGCAAGATAGAAACGTATCCCACTAGAGCGAGGCATCGGGATGAGGTGCTTGCCTGGGCCTGCGCGAAGGTCATCAGCGGCGGGGAAGTCCTGAGCGAAAAGGCAATTAACGAGCGGCTGAAGGCGGTGGCCGACGACTACGTTTTGTTGCGGCGATACCTCGTCGACCGCGGCTGGCTCGTGCGGACAGCATCAGGTTCCGAATATTCCTTGGCCCCGACACCACCCGGCAGCTCAGGTCAGCCGGCTTGAGCTGCCCTGCCCCGCTCAACCGCTGCTGGCCGGCAACGGTTGAGCGGGGCAGGGCCGTTCATGTGGGGCAGGGCCGCTCGTCCAACGTTAACCCAGCTGGAAAACTGCCTTGGGGCTGGTCTTGGCCCCGAGCTTGGCGGTGAAGACGTAGTAGGCGCCGCCGGCACCGGGCTTAGCCGAGACAGCTGAACAGCCCTGCACACTGCGGTTGCGGGGCCAGGGGAAGTTGGCGGTTTCGCTTTTCCCGGGAGCGATGGTCTTTATCAGGTCCTCACTGTTCGCTTGGCAGTCAAGGGAAGAGAAGATCCGGTCCGAACCACTCGTCACCAGGAATTCCATCTGCGAAGTGCCGATATTGACGTCACAAGGCAGCTCGCCGCCATTCGTGACCTTCAGGCTCAGCAACGGGTTTTCACCATCGCCATACACAGGCTTGTCGGTTGAGGCCGTCACAGTCACCAGGTTCTGGTCGCAGCTCGGGGTCGCAGGCGGGGAGCTGGGCGCTGCGGCGGAAACGTCCTGGCCGGCGGTTGGCTGCGGAGAGGCATTTGAGCCGCCATCAGCGTTGCCACCATCCGTGGAAGAAACATGCTCCTGGTCGCCGTTCAGCATCCCTGACACCGCTGCAAAACCTCCGAAGCCCATGGCCAGCACCATAAGCAAAGCGACCCCAACGAACAGACGGCGACGGCGGTACAGGGCACTGACAGACTTGCCCGCGGACCTGCCGCGAGACGTTCCCGCCGACCTTCCTCTGGAAGCGCCGTTTGAACTGCTCGCGGGCTTCCTGCCGGAGGACGTCCCCTGCCTTGAACCGTTGTTTCCTGTGCTGCCTTGCCTGACCATATCTTCTAGGCTAGAGAACCAGCGGCACGGATGAGGAACCACCACGCCGCCCGCCAGTCCCTTTCCGGCAGCGGGCCGACATCCACTAAAGTATGGGAATCAAAGCTCCAACAGATCCCTCCGCCATTCCGCCGGTCATTCCTCCTGGCCTGGCCCTGAATAAGCTCCACAGTGCGCTCGACGCCTGGTTCGAGGAGACCGCCCGCACACTCCCGTGGCGAGATCCCGCCTGCAGCCCCTGGGGCGTACTGGTGAGCGAAATCATGCTGCAGCAGACTCCGGTGGTCCGGGTTCTGCCCGTGTGGAAAGAATGGCTCGACCGTTGGCCCTCGCCGGGGGACCTGGCCAGGGATGCTGCCGGTGAAGCGGTCCGGCATTGGGGACGCCTCGGCTACCCCCGGCGGGCACTCAGGCTCCACGCAGCCGCCGTCGACATAACCCGCAATCATGGCGGAAGCGTGCCACGGACGTACGCTGAGCTCCTAGAACTTCCGGGGGTGGGCAGCTATACAGCCGCTGCCGTGGCGGCGTTTGCCTTCGGGAAGCGGGAGACCGTGGTGGATACCAATATCCGCCGTGTCCACGCCCGGCTCGTTTGCGGTGCAGCCTTACCTTCGCCGGCTTTGACGGCGGCGGAGATGAGGCTTGCGGAACAGCTGCTTCCGTTCGACGACGATGCCTCGGTCCGCTGGAACGCCTCGGTTATGGAGCTGGGCGCTCTCATCTGCACCGCCCGTTCCCCAAAGTGCGCTGACTGTCCTGTTCGCGAATCCTGCGAGTGGCTGGCGGCAGGTGAGCCGCCGCCGTCGTACATTCCGAAGGGGCAGTCCTGGCACGGGACAGACCGGCAGGTCCGCGGCGCCATCATGGCGGTCCTCCGGGCCGCGGACGCTCCGGTGGCCCCCGAATTCTTTTTGCAGGCTCCCGCCGATCTGGGGTTCCAACCGGACGGGATCGGCGTGCCGCTCGCGGCCCTTCATGGCCTCAACTCCGCACCCGAGCAGTTGGAGCGTGCACTGGCAGGGCTTCTCGACGACGGTCTCGCCGAGCTGCACCGCGCCGGCTTCCAACTCCCGGGGTGAGGGGGATGGCTGAGAGGGCGGCCTGGGGCCCTAAAAGTAACGATGTAGGTCCCACTTCGGCTTCCTCCATACCCCCCTGCACCCGCAGATCTACCCTGAAGTATGCGCATCCTGTACGGATTCCTTGCTCTCGGGGTGACGGCGGTTCTGACCTCGGGCTGCCACTTTTACGAGCAGCCGTGCCCGGCGATTGCGCAGGCTTCGGTCGTCTCCCTGACGGTGGAGTCCAGCTATGTGCCCTCGGTGAAAAGCATCCATCTCAAAGCATGCCAAGACGGCGTCTGCAAGGAAGCGGACCTCGATCTAAGGCCGGGGACCGCCTCCGTTGACCAGGGCTGCACTGGCGATGGGCCGGACGATTCCTGCTCCGCCACTTCAGTTCCCAACGGCACCCTGGTGGGCATGCTCATGCTGGACGTCCTGACGGAATCCCCGATTGACGCTTCCCTGACCGGAACATCCCCCAATGGTGCTCCCTTGCCCCAGCGCTCTCTGACGTTCACCCCGACGAGCGAGTATCCCTTTGGCCAGCAGTGTGGAAAGTTCCTCGGTGCTTCCCTCATTCTCGACGCCGATAGCCTCCGCCAGACGGGCCTGAACCAGAGCATCGAGCCAGACATCCCTGCCAGCTAAATGCCACTAGTCCAGCGGGAGCGTGATGGTGACCTTGGTGCCGGCTCCAGGATTGGAGTCCACCACGCTGCTGCCACCTGCCCCCGTCACGGCGGCGCACATCAGGCGCAGCCCGAATCCGTGCCGCCTGCCCCGGACCGCCTTTTTGCAATCGAAGCCGGTCCCGTTATCTGAGATGACCAGCCGGATACCGTGGTAAACAGCGTCAAGCCGGATGGTGACATCTGTTGCGTGGGCATATTTGTAAGTGTTGCTCAGAGTTTCCTGGGCGGCCCGGTAGAGCAGTGACGCAGAACGGGCGTCGATCTCAACTCCGTGGTGAGGTGTTTCCCAGTGCAGCCTGGTTCCCTGCCCCCGCAGTGGAGTTGCCAGCCTGTCAATGCACCCTGCGAGACCCAGGGCTTGAAAATCCAGCGGCCGCGGGTCGGTGAGAACACCGTGCACGGCTTTGATTTCTTCTTCCGATGTAGTGGTCATGGCGTCGGCCCCCCGCTGCTCTAGTCCTTTGACGGCCTTTGGGGCCGGCCCCTCGCCGGGCCCCAAAGGCTCATATCCCCAGACTGCGCCGGGACACTCAAGAACCATGTCGGCTTATAGCAGGAGTTCCGCAAATTCTCCTCAAGAGTGCAAGGATTCAGGATTCGCCGAACCCGGACTGCACCAGCCCCTGTACATAGCGCACAGCTCTAGCCGCATCCGGACCATTGGCCTCGACGCGAAGCACCGAACCTTTGCCCGCCGCTAGGGTCATCAGGCCGGTCATGGAAGCACCGTCGACGCCGTTGATGGTCACTTCGGCATCCATCCCGGCGAGACCGCCGGCGATCTTGGCAGCGGGCCTTGCGTGCAGCCCCGCTTCGTTGACGAGCTCAAAACTCTCACTGACCTCCGGGACCCATTCCGTCGTCTGTTGAGTCCGGGCCCCTTCATTGACGTCAAAAGGCTCGTACCGTCCCTGCCCGAGGGCTCCCCGGACAGCTTCCGCCGCCTTCTTCACCGTCCGCAGATCGGCACCTGTCTGGGCAGCCACAGCGGCGGCGATGAGCCCCTCGATCAGCGGCGCATCGGCAAGCATCACTGAATCGGGGTCGTCGGAAAACTCGATGGCCGCTTCAGCAGTCATAACGGCTGAGCCCAGGTCCGTGAGGACCACAATACCGTCGCCGTCTGCGGCTTTGGCGAGCGCCGCCATCACCTTTTCAAGGCTCGTGCCGATCCGGCCGTCCTCAGTTCCCCCGGCGGGGAGTATGACGACGTCGGGGGCCATCTGAGCGGCAAGCTCCACCGCACCGTCGGCGATTTTTTCGCTATGGGAGACCACGATCAGCCGGACCGTCACGCGGCCGCTCCTGCAGCCGCCCGAAGAATCAGGGCAGTAGACACGGCTCCGGGATCGCGGTGGCCGATGCTGCGCTCTCCGAGGTAGCTTGCCCGGCCCTTCCGGGCAATCAGCGGATCAGTTGCCGCAGCGCCTTCCTCGGCAGCCTCGGCGGCGGCGACCAGTACCCCAAGGACGTTGGCGCCAGCGGCCGAGGCCGCTCCGGCTGCCTCAACGGCGGGGGTCCAGGCATCCACCATGGTCTTGTCTCCGGGCTCGGCCTTCCCGCGGGCCACTACGCCGTCCCGTGCCGCTTCCAGAGCCTGTGCGAGAGCCGCAGGGCTGATGTCAGGAGCGTCCCCCAAAGTTGTGGCGGCGCGAAGGAACGCTGTTCCGTAGAGGGGTCCCGCTGCCCCACCCACTTTTGACATCAAGGACATCGCGGTCAGTTTCAGGGCGGCGCCGGGCGTTTCCGGCTGGGACTCAGCCAACTTGTCCAGCACGGCCTGGAACCCCCTGTCCATGTTCTCCCCATGATCGGAATCGCCGATGGCGCGGTCCAGTTCGATCAGCTCGAGCCGGTGCTCGGCCATGGCCTGCGCGCACAAGGTCAGCCATTTCAAGGCCCACATGACGTCCAGGGCCATCAGATCCCCCACCGCAAGGCCGCAGTGTGGACAGGGGCGTCCCAGAGCGCCGTCATTTCATCATCAAGGCGGAGCACTGACACAGAGCAGCCCTGCATCTCCAGCGAAGTGATGTAGTTGCCAACCAAGGAGCGTTCCACGATGATCCCGCGCTCCTTCAGGACCTGGGCTGCCCGGCGGTACACGATGTAAAGCTCGCTTTGGGGGGTGCCGCCCATCCCGTTGACGAACAGCAGAACCCGCTCCCCCGCATCGAGACCCAGGTCAGACAGGATGGGTTCAAGCAACCGGTCGGTGATGCCGTCCGCGTTTTCCATGGGAATCTTGTGTCTGCCGGGTTCGCCGTGGATGCCGATTCCGATCTCGATCTCGTTCTCTTCAAGATCGAAGCTCGGGCCTCCCGCATGGGGCACAGTACACGCCGTCAGAGCAACTCCCATGCTGCGGACGTTGCTGTTGACGCGGTTGCCAATGGCGGCGACGGCCTCGAGGTCGTCACCGCGTTCGGCTGCCGCTCCGGCGATCTTCTCAACGAGGACTGTGCCGCCGACGCCCCTGCGCCCTGCCGTGTACAACGAATCTTCGACGGCGACGTCATCGTTGACCAGGACTGTTCGAACCTCCACGCCTTCGGCCTGCGCCATCTCCGCTGCGGTTTCAAAGTTGAGGAGGTCCCCGGTGTAGTTCTTCACAATATGGACGACGCCGGCGCCGGAGTTGACTGCCAGCGTTGCCGGAATGATCTGGTCGGGTGTCGGCGACGTAAATACAGCCCCCGGAACTGCGGCGTCGAGCATGCCGAGTCCCACGAAACCGCCATGAAGGGGTTCATGGCCGCTGCCTCCTCCGGAGACGAGCCCCACCTTGCCGGCAACGGGAGCGTCTTTGCGCGTAATGAACTTCGGTTCCGTCGAGACGGCTACGATGTCCGCATGCGCCAGGCCGAATCCCTGTACGGATTCGTCCACCACTGCACGGGGATCGTTGATGAGCTTTTTCATAGCTATGCTCCCTAAATGGACCTGCCGGTTTGCTCTGACCCTACTACTGGGGAGCGGTCCCGCGGTAGCACTTGCCCCGGGTCTAGAGAACTTTGATCATCCGGGTGTTGCCGAGGGTATTGGGCTTAACCCGCGCAAGGTCCAGGAATTCCGCCACACCTTCGTCATGCGAGCGTAGGAGTTCGGAGTAGACCACTGGATCAACTGCCGTCTGGTCTGGCATGACCTCAAAACCATGGCGTTTAAAGAAGTCCACTTCAAACGTGAGGCAAAAAACCCTGGAGACACCCAGTGCCTTGGCATCTTCCAGGAGGGTTTCCACCAGAACGTGGCCCACTCCCCTTCCGCGCCACCCGTCGGAGGCCGCAAGAGTGCGCACTTCCGCCAGGTCCTCCCACATCACGTGCAAGGCACCGCAGCCAATCACCTCGCCTCCGTCTGACTCGGCTATCCGGAACTCCTGGAGGCTCTCGTAGTAAGCCACCGTCTCCTTGGCCATGAGGATCCGCTGATCCGCCAGAGGCGCCACAAGCTGTTTGATGGCAGCGACATCACTGGTACGGGCAGGGCGGATGCGGAAGGACTCAGTCACAGCCCCAATCTTACGGCCGCGAACTCATGCCCCTGTGACGGTCATTGCGGAGTACGGAGTAAGGAGGCGCGAAGGACCAAATACCCCTTGCCCGGGACCGGGAGGGGATCCTATGGTGTGTTCAAAGGCAGCGCAGATGGTTTTGTGGTGCCGGAGAAGCAGTGCCGCGGGCTGGGGCGCGGAAAACGAAGTTTGCAGACTGGTCTCATAAGCAGGTCCGTTGACGAGGCGGACCGGGGAGGTCGGCATGCGTATCGGACTAATCGGAAACCCCTGGATCCCGGTGCCTCCACTGACATACGGCGGCATTGAACGGGTAGTGGATCATCTCGCCCGGGGCCTGACGGCTGCCGGCCACGAAGTATTACTGGCTGCACCGTCGGATAGTGAATGTCCCGTACCCCTCGCCCCCGGAATGTCTGAATCGGAGCCGGGCGATATGGGAGGCACACTCTCCGAATTGAGCCATGTGGTGAGGGCTTATGACGCTATGGACGGCATGGACCTCATTCACGACCACACAATGGCAGGCCCGCTGTATATTCGCCGCCCGCCACATATTCCCGTAGTCACCACTATCCACGGCCCCCTTGTGCCTCATGCGGTGGACATGTACCGGGCCATGCAGAAGAACAGCAGCGTTGTTGCTATTTCACACGATCAGGCAGCCCAGGCTCCGGATGTGCACGTGACCCGCGTTATCCACCATGGACTGGATCCCTCCAGTGTCCCACTGGGAAAGGGAAAAGGCGGCTACGCCTGTTTCGTGGGCAGGATCTGCCCGGACAAGGGGGTCCTGGAAGCCATCAAAATTGCCCGGGAGGCGGGTATCCCCTTGCATATCGCCGCCAAGATGCGCGAAAAGGACGAAATCAGGTACTTCCGCGACGTCGTCGAGCCGGTCTTGGGAAGCAACGAGGAGTACATTGGCGAGATCGGGGATGCCGAAAAATACGAGCTTATGGGAAACGCAGTTGCCTTGCTGAATCCCATTCAATGGCACGAACCCTTCGGCTTGGTGATGATTGAAGCAATGGCGACAGGCACGCCGGTGGTTGGAACGCCCATAGGGTCAGCACCAGAGATCGTGGAGCATGGGATTACGGGCTATCTGGCGCCCACAGAAGAGCTCTCGTCTCTGTTGCTCCTGGCAGAAGGCCTGGACCGCGCGGCGTGCAGGGCGGCGGTCGAGGCCAATTTCAGCGCAGAACGTATGGTGGCTGACCATTTGAGCCTGTACGGGCAGATCCTCCAAAAGGACCTGAGCGCGCGGAACCGGGTGCGACCAGCCTGGCACGAGAATCTTAGGCAGGGCCCACTGGCGCACGCCTGAAACAACCCAAGAAAACCATCATCAACTTCTGGACGTCTGGAAGGGGTACGGACCATGACTGCGTGGAATGCAGAAACTGTGGCGGGGGCCTCGGAGTTGGGGGCTGTAACCGTCGTCGAAGGATCCTCATTTTGCATCTCATCACACAGCGGTGACATATTTCCCGGCGCCGCACAGGGCGTTTTCTACCAGGACACCCGCATCATTTCACAATGGATCCTCCTCATCAACGGAGTGCGGCGGGAACCACTGGTCGCCCGTACACCAGCGGCGTACCATGCCACATTCGTCGGCCGGGCCAGCTGGCAGGATGGCCGTTTTGACAGCCCGCTCGTCGTGGAGCAGCAACGCCATGTAGGTCCCGGGCTGCAGGACGACATCACTATCAGGAACTATTCGCCCGAGCCTTCCGAATGTTTTGTCCAGCTCAGCCTGGACGCAGACCTGGCTGATCTTTTTGACGTAAAAGGAGGCAGGGCCCGAAGCGCGGGTGTGGTCAGCAAAAAAGTCAGCGATGGCGGGCTGACCATCCAGGCCGTGGCCGGCGGACACAGCAGGGGCGTGACCATCCGGGCTGCCGGAGCAGAGGTAACCGAAGTCGGGCTGTCCCTCCGCATTACCGTCCCGCCGAGGCAGGAATGGAAAACCAGTGTGATTGTGGTTCCGCTTATTGATGGGGAACCACCGGCCAGGCCCTTCACTGAATCAACCGCCCCACACTTCAGGGAGGGTGTTCGCAGGCATGTGGAATGGGAAGAGAACGTTCCGCGAATCTACGTTTCCGACCGGAATGTGCAGGAAATCCTGTCCCGCAGCCAAAGCGACCTCGGCTCTCTACGGATTTTCGACGCCGAGCATCCGGACAGGGTAGCCGTCGCCGCAGGCGCACCGTGGTTCATGGCCCTGTTCGGCCGGGACTCCCTGCTGTCCTCCTACATGTCCCTCATGGTTGATCCCAACCTTGCGGCAGGAACATTGCAGACACTCGCCCAAATCCAGGGAACCAAAGTAGACGTCGACTCGGAAGAGGAGCCCGGCAAGATCCCCCATGAGGTCCGGCTCGGCGTGACCTCCGGCCTTGCAACCGGCAGCAAGGCCTACTACGGCAGCGTTGATGCCACTCCCCTGTTCATCGGGCTGCTGGGTGAACTCAGCCGCTGGGGCCTGGCGGACGGCGTGATCGACTCGCTCTTGCCCCACGCTGACCGGGCCATCGAATGGATCGAGCGCTTCGGCGACCGTGACGGGGACGGTTTTGTTGAATACATGCGGCCCAACCCGCACGGACTTATGAATCAGGGCTGGAAGGACTCCTGGGACGGCATCAACTTTGCTGATGGACGGATGGCGGAGCCTCCAATCGCTCTCTGTGAGGTCCAGGCCTACGTTTTCAGCTCGTATATTGCCCGGTCGCTGCTTGCCCGTTCGGCTGGCGACGGTGCGGGCGAACGGCATTGGGCCGAGCGTGCCGCTGTCCTGAAACGTGCTTTCAACGAACAATTCTGGCTTCCCCAAGAGGGCTACTTCGCCATTGCCCTGGACAAGGACAAGCGCCCTGTTGATGCTTGCGCTTCGAATATGGGCCACTGCCTTTGGACCGGAATTGTCGACGTCGACAAGGCGGCCTTGGTGGCGGAGCGGCTGATGTCGCCGGAGATGTTCACGGGATGGGGCATCCGGACTCTGGCCTCTGACATGGAGGCCTACAATCCGGTGAGCTACCACAACGGCTCGGTTTGGCCTCATGACACAGCCCTGGCCGCCACCGGCCTCATGCGTTACGGGTTCGTCAAGGAAGCCAGCAGGATCGCCAGCAGTTTGTTCGACGCGGCTGAGCATTTTGACAGCCAACTGCCCGAGCTGTTCTGTGGCTTCGACAGGAACGAGTTTCCCGAACCAGTGCCCTACCCCACCGCCTGCTCACCCCAAGCCTGGGCCGCGGCGGCGCCAGCGCAGCTCGCGCGGGTTCTCTTACGTTTCGATCCGGACTTCACCCGGGACGTTGTGCACCTGGCGCCAATCATGCCGGACCATCTTGGGCAATTCCGGGCCAACAATATCCACCTTGGTCATTCCCGAATAACGCTTCGTGTCAGCGACGGGGAGGCCGTTATGGATGGGCTCCCGCCAGGAATCCAGCTCGTCATGAACCCGCGTCCCCAACTTGAAAGCTATCTGCACGAGGCGCCGGGCGGGAGCCCCTAGCAGCATGGGCCCGCCCGCCGAAGATAGTCGGTCAACGAACAGGCCCCGCCTTCACCTTGCGGTGAGGACGGGGCCGGTTGTTGCAGCGGTGTGCGCCTAAACGCTGGGCGCGATCTCCGGGATGCGCGGCTTGGCGTTGCCGGCAAACGTGAACTTGGCGTCGTCGCCTTCGCCGTCCAC
Organism: Arthrobacter sp. R1-13; assembly: GCF_054161475.1. Classification (NCBI taxonomy): domain Bacteria; kingdom Bacillati; phylum Actinomycetota; class Actinomycetes; order Micrococcales; family Micrococcaceae; genus Arthrobacter; species Arthrobacter sp. R1-13. The sequence continues at coordinate 218,006 of NZ_CP096420.1, read as the reverse complement.
ATCCACCACCACGATGTCCCCGGCGTGGATCTCGCCGAAGAGGATCTTCTCGGAGAGCTGGTCCTCGATCTCGCGCTGGATGGTCCGGCGCAGCGGCCGGGCGCCCATGGCGGGATCGTAGCCGCGGGTTGCCAGGAGCACCTTCGCTGCAGGCGTCAGCTCAATGCCCATGTCCTTGTCCTTGAGCCGCTTCTCCAAGCGGCCTACGAACATGTCCACGATCTCGATGATCTCGTCCTGGGTCAGCTGCGGGAACACCACAACGTCATCCACACGGTTCAGGAACTCCGGACGGAAGTGCTGCTTCAGTTCCTCCGTGACACGTGCACGCATGCGGTTGTAGCCCGTCTGCGTATCTGTGCCCGACTGGAAGCCCGTTGCAACGCTCTTGGAAATGTCACGGGTACCCAGGTTGGTGGTCATGATGATCACTGTGTTCTTGAAGTCCACCACACGGCCCTGAGAGTCGGTCAACCGGCCGTCTTCCAGGATCTGCAGGAGGGAGTTGAAGAGGTCCGCGTGGGCCTTTTCAACTTCGTCGAACAGCACCACGGAGAAGGGACGACGGCGGACCTTTTCAGTCAGCTGCCCACCCTCTTCGTAGCCAACGTAGCCGGGAGGTGCACCGAAGAGACGCGACACGGTGTGCTTCTCCGAGTACTCGGACATGTCCAGCGTGATGAGGGCATCCTCCTCGCCGAAGAGGAATTCGGCGAGGGCCTTGGCGAGCTCCGTCTTTCCGACGCCGGTGGGGCCGGCGAAGATGAACGAGCCGCCCGGGCGCTTCGGGTCCTTCAGACCCGCACGGGTCCGGCGGATGGCCTGCGACAGGGCCTTGATGGCCTCGTTCTGGCCGACAACGCGCTTGTGGAGTTCGTCTTCCATCTTCAGCAGGCGCGAGGACTCTTCCTCGGTCAGCTTGAAGACCGGGATGCCGGTGGAGTTGGCCAGCACCTCAGCGATGAGATCCTCATCCACCTCGGAGATGTCGTCCATCCCGCCGGTCTTCCAGTGGCGTTCCTTCTCGGCCCGCTCGGCAATGAGCTTTTGCTCCTTGTCGCGCAGTGAAGCGGCGCCCTCGAAGTCCTGGGCGTCGATGGCAGACTCTTTTTCCATCTTCAGTTCTGCAATGCGCTCGTCCATGGCCTTGAGCTCCGGCGGGGCGGTCATCCGGCGAATACGGAGACGAGCACCGGCTTCGTCGATTAGGTCGATCGCCTTGTCCGGAAGGAAGCGGTCCGAGATGTAGCGTTCGGCGAGGCTCGCTGCCGACGCGAGGGCGCCGTCGGTGATGGTGACCCTGTGGTGGGCTTCATAGCGGTCACGCAGGCCCTTGAGGATTTCGATTGCATGTGCAACCGATGGCTCCTTGACCTGGATCGGCTGGAAGCGGCGCTCAAGGGCGGCGTCCTTCTCGATGTGCTTGCGGTATTCGTCCAACGTGGTGGCGCCGATGGTCTGGAGCTCACCGCGGGCCAGCATTGGCTTCAGGATGGAAGCTGCGTCAATCGCGCCCTCGGCGGCACCGGCACCTACAAGGGTGTGGATCTCGTCGATGAACAGGATGATGTCCCCACGGGTGCGGATTTCCTTGAGGACCTTCTTCAGGCGCTCTTCGAAGTCACCGCGGTAACGGGAACCTGCAACCAGGGAGCCAAGGTCCAGCGTGTAAAGCTGCTTATCCTTGATGGTCTCAGGTACGTCCCCGCGGACAATCGCCTGGGCCAGGCCCTCGACGACGGCGGTCTTGCCGACGCCCGGTTCACCGATCAGCACAGGGTTGTTCTTCGTGCGGCGGGAAAGGACCTGCATAACGCGTTCCATTTCCTGTTCGCGCCCGATCACGGGGTCCAGCTTGTTCTCGCGGGCAGCCTGCGTCAGGTTCCGGCCGAACTGGTCCAGAACCACGGAGCCTGCCGGGGTTCCCTCGGCCTGGCCTGGGCCAACGCCGGCACCGGTGGTCTCTTTGCCCTGGTAACCCGAGAGCAGCTGGATGACCTGCTGGCGGACACGGTTGAGGTCAGCACCAAGCTTGACCAGCACCTGGGCGGCAACACCTTCACCCTCACGGATGAGTCCCAGGAGGATGTGCTCCGTCCCGATGTAGTTGTGGCCCAGCTGCAGTGCTTCACGCAGGGACAGCTCCAGTACCTTCTTGGCACGGGGGGTGAAGGGGATGTGGCCGGAAGGAGCCTGCTGGCCCTGACCGATGATCTCCTGCACCTGCTCGCGTACGCCGTCGAGCGAAATGCTCAAGGACTCAAGAGCTTTGGCGGCAACGCCCTCACCCTCATGGATCAGACCCAAGAGGATGTGTTCGGTACCAATGTAATTGTGGTTCAGCATGCGTGCCTCTTCTTGGGCAAGCACAACTACGCGACGGGCACGGTCCGTAAATCGCTCAAACATTTCGCCACACTCCTAGCTACGACGTACTTTGATGCTACGTGGAGGAGCGCCACTTTTGGAGCTTGTTCGCCACGGGGGAAACCCGGGACCAACTTTGCCGCGGACTGGAGCCACAATCGGGTGGGCCGGCAGCTCGGTCAGCGGGCGTCAAACACGAACGATGCGGGCCAATGGAGCGCTGCTGCCCGGGGAGTATGTGGCCTGCTTGGTGCCGTGAGGAAAGGCCGCTTGACTTTCGCCTGGACGGCCGAAGGTTCAAACTCTCGGCCTTTTCCCGATAAAGTCCGGCAAGGGCGGTTTCAACCTGAAAAACCGCGGCGGAAAAAGCGGGTGGACAGTAAACAAGCAAAAAAGTCGAAAGCCCCCTCCAACCGGCGGGGGCTTCGACTTTTGCAACGCATAGATACTTCAACTCTAGGAATTGGCCCTTTGGTACGCTTCCTGAATTTCGGCCTGGATACGGCCGCGGCTGTTAACCGCATAACCGTTCTCCCGTGCCCACTGACGGATCTGTGCAGAGTCCTGGTTCCGGCCGGTTGAGACCTTTGTGCGCGTTGCGCGGCCGGTGGACGTCTTGCGGGCGCTGGAAATAAAGCGCCCCAGTGCGGAGCGCAGTTCCGACGCATTGTCTGATGACAGGTCAATTTCGTAACTGACGCCATCAAGACCAAAACGGACAGTTTCGTCCGCGGTTCCCCCATCCAGATCATCCACAAGGATGATTTTTACTTTCTGTGCCATGGAAATTCTCTCTTTTGGAAAGGACGGGTATTCAGAAAAGCAGGATGTTACAAATAAAGTATCCCCCGGTTTATGGCAACGCGTCAAAACAGAAAAAGGTTCCTGTGGAAAGTGCACGCTCAAGGTCGCACATTTGTTTTGCCCAACTGTCATTGAAGACATTCAGGGCAGATGGGAACTAAGAGTTAGGCCCGGTTCCGGCAGGAGGCTCTTCCCGTTTGGGATCAACGGCCTTGGCGTCCGCTTCAGCCTGGGCCCGGGCCTCTGCCTGCCGCTCTGCCTTGTCCGCGTTAAAAATGGACTTCATGGCGAACCAGAAGAGGAGGCCCACCACAACGGACGGAAGCAAGACGGCCACATACTCCATGACCTAGTGGCCTTCCGGCTTCAGGAGCGGGAACAGAATCGTTTCGCGGATACCGGCTCCGGTGAAGAGCATCACCAGGCGGTCAATTCCCAGGCCGAGGCCACCCATGGGCGGAGCCCCGTATTCGAGGGCCCGGAGGAAGTCCTCATCCAGTTGCATGGCCTCGTCGTCACCCGCGGCCGCGCGCCGTGACTGTTCGGTCAGCCGTTCCCGCTGGATCACCGGATCTATGAGTTCGGAGAACGCCGTGCCGCGTTCCATGCCGCCGATGATCAGGTCCCAGGCCTCGATCAGCCTGGGGTTCTCGCGGTGTTGACGGGCCAGCGGCTGGGCGGACGGCGGGTAGTCGTACACAAACGTCGGGTTGAGGAGGGTTGGCTCCACGATTTCGCCGAAGAGCTCCACCGCCAGCTTTTCCGCGTCCCAGGCGGTATCAAACTTGACCTCATGCTGTTTCGCGAGAGCCTGCAATTCCGCCACGGATGTGTCAGGAGTGACCTCCTGTCCCACAGCCTCGGAGAGGCCAGGGTAAACCGAGAGCCATGCCCAATCGCCGTCGAGGTTAACCTCCCCTGCCGGTGTCTGGATTACCCGCCCGACACCGGCTGCGTCAGCGGCGTCGAGGATGATTTCCTTGATGCGGTCGGCCATTACAAACTGGTCAGCCCAGGCCTCGTAGGCCTCCAGCGTGGTGAACTCCGGGCTGTGGGTGGAATCGACGCCTTCGTTGCGGAAGACGCGGCCCATGTCATACACACGGTCAATGCCGCCAACGACTGCCCGCTTGAGGTAGAGCTCAGTGGCGATGCGCAGGGTCATCTTCTGGTCGAACGCATTCATGTGGGTTTCAAACGGGCGGGCAGTGGCACCGCCGTGCACCAGTTGCAGCATGGGGGTCTCCACCTCAACATAGTTGCGGCGGTGCAGGCTCTCCCTGATGGACCGTGTGATGGCCGCACGCGTGTAGACCATTTCGCGGGCCTCGTCACGGACCATGAGGTCCACGTAACGCTGCCGGACGCGGGTTTCCTCGTTGAGGTCGGCGTGCAGGACAGGCAACGGCCGCAAGGACTTTGAAGCCATGGACCAGGACTCCGCCATAACCGACAATTCACCCCGACGCGAAGAGATGACTTCGCCCTTGATGAAGACGTGGTCGCCAAGGTCCACCAGGGCCTTCCATTCGGCCAGGGCTTCCTCCCCGACGTTCGCGAGGCTGAGCATGGCCTGCAGCCGGGTGGCAGTACCGTCCACACCGCCTTCCTGCAACGTGGCAAAGCAGAGCTTTCCGGTGTTCCGGACAAAAACCACTCGGCCGGTGACTCCTACGACGTCCCCAGTGGTGTCGTCTGCCTGAAGATGGGCGTACTTTTCCCTGATCTCGCTGAGGGAGTGTGTGCGCTCCACACCGACCGGGTACGCCTCCACGCCGCGCTCAATCAGCTTGGCGCGCTTTTCCATGCGGATGCGCATCTGTTCGCTGGCGTCCGCAGGCTGGGCGGCGTTGTTGGGGGCGGGGTTGTTTTGGGAAGTCACAATCCCCAAGTTTACCGTCGAATTCCACAGCAGCCTTCCCCTCATGAGTCCGTCGTAACGCATGGCTGTATTCACCCAGCAGGCCACGTGGTTGGTGCACGCGTGCGGCGGCCTCGGTTAGGCTCGGATCATGACCCGCGAGAACATCAGAACCCCCGACGGCGGCACCCTCGAGCTCTTCAGCACTGGGGCCGAATTGGCGGGGCACGGTTCGGGAGTCGTTGTAGTGCACCCCTCGATGGTCACCGCTGCCGACTACACCCGTTTCGCCCAGAAACTCAGTGCAGCCCTGGGGCGCCCGGTGCACACCTTCAACCGCCGCGGGCGCGGACAATCTTCTTCCCAGCCGGAGGACTACACGCTGGACTCTGACATCCGGGACCTGGAGGCGGTGATGAAACATACCTCCAGCACTGACGTCTTCGGGCACAGCTTCGGCGGCGCGGTTGCGCTTCACGCTGCCCGCTCGCTTCCCGTTGAGCGGCTGGCCGTCTACGACCCCGCCGTTTCCGTCAACCAGAGCGTCAAGGCTGATTGGACCGAGGAATATGAACGGGCGACGGCGGCCGGAGACGACGACCGCGCCCTCGCCGTCATGATCAGGGGGATGGAGACGGGCGGCGCCTTTGCCAGGATGCCGCTGAGCATGCTGACGCTGGCAAACAAGCTCACAGCAGGCACTCCCCTCGGCAAGCAGAACCGGGAATTGATGAAGACCGGTGTCCGCGAGATAAAGGCAATCATCGCCGCCGATATGCCGGCAGAGCCCTTCCTGGAATTGCCGCTTGAAACGCTCATCGTGGTGGGCGAAAAGAGCCCGGCCTACTTCGGCGTCGCGTGCGGGCAGATCCACGATGTGCTGTCAGGTTCCAGCTACACCATCCTGCCGGGCTACGGACACGACGGCGTCAACAGGGCCCCCGACAAACTCATCACGGAACTGAGCGAATTCTTCTCAGGCTGATCCGCAGACGCCACCTGAATTGCGTAACTTTTGACGTCTGCATCCTGCATGAACGGCGTCATCCAGCGGGAGCCAGGCCAAGAGACTGCCACGGCGCAGCAAAAGTTACGCAATTCCGCCAGCCCCGCATGAGATCGCAGCCGGGACTTAGTGGGCCTAGTGCGCGTGGGCGCCTTCTGCGCCAGCCGTCTTGCGCATCATGAGGGACAGTACGACGGCGGCGACGGCGAGCGCGGCGGCAGTCAGGAAGGCTGCCTGCATGCCCGCGACCACTCCTGAACCAATGGATACGGCCGCGAAAACGGATACCAGCAGAGCCGTTCCCGCAGCTCCGGCCACCTGCTGAAGCGTGCTCATGATGGCCGAGCCGTGCGAATAAAGGTGCGGGGGCAGCGGGTTGAGGCCCGTTGTGAATGCCGGCGTGAAAAGGAGCGCAAGACCAAGGCTCAGGCCCACGTGCAGAGCAACGATCCATGCCACGGGCGATTGCGCATTCAGCAACGAGAACTGCCACAGGGCCAGCACCATCATGATCGAGCCCGTGACAGTCAGCGGAAGCGGCCCCACCTTGTCAAAGAGTCTGCCAATGAACGGACCCAAAAGTCCCATGGCCAGCCCGCCCGGCAACAATGCCAGCCCGGTTTCCAACGACTTAAGCCCGCGGATCTCCTGCAAGTAAAGCGGCAAGAGGATGACGGCGCCGAACAGGGCAATCATGGCCACCACCAGCAGCAGGACGGAGATGGTGAACATGCGGAAGTTGAACGCCCGGAGATCCAGCAGCGGAGCGTCGGCTTTCTGCAACTGCAGCTGCCGCAGCACAAATGCCAGCAGGCTCACCACGCCAATCACCAGGGCGGCAATGGCGGCAGCACCTGGACCGGACTGGCCGCCATGGCCACCGCCGATCTGGCTCAGGCCGTAGACCAGTCCGCCGAAGGCCGGGATGGTCAGCAGCACCGACAGGAAATCAAGGCGGTTCTTCTCCTTCTCGCCGACGTTTGTGAGGTACTTTGCACCGATGGCAAAAGCGGCAAGGGCGATGGGCAGCACAAACACGAACATGAAGCGCCAGGAGAAGTGCTCAAGAATGAAACCAGAGACTGTGGGGCCCAGCGCCGGGGCCACCGAGATGGCGATGCTGACGTTGCCCATCACAGCACCGCGGCGCTGCAGCGGCACCAGGGTGAGGATGGTGGTCATCAGAAGCGGAAGCATGATTGCCGTGCCGCCGGCCTGGATAATTCTCGCGAAAAGCAGGACCACGAACCCCGGCGCCAGTGCGGCCAGTAGTGTGCCGCCCGAGAAGAGGCCCATCGCCAGCATGAAAACCGCACGGGTTGAGAGCCGCTGGAGGATGAAGCCGGTGGTGGGGATAACCACGGCCATGGTGAGCATAAAGCCAGTGGAAAGCCACTGAACCGTGGGGGCGTCCACCCGCAGGTCCACCATGAGGCGCTGCAGGGCAACGTTCATGATGGTTTCATTCAGGATCACCACGAAGGTGGCAACCAACAGGGTAGCGATGATCGTGACCGATTCACGCGACATTTTCGCCGGCGAAGGCGCGGCAGAACCGGTTGAAACCGACGTCGCGGCAGAACCGGCTGAACCAGACGTCGCGGCCGGGACGGCTATAGCGGCAGGGTCAGCAAGGGCCGCCTTGGACCGAGCCTGTTGAGATTCGCTTTGCACGTTGTCGCCCGCGTTCGAAGTAAGGTCTGTGGACATGAAAGTTCCCCCGAGGAAGTGTGGCGTGAGATCCGGCGAGCATCGTCGCTGCAGAGTTCAACAGTCTAGCCTGCACACCAATTCCCTGTGAGGGAAAAACCGTGAGAAAAAACTCTTCGGAATCGACGACTCCTTTTGAGGGAGCAGGGGCGGGCCTGTGCGAGGGTCAGGAACTTAGCGGAACATTGTCGATCAGGCGGACCGGGCCCACCCGCGCCGCGATGATTGCCAGGCCCTCACCACGGAACGGCGTCTCCCGGCAGTTCTCGGCGAGGGGCTCCAAAGTGCCTGGATCCACCACTTCGAAGTAGTCCAGTTTGACGAGCGGCTGCGACTCCACCAGCGCCACGGCGGAATCGAGATCCAGTGGCTGGTGGGCGTTGGCACGTTCCTCGACCAGCCGCAACGCCCGCGACAGCACCAGGGCTGCCACACGTTCTTCCTCCGAAAGGAAGCGGTTCCGGCTGGACAGGGCCAGACCGTCGCCGGCACGCACCGTGGGGACGGGGACGATTTTCACGGGAAAGTTCAGGTCAGCCACCATCCGCTGGACAAGCGTCAGCTGTTGGGCGTCCTTCTGGCCGAAGTAAGCCCGGTAGCGCGGCGGCGTCCCGTTGTTTCCGCAGGCGCCGGGCATGCCGAAATGGAGCAGTTTGGCCACCACGGTCAGTGCGCCGTCGAAATGACCTGGCCGGGAGGCGCCTTCCCACTTCTCCGCGAGCTTGCCCGCTGTAATGCGCACCATGGGTCCGCCGTTGGGATAAACCTCCTCAACGTCTGGAGCAAAGACCAGATCGACGCCTTCGGCCTCGAGGAGTTCCAGATCGGCATCAAGGGTCCGCGGATAGCGCTCAAGGTCAGTCGCTTCGCCGAACTGGAGGGGATTCACGAAAATGCTGACCACCACCACGTCGTTTTGTTCGACGGCGGTACGGGCCAGTTGGGCATGTCCCTCGTGCAGGGCTCCCATCGTTGGCACCAATCCCTGCGAGCTGCCCTGCTTTGCCGTCAGCAGCCGGGCGCTTTCCGTTCGAAGCGCGGCCGCGGTGGTAACTAGTTTGATCGCCATCTATGGTCCTTCCGGCGGCGGGGTTCCGTCACCAAGGGCGCGATTCATCTCCCCGAACTGATCCTCTTTCAACAGGCCCCGGCTCGCGGCGCGTCCCGCAGTTGCCCGCGCCATGGCAAGGTAGGCGGCCAGAATGTCTCCGCCGGCACCGCCGTCGTGTTCCTTTAAAGCCTCGGCATGAGCCGTAACGGTTCCCACATCGCCGCGGGCTACCGGGCCCGTCAGCGCCGATTCGCCGGAAGCCAGGGCATTCTCCAAGGTGGCGCGGAGCAGCGGCCCGAGCATGCGTTCGGGTGATTCCACTCCTACTTCCCGGAGCAGCTGCGAAGACTGCGCCACGAGGGTCACCAGATGGTTTGAGCCGTGCGCCAGCGCGGCGTGGTAGAGCGTCCGGTCAGCCTCGGCGATGGCCACAGGCTCAGCGCCCATCTCCACGACGAGCGCTTGCGCGATGGGCAGCATGGCAGCATCCGCTGTGACGCCGAAGGTGCAATCCAGCAGCCGGGTCAGGTCAAGGCTCATGCCGGTGAACGTCATGGCAGGGTGCAATGCGAGCGGCACGGCACCAGCGGCCCGCACCGGGCGGAGGATTCCCACTCCGAAGCGGCCGGACGTGTGCGCCACAAGCTGCCCGGGCTGCCAGGCGCCAAGCTTGGCGAGCCCCTCCACAAGGGCGCCCAAGGCATCATCCGGAACGGCCAAAAGCACCAGCTCCGAACGCTCCACGATTTCTTGAACCTCGAGGATGGGGACACCGGGCAACAGCGTCTCGGCGCGCTCACGGCTTGCGTCTGATACGGCGGAAACCCCGACGACGGCATGTTCAGCAGCGCGCAGGGCCGCACCGAGGACTGCACCCACCTTTCCCGCGCCGATGATTCCAACACCAAGGCGTCCGGGCTTAGCCATTCTGGGGACCGTCCTGACTGGGGGCTAAGGGTTCGCGGGGGGCTAAGGGCTCACGGGCAGCGAGAGGTTCGCTCGGAGCCAAGGGTTCGCGGTGGGCCAGGGGCTCGCCAGAGGCAGGGGGTTCAGCTACGGGAGTTGCCGGGGCTACCTGGGCCAGCCATTGTTCGCTGGTCTGCCGCTTTCTCGCGGCCCGCGCCCGCGCCGCCTGTTCCTGGAACAGCGCCCGTGCCACATCGACGTCAGCCTGGATCAGCCTCGGCACAACCGGGCCCGCCGTCGTGTGCAGGACAAGATCCGCGACGCCGAACCGCCTCGCAATCGGGCCCTGGTGCAGCGCCATGGACTGCGTTCGCTGATGCGGCACCACCACGAGCTGCCGCCACCACCGGCCGGAACGAAGCAGCAACGCGGTGTCGGTTGCCGCGTAGCCATTGCGGCGCCACGCCAGCGGCGCAAGGAGGCGCGCACGTTCAGGGGTGGTGACGAAGCCGCCGTCGTTCTCCCTGCCGTTGATGCCGGCCGCAAACACGCGGGCCGCATCAGAGGTTCCGGGGTCCGGCAGGACCAGCGACATCATGGTCATGACGTCCGCAAACTTTCCCACCGGCAGGAGCGTGGTCCGCGAGCCGCCTTCGCCGTTTCCGCCGGCAGCACCGTAACCCGCAACGTTCACGTGCATCCGGTACCAGCCGAAGATCCGCCAAATGGGCGGCTGAAAAACCCTAAGCGCCTGGATCCTGCCCGGGGGCAATGTCTGTGCCTGCGTATCCAGCAAGCCGTACCGCAGCCGGATACCGTCCGGGGAGATGGCTGCGGTGAAGTTATAGCCCTTGTTGAAGGAGGACCAGTAGGCGGCAGCAAGACCCAGGGCGGCCGGGATCAGGTACAGGAAAAATCCGCTATTGCCCGTGAGGACCGAGAGCAGCACTGAGCCGACCGCGCCCAACAGCACCAAGACACTCTGTTCGCTCAGGAGCAGGGAACCCACAAGCCTCGACGGCGGGACGGACAGTACGGCCTGCTCCGGTGCCTCCGGGACCACGCCGTCCGGGCTCTCGGGATCCGGCGTGACTCCCGCAGCACGGGCGAGGATGGTGGCCCGGAGCTGGCGGGCGTCGTCCATCCGCAGGAAAGCGAGCCGGACGGCTGACTCCCCGGCATCGGCCACTTCGAACCGGAGCTCCGCGAGGCCAAAGATCCGGGCCAGTAAAGGCTGCACGATGTCGATGGCCTGCACCCGGTCCAGGCGGGCCTGGCGCTGCTGGCGGAACAGGAAACCGGTCTTGACCCGGACATAGCCCCCGGCGACCTGATAGCGGGTGAAGTACCAGGTCATGATGAAACCGAAAATGGCCAGCAGCAGGATGACGCCCCCGGCAGCAAGCAGCCAGGGTGCACGGCCCGCCATCCGGTCATCGATGAGCGGACCGCCTTGGATCAGCCGCTCGAAAATGTCCCGGCCGAAGAAGTAGCCGATGGCCGCGAGGGCTATCCACCCCCGCACAAACGGCGACGCCGGATGGACCCGGAGCCATTCGCCGTCCGCATTGCCGGGGGAAACTCCGGCTGCACCGGCATCTCCGGCGGCTTCCACCGTCACAGTCCTGCCAGCCTGGCTTCACCGCGGGCGGAAAGCTGCTCGCGCAAGCGGGCGCCTTCGCTCTCGGGAAGGCCGGGAATCTGGGCGTTGGTTCCGGCGGAGGCTGTGTGGAGTTTCAAAGTGCACAGGCCCAGCCAACGCTCGAGCGGGCCAACGCCGATGTCCACGTACTGCATGCGTCCGTAGGGAACCACCATGACGCGTTGGAAGAAGATGCCGCCGCGGATCAGGAGGTCATCGTCGCGCTCGGCGTAACCGATGGCACGAACCTGCCGGGGAATCAGCACGAGCCGCCATACCGCCAGAATCAGCATGAGCGCCGGTACAGTCACCGCAAGCCAGAGCGGAGGCCAGGTCCACCAGCCCAGAAGTACAAAGATCAGGGGCAGGGACAGGACGACGACGGCAATCAGGTTACCGATCGCCCATTCCACAATTCGGACGGTCACGTACTTCGGTGAGACACGCAGCCACGTGATCCCGGGAGGATCAATCGCCTTGGTAGGCATAGCCGCCCTCCCCCTTTGCCTCTCCGCGGGCGCGTCCCGGGAGCTTGGTTGTGCCGTCGCCGTCGCCGTCTTCAGGAGGAATACGGCAGAACCGCTCCACGAGGAGCCCCACAATGATCATGACCAGGCCCCCTCCTGCCATGCCTAGCGCGAGCCACATCAGCGGCTGACTGCTCCGCATGCTCCAGATCTGCAACAACTCGACGAAGATCCCAGCGTGCCAGCCGAGCAGCATGGCGCCCGTGTAGGCACAGGCTTGCGCGAGGACCAAGGTCCAGGCGGCCAGGATGGGGTTGAGCATTTTCTTCTTTTTGCCGTTACGCCAGCGAAGAACACGGATTCCCAGCACCAGGGTGAGGGCAACAATCACGCCCATGGTGACCAGGGCCGTGAGAGGCAGGACCGGGGTGGCGAAGCTGAAGCGGTTGGCCAGCAGGGTGGCGAGCCAGCCCGCGACTGCGAGGACCAGGCCGATAGCGAGGAGCAGCAGGGGATTGATGGGTTTCACGTGCTACACCGCCCCGGCGGTAGGGAGACCGTTGAAGTCGCCGAAGCCATCGAAGGGGCGGAGCCCGGAAAGATCCTCGGCCTGGGCCGCAAGAACGCCGACCCGTTCGCCGTTGAGCTCGGCTGCCGGCTCGATGAGCGACCACGGGTAGAGCACGAATGCGCGCTCTGCCGCCCGGCGATGCGGAAGCGTAAGTTCGGGATCGGAGCTCACCACATCACCGTAAACAATGATGTCAACGTCAAGGGTGCGCGGCCCCCACCTCACATCGCGGACGCGGAGGTGCTTGTTTTCCACCGCCTGGCAGTGCCGCAGCAACTCCATCGGACTGAGCGTGGTCTCCACCGAGATCACCATGTTCAGGAAGTCCGGCTGGTCCTGCGGCCCGCCGACGGGCTTCGTCTGCATGACAGGTGAGACTGCGAGCAGCCGCACTTCCGGCCGGTCCACAAGATCCGCGACGGCGCTGGAAAGGGTGTCGTTCCGCTCCCCCAGATTGCTGCCGAGCGCCAGGACGGCGTGTGTGTACGGCAGCGTAGCCCGCGAAATCATTGTCGCTCCCGGTGGACGCTTACGGAGACGTCGCCGAACTCGACGTCGATGGGCGCCTGCGGTTTGTGGACAGTGATGTCGACGGCGGACAGGGGAAACTCCTGCAGCAGATCTTCAGCGATACGCACGGCAAGGGCCTCAATGAGGTTTACCGGTTCGCCGGTGATCCACTGCCTGATCCTGTCCGCGACCTCGCCATAGTGCGCAGTGTCGGAGACGTCGTCGGAGGCGGCTGCTTCTGCGAAGTCCAGGTGCAGCACGGCATCAACAATGAACGGCTGGCCGTCACGGCGCTCGAAGTCGAACACTCCGTGATTCCCCATAGCGGTAACGCCGCTCAACGTGATCTTGTCCATCCAGCCTTCCCTTGTCGGTTGGTGGTGCTTCAGTTGCTGTCGCGTGCCGGAGCCAGGCGGGCAGCAACCTTGACGGCGTCGAGGCTGGGGCCGACGTCGTGCACGCGGACGGCCCAAGCGCCGCGGGCTGCGCAGACAGCGGTGATGGCGGCTGTGGCGGCGTCACGCTCGTCGGGAGCAGCGGACTTGCCAGCAACCGTTAGGAGGGTACCGAGGAACCGCTTGCGCGATGCCCCCACCAGGACCCTGTGGCCCAAGGCTTCCAGCTTGTCCAGGTTCCGCAGCAGTTCCCAGTTCTGTTCATCCGTCTTGGAGAACCCGATCCCCGGATCCAGAATGATCTGCCCTGGTGCCACGCCTGCCGCGTACAGCTTGTCGCGGACACCGATCAGCTCGGCCACAACGTCCTCGGCCACATTCGAGTACTCCGTGAGGGAGTTCATGGTGCGGGCGTCACCGCGGCGGTGAGTCAGCACATAGGGCACCTTGCTCGCAGCCACAAGATCGGCCATGCCCGGCTCGATGCTGAGTCCGGAGACGTCGTTGATGATGGCTGCGCCGGCGTCCAGGGCAGCAGCGGCGGTCGAGGTGTGGACGGTGTCGATGCTCACGAGGGCGCCGGCCTTGACCAGGGCGGCGATCACGGGCAGGACGCGGCGTTGTTCTTCCTCAGGGCTTACGTCCTCGGCTCCTGGCCTGGTGGACTCGCCCCCGACGTCGATGATGTCCGCTCCGGCGTAAAACATCCTCAGTCCGGCCGCAATGGCGGTGTCCGGAGTGGGGTTCTTCCCGCCGTCGCTGAAGGAATCGGGAGTGACGTTCAGGATTCCCATCACAAGGGTTCGGTCAGCGGGCAGGCTATCCAATGTTGCGGCCGGCCGCGGTTTGCGAAGTATAGGCAGCGGAGATGTTGCGGGTCCGGTTCCAGGTGCTGCAGCTAGGGAGTCCATAGTCTGTTGTTACCTTCCGATGATGAGGCTCATTGCTTCTGCGCGGGTTGCCGGGTCATGCAGTTGCCCACGTACCGCACTGGTGACGGTTTTGGCACCGGGTTTGCGGATGCCGCGCATGGACATGCACAGGTGTTCACATTCGACAACGACGATCGCACCCCGCGGTTTGAGGTGGGTGACCAGGGCCTCAACAATCTGGGTGGTGAGGCGTTCCTGAACCTGCGGACGCTTGGCGAACATGTCCACGAGCCTGGCCAGCTTACTCAGGCCAGTCACTTTACCGTCGTGCGAGGGGATGTACCCAACGTGGGCCACCCCATGGAACGGCACCAGATGGTGCTCGCAGGTGGAATAGAACGGGATGTCCTTGACCAGCACCAATTCCTCGTGGTCGAGGTCGAAGGTAGTGGATAGGATCTCCGCGGGGTCGTGGTGGAGGCCGGCGAACATCTCGGAGTAGGCTTTGGCCACCCGTTTAGGCGTGTCCATAAGCCCGCCGCGGTCCGGGTCCTCGCCTATTGCTAGCAGGATTTCCCGGACTGCCGCTTCGATCCGCCGCCGGTCAACTTTGATGCCCCGGTGTCCCGCAGGATTCTCGGCAGCAGAAAGGTAACCGACCTCGGTGAGGTCGTCATGGTCGTAGTGGTTCACAAGACGAGTTTAGCCGTGGCCGGGCACATCGGGCCCGACGTCGGTTCCGCCCTCGAAGACCTCCTGGCCTGCCACACCCTGCGGATGCGGAGGCTGGGCGTCCAGCGGCTCATCCAGACGGGCCTCCTTGGCCTCCTCCTGGGCTTCGCGTGCAGCCTTTTCCTGGCGCGACTCAACAGGGCCCGCCATCTGTACCGGACGTGACTCCTTGGACAGCCAAACCTCGCGGAAATCGCGCTTGCGGATGTCACGGAAAATGTCGGCGATTTCGGCCTGGTTCAGGGTTTCCCGTTCCAGAAGTTCAAGGGCCAGGTAGTCCAGGACGTCCCGGTTTTCCGTGAGGATGGCGTAAGCCTCGTCATGCGCCTGGTCGATCAGCCGCCGGACTTCCTCATCGACGATGTACGCGATTTGGTCTGAGTAGTTGCGCTCATGCCCGGCATCCCGGCCCAGGAACGGCTCGCCGCCACCCTGGCCCAGGCGCACTGCACCAACGCGTTCGCTCATGCCGAACTCAGTAACCATCTTGCGGGCCGTAGAGGTGGCCTTCTCGATGTCGTTGGAAGCCCCCGTGGAGGGATCGTGGAACACAATTTCCTCAGCGACGCGGCCTCCCATGGCGTAGGCCATCTGGTCCAGCAGTTCGTTGCGGGTTACCGAGTACTTGTCGTTGTCCGGAACCACCATGGTGTAGCCGAGCGCACGCCCGCGCGGCAGGATGGTGATCTTTGTGACCGGCGCCGAGTTCCGCAGGGCTGCGGCAACGAGGGCGTGTCCGCCTTCGTGGTAGGCGGTGATCTTGCGCTCGTGTTCCTTCATGACGCGGCTGCGCTTCTGCGGACCCGCCATGACGCGGTCAATCGCTTCATCCAGGGCGCGGTCATCGATCAGGTTGGCGTTGGACCGTGCCGTCAGCAGGGCTGCCTCGTTCAGGACGTTGGCGAGGTCGGCACCGGTATAGCCCGGAGTCTTCTTGGCCACAGCCTTGAGGTCCACGCCCGGCGCCATCGGCTTGCCCTTGGCATGAACCTGGAGGATCTGGTCGCGTCCCACAAGGTCCGGAGCCTCGACGGAGATCTGCCGGTCGAAGCGGCCCGGGCGCAGGAGCGCCGGATCCAAAACGTCGGGACGGTTAGTGGCCGCGATCAGGATGACGTTGGTCTTGACGTCGAAGCCGTCCATCTCAACCAGCAACTGGTTAAGGGTCTGCTCGCGCTCGTCATTGCCGCCGCCGATGCCGGCACCGCGGTGACGGCCGACGGCGTCGATCTCGTCAACGAAGATGATGGCCGGTGAGTTGGCCTTGGCCTGCTCGAAGAGGTCGCGGACTCGGGACGCACCGACACCCACGAACATCTCAACGAAGTCCGAGCCGGAGATGGAGAAGAACGGAACGCCTGCTTCGCCAGCTACGGCACGCGCCAGCAGGGTCTTACCGGTG
Source organism: Arthrobacter sp. R1-13 (assembly GCF_054161475.1). NCBI lineage: Bacteria > Bacillati > Actinomycetota > Actinomycetes > Micrococcales > Micrococcaceae > Arthrobacter > Arthrobacter sp. R1-13. Next base: position 201,710 of record NZ_CP096420.1, on the reverse strand, counting down.
CCCGGCGGGCCGTACAGGAGGACGCCCTTGGGAATTTTGGCTCCCACAGCCTGGAACTTGGCGGGCTCCTGCAGGAACTCCTTGATTTCCTGAAGCTCCTCAACAGCTTCGTCGGCGCCGGCGACGTCGATGAAGGTCACTTGCGGCATGTCCTTGCTGACCATCTTGGCCTTGGACTTGCCGAACTGCATGATCTTGGAGCCGCCGCCCTGCATACGGGACAGCAGGAACCAGAAGAGGAGGCCGAGGAGGATAACCGGGACGAGGAGGGAGAACAGGCCTGAGAACCAGTTGCTCTCGATCGGCTGGTCCGTGTAGCCGTTGGCCGGCTTGGCGTCGGTGATTGCCTTGACGACGTCGTCCGCCCTGGCATTGACGAAGAAGAACTGGACGCTCTTGCCCTTGTCCTGACCGTCAATGGTCAGGTTGTCCTTGAGGGTCAGGTCCACGCGGTTCTCGGCGTCAAAAATCTTTGCCTGTTCCACCTGGCCGCTCTGCGAAAGCAGCTCAAGGCCCTTATCCGTGTCTATTCGTGAGGCACCGCCGGGGGCGAGGGTGGCAAAGGCCAGCAGGAGCATTGCGACAACAACAATGATCCAAATTCCCGGACCCTTGAAGAAACTCTTAGCTTTCATTTGTTCGGGGCTCGCCCCGTCCCTCCTGGTAGTGCTGCACGGCGCAATTGCGCGCGCGTGAGGTACTGCGTCAGCTACTAGCTATACACCGTACGGAGTAATTCACGCACGGTGAAGCGCAAAAGTTCCCTATGGGCGTAGCTGTTGCAGCACAAAAAGGCTGGGTTTGTGAGCCTGCATCCTCGCCAGCTTTCCGTCGATCAGGCCTTGGGGATCAGGATCCACAGGGCAATGTAAACCAGCTCTCCTACACCCACCAGGCCGAAGATCACAAAGGCCAGGCGGACGATGAATTTGGGGATGCCGAAGCGTGCAGAGAGTGCTGCACAGACACCTGCGATGATCTTGCCATTCCGGGGTCGAACCAGGGTTGCGTCCATGCGCTCATGCTAACGGGCCGGCTCAACGGAGGGAACCATCGAGCCGGCACGAAGGCACGCCTTATGAGGCCCCTATCCGTGAAGCCCGTTCAGGACGGTCACGTTCTCGTAGGAAACATCCTCACCGGTGGTCAGGACTACAAAACCCGTTTGGATTTTTCCCGATGTGACTGTCAGATGACGCACGGCAGTCCTGTTTCCGGCGACCAGAAGGGTGACCCCCTCTTTGAAGGTAAGAACGACGTCGGCTGCGTTGCCGGTCCTGCCCTCCAACGTAATGTTGCTACGGTCCTTCCAGATAACTACAGGCTCGTCGTAGACCCCAGGAGCGAGCCGGATGGTGACCGGCCGGGAATAACCGGACGGGATGGACCCAACAGCTGCCCGGATGCTCCCGTAGTCGCCTGAGCCGTCCAGGGCAACAGTGATGACCCCGGCCGGAGGCGTGACGGTCCCTCCTAGCGGACCGGCGAACCTGCCGACGAGGGCGGGGACCGCCTCGGCAGGGTCAGGCCTGTAGTGGTAACTCGCCGCCGGATCGAATGCGGCCCCGCGGGAAGGACTGTTCTCTCCCGCGCAGTCCTCGAAAATGTTTCCCGAGGCAGCCAGTTCACCTTCGGCGTCCTGGATGTTCAGCGGATTCCTGACGTCCTGGAAATAGTTCCCTTCGACGACGAGCCTGGCAGCGTTGCGGCCCAGCATTCCGTAGCTTGAAATGTCCTGCAGATAGTTGTTGTACACATGGCCGGCCAGCACGTTGTCCAGACTGGCATTGCGCTGATGCGTGTTCCTGATCCAGTTGTGGTGGAAGGTCAGCTGCGTAACGACGTTCTCCGTCCAGCCTTCCCCGATGGCCTTGTTGTGGTCCGCGAAGACGTTCCACGAATAGGTCACGTAGTCGCAATCCTTGCGGGTATCCACCAGGCCGTCCCCCAGCCGGGTGAAATACATGTGGTCCACCCAGATATGGTGCGAGGTGTCCACCTGGATTCCGTCGCGGTCGTTATCTGGCCGCTTGCCTTCGAAATCTCCCGGGATGTACGAATCTCGCACTGTGAAGTTCCGGAAGATCACGTTGGCAATGTTGATGAGCTTGAAGCCGGCATTGACCACTTCTGCGTCAGAACCAGCGCCAAGGAAGGACTTGTTCGACTGGACCCGCAGCTTTTCATAGGCATCGAAGACGATGCTGCCGTGCAGGATGACCACGAGCGCCTCGCTGGCGTTAGCGAAGCTCCGCAATTCTGCAGTTGTGCGGGCGTGGACAATGTTTCCCCCGGCGCCCCCGGTTGTTCCGTCGAGTCCAAGTCCGGGCAGCGACGCGAATCCTGCGGGCTGGTGGGACCAGACCGTTCCGCCCAGGGCGCTGCTGTTGGGCAACCCTGCCTCGTCGAATCCGCTCTCCCCAAGGCTGGGCTCAGGGCCGTATCGCAAGCCATCTGTGGCCGCCGCGGCCGAAACTCCGCTTCCCAGGGAGGTGGCGGCCACCAGCCCTCCCCCGAGCAGGCCTGTTGTCAGCACGGATCTGCGGGACGGGGTGATGGCCGTTGCCTGAAAAAGTGCACATTTCGCGGTCATTTCAGTTGCCCGCCTCTGTCAGCGCCTGTGCTCCGGCATACGGCGTCCAGTCCCCCAGGTAATTGGCAATGGTGAACTGCTGCACTCCGGCAACATCGAGCTGCGGGTGGAAAGCGTTGAGCCAGGCTCCCGGCCCGCTGTTGCTGTGTTCCCCGAACCGCCCTTCCGTCCAGGAGTGTCCGCTCATATCCGCCCAGCCCTGCTCGGCGATGTGTGCGCCAAGCCACGAGTCACGAATGACGGCCTGGGGGTGGGCATCAGGATCGCTGCTCGCGAACCAGGGCCGGCCGAGGCTGACGGTCCCGGGGGCTGCGTCACCGGTCAGCCTGCTGTTGATGATCAGCAGCCCGTACGGGTTTGAGTTCTTGGTGCTTGGGGCCACGATGTAGCCGTTGTTCGTTGCGCTGCCCCGGTCGAGGGAATGAACGGTACAGCCGTCCAGGACGGCCGTGCCGCGGCCGTAGATAAAGTCGACATCGCCCTCGATGTAGCAGTTCTTCAGATACGTGCGTGCCCTGGCATCGCGGCCGGTGGTGTCTGCCAGGTAGGTGTCCTGGTTCCCGAGGAAGCGTGCGTTCTCGAACGTGACCTTGTCCCCGACGGAGCGGACGGCGAGCGCCTGGCTGGAGCCGTTTGCGGCCTCGTCGTACGTATTCTCGACAGTCAGGTTCGTAACCGTCGTGTTGTCTGCGGCGACGGTCATGGTGGGGCTGCCCTTGGCGCCCCACGTTCCGCCGAAGAACTTCGGCTGGCCGGCTGCGGTGTTGTAGCTGAGAACGACGTCGGCCGGGTTGCCTGTCGCTCCAGTAATGGTGACGTTCTTACGGTCAGGCCAGACATTAACCACTTCCCGGTAGACGCCGGGTTTCACGGTGATGGTGCGTGCCTGGGTGCTGTGGTCCGGGATGGCTCCGATCGCGGCCTGGATGCTTCCGAAATCGCCTGTACCATCGAGAGCCACGGTGATGTTTGCCCCGGGCACCTTCGCGGAAGAGTTCCGGGGACCCGCACCTTCCGAAACAATCCTGGGGACGTCCGCCGTCGCGTCCTTCCGGTACTGGTAGAAGGACGACGGCTCAAACGCCACGCCGATGTTGTCCTTGCGGCCGTAGGTCTGGCCCTTGAAGATGTTGTCGCGGCTCACCACCTGTGTTGCGGGGTCTTTTGCGACGATGGGATCTGCCACAGTGTCGAAGTAATTGCTCTCCACCACGACTTTGGCCGCGTTCCGGCCCATCATGCCGTACTGGCCGATGTCCTCCAGGTAGTTGTTGTAAACGTGGGCAGCGGCGGTGTTGTCGAGGCTGGCGTTGCGCTGGACGGTGTTGCGTATCCAGTTGTGGTGAAGGGTCATCCGGGTAACTGCGTTGTTCGTCCAGCCCACGCCGAGCGCCTTGTTATGGTCCGCGAAAACGTTCCAGGAGTAGGTCAGGAAGTCCGAGTCCTTGCGGGTGTCGATCATGCCGTCGCCCAGGCGCTCGAAGGCCATGTGGTCCACCCACACGTGGTGGCTTGTGTCCAGTTGGATCCCGTCGTGGTCCCCTGTCTTGCCGTCCCAGTCGCCTGGAATGTAGGAATCCCTGATGGTGAAGTTCCGGAAGATGACGTTGGAGACATTGATGAGCTTGAAGCCTCCATTGACAAGCTCAGGACTGTCGCCCACACCGATGAAGCTCTTGTTCGACGCCACCGGGATCTTGAAATACGACTCAAGTTTGATGGAGCCCGGGATGAGAATCACCAGGGGTTCTGCTGCCGCCGCATAGCTCTTCAGCTCCTCGAAGGTCCCGGCGTTGACCACCCGGCCGGCCTGGCCTCCCGTGGTGCCGCTGAGCCCGTTCCCGGGCAGCGCAGCGAAGCCGTCAGGCGCCTGTTTCCAGAGCGCCTGCGCCCGGCCGTCGTCGTCGGTGGTGCCCGTCTTCTGCGCTCCCGCGACGTTGTGGGGTGGCGCACCGTGCGCAGGAGCCGCCGCCAGTCCCCCCAACAGACTCGCCGCCATGAGGGCGCCAAACATCGATAGAACTTTCATCCCATACTCCTTTGTGTGTGATTACTTGCTGGTTCGGCGTTGACGCCGGAGTTCAGTGAATGGCCGACGCCGTCACTTCAGGCCAGTGGTAGCGATGCCGCTGATGAGGTACTTCTGACCCGCGATGAAGAAGCCGATGATGGGCGCAATGGACACCACGGACATGGCGAACATGGGCCCCCACATGCTCTGGCCTTCGGAGTCCATGAAGGCCCGGAGCGCCAGAGGGACGGTGTACAGGTCCTGGTTTTGGATGTAGATCAGAGGCCCGAAGAATTCGTTCCAAGTGGAGATGAACGTGAAGATCGCTGTGGTGGCCATGGCCGGGACGCACAAGGGCAGGATCACCTTGATGAATGTACGGAAGGGGCCACAGCCGTCGATCTGCGCTGCGTCATCCAGCTCGACCGGCAGGGACTTCATGAACTGGACCATCAGGAAGATGAAGAACGCGTTGGTGGCCATGAAGTTCGGCACCACCAGGGGAAGGTAGGTGTCCAGCCAGCCCAGCTGGGAAAAGATGATGTACTGCGGCACCAGCAGGACGTGGCCGGGCAGCATCAGTGTCCCCAGCATCAAGGCGAAGAAGAGCTTCCGCCCGGTGAACTCCATTCTGGCGAACGCGTAGGCGGCCAGGGCACAGGAGAAGATATTGCCCACGATGGACAGCACCACGATGATCAGGGAGTTAAAGAGGTACACGTGGAAAGGCTGGTTCAGGGCCGTCCAGCCCTCGGCATAGTTTGCGAAGTTCCAGTTCTGCGGCCACAGGCCCAGTTGCCGGAAGATGTCTTCACTGGGCTTGACCGAGCTGGAAATGAGCCACAGCAGCGGATAGAGCATCACCAGCCCCACCAGACAGAGGATGAGGTGTTTGGTGAAGCGCTGGGCGGGGGTTCCTTCAGTTTCCCCGTCCGGGATGGCGGGGCTCCGTTGCGGCTGTTTTTGTGACCGTTTCAAGGGAAGATCTAGCAAAGCCATGTCGGTTGCCTTAATTGTCGTAGAAGACCCAGAACTTGGACGCGATGAAGTTGATGGCGGTGAAAATCGCGATGATCATCAGCAGCACCCAGGCCATAGCCGAGGCATAACCCATCTCGAACTCGGTGAAGCCCTTCTGGTACAGGTAAAGGTTGTAGAAGAGTGTGGAATCCGCCGGGCCGCCCGTGCCGCCGCTCATGACGTAGCCCTGGGTGAACGTCTGGAACGAACCGATGAGCTGCATGATCAGGTTGAAGAAGATGATTGGGCTGATCAGCGGAATGGTGATGCTTCGGAACTGGCGCCATTTCGAGGCTCCGTCAATGGACGCGGCTTCGTAGTACATCGACGGAACCTGCCGGAGTCCGGCGAGGAAGATCACCATGGGTGAGCCAAAGGTCCAGACGTTGAGCACTATCAGGGTGCTCAGGGCGAACTCGGGGTCAGTGACCCAGGCGGGCCCCTGGATGCCGAACAGCCCCAGGAAACTGTTCACGATGCCGTCATTGCCGAAGATGTAGCGCCACAGCATGACGATCGCTACACTCCCGCCCAGGAGGGAGGGAAGGTAGTAAACGGAGCGGTAGATCGGCAGGCCCCTGATACCGCGGTTCAGCACCAGTGCCACCGCCAGGGCCGCGGCCAGCGAGATGGGAACTGACACGAATGTATAGATGAAGGTGACCTTCAGCGACTGCCAGAGCCTCGGGTCCTCAAACATGGCCTCGAAGTTGGCCAGCCCCACCCAGGCCGGCTGGTTGAAGAGGTTGTAGTCCGTGAAAGCCAGATACAGCGAAGCGAAGAACGGGATCACCGTGAACAGCATGCCGATGAACCACGGCAGCAGGAACAGGTAACCGGACGGCTGCCGTTTCCGGGAAGAAACCTTGCGGGAGCCCCGACCGGGCGGGTCCGCAACGGGACCCGCCGGCAGGGTCTTTGGCTGTTTGGTCAGGACCGACATGGTCTCAGGCTCCAATCGCGAGGACGGCCGGGCTACTTGTTAATGGCTGCATTGCTCTTCTCAAGGAAGGTCTTTGCAGCATCGGCCGGGCTGATCCGCCCGAACTCCACCTCTGTAGTCAGCTGCTTGAGGGTGTCGGCAACGACGCTTGCGCCCTTGGGGTAGACGTAGGCCTCAGGGAGTTCGTCCTCCTGGATGGCCGCCATCATGTCAACGAACGTTTTGTCATCCTTGCTGAGCTTGGACGTGATGGATTCAGCAACGTCGGGATTGATCGGCACGCCGCGCTGCGTCAGGGTGTGCGCCGCGCCGTCGGTGTCGTTGGTCAGGAAGTCCACCAGCTTTGCTGCTTCCTTTGGGTGCTTGGACTTTGCAGCGACTGACCACAGCATGGTGGGATCAGCGGAGTAGCCCCGCCGTTCAGCCGTGGTTTCGCCGGGCATCCGAAGGAGGACCAGGTCCCCTTCTACAGCATCGTTGTAGCCCTTGAAGTTATTGATGGGGATGATCTGGGAGGCAACGGTGCCCTTGGCCAGGTAAGACTGGGCGGGCGATCCACCGATCTGCTCGAAGAAACCTGCGGGTGGATATCCCCCGGCTTTGCGAAGGTCCACGCTGTACTGGAACCAGTCACGGATAGTCTCCTCGCTGACACCGAGCTTGTTGTCCTTGGTGTAGAAGTCCTCGCCACGCTGGCGGGCGAGAAGGATCGGCCCGGTTTCGGTGGCCACGTCATAGCCTGCGCCGTAGACCTTTCCACCGGTCTTCCGGGTCACATCGCTGGCGAACTTGGCGTAGTCTTCCCAGCTCCAGGTCTTGTCGTCGGGAATGGTCACCCCGGCCTGGTCCGTGATGGTTTTGTTGACCACCATGCCGATTGTTGTTACTCCGGTGGCCAGTCCATACAGCTTGCCGTCGACGGTTCCGCGGCTGAGCACCGTCTCCGGTACGGCGTCGAGCTTGAGTTCCGGAAGAGTCTTGAGGTCTGCCAGAGCGCCGCGCTGGGCGTATTCGAGGAGGCTGCGGTTCGCCATCGCGAGGACGTCCGGCGGATTTCCGCCCGCAAAACGCGTAGCCAGCTTGTCGGCGTAGGGTCCACTGTCCTGGTATTCGGTCTTGACCGTGATGCTGGGGTTCTTCTCCTCAAAGACGCGGAGTGCAGCCTCAGTGACCTTCGCCCGGTTGGCATCACCCCAGAACACGAAGTTGAGTTCCACCGTGCCGTTCTGACCAGCCGGGTTTCCCGAACCGGCGCAGCCGGTCAGGGCCAGGCCAAGCGTGAGCCCGGCGGCTGCAAGGACGGTTCTGCGGGAGTGGAGCTGCTGTGTCATCTTCATCGAATGACAACCTCTCTGATTTGAAAGTTTCTGTTGGAAGCCCGTAGGGAACGGAGGAGTAGGGACGAAAGTTTCTGAAAGGAACTGGTGGACTGAAGACCTAGAACGTTCCGACACTCCCCCATTACGTTCGGCTCAGTAAACGATTTCTAGCAAGGAACTACTGTGACTGTCAACACATGCTGGGAAATTCGTTCATTAGGAAACTTTCTGACTACTTGCCTATTTATTTCCGATTGGTTAGTCTCATCCAACCCACGAACTTCCGGACGAAAGGAACTGCAATGGTCCCCGGTCACCATCACAGCAATGCCGTGGACCTCACAGTCGGCGGGGCAGGGATTCTCCGCTATCAGAGCGGAAGTGCATTGGACGGCAGGCAGTCTCCGCGGCCTTTCCTGCACCCGGTCCAAACCCTGTCAGGCACGCTGGTCACAGATTCCGAGCCTCCGGACCATTCGCATCACCTGGGCATTTCAGTAGCCTTCTCCGACGTAAGCGGCAGCAATTACTGGGGTGGGCGTACGTTCAAGCCAGGGGAAGGCTCGGTTTTGTTGGCAAATCATGGCCGGCAGCAGGTCACTGATGTCTATTCCGGAAAGGACTCCATCAGTGAGAATCTGGACTGGATCGGAGCCGACGGCGGCGTGCAGGCAATCGAGCGCCGTCGCATCCAGGTGATGAGGCACACTGATCCTCGGGCTTGGGCCATGAGCATCAGTTCCACCATCAGGCCCGCGGACCAACTGGACGGCCTTGACGTATCCTCCTCAGCGGTCAAAGGAAGGGCGGGGGCAGGATACGGCGGCATCTTTTGGCGCTTCCCCCGGGACGCCCGCGCGGAACGGGTGCTGACTGAAGCCGGAACCGGCACTGATCTTGCCCACGGCTCACTTTCACCCTGGTTGTCTCTCGCGGTAATCGTCGCGGGAAGGCGGGCGAGCGTAGTGCTGGCCCAGGATCCTGGACAGGCTCTTCCCTGGTTCCTGCGGACCGAAGGTTATCTGGGGGCCGGCCCCGCCGTCGCCTGGGACAACAGCAGGACCGTCTCGCGGCACAACCCGCTGAATCTGACCCTTCACGCCGTCGTGATGGACGGGGTTGTGGACTCCCCCGCCCTTGCCCGGAGGCTGTTGGACCTTCATCCGACGCTCCGCCGGCAGACTACCCAGCCGGCCCTCACCCATCGATAGGATCCAGTGACTTCCCAAGACCGCCAGCCCACGTTCAACAATCCCATCCTCAATGCCGACTGGCCTGATCCAGATGCCATCGAGGTGGATGGCTGCTTCTACCTCATTTCGTCCAGTTTCAACCGCGCCCCTGGACTGCCTGTCCTCCGTTCGCGCAATCTGGTGGACTGGGAGCATCTTGGGCATGCACTCAAAGCACTCCCGCCTGTGGACCACTTTTCCCTGGTCCGGCATGGAAGCGGGGTCTGGGCGCCGGCGCTCCGTTACCACGACGGCCGTTTCTGGATTTTCTACCCGGACCCGGACCACGGCATATTCGTGCTCCATTCGGAGAAGGCAGAGGGTCCCTGGAGCGATCCGCACCTGCTCTACCCCGGCCGTGGAATCATCGATCCCTGCCCCCTCTGGGATGAGGATGGTAAGGCCTATCTGGTCCACGGCTGGGCCAAGAGCAGGATCGGACTTAAGAACGTCTTGACGGTGCATCGAATGAGCCCGGACGCTTCCCGGCTACTGGACAGCGGCACCCACGTTATTAAGGGCGTAGATTTTCCGGGATACACCACCATCGAGGGACCCAAATTCTACAAACGCGACGGCTGGTACTGGATCTTTGCACCCGCCGGAGGAGTAGCCACGGGATGGCAGTCAGTGTTCCGCGCGCGCTCGCCCTTCGGACCTTATGAAGCGCGTAAGGTCCTGGAGCAGGGAAACAGCCCTGTCAACGGCCCCCATCAGGGCGCCTGGGTCACCACCCCTGCTGGCCAGGACTGGTTCCTCCATTTCCAGGATCGCGGCCCCTACGGCCGCGTCGTCCATCTTCAGCCCATGGGATGGGGCGACGACGGCTGGCCGTGGATGGGTGCCCGGACCGCTGACGCTCCGGCCGGGACTCCGGTGCTGGCCCACGCGTATCCACGCGGGACCGCTCCCGACGCCGTCCACCTCCCGGCGTCGGACGACTTCCGTGAAAGGACCTTAGGGAACCAATGGCATTGGCAGGCCAACCCCCAGGCGGACTGGCTGGCCCTGCCCGGCGACGGGCGGGCCATCCTGCATTGCCAGCCCAACGATCCCGGCAACCTCCGGGAGCTGCCGAACGTCCTGGGCCAGATCCTTCCGGGTGTCCCGTCCGTCTTCAGCACGTCAATCGAACTGGGCGATGTTCCGGCGGGAACCCGGGCCGGTGTGGTGGTGCTGGGATTGGAGTACGCCTGGCTTGGCCTCAGGAGAACCCCAACCGGGGTGCAGCTGACCGCTGGCACCGGAGGGAGCACGCCACAGGAGGAACCGCTTGGGGCCCCGGTGGACCTCCCGGCCGGTGCAATAGAGCTGCGGGTCCGCACTGATGCAAAGCATCGGGCGCATTTCGCATGGCGTCCGCGGGGAACCGGCGAATGGCACGAGCAGGATTGGGAATTCACGCTGGCGAAAGGCCATTGGATCGGGGCGGAGCTGGGGATCTTCGCCACCTCGCCCAGAGGTTCCAGCGGGACGGGCGATGTTATCGTGGGGTCAGTACAGCTGGAAGCCGCACGTACTGCACAGGAACAATCGCCGGAGTTTGCGGGATCCGCACAACTATGACTCCTAGGACTTCCACTTTGGCCACCCCACCATCCACGCCCGCTCCCCGCTCCACCATTGCGGATGTGGCAACGGCTGCGGGTGTGTCCGTTCCAACGGTCTCCAAAGTCCTCAATGGCCGTGCCCATGTTTCCCAAGAGACCCGGGACCGCGTCAACACCGCCGTCGAAGAACTGGGCTACAACAAGAGAAAAACCCAGGTCAACGGCGCACGGTTGCTGCAGCTCGTGGTGAACAACTTCGACAGCCCCTGGGTGCTTGAGATCCTCAAAGGGGCGGAGGCCGCCGCTGCCCGCCAGGGCTACAACGTGCTGTGCACCAAGACGGAACATGTGTCGTCAGAGGAGTGGCGGAAACTCCGGCGCTCCTCAACGAATCAGCTCGCCGGGGTGATGTTGCTGGCTCCCCATAGAGGGTCACGATTGGTGACGGCACTGCGCTCGCTGAACATCCCCGCCGTCGCCCTTGACCCCCAAGGCAGCGAGGCACTCGCAATTCCGAGCGTTGGGCCGGCGTCGTTCTCCGGGGCGATGCTCGCCGTCGAGCATCTTCTCAAGCTGGGACACCGGGAGATCGGAATGATTACCGGCGGCGGCGCTGATTCCGTCCACAGTCCGGCCCGCTATGCCGCCTATGCCGCAGCGCTCAGGTCGGCAGGGATCGAGCTGAATCCCGATTTTGTGCGCGACGGCAATTTCAGCATTGAGGCCGGACTCCGGCTCGGCGGGGAACTCCTGGATCTGGATCAGAGGCCCACCGCTGTGTTCGCCGGGAACGACCTTCAGGCGCTGGGCCTGATGAGTGCCGCCGCGGTGAGGTCAATCCGGGTGCCTGAGGAGCTCAGCGTGGTTGGTTTCGATGACATTGCCCAGGCAGCGCTGACATCACCGCCCCTGACAACCATCCGGCAGCCTTCCGAGCAGATGGGAGGGCTCGCCGTCGGCATGCTGGTGGACCAGATCGAAAACGCCACAGCCGGTCCACGCTCCATAGAACTGGCGACGGAGCTGATCCAGAGGGGCTCCACCGCACCGTACCCGTAGCCTGCTTGAGTGTTCCCCGGCTTGGTTAGAGGAACAGCGTTCAGTTATTCCTGCCCCGGGCGGCAACTGCCCATGTGCCACTAAACGTCCCGTCTCTGACCAGACTCACTTCGTCGACGAGGTTCATGGTCAGGCAGACGTGGTTGGGAATGACCCTGAGCCGCTGCCCGCGTTCCGGTATTGCCGCTCCTTGCGGCCACTGCACTGTGGCGTGATGTTCCGACAGTGCGATGATTCTCGCTGCAGGGTAGTCGAGCAACCGCCCATACCCGGTGGCCCACGGGGCACGGTCGCTGCCCAGGATCTTGCTTCCGGCATCAATGATGAAGCGCCCGGGCTCCTCCGGGCCGGTCTTATGGTGGCTGACAACCGTGCTGGCGACTGTGAGTGCGATGTCCCCGGGGCTGCACCGCTCAAGCTCGAGCTGCTGCGCATCACCAAAAACGTAGACACCCGGCCGCAGTTCTGTGGCTGCTGTTTCCCCGCCCAGAAGGGCGGTTGGCGTCGATCCGCCGCTGAGCTCCATCTCAGTGAAGCCTGCGGAAGCAAGGGCCGCCGCGGCGTGGCGAAGGACCGTATCTTCTTCCCCGGCAGCCTGACGGGACATTCCGGGCGTGTAGCTGTGGCCGGGGAAGGTGAACACCCCTGTGACGTTGAGGCCGGCCTCGGCTGCTGCCAACGCGACGACGGCGGCTGAGTCGGGATGGACGCCGCTGCGGTGGTGGCCGCTGTCGAGCTCCACCCTGACTGCGATTTTTCCCGCGTCGGCTCCGAGATTCCTGGCCATGAAGGCGGCGCTTTCGGCAGAATCCACGCCTACCGTAATGCGGGCGCTCTCCGCGAGGCGATGGAGCCTTTCGGCTTGCCGGACGCCCACCCACAGGGGGTAAGCGATGAAGATGTCCTCCACTCCGCCATTGGCGAAGACTTCGGCTTCACCGATAGTTGCCACAGTGAGCCCCACGGCCCCTGCGGCGAGCTGCTTGGCCGCAATTTCCAGGACTTTATGGGTTTTGGCGTGAGGCCGCAAGTTGACGCCACGGTTGCTGGTGGCCGACGCCATCCTGGCGATATTTCGGTCCAGTATGTCGACGTCGATCATGACGCCAGGGGTGGTGATCTCAGCGGGAACAGTCATTGAGGGCCTCCTTTAGTCAAGATCCGCTGGAGTTGCAGGGAATTTACCTGCGGTTTACGCGGTAAGTCTTGCCGGAATGGCCGGCCTGCGACAGACTCATTCTCACCTGATGAACGGATCCGCGTGGCGATTGAACGTAATCGACTGAATTCGTTCGGCCAAACCACGTGCGACGCGAACGCCTCGACGCGTTCCGGCTCTTGGCGATGACGCCGTCGGCCAGAGTCCGCAGACCGGAGAGGATAGTCGTGACAGGATCGTTTGAGGTATTCGTTGATTCGGAATCGTACTTCAGGTTCCGACTCAAGGCTCCGGATGGAACCATCATGGCTGTCTCCATGGCCTTTGAGGACAAACCCGCGGCGGTGGCCGGCATTACTGCCGTACGTGAGTACGCGGGAATGGGACTCATCACTGACCTGTGTCCGGCTGGTCTGTCCACGCGCACTCCGGAACCGGCGCTTGCCGTTGACACACGGCGCCCAAGTGGAGACCGGCAAAGAGATGATCACCAGAGGGTTGATCTCAGACCTGGTGATCACAGAACAGCAGCTGACCATTTCCGGACGCGTGCAAGGACCTTGCGCCAGGCGGCAACGGGGCCCCGCTGGACCCACCTGGTCTGAGACTGTGTGGGGTCTCAGACCCCTTCCCGATTTTGAGACTCTGGTGGGTTACTCGTAGACGTGCGGCGCCAGGGTGCCTACGAAATCAAGGTTGCGGTACTTTTCGGCGTAGTCCAGGCCATAGCCGACCACGAATTCGTTAGGAATGTCGAACCCGACGTACTTGACGTCGATCTCCACCTTCGCGGCCGTGGGCTTGCGGAAGGCCGTGCAGATTTCCACTGATGCGGTGCCGCGGGATTCAAGGTTGGTCTTCAGCCAGGACAGGGTGAGGCCGGAGTCGATGATGTCCTCAACGATCAGCACATCCTTGCCCATGAGGTCGGTATCAAGGTCCTTGAGGATCCGGACCACGCCTGAGGACTGGGTGCCGGAGCCGTAGGAAGAAACAGCCATCCAGTCCATGGAGACGTGGCTGTGGAGTGCCCTGGCGAGGTCAGCCATGACCATCACTGCACCCTTGAGGACGCCGACAATAAGGAGCTCGCGTCCCTCGTAGTCCCTGTCGATGTCCGCAGCGAGCTCGGTAATACGCTGCTGGATCTGTTCCTTGGTGTAGAGAACGTGCTTAAGGTCTGCCTGGACGTCGTTTGAATCCACCAATGGCTCCTGTGTAGATACGGGGTGCGACTATTTCTGGTGCGGTTTGTGAGACCGGAATACTAGCTTCCCACAGCGTGCGCCTTCGCAGGGAACGGGGCGCCTGCCAGTCTCCCGGTTGAGCTGGTCTTCGGCCAGGATCTGCGCAAGGGAAAGCCTGTACACGCTGACTCCTCCAGGCAGTTCCACCGGCCCCGCTGAGCCCTTCCGCCGCAGGAGGGCTTCCGCTGCCAGGAGCCGCTGGTAGCTGGGCTGTTGGCCCCCGACGGCGGCAGCTGCCTTTGCGATGACCCGGTACCTGATGGCCGGGGCAAGTTCCCGCAGCTCTTCCTCCGGCAAGGTCAGGTCCGGTCCGGAACGCTGAGCCAACAGCTCATACGTCGTGTTCGCCACGTCCTCCAGGTGGTCCGCGTCGAGCTGCAGGATGGAGGCCGTGCGGGCAAGGGATTCAGCCACCCCCGGGCCAAGCTTTTCCTCCAGCAGTGGGAGGACCTCCACCCGGGTCCGGGAGCGGGCAAAGGCAGGATCTGCATTGCTGGGATCATGCCAAGGCTCCAACCCTTCCACCTCGCAAATTTCCAGGGTTTCAGCCCGACGCAGGCCAAGGAAAGGCCTCAGGAGACGATCCCGGACCGGACGCATCCCCGCCAGCGAACGGGTACCCGATCCTCGGGCTAGGCCCAGCAGCACCTGCTCGGCCTGATCATCCAGGGTATGGCCCAGCAGGATGGCGCCGGCTCCGACGGCGTCCGCCACCGACTCGAGCGCGGCGTGCCGGGCGTCGCGGGCGGCAGCTTCGGGGCCCACGCCGGTCGTGGCCACGTCGACCACCCGCACCACGACTGGGGAGAGGCCCAGTTCCTCCAGCGTAACTGCAGTTTTGGCCGCAACGTCCGCCGAGCCTCGCTGGAGCTGATGGTCAACAACCACTGCGCCTACCGAGACCCGGTGCCCGTCCACATGTCCTCGCCGGGCAAAGTAGGCCGCAACAGCTGCCAGTGCCAGTGAATCGGGGCCACCGCTGCACGCCACGAGCACTTGTTCCGGGTAGCCCGCGGAGGCTAAGGCGTCCTGCAACATCTTCCGGGCGGTCCCGACGACGGGAGCAAGACGGCCGGGACGCCGTCGTCCGCCCGTTCCGAGCACAGCGCCTGATCCAGCGCCTGATCCAGCGCCTTGCACGGTAATTAGAGCCCCATTCGGTCGAGCCAGATCTTGGCGTCGTGGATTTCAGGCTCCGTGGGGAGGTGATCCACGGATTCCCAGACCCGGTTGAAGCCCTCCATGCCCGCAGCCTCAACAACGGCACGGACGAACTTGGCGCCGTCGGTGTATTGCCGCATCTTCGCGTCCAGGCCGAGCAGGCTGCGGATGAACTTTTCCACAATTCCGCGGTCCTTGCCACGGTCGTTGAACCGCTGCCGGATGGTTTTAACGGACGGGACGATGCTGGCGTCGACGGCGTCCATCACCACGTTCGCGTGCCCTTCAAGGAGGCTCATCACGGCCGTCAAGTGCGAGATGGCGGCCTTTTCTTCGGGGTCCTGGAGCAGGTCCAGAATGACGCCACGGCCTGGCGTAGTTCCCGACGCCGACCTGTCCTTTAGGGAGCGCGCGGCAGCTGTTGCCCGCTCCATGAGCGAATCCACGTTGCCGAGGAGATGGCCGCTGAGATCGTCGATTTGGCTGAGCATGTGGTGTCGCAACCAAGGTGCAGCCGCAAACTGCACACGGTGCGTCTGTTCGTGCAGGCAGACCCAGAGCCGGAAGTCCTCCGGGGTGACGTTGAGCTCGCGCTCCACGGCGATGATGTTGGGGGCGACCAGGAGCAGCCGTCCGCCACCCGGCGCATTGGAGTCCTCGGCCAAGGCTGAAAAGGGGTCGTACTGGCCCAACACCTTGCTGGACAGAAAGGCCAGGATGGCGCCGAGCTGGCTGCCGGTAATGGCTCCGCTCACCGCCGCGGCTCCCGGGGTGAGCGTGCCCCGCCTGCTTTCAAGAAGCTTTTCGATCGCGGGCTTGAGCATCACCGCGAAACTTTGCGTGTTGGCCCTGGACCAGGATGCCCTGTCCACCACCAGGACTGAGGAATCCCTGAGGTCCCGCGCGGCTTCAAGCCCGGTGATGTCGTGGACGTGGGGTACTGAGACGTCGGCCATGAAACGAAGGTTCTCCACGGCCGAGCCGATCTCTGAGGACCCCAGTGACGGGCCGGCCGGAGCAAGCCTCGCCGCGGTGGAAGCGGCGAGCTCCCAATTGATGAGTGCCTGGGCCGGAACTGTTGACTCGCCTGCTGAAGACTCCATAACTTCCATCACACCATAGCCCGCTGCTGTGCGTCCTTAAGTTCGCCCAACGGCGAACCAAAGCGGCTTCCGGGGATTCTGGCTAGCGGCACCCGCAGGATGCAAGAACAGACGCGGATTGGTCCAAGGCAACCCGGTTTCCCGCCGCCCCGGGGGTGAGATCGTTGCCGATGAAGGAAAACACCAGCAGCCTTCCTTCGGCATCCACCACGTAACCGCTGAGCGCGATGACGGAGTTGAGGGTGCCGGTCTTCGCCCGCACCAGTCCTGCGCCGGATGCCGTGGAACCCTCGGTGTAGCGAGCCCCCAGTGTTCCGGTCAGGCCCGCAACAGGAAACCCGTCCAGTGCCGCCCGGAGCCTGGTGTCCTCCCCTGAGGTAATGGCGCGAACAACTTCAGAGAGCTGCCGCGCGGTTACCTGGTTCGCCAGGGTCAGTCCGGACACGTCGGCCAGGCGCAGGCCGCCAGTGGGGATGCCCAGCCTGCTGAGTTGCTCAATAACGTTGGTGGTGGCGCCGTCGTTACTTCCAGGCAAGCCTGAAGCAGCGGCAGCCATCCGCCCAAGGGCCTCGGCTAGATAGTTATCCGAGGTTTCCAGCATCAGGTTTACCTGTTCCCGCACTGTGGCTGACTGCACCTCTGCCAGCACCTTGCCCTGGAGTCCTTGACCCGGGGCCCGCTGCACGCCCGGGGCGACCGTAAGCCCTGCAGCGGCGCCGGCGGCAGTGAGCTGTGCGGAGAAGGCCTCCGCCGCAGTCAGGGCGGCGTCCTGAGGGCGCTGGCCGGTGGTTACGCCAGGCTCAAACTGCGCGGAATTAAGCGCCAGGGGGAACAATGGGGCAACCTCTCCCGCCGCAACGTCGTCCGGGCTCCAGGCCGGGCTCAGGGCCGGACCGGTAAAGAGGGAATCGTCAAGCAGTACGGAGACAGTCCCGGCTGCGCTGTTGGCCTTCAGCGCCTGGACTGTCTGCTCAGCCAGCGTGGCAAGCCCCGCGTATCCCAGGGCGTCCTTCCCTGATGATGCACCGGCCGCAAGAAGCACGTCTCCGCCACCCGTGAGCACGACGGAACCAGCCGTGGGGCCCGTCACAGCCATAGTGCTGAAACGGCGGTCCGGACCGAGCGACCTCAGTGCCGCTACCGCCGTCAGGAGTTTCACGTTCGACGCCGGAACCCGGTTTTCCGCCCCGCCCCGATCAAACAGCACCTGGCCCGTGGCCGCGTCCTGGACCACCCCTGTGAAGCTTCCCCCGCCGTCGGGCTTAAGGGTGGCGTTGAGTTGGGCGGCCAGAGTGTCCGGCCAAGGAACGGGAGCGGATCCGCTGAGGGGTTCGATGCCGTCCGGCCGGGAAAGATCGCGGGGGGCCTGCTGCCAAGGAGGAATCGAAGGGGCCGGCTGTGCCGGATACAGCCCTTGGCCGGTGAAGCCGGGGGCGATGACCATACCGGCAGGGACGGCGAGGGCTGCAACGAGGAGGGTAAGCAGCATCAGCGGGTAGTGCCGCCGGAGGACTCCGAGGGTGTCACGCAGGGCCATTTTTACGCCTGACAGGCCGGTGATGTCTTTCATACTGCAGCTGGTCCTTAAGTCCTGAATGTCCCCACTAGTTCAGAAAACCTGGGCCTCTCGCTATATCCTCAATAGTAGTCGGCGGCACGGACACTCCTTAGCAGAAGGTCACGAGTGCCGCGAACCCCCTGAAGTCGAGGAGCATTCCATGAAGCATGACGTGACCATCGAGATCCCCAAGGGATCACGCGTCAAGTACGAAGTCGACCACGAGACGGGCCGAGTCCGCCTGGACCGCGTCCTCTTCACGTCCATGCAGTACCCCACCCACTACGGCTTTTTCGAGAACACCCTGGGTGAAGACGGCGACCCGTTGGACGCACTGGTGCTCCTGCAGGATTTCGATCTCCACCCGGGCGTCATCGTTGAGGCCCGCCCCATTGGCGTCTTCAACATGACCGACGACGGCGGCGGAGACGCCAAGGTCCTGTGCGTTCCGGCGGATCCCCGTTTCGACCACATCCAGGAAGTCACCGACGTGAGCGAATTCCTGATCAAGGAAATCGAGCACTTCTTCACGCGTTACAAGGACCTTGAGCCCGGCAAATGGGTCAAGGCCGAAGGCTGGGCGGACCGCGCCGCAGCCGAAGCCGAGCTCGAAGCCTCCATCAAGCGCTACGTTCCGGCAGCAGGGCACTGACGCTCAACCACAACGGCGGTGGTGCGGTTCACTTCGAACCCCACCACCGCCGTCGAACGTTTAAGGCCGGCCAGCTCGTGACCAGTTGCGGATTTCCTCCGGGTCTTCACCGTGCTTCCTGGTGTGGTTCCGTGCCTTGATCCTGCGGTCCTGAAGCGACTGGCGCAACAGCGAGTGTTTTTCCGTGAGTCCGGGCACCCTGTCGATGGCATCGATGGCGAGCTGGAAGCGGTCAATCCCGTTAAGCATGGCCATGTCGAAGGGCGTGGTGGTGGTGCCCTCTTCCTTATACCCACGAACGTGCAGGCCTTCCTGGTTGGTACGCCGGTAGGCCAGCCGGTGGATCAGGGAAGGGTAGCCGTGGTAGGCAAAAATGATGGGTTTAGCGGCGGTGAAAATGCCGTCGAAGTCCCGGGATGTCAGTCCGTGAGGATGCTCTCCGGCATCCTGGAGCCGCATCAGGTCCACTACGTTGACAACCCTTACCTTCAGTCCGGGAGCTCCAGCTTTCAGAAGTTCCGCCGCCGCAACCGTCTCCAAAGTGGGCACGTCGCCCGCACAGGCCAGTACGACGTCGGGCTCCTCGCCTGGGACTTCCGAGCCGGCAAACTCCCAGATCCCCAGTCCACGCTGGCAGTGATGGGCGGCTTCCTCCGGTCCAAGCCAGGTGGGTGAGGGCTGCTTGCCGCTCACCACAATGTTCACGTAATCCCTGGAGCGCAGGCAGTGCTCCATCACGGAAAGCAGGGTGTTGGCATCCGGTGGCAGATACACGCGGATGACCTCAGCTTTCTTGTTCACGGCGTGGTCAATAAAGCCGGGGTCCTGATGTGAGAAGCCGTTGTGGTCCTGCTGCCAGACGTGGGAGGACAGCAGATAGTTCAGCGATGCCACCGGCCGGCGCCAGGGAAGCGCCCGGTGGACCTTGAGCCACTTCGCGTGCTGGTTGAACATGGAATCGACAATGTGGATGAACGCCTCGTAGCAGCTGAACACTCCGTGGCGGCCGGTCAGCAGGTATCCTTCCAGCCACCCTTGGCATAAGTGTTCGCTGAGGACTTCCATGACCCGTCCGGCGCGGGCAAGGTGTTCATCCAGGGCGTCAATCCTGTACTGCCACACCTTGTCCGTGGCCTCGTAGACGTTCTGCAGCCGGTTTGAGGCCGTTTCGTCAGGGCCGAACAGCCGGAACGTCTCCGGGTTCCCGGCAATGACGTCGCGCAGCCAGGAGCCCAGGGCGATCATGGGGCTCACACGCTCCACCCCTGGTCTGGAAACCTCGACGGCATGCTGGTCGTAGTCCGGCAGCTTCAGGTCGCGGAGCAGGACGCCGCCGTTCGCGTAGGGAGTGGCACTCATCCGCAGCTCACCTTCGGGGGCGTTGGCGGCGACGTCGGCGCGGAGGCGACCGTCGTCGTCGAACAATTCTTCGGGCCGGTAAGACTCCAACCACTCCTGCAGTTGTACGAGGTGATCAGGGTTAGTGCGTACCTGGTCCAGAGGGACCTGGTGGCTGCGCCAGGTCCCCTCCACTTGCTGCCCGTCCACTATCCGGGGACCGGTCCAGCCCTTCGGCGAGCGCAGAACGATCATGGGCCACTGCGGGGCAGCATCGTTCGGCGCGGCATCCCTTGGTGAATCCTGCTCGGTCCGGCGCTCCTCCTGGATAGCGCGGATCTCGGCCAGGCACTTGTCCAGCACCGTGGCGAAGTCCCGGTGCGCCTGGACCGTGTTGTCAGGGTCATCCACTGTGACAAAGTGCGGCGAGTGTCCGTAGCCGCGAAGCAGTTGTTCCAACTGGGCTTCGGGCATCCTGGCCAGCACCGTGGGGTTGGCGATCTTGTAACCGTTCAGGTGCAGTATGGGCAGGACGGCGCCGTCAGCCACCGGGTCCAGGAAATTATGGGAGTGCCAGCTAGCAGCCAGTGGGCCGGTTTCCGCCTCGCCATCACCGATAACGACGGCGGTGATCAGCTTTGGGTTATCGAATACCGACCCGTAGGCATGCGCAAGCGAATACCCCAGTTCGCCGCCCTCGCTGATGGAGCCGGGCGTCTCGGGAGCCGCATGGCTGGGGATTCCGCCCGGGTAGGAGAACTGTCGGAACAGCTCGGCCAGCCCCTGTTCGTCGTTGCCTACGTTGCTGTAGATCCCGGAGTAAGTCCCTTCCAGCCAGGCGTTGGCGACCACCGCAGGTCCGCCGTGGCCCGGGCCTGCGATGAACAGCATCTCCTGCCGGTCCCGCCGGATGACCCGGTTCAGGTGGGAGTAAACGAAGTTCAGGCCAGGCGTAGTACCCCAGTGGCCCAGCAGCCTGGCCTTGGTGTCCTCCGCGCTCAGGGGTTTCCAGAGGAGGGGGTTGGAACGAAGGTAGATCTGGCCCACTGAGAGATAGTTGGCTGCCCTCCACCAGCGGTCCACGAGGTCCAGTTCCGTCGTCGTTGATGTGCCCGTGTTCTGATCCATGACGTCCTCACCATTGCCGGCAATGCCAACTCCCATGGCAACATCTTCATTGCGCCGGCACAACCTATGAGCCACCGTGTTCTGCTGCGCAGCGTAATTCTTGTTTCGGGCCCGGGATCCGTCGCACCGGAGAAGAATTCAACTTGCCTCTTAAGTGGCAGCCGGTAGTCTTTGACCCACAATGTTCACGCTGACCATCAACCAGAGGGACAGCCGGCGCGATGGTGACCGGGTTCCGCAGCTCCTCAAGGACCTGCGCCACATCCCCGCGCGCCTGGATTTCGATCGGTCAGTGGAGGACGAAGTCCAGGGCATTGTGGACGCCCCTGAGCAGGCAGTGGAGGCCGCCCTGATCGCCCTGCGTTGCGGCAGCTGGTTTGTGGGGATAGGTGTGGGGCCAGTCAATGAACCCCTGCCCAATCAGATCAAGGACGCGTCCGGTCATGGACTCATCTATGCGCGGCGGGCAGTGGACCGGCTGCGGAACAGCAAGGACAGGGTTCCGGTGGCAGTCGAAGGGCCCTTGGCGGACCTGTCCGGGGAGGCCGAGGCCGTGCTGCGGCTCCTTGGCAACATTGTGCATGGCAGGAGCCCTGCGGAATGGCGGGTGCTGGATCTGCTGACACCCGGAGTGCGGGGGCAGCAGAAAGCTGTGGCCGAAGAACTGGGCATCACCACACAGGCGGTCAGCAAAGCAGTGGCAAGGGCCCAATGGGCTGATGAACATGCCGCCCGCCCCGCTGCTGCACGGCTGCTGCACATGATCCTGGAAGCGCGCTGACGCTGTAGAGCCGGCCCGTCCCCTCTACAGCAGGCTGCGCAGCACGTGGGCAGCGCCGTCGTCGTAGACAGAAAGTGTGACTTCATCCGCCGCTGCCGCAACTTCATCCGGCGCCTGGCCCATGGCTACACCACGGCCTGCCCAATCGAGCATCTCGATGTCATTCCGGCCATCCCCGATGGCCACGGTGCGGTGCTCGGGGATGTCCAGGTGGCCTCGGATCCGCTCAAGGGCACTCGCCTTCGTGACCCCGGCGGCGGCGATGTCCAGCCAGGCTGTCCATCCCACGGAGTACGTCACGCCGGCCAGGCCAACGTGCTGGATCGCCTCCGTGAATTCCTCCGGCGTGTTCTCTGAACTGAAAACCACCACACGGACGGCCGTTGCCTGGAGCAGGGTGTGGAAGTCGACGCCGACGGCCTCGACACCGAAGCTGGGGTCCTGGAACCGCTCCGTGGACAGGAAATTACCGTCGGCATCCTCCAGCGCGTACTTGGCCGAGGGGAGACGTTCCCGCAGTGCGCGGAGTGCAGGGCCGGGGTCGAACGTTGCCTTGTGGAGGACCTTGTAGCCGTCGGTGTGGGCGGGGTCCAGCCGCAGGGTCACTCCCCCGTTGCAGCACACGGCGTAGCCGGTCTCAATTCCAAGCTGCTCAATGATGGGAAGCGTGGCGTTGAGCGAACGGCCGGTAGCGATCATCACTTCGTGACCGGCCGCAACCACGGCCTGGGCCGCTTCCCGGACTGGGGCGGACATGTGGCCATCGTGGTCCACCAGGGTGCCGTCCACGTCCAGGGCAACCATCAGCTTGTGTTTGAAACCGTTGCTGCCGTTGTGCCCGTGGCCGTTGCCCTTTTGGCTCGTTGGCTGGCTGGCAGCATCGGGCAGAAAGGCGGTCAGTTTGTTTCTCTTATTTTCATTTCGCCGGTCATCGTTGCCAGCGACTGAGGTTTCAGTCAATGTACTCATTTATCTAGTAGAGCAGACGCCCCCGGTCCTCGCTAGGACGCAGACCACAGATTCATCTTGTGTTCGCTAACGAGTGGCCAAATGAGTGGTTGCTGCTGCCCTCGAACTTTTCTCCGAGCGGGGGCTCAGCGGGGCCTCCCTGCAGATGATTGAGTAGTTCCGAGCGATGCCCCCATCATTTGCAGCTGCAGAGCCAGCCCTGACCGTCCCGGCAGTGCAGGTGCGCCGGCATTTTTGAGGCCATCAATCGTGGCGAAAATCAGGGTTGCCAGCTGTTCGCTCGAAGCGCCAATATTCGCCAGCTTTATCTCGCCGGAATGGTCAGCCTCGCTGAGGGCAGTGGCGATGAGCCGGACGAGCCGTTGCCGCGCCTCGTGTGCGACGTCGCCGACCAGTTCCACGTTTGCATCAAAGAGCTCGGACCCGTGAGGGCTCCCGCTGATTTCTTCCAGCAGGCCTGCGAAGTAGGTGGAAAGCGCAGCTTCAATCCGTTCGAAAACTTCCAGATTCCGTGACAACTCACGCTCGACGGCGTGCATTACTTGCCCGTGGGCGCGAATGGAGCCGGCCCGGAACACTTCTTCCTTGTTCTTGAAATGCAGATAGACCGCGGCACGAGAGATTCCGGCTGCCTCGGCGATGTCGCGCATGGATGTCTTCCGGAATCCGTAACGGCAGAACACAGCCAGCGACGCGTCCAGAATTCCATCGGACTTCGATTCAGAAGAACTCACGATAAAAACATTGACAGTTTGGGCACAAAGTGTCAATCTGTCGAAACGCGAACGGGAAGACATCCCGCCACACACGATTGGACAGCCGAGTGAGCACAGAAGCCAACCTCGAAGCGGAACGAATCCGCGGCGTCGAACGATCCCGGCTCAAAGCGCTGGTCGGCGGCGATATTCAGACTGCTGATCCGCTGCACTCAAGCGACTTCCAACTCGTTACACCGATCGGGGCGCTCCTCAACAAAGAGCAGTGCCTGGGAGCCATTGCAACGGGCCAGATCTCCTACGTCTCCTGGGAGCCGGGGCTCATTAACGTCCGGCACTCCGGGCCCTTTGCGACGGTCCGATACCAGGCAGATCTCGAAGTCATCTTCAGCGGTCATCGCGTTGCCCGGACCGGATACTGGCACACCGATACCTACGAGCTGAACGACGGTGAATGGCAGGCTGTGTGGTCACAGGCGACGGCGATTCAGTAAGCCTTGGGATGTTCTTAGGCATCAGCTGGCGGCGGGGCCGTGGATTCACGGATTACGAGGTGCGTAGCCAGCTCCACCCTGCGGGAACTCAGCGCTTCTCCGTGCATTTGGCTGAGGATGGACCGCAGAGCGGCGCGTCCCATCTCCTGCAGCGGCTGAGCCACTGAAGTGAGGGCAGGCACGGACTCCTCCGCCCGGGAGGTGCCGTCAAATCCGACCAGACTTATGTCGTCCGGCACCCGAATTCCCTGCCGACGCGCCTCGGCAAGCACACCCAGGGCAATGCTGTCATTTGCGGCAAAGATGGCGGTGGGTCGCTGTTCCAGTTGAAGCAGGGACTTCAGCCCCTCAACTCCGTGTTCGGACCGGAAAGATCCGGAAATGATAGAGCGCTCATCCACCGTTACCCTGCTTGCCCCCATAGCGGCAAAATATCCATGGAGCCGCGCCTGGTTGCATTCGACGCCGTCAGGCCCGCCCAAGTAAGCAATCCTGCGGTGTCCAAGTTCAAGCAGGTGGGAGGTTGCCTCTTTGCCGCCTGCCCAGTTGGTGGCCCCAACGCTCACCACATCGCCGGGAGGCGGATTGAACGGGTCAATGACTGCGGTGGGTACTCCCCTGCGGCGGAAGGCATCCAACTGGGCCTCGTTGAAGGCGGATGTCACCACAATCATTCCGCAGCGGCCTTCGTCGATTATCCGGGCGGCGCGCTGTTCCGCAGACAGCCGCGGGGCGCCCTGCTTACTCGTGACTTTGAGCAGGACCTCAATGTTCGACTCCCCCGCTGCTTCCAGGATTCCATTGAGGACCTCGATTGCGTAGGCGGTGTTCAGTGAGTCAAGGACCACCTCGACGGCCTGCCTGCCGGTGAGGCTCCTGCGCTGCTGAAGCGGCGATTTGTACCCGGTCCGCGCCAGCACCGCCATGACTTTGGAGCGGGTTTCCTCCGCTACGTCGTTGCGTCCGTTGATCACCTTGGATACGGTCGGCGCAGAAACCCCTGCCTCGCGAGCAACTGCCGCCAGCGTCAGTTTTGGCTTGGGCTCAATGGCAGGCATAGCCACTCCTAGAACTTCGAAATATTTCGACGAGTAAGTCTTGCAGTGGGACCGCTGAACGTCAATCAACTGCCATGTAATTGTTGCCGAAAGGCTTGACCAACCCCTGTGCTCACGATTACTTTTATCTCACTCTCCCGTTATCCTGGCGAAACTTTTCGGAGCTTTGGGCGCGGAGTTCAGGATCAATTCAGCCAAAGCAAGACAAACATTGACCGAGCTTTCACGAAAGGTATTCGATGACTTCCGCACAGCCATTACGGGTGGGAATGGTGGGCTATGCCTTCATGGGCGCCGCCCATTCCCACGCATGGCAGACCGCACCCCGGTTCTTCGACCTGCCGCTTGCGCCGGAGCTTACGGCCGTGGCCGGGCGCGACCGGACAGGCGTCACGGCAGCAGCAGAGAAGCTTGGCTGGACCTCGGTTGAAACGGATTGGCGGCGCCTGATCGAGCGTGACGACATTGACCTGATTGACATCTGTACTCCTGGCGACACACATGCCGAGATCGCGGTCGCCGCACTTGAAGCCGGAAAGCACGTGCTCTGCGAAAAGCCGCTGGCAAACTCAGTGGCCGAAGCAGAACGTATGGCCCAGGCAGCAGAAGCCGGCTTCGGCCGCGGGATCTACTCCATGTGCGGCTTCACTTACAGACGTACTCCGGCTTTGTCGCTGGCCAAACGGATGGTGGATGAGGGCCGCCTCGGAACCATCCGCCAGGTCCGCGCACAATACCTGCAGGACTGGCTCAGCGATGCAAACGCCCCTATGACGTGGCGGCTGGACAAAGCGAAGTCAGGGTCCGGATCGCTGGGCGATATCGGCGCCCACATCATCGACGCCGCACAATGGGTCACAGGTCAGAACATCACGGGCGTGTCGGCGCTGCTGGAAACCTTCGTCACTGAACGCCCGCTTGCCGGTGACCGGGTCGGCCTTGGCGGCCACGGCGACGTTACGGGAGAAGCTCCACGGGGCGCGGTAACGGTTGATGACGCCGCTATATTCTCCGCCCGGTTTGCGAATGGTCCCATCGGCGTCTTCGAAGCCACCCGCTACGCCCTGGGCCGGAAAAACGCGATGCGGCTGGAACTCAACGGCACAAAGGGATCCCTCGCCTTCGACTTCGAGGACATGAACGTCCTCTCCGTCTATGACGATGATGACTCGCCGGACGCCGGTTTCAGGAGGATCCTGGTCACGGAGCCGGAACACCCTTATGTGGGGAACTGGTGGCCCACGGGCCACGGTCTCGGCTACGAACACGGCTTCACCCACCAGGTGGTGGACCTGGTGAACGCGATTGCCGGGAAACGCCAGCCGGAACCATCCTTCGCCAACGCCCTGCAGGTGCAGCGGGTACTCGGCGCCGTCGAATCGAGCGCTGCCGCCGCCAGCCGCTGGCACGAAGTCTGAGATGACAGAGGCGAAAACAGCGCTGGTGGTCCGCGGCGGATGGGACGGACACCAACCGGTCGAGGCGACAGACCTCTTCATTCCACATCTGAAAGAGAACGGCTACGACGTACGGGTGGAGGAATCCCCTAAGATCTATGTCGATGCCGGCTACCTCGCCGGTGTGGACCTCATCATGCAATGCATGACCATGTCCACCATTGAAAGAGAGGAATTCGAAGGGCTCCGCACCGCTGTCGAAAACGGCACCGGCTTGGCCGGGTGGCACGGAGGAATCGCCGACTCTTACCGGAACACCTCCGATTACCTCCACCTCATAGGAGGGCAATTCGCTTGCCATCCGGGCAAACACCCTGACGAACGCACGGGGGAACAGAACGACAACTATGTTCCGTACACCATCAACATGCTCCCCGGCCTGGACCATCCCGTCACACGAGGCATCGGCGATTTCGACCTCGTCACCGAACAGTATTGGGTTCTGGCGGACGATTACATTGACGTTTTGGCTACTACGACACAGAAGGTCCGTGAGTGGGATCCCTGGAACCGCGAAGTGATATCGCCCGCTATCTGGACGCGTCAATGGGGCAAGGGGCGGATCTTCGTCTCCACTCCGGGCCACAATCTGGAAGTTCTCCGGGACAGAAATGTCCGCACCATCATCGAAAGGGGCCTTCTGTGGGCAAGCCGATAAACGTCGGAATTATCGGCTGCGGGGCCATCATTGCCCAGTACCTCGCCACCTTCCACCGCCTGGAAGCCATCAAACTCGTGGCAGTAGCGGATTTGGACCCGTTACGGGCCCAGGCTGTAGCCGATGATAACGACGGCGTCCGGGCTCTGACCGTTGACGGATTGATCGGCGCCGGTGACGTTGACCTGGTCCTGAACCTGACCATCCCTGCCGCCCATGCCGGCGTCGCACTCAAGGCGATTGCCGCAGGCAAGAGCGTTTACGGGGAAAAGCCGCTGGCAGCTACCACTGCCGAAGCCAGTCAGGTACTGAGAGCAGCGGAAGCAGCGGGCGTCGCCGTCGGCTGCGCCCCGGATACCGTTCTCGGAACCGGAATCCAGACAGCCCGTAAAGCGATCGACGACGGACTGATCGGAACGCCCATTTCGGCGACCGCCACGATGGTCACCCCGGGCCACGAGCGCTGGCACCCCAACCCCGACTTCTATTACCAACCCGGCGGCGGTCCCCTGCTGGATATGGGCCCTTACTACGTCAGTGCCCTGGTCACCCTGCTGGGGCCGGTGGTCTCGGTGACAGGCGCGGCCAGCCACACCCGTGCCGAACGCACTATCGGTTCCGGCTCACGGCAGGGAGAGGTGATACCGGTCAGCATCGACTCCCATGTAACCGGCGTCCTGACCCACGAAAGCGGGGCGTTGTCCACGCTCGTCATGAGCTTCGACGCCGTCAGGACGAAGGCGTCAAACATCGAAGTCCATGGCGAGCGCGGTTCCCTGGCCATCCCGGACCCGAATCTCTTTGACGGAGATGTCGAACTTTTCACGCTGGGTGCCGACTCCTGGCAGACTCTACCGGTATCGGCCGGGTACATCGACTCCGGCAGAGGATTCGGCATCGCAGACCTCGCACTAACACCGCCGGGAGAAGAACCGCGCGCCGGCGGCAGGTTGGCCTATCACGTACTCGAGGTGATGGAGTCGGTGCTCGAGTCAGCCCGCACCGGCGTCACTGTCCCGATCCGGAGCAGGGCATCGCGACCGGAACCCGTGCAACTGACAGCATCGCCGGAGGACTCCAGAGCCCAGCCGGTCCGCTCGTAGGTAACCGACTACAGCACCGGCAGGACTTCGAGGCCGCCGAGATACTTCTGCAGGGCCACCGGGACGTTGACGGAACCGTCCTCGTTCTGGTGGTGCTCCAGGATGGCTACGATCCAGCGGGTGGTGGCTAAGGTTCCGTTGAGGGTTGCGACCGCACGCGTTCCCTTGGAGACGCCTTCTTCATTGACCGTGCGCTCACGGATGTTGAGCCGCCGGGACTGGAACGTGGTGCAGTTGGACGTTGAGGTGAGCTCCCGGTAGGCGCCCTGCGTGGGAACCCAGGCTTCGCAGTCGAACTTCCGGGCGGCGGACATGCCGAGGTCGCCGGCAGCAGTGTCAATGACCCGGTACGGCAGCTCGCACTTCCCCAGCATTTCCTCTTCCCACGCCAGAAGCCTCTCATGCTCGGCAGCGGCTTCCTCCACCGTGGTGTAGATGAACATTTCCACCTTGTTGAACTGGTGCACACGGATGATCCCGCGGGTGTCCTTACCGTGCGATCCCGCCTCGCGGCGGTAACAGGAGCTCTGGCCCGCGTACCGGACGGGACCATTGGAGAGGTCGAGGATTTCGTCGGCGTGGTACCCCGCCAAGGCAACCTCCGACGTTCCCACAAGGTAAAGGTCGTCTTCGGCGAGGCGGTAGATCTCGGCGTCGTGCTTAACATCGAAGCCGGTCCCCTGCATGGTTTCGGGGCGCACCAGGGTAGGGGTAATCATGGGAACAAATCCGGCGTCGATGGCCTGTTCCATGGCCATCTGCAGGAGGGCCATTTCGAGCCGGGCGCCCACTCCGCGGAGGAAATAGAACCTGGATCCGGAGACTTTGGCGCCGCGTTCCATGTCGATGGCGCCAATCAGCTCGCCGATTTCCAGGTGGTCTCGGGGCTCGAAGTCCGGGAATTCACGCGGAGTGCCGACAGTCTTGACTACGACGTAGTCATCCTCGCCGCCTTCGGGAACACCGTCCTCGATCAGGTTAGGGATGCTGCGCAGCAGCTCCTCCTGCTTGGCCTGGGCGGCGTCAGCCTCGGCGGAGGCAGCCTTCACGGAGTTGGCGAGTTCCCTGACCTCAGCCAGCAGGGCCTGCTTTTCCTCGCCCTTGGCCTGGGCCACCTTCTTGCCAAAGACATTCTGCTCGGCGCGCAGGTTCTCAAAGCGAATCAGAGCCGCCCTGCGAGCCGAATCAGCCGAAATGATCGCATCCACTACGGATTCGTCGGCGCCGCGGGCGCGCTGGCTGGCACGGAACTTGTCCGGATTGTCGCTGAGGTCTTTTACGTCGATCACCAGACAAGAGTATCTAATCCACCACGCACACCGACGCGGGCCCTGGCGAACCTCCGGGCCGGGATACTGTTGGAGCACAATGAGCGACCTGCTGATCTACCTCATCACCCTCGGCGCGCTGGCGTTCGCCTTCTCCAGTTGGTGGGGTGTGCGCAAGCTAAAGGAACGGCATGTCCGCAGCGCCGTGCGCGAAGAGGCCCACCACCCTGGCCTGGAAAAGCAAAAAGTGGCGGTCGTGTTAAACCCAATCAAGGCCAAGTCCGAGGAAGCGCGCGCATCCATCACACGAGCCTGTCTCGCCGCCGGGTGGGATGAACCCCGTTTCTTTGAAACCACCATTGAGGATCCCGGCTTTTCACAGGCGCGAGCGGCGCTTGCGTACGCGGCCGACGTCGTTCTGGTGGGCGGCGGCGACGGAACCGTCCGGGTTGTGGCTGAGACGCTGGCCGGCAGCAAGATCCCCATGGGCCTGGTACCGCTGGGAACCGGAAATCTCCTGGCCCGCAACCTGGACCTGGACGTCTATGACCTGGCCGGGAGTATCGACACAGCACTGTTCGGCCATCAACGCTTCATTGACACGGCCCAAATGGGCATCGTCAATTCACGGACCGGGCATTCGTCCAAACACACCTTCCTGGTGATCGCAGGGATCGGCCTGGACGCGGAGATCCTTGGCGATACCAATGACGGGCTGAAGAGGGCCGTCGGCTGGTTGGCTTACACGGAGGCCGGCGTTCGCCACATGCCGGGCAGACGTAAGAAGGTGTCCATCGCCCTGGATGACCAGCCGGAGCAAACACGGAAAATCCGAAGCCTGCTCTTTGCGAACTGCGGACTCATCCCTGGCGGGATCGATTTTGTCCCGCAGGCCATGATCGACGACGGCATGCTCGACGTTGTGGTCATGAGTCCGCGGAGCGCCATCGGCTGGGTGGCCATGTATGCGAAGATCGTCTTCAAGCACAAGCGGCATCTACCTGTGATGACCTACTACCGCTCAGGCAAGGCAGTGATCCGCTGCGCTGAGCCCATGCCTACCCAGTTGGACGGGGATCCGTCAGGGGAGGCCACCTCGGTAACTGTCAGGGTTGACCCCCGGTCACTGCTGGTCCGGGTCAAGGGCACCTCCGCGGCGCATTGGATGCCAGACGGTTCTACGCTCTAGCGCGCGGCGCCCCTGAAATCAGGTCACCTTCCGGGACTGGTTTCCCCTATAAGGTCAAGGCTGCTCTCAGGAGCCGGATCCCTTTGCTTCAGCGGCCAGCTTTTCCGCGGCTGCCTTCGCTGCCGCACGGGCTTCGGTCTGCTCGCGAATCATGGCCTGCTCTTCTTCAAAACGGAGTCGATCGGCGCGGTCTGCCTCATCGCCGTCCCAGTCCTGGTTTTCGGCACGCGGCTTCGGATTGACGATCATCCCTTGGCCGTCATTCTCGGTACTGGCTGCTGACATGTCCCGCTCCCTCCGGTAGAGGTTTCCCCCATTGATCTGGCAAGCATACGCACAGTTCAGCAGGGGCGGAAGTGCCATAAGCGGCATTTGTCTACGCTGTGCGCGAAGCCTCAGGGGCCGGATCCGGGCTTACAGATGCGCCTGAGAGAATTCCTTGTACCCATGCATGCGCCGCTTGGAATGCTTCGTCCGAGGTGTGGGGCTCCACCACCGGGCTTTGCGCGTCTGCCCTGCCGTAGGAGCCAAGAAAGCGTGTTGCGGGGCTGATCCGGTGCAGACCTGCTAGGGCATCCGCCATCCGGGCGTCCGCTGCGTGGCCGTCAGCATCGATACTGAAGAAGTAGTGCCCCAGATACTGTCCGGTGGGGCGTGACTCGATCCTGCTCAGGTTCACTCCCCGCGTAGCGAACTGGTCCAGAATCTCCATCAAGGCTCCAGGACGGTCCTCCGGCAGCGGCACCACCACAGTCGTCTTGTCTGCGCCCGTGCGCTCCGGCAGTAAACCAGGCCGGCTGACGAGTACGAAGCGTGTTACAGCTCCAGGATTGTCCCCGATGTTTTCTGCCAGTACCTGCAGGCTTGGTTGCTCCTCAGCCACAATGGGGGCGCAAATGGCGGCGTCGTAATGGACGCCGTCGTCGGTTAGCAGGCCGAGCGCCGCTGCAGCAGTGGAGGAGCCGGGAATATATTCAGCACCTGGAATATTGGCCTCGGCCCACAGCCTGCACTGCGCCCAGGCATGTCCATGCGTGGAAATGCTGCGGATGTCCGAAATTTTCACCCCGGGCCTTGCCACAAGCACAAAGCTGATGGGAACAAGGGCCTCACGGATGATCCGCAGCTCCTCCCCTGTGGCTATGGCATCGAGCGTGGCCGTCACACCGCCCTCCACAGAGTTTTCGATTGGCACCATTGCGGCGTCGGCGGATCCGTCCCGCACCTTGTCCAGGGCCGAGTTGACGTTCGACGACGGGATGCGCATCGCATCGGCAGCCCCCGGAACCTGCAGCAGGGCCGCTTCGGTGAAGGTACCCTCGGGGCCCAGGAAGGTGTAGGTAACGGGAACTGCGGACATCGGCAATCCTTCAGTTGAACGGGTGGAGGCGGAAGAGGGACTACAGGATGACGGGCTTGAGGCCACTCTCGGAGACCAAAGGCAAACCGGATTCAAGCCACTGGTCCATGCCTCCCGCCACGTTGAAAGCGGAATATCCCTGGCCCACCAACCACTGGGCAGCGCGGAAGGAGCGTCCGCCGGTACGGCAAATAACGTAGAGGTCCTCGTCCGGATCCAGGTCATCGAGGCGCGCGGGAAGCTGTTCCAACGGGATGTGCAGCGCAGATTCAGCGTGCCCGGCTGACCACTCATAGTCCTCCCGCACGTCAAGAAGGCGGGCACCGGTAGGAATGTCATTCACTTTTACGGTTTCGAAATCGCTCATGGGAGTCCTCTCCTGGATTTTCTAGGTCTGACTCCAGCGTATCGCCAGCAGCCGGAGCCATCCCCCAGCAGGTGCCACGTTACGCTTTCTGTGGACAACGCAAAGGAGAATCGCGTGCCGGTAAGAGCCACCATCACAAGGACGGCCTGTCGTGGCTGACCTCCATGAACTCTCCGCTGTGCAATTGCGGGACGCCCTCGCGGAGGGCAAGCTGTCCGCCAGGGAAGCAACGGAACATTACCTTCGCCGGATCGAGGCACGGAACAAGGGGCTGGGTGCTTTCATCACGGTGACGGCCGACCAGGCAATGCGCGACGCTGCGGCCGCTGATGAACTCTACGCGCGGACGGCCAATGATTCCGGTGCAGATGCCCTTCCACTCCTCCATGGCGTGCCGGTAGCGTTCAAGGACCTGACGGACGTGGCCGGTGTTGTGACCACTCACGGAAGCGCTGCGCTGGATCACCGGCCGGCTCCTGCTGACGGAGTACTGGCAGCAGCACTCAGGGCGCAGGGAGTCATTTCCCTCGGAAAGACGCAGGTTCCCGAGTTCGGGCTGACGGCCTACAGCGAAAACAGGGTCGCGCCGCCGTCGCGCAATCCTTATGCGATGAGCAGGAGTTCCGGTGGCTCCTCCGGTGGCAGCGCCGCGGCGGTAGCAGCAGGGCTCGTCCCGTTCGCTCCCGGGACCGACGGCGGCGGGTCCGTTCGAATTCCTGCTGCAGCATGCGGCCTTGTCGGACTTAAGCCTGGGCGCGGGCTGGTGCCAGCGGGGGAAAGCACCGGCGACCCGGCGGGCCTGGTAGTCACGGGCCCCCTTGCAAGGCGGGCCGAGGACGCGGCGCTCATGCTGGACGCGTTGACGCTCGACCCCCTGAAGCCCGACGCCGCGGAACAGAGGGGTCCCGCGGGGGGCTATCTTGAAACACTGAAACGAGAACCCGGAAAGCTCCGTATTGGCATCAGCCTGGACAGCCCGTGGCAGGGCATTTTCCCTTTCACTCCAGACCCGGAGGCCCTCGAGGCTCTAGCTGAGGGGGTGAGGCTGCTGGAGGCGGCAGGACATTCGACGTCGGAGGCAGCCATCCGCTATGACAACCGTTACCCGGATGCGTTCACCACTGCCTGGACTGCCGGAGTGGGTGCCGCGCGTATCAGCCCACGGCGCGAGCCGCTCCTGACCCCGCTCACCCGGACGTTCAGGCGGCGGGCCCAGCAGCGGAGCGCCACCAAGCTCGCCGAAGCGGTGGGTTTTCTGCGCCAGTTCCAGCGTGACACCATCGCTCAGTACGCGGCGTGGGATCTCATCATGACTCCGGCTTTGGCGCAGACGCCAAGGCCCGTGGGTTGGTTCACTGGAACGCATGGAGACGGGCCCTGGCCAACCGAGTGGGCGGGCGACGCCGACGGAGACTACCGCCGGCAGTGCGAGTACGCGCCGTGGTCATCGATGGTCAATGCCTGCGGACTCCCTGCCATCACTTTGCCCGTCCACTGGACTGATGAAACGTCAGGAACTTCCCTTCCTATGGGAATCCAGCTCATCGGGCCGATGGGTTCGGAAGCGCTTCTCCTCCAGGTCGCCGCGCAACTGGGCTTCTAAGCCCCTTTTCCTTTTTGCTCGTGGCACATCTGGCTCTTCCTTGCTTTTGGAGCGCCTGCGTTTCCATCATGTGTGCATAATGAACATATGTACGTGCTTGTTATGATCAGTGAGGTGTGTCACCATGAAGGCACAAGTGAACGCACAGGAGCGTTCCCAGGCAAGGCCTGGCCACAGGAAAAAGGAATCACATGGGAATTTCGGGCATGAAGCGAGTGCGGAAACTGCGCATCCATTGGCCAATCGAGCGGGAGATCCTCGCGCGGCTCGCTGCCGGCGAAACGCAGGTGTTCGAGGAGGACCCCCGGATGGCCGCGTTTCTAGCCGTTCTTCGGGAAATGCCTGAACTTGGAGACTTCGGCATGTACCACCACGTCTTTGAGTCGGGCCTTGGTTTCGAGGGATTCACGGTAGGCGAAGGTGCGAATCCAACGATGGGCACGGTCGGCGAACGCAGCGTCTCCCCCACCTTCCTGCTGACCACGTACATCGACGCGGACCTTTCCGACGACGCCGTCGGGCGGATTGTCGAAAGAGTCGTGGCTATCCACCCATGGGAAGTCCCGGTTCTTGAAGTCTCGGAAGCACTCAACATCTCCACATTCGTGACAGGAAGGGTTGCAGCATGACAATCAGCGCAGCGATCACCGATGACCGCACTACAGGAACATGGGAAGGCCTTAGCACTGTTTTGGCCGGCCGGACTTTCACCGATCTGACCCACGCCTTCCACCCTGGGCAACCCCATTTCCCGGCATTTCCCGACGAAGTCCGCACCAATCTTTTTGATCTTGAGGCCGGGGACGGGTTTACCGCGCACCAGTACACCATCGTTGGGCAGTGGGGCACCCACGTCGATCCGCCGTCGCACTTTATCCGGTCAGGACGGACATTGGACCACATTTCCGTGCAGGAAATGATCCTGCCCCTCGTGGTCCTGGACATCAGTGACCGGGTGGACGCGGACCCGGACGCCACTCCCTCCCTCGCCGACGTCGAAGCCTGGGAAGAGCGGCATGGACGGATCCCGGAGGATTCGTTTGTGGCTCTGCGCAGTGGCTGGAGCAGCCGCTGGCCTGATGGAGAGGCCATGGCCAACCGGGATGCCGATGGCGTCAGCCGTACGCCCGGATGGTCCGCCGAGGTATTGCGTTTTTTGGTGGAAGAGCGGAATATCCGTGCAATCGGGCACGAACAAACAGATACGGACCCGGGTCAGGCAACGTCCCGCTCGGATTTCAGTCTCGAAACCTACATCCTGGCGCAAGGGCGCTGGCAAATTGAGCTTCTCGCCAGTTTGGAGTCCCTGCCCGAAGCAGGCGCGGCGATCGTAGCCACCTGGCCCAAACCCCAAGGTGGCAGCGGCTTCCCTGCCAGGGTCTTTGCCATCCACTGACCTCTGCAGCTAACAGTCACCAACGTTGGCTAGACTCGGCCCATGCCGAAAAACTCAAGCATGGGCCGTGGGATGAACGTGGTGTTCGCGGTGAGTGCCCGGCATGCCGCCGGCAGTGCGGGCGCCACTGTTGCCGACGTCGCCGCAGATCTCGGCAAAGACCGCAGTCAGGTGTCGCGCGGGCTCAAGGCGGCGCTGCAGGAGGACTTCCTGATCAGGGGCGAGCGCCGCGCCTATGCCTTGCACTGGGGACTGTACGCTGATGCGCGGGCACTCACTGAGCAGCGGCTGCGGACAGATGGGCTGACGGCACTGGAAGGTCTGGTCGAAGACACCGGAGAAGGCTGCTTTCTGGGCGTTCTGAGCGGCGACTCAACGGTTACGATCGGCGAACGCGTTCCGGCCGACAGCAAGATGATCGGCTCGTGGATCGGCCGGCCCTACCCCGCTTACTGCAGTGACGCCGGCCAGGCCCTGCTATGGCAGGCTACCGACGACGAGGTCCGGACGGTCTTCAGCCGCACCGAGTTCGTGAAGCATGGACCCAAGACCCCTGCCGGCGTTGACGACTTCCTCGAGCGGCTTCACGCTGCCCGCGAGCGCGGCTATTCAGTGGTGGATGAGGAAGCAGAACCCGGCCTGTATTCCCTGGCTGTCCCCGTTCATGACTTCCGCGGCGAGGTGCTGGCTGCGCTGCAGGTGGTAGGGCCCAAAAGCAGGCTGGAACCCAAAAGCGCCGAGTGTGGAGCCGCCGTCGTCAAATGGGGGCTGGCACTGGAAGCGGCCTTGACGGGGCACTCCTCTGCTGTTTGACCGTGCAGCCGGCGTTTGACGGTGCAGCCTAAGGCCGCCTGTCCCCCCTCAACCGGCGTTGGATTCGTTCCACTTCGGCTTCATTTCGATGAGCTGAATGAGGTTGCCGCAGGTGTCATTGAGGACGGCCACGAAAGCGGTGCCGATGTCGGTGGGCGGCTGGGTGAAAACCACACCCTTGTTGGTCAACCTGTTGTACTCGGCCTCGATGTCCACGACCGAGAACTGAGCGAGGGGGATGCCGTCTTCCATCAACGCATCCCGATACGGCTTCACCGCAGGATGACCCGCCGGCTCCAGCAACAGCTCCGGACCGTCAACCACTTCGGGTGACTCAACTGTTAGCCAGAAGTTATCGCCGAGGGGGATGTCATGTCGCTTTTTGAAGCCGAGCACCTCGGTGTAGAAGGCGAGGGCTGCCCGCTGGTCGTCAACGAACAGGCTCGTCAGGGAAATTTTCATTGTTCAGTCCTTTTCCGGTTGGCCATCGTCCGGTGATCTCGGCGAGTGGCTGGGGATTGAAGTAGTGGAATTTGGAACGTCCGCGCCGCTCGGTTACAACCAGGCCAGCCGACTCGAGCACTCCGAGATGCTGGGAGATCGCCTGACGTGTGAGGGTGAGGCCGTGACGCATTGCCAGCGTGGTACAGATCTCGAACAGTGTCTGGCCGTCGCGCGCTGACAGTTCATCAAGAACCAGGCGCCTCGTCTCGTCGTCGAGAGCGCGGAAGACATCGACCATGGCTCCATGATAGGCAAGTGGCAGATTGCATATCAAGTATCGGCTTTTGGAGCTTCAATTGCCGATTATGAACTTTCCCGTCGAAGCACGACTGTTGTCTTTCCGGAAAACCGTAGGAATGCGGCCGTCAAATTCTGACCAGTGGCTCAGCGGCATAGACATCATGAAGGAGCCGCGTCAACGCCGAATCGTTCTTTAGCTGGTGGTCGCCAAGACGTGTTAGCGCGATGCCTGGGGTCCATGAGTTCATTGCCACAGCTGAAATGCCTTCCGTCAGATCGAACTGACGGACCGGTCGAGCCTGCTGGGGTATGCCCCTGGCTTCGAGCTGTCGAACCAAGATCTGCATAGTCACGCCTGACAGGACATCAGCCTCTGGCCAGATAACTTGCGCGCCATCCCAGAAGGCTAAATTCCATATCGTGCCTTCACTTATGCGACCGGCCCCATCTTCGAAGGCGGCGTCGTCAAAGCCGCGCGCGTTAGCCCTTCTCAGATAGAACGTCTTTGAGACTTCGCCAACATGCTTGATCTGCGGCAGGTGGCGCTCATGCCGAGCCACGTCGAAGGCCATCGGGGCTGCGGGTGGCTCCGCTGGTTCAAAAACCTTGATCAGGACGTCGAGAGCACTCACCGGACCAGCTGGCATGAACTCTCCGGGTCGCGAGGCTAGGAAGCACGTCACGGACGAGTCCGGCGGTGCGGCCTCAATTGCCACACGCAGGTACTCACGGACCTGGGAATCCGGCAGGTGCTGGTCGAACAGCAGGCTGCTGGCGGTGTGGAGACGGCTCAAATGCAAGTCCAAGCCCTTGACCGAACGGTCGCGTACCTGCATGGCGGTGAAGTGGGAGTAGCCTGTGAAGGCCAACGGTGCAAGGTCCTCAGCCGTAGCAATCCGACCGTTGAAGTAAGTAAGCGAGAATGACATAACTGCAAATGTAGGAGTTGACACTAGTGTCAAAGGCAAGCCTTGGGGGCCGGAAGCTCCTCCGAGTCGGTGAAGTCGCCTCTCTCAGCGGCGTGAGTCCCCGACTTATTCGCTACTACGAGAATCAGGGCCTAATCTCGGCAGAACGCTCCTCGACCGGGCAGAGACACTTCGAAATCGCCGCGGTCGAGCAAATCCGGCACATTCGGCTGCTGCTGGATGCTGGTCTTCCCACACGCATCATCAGCGAACTCCTAGACTGCATCCACGATCCGGGGCGTTTGGAGCTCTGCGCGGTGCCAACTTTGGTTGAACACCTCCGCGCTCGTGACGAGAGAATCGCGGAACTGGTCAGCACTCGCCAGGCCCTCCAGGGATTGATCGATTCTTCCAGCCTTGGACCTGACAGACGACTAGCCGGTTCATGACCGGTCATTTTTGCATACAAAACTGCTGCACCGTATATGGGACCCTCACCGGGCAATTTTGCGGGCGGGTCTTATGGGAATCCGGAAACTTCGGAACCGCGCGGTCTGTCGCATCGGCCCCGTGGGGCATGGTGCGATAACCGGTGAGGGACCGGCTTACGGACGTTATGCGGACGGGCTCCTAACGGGACAGTAAGGCGGTTGGCACCGCTGGTGGCTCTTCAACCATGGCTGCTTCCCGGCAGAATCGCCAAAGGTAGCCGTAGCCGTTGATGTCTTTCAAAACTAAGCTCACGACATGGAACAGCGACGGCACAAGGATGCGGTGGTTTGTAATGCGAACATCTCGATACTTCGGTCAGTGGTTTAGTAAACGATGAGCACTCTACCCAGATCTCAGGGAGTAAGGCCGGGTGTTTTGGGCCTGCTTTTCCTATCACTGCTTTGCCTGGCAGGGATCGCGTTTGTAACGCCTCAGCTGTGGACGCAGGAGAGAGGATGGACCGGTATTCCATTCCTCGTCGTGCTCGTTATTTGCGCGGCTATCTTCTCTCGGGCTCTGGCAACGAGGATCATGACCCTGTCTGCTGTGTCTAGAGGCAAGTTCTCAATACTGAAAACGCTGTCGCGAACCGAGGCCTTTATAAGCCTTCATGGCCTCTCCGCAGAGGAAGCTCTTCGACGCTGTTTCCAAGCTTTTGGGGAAGAAAATGGCTATAGCGAGCGGACCATGGTCGATGGGATGCTGAC
The DNA here is from genome assembly GCF_054161475.1 of Arthrobacter sp. R1-13. NCBI lineage: Bacteria > Bacillati > Actinomycetota > Actinomycetes > Micrococcales > Micrococcaceae > Arthrobacter > Arthrobacter sp. R1-13. Next base: position 162,554 of record NZ_CP096420.1, on the reverse strand, counting down.
AGCAATCATGAAGCGGACCTTTGGAGGCGGCCACATTCGATGTTCGATCTCCGCAGTGGGGGATTCCCGTCGAATACAGTTCGAACTAGAGGAAGGAGGCGCTGTCTGGGCCGATGGCGGAAGGTTTGAACGCGAAATTCAGCGACTGGCCGCACATCTTCACCGCGGCTAACGGTGGCGCGTGCACCCACAAAGGGACCGGCCCCCCGCAGCATGTCCGCTCTATTTCCCCAATGGGAGCCTGAGCATCGGTTGCCAGCTGGCGGGATATCGTACTCTCATCCGTAAGGGGGCCGTGGAAGGACAAAGCGATGAAAAAGTGGCAGATGCCCATCATCACGCTGATTCTCGTGGCCGCATTTGTGATTCTCTATTTCAATGGGCTTTTGGGAAACACCGCAGTCCCCTAATCGGCGCCCCACTCGTCCCGTTGGGCGTTCCCCAACGGGGACGGTGGCATCGCCAATTAGAGAGGCCGCTTTCTGCTGACAAGTCACAGCACGGGGAATACTGACCGGATGGAACCAGCGGTTGATACGTTGGCCCCCTATTCTTATGGCGCGAGTATCGGGACAATCAGGGCATGGGACGTTCCAGGGAGATCCGGCTGTTCATAGCCATGTGCGCTCTGATTTTCTCTGTCAGTGCCTGCGGAAGCGTCGGCGGTAACGGGGCTGGAGAAGAGTGGCAAGAGCCGCCCCTGCCATCCGCGGAGCCGTCCCCGGAAGTCAGTGGCAGTCTCGTCCTGTACCCATGCCCGGAGAAAGGACGGCTTCCGACCGAAACAACAGAACCGATTGTCCCGGCCCCCGACTCTTCGACCGCATCTGGTTGCGGAACAGGCTTTGTTCCACTGACCAAGGATCAAATGATCAGCGCCACTCCTCTGCCGATGCCACTTCAACCAATCCCGGAGAGCCCAAGAACACCCTAGTCAAAGGGAGTTACCGAAGGAACTGCACGATCGGGGTTCCCTAATGGGGACCGCGGATCGCCAAATCAAAGTACGGCCGTAGATTAGATGTTGCCAGGGGCATTGGCTGCAGGACTTGTGAAGCATAGAGTTCGGATACCCGCATTGCACGTTAGGGGGAACTCGTCATGACAGTTTTCTGGCCGGCCCTGCTGATCGGAGTGCTTTCCCTGGTAATCGGCATCGTCGTATTCATCAATAGGGGCCGCGTGGCCAGAACTAATGCCGACGCACAGCGTGCCTCCTTCGGCAGGCTCGGTGAACCCACGGCCCGCAATTCCACCCCTGGCAGGGTGGGGTCTGTAGGTGTTGTGGCCGTCCTCATGGGGCTGGGCCTGATTGTTGCATCATTCCTGAATCTCAACTGGTGACGAGAAGCCCGTGACACCTTTCCAGCTCGCCGCACTTACATTAGGCATTATCTTCATCCCATTGGGCATTGCCATACTCGCGTTCCGCTCCAAAGCGGCCGCCTACATCCAACAGCGATACGAAACGACATCCCAGCGATATGAGAAAGCCGGTCGGACGCCGCCGACAATCACCGGTTCCCCGCCTGGTCCTGCCTTCGTAATTTTCGTTGGAACCGCCACCCTCTGCCTGGGACTGCTGGGGTTGGTGCTGAGTCTGACGATCAGATAATGGGCGGCCAGCCGCTTCGTACCTGACCGGGTCCAGGGAGGTCATTGAATCCTGTTTGACCAATAGAACATCCCGGATCCTGACCTTTCTTGCTGTATTACATCTCAGCCGTCCCACTCAACGTTCCTCCAATGGAACGCCCGTCGTTTACAGAGCTCAAGGGTCGGTCTGATGCTGAATCCACTACCGCCAACTGGGCTGTGGGCCGAATGGGGGCAAGCGCAAATGCAATGGAGAATTCCGAAACGACGACCTCCCTGGCCGCACGACATGGTGATTACGGTCAAGGATGATCCTCATCACCTGACTCTCTTGCTCTTTGTCCGGCAGGCCTGGGCGCTTGCTGGAGATGTGGACATCCCGCCCCTGGATCCTGTGCCTGACTGCGGTAGCTCCCGGATGCCTGCGTCAGCTGATGCAGAGATGTGGGACAAGCGCTCGAAAAGGGCTTGGGAACAAGCTTGGGCCTGGTACGAGATCGAGGACCCGGCGCACCATCCCACGCCTTTAGAAATGCGAGAGGCCGAGGATCCTGATCATGGATTGAGCCCTTTCATGGCGCCCTCTTGGATGCAGCGCTATGGGTGGGAAGGCCTGGATAGCGATGCCTACCAGGCGTGGGACCGAAGCCTTGTCCCCAAGTTTCCCCACGGTGGGGAACGTCAAAGTCTGCAGGAGCTCATCCCGGCGTGGGAGAGCGGACTCGACACCATCATTGTTCTGCCTTACAAGGGGTACTTTGCGCAGAGACCGACTCGCCGCCACCTCGTTGTGTCCGCTGACGTCCGGAACAACTGTGAGGACTACAGCCGGGCATTAAGAGAGAACACACCCTAAGACGGCCCGCTGAGGGTTGGGCTTACGGGCACCAGGGGCGACATTTAGCGCCGCGAATATGCCGCCACTTATCGCCGCGATTCACAGGCGTGTCGCTGCCTGAAGCTCTTATGCTCGGAAACCGCCGTTTTCGAATACCGCCCTGGTGAATCAGTAATGACTGATCCTCCTGATTTCTAGACCTTCTCGCGCCCTCGCCAGAATGGCGGATCCACGGCGATACTGGGCTTGGAGGACAACATGTTTGGGACAACATTCGCCGGAGTTTTCTTGGTTTGTTGCGGATTTGGCATGCTCTGGCTCGGGGCTCAGTTTGAGGATATGGGAGTCCGGAAATATGCCCGATATCATCCTGACAAGGACCCCGAACGCTACAGGCGACGAATGAAACTTGAGCGGCGCTTGAATGCTGGGGTCGCCATGGGCGCTGGCGTTGCAATCTTGGCTTACGGGCTTTTCGTTGGCCCACTGCCCGGCAGCGGTACTTGAACAAGTGGGGGTGAACGATGAACATCTTTCGGTTTATTGCCCGGCTACCGCAGCCCCTGAAATCGTTGTATGTCCTCTTCATCGTCGTTTTCATTGTCGGGATCATTCCCGTTCTTCTACGCGTACCCGAGGCTTCACGATGGATGTCAGGGGGCGTCGGATTCGCTGGCGTTCTCCTGGGTATCTGCCTCCTGACCAACCTGAACAACTCTATTGATGGACTCGCACGAGCGATCAAGAGCGAAGAACACTGGGGCGCTGGGAACGCAGAGTCATTTCTGTCCACACCCGCCTTTGCCCGGTTGTTCGGAGGTACGGCTGTTGTGGTGGGAACTCTTTTCTTAATCAGCTTCTTCACTGGTGCAATGAAACTGCTTAAGAAGGCCGCATACGAGAACTAAAGTCCCGTAAAGGGTTCCTTGGACGTACGTTCGCCCACTGGTCAGAAACGATCCTTGAATCCAATTGACCAACAGAAGATCGCCGGAACCCCGCGCTCTGTGGCCTGATCCTCGCACTGAACCAAACAGGTCCGAAAACGGCCGTTTTTGCACACAAACTGCTGCGCCGTTTATGGACCCCGGACTCTGTCGGTCGAAGCAACGCCTGTATTAGGGGCCTGTGGCTATGTATCGACGCTTGGATTCGCCTGAAGGCGCACGGCCAGTTGTAGAGCTCCGGGAAGTTACTTCCATTGCCGTATCGTCCGTCTTAGATTGAGGCATGACGGAGAGCGATCATCAGAAGTCCCTCATTGAGCGGTTCAAACTCATCATGGGGATCGGCGGCTTTATTGTGCTCTTAGTCGGCATCCTCTTGTATGGGCTTACAGGTTGGTCGCCATGGATTACCTACGGCGTTCCAGGTAGCCTCTTCCTCCTCTGCATGCTGCCCATGGGTCGCGCCATTCTTCGTCAACACAGGGAACAGCAAGAAGGAGATACGGATTCTCCGTAAAATCGCGTGCGGTTCAGGATGGCCTGCCCGAAATGGTCCGTTCAGGGTTTCCCAAACAGGACTCGTAGCCCACACTCCGTCTGCCCGCAGCTGGGGTCTATGCATGAGGATTATTCCCGGATTAGGTCCCCTCCTGGGAGCGTATCGGCAATCTTCCCTGGTGCCCGTGCGCCGATGAGGGGCCAGACGACGTCCTGTTCTCCGACCTGGAGGACGAGACCCTGCGGCCCTGCCGGAAGGTATAGGGCCTGACCGTCGGGACGGCCCGCTTGCGGGTTCTCGATCCGCACGTCGGTCCCTTCCTTGGGCGTGCCGTCCCAGGCGGGCACCAGGTACGCGACGACTGCAGCTCCGTTGGGAAGGGCTTTTGTGTAGTAGGAGGGGTCCGGGCTTCCTGAACCGCGGAGTTCGAGGTAGACGTTGCCGTCATTGCCCGGCGGCAGTTCGCCTTTGACCACGCTGCCGGTGTTTACGATCAGGACAACGGAAACAGTGCCCGTGTTGCTGGTTCTTCCGTCCCGGACCCCCTCCACAGTTCCCTGCACGATCACCTGGCTCAGCGCTGCCAGCGCCTCCGGGGAACGGAGCGGATCATAGTCGTAGGACAGGCCCGCGAAGGCACGCAGTGTATCCTCTGCCCTGTAGGTCGCCAGCGCGGAAGGCTGCGGCATTACATGCTGGCTGCCGGGATCCCCGAACAACCCTGCACCGCTAGCAGCCATGCCGCCCACGAGCCCCGCGCCGGCCAACGCCCCTGCTGCCAACCACAGCCGTCTCGGCTTCCGGGCACGGGCAGGCCCCGCCTGTCGGACCTTACGGCTGCGAAACCAAGGACCTTCCTCACGGGATTCAACGTTCCCCATGCCCTGTATTGTCCGCTAACCTCACAAAGGTTTCACAAGAGCAGAAAAATCTTAGGAAATTCGTCGCCCATCCTGCTGGTCCAGAAATTCGGGTCTGACGCCCGTGACGGCCAACCAGTCGTCCGCTAAAGGTTCGGCTAACGGGCACCAAGGGTGGGGCGATGGACCCTCTAAGGGAGGACCATCCTGGCAGGCGAAACGGTTCTATGCCTCACGACTACAGCCACCGGGTGACCCTCTGGTGAACCCTTCGTCCTATGGGGTCTTTGGCAAGCTTGGTTTCCTCCCGTTAGGCTGCTGAAGTGGTTGAGGACGAGCAAGAACTGACAGGTGGAAATGCGTCCGAAAGCGTTGTGCGCATTGGTGACACCGTCCGGAAACCTTGGTCGGAAAGCTCTTCTGTTGTACAGAGCTATCTCGGCGCGCTCCACTCCTCTGGCATCGATGTTCCTCGGCCCCTAGGCCGGGACGAGGATGGTCGACATGTGGTCGAGTACGTGGAAGGCGCACTTGCGATAGATCGGTTACCGCTCGGACAAGACGATTTGCTACGGGTTGGCCGGATGATCCGGCAAATCCATGACGCGAGCGAAAAAGTGGCCATTCCCACTCTGGACGGTTGGAAGATGCTGCTCCCCACCAAGAACCCCAACCTGATGTGCCACAACGACCTCGCCCCGTGGAACCTCATCATCGGCGATCGCTGGGTCTTCATCGATTGGGACGGCGCTGGTCCCAGCACGCGGCTATGGGACCTGGCGTATGCCGCGCAATCATTCAGCGTGCTTTTCGAAGGCCAACCGGTGGAAGAAGCTGCGTTGAGACTACGTGCCGTTGTTGACGGGTACGGAGCCGATGATGCCCTGCGCAAGGCACTACCGGCCGCTATGGCGAAACGAACAGCTGCCATGTACAACCTGCTGAAGTCCTCGCACGAGACCGGGTTTCAGCCCTGGTCCGACATGTATCTCAACGGCCACGGCGAGCACTGGCATGCCGCTTCTGATTACGTTCGACGGAATCAAGTTATCTGGCAAAAAGCCCTCGCACAGTAGTGAAGGCTGGGCAAATCGACTGGGCTCCAACCGCAGCACCAGGATGTCCGGTTTCACGGTGACAATGCGCCGCCCGCGGCGGCTGCGATACGCAGCACGCCGAGGGCGGTGGTTCGGGCCGGGTGACTACGGAGCTGGTTCGGTGTCGATTGCTTCCACGCGGTTTCGCTGCAGCTTTGCGCTATCGGCGAGCTTTAGCCACACGACACCGCCTATGATGACGGCCAGCCAGAGGGCACGAGTCGGGGTGAGGGCCTCATCGAAGAAGATGGGTGCGAGAAGGGCAGCGCCAACTGCGCCGATGCCGGCCCACACGGCGTAGCCGATTCCTACGTCGATGGTTTTGAGGGCAACACTGAGGCAGAACAGAGTCAAGAGGAAGAAAATGAAGGCTGAGACAGACCAGCCTAGGACGGTGAATCCCTTGCTTCCGGCCACACTGAGGGCGTAGCCAATCTCGAACACTCCTGCCAGCAGAAGCACAAACCAGGATCCTGCTTTTCTACCTGTTTGCGTTACGGAGTTGATTTGAGCGGTGATTGTTGTGGTCATTAGGTGTGTCCTTTCACGGTGATGCGTGGGGGGAGCGTTATGCGGCGCCGCTGAGTTGGAGTCCGACGACCCCGCCGATGACTACAGCGATGCCCAGGCCTTTCTTCCAGTTCAGGCGCTGACCGAGGAAGGTTGCACCGAAAATGACAATCCCGACGCCGGCGACGCTGGTCCAGATCGCATAGCCCACGCCGACGTCGAAGGTCAGTAGTGCGAGGCTGAGGAAGAGGGTGGCGATCGCGCCGCTGACGAGGGTTCCGACGGTCCACCAAAGTTTGGTGAAGCCTTCTGCTTTGCTCGCTAAGATGCCTACGGCGACTTCGAAGATGACGGCGACTCCCAGATAGAACCAGCTCATGTTGTTCCTTTCGATTCGTTGTGTACCCCTGGCCCTCAGATACGGGTAAGGGTCAGATATTGAACTCTTTTTGTATGTACATGCAGCTATACGGCCAAAAATCAGCTTGCCGCTGTTGGATTTAGGACAAAAGTTTCCGGATGGTTTCGAACGCGCCATCCAGGTCAAAGAGATTAAGGTGCGGGTGTTCCTGGACTGCGGTACCCAGCAGCTCGCCGAGCTTGGTCTCGTAGGACTCGCCAATTGTATTTACGACATTCATCCCATGATCGGTGATGACTGCGTAGACTCCCCGGCCATCGTCCGGGCACGTGTCCCGGACTGCCAGCCCTTTGGCCTCAAGTCGTCCTACGAGTCGCGTCACCGAACTCTGGTTCAGGCCGACCCTGTGCGCGAGGTCGTTAATGCGCAGTTCCCTGTCTGAGGCCTTGCTTAGGTGGAGTATGGCGTAGTAGTCGGTCAGGCCGACATTATGCGTATCCGTCAGCCACTTACTGAGGGCTGCGTCCACCGCACTCACCACTGCCGCGACTTGCGACCACGCCGAACTGAGATTTCCCACTGGGCCACCGCTCCAAATAACTGAATGTACATGCAACAAACTACGCACGCCATGTGAATACATCAAGCCGACACCCAGCAACCCTGATTTTTTCGGGACTTCTCGCGGGCGCCTGAGCTGCAGACGGCCTTGCGCCAAGCATGGCCCTTCGGTAGGGCCGGGTCCTGGCCATTGACTAAGGGAAGTTATCTTCCTATTCTTTCATCATGAGTCGTCGAAAGCAGGGAAGTCTGCTCCAGCTGGAGGTCCGTATTCTTGAGATCGCCGAGAAGCTTGAGTCCAAAGGTGACGTCCTTTATGGGTTCGCTTTGGCGAGTGCTCTCTCTGCCGATGACGGCAAGGCATTGACGTCCCACGGGACGCTGTACAAAGCTTTGGCGCGCATGACCGAGTCCGGCCTTCTTGAAGCGACATGGGAAGATCCCGGCATTGCTGAGAAAGAACGCCGTCCGAGGCGGCGCTTCTATCGCATCACCACAGACGGCAAGACTGCCCTGCATGCTGTCCAGTCCGTTACCGCAGCACCTACCCGTGTACAGACCTTCCGGTCGGCGCAGGCATGAGCGACTACCAGGATCTCCAAGACACCAGAGTCACCAGGGCAGTCCTGTCCTGGGCCGACTTCTACGGCCGTCATGTGACTCCCAGTCAGGGCAAGGCCCGGCGCGAGGAACTGATCTCAGACATGTACGAACAGCAGGCGGACGCGTTGCGGCGGGGCGTTCCAGCCAAGGCAGTCAATCGCTCGATTGCCTTCCGCGCGGTCCGGGGAATCTTCGCGGACATCACCTGGAGCAGAATCCACAACGATCCGGAGGTACGAACCATGGCAACATCAAGGAAAGCAGATTCGACAGATCGCCCCCTCACCAGCCAAGTCACTGCTGTCCTGTGGACGGCTCTTGTCGCCCTGGCCGCCATCGGCCTGGGAACGTCCATCACGGAAATGATCGACACCGGGGGCCAAAGGCACGGATACACCCCATGGCCCGGGGCCGCCAACATAAGCCTCACACTTGTCGTTCTCATTGGGAGTGCTGCTGCTCTCGCCTTCACAGCCATAGCCGGGGCATTGAAATGGCGACACCACAATCGGGCCACCTAGCCCATGCTTCAGCGGCAGTCAGTGTCCCGTTGAAGGTTCGGCGGATTCAGGCGGTCATTGCAACAGGAGGTTTTCGATCAGTTCGATCGGTTTTCTGAACTCTAGTCTTTTGCGCGGCCGGTCGTTGAGTTCCTGGGCAACCCAGTCGAGGTCTGCGGCGCTGTGGATGCTCAGGTCCGTGCCCTTGGGAAAATACTGGCGCAGCAGGCCATTGGTGTTTTCATTGATGCCGCGCTGCCAGGGCGAGTGCGGGTCGCAGAAGAAGATCTCGATGCCGGTGTCGATCTTCACGGTTTTCCAGTCCTGCATCTCGATGCCCTGATCCCAGGTCAGGGAATGCCGCAGCGCCTCGGGGAGTGTCTTGATCTTCGCGGCCAGCGCATCACGCATCTGCTCGGCCTTGTACCCGTCCGGCAGATGCACGAGCATCGTGTAATTGGTGGTCCGCTCAACCAGCGTCCCAATCGCGGACTGATTCCCTTTGCCGATTATTAGATCCCCTTCCCAATGCCCCGGCACGGCCCGGTCCTGAACCTCGGGCGGACGCTCGGAAATGTTGATCATTCCCGGGATCCGGTTTTTGCGCTGGCCGGCCTTGCGGCAGGGCTGCCTCATAGCCCGCCCGGTGCGCAGGCACACGGTCAGATCACGCTTTAGCGCCCCGCGGGACTGCACGTAAAGGGACTGGTAGATCGTCTCGGGTGACACCCTCATCTCCGGCTCATCAGGGAACTCAACCCGGAGTCGTCCTGCAATCTGCTCGGGTGAGTACTTCTTTGTCAGGTCCTCTTCCACCTTCGCACGCAGCACGGTGTTCGTGTGCAGTTTCGCCGGTTTCGGACGCGAGGCCCGCTCATACGCCAGTGCGTGGGCCGACGTCGCCCGGTAGGGCAATCCTGCCACCGAGTTGCGCCGCAACTCCCTGGACACCGTCGAGGCCGAGCGACCGACCACGGCCCCGATCTGCCGCAGTGATTGTCCCTGGGCACGCAGCACCGCGATCTCCTCGCGCTGGGCGAAGGTCAGGCAACGGCCCTTCAGATCACGGCCCCGCCGAGGCCTGACGCCGCCCGCCTCAAGCAGGACCCTGCGCCCGGTACGCCGACTCGTATTGATCGGAGCAACGGCATCAGTGATGAAATCACCAGCCTGCATCCCGGCCCAAAAAACCTGCAAAAGATCAGGCCTCAAATGAATTGAATACCCCGCCATGACAACACCCATCCGCTAAGTGTTGCAATCACCGCAAGAACCCAAGGTTCCTCTTATAGGACAGGTCTGTAGGACGCTAGTCCAACTCGGACGGATCGGAAACTATCTCCGCCTCGGATTCCGGCAGTCGGCGTCGGGGTGAGAAGTCAACTTTCCAGCTGTCGAGTTCGAAGATCTCGTCTTCCATGTCGAGGTAGATAGCAACCAGCACCGGGAACCCGTCTTCATCCTTGAACCAGCCCTCCGATAGTGCTCTACCAAATATGCGGTGTGGTTTTGTGGTGTCGAACAGAAGGCTACCCATGCCTCCATCGTCCATGTCGCTAACCCGCAAGGACTCTACATCGACTTCCTTCCACTTAGCCTCGAACGCACGGTCAAGTAAAGTCCGCATGATGAGGACTTCGCCAGGAAGAAGCGGTCTAAAGGTCACCTCGAAATACTACGGCCGGCGCTGGGTGCTGCTGATTCCCTTAGTTACGCGGACGTCCCATTTCCAACGACACGGAACACTAACACTGAATATGTCCCCGCAGAGGGTTCCCCTTGCGGGCTGCTCCAAGCGACAAATAGCGCTGTGAAAAAGCCGCCATTTACCGCTGCGATTCATAGGCCTGCTCCTCGCTCCGGACTCAAATAGGTCCGAAAACGGTCGTTTTAGACAGCGTTAGGATTCTGCCATGACTCAATCGTTCGCATGGCATGCCCGATGTCTCGTTCAATGGGTCGCGGCGGCGGATGGAGGTCGACGTTCTGGCCCGCCCTCAGGACCGTCATACTTTCCAACCGTGGTATTCGTACACGGAAGAGATTTGGAAGTTGATCCGAATTGGCCTGCTGCAGGAGAGCACTTCAGCGTCGAGTTAGCACTAGGTGATCCACAGCCTGACGGTAGCGTTCCAGCCCAACTTCGATTCTTTGCCCCCGAACTAACAGGGGCATACCTTCACGCGGGAAGCGACCTACTTGTGATGGAGGGACCAATCCCGTCGGTAAGGCGCATGTGTTAAGGGTCGAGTACTAAGGACGAGGCAGTGAGAAGGAGTCGTCCCAGTCAGGGTTCCTTGGGTTCTTGCGGTGATTGCAACACTTAGCGGATGGGTGTTGTCATGGCGGGGTATTCAATTCATTTGAGGCCTGATCTTTTGCAGGTTTTTTGGGCCGGGATGCAGGCTGGTGATTTCATCACTGATGCCGTTGCTCCGATCAATACGAGTCGGCGTACCGGGCGCAGGGTCCTGCTTGAGGCGGGCGGCGTCAGGCCTCGGCGGGGCCGTGATCTGAAGGGCCGTTGCCTGACCTTCGCCCAGCGCGAGGAGATCGCGGTGCTGCGTGCCCAGGGACAATCACTGCGGCAGATCGGGGCCGTGGTCGGTCGCTCGGCCTCGACGGTGTCCAGGGAGTTGCGGCGCAACTCGGTGGCAGGATTGCCCTACCGGGCGACGTCGGCCCACGCACTGGCGTATGAGCGGGCCTCGCGTCCGAAACCGGCGAAACTGCACACGAACACCGTGCTGCGTGCGAAGGTGGAAGAGGACCTGACAAAGAAGTACTCACCCGAGCAGATTGCAGGACGACTCCGGGTTGAGTTCCCTGATGAGCCGGAGATGAGGGTGTCACCCGAGACGATCTACCAGTCCCTTTACGTGCAGTCCCGCGGGGCGCTAAAGCGTGATCTGACCGTGTGCCTGCGCACCGGGCGGGCTATGAGGCAGCCCTGCCGCAAGGCCGGCCAGCGCAAAAACCGGATCCCGGGAATGATCAACATTTCCGAGCGTCCGCCCGAGGTTCAGGACCGGGCCGTGCCGGGGCATTGGGAAGGGGATCTAATAATCGGCAAAGGGAATCAGTCCGCGATTGGGACGCTGGTTGAGCGGACCACCAATTACACGATGCTCGTGCATCTGCCGGACGGGTACAAGGCCGAGCAGATGCGTGATGCGCTGGCCGCGAAGATCAAGACACTCCCCGAGGCGCTGCGGCATTCCCTGACCTGGGATCAGGGCATCGAGATGCAGGACTGGAAAACCGTGAAGATCGACACCGGCATCGAGATCTTCTTCTGCGACCCGCACTCGCCCTGGCAGCGCGGCATCAATGAAAACACCAATGGCCTGCTGCGCCAGTATTTTCCCAAGGGCACGGACCTGAGCATCCACAGCGCCGCAGACCTCGACTGGGTTGCCCAGGAACTCAACGACCGGCCGCGCAAAAGACTAGAGTTCAGAAAACCGATCGAACTGATCGAAAACCTCCTGTTGCAATGACCGCCTGAATCCGCCGAACCTCTAAGGAGACAGGAACGAATCCACCCTAGGTGAGCAAACTCTTGATTGCTTCGCTGGCTTTCGTCATTTCCTCCCCAGGATCAAGTATCAGCTCACCTCGTACACACCAAGTCTCTGGAAAGGAGGGGTGCTGAAGGGTAAAGCCCAGTTCAACGTGGCCCGTGTGACGGGCCGCAAGCAGCAGATCGCCCTCGAAGGATTCATACGTTTTGATTCCTAACCAGCCAGCCCAATGCTCAGCCAAGTCCTCAAAGAAATCCGACAGGTCTTGAAAGCCTTTTGCATAGTGGGCCGCCACTTGACGGTTCCCTCTCAAGTTTTGTAATTCAATGGCCACAAGCACGCTGCTCGGCTCTCCGTCAGATCCCTTCGAAACTTCCTCAAAGGTGATGCGCGAAGAGCGTCCGATGCCGATAGTTGCTGTTCCCATCACCCTATTCTCTAGGGACTGTCCTGTTTTGCATGGAATCTGCTTCAACGGCTGCCCATTGAGGGTTCGGCTAACGCGACCCAAGGGCCCAGTGATCGACGGCTACCGGGCCCCCGATTCCTAACAGGGAAGGTGAGCGTTGCAGGCCGAATTGGCGGCCTTGAGCAGACTGAGATCCCGCGTACCTCAATCTCGCTCCAGCGTCTTGTCGAGCTCGCGCCAACGCTCCCACGCAGACTGACGAGTCACGCCAAGCGCAGTCGCGATCTCGGTCCAGGACAGTCCAGCCTTCCGTGCCTGGCGCACGGTACCCAACTCGGTGTGGTCACATTTCTGCCGGATCTCCTGGATACACCGTAATGTGAGCAGCAACTCTTGCTGCCACGCCTGATCAGTCGTGTCGGACTAGCGCCTTTTGGGCCCCGTCAGATCGCGATGGGTGACCGGCCCTCCACGGTATCTAGCCATACCTGTCAGGCTGACCTTGCAGAGACCGTTGGTAAAGACACCCTGACACCGCTCCGAGCGGGTCAGCTGTCCTTGAGCCGCCGGCCCTCGGGAAGGTCAATCGACGACAGTTCAAGGTTCCGTAATTGGGATTCCGGAATCGCTAGTCAAAGCTGAGACTTGTACGCCATGGCCAACCGTGAGCTAAGCCCTGTCCCGGCGGTCCCGCTCCTTCTGTCGTGCCTCTTCCTCGTCCCAAGCGTGACTCTCCCGATGCCTAACTCGGAGAAGATAGGCGAGCATGATCACAAGAGCCATCAGGACAGCCAACAAGCCATATCCGACGAGATCGAATCCCAGCCTGGAGAGCCGTCCGATGGCTATCAATGCCAAGCCCGGAAAGGAGATGAAGCAAAGAAAGAGCGAAATCCGGAAGCCTGCCCGCGTTAACCCCGGCTTCGGCTGCCTTTTGAATGGCACCGTCCCTTTCATGCTCAGAGGGTACAGCTAGCAGGCAACTTGTCCTAGTGGTCGTTGTAAAGCAAGAGAGCAGAATCTGTCCGTTCAGGGTTCGGCGGATTCAGGCGGTCATTGCAACAGGAGGTTTTCGATCAGTTCGATCGGTTTTCTGAACTCTAGTCTTTTGCGCGGCCGGTCGTTGAGTTCCTGGGCAACCCAGTCGAGGTCTGCGGCGCTGTGGATGCTCAGGTCCGTGCCCTTGGGAAAATACTGGCGCAGCAGGCCATTGGTGTTTTCATTGATGCCGCGCTGCCAGGGCGAGTGCGGGTCGCAGAAGAAGATCTCGATGCCGGTGTCGATCTTCACGGTTTTCCAGTCCTGCATCTCGATGCCCTGATCCCAGGTCAGGGAATGCCGCAGCGCCTCGGGGAGTGTCTTGATCTTCGCGGCCAGCGCATCACGCATCTGCTCGGCCTTGTACCCGTCCGGCAGATGCACGAGCATCGTGTAATTGGTGGTCCGCTCAACCAGCGTCCCAATCGCGGACTGATTCCCTTTGCCGATTATTAGATCCCCTTCCCAATGCCCCGGCACGGCCCGGTCCTGAACCTCGGGCGGACGCTCGGAAATGTTGATCATTCCCGGGATCCGGTTTTTGCGCTGGCCGGCCTTGCGGCAGGGCTGCCTCATAGCCCGCCCGGTGCGCAGGCACACGGTCAGATCACGCTTTAGCGCCCCGCGGGACTGCACGTAAAGGGACTGGTAGATCGTCTCGGGTGACACCCTCATCTCCGGCTCATCAGGGAACTCAACCCGGAGTCGTCCTGCAATCTGCTCGGGTGAGTACTTCTTTGTCAGGTCCTCTTCCACCTTCGCACGCAGCACGGTGTTCGTGTGCAGTTTCGCCGGTTTCGGACGCGAGGCCCGCTCATACGCCAGTGCGTGGGCCGACGTCGCCCGGTAGGGCAATCCTGCCACCGAGTTGCGCCGCAACTCCCTGGACACCGTCGAGGCCGAGCGACCGACCACGGCCCCGATCTGCCGCAGTGATTGTCCCTGGGCACGCAGCACCGCGATCTCCTCGCGCTGGGCGAAGGTCAGGCAACGGCCCTTCAGATCACGGCCCCGCCGAGGCCTGACGCCGCCCGCCTCAAGCAGGACCCTGCGCCCGGTACGCCGACTCGTATTGATCGGAGCAACGGCATCAGTGATGAAATCACCAGCCTGCATCCCGGCCCAAAAAACCTGCAAAAGATCAGGCCTCAAATGAATTGAATACCCCGCCATGACAACACCCATCCGCTAAGTGTTGCAATCACCGCAAGAACCCAAGGTTCCTCAAACGGGGGCCGACGAACCGCCATTTCAGACTGGGCCAGAAGCGCCACGTATCTCTGCAATGCACGCGAGAGAACCAGCCGACGGGTTTGTTGCCAATACGGTGGAAAAGGTCATGAGTCGAACAGTCTGCCTCCGCCTTCAGCCCTCGGCCCTTCGCGCAAAGCCGGTTTCTGCTCCCAGCGTGGTGCCAACCTCGGCGAGCTGCTGAATAATGTCAGCGTCGAGCTGGATGTCATACTCATAGATTTGGGTGCAGAGAGTTTCAAAAGCCTCGAGTTCCTCTCCAGCCCGAATGAAAATCTCAATATTGTCGATGTCCTGGGAGGGAAGGCCGACGGCGGCGTCCATAGCCCGGTGGAGACGCACAGTGATCTCTTCCAAGCTCATCCCGTCACTCACGGGATCGTCAGCCAATGTCGGCCGCCACGATCTGACTCCAAAGTGCCTACGCCTTCGAAAGAGTCTCATAGCAAGAGGTAACCACAGGTTCCCGTTCACACCGGAACGCGGCGATATGCGTGCGTGCGCTCAGGATGCCCCATCGCCCGCTACCTTCGGTCGGCGAACCGCCCGCAGAGGGTTCCTCACACGGACGTCTTGGAATTGCTCTACCTCGCAGTCGACCCGGATGCTTGGGGCAAGGGTCTCGCGCGCCGACTCCTTGACCACCTCCGAAACCCGGTGAAGGCGCAGACTCCTATGGAGCTTTGGGTTATCGCCGACAACAAGAGAGCGATCGCCTCCTATGAAAGAGGCGGTTGGATTCCGAAGCCCGAGATTAAGGTCCGCAACTCGGCGGGCCGGCCGGAACGCCGCGACATCCTGTCCCCGTGAAGGTATCTCCACCGAACACATACTGCGTACAACGAGAGCCAGTCGCTCGTTTTACTCATCTTGGTGACGCTGCGTGCACACGACGCAGTACCGATGTCTTAGGAATGGTGGAAGAGCTACTGGTCAGCGAGGATGGATGGATGTCCAACATGAGGGAAAGAATGCATGATCCTGCTACTACCGGGCAGTTCAGCGCGGTGAAGGTCAAATCTAAGGACGGAACGCTCACCGCACTTGCCCGTCCTGGACATGGAGTCCCGATCATTATCGTGCACGGGGTCATCGCCGATGCCTTTGCCTGGAAGCAGGTTGCCAGAGAAGTAGCGCCGGAGCGTCCAGTCTTTGTGCTCAATCGCCGAGGACGCGTCCCGAGCGCTCCCCTGAGTGAAGGGTATGGAGTCGAGACGGAAGTGCAGGACCTCTTGCGCTGGCTATCGACTCTTGAGGGTCCGGTTGACCTAGTTGGGCACAGTTACGGCGGACTCATAGCGGTTGAGGCTATTCGACAAGGTGCCAATATTCGCTCGCTCGTCCTGTACGAGCCGGTCGCATACCCGTTCGGCCTCGAGGCGCTGCCGCTCGTGGCGGCAGCGATTAGCGCCGGCGACCTTGACGCTGCGGTCGAAATCATCAATGTTGATCTCTCCGGCTATACCCGAGCACACGTTCAGACACTCCGGGCTGGCCCAGCGTGGCCTAAGCTCATGCAGCTAACCGAGCCGGCCGGTGCCGAGCTTCAGGCGATCAACCAATTCGTTCTCACCGCCCCACAATCATGGACTACTCCTACAACGCTGATCGCAGGCGAGCTGAGCAGGAACCGCCCACCCTACGGGCCGAGCGTTGACATGTATAAGGCAACCTTGGACGTCGACAGTGTCACAATCTTGGCAGGCCAGGACCACCTGGCGCACGTGACCGCTCCGCAGGAACTGGCGCACGCAATCAACGAGGCATTTGCACCTGAACGATGACAGGTACCTCATACCAACCCATCACGCTGACGGGGCCGACCCGCCCGCGCGTGTCCCGCTCAACGTTCGACATCGGGCACCAAGGGCAGGGTGATCGACCGGCTAATGAAAGTTATGCGGACCACCGGCCTAAGGGACAATTTTGCGCGTCGTGGGTGCCGCACTGGACTCCCACCGCCTCGCCCACGCGATCGCCCGGACAAGAACTTCGTGAAATAGGCGGCCGCCGATGAGATGCGATATGAATGGTCTGAGTGCGATTTCGGGACACGGGTGACCACGCTACTCGCGGAGGACGCCATCGCCCTGCTTGCCGGGAGGGCCACGGGAGTCCAAGCTTGCCAGGCCCCAGGATGCATATGTACTACGTCCCCACCACGGAGCGGCGGCGGTGGGGCCGCACGAAGTACGGCAACAGGGCCCGCGTCGCCCGCCACCAACGAAGTTGAAGCCACAAAGGACCGATTATCGGGCAGTGTCACCCAGTCGATGAATCGCCCCGGCTGTTCCAAGTAGCGGTTGCGATGCACTCGAATTGCGGTACCTGAACGGTCCGGTCGCGGCCTGTACCCCGACTGCATTTCTAATGTAGGTATCCGCCCGAGCACGTCCACAAGCGGGGCCGCTTGCGGACGTCCGCTGACGGACCGAGTTTGGGGCGGACCCTGCGAGCGCGTGAGGCCTCTCGATTCGTCTTCAGTGGATCGGGGTATGCGATGGCCAGCAGCCCGCGCATGGCCCACCGGTGGAGGAACGAGCTTTGCGCCGCTAGGTGAGATCGAGCCTTGAACGTTAAACCTTGAGCCGAGCATCAGCGCGGAGGGTCTACGATGAACGGCCAGGAAGGCAGACAAGACGACAAGGGGCGTGCCACAATGTGCGTGGGGAGGGATCACTGTGGGTGAGGTTGCTTACGGGTCATTGGCGTCTGTGTATGAGTGGCTGGTACCGGATGCTAAGGCGTCCCCGGCGGGCAATGCGCAGGGGTTCGAGATGGTGACGGCGGGGCTCGACCCAGGGGGACAGATCTTGGACTGCGCCTGTGGGATTGGGTTGCTGGCGGTGGGGCTGGCTGAGGCCGGATTCCGGGTCACTGCGTGCGATGCCAGCCCGGCGATGGTCGAGCGGACCCAGGCGCTGGCTCGCGCTCACGGAGTCGAGGTGTCGACGCGGGTATGCCGCTGGGACCAGCTACCCGATCCAGGCTGGCAGGACCGGTTCGACGCTGTGATGTGCGTCGGGAACTCGCTCGCGCACGCGGTCGGCCGCAGTGGCCGGCGCGCCGCACTCGACGGCATGGCATCCGTGTTGGCTACAGGTGGGGTGCTGGCGCTGACCTCCCGCAACTGGGAGCAGATCCGCTCAGCCGGCAGCAGGCTGGACGTCTGGGACCGGCTCGTGGAACGCGCCGGCCGCAAGGCAATGGTGGTGTACTCCTGGCAGGTGCCGCCTTCATGGGACGCCGAACACCACCTGCAGATTTCCGTGGCAGCACTCCAGGACGGTGACCAGCTGCAGGTGACGACCGAATTGCTGCCTATCTGGCCCTTCCACCACGAGGAACTGCTAGCCGATGTCGCGGCCGCAGGTCTAAGCCTCGCAGGGTCCACGTACGATGCGACCCAACCAAATTATCTCGTCACCGCTCAGCGACGCGCAGGGTTACCAACCTGACCCACATTCTCCTCATCCCGGCGTCGCATGATCACACCGTCCGCGGCGAGACCGGACGGCCATGTAGCGTCCCGCTCAGGCACCGGCTTACGGGACGGAAGCGCTATACAGGTGGTGCCTTCGCAGTGCAGCGTCCACCGGCGGGACTAACGACGGCATTGAACCAATTACAAGTTATTGGTTCTTGTATCCCCCATTTTTCCAGGCAGAGTGTAGGGACAATCAGCAGATGCACCGTTCCAGAGTGAGTACACGAATGACATATGACCAAGAAGCTGACGCTGTGTACGTCTATTTTGCGGATGAGATCCTAGCCGGGGATGTGAAAAAAACTTATCTGTGCGATCCCATTGAAGTCGACGGAATGATCAATCTCGATTTTGACCGCGACGGACGACTCGTCCGTGTGGAAGTTCTCGATGCGAAGAGCAAATTGCCGCCAGAACTACTGGATCGACTTATTCAGGGATGAGGACCCCGCCCTGTTCGACGAACCGAATCTGATCCAGTCAGGGTTCCTCTCAGGGACGATTCTAGGGCTCTAGCCGGGACATCCCTAAAGGACAGCATTGACCCATCTAGCTGCTGAGCCGGAACCTCCAGCTGCTCTTCAGTCGTTGCAACTGTTGGACGGAGGGCAGTGGGAGGCGTTGAATGGCTCCATAGCTGAAAGCGTCGGGGGGCTTATGACTAAGCAGTTACATGTGAGCGGCCGGCACGTGCCATGGAGCCTCACCCTCAGTGTTTTGTGTTGGCTCGTTCCCGGTGTGTGGTCCGGCCTTGGCACGCTGATCCCATCCCTGTTGGTGCCGTCCCACATAAGAGACTCCGGCTGGTTCGGCTCAGGTACCCTTGTCGTTCTGGCTGGATACACAGTGGTCGTGATTGGCGTTCCGATTCTGATGCTTTACCGGTCCCGGGTAGCCAGGGCTCTGCTGTCCCTGGTCGCTGGACTGTTTGCCATTATTGTCATAGCTGTTCCCCCGATAGAGCCGATGTTCGCTTTTATCCCTGTCGCGCTCGGCGCCGTACTGATGTGGCTTCCGCCGTCGAATCAATTCCTCCGGAAACGCATCATCGCTGGAAACGGCGCTGTGCTCTGAGCGAGACTGCAAGCTCGGGGACTAACTGTCCGTTTAGGGTTCCTTGGGTTCTTGCGAACCCAAGGTTCGTCTAACGCACACAAGACGGCGCGGTGATCCACCAGCTAACGGACGTTGCCCTGTCCGGGGGTTCACGGGTGTAAAGGCGCGCAATCCTTACAATAAGAAATGGTGCAAAGCTCCCGGCATTGACATGGAGCTCCGTCGCTGGGAACCGAGACCGAGGGGACATGCAACTCGGCAGTAAGTTGAATCCGCTCCGCCTGCGCCCCTGCCCCCGTCCTGTTGATACCAGAAATCTATCCCTTAATTGGCAGAACCCAACCAATACCGGTGCAGAGGCCTACACTTTCAGCCATGGGGGACTCAGAGTCAGACGTCGGGGCAACTCCGGTGATCGGGCGGGTCACCGCCGGCATCTGCGCCGCGGCCAACCTGACCATTCTGGGCGTGCTCATCACAGGCGCGGTATCCAGCAGCACCGCCGCGGTCCTGTCCGGCACGGCACAATCAGGGCCCCTCGGGCTACTGGCCTTCGGCCTCCACGCTTCCATCGTTATCGGGCTCATCTTCGCGGTGAACTCCCTGACCGGTCCCGACCCCGAATACGGGAAGATTCTGAGTCTCTTCAGGGGCAACGACCTCAAGGGATTGAGCGACGCCGCACCAGCCATGCCGCTCTTGGGGTTTTCGTTCCTGACTTATTGGCTTGGCTTCATCGGCGTCTCCTGGTTCGGGTGGAGAATCCACGAGCCGGCGTCTGCCATGGCAGAGGTGAGCGCCGCCCTCACACTCGTCGGCGCTGCCGCCTTGGCTCTCTGGATGATCCTGGTAGCTCTCGGCAAGAGGTCACCACACTCCGCAGGAAGTGGCGCGCAGGAGCACGAGGCAGTACCTTTGGCGAACACACTCAGCCGACCGCGGAGACGAAGGCCGATGGAGCCTTATCGACGTAATGTCGGCTTCAAGTACCGGACAATCCGAGCCACGATACCGCTCGTAGAACTCAGCGCGACCTCAGAGGAGCTCCATTTCAGGTTTCGGTTCGGTCTTGGACTCATTTTCGGGCCATGGCACTTCCGCAGGGAACAGGTATTCGAGGTGTTCACAACACGCGGACTATTTTCCACGCGAATCCACATCCGCGGGGAAGACTTTGAGATCTATGTCTATGCGTCACCTCCGGAACCGCTGCTCCTAACCCTCGAGGAACTCGGCTACCCCGTGGACTGGATCATGCGACGATGACAGCGCCGGAATGTGCAGGTGGGTTCGGGTGCCCGGTGAAGGATCCCTTACCCGGGCGCTGCGGTCACCCAACGCATTTGGTATGGAGTCAACAAAACCACACGGTGGGTCGTTCCCCGTGCCGGAACCCGCCCCGTTGATCATCACAGCTTCAATCCGGCCGGTCATGCCGACCGCTGAGAACGACCACGGAGAAGGACCAAGAGAATCGTTGTGACGACAGCTGCGGCGATACCGCCCAGAAGATCTGACCAAAAGATGACAGGCAGCTTGTTAATAACGAACAGCAGTTGCATCAGCGCGCTCAAGCCGGCAATCCCGGCGCCGGCGATCAATAGTCTCGTTCTATGGTCCATGCCATCCCCCAATGCAGTGGGCTGTTCCGCAGCCCGTTCGCAGTCAGCCTATCTGACGGCTTATTCTCGCTCCGGGCCGAGAATTCCTTCGGGGCACGCCCTGGGTGACGACTCTGTCCCGCAGAGCGTTCATGAGCGGGCAGGCGATAAACGAGCTCACAGGAAAGGCCGCCGAGAAACGAGGTCTGTGGGGGCCGCTCCTGCACACAAGTTGGTCTACGGTGCGGAATCCGGCCGGGCAATTAGGGCATCATCCTCGGAGCC
Organism: Arthrobacter sp. R1-13; assembly: GCF_054161475.1. NCBI lineage: Bacteria > Bacillati > Actinomycetota > Actinomycetes > Micrococcales > Micrococcaceae > Arthrobacter > Arthrobacter sp. R1-13. The sequence continues at coordinate 141,531 of NZ_CP096420.1, read as the reverse complement.
TGCTCTTTACGCGGATGAACAGGGCGGCCAGCGCCATCCCGAAGAAGGACGCGGTCAGGAGGGCCAGCACCGCCAGCGCCGGGTTCGTCCACAGAGGAACCATGTCGTACTCGGCGTTGCACTTGGTGGTCAGGGGGAACAGCTGGAGCTGCTCATGCGCGTTTTGACTGCGGTATTCGTGGGCGTACGTGTGTCCACGCAATTCGCACGCCTCCCCCACGTCAAGCCCGCCGGCGGAGACACCTTGGAAGAAGACCAAGAACAGCAGGAACGCGGACAGTATCGTCAGCTTGAGCCAGAAACCGGCAGGCTTCGTTTGTAGCATCTCGGCCGGTGAGGGATCCCCCTTCCGGCCATCAGTCTGCCCGGTCAGGGTTCGGCGGATTCAGGCGGTCATTGCAACAGGAGGTTTTCGATCAGTTCGATCGGTTTTCTGAACTCTAGTCTTTTGCGCGGCCGGTCGTTGAGTTCCTGGGCAACCCAGTCGAGGTCTGCGGCGCTGTGGATGCTCAGGTCCGTGCCCTTGGGAAAATACTGGCGCAGCAGGCCATTGGTGTTTTCATTGATGCCGCGCTGCCAGGGCGAGTGCGGGTCGCAGAAGAAGATCTCGATGCCGGTGTCGATCTTCACGGTTTTCCAGTCCTGCATCTCGATGCCCTGATCCCAGGTCAGGGAATGCCGCAGCGCCTCGGGGAGTGTCTTGATCTTCGCGGCCAGCGCATCACGCATCTGCTCGGCCTTGTACCCGTCCGGCAGATGCACGAGCATCGTGTAATTGGTGGTCCGCTCAACCAGCGTCCCAATCGCGGACTGATTCCCTTTGCCGATTATTAGATCCCCTTCCCAATGCCCCGGCACGGCCCGGTCCTGAACCTCGGGCGGACGCTCGGAAATGTTGATCATTCCCGGGATCCGGTTTTTGCGCTGGCCGGCCTTGCGGCAGGGCTGCCTCATAGCCCGCCCGGTGCGCAGGCACACGGTCAGATCACGCTTTAGCGCCCCGCGGGACTGCACGTAAAGGGACTGGTAGATCGTCTCGGGTGACACCCTCATCTCCGGCTCATCAGGGAACTCAACCCGGAGTCGTCCTGCAATCTGCTCGGGTGAGTACTTCTTTGTCAGGTCCTCTTCCACCTTCGCACGCAGCACGGTGTTCGTGTGCAGTTTCGCCGGTTTCGGACGCGAGGCCCGCTCATACGCCAGTGCGTGGGCCGACGTCGCCCGGTAGGGCAATCCTGCCACCGAGTTGCGCCGCAACTCCCTGGACACCGTCGAGGCCGAGCGACCGACCACGGCCCCGATCTGCCGCAGTGATTGTCCCTGGGCACGCAGCACCGCGATCTCCTCGCGCTGGGCGAAGGTCAGGCAACGGCCCTTCAGATCACGGCCCCGCCGAGGCCTGACGCCGCCCGCCTCAAGCAGGACCCTGCGCCCGGTACGCCGACTCGTATTGATCGGAGCAACGGCATCAGTGATGAAATCACCAGCCTGCATCCCGGCCCAAAAAACCTGCAAAAGATCAGGCCTCAAATGAATTGAATACCCCGCCATGACAACACCCATCCGCTAAGTGTTGCAATCACCGCAAGAACCCAAGGTTCCTCAAATGCGACGATTGGGTTCCTCCGATAGAACGTCCGTCGTTTACAGAGCTCAGGGTCGGTGCGATGCTGAACCCACTACGGCGACCCTGGGCTGTGGGCCGAATGGGGGCAAGCGTAAATGCAATGGAGAATGCCGAAACGACGACCTCCCTGGCCGCACGACATGCTGATTACAGTCAAGGATGATCCTCACCACCTGACTCTCTTGCTCTTTGTCCGGCAGGCTTGGGCGCTGGCTGGAGATGTGGACATCCCGCCCCTGGACCCTGTGCCTGACTGTGGTAGCTCCCGGATGCCTGCGTCAGCTGATGCAGAGACGTGGGACAAGCGCTGGAAAACGGCTTGGGAGCAAGCTTGGGCCTGGTACGAGATTGAGGATTCGACGCACCATCCCACGCCTTCTGAAATGCGAGAGGCCGAGGATCCTGATCACGGATTGAGCCCTTTCATGGCGCCCGGTGGATGCAGCGCTATGGGTGGGAAGGCCTGGATAGTGACGCCTACCAGGCGTGGGACCGAAGCCTTGTCCCGAAGTTTCCCCACGGTGGGGAACGTCAAAGTCTCCAGGAGCTGATCCCGGCGTGGGAGAGCGGACTCGACACCATCATTGTTCTGCCTTATAAGGGGTACTTTGCGCAGCGACTGACTCGCCGGCTCCTCGTTGTGTCCGCTGACGTCCGGAACCACCGTGAGGACTACAGCAGGGCGTTAAGAGAGAGCACACTCTAAAACGACCCATTGAGGGTTCGGCTGCGTGTGGCAGCTAGCTGTCGAGGCCCATTGAAAGCTGACACCGTCCCTAGATGGACCAATCCCAGCATTCGTCCCTTTCAGGGTTCCCAAAAGGAGACCGTGGCGAAATTGGCTTTATTAGCGGATCTGCTGGTCAGGATTTTGCAGGTCGTATAACTCCCGTGATGCTCCTATGGAGTCTTTGTGTTCCAAGGACCAGTCTGCGAGCTGTTTGACCAGCAGGGTGAGGCTGCTTCCACGCTCAGTGAGTTGGTAGGTGACTTGGGCAGGGACAGTCGCGTAGACCGTGCGTGTAACAAGGCCGTCCCGTTCGAGGCGCCTAACTGTGAGGGTCAGCATGCGCTGCGAAATCCCTTCGATGGCCCGCTGGAGCTCCCGAAAGCGCCGGGCGCCCGAGGCCAGCTCCACGATGACCAGCACCGACCATTTATCCCCGATTCGATCCAGAACGTCGCGGATTCCACAGTCTGAATGGTCGGATTCGCCGCAGGGTTCCAAGACAGGGGTTACTTCCATGTGACTGCCTAACACCAAAGTGCCTCCTTGTGGGCTCTCGCCTTGTTACCGAAGATGAGTCTAGTTACCGAAAAGTACCAGTGAAATGAGCATGCCCATGATTCTCGTAACCGGGGCCTCCGGCCACCTCGCCAAAGCCATCCTTCAACACTTCACGCAGGCGGGAGCGGCTGCAAGCGGAGCAACCCGTAATCCCGGCAGCAGCGACCAGCTTCGGGCCTTGGACTTCGACGTCCCCGAAACAATCTCCTTCGAGGGCGTGGAGACATTGGTAATGGTGTCCGCCGGAACTGAAGAAGACGATGTCGTCATCACGCGGCACAACAACGCCATAACGGCGGCCGAACGCGACGGGGTCAGGCACATCGTGTACACGAGCCTCACCGAGGCCGGCGATCATCTGGGATTCGCGTTGGCCCATCGCTGGACAGAACGCCGCCTTCAAAGCGGAAAGGCGCAGTGGACGATTTTGAGGAACGGTCTCTACGCGGAGCTGATCGGCCATCTCCTGGCTCCCCGTGAAGGAGTCATCTCTGCCCCATTCGGACAGGGCGGCGTCGCCGCCGTCGCCCGTCAGGATCTTGCAGAAGCAGCGGCAATCATCGCGCGGAACCCCGAAATACACCAAGGCAGAACCTATAATTTCGTCGGGAACACCGTCGTCACGGGGCAGAACATAGCTGACACACTGGGGGCGGAATACCGGCCGGTCAAGCTCACCGAACTACGACAGGCCCTGGATTCTGCCGCGCTGCTGCCCTTCCAGCCTCCTATGCTGCTGTCCATACATTCCGCAGTAAGCCACGGATTCCTTGAGGAAACAGGCACCGACATCACCGCCATCCTTGGACGGGAACCCCTGAACGCACTCCACATTGCCGCGGCCGCAGCGACCGCATGACCAGTAGCAACTGGCCCGAGCGCCCAGGCCGGGTGCCGCCGTCGCCCTTTCCTTTGTGGTTTGGCTTTTAGGCAGGTGACTGGGAAATCCGAATCATGTTGCCGGAAGGATCACGGAAGGCACAGTCCCGCGGGCCCCATGGCTGGTCGATGGGCTCCTGCATCACCTCTGCGCCGGAGGCCCGGACTTTCTCGAATAACCCGTCCAGATCGTCGGTACGGAACACAAGCATGGGGAGCACACCCTTGACGAGAAGCTCCTGGAGTGCGTCGCCGTCGGCCTGGGAACGGCCGGCATGCGGCGAGGACAGGACGATCTCGAGGCCAGGCTGGTCCGGCATTCCAAGGGTGATCCAGTGGAAGCCGCCCTGGGCGACGTCGTTCCTGACCTCAAGGCCGAGAGCATCACGGTAGAACGCGAGTGACTCTTCGGGATCGTTGACAGTGATATTGCAGTACTGGAGTGCGATAGTCATGGTGGCAACGCTAGTCCGAGGCTGCCGGTACCGCTTCTCGAATACTGCTTTTCACGTACTGGGCGGGACGGGTCCTGATCTTGGCAATGCACGCGGGCATGGCCTCGACGGCGTGGTGCTCCCGGGAACGATACGAACTGGGCGTCTCCCCTACGATCTCCGTGAACCGGGCGCTGAACGAGCCCAACGATGTGGACCCGACTTCCATGCAGGCGTCCGTAACGCTCCACCCGGCCCGCAAGAGAGCCATAGCCCGCTCGATCCTGCGCGTCATGAGGTAGCTGTACGGCGTTTCGCCATAGGCCTCGCGGAACTGCCTGGAGAAGTGCGCCGGTGACATTAATGCCAGACGGGCCATGGTGGGAACGTCCAGCGGACGGGCGTACTCACGGTCGATCAGATCCCGTGCACGGCGCAAAAGAACCAGGTTGGCCAGGTCCTGAGGAGTCATGTAATGAGGCTACCACCGGGGCCGAAAGTTCTCATTGAGTCGTTGACGGGGATAGGCGCTTACGCGCCCGGTGTGTTCGGACTTTCCTTGAGCCGGGCCACCAGGACCGGTGCGCCCTCGCTTTCCGGGAGCGGATCCGCGTGGCGGTGCACCACCTTCCACTCTCCGTCCTCGCGTCGCAGGATGGTGGTGACGCGGAGTGAATAGGGCTTGGTGACGGCGCCGTCAATGGAAGCAACGGTGTGCTCGATTCCCGCGAGATAACCCAAGTCACCGCTAACGCCGGCCGCCACGACCTCATATCTGAAGGACTGGCAGTCGGAGAAACGATGGGCCAACCAGTTGAAGACAGGGGCTATCTGATCCCATCCGCTCTTCGACTGGGCCGCACCAAAAAGGGTCACGGGAGCATTCCGCGACCACATCGCAATCCGCTGAGCGGCATCCCCGTTGTGGATAGCTGTGTCCGCTTCTTCCAGGCGCGGCAATACCGATGCCAGGAAGTCTTCAAGTTCGCTCATTTTGTCCCCTGACCTCGAACCGGAACCTCCATTTTCCAGTATCGGCACGGCCTTCACACGGTCACAAGGATCTGCCGGCAGTAAAAACTGCCGCAACGCAGCAGTCAGTCCGGCTGAGACAGGCGTCGCGCGGACTCTTCAATGGCGGCACCGATCTCCTCGGTGCGGCCATCGAATTCCCGGCCTTCCCCGAAAACACAGAGGGAAGCAACGATGGCGCCGGCAGGATCCCGCAGCGGCACAGCCAACTCGTGTACGCCGTGCTCGAACTCTTCCACAGCGTGGACCACGCCCCTGGGCCTGTCCCGCTCCATCAGCGCTAAAACCTCGGCAGCGGAGTGGGCTGCTTGCGGACCCCCGACGCCGATAAACTCCACGTCCGCAAGCAGCCCCTGCAATGCCTTCTCGCTGTGATCCCAGAGCAGCGCCCGGCCTGATCCGGTGCACCATACGGGGGTGACCATGCCGGGCTGCATCATTCCGCCGGAGAGGCCATGGTCACTTGAGGACCTGATGAGGATGACACGGGCGCCGTCCCGGACCGACACCCTGCCCTTGAGTCCGAGATCGGCAGTCATCCGCTGGAGCTCCACTCTTGAGGAGCTGACCCACCCGCCGTTGAGGGAAGCCGCCAGCGAGAAGAACGCAGGACCTGCACGGAAAGGGCCCCGGTCCACCCTTTCCAGCAGGTCGAGGTCACAGAGTTCCTGGGTCAAACGCGAGACCCTGCTGCGGTCCATACCGAGCTCGACGGCGATCTGGGTAACGCCGTACAGCGATCGGCCCCACTTCTCACGGTCAGCGACGATGCGGACAATCCGAAGCCCCTGTGCCAGGGACGAGACTTCAGAAGTTTCCATGTTCGTGGCTCCTCACCGCGGGACGACGCCCTATTCTTGCACAGCCGGTTCTTGCACAGCCGCTACTTTGCCGCTGCGGTCAACTGGCGGGAGCGGCCGTATTTGAAGTGGAAGAACGCGTAGCAGCCAATGACAAACGGAATTCCGAAGTAGAGGGCATAGATCTGGTTCGGGTCAAAGGCGATACCTACCAGGGATACAAGGCACAGGCTGAACGCAAGGATGGGAACCAACGGGTACAACGGCGCCTTGTAGCTGAGCGTGGAAACGTCCCCGCCGTTCCGGACGAAGGCCCTGCGGTGGAAGAAGTGGGATGCCGTAATGGACATCCAGACTCCCACCACGGCAAACCCGGCCACGGACACCAGCGCCAGGTAGACCAATTCCGGTGAGACAACGCTGCAGATCAGCGAGGCAACGCCACCCACCATGCTGACGCTCAAGGCGAGCAGTGGGATCCCGCGCTTGGTCAGTCGCCGGAAGGCTTTGGGAGCATGACCCTCCTCTGAGAGTGAGAAGAGCATGCGTGCACAGGAGAACAGCCCGCTGTTTCCGGCCGAAAGCAGTGCGGTGATGATGACGAAGTTCATGATGTCCGCGGCGAAGGGAATGCCGATGGAGGAGAAGACGGTCACGAACGGGCTCTCGTCCAGTCCCACCTGCTCATAAGGGATGGTTGCGGCGATGACAGCGATGGCACCGACGAAGAAGATAAGGAGCCGGATGACGGTGGTGCGCATGGCCTTGGGGATGCTTGTCTCAGGGTTCGCCGTCTCGCCCGCTGCCACGCCAATGAGCTCAGATCCGGAGAAAGCATAGAAGACGGCGAGAGCGGTCACGAGCACACCGGTGAAGCCGTTGGGGAAGAGGCCCGACGTCGTCGCGAAGTTTTCGAAAAGCATGGGGTGTTCGCCGCCGGCGGCAAGGGGGTGGAACCCCAGGAGCGCCGCTCCACCAAGCACAATCAGGAGGACGATGGCCCCCACCTTGATGATGGAGAACCAGAACTCCGACTCGCCAAAAACTCGCGATGAGATGGCATTGAGGGAGAAAAGAATGGCGGCAAAAAGTACACACCAGATCCAGACGTCCACTTGCGGAAACCACCGCTGCATCAGGAGCCCGGAGGCCGTGAACTCGGAGCCGATGGCAACCGCCCAGCACAGCCAGTAGAGCCATGCCGTGGTGAAGCCAGTGGCCGGCCCGATGGACCTCGCAGCGTAGATGTGGAAGGCGCCGGAGACGGGATAGGCGATGGCCAGCTCGCCCAGGCAGGACATGACGAGATACACCATGAAGGCGCCCACGAGGTAAGCCAATACGGCGCCAAGCGGCCCGGCCTGCGAAATGGTGTAGCCGGAGCTCAGGAAAAGCCCCGACCCGATGACGCCCCCCATGGCGATCATTACGAGGTGGCGCGGGCCCATGGAGCGCCGCAATCCGGATTCTTGCGCGGCCGGCGGTGCGGCCTGAGTACCCAGCTCAGTGGGTGAAGAGAGTGACATGAGGTCTCCCAGGAGTGGTGAGGATGCCAGCGTTTGCTGCACCGGCTCCGGTTGCGGTGAGTGAGGGAATCTCCGACTCCGCACTTCCAGAGGTGATGAAAGTAACACAGATCACGAGAAACAGTCATTAAAAACATCCAAATATGCATATATTGCACGTTTGGCTCATGTAAGGTGCGGCCAAAGTGCGCAGAGCGTGGTCGATCTGACATGTGGCCGGTGCAGAAAGACATGGTTCGGCTGACACGAAGTGGGGCGAGCATGGAAGGACCAACCCCTCCTGACGAAGGACCATCATGACCACCTATGACCTTGCTTTGATCGGCTTTGGCGGCGTAAACCGGACCCTGGCCGAGCTGATCCACACCCGTGGCGACTCCCTCGAAGCCGAACTGGGCTTCGGTTTGAGAATTGTTGCCATCACCGATCTCCGGCTGGGTTCGCTGGTGCAGCCTGAAGGTATCGACCTCGCCGTTGCGCTGGGGCTCACCGGTGTCGGGGCGTCGTTCGCCCAGCATGGTGGCTCCGCAGTGCCCGATAATGAGGGGGTCATCAAGACCTGCTCGGCGGACATCGTCGTCGAGGCCACTTTCACAAACCCCGACGACGGCGAACCCGCCGTTTCGCACGTGCGCTGGGCTTTGGAAGCGGGCAAGCACGTGTGCACCACCAACAAGGGACCGGTGGCGCTGCGGGGCCGCGAACTGTCTGAGTTGGCACGCCGGCAGGGAGTGCACTTCGAGTTCGAGGGTTCCGTCATGAGCGGGACTCCCGTCATCCGGCTGGCCAAACAAATGTTCAGCGGGCTGCGCCTTGGCGGGTTCGAAGGCATCATGAACGGGACCAGCAACTACGTCCTGGGCCGTATGGAAGCGGGGCTCGGCCTGCAGGAAGCCGTCCGGGAAGCCCAGGATCTGGGTTACGCCGAAGCCAACCCGAGCGCCGACATCGAGGGCTTCGACGTGCAGCTCAAAGTGCTGATACTGGCCAACGAGCTCCTCGACGCCGGCCTGGAACTCCGCGATATCGTCCGCCAGGGAATCTCCTCCGTGACGGTCCAGGACGTCCGCCAGGCCTCACTGGACGGAAAGCGCTGGAAACTGGTGGGCTCCGCCCGCCGTAACGCTGACGGCTCGGTGACAGCCGGCGTCGCGCCCGTTGCCTTGCCTCTGGATCACGGCCTGGCCGGGGTTTCAGGGGCCACCAACGCGGTTGCCTTCACCACCGATCTCCTAGGGCAGGTCACCGTCTCCGGCCCCGGCGCCGGCCGGGTGGAAACCGCCTATGCCCTGCTCTCGGACATCATTGCCATGCACGCGGGGATGACCACCCAGGCTTCATCGTCCAAGGTCGTGGCAAATGCGTAGCGCCGTGGCTCAACGCCTTCCCGTCGGATACCTCACTGTCACCAGTCCGTTCGACGGCGGAACAGTAGGAAGCGTGAGCGTCACCCCGGCGACCGGGGTAGAGGCCGTTCTGGAGAAGGCCCGTCGCGGCGCCAAGCTGGCAGGCGGTCTCTCCCGCGCAGCCCGGGCAGCCATTCTGGCCGGTGCCGCTGCAGCGATTGAGCTTCGCAGTGAAGAATTCGCCCGCACCATCGTTGCCGAAGCCGGCAAAACTATCCGCCAGGCCCGCAAGGAAGTGGTGCGTGCCGTCAACACCCTTCAGCTCTCAGCCGCGGAGGCAAAAAGCAACGCCGGCGAGGTCATTCCGTTCGATTCCTATGCGGGCTCGGAGAACCGCACCGGCTGGTTCAGCAGGGAGCCGCTGGGAATCATCGCCGCCATTACGCCCTTCAACGATCCGCTGAACCTCGTGGCCCACAAGATCGGTCCAGCCATTGCAGGCGGTAATTCAGTGATCCTGAAGCCGTCAGCTTTGACTCCACTCTCCGCCCAACTCCTCGTCGACGCCCTCATCGAAGCAGGCCTGCCGCCGGAGGTAATCACAGTGGTGAACGGAGGACGGGAGGTGGTTGCCGCCGTCGTCCGATCACGGGATGTACGGATGGTGTCCTTCACCGGCGGGTTCTCCACAGGGGAGGCCATTGCGCGGGAGGCCGGGCTGAAAAAGCTGTCCATGGACCTGGGCGGAAACGCTCCCAATCTGGTGCTGGCTGATGCCAACGTCCAGGATGCCGTCGACGCCTGCGTTTCAGGGGCTTTCTGGGCGGCCGGCCAGAACTGCGTGGGGGTCCAGCGGATCCTCGTCCAGCGGCCCGTTTATGAGGAATTCCGCAGCAGCTTCCTCGCCGCCACCAGCGTCCTTGTGACCGGCAACCCGCTCGAGGAAGCCACCGATGTCGGGCCCATGATTACCCAAGACGCCTTGCATCAGGTCCAGTTGAAGGTCGACGACGCCGTTGCTGCCGGCGCCGTACTCCTGATAGGCAACCGCGCGGAGGGCAATGTATTGGAGCCCACCGTCCTGGAACAGGTCCCGCTGGATGCCCGGCTCTGGCAGGAGGAGGTTTTTGCGCCCGTGGTGATGCTCCAACCGTTCGATTCCCTGGACGAAGCATTGGAACTGGCCAACGCGATCGAATTCAGCCTGCATGCAGGTATTTTCACCAACTCCCTGGCTTCGGCAATGGAGGCGGCGCGGCGCTTGGAGGCCGGCGGCGTGATGATCAACGACTCCTCCGACTACAGGTTTGACGGCATGCCGTTCGGCGGCTCCAAATACGGGAGCATGGGCCGGGAAGGCGTGCGGTTTGCCTACGAGGAAATGACGCAGCCCAAGGTGGTGTGCATCAGGAACTGACGGGCGGAGCGGCGGTTCCGGCGCTGGGCTGGCCTGTTTCGGGTTGGCCGGCGCCGGGACGGCGGATCACAGTGGAAAGCGTCAGTGCCGTCACGGTGTCATTGACCCCGGGAAGGCTGGCGATCTGCTCCCAGATGACCTGGATCCTGTCCAGCGACCGCGCCTCAAGGCGAACCAGCAGGTCGAAGTCGCCGCTGAGGACGTCGCACAGCACCACTTCGGGAATGGTGCGAAGAGCCGCGAGGACGTCGGCACCCCGCATCCGGTCTTTGCGATACACCAGCAGCATGGCCGAAACCACGTGCTGGCCGGGCGCTCCGGCAACCACCGTGTACCCCTGGATGTGCCCGCGGCGCTCCAGGCGGCTGATCCGCTGCCTGACGGCGTTGCGGGACAAAAGGACACGCTGGGCAAGTTCAGCGTGGGAAATCCTGGCATTTTTTGTCAGCTCGGCGATGATCGCCTCATCGATGTGGTCGATCGTGTATTGCTCCACACTTGCCTTTCGCAACCGGCCGACGCCGCTGGGGCCGGACGAACATCAACGGACCAGGTCCGCTTGGGGCACCCGAGTAAAGGATAGTCCCTGCAGCGCTACGTACCGACGTCGTCTGGCTGTTGAGACGTCGCTGCGGTTCAGGTGGTTATCCAGTACCGCAATTTGAACTTTGTCTCGCTTTCTTGGCCGAGAAGTGCTTCCGGAACGCCACCGTGGCTTTCGATCACGCGCCGGGAGGCAACGTTGTCGGCATCGCAGATGAGCAGCGCCTCACGGATCCCAAGGTTCCGGGCTTCGATCAATGCCAGGTCCAGGATCTGCCCTGCAAAGCCGTTCCTCCGGAATCTTGGGCGTACCGAGTATCCAATGTGACCCCCTACCAAGCGCAGTGAAGGATTGAGGTGATGGCGTATCGAGACCCGGCCCACCAGCTCGCCTCCCGCCACCGCAACCAGAAACGTTTCCGGAACATGATTCTCGGACAGATCGACGCCGTGAAGAAGCCGTTCCTTGCTTTCCAGAAAGTCGGCCCAGTCCATGCCTGGCTCATAACCATGGAGAAATTCAAAGCCTTCGCGGGCGAGTTCTTCATGAGCTCGCGCTGCCTCATGCACGTCCTGAAGTGTGAGCCGGCGAAGTTCCATGACAAGAGACACTAACGTCTATCCGTAGATCACTGCATGAAAGGACGTATCCACAACCAGGTAGTTCTCTGCTTAGGTCGTCCGGACCATCCGAATCGACCGCACGCCGTCTTCGGTTTTCACCGTCCCGTCGATGACAAATCCATTCCTTCGGTAGAAGGCTTGGGCGCGTGGGTTAGGGTCGGCGACCCATAGTTCAGCGGGTGCTGAGCACTCGATGACTGCGTTGAGGAGCGCCGCACCCACCCCCGAACCATGGAAGGCGGCATAGGTGTAGAGGAGGTGCAACTGCTGTAGCCCCTCGGCGTCGTCGAGGGAGGGCCCTGACATTGCAATGCCTATCAACGATCTCCGGCTGGTCCTTGGCGACGGCGGCCACAGCCCGAACCATGCAGGCGCATTGCTCCCTGACGCGCTCAGATGGATTTGGCGGTAATTCGCTGGCATCTGGCACAAGCATCTGTTAGAGCCCTGTAATCCGTTGGCTATGCTCGAAACGTGACTTCCGATACCGCTACGGCGCTGAACCCCCACCGGGTCCAGCGCCGTACAGTCTTAATTCTTAGCCTGGCCCAGCTGCTCAGCGGGATAGGCAGTGGCGCAAGCCTGTCCGTGGGCTCCCTCCTCGCCGTCCAGCTCTCCGGTTCTAACGCCTGGGCAGGTTCAGTCACCACCATTACTACCCTGGCGGCTGCGATTGCCGCCATGCCGCTGGCGGGCCTCGCCGAACGACGCGGCCGTCGGGTTGGGCTGGTATCTGGTGTGCTGTGCGGAATGCTGGGGGCAATTCTGGTAATCGTGGCAACGGTATCAGGGTTCTTTCCCATACTCCTGGCCGGAGCCGCCCTCCTGGGACTTGCCACCGCTGCAAACCTTCAGGCCAGATTTGCTGCGGTTGACCTGGCGGAACCCGAGCACCGGGGACGTTCCCTTGCCATTGTCGTCTGGGCTGTCACCGCCGGTGCGGTGGCCGGCCCCAATCTGATCAAGCCTGGCGCTGTAGTGGGGGAGGCGATGGGCCTGCCAGGCATCGTTGGACCCTTTGTTTTCTCGGCAGCGGGACTCGCGTTGGCGGCCGTCCTGCTCCTCATCGGCCTCCGCCCGGATCCACTGCTCCACGCCCTGGCCATCAGACAGGCAGCGGACGGAGTGGCGGATACAGCGACACGGGGTCCCCGTCGGGGCTCGCTTCGCAGGGGTCTGGCAGCCATCCGATCATCGCCACGGGCTGGTATGGCGTTGCTGGCCATCGTTGCAGCGCACGCCTGCATGGTCGCCGTCATGTCCATGACACCGCTGCATCTGCAACTGCTCAGCGAAGGACCACTTGCTTCCCAGAGTTCAGGTCACGTCCACACGGCCAGCACAGACGTCTTTGTGCTGATCGGCTTCACCATTTCTCTGCACATCGCAGGAATGTATGCGCTGTCTCCTGTGATGGGATGGCTCACTGATCGTTTTGGCATGGTTCCGACAATCGTCTTCGGGCACGGACTGATCCTCGCAGCGGCGTGCTGTGCAGGGTTTGGCGCCGGAGAGGCCATCAACGTCACAACAGGCTTGGTGCTCTTGGGACTAGGCTGGTCTGCCGCGACCATCGCCGGTTCCACGATGCTGGCGGAAAGTGTAAGTCTCGATCACCGGGTTCTGGTCCAAGGCGTCTCGGACATGCTGATGGGTGCTGCCGGAGCTGTTGGCGGCGGTTTCTCCGGCCTGGTCATGAGTTGGATCGGCTATCAGGGACTTAACCTTGTTGCTGTGGCTATTGCCGCCTTCGTGTTGGCCGTAATGTTGACGTCGAAAATGCGCAGTGGACGCGCTCAGCTCCTCGACGGCCAGCTGAGTTAACCGGGATGAGCGCTGTGTCTCCAGCAGCGTCCCAGCGTTGTCCCTAAAGCAGCTCCAGACTCAACCGGTCCATGTCCAGGAAACTTTTCCGGTGTCGACGGCGGTCCCGCCTAACGTTGCCCCGCTGGGTGACCGTTCTGTGCTGATAGCCAGCGTTGGAGGTCTGCCATGAGCGCGATGGGTGCGTCGAGCTGTATGAGGTGTCCGGCTCCGGGGACCATGGTCAGCGTACTTCCGGGGATGGCGGCTTGCAGACGGCCCGCCCGGTCGGCCGGGATCCAGGTGTCGTCTTCTCCCCAAATGATGTGGGTGGGAGCGTTGACGGAGGCCAGGTGTGGTTCGAGTTCGTCCGTGTAGCGCTGATCGGCTTGGGCGATCTGCCGGTAGAAGGCGGCTTTGCCCTCATCGTCTGTCCATGGAGCGGCAAGCAACTCGGCATCGTCAGGACGTAGTCCGCTGTGGCTCGCGCCAGCGATGTAGGAGTCCAGTGCTCCTCGATGAATGGCTGCTGGGAGTTGCGCGAAGACGTCAGAGTTCTCCTTGACCAAGGTGAAGAAGGGCGATCCCCAGGGCCGGAGTGCGACGAGGTCCACCAGGCACAATGATGCGAAAGCGTGCCCGTGGAGGAGATGTGCCCGAAGTGACACGGCACCGCCGTAGTCGTGGGCGACGACATGTGGCCGGTCCAGCTCCCAATGCGTCAGAAGTGATGAGAAGGCACTCCCCTGCACGCCGAGGTCGACCTCATGGTCAGGTGCCTTCGAGGATGCTCCGTAACCTGGCATGTCCCAGAGGTAGACGGTGAAGTCACGAGCGAGGGCATGGGCGAATGGAACCCACAATGCCGAGGACCAGGGTGTGCCGTGGCAGAAAACGAGCGGCGGGCCGTCCCCGGTTGTCCCCCAGGCGATCTCACGGCCGCGCCACTTGAATGTTCGGTCAAGTATCACTCGTCCATGGTTGCAGACTCGGTCGTTATTGACCCGGGAGACTTGGGAACGAAGGGGCGGGGAGGTATGACCGCGGCGGAGGTCATCGAGGGGGAATGGCGTAGGCGGGCTAAACTCGACAGACGGCTGAAGGAGAATCTTGGGGAAATTATCTTGGCGGAAATGCGGCACGTGCGGCCGCCGCATTTCCGAGCATGACCGCGATGTCCGTTTCCAACTCCCGGACCCAGTCCTCCACACTCCTGAACAACATCGAGTCGAAGGAGCGTGGCTCAGCCATAAGGACCCGAATACTTCAATAATGATGCAGATCCCCGAGATGGGCGCCTTTGTCCGGGCACTCTTGCCGGTGTCCCTTGCCGAAGGCCACAGTGTGCGGTTCGGTGTATGGGTGTCTGTGCATCCGGACGATGCGCAGAGGGCTGCTTCCGTTTGGTTGGAGCCGGAATACAAGGATCTGACACTGACCGGCTACTTAGCCAACAGGATCGAACCGTGGGGCCTTCTCGCTTCTCCCGTAGATCTTGCTGTGAGAAACGTAGATCACACACCCTATTGCGTGAGCAGCTCGAACATGGAGCTTGAAGAAGTGCTGACGAAATCCTGGCCCCACAGCATCCTTGCGTCGCTTCCCTAGCGCGGGTTTAAGCGACTTCCAGCATTCGTGGACGGGGAACCAGTAACCGGCATCCCGGGGAACATACCCGGGATGCCGGACGGAGCCCGCAAAATACCTAAACAGCAGCCTCGGCGAGCTTCTTCTCGCCTGAACGGGCACTGCGCTTACCATTGGCAGCCGGTGCGGCGCCGGCTCGTTCTTCCACGGCCTGGGCGGCAATGTAGAGACCCTCACGGTTCAGGTTTCGCGAGTAGGAGGAATCCAGGTACAGAGTGGGGAACGAGTCCACCGAGTTCATCTCGGTGGCCTTGGCCAGAAGTGCCGGGTACAGATGTGGCTTCACCGGACCTGCCCCGCCGCCGAAGACATACGCGACCTCCGTGGTCGCACCAACGACGGCCAGAACGCGGCCGAACCGCTCGGTAACTTCCTTGGCAAAGAACCGCATCTCTTCATCGACGAACTGAGCGACCTTGTCGTAGAAGTTACGCTTCAACGGCGACGCTCCGGCCTGCAGGTACTCGGCCAACTGCTTGCGGGAAGTGAAGCCATGCGAGAAGCCCTGGTCCTCCATCGCCTTGAGCGCGTCGTTAAGGACCGAACCGTAACCTCGGTTGTGCGTGGTCGAGGCGTCGGCGTTGAACTCTCCGGCGGTGAAGACCGGAAAATTCACTGTCCCTTCACCGACATCGATGCCGACAGTGTGCTCGGCTGCAAGCACGTCAGCAGATGTGATGCCCACCAGTGACAGGCCTCTGCGGCGGACATCAGCGAGCATGGCGTCCATCAACGGCTCACCCTTGGCAGTGATCGCATACTGAGCCGACGCACCCTCGGGGATCACTTGCACATCCACGAATTCAAGCTTCACGGTGACCGGGGTCTCGAAGTTATGCACGGTAACCGTATGCGTGCCGCTCGTGAATTCAGCTGCGTAGCTAGTGCGGTGTGAGATGTACTCGTTGATCGGCAGCGCAAGTGCTACCCGGGCCTCCACACTTATGGTTTCGATAGCCGGCGGCAATCCGCCGTGCTGACGCACGTAGTCACGCAGGGCCTTGGCGGCGAAAGCACCCATGACCAGAACCTTGCTCAGCTCCTGCTGGGCCTTGCTGCGACGGCCCACCACGTCGAACTCATCAAAGGCACCTTGGGCGCTCAGGGCACGCAGGCCGAAGAGCCTGCGGTGATGATTGCTGACCAGAGGGGAGATGAAGCTGACATCCAGCTCATTGTAGAAGTTGCCTTCCATCTTCGCTGGGGCTTCATTGTTTGGGGTCGGCAGAGCGTTCGGGCGGGTGATCGTTGACACGCCGCTTGGCAGGTCGATCTCGTCCACCTTGGCGGCACCTGATGCACCGGCGCCGCGGATGAGGCCTTTGACATAGCCGTTGCCAACGTCGATGCCACCGGTGAGATTGATCGAAATGGTCATGAATGTGATCCCTTCGTGGAGTGTTTTGTAGTTACTGGGTTGCCATACAAGAGAAAGTGCTGGGAGTTGTTACGGGTTAGCGCAGCATCGAGAAAATGTCGTTGACTTCAACGGCAGAAGGCTGCTCCGCTTCACGGCTGGTCGAGGAGGAAGTTTTGATGTCGTCCTGTTGTGGTGCAGGCTTCTGAACCAGTGTCGGGGCTGCCAGGGCGATGCCGAGGATCTCGGGTTCGGTCTTTGTCTGCTGGCTGAGATCCGGATCCTCAGAAGCGGCAGGTGTCGCCACCTGCTCAACCAACGCAGCCGGCGCCGCTGCCGTTTCTGCATTCCGCTGTGTCCGTGTCGATTCCTCTTCGGGACCAACAGGACGCTCCCGCGTGGGAAGCTGCGAAACTGGCCGGTTAACGACATCGACGTAGCCAAGGCGCTCGATGCTCTCACGGATCAGCATCCGAATAGACAGTGATGGGTTGTCCTGCAAATTCATCCACTCCAGCACAGCCTCATCGGCTGCGGGGACGCTCAAGCGGAATCGCTGCGGCGGCGGTTTCACAGTTGTTACAGCAGAAGTTTTTGCCGTTTTCTTAGCAGCGGCCTTCGCTTTTGGTGCTGCCACTTTGCTCTGAAGATTGGCCATGGACCCTCCCCCTCTCTTTCTCCGTTTAACAAAAGTTCATGACGAGACTCTGGCTAAACCCCAAGTTCGCGGCTATTAACCCACATATGACCCGTGTCCCGGTCAATTCTGGTCAGGAACAACCCAACCTTAGCCCGCAATTTATGGTGCAACTTACCCGTCACTGCAACTGATCCTTGCACCTCGGCGCAGCGGTTTCTTTTTTGTTGGTATCTGCCCGTAGAACTAATGTTGTCCACATGAGCGCAGAACGAAAAGCCAGCCGCCACGCCCAAGAATTTCGGTGGCACCAGATTAACCTCCAGTTACCGGAGACCGAAGCTGCTATTCGTGACCTCAGGGCCCTCAGGGAGGCGGTTGACCAGCTCCTCATCGAAGCTGTCATTCGAGCCCACGACGAAGGAATGAGCCCGGCAAGCCTTGCTGAATCGCTAGGATTTACCAAACATGTCGCGGCAGAGCGACCCTCCCCTGAAATCCTGAACCCTCCATTAGCACGTCCTTCTGGTCGCCGTGGCATTCATTTTGAGCCAATGCCCTAATTGAGTGGAAAACTACTGGAATTAGAACACTGCCTTTCATGGTGAGCTGGTCGCACGCGTCACGGCCGCAGGCGGGCGTGTTCTCGACGTTGGCTGCTGCGACGGCCTCCTACTCCAGTAGACAACGGTCGTTTTCCCACGGCGCCCCTCACACTGGCGTACGCTGGCGCAGTGAACACTGAGAGCCGGGTGCCGGTTGAGGAGCGCCTCTATGTGACGGCGCCAGGCGAGCAGTCCGACGTCGAGCCTATGCCGGCGGGCGATGTCACCGAAGGTGTGGTGCGGGTGGGCGCCACTATCCGCCGCCCCCATCAGCTGCAAAGCTTTGCCGTGGCTGACTACCTGGACTGGCTGGAGGATGCCGGCTTTGACGGCGCTCCACGGTTCCTGGGCAGGGACGCCGAGGGCCGGGACGTCCTGACCTTCCTTCAGGGGCAATGCGCCGGGGCGGAACCCGAAAGGTGGGTCCAATCGGAGCAGCTGCTGGCTTCGGTGGGCCGACTGACCCGCAGCCTTCACGAAGCCTCAAAGGGATTTGTCCCCGATGCGCATCCCTTCCCGCCTCGCCCTGTCAGGCAGGATCCGGCGGAACTCGTCTGCCACTTGGATGTCACACCCCAGAACATCGTGGTGCGCAAGGGTGTGGCCGTTGGCCTGGTGGATTTCGATCTCGCCGGCCCCAGCTTTGCTCTCAAGGACGCCTTCAATACAGCCATGCACTGGGTGCCGCTCCGCGACCCCGCAGACGCATGGCCCGGCTGGGAAGGAACTGATCCCTTCCGCCGCCTCCGGATTTTCGCCGACGCCTACGGCTGGACGGCTGAAGAACGACGGCGGGTTCCCGCCATGGGGATCGACGCCGTCAGGTTGTCATACGAGCGGATGGAACATAACGCCCGGATCCTGGGAGGCGGATGGAAGCGGATGTGGGATGACGGCGTCGGCGGCCTTATCGAGCGCCGTGCGCTCTGGCTGGATGCCCACAGCGAACGTTTGCTCAGTTCCCTGATTGACGGCTAAGCCACGAGAAGCCCAGCCGGAAAAGACCAATCCCTTGACTTTTTCCCGGTTCGGACGGTCAATGAAATTAGGTACGGCCGCAAAGGGGTTCCCATGGTTCATCCACATCCTTGGAGCCGGTTCGTTGCCTTGGGAGACTCTTTCACGGAAGGAGTCGGAGACCCGGAACCGGAAAGCCCCGGCGGCCTTAGAGGCTGGGCCGACCGTGTCGCAGAGGAACTTAGTGTTGACCACCCTGATTTCGCCTACGCAAACCTCGCGGTAAGAGGGCGGCTCCTTCAGCAGATCATCGACGAGCAGTTGGAACCGGCGTTGGCCCTGAATCCGGACCTGGTCACTCTCTCCGGGGGCGGGAACGATCTCGTCTTCCGCGCAAGCGACCCGGACCGCCTGGCGGAGAAACTTGACGAAGCGGTGGGCAAGCTGAGCGCGACTGGTGCGACGGTGGTGCTGTTCACCGGCCCTGATTGGGGCGCAACCCCTGTATTCGGACTGGTTCGTGGAAAGATTGCGATCTTCAACGAGCATTTGCGGGCCATTGCTGTGCGCCACGACAGTATCATCGTAGACCTGTGGGCCCTGCGGCAGTTGAGGGATCACAGCATGTGGGATCCTGACCGCCTGCACTTCTCCCCGCTGGGCCACCATACGATTGCCGCCATGGTCCTGGATACTCTGAACGTTCCGCATTCCCTCGAACCCCTGGAGCCCAAGCCGCTTCCCAAGAGCTCTTGGCGTGGAGCCAGGACGGAGGACCTCGTGTGGGCACGGGAATACCTCGCACCGTGGATTCTCCGACGCCTGCGCCACCGGACCTACGAGGAGCGGGCCGCTAAACGGCCTGAACCCGGTCCCGTCTTCGGCACCGCGATGCCGGAGCACACCTCATCGAGCGGCGGCTCCTGAACCCTTGCCTGACCCGGTTGCGCCAGAGGCAGGATCAGGACACTTTTGCGTCCGCGATCTCAAGGACCTCATCCAAAATGGAGAGTCCCCTGTTGGCGTCCTCCGCCGAAATGTTCAGCGGCGGGACAACGTGGATGCGGTTGAAGTTGGCGAACGGGAGCAGTCCGCGCGTCCGGCAGGCTGCAATAAGTTCGTTCATTTCAGGGCTTGAGGCGCCGTAGGGCGCCAGCGGCTCGCGGGTCTGGAGGTCCTTGACGAGTTCAATGGCCCAGAAGGCACCGGTACCACGCACCTCGCCTACTGACTGGTGCTTCTCCTGCAGCGCGGCAAGTCCCGGGCCGAAGACGTGGGCCCCCAATTTCGCCGCATTCTCGACGATGCCTTCATCCCTCATGGCGTTGATTGTGGCCACAGCCGCCGCCGTAGCAAGTGGGTGGCCAGAATATGTCAATCCGCCAGGGTACGCCCGCTGCCCGAAAGTGGCCACTATCTCCGGGGAAATGGCTACGCCGCCCAGCGGGACGTAGCCCGAGTTCACACCCTTCGCGAACGTCAAGAGGTCAGGAACCACGTCAAAATGGTCGATCGCGAACCATTTTCCTGAACGTCCGAAACCGCACATCACTTCGTCTGCGATGTAGATGATGCCGTATTTGGTGGCCAGTTCCCGGACGCCCTGCAGGTAGCCCGGCGGCGGCACCATGATCCCGGCCGTCCCGGGGATCGATTCAAGAATGACTGCCGCGATAGTCGTCGGCCCTTCAAGCTGGATCATTGTCTCCAGATGCTCCAGTGCGCGCTGCGTTTCTTCCTCCGGCGTCGACGAATGGAACTGCGTGCGGTAGAGGAACGGCGCATGGAAATGGACCGTCCCGGCGTTGCCGTAGTCATTGGGGATGCGGCGGGGGTCGCCGGTCACGTTTACGGCAAGGGCTGTTCCACCATGATAGGAACGGTAGGCAGAGAGCACTTTGTACTTCCCGGTGTGCAGCCTCGCCATGCGAATGGCATGTTCGACGGCGTCCGCCCCGCCGTTCGTGAAGAAAATCCTGTTGAGCTCCCCCGGGGTCAGCTCGGCGATGAGCCGTGCTGCTTCCGAACGGGCCTCGTTCACGAACTGGGGGGCAACGGTGCAGAGCTTGCCTGCCTGCTCCTGGATCGCGGCCACGACTTTCGGATGCTGGTGGCCGATGTTGGTGTTGACCAGCTGTGAAGAGAAGTCGAGAAGCCGGTTGCCGTCCCCGTCCCAGACGTAGGAACCTGCGGCTCGCGTGACCGTCATGGGAGTGAGGGTCTCCTGGGCTGACCACGAGTGGAAAACGTGCTTGCGGTCGAGCTCGTAGGCACGCCGTCCGGCCGCAAGTTCTTCCTCGGGTATCTGCTGTTCGGTGGTTGCAGTCATGGTTGTCTCCTCAAGGACGGCGTGGAACGCTCCAGTCACTCACTCTACGTCGTCGCCGGCAGCACCAAAGGGATACTCTTCCTCGTCAATGGGAACACTGAGAGCCTGTTCGGCCAGGTCCGCTTCCGAGGCCCCAGCTGCCGCCTCAAACGCATGCTCCGGCCTTCTCCCCTCATGACCCGGTACAGCTGAAACATGCTGCTCCAGATAGTCGGCTTCGGGAGCCTCGGACGGAATCTGCGGTGACGTACTTTTTTCGGCCGGCTCCTGGGATTCGTCCGGCAAAGCCGGCAGCTGCTGTTCGACGAGATCCGCCTCCGGCACGTCACGTGGTGACGTTGTGCCCCTGTTTTCGCTGTCCATGATTGGTCCCTTCTCGAGAGCGTCATCCACTCAGAGCGGCCCTCCCCTACGGGTCACGAGGACCTATTAAAAAGCTACACCCGGTGCCCATTCCGTGCCTCCAAGCAGCCGTAAGGGACTATTGACAAGGGTTAGAATAAGCCATAGCGTAAGCCCGTTGCTCCGCAAAATAAACCGCAGAGCTTGGACTTTACGAAGGGAAAGCAATGAAGCTTCTTGAAACCAACGTGTCCCGCCGCAATGTGCTGGCCGGCCTTGGCGCCACCACCCTCGGTGTCATCACCCTCACCGCCTGCGGCTCAAGCGGTTCCAGTACTGCCTCGGGCGGGGCCAAGAACTTCGTGATGACTGTGTGGGGCGGGGATCCGGACAAGGCTGCCTACCAGACCCGCCTCGACCTGGCGAAGGCGAAGTTCCCGGACTACAAGATCACGCTTCAGATCATCCCCAACAAGGACTACGCCCAAAAGGTCCAAACCATGATCTCCGGCGGCACGGGCCCGGACATCATGCAGGTGGCCGAGGACGCGAATGCCTACAGCTCCAAGAACCAGCTCCTTGCCCTTGATGAGTACATCTCCTCCTCCAAGCTGGACCTGAATGCGACCTTCGGTGCCGTGGCCGAAAACTGGAAGTACAAGGACAAGACCTACGCTGTCCCTGACCGCGCCGGCGCAATGATCCTCTACTACAACAGAGGTGAGTTCGAAAAGAAGGGCCTGGCCATTCCCACCGGCGACTGGACCTGGGACGATCTCCTCTCCACCGCGAAGGAGCTGACGGGCGACGGAGTCTACGGCTACGGCGGAACCGAATGGTGGCCCATCTGGATGTCCTTTGCCTACCAGAACGGCGGCAAGATCATCGACCCGGATAGCGGACGTCCCACTGTGGACACACCGGAGGTCATTGAAGCCCTGCAGTTCTGCCAGGACCTGATTTACAAGCACAAGGTGGTCCCGTCCAAGGTTGACTACGCCAACATGGGTGCCGGAGTAGGCGGGGACGCTGCGTTCGCTTCCGGCAAAGTGATGATGAACAGTACCGGCTTCTGGAACATCGGCAGCCTCGCCAAGCAGGACAAGATCAGCTGGGACGTTGCGCAGATCTGGCATGGCAAAGAGAAAGCCATTTCCGCCTTCGGCTCAGGACTGGCGATCTCCCGCAGCAGCAAGAACCCCGCAGATGCCTTCAAGATCATTGAGTTCATGACCTCCGCTGAAGGCCAGAAGCCAATCCTGGACCTTGGCCAGGACGTTCCCGCCCGCCAGGACCTGCAGAACAGCCCCGAATTCCTTAAGCCTTCCTGGCTGAAGGCTGACGTGAACATGGAAGTGTTCCCGGAGTCGACGCCGTCGATCTTCAAGCCGCCGTTCATCCCTGAGTGGAACGAAATGCAGAAGGCGATCACCGACGCCACCGCAGACTTCTGGCTCGGTAAGAGCGACGCCGCAGCCACTGCCGCGGATCTCCAGAAGCGCCTCGGTTCCATCGTCAAGACCCAGGCCTAATCCGGACCGCCATGACCACCCTGCAGCAAAAGAACCCGGCTCCGGCCCGCCCGCCGGAGCCGGCAGTCACCGGGATACCAGTCAAGCCCCGTCCCAGCAAAATGAGGCGCAAGGAAGCCCGGTTCTTCTGGCTTTTCATATCGCCGTGGATCTTCGGTTTTGTGGTCTTCCTCCTTGGCCCCATGCTGGCCTCCGTCTACCTCTCCTTCACCGACTGGGACTCCTTCACGGACCCCACCTGGGTGGGTTTCGGGAACTACGTGAAGCTCATCACCGAGGACACCGTCTTCCACAAGGCGCTCTGGAACACCCTCTACTTCGCGTTCTTCTCGGTGCCGCTCGGCATGGGCATCGCCCTGTGGCTCGCCGCGTTGCTGAACAAGAAGATGAAGGCGCGGAAGATCTTCCGCACACTGGTCTACTTGCCGCACCTGGTGCCGATTGTTGCCGTTGCCCTGATCTTCCAGATGATCCTGGCTCCGGACGCAGGGCCCCTCAACCGGGTCCTCGCGATGTTCGGGGTGGATGGCCCGGCGTGGCTCTTCGATTCAGAGTGGGTCAAGCCGGCCATCATCCTGCTCTCCCTATGGCAGGCCGGCGGGGCAACGGTTCTGCTGCTCGCCGGGATGAAGGGCATCCCCCAGGAGTTCTACGAGGCTGCGGAAATCGACGGCGCGTCATCGCTCAGGCAGTTCTGGAGCATCACGTTCCCGCAGCTGACTCCCATCATCTTCTTCAACCTGATCATGGGGATCATCGGCGCGTTCCAGGTCTTCGCCCAGGTGTACATCCTGACTCAGGGCGGACCGGACAACGCCAGCCAGATGCTGGTTCCACTGCTCTTCACCGAGGCATTCCGGAACTACCACATGGGGTACGCGTCAGCCATCTCGTGGCTGCTGTTCCTGATGGTCATGGCCCTGACGATTCTCGCTTTCTCGACGTCGCGCAAATGGGTTTTCTACGAGACGGAGGTCAAGAACTGATGGCTGAGCTCAAGGTGTACCAGAGCACCGCCTTTACCTACGCGGGGCTGATGGTTGCTTCCGCGGTGTTCTTCGCTCCCCTGGTCTTTGTGGTTTCCATCGCCCTCAGCAGCGACCAGACGGTGGGCACCGGGGCGTTCTCGTTGTTCCCCACCGAGTTCCGGTGGGAGAACTTCGTGCGGATTTTCCAGACGCAGCAGCCGGTGGGGAACTTTGTGGTGAACTCGGTGATCATCTCGGTGTTGTCCGCCGTCGGGCAGGTTTTCTCCTCGGCCCTGGTGGGCTATGCCTTCGCCCGGCTCCGGGCGAAAGGCAAGAACATCACCTTTATGATCATGCTCGCCACCATGATGATCCCCGCCCAGATCACCATGATTCCGCAGTTCATCCTGTTCAAGGAGCTCGGCTGGATCAACACGTTCCTGCCGCTGATCATCCCCAACTTCTTCGGCAACGCCTACAACATCTTCCTCATCCGGCAGTTCGTTTCGAGGCTGCCAGTGGAAATGGACGAGGCCGCGATGGTGGATGGCCTGGGATACTTCGGCATCTTCCGACGGATCGTCCTGCCAATGATGATGCCGGTTCTGATCGCCATCGCCATCTTCACGCTCACCTGGACCTGGGGCGATTTCATGGGTCCGCTGATCTACCTCAATGAGGACACCAAAATGCCGTTGGCCCTCGGCGTGCAGTTACTCACCAGTACCAGCCAGGAGCTTCAGACCCCACCCTGGAACCTAGTGATGGTGGGAACCGTGTTCCTGTCGCTGCCGATGATCATCATTTACTACTTTGGTCAGAAGTACATGTATGAAATGAATATCTCAACGGGCAGTGCAGGCGTTAAGTAGTCATGGACAGCACCTCCGGAATCCCGCCCGCGGGAGGCTCTGGCCTCATCCGAACGCAGAAACAGGACATGAAAAAGAGAACGTCCAAGGACATCCGGAATGAGAGCCGCTTCGCCTTGCTGCGCGGGCTGTATTCCCTCCACACCGCCACCCGGCAGGAACTGGCGGCCGCCACGGGGCTCAGTTTCGCCACCATCGCCAACATCGTCGGCGAGCTTGTCGACGTCGGCGTTTTGGTGGAGGCGGGCCGGGAGGATTCCGGAGGCGGACGGCCTGTAACAAGGCTCAGGATTTCGCCAGACCGCGGCGCCCTGGTGGGGGTGGACATCGCGGAAACGTACATCCATGTGGATATTTACGATCTGGCCCTCGACGTCATCGGCCAGGCCGAGAGTGACCTGCCCATCGACGAGAACGACCCCTCGTCGCTGGCCAGGCGGGTCGCAGGCCTCGTTGAGCAGGCGGCGGCAGCGGCAGGCATTCCCCGGGAAGGAATTCTGCGGGTGGGCGTCAGCCTCCCGGGCCAGGTTGATCCCCAGCGCGGCGTCTCCGTATTTGCCCCCAACTGGGATTGGCATGAGGTCCGGATCCAGTCGCTTCTTTCGGAAGCGATCGGACTGCCGGTCGACGTCGACAATCCCCTCCGCGCTATCGCCATCGCTGAATTGTGGTTTGGTGCGGGACGCCTGGTGGACAACGTGGCAACGGTGAACCTGGGCACGGGCGTAGGCGCGGGTCTCGCCGTCGGCGGTGATCTGGTTCGGGGAACCAGCAACACAGCCGGCGAATGGGGCCACACAACCCTGATCTTTGGCGGACGGCTGTGCCGTTGCGGACGCCATGGCTGTGTGGAGGCGTACCTCGGTGTGCCCGGGCTCCAGATGACCATGGCTGAGGTCAATGCTTCCCATGACCTGCTGACCGGGGACCGCCAGCGGGAGTTTGTGTCCGACGTCGCCAAGGGCCTGGCCGAGGGAGATCCTGACTGCATCGAACTGCTGGAGGTGACGGGCCGTTACTTCGCCGCCGCCTTGGGAAACCTGATCAACTTCATCAATCCGGACCACGTGAGTGTCCTGGGATGGACCGCCAAAGTCCTTGGTCCCGAACTGCTCAAGGTCACCGCAAAACACCTGCCGAATGAGGTGCTCCCTAGTGCAGGGGCTGCCGTCCGCGTGGAACTGTCCACGGTGCCTGGAAACTCAGTCACCCTGGGCATGGCCACTTTTGCCCTCGAGGGATTCCTGGAGCAGGTGGGGTTGCCCAGCCGCGGGCCCACCAACAGGTTGATGGCATCCCGCAAACGATCGCCGGAGGTTGCTGGCGCATGAACCGCCCTTTCCTGGACCTGCCCGAGCGGGACTATGAGCTCTCCCCCCACACCGGCCTCACCCGTGAACACTGGGCAGGCTACGCCGACTTTCTCCTCCGCTCAGTCCATCAGCACGCCTCGGAAAGCCATGCGAACATCTACCTCCCCGGGCCTGCGAGCGCCTTCGGACGTTCCAGCGATTCGCTGGAAGCGTTCGCCCGGACTTTCCTCCTGGCGTCTTTCCGCATCGCCGGGGATCCCGAGAACGCGGCTTGGCTCGCTGACTGGTATGCCGCCGGGTTCGACGCCGGAACTGACCCGGCCTCCCCTGAACGGTGGCCAAGGCCTGACGAGCTGGGGCAGGCCAAGGTGGAGGCCGCTTCCCTGGCCGTAGGGCTTGCCCTCACCAGGGAACACCTTTGGGACAAGCTTCCGCAGCGGGTCCAGGAACAGACGATCGCCTGGTTCGAAACGGTGATCGGCGGAGATTACCCGCCCATCAACTGGGTCTGGTTCCAGATCGTGGTGGAGACCTTCCTTTCCAGTGTCGGCGGCCGTTCCTCTCAGGAGGACATCGACGCTGGCCTTGCCATCCATGACTCCCTGTACAAGGGCGGGGGCTGGTTCGCGGACGGCCCCGAACGCGCCTACGACCATTACGTAGGCTGGGCGTTCCAGGTCTACCCGCAGGTGTGGGCGCTGATGGCGCCCGATGATCCGCGCGTGATTGCCCGCAAGGCCATGGATGCTGAGCGCCTTGTTCAATTCCTCGACGACGCCGCCCACCTGGTAGGCGCCAACGGTGCCCCGCTCATCCAGGGGCGCAGCCTGATTTACCGCTTCGCCGCTGCAGCACCCTTTTGGGCAGGAGAGCTGGCCGGAAACACCGGGCTTGCTCCAGGGCTGAGCCGGCGTGCGGCCTCCGGGATGCTGGATTACTTTGTCCGCAACGGTGGGATCGATTCCAACGGCCTTCTGTCAGTCGGCTGGCATGGCGAATACCCCGGCATGAAGCAGAGCTACTCGGGGGCAGGCTCACCGTACTGGGCGTCCAAGGGAATGATGGGCCTGGCCCTCCCGGCAAATCACCAGGTGTGGAACGCCGTCGAGGAACCCTTGCCCGTGGAGGCCGGAAACACGCACCGGATTATCGCGGCACCGGGCTGGAACGTCAGCGGTACGGTGGCGGACGGGGTGGTCCGCGCCGCCAACCACGGCACCGATCACGCCAATCAGGGGGATGCCACCACCGACTCCGCCCTCTATGCCCGCCTTGGTTACTCCACCCACAGCTTCCCGGACCTCTCCTCCGAATCTCCGGACAACGCCGTCGTCCTGGCGGATGCGACGGGCCGGCTGACGCACCGTACGGGGTTTGAAGCCCTGGGCACGCGTGACTCCGGGGTGGCCCTCATTGGCGCCTCGAGCTGGAACGCCAACTGGATTACTCCGCCTGCGGATCCCGGACGGGACCATGGCAGCGGGTTCCGTGGGGAGGTTACGGCCGGCCCCGAAGTAACTGTGGTGTCAGTTTTCTGCCGAGCCGCGGAGGTAAGGATCGTACGGCTGCGTGGTACTGCTGCCTCTTCCCCAGCAAAGCTGATGATGGGCGGCTGGCCGCTCGCGCCGTCGTCGGACCTGACTAGCGTTGTCCGTCCCCTGCCAGGCTTCGCGGCTCCAGTGGACGCGGAGCTCGAAACCGGAACGTTTGTGCGGGATACACCGCAACCTATGGGCGACGGACTCCGGATTCCCTGGCTGGGAACTGTTGGTCCGGCGGTCGACGGACTCTACGCAGCCGTGGTCGCCTTTGGCGGCGACGGGACCCTGACTGATGCCGTTCGCTGTGTTTGGCAAAGCGGAACGGACGACGACGGCGCCCGCCTTGAACTCGCCCGCCTTGAGTTCGGTGACGGCACCGTAGTCCCACTCCATGAATTTGCCGATCTCCTGGCACCCTAAAACTTCTAAAAGGAATGAACATGTCTACTTTTGCTGTTGGCGCGCAGGACTTCCTGCTCGACGGCGAACCGTTCCGGGTGCTCTCCGGCGCCATCCACTACTTCCGGGTGCACCCCGATCTCTGGGCAGACCGCATCCATAAAGCGCGGCTCATGGGCCTGAACACCGTGGAGACCTACGTTCCCTGGAACGAGCATTCTCCCCGGCCCGGCGAGTTCCTGACCGAGGGGCAGCTGGATCTGGGCCGCTTCCTGGACCTGGTGGCGGCCGAGGGTATGAAGGCCATCGTCCGGCCCGGCCCGTTCATTTGCGCCGAGTGGGACAACGGCGGGCTGCCGGCCTGGCTTTTCCGCGACCCCACGGTGGGAATCCGGACCAGCGAGCCCGGCTACCTTGCCGCCGTCGACGCCTTCTTCAGGGCCTTGCTCCCTGCCGTCGTCGACCGGCAGATTTCCCGTGGCGGCCCCGTGATCATGCTGCAGATCGAAAATGAGTACGGGGCTTATGGCAACGACAAGGCCTATCTTCAGCACCTGGTGGATCTGGTGAAAGGCGGGGGCCTGGACGTTCCGCTGTTCAGTTGTGACCAGCCTGCGGGAACCATGATCGAGGACGGGTCGCTTCCGGAGCTCCTGAAGACGGCAACGTTCGGTTCCCGGGCGTCGGAGCGTCTGGCCACCCTGCGGAAGCACCAGCCCACCGGCCCGCTCATGTGCGCGGAGTTCTGGAACGGATGGTTCGACAATTGGGGCACGCACCACCACCGGACCGACGCCGCTGCTGCCGCCGCCGAGCTGGACACACTCCTGGCTTCCGGGGCGTCCGTCAACATCTACATGTTCCATGGGGGGACCAACTTCGGCTTCACCAACGGCTCCAACGACAAAGGCATCTACGAGCCCACCATCACGTCGTACGACTATGACGCCCCGCTGAGCGAGGACGGTTTTCCCACCGCCAAGTACTTCGCGTTCCGGGATGTCATCGCCAAACACTTCCCGGTGCCGGAGGAGATTCCGGCTGTGCGTGCTGGTGCTGCGGCCAGTTCCGTTTCAGTGACGGACTCGATGGCCTTGCTGGACGTCTTGGAGATGCTCGGCTCGCCTCTTTCGGTTGACGGCCCGGCTCCGACCACTGAAGACGCCGAACACTACCGCGGGTTCTCCGTGTACACGGCAGCGGTGACTCGTGGTGGCGTACTTTCCGTGGCCGAAGTGCGGGACCGTGCGCAGGTGTTCCTGGATGGACGGTCTGTTGGTGTGCTCAGCCGGGACCACGGCGAGCGCGCCATCAGTCTGCCCGCCGGGGGTCTGCTTCAGGTGCTCGTGGAGGACCAGGGGCGCGTCAATTACGGCAAGCGGATCGGTGAGGTCAAGGGCCTGATCGCCCCTGTAACGCTCGACGGCGTGGAGCTGCTGGAGTGGGAAATCCGGCCTTTGGATTTCACCGAGGTTGGTTCCCTGCGGGCGGCGGCTGTGCCAGTGGGTAGGTTAGCGGACGCGGGTGTCGCGGGCCCGTCCGTTTCCTTTGCGGACTTTGACGCTGATGGCCCCGAAGACCGGTACCTCCGGCTGGACGGCTGGACGAAGGGAAACGCGTTCATCAACGGCTTCAACCTTGGCCGCTACTGGAGTCGGGGGCCACAACGGACGCTGTACATCCCGGCACCGCTGATCCACCCCGGGCGCAATGAGCTGGCCATCCTCGAACTGCACGGAAGCGCCACAGGGAAGGTGCAGTTCGTTACCGCCCCGGACCTGGGCCCGGACGAAAAATAAGCCCGCCCCTAGTGGTGACGCGTCGGCGTATGACGTGGAGCAAGTACAGGCCTCTCTGACAGGTAGAAGAACAAGTACCGGCTACGCGTGACACTTTACGGAGGCCGATCGTAGGCTCGACTACACGCGGGGCACCGTCCTGGCAACGAAAACGGAACCTGACGTCAAACCGTTATATCGAGGCGAGGCTGATGTCCATTTCCGATTCAAACTCCACAAGGCGCGCTGAAGAGCTCCCTGGCATTCAGCCCCCGAGCCGCCGCCCCTACGGTCAGCTGAATTCCAACTCCGAAGGCCAAATGATGTTCCAGCCAAATAGACGACTATCAGCCCTCTCTTCCGCTTTCACCCTGCTCTTGGCGATCTCGACTGTGGCGTCGTGCGCGGCACCGGATGCCGGGGGGGCGCGGGCCACCTCTACGAGTACCTCGGAGCCGGCGTCGCCGTCGCCGACAGTGACGTCTGAGGCCCCATTACTGTGTGGGCCAGGGTCTGCGATCAACTTCGACAAGACCGCCTTCCAAAACTCTTCGACGATCGACAATAAGTGGTTTCCACTGAAGCCCGGCACTGAGTACACGACGACCGGCGAAGTCGTCAGTGCCGACGACACCACCGAGCGGAAGGTAACACACACCGTGACCGGCTTGACCAAGGTCATTGACGGAGTGAAAACCCAGGTGATGTGGGACCGCGACTACCAAGACGGAGTGCTCGTAGAATCCGAGTTGGCCTTCTTCGCCCAGGATAATTCTGGAACGGTTTGGCTTTTCGGTGAGTATCCCGAGGAGTTCGAGAACGATAAATTCATAGGGGCACCCAATACTTTCATCCACGGAATTTCCGGGAGCCAGGCTGGAATCGCCATGCAGGCCGAACCCAAGGTGAAAACGCCGGAATATGTCCAGGCCCACGCACCTTCAGTTAACTTCCTGGACTGCGGGGCCGTCTTGGAGCACGACGTGGCGCTATGTGTCCCCACCGGCTGCTACGGAGACGTGATGGTGATAGATGAACACAACCCGCTGGAACCAGCTGTTGGCCACCAACGCAAGCACTATTCAGCCGGGACGGGGCTCGTGAAAGTGACCGCTGTGAGCGGCGCAGACCAGGAAACCCTGGACCTCGTCAAAATTGAACAGTTCACCGATGCCCAGCTGGCCGAGGCCAATGACCAGGCACTCAAGCTTGACCAGCACGGATATGAGGTCAGCAAAGATGTCTACGCCAAGACAGCTCCCGCCGAAGTTACCACGACGACTTCGGGCGGCTGAACAAATAGGAAGAAGCAGCGGGAGCCGTAGTGGCGGCTGTACTGGCTAGGCAGGGCTTCCCCGCTGCATACTTTGGACGCCTCGTCGACCGGAAATTGATCGGAATCTGCGACGACTGTTAGATCCGTGATGAAGCTGCACAAAGCCTTTCCCACTCCTGCGGAAACGCTGCCTAAATCTGCTCACGTGCGGGGGCATGATTAATCCAACAGTCAGGAAACCCCACGGAAAATGAAAGCGGAGGCCCTCCGGTGGCAACAAAAGCAGACAAGGCGAATTACCGTTACAGCGACTTCTACTGCTTTATGTCCCTCTCGGACTTCACAGCCTACGTCTCCCGCGATGACGTTGACGGCGAGGACTTCTTCTCCATCAGCACGAGCAGGCTGGCCGCGTAAGACACTCCATCGATAGGCCAGGCCAGGCGAGTCAGCCCTCCTGCAGCGCCGCCTTGAACGAGAAGGCTGCGTTGCTCCACACCACGAAAAGCAGCGGCGCCGGCGCCAGGGCCGTTCCCAGAACCGGCTGGGTCAGCGCCGCAACTGCGACGATGCCCAGCAGCGCCAACGCCGCCAGACTGAGGTACCAGCGCTTAATAGCGAGATAGAGCGCAGCCTTGGCGAGGCTTTTGAGCCTGGCCTGGGGAAGCAGCACCATTCCGCCGATCATCAGCACGCTGATGCACACCACAAGAGCGGCCGCCGTCACTGTCAGGGGAACCAGGACAGCGGCTCCCGGCATCGACTGCAGGATCACCAGGTCAAAAACCAGAAACGCCAAAAGTACGACGGCGGCCACGCCCACCGGGGCGGCTCGGCTTAAGGACTGCTTGTAACCCCTCAGGAAGGCAGCCACCGGCCTGACGGCCGGCCCGTCCTCCTCAGCCAGAGCATAAAAGGCACTGAAAGCGCCGGCCAGAGAGGGCCCCACCGTAACGGCGAGCGCGAGGAAGAAAGGCCACGCTCCCACCGGATCGCCCACAAAGGACAAGAAGAAGACGAGGGGTGCGTTGGCCGCCGCGAGCAGGAAGTTCACGGCCAGGAACGTGTAGACAAAGCCGAAGATACTGCCGAAGGTTTCGAAGCCCGGACCTGCCCACTTCCGACTCAGCGGCTGCATGGCGTGCTGGCGCACTGTGCTCATCCCTTCATACCGCTCGTTGCGATTCCCTGGATGAAGTAACGCTGCCCCACCAGGAAGATGATCAGGATCGGAACCACCGAAATCACTGAACCGGTCATGATCATGGCAAACTCGGCGTCGAACTGGCCC
Organism: Arthrobacter sp. R1-13; assembly: GCF_054161475.1. Taxonomy (NCBI): domain Bacteria; kingdom Bacillati; phylum Actinomycetota; class Actinomycetes; order Micrococcales; family Micrococcaceae; genus Arthrobacter; species Arthrobacter sp. R1-13. Next base: position 109,368 of record NZ_CP096420.1, on the reverse strand, counting down.
ACAAAGGAACGCAAGCCCAACTGCACAGTCCACAGCCGGTTGCTCGTCAGGTAGATGAACGGCCCCATGTAGTCGTTCCACGTGTTCACGAACGTCAGCAGGGCAAGGCTGGCAAGGGCGGGCTTGGACAGCGGCAAGATGACCCTGGCCCAGATTCCATACTCGCTCAGGCCATCGATCCGGGCAGCCTCACACAGCTCGTCGGGGATGGTCATGTAGTACTGCCGCATGAGGAACACCCCGAATGCGCCGAACGCCTGCAGCAGGATCAGCGCATTGAAACTGTTGGTCAGCCCCAACTGCTGCATCATGATGTACTGCGGCACCATGTAGGCCTGCCACGGCACAGCGATGGTTCCGATGTAGCCGAGGAACAGCACGTCGCGTCCCGGGAAGCGCACCTTGGAGAAACCATAGGCCGCCAAGGAACCCGTGAGGACCTGCAGGATGGTGATGATCACGGACAGGTAGAGCGAGTTCTGCAGGTACCCCATCATGGGAATCCGCGTCCAGATGTCCGAATAGTTGCTCCAGACGAACTCCTCAGGGATCCACTGGATAGGGACCGTGAACACCTGGTTGTTCTCCTTCAGCGAGGAGGACACCATCCAGATAAAGGGAACCATCAGGGCGGCCACGAGGACCACGAGCACCGCGTAGACGATGACGTTGAGGGTGCGCGCCTTTTGCTCCCGCGGACTCCGCCTGCGGAATTCATCGCGGGCAGAGACGTCGTTTGCGGCGCCCGGTACGGCCTCAGCTTTGAGGTCTTGGGTCAGGTTGGTCATCAGCGTTCCCTCCGCTGCTGGATCTTGAACTGCAACACCGTCACCGTCAGGACGATGAGGAAGAGGACGAGGGAGACGGCAGATGAGTATCCGAACTTACCTTCGCCGATTCCTTCCTGGTAGATGAGCTGGGACAGAACCGTTGTTGCCCGCCCTGGTCCGCCGTTGGTCATGACCACAATGAGGTCGAACACCTTGAAGCTGGAGACGGTCAGCATTACCACCACAAAGAACGTGGTGGGCCGCAGCGAGGGAACGGTGACGTTCCAAAAGCGCTGCCAGGGGCTGGCCCCGTCCACCTCTGCTGCCTCGTATAGCTCCGTGGGGATCGCCTGAAGGCCGGCTAAGTACAGGATCATGTAGTAGCCCATGTCACGCCACACGCTGGTGATGATGACCGCGGGCATTGCCCAGTCGGAACTTGACGTCCAGCCTGGCGGGTTGGCCACTCCCACGAACTGCAGGAACTGATTGATAGGGCCATCAGTGGGGCTGAACAGCATGTTCCAGACGACGGCGACAGCTACCAGCGAGGTGATGTACGGGAAGAAGATGGCAACCCGGAAGAAGCCGATGCCTTTGAGCTTTCGGTTCAGCAGCATGGCAAGCCCCAGCGCCAGCACCAGGGTCAGCGGCACGTGGCCCACCGCGTAGATGACGGTGTTGCGGAGCGCGATCCAGAACGAATCGCTCCCGAGCATCCGTTCGAAGTTTTCCAGCCCTACCCATTTCGGGGCAGAGAACGAGGTCCATTCCATGAACGCCAAGGCGAACGCCGCCAGGACCGGAATTAGGGTAAAGGCAAGGAAACCCAGGAAGTTCGGAAGGATGAAGGTCCAGCCGATGAGTGTGTTCCGCCGCGCCTGTTTCCGGTTCCCGCGATTGAGGTTGTTCCCTCGCTTCGGGTCAGGGCCGACGGCAGGTGCCCGGAGTCGTGTTTCGGTAGTCATAATGGGGGCCCGGCGTCAGCCAGGCGTTCCTCCGTTCAGGGTCCGTAACCGGGGGCCGCGTGTGTGGCGCGGCCCCCGGCGTGACGTTTTACTTAAGGACTTCGTCCTTGACTCGCTTCCCCATTTCGACGATGCCGTCGTCGACGGAACGTTCACCGGCCATGATGAGCTCGTGCTCTTGGGTCAGGATCTTATCCGTTGGTGCGGACTTGTCGCTGACGGGCATCTCAAGGGCGGTCTTGTCCGGGGCGAAGGCCTCCTTGGACAGTTCATCGGAGGGCAGGCCCTTGAGCTTGAAGTACTCCTCGGTGATTTCGGCGGTCTGCAGGGCCGGAACCACGCCGATTTTGGCGATGGCCTTGGCGCCCTCCACACCTGCGGCCCACTCGATGAACTTTTTTGCTTCGTCTGAGTGCTGGGCGTTCTTGTTCACGGCAAAGGCGGTGGGAGACCCGAAAGTGGTGATGTCCCCGCCCTTTGATTTCTGCGGAAGCTGGGCGAAGCCCCAGTTGACGTTGGTCTTGCCGTCCTTCAGGGCGGCGGCAAAGCTCGAAATGTACCAGGACCCCATGGGCATCATGGCAGTCTGCCCGGTCTCAAACATGGTGCGGTAGCTGGTCTTCTGGCTCTTGGCCGTACCAAAGTCCATCAACGCCCCGCTCTTCTGCAGGTCCAGCGTCATGTCGTACTGGTCCTTGAAGAAGGGATAGTCACCTCCGATCTGGTCGCCGTCGTTCTGAGCGGCTGCAACGGCCTGCACCAGCGAGCGCCAGGTGTGCTGGTACGTGCCGTAGACCTTCTTGCCGTCCGCAGCCGTCCCGGTCAGTTTCTTGGCGAGCTCGGCATACTCATCCCAGGTGATGTTGTTCGGCTCTTCGAGTCCCGCTGCCTTGAACAGGTCCTTGTTGTAGTAGAGCAGCCAGAAGTCCTGGCGGTAGGGGGCAGCGAAGTACTTCCCCTCCAGGTCAAAGGCATCAAGGCCGGCCAGGTTTTCCTTGTCCAGCTTGTCCACAACGCCATTGATCTCCTGGAGCTGGCCGTTGCTGGCATAGCGTGAGTAGTCGATGACATTCTTCATGGTGAGGACATCGGTGGTGTCGCCGCCGGCGAGCATGGTGGTGACTTTTTGGGGGTAGTCATCAGCCAGGATGTCCACGGGTTCGATGTCCACGTTCGGGTTGGCTGCCTCGTAGGCATCAAACAATGCTTTGAACTCGGGCGTGCCCTCATAGTTCCAGACGGACACGCTGAGGGTGGTCTTGCCTTCTGCTGCGGGCTTCTCTGCGGGGCCGGCAGCGCCTGCGCAGCCGGTGAGCCCGAGTCCTGCAGCGGCAGCCAGGGCAATCGCTGCGAGAGTGGTGCGCTTCATTGCGTTTCTCCTTGTCGAGGGGGAGGTGGAACTTGATGGTTGGAGGTGTAGATGGTTTTCTCGCCTACGCGCTGACGCTCAGGTCCTCGGCGGATACCTCTGCGAGCAGGTCCTTACCCGCGAGGTAGCGTTCAAGTTCGTCCAGGGCGGTATCGGACATTCTGCGGGTTTCCGTACCGAGGGATCCTGCGATGTGAGGCGTCAGGACCACATTGGGAAGGTCGTAGAGTACTGAACCGGCCGGCAGCGGTTCGGGTTCAGTGACGTCGAGGATGGCGTGGATCCGGCCGTCGGAGCACGCGGCCTCAAGCGCTGCCGTGTCCACGAGGGATCCCCGCGCGGTGTTGATCAATGTGGCGTTGTCCCGGAGCAGGGCCAACTGGAGTGCGCCGATCATGTGCCGGGTCTGCGGCAAGGCCGGGGCATGGATGCTCACGATGTCCGACTGCCCCAGGAGCTGGTCAAGCCCCACGAGCTTTCCCCCTGCTGCGGCCACCGCCGCAGGGTCGGCATAGGGATCCGCGACCAGGCAGGTGACGTCCTGCAGCTGCTGGACCAGCTTCACCACCCTCCGGCCGATGCGGGAGAATCCGACAATGCCGATGGTGCGGCCGATGTTTCCTAACTCCCCGCGGGCCGACGCATAGGACCAGTCGTCGCGGCCGATCCTTGCATCGTTGGCGAGGACCTGGGCCTTCTTTCCAGCCAGCACGATGGAGGCAAACGTGAATTCAGCAACAGGAATGGCATTGGCATCTGCTCCGTTGGTGACCAGAATGCCCCGGTCCCACAGTTCATCGCTCACGAACGAACGAACCGTTCCGGCGCAGTGGAACACAGCGCGCAGGAGCGGCATGCTGTCCAGCCGCGCAGCATCCAGCCTGGGTACTCCCCAGCTGGTAATCAGGATTTCAACTTCGGCCAAACGGGCGCTGAGCCCAGCCTCGTCCAGCGACTCCGTCCAGGCCGGATCCTCCAGCTGAACCAGTTGCGCAAGGCGGTTCATCCGCGAGGCGTCGAACTGATCATCCAGAGTTCCGCGGTTCATGAGCAGCAGGGCCTTGGGCTTGCGCGTCATTCTTCGGGCCTCCTTTCTAAGTACGTGGCCGGGCCGCCTTGCCCGGCTTTCCGTGTGTTGCATCACAACTGCGAATCAGTAGATACTCAGATGCAACAAAGTTCAATCGAGTCATTCATGATCAATCTCAACCGATCACGAACGAACAACCTAATCCAGAAGTTACGCCGGAGGAGGCACCATGCCAGGCAGCCCGACCAGCCAGCTTTCGACGCCGGATGCTCCTGTAAGGTTTTCCGCTCCAGGTGTGCGGTTCCGCGGCCCGCTGGCGGAAGCCTGGGAATCGACGGCGGGAGCACCGGACCTGATTGCCCACCTCCATGGCTTCCGCGACAGGATGAGTGTTCGCCCGATTGAGGACCAGGCGCGGTGGAGTGAGCTGCCCGTCACCCGCATGGAGTGCTTGGTTCAGGAAGCCGAGAAGGAAAAGCGGACGCCTTGGCCGCAGCCCTTGGTCTCGCACTACGCGAGGTACTTTCGTGACGGCAACCGCACCGCGTACGAAGACCTGGTACGGGCCCGGCAGGAGCGGCTGACGCGTGCCGTCGTGATGGCATCGCTCACTGCAGCGCGGGCATCCTGCGCTGCTTCCCATGCCTCTGACTCCGATCCAGAGGCCGAGGCATGGCTCGATGAAGTGATCGATGGCGCGTTCCTCTTGTGCGAGCAGAGCTCCTGGTGCTGGGCGGCCCACGACGACGTCCACGGCCGCCTCGGCCACGTGGTGCCGGACCGTGACCGCCCCTATCTGGATCTGGGCGCCGGTGAAGTTGCAGCACAGCTGGCCTGGCTGGACCATGTCCTCGGCACATCTCTGGACCGGCGCGCCCCCGGGCTGCGCCGGCGTATCCGGCAGGAAGTCCAGGAAAGGATCATCAGCCCGTTCCTCGAGCAGGCTGACTGGCACTGGCTGGGACTCGACGGGCATGTCCATAACTGGAACCCCTGGATCCACTCCAACATCCTGGCAGTGGCCCTTTTCCTCGTGGACGACAGTGAGCTGCAGGCCAAAACCGTGGCCAGATGCATCGAGGGCCTTGACCGTTTCCTTGCCGTCATCCCCGCAGACGGCGCCATAGACGAAGGGTTTTCCTACTGGTGGAACGGAGCAGGCCGGGCGCTCGAGGCCCTGGCGCTGCTGGAGGAGGCCACGGCCGGTGCCCTCGCGGCGGACCTTCCCGTGGTGCGCGCCCTGGTTGCCTTCCCGCACCGGATGCACATCGGGCAGAAGTGGTTCCTTAATGTTGCGGACGGCCGAGCGCTGGCCGAAAGCAACCTTCCCTGGAACATGGTCCGCAAGTGGGCACTGAGGCTCGGGGACGAGGAGGCGGCCAGCCATGCCGAGGCCATGACAGCGACGGCGCCGGACGGGGCTTTCGGGCTGGGAAGGACACTCCACGCCCTTCTTGAACGCGATGTTGCAGCCCCGGTCAAGGCACCCACCGCTCCCCCGCTAACGGCCTTCACCTACCTGCCGTCGGTCCAGATCATGGTTGCGCGCCAGACTCCCGGGACCACCAAAGGACTCCTTGTCACGGCGAAGGGCGGGCACAACGGCGAGAACCACAACCACAAGGACGTCGGCTCCGTCACTGTTGCCGTGGACGGGGTTCCGTTGCTGGTGGACGCCGGCCAACCTACCTATACAGCCCAGACTTTCGGCCCTGATCGCTACCAAATCCGTGCCATGCAAAGCGGCTGGCACAGCGTTCCGGTTCCCTTTGGCCTGGAACAGGCTGCCGGCGCAGAATTCGGTGCCGACGTAAAGCAGGCACCAACCGTGGAGGATCCGCGGCTCGTTCTGGAACTGGCCCGCGCCTATGGCCTGGCTGGAGGTTCCCGGTGGACACGGACGGTTTCCCTGGATCGCCGCGGCTCCCGTGTTCGGATCGAGGACAACTGGGACCTACCGCCAGCCGATGCCTCTGCGTCCTCCGCCTCCCTCGCGTTGGCAACAGAAGGAACGAATGACGTCGCCATCCACTTTCTCCTGGCAGGAACCGTCAGCCTCGGCCCGCAAGGCACGGCGACTGTCCTTCCCCGCGGCATTCCCGCCGCCGAGGACACCGGCGGCGGTGCCAGGGAAATCCTGCGCGGTGGAATCCTGCGCTGGAACCAGCCGGCCGCCGTCGTACTGGTGGACGATTGGCTGCTGGACGATCCGCTGCTGGCCTCCGTGTGGGGTACCCGGCTGACCCGCCTGCGCTTCCGGATGCCAGCGGATCAGCGGTCAGCAGGTTCATTTACCCTGACAATGGAGGCCACACCATGACGCCACGCCAAGGCCCGGAGCAGGGTGCTGAACCGGCCGGGAAGTCGCTATTTTCGCTCCAGCGCCGGGAAAAACTCATGGACGAACTCCGGGCCCACGGCTCCATCACGGTGCGGGCCATCGCGGCCGAGCTGGGCGTCAGTGAGCTGACCATACGCCGCGACGTGAACCTTCTTGCCGTTGAAGGACTGGTTTCGCGGGTCCATGGCGGCGCCACGCTCCCGAGTCCCCTGGACCGTACGGCGTCCATGACGCGGCAGCAGACTAACCGGTACTCCATCGGCATGGTGGTGCCGTCCCTGGACTACTACTGGCCCCAGGTGATCAGCGGTGCCCGCGCTGAAGCCGACGAGCGGCAGGCCAAGATCCTGGTTCGGGGCTCCACCTACGATGCCGCCGACAACCGCCAGCAGGTCCAGGCGCTGCTCAACACGCAGAACATCAACGGGCTCATCGTGGCGCCGGACACCACCGGGGAGGCCGGACGGGAATTGCTCCGCTGGCTCAATTCGCTTCCCATCCCCGTGGTGCTGGCGGAGCGTCGTTCGCCTACCGAGATACCTGCGCACCGCCTGGAGTGGGTGGCCACGGATCACGCGTTCGGCGCAGGCATGGCAACCCGGCATTTGTGGCAGGAGGGGCACAGGAAAATCGGCTGCATGACCGACTCGAACAGTCCCACGAGCGCGCAGGTCGTGCGGGGCTGGCTCCAGGCTCTCGGCTCCCTGCGGATTCCGGCTGCCCAGTCCGTGAACGAGGATTCGGCTCACGTCCCTACCAGCGACCGCGCCGAGCATTTCGACCGCATCCTGCAGCTGTGCCGGGAAACCCACACCACCGCCATGCTGGTCCACTCCGACACCCAGGCCGTGGCTTTCGTCCAGCATTGCGTGGACCGCGGCGTGGATGTTCCCGGAAGCATGGCAGTGGTGGGTTACGACGACGAAGTGGCCTACCTTGCCGAACCCGCCATTTCAGCGGTGCGTCCACCCAAGCAGTATGTGGGACGACTCGCGGTTCAGCTCATCACGGCCCGCATTTCCGAAGGGCCCAAGCGTCCCGTCCACCGTGTTCAACTAAACCCCGATCTCATTGTGCGCGATTCCTCCCTCGGTGGACCGCGCTCTTCCAACCACGCCCTGGAGGACTCCCTGTGACTGAACCAACCGCCCTGCTGCTCAGCGGAACCGGACGATACTCCGACCCCTGGCACCCGTTCCCGCAGACCTCCGCCGCTATCGCTTCGCTGCTGCGCGAGGCGGGCCTTCAGGTGGAGGTGGCGGACGACGTCGACACCGCCTTGGAGGGTCTGGGCACCTCGGCGGCGCTTCCGGACCTTCTGGTGGTCAACGTGGGTCAGCCACGCGACGGCGGAACTTCCCCCGGCACGCCGGCCGCGACCCGTGGGCTTGAGGAGTGGGCCGCCGCCGGCCGCCCACTCCTTGCCTTCCACGTGAGCTCTACGAGCTTTGTGGACTCCCCGGTGTGGGAGGAGACGCTTGGTGGAAGCTGGCTCCGGGGCACCACAATGCATCCCGACTATGGTCCCTCCCAGGTGCTGATGGATGCGCAGTCAGGGCCGCTTGCCGCCGGCATCCCCGATTTCGAGGTGCTGGATGAGCGCTACAGCTGGCTGCGCACCTTGCCGGGCATCACAGTGCACGCCAGGCATGAGCACGAGGGAATACTGCATCCCCTCGTGTGGTCATATGAGCGCGGCGGCCGCACGTTCTATGACGCCCTCGGCCACGATTCCGCCTCGTTTGACTCCCCAGAACACCAAAAACTCCTCAGGCGCGGAGTCAGCTGGCTGCTGGAAGGGACTCGTCCGGCAGCGCCTCAGTCCTGATGCTTCCCTTGGGTTCGGCAAACACCCGGAAGCCCAATTCTGCGTCATAGCCGTGGACCTCGCGGGTGTCGAGGGCGGCCATGAACTCCAGGGCATCCGAGGTGATCACCTGGCCGGGAACCAGAATGGGGAAGCCCGGAGGGTAGGGCGTGACGAACCCTGCGGAAATGACTTCCTCGCCGCCCGCCACCCGCCGCGAAAGCTCCGCTGGCTCGAGGTACTCGGTGGCACCCGTTTTGTACGTCTCAAAGTAGGCCGCCCTCAGGTTCCCATCGGGGTTGGTGTTGTCCGCCCTGAACCTGTCCGCGAACCGGCTGAAGTCGGGAAGGGCAATCGGAGCACTGACCGTTGTACCTTCCGGATGGCTCCCGGTGTGGCTTCCCGGATCGCTTCTGAGTGCCCGAACGCGGGCATCACGCGCCTTCAGCCCGCGCGGCCCCAGCGTCCTTTGTTCCGCATCAAAGGACTCAGCGAGCTTTACGAGGACTTCCACGAGGTAGGCCACGGCGCTTCGTGAGGTTCCGATGTTGGTCATAAAGAGGACGCTGTTGCGCGATGTTTTGTTGACCTGAATGCCGTATTTGTCCATCAGGTACTCGTGCTTGAAGGTGTCGCCGTCGATTCCGGTGAGGCCGATGTCCAGGGTCAGCCGGCTGGGGTCAACCACGAACTCGTCGCGCCTCCAGGCCTCATCCAGTACGGACAGCCCCTTGCTGAGGGGCATCGAGGTGCGCGTTTCCCGGTACTCCTCCGGGATGAGCTCGCTGGCGCCGAGCACCCGGAAGTACTTCTTCAGCAGCGGGTTCCTGGCCACGGCCTGCGCGATGCTGACAGCCAGGTCCGCCTGCTTCTGCACGAGAGCGAAGCCTTCCAGCTCCACCTGCCGCCGGCCGATGTCCAACGACGCCAGGATCTGGTAGTTCGGGGAGGTGGAGGTGTGCGTCATGTACGCCTCCCGGAACGCCTCGCCGTTGAGGTATTCGAAGTCCTGGTCGAACACGTGGACCATGGATCCCTGGCGCAGGGACGTGAGGGTCTTGTGGGTGGACTGGGTTGCGTAGATGCGGAGCCGGGCCTTTGACGGATCCGGGATGAGCCGCGTGTTCAGCCATACCTCGTCATCCACGGGGGCGCCGGTTTCCCGATCCCAAAGAAGTTCTGCCTGTTCGGCGTAACGGAGAACGTAGTCCGGGTTCCGGAACTCGGACTCCAGTTTCCGGGCTGCTGCCATCGCAGTCCGGCGCCGGTACACCGGGTGGAAAGCAGCGAACGCGAACCAGGCCTCGTCCCAGAGGAAGACGAGGTCCGGCTTGATGGCCAGGCACTCCTCCATGACACGCTCGACGTCGTACACGATCCCGTCGAAGGTGCAGTTGGTCAGGGTGATCATTTTGACGTCGTCCAGCCGCCCCGCCCGCCGGTAATCCAGGAGCATCTTCTTGATGCTGGCCAGCGGAACAGCACCGTAAAACGAGTAGCGGTCCAGCGGGTACGCGTCCAGGTAGGCGACCTGCGCACCGGACAGCATCAGCGCATAGTGGTGGGACTTGTGGCAGTTGCGGTCAACCAGGACGATGTCCCCGGGAGCGACGATTGCCTGATGGACGATTTTGTTGGCCGTGGACGTGCCGTTGGTGACGAAGAACGTCTGCTCAGCACCAAAGGCCCGCGCGGCCAGCTCCTGCGCTTTCTTGATGGAACCATGGGGGTCCAGCAGCGAATCGAGGCCGCCGGAGGTGGCTGACGTCTCGGCCAGCAGCAGGTTCAGCCCGTAGAAGTCAGCCATGTCCCGGATCCAGGGTGAGTTTCCCACCGAGCCTCCACGGGAGATGGGGAGTGCGTGGAATACGCTCGCGGGGCGGCGGCTGTATTCCTGGAGGGCAGTGAAAAAGGGCGTCTCATAACGCTCCGCGACACCGGCCAGCAGCGATAGATGCAGGTCCAGGCGGTCTTCCCGGCGGAAGATCCTCTTGAACGGCCGGGTCAGGGAGCCCGCAAGCCCTTCAATAGCCACGCCGGCAACGAGGTACACATCCAGTTCAGGCCGAAGCTCAGCCATTCGCTCCGCCAGCCGGAGGATCCGGTCGATGGGCCGCAGCGCTTCCAGACCGTCGTCGATGTGGCGTGCGAGGAAACTCTTCAGGTCAGTACCGAGCCTCCGCCCGCCCCTGATGGTGAAGCCAGGGCGCAGGATGCAGGCCTGGATGTCAGGGTTCAGCAACACGGCTACAAGGGCATCCTCGAAGGAGGGCACCACGTTTACCTCGTAGCTGAACGCGTCTGCCGGCCGCCGTTGCCCAAGCATTTCGCTCTTGAGCGTCTCCGCTTCTTCGGCAGTAATGTCATCAACCACCAGGACCTCGAACTTGGGCCGCTCCGGAGCGTCCTGGCGGCCTTCAAGGGGTTCGCCTTCCCAGCCGTCGGCCGGATCAGCGGCTTGCCTGGCCTGTTCAGAAGTGGGACGGGTCCGGCCAATCCGGGTTCTGACGCCCTCGATCAGGTCGAATGCCTCGCCATATTCACCGGCGGCAATGATGCTGCGAAGCCTTGCCAGCATCGGCAAGCCGGGGAAGGCCCAGTACAGTTCGATGGCCTCGAGCAGGACAAGCGCCCGGCGGGTCTGGTCCTCCAGCCCGCTTTGGCTGCCCGATCCCTTCGCCGCAGACTTTCCATTCGGGCCGGTTTTTCCTGCGGCCTGCGCTCCTGCTGCGGCGGAAGCCAGTTGCTTCATGGCGTACCCCAGGAAGTCCCATGCGTCGGCGCGAACACGCCATGCCCGGCTCGGTGTGCCTATTTCCGTTCCAGCCCCGGTGGTGGGAGAGACGCCGTCGTCAATCATTTCTTCTAGTTCTCATGCTTTCTGGTCAATGTCTAAGAGGGTGCGTCGATGCACGCATGCCGGCAGAAGGCAGCGCGTATCGGATCAGGAAGTGCAGCAAAACCTGCTGCTGGTGTGGGTGAAGCTTGCCACCGTCCCGGCGACGTTGCCGGGGTGGTGGTGTATCCAACTCTAGGTCCGGGGGGATAGTTTTATGTTGGTTGCTGGGCCAAGAACGCAAGGATGAATTTGTACGCCCAGCTAAATTTCTGTCGTCATCGGGCGAGTAGCGTACTTGGCTGTGGCTGTCGCCGCAAAGAGCCGTGCCTGTGTGGCATGTTGCCCAAACAATCAGAAAGGGTCGGGGTGCCGGGGTGAGGACTGAGGAACTCAACGGAGAGCTGCCGCGGGTAGCACTCAGCGATGTCCTCGAAGACATTGGCATCGACAACGCACAGCTGCTTCTTGCCCCCGCCGCAGACAACGAGACAGTCCAGGATGCGGTCATCACCGATTCCGAAGACCATGACTCCGTGCAGCGCGGGGCGTTGGTGCTGCTGGTGGGAGCCAGGGGACGCGCGGCCTTGCCCACGGTCCGGGCGCTGATAGGCAACAGGCCCGTGGCCATTGCAATCAAGGGAACGGAAGCCGAGCTCGCCGCAGTCCGGGAAGTCCTGCGTCCCACCGGAATCGGACTGGTCGCCGTCGCCCTTTCAGCCCGCTGGAACCGTCTCGAAAGCGTCGCGACAGACCGCATCCGTGAATCGCTGCCTTCCGGCGACACCTCCACCCTGATGCAGCGGGACCTTTTCGGCATTGCCCAGACGACGGCGACGCTGACGCACGGCCACGTGGTCATCGAGGACCCCGCAAACCGCGTGCTCGCCTACTCCCCCGCGTCAAACGACGTCGACGAACTCCGCCGCTTGTCCATCCTGGCCCGCCGCGGTCCCGAGCGGTACCAGAAGCTCCTGAAAGAATCGGGGGTCTATAAACACCTCCAGGCCGGCGAGGCGCCAATTCACATCCCGGCCAATCCGGACGAGGGGCTCAGGGAACGCGTGGCCATCGGCATTCACGCCGGACGGCGCGTACTCGGATACATCTGGCTCCAGGAAGGGGCGGAACGGCTTGCCCCGAACACGGACCGGATCCTGGTGGGATCGGCCCGGCATGCCGCCATCGAGCTGGTGCGCCACCGCAATGAACAATCCCAATCCATGCGCCAGGACAGGGTCTCCAGCCTGCTGAGCGGGACAGCGCAGATCCATTCGCAGGCGCAGTCGGCAGGGCTTGATCCCTCCAGGCCGGCGGCCCTGGTGCTGTTATCGTCCGGAAGCCTGCAGCAGACTCCCCCCGGGCTGCAGTTGCAGCGGGGCGAATTGGCCAACCTGATCTCTATCCATGCTGCCGCCTACCGTCCGGGAGCTGTGGTTGGCGCGCTTGGGCTGGAAACCGCCGTCATTCTTCCCGACCTGGATCCAGTGAAGTCCCCGGCTGCGATAACCCGCTTGGCCAATGTGATTGTGCGGGACGCCCGGGCACACCTGGATCTGCAGGTCCAGGCCGCCGTCGGACCTATCGTGGAGCAACTGGACCTGCTGCACACGTCTGTTGAACACGTCCGCAACGTCCTGAAAGTGCTCAAGGAGACGCCTTCCATGCGCGTGGCTTCGTTCAGCGAGGTGGAAACGACTGTCCTGGTCAACGAGCTTCTGGATCTCATCGGCTCCCGTGACCGGCTCCGCCATAAGGGCATCACCGTGCTGTGCGAACGCCATCCCGAGTTCGCCTCCACGCTGCTGGCCTACCTTGAGTTTTTTGGCGACGTCAACCTCTGCGCGGAGCAGCTGAGGGTCCACCGCAATACCGTCCACTACAGGTTGCGGCGTTCCTGCGAAGTTGCCGGAATCGACCTTCAGGATTCCGGTCAGCGTCTCCTGGCCCACCTGCAGATCCGGCTTTGGGAATCAGGACACCGGTCTGCATCCGCCAACACACCATCCCCCAGCATCACCTCCCCCAACACCACATCGTAGAAGTAGAGAACCATCGGTTATGGACGTGCAGAATCTCCTCGACGACATCGTCGGGACCATCAAGCCCCACCTTGGACAGGGTGAGGTAGCCGGCTATATCCCTGAGCTGGGTGCCGTGGGCGCGGACCATTTCGGAATTTCCGTTGCCACCAGGGAGGGGGAAGTCTTTGCTTCCGGGGATTCGGAGATGGCCTTTTCCATCCAGAGCATCTCAAAGGTGTTCGCCCTTGCGCTGGTGCTTGCGGACGACGGGGACAGGATCTGGAAGCGGGTTTTCCGGGAGCCGTCCGGCAATCCCTTCAACTCGCTGGTCCAGCTTGAGCACGAGGACGGGATTCCGCGCAACCCGTTTATCAACGCCGGCGCCCTCGTCGTTACAGACCGGCTCCTGAGCATTTCCGAGAACCCAGCCACGGCCGTCCGCGACCTCTTGCGGCAGGAAAGCGGCAACGATTCGCTGGAGGTTGACGCCGTCGTCGCCGATTCAGAAGCCCGGCACAGCAACCGGAACAAGTCGCTGGCACACTTCCTGGCGAGCTGCGGCAACCTCGACAACCCAGTGGACGAGGTCCTCGAGGCCTACATCAGCCAGTGCTCCGTGGCCATGAGCTGCACGGACCTCGCCCTGGCCAGCAGGTTCCTTGCCTCCAACGGCATGCGGGGTGACGGAACCGCTCTGCTGTCGCCGCCTCAGACTAAACGGATCAACGCCGTCATGCTCACCTGCGGAACCTATGATGCTGCCGGCGAGTTCGCCTACCGTGTGGGGCTACCCGGAAAAAGCGGGGTAGGCGGTGGCATTATTGCCGTAGTGCCCAACAACTGCACCGTCTGTGTGTGGAGCCCTGGGCTGGGACGCTCCGGCAACTCAGTAGCCGGTATGGCCGCCCTGGACGAGTTCACCACCAGGACAGGTCTGTCCATCTTCTGATCCGCTTAGAAAGTCTGCCCCGAGTATTCGTTGGCCAGGCCCCCGATAATTGCAAAGAAGAAGATGAGGAAGACAACCGTCAAGGCGATGCCCACGTAGCCCATCACCAGTCCGGCTATAGCCATCCCCTTGCCCGCCGGCTCCTTTTTGAGCGCCATGTGGCCGAGGACCACAGCTGCAATCTGGGGCAGGATTATGAAGCCAAAGCCAATATAAATCGAGATGCCGCAGCACAGGCTGGCGATACTCAGGCCCTTGGGTTCCGGCGCTCCGTAGTAGCCGGGCTGGCCATAGGGCTGCCCATAGGGGCTGGGTGCCTGACCATACTGCTGTCCATAAGGCTGCGAGTAGGGGCTGGGGGTATGTCCGTACTGATCCGCTGGCTGGCCATACGTCGTTTGGCCATAGGGCGATTGGTCATGCTTTTGACCATAGGCGTGGGAGCCTGAAGAGTCCGGCTGTTCGAACTTGGGCTGTTCGGACTGCTGCCCGGCCGGAGGCGCCGGCGGCGGTAGAACGTCGGAGCTATCGGAGGGAATGTACGACGGCGGCCGGTAGCCATTCGGTGTATCGTCGCCGCCGGTTTTGGGTTGCTCAGTCATGGTGGATCCCCCTCATAAAGTATTTAGGACAAGCCTACCGCCGTGCTGGCCCGAAGGCCGCGGAACCCGCCATCACTTCCGTGGTAGCCCCCTGCTAGATTGGCTCACCCTGCCAGCACGGCACAGACGTCTGCCAAGACCTTGCCGTCGAGGGAATACGCGGTGATCGCGTTGGTGTCGGCGTCGAATGTGAAGGTCTGGTGCCCGGCGACGCTGTAGGTCTCAGTCTCTGTCACCGGGCCTGCCGGCCCGATCTCGCCAGGGTAGAACCCGACCAAAAATCGGCCATTGATGGTGACGTGGAAGTCGTTGGTCGCTTCGTCGTACGTCTCAACCAAAGCGTATCGGGACCGCTGCGTGAATGTTTGGCCAGATTCTGCATTTGTCCATACGCCGGTGCCGACGTTGTGTTCCCAGAATCGGTCACCGGGAAGGATTTTCTCCGAGCCCTTTACCGTGATATCCCCCAGTACAGCGAATCCCGGGCAGAACTCGCCCTCCGGAACCTCGACCTCAAATTCCTCGGCATTGGCGCTCGAAACCGGCCCGAGAAGCACGACGGACAAGATAGCTGCCGCGGCTATGGCGCGGCGTGCCAGCACGGACATGGAAGCCTCCAAGATCGGACTGTGATGTGGACGTTACGCCTCAGCATGGACGACGGCAAGGGTACGCACGAAGGCTCACCACTGGAGCTAATCGCTCCGCCTTGGTAGCTTCAACGCATGGCCATCAAACTTGAGAATGTGGGTATCGCTGTTCGCGACATCGAAGCAGCTATCGCCTTTTTTACCGATCTCGGTCTTACAGTCATGGGCCGGGATAGAGTCAGCGGTGAGTGGGCCGATACTGCTGTTGGACTTGATGGAAACCACGCCAAAATCGCTATGCTCCAGACCCCGGACGGTAACGGCCGGCTTGAGCTCTTCGAATACATCCATCCCGCGGCGATCGAGTCGGACCCAACGCGTCCCAACGACATTGGCATGCACCGGGTGGCCTTCTCGGTAGACGACATCGATGAGGCCCTCGAAGTAGCCGCCAAGCACGGATGCCATCCCCTGCGGGGCGTGGCGACCTATGCCGATGTCTACAAACTCACGTACCTCCGCGGGCCAAGCGGAATCCTTGTGATGCTCGCCCAGGAACTGAAGAAAGACTGACCCACGGATCGGCCCACAACGGGCAGCAACCTCCGCCGTCGTTAAGAGAGCCTCCGCCGACCTTGCAAGAAAAGGTCAAGGAGCCGATAGAAGGTGACGCGGGCCGTATCCGCCTGTTCTACGCAAGGGGCAGTCCTCAGTCCGCAGGGAGCGCAGGGTGTGCAGGGTGCGAACCGGCTTTTACCAATTCGTTTGTCAGGCGGGTGATGGCATCCTCAGCCGTAGGCGGCGGCCCGAACAGCTGCGCCTGTCGGCGGGGATTCGCGACATATCGGCCGGTATCGAACCAGCCGAACATGGCCGTCATGTCCTGGACTATGGGCTTGAATGGTCCGGCGACGGCGCCTATGGCACGGGTGACGGCAGAAGGAATTGCGCGCACCTTGATCGGCTTCCCAGCGCTGACTCCCATGAGTTTCGCCACCTCGAGTACGCTGACCGGCCGGTCCCATCCGATGTCGATGCGTTCTCCGTCTTCAGCATCGGCGTCGACGGCTGCCGCCAGGTAGGCAGCGAGATCGGAGGTGTGGACGAAGGTCAGCGGGATGGACGCCTTGCCCAGCCACATCATCCGGCCCTTATCGACTGGGTTGCCGCCCATGCTGGCGACCTGGTCAATGAACGCCCCTGGACGCAGCGCTACGAACGGGACTCCGAGCTGTTCGAGCTTGTCCTCGGCGACCTTTTTGTGCCAGAAATGGGGAACATTAGGTGTCTGATCGCTGGTGAGGATGCTGGTCAGGACGAACCGCCGGATACGGGTCCGGCGTGCAGCTTCGGCGAGGTTGGAGTTGCCGATGGTGTCGATGTCCTGCGCGTTCTTGCCGCCGCGGGTGTAGCCGGCCGCGGTTGTGATCACGGCATCCGCCCCGTCCATGGCTGCAACCAGCGAGTCGACGTCGAGCATGTCGCCGCGGGCGATCTCAACACCCCTGGCCTGGAGCCGGCTGGCGTCGCTAGTCGAACGGACCAGTGCGCGGACACTCTTGCCGCGCTTGAGCAGTTCATCGACGACCTTGCCCCCGAGGGAGCCGGTCGCCCCGACGACGAGGACAGGGAGGGTCGAAGGGGTGGTAGTCATGGGGTCTCACTTTCCATCCGGTCCGTTTGGATCCGGGAGTTGATTGCGTTCACGATGGCGTCAGCGGCGGCCATCACGGACTCCGCCTGCTGTGGTGACAGATTCCGCATCGTGGTCTCTTCCAATGTCTGCCACATGGAAGCGATCGGCTCACGCATGGCTCGGCCCTTCTCAGTGAGATGGACCACCATCACGCGCCGGTCATGGTCAGCCGGTTGACGGATAAGAAGGCCGGCGTCCTGCATCCGGCGCAGGGTCTTTGAGACCGTGGAGTGGTCGAGTCCGACGCTGGCGAGAAGCTCGGACTGTGTTTGGCCGTCCCGGTCAAAGAGGTGCATGAGCACCAATTCTTGTCCCGGATGGAGATCCAGCTCCCGGAGCAGGCCGGCCGCAAATCCCCGGTGGGCGCGGGCAAGTTGAAAGATCGCGTAGCTCACCGGACCCTGGTCGAATGTAGTGGGGATGTGCAGGTGTGGAGTAGGCATCATTCAGTCCGTTCAGCCGGTGTGCGTCGGGTAGTCGGTGTAGCCTACAGCGCCGGAAAGCCTGGGCCTGGTCAGGATACGGTGAGCACGAGCTTGCCCCTGACGTGCCCGGCATCGCTGACGTCTTGGGCCCTGGCGGCCTCAGCGAGAGGGTAGGCGGTGACGGTGGTGACGACCTTTCCGATCGCAGCCTCCTGCGCCAGCGCAGATAGACGCTCAGCCGAACGCTCCTGACCGCCGGTGGCAAAAGTGATCCCCAGCTGATGAGCGCGGAAATCAGCGAGGGTGACGATCCGGTCGGTACCACCGCGCAGGGTGATGGAGTCCTCGAGCGCTCCCTTCCCTGCAACATCGAGCACCGCGTCAACCCCGTCAGGGGCAAGAGCCTGCACCCGCTCTACCAGCCCATCCCCGTACAAGGTGGCCGCGGCGCCGAGAGAGGCCACATAGTCCTGGTTGCCAAGGCCGGCCGTGCCAATGACGCGCGCACCACGGGCAGCAGCGAGTTGGACCACAATGGTCCCGACCGCTCCTGCGGCACCGTGGATCAGCAGAGTCTCCCCGGATGCGACGGCGAGCAAGTTCAAGACCCGCTCGGCTGTCTCGCCTGCCACTGGGAGCGCCACCGCGCGTTCCCAGTCGAGTTCAGCGGGCTTGGGGGCGACTGTAGTTGCCAGGGCGTACTCGGCGTAGGCGCCGGTATCTGACCACCCGAAGACCTCGTCTCCAACGCTTGCCTCCGTCACGCCGGCACCCACCGCCTCCACCGTGCCAGACACCTCGTAACCGGGAATTACCGGCAGCGGCGTCGGAAACACGGCCTCCAGTACACCCGAGCGGATCTTCCCGTCCAGCGCGTTCACTCCGGCCGCCCTTACCCTGACAAGCACTTGGCCTGAACCTGGCTGTGGGACCTGAATGTCCGCCTCATGCAGAACTTCGGTTCCGCCGAACTGCTCAAACTGGATGGCTTTCATGGTCTCTTCTCCCTGTTAGAAAACAAATATGTGGCTAGCCACATACTGTACAGGAGAATCATGTGGCTAGCCACAAATATCGGAGGGACCACTCGGTAAGACTCAGTTAGGAACACTGCACCGTCGACGAAGAGCAGCGTGGAATCGAAAATCAGGACCTGGTCAGGTACGAGATTTCCGGTTCGATACCATCCTCGGCATCCACCCACGCCATGAAGTCAGCCAATGACATGAAGCAGTAGTAATCGCAGTACCGTAGCGCCTGTTTCTCTGCCTTGCTCATATCCACTATTCGAAGCACGCTTCGACCGGGATGGCTCGTGGCCGGCTAGCTGTATTGACCACGGACATTAGTGACGCTCGGCGTGGTTTGGTGACATGAAGAAGACCTCCGGGTGGAGTGGGGCTTGTCTAGAGTCCAATTCCACGCACGGAGGTCTTCATGTCCCACCCTAACGCTTTCCTGACCCCACGTGGCAGGCTGCACCTCGCGCAATGTGTCGTTGAGCAGGGCTGGAGCCTGCGCCGCGCAGCTGAGCGGTTTCAGGTCTCGGTACCCACGGTTGCGCGCTGGGCACAGCGTTACCGCGAGCATGGTCCGGCCGCGATGACCGACCGTTCCAGCCGGCCGCACTCCTCGCCGCAACGGACCGCAAGGCGTACGGAGCGGCGGATCATTGCCGTGCGCGTGAACCGTCGGTGGGGTCCGGCAAGAATCGGGTATCTGCTGGGCATCCACCCCTCCACCGTGCACCGTGTCCTCTCCCGCTACCGGCTGGCGAAGCTGACCTGGCTGGACCGAGGCACAGGACGAGTGATCCGCCGCTACGAACACGCCCACCCCGGAGACCTGGTCCACGTTGACATCAAGAAACTCGGCAGGATCCCCGACGGCGGCGGGCACAGGGCCCTCGGCAGGGCCACCGGAATACAGAACAGGACCAGGACCCCGTCCAACCGAAGGCCCGGCTACCACTACCTCCACAACGCCGTCGATGACCATTCCCGCCTGGCCTACACCGAAATCCTCACCGACGAGACAAAGGAAACCGCAGCAGCGTTCTGGCAGCGAGCCAACGCGTGGTTCCAGTCCCGTGGCATCACGATCCAACGGGTTCTGACCGATAACGGAAACTGCTACCGGTCCCGCCTCTTCGCCGAGGCCTTGGGCCCGGATGTCAAGCACAAACGCACGCGCCCCTACCGGCCCCAAACCAACGGTAAAGTCGAACGGTTCAACCGCACCATGCTCGAGGAATGGGCCTACGCCCGCCCCTACCGATCAGAAACTGAGCGTGTTGCCGGATTCCCGGACTGGCTCCATGCCTACAATCACCACCGAGCCCACACTGCCCTCAAAGGTCAGACACCGGCCAGCCGCGTCACTAACCTCTCCGGTCAATACAGCTAGCGTGTTACCGCATTTCCTTCGCTGCGTTTCGGAACGCGGCAGGCGTGAGGCCGGCGCGCTGGCTCAGCTGACGGGAAAGACGAGCAGCGACCCGGTGGCAGTAGCCACAAGTTTGCCGCTGGCGTCGGTGACAGTGCCGTCTGCGAAAGCAACACGGTTTCCGGCCTTCGATACGACGCCTACACAGGTCAATGGGCCGCTGCCGGCACGGATTGAGCGAAGATAGTTCACCTTGATTTCTATCGAGGTGTAGCCCACCCCCTTCGGCAGGGTGGTTTGCACGGCGCAGCCCAACGCTGAATCGAGCAGCGTGCATACCAGCCCGCCATGAACCGCGCCGATCGGGTTGTAATGGGATTCGTCAGGCTGGCATGTGAAGGTGGCCGTACCCGGTTCCGCCTCGGTCAGCGTCATGTTCAGCAGTTCGCCCATCGGCGGAGGCGGCAGCTTTCTGCCCATCATTGAATGCAGATACTCCAGGCCGCTCATGCTCGGCATGGCTGCCGCGCCGACGGCAGGGTCTTCCCAGGTGATGAGTCGTTTACGCTCTGCCACTGCCGCTCCCAAAGTTCGTTTGGTTCCGGTTGAATAAGTCCCGGAAACGTAACACGCTTGTTCCTCTTATTCCGAAATCTGTCCCTACTGAGTATCTATTAGGGTGGAATGAACCTACAGATGGAGAGACGAATGGGCCGGGCATTACGGGCCGACGCCGAACGCAGTGTGCGCGCGATTTTGGAAGCGGCCGAGCAAGTGCTCATTGATGACCCCGGCGCTTCCATGGAGCAGATCGGCGAGAGGGCAGGACTGACCAGGACCACAGTCCACCGCAGGTTCGCTAACCGGAAGGCGCTCATGGACGCCCTCGCGGTCTCCGCCAAACAACAGCTCGCCGACGCCATCGAGGCTGGCAACCCTGACTCATCCCCTCCCCTTATTGCGTTGCATCGCGTGACAGCGAACGTTCTCAGGACAAAAAACTCGTGGAGATTCACCCTTGGCAGCCCCCTGGCTGACACCAGCGCGGCTGCGGAGATCTGGGACCGGATCAACGTCCGCTGCCTCGATCTCCTCGGAAGGGCACAACGCGATGGACTCCTGGATGCGGACGCAGACCTGGAATGGACACGGCAGGTCTACTACGCACTGATGAGCGAGGCCCTGCAGAGATTCCCGGAAGATCCGGATCCCGACGCAAAGACCACGGATACGCTCGCCACACTCGTGGTGGACACCTTGCTGCATGGGACCGGCGCACGAAGTTGACGCAATGGCCTCTCGATAAAATGGGACATTTCTGGAACAGTTTATCTTCTAACTGATACAGTCATGTAACAAATAGTGCTTGCGTGACTACATACAGACTCCATGGAGGCAGAAATGGCACCAAACCAAAAAGTAGCTCTTGTAACCGGAGCGTCAACAGGCATTGGCCAAGCCGCCGCCGTCGCTTTTGTGGAAGCAGGATTCACAGTAATCGGGACAAGCCGCAACGCATCGAAGGCGCAGCCGTTCAGCGGAGTGGAGTTCGTTGATCTCGACGTCGCCAGCGACTCGTCTGTGGAACAAGCGATCGAAGAGGTAGTCCGACGGTACGGGCGCATCGACGTTCTGGTGAACAACGCAGGGATCGGATCGTCGGGTGCAGCGGAGGAAAGTTCCGTGATGCAGGCTCAGCACGTCTTCGACATCAACGTGTTCGGAGTCATCCGTGTGACCAACGCAGTCCTTCCGATCATGCGGGCTCAGAAGGGGGGCCGCATCGTGAACCTGTCGTCGATCCTCGGGATAATCCCGCAACCGTATATGGCCGTTTATGCGGCATCGAAGCATGCTGTGGAGGGGTACTCCGAGTCCCTCGATCACGAACTCCGGGAGTTCGGCGTACGGGTCACACTGGTCCAGCCTGCGTGGACCAACACCCCATTTGAGGCTAATAGCATCAGGCCTGACCGGCCGTTGCCCGTGTACGCCGAGCGGCGCCAGGTGTTTGAGGAGTTCTCAATCGGCCAGATCAAGGATGGCGACGACGCGTCGACGGTGGCAAAGGCGATCGTCGCCGCCGCTACTGACACCAACCCCAAAATGCGGTACGCAGGCGGCTCACGGACTGCCAGCGTGTCGAAAATGCGGCGTTTTGTGCCTGCCCGCATGTTCGACCAGCAACTACGTAAGCTCAACAAGCTTCCCGCCTGATGGCGGCTCTAACCTTTGAATCGGTCCTGTGGACGGACGAGCGCGCTGTGGAGCTCCAACGGATCCTTCAGGAGGACCTCCACGGCAGATATGCACGCCGCCTGGAGCCTGGTCCCGGACGGGACGCCGCGATCAGGGCCCTGGCAGTTGCTCCTGAGGACGTGCTCGCGACCGTCCTGGCAGTGGCGGATGGCGGAGATTGAAGGGATCGCGGCACGCGGCGGAGCCTCACGGGTCATTCTCCAGACCGGCGACCAGCAGCCCGGGGCTGTTGCCCTCTACTCGAAACTGGGCTACACAGAATCAGCCCTCTAACCCGTCTGTCAGATGGCCTTTTGGCCAGTCCGGAGGTGTTTCTCCCATCTCCGTTAGTCATGGAAGGAAATATCCAGCATCAGAAAGCGATTGCTGAATCGTGTCAAGGGCCGAAAGCCCGAAAAATGACACTAGTTTCATGTTTTTTATGACCAAAACTCTTGATACCTCTAAAACTTGTTTACGCTAACAAAAGGAGCTGAAAGGAGTTGGGCCTGCTCGGTTCCCTGAGCTTGAAGGGCGCTATGAAACAGGTCAACGAGGTCCTGGACGCAGTCGATCAGTTGCGGACGGTTAAACCGTCCCCGTGCAGGTCCCTAAGGAGGGACTCCCCCACTGGTTGCCGCGGCCTTAATAACTTTGCTTTAACATCGCCAAGCACATCGCATCCTGGATCGCGCCCCGCGCACATTTCGGACTCCTTGTTTCGGAAACGGTCGCCGCGGAATACGCGCTTCCACGCCGCCGCCTCCGGCCGTGACAGCCCCCACCGGGCAACAGCTCACCAGCACTGCTGAACCTGTGCCGTTCCGTCAGTAGCCGTACAGCACAGGCGGCCCTGCTGGGCATTACGTCACATTTTGGCAGTTGCCCCATCTAATTAGCAGACCCTTCAAGTCCAGCTTCGCCAACGACGGCGAGGATTCACTTGGGAACCAGAAAGGACGTACACGATGTCCACGGGACCGTCACCCCTGAACGCCCGCTTGGAACCCCCGCGCGACGTCGATGCGACCCGTGCCCAAGCGTTGAACGTCCTCTCCAGGGCACCAAGAATGGCGATGCTCAGAAGCCTGCGCGGAGAAACCTGGCGTCCCTCCGGCCAGATCTACGAAGCGGCAGGGATTTCTCCCCAAGAGGGGTTGCCGCACCTTCTGGCGCTGCAGGATCTGGGAGTGGTCCGCGAGGACCAAGGCAGCTTCAGCCTCGACGTCGAACTCCTTAACCGGATCCTCGAACAGACTTCACTGTCCGCTCCGGCCACCGGAATGGCTTCCACCCAAGGTGAAATAGCCTCCGCATAAATTCTTTGAGAGCTAAATTCGCTGTCATAGGAGCCGGATTGCGGACTTAGCGTGTGGAGTGACGCCTCGTCTGGCATGCTGGTGCCATGGCTAGCCGCGCGGGTACTGTTGCCCAACCCCAAGACCTTGTTGACCTCACCGCACTCCTGGATGCGTACTACGACGTTTCGCCGGATCTCACAGACCCCGGCCAACGGGTAGCGTTCGGTACGTCCGGACACCGGGGCTCCAGCCTCAAAGCCTCCTTCAATGAGCCGCATATTGTCGCCATCACCCAAGCCATCGTTGAGTACCGGGCGGGGCAAGGCATTACCGGGCCGCTGTACTTGGCCAAGGACACCCATGCGCTCAGCGAGCCAGCCCAGAACTCAGCGCTTGAGGTCCTGGCGGCCAACGGCGTGAACGTGCTGATCGACGCACGTCACGGCTACACCCCCACCCCCTCCCTGAGCCACGCGATCCTCACCCACAACCGCAACTCCCCCTCCGGCGCTCCCCAGGCAGACGGCATTGTGGTCACGCCCAGCCACAATCCGCCCGGCGATGGCGGCTTCAAGTACAACCCCCCGCACGGCGGCCCGGCTGACAGCGACGCCACAGGCTGGATCGCCAACCGCGCCAACGAACTCCTGGAAAACGGGCTTCGCGGCGTCAAGCGGATCCCTTTGGCCGATGCCCTCGACGCCGACACAACGGGCAAGTTCGACTTCCTGAGCAGCTACGTCGACGACCTCCCCTCCGTTCTGGACCTTAACGCCGTCCGGGAGGCGGGCGTCCGGATCGGCGCAGACCCCATGGGCGGCGCAGCTGTCGACTATTGGGGTGAAATCGGTGAGCGCCACCATCTCAACCTCACAGTGGTGAACCCCACCGTGGACCCGCAATGGGCCTTTATGACCCTGGACTGGGACGAAAAGATCCGGATGGACTGCTCTTCGCCCTATGCTATGGCCTCGCTCATTCAGCGGATGTCCAACGGCGGGGCAAGCTTTGATGTCGCCACCGGTAATGACGCTGACGCCGACCGCCACGGCATCGTGACACCTTTTGTTGATGGGCAGGGTGGCTTGATGAACCCGAACCACTATCTCGCCGTCGCCATTGACTACCTTTACCGTCACCGCACCGGCTGGAATCCGCAGTCCGTGATCGGCAAAACCCTGGTTTCCTCCTCGATCATCGACCGCGTGGCGGAGAGTCTCGGCCGCAAGCTGGTGGAAGTTCCCGTGGGCTTCAAGTGGTTTGTTCCCGGCCTGCTTTCCGGGGAAGGTGCCTTCGGCGGCGAGGAATCGGCCGGCGCTTCCTTCAACAAAATGGACGGCAGCGTGTGGACCACGGACAAGGACGGCATCCTGCTGGCACTCCTGGCCTCGGAAATCACCGCGGTAACAGGCAAGTCCCCCTCCCAGCTCTACAAGGGCCTCACCGACCAGTTCGGTGACCCCGTCTACGCGCGCATCGATGCCGCCGCCAGCCGCGAGCAAAAGGCTGCCCTGGGCAAGCTGTCCTCCTCCGACGTCAGCGCCACCGAACTTGCCGGCGAAACCATCACCGCCAAGCTGACTGAAGCTCCGGGCAACGGGGCCGCAATCGGTGGACTGAAAGTGGTCACTGAGAACGCCTGGTTCGCGGCCCGGCCCTCCGGCACTGAAGACGTGTACAAGATCTACGCGGAGTCCTTCAAGGGGGCAGACCACCTCAAGCAGGTGCAGGCTGAAGCCAAGGCCCTGGTGGACGGCGTCATCTCCTAAGGAGCGCTGCTCCTGAGGGGACTCTGCCTCAGCCGCGGATCATCTCCTGGGCCGGATAGCGGCCCCGGAGATGATCCCGCTCGGCAAGGGTAATCGGCAGGACGGAGCCGTGGCGGGCACCGGGAGGCAGCATCGCTTCTTCCACCGGTTCCCAAATCCCGGCAGCGATATCGGCTGAGTGGAACGCCATGTAGCCGCGCCTCCCGAATTCATCCAGGAACAGGTACCAGCCGCCGCCGTCGGGAGCCTGGAGTGCAATGGGTCCCTCACCGTGCTCCATGGCCCCCGCCCCGATCCCTTCCCGCACCGGAAAGTAGTCGGGATCCAGCACGGATTCGCCGCGTTCCTGGAAGATGAACTTCGAATTGGGCCCGTTGCCGGACCGCTCGCGCTCGTCTTTGGTGAACCTGTAGATCTGGCCTTCGTGCTCGATCATGGTGCTGTCGATGACGGAGTGTCCCCGGTCCAGGTACACGGCGGGTTCAGAGAACGTCACAAAGTCCGTCGTCGTGGAGTACATCATGCGGTGGTACGACGGGTCAGCGTGTCCCGCATCCTGGTACAGGGAAGATGCCCAGAACACCACGTAAGTGCCGGACTCGGCGTCGAAGAAGGCTTCGGGAGCCCAGGTGTTTCCTGCCTCCGGCCCCATCAGCTCGACCAGTCTGGGTCCTGTCCAGTCCATCAGGTTCAGCGAGTCCCACACCAGGATGCTCCGGCTGCCCTGGCCCACGGCATTTTCCCAGTTCTGGCCATGGGCGCGGAGATCAGTGGCCAGCAGATGAAACGATCCCGTCAGCACGGACCGCACCAGGAAAGGGTCCCTGACCCCCTTTTCTCCGACGTCGGAAACCAAAAGCGGAGCTCCCGCATTCAGCGGAACATAGCGGAGCGGGTCGCCGGCCTCACTCACCGCGAACCGGACCTGCTCGCCGTCGGGCTCTCCCTCGGAGCAGAAATAGGCGAATAGGAAGGCCCCTTTAGCGCCATCCTGTTGACCTGCCGGTGAAGAGCGGGGCATCGAAAGCTCCAGTCCTTAGTGGGTGAAATTGGCTTAAGCTTCGAGGACAGACTCTACAACGATGTAGAAATGCCGGGCAACCTCTGGAGTGAACTTGTCCATCGATGTAGAGTCGACGCAATCCACGGGCCCTGCCCGGACCCCAGAGAAAGTGATCCATGAGCCAGACAGAGCGGCCGACCGCGTCAACAGCCACCCAGGCAGCATTGCCCACGAGGAACCCATCTCCCGCCCAATCCCAACTGCCGGGCCTGTACGCCGATCCGAACCTGATCCAGTACGGGGACACCTATTTCCTCTACCCCACTTCCGACGGCTTCGAGGATTGGGCGGGCACCTCCTTCTCGGTACTCTCCTCCCCGGACCTGGTGGATTGGACCGATCATGGCACCATCCTCACCCTGGGGACAGACGTCACCTGGGCCAGCGAGCGGGCTTGGGCTCCGGCTGCCGCCCAATGCAATGGCAAGTTCTACTTCTACTTCACCGCCAACGGAAATATCGGCGTGGCAGTGGCCGACTCCCCCACCGGCCCCTTCAAGGATCTGGGTAAGCCGCTGGTGCCGGCGGGAGTGTTTGCCGGTTTCACCATCGATCCCTCTGTTTTTGTGGACAAGGACGGCAGCGCGTATCTGTATTGGGGCAACGGCACCGCCCATGGCGTGAAGCTGAATGCAGATATGGTCTCGTTCGACGCCGGCGCCGTAGTTTCGTGGCAGCCGGAGGGTTTCCGTGAGGCCGCCTGGGTCCACCGCAACGGTAACAACTACTACCTGTCATGGTCCGAAAACGATACCCGTGAGGACGACTACCGCGTCCGTTACGCGAGCGGACCCGGACCCCTTGGCCCCTGGACGCACCACGGAGTGATCCTCGAAAAGGACATGGAGCGGGGCATCCGGGCTACAGGCCATCATTCGATCCTGAATGTCGAAGGTACCGGGGATTGGATCATCGCCTACCACCGCTTCGCCATTCCGGGTGGAAACGGCTTCAACCGCGAAACTCTCTTTGAGCGTCTGGTTCATCAGTCGGACGGTTCAATCGCCAAGGTAGAGTTCGACGACGAGCCCTTACGGGTTCCAATTGCCCGGCAGTCTTCGCGTTAGTGCGCTCCTTAATACTCATCGGCAGTGCGGACTGCTCTGGAAATCGGTGCGGGAAATCGTTATCCTCATGACGGGACAGTTAGCAGGTCCCTGGCAAGTCCCGCCGCGCTACCAGGAGATCACATGAGCCTCGATAGTCCCCCCACCACTTCGGACGATCAGCGCGTGGCTGTTTCCAGGGCAGTGATGTCAGAGAAGGTCCGGCGGCCAAAAGCCCTTCTGTCCATGACGCCCGCAAGCCTGGCCGATCTGGTCTTCGGTGCCGGTTGGCCTGGGCTCCATGACCGCGTTGAACTGCTCAGCCCGGACGTGGTCACCGACTGGCACCTGGTGGATCCCGCCATCCTGGCCCGGACCGAAGTAGTCGTCACCGGCTGGGGCTGTCCGGCACTTACAGCGGAAGTGCTGGAGCTGGCGCCGGGATTGAAAGCAGTGGTGCACCAGGGCGGGGTCGCTTCTACGCAGCTGCCTCCCGGGGCGCGAACGGGGATCAGGTTCTCAAATGCCGGCGACGCGAACGCAACCCCGGTGGCTGAGTACACGCTGGCCATGATCCTCCTGGCCAACAAAGACGCCTTCCGGGCAATGCGCCTCTACCGTGGGGAACAGGCCGCCATCGACAGGGAAGAGCGGTTCCCGCTTTCGGGCAACTTCGGGCGCACCGTGGGAATCGTGGGCGCCTCCCGGATCGGGCGCAAGGTCATCGCACTGCTGCGTCCTTTTGATCTCCGCATCCTCGTATCGGACCCAACGCTGGATCAGCAGGAGGCTGAACTTCTCGGCGTCGAACTGGTGGACCTGGATCAGCTGATGGCTTCCAGCAGCGTGGTTTCCATCCATGCGCCGGTTCTTCCTTCCACCTTCGAGATGATCGGCGCAAGCCAGCTGGGCCTGCTGGAGACCGGCGCCACCCTGATCAACACCTCCCGCGGTGAGCTGGTGGACCAGGACTCGCTTCTGGCGGAGCTGCGCACCGGGAGAATCAACGCCGTCCTGGATGTGACCACGCCGGACGTCCTGCCGCCGGGGCATGAACTCTATTCGATGCCGAACGTCGTGCTCACGCCCCACATCGCCGGGTCAATGGGCAATGAGCTGGCGCGCCTGGGTGAACATGTGCTGGCCGAGCTGGACCGCTACCGGTCTGGCCAGGAGTTTGCCTACCCCGAAGTACCGGTTCGATGAGGACGGCCATGACCATCACCAACCCCATACTCCCCGGCTTTTTTCCGGACCCGTCCATTGTCCGGGTGGGAGAGTGGTTTTACGTGGCCAACAGCTCCTTTGAATGGTTCCCCACCATTCCGATCCACCGGTCCAGGGACCTGGCGAACTGGGAGTTCGCAGGCTCACTTAACGGACCCGACGTCGCCCTTGACTTCAGCGGGATCCAGGACTCGGGTTCCATCTGGGCGCCGTCACTGAGCTGGCACGATGGCACGTTCTGGCTCACGTTCACGGTGGTACGGTCCTTTGGCGGAGCCCAGAAGGACATGGACACGTATGTGACCCGGGCGGGAGACGTCGCCGGTCCCTGGTCAGCACCGGCCCGGGTCACCAGCACCGGCTTCGACCCCTCCATCTTTCACCATGAAGGCCGGCACTGGCTTGCGAACATGGAATGGGACAACCGCCCCAACGGCCGCGGCGGATTTGCCGGCATCAATGTGCAGGAACTTACAGCCGACGGCTCAGCCACTGTCGGGGCGCCCCACTCCATCTTTCGCAGCGCCACACTGATCGAGGGGCCCAACCTGTATTTCCGGGACGGCTGGTACTACCTCATGACAGCCGAGGGCGGAACGGGCTTCAACCACGGCATCCTGATGCTCCGCTCCCGCGAGCTGCTTGGCCCCTACGAGGCCGACCCAGACGGGTCCCTCCTCACCAGCCGGGACGACGACACCCTCCCCCTCCAGAAGGCCGGCCACGGCGAGCTGGTCAGCACAGAAGCGGGCGAGGACTACCTTGTGCACCTTGCCAGCCGCTGGATCGAGTCCGACGGCGACCGCCGGGCCATTCTCGGCCGGGAGACCTGCCTCCAAAAAGTGAACTGGACTCCCGATGGCTGGCTTCGGCTGGAACAGGGTGCCCACCATGCTGCCGAACACGTCACCGCGCCTGACGGACTGGTCCCGTCGCCTTCGGGGTTGGTCCCGTCGCCTTCGGGGTTGCAAACGGTGCCCGACGGTCGGCCGCCGGCTCCCGCCGTCGGCCCGGCCTCTGGTTTTCCGGCTGCCGGCGAGCCTCTTGCCTGGCCGTGGAGCACCTTACGCTCCCCCGCTTCGAAGGCCGACTGGCTAAGTACCACCGTCCGCCCTGGTTGGCTGCGCCTGCGCGGGATGAGGAGTACGGATTCCTTGCGCGACCAAAGCCTGATCGCCCAGCGCATCAGGAGTGAATCCGTCTCCGCGAGCGTTGTCCTAGACGCCGCGCCGGAAAACTACACGCAATCCGCGGGCCTGATCTTCTACTACAACACCAGCGCCTACTTCTACCTGAGGCTTTCGGTACGTGACAGTGAAAACTCGCTGGAACGCGTAGTGGAGGTATGGGAGCGCGACGCCGAGAAGGGACTGCTGGTCCACGCCACCGCCGTAGTTCCTGATTCAGGACCGCTCCTGTTGAAGGGCACGATGACGCCGAGTGAAGTGCAGTTCTTTTGGGGCAGCGAGGACGGCGGGCTTCAGCAACTTGCCGCCGGCCTGAACGCGACGCACCTGTCCGATGATTACGGCAGGACCCTGAGGTTCACCGGCCCGTTTGTCGGAGTCTGCGCCCAGGACCTTCGCGATCAGACCTTCTGCGCTGATTTCTCACAGTTCACGCTGACTCCGTCTGGCCAGTCTTCGTCCGGCTGACGCCCACCTGAGTGCTGGCGTCCGCTGTCCGGCTGCATAACTGCTTGACGGCGCCATCCGGGCTGGGGAGGATAGCTGGGATGCTTCCCCTCAGCGAGATCAAGTCCCTGAACAGTACCGTCGACCAAGCCTGGCGCAGCCCTGTGGCGGATTCCGTGGCTGCCGCTTGGGGACTGCCCCCTGGAGCCGCGCTCTACCTGCGCTCGAGCGCAACCCACGTATTCATCGTGCCGGCCAAGACCAGGGCAGAAGGGACCATCTTCCTGCGCTTTGTGCCGGCGGGACTTCGCAGGGAGGACGCCCTGTTGCGGCCAGCCAAACTGCTGACCGCGCTTTCATCGGCAGGGCACCCGGTGGTGTCCCCCGTGCTGTCCGACGCTGGCCGGCTCGTGGAAACGCTCGCGACGCTGACCGGCCTGGTCCACGCTGTGGCAGTTACCGCAGCCCGAGGGGAAGAAAGGGAGCCCGACGCCCTGACCAAAAACCAATCATGGGCCTGGGGCGCCGCTCTTGCCAGATTCCATCTGGACGCGGCCACGCATTCTGGGATCTTCCTTGATCCGGACAACGCCGGGAATGCAGACAACCCGCACGCCTTGGCCACGTCCCCTTTTACCACCCTGGCCAACCTGAAGGATGATCCGCCCCTGGCCCGGGCTGCCGAAGCCCTGGCGGCCGAGTGGGCTGCCCTTCCCTGCCTTCCTGCCCAAAATGGCGTTTTGCACGGCGACTTCGAGCTCGACAATCTCCGCTGGGATCGCGATGCAGTGTCCATTTTTGATCTGGACGAGGCCCGCATCGGCCGGTTTGCAGAGGACATTGCCTCAGCGCTGAGAGACATAGTGGGACCGGACTACGAAAAGCCAACCCACCCTGCTCTGCTCGCCTCCTTCCTCGATGGTTACCACTCTGTACGCACCCTGCACGAGGACGAAATCGCCCTCCTGCCCATCTGTATGGCCTCCAACGCCGCCCGGGATCTCTTGCACGGAGCCGGTGTCCTCGATGTGGAACACGCAGCCGGAGACTCCCCACCATGGCTCCCCGACCTTCGCTCCTCCCTCGTGAACCATTACGACAAGAAACGTTCCCTGATCCTCAGAGTGGCCGAAAAGACCCGGAAATAGCTGCTCTGGACGGGTAGAAGCACCTCCTCGCCAGCAAAAAGAACACAAAGGGCGCAATGGCCCTCGCATTCCGTTTAGGAAAACGTTATCCTCAAAAGATCGTATTTCTAGGACAGTTCCGGCAAACAGGCTGCCGAACCACCACCAGGAGCCACCATGACCCTTACTCACCTCCCACCGGATGTCGAGGACAAACCACCCACCCTCGAGGTACCGGAAGGCGGCGAGATCCTCACATGGGGAAACAGCTGCATTCAGCTGCATATCCTCCATGGGGAGGACACGGCACCCCGCCTGCTCGCCCTTCATCACGCCAGCGAACCTGTTCCTGATCTCGCCGGATTGCGACGCTCAGCCCTGCCGTTGGTGGAACTGGCCCTGGCCGGGGATGGCCGCCATGGCACGGCCGGAAAACGGCATGTGGACGGCCGGGCCGCCCAGGGCTTGCGGCTCGCGGCAGTCGTCCGCAGCGAGTACGACGGCGGCAATCGCCTTCAGATTGACGCCCGCGACGGCGTATCCGGCGTCGAGGTTTCTGTCTTTTATGAGCTCTCCGACGGCTCCGCCGTCCTCCGGTGCTGGACAGAAGTACGGGCCGGAGCCACCGCCGTCGAGCTTGAATACATCTCTTCCCTGACCCTGTCCGGCCTCGGGCATGGAGCGGACTGGGAAGAGCGCTTTGGTCTGTGGGAAGCAGCCAACCCCTGGTCCGGGGAGTTCCGCTGGCGCCGTTCAACGCTGGCCGAACGCGGGCTCTACAACGTCGGGATGGTCCAGTACAACCAGGTAGGCTCCAAAAACCGGATTGTCACAACGTCAACAGGGGCGTGGTCCACGGGCGAACAGCTGCCCTTGGGGATCCTCGAGGATCTGCACTCAGGCCGTATGATCGGCTGGCAGGTGGAGAACAACGGGGCCTGGCATTATGAACTCGGAGACCGTTACGACGACGTCTACCTCACCGTTTCCGGGCCGACTGCCGAGGAACACCAGTGGGCGGTGACCCTGAACCCGGGTGAGCAATTCACAACCGTCCCGGCCGCCGTCGTCGTAGTCCCGGTTGGCGGCTTGGACGCCGTGGCCACCGAGCTGACGGCCTACCGGCGCCGGATCCGCCGGCCGCATACCGACAGCGTGCAGCTGCCGGTGATCTACAACGACTTCCTCAACTGCCTGATGTCCGATCCCACCACCGAGAAGGAGCTGCCACTCATCGCTGCCGCCTCGAAGCTGGGGGTGGAGGTTTTCTGCATCGACGCCGGCTGGTATGACGACGAAAACGGCGGCTGGTGGGACTCCGTGGGTGAGTGGGAGCCGTCCTTGAACCGGTTCCCCGGCGGCGGTCTTGGCGGCCTGATCGAAAAGATCCGCCAGGCCGGCATGAAGCCTGGCTTGTGGCTGGAACCTGAAGTGGTGGGAGCCCGTAGCCGGATGGCGGACCTGCTTCCTCCCGAGGCATTTTTCACCCGTCGGGGCAAAAGAATCAAGGAATGGGGCCGCTATCAGCTCGACCTCCGGCATCCGGCGGCGCGCGCCCACCTTGACCAGGTGGTGGACCGGCTTATGGCTGACTTCGACCTCGCTTACCTGAAGCTCGATTACAACATCGACATCGGCTCGGGAACGGACTCGACGGGCGCGGCCGGCGCAGGACTGCTTGAGCACAACAGGGCATTTCTGGAGTGGGTATCCACCGCAATGGACCGGCACCCCGGCCTCACCATTGAAGGATGTTCTGCCGGTGGTTCCAGGACCGACGGCGCTTCGGGAGCAGTTTTTCCCGTCCAGTCACTCACTGATCAGCAGGACTTCATCAAAACTCCTCCCATCTCTGCTGCCGCGGCCTTGGCGATTGCCCCTGAGCAGTCCGGGGTCTGGGCTTCAGTGGAAGGGAGCATGAACGCCGAGGAGTTGGCGTTCTCACTGAGCAGCGCATTGTTGGCGCGAGTCCACTTGGCGGGACATATCGACACGCTGAACGAGGCCCAGTTGGACGTGGTCAGTGAAGGGATTGAGGCCTACAAGAGGTTGCGGACCGGCATTGCGGCCTCGGAACCATCCTTCCCACTGGGATTGCCGGGATGGCGCGACCACTGGATCGCCCAGGGCGCCACGTTCCCGGGTATCGCAGCCGACGAGGACTCTCAGACCGACCGCTACCTCATTGCCCTCCACCGGCGTGGCGGCCTGGAAGAACAGCTGATCACACTCCCGTCCTGGCTCGGCCCGAACCCCTTGGTTTCGGTGGCGTACCCCAGCTGGGGATCGTCCGCCGTCGAAATCCTGCCGGGCGCTGCAGGCCAGTCCGCTGTGCTGAAAGTGACCATGCCCGAGGCCCCGAGTGCGCGGGTAATCGAGCTGCGGCCAGCCTAAGCAGGGTTCCCTTGCTCGTCCCCCGCATGACCGGCCCGCCCCCGACAGCCCTTGCCCAGCACGTGGCCTAACGAGCACGTGGTCACCGGCCGCTCTTGTCAGCCAGTGACCACGTGTGTTTGGGGGGCGGGATGAGCAGGCACCGTTTGCTGCAATTGCGCTACAAGGCGCTGTGGCGTGCACATGAATGCTAACCGCCCTCGAAGGCAGCCCTAATATGTCCGGACACCCCGCCCCGGCTTGTGTCAGACCCCGACCTAAGCCTGGCCTGTTGGAACGCGACCGTTAGGCCTTGATCTGCTGCTGCTGGCCGCCGGCCTGGATCTCGATCTTGCGCGGCTTGGCCTCCTCAAGGACCGGGATCCGCACCTTGAGCACACCGGCGTCATAACTGGCGTGTACGTGGTCCGTGTTCAAGGTTTCCCCGAGGACCAGCTGCCGGCTGAAGACCCCGCGCGGTCGCTCCGAAGCGACCATCTCCCTGCCTTCACCCACCGGGTCCTTGCGCTCGGCGCGGACCGTCAGGACGTTGCGTTCAACGTCGACGTCCACCGAATCGACCTCGACGCCGGGAAGATCCAGCGCAACCACAATTTCATCGCCTTCCCGCCAGACATCCATCGGCATCGCGGCGGGATGGGCTGTGGTGCCAAGCACCTGCTGAGCGAGCCGGTCCAGCTGCCGGAACGGGTCATTCAGCATCAACATCTCATACCTCCTTTTGATCCATATTTCTTAGACCGGATGTATATCCGCTGATACAGATTTTATAGCACCACACCATCGATCTCACAAGAGGCTGATACTCAGAGAACCGGTGAATTTACGCGTTTTTTCATGGATTCCCTAGGGATCAATGGACCACCCCTCCTGGTAATCCGGGTGGTTCATATAGACCGACGCCACGCACATAAGGACGTACTCGCTGGTGGCCCCAATCTGTGTCGGGATATCGGTAACGAGGGGCACATTGTCCAGGATTTTCCGCTTGGCGTTGCATTCCGCAAGGACCCGCGCGGGGTCGAACCAGCCCACAGCGCCATGGACCTCATCCCGGCTTTCGAGTCCCCGGCGGGCTTCTGCCTCTTCTTCTGCAATGCGTGCTTCCAGGAACTCGATGATGTCAGCCATACATTCATCCTTGCCCAAGTGGGCTCCAGGTCAAACAAACCCTCCTTCACCTCTCGCTCCCATTCCCCCAACCCTCCATCACCTCTCGTCGGCAGGATGACGAAACGTGAGCGAGCGTTTTGGGATTTAAGGGCGAAACGTGAGGGAGCGTTTGGGACTTAAGGGCGAAACGTGAGCGAGCGTCTGGGGTCTGCGCTCACGATCGGGCCCAGCGGTTCCTAGGACTAGGCGGCGGACGAACCGGCTGCCGCGGTGGAGTTCCGCAGGACGAGTTCGGGTTTGACGATTGATGATGCAGAGCCGTCGGCGCCCTCAACCGCCGCTGACAGCAGCTGGAAGGCCCGCGCCCCGAGGTCGCCGAAATCCTGCCGGACCGTGGTGAGCGAGGGCCTCCAGAGAGCAACATGGGGCTGATCGTCGAAGCCCATCACGGAGACGTCTTCCGGAATGCGGCGTCCACGATCCAGGAGGGCGCTGATGACGCCGATCGCGACGTCGTCGTTTCCGCAGAAGATTGCCGTGACGTCGTCCTGGTCCGCGAGGTCCAGGCCCAGCTTGTAGCCACTGGCAGGCTCCCAGGTGGCATGGAGCACGGGAGGAACAGGGGCTCCGGCAGCAGTAAGCGCGGATTTCCATCCTTGGGTGCGGCCCGAGTGCTTGCCCATGGTGGGAACGGCGACATGGTGGACCGTCTTGTGACCCAGTGAGAGAAGGTACTCCGTGGCATCCCGGCCCGCGCTGCGCTCATCCAGGAGCGCGCTGGGATTAGATCCGCTGCGACGGGTTCCGCCGCCAGCCACCACCATGGGCACTGACGACGGAAAGGCCTTCACCGCGGCAAGGCCCGGACGGTCAAACTCGAGGATAATGACGCCGGCTACGGGTTGCGAGAGGACGAGGTCTATGGCGGCGTTGACGGCAGTTTCGCTGTCCGATTCAACCACCGCAATGATGACCGAAAGTCCGGCTTTCCTCGCTGCGAGCTCGATGCCCTCGATGGTCTTGGCATAACCGTAATTTGACGTCGCGCCAGTCAGGACGGCAACCATCGACCGCTTACCCGATCTTGTGGCGCGGGCAGCACTGTTCGGCCGATATTCGAGGTCGTTTACGGCTTTCATCACGCGTTCGCGCAGTTCGGGTGCAACGTACTTGCTGCTCGTGAGCACACGGGAAACCGTCGGCACTGAAACGCCGGCAGCTTTGGCAACATCACTAAGGACCGGGACCCTGTTCTTTGCTTCCATACTCACTCCATCAGAGTAACGCGACATAAGCCCCTCAGGACCTAAATCGCGCCATTTGGGTAATCGTTTTCCCCTAAACCTGATCCTGCTCGCCGCAAAGCGCACGGCGAACCGCTTCGGGTCAACTCAGCACGCCCACAGCTCCAGGACACGGCGAATCCTCCGGTCGCCATCCGGTGCCATGTCCACGAGGGCAACACAGTCAAGTACGACGCCGTCACCGCGGTGGAAGCGCCTCTCACCCTGGCGGGTCACATGAGGGCGGTAATTTTGCAGCGTGTAGCCCGGAGTGGATACAACCGCCCCGAGGTTCCGGACCTCACGCACGAGGTTTTCGTGGAGCTCCTGGAGGCGGGAATCCGGCTCAACGAGGTTCACCTCCACCAACTGCCGCTGGCCGAACCCTGCCTCGTCCCCGATGGTAAGGCCTGTACCCAACGCTCTTTTCACCGGCCCTTCCACCTGTGCCACAACCCGGGCAACCACCTCATCGCTGCCTCCCGATTCCCCGCCCGCACGGGATCCGACGTCGAACTTTACGAGGGTGAGATGCAGCGGCCACCGCCCCCGGGGGAACTCGGAACCGCGGGTTACAGGCTCAAGGAAGGCGACCAGAATGAGGTTCTTCATGAGGCAAGTCTGGCAGCGGAAATTGGGCAACGGGGCAAGAGATGGGATTAGAATGGAAAACGGAACGGACACATGCCATGCAGTTAATCTGCAGAAATCGCGTCCCCCAGTGCCTCCGGCGTGTCCCCCATCGTGCCGGAGGCACTGCTGGTTTAAGCGCCGGAGGCGTTGGTTAAGAAGGGCCAGGAGGCAGTGCCGGTTTAGAAGGGCGCCAACCAGTCATGCAGGGCGGTAATGTTTGCACCGAACCATCTCTGCCCTTGCGGCTACCCCTTTGAAAGGCTCCTGGCTATGAGCATGCTCGGCACCAAGTGGAAACTGCACGGAACCGGAAAGTCGGTACGCCCCGGTGAGGTGGTGGCTCCGGAAGAACGGCTCACCTGGCCCCTGACCATCGGCGTGGGAATGCAGCACGTCGTTGCCATGTTCGGTGCGACGTTCCTAGTACCCATCCTCACGGGCATGCCGCCCGCCACAACTTTGCTCTTCTCGGGCATCGGCACGCTGCTATTCCTCGTCATCACCAAGGGCCGCGTTCCCAGCTACCTCGGCTCCAGCTTCGCGTTCATCGCCCCAATTGCGGCTTCCCAACAGCAGTACGGCGTGGGCGGCGCCCTGGGCGGCGTAGTGTTGGCCGGCGTCGGACTGGCAATTGTGGGTGCGGTGGTGCAGAAGTTCGGTGCAGGCTGGATCAACCGCCTGATGCCGCCCATCGTGACGGGCGCCATCGTAGCCTTGATCGGACTTAACCTGGCGCCGGCGGCCAAAAACAACTTCGACGCCGCTCCGGTCACGGCTGTAATCACCCTCGCCACCATCATCCTTGTGAGCGTGCTGTTCAAGGGGATCCTGGGCCGCCTGAGCATCCTGGTTGGAGTTGTTGTGGGTTATCTGGCGGCCATAACCCGGGGTGAAGTGAATTTCGCCAAGATGGACGCCGCGTCCTGGATCGGGCTGCCCACTCTTCAGACCCCTGAATTCCATCTGGGCGTGATTGGCCTGTTCGTTCCCGTGGTCCTGGTGCTGGTGGCCGAGAACATCGGGCACGTTAAGTCAGTGGCCGCCATGACCGGCCGCAATCTCGACGACGTCTCCGGCCGCGCGCTCATGGCTGACGGTGCCGCTACAGTTCTGGCAGGTTTCGGTGGTGGCTCGGGTACCACGACCTACGCGGAAAACATCGGTGTCATGGCAGCCACCAAGGTCTACTCGACTGCTGCGTACTGGGTGGCCGGCAGCTTCGCTATCCTGCTTAGCTTTTCGCCAAAATTCGGGGAACTCATCGCCACCGTTCCCGCAGGTGTCCTTGGTGGTGCTGCCACCATGCTGTACGGGATGATCGGCATCCTCGGAGTAAAAATCTGGGTGCAAAACAAGGTCAACTTCTCCAACCCCATCAACCTGACCACCGCGGCCGTCGCCCTTATCATCGGCATTGCCGACTACACCTGGACTCTTGGGGAGCTCACGTTCACCGGCATCGCCCTTGGGTCAGCGGCCGCCCTGATCATCTATCACGGCATGAAGGCGATTGCAGCGGCACGCGGAAGTGTGGCCGAACCGGAGACGGAACAATCGTCCGCAAAATCAGTGCTGCCGCCCGCTGCCAAGGTTGCAGCCGCGGCCGGACTAAAGCGCTCAGGGAAGAAGCGGCGTTAGGAGAAGTTCCAATCGCCGGAAATACGTCACACGATTGGGTCTTTTTGATTGGGCCGAACACGCCTAACGTGGGAACCAGCCAGCCGCCCGTCCGGGGCGGGCAGAACCACGGAGGATCCTGCTATGACATCGCATGTCGCCGACTGCAGCGTAACCAACTGCTCCTTCAACGACCATTCAGAGTGCAATGCGGCAGCCATTACGGTTGGCGGTAGTGAAGACCACGCTCTCTGCGCCACTTTCATTGATATTGGAGTCCATGGCGGCCTCCCGAAGGTACTCGCCGACGTCGGGGCCTGCCAGCGTACGGAATGCATCCATAACGAGCACCTGATGTGCCAGGCGCCTGAGGTTCACGTCGGGCCGGGCCGAGACAACGCCGATTGCCTAACGTACGCACACGCGTAAACCAGCAAGATCAGCCCATTATTCTGAACAGCCAGTGCCGGCCGCCCCTTGGGCGGCCGGCACTTTCTTGTTTCGAGCTTCCTAAGAAATCCGCTGCCTCCGCTAACGCAGCCTTCCGGCCGCCGTCTGCTTGGAGCTCGATTCTGCTTCTAGCCAGATTCTGCTTCTAGCCGGCGTCGAAGGTTTCCTTGTCATCGTCGCGGTCCTGCGGGGACTGCTCATCCGGAAGATCCGTTCCGCTTCCATCCGGGATCCCGGCCGCGTCCCGCTGAGGCTCGGAGGAAAAGGGGCGCCCCGCAGCGTCCTCGGTGTTGGTTTCGTCCATCTCCGCCTCCACGGAGGGGACAGCTGCGCCTGGATCGTCATAATCCGCTGAGTCATCCTCCCCCGACGGAGCGGGGAGCTGCTGCTCCGGCATTTCATCGGGATGGGCAGGAACAGGGTTGTCGAATCCGCCTGCGCCGCCGGGTCCTGCCGAGGATCCGGGTACAGGCTCGAAGCCCGGGTCAGTGCTTTCGGTTTCTGCCATCATCTGATCCTCCGTACCTCCGAAGCGGCCTGCTCCGGGCTCTCCTGCGCTGTCCTTGTCCTCAGTTCCGAACTGGCTCAAGTCCGGGGACTCCGCGGGGAACATCTCACCCTCGGGGCTGTCCTGGCTGAGTCCTGCGGCGTCGAAGACTTCTTCCTCCCGGGGTTGTGCAAACTGCTTGTTATCCCCAGGGGCCATTTCCTGCTCAGCCGTTGGGGTTCCGTAGCCCCCGGCTTCCTCCGTGACGCGATCGTTCTGGCTCTCCTCGTTCATTTCTTCCTCCTTGCTGGTCGGTTCTGAACTGGCCGGTTTGCCACCGGGGGTCCTTGGCTTGGCGGGCTCCGGATCGGGGTCCTTGGCTTGTCGGGCTCCGGATCGGGCTCGGGATCGGCGGGCTCGGGATCGGCGGGCTCCGGATCGGCGGGCTCCGGATCGGCGGCTCAGAGGCCTTTGCCGCCGGTAACCGGGAGCACGGCCCCGGAAATGTAGGAGCCTTGCTCGGAAGCCAGCAAAACGTAGGCCGCCGCAAGCTCTGCGGGCTGGCCCGCACGCTGGAGCGGCGTGTCTTGGCCGAAGGACGGCAGCTTGTCCGGCCACTCGGTCGCGGGAATCAGCGGAGTCCAAATGGGTCCGGGGGCAACGGCGTTCACCCGGATACCCTTTGGTCCCAGCTCCTGGGCCAAGGCCTTGGTGAAAGCCACCTGCGCACCCTTGGTCATGGCATAGTCGATCAGCTGGGGTGATGGATTAAAAGCCTGGATGGACGCGGTGGTAATGATCGATGCCCCTGGTTTCAGGTGCGGAACTGCCGCCCTGGCCGTCCACAGGAGCGAGTACAGATTGGTCTTGAAAACCCTGTCGAATTCTTCCGTTGGCAGGGATTCGAAGCTGTCCCGGTTCTTCTGGTAGGCAGCGTTGAGGACCACAACATCGAGCCGGCCGAACTCAGCCAGTGTGTCCTCCACGATCCGGGAGCTGAACTCCTCGCTCCTCCCGTCACCCGCCAGCAGCAGGGCCTTCCGGCCGGCTTTCCGGATCCACTCGGCAGTGTCCTGGGCGTCTTCCTCTTCCTCTGGAAGATAAGAGATCGCGACGTCGGCGCCCTCCCGCGCGAAAGCAATGGCCACAGCCTTGCCAATTCCGGAATCGCCCCCGGTGATCAGGGCTGCCTTTCCGCTGAGGAGGTCCTTGCCTTCATAGCTCAACTCGCCGTGATCCGGCTTGGGATCCATGGGGGCTGTGAGGCCTGGCTGCTCTTGCTCCTGCTGGGGGAAGGGCCCTGAGTGGTAGCCTCCCCGGGGGTCACGCGGCTGTTCTTGCTGCTTGCCTGCATCACTCATAGTCCACCTACCCAACGTGTCGGTTTTCTTCAGAGGCCGGTCGCACCCGGCTCTTCGAAACTATCCCAGCAATCTGGTCAAGTCCACATTTACCAGAAATTAGTCAGCAAACTTATTATTGCTTGAAATTGAAGGGGCTCAAGCCTAGGTTGAGAGTTAGAACCGCTTGGCGGCCAACAACAGTGCCGGAGGTGATGGCCATGACCGATCCCGAAGCCCAGCAACGCAGCGGCCGCAACGAAACTGTGGAAGAACAGATGGACCGGAACTGGATGGAGCTCATTCAGGAGCTCCGGGTCCTCCAGACGGGAGTCCAGATTCTCGCTGGGTTCCTGCTCACCCTCCCGTTCCAATCCCGGTTCGATTCCCTCGACGATTACCAGGTGGGCCTCTATCTCACCAACGTGGTCCTGGCCGCGCTTACCACCGCCGTCATCCTGCTCCCGGTCAGTGTGCACCGCCGTCTTTTCCGAAAGCGGCTCAAGGCCACGCTCGTGTCCAGTGCAGACAGGATCACCAAGGTGGCGCTGGGCGGCGTTGCCCTCCTCAGCGTGGGAACGTCGTCGCTGGTGTTTGACGTCGCCGCCGGCCGCAATGCGGGTATTGCCGCGGGAGCTGCACTGCTGGCCGTGCTGATCATCCTGCTGGTTTATGTTCCGATTCACCTTCACAGACAAGCTGAAAAGAGGTAGCTCCGCCGGTGGCAGAGCCGCACTACGAGACAGGCTCCCGACTCAGAAGGCGCCATCCCGTGTGCTTCACTCGGGCACTGGGCCCTGCCCGTCAGGCGCCTTCCAACACCTGGCTTGTGGCCCAGGTCAGGTATTTCGCTGCCTGAGCGACGGCGTCCTCAGGGCTTGGGGCAACATCCAGCAGTTGCGCTGCAGCCACCACGCCATGCTCGGCCAGCTCCTCAAGGGTCACCAGGATGCGGCCAGCCACCACAATGACAGGGATGCCCCGCTCATGGGCGGCGGCTGCCAGTGCAATGGGAGCCTTACCGGTCAACGACTGCGAGTCCATGGAGCCTTCACCGGTGATCACCAGGTCCGCTTCGGCCAGTTGTTTGGCCAGCCCGGTAAGGCCTGCCACCAGGGCAAACCCTCCTTCCAGCGCTGCATCACTGAACGCCAGGAACGACGCCGGGAACCCACCGGCTGCTCCCGCTCCGGGAATGTTGACGTCCCGGCCCGTGGTTTCGCGGAGGACGGAGGCCCAGTTCCGAAGGCCCGCATCGAGCTGCTCCACGGCATCGGCATCGGCGCCTTTCTGCGGCGCAAACACATGGGCGGCTCCCTCTGGGCCGTAGAGGGGGTTCCGGACATCCACGGCAATACGGAATTTGACCCGGCTCAAGCGGGGGTCGAGCTCAGTGGCGTCAACGGCAGCCACATCCACAAGTGATCCGCCGCCCAGGGGGACGATGTTGCCTGCTGGATCAAGCGGTTTGAGTCCGAGCGCACGCAAGGCACCGCTCCCGCCGTCGGTCATTGCTGAGCCGCCAAGACCCAACACGATCTCCGTTGCCCCCGCATCCAAGGCCGCGGCGACTAGCTGGCCGCAACCGTAGCTGTGAGCGCGCAGCGAGCCCTCCGGAGTGGGTTCAACGTGCGCAAGGCCTGAAGCCTGGGCTGTTTCGATGACTGCAGTTACTGCGCCGCTGGCGTCAGTCCGGAGCGCCCACGCTGCACCGATGGGAGCCAGAATGGGGCCGACAACGGCGTTTAGTCTTTCCTCGTAGCCGGCCGCCACTGCGGCCTCCAGGGTTCCCTCTCCGCCGTCGGCTATTGGAAACTGGGTTGCAACAGCGTCCGGATAGACCCGTAGCACTCCCTCGGCCATGGCGCCGGCGGCTTCAGCAGCGGTCAGCGATCCCTTGAACTTGTCCGGGGCAATAAGAATGCGCATGGGTCTATCCTGCCATCTAGGGTTGGAAAGCGTTTACCAAAAAGCTTTCGAATCATCTATGACTATTGGCAAAGTCAGGCAGACAGCAGCGTCAAGATCTGGCCGGACCCCGTCCCAACAGGTACAACTGAGTAATGAACACCTCACTTTTGGTGCTCGGCCCCATGATGCGGTTCGTCGATGAGACCTCCGCAAGTATATGGGTGGAAACCCGGACTTCGGCGAAGGTGTCCGTCCGTGCAGAGGACAAAGTCTGGGGAGCACGCACCTTCTCAGTTCATGGCCACCATTACGCGCTGGTGGAGGTTGAAGGGCTGGTGCCCGGGCAGGTTGTTTCCTACTCCCTCGAAATCAATGGGACACACGTCTGGCCCGATCCCTCGTCCGGATTCCCTTCCTCAAAAATTGCTGCGCTTAAGCCCGGCCAGCCTTTGCGGATGGCCTACGGCTCCTGCCGCACCAGCGTCCCGCACGACGAAGCCGGCAACCGGACCCACGGTGTCGACTCCTTGCGGGCCTATGCCTTAAGCATGGCAACACGGGCCCGCCAGCCGTGGCCTGACCTTGTGGCGTTCCTTGGGGACCAGGTCTACGCCGACTCCACCAGTGAGCAAATGCAGCAGTTTATCCGGGCCCGCCGCGACATCACTGAACCCCCTGGCGAGGAGCTCAAGGACTACGAAGAGTACGCTCACCTCTACTACCTGGCATGGTCAGACCCTGCTAACAGGTGGCTGCTGTCCACCCTGCCCAGCGCCATGATCTTCGACGACCACGACATCCGCGACGATTGGAATGCCTCGCTCAGCTGGAGAAAGAAAATGACCGCCGTCCCCTGGTGGCGCGAGCGCGTTGTGGCCGGGCTGACGGCTTACTGGGTCTACCAGCATCTCGGGAACCTGTCCCCGCAGGGGCGGGCAGAGGATCCTATCTGGCAGCGGGTTGCTGATCATCGGGGCGAGACCGAACTCGACCTAAGCGCCGAACTGGACAGTTTCGCGGCACGTGCCGATCAGGACCCGACTTCCTATCGCTGGAGCTTCAGCCGGGATTTCGGGGATACCCGGCTGATTGTGCTCGACTCCCGTGCCGCCCGGAATCTGGCGCCGGAGAACCGGGCCCTTCTTGTCGAGGCGGAAATGACATGGCTCGACAACCTCATGCGTGGCGGCTTTCGACACGTGCTGGTGGCCACGTCACTGCCTTTCCTGCTGCCGATGGGCCTGCATCACGTCGAGTCCTGGAATGAAGCCGTTTCTGAAGGCGCCTGGGGGAAACCAGCCGCCATTGCCGCCGAAAAGCTGCGGCAGACAGTCGATCTTGAGCACTGGGCCGCCTTCCAGAAAAGTTTCCACGAGGTGGCCGCCATGGTGACCGAAGTTGCCGACGGCGAACGCGGTCCCGCGCCGGAAACCGTCACTTTCATCTCCGGGGACGTTCACTTCTCCTATGTGGCGGAAGTGGAGCGATCCTCGGGCAGCCGGATCATCCAGGCTGTCTGCTCCCCTATCCGCAATCCGCTGCCACGGCTGCTGAGGTCCTTCACAGCTCTCACCTCCTATGGCCTGGCCACCCCTGTAGGTGGCTTGGTGGCGCGCTCGGCGAAGGTGCCGGATCCGCCCTTCCGCTGGTCCGGCGTCAAGGGTCCATGGTTCGTCAATAACCTGGCCTGCCTTGAAGTGGCCGACGAAGGGCTGAAGCTGTGGTGGCTGACCGGCGTCGTGGAGGGTGATGACCACCTGCACCCCCGGCTGGAACGAGTGGCCTCCCTTACGTTGGCTCCGCGCCGGGCAATGCGGGTCAGCTTGGAGCCCTGATAGCCAGCAACCGACCGTTAGCAATTCCCCGAAGGAGCCCGGCAAGGTGCTGGATACCAGGGCTGGCGGTCATCGTCCTTCGGTGAACCATGCCAACGCGGCGTCCCGGCACCGGATTGCCTACCGGAACAGCCACCACGTCCGCAGGCAAGGCAGGCCTGCCCAGACGGGGAACGAGCGCCACCACGGCCTTCTGCTCCACGAGAGCAATGTGGGTTGAGAAGTCCGGATCGTAGACCTGGATATCCGGGACGCGTCCCAGATCCGCAAAAATCCGTAGCAAGGCCTCGTTGCAGATGGCGCCATTCGGGGTGCTGATCCACCGCTCGTCCACCAGGTCGGCCGCTTCCACCTCGGACCGCCCGGCCAGGGGATGGCTGCGGTGAACCAGAAGGTCTGCAATGTCCTCACACAACCACTCGAGCACCAGGTGTTCGGGAATCACCAGGGGTACGGAGTTCCAGTCGTGGACGATGCCGAGGTCCGCTTCGCCACCAGCTACGCGCGCCACCGCTTCGCGCGGATCTTCGGCCAGCACGCTGACGTCGAGGTCCGTTCCGGAGGAGGCAAGCATACCGAGCATCGGCCCAACGAGGCCTCGGC
Source organism: Arthrobacter sp. R1-13 (assembly GCF_054161475.1). NCBI lineage: Bacteria > Bacillati > Actinomycetota > Actinomycetes > Micrococcales > Micrococcaceae > Arthrobacter > Arthrobacter sp. R1-13. The sequence continues at coordinate 64,505 of NZ_CP096420.1, read as the reverse complement.
AGGCCGTGGAGAAGGCCACCACCTTCAGCCGGCCATACGGCTTCCCCGGGTCGCTGAGCAGAGTGGACTGCAGCTCTTCCAGCTCGGAAAGAATGCGGCGTCCATATGCGGCCAGAGCCAGGCCCCGCTCTGTCAGCAGAACGCCGCGGCCCCGCCGCTCCAGTACGGAGAAGCCAGTCTGCTTCTCCAGCTTCTTGATCTGCTGGGATACCGCCGAAGGGCTGAAGCCCATCACGTCCGAGGCCGCGATCACGGAACCGTGTTGCTCAACAGCCGCCAGAGCCTGGAGAGATCCGATATCAATCATGAAGCAAATCTACACGATATTGCATATGAATCAACGCTTGTCCTTCATTCTTGTCTCTGCGAAAGTAAGGGGAACGGGGGCCTTCGCGATTCCATACCGCGTTCTGACCACGACCACACAAAGGACTGACCATGGCAATTACCTTGCCCACGAGCCTGACCTCCCTTGAGGACCTGCACCAGGCACAATCGCGCATCAGCACCACCTGCCTGCGCACGCCGGTCCTGCACGTCCCGCCTCATTCGGCTGGCGGCCGATCCCTGTGGATCAAAGCAGAATCCCTGCAATACACGGGCTCCTTCAAGCTTCGCGGTGCCACCAACGCAGTCGCCGCGCTCAACGAACGGGCGAAGTCTGCTGGCGTCATCGGATACTCCGCCGGCAACCATGGCCGAGGCCTGGCCCGCGCAGCCCGGCTCGCCGGGATCGCGGCGACGGTGGTGATGCCTGAGACCGCCCCTTCGACCAAGATCAACGGCACCAGGGTTGAAGGAGCCACTGTGATCCTCCGTCCCCCAACCGAGACCATGACTCACGCCAAACACCTTGCCGCAACCCACGGCCTCACAGTAATACCGCCCGACGACGACGCGCTGATTATAGCCGGCCAGGGAACGATCGGCCTCGAGCTGCTCGGGCAGATCGATGACCTCGACGTCGCCCTGGTGCCTGTCGGGGGCGGCGGCCTCATTTCAGGTGTCGCAGCGGCCATCAAAAGCCTCCGCCCACACATCCGGGTGATCGCCGTTGAGCCCGAGCTCGCCGGAGACCTGGCTGAGAGCTTCGCCGCCGGAGAACGCAAGAGGTGGACCAGGGAGCTGACCGGACGCACCATCGCCGATGGCCTCCGCTCCACAATGGTCGGGGACCTGCCGTGGGAACACATCCAGGCCCTCGTGGATGACGTCGTCACCGTTTCCGAAGAGTCGATAGTCGAGACCATGCGCTGGCTCGCCGAAACCACGAAACTCATCGTCGAACCCAGCGGTGCAGTCGCAGCCGCCGCCGTCCTCCAGCACTCCGCCCGACTCGGCACCGGAACCATCGCTGCAATCGCCACCGGCGGAAACATCGACCTTGAAAAGTTCGCTTCACTAATGGCTCCCTGAAGCGCCCACCTGCAACTACACCCCAGCGTCAACACCCTCGACGAGCTCAACAAGCTCCTCGGTGTAAAAGGAAAAACTATGAGTTCTAAACAGAAGGACAGGGTGGCCCTTGTCACCGGAGGCAACCGCGGCCTCGGCCTGGAAATAGCCCGTCAGCTAGCCGGGCACGGCCATCACGTGATTTTGGGTTCCCGGAACAAGCCCAGCGGCGAAAGCGCAGCAGCCGAGGTCCGCGGCGAAGGGGTCCTGGTCAACGCGGCGTCACCTGGTTACACGCGGACAGACATGAGCCCGAAAGCGACCCGAAGTGTTGAAGATGGCGCCGATACTCCCGTTTGGCTGGCCACCTTGCCCGAAGACGGCCCGTCGGGCGGCTACTTCTACGAGCGCTCACCCCTGCCGTGGTGACCACTTCACGGATCTAAAACAGGCGGGTTGCCCGTGAATGCGTGCGGCCACCCGTCCTAGCCAAAACCCCTCGCTTTCCCAACCCCCAACACAAGATCGGAACAAAACAATGACTAAAACCATCCCCGCCATTGACGGCGTACAGCCCGGAAGTGGGTCATACTCCCAGGTCGTCGAAGCCAGCGGGCTCGTCTTCCTCGCCGGCCAGGTAGGAAGCGTCGGAGGCCGGCCCGAGACGTATCCGGCCAACTTCGAAGCAGAAGTCCGGGCCACGTTCGCCAGCGTGGAAAAACTTCTTGTCGACGTCGGACTCGGACTTCAGGATGTCGTCCGGTGCGTCTGCTACCTCACCGACTGGGCAGACTTCGCCGAAATGGAAAAAATCTTCCGCGAAACCTTTTCCACCAACCCGCCGGTCAGAGCCACCGTCGGAGTCGCCAGCCTCGCCAGGGACTGCAAGTTCGAAGTCGAAGTCACCGCAAGCCGCTAGGCGCCAGGCACCAGGCAAGCCGCAAGGCACCGCCGGACGCTAGGCCAAAACAATCCTTTCAGAAGCGAGGAACATGACCACCCGCCACTCATTGCTCGCGGCCCTGGTCGCCGTCCTGTGGGGCCTGAACTTTGTCGCTATCGACCTGGGGCTTCACGCGAACGGCCGGGACGTTCCCCCATTGCTGTTCGTGGCAATGCGGTTTTTCCTGGTGGTGTTCCCCTGGATTCTTTTCATACGCAAGCCGGATGTCAGCTGGGCGGCCATTGTCGGCGTCGGACTCTTCATGAGCGCAGGTCAGTTTGGCCTCCTCTACCTGTCCATGGCACTGGGCATGCCGGCCGGACTGGCTTCCCTTGTGCTCCAGGCCCAGGTGCTTCTGACGGTGCTGCTTGCGGCCGTTTTCCTCCGCGAGCGCCCCAGCTGCCGCCAGTTGGCCGGGGTTGTCCTCGGCGTTGCGGGTCTGGCCATCGTGGCCGTTGGCCGGAGTTCGGTCGCTCCGCTGCTTCCCTTTATCATCGTGCTGGGTGCGGCACTTTCCTGGGCCGCCGGCAACGTGATCGCGCGTAAGGCCAAGGCGGCGTCGGGACTCGGCCTTGTGGTCTGGTCCGGTGCTGTGGTTCCGCTTCCCCTCATTGCTCTTTCGCTGGTCATCGATGGACCGGATGCCATTGCAGCTACCATGCTGGACCTCCAGGCCGGAACTGTGCTGAGTGCGATTTACACAGCGGTGTTCGCTTCCCTCGTGGGTTACGGAATCTGGAACTGGCTGCTCGCCAAATACCCGCCGTCGTCCGTGGTTCCCTTCACCCTGCTGGTGCCGGTCGTGGGGATGAGTGCTGCGTGGCTGGCTCTCCAGGAGGTGCCTTCGGCGACAGAACTCGCCGGAGGGCTGCTCCTGCTGGGAGGAGTTGCGACGGCGGTCCTGAACAGAGGCGGCGGACCGCCCACACCAAAGCAGGACGTTCCACAGCAGGTCCCGACGCCGGTTCCAGCCGAAATGACCGCCGGCGCCGAGCAAGTCACCCGTTGACGTCAGATCGAACCTCTGAAGGCCAGGCTGCTACTGGACAGGAGTATGGTTTGCAACAAATCCTTCTCGCGGTATTCAAGGCCTGATTTCAACCAAAGGAACCGAAATGGACACCACCCCATCGGAACCAACACGCACGCGCAAAGACGTCCCGGCCATTTTGGACATCGGCATCTCCCTGGATGGCTTCGTAGCCACCAATGACCAGGATCCCGCGGAGATCCATGATTGGATGTTCGGCCGCAAAACTGAGGCGGACGAGGCCTTTGCCCGGGACATCATGGACCGGGGATCAGTAATCATGGGCCGGAACACGTTCAACGTTTGCTATGACGGCAAGGCATGGGACGGCCCTGCGTGGCCGGTACCGATGTTCGTGGTGACCCATGAGGAGCGGGAGCCGTTGGACTGGGACGGTGTCCCCTATACCTTCATTTCAGGTCTGGAGGAGGCACTGACGGCGGCGACGGAGGCTTCCGACGGCCGTCCCGTGCAGATTATGGGTGGAGGGAAACTAGCCGCCGCCTACATCGCGTCGGGTCTTTTGGACGAGGTACGCCTTCATATCGCACCCGTCCTCATGGGCTCCGGTGTTCCGCTTTTCACCGCGGAGACCCCCGGTACGGTTCCCGGGAGGGTGACCGCGTTCGACGTCGTCAGCTCTGTCCAGACACCGGCGGCGACTCATCTTATACTCAAACCACGGAAAAACTGAGCCCCATCCCGGGCCTCGCTCCCCGCCAAAACAACTACTCAGTCAAGCAGCTATTCGTCGTGGCCTTGGTCGGCGCTCATCTGGTCTTCTGCAGGCGGGGTCTCTCCCGGGGGCACGCCTCCGCCGGGTTCAAGGCCTGTGATGTTTCCGTTCGCAGGATCGGGGTTGGCCGAGGCTCCTGGATCCTCACGGTCCGGTCTGGGATCGGCAGGTTCACGCCCCGGACGGTCGGGATTAGCCGGATCATTTTCAGGGTGATACGTACTCACGAAATGCCATCCTCTGCGGAACTCGTCAAGCGTTACGGGTTGGTGGGCTGCCAGCCTAGCCCCCGACAAGAAGCATCACAACACCAGGAGCATACAAGGCAAGGATCCATCACAAGCCACCCTCATGATGGCCACCCGCCTTGTCGAAGACGAGACGCGCGGGAGGGGGCCGTAGTAACGTGGGCCTTCCTGAACCGCTGTCCCGGAAGGGCAGCGACACCGGCCGCTGAGGCCCGGAACAAGGGGGTAGCGATGCACGAAGCCCGGACTGTCCGCCCGATTCAACAGGTCCACGCCGCGCCAGGTGCCGTCGAGCTCCTCCTGGTCCGCCACGGCGAGAGCCAGGGCAACGTAGCTGCAACGGTCGCCCGCCAACAGGGCGCGCACGTGATTGACGTGCCTGCCAGGGACGCCGACGTCGAGCTTTCCGCGACAGGACGCGAGCAGTCCTTGGCCCTGGGACGCCTGCTGGCGGGATTCCCCGAGGATCAACAGGCAACGTCCGTCTGGTCCTCGCCCTACGCCAGAGCACGGCAGACGGCGGAACTGGCGGTCAGGAGCGGTGGCTGGCGGGCGCCCGTGCTCGCCGACGAACGTTTACGTGACCGCGAGCTGGGCATCCTCGACATGCTGACCTCAGCCGGCGTGGAAGCCCGCCTTCCGGAGGAAGCGGCGCGGCGGCGTTGGCTGGGAAAGTTCTATTACAGGCCTCCCGGCGGCGAGTCGTGGGCCGACGTAGCGCTCCGGCTCCGGTCCCTCCTCGCCGATCTGGACCGCCAACACAGCGGGGGCCGCGTCATGCTCGTCTGCCACGACGCCGTGATCTTCCTGTTCCGCTACATCTTGGAAGGCCTGTCGGAACGGGAGATCCTCGATATCGCCGCCACATCTTCAGTCCTGAACGCGTCGTTGACGCGGTTCGTGCGCCCCGACGGTTTTGGCCCGTGGGCTTTGGAGAGCTTCAACTTAGCCGATCACCTGGTGAGCGGCGGCGTGCCCGTGACCGAACACGCTGGAGATACCAATGTCCACCCCCGCTGAAAGCCCGCGCCCCGAGCTGGTAACGCCTACCCTCCTGCGCAACTGGCCTCTCCCGGGAGGCGGTTCCAGCAAAGAGGATCGAGGCTCAGTGCTGGTAATCGGTGGCGCGCGCAAGACCCCTGGAGCGGCGCTCCTTGCGGGGCTTGCTGCTTTGCGCGCGGGAGCTGGACGGCTCACCCTTGGCGTGGCGGAGTCTGCCGCAACCCAACTGGCCATTGCCTTGCCGGAATCAGGAGTGGTGGGGCTGGCCGAAACACCTGCGGGTTCCGTCCGCGGGGACGGCGCAGGCGCCTTGGCAGGAACACTGCAGAAAGCTGCTGCGGTGTTGGTAGGTCCGGGCCTGGACGACGAAGAAGAAGCAGCCCGGCTCTTGAGGGAACTGCTTCGGCTTGAGGCTGAGGTGAACGGTCCGGAAGAGGACGACGGCGGAGCGTCCGGGGGCGAGGACGCCTCGCCTCCCACCATTGTCCTCGATGCTTACGCGCTCGGCTGTCTTCCGCCGATGGTGGATGAGCTAAGTCCTTGGGCAGGCCGCTTGATCCTGACGCCCAACACGAAAGAGGCCGGAATTCTCCTGGGCCGTGATGTGAAAGACCTGACCTCGGACGTAGCGGAAATTGCTGCAAAGTTCCAGGCCGTGGTCACGTGCCAAGGCGTGATTGCCGCTCCCGATGCCAAGCTTTGGGAGATCACCACCGGCTACGGCGGCCTGGGTACGTCTGGCAGTGGTGATGTGCTGGCAGGAGCCATCGCAGGGCTTAAGGCGCGTGGAACCACCTCGGCCCAGGCTGCCTGCTGGGGCACCCATCTCCATGCGGCGGCCGGAGACCGGCTCGCCAGCCGGCTGGGAAGCCTTGGTTATCTGGCCCGGGAGCTGGCTGACCAATTGCCCCCGCTGATGATGGAACTCGACACCTGACTCGCTACTAAGAGGGAATAGTTCCCGATTCCCGGAAGCCCTGCTCCGAGGCCTTGCTCCCGTCTTTCACCCGGTGCCACACTGGAATACAGCTGGGAAAACAGTTCAGATATGGAGGTTCCGCCATGGCAAATCTTCTCGATCGGGTTATGAAAAAGATCATGAGGCGCATCGATCTGGAGCCCAACAAGTCCGACCGCGAGACCCGCATGAACGCCAAAGCGGCAGGCCCATTCACCACGGGTGGGATGAAACACCGCGGCCGTTCCGGTAACCGGGCAGGCACAGGCCGGACGCACAAGGCAGGCCGCTGGACCAATATGCTCCACCGGGGGCACTGACGTCCCAATAAGTAGATTCCTTAGGGCTGGTGAACGGCTGGCTCGTGATTCCGGGCGCCACGAATGCGGGGGCGGTCAGCTTCCGGTTTCCTCCGGATGTTCACGCGCCCTCTTCGCCTCTGCGGTGGTGGGGTCGTCGTCGGGCACAAAATCGGGATCCAGTACGGGTGAAAGAGCGTCGGGAGGCAAGAACTTGTCTCCCGGCCCATCGGTCACGGGATCCTTATCAAGCCCGGGGGTTTCATCGGCTGGAATATCACTCATAAGCCCACGGTAGGCCCGCTGGATGCTCCTGTCGAGGAAGCTGCAGGGCTCACTTTCAGGGGCGCAGCACGGACGCAAAATGCCGATTCTCTTCTAGAATTGAAGCGGGGCCGACGGCAATACAGAGCCCCGGTGAGCGGGGTGCCTTCCCAGCTGCCGCCGGCCCTTGATTCGCAGCTTTACGTCTCAGCTGCGGGTTGGCCGGTGCCTGTTCGGCAGTTCGGCAGTAGGCTGCGGGTGATGCCGGGCGGCGTTGGTGGACGGAGGCCGATTCACTTTCCAGACCCGAAACCCGCCCGTACGGGCTTGGGAAATGTGGAATCACGACCACCCAACGGGCGTTCCGGATGCCGAGGGCGGGCAGTTGCGCATCATCCACCGGGTGGAGTCCGTGGACAGCGATCTCTTCACCTTTACGGAGACGACCTCAGAGCTCGGAGGGCCAGCACTCCGGACGGACCGCGCCACCCTGGACCGATTTTTCGGCCGCCTCGGTGCGCCGTTTCGATGGTTCCCTGCCCACTCGACGTTCGGCAGCATCGATCCGTCAGGGAACCGTCGAAACGGGCATGGAACTCTGGACTAATCGTAAGCATGCTGATAAAGCTGGAGGCAGAGGCCGAATCACGCTCGATCTATCGGCCGGATTGACATCAGGGTGAGGAGTTGATGATGGGCATCGGAGACGACATCAAGAAGGCAGCCGAAAACGCCATGAAGGACTTGGGAGGCACCGCCGATCCCGTCGACGACGCGCAGGTTCCTGAGCCCGGGCAGCGCGACGACGACATTCAGGTCCACTCCTCCATCAGTGAGGGGTCTAACGCCATGGATGACGAGGCCGACGACTATCCTCAACGCCAGGGGATGTCCGCTGGAGGTTTTGCTGAACCGGGGCAGTCCGGGCCCGGCCAATCCGGAGCAGGCAGCAGTCTTCCCGATACGCCGGAGCAGCCGCCTCCAGGCGCGCCGCCCGAGCGTCCGGCGACCCTGCCTGATGACAGCCCTCCCTTGGGAAATCCCGAGACTCCAAGCGGCCCGGCCGGTCTTCCCGATCCGGATCCGGAGGAACTTCGTGCAGACCCCTCGGAGGCTGACGGGGATCCAACGTCCAGCATGGGGAGGGGCTAGCCCTGCTTGGCCCGGAGCGCCGCGTAGTAGCCGGGAATAAGCTCAGGCCTGGACGGATCCTTCAGGGGAACGGTCTCAATGAACGTGGCGCCTTCCTCGAGCACTTCCCACTCCGAAGCGGGGAAGGCCCGTCGTCGCTCTCCTGCACCGAAATGCCCGGGCATTGGCAAGCCGCGTATGGCGCTTTCGAGTGGCGCCGGAATGGACCGGAGCGTTGCGCCGAGATGGGAAACGTAGTCGACGGGGTTGCCTTGGAAATCCGTTTCGGCAAGGAAGACGCGCCCCCGGCCACCAACCAGGACTCTGATATTCCGGGCGAGGGCGGCCTGGTCTGCCTCGTCGAGAACGTGGAGCACGCCGCGCAGGAAAACATTGACCTCTGGCGGACCTGCATCGGGCGGACCCGGGCTTCCCACATACGCTTCGGCCGCCACCATGCTGCCGGCTCGGGGACGGGTCATATCCATCGTCAAATAGGCGATGTTGGTGATACCCGTGGACTCGCTGCGCGCACGTTCCACGGCATGGGAAGAAATGTCCACTCCCACGGCTGCCGGAAAGTTACCCGCGAGCCAGCGCGTGAAAGTGCCGTTTCCGCAGCCGACGTCCAACACCGGAAGCGCGGGATCAAGGTGCTTTTTCAAGCTTCCTGCATAACCAAGGAGTTCATGGTCCCCGCCGGAGTCCCAAAGTACTTCACCCTGAGCCCCCGTGGCCTTAACACGCGCCCAATAGCGGTCCCACGCGACGCTGCGATCTTTGGGAGCACCAGCAGACAGCCATACCAGCCTGGGAACCAGCAGGTATTTCTTAAGCGCGGAGAGCATGGTCCAAATATAGATGCTTTCAATGGTCCGGCGCGGTTTATTGAGCGCTGTGGACGACGCGCCAGTTCACGCAATCCTGGTTGGAAGTGAACAATTCACCTTTTGGCGGCTGCTGTCGCCCTACAATGAACTGAACCAGAACCGGAGGGGGCGCGGGTGGTAAGACAATCAGCGGAGAAATTGCCCATGCCACGAACTGCCATCGTTGCCGACCACGACGCCGGAAGACTCGCCACCGTCGGAGCAGTGTTGAGCAGTGCCGGATACGCCATTGCAAGCGCGTCCGACCAACAGGCGCTTGCCAAGTTGCTGGCCGACCAGCCGGAGGCCAGCATCGTAGTGCTGGATCAATCCTTCGCGGAAGCTGCCACAACAGCCCCTATCCTCCTCCTCGTCGACCTGGCGGATGGTGTGGATGCGGCCTCAGGCAACTGGCATGCAGTGGCCGACTTTATCGTCAAGCCTCCATCTCCGCAGGAGCTTGTGTTCAGGGCCGATTCCATCATTCGCAGCGTCGCGGCAAGGTCAGAGGCGCGGCACCATGCCGAGCGGCTACGCGAAAGGCTTCGGGACGTCTCCGCGGCGATCCGCACCACCAACGATCCCCGATTAATTGCGGATCACGTTGTCAACGGTTTTGGTAAAACCTTCGAAGCCGACCGCGTACTTTTCACTACTTTCGAAGACCAGCGGGTTCCCCGGATCACCGCCCAGTGGAAGCGCAGAAACCTGCCTCCGCTCACCGAGGGCCTGGAGGGATGCCAGGCCGCTGCGCACCGTCTGGCGGACCGGTTGTGGGCTGAAGGTGACGTCCTCATCGTCGATGATCACAGCACCCACGAGTGGGATGCGGAAGATCTCGGGTTACGCGACTGGATGAGCGCAATGAATCCCCGGACTTCAGCGCTGATTCCGGTCGGCGAAGGAAACTCATCGCTGGGCCTCATCTGGATCACCCAGCTCGACTCGCCGCGTTTCTGGTCGCGGACCGAAATTTCCATGATCCAGCACGTCGCAGGAAACGTCGCCTACGGCCTGATCCAGGGACACCTGATCAGTGGCCAACAGCAGGTCCTCCGGCAGTTACAGCAGCTGGATCAGGCCAAGACGGATTTTCTTGCCACCGTGAATCACGAACTAAGAACACCGCTGACCTCCATCACCGCCTACCTGGACATGATCCGGGATGGATCAGGCGGAAAACTCCCCGACGAGGTCAACCGGATGCTGGACATCATCGTCAGAAACTCGGAGCGTCTCCGGAGGCTGATCGAGGACATGCTGGCTGTTTCCAGACCTGACTATGAAGCCACCGGACTCCACCTGGCACCTTCCCGGGTGGGCCACACGTTGAGGATCATCACAGCGGCCCTGCGTCCCCTCGCAGAGCAGCGGCAGGTGGACATCTCCCTGGACCTTGACCGCAGGGACCCAGATGTCATGGCTGACGAAGTGCAACTGGAGCAGGTCTTCACCAACCTGGTGTCCAATGCCATCAAGTTCACCCCCCGCGGGGGAAAGATTTCGGTCGGAAACACCTACAGCGATGACGACGACGGAAACCCATGGGTGACTGTCCAGGTGACGGACACCGGGGTGGGGGTTCCCGACGAGGAAATCCCTCATTTGTTCACACGCTTTTACCGGGCGTCCAACGCCACGGCCGGTGCTGTACCCGGCAGCGGTCTGGGCCTTGCGATAGCTCACGACATCGTCGAACGTCACAAAGGCACAATGGACGTCCGTTCCAAATTAGGAGAAGGGACCACTATCGAAGTGAGACTTCCCCTGACCGGGCCTTAAGCAAAACTGCCCCCGGATTAGTCATCCAGGGGCAGTTAGTGAAGCCGAGCTTATTTCGGCCACCATCCGGACGTCTGTTCTACAGACGTCTTCGTGTTTTTATCCGACGCTGCCATGGCAGGGGCAGCAAATCCTGCCACAGCAAGGATGCCGGTGAGCAAGAATGTAGCAGCAATCTTTTTCATCCTGTGATCCTTTTATCAATTAGGTGCAGTAAATCATTACGTACGCTATTATAGCGCCTTATAATCAACATTCACCGGATTGAATTTCTAAGTTTTAGGGCAGGGAAGCCGCAGGTTCCCCATCAAGGTGGATAATTGGGGAATGTCCAAGCCCGAGAAACTGTCGCCCTACGTCCTCGCCGAACTGCAGGCCCGCGAAAGCTTCAAGAACCGCGACTTCCAAGCCGCCCTGGACTCGGCCCGCGAAGCCGCGCGTGAGTCCCTTGAAGCCGGTGACCAAGCCGGCTGGTGGAACATGACATACCTGCAGGCTGAATGCCAGCGGGACCTGGAATCGCTTTGGGATTGTCTCGAACTTGCCCGGCAACTGGCCGAACATCCGCTCTCCGCCGCCAAACCGGCATTTGCCGCCCGCACCTATATCATGCTGTCCACGGCTCATCAGGGGCTGGGCCATCTCGCCGAGGCCGCCGCAAACGCTGCCCGCGCAGCCGAACTTGTATCTGGGGATGAGGAGCAGGTCGACCTGCAGATTCAGGCTCAACGCGGACTCATCGCGGCCCTCGCCGAGAGCCGCAGAGTGGATGAGGCTTGGCGGGAGTCCCTTGTGCTGGAGACGCTGCTGACGGACCTTGTGGATGAGGATACAGCGGGGAAGGCCTACTGGGTCATCGGCAATGTGGCTTTCCTCAGCAAGCGGATTGAAGACGGTGGACGGTACCACGACATGGCCGCGGAGCAACTCTCGCATTCGAAAGACGTGGATTTATGGGCCCATTTCAATAGGGCTTCGGCAGTGATGCGCCTGGAGGCAAACCTGACTGATCCAGCAACGCTGCGGTGTATTGAACGGGCCGAACTTGCCACCGACATCGTGGGCGGAAGTGAACGTGACCGCCTCGAAATGTCTTTTGTTCGGGCATACTGGTATTTCCTGACAGGAGACATGGAAAACGCGCTTTCCTTACTGAAATCTGTATGTGCCAGATCAGAATTCCTGCCTACTCAAACAGCGGGAGAAGCGCGTTTCCTCTTAGGTAAGGCACTGTTTGCCAACGGTGATTTAAGCGGCGCACGGGAACAGTTGAACACTGCACAAGTGCTATTCGAAGGTGCCGCCGCTACAGAGCGAAGCGAGGAAGTCCGCGCATTTGCAGCAACAGTAGAATAGTCCTCTCATGGAACAAGGGGCCGCAGACCTTATTTGCCATGCCAGCAGAATTAGTCCACCTCTTGGCTGTGGGATGCTTTACCGGCGCCGGGGCGGTATTTTAGTGACACAACCCGTCCCGTGAGCGGGGCGGAGTCGGGAGGGGCGGAAGCCTCTCCCCTAGTGCAAGCGGGGGTACATGTCAGAGTCACTAGCGCTTCCAGTATCGCCGGGCACCCTCCCGTTGACTCGGGACGGCGCCGTTCGAGTCACCCTCCCGCTGATGGGCCCGCGAGATGTTCGCTGAAGACGACCCACGCCTGGGACAGTTGCTTGACGGCATCGTCCGGTTAGCCGCCGGCGAGCTGCATTCCAGGATAGAAGTATCACCTGCGCGGGATGAGCTTGATGCCATCATCATGGGGACCAACCTCCTGGCCGAGGACCTCGAGATTATCTATCAGGAGCTTGAGCAACGGGTAGAAACCCGTACCCAACTACTGCACCAGGCGCACGAGGAAATGCGCGCCATGGCCCTTACCGATTCATTGACCGGCTTGGCTAACCGCAGCGCATTTGTGGCCGCGCTTACCCAGGCGCAGGCTGACGCCGCGGCAACAGACGATAGCTTGCCGCCCGCCGTCGTACTCCTGGATCTTGATGCCTTCAAAACCATCAACGACACGCGTGGCCACGCTGTCGGAGACCGGGTGCTTGCCATGGTGGGGGACAGGATCCGGCGCGCCGTCCGCGAAACAGATGTTGTGGCGCGCTTGGGCGGAGACGAGTTTGCGGTCCTGATGCCCGCTACTTCCGCAACGCGTGCAGCGGGAGTGGGCACCAGAATCCTTCAGGCGCTGAACGAGCCCATTGAAATGGACAACGACAGCGTCCACTGCGGGGCAAGCATGGGCCTTCGAATCAGCGAGCCGGGCGAATCCGCCGAGCAGCTGATGGTGGAGGCTGACATCGCCATGTACGCCTCGAAGGCTGAAGGCCGGAGCAAGCTGAAAATCTTCGAGCCGTCCATGCTCCACGCCCGGCAGCTAAGGAGCCAACTGGCGGAAGACCTGCGGGGCGCCATAGCGGACTCTGAGTTGGTGCTCTTCTATCAGCCCATCGTGGAGCTTGCCAGCGGGAGGATCGAGGGTGTTGAGGCGCTGGTCCGCTGGAACCACCCGGAGCGCGGCATGGTGATGCCGGATGAGTTCCTGCCGATCGCTGAAGACGCAGGCCTGATGTCCGAGCTGGGTATCTGGGTCCTCCGAACCGCCATCGAGCAGCTGCGTCATTGGCGCGAAGACGGAATCGCGCCTCCCGAAATGTCCATGCGAGTCAACATCGCTGCCACTGACCTCCAGCGCCTGGAGTTTATTGAAGAAGTGCGGGACATTCTCACGCGCGCCGATCTCAGTCCCGACCTGCTGGTCCTTGAGCTGACAGAGCAGGCCATCATCATGGGCAACGAGCTGGACAGATACTCCCTCAACAGCCTGCGCAAGCTCGGCGTCGGGCTGGAGATTGACGATTTTGGCACAGGCTACTCCTCCATCAGCTATCTTCGCCGGCTTCCTGTTGACCGGGTGAAAGTTGACCGTTCCATCCTCATGGAACTGGGAACCGACCCGGACCAGCCTGCACTGATTGCAGCAGTCCTGCAGCTCATCCGAGCATGTGGCCTGGAAGCAGTTTGGGAAGGTGTGGAAACTGCGGAACAGGCCGAGTATCTGCGCAGTATCGGCTGCATCAGCGCCCAGGGTTACTATTACAGCCGTCCGCTGGCCGCTCTGGAAATGGCCCGGTTGCTGCAAGTGGAAAACGCGCCGTGGCATCACTCGGCGGGTTTGCACCCTGGCTAGCAGGCGCCTCGCCTAGCGGGAAGCCTCGTGCCACGCCCCCCGTTCCTGCAGCACGTGCTTCAACAGATCCGCCCGGTCCGTCACGATCCCGTCCACTCCGAGGTCTAACAGCCTGTTCATTTCGGCTGCTTCATTGATGGTCCAGACGTGAACCTGCAATCCGAGCCGGTGCGCCCGCCGAATAAGCGCGGGAGTCACCACACGTATCCGGCCTCGGCTGACAGGGACCTGCAGGGCGTGGACTCCCCGCATGACCCTCCTGAGCAGCCACGGTGGAAGGAACCGTCCCAGCAGCACAAAAACGGCACTGGTCACCGTCCCGGCCGACGCTGCCACCGGTCTGCTGAGGAGCCTGAGCACAGCCCCCCTCCGCAGGTCAGAGAAGCTGGTTATCAGGACGCGGTTATGCACCCCATGGCGCTCGATGGCCGCGGCAACGCTGGGAACCGAGCTCCAGTCCTTGACATCCAGGTTCAGCCTGACATCGGGGAATTCATTGACCAGCTCGTCAAAAAGCGGGATGGCCTCCACTCCGCCAATCTTCGCGGCAGAGACTTCTGCTGCGCTCAGACGGGAAATGCGGCCTTTCCGGTCGGTGATGCGGTCCAGCTGATCGTCATGGAAGAGGAGCAGCACGCCGTCCGCCGTGGTGTGGACGTCTGTCTCCAGATAGCGGTAGCCGAGGTCCACTGCAGCACGGAACGCCGCCATGGAATTTTCGAACCCTTCACGGGAAAACCCGCGGTGAGCCATGGCTATAGGCACAGGAGCTCCCGCGTCATTAAGTGACGTCAGGAACGGGGGCAGCTCACTCACTCCTGAAGCGTAACCCGAAGGAGTGTGCCATCAGCTGTTGGGCAGGATCTCCACGCCGTCACTGCAGTGCACCAATGTGCGGCCGCGGCCGCCGTCGAGGTCCACCCAGACTGTGGTGTGGTCCCGGCTGACGGCGTCTACGAAGCCGCCCGTCTCAAAACCCGGGGCGCTACGGACGAGAACACGGTCTCCCTGTCGGAGGGATTTCCAGTGCACATCCGGTTCCACGTGGCGCAACGGCTGGTCTTCAACCCTGTTACTGCGGTACCTGGACATTTTCTTCCCGTCCTCTTCTAGAGTGATCCTCTGTAATTGGAAGAGTAGGGGGCCAAAATGAACGTTGGTTGGCCGTTGACCGGGAATCAGGTGGACGGTTAGGAGCGCCTAGGAAAGCGCCACACCAAGTTTCTGCAACTTGGCCTCGAGGATCTGCGCCACGCCATCGTCGTCAAAATGCGGTGCCTGCTGGCCTGCCGCGCGGATTGCGGCGGGATGCCCGCTCGCCATGGCATAGCCGTCGCCGGCCCACCGGAGCATCTCGACGTCATTGGGCATGTCGCCGAAGGCAACAACGTCTGCTGCGTCTACACCAAGTGAAGCGGCGTATTCAGCGAGGGTCACGGCTTTGTTGATGCCGGGAAAGGCGATTTCCAGCATCGCGACCGTGGGCGCAGAATGGGTTACCGACGCCAGGTGCCCCACCGCAGGCGCTACCTCGGCCAGGAAATCATCGGCTGTTCCTTCCCGAATGACGGCGAGGAACTTAACCACGGCGTCATCTGCTGACAGCGTCATGTGGAGCGGGGCAGGGGTGAACTGGGCCAGGAGTTCACTGGAATCGTTCTCGATGAACCCCGGCTCCAGATGGAAACTGGTGAGGGTTTCAGCCGCGAAGAGCGCGGAGGGCCGCAACTCCTTGATGATCCGCCGCACCTCGAAGACCGCTTTGAGATCGAGGGTCCGGGCGGAAACCAGCCGGTCGGCTTCGAGGTCCCACACAACAGCACCGTTGGAGCAGATGACCCGCCCGGTGTGACCCAGCTGGTCCTGCAGCGGGTGCAGCCAGCGCGGTGGTCTTCCAGTCACGAAGACCAGTTCGACGCCGGCAGCGCGGCAGGCGCGGAAGGCACGGATGGTGCGGTCGCTGATTTTTCCGTCGTGTCCCAGAATGGTTCCGTCAATGTCACTTGCTACGAGCCGCATGACGCAAGTCTACGTGGGCAGGTCTACCGCCGTTCAAACGTGCCCGTCAGCCTCGCGCGACCCAAGGTATGGTTTGCAAGCTTGGACACTATCGAAGCAGCCGAATCATCCGAGGCCACGTCCAGTTGTTCGGTGTCCAAAGCATGCACCACCAACAGATAGCGGTGAGGCCCATGCCCCGGCGGTGGTGCGGCGCCTACAAACCCCGAAAAGCCGGCGTCGTTCTTAAGTTGGACAGCCTCCGGTGGCAAAAGGGCATTGCTGCGGGAGCCAGCACCGGCCGGGAGCGAGGTGGTGTCCGCAGGGAGGTTCGCAACTGCCCAATGCCAATATCCTCCGCCCGGAGCGTCGGGATCGAAGACTGTGACTGAATAGCCCCTGGTTCCTTCGGGGGCACCTGACCAGCTGAGCTGTGGGGATTCATCCTGTCCGCCGGCTCCGAGTACTCCGCTGGTTTGGGCCGGTGGCAGAACCTGGCCATCTTCAAAGGATTCGCTGCCTACTTGGAAGGATGCGATTCCGGATGCTGCTTCAAATGGATCAGGTACTGTCATGGCTGCCTTTCAACGTCGGGGACGAGGGCGTGATTGAGTTCAGCGCGGGTGGGCGGGTTGGCCCCGGCGCGGGAGACAGTTACTGCGGCGGCTGCGGCCGCATGGGAAAGGAGTTCGGCGAGGGTTTCCGCGGAGATTGCACGCAGTTCCTTTCGGTTCTGCGCGCCGTCCAGTCCCAGATCCACCACTCCTGAAAGCAGGGCCGCCATGAACGAATCACCTGCGCCCACTGTGTCGGCGACGTCAACTGCAGGTGTGACTGCTTCAGCTTCACCCGCGGCAGTGATTCCCCTGGGGTTGGCTGCGCCTCGGGTCACCACCACCATGGCCGGGCCTTCAGACCCACCGAGAGCCAGCCAGCGGCGTGCCGACTCCAGTATGTCTTCCCCGGGGTAGAGCCATTCGAGGTCCTCATCCGAGGCCTTCACTATGTCCGCAAGGGACACAAATTTCTCTGCCTGCCTCCGGGCATAGCCTGCATCGGCAACGATGCTCGGCCGGCAGTTGGGATCGAAACTGATGGTGGCGGAGGGGTGTGCGTGTTCGACGGCGGCCAGCACCTCTGCCGCCCCGGGCGCCAGCATAGTGGCAATGGATCCTGTATGCAGCAGTGTTGTTCCCTGCAGCATGAACGGCAGTCGGTCAACGAGGCCGGGGAGCTCCCAGGCGAGGTCGAACGTATAGGTGGCGGCGCCGTCGTCGTCAATCAGTGCGGTGGCCACGCTGGTGGGCAGCGAGTCAGGACCCTGGGGCACCATCACTGAGCTGGACCTTAGGTGGGCCGCGACAGAATCGCCATACGCATCCCGCCCGTAGCGGCCGATGAACTGAACCGGGTGGCCGAGGCGCGCCAGCCCAACCGCCACGTTCAGGGGGCTTCCGCCCACATGGGCTTCAATTCCCGTTGGACGTTGCACAACGTCAACCAGGCCCTCGCCGATTACTGTCAGCATGGTCCCTACTCTGCCAGAGAATGCCCCGGAATGGCTGCCTTCCGCCCACCCCGGATTAGTTCAGGAGTGCTGGTCCTTGGCGTAGACGTCCGGGATGCCGTCGTTGTCAGCATCCACCTTTTCCTCTTCCTCTTCCCGGCGGTAGACGCGGTTCCTGGCACGCAACACCACGGTGGCCAGGACCGAGGCCAGGAGGGAAGCGGCCAGGATTCCCACCTTGGCGTGATCGTCCTGAACTGTTCCATGCCCAAAGCTCAGCTCCGCAACGAGGAGGGACACAGTGAAGCCGATCCCGGCCAGCAACGAGATTCCGAAGACGTCGATCCATTTGAAGGAGCTGTCGAGGGCAGCCTTGCTCGTTTTAGTCAGGACCCAGGTGGTGCCCATTATGCCAATCGGCTTTCCCAGCACCAGCGCAGCAATAATGCCGACGGCGACCGGATCGGCCAGTGCCGACCGAAGGCCTTCCCAACTGCCTACGGCGACGCCGGCGGAGAAGAAAGCAAAAATGGGCACAGCGACGCCCGCAGAGATGGGCCGGAAACGGTGTTCAAAGATCTCGGAGAGGCCGGGGCCGGTTTGGGGACCGCCGCTGGCCTGTGAACGCAGGACCGGGATCGCGAAGCCCAGGAGCACGCCGGCGACAGTGGCGTGGATTCCCGAAGCGTGCACCAGCGCCCAGACGAGGATCCCCAGCGGCAGCAGGATGAGCCAGGCTGCCCATACCCGGGTCCCGAAGAACCGGCGGTACTTCTGGGCCAGGAGCGTGTAGAGCCCCAATGGGATCAGCGCGAGCAGCAGGGGCATGGGCTGGATGTTCTCCGAGTAGAAGAGAGCAATGATGGTGATGGCAATCAGGTCATCAACAACGGCCAGCGTCAGGAGAAAGATCCGAAGGGCGCTGGGAAGGTGGGATCCAATAATCGCCAGGACGGCGACTGCAAACGCGATGTCGGTAGCCGTCGGGATTGCCCAGCCTCGAAGGGTTTCCGGGCTCGTGATGTTAATGACGGCGTAGATTACTGCCGGTATGACAACGCCGCCGGCAGCTGCAGCCACCGGAACCACTGACTTGTTGAGCTGCCTCAGATCCCCTGCAACGAATTCACGTTTGAGCTCGAGCCCCACGAGGAAGAAGAAAACGGCAAGGAGCCCGTCAGCGGCCCAGGCTCCGAGGCTGAGCTCCAGGTGCCATGGCTCATAGCCGATTTTGAAGTCCCGAAAGGCGAAGTAGCTCTCTGACGCAGGAGAATTTGCCCAGACCAACGCGATGATGGCGGCGGCAACCAACAGCGCTCCACCAACGGTTTCCTTGCGGAGGATCTCGCCGATGCGCAGGGACTCGGCGTAACTTCCGCGTCCGAAGATCGTGATGCGCGGGGGAATTGGTGCAGGCTTCTGGCTCATCTGAGTCCTCAAGGTAGCGTCGACAAAGTCACGCCGACCAGACTTCCCGGCACACCTGACACCCAGTGTAGGGGAAGGATTAGCCCGGACGCATGCGCTGCCGCGACATTACTCGGGTTGAGGCAGGGCGCCCCGTCCTTCAGGCAGGCCGCACCTCCCGCTCCCCCGCACTCAGCCCAGCAGGCCTTGGACCAGTTCCCTGCATTTGCGGTATGACGGCGCCTTCGGATCAATCAACGCAAAGTGGTCACCTGGCAACTTGAGCAGCTGAACGGGTGCACCGGCAGCCCGGGCAGCAAGTGCGTAGGCCTCGGACTGGCTCAGGGGAACGGTGTCGTCGTCCAGGCCATGGACAGCGTAAACAGGCACTGTCAGGGGGACTGTGCTCATAGGGTCCACGTACATGTGGCGCTTGGGATACTTCCGGGCCGGCCCGCCAAGGAAATTGCTGACCGCACCGTTGCTGAGATCCAGCTTTTCTGCGTCCGCGAGGTTGAGGAGGCCGGATTGGCTGACAACACCTGTGAGGTGAACGGCGCCGTTGCCGTTCTTGCGGACCAACTGACGGTCGGCCTCAGGCGCGGGCAGAGTTCCGAGCTTGTCACGGCCTGCTGCCCACACGGCCAGGTGGCCTCCTGCTGAATGTCCCAGGGCAACTACGTTGCGAAGATCAAGGTCGTGCTCTTCAGCAAGATCCCTCAACTTGTCGATCCCCGCCAGGACATCCTCAAAGGTGTGAGGCCAGCCCCCGCCGTTTCCTGCCCGCCTGTACTCCAGGTTCCATGCCGCCATGCCGTGCATCGCAAGATCCCGGGCCAGCGGTTCGCCCAGTTCAGCACCGTATTGGGAACGCCAGTATCCGCCGTGAATGACCACAACAACGCCTTTGGGCGTTTGTTTGCCATTGGCTTCCGGCAGGAAAAGTTCGCCCCACTGACTGGGGTCTGCACCGTACTGGTACTTGTGCCGCTTCACTGCATCCTCCTCGGGGCGTGTTCTACAGAAGGCGGACAATGCCCCAACTGTCCGCCTACTGCTGCGACGCCTGGTCTCGACGATGCACATCAGCTAGGTCTGAGCCTACCTTGGCCTTTGCCTGTCTACCGGATTTGGAATGGTCTGCGTCACCGACCTGGGAGGGCCGGTGTCAGCGGGGGCGGGGTGTCAGTGCCATCGTGTCGCACCCCCACCGTAAGCTGGCTTTATGGCAACCAATTGGGACCTTCTCGACACTGCCCAGAAGCAGGCTGTGCAGGAGAATGTTGAGCTTTATGAGCGGGTGCGTCCGGCCCTGAAGCTCGTCACGCGCGAGGTTCTGCTGTCCCTGCGGGGCATGCTCAAGGACACCGAAGTCACACCGTTGTTTGTTACCGGCCGTACCAAAACCGTGGACTCCTTCCGCGAGAAGATTTCCCGGACAGAGGAGCCACTGGAGCCCGGAGGCCCCCCGGTCCTGAAGTTTCCTGACCCGTTCCGCACCCTTAACGACATGGTGGGAGTGCGTGTCATTACCAAGCTTCCGGCTGAGAACGCAGTGGTGGCGAACCTCATCAAACGCCAGCGCCAGCTTTTCGACTGCCGTGGCGACCGGGAAAAGGACATCGGTTCCATTGAATCCGGGACCTATGGGTACTCCAGCCGCCACTTAATCCTACGGACCATCCAGAATGAGGCCGTGAAGGACTACCAGCAAGCCTTCAATCCGGATCTCCCCGCCAACGGCAGCTACTTCTTTGAATGCCAGATCCGTACAGTCTTTGCGCACGCCTGGAGCGAGATCGAGCACGATATCCGCTTCAAAGCTGAAGACCCCCGGGCTTGGACGCCTCATTTCGACCGACAGTTCACCGCAACGGCCGCCATGCTGGAAACAGTGGAAGGCGCATTCGCTGATCTGCACGAGCGCTATGAGGAGGTCCGCAGCTTCTGGGATACCGAAGGTGAAGGCGCGGCCCCGCTCACCCCCAACCGCATCCGGGACGTCTGGCGGACGCTGCTGCCGCACGTGGACCGCAAGGTCGACGACGATTGGGGCTGGGCGGCTGAGCTGATGGCCGCCCACAGCCTCAACCAGACAGTCCAGCTGGCCGAGCTGCTCAGCGCCAACCGGATCACTGAGGTCCGGCGTGCTTTGGACCACCGGTATTCGCCGGGACCGGACAGGCTGTTGGATGACCTCTTGCTATGGCAATACGGCACCAAGCATATTGACCTCACTGCTGAATCGCCCGACGCCGTCCCCCACCCGCGGCGGGACAGCCTCCAGCGGAGGCTGAAGCAAATCGAGCGGTACCGCCTGACGCAATAACAGTTTCCGCTGTAGACCCTGGTGCTGAGCTCAACGGTTCCCGATAAACTCCGGCAAAAAGGTCGTTACAGAGGCGTCGGGTAGTGGGATACTTGGGCTTCACAGGCTCGTTCAGCAGGGGGAAGAAGAGCATGGTCCTCGATACAGTTACCCTCAGGGTCGCTTTCGCCGTGATGGCCTTGGTTCTCAGTCTCCTTTTCTACTTCTCGGCCTACCGCAGCACCCGCTCGGCCTACAGCGCCTGGTGGTGCTTCGCGCTCATCCTGTTTCTCGCCGGATCCGCATCGTTGCTCCTGGAAGGAACGCCCCTTCAATGGCTGGCCATTCCGGCAGGCCACGGCCTGTTGGTCGCAGGCGCCTCCAGCGTGTGGGCGGCTGCGCGCTCTCTTCGCACGTCCATACCCCGTCCCTGGCTTCTGCTGGCGGGGCCGGTGATAACGGCTTTCGCCTCATGCCTGGAGAACCCGGCAGGCAACACCTGGTCAGGAGGCGCGGTTTTCCTTGCCTCCATGAATGTGATTATTGGATTGGCTGCGCATGAGCTCTGGCGCCTCGAGCCGGGTTATTCCAAGATCCGCATGCCCATGGCCATCGCGGCCGGATCGCTGTCCCTGTTCTATTTCCTACGGCTGATCGCGTATCTTGTCGAAGGCCCGTACAGCCCCAATTTCCAGGCATATTTCGGGTCCGCCATCACCACTGGCATCACCATGGTTCTCCTGGTGGTCGCCTCCTTCAGCATGGCGGCACTCAGCACTGAGCAGCAGACCCAGGCGTTGCGTACGTTCGCAACGCGCGACGGGCTGACCGGGCTGCTGAATCGGGGCGGCTTTCTTGATCTGGCCGAGACAGAACTCCTTAGGCTTCGGCACACGCGGGCGCCCGGAACTCTTCTCCTTGCCGATCTGGATCACTTCAAAGCCATTAATGACACCCATGGCCACGCAGCCGGGGATCGAGCATTGCAGGCGTTCGCGAAAGCGTGCACGCAGACGGTCCGGTCTTCCGACCTGGTCGCCAGGTATGGAGGTGAGGAGTTCGTCCTGCTTCTACCGGGAGTGAGTCCTTACCGCGCCGAGGGCATAGCGACGGACATCAGCCGCCGTATGGACGCTGCTTCTGGAGAGGTTGGCATACAAATGCCCACCGTCAGCTACGGCTTAGCGGTAGTGGACCAGGATACAGAAGGCCTAGAGGAACTAATCGCAGCGGCAGACGCCGCTCTCTACAGCGCAAAATCACTGGGCCGGAACCGAACAGTCCGCTACGCCCGTTCGACCAAACCAGGGAACTGAGGTAGGGACCTTGAGAACCGGTACCCAATACCGGCCTTGACGCTGAAACTGCTAGCGCTTGCCCTTCTTTCGGGATCCCCGGCCGCGGCCCTTGTCAGGATTCGGGGCGTAGCGCTGGGCTACGGCCGGTTTCTTGGCTCCGCCCGTTCCCCGGCGGTCAGGCTTAGGGGCTTTTTTGGGCTTCTCCTGGTTCGCCGATGGCTGCCGGGAACTCTGGGCAGTGCGCCCCCGAACGATCCCAATGAACTCCTCGATCACCTCGTCGGTCGCATCGGCAGGCCAGGCGAGCGCGATCTCGGTGCCGGGCACACCTGTCAGCCTCCGCGCCACAGTGTCCTTAACATTGAAGTGCCGCGCTACCGACATCGGAAGGATCAGCAATCCTGCACCGGACGCCACCACTTGGAGGGCATTTTCTGCTCCCCCGAGTTCAGCAGGGTCCAAAAAAGTTTCGTCTGCCAGGTCGTCGAACGCGACCTCCTCGAAGACCGAGATTTCATGGCCCTTCGGCGCAACCACAACGGGCTGTTCCTCATAAAGGGGAATAACACTGAGTCCCTCGCGCTCCACGGGGAGGCGGACGAAGCTGAGATCAGCTGCACCGTTCCGCAACACCGCAAGCTGCTCGCCGTCGTCGGACATAAAGGACTGCAACGGAACGTCCGGCATCCGCTCTTCCCAGCGTCGGATCCATTTCCCAGGCGTTACCCCAACAACGTACGCAAATCTCAGCTCGCGGCGGCCCTCATCTGGTTCCCCGCTTGACGTTTCCGTCGAAACCGGAGGAGAAGGGGGAAAGGGATGCTCGGGAGCTTGGGGGATTTCATTGTCTGCTGGCACAGCTTCACAGTACCGTCAGCCGTTCATCAGAGTCAGCCGTTCACTGCACAGTACACGCGATGGTGCCGGAACGGCGCCTGCTCTGGTGCGGTGAGCGCGCCCGTACAGATACCCTTGAAGCATGACCTCTGCAAACTCCCAGTCCATGAAGCCGGCCACAGTTGCCAAGAAACTCGGCATCTACCTGCCCGCGACACCACAGGAGTTCCAGGATTCAGTAATCACTCGCGCTGACTTCGCCGAGCTCCAGGCCAACCCGCCGGAGTGGCTGGTCGAGTTGCGCCGTAACGGCCCCCACCCCCGCCCCGTGGTGGCGCAGAAACTGAACGTCTCCATCAGCGGCCTCGCCCGTGGCGGCGTTGAAGAAGCACTGACGACGGCGGAAATCACCGCCCTGCTGCAGGCGCCCCCTGCGTGGCTGGTGGCTGAGCGCTCCACCCACGCCGCCGTCCGGGCTGAGGCTCAGCGCGTCAAGGATGAGGCCGCGAAGAAGGAAGCCAAAAAGGCCCGCCAGGGCTGAACGGGCCTAGCTGAGGCCTGTAGTGACGGCGCATACTGATACCAAGCGGCGCTCGATCTCCCAGCGGCACTGTTGGAGGACGGCGCCAAGCGGGTAATAGCGCTGGAGGTGGTCCGATGCCCGCCCTGCCTGATTCCGTACTGATGGCGCCTGCAGAAATCGCACTGTGGGCAGGTGTGCTGGTGTTCGCTATCGCTGGAACCGTCCGTGTCCTGTACCGGAGCGTCAGCCAGACTCCTGCCGCGTCCAACGGAGGTCTGCTTTCCCGTTACAGCCCCGCCGCGGCCAACTCCAGGGAAAACAAGCCTGCAGAAAACAGCCAAGCGGGCAGGAGCGAACCAGACGCGCTGTTCTGGAATGTGTTCACCGGCCTCGTGGTAATCGTACCGGCCGTGCTGATTCCGGCCGTGTTGTCGCCAGTGGTCGGACTGTTGCTGTTTACGCTCGGTACTGCCGCTGCCCTTCTGACTTTGACCGGCAGCCGCAAACTGGACCTGCGTCAGAGAAGCAAGCCGCAGAACCGTCCCGGATGGGTGGCCGCCGCGGCACGCCACGATGCTGTTCTCCGGTTGTGGAGCAGCTACGAACTGGACCCGGGAAAGGCCATCGAGTTTCCTGGCATGAGCGATGTTCGTGTCCCTCAAACGGCCGAATTCTTCCGCGCCATGAAGGAAGCCCAACGTTGCCGGCTGGCACCCGATACCGATTATGCACGGGCCGTGGAAAGGCTCGAGAAGGCCTTCGAAGCTGCAGACAAAGCGTCCGGACCGCTCAGTATCGGCTCGTAACTTTAAACTATTGTTCAACAATGTCTTGCGGAGATTGTTGAACAGTCTGTAGTGTTGCCCGTGACATCCCATTGTGACTCCGGTCACCCGCACTCTTTGGACGGACCCCGTGGAAAGCACAGCAACACTCCCAAGCAAAACGAAAGCCGGCAGGCGCTCGGCTCTCCTTGGTGCCATGTTCCTCATGGCCACCAGCGCAATCGGCCCCGGCTTCATCACCCAGACCGCGGCGTTCACAGTGCAGCTGGGGGCTGCCTTCGCCTTCGCCATCCTCGTATCGATCCTTGTGGACATCGCGGTGCAGACCAACGTCTGGCGTGTGATCGGCGTTTCGGGGCTGCGGTCCCAGGAACTCGGTAACAAGGTCCTGCCGGGTGTGGGTTGGTTCCTCGCCGGCCTCGTGTTCCTGGGCGGCCTGGTCTTCAACATCGGCAATATCGCAGGCACCGGTCTGGGCACCAACGCCATGATGGGGTTGGATCCCAAGCTCGGCGGCGCTATCTCCGCTGTTATCGCAATCCTGATCTTCCTCAGTAAGAAGGCAGGCCTGGCACTCGACAAGATTGTGGTGATCCTCGGCGCCGTCATGATCCTCATGACGCTCTACGTGGCCATCGTCTCCGCCCCTCCCCTTGGCGAAGCACTCCGGAACACGGTGATGCCCGAGAAGGTGGACTTCCTGGTGATCACCACGCTCATCGGCGGAACCATCGGCGGCTACATCACCTACGCAGGCGCCCACAGAATGCTGGATTCCGGCGCCACCGGTGTGGAGCACGTCAAAGAGATCACCCAAAGCTCCATCCTGGGCATCCTGGTGACCTGCGTGATGCGCGTCCTGCTTTTCCTCGCGATTTTCGGAGTGGTGGCTGGTGGCGTGGCATTGGCCAACAACAACCTTGCCGCCTCTGCTTTCGAAGCTGCCGCCGGTCAGATCGGGCTGCGCATGTTCGGCGTGATTCTCTGGGCGGCCTCCATCACCTCAGTGATCGGTGCCGCGTACACCTCGGTTTCGTTCGTGACCAAGTCCTCAACAAAGGAACGCACGCGCAACCTCATCACCGTTGGCTTCATCGCCTTCTGCGCCGTCGCCTACCTCCTCATCGGACAGGCCCCGCAGCAGCTGCTCATCTTCGCCGGTGCCTTCAATGGCCTTATCCTCCCAGTGGGCTTCGCCCTCCTGCTGTGGGTGGCCTGGCGTCGCCGAGACCTTCTGCACGGCTATGTCTATCCCAAGTGGCTGCTCATCATCGGTGCTCTCGCCTGGCTGCTGACCCTGTTCCTCGGCTGGAACTCACTGGCCGGCCTCGCCAAGCTCTGGGCCTAGGGGAAACCGTGACTGTCTCAACGAACTCCCCTGCCGGCGTCGTACTTCCTGAGAATCCGGCAGCCCTGCTGCCTTCAGAGGCTCGCGCACTTTTCCGGGCGGGCCTCGTTACCCCCACTTCCGGCTGGAGCGCCGGGTTTGCCCAGGCAAACCTGATTATTGTGCCGAAGGCACAGGCTTTCGATGCCCTGCTCTTCGCGCAACGTAACCCGAAGCCGTGCCCAATTCTGGGAGTGCTCGACGCCGGTGAGACGTCCGGCGCGCTGCTGGCCGGCGGCGACGTGCGGACCGACGTCGCACGGTACGTGGTGTATGAGGACGGGGTGAAAGTTGACGAGCCGACGGACATCCGCGCGCACTGGCGCGATGATCTGGTGACCTTCATTGTGGGGTGCAGCTTTACCTTTGAAGCCGCCCTCCAGGAGAACGGGATACGGGTGGCCCACATCGACCAAAGGGTGAACGTCCCGATGTATCGGACAAGTGTGCGCTGTGAACCTGCGGGCGCCATGGCTGGCCCTTTGGTGGTGTCCATGCGCCCCATCCCGGCTTCGCAGGTTGCCGACGCCGTCCGGATCACCTCACGCTATCCCGCTGTTCACGGCGCCCCCGTGCATGTGGGAAATCCTGGGGAGCTGGGCATCGCCGACCTTGGCCGTCCGGACTTTGGCGATGCCGTGGAAATCCCTGCCAACCATGTTCCGGTCTTCTGGGCCTGCGGGGTAACACCCCAGGCTGCCGTGATGGAGTCGAGGCCCGCCCTTGCGATCGGGCATGCCCCCGGACACATGCTGATTACTGACGCCCGGGACAGCAGCTACCTGGTGCCCTAGCCTCTGCAGTTGCTCTTGCAAAGCGCCGCGGTTCCGTTATCGGTACCGCGGCGCTTTTGCACCTTCCTGGCGGTCAGGGCTCTGCGGTCATGGCTGTGCGGCGCCGATATGGGCCAGCAACTCATCCTCGGCGGCGTCAAGGTAGCGCCGAAGCTCTGCAGCGGCTTCTTCCCGCTGGCCTGACCGGATCTGCGCCACAAGGGCAGCGTTGCGCTCCACGTAGTGGCTGTGAAAATCCGGAGTGGTGGCCATTGCATGGAATACCAGGCGCATCTCAGCCAGGACCTTTTCCATCAACTCATCCAACGAAACGCTGCCGGAAAGTGAGACGAGGGCTTTGTGCAGTTCCTGGTTGGCGTCTGCCATGCCCTGGATTGACCCTGCAGCCAACGCCTCGCGGGCCTGCAAGATGATGGCATCGAGCCGGTCCAGCGTATTGTCAGGAATGTCCCCCCAAAGCACTGCAGCCGGCTCAATCATCCGCCGCACCCGGTAAATCTCCCGAACATCTTCCGCTCCCGGAGCTGCCACGTACACTCCCCTGTTGGGGATGCGCTGGACCACGGACTCGCCCGCCAAAACGGTGAAGGCCTCCCGCAAGGTGTTACGGGAAACCCCAAGGGCCTCTGAAAGCTTCTGTTCCGACAGCTTGGTCCCCGGCGGGAGCTGCCCGGCGGAGATCCTCGCGCGAAGAACAGCCGCAACCCAAGCGCCGGTATGGGCATGGATGGCGTGACCATTGTCGGCGATCCCTTGGAGTGCAGCGTTCATGGGCATGGTCCCAATCTACCTAAGCCAGACGTGATCCAGCTCTTTGGGCCAGAACCTTCCACTTCGCAGGGGCCCCAAGGACCTGTCAAACGCAGGAGGAGAGTAAACAAGAATTAAAAGTAAGTAGCCTTATAAAGCTTGCGCAATGAATAGCGGGCCAATACTTTCCCAACTGGAAGATTTACTGGGAACCCAACGAATTAAAAAGACAGCCAGATGATCCTCAAAGTTGACCATTTCCAGCGAAACCTTGGCCCTCCAAAGCGGCCTGGCCAGCTCGCGTAGCAATCGCCAGACTGCACTGAAAGATCGCAGTCCCTCTTTTCCCTACGAACTCGGGCTTCTTTCCAAGCATCGTCAAAGTACAGCTCTAAGCGCCGCCGATAGTACAGTATCGATAGTTATATACCAAAAGTTTTAATCATTCTGTTTATTAATTGGTTTGTATTGCAAATGTTGCGGACTTGACAAAGTTATGGATGCCCCTAACTATTTACCGTGGGGGAAGCACTAAAAGCACACTGCATCTGCGCGACCCGTACAACACGCGGGTCAAAGTCTGGCCCCGAACGATCTACAGGGGGTAGACCGTTGTATAAAAGACGCCCAAATGCCGATACGGCAAAAACAAAGACCAGGCCAGCCAGTGCCTCGAGACGAAGTTTAAGTCTCCTTACCAGCGGTGCACTGATCGCAGGAATCTTTACAGTGGGGGGCATCGGCCTTAGCGTGCCGACTCCTGCGGTTGCAGCCCCACCGCTCGCATGCGAGTCGGTCTATTCCATCCAGGGCGCGTCTCCGCGCAATCTCTGGGTCGTGGATACAGCCACCGGCACCCAGACCAGTGTGGGCACATTCAACATCCCTGCTTCAGGCAGTCTCAACGGCCTCGGGATTGCCGCTGATGGAAGTGCCGCCTTCGGTGTTCTTCCCACTGTAGATGCGGGTCGAATGATCTACCGCCTTGACCGGGCGACGGATACCACCACCGCTCTCGGCGCCGGCGAGGTTGATACCCCTATCACGCATGGTGCAATCAACCCCGCCACCGGGTTCTACTACTACGGCGGATTCAGGGCAGGCATCCTTGAGATTTACGGATTCAACACAACCACTAACACCTCAATCGGTCTCGTAGCCAGCGGAACAGTTCCCAATGCCGGCGGCAGCGGCGACTGGGCTTTCGACCGGCAGGGCCGTCTTTACGTAATCGGCGGTGGAGACGCAGAGAGCGTCCTGACCGTTGTCAACCAGCAGCTACCGACGTCCCCGGGCGCGCCCATCACAGTCACCGGCACCCAGATCGTTTCCATCGTGACCACGCAGACGATAAACGGTATCGCTTTTGGCGGCGACGGAATGCTTTATCTGGGCAGCGGCACTAACCTGCGCCAGGTAGACCCCGTGACCGGCACAGTGATCAGCACCCAGCCCTTCTCGCAAACCGGATCAGTGGATCTCGCTTCCTGCGCCACTCCCAACACCATCTCGGTGCAAAAGGACTTTCCGGCAGGTCGCGTTGCTCCAGCCGACCAGGTGACCGTGGCCCTGAGCGGCGGAGGACTCCCCGCGGGCATTGACGGCACTACCGCAGGCTCGGATCCAGGACTCCAGGATGAGCCAGCTGAGATCGCCGGCCCGGTCTTTGGCCGCGCAGGCAACACCTACACCATTTCCGAAAGCGGGGCAGGCAGCGCACCGAGCGGCCCGTCGGCTTTCGGATACGCCTCAAGCTGGACCTGTATCAACGACAACACTGGCGGCACGATCGCTAGCGGGACAGGTACCAGCGGCGAATTCGTCATGCCGGATGCCGGCGCAGCTGGCGTAGCCGTAGTCTGCACGTTCACTAATGCAGCGCAGGTCACCGGCGTCACGTTGGATAAGCAAGCCGGCGCAGCGACAGGAAACACTGCCGGTTCGACAGTGACGTACACGTTCGATGTGACCAACACCGGCACAGTGCCACTGGACACGGTGACGGTAACCGACCCCTTAGTTGGCACAGTGACGTGTCCTCCGGGCCCGTTGGCAGTTGGGTCAACAACCACCTGCACAGCCCCGCCTTACACACTCACCCAGAACGATGTCAACGCAGGCCAGGTTGTGAACAACGCGTCCGCTACCGGGACGGTCGCCGGACTGCCCCCGGCCAACGACGAGGACACGGAAACCATTCTCATCGAACGGAACCCGTCTCTGTCTGTGGATAAGCAAGCAGGGACACCGACGGACGTCAACAACTCCGGAATCACCGACGCAGGCGACACCATCCAGTACACCTTCACCGTCACTAACGACGGAAATCTCCCAATCACCGGCTTGTCCATTGCCGATAACCTCCTGGCCGGCCAGAGCCCGGCAATTGCAGTCACCTGTGAGGAAACTGCACTTGCACCCGGCGCTTTCACAACCTGCACCGCGGGCCAGCCTTACACCATCACAGGAGGCGATGAAACGGCTGGCGAAGTGGTGAACACCGCCACCGCAAACGGCGTGGACCCGAGCAACACCCCTGTTGTATCGGACCCAGACAGCACCCGCACAGTGGTCACGGCACAGCAGAACCTGCTGGTGGTCGAAAAGAGCGCGGGCGAGCCCGTAGACGTCAACGCCTCTGGGATCACCGATGCCGGAGACACCATCCAGTACACCTTCAGGGCCACCAATAACGGGAATGTCGCTGTGACCGACCTGGTTATCAACGACGGCCTTCTCAGCGGACTGGACCCGGCAATCACTGTGAGCTGCGAGGAGACCACACTTGCCCCCGGAGAATCTACTGACTGTGCAGCCAGCGCGGTTTACGTAGTCACCGAAGCCGACGAGGCTAACGGTTCTGTGGAAAACACGGCCACCGCAGAGGGTACCGATCCCGACGGCGACCCCGTCGTATCTGTTCCCGATGAGACCACCACCGAGGTCGTCGTTCCACAGCCCGCGCTGGGGATCGAGAAGACTGCCGGGGCACCTGCGGACCTTAACAACTCAGGGATCACCGACGCCGGCGACACCATCCAGTACACCTTCACCGTGACCAACACTGGAAACGTGACAATCCACGACGTCGTTGTCAATGATCCTCTGATCGGCACCGTCACCTGCGTCAGCACGACGCTGGTCGCAGGTGCTCCTACCGAATGCGTAGCGGACGC
This sequence comes from Arthrobacter sp. R1-13, assembly GCF_054161475.1. Taxonomy (NCBI): domain Bacteria; kingdom Bacillati; phylum Actinomycetota; class Actinomycetes; order Micrococcales; family Micrococcaceae; genus Arthrobacter; species Arthrobacter sp. R1-13. The sequence goes on along the minus strand of NZ_CP096420.1, from coordinate 33,884 downwards.
CGTCTATGTAGTAACCGAGGGCGACGAGGACTCCGGCTCAGTGGATAACGCCGCCACCGCTACCGGTACCGACCCTGACGACGCACCCGTGAATTCGGAAGAGGACACCACATCCACTCCGGTTACCGCACCGGCCCCGGCCCTCGGCATCGACAAAACCGCCGGAGTACCGGTGGATGTCAACAGCTCAGGGATCACCGACGCCGGTGACACCATCCAGTACAGCTTCACGGTGACCAACATCGGAAACGTTCCCGTCCGGGACGTGGGCGTCAACGATCCCATGGTTGGCGAGGTCACCTGTACAGTTACGCCCGCGGTGCCGGCAGGAGACCCGATTACCCTGGCTGTCGGACAATCGTCAGCGTGTGCAGCGGACGCAGCCTATGTAGTGACAGAAGCAGACGAGGTCAACGGGTCAGTGGACAACATCGCCACCAGCACCGGCACCGACCCCGACGGCGGCACTGTCACTTCCGTGCCGGACACCACCACCACCGAAGTAACGCTGCCGGATCCCTCCCTGGTCATCGAAAAGACCGCCGGGAACCCGACTGATGTCAACAACTCCGGGATCACAGACGCCGGCGACACCATTCAGTTCACCTTCCGTGTAACCAACGACGGCAACGTGCCGGTCACCTCAGTAGGCGTGGTGGACCCGCTCGTCGGAACCGTTCTCTGCAATGAGACGGTATTGGCACCCGCTGCCTTCACCGACTGCGCAGCTGAAGCGGTGTACACCATCACCGCCGATGATGAGGTGGCGAACGTCGTCGCCAATACAGCCCGGGCAACCGGCATCGACCCGAACGAGGAACCCCTCGAGTCGGATCCCGATTCAACCAACACGCCCGTAACCGAACAGGCACCGGTGCTGACCTTGGAGAAAACAGCCGGGGAACCAGTCGACGCCAACAACAACGACACGGTTGATCCCGGCGACACGATCCAGTTCACGTTCCTGGTAACCAACGACGGCAACGTGCCGGTCCGCGAGATCGAGGTCAACGATCCCATTACAGGCAGTGTTACCTGTGAGGAACTTCAGCTTGGAGTGGGCGAGTCAACCGACTGCTCAGCCGATGAGCTGTACGTGATCACGCAAGCCGATGTGGATGCCGGTCGGGTTGTAAACGTTGCCACGGGAGAGGGAATCGACCCCGACAACGAGCCGACTGTCTCGAACGAGGACTCAACCACAACGACGATTGCACGCTCTGCGGAACTCCAGATTGAAAAGAACGCAGAACTGATCGACGGTGACGGCGACAAGTTGGCCGATGTGGATGAGGGAATCCAGTACACCTTCACAGTCACAAACACGGGCAATGTAACCATCACGGAAGTCCGGGTCGACGATCCCAAGGCCGGTGCAGTTACCTGTTCCGAAAATGTCCTTGCACCGGGAGCGTCCACAACGTGTTCCGCAGATGAGCGGTACGTGGTAACCCAGGCAGATGTCGATGCTGGGTTCATCGACAACGTGGCCACCGCAGCCGGCACGCCGCCGGCAGGTATGGAACCGGTGGTTTCCGTTCCGGACACCACCTCCACCCAGGCGCAGGTGACTCAGGCTCTCAAGCTCGAGAAGGACAACGCACTACGTGACGTAGACGGCGGTGGTGTTGCCGACGCAGGGGAGGTCATCCAGTACACCTTCACGGCTATCAACACGGGAACAGTCACCCTGAATGATCTTCAGATTGATGATCCCCGGCTGACGGCCGCGGGGGTAACCGTCTCCTGCCCCGCCACCACAGTGGCTCCCGGTGAGTCTGTCATCTGCACTGCCGACTACAAGGTGCAGGCCGCTGATGTTGCATCCGGCAATCCAATCGAGAATGTGGCCAGCGCCAAGGCCCTCGGTCTTGGTGGGGTCGCACTCTCACCGGAGGACGCAACCGAAACGCCTGTCACCAAGAAGGATGCCGGCGCTCCGCTGGCAAACACCGGACGTTCCCTCGCTAACACCGGTGGCGTTGCCTTCGTCGCAGCGGGCATGGCCGGTGTGCTCCTGCTTGGAGGACTGGCCCTGACCGTGGTGTCCCGCCGCCGCAGGGCGTAGTGGGAGTGCGGGTGCTACGGCCTTGGTCGTAGCACCCGTCTCAGGCACTCAAACAAGAACGGCACCCAGAACTGCTGCCCAAGGCTTCCCGGACCCGCTCCGGGAACACAAAAGCGGCGATTGGATCATGTCCCCCCGGATAGCCCCAGTCGCCGCTTTCGTGTGTCTGCCCGAATGACCACGCGGCCAAGTCATCAAACAAAATGCTTGCAGGATAGTAAGGATGCTGATTAACTCATGACATGGGCCGATACCCGTCGGCATTGCCATAATGAAAGGGAAGTGCAGTCATGGGAATTCTCGGATTTCTCCTGCTCGGTCTCATTGCTGGAGCAATTGCTAAAGCCATCCTTCCGGGCCGGCAAGGCGGAGGATGGGTCGTCACACTCGTTTTGGGTGTCGTCGGAGCAATACTCGGCGGATGGATCGGTTCGCTGATTTTTGGTGGAGGTCTTGGTGAGTTCTTTGATCTCCGGACTTGGCTGTTGGCCATTCTCGGCGCCGTCATAGTTCTCGCTATCTACGGTGCGGTTGCCGGCCGCAGAAGCCGGGTCTGACTCGGGGGCCCACTGACTTAAAGAGCTTTCCTGGTCTGTGGGAATGGTCATACTGAAGGGCGGGCGAATGCCCGCCCTTCAGTATGTCAACAGCCAGTCACCCTGAGGCGCCGGCCATAGGCCCGCACCCGATCTTCGGATTCACCCGACCTTCGCGAGGACCTCGCCGCTTCCGACAGCGGTGCCCGCCTCCTGCGGCCCTCTCGCCACAATCCCTGCACGGTGGGCAACAACAGTGGTTTCCATTTTCATGGCCTCCAGAACGGCCACCGGCTGACCAGCTTCCACGGCATCACCAGTCTCCACCAGCCACTTCACCAGCGAGCCGGACATGGGCGAGGTGAGACTGGCGTCGTCGACTCCCAGGGAACGAGCCGCGGAAGGAGCCGCACCGGAACCACCGCCCCCGCTGAGGAGTGCCTCATAGAGCCTGGCGGGCAACCCAAGCTGCACTGCTTTGCCGTCCAGCTCCACCGTAATCGTGCTGCGGGCGGCGTCGGGCGCGGTACGGGCGATCTCCGGTGAGGCTGCAAGGGTTTCGGCGAATTCGTTCTCGATCCAGGTTGTGTGGACCCCCAGTCGCTCTTCCGCAATGAAGTCGGGGTGACGCACTACGGCACGGTGAAACGGCAACACTGTGGGCAGCCCCTTGATCTGCATCTCATCGAGGGCGGCCCGTGCCCGGCGCAGTGCCTGGGGACGGTCCTCGCCGTAGACGATCAGTTTTGCCATCAGCGAGTCGTAGTCGCCGGGTACCACGGATCCGGAACGGACTCCGGAATCAACGCGGATGCCGGGGCCTGTCGGTGGCTCGAAGATGTCCACGGTTCCCGGTCCGGGCAGGAATCCTCGCGCGGGATCTTCAGCATTAAGCCTGAATTCAAAAGCATGTCCACTGGGTTCCGGATCTTCGGTGAAAGGCAGGACTCCTCCTGAAGCTATGCGGAACTGTTCGCGAACCAGGTCCACGCCCGATGTTTCCTCTGTCACGGGATGCTCCACTTGAAGCCTGGTGTTCACCTCCAGGAAGGAGATGATGCCGTCCTTACCCACGAGATACTCGACCGTTCCGGCGCCGTGATAGTTGGCCTCCCGGCAAATTGCCTTGGCGGAGGCGTGGATCTGGGCGCGCTGCTCCTCCGTTAGGAACGGGGCAGGGGCCTCCTCCACGAGCTTCTGGTTGCGGCGTTGCAGTGAGCAGTCGCGCGTCCCCAGCACCATCACGTTGCCGTGGATGTCCGCCAGGACCTGCGCTTCAACGTGCCGGGGCTGGTCAAGGAAGCGCTCCACGAAGCACTCCCCCCTCCCAAACGCCACCGTGGATTCACGGACAGCGGATTCGAAGGCGTCCTCAATGTCCTCAAGGCGCCTTGCTACCTTCAGTCCCCGGCCGCCGCCGCCAAACGCTGCCTTGATGGCCACCGGGAGGCCGTATTCCTGGGCGAACGCCAGCACCTCGCCGGCGTTCGCCACCGGACCGTCACTGCCTGGTACCAAGGGGGCGCCCGCCCGCACAGCGATGTCGCGGGCCGTTACTTTATTGCCCAATTCGCGGATGGACTGCGGCGTGGGGCCAATCCAGGTCAACCCCGCGTCCATCACGGCCTGGGCGAAGTCGGCATTCTCGGAAAGGAACCCGTAACCAGGGTGGACGGCGTCGGCCGCGGCGCGGCGTGCCACGCCGATCAGTTTGGTCATATCAAGGTATGTCTCGGCACCCGAGGTCCCGTTGAGGGCATAGGCCTCGTCCGCCAACCGCACGTGGAGAGCATCGGCGTCGGGATCTGAATAGACGGCAACAGACTGAAGGCCGGCGTCAGAGCAGGCACGGGCAATTCGCACGGCAATCTCGCCGCGGTTGGCGATCAGGACCTTTTTCATGACGGGATTCCTTCGGAAATTACGCCGCTCACGGCGGGTGCAGGGTGATGAAGCGGTACGGCTGACACAAGGGGTTCCAGTGTGGAGGGGTCCACCACGGTGAACCGGACCCGGTGGCCTGGCGGCAGCTGTGCCGCCGTCGGAAGGTCTTCAGGGACGACGACGGCGATCACCGGATAGCCGCCCGTCACAGGATGATCGGCGAGGAAAAGAACAGGATTGCCGCTGGGCGGAACCTGAAGGGCGCCTGCCACCGCGCCTTCGCTGGCCAGCTCCCCCTCGCGATTGCGGACCAGGGATTCACCTGTGTCGCCATCAGGAACAAGACGGACGCCGATCCGGTTCGACTGCTCCGTCACGTGCCATTCCTGGCCTGAAAGACTCCCCAATGCCTGTTCCGTGAACCAGTCATCGCGCGGACCGAAGGTGATCCGGAGCTCAGCGGTCACTGACCCTGCCCGGAGGGTGGAGGCTTCCGGATGGCCCACTGGGCGGACACCCTCAACCTGGGCCACCGGCAGTTCGATTCCCGAGACCAGCGGCGGCGGGCCAACCCCGGACATCGAGTCAGTGGACCGGCTGCCGAGCACCGGCGGAACAGCAAAACCGCCGCGGGCCGCCAGGTAACAACGCAGCCCAGAGGATGGGGCACCAAGGGTGAGGCTTTCGCCGTCGAGCAAAGCAAAGGGAGCGCAGCCGATGGGGCGACGCAAGGCAGCACCATCGGCCGAGCGGATCTCGAGCGGTGCCTTGGCGCCTGCCACCGCCAGTACCTGGTCGCCCTTTGCCCGCACAGTGAGTCCGCCGAGGAGGTTCTCGACGACGGCGGCGCCGGGCTCGTTCCCTACCAGCCTGTTGGCCTGGCGGGCTGATTGCTGGTCGGCCGCCCCGGATGCCGACACGCCAAGGTCGCCAAGTCCCGGCCGGCCCAAATCCTGCAATAGCGACTGCAACCCGGACGACTCCACAGCCAGGCCATACATCAACTCATTCTGTACCACGCTTTTTGTCGCCTCGGCGCCCAAAGCGCGCGTGCGTGCGGGGCTCGCCTTGGCAGCTCCTACTGCCACATAACGGACCTTGTCTCCCGGGCGGATTAGGGCTGGCTGCTCCCGGCCGAGGTCCCAGAGAACCGCCGACGTGCGTCCGATCAGCTGCCACCCGCCCGGCGATTGCCGAGGATACACGGCTGAGAACTCGCCGCCCAAGGCCACGGCTCCGGCGGGAACGGCTGTGCGGGGTGAAGTCCTGCGCGGGACTGTGAGGCTGCTGTTTTCGCCCACGAGGTAGGTGAAGCCCGGGGCGAAGCCGCCGAAAGCCGCGGTCCAGACCTGGCTGGTGTGGGCGGTTACGACGCCGTCGGCCCCAAGTCCCGTGAGCCTGCCCACCTCGGCGAGATCCTCGCCGTCGTACACCACCTCAATGGTGACCTCGCGTCCGCCTTCGTGGCGCAGCACGTCCACGTCAAAATCGCCCACGACGGCGCGCGCTGCAAGCGCCTGCGGGTGGGTTGCGAATTTCACCAGCACGGTAGCTGCGGCAGCGACGGCGTCGAGCTGGCCGGGGAACGGCTCCGCCTGCAGCTGGTGATGGAAAGCCAGCACGGACGCGAGATCGGTCAGTTCTACCAGCAACGCCCTCGGGCCGGCCCAGCGGATTCCGATAATGCTCATGCAAAGCTCCGGACCGTGACGCCTGCGGCTTCCAGTCCGGCACGAACGGCACCGGCCATCGCTACGGCGCCAGCTGTGTCACCGTGAACGCAGATGCTGTCGGCCCGCACGTCAAGGGTGGACCCGTCCCGCGCCATAATCTTGCCCTCAATTGCGAGCCGGACCATATTCCCGGTGATCACATCGTTGTTGTGCAGCACCGCACCCTCTTCCCGGCGGGACACCAGCGTGCCGTCGGGATTGTAGGCGCGGTCCGCAAAAGCCTCCGAGAGGGCACGCAGGCCGCGTGATTCTGCCTGGCGCAAGGCCACCGAGCCGGGGAGTAGCAGCAGCGGGAGCCCGGGGCTGAAGGCATGGACGGCGTCTACCACAGCTTGGGCGTGGACCTCATGATGGACGATCGTGTTGTACAGAGCACCATGGGGTTTGACGTACTTAACGTCCGAGCCTGCTGCCCTGGCCAGGGCCTGCAGGGCTCCCAGCTGGTACAGGACGTCGTCCGCGAGTTCCGTGGCAGAGCAGTCCAGGAACCGTCGGCCAAAACCCGCCAGGTCGCGGTACCCCACATGGGCTCCGATGGTGACACCCGCGGCGACGGCGTCGCGACAGGTCTGCGCAATGGTGCTCGGGTCACCTGCATGGAAACCGCAGGCCACGTTGGCACTGGAAACATGGCGGAAAACGGCGGCGTCGTCGCCCATGGTCCAGTTGCCGAAGGACTCTCCGACGTCGCTGTTCAGATCAATGAAAGGCATTGTGACCCTCGTCTCAGGTTGGCTACTCAACCATCATGCCTGATTTTTCTAGATTGTTCAACAATCTTTGATGAGGTCCGTGAAACGTGGGAAGGAGCCGTCCGTTTCAGTCCTGATGCAGCTGTACGTAGTTTCCGCAGCCGTCATCCAGCACAACTGAAATTCCAGTGGCACCGTCGGTCGGCTCAGACTGGAAAATTACACCCTGCGCGGAGAGCCGCTTGTACTCAGCCCAGACATCCGCAACGCCCAGGACTATGGCAGGCATCCCTGAATCGTGCAGGCCGTTCATGTATGCAGCGCCAATGGGATTGCCGCTGGGTTCCAGCAGGAGGCCTACTCCTCCCTTGCCGGAATCCCCGCTGCTGTCCGGGTCCTTGACAATGTAGAGGTTGTATTCAGGCATTGCCATCATCGTTTCAAAACCCAGAATGCGGGTGTAAAACTCGTGGGCCGCTGCCGGGTCCTTCACATGGATGCTGCACATTTTCAGTCGCATGGTGCCAAGGCTACGCCCGCCTGCAGGCCTGTGAACGCGGAGCAACACGCGGGGACCTGAAACTCGCTGCGACCTGGCCCGCGCTCCCCGCACCATCTAGAGAGGGTTTCCCTTTAGGTAGGAGTTCCAGAGTTGGGCATCCGCGCCCAGAGCCGGGATGCCCAACAGGGATTTACTTTTGCCGTTTTCCCCTTGGGGGGTCTACTTTGCGAGGAAGGCGAGCAGAGCCTCGTTCACTTCCTCAGCATGGGTCCACAGAAGTCCGTGCGGAGCTCCCTCGATCTCCACGTAGTCGGCTGTGGGCAGAGCCTTGTAAAAGGGCCGCCCGGTAGCGTCGATGGGGAGGATGTTGTCCGCGGTTCCATGCAGAATGAGCGCGGGAACGTCGATCTTCGGAATGTCCGCCCTGAAATCCGTGGTCCAGGTGGGCACAGCAGCACTCGAGGCGTACCAGGAAGCGCCGGCAGCGACATTCCAGCTGTTGCGCAGGGCCTCCTCGGAGAGCCTGCTTCCCAGGTTCTCATCTGTGTTGTAGAAGTTGTTGTAGAAGTCGGAGAAGTAGGCGTAGCGGTCGGTGGTGACGGCGTCGAGTATTCCGTCGAAGACCTCCTGCGGGACGCCTTCGGGGTTGTCTTCGGTCAGCAGGAGGAACGGTTCCAAAGACGCGAGGAAAGCTGCTTTGGCAATACGTCCGGAGCCATACGTGCCCAGGTAGCGCCCCACCTCGCCTGTCCCCATTGAGAAGCCCACCAGGACGGCGTCGCGGAGGTCGAGGGTTTCGAGCAGGACGTTCAGATCGGCTGCGAAGGTGTCGTAGTCGTATCCGGCGGTGGGCTGGCTTGAGCGCCCGAAACCCCGGCGGTCATAGGTGATGACCCGGTAGCCGGCGTTGAGCAAGGCCGCGCTCTGCTTCTCCCAAGAATGGCCATCCAGAGGGTAACCGTGGATGAGCACCACAGGCTGGCCGGCGCCATGGTCCTCGTAGTACAGCTCGATGTCAGTGCTGTTTTCTGTTCCAACCGTAATGAAAGCCATGGGATGATCCTTTCGATTGCAGAGAACGAGCGTTCTCTGGTGGCATGAACTACTATAGAGAACGATCGTTATCCGCGCAAGTCAAACTGAAGAAGTGAGGAGATCCGGTGGCAAATGTGAGTGCACCCCTGACGAGGGGGTCGTCCGGGTCGCCTGATGATGATGCCGTGCGTGAGGCAGCTCTTGAAGCGGCGGACCGACTGTTTTACGCCAAAGGCGTCCAAGGCGTCGGGATGGATGAGCTTCGTAGCGCGTCCGGAATCTCGCTCAAGCGGCTCTACCGGCTGTTTCCGTCAAAGGACGCGATCGTTGAACAGGTCCTGCTGGGCCGTCACCGAAAATGGACGGAGGGAGTGGCAACAGCTGTAGCCCGCGAGATCCAACCCCGTGAGCGGCTCCTGGCCATCTACGATTTCCTCGCCTCCTGGTTCACCGAGGAGGACTTTCGGGGGTGCGCCTTCATCAACTCCTTCGGTGAGCTTGGAGGCACATCTCCGCGCGTCGCTGAGATCGTACGAAGCCACAAGGATGACTTCCAGAAGTACCTTTCAACGCTCACGGCCGAGATCGGCGCGCCGCCTTTTTTGGCGCCGCAGCTCGCCATCCTGGCCGAAGGGGCGCAGACCACTGCGGCGATCTCCGGCAGTGCCGAGCCGGCCAGGCAAGCCCGCGCGGCTGCCGAAGTACTGATCGACTCGGCACTGTCACACCGATAACGCCGGAGATGGCACCGCCAGTGACCACTATGCCGGAACGGTGACTTTGCCGGCGCCGGCCAGCGGAAGGTCACCGCCTCCGGTCGCCTCCACAATCCGCGCAGCCGTCAACTGCCCCATCCGAACGGCTCCATCAACATGCTGGTAACCCTCGGCGGCGAGGTCGGAAGAGGACCAAAAGATCGGCCCAACGGGGGCATGCTGATCCTTGCCATAACGATGCAACCCGCCGAGGTCGTAGCTTGAGGCGTAAGCGCCCCGCGTCCACTCCTCCGAGCCCCAATCTGATTCGTAGTACACCTCCGGCTCAAGTGCCTTGTCACCAAGGAACCCGGCAATGGATTCCAGAACTGCCCGACGGCGGTGCTCTTCGTCCAGTTCGAAGACGGCGTCCGCCTTTTCATCAGAAATGAAGCCAACCAGTGTGCCGCGGGTATCCCCGTAGTTGGTGTTGTCGTAGACCTCCTGCACCAGGGAACTGGCGCTAAAGCATGTTCCGGACAGCCCTTCGTCACGCCAGAAGGGGGTCGAATACACGGCGTGGACCTTGATGACCAGGCCCAAAGACTGGTGCTGGTGCATCTGGTGCTGCCGGCGAGGGAGCGGCGGATTGAAGGAGACGCGGGAGTACAGGTTTGGCGGCACCGCCATAATCACAAAGCGCGCCCTGACCGTGGCGCGCTCGGAAAGAACTGTCACGCGGTGATCGGGGATTTCGCGGGCCGCGGTTCCGGCTTTGCTGTCTACTGCCCAGCTGATCGTGCGGACAGGACTGTTAAGTACGACGTCGTCACCCAGTTCCGCTGCCTGCAACAGGGAGACCTGTTGCATCCCGCCGACAACCCGCTTGTCGAGGATGAAGTCCTCGTCGGTCAAATGACTGAAAGACCCTGCGGACGCTGCCATCAGGACAGCTTGGAGTGCTGAAAAGGCGTGGGCAGGTTTGGTGAGCATTCCGCCGGCGATGTACAGCCCGATATTGTTGCAGGCCTCCTCGTCGGAAGAATGGCGGCGAAGCCAATGATGGAACGAGATGGTGTCGAGTTCGCGGGCCTTCGGATGGGCCCAGGGCTCTTTTGCCCCGATCTCTGCTGCGAGCCCGTCCAGCAGGGCAATCAGCTTGTCCATTTCCGCTGCTGTTGCTTCACCAACGGGAAAGGATCCACCCGAGTACCGGTGGTGTTTTCCGTCGGCACCGACGTAGATGGAATCGCCGCTCCTGTAACGGGAATAGAGGGAAAGGCCCAGCTCGTCCAGCAGCTCCATAAGAGCCGACTGGTCCGGAGAAACCCATTGCCCGCCGATTTCCAGCATGGCTCCATCAACTGTGTCGGTCCAGGTGCGGCCGCCCACACGGTCCCTGGCTTCCAGCACAACGACGCTGAGGCCGGCCTTTTTCAGTTCACGGGCTGCGGTAAGCCCCGATGGTCCCGCGCCCACGACGACGACGTCGCGATCAAGTTCCAGCATGATGTCCCTTTCTATGGCCGCAAGGTGATGCGTACCACTAAATGAATGCCATTCATTTATATGAGACTATAGCGCGTTCCGGGGTGCCCGGGAAGGGAGCGGTGGAATAATGCTGGGAAACCCATCTGAGAAAGGTCAGTAATGCCGGCATCCACGCGCGCCTCCGGAGAGGCTCCCCTCCGGGCAGAAGCGGAGCGCCGCAGGGCGGGACGCCCGTCGTCGGCAGTTTTGGACAAGGCGGGAATTACGGCTGCGGCACTGAAGCTGATCGAAAAAAGCGGCTACGACGGCCTGACTATGGCAGCTCTGGCTCGCTCACTGAACGTTGCACCCTCCGCCCTTTATAACCACGTCACCTCCAAAGACGACGTACTCCTGCTTGTGGAGGATCACCTTGCTGCCCTGGTGGATGTCTCATCTTTCGGCAGGGAACCATGGGACGAGGCCGTGCGGCAATGGGCGTGGAGCTACCGCGACGTTTTCGCCCAACACACGCCCCTGATTCCTGTCATCGCTGTACTCCCGGTCACGGACGCTCCCCAGACTCTGGCCATGTACGAGACAGTCAGCGCGGGGTTTAGCGACGCAGGCTTTCCAGCGGAACAGATCATCCCGGCCATCGTGGCTTTGGAATCGTTCATCTTCGGCTCCGCCTACGACGTCACAGCCCCCGCAGACATCTTCGATCCGGGGGACATGGCGGGCAGCACTCCAAATTTCAGCGGCGCCGTGGAGAGCCTGGCCCGGTTGGGCCATGAAAGGCCAGCGGATGTCGCCTTCACCCTGGGTCTCGATGCGCTGATCACCGGCTTTGGAGCGCTGCGTCAGCATTAAGCGTGAATAGCGTAAAAAACCAACTCCCGGGAAGCTTATATTACAAGTAAGAAGCTTGTATTATAAGTTCCAGGCAATGCCGCCTGGCATTCAGCGCAAAGGGAGAACTATGAGCAGCATCGATCTCATCCGTCACGTCAAACTTTCGACGGCCCGCCTGCCTCTGGCTGTGCCGATCAGTGACGCCAAGGTATTCACCGGTCGCCAGAAGCCGATGACGGAAGTGGTTTTCCTCTTCGCCGAAGTGCTGACCGAACAAGGCCACACCGGCTTCGGCTTCAGCTACTCCAAGCGTGCCGGAGGCCCCGCCCAGTATGCACATGCCAAGGAAGTCGTGGAAGGAGTCATCGGTGAGGATCCCAACGACATCGGCAAGATCTATACCAAGCTGCTCTGGGCCGGCGCTTCGGTAGGCCGTTCCGGAGTTGCCACTCAAGCACTGGCGGCAATCGACGTCGCACTTTATGACCTCAAGGCCAAGCGGGCAGGATTGCCGCTTGCCAAATTACTGGGTTCCTACCGTGACTCGGTGCGGACCTACAACACCTCAGGAGGATTCCTCAACGCCACCCTGGAAGAGGTCAAGTCCAGGGCATCGCAGTGCCTTGAGGAAGGAATCGGAGGTATCAAAATCAAGGTGGGCCTGCCCGATTCTGCAGAGGACCTGCGGCGTGTTGCGGGAGTCCGGGAACACATAGGCTGGGAGGTCCCGCTGATGGTCGATGCCAACCAGCAATGGGACCGCGGCACGGCCCTGCGGATGGGCAGGCGGCTCGAGGAATTCGACCTCATCTGGATCGAAGAACCCTTGGATGCGTACGACTTCGACGGCCATGCCCAACTCGCCCAGGCCTTGGACACGCCCATCGCCACAGGGGAGATGCTGGCCTCGGTGGCTGAGCATAAAGCACTGATGACCGCCAACGGCTGTGACATCATCCAACCCGACGCTCCCCGGGTAGGCGGTATCACCCAGTTCCTTCGCCTCGCCGCCCTCGCAGACGAACGGGGACTTGGACTTGCCCCGCACTTTGCCATGGAGATCCACCTCCACCTGGCCGCGGCCTATCCGACTGAGCCCTGGGTTGAACACTTCGACTGGCTGGATCCGCTCTTCAACGAACGGCTTGAAACCAAAAATGGCAGAATGCTGGTCCCCGACCGCCCCGGCCTTGGGGTGACCCTCAGCGATCAGGCACGTGCCTGGACCACCGATTCGGTGGAAGTTGGCGCGTAATCTTGGGGTCATGAGCCGAAACCTGACCGCCGACCTCGCAGCAGACCTGCGGAACCGCATTGTTGAGGGGACAATCCAGCCCGGAGAAAAACTGCCGAGCGAAAACACCTTGATCAGCGAGTTCGGTGTGAGCAGGACGGTGGTCCGGTCCGCCCTGACCCGGCTCCAGGCTGAGGGACTGGTGGAGACTGAACGCGGGCGCGGCAGTTTTGTCCTGACGCCCCCGATGGCCGGCCAAGCTGCCATACCCGGAACCCGGCCTGTGGCTACGTTGGAGGACCGGTTGCACCTAATCGAGTTCCGCATGGGGGTAGAAGGTGAAAGTGCGGCCCTTGCAGCCAAGAACCGCAGTGAGCGTCAGTTGAAGGCTGTTCAGGCTTCGCTCGAAGAATTCATGTCCAATTCAGGCCACCCCGCTCATGCCATGAAATCCGACTACGGCTTCCATCGGGCAATTGCAGCCGCAACGGGCAATCCTTACTACTCCGAGTGCTTGGCCAACCTGGGCCAGACCATGATCGCCATGCCGCGAACAAGGCTCATCAATGCAGCCGAGGACTACGCCCGTGACCACTTCGAACAAGTGACACAGGAGCACAGGTCCATCTATGCCGCCATCGCGGAACAGGATGAGCCGGCTGCCGCGGCGGCCATGCGCAACCACCTGGTGAATTCGCGACGCCGGCTGATCGCGGCCCAGCGTGGTGGCTCCGACTGACTGCGCAGCCCCGGCCGACTGATTCCAAAAGCAAAGCCCGATTCCGAATCAGGCTTAAAGAAAAGAACCCCGGTCCTAAGACCGGGGTTCTTTATTTGCGTGCGCGAGGGGGGATTTGAACCCCCACGCCCTTTCGGACACTGGCACCTGAAGCCAGCGCGTCTGCCGTTCCGCCACTCGCGCGCAACTTCTTTTAGCTGTTGACCGTCCAACATCAGGACCATCACCTGCGTAAAAGCAGCGAGATCAAGCATAACGGACAATCACGGTAAAACGCGAATCGCCCATACACGGGTCAGTAGGGCACCAAGCTACCGCACCGCCGTCGAAAGTGCCGCGCCCTGGTGTGCAGGACCCTGCACAGGCGGACGGAACGAACTATTCTTGCGGGGTGGACGTTGTCCATTAAGGCCATTCACAGTGGTGCCCAGTAGTATCTGATGTAGGAGTGGCTGCGCCCTGCACGCCCTCCGGGTATGAACTTGTGTCTGATCAACTTGTGTTCGAAAGCGTTAGCTGCACGGCAGCCGTGAGGAAAGGAGAGGGACCATGGGATTGCTGGACAAAGTCGAGCGCGGCATTGAAAAGGCCGTCCGCGGCGTCTTCTCCACCGGTTCCCGCGCGCAAGTGGAGCCTGTGGAAATCGCGAGCCGCCTGCGCCGCGAAGTCGACCACAAGGCCATCACCATTGCCGCCGGACGAACCCTCGCCCCCAACGTTTTTGACGTCAGGCTTAGCGACGAGGACTTCGTCAGGGCCCAGGAATGGGGCACTCCGCTCGCGGAAGAGCTCTGTGATGTTGTCATCGCCCACGTTCGGAGCCAGGGGTATACGCTCCAGGGTCCAGTGCGGATCTCCTTCCAGCGCGACGACGTCCTCCGTGCGGGAGACTTCGAAATCGGCTCCAGGACGGAGAAGTCCACGGGTGCGCCGTCAGCGCCGCCCGCTCCGCGCAGCAACCTTCCGGCAGCTCCGGCGCGTCAGCCAGTACGGATGCAGCCTGTCCTGGACATCGACGGCCAGCGCTATTCACTCAATGCAGCATCGATTGTTCTGGGCCGTTCGTCGGAAGCCGATATCCTCATCGATGACACAGGCGTTTCCCGGCGCCACCTTGAGGTCCGCACCGCCAAGGGAATCACGGAAGCTGTGGACCTCGGGTCCACCAACGGCAGTTACGTCAACGGACACAAGGTGGCAGGTAGCGTGGAACTGACCGACGGCTCAACCATCACGATGGGACGGACCAAAATTGTCTTTCGCCTCCTGCCCGCCAACACCGGTGGTCGCGCGTGAATGATGTTAGTGACCTGACCATCACAGTTCTTCGCTTCGGCTTCCTTCTGCTGCTCTGGGTCCTGATCTTCAGCATTGTTGCCGCCATGCGCCGTGATCTGATGATCGGCAAGAAAGCGGCAACAGGTGTACCCACAGCGCGCCAGATGCGGCGCAATCCCAATCTGGCAGAAGCTGCGCCTCCCCCCGTAAGGCAGCAGGCACGGCAACTGGTGGTTACTGAAGGACCGCTCAAGGGACGCACCATTCCTCTCGCGGCCAGCCCTATTCTGTTGGGGCGCGCACAGGAAGCAACCCTGGTTCTGGAGGACGACTACGCCTCCGGCCGGCATGCACGGCTGTTCCCGCAAGGCAGCCGCTGGTTCATTGAGGACCTCGGCTCCACGAACGGCACGTATCTGGCTGATCAACAGCTCACCCGGGCCCTTCCGGTTGAGATCGGCGTCCCCGTGAGAATCGGCAAGACGGTTATTGAATTGAGGCCATAGCCATGGCCGCCCCGGACGTCCCCGCGGACAAGGCAGTTGCCTCGAAGCGGCCCCTCATCATGCGCTACGCAGCCCGCTCGCATGTCGGTCGGGTGCGGGCAAAAAACGATGATTCCGCCTATGTGGGGCGCCACCTGGCTGTTGTGGCAGACGGTATGGGTGGCCATGCGGGAGGGGACGTGGCATCTGCGGCGACCGTCCTGGACATGATCCACCTTGACCAGGACACCTATGAGGACGATGCCACCGCCGTGCTGGCAGATGAGATCCAGACGGCGAACTCCCTGCTTTCCGAACTCGTCCACATGAATCCAAAGCTCGCCGGTATGGGTACCACCGTCACGGCTTTGCTCCTGGCTGATGGCAAGCTGCACTTTGCCCACATCGGGGATTCCCGTGCGTACAGGCTGCGTGACGGCGTTTTTGAACAGGTCAGCGTCGATCACACTTTCGTCCAACGGCTGATCGACGAAGGCCGCCTGAAGCCCGAAGAGGCAGAAACGCATCCCCACAAGAACGTCCTGATGAGGGTGTTGGGCGACGTTGACGCCAGTCCCGAACTGGATCTTGACGCCTTGGACGTCCAGCCCGGAGAACGTTGGCTGCTCTGCTCTGACGGACTGAACTACGTCGCGGGCCACGTTGTTGAACGAACCGTTCGCGAGACAAAAAGCCTCCGCGAATGCGCCGACACGCTCGTTGATCTCACCCTGGAAGCAGGATCCCCGGACAACGTCACCGTGGTGATGCTCGAAATAGCAGAGGAAACGCTCGACGACGTCAGTACAGCCGCCGTCGAGATCGTCCCGACCGATAACGCCACCACGGAGACCATCACAGCCACTGTTGCCGAGGATTCTGCGCCGTCGCCGGCCGTCGGATCCGCACCTGCAAACCCGGGTTCCACCCGCGCCGTCGTCCCGGACCGCGACGGCGCCGACGCCGACGCGCCTCCTCCTTCAGACGGACCGGCTGCAGGCAAGGAAGCTAACGGGGACGATGAGTCAGACGAGTCAGGGACGAGCACTGATCCCAACCTCGGAGAACATCTGTCAGCCGAGGTTCTGAAGGAAGAGCTGGCCAGCAGGCCGCATGAACTCGTGGGGGCCGCTGCCACTGCGGCTGAAACGGGATCCATTCCCTCCATTGCAGGACGCACTGTTGCCCGCCGCGCTGCCACCGTCCTCACTCATAAGTCTGACCAGACACGCGACGACTACGAGGACTACCGCTCGTCACTTCGGCCGCGGCGTTGGCTCAGCATGGCAGTGGCAGTGGTTGTCCTGCTTCTGCTGGGCGTTGGCCTCTGGCTCGGATACGCCTGGACTCAAACCCGCTACTACATCGGGGAGTACGACCAGCGCGTAGCCATCTACAACGGCGTCTCCCAGCGCCTTGGTCCCATCCAACTCTCCACCCTCGAAGCGGTAACCGAGATCCCAGTGTCCTCCCTGCCTGAATTTTCCCAACAGCGCGTCCGCCAGACTGTACCTGCGCGTGACCTCTATGATGCCCAGCGGATCGTGAAGAACCTCCAGGAAACCGGGACCACTTCACCTTCCGAAGCGTGCGCTTCACCCTCAGCAGGCGCAGCGCCTGCAGGTACTGCAGGCGCAGCGAGCCCCGCCCCGAGCCCCACCGGGACCCCGGCACCCTCGCCGGCGCCTACACCTTCCCCCTCTGTTTCACCGGGACAGAACAACCAGAACTGCGAGGTGGTGAAATGACGCAAACAGATGGCGCCCCCAAGCCCCGCCGCAACATCGAACTTCTGCTGTTGCTTCTGGCCTTGGCCGTTGGAATCAGCGCTAACGCCCTCGTGGGCGTGGATCAGGAAAAGGCGTTCGACACCGATTTCTGGTTCCAGTCAAGCCTGTTAGCCGTAGCTGCTCTGGTTTTTCATGTCGTTCTCCGGATTCGGGCGAAATATGCCGACCCAGTAATACTTCCGCTGGTGGTTGCGCTGAACGGCCTTGGCCTTGCCATGATTCACCGTTTGGACGGCCCGGATGATGACACGGGAAACAACCAACTGCGCTGGACCCTGATCGCCATGGCCGTTGCCATCGCCGTCATCTGGTTCCTCAAAGACCACCGCGTCCTTCGACGTTTTACCTACATTTCGCTTGCGGTGAGCGCCTTGCTGCTTGTCCTTCCCCTGATCCCCGGCATCTCCGCGGGAGAGATCCTCGGCGCCCGGGTCTGGATCCGTTTGGGACCCATGACGTTCCAGCCCGGTGAGATCGCCAAGATAACGCTGGCCATATTTTTCGCCGGCTATCTTTCCTCCAACAGGGACCTCATTCTCTTGGCCGGCCGCAAAATCGGTCCCTTGCAGTTCCCCCGCTTCAAGGACATGGGACCAATGATCACCGCTTGGCTGGTCAGCATCGGTGTGCTGATTTTCCAGCGGGACCTTGGTTCCTCGGTGCTGTTCTTCGGGCTTTTCATCGTCATGATCTACGTGGCGACCAGCCGTATCAGCTGGGTAGTAATCGGTGTGGGACTGCTCCTGGGCGGCGGGTTTGTCGCCTCCAATGTCTTCTCGCACGTGGGCCTCCGCATTAACGGCTGGCTGAACGCTTTCACAGATGAGGTCTACGGCCGGACATTCGGCGGGAGCTATCAGATCGTCGAGGGCCTCTTCGGGATGGCCAGTGGCGGGTTGGTTGGCACAGGGCTGGGGCAGGGCCGGCCCAATATGGTGCCCTTCGCCAACAGCGACATGATCATTGCTTCTTTCGGTGAGGAGCTGGGACTGTTTGGGCTGTTTGCCATCGTCATGATGTTCCTGTTGCTCTTCACCCGCGGTTTCCGTGCCGCTCTGGGAACCCGTGACGCTTTCGGGAAACTGCTGGCGTGCGGGTTGTCATTCGCCATTGCCCTGCAGTGTTTCGTGGTTATCGGAGGCGTCACCCGGCTCATACCGCTGACCGGACTCACCACTCCGTTCCTGGCGGCAGGCGGTTCCTCCCTGCTCGCCAACTGGATCATTGTGGGCCTGCTCCTGATGATCTCCCACGCCGCGCGTGGCCCGGTGGACACCACCCCCCTTCCTCCGGGCACGGAAACCGACAACAGGCAGGCTGTTCCAGCGATTCCCGGGCAACCCGTGTCCCCTGCGCCGCGGAGGACCCCGCAAATCCGGACTGACTCCCAGACTGAGGCGGTGAAACAACTGTGAACCAGGCCATTCGACACTCATGGATCGCAGCAATCGCGATGTTCGCCCTCATTTTCGGCGCCATCAGCTTCGTCCAGGTAATTGGGGCAGACGAGCTCAAGGCAAACCCCTGGAACCGCCGGGCCCTCATCCAGAACTACTGCAACGACCGCGGTGCCATCATCGTCGCCGGTACACCCGTTGCCCAGTCCGTCCCGGGTTCAGACTCCTGCAAATTCCAGCGGACCTACACCCAGCCGGAACTTTACGCCGGAATCACAGGCTTCTTCTCCAAGGAATTCGGTGTTTCCGGGTTGGAGAAAACAATGGACGAGCAGCTCACCGGCAGCTCGGACCAGCTCTTCCTGGATAGGATCGGTCAGCTCTTCTTGGGAAACCAGCCAAAGGGAGCCTCGGTGGAACTTACCCTTGACCCCGAAATCCAAAAACTGGCCTACGACGTCATCCCCGACGGTCAGCGCGGTTCCATCGTTGTGACCAACCCGAAGACGGGAGACATCATTGCCATGGTTTCCAAGCCTTCGTACGACCCCAACCTCGTTGCCACCCAGGACGAAGGTGCGGCAAAAGCGAACATCAACGAGCTCAACAAGGTCCCAGGGATCAACCTGAACCAGAACGTCAGCGGCCCCACTGGAGCCGAGCTCGCTCCGGGATCGGTGTTCAAGCTCGTAGACACCGCAGCCGCCCTCAGTTCCGGGAAGTACAACAAGGACAGTGTGCTCCCAAACCCGGCCGAACTCTCGTTTCCGGGCATCCAGTATCGGCTGCCCAACTACGCCGGCGGTAACTGCTATACGCAGAACACTGCCAGCTTCGCGTTCGCCCTCCAGCAGTCCTGCAATACTCCCTTTGCCAGTATTGCGCTCGATCTCGGCCGTGATGCCATCGCCAACCAGGCCCAAAAATTCGGCTTCGGTGAGGAACTGGGCGATCAATTGAAGCTCGATTATGCCAAGCCTGGCTTCCCCACGGACCTGGACGGCCCCGGGCTGGCCCAGTCTTCCATCGGGCAACGGGACGTAAAGGCCACTCCGCTGCAGGTCGCGCTGATGACCTCGGCAATTGCCAACGGCGGTGTTCAGATGAAGCCCAATCTCATCAAAACCCTCCGCTCACCGGATCTCCGGATTATCGACGAGCCGAAACCAGAGGTCCTTCGCACCTCTACTACGCCCGAAATCTCGCGCCAGATTACACAGTGGATGACCAGTGTGGTCAGTGACGGCATTGCACGGGGCGCTGCAGTTCCCGGTGTGCAGGTAGCCGGCAAAACCGGCACCGCGGAGCTCGGTACCGATGGCTTGAACAACTCATGGTTTACCGGGTTCGCCCCGGCCAACGACCCGCAGGTGGCAGTCACCATCGTCATGCAAGACGTGGACATCACTACCGGCGCACAGCTAACCAGTCCGAATGCAAAGAAGATTTTTGAGGCGGTGTTGAATAAGTGAGGCCTACAACGGGAATCACCCTCGGCGGGCGGTTCCAGCTGACCACTCGCATAGCGATTGGCGGCATGGGAGAGGTCTGGAAAGCCAAAGACCTGATCCTTGGCCGCATCGTAGCCATCAAGGTGCTCAAGGAGGAATACACGGGCGACCCCGGGTTCCTCCAGCGGTTCCGTGCCGAGGCACGCCACACAGCCCTCCTGAATCACGTAGGCATCGCCAACGTTTTTGATTACGGTGAGGAAGAAGGTTCCGCCTACCTTGTCATGGAACTGGTACCCGGCCAGCCATTGAGCAGCATTATCGAACATGAGCAGGTGCTCTCACCGGACCGCACCATGTCCATAATTGCCCAGACTGCCCGGGCTCTCGCCGTCGCCCATGACCAGGGCCTGGTGCACCGTGACATCAAGCCAGGAAACCTGCTCATCACCCCGGAGGGCCGGGTCAAGGTTACAGACTTCGGCATCGCTCGCCTGGCCGACCAAGTGCCGCTGACGCAGACGGGCCAGGTGATGGGCACGGCCCAGTACCTTGCCCCTGAGCAAGCCACCGGACAAACAGCTACCGGTTCTTCCGACATCTACTCCCTTGGAGTGATCGGATATGAGTGCCTGACAGGCCACCGCCCCTTCACGGGTGAGTCCCAGATCGCCATTGCCCTGGCCCAGGTGAACGACGCCCCGCCGCCTCTTCCCGAGACCCTTTCGACGCCGGTCCGGGCGCTCCTGATGTCCATGCTCTCCAAAGATCCCAAGAACCGTCCCGCCAATGCCATCAAGCTGGCAGAGGCGGCTGAGGCTATCCGCAACGGCGACATCGCCGCTGCCCACGCCGCCGTGCCCGGAATGCTGCTGTTCGAAGCCACAACCGGCCCCATCACGGCACCCGTGGATATTCCAACGGCACCCACCGGCGTCATTGGATCCAGCGCTGAAAGGAACGGTTCGGCGTCGACCTCCGCGTTGCCCGTTCTCGGCGCGGCTGCCGCCGGCGCAGCGGCAGGAGCCGCAGCCGCCAACGGAGAAGAAGGGGGAGCCCGGAATACCCTCTCGCGCGCGAATGCCCTCGCCGCCGAACGGACGTGGATCCAAGAGGAAGAGGATTACGACGAGCCCGTTGATGAGCCACAGCGTCGCGGACGCAGCCCCTGGACATGGCCTTTGATCGCACTCATCCTGTTGGTCCTTTTCGCGCTCATCGGATTCCTGCTGACGCAATCGGGCCTCTTGTTCCCCCAACCGGCGGCAACCAGTTCTGCCCCGTCGGTCAGTGCACCGACCAACAGCACGCCCACGCCCACCCGGACATCGGCCTCACCGACACCGACTCCCACGCCAACACCAACACAGAGCACTCCGGCTGCCATCAACCTCATTCCGGACGCCTACAAGGGACGTCCGTATGACGAAGTCCGGGCAGAGCTCATCGGCCTTGGGTTGACGGTCAAGGGCGACGAGGTCTTCAACGACGCGGCCCCAGGCACTGTAACGGACATCAATCCGTCAGGACCCGTACAGCCCGGCGAAACCATCACAGTGACGTACTCCAAAGGCCCGGAGATGCTTTCGGTTCCTGCCATCAGCGTCGGCAGCACCGAAACTCAAGTCCAGCAGGCCATTCAGGCTGCCGGGCTGCGGTGGGCCAAGGGTGATGACGTGGCCGGCGCTCCAACTCAACCTGCCGGAACATTCGTCAGCTCCGAACCTGAAGCCGGGATGAAGGTACCCGCCGGATCCGTGGTGACCTATCACCTCTCCAAGCCGTTGGGATTGGATTCCCGTCCGACTACCACCTCACCGGCTCCTTAGGCAGAGCAGAACTGTGTCAGACTCGCCCCGCATGCCGTCACACCGGGAGGACAGCCTCCCGGTGGATACCCAGCGCGTCCTTAACGGTCGTTACGAACTCGGCGAGCTGATTGGCCGGGGCGGCATGGCCGACGTCTATCGCGGGATTGATACCCGCCTTGGACGAACTGTTGCGGTCAAACTTCTGCGCCCTGACCTGGCCAGGGATCCCCAGTTTCAGGCCCGTTTTAAACGCGAGGCGCAGGCAGTCGCTGCCCTGAACCACTCTTCGATCGTTGCTATCTACGATACGGGCGAGCATGCGGTGCCGGGCGGCCCGGAGGACACCGTGAGGGTGCCGTACATCGTTATGGAGTACGTCTCGGGCAAGACCATCCGGGATCTAATCCGTGCAGATGAAGTCACCATCGACCAAGCAATAGATTTCTCCTTAGGCGTCCTGTCCGCACTGGAGTACAGCCACAAAGCGGGTATTGTCCACCGTGACATAAAGCCCGCCAACGTGATGTTCTGCACCAACTCCAGTTCAGTCAAGGTCATGGATTTCGGTATTGCCCGGGCCATGGCGGACTCGTCGGCCACAATGACGCAAACACAGGCCGTAGTGGGAACAGCGCAGTACCTGTCGCCCGAACAGGCGCGTGGTGAAACGGTGGATGCTCGCAGCGACCTGTATTCCGCGGGCTGCCTTCTGTATGAAATGCTCGCCGGGCGGCCCCCCTTCATCGGGGACAGTCCTGTCTCGGTGGCCTACCAGCACGTCCGGGAAATTCCTGAGCCTGTGAGCACCCTTAATCCGGACGTCACTCCTGCCCTGGACACCGTTCTGGCCAAAGCGCTCCAGAAGAACCGGGCGGATCGCTTCCAGGATGCTGCTGCCTTCCGTCGGGCCCTGCGTGCTGCACGCAACGGCGTGGCCGTGCCCGAACTCCTTGCAACTGAGGCGCCAACTGATCCGAACCATACCGTTCCCCTTACGGAGCGGGCTGTTGAGACCACAGCCTTATCCCTCACTGGCGCCAAGTTCCTCGACGAGTCGCCCAGCGGCAGGATCAGGCCTTTGAGTGACACCTCCGGAGAAGAAGGCGCCGTTTCGGTCAGCTCTGCCGCAGCCTACGATTCGCGCGGGGCAGCGGAACTGCCGCTCAACTTTGAACCGGAACGCGAGCGTACGCCGAGGCAGAGATCCCGGCGTCGGACGTGGATCGCCACTTTGGTCATCTTCACCTTGTTGGTGCTGGCTGGCGGCGGCGCGTGGGTTTACAGCATTGTTAATCAGCCCCCACCTCCGGTAGCTCAGGTGGATATCCCGGCGGTGGCTTCGCTGACTGAGTCTGAAGCCCTGCAAAAGCTCTACGGCGCCGGCTTGAGTCCGCAGATCAAACGCGTCCAGCACGACAACATTGCCAAGGGACTCGCGATCGGAACAGTTCCGGCTGCCGGGACGTCCTTGGATCCCGATTCAGATGTCATCCTGAACATTTCCGAGGGTCCCAGTGCCGTAAAGATCCCTGAAGGCCTGGCGGGGAGAACGGAGGCTGCAGTGCGGGACGTCCTCCGCCAATCTGGCCTTGCAGGGGCACCGGCAACCACCATGGCCAATAGCGCCACTGTTCCTGCGGGGATCGTCATCACCACCAATCCTGCCCCGGGGCAAGTGGTGGCAGTAGGCAGCACAGTGGAGATCGTGGTCTCCACTGGAAAGGTCTCCATGCCGGAACTGCGTGGATTGCCCAAGGCCGAGGCTGAGGCGGCACTGAAGAACCTCGGTCTGGTGATGGCGCTTCGGGAAGTCGAAAATTCCCAGGTTGAACCCGGGCGAGTGACGGAGCAAAGCGACCCGCTTAACGCTCTCGTAGAACAAGGCAAAACAATAACTGTGACCGTGGCGAAGGCCGCACCGCCGCCCACGCCGAGCCCCACGCCGTCGGCCACGCCTTCCAAAAAGTAGGACCGTCCACTCAGTAAGCCGGCGCAGCCAGAGCAGGCCGATAAGTTGGCCACACCCTCTGGGCAGGCCGGCCCGCAGG
Organism: Arthrobacter sp. R1-13; assembly: GCF_054161475.1. Taxonomy (NCBI): domain Bacteria; kingdom Bacillati; phylum Actinomycetota; class Actinomycetes; order Micrococcales; family Micrococcaceae; genus Arthrobacter; species Arthrobacter sp. R1-13. Next base: position 10,181 of record NZ_CP096420.1, on the reverse strand, counting down.
CCTCAGTGCTTGAGGCCTCAGTGCTTAATGAGCGGGCTCAATTTCCCGGCACGAGCGGCAGCCCCGGTCATTCCCAAGGACTCCAGCCAGTTCCCCAGCATCTGGTATCCGCCTTCTGTCAGAACGGACTCCGGGTGGAACTGCACCCCGCTCAAAGGCGCACTCCGGTGCCTCAGCCCCATGATCACACCCGTTGCTGTTTCGGCAGTGATTTCCAGGACGTCCGGAATGGTCCCTCGTACCGCTGCCAGGGAGTGGTAACGTGTGGCGGTGACCGGAGACGGCAGACCCAGGAATACGTCTGTCCCGTGATGTTCAACCAGCGAGGTCTTTCCATGCATCAGCTCAGGTGCATGGGTTACTGTTCCGCCGTACGCTTCGGCAAGGGCCTGATGGCCCAGGCAAACTCCGAACATGGGCTTGCTTTGATCTCCGCACCACTTGATCAGTTCAATGCAGACACCTGCCTCAGCCGGGGTGCCGGGGCCGGGGGAGACCAGTACACCGTCACGGGTCTCAGCCAGCTCAATGGCCTCGGCGAGGGTGACGTCGTCGTTTCGGACCACCGTGGTTTCCGCCCCCAGCTCCTGGAGATAACCAACCAGGGTGTAAACGAAGCTGTCGTAGTTGTCTACGACGAGGATTTTGGTAGTCATGGCTGGGCTACTGAACCAATCGTTGAGTCGGTGAACTGGGTGAACTGTGAGAGCCAGGGAAACAGAAACTGAACCATCAGGACCACTGCCGCGGCGGCGAGCACCAGCGATGTCAGGATGCGCAGCCACAGGGGCCCGGGAAGGTGGCGGAATAACCAGCCGTACACCTTAACCCTCCCCGCGGGCTTTGGCCACTTGCGCGGCGATTTCGGCCGGCGGTCCTGCCGAGGCAGGTTGCCATCGTTCGAGCACGGAGTAAGCGATGATGCGCTCCTGCGCCCCGAAGCGTGGGTTGCAACTGGTCATGGTCAGGAAGCTTTCGGTCGGTGTTGCCGCTGGTTGGGCCGGTACTGGCAGGAGAACGTCCGTGCTGGTGGGCAACACAACCTGGTTGTTACGGAAAACGTAGACGTAGTATCCGTCCTTCGTTTGGACGTAGATCTTGTCCCCGGGAACGAGCGTATGGATGTTGTCCAGTACCGCGCCGTGGGTTTGCCGGTGGCCTGCCACCGCAAAATTCCCCACGGCTCCCGGCATGGACGTGTTCTTGTAGTGGCCCAGTCCAAGGGTATCCAGGACATCGGTGGACGTACCCTGGACGATCGGCCGGGTGTAGTCGGCTCCGAAGCGGGGAACGTACATGATTCCGATTGTTCCGCCATGACTTGGAGGCTCCGAGACCACCGGCGGTCCATAATCTGCCGGATTCGCAGGCGCTGCAGATGCGGGAGCGGGCGGTCCCAGTTCCTGGACGAAGTTCTTTATTGCTTCGCTCTGTTTGGCATCGGACTCGACGTTGGTCCACCATAGTTGCCAAGCCACGAACAGCAGCAGGATGACCCCCGCCGTAATGAGCAGCTCACCCAGTACCTGGACAGCAGTGCGGAGAACACCGGCGCGCGGCGGTGGCACAGCAACGCGCGTCTCCTTCTCCTGCAACAGCACTGATTCTCCCCTTCGGCGTGAGCGGCGGCACCGGCACCGGCTGAATTACAGCTAGAATTGGCTGCTAGTAAGAATTCAGACGTGACCAAGAGGGCACTGACCGCCGGCGTTTCCTCATTGCAGGATACCAAGCCAAGGGCGCCACTCTTGATTCAGCCCGCCAAGGAGGACCCGTGCCCGAGTCAAAGCCACGCAAGAGGACTGCATCCGCGGCACAGCCGGCAGCAGCGCAGGCCTACAAGCCAAACCCGGTGTGGTTCAAGCCGGTCATGTTCGGCCTGATGATCATCGGGCTGCTCTGGATCATCACGTACTACATCAGCGAAGGCACCCTCCCGGTTGCTGAGTGGGAGTCTTGGAATATTGTCGCGGGATTTGGCATCGCCATTCTCGGCTTCCTCATGACCACGCGCTGGCGTTCCTGAACACCTGACGTGTTCGTCCACAGCCTTGGACGGGGACAGCTGAAGCATGACTGCTGAAGGCAACGGCACCGTCGTCGGCGACGACGGATTGGCGCGACCCCCGTGGGCGGCCAGCGACCCGCTGCTGCGGGAGTACTACGACACCGAATGGGGACTTCCCGTTCGGGATGAGCAGGGTCTGTATGAGCGCATCAGCCTTGAAGCTTTTCAGGCCGGACTCTCCTGGGCAACCATTCTGCGGAAACGTCCCGCTTTCCGGGCAGCCTTCCACAACTTCCACCCCGAGACTGTCGCCGCTTTCACGGAGGCCGACGTCGAACGGCTGCTGCTGGATTCCGGAATCGTCCGGAACCGGCTCAAGATCCGTGCAGCCATCACGAATGCCCAGGCCACCATTGCGCTAAGGCCCGACGGCGGCCTGGTGGACCTAGTGTGGGGTTTCAAACCTGCAACGACACCCCAGCCGAAGACGCTCGCAGAGACCGCCACGACGTCGCCTGAATCAATCGCCCTGTCCAAGGCCCTCCGCAAGCGCGGATTTGTGTTCGTTGGACCAACCACCATGTACGCCCTGATGGAAGCCATCGGGATGATCGACACCCACCTTGTGGACAGCCACAGGAGAGGCTCCTCGGGCATCTGGAGTTCGTAACCACGGCCCTCCGTAAAAGCCGTGACGGTTCGCTGAAATGCTTACCCCGTTTGCTGTGGGCAAAGTTATCCACACTGTGCATAAGCTCTGGCCACCATGTGTGATGGGCCCCTGATAGAAGCCACAACTCTGAAGTTCCGGCACGTAATCACATTTTCGTAAGTTATTAACACTGTGGATTCGCCTGTGGATATCCAAGGAGCTTCTGAAAACTTTCCAGCGGTGCGGGCTACGGTACTTCTTATCCACAGAAGTTCCACAAAGTTATCCACAGTTGGGGATAACGTCTACTGGTATCCGCTACTCACCTCTATGTTCCGCCTACTGGCACGGAATACCCCGAACCGGTTGACAGCCCGCGTTATTAACACCTGTGCATAACCCTGCGGATTCGAGCTCCAAGGCATCCTTGGAATATTCACAAGGGAGCTTGAAGGCCGGAGAAGTTGTCCACTTAACAACAGTCGGGGCGTCCCTAGTTATCCACAGTTGGGGACAAAACTGCCTGCCACTCGTGGAAAACCGCCAGCAACGGGCTTCTGTCCCGCCCAAGGACCTGAACTACAGCCATGTAAGTTACTCACAATGTGGATAAGTCCTGTGGATAAAGTGCATTGAACCGGCAGCCCGTCTATTCCCACTCACATCGGCCGGATAATCAGAGCCACAAAAAACCCCGGTGGCCGAAGGCCACCGGGGGATAAGTGCATCTTGATTTGGGTGGGTGAACTTAAGCCATTGCCACCCGGAACCAGGACAGGGCCACCAGAGCCACCAGTACCAGCACAAGTCCAGCGGCCTGCAGGAGCCCCCGCCGCTTGCCCTTTGGTGCATACGCAACAGCGGCGGCGCATGCCGCACCCGTCACGAGCCCACCCAGGTGAGCCTCCCACGCAATGCCCGGGACAATGAATCCAATGACCCCGTTGATTGCGATCAGGACCCAGAGTTGCCTTGTATCACCGCCACGATGCCGTTGAACCACCAGCATGGCGCCGAAGAGTCCAAAGATTGCACCCGAAGCACCGACCACGGGTACGAGACCCTGCTGTCCGGGTACCAAGATGGGATTGAGCAGCAGATAACCAACGGATCCACCAACGGCAGAGAGGAGATAGATGGCGAGGAACCGGGCGCGGCCCAGCAGCGGTTCCAACGCTTGGCCGAACATCCACAGCATGTACATGTTCAACACAATGTGGAGGATAAACCCGGGGGAATGCAGGAAGGCCGCCGTCAGCATCCGCCAGGGCTGAAATTGTCCGTATTCCGGGCTGATGAAAAAGTTGTTGTACGCAAACTGCCTGATGACGAACTGTCCGGGAACTACCCACTGCAGCACGTACACCAATGCACAGACCGCGATAATCGCGAACGTCACCAACGGCCGGCCCGTGGCAACGGCGCCGCCATAAACGGTTCTGACACCCGGCGTCGTCCGTGCTGTTTCATTGACGCAATCAACGCATTGGAACCCGACGGCGGCCGCCCGCTGGCACTCCGGACACGCAGGCCGGCCGCAGCGCTGGCACCTGACGTAAGAAGGCCTGTCCGGATGCCTGGGGCAAACCGGGATCTGGGCGGACGGCTCGGCCGCCGGTATTCCGTAACTCATGGGAGCTGAATCAGAGCTGTTCGATGTCGATGCTGTTGATGGTGACGTCCTCGACGGGACGGTCGCCCATGCCGGTACGGACACCCTCGATCGCGTCAACTACCTTCTTCGATTCCTCGTCAGCAACTTCACCGAAGATGCTGTGCTTGCCCTGCAGCCAGTCGGTGGGGATGGTGGTGATGAAGAACTGTGAGCCGTTGGTGCCCTTGCCCATCTGGATTCCGGCGTTGGCCATGGCCAGCTTGTAAGGTTCGTTGAACGTCAGTTCAGGATGGATTTCGTCGTCGAACTTGTAACCCGGTCCACCCACGCCGCGTCCCAGCGGATCGCCGGCCTGGATCATGAAGTCCTTGATGATGCGGTGGAAGATGGTGCCGTTGTACAGCGGGGTACCGGTCTTGTCCTCACCGGTTTCGGGGTGCGTCCAGGGCTGCTCGCCCGTTGCCAGTCCGACGAAGTTCTTGACGGTCTTAGGCGCGTGGTTTCCGAAGAGGTCGACGACGATGTCGCCGAGGCTCGTGTGAATGGTTGCTTTTGCAGTTGCGATGGCAGTCATAAAGCCATTCTTCCATGGTGGGTCCGGGTGCAAAGAGTCTGGAAGGGAGTTCCGCGCTGGGTGAAATCCGTCGGAATTGCCAGTGAAGAATAGCCGGTGAGGTTCAATCCACGTAGGCTAACGAAAGAACCGCCACATTAATCGGGAGGTAGTTGTGAAGAAATCGGATCGTATTGCCCGCGACGTGGAGCACTCAGTGAGCTCCGCAGTAGAGAATGCCAAGGACTGGGCCGGCCCCCGCGTGGAGGCTGCGGTGGACTGGGCAGTTCCCCGCCTGCAGCATGGCATTGACACCGCCTCTCCCAAGATCCAGGAAGGGTTGAAGTCGGCGGCCCATAACCTGGCCGACGGCGTTGCCACCGTCACCCCCCGTATCCAGGATGGCCTGGCCACCTTGGCGCCGAAGATCCATGACGTAGTAGAGGGCGCTACTCCGCGGCTTCACGAGGCTCTGGATAAGGCCACCCCCGTTATCACCAATGCCCGCGACCGCGTTGTTGTGGAATACCTGCCGCGACTTTCAGACCAGATCGGCCAGGCATCCGAAGTCGTCCATCGCACGTTGGAGAATGCTCCGGCACGGGTGGACGCAGTGGCACAGAAGCTCGGTGACGTGGGAATTGTTCACACCATCCAGGAGCAGGCGCAGACCACCAGCCACCAGCTGAAGGCCGCCGCTGCTGAAGCCACACGCGCCGTCACCAAGGAAAAGGCCGCAGCCCCGAAGTCAAAGAACCGCGGTTTGCTGATCTTCGGAGTGATCGCTGCCGCCGTAGCAGCCGGTGTCGCGGCCTGGAAGGCTTCCAAGCCGGTGGAAGATCCCTGGAAGACGCCCACCCCTGTTGGCACCGCCCCGGTGACACCTGCTCCGGTTCCCGCGACGTCCGTGGGGGATGCCCTTGCCGATGGCAAACATGCAGCAACCGGTGTAGTGGCAGATACTGGTGAGGAAGTTGCCGACGTCGCTGACAAAGCAGCCGCCTCCTCAAGCGGCGTTGCCTCGGCCGCTGGTGACGCCACCGAGGCCGCCAAGGACGCCAGTGCCAAGGTGGCCACGGATGCCAAGACTGCTGTGAAAAACATCGCCGCCGGTATGAACACAAACGGAACCAGTGAAGCGGAAAAGCCCACAGAGAAGTAACTGACACCACCCGCGCAGCGGGTGGAAAGCAGGAAAGGGCTCCGCCGAGGCGGGGCCCTTTTTGCACTCGGCTACCGTCCAGTACCGGCCGAGGACAAACCTATCAGTGCTAAATTTGGACTGATGTCACCCGATAAAGCCCCCGAGGATACCTCGAACGCTGACCCCCTGCCGAGCGTTTCCATCGTTATCCCGGCCTTCAATGAGGAGAGCGTCATACGGCAATGCCTGATCGCTGCCGTATACCAATCTGTTCCTGCCGACGAAATCATCGTGGTGGACAACAAGTCCAAGGACCGCACAGCCAAGATCGTTCGGCAGATGCAGCTCGAATATCCCGAAAGTCCCATCATCCTCCTCAGTCAACACAAGGAACAGGGCCTGATCCCCACCAGGAACTTCGGACTGGATCACGCTCGGAGCGACATTCTGGGCCGTATCGATGCGGACTCGGTCCTCGAGCCTGACTGGGTGGAACAGGTTCAAAAAGCGTTCAAGGACCCGTCCGTCCAGGCCGCAACTGGCCCCGTGGTCTACTACGACATGCCCATGCGCCGATTCGGGCTCAAGGCCGATGACAAGATGCGCCAGCTGATGCTCAAACTGGCCAAACACCAGTACCACTTCCTCTTCGGCTCCAACATGGCAATGCGCCGCTCGGCGTGGGAAACCATCCGCGAGGAGACGTGCCGGGACGAAAAAGATGAGATGCACGAGGACATCGACCTTTCGCTCCACCTGGCAGACCACGAACTCAAGGTTCAGTACTGGCCCCAGATGGTGTCCGGAATGTCGGCTCGGCGCCTGGAGGATTCGCCTCGGGACTACCGCTACTACGTAACGCGCTTTGACCGCACCTATAAAGCGCACAACGTGAAGAAAATGGCCCTGAAGGCTCCCATGGTGGTGTTCTTCTCGGTCTATTTCCCGGCCAAGCTACTGCGGGCTATCCACACAGTAAATACTGCCCAGCCCAAGACCCGCGGAGGCCAATAGCCCTCGCGGGCATTCCCCGGATCAGTCCGTACCAAGTTCCGCGAGCCGGGGCACTGCTTTCCGGGCCGAACTGCGCTGTCCTGCGACGACGACGGCGAGGCCCACCAGGATCAGAGCCAGGCCGGCGTAGGTGCCGGCGGGCAGCGTCTCCGCCAGGAACAGGGCTGCCAGCAAAGCTGCGCCCGGGATCTCGAGCAGGATGATCATCGATACCAACAGGGGACTCATGGTCGCCAACAAATGGTTGAACGCGGTGTGGCCCACCAACTGCGCGCAGACTGTGATGGCGGCGATACCCAACCAGCCGGCAGCTTCGAACCCGATGAGAGGCTGGCCGGAGAACAAGGCCAGCACTGCTACCACGGCGGCACACATTCCATAACAGAGGGTTGTGTACGAGCCTGTGGTCATGGTCTGCCGGGCCTTTCCTCCAGCTAGGGTGTACAAGCCTGCCAATGCACCTCCAGCGACTGCCAGCAGGTCTCCTGCCAGCGCCTCCGGTGAACTTCCCATATCGAAGCCCGTGATCGCAACGATGCCAACAAAGGCAATCGCCAACCCTGCCAGCACAGTCCAGCTGTGTCTGATTCCGCGGAACAGCTGAAAGACAGCAATCCAGGCGGATTGCAGGCAGACGAGGGCTGTGGCAGCGGCCACCGACGTCAGTTGGAGGGACGTGATGAAGCAGGCGAAGTGCAGGGCCAGAGCAACCGCGGCAATAAAGCACCAGCGGAACTCGGACGCCTTGACCCGCCCCAGCTCGCGCCGATCCCGGACCACTACCGGAGCCACCATGACAACGGCACCAATTGCATTGCGCCAGAAAGCTATGGCAAGAGCACTGACAGTTGTGGCACCAAGGGTCGCGGCGATGAGCGGTCCTGAGGAGGCTACGCCGAGCACCCCAAGTGCCGCGATGAGAAACGTCACTTGCCCACTGTAGCCCGGCCGATCACGGCCAACTGTTAAAGCAATGAGTCCCGGCCATTGCTGGCCGGGACTCATTCTTACGGTGGAGGCACGGGGACTCGAACCCCGAACCCCCTGCTTGCAAAGCAGGTGCGCTACCAATTGCGCCATGCCCCCATAAGAAGCAACCCGTCAATCATACCCCAGTTCCAGGAAGCCTTTTGCCAGCTTCCGGACCGGGTGTCCGTGCTAGTCAACCGTATCGGTTGATTCGCTCCAGACTGTTTTCCGGGCTTCGGATTCCTGCACTTTCCTGTAGAGCAGGACGCCTGCGACCGCCGCTGCAACAACCAGCAACTTCTTCACATGCACCCCGTTCCGACTCAGTTTTACCTGAATCTTTCCTTGAACCTGTGCAGGTTCCGTGGGCGTACCAGGACTTGAACCTGGGACCTCTTCGTTATCAGCGAAGCGCTCTAACCGCCTGAGCTATACGCCCCGATGCCTCATCGGGCCGAGATATGACTTTACAGCACATCCCGGCCCGATCTCAAATCGAGACTTTGGGGTGGAAAATCAGCTCTTAATCGTCCGTCAAAGTGACGCCGATACCGCCCACCAGGGTGGCCGAGATGTTGTAAAGCACCGCGGACAACATGGACAGTGCAGTCAGAAGGACCACATTCACGACGGCGATGATCGTCGCAAAGGACGCCACCTGTCCCAGGGATGCGACCTTCTTCAATTCAAAGCCGCCGCCTTCGGAACCGGCCAGGGTGCCCAGCAAGCTGTCCACCTGATCGAAGATACCTGTGAGGTCAAGCACGGTCCACAAGACAATTGCCGCGACCACGGTGACAATACCCAACGCTACGGACAGCAGGAAGGCCATCTTCAACACGGACCAAGGGTCAACCTTGCTGACGAGAAGCCGGGCCCTGCGGACCTTTGCCTTCGGAGCAGGTTTGATGAGCCCCGCCGTGCTTTGGCCGGACCGCTGGCCCGGTGCAGCCGCACGCTGCCCTGCTGCAGGACGCTGGCCGGGGGCTGTGGGGCGCTGTCCGGGAGCGGCAGGACGCTGACCTGGAGCGGGAGGCCGCTGCGCCGGCGCACCTGGTGTGCTGGGTCGTTGCTGCGGACGCACTGGGGCATTCACCCGCGGAGCGGTCACCGGCTGACGGGTTCCGCCTGGAACGCCGCTGCTCGGATTGGGATATGAGTCGGAATTACTCACTCGTTACCTCCGGTAGTGTCTTCGTCCAGCACATCCTCGTCCGATTCAGCATCGGACGGCAGGGACAGTACTGATTCTGCTTCTGCGGATCCCTCATGTGATCCGTTATCTTCAGCCAACGTTACGTCATCAGCGGCAATAGCCAGAGTTTCCCCCGCGCCGTCAGCGAGGCTTCCGGCTTCGTCAGCGTCCTCATCCAGGGCGCCGTCCTCGGCCTCAATACCTCTTTCACTGTTCCTGGCTACCTCGATGATGCGGTCATTCTTGTCAGGCTTGGCAAAGATCACACCCATGGTGTCCCTGCCCTTAGCCGGGACGCCCGCAACGGAGGACCGGACAACCTTGCCGCCCTCCATGACCACCAGAACCTCATCCTCTTCCTGAACAATCAGGGCGCCGACAAGATCGCCTCGTCCTTCTGCGAGCTTAGCCACCTTGATGCCAAGGCCGCCGCGGCCCTGAAGGCGGTATTCCTCGACAGCCGTGCGCTTGGCATAGCCGCCGTCGGTGACGATGAATACGTAGGATCCCTCGGTGATGACGTTGGCAGCGAGGAGTTCGTCGTCCTCACGGAACTTCATGCCCGTAACTCCGGATGTTGCCCGGCCCATGGGCCTCAGGGCATCATCAGTCGCCGTGAAGCGGATGGACTGGCCCTTGCGTGAGACCAGCATCAGATCATCTGTTTCCGAAACCAGCTGTGCCGATACCAGCTCATCGCCGTCGCGCAGGTTGATGGCGATAACACCGGCGGAACGGTTGGTGTCGTAATCCTCCAGCCGCGTCTTCTTCACAAGTCCGCGCTTGGTGGCCAGGACCAGGTACGGCGCATGCTGGTAGTCCTTGAGATCCAGGACCTGGGCAATGTTTTCGTCGGGCTGGAACGCCAACAGGTTGGCCACATGCTGGCCCTTGGCGTCGCGGCCGGCTTCAGCCAGCTCGTAGGCCTTGGCACGGTAAACACGTCCCAGGTTGGTGAAGAACAAGAGCCAGTGGTGGGTGGTGGTGACGAAGAAGTGCTCCACGACGTCGTCGCCGCGCAACTGGGCACC